>NZ_AP025754.1:0-5358450 GCF_030295215.1 Escherichia sp. KS167_9B
AGCTTTTCATTCTGACTGCAACGGGCAATATGTCTCTGTGTGGATTAAAAAAAGTGTCTCTGACAGCAGCTTCTGAACTGGTTACCTGCCGTGAGTAAATTAAAATTTTATTGACTTAGGTCACTAAATACTTTAACCAATATAGGCATAGCGCACAGACAGATAAAAATTACAGAGTACACAACATCCATGAAACGCATTAGCACCACCATTACCACCACCATCACCATTACCACAGGTAACGGTGCGGGCTGACGCGTACAGGAAACACAGAAAAAAGCCCGCACCTGACAGTGCGGGCTTTTTTTTCGACCAAAGGTAACGAGGTAACAACCATGCGAGTGTTGAAGTTCGGCGGTACATCAGTGGCAAATGCAGAACGTTTTCTGCGGGTTGCCGATATTCTGGAAAGCAATGCCAGGCAGGGGCAGGTGGCCACCGTCCTCTCTGCCCCCGCCAAAATCACCAACCACCTGGTGGCGATGATTGAAAAAACCATTAGCGGCCAGGATGCTTTACCCAATATCAGCGATGCCGAACGTATTTTTGCCGAACTTCTGACGGGACTCGCCGCCGCTCAGCCGGGATTCCCGCTGGCGCAGCTGAAAACTTTCGTCGACCAGGAATTTGCCCAAATTAAACATGTCCTGCATGGTATTAGTTTGTTAGGGCAGTGCCCGGATAGCATCAACGCGGCACTGATTTGCCGTGGCGAGAAAATGTCGATCGCCATTATGGCCGGCGTGTTAGAAGCGCGTGGTCACAACGTTACCGTAATCGATCCGGTCGAAAAACTGCTGGCAGTCGGTCATTACCTCGAATCTACCGTCGATATTGCTGAGTCCACCCGCCGTATTGCGGCAAGCCGCATTCCGGCTGACCACATGGTGCTGATGGCAGGTTTCACCGCCGGTAATGAAAAAGGCGAACTGGTGGTGCTTGGACGTAACGGTTCCGACTACTCCGCCGCGGTACTGGCTGCCTGTTTACGCGCCGATTGTTGCGAGATCTGGACGGACGTTGACGGGGTCTATACCTGCGACCCGCGTCAGGTGCCCGATGCGAGGTTGTTGAAGTCGATGTCCTACCAGGAAGCGATGGAGCTTTCCTACTTCGGCGCTAAAGTTCTTCACCCCCGCACCATTACCCCCATCGCCCAGTTCCAAATCCCTTGCCTGATTAAAAACACCGGAAATCCTCAAGCACCAGGTACGCTCATTGGCGCCAGCCGTGATGAAGACGAATTACCAGTCAAGGGCATTTCCAATCTGAATAACATGGCAATGTTTAGCGTTTCCGGTCCGGGAATGAAAGGGATGGTCGGCATGGCGGCGCGCGTCTTTGCAGCGATGTCACGCGCTCGCATTTCAGTGGTGCTGATTACGCAATCGTCTTCTGAATACAGTATCAGTTTCTGCGTTCCACAAAGCGACTGTGTGCGAGCTGAACGGGCGATGCAGGAAGAGTTCTATCTTGAACTGAAGGAAGGCTTGCTGGAGCCGCTGGCGGTGACGGAACGGCTAGCCATTATCTCGGTGGTAGGTGATGGTATGCGCACCTTGCGTGGGATCTCGGCGAAATTCTTTGCCGCGCTGGCCCGCGCCAATATCAACATTGTCGCCATTGCTCAGGGATCTTCTGAACGCTCAATCTCTGTCGTGGTAAATAACGATGATGCGACCACTGGCGTGCGCGTTACCCACCAGATGCTGTTCAATACCGATCAGGTTATCGAAGTGTTTGTGATTGGCGTCGGTGGTGTTGGCGGTGCGCTGCTGGAGCAACTGAAGCGCCAGCAAAGCTGGCTGAAGAATAAACATATCGACTTACGTGTCTGCGGCGTTGCCAACTCAAAGGCTCTGCTCACCAATGTGCATGGCCTTAATCTGGAGAACTGGCAGGAAGAACTGGCGCAAGCCAAAGAGCCGTTTAACCTCGGGCGCTTAATTCGCCTGGTGAAAGAATATCATTTGCTGAATCCGGTGATTGTCGACTGTACCTCCAGCCAGGCGGTGGCGGATCAGTATGCTGACTTCCTGCGCGAAGGTTTCCACGTGGTTACGCCAAACAAAAAGGCCAACACCTCGTCGATGGATTACTACCATCAGTTGCGTTATGCGGCGGAAAAATCGCGGCGTAAATTCCTCTATGACACTAACGTTGGGGCTGGATTACCGGTTATTGAGAACCTGCAAAATCTGCTCAACGCAGGTGATGAATTAATGAAGTTCTCCGGCATTCTTTCCGGTTCGCTTTCTTATATCTTCGGCAAGTTAGACGAAGGCATGAGTTTCTCCGAGGCGACCACGCTGGCGCGGGAAATGGGTTATACCGAACCGGACCCGCGAGATGATCTTTCTGGTATGGATGTGGCGCGTAAGCTATTGATTCTCGCCCGTGAAACGGGACGTGAACTGGAACTGGCGGATATTGAAATTGAACCTGTGCTGCCCGCAGAGTTTAACGCAGAGGGTGATGTTGCAGCTTTTATGGCGAATCTGTCACAGCTCGACGATCTCTTTGCCGCACGCGTGGCGAAGGCTCGTGATGAGGGCAAAGTTTTGCGCTATGTTGGCAATATTGATGAAGATGGCATCTGCCGCGTGAAGATTGCCGAAGTGGATGGCAATGATCCGCTGTTCAAAGTGAAAAATGGCGAAAACGCCCTGGCCTTCTATAGCCACTATTATCAGCCGCTGCCGTTGGTTCTGCGCGGATATGGCGCGGGCAATGACGTTACAGCTGCTGGTGTCTTTGCCGATCTGCTACGTACCCTCTCATGGAAGTTAGGAGTCTGACATGGTTAAAGTTTATGCCCCGGCTTCCAGTGCCAATATGAGCGTCGGGTTTGATGTGCTCGGGGCGGCGGTGACACCCGTTGATGGTGCATTGCTCGGAGATGTAGTCACGGTTGAGGCGGCAGAGACATTCAGTCTCAACAACCTTGGACGCTTTGCCGATAAGCTGCCGTCAGAACCACGGGAAAATATCGTTTATCAGTGCTGGGAGCGTTTTTGCCAGGAGCTGGGCAAGCAAATTCCAGTGGCAATGACGCTGGAAAAGAATATGCCGATCGGCTCGGGCTTAGGCTCCAGTGCCTGTTCGGTGGTCGCGGCGCTGATGGCGATGAATGAACACTGCGGCAAGCCGCTTAATGACACTCGTTTGCTGGCTTTGATGGGCGAGCTGGAAGGGCGTATCTCCGGCAGCATTCATTACGACAACGTGGCACCGTGTTTTCTTGGTGGTATGCAGTTGATGATCGAAGAAAACGACATCATCAGCCAGCAAGTGCCGGGGTTTGATGAGTGGCTGTGGGTGCTGGCATATCCGGGGATTAAAGTCTCGACGGCAGAAGCCCGGGCGATTTTACCGGCACAGTATCGCCGCCAGGATTGCATTGCGCACGGGCGACATCTGGCAGGCTTCATTCACGCCTGCTATTCCCGTCAACCTGAGCTTGCCGCGAAGTTGATGAAAGATGTTATCGCTGAACCTTACCGTGAACGTTTACTGCCTGGCTTCAAGCAGGCGCGGCAGGCGGTCGCGGAAATCGGCGCGGTAGCGAGCGGTATCTCCGGATCCGGGCCGACCTTGTTCGCTCTGTGTGACAAGCCGGATACCGCCCAGCGCGTTGCCGACTGGTTGGGTAAGAACTACCTGCAAAATCAGGAAGGTTTTGTTCATATTTGCCGGCTGGATACGGCGGGCGCACGAGTACTGGAAAACTAAATGAAACTCTACAATCTGAAAGATCACAACGAACAGGTCAGCTTTGCGCAAGCCGTAACTCAGGGGTTGGGCAAAAATCAGGGGCTGTTTTTCCCGCACGACCTGCCGGAATTCAGCCTGACTGAAATTGATGAGATGCTGAAGCTGGATTTTGTCACCCGCAGTGCGAAGATCCTCTCGGCGTTTATTGGTGATGAAATCCCGCAGGAAATCCTGGAAGAGCGCGTATGCGCGGCGTTTGCCTTCCCGGCTCCGGTCGCCAATGTTGAAAGCGATGTCGGTTGTCTGGAGTTGTTTCACGGGCCAACGCTGGCATTTAAAGATTTCGGCGGTCGCTTTATGGCACAAATGCTGACCCATATTGCGGGCGATAAGCCAGTGACCATTCTGACTGCGACCTCCGGTGATACCGGAGCGGCAGTGGCTCATGCTTTCTACGGTTTGCCGAATGTGAAAGTGGTTATCCTCTATCCACGAGGCAAAATCAGTCCACTGCAAGAAAAACTGTTCTGTACATTGGGCGGCAATATTGAAACTGTTGCCATCGACGGCGATTTCGATGCCTGTCAGGCGCTGGTGAAGCAGGCGTTTGATGATGAAGAACTGAAAGTGGCGCTGGGGCTAAACTCTGCTAACTCCATTAACATCAGCCGTTTGCTGGCGCAGATTTGCTACTACTTTGAAGCTGTTGCGCAGCTGCCGCAGGAAGCGCGCAACCAGCTGGTTGTCTCGGTGCCGAGCGGTAACTTCGGCGATTTGACTGCGGGCCTGCTGGCGAAATCTCTTGGCCTGCCGGTGAAGCGTTTTATCGCTGCCACTAACGTGAACGATACCGTGCCGCGTTTCCTGCACGACGGGCAGTGGTCCCCTAAAGCGACTCAGGCGACATTATCCAATGCGATGGACGTGAGTCAGCCGAACAACTGGCCGCGTGTGGAGGAGTTATTCCGCCGCAAAATCTGGCAACTGAAAGAGCTGGGTTATGCAGCCGTAGATGATGAAACCACGCAACAGACAATGCGTGAGTTAAAAGAACTGGGCTATACCTCGGAGCCGCACGCTGCCGTAGCTTATCGTGCGCTGCGTGACCAGTTGCATCCAGGCGAATATGGCTTGTTCCTCGGCACCGCGCATCCGGCGAAATTTAAAGAGAGCGTGGAAGCGATTCTCGGTGAAACATTGGATCTGCCAAAAGAGCTGGCAGAACGTGCTGATTTACCCTTGCTTTCGCATAATCTGCCCGCCGATTTTGCTGCGTTGCGTAAATTGATGATGAATCATCAGTAACATCTATTCATTATCTCAATCAGGCCGGGTTTGCTTTTATACAGCCCGGCTTTTTTATGAAGAAAATATGGAGAAAAACGACAGGAAAAAAGGAGAAATTCTCAATAAATGCGGTAACTTAGAGATTAGGATTGCGGAGAATAACAACCGCCGTTCTCATCGCGTAATCTCCGGATATCGACCCATAACGGGCAATGATAAAAGGAGTAACCTGTGAAAAAGATGCAATCTATCGTACTCGCACTTTCCCTGGTTCTGGTCGCTCCCATGGCAGCACAGGCTGCGGAAATTACGTTAGTCCCGTCAGTAAAATTACAGATAGGCGATCGTGATAATCGTGGCTATTACTGGGATGGCGGTCACTGGCGCGACCACGGCTGGTGGAAACAACATTATGAATGGCGAGGCAATCGCTGGCACCCACACGGACCGCCGCCACCGCCGCGCCACCATAAGAAAGCTCCTCATGATCATCACGGCGGTCATGGTCCAGGCAAACATCACCGCTAAATGACAAATGCTGGGTAACAATCCGGCATTCAGCGCCTGATGCGACGCTGGCGCGTCTTATCAGGCCTACGTTAATTCTGCAATATATTGAATCTGCATGCTTTTGTAGGCCGGATAAGGCGTTCACGCCGCATCCGGCATTTACTGCAAACTTAACGCTGCTCGTAGCGTTTAAACACCAGTTCGCCGTTGCTGGAGGAAGCTTCATCAAAGAAGTAACCTTCGCTATTAAAACCAGTCAGTTGCTCTGGTTTGGTCAGCCGATTTTCAATAATGAAACGACTCATCAGACCGCGTGCTTTCTTAGCGTAGAAGCTGATGATCTTAAATTTGCCGTTCTTCTCATCGAGGAACACTGGCTTGATAATCTCGGCATTCAATTTCTTCGGCTTCACCGATTTAAAATACTCATCTGACGCCAGATTAATCACCACATTATCGCCTTGTGCTGCGAGCGCCTCGTTCAGCTTGTTGGTGATGATATCTCCCCAGAATTGATACAGATCTTTCCCTCGGGCATTCTCAAGACGGATCCCCATTTCCAGACGATAAGGCTGCATTAAATCGAGCGGGCGCAGTACGCCATACAAGCCGGAAAGCATTCGCAAATGCTGTTGGGCAAAATCGAAATCATCTTCGCTGAAGGTTTCGGCCTGCAAGCCAGTATAGACATCACCTTTAAATGCCAGAATCGCTTGTCGGGCATTCTCTGGCGTGAAATCTGGCTGCCAGTCATGAAAGCGAGCGGCGTTGATACCCGCCAGTTTGTCGCTGATGCGCATCAGCGTGCTAATCTGCGGAGGCGTCAGTTTCCGCGCTTCATGGATCAACTGCTGGGAATTGTCTAACAGCTCCGGCAGCGTATAGCGCGTGGTGGGCAACGGGCTTTGGTAATCGAGCGTTTTCGCAGGTGAAATAAGAATCAGCATATCCAGTCCTTGCAGGAAATTTATGCCGACTTTAGCAAAAAAAGAGAATGAGTTGATCGATAGTTGTGATTACTCCTGCGAAACATCATCCCACGCGT
Source organism: Escherichia sp. KS167_9B (assembly GCF_030295215.1). Classification (NCBI taxonomy): domain Bacteria; kingdom Pseudomonadati; phylum Pseudomonadota; class Gammaproteobacteria; order Enterobacterales; family Enterobacteriaceae; genus Escherichia; species Escherichia sp. KS167_9B. The sequence goes on from NZ_AP025754.1 coordinate 6,557, forward strand.
CCGGAGAAAGCTGGCGACCAATATCCGGATAACGCAACGGATCAAACACCGGGCGCACGCCGAGTTTACGCTGGCGTAGATAATCACTGGCAATGGTATGAACCACAGGCGAGAGCAGTAATATGGCGGTCAAATTGGTAATAGCCATGCAGGCCATTATGATATCTGCCAGTTGCCACATCAGCGGAAGACTTAGCAAGGTGCCGCCGATGACCGTTGCGAAGGTGCAGATTCGCAGACACCAGATCGCTTTAGGGTTGTTCAGGCGTAAGAAGAAGAGATTGTTTTCGGCATAAATGTAGTTGGCAACGATGGAGCTGAAGGCAAACAGAATAACCACGAGGGTAACAAACTCCGCACCCCAGGAACCCATTAGCACCCGCATCGCCTTCTGGATAAGCTGAATACCTTCCAGTGGCATGTAGGTTGTGCCGTTACCCGCCAGTAATATCAGCATGGCGCTTGCCGTACAGATGACCAGGGTGTCGATAAAAATGCCAATCATCTGGACAATCCCTTGCGCTGCGGGATGCGGAGGCCAGGACGCAGCTGCCGCTGCCGCGTTTGGCGTCGACCCCATTCCCGCCTCATTGGAAAACATACTGCGCTGAAAACCGTTAGTAATCGCCTGGCTTAAGGTATATCCCGCCGCGCCGCCTGCCGCTTCCTGCCAGCCAAAAGCACTCTCAAAAATAGACCAAATGACGTGGGGAAGTTGCCCGATATTCATTACGCAAATTACCAGGCTGGTCAGTACCCAGATTATCGCCATCAACGGGACAAACCCCTGCATGAGCCGGGCGACGCCATGAAGACCGCGAGTGATTGCCAGCAGAGCAAAGACAGCAAGAATAATGCCTGTCACCAGCGGGGGAAAATCAAAAGAAAAACTCAGGGCTCGGGCAACGGCGTTCGCCTGAACTCCGCTGAAAATTATGCCGTAGGCGATGAGCAAAAAGAGGGCGAACAGAACGCCCATCCAGCGCATCCCCAGCCCGCGCGCCATATACCATGCCGGTCCGCCACGAAACTGCCCATTAACGTCACGTTCTTTATAAAGTTGTGCAAGGGAACATTCGGCAAACGAGGTCGCCATGCCGATAAACGCGGCAACCCACATCCAGAAGACGGCACCTGGTCCACCGGCGGTAATAGCCAGCGCAACGCCAGCCAGGTTGCCGCTACCCACGCGCGCCGCAAGACTGGTACACAATGACTGAAATGAGGTTAAACCGCCTGGCTGTGGATGAATGCTATTTTTAAGACTTTTGCCAAACTGGCGGATGTAGCGAAACTGCACAAATCCGGTGCGAAAAGTGAACCAACAACCTGCGCCGAAGAGCAGGTAAATCATTACCGATCCCCAAAGGACGCTGTTAATAAAGGAGAAAAAATCTGGCATGCATATCCCTCTTATTGCCGGTCGCGATGACTTTCCTGTGTAAACGTTACCAATTGTTTAAGAAGTATATACGCTACGAGGTAGTTGATAACTTCTGCGTAGCATACATGAGGTTTTGTATAAAAATGGCGGGCGATATCAACGCAGTGTCAGAAATCCGAAACAGTCTCGCCAGGCGATAACCGTCTTGTCGGCGGTTGCGCTGACGTTGCGTCGTGATATCATCAGGGCAGACCGGTTACATCCCCCTAACAAGCTGTTTAAAGAGAAATACTATCATGACGGACAAATTGACCTCCCTTCGTCAGTACACCACCGTAGTGGCCGACACTGGGGACATCGCGGCAATGAAGCTGTATCAACCGCAGGATGCCACAACCAACCCTTCTCTCATTCTTAACGCAGCGCAGATTCCGGAATATCGTAAGTTGATTGATGATGCTGTCGCCTGGGCGAAACAGCAGAGCAACGATCGCGCGCAGCAAATCGTGGACGCGACCGACAAACTGGCAGTAAATATTGGTCTGGAAATCCTGAAACTGGTTCCGGGCCGTATCTCAACTGAAGTTGATGCGCGTCTTTCCTATGACACCGAAGCGTCAATTGCGAAAGCAAAACGCCTGATCAAACTCTACAACGATGCAGGTATTAGCAACGATCGTATTCTGATCAAACTGGCTTCTACCTGGCAGGGTATCCGTGCTGCAGAACAGCTGGAAAAAGAAGGTATCAACTGTAACCTGACCCTGCTGTTCTCCTTCGCTCAGGCTCGTGCTTGTGCGGAAGCAGGCGTGTTCCTGATCTCGCCATTTGTTGGCCGTATTCTTGACTGGTACAAAGCGAATACTGATAAGAAAGAGTACGCTCCGGCAGAAGATCCGGGCGTGGTTTCTGTATCTGAAATCTACCAGTACTACAAAGAGCACGGTTATGAAACCGTGGTGATGGGCGCAAGCTTCCGTAACATCGGCGAAATTCTGGAACTGGCAGGCTGCGACCGTCTGACCATCGCACCGGCACTGCTGAAAGAGCTGGCTGAGAGCGAAGGGGCTGTCGAGCGTAAACTGTCTTACACCGGCGAAGTGAAAGCGCGTCCGGCGCGTATCACTGAGTCCGAGTTCCTGTGGCAGCACAACCAGGATCCAATGGCAGTAGATAAACTGGCAGAAGGTATCCGTAAGTTTGCTGTTGACCAGGAAAAACTGGAAAAAATGATCGGCGATCTGCTGTAATCATTCTTAGCGTGACCGGGAAGTCGGTCACGCTACCTCTTCTGAAGCCTGTCTGTCACTCCCTTCGCAGTGTATCATTCTGTTTAACGAGACTGTTTAAACGGAAAAATCTTAATGAATACTTTACGTATTGGCTTAGTTTCCATCTCTGATCGCGCATCCAGCGGCGTTTATCAGGATAAAGGCATCCCAGCGCTGGAAGAATGGCTGACATCGGCGCTAACCACGCCGTTTGAACTGGAAACCCGCTTAATCCCCGACGAGCAGGCGATCATCGAGCAAACGTTGTGTGAGCTGGTGGATGAAATGAGTTGCCATCTGGTGCTCACCACGGGCGGAACTGGCCCGGCGCGTCGTGACGTCACACCCGATGCGACGCTGGCAGTAGCGGACCGCGAGATGCCAGGCTTTGGTGAACAGATGCGCCAAATTAGCCTGCATTTTGTTCCAACCGCGATCCTTTCGCGCCAGGTGGGCGTGATTCGCAAACAAGCACTAATCCTTAACTTACCCGGTCAGCCGAAGTCTATTAAAGAGACGCTGGAAGGGGTGAAGGATGCTGAGGGTAACGTTGTGGTACACGGTATTTTTGCCAGCGTACCGTACTGCATTCAATTGCTGGAAGGGCCATACGTTGAAACGGCACCGGAAGTAGTTGCAGCATTCAGACCGAAGAGTGCAAGACGCGAAGTTAGCGAATAAAAAAATCCCCCCGAGCGGGGGGATCTCAAAACAATTAGTGGGATTCACCAATCGGCAGAACGGTGCGACCAAACTGCTCGTTCAGTACTTCACCCATCGCCAGATAGATTGCGCTGGCACCGCAGATCAGACCAATCCAGCCGGCAAAGTGGATGATCGCGGCATTACCGACAATGTTACCGATCGCCAGCAGGGCAAACAGCACGGTCAGGCTAAAGAAAACGAATTGCAGAACGCGTGCGCCTTTCAGCGTGCCGAAGAACATAAACAGCGTAAATACGCCCCACAGACCCAAGTATACACCAAGGAACTGTGCATTTGGCGCATCGGTCAGACCCAGTTTCGGCATCAGCAGAATCGCAACCAGCGTCAGCCAGAAAGAACCGTAAGAGGTGAATGCGGTTAAACCGAAAGTGTTGCCTTTTTTGTACTCCAGCAGACCAGCAAAAATTTGCGCGATGCCGCCGTAGAAAATGCCCATTGCAAGAATAATACCGTCAAGAGCGAAATAACCCACGTTGTGCAGGTTAAGCAGAATGGTGGTCATGCCGAAGCCCATCAGGCCCAGCGGTGCCGGATTAGCCAACTTAGTGTTGCCCATAATTCCTCAAAAATCATCATCGAATGAATGGTGAAATAATTTCCCTGAATAACTGTAGTGTTTTCAGGGCGCGGCATAATAATCAGCCAGTGGGGCAGTGTCTACGATCTTTTGAAGGGAAAATGAAAATTTTCCCCGGTTTCCGGTATCAGACCTGAGTGGCACTAACCATCCGACGCAGGCAGGCGATTTGCAGTACGGCTGGAATCGTCACGCGATAGGCGCTGCCGCTGACCGCTTTAACCCCATTTAGTGCCGCGCCTACAGGGCCTCCCAGCCCCGCGCCGCGCAGCAAACCATGCCCAAGTACGCTCATTGCTGCGTGGGTGCGTAAAATGCGGGTCAATTGGTTGGAAAGCAAATGCGACACGCCTTTTGCCAATAATTTGTCTTTCATCAGCAGCGGCAGCAGCTCTTCCAGCTCATTCACCCTGGCATCGACCGCGTGCAGAAACTCCTGCTTATGTTCCTCGTCCATTTTCTTCCAGGTATTACGCAGAAATTGTTCCAGTAACTGTTGCTCAATTTCAAACGTAGACATCTCTTTGTCGGCTTTCAGCTTCAATCGTTTTGAAACATCGAGCAAAATGGCCCGATACAATTTACCGTGTCCACGCAGTTTGTTGGCGATACTATCGCCACCAAAATGCTGTAATTCTCCGGCAATCAGCTGCCAGTTGCGGCGATGTTGCTCGGGATGTCCTTCCATCGATTTAAACAGTTCGTTGCGCATCAGTACGCTGGAGAGGCGAGTTTTGCCTTTTTCATTATGGGTGAGCAGCCGGGCGAAATTTGCCAATTGTTCCTCACTACAATGCTGGAGAAAATCCAGATCTGAATCATTCAGGTAATTAACATTCATTTTTTGTGGCTTCTATATTCTGGCGTTAGTCGTCGCCGATAATTTTCAGCGTGGCCATATCCGATGAGTTCACCGTATGGCCGGAAAAGGTGATTTTTGAGACGCAGCGTTTATTGTCGTTATCGCTGTTAATGTTGATCCAGTCAGTGGTTTGCCCTTCTTTTATTTCTGAAGGAATATTCAGGCTCTGACTGGCGCTACGGGCGGCTTTGAAATAAACCGATGCACCACTTAACTGTAAATCGCCATGGTCGGCAGTAAGTTGAATGCGTTTAACAATGCGACAAACAGGAAGTTTCAGCGCCAGATCGTTGGTTTCGTTACGCGGCATCGCAATGACGCCGAGGATTTTATGGTCGTTTGCCTGCGCTGTGCAGCAAAGCAACAGGCTAATTGCCAGGCTGGCGGAAATCGTAAAAACGGATTTCATAAGGATTCTCTTCGTAGGGAGGGGAAGGGGGAAGAATACCCACTAGTTTACTGCTGATGAAAAGAAGTTTCAGTCATGTAATCTTTTCTTTTTATTACAATTTTTTGGTGAATGCCTTGGTTGTGATTCATTCTTTATATGAATGAAATTACTGTCTGTTTCGTGTCTTGTTCTGGCATATCGCGAAATTTCTGCGCAAAAGCACAAAAAATTTTTGCATCTCCCCCTTGATGACGTGGGTTACGACCCCATTTAGTAGTCAACCGCAGTGAGTGAGTCTGCAAAAAAAATGAAATTGGGCTGTTGAAACCAAACGTTTCGCCCCTATTACAGACTCACAACCACATGATGACCGAATATATAGTGGAGACGTTTAGATGGGTAAAATAATTGGTATCGACCTGGGTACTACCAACTCTTGTGTAGCGATTATGGATGGCACCACTCCTCGTGTACTGGAGAACGCCGAAGGCGATCGCACCACGCCTTCTATCATTGCCTATACCCAGGATGGTGAAACTCTGGTTGGTCAGCCGGCTAAACGTCAGGCAGTGACAAACCCGCAAAACACCCTGTTTGCGATTAAACGCCTGATTGGCCGCCGCTTCCAGGACGAAGAAGTACAGCGTGATGTTTCCATCATGCCGTTCAAAATTATTGCTGCTGATAACGGCGACGCTTGGGTCGAAGTTAAAGGCCAGAAAATGGCACCGCCGCAGATTTCTGCTGAAGTGCTGAAAAAAATGAAGAAAACCGCGGAAGATTACCTGGGCGAACCGGTAACTGAAGCTGTTATTACCGTACCGGCATACTTTAACGATGCTCAGCGTCAGGCAACCAAAGACGCAGGCCGTATCGCTGGTCTGGAAGTAAAACGTATCATCAACGAACCGACCGCCGCTGCGCTGGCTTACGGTCTGGACAAAGGTACTGGCAACCGTACTATCGCGGTTTATGACCTGGGTGGTGGTACTTTCGATATTTCCATTATCGAAATCGACGAAGTTGACGGCGAAAAAACCTTCGAAGTTCTGGCAACCAACGGTGATACCCACCTGGGTGGTGAAGACTTCGACAGCCGTCTGATTAACTATCTGGTTGAAGAATTCAAGAAAGATCAGGGCATTGACCTGCGCAACGATCCGCTGGCAATGCAGCGCCTGAAAGAAGCGGCAGAAAAAGCGAAAATCGAACTTTCTTCCGCTCAGCAGACCGACGTTAACCTGCCGTATATCACTGCAGACGCGACCGGTCCGAAACACATGAACATCAAAGTGACTCGTGCGAAACTGGAAAGCCTTGTTGAAGACCTGGTAAACCGTTCCATTGAGCCGCTGAAAGTTGCACTGCAGGACGCTGGCCTGTCCGTATCTGATATCGACGACGTTATCCTCGTTGGTGGTCAGACTCGTATGCCAATGGTTCAGAAGAAAGTTGCTGAGTTCTTTGGTAAAGAGCCGCGTAAAGACGTTAACCCGGACGAAGCTGTAGCCATCGGTGCTGCTGTTCAGGGTGGTGTTCTGACTGGTGACGTAAAAGACGTACTGCTGCTGGACGTTACCCCGCTGTCTCTGGGTATCGAAACCATGGGCGGTGTGATGACGACGCTGATCGCGAAAAACACCACTATCCCGACCAAGCACAGCCAGGTGTTCTCTACCGCTGAAGACAACCAGTCTGCGGTAACCATCCACGTGCTGCAGGGTGAACGTAAACGTGCAGCTGATAACAAATCTCTGGGTCAGTTCAACCTGGATGGTATCAACCCGGCACCGCGCGGTATGCCGCAGATCGAAGTTACCTTCGATATCGATGCTGACGGTATCCTGCACGTTTCCGCGAAAGATAAAAACAGCGGTAAAGAGCAGAAGATCACCATCAAGGCTTCTTCTGGTCTGAACGAAGATGAAATCCAGAAAATGGTACGCGACGCAGAAGCTAACGCCGAAGCTGACCGTAAGTTTGAAGAGCTGGTACAGACTCGCAACCAGGGCGACCATCTGCTGCACAGCACCCGTAAGCAGGTTGAAGAAGCAGGCGACAAACTGCCGGCTGACGACAAAACTGCTATCGAGTCTGCGCTGACTGCACTGGAAACTGCTCTGAAAGGTGAAGACAAAGCCGCTATCGAAGCGAAAATGCAGGAACTGGCACAGGTTTCCCAGAAACTGATGGAAATCGCCCAGCAGCAACATGCCCAGCAGCAGACTGCCGGTGCTGATGCTTCTGCAAACAACGCGAAAGATGACGATGTTGTCGACGCTGAATTTGAAGAAGTCAAAGACAAAAAATAATCGCCCTATAAACGGGTAATTATACTGACACGGGCGAAGGGGAATTTCCTCTCCGCCCGTGCATTCATCTAGGGGCAAATCAAAAAAGATGGCTAAGCAAGATTATTACGAGATTTTAGGCGTTTCCAAAACAGCGGAAGAGCGTGAAATCAAAAAGGCCTACAAACGCCTGGCCATGAAATACCACCCGGACCGTAACCAGGGTGACAAAGAGGCCGAGGCGAAATTTAAAGAGATCAAGGAAGCTTATGAAGTTCTGACCGACTCGCAAAAACGTGCGGCATACGATCAGTATGGTCATGCTGCGTTTGAGCAAGGCGGCATGGGCGGCGGCGGTTTTGGCGGCGGCGCAGACTTCAGCGATATTTTTGGTGACGTTTTCGGCGATATTTTTGGCGGCGGACGTGGTCGTCAACGTGCGGCGCGCGGTGCTGATTTACGCTATAACATGGAGCTCACCCTCGAAGAAGCTGTACGTGGCGTGACCAAAGAGATCCGCATTCCGACTCTGGAAGAGTGTGACGTTTGCCACGGTAGCGGTGCAAAACCAGGTACACAGCCGCAGACCTGTCCGACCTGTCATGGCTCTGGTCAGGTGCAGATGCGCCAGGGCTTCTTCGCTGTACAGCAGACCTGTCCACACTGTCAGGGCCGCGGTACGCTGATCAAAGATCCGTGCAACAAATGTCATGGTCATGGTCGTGTTGAGCGCAGCAAAACGCTGTCCGTTAAAATCCCGGCAGGAGTGGACACTGGAGACCGCATCCGTCTTGCGGGCGAAGGTGAAGCGGGCGAGCATGGCGCACCGGCAGGCGATCTATACGTTCAGGTTCAGGTTAAACAGCACCCGATTTTCGAGCGTGAAGGCAACAACCTGTATTGCGAAGTCCCGATCAACTTCGCTATGGCAGCGCTGGGTGGCGAAATCGAAGTACCGACCCTTGATGGTCGCGTCAAACTGAAAGTGCCTGGCGAAACCCAGACCGGTAAGCTGTTCCGTATGCGCGGTAAAGGCGTCAAGTCTGTTCGCGGCGGTGCGCAAGGTGACTTGCTGTGCCGCGTTGTCGTCGAAACACCGGTAGGTCTGAACGAGAAGCAGAAACAGCTGCTGCAAGAGCTGCAGGAAAGCTTCGGTGGCCCAACCGGTGAGCACAACAGCCCGCGTTCAAAGAGCTTCTTTGATGGTGTGAAGAAGTTTTTTGACGACCTGACTCGCTAACCTCCCCAAAAGCCTGCCTGTGGGCAGGCTTGGGTAAAAATAGGGTGCGTTGAAGATATGCGAGCACCTGTAAAGTGGCGGGGATCACTCCCCGCCGTTGCTCTTACTCGGATTCGTAAGCCGTGAAAACAGCAACCTCCGTCTGGCCAGTTCGGATGTGAACCTCACAGAGGTCTTTTCTCGTTACCAGCGCCGCCACTACGGCGGTGATACAGATGACGATCAGGGCGACAATCATCGCCTTATGCTGCTTCATTGCTCTCTTCTCCTTGACCTTACGGTCAGTAAGAGGCACTCTACATGTGTTCTGCATATAGGGGGCCTCGGGTTGATGGTAAAATATCACTCGGGGCTTTTCTCTATCTGCCGTTCAGCTAATGCCTGAGACAGACAGCCTCAAGCACCCGCCGCTATTATATCGCTCTCTTTAACCCATTCTGTTTTATCGATTCTAATCCTGAAGACGCCTCGCATTTTTGCGTAATTAATCTTTAGTACATTGTTTATTTTAACTCTTATGTGCGTTTTCATTTACAAAAGTTGAGATTATGAACAAGAGGTTTAAGTTATGCCTGAATGGTGAGTTATTACTGGAGAAAGTAATAGAAGATACAAAATATTCTTGTACAGAATTGAATTTTCTTTTTGTGAGGAAAAATGTTTATAAATCAATGAGTGATATTTAAAATCGACACACTTTTTGAAACACGATACCTCCACACCCGGGGGTAAAAGTAATCTGCGATCTCCATCACGCTTTGCCATTCACCTTTAAATATACTTTCTGAGTCGTTCTTAATCAAAATGAATTATCTGGTGTATTAATTCCTATGGAATCATAAAAACAATGAATGGAGAACATAATATATGTCTGCCAAAAGATGACTTCTTATTGCGTGTACCCTGATAACAGCTATCTATCATTTTCCTGCATATTCTTCATTAGAATATAAAGGAACCTTTGGTTCAATAAATGCGGGTTATGCAGACTGGAATAGTGGATTTGTAAACACTCACCGTGGTGAAGTATGGAAAGTGACTGCGGATTTTGGGGTAAATTTTAAAGAAGCAGAATTTTACTCATTTTATGAAAGTAATGTACTCAATCATGCTGTAGCAGGGAGAAATCATACGGTTTCAGCAATGACGCATGTCAGACTCTTTGACTCTGATATGACATTCTTTGGCAAAATTTATGGCCAATGGGATAACTCATGGGGTGACGATCTGGACATGTTTTATGGATTCGGTTATCTCGGCTGGAACGGCGAGTGGGGCTTTTTTAAACCGTATATTGGATTACATAATCAATCTGGTGACTACGTATCAGCTAAATATGGTCAAACGAATGGTTGGAATGGTTATGTTGTTGGCTGGACAGCAGTATTGCCATTTATGTTATTTGACGAAAAATTTGTTTTATCTAACTGGAATGAAATAGAACTGGACAGGAACGATGCTTACACGGAGCAGCAATTTGGCCGGAACGGATTAAATGGCGGTTTAACTATTGTCTGGAAGTTCTATCCTCGCTGGAAAGCCAGTGTGACGTGGCGTTATTTCGATAATAAGCTGGGCTACGATGGCTTTGGCGATCAAATGATTTATATGCTTGGTTATGATTTCTAATTTTTTATCAGGGAATAATTATGCAGAAAACGTTAATGGCCAGTTTGATCGGCCTTGCAGTTTGCACAGGGAATGCTTTTAGTCCTGCCTTAGCCGCAGAGGCTAAACAACCTAATTTAGTCATTATTATGGCGGATGATTTAGGTTATGGCGATTTAGCAACATATGGTCATCAGATCGTTAAAACACCTAATATCGACAGGCTTGCCCAGGAAGGGGTCAAATTTACTGACTACTATGCCCCCGCCCCTTTAAGTTCACCTTCACGCGCTGGGCTATTAACCGGCCGGATGCCATTTCGTACTGGAATTCGCTCATGGATTCCTTCAGGCAAAGATGTTGCCTTAGGGCGTAACGAACTCACGATTGCTAATCTACTCAAAGCGCAAGGGTACGACACGGCAATGATGGGTAAGCTGCATCTGAATGCAGGCGGCGATCGCACCGATCAGCCACAAGCACAAGATATGGGCTTTGATTACTCACTGGTTAATACGGCGGGTTTTGTTACCGACGCTACTCTGGATAATGCGAAGGAGCGTCCCCGTTTTGGCATGGTGTATCCGACGGGTTGGTTGCGTAACGGGCAACCCACACCTCGTGCCGATAAAATGAGTGGTGAGTATGTCAGTTCGGAAGTCGTTAACTGGTTGGATAACAAAAAGGATAGTAAGCCTTTCTTCCTTTATGTCGCTTTTACCGAAGTGCACAGTCCCCTGGCTTCGCCCAAAAAATACCTCGACATGTACTCACAATATATGAGCGACTATCAGAAACAGCATCCTGATTTATTTTATGGCGACTGGGCGGATAAACCCTGGCGTGGTGTGGGGGAATATTATGCCAACATCAGCTATCTGGATGCACAGGTTGGAAAAGTGCTGGATAAAATCAAAGCGATGGGTGAAGAAGATAACACAATCGTTATTTTTACCAGTGATAACGGTCCGGTAACGCGTGAAGCGCGCAAAGTGTATGAGCTGAATTTGGCAGGGGAAACGGATGGATTACGTGGTCGCAAGGATAATCTTTGGGAAGGCGGCATCCGTGTTCCGGCGATTATTAAATACGGAAAGCATCTTCCAAAGGGAATGGTTTCAGATACTCCCGTTTATGGTCTGGACTGGATGCCTACGCTGGCGAAAATGATGAACTTCAAATTACCGACGGACCGCACTTTTGATGGCGAATCGTTGGTTCCTGTCCTTGAGAACAAGGCGCTAAAACGTGAAAAGCCATTAATCTTCGGAATTGACATGCCATTCCAGGATGATCCAACCGACGAATGGGCGATACGTGATGGTGACTGGAAAATGATCATCGATCGTAACAATAAGCCAAAGTACCTATACAACCTCAAAACCGATCGTTTTGAGACCATTAATCAGATAGGTAAAAATCCAGACATTGAAAAACAAATGTATGGTAATTTCTTAAAGTATAAAGCCGATATTGATAATGATTCATTAATGAAAGCCAGAGGTGATAAACCAGAAGCAGTGACCTGGGGCTAACCTGATAATCATAATAAATGTAATGTATGCCATTTAGGGCTATGCCCGCCTGATTCAATGTTACACATTGAATCAGGTTCTTTTCTTTGACATATGACGATAATATCCGGGTATTCGCAGGGAGTGAATATGTTTACCAACGTAAATGTTGATTGTTGCAAAACACCAGGATGCAAAAACCTGGGGTTGTTGAATAGCCAGGATTATATTGCACAAGGCAAAAATATTTTATGTCGAGAATGCGGTTACTTGTTTCCTGTGATATCTGAACGATCTCTTAATATTTATCGTAATCGTGTTAATCATTCATGGCGAGGGTTGGTTTCACAATGTCCAGCTTGCGGAAGCACATCTCTGAAAAAGTATGGCTATTCAGCTCAGGGGCAGAGGAGAATGTATTGTCATCATTGTTCCGGAACTTTTATCACTCTGGATCATGTAAATACAACGCCGCGAAGAACACATTTAGCATTGATGATTGAGCAAGGCGCTTCACTTGCTGATATCCGTAAATTATTACTTCTGGTACACTGGCGCATCACGTACAACGCAAGGAGTTACTTACTATGCGACGTGATACTTTATTTGATATTGATTATGGTCGGGCGATATTACATCAAAACGATCCGGGGATGCTGGTGAAACCTGTTCTTCCGGCGTATCGCCATTTTGAACTGGTTAGAGTACTGACTGAAGCATATTCTATAAATATTCAACACTACCTTGATCACGAGTGCTTTATATTAGGCGGTTGTCTAATGGCTAATTTACAGCATATTCATCAAGGCCGGTGCCATATTTCATTTGTGAAAGAACGCGGCGAGAAAACGACTCATTATGATACGCCGCCGCGGTTGTTTTTGAGTGGTGGCGTGAGAAATAATGTCTGGCGTGCATTTTCCGCCCGTGATTATTCAATGGCTGTTTGTAACCTTACAGGAAACAAGAAAGCAAATGAAATGCGGTATTCGACGTTAGCAAGCGCGACTCGTTTTATCAACTTCCTGGAGTCTCATCCCTTTCTATCCTCATTAAACCGAATGTCGCCTGCCAATGTTGTCTCCACATTAGATATTTTCAAGCATCTCTGGAATAAACAGCTATAGCACAGTGCGATTTTATTATTACTTTTCCTAATTAATCCCTCAGAAATCCTCACCTTAAGCTATGATTATCAGGGCTTAGGGTCACTCGTGAGCGCTTACAGCCGTCAAAAACTCATCTCATCACTGATGACGCAAATCCTTCAATGGATCGTAAAAAACGAATTATTCCTACACTATAATCTGATTTTAACGAAGATTTGTGCGGGGTAAAATAGTAAAAACGATCTATTCACCTGAAAGAGAAATAAAAAGTGAAACATCTGCATCGATTCTTTAGCAGTGATGCCTCGGGAGGCATTATTCTTATCATTGCCGCTATCCTGGCGATGATTATGGCCAATAGCGGCGCAACCAGTGGATGGTATCACGACTTTCTGGAGACGCCGGTTCAGCTCCGGGTTGGTTCACTCGAAATCAACAAAAACATGCTGTTATGGATAAATGACGCGCTGATGGCGGTATTTTTCCTGTTAGTTGGTTTGGAAGTTAAACGTGAACTGATGCAAGGATCGCTAGCCAGCTTACGCCAGGCCGCATTTCCAGTTATCGCCGCTATTGGTGGGATGATTGTGCCGGCATTGCTCTATCTGGCCTTTAACTATGCCGATCCGATTACCCGCGAAGGGTGGGCGATCCCGGCGGCTACTGACATTGCCTTTGCACTTGGTGTGCTGGCGCTGTTGGGAAGTCGTGTTCCGTTAGCGCTGAAGATCTTTTTGATGGCTCTGGCTATTATCGACGATCTTGGGGCCATCATTATCATCGCATTGTTCTACACTAATGACTTATCGATGGCCTCTCTTGGCGTCGCGGCTGTAGCAATTGCGGTACTCGCGGTATTGAATCTGTGTGGTGTGCGCCGCACGGGTGTCTATATTCTGGTTGGCGTGGTGTTGTGGACTGCGGTGTTGAAATCGGGGGTTCACGCAACCCTGGCGGGGGTAATTGTCGGCTTCTTTATTCCTTTGAAAGAGAAGCATGGGCGTTCTCCAGCGAAGCGATTGGAGCATGTGTTGCACCCGTGGGTGGCGTATCTGATTTTACCGCTGTTTGCATTTGCTAATGCTGGCGTTTCACTGCAAGGCGTCACGCTGGATGGCTTGACCTCCATTCTGCCATTGGGGATCATCGCTGGCTTGCTGATTGGCAAACCGCTGGGGATTAGTCTGTTCTGCTGGTTGGCGCTGCGTTTGAAACTGGCGCATCTGCCTGAGGGAACGACTTATCAGCAAATTATGGCGGTGGGGATCCTGTGCGGTATCGGTTTTACTATGTCTATCTTTATTGCCAGCCTGGCCTTTGGTAGCGTAGATCCAGAACTGATTAACTGGGCGAAACTCGGTATCCTGGTCGGTTCTATCTCTTCGGCGGTAATTGGATACAGCTGGTTACGCGTTCGTTTGCGTCCATCAGTTTGACAGGACGGTTTACCGGGGAGCCATAAACGGCTCCCTTTTCATTGTTATCAGGGAGAGAAATGAGCATGTCTCATATCAATTACAACCACTTGTATTACTTCTGGCATGTCTATAAAGAAGGTTCCGTGGTTGGCGCAGCGGAGGCGCTTTATTTAACACCACAAACCATTACCGGACAGATTCGGGCGCTGGAAGAGCGCCTGCAAGGCAAATTATTTAAGCGCAAGGGACGTGGTCTCGAACCCAGCGAGCTGGGAGAGCTGGTCTATCGCTATGCCGATAAAATGTTTACCTTAAGCCAGGAAATGCTGGATATCGTGAACTATCGCAAAGAGTCCAATTTATTGTTTGACGTTGGCGTGGCTGATGCACTTTCCAAACGCCTGGTCAGTAGCGTACTTAACGCCGCAGTGGTAGAAGGCGAGCCGATTCATCTTCGCTGCTTCGAATCCACCCACGAAATGCTGCTGGAGCAATTAAGCCAGCATAAACTGGATATGATCATTTCCGACTGTCCGATAGATTCTACGCAGCAGGAAGGCCTGTTCTCCGTGAGAATTGGCGAATGTGGCGTGAGTTTCTGGTGTACAAATCCACCACCGGAAAAACCGTTCCCGGCTTGTCTGGAAGAACGGCGGCTTTTGATTCCTGGGCGACGTTCAATGTTAGGGCGCAAATTGCTTAACTGGTTTAACTCCCAGGGATTAAACGTAGAAATCCTTGGCGAGTTTGATGATGCCGCATTAATGAAAGCTTTTGGTGCGATGCACAATGCAATCTTCGTTGCTCCAACGCTTTATGCATATGACTTTTATGCCGATAAAACTGTCGTGGAAATTGGTCGCGTAGAAAATGTGATGGAAGAGTACCATGCCATTTTTGCTGAGCGGATGATTCAGCATCCAGCGGTACAGCGAATCTGCAATACGGATTATTCTGCGCTTTTTAGTCCAGCGGCGCGTTAATCGGCAACTCCCCCAAAGTTAAGGTGGGGGAGATAGATTAGTTGTATATAACCACAATTTTGACTCGGCTCATTATTTGCCCGCTTGAGACATTATTTCCATATGTACGCGGGCGAATAAAAAGAGGAATCTGATTACTTCCTTCATGGGGATGCTGAAAAGCATAGCTATTGCTTTTGCCATACAGGATTTCATTCGTATCATCATTCGAGAGTTGAAAGCCTACTTGACCAGCACCTTCCTCACTATTTTCTAACTCATTTTTTAATATGCTGCTCCCTGACTCCTGTATCGTCACTGGTTCAAAGTAATATTCAACTTCGCTGGGTTCAAAAACTAATTCACCTTGCTCGCCCTGGATGCAGTCAAATCTTATATGATGAAACTGATAATTTTCACTATTGATACGAGACAGTACAAATCGTCCAGTGTCGATGGATTTGTCTTCAAAACCACAAGTCATTAAGTTAACCTGTAAAATGGTATTTAAATTAAAGTTAAAGCGGACGCTGTTACAATTAGTATTACTCCCTATGCATGAGCTCACTTCAATTTCGAACAACAAAGGAAAAGGTGCCCCTGGAAAAATATCTGAGATATAAGAATTATCTGGTAACGAAGTAATAGAATATGGAATCGTGAAATTTATTGCAGATAAGATTTCTTCTAAATTATAAGATGATTTGCCGGGTAGTTCTATTTTTTTTACCGTTAGATTCAAAAGGAAAATTAATAATATAATGACGCCCCCCACTTTAAACCTTAAGGCGTTCAGTGTTAAAAAATGAACTTTAATGGCGTTGGTCGTATCTTGCAAATCCGCACACTCAATGATATTTCCAGTGTTTTCAATTTTTTCAACAGCGAGATTACCTTTCATATTAAGTGGTTTTAGAGTGTAAGTTCCACGTTGTTCACCGACATTAGTCAGTGTACAGGGAGCACTTTGTACAATAAAAGAATATAGACTCAAGGAGAGCAATAAAAGCCACTTCATAGTAAACTCCTTTTACTGACATATATATGTTTTATTTTCATCGATAACGTTTTTAAAAGTAATGGTACAAAATAAGTTCTGTTCATCGTTGAGAGCAATTTTTATGCCGGTGGATAAAGGTTGCATAATATTGGCAGAAAGGCTATTTTTTCTGCCAATATCATAAAAATCATCATATTCACTATGATGATTGTGTTTATCATTTTCGTAAAGATGGTCGCTGAATGTCCTGTAATCCTGCGAAGCATAACGCCAGGCGGCCACGCTAAAGCGAGTAGCCGTTTGCACTAGATATTTATTATAGGCGACCTGATAGCTTGTACCTTCGTGTATTTTATCATTATATAACTTACTACTCGATCGGGTAGCGTCAAAAGAAATAGCACCCAGCGGTGTATTCCAACCATTTCCTAACGTTATTGCATTATAGTTATCAGTTAAAATCGAACCGCCATACAGTGTCACAAGATTGTTGAGGCCATATAAATAATTTGCCTCAAGAAAGTCCTCCTGATTATTTACACCATATATCTTACTGCGTCCGGCGATAAAATCGAGATTTGAAACACCTGGTTGCAGCATGTTGGGCACGGAAGAGTAGGGCACCAAAAGGAACGAACACTACCATCCGCTTCTTTTATGCTGACATCGAGATCAGCGCCGCTGCCCGAAAGTTGCAAATCTGCGATAGTAAATGGTCCCGGGGGAACCTCTTTTTGGTAAATGATGTAGCCATTTTGCGTAACCGTTATCAAGGCATTACTTTGCGCAACACTTTGTACTAAAGGTGTAAAGTTCTGCATAGAATCAGGTAGCATTTGCATATCGCGAAATAAGCGTATTCCGCTAAATCGCAGAGAGTCGAATATGAGTGAGGATGTGTAATTTTCTCCTATCTGAACTGTGCTTAATATTTGCGACCAGCCACGTTCCAGGTAAAGAGTATTACTTTGCCATGTGCCTTTCATATCATCAGGCTTGCTATAGCTGGCATCAGAGTGTAATTGCCAACTAAATAAATTTAATCCGCTGTTAAAACGACCATAACTGGCTGTATTACTGTTATTATTACTGTCATAAGAGCGATACTGACTATAAATTATAGGAGGTATAAAAAGCATCAATGCCGCGATCCCAACTTTCCGGAGGAACGTCACCTCTTTCAAGTTCATTGATATACGCCTGTGGGATCGTTAAATTTAGTCGGTGTTCACTGATATTGACCACCATGAACCGCTTCATCCAGTGAAATACAATGATCTTCTGTATTGATCTTATCGGTCTTCACCCCCAGTTTGGTGAACAGCTCCTCAGGCAGACATGGTTTGGTTGGTGACTCTGGGACCATGATATCTTGTTTTCCACGCCACTGGTGGTTTACATAAATATCAAGTTCGTAGTTTCCTGGAAGCGGTTGTTTATTATCTAAATGATATTCAGAAACTTTTTCTCCTCTCATGCCGCCGATCATAAAGTGTGTATCAAAAGTTTCTTCAGCATAACCTGGAAAAGAATACAAAATAATAATTGCAGCGACCCATCGTGTCGTCCTTAACATGACTTTTACCTGTTATTTTGCAGCGATTTTACTATTGATATTATTCCCGTAATCATCAACTACCGTTAGTTCATACTCTGAGGCGTTGTTATTTTTTAATGTAATGTCGTTATTAGAAAATGGAGGTAGTAATATACTTTCATTATTAACTTTCACATTTTGGGCTTTGATAGTTGTAATCGTTATCCAGTTCGCTGTTTCATTGTTTATTGAGATGGCATTATCTTTCTTTTTGATATTTAATTGAGACAGGCTTTTTTTATCTACCGGCGCTACGCCTTCGGGATGCCAAAATAACTTTATACGGTTTTGTAATGCAAGTTTAATTTTGTTTTTTCCAGCATTTTGTGGGTTGTTTGGAGGGATGTCCATAACATTTAGATAAAATAAACTTTCTTTATTGTGAGGTAAGTTGTTTGGCATTTTTTTATTTTTAGTTGTTGGCCAGAACCTCCTGCTACACGACTTACTGGCGGAGTGAGAATAAATGGGACCTGAATTTTTTCTGGCGCGATAGTTGTGTTTCCATCATCGATCCATGCCTGAATCAAAGAGGCATTTTTGCTTTGATTCATTAACTGTACGAGAACTTCTCTGTTTTTTTCTGGATAGATAATACGCGTACCATAGATGACCACACCCGCATGAACAGGTAAAATAAAAAATGACATCAGCAATGCTGTTATAATTCTCATGTAATCACTCCGTAAATAATACCGGTAGCAGAGCTACCGGCATAAAAATTTTAATCTGCACTGATTTTAATCGTCACGGTTGACTCCACGGAACCTTTTGTTACAGGATCGGTACTTGTACGCTCATATTGTGCATTTATATTAAGAAAATATTGTCCAGAACCATTATCTTTCAGCGGTGTTTTTACACCTGGCAATATTCTTGTCATATTTCCATCACCGAGGAAAAAGGCAAAGCCAACGTTTTCAGCAGTTCCTTTATTCAACGTAAAGTTATTAGCATCAAACTCTGAGGCTAATACTTCGATATTTGGTGCTGTATTGCCATCACACTGAATTTCTAAGTCATGAGCGGTTGAACCGGTTTTTAAAGTATAGATTTCATTATTAATAAGTTGATTCATTGCACTGGTTACAACATCTTCGACAACAATATCGGTTGTTGAATCACCATTAACAAAGTAACACGTTGTATCAACAACTTCTCCTCTAATGGTTAGCGTTCCTTGATCGACATCCTTGGCGAAGGTTGTTACGCTGAATATCAACGTTGTCGCCACGAACGGAATAATATACTTTTTCATAAATCATTCTTAATTGACTAGTATGGAAGGTTACTCATTTTCAAACCTGATTATGTGATCAGGTTGTTAGTATTTATATTAATGTTTAAGTTTTTAAATTTTTGATGTGAAGTTGATGAAATGTTGAAAGTTTAATATTCTTCGTTGCTCGCTTCTTTATAAAAGTTCTGGGGTTCACTCATTAGAGTGAAGAGTAGGATATTTGAGTGCATGTTTCAGGTTTTTTTATTTCTCTGCAGTGAATTAATATACATCAGATGTAATTTTATTCTGAATAACATCTTTCTTTGGGGGGGGATCCTGATGAGGGATGTTTGTCATAAGGAACATACTTTCATTGATGCTCTGAAGGTATTTACTCATTTCCGGAGATGTTTTGTCGTAATCGTGCATATACTTACTCAATTCTTGATACACATCATTATTTAGCGTTACATTGTCGCGAACTAATGTTTGAACCAATGGAATCAAAATTTCGAAACGAGACGCTTTGTCATCAATACTTCCCAGTGTTTTGAATACTCCTGTATATATGTTACCTAAGTACTTATTGACAAGTTGAGTGGTCCATCGAACAGGCATAATATCTTCACAGAGAAGGTTTTTTATTTTTGTTTTAATGAAGAATACTCCAAATATATTACATTTTTTTAAGAAAAGATTATTTATTTCTCCATTGAAAAAGGTTGTGTTTGATAAGTCACTTTCAAAGCATGATATATTTGATAATATACAAGTGGAATAATAACCATATGTCAGGTTGCTCTTTTCTATCGTTAAGTTTGATAGCAATATTTTATGTATGTTAATATTTGGAGCAGTCAAGTACTGGATTTTTTGCTTGTTAAGTTCATAAATCTCCATGGATTTATTATAGGGTAATAAAAGTATAAATTCCTTTATATAATATCCGTCGTAAGAAAAGACAACATTAAATTTATTGGTGGTCGTTTTTTCAGTTGTGCAGCAAGCTGTTTTTTGTATTAATTGATTAGTCGTAATTTTAAAAGATGATAATTTTTCACAAAGCTGTGAATATGCTGTGTTGCTAGTTTTAAAATTCTGCCATGTTATATCTTGGTTAACATCGATGGATAAGTAAGGGATTTTTTGATATTGCCCATTGTATAACTCAGGGTATGTATTCATTTTAATTAGCTTTTTGAGTTCCTTGCTAAGATAACCTTTTTTCTTGTCTATTTCTCTGTATTTTCTGTTTAGCAAGGTATCCTGATGATCATAAAATGACTGAACTTTTTTGCAGGCTTCATAAAATATTTCAGGAGTATATAACTGATCGTATATTTCCTGATCGAAGTTTGTCTTTAAAAATTTAAGGAATTTGACATGGCAATCTTCTGATATCTTAATATCTTCAGTAATATATTCACTTGTGACGTCATCAAAAACATCCAATCTAAGTAATGTGATGTTTTTGTCTTTTAAAAAAGAAAGTTGGATTGTGTGTTCTTGGACTTTACATCTATAAAAATGCGCATCTATCAAATTAGTCTGTTGAAATAAAAAATGAAGTGCTGGAGATATTTTAGGTAACTGTTGGCTTCTAAGAAAATCATCAAATAAAATAATTAACTCTGTTTTATACTCGCATAATATTTTTAATGAATTGTCTTTTCTTGTTTCCTTTATTGTTTCATTATCTGCTATATTTGATTTATAAAGATAATGTGGCAAAGTATATATACCATCTTTCATTATCAGTCCTTGAATTTGATGAGTTTTTTTATTAATTTATTTTAAAGTATATGTGATTACTATCAAAAATCGCTCATTAGTTTTTAATAAGTACATTATAAATAAGTATTTAACCTGTATTGATTGTGGTTAATAATTTATTAGATTTAATAAAGTGATATTTATGGATGGTTAAAGTGTATAGGAATTTAATTCAAAGATAGAGTGGTCTTAAGTTTAATACCTCAATGTGTATCACAATCTCCACATTCTGTGTAGGGGGAGTCTGAAGATTGAGTAGATATTCTTATTCAGAATATATCAGCCGATGACTCTACGATTCTTAAGTCACGAAGAGTTCAGAGAGTGTAACGGCATGTCTGCAAGAACCTGTAACTTTTGACTCTCTGGCAACCGGCAGTGTGTTTTCTCACGCATCACAAAAGCTGCAGGCATAAAAAAACCCGCTTGCGCGGG
The DNA here is from genome assembly GCF_030295215.1 of Escherichia sp. KS167_9B. Lineage (NCBI taxonomy): Bacteria > Pseudomonadati > Pseudomonadota > Gammaproteobacteria > Enterobacterales > Enterobacteriaceae > Escherichia > Escherichia sp. KS167_9B. The sequence continues at coordinate 27,937 of NZ_AP025754.1, forward strand.
CTTTTTCACAAAGCTTCAGCAAATTGGCGATTAAGCCAGTTTGTTGATCTGTGCAGTCAGGTTAGCCTTATGACGTGCAGCTTTGTTTTTGTGGATCAGACCTTTAGCAGCCTGACGGTCCACGATCGGTTGCATTTCGTTAAATGCTTTCTGTGCAGCAGCTTTGTCGCCAGCTTCGATAGCTGCGTATACTTTCTTGATGAAAGTACGCATCATAGAGCGACGGCTTGCGTTGTGCTTACGAGCCTTTTCAGACTGAATGGCGCGCTTCTTAGCTGATTTGATATTAGCCAAGGTCCAACTCCCAAATGTGTTCTATATGGACAATTCAAAGGCCGAGGAATATGCCCTTTTAGCCTTCTTTTGTCAATGGATTTGTGCAAATAAGCGCCGTTAATGTGCCGGCACTCGTTACGTAGTGATGGCGCAGGATTCTACCAGCTTGCGTGGTGCGAATACAGCTTTTCCGCGATAAAAATTGCAGCAGGCGGTCTGTTTCTTCCCGTAATTTGCGGCATGGCAATGAAAAGCCACTTCTTTCTGATTTCGGTACTCAATCGCCGGTTAACCTTGACCGCTGTACAAGGTATACTCGGACGATTTTCACTGTTTTGAGCCAGACATGAAGCTGATACGCGGCATACATAATCTCAGCCAGGCCCCGCAAGAAGGGTGTGTGCTGACTATTGGTAATTTCGACGGCGTGCATCGCGGTCATCGCGCGCTGTTACAGGGCTTGCAGGAAGAAGGGCGCAAGCGCAACTTACCGGTGATGGTGATGCTTTTTGAACCTCAACCACTGGAACTGTTTGCTACCGATAAAGCCCCGGCACGGCTGACCCGACTGCGGGAAAAACTGCGTTACCTTGCAGAGTGTGGCGTTGATTACGTGCTGTGCGTGCGTTTCGACAGGCGTTTCGCGGCGTTAACCGCGCAAAATTTCATCAGCGATCTTCTGGTGAAGCATTTGCGGGTAAAATTTCTTGCTGTAGGGGATGATTTCCGCTTTGGCGCTGGTCGTGAAGGCGATTTCTTGTTATTACAGAAAGCTGGCGCGGAATACGGCTTCGATATCACCAGTACGCAAACTTTTTGCGAAGGTGGCGTGCGCATCAGCAGTACCGCTGTACGTCAGGCGCTGGCGGATGACAATCTGGCTCTGGCAGAAAGTTTACTGGGGCACCCGTTTGCCATCTCCGGGCGTGTGGTCCACGGTGATGAATTAGGGCGCACTATAGGTTTCCCGACGGCGAATGTACCGCTGCGCCGTCAGGTTTCCCCGGTGAAAGGGGTTTATGCGGTAGAAGTGCTGGGCCTCGGTGAAAAGCCGTTACCCGGCGTTGCAAACATCGGAACACGCCCAACGGTTGCCGGTATTCGCCAGCAGCTGGAAGTGCATTTGTTAGATGTTGCAATGGACCTTTACGGTCGCCATATACAAGTAGTGCTGCGTAAAAAAATACGCAATGAGCAGCGATTTGCGTCGCTGGACGAACTGAAAGCGCAGATTGCGCGTGATGAATTAACCGCCCGCGAATTTTTTGGGCTAACAAAACCGGCTTAAGCCTGTTATGTAATCAAACCGAAATACGGAACCGAGAATCTGATGAGTGACTATAAATCAACCCTGAATTTGCCGGAAACAGGGTTCCCGATGCGTGGCGATCTCGCCAAGCGCGAACCGGGAATGCTGGCGCGTTGGACTGATGATGATCTGTACGGCATCATTCGTGCGGCTAAAAAAGGCAAAAAAACCTTCATTCTGCATGATGGCCCTCCTTATGCGAATGGCAGCATTCATATTGGTCACTCGGTTAACAAGATTCTGAAAGACATTATCGTGAAGTCCAAAGGGCTTTCCGGTTATGACTCGCCGTATGTGCCTGGCTGGGACTGCCACGGTCTGCCGATCGAGCTGAAAGTAGAGCAAGAATACGGCAAGCCGGGTGAGAAATTCACCGCCGCCGAGTTCCGCGCTAAGTGCCGCGAATACGCTGCGACCCAGGTTGACGGTCAGCGCAAAGACTTTATCCGTCTGGGCGTGCTGGGCGACTGGTCGCACCCGTACCTGACTATGGACTTCAAAACTGAAGCCAACATCATCCGCGCGCTGGGCAAAATCATTGGCAACGGTCACCTGCACAAAGGCGCGAAGCCGGTACACTGGTGCGTTGACTGCCGTTCTGCGCTGGCGGAAGCGGAAGTTGAGTATTACGACAAAACTTCTCCGTCCATTGACGTCGCTTTCCAGGCGGTCGATCAGGATGCGCTGAAAGCAAAATTTGGCGTAAGCAACGTTAACGGCCCAATCTCGCTGGTGATCTGGACCACCACGCCGTGGACTCTGCCTGCCAACCGCGCAATCTCTATTGCACCTGATTTCGACTATGCGCTGGTGCAGATCGACGGTCAGGCTGTGATTCTGGCAAAAGATCTGGTTGAAAGCGTAATGCAGCGTATCGGCGTGACCGATTACACCATTCTCGGCACGGTAAAAGGTGCGGAGCTGGAGCTGCTTCGCTTTACCCATCCGTTTATGGGCTTCGACGTTCCGGCAATTCTTGGCGATCACGTTACGCTGGATGCCGGTACCGGTGCCGTTCATACCGCGCCTGGCCACGGCCCGGACGACTATGTGATCGGTCAGAAATACGGTCTGGAAACCGCTAACCCGGTTGGCCCGGACGGTACTTATCTGCCGGGTACTTACCCGACGCTGGATGGCGTTAACGTCTTCAAAGCGAACGACATCGTCGTTGCGCTGCTACAGGAAAAAGGCGCGCTGCTGCACGTTGAGAAAATGCAGCACAGCTATCCGTGCTGCTGGCGTCACAAAACGCCGATCATCTTCCGCGCTACGCCGCAGTGGTTCGTCAGCATGGATCAGAAAGGTCTGCGTGCGCAGTCACTGAAAGAGATCAAAGGCGTGCAGTGGATCCCTGACTGGGGCCAGGCGCGTATCGAGTCGATGGTCGCTAACCGTCCTGACTGGTGTATCTCCCGTCAGCGCACCTGGGGCGTACCGATGTCACTGTTCGTGCACAAAGACACGGAAGAGCTGCATCCGCGTACCCTCGAACTGATGGAAGAAGTGGCAAAACGCGTTGAAGTTGATGGCATTCAGGCATGGTGGGATCTTGATGCGAAAGAGATCCTCGGCGACGAAGCTGACCAGTACGTGAAAGTGCCGGATACGCTGGACGTATGGTTTGACTCCGGATCTACCCACTCTTCTGTTGTTGACGTGCGTCCGGAATTTGCTGGTCACGCAGCGGACATGTATCTGGAAGGTTCTGACCAGCACCGTGGCTGGTTCATGTCTTCCCTGATGATCTCCACCGCGATGAAAGGCAAAGCGCCGTATCGTCAGGTACTGACCCACGGCTTTACCGTGGATGGTCAGGGTCGCAAGATGTCTAAATCCATCGGCAACACCGTTTCGCCGCAGGATGTGATGAACAAACTGGGCGCGGATATTCTGCGTCTGTGGGTGGCATCAACTGACTACACCGGTGAAATGGCCGTTTCTGACGAGATCCTGAAACGTGCTGCCGACAGCTATCGTCGTATCCGTAACACTGCACGTTTCCTGCTGGCAAACCTGAACGGTTTCGATCCGGCAAAAGATATGGTGAAACCGGAAGAGATGGTGGTACTGGATCGCTGGGCCGTAGGTTGTGCGAAAGCGGCGCAGGAAGACATCCTCAAGGCGTACGAAGCATACGATTTCCACGAAGTGGTACAGCGTCTGATGCGCTTCTGCTCCGTTGAGATGGGCTCTTTCTACCTCGACATCATTAAGGACCGCCAGTACACCGCGAAAGCGGACAGCGTGGCGCGTCGTAGCTGCCAGACTGCGCTGTATCACATCGCAGAAGCGCTGGTTCGCTGGATGGCACCAATCCTCTCCTTCACCGCTGATGAAGTGTGGGGCTATCTGCCGGGCGAACGTGAAAAATACGTCTTCACCGGCGAGTGGTACGAAGGCCTGTTTGGTCTGGCAGACAGCGAAGCGATGAACGATGCGTTCTGGGACGAGCTGCTGAAAGTGCGTGGCGAAGTGAACAAAGTCATTGAGCAAGCACGTGCCGACAAGAAAGTGGGTGGCTCGCTGGAAGCGGCAGTAACCTTGTATGCAGAACCGGAACTGGCGGCGAAACTGACCGCGCTGGGCGATGAATTACGATTTGTCCTGTTGACCTCCGGCGCTACCGTTGCAGACTATAACGACGCCCCTGCTGATGCTCAGCAGAGCGAAGTACTCAAAGGGCTGAAAGTCGCGTTGAGTAAAGCCGAAGGTGAGAAGTGCCCACGCTGCTGGCACTACACCCAGGATGTCGGCAAGGTGGCGGAACACGCAGAAATCTGCGGCCGCTGTGTCAGCAACGTCGCCGGTGACGGTGAAAAACGTAAGTTTGCCTGATGAGTCAATCGATTTGTTCAACAGGGCTACGCTGGCTGTGGCTGGTGGTAGTCGTGCTGATTATCGATCTGGGCAGCAAATACCTGATCCTCCAGAACTTTGCTCTGGGGGATACGGTCCCGCTGTTCCCGTCGCTTAATCTGCATTATGCGCGTAACTATGGCGCGGCGTTTAGTTTCCTTGCCGATAGTGGCGGCTGGCAGCGTTGGTTCTTTGCCGGTATTGCGATTGGTATTAGCGTGATCCTGATGGTGATGATGTATCGCTCGAAGGCCACGCAGAAGCTAAACAATATCGCTTACGCGCTGATTATTGGCGGTGCGCTGGGCAACCTGTTCGACCGCCTGTGGCACGGCTTCGTTGTCGATATGATCGACTTCTACGTCGGCGACTGGCACTTCGCTACCTTCAACCTTGCCGATACTGCCATCTGTGTCGGTGCGGCACTGATTGTGCTGGAAGGTTTTTTGCCTTCTAAAGCGAAAAAACAATAATAAACCCTGCCGGATGCGATGCTGACGCATCTTATCCGGCCTACAGATTGCTGCGAAATCGTAGGCTGCATCCGGCAAAAATCCTCAAAATATAAGAGCAAACCTGCATGTCTGAATCTGTACAGAGCAATAGCGCCGTCCTGGTGCACTTCACGCTAAAACTCGACGATGGCACCACCGCCGAGTCTACCCGCAACAACGGTAAACCGGCGCTGTTCCGCCTGGGCGATGCTTCTCTCTCCGAAGGTCTGGAGCAACACCTGCTGGGGCTGAAAGTGGGCGATAAAACCACCTTCTCGCTGGAGCCAGATGCGGCGTTTGGCGTGCCGTCACCGGACCTGATTCAGTACTTCTCCCGCCGTGAGTTTATGGATGCAGGCGAGCCAGAAATTGGTGCAATCATGCTTTTTACTGCAATGGATGGCAGTGAGATGCCTGGCGTGATCCGCGAAATCAACGGCGACTCCATTACCGTTGATTTCAATCATCCGCTGGCCGGGCAGACCGTTCATTTTGATATTGAAGTGCTGGAAATCGATCCGGCACTGGAGGCGTAACATGCAGATCCTGTTGGCCAACCCACGTGGTTTTTGTGCCGGGGTAGACCGCGCTATCAGCATTGTTGAAAACGCGCTGGCCATTTACGGCGCACCGATATATGTCCGTCACGAAGTGGTGCATAACCGCTACGTGGTCGATAGCCTGCGCGAACGTGGTGCTATCTTTATTGAGCAGATCAGCGAAGTGCCGGACGGCGCGATCCTGATCTTCTCCGCACACGGTGTTTCTCAGGCGGTACGTAACGAAGCGAAAAGCCGTGATTTGACGGTATTTGACGCTACCTGTCCACTGGTGACCAAAGTGCATATGGAAGTCGCCCGTGCCAGCCGCCGTGGTGAAGAGTCTATTCTTATCGGTCACGCCGGTCACCCGGAAGTGGAAGGGACGATGGGTCAGTACAGCAACCCGGAAGGGGGAATGTATCTGGTCGAATCGCCGGACGATGTGTGGAAACTGACGGTTAAAAACGAAGAGAAACTCTCCTTTATGACCCAAACTACGCTGTCGGTGGATGACACGTCTGATGTGATCGATGCGTTGCGTAAACGCTTCCCGAAAATTGTCGGGCCGCGCAAAGATGACATTTGCTACGCCACCACTAACCGTCAGGAAGCGGTACGCGCTCTGGCAGAACAGGCGGAAGTAGTACTGGTGGTTGGTTCAAAAAACTCTTCCAACTCCAACCGTCTGGCGGAACTGGCCCAGCGTATGGGCAAACGCGCGTTTTTGATTGACGATGCGAAAGATATCCAGGAAGAGTGGGTAAAAGACGTGAACTGCGTCGGCGTGACTGCGGGCGCATCGGCTCCCGATATTCTGGTGCAGAATGTGGTAGCACGTTTGCAGCAGCTGGGCGGTGGTGAAGCCATCCCGCTGGAAGGCCGTGAAGAAAACATTGTTTTCGAAGTGCCGAAAGAGCTGCGTGTCGATATTCGTGAAGTCGAGTAAAGATTAATCATTCAAAACCAGCACATTCGTTGCTGGTTTTTTTTAGCTGTACTCTTCTGCGGAGGCAAGGATGATGAGCAAGATAGCTTATGGATTGGCGGGATTTTTGGCTTTTGTATTTTGTTTGGGAGCGGCCAATGGCGCTTCGCAGCTTGAATTTCCGTTCTGGGATCGAAATTATTCCGGGACGATTGCGGGTAAGCAGGTAAGTGTCGATATCACGCGGATTAACAACGACCTTCATGGTAGCTATTGCTATGAACCCTGCAATCAGAGAAAAATGCGATTAATTCTGCGTGGATCTCTCCAAGTTAAGCGGTTGCTTCTTGAGGAGCGCACACAGACACTTTCTGGTCAATGGGATGCTGAAGTTTCACCGATTGAGATAAAAGGTGTATGGACTTCAGCCGATAAAAAACACCATTTCCCCATTGCGCTTCACTATAACAAACCCAAAAACGATCCGGGCATTGATCTGGTGCTGGTGGCGGAAGTGAATGACGATTACGACCCTTCCAAAGCGATCGACTGTAATAATGTTCCGGTCATTTCAGCAATAAAATTATATCGTGATGGGAAACCGATACAGACCTTATATACTGCTTCTATCGGCACTTGTAGCATTTTTACGCCTCAATGGAAGGATGTTAATTTTGATGGTTATCCGGATCTTTCCATTCCGCAAGAGTTACCCGCTGGACCCAATATCCCCGAACAAACCTGGCTTTACGATCCCTCAACACAACGTTTTGTTGATGCGCCTGCGTCTTATCAGGAAATCACCTCGCCGGAGCCAGATGCAGAATATAAGCAGATCGTCAGCCATTGGCGAGGAAGCTGCTGTAGTCACGGGGTTGACGTTTATCGCTGGAAGGGGAAAGAGGTTGAATTGATCGAGAGAGGTTCAAGTTATCTTCAGCCCGTGCTAAGTAAAGGTAAAATGTATACCTGCTACGTAATTCCTTCCTATCACGATGGCCGCATTTTTTATCTGCAGGAACGTAAGAATGGTCATCTGACGCCGACTTTTACTGATGTGAAGGGGTGTGAGCCATTTCAGTTAACCACGGATATCCGCACAGTCATTCAGTCAGAGAAACCAGGTATGAAGCCGGAATCCATTGAAATTCAGTGGCAGGAAGATAAAGCGTCTCCAGGGGAATTTTGCCCGCTAGTACCGTTTGTTGAAGGCGATAAACTTAGCCCGCGTCTGGTGACGAATAAAGATATTTCGGATATCTGTATCAGCCGCGATGAGTTCAAAGCCATGAGCAAGTAACAAGCCAGGAGAGACAGTAATGACAAAACTTATACCCATCTTCCTTGATACTGACCCAGGCATTGACGATGCCGTCGCCATTGCCGCCGCGATTTTTGCCCCGGAACTTGACCTGCAACTGATGACCACCGTCGCGGGTAATGTCTCGGTAGAGAAAACTACCCGCAACGCCCTGCAACTGCTGCATTTCTGGAATGCGGAGATTCCGCTTGCCCAGGGAGCCTCCGTGCCGCTGGTACGCGCACCGCGTAATGCGGCATCTGTACACGGTGAATCGGGAATGGCTGGCTACGACTTTGTCGAGCACAACAGAAGCCCACTGGACAAACCCGCATTTCTGGCGATTCGTGATGCCCTGCTGCGTGCGCCTGAGCCTGTTACGCTGGTAGCCATCGGCCCGTTAACCAATATTGCGCTGTTACTTTCACAATGCCCGGAATGCAAACCGCATATTCGCCGTCTGGTGATCATGGGCGGTTCTGCCGGACGCGGCAACTGTACGCCAAACGCCGAGTTTAATATCGCTGCCGATCCAGAAGCGGCAGCCTGTGTCTTCCGTAGCGGCATCGAAATCGTCATGTGTGGTCTGGATGTCACCAATCAGGCAATGTTAACCCCTGACTATCTCGCTACTTTGCCGGAGTTGAATCGCACCGGAAAAATGCTACACGCCCTGTTTAGCCACTACCGTAGCGGCAGTATGCAAAGTGGACTGCGTATGCACGATCTTTGCGCTATCGCCTGGCTGGTACACCCGGAATTGTTTACTCTCAAGCCGTGTTTTGTGGCGGTGGAAACGCAGGGCGAATTTACCTCAGGTACTACGGTTGTTGATATTGATGGTTGCCTGAGTAAACCTGCAAACGTGCAGGTGGCGCTGGATCTGGATGTGAAAGGTTTCCAGCAGTGGGTGGCTGAGGTGCTGGCTCTGGCGTCGTAACCTGTCACATGTTATCGGCATGCAGTCATTCATCGACTCATGCCTTTCACTGATATCCCTCCCTGTTTATCATTAATTTCTAATTATCAGCGTTTTTGGCTGGCGGCGTAGCGATGCGCTGGTTACTCTGAAAACGGTCTATGCAAATTAACAAAAGAGAATAGCTATGCATGATGCAAACATCCGCGTTGCCATCGCGGGAGCCGGGGGGCGTATGGGCCGCCAGTTGATTCAGGCGGCGCTGGCATTAGAAGGCGTGCAGCTGGGCGCGGCGCTGGAGCGCGAAGGATCTTCTTTACTGGGCAGCGACGCCGGTGAGCTGGCTGGTGCAGGAAAAACAGGCGTTACTGTGCAAAGCAGCCTTGATGCGATAAAAGATGATTTTGATGTGTTTATCGATTTTACCCGTCCGGAAGGTACGCTGAACCATCTCGCTTTTTGTCGCCAGCATGGCAAAGGGATGGTGATTGGCACTACGGGGTTTGACGAAGCCGGTAAACAGGCGATTCGTGACGCGGCCGCCGATATTGCGATTGTCTTTGCCGCCAACTTTAGCGTCGGCGTCAACGTCATGCTTAAGCTGCTGGAGAAAGCAGCGAAAGTGATGGGTGATTACACCGATATCGAAATTATCGAAGCGCATCATAGGCATAAAGTTGATGCTCCGTCAGGTACCGCACTGGCGATGGGGGAGGCGATAGCTCACGCGCTGGATAAAAACCTGAAAGAATGCGCGGTCTACAGTCGTGAAGGGCATACCGGTGAACGCGTACCTGGAACGATTGGTTTTGCTACCGTGCGTGCGGGTGACATCGTTGGTGAACATACCGCCATGTTTGCCGATATCGGCGAGCGTCTGGAGATCACCCATAAGGCTTCCAGCCGCATGACATTTGCTAACGGTGCGGTAAGATCGGCATTGTGGTTGAGTGGTAAGGAAAGTGGTCTTTTTGATATGCGAGATGTGCTTGATCTCAATAATTTGTAACCACAAAACATTTGTGATGGTGCAAAAATAACATATTTAATTTATTGATTATAAAGGGCTTTAATTTTTAGCCCTTTTATTTTGAGTTTTTTATTTATAAAAGCGTATATCGTGCTAAAAATAACATGTTTTCTCTTCTGTTTTTGTTGTTTTAATGTAAATTTTGACCATTTGGTCCACTTTTTTCTACGCGTTTTGATTTTATACAATCTTCTTGCTGCGCAAGCGTTTTCCAGAACGGGTTATATGATCTTTTTGTCGCTTAATGCCTGCAAAACATGCATGAGCCACAAAATAATATAAAAAATACCACCATTAAGTTGACTTTTAGCTCTCATCTCTCCAGAATGCCGCCGTTTGCCAGAAATTCGTCGGTAAGCAGATTTGCATTGATTTACGTCATCATTGTGAATTAATATGCAAATAAAGTGAGTGAATATTCTCTGGAGGGTGTTTTGATTAAGTCAGCGCTATTGGTTCTGGAAGACGGAACCCAGTTTCACGGTCGGGCCATAGGGGCAACAGGTTCGGCGGTTGGGGAAGTCGTTTTCAATACTTCAATGACCGGTTATCAAGAAATCCTCACTGATCCTTCCTATTCTCGTCAAATCGTTACTCTTACTTATCCCCATATTGGCAATGTCGGCACTAATGACGCCGATGAAGAATCTTCTCAGGTACATGCCCAAGGTCTGGTGATTCGCGACCTGCCGCTGATTGCCAGCAACTTCCGTAATACCGAAGACCTCTCTTCTTACCTGAAACGCCATAACATTGTGGCGATTGCTGATATCGATACCCGTAAGCTGACGCGTTTGCTGCGTGAGAAAGGCGCACAGAATGGCTGCATTATCGCGGGCGACAACCCGGATGCGGCGCTGGCGTTAGAAAAAGCCCGCGCGTTCCCAGGTCTGAACGGCATGGATCTGGCAAAAGAAGTGACCACCGCAGAAGCCTATAGCTGGACACAAGGGAGCTGGACGTTGACCGGCGGCCTGCCAGAAGCGAAGAAAGAAGACGAGTTGCCGTTCCACGTCGTGGCTTATGATTTCGGCGCCAAACGCAACATCCTGCGCATGCTGGTTGACCGCGGCTGCCGCCTGACCATCGTTCCGGCGCAAACATCTGCCGAAGATGTACTGAAAATGAATCCAGACGGTATCTTCCTCTCCAACGGTCCTGGCGACCCGGCACCGTGTGATTACGCTATTACTGCCATCCAGAAATTCCTCGAAACCGACATCCCGGTATTCGGCATCTGCCTCGGCCATCAGTTGCTGGCGCTGGCGAGCGGTGCGAAGACTGTCAAAATGAAATTTGGACACCACGGCGGCAACCATCCGGTTAAAGATGTTGAAAAAAACGTGGTGATGATCACCGCCCAGAACCACGGTTTTGCGGTGGATGAAGCAACATTACCTGCAAGCCTGCGTGTTACGCATAAATCCCTGTTCGACGGTACGTTACAGGGCATTCATCGCACCGATAAACCGGCATTCAGCTTCCAGGGCCACCCTGAAGCCAGTCCGGGTCCACACGACGCCGCGCCGTTGTTCGACCACTTTATCGCGTTAATTGAGCAGTACCGTAAAACCGCTAAGTAATCAGGAGTAAAAGAGCCATGCCAAAACGTACAGATATAAAAAGTATCCTGATTCTGGGTGCGGGCCCGATTGTTATCGGTCAGGCGTGTGAGTTTGACTACTCTGGCGCGCAAGCATGTAAAGCCCTGCGCGAAGAGGGTTACCGCGTCATTCTGGTGAACTCCAACCCAGCGACCATCATGACCGACCCGGAAATGGCTGATGCGACCTACATCGAGCCGATTCACTGGGAAGTGGTACGCAAGATTATTGAAAAAGAGCGTCCGGACGCGGTGTTGCCAACGATGGGCGGTCAGACAGCGCTGAACTGTGCGCTGGAGCTGGAGCGTCAGGGCGTGCTGGAGGAGTTCGGCGTCACCATGATTGGTGCTACCGCCGATGCGATTGATAAAGCAGAAGACCGCCGCCGTTTCGACGTAGCGATGAAGAAAATTGGTCTGGAAACCGCGCGTTCCGGTATCGCACACACCATGGAAGAAGCGCTGGCAGTTGCCGCTGAAGTGGGCTTCCCGTGCATTATTCGTCCATCCTTTACTATGGGTGGTAGCGGTGGCGGTATCGCTTATAACCGCGAAGAGTTTGAAGAAATTTGCGCCCGCGGTCTGGATCTCTCTCCGACCAAAGAGCTGCTGATTGATGAGTCGCTGATCGGCTGGAAAGAGTACGAGATGGAAGTGGTGCGTGATAAAAACGACAACTGCATCATCGTCTGCTCTATCGAAAACTTCGATGCGATGGGCATCCACACCGGTGACTCCATCACTGTCGCGCCAGCCCAAACGCTGACCGACAAAGAATATCAAATCATGCGTAACGCCTCGATGGCGGTACTGCGTGAAATCGGCGTTGAAACCGGTGGTTCCAACGTCCAGTTTGCGGTGAACCCGAAAAATGGTCGCCTGATTGTTATCGAAATGAACCCGCGAGTGTCCCGTTCTTCGGCGCTGGCGTCGAAAGCCACCGGTTTCCCGATTGCCAAAGTGGCGGCGAAACTGGCGGTTGGTTACACCCTCGACGAACTGATGAACGACATCACTGGCGGGCGTACTCCGGCCTCCTTCGAGCCGTCCATCGACTACGTGGTCACCAAAATTCCTCGCTTCAACTTCGAGAAATTCGCCGGTGCTAACGACCGTCTGACCACTCAGATGAAATCGGTTGGCGAAGTGATGGCGATTGGTCGCACGCAGCAGGAATCCCTGCAAAAAGCGCTGCGCGGCCTGGAAGTGGGCGCAACTGGCTTCGACCCGAAAGTCAGCCTGGACGACCCGGAAGCGCTGACCAAAATCCGCCGCGAACTGAAAGACGCAGGCGCAGAGCGTATCTGGTACATCGCCGATGCTTTCCGTGCGGGCCTGTCTGTAGACGGCGTCTTCAATCTGACCAACATTGACCGCTGGTTCCTGGTGCAGATAGAAGAACTGGTGCGTCTGGAAGAGAAAGTCGCAGAAGTGGGCATCACCGGCCTGAACGCTGACTTCCTGCGCCAGCTGAAACGCAAAGGTTTTGCCGACGCGCGTCTGGCTAAACTGGCGGGCGTGCGCGAAGCGGAAATCCGCAAGCTACGCGACCAGTATGACCTGCACCCGGTCTACAAACGTGTGGATACCTGTGCGGCAGAATTTGCCACCGACACCGCGTATATGTACTCCACCTATGAAGAAGAGTGCGAATCCAACCCATCTGACCGTGACAAAATCATGGTGCTCGGCGGCGGCCCGAACCGTATCGGTCAGGGTATTGAATTCGACTACTGCTGTGTACACGCCTCGCTGGCGCTACGTGAAGACGGTTACGAAACCATCATGGTTAACTGTAACCCGGAAACCGTCTCCACTGACTACGACACTTCCGATCGCCTCTACTTTGAGCCGGTAACCCTGGAAGATGTGCTGGAAATCGTGCGTATTGAGAAGCCGAAAGGCGTTATCGTCCAGTACGGCGGCCAGACCCCGCTGAAACTGGCGCGCGCACTGGAAGCCGCTGGCGTACCGGTTATCGGCACCAGCCCGGATGCTATCGACCGTGCGGAAGACCGTGAACGCTTCCAGCATGCGGTTGACCGTCTGAAACTGAAACAACCGGCGAACGCCACCGTTACCGCTATTGAAATGGCGGTTGAGAAGGCAAAAGAGATTGGTTACCCGCTGGTGGTGCGTCCGTCTTACGTTCTCGGCGGTCGGGCGATGGAAATCGTCTATGACGAAGCTGACCTGCGTCGCTACTTCCAGACGGCGGTGAGCGTGTCTAACGATGCACCAGTATTGCTGGACCACTTCCTCGATGACGCGGTAGAAGTGGATGTGGACGCCATCTGCGACGGTGAAATGGTGCTGATTGGCGGCATCATGGAGCATATCGAGCAGGCGGGCGTGCACTCCGGTGACTCTGCATGTTCTCTGCCAGCCTACACTTTAAGTCAGGAAATTCAGGATGTGATGCGCCAACAGGTGCAGAAACTGGCCTTCGAATTGCAGGTGCGCGGTCTGATGAACGTGCAGTTTGCGGTGAAAAACAACGAAGTCTACCTGATTGAAGTTAACCCGCGTGCGGCGCGTACCGTTCCGTTCGTCTCTAAAGCCACCGGCGTACCGCTGGCGAAAGTGGCAGCGCGTGTGATGGCTGGCAAATCGCTGGCTGAGCAGGGCGTAACTAAAGAAGTTATCCCGCCATATTACTCGGTGAAAGAAGTGGTGCTGCCGTTCAACAAATTCCCCGGCGTTGACCCGCTGTTAGGGCCAGAAATGCGCTCTACCGGGGAAGTGATGGGCGTGGGCCGCACCTTCGCTGAAGCGTTTGCCAAAGCGCAGCTGGGCAGTAACTCCACGATGAAGAAACACGGTCGTGCGTTGCTCTCCGTGCGTGAAGGCGATAAAGAACGCGTGGTTGACCTGGCGGCAAAACTGCTGAAACAGGGCTTCGAGCTGGATGCGACCCACGGCACAGCGATTGTGCTGGGCGAAGCAGGTATTAACCCGCGTCTGGTGAACAAGGTGCATGAAGGTCGTCCGCACATTCAGGACCGTATCAAGAATGGCGAATATACCTACATCATCAACACCACCTCAGGCCGTCGTGCGATTGAGGACTCCCGCGTGATTCGTCGCAGTGCGCTGCAATATAAAGTGCACTATGACACCACCCTGAACGGTGGTTTCGCTACCGCGATGGCGCTGAATGCCGATGCGACTGAAAAAGTAATTTCGGTGCAGGAAATGCACGCGCAGATCAAATAATAGCGTGTCATGGCGGATATTTTTCATCCGCTAATTTGATCGAATAACTAATACGGTTCTCTGATGAGGACCGTTTTTTTTGCCCATTAAGTAAATCTTTTGGGGAATCGATATTTTTTGATGACATAAGCAGGATTTAGCTCACACTTATCGACGGTGAAGTTGCATACTATCGATATATCCACAATTTTAATATGGCCTTGTTTAATTGCTTCAAAACGAGTCATAGCCAGACTTTTAATTTGTGAAACTGGAGTTCGTATGTGTGAAGGATATGTTGAAAAACCACTCTACTTGTTAATCGCCGAATGGATGATGGCTGAAAATCGGTGGGTGATAGCAAGAGAGATCTCTATTCATTTCGATATTGAACACAGCAAGGCGGTTAATACCCTGACTTATATTCTGTCGGAAGTCACAGAAATAAGCTGCGAAGTTAAGATGATCCCTAATAAGCTGGAAGGGCGGGGATGCCAGTGCCAGCGGCTGGTTAAAGTGGTCGATATCGATGAGCAAATTTACGCGCGCCTGCGCAATAACAGTCGGGAAAAAGTCGTCGGTGTCAGAAAGACGCCGCGTATTCCTGCCGTTCCACTCACGGAACTTAACCGCGAGCAGAAGTGGCAAATGATGTTGTCGAAGAGTATGCGTCGTTAATTTAATTTCGTTGATACCGTGCGGTCTGGTTGCCGGATGCGATGCTGGCATCTTATCCGGCCTACGGTTGCTCTCCAGTCAGGTCGGATAAGGTGTTTACGACGCATCCGACGATGTCACTGCTTTGGCGCCACATCCGTCGTCCCCTGCAAACGGGGACGATTTTCCTCCATTTGTCTCAACGGCTGCGTTTCATGTAACGCTACATGGCAGCGGCCGACAAGATCCTGATACTCTTTGGTATTCAACTGCTTCCAGTGTAACTCGTCGTCACTAACACTGCGTACAGCGCGGGCAGGCGTACCCATCAACAACTGGCGTTTCTCGCCGCTAAAGCCTGCTTTGACAAAGCTCATGGCGGCAACAATGCTCTCTTCGCCAATGACCGCGCCATCCATAATCACGCTGTTCATCCCGACCAATGCATCGCGACCAATCACACAACCATGTAGGATTGCTCCGTGCCCGATATGGCCGTTTTCCCCAACGATGGTGTCAGTGTCGCAGTAGCCATGCATAATGCAACCATCCTGAATATTGGCTCCCGCTTGCACGATCAACCGCCCGTAGTCACCACGCAGTGAGGCGAGTGGGCCGATGTAGACACCGGCTCCCACAATCACATCGCCAATCAAGACCGCACTGGGATGGACAAACGCCGTCGGGTGAACCACTGGAATTAACCCCTCAAAGGCGTAATAACTCACGGTTGTTAACGTCCTTTCCACACCGGATCGCGCTTTTCGGCAAACGCCAGCGGCCCTTCAATGGCATCTTCCGAATGCAGAACCGATGGATAGTGTTTCAACACGCCGCTGCGAATATAGCGATACGCTTCTTCTACCGGCATTTCGCTGGTGGTGCGGTAGATCTCTTTCAGCGCCGCAATCGCCAGCGGGGCGCTGTCAACCAGTTGTTGCGCCAGTTCGCGGGCGTTATCCATCAGTTCCGCCTGGCTAACCACGCGGTTGACTACCCCCCAACGCAGCGCCTCTTCTGCGCTCATTCTTCTGCCGGTCATCACCATTTCATTGACGATAGCAGGCGGCAGGATCTTCGGCAGACGCAGCACACCGCCGCTGTCAGGAACGATGCCCAGTTTGGCTTCCGGCAGGGCGAAGCTGGCGTTATCGGCACAGACAATAAAATCTGCCGCCAGTGCCAGTGCAAAGCCGCCGCCAAAGGCGTAGCCGTTCACAGCTGCGATAACCGGTTTGTCGAGATTGAAAATTTCGGTTAATCCCGCAAAACCACCCGGGCCAAAGTCAGCATCAGGTGCTTCGCCTTCTGCTGCCGCCTTTAAATCCCAGCCTGCGGAAAAGAATTTCTCTCCGGCACCGGTAATAATGGCGACACGTAATTGCGGATCGTCACGGAAATTTAGAAATACTTCGCCCATTTCAAAGCTGGTTTTTGCATCAATAGCATTCGCTTTTGGGCGATCAAGGGTAATTTCCAGAATTGATCCATTGCGGGTCAGATGTAATGATTCACTCATTCCTTTTCTCCATTTTTGCTTTTTCAGGGACGACAACATCCCTGCAAAAAATGCATATTGTTTTAGAACGTGATTATTAGTGTGCAGGGTAGTTCCCTGCCGTTTCATTTATTTCAGATTCTTTCTAATTATTTTCCCCGAGCAATTACGTGGCAGATCTTTTCTGATCTCCAGATAAGAGGGCACTTTAAATTTCGCCATATTCTGTTCGCAGAAGTTGAAGAATTCCTCTTCGCTCAATGTTTCACCTTCATTCAGCACCACAAACGCTTTGATGGCTTCATCGCGAATCGAATCTTTAATACCAACAACCACGATGTCCTGAATTTTCGGGTGCGCGGCGATAATATTTTCCAACTCCACGCAGGAGACATTCTCGCCACCGCGTTTAATCATATTGCAGCGGCGATCGACGAAATAAAAAAAGCCCTCTTCGTCGCGGTATCCGGTATCGCCAGTGTGCAGCCAGCCATCGGCTTCCAGGACTCTGGCAGTGGCTTGCGGGTTAAGAAAATATTCTTTGAAGATGGTTTTCCCTGGTACGCCTTTAATGCAGATTTCACCGATTTCACCAGCCGGGAGCGGACGATTGTGATCGTCGCGGATCTCCGCTTCGTAGCAAAATCCTGCACGGCCAATTGACGGCCAGCGTCGTTTATCGCCGGGGCGATCGCCGATAATGCCAACAATGGTTTCCGTCATCCCATAAGACGTCAGCAAGCGGACGCCAAAGCGTTCACAAAATGCGTCTTTTTCCTGCTCAGACAGGTTGAGATAAAACATCACTTCTCGCAGATGGTGTTGCCGATCGTTCATAGAAGGCGGCTGCACCATCAAGGTACGGATCATCATCGGAATGCATTCGGTAACGGTGGCGCGGTACTTCTGCACCTGTCCCCAGAAGGCGCGGGCGCTGTATTTCTCGACAAGCACAAAGGTGGCCCCGGCAGAAAACGCCGCCATCGCCGCAGTACACTGGCAGTCAATATGAAACGCAGGCATTACCGTCAGGTAGACGTCATCGTCACGCAGTGCACATTGCCAGGCGGAGTAATATCCGGCGAAGCGCAGGTTGTAATGGGTAATCACCACCCCTTTCGGCCGGGAAGTGGTACCGGAGGTAAAGAGAATTTCCGCCGTATCGTCAGTCGATAGCGGCGGTGCATAGCACAAGGTGGCAGGTTGTTGATTTTTCAGTTGAGTAAACGAACTCACGCCATCATCAGCGGGAAGCTCCACATCTGTCAGGCAAATGTGCCGCAGTTGCGTGGCATCTTCCTGCTGAATCTGTTGATACATGGGATAGAACTGCGCACTGGTCACCAGCAGGCACGCCTGGCTATTTTGCAGGATCCACGCGCTTTCTTCGCGCAACAGGCGGGCGTTAATCGGCACCATAATTGCGCCAATTTTTACCAGCCCGAACCAGCAAAAGATAAATTCCGGGCAGTTGTCGAGATGTAGAGCAACCTTGTCGCCTTTGCGAATCCCCAGCGTATAAAACAGGTTTGCCGTGCGGTTAATTTCCTGATTTAACTCAAGATAACTGTACCGGTTAACGACTCCGCCGCTGGATTCACAAATCAACGCCGTTTTATGACCGTAAATGTCAGCCAGATCGTCCCACATTTGACGTAGATGTTGTCCGCCAATGATATCCATTGCACCTCTATCCATTTTTGTTCGTTTGTTATTGGGCGGGCGCTAGTCAGGCAAGCCGACTGACGCCACGCGTTTAGTCCTCAACTTTGGCCAGACCTTTGCTGACCAACTCCTGAATGTCGTTTTCGCTGTAGCCGATATTTTTCAAAATGGCGGCTGTGTCCATGCCATGTGATGGCATTCCGCGCCAGATTTGACCGGGGTTATTTTTGAATTTCGGCATCACATTCGGCCCTTTGCAGGTGCGACCATCCATTGTTTGCCACTGGGTGATCGATTCACGGGCCACATACTGTGGATTACTTTCCAGTTCCGGTACGGTCAGCACTTTGGCGCAGGCGATATTCAGTTCGGCAAAGCGTTCTTTTACTTCTGCGATGGTATGTGTCGCCAGCCAGGCATCGAGTTTCTCTTCTACCAGTGGGCCGTAAGGGCATTCGATACGGTGGATAAGCTGAGTGCCTTCCGGGATTTCCGGCGTACCGAGCAGATGTGCGAGGCCAATATCTTTAAAGCACTCTTCAATTTGGGTAATGCCCACCAGTTCCATCACGATGTAGCCGTCGGCGCATTTGTACAGACCGCAACCGGCATAGTAGGGATCTTTACCTTTGGTCATGCGCGGGCACATTTCGCCGCCGTTGAAGTAATCCATCATGAAGTACTGGCCCATACGCAGCATCACTTCGTACATGGCGATATCAATACTTTCACCTTTACCGGTTTCACGCACTTTATGCAGTGCTGCCAGCGCCGCCGTGGTTGCGGTCAGGCCAGAAAAATAATCAGCGGTATACGGGAAGGCAGGCATTGGCTGGTCAACATCACCGTTCTGAATCAGGTAACCACTGAAGGCCTGGGCGATGGTGTTATAGGCCGGAAGATTGGTGTACTCCTCGGTGCCATACTGACCAAAACCGGACAGGTGAGCGATAACCAGTTTCGGGTTGTGCTGCCACAGGACTTCATCGGTAATGCCACGACGGGCAAAGGCCGGACCTTTACTCGCTTCGATGAAGATATCGGTGGTTTCCATTAATTTCAGAAACGCTTCGCGGCCTTCATCTTTGAAAATATTTAACGACAGCGCGTGCAAATTACGGCGGGAGAGCTGCGGGTAGTTCGGTTGAACGCGAATGGTGTCGGCCCAGGCGACGTTTTCGATCCAGATAACTTCCGCCCCCCATTCTGCGAACATTTGCCCGGCGAACGGTCCGGCGATTTCGATACCGGAGAAGACAACGCGCAATCCGGCCAGCGGCCCGAATTTCGGCATGGGTAGATGATCCATTATTAGCTCCTGAAAAATTTATGTAGCGCATGACTGCCGGATGCGGCGTAAACGCTTTATCCGGCCGACATTCGTGCTCCCGTAGGCCTGATAAGACGCGTCAGCGTCGCATCAGGCAGCGCACGGACTTAGCGATATTGCTTCAGCACCGCGCGACCCAGCGTCAGGATCTGCATTTCGTCAGATCCTCCGGAAACGCGGTCTACACGCAGGTCACGCCAGAAGCGGCTGATGCGGTGGTTGCCCGCAATCCCAACACCGCCCAGCACCTGCATTGCGCTATCCACCACTTCAAATGCCGCATTGGCGCAGAAGTATTTGCACATCGCTGCATCGCCAGAGGTGATGGTGCCGTTGTCTGCTTTCCACGCTGCTTCATACAGCATGTTTTTCATGGAGTTTAATTTGATCGCCATGTGGGCGAATTTTTCCTGAATCAACTGGAAACGACCAATAGCCTCGCCAAACTGTACGCGCTGGTTGGCGTAGCGCGCCGCATCTTCAAAGGCGCACATCGCCGTACCGTAGTTGGTGAGAGCTACCAGGAAACGTTCATGATCGAACTCTTCTTTGACGCGGTTAAAGCCGTTACCTTCCCGACCGAACATGTCTTTCTCGTCCAGTTCCACATCGTCAAAGGTGATTTCACAGCAGCTATCCATACGCAGACCGAGCTTCTCAAGTTTGGTCACTTTGATGCCCGGTTTGCTCATATCAACAAACCATTCGGTGTAGACAGGTTTGTCCGGAGAAGCCCCGTCACGCGCCATCACCACGATGTACGGGGTGTAGGCGCTGCTGGTAATAAAACACTTACTACCATTAAGATAAATCTTACCATTTCTACGGGTATAAGTCGTTTTCAGGCTACCCACGTCAGAGCCAGCCCCTGGTTCGGTAATCGCTGAGTTCCACATCTGCTTACCAGTACCACGAAACGCCATAATCTTGTCGATCTGCTCTTGTGTGCCTTCGCGCAGGAAGGTGTTGAATCCACCCGGCAACTGATACAGCACGTAGGTTGGTGCCCCCAAACGACCCAATTCCATCCACACGGCGGCGAGGGTGACAAAACCTGCGTCCAGCCCGCCGTGCTCTTCCGGGATAAGCAGGCTGTCGATACCCATATCTGCCAGTGCTTTGACAAAACGTTCCGGGTAGACGCTGTCACGGTCGCACTCGGCAAAATAGGCCTCCCAGTTTTCGCTGGCCATCAGTTCGCGGATACCGGCGACAAACAGTTCCTGCTCATCATTTAAATTAAAATCCATCTTTCAACCTCTTGATATTTTGTGGGTTAATTAATCTTTCCAGTTCTGTTTCGCGTCTTTAATAAAGGAGAGCGTCACCATAATGTTGACGAAGAACAGCGGGCATCCTCCGGCAATAATGGCGGTTTGAATCGGTTTCAGGCCGCCGAGCGCCAGCAGAACGAT
This sequence comes from Escherichia sp. KS167_9B, assembly GCF_030295215.1. NCBI lineage: Bacteria > Pseudomonadati > Pseudomonadota > Gammaproteobacteria > Enterobacterales > Enterobacteriaceae > Escherichia > Escherichia sp. KS167_9B. The sequence goes on from NZ_AP025754.1 coordinate 48,954, forward strand.
ACCGATAATGCCGACCAGAATTGACCAGCCGATACGCACCAGCAGCGGTGGTTCTTCACCATCGCGTACTTCGCGGCAAGTGGACATCGCCAGGGTATAAGAGCAGGCGTTAACCAGCGTAACGGTGGCAATAAAGCAGAGGATGAAGAAGCCCCACATGGTGGCGGTGCTGAGTGGCAGAGCGGCCCAGGTTTCGATGATGGCGCGCGCGACACCATACTGTTCGATCAGATTTGGAATGTTGATGATGTTTTTATCCATCAACAGCAGAGTGTTACTGCCGAGTACAGTCCACAGGATCCAGGTGGATGCTGTCAGCCCCATCACCATACCGAAGCACAGTTCACGCACGGTACGACCACGGGAGATGCGGGCGAGGAAGATACTCATCTGGATAGCGTAAATCACCCACCATGCCCAGTAGAACACGGTCCAGCCCTGCGGGAAGCCGCCTTTAGCGATGGGATCGGTATAGAACAACATGCGCGGCAGATACATCAGCAACATCCCCACCGAATCGGTGAAGTAGTTCATGATGAAGCTGGCACCGCTGACAATGAACACCCAACCCAGCATCAGGAAGCTCAGGTAACTACGCACGTCACTGGCGATACGTACCCCTTTTTGCAGACCGCAGGCGACGCAAATGGCGTTGAGGATAATCCAGCAGGTAATGATGATAGCGTCCAGTTGCAGGGTATGCGGAATGCCAAACAACCATTGCATACACTCGGTCACCAGCGGCGTGGCAAGGCCCAGACTGGTACCCATCGCGAAAATCAAGGCGACGAGATAGAAGTTGTCGACGATGGTACCGAACAACCCTTTGGCGTGTTTTTCACCCACCAGCGGCACCAGGGTGGAGCTGGGGCGAATCACTTCCATTTTGCGGACAAAGAAGAAGTAAGCGAAGGCGACAGAAAGGAAGCTATAAGTGGCCCACGGCAGAGGTCCCCAGTGGAACAAGCTGTAAGCCAGCCCCAACTCTTTCGCCCCTGTCGAGTTCGGTTCTAAGCCAAACGGCGGGGTGGAGATGTAGTAGTAGATCTCAATCGATCCCCAGAATAGTACGGCAGCAGACGTACAGGAGGCGAACATCATAAAGATCCAACTGGCGGTACTAAATTCAGGTGGTTCGTTACCTAAACGCTTTTTGGCATACGGGCCAAACACCAGCCAGAACCAACCGAAAAGCATCACCACCATATACCATTCAAATGCCCATCCCCATACATTGGTGACGTAACTGAATACAGCATTAATAACGACATTCGCCGCATCCAGATCTCTAACTGTAAGCCAACAAAGTATGCCGACGATTATTAACGGCGGAAAGAAAACCTTCGGTTCTATTCCCGTTTTTCTCTTTTCATTCTTCATGAGTTAATTCCACTGTGAAAACGAATATTTATTTTGCGTTCCCGTTTGTTTTATTTTTGTTAACATTTAATATAATTATTATTAACCTCGTGGACGCGTTAATGGCTAACTCATAATGGGTATTCAATTGGCTGCGTTCTGTGATGTTAGTCACAGTTTTTTATCAGGTAAAAACAGGGCGTCTTTGTGTAAATATTCATTGTTTATCAATGTGATAAGTTTGATTGTGAGTAAAAAAATAGCATCTGACTTTCAATATTGGTGATCCATAAAGCAATATTGAAAATTTCTTTTTGCTACGCCATGTTTTCAATATTGGTGAGGGACTTAACAATATTGAAAGTTGGATTTATCTGCGTGTGACATTTTCAATATTGGTGATTAAAGTTTTATTTCCAAATTAAAGGGCGTGATATCTGTAATTAACACCACCGATATGAACGACGTTTCCTTCATGATTTCTGGAGATGCAATGAAGATTATTACTTGCTATAAGTGCGTGCCTGATGAACAGGATATTGCGGTCAATAATGCTGATGGTTCGTTAGACTTCAGTAAAGCCGATGCCAAAATAAGCCAATACGATCTCAACGCTATTGAAGCGGCTTGCCAGCTAAAGCAACAGGCAGCAGAGGCGCAGGTGACGGCCCTAAGTGTGGGCGGTAAAGCCCTGACTAACGCCAAAGGGCGTAAAGATGTGCTATCGCGCGGCCCGGATGAACTGATTGTGGTGATTGATGACCAGTTCGAGCAGGCACTGCCGCAACAAACGGCGACCGCACTGGCTGCTGCCGCCCAGAAAGCAGGCTTTGATTTGATCCTTTGTGGCGATGGTTCTTCCGACCTTTATGCCCAGCAGGTTGGTCTGCTGGTGGGCGAAATCCTCAATATTCCGGCAGTTAACGGCGTCAGCAAAATTATCTCCCTGACGGCAGATACCCTCACCGTTGAGCGCGAACTGGAAGATGAAACAGAAACCTTAAGCATTCCGCTGCCTGCGGTTGTTGCTGTTTCCACTGATATCAATTCCCCACAAATTCCTTCGATGAAAGCCATTCTCGGCGCGGCGAAAAAGCCAGTCCAGGTATGGTCGGCGGCGGATATTGGCTTTAACGCCGTGGAAGCCTGGTCTGAACAACAGGTTGCCGCACCGAAACAGCGCGAGCGTCAGCGCATCGTGATTGAAGGTGACGGCGAAGAACAGATCGCCGCATTTGCTGAAAATCTTCGCAAAGTCATTTAATTACAGGGGATGCTATGAACACGTTTTCTCAAGTCTGGGTATTCAGCGATACCCCTTCTCGTCTGCCGGAACTGATGAACGGTGCGCAGGCTTTAGCTAATCAAATCAACACCTTTGTCCTCAATGATGCCGACGGCGCACTGGCAATCCAGCTTGGTGCTAATCATGTCTGGACATTAAGCGGCAAACCGGACGATCGGATGATCGAAGATTACGCCGGTGTCATGGCTGACACTATTCGCCAGCACGGCGCAGACGGTCTGGTGCTGTTGCCGAATAGCCGTCGCGGCAAATTACTGGCGGCAAAACTGGGTTATCGCCTTAAAGCGGCGGTTTCGAACGATGCCAGCGCAGTTAGCGTGCAGGACGGTAAAGCGACAGTGAAACACATGGTTTACGGCGGTCTGGCGATTGGCGAAGAACGCATTGCCACGCCGTATGCGGTACTGACCATCAGCAGCGGCACGTTTGATGCGGCTCAGCCAGACGCGTCACGTACTGGCGAAACACACACCGTGGCGTGGCAGGCTCCGGCGGTGGCGATTACCCGCACGGCAACGCAGGCGCGCCAGAGCAACAGCGTCGATCTGGATAAAGCCCGTCTGGTGGTCAGCGTCGGCCGCGGCATTGGCAGCAAAGAGAACATTGCGCTGGCAGAACAGCTTTGCAAGGCGATAGGTGCGGAGCTGGCCTGTTCTCGTCCGGTGGCAGAAAACGAAAAATGGATGGAGCACGAACGCTATGTCGGTATCTCCAACCTGATGCTGAAACCTGAATTGTACCTGGCGGTGGGGATCTCCGGGCAGATCCAGCACATGGTTGGCGCTAACGCGTCGCAAACTATTTTCGCCATCAACAAAGATAAAAATGCGCCGATCTTCCAGTTCGCGGATTACGGCATTGTTGGTGACGCCGTGAAGATCCTTCCGGCGCTGACCGCCGCTTTAGCGCGTTGATCCACTCTGGCAGGGCTGCATTTCGGCCCTGCCGCTGACAGGGAGCTCTTATGTCCGAAGATATCTTTGACGCCATCATCGTCGGTGCAGGGCTTGCCGGTTCGGTTGCCGCACTGGTGCTCGCCCGCGAAGGGGCGCAAGTGTTAGTTATCGAGCGTGGCAATTCCGCAGGTGCCAAGAACGTCACCGGCGGGCGTCTCTATGCCCACAGTCTGGAACACATTATTCCTGGTTTCGCCGAATCCGCCCCCGTAGAACGCCTGATCACCCATGAAAAACTCGCGTTTATGACGGAAAAGTCAGCGATGACTATGGACTACTGCAATGGCGACGAAACCTCGCCATCCCAGCGTTCTTACTCCGTTTTGCGCAGTAAATTTGATGCCTGGCTGATGGAGCAGGCCGAAGAGGCGGGCGCGCAGTTAATTACCGGGATTCGTGTCGATAACCTCGTACAGCGCGATGGCAAAGTTGTCGGCGTAGAAGCCGATGGCGATGTGATTGAAGCGAAAACGGTGATCCTTGCTGACGGGGTGAATTCCATCCTTGCCGAAAAGCTGGGGATGGCAAAACGCGTCAAACCGACGGATGTGGCGGTTGGCGTGAAGGAACTGATCGAGTTACCGAAGTCGGTTATCGAAGACCGTTTTCAGTTGCAGGGTAATCAGGGGGCGGCTTGCCTGTTTGCGGGATCACCTACTGATGGCCTGATGGGCGGCGGCTTCCTTTATACCAATGAAAATACCCTGTCGCTGGGGCTGGTTTGCGGTCTGCATCATCTGCATGACGCAAAAAAATCGGTACCGCAAATGCTGGAAGATTTCAAACAGCATCCGGCCGTTGCACCGCTGATCGCGGGTGGCAAGCTGGTGGAATATTCCGCTCACGTAGTGCCGGAAGCAGGCATCAACATGTTGCCGGAGCTGGTCGGTGACGGCGTGTTGATTGCCGGTGATGCTGCCGGAATGTGTATGAACCTCGGTTTTACTATTCGCGGTATGGATCTGGCGATTGCCGCCGGGGAAGCTGCTGCAAAAACCGTGCTTTCAGCGATGAAAAGCGACGATTTTAGTAAGCAAAAACTGGCGGAATATCGTCAGCATCTTGAGAGTGGCCCGCTGCGCGATATGCGTATGTACCAGAAACTACCGGCGTTCCTTGATAACCCACGCATGTTTAGCGGCTACCCGGAACTGGCGGTGGGTGTGGCGCGTGACCTGTTCACCATTGACGGCAGCGCGCCGGAACTGATGCGCAAGAAAATCCTCCGCCACGGCAAGAAAGTGGGCTTCATCAATCTGATCAAGGATGGCATGAAAGGAGTGACCGTTTTATGACTTCTCCCGTCAATGTGGACGTCAAACTGGGCGTCAATAAATTCAATGTCGATGAAGAGCATCCGCACATTGTTGTAAAGGCCGATGCGGATAAACAGGCGCTGGAGCTGCTGGTGAAAGCGTGCCCCGCAGGTCTGTATAAGAAGCAGGATGACGGCAGCGTGCGTTTCGATTACGCCGGATGTCTGGAGTGTGGCACCTGCCGAATTCTGGGGCTGGGGTCGGCGCTGGAACAGTGGGAATACCCGCGCGGCACCTTTGGTGTGGAGTTTCGTTACGGCTGATGTTGGTTTGATACGTAACGCCGTACTGACTCTCATTGCAAAAAAAACAGGAATAACCCATGCAACCGTCCAGAAACTTTGACGATCTTAAATTCTCTTCTATTCACCGCCGCATTTTGCTGTGGGGAAGCGGTGGTCCGTTTCTGGATGGTTATGTACTGGTAATGATTGGCGTGGCGCTGGAGCAACTGACTCCGGCGCTGAAACTGGACGCTGACTGGATTGGCTTGCTGGGCGCGGGAACGCTCGCCGGGCTGTTCGTTGGCACATCGCTGTTTGGCTATATCTCCGATAAAGTCGGACGGCGCAAAATGTTCCTCATTGATATCATCGCCATCGGCGTGATATCGGTGGCGACGATGTTTGTCTCATCCCCCGTCGAACTGTTAGTGATGCGGGTACTCATCGGCATTGTCATCGGTGCGGATTATCCCATCGCGACTTCGATGATCACTGAGTTCTCCAGTACCCGTCAGCGGGCGTTTTCCATCAGCTTTATCGCCGCGATGTGGTATGTCGGCGCGACCTGCGCCGATTTGGTCGGCTATTGGCTTTATGATGTGGAAGGCGGCTGGCGCTGGATGCTGGGTAGCGCAGCGATTCCCTGTTTGTTGATTTTGATTGGTCGATTCGAACTGCCTGAATCTCCCCGCTGGTTGTTACGCAAAGGGCGAGTAAAAGAGTGCGAAGAGATGATGATCAAACTGTTTGGCGAACCGGTGGCTTTCGACGAAGAGCCGCCGCAGCAAACCCGTTTTCGCGATCTGTTTAATCGCCGCCATTTTCCTTTTGTTCTGTTTGTTGCCGCCATCTGGACCTGCCAGGTGATCCCAATGTTCGCTATTTACACCTTTGGCCCGCAAATCGTTGGTCTGCTGGGATTGGGGGTTGGCAAAAACGCGGCACTGGGGAACGTGGTGATTAGCCTGTTCTTTATGCTCGGCTGTATTCCGCCGATGCTGTGGCTAAACACTGCCGGACGGCGTCCGTTGTTGATTGGCAGCTTTGCCATGATGACGCTGGCGTTGGCGGTTTTGGGGCTGATCCCGGATATGGGGATCTGGCTGGTAGTGATGGCCTTTGCGGTGTATGCCTTTTTCTCTGGCGGGCCGGGTAATTTGCAGTGGCTCTATCCTAATGAACTCTTCCCGACGGATATCCGCGCCTCTGCTGTGGGCGTTATTATGTCCTTAAGCCGTATTGGCACCATTGTTTCAACTTGGGCGCTGCCGATCTTTATCAATAATTACGGCATCAGTAACACGATGCTGATGGGAGCAGGTATCTCGCTGTTTGGTTTGTTGATTTCCATTGCGTTTGCGCCAGAGACACGGGGGATGTCGCTGGCCCAGACCAGCAATATGACGATTCGCAGGCAACGAATGGGGTAATTTATTCAGATTTCTGCCTTTTTTGAATCAATATTATTGACTATTAGCTGCGTGAATATGTGACTACACTTTGTGGGAAAACAAAGGCGTAAACACGCGAGTTAACTATGATCCTCATAATTTATGCGCATCCGTATCCGCATCATTCTCATGCGAATAAACGGATGCTTGAACACGCAAGGACGCTGGAAGGCGTCGAAGTTCGCTCTCTTTATCAACTCTATCCTGACTTCAATATCGATATTGCTGCCGAGCAGGAGGCGTTGTCTCGCGCCGACCTGATCGTCTGGCAGCACCCGATGCAGTGGTACAGCATTCCACCGCTCCTCAAACTTTGGATCGATAAAGTTTTCTCGCACGGCTGGGCTTACGGTCACGGCGGCACGGCACTGCATGGTAAACATTTGCTGTGGGCGGTGACGACCGGCGGCGGGGAAAGTCATTTTGAGATTGGCGCGCATCCGGGCTTTGATGTGCTGTCGCAGCCGCTACAGGCGACGGCAATCTACTGCGGGCTGAACTGGCTGCCACCGTTTGCCATGCACTGTACCTTTATTTGTGACGACGAAACCCTCGAAGGGCAGGCGCGTCATTATAAGCAACGTCTGCTGGAATGGCAGGAGGCACATCATGGATAGCCATACGCTGATTCAGGCGCTGATTTATCTCGGTTCGGCGGCGCTGATTGTACCCATTGCGGTACGTCTTGGTCTGGGATCGGTACTTGGCTACCTGATCGCCGGCTGCATTATTGGCCCGTGGGGGCTGCGACTGGTGACCGATGCCGAATCTATTCTGCACTTTGCCGAGATCGGCGTGGTGCTGATGCTGTTTATTATCGGCCTCGAACTCGATCCACAAAGGCTGTGGAAGCTGCGTGCGGCGGTGTTCGGCGGCGGCGCATTGCAGATGGTGATATGCGGCGGCCTGCTGGGGCTGTTTTGTATGTTACTTGGGCTGCGCTGGCAGGTAGCGGAACTGATCGGCATGACGCTGGCGCTCTCATCAACGGCGATTGCCATGCAGGCGATGAATGAACGCAACCTGATGGTGACACAAATGGGCCGTAGTGCCTTTGCGGTGCTGCTGTTCCAGGATATCGCCGCGATCCCGCTGGTGGCGATGATCCCGCTACTGGCGGCGAGCAGTGCCTCGACGACGATGGGCGCATTTGCTCTCTCGGCGTTAAAAGTGGCGGGTGCACTGGTGCTGGTGGTACTGCTGGGGCGCTATGTCACGCGTCCGGCGCTGCGTTTTGTTGCCCGCTCTGGCTTGCGGGAAGTGTTTAGTGCCGTAGCGTTATTCCTCGTGTTTGGCTTTGGTTTGCTGCTGGAAGAGGTCGGCTTGTCGATGGCGATGGGCGCGTTTCTGGCGGGCGTACTGCTGGCAAGCTCGGAATACCGCCATGCGTTGGAAAGCGATATCGAGCCATTTAAAGGTTTGCTGTTGGGGCTGTTTTTCATCGGTGTTGGCATGTCGATAGACTTTGGCACGCTGATTGAAAACCCATTGCGCATTGTCATTTTGCTGCTTGGTTTCCTCATCATCAAAATCGCCATGCTGTGGCTGATTACCCGACCGTTGCAGGTGCCAAATAAACAGCGTCGCTGGTTTGCGGTGTTATTAGGACAGGGCAGTGAGTTTGCCTTTGTAGTATTTGGTGCGGCGCAGATGGCGAATGTGCTGGAGCCGGAGTGGGCGAAGTCGCTGACCCTGGCGGTGGCGCTGTCGATGGCGGCAACGCCGATTCTGCTGGTGATCCTCAATCGCCTTGAGCAATCTTCTACCGAACAAGCGCGTGAAGCCGATGAGATTGATGAAGAACAGCCGCGGGTGATCATTGCTGGATTCGGTCGTTATGGACAGATTACCGGACGTTTACTGCTCTCCAGCGGGGTGAAAATGGTCATGATCCTGACCATATCGAAACCTTGCGCAAATTTGGCATGAAAGTGTTTTACGGCGATGCCACGCGGATGGATTTACTGGAATCTGCCGGAGCGGCGAAAGCAGAAGTGCTGATTAACGCCATTGACGATCCACAAACCAACCTGCAACTGACGGAGATGGTGAAAGAACATTTCCCGCATCTGCAGATTATTGCCCGCGCCCGTGATGTCGATCACTACATTCGTTTGCGTCAGGCAGGCGTTGAAAAGCCGGAGCGTGAAACCTTTGAAGGTGCGCTGAAAACCGGGCGTCTGGCGCTGGAAAGTTTAGGTCTGGGACCGTATGAAGCACGGGAGCGCGCCGATGTTTTTCGCCGTTTTAATATTCAGATGGTGGAAGAGATGGCAATGGTTGAGAACGACACCAAAGCCCGTGCGGCGGTCTATAAACGTACCAGCGCGATGTTAAGTGAGATCATTACTGAGGACCGCGAACATCTGTCATTAATTCAACGACATGGCTGGCAGGGAACCGAAGAAGGGAAACATACCGGCAACATGGCGGATGAACCGGAAACGAAACCCTCATCCTAATAAAGAGTGACGTAAATCACACTTTACAGCTAACTGTTTGTTTTTGTTGCATTGTAATGCGGCGAGTCCAGAGGGAGAGCGTGGACTCGCCAGCAGAATATAAAATTTTCCTCAACATCATCCTCGCACCAGTCGACGACGGTTTACGCTTTACGTATAGTGGCGACAATTTTTTTTATCGGGAAATCTCAATGATCAGTCTGATTGCGGCGTTAGCGGTAGATCGCGTTATCGGCATGGAAAACGCCATGCCGTGGAACCTGCCTGCCGATCTCGCCTGGTTTAAACGCAACACCTTAAATAAACCCGTGATTATGGGCCGCCATACCTGGGAATCCATCGGTCGTCCGTTACCAGGGCGCAAGAATATTATCCTCAGCAGCCAGCCGGGTACGGATGATCGCGTAACGTGGGTTAAATCGGTGGATGAAGCCATCGCGGCGTGTGGTGACGTACCAGAAATTATGGTGATTGGCGGTGGTCGCGTTTATGAGCAGTTTCTGCCAAAAGCGCAAAAACTGTATCTGACGCATATCGACGCAGAAGTGGAAGGCGACACCCATTTCCCGGATTACGAGCCGGATGACTGGGAATCGGTATTCAGCGAATTCCACGACGCTGATGCGCAGAACTCTCATAGCTATTGCTTTGAGATTCTGGAGCGGCGGTAAGTTTGTATATCAGAATTCCGGCATCACTGATACGTGCAGATATCCGTGTATACAAGACGTATAAATTGTACAGGAGCACGATATCATGACTGCAAAACGTACCACACAAAGTGTGACCGTCACCGTCGACCGTGAGTTAGTCAATCGCGCTCGTGATGCAGGCTTAAATATGAGCGCCACCCTTACGGTTGCGCTCAATGCTGAACTTAAAAAACATGCAGCAACACGTTGGCGTGAAGAGAATGCAGAAGCTATCGCTGCGTTAAATCAATTGGCTGATGAAACCGGATGTTTCTCTGATGAGTACCGGAACTTCTAGCGATGCAATTTACGGTATACCGCAGTCGCGGCAGGAACGCCGCGTTGCCCTTTGTTATCGATGTTACCAGCGACATTATTGGTGAGATTAATCGCCGTATCGTTAATCCATTAACACCTATTGAACGATTTAGCCATATTCGCCCACCAGAACGGCTTAACCCAATCCTTTTACTGGTAGACGGCAAAGAATATGTGCTCATGACGCATGAGACTGCAACTGTTCCAGTTAACACGCTGGGAACGAAATTTTGCGATGCCAGCGCGCACCGAACTTTGATTAAAGGAGCATTAGATTTTATGCTCGACGGGATTTAAGACGCGACCGCCTCTCCCTCACCCAAATCCTTATGCCGGTTCGACGGCTGGACAAAATACTGTTTATCTTCCCAGCGCAGGCAGGTTAATGTCCCGCCCCAACAGCAGCCAGTATCCAGCGCGTAAATACCTTCCGGCGTACCTTTGCCCTCCAGCGATGCCCAGTGACCAAAGGCGATGCTGTACTCTTCAGCGACAGGGCCAGGAATCGCAAACCACGGTTTCAGTGGGGCAGGGGCTTCTTCCGGCGATTCTTTGCTGTACATATCCAGTTGACCGTTCGGGAAGCAAAAACGCATACGGGTAAAGGCGTTGGTGATAAAACGCAGTCTTCCCAACCCCCGCAATTCCGGTGACCAGTTATTTGGCATATCGCCGTACATAGCGTCGAGAAAGAAGGGATAGGAGTCACTCGACAGCACCGCTTCTACATCGCGTGCGCACTCTTTGGCGGTCTGCAGATCCCACTGCGGCGTGATCCCTGCGTGGGCCATTACCAGCTTTTTCTCTTCGTCGATTTGCAGCAAAGGCTGGCGACGCAGCCAGTTAAGCAGCTCGTCGGCATCCGGCGCTTCCAGCAGCGGTGTCAGGCGATCTTTCGGTTTATTGCGGCTGATCCCGGCGAATACCGCCAGCAGATGCAGATCGTGATTGCCCAGCACCAGACGTACGCTGTCGCCTAAGGATTTCACATAGCGCAGAACATCCAGCGAACCCGGTCCGCGCGCAACCAGATCGCCTGTCAGCCAGAGGGTATCTTTCCCAGGGGTAAATTCTACTTTATGCAGCAATGCGATCAGTTCATCGTAACAACCATGAACGTCGCCAATAAGGTATGTCGCCATATTCTTTTAATGAATGAGTGTGGGAACGGCGAGTCGGAATACGGGAATGTCGATGCTGAAGGGGACGCCATTTTCATCGATCATTTCGTAGTGACCCTGCATGGTGCCCAGCGGGGTTTCAATGATTGCACCGCTGGTGTACTGGTACTCTTCGCCAGGCGCGATAAGTGGCTGAACGCCAACCACTCCTTCGCCCTGGACTTCGGTTTCACGGCCATTGCCATTGGTGATCAGCCAGTAACGCCCCAACAACTGCACTGGCGCTCGCCCCAGATTGCGTATGGTTACGGTATAAGCAAAAACGTAACGTTCATTATCAGGTGAAGATTGTGCCTCAATGTAGACGCTTTGAACCTGAATACACACTCGGGGCGAATTGATCATCGTTAACTCTCCTGCAAAGGCGCGTTCTCCGCCAGATAGTTCGCCATCTGGCAATATTGCGCGACAGAGATATTTTCCGCTCGCATCGCCGGGTCGATCCCCATTCCCGTTAACACCTCGACGCTAAACAGGTTGCCGAGGCTGTTACGAATGGTTTTACGACGCTGGTTAAAGGCTTCGGTGGTGATGCGGCTCAACACGCGAACATCTTTGACCGGGTGAGGCATCGTTGCATGAGGAACCAGGCGCACGACGGCGGAATCCACTTTGGGTGGTGGTGTAAAGGCTGACGGCGGAACTTCCAGCACCGGGATCACGTTGCAATAGTATTGCGCCATGACGCTTAATCGACCATACGCCTTGCTGTTCGGTCCTGCAACCAGACGATTCACCACCTCTTTTTGCAACATAAAGTGCATGTCGGCAATGGCATCAGTATAGCTAAACAGATGGAACATCAACGGCGTGGAGATGTTATAAGGCAGGTTGCCGAAAACACGCAGCGGCTGGCCCATTTTCGTAGCCAGTTCGCCAAAGTTAAAGGTCATCGCATCCTGCTGATAAATAGTCAGTTTCGGGCCTAAGAATGGATGCGTTTGCAGACGTGCCGCCAGATCGCGGTCAAGTTCGATGACCGTCAGCTGGTCCAGGCGTTCGCCGACCGGTTCGGTCAATGCCGCCAGACCGGGGCCGATTTCGACCATCGCCTGGCCCTTCTGCGGGTTAATGGCAGAAACAATGCTGTCGATCACGAACTGATCGTTAAGAAAGTTTTGCCCGAAGCGTTTACGGGCTAAGTGGCCCTGGTGGACTCGATTATTCATTGGGTGTTAACAATCATTTTGATGGCGAGATTAAGCGCCGTAATAAAACTGCCGACATCGGCTTTGCCACGTCCCGCCAGTTCAAGCGCGGTGCCGTGGTCCACTGATGTGCGAATAAAGGGCAGGCCCAGCGTAATGTTCACACCGCGCCCGAAGCCCTGGTATTTTAGCACGGGAAGACCCTGATCGTGGTACATCGCCAGCACGGCGTCGGCGTTATCGAGATATTTCGGCTGAAACAGGGTATCGGCAGGCAGCGGCCCGTTGAGTTTCATCCCCTGCGCCCGCAGCTCGTCGAGCATCGGAATAATGGTGTCTATCTCTTCCGTACCCATATGACCGCCTTCGCCTGCGTGCGGATTCAGCCCGCAGACCAGAATGCGCGGTTCGGCAATACCAAATTTGGTCCGCAAATCGTGATGCAAAATAGCAATGACTTCGTGCAAAAGCGCAGGGGTGATGGCGTCCGCAATATCGCGCAGCGGTAAATGCGTCGTTGCCAGCGCCACGCGAAGTTCTTCGGTTGCCAGCATCATCACCACTTTTTTTGCCTGTGAGCGCTCTTCGAAAAACTCGGTATGACCGGTAAATGGAATGCCAGCGTCGTTAATAACGCCTTTATGCACGGGGCCTGTGATCAGCGCAGCAAATTCACCGTGCAGACAGCCATCACACGCTCGCGCCAGCGTCTCCACCACATAATGCCCATTTTCAACCGCTAACTGCCCCGCAGTGACAGATTCACGTAGCGCGACAGGAAGTAGCGTTAATGTGCCCGCAGTTTGCGGTTGTGCAGGGGAGTTGGGGGTATAAGGGCGGAGGGTGAGCGGCAAACCGAGCATCGCTGCCCGGTCGGTAAGGAGAGTGGCATCGGCACAAACAACCAGTTCGACCGGCCACTCACGCTGTGCAAGCTGGACAACTAAGTCCGGGCCAATCCCGGCGGGTTCGCCGGGAGTGATCACAACACGTTGGGTTTTAACCATTAGTTGCTCAGGATTTTAACGTAGGCGCTGGCACGTTGTTCCTGCATCCAGCTTGCTGCTTCTTCCGAGAACTTACGGTTCATCAGCATGCGGTATGCACGATCTTTCTGCGCAGCGTCGGTTTTATCGACATTACGGGTATCCAGCAGTTCGATTAAATGCCAGCCGAATGAAGAGTGAACCGGTGCACTCATTTGACCTTTGTTCAGGCGGGTCAGCGCATCACGGAAGGCTGGATCGAAAATATCTGGTGTAGCCCAGCCGAGATCGCCGCCCTGGTTAGCAGAGCCTGGATCCTGAGAAAACTCTTTCGCTGCAGCGGCAAAAGTCGTTTTACCACTCTTGATATCGGCAGCAATTTGCTCCAGTTTCACGCGGGCCTGTTCGTCGGTCATGATCGGCGACGGTTTCAGCAGAATATGGCGAGCATGAACTTCGGTCACCGAGATATTTTTGCTTTCGCCGCGCAGGTCGTTAACTTTCAGAATATGGAAGCCAACGCCGGAACGAATCGGGCCAACAATGTCGCCTTTCTTCGCGGTGCTTAACGCCTGGGCAAAGATACCCGGCAACTCCTGAATACGACCCCAGCCCATCTGGCCGCCGTTCAGCGCCTGCTGGTCGGCAGAATGAGCAATCGCCAGCTTACCGAAATCAGCGCCGTTACGCGCCTGATCGACAATGGCGCGCGCCTGGCTTTCCGCTTCGTTCACCTGATCAGAGGTCGGGTTTTCCGGCAGCGGGATCAGGATGTGGCTCAGGTTCAGCTCAGTGCTGGCGTCGTTTTGGTTACCCACCTGCTGCGCCAGGGATTCGACTTCCTGCGGCAGGATGGTGATGCGACGACGCACCTCGTTGTTACGCACTTCAGAGATAATCATCTCTTTGCGGATCTGGTTACGATAGGTGTTGTAGTTCAGACCATCATAAGCCAGACGGCTGCGCATCTGATCCAGCGTCATGTTGTTCTGTTTCGCGATGTTAGCAATCGCCTGATCCAGCTGCTCATCGGAGATTTTCACTCCCATTTTCTGCCCCATCTGCAGGATGATTTGATCCATGATCAAACGCTCCATGATTTGGTGGCGCAGCGTCGCGTCATCAGGAAGTTGCTGTCTTGCCTGAGCAGCGTTCAGTTTTACCGACTGCATTAATCCATCAACGTCGCTTTCCAGCACGACGCCGTTATTGACGACGGCTGCGACTTTATCGACTACCTGGGGGGCAGCGAAACTGGTATTCGCGATCATGGCGATACCGAGAAGCAGCGTTTTCCAGTTCTTCATACTTTTTCCATTTCAATTAACCGCACTGCGGATTACGTGGTAAATCAACAAATCACAAAGTGTTTTGATACGGCAGAATGTTCGAACGCAGCATCTCTTGCGTACCCAGACCGTAGTTGGAGCTCAGGCCGCGAAGTTCGATGTTAAAGCCGATTGCGTTGTCATATACCGCATGTTGTTTATCGTTATCCCAACCGTTCAGCTTCCGCTCGTAACCGACGCGAATCGCATAGCAGCAGGAGCTATATTGCACACCTAACATAGAGTCGGCTTGCTTGTTCGCATTGGTGTCGTAGTAGTAGGCCCCGACAATTGACCAACGATCGGCAATTGGCCAGCTGGCGACGGCACCTACCTGCGAAATACCATTCTTATACTGCTCTGCCGTGGAATAGTACTTAGGCAGCGTAGCCTGAATATATTCCGGGCTGGCGTAACGGTAGTTCAACTGCACCAGACGGTCTTCATCCCGACGGTATTCAATGCTGGAGTTACTGGTGGCTACGTTATCCAGACGCGTGTCGTACTGAATCCCGCCACGCAACCCCCAGCGCTCGGAGATACGCCAGTAGGTATCGCCTGCCCATACCAGTGAGCCCGTTTTGTCGTCATTCTCCCATGTTATGTTGTCATCGCCAGTGCGAGACTCCGTGAAATAGTAGATTTGACCAACGGAAATATTAAAACGTTCAACGGCAGCATCATCATATATGCGAGATGTGACACCGGTCGTCACCTGGTTAGCGGAGGCAATACGGTCAAGACCGCCGTAAGTCCGGTCCCGGAACAGGCCAGAGTAGTCAGATTGCAGCAGAGACGAGTCGTAGTTATAGATGTCGCTCTGATCGCGATACGGCACGTATAAATACTGCGCGCGCGGTTCCAGCGTTTGGGTATAACCCGGAGCCAGCATTTCCATATCGCGTTCAAAGACCATTTTGCCGTCAACTTTGAATTGCGGCATCACACGGTTAACGGATTCGTCCAGCTTGGTTGTGTTTCTGGAGTTATACCAGTCAAGATTAGTTTGCTGATAATGGGTTGCCAGCAACTTCGCTTCGGTATTGATGCTGCCCCAGTTATTAGAGAGCGGCAAATTGATGGTCGGTTCCAGGTGAACACGGGTTGCTTCAGGCATGTCGTCTCTGGTGTTAACAAAGTGTACTGCCTGGCCGTAAATGCGTGTATCAAACGGACCAACATCATTCTGGTAGTAGTTAACGTCTAACTGCGGCTCTGCCGAGTAGCTACTGGTGTTCTGCTCGCTGAAGACCTGGAACTGCTTGGTTGAAACGGTGGCATTGAAGTTTTGCACCGCATAGCCAACGCTGAATTTTTGCGTTGCGTAGCCGTCAGTACTGGAACCGTACTTGTTATCAAAATCATTGAAGTAGCTAGGATCGCTCACCTTGGTGTAGTCGACGTTGAAACGCCACACCTGATCCATGACCCCGGAGTGTTGCCAGTAGAACAACCAACGACGTGAACTGTCATCGTTCGGGTGTTCATCTTCATAGACTTTATCGGAAGGCAGATAGTCCAGTTCCATCAAACCTGCGCCCGCCTGGGAGAGGTAGCGGAATTCGTTCTCCCACATGATGTTGCCACGACGATGCATATAATGCGGCGTGATGGTGGCATCCATATTTGGCGCAATGTTCCAGTAATATGGCAGGTAGAACTCAAAGTAGTTGGTGGTGGTGTACTTGGCGTTCGGGATCAAGAAACCAGAACGACGTTTGTCACCCACCGGCAACTGCAAATACGGGCTATAAAAGATCGGTACCGGACCCACTTTAAAGCGGGCGTTCCAGATTTCCGCAACTTGTTCTTCGCGGTCATGAATAATTTCGCTACCTACTACGCTCCAGGTGTCGGAACCCGGCAGACAGGAGGTAAAGCTACCGTTATCCAGAATGGTATAGCGGTTTTCGCCACGTTGTTTCATCAGGTCCGCTTTACCGCGACCCTGGCGACCCACCATCTGGTAATCACCTTCCCAGACGTTGGTATCTTTGGTGTTCAGGTTCGCCCAGCCTTTCGGCCCTTTGAGGATCACCTGGTTATCGTCGTAATGGACATTACCGAGCGCATCAACGGTACGTACTGGCTCCGGTTGTCCTGGTGCCTCTTTTTGATGGAGCTGCACTTCGTCGGCCTGCAGACGGCTGTTACCCTGCATGATATCCACGCTGCCAGTAAACACGGCGTCATCCGGGTAGTCCCCTTTCGCGTGGTCAGCATTGATAGTCACGGGTAAGTCATTGGTATCGCCCTGTACCAGAGGACGATCATAGCTTGGCACGCCCAACATGCACTGTGAGGCGAGGTCGGCTGCCAGTCCCTGTTGACTATAAAGGGCGGTGGCAATCATGGTGGCCAGGAGAGTGGGGATACGTTTTTTCATACGTTGATTTTATTGTTCCATCATCGGTAACGTTGCGCGTGACAAACGGTCAGAGACTAACGTACTCGTCATCTCTACGCTAGTGTTAATCCTGTCCGAATAGCGTCAGTGGTGTTAGGCACGGCATTGAATGACAGGTATGATAATGCAAATTATAGGCGATGTCCCACAATTGACCGCAGCCGGAAAACGGTAAAAGCACCTTTATATTGTGGGAGATAGCCCTGATATCCGTGTGTCGATTTGGGGAATATATGCAGTATTGGGGAAAAATCATTGGCGTGGCCGTGGCCTTACTGATGGGCGGCGGCTTTTGGGGCGTAGTGTTAGGCCTGTTAATTGGCCATATGTTTGATAAAGCCCGTAGCCGTAAAATGGCGTGGTTCGCCAACCAGCGTGAGCGTCAGGCGCTGTTTTTTGCCACCACTTTTGAAGTGATGGGGCATTTAACCAAATCCAAAGGTCGCGTCACGGAGGCTGATATTCATATCGCCAGCCAGTTGATGGACCGAATGAACCTTCATGGTGCTTCCCGTACTGCGGCGCAAAATGCGTTCCGGGTTGGAAAATCAGACAATTACCCGCTGCGCGAAAAGATGCGCCAGTTTCGCAGTGTCTGCTTTGGTCGTTTTGACTTAATTCGTATGTTTCTGGAGATCCAGATTCAGGCGGCGTTTGCTGATGGTTCGCTGCATCCGAATGAACGGGCGGTGCTGTATGTCATTGCCGAAGAGTTAGGCATCTCCCGCGCCCAGTTTGACCAGTTTTTGCGCATGATGCAGGGCGGTGCACAGTTTGGCGGCGGTTATCAGCAGCAATCTGGCGGTGGTAACTGGCAGCAAGCGCAGCGTGGCCCGACGCTGGAAGATGCCTGTAATGTGCTGGGCGTGAAGCCGACGGATGATGCGACCACCATCAAACGTGCCTACCGTAAGCTGATGAGTGAACACCATCCGGATAAGCTGGTAGCAAAAGGTTTGCCGCCTGAGATGATGGAGATGGCGAAGCAGAAAGCGCAGGAAATTCAGCAAGCCTATGAGCTGATAAAGCAGCAGAAAGGGTTTAAATAAGTTTCAAATTGTAGGCCGGATAAGGCGTTCACGCCGCATCCGGCGGCACAAATTGCCGGATGCGGCGTGAACGCCTTATCCGGCCTACCTAATCGCGCTAGCGAGACTATTAAAAATCCGCGGGTGCCTTAAACGTCATACTATTGCCATATGCCGGATGGGTAATCGTCAACATCTCTGCATGTAGCAGTAAACGTGGTGCCATTGCCCTGGCTTCTGGTGATGCATAAAAACGATCGCCGAGAATCGGATGACCCAGCGCCAGCATATGCACACGCAATTGATGCGAACGCCCGGTAATCGGTTTTAACACCACTCTTGCCGTATTATCTGCCGCATATTCCACCACTTCATATTCCGTCTGCGCAGGTTTACCCGTTTCGTAACAGACTTTCTGTTTCGGGCGGTTTGGCCAGTCGCAAATCAGCGGCAGATCTACCAGACCTTCCGCAGGGGATGGATGCCCCCAGACGCGGGCCACATATTGCTTTTTCGGCTCGCGCTCGCGGAACTGGCGTTTTAATTCCCGCTCCGCGGCTTTGGTCAGCGCCACTACAATCACGCCGCTGGTAGCCATATCCAGACGATGCACCGATTCCGCCTGAGGATAATCACGCTGAATGCGTGTCATCACGCTGTCTTTGTGCTCCTCCAGACGCCCCGGCACAGACAACAAACCGCTCGGCTTGTTGACCACCATAATGTGGTCATCCTGATACAGGATAACCAGCCAGGGTTCCTGCGGTGGATTGTAGTTTTCCATCCCCATTTTTGGCTCCGTTACTGATGCGTCACAACGATCAAACGCAGGGCATCCAGACGCCAGCCTGCCTGATCCAGGCTTTCCATTACCTGCTGACGGTTGCTCTCAATGGCGGTCAGTTCGTCGTCACGAATGTTCGGGTTCACTGCGCGCAGCGCTTCCAGACGAGACAGCTCGGCAGACAGTTTTTCGTCGGCTTCGTTACGTGCTGCATCAATCAATGCACGGGCAGATTTCTCGATCTGCGCTTCACCCAGCTGAAGGATAGCGTGAACATCCTGCTGCACGGCATTAACCAGCTTGCTGCCAGTGTGGCGGTTAACCGCGTTAAGCTGACGGTTAAAGGTTTCAAACTCCACCTGCGCCGCCAGGTTGTTGCCATTTTTATCCAGCAGCATACGTACCGGCGTCGGCGGCAGGAAGCGGTTGAGCTGCAACTGCTTCGGAGCCTGGGCTTCAACGACATAAATCAGTTCCACCAACAGCGTACCTACCGGCAACGCTTTGTTTTTCAACAGTGAAATCGTGCTGCTACCGGTATCGCCAGAGAGGATCAGATCCAGACCGTTGCGGATCAGTGGGTGCTCCCAGGTAATAAACTGCGCATCTTCACGCGCCAGCGCTACCTCACGGTCGAAGGTGATGGTGATGCCATCTTCCGACAGGCCCGGGAAGTCCGGCACCAGCATATGATCGGACGGCGTCAGTACGATCATGTTGTCGCCGCGATCGTCCTGATTGATACCGATAATATCGAACAGGTTCATGGCGAAGGCGATCAGGTTGGTATCGTCATCCTGCTCTTCAATGCTTTCAGCTAATGCCTGCGCTTTTTCGCCACCGTTGGAATGGATCTCCAGCAGGCGGTCACGACCCTGTTCCAGCTGTGCCTTCAACGCCTCGTGCTGCTCGCGGCAGTTTTTGATCAGATCGTCAAAGCCTTCGGTTTGATCCGGTGAGGCCAGGTAGTTAATCAGATCGTTATACACGCTATCGTAGATAGTGCGTCCGGTCGGGCAGGTGTGCTCGAATGCATCCAGACCTTCGTGATACCAGCGTACCAGTACCGACTGAGCGGTTTTTTCCAGATAAGGCACATGGATCTGAATATCGTGCGCCTGACCGATACGATCCAGACGACCAATACGCTGCTCCAGCAGATCCGGGTTGAACGGCAGATCGAACATTACCATGTGGCTGGCGAACTGGAAGTTACGCCCTTCAGAACCAATTTCCGAACACAGCAGCACCTGCGCGCCGGTGTCTTCTTCGGCAAACCATGCCGCAGCGCGGTCACGCTCAATAATCGACATGCCTTCGTGGAACACCGCGGCGCGGATACCTTCACGCTCACGCAGTACCTGCTCCAGTTGCAGCGCGGTAGCGGCTTTAGCGCAGATCACCAGCACTTTCTGAGAGCGATGGCTGGTCAGGTAACCCATCAGCCACTCAACGCGCGGGTCGAAGTTCCACCAGGTGGCGTTATCGCCTTCAAATTCCTGATAAATACGCTCCGGGTAGAGCATATCGCGAGCGCGATCTTCCGCACTTTTACGTGCGCCCATAATGCCGGACACTTTAATCGCCGTCTGATACTGCGTCGGCAGCGGCAGCTTAATAGTGTGCAGCTCGCGTTTCGGGAAGCCTTTCACACCGTTACGCGTGTTACGGAACAGCACGCGGCTAGTGCCGTGGCGATCCATCAGCATCGAAACCAGTTCCTGACGGGCGCTCTGGGCATCTTCGCTGTCGCTGTTTGCCGCCTGCAGTAACGGCTCAATATCCTGCTCGCCGATCATCTCACCGAGCATGTTCAGTTCGTCATTGCTGAGTTTGTTACCTGCCAGCAGCATGGCAACGGCATCTGCTACCGGACGATAATTTTTCTGCTCTTCAACGAACTGCGCGAAATCGTGGAAACGGTTCGGGTCCAGCAGACGCAGACGGGCGAAGTGGCTTTCCATCCCCAGTTGTTCCGGGGTCGCAGTCAGCAGCAGAACGCCGGGCACATGCTCTGCCAGTTGTTCAATGGCCTGATATTCACGGCTCGGCGCATCTTCGCTCCACACCAGGTGATGCGCTTCATCGACCACCAGCAGGTCCCATTCGGCTTCACAGAGATGTTCCAGACGCTGTTTGCTACGACGGGCAAAATCCAGCGAGCAAATGACCAGCTGTTCGGTGTCGAACGGGTTGTAAGCATCGTGCTGAGCTTCGGCGTAACGCTCGTCATCAAACAGGGCAAAACGCAGATTGAAGCGGCGCAGCATTTCTACCAGCCACTGATGCTGTAAGGTTTCCGGGACGATAATCAGTACACGTTCAGCAGCGCCAGAGAGTAGTTGCTGATGCAGGATCATCCCGGCTTCAATGGTTTTCCCTAAACCCACTTCGTCAGCCAGCAGGACGCGCGGCGCATGGCGGCGACCAACATCATGAGCGATGTTGAGCTGATGCGGGATCAGACTGGTACGCTGACCGCGCAGGCCGCTGTACGGCATACGGAACTGTTCGCTGGAATATTTACGTGCGCGATAACGCAGCGCAAAGCGGTCCATACGGTCAATCTGCCCGGCAAACAGACGGTCCTGCGGTTTGCTGAACACCAGTTTGCTATCAAGGAAAACTTCACGCAGGGCTACGCCGGACTCTTCAGTATCCAGGCGAGTACCGATATAGGTCAGCAAGCCATTTTCTTCTTTTACTTCTTCGACTTGCATCTGCCAGCCGTCGTGGCTGGTAATAGTATCACCAGGGTTGAACATCACGCGGGTCACGGGGGAATCACTGCGTGCGTACAGACGGTTTTCACCAGTAGATGGGAAAAGTAAAGTGACAGTTCGCGCATCCACCGCGACAACGGTTCCAAGTCCCAATTCGCTTTCTGTATCGCTGATCCAGCGTTGACCAAGTGTAAAAGGCATATGTGTTCGGCTCTATATCTTTAATTGCAGGCAATAACCACCCGCTACCTTGCTTATGAGGTAGTGGCGTTATTCAGGTCCAGGAATGGAAAGGGCGCTATGGTACTGGATGGCAAAGCATTCGTCACGCATCAAAATGGTATCTGACGAACTCTTTTTTTGCTCAAAATAGCCCAAGTTGCCCGGTCATAAGTGTAGCAAAATTATCCTCAATAAAAGGGAGTATTCCCTCCGCCACCGGTTGCAACTGGCGGGTCAGATAGTGTTCGTAATCCAGTGGTGAACGTTGGTAGTCCAGCGGCTCCGGGCCGTTGGTGGTCCAGACGTACTTAATGGTGCCGCGGTTCTGATATTGCAAGGGGCGACCGCGCTTTTGGTTTTCTTCATCGGCAAGGCGAGCGGCGCGTACATGAGGCGGCACATTACGCTGGTATTCGCTCAGTGGACGGCGAAGGCGTTTACGGTAAACCAGCCGTGCATCCAGTTCGCCAGCCATCAGTTTGTCGATGGTTTCGCGAACGTATTCCTGATATGGCTCGTTGCGGAAGATACGTAGGTATAGCTCCTGCTGAAACTGCTGGGCCAGCGGTGTCCAGTCGGTGCGCACGGTTTCCAGCCCTTTAAACACCATCCGCTGCTTATCGCCCTCCTGAATCAGCCCGGCATACCGTTTTTTACTGCCGGTATCGGCTCCGCGAATGGTTGGCATCAGAAAACGGCAGAAATGGGTTTCATACTCCAGTTCTAATGCGCTAGTCAGCCGTTGCTGTTGCAATGTTTCTGCCCACCAGGCGTTAACGTGCTGCACCAGTGCACGACCGATTTTCGCCGCTTCTTCTTCCGAATGTGCGCCTTTCAGCCAGACAAACGTTGAGTCGGTATCGCCGTAGATCACGTCGTAGCCCTGCGCTTCAATCAACGCTTTGGTTTGCCGCATGATCTGATGACCACGCATGGTGATCGACGACGCCAGGCGCGGATCGAAGAAGCGGCAGGCGGTGGTGCCAAGCACGCCATAAAAGGCATTCATAATGATCTTCAGCGCCTGCGACAGCGGTTTATTGCCCTGGCGTTTGGCTTCATCGCGCCCGTGCCAGATGTTAGTCACAATCTCCGGCAGGCAATGTTTCTCCCGCGAGAACCAGGCATCGAGAAAGCCTTCGGTGCTGTGCTCTGGATCAGGCTGCGCCATGCCTTCCACCAGCCCGACGGGATCAATCAGATAGGTGCGGATGATCGAGGGGTACAGGCTTTTGTAGTCCAGCACCAGTACCGAATCATAAAGCCCAGGCCGCGAATCCATCACATAGCCGCCAGGGCTGGCGTGCGGCGGCACTTCGCCGAGATTAGGCGCGACATAACCAGCGCGATGCATTCGCGGAAAATAGAGATGACCAAACGCTGCCACCGACCCCCCGTGCCGATCTACCGGCAGGCCGTTAACCGTCGCTCGTTCGAGTAAAAACGGCATGATTTCAGTTTTGTGGAAGATCTGCGTCACCAGTTCGCAATCTTTCAGGTTATAAGTTGCCAGCGCAGGTTTATCTTCGGCGAAACGGCGGTCAATTTCGTCCATCCGATCCCACGGGTTATCGATAGATTTTCCTTCGCCTAATAACTCCTGAGCGACGGTTTCCAGCGAGAATGAAGAGAAATTCCAGAATGCAGATTTCAGCGCCTCAATACCGTCGATAATTAGCCGACCTTTGGCCTGGGCAAAAAAGACGCCGTTTTTAAAGCCGTGCTCGCGCCACTCCAGCTCACTGTTATCGCGCCCCAGACGCAGTGGAATACGGTAGCGCTCGGCATGTTTTTGCAGCATTCGCAGATCGAACTGCACCACGTTCCAGCCGATGATCACATCGGGATCATGAGTTGCAAACCAGGCGTTGAGTTTTTCCAGCAGCTGCGGACGACTGGCGACGTACTCCAGTTCGAAATCAAGCGCGGAGGCATCGCCATTCTCCGGCCCCAGCATATAAACGATGCGCTGCCCGCAGCCTTCCAGACCGATGCAGTACAGTTCACCGTGGCGGGTGGTTTCAATATCAATAGAAACCCACTTGAGCGGCGGGCGGTAGTCGGGATGCGGTTTCAGACGGGCATTAACGATAGCGCCATTGCGCATATCACCCTCGACCCACACCGGAGAGGTGATAAACCGCTCCATCAGATAGCGTTCTGGCGGGCGCACATCGGCCTCGTAGACGGTAACGCCACCTTCACGCAGGCGCTTTTCGTAATTCATCAACTGGCGATGGGCGCGACAGTAAAGGCCATACACCGGCTGGCGGTGAAAATCCTTTAACGCCAGCGGCGTCAGGCGAAAGCCTTGTTCACCCTGCAAAATATGCTGGGCGCGGGGAACCTGATTGGCGGGAATAAACGCCACGGACTCTTGCGGTGCAAGCGTAACCTGCAACGGCCCGTTGTCCGTCGCCAGCCAGAAGGAGACCTCTGTCCCTTGCGGGGTGTCCCGCCAGTGTCGGGTTAAGATAAAACCTGCCTGCGCCACGCTGAAATTCCATCAAAAAACCAGGCTTGATTATAGCCTGGTTTCGTTTGATTGGCTGTGGTTTTATACAGTCATTACTGCCCGTAATATGCCTTCGCACCATGCTTACGCAGATAGTGTTTATCCAGCAATGTTTGCTGCATATCTGGCAATTGCGGGGCTAACTGGCGGCAGAAAATCCCCATATAAGCGACTTCTTCCAGCACGATGGCGTTATGCACTGCGTCTTCGGCGTTTTTACCCCATGCAAACGGGCCGTGAGAATGGACCAGCACGCCAGGCATTTGCGCTGCGTCGATACCCTGTTTTTCGAAAGTTTCAACGATGACGTTACCGGTTTCCCACTCATATTCGCCGTTGATTTCTGCGTCGGTCATTTTACGGGTACAGGGAATGGAGCCGTAGAAATAGTCGGCGTGGGTGGTGCCGGTTGCCGGGATTGACTGACCCGCCTGCGCCCAGATGGTGGCGTGGCGCGAGTGTGTATGCACAATGCCGCCAATGGACGGGAATGCCTGATAGAGCAGTCGGTGAGTTGGCGTGTCGGAGGAGGGCTTTTTCGTACCTTCTACCACTTCACCGGTTTCGATGCTGACCACGACCATATCGTCAGCGGTCATGATGCTGTAATCGACGCCGGAAGGTTTGATTACAAAGACGCCGCGCTCGCGATCAACGGCGCTGACATTGCCCCAGGTCAGCGTGACCAGGTTGTGTTTTGGCAGCGCCAGGTTGGCTTCTAAAACCTGACGTTTGAGATCTTCTAACATGTTGACTCCTTCGTGCCGGATGCGCTTTGCTTATCCGGCCTACAAAATCGGAACGTGTAGGCCAGATAAGACGCGTCAGCGTCGCATCAGGCGTTACATACCTGATGCGGCTACTTAGCGACGAAATCCGTAATACACTTCGTTCCAGCGCAGCGCGTCTTTAAACGCTGGCAGGCGGGTGTCGTTATCAATCACCGTGATTTCAATGTCGTGCATCTCGGCAAACTGGCGCATATCGTTGAGATTCAGCGCATGGCTGAAGACGGTATGGTGCGCGCCACCAGCAAGTATCCACGCTTCGGAAGCTGTTGGCAGATCCGGTTGCGCTTTCCACAGCGCATTCGCCACTGGCAGTTTCGGCAAGGAGTGCGGAGTTTTCACCGTGTCGATGCAGTTAACCAGCAGACGGTAACGATCGCCGAGATCAATCAAGCTGGCGACAATCGCCGGACCAGTTTGGGTATTGAAGATCAGGCGGGCAGGATCGTCTTTACCGCCAATACCGAGGTGTTGAACGTCGAGGATCGGTTTCTCTTCTACAGCGATCGACGGACAGACTTCCAGCATATGGGAGCCGAGCACCAGGTCATTACCTTTTTCGAAGTGGTAAGTGTAGTCCTCCATAAAGGAGGTGCCGCCCTGCAGACCGGTTGACATCACCTTCATGATGCGAAGCAGGGCGGCAGTTTTCCAGTCGCCTTCGCCCGCAAAGCCGTAGCCCTGCTGCATCAGACGCTGTACGGCCAGACCAGGAAGCTGCTTCAGACCGTGCAAATCTTCAAAGGTGGTGGTGAACGCGTGGAAGCCACCTTGTTCCAGGAAACGCTTCATCCCCAGCTCAATACGCGCCGCTTCCAGCACGTTCTGTCGTTTTTCGCCGTGGATTTGTGTCGCAGGCGTCATGGTGTAGCAGCTTTCGTACTCATCGACCAGCGCGTTAACATCGCCATCGCTGATGGAGTTCACTACCTGCACCAGATCGCCAACCGCCCAGGTATTGACGGAGAAACCGAACTTGATCTGTGCGGCAACTTTATCGCCATCGGTGACCGCCACTTCACGCATGTTATCGCCAAAACGGCAGACTTTCAGATGACGGGTATCCTGTTTAGATACCGCCTGACGCATCCAGGAGCCGATACGCTCATGTGCTTGTTTATCCTGCCAGTGACCGGTAACGACAGCATGTTGCTGACGCATACGCGCGCCAATGAAGCCGAACTCGCGACCGCCATGTGCAGTCTGGTTCAGGTTCATAAAGTCCATGTCGATACTGTCCCACGGCAGCGCCGCGTTGAACTGGGTGTGGAATTGCAGCAACGGTTTGTTGAGCATGGTCAGGCCGTTGATCCACATTTTGGCCGGGGAAAAGGTGTGCAGCCATACCACCAGACCAGCGCAACGATCGTCGTAATTCGCGTCACGGCAAATAGCGGTGATTTCATCCGGCGTGGTGCCCAGCGGTTTCAGCACCAGTTTGCAGGGCAGTTTCGCTTCCGTATTCAGCGCATTAACGACGTGTTCGGCATGTTGGGTGACCTGACGTAGGGTTTCGGGGCCATACAGGTGCTGGCTGCCAATTACAAACCACACTTCATAATTATCAAAAATCGTCATTGTCGTGTCCTTATAGAGTCGGAACGGCCTGGGCAGCCTGTGCCGGGGCGGAAGTTGGAAGATAGTGTTGTTCGGCGCTCATCGCCCATTGCTGATAGCGGCGATAAAGCTGTTCAAAGCGTTGTGCCTGTTCGCTGCGAGGTTGCAGGGTTTTCTCTACCGCACTGGCCATTTTTTGCTGTGCTGATGGGATGTCTGCGTGCACTTTCGCGGCGACGGCAGCAAAAATCGCCGCACCGAGCGCACAGCACTGGTCAGAGGCAACAATTTGCAGCGGGCGATTCAGCACGTCGCAGCAGGCCTGCATAATGACCTGGTTTTTACGCGCGATGCCGCCCAGTGCCATCACGTTATTGACGGCGATCCCCTGATCGGTGAAGCACTCCATAATTGCGCGTGCACCAAAGGCGGTGGCAGCAATTAAACCGCCGAACAGCAGCGGAGCATCGGTGGCGAGGTTCAGATCGGTAATCACGCCTTTCAGGCGTTGGTTCGCGTTTGGCGTGCGGCGGCCGTTAAACCAGTCGAGTACTACCGGCAGGTGATCCAGAGACGGATTTTTGGCCCATGCTTCGGTCAGCGCCGGGAGCAGTTGTTTCTGGCTGGCTTTGATTTGCTCTTTCAGTTCCGGATGTTGGGCGGCAAGCTGTTCCAGCGGCCAGCCGAGTACGCGACCGAACCAGGCGTAGATATCACCAAACGCCGATTGGCCTGCTTCCAGACCGATAAATCCAGGCACCACGCTGCCATCAACCTGACCGCAAATGCCTTTAACTGCCCGCTCGCCAACGCTCTGTTTGTCGGCAATCAGAATGTCGCAGGTGGAAGTACCGATAACTTTTACCAGAGCGTTAGGCTGTGCGCCCGCGCCGACTGCGCCCATATGGCAGTCAAACGCGCCGCCGGAAATCACCACGCTTTCAGGCAGGCCGAGACGCTGTGCCCATTCCGGGCATAACGTGCCCACCGGAATATCGGCAGTCCAGGTGTCAGTGAACAGCGGGGAAGGCAAATGGCGATTGAGGATTGGGTCCAGTTCGTCAAAGAAACTGGCTGGCGGCAGGCCGCCCCAGCTTTCGTGCCATAGCGACTTATGCCCGGCGCTGCAACGTCCGCGACGAATATCCTGCGGGCGCGTGGTACCGGAAAGCAGAGCTGGCACCCAGTCGCACAGCTCAATCCACGATGCGGCAGATTGCGCCACGGCGCTGTCCTGGCGAGTCACATGCAGTATTTTTGCCCAGAACCATTCGCTGGAATAAATACCGCCAATATAGCGGGAGTAGTCAACTTTGCCCGGCGCGTGACACAAACGGGTGATCTCTTCCGCTTCTTCAACCGCGGTGTGGTCTTTCCACAATACGAACATCGCGTTCGGGTTTTCGGCAAACTCCGGGCGCAGCGCCAGTACATTACCGTCGGCATCAATCGGTGCGGGCGTTGAGCCGGTTGTGTCTACGCCAATCCCGACCACGGTTGCGCGCTGTTCGGCACTAAGCGCTGCCAGCACGGTTTTCAGCGCCGCTTCCATTGACTCAATGTAGTCACGCGGATGATGACGGAACTGGTTATTTGGGGCATCACAAAATTGCCCTTTCTGCCAACGGGGATACCACTCTACGCTGGTGGCGATCTCTTTACCGGTGGCGCAGTCCACCGCCAAAGCTCGCACAGAATCACTGCCAAAATCGAGGCCAATTGCAATCGCCATCGTTTCACTCCATCCAAAAAAACGGGTATGGAGAAACAGTAGAGAGTTGCGAAAAAAAGCGTCAGGTAGGATCCGCTAATCTTATGGATAAAAATGCTATGGCATAGCAAAGTGTGACGCCGTGCAAATAATCAATGTGGACTTTTCTGCCGTGATTATAGACACTTTTGTTACGCGTTTTTGTCATGGCTTTGGTCCCGCTTTGTTACAGAATGCTTTTAATAAGCGGGGTTACCGGTTGGATTAGCGAGAAGAGCCAGTAAAAGACGCAGTGACGGCAATGTCTAATGCAATATGGACAATTGGTTTCTTCTCTGAATGGCGGGAGTATGAAAAGTATGGCTGAAGCGCAAAATGATCCCCTGCTGCCGGGATACTCGTTTAACGCCCATCTGGTGGCGGGTTTAACGCCGATTGAGGCCAACGGATATCTCGATTTTTTTATCGACCGACCGCTGGGAATGAAGGGTTATATTCTCAATCTCACCATACGCGGCCAGGGGGTGGTGAAAAATCAGGGACGAGAATTTGTCTGCCGACCGGGTGATATTTTGCTGTTCCCGCCAGGAGAGATTCATCACTACGGTCGTCATCCGGAGGCTCGCGAATGGTATCACCAGTGGGTTTACTTTCGTCCGCGCGCCTACTGGCATGAATGGCTTAACTGGCCGTCAATATTTGCCAATACCGGTTTCTTTCGCCCGGATGAAGCGCACCAGCCGCATTTCAGCGACCTGTTTGGGCAAATCATTAACGCCGGGCAAGGGGAAGGGCGCTATTCGGAATTGCTGGCGATAAATCTGCTTGAGCAATTGTTACTGCGGCGCATGGAAGCGATTAACGAGTCGCTCCACCCACCGATGGATAATCGGGTACGCGAGGCTTGTCAGTACATCAGCGATCACCTGGCAGACAGCAATTTTGATATCGCCAGCGTGGCGCAGCATGTCTGCCTGTCGCCGTCGCGTCTGTCACATCTGTTCCGCCAACAGTTAGGGATTAGTGTCTTAAGCTGGCGCGAGGACCAACGCATCAGCCAGGCGAAGCTGCTTTTGAGCACCACACGGATGCCTATCGCCACTGTCGGTCGCAATGTTGGCTTTGACGATCAACTCTATTTCTCGCGGGTATTTAAAAAATGCACCGGGGCCAGCCCCAGTGAGTTCCGTGCCGGTTGTGAAGAAAAAGTGAATGATGTAGCCGTCAAGTTGTCATAATTGGTAACGAATCAGATAATTGACGGCTTGACGGAGTAGCATAGGGTTTGCAGAATCCCTGCTTCGTCCATTTGACAGGCACATTATGCAAGCATTGCTGGAACACTTTATTACCCAATCCACCGTGTATTCATTGATGGCGGTGGTGTTGGTGGCCTTTCTGGAGTCGCTGGCGCTGGTCGGTTTGATTTTACCCGGTACGGTGCTAATGGCGGGACTGGGGGCGCTGATTGGCAGCGGCGAGTTAAGTTTCTGGCACGCCTGGCTGGCAGGGATCGTCGGTTGCCTGCTGGGCGACTGGATCTCCTTCTGGCTGGGCTGGCGTTTTAAAAAGCCGTTGCATCGCTGGTCATTTCTGAAGAAGAACAAAGCATTACTCGATAAAACTGAACATGCGTTGCATCAACACAGCATGTTTACCATTCTGGTCGGTCGTTTTGTCGGCCCGACGCGTCCGCTGGTGCCAATGGTGGCGGGAATGTTGGATCTCCCGGTGGCGAAATTTATTACGCCAAATATTATCGGCTGCCTGTTATGGCCTCCGTTTTACTTCCTGCCGGGGATTCTGGCGGGTGCGGCGATCGATATTCCTGCCGGGATGCAGAGCGGTGAATTTAAGTGGTTGCTGCTGGCAACAGCGGTGTTTTTGTGGGTTGGCGGCTGGCTGTGTTGGCGGTTATGGCGCAGCGGCAAGGTAACTGATCGTTTAAGTCATTATTTGTCGCGCGGTCATTTGTTGTGGTTGACACCGTTGATTTCTGCCATCGGCGTGGTGGCGCTGGTGGTGTTAATTCGCCACCCGTTGATGCCGGTATATATCGATATTTTGCGGAAAGTGGTTGGGGTTTAGGGGATAGTCTGTGCGGGTTGCCTGATGCGACGCTTGCCGCGTCTTATCAGGCCTACAAAACGCACTGTCCGTAGGTCGGATAAGGCGTTCACGCCGCATCCGACAGTGCATACTAACCCGTAATCCCCAATATTGCCGAAGCACTCGCCTTACCGCTCAACAATTCTTCAGTCTTACCCTGCCAGGCGATGCGCCCGTCGGCGACCACCACCGAGCGTGTGGCGATCCGCGCCGCATCTTCCACACTGTGCGACACCATCAATAGCGTCATTTTTTGCTGCTGGCAGCTCGTGCTCACCAGCGTCAGCATCTCCTGACGTAACGCCGGATCGAGCGCAGAGAACGGTTCATCGAGCAATAAAATCGGCTGTTCGCGCACCAGACAACGCGCTAACGCCACGCGCTGTCGCTGACCGCCGGAAAGCTCGCCCGGTAACCGCGCCATTAAATTATCAATCCCCATCTGACGGGCAATAGCGTGCATTTTCTCCTGCTGCGCCGCGTTCAGTTTCAAGCCCGGATTTAGCCCCAGCCCGATGTTCTGCGCGACCGTCAGGTGACTGAACAGGTTGTTCTCCTGAAACAGCATCGACACCGGACGGCGTGACGGCGGCGTAGTGGTGTGATCAATACCCTCGATAGTCAGCGAACCGCTGGCTGGCGTCAGAAAACCGGCGATCAAATTTAGCAGGGTACTTTTACCCGCGCCGCTTGGCCCGAGGATCGCCACCTGCTCGCCGGGTTCCACCGTTAAGCTAAAACGCATCGGCAAATGGTGATAAAGCCAGGTGATATCAGTCAGTTTTAACATTTCGCCCCGGTAGTTTTTCAATCACGGTAAACAGCAGAAAACAGAGCAGCAGCAGAATTAACGCGGTGACCGCGCCGTCCTGGCTGCGATAGGAGCCAATTTGCTGGTAGAGATAAAACGGTAGGGTTCGGAAATCATCGTTACCGAACAACGCCACCACGCCAAAATCACCAATCGACAGTACACAGGCAAAGGCCAGCGCCTGCGCCAGCGGACGTTTCAGGGCGCGCAGCTCCACCACTTTTAAGCGCGACCAGCCTTCAATGCCCAGCGACTGACAAAGCATGCTATAGCGGGCAGTGATATCGCGCATCGGGTTTTCCAGCACTTTCAGCGCATAAGGGATGGCCATTAACGCATTGGTGAAAATCACGATGCCGTCAGCAGATTGTGGCAGGCCGATGGTGTTGTTGAGCAGTAAAAAGAAGCCCGTTGCCAGCACAATCCCCGGCATAGCGAGGATCAACATGCCGCTCATCTCCAGCGCCTGGCCCGCCAGCATTTTTTGCCGTGCCCGCAGTTCGCGACTGCTCCATAGCAGCATCATGGTCAGCACCACGCACAATACGCCTGCCGCCAGCGCAATACGCAACGAGGTCCACAGCGCCTGCCACAGCACCGGCTGCGCCAGCACTTCCGGCAACTGGCGATTTATCCCATCGACGAGCACCGCCAGTAACGGTGGCAGCAACAGCAACAGCGCCAGCACAATTAACACCGTGTCGCAAATGCGGCTATGCAGACGATCGTCCGGGTCGCGCCAGCCTTGCAGCAGCGTGGTGCCGGGCGCAATGGCCTTACTTAGTCGCTGACTCAACAGCACCAGCCCAAGGCAACAAACCATCTGGATCAGCGCCAGCATCGCCGCGCGGGCGGGATCGTAGTCGTAACTCAGCGCTTGATAGATTGCCAGCTCGATAGTGGTCGCCTGCGGACCACCGCCCAGCGACAGCACGGTGGCGAAGCTGGCGAAACAGAGCATAAAGATCAGCGCAGCAACCGGCGGGATTTGGCGCCGTAACCACGGCCATTCAACGAAGCGGAAAAAATGCCAGCCGCGCATGCCAAGCTGGGCAGCAAGCTGACGCTGTTCGCCGGGAATGTTTTCCAGTGCCTGGAGCAATAAGCGGCTCGCCATCGGCAGATTAAAAAATACGTGCGCCAGCAAAATGCCTTGCAGGCCGTAGGGCGAAAAGGTCCACTCCAGACCGAGCGACTGGCAGAGTGATGCCAGCCAGCCCTGGCGACCATAGACGCTAAGAATGCCGAAAACAGCAACCAGCACCGGGAGGATCAAGGTCATTGCGCACAGACGCAACAGCACCAGCCGACCCGGAAAGCGCCTGCGATAGAGCGCGCGGGCGAGGAATATCGCGGGTACGACAGAGAGCAGCGCCGAGAGAAACGCCTGCCAGAAGGAGAAGCGCACCACATGCCACAGGTAGCTGTCCTGCCAGATTGCCATCCAGTCACCCTGCGGCGCGTTCCACCACAGGGCGAGAAATGCCGCCAGTGCAACCGCCACCACAAGCGTAGCGGCGCTTACGCCTGGAATTAACCAGCCGGGAATTAACGGCTGACGGCGCGTTGCCATTCGCTAATCCATGCCTGACGTTGTGCCGCCACCTCGGCTGGCGTGAACTCCAGCGTGGTTGCCGGTTTGGTCAATTTTTCAAAACCGGCAGGCAGCGTGACGTTTGCCACCGGATACATCCAGTTGCCGGTTGGGATCGCATTCTGAAAAGCCGGAGAAACCATAAACTGGAGGAATTTTTGCGCCAGCTCCGGCTGTTTGCTGGCAGCGGTGCGGGCGGCGACTTCCACTTGCAAATAGTGACCTTCGCTGAAGTTCGCGGCGGCGTAGTTATCTTTCTTCTCTTCGAGAATGTGATAAGCCGGAGAGGTGGTGTAACTCAGTACCAGATCGCTTTCGCCTTTTAAAAACAGGCCGTAGGCTTCGCTCCAGCCTTTGGTGACCGTGACCGTTTTCTTCGCCAGCTTCTGCCAGGCTTGTGGGGCGTCATCGCCATAGACTTTTTGCATCCACAACAACAGGCCCAGGCCCGGCGTACTGGTACGCGGATCCTGATAAATCACCCGCCAGTTTTGATCGCTTTCAACCAATTCTTTCAGGCTTTGCGGCGGATTTTTCAGTTTGTTCTTGTCATAGACGAAGGCGAAATAGCCGTAATCAAACGGGACGAAAGTGTCATTATTCCAGCCGCCGGGAACGTTAACGGCATCCGCTGCCACACCGCTTTTAGCAAACAGCCCGGTTTTGCTGGCGGCATCTAACAGATTGTTATCCAGCCCCAGCACCACATCGGCTTTACTGTTTTTGCCTTCCATCCGCAGACGGTTGAGAAGCGAAACGCCATCTTCCAGCGCCACCAGTTTCAGTTCGCAATTACAGTCGGCTTCAAAGGCTTTTTTCACCACCGGACCTGGCCCCCAGTCGGCGGCGAAGGAATCGTAGGTATAAACAGTCAGAACGGGTTTAGCGAAAGCGGGTGCTGTACAGAGCAACAGCAGGGGAAGATATTTTTTTAACACTTTGCACCTCAAAGAAGAGTGGCAAAGGACTTGAGAAGGAGCCTCAAATCCCTTCGCCGGCGTTATCCGGATCAGGTTCGACGGGTATTTTCTCAGCGCACGCGGCAGCGTGGCACCCCGTTGAGAACGGCGTTAGTGTAGTGATTTTGTTATCAACCAGCAATCATGGATCCGGTGGTGCAAACCACGCGGATTTAAAATCGAACCAGCCGAGGGTGTTCATACGCAGACCGCGCATACTGCGTTGCCCCTGAATGATCAGCCAGTGGTGGATAAGTGGCACCATTGCTTTACTGGCGACCAGTTGCTGGCACCAGTTCGCCAGATTCATTTCGCCATTGCGCCAGCGGGCGGCGTCGGCTTGCCAGTCGATCGGAATACAGTGTTGGAGCAGCGGCACCTCGCACAAGTGCGCGAACAGCGAAAAATCCAGCGGCAGCGTAAAGTTGGCGCTGTTAAGCCAGATATCGCTCTCGATCTCTCCTTCGTGCCACTGATCGTAGCTGATCTCTTTAATTTCAAGTGTGACCTGATGACTTGCCAGAATCTGCTGCATGATCCTGGCAATCACCCGATGCTCAATATGATCCTGATAAAAGGTCAGGGTGAGGCTTTCCAGCCCGGCAGGTTTTTCGCACTGCGCCGGGTGGGCATGATGCCAGCGCGGCAACAGCCCGTAGGCTGGAAACCAGAGTTGCTGGTATTGTTCCTCGGCGAAATAGACCAGATTAGTTGGAGAAAGCACATAACTTACCCAGTCCCTGACTTGCTGATTCGCCCCACGATGGGTGCGGCTGTCGAACAGTAAATAGTAGCAACCTTCCTCCAGCCGACTTTCAATCTCTTTTTCCTCGCCCTGCGGCCCTTTTAGCATCAGACCGCCGGCTGGCTCGTCGGCAATTTCTGGCAGAACCCAGACATTTACTTCGTCGATTAATGCGCGATAACCGAAGAAGTCATCGAATGCCTGAATTTTCAGTTGATTGGTGCTGTTGCGGATCACCGCATACGGACCGGTGCCGATGGGATGGCTGGCAAAGTTACTGAGGGTTTCCCATTCTCGTGGCAGGATCATCGCCGGAACTTGCCCCAGCAGTAACGGTAACCAGCGGTCCGGTTGCGTGAGATGGATATCCAGCGTCCAGGGCGTCGGCGACACAATGTCCGCAATATGCGAATAGAGCGGCAGCGTATTGATTCGTTTTAAAGAGGCGATCACGTCGTCCATTTCCAGTTCACGACCATGATGAAAATGGACTCCTGGACGCAAAAAGAAGCGCCAGTGAAGCGGTGATATTTGCTGCCAGTGGTGGGCGATGTCTGCTTCCAGTTCCCCATTTTCCTCATTTATGCGCGTTAGCGAACTGAAGATTTGCCGGGCGATATGGGTTTCGGAACGGCGCAATGCACTGCCGGGCAGCAGATTGCGCAACGGACGATAGTAGAGAACGCGCAGGATGTGCCGCCCCTGGCGGAAGGTACGCCCCAGATGAGAAACCAGCATTTGCCGCACAGCCGCTTTGTCGCCAACCAGTTGCACCAACTGATCGATACGATCCTGCTCCAGCAGGTCCTCTGCTCGCTGTTGCTGAAGCGCCAGCCCGGTATAGAGGAATGTTAAACGTGAGCGTTTACCGCGCCCGACCTCCGCTTCCCACGTCAGCCAGCCGCGATCCTGCATGGTATTGAGCAGGGTGCGCATATGACGACGGGAGCAGCTCAATAACTCCGCTAGTTCGTTGAGCGTTGTGTCCTGCGATTTACCCTCGCAGCATTGCCACAGGCGGATGAACTGTTGTTGCAGACGAGCGGATGGCATAAAAGGGGAACTCCTGCGCAAAAGTCAGCAATTTTATTTTCCCTATATTAAGTCAATAATTCCTAACGATGAAGCAAGGAGGTGCCCCATGCGTCAGTTTTATCAGCACTATTTTACCGCGACAGCGACGTTGTGCTGGTTGCGTTGGTTAAGCGTCCCACAACGATTAACCATGCTTGAAGAGCTGATGCAGTGGGAGGGGAGTCATTCTGACTACTGATTTGCGGACATCATGTGTGACTGAGTATTGGTGTTAATCGCCACGCCAGCAGTGATTATCTGCTGGCTTTTTTCTTTTTGGCGATTGAGTGCCGGACGGTTTACAAACTAACGCATAAATGCCGGTTGCTTCTCTTCATAAGACGCAATAGCGTCGTCGTGCTGCAGGGTCAGGCCGATGCTGTCCAGACCATTCATCATGCAGTGGCGGCGGAAGGCATCAATGGCAAAGCGATAAGTTTTCTCACCCGCTTTCACCTCTTGCGCTTCCAGGTCTACATCAAAATGAATCCCCGGATTGGCTTTCACCAGCGCAAACAGTTCGTCCACTTCTGCATCGCTTAATTTCACCGGCAGCAGCTGGTTGTTAAAGCTGTTGCCGTAGAAGATGTCAGCAAAACTCGGTGCAATCACCACTTTAAAACCGTAATCGGTCAATGCCCACGGCGCATGCTCACGCGAGGAACCGCAGCCGAAGTTTTCTCGTGCCAGCAAAATGGAAGCGCCCTGATATTGCGGGAAGTTCAGCACGAAGTCCGGGTTTGGCTGTTGGCCTTTTTCATCCAGAAAACGCCAGTCGTTAAACAGATGCGCGCCAAAACCTGTACGGGTCACTTTCTGCAAAAACTGTTTCGGGATGATTGCATCGGTATCGACATTGGCGGCATCCAGCGGAACCACCAGGCCTGTGTGTTTGATAAATTTCTCTGCCATGGTGTGCTCCTTATTTAATGTTGCGAATATCGGCGAAATGACCAGTAACAGCAGCAGCGGCAGCCATTGCCGGGCTGACCAGATGCGTGCGTCCACCGCGCCCCTGGCGGCCTTCAAAGTTACGGTTGCTGGTGGAGGCACAACGTTCGCCCGGATTCAGGCGGTCGTTGTTCATCGCCAGACACATTGAGCAGCCTGGCAAGCGCCATTCAAAACCGGCTTCGATAAAGATTTTGTCCAGACCTTCCGCTTCCGCCTGGGCTTTTACCGGACCAGAGCCGGGAACCACCAGTGCCTGCACGCCCGGCGCGACTTTCCGGCCTTTGGCGATTTCTGCCGCTGCGCGTAAATCTTCAATGCGCGAGTTGGTGCAGGAACCGATAAACACTTTGTCGATAGCCACTTCGGTCAGCGGAATACCCGGTTTCAGCCCCATATAGGCCAGCGCTTTTTCTGCCGACGCGCGTTCAACCGGATCGGCAAACGAAGCCGGATCGGGAATGTTGTCGTTCACGGAGATCACCTGACCGGGGTTAGTTCCCCATGTTACCTGCGGGGCGATCTCTTCTGCTTGCAGAGTGACAACGGTATCGAAAGTTGCGCCTTCGTCGGTTTTCAGAGTTTTCCAGTAGGCAACGGCGTCGTCGAAATCTTTACCTTTCGGCGCATGCAGACGGCCTTTAATATAGTTAAAGGTGGTTTCGTCCGGCGCAACCAGACCGGCTTTTGCGCCCATTTCGATTGCCATGTTGCACAGGGTCATACGACCTTCCATGCTTAAATCACGGATTGCTTCGCCGCAAAACTCCACCACATGCCCGGTACCGCCAGCGCTGCCGGTTTTACCGATAATCGCCAGCACAATATCTTTCGCGGTAATGCCCGGCGCAGCTTTGCCCTGGACTTCAATTTTCATGGTTTTCGCGCGCCCCTGTTTCAGGGTCTGCGTTGCCAGTACGTGTTCGACCTCGGATGTACCGATACCAAAGGCCAGTGCACCAAACGCCCCGTGGGTGGCGGTATGTGAGTCGCCGCAGACAATGGTCATTCCGGGTAAGGTGACGCCCTGTTCCGGCCCCATTACGTGGACAATCCCCTGATACGGGTGATTCAGGTCATACAGTTCGACGCCAAACTCTTTGCAGTTTTTGATCAGTTCCTGCATCTGGATGCGCGCCATCTCACCGCAGGCATTAATGTCTTTAGTCTGAGTCGAGACGTTGTGATCCATGGTGGCGAAGGTTTTCCCCGGCTGACGTACCGGGCGACCGTGGGCGCGCAGACCATCGAACGCCTGCGGTGAGGTCACTTCATGTACCAGATGACGGTCGATATATAACAGCGGGGTTTCGTTTTCGGCTTCGTACACTACGTGAGCGTCGAATAATTTTTCGTATAACGTCTTAGCCATGATTACACCCCTTCTGCCACATAGCGGGCAATGATATCGCCCATTTCATCGGTACTAACGGCGGCAGCGCCACGGGCTAAATCCCCGGTGCGAATGCCTTCTTCTAACGCGCGGTTAATGGCGCGTTCAATGGCGGAAGCCGCATCATCGGCATCCAGGCTGTAACGCAGCAGCAGCGCCAGCGACAGAATTTGTGCAATCGGGTTGGCGATGTTTTTGCCTGCGATATCGGGTGCCGAGCCGCCCGCCGGTTCATACAGACCAAAACCTTGCTCGTTCAGGCTGGCGGAAGGCAACATGCCCATCGAGCCTGTGATCATCGCGCATTCATCAGACAGAATGTCGCCAAACAGGTTGGAGCACAGCAGTACGTCAAACTGCGACGGATCTTTAATCAGCTGCATGGTAGCGTTGTCGATGTACATATGCGCCAGTTCGACATCCGGATACTCCGTGGCGATCTCGTTAACAATTTCCCGCCATAAAATAGAGGATTGCAGCACATTGGCTTTGTCGATTGAGGTGACTTTGCGACGACGCTTGCGGGCAGATTCAAACGCGATACGGGCAATGCGCTCGATCTCAAAACGGTGATACACCTCGGTATCAAACGCTTTTTCATATTGTCCGCTACCTTCGCGGCCTTTTGGTTGACCGAAATAGATGCCACCGGTCAGTTCGCGCACGCACAGGATGTCGAAGCCGTTAGCGGCAATGTCAGCACGCAGCGGACAGAATGCTTCCAGCCCCTGATACAGTTTTGCCGGACGCAGGTTGCTGAATAATTTGAAGTGCTTACGCAAAGGCAACAGCGCGCCGCGTTCTGGTTGCTGGTCTGGCGGCAAATGTTCCCATTTCGGGCCGCCCACCGAGCCAAACAGCACGGCATCGGCTTGCTCACAACCTTCAACCGTCGCAGGCGGCAGCGGCTGCCCGTGGTTATCAATGGCTGCGCCGCCTACATCGTAATGGCTGGTGGTGATACGCATCGCAAAGCGGTTACGCACGGCATCCAGCACTTTCAGTGCCTGGGTCATCACTTCCGGCCCGATCCCATCTCCGGGTAAAACGGCAATATGGTAATTCTTCGACATCACACGGTTTCCTTGTTGTTTTCGTTGTGTTGAGCTTTGCGTTGCAACTCTTTTTCGACTTCTGCGGCGCGCCAGATATTGTTCAGTACGTGCACCATGGCTTTGGCGGAGGACTCGACAATATCGGTGGCCAGGCCGACGCCGTGGAAGCGGCGACCGTTGTAGTTAGCGACGATATCCACCTGACCCAGCGCATCTTTACCGTGGCCTTTGGCGGTCAGGCTGTATTTCACCAGTTCGACGTTATAGTCAGTGATGCGGTTAATCGCCTGATAGACGGCATCGACCGGACCATTACCGTTGGCAGCTTCCGCTTTAACTTCCTCGCCACAGGCCAGTTTGACGGCGGCAGTGGCAATATCGTTAGAACCAGACTGCACGCTGAAGTAATCCAGACGGAAATGCTCCGGCTCTTCTTGCTGCTTACCGATGAAGGCCAGCGCCTCCAGATCGTAATCAAACACCTGACCTTTTTTGTCCGCCAGCTTCAGGAAGGCATCGTACAAATTGTCTAAATTATATTCACTTTCTTTATACCCCATCTCATCCATGCGGTGTTTTACTGCCGCACGACCGGAACGAGAGGTCAGATTCAGCTGGATTTGGTTCAGACCAATAGATTCTGGTGTCATGATTTCGTAGTTTTCGCGGTTTTTCAGCACGCCATCCTGGTGGATACCGGAGGAGTGTGCGAATGCGCCGCTGCCAACAATGGCTTTGTTTGCCGGGATCGGCATATTACAAATCTGGCTAACTAACTGGCTGGTGCGCCATATTTCCTGGTGATTAATGGCGGTATGAACGTTAAGAATATCCTTACGTACTTTGATCGCCATGATCACTTCTTCCAGCGAACAGTTACCGGCTCGCTCGCCGATCCCATTCATTGCACCTTCCACCTGGCGCGCTCCGGCATGTACCGCCGCCAGTGAGTTGCCAACTGCCAGGCCTAAATCGTCGTGGGTATGTACGGAGATAATGGCTTTGTCGATGTTAGGCACGCGTTCATACAGGCCGCTGATGATTCCGGCGAACTCAAATGGCATGGTGTAGCCCACGGTGTCCGGAATGTTGATGGTGGTGGCACCGGCATTAATCGCCGCTTCAACCACGCGCGCCAGATCGGCAATGGGTGTGCGTCCGGCATCTTCGCAAGAAAATTCAACATCATCGGTGTAATTACGGGCGCGTTTCACCATATAGATAGCGCGTTCGATCACTTCATCCAGCGTGCTGCGCAGCTTGGTGGCGATGTGCATTGGCGAAGTGGCAATAAAGGTATGGATACGGAAGGCTTCGGCAACTTTCAGAGATTCAGCTGCCACGTCGATATCCTTTTCCACGCAGCGAGCTAACGCACATACGCGGCTGTTTTTGACCTGGCGGGCGATGGTCTGCACCGATTCGAAATCGCCCGGCGAAGAGACGGGGAAACCGACTTCCATCACGTCAACACCCATACGCTCAAGGGCCAGCGCAATTTGCAGTTTTTCTTTCACACTCAAGCTTGCCTGTAACGCCTGTTCACCGTCGCGCAATGTGGTATCGAAAATAATGACTTGCTGGCTCATGGTTTGGGTCCTTGTCTCTTTTTGAGCGCCTCGCTTCGGGCATAAAAAAACCCGCGCAATGGCGCGGGTTTTTTGTTTGACTGCGTGCTGGCTTAATGCTGAATGCCGCTCACTCGTCTACCGCGCAAAGAAGATGCGTTTAGTAGTAGTAGACCGATAAAGCGAACGATGTGAGTCATTAAATCAGCTCCAGATGAATACGATATGCTTTTAGAGTTACTGGATACAAAAACGGATGTCAACCCTGACGCAACAAAAACGTTCCGCCAGAGTGAGTTCTGCATTCGTCAAATTAGCTAATTGTGCTGCGGTGGTTAAAACAAGCGATATTAATTTCTGCTTAACCACCGACGCTTTTCATCGGTTGACATATTTCAGAATAAATTTTTGCATCTAATCAACGAGGAAAAGGGGGATAAAATGCACGCGTTACAAAACCTATCTTGATGATTTGTATTGAATTATATGTTTTGCTAATTTTTTGATATTCATTTGGTGAATATTATTGTTCGATTAATGTTAAGAATTAATGCATTAAACATATAAATTAATTATTAAAAAAGCACATTTAATCCATTTTGTGGATGATTGAGTATTCGCGGTAGTTATGATTAGATTGTTTTCGCAACAAAAACATTATGGATTATTATGCTGCGGTAAATGACTCTTTACTCGGCAATGGGTTCTGTTTTTATAAGAACCCGTATCTTTATGTTTTCCTAATTTTTCTCATTTTCCTTTTTCTTATTTTATATGCATGATAAATCATATTCTCGAGGATTATTTCTCTGCATTCCAATAAGGGAAAGGGAGTTAAGTGTGACAGTGGAGTTAAGTATGCCAGAGGTACAAACAGAGCAACCAGAGACGGCGGAGTTAAGCAAGCCACAACTACGCATGGTCGATCTCAACTTATTAACCGTTTTCGATGCCGTGATGCAGGAGCAAAACATCACCCGTGCCGCTCATGTTCTGGGGATGTCGCAACCTGCGGTCAGTAACGCGGTTGCACGCCTGAAGGTGATGTTTAATGACGAGCTTTTTGTTCGTTATGGCCGTGGCATTCAACCGACTGCTCGCGCATTTCAACTTTTTGGTTCAGTTCGTCAGGCATTGCAATTAGTACAAAATGAATTGCCAGGTTCAGGTTTTGAACCCGCGAGCAGTGAACGTGTATTTCATCTTTGTGTTTGCAGTCCGTTAGACAGCATTCTGACCTCGCAGATTTATAATCACATTGAGCAAACTGCGCCAAATATACATGTTATGTTCAAGTCTTCATTAAATCAGAACACTGAACATCAACTGCGTTATCAGGAAACGGAGTTTGTGATTAGTTATGAAGACTTCCATCGTCCTGAATTTACCAGTGTGCCATTATTTAAAGATGAAATGGTGCTGGTAGCCAGCAAAAATCATCCAACAATTAAAGGCCCGTTACTGAAACATGATGTTTATAACGAACAACATGCGGCAGTTTCGCTCGATCGTTTCGCGTCATTTAGTCAACCGTGGTATGACACGGTAGATAAACAAGCCAGTATCGCGTATCAGGGCATGGCAATGATGAGTGTACTGAGCGTGGTGTCGCAAACGCATCTGGTCGCTATTGCGCCGCGTTGGCTGGCTGAAGAGTTCGCTGAATCTTTAGAGTTACAGGTATTACCGCTGCCATTAAAACAAAATAGCAGAACCTGTTATCTCTCCTGGCATGAAGCTGCCGGGCGCGACAAAGGCCATCAGTGGATGGAAGAGCAATTAGTCTCAATTTGCAAACGCTAACTGAATGCAGAATAGGTCAGATATTGATTACTGATTTATTCTGTATTTTTTATTGAATATAGAATTTTATTCTGAATGTGTGAGTTCACTATTTTAGGATTAATTAAAAAAATAGAGAAATTGCTGTAAGTTGTGGGATTTAGCCGATTTATTATCAATTTAATCCTCCGTAATGGAGGATTTTATCGTTTCTTTTCACCTTTCCTCCTGTTTATTCTTATTACCTCGTATTTATGTCTCTGGCTACCAATTGCTTAAGCAAGATCGGGCGGTTAATGTGTTTTACACATTTTTCCGTTAAACAGTGAGGCAGGCCATGGAGATGTTGTCTGGAGCCGAGATGGTCGTCCGATCGCTTATCGATCAGGGCGTTAAACAAGTATTCGGTTATCCCGGAGGCGCGGTCCTTGATATTTACGATGCATTGCATACCGTGGGTGGTATCGATCATGTAT
Organism: Escherichia sp. KS167_9B; assembly: GCF_030295215.1. Classification (NCBI taxonomy): domain Bacteria; kingdom Pseudomonadati; phylum Pseudomonadota; class Gammaproteobacteria; order Enterobacterales; family Enterobacteriaceae; genus Escherichia; species Escherichia sp. KS167_9B. Next base: position 91,933 of record NZ_AP025754.1, read on the forward strand.
TAGTTCGTCATGAGCAGGCGGCGGTGCATATGGCCGATGGTCTGGCGCGCGCGACCGGGGAAGTCGGCGTCGTGCTGGTAACATCGGGGCCAGGGGCGACCAATGCGATTACTGGCATTGCCACCGCTTATATGGATTCCATTCCATTAGTTGTCCTTTCCGGGCAGGTAGCGACCTCGTTGATAGGTTATGATGCCTTTCAGGAGTGCGACATGGTGGGAATTTCCCGCCCAGTGGTGAAGCACAGTTTTCTGGTTAAGCAAACGGAAGACATTCCGCAGGTGCTGAAAAAGGCTTTTTGGCTGGCGGCAAGTGGTCGCCCTGGACCAGTGGTCGTTGATTTACCGAAAGATATTCTTAATCCTGCGAACAAATTACCCTACGTCTGGCCGGAGTCGGTCAGTATGCGATCTTACAATCCCACGACCTCCGGACATAAAGGGCAAATTAAGCGCGCTCTGCAAACGCTGGTGGCGGCAAAAAAACCGGTTGTGTATGTAGGCGGTGGGGCAATCACGGCGGGCTGCCATCAGCAGTTGAAAGACACGGTGGAGGCGTTGAATCTGCCCGTTGTTTCCTCATTAATGGGGCTGGGGGCGTTTCCGGCAACGCATCGTCAGGCACTGGGCATGCTGGGAATGCACGGCACCTACGAAGCCAATATGACGATGCATAACGCGGATGTGATTTTTGCCGTCGGGGTACGTTTTGATGACCGAACGACGAACAATCTTGCGAAGTACTGCCCAAATGCCACGGTTCTGCATATCGATATTGATCCTACTTCCATTTCTAAAACTGTGACTGCTGATATCCCGATTGTTGGAGATGCCCGCCAGGTCCTCGAACAAATGCTTGAACTCCTGTCGCAAGAATCCGCCCATCAACCGCTGGATGAGATCCGCGATTGGTGGCAGCAGATTGAACTGTGGCGTGCTCGTCAGTGCCTGAAATACGATATTCACAGTGAAAAGATTAAACCGCAGGCGGTTATCGAGACTCTTTGGCGGCTGACGAAGGGGGACGCTTACGTGACGTCTGATGTCGGGCAGCACCAGATGTTCGCCGCACTTTATTATCCTTTCGACAAACCGCGTCGCTGGATTAACTCTGGTGGCCTCGGCACGATGGGGTTTGGTTTACCTGCGGCACTGGGTGTCAAAATGGCGCTGCCAGAAGAAACCGTGGTTTGCGTCACTGGTGACGGCAGTATTCAGATGAACATTCAGGAACTGTCAACCGCCTTGCAATACGAGTTGCCGGTATTGGTGGTGAATCTCAATAATCGCTATCTGGGGATGGTGAAGCAGTGGCAGGACATGATCTATTCCGGCCGTCATTCACAATCTTATATGCAATCGCTACCCGATTTCGTCCGTCTGGCGGAAGCCTATGGGCATGTTGGGATCCAGATTTCTCATCCGCAAGAGCTGGAAAGCAAACTTAGCGAGGCGCTGGAACAGGTGCGCAATAATCGTCTGGTCTTTGTTGATGTTACCGTCGATGGCAGTGAGCACGTCTACCCGATGCAGATTCGCGGGGGCGGAATGGATGAAATGTGGTTAAGCAAAACGGAGAGAACCTGATTATGCGCCGGATATTATCAGTCTTACTCGAAAATGAATCAGGCGCGTTATCCCGCGTGATTGGCCTTTTTTCCCAACGTGGGTACAACATTGAAAGCCTGACCGTTGCGCCCACCGACGATCCGACATTATCGCGTATGACCATCCAGACCGTGGGCGATGAAAAAGTGCTTGAGCAGATCGAAAAGCAATTACACAAACTGGTCGATGTCTTGCGCGTGAGCGAGCTGGGGCAGGGGGCGCACGTCGAGCGGGAAATTATGCTGGTGAAAATTCAGGCCAGCGGCTACGGACGTGACGAAGTGAAGCGCAATACGGAAATATTTCGTGGGCAAATCATCGATGTCACGCCATCGCTTTACACCGTCCAACTGGCAGGCACCAGCGATAAGCTTGATGCATTTTTAGCATCGATTCGCGATGTGGCGAAAATTGTGGAAGTTGCTCGCTCTGGTGTAGTTGGACTTTCGCGCGGCGATAAAATAATGCGTTGAGAATGATCTCAATGCGCAATTTGCAGCCCAACATGTCACGTTGGGCTTTTTTTGCGAATTCAGTGGGAACCTGGAATAAAAGCAGTTGCCGCAGTTAATTTTCTGCGCTTAGATGTTAATGAATTTAACCCATACCAGTACAATGGCTATGGTTTTTACATTTTACGCAAGGGGCAATTGTGAAACTGGATGAAATCGCTCGGCTAGCGGGAGTGTCGCGGACCACTGCAAGCTATGTTATTAACGGCAAAGCGAAGCAATACCGTGTGAGCGACAAAACCGTTGAAAAAGTCATGGCTGTGGTGCGTGAGCACAATTACCACCCGAACGCCGTGGCAGCTGGGCTTCGTGCTGGACGCACACGTTCTATTGGTCTTGTGATCCCCGATCTGGAGAACACCAGCTATACCCGCATCGCTAATTATCTTGAACGTCAGGCGCGGCAACGGGGTTATCAACTGCTGATTGCTTGCTCAGAAGATCAGCCAGACAACGAAATGCGTTGTATTGAGCATCTTCTACAGCGTCAGGTTGATGCCATTATTGTTTCGACGTCGTTGCCACCAGAGCATCCTTTTTATCAACGCTGGGCTAACGACCCGTTCCCGATTGTCGCGCTGGACCGCGCCCTCGATCGTGAACACTTCACCAGCGTGGTTGGTGCCGATCAGGATGATGCCGAAATGCTGGCGGAAGAGTTACGTAAGTTTCCCGCCGAGACGGTGCTTTATCTTGGCGCGCTGCCGGAGCTTTCTGTGAGCTTCTTGCGTGAGCAAGGTTTCCGTACTGCCTGGAAAGATGATCCGCGCGAAGTGCATTTCCTTTATGCCAACAGTTATGAGCGGGAGGCGGCTGCCCAGTTATTCGAAAAATGGCTGGAAACGCATCCGATGCCGCAGGCGCTGTTCACAACGTCGTTTGCGTTGTTGCAAGGGGTGATGGATGTCACGCTGCGTCGCGATGGCAAACTGCCTTCTGACCTGGCAATTGCCACCTTTGGCGATAACGAACTGCTCGACTTCTTACAGTGCCCGGTGCTGGCAGTGGCTCAACGTCACCGCGATGTCGCAGAGCGTGTGCTGGAAATTGTCCTGGCAAGCCTGGACGAACCGCGTAAGCCAAAACCTGGGTTAACGCGCATTAAACGTAATCTCTATCGCCGCGGCGTGCTCAGCCGTAACTAAGCCGCGAACAAAAATACGCGCCAGTGAATTTCTCATTGGCGCGTCGAGTACGGGAATGGACATCAATATCCTTAAAGTAAATAAGACTATTCCTGGCTATTATTGATAAATGCTTTTAAACCCGCCCATTAATTAACTCACCTGCTGAAATTCACAATAATTAAGCAATATTGACAGAGCGTTTTTGCATTATTTTGTTACATGCAGAGATGAATTGCCGATTTAACAAACACTTTTCTTTGCTTTTGCGCAAACCTGCTGGCATCAAGCGCCACACAGACGCAACAGGGACTGTTAACTGGGGAAGATATGTCCTAAAATGCCGCTCGCGTCGCAAACTGACACTTTATATTTGCTGTGGAAAATAGTTAGTCATTTTAAAACGGTGATGACCATGAGGGATTTTTTCTTACAGCTATTCATAACGTTAATTTGCTTCGCACGTTGGACGTAAAATAAACAACGCTGATATTAGCCGTAAACATCGGGTTTTTTACCTCGGTATGCCTTGTGACTGGCTTGACAAGCTTTTCCTCCGCTCCGTAAACTCCTTTCAGTGGGAAATTGTGGGGCAAAGTGGGAATAAGGGGTGAGGCTGGCATGTTCCGGGGAGCAACGTTAGTCAATCTCGACAGCAAAGGGCGCTTATCAGTGCCTACCCGTTATCGGGAACAGCTGCTTGAGAACGCTGCCGGTCAAATGGTTTGCACCATTGACATTCATCACCCGTGCCTGCTGCTTTACCCCCTGCCTGAATGGGAAATTATCGAGCAAAAATTATCGCGTCTGTCGAGCATGAACCCGGTTGAGCGCCGTGTGCTGCGCCTTCTGTTAGGTCATGCCAGCGAATGTCAGATGGATGGCGCCGGTCGATTATTAATCGCGCCAGTACTGCGGCAACATGCCGGGCTGACAAAAGAAGTGATGCTGGTTGGACAGTTCAACAAGTTTGAGCTGTGGGATGAAACAACCTGGCATCAACAGGTCAAGGAAGATATCGACGCAGAGCAGTTGGCTACCGGAGACTTATCGGAGCGACTGCAGGACTTGTCTCTATAAAATGATGGAAAACTATAAACATACTACGGTGCTGCTGGATGAAGCCGTTAATGGCCTCAATATCCGTCCTGATGGCATCTACATTGATGGGACTTTTGGTCGCGGTGGTCACTCACGTCTGATCCTCTCGCAGCTTGGCGAAGAGGGGCGTTTGCTGGCGATCGATCGCGACCCGCAGGCTATCGCCGTTGCGAAGACTATTGATGATCCGCGCTTCTCCATCATCCACGGACCTTTCTCCGCGCTGGGCGAATATGTTGCCGAGCGCGATCTTATCGGCAAGATCGACGGCATTCTCCTCGATCTTGGCGTCTCTTCACCGCAACTTGATGATGCTGAACGCGGCTTTTCCTTTATGCGCGATGGTCCGCTGGACATGCGTATGGACCCAACCCGTGGGCAGTCAGCCGCTGAATGGCTACAAACCGCAGAAGAAGCCGATATCGCCTGGGTATTGAAAACCTATGGTGAAGAGCGTTTTGCCAAACGCATTGCCCGCGCCATTGTCGAGCGAAACCGCGAACAGCCGATGACCCGCACCAAAGAACTGGCGGAAGTCGTGGCTGCCGCAACGCCGGTGAAAGATAAGTTTAAACATCCCGCGACCCGTACCTTCCAGGCGGTGCGCATTTGGGTAAACAGTGAACTGGAGGAGATAGAGCAGGCGCTAAAAAGCTCGCTCAACGTGCTGGCCCCGGGGGGGAGGCTCTCGATCATCAGCTTCCACTCGCTGGAAGACCGCATTGTGAAACGCTTTATGCGTGAAAACAGCCGTGGTCCGCAAGTTCCGGCAGGGTTACCGATGACTGAAGAGCAGCTCAAAAAACTGGGTGGCCGTCAGCTGCGAGCACTAGGCAAGTTAATGCCGGGCGAAGAAGAGGTGGCTGAGAACCCTCGTGCCCGTAGTTCAGTTCTGCGTATTGCAGAGAGGACGAACGCATGATCAGCAGAGTGACAGAAGCTCTAAGCAAAGTTAAAGGATCGATGGGAAGCCACGAGCGCCATGCATTGCCTGGTGTTATCGGTGACGATCTATTGCGATTTGGGAAGCTGCCACTCTGCCTGTTCATTTGCATTATTTTGACGGCGGTGACCGTGGTAACCACGGCGCACCACACCCGTTTGCTGACCGCTCAGCGCGAACAACTGGTGCTGGAGCGAGATGCTTTAGACATTGAATGGCGCAACCTGATCCTTGAAGAGAATGCGCTCGGCGACCATAGCCGGGTGGAAAGGATCGCCACGGAAAAGCTGCAAATGCAGCATGTTGATCCGTCACAAGAAAATATCGTAGTGCAAAAATAAGGATAAACGCGACGCATGAAAGCAGCGGCGAAAACGCAGAAACCAAAACGTCAGGAAGAACATGCCAACTTTATCAGTTGGCGTTTTGCGTTGTTATGCGGCTGTATTCTCCTGGCGCTGGCTTTTCTGCTCGGACGCGTAGCGTGGTTACAAGTTATCTCCCCGGATATGCTGGTAAAAGAGGGCGACATGCGTTCTCTTCGCGTTCAGCAAGTTTCCACCTCCCGCGGCATGATTACTGACCGTTCTGGTCGCCCGTTAGCGGTGAGCGTGCCGGTAAAAGCGATTTGGGCTGACCCGAAAGAAGTGCATGACGCTGGCGGTATCAGCGTCGGTGATCGCTGGAAGGCGCTGGCTAACGCACTCAATATTCCGCTGGATCAGCTTTCAGCCCGCATTAACGCCAACCCGAAAGGGCGCTTTATTTATCTGGCGCGTCAGGTAAACCCTGACATGGCAGAGTACATCAAAAAACTGAAACTGCCGGGGATTCATCTGCGTGAAGAATCTCGCCGTTATTATCCATCCGGCGAAGTGACCGCTCACCTCATCGGCTTTACTAACGTCGATAGTCAGGGGATTGAGGGCGTCGAGAAGAGTTTCGATAAATGGCTTACCGGGCAGCCGGGTGAGCGCATTGTGCGTAAAGACCGCTATGGTCGCGTAATTGAAGATATCTCTTCCACCGACAGTCAGGCGGCGCACAACCTGGCGCTGAGTATTGATGAACGCCTGCAGGCGCTGGTTTATCGCGAACTGAACAACGCGGTGGCCTTTAACAAAGCTGAATCTGGTAGCGCCGTGCTGGTGGATGTCAACACCGGTGAAGTGCTGGCGATGGCTAACAGCCCGTCATACAACCCAAACAATCTGAGTGGCACGCCGAAAGAGGCGATGCGTAACCGTACCATTACCGACGTGTTTGAACCGGGTTCAACGGTTAAACCGATGGTGGTGATGACCGCGTTGCAACGTGGCGTGGTGCGAGAAAACTCGGTACTGAATACCGTTCCTTATCGAATTAACGGCCACGAAATCAAAGACGTGGCACGCTACAGCGAATTAACCCTGACCGGGGTATTACAGAAGTCGAGTAACGTCGGTGTTTCCAAGCTGGCGTTAGCGATGCCGTCCTCAGCGTTAGTAGATACTTACTCACGTTTTGGACTGGGAAAAGCGACCAATTTGGGGTTGGTCGGAGAACGCAGTGGCTTATATCCTCAAAAACAACGGTGGTCTGACATAGAGAGGGCCACCTTCTCTTTCGGCTATGGGCTAATGGTAACACCGTTACAGTTAGCGCGAGTCTACGCAACTATCGGCAGCTATGGCATTTATCGCCCGCTGTCGATTACCAAAGTTGATCCCCCGGTTCCCGGTGAACGTGTCTTCCCGGAGTCCATTGTTCGCACCGTGGTGCATATGATGGAAAGCGTGGCGCTACCGGGCGGTGGCGGCGTGAAGGCGGCGATTAAAGGCTATCGTATCGCCATTAAAACCGGTACCGCGAAAAAGGTCGGGCCGGACGGTCGCTACATCAATAAATATATTGCTTATACCGCAGGCGTTGCGCCTGCGAGTCAGCCGCGCTTCGCGCTGGTTGTTGTTATCAACGATCCGCAGGCGGGTAAATACTACGGCGGCGCCGTTTCCGCGCCGGTCTTTGGTGCCATCATGGGCGGCGTATTGCGTACCATGAACATCGAGCCGGATGCGCTGACAACGGGCGATAAAAATGAATTTGTGATTAATCAAGGCGAGGGGACAGGTGGCAGATCGTAATTTGCGCGACCTTCTTGCTCCGTGGGTGCCAGACGCACCTTCGCGAGCACTGCGAGAGATGACACTCGACAGCCGTGTGGCTGCGGCGGGCGATCTCTTTGTAGCTGTAGTAGGTCATCAGGCGGACGGGCGTCGATATATCCCGCAGGCGATAGCGCAAGGTGTGGCTGCCATTATTGCAGAGGCGAAAGATGAGGCGACCGACGGTGAAATCCGTGAAATGCACGGCGTACCAGTCATCTATCTCAGCCAGCTCAACGAGCGTTTATCTGCACTGGCGGGCCGCTTTTACCATGAACCCTCTGACAATTTCCGTCTCGTGGGCGTAACGGGCACCAACGGCAAGACTACGACTACTCAGCTTCTGGCGCAGTGGAGCCAACTGCTTGGCGAAACCAGCGCGGTAATGGGGACTGTTGGTAACGGCCTGCTGGGAAAAGTGATCCCGACAGAAAATACCACCGGTTCGGCAGTCGATGTTCAGCATGAGCTGGCGGGACTGGTGGATCAGGGCGCGACTTTTTGCGCAATGGAAGTTTCCTCCCACGGACTGGTACAGCACCGTGTGGCGGCATTGAAATTTGCGGCGTCGGTCTTTACCAACTTAAGCCGCGATCACCTTGATTATCATGGTGATATGGAACACTACGAAGCCGCGAAATGGCTGCTTTATTCTGAACATCATTGCGGTCAGGCGATTATTAACGCCGACGATGAAGTGGGCCGCCGCTGGCTGGCAAAACTGCCGGACGCGGTTGCGGTATCAATGGAAGGTCATATCAATCCGAACTGTCACGGACGCTGGTTGAAAGCGACTGAAGTGAACTATCACGACAGCGGTGCGACTATTCGTTTTAGCTCAAGCTGGGGCGATGGCGAAATTGAAAGCCATCTGATGGGCGCTTTTAACGTCAGCAACTTGCTGCTGGCGCTGGCGACACTGCTGGCGCTGGGCTATCCACTGGCTGATCTGCTGAAAACTGCCGCACGCCTGCAGCCGGTTTGTGGACGTATGGAAGTGTTCACTGCGCCAGGCAAACCGACGGTAGTGGTGGATTACGCGCATACGCCGGATGCACTGGAAAAAGCCTTGCAGGCTGCACGTCTTCACTGTGCAGGCAAGCTGTGGTGCGTCTTTGGCTGTGGTGGCGATCGCGATAAAGGTAAGCGTCCACTGATGGGCGCGATTGCGGAAGAATTTGCTGACGTGGCGGTGGTAACGGACGATAACCCGCGTACCGAAGAACCGCGCGCTATCATCAACGATATTCTGGCGGGAATGTTAGATGCCGGACATGCCAAAGTGATGGAAGGCCGTGCTGAAGCGGTGACTTGCGCCGTTATGCAGGCTAAAGAGAATGATGTGGTACTGGTCGCGGGCAAAGGTCATGAGGATTACCAGATTGTTGGCAATCAGCGTCTGGACTACTCCGATCGCGTCACGGTGGCGCGTCTGCTGGGGGTGATTGCATGATTAGCGTAACCCTTAGCCAACTTACCGATATTCTCAACGGTGAACTGCAAGGTGCAGATATTACCCTTGATGCTGTAACCACTGACACGCGAAAACTGACGCCGGGCTGCCTGTTTGTTGCCCTGAAAGGCGAACGTTTCGATGCCCATGATTTTGCTGACCAGGCGAAAGCTGGCGGTGCGGGTGCACTACTGGTTAGCCGTCCGCTGGATATCGATCTGCCGCAGTTAATCGTCAAGGATACGCGTCTGGCGTTTGGTGAACTGGCTGCATGGGTTCGCCAGCAAGTTCCGGCGCGCGTGGTTGCTCTGACCGGTTCCTCCGGCAAAACCTCCGTTAAAGAGATGACGGCGGCGATTTTAAGCCAGTGTGGCAACACGCTTTATACGGCAGGCAATCTCAACAACGACATCGGTGTACCGATGACGCTGTTGCGCTTAACGCCAGAGTACGATTACGCAGTAATTGAACTTGGCGCGAACCATCAGGGCGAAATTGCCTGGACTGTGAGTCTGACTCGCCCGGAAGCGGCGCTGGTCAACAACCTGGCAGCGGCGCATCTGGAAGGTTTTGGCTCGCTTGCGGGTGTCGCGAAAGCGAAAGGCGAAATCTTTACCGGTCTGCCGGAAAACGGTATCGCCATTATGAATGCCGACAACAACGACTGGCTGAACTGGCAGAGTGTGATTGGCTCACGCAAAGTGTGGCGCTTCTCACCGAATGCTAACAACAGCGATTTCACCGCCACCAATATCCACGTGACCTCGCACGGTACGGAATTTACGCTGCAAACCCCAACGGGTAGCGTCGATGTTCTGCTGCCGTTGCCGGGGCGTCACAATATTGCGAATGCTCTGGCAGCCGCTGCGCTCTCCATGTCCGTGGGCGCAACGCTTGATGCTATTAAAGCGGGGCTGGCAAATCTGAAAGCTGTTCCTGGCCGTCTGTTCCCCATTCAACTGGCGGAAAATCAGTTGCTGCTCGACGACTCCTACAACGCTAACGTCGGCTCCATGACCGCCGCTGTTCAGGTACTGGCTGAAATGCCGGGCTACCGTGTGCTGGTGGTGGGCGATATGGCGGAACTGGGCGCTGAAAGCGAGGCCTGCCATGTACAGGTGGGCGAAGCGGCGAAGGCAGCGGGTATTGACCGCGTGTTAAGTGTGGGTAAACAAAGCCATGCTATCAGTACCGCCAGCGGCGTTGGTGAACATTTTGCCGATAAAACTGCGCTTATCACACGTCTTAAATCACTGATTGCTGAGCAACAGGTAATTACAATTTTAGTTAAGGGTTCACGTAGTGCTGCCATGGAAGAGGTAGTACGCGCTTTACAGGAGAATGGGACATGTTAGTTTGGCTGGCCGAACATTTGGTCAAATATTATTCCGGCTTTAACGTCTTTTCCTATCTGACGTTTCGCGCCATCGTCAGCCTGCTGACTGCGCTGTTCATCTCATTGTGGATGGGCCCGCGCATGATTGCTCATTTACAAAAACTCTCCTTTGGTCAGGTGGTGCGTAACGACGGTCCTGAATCACACTTCAGCAAGCGCGGTACGCCGACCATGGGCGGGATTATGATCCTGACAGCGATTGTGATCTCCGTGCTGCTGTGGGCATACCCGTCCAACCCGTATGTCTGGTGCGTGTTGGTCGTGCTGGTCGGTTACGGTGTTATTGGCTTCGTTGATGACTATCGCAAAGTGGTGCGTAAAGACACCAAGGGGTTGATTGCTCGCTGGAAGTATTTCTGGATGTCGGTTATTGCGCTGGGTGTTGCTTTTGCTTTGTACCTTGCCGGGAAAGACACGCCTGCAACGCAGCTGGTGGTCCCGTTCTTTAAAGATGTGATGCCGCAGTTGGGGCTGTTCTACATTCTGCTGGCTTACTTCGTCATTGTGGGCACCGGCAACGCGGTAAACCTGACCGATGGTCTTGATGGCCTGGCGATTATGCCGACTGTATTCGTCGCCGGTGGTTTTGCGCTGGTGGCATGGGCAACCGGCAACATGAATTTTGCCAGCTATTTACACATACCGTATCTGCGACACGCCGGGGAACTGGTCATTGTCTGTACCGCGATAGTCGGGGCAGGGCTGGGCTTCTTGTGGTTTAACACCTATCCGGCGCAGGTCTTTATGGGCGATGTAGGTTCGCTGGCGTTAGGTGGCGCGCTGGGCATTATCGCCGTACTGCTGCGTCAGGAATTCCTGCTGGTGATTATGGGCGGCGTGTTTGTCGTTGAAACCCTGTCGGTTATTTTGCAGGTCGGCTCCTTTAAACTGCGCGGACAACGTATTTTCCGCATGGCACCGATTCATCACCACTATGAACTGAAAGGCTGGCCGGAACCGCGCGTCATTGTACGTTTCTGGATTATTTCGCTGATGCTGGTCCTGATTGGTCTGGCAACGCTGAAGGTACGTTAATCATGGCTGATTACCAGGGTAAAAATGTCGTCATTATCGGCCTGGGCCTCACCGGGCTTTCTTGCGTGGACTTTTTCCTCGCTCGCGGTGTGACGCCGCGCGTTATGGATACGCGTATGACACCGCCTGGCCTGGATAAATTACCCGAAGCCGTAGAACGCCACACGGGCGGTCTGAATGATGAATGGCTGATGGCGGCCGATCTGATTGTCGCCAGTCCCGGTATTGCACTGGCGCATCCATCCTTAAGCGCTGCCGCTGATGCCGGAATCGAAATCGTTGGCGATATCGAGCTGTTCTGTCGCGAAGCACAAGCACCGATTGTGGCGATTACCGGTTCTAACGGCAAAAGCACGGTCACCACGCTAGTGGGTGAAATGGCGAAAGCGGCGGGGGTTAACGTTGGTGTGGGTGGCAATATTGGCCTGCCTGCGTTGATGCTGCTGGATGATGAGTGCGAACTGTACGTGCTGGAGCTGTCGAGCTTCCAGCTTGAAACCACCTCCAGTTTACAGGCGGTGGCAGCGACCATTCTGAACGTGACAGAAGATCATATGGATCGCTATCCATTTGGTTTACAGCAGTATCGTGCGGCAAAACTGCGCATTTATGAAAATGCGAAAGTTTGCGTGGTTAATGCTGATGATGCCTTAACAATGCCGATTCGTGGTGCGGATGAACGCTGCGTTAGCTTTGGTATCAATATGGGCGACTATCACTTGAATCATCAGCAGGGTGAAACCTGGCTGCGGGTGAAAGGCGAGAAAGTGTTGAACGTGAAAGAGATGAAACTTTCCGGTCAGCATAACTACACCAATGCGCTGGCGGCACTGGCGCTGGCAGACGCAGCTGGTTTGCCACGCGCCAGTAGCCTGAAAGCGTTAACTACGTTCACTGGTTTGCCGCATCGCTTTGAAGTGGTGCTGGAACATAACGGTGTGCGCTGGATTAACGACTCGAAAGCGACCAATGTCGGCAGTACGGAAGCGGCGCTGAATGGCCTGCACGTAGATGGCACGCTGCATTTGTTGCTGGGCGGCGATGGTAAATCGGCGGACTTTAGTCCGCTGGCACGTTACCTGAATGGCGATAACGTACGTTTGTATTGTTTCGGTCGTGACGGCGCACAGCTGGCGGCACTGCGCCCGGAAGTGGCAGAACAAACCGAAACCATGGAACAGGCGATGCGCTTGCTGGCTCCGCGTGTTCAACCAGGAGATATGGTTCTGCTCTCCCCGGCCTGTGCCAGCCTTGATCAATTCAAGAACTTTGAACAACGAGGCAATGAGTTTGCCCGTCTGGCGAAGGAGTTAGGTTGATGCGTTTATCTCTCCCTCGCCTGAAAATGCCGCGCCTGCCAGGATTCAGTATCCTGGTCTGGATCTCCACGGCGCTAAAGGGCTGGGTGATGGGCTCGCGGGAAAAAGATACCGAAAGCCTGATCATGTACGATCGCACCTTACTGTGGCTGACCTTCGGCCTCGCGGCGATCGGCTTTATCATGGTGACGTCCGCATCAATGCCTATCGGACAACGCTTGACTAACGATCCCTTTTTCTTCGCTAAGCGTGATGGCGTCTACCTGATCCTGGCGTTCATTCTGGCGATCATTACGCTGCGTCTGCCGATGGAGTTCTGGCAACGTTACAGCGCTACGATGCTACTCGGTTCAATCATCCTGTTGATGATCGTTCTGGTAGTGGGTAGCTCTGTTAAAGGGGCATCGCGTTGGATCGATCTCGGCTTGCTGCGTATCCAGCCTGCGGAGCTGACAAAACTGTCGCTGTTTTGCTATATCGCCAACTATCTGGTGCGTAAAGGCGACGAAGTGCGTAATAACCTGCGCGGCTTCTTGAAACCGATGGGCGTGATTCTGGTGTTGGCAGTGTTACTGCTGGCACAGCCAGACCTTGGTACGGTGGTGGTGCTGTTTGTGACCACGCTGGCGATGTTGTTCCTGGCGGGGGCGAAATTGTGGCAGTTCATTGCCATTATCGGCATGGGGATTTCAGCGGTTGTGTTACTGATCCTCGCCGAACCGTACCGTATCCGCCGTGTTACCGCATTCTGGAATCCGTGGGAAGATCCCTTTGGTAGCGGCTATCAGTTAACGCAATCGCTGATGGCGTTTGGTCGCGGCGAACTGTGGGGGCAAGGTTTAGGTAACTCGGTTCAAAAACTGGAGTATCTGCCGGAAGCACACACTGACTTTATTTTCGCCATTATCGGCGAAGAACTGGGGTATGTCGGTGTGGTGCTGGCACTTTTAATGGTATTCTTCGTCGCTTTTCGTGCGATGTCGATTGGCCGTAAAGCATTAGAAATTGACCATCGTTTTTCCGGTTTTCTCGCCTGTTCCATTGGCATCTGGTTTAGTTTCCAGGCGCTGGTTAACGTAGGCGCGGCAGCGGGGATGTTACCGACCAAAGGTCTGACATTACCGCTGATCAGTTACGGTGGTTCGAGCTTACTTATTATGTCGACAGCCATCATGATGCTGTTGCGTATTGATTATGAAACGCGTCTGGAGAAAGCGCAGGCGTTTGTACGAGGTTCACGATGAGTGGTCAAGGAAAGCGATTAATGGTGATGGCCGGCGGAACCGGTGGACATGTGTTCCCGGGACTGGCGGTTGCGCACCATCTAATGGCTCAGGGTTGGCAAGTTCGCTGGTTAGGGACTGCCGACCGTATGGAAGCGGACTTAGTGCCAAAACATGGCATCGAAATTGATTTCATTCGTATCTCTGGTCTGCGTGGTAAAGGTATAAAAGCACTGATTGCCGCACCGCTGCGAATCTTTAACGCCTGGCGTCAGGCGCGGGCGATTATGAAAGCGTTCAAACCTGATGTGGTGCTCGGTATGGGCGGCTACGTATCAGGTCCAGGTGGACTGGCTGCGTGGTCGTTAGGCATTCCGGTTGTACTTCATGAACAAAACGGTATTGCGGGCTTAACCAATAAATGGCTGGCGAAGATTGCCACCAAAGTGATGCAGGCGTTTCCAGGCGCTTTCCCTAATGCGGAAGTGGTGGGTAATCCTGTTCGTACCGATGTGTTGGCGTTGCCACTGCCGCAGCAACGTTTGGCTGGTCGTGAAGGTCCGGTTCGTGTGTTGGTAGTGGGCGGTTCTCAGGGCGCTCGTATTCTTAACCAAACAATGCCGCAGGTTGCAGCAAAGCTGGGCGATTCAGTCACTATCTGGCATCAGAGCGGCAAAGGTTCGCAACAAACCGTTGAACAGGCATATGCCGAAGCAGGGCAACCGCAGCATAAAGTGACGGAATTTATTGATGATATGGCGGCAGCGTATGCGTGGGCAGATGTCGTTGTTTGCCGCTCCGGCGCGTTAACGGTGAGTGAAATTGCCGCAGCGGGGCTACCGGCATTGTTTGTGCCGTTTCAACATAAAGACCGCCAGCAATACTGGAATGCGCTACCGCTGGAAAAAGCGGGCGCAGCCAAAATTATCGAGCAGCCACAGCTTAGCGTGGATGCAGTCGCCAACACCCTGGCCGGGTGGTCGCGAGAAACCTTATTAACCATGGCAGAACGCGCCCGTGCTGCATCCATTCCGGATGCCACCGAGCGAGTGGCAAATGAAGTGAGCCGGGCTGCCCGGGCGTAATTGTAGCGATGCCTTTTGCATCGTATGAATGTAAGAAGTTAATGGCGTAAAGAATGAATACACAACAATTGGCAAAACTGCGTTCCATCGTGCCCGAAATGCGTCGCGTTCGGCACATACATTTTGTCGGCATCGGTGGTGCCGGTATGGGCGGTATTGCCGAAGTTCTGGCCAATGAAGGTTATCAGATCAGTGGTTCCGATTTAGCGCCAAATCCGGTCACGCAGCAGTTAATGAATCTTGGGGCGACGATTTATTTCAACCATCGCCCGGAAAACGTACGTGATGCCAGCGTGGTCGTTGTTTCTAGCGCGATTTCTGCCGATAACCCGGAAATTGTCGCAGCTCATGAAGCGCGTATTCCGGTGATCCGTCGTGCCGAAATGCTGGCTGAGTTAATGCGTTTTCGTCATGGCATCGCCATTGCCGGAACGCACGGCAAAACGACAACCACCGCGATGGTTTCCAGCATCTACGCAGAAGCGGGGCTCGACCCAACCTTTGTTAACGGTGGGCTGGTAAAAGCGGCGGGCGTTCATGCGCGTTTGGGGCATGGTCGGTACCTGATTGCCGAAGCAGATGAGAGTGATGCATCGTTCCTGCATCTGCAACCGATGGTGGCGATTGTCACCAATATCGAAGCCGACCACATGGATACCTACCAGGGCGACTTTGAGAATTTAAAACAGACCTTTATTAATTTTCTGCACAACCTGCCGTTTTACGGTCGTGCGGTGATGTGTGTTGATGATCCGGTGATCCGCGAATTGTTACCGCGTGTGGGGCGTCAGACCACGACTTACGGATTCAGCGAAGATGCCGACGTGCGTGTAGAAGATTATCAGCAGATTGGTCCGCAGGGGCACTTTACGCTGCTGCGCCAGGACAAAGAGCCGATGCGCGTTACCCTGAATGCGCCAGGCCGTCATAACGCGCTGAATGCCGCAGCTGCGGTCGCTGTTGCCACGGAAGAGGGGATTGACGACGAGGCTATTTTGCGTGCGCTGGAGAGTTTCCAGGGGACAGGCCGTCGTTTTGATTTCCTCGGTGAATTCCCGCTGGAGCCAGTGAATGGTAAAAGCGGTACGGCAATGCTGGTTGATGACTACGGTCACCATCCGACCGAAGTGGATGCCACCATTAAAGCGGCGCGTGCAGGCTGGCCGGATAAAAACCTGGTAATGCTGTTTCAGCCGCACCGTTTTACCCGTACGCGCGACCTGTATGATGATTTCGCCAATGTGCTGACGCAGGTTGATACCCTGTTGATGCTGGAAGTGTATCCGGCTGGCGAAGCGCCAATTCCGGGAGCGGACAGCCGTTCGCTGTGTCGCACAATTCGTGGACGTGGGAAAATTGATCCCATTCTGGTGCCGGACCCAGCGCAGGTAGCCGAAATGCTAGCACCAGTATTAACCGGTAACGACCTGATTCTCGTTCAGGGGGCCGGTAATATCGGAAAAATTGCTCGTTCTTTAGCTGAAATCAAACTGAAGCCGCAAACTCCGGAGGAAGAACAACATGACTGATAAAATCGCGGTCCTGTTGGGCGGGACCTCCGCTGAGCGGGAAGTTTCTCTGAATTCTGGTGCAGCGGTGTTAGCCGGGCTGCGTGAAGGCGGTATTGACGCGTATCCTGTCGACCCGAAAGAAGTCGATGTGACGCAACTGAAGTCGATGGGCTTTCAGAAAGTGTTTATCGCGCTACATGGTCGCGGCGGTGAAGATGGCACGCTGCAGGGTATGCTCGAGCTGATGGGCTTGCCTTATACCGGCAGCGGAGTGATGGCATCTGCGCTTTCAATGGATAAACTACGCAGCAAATTGCTTTGGCAGGGCGCTGGTTTACCGGTAGCGCCGTGGGTAGCATTAACCCGCGCAGAGTTTGAAAAAGGCCTTAGCGATAAGCAGTTAGCAGAAATTTCTGCCTTAGGTTTGCCGGTTATCGTTAAGCCGAGCCGCGAAGGTTCCAGTGTGGGAATGTCAAAAGTAGTAGCAGAAAATGCTCTACAAGATGCATTAAGATTGGCATTTCAGCACGATGAAGAAGTATTGATTGAAAAATGGCTAAGTGGGCCGGAGTTCACGGTTGCGATACTCGGTGAAGAAATTTTACCGTCAATACGTATTCAACCGTCCGGAACCTTCTATGATTATGAGGCGAAGTATCTCTCTGATGAGACACAGTATTTCTGCCCCGCAGGTCTGGAAGCGTCACAAGAGGCCAATTTGCAGGCATTAGTGCTGAAAGCATGGACGACGTTAGGTTGCAAAGGATGGGGACGTATTGACGTTATGCTGGACAGCGATGGACAGTTTTATCTGCTGGAAGCCAATACCTCACCGGGTATGACCAGCCACAGCCTGGTGCCGATGGCGGCACGTCAGGCAGGTATGAGCTTCTCGCAGTTGGTAGTACGAATTCTGGAACTGGCGGACTAATATGTCGCAGGCTGCTCTGAACACGCGAAACAGCGAAGAAGAGGTTTCTTCTCGCCGCAATAATGGAACGCGTCTGGCGGGGATCCTTTTCCTGCTGACCGTTTTAACGACAGTGTTGGTGAGCGGCTGGGTCGTGTTGGGCTGGATGGAAGATGCGCAACGCCTGCCGCTCTCAAAGCTGGTGTTGACCGGTGAACGCCATTACACGCGTAATGACGATATCCGGCAGTCGATCCTGGCATTGGGTGAGCCAGGTACCTTTATGACCCAGGATGTCAACATCATCCAGACGCAAATAGAACAACGCCTGCCGTGGATTAAGCAGGTGAGCGTCAGAAAGCAGTGGCCTGATGAATTGAAGATTCATCTGGTTGAATATGTGCCGATTGCGCGGTGGAATGATCAACATATGGTAGACGCGGAAGGAAACACTTTCAGCGTGCCGCCAGATCGCACCAGCAAGCAGGTGCTTCCAATGCTGTATGGCCCGGAAGGCAGCGCCAATGAAGTGTTGCAGGGCTATCGCGAAATGGGGCAGATGCTGGCAAAGGACAGATTTACTCTGAAGGAAGCGGCGATGACCGCGCGGCGTTCCTGGCAGTTGACGCTGAATAACGATATTAAGCTCAATCTTGGCCGGGGCGATACGATGAAACGTTTGGCTCGCTTTGTAGAACTTTATCCGGTTTTACAGCAGCAGGCGCAAACCGATGGCAAACGGATTAGCTACGTTGATTTGCGTTATGACTCTGGAGCGGCAGTAGGCTGGGCGCCCTTGCCGCCAGAGGAATCTACTCAGCAACAAAATCAGGCACAGGCAGAACAACAATGATCAAGGCGACGGACAGAAAACTGGTAGTAGGACTGGAGATTGGTACCGCGAAGGTTGCCGCTTTAGTAGGGGAAGTTCTGCCCGACGGTATGGTCAATATCATTGGCGTGGGCAGCTGCCCGTCGCGTGGTATGGATAAAGGCGGGGTGAACGACCTCGAATCCGTGGTCAAGTGCGTACAACGCGCCATTGACCAGGCAGAATTGATGGCAGATTGTCAGATCTCTTCGGTATATCTGGCGCTTTCTGGTAAGCACATCAGCTGCCAGAATGAAATTGGTATGGTGCCTATTTCTGAAGAAGAAGTGACGCAAGAAGATGTGGAAAACGTCGTCCATACCGCGAAATCAGTGCGTGTGCGCGATGAGCATCGTGTGCTGCATGTGATCCCGCAAGAGTATGCGATTGACTATCAGGAAGGGATCAAGAATCCGGTAGGACTTTCGGGCGTGCGGATGCAGGCAAAAGTGCACCTGATCACATGTCACAACGATATGGCGAAAAACATCGTCAAAGCGGTTGAACGTTGTGGGCTGAAAGTTGACCAACTGATATTTGCCGGACTGGCATCAAGTTATTCGGTATTGACGGAAGATGAACGTGAACTGGGTGTCTGCGTCGTCGATATCGGTGGTGGTACAATGGATATCGCCGTTTATACCGGTGGGGCATTGCGCCACACTAAGGTAATTCCTTATGCTGGCAATGTCGTGACCAGTGATATCGCTTACGCCTTTGGCACGCCGCCAAGCGACGCCGAAGCGATTAAAG
The DNA here is from genome assembly GCF_030295215.1 of Escherichia sp. KS167_9B. Taxonomy (NCBI): domain Bacteria; kingdom Pseudomonadati; phylum Pseudomonadota; class Gammaproteobacteria; order Enterobacterales; family Enterobacteriaceae; genus Escherichia; species Escherichia sp. KS167_9B. Next base: position 110,920 of record NZ_AP025754.1, read on the forward strand.
TTCGCCACGGTTGTGCGCTGGGTTCCATCGTTGGAAAAGATGAGAGCGTGGAAGTGCCGAGCGTAGGCGGTCGTCCACCGCGGAGTCTGCAACGTCAGACCCTGGCAGAGGTGATCGAGCCGCGCTATACCGAGCTGCTCAACCTGGTCAACGAAGAGATATTGCAGTTGCAGGAAAAGCTTCGCCAACAAGGGGTTAAACATCACCTGGCGGCAGGCATTGTTTTAACTGGTGGCGCAGCGCAGATCGAAGGTCTTGCAGCCTGTGCTCAGCGCGTGTTTCATACGCAAGTGCGTATCGGCGCGCCGCTGAACATTACCGGTTTAACGGATTATGCTCAGGAGCCGTATTATTCGACGGCGGTGGGATTGCTTCACTATGGGAAAGAGTCACATCTTAACGGTGAAGCTGAAGTAGAAAAACGTGTTACAGCATCAGTTGGCTCGTGGATCAAGCGACTCAATAGTTGGCTGCGAAAAGAGTTTTAATTTTTATGAGGTCGACGATAATTACGGCCTCAGGCGACAGGCACAAATCGGAGAGAAACTATGTTTGAACCAATGGAACTTACCAATGACGCGGTGATTAAAGTCATCGGCGTCGGCGGCGGCGGCGGTAATGCTGTTGAACACATGGTGCGCGAGCGCATTGAAGGTGTTGAATTCTTCGCGGTAAATACCGATGCACAAGCGCTGCGTAAAACAGCGGTTGGACAGACGATTCAAATCGGTAGCGGTATCACCAAAGGACTGGGAGCTGGCGCAAATCCAGAAGTTGGCCGTAATGCGGCTGATGAGGATCGCGATGCACTGCGTGCGGCGCTGGAAGGTGCAGACATGGTCTTTATTGCTGCGGGTATGGGTGGTGGTACCGGTACTGGTGCAGCACCAGTTGTCGCTGAAGTGGCAAAAGATTTGGGGATCCTGACCGTTGCTGTCGTGACTAAGCCTTTCAACTTTGAAGGCAAGAAGCGTATGGCATTCGCTGAGCAGGGGATCACTGAACTGTCCAAGCATGTGGACTCTCTGATCACTATCCCTAACGACAAACTGCTGAAAGTCTTGGGCCGCGGTATCTCCCTGCTGGATGCATTTGGCGCAGCGAACGATGTACTGAAAGGTGCTGTGCAAGGTATCGCTGAACTGATTACTCGTCCAGGCCTGATGAACGTGGACTTTGCAGACGTACGTACCGTAATGTCTGAAATGGGCTACGCAATGATGGGTTCTGGTGTGGCGAGCGGCGAAGACCGTGCGGAAGAAGCTGCTGAAATGGCTATCTCCTCTCCGCTGCTGGAAGATATCGATCTGTCTGGCGCGCGCGGCGTGCTGGTTAACATCACGGCGGGCTTCGACCTGCGTCTGGATGAGTTCGAAACGGTAGGTAACACCATCCGTGCATTTGCATCCGACAACGCAACTGTCGTTATCGGTACTTCTCTTGACCCGGATATGAATGACGAGCTGCGCGTAACTGTTGTTGCGACAGGTATCGGTATGGACAAACGTCCTGAAATCACTCTGGTGACCAATAAGCAGGTTCAGCAGCCAGTGATGGATCGCTACCAGCAGCACGGGATGGCTCCGCTGACCCAGGAGCAGAAGCCGGTTGCTAAAGTCGTGAATGACAATGCGCCGCAAACTGCGAAAGAGCCGGATTATCTGGATATCCCAGCATTCCTGCGTAAGCAAGCTGATTAAGAATTGACTGGAATTTGGGTTTCGAGGCTCTTTGTGCTAAACTGGCCCGCCGAATGTATAGTACACTTCGGTTGGATAGGTAATTTGGCGAGATAATACGATGATCAAACAAAGGACACTTAAACGTATCGTTCAGGCGACGGGTGTCGGTTTACATACCGGCAAGAAAGTCACCCTGACGTTACGCCCTGCGCCGGCCAACACCGGGGTCATCTATCGTCGCACCGACTTGAATCCACCGGTAGATTTCCCGGCCGATGCCAAATCTGTGCGTGATACCATGCTCTGTACGTGTCTGGTCAACGAGCATGATGTACGGATTTCAACCGTAGAGCACCTCAATGCTGCTCTCGCGGGCCTCGGCATCGATAACATTGTTATCGAAGTTAACGCGCCGGAAATCCCGATCATGGACGGCAGCGCCGCTCCGTTTGTATACCTACTGCTTGACGCCGGTATCGACGAGTTGAACTGCGCCAAGAAATTTGTTCGCATCAAAGAGACTGTTCGTGTCGAAGATGGCGATAAGTGGGCTGAATTTAAGCCGTACAATGGTTTTTCGCTGGATTTCACCATCGATTTTAACCATCCGGCTATTGATTCCAGCAACCAGCGCTATGCGATGAACTTCTCCGCTGATGCGTTTATGCGCCAGATCAGCCGTGCGCGTACGTTCGGTTTCATGCGTGATATCGAATATCTGCAGTCCCGTGGTTTGTGCCTGGGCGGCAGCTTCGATTGTGCCATCGTTGTTGACGATTATCGCGTACTGAACGAAGACGGCCTGCGTTTTGAAGACGAATTTGTGCGTCACAAAATGCTCGATGCGATCGGTGACTTGTTCATGTGTGGTCACAATATTATTGGTGCATTTACCGCTTATAAATCTGGTCATGCACTGAATAACAAACTGCTGCAGGCTGTCCTTGCAAAACAGGAAGCCTGGGAATATGTGACCTTCCAGGACGACGCAGAACTGCCGTTGGCCTTCAAAGCGCCTTCAGCCGTACTGGCATAACGACATTTATACTGTCGTATAAAATTCGACTGGCAAATCTGGCACTCTCTCCGGCCAGGTGAACCAGTCGTTTTTTTTTGAATTTTATAAGAACGATAAAAAACGGTGCGAACGCTGTTTTCTTAAGCACTTTTACGCACAACTTATCTTCATTCGTGCTGTGGACTTCAGGCTTTAATGATAAGATTTGTGCGCTAAATACGTTTGAATACGATCGGGATGGCAATAACGTGAGTGGAATACTGACGCGCTGGCGACAGTTTGGTAAACGCTACTTCTGGCCGCATCTCTTATTAGGGATGGTCGCGGCGAGTTTAGGTTTGCCTGCGCTCAGCAACGCAGCCGAACCAAACGCGCCCGCAAAAGCGACAACCCGCAACCACGAGCCTTCAGCCAAAGTTAACTTTGGTCAATTGGCCTTGCTGGAAGCGAACACGCGCCGCCCGAATTCGAACTATTCCGTTGATTACTGGCATCAACATGCCATTCGCACGGTAATCCGTCATCTTTCCTTCGCAATGGCACCGCAAACGCTGCCCGTTGCTGAAGAATCTTTGCCTCTTCAGGCGCAACATCTTGCATTACTGGATACGCTCAGCGCGCTGTTGACCCAGGAAGGCACGCCGTCTGAAAAGGGTTATCGCATTGATTATGCGCATTTTACCCCGCAAGCAAAATTCAGCACGCCCGTCTGGATAAGCCAGGCGCAAGGTATCCGTGCTGGCCCTCAACGCCTCAGCTAACAACGATAAACTTTTATTTCATTTTATTGACTCCGCAACACGGGGCGTTTGAGATTTTATTATGCTAATCAAATTATTAACTAAAGTTTTCGGTAGTCGTAACGATCGCACCCTGCGCCGGATGCGCAAAGTCGTCAACATTATCAATGCCATGGAACCGGAGATGGAAAAACTCTCCGACGAAGAACTTAAAGGGAAAACTGCAGAGTTTCGTGCACGTCTGGAAAAAGGCGAAGTGCTGGAAAATCTGATCCCAGAAGCTTTCGCTGTAGTGCGTGAGGCAAGTAAGCGCGTCTTTGGTATGCGTCACTTCGACGTTCAGTTACTCGGCGGTATGGTTCTTAACGAACGCTGCATCGCGGAAATGCGTACCGGTGAAGGTAAAACCCTGACCGCAACGCTGCCTGCTTACCTGAACGCATTAACCGGTAAGGGCGTACACGTTGTTACCGTCAACGACTACCTGGCGCAACGTGACGCCGAAAACAACCGTCCGCTGTTTGAATTCCTCGGCCTGACAGTCGGTATCAACCTGCCGGGTATGCCAGCACCGGCGAAGCGTGAAGCTTACGCAGCTGACATCACTTACGGTACGAACAACGAATACGGCTTTGACTACCTGCGCGATAACATGGCGTTCAGCCCTGAAGAACGTGTACAGCGTAAACTGCACTATGCGCTGGTGGACGAAGTGGACTCCATCCTGATCGATGAAGCGCGTACACCGCTGATCATTTCCGGCCCGGCAGAAGACAGCTCGGAAATGTATAAACGCGTGAATAAAATTATTCCGCACCTGATCCGTCAGGAAAAAGAAGACTCCGAAACCTTCCAGGGCGAAGGCCACTTCTCGGTGGACGAAAAATCTCGCCAGGTGAACCTGACCGAACGTGGTCTGGTGCTGATTGAAGAACTGCTGGTGAAAGAAGGCATCATGGATGAAGGGGAGTCTCTGTACTCTCCGGCCAACATCATGCTGATGCACCACGTAACGGCGGCGCTGCGCGCTCATGCGCTGTTTACCCGAGACGTCGACTACATCGTTAAAGATGGTGAAGTTATCATCGTTGACGAACACACCGGTCGTACCATGCAGGGACGTCGTTGGTCCGATGGCCTGCATCAGGCAGTGGAAGCGAAAGAAGGTGTACAGATCCAGAACGAAAACCAGACGCTGGCGTCGATCACCTTCCAGAACTACTTCCGTCTGTATGAAAAACTGGCGGGGATGACCGGTACTGCTGATACCGAAGCTTTCGAATTCAGCTCCATCTATAAGCTGGATACCGTCGTTGTTCCGACCAACCGTCCAATGATTCGTAAAGATCTGCCGGACCTGGTCTACATGACTGAAGCGGAAAAAATTCAGGCGATCATTGAAGATATCAAAGAACGTACTGCGAAAGGCCAGCCGGTGCTGGTGGGTACTATCTCCATCGAAAAATCTGAGCTGGTGTCAAACGAACTGACCAAAGCCGGTATCAAACACAACGTTCTGAACGCCAAATTCCACGCTAACGAAGCAGCGATTGTTGCACAAGCGGGTTATCCGGCGGCGGTGACTATCGCGACTAACATGGCGGGTCGTGGTACAGATATTGTGCTCGGTGGTAGCTGGCAGGCAGAAGTTGCCGCGCTGGAAAATCCGACCGCAGAGCAAATTGAAAAAATCAAAGCCGACTGGCAGGTGCGTCACGATGCGGTACTGGCTGCAGGTGGTCTGCATATCATCGGTACAGAACGTCACGAATCTCGTCGTATCGATAACCAGTTACGCGGTCGTTCTGGGCGCCAGGGGGATGCCGGTTCTTCCCGTTTCTACCTGTCGATGGAAGATGCGCTGATGCGTATTTTTGCTTCTGACCGTGTTTCCGGCATGATGCGTAAACTGGGTATGAAACCAGGCGAAGCCATCGAGCACCCGTGGGTGACAAAAGCGATTGCCAACGCTCAGCGTAAAGTTGAAAGCCGTAACTTCGATATTCGTAAGCAACTGCTGGAATATGATGACGTGGCTAACGATCAGCGTCGCGCTATTTATTCCCAGCGTAATGAACTGCTGGATGTCAGCGATGTGAGCGATACCATCAACAGCATTCGTGAAGATGTGTTCAAAGCGACCATCGATGCCTACATTCCGCCGCAGTCGCTGGAAGAAATGTGGGATATTCCGGGGCTGCAGGAACGTCTGAAGAACGATTTCGACCTCGATTTGCCGATTGCCGAGTGGCTGGACAAAGAGCCAGAACTGCATGAAGAGACGCTGCGTGAGCGTATTCTGGCGCAGTCCATCGAAGTGTATCAGCGTAAAGAAGAAGTGGTTGGCGCTGAGATGATGCGTCACTTCGAGAAAGGCGTCATGCTGCAAACGCTTGACTCCCTGTGGAAAGAGCACCTGGCGGCGATGGATTATCTGCGTCAAGGTATCCACCTGCGTGGCTATGCACAGAAAGATCCGAAGCAGGAATACAAACGTGAATCGTTCTCCATGTTTGCAGCGATGCTGGAGTCGCTGAAATATGAAGTCATCAGCACGCTGAGCAAAGTCCAGGTACGTATGCCTGAAGAGGTTGAGGAGCTGGAACAACAGCGTCGTATGGAAGCCGAGCGTTTAGCGCAAATGCAGCAGCTTAGCCATCAGGATGACGACTCTGCAGCCGCAGCTGCACTGGCGGCACAAACCGGTGAACGCAAAGTTGGACGTAATGATCCTTGTCCGTGCGGTTCTGGTAAAAAATACAAGCAGTGCCACGGTCGCCTGCAATAAAAGCTAACAGTTGAAGTAAAAGGCGCAGGATTCTGCGCCTTTTTTATAGGTTTAAGACAATGAAAAAGCTGCAAATTGCGGTAGGTATTATTCGCAACGAGAACAATGAAATCTTTATAACCCGTCGCGCCGCAGATGCGCACATGGCGAATAAACTGGAGTTTCCTGGCGGTAAAATTGAAATGGGCGAAACGCCGGAACAGGCGGTGGTGCGTGAACTTCAGGAAGAAGTCGGGATTACCCCACAACATTATTCGCTATTTGAAAAACTGGAATATGAATTCCCGGACAGGCATATAACACTGTGGTTCTGGCTGGTCGAAAGCTGGGAAGGGGAGCCGTGGGGTAAAGAAGGGCAACCCGGTGAGTGGATGTCGCTGGTCGGTCTGAATGCCGATGATTTTCCGCCAGCCAATGAACCGGTACTTGCGAAGCTTAAGCGTGTGTATGTCGGATAGGCGTTTATGCCGCATCCAACATTTGCACAAGATGCCCGATGCGACGCTGGCGCGTCTTATCAGCATCTACAATTTTAACACGTTGATATGTAAGGTCTTGTAGGTCGGATAAGGCGTTCCCGCCGCATCCGACATTTGCACACGATGCCTGATGCGACGCTGCCCGCGTCTTATCAGGCCAGCGTCGCATCAGATAAAATGTCACTGCTTTGGCTCTTCGCTCCAGTCATCGCTTTCGGAAAGATCGCCACTGCTGGGGATTCGCTTTTCTTCAGCAGCCCATTCTCCGAGGTCGATCAGCTGGCAACGTTTGGAACAAAATGGCCGAAACGGGCTGATTTCACCCCACACCACCGTTTTCCCGCAGGTTGGGCAATTCACCGTAATAGTTTCTGACATTTTTACTCCTTAGCAACAGGCCAGTTCGAAATCCAGACGTTCCGGTACCTGTCCGTTTTCACTATCCAGCGGCATAAAACGAATGGCAAAACGGCTCTTATGACCGGAAATTTGCGGATAAAGCTGTGAATCGAGCGACAGATTCAGGCGCAGCAAGTCGGCATCGCCACCGTTATCCTGATAAAAACCATTCAGGCTGGTTTGTTTACGGAAGGGGGCCGACTGGCGAATTAAATCCAGCACCATGGTAAGTGCCTGGGTGAGCGGGTTCAGGCTGGCAATCCAGGTTTCTACCTGGCTGTCGCGCTGCGCCTGGGGTAGATGCAGCCAAATGTGCAATGTAGGTAAATCAAAGCTACAACAGCCGCCTGGGATGCTCAGTCGCTGACGCACCAGAGCAATCAAACGATCTTCACGCAGAAATTGCCCGATACGCGGCGCGGAAATTAATACGCTCCCCGCCGCTTTTAACTGCTGAATTAATGCTTCAATGCGGCTCTGGTCAACGCCAGGCACGCCAATCCAGGTCTGGAGTTTGCGCTGCTGGCGGTCAAGTTCTTTCAACAGCTCAGTACGGACTTCGCCGCGCTCGAAAACATCCAGTAATTCACTGACATTGCGGAAGAAATGCAGAGCGCCAGCGTAGTCAACGACGGGTAGATTAACGGTGAGTTGCTGAATCAAAAACTCAATGCGCAGCCATGTACGCATTTTTTCATTTAGTGGATGTTCAAAAAGGACCTGGGTCTGCATTACGGTTTTTCCTGTGAGACAAACTGCGACGCAAGCTGCAAATAGTGTGCGTGCAGGCGGGCAACATCCGATGCGATAGCATCCGGTGCGCCGTTATTATCAATGACGTCATCTGCCACGGCAAGGCGAGCTTCGCGCGGTGCCTGAGCAGCAAGGATTTGTTCGACATGCTCGCGAGTGACATCATCGCGCTGCATGGTGCGCTTAAGTTGCGTTTCTGGGCTGACATCCACCACCAGCACTCGATTCGCTTTTTTATACAATGAGTTTTCTACCAGCAATGGCACAACCCACAGTACATAGGGGGAAGTTGCTTGCTGGATCTGGTGTTGCGTCTCTTGCTGAATCAGCGGATGCAGCAGGGCGTTAAGCCAGTTTTTCTCTTCCGGGTTGGCGAAAATCCGCTCGCGCAAGGCCCGGCGCTGCAATGTTCCATCAGCAGCAATCATGTTAGCGCCAAAGTGATCAGCAATGGCATGTAGCGCAGGTGCACCTGGTTCAACCACCTGACGCGCAATAATATCGGCATCAATGACGTTAATTCCGAGATCAGCAAACGCATTGGCAACGGTACTCTTGCCACTGCCAATGCCTCCCGTTAAGGCAACTATATACCTCATAATTTATATTCCCGGGAATTCATCATGATTATCAAAACGTTAAAAATGAGCGCACGAAAGCGAAATTGATGAAACGTTCGCTCACTATTTACCAGGTAAATTTATGGGATTGTAGCGTAAAAAAAGACAATTTCGCAGTCTTGCGCCGCATTGATTAGTGCGTATGATAGCGTCACTGGAGTTGCGCTCTTACCCTTATAGCCATTAACCCCAGGAATCCGCACATGCGTATTGAAGAAGATCTGAAGTTAGGTTTTAAAGACGTTCTCATCCGCCCTAAACGCTCCACTCTTAAAAGCCGTTCCGATGTTGAACTGGAACGTCAATTCACCTTTAAACATTCAGGTCAGAGCTGGTCCGGCGTGCCGATTATTGCCGCAAATATGGACACCGTAGGCACATTTTCTATGGCCTCTGCGCTGGCTTCTTTTGATATTCTGACTGCTGTGCATAAACACTATTCTGTCGAAGAGTGGCAAGCGTTTATCAACAATTCTTCCGCTGATGTGCTGAAACATGTGATGGTTTCTACCGGTACGTCTGATGCGGATTTCGAAAAAACTAAACAGATTCTCGACCTGAACCCGGCATTAAACTTCGTTTGTATTGATGTGGCGAATGGTTATTCTGAACACTTCGTGCAGTTCGTTGCGAAAGCGCGTGAAGCGTGGCCGACCAAAACCATTTGTGCTGGCAACGTCGTGACAGGTGAAATGTGTGAGGAGCTTATCCTCTCCGGTGCTGATATCGTTAAAGTTGGCATTGGCCCCGGTTCTGTTTGTACAACTCGCGTCAAAACAGGCGTCGGTTATCCGCAACTTTCTGCGGTGATCGAATGTGCCGATGCTGCGCATGGTCTGGGCGGAATGATCGTCAGCGACGGTGGCTGCACCACGCCGGGCGATGTCGCGAAAGCCTTTGGCGGCGGTGCCGATTTCGTCATGCTTGGCGGCATGCTGGCGGGCCACGAAGAGAGCGGCGGTCGCATCGTTGAGGAGAACGGCGAGAAATTTATGCTGTTCTACGGCATGAGCTCCGAGTCTGCGATGAAACGTCACGTTGGCGGCGTTGCGGAATATCGCGCAGCAGAAGGTAAAACCGTTAAGCTGCCGCTGCGAGGCCCGGTTGAAAATACCGCGCGTGATATTTTGGGCGGCCTGCGTTCAGCTTGTACATACGTTGGGGCTTCACGCCTGAAAGAGCTGACCAAGCGCACTACGTTTATCCGTGTACAGGAACAAGAAAACCGCATCTTCAACAATCTGTAATCTCCCAATGCTGGCGTGGAGTAACACGCCAGCGTTATCCCATCCCACTCATCGCATCGCCTAAATGGAAAATTGGCAAATACATTGCCACCACTAGCGTACCGATAATTCCTCCCGTTATGACCAGCAACACCGGTTCGAGCAAGGCTGCAAGGTTATCCGCCAGCGCCATGGTGTTATCCCGATGATGACGGGCGAGGTTGTCTAACATGAGATCCAGCGAACCGGATGCCTCTCCTGTTCTCACTAATTGCAAACAGAGCGGGCTAAACTCACCGGCATTTTTTAGCGCCAGCCAGATAGGATGACCGTTACTGATATCGTGCTGGATTTGTGTCAGAAGTTGCTCCCAGTACGGGCAGCGCATTGTTTCTCTGACGCTCTCTACGCCCTGTAAAAAAGTAATGCCTGCACTTTGAGTCAGCGCCAGAATCGTAAAGATCTGCGTGAGTTTTTGTCCCCGCATCAGTGAACCCATAATCGGGATGCGTAACAGCCATTTCTGCCGCGCGATAAGCCAGGTCGGGCGGCGCATCAGCAACTTATTGGCTATTGCCAGCAGTAAGCCGAACAACAGCAGCAGCCAGCCCCATTCGCCACTAAAGTCTGCCAGCGTCATGATCCCCTGCGTTAGCGCCGGTAATGGGGTGTTAAAGGTCTTGTAGATAGCAGCAAACTCCGGCAGTACAAAATGCAGCATTGCCACAACCACCATGATTGCCATCGCTAAAATGATGATGGGATAACGCAACGCTGATTTCACTTTATCGGCTAACTGACGTTGGGCTTTTTGCTGACGAGCAAGTTCAAAGCAACATTCATCTAACTTACCAGTCAATTCCCCCGTGCGGATCATTGCCTGATAGAGCGGCGGAAATACCTCTGACCAGGGTAATAAGGCATTGGAAAAAGCAATGCCCTGTTCGAGATCGTGCGCCAGCGATTGCAGCAACGCTTGCCATTGCTTACTGGGATGCTGTTCCGCCAGCAGTGCCAGCCCTTCAGAAAGCGTTAACCCGGCTTTGAGTAGCGTCGCCAGTTGATGAATGACTTCCGCGCTTTTATCTCCTCGCCACTGCGCAGAATTGATGGCGATTCGCTTCAGGCTAAGTGGGGTAACCATCTGTTGCTGTAGTGCTATGAGCAGCAAAGCACGGCTCTCTGCCCATAGCATCCCATCTTGCGCATTGCCGTCGCCGGTTATGCCACGCCAGCGCCAGAGTTGCTTACTCGCCATGCGGCATTCCCAATACGCGGATTAACTCTTCAAAGGTGGTTAAGCCTTGCTCCACGGCCAGGCAGCCGTTTTCAAAAAGCGTTCGCATACCCGCCTGTCGGGCGTGCGTTTCCAGCGATTCAACGTCGGTATTAGCGGAAATAAGCTGACGTATGAACGGTGTTATGGGCAGAACTTCAAATAAGGCCGTGCGACCATAAAAACCGTGGTAGCAATGTACACAACCGGGTGCTTGCCAGCGGGGCAGCGGCGACGGCCATACATTGTCTGGAATATGGATGGGCTCCCCTTGCTGCAGGCGACAATGTGGGCAAAGTTTACGTACCAGACGCTGGGCTATTACCAGCGTAAGCGCCGATGAGAGCATCCAGCGGGCGACTCCCATTTGCTGTAAACGTACCAGCGTTTCAGTGGTGGAATTGGTGTGTAGGGTAGACAACACCAGGTGACCGGTTTGCGCCGCTTTAATAGCGATCTCTGCTGTTTCGCCATCGCGGATCTCTCCGATCATGATGACGTCAGGGTCCTGGCGCAATAACGCACGCAAAACGCCCTGAAAGGTAAGACCGGCACGCGGATGGATTTGCGTCTGGTTTAGTCCGGCTATGGGGATCTCAACCGGATCTTCGACGCTACAAATATTAATGTCAGCGGTATTCAGCGTTTGCAGGGCACTATAAAGCGTGACCGTTTTGCCGCTGCCTGTAGGGCCAGTTACCAGCACCAGTCCCTGTGGTTGTTGCAAGGCATGAGCAAAGTCCGCCAGTTGTAACGGCTGCATCCCCAGCGTGTTGATATCCAGTGCCTGGCTCACCTGCTGTAACAACCTTAATACCACCTTTTCACCACCCTAGCATGGTAAGGTCGCAATACGAAATGAGACGGCGTTTCCTGCCAGTTCGACAGTGAATTGCCCGTCCTGCGGCAGGCGATGTTCCGCAATATCCAGGTTGCCCAGCACTTTTAATCTGGCGGTTAATGCGACTCCGGCATCCGGTAAAACATCCGGTAAAGGATGCAATACACCGTCGATACGCAAGCGGATGCGGTAGGCATTGTCCGCTGGTTCGATATGAATATCAGACGCGCGTTGTTCCAGCGCAGATTGTAACGTTCGAGTCAGCAACTCTGCTTTGGGCTGATGCTTCTCATGAATAGCTACGGGCAATGTCTGTTGGGTGCGACTGGCGTGACCTTCCATTTGTTGGCGCGTCCAGCAGGTGATCTCAATACGTTTGGTGGTAGCGAAATGCAATGCGTCCAGTAGCTCATGCGAAGGGGCATCGACCACCGCAACATGAACCACCTCTTCGCTGGCATCCAGCAAGACTCCCTGATAACGCAGACACAGGGCGGTGAGCTGTGGAATATTCATTGCCGCTCCTTAGTTGGCGTCATCAAAGCGAAAGACATCTTCGCAGGCTTGCTGCAATGCGCTGTCACTTTGAATATTGCAGTTGCGCGTCCAGCCGGTGACGCCGTTTGCGTTATCCCAACCCGGTGTCATGACGACGCTTAGCCCATTGAGACTTTCTTGCCCGGTCAGCGACACCACGCCCTTTGCCACACTCATGGCTGAAACATAGCGGGTGGTGGTAGGCGAGGGAATGCCATTGCTGCCACCGTCGCAGGTATCTAATCCACCATGTTCCAGCGCGCACAACTCTACGGCGGTACGGTAAGGCACAAAGGTTTGTAGCATGTCGGTGAGTGCGGCTTTGCGCAGGTAGTTTTGATAAGCGGGAATACCAATGGCGCTTAAAATGGCAATGATGCCAATAACCACCATCAGTTCGATAAGTGTAAAACCGCGTTGCTTGTCCATTTGTTTCGCTCCTTGATTTGGTTGGCGCTACTTTGGCAAACGCCATCAGCACAAGCGAGGGGCAAAAAACGAAACGGGAAAGCAGCTTCCGGAGTTTTTTATTACGTTGCAGCGAAAGACAAGAAATTTGCGAGGCGTTACGAAGAAAGTTGGGAAAGGGGAGATTATCCGCCCGCGATGGAGCGGATAAATCTGTCAGCAATCAGCGAAAACGCATTGAAAGGTCGAGTGCCTGTACGTGTTTAGTTAGCGCACCGACGGAGATAAAGTCCACGCCCGTTTCGGCAAATTCGCGCAGTGTTTTGTCAGTGACGTTGCCAGACACTTCCAGTAGCGCCTTGCCGTTGGTGCGTTTGACGGCTTCGCGCATCTGTTCTGTTTCGAAGTTATCCAGCATGATGATATCGGCACCTGCTTTCAGGGCTTCATCAAGTTCTTCCAGATTCTCTACTTCGACTTCTACTGGCGCATCTGGGTGCAGCCAGGACGCTTTTTCGACCGCCTGGCGCACTGAGCCGGAGGCAATAATATGGTTTTCTTTGATCAGGAAGGCATCAGAAAGCCCCAGGCGGTGATTCGCTCCGCCGCCGCAAAGTACCGCGTATTTCAGAGCTGAACGCAGGCCGGGTAAGGTTTTGCGCGTATCCAACAACTGCGTGTTGGTGCCCTCCAGTAATTCGACATAGTGGCGTACCTTACTGGCAACCCCTGAAAGGGTTTGCACAAAATTAAGTGCAGTGCGTTCGCCCGTTAACAGCACGCGGGATGGGCCTTCAAGTTCGAACAAGGGTTGTTTGGCGTTGATGACATCGCCGTCATCCACATGCCAGATTATGGTGACATCGTCGCCTGCCAGTTGAATAAACACCTCTTCAACCCAGCGTTTGCCGCAAAATACGCCATTCTCGCGTGTGATCACTGTGGCATGAGAGCGAGAGTTTTCCGGTAAAAGTTTTGCCGTAATGTCATTGTTGGCATCGACTGTTCCGCCTAAATCTTCCCGCAGCGCCTGGGCCACCGCGCCGGGGATATCGAGATTAATGCGTTCCAGCAGCTCGTCACGTCGGGTGTCAGGGTTATAGCGGCGAGGCGGCATGTTAAAACTCCAGATAGCTAACGAATCATAAGGTAGAAACATGCTACTCTGAACCGGGTATTAGCACCACATATAAGGAGATCCTGCATGTTGTTAGAACAGGGGTGGCTGGTTGGCGCGCGCCGCGTTCCCTCACCACATTACGATTGCCGCCCGGATGACGAAACACCCACCCTGCTGGTGGTGCACAATATTAGCCTGCCGCCAGGCGAGTTTGGCGGTCCGTGGATCGACGCATTATTCACTGGAACTATTGATCCGCAGGCACATCCTTTCTTTGCTGAGATCGCCCATTTGCGCGTCTCCGCTCACTGTTTGATTCGCCGCGATGGTGAAATAGTCCAGTATGTTCCTTTCGATAAACGTGCCTGGCATGCCGGAGTCTCTCAGTATCAGGGGCGCGAACGCTGCAATGATTTTTCTATTGGGATTGAGCTGGAAGGCACCGATACGCTGGCGTATACCGATGCGCAGTATCAACAGCTTGCGGCGGTTACGCGGGCACTGATTGATCGCTATCCAGATATCGCTAATAACATGACGGGCCATTGTGATATTGCGCCGGATCGGAAAACCGATCCCGGCCCCGCCTTTGATTGGGCACGGTTTCGCGCCCTGGTCAGCAAGGAGACAACATGACGCTGTTTACAACCCTATTGGTGTTAATTTTCGAGCGCCTGTTTAAGCTGGGCGAGCACTGGCAGCTTGATCATCGTCTTGAGGCGTTCTTCCGGCGGGTGAAACATTTTTCTCTCGGGCGCACATTAGGCATGACCATTATTGCGATGGGCGTGACTTTTTTACTGTTACGCGCATTGCAGGGAGTATTGTTCAACGTTCCCACGCTGCTGGTGTGGCTGCTGATTGGTTTGCTGTGTATTGGCGCAGGTAAAGTTCGTCTTCATTATCATGCTTATCTGACAGCTGCTTCACGTAATGATAGCCATGCCCGTGCCACGATGGCTGGCGAACTCACCATGATTCACGGCGTCCCGGCAGGCTGCGATGAACGTGAGTATTTGCGTGAGCTGCAAAATGCATTGCTGTGGATTAACTTTCGTTTTTATCTTGCTCCGTTGTTCTGGCTGATTGTGGGGGGAACCTGGGGACCCGTTACGCTGATGGGGTATGCGTTTTTGCGTGCATGGCAATACTGGCTGGCGCGTTACCAGACGCCGCATCATCGTTTACAGTCCGGCATTGATGCCGTGCTTCATGTACTGGATTGGGTGCCGGTTCGTCTTGCGGGTGTGGTATATGCCTTGATCGGTCATGGGGAGAAAGCGTTACCGGCCTGGTTTGCTTCGCTGGGTGATTTCCATACTTCGCAATATCAGGTATTAACACGTCTGGCACAGTTCTCTCTGGCGCGTGAACCGCATGTCGATAAGGTGGAGACGCCGAAGGCAGCGGTTTCCATGGCGAAGAAAACCTCGTTCGTGGTCGTGGTGGTAATTGCGCTACTGACGATTTACGGGGCGTTGGTGTAAAGATTGTCGCCCTCACCCAGCACGGGTGAGGGCGTAGAGAGATTAATGCGCTTTTACGGCTTTGGCGGTTTTCTCTTTAAACAGATAGCCGATACCTAACACGATCAGCCATACCGGGATCAGGTATACCGAAATCGCCATTCCTGGGGTCATCAGCATAATCACCAGTACCGCCGCCATAAACAGCAGGCAGATCCAGTTACCCAGCGGATAAAGCAGAGCAGGGAAGCGAGTTACCACACCTTGTTCCTGCTTGGCGCGACGGAATTTCATATGCGCCAGGCTGATCATCGCCCAGTTGATCACGAGTGCAGATACTACCAGTGCCATTAACAGTCCGAATGCGGATTCCGGTGCAAGGTAGTTAATCAGCACGCACAATGCTGTAACCAGCGCGGAAACCAGAATGGTGTTAACCGGTACGCCGCGTTTGTCGACAGACGCTAGCGCTTTTGGCGCGTTGCCCTGTTGTGCCAGCCCAAATAGCATACGGCTGTTGCAATATACGCAGCTGTTGTACACGGAGAGCGCAGCAGTCAGTACTACGATGTTTAGCGCATTCGCCACAAAGGTATCGCCCAATTCGTGGAAGATCAGTACAAACGGACTGGTATCAGCGGTAACGCGGGTCCATGGCATCAGCGAGAGCAGAACGGCTAACGAACCAATATAGAAAATCAGGATGCGGTAGATAACCTGGTTAGTCGCTTTTGGAATGCTTTGCTCCGGGTTATCAGCTTCTGCTGCGGTGATCCCCACCAGTTCCAGACCACCGAACGAGAACATGATAATCGCCATCATCATCACCAGCCCGGTGAAGCCGTGCGGCAGGAAACCGCCCTGATCCCACAGGTTGCTAACGCTCGCCTGCGGGCCGCCGTTGCCGCTGAATAGCAGCCAGCCGCCGAAGATGATCATCGCTACCACCGCGATAACTTTGATAATGGCAAACCAGAACTCCATCTCACCAAACACTTTTACGTTGGTCAGGTTGATGGCGTTGATCACCACAAAGAATACGGCGGCAGAAACCCAGGTGGGGATTTCTGGATACCAGAACTGAATGTATTTACCCACAGCAGTAAGCTCTGCCATGGCAACTAAAACGTACAGTACCCAGTAGTTCCAGCCAGAGGCGAAGCCAGCAAAGCTGCCCCAGTATTTATAAGCAAAGTGGCTAAAGGAGCCTGCGACAGGTTCTTCGACCACCATTTCACCCAGCTGACGCATGATCAGAAAGGCGATAAAACCAGCAATGGCGTAACCCAGGATAATCCCTGGCCCTGCGGACTGTATTACGGAGGCGCTACCCAGGAATAGCCCTGTCCCTATCGCGCCACCCAGCGCGATAAGCTGAATATGGCGGTTTTTAAGGCCGCGCTTTAGCTGCTCGCCGTGCTGTTGACCTTCCATCATGAAACCTCGTGCGGTGATTGTTTTTTTGATCTACGCAGTGATGCGTGTGTAAGTTTGCAATTCCGTTTGTTGTATTAATTTGTTTACATCAAAGGCGTTTGAATTGTTACAAAAGGACTTCCGTCAGATAAAGAATAATGGTATGCGGCAGCGAATGCACCCGCTTTATGCATGGTTGAAGATGAGTTGCTTAAAAAGGAACCGTTTGTAAAGGTCAGCCTCAAATCCCCTCAACATACAAAATGAATATAAATTCAATTTTATTGAATTAAAAACCGATAAATTGGTAAGTGAATCGGTTCAATTCGGATTTTTATAGTTTAATAATCGTTAAAAAATTCCTTTCCTACGTAAAGTCTACATTTGTGCATAGTTACAACTTTGAAACGTTATATATGTCAAGTTGTTAAAATGTGCACAGTTTCATGATTTCAATCAAAACCTGTATGGACATAAGGTGAATACTTTGTTACTTTAGCGTCACAGACATGAAATTGGTAAGACCAATTGACTTCGGCAAGTGGCTTAAGACAGGAACTCATGGCCTACAGCAAAATCCGCCAACCAAAACTCTCCGATGTGATTGAGCAGCAACTGGAGTTTTTGATCCTCGAAGGCACACTCCGCCCGGGCGAAAAACTCCCACCGGAACGCGAACTGGCGAAACAGTTCGACGTCTCCCGTCCCTCCTTGCGTGAGGCGATTCAACGTCTCGAAGCAAAGGGCTTGTTGCTTCGTCGCCAGGGTGGCGGCACTTTTGTTCAGAGCAGCCTCTGGCAAAGTTTCAGCGATCCGCTGGTGGAGCTGCTCTCCGACCATCCTGAATCACAGTATGACTTGCTCGAAACACGACACGCCCTGGAAGGTATCGCTGCCTATTACGCCGCGCTGCGTAGTACCGATGAAGACAAGGAACGCATCCGTGAACTCCACCACGCCATAGAGCTGGCGCAGCAGTCTGGCGATCTGGACGCGGAATCAAACGCCGTCCTCCAGTATCAGATTGCCGTCACCGAAGCAGCCCACAATGTAGTTCTGCTTCATCTGCTAAGGTGTATGGAGCCGATGTTGGCTCAGAATGTCCGTCAGAACTTCGAATTGCTCTATTCGCGTCGCGAGATGCTGCCGCTGGTGAGTAGTCACCGCACCCGCATATTCGAAGCGATTATGGCCGGTAAGCCGGAAGAAGCGCGCGAAGCATCGCATCGCCATCTGGCATTTATCGAAGAAATTTTGCTCGACAGAAGCCGTGAAGAGAGCCGCCGTGAGCGTTCTCTGCGTCGTCTGGAACAACGAAAGAATTAGTGATTTTTCTGGTAAAAATTATCCAGAAGATGTTGTAAATCAAGCGCATATAAAAGCGCGGCAACTAAACGTAGAACCTGTCTTATTGAGCTTTCCGGCGAGAGTTCAATGGGACAGGTTCCAGAAAACTCAACGTTATTAGATAGATAAGGAATAACCCATGTCAGAACGTTTCCCAAATGACGTGGATCCGATCGAAACTCGCGACTGGCTCCAGGCGATCGAATCGGTCATCCGTGAAGAAGGTGTTGAGCGTGCTCAGTATCTGATCGACCAACTGCTTGCTGAAGCCCGCAAAGGCGGTGTCAACGTAGCCGCAGGCACCGGTATCAGCAACTACATCAACACCATCCCCGTTGAAGAACAACCGGAGTATCCGGGTAATCTGGAACTGGAACGCCGTATTCGTTCAGCTATCCGCTGGAACGCCATCATGACGGTTCTGCGTGCGTCGAAAAAAGACCTCGAACTGGGCGGCCACATGGCGTCCTTCCAGTCGTCCGCAACCATTTATGATGTGTGCTTTAACCACTTCTTCCGTGCGCGCAACGAGCAGGATGGCGGCGACCTGGTTTACTTCCAGGGCCACATCTCCCCGGGCGTTTACGCACGTGCTTTCCTGGAAGGTCGTCTGACTCAAGAGCAGCTGGATAACTTCCGTCAGGAAGTTCACGGCAATGGCCTCTCTTCCTATCCGCACCCGAAACTGATGCCGGAATTCTGGCAGTTCCCGACCGTATCTATGGGTCTGGGTCCGATTGGTGCTATTTACCAGGCTAAATTCCTGAAATATCTGGAACACCGTGGCCTGAAAGATACCTCTAAACAGACCGTTTACGCGTTCCTCGGCGACGGTGAAATGGACGAACCGGAATCCAAAGGTGCGATCACCATCGCTACCCGTGAAAAACTGGATAACCTGGTCTTCGTTATCAACTGTAACCTGCAGCGTCTTGACGGCCCGGTCACCGGTAACGGCAAGATCATCAACGAACTGGAAGGCATCTTCGAAGGTGCTGGCTGGAACGTGATCAAAGTGATGTGGGGTAGCCGTTGGGATGAACTGCTGCGTAAAGATACCAGCGGTAAACTGATCCAGCTGATGAACGAAACCGTTGACGGCGACTACCAGACCTTCAAATCGAAAGATGGTGCGTACGTTCGTGAACACTTCTTCGGTAAATATCCGGAAACCGCAGCTCTGGTTGCAGACTGGACTGACGAGCAGATCTGGGCGCTGAACCGTGGTGGTCACGATCCGAAGAAAATCTACGCTGCATTCAAGAAAGCGCAGGAAACCAAAGGCAAAGCGACAGTAATCCTTGCTCATACCATTAAAGGTTACGGCATGGGCGACGCAGCTGAAGGTAAAAACATCGCGCACCAGGTTAAGAAAATGAACATGGACGGCGTGCGTCATATCCGCGACCGTTTCAATGTGCCGGTGTCTGATGCTGATATCGAAAAACTGCCGTACATCACCTTCCCGGAAGGTTCTGAAGAGCATACCTATCTGCACGCTCAGCGTCAGAAATTGCACGGTTATCTGCCAAGCCGCCAGCCGAACTTCACCGAGAAGCTGGAGCTGCCGAGCCTGCAAGACTTCGGCGCGCTGCTGGAAGAGCAGAGCAAAGAGATCTCTACCACTATCGCTTTCGTTCGTGCCCTGAACGTGATGCTGAAGAACAAGTCGATCAAAGATCGTCTGGTGCCGATCATCGCCGACGAAGCGCGTACTTTCGGTATGGAAGGTCTGTTCCGTCAGATTGGTATTTACAGCCCGAACGGTCAGCAGTACACCCCGCAGGACCGCGAGCAGGTTGCTTACTATAAAGAAGACGAGAAAGGTCAGATTCTGCAAGAAGGGATCAACGAGCTGGGCGCAGGTTGCTCCTGGCTGGCAGCGGCGACCTCTTACAGCACCAACAATCTGCCGATGATTCCGTTCTACATCTATTACTCGATGTTCGGCTTCCAGCGTATCGGCGATCTGTGCTGGGCTGCTGGCGACCAGCAGGCACGTGGCTTCCTGATCGGCGGTACTTCCGGTCGTACCACCCTGAACGGCGAAGGTCTGCAGCACGAAGATGGTCACAGCCACATTCAGTCGCTGACTATCCCGAACTGTATTTCTTACGACCCGGCTTACGCTTACGAAGTTGCTGTCATCATGCATGATGGTCTGGAGCGTATGTACGGTGAGAAACAAGAGAACGTTTACTACTACATCACTACGCTGAACGAAAACTACCACATGCCGGCAATGCCGGAAGGTGCTGAGGAAGGTATCCGTAAAGGTATCTACAAACTCGAAACCATTGAAGGTAGCAAAGGTAAAGTTCAGCTGCTGGGCTCCGGTTCTATCCTGCGTCACGTCCGTGAAGCGGCAGAGATCCTGGCGAAAGAGTACGGCGTAGGTTCTGACGTATATAGCGTGACCTCCTTCACCGAACTGGCGCGTGATGGTCAGGATTGTGAACGCTGGAATATGCTGCACCCGCTGGAAACTCCACGCGTTCCGTATATCGCTCAGGTGATGAACGACGCTCCGGCAGTGGCATCTACCGACTATATGAAACTGTTCGCTGAGCAGGTCCGTACTTACGTACCGGCTGACGACTACCGCGTACTGGGTACTGATGGCTTCGGTCGTTCCGACAGCCGTGAGAACCTGCGTCACCACTTCGAAGTTGATGCTTCTTATGTCGTGGTTGCGGCGCTGGGCGAACTGGCTAAACGTGGCGAAATCGATAAGAAAGTGGTTGCTGACGCAATCGCCAAATTCAACATCGATGCAGATAAAGTTAACCCGCGTCTGGCGTAAGAGGTAAAAGAATAATGGCTATCGAAATCAAAGTACCGGACATCGGGGCTGATGAAGTTGAAATCACCGAGATCCTGGTCAAAGTGGGCGACAAAGTTGAAGCCGAACAGTCGCTGATCACTGTAGAAGGCGACAAAGCCTCTATGGAAGTTCCGTCTCCGCAGGCGGGTATCGTTAAAGAGATCAAAGTCTCTGTTGGCGATAAAACCCAGACCGGCGCACTGATTATGATTTTCGATTCCGCCGACGGTGCAGCAGACGCTGCACCTGCTCAGGCAGAAGAGAAGAAAGAAGCAGCTCCGGCAGCAGCACCCGCTGCTGCGGCGGCAAAAGACGTAAATGTTCCGGATATCGGCAGCGACGAAGTCGAAGTGACCGAAATCCTGGTGAAAGTGGGCGACAAAGTTGAAGCTGAACAGTCGCTGATCACCGTAGAAGGCGACAAGGCTTCTATGGAAGTTCCGGCTCCGTTTGCAGGCACCGTGAAAGAGATCAAAGTGAACGTGGGTGACAAAGTGTCTACCGGCTCGCTGATTATGGTCTTCGAAGTCGCGGGTGAAGCAGGCGCGGCAGCTCCGGCGGCTAAACAGGAAGCGGCTCCGGCAGCGGCCCCTGCACCAGCAGCTGGCGTGAAAGAGGTTAACGTTCCGGATATCGGTGGTGACGAAGTTGAAGTGACCGAAGTGATGGTGAAAGTGGGCGACAAAGTTGCCGCTGAACAGTCACTGATCACCGTAGAAGGCGATAAAGCGTCTATGGAAGTTCCGGCTCCGTTTGCAGGCGTCGTGAAGGAACTGAAAGTCAACGTTGGCGATAAAGTGAAAACTGGCTCGCTGATTATGATCTTCGAAGTTGAAGGCGCAGCGCCTGCGGCAGCTCCTGCGAAACAGGAAGCGGCAGCGCCGGCTCCGGCAGCAAAAGCTGAAGCTCCGGCAGCAGCACCGGCTGCAAAAGCAGAAGGCAAATCTGAATTTGCTGAAAACGACGCTTACGTTCACGCGACTCCGCTGATCCGCCGTCTGGCACGCGAATTTGGCGTTAACCTGGCGAAAGTGAAGGGCACTGGCCGTAAAGGTCGTATCCTGCGCGAAGACGTTCAGGCTTACGTGAAAGAAGCGATCAAACGTGCAGAAGCGGCTCCGGCGGCAACTGGCGGCGGTATCCCTGGCATGCTGCCGTGGCCGAAGGTGGACTTCAGCAAGTTTGGTGAAATCGAAGAAGTGGAACTGGGCCGCATCCAGAAAATCTCTGGTGCGAACCTGAGCCGTAACTGGGTGATGATCCCGCATGTTACTCACTTCGACAAAACCGATATCACTGAGCTGGAAGCGTTCCGTAAACAGCAGAACGAAGAAGCAGCGAAACGTAAGCTGGATGTGAAGATAACCCCAGTTGTCTTCATCATGAAAGCCGTTGCTGCGGCACTTGAGCAGATGCCTCGCTTCAACAGTTCTCTGTCGGAAGACGGTCAGCGTCTGACCCTGAAGAAATACATCAACATCGGTGTGGCGGTGGATACCCCGAACGGTCTGGTTGTTCCGGTATTCAAAGACGTCAACAAGAAAGGCATCATCGAGCTGTCTCGCGAACTGATGACCATTTCTAAGAAAGCGCGTGACGGTAAGCTGACTGCGGGCGAAATGCAGGGCGGTTGCTTCACCATTTCCAGCATCGGCGGCCTGGGTACTACCCACTTCGCGCCGATTGTGAACGCGCCGGAAGTGGCTATCCTCGGTGTTTCCAAGTCCGCGATGGAACCGGTGTGGAATGGTAAAGAGTTCGTGCCGCGTCTGATGCTGCCGATTTCTCTCTCCTTCGACCACCGCGTGATCGACGGTGCTGATGGTGCCCGTTTCATTACCATCATTAACAACACGCTGTCTGACATTCGCCGTCTGGTGATGTAAGTAAAAGAGCCGGCCCAACGGCCGGCTTTTTTCTGGTAATCTCATGAATGTATTGAGGTTATTAGCGAATAGACAAATCGGTTGCCGTTTGTTGTTTAAAAATTGTTAACAATTTTGTAAAATACCGACGGATAGAACGACCCGGTGGTGGTTAGGGTATTACTTCACATACCCTATGGATTTCTGGGTGCAGCAAGGTAGCAAGCGCCAGAATCCTCAGGAGCTTACATAAGTAAGTGACTGGGGTGAGGGCGTGAAGCTAACGCCGCTGCGGCCTGAAAGACGACGGGTATGACCGCCGGAGATAAATATATAGAGGTCATGATGAGTACTGAAATCAAAACTCAGGTCGTGGTACTTGGGGCAGGCCCCGCAGGTTACTCCGCTGCCTTCCGTTGCGCTGATTTAGGTCTGGAAACCGTAATCGTAGAACGTTACAACACCCTTGGCGGTGTTTGCCTGAACGTCGGCTGTATCCCTTCTAAAGCACTGCTGCACGTAGCAAAAGTTATCGAAGAAGCCAAAGCGCTGGCTGAACACGGTATCGTCTTCGGCGAACCGAAAACCGATATCGACAAGATTCGTACCTGGAAAGAGAAAGTGATCAATCAGCTGACCGGTGGTCTGGCTGGTATGGCGAAAGGCCGCAAAGTCAAAGTGGTCAACGGTCTGGGTAAATTCACCGGGGCGAACACCCTGGAAGTTGAAGGTGAGAACGGCAAAACCGTGATCAACTTCGACAACGCGATCATTGCAGCGGGTTCTCGCCCGATTCAACTGCCGTTTATTCCGCATGAAGATCCGCGTATCTGGGACTCCACTGACGCGCTGGAACTGAAAGAAGTACCAGAACGCCTGCTGGTAATGGGTGGCGGTATCATCGGTCTGGAAATGGGGACCGTATACCACGCGCTGGGTTCACAGATTGATGTGGTTGAAATGTTCGACCAGGTTATCCCGGCAGCTGACAAAGACATCGTTAAAGTCTTCACCAAGCGTATCAGCAAGAAATTCAACCTGATGCTGGAAACCAAAGTTACCGCCGTTGAAGCGAAAGAAGACGGTATCTATGTGACGATGGAAGGCAAAAAAGCACCAGCTGAACCGCAGCGTTACGACGCCGTGCTGGTAGCGATTGGTCGTGTGCCGAACGGTAAAAACCTCGACGCAGGCAAAGCGGGCGTGGAAGTTGACGACCGTGGTTTCATCCGCGTTGACAAACAGCTGCGTACCAACGTACCGCACATCTTTGCTATCGGCGATATCGTCGGTCAGCCGATGCTGGCACACAAAGGTGTTCACGAAGGTCACGTTGCCGCTGAAGTTATTGCCGGTAAGAAACACTACTTCGATCCGAAAGTTATCCCGTCTATCGCCTATACCGAACCAGAAGTTGCATGGGTGGGTCTGACTGAGAAAGAAGCGAAAGAGAAAGGCATCAGCTATGAAACCGCCACCTTCCCGTGGGCTGCTTCTGGTCGTGCTATCGCTTCTGACTGCGCAGACGGTATGACCAAGCTGATTTTCGACAAAGAATCTCACCGTGTGATCGGTGGTGCGATTGTCGGTACTAACGGCGGCGAGCTGCTGGGTGAAATCGGTCTGGCAATCGAAATGGGTTGTGATGCTGAAGACATCGCACTGACCATCCACGCGCACCCGACTCTGCACGAGTCTGTGGGCCTGGCGGCAGAAGTGTTCGAAGGTAGCATCACCGACCTGCCGAACCCGAAAGCGAAGAAGAAGTAATTCTTCGTGTGCCGGGACATCCGGTAATTTAAAAAAGCGGCTAACTATGCCGCTTTTTTTACGTCTGTAATTTACCTTTCCAGTCGCCTTGCTCCGCGCTCAGAGAGACGTTCCCGTACTGCTGAGCGTTGCTCACTACTAAGTCTGGAGACGCGGCTGGTGTCATTCAAGCGATTCTCGCGAAAGACTTGACGTTGTTCAGGTGTTGCTGACTGAATTCGCTGGCGAGCGCTATCCCTTTGCTGTTGGCTCAGCGGTCGTTGCTGATTCTGAACTTTCTCCCGAAAAGCCTGACGCTGCTCAGGCGAGGCCGATTGAATACGCTGGCGGGCGCTATCCCTTTGCTGCTGACTCAACGGTCGTTGCTGGTTCTGAACTTTCTCACGAAACGCCTGGCGCTGCTCAGGTGTCGCAGAATCATAACGCTTACGGGCTTTCTCCCGCTGTTGTTGAGTTAACTGGCGTTGCGGTGGGCGAACATTCCCGTCTTCACGGTTGTGGTATTCGCCATCAAAACGTGAAGTGTTGCTGTTACGGCGGGGCAGAGCATAATCACGAAAATCATCCTGTTGCTCCCGCTGATGAAATTGCTGTGAAGCAGCCTGACGTTGTGTATCACGCATGGTCACTGGTGCAGAGTGCGTCCGCTGTTGAAATTGACTCGCTGCCTCCTGGCGCTGGATATCGCGAGACTGTGCTGGCAGCTGTGTGGTGCTCATACCACCATTGACGTTTGTTTGATGAAAACGTTTTGCCATATCCTGATCATGGTAAGGCACGCCGTCACGGTAATTTGGATTATGCTGCCACCTCATATTCTTGTCAGTAAGGTGCTCGCCCGTGATACGGTTGAAATTATTGACGTTGATATTGATATTATCGCCGTTATGCTGCCAGGCTTTCCCGTCCCGATAGTCGTCGTTGTGGTTATGGTGATCGTCGTCATCATGATGATGATGATCGTGATGATCATCATCCCAGTCGATATTGCTGAATAAGGCATACGTTGTGGCAACACCCATGCTGTAACCGAAGCCGCGCACGAAGCTATCAACAAACGGTTCGCCTGCTGGTGGTGGCAAATAAACGGGTGGATAAGCCGTATTTTCCCAGCTTCCGTAAACTACGGAGGGGTTATAGTTTGGAATATAAATTACGTCCGGTTTCGTTGGCTCAATGGTGATAATAGTCGGTTCGGGATCTGGCTGGGTAATAATGGTTGTTGTACTGGCGACAGACGTCGTGTCCTGGTTTTCCGATTCATGAGATTTTACCGGCGCAGCTTTCCGGGTTGTGGTCACAACTTTCTGTTCCACGGTTGATTTTAACGATCCGGTCTGCTGTGCCAGGCGACGTAATTTCTGTACTGAGTCCATGACGTCCTGCGGTTGTGCCAGGAATGCATCACCAAGATTTTTCACCCACTCCGGATTTTCGCCCATTAATGCCATCAGTTGCGGAAAAGCCACCAGCGATTTTACGCTGGCATCCCAGGGTTGGTCAGAAACGGCCTGAATAGCATTATCACCCTGTTTTGTCGGATTATCTCGTGACCACTGAACTGCCTGTGCCACATTGGTTGGATAAGTGGCTGCCATCAATACTTGTGATAGCAAAGCATCAGGATAAAGCGCAATTGGCGCGACCCACTGGTCAATTTGCGCAGTGGTAAAAGTCGATTTCACTTCAGCGGTACTGGCAGGCGTAAGTGGTAGGGTTGCCGTTACTTCTGGTGCAGGCGTTGCTGGAGGAACTGGTGTCGGTTGCTCCCCGATTTGTGGGGCTGTTGCCACGGTGGCAACAACGGGCACTGGTTGGACGGGGGTATCTGGCGTGCGGCTTTTTATATATAGCCCTGCTGAGGCGGCACAAAGCCCGGCACTGCAAATAAGCACCAGCACATTGGGTTTAAACGGCGAAGTTATTATCATGATCCTGATCTCAAGGAAATCGTAATGGTCGGCGAACTGCCACCCGCAGGTGCTGAATGGGAAAGTATAAAGAGGCTGTAGTTTAAATTTTGACGAATATTGGGATTTGTTGAGATGGGTGATTATAATCGTGCGAATTAACAGGTGGTTTCAGACTGGTAACATTCTCTAGACTATCCTTAACGATTCAGCCACTTTTTTGTGTTGCTTTTTTGTAAACGAATTAACACATCGCTAAAATCCTGCTATTCTGCCCGTTGCGGTACTGGGCATTTACCCTACAAACTGCTGTCTCACAGGAGCGTGAAGAGAATCGCCTGCCGCACTATGACAATGAGAGCGAGGAGAACCGTCGTGCTAGAAGAATACCGTAAGCACGTAGCTGAGCGTGCCGCTGAGGGGATTGCGCCCAAACCCCTGGATGCAAACCAAATGGCCGCACTTGTAGAGCTGCTGAAAAACCCGCCCGCGGGCGAAGAAGAATTCCTGTTAGATCTGTTAACCAACCGTGTTCCCCCTGGCGTCGATGAAGCCGCCTATGTCAAAGCAGGCTTCCTGGCTGCTGTCGCCAAAGGCGAAGCTAAATCCCCGCTGCTGACTCCGGAAAAAGCTATCGAACTGCTGGGCACTATGCAGGGTGGTTACAACATTCATCCGCTGATCGACGCGCTGGACGATGCCAAACTGGCACCGATTGCTGCCAAAGCACTGTCCCACACGCTGTTGATGTTCGATAACTTCTATGACGTAGAAGAGAAAGCCAAAGCAGGCAACGAATATGCGAAGCAGGTAATGCAGTCCTGGGCAGATGCCGAATGGTTCCTGAATCGCCCGGCGCTGGCTGAAAAACTGACCGTTACCGTCTTCAAAGTAACTGGCGAAACCAACACCGATGACCTTTCTCCGGCACCGGATGCGTGGTCACGCCCGGATATCCCACTGCACGCGTTGGCGATGCTGAAAAACGCGCGTGAAGGCATCGAGCCAGACCAGCCGGGTGTTGTTGGTCCGATCAAGCAAATCGAAGCTCTGCAACAGAAAGGTTTCCCGCTGGCCTATGTGGGTGACGTTGTGGGTACCGGTTCCTCGCGTAAATCTGCGACTAACTCCGTGCTGTGGTTTATGGGTGAAGATATTCCTCATGTACCGAACAAACGCGGCGGTGGTTTGTGTCTCGGCGGTAAAATTGCGCCAATCTTCTTTAACACAATGGAAGACGCCGGCGCACTGCCAATCGAAGTCGACGTCTCTAACCTGAACATGGGCGACGTGATTGACGTTTACCCGTACAAAGGTGAAGTGCGTAACCACGAAACCGGCGAACTGCTGGCGACCTTCGAACTGAAAACCGACGTGCTGATTGATGAAGTGCGTGCTGGCGGCCGTATTCCGCTGATTATCGGGCGTGGCCTGACCACCAAAGCGCGTGAAGCACTCGGCCTGCCGCACAGCGATGTGTTCCGTCAGGCGAAAGATGTCGCTGAGAGCGATCGCGGCTTCTCGCTGGCGCAGAAAATGGTCGGTCGTGCCTGCGGCGTGAAAGGCATTCGTCCGGGCGCGTACTGCGAACCGAAAATGACCTCAGTCGGTTCTCAGGACACCACCGGTCCAATGACCCGTGATGAACTGAAAGACCTGGCGTGCCTGGGCTTCTCGGCTGACCTGGTGATGCAGTCTTTCTGTCACACAGCGGCTTATCCGAAACCAGTTGACGTTAACACTCACCACACGCTGCCGGACTTCATCATGAACCGTGGCGGTGTGTCGCTGCGTCCGGGTGACGGCGTAATTCACTCCTGGCTGAACCGTATGCTGCTGCCGGATACCGTCGGTACTGGCGGTGACTCCCATACCCGTTTCCCGATCGGTATCTCTTTCCCGGCGGGCTCTGGTCTGGTGGCATTTGCAGCTGCAACAGGCGTAATGCCGCTGGATATGCCAGAATCCGTTCTGGTTCGCTTCAAAGGCAAAATGCAGCCGGGCATCACCCTGCGCGATCTGGTACACGCCATTCCGCTGTATGCGATCAAACAAGGTCTGCTGACCGTTGAGAAGAAAGGCAAGAAAAACATCTTCTCTGGTCGCATTCTGGAAATTGAAGGTCTGCCGGATCTGAAAGTTGAGCAGGCCTTTGAGCTGACCGATGCGTCCGCCGAGCGTTCTGCTGCCGGTTGTACCATCAAGCTGAACAAAGAACCGATCATCGAATACCTGAACTCTAACATCGTCCTGCTGAAGTGGATGATCGCGGAAGGTTATGGCGATCGTCGTACCCTGGAACGTCGTATTCAGGGTATGGAAAAATGGTTGGCGAATCCTGAGCTGCTGGAAGCCGATGCTGATGCAGAATACGCAGCAGTAATCGACATCGATCTGGCGGATATCAAAGAGCCAATCCTCTGTGCACCGAACGACCCGGACGACGCACGTCCGCTGTCTGCGGTACAGGGCGAGAAAATCGACGAAGTGTTTATCGGTTCTTGCATGACCAACATCGGTCACTTCCGTGCCGCCGGTAAACTGCTGGATGCGCATAAAGGTCAGCTACCGACCCGCCTGTGGGTGGCACCGCCAACCCGTATGGACGCCGCGCAGTTGACCGAAGAAGGCTACTACAGCGTCTTCGGTAAGAGCGGTGCGCGTATCGAGATACCTGGCTGTTCCCTGTGTATGGGTAACCAGGCGCGTGTAGCAGACGGTGCGACGGTGGTTTCCACCTCTACCCGTAACTTCCCGAACCGTCTGGGTACTGGCGCGAATGTCTTCCTGGCTTCTGCTGAACTGGCTGCTGTTGCGGCGCTGATTGGCAAACTGCCGACACCGGAAGAGTACCAGACCTACGTGGCGCAGGTAGATAAAACAGCCGTTGATACTTACCGTTATCTGAACTTCAACCAGCTTTCTCAGTACACCGAAAAAGCGGATGGGGTGATTTTCCAGACTGCGGTGTAACAGCCTGAAAATAGCTCAGGTGTTATCCTGAATACCTGACAAGCAACACTTCTTTAAACCCCCTTTTTGCTCAAGGAAAGGGGGTTTATTTTTATTCCTTATCCTTTTCCACCTTTTATTCTTGCATAGTACTGCGATAATTAAACCTAAGGTGCAATGCAGTATTGGCGCATTGCCAGGAGCAGAGGAACATACTATGGATTACGAATTTCTGCGTGATGTAACCGGAGTGGTAAAGGTGCGCATGTCCATGGGGCATGAAGTCATCGGGCACTGGTTTAATGAAGAGGTGAAAGAAAACCTGGCCTTGCTTGACGAAGTGGAAGACGCAGCGCGCACGCTCAAAGGCAGCGAACGTTCCTGGCAACGGGCAGGGCATGAATACACCCTGTGGATGGACGGCGAAGAGGTGATGGTTCGCGCCAATCAACTGGAATTCGCTGGCGATGAAATGGAAGAGGGGATGAACTACTACGACGAGGAAAGCCTGTCGCTGTGCGGCGTTGAGGACTTCTTGCAGGTAGTAGCGGCTTATCGCGATTTTGTGCAGCAGAAGTAGATTAATCAGGCGGAGCCTCTGTGCTCCGCCTGAGTCGTTAAACAGCTGGCATATTGCGCCCGTAATAAATCTCGCGCATTTCTTTCCACAGCGCAGCGGTAATTTCCTGGCGCTCGCTGTCGGTTAAATCTTCCGGTTTAGTGTGGAACATGTAGTGCTTAAGGTCGAACTCTTTAAGCAACATTTTTGTATGGAAGATATTTTCCTGATAGACGTTCACATCCACCATGTCATACAGCGCCTTCATATCCTCGGACATAAAGTTCTGAATCGAATTAATCTCATGGTCGATAAAGTGCTTCATACCGTTAATGTCGCGGGTAAAACCGCGCACGCGATAATCAATGGTCACGATATCGGATTCAAGCTGGTGGATCAGGTAATTCAGCGCCTTCAACGGAGAAATCACGCCGCAGGTTGAGACTTCAATATCAGCGCGGAAGGTACATAAACCGCCTTCAGGATGGCTTTCCGGATAGGTATGTACGCAAATATGACTTTTATCGAGATGGGCAACGACCGTTTCTGGCAATGGGCCGGGGTGTTCTGTTTTGTCGATAAGTTTCGGGTCGACCGGTTCTTCACTCACCAGAATAGTGACGCTGGCACCCTGTGGTTCGTAATCCTGGCGGGCGATGTTAAGAATATTGGCTCCGATAATGGAACAGGTTTCTGACAGAATTTCGGTCAGGCGGTTGGCATTATAGAGTTCATCGATATAAGCGATATAACCGTCGCGCTCTTCGGCAGTTTTGGCATAGCAGATATCGTAAATACAAAAACTCAGACTTTTGGTCAGATTATTAAAGCCATGCAGTTTCAGTTTTTTCAATTTCTTATCTTCTCCTTAGGACGGCTGTGAGGCCAGTGCGTCTTGCAGATACTGAGGTAAGGCAAAAGCTGCCGTATGGACTGCCGGATTGTAATAACGGCATTTCAGGCCAGAAGCGAGAAAACGCGCCTGAATAATTTCGCTTGAGAGATGGCGTAAGGCGTCGTTATCTGTCGCCCATGCAAAGGTCATGATGCCGCCGTAATAGGTCGGGATTGCCGCCTGATAAAAGCCGACATCGCTAAAATAATTGCTGAGTTTGCGGTGGCTGTCGATGGCTTCTTCCTGCTGTAAAAAGCAGACGCCGTTCTGTGCGACGAAGACACCGCCAGGATTCAGGCAGCGTTTACAACCTGCGTAAAATGCTGATGTGAAGAGACTTTCGCCGGGACCGATAGGATCGGTGCAGTCGGAGATAATGACATCAAAGGTCTGGCTGGTTTGATTAACGAAATTGATGCCATCGTCGATCACCAGTTTAAAGCGCGGATCGTCGTAGCTGCCTGCGTTATGGTTGGGCAGATACTGACGGCAGAACGACACGACACCCGCATCGATTTCCACCATCGTGATTGACTCAACGTTTTTATGTCGGGTCACTTCACGCAGCATGGCACCGTCGCCGCCGCCGATAATCAGCACATGTTTCGCGTGACCGTGGGCTAATAGCGGAACGTGGGTCATCATCTCATGATAGATAAACTCGTCGCGCTCGGTGGTTTGTACTACGCCATCCAGCGCCATTACGCGACCAAATGCAGTGTTCTCAAAAATGATCAGATCCTGGTGATCGGTCTTTTCATGATACAGAACGTTATCTACAGCAAAGTACTGCCCAAACTGGTCGTGTAGCGTTTCATGCCACTGTTTTTTTTCGGCCATGGGTTGATACCTCCTTTGTTAACACCCGTAAAAAAAGGGCGCAACATAATAGCTAACATTGACCGCGGATGCACGGTCAATATTTCTACAAAAAGGTATCAGGGATTATTTGACGTAGGCAAGCAGGCTTAAGGAATCGCGAGCCAGGGCTTTGCATTTTTTAGCGACGGGAATGCCGATGCCGCTGAGATCGCGGTAGCTGTCTTCACCGAGGGCTTTCATGTCGAAGGTATCGTAGTTGCTGAGATCCCACTGGTTTTGCTGGGCGAAAAAGACCAGTGCGCGACGAATCTGCCCGTTTGGTAAGTTCTGGTAACCACAATCGTTCTTCAGAAAGACAAAAACTGCCGTTAAATCGGCCATATCTTCGGCTTCAGACTCGCTGAGCGCGTAACTGTTTGCGCAGACGGCCATCAAGCTGCCGAATAACACTGTTCTGAAAAACGTCTTCATTGCTTCTACCAGGGGCTTAAAGAAGATAAACGTTAGCACACTGCGAGCGAGGCGACGACCATTATTGTTGATTAAATTGTGTCTGCGGCTTGACCTTCCCGTAAGGGGAAGGACTATGCTCAACGTTTGATTTTGTTTCGCCTGCTTAAGAATAAGGAAATAACTATGCAACGTCGTGATTTCTTGAAATATTCCATTGCGCTGGGCGTAGCTTCAGCCTTGCCGCTGTGGAGCCGCGCAGTATTTGCGGCGGAGCGTCCAACGTTACCGATCCCTGATTTGCTCACGACTGATGCCCGCAATCGTATTCAGTTAACTGTTGGCACAGGTCAGTCCACCTTTGGCGGGAAAACGGCAACTACCTGGGGCTATAACGGCAATCTGCTGGGGCCGGCGGTGAAATTACAGCGCGGCAAAGCGGTAACGGTTGATATCTATAACCAACTGACGGAAGAAACGACGTTGCACTGGCACGGGCTGGAAGTACCGGGTGAGGTCGACGGCGGCCCGCAGGGAATTATTCCGCCAGGTGGCAAGCGTACGGTGACGTTGAACGTTGATCAACCTGCCGCTACCTGCTGGTTCCATCCGCATCAACATGGCAAAACCGGGCGACAGGTGGCGATGGGGCTGGCGGGGCTGGTAGTGATTGAAGATGACGAGATTCTAAAATTAATGCTGCCAAAACAGTGGGGTATTGATGATGTCCCGGTGATTGTTCAGGATAAGAAATTTAACGCTGACGGCCAGATTGATTATCAACTGGATGTGATGACCGCTGCCGTGGGTTGGTTTGGCGATACGCTGCTGACCAATGGTGCTATCTACCCGCAACACGCCGCCCCGCGCGGCTGGCTGCGCCTGCGTTTGCTCAATGGCTGTAACGCCCGCTCGCTCAATTTCGCTACCAGTGACAATCGCCCGCTGTATGTGATTGCCAGCGACGGTGGTCTGCTACCTGAACCGGTGAAGGTGAGCGAGCTACCGGTGCTGATGGGTGAGCGTTTTGAAGTGCTGGTGGAGGTTAACGACAACAAACCCTTTGATCTGGTGACGCTACCGGTCAGCCAGATGGGAATGGCAATTGCACCGTTTGACAAGCCGCATCCGGTAATGCGGATCCAGCCGATTTCCATTAGTGCTTCAGGTGCCTTACCTGACGCGTTAAGTAGCCTGCCAGCATTACCTTCGCTGGAAGGGCTGACGGTACGCAAGCTGCAACTCTCTATGGACCCGATGCTCGATATGATGGGTATGCAGATGCTGATGGAGAAATATGGCGATCAGGCGATGGCCGGGATGGATCACAGCCAGATGATGGGCCATATGGGGCACGGCAATATGAATCATATGAACCACGGCGGGAAGTTCGATTTCCACCATGCCAATAAAATCAACGGTCAGGCGTTTGATATGAACAAGCCGATGTTTGCGGCGGCGAAAGGGCAGTACGAACGTTGGGTTATCTCTGGCGTGGGCGACATGATGCTGCATCCGTTCCATATCCACGGTACGCAGTTCCGTATCTTGTCAGAAAATGGCAAACCGCCAGCGACGCATCGCGCAGGCTGGAAAGATACTGTTAAGGTAGAAGGTAATGTCAGCGAAGTCCTGGTGAAGTTTAATCACGACGCACCGAAAGAACATGCATATATGGCGCACTGCCATCTGCTGGAGCATGAAGATACGGGGATGATGTTAGGGTTTACGGTATAAAAAGACCGTATTCGGAAATATGCCCGGATCTCTCCGGGCATTATTCTGCTGACAAACGCAAAACTGCCTGATGCGCTACGCTTATCAGGCCTACGCTGGCTGTGCAATACATTGATTTTGCACAATTTTGTAGGCTGGATAAGGCGTTCACGCCGCATCCGGCATGAACAACGCGCACGTTGTCAGCAATCTGAGCAAGTCTTAATTCACATCATCCGGCAACGCATAAGCCACAATATAGTCGCCCATCTTCGTACCAAATGAACCGTGACCGCCTGCGGAGATCACCACATACTGCTTGCCATTCACTTCATAGGTCATCGGTGTTGCCTGACCACCCGCCGGTAAACGGCCCTGCCACAGTTTTTCACCGTTGCTCATGTTGTAAGCGCGCAGGTAGTTATCTGCCGTAGCGGCAATAAACAGCACGTTACCCGCTGTGGAGATTGGCCCGCCAAGCATCGGCATACCCATATTGAACGGCACCGGAATGGGCATCGGGAATGGCATACTGTCCTGTGGCGTACCAATACGTTTCTTCCACACCACTTCATTGGTTTTCAGATCCAATGCCGAGATATAGCCCCATGCTGGTTGTTTACATGGCAGACCAAACGGTGAGAGGAACGGGTTGAGCGTGACACCATACGGTACACCGTACTGCGGCTGGATGCCGGATTCCGTACCCGTGCCTTTGGCATCTTTCGGCTGTTCCATCGGGTTACCAGGACCGCGTGGGATCAGTTTCGAAACAAACGGCAGTGCCATTGGGTTGGCAATTGCCACTTCACGATTCGGATCAACGGAAATCCCGCCCCATTCGAACATCCCCAGGTTACCCGGGAAGACCAGCGTACCCTGTTCAGATGGCGGGGTGAAAATACCTTCATAACGCATCTGGTGGAACATTACGCGGCACACCAGTTGGTCAAACATGGTGGCGCCCCACATATCCGCACCGCTTAAATCTTTCGTCGGACGGAAGCTCAGTTCAGAAAACGGTTGAGTAGGGGTAACGTAATCACCTTTCGCTGCGCCTTGCGGCACCGGTTTTTCCGGGGCCGGAACCACCAGTTCACCATTGCGGCGATCAAGCACAAAAATGTTGCCGGTTTTCGCTGGAGCGTAAATAACCGGAACTTTTTGACCATTAACGGTGATATCTGCCAGCGTTGGCTGTGCCGGAAGATCCATATCCCACAGGTCGTGGTGAACGGTCTGATAGCTCCACGCCAGTTTCCCGGTAGTGGCATTCAGCGCCAGAATTGAGCTGGCATAACGTTCCTGTTCTGGGGTGCGGTTACCGCCCCAGATATCTGGCGTGGTAACGCCCATCGGCAGATACACCAGATCCAGCTTCGCGTCATAGGCCGCAGGTGCCCACGAGTTTGGCGAGTTAAAGGTAAAGGTGTGTTCGTCAGACGGGATCGCGCTCGGATCTTTCGCGCCTGGATCAAAGGCCCACAACAGCTCCCCGGTATTGACATCAAAACCACGGATCACGCCAGACGTTTCGCGGGTTGAGAAGTTATCAGTGACGGAACCCGCCATCACGATGGTTTTATCAGTGATAATCGGTGGTGAAGTCGGCTCATACAGACCCGGTTTGGTGTCCGGCATATTGCTTTGCAGATTGAGTACGCCTTTATTGGCAAAGGTTTCGCACAGCTTGCCGTTTTCAGCGTTAATCGCAATCAGGCGGCCATCATTGACCGGGAGAATGATACGACGCGGGCAATCCGCCATCACTTCCGGCGAAGCAGTTTCTGCTTTGGCTTCATGATAAGAGACACCACGGCAGGTTACATGCTGGAAAGACTCGTTGGTTTTCAGCTCAGGATCGTAATGCCATTTCTCTTTGCCGCTGGCGGCATCGAGCGCAAACAAACGCTGGTGAGCGGTACACAGGTAAAGCGTGTCGCCTACTTTAATCGGCGTCACTTCATTGGTGATTTCGCCCGGATCGTTCGGCTGTTTCACATCGCCTGTACGGAACACCCAGGCTTCTTTCAGCTTGTGGACGTTATCAGCGTTAATTTGTTTCAGTGGTGAAAAGCGTTGACCTTCCTGATTGCGACCATAGGCAGGCCAGTCTTGATCGGCAACGGGGGAGATAGCTTCGGCAGGTGTAGCATCAGCGCTTAAGGTGCCGTTGATTTCCTGTGGATCGTTAAATCCGGCCCAGGTGAGGATACCACCGCTAATCAACAGCGCGACCACCAACGCGGCAACTGCGCCGCTGGCAGGAATGACCAGGCGACGCCAGACAAACGGCAGGATCAGCCAGATACCAAAGAAGACCAGAATGTCGCTACGCGGCGTCAGCGCCCAGAAATCGAAACCCACTTCCCAGACGCCCCAAATCATGGTGCCAAGCAGCAATGCCGCGTAAAGCCAAAGTGCGGCGCGTTTGCTGCGCCACAGCATCCAGGCGACGCCGAGCATCACAAGGCCAGCGATAGGGTAGTACCAGGAGCCGCCGATCGCGACCAACCAGCCTCCGCCAATGAGAAGATACAGCCCGCAAAGCGCTGCAAATAGGGCTGTTAGCGTGACGAGTAATCGTCGCGAGCCGATATTGTTAATTGCCATAAAGAGACACCATTTCAATTAATTAATATTTTAGTAGCAATTAATTATAGGTTTTAACATGTGTGATCGTCATCACAATTCGAGCTTTATTAACAGATTCCGCCAATGAATAGTTTTACTGGTATACTGCGTGTCTTGCGCTTTGTTGCGGTGCTGAAATCCACCCGTGCGAAGTGATTTGTTTTTAAATCATATGGTTAGAGATATGAAACATACTGTAGAAGTAATGATCCCCGAAGCGGAGATTAAAGCGCGTATCGCCGAACTGGGTCGTCAGATTACTGAGCGTTACAAAGACAGCGGCAGCGATATGGTGCTGGTAGGCCTGCTGCGTGGCTCATTTATGTTTATGGCGGACCTGTGCCGTGAAGTTCAGGTATCTCATGAAGTCGATTTTATGACCGCCTCCAGCTACGGTAGCGGCATGTCCACCACCCGCGATGTGAAAATCCTCAAAGATCTGGATGAAGATATCCGTGGCAAGGACGTGCTGATTGTTGAAGATATCATCGACTCGGGTAATACACTGTCGAAAGTGCGTGAAATCTTAAGCCTGCGCGAACCGAAGTCGCTGGCGATTTGTACGCTGCTGGATAAACCGTCCCGTCGTGAAGTGAACGTCCCGGTAGAATTTATCGGTTTCTCGATCCCGGATGAGTTTGTGGTGGGTTACGGCATTGATTACGCTCAGCGTTACCGCCATCTGCCGTACATCGGCAAAGTAGTGCTGCTGGACGAGTAAGTGCGGATGTGCCGGATGTGTTGCATCCGGCATGGTGTTTTTATTTGTGGTTGGCGTGTTTCAGCTTGAGATTGGAAATCCCGTGACGGTAACGTTGTTCAAGGGTTTCGCGGTTGGTGGCGGTAACATCCAGATCACGCAGCAAACCGTCGTGAATGCCGTAGGCCCAGCCGTGAATGGTGACTTTCTGCCCGCGTTTCCACGCTGATTGCATAATGGTGGAGTGGCCCAGGTTATATACCTGCTCCATGACGTTCAGTTCGCACAAGGTATCCAGACGGCGCTCTTGCGGCATTTCGCCAAGCAATGAGCTATGTTTGAACCAGATATCGCGAATGTGCAGCAGCCAGTTGTTGATAAGCCCCAGTTCCGGGTTTTCAACTGCGGCCTGTACGCCGCCGCAACCGTAGTGGCCACAGATAATAATGTGTTCAACTTCGAGAACATCCACTGCATACTGAACCACGGAAAGGCAGTTCAGGTCGGTGTGAATGACCAGGTTAGCAACATTACGGTGAACAAAGAGTTCGCCCGGCTCAAGACCGGTTAAACGTTCTGCAGGAACGCGACTGTCGGAACATCCAATCCATAGAAAGCGCGGTTTTTGCGCTTGCGCCAGTTTCTCAAAAAACCCGGGATCCTCTTCCACCAGCATTTTTGACCATAGTGCATTGTTGCTGATGAGTGTATCTATGTCTTTCATGGAGGTTAACGACCTGTAACCAAATAATTACGTTTGGCTAATATAGGGCAACTCCGGGACGATTTAAACCACAGATAAAGTGTAAGAACGTAAGGTAAGTAAAAATTTATGACCATTGCACTGGAACTTCAACAGCTTAAAAAAACCTATCCAGGCGGCGTTCAGGCGCTTCGTGGAATCGATTTGCAGGTCGAAGCGGGTGATTTTTATGCGCTTCTCGGGCCGAACGGGGCCGGGAAATCAACCACTATCGGTATTATCAGCTCTCTGGTAAATAAAACCTCCGGGCGGGTCAGCGTATTTGGTTACGATCTCGAGAAAGATGTCGTGAACGCTAAACGTCAGTTGGGACTGGTGCCGCAGGAATTTAACTTCAACCCGTTTGAAACCGTGCAACAAATTGTGGTGAACCAGGCGGGGTACTACGGTGTAGAGCGCAAAGAAGCGTACATCCGCAGCGAAAAGTATCTTAAACAGCTCGATTTATGGGGAAAGCGTAACGAACGTGCGCGTATGTTATCGGGCGGGATGAAGCGCCGTTTAATGATTGCTCGTGCGTTAATGCATGAACCTAAACTGCTGATTCTTGACGAACCGACCGCAGGCGTGGATATCGAACTTCGCCGCTCAATGTGGGGATTTTTGAAGGATTTAAACGACAAAGGCACCACCATCATTCTTACCACGCACTACCTGGAAGAAGCAGAAATGCTGTGCCGCAATATCGGCATTATTCAACACGGTGAGCTGGTGGAAAATACCTCGATGAAGGCGCTGCTGGCGAAGCTGAAATCGGAAACTTTTATTCTCGATCTCGCGCCGAAAAGCCCATTACCGAAGCTCGATGGCTATCAGTATCGACTGGTCGATACCGCTACGCTGGAAGTTGAAGTGCTGCGTGAGCAGGGGATTAACAGCGTGTTCACGCAGTTAAGTGAGCAGGGTATTCAGGTATTAAGTATGCGTAACAAAGCTAACCGTCTGGAAGAGCTGTTTGTTTCACTGGTTAATGAAAAACAAGGAGATCGCGCATGATGCATCTTTACTGGGTGGCACTAAAAAGCATCTGGGCGAAAGAGATCCATCGCTTTATGCGTATCTGGGTGCAGACGCTGGTGCCACCGGTCATCACCATGACCCTTTATTTTATTATCTTCGGTAACCTGATTGGTTCGCGCATCGGCGATATGCATGGCTTCAGCTATATGCAGTTCATCGTGCCGGGGCTGATCATGATGTCGGTAATCACCAATGCCTACGCCAACGTCGCTTCATCATTTTTTGGTGCCAAGTTCCAGCGTAATATTGAAGAGCTGCTGGTTGCACCAGTACCGACTCACGTGATTATTGCCGGATATGTTGGCGGTGGCGTGGCGCGCGGACTGTTTGTTGGCATTCTGGTGACGGCAATTTCACTGTTTTTTGTGCCTTTTCAGGTACATTCGTGGGTATTTGTCGCTTTAACGCTGGTGCTCACGGCGGTGTTATTCTCCCTTGCTGGATTGCTGAACGGCGTGTTTGCCAAAACGTTCGATGACATCAGCCTGGTGCCAACCTTTGTGTTAACGCCACTCACGTATTTGGGCGGGGTCTTTTACTCCCTGACTTTGCTGCCGCCGTTCTGGCAGGGACTGTCGCACCTGAACCCGATCGTTTATATGATCAGTGGTTTCCGCTACGGCTTCCTCGGAATCAATGATGTGCCGCTGGTCACTACCTTTGGCGTACTGGTGGTCTTTATTGTGGCGTTTTATTTGATTTGCTGGTCGCTGATCCAACGTGGGCGTGGTCTGCGTAGCTAAGGCTATTTCCTCTCCTCTGGATTCGGGGGAGAGGAGTTTTGACGACTATCACCCTTTATCAACCATGGTCAGGGTAGACTGATTTTCGGCTAAGGAGGAAGGCGATGCTAGGTTGGGTTATTACCTGTCACGATGATCGGGCGCAAGAGATACTGGATGCGCTGGAGAAAAAACACGGGGCGCTTCTTCAGTGCCGGGCCGTGAATTTCTGGCGCGGATTAAGTTCTAATATGCTCAGCCGTATGATGTGCGATGCTCTGCATGAAGCAGACTCTGGCGATGGGGTGATCTTTTTAACTGATATTGCCGGAGCGCCGCCGTACCGCGTGGCTTCGCTATTAAGCCACAAACACTCCCGCTGTGAAGTGATTTCTGGGGTAACGTTACCGTTAGTTGAACAGATGCTGGCCTACCGTGAAACATTATCCAGCGCTGAGTTTCGCGAGCGAATTGTCGAACTGGGTGCGCCGGAGGTCAGTAGTCTTTGGCACCAACAACAAAAAAATCCGCCTTTCGTCCTCAAACATAATTTGTATGAGTATTAACCCGCGATCCTGATGACGCTTTTGCTACAATAAAAGCGTTGTTTCATCCCTGGTTATTTTTTCATGTATAAACAAGCTGTTATTCTCCTGCTGATGCTGTTTACCACAAGCGTCAGTGCCGCATTACCTGCCCGTTATATGCAAACCATCGAAAATGCTGCGGTCTGGGCGCAAATTGGCGACAAAATGGTGACGGTGGGGAATATTCGGGCCGGACAAATCATTGCCGTGGAGCCCACTGCCGCAAGTTATTACGCATTTAATTTTGGCTTTGGCAAAGGGTTTATCGATAAAGGTCATCTCGAGCCGGTTCAGGGGCGACAAAAAGTTGAAGACGGTTTGGGTGACCTCAACAAGCCGCTGAGTAATCAGAACTTAATTACCTGGAAAGATACGCCGGTTTATAACGCGCCGAGTGTGGGCAGTGCGCCATTTGGGGTACTGGCGGACAATTTGCGTTATCCGATTTTGCATAAACTGAAAGACAGGTTAAACCAAACCTGGTATCAGGTCCGTATTGGCGATCGACTGGCCTATATCAGCGCGCTGGATGCCCAACCCGACAATGGCCTGCCGGTGCTAACCTATCATCATATTCTGCGCGACGAAGAAAACACCCGTTTTCGCCATACTTCGACGACCACCTCGGTACGTGCCTTCAATAACCAGATGGCCTGGCTGCGCGACAGGGGGTACGCGACACTGAGCATGACACAGTTGGAAGGTTACGTGCAGAATAAAATTAATCTCCCGGCACGTGCCGTGGTGATTACCTTTGATGATGGTCTCAAGTCGGTTAGCCGCTATGCGTATCCTGTGTTGAAACACTATGGTATGAAGGCGACGGCATTTATTGTTACCTCGCGCATCAAACGTCACCCGCAGAAATGGGATCCAAAATCGCTGCAATTTATGAGCATTTCTGAGCTTAACGAAATTCGTGATGTATTTGATTTCCAGTCACATACTCATTTTTTGCATCGGGTAGATGGCTATCGCCGCCCCATATTACTGAGCCGTAGTGAGCACAATATTCTGTTTGATTTTGCGCGATCGCGTCGGGCGCTGGCGCAGTTTAATCCACATGTCTTGTATCTTTCTTATCCGTTTGGCGGTTTTAATGACAAAGCGGTGAAGGCGGCACGTGAAGCCGGATTTCATCTGGCAGTGACCACCATGAAAGGCAAAGTTAAACCTGGGGATAATCCGTTATTGTTAAAACGACTTTATATCTTGAGAACGGATTCGCTGGAGACGATGTCGCGGCTGGTGAGTAACCAGCCGCAGGGGTGATTATCAGGCCACCTGAACTGGAATCGCTTTCGCGGTACGTTTCATTTCGTTGTCGCCTTCAAAGTAGGCAACGTTGGGCCGCCAGGTGCGAGCTTCTTCATCCGGCATGGTGACGAAGCTGGCGATGATGACAATATCGCCGACGCTGGCGCAGTGGGCTGCCGCACCGTTAACAGAAATAATTCTCGAACCGCGTTCTGCTGCGATGGCATAGGTGGAGAAACGCTTGCCGTTGGTGACATTCCAGATATCAATGGCTTCGTTTTCGAGAATACCGGCTGCGTCAAGAAAATCCTGGTCAATGGCGCAAGAACCTTCATAGTGCAGGTCCGCATGAGTCACTTTCACGCGGTGGAGTTTGCCCTGCAGCATCGTGCGAATCATAACTTCTACCTT
The DNA here is from genome assembly GCF_030295215.1 of Escherichia sp. KS167_9B. NCBI lineage: Bacteria > Pseudomonadati > Pseudomonadota > Gammaproteobacteria > Enterobacterales > Enterobacteriaceae > Escherichia > Escherichia sp. KS167_9B. Next base: position 152,893 of record NZ_AP025754.1, read on the forward strand.
TCTACCCTGTCGTTAACGAAGCAGGCGGTGCCTGCTTTGAGGAAATTCTCACGCAGTATTGCCCGATTTTTGTTTAGTGTCTACTCATCTGACGGCATTTGCATCAGCAGTTTGCGTACCATGCCGAAGCGAGCCATGTAACACCTGTAACCAATTGAAATTTCTCTGAACGCTGCTCGGTAAACACTAAAGAGGCGGCTGACGACGGCGCGCCTTGACTGGATACTGCCTTCACGCAAGACAACACGGAAGGCAGGGAAGATGGATGCACCGAGTACCACACCGCATGATGCGGTGTTTAAACAATTTTTAATGCACGCGGAAACGGCTCGCGACTTTCTGGATATCCATTTGCCAGCGGAGCTACGCGAACTGTGTGATCTCGACACGCTGCATCTTGAGTCGGGGAGTTTTATTGAAGAAAGCCTGAAAGGGCACAGCACTGACGTGCTCTATTCCGTGCAAATGCAGGGTAATACGGGCTATCTACATGTTGTGATTGAACACCAAAGCAAGCCGGATAAAAAAATGGCGTTTCGCATGATGCGTTATTCTATTGCTGCCATGCACCGGCATCTGGAGGCAGATCACGATAAGCTGCCGCTGGTGGTGCCGATTCTGTTTTATCAGGGCGAGGCCACACCTTATCCGCTCTCAATGTGCTGGTTTGATATGTTTTACTCGCCGGAGCTGGCGCGACGCGTCTATAACAGTCCTTTCCCGCTGGTGGATATCACTATCACACCGGATGACGAAATCATGCAACATCGGCGGATTGCGATTCTCGAACTGCTGCAAAAACATATTCGCCAGCGCGACTTAATGTTATTGCTGGAGCAACTGGTCACGCTGATTGACGAAGGGTACACTAGCGGAAGTCAGTTAGTTGCCATGCAAAACTATATGCTGCAACGCGGTCATACTGAACAAGCGGATTTGTTTTATGGTGTGCTGAGAGACAGGGAAACGGGAGGGGAGTCTATGATGACGTTGGCGCAGTGGTTTGAAGAGAAGGGAATTGAAAAAGGGATTGAGAAGGGGATTCAGCTGGGAAGACAGGAGGCAAGACAAGAGGAAAGGCAGGAATTCGCCCAGCGTCTTTTGAGTAAAGGGATGTCTCGAGAAGACGTTGCAGAGATGGCAAATTTACCTCTTGCTGAGCTTGATAAGCTAATTAACTAAGTTGTCTGCGGTATGAATAATTGCTTACAGACGTCATCGCCATGATGTGGGGCAAATTAATAATTGGCGCCATCAGCCGTAGCGCCAGTTATACTCGTCATACTTCAAGTTGCATGTGCTGCGTCTGCGTTCGCTCACCCCAGTCACTTACTTATGTAAGCTCCTGGGGATTCACTCGCTTGCCGCCTTCCTGCAACTTGAATTATTTAGAGTATAAGTATTACGCCAGTTCGACCATTTTGTTGTCGATCAGGCGAGCATCGCCAAGCCAGGCGGCTACCAGAATCACAGCTCGTTTGCTGTTTTCAGCGATTTCCAGCAAGGTGTCGGCATCGCGAATCTGAATATCATCGGAACGGAAACCTTTTTCATTCAGTTCTTGCCCGGCAATAGCAATAATTTCATCGAGATCCCGTTCGCCAGCCTGCAATTTGTCGGCAATTGAACTTAAGACCTTGTACAGACCCGGCGCAATTTTACGTTGTTCCGCCGTCAGATAGCCGTTACGGGAACTGAGCGCCAGACCGTCTTTAGCGCGCATAATCGGCACTCCGACAATCTCAATATCAAAGCCCATGTCGGCAACCATTTTGCGGATCAGCGCCAGTTGCTGAAAATCCTTTTCACCGAAGCAGGCGATGTCCGGCTGGACCAGGTTGAACAGTTTGCTGACGATGGTCGATACGCCGCGAAAATGTCCTGGACGGCTGGCACCTTCCAGCATGGTGGAAAGGCCTGGAACATCGACATAGGTGTGGGTTTCTGTACCGTTCGGATAGATCTCTTTTACCGAGGGAGCGAAAACCAGATCCACTTTACGTTTGTTTAGCTTCTCGCAGTCTTCCTGCAAGGTGCGTGGGTAGCGAGCCAGATCTTCCGGGCGGTCAAACTGCATCGGGTTAACGAAAATACTGACGACGACCACATCGGCGCGGGCTTTGGCTTCGTCGACCAGCTTCATATGACCATCGTGCAGGTTACCCATAGTAGGCACCAGCGCCACGCGTTTGCCTTCCATTCGCAGGCGGCGAATTTGCTGACGCAGCAACGGCAGGGTTTCGATAATTAACACAACGTGACTCCTTAATGGAAACTGTGTTCTTCGCCCGGATAAACACCGGACTCCACTTCAGCTATATACTGACGCACTGCTGCGCGGATGTCGCCAGTTTCGGCAAGGAAATTTTTTGCAAATTTAGGGATATGGCCGCCGGTAATACCGAACGCGTCGTGCATCACGAGGATTTGCCCGTCGGTGACGTTGCCCGCGCCAATACCGATTACCGGAATCGCCAGCGCTTCGGTAATGCGTTTCGCCAGTTCAACCGGCACGCATTCCAGCACCAGCAACTGTGCACCAGCGGCTTCTAAGGCTAACGCATCGCTGAGCAGTTGATCGCCCGCTTCATCGCCACGCCCTTGTACTTTGTAGCCGCCAAAAATATTCACTGACTGTGGGGTTAAACCTAAATGACCACACACCGGAACTGCACGTTCAGTCAGCATTCGTACCGTCTCAACCAACCATGCGCCGCCTTCAATTTTGACCATATTGGCTCCGGCACGCATTACTGTGGCGGCATTTTCAAAGGCCTGTTCCGGGGTGGAATACGCCATAAACGGCAGGTCAGCCAGCAGCAGGCAATTCGGTGCGCCACGACGTACGGCAGCAGTGTGGTAGGCGATATCTTGAACGGTTACCGGGAGTGTGGAGTCGTGCCCCTGAACAGTCATGCCCAGCGAATCGCCAACCAACATCACGTTAAGTCCTTCTTCAGCAAACAATTTGGCGAAGCTGTAGTCGTAAGCGGTAATAGTGGCGAAGCGTTTTTTTTCTTGTTTGTATTTGTTCAGCAAGGAGATGGTGGTCGGTTTCATCATAACCCCTGTTAGTCATAAGTGTTATCTATAGGATTGGCGCATTGTAGGGGATGTCAGTGATGAGTGTTAGCCCTTTGTGGTTAAAACCGGCAGGGGAACCTGCCGGCGCGGGGCTCAGGGGTAAGTGATAGAGAAAACGGCGGTCGCTTTGAAATCACCGCCTCTGATTTGTTGATTGTTGTCTTGTTTGAGAGTGGCGACAAAATTTAGCGTTTGATTTGCTGCGGTTCCCGATGTGCCTGAACCAATAATGCCATTCGACGTGTCAGCTGTATCGACATAGGCTTTATAAACAGAATGGGTATCATTAGGGTGAAGAACAACCTCGGCATAATGCGAGTTCGATTTTCCTTTAATCTCGACGCCTACACCGTTGGCGGCATTGGCTTCGGCGGTTAACGAGTTACCCAATAAAGCAGCCGACATTGCAGGGGCGCCGGTAGTCATTTTGACCTCGATATTGGTGACCCGGTAACAGTTCTTTAGTGCTATACCAAAAGGGATGCCGTCAACGCCATCAATGATGTCTTTGGGGTTATATTCACCGAGGCTGACGGTATCTCCCTGAACTGTATTCCCCGAAACGACCGCTGAGGTACAGGTTGGCGAGCTGAGCGTCACGTTCCCCATGTTGAACGTCTGATAAATAGAGTGCGAGGTCAATGCACCACCAGGCGCTGCATTTGTCACTGAATAGTGATATCCCTTGTTGCTCAGTAAAGCGATGCTACCTGTCGTATTGGGATTGAAGGTTCCATCGTTATAAAACTCAATATCAATTTTACTGACCAGCCCGCCTATTGCTGTGTATTTTCCCTGATTGGCGACGCATACGGAACTATCGGGAATTAAGGTCAGTGTTTGTTGGGGGGTATCACCGATATAGATATCGCTGCTGGAGGTTGTTTTGAATGAGCTCACACGGTACATGTGCATCCTGAAGTAGAGACCCTGCACATTGGTTTTAAAGAGCTTGTGACCATCAGCACTCACCTGGGCATCCACGAAATGGCTCTCCAGGGTTAATGGTGTTCCCATTCCGCCAGCTCCACAGTAAATCAGGCCATTTCCAGATGAGGCTGAATCCATCGAACCCAACTGGAGCCTGAGGTTGCTACTTTGTAGCCCCGCTGAGGTTGGGATCACTATCTGATTCGCCCCTGTGCTGAACGTTGCCGTTGCGTTGCCATCCCCCTGTGGCCCGGCATTGTTATTCGTCGAGCCTGAATAGCTTTTGTCGCCGACGATTATTGTGTCGGCAGAGTGCAGGCAGCCTGAATAGAAGGGCAACAGAACCAGCAGTGTTAGACACCACCGCTTAAACCGGGAAAAAAGTTGCGTGTTCATCTCTTCATCCTTGAGAGTGATGTAGATTATTCATAATAGACCCCAACAAATACGCTCGCTTTTACCACGCCGCTGGTTACCGCTTGTGTAGGGTCAATTTTTTGCATCCGAGCGTAAAAGTGGTATGTCGCGTTAGCGATCGTTTCGGGCGTCACGGGGTAGATACTTTGCGGTTGACCACGCGTGTCGAGCACATTGAAAATATGCTGAGCGTCCTCGGTCGATAAAATAACCACGCCGACATTTTTTGCACCGTTGACCTGCTGGTTGGCGAATACCTGGAGGTTGGTTGCCGCAAGAGTACCTGCCAGAGGCGTAAAGCTGACGGTCAGGTGGGCCGGATTTTTACCCGCTACCTGCGCGCAGTCGCTGACGGTAATATAAAAGGGGTGCCCGCCAGAATAGACGCGATCGACAGAGGTATTATTATTCAGATAGCTATAATCCACTGTGCCTAAATCGATATTGCCGTTATTGTCGAGCGTGACCCGGCAACTGGTGCTGATGATATTGGCAGTCATATTAATATTGGTGCTGGCTGCAATGGCGTTGTATGAAAACCACAGTGCAAACATGTAGATAAATGTTTTCATCATCATCTACTCATAGGTTACAGAAAAGATAGCATTGGTGGAGAATTGACCTGCACGGACATCCGCGATGGTATTATCCGATGCGACAACAATTCGGGCACTGAGCGGCCAGTGGACAATATTCGATCCTGTTGCCGTGGCTAAATCGACAATACTGGTCGGTTTGGTTTTACAATTAAGCTGAATGCTGCCCTGACCTTCTGGCTGGTTGGTCGTCCACACTTCAACCGCAACACCGGTTGCCGCATCATCGTCCGCCGTCGTCAGTGCATTACGGTATCCGCCACCGGTACTGGAAGCACCATCGCAGCCCGTCTGTGCAGAAAGCACAACTTTTGCCTGATCCTTTGCTAACCCTTCGCAGTTTGAAAACACCAGGCTGAAGTTCTGGTATTTCGATTTAGCGGAAAGCTCGTTGAGATAGACATCGCCAATTGCGATGGTGGTGGCTTGCTGATCCTGCGCATTGCGTAATTCAGCCGTGCAGGTACTGGCAGTAACCTTAGCGCGTACCGTAACGTCCATAGAGCTACTGGCGGCGTGGCCGATGGCGATATATCCAAAGCACAGCAGCAAGACAAAGGTTATATTGTGATAGTTCATAAACAAACCTGCTATTGGTAGGTAAAGACAAAAGTCACTTTGGCCTGGAATTGGCCTGTGGTGATCGTATTCCCGGTGGTGGTCTGACGAAGCATGGCTGTGAGATCTAATCCATTACTTATTTCATCATTCGTCCAGGTGACTCGCTGGCTACCGTTGAGTTTAAAGCGGAGATTTTCATCAGCGTTCATACGTTTAATACCAAGACCAACATAGTTGGTATGTCCGGAAACTGTCTGGTCATTACCGATTAACGAATCTGTATAGCTGCTGACTGCACCATTGAGGGTCATCGACAGGCTGGAAATATAGTTATTACAATTACTGGCAAGGATTTTAAAATTAGCCTCCGACAGTGACGATTTATTCACAATGTCTGAAACACCCATATCAGGCAGATCCAGATAATAGTTATTCGTTGCAGTATCACCGCTGATATTGGCCCCATTCAATGCGTTGAGCGTCATGGCACAGGTCGTCTCTTTGATGGTCGCGGTAAAGTTCACCGAAAGATCGGTTGCCAGTGCAGGGCGCAGACAAAGCGACGTCAGCAGCAGGGGCGGTAGTAAAAAAGCTCTCATTTCCTCTCCTGGAACATTATTGCTGGGTGCATGGCACGGCGTTGAGTACGATGGTTTTACCGGTCATGGTGGGTGATGACGGTATCTGATAATGAATACGGCACTGCTGGCGGCTATTTTTCTCATACCAGGTGACCGTCAGTTCTCCGCTGTCGGCGATACCGCGTACAAATGCCTGACTGCCCTGGCCGACAGTCCCGATAGAGGTCCCTTTATCGTCGGTAATATCGGAAGCAAACGGCACGGGCTGATTGTTGCTGCGCAGTAGATTGAGAATGGCAGAACGCCCGGTGTCGGTGTCAAAGTGGCTGAAAATGACGGAACCCTGGCGCGGAATGGCGACGCTACTGGTGTTTTTGAGTTCCACGTCGTTATCCAGATCGTTAACATCGAGCGCGACGGTATTTTCCCGGTACGGTGACAGTGAACTGGTCACGCCGTAGCCAAAACGGTCGATGGTGCTGTTACCAAAGTTAATGCGCGCGCCTTTTGCACCCGGGGCGTTGATCAGCGCCAACGTGTCAGAGTCGGTAAAACTGTCGTTACTGAAGGTCAGACCGTGGCGGTGGAGTACAAAACCGCCATCGGTGCTGAGCCCATACTGACGTGAGCGATCGCTGCTGGTGGAGGCTGAGCCTGAAAATGTTCCCCACGGCGACTCGTAGCTGGTAAAACCGCTGATACTTTTCAGGCTGTCGCTGTTTTTCTGCACGTTATAGGCAGTATTCACGCTGTAACTCCAGCGATTATCCTGGCTGTAGCCCGAGGCATTGGCGTTATATTGCGAGCTACCTTTCATGTCGCTGTTAACGCTGGTATTCAGGGTTTTGAATCCGCCCTGATGGCTATCGCGGCCAAGCAGTTTATCAAGCGGAATGGTCACGCTCAGATAAACCGAGTCATCCTTCTTATTGTCTTCGTCGTATGTGCGTTGCAGGCTGACGCTGTAGCTCGCCCAGTTAAAGGCATTGCTGTAGCCAAAGGCAAAACTGCTCTGTGATTCGTTGGTTACCCAGTAATCTGTCCATGTGCCATTCACATAGAAAGAGCCATAGTCACGTTCATCACTTTTTAACGTTTGATTAATGCTAACGCTGAACTGATTTTTCATGCGTGCATAACTGACAATCCCCGAATAGCCTTCTTCATCAGGATGGTTGGCAGAATTAATCAGCGTTAACGCGTCGTTCAACCCCAGATAGTTTTCAGTGGAGTAGCGATAGGCGGCAATGTTGAGTGAGGTTTCGGTCGGGGCGAAATATTTGTTCCATGAAACACGGTAACTCTGTCCACTATAGGTTTTATCGTCAGGAATTTCGGCATGCGACTGAGTAACATCGAATGAGAAAGCGCCCAGCGATGTATTCACCCCCAACCCTAATAAACCGGCCCAGTAGCCGTTATCGGTCATTTGCAGGCCGGTGTAGCCGGTGAAGGTGTTACTCAACCCGTAATAGTAGGTACCTTGCAGCAGGTTCGGTTTATCCTGGAGTTCCTCTTTATTGACCTCACCGGCGCTGATATCCCATTTGCCCACGCCGGGACGCATCATCTGGATCACCGATGAATAAGCCTGACTAAACGTACGCTTTGAACCGTCCGATTCGGTGATGGTCACCTCGAGATCGGCGCCGAACCCTGCCGGCGTGAGATCGTCAATCGCGAATGGACCAGGCGGCACGGTCGTTTCATAAATTTTATAGCCGTTTTGGGTGATCGTGACTTTCGCGTTAGAGTTTGCCACGCCACGGATAACGGGCGCATATGATGCCAGCGTTGGGGGCAACATGCGGCTTTCGCTATAGAGTCGCAGCCCACGAACAGGCACAGAATCGAAGGTTTCTCCTGTGGTATTGGTTTCACCCATTACCAGCTGAGAGCGGAGCGCGGCGATATCGCGTTGCAGGTATTTGTCCTGGAATTCAAAACTGCCGCCGTCTTCTTTGTCCCACGAATAGTTACCATGTGAGCGAAAATGCCATCCCCATAAATTGATACCGCCCATCAGTCCGGCGTAGCTGGTTTCTGTGGTTTGATTGGGGGATTCACTGCGCCAGCCGTTAAGGGTGTAAGAGAGCATTGCGGCATTGATGCCTTCATCCCACAGCGACGGATCGACATAGTTGGCATAGGTTCTCTGCAGCCAGATTTGCGGCATGCTGATATCAAGCCGCTGATCGTTGCTATTGTAAGCGACGCTCGATTGCGGAATAGCAACCTCTACGTTCAGGCAATCCTGCGCAGCGTTTTCGCGTTTTTGCAAAATTGCGTTATCCGCTAACTTTTCTGGCTGGCGAATATGCAGTTGTAATAATGTGTTGGTGGAGATACAGGGCTGAGCAGCGTGTTCAGGGTCTAATTCAATAAATTCGATTTTCAGATTGGCGCTGGCCTGGTTATTAATAAACACGCTGACGTCATAGCGCCCCGGTAATGTTGCGTTACCTTTGCTATAACGATTGACATCAATATCCCTGGCGCCTGCACCCATCAGGAACGTGTTATCAAACTCAACGGTCTCGTTTGCCCCCCACACATTTTGTGTGCAGGGCAGCAGGCTACACGCAATCAGGCAAGCGAGTGGCGAGCGTTGAATTCTTTTGCCATCGTCGGGGATTTTCATTGTACGATCTCAGCCGATATGGTCTGTGGGCATCAAAGTTTGACTTTGCCGTCAATTCCACCGCCAAAATCATTTATGGCTGAGTAATCAACCGTTGCGCCAGACACAGAATGGGGAGCGCCTTTTACCACCATTTCCGCACTGCTTTTTGGCTCGACCATACTGGTTTCCACGGTATAGTTGTTACCGCCTGAGGCAAGGGTAATACTGCTGAATGAGACGTGATAAGGCGTTGGGTTTGTCGCCTGCAGCACCACTTTTCCGGCTGAAGTCTGAAGACGCCAGGTTAACTGTTTTGGTGCATCAGCCGGGTTACCCGCCAGACCGGTTGGGCGATAGAACAGCTTGATACGGGTACGGAAAGCCAGTTGCAGAATGTTTTTTCCTTTGGCATCGGCATCGCTCATCTTGGGGGGGACTTCCAGCGCATTGAACCAATAAACGCTTTCGCGATCGGCTGGAAGGGTCTGGCTGGCGTTCCATGCAATTTTTACCGTTTGGCCTTTTTTACCATCAACGCGGGAAACCGGCGGCGTCACGGTAAAAGGCACTTTCAGTGTGCTGGGGTCGGCATTTTCGCTGCCGGTATCAATCCAGGTCTGAACTAATAGTGGACGGGCACCTTTGTTTTCCATGCGCAATGTGACGTCTTTCTGGTCGGCATTGTAAATAATGCGCGTACCGGAAAGCACAATATCTGCTTGCGCGGTGAGGCTGAAAACGGCTGTCGATGCGACGAAAACAGTGGAAACAACAAACTGACACATCCTGGTCATAACACTATCCTTATTGAGTGACCCAACAGCCCGTGGGCTGTCGGGTGATGCAGATATTTACTGGTAAGTCACTGTATAAGCGGCGTTGGTTTTGACATAACCTGCCGTTGCGTTAACTGTTGCTGCCTGTTTTACATATGACGCTTTAAAGTTGTAAACCGCTTTGCCGTTGGTAAACAGCAGGTTTTTAACATCAGTGCTGTCGTTCACTCTCATCTGTTCGTAGGTAGTGGCATCGGTAAGGTAGTGAATGGCAATCGCGACCCCGGTAGCCGCCTGGCTAATGGAGAGATCGTTGTTCAGAGTGCCCTGACTGTTGCTGAAGAACACGGAACCCATGCTCAGATTGGCAGAGGCGCCCTGTGGATCGTCCGAGCAATCGATCGTAATAGAGAAGGCTTCCGGTTTTGCGCCAGGGCTGGCAAGTTGGACAACACCGGCCTGATTAACTTCAGTGGTTGTGGCGGTTTGCAGGGTAATCTGACCGTCCTGGGCGCCACCGTTGACGTGCAAGACGCAAGTGTTGTCACTCACCAAACCCGCGAAATCTAATTGACCGCCATCCAGCGCGAAAGCAGAAGTGGTGAACATCACTAATGCCGCAGCAATAGCACTTTTTTTTAACATGGGAATATCCTTATAAAAATTAATGGGGGTGATTTTTCTCACCAATACTTATTATAAATGTCACGCTCTTTAAAGAGAAATATCTTCGGTGAATGTATTTTATGATTTATTATCATTATGCATTTTATGAATGTATTTGGTGAGGTTGGGCAGATTTAAATAATATGATGATACGCTGTAGAAATTAATAATCACGCGTTAAGGACTGGTCGTTGTATGCTCTTGTTGCCCCGTCCCAGCCTGACAGAATCCAGTTAAGCGCTATCCAGTGCTAATACCGGGAGTGAGGCATAGTACCCAGAATAAACTGGTTCATTATCATTAAAAACCTCTTATAAAGAGAAAAGTTAATATAGGTAATGAAAATATATTTGCCGTAATTATATGTTTAATGCTGTTTTTTTGTGATTTTTATGATGGGGGAGAGAGAATTAATTCATTGAAACTATAAAATAATATTATACAACATTGCATTACCCAATACGCTTTTCCAGAAATGTGGTTTACCAGTGCTGTGGGCAGGGAGGGAAAGTAGTGAGTCTTGCTTGCAGCGTTTCACCATCAGGAAACACCAGTTCCGGCGCGATCTCAAACAGCGGCCACAACATAAATCCACGATTCTTCATATCATAGTGCGGAACGGTCAGGCGCTCAGTGTTTATGACCTGATTACCAAACAACATGATATCAAGATCGAGCGTGCGCGGTCCCCAGCGTTCAGCTTTGCGGACGCGACCTTGCTGCAACTCAATACGCTGTGTGTGGTTGAGGAGTTCTTCAGCTGTAAGAGAGGTTTCCAGCGCCACGGCTGCGTTTAAGTAATCGGGTTGATCTTGCGGCCCCAGTGGTGGGGTGCGGTAAAACGAAGAAACGGCAAGAATGCGGCTTTCAGGAATGTCATCTATTGCCTTCAGGGCAGCATTGACCTGCTCCAGCGGAGAGGCCAGATTGCTGCCGATAGCAATATACGCCACTGTCATGCGGTGCCCTCACGGCGCGGCGCACGTCTGCGCGGGCGACGAGTACGACGACGCGGTGACGGTTCTTCATCCAGTTCGTTAAGCATCCCTTTTTGGTCCGGCGGCGCGGAAACCTGGAACTCACCCCACCATTTCGCCAGACGTTGTAGCTCGGCGTTGCGTTCTACTTCAGCACGCAGTGCCAGCAGGTCATAAGCGGCACGGAACTTCGGATGTTCGAGTAATTTCCATGCGCGTTTACCCTGACGGCGGGACATGCGCAACTGTAACTGCCAGATATCACGCGTTAAAGTGGTTAGCCGTTTCGGGATCGCCAGTGAACGGCAGGCTTCGTCTAACACATCGTTCATTGCCAGCGCGAAAGCGTCGTGATAAGTCAGGCCGCTCTCTTGCGCGATTTTCTGTGCTGTTTCCAGCAGGGGATACCAGAACATGGCGGCAAACAGGAACGCCGGGTTGACGCGCATATCGTTATGAATACGCGTGTCAGTATTCTTCAGCACCTGCTCAATGATCCGCTCCATTGGACTGTCACCATTTTCCGTAAAGTAGCGGGTAATGGTCGGGAACAGCGGCTGGAACAGATGGTATTCACACAACAGTTTATAGGTTTCGTAACCGTAGCCCGCTTGTAGCAGTTTAAGCGATTCTTCAAACAGGCGTGCCGGAGGAATATCGTTTAGCAGGGTTGCCAGGCGTGGGATCGGTTCTGCGGTTTCCGGGCTGATGCGCATGCCCAATTTGGCGGCAAAACGAACCGCGCGCAGCATACGTACCGGATCTTCACGGTAGCGCGTTTCCGGGTTACCAATCAGACGGATAACGCCGTCTTTCAGATCCTTCATGCCACCAACGTAATCGCGGACCGTAAAATCCGCCACGCTGTAATACAGGCTATTGATGGTGAAATCGCGGCGCTGGGCGTCTTCTTCGATGGAACCGAAAATGTTGTCGCGCAGCAACATGCCGTTTTGCCCGCGTTGGGAGGTCGTGCGGTCGCTGACGTTACCTTCGTGATGTCCCCGGAAGGTCGCAACTTCGATAATCTCCGGGCCAAACATCACATGAGCCAGACGGAAACGGCGACCCACCAGGCGGCAGTTACGGAACAGTTTGCGCACCTGCTCAGGCGTGGCGTTAGTGGTTACGTCAAAATCTTTCGGCTTTTTGCCAAGTAACAGGTCGCGCACGCCGCCGCCAACCAACCAGGCTTCGTATCCCGCTTTATTGAGCCTGTACATTACCTTCAGGGCATTTTCACTGATATCTTTGCGGGAAATAGCATGCTGCTCACGCGGGATCACCGTCACCTGTGGACGGGCGACTGCCTGTTCAGCCTCGCTTTCCTCGCGGCTTAGCACCTTGCGGCAAAAATTAGCGACTCGGGTAAAAATAGTACACCTCGGTAGTGTCAAACATCATTCAGGACAAAAAAATAGCGGCTAATCATAGCTCAGCATGACGCATTTGAGAATGTTGAATTTACAATTGCCGACTCAGGAATGGTAGTCAGCGTCCAGTTTGTGACGGCTGACTGGAGAATTTGCTCAACGCTGAAATCCTGCCAGTGTGTTTCTGCCTGCTGGCCCAGAAATTGAAGTGCCGCGATTAACACCGGCCGAGGATCGCCTTTTGGCAACGCAGGCGCATGATTCTGCTTGGAAAGTTTAGCGCCTTGTGGATTAAGTGCCAGTGGCAAATGAATGTAATCTGGCACCTGCCAGCCAAAAAGCTGGTACAGCGAGATTTGCCGCACTGTCGGTTCGATCAAATCTGCCCCGCGGACAATTTCGCTCACGCCCTGGAAGTGATCATCCACCACCACCGCCAGGTTATAGGCAAATAAACCATCACGACGATGAATAATAAAATCTTCCCGCGCCAGTTTTTGGTCGGCATGAATAATGCCGCGCAGCTGGTCAGTAAACTGGGTGACCGGATGCTGCTGGCGAATACGTACAGCAGCGTTTTCTGGCCCATGATGCAACTCCCGGCAATGACCGTCGTAAATACCGCCAATGCTTTGAATACGTGCGCGCGTGCAGGTGCAGTAATAACTTAACCCTTGCTCATGTAACCATGCGAGTGCTTCGCGATAGGCGTCGTGACGTTGCGATTGCCAGAGAACATCGCCGTCCCAGTGTAGACCGTAATGTTCCAGCTGGCGCAGGATGGTCTCTGCGGCACCGGGAACTTCACGAGGCGGATCGATATCTTCAATGCGAACAAGCCAGCGACCTTGCCGGGCGCGAGCCTGTAGAAAGCTTCCAAGCGCGGCAATCAGAGAGCCAAAATGAAGCTCGCCAGAAGGAGAGGGGGCGAAGCGACCAATATAGTGTGTGTCTGTCATCTCGTTGAACAAAAAATAAGGCGGGAGCATTTCCCGCCTGTGGTAAACGTGATGGAACGGCTGTAATTAGCCAGCCATCTGTTTTTCGCGAATTTCAGCCAGCGTTTTGCAGTCGATGCACAGATCGGCTGTCGGGCGCGCTTCCAGACGACGAATACCAATTTCAACACCGCAAGATTCGCAGTAGCCGAAATCTTCGTCTTCCACTTTTTTCAGCGTTTTCTCGATCTTTTTGATCAGCTTACGCTCGCGATCGCGGTTACGCAGTTCGAGGCTGAACTCTTCTTCCTGGGCTGCACGGTCTACCGGGTCCGGGAAGTTGGCTGCTTCATCCTGCATATGTGTAACGGTGCGATCGACTTCATCCCTGAGTTGATTACGCCATGCTTCCAGAATACGACGGAAGTGCGCCAGCTGGGCTTCGTTCATATACTCTTCGCCCGGCTTCTCCTGATATGGCTCCACCCCAGCGATGGCGAGAATACTCAGGGACGATGTTTTACGGTTTTGCCCTTCTTGCATGTTGCTTCTCCTTAACACGCACTATCGATCCCCATGTTCGGGGGAAAAATGAGGCCGCTATAAATAGCAGAAGCTTTTCCGGATAGCAATTATCTAAACGTAACACTTGACAACTGTGTGAGGAAAAGCGTATTTGCGCACGCGACCAGAATGTAAATTAACCAGTTACTTACTCTACTACAATGTAACCGGCAGTGATTTTTTAAGAGCCATGCCTTCAGCAGAAAGTTCTGCTTTGTAAGCCAGAATTTCTACCCCCCTCTGTTGAGCTTCTGACAATAGTTGCGCGTATTTCTCATCGATGTGGCGCGCGGGTGAAAACCGTGTAATGGCTGAATGCAGCACGGCGAAAAAGATAACCGCACGCTGGCCTTCAGCCGCTACGCTCATCAACTCCCGAAGGTGTTTCTGACCTCGTTCAGTGACCGCATCGGGAAAATATCCCTGTTCGTTCTCCGCTAACGTAACCGATTTCACTTCAATATAGCAGTCTGGATGCGAATCCGCCTGCAACATGAAGTCAATACGGCTGCGTTCGGCGCCGTATTTTACTTCGCTTTTCAGAGAGCTATATCCTGACAGTTCTGAAATGGATTCATTAAGGATAGCCTCTTTCGTCAACCTGTTAGCCCAAAGTGTATTGACGCAAATAAATGCGCCGCTTTGGCTTTGGGTTAACTCCCAGGTGTGTGGGTATTTCCGTTTTGTGTTGTCTGAAGTTGAATACCAGACGGTATCGCCAGGCGTTGCACATCCGGTCATCGCACCCGTATTCGGGCAGTGTAGCGTTAATTCGCAACCATCGGGTGTGATCACATCGGCTAAAAAGCGTTTGTAACGTTGAATTAGCGTCGCGCGCTGTAGAGGGGGAGAAAATTCCATTGCGACAATCCTTGTTATTGCGTTAGCGCCCAGCGTTTTAGCGGCGTGTAGCGTGTGCGCCCACGGGCAAACGAGGAGGCGTAAAGGGTGAACTCCGTCACCGTATACGACCAGTTAAAGCCTGGCGGCGGGATTGTCACCGCCTCGCTGGCGTCGCGCAATAAGGTGATATGTGGATGAAACGGTCGATTGCTTTGAAAACAACCGCTGCGTGCAGCTTGTGAACGAAGCATATTCGCCAACTGGATTAAGCCGCGTGGCGGCTGACGCATCCCTAACCATACCACACGCGAACGCAGCCACTGACCGGCGTCATCAAGCGTGAGTGTGAAACCGGGCTGACGAATCCGTCCGGCTAAAAGAGAAAGCGCCTTCTCTTTCTCTGCGCTGACTTCGCCTAAAAATGCCAGTGTCAGATGTAAATTATCGGCGGCGACCGGACGTCCCGCGTCTGGTGGGAACTGTGCGGCGCGCCAGTGGATAATCTGTTCGCGGATTTCTGCAGGTAAGTCGATAGCAAAGAACAGCCGTTGCGGTTCAGACATGTGAGGTACTCGGTTATGCATTACCGCGATGCTACAATGTGGCGCGAAGAATGTTAACCCTCTGGAGCGTTTTGTGTCGTCGTTGCCCGTTGCTGCCGTCTTACCTGAGTTACTTGCTGCCCTCGATGGTGCACCGCAGGTGTTATTAAGTGCGCCGACCGGGGCCGGGAAATCAACCTGGCTGCCGCTGCAACTGCTGGCGCATCCCGGCATTAACGGAAAAATTATCCTGCTGGAGCCGCGTCGTCTGGCGGCGCGTAACGTTGCGCAACGACTGGCGGAACTGCTTAACGAAAAAACAGGTGATACGGTAGGCTACCGGATGCGCGCGCAAAACTGTGTCGGGCCAAATACTCGCCTGGAAGTAGTTACCGAAGGCGTGTTGACGCGCATGATCCAGCGTGACCCTGAACTGAGCGGCGTTGGATTGGTGATCCTCGATGAGTTTCATGAGCGCAGCTTGCAGGCGGATCTGGCGTTGGCGCTGTTACTCGATGTGCAACAGGGGCTGCGTGATGACCTTAAACTACTGATTATGTCGGCTACGCTGGACAATGACCGCTTGCAGCAGATGCTGCCAGAAGCGCCCGTCGTCATCTCAGAAGGGCGCTCGTTTCCGGTTGAACGCCGATATTTACCGCTGCCCGCTCATCAGCGTTTTGATGAAGCCGTGGCGGTTGCCACCGCCGAATTGCTGCATCAGGAAAGCGGCTCATTACTGTTATTTTTACCGGGTGTCGGAGAAATTCAGCGTGTGCAGGAACAACTGGCTTCGCGCATCGGTAGTGATGTGTTGCTCTGCCCGCTGTATGGCGCGTTGTCGCTGAACGATCAGCGAAAAGCGATCCTTCCGGCACCACAAGGGATGCGCAAAGTGGTGCTGGCGACCAATATTGCTGAAACCAGTTTAACCATCGAAGGTATTCGTCTGGTGGTGGATTGTGCTCAGGAACGTGTGGCGCGCTTTGATCCGCGCACGGGGCTAACGCGGCTGATTACCCAACGCATTAGCCAGGCATCAATGACGCAACGCGCCGGGCGTGCCGGACGTCTGGAGCCGGGGATCTGTTTACATTTAATCGCCAAAGAACAAGCAGAACGCGCCTCCGCGCAAAGTGAACCAGAAATATTACAAAGCGATCTCTCCGGTTTGCTGATGGAATTACTGCAATGGGGATGCAGCGATCCGACGCAGATGAGCTGGCTGGATCAACCGCCAGCCGTGAATTTACAGGCCGCGAAACGCCTGTTGCGGATGCTGGGGGCGATGGACGGTGAACGGCTAAGCACGAAAGGGCAGAAAATGGCGACGCTGGGTAACGATCCGCGTTTAGCGGCAATGCTGGTGAGCGCAAAGAGCGACGACGAAGCTGCTACCGCTGCAAAAATTGCCGCTATTCTCGAAGAGCCACCACGGATGGGCAATATCGATCTGGGCGTGGCGTTTTCGCGCAATCAACCTGCCTGGCAGCAACGTAGCCAGCAACTGTTAAAGCGCTTAAACGTACGCGGCGGTGAGGCAGACAGTTCGCTTATCGCACCGTTACTTGCCGGAGCGTTTGCCGATCGCATCGCTCGCCGCCGTGGGCAAGAGGGGCGCTATCAACTGGCAAACGGCATGGGGGCAATGCTCGATGCCGATGATGCGCTCAGCCGCCACGAATGGTTGATCGCACCGTTATTATTGCAGGGTAGCGCCTCGCCGGATGCGCGGATTTTACTGGCGCTACCGGTCGATATCGATGAATTAGTGCAACGCTGTCCGCAGCTGGTGCAGCAATCGGACACCGTGGAGTGGGATGATGCGCAAGGTACGCTGAAAGCCTGGCGTCGGTTGCAAATTGGTCAACTGACGGTAAAAGTGCAGCCGCTGGCGAAGCCTTCAGAAGACGAGCTGCATCAGGCGATGCTTAACGGCGTTCGTGATAAAGGCTTAAGCGTGCTTAACTGGACGGCGGAAGCGGAACAGCTACGCTTGCGTTTGTTATGCGCCGCAAAGTGGTTGCCGGAATATGACTGGCCAGCGGTTGATGATGAAAGTTTGTTGGCGACGCTGGAAACGTGGCTGCTGCCGCATATGACAGGGGTACATTCGCTACGCGGCCTGAAATCACTCGATATTTTTCAGGCGCTACGCGGATTACTTGATTGGGGAATGCAGCAACGTCTGGATAGTGAATTGCCTGCGCATTACACTGTGCCGACGGGAAGCCGGATCGCCATTCGTTACCATGAAGATAACCCGCCCGCGCTGGCGGTGAGAATGCAGGAGATGTTTGGCGAGGCCACCAATCCGACGATCGCCCAGGGGCGTGTGCCGCTGGTGCTGGAGTTGCTTTCTCCTGCCCAAAGGCCGCTGCAAATCACACGAGATTTGAGCGCCTTCTGGAAAGGAGCGTATCGCGATGTGCAAAAAGAGATGAAAGGGCGTTATCCCAAACACGTCTGGCCGGATGATCCGGCAAATACCGCACCGACGTGACGGACGAAAAAGTATTCATGAAGACCAAAGTAAATTTGAGAGATATCTTCTTCTGTCTTGTTACAGAAGAACAGAAAATCGGGCTTTTGCGCCTGAATATTGCGGAGAAAAAGCATGGCCGGGAATGACCGCGAGCCAATTGGACGCAAAGGGAAACCGACGCGTCCGGTCAAACAAAAGGTAAGCCGTCGTCGTTACGAAGATGACGATGATTACGACGATTATGATGACTATGAGGATGAAGAACCGATGCCGCGCAAAGGTAAGGGCAAAGGCAAAGGGCGTAAGCCTCGTGGCAAACGCGGCTGGCTATGGCTGCTGCTAAAACTGGCTATCGTTTTTGCCGTGCTGATCGCCATTTACGGTGTTTATCTCGATCAAAAAATTCGTAGCCGTATTGATGGCAAAGTCTGGCAATTGCCTGCGGCTGTTTATGGCCGAATGGTCAACCTTGAGCCAGACATGACCATCAGCAAGAACGAGATGGTGAAGCTGCTGGAGGCGACCCAGTATCGTCAGGTGTCAAAAATGACCCGTCCTGGCGAATTTACCGTGCAGGCCAACAGCATTGAGATGATCCGCCGTCCGTTTGATTTCCCGGACAGTAAAGAAGGGCAGGTGCGTGCGCGTCTGACCTTTGATGGCGATCACCTGTCGACGATCGTCAATATGGAGAACAACCGTCAGTTTGGTTTCTTCCGTCTTGATCCGCGTCTGATCACCATGATCTCTTCGCCAAACGGTGAGCAGCGTTTGTTTGTGCCGCGCAGTGGTTTCCCGGATTTGCTGGTGGATACTTTGCTGGCGACAGAAGACCGTCATTTCTACGAGCATGATGGGATCAGTCTCTACTCCATCGGACGTGCGGTGCTGGCAAACCTGACCGCCGGACGCACGGTACAGGGGGCGAGTACGCTGACGCAACAGTTGGTGAAAAACCTGTTCCTCTCCAGCGAACGTTCTTACTGGCGTAAAGCGAACGAAGCCTACATGGCGCTGATCATGGATGCGCGTTACAGCAAAGACCGCATTCTTGAGCTGTATATGAACGAGGTGTATCTCGGTCAGAGCGGCGACAACGAAATCCGCGGTTTCCCGCTGGCGAGCCTGTACTACTTTGGTCGCCCGGTAGAAGAGCTGAGTCTCGACCAGCAGGCGCTGTTGGTTGGTATGGTGAAAGGAGCGTCCATCTACAACCCGTGGCGTAACCCGAAACTGGCGCTGGAGCGACGTAACCTGGTGCTGCGTCTGCTGCAACAACAGCAGATTATTGATCAAGAGCTCTATGACATGTTGAGTGCACGTCCGCTGGGGGTTCAGCCGCGTGGTGGGGTAATCTCTCCACAGCCAGCCTTTATGCAACTGGTGCGTCAGGAGCTGCAGGCGAAATTAGGCGATAAGGTAAAAGATCTCTCCGGCGTGAAGATCTTCACTACCTTTGACTCGGTGGCTCAGGACGCGGCGGAAAAAGCCGCCGTGGAAGGCATTCCGGCACTGAAGAAACAGCGTAAGTTAAGCGATCTGGAAACGGCAATTGTGGTCGTCGACCGCTTTAGTGGTGAAGTTCGTGCGATGGTTGGTGGTTCTGAGCCGCAGTTTGCAGGTTACAACCGTGCAATGCAGGCGCGTCGTTCGATTGGTTCCCTTGCAAAACCAGCGACTTATCTGACGGCCTTAAGCCAGCCGAAAATCTATCGCCTGAACACGTGGATTGCCGATGCGCCAATCGCGCTGCGTCAGCCGAATGGCCAGGTCTGGTCACCGCAGAACGATGATCGTCGTTATAGCGAAAGTGGCAGAGTGATGCTGGTGGATGCGTTGACTCGTTCGATGAACGTGCCGACGGTAAATCTGGGGATGGCGCTGGGGCTGCCTGCGGTTACGGATACCTGGATTAAACTGGGCGTACCGAAAGATCAGCTGCATCCGGTTCCGGCAATGCTGCTGGGGGCGTTGAACTTAACGCCAATTGAAGTGGCGCAGGCGTTCCAGACCATCGCCAGCGGTGGTAACCGAGCACCGCTTTCTGCGCTGCGTTCGGTAATCGCGGAAGATGGCAAGGTGTTGTATCAGAGCTTCCCGCAGGCGGAACGCGCGGTTCCGGCGCAGGCGGCGTATCTGACACTATGGACCATGCAGCAGGTGGTACAACGCGGTACGGGTCGTCAGCTTGGGGCGAAATACCCGAACCTGCATCTGGCGGGCAAAACCGGGACTACCAACAACAACGTGGATACCTGGTTTGCGGGCATTGACGGCAGCACGGTGACCATCACCTGGGTAGGCCGTGATAACAACCAGCCGACCAAACTGTATGGTGCCAGTGGGGCAATGTCGATTTATCAGCGTTATCTGGCTAACCAGACACCAACACCGCTGAATCTTGTTCCACCAGAAGATATTGCAGATATGGGCGTGGACTACGACGGCAACTTTGTCTGCAGCGGTGGCATGCGTGTCTTGCCGGTCTGGACCAGCGATCCGCAATCGCTGTGCCAGCAGAGTGAGATTCAGCAGCAACCGTCAGGCAATCCGTTTGATCAGTCTTCTCAGCCGCAGCAACAACCGCAACAGCAACCTGCTCAGCAAGAGCAGAAAGACAGTGACGGCGTAGCAGGTTGGATCAAGGATATGTTTGGTAGTAATTAACGTCTAAGCGTGACATACCGGATGGCGAGTCGCCATCCGGTAAAATAACATCCTACCCAAAGTATTAACCCTTTCTTTTCATCTGATTGTTTATTAACCCCTCAGGAATGCTCAGATTGCGTACCGCTTGCGAACCCGCCAGCGTTTCGAATATTATCTCATCTTTATAATAATCATTCTCGTTTACGTTATCATTCACTTTACATCAGAGATATACCAATGGCGCGTTCCAAAACTGCTCAGCCAAAACACTCACTGCGTAAAATCGCAGTTGTAGTAGCCACAGCGGTTAGCGGCATGTCTGTTTATGCACAGGCAGCGGTTGAACCGAAAGAAGACACTATCACCGTTACCGCTGCACCAGCGCCGCAAGAAAGCGCATGGGGGCCAGCTGCAACTATTGCGGCGAAGCACTCTGCTACTGCGACTAAAACGGATACACCAATTGAAAAAACGCCGCAGTCTATTTCGGTTGTGACCCGGGAAGAGATGGATATCAAACAACCCGCAACGGTAAAAGAAGCTCTGGATTATACGCCAAGTGTCTTTTCAACGCGTGGTAGTTCAACAACGTATGATGTTGTTTCTATACGTGGATTTACTACAGCCAGTACAGTAAATACTAACCAATATCTGGATGGCTTAAAACTTCAGGGGGATAACTACTCTGAAGCCTCTATTGATCCTTATTTCCTTGAGCGTGTGGAATTACTCCGTGGCCCAGTATCCGTACTGTATGGTAAAAGCCATCCGGGCGGAGTAGTGAGCATGGTAAGCAAACGGCCTTCAACGGATCCGATTAAAGAGATCCAGTTCAAAATGGGAACGGATAATCTTTGGCAGACCGGATTCGATTTTAGTGATGCAATAGATGATGATGGCGTTTGGTCATATCGTTTGACGGGATTAGGACGTAGTCAGGATGCGCAACAAAAGTACGCAAAAACTACAAGGTATGCAGTTGCTCCCTCATTCAGTTGGCGTCCTGATGATAAAACGGATTTCACTTTCCTGAGTAATTTCCAGAGTGATCCCGATGCGGGCTATTATGGTTGGTTACCGCGCCAGGGAACTGTTGTTCCCTATCAGGATGCAAATGGTAGCTGGCACAAATTGCCAACAGATTTCAATGAAGGCGAGAAAGATAATAAGATGTCTCGTCGTCAACAATTAATTGGCTACAGTTTTGCTCATGAATTTAATGATACTTTTACTGTACGTCAGAATCTGCGCTATACCCGCATTCATACACTCTACGATGCAGTATATGGCAATGGTTACATCGCGCCAGCGCAAATTAGCCGTGCTTATGTACGTTCAGACGAAGATTTAAATTCGTTTACTGTTGATACGCAACTACAGTCCAACTTTGCTACCGGTGCTGTAGCGCATACTTTGCTTACTGGCGTGGATTACCTGCGAATGCGTAACGATATTGATGCAAACTATGGTACTGCTAATCCGATTAGCATGACGGATCCACAGTACGGTAACGCCAATATCAATATCAATTTCCCATATGCGGTAATTAACCGTCAGGAACAGACAGGCCTTTATATTCAGGATCAGTCTGAGTGGAATAAGTGGGTATTGACGCTGGGTGGTCGTTACGATTTTGCGAAAACCTCTACCTATACTCGTTCAACGAGTTCTTTGGATGAAATTAACGATCAGCAGTTCACCTGGAGAGGTGGTATTAATTATCTGTTCGATAATGGTATTTCACCTTATTTCAGTTATAGCGAATCCTTCGAGCCAGTATCTGGAGCGACTAAAGAAGGTAAACCGTTTGATCCTTCTCGCGGTAAGCAGTACGAAGCAGGTGTCAAATACGTACCAAAAGATACGCCTGTCACTGTCACTGCCTCGGTATTCCAATTAACGAAAGACAAAAATCTGACTGCAGATCCAAGTAATACTTTGTTTAGCGTACAAGGGGGGGAGATTCGTTCTCGTGGCTTTGAGATTGAGGCTAAAGCAGCTGTCAACGCTAATATCAATGTGACTGCGGCATACAGCTACACCGATGCTGAATACACCAAAGATACACTGTACAAGGGTAAACGCCCGGCAGAGGTCCCCCGAAATATGGCTTCGCTGTGGGCAGATTACACTTTCCACGAAACAGCTCTTAGTGGTCTGAGTCTTGGTGCAGGGGCACGTTATTTTGGCGACACCTCAAGTTTCTACACTACGGGTGATAAGACCAATCAGACATTCAATGTTGGGGGGTATACCTTGGTTGATGCAATGATAAAATATGATCTTGCTCGTTTCGGTATGCCTGGTTCTTCTGTTGGTGTTAACGTAAATAACCTGTTCGACCGCGAATATGTCTCCAGTTGCTATCGTGATTATGCATGTTACTGGGGCGCAGAACGTCAGGTCGTTGCAACCGCAACCTTCCGTTTCTAATTTCTCTTTTGGGGCACGGATTTCCGTGCCCGTTTCACAAGTTGGCTGTTATGCAGGAATACACGAATCATTCCGATACCACTTTTGCACTGCGTAATATCTCCTTTCGTGTGCCCGGGCGCACGCTTTTGCATCCGCTGTCGTTAACCTTTCCTGCCGGGAAAGTGACCGGTCTGATTGGTCACAACGGCTCTGGTAAATCCACGCTGTTAAAAATGTTGGGCCGCCATCAGCCACCGTCAGAAGGGGAGATTCTTCTTGATGCCCAGCCGCTGGAAAGCTGGAGCAGCAAAGCGTTTGCTCGCAAAGTGGCTTATTTGCCGCAGCAGCTTCCTCCGGCAGAAGGGATGACGGTGCGTGAACTGGTGGCGATTGGTCGTTACCCGTGGCATGGCGCGCTGGGGCGCTTTGGCGCGGCAGATCGCGAAAAGGTCGAAGAGGCTATCTCGCTGGTTGGCTTAAAACCGCTGGCGCATCGGCTGGTCGATAGCCTCTCTGGCGGCGAACGTCAACGGGCGTGGATCGCCATGCTGGTGGCGCAGGATAGCCGTTGTCTGTTGCTCGACGAACCGACCTCGGCGCTGGATATCGCCCACCAGGTTGATGTGCTGGCGCTGGTGCACCGTTTAAGTCAGGAGCGTGGCCTGACGGTCATTGCCGTGCTGCACGATATCAATATGGCTGCGCGTTACTGTGATTATCTGGTCGCCCTGCGCGGCGGTGAAATGATTGCGCAGGGAACGCCTGCGGAAATTATGCGCGGCGAAACCCTCGAAATGATTTATGGCATCCCGATGGGAATTTTGCCGCATCCGGCGGGTGCTGCACCTGTGAGTTTTGTTTATTGATGAGTGGCTTACCTCTAATTACGCGCCGTCGACTGTTAACAGCGATGGCGCTATCTCCGTTGTTATGGCAGATGAATACCGCCCGCGCGGCGGCTATTGATCCAAAGCGTATTGTGGCGCTGGAGTGGTTGCCGGTGGAATTACTGCTGGCGCTAGGCATCGTGCCTTACGGCGTGGCGGATACCATCAACTATCGCCTGTGGGTCAGCGAACCGCCATTACCTGAATCGGTGATTGACGTCGGTTTGCGGACAGAACCTAACCTTGAACTGCTGACCGAAATGAAGCCGTCGTTTATGGTCTGGTCGGCAGGGTATGGCCCTTCGCCAGAAATGCTGGCACGTATTGCGCCGGGGCGCGGATTTAACTTCAGCGACGGCAAACAGCCGCTGGCGATGGCGCGTAAATCGCTGACGGAAATGGCAGATTTGCTTAACCTGCAAAGCGCAGCAGAAACGCATTTAGCGCACTATGAAGACTTCATCCGCAGCATGAAACCCCGTTTTGTGAAGCGTGGTGCGCGCCCGTTATTGCTGACGACGCTTATCGATCCACGCCATATGCTGGTCTTCGGCCCGAACAGCCTGTTCCAGGAAATTCTCGATGAGTACGGCATCCCAAATGCCTGGCAAGGAGAAACCAACTTCTGGGGCAGTACTGCCGTCAGTATCGATCGTCTGGCAGCGTATAAGGACGTTGATGTGCTCTGTTTTGATCACGACAACAGCAAAGACATGGACGCACTAATGGCAACCCCGCTGTGGCAGGCCATGCCGTTTGTCCGTGCCGGACGCTTTCAGCGCGTCCCCGCAGTCTGGTTTTATGGTGCGACGCTCTCGGCAATGCACTTTGTGCGTATTCTGGATAACGCCATCGGAGGTAAAGCGTGAGTAAACGTATTGCGCTTTTCCCGGCATTATTGCTGGCGCTGTTGGTGGTTGCCGCAGCGGTGCTCACCTGGATGAACTTCTCTCAGGCGCTGCCGCGTAGCCAGTGGGCGCAGGCTGCCTGGTCGCCGGATATTGACTTCATCGAGCAGATGATTTTTCACTACAGCTTGCTGCCACGTCTGGCGATTTCGCTGCTGGTGGGCGCGGGTCTGGGACTGGTGGGCGTGCTGTTTCAGCAAGTGTTACGTAACCCGCTGGCGGAACCGACCACGTTGGGCGTTGCTACAGGCGCGCAACTGGGGATTACCGTCACCACGCTCTGGGCGATCCCTGGTGCTATGGCGAGCCAGTTTGCTGCATTGGCAGGGGCTTGTGTGGTTGGCTTAATTGTCTTTGGCGTCGCGTGGGGGAAACGGCTTTCTCCGGTAACGCTGATCCTCGCGGGGCTTGTGGTGAGCCTTTATTGCGGGGCAATCAATCAGTTACTGGTTATCTTCCATCACGACCAGCTACAAAGCATGTTCCTGTGGAGTACCGGAACGCTGACGCAAACCGACTGGGGCGGCGTTGAGCGTTTATGGCCACAGCTGCTGGGCGGCGTGATGTTGACGTTACTGCTACTTCGTCCATTAACCCTGATGGGGCTTGATGATGGCGTGGCGCGTAATCTCGGACTGGCTTTATCGCTCGCGCGTCTGGCGGCGCTGTCGCTGGCGATAGTCATCAGTGCTCTGCTGGTGAACGCGGTGGGGATTATCGGCTTTATCGGGTTGTTCGCGCCGCTGCTGGCAAAAATGCTGGGGGCGCGGCGTCTGCTGCCAAGACTGCTGCTGGCGTCACTGATTGGTGCGCTGATCCTCTGGCTTTCCGATCAAATCATCCTCTGGCTGACTCGCGTGTGGATGGAAGTTTCTACCGGTTCGATGACGGCGTTGATAGGTGCGCCGCTGTTACTGTGGCTGCTGCCGCGTTTACGCAGCATCAGTGCGCCGGATATGAAGGCCAACGATCGTGTCGCGACTGAACGCCAACATGTGCTGGCGTTTGCCCTTGCTGGCGGTGTGCTGCTGATAATTGCTGTGGTGGTGGCGCTGTCGTTTGGTCGTGATGCGCACGGCTGGACGTGGGCGAGCGGGGCGCTGCTCGAGGATTTGATGCCCTGGCGCTGGCCGCGAATTATGGCGGCGCTGTTTGCGGGCGTCATGCTGGCGGTGGCGGGCTGTATTATTCAGCGGCTGACCGGCAACCCGATGGCAAGCCCGGAAGTGCTGGGGATTAGCTCCGGCGCGGCGTTTGGCGTGGTGTTAATGCTGTTTCTGGTGCCGGGTAATGCCTTTGGCTGGCTGTTACCCGCGGGAAGTCTCGGGGCGGCGGTGACGCTGTTGATCATTATGATCGCCGCCGGACGCGGTGGATTTTCTCCACACCGCATGTTACTGGCGGGGATGGCGTTAAGTACCGCGTTCACCATGCTTTTGATGATGTTGCAGGCAAGTGGTGACCCGCGAATGGCGCAAGTTCTGACCTGGATTTCCGGTTCGACCTACAACGCGACCGAGGCGCAGGTCTGGCGCACCGGAATTGTGATGGTGATTTTGCTGGCGATTACCCCGCTGTGCCGCCGCTGGCTGACCATTTTACCGCTGGGAGGTGATACCGCACGAGCCGTGGGAATGGCGCTGACGCCGACGCGAATTGCGCTACTGCTGCTGGCGGCTTGCCTGACGGCGACCGCGACAATGACCATCGGGCCGTTGAGTTTTGTTGGCCTGATGGCACCGCATATCGCACGGATGATGGGCTTTCGACGGACGATGCCGCATATTGTGATTTCGGCGCTGGTGGGGGGATTACTGCTGGTGTTCGCTGACTGGTGTGGGCGGATGGTGCTGTTTCCATTCCAGATCCCAGCGGGGCTGCTGTCGACCTTTATCGGCGCGCCGTATTTTATCTATTTGTTGAGAAAGCAGAGCCGTTAATTTTTCCATATAACGGCCCTTAACTCCTGGATGGATAAAGCTTTTACGCGGCAACGGATGCCCGATGCGACGCTGTGGCGTCTTATCGGGCCTACAAACGGTCCTGATCTGTAGGTCGGATAAGGCGTTTACGCCGCATCCGACAAACCATGCTGGATCACAACTTCGCAAACACCCGACGTGCAGCATCGATGGTGTTATTGATATCTTCCATGCTGTGCGCCACAGACATAAAGCCCGCTTCAAACGCTGACGGTGCCAGGTAAACACCTTCGTCCAGCATCATATGGAAGAAACGCTTAAAGCGCTCGACGTCGCAGGCCATCACATCCTGATAGCACGTCACGGACTCGGCGTCGGTAAAGAAAATACCGAACATGCCGCCAACATGGTTAACGACCAATGGAATTCCCGCTTCTTCTGCCGCTTCCCGCAGACCTTCTGCCAGACGTGTTGTCAGCTCATCCAGCGTCTCGTGAACGCCCGGCTGCGCGACTTCATTCAGACAGGCGAAACCGGCTGCCATCGCAATCGGGTTACCGGAAAGCGTACCCGCCTGATAGACCGGACCGGTCGGGGCCAGCGCATCCATCACATCACGACGACCACCGAATGCGCCTACCGGCATTCCACCGCCGATGATTTTGCCCAGGCAGGTGAGGTCTGGCACCACGTCGTAATAATCCTGCGCGCCAGCCAGCGCCACGCGGAAACCGGTCATCACTTCATCGATGATCAGCAATGCGCCAAATTCGTCGCACAGTGCGCGCAGACCCGGTAGGAACTCTGGCAGCGGCGGAACACAGTTCATGTTGCCTGCTACTGGCTCGACAATAATACAGGCAATCTCTTGCGGGTATTGCTCAAACGCGGCGCGTACAGAGGCCAGATCGTTATAAGTACAGGTTAATGTATGTTTGGCGAAATCTGCCGGAACGCCCGGCGAGTTTGGCTGGCCTAACGTGAGTGCGCCAGAACCGGCTTTTACCAGCAGGCAGTCAGCGTGACCGTGGTAACAACCTTCAAATTTAATGATTTTGTCGCGACCGGTAAAACCGCGGGCCAGGCGGATGGCACTCATTGTCGCTTCAGTGCCGGAGTTCACCATGCGCACCATATCCATGGTCGGGACCAGTTCGGTCACCAGTTGCGCCATTTTCACTTCCATTTCGGTCGGTGCACCAAAGCTTAAACCACGCTCGGCGGCTTCAATCACGGCATTGCGGATCGCCGGATGGTTATGGCCCAGCACCATCGGCCCCCAGGAACCGACATAATCGATATAGGCTTTGCCATCAACATCGTACAGATAAGCGCCGTCCGCTTTTTCGATAAACAGTGGAGTGCCGCCCACGCCGGTAAAGGCGCGAACAGGGGAGTTCACACCGCCAGGGATCAGCTCGCGCGCTGCGCTGTATAGATTTTCAGACTTACTCATGGAGGGTTCCTGATTCGTAGAAAAAGTGAATGGCTGCTATTCTATGTTATTCATAACAAGTTAAATACTCGTCAAACGTCAGGTTGCTTGTGCTGGTGCAATCCTGATTTCATAGAGTATAAAAGTTTTGTGCATTTGAAACATTACGCTTTGCAAAGGATTTTCATGGAACGTGCGAGTAAAATGCCGTCATCTTATTTGTATGACCAATAAGTGATCATTGGATGAAAACTGATACTCCCTCTTTAGAAACACCGCAGGCTGCGCGCCTGCGACGCAGACAACTGATTCGCCAACTTCTTGAGCGCGATAAAACCCCGTTAGCCATTTTGTTTATGGCTGCCGTCGTCGGCACGCTTGTCGGGCTGGCAGCTGTTGCTTTTGACAAAGGCGTCGCCTGGTTACAGAACCAACGGATGGGGGCGCTGGTCCATACTGCCGATAATTATCCGCTACTGTTAACCGTCGCTTTTCTCTGTTCGGCGGTGCTGGCGATGTTCGGCTACTTTTTGGTGCGCAAATATGCGCCAGAAGCAGGTGGTTCTGGGATCCCGGAAATTGAAGGGGCGCTGGAAGATCAACGTCCCGTTCGCTGGTGGCGTGTGTTGCCGGTGAAATTCTTTGGCGGGCTGGGGACACTCGGCGGCGGCATGGTGTTGGGGCGTGAAGGGCCAACCGTGCAGATCGGCGGTAATATCGGTCGGATGGTGCTTGATATATTCCGCCTGAAAGGTGATGAAGCGCGCCATACGCTGCTGGCAACCGGTGCAGCAGCGGGTCTGGCTGCGGCCTTTAATGCGCCGCTGGCGGGTAT
This sequence comes from Escherichia sp. KS167_9B, assembly GCF_030295215.1. Classification (NCBI taxonomy): domain Bacteria; kingdom Pseudomonadati; phylum Pseudomonadota; class Gammaproteobacteria; order Enterobacterales; family Enterobacteriaceae; genus Escherichia; species Escherichia sp. KS167_9B. Next base: position 181,900 of record NZ_AP025754.1, read on the forward strand.
TTTGTTTATTATCGAAGAGATGCGTCCGCAGTTTCGCTATACGTTAATTTCGATTAAAGCGGTATTTATTGGTGTCATTATGTCGACCATTATGTACCGGATTTTTAATCATGAAGTTGCGTTGATTGACGTCGGTAAACTTTCTGACGCGCCGCTTAATACACTGTGGCTTTATCTGATCCTCGGTATTATTTTTGGCATTTTCGGCCCTATTTTTAATAAATGGGTGCTGGGGATGCAGGATTTGCTGCACCGTGTGCACGGCGGCAATATTACCAAATGGGTACTGATGGGCGGTGCGATTGGCGGTCTGTGTGGATTGCTGGGGTTTGTGGCACCAGCAACTTCGGGCGGCGGTTTTAACCTGATTCCTATCGCCACGGCGGGGAACTTCAGCATGGGAATGCTGGTGTTTATCTTCGTCGCGCGGGTCATTACCACCTTACTCTGTTTCTCTTCCGGCGCGCCGGGCGGTATTTTTGCCCCTATGCTGGCGCTGGGTACTGTGCTGGGAACCGCTTTCGGAATGGTTGCCGTTGAGCTGTTTCCGCAATATCACCTTGAGGCGGGGACGTTTGCTATTGCCGGAATGGGGGCGTTACTGGCGGCTTCTATTCGCGCGCCGTTAACGGGGATCATTCTGGTTCTGGAGATGACCGATAACTATCAGCTCATTTTGCCAATGATTATTACCGGTCTTGGCGCAACACTATTAGCACAATTTACCGGCGGGAAACCGCTATACTCGGCGATTCTTGCGCGCACGCTGGCAAAACAGGAAGCGGAACAACTGGCGCGAAGCAAGGCCGCATCAGCCAGCGAGAATACTTGAACGAAATACCAGGGTATTAGATAATGGCGATTATTATTGGGTTAGAATTTGCCCAATTGCCGATGTCGTTTGGAGCAAAATATGAGTGATGACGTAGCACTGCCGCTGGAGTTTACCGACGCAGCAGCCAACAAAGTTAAAAGCCTGATCGCTGACGAAGATAACCCGAATCTGAAATTACGCGTGTATATCACCGGTGGCGGTTGCAGCGGCTTCCAGTATGGTTTCACCTTTGATGATCAGGTGAACGAAGGCGATATGACCATCGAAAAACAGGGCGTTGGCCTGGTGGTTGACCCGATGAGCCTGCAATATCTGGTCGGCGGTTCCGTTGACTATACCGAAGGTCTGGAAGGTTCTCGTTTCATCGTGACCAACCCGAACGCGAAAAGCACCTGCGGTTGCGGTTCTTCCTTCAGCATCTAATCTGTTGTTCATGTGCCGGATAAACTATCCGGCACATCTTCACTCTTCAACGCCCATTCTCATCCAGCGCAAACGTCGGTAGCTTAAGATGCCAACGAATAGCCGCCAGTCGAATCAATAGCGTCACGACCATGCCCATCATACTGGCTGTTTCCAGGGGCACGGAAAATGTGTAATAAGCCGTAGCGTGGACAATACCGCCGATAATACAGGCCGTTGCGTAGATTTCTGTGCGTAAAATCATGGGGATTTCGCGGGCCAGTACATCACGAATGATCCCGCCGCCAACGCCAGTAATGACGCCCATACAAACCGCGATCAACGGACCGGCTTCCGCATTAAAGGCTTTATTCACGCCAATGCCGACAAACACCGCCAGACCAACGGCATCCAGCACCGGCAACATCCATTTCGGTAAGCGTCTTGGCTGGCGCACCAGCACGATCGTCAGCATACTGGTCACCATTGCAACAACCAGATCGGTGGGATCTTTCACCCAAAAGACCGGGCCGTGATCCAGCGCCATGTCGCGAATTGTCCCGCCGCCTACTGCGGTAACCACGCCCAGTACCAGAACACCAAAAGGGTCCATACGCAATTTTCCGGCTAACAAAACGCCGGAGATGGCAAATACCGCTGTGCCGACTATATCCAGCCAATAGACGAGCATTGTTCTATCCCCACTGAGCACCTGAAAAGATCAGGCGCTAATCTACCTGTGAAAGCGCATTACAGAGCTGTTGTGCAGCGAGGATAATACGTGGGCTTGCACGTTCAAACCAGTCACTCGTGAGAGGAATAACGGGAATTTTGAGCTGTTCACCCCAGTATTGTTTGATTTTAGGAATTTGGTCCGGTCCACCTGTAATGACAATCGCCTGTGGCGCGCGTGCTAACACCTGTTCGCGGCTAACTTGCGGCCAGGGAACCCGGCTGTCTTTAAAGATGTTTTCTCCGCCACAAACTTCGAGTACCTGGTTTTGAATCGACTCTTTTCCACTGGTAAATGGCGGATTAATGCCGAATTGCAGAAAAACACGTTTTTTAGGTTTATCAGCATATTGCGCTTTCAATTGTGCGTACTGGTCCAGCAGGGATTGCGCGGCTTGTTCAGCCTTGTCCGGTTGTGGGCTCCAGGGGGCCAGTTGACGTAACGCATTGGCAATTTGTTCAATGCTTGTCGCATCGACCCACATTACTTTTATTCCCAGCGAAGCTAACTGGTCAACCTGCCGCTCGGCATTACCTCCACGCCAGGCAATCACCAGATCGGGTTTAAGGGCCACAATGCGTTCGAGATTCATCCCCTGCCAGGTTGAAACCTGCTCAATCTTTTGCGCTTGTGGAGGGTAGTCGGAATAACTGCTGACCCCTACCGGCGTGATCCCGGCGGCAAAAGCAAGTTCAGTGTTGGCGGGTGAAAGCGTGATGACGCGCGGCGCGGCGTTGAGCCACAGCGGCGCGAGAAAAGACAGGGCGACCAGCGCCCTGAACAGTGACTTAGCCATGTGCCAGTTTCTGCACCAGTGACTCAACCATCAGACTGGACTGTTTAGCAGCAACAGCCAGGAACTCATCGAAGCTAAGATGAGACTGTTGATCGGCCACGTCGGAGATGGCGCGTACGACAACAAACGGGACGTTAAAATTGTGGCAGACATGAGCGATTGCCGTCGCTTCCATCTCTACAGCAATGGCCTGCGGGAAGTTGTGGCGGATTTTCGCCAGGCCAACAGAACCGTTGATGAAAGCGTCGCCGCTGACAATCAGGCCACGTACAGCGTTAAGATTCAGTTCGGCAATGCAGGCCTCAGCGGCAGCGATCAGTTTATCGTCAGCTTTGAAGCCTGCCGGGCAGCCTGGTAACTGACCGTATTCATAACCAAATGCCGTGACATCCGCGTCGTGATAACGTGCTTCGTCCGAGACAACGATATCGCCCACTTTCAGCGTTGGTGCCAGGCCACCGGCAGAACCGGTGTTAATAATCACATCTGGCTTGCAGTGTTCCAACAGCAGAGTTGCACCCAGTGCCGCAGCGACTTTACCGATGCCCGATTTCAGAAGCACAACTTCGGTTCCATTCAGTTGGCCGGTATAGATTTCGCAACCGCCCAGACTGATAGTTTGGCGGTTTTCGATTTTGTCACGCAGCAGCGTAACTTCTTCTTCCATTGCACCAATGATGCCGATTTTCATAGATTTACTCGCGATAAGCCCGATTTGAAGGCATAGTTTACCATGCGCTTACGGGGAAGCGTATTTCTCACGCGGGAGAGGACATGGCACAGATTGATTTCCGAAAAAAAATAAACTGGCATCGTCGTTACCGTTCACCACAGGGCGTTAAAACCGAACATGAGATCCTGCGAATCTTTGAGAGCGATCGCGGACGTATTATCAACTCTCCGGCAATTCGTCGTCTGCAACAAAAGACCCAGGTTTTTCCGCTGGAGCGAAATGCCGCCGTGCGCACGCGTCTAACCCATTCAATGGAAGTCCAGCAGGTGGGGCGCTACATCGCCAAAGAAATTTTAAGCCGTCTGAAAGAGCTTAAATTACTGGAAGATTATGGTCTGGATGAACTGACCGGCCCCTTTGAAAGTATTGTTGAGATGTCATGCCTGATGCACGATATCGGCAATCCGCCGTTTGGCCATTTTGGTGAAGCGGCGATAAATGACTGGTTTCGCCAGCGTTTGTTTCCGGCTGATGCCGAAAGCCAGCCTCTGACTGACGATCGCTGCTGCGTGGTGGCATTACGTTTACGGGAAGGGGAAGAACCGCTTAACGAACTGCGGCGCAAAATTCGTCAGGACTTATGCCATTTTGAGGGGAATGCACAAGGTATTCGTCTGGTGCATACATTGATGCGGATGAATCTCACCTGGGCACAGGTTGGCGGTATTTTAAAATATACCCGTCCGGCGTGGTGGCGTGGCGAAACGCCTGAGACACATCACTATTTAATGAAAAAGCCGGGTTATTATCTTTCTGAAGAAGCTTATATTGCCCGGTTGCGTAAAGAACTTAATTTGGCGCTTTACAGTCGTTTTCCATTAACGTGGATTATGGAAGCTGCCGACGACATCTCCTATTGTGTGGCAGATCTTGAAGATGCGGTAGAGAAAAGAATATTCAGCGTTGAGCAGCTTTATCATCATTTGCACGAAGCGTGGGGCCAGCATGAGAAAGGTTCGCTCTTTTCGCTGGTGGTTGAAAATGCCTGGGAAAAATCACGCTCAAATAGTTTAAGCCGCAGTACGGAAGATCAGTTTTTTATGTATTTACGGGTAAACACCCTAAATAAACTGGTACCCTACGCGGCACAACGATTTATTGATAATCTGCCTGCGATTTTCGCCGGAACGTTTAATCATGCATTATTGGAAGATGCCAGCGAATGCAGCGATCTTCTAAAGCTATATAAAAATGTCGCTGTAAAACATGTGTTTAGCCATCCAGATGTCGAGCAGCTTGAATTGCAGGGCTATCGGGTCATTAGCGGATTATTAGAGATTTATCGCCCTTTATTAAGCCTGTCGTTATCAGACTTTACTGAACTGGTAGAAAAAGAACGGGTGAAACGTTTCCCTATTGAATCGCGCTTATTCCACAAACTCTCGACGCGCCATCGGCTGGCCTATGTCGAGGCTGTCAGTAAATTACCGTCAGATTCTCCTGAGTTTCCGCTATGGGAATATTATTACCGTTGCCGCCTGCTGCAGGATTATATCAGCGGTATGACCGACCTCTATGCCTGGGATGAATACCGACGTCTGATGGCCGTAGAACAATAACCAGGCTTTTGTAAAGACGAACAATAAATTTTTACCTTTTGCAGAAACTTTAGTTCGGAACTTCGCGCTATAAAACGAATCTGAAGAACACAGCAATTTTGCGTTATCTGTTAATCGAGACTGAAATACATGAAAAAAACCACATTAGCACTGAGTGCACTGGCTCTGAGTTTAGGTTTGGCGTTATCTCCGCTCTCTGCAACGGCGGCTGAGACTTCTTCAGCAACGACAGCCCAGCAGATACCAAGCCTTGCACCAATGCTCGAAAAGGTGATGCCTTCAGTGGTCAGCATTAACGTAGAAGGTAGCACAACCGTTAATACGCCGCGTATGCCGCGTAATTTCCAGCAGTTCTTCGGTGATGATTCTCCGTTCTGCCAGGAAGGTTCTCCGTTCCAGAGCTCTCCGTTCTGCCAGGGGGGCCAGGGCGGTAATGGCGGCGGCCAGCAACAAAAATTCATGGCGCTGGGTTCCGGCGTCATCATTGATGCCGATAAAGGCTATGTCGTCACCAACAACCACGTTGTTGATAACGCGACGGTGATTAAAGTCCAGCTGAGCGATGGTCGTAAGTTCGACGCGAAGATGGTTGGCAAAGATCCGCGCTCTGATATCGCGCTGATCCAGATCCAGAATCCGAAAAACCTGACCGCAATTAAGATGGCGGATTCTGATGCACTGCGCGTGGGTGATTACACCGTAGCAATTGGTAACCCGTTCGGCCTGGGCGAGACAGTAACTTCCGGGATTGTCTCTGCGCTGGGGCGTAGCGGTCTGAATGCCGAAAACTATGAAAACTTCATCCAGACCGATGCTGCGATCAACCGTGGTAACTCCGGTGGTGCGCTGGTTAACCTGAACGGCGAACTGATCGGTATCAACACCGCGATCCTCGCACCGGACGGCGGCAACATCGGTATCGGTTTTGCTATCCCGAGTAACATGGTGAAAAACCTGACCTCGCAGATGGTGGAATACGGCCAGGTGAAACGCGGTGAGCTGGGTATTATGGGGACTGAGCTGAACTCCGATCTGGCGAAAGCGATGAAAGTTGACGCCCAGCGCGGTGCTTTCGTAAGCCAGGTTCTGCCGAATTCTTCCGCCGCGAAAGCGGGCATTAAAGCGGGTGATGTGATCACCTCACTGAACGGTAAGCCAATCAGCAGCTTTGCCGCACTGCGTGCTCAGGTGGGCACTATGCCGGTAGGCAGCAAACTGACCCTGGGCTTACTGCGCGACGGGAAGCAGGTTAACGTGAACCTGGAACTGCAGCAGAGCAGCCAGAATCAGGTTGATTCCAGCACCATCTTCAACGGCATTGAAGGCGCTGAGATGAGCAACAAAGGCAAAGATCAGGGCGTGGTGGTGAACAACGTGAAAACGGGCACTCCAGCTGCGCAGATCGGCCTGAAGAAAGGTGATGTGATTATTGGTGCGAACCAGCAGGCAGTGAAAAACATCGCTGAACTGCGTAAAGTTCTCGACAGCAAACCGTCTGTGCTGGCACTGAACATTCAGCGCGGCGACAGCACCATCTACTTGTTAATGCAGTAATCTCCCTCAACCCCTTCCTGAAAACGGGAAGGGGTTCTCCTTACAATCTGTGAACTTCACCACAACTCCATACATCTTCCTCATCCTTTGGGCATTTGCACAATGCCGTACGTTACGTACTTCCTTATGCTAAGCCGTGCATAACGGAGGACTTATGGCTGGCTGGCATCTTGATACCAAAATGGCGCAGGATATCGTGGCGCGCACCATGCGCATCATTGATACCAATATTAACGTAATGGATGCCCGCGGGCGTATTATCGGCAGCGGCGATCGTGAGCGTATTGGTGAATTGCACGAAGGTGCATTGCTGGTACTTTCACAGGGACGAGTCGTCGATATCGATGACGCGGTGGCACGTCATCTGCACGGTGTGCGGCAGGGGATTAATCTACCGTTACGGCTGGAAGGTGAAATTGTCGGCGTAATTGGCCTGACAGGTGAACCAGAGAATCTGCGTAAATATGGCGAACTGGTCTGCATGACGGCTGAAATGATGCTGGAACAGTCGCGGTTGATGCACCTGTTGGCGCAGGATAGCCGTTTGCGGGAAGAACTGGTGATGAACCTCCTTCAGGCCGAGGAGAATACTCCCGCACTTACTGATTGGGCGCAACGGCTGGGGGTCGATCTCAATCAACCGCGAGTGGTGGCTATTGTTGAGGTCGATAGCGGTCAACTTGGCGTGGATAGCGCAATGGCGGAGTTACAGCAACTGCAAAACGCGCTGACTACACCCGAGCGTAATAATCTGGTGGCGATTGTTTCACTGACCGAAATGGTGGTGTTGAAACCGGCGTTGAATTCGTTTGGGCGCTGGGATGCAGAAGATCATCGTAAGCGAGTTGAACAACTGATTGCCCGCATGAAAGAGTATGGTCAGCTACGTTTTCGCGTTTCGCTGGGTAACTATTTTACCGGACCAGGCAGTATTGCCCGCTCTTATCGTACGGCGAAAACGACGATGGTGGTGGGTAAACAGCGGATGCCCGAAAGTCGCTGCTATTTTTATCAGGATTTGATGTTGCCTGTGTTGCTCGACAGTTTGCGTGGCGATTGGCAGGCCAACGAACTGGCGCGACCGCTGGCGCGGCTGAAAGCGATGGACAATAACGGCTTGCTGCGGCGAACGCTGGCTGCGTGGTTTCGCCACAATGTGCAACCGCTGGCAACGTCAAAGGCGTTGTTTATTCATCGTAATACTCTTGAGTATCGGCTTAATCGTATATCGGAACTGACCGGGCTTGATTTGGGCAATTTTGATGACAGGTTGCTGCTGTATGTGGCGTTACAACTGGATGAAGAGCGGTAGGTCGATTACAAAATTACAGCCGGGTGAGACTTTACCCGGCCCACAGAATGACATTATTTACGCGTCAGTTTTTCCAGATCGGCTTCAATCTCGCTGATCTTATTGGTTACTACTGACTCCAGGTGACGTAAGTCGTCGAGGATCTTACGCTTAAGATCAACTTCGCTGCGGTCACGCTGGCAGATTTGATCTAGCTCATCAATGATATACCGTAGATTCGGGCTGATTTCCTGGACTTCTTTATAACCCTGACCCACACCATCAGCGACGACCGTTTTACGCTGACGCGGATATTTAAACTTCACGCTCTTGGCGAAAAACTCGCCTTTGTCTTTCTGGAAATAGATTTTCAGAATATCGTTGTTGGCTTCCTGCCGGAGGCTGTAACGATCAATTTCTTCAGGATTGGTAATACCCAGACTTTTCAGATTGTCGTACATAGCGTTACCTCAAAATGAGTCAGTAAATTGTGCTTATTTTAGCATTTGGCCTGGCCTGCCCGGCTCGACTGTGATCGCAGAAAGCCTTTTTCTTCCAGACTTCTATCATGGCGTAAAAATCAAAAAATTACCTGCTTTATTCTGGCGATAAAATTCACGTTCTACACCAGTTCCAGCATCGTTACTTCCGGGCGGCAGTTCAGACGCAAACCATACAAACTGCCCACGCCACGGGTTGTGTAGATGTGTCGTTCGCCAAAGGCATTTAATCCGGCGACGTAACGTTTATCTTCGACAGGGGCAAAAGGTTCACCAACCAACGGTACGCGCAGTTGCCCGCCGTGAGTATGGCCGCACAGCATCAGATCCCAGGGTTCATCACGTATGACTTCTTTGCTGTCGGGATTATGTGCCAGCACCAGACGAGGCAGATTTGCTTCGCTGGCGGGAGGTGGTTTGCATTGTCCGGCTCATAAATCACCAGTGCCAACCAGTTCAAATTGCCGTTTTGATGTGGCGATTACCGTTGCCTGGTTAAACAACACAGTGATCCCCGCCGATTTTAACGCCTCGCCAATTAAGCGATTTTTCTCTGTACCCACGGGGTGATCGTGATTGCCAAAACAGGCAAATGTCGGTGCACATTTGGCAAGGGGAGAGAGTACGTCACTGAACGCCGAAAAATTCAGCGGCATATCAAATAAAACATAATCGCCACCCAGCAAAATCAAATCAGGTTTTTGCGCTACGCCAAGGGCAATAGCGTCAGAAATCAGGCTTAAAGGAACAAAACGAGAGTAATGGAGATCGGCCAGAAACAGAATTTTGAATGGTGCGGCTTTTTCTTCAAAAAAGGCGAAGCGGTGATGGCTTAATTCAAGCCAGCCGGGTTCCAGGTAATGCATATAACCGAAACCTGAACTCACCGTTAACGTCGCGGCGGCAGCCTGTAAAAAACGCCTGCGTGTGATCATCATTCATCCCTGTAAAAAAACGGGCAGCTTCATGCTGCCCGTGTACTGACTTTTAGTCGATGGTGCGTAGCAGTTCGTTAATGCCGACTTTGCCGCGAGTTTTCGCGTCAACTTTCTTAACGATAACCGCACAGTAGAGGCTGTATTTGCCATCTTTCGACGGCAGATTACCTGACACAACCACCGAACCAGCCGGAACGCGACCGTAGTGGATTTCGCCGGTTTCACGGTCGTAAATACGGGTGCTCTGACCAATGTATACGCCCATAGAGATGACGGAACCTTCTTCGACAATCACCCCTTCAACCACTTCAGAGCGTGCGCCGATGAAGCAGTTATCTTCAATAATGGTCGGGTTAGCCTGCAGCGGCTCCAGCACGCCGCCGATACCCACGCCACCGGAAAGGTGGACGTTTTTACCAATCTGCGCACAGGAACCGACGGTCGCCCAGGTATCAACCATGGTGCCTTCATCAACATATGCGCCGATGTTGACGTAAGACGGCATCAGCACGGTGTTACGGGCAATGAACGCGCCCTGACGCACTGCCGCTGGTGGCACGACGCGGAAGCCTTCTTTCTGGAAACGTGCTTCATCGTAGTTAGCGAATTTCATCGGCACTTTGTCGAAGTAGCGGCTTTCTGCCCCTTCGATCACCTGATTATCATTAATACGGAAAGAGAGCAGCACCGCTTTTTTCAACCACTGATGCGTCACCCACTGACCGTTAATTTTTTCCGCAACACGCAGTGCGCCGGAATCCAGCAGGGCGATCACCTGATTTACCGCTTCGCGGGTAACGGTGTCTGCATTGGCTGGGGTGATCTCGGCACGGCGTTCAAAAGCGGTTTCAATAATGTTCTGTAACTGCTGCATTGTTAAACTCTTTTCATATCAGTAAACACATCACCCTTTATCGTTTGGATTGAGGGCCTCTGTCAACCGCTGATGCACTTCCTGCTGCAACTCGTTATTAAGCGCACGCCGGTCAGCGGTGGCAATTATGAATAAATCTTCTACTCGCTCGCCAATGGTTGTAATTCGGGCGCCATGAAGCGAAATTCCCAGATCGGCAAAAATTTTCCCGACTCGCGCCAGCAAGCCAGGTTGGTCGAGGGCAATCAATTCGAGGAATGATTTTCGGTCGGTATGGGTCGGCAAAAACGTCACTTCGGTTTCAACAGTAAAATGGCGCAATTTGGCGGGTTGGCGACGTGGCTGCGGTGGCTGCCAGCTACTTTGTGTCAGCACCTGTTCCAGACCAAATCGAATAACGTCATGGCGATCTGCGGACAGCGGGCTGCCATCGGGTTCCAGCACGATGAAGGTATCCATTGCCATACCGTCGCGAGTGGTGAAAATTTGTGCGTCGTGAACGCTTAAATTGCGGCGGTCTAACTCGGCACACACGGCGGCAAACAGATATGGGCGGTCCGGGCTCCAGATAAAAATCTCCGTGCCACCACGCGTAGCCTGCGGGCTAAGCAAGACCAGCGGTTTGCTTAAATCATGCTGTAATAAATGGCGCGCATGCCAGGCCAGTTGATTTGGGCTATGGCGGACAAAATAGTTAGCGCGACAGCGTGACCAGATATGGTGCAGCGCCTCTTCGTCAATATTGTCCATACGCAGTAGCGCCAGCGCCTGTAGCTGGTGATGGCGAACGCGTTCGCGCATATCCGGCGTGTTTTGCATTCCGCGCCGTAGCTGCTTTTCGGTGGCAAAGTAGAGCTCACGCAACAGACTTTGCTTCCAGCTGTTCCACAGTGTTTCGTTGGTGGCGCAAATGTCTGCCACTGTCAGGCATACCAGATAACGCAGACGATTTTCTGTTTGCACTTCTTCGGCAAACTGCTTGATGACTTCCGGGTCCTGAATATCGCGGCGCTGAGCTGTCACCGACATCAGCAAGTGCTGGCGAACCAGCCAGGCGACCAGCTGTGTTTCGCGCGAGTTCAGTCCGTGGAGTTCGGCAAAATGCACTACATCCTGAGCACCGAGAATGGAGTGGTCGCCGCCGCGTCCTTTGGCGATATCATGAAACAGCGCGGCGATGAAAATCAGCTCAGTTGACGGCAGGCGCGGCCAGACGTCCACACATAACGGATGGCGCTGTCGCGTTTCTTCACTGGCAAAACTCTCCAGTTTCAACATCACGCGGATAGTATGTTCATCCACCGTGTAGGCGTGGAACAGGTCAAACTGCATCTGCCCGACGATATGCGACCATTGCGGCATATACGCGCCGAGCACGCTATGGCGATGCATTGGCAATAGTCCGCGTCGCACCGCTCCGGGGTGGCGTAGAATGCTCAAAAACAGTTTTCGCGCTTCCGGAATATTGCACAGTGGTTGTTGCAGATGGCGACGGGCGTGGCGCAACTGGCGCAGCGTGGTGGAGTAAATGCCGGTGATCGCACTGTTGCGCACCATGGTGTAGAACATACGCAAGATGGCTTCTGGCTGGCGCATAAATAGTGTTTCATCACGCAGGTCGATCAGCGTTCCGCGTAGCTGAAACTCATCGTCGATTGGACGTGGTTTTTCGTCGGCGGGAAGGGCGAGGATGGCTTCATCGAACAGTTGCAGCAGCATCTGGTTGAGTTCACTGACGCGGCGTGTAACGCGGAAGTAATCCTTCATCATCCGCTCGACCGGTTCGTTACCTTCACCACTGTAATTCAGACGCTGGGCGACGCTAAGCTGGCGATCAAACAGCAGGCGATTATCGTAACGGCTGACGACCAGATGCAGGGCAAAGCGAATACGCCACAATATATGCAGACATTCGTTTAATTCCGCCCGCTCCGCTGAGGTCAAGAAGCCAAACCCTACCATTTCATCCAGTGAAGTCGCGCCAAAATGACGGCGGGCCACCCATTGCAGAGTGTGGATATCGCGCAAGCCGCCGGGGCTACTTTTGATGTCTGGTTCAAGGTTGTAGCTGGTGCCGTGGTAACGCTGATGGCGCTGGTTCTGTTCTTCAACTTTCGCCGCGTAGAACTTGTCGGAAGGCCAGAATCCTTCGCTAAAAATATGTTTTTGCAGTTCGAGGAACAGCGCAACATCGCCAATTAATAAGCGGGATTCGATTAAATTGGTGGCGACGGTTAAATCCGATAACCCTTCCAGCATGCACTCCTCAAGCGTGCGTACGCTATGACCGACTTCCAGCTTCACATCCCAGAGCAGCGTTAATAGCTCGCCAACTTTCTGTGCCTGATCGTCCGGGAGTTTCTTACGGCTTAAGATCAGTAAATCGATGTCGGAAAGTGGATGCAATTCACCGCGGCCATAGCCACCGACGGCAACCAATGCCAGGTCAGCAATCTGGCTGAATCCCGCTTCAATCCATAACCGTTGCAGGAGTTGGTCGATAAACTCGGTGCGTGCCTCAATCAATTGTTCTGCGGAGTTCCCATTGTCAAAGGCATCACCCAGCCAACGCTGGAAGGTATCAATATGGGCTTTTATCCCACAAACGGTTAATTCATCACGGGGCCAGGCGCATGGATTTTGCGGTTGACCGGGCAGGGTGGGGAGAGCGGTGTTTGCATACTGTTCTGGAAGGGTATTCATTGTGCGCCACCCATAAGATTAAATTATCGTATTAAAAAAGCCGGCATTCGCCGGCTTCATCTTATTCTTCGTGCGAGATTATCGCCGGGATGGTGTCATCCTTGCGTAGCGTCAGAATTTCGCAGCCGTTATCGGTCACCACAATAGTATGCTCATATTGTGCAGACAAGCTGCGATCTTTGGTTTTTACCGTCCAGCCATCTTTCATGGTGCGGATCTCTTTTTTGCCCGCGTTGACCATTGGCTCGATGGTGAAGGTCATTCCCGGCTTCAGCACGACGTTGGTTTCACGGGAGTCATAATGCAGCACCTGCGGTTCTTCATGGAAGCCGCGACCAATACCGTGTCCGCAATATTCACGAACGACGGAGAAGCCTTCTGCTTCGACAAATTTCTGAATTGCCGCGCCGATTTCGCGCAGATTAATGCCCGGTTTTACCATGCGCAGCGCCAGGTAAAGACTCTCTTGCGTTACGCGGCACAGACGTTCGCCCATGATGGTTGGCTTACCGACGATAAACATTTTTGAGGTGTCGCCGTGGAAACCATCTTTGATTACGGTGACATCAATGTTAACGATATCGCCATCTTTCAGCAGCTTGGCGTCGTCCGGGATACCGTGGCACACCACTTCATTAATAGAGATGCAAACGGATTTCGGATAGCCGTGATAGCCGAGGCAGGCAGAAACCGCGTGTTGTTCATTAACAATGTAATCATTACAGATGCGATCCAGCTCGCCGGTGCTGACGCCCGGTTTAACATACGGTTCGATCATTTCCAGCACTTCGGCAGCCAGTCGGCCAGCGACGCGCATTTTTTCGATATCTTCTGGGGTCTTGATTGAGATAGCCATTAATTCTGTCCATCAGCGTCGGTGATACCGACAATATATATGTAAGTGTCGTCAATGGTATCACACCCGGGCAAATTGAGAATCATTCTGAATTTCGCCAAACGTGCCACTGAACGTTTTCTATAATAGAAAATTCATCGTCTGATGCTGTACACAGCGCCAACAATTATTGGTGTCCACGACGTATTTGTGGTATAAAGCGCGCCGGACTTCCGATCCATTTCGTATACACAGACTGGACGGAAGCGACAATCTCACTTTGTGTAACAACACACACGTATCGGCACATATTCCGGGGTGCCCTTTAGGGTCGGTAATATGGGATACGTGGAGGCATAACCCCAACTTTTATATAGAGGTTTTAATCATGGCAACTGTTTCCATGCGCGACATGCTCAAGGCTGGTGTTCACTTCGGTCACCAGACCCGTTACTGGAACCCGAAAATGAAGCCGTTCATCTTCGGTGCGCGTAACAAAGTTCACATCATCAACCTTGAGAAAACTGTACCGATGTTCAACGAAGCTCTGGCTGAACTGAACAAGATTGCTTCTCGTAAAGGTAAAATCCTTTTCGTTGGTACTAAACGCGCTGCAAGCGAAGCGGTGAAAGACGCTGCTCTGAGCTGCGACCAGTTCTTCGTGAACCATCGCTGGCTGGGCGGTATGCTGACTAACTGGAAAACCGTTCGTCAGTCCATCAAACGTCTGAAAGACCTGGAAACTCAGTCTCAGGACGGTACTTTCGACAAGCTGACCAAGAAAGAAGCGCTGATGCGCACTCGTGAGCTGGAGAAACTGGAAAACAGCCTGGGCGGTATCAAAGACATGGGCGGTCTGCCGGACGCTCTGTTTGTAATCGATGCTGACCACGAACACATTGCTATCAAAGAAGCAAACAACCTGGGTATTCCGGTATTTGCTATCGTTGATACCAACTCTGATCCGGACGGTGTTGACTTCGTTATCCCGGGTAACGACGACGCAATCCGTGCTGTGACCCTGTACCTGGGCGCTGTTGCTGCAACCGTACGTGAAGGCCGTTCTCAGGATCTGGCTTCCCAGGCGGAAGAAAGCTTCGTAGAAGCTGAGTAATAAGGCTTGATAACTCCCCCAAAATAGTTCGAGTTGCAGAAAGGCGGCAAGCTCGAGAATTCCCGGGAGCTTACATCAGTAAGTGACCGGGATGAGCGAGCGAAGACAACGCATCTGCGGCGCGAAATATGAAGGGGGAGAGCCCTTATAGACCAGGTAGTACACGTTTGGTTAGGGGGCCTGCATATGGCCCCCTTTTTCACTTTTATATCTGTGCGGTTTAATGCCGGGCAGATCACATCTCCGAGGATTTTAGAATGGCTGAAATTACCGCATCCCTGGTAAAAGAGCTGCGTGAGCGTACTGGCGCAGGCATGATGGATTGCAAAAAAGCACTGACTGAAGCTAACGGCGACATCGAGCTGGCAATCGAAAACATGCGTAAGTCCGGTGCTATTAAAGCAGCGAAAAAAGCAGGCAACGTTGCTGCTGACGGCGTGATCAAAACCAAAATCGACGGCAACTACGGCATCATTCTGGAAGTTAACTGCCAGACTGACTTCGTTGCAAAAGACGCTGGTTTCCAGGCGTTCGCAGACAAAGTTCTGGACGCAGCTGTTGCTGGCAAAATCACTGACGTTGAAGTTCTGAAAGCACAGTTCGAAGAAGAACGTGTTGCGCTGGTAGCGAAAATCGGTGAAAACATCAACATTCGCCGCGTTGCTGCGCTGGAAGGCGACGTTCTGGGTTCTTATCAGCACGGTGCGCGTATCGGCGTTCTGGTTGCTGCTAAAGGCGCTGACGAAGAGCTGGTTAAACACATCGCTATGCACGTTGCTGCAAGCAAACCAGAATTCATCAAACCGGAAGACGTTTCCGCTGAAGTGGTAGAGAAAGAATACCAGGTTCAGCTGGATATCGCGATGCAGTCTGGTAAGCCGAAAGAAATCGCAGAGAAAATGGTTGAAGGCCGCATGAAGAAATTCACCGGCGAAGTTTCTCTGACCGGTCAGCCGTTCGTTATGGAACCAAGCAAAACTGTTGGTCAGCTGCTGAAAGAGCATAACGCTGAAGTGACTGGCTTCATCCGCTTCGAAGTAGGTGAAGGCATCGAGAAAGTTGAGACTGACTTTGCAGCAGAAGTTGCTGCGATGTCCAAGCAGTCTTAATTATCGAAAAGGAGCCGCCTGAGGGCGGCTTCTTTTTGCGCCCATCTTGTAAATTCAGCTAACCCTTATGGGGCTGCGCTGAAAAGCGACGTACAATGTCGCCGGTATTAATTCATTTCAATCGTTGACAGTCTCAGGAAAGAAACATGGCTACCAATGCAAAACCCGTCTATAAACGCATTCTGCTTAAGTTGAGTGGCGAAGCTCTGCAGGGCACGGAAGGCTTCGGTATTGATGCAAGCATACTGGATCGCATGGCTCAGGAAATCAAAGAACTGGTTGAACTGGGTATTCAGGTTGGTGTGGTGATTGGTGGGGGTAACCTGTTCCGTGGCGCTGGTCTGGCGAAAGCGGGTATGAACCGCGTTGTGGGCGACCACATGGGGATGCTGGCGACCGTAATGAACGGCCTGGCAATGCGTGATGCACTGCACCGCGCCTATGTGAACGCTCGTCTGATGTCCGCTATTCCATTGAATGGCGTGTGCGACAGCTACAGCTGGGCAGAAGCGATTAGCCTGTTGCGCAACAATCGTGTGGTGATCCTCTCCGCCGGTACAGGTAACCCGTTCTTTACCACCGACTCTGCAGCTTGCCTGCGTGGTATCGAAATTGAAGCTGATGTGGTGTTGAAAGCAACCAAAGTTGACGGCGTGTTTACTGCTGATCCGGCGAAAGATCCAACCGCAACGATGTACGAGCAACTGACTTACAGCGAAGTGCTGGAAAAAGAGCTGAAAGTCATGGACCTGGCGGCCTTCACGCTGGCTCGTGACCATAAATTACCGATTCGTGTTTTCAACATGAACAAACCGGGTGCGCTGCGCCGTGTGGTAATGGGTGAAAAAGAAGGGACTTTAATCACGGAATAATTCCCGTGATGGATAAATAAGGGTAAGATTCCGCGTAAGTATCGCGGGGGCGTAAGTCTGGTTATAAGGCGTTATTGTTGCAGGTAGTTTGGTCACGGCCAGCGCGCAGCAACCGGAGCGTACACAAGTACGTGAGGATGGCGAGCACTGCCCGGTGCCAAAATGGCAAATAAAATAGCCTAATAATCCAGACGATTACCCGTAATATGTTTAATCAGGGCTATACTTAGCACACTTCCACTGTGTGTGACTGTCTGGTCTGACTGAGACAAGTTTTCAAGGATTCGTAACGTGATTAGCGATATCAGAAAAGATGCTGAAGTACGCATGGACAAATGCGTAGAAGCGTTCAAAACCCAAATCAGCAAAATACGCACGGGTCGTGCTTCTCCCAGCCTGCTGGATGGCATTGTCGTGGAATATTACGGCACGCCGACGCCGCTGCGTCAGCTGGCAAGCGTAACGGTAGAAGATTCCCGTACTCTGAAAATCAACGTGTTTGATCGTTCAATGTCTCCGGCCGTTGAAAAAGCGATTATGGCGTCCGATCTTGGCCTGAACCCGAACTCTGCGGGTAGCGACATTCGTGTTCCGCTGCCGCCGCTGACGGAAGAACGTCGTAAAGATCTGACCAAAATCGTTCGTGGTGAAGCAGAACAAGCGCGTGTTGCAGTACGTAACGTGCGTCGTGACGCGAACGACAAAGTGAAAGCACTGTTGAAAGATAAAGAGATCAGCGAAGACGACGATCGCCGTTCTCAGGACGATGTACAGAAACTGACTGATGCTGCAATCAAGAAAATTGAAGCGGCGCTGGCAGACAAAGAAGCAGAACTGATGCAGTTCTGATTTCTTGAACGACAAAAAACGCCGCTCAGTAGATCCTTGCGGATCGGCTGGCGGCGTTTTGCTTTTTATTCTGTCTCAACTCTGGATGTTTCATGAAGCAACTCACCATTCTGGGCTCGACCGGCTCGATTGGTTGCAGCACGCTGGACGTGGTGCGCCATAATCCCGAACACTTCCGCGTAGTTGCGCTGGTGGCAGGCAAAAATGTCACTCGCATGGTAGAGCAGTGCCTGGAATTCTCTCCCCGCTATGCCGTAATGGACGATGAAGCGAGTGCGAAACTTCTTAAAACGATGCTACAGCAACAGGGTAGCCGCACCGAAGTCTTAAGTGGGCAACAAGCCGCTTGCGATATGGCAGCGCTTGAGGATGTTGATCAGGTGATGGCAGCCATTGTTGGCGCTGCTGGGCTGTTACCTACGCTTGCTGCGATCCGCGCGGGTAAAACCATTTTGCTGGCCAATAAAGAATCACTGGTCACTTGCGGACGTCTGTTTATGGACGCCGTAAAGCAGAGCAAAGCGCAATTGTTACCAGTCGATAGCGAACATAACGCCATTTTTCAGAGTTTACCGCAACCTATCCAGCATAATCTGGGATACGCTGACCTTGAGCAAAATGGCGTGGTGTCCATTTTGCTTACCGGGTCTGGTGGCCCTTTCCGTGAGACGCCATTGCGCGATTTGGCAACAATGACGCCGGATCAAGCCTGCCGTCATCCGAACTGGTCGATGGGGCGTAAAATTTCTGTCGATTCGGCTACCATGATGAACAAAGGTCTGGAATACATTGAAGCGCGTTGGTTGTTTAACGCCAGTGCCAGCCAGATGGAAGTGCTGATTCATCCGCAGTCAGTGATTCACTCAATGGTGCGTTATCAGGACGGCAGTGTTCTGGCGCAGTTGGGTGAACCGGATATGCGTACGCCAATTGCCCACACCATGGCCTGGCCGAATCGCGTGAACTCTGGTGTGAAGCCGCTGGATTTTTGCAAACTCAGTGCGTTGACATTTGCCGCACCGGATTATGATCGCTATCCATGCCTTAAACTGGCAATGGACGCGTTCGAACAAGGCCAGGCTGCGACGACTGCATTGAATGCCGCAAACGAAATCACCGTTGCAGCCTTTCTTGCGCAACAAATCCGCTTTACGGATATCGCCGCGTTGAATTTATCCGTACTGGAAAAAATGGATATGCGCGAACCACAATGCGTGGACGATGTGTTATCTGTTGATACGAACGCGCGTGAAGTCGCCAGAAAAGAGGTGACGCGTCTCGCAAGCTGAGGATAATCCGGCTACAGAGAGTCGTGCTATTTGTTAGCGTAGGGCTTCAGTGATATAGTCTGCGCCATCTGACCATAAGTAGTTGGCTTATAAGGTCAGGTATGCCGTGGTTTTACACGGCTTTTTTTTGTATAGGCTTCAGTATTCCTGAGTACCGTAAACCCTGTCAGGGAATAAGAAACGCGTGATGTTGTCTGCTACTCAACCACTTAGCGAAAAATTGCCAGTACATGGCTGTCGTCATGTTGCGATCATTATGGACGGCAATGGTCGCTGGGCAAAAAAGCAAGGGAAGATTCGTGCCTTTGGGCATAAAGCCGGGGCAAAATCCGTCCGCCGGGCTGTCTCTTTTGCGGCCAACAACGGTATTGAGGCGTTAACGCTGTATGCCTTTAGTAGTGAAAACTGGAACCGACCAGCGCAGGAAGTCAGTGCGTTAATGGAACTGTTTGTTTGGGCGCTCGATAGCGAAGTAAAAAGCCTGCACCGACATAACGTACGTCTGCGTATTATTGGCGATACCAGTCGCTTTAACTCGCGTTTGCAAGAACGTATTCGTAAATCGGAAGCGCTAACAGCCGGAAATACCGGTCTAACGCTGAATATTGCGGCGAACTACGGTGGACGTTGGGATATAGTCCAGGGAGTCAGGCAACTGGCTGAAAAGGTGCAGCAAGGAAACCTGCAACCAGATCAGATAGATGAAGAGATGCTAAACCAGCATGTCTGTATGCATGAACTGGCCCCTGTAGATTTAGTAATTAGGACTGGGGGGGAGCATCGCATTAGTAACTTTTTGCTTTGGCAAATTGCCTATGCCGAACTTTACTTTACAGATGTTCTCTGGCCCGATTTCGATGAACAAGACTTTGAAGGGGCGTTAAATGCCTTTGCTAATCGAGAGCGTCGTTTCGGCGGCACCGAGCCCGGTGATGAAACAGCCTGATGGGGGTCGCTTTTGCTGAAGTATCGCCTGATATCTGCTTTTGTGTTAATACCCGTCGTCATCGCGGCGTTGTTTCTGTTGCCGCCGGTGGGGTTCGCCATTGTAACGCTGGTGGTCTGTATGCTGGCAGCGTGGGAATGGGGACAGCTTAGCGGTTTTACCACTCGCTCGCAGCGAGTATGGTTGGCGGTGTTATGTGGGTTATTGTTGGCGCTGATGCTTTTTCTGTTGCCGGAATATCACCGAAATATTCATCAACCGCTGGTTGAAATCTCACTTTGGGCTTCGCTGGGTTGGTGGATTGTCGCGCTATTGCTGGTGCTGTTTTACCCAGGTTCCGCAGCAATCTGGCGTAACTCTAAAACATTGCGCATTATTTTTGGCGTGCTAACCATTGTTCCCTTCTTCTGGGGCATGCTGGCGTTACGGGCCTGGCACTACGACGAGAATCATTACAGTGGCGCAATATGGCTGCTCTATGTCATGATCCTGGTATGGGGCGCTGACTCTGGCGCATATATGTTTGGCAAATTGTTTGGTAAACATAAGCTGGCACCGAAGGTTTCTCCGGGTAAAACCTGGCAAGGCTTTATCGGTGGACTCGCGACTGCAGCGGTAATCTCATGGGGTTATGGCATGTGGGCGAATCTCGACATCGCTCCCGTCACCTTACTCATTTGCTCTATTGTCGCAGCGTTAGCCTCAGTGCTCGGCGATCTGACCGAGAGTATGTTTAAGCGTGAAGCAGGAATTAAGGACAGCGGTCATTTAATTCCAGGACACGGTGGTATTTTAGATCGTATTGATAGTCTGACGGCTGCGGTACCGGTCTTTGCTTGCTTGTTGTTACTGGTATTCAGGACGCTTTAACGGAAGGTAATATGCTGAGTTTTCTCTGGGATTTGGCTTCGTTCATCGTTGCACTGGGTGTACTTATCACCGTGCATGAATTTGGTCATTTCTGGGTTGCCCGGCGTTGTGGTGTTCGTGTTGAGCGTTTCTCAATAGGTTTTGGCAAGGCGCTCTGGCGCCGAACTGATAAGCTAGGCACCGAATATGTCATCGCCCTGATCCCGTTGGGCGGTTATGTCAAAATGCTGGATGAGCGCGCAGAACCGGTTGTTCCGGAACTCCGCCACCATGCCTTCAATAATAAATCTGTCGGCCAACGTGCGGCGATTATTGCCGCAGGTCCGGTTGCAAACTTCATTTTTGCTATCTTTGCCTACTGGCTGGTTTTTATTATTGGTGTACCTGGCGTACGTCCGGTGGTTGGCGAAATAGCAGCCAATTCGATAGCTGCGGAAGCACAAATTGCACCAGGTACGGAACTAAAAGCCGTAGATGGTATCGAAACGCCTGATTGGGATGCCGTGCGTTTGCAGTTGGTCGATAAAATTGGCGATGAAAGCACCACCATTACGGTAGCGCCATTTGGCAGCGACCAACGACGGGATGTAAAGCTCGATTTACGTCACTGGGCGTTTGAGCCTGATAAAGAAGATCCGGTATCTTCGCTGGGGATTCGTCCTCGTGGCCCGCAAATTGAACCTGTACTGGAAAATGTGCAGCCAAACTCGGCCGCAAGCAAGGCAGGTTTGCAAGCAGGCGACAGGATCGTTAAAGTCGATGGTCAGTCCTTAACGCAGTGGGTGACCTTTGTGATGCTTGTCCGGGATAACCCGGGTAAATCCTTAGCGTTAGAAATCGAAAGACAGGGGAGTCCCTTGTCTTTGACATTAATCCCGGAGAGTAAACCGGGTAATGGTAAGGCGATTGGTTTTGTCGGTATTGAGCCGAAAGTCATTCCTTTGCCAGATGAGTATAAAGTTGTACGCCAGTATGGGCCGTTCAACGCTATCGTCGAAGCCACGGACAAAACGTGGCAGCTGATGAAGCTGACGGTCAGTATGCTGGGAAAATTGATCACCGGTGATGTGAAACTGAACAACCTCAGTGGGCCGATCTCTATCGCCAAGGGGGCTGGGATGACAGCGGAACTCGGGGTTGTTTATTACCTGCCGTTTCTTGCGCTCATTAGCGTGAACTTAGGGATAATTAACCTGTTTCCGTTGCCCGTACTTGATGGGGGGCATCTGCTGTTCCTTGCGATCGAAAAGATCAAGGGCGGACCGGTATCCGAGCGGGTTCAAGACTTTTGTTATCGCATTGGCTCGATTCTGCTGGTGCTGTTAATGGGGCTTGCACTTTTCAATGATTTCTCTCGGTTATGAGAGTTAGTTAGGAAGAACGCATAATAACGATGGCGATGAAAAAGTTGCTCATAGCGTCGCTGCTGTTTAGCAGCGCCACCGTATACGGTGCTGAAGGATTCGTAGTGAAAGATATTCATTTCGAAGGCCTTCAGCGTGTCGCCGTTGGTGCGGCCCTCCTCAGTATGCCGGTGCGCACAGGCGACACGGTTAATGATGAAGATATCAGTAATACCATTCGCGCTCTGTTTGCTACCGGCAACTTTGAGGATGTTCGCGTCCTTCGTGATGGTGATACCCTTCTGGTTCAGGTAAAAGAACGTCCGACCATTGCCAGCATTACTTTCTCCGGTAACAAATCGGTGAAAGATGACATGCTGAAGCAAAACCTCGAGGCTTCTGGCGTGCGTGTGGGCGAATCCCTCGATCGCACCACCATTGCCGATATCGAGAAAGGTCTGGAAGACTTCTACTACAGCGTCGGTAAATATAGCGCCAGCGTTAAAGCTGTCGTGACCCCGCTGCCGCGCAACCGTGTTGACCTCAAACTGGTGTTCCAGGAAGGTGTATCAGCTGAAATCCAGCAAATTAACATTGTTGGTAACCATGCTTTCACCACCGACGAACTGATCTCTCATTTCCAACTGCGTGACGAAGTGCCGTGGTGGAACGTGGTAGGCGATCGTAAATACCAGAAACAGAAACTGGCAGGCGACCTTGAAACCCTGCGCAGCTACTATCTGGATCGCGGTTATGCTCGTTTCAACATTGACTCTACCCAGGTCAGTCTGACGCCAGATAAAAAAGGTATTTACGTCACGGTGAACATCACCGAAGGCGATCAATACAAGCTTTCTGGCGTTGAAGTGAGCGGTAACCTTGCCGGGCACTCCGCTGAAATTGAGCAGTTGACTAAGATCGAGCCGGGTGAGCTGTATAACGGCACCAAAGTGACCAAAATGGAAGATGACATTAAAAAGCTTCTTGGTCGCTATGGTTATGCCTATCCGCGCGTACAGTCGATGCCTGAAATTAACGATGCCGACAAAACCGTTAAATTACGCGTGAACGTTGATGCGGGTAACCGTTTCTACGTGCGTAAGATCCGTTTTGAAGGTAACGATACCTCGAAAGATGCCGTTCTGCGTCGCGAAATGCGTCAGATGGAAGGTGCATGGCTGGGGAGCGATCTGGTCGATCAGGGTAAGGAGCGTCTGAATCGTCTGGGCTTCTTTGAAACTGTCGATACCGATACCCAACGTGTTCCGGGTAGCCCGGACCAGGTTGATGTAGTCTACAAGGTGAAAGAACGTAACACCGGTAGCTTCAACTTCGGGATTGGTTACGGTACTGAAAGTGGCGTGAGCTTCCAGGCTGGTGTGCAACAGGATAACTGGTTAGGTACGGGTTATGCTGTTGGTATCAACGGGACCAAAAACGATTACCAGACCTATGCTGAACTGTCGGTAACCAACCCGTACTTCACCGTAGATGGCGTAAGCCTCGGTGGTCGTCTCTTCTATAATGACTTCCAGGCAGATGACGCCGACCTGTCCGACTATACCAACAAGAGTTATGGTACAGACGTGACGTTGGGCTTCCCGATTAACGAATAT
This sequence comes from Escherichia sp. KS167_9B, assembly GCF_030295215.1. NCBI lineage: Bacteria > Pseudomonadati > Pseudomonadota > Gammaproteobacteria > Enterobacterales > Enterobacteriaceae > Escherichia > Escherichia sp. KS167_9B. The sequence goes on from NZ_AP025754.1 coordinate 205,661, forward strand.
AACTCGCTGCGTGCAGGTCTGGGTTATGTACATAACTCCCTGTCCAACATGCAGCCTCAGGTTGCGATGTGGCGTTATCTGTACTCTATGGGTGAACATCCGAGTACCTCTGATCAGGATAACAGCTTCAAAACGGACGACTTCACGTTCAACTATGGTTGGACCTATAACAAGCTTGACCGTGGTTACTTCCCGACAGATGGTTCACGTGTCAACCTGACCGGTAAAGTGACCATTCCGGGATCGGATAACGAATACTACAAAGTGACGTTAGACACGGCGACTTATGTGCCGATCGATGACGATCACAAATGGGTTGTTCTGGGTCGTACCCGCTGGGGTTATGGTGATGGTTTAGGCGGCAAAGAGATGCCGTTCTACGAGAACTTCTATGCCGGTGGTTCCAGCACCGTGCGTGGCTTCCAGTCCAATACCATTGGTCCGAAAGCAGTTTACTTCCCGCATCAGGCTAGTAATTATGATCCGGACTATGATTACGAATGTGCGACTCAGGACGGCGCGAAAGACCTGTGTAAATCGGATGATGCTGTAGGCGGTAACGCTATGGCGGTTGCCAGCCTCGAGTTCATCACCCCGACGCCGTTCATTAGCGACAAGTATGCTAACTCGGTTCGTACTTCCTTTTTCTGGGATATGGGTACCGTTTGGGATACAAACTGGGATTCCAGCCAATATTCTGGATATCCGGACTATAGTGATCCAAGCAATATCCGTATGTCTGCGGGTATCGCATTACAATGGATGTCCCCATTGGGGCCGTTGGTGTTCTCCTACGCCCAGCCGTTCAAAAAGTACGATGGAGACAAGGCAGAACAGTTCCAGTTTAACATCGGTAAAACCTGGTAAGTGTTCTCCACAAAGGAATGTAGTGGTAGTGTAGCGATGACTTTAGGCGATCAATATAAGATCGCCGGGCCACGCAAAGAACTGCACCCTCCGGTGCAAATGGGATGGTAAGGAGTTTATTGTGAAAAAGTGGTTATTAGCTGCAGGTCTCGGTTTAGCACTGGCAACTTCTGCTCAGGCGGCTGACAAAATTGCAATCGTCAATATGGGCAGCCTGTTCCAGCAGGTAGCGCAGAAAACCGGTGTTTCTAACACGCTGGAAAATGAGTTCAAAGGCCGTGCCAGCGAACTGCAGCGTATGGAAACCGATCTGCAGGCTAAAATGAAAAAGCTGCAGTCCATGAAAGCGGGCAGCGATCGTACCAAACTGGAAAAAGACGTGATGGCTCAGCGCCAGACTTTTGCTCAGAAAGCGCAGGCTTTTGAGCAGGATCGCGCTCGTCGTTCCAACGAAGAACGCGGCAAACTGGTTACTCGTATCCAGACTGCTGTGAAATCCGTTGCCAACAGCCAGGATATCGATCTGGTTGTTGATGCAAACGCCGTTGCTTACAACAGCAGCGATGTAAAAGACATCACTGCTGACGTACTGAAACAGGTTAAATAAGTAATGCCTTCAATTCGACTGGCTGATTTAGCGCAGCAGTTGGATGCAGAACTACACGGTGATGGCGATATCGTCATCACCGGCGTTGCGTCCATGCAATCTGCACAAACAGGTCACATCACGTTCATGGTTAACCCAAAATACCGTGAGCATTTAGGCTTGTGCCAGGCGTCCGCGGTTGTCATGACCCAGGACGATCTTCCTTTCGCGAAAAGTGCCGCGCTGGTAGTGAAGAACCCCTACCTGACTTACGCGCGCATGGCGCAAATTTTAGATACCACGCCGCAGCCCGCGCAGAACATTGCACCCAGTGCGGTGATCGACGCGACGGCGAAGCTGGGTAACAACGTATCGATTGGCGCTAACGCGGTGATTGAGTCCGGCGTTGAACTGGGCGATAACGTGATTATCGGTGCCGGTTGCTTCGTAGGTAAAAACAGCAAAATAGGTGCAGGTTCGCGTCTCTGGGCGAACGTAACCATTTACCATGAGATCCAGATCGGTCAGAATTGCCTGATCCAGTCCGGAACAGTGGTAGGCGCAGACGGCTTTGGTTATGCCAACGATCGGGGTAACTGGGTGAAGATCCCGCAGATTGGTCGCGTAATTATTGGCGATCGCGTGGAGATCGGTGCCTGTACTACTATCGATCGCGGTGCGCTGGATGACACCGTTATTGGCAATGGCGTGATCATTGATAACCAGTGCCAGATTGCACATAACGTCGTGATTGGCGACAATACGGCGGTTGCCGGTGGCGTCATTATGGCGGGAAGCCTGAAAATTGGTCGTTACTGCATGATCGGCGGAGCCAGCGTAATCAATGGGCATATGGAAATATGCGACAAAGTGACGGTTACGGGCATGGGTATGGTGATGCGTCCCATCACTGAACCAGGCGTCTATTCCTCAGGCATTCCGCTGCAACCCAACAAAGTCTGGCGCAAAACCGCTGCACTGGTGATGAACATTGATGACATGAGCAAGCGTTTGAAATCGCTTGAGCGCAAGGTTAATCAACAAGACTAACGTTCCATCTTTTGTTCGCCAAACTTTACGGCCTGTCTCATTCTTACGATTGCGGCAGGCCGTGTTATTATTGTCGTTTCTTATATTTTGACAGGAAGAGTATCTTGACTACTAACACTCATACTCTGCAGATTGAAGAGATTTTAGAACTTCTGCCGCACCGTTTCCCGTTCTTACTGGTAGATCGCGTGCTGGATTTTGAAGAAGGTCGTTTTCTGCGCGCAGTAAAAAATGTCTCTGTCAATGAGCCATTCTTCCAGGGCCATTTTCCTGGAAAACCGATTTTCCCGGGTGTGCTTATTCTGGAAGCAATGGCACAGGCAACAGGTATTCTGGCGTTTAAGAGCGTAGGAAAACTGGAACCGGGCGAGCTGTACTACTTCGCCGGTATTGACGAAGCGCGCTTCAAGCGCCCGGTCGTGCCAGGCGATCAAATGATCATGGAAGTCACTTTCGAAAAAACGCGCCGCGGCCTGACCCGTTTTAAAGGGGTTGCTCTGGTCGACGGTAAAGTAGTTTGCGAAGCAACGATGATGTGTGCTCGTAGCCGGGAGGCCTGATACGTGATTGATAAATCCGCCTTTGTGCATCCAACCGCCATTGTGGAAGAGGGCGCATCGATTGCCGCCAATGCTCACATTGGTCCTTTTTGTATCGTTGGACCCCATGTCGAAATTGGTGAGGGTACCGTACTGAAATCTCACGTTGTCGTGAATGGTCATACTAAAATTGGCCGCGACAATGAGATTTATCAGTTCGCCTCCATCGGCGAAGTCAACCAGGATCTTAAATATGCTGGCGAACCGAGCCGTGTGGAAATCGGCGATCGTAACCGCATTCGCGAAAGCGTCACCATTCATCGTGGCACAGTCCAGGGCGGTGGATTGACGAAGGTGGGCAGCGACAACTTACTGATGATCAACGCGCACATTGCGCACGATTGTACGGTAGGTAACCGCTGCATCCTCGCCAACAACGCAACGCTGGCGGGTCACGTATCGGTTGACGACTTCGCGATCATCGGCGGCATGACCGCAGTCCATCAGTTCTGCATCATTGGTGCGCATGTGATGGTTGGCGGCTGCTCCGGTGTGGCGCAGGACGTCCCTCCTTATGTCATTGCGCAGGGTAACCACGCAACGCCGTTCGGTGTCAATATCGAAGGGCTGAAGCGCCGCGGATTCAGCCGTGAGGCGATTACCGCTATCCGCAATGCGTATAAGCTGATTTATCGTAGCGGTAAAACGCTCGATGAAGTGAAACCGGAAATTGCTGAACTGGCGGAAACATATCCGGAAGTGAAAGCCTTTACCGATTTCTTTGCACGCTCAACGCGCGGTCTGATTCGTTAATGACTGAACAGCGTCCATTAACGATTGCCCTGGTCGCCGGAGAAACCTCCGGCGATATCCTGGGGGCCGGTTTAATCCGCGCTCTGAAAGAACGTGTGCCCAACGCCCGCTTTGTTGGTGTTGCCGGGCCACGAATGCAGGCTGAAGGCTGCGAAGCCTGGTACGAAATGGAAGAGCTGGCGGTGATGGGCATTGTTGAAGTGCTCGGGCGTCTGCGTCGCTTACTGCATATTCGTGCCGATCTGACAAAGCGTTTTGGCGAACTGAAGCCAGATGTTTTTGTCGGCATTGATGCACCTGACTTCAATATTACCCTCGAAGGTAATCTTAAAAAGCAGGGTATCAAAACCATTCATTACGTCAGTCCGTCCGTCTGGGCGTGGCGACAGAAACGCGTTTTCAAAATAGGCAGAGCCACCGATCTGGTGCTCGCATTTCTGCCTTTCGAAAAAGCGTTTTATGACAAATACAACGTGCCGTGCCGTTTTATCGGTCACACCATGGCTGATGCCATGCCGTTAGATCCAGATAAAAACGCCGCGCGTGATGTGCTGGGGATCCCTCACGATGCTCACTGTCTTGCATTGCTGCCGGGAAGCCGTGGTGCGGAAGTGGAGATGCTTAGTGCCGATTTCCTGAAAACGGCTCAGCTTTTGCGTCAGACATATCCCGATCTCGAGATCGTGGTGCCGCTGGTGAATGCCAAACGCCGCGAGCAGTTTGAGCGTATCAAAGCTGAAGTCGCACCGGACCTTGCTGTTCATCTGCTGGATGGGAGGGGCCGTGAGGCGATGGTCGCCAGTGATGCGGCGCTACTGGCGTCGGGTACGGCAGCCCTGGAGTGCATGCTGGCGAAATGCCCGATGGTGGTGGGATATCGCATGAAGCCTTTTACCTTCTGGCTGGCGAAGCGGCTGGTGAAAACCGAGTATGTCTCGCTGCCAAATTTGCTGGCGGGCAGAGAGTTAGTCAAAGAGTTATTGCAGGAAGAGTGTGAGCCGCAAAAACTGGCTGCGGCGCTGTTACCGCTGTTGGCGAATGGGAAAACCAGTCACGCGATGCACGATACCTTCCGTGAACTGCATCAGCAGATCCGCTGCAATGCCGATGAGCAGGCGGCACAAGCCGTTCTGGAGTTAACACAATGATCGAATTTGTTTATCCGCACACGCATCTGGTTGCGGGTGTGGATGAAGTCGGACGCGGGCCGTTAGTTGGCGCGGTGGTTACCGCTGCGGTGATCCTTGACCCGGCGCGCCCAATTGCCGGGCTGAATGATTCCAAAAAGCTGAGCGAAAAACGCCGTCTGGCGCTCTGTGAAGAGATCAAAGAGAAAGCGTTGAGCTGGAGTCTGGGCCGCGCGGAACCCCACGAAATCGACGAACTGAACATTCTTCATGCGACCATGCTGGCGATGCAGCGCGCCGTCGCGGGGCTGCATATTGCGCCAGAATATGTGTTGATTGATGGTAACCGCTGCCCAAAATTACCGATGCCTGCGATGGCAGTGGTGAAAGGCGACAGTCGTGTGCCGGAAATCAGTGCTGCGTCTATCCTGGCGAAAGTGACGCGCGACGCTGAAATGGCGGCGCTGGATATTGTTTTCCCGCAATATGGTTTTGCCCAGCACAAAGGGTATCCAACCGCTTTTCATCTGGAAAAACTGGCTGAATATGGCGCGACTGAACATCATCGTCGCAGCTTTGGGCCTGTCAAACGCGCACTGGGACTTGCGTCCTGATTCTTGTGTCGAGATTAAGTAAACCGGAATCTGAAGATGTCTGAACCACGTTTCGTACACCTGCGGGTGCACAGCGACTACTCGATGATCGATGGCCTGGCCAAAACCGCGCCGCTGGTAAAAAAGGCGGCGGCGTTGGGTATGCCAGCACTGGCGATCACCGATTTCACCAACCTTTGCGGTCTGGTGAAGTTCTACGGAGCGGGACATGGCGCAGGGATTAAGCCCATCGTCGGGGCAGATTTTAATGTCCAGTGCGACCTGCTGGGTGATGAGTTAACCCACCTGACGGTGCTGGCGGCGAACAATACCGGCTATCAGAATCTGACGTTGCTGATCTCAAAAGCGTATCAGCGCGGGTACGGTGCCGCTGGGCCTATCATCGATCGCGACTGGCTTATCGAATTAAACGAAGGGCTGATCCTCCTTTCCGGCGGGCGCATGGGCGACGTCGGGCGCAGTCTTTTGCGTGGTAACAGCGCGCTGGTAGATGAGTGCGTTGCGTTTTATGAAGAGCACTTCCCGGATCGCTATTTTCTCGAGCTGATCCGCACCGGCAGGCCGGACGAAGAAAGTTATCTGCACGCGGCAGTGGAGCTGGCGGAAGCGCGCGGTTTGCCCGTCGTGGCGACCAATGACGTGCGCTTTATCGACAGCAGCGACTTTGACGCGCACGAAATCCGTGTCGCGATCCATGACGGCTTTACTCTCGACGATCCCAAACGCCCGCGTAATTATTCGCCGCAGCAATATATGCGCAGCGAAGAGGAGATGTGCGAGCTGTTTGCCGACATCCCCGAAGCCCTTGCCAACACTGTTGAGATCGCCAAACGCTGTAACGTGACTGTGCGTCTCGGTGAATACTTCCTGCCGCAGTTCCCGACCGGGGACATGAGCACCGAAGATTATCTGGTCAAGCGTGCAAAAGAAGGCCTGGAAGAGCGTCTGGCGTTTTTATTCCCTGACGAGGAAGAACGTCTTAAGCGTCGCCCGGAGTATGACGAACGTCTGGATACTGAACTTCAGGTTATCAACCAGATGGGCTTCCCGGGTTACTTCCTCATCGTTATGGAATTTATCCAGTGGTCGAAAGATAACGGCGTACCGGTAGGGCCAGGCCGTGGTTCTGGTGCAGGGTCACTGGTGGCTTACGCGTTAAAAATCACCGACCTCGATCCGTTGGAATTTGACCTGCTGTTCGAACGTTTCCTTAACCCGGAACGTGTCTCCATGCCTGACTTCGACGTTGACTTCTGTATGGAAAAACGCGACCAGGTTATCGAACACGTGGCAGATATGTACGGCCGTGATGCGGTATCGCAGATCATCACCTTCGGTACAATGGCGGCAAAAGCGGTGATCCGCGACGTAGGCCGTGTGCTGGGGCATCCGTACGGCTTTGTCGATCGTATCTCGAAACTGATCCCGCCAGATCCGGGGATGACGCTGGCGAAAGCGTTTGAAGCCGAGCCGCAACTGCCGGAAATCTACGAAGCGGACGAAGAAGTTAAGGCGCTGATCGACATGGCGCGCAAACTTGAAGGGGTCACCCGTAACGCCGGTAAGCACGCCGGTGGGGTGGTTATCGCGCCGACCAAAATTACTGATTTTGCGCCGCTTTACTGCGATGAAGAGGGCAAACATCCGGTCACCCAGTTTGATAAAAGCGACGTTGAATACGCCGGACTGGTGAAGTTCGACTTCCTTGGTTTGCGTACGCTCACCATCATCAACTGGGCGCTGGAGATGATCAACAAGCGGCGGGCGAAGAATGGCGAGCCGCCGCTGGATATCGCCGCGATCCCGCTGGATGACAAGAAAAGCTTCGACATGCTGCAACGCTCGGAAACCACTGCGGTATTCCAGCTTGAATCGCGCGGCATGAAGGACCTGATCAAGCGTCTGCAACCTGACTGCTTCGAAGATATGATCGCACTGGTGGCACTGTTCCGCCCTGGTCCGTTGCAATCAGGGATGGTGGATAACTTTATCGACCGTAAACATGGTCGCGAAGAGATCTCCTATCCGGATGTGCAGTGGCAGCATGAAAGCCTGAAACCGGTACTGGAGCCAACCTACGGCATCATCCTGTATCAGGAACAGGTCATGCAGATTGCCCAGGTGCTTTCTGGTTATACCCTCGGTGGCGCGGATATGCTGCGTCGTGCGATGGGTAAGAAAAAGCCGGAAGAGATGGCCAAGCAGCGTTCTGTATTTGCTGAAGGCGCAGAAAAGAACGGGATCAACGCCGAACTGGCGATGAAAATCTTCGACCTGGTGGAGAAATTCGCTGGGTACGGATTTAACAAATCGCACTCCGCGGCCTATGCTTTGGTTTCATATCAAACGTTATGGCTGAAAGCGCACTATCCAGCGGAGTTTATGGCGGCAGTAATGACCGCAGATATGGACAACACCGAGAAGGTGGTAGGCCTGGTGGATGAGTGCTGGCGGATGGGGCTGAAAATCCTGCCACCAGATATAAACTCCGGTCTTTACCATTTCCACGTCAACGACGACGGCGAAATCGTGTATGGTATTGGCGCGATCAAAGGGGTAGGTGAAGGTCCGATTGAGGCGATCATCGAAGCCCGTAATAAAGGCGGCTATTTCCGTGAACTGTTTGATCTCTGCGCCCGTACAGACACCAAAAAGTTAAACCGGCGAGTGCTGGAAAAACTGATCATGTCCGGGGCGTTTGACCGTCTTGGGCCACACCGCGCGGCGCTGATGAACTCGCTGGGCGATGCGTTAAAGGCGGCTGATCAACACGCGAAAGCAGAAGCCATCGGTCAGGCTGATATGTTCGGCGTGCTGGCAGAAGAGCCGGAACAAATTGAACAATCCTACGCCAGTTGCCAACCGTGGCCGGAGCAGGTGGTGTTAGATGGGGAACGTGAAACGTTAGGTCTGTATCTGACGGGACACCCTATCAACCAGTATTTAAAAGAGATTGAGCGTTATGTCGGAGGCGTAAGGCTGAAAGACATGCACCCGACAGAACGTGGTAAAGTCACCACGGCTGCGGGGCTCGTTGTTGCTGCGCGGGTTATGGTCACCAAGCGCGGCAATCGTATCGGTATCTGCACGCTGGATGACCGTTCCGGGCGGCTGGAAGTGATGTTGTTTACTGACGCCCTGGATAAATACCAGCAATTGCTGGAAAAAGACCGCATACTTATCGTCAGCGGACAGGTCAGCTTTGATGACTTCAGCGGTGGGCTTAAAATGACCGCTCGCGAAGTGATGGATATTGACGAAGCCCGGGAAAAATATGCTCGCGGGCTTGCTATCTCGCTGACGGACAGGCAAATTGATGACCAGCTTTTAAACCGACTCCGTCAGTCTCTGGAACCCCACCGCTCTGGGACAATTCCAGTACATCTCTACTATCAGAGGGCGGATGCACGCGCGCGGTTGCGTTTTGGCGCGACGTGGCGTGTTTCTCCGAGCGATCGTTTATTAAACGATCTCCGTGGCCTCATTGGTTCGGAGCAGGTGGAACTGGAGTTTGACTAATACAGGAATACTATGAGTCTGAATTTCCTTGATTTTGAACAGCCGATTGCAGAGCTGGAAGCGAAAATCGATTCTCTGACTGCGGTTAGCCGCCAGGATGAGAAACTGGATATTAACATCGATGAAGAAGTGCATCGTCTGCGTGAAAAAAGCGTAGAACTGACGCGTAAAATCTTCGCCGATCTCGGTGCATGGCAGATTGCGCAACTGGCACGCCATCCACAGCGTCCTTATACCCTGGATTACGTTCGCCTGGCCTTTGATGAATTTGACGAACTGGCTGGCGACCGCGCGTATGCAGACGATAAAGCTATCGTCGGTGGTATCGCCCGTCTCGATGGTCGTCCGGTGATGATCATTGGTCATCAAAAAGGTCGTGAAACCAAAGAAAAAATTCGCCGTAACTTTGGTATGCCAGCGCCAGAAGGTTACCGCAAAGCACTGCGTCTGATGCAAATGGCTGAACGCTTTAAGATGCCAATCATCACCTTTATCGACACCCCGGGGGCTTATCCGGGCGTGGGCGCAGAAGAACGCGGTCAGTCTGAAGCCATTGCACGCAACCTGCGTGAAATGTCTCGCCTTAGCGTACCGACTATTTGCACCGTTATCGGTGAAGGTGGTTCTGGCGGCGCACTGGCGATTGGCGTGGGCGATAAAGTGAATATGCTGCAATACAGCACCTATTCCGTTATTTCGCCGGAAGGTTGCGCGTCCATTCTGTGGAAGAGCGCCGACAAAGCACCGCTGGCGGCTGAAGCGATGGGGATCATCGCTCCGCGTTTGAAAGAACTGAAACTGATCGACTCCATCATCCCGGAACCGCTGGGCGGCGCTCACCGTAACCCGGAAGCGATGGCGGCGTCTCTGAAAGCGCAACTGCTGGCGGATCTGGCCGATCTCGACGTGTTAAGCACTGAAGATTTAAAAAATCGTCGTTATCAGCGCCTGATGAGCTACGGCTACGCGTAATCAGCAAATGTTCTGAAAAGGGTCACTTCGGTGGCCCTTTTTTATCGCCATGGTTTGAGCGGGCTATGATTAAGGAAGGATTTTCCAGGAGGAACACATGAATATCATTGCCATTATGGGACCGCATGGCGTCTTTTATAAAGATGAGCCCATCAAAGAACTGGAGTCGGCGCTGGTGGCGCAAGGTTTTCAGATTATCTGGCCACAAAACAGCGTTGATTTGCTGAAATTTATCGAACACAACCCACGAATATGCGGCGTGATTTTTGACTGGGATGAATACAGTCTCGATTTATGTAGCGATATCAATCAACTTAATGAATATCTCCCGCTTTATGCCTTCATCAATACTCACTCGACGATGGATGTCAGCGTGCAGGATATGCGGATGGCGCTCTGGTTCTTTGAATATGCGCTGGGGCAGGCAGAAGATATCGCCATTCGTATTCGTCAGTACACCAACGAATATCTCGATAACATTACCCCGCCATTCACTAAAGCCTTGTTTACTTATGTCAAAGAGCGGAAGTACACCTTTTGTACGCCGGGGCATATGGGCGGCACCGCCTATCAAAAAAGCCCGGTTGGCTGTCTGTTTTATGATTTTTTCGGCGGGAATACCCTCAAGGCTGACGTCTCTATTTCGGTCACCGAGCTAGGTTCGTTGCTCGACCACACCGGGCCACATCTGGAAGCGGAAGAGTACATCGCACGGACTTTCGGCGCGGAACAGAGTTATATTGTCACCAACGGAACATCGACGTCGAACAAAATTGTGGGTATGTACGCCGCGCCATCCGGCAGTACGCTGTTAATTGACCGCAATTGTCATAAATCGCTGGCGCATCTGTTGATGATGAACGATGTAGTGCCGGTCTGGCTAAAACCAACACGTAATGCGTTGGGGATTCTGGGTGGGATCCCGCGACGAGAATTTACCCGCGACAGTATCGAAGAGAAAGTCGCTGCTACCACGCAGGCACAATGGCCGGTTCATGCGGTGATCACCAACTCAACCTATGATGGCTTGCTCTACAACACCGACTGGATCAAACAGACGCTGGATGTCCCCTCGATCCACTTCGATTCCGCCTGGGTCCCGTATACTCATTTTCATCCGATCTATCAGGGCAAAAGTGGTATGAGTGGCGATCGGGTGGCAGGAAAAGTTTTCTTCGAAACGCAATCGACCCACAAAATGCTGGCGGCGTTGTCGCAGGCATCACTGATCCACATTAAAGGTGAGTACGACGAAGAGGCGTTTAATGAAGCCTTTATGATGCATACCACCACTTCGCCCAGTTATCCCATTGTTGCTTCGGTTGAGACAGCGGCGGCGATGCTGCGTGGTAATCCGGGCAAACGGCTGATTAACCGTTCAGTAGAACGAGCGCTGCATTTTCGCAAAGAGGTCCAGCGGCTGCGGGAAGAGTCTGACGGCTGGTTTTTCGATATCTGGCAACCGCCGCAGGTGGATGAAGCCGAATGCTGGCCCGTTGCGCCTGGCGAAAAGTGGCACGGCTTTAACGATGCGGATGCCGATCATATGTTTCTCGATCCGGTTAAAGTCACTATTTTGACACCGGGGATGGACGAGCAGGGCAATATGAGCGATGAGGGGATCCCGGCGGCGCTGGTGGCAAAATTCCTCGACGAACGTGGGATCGTAGTAGAGAAAACCGGCCCTTATAACCTGCTGTTTCTCTTTAGTATTGGCATCGATAAAACCAAAGCAATGGGATTATTGCGTGGGTTGACGGAATTTAAGCGCTCTTACGATCTCAACCTGCGGATCAAAAATATGCTGCCCGATCTCTATGCAGAAGATCCCGATTTTTATCGCAATATGCGTATTCAGGATCTCGCGCAAGGGATACATAAGCTGATTCGTAAACACGATCTTCCCGGTTTGATGTTGCGGGCATTTGATACTTTGCCGGAGATGATCATGACGCCACATCAGGCCTGGCAACGACAGATTAAAGGTGAAGTAGAAACCATTGCGCTGGAACAACTGGTCGGTAGAGTATCGGCAAATATGATCCTGCCTTATCCGCCTGGCGTACCGCTACTGATGCCAGGAGAAATGCTGACCGAGAAGAGCCGCACGGTACTCGATTTTCTGCTGATGCTCTGTTCAGTGGGCCAGCGCTACCCCGGCTTTGAAACGGATATTCACGGCGCGAAACAGGACGAAGATGGCGTTTACCGCGTACGAGTCCTAAAAATGGCGGGATAACTTGCCAGAGCGGCTTCCGGGCGAGTAACGTGCTGTTAACAAATAAAGGAGACGTTATGCTGGGTTTAAAACAAGTTCATCATATTGCGATTATTGCGACGGATTATGCGGTGAGCAAAGCTTTCTACTGCGATATTCTCGGTTTCACGCTGCAAAGCGAAGTCTATCGCGAAGCGCGCGATTCGTGGAAAGGGGATTTGGCGCTTAATGGGCAATATGTGATTGAGCTTTTCTCATTTCCGTTCCCGCCGGAGCGCCCCAGCCGACCGGAAGCTTGCGGCCTGCGTCATCTGGCTTTTAGCGTTGATGATATCGATGCGGCAGTGGCGCACCTTGAAAGCCATAACGTGAAATGTGAAGCCATACGTGTCGATCCCTACACGCAAAAGCGCTTCACATTCTTTAACGATCCGGACGGACTGCCGTTGGAACTGTATGAGCAGTAAGGCTTGTCATCGCCATATTTGCCCGGTAACGTGCCGGGCATTGCTACTGTAAAATCGCACCATCATGACACTCACTCTCAATAGACAACTTCTCATCTCACGCCAGATTCTGGTGGCCTTTAGCGGCGGGCTTGACTCCACCGTTCTGCTGCATCAGTTGGTGCAGTGGCGGACGGAAAATCCGGGCGTCACCCTGCGCGCGATTCATGTGCATCACGGTTTAAGTGCCAATGCCGATGCCTGGGTTATGCATTGCGAGAACATCTGCCACCAGTGGCAGGTGCCGCTGGTGGTTGAGCGTGTGCAACTTGCGCAAGAGGGGCTAGGTATTGAGGCTCAGGCGCGGCAGGCACGTTATCAGGCATTTGCTCGTACCCTGTTACCTGGTGAAGTGCTGGTTACAGCGCAACATCTCGACGATCAATGTGAAACGTTTCTGCTGGCGTTAAAACGTGGTAGCGGCCCTGCAGGGCTTTCGGCTATGGCGGAAGTCTCGGAGTTTGCCGGAACGCGGCTGATCCGACCGTTGCTCGCCCGCACACGGGGAGAACTGGAGCAGTGGGCGTTGGCGCATGGTTTACGTTGGATTGAAGACGAAAGTAATCAGGACGACTCATACGATCGTAACTTCCTGCGCCTACGCGTAGTGCCGTTATTGCAGCAGCGTTGGCCGCATTTTGCCGAAGCAACGGCCCGCAGCGCCGCACTTTGTGCTGAGCAAGAGAGCCTGCTGGATGAACTGCTGGCAGATGATTTAGCACACTGTCAAACGCCGCAGGGGACGCTGCAGATTGCGCCAATGCTGGCGATGAGTGATGCCCGTCGCGCGGCGATTATCCGCCGCTGGCTGGCAGGGCAGAATGCACCGATGCCTTCCCGCGACGCGTTGGTGAGGATCTGGCAGGAAGTGGCGCTGGCGCGAGAAGATGCTTCCCCCTGTTTACGTTTGGGGGCGTTTGAAATCCGCCGCTATCAATCGCAACTGTGGTGGATTAAATCCGTCACTGGGCAAAGCGAAACCATTGTGCCGTGGCAGACGTGGTTACAACCGCTGGAATTACCGGCGGCGCTGGGAAGTGTACAGCTTACTGCGGGAGGCGATATTCGCCCTCCGCGTGCAGACGAAGCGGTCAGCGTGCGTTTCAAAGCGCCAGGATTGCTGCATATTGTCGGGCGCAATGGTGGGCGTAAGTTAAAGAAAATCTGGCAGGAACTGGGCGTACCGCCGTGGTTGCGTGACACCACGCCACTGCTGTTTTATGGCGAAACGCTGATTGCAGCGGCAGAGGTATTTGTGACGCAAGAAGGTGTGGCTGAAGGTGAGAATGGCGTAAGTTTTGTCTGGCGGCGAAACACTTAGTTAAGTGAAAGCCGGATAAGACGCATCAAACGTCGCATCCGGCGAAAGTCAATCAGGACTCGCTCACCACCACCGTACCAATTTCCGGGTGGCTAAAGCTGGTAATTTTATCCAGGCGTAGCTCGCGTGTTTCGCCAGCAGCTTCAACGACCAGATATTCCACATTTTTGCGGGAGACTAAATCGCTGGCCTTCCCCTGCAGTTTTTCGCCATCTTTCAGCTCAAGTGTCAGCATTAAATGATGCTGGCAGGCGAGCTCAAGATTATCGTAATCATCACAATTGATTGGTTGATACGTATCATTCATTGACATAATCGCTCACCAGTAAGTTTGCCGCAGCGTATGCTGCTTTTTCCCTGACAGCCTCAGAAAGGGCATCGTCGGCAGCCATTTCATTCAGCACTTTCAAAACGCAGCCCAGCGCGTCCGGAACGTATCCTAAGTCTCCGCTGGCGATTTCCGCGTACCGCTTGCGTATTAACTCACAATATTTTTCCACATGCCCTCCTGTCAGCACTCTGACTTAACCGTGGATGCAAGTCTAAGCCTACGAAGATAAACTCTGTTTCGCAAGGTGACTATACCACACTCATTTCTGCAATATCAGCGTCGCAACTGCACGTATTCCGTTACAATGGCCTCCTGATTCGAAAGGAGTTTTCTTATGGCGCTTAAAGCGACAATTTATAAAGCGACGGTTAATGTGGCCGATCTCGACCGCAACCAGTTTCTCGATGCCTCTCTGACGCTGGCGCGCCATCCTTCAGAAACCCAGGAGCGCATGATGCTGCGCTTGCTGGCGTGGCTGAAATATGCTGATGAACGTCTGCAATTTACCCGAGGTTTGTGTGCCGATGATGAGCCGGAAGCGTGGCTGCGTAATGATCATCTGGGCATTGATTTGTGGATTGAACTGGGATTGCCGGATGAGCGGCGGATTAAGAAAGCCTGCACCCAGGCCGCAGAAGTGGCGCTGTTTGCCTATAATAGTCGGGCGGCGCAAATCTGGTGGCAGCAAAATCAGAGCAAATGTGCGCAGTTTGCCAATCTTTCTGTCTGGTATCTGGACGACGAGCAACTGGCAAAAGTGAGCGCCTTTGCCGATCGTACCATGACGCTGCAGGCAACGATTCAGGATGGGGTGATTTGGTTATCGGATGATAAGAATAATCTGGAAGTAAACTTAATCGCCTGGCAACAACCTTCATGATTATGATTTCCCGACATGTTGCTATCCCCGATGGTGAGTTTGAGATCACTGCTATTCGTGCACAGGGCGCGGGCGGACAGCATGTGAATAAGACCTCAACGGCTATTCATCTGCGTTTTGACATTCGAGCGTCCAGCCTGCCAGAGTATTACAAAGAGCGCCTGCTCGCTGCCAGCCATCATCTGATTAGCAGCGATGGAGTGATAGTCATCAAGGCACAGGAATACCGCAGCCAGGAACTGAACCGCGAAGCGGCGCTGGCTCGGCTGGTGGCAGTGATTAAAGAATTAACAACAGAACAAAAAGCCCGACGACCGACACGACCTACCCGCGCATCAAAAGAGCGCAGGCTGGTATCGAAAGCACAAAAATCAAGCGTGAAGGCGTTGCGCGGCAAAGTGCGCGGCGGTCGGGAATAAAAAGAAGGAATGGATGGTGAAAAAAGCGATAGTGACAGCGATGGCTGTAATCAGCCTCTTTACTCTGATGGGATGTAATAATCGAGCCGAAGTCGATACGCTTTCTCCGGCGCAGGCCGCTGAACTGAAGCCGATGCCGCAAAGCTGGCGCGGCGTGCTGCCGTGTGCTGATTGCGAAGGCATCGAAACCTCTCTGTTCCTCGAAAAAGATGGAACCTGGGTGATGAATGAGCGTTATCTGGGGGCTCGTGAAGAACCTTCCTCTTTCGCCTCCTACGGTACATGGGCGCGAACCGCTGACAAACTGGTATTAACCGACAGTAAAGGTGAAAAGTCATATTATCGGGCGAAAGGAGATGCGCTGGAGATGCTCGATCGTGAAGGCAATCCGATCGAATCGCAGTTCAACTATACACTGGAACCGGCAAAATCCAGCCTGCCAGTGACGCCGATGACTCTACGCGGCATGTATTTTTATATGGCTGATGCGGCAACCTTTACTGATTGTGCGACCGGAAAACGTTTCATGGTAGCGAATAACGCTGAGCTGGAACGGGGCTATTTGGCTGCCCGCGGCAACAGCGAGAAACCAGTGTTACTGTCAGTAGAAGGTCACTTTACGCTTGAGGCTAATCCGGATACTGGTGCGCCGACCAAAGTATTTGCGCCCGATACGGCAGGTAAATTTTACCCGCACCAGGATTGCAGTAGTTTGGGGCAGTAAGCCATCGTGAGACAGAAACAAACGAAAAATTGCCTGATGCGCAGCGCTTATCAGGCCTACAGCCAATAATGCAACATTTTGTATTAGCAAGATTTTGTAGGCCGGGTAAGGCGCTCACGCCGCATCCGGCATTTTGTGCACGAGGCAGGCTTTTATCACTGAGTCAGTCCAACAAAGCGACTCGCTTTAATATAAATTCCTGGCTTCAGGTGCCCAACATAATGTAACTGCGTTTCTGGCTTAAACGCAGAGACATCGCCAGTACGCATATGCATCAGATCGGCAGGGCTAATCCAGCCAGACTGTGCCAGCGTAAGCGGATGTCCGGCTTTGGCAAATGCATCAGTGACAAATTCCGAACAAAACCACGACTTTTTGTCTCCTTCGCTCACACTGCTTAACTGCGCTTTCGCCAGGCCGCTGACGCACTGTTGGCGAAAATCCTCGGAGAACGGATTCAGTGAGCACATCTGGCGAGTCACCATAAATGGAATAAATTCGACAATGCCGCGATAGTTATAACCGCTATCTTTGATTTTATTGGCAAACGCGGTAATTTCTGTGGCTTGTTGCGGGGTAAGATCCGGGACTCGTAAGACGAAAAGCTTATCACTATGCTTCATCGCTTTTTTAAGGGAAACAATCTGGATGCCATCTCCTGTCGCTTCTGCAACGTTATTATCTCCCAAAAAGATTGCAACGTGGCTCACTGAGGAAGTGCTGAAGACGCGGATACCAAATGAGGTTACCCCGAGGCTTGAGGAGAACAGTAAATCGCCGGGTTTGAGATCAGGTTCTGTTATTTCTTTTATTGATTGTTCGGTGAAAGAGCTTTGATGCTGGAATTTGACTGCCCATGTTTTTGCCTTGGCATCTACCGCTGTGGCTGATGAGTCTGGTTGGCTGATATCAACGGTACAGGCCGAAAGTAAAAGAAAGCAGGGGAGAAGCAGGCAGCAGTACGCCTTTGGTTTATCCATTTTATACAATCCATGTAAAAAAGGGTCCTGAAATTCAGGACCCTTTCTGGCATCAGCCTTTAATCTGTTTCACCAGATAATCGACGATGTCACCGGTCTTAATTAACTGTTTCTCACCGTTACGACGGTATTTGTATTCGATATCGTCGTTGTCGAGGTTACGGTCGCCCAACACGATAGTGTGCGGAATACCGATCAGTTCCATATCAGCAAACATCACGCCCGGACGTTCTTTGCGGTCATCCAGCAGCACTTCGATACCCTGTGCGCGCAGTTCGCTATACAGTTTCTCAGCCAGCTCCTGTACGCGGAAGGATTTGTGCATGTTCATCGGCAGAATCGCCACCTGGAAAGGTGCGATAGTGTCAGGCCATACGATGCCGCGTTCGTCGTGGTTCTGCTCAATTGCCGCAGCTACTACGCGCGTTACGCCGATACCGTAGCAACCCATAGTCAGGATCTGATTACGGCCATCTTCACCCTGAACGGAGGCTTTAAGTGCTTCGGAGTACTTAGTACCCAGCTGGAAGATGTGACCGACTTCGATACCACGTTTGATCAGCAGCGTACCCTGTCCATCCGGGCTTGGATCGCCAGCCACTACGTTACGGATATCCGCAACTTCCGGGGTTGCGACATCGCGATCCCAGTTGATACCGAAGTAGTGTTTGCCATCGATGTTAGCACCAGCAGCAAAATCACTCATCGCCGCAACAGTACGGTCAATTACTACCGGAATCGGCATGTTTACCGGACCCAGTGAACCCGGACCGGCTTTAACCACGGCACGAATTTCTTCTTCAGTCGCGAAAGTCAGCGGGCTTGCAACCTGCGGCAGTTTCTCAGCTTTAACTTCGTTCAGCTCGTGGTCACCGCGAACCAGCAGCGCAACCAGCGGGAAGCTACTGCCTTCAACGGCTTTAACCAGCAGAGTCTTAACCGTTTTTTCAATCGGCAGATTGAATTGTTCTACCAGTTCAGCGATGGTTTTCGCGTTCGGCGTATCAACCAGCGTCATTTCCTGGGTAGCAGCAGCGCGCGGTTCTTTCGGCGCGATAGCTTCTGCCAGCTCAATGTTCGCTGCATAGTCAGAGGTGTCGGAGAAGACCACATCGTCTTCACCGCTCTGCGCCAGCACCTGGAATTCGTGAGAGGCGCTGCCGCCGATAGAACCGGTGTCGGCCTGTACGGCGCGGAAATCCAGCCCCATGCGGCTGAAGATTTTGCTGTAGGCCGCATACATTGCATCGTAGGTTTCCTGCAGGGATTCCTGAGAGGTATGGAAAGAGTAAGCATCTTTCATCAGGAATTCGCGGGAACGCATGACGCCGAAACGCGGGCGCACTTCATCACGGAACTTGGTCTGGATCTGATAGAAGTTCAGCGGCAGCTGTTTGTAAGAGCTCAGCTCGTTACGAATCAGGTCGGTAATCACTTCTTCATGAGTTGGGCCGAGTACGAACGGACGGTCACCACGGTCAGCAATACGCAGCAATTCCGGGCCATACTGTTCCCAACGACCACTCTCTTGCCACAGTTCAGATGGCTGAACCACCGGCATTAACACCTCGATCGCACCGGCGTTGTTCATCTCTTCACGCACGATGTTTTCGACTTTTTTCAGAACGCGCACGCCGGTCGGCAGCCAGGTGTATAACCCGGAGGCCAGCTTGCGGATCATCCCGGCGCGCAACATCAGCTGATGGCTGATCACCTCGGCGTCGGCAGGTGTCTCCTTAAGAGTGGAGAGCAGGTATTGGCTAGTACGCATGTTGTTACGGTTCCAGTTGGAAGGTAGAGCAGGCTCAAGGCGAGCCTGGGACAAAAAAAGTGATTTAGTTTACCAGTGCAAAAGAAATGTCAAAAGAGAAGGGCGCGAATTTAACGCGGTTCCAGCGCAAAGACTTCAAAACCAGCGTCGGTGACGCGCCAGCGAACGTTAAAATTATGTAGCCAGACGGCATAGGTTTTGCCCGTTTCCTCACCTTTACGATAGGCTGGACGCGGGTCCTGCGCCAGTACTTCGCGGATAAACAGCGTTAACTGCGGATAGCGCTTCTCCAATGTCAAAAGCT
Source organism: Escherichia sp. KS167_9B (assembly GCF_030295215.1). Classification (NCBI taxonomy): domain Bacteria; kingdom Pseudomonadati; phylum Pseudomonadota; class Gammaproteobacteria; order Enterobacterales; family Enterobacteriaceae; genus Escherichia; species Escherichia sp. KS167_9B. The sequence continues at coordinate 225,202 of NZ_AP025754.1, forward strand.
GCTTTTCGACCTCTAAGGTAAAACTCACCGCCATCTCTGCCGCTGGTGCACTTTGCGCATAGCTGGCACTGGCATCAGGAAGCGATTCGGCAAAGGGAAGATACGGTTTGATATCTACCACCGGCGTACCATCGACCAGATCCAGACTGCCGAGCTTCAGAATCACGCTATCTTTATGACAAATAACTTCCTTCAGCTCTACCAGCGACATACCAATCGGGTTAGGGCGGAAAGTAGAGCGTGTGGCGAAAACGCCCATTCTGGCGTTACCGCCGAGGCGCGGTGGACGCACTGTCGGACGCCAGCCGCCTTCCATTGTTTGATGAAAGACAAAAAGGATCCATAAATGGCTAAACGCTTCCAGGCCGCGAACGGCGTCGGCCTGGTTGTAGGGAGCAATGAGATGCAGTTCACCGTTGGCGCTTTTTACCAGACCTGGCTGGCGCGGAACGGCGAATTTTTCTTTATAGGGCGAGTGAATAACGCCTATTTGCTCGAACTGGAAACTGCTCATTTCGCCGTAATGTTAAGCGCAGAACCGATACATACAGCCTGACGATAACAGCCTGGCGTACCGCTGGTAACTTCGCAGCTATGCAGTAATACCGCATTGGCTTTCATTTTAGAGGCATTGATTTGCATCCGCTTACGCGCGGTTGGAATGCTCGGCGGAGAGTCCTGATTAGAGGCCTGGCAAGAATCGCCACTGACTTCACCGAGATCGCGGAATGGTTTGCCGACTAATTCTTCTGCATTGGTATAAATTCGGACCGGCGCGGCGCGCGGTGCTTTCGGTTTTGCAGGCTCCGCTTTCGGCTGGGGTGCAGTGCTTTGAACGGGTTCGACAGGGGATCTGCTTAACATGGAACAGCCGCTTAGCATGAGTGCTACTAAACAGATCGGTAAAGCACGCATAGTATTTCCTCAATGTATGATCAAAACGTCAATATTGAATCAGGAGCTTGTAAAAATGACAAGACGGGCAAGCGCCCGTCCTGAATGATATTACAAATTGTGGAAACAGCCTAAAAATTACCAGCCTTTAACAGCGCCTCCGTTAAACACTTTGTTTGCTGCTTCGTAAACTTCGTCAGACTGATAAGCCTGGACGAATTTCTTCACGTTCTCAGCGTCTTTGTTATCTTCACGCGTTACGATCAGGTTTACGTACGGGGAGTCTTTATCTTCGACAAAGATACCGTCTTTCGCCGGAGTCAGGCCAATCTGGCTGGCATAGGTGGTGTTGATAACCGCCAGAGCGATTTGCGCATCGTCCAGAGAGCGCGGCAGCTGCGGTGCTTCCAGCTCAACAATTTTCAGGTTTTTTGGGTTCTCTACAACATCAAGAACTGTTGGCAACAGGCCAACGCCATCTTTCAGTTTGATCAAGCCCACTTTTTGCAGCAGCAGCAGTGAACGACCAAGGTTAGTCGGGTCGTTTGGCACGGCAACCTGCGAACCATCCTGCAGTTCATCCAGCGATTTGATTTTCTTGGAGTAACCGGCAATCGGATACACAAACGTGTTGCCTACTGCGACCAGTTTGTAGCCACGATCTTTCAGTTGCTGATCAAGGTACGGTTTATGCTGGAAGGCGTTGGCGTCGATATCGCCTTTGCTCAATGCTTCGTTTGGCAGAACATAGTCGTTGAAGGTGACCAGCTCAACGTCCAGGCCATATTTGTCTTTCGCGACTTTCTGCGCGACTTCTGCAACCTGCTGTTCGGCACCAACAATCACGCCGACTTTAATGTGGTTTGGATCTTTTTCATCCTGACCGCAGCCTACCAGTGCCAGTGATCCAATCAGGGCTCCCACTGCCGCAAAGGTTTTGAATTTGAACGCCATACCTTATTCCTTCTTCAATTATTTATGTTGTGTTGAACGTTATTTGCGAGTGACAGCCCGGACGATGCGGTCGCCTGCGAACTGAATTAAATAAACCAGAATGACCAGCAATACCAGTACCGTATTCATCACCGTCGCGTTGTAACCGATGTAGCCATACTGATAGCCAATCTGACCCAAACCACCGGCACCGACTGCGCCACCCATTGCGGAATAACCGACCAGAGTAATCAGGGTGATAGTTGCTGCATTCACCAGACCTGGCAACGCCTCCGGTAACAGCACTTTGCGAACGATCTGCATCGGCGTAGCACCCATTGCGCGGGAAGCTTCAATTAACCCGGTTGGGATCTCCAGCAGAGCGTTCTCGACCATACGGGCAATAAACGGTGCTGCACCAACTGTCAGCGGAACAATCGCTGCTTGCAAACCAATCGATGTACCGACAATAACGCGAGTAAACGGAATCATCCATACCAGCAAGATAATGAACGGGATGGATCGGAAAATGTTCACAATCGCAGAAACGGTACGATACAGCTTCGCGTTAGCAATAATTTGCCCCGGACGCGTGACATAAAGCAGGACGCCAACCGGCAGGCCAATCACAAAACCAAAAAAACCGGATACGAAGGTCATTGCCAGCGTTTCCCATACGCCACGAACCAGCAGCCACATCATCGGCTCAGACATAACCCAGTACCTCTACTTTTACATGGTGTTCCTGCAGCCAGGCAATGGCGGCTTGCGTATCTTGTTGTGTGCCGTGCATTTCAGTCAGCATGATGCCGAACTTAACGCCACCGGCGTAATCCATCTGCGCGCTAATAATGTTGTTATTGACGTTGAAACGACGCGCGGTTTCAGAAAGCAGCGGGGCATCGACCGATTGACCGGTAAACTCCAGACGCAGCATCGGCACGCAGTCAGCGAATGGTTCCGCTTGCAGTCGTTCCTGATAGTCTTCCGGGATATCCAGATGCAGGGTCGACTGAATAAACTTCTGCGCTAGCGGCGTTTTCGGATGCGAGAACACTTCACTTACCGTGTCCTGCTCGATCAACTCGCCATTACTGATCACCGCCACGCAATCACAAATGCGCTTCACAACGTCCATTTCGTGGGTGATCAACAGAATCGTCAAACCCAGACGACGATTGATGTCTTTCAGCAGTTCGAGAATAGAACGTGTTGTTGCCGGGTCCAGCGCGCTGGTGGCCTCATCACACAGCAATACTTTGGGATTGCTGGCTAACGCACGGGCAATCGCCACACGTTGTTTCTGCCCACCGGAAAGGTTAGACGGGTAACTATCATGCTTATCGCCAAGACCAACCAATGACAGTAATTCTGTCACGCGACGTTTAATCTCGTCTTTCGGCGTGTTGTCCAGCTCCAGCGGCAGTGCCACGTTGCCAAAAACAGTGCGCGAAGAGAGCAGGTTAAAATGCTGGAAAATCATACCAATCTGGCGGCGAGCTTTGGTCAACTCGGATTCTGACAGCGTGGTAAGTTCCTGACCATCGACCAGCACGCTACCCTCGGTTGGGCGCTCCAGCAGGTTTACACAACGGATAAGCGTACTTTTACCCGCGCCTGAGGCACCGATAACGCCATAAATTTGTCCAGCTGGCACATGCAGGCTGACGTTGTTCAACGCCTGGATGGTGCGGGTGCCCTGGTGGAACACTTTGGTGATATTCGAAAGTTTTATCATTGATTATTTATTATCGTCATTAAGTTAGTCGTGGCATTTCGAATGCCTGAAACGGTCAAAGCCGTCAATGAAATGGATGTTAAGGCATCCAGACGTCTAAATCAATCAGGTTTATGCGAAGAGCACTTTCTTGCAGGTCGAAACATGCGATACTAGCGTCACATGCCTTATTAAGGAGCTATAAAAGGTGGCGAAGAGCGTACCCGCAATTTTTCTTGACCGTGATGGCACCATTAATGTCGATCACGGCTATGTCCATGAGATCGACAACTTTGAATTTATCGACGGTGTCATTGACGCCATGCGCGAGCTAAAAAAAATGGGCTTTGCGCTGGTGGTAGTAACCAACCAGTCTGGCATTGCTCGCGGTAAATTTACTGAAGCACAGTTTGAAACGCTGACCGAGTGGATGGACTGGTCGCTGGCGGACCGCGATGTCGATCTGGATGGTATCTATTATTGCCCGCATCATCCGCAGGGTAGTGTTGAAGAGTTTCGCCAGGTCTGCGACTGCCGCAAACCACATCCGGGGATGCTTTTGTCAGCACGCGATTATTTGCATATTGATATGGCCGCTTCTTATATGGTGGGCGATAAATTAGAAGATATGCAGGCAGCGGCTGCGGCGAACGTGGGAACAAAAGTGCTGGTGCGTACGGGAAAACCTATTACGCCTGAAGCAGAAAACGCGGCGGATTGGGTGTTAAATAGCCTGGCAGACCTGCCGCAAGCGATAAAAAAGCAGCAAAAACCGGCGTAATGATTAAAAGATGAGCGGTTGAAATAAAAATGCATTTTTCCGCTTGTCTTCCTGAAACGACTCCCTATAATGCGCCTCCATCGACACGGCGGATGTGAATCACTTCACACAAACAGCCGGTTCGGTTGAAGAGAAAAATCCTGAAATTCAGGGTTGACTCTGAAAGAGGAAAGCGTAATATACGCCACCTCGCGACAGTGAGCTGAAAGCCGCGTCGCAACTGCTCTTTAACAATTTATCAGACAATCTGTGTGGGCACTCGAAGATACGGATTCTTAACGTCGCAAGACGAAAAATGAATACCAAGTCTCAAGAGTGAACACGTAATTCATTACGAAGTTTAATTCTTTGAGCATCAAACTTTTAAATTGAAGAGTTTGATCATGGCTCAGATTGAACGCTGGCGGCAGGCCTAACACATGCAAGTCGAACGGTAACAGGAAGCAGCTTGCTGCTTTGCTGACGAGTGGCGGACGGGTGAGTAATGTCTGGGAAACTGCCTGATGGAGGGGGATAACTACTGGAAACGGTAGCTAATACCGCATAACGTCGCAAGACCAAAGAGGGGGACCTTCGGGCCTCTTGCCATCGGATGTGCCCAGATGGGATTAGCTAGTAGGTGGGGTAACGGCTCACCTAGGCGACGATCCCTAGCTGGTCTGAGAGGATGACCAGCCACACTGGAACTGAGACACGGTCCAGACTCCTACGGGAGGCAGCAGTGGGGAATATTGCACAATGGGCGCAAGCCTGATGCAGCCATGCCGCGTGTATGAAGAAGGCCTTCGGGTTGTAAAGTACTTTCAGCGGGGAGGAAGGGAGTAAAGTTAATACCTTTGCTCATTGACGTTACCCGCAGAAGAAGCACCGGCTAACTCCGTGCCAGCAGCCGCGGTAATACGGAGGGTGCAAGCGTTAATCGGAATTACTGGGCGTAAAGCGCACGCAGGCGGTTTGTTAAGTCAGATGTGAAATCCCCGGGCTCAACCTGGGAACTGCATCTGATACTGGCAAGCTTGAGTCTCGTAGAGGGGGGTAGAATTCCAGGTGTAGCGGTGAAATGCGTAGAGATCTGGAGGAATACCGGTGGCGAAGGCGGCCCCCTGGACGAAGACTGACGCTCAGGTGCGAAAGCGTGGGGAGCAAACAGGATTAGATACCCTGGTAGTCCACGCCGTAAACGATGTCGACTTGGAGGTTGTGCCCTTGAGGCGTGGCTTCCGGAGCTAACGCGTTAAGTCGACCGCCTGGGGAGTACGGCCGCAAGGTTAAAACTCAAATGAATTGACGGGGGCCCGCACAAGCGGTGGAGCATGTGGTTTAATTCGATGCAACGCGAAGAACCTTACCTGGTCTTGACATCCACGGAAGTTTTCAGAGATGAGAATGTGCCTTCGGGAACCGTGAGACAGGTGCTGCATGGCTGTCGTCAGCTCGTGTTGTGAAATGTTGGGTTAAGTCCCGCAACGAGCGCAACCCTTATCCTTTGTTGCCAGCGGTCCGGCCGGGAACTCAAAGGAGACTGCCAGTGATAAACTGGAGGAAGGTGGGGATGACGTCAAGTCATCATGGCCCTTACGACCAGGGCTACACACGTGCTACAATGGCGCATACAAAGAGAAGCGACCTCGCGAGAGCAAGCGGACCTCATAAAGTGCGTCGTAGTCCGGATTGGAGTCTGCAACTCGACTCCATGAAGTCGGAATCGCTAGTAATCGTGGATCAGAATGCCACGGTGAATACGTTCCCGGGCCTTGTACACACCGCCCGTCACACCATGGGAGTGGGTTGCAAAAGAAGTAGGTAGCTTAACCTTCGGGAGGGCGCTTACCACTTTGTGATTCATGACTGGGGTGAAGTCGTAACAAGGTAACCGTAGGGGAACCTGCGGTTGGATCACCTCCTTACCTGAAAGAACTGTGCTTTGCAGTGCTCACACAGATTGTCTGATGAAAATGAGCAGTAAAACCTCTACAGGCTTGTAGCTCAGGTGGTTAGAGCGCACCCCTGATAAGGGTGAGGTCGGTGGTTCAAGTCCACTCAGGCCTACCAAATTTGCACCGCAAATTTGAAGAGGTTTTAACTACATGTTATGGGGCTATAGCTCAGCTGGGAGAGCGCCTGCTTTGCACGCAGGAGGTCTGCGGTTCGATCCCGCATAGCTCCACCATCTCTGTAGTGATTAAATAAAAAATACTTCAGAGTGTACCTGCAAAGGTTCACTGCGAAGTTTTGCTCTTTAAAAATCTGGATCAAGCTGAAAATTGAAACACTGAACAACGAAAGTTGTTCGTGAGTCTCTCAAATTTTCGCAACACGATGATGAATCGCAAGAAACATCTTCGGGTTGTGAGGTTAAGCGACTAAGCGTACACGGTGGATGCCCTGGCAGTCAGAGGCGATGAAGGACGTGCTAATCTGCGATAAGCGTCGGTAAGGTGATATGAACCGTTATAACCGGCGATTTCCGAATGGGGAAACCCAGTGTGATTCGTCACACTATCATTAACTGAATCCATAGGTTAATGAGGCGAACCGGGGGAACTGAAACATCTAAGTACCCCGAGGAAAAGAAATCAACCGAGATTCCCCCAGTAGCGGCGAGCGAACGGGGAGCAGCCCAGAGCCTGAATCAGTGTGTGTGTTAGTGGAAGCGTCTGGAAAGGCGCGCGATACAGGGTGACAGCCCCGTACACAAAAATGCACATACTGTGAGCTCGATGAGTAGGGCGGGACACGTGGTATCCTGTCTGAATATGGGGGGACCATCCTCCAAGGCTAAATACTCCTGACTGACCGATAGTGAACCAGTACCGTGAGGGAAAGGCGAAAAGAACCCCGGCGAGGGGAGTGAAAAAGAACCTGAAACCGTGTACGTACAAGCAGTGGGAGCACCCTTTGGGGTGTGACTGCGTACCTTTTGTATAATGGGTCAGCGACTTATATTCTGTAGCAAGGTTAACCGAATAGGGGAGCCGAAGGGAAACCGAGTCTTAACTGGGCGTTAAGTTGCAGGGTATAGACCCGAAACCCGGTGATCTAGCCATGGGCAGGTTGAAGGTTGGGTAACACTAACTGGAGGACCGAACCGACTAATGTTGAAAAATTAGCGGATGACTTGTGGCTGGGGGTGAAAGGCCAATCAAACCGGGAGATAGCTGGTTCTCCCCGAAAGCTATTTAGGTAGCGCCTCGTGAATTCATCTCCGGGGGTAGAGCACTGTTTCGGCAAGGGGGTCATCCCGACTTACCAACCCGATGCAAACTGCGAATACCGGAGAATGTTATCACGGGAGACACACGGCGGGTGCTAACGTCCGTCGTGAAGAGGGAAACAACCCAGACCGCCAGCTAAGGTCCCAAAGTCATGGTTAAGTGGGAAACGATGTGGGAAGGCCCAGACAGCCAGGATGTTGGCTTAGAAGCAGCCATCATTTAAAGAAAGCGTAATAGCTCACTGGTCGAGTCGGCCTGCGCGGAAGATGTAACGGGGCTAAACCATGCACCGAAGCTGCGGCAGCGACGCTTATGCGTTGTTGGGTAGGGGAGCGTTCTGTAAGCCTGCGAAGGTGTACTGTGAGGTATGCTGGAGGTATCAGAAGTGCGAATGCTGACATAAGTAACGATAAAGCGGGTGAAAAGCCCGCTCGCCGGAAGACCAAGGGTTCCTGTCCAACGTTAATCGGGGCAGGGTGAGTCGACCCCTAAGGCGAGGCCGAAAGGCGTAGTCGATGGGAAACAGGTTAATATTCCTGTACTTGGTGTTACTGCGAAGGGGGGACGGAGAAGGCTATGTTGGCCGGGCGACGGTTGTCCCGGTTTAAGCGTGTAGGCTGGTTTTCCAGGCAAATCCGGAAAATCAAGGCTGAGGCGTGATGACGAGGCACTACGGTGCTGAAGCAACAAATGCCCTGCTTCCAGGAAAAGCCTCTAAGCATCAGGTAACAACAAATCGTACCCCAAACCGACACAGGTGGTCAGGTAGAGAATACCAAGGCGCTTGAGAGAACTCGGGTGAAGGAACTAGGCAAAATGGTGCCGTAACTTCGGGAGAAGGCACGCTGATATGTAGGTGAAGCGACTTGCTCGTGGAGCTGAAATCAGTCGAAGATACCAGCTGGCTGCAACTGTTTATTAAAAACACAGCACTGTGCAAACACGAAAGTGGACGTATACGGTGTGACGCCTGCCCGGTGCCGGAAGGTTAATTGATGGGGTTAGCGGTAACGCGAAGCTCTTGATCGAAGCCCCGGTAAACGGCGGCCGTAACTATAACGGTCCTAAGGTAGCGAAATTCCTTGTCGGGTAAGTTCCGACCTGCACGAATGGCGTAATGATGGCCAGGCTGTCTCCACCCGAGACTCAGTGAAATTGAACTCGCTGTGAAGATGCAGTGTACCCGCGGCAAGACGGAAAGACCCCGTGAACCTTTACTATAGCTTGACACTGAACATTGAGCCTTGATGTGTAGGATAGGTGGGAGGCTTTGAAGTGTGGACGCCAGTCTGCATGGAGCCGACCTTGAAATACCACCCTTTAATGTTTGATGTTCTAACGTAGGCCCCTTATCGGGGTTGCGGACAGTGTCTGGTGGGTAGTTTGACTGGGGCGGTCTCCTCCTAAAGAGTAACGGAGGAGCACGAAGGTTGGCTAATCCTGGTCGGACATCAGGAGGTTAGTGCAATGGCATAAGCCAGCTTGACTGCGAGCGTGACGGCGCGAGCAGGTGCGAAAGCAGGTCATAGTGATCCGGTGGTTCTGAATGGAAGGGCCATCGCTCAACGGATAAAAGGTACTCCGGGGATAACAGGCTGATACCGCCCAAGAGTTCATATCGACGGCGGTGTTTGGCACCTCGATGTCGGCTCATCACATCCTGGGGCTGAAGTAGGTCCCAAGGGTATGGCTGTTCGCCATTTAAAGTGGTACGCGAGCTGGGTTTAGAACGTCGTGAGACAGTTCGGTCCCTATCTGCCGTGGGCGCTGGAGAACTGAGGGGGGCTGCTCCTAGTACGAGAGGACCGGAGTGGACGCATCACTGGTGTTCGGGTTGTCATGCCAATGGCACTGCCCGGTAGCTAAATGCGGAAGAGATAAGTGCTGAAAGCATCTAAGCACGAAACTTGCCCCGAGATGAGTTCTCCCTGACCCTTTAAGGGTCCTGAAGGAACGTTGAAGACGACGACGTTGATAGGCCGGGTGTGTAAGCGCAGCGATGCGTTGAGCTAACCGGTACTAATGAACCGTGAGGCTTAACCTTACAACGCCGAAGATGTTTTGGCGGATTGAGAGAAGATTTTCAGCCTGATACAGATTAAATCAGAACGCAGAAGCGGTCTGATGAAACAGAATTTGCCTGGCGGCCTTAGCGCGGTGGTCCCACCTGACCCCATGCCGAACTCAGAAGTGAAACGCCGTAGCGCCGATGGTAGTGTGGGGTCTCCCCATGCGAGAGTAGGGAACTGCCAGGCATCAAATTAAGCAGTAAGCCGGTCATAAAACCGGTGGTTGTAAAAGAATTCGGTGGAGCGGTAGTTCAGTCGGTTAGAATACCTGCCTGTCACGCAGGGGGTCGCGGGTTCGAGTCCCGTCCGTTCCGCCACTTATTAAGAAGCCTCGAGTTAACGCTCGAGGTTTTTTTATGCACAGAAAACCCCCGGCTAGGCTGGGGGTTCCGGAAAGCTTTCAGCTTTGAGCCAGTTATTAAAACCCCTTTTGATTTGTTAAAACACCTTGCGGTCTGGCAACTGCAAGTGTCAAACAAGAAATCAAAAGGGGGTCCCAATGGGGGACGAAAAGAGCTTAGCGCACACCCGCTGGAACTGTAAATATCACATAGTTTTTGCGCCGAAATACCGAAGACTGGCGTTTTACGGAGAGAAGCGTAGGGCGATAGGCAGTATTTTGAGAAAGCTGTGTGAGTGGAAAAGCGTACGGATTCTGGAAGCAGAGTGCTGCGCAGATCATATCCATATGCTTGTGGAAATCCCACCCAAAATGAGCGTATCCGGCTTTATGGGATATCTGAAAGGGAAAAGCAGTCTGATGCTTTACGAGCAGTTTGGGGATTTGAAATTCAAATACAGAAACAGGGAGTTCTGGTGCCGAGGGTACTATGTCGATACGGTGGGTAAGAACACGGCGAAGATACAGGACTACATAAAGCACCAGCTTGAAGAGGATAAAATGGGGGAGCAGTTATCGATTCCATATCCGGGCAGCCCGTTTACGGGCCGTAAGTAACGAAGTTGAATGCAAATGTCAGATCGTATGCGCCTGTTAGGGCGCGGCTGGTAACAGAGCCTTACAGGCGCATTTGAAAAACCTCCGGCTATGCCGGAGGATATTTATTTTCGTCTGTATGTTTATTGTTGCCATAATTGCAAAAATCCTCTGCATTTTATGCCCTTTTTCCGCAACAGTCTAAAGTCCATAATCATCTCAGTTAACGAACATAGCATTAAAAGAGGCATATTATGGCTATTCCTGCATTTGGTTTAGGTACTTTTCGTCTGAAAGACGACGTTGTTATTTCATCTGTGAAAACGGCGCTTGAACTTGGTTATCGCGCAATTGATACCGCACAAATCTATGATAACGAAGCCGCAGTAGGTCAGGCGATTGCAGAAAGTGGCGTGCCACGTAATGAACTCTACATCACCACTAAAATCTGGATTGAAAATCTCAGCAAAGATAAATTGACCCCAAGTCTGAAAGAGAGCCTGCAAAAATTGCGTACCGATTATGTTGATCTGACGCTAATCCACTGGCCGTCACCAAACGATGAAGTCTCTGTTGAAGAGTTTATGCAGGCGCTGCTGGAAGCGAAAAAACAAGGTCTGACGCGTGAGATCGGTATTTCCAACTTCACGATCCCATTGATGGAAAAAGCGATTGCTGCTGTTGGCGCTGAAAACATCGCTACTAACCAGATTGAACTCTCTCCTTATCTGCAAAACCGTAAAGTGGTTGATTGGGCTAAACAGCACGGCATCCATATTACTTCCTATATGACGCTGGCTTATGGTAATGCACTGAAAAATGAGGTTATTGCTCGTATCGCAGCTAAACACAATGCGACTCCGGCACAAGTGATTCTGGCGTGGGCTATGGGGGAAGGTTACTCAGTAATTCCTTCTTCTACTAAACGTGAAAACCTGGAGAGTAATCTTAAGGCACAAAATTTACAGTTTGATGCCGAAGATAAAAAAGCGATCGCCGCACTGGATTGCAACGACCGCCTGGTTAGCCCGGCAGGTCTGGCTCCTGAATGGGATTAAGCCTCTCTGACAGCTCCTCTGGGAGCTGTTTTTACATGCTCGCTAAGGAAATCGATAAAAGCCCGGATGCGCGTACTTACCGCACGGTCGCTGTAATAGACTGCACTGAATGGCATTTCCACTGGCAACACTTTATCTGCCATTAACTCCACCAATTCTCCGCGAGCGATTTCTCTGTCGATCATGTAGTCGGACAAACACGCAATCCCGTTGCCACTCAGGCAAAGCTGTTTCAGTGTTTCCCCACTATTGGATGACAAACCGTACTTTACCTCATGTAATTGTCCATCACTACAGGCTATCGGCCAGGTATTGAGGGAAGCGGGTTCAGTGAATCCCAGGCAAACATGTTGCTTTAAATCGTCGATCGTTTCTGGCTTCCCGTAGCGGGAAATATAATCGGGGGAGGCGATAATTTTTCGATAACTGTTAAACAATGGCCTGGCTCGTAAGCTGGAATCTGTTAACGTACCAGCGCGAATCGCGACATCCACTTTTCGTTCAATCAAATTAATAATCGTTTCGGAGGAGACTAGCGATAAAGTGACTTCCGGATAGCGTTCACGGAAAGGCTTAATCAACGGCATCAGGAAGTGCAGCACCACAGGGGTTGCAGCATCGATCCGTAACAGTCCACGCGGCGTATTACGCGTCTCCATAATTTCTGATTCTGCCGCTGCCATCTCCTGCAAAATTGACTGTACGCGACGAAAATAACGCTCGCCTTCTTCCGTCAGGCTAAGTTGCCGCGTGGTCCGATTAAGCAGGCTAACGCCAAGTTTCATCTCCAGCTTTTTCACCGCCCGGCTTACCGCTGAGTTTGCTTGCCCTAATTGTTCCGCTGCCCGGCTAAAGCTGCCGCTTTCGACGACCGAAACAAAAATGGCGAGTTCTTCCGACGTGGCTTTCATTTTTGCTCCTGTTGCAAAATAGATGAGATATTTTGAATTTATTTGTCATTAAACCATCGGGATGCGTGATATGTCATCCGATTTAATGTTCTCAATAATGAGCAAATTTCTGACCGGTGTAAGCACTTGCTTACATAACAATATACAATTGCTCGTTGAAAGAGTGAGCTAAAATCCCTATAACAGTAGAACCCTCCCGAGTGCGGAAGGGTTGACGTAATAGAGGTTTCAAAGTCAAAAGTGCGAAAAAACACCTATGCCATGCGCTATGTTGCCGGACAACCTGCGGAAAGGATCTTACCGCCGGGGTCTTTTGCGAGCATCGGCCAGGCATTACCACCTGGAGAACCGTTAAGTACCGAAGAGCGTATTCGGATCCTGGTGTGGAACATATACAAACAGCAACGCGCTGAATGGTTGTCGGTATTAAAGAACTACGGCAAAGATGCACATCTGGTGTTATTGCAGGAAGCGCAGACAACGCCAGAGTTAGTACAGTTTGCGACCGCTAACTATCTTGCCGCCGATCAGGTACCCGCTTTCGTGCTGCCACAACATCCTTCCGGTGTAATGACCCTTTCGGCGGCGCATCCAGTGTATTGCTGCCCGTTACGTGAACGAGAACCCATTTTGCGTCTGGCGAAGTCGGCACTGGTGACGGTCTATCCATTACCTGACACCCGCTTGTTGATGGTGGTTAATATACACGCCGTCAATTTCAGTCTGGGCGTGGATGTCTATAGTAAGCAGTTACTTCCTATTGGCGATCAGATAGCTCACCACAGCGGCCCGGTCATTATGGCAGGAGATTTCAATGCCTGGAGCCGTAGAAGGATGAACGCGTTATATCGCTTTGCGCGGGAAATGTCGCTGCGCCAGGTGCGTTTTACCGATGATCAGCGCCGTCGGGCGTTTGGTCGCCCGCTCGATTTTGTTTTCTACCGTGGTCTGAACGTCAGCGAAGCTTCTGTACTGGTTACGCGCGCTTCCGATCACAATCCGCTACTCGTTGAATTCAGTCCCGGCAAGCCTGATAAATAAGGTATGTCAGGTCTGCCACAGGGCAGACCAACGTTTGGCGCTGCCCTTTTATACTCAAATAACAAAAGGACAGCGCAATGACAACACAATCCCACCATGACCACGTAGAAAAGCAGTTTAGCTCTCAAGCCAGCGAATATCTGACCAGTACCGTACATGCATCCGGACGAGATTTACAGCGCCTGGCGGAGCGTCTGGCTGATTATCCTGATGCAAGTGTACTTGATATGGGCTGCGGAGCAGGGCATGCCAGCTTTGTCGCTGCGCAAAACGTGAGCACGGTGGTGGCGTATGACTTATCTGCCCATATGCTGGATGTCGTGGCACAAGCTGCCGAAGCCCGGCAACTGAAAAATATCACCACCCGCCAGGGATATGCCGAAAGTCTGCCATTTGCCGATAACGCATTTGATATTGTTATCAGCCGTTATTCTGCCCATCACTGGCATGATGTTGGTGCAGCACTGCGTGAAGTGAATCGGATATTGAAACCTGGCGGTAAGCTGATTGTGATGGACGTCATGTCGCCAGGACATCCGGTACGTGATATCTGGTTACAGACGGTAGAAGCGTTACGCGATACATCACATGTGCGTAATTACGCCTGCGGTGAGTGGTTGGCGTTAATCAATGAAGCCAATCTGATAGTTGATAATTTAATTACAGATAAGTTACCGCTGGAATTTTCTTCATGGGTCGCGAGAATGCGTACGCCAGAAACGTTAGTAGACGCTATTCGCGTTTACCAACAGAGCGCATCGACAGAGGTGAAAACGTATTTTGCCTTGCAGAATGATGGCTCTTTCACCAGTGATATCATCATGGTAGAAGCACATAAAGCAGCATAAATAAAAAAGGCACCGGGGGAATCGGTGCCTTTTTATTATCTGGTTTGTCAGGAATCTGGCATGTTGTTGTTTTTCACAAACAACGTCAGCTTATCGCCTGGTTGCAGATTCGCAGTGTCGCTGTTCCAGCGCATCACATCTTTGATGTTCACGCCGTGGCGTTTAGCAATGCTTGAAAGCGAATCGCCTTTGCGTACACGATACGTAATGCTATCGCTGTTGTTTGCCAACCGCTGTGCGCTACTACCTGCGCCAATCGTCAAACTTTGGCCTGCTTTCAGCTTAGATCCCCGCAGTTTGTTCCACTGCTGCAAATCTTTGGTGCTTACGCCGAGACGTGAAGCGATGCTTGAAAGCGTGTCGCCAGAGCGTACGGTGTAAACACGGCTGTTAAGCGGCGTATTGTCGGCAACCAGTGTCGACTGTACGGCAGCAATTTCGCCAGAAGCCAGAGATTCACGCAGTTGATCTGCATGCTTCTTTGGCACCATCACGTACTGCGGGCCACTTGCGCCCAGCGTGGAGCCTTTCACGCCAGCGTTGAATGTCTTCAGCTTGCTGACGGAAATCCCCGCCATATCTGCAACCTTCGCCATTTCAACCGGGCTGCTCAGGTGCACACGCGCCAGAGCACGGCTTTCATCAGTCGTTGGCAGACGTACACCATAACGCTTGCTGTTTTTGAGAATATCACTCAATGCCAGCATTTTAGGCACGTATTGCTTCGTTTCCTGCGGCAATGGTAATGACCAGAAGTCCGTGGATTTCCCACGCGCTTTGTTCGTTTTAATTGCCTTCATGACCCGACCTTCGCCGCTGTTATAAGCCGCTACGGTCAGAAGCCAGTCGCCGTCAAACATCTTGTTCAGACGCTGCATCATGTTCAGCGCGGCAGTTGTTGAAGCAACAACATCGCGACGCGCGTCATAATTACGGGTCTGTTTCAAACCATAATTGCGCCCCGTGCTCGGAATGATCTGCCAGATGCCTGCGGCATTGGCGCCAGACGTTGCGTGAGGATCAAAAGCGCTCTCCACTATGGGTAGTAGTACCAGTTCCATAGGCATGTTACGTTTTTTAACTTGCCCGGCTATCCAGTACATATACGGCTCTGCCCGTAAAGTTACATCGTGGAGATAGCTCTTATTGCGTAAATATTTCTGTTTCTGTTCGCGAATCCGGTCATTTTCCGGAATTCCCATCTTTAGCTCGTCGCCAATGAAAGCCCACAAGTCACCATCTGGCGCGATAGACGTCCCATCGTCCATCCATCGTGCCTGACTTGTAAACTTTGCTGCTTCCCCTTGACCAGCTGCAGAAAGGCTCTGTGCGTGCTGTTGAACGTTGCCGGTACTCTGGCAACCCACGAGCAGGACAGAGGCGAGTAATATCGCTTTTGCCTTCATGTGTGTGTCAATAGTTGCTTAAAAGACGACCGATCATAACGGCGAACGGAGCCGATGACAAGAAAGTTTTATCAGAACCTATCTTTCTTTGACCTTAACCATGCAAAACGCTCTTCTGGTTGTTGCAATAATGTTTCTTCATTAATTACATTAATTAAATCAATATTTTCTGTTCGCAAAAAAACATTAATTTGCCGCTCATTTTTCAGAATTACGGGTAGTGTTATTTGATTTTTTGCCCGTAACTCCTTAACTTTACGATAATAATCATTTATGGACAAATCGTGCGGAAGAATACTCAAAGCAAACTTCATATTTGATAACGTATATTCATGAGCACAACATACCAATGTATCGTCAGGTAATGCGCTTAACTTTTTAAGTGATTGATACATTTGGGATGGGGTCCCTTCAAATAACCGGCCACACCCACCAGAAAACAGCGTGTCGCCGCAGAATAGATAAGGTTTGCTGAAGTAACAGATATGTCCTAAAGTGTGACCCGGTGTGGCAATTACACTAAATTCATGCCCCAAAACGAAGGCAGTTTCGCCATCTTTGACTACCTGTGTTGTTCCCTTATCTTGTGTCTCTTGTGGACCATACACCACAATTTGCGGAAACTTTTTCACCAGTTCTTTCACGCCGCCAACGTGATCGTGGTGATGGTGGGTGAGAAATATGGCCTCCGGTTGCCAGTTATTGGCGGTAATGGCGTTTAATACTGGCTCTGCGTCTCCGGGATCGACAATCAGGCAGCGACCTGCTTCATCATTCAAAACCCAGATGTAATTGTCATCAAAGGCGGGAATACTGTTAAGATTCATAGATTACCTCTCAGTGTGAAACGGAAGGTTGTGATGAAACCGGCAAGAGTCCCTCAAACTGTCGTGGCTCCTGATCGCTGGGGCGATTTGCCCTGGGGAGAGCTTTATCGCAAAGCGCTGGAGCGCCAGCTCAACCCGTGGTTCACTAAAATGTATGGTTTTCATCTGCTTAAGATTGGCAATTTAAGCGCAGAAATCAATTGCGAAGCGTGCGCGGTTTCTCATCAAGTGAATGTTTCTGCGCAAGGAATGCCCGTCCAGGTACAGGCGGACCCACTTCATCTTCCTTTTGCCGATAAATCCGTTGATGTTTGTCTATTGGCACATACATTGCCGTGGTGCACCGATCCGCATCGTTTATTACGTGAAGCCGATCGGGTATTGATTGATGATGGTTGGTTGGTCATTAGCGGCTTCAATCCCATCAGTTTAATGGGATTACGCAAACTTGTGCCGGTATTGCGAAAAAACTCGCCCTATAACAGCCGGATGTTTACTCTGATGCGGCAACTGGACTGGCTCTCTTTGTTGAATTTTGAAGTGCTGCACGCCAGCCGTTTCCACGTTCTCCCGTGGAACAAACACGGTGGAAAACTATTGAATGCGCATATTCCTGCGCTTGGTTGCTTACAACTTATCGTTGCCCGGAAACGGACTATTCCTTTAACGCTAAATCCGATGAAACAGAGTAAAAACAAGCCACGAATTCGCCAGGCGGTTGGTGCCACCCGGCAATGTCGTAAACCACAGGCTTAAACTTCGACTTGATAGCCTGTATCTTCCAGTGTGGGATTCATCGCCGCAGCACGAGCCAGTTCATCACAGCGTTCGTTTTCCGGGTGTCCGGCATGGCCTTTAACCCATTCCCATTTGATTTGATGCTGCCCCAATGCAGCATCAAGACGTTGCCAGAGATCGACATTTTTTACTGGTTTTTTGTCTGCTGTTTTCCAGCCACGTTTTTTCCAGTTATGGATCCACTGGGTGATACCCTGGCGGACATACTGGCTGTCGGTACTCAAAATGACTTCGCAATGTTCTTTTAACGCCTCCAGCGCGACAATAGCGGCCATCAACTCCATACGGTTGTTGGTGGTGCGGGTGTAGCCAGCGCTAAAGGTTTTCTCGCGTCCGCGATAGCGTAAAATAGCGCCGTAACCACCAGGTCCAGGATTACCCAGACACGAACCATCGGTGAAAATTTCTACCTGTTTAAGCATCTCTGGTAGACTTCCTGTAATTGAATCGAACTGTAAAACGACAAGTCTGACATAAATGACCGCTATGAGCACTGCAATTACACGCCAGATCGTTCTCGATACCGAAACCACCGGCATGAACCAGATTGGTGCGCACTATGAAGGTCACAAGATCATTGAGATTGGTGCCGTTGAAGTAGTGAACCGTCGTCTGACGGGCAATAACTTCCATGTTTATCTCAAACCCGATCGGCTGGTGGATCCTGAAGCCTTTGGCGTACATGGTATTGCCGATGAGTTTTTGCTCGATAAGCCCACGTTTGCCGAGGTAGCCGATGAGTTCATGGACTATATTCGCGGCGCTGAGTTGGTGATCCATAACGCAGCGTTCGATATCGGCTTTATGGACTACGAGTTCTCGTTACTTAAGCGCGATATTCCGAAGACCAATACCTTCTGTAAGGTCACCGATAGCCTTGCGGTGGCGAGGAAAATGTTTCCCGGTAAACGTAACAGCCTCGATGCGTTATGTGCCCGCTACGAAATAGATAACAGTAAACGAACGCTGCACGGGGCATTACTCGATGCCCAGATCCTTGCGGAAGTTTATCTGGCGATGACCGGTGGTCAAACGTCGATGGCTTTTGCGATGGAAGGAGAGACACAGCAGCAACAAGGTGAAACAACAATTCAGCGCATTGTGCGTCAGGCAAGTAAGTTACGCGTTGTTTTTGCGACAGATGAAGAGCTTGCGGCACATGAAGCCCGTCTCGATCTGGTGCAGAAAAAGGGCGGAAGCTGCCTCTGGCGGGCATAAATACCTGTAAAAGGCGCTAAAAATAGCGACTTGGGCGATTTTTGCAGCAAACGATTCAAAAGATGAGAAAAACCGTTGACGAAGGGTGAGGCAATCCGTAATATTCGCCTCGTTCCCAACGGAACACAACGTGGAGCGGTAGTTCAGTCGGTTAGAATACCTGCCTGTCACGCAGGGGGTCGCGGGTTCGAGTCCCGTCCGTTCCGCCAATATTCAGAAAGCCCGAATCAGTAATGATTCGGGCTTTCGTCGTTTTGGTGAAGCGAGAATTTTTTCACTCAGGAAGTAAAACGAATATGATTTAAAAAATGGCCAGACATTATAAATTCTGGCCACTTCTGTTACTCCAGCGCATCCCATTTTTCCAGCAGTTCTACTGGAATTTCATTTATAACCTCCGAGAAGCGTTTTCCGACCAGGCGCTCTGCCTGGCGCAGCAAAGGAATGGTCGGGCTGCTCGGTTCGCTGTGCTCAAACCAGCGACGGATGACACGCAGGCGTTCCAGCGCGTCGTTCCGGTCGCGGATCTGCCTGGGTTCTGCGCCGGACATCGGTGATATTTCCTCCGCGATATGCACCGGTAGCGCAATCTGCTCTGACGATATCTGTTCAGTATGAACGATGGCGGTGCTCTCCGGCTGTTCAACCACTGGTTGTGGCAGGATCTCCGGCGTGGTGGTCCGTATCGCTCCCGGCAACAGAGCCAGCAATTGTGTCAGACGGGATAGGTTCGGTGCCTGTTCATTCAGCGTTTCACGCGCATGGCGTTGCAGCCGCTCAGTGGTCTCTGCGGCCTGGCGAAAGGCGTCAAGTGGCAGTGCGCCGCGCGCTTCCAGGTCGGCCAGTTGCTGGCGTACCGATTCCGGTGCCAGCGCATCCGCCGGGCGTGATGCAGACAGCGAACGCTCCACATCCCGTACCTGAAGGCGCATGGCGACATTATTTGACAGCGTGATACCCCGGATATCCGCCATTACGCCTTCGTGGTCCAGCAACGCCGCCAGCGCGTTACTGCGTGCCACAGCCGCCTCTTCGGCGGTGATATCTTCAGTCGCGAGCAGTTGCGGGTGGATGGCGTCCGGGTACGTGGCGCACAACGTTTCCAGCAGCGTGAGTACCTCCGCCAGTCCCCTGGCACCGGCCTGCTGGATACGGCAGCGCAGCAGGACAACCAGAATACGGATATCTTTACTGCGCGTCAGCAGGCGGCGGGCATCCCGCTCAAGCTCCGCCCAGTTAATGATTTCCGGCGTACTGACAAAATCGCCATATTGCGCTTCTTCACGCGGTGCGGCGCGGGTGAACAGCAGCAGGTACTCGGGATCGTACTCCAGATCCGGGCCGCAGGGGCATTCCGCCGAAACAGGGTCAGACAGGGATGTATCCATAAAATTATCCTCAGTGCGCCAGATAGTGTTCAGGTTCGAAAATCATGCCCGTCACCGGGTTGTCGTGCATGGCTTTACCGGCCCAGGCGGTCCAGCCAAGCTGGTATGGGCCACCGGTAACAGCCGGAGGGGCAGCATGTGGTTTAAGCTGTAGCTCAATTTCCCAGCAGTATTCAAAACCGGTGAAAGCGCGAACCAGTTCCGTCAGGACTGGCAGGTTATTGCCGCCAGGCAGAAAACGCTGATAATCGGCCAGCGTCAGCGGGCCAATCACCAGCCGGAATTTATACTGCATATCCGGCACCGCCTGGCCGATGAGTGCGCCATTGCCAATAACGGAAGAGGAAGCAGGCATCCCCAGCCGGGTGATCTCATCGTCCGCCACGGCTATCCAGTGCAGGACATACTCTTGTATCCGGAAAGGCACGCCGAAATAGTGAGCCAGCGTGGCGGCCAGCCCGTCGGGGTTGCGGGACTCACGCACCAGATGCGCCGATGCTGCCAGGCGAACGTGATCCGGCAGCGGGCTGTCGGCGCTCTCCCGCAAATCCTGCCCGCTGAGGCTGGCGACATAAAAGGCAAAGCGGTCATGTTGCGGTTTATCCAGACCGCCTCCGGCGGACTGGGCGCTGCGCCAGGCCTGGTAAAACTGCGTCAGCCAGCGGTGATGAAAAAGATCGGAAAAACGGGTCAGCGTCGGATCGCGGCGGCTTTCGGTCCGGTTACGCGCCAGTTCGGTGTAGTGCAGCGGCAGCGGGCCGTTCGGCCCCCACAGCCCGAGACTGTACAGGCTGATGTGCAGGCGTCCTTCCTGCCAGCTCACACTGGCGATTTCCCGTGGCGCAAAGGTCAGCGTGGGCGTTTGTCCGAGGCGAAATTTTTCCATCCGTGGTTGCCAGGTGTTGCCCGCCAGAACGGTACACAACTGCACATCCACGCGGCGCATCAGGTTCAGAAAACCGTAACGCCATGGGGTTTCCTGCGCCTGAGTGAAATCGTCGCTCATACGCTTCCCCGCTGTCCCGCCCTGACAGGCCAGGTCATAATTTTGCCGCGCTGCATGCTGTGCAGCGTCATCTGCGAGAAGGTATTAATGGAAACATGACGGGCGATATAGTGCTCCAGCACCAGGCCGAACAGATACGGACTGATACCGGAGAACCCTTCCTCATCCACCGTCAGTTCACAACTGACGCCGCGTCCATAGACCAGCAGCCCGGTACCGGGCAGACGGCGGGTGACCGGGGTGGTGTTGCAGCCAATCAGACTGCGTACCTGGCGCGACTGTGGGCTGTCATGCGCCGGAATAAACAGGTTAAGCAGATCGCGCAGCGCCTGGCCGCCGGTACGGTGATCCAGATCGGCCAGCGGCAGATAATTAAAGGATAACTGGCGGATCAAACGCCAGGCCATCTCACGTTCAGCCAGCGGGGGCTGCGGCGAGCGCGGCGGGCGGATAAGCCCTACGCCCGCCACTGGGATTGCCGCATCCACGGTTAGATCGTCCCGGCCATTACGTGCAATAAGACAGGGCAGATCGCGGTTAGTGACCATGGCCGTGATGGTGATGTGGCGCAGATTTTCTGGGTACGGCGCTTCATATTGGTCAACCAGCGACAGGAACACTTCCGAGCCCGTATAGGGGGTACGGGTGCCGTAACGGCGGGCGTTTTCTGATAAGCGGCGGGGCTCCCGGCGCAGGGAAAAATAACGTCCGTGATTGCCTTCATCATTATTGCGGGTGTGGTAGAGCGGGCGAAAGGCCATCTTCCGTGTGGTGTCGGTTTCCAGCCCTTCCACTTCCTGGACCGAGAACACCTCATAATCCAGTGGATGGGTTCTGTCTACCACCAGATGCTGTTCCGTCGTGCTGTGCGTGACATCGATCCGTGCGGTGACGCGGGGAAACAGGTTGATAATCGGGGTACAGAACAGGCTGAACTGTGCCGCGTTTGTCTGGTGGATCAGCCAGTCCGGCGGCAGGCGGTTCAGCAGGATAACAATCTCCGCCACGCCACCGTCAATTTTCTGTAACCCGGCAGACAGGCCTGTCGGGGTGAAAAAATAAAAGCGTTCTGGACAGGCAAAATATTCATGCAGCAGGTTATGACCGTGAAACACGTTCCACGCCAGCGGCAGCAGCCCCTGATCCAGCTCCAGGCCTTCGTACATAACGGGATGTTGCAGATTCACATCCAGCGCACCGTCAAAATGCCCCGGAATGCCAGCCAGGGTCGCGATGGCGCTGGTATGTAGCAGTTCGAACAGGTGTGAGGCCGTGCGCTCCTCGCCACAGAGATAAAACGGAAGCCTGTCCAGCCCTGCAAGCTGACTGAATGTCAGTTCACCAAAGGTGCGCAGGGTAATACGCAGCGCACCAGCGACGTGAATGTTGGCTGGCAGAGAGCGGTGCAGGGCAGGCATATCCGGCGGTGCGGCGGTCAGTCGCACCTCTTCGATGGCGAGCGGCCACAGCGTTACATCCTGGCTGCTGCGAAACTGACAGGCGGTACTTTCGCCTTCCGGAATGGCGGAAAAAAAGGCCGTGTCGCGCGGGACGGTAAATCCCTTCGCCAGATCGCCTTCTTCCGGGTCGGGATGGAGCTGCGCCACGCTCATTGAGGGCGTGGGGGTGACGTAATTGGGGCTGACTACTTCCAGCAGGCGCTGGGTGAAACGGGGGAATTCAGCGTCAATTTTTAGCTGCGTGCGGGCGGTCAGGAAGCTAAAGGCTTCGACCATACGCTCCACATACGGATCGGCAATATCCGTTCCCTGCATACCCAGTCTGGCGGCGACTTTAGGATGACGGGCGGCAAATTCGGCTCCCGTTTCCCGCAGATAGCTCAGTTCGCGGTTGTAGTATTCCAGTAGCCGTGGATCCATCGGTTTCTCTCTGAATTAAAAAAACGTAATGCGGCTCTGTTCCATATCCAGCGCGCTGCGTACCCGGAATGCCATCGGGTAGGGCTGCGTGAGGATCTCGCCGCGAATTTCAAACTGTAATGTGTTATGGCCGCTCTGGTGGCGCTCATCCTGAAGTGGGATGATTTGCAGGGTGGACGCTTGCAGCCGGGGTTCAAACCGGATGATGGTACGCAAAATGGCCCTGCGAATATCGTCCCATTTGTGTTCGTACAGAAAGCTGCCCGCCAGTGGCGGCAGGCCATAGTTCAGTACGGATGCCGCCGCGTGTGGGTAACGTGCGGCATCAATATCATCTTCATGGCTGACGGTGTTGAGCAGAAACGACAAATCCCGGCGGATGATCTCCTTAAGCTGAACCGGGCTGACGCTGATATCGTGGTCGCGCTTCTGGTCTGGGGCGTCATCGCACAGGCGGTCAAACAGTGTGGGCAGCAGGTGGCTGCCCGGACGCTGGCGGGAGGTGCTCACGCGTCGCTTCCTTCGGAGGTATTAAAGGTACAGGTGGACAAATCCAGCAGGCTGATATCGCCCTGGCTGGTGAGCCACACCCTCTGACCCTGCGCCTGTACCAGCGTCTCTCCCGGCCCGTCCTGCCAGACCGTTTCCCGGCACAGACGCAGGGTATCGGCGGCCTTTTCAGAGCCGCTGTAGCGGGGAAACAGCCAGGCGCTGTGCGTGTCACCGTTGTGCAGGGTGACGTTGACGGGTTTCCAGAGCAAATCGGTCAGATGCGCAGGCCGCGGCGATTTCAGCGAACAGATTTGTGAAAACGGCAGCCAGATATATACCCCGCCCGCGATCAGTTCGAGTACCGGACCGATACGGGAGTCGCTGTCGCTAATCCAGTCAAATGCGCCGCCATTCCACTGCCCTGCAGTATCTGTTATGGCCTCAAGTGCGCGGCTGCGGTGGGCGTCAGCTTCCTGCGCTTCACCACGGGCGTTACAGGCGAGGGCGGTCAGCAGATCCTCCATCCAGGCGGGCGGCGGAAGAATAAAATCGGGCCGTTGTTCTCCCTGAAAGCAGGCGTGGCGGTATATCTCACAGCGGATCAGCTCGCCAAATACCTGCGCTTCGCGGGTATAATTTGCGTCCATCCGGGCGCATAGCTGGATCTGTTGCAGTGCCCGCGACCAGTCGCCTGCCACGCACAATAACTGAAATAGACTGTGGCGGCGGAAGGTCTGCGCTGGGAGCATCCTGACCTGCTGCTCGGCCATCTGAATGCCTTCCGCCACGGAATAATCCCGCAGCAGCGCCGACAGGGTAGCCGGTAGCTCGTTATTGTTTATCATGAGAGGTATCTCCGTGTTGTGCCGGGTTTATCCGGTAATGGCTGTCAATGCCAATGATGCGATGCTCTTTGCGTGTCAGGTCGGGCAGAACGGTGTTATGCGCTGTTTCCGGGGCGTATTCCGGGGAAAGTAAATGCAGGATGTCAGGGGGAGTGTTTTCGACAGGCCAGATAGTTTCATCTTCGCCGGTGGCATCCAGTACATTGAGAATAGCGTCAATGCTTAACCCGCCAGTGACCATATCCTGCAATGTCTCGGCTTCGGTGACCAGGTCACGCAATGAATCCAGATCCTGCGAGGAGGGTTCTTCGTTAAAGGGAAAAGGATCAGCATGGCGATGAAGATCTTGTTCGGGAGATAACAACGCTTCGCGGTATTCCTGATAAAGTCGGGTCAGGGCATTTTCTTTTTCCGCATCTTCTCCGGTGGAGGAGGCTCCATGAACAGGAATGATATCGAATGGATTTTGTGATGTCAGATGCTGCTGCCTGAACCAATCCAGATCCAGATATTCGGTTATTGTTTCCGACGTGGTGGCAGTCTGCGATGTCTTTACTGCGCTTAGGTTCGGAGATGATGGATTGCCATGCACAAGGCACCATGAAGATAATCCCCATTCTATCAGGTCGCCTTCATTCAGACGCATACGGTGATGAGGTTCCACAATCTGGTCGTTTACCGTACAGCAATATTCGGTAGACTGATTGATAATCCACCATGCTTCTTCGTGGCGGGTCAGTCTGAGCGCAATCTTTACATCATCATTCACATCAAAAACAGGAATCCAGGGAGAGGTAACGGTGAAGATAATTTGTGTTCCTTCAGTCGCGTAAATTGTGTTATCGGCGATCCCATGCGCCTGTATTTTTTGGAGTTCCCACGTAATATTTGGTTTCATTGCGTATCACTGTGTAGAGTGTTTCTTTCAAAAGAATAAGTTTTCTAAATTTTTAGATAAGCAAAGCTGATCAATTTACTTTATCAATATAAGTTTTCACGGAAATATATAGTGGCGATTTACAATTTAATATATTCACGGTGCGTATGAAATTGGCTTGCTCTATTGAATATCACCATGAAAAAGATACTACCTGCTATATTACATTGTGTTCTGTGATATGCATCATTGTTTTATTCTGCCTTTTTGATAATTCTATTAATTAGAAGTTTTAATCGATACAGTTATTTTTATGTATCATTTATATGTTATTACATCATTAGGTGTAACAGATGGACACTCCTGTTTCGCGCAGTGCACTGTATGGAAAGCTAACCAAATCTTTGTTTAGATCTTTGGAATCTGCGACGACGTTCTGTAAATTACGCGCTAACCCTTATGTCGAACTGACGCATTGGTTGCATCAGTTAATACAACAACCAGAGAATGACATTCACAATGTGCTTCGACATTATCAAATAACATCTGCTGATGTTGAGAAGGCGTTAATTCAGCAATTGAATATATTGCCTGCCGGAGCGAGTGTAATTAACGATTTTTCCCATCATATCGATCTTTCAGTTGAAAAAGCCTGGATGTTAGCAAGTATCCGCTTTGGCGATCAAAAAATTCGTAGTGGATGGTTATTACTTGCCTGGTTAACCACGCCAGAATTGTGTCGGGTGTTAAAAAATATTTGTGCGCCATTGGCAGAGCTACCGGTAGATGAACTATTAGATATTCTTCCGTCTTTAATCACTTCATCTCCTGAATTAACAGAAATGCCTTATGACGGCTCGGATTTAAATTCTGCAGTACCGGGGGAAGCTAGCCAGGTCTTTGCCGGCGAATCAACCGGAAGCAAATCCGCGCTGGCGAAATACTGCCAGGACATGACTGCGCTGGCCCGTGAAGGCAATATCGATCCGGTCACCGGTCGCGAACACGAGATCCGTACTATGACGGATATTCTGCTGCGCCGTCGCCAGAACAACCCGCTACTGACCGGCGAAGCGGGGGTCGGGAAAACGGCAGTGGTGGAAGGATTCGCGCTGGCGATTGCCGGGGGGGAAGTACCGCCGTCACTGCGTAACGTGCGATTGCTGTCACTGGATGTTGGAGCGCTGCTGGCTGGGGCCTCCATGAAGGGTGAATTTGAATCCCGCCTGAAAGCGTTGCTGGAAGAGGCCGCGCGCTCGCCGCAGCCGGTGATCCTTTTTGTTGATGAAGTTCACACGCTGGTGGGCGCTGGTGGTACATCCGGTACGGGGGATGCTGCCAACCTGCTGAAACCGGCGCTGGCGCGTGGCACCCTGCGCACCATCGGCGCAACCACCTGGAGCGAGTACAAACGCCATATCGAAAAGGATCCGGCGCTGACCCGGCGTTTTCAGGTATTGCAGGTTGCTGAGCCGGAAGAGGTTGCGGCTGTTGAGATGGTACGCGGGTTAGTCACCACGCTTGAAAAACACCATGACGTGCTGATCCTTGATGAGGCCGTGCGTGCCGCCGTACAGCTTTCTCACCGTTACATTCCGGCCCGGCAACTACCGGATAAGGCCATCAGCCTGCTGGATACGGCGGCGGCCCGTGTAGCGCTGTCGCTGCATACCCCGCCTGCGAGAGTCCAGTATCTGCGCCAGCAGCTCAACGCTGCCGAACTGGAGCAGGAGTTGTTATTAAAGCAGGAAAAAATGGGTATCCGCTCGGAGCGGGGCGATGTACTGACGGCGCGGATTATATCGCTTAATGCCGATCTTTCTGACACCGAAGCGCGGTGGCAGCAGGAACTGGAGTTGGTTCGCAGTTTACAGGAGCAACGCGGCGCAGCGCCTGGCGAGCGCGACGAAATCACTCTACAACAGGCAGAAACGGCATTAAGAGGCTGGCAGGGTGAAAACCCCGTCGTGTACCCGGAAGTCAGTGCAACCGTGGTGGCAGAGATTGTCTCTGACTGGACCGGTATTCCCGCCGGACGGATGGTGAAAGATGAAGCCAGTCAGATACTGGAATTGCCCACCCGTTTGGCGCAGCGTGTTACCGGGCAGATGGATGCGCTGGCGCAGATTGGCGAGCGTATTCAGACCGCGCGGGCGGGGTTAGGCGACCCGCGTAAACCGATGGGCGTCTTTCTGCTGGCCGGGCCGTCCGGTGTCGGCAAGACCGAGACCGCGCTGGCGCTGGCGGAATCTATTTACGGCGGTGAGCAGAACCTGATCACCATCAACATGAGCGAGTTTCAGGAGTCTCACACCGTCTCCACGCTGAAAGGCGCGCCGCCCGGCTACGTCGGCTATGGCGAAGGCGGTGTGTTGACGGAAGCCGTACGCCGTCACCCCTGGAGTGTAGTGCTGTTGGATGAAATTGAAAAAGCCCATCACGACGTCCACGAGTTGTTCTACCAGGTATTCGATAAAGGCGCGATGGAGGACGGCGAAGGTGTCCACATCGATTTCAAAAATACCACGCTGTTGTTGACTACTAACGCGGGGGCGGAACTTATCAGCCAGCTCTGTGAGGATCCGGCGCTGATGCCTGATTCGGCAGGACTAAAAGAGGCGTTAATGCCGGAGTTACGTAAACACTTCCCGGCGGCTTTCCTGGGGCGTGTGACGGTTATTCCTTATTTACCGCTGGATGAGACCGCGCGTGGTGTTATTGCCCGCCTGCATCTTGGCAGATTGATGGCTCGGATGGCGGAGCAGCATGGCGTTTCACTGGTGTATGGCGATGAACTGATTACGCATATTGTGTCGCGCTGCCCGATGCACGAAACCGGCGCTCGTTTGCTCATCGGCTATATCGAACAACATATCCTCCCACAACTGTCCCGTTATTGGTTGCAGGCGATGACAGAGAAAACGGCCATCACGCAAATCCGCATTCGTGTTGATGAGGATGAACAGATTATTTTTGAAACGGATTAATGGAGCATCCTTATGGCAAAAGAATTAAGTGGCGCAATGTGGGTCAGTCGCTTTCCTGTAAGTTCTTCCACTAATGATTTGCAGGGGACTTTTCGTGCATCGGTAGAAAATTTTTTGCGCGCGCTTGGTAATGCGCGTGCAAGGGGCAGTATCTCTGCAACATATCGCCCTCCCGCCAGAGCATATCTCATGCACTGGTCAATTGATGGACATTAAGTATGACATTTCGTTATCCGGTGTTGTGGACATTCCTGTTAATGATGTTCGCTTTCAGTGTTCAGGGGGAACCGTCTTTACCACAGGATGTGCAGCATTTTCTGAGTAATGCGGAAATGTGCCAGCATCTTGCTGGTGAATGGGACAGTTCTTTACCAGAGAAGGATAAAAGAGACATCGAAAAGGGGGTTGATACCTGGTGTCCTCCAGCGAAGAAATCACTCCCTGTGCTGCGGGAAAAGTACAAAGAAAACAAAGAGATTATAAAAATACTCTCTGCGTATGATTTTTAAACTGTACCGTCGAACCGCTCCCCTGGTGGTCGTCGGCTCACTGATAAGGAAATGAAGGATTATGGCTATCAACAACAGCGCGCAGAAGTTTATTGCCCGCAACCGCGCGCCCCGCGTGCAGATTGAGTATGACGTTGAGATTTATGGCTCCGAGAAAAAAATCGAACTACCGTTTGTCATGGCAGTGCTGGCCGATCTGGCCGGTAAACCACGCGAAGAGCTGCCACCGGTCACCGATCGTAAATTCCTTGATATTGATATCGATAACTTCAACGAGCGGATGAAAGCCATTGCGCCGCGCGTGGCGTTTGCTGTCCCCAATACGCTGACGGGCGAAGGGCAGTTAATGGTCGATATCACGCTGGAGAATATGGACGATTTTTCGCCTGCGCAAATTGCCCGTAAGGTGGATGCCCTGAACCAGCTGCTGGAAGCGCGTACTCAGCTTGCCAACCTACAAACGTATATGGATGGTAAAGCGGGAGCAGAAAATCTTATCAACAAACTATTACAAGACCCTACGTTACTGAAAGCTCTGGCCAGTGCGCCAAAACCTGTCGCTCAACAGGAAAGTGTCTTATCAGGTGAAACAGGAACAGCAGACTAACTGCGATTTTATTAAGGAACTTTCATGGTAAACGATACTCTTCTGGCGACTGGCGATCTCTCTGCTGCGCAAACCACTGCCTATCAGGACACTGAATTTGATTCGCTCCTGGATAAAGCCTTCCGTCCCAAGACACCTCAGGCAGCAAAGGCTGTTGAGGCAGCAGTTCAGACGCTGGCCCAACAGGCTCTGACAAATACCGTCACCGTCAGTGACGACGCTTATAAAAGTATTGCTGCGATTATTGAGCAGATTGATTTCAAATTAACCGAGCAGATCAAACTCATCCTGAGTCATCCGGAATTTCAGAAACTGGAGTCCTCCTGGCGTGGGATGGAACATTTGGTTTACAACACTGAAACCGATGAAAAATTAAAAATCCGCTTTATGAACCTTTCGAAGGATGAATTGCGGAAAAATATGAAACGTTACAAAGGGATAGCCTGGGATCAAAGCCCCATGTTCAAAAAGCTGTATGAAGCTGAATATGGACAGTTAGGTGGAGAACCTTACGGTTGTATTATTGCGGATTATTATTTTGATCACACGCCACCGGATGTGGATCTGCTCGGTTCCATTGCCAAAGTAGCAGCCTCAGCCCATGCGCCGTTTATTGCCGGTGCCTCTCCGTCAGTGTTGCAGATGGACTCCTGGCAGGAACTGGCTAACCCGCGTGATTTGACCAAAATCGTGACCCAAAACCTCGAATACGCACCGTGGAACTCGCTGCGAAAAAGTGAGGATTCTCGCTACATTGGCCTGACGATGCCACGTTTTCTCTCCCGTTTGCCTTATGGAGCGAAAACAAACCCTGTCGATGAGTTTGATTTTGAAGAAGATGCGGATGGCGCAGATCACAGCAAATATGTCTGGAGCAATGCCGCCTATGCGATGGGTGTAAATATCAACCGTTCTTTCAAACATTATGGTTGGTGTACGTTGATCCGTGGTGTGGAATCTGGTGGCGCGGTGGAAAATCTGCCCTGTCATACCTTCCCGACCGATGACGGCGGCGTGGACATGAAATGCCCGACGGAAATTGCCATCTCTGATCGCCGTGAAGCTGAACTGGCCAAAAACGGTTTTATCCCGCTGATCCACCGCAAAAACTCTGATTATGCCGCCTTTATTGGCGCACAGTCGCTGCAAAAACCGCAGGATTATTACGATCCGGACGCCACGGCCAACGCCAATCTCTCCGCCCGGTTGCCCTATTTGTTCGCCTGTTCAAGATTTGCACACTTCCTCAAATGCATCGTGCGCGACAAGATCGGCTCGTTCAAAGAGCGCGAAGATATGCAGCGCTGGCTCAATGAGTGGATCATGAACTACGTCGATGCCGATCCGGTGAACTCCTCACAGGAAACCAAAGCTCGTCGCCCACTAGCAGCTGCCGAAGTGGTGGTGGAAGAGGTGGAAGGTAATCCGGGTTATTACGATGCCAAATTCTTCCTGCGCCCGCATTTTCAGCTTGAGGGATTAACGGGGTCGCTGCGCCTGGTCACAAAACTGCCGTCAGTAAAACAGGGTAATGCCTAATTTATTTATTTTGTGAATATATTGAGTGAGAAACGCAGGGCTAAAATTATTGTTTTGATGATTTATTTATAAGGTAAATAAATATCTTCCCGGTATTTCAGTACCGGAAATTATACAGCCTTCTGTTCTTCTGAAATTAAGGAGAGGGGGTTCTGTACGGCAATGGTTTACCTGTATCCAGATGTACAGATAAATCAGAGGTTATTTTTAAGTAATTCTAAATAAGGAAATGAAAATGGCTTATGACATTTTTCTGAAAATTGACGGTATTGACGGCGAGTCAATGGATGACAAACATAAAAATGAAATTGAGGTGCTGAGCTGGCGCTGGAATATCCACCAGGAATCCACCATGCACGCGGGCAGCGGTCTGGGATCCGGTAAAGTCTCCGTGACTAACCTGGACTTTGACCACTATATCGATCGCGCCAGTCCGAACCTGTTCAAGTACTGCGCCTCTGGCAAACACATTCCGAAAGCTGTGCTGACCATGCGTAAAGCAGGCGGCAATCCGCTGGAATATCTCAAATATACCTTCACTGACCTGATTGTGGCGGTTGTATCGCCCAGCGGCAGTAAAGAAGGTGAAATTGCCTCCCGTGAAACAGTCGAACTCTCTTTCAGCACCGTGAAGCAGGAATACGTGGTGCAAAACCAGCAAGGTGGCAGCGGCGGCACCATCACCGCAGGCTACGACTTCAAGGCCAATAAAGAAATTTAAGCGGTACTTTTCCGGCCCGGCAAATAGCCAGGCCGGTTTTTATCATTTGATTTTAAAGGAAATTACAGTGAATAAATGGCGTAACCCCGGTGGGTGGTTATGTGCGGTAGCTTTGTCTTTTGTCTGCCTGCTTTCCGGGTGCAGCATTGACAGCGACGACGTGCCGGACCTGATGTCACAAAGACTCGATCTGGTGATGAAGGCTTCCGATAAGGTGAATCCTGACAATCAGAAAAAAGCCGCGCCCATAGAGATACGCGTTTATGAACTGAAAAATGATGCAGCTTTCACGGCGGCGGACTGGTGGTCCCTTCAGGACAATGACAAGGCTGTTCTTGCTGATGATTTACTCCACCGCGACAGCTTTATTCTGCGTCCGGGCGAGGAGAAAAAATTGCGCCGCTCCCTCAATAAGGAAACCACCACGCTGGGGATCCTCGCCGGATACCGCAATCTGGGAAAATCGGTCTGGCGGGCTACATATAAAATTCCTGATCCACCGGAAAAAAGTTGGTACAGCCGCTTTATGCCAAAGAAAAAAGTCGAACTGGATGCAGGCATAGAGCAAAGCGCCATAGTGATTAAAGAACGGGATGAGTAAATTATGAGTTGGAATAACCGGGTGGTCTGGAGTGAAGGACAATTTTTGCTGCCACAGATGTTTCAGCAGCAGGAACGCTATCTGGAACATGTCATTCATTATCGCAGTTTGCCTCTTTCACCTTTTTTCTGGGGCTTCAATGAGTATGGTATTGGTAGTGAGGCGCTGAACATCGGAAAGCTGGTACTAACGAAGGCTTCCGGGGTATTTGCTGACGGTACACCTTTTAATGCGCCGGGGCACACACCACTCCCGCCGCCTCTGACCATCCTTCCTGAGCATCTTAACCAGTTGATTTATCTGGCTGTGCCAATACGCACGCCGAACAGTGAAGAAACCAGTTTCGACAATAACCCTGAATCACTGGCACGTTTTTCGGTACATGAAAGTGAAATCCGTGATGCCAATTCGCTGGGGCGAGGCGCGCAACTACTGCAACTTAGCCACCTGCGCTTGCGACTGTTACCTGAAAAGGCGGTGACAGACGCGTGGATCGGCCTGCCGCTGACACGCATCACGGCGCTGCATCCCGATGGTCGGGTCGATATAGACAAAGAGTTGATCCCGCCAGTAGCGAACTACCAGGCCAGTACGCTGATATGTACCTGGCTATCGTGGATTAACGATCTGATAAAAATGCGTGCAAATTCACTGGCGGAACGATTGACGGGGAGCGACAAACACGGTCATGAAGCGGCGGAAGTGTCTGATTACCTGCTTCTGCAAGTTCTTAATCGTTTCGGCCCCTTACTGATCCATATGTCGAAAACACCGCTGTCGCCTGAGGTGCTGTATCGTAACCTCTGCGCACTTGCCGGAGAACTCTCTACCTACGTGCGCCCGCAAACACGCCGTCCGGAAGAATATAAAGAATATAAGCATTTGACGCCCTATGCCGGGCTGAAATCGGTGGTGGACGAGGTTCAGTATCTGCTGAATGCTGTGCTAATACGTGGGGCGCAGCGAATCCCTCTGGAAGAGGGAATTTACGGTATTCTCAATGCGGTGGTTGAACCTACCGAACTGTCAGATTTCAGCTCGTTAGTATTGGCGGTGAAGGCACAGATGTCCGCCGACACCTTACTACAACATTTTTCGGCTCAGACCAAAATAGGGCCGTCAGAACGCCTGCCGGAACTGATTCGCTCGCACCTGCCGGGTCTTGCTTTACAGGTATTGCCGGTGCCGCCGCGTCAGATCCCGTTCCAGTCCGGTTACATCTATTACGACATCCGCCGCGACGGCGTGTTGTGGGAACATATCGCCCGCTATGGTGGTATGGCAATGCATACCGCCGGAGAGTTTCCAGGGCTGGAGCTGGAGCTGTGGGGAGTTCGCGATAAATGACCGATGAGATCCTGACGCCGCCTGCGGCGAATACCCTGCCCTTCCAGCCATCAGCCGGGGGAGTAAAACTGCCCGACAGTGACGGTTACGATACGGCAATACAGGACAACCTTCGCAGGGAAGATATAAAGGTGGTGGTTGAAGACGGCCCGGATGTGAAGATCCGGCTGGCTGAAATCACCGCTGCCGTGAATCCCCTTTTAGCGGCGGCAAGCCCTCTGCTGTGCGCGCTGGCGCAAATGCCCCGTGAACTATCCCCTGGTTTTGTCGAACATTATCGTGCCCTACTGGAGCGTGAAGTTCGTCGATATCAGACGTTATGCGATCAGGCAAACCTTCGCCGCGAACATGTGCTGGCTGTGCGTTATTGCCTATGCACTTCGCTGGACGAAGCCGCCAACAACACCACCTGGGGGCGGCGCGGTGTCTGGGCTGGAAAAAGCCTGCTGGTCACTTTTCATGGCGAAAGTGAAGGCGGCATCAAGCTGTTTCAGATAATTGGGCGTCTGGCCGCAAGCTTCCAGGAGCACAACGATGTACTGGAGATCATTTACCACATTCTGGGGCTGGGTTTTGAAGGCCGCTACAGTGTACGGCCTGACGGACGTAAACAACTGGACGATATTCGTCAGCAACTGCTGACTCAACTGGTCCAGCGTCGCGATCCGATCACGCCGACGCTCTCGCCGGGTTTTGCCGGTGCCGTCAGTGGGCGAATGCGACGGATGCGCCGCGTGCCGGTCTGGCTGAGTGCCGGAATCGCCCTGCTGGTGATGCTGACGCTGTTTGGCCTTTACAGCCACCGGATGAACCTCGCTATCGAAACCGTACAACAGCGTATCGACGCCATTGGTAAAAATCTACCGCCGCCACCCGTTCCAGTGCATAAACTGCGGCTGAAAATCCTGCTGGCGAACGAAATCGCCCGTGGCCTGCTGACGGTGGAGGAAGATGACCATCACAGCCGTGTAATCTTTCGTGGCGATACGATGT
Source organism: Escherichia sp. KS167_9B (assembly GCF_030295215.1). Taxonomy (NCBI): domain Bacteria; kingdom Pseudomonadati; phylum Pseudomonadota; class Gammaproteobacteria; order Enterobacterales; family Enterobacteriaceae; genus Escherichia; species Escherichia sp. KS167_9B. The sequence continues at coordinate 259,647 of NZ_AP025754.1, forward strand.
TTATACCAGGGCAGAAAACCGTGAATGATGCGCTAAGCCCGGTGATTGATAAGGCCGCGCGAGAGATTGCGCGTGTGGGCGGCGCGGTGACGGTGACCGGACACACCGACAGTCAGCCGATCCACTCCGCTGAATTCCCCTCCAACCAGGTGTTGTCGGAAAAACGGGCGACGGAAGTGGCTTCACTGCTGACGTCCGGTGGTGTTCCGGTCAGCCGGATTCGGGTCGTCGGGAAAGGAGATACCGTACCGGTGGCCGATAACAGCACTAAAACCGGACGGGCGCAGAACCGTCGGGTGGAAATTCTGGTGGTGGAGTGAGAAAAATGAATAATCTGGACTGCAATGCATCGAATCATTCACCGGTATGGGGCGTGACCGAATTTCTTTTCTGGAAATTAGCGCCAAAAAAATGGGGCGGTGGTGTACCGTTTGGGCGTTATTTCAAAGATGGCTGGGTAAAACATAACCATCTTCTGATAACATCGGCTGCCAATACATATAATTTGCCAGCACCTTTACTGGCAGGTGTGTGTTGGATAGAAGTCGGGGGGGATCCCAGTATTGTAGATATGCTGGCATTTGATGCTCGGACTATTGACTGGAGTGGGCCTGAGTGGATTGATGAACATATCACAATAACTTCGAGACCAGAAAAAACATCTTTTGGTGCAGTGAGTATGCAATTGCGAACCGCAGCCAGAACGCTTGGGCTTGATGAGTCAAAAATGGATACCTCTCAATTGCGTGAACTGGCAAATTGCCTCCAGCATGATATTTTTAATATTCAACTTGTGGCCAGACATCTTTATCAATTAGCTGAAAGAGATGAATTTCAGTCCTCCTTACCACACCTGACGAAAGAGCAGATAAGAATTATTGGTGCCCGTTATAACCGGGGTATGTCGCTTACTCTGGAGAAAATAAAGGAAGATACCAGCTATGGCAATTTTATTGTCAACAACTGGTTGCATTTCTCTAATTTACTCATCGCCCATTAGGAGTCTTCGTGAGAAGAATAATTCAGATATCAGGATGGTTGTTATTCATTATGGGTCTGATCATCATCATGCTTTTTTCCGGGAATGAGTATCAATGGATGCAGGATATGGATCCTTCAATGACAACGTTGCCTCAGGGAAATGGGAACAGAGAAATAATCAAAATGTTGATTTATTTTATTTTGATAATTGTTCAGATTGCTCTTTATTTTCTTTCAGTAGCCCGTACTGGAAGGATTTTTTCAGCTTGCGGCATTTTGCTATTACTGATTCTCGCATGGAGTTCTGAACAATAATGCAAAAATTTCTCAGTATGCTGTTTTCCCGCCGCGCGCTGGCCGTTGTCGGCGTGGTGATGCTGGCGTTGCTGGTCTGGTTTATCGGGCCGCTGGTGGCGTTTGATACCCTGCATCCGCTGGCATCTGTGGGGAGCCGGGTAGTCACCATCGTTCTGTTACTGATGTTCCTCGCCCTGTGGCTGGTGAACTGGTCGATGAGCATCATTGGCGTAACGGTTCTGTGCCTGGTCATCGGTTTTGTTTCACCCCTGCTGGCCTTCGGTGACGTTCGCCCGTTTGCGCCGCTGTGGCTGCGTCTGACGCTTATCGGCCTGATCCTGCTGACTTATGCGCTTTATGGCCTGTACCGACTGTGGCGGGCGCTGCGCCTGGATGAACAACTGCTGCGCCGTTTCCTGCATCCGCGCGGGGAAGACGTGCCGGTGGCCGGGGAAATTAAAGCCGACCTGCGCACGGTCAGCCATATTGTCACCCGTGCCATCCGGCAACTGAAACAACTGCGGGTGGACCTGCCCGGCTGGCGTAAGGTCCTGGAAGGGAAGCGCTTCCTGTACGAACTGCCGTGGTTTATGGTTATCGGCAGCTCCGGCGATGGCAAAACCACCGCGCTACTTAACACCGGGCTACAGTTTCCGCTGGCGGAGCAGATGGAGCAGACCGCGCATATCCTCACCGTGCCGGGCGGCGGCACGCTGCACTGTGACTGGTGGTTCACCAACGAGGCTGTACTCATCGATACCGCCGGGCGCTATGCCCGCCACGATGACGGCGGCGAAATCAGCGCGACTCAGCGTAACGCCGGGGAGTGGCAGGGGTTTCTTGGGCTGCTGCGTAAGCACCGCCCTGGCGCACCGCTCAACGGTGTGATCCTGACGCTGAACGTGGCGGATCTGACCGCGCAGTCCCCGGCGGAACGACTGGCTGCCTGTGCGGCCCTGCGTGCGCGGCTGGCGGAACTGCGGGAGACGCTGGGTATTCGTTTTCCGGTCTATCTGGTCGTCACCAAAATGGATCTGCTGCCGGGCTTTACGGAGTATTTCCACGGGCTGACCAGCCACCTGCGCGCCCAGGTTTGGGGCTTCACCCTGCCTTACAGCCGCAGGCGTCACGCCAGCGATCCGCAGTCGCTGCATGCGCTCTGTGGCCGGGAACTGGCAAACCTGACGCTGCGGCTGGATCAGGGGCTGGATACCCGGTTGCAGGAAGAGTACGACCTTCAAAGCCGCCAGCGGCTCTACCGCTTCCCGCGTGAATTTGCCGCGCTGGGTGCGCCGCTGCTGGAAGCCATTGAGCAGATTTTCCTCGACTCAAAATTTGACGCCACCCAGCTTAACAACACCCTGCGCGGCGTATTTTTTACCAGCGCCGCGCAGGCGCAGGCAGACGCCGTGGCTGACCAGTCGGGCATCTGGCAGCGTTTTGTCCGGGCGATCAAAGGGAAGGCTGATTCCCCATCCCATACCCTGCCGGACGGCAACCGCAGCTATTTCCTGCACGATCTACTGACGCAGTTTATCTTCCGCGAAGCGCACCTGGTGGAGCCGAATCTTCAATGGGCCTGGCGTTATCGCCTGCTGCGTACTGGCGGGCATCTGCTGGTACTGGCGCTGGCTTTCTGGTTGTGGCAGGGCATGCAGGGTAGCCAGCAGGGGAACAGCGGTTATCTGAATGAAATCGCCAGCCGGACGACCCAACTGGATGGTGATGTCAAAGCCTATACCGGAAAACCTGCTATGCAGCCTGTTCCGGCCCTGCTGAACCAGGCACGGGCGCTCTCTGCATGGCCGGGACTGGACCCGGACTCGCCGCCGCTGGCCTGGTGTTATGGTCTTTACAGCGTTCCGCCGGTGATGGAGAGCGTCGCATCCCTGTATGACCGTCTGCTGGACCAGTTACTGCTGCCACCGCTGGTGAAACGCATGGAATACGTGCTTTCGGATGCGATTGCGCGTCAGGACAGCAAAGCCGCCTATGACGCCCTGCATGTTTATCTGTTGCTGAACCTCGATAAGGACCACGAGGATAAATACAACGCGGCGGAGATCCACGCCTGGGTGCTGAACGACCTGGGCAACCGCGACAGCGTGGCGGAGTTCGGCGGTCGCGCCGCCGTGCTGGAGCATATCGATGCCCTGTTTGACGGCAGCCGCGTGGTGCATTTGCCCTGGGAAAAAGATGAGGGGCTGATCCGCCAGGCGCGAGCTTTCCTTGACGGCCATACCAGCACCGAGCGTATCTACACTCGAGCCCTGGCTTCCATGGAGAGCGAAGCACCGCAGGAGTTTTCGCTGGTTCGCGCTGTGGGCGCGGATGCGGGAACGGTTTTTGTCCGCACGGATGGCGCGCCGCTGGATCGGGGCGTGCCCGGCATCTTCACTCGCGAAGGCTACCGGGAACTGTTCGACAAACGGCTGTCGGAGTTTGTCGCAGCCGCATCAGCGGACGACGCCTGGGTGATGGGCCGGGAAAACACGCAAAAAAAAACGACGGATATTGTGATGAGCCAGTTGCCGGGGCAGGAACTCCCGGTTACCCGTGAGGTACGCCGCCTGTACCTGGCTGAATATGCCCGCCGCTGGCAGGATTTTCTGGCCAGTATTCACAGCATCAACAGTGCCGGGGAAGACGGCAGTCCCGGGCTGGCGTATGACCTTCAGGTGCTGCGTACCCTGGCCTCGCCGGATTCCCCGCTGATGCGCCTGAGTAAAGCGGTGGTGGAGCAGACCACGCTGGTGCCGCCGCTGGATGCGCAGGCCAGACAAAAGCAGATGGCCCAGCGCACGCAGGACCGGCTCTCCGGCAATGTGGGAAAAGCAGTGCAGACGGCAAAGCTATTGCAGGACATCCACCCGGAAGAGCGGCTAGAGAAATCACTGGTGGATGACCGTTTCGCCGCCTTGCGGGAAGTGGTTTCCGGGCGGACAGACAGCGGGCAGGGCGGCGGCGCGCCGCAGTTAAATTCGCTGCTGACGATGCTCAATGAGTATTACACCCAGCTCACCATCGCTGATAGTGCACTGGCAGCGAGCACATTACCTGGCCGCATTTCTGCGGCGGATAAACTGCAATTGGAGGCGGCAAAACTGCCCGCGCCACTGAAAAATATTCTGCTGGATCTCACGCAGCAGGGAACGCGAAAAATCAACGCCGGCACCGGTGAAGTGCTGAACGCGCAGATGGAAGCGGTGATCGGTGATGAGTGCCGCGACGCCATCGACGGGCGCTACCCCTTCACCGACAGCCCGCAGGAAGTCAGCGCGGACGATTTTAACCATATCTTTGCCAGCGGCGGCGTGCTGGATGCGTTCTGGACGAAGCAACTGGCCCCACTGGCGGACACCGCCAGCAACCCGTGGCGCTACAAACCGACCGAAGGCAACATGACGTTGCTTGGGCCGGACCTGACACCGTTTCAGGAGGCGAAACAGATCCGCAGCGTTTTTTTTAATGGGGAAGGCGGGAAAAAGTTTTCCTGGGCGATGCAGGTGCGGGTGGTGGATATGGACCCTGCCATCACCGAACTGGTGATTGACATTGACGGCCAGGTGCTTCGCTACGCTCACGGCCCGGTCAGGCCGCTGAAAGTGAACTGGCCGGGGCCGCGCAACGGCTCAATGGCGGAAATCACCGCCAGCCCGCGCATCCGCCAGGACACCTCGACGTTGCTGACTAACGGGCCATGGGCGCTGTTTCACCTGCTGGATGCGGGTAACGCGCAGGAGACGGTGGTACGGGGAACACAGCAGGTGGAGTACAGTTTTGACGGGCGGCGGGTGGTGCTGGAAATCACCGCCGGACGGGATTTTGACCCGGTGAACCGCGGGCTATTGCAACGCTTCGCCTGCCCGGAGCGAGCGCTGTGATGCGCCGGGCAGAGGTATCGGCTCCGGCGATGTTCGGCAGACTGCCGGACCAGCGGGACTACGTGCGCTGGCGGGTGAGCGCGAACGAAGGGCAGGTGTGGCAGGCGTGGCTGAACCAGCAGACGTGGCTGGGACAGGGGCGGCATATCGTGGTGCCGGACGGCGCGGATGCCGAGAAGGCCGGAACAAATGACGGCTGGATGCACCTGTCACCACGTGAGAAAACGGCACTACCGGAGCACCACCCATTGCCGTGGAGTTTTGTGCTGTCGCCGGGATTTCTCCCCATTGGCGGGCGCGATGAGTGGCTGACCGGGGTGCTGACCGCCTCGCGTGACAGTACGGGCAGGCCGTGGCCACTGGTGATTTACCAGCGTGTCGGGCGGGAATGGCTGGAAGAGAGCCTGGATGACACACAGGGCTGGCTGTACTGGCTGGCGCAGTTGACGGCAGCTCATGTCTCACCACAGACAGAACGCTGCGGTCGACTGGCGGAGCAGACAGACCAGCTCTGGGCGATGTGGCGACCGGGGCCGCGCTGGGCGCAGTGGCTACGCGGCTTACGACGTGTACCGCAGCGTAGCCGGGAACTCACCGGCCTGCCGGACGTGCCGGTAGTGGAACTGCCCGGTGTGCGCCACCTGCCGTGGCCGGGCTGGCCGGACAAAATGCTGACGCAGGCGCAGGGCTGGTTCTGGCAGCAGAACAGCGAGGGGCGGTATGTGGATGCGTTGCGGCTGGATATCCGGCCGCATTAAAAATAATCAGACAAGGAGTAGTGAATCATGGGGTCTTATGATAAAGCCTGTAATAACACTGGTGCAGTCAGGTTTGTACAGCAATATCTGAAAGAATGTGAATTAATCGCTAAGCAACTTGATGTGCCTGTGGAAAATATCCTGGGGCTTGCTGCAAAGGAGTCCTTTTACGGGCAGGGTAGAATCGCGACAGAATACAATAACTACTTTTCCATGCATGGTCCGGCACCTTTACAGTCAGGACAGGTTCACCCGCTGGGGAGTAATCAAGTGTGGGTTGCCACTTATACCTCTTTTTCAACTAGCGGAAAGTCCTTTGCAATCCGATTTGGTAATGCGGTCAGAAATAAAAAATCTCCGGAGCAATTTGCGCAGGCATTGATTGATTCTGGTTTTAATTCAGGTAAAAACAGTAATGGCGGCCATACCGGTTATGCTAGTGAGTTAGTGGGGGTGATTAATATGGTTAAGCGGAGAATAACATGTCCTGTAAATTAATATCAGTATTGCTTTTCATGGTCGTGTCCGTGAATTGTTGTGCTGAAATTCTTATCAGGAATGTGCCGCGGTTTGATCTAACGACTGTTAACCAGTCAGGTCTTACTGAAATACAGGCGCAGGCATTATTGGTTTTTTCACTAAAAAATGAAAAATATAATGTGGAATTGTCTGGGTTTTTTCTTGACGGTTCTCTGAAAGATAAAAAAGGTAACCTGTATCATCCTGGGTATTTTAGTTTTGGGGTAGGTTATGATTCTCCTTCCGCCGGAGCGACAGATGTGTGGGGACTATTTTCAGTTAGCCCTGTAACTGGTGATATATGGGAAGAGGATTCATGCAGGAGAATCTCATTTCCCGCGCTGCAAAAAATACAAAAAGGAATAATGAAAAAAACCGGAGCTACGTTTGCCAGTGAAGTGGTTCAGCGCCGGGGGCTGGGTTGTACGGATGAGTAGTACCTGTCATAGAATTGCCTGCCGTGACCGTGCTGGCTAGCAAAAATGTTAACGCAGGCGCAGCAGGGGCTGGGCTGGTTGTGGCAGCAGAACAGCGAGGGGCGGTATGTGGATGCGCTGCGGTTGGAAAAAAAATAATCTACCCACGAATGCTGAGAATAGCTATACAAAAATATGACGATAAACGTGTAGATGGGGAAACAAATATCCCCATGAACTTCAAGTTGATTGCTATCTGTTGACTTCAGGCTACCCTTGGTCCCGTCTGCGTTGGTGGGTAAGCAAGCATCTTCAGGTTTATTGGATATATAGCAATATAAGGAGGTGAACATGGGTGACTCTCATGATGAGGCTATTCAGCAGGCATACGATGCTTATGACGACTTAATGCTGGATAAACGATATATCAGGGACAATGATGCCTGGGGAGATTTAAGAATTGACCGTGAAAATGGTGCAATCTCATTGTTGCTGAGATGGAAATATAATTGGATAAAAAGATGGGATGCAAAAACTGATTGGACAGATATGGAAAAAAAAGCCTTTCATGGAAAAGTTATTTTTGTCATTAATCAAACATGGAATAATAAGGTTTTTTTATCCGTTTCTGGGAAGTCTGAGTTTGTCAGTAAGTTTAATGGTAAGGATTTATCTTTCACAATAGAAATAATTCAGACTGATCGTCATGGGTATTGGGATGTGGTGGTGTTTAAAATTGATAATGATGATCCAAATAGTTTTCGTCAGAGTTCCATTGTCTGGAATAGTCGATACGTTGAACTTGACTCTAAAGATATAGTTGCAGCAGCTAAATGTCTTGGTTCATCAAAAGTTTGCTCTAAGCAAATGGGGCTGTCTCATGAGCTTGGGCATATTATTGGATATCTTACCGATGAATACTATAGTGATGATGCAGATAAAGCAACTACACCATTCTCCGGGGATGCCAGTGCGTTAATGAATATTGGTATGGAACTGCGCTCTCGTTATATGGGAAATGTCATTGAGCGGTTAAATAGAATGGTTCCGGGTTCTAATTTTTTGTGAAAAGCGTAAAAAAATGAAACTAATATACGCTGTGATTATTTTTTTGATAGTGGGTGGGGCGAAAAATAGCATGTCTGATATTCCTGGGTATGCTTATCTGAATGCGAGTGGTGTGTATAATGGAGTTGAAGAGAATGTTCTATTAAATAACTATGGTCAGCCAGCGTATGAATTTATAAAGCCTCGTTATAAATTAGTCGGTGAGTATTATATAGAGATTGAAAATGTCTATCGCTCAACGAATCCTGAATTCAGAAATATCCCCATCAAAGAAATGTTTTGGCATTTGCGGGGGGATTTAAATCTGACATGTTTTTTTCATTATAAAGATGGACAGTGGCGGGTTATTTCTTATTTTTTCTGGCCGCCGGGCGCAAAATTTTAATCCGATATTAAAGGAATAAATATCATGAGTTTTGTATCTACGGGTAATAAATCTGGCAGTAACGGTGGGCCAGCTATCTCCACGCCACCGATAGCCGGAGAAAGTAGTGCTGTAAGCGCCAGTTCAGCCGCAACCGATGTAGCTGATGCAGCCGAGCAGATGGCAGAACAGGCCGCGGCGGACCTGTTTGGTGCGTTGCCGGAACCGTCAGGTCTGGTTAAAGCCGCAGTAGCTGCTGCGCAAGCCGCAGCCGCCGCAGCAGGGATCTCGGATATGGCTGGTGCAGTTCAGGATGCGGCGGCGTCGCTTGCTGCCGGTGGTCCGGGGGGCATAACGTCACAGTAAGTGGTAGTGCGGTGCCGCCGCAGCTGCTTTTGTTTGCAGGCATGAATGGTTCGGAAGGGCTTGGAAACCTGTTTTCCTACATAGTACAGCTTAAAACCCCGGACACCCTGAACCTCGGATATGTCTCCCTCGCCGCCAACCTGCCGCTTCAGCCCATGGTAGGCAAAGACCTGTGCGTCAGTATCGAACTGGACGGTGGCGGAAAACGGTATATCAGCGGGCTGGTGACGGCGGCGAGGGTGGTCGGCCATGAGGGCCGTTCGGTAACGTATGAATTACGCATTGAGCCATGGCTGAAGCTGCTGACCCATACCAGCGACTACAAAGCGTTCCAGAACAAAACCGTGGTGGATATTCTCGATGAAGTACTGGATGAATATTCCTTTCCGGTGGAAAAGCGGCTGGTGGAAAATTATCCACCCCGCGCCTGGCAGGTGCAGTACGGCGAAACCAAGGCAGGGTTAAGACGTAAGATGATAAAAGCAGCCATGGACAGAAACTACCTCGCGTCAGTCCTTGCGGGGCGGGCTTTCGTAATCTTGCCCTGCAGTGAAGGACGGTATGTGGATGCGCTGCGGCTGAAGGGGCAATACTCGTAATATATAAAATAATATTTTTCCAGATAATATTTTCGATACAAACAATTAGTATTTAATGAGAGTAAAATGACCAAGCTTAAATATGATGAGAATAGTTTGCTGGCCGAATACTATGAAAAAACAAATATTGATGGCGATATCATTATACATAAGGATGGTAGGAGGACGTATTTATTAAATCAAAATACTGGTTCGATTACGGCTGTGATAAGATGGAAGTATGAGTGGTATAAAGATAATACCGTTACAGATGACTGGATTATATGGGAAAAAGCTATTTTTATGCGAGCGATATATTTATCTGTTCAGCAGGCATGGAATGGGAAAATAACTTATTCTGTTTCCGGTGAATCTGAGTTCGCTAAAAAATTTCAGGGTAAAGCTTTGCCTTTTGATGTAAGAATAATTTCTGCATCTCAGAATGAAGACTGGTTGGTTATTGCAACAAAGGTTTTGCCTGGTGCTGATTTAAGAACATATGTTGATTTTAAAAACAGTACGGTTCATGTTGATTCAGCGGACCTGGAAAAAGTAGCGAAATGTATTAACTGTAATAATACGTTGCAAGTAAATATACCTCATGAAGCCGGACATGTACTTGGTTACTTAGATGATGATTATGATTCTTCGTCTCCGTATGTTGGAGATATTAGTGGGTTGATGAATGTGGGAATGGAGCTTCGGGAACGATACCTTAAAAACGCAACTATAACGTTGAATGTCATAATGCCTGAAACTAAATTTACTTTATTGAATGTAACCAAATGAAATTTTTCTGTATTATAGTGATTTTCCTTTCAATAACTTACATAACTACAGTGAATGTTTTCTCGCCTTCTGCAGTTGCTCAATCCACCAAATATTATGAAGAAAATGATATACATGATGGAAGTAATGACATCTTTTTTATGAAGAAATATGGGCCGCCTGCTCATGAGTTCGTGAGGCCACGATATAAATTTGTTGGTGAGTATTATATCGGCTTGAATCAAACTTATCGCATAACAGATCCTGAATTTCAAAATGTTCCTATTAAGGAAATGTTCTGGAATTTGCAGGGGGATTTGAATCTGACATGTTGGTTTCATTATAAAGACGGGCAATGGAGAGTGATTACTTATATTTTTTGGCCACCAGGGGCTAGATTTTAATCCGGTATTAAAGGAGCAAATATCATGAGTTTTGTATCTACGGGTAATAAACCAGTTGGAAACGGTGGACCCGTCATCACCACACCACCAATAGCTGGCGAAAGTGGCAGTATGAGCACAGGTTCAGCCGCAACCGATGTAGCTGATGCCGCCGAGCAGATGGCAGAACAGGCAGTGGCGGACCTGTTTGGTGCGTTGCCGGAACCGTCAGGTCTGGTTAAAGCCGCAGTAGCCGCTGCGCAAGCCGCCGCCGCAGCAGCAGGGATATCGGATATGGCTGGTGCAGTTCAGGATGCGGCGGCGTCGCTTGCAGCCGGTGGTCCGGGGGCGCATAACGTCACAGTAAGTGGTGGTTCGGTGCCGCCGCAGATGCTGCTGTTCGCAGGCATGAATGGTTCGGAAGGGCTTGGGAATCTGTTTTCCTACACAGTACAGCTTAAAACGCCGGACGCCCTGAACCTGGGATACGTTTCCCCCGCGGCCAACCTGCCGCTTCAGCCCATGGTAGGCAAAGACCTGTGCGTCAGTATCGAACTGGACGGTGGCGGAAAACGGTATATCAGCGGGCTGGTGACGGCGGCGAGGGTGGTCGGCCATGAGGGCCGTTCGGTAACGTATGAATTACGCATTGAGCCATGGCTGAAGCTGCTGACCCATACCAGCGACTACAAAGCGTTCCAGAACAAAACCGTGGTGGATATTCTCGATGAAGTACTGGATGAATATTCCTTTCCGGTGGAAAAGCGGCTGGTGGAAAATTATCCACCCCGCGTCTGGCAGGTGCAGTATGGTGAAACCGACTTCGATTTCATCCAGCGCCTGATGCAGGAGTGGGGAATCTACTGGTGGTTTGAGCACAGCGAGAACTGCCATACGCTGGTGCTGACGGATGCCATCAATGGTCATAAAGCGTGCCCTGACTCGCCACTGGTGGAGTGGCACCAGGAAGGGCTGAAACTGGACAAAGAATTTATCCACACCATTACGGCCAGTGAGAGACTGCGTACTGGAAAGTGGGTGATGGACGATTTTGATTTTATGAAGCCTCGTTCGCTGCTTAAAAGTACCGTGGCTAGTCCGCGTAATACCGGTCATGCTGAATATGAGCATTATGAATGGCCTGGTGATTACTTCACTACGGGCGAAGGTGAGATGCTGACGCGCATTCGTATGGAAGCGCAGCGCAGCCCCGGCAGCCGGGCACATGGGGCCGGTCATATCCGTACCCTCATGACCGGGTACACCTTTACGTTGATGAATCACCCGACGGCAGAAATTAATCAGGAATATCTGTTGGTACAAACCACGCTGTTTTTACGGGACAACGCGCAGCACAGCGGCCAGGATCAGCATTTTACCTATGTCACCACGTTTGAACTGCATCCCACCCGCGAAGTTTACCGCCCACAACGAACCCTGAGCAAACCCCACACCAAAGGCCCGCAGAGCGCCATCGTCACCGGCCCGGTAGGGCAGGAAATCTGGACGGATAAATATGGCCGGGTGAAGGTGCAGTTTGGCTGGGATCGTTACGGTAATAATGACGAAAACAGCTCCTGCTGGATCCGCGTCAGCTATCCGTGGGCGGGTAAAGGATTCGGCATGATCCAGATCCCGCGCATCGGCCAGGAAGTGCTGGTGGATTTCAAAAATGGCGACCCGGATCTACCGATTATCGTGGGGCGCACCTACAACCAGGACACCATGCCGCCGTGGGGGCTACCGGGCATGGCGTCGCAGAGCGGGATATTCAGCCACTCGTTACAGGGGGGGCCGACCAACGGAAACATGCTGCGCTTTGACGATAAAACGGGGGCGGAAGAAGTGAGGTTTCTTGCGGAGAAAGATCTGAATACCGTCGTGAAAAATAACGAAACACACACGGTAAAGGCAGATCGGACGAAAACCATCATTCATAACGAAACATCCACGGTAAAAATCGACCGCACGGAATTTGTTGATGGTAAGCATACCGAAACCATCAAAGGCAACCGGAATATTACCGTAACGGAAGGCGACCAGTCTCTGACGGTGAAAACGGGTAAACGCGAGGTGACGGTAGAAACGGGAACCTGCACGGAGACGGTAGAAGGGAATATCACCATCACGTCAAAAACCGGGGCGATACACCTTACCGCAGCAACGCAGATAAAGTTGACTGTCGGAAAAAGCACTCTTGTTATGAATTCAGACGGCACTATCACCCTCGATGGACCCACCCATCTGGCGCTAAATCCACAGTAATCCATTTCATTAATTTTCAGGGAAAAATAACAATGCAATATCTCATTAATGAAGGGCATTTCACTCTGCCGGGAAACTGGCAGGACAGCAGTATGAATATTCTGACGCCAGTACTAAGTGCGGTTGCCGGAGCAAATGTAGTTGTCACTCGTGAAATATTGCCGGAAGGCGCGCAGTTTGATGACTATCTGGCGGTGCAGAAAAAGAAATTCCGTACCGAACTGTCGAAAATGGTGTTCACCGTAGAAGAACGCTGTCATGTGCAGGAGCGCCCGGCGGAATACTGGGAATTTAGCTGGGATAACAAGGGGGTGATGATACAGCAGTTGCTGCTGGTAATCCTGAACGAGCGACAAGTACTGACGCTGACCTATTCCTCAACGCAGGCGCTGGCAGAGGAGGATCGTAAAGCGATGCGGGGAGCATTATTGAATTTTTGTTTTGGAATGCCACAGGATAAATAACCCAGCCAGTTCAGCGGGAAGGACGAACAGATGACGGAAAAAAGCGCGCAGGAGAAGTTAGCGGAGCTGGATCAACGGGACAGTAATGCCGAAACAGTGGAGAGTATTGCTACCACAGGACATATTGCCAGTACTGGAATAATGGCTGTCAGTATGGTGGGAGCAACGGCAAAGGTAGGACTGGCAGCCGCAGCAGCAAACACCTGTGCAGCCGGAATAGCCAAAGCTGTTGCAGGATTTGGAGGCCCTTTGATTGCCGGACTGGTTGGCGGGATGCTGGGGGGATGGCTGGGCACCAAAGCAGGTGACTGGTTCATGGATACCTGGGGTAAAGATCACGCAGTTTCCGGCCCAACAGATATACCTGCGTGTGTGGGTCATCACATTGTTCATAACAATTCCTTTCTGGGTGCTATTGGTGGGTTAATCGGTGGACTTATTGTAGGGATTGCAGTGGGAGCTCTGGTTGTCGCTACAGGGGGCGCGGCATTGGGTGTGCTGGCTGCCACCGTTGCTGCCGGGGCCGGGGGATTAGCTGGTGGATTTGTCGGTGGCGCAGCGATGGTAATTGGTTCCCGCTGGGCATCTGAAACCGGACAGATTGTAGAAGGCTCTCCTAATGTTTTTTTTGAAGGAAAAGCGGTAGCTCGCGTCACTGATCCGGTTGAATGTAGTAAGGATCCGGGCAGTCCTCCTCCACAGATAGTGGAAGGGAGCAAAATTATTTCCGTCAACAGCCTGCCGCTGGCGCGTAAGGGCCATAAAATTACCTGCTCGGCAGTTATTCAGGAAGGATGTAAAACCATTACGGCTGATAAGACGACCGGACAGTATGGGCCGATTAATGCCGATATGACGGTGCTGGAGCAATCTGTTGTATCAAGTCTGGAAGTGTTAACAGCTCTATGGGGAGCAAAGCAGTTAAACAGAGCCGCAAATGAGCGTATCAGTCAGGGGTTCAGCGATCCGGTGGATACCGGAACGGGTGAATATCTGGATTACCGAACTGATTTCAACTATCCGCATATTTTACCGCTGACGCTGAAACGTGCTTATACAGGCCGACATCCGGTTAGTGGTTTGCTGGGCAGTCGCTGGTTGTGTAACTGGTCGCAGTTTCTGGAGTTCGATTGCAACGGGAAAAACGTCACCTACTTTGATGCTGAGGGGCTATGTCTGGCCTACTCCACGGAGCAGGCACCATACAGTAGCCGTAACCTGCTTGTCCCGCACTATCGCCTCCTGGGAAACCGTGAGCGGGCTATTATCTTCGACGAATACTCACAATTGGGTTATATCTTTACGCCCATCTCCCCCGGCGCACGCCGCCTGCGGCTAACGGCAATAAAAGACCGCAACCGCAACGAAATTCGCTTCACCTATAACGTCATCGGCCAACTGACAAACGTAACCCACAGCAGCGGCCTGAATCTGCGGGTGATGTGTGGCCCGCAGGGGCAGATATTCCGTGTGATCGACGAGTCAGACGGCAGCGAGCTGGTGCGCTATGACTATATCAGTCACGGCGATGAACAGCGACTGAGCGATGTGCAGACCCGCTTTAATGGCGCGTTGCATTATACCTATACCGAACAGGGCTGGCTGAGTTCCTGGCGCGACAACGGCCCGACGCACTTCCACCTGCGCTATGACGATGAAGGCCGGGTGACTGCCACAGGCACACAGGAAGGCCTGTATAACGACACCTTCCGCTACTTCCCGGAGGAGCGCAGAACCGATTACACCGATGCCACCGGAGCCACCACCACGCTGTGGTTCGATGAGTCCTGGCTGCTGAAAAAACAGCGTGACCCGCTGGGGCGTATCACTGAATGGGAGCGTAACGAATACGACCAGCCGCTGTGTATTCGCCAGCCGGGTGGGCGCATTACTCAGATAAAACGCGATTATGCCGGGCGTATCCTGAGCGAAACGGACGAGAACGGGCGTAAACGTGAATGGCAGTGGGATGAATTTGGTCAGGTTACGGCATACCAGGACCACCGCACCACGGCGGCGTACCATTATAACGCCGAAGGGAATCTTATCCGCCGGGAGGTGAACGGGCAGAACTGGCAGTACCGTCATACCGAAGACGGTCTGCTCAAGGAGATACAGTACCCGGACGGCAGCCACGAACAGTGGAGCTACAGCGCTCACGGTGGCCTGCTTTCCCATACCGATGGTGAAGGCCGCACAACCCATTACACGGAAGACCGCTGGCTGCGGCTGACGGGGCTGGTGGATGCTGAAGGGCGCAGCGTGAACTGGCAGTACCGCCCCGGTGCCGATAACCCGCATGAGAAACTGAGCGCAGTAATCCGGGCCGACGGTGGCGCTGAAACCTTCCGCTATGATGGTGAAGGCAAAATCACTCTCCACACCGGGGCCATGGGCCAGACCACGCGCTACCGCCACGGGGCATTTGACCTGCTGCGGGAAGTGGAGGACGCGGGCGGGCAGCGGATACTTTGCGACTACGATGGTGCCGCAAGGCTCACGCAGCTTACGCGCAGCGGCAACCAGCAGTGGCGGCTGTACTACGATGCGGCGGGCCAGATGGCCGGGGAGGAGGACTGGTCGGGACGCAGAACCGTCTATATCCGTGATGAACAGGGCCGGCTGGCAGAAAAACACCGCCCGGACGGCAGCGTATGGCGCTATGCGAGGGATGAATATGGCCGGGTGGCGACCATCAGCGGCGAGCATCAGAAACTCAGCTATCAGTACGACCGCCATGACCGGATGGTGAGTGCGCAGGTGTATGAGCGCAGCGACGGCAGTGAAGCAGGCTATACGCTCACCAGTGAGGTAAAACTGGAGTGGGACGAACGCCATCGTCTGGTGGCGGAAGAGCAGGACGGCCAGCGCACGGAGTACCGTTACGACGAAGCCGGAAGGCTGACTGGCACCACAACGCCGGACGGGGAAACACAGAGAGAATACGACGCTTCGGGCATTCTGACGGGCTACCGCAGCAACGGTCACCGGATGGACTTCAGTCATTCCCCCGCGGGCCTTGAAAAAAATCGGCGTTACCGCCCGGAGGATGAGGAAAGCTGGCTGGCGCAGACGCCGCTGAACCATGCGGTCTATATGCAGGAGCAGGGATACGACACCTGCGGACGTACGGCATGGCAAAAACAGGGCGCAGAGCGGCTGGCAGGCAGCCACCAGAGCGTGGCATCGTGGCGACCGCTGGGCGAACACCGTTACGCGTGGGATAAATCGGGCCGCCTGACCGGGCATGAAGTGTGGTCGAAAACGCGTACGGAGCGGGAAACGCGCTACCAGTACGATGCCCGCGACCAGATAACCAGCGTACTGCGGCTGGACGCCAGTGGTCCGGCACAGGAAGAGCGCTACCGCTATACGGTCAATGAGCAGATAGCGGAAAGCCGGATAAACGGTATTCTGTCGCAGCACCAGTACAATAATGAATGTGTGAACCAGGCCGGTGACAGCCGCTACGGATACGACGCCTGCGGCAGGGTGACAAAGCGCACCGACCAAAAACTCGGCTTTCGCCCGCAGGAGTGGCGCTACCGCTGGGATGACTTCGACCGTCTGCGCGAGATAAAGACACCAGATGGTGAAGTGTGGCAGTACAGCTACGACGCCTTTGGCAGACGAACGGCAAAACGCTGCGTTATCCGGGCAGCGTGGAAACGAAGCCCGCACGCCATCAGCGAAGTACGCTACCAGTGGCTTGGGATGGCGCTTTCCACAAGTGAGAAACGCTATGCAGACGGCAGCCCGGCGCTACGGGAGCAGTGGCACTACCGGGGCAGATTTGAACTGCTGGCGAAGGAAAGCCGGGCGGCGAATGATGACAGAAGTTATTTTTACCCGGTAGTGACCGGCCCGGACGGCGCGCCGCAGGAGATGTACTGCGCGAACGGGCGGAAGGTGTGGACGAAACACCGCAGCCTGTGGGGGCTGGCTGCAAACGACTCGCCGGACAGTGAGCGTGAAAGCTGCGATGCGGGCTTCATGGGCCAGTGGCAGGATGAGGAGAGCGGGCTGTGGTATAATTTACACCGCTACTACGACGCCGGGACGGGGCAGTATTTAAGCCAGGATCCGCTGAAACTGAGCGGCGGGCTGGATACGCAGTCTTATGTGCATAATCCGGTGGGTTGGTGCGACCCGTGGGGGCTGGCAGGTGA
The DNA here is from genome assembly GCF_030295215.1 of Escherichia sp. KS167_9B. NCBI lineage: Bacteria > Pseudomonadati > Pseudomonadota > Gammaproteobacteria > Enterobacterales > Enterobacteriaceae > Escherichia > Escherichia sp. KS167_9B. The sequence goes on from NZ_AP025754.1 coordinate 276,927, forward strand.
AAAATGTCCTACCCAAATGAAAACCATCATAGAGGAGGATTTGGCGGCGAAGAAGGGGGATGCGCTCAAAGGAAAACAAGCTGAAGCCTATGATGCTATTAAAATTATGCTTTCTCGTGGTGAGTCAGGAAAAAACCAGCATTCTTTACATGGTGATTTAAAAGGGAAATCAGCAGCCGACTTACCAGGAAGTGGTAAAGGAAGAGGGGGAGATAGAGTTTTATATTCTGAAACAGAAAATGAAATAATTATTCATGATATTGTTGATTATCATAAAAAATAGGAGGAGATATGACTTGGAATTATAGAGTTATGCAATTTAAAGGGGAGCTTGCTATCTATGAGGTATATTATAATGAAGCAGGTAAGGTTTGTGGATATAGTGAAAAACCAGTGTCTCCGCGAGGTGAATCCCTTGAAGATTTGCGAGAGAATCTTCTTCGTTATTCAGAAGCATTAGATGAGCCAATTCTGGATTATGAAAATTGAAACTGTGCTTAATGATTCTATACTGAATCCAATAGGGAACTGACAATGTCTATTGATATGATAAAGAAAATAATTCCGCCACCAGCAGTTATTAATGAGAAAATAACTACTTATTGGGGACGGTTAGAATCTGAACTCGGTATTCAATTGTCTAATGATTATAAAAACCTTATTGACGATTATAATGGCGTCAATGACTGGCGGAAAGCAGAGTCTAGGCTAGGTATTTTGTTGCCAGAAGATTATAAATCCTTTATTGATGAATATGGGATAGGACGAATAAATGGGTTCCTTTGGATCTTTAGCCCGTTTGTTGATAATCCATATATTAATTTAATCGAGCAAGCAAAGGAAATAAATTCGGCTCTTGCTGAGGTCAAACTTCATGGCGAAAAATTCCCATACAATTTTTTTCCATCGGAAGATGGTGTTCTCCCGTTTGGTATAACTGATAGTGGAGAGGTTTTATTCTGGAAATTAGAAAAAAATTGTAATTGGAAAATAGTTATAAATGAAAGTCGTGGACCTCTTTGTGATGAATTTGACTTAGGGTGGGCAGAGTTTATGGTTGAACTGCTATCAGCACGACTAGAGTCTTTGGTACTACCGAAAAAGGAATTTGCCCGTGTTGCTGATTTTAAATCACTTACGGATATATGAGTTTAATTACATCAGCTACGGAACATCAGTTCATCTACGATGCGGACTGTGACTGACAGAGGAACCGCGCGCGGATGGTCTGGCAGGAATGTTTGCGCTGAATGTATGCGGGTATTCTCCCGGATCTCTGCCTGCACTTACAGGCGAGAATCCGGGGATATCCATCTTATGGTTCGATCAGATCTTCGATAAAGACCACGCCATCAGCAGTATGCAGCCAGCGTGGTGCTTTCAGTTTTGCTGCAAAGAACCAGACCAGTTCGCACAGTAATCCAGTAAGGGATTGTTGTGTTTCCGATCCCTGCGCCCGTTCCGTCAGAAGCTGGAGCAACGTCAGGCAATACTGACACAACTGTTCTGCATCTGGTTCAAAGCGCGGAAACGACGTCGGCAAATCATCAAGCGTCAGGCTGTCCACCAGATGGGACGGAATCGGCTCGTTCAGCGTGGGATGCAGAATGGCGAGACAGGCGCGAAGACGCCTATATAGCGCCATTTTCAGCGCCGGATCGTGACACTCTATAAGAGTTTCAGCGAAACGATCGCAGTGATCGGCCAGGTCAGTTAAATCGGTGGCAGAACTGAAAGGAATGGACAGTAAATCATAATCAGGGGGGAGGATTGTAGCCATAAGGCAACCTCCACTAAGTGATTTTAATACCGCCAACGGAGAGGCTAATCTCACGGGTGGCGGAACCAGACGAGGTTAGCCTTACCGGCCTTAGCAGGGAAAGATCACGTAACGCTGCTTTTTTGTACTAAACAATTCGCATTTTATGTTTAAAAATTGAGATATTCCTCATTACCTGAAGCTGTTTTTTATTGCTTATACATGATCAAATACTCCTTACATAATTAAGGAGAACAAAATGGAACTTAAAAAATTGATGGAACATATTTCTATTATCCCCGATTACAGACAAGCCTGGAAAGTGGAACATAAATTATCGGATATTCTACTGTTGACTATTTGTGCCGTTATTTCTGGAGCAGAAGGTTGGGAATATATAGAGGATTTCGGGGAAACTCATCTCGATTTTTTGAAGCAATATGGTGATTTTGAAAATGGTATTCCTGTTCACGATACTATTGCCAGAGTTGTATCATGTATCAGTCCTGCAAAATTTCACGAATGCTTTATTAACCGGATGCGTGAATGTCATTCTTCAGATGACAAAGACGTCATCGCGATTGATGGAAAAGCACTTCCACACTCCTATGATAAAAGTGGTCGCAGGAGAGCGGGCTTTCGTAGTCATACCCCAACTCTCCCCGGCCCTAAACACAACCCCCACTCACCACAACCTAAACTCATCCGCATCCTGCCATGCCGGAAACTTTTCTCTATATTCCCGTAACACCGCCATCGACAGCTCCGCATCAATGCGCGTTGCCTGATGCGCGTCGGCAGTAGCGATAATCTCGCCCTGTGGATTAATCACCCGGCTGTCACCGCGATAATGGCAGCCGTTGCCATCGCTGCCGACGCGATTACATCCCGCTACATACGCCTGATTCTCAATCGCGCGGGCTGTCAGCAATGCCTGCCAGTGCAGAGAGCGCGGAGCAGGCCAGTTGGCAACGTACAGGGCGAGGTCATAATCGTTGAGATTGCGCGACCACACCGGAAAACGTAAGTCGTAGCACACCAGCGGCAAAATACGCCAGCCGCGCCATTCCACAATCACTCGCGCATTGCCCGCTTTATAATGCAGATGCTCATCTGCCATTCGGAACAGATGACGCTTATCATAAAAATGTACCGTGCCGCCCGGCTCAACCAGCAAAAAGCGGTTAACCGAACCAGACTCCGTTTGTAATGCAACACTGCCTGCAATCAGCGCATTGCACTGCTGCGCTTTAGCTGTCATCCAGTTCACTACGTCATCTTGTGCTAGCGACGAAGCTGCCGCTTCCATGGCAAAGCCGCTGGTAAACATCTCCGGTAGAACGATCACATCGCGCCCGGTAATACCTTCCAGTTGACGATCAAAATGACGCAGGTTGGCAGGACCATCCATCCACACCAGTGGTTGCTGTAAAAGCGTAATCTTCAAACCAGGCACGGTGTACAACTCCTTTATGCGAAGGGTTTTATAACTCTAACACCTTATCAGGCAGTTGCCTTAGCGCAGAATAAATTGATAACAAATGCTGATATTGGAAATATCTGATTTGCAAATTATCGTGTTATCGCCAGGCTTTAGGAGGTTAATAACATGGGCAGGATAAGCTCGGGAGGAATGATGTTTAAGGCAATAACGACAGTCGCCGCACTGGTCATCGCCACCAGTGCAATGGCGCAGGATGATTTAACCATTAGCAGCCTTGCAAAGGGCGAAACCACCAAAGCTGCGTTTAGTCAGATGGTGCAAGGGCATAAGCTGCCTGCCTGGGTGATGAAAGGCGGTACTTATACCCCCGCACAAACCGTGACATTGGGAGATGAGACGTATCAGGTGATGAGCGCGTGCAAACCGCATGACTGTGGCTCGCAACGTATCGCTGTGATGTGGTCCGAGAAATCTAATCAGATGACGGGGCTGTTCTCGACCATTGATGAGAAAACCTCGCAAGAGAAACTCACCTGGTTGAATGTGAATGATGCGCTTTCGATTGATGGTAAAACGGTGCTATTCGCGGCGTTGACCGGCAGCCTGGAAAATCATCCGGATGGCTTTAATTTTAAATAATTAGCGGATAAAGAAACGGAGCCTTTCGGCTCCGTTATTCAATTATGCGGCTTCAACTTTCCGCACTTTCTCCGGCAACTTTACCGGCTTCGTCGCCAGCTCTTCCGGATCAAAGTCATCAACGTTAATACTGCGCAGACGACTCTCTTCAGCTTTCACAAGAATAGCGGCTTCATCTTTATCAATCAGCCCCTTCGCCAGCGCGTTATGCGCCAGTTCATCCAGACGGGTAAACGGCAGGTTTTTACCCAGCTCTTTACAGATCCGCTGATGAATTGGGTCGGCGGCAATCACATCCACCAGCGCCTCTTCCAGTAAACCAACCGGGTTATGCTCGCTCGGGGTCAGGTACTGACCGCGACCAATACGTGAACGGGTGGCGTTCGGCACTTGTAAAATCTTCGCCACCTTATGATCCAGCTTGTCAGACGGTGCCAGATAATGACGTCCGGTCGGGAAGATCACCACATTCAGCAGCCCGGCAACCACGCGGTTCGGGAAGTTTTGCAGTAAATCATCCATCGCCTGTTCAGCCTGATACAGCGCATCCTGTACGCCCCAGTGCACCAGCGGCAGATCGGCTTCATTACGGCCTTCGTCGTCATAACGCTTCAGAACGGCAGAGGCGAGGTAAAGCTGGCTTAAAATATCCCCCAGACGTGCCGAGATACGCTCACGACGTTTCAGGCTGCCGCCCAGCACAGCCATCGAGACATCAGAAAGCAGGGCGAGGTTGGCACTCAGGCGGTTCAGGTGCTGATAATAACGTTTAGTGGCATCGCCGGTTGGTGTGCTGCTGGTTAAACCGCGCGTCAGGCCCAGCCAGAAGCTGCGAACTTTGTTACTGCCGACGTGGCCAATATGTTTGAACAGCAGTTTATCGAACGCGTTAACGTCATTGTTCTTCGCCGCTTCCATCTCTTCCAGCACGTACGGATGGCAACGAATCGCTCCCTGACCGAAGATCATCATGCTGCGGGTCAGAATGTTGGCCCCTTCAACGGTGATGGCAATCGGTGCGCCCTGGTAAGCTCGTGCCAGGAAGTTGCTCTGACCGAGCATAATGCCTTTACCCCCGGTGATATCCATCGCATCAATAATCGACTGCTGCCCACGGTGGGTACAATGATACTTAACGATAGCCGACAGCACGGCAGGTTTTTCACCGAGCATAATTCCGTAGGTAATCAGCGATGCCGCAGCATCCATCACGTAGGCATTACCGGCAATACGCGCCAGCGGCTCTTCAATCCCTTCCATCTTACCGATAGAGATTTTGAACTGACGGCGAATGTGCGCATACGCGCCCGTTGCCAGTGCTACCGATTTCACGCCGCCGGTTGAGTTGGAAGGTAGGGTGATGCCGCGGCCCACGGAGAGACACTCCACCAGCATCCGCCAGCCTTGCCCGGCCATTTTTGGTCCGCCGATAATGTAGTCGATCGGTACGAAGACATCTTTACCTCGCGTCGGTCCGTTCTGGAACGGTACGTTCAGCGGGAAGTGGCGACGACCAATTTCCACGCCTGGCGTGGTGGTCGGGATAAGTGCACAGGTAATGCCTAAATCTTCTGCGCCACCCAGCAGTTTTTCCGGGTCGGAAAGTTTAAACGCCAGCCCAAGCACGGTCGCAATTGGCGCGAGCGTAATGTAGCGTTTGTTCCAGGTCAGTCGCATCCCCAGCACCTGCTGGCCCTGCCACTCGCCCATGCAGACAATCCCGGTATCCGGGATAGCGCCCGCATCGGAACCCGCTTCCGGGCTGGTCAGTGCAAAGCAAGGGATTTCCTGACCACGCGCCAGACGCGGCAGATAGTGATCTTTCTGCTCATCAGTGCCGTAATGTTGCAGCAGCTCGCCCGGGCCTAATGAGTTCGGCACGCCGACGGTAATCGCCCGGATCCCGCTCACGCCGGAGAGTTTTTGCAGCACACGAGACTGGGCATAAGCCGAGAACTCCAGCCCGCCGTACTCTTTTTTGATAATCATCGCGAAGAAACGATGCTCTTTAAGGTACGCCCACAACTCCGGCGGCAGATCCGCCAGCTCATGAGTAATCTGGAAATCATTCGCCATCCGGCAGGCTTCTTCTACCGGGCCGTCGAGAAACGCTTGCTCTTCTGCGGTCAGGCGCGGCTGCGGATAGTTATGCAGCTTTTTCCAGTCCGGCTTACCCTGGAACAAGTCGCCTTCCCACCAGGTAGTGCCTGCATCAATCGCTTCTTTTTCAGTGCGTGACATCGGTGGCATCACCTTACGGAATCCACGAAATACCGGCGCAGAAATCATCGACTTACGCATAGGCGCAAAGTTAAACGGTACGAGGATAATGGCCAGAGGCACCAGTACCCACGCCGACCACAGACCAGCGACGCCGAGGGCGGCTGTCCAGGCGAGCAAAATCAGACTGCTGATAAATAAGCTCACGCGGTGATAGAACAACGCGCCGAGCAGGACAACCGTAGCGAGAATACTCAAAATCATCATAACGAAAAGCCCCTTACTTGTAGGAGGTCTGACCACTTGTGATGATATGGTTGTAGTGGATGTAAAAATATTTAGCAATGTGTTTACAATATAATTACAACAAAGCTCACATTGTTGCTGTTTTTATCCGCACTTCAGGTCAAAAAGTCCTGGTCATCGCACCTGCCCGTACTTCTCGCTTTTGGCGGTATCCGGTACACTGCATTTTGTCTATTACATTTATGCTGAAGGATATCCTCATGTACCAGGATCTTATTCGTAACGAACTGAACGAAGCGGCGGAAACGCTGGCTAACTTTTTAAAAGATGACGCCAATATTCACGCCATTCAGCGCGCGGCGGTCCTGTTAGCAGACAGCTTTAAAGCCGGTGGCAAAGTGCTTTCCTGCGGCAACGGCGGTTCCCATTGCGACGCCATGCACTTTGCCGAAGAGTTGACGGGGCGCTACCGTGAAAACCGTCCGGGCTATCCGGCGATTGCCATTTCTGACGTTAGTCATATTTCCTGCGTCGGTAACGATTTTGGTTTCAACGATATTTTCTCCCGTTACGTTGAAGCGGTAGGTCGCGAAGGCGATGTACTGCTGGGGATCTCCACTTCCGGTAACTCTGCGAACGTGATCAAAGCGATCGCAGCGGCGCGTGAGAAGGGGATGAAAGTGATCACCCTGACCGGTAAAGACGGCGGCAAAATGGCTGGCACGGCGGATATCGAAATTCGCGTTCCACACTTTGGTTATGCCGACCGCATTCAGGAGATTCACATTAAAGTGATCCATATCCTGATCCAGTTAATTGAAAAAGAGATGGTTAAGTAAGTCTGGCGTAGGCTGGATAAGGCGTTTACGCCGCATCCGGCACTTGTGCGCTGATGCCTGATGCGACGCTGATGCGTCTTATCATGCCTACAAATCTGTACCCGAACCGTAGGCCGAATAATGCGTTCACGCCGCATCCGACCTGAAAATTCTTAAATCAATCTTCGCCGGGGGCCATGCGCCCTCGCTGTTGTGGAGGTTACCCATGTGCGAATTGCTCGGGATGAGCGCTAACGTCCCTACCGATATCTGCTTTAGTTTCACCGGTCTGGTGCAGCGTGGTGGTGGAACCGGGCCACATAAAGATGGCTGGGGCATTACCTTTTACGAAGGTAAAGGCTGTCGCACATTTAAAGATCCGCAACCCAGCTTTAATTCCCCTATCGCCAAACTGGTCCAGGACTATCCAATCAAATCCTGCTCGGTAATTGCTCATATTCGCCAGGCGAATCGGGGCGAGGTGGCACTGGAAAATACTCATCCGTTTACCCGCGAGTTATGGGGGCGTAACTGGACTTATGCCCATAACGGACAACTGACGGGCTACAAATCACTGGAAACTGGCAACTTCCGCCCGGTAGGCGAAACCGACAGCGAAAAAGCCTTCTGCTGGCTCCTGAATAAATTAACGCAGCGTTACCCGCGCACACCGGGCAACATGGCGGCAGTGTTTAAATATATCGCCTCACTGGCGGATGAACTGCGGCAGAAGGGCGTTTTCAACATGCTACTTTCGGACGGACGCTATGTAATGGCGTATTGCTCGACCAATCTGCACTGGATCACCCGCCGCGCGCCGTTTGGCGTGGCAACGTTGCTGGATCAGGATGTGGAAATCGACTTCAGCTCGCAGACCACACCGAATGATGTGGTCACGGTGATTGCGACACAGCCGCTGACGGGCAATGAAACCTGGCAAAAGATTATGCCAGGCGAATGGCGCTTATTTTGCCTCGGGGAGCGTGTAGTTTGATGCCAGCTGTGGCTGCACCACTTCATGGCTCAACGGTTTGCTGACGACGTAACGGCCATTGACCACAGAAACGGTCGGTGGCTTACGGGTCTGTTCAAAGTAGTCGTAGCCCGGCTTCAGTTGCTCCCAGAAGTCCTTAAAGTTGGAATATTTATGGCGCTGCATGTTGGCGTCGGTCATGCGGAACGGGTAAATACTTACCTGCACACTCGGCTGACCAAACACCAGCGCGCCGGTAACGAACTGGAAGATCTCATCAATACCTTGATTGGTCATCGCGTAGCAGCCGATGGAAACACAATCGCCGTGGATCATCAGGTATTTCCCTTCATAACCATGCGCACGGTCATAGGCATTGGGGAATCCAATATTAATCGCTTTGTAGTAACGGCTGTCTGGTTTTAACTGATTACGCTGGACGCTATAAAACCCTTCCGGGCTTTTGAAATCGCCCTGACGCTGTTTTGGCCCTAAGCCGCCGGAATATTTACAGATTTTATAGCTGTCGAGCAGTTGATATTGCTCGCCCATTTTGACGTAGAGATCGAGCGTACGTTCTTCCTTGAAGATCTGGATGTAGACAGGGGATCCCATCAACTGCTGCTTATACTCTTTGCTCACTGGCGTGGTCGAGCTACTGCTGCCCAGCAAACCGGCAAACGAAACGCACGGGATCAACAACATCGCAAGAATTAATGCGATTTTACGCATACTGCTTATTCCTTGATAAAACGGTTACACACGCCAGGACGGCAAAATGGATCCCAAATCGGAATAGTCTGGATTTGGAAGGCTCACATTATCACCAAAAGAGTTTTACGCAAGCCTGTCGGCGCAGGGTTTACAAATTTAGCACAAGGGCAGTTTTCATTAGTCCGAAAAGCGCATGTATCATTTATTTCCTAAGATTATGAAACCTCAATAGTAATATGCAAATAAGCAATTAATAATCCCGTTTACTCCTCCGGTCTTTTAAAATTCTCACCTTCATTCAGCCGGTTTATGTCCTTCATGTCTTCGTTCTTGCTCGGCAGATTTCTGCATCCAGGCGTGTTTTCGTTATGCGTTTTGCTCCCTTTACTCGCCAGCGCCACCACATCACATATCTCTTTCAGCTACGCCGCCCGCCAGCGGATGCAAAACCGTGCGCGTTTATTAAAACAGTACCAAATTCATCTGAAAAAGCAGGCCAGCTATATTGTGGAAGGCAATGCTGAAAGCAGAAGGGCACTGCGGCAACACAACCGCGAACAGATAAAACAGCATCCAGAATGGTTTCCTGCGCCGCTCAAGGCGAGTGACAGACGCTGGCAGGCGCTGGCGGAAAACAATCATTTCCTCAGCAGTAACCACCTGCATAATATCACCGAAGTGGCGATTCACCGTCTGGAGCAGCAGCTTGGCAAGCCATACGTCTGGGGTGGCACGCGACCCGATCAAGGCTTCGACTGTAGCGGGTTGGTTTTTTATGCCTACAACAAGATCCTCGAGGCGAAACTCCCGCGCACGGCCAATGAGATGTATCACTACCGTCGGGCAACCATTGTGGCAAATAACGACCTGCGCCGGGGAGATTTGCTGTTTTTCCATATTCACAGCCGCGAGATTGCCGACCATATGGGCGTGTATCTGGGAGACGGTCAGTTTATCGAGTCGCCGCGCACCGGGGAAACCATTCGGGTAAGTCGGTTAGCTGAACCTTTCTGGCAGGATCACTTTTTGGGCGCGCGCAGGATTTTGACAGAAGAGACGATTTTGTAGGGCGGATAAGGCGTGTACGCCGCATCCGGCGGTTATGCGCCGATGCCTGATGCGACGCTGGCGCGTCTTATCATGCCTACGAGTCTGCGAATATTTTGCGAGCCGCTTTCCCGATATAACACACCCGCATTGTCGACTTTTCCTTTTCTTCTTACCGTTGAGAAAAAGGAGTCGCTATGTCTGAATATCGTCGTTTTTATATAAAGGGGGGAACATGGTTTTTCACGGTAAATTTACGGAATCGTCGAAGCCAACTTTTGACCGCTCAGTTACAGATGCTCCGTAACGCCATTATTAACGTTAAGCGAGACAGGCCTTTTGAAATTAACGCCTGGGTCGTTTTGCCGGAGCATATGCACTGTATCTGGACATTACCCGAAAGCGATGATGATTTTTCCTCGCGCTGGCGGGAGATTAAAAAGCAATTCACCCATGTTTGCGGATTGAAAAATATCTGGCAACCGCGTTTTTGGGAGCATGCCATCCGCAACACCAAAGATTATCGCCATCATGTTGATTATATTTATATAAATCCAGTAAAACATGGCTGGGTAAAGCAGGTAAGTGATTGGCCATTCTCAACGTTCCATCGTGATGTCGCGAAAGGGTTATATCCCATCGATTGGGCGGGGGACGTAACGGATTTTAGTGCCGGAGAGCGTATCATTTTATAATTGTGCACCGATGCCTGATGCGACGCTGGCGCGTCTTATCATGCCTACAAACTGCACCCAACCGTAGGCCGGATAAGGCGTTTACGCCGCATCCGGCGGTTGTACGCAGATGCCGGATGCGCTTACGCTTATCCGGCCTACAAATCTGTGCTTTAACAGTAGATACTGTTACGGCCTGCAAGTTTTTTCCTGGTCCAGTCTCCCGGATTGCAGGCATGCCAGACACAGCGCCGTCAGGCGCTGTTGTTTCATCCCTTCCGCGATTTTTACGCAGCTACCGGATTATGCCGTGACGCATCGAACGGCACGCCTGACTTCAGCACTCCATACGCCACCTGTGCCAGCTTGCGCATCATCGCGCCGAGAATCACCTTTCCTTTCTTGCCATTAGCCGCCAGACGGTCACGGAACATCCGTCCCCACTAGTCTTACTGGTGGCTACCATTGCAGGCATATACAACGCCCTGCGAAGCGACACATGTCCGGCTTTACTCAACCGGCTTGCCCCTCTCACACTACTGCCTGATTCATAACGCCGTGGTGTCAGACCCGCAAAAGCGGCGAACTGTCTGGCATGGGCGAAACGGTCCTTCAGACCAATTTAAGCCAGCAATACCGCAGATGTTTTTTCTCCGATACCCGGGATGCTTTCCAGCAGTTTCCTGCGGTGTGTAGTGGCACAGTAAATTTGGCCACCTGATTAAAGGTGATATTCTCACCTCAACACAAAACAGGTGACTTAATGAACAAGAAAACCAAACGTACTTTCACCCCTGAGTTCAGGCTGGAATGTGCACAGCTGATTGTTGATAAGGGCTATTCATATCGACAAGCCAGTGAGGCGATGAATGTCGGTTCTACCACGCTTGAGAGCTGGGTACGTCAGCTCAGGCGAGAGCGCCAAGGTATTGCGCCCTCTGCAACACCCATTACCCCTGAACAGCAACGTATTCGCGAGCTGGAAAAGCAGGTTCGCCGACTGGAGGAACAAAATACGATATTAAAAAAGGCTACCGCGCTCTTGATGTCCGACTCACTGAACGGTTTACGATAGTTTCCAGACTGAGTGACAGCCACTCAGTTGTCAGCCTCTGTTCCGCACTGGGAATACACCGTAGCAGTTACCGGTACTGGCGAAAACGACGCGATACGGTTAATTCGGCTCGCGTCAGGTTGTGCAGCGAAATACGCCGGGCATGGAACCAGAGCCGGGGCTCTGCAGGCGCGCGCACGCTGGCTGAAATGCTGACCCAAAACGGCGTCCCGATGAGCCGTTATCGTGCCGGACGGCTGATGAAATACCTGAACCTGAGCAGTTGTCAGCCCGGAAAACATCAATACAAAAATGCCTGTCAGGAGCATACGTGTTTGCCGAATCTGCTCGAGCGTCAGTTCGCTGTACCGGAGCCAGACAGGGTATGGTGCGGAGATATTACGTATATCTGGGCAGGAAATCGCTGGTGCTATCTGGCGGTCGTCATGGATCTTTTTGCCCGCAGGGTTATCGGCTGGAGCCTGTCAGCGAATGCCGATACTGCACTGATAAGCAGTGCCTTGCGGATGGCGTATGAGGTGCGTGGTCAGCCGCGGGACGTCATGTTCCATAGCGACCAGGGAAGTCAGTATACAGGACTGAAATATCAACAGCTTCTCTGGCGTTACAGGATAAAGCAAAGTGTCAGCCGACGGGGAAACTGCTGGGATAACAGTCCTATGGAACGCTTCTTCCGCAGTCTGAAAACAGAATGGGTGCCGACGGATGGTTACGTAGGCAAGGACGAGGCCCGGCAACAAATTAGCGGTTATATCCTGAATTATTACAATAGCGTCAGGCCTCGCCATTACAACGGTGGGTTGACGCCGGAAGAATCAGAGAACAGATACCGTTTTTACTGTAAAACCGTGGCCAATATTACTTGACCACTACAAGGCACTCTGCGACAGGTTCCATATAGGTGCCGGTCGCTTCGATGCAGATATGCGCATGGCCAATCTTGTGACCTTTCAGCCAGCTCACCAGCTCATCGTGCCCTTTAGTGGTGTTAGCGAATTTTTTGGTGCGATGACGACCATCAGGACGCAACACATCGACATCCAGTTTCTCTTTAGCGGTGTCGATACCGATATAATGAAGTTCATGTTCCATAGTGAAACCAACCTTGCAAATACGGATTACCGGGAAAACCGGTCCATGATACTGTCCGGTTTATCACTTTGGGAGAAAGGCAGTCCGCTGCATAAATCTACCGCGCAGGTTAGAACCCAAGGCCGGATACGGCATGCGGACTGCAGGCAGAGAAAACTGGCCGATTTTCTCTGCACAGGAGGGATAATACAAGGCCGGATAAGGCGTTCACGCCGCATCCGGCAATTGTGCACCGATGCCGGATACCTACATCAACGCCCCCATTATCTTCAACTCCAGCTCATCCGGCACTTCGTTATACGACAGCACATGCAACCCCGGCGCAAACAACTTCGCATAACGCGCCAGCAACGGGCGCAGCTGCGGCGGCACCAGCAGCACCGGGTCTTTCCCCGCCGCTTTCATCTGCTCTTTTACCTGCGGCATCGTACTCTGGAACTGGTTGAGCATATTCGGGTCCACTGGCACGCTATCAAGCATCACTTTGCCGCCCTGTTGCGCCTGATTCACCACGTTGGTCAGCAGATTTTCCAGTTCATTATTCAGCGTATACACCGCCAGCTCCTGCTTGCGAACGAACGGATGGGTAATGCTGCGCCGCAGTGCCAGGCGCACATCGGCCGCCAGCAGAATATGATCTTTGGTGACGGTGCTACTGGCGACCAGCACGGTGGCGATGGTGACGATATCGCGCAGGGAAACGCCTTCGGTCAGCAGTGCCCGGTACACTTTCAGCAACTGGCTGTAATTCAGCGCCGCACTCAAATCCTCCGCCAGGCGCGGTGCCATCGACGACAAACGGTTATGCAGCTGAGTAATATCGTCATAGTTAAACAAATCAGGAATATAGCTGCGCACAATCTTATTCACATGCGTGGCAATTACGCTGGCGCTGTCGATCACCTGATACCCCATATTCAGCGCCTTCGCTTTCTGCGCAGGCTGGATCCAGGTCACCGGCATCCCGTACGCCGGGTCGTTCCCCAGCACGCCGTCAATCTCACCGTAGGTTTCACTGGAGGGCAGAGCCATCAGCTTATCCGCCGGAATATCCGCTTCATCGGCCTTAATGCCGTTGATGAAAATGGCGTACTGACTGGGCTTGAGGCGGAAGTTTTCGCGAATGCGGATCTCCGGCAGCAGCACGCCGTTGCCGTCGGAAATCACCTGCCGCACGCCGCGAATACGCTGGGTGAGCGGGTTGCCCTGCGCTTTATCCACCAGCGCCACCAGTTTGTAACCGAGGCTTAAACTGATGGGCTCGATCAGCGGAATGGTTTCCCAACTGACCTGTTGCTCGCTGGTTTCAGTGATTGTGCGGGTCAGCGTTTCGAGGCTTTTCTCTTCCGCCTCCGCCGCCTGCGGGCGTTTGCTCATTCGCCAGCCGGTAAAGCCAAGCAAGGCGCTGAACATCAGGAACGGGAAGTGCGGCATTCCCGGCACCACCGCCAGCACGAACATAATCCCGGTGGCGGTGTAGAGCACCGACGGGCTTGCCAGCAGCTGGTGGCGCACATCATGGGCGATATCGCCGTTGTCGCTGACGCGGGTGACGATAATCGCCGCCGCGGTGGAGAGCAGCAGGGAAGGGATCTGCGCCACCAGGCCGTCACCGATGGTCATCAGCACATACTGCTGGAAGGCGGCATCGGCGCTCAGGTTGTATTTGAAGATCCCGATACAAACGCCGCCAATCAGGTTGATCGCCAGAATCATCATCCCGGCGATGGCATCCCCGCGCACAAACTTCGATGCCCCGTCCATCGCGCCGTAGAAATCGGCCTCGCTGGCAACATCTTTGCGGCGGGTCTGCGCCTGCGCCTGGTTGATCAACCCGGCGTTAAGATCGGCGTCAATCGCCATCTGCTTGCCGGGCATCGCGTCCAGGGTAAAACGGGCAGAAACCTCGGAAATACGCTCGGCCCCTTTGGTGACGACAATAAAGTTGATTGTCAACAGTGTTAGTAAATCTGAGCGTGAAAGCATTATCGCCGCGCTGCACGGGCAGTCGATTTTCAATGGCGGCGGGCTGTCGCCGTTAAATAAAATCAGCCCGACGCATCCGCCGAAACCTGCCACCGTGGCGGTGCCGGAAGAGACGGAGAAAAAAGCCCGCGACGTCAACGAGAAAACGGCGCTACTGAAGAAGAAGTCTGCCACTGAGCTTGGCGAGCTGGCGACCAGTATCAACACCATCGCCCGCGATGCGCATATGGAAGCCAATCTGGAGATGGAGATTGTCCCGCAGGGATTACGCGTGCTGATTAAAGATGACCAGAACCGCAATATGTTTGAACGCGGCAGCGCGAAGATTATGCCGTTCTTTAAAACGCTGCTGGTGGAACTCGCGCCGGTATTCGACTCGCTCGACAACAAAATTATTATTACCGGGCATACCGATGCGATGGCCTATAAAAGCAATATCTACAACAACTGGAACCTTTCGGGTGACCGCGCGCTCTCGGCCCGTCGGGTGCTGGAAGACGCCGGGATGCCGGAAGATAAAGTGATGCAGGTAAGCGCGATGGCGGACCAGATGCTGCTGGATGCCAAAAACCCACAAAGCGCGGGTAACCGGCGCATTGAGATTATGGTGCTCACCAAAAGCGCGTCCGATACGTTGTATCAATATTTTGGTCAGCATGGGGATAAGGTGGTGCAGCCGCTGGTGAAAAAGCTGGATAAGCAGCAGGTGCTTTCGCAGCGAACGCGTTAAATGCTGAATCTTTACGCATTTCTCAAACTCTGAAATCACTGTATACTTTACCAGTATTGAGAGGTGAGCAATGCGTAAAATCATTCATGTGGATATGGACTGCTTTTTCGCCGCGGTGGAGATGCGCGACAATCCCGCCCTGCGCGATATCCCTATTGCTATTGGCGGCAGCCGCGAACGCCGGGGGGTGATCAGCACCGCCAATTATCCCGCGCGTAAATTTGGCGTGCGTAGCGCAATGCCAACCGGCATGGCGCTCAAACTGTGTCCGCATCTCACCTTGCTTCCAGGGCGCTTTGACGCCTACAAAGAAGCGTCAAATCATATCCGCGAAATCTTCTCTCGCTACACATCGCGTATTGAGCCGCTGTCACTGGATGAAGCCTATCTCGACGTCACCGATAGTGTCCATTGCCACGGCTCTGCGACCCTTATCGCTCAGGAAATCCGCCAGACGATCTTCAACGAGCTGCAACTGACGGCGTCTGCGGGCGTTGCGCCGGTCAAGTTTCTCGCCAAAATCGCCTCAGACATGAATAAACCCAACGGTCAGTTTGTGATTACGCCGGCAGAAGTTCCGGCATTTCTGCAAACCTTACCGCTGGCAAAAATTCCCGGTGTCGGCAAAGTCTCGGCGGCAAAACTGGAAGCGATGGGGCTACGAACCTGTGGCGATGTACAAAAGTGTGATCTGGTGACGTTGCTTAAACGCTTTGGCAAATTTGGCCGCATTTTGTGGGAGCGTAGCCAGGGCATTGACGAGCGCGACGTTAACAGCGAAAGGTTGCGAAAATCCGTCGGTGTAGAACGCACCATGGCGGAAGATATTCATCACTGGTCTGAATGTGAAGCGATCATCGAGCGGTTGTACCCGGAACTTGAACGTCGTCTGGCAAAGGTAAAACCTGATTTACTGATTGCCCGCCAGGGGGTGAAATTAAAGTTCGACGATTTTCAGCAAACCACCCAGGAACACGTCTGGCCGCGGCTGAATAAAGCTGACTTGATCGCCACTGCGCGTAAAACCTGGGATGAACGCCGTGGCGGGCGCGGTGTGCGGCTGGTGGGGCTGCATGTGACGTTGCTGGATCCGCAAATGGAAAGACAACTGGTGCTGGGATTATGAATAACATACAAATAAGAAACTATCAGCCTTGCGATTTTCAGCAACTATGCGCTATTTTCATTAGAGCGGTTACGATGACCGCCAGTCAGCATTATTCACCACAACAAATTGCCGCCTGGGCGCAGATTGACGAATCTCGCTGGAAAGAGCAACTCGCGAAATCACAAGTGCGAGTTGCTGTGATTAATGCACAACCGGTTGGTTTTATTTCCCGCATTGAACATTATATCGATATGTTATTTGTTGACCCTGAATATACTCGCCGTGGGGTTGCCAGCGCTTTGTTAAAACCTTTGATTAAGTCTGAATCCGAACTTACGGTGGACGCCAGCATAACCGCAAAACCCTTTTTTGAACGTTATGGTTTTCAGACAGTTAAGCAGCAACGCGTTGAATGCCGGGGAGCGTGGTTTACTAATTTTCATATGCGATATAAACCGCAACATTAAATCCAGCTTGCAATGAAAATAACGCCCGCCTAATATGTGCGCGTTTTCTTATTCCACAAACTGCAAGGAGGTAAATCATGAAAAATCCTTTATCAATGACTCTTTGCAGACCTTTCCAGGATTAATTCTTTTTTTCTTGCCCTGGATTCGTCTGCCATTTCCTGATTTTTATATTTATATACTCTAAATAATTCGAGTCGCAGTACATGCAACTTGAAGTATGACGAGTATAAATGGAATGATACATGGGCAAATATATTCGTCCCTTATCCGATGCGGTATTTACCATCGCATCTGATGACCTGTGGATCGAGAGTTCAGCGATCCAACAATTACACACCACGGCAAATTTACCCAACATGCAGCGCGTAGTGGGGATGCCAGATTTGCACCCCGGACGCGGCTATCCGATTGGCGCAGCGTTCTTCTCCGTAGGCCGTTTTTACCCGGCACTGGTCGGCAATGATATCGGCTGCGGTATGGCGCTATGGCAAACAGATATTCTCGCGCGTAAATACAACGCCGATAAGTTTGAAAAGCGATTATCTGCGCTGGATGACGTTGCTGAAGAAAGCTGGCTGGAGGAAAACCTGCCGTCAGCGTTTGCACAGCATCCGTGGCGCTGCGCGCTTGGCTCTATCGGTGGCGGTAACCACTTTGCAGAACTGCAACAGATTGATCAAATCATCGACGCGGAACTGTTTGCACTGTCAGGTCTGGATGCGCAGCATCTGCAACTGCTGGTCCATAGCGGCTCGCGTGGTTTAGGGCAGTCTATTTTACAGCGGCATATTGCCTCGTTTTCGCATCATGGTTTGCCGGAAGGCAGTGACGACGCGCTAAGTTATATTGCGGAACATGATGATGCGCTGGCGTTTGCGCGTATTAATCGCCAGCTGATCGCTTTGCGCATAATGCAACAAGTTAAGGCCAACGGAAATTCGGTTCTGGATGTGGCGCATAACTTTGTTAGCGCATGTCGAATCGGCGATCAACAAGGATGGTTACACCGTAAAGGGGCTACGCCGGATGACAACGGTCTGGTGATTATTCCCGGTTCACGCGGTGATTACTCCTGGCTGGTTAAACCTGTTGCGAACGAAAAAACGCTTCACTCACTGGCGCATGGGGCAGGGCGTAAATGGGGGCGCACCGAGTGTAAAGGGCGTCTGGCAGCGAAATACACGGCGACGCAACTCTCACGTACTGAACTTGGCAGTCGGGTAATTTGTCGCGATAAACAACTCATCTTTGAAGAAGCGCCACAAGCCTATAAATCGGCTGAAAGTGTGGTGCAATGTCTGGTGCAGGCCGGTTTAATTATTCCTGTCGCGCGACTGCGTCCGGTGCTGACGCTCAAAAACAGTGGAGGGAAAAAAGGATGATCTTGCTACAACTCTCCTCAGCTCAGGGGCCGGAAGAATGTTGTCTCGCAGTGAAAAAGGCACTGGACAGGCTGATTAAAGAAGCTGCCCGACAAGACGTCGCGGTAACGGTGCTGGAAACAGAAACGGGTCGCTACTCTGACACACTGCGTTCGGCGCTGGTTTCACTTGATGGCGACAACGCATGGGCACTAAGCGAAAGCTGGTGTGGCACTATCCAGTGGATTTGTCCGAGTCCGTATCGCCCTCATCATGGGCGCAAAAACTGGTTTCTGGGCATTGGGCGTTTTACTGCAGATGAGCAGGAGCAATCCGATGCGATCCATTATGAGACGCTGCGTTCGTCGGGGCCGGGCGGTCAACATGTCAATAAAACCGACTCGGCGGTACGCGCCACGCATCTGGCATCCGGGATTAGCGTGAAGGTTCAGTCAGAGCGCAGCCAACATGCCAACAAACGGCTGGCGCGATTGCTGATTGCCTGGAAGCTGGAGCAACAGCAACAGGAAAATAGCGCGGCGCTGAAATCGCAGCGGCGAATGTTCCATCACCAGATTGAACGTGGCAACCCGCGACGGACGTTTACAGGGATGGCTTTTATCGAAGGATAAGAAAGGATGAAACTGCCGGAAGGCGATCAAACGCCATCCGGCAGCAAATCAAAAAATTACTTCGCCGGAATTTCTTTCAGCAGTTCTGTCAGCAGTGTCCAGTAATGGCCTACGCTTTCGATGTGAACTTGCTCATCCGGAGAGTGTGGACCGGTGATGGTTGGCCCGATAGAAACCATGTCCATTTCCGGATACGGCTTTTTAAACAGGCCACATTCCAGACCCGCGTGAATAATCTGGATGTTCGGCGTCTTGTTGAACAGACGCTGATAGGTTTCACGTACCAGATGCATCACCGGAGAGTTAGCGTCCGGCTGCCAGCCAGGATATGCGCCTTTCGCTTCGGTTTTCGCGCCTGCCAGTTTACCCAGCGAATCCAGCATGCTCACCACGTAGTCTTTACCGCTGTCGATCAGAGAACGGATCAGGCAGTGAATTTCTACGTTGTTGTCGGTCATGGTCACGACACCGACGTTCAGTGAGGTTTCAACCACGCCTTTTGCCACGTCGGAGTTGCGGATCACACCGTTCGGGGTGGCGTTCAGCAGACGAATAAAGGTATCGCGAGATTTCGCAATCAGGGCAGCTTTATCGTTCGCAACAGAGTCCAGCAGCAATGCCAGATTTTTCTCTTTCTCTGCCAGCTCGTTTTTCAGGATCTCCTGATAGGTATTCACCAGCGTTTTCAGGGCGTCGACTTTATCAGCTGCGACAGCGATGGTCGCAAAGGCTTCACGCGGGATGGCGTTACGCAGTGTGCCACCGTTGAAATCGATAAGGCGCAGGTCCAGCTCTTCCGCATGACCCGCCAGGAAGCGCACCAGCAGTTTGTTGGCATTACCCAGGCCAACGTGGATTTCACCGCCGGAGTGACCGCCTTTCAGACCTTTTAAGGTTAACTTGAAGGTTTCAAAACCAGCTGGAACCGCTTCACGATCTAAATGCAGGTTGGAGGTGAAGTCGATACCCCCAGCACAACCCATGTAGATTTCACCTTCTTCTTCGGAGTCGGTGTTAATCAGAATGTCAGCCTGCAACCAGTTGCTCTGTAAGCCGAACGCCCCGTCCATACCGGCTTCTTCGGTCATGGTTAGCAGCACTTCCAGCGGGCCGTGAACCACGTTTTCGTCAGCCAGAACCGCCAGTGCAGAGGCCATACCAATGCCGTTATCCGCACCCAGCGTGGTACCGCGCGCTTTAACCCATTCGCCATCAATATAAGGCTGGATAGGATCTTTAGTGAAATCGTGCACGGTATCGTTATTTTTCTGCGGCACCATATCGAGGTGGGCCTGCAAGACGACTGGTTTACGATTTTCCATACCTGCGGTAGCAGGTTTACGAATCAGGATATTACCCACCTGATCGCGTTCGACATGGAAACCTTTCTCTTTTGCCCAACCAACAATGTATTCAGCGAGTTGCTCTTCATGATAGGACGGGTGAGGAATAGAACAGATTTTGGCAAAAATATCCCACAGCGGCTGTGGAGATAATTGAGACAGTTCAGACACGTTAAGTCTCCTTGTCGATCACCCGCAAAACAGTATTGCAGGTCACAGGGTTAGCAGAAAATGTTGTCAACACAAGACAGGCTTGCGAGATATGTTTGAGAATACCACTTTATCCCGCGTCAGGGAGAGGCTGTGCGTAAAAAGACGCGGACTCATGTGAAATACTGGTTTTTAGTGCGTCAGATCTCTATAATCTCGCGCAACCTATTTTCCCCTCGAACACTTTTTAAGCCGTAGATAAACAGGCTGGGACACTTCACATGAGCGAAAAATACATCGTCACCTGGGACATGTTGCAGATCCATGCACGTAAACTCGCAAGCCGACTGATGCCTTCTGAACAATGGAAAGGCATTATTGCCGTAAGCCGTGGCGGTCTGGTACCGGGTGCGTTACTGGCGCGTGAACTGGGTATTCGTCATGTCGATACCGTTTGTATTTCCAGCTACGATCACGACAACCAGCGCGAGCTTAAAGTGCTGAAACGCGCAGAAGGCGATGGCGAAGGCTTCATCGTTATTGATGATCTGGTGGATACCGGCGGTACTGCGGTTGCGATTCGTGAAATGTATCCAAAAGCGCACTTTGTCACCATCTTCGCTAAACCGGCAGGTCGTCCGCTGGTTGATGATTATGTTGTTGATATCCCACAAGATACCTGGATTGAACAACCGTGGGATATGGGCGTCGTATTCGTCCCGCCAATCTCCGGGCGCTAATCTTTTCAACGCCTGGCACTGCCGGGCGTTGTTCTTTTTAACTTCAGGCAGGTTACAATAGTTTCCAGTAAGTATTCTGGAGGCTGCATCCATGACACAGGCAAACCTGAGCGAAACCCTGTTCAAACCCCGCTTTAAACATCCTGAAACCTCGACGCTAGTCCGCCGCTTTAATCACGGCGCACAACCGCCTGTGCAGTCGGCCCTTGATGGTAAAACCATCCCCCACTGGTATCGCATGATAAACCGTCTGATGTGGATCTGGCGCGGCATTGACCCACGTGAAATCCTCGACGTTCAGGCGCGTATTGTGATGAGCGATGCTGAACGTACCGACGATGATTTATACGATACGGTGATTGGCTACCGCGGCGGCAACTGGATTTATGAATGGGCCACCCAGGCGATGGTGTGGCAACAAAAAGCTTGTGCGGAAGAAGATCCACAACTCAGTGGTCGTCACTGGCTGCATGCGGCCACGTTGTACAACATTGCCGCCTATCCTCATCTGAAAGGGGATGACCTGGCCGAGCAAGCGCAGGCTTTGTCAAACCGTGCCTATGAAGAGGCCGCCCAACGTCTGCCGGGCACGATGCGGCAGATGGAGTTTACCGTACCAGGCGGTGCGCCCATCACCGGCTTTTTGCATATGCCGAAAGGCGATGGCCCGTTCCCGACGGTATTAATGTGTGGTGGTCTGGATGCGATGCAGACGGATTATTACAGTCTGTATGAACGTTATTTTGCCCCGCGCGGCATTGCGATGCTGACTATTGATATGCCGTCGGTGGGCTTTTCTTCAAAATGGAAGCTCACCCAGGACTCCAGCCTGTTGCATCAGCACGTCTTAAAGGCGCTGCCTAACGTCCCGTGGGTGGATCACACCCGTGTCGCGGCCTTTGGTTTCCGTTTTGGCTCTAACGTTGCTGTGCGTCTGGCATATCTTGAATCGCCGCGTCTGAAAGCGGTTGCCTGTCTTGGTCCGGTAGTTCATACCCTGTTGAGTGATTTTAAGTGCCAGCAACAGGTGCCGGAAATGTATCTTGACGTTCTGGCGAGTCGTTTGGGGATGCATGATGCTTCCGATGAAGCGTTGCGTGTGGAACTGAATCGTTATTCATTAAAAGTGCAAGGATTGCTGGGCCGTCGCTGCCCAACGCCAATGTTATCAGGCTACTGGAAGAACGATCCGTTCAGCCCGGAAGAGGACTCACGCTTAATCACCTCATCATCTGCTGATGGTAAATTGTTAGAGATTCCGTTTAATCCGGTGTATCGGAATTTTGACAAAGGTCTTCAGGAAATCACGAGCTGGATCGAAAAACGATTGTGTTAAAAATTTGCTAAATTTTACCAGTTTGGTAAAACAGGTGCATCACAACAGGAGATCGCAATGACGTTACCGAGTGGACACCCGAAGAGCAGATTGATCAAAAAATTTACCGCACTAGGCCCCTATATTCGTGAAGGTAAGTGCGAAGATAATCGATTCTTTTTCGATTGTCTGGCTGTATGCGTCAACGTGAAACCAGCGCCGGAAGTGCGTGAGTTCTGGGGTTGGTGGATGGAGCTTGAAGCGCAGGAATCCCGTTTTACTTACAGTTACCAGTTTGGTCTGTTCGATAAAGCAGGCGACTGGAAGAACGTTCCGGTAAAAGATGCCGAAGTGGTTGAGCGACTGGAACATACCCTGCGTGAGTTTCATGAGAAGCTGCGTGAACTGCTGACGACACTGAATCTGAAGCTGGAACCGGCGGATGATTTTCGTGATGAACCGGTGAAGTTAACCGCGTGAGTGAAAAGTGCCGGATGCGCCGCATCCGGCAATCTCCATTAAAACTGATAGGTTATCCCAACCGCGACAATATCATCATTATTAATATTTAATTTGTTATCGCTGTCCAGTTGGTTGATTTTATAATCAACAAACGCTGACATATTTTTGTTGAAATAATATGTAGCACCGACATCAATATAATTGACCAGATCCTCATCACCGATGCCCTCAATATCTTTCCCTTTCGATAAGACATAACCCAGCGATGGACGCAGGCCAAAGTCGAATTGGTATTGAGCGACTGCTTCAAAGTTCTGCGTCTTATTGGCAAAGCCGCCAGAGATTGGCGTCATTTTACGCGTTTCAGAATAGAAAGTTGCCAGGTAAATATTATTGGCATCGTATTTCAGGCCTGTTGCCCATGCTTCTGCACGCTTGCCCGTGCCACGGCTTTGCAGGTTCTGCTCGTTGGTGCGATCGGAGTTGGTATAGGCCCCACTAATGGCAAAATCGCTGCCGCCAAAGTCATATGTCAATGACGTGCCGAAGCCATCACCGTTTTGCTTTTTAACGTCGCGGTTTTCGTTTTTTCCTTGATATTGCAGGGTTAAGTTCAGACCATCGATAACGCCGAAGAAGTCGGTGTTCCGATACGTTGCCAGTCCGCTGGCGCGTTTGGTCATAAAGTTGTCGGTCTGCGCGGAGGAATCGCCGCCGAATTCCGGGAACATATCGGTCCAGGCTTCCACGTCATACAGCGCCCCCAGGTTACGACCATAGTCGAAAGAACCCAAATCTTTATATTTCAACCCGGCAAAGGCAAGACGCGTTTTTTGCTGAGCAGTATCACTCTCTGCTTTATTTCCGGCAAACTCTGCTTCCCAGCGACCATAACCGGTCAGTTGATCGTTAATTTGTGTTTCGCCTTTAAAACCAAAACGGATATAACTTTGGTCGCCATCTTTACTGTCATTATCGCTCATATAATGCATGGCTTTAACTTTGCCATAGATATCCAGTTTATTACCGTCTTTGTTATATATTTCTGCGGCCTGTACGGATGCCGATGCCACAATGCCCATCACCACTAATGCCAGAGTGCTCTTTTTCATTTTCATTCCTGATTTTAATTAACGCGCGAATATTCAGCGGGAGTGTCCCGTTGAAAACAGGAAAGTTTTTAACCTGAGATTGTTAAAGATATATTACAGATTAATGATATTCTTAAAATGTGGTAATTTATTAAATCTGTAATAAAAGCGTAAACAACTGCCGCTACGCTTGCTGATCCCGCGCAACAAAACGCCATGCTTTGCTTGCAGATGGTTGGCAACCGGCGACAGTCCTGCTAAAACGTTCGTTTGATATCATTTTCCCTAAAATTGAATGGCAGAGAATCATGAGTGACAGCCAGACGCTGGTGGTAAAACTCGGCACCAGTGTGCTAACAGGCGGATCGCGCCGCCTGAACCGTGCCCATATCGTTGAACTTGTTCGCCAGTGCGCGCAGCTACATGCCGCCGGGCATCGGATTGTAATTGTGACGTCGGGGGCGATTGCCGCCGGACGTGAGCACCTGGGTTACCCGGAACTGCCAGCGACTATTGCCTCGAAACAACTTCTGGCGGCGGTAGGGCAGAGTCGACTGATTCAACTGTGGGAACAGCTGTTTTCGATTTATGGCATTCACGTCGGGCAGATGCTGCTAACTCGTGCTGATATGGAAGACCGTGAACGCTTCCTGAACGCCCGCGACACCTTGCGTGCGCTGCTCGATAACAACATCGTTCCGGTAATCAATGAGAACGATGCTGTCGCTACTGCAGAGATTAAAGTCGGCGATAACGATAACCTTTCGGCGCTGGCGGCGATTCTGGCGGGTGCCGATAAACTGTTGTTGCTGACCGATCAAAAAGGTTTGTATACCGCTGATCCGCGTAGCAATCCGCAGGCAGAACTGATTAAAGATGTGTACGGCATTGATGACGCTCTGCGCGCGATTGCTGGTGACAGCGTTTCAGGTCTTGGAACCGGCGGCATGAGCACTAAATTGCAGGCCGCGGACGTGGCTTGCCGTGCGGGTATCGACACCATTATTGCCGCGGGCAGTAAGCCGGGTGTCATTGGTGATGTGATGGAAGGTATTTCCGTCGGTACGCTGTTCCATGCCCAGGCGACTCCGCTTGAAAACCGCAAACGTTGGATTTTCGGTGCGCCGCCTGCGGGTGAAATCACGGTAGATGAAGGGGCAACCGCCGCCATTCTTGAACGCGGCAGCTCCCTGTTGCCGAAAGGCATTAAAAGCGTGACTGGCAATTTCTCGCGTGGTGAAGTCATCCGCATTTGCAACCTCGAAGGTCGCGATATCGCCCACGGCGTTAGTCGTTACAACAGCGATGCATTACGCCGTATTGCCGGACACCACTCGCAAGAAATTGATGCAATACTGGGATATGAATACGGCCCGGTTGCCGTTCACCGTGATGATATGATTACCCGTTAAGGAGCAGGCCGATGCTGGAACAAATGGGCATTGCCGCGAAGCAAGCCTCGTATAAATTAGCGCAACTCTCCAGCCGCGAAAAAAATCGCGTGCTGGAAAAAATCGCCGATGAACTGGAAGCACAAAGCGAAAGCATCCTCAATGCTAACGCCCAGGATGTTGCTGACGCGCGTGCCAATGGCCTTAGCGAAGCGATGCTTGACCGCCTGGCACTGACGCCCGCACGGCTGAAAAGCATTGCCGATGATGTGCGCCAGGTGTGTAACCTCGCCGATCCAGTGGGGCAGGTAATTGATGGCGGGGTGCTGGACAGCGGCCTGCGTCTGGAACGCCGTCGCGTGCCGCTGGGGGTGATTGGCGTGATTTATGAAGCGCGCCCGAACGTGACGGTAGATGTTGCTTCGCTGTGCCTGAAAACAGGTAACGCGGTGATCCTGCGCGGCGGCAAAGAAACGTGTCGCACTAACGCGGCAACGGTGGCGGTGATTCAGGACGCCCTGAAATCCTGTGGCTTACCGGCGGGTGCCGTGCAGGCGATTGATAATCCTGACCGTGCGCTGGTCAGTGAAATGCTGCGTATGGATAAATACATCGACATGCTGATCCCACGCGGCGGGGCTGGGTTGCATAAACTGTGCCGCGAGCAGTCGACGATTCCGGTAATCACAGGTGGTATAGGCGTATGCCATATTTACGTTGATGAAAGTGCAGAGATCGCTGAAGCATTGAAAGTGATTGTCAACGCGAAAACTCAGCGCCCGAGCACGTGTAATACGGTAGAAACGTTGCTGGTAAATAAAAACATCGCAGATAGCTTCCTGCCCGCATTAAGCAAGCAAATGGCGGAAAGCGGCGTGACATTACACGCTGACGCAACTGCGCTGGCGCAGTTGCAGGCAGGCCCAGCGAAGGTGGTGGCTGTTAAAGCCGAAGAGTATGACGATGAGTTCCTGTCATTAGACTTGAACGTTAAAATCGTCAGCGATCTTGACGATGCCATCGCCCATATTCGTGAACACGGCACGCAACATTCCGATGCGATCCTGACCCGCGATATGCGCAACGCCCAGCGTTTTGTTAACGAAGTGGATTCCTCCGCTGTTTACGTTAACGCCTCTACGCGTTTTACCGACGGCGGCCAGTTTGGTCTGGGGGCGGAAGTTGCGGTAAGCACACAAAAACTCCACGCGCGCGGCCCAATGGGGCTGGAAGCTCTGACCACCTACAAGTGGATCGGCATTGGTGATTACACCATTCGTGCATAAATAAAACCGGGTGATGCAAAAGTAGCCATTTGATTCACAAGGCCATTGACGCATCGCCCGGTTAGTTTTAACCTTGTCCACCGTGATTCACGTTCGTGAACATGTCCTTTCAGGGCCGATATAGCTCAGTTGGTAGAGCAGCGCATTCGTAATGCGAAGGTCGTAGGTTCGACTCCTATTATCGGCACCATTTAAATCAATAAGTTACACATCATTAGTACCTTCCTTATTTTTTGACTGGGACAAATTTGGGACCGATGGGTTCAGGATCGAGTCTATTTGCCGTGCGTGTTCGGTAAGGTGATTAGGTGCAAGGTGAGCATATCGACGAACCATTTCGATAGACTCCCAGCCTCCCATTTCCTGTAACACTGACAACGGGACTCCGGCTTGAACCAGCCAACTTGCCCAGGTGTGTCTCAAGTCGTGAAATCTGAAATCATCAATACCAGCCCGTCTCAGCGCCGCTTTCCAGGCTGTGTTTGCGTCATACCGCATCTTCCTTACTGTTGGCGCTTTCGTTCCGTCTGGTTTGGTACAGCTTTCCTTGTACACAAATACCCAACGGTGATGATTCCCGATTTGTTTTTTCAAAACGCGACATGCAGTATCATTCAGCGCAACGCCAATTGCGCGGTTTGATTTACTCTCTTCCGGGTTTATCCATGCCACCCGGCGCTGCATGTCTATTTGTTGCCATTCAAGGTTGATGATGTTCGAGCGTCTTAAGCCTGTTGCAAGTGCAAATTCAACAACAGACTTTAATGGCTCCGGACATTCATCAATCAGCCTTTGTGCTTCATGAGGCTCCAGCCAGCGGATCCGTTTATTCTTTGGTTGAGGCACTTTAATAATTGGTGCCTTATCCAGCATTTTCCATTCACGCTCTGCGGCTCTTAGCAGGGCCTTTATAAATGAAAGATGCGTTGCCTTCGTCGCAACGGACGCTGGTTTTGGCGTGTATTCTGGAACTGGTTTCCCTTTTTTTCTGCATGCTTCTGCCCTGAGTTTCCAGTTTTCCTCATGACGCCGGTTCGTCATTTTCTGCATTGCTGAATAAATTTTTGATTCAGTAATGTCTCTTAGTTGCATTCCTGCGAAATGTTGAAGCCAGAATCCGATCCGGCTTTTGTCATCGTCCAGTGATTTTTTATGTGCTTTCTCTTCAAGCCACCTGACACACGCTTCCTCGAACGTTATATCAGGTATTTCACCAAGTTTGCTGACCCGCCATGCTTCAGCCTTTAGCTTGTCATGGAGTTCTGTCGCCTGCCTTTTGTCCTTTGTTCCAAGAGACTGTTTAAATCTTTTACCGTTCGGCAATGTGAAACTGGCGTACCATATTTCACCTCTGCGGAAGAGTGACATTTTCTTTCCTCTGTTATGCCATCACCCGCGCTCACCTGGACAGTATGCAGCGGAGACTGAAGCGCCGCAATGCAGGCTTGTCGTGTTGTGAGGTAAGGAGATTTTAGTTTAGTGGGGTCTTTGCGTGTTGCCTGTAGGCGGCCTGTTCGTATCCAGTTGGTAGCGGTAGGTCTGGATATCTTGAGAAACTGACAGGCCTCATCGAGTGTGAGGCTGTATGATTCCATGGTTACCTCTGCTTTTTGAACGCATGTCACGTAACTTCTTAATGTGTTCTGCCGTTTCGATCTCTTCTGCTATCCGATCTGCATCAGCTTTATTCACAGGTTCAAAGTCATGATTAAAGCGGAACATGCTGGCGATACATGTTCTGCCTTTTCGGATGTAGTGAACTTTGTTGTGGGTAGAACGCAGGATTTTGCAGGGAGTGCCGTGGTGGTCGACGTACCAGGTGTTAGGAAAAATGATTCTGAACATTTTTACACCTCAGTTGGACGATGTTGAAATTTGCTGCTTTGAGGCCATCACAGTCCCCATTGTTTGTTCTTAAGTTCGATCTCCTCCTGGCAACTTGCACAAGTCCGACAACCCTGAACAGCCAGGCGTCTTCGCTCATCTATCGGATCGCCACACTCACAACAATGAGTTGCGGATACAGTCTGGTAGTTCAGACGACGCATTTTTATTGCTGTATTGCGCTGTAATTCTTCGATTTCTGATGCTGAATCAATGATGTCTGCCATCTTCCATTAATCCCTGAATTGTTGGTTAATACGCTTGAGGATGAATGCGAACAATAAAAAAGGTGAACCGCCCCGGTTTTCCTGGAGAGTGTTTTATCTGTGAACTCAGGCTGCCAGATCATCGTTTCTGATGGAAGCATAATAAGCTTTTTCTGCTTCTGCCGGAGGGATATGACCCAGCCTTCCCAGCAATCGTCGATTGTTATACCAGTCCACCCACGTGAGTGTGGCCAGTTCCACTTCTGCACGGTTTTTCCAGCTCTTACGGTGTATTACCTCCGCTTTGTAAAGACCATTGATGCTCTCCGCCATCGCGTTGTCATACGAGTCACCTGTACTCCCTGTTGATGCCAGCAGTTTTGCTTCTTTTAGTCGCTCCGTATAGGCCAGTGATACATACTGAGAACCTTTATCACTGTGATGGACTGTGCCGGACGGCCGACGGGCCCACAACGCCTGCTCCAGTGCATCCAGCACGAATGTCGTTTCCATAGACGATGAGACTCGCCACCCCACGATACATCCGGCAAACACATCAATGATGAACGCCACATAGACGAAGCCCTGCCATGTGCTGACGTAAGTAAAATCAGCCACCCACAGCTGGTCAGGACGTTCTGCCACGAACTGACGGTTTACGCGGTCGCCTGCGGAAACGGCTTTCCGGCTGACGGTAGTACGGACCTTTTTACCCCGGAGAACACCGGCAAGTCCCATAACCGCCATGAGGCGCGCCACTGTACATCTGGCCACCCTGATACCTTCGCGTAACAACTGGCGCCAGACTTTACGCACACCGTACACCTGATGATTTTCATCGTATACGCGCTGTATCTCTCTCTTCAGCCAGTCATCGCGCTGAGCACGGGCACTGCGTTTATCAGGATGATGTCGCTGTTGCTGACAGTGGTAATACGTTGACGGGGCAATATGCAGCTCACTGCATACCGGTCCGACC
This sequence comes from Escherichia sp. KS167_9B, assembly GCF_030295215.1. Lineage (NCBI taxonomy): Bacteria > Pseudomonadati > Pseudomonadota > Gammaproteobacteria > Enterobacterales > Enterobacteriaceae > Escherichia > Escherichia sp. KS167_9B. Next base: position 306,762 of record NZ_AP025754.1, read on the forward strand.
CCGTACTGCTCACGCAGCTTATCCAGCAGTGGCATTATTTTTTCCAGAGGCGGTCGAACTCCGCCTTCGCAAAATAAGCGGAAGCCTGGCGAAGGATATCGTTACTGCGGCGCAGTTCACGATTTTCACGTTCCAGCTCTTTCAGACGCTGACGTTCAGCGGTGGTGAGTCCACCATCACCGCCCCCGGTATCCCGCTCATGCTGACGAACCCACACACGCAGAGTCTCTGGTGTACAGCCAATCTTTGGGGCAATGGAACAAATTGCCGCCCATTGTGAGTCATATTCGCCCTGACTTTCCAGAACCATACGGACTGCCCGTTGACGGACCTCGGGGGAAAAACGTGTATTTTTAGTCATCCTGTTTACCTCTTTCTCAGGGAGTTTAGTCTCCAGGATTCCCGGGGCGGTTCAAGGAGCCTGTAGCTCCCTGATGATTTTGCTTTTCATGTTCACCGTTCCTTAAAGACGCCGTTTAACATGCCGATCGCCAGGCTTAAATGAGTCGGTGTGAATCCCATCAGCGTTACCGTTTCGCGGTGCTTCTTTAGTACGCTACGGCAAATGTCATCGACGTTTTTATCCGGAAACTGCTGTCTGGCTTTTTTGATTTCAGAATTAGCCTGACGGGCAATGCTGCGAAGGGCGTTTTCTTGCTGAGGTGTCATTGAACAAGCCCCATGTCGGCAAGCATAAGCACACAGAATATGAAGCCCGCTGCCAGAAAAATGCATTCAGTGGTTGTCATACCTGGTCTCTCTCATCTGCTTCTGCTTTCGCCACCATCATTTCCAGCTTTTGTGAAAGGGATGCGGCTAACGTATGAAATTCTTCGTCTGTTTCTACTGGTATTGGCACAAACCTGACTCCAATTTGAGCGAGGCTATGTGCCATCTCGATACTCGTTCTTAACTCAACGGGAGATGCTTTGTGCATACAGCTCCCCGTTTATTATTTATCTCCTCAGCCAGCCGCTGTGCTTTCAGGGGATTTCTGATAACAGAAAGGCCGGGAAATACCCAGCCTCGCTTTGTAACGGAGTAGACGAAAGTGATCGCACCTACCCGGATATTATCGTGAGGATGCTTCATCGCCATTGCTCCCCAAATACAAAACCAATTTCAGCCAGTGCCTCGTCCATTTTTTCGATGAACTCCGGCACCATCTCGTCAAAACTCGCCATGTACTTTTCATCCCGCTCAACCACGACATAATGCAGTCCTTCACGCTTCATACGTGGGTCATAGTTGGCAAAGTACCAGGCATCTTTTCGTGTCACCCACATGCTGTACTGCACCTGGGCCATGTAAGCCGACTTTATGGCCTCGAAACCACCGAGCCGGAACTTCATGAAATCCCGGGAGGTAAACGGGCATTTCAGCTCAAGGCCATTGCCGTCACTGCATAAACCATCGGGAGAGCAGGCGGTACGCATACTTTCGTCGCGATAGATGATCGGGGATTCAATAACATTCACGCCGGAAGTGAACTCAAACAGGGTTCTGGCGTCGTTCTCGTACTGTTTTCCCCAGGCCAGTGCTTTAGCGTTAACTTCCGGAGCCACACCGGTGCAAACCTCGGCAAGCAGGGTGTGGAAGTAGGACATTTTCATGTCAGGCCACTTCTTTCCTGAGCGGGGCTTTGCTATCACGTTGTGAACTTCTGAAGCGGTGATGACGCCGAGCCGTAATTTGTGCCATGCATCATCCCCCTGTTCGACAGCTCTCACGTCGATTCCGGTACGCTGCAGGATAATGTCCGGTGTCATGCAGCCACCTTCTGCTCAGAGGCTTTCTGTTTCAGGAATCCAAGAACTTTCACTGCTTCGGCCTGTGTCAGTTCTGACGATGCGCGAATGTCGCGGCGAAATATCTGGGAACAGAGCGGCAATAAGTCGTCATCCCATGTTTTATCCAGGGCGATCAGCAGAGTGTTAATCTCCTGCATGGTTTCATCGTTAACCGGAGTGATGTCGCGTTCCGGCTGGCGTTCTGCAGTGTATGCAGTATTTTCGACAATGCGCTCGGCTTCATCCTTGTCATAGATACCAGCAAATCCGAAGGCCAGACGGGCACACTGAATCATGGCTTTATGCCGTAACATCCGTTTGGGATGCGACTGCCACGGGCCGGTGATTTCTCTGCCTTCGCGGGTTTTGAATGGTTCGCGGCGGCATTCATCCATCCACTCGGTAACGCAGATCGGATGATTACGGTCTTTGCGGTAAATCCGGCATGTACAGGATTCATTGTCCTGCTCAAAGTCCATGCCATCAAACTGCTGGTTTTCATTGATGATGCGGGACCAGCCATCAACGCCCACCACCGGAACGATGCCGTTCTGCTTATCAGGGAAGGCGTAAATTTCTTTCGTCCACGGATTAAGGCCGTACTGGTTGGCGACGATCAACAATGCGATGAACTGCGCATCGCTGGCATCACCTTTAAATGCCGTCTGGCGAAGAGTGGTGATCAGTTCCTGTGGGTCGACAGAATCCATGCCGACACGTTCAGCCAGCTTCCCTGCCAGCGTTGCGAGTGCTGTACTCATCCGCTTTATACCTCTGAATCAATATCAACCTGGTGGTGAGCAATGGTTTCAACCATGTACCGGATGTGTTCTGCCATGCGCTCCTGAAACTCAACATCGTCATCAAACGCACGGGTAATGGCTTTTTTGCTGGCCCCGTGGCGTTGCAAATGATCGATGCAGAGTGATTCAAACAGGTGCTGGGGCAGACCTTTTCCCATGTCGTCTGCCAGTTCTGCCTCTTTCTCTTCACGGGCGATCTGCTGGTAGTGACGCGTCCAGCTCTGAGCCTCAAGACGATCCTGAATGTAATAAGCGTTCATGGCTGAACTCCTGAAATAGCTGTGAAAATATCGCCCGCGAAATGCCGGGCTGATTAGGAAAACAGGAAAGGGGGTTAGTGAATGCTTTTGCTTGATCTCAGTTTCAGTATTAATATCCATTTTTTATAAGCGTCGACGGCCTCACGAAACATCTTTTCATCGCCAATAAAAGTGGCGATAGTGAATTTAGTCTGGATAGCCATAAGTGTTTGATCCATTTTTTGGGACTCCTGGCTGATTAAGTATGTCGATAAGGCGTTTCCATCCGTCACGTAATTTACGGGTGATTCGTTCAAGTAAAGATTCGGAAGGGCAGCCAGCAACAGGCCACCCTGCAATGGCATATTGCATGGTGTGCTCCTTATTTATACATAACGAAAAACGCCTCGAGTGAAGCGTTATTGGTATGCGGTAACGCCGCGCTCAGGCGGCTTTGATAGTCATATCATCTGAATCAAATATTCCTGATGTATCGATATCGGTAATTCTTATTCCTTCGCTACCATCCATTGGAGGCCATCCTTCCTGACCATTTCCATCATTCCAGTCGAACTCACACACAACACCATATGCATTTAAGTCGCTTGAAATTGCTATAAGCAGAGCATGTTGCGCCAGCATGATTAATACAGCATTTAATAAAGAGCCGTGTTTATTGAGTCGGTATTCAGAGTCTGACCAGAAATTATTAATCTGGTGAAGTTTTTCCTCTGTCATTACGTCATGGTCGATTTCAATTTCTATTGATGCTTTCCAGTCGTAATCAATGATGTATTTTTTGATGTTTGACATCTGTTCATATCCTCACAGATAAAAAATCGCCCTCACATTGGAGGGCAAAGAAGATTTCCAATAATCAGAACAAGTCGGCTCCTGTTTAGTTACGAGCGACATTGCTCCGTGTATTCACTCGTTGGAATGAATACACAGTGCTGTGTTTATTCTGTTGTTTATGCCAAAAATAAAGGCCACCATCAGGCAGCCTTGTTGTAAATGTTGCAGGTATCAAGTAAGTAATTAGATGGAGCGCCATAAATTATGAATTCATCGTTTGTCGGGTCCATCTCCATCTCTTGTCCTATTGCCATTCTTGCGTCAGTGTCGTCAGCGGCGAAGCATAAAACAGCCCACGCACCCATTGTTTTAAAAAGAACTGCAATTGGCTGTGGTTTTACTGAATTTGCGTTAGCGCGAAAATCACAAATCGCACTTTCATGAAATTCCATATATCACCTCAAATAAGTGGTTTGCTGCCTAATTTCATTTTCTGGCGACCAACACAAGTCATCTTGCTGTCAGTTGTTTGGATTTACGGTAGCCTGCCGCGTAAAGAGCTACATTTGGAAGACAAGTTGAGCCTTCATATTTTCTGGTCAACGTTGTCAGTGTTATTACTTCTGCTCTCATTGCTGGTTTGCGTTTGCATTGTAAGACCACTCGTGATGGGGTTGGCCTGTGTAGTTTGTCGGAGCTAATCGCCTCCTGACTTTGCAGGTTTGCGCGACGAGCTCTACGGCGAGAAGCTGCGGTGCCTTTAAATTCTGTTTTTCTGGACATAGATTCCTCCCGAATAAACTTTGGCGATGCAATCTCGAAGCTCCTCCTGAGACGGTTGCTTCGGCATTGCATCCCACAGCTTATGTGGTTGGGTGATCTGGCTTTTCAGCCACGTAGTCGAGAGTCGACGTTGTTTAAAGAGCCTGCCAGTCTGTTCCATTTGGCTTCCAGCGTCCTGCTGATGGTTAAATAGTACGATATGTACTTCACTTGGTCAATACAATTTGTTCTAAAACGGGGCGTTTTTTTACAACGCTTTGTATTTAATAGTATTGTTTTTTAGCGTGGGTGTATTGCCTCGGCGATGTAAGGAGAGATCAGAATTGCGTTGTTTAGTGAGTTGTATCTATTTATTTTCCAATAAATACAATTGGTTATGTGTTTTTTTGGGCGAGAGGAAAAGAAAACCCGGCATGGAGGCCGGGTTGATGATTAGCGGTGTGGCCTTGAGCGATAATGCTCACACACATGTTCAAGATTTCCATGCCTTATCCGTTCATAGGCATTCACATGAACTTCTCGATCGAATTGGTCATTCAAATTGTATGTAGACATCTGTGTTTTCTCATATTGGCGGCAGCCCTACAACCGCTTGAAAAAATGTACCAGACGCGCTAAGGTTACATCGCAAATATTGTGTACCTTAACAAGGGCTCCTTTTGGAGGCTCTGGTTAAACAGCATCAATGTCGGACTGGGGAGTTGGACATTGTGCTGAATGCTTTTGCATTATTGAGGCCGAACGTAAACCTTCAGAATTGAAGAGATGCGTTCGGCTTCTTCGTTTGTGATATCGTTAGGAATGCCTTTAATCGTTACTGTAACCCCTGATTCAGGTCGAAGAACTACTGGAAGATCATAGGTATGAAGTGCATTAGCCTTGCCTTCGACTTTTGTTGGTTCGCCAGTCAAATCTTTTTCCTCACTGGATTCTTTGTCAATCGGAGTGTATGGGATTTCTTCACCAGACTGGAAAGCTACAAACTTTTTGATTGCACTTTCCATGCGGCTTTTATATGCAGTAATGCTGCTGTCGCTAGGCTTCGGCTCAGTTGCGTTGATGTATCGCTCGGCAAGCTCATTCACATCAAGCTGAGTAACATCACCCATTTCCTCTTCTTGGACTACCGTTAAGAGGCGAGCGGATGAGTTTTTTAAATTTCGAGCGGTGGCCTCCTTCATTATGTTCAGCGACATAAGCTCTTCAAGGAAGTCCTTGAATGCCTGCACGCTAACGTTTGACTTTGCCATTTGCTCTCTCTCTAAGTTATTGACTCAGATCGAGTTTATCCAGGAATTGATTTGCATGCAAGACTCAAGTCTTGAGAATTTCCGTTCAAGATCCACTCTCAATAAAAAAGGCCGCACCTCTGCGACCTTTCATCTCCTAAATCTCTTTTCTCTTACCTAAAGAAACAGCAGGCTGGGTCAGCCCTAACAACTTCAAGTGCATCGGTCAGAGAAAGCTCCGTGCTATACAGGTGTTATTTCATATCTTTTTGCATCCAATAAATTTTCCATCTGTCCAGAGAGCGGATGCACTTGATTCTTGTTGATGGCAGGACGTTTTTTCACCTGCCTCACCCTGCCATACAGGACGCTGCTCACCGATATCTATCGTCCGGTCATTGATGTTATAGACAATATCCAGATCATTACGGATATACTCAGATGGCCTTATGCTTTCAATGAATAGATGAACTTCTTTTTGACCGCTTGATACTCATGGCCATTAAACTCCATCTATCCTCTTTACCCAAACGTCTCTTCAGGCCATTGGCTGGCGATAACTTTCCCCACAACGGAACAACTCTCATTGCATGGGATCATTGGATATTGCGGGTTTAGTGGTTGTAGAAACACCTGACCGCTATCCCTGATCAGTTTCTTGAAGGTAAATTCATCACCACCAAGTCTGGCTATGCAGAAATCGCCGGGCTCAACAGCTTGCTCAGGGTCAACCAGAATTAACATCCCGTCAGGAAAACTAGGTTTGGAACCTGTTGGTGCGGTCATTGAGTTACCTTCAACCTCAAGCCAGAATGCAGAGTCACTGGCTTTTTTGGTTGTGCTTACCAATCTCTCCGCATCACCTTTGGTAAAGGTTCTGAGTTCTGGAGAGAACATCCCAGCCTGAACATGAGAAAAAACAGGGTACTCATATTGTTTTTTAACTGGGGCCGATGAGTATTCGCCAACAGGTGAAAATGTCCCGTCGTGGTTGAATGATATGTTATCAATACCAAGGTATTTAAACACCACACCAATATCACTAAGAGATGGATGACGAGATCCGCGCAACCAGTGTCCAATTCCACCCTGCGTCATACCTAGCTCTTCGGCTAACTTCTCTTGAGTTATGCCGAGCTCTTTCATTCTGGATCTAGCCAGTTCATACCATTTCATTTTCATGTCCTTATTATTACGCTCTGTACTGGAACCATCCATGCACAATGTGTATTTTTACTTGTATTTGAGAAGTACATATTGTATTTTTTATTCGTGGTTACTATGGAGGGCATATGAGCAACCTACGAAAATATCGAGAGTCACTGAATATCTCTCAAACAACACTTGCTAAGGCAGTTGGATGCACACAGGGAGCTATCGGACATTGGGAATCTGGTCGTCGCTTCCCAGACCTTAAAACATGCCGTGCTCTTGTTGCGTGTCTAAACAAGTTAGGCGCAAAAGTAAGTCTTGATGACGTGTTCCCGCCGGAGCACAAAGCCGCTTAATAAGCGGAGCCGCTCTTTGTAACAACGGACATTCGTCCTACGTCGCTGAAAAGCGAGTCCCAAGATATCTGACCAACTAAGGCCATATGCGTTTCCACGCATACCTTTCAACTAACTATTCACTATTGGAAATCTTAAGAAATGGAACGAACAAGTTACAGCAAACTATCACAGCGCGACGTTGATCGCGCAGAAACAGATTTACTCATCAACCTGTCAACGCTTACACAGCGCGGTCTGGCAAAGATGATTGGCTGTCATGAATCGAAGATAAGCAGAACGGACTGGCGGTTTATTGCTTCGGTCTTGTGTGCTTTCGGAATGGCATCAGACATCAGTCCGATTAGCAGGGCTTTTAAGTATGCGCTTGATGAAATCACAAAGAAAAAATCCCCGGCTGCCACCGAGGATTTTAAGCAAATTGATATGCAATTCTGAGGGAATTACTGGATCAATCCACAGGAGTAATTATGACAAAACGTCGTAAGAAATACCAGGAAAAAGAAGAGATTCGACACCCTGATTCACCTGAGGGATTAGTGGTAGCCGCAGCAAATAACAGGGCGTTCGCAGAGCGCCTTGTTGGTGTTTACAGACTAGCCAAAGCAGGAGTGAAACATGGGCGTCGTTAAGTTAGCTGATTACAGGCCTCAACTGGAGGTCGTGGAGCATCGCGTGGCAGATACCGAAGATGGTTTCATGCGCGTTGCTAACGAGATTACCGACAGTCTGCTGATGGCTGATTTAACCGTCCGGCAGTTGAAGGTGATGCTCGCTATCATGCGCAAGACATACGGATTCAATAAGCCGATGGATCGACTCACAAACACGCAGATAGCAGCCATGACAGGTATTCATCACACTCATGTTTGCGCTGCCAAGCGCCAGCTTATTGAGCGTAAATTCCTCATTGCTGATGGCGTGAAAATCGGAGTGAACAAGGTGGTTTCTCAGTGGATTAGCCAGGACAGCTTAACATTAGCTAAAACAGCTAATAAAACATTAGCCAAGTCGGCTAATGGGTATAAGCCAAGTCAGCTAAACACAAAAGACAATATACAAAAGACAATAAATACAAATACCCCCTTACCCCCTAACGGGGATGGCGATGGGCAGGTTAAACCTGAACGTCGCAAGGCAGAACGAATCGACTACGAATCCTTCCTGAACGCCTACAACACCGAAGTCGGTGACAGACTTCCACACGCTGTTGCGGTCAACGAGAAACGAAAACGCCGCCTGAAGAAAATTATCCCGCAACTGAAAACGCCAAACGTGGACGGTTTCAGAGCGTATGTCAGGGCGTTTGTGCATCAGGCCAAGCCGTTTTACTTCGGAGACAACGACACGGGCTGGACGGCAGATTTTGATTACCTGCTGAGGGAAGATTCGTTAACGGGAGTTCGGGAAGGGAAGTTTGCAGACAGGGGGATTGCATGAGACAGGATATCGAAGCTAGCGTTATCGGTGGCCTGCTGATTGGTGGATTAACTCCAACCGCCAGTGACGTTCTGGCAACGCTGGAGCCGGAAGCGTTTTCAATTCCGCTCTACCGGAAAGCCTTCGAGGTTATTCGCAAGCAGGCGAGAAACAGAAACCTAATCGATGCGCTGATGGTTGCCGAGGCGTGCGGAGAGGAGCATTTCACGTCAATCCTGATGACCAGCAAAAACTGCCCGAGTGCCGCAAACCTGAAGGGATATGCCGGAATGGTCGCGGATAACTATCACCGCCGTCTGGTGCTGGAAATCATGGATGAAATGCGTGAACCAATCCAAAGCGGAACCATCGACGCATCGAGTCAGGCGATGGATGAACTTGTAAAGCGTCTTTCAGCCATCAGAAAGCCCCGTGACGAGGTTAAACCTGTACGGTTAGGGGAAATCATCACTGACTACACTGACACGCTTGACAGGCGTCTGAGGAACGGAGAAGAGTCAGATACCCTGAAGACCGGAATCGAAGAGCTTGACGCTATCACTGGAGGGATGAACGCAGAAGACCTGGTGATTATCGCCGCTCGTCCTGGTATGGGGAAAACCGAACTGGCGCTGAAGATTGCCGAAGGTGTGGCAAGCCGCGTTATTCCTGGTTCTGACGTCCGGCGCGGGGTATTGATTTTCTCAATGGAAATGAGCGCATTGCAGATTGCAGAGCGAAGCATTGCCAACGCCGGGAGGATGTCGGTTAGCGTACTGCGAAATCCTGCATCGATGGATGACGAGGGCTGGGCACGTGTTGCTAACGGCATGAGTCAGCTTGCAGATTTGGATGTATGGGTAGTCGATGCTTCGCGGTTATCGGTCGAAGAAATACGCTCAATCGCAGAACGGCATAAGCAGGAAAATCCAAACCTGTCACTCATCATGGCGGATTATCTTGGCCTGATTGAGAAGCCGAAAGCAGACCGCAACGACCTCGCAATTGCTCACATCTCCGGAAGCCTGAAGGCGATGGCGAAAGACCTGAAAACACCGGTTATCTCCCTGAGTCAGCTTTCGCGCGATGTTGAGAAGCGACCAAACAAACGCCCGACAAACGCAGATTTGCGTGATTCAGGAAGCATTGAACAGGACGCAGACTCAATCATCATGCTCTATCGGGAAGCGGTATATGATGAGAACAGTAGCGCCGCGCCATTTGCTGAAATCATCGTGACGAAAAACCGTTTTGGCTCGCTTGGTACAGTTTACCAGCGGTTCTGTAACGGACACTTTGTTGCATGTGACCAGGATGAAGCCAGACAGATTTGCACAGCATCAAATGCACCTGCTGCGCGTGGCAGACGATATGCACAAGGGGCTGACGTATGACCATCTACATCACTGAGCTAATAACAGGCCTGCTGGTAATCGCAGGCCTTTTTATTTGGGGGAGAGGGAAGTCATGAAAAAACTAACCTTTGAAATTCGATCTCCAGCACATCAGCAAAACGCTATTCACGCAGTACAGCAAATTCTTCCAGACCCAACCAAACCAATCGTAGTAACCATTCAGGAACGCAACCGCAGCTTAGACCAGAATCGAAAGCTTTGGGCTTGCCTTGGTGACGTCTCTCGTCAGGTTGAATGGCATGGTCGCTGGCTGGATGCAGAAAGCTGGAAGTGTGTGTTTACCGCAGCATTAAAGCAGCAGGATGTTGTTCCTAACCTTGCCGGGAATGGCTTTGTGGTAATAGGCCAGTCAACCAGCAGGATGCGTGTAAGCGAATTTGCGGAGCTATTAGAGCTTATACAGGCATTCGGTACAGAGCGTGGCGTTAAGTGGTCGGACGAAGCGCGACTGGCTCTCGAATGGAAAGCGCGATGGGGAGACAGGGCGGCATGAGACGACAGCGACGAAGTATCACCGACATCATCTGCGAAAACTGCAAATACCTTCCAACGAAACGCTCCAGAAATAAACGCAAGCCAATCCCAAAAGAATCTGACGTAAAAACCTTCAACTACACGGCTCACCTGTGGGATATCCGGTGGCTAAGACATCGTGCGAGGAATACAAGGTGATTGACCCAAATCGAAGTTACGAACAAGAAAGCGTCGAGCGGGCTTTAACGTGCGCTAACTGCGGTCAGAAGCTGCATGTGCTGGAAGTTCACGTGTGTGAGTACTGCTGTGCAGAGCTGATGAGCGATTCGAATAGCTCGATGCACGAGGAAGAAGATGATGGCTAAACCAGCGCGAAGACGATGTAAAAACGATGAATGTCGGGAATGGTTTCACCCTGCATTCGCTAATCAGTGGTGGTGCTCTCCAGAGTGTGGAACCAAGATAGCACTCGAACGACGAAGTAAAGAACGCGAAAAAGCGGAAAAAGCAGCAGAGAAGAAACGACGACGAGAGGAGCAGAAACAGAAAGATAAACTTAAGATTAGAAAACTCGCCTTAAAGCCCCGCAGTTACTGGATTAAACAAGCCCAACAAGCCGTAAACGCCTTCATCAGAGAAAGAGACCGCGACTTACCATGTATCTCTTGCGGAACGCTCACGTCTGCTCAGTGGGATGCCGGACATTACCGGACAACTGCTGCGGCACCTCAACTCCGATTTGATGAACGCAATATTCACAAGCAATGCGTGGTGTGCAACCAGCACAAAAGCGGAAATCTCGTTCCGTATCGCGTCGAACTGATTAGCCGCATCGGGCAGGAAGCAGTAGACGAAATCGAATCAAACCATAACCGCCATCGCTGGACTGTCGAAGAGTGCAGGGCCATCAAGGCGGAGTATCAGCAGAAACTCAAAGACCTGCGAAACAGCAGAAGTGAGGCCGCATGACGTTCTCAGTAAAAACCATTCCAGATCACAAGGGAGAAGGCGCATGGGCATAAGAGAACTAAACCTCACCAAAGAACAGCACGAGTGGCTGAATGGCTGGCTTGAACTGTGGGGGGCATGGGTTTATTCAGGTCGTCTGGAAAAGCGCATGAGTAGCGTAATAGCTAAGTTCATGGAGAGCGTAGAGCCGGGAAGAGTTATGACAAGGCCAATGTGTAATGATGATGATGGAATGTTGATTTCTCAGGTCGTCGATTCCGTCATGTACATTGACAAGAAAGCCTTTGGCATCCTCCTCAGCTACTACGCCCACGGCTCTTCCAAGCACGCCATTGCATCTTACTATCATCGCGTCGCAAGACCTCGCAAGATGTTATGCCGGGGCGGCGGGCGCATTCAAAAACCATCGCTCGCAACCTGTCGACGGGAAGTTGACGAAATCCTCAATGCCTCGTTGTTTATGATTTACCCGGTTCTGGATAGTGCGTTTAAAAACCGGAAACGTGTAGAGAAAATTAAACATGTAGCATAGAACGTGTTGACATCATTGAGCAAATGAGCAACACTATTCGCATAAGCTGCCGTTAGTGACTCTTAAGTTGCAACGGTGGCTTTTTTTATTTGGGTCAGTCGTATAAAGGTCATTACGGAAGGCTGTTAACCTTCTTATCGTGGTTCGAGTCCACGCTGTCCCGCCAAATATGCTGGTTTAGCTCCAATGGTAGAGCGGTCGCCTTGTAAGCGAATGGGTAGCGGTTCAAGTCCGTTAACCAGCACCATAACTGAGCCGTAGCCACTGGATGTCCTGAATTCATCAGTGATAGTTATGCTGCGGTCTTCTTTTTCTCCCTTCCCAATATAAGAACTACGCAATCCGTTACTGGCGGAGGCGTTGCTATGAAATCAATGGACAAAATCTCAACTGGCATTGCCTACGGAACATCCGCTGGTAGTGCGGGATACTGGTTTTTGCAGTGGTTGGATCAGGTCAGTCCATCACAGTGGGCTGCGATTGGGGTGCTTGGAAGCCTTGTGTTGGGCTTTCTCACCTATCTGACAAATCTGTACTTCAAAATCAGAGAAGACAGAAGAAAGGCTGCGAGAGGTGAATAATGCCTCCATCATTACGAAAAGCCGTTGCTGCGGCTATTGGTGGCGGGGCTATTGCTATAGCATCTGTGTTAATCACTGGCCCAAGTGGTAACGATGGTCTGGAAGGCGTCAGCTACATACCATATAAAGATATCGTTGGTGTATGGACTGTATGTTACGGGCATACCGGAAAAGACATTATGCTCGGTAAAACGTATACCGAAGCAGAATGCAAAGCCCTCCTGAATAAAGACCTTGCCACTGTCGCCAGACAAATTAACCCGTACATCAAAGTCGATATACCGGAAACAACGCGCGGCGCTCTTTACTCGTTCGTCTACAACGTGGGTGCTGGCAATTTCAGAACATCGACGCTTCTTCGCAAAATAAACCAGGGCGATATCAAAGGCGCATGTGACCAGCTACGTCGCTGGACATACGCTGGCGGTAATCAATGGAAAGGACTGATGACTCGCCGTGAGATTGAGCGTGAAGTCTGTTTGTGGGGGAAACAATGAGCAGAGTAACCGCGATTATCTCCGCTCTGGTTATCTGCATCATCGTCTGCCTGTCATGGGCTGTTAATCATTACCGTGATAACGCAATCGCCTACAAAGAGCAGCGCGATAACAAGGCCAGTGAACTGGAGAAGGCGAACGCCACCATCGCTGACATGCGGAAGCGTCAACGTGATGTAGCAGAACTCGACGCAAGATACACAAAGGAGCTTGCTGATGCTAACGCGACTATCGAAAGTCTCCGTGCTGATGTTTCTGCTGGGCGTAAGCGCCTGCAAGTCGCCGCCACCTGTGCAAAGTCAACGACCGGAGCCAGCGGCATGGGCGATGGAGAAAGCCCAGGACTTACAGCAGATGCTGAACTCAATTATTACCGTCTCCGAAGTGGAATCGACAAGATAACCGCGCAGGTTAACTACCTGCAGGAATACATCAGGACGCAATGCCTGAAATAATTTTTTTTGCAAATCACAAAGTCCATTTAATGAGCCTCGCGATGCGGGGCTTTTTTCACATCTGAATTTCAACGCGCATCTCAGCGCACAATAACCACCTGACCATTTGGAATGAGTCGTTGAAGATACCTGCAGAGTAGACAGAAAAACCAGCAGAATAAACAACAGAGTAACGAATTAGCTAGCAGGAATGATTGGCCATCAACTACAGCAGTTCCGATTTGATGGCCGCAAAAAAGTTAGTTCAGATCGGCAACGTAGTTGGTAGCTTCGAGATTAGTGATACTAAATTCTGACGCCAAAATACGAGCAAGCTCTTCTTTCGAGCTTGCTGTGCGGTTTTGATTAGACCAGGCGATCAAGTAAAAACCATTGCTCTTCGCAAGCATGATTTGTATTGCATTGATAGTTATGTAGTAACTGTCCAAGAATAAATTACCTCAGTGTTAGGAAAAGTAATGGCACTCACCGACAAGCAAGAAATGTTCTGTCGCGAGTACCTCATCGATTTAAACGCCACGCAAGCGGCTATTCGGGCGGGGTACAGCGCAAAGACAGCCAACCGTACTGCGTCCGAAAACATGTCAAAACCTGACATACAATTCAGAATCTCCGAATTGAAAGCACAACGCAATGACTCTGTTGGAATAAATGCAGAATACGTACTTAATCGCCTTATTGAAATCGACCAGATGGATGTGCTCGACATTCTCCTGCAAAACGGTGAGTTAAAACCCATCAAAGACTGGCCTAAGGTATGGCGCACAACGCTATCAGGAATGGATGTCGTGGAGATGGTATCCGCAGATAGCGCCGCACTTCTGAAGAAAATCAAATGGCCTGATAAGGTTAAAAATCTTGAATTGCTTGGGCGTCATGTTTCTGTTCAGGCGTTTAAAGACAACGTCAAAAATGAAGTTACTGGCGCTGATGGAGGACCAGTCAGAACAGAAATTACCAACTTAACGCCGGAGCAGGCTGCAGAGGCGTATAGAAAAATGATGGGCTAAGTATGCCGTTACCATTCCCCTTCGATTTTAAACATCCTGATTACCAGATGGTTTTTGAATGGCGGATGGAACGCCTACAGCGCATTCGCCAGAATCCTGAAATATTGCCTGCACTAAAACAGTTTTACCGAACCAATCCGGCTCAGTTCATCATCGACTGGGGCATGACAACGGACCCGCGTAATATTGATTATGGCCTGCCGGTGACCATTCCGTTTTTACTCTTCCCTAAGCAGGAGGAGTGGATCCACTGGATTATGGAACGCTGGAGCAATCGGGAGAATGGTATTACCGAAAAATCCCGTGAAATGGGGCTCAGTTGGACCGCGATCGGACTGGCCTGCTCGCTTTGTCTCTTCAACAAAGAAATGGTTATCGGTTTCGGTTCCCGTAAAGAGGAATACGTCGACAGCACCGGTGACCCGAAAGCATTGTTCTGGAAGGCGCGCAAGTTCGTGGAAACGCTACCTGTAGAGTTTCGCGGTTCGTGGAGCGAGAAGAAGCATGCGCCATATATGCGTGTTGAGTTTCCTGAAACTGGTGCCGTTATCAAAGGCGAGGCTGGCGATAATATTGGTCGTGGTGACCGTACCACGCTTTATCTGGTTGATGAGGCTGCATTCCTTCAGCGTCCTCTGCTGATTGATGCGGCGTTGTCACAAACGACGCGTTGCCGTATCGACCTGAGTTCAGTTAACGGCATGGCTAACCCGTTCGCTCAGAAGCGTCATGGCGGGAAGATACCGGTATTCACATTCCACTGGCGGGATGATCCTCGCAAGGATGAAGAGTGGTATCGCAGGGAATGCGAGAAAATCGATAATCCGGTGGTGGTGGCACAGGAACTTGATCTGAACTACAGCGCATCAGCGGAAGGCGTTCTGATTCCATCAGAATGGGTACAGGCTGCCGTTGATGCGCATATCAAACTGGGTATCCAGCCAACAGGCAAACGACTTGGCGCGATGGATGTCGCCGACGAAGGCAGGGACAAAAATGCCTTTTCCACCCGTCATGGCTTCCTCCTGGAAAATGTGCGGGAATGGTCTGGTGTGGGCAGCGACATTTATCAGTCCGTCGAGAAGGTCTTCGGTTTTTGCGAACAGGACAACCTCGAAGAGTTTCGCTTTGACGAGGACGGGCTGGGCGCTGGCGTTCGCGGCGATGCGCGCGCTATCAACGAACTGCGTAACGCTGCGCGCCGACCGTCAATACTCGCCACACCGTTTCGAGGTAGTGGCGCGGTATTTGATCCGGATGATGAAGCTGTTCGCGGGGACAACGGGCAAGCCGCACGTCTGAACAAGGACTTCTTCGCTAACGCCAAAGCCCAGAGCTGGTGGCGGTTACGTAAACTTTTTCAGAATACCTGGCGCGCCGTGGTTGAAGGTATGGCTTACAACCCGGACGAAATCATCTCAATCAGCAGTAGCATGGCGCTCAAAGATAAACTCATCATCGAGCTTTCGCAGCCGACCTATTCCATTAATGGTGTGGGAAAAATCGTTATTGATAAACAGCCTGATGGAACCCGGTCGCCAAACCTTGCCGACTCGGTGATGATCAACTATGCCCCAATGAATTCAGCCCTGAACATCTGGGAGCTGCTAGGGAGACAGGCCTGATGGCACGAAACAAACAAGCCCTGCGGCGAACTGCGCAGGCCACAGCTGATGGTTATGAGAATTTTATTGCCCGCGTAGGGATGCAGACACCTAACCAGCACTCAGCATCCACCTATCGGGCTAATTTCACCAGTCGTAACCGCATGCTGGTGGAATGGTCCTATCGTTCATCCTGGATTATCGGCGAAGCAGTCGATGCTATCCCGGATGATATGACCCGCAAAGGCATTCGCATTACTTCGGAAATTGATGCAAAAGATCGTGGCATTCTAGAATCACAACTGGATGAGTTGCAAATCTGGGATGCGCTGAATGACGTGCTGAAATGGTCGCGCCTCTACGGCGGCGCGGTGGGTTTCATCATGATTGAGGGGCAGGCACCAATGACCCCGCTGCGACCCGAAACCATCGGTAAAGGCAAGTTTAAGGGGATTCTCCCGCTCGACCGCTGGATGATTGACCCGGTACTGACCCGCCGCATTAAAGATATGGGGCCGGACCTGGGTAAACCTGAGTTTTACGATGTGGTGACCACAGCAACGGGAATTCCTGCCTGGCGCATTCATCACAGTCGCCTGATTCGCTTTGATGGCGTCACGCTGCCATTTCAGCAGAAGATGACCGAGAACGAATGGGGAATGTCGGTTGTAGAGCGTATCTGGGATCGTCTTACCGCGTTCGACAGCGCTACTGTCGGCGCGGCGCAGCTGGTCTACAAAGCGCATTTGCGTACCTACAGCGTGGAGAAGCTACGTGAGCTTATCGCACTTGGTGGTCCTGCGTATGAAGCGTTGCTGAAGAATATTGACCTGATTCGACAGTTCCAGAGCAATGAAGGCATGACTCTCATGGACTCGCGGGATAAGTTTGAAACCCATCAGTACAGCTTCAGTGGTCTGGATGACATCCTTTCACAGTTTGCAGAACAGATTAGTGGCGCTGTTGGTATCCCACTGGTGCGGTTGTTCGGACAGTCCCCGAAGGGATTTTCTACCGGCGATGCAGACCTTGCCAACTATTACGACCGGGTAAGCTCGTTGCAGGAGAGGCGTTTACGTCTTCCGGTGCGGCGGATACTGGACATCATGCATCGTTCGGAGCTTGGCAAGCCGCTGCCGGACGATTTCACGTTTGAGTTTAACCCGCTCTGGCAAATGTCTGATGTCGATCGCTCAACGGTGGCGTTAAACACTACCAACGCAATCAGTACAGCGCTGGGTGATGGTCTGATGACACTGAAAGCCGCTATGACTGATTTGCGAGAAAATTCTGACGTAACCGGCATCGGGGCATCCATTACCGACGAGGACATCGAGAATGCCGAAGATGAAGCGCCGCCCGGCATCGGCGAACCTGATGACGAACCGCAGGAACCGTCAGGCGGAAATCCGGTATCGAACCAGCCTACGCAGGATAGCGCGGGCGGTCGGGGACATCGTAAATGGTCACTACGATGGTTCAAATGACAGTATCACGGAAATTATTGAGGCGCTGGAACGCTACAGTGAAATCATCACCCCCTGGGCGACAAAGGTCGCGGAAAACTTTACCGCCGATATTGTGCGCAAGAATGATGAGCAGTGGCGTAAACACAGCAAAACCATCAGCCGTGAGCTACGCAATCTGGTAAACAGTGCCCCGCCAGGGCAGGTGATGAAATCCATCGTTGCTGAACAGGTTAAGTACATTAAATCGCTACCCCTCGAGGCGGCTGACAGGGTGTACGACATCCGGAATCGGGCGATTGAAGCTGTTGTGACCGGTGGGAGAGCGGAACATTTTGCTAAAGAAATAGCCGCATCGGGTGATATAGCAAAGTCCAGAGCTGACCTGATTGCCCGTACTGAACTTGGACGTGCAACCGGCGCGCTGGATCAGGCGCGTGCGCTGGCAATTGGTTCGAATGGTTATATCTGGCGTACAGCCGAAGATGGTGACGTCAGGCATTCTCATCGGGAAATGGAAGGTAAATTTGTCGAATGGGGCGAACCTCCAACGCTTGATGGCATGACCGGTCACGCTGGCGAGCTCCCGAATTGTCGCTGTTATAAAGAAATCGTTTTTCCCACCTCCCATTCTTATCCCGCCTGAATCGCAGGTAACACATGAAATATTTTTTCAATACCCGGCTGGGGGAAACCCGCTATCAGCTGGCTGACGGCTCGTTGCTGTGCAAAGACGTGCCGATAGGACGAACAGGTAAGCAGCTCTATGGTGCTGATGACCTGCCAAAACTGAAACCCGATAAGTTCGGTGAAATAGTCGTCACGCGTTCTCCTGAGCAGGTATTCCATCCCGCCACGCTTGCCTCATTCGAAGGAATGAGTATCACGGTGTTGCATCCCGAGGATGAAAACGGGGATGTGCGGCTGGTGAATCCAGAGAACTGGAAAGAGCTCGCGGTCGGGCATCTTCAGAATGTCCGGCGCGGGACGGGTATGCAGTCTGATTTGATGCTGGCTGACCTTATCGTCAAAGACGAAAACGCCATTCAGCTGATCGAAGATGGCCTGCGCGAAGTGTCGTGTGGCTATGACGCGGAATATAAGCAGACTGAGCCGGGTAAGGCTGAGCAGGTTGATATTACCGGAAACCATGTGGCTCTTGTCCCTAAAGGCAGAGCCGGAAATCGTTGTGCAATTGGAGACAGAGACACAATGGCAAATCAAAAGAAAAGCTGGTGGACCCGCATGCGCACGGCCATCAAAACGGGTGACGCTGACACCATGAACGAACTGGTGGAGTCGGCTCCCGCATCGGTTACAGGAGATGAGGGGGATTTGCCGCAGGGCGTTAATCTCAACATCAACCTGTCCCCGCAGCAACCACTACCGGACAAAGCACCAGAGATGGGTGGAGGTCCAACCGGCGACAGTGATGATGACCTCAAAACATTACTGAAAGCCCTGCTGGCTAAGCTGGAAGGAAATGCCACGGGCGATAACGATAATAAGCCTGACGATAATCCGACCGGTGACGGCGAGGACGATGAAGAGGAAACCACGATTACTGGTGACTCAGCCTGGCGTGCCGAAGTTATCGTTCCGGGTATCGATCTGAGCCGTAAGATGAAACCGACCGCGTTCAAACGCGAGGTTCTGGCTTCCGCAGATAAAACGCTGGTTCGCCAGATCGTCGGTGATGCGGATATCCGCAAATTGCCGAAACAATCGGTCGACATGGCGTTTAATGCCGTGTCTGAGATTGCCAAAGGGCGAAACACCCGCGCCACCACCGGCGATGCACAGCGCCTAAACATGGGCATGACCAGTATCGCTTCCCTGAACAAACAAAACGCTGAATTCTGGGCAAACCGTAAAGGGTAAAAAATGAATAATGTATTTCTGTACCGGATGCCTGTTGGCATTGCCGGGGCTGTCTCTCGCCCGCAGGACTTAACCGTCGAACCGGTGGTCCTTAAATCCGATAACGCCTTCGCTGCCTATGGCCTGGCTGGTAAATACGATGATGACGGTTTTTTCGTGCCGCTGGCAGATGGTGATACCGCAGACAAGGTGAAGGGGATCTACGTGCGCCCTTATCCGACCACGTCGCAGCCGGACATGGTTCGCCAGGTGGGAACAGGCAAGAACTTCCCGGGCGACGCAATGAAGCGTGGCTACGTGACCGTTAATCTCGGTTCTGATTTTGATGCCAGCACCATCAAAAAAGGCGACCCGGTATACGTTGTCGTCTCCACTGATGAATCCATCAAAGTGCCGCTGGGTGGATTCATGGCCACGTCAGTCAGTGGCAAAAACGTGGTGCTGACCAACGCTGAATTCACAGGTGCCGGTGATGCTAACGGCAATGCAGAAATTTCCTGGAAGATTTAAGGAACAGACGAATGATTACTTTTGATCAGGCAACCGTTGACAGCTCTGGTGCCTTTCTCATCGGGGAGCTGGAGCGACTCGACCAGACGCTGAACCTGCCACTGGTGGGGTACACCTGGACCCGCGATATCCAACTGCGTGAAGATGTCTCCATCGCAGATGACATTTCCAGCTGGACGAATACCAGCTTCGCCGCTGCGGGTACTGGTGCAAATCCGAATGGCAAAAACTGGGTAGGCAAAGACTCAACCGCTATTGCTGGCGTGAACGTGGATATCGGCAAATCTGGTAACCCGCTGAACCTGTGGGGGATGGAACTTGGCTGGACGGTCATAGAATTGCAGGCTGCTCAGCAGGTCGGCCGCCCGATTGATACGCAGAAGTATGACGGTATGCAACTGAAATGGCAGATGGATAACGATGAACAGGTATATGTTGGCGATTCCGCATTAAACCTGAAAGGCCTTGTTACCCTGGACGGCGTGCCTGTCAACAACGCTGCCAAAACGTGGGCAACCTCAACACCGGACGAAATCCGCGCAAGCATTAACCAGGTACTGTCTGATGCGTGGGCCGCTTCCGGTTACTCTGTGGTTCCGCGTGATTTGCTGATCCCGCCTGAGCAGTTTGCTCTGTTGTCCAGCATCATCGTTTCATCTGCGGGTAACCAGTCCCTGTTGACGTATCTTCAGACCAACACCATCAGCTATCACCAGAACGGTGTTCCGCTGAATATCCGCGCGGTTAAATGGCTGAAAGGCCGTGGTGTGGGGAAAAAGGATCGCATGGTTGCGTACACCAACGATAAAAAATACGTCCGCTACCCGCTGGTTCCGCTTCAGAGCGTGCCGGTGCAGTATCGCGGTCTGTATCAGATCGTCACTTACTACGGCAAGCTGGGTGCAGTCGAGCCAGTGTACAAAGAAACCATTTCGTACGTTGATGGCATTTAACAGCCACATGGCCCCCCTGGCGGGGCCATTAAGGATGACCCGATGGCAAAAAATGATGCAGTAATACACGTACATACCCCGTTTGTGCTCACGCTTCCCGACGGTTCTCGGCGCGAGTTTGTTAAAGGCCGTCATGCTGTGGAGGAAGACGTTGCCACGCACTGGTTCACTCGTGCGCACGCGGAAGTATCCGTTGGCAAAGCCACAGACGCGTGTAACGAGGTAAAAAATGCCAAAGAATCAAAGTCTGCCAGCGGTAAGTGATTTTCGCCGCGACTTCCCGCAGTTTGCTGACCCTGCCAAATATTCCGAAGCGCAAATCCAGTTTCGTCTGAATCTGGCCGATGAACTGCTGAGCGAAAACGTCACCGGCAAAAAGTTGTTTCCGTACTTTGCCGGGTTGTTCGTTGCGCACTACATGACGCTCTGGGCGGCAGACAGCCGGGCGATGCTGGCTGGTGGTTCTGGCGGTTCAACCAATGGCGTTCAGTCCTCAAAGTCCGTGGATAAGGTAAGCGTCAGTTATGACACCAGTGCGACGCTGAATCCTGATGCAGGTTTCTGGAATAACACCCGATATGGCGCTGAATTTTATCAGTTGATCACGATGTTCGGTGCAGGCGGTCGCCAGCTATGAGTTTCAAAAGCGGTGTAACAACGAGGGTGGATAACGCTAAGGCCATTCTGGATGCGCTCAGGTCGTTAACCAAAAAAGATGTGCTGGTCGGCATCCCTTCGGAAGACAGCGAGCGGGATGATGTTCCGTTTGGTAATGCGGGCATCGGTTACCTCAACGAATACGGCTCACCAGAGCAGAACATCCCGCCACGACCTCACCTGGTCCCCGGCGTAAAATCGGCAGAAGAGCAGACGGTGCCGCAGCTCAAAACCGCGGCGCAGGCTGCTCTTGATGGTAATGCTGCGGGAGCAGAACGCGCACTCAACCGTGCCGGAACGCTGGCCGCTAATGGCGTCAGGCGTTACATGACTATTACCGGCTTTACGCCGCTTGCTGACAGCACTGTTGAAGCCCGGGCTCGTCGGGGGCGCAAGGGGGCAACACTGGAACTTGCCCGGCGTGTTGCTGGCGAATCTCCCGGAACCGATCTGGCGAAACCATTAATTGACACCGGGCAATATCGCAGAGCTATTACCCATGTAGTGAGGGATAAAGATGCCGACTCTTGATGTAACAGATGTGCTTTTTGACCCCGATTTTTGCGACTTCAATTTGTGGGTAACACGCCGAGTGCAAACGGTGGATGAGGACGGGATCGGCAGCGACAGTGAAGTTAAAAAGCAGTTTGCCGGAGTCGTAACTGTTGATCGCTCTCTGGAAAACCGCCGTATGCAGGCAGGGCAGGTAATCAGCGGTGCAATTCTGATTGTGACGACTGAGCGACTGACGCAGGGACAGACTGGCCGTGATGCCGATATCGTGACGTATCAGGGCCGTGATTATCGTGTGACCTTCGTCGACCCGTATACAGCTTATGGGGCCGGATTCGTTCAGGCGCATTGTGAGTTGATGCCGTTTGATGGGGGAACTCCGGTTGAGCAATAACACCAGTACAGAGCGCGGATGGTTAATACCAACCAGTGGCGATCCGGATTATGACGAAGCGCTCGACAGGCTGTTAAGCCAGTGGATGCGTAACGTTTCCGGTCTGTCTGCCGGGATGGTTCGCCCGCGCTGGCAGAAAGAGCAGCCGCCACTGCTACCGGTTGAAACGAACTGGTGTGCGTTTGGGGTTATCGGATGGTCAGGTGATGACAGTCCGGCATTCACCAGACAGACCGATGATGGCTCTCAGCTCTGGCGGCATGAAACGATTGAGTGTATGGCTTCGTTTTATGGACCGGCGGGGATGGTGTATGCGTCCCGGTTTCGTGACGGTATATCTGTGCCGCAGAACAACGCAGCACTGAATGCGCTGGGGCTGTCTCTTGGCGATTACACAGGTCTGACTCCCTTCCCTGAACTTATTAATCAGCAATGGGTCCGCCGCTACGATATGACGGTGCGCCTGCGCCGGAAGGTTGTGCGCGAGTACGGTATTAAATCGCTGGTGGAAGCACCAGTCATCTTTTTCGGAGATTAAGCTATGGCACAGGGCTTGCCTGTATCAAACGTTGTTAATGTTGATGTGATCATGTCGCCGCGTGCAGCATCAGGGCGAAATTTTGGTGCATTACTCATTCTCGGCCCGTCCACAATCATTCCGGTAAGTGAGCGCATTCGTCGTTATTCTGCCGCGGAAGATATTGGAAAAGATTTTGGCGTGGAATCACCAGAATATAAAGCTGCGCAGGTGTTTTTCTCACAATCACCGAAACCTCAGGAGGTTTTTGTTGGTCGTTGGGTGAAAACGAAGGGAGACAGCGAACAGGCCACGCCTGAGACGCTGGAGCAGGCTGTGAATGCCATGCTTGATTATACTTCATGGTATGGGCTGGGGATTGCAGACGATGAAGATATTCCGGATGCAGACTGGCTGAAAGTGGCTGCGGCGATCGAATCCTCTTCTGTAAGCCGTATTCTGGCGATTACGACAAGCGATGAGAAATGCCTGCAGACTGCATCCAGCGATGATTTGGCATCAAAACTGAAAACCGCCGGATATTCACGCAGTTTTATTCAGTATTCATCGGGTAATAAATACGCTGCGTTATCTGCATTTGGCCGGGCATTCACGGTTAATTTCAATGGCAGTAATACCGCGATTACGCTCAAGTTTAAGCAGGAGCCGGGTGTCGGGTATGAAACACTGACAGTCAGCCAGGCATCGGCACTTGATGCAAAAAACTGCAATGTGTTCGTGTACTACCAGAATGATACAGCTATCCTCCAGCAGGGAGTGATGGCTAACGGCGATTTCTTTGATGAACGCCACGGCCTGGACTGGTTACAGAATTATGTGCAGACCAACCTCTATAACCTGCTTTATACCAGCACCACGAAAGTTCCCCAGACTGAAGCCGGTATTACCCGACTGTTATCAAATGTTGAAAAATCACTGGATCAGGCCGTTCAGAATGGACTGATTGCTCCGGGCGTATGGAACGGGGGCGACCTTGGTCAGTTGTCATCAGGTGACACACTACCCAAAGGTTATTACGTATACGCCCAGCCGCTGGATGAACAGGCACAATCAGAACGTGAAGCCCGTAAGGCTCCGGTGATTCAGGCTGCAATAAAACTTGCAGGCGCGGTTCATTACGCTGACGTACAGATTAACGTTGTTCGCTAAGGGGAAGTGAATGTCTACCTATTCTTTTATGGATGTCACTGCGACGCTGACCGGGCCGACCGGTTCGATTGACCTCGGGTACGGTTCGGCAAGTTCTGAAGAGGGGATTGTGGTTGCGATGGGCGGTCCTAAAAACACCATGACCATCGGTGCTGATGGCGAAGTGATGCACAGTCTCCATGCAGATAAAAGCGGGACGATTACCGTTAACCTTCTGAAGACATCACCGACAAATAAAAAATTGTCGCTGGCGTATAACGCACAGAGCCAGTCTTCTGCCACATGGGGGAATAACGTTATCGTGATCCGCAACAAGGTCAGCGGCGACATCATCACGGCACGCAGTGTTGCGTTCCAGAAACAACCGGATAACGCCAACGCTAAAACCGGTAATACGATGCCGTGGGTGTTTGACTGCGGCAAGATTGACCAGGTTCTCGGGGAGTTTTAATACATGGAATTCGAAATCAAAGGCGTGAAATATCGCGTGGCAAAACTCAGCGTTTTTGACCAGCTGAAAGTGACCCGCAAACTTCTGCCGGTACTGGCAGGAATGATGTCAGATTTCGGGAGCATTCGCTCCCGTTTGCCTGCTGACGGCAAAATCGACACCGTGAAATTCGAGCAGTTAAAACCGGTGTTTGAAACCATGCTCCCGCGTATCGCTGAGGAACTGTCTTCCCTGACCGAAGATGACACCGATGCGATTATTCATCCCTGTCTTGCGGTGGTGTCGCGGCGTCATATGGATGGATGGGTGCCGGTATTTACCCAGGGCGAACTGATGTTTGATGATATTGACTTGCTGGTCATGCTTCATCTGGTGGCGCGGGTGGTCGCCGATTCGCTGGGAAATTTTTTGCCTACACCCCTTACCAGCACGACACAGAGCCTGCAACAGGGCTGACGTTTAACAGCCTGCCGGACGGGCTGTCCTACCTTCTCAATCCGGTTGACGCCGGGTTAATTCCCTATACAGCACTTAAAGATGGCTCTGTCGATTTGTATGACATTGCTATCTTGAATGACCATCTGGCGGTAAAAGCGGATAACCAGCGGCGCATTGAGAAATGGAGAGAGGATAATGAACGCTGAAACTATTAAAGATTTCCTCGTCTCGCTTGGCTTCAGTGTGGATGATGCAGGAGCGAAAAAGTTCGGTTCTGTCCTCGCCGGTACAACTGCAAATGTCATCAAAATGGGGCTGGCCGTCGAAGGAACTGCACTGTCCGTGGTGGCCTTCACGGCTAAGATCGCCTCCGGCCTGGATAGTCTTTACTGGGCGTCACAGCGCACCGGCGCGACAGTCCAGGGAATTCAGTCTATTGGCTATGCGGTTTCGCAGGTTGGCGGCAGCGTGGACGCTGCGCGATCTTCTCTGGAAAGCCTCTCCCGGTTTATTCGTAATAATCCCGGTGCAGAGGGATTTCTGAATCGCCTGGGGGTACAGACACGGGATGCCAGCGGTAACATGCGTGACATGGCCGCTATTTTTACAGGTGTAGGCCAGAAGCTCAGCGGCATGCCGTATTACCGGGCTAACCAGTATGCGCAGATGCTGGGCATTGACGAAAATACCCTTATGGCGATGCGTCGGGGTGTGGGTGGTTTCTCCGGGCAGTACAGCGCAATGGCGAAAGCTATCGGCTTCAATGCTGACGAGGCGGCCAGAAGCTCCAACAAATTTATGACCTCCCTGCGTGAGTTTAGCGCGATGGCAGGCATGGCCCGTGACAAAATCGGCTCTAATCTTGCGGGTGGGCTTGCGGGTTCGCTGGACACCCTGCGCCGCCATATCCTGGACAACTTCCCTCGTATCGAGCTGACCCTGACGAAAGCCATAAAAGGCATTCTGGCGCTCGGGGATATTATCGGGCGGCTGTTCTTCAGACTGATTGAAGGAACATCAGGTCTCATCACCTGGTGGCAATCGCTGGATAAGCAAACGCGGCAGTTGATCTCGCTGTTTGGCGCACTGACGATTGCGCTGCGCATTCTGAACAGTACGTTCTGGATGTCGCCGATTGGCCTTATTACTGCGCTGGCGGCGGGGATTGCCCTTCTGTGGGAGGACTATCAGACCTGGAAGGAAGGCGGCGACAGCCTGATTGACTGGGGCAAGTGGAAACCGGAGGTCGATGCCGCGTTGAAGATGGTTTGTGACCTTAAAACAACCGTTAACGACCTGGCGAAAGCGCTGGCGAAACTGCTCAATATTGACCCCAAATCATGGTCCCTGAAGTGGGATTTCAGCAACTTCATCGACCAGATGGGCGAATTCAGCAAAATGCTGAACATGATCGCCGACCTGCTCAACGCTATCAAAGATGGCCGCTGGGCTGATGCCGTCAGCATCAGCAAACAGATACTTAATCAGGGCAGCGAAAATCCGTCAGCGATGCCGATGGTTACAGACAGCGCTAACAGTACTGCCGACTGGATTAAAGAGCACTGGGGATTCGATCCTCGCAGCGTGGGCCGGACGGTACGCGGCTGGTTTGGTGATGATGAGCCGGAACAATATGCACAGGCTACGAAACGAGGAGAACGGAATAACAATCCGGGAAACCTTAATTTTGCTGGTCAGGCAGGGGCTTCTCTTGAACGCCCGGGCGGGCGATTTGCCAGATTTGAAACTGCTTTTGATGGATTACGGGCTCTTGCTCGTCAGTTAATGCTGTACGCCGGACGGGGAATAAACAGTGTGGAGAAAATTATCTCTACCTGGGCACCTGCGTCTGATAATAACAACACAACTGCGTATATCAGGGCTGTATCGCAACGACTGGGAGTGGATCCCCGGGCTGCCCTGAATATGAGCGATCCGCAAACCATGTCAGCATTGATGAGCAGCATTATCCAGCATGAAAATGGAAGAAATATCTATTCCCGAGAGCTGATTAATAAGGCTGCCGTGGCAGGAATTAGTGGCAAAGTGACAGAGGTTAACCAGCAAAATACCTACCACATTTACGGTGGCGGAGATCCGCACGCTGTCGGTAATGAGGTTGCACGTCGGCAACAGTCTGCAAATGCTCAGGTCATGCGAAGTAATCAGGTGAGGGTGGGTTAGTGGATATTCTCTCTACACTTTTTCATCAGCAGAGCAGAAAAATAGGAATGATTGTTCCCAGTGTTGTTATTTCAGAGAAGCATACAGATATGCTTGAAATAACAGAGCATCCGGTAGAGGTCGGGGCTGCTGTCGCTGATCATGCCTATAAAAAACCGTCAGAAGTGGTGATGGAGGTTGGTTTCGCCGGTGGCGGCGCATTGCTGGATTTTGCCAGTAACCTGACGGCTACCAGCCTGCTCGGCCTGAGTCCTCAGCAGACGTATCAGGAGCTACTGGATCTGCAGGAAAGCCGTATCCCCTTCGATGTGGTAACCGGTAAACGGCTGTACAGCAACATGTTGATCCGGGCGCTGGAAGTGACGACGGACAAGACAACCGAAAACGTCCTGTCCGCCGTCCTCACCCTGAGGGAGGTCCTTATCTCCCGGACACAGCAGATCACCGTCGCTGATAAAACCAACATGAAGGAAGGGGCCAGCACGTCGGCGGTACAGAACAGCGGCAACAAAACCACAAAGCCTCCAGATACTTCACTGCTGAAAAGCATCACGGGTAACGTGGTGTCATTACTGGGAGGCGGATAATGACAATTCAGGAAATTCCGCTGACAGCGGACAACCAGCAGTTCAGCATCGTCCTGGGTGGTGTCACCTGGCGGATTAGCATCATATGGCGCGATCCTTACTGGATTATGGACCTGCAGAACGACAGAGGGGAGCCGGTAATCTCCGGTATACCTCTCGTCACTGGCGCTGACCTGCTGGCGCAGTACGCCTGTATGGGACTTGGTTTTAAGCTGTTGGTGGTCTGCGATGACAACACACAGGATTATCCCACGAAAACTGACCTGGGCGGGCGCAGTCATTTACTGGTATCAACGGAGTAAGCATGACACAGAACTGGATGAGACATTTCGAGCTGCAGCTTGTGGACGGGAACGGTCAGGGAATTGAGCTAAGTGATTTCAAAGTCACCTTTACGATCGACTGGTTCAACATCAGCAGCGCGTCCCGGGTAGGGACTATCAAAATTTATAACCTCTCGGCAGATACTGTGAACCGAATTACCGGGCAGGAGTTTTCGAAAGTGCGTCTGATTGCGGGTTACGACGGTATCGCGCCGGAGGTGTCGGCAAGCGATGTCGGGACCGTGCGGGAGGTTGATGCGGCGGACGTGGGCCAGAGTGATGGCCGCAACTACGGACTGATTTTCAGCGGTGAAATTCGCTACTCGGTCACAGGAAAAGACAGCCCGGTTGATTCCTACGTCCTGATTCAGGCAGCCGATACAGATCTGGCTTTTGCCACCAGTATAACCTCACAGACGCTGGCTGCCGGTTACACGGTCGCTGATGTGAACCGTGCGCTGATGAAAGACTTCGAAGCCAAAGGCGCGACCGAAGGCCTGACGCCTGAAATGCCTGCTACCGTATTCCCTCGAGGGCGGGTGCTGTTCGGCATGACACGGCATCTTATGGATAACGTGGCCGGACAATGTGGCGCAACATGGCAATTCGTGGACGGTCAACGCCAGATGGTGGCGAATAACGAATATGTTCATGAAGCGATTGTGCTCAACAGCGCTACCGGGCTTATTGGCATGCCGCAGCAGACTATCGGTAACGGCGTAAACGTCCGCGCGCTTATTAATCCGAACATCCGGGTTAACGGACTCATTCAGCTGGATCAGGCTTCCGTGTATCGTACCGCCTTGTCGAACAACGATATTGCGATGGCTGGTGGTCAGATCACCGACCAGAACACGGATGGAAATATCACGCTAAGCGGCACCACATCGCAGCCTGCCAGCATCGCAACGGATGGCGTTTATATTGTGCGCGGGATTATGTACACTGGCGATACAAGGGGCCTGGCGTGGTACATGGATATGATGTGCGAAGCGCGTGGCGCGGCGGATCTCCGCACTCAGGACTCGCTTAACCGGGGGTAAATGTGAAAGCCTTAGCCATTTTAATTGTTGCCTTTATGTCATTTGGGGCATCTGCAAGCGGTTACACCGCTTATTGTGGACCTTACACCATCACTGCAAGGTTGGGGGAAATGGACATGATTAACGGTGAACGCGTCACATCTCAGAAAATTACAAATCTTGGTGCTGATGGCATTAAGATTGATATGGGGCTAATGCCTGCCAAAGACGGCAACAACTACGGCTTTGAATACATTCGTCGTCCGGGTACCGAAACGCGCTTCCTGAACGTCCAACTGCTGCAGAACAGCATGGATGCGCCGAAAATCATCGGCTCTTTCCCGTGTAAAAAGGTTTCTGGTTAACCAAAAGTTACATTTCTGCATAGTGTTGAGTTTGTTCACATTCACTAAATAATGATTTTTTATCGCTTGCTAGGTGGTTGCATGATCACTAAACTTTGCGAACTTTTAGCGCTCAGCTAACTTTGAATAAGTGGTGTATAGTCGTTTAAAACGACAGAGGGATTGGGTATGGCGATTAGCTACGCATTTGCGCTGGCAACAATTACACAACAAATGAATCAGGTTCAGGAAGCTGTTAACGGTGCTTTCAAACCCCTGATCTCTAATGCTTGTGAACTGCCACAACGATTAGATGCTGAAGAGGCATTTCGTCGTTGTACCGCGATTGCTGCACGCGCTCAAGAAATCGAAAATACCGCGAAGGAAGGCATGTCTCATCTCGAAGCTTTTCGAAATGGAAGAATCATTGTTGATGAGCTTCCGGAAGGGTTTTTATCCCATCTCGAAGGTCTTGCCAAGGCATGCCGAAATGCTAAAGGACATTTAGTGGATATGTTCTCTGAAGCGGAAAGGTCCCCTATGTGGCAAGGCCATCTGCAAATGTTGCGCCCATTAAAACGCAAATATGTTCGTGCGTTGACCGCCGTCGAGAACACTGCAACTCAGTTGGCCGCTGAAGTTAGGCAATCGCAGCCTTTCCAGGCTGAACTCTTGTCAGATAATGTTACCCGTGAAGAGGCGATTGAACTGATCTCAACATCGCATAAGATGCTGGGAGCCGACGCCCCTAAATGGATGTGACATGGCAAAAGTCAGTATCACGGGAGAATTGCGTCATTTAGCTGCAGCACATAAGTATGCTCAAATGCTTGCCGATTATATTTCAAAGGGTTCCCAGTTCTGGTGTTTTGGTTCGTTAGGCGGTTTTGAACGTAACTATGATGCGATGGCTGCCAACATCAGGAAAATTCACTTAAAGCTACCTGGCGATAAACCCTGGCCTCCAGAAGCATCTCTGAGTGAACGGACATGTGATAATTTTTTGGTATATGCTCAGCATCTTTATATCGATGAACACTATCAGATATTGGCAATCATCAGCCCAAACGCTCATCAGCAAGCTGATTCGATGCTTCCCCGGCTGATAAAATTAGCAGAGGAAACCTTCATAGAACTTCCTCCTGATGAACTCGAAAAATTGAAAACCTACGATTCATAAACCCGCCACCCGGCGGGTTTTTTGCTTTCTGGAGCCTACTAAATGGCAGTATCTGACCAGACCCGCAGCGGCGACCTTGCTGAAACATTCAAATCTGAACGGGAAACAACAAAGAACCAGATCCGAGTCGCTTTGCCTGGCATCGTCCAGTCATTCGATCCTGACGCTGTGACGGCGGTTGTGCAGCCTTCTATCCGTTCGGTTGAAACGGATAACGACGGCAATCGCGTTACCAAAAATTACCCGCTGCTGGTGGATGTGCCGGTGGTATTCCCACGCGGCGGAGGCTGTACGTTGACTTTTCCGGTAAAGGCTGGGGATGAGTGTCTTGTCGTTTTTGCCGATCGTTGTATTGATTTCTGGTGGCAGAGCGGCGGGATACAGGAGACGGTTGATGACAGAATGCATGATTTATCGGATGCGTTCTGTATCGTCGGTCCGCAGTCTCAGGCGCAGAAAATCAGCGGAATCAGCACCAGCGCCGCGCAACTGCGTACTGATGATGGCGCTGCGTTTGTGGAAGTGGCCGCAGGCCATAACATCACGGTTAAAACCCCCGGCGCGCTGACGGCGACAGCAGAAGGAGGAACCACGATCACATCACCCACCATCACGCTAAACGGCAACGTGACAATAAACGGGAATCTCTCTCAGGGGATGGGCGAAAGCGGCGGCACCGCGACGATGCTTGGCCCTGTCACGGTGACTAACGATGTAAAAGCTGGTGGTAAGAGCCTGATGACGCACACGCACGGCGGAGTACAGACCGGCGGCGGTAACACAGGAGCGCCTAACTGATGCGATACAGACGTGAAGACGCCGATGGCGATTATACCTTTGGCAGCGGTGATGACACCTGGCTGATTAACTCACCGGAGGCCGTGGCGCAGGCGGTAAAAACGCGATTCGAATTGTGGTATGGGCAATGGTTTCTCGATACCACCGAAGGGACTCCGTGGATCCAGTCCGTACTCGGTAAGCAGAAGCCGGAAACCTACAACCTGGCGATCCGTAAGCGCATCCTCGAAACGCGGGGCGTTAAATCAATCCTCTCTTTCAATACGACGGTGGATACCACGACCCGACGTGTCATGTTTTCCGCTGAAATCGACACTCTTTATGGAATAACGACTGTTACATCGGAGGCGTAATGGCTCTGAACCTTGATTCTCTTGGTTTATCTGCAAAGGTAACCGCAGAGGGGATCAGTGCGCCTGATTATCAGACGATACTCAGCACCCTGATTAGCTATTTTCAGCAGATTTATGGCAGTGATGCCTACCTCGAACCGGACAGCAAAGACGGCCAGATGGTGGCTCTGATGGCGCTGGCGATTCATGATGCCAATAATATGGCGATAACTGTCTACAACTGTTTTTCACCGGCAACCGGCTATGGGGCTGCACTGACCAGTAACGTGAAAATAAATGGTATTTCACGTAAAGGCGCGACGAACTCTACGGTTGATTTGCTTCTTACAGGAACTGCCGGAACAACCATCATTAATGGCAGCGTGAAAGACAGTAATAATGTGATATGGCGTTTGCCTGCTTCAGTGGTGGTCGGCGTGGATGGTACAGTGATGGCGACCGCAACATGTTCCGTCAGTGGTGCAGTGGCGGCGCTGGCTGGAACTATCACTGAAATTAATACGCCAACCCGTGGCTGGGTTTCGGTAACTAATCCTGCTGCGGCTACTGTTGGCTCTCCGGCAGAAACTGATGCTGAGTTACGTATCCGCCAGTCGCAAAGTGTTGCGTTGCCATCAATAACCCCATTTGAAGCACTGGATGGTGCTGTTTCTAATGTTACCGGTGTAACCCGCCACAAACTCTATGAAAACGATACTGGTTCGGAGGACGGTAACTGGTTACCGCCACACTCTGTTGCTGTAATTGTGGATGGCGGTGATGTGACGGATATTGCTCAGGCTATCAGAGGGAATAAAGGCCAGGGGACAGCCACTCACGGTACAACATCCGTTACGGTTCCGGATAAATACGGCAATCCCCATGTAATCAAATTCTCGCGTTCCAGTGATGTGCCTGTTTATGCCCGGATTAAATTAAAAGTTTTTACGGGTTATACCTCACAGATAGGGCAGCAGATCCAGCAGGCTATTTCCGACTATATCAATAGTTTGACGATTGGTGATTCGGTCCTTTTAAGTCGCATTTACTCACCGGCGAATCTTGGCGTGGTGAGTGGCGGGAATGCACGCTATTACGATATTCAGGAACTGACGATTGGGAAATCCCCGGGGGCTTTGTCGTCATCAAACATTGATATCAGATACAACGAATCTGCGTCCTGTACCCCGGAAAATATCGTTATAACGGTGGAGTCATGAGCAAATACACCGAACTAATCACGAACTACCACGCCACCAAACCTAAATTTCTTGCGCATGTTGATCTGATGACCCGGCCGCTTATTGATGTTGCGGCTGCCACCAGAGGGCTGATTACTGCATTTGATATTGACTCTGCGGTTGGTGTGCAACTTGACATTCTGGGATTGTGGATCGGACGTAGCCGTGTTGTCAGCCAGCCTATCTCAGGTGTCTATTTCAGCTGGGATACCGACGGGCTTGGATATGATCAGGGGGTATGGCAGGGACCATACGATCCTGATTACGGATACATGTACCTCAGCGATGAAACTTATCGTGTCATTCTTAAAGCGAAGATTGCGATTAATAACTGGGATGGACGGAATGATTCGCTTCCGGCAATTCTTGACGCTGCAACAGCAGGATCCGGGCTGCGAATGCAGATAGTCGATAACCAGGACATGACGATATCGGTCTGGGTCTTTCCTGATACTGATATTTCAGATGTATCGCGTGAGTTAATTGCGGCAATTAAACAGGGGTATCTCACAGTAAAAGCTGCCGGGGTATGGGCGGGTGGCATTGAAACACCTTCGGTGGAAACCCCATCGGAAGGCTCAAAATTTTTTGGTTTTGATATGGATAACGAATTCATCAGTGGTTTTGATGTAGGAGCATGGGGAGTATTACTCTGATGGCGAAAAATGACTTTAAAGCGTTTGCAACTGATCGGAATGCCAATGTTATGTCGCAGGAGGAATGGGAAGCGTTGCCTGCGCTTTTATCCGGATTTACAGCAGGGAAAGCATCCAGTGCGCAAGTCAATAAGGTTATTCGGCAGGCCAGCTTTATTGCTGCAGCTCTGGCCCAGTTTGTAAGTGACAAAACGCAACGGGATGTGCTTGATAATGGTGATCTGCCCGGTTTTGTTGAATTGCTGGGATCGGGGTTTGCTGTTGAATACCTGAGCCGCAAGAATCCGTTTGGTGATATCAAATCGGACGGCACGGTGAAAACGGCTCTCGAAAACCTTGGTTTAAGAGCAAGCGGGCAGTACACCGATAATTTGTTATTTACAGGTCCTGATGGTCTTAAGATTCAGGTGTTTCGCCGGACGCTCGCAAATTTGACTACTGTCGGTGTAGTAAATTCTGTGCCAGTGACTTTCCCTGTCCCGTTCCCTGTTAATTGCTGGGGCGTTTTTTCTACCAAATTAACATGGGTTCAGATAACTAACTCATGCGAGTGGGTAAGCAATACAGGATTTACCGCTCAGGTCATGATGAATATTGCTGTAAATACAAACACCTCAGACGCTATGTTTTTAGCTATAGGATATTAATATGAATCGTTTTGTGTTCAGTCCATCTGAGTCCCGTTTTTATGCCATCGAGTGGCAGGCTGATTATGTTGATAATAATTGTTGGCCGCATGATGCCATTAACGTTAGTGACAGCATTTATTATGAGTTTTCCGGCACTCCCCCTACAGGTAAGCAACTTATAACTTTAAATAACATGCCATCATGGGGTGATATTCCTCCACCTACACGAGAAGAATTAATTGTCACCGCTGATGTCGAGAAGCAAAAAAGAATAGATTTAGCCAATGATTACATGAACGGTAAGCAATGGCCTGGTAAAGCAGCTATTGGTCGTCTGAAAGGTGAGGAACTGGCACAATATAATTTGTGGCTGGATTATCTGGACGCACTGGAGCTGGTCGATACCGCCAGTGCGCCAGATATTGAATGGCCTACGCCTCCGGCAGTTCAGGCCAGATGACATCCGGCGCGGTGCTGGTATCTGTTGCCGTCACCGCGTCAATGTAATCCAGCACAGCGTTAAGTCGGGTGGTTTCTGCCTGCGTCAGCTTCCGTCCGGCCTGTAGTTTCAGTTGAATCAGACTAATGGAAGCCATTGCTGCATCAATAAGTGACTGGCGCAGTGCTTCTGCCGCGTCTACTGCGGCATTATGCTGTGCCTCAGTATCTGTCACCCATTTCTCACCATCCCATTTATCGTATGGCGTTAACGGGGCGATAGTGGTTGTATTATCAGGGTAATCACCCGGAGCTGTGATTTCTTTTGATTCTCCTGTTTCGGTGCTAAAGACGATTTCACCGCGATGGTCTGGCACATATTCCCATGAGTTTAAATCCATCGAACGGCAGATAGCATAACCAGCTTTACGTGTAACTGGTGCATCTAAACAGGAATATGCAGGGATACCGACACCAATGGCAAGATATTCATTTGAAGTAGAAATATATTCCCGAGTTTTACCATCATAGTTATAGACGATAATATTCCCCGCCTTCGTGGCAATAATCTCGCTATTTAATACGGCGTTATCCATTATGCAGCCCTCACGATATAGTTAAATGCAATATTTCGTGGACGGGTTTCGCTCCCGCCATATGATGATGTAAATCCCGAATATGCCCGGTGTCCCGCATCCGTCGTATTAGCCCAGGAAGGACCGCTAGAAGTATAGATGGCCCCATTGTAATCATGGCCGTGTGCCTCAATGCTCCCGTCCTGAGCAGACAGGAGAGTCCGTCCTGAATCAATTCCTCTTCCATCATCCCATCCACGAATAAACTCACCACGGAGATCAGGTAGTTTCCCTGATGGATATGCTGTAGCAAGATGGGGATATTTCACCTTATCAAAGGCAGCACCGTTGCATTTCAGCCAGCCTGTTGGCGGTGTGACTGAAGGCCATGGAACAGGCACACCAACAGGTAATGCAGAGCCTTCTCCCAAACCAACGTTTATGAAAATGAAGAAATAACAAGCAAATGGCATCATTCCTGCTTTTACCAGGGGGATTTAACATGCTTATTGGCTATGTACGTGTATCAACAAATGACCAGAATACCGATCTACAACGTAATGCGCTGAACTGTGCAGGATGTGAGCTGATTTTTGAAGACAAGATAAGCGGTACAAAGTCCGACAGACTAGGACTGAAAAAGCTGCTCAGGACATTATCGGCAGGTGACACGCTGGTGGTCTGGAAACTGGACCGACTGGGGCGCAGTATGCGGCATCTTGTCGTGCTGGTGGAGGAGTTGCGCGAACGAGGCATCAACTTTCGTAGTCTGACGGATTCAATTGATACCAGTACCCCAATGGGGCGCTTTTTCTTTCATGTGATGGGTGCCCTGGCTGAAATGGAGCGTGAACTGATTGTTGAACGAACAAAAGCTGGACTGGAAGCTGCTCGCGCACAGGGACGAATTGGTGGACGTCGCCCCAAACTTACACCAGAACAATGGGAGCAGGCCGGACGATTAATTGCAGCAGGAATTCCTCGCCAGAAGGTAGCGATCATCTATGATGTTGGTGTATCGACACTGTATAAGATGTTTCCGGTCGGAGATAAATGAAACCGCAGGCTCGTCGTATGCAAGAACGTGCTGCGGCTGGCTGGTGAACTTCCGATAGTGCGAGTATTGAATGATTTACAGCCGTTATTGATTTTACATATTTTTTGTATGAAAGGATTAGCGCCTCCTCCCACCGATCCTCCATGACTTTACGCCACTGTCTCTCGGACTGCTATGTGCCAGGAGCGGATGCGACCCATCGGCATGTTTTAGTCGTCGCAAGCAAATCATAACGGTTAATTGTTGAGTAGATTTTTCATGTCAATTTATATTATTGTAGATAAGTCTGATAAAAATTTCAGTCACATCCTCTTGGATAATAAGGAAGTTATATGAAAGCTCGTTTAATACCACCGTACGAAAACTACACTGGCAATGTTTTATGGCGAAAAGAGGATTTTATTAATAAAGTCGACGATATCTCAACATCTCTAAAAAAGTTAAGAGATATGGGATATTGGGCCAGTGCCTATCCTGAAGGAGATGGCATTACATTTAAATATACCAAGGATAGTTATCAAAAAAGCAGTATCGAAATTCTAGAAGACTTCTCAATATGCTTTGAGTGGGTAGAAATAGAGTTAGCTAAATCAAGAAGCTCTAACCTAGAATTAGCTGAATTAGAGGGTAAAAACAAAAATATGGAGTGCATAGTTATTGTGCCGATTGAGAAGATTTTCATTCAGGAAACCATCGAGATCGGAAAGTATATTTTTTATTGCGGAAGACAATTTGATGAAGAGTCACATAAGCGATTATCAGAGCAAGATGGTTCGTATATACAGTTTAACTGTGACCTACCATATATTGATTTATTAAAACTTAATTCAAGCATTGATCATAACAACCATGTTATAAACATGTGTTTATCTATAGCTGAATATGCGCTTGATTTAGTCAGATTTTCTCACAGCTCATTTACACGTATGGAATATACCCCTAATCCTGCAGGTCAACGCTCTGACGGATTTTATGATGTAGAAATCATTCCTCGTGAGAGGACTCATCTTAAACCAATTAAGATAAGTGGAATATCAAGACCCCTTGCTGTGAGTAATAATTGGCTAGGCCCTCAGGTTGACAGCTTGTATTACCCTGGGTTGCAATAT
This sequence comes from Escherichia sp. KS167_9B, assembly GCF_030295215.1. NCBI lineage: Bacteria > Pseudomonadati > Pseudomonadota > Gammaproteobacteria > Enterobacterales > Enterobacteriaceae > Escherichia > Escherichia sp. KS167_9B. Next base: position 344,290 of record NZ_AP025754.1, read on the forward strand.
TTATCTTCTATCTACGATGGAGTCGTTGAAAATGAACTTTCAAAATTAGTTAGCTCCGTAGTTAGGGCATGTAGGCAATCTTTTTATTCAATTGGCGCGGAATCACAATTTCTAAACCTAGTCTTTGCACTTGATGGTCTTGCTAATATTGACCCAAATTGGAAAGGATGGAAGCAAAGGACCTACATTGCAGCACTTACATGTAATAACTCACTAATCAAATTTAAGAAAAACCTAGAAGTTTATGACGAGTTATATACTGACGTAAGAAACAAGCTTGTTCATGATGGTAAAGATTTTTACGAACTTAACGTCAACGCGAACGAATCCTCTGAACAAATCTTTAAGTATATTAAGATAATTATAATACTCATCGAAAGTAACGGCTTTTCCACTTTGCAAGAATTGAGAGATTATGCAGTTCACCTACTTCAGCAGGAGGATTATAGAACTGCTTCTGTTGAGATAATTGACAAAGTATCTCTTTTAAGAGGAAAAAAACCTAATTATCCTTCATGGTGATTAAATCAACGTGCTAATTAATTTTTAATATAACTTCTGCTCCTCGCTCTCAGCGGACCTTCAGCTCAGTGATATCGTCCGCTCTGTGCCAGGAGCGGACGTTACTGACATCACAATGTGTTAATCAATGGAGAGCAGGTCACCATAATGTCATGGGTATCGCTGGTGATATGATCGCAATACACGACAATTATTATTTAATGATTTTAAAAAGTTCATTGTAGCTACAACCTTTGAATATTTCGAACTGATCATGGTAATTTGAATAAGCGCTTGCCATCATTCCGATATAACTATCCCATGATGACTCAGAAACTACCCTTTCACCACGCTCTAATTCATCAATTAAAATATAAATGATATTAAATTGTGCAACAAGAGCAGTGTAGGTGGTGATGAGATTATTTAGAAGGTCTGAATGATTAGGTTTGATTTTCCACAAACCAAAACTATCCCGAATTGCAACTAATTCGAATCGTAAATCTTTTGACTCAGAAAGTAACTCCCTCCCACTTGTAGTGAGATGCTTGTAGAGTATGGGGTTCTCACTTTTTATTCTTGGCTGTATAGAAATAAGTGATTGATAACATTGATTATTTAAGTCCTTTGATCGAAACATGCTGTCGATGAACAATGTAGTTCTCTCGAAAGCCTTTTCTGATTTTTTGTTTTTAATCCATTCATTTACCCTTGTTAATGCATAAATCGCTAGTCCAAGTGTTATTGTTGAAACTGTTGCAGTAATTGTTGATGGTTCAATTTTTTTAAAAAACCAGATATCAATCCATGCAAAAGAGACTGAGCCGAGATACATAAACAACATGTGACTCGCGAAGTATTCCCAAACACCTTTTAAATAGCTTTTCATGTAGATCCTTAACATTTTCTTAATTATATTTTATGGTGGTATTTTTGTTAGTATCGGCATGGATTAGAAATAGTTGATACTTTTATGCCCTGAGAGCATGAAAACTGGAAAAGCCTTGCTCATGATATAAATAGTGTTAGTTGCCACTGCTTTGGAAGTTATCCTTTAAATGGGCTATCGGAAAGCCAGACTTCTAGCAGATGCTGAATCCGTGATTTTGCCGCTGGAGCGCGCTGTCAGGCTGAATATGGCAACAGATGAGGAGCGCAGTCGACTGGAGGCATGGGAACGCTACAGCGTTCTGGTCAGTCGTGTGGATCCTGCAAATCCTGAATGGCCGGAAATGCCGCAAGAAGTTGTATGAGCTCTGGTGTGAGCTTACATATCTATGGCACAGAGTAAAGCCTAATCTGACAGTCCGCTCTGTGCCGAAGCTAGCAAAGCCATGGTCCTTTCGCAGCAAGTTGCGTAAATAAGGCGTTTTTATCTCTTGAAGCATTCTACAAAGCCAACTCCTCGCTCAAACAGACGTGTCTGTTCAGCAATCTGCCCGCTTGGTATCAAGGGACGCCAGTAACGCGATACCGGGTGAATTCCTTCCTTAACTGCCCTCACATCATCTTTAATAATAGTTTACCCTGATATAACGGATGATCAGAAGTCAATCAGGTCATCGAATTTCTGAGGTGGCTCTTGTTTTCGAACGCTATCTCCCTGATGAATCTCCGTCTCACTTGTTTGGTATTTTACACCAGTAATTTTATGATAAGTCATACTGTTGGTTTTCAACAGTAGTGCATCATTTTTGTCATGCGATGATGAAAATGAACCCATATGTCTCGGTTTTATTTGTTCCTCAACTATCAACTGAATTTCCGGAACAAAAGCATACTGGTCATCTTCGATGTGTTCATACATCTCAACATTATATCGGCGAGATTTATCTGCGGCATGCCTGACGCCGGAAGACTTATTAAACAGAACGACATTATATCCTATCTCAGCATCCTCACCGTTGGCATCTACCTGGGTAGATTTAAAGCTGACACCATCAAGCTTAAATTTATTTCGGTCACCTAGGTAATCGGCAACCACTTGGGTGATGAGGTAATCACTGTCCTGCCTTTTTCCAAAAGTAGGAAGCGTCAACTTACGGGAAAGCGTACTGAAAAAAATCGCGCGCTCACTGGTTTTGCGAGTCTGAGGATCAAATTTACTACCTGAGCCGAAACTAATCGAGTCAAGGGCAGAAATGTCCAGCACTTTTAGCTCGCGTAACGGTACAAAACAGGCCGTTACTACAATACTGCCGACGGGCGGCCTTACTTCAGCAATTGCCAAATTCACTGAGGTTGCACCGTAAAATACTGAAATCCCCTGTGCGTTCATACGGCCCGAGCGAGCCAAAGTTGTTGGGGGAGGTCCAAAATTTTTCTCGGGATGCTCCAAGGCTTGCTTTACTTCCTCTTGGTCCTCAAAAACCCTTGCACGAAAAAGATGAACCTCATCGGTCAGAGTTTTTATCGGTGAATTACTGTCTCTGTTTTTTAGTTTATCGATATCACTGAAAAGTGAATCTAGGAAATCATTAACTTCACGGTTAAAATATCGTGTTTCTTTCATAAGGGAGTCAGTGGCTTTACTCCAGGTATGCGCAAGCTCTCCGCTATAGTGATTTATGTGCCGATAAAGAAACCCGTCATTATACCGGATGTAGTCATAATCGTTATGCGGATTATATTCATCACAAAGAAATTCATAAATATCTTCAGCTACGTCCCATTCGACGCCCAGTTCTCCGTAGATGACATCCTGCGCGCTATCACCGCGCCCGGAATCATAGATATCCTCATATATATCATAGTAGTACTCAAAAACCTCATTCATCATCTTGAGAATATATTTGAGGTGGATGTTTTTACGCTTCCTTTTGCAGTAAGAGCAAATCTGAAAATTATTTCCAGTTTTTATTATATGCTGCATGACATATTTATCGTTCACGCATTTATGACAAATATACTTATCTTCCCACATTTTTTACTCACTCATCATCAGCTGATACAAGGTCACTTTCCTGCAATTTTATAATTAAATCAAGCATAAAAACCCTCTTCACACCTTAATGCTTTCAGTGTGAAAATAATTAGTGGTGCACTGTACTGATAATAATTACGAACTTCCGCTTATCGCTCATAACAGACATTCACTACAGTTATGGTAGAAGGTATGTATGCTGATTGGGGAAAGTGTGAAAGAAAAGAAGACTGCTGCGCTGTTTGTCGTCACCTTTATCTTCATTGGCTATGCAAGTCATAATACAAGGTGGGACAAAACTGAGACACATAAGGCCTCACAATGGCTTGCAAGGCTTTACATGTTTTGATGTGGTGGGACGTGTGAGCGCAGTGTTGATGGGGTAATACTTTGAATTAGAAGCGGATTCTTATAATTCGTAATGCGAAGGTCGTAGGTTCGACTCCTATTATCGGCACCATTTAAATCAAGTAGTTACCCCATATTTAAATACACCACGCTTCCTCCTGTGCCGTATTTGTGCCATTGCGACTTATGATCGTGCCGATTTTGCTTGCGTGCTCGGTGAGATGCCCGGCTGAAAGGTGAGCGTATCTCTGAACCTTTTTGAGAGTTTCCCATCCTCCCATCTCTTTAAGTGCAAGAAGAGAGACTCCGGACTGAACCAGCCAGCTTGCCTTTGCTATCAAAGTACCTTGAGGACCAGATGATTTCTGGCGATATTTACAGCGCTTCCGCAATGAGTTTTTCTCTGTGCCGCCAGAGGCGTTCCCCGCTTTTTCAGCACCGCAATAATGTCGGCGGAATGCCAGTCCTGTTGCATCATGCGGCCACCTCGCTGATAAATTTTACGCCGTCGGCGGTACGCATCCAGCGCGGGGCTTTGAGTCCTTCCGTGAAATACCAGACCAGCTCACACAGCAGCCCGGTCAGGGTTTGCTCCATTTTTGGTTCCGCCGGACGTTCCAGCAGAAGCTGGAGTAGTGCGAGGCAGTATTCGCACAAGGAATCAGGTTCGGAAATAAAGTGCTCTGGTGTGGCGGGAAGGGTATCCACGGTCAGGCTTTCGGTAAGATGCGGTGGGATGGGGTCGTGTAGTGTGGGTTGCAATAGCGCAAGAGCCGCGTGAAGCCGCCCGCAGAGCGCCAGTCGTAGCGCGGGATCGTCGGTTTCAATCAGGGTTTCGGCAAAGCGGGCGCAGTAGTCAGCAAGGACAGTGAAATCCGTGGTGGCATTGAAGGGGACGGTCAATAGATCGAGTAAATCGCTGTCAGTGGTGAGGATTGTAGCCATAGGGCAACCTCCGATAAGTGGGTGTTCAAGCCACCACCGGAGAGGCTAATCTCGCGGGTGGTGGAACCGGGCAGGGTTAGCCTTACCAGCCTTATCGGACACTGGCGCGTCTTGCGACGCCCCCGCCCGGCCCACCATTGAGGTGTAACCGTGCGAACAACACAAAAAAAGACGCTGGCGCGTCATGTGTCGCCGATAAGATTTCTTCAGGAGGCTAATCCCGACGCCTGATTTTGCAGGCGCGGGAGAAAGATACTGCGATTGGTCATGAGTGGCAAGAGCTACATCATGTTTACCGACATCTCACGCAAAAATACCCTGATTATTAATAGCGAAAATCAGTTTCTTATTTTGGCGGTAGCTTTTTGCGGTTCTTTGCCAACTGGAATCCTTCAGGTAACGGTTTGAATTTATCGCCGCCTTTAGGCCAGCGTTTTGCCCTGCTCTGAAATGCCCTTAACGAGTCGATATCCAGCGTTGCAGCGACCACAAAGTCATTATCACCGCCCTTCACACGAGCAATATCACGCATAAAGGGTTCTTTTGCCGGGGAACGTACGCGACTATCGCCGTATTTTCGGTTATTCACTAAAATAGTATAGGCATGAATATCCAGCGCTGCTGATTCAATCAACGATGCAAACGTATCTAGATCTTTATTCCAGCTCAATACCATTAATGCATCGAGTGCGCCCTGAAAACGGATCCTCGCTTTACTATTCTGGAGTTCAGAGCAAATCATAACGCCAAAATTGACGCCATGATGAATATATACCGGCTTACGTTGTTTAACATTAAGTGTCGAGTCCCAAGACTTACCATAAGTTGAAAATAATGCCTCATCTTCACCTACGGCGGGTTCCAGCTTGGGTTGCCATATTTTGACACTCGCTGGATAGCCGAGTCTGTTATCTGAAAGGACAAGTACGGCCTCACTCTTCAGTTGATTATCGTCTAAGTGGCGGTATTCTGTTCCCGCAATTAGACTGATACCCGCCGAACTCAAACGATCAGCAATACTGTTAACCCAGCGTAACGGGATTGAAAGCTCAGGGAATAAAACATAATCAGGTTTAGGAGATAGTTTCAATGTTGCATTAACCAGTTCAGAAATCCGCTGGTACCTTGAACGGGACAAGTTAGATTTATTGCAGGCCATTTTAGCCCAGTCGTCCTCCTCTGTTTTAATGCTGGTTAGCGCAACGACAACTTTATGTTTCCTGTCTGTGCCAATATGAATGAATTTCTTAGGCCGAGCTTTTTTTGTCGCTTCATCTGAGTCCTGCTCCGATGCTAGCAACGTCGGTTTGATCCATACTCCGCGTAATGCTTGAGTATATTTTGCCCAAATGGTGGACGGTCTCTCATCTGGTTTTTTGTCGGATGTGGAGGGTAATCCAACACATTCGGGGGCCAGTTCTGATATTTCAGCGGGTGTTAAAGGACGTGTAGGGAAAATGTAAGGTAGGTAACTTTCGTTCTTACGATTTCCTTTAGCCACTTTTTCCAGTCGGGTATTCTTGGTTGATTTCAAAAATAGCTTAATAACGTCAATATCAATAAGCGATGAGTCGCTCATTAATTTCAGTATTTTAACTTCTTTTTTACTATCACGCTGATTAACAAGTTTTTCTGCCGACTGACTCTTTACGATCTGTTTATAAGGTTCCTTTGCTAAATCAGCTCGAGCTACCAATGGCGCTTTTAAATAAAAATCTGCTGAATCAAAGCGAAGATCCAGTAAATCCTTTAGATTCGTCAGACTTTGTGAAATATGATTAAAAAATGTATCCGCAAGGCACTCTTCTTTCTTTGAACGTTTATCAAGAAATAATCTGTCAGGACTGTAATATCGTGTCGCTGCATCAACAAATAGCCAGCTTAATGTGCCTTTTATACAGCGCCAAAGATCATTTACTGCTCGAGTTTTGCAACCATTTATATTCACTTCCTTACCTGAAGTAATCACCGATGCCAACAGGTTGATGGATTCGTAAGCTTTAAGTACAATTGTTTCCGCGTGCTGCCATTCATTCATACTGATAGCAAAGCCAAGCAGCCTTGGCAGATAACTAAAATGTGCAAATAGATTATCAGCCCTAAGAATATGGTTGTAGGCAAACTGATAAAACTCTTCCCGCTGTTCTTTCCATTCACTTGGAGGCAGATCTCGTGCCAGTGTTTCAACGTAGCGTAATTGCAGTGACCAGCCCAAACGACGAATGGTTAATCCATCTGCACGGCGCAGAGTATCGGCATTTTCACCTACACTACCGGCAGCGGAAAGGACTTTAGCTGCGGTTGAGTGTTCCAGTTGATCCGGTGAAGGCATCAAGCGGTGTTCACTAGAAAGCTCGTAGATCTCCTTTTCGATACTGTCGAGCAGGTCTATTCCAGCCCTCCCTTGAAGCACGAAAAGTTTTTGCTTATCGGATTGTAACTGGATGGTGGTCTTACCCTGGAAATGCTCGCCCTGCTGTATTTGCCATATTTGTTTTTGCTCGTTTTTCAAATAAACGCAATCATTGCCAAGCCTATCTTGCAGCAATAACATAAATTCGTGATTATTAGTAATTTTCCCTGTATCGCGTATTACAAGGAACATATCATCGACATAACGACCGTAGTGAATTGGTGATAGTTTTTCAATGACTAATTTATCCCAATGGTGTAGCAATATATTTGAAATGATCCGACTGGCTGTTAATCCAATGACCAGACCACCATTAATAACAGGTGTTTTGTACGCTATTTTCTTTCCAAATGCCGCTGCGCCGTCAGACCAGTGCTTTAAGAATACTGCTAACTGTGCAGTAAACGCTTTTTCATCCTCAGTCAGTTTTATGTTTAGTGTGTTATAGAGATCATCAGAGGTTATAGCCAGTGGATCAATAAAATGATAGTAACTTTTTAAATCCAGTGAGGCGGCGATAATGTCACGATCTTTTTCCAACTCGTCACGTATAGCTTTTAAGCCATCACCACGCCATTTTTGGTAGGGCTGGAAGTAGGGGCTAAAAGAACCCACTGCACTGATATGGAATGGATTATCCTGCTCATTGCTAAATAATTCATCATTACGAATACGCTTTAGCCGCGCGCCATAGCAACAGTTATCTAAGCTGGCATCAAATTTATGCCCGACCATGTTAATCCATAGTGCAGAGATAATGTGACTATCAACCGGGAAGTCACCAATAATACGAAACTCTGGTATCAGATCAAAATTATTAAATAAATGGTCGGCTGCTCGTTTAGGATTAGAAAAGTGGACGTGTCCATTTTGGGATTCATGTTTTTTCTTTGTGGTTAATTTTTTCGGTAACAAACGAAATTTGCCAATCAACTTCTTATTGCTACTGAATCCATCTTCGCTCTGTAAAAGATCTAAGAGTTTTTGCAGGTTTTCAAGTAATTCCTGCTCATACTCGGCAAATTTGATAGCAACAGGAAATGTATTCTCAAAGAAGCTATCGGCTTTTGCTTTCCGGTAAGCGACCAGAAGGTCTTCAATCGTCAGATCATCCCAGCCAGTGAAAGTTGCCTGATATGTCATGCGTTATCGTCCTTAGATTAAAGTCTGTACAGAATTAGCCAGCCGTTTCATGCCCGAAGGAGGTGCTCTTGACACCAGTAATCCATCAGTGAGGCTGGCAATAATTTTGATTTGTATCCATGTTACACGCTCCCCGCAACCAGTCCGAGCATATATTTGTCACATTTTTCCCGAAAGTGATTAAGTTTGAATTTTTTGTTTAATGTCGAGTTTAAGTAGACAAAATGAGGAATAAGTAAACTATTTCTTGCTGTGGCGTATCCCTTAATCTACACTAGTTTATATATTATTGTTAATGTCTATTCAGAGGCGACATTTGCCAAACTATCTAAACTGGCTGATGCAGCATACACTACCCGGTCAGGTGCTGCTCCAGTCATGGCTTACCCGCAACGGCGTAGATCGTAAGCTTTCTTATCTCTATGTTCAGAATGGCTGGCTCAGGCGCATCGCTCACGGTGTGTACTTCCGGACGGGCCGTGAGCCGGATTGGGTAGACGCGGTTTACTGCCTTCAAACACAGTGGGAAAAGCCTGTTCGGGTGGCGGGGCTAACCAGCCTTGCGCTTCAGGGCCATGCGCACTATACCGAACCGGGTAAGCCGCAGGTCTGGCTCGCGCTTCCGGCTTACGTTAAGCTGCCGGGATGGTTTGCTGCCTTCGAACAATCTGCAACATTTATCACGCTGTATACATCGGGGCTTACCGTAGATGTAACGTCATTGACTACGGAACTGAAAATTGGCGACCGCCAGTTAGCAGGCAGTGTTCCGGAACTTGCCGCGTATGAGATCGCCTGCGGCGTTCCTTCGTTGATCTCGTTCGAACATGCCGATGCTCTGTTTCAGGGGTTGAATCTTCTCAGCCCACGCAAATTGCAGGCACTGCTTCGCGCCAGTCATTCGATTAAAACCAACCGGGTGATGCTTTACCTTGCCCGGCGTAATGGACACCCTTATTTTCAGTATCTGGATCAAAGCGGTATAGAAACAGGTACGGGAAAGCGGCAAATCATACCTGGTGGCTGGCTGGAGCCGGATTATCAAATTACTGTTCCATGCGAATTTAAACCGGAAGGAGTCGAAGATGGATCTGCGTGATAGCTATACCCGGCAGGTCAAACTGTTGATGGCCGCTCTGCCGCATGTGGCGAAGGAGTCCTGTTTCGCATTAAAAGGCGGCACCGCAATCAATTTGTTTGTGCAGGATTTTCCCCGTCTGTCGGTGGATATCGATCTGGCGTATAAGACTTTTGCGGATCGCGATACCGATTTGACGGCGATCAACGACTCTTTGAAGAGAATTACTGCATCGCTGAACAGTAAACCGGGGATTACCGCGATTCGGCAGGAAAATAAAACGGATGAAAAGCGCATCATTGTGAATACGGCTGATGCCCAGATTAAGATCGAGGTTAGTCCGGTCTGGCGTGGGCTGTTGTTGCCTCCGGCAGAAATGTCGGTGTGCGAACGTGTGGAAATGGAGTATGGCTTCACCACTATGAGTGTCGTTTCGCTGGCGGATCTTTATGGCGGTAAAATCTGCGCAGCGCTTGATCGTCAGCACCCGCGCGATCTGTTTGATGTGCTGAATATGCTGGAGAAACCGGGACTGATGCGGGAGATCTTTGACGGTTTTCTTTGTTATCTGGCAGGCCATCCCCGCCCCATTGCCGAGTTGCTGGCCCCAAACTGGGATACAGAGCGGATCACGACGCTGTATGCTCAGGAATTTTCGGGGATGACTCAGCAGGAAACGTCGCTGGAATCGCTGCTGTCAGTAACGACTTTGCTGCCGCAGGCGTTGAAGTCACATCTTACGGATCTGGATCGCGAGTTCTTGCTCAGTTTTAAGCAAAACAGCCCTGACTGGTCGCGGTATCGCTATCCTGAAATTCAGCATTTTCCGGCTATTCGCTGGAAGCAACGTAATCTGGCGGTGCTGAAAGATAAAAATCCGGCGAAGTATGTGGCGGCGGTGAATAAGCTAGAGAGGGTGCTGGCGTAATCAATAGACCAGCATTAATCACAGATGATTACCAATCAGACAGAAATGGTTAAATCGTCGAATTCATATTTAATACGTTTTCTTACGCCGCTGAACAACTTGAAAAGCAGGAAGAGGATGCATATTTTAAATATCATTGAAGTGAACAGTTTATGGCCGTTATTAATAGAAATGGAGGAATAAATAGGCGTATTCTACTATTGCAACAAAAACAACGATATTGATCGGTTTTCATAATGAAGTAACCTGACAGATATAAAAATGTTGATTGAGGCTAAATTCCCGGATGAAGGTTGTCGAGGGAGCCAGGTACTTTTTTCTTATGGGTGATCTCAATTACTGGATAGTCCCCTTGTACAGATAAGACCGCTCTTTCTCGCTCAAAGCGGCCCCTGGAATTGAACGCAGAATGACTACCTGACACAATATTGCACAGTGAAGAGTCGGTCGTTGTTAACGTTCAGATTTTCAATGTATCAATGACCATCCGCAGAGCGGGGGAGACGTTGCGATGAGGGTAATAGAGAAACAATCCCTCCATTCGCAGGCTGTAACGCTGCAACACTCTGATAAGCTTACCGTGTTCTAAATCATCCGCAACCAGTTCAACAGGAACATAGGCCAATCCGAGGCCCAGTCGGGCGGCTTCTGCTTCCATATAGCTGTCGGATAGGGCCCATTGCCCTTCAGGCCGGTGGGTAATTTTTTTATCATCCTGATTGAGTTCCCACTGGTATACGCTGCCGTCGGCAAACTGATAGGCGATACAGGGATGCGCCTTTAAATCCGCCGGGGTTTGCGGAAAACCATAGCGACGAAAATGTTCCGGAGTCCCCACAATTGCCATCTCCATATCGGGCGTGATGCGTACCGCGACCATACCCTGGCCGACTTCAGGCCCCAGGCGGACACCAGCATCGAATCTTTCCTCGATGATATCGACGAACCGGCTCTCATTTATCAGTTCAAGCCGGATATCAGGATATCGCTGTTTAAATACCGCCAGCTTTGGCAGCAGGCATTTATCAATCGCGTGCTGGCTGGCATTGATACGCACCGTGCCGGAGGGCGTCTCTCGATAGTGCGCCAGTGTGGCAAGCCCAAGATCTAACATTTCAAATCCAGATGCCGTCTTCTGGTAGAGCTGCTCGCCTGCTTGCGTCAGCGACAGTTTACGCGTGGTGCGCACCAGCAGCTGGACGCCGAGCCTTTCTTCAAGCTCGCGAACAGAACGGCTGACTCCTGACTGAGCAAGACCCAGCCGCTGAGCCGCTGCGGTAAAGCTGCCTTCCCGCACCACCTGCATAAACAGGTACAGCTCGTTGTAGTTCTCCCTTTTCGCCATTGAAACATCCCCCCTTCATGCCGGCAATCTCCGCATTAATTTATAACAATATGGTATTAATCTTAGCATTAATCGCCCCCTAATCAGCACTAATTCTGCTCACTATAATGACCCCATCAAAGTAAAGCACCGCAGTGTTGTCCGTCGGAAACCTGTATCTCTCTGTTGTTTTTTATGGGGATTTTTATGAAAGCCTTCACCCGAACGCTAAAAACCGCGATGCCGACCATGCTGCTTTTCGCATCATTAAGTGGAGTCACGACAATGAGTTATGCTGATTCAACCAATCCTAATGCCCCTGTGTCCATGACAGATAAATGGGATAAAACGTTCGCCGAGAGCCAGAAAGTCGATCACCGTAAAGTCTCGTTCCCGAACCGATATGGCATCACCTTAGTGGGCGATCTTTACCTGCCTAAAGACCGTGGCGATCGCAAGCTGGCGGCGATTGCGGTCAGTGGGCCATTTGGCGCGGTGAAAGAGCAATCCAGCGGCCTGTATGCGCAGACGCTGGCGGAACGAGGGTTTGTTACCCTGGCGTTCGATCCTTCTTACACCGGGGAAAGCGGCGGCTATCCGCGAAACGTCGCCTCACCGGATATCAACACTGAAGATTTCAGCGCGGCGGTGGATTTCTTAGGGCTGCAAAAAGAGGTAGATCGCAACCGTATCGGGCTACTCGGTATTTGTGGCTGGGGCGGCATGGCGCTGAACGACGTGGCGATGGATACCCGCGTTAAAGCGGTTGCTACCAGCGTGATGTATGACATGAGCCGGGCGATGGGCCATGGTGTGGGGGATGGCGAAGACCGTTATTCTACCGCCGACCGTCGTGCTGTTCTGCAATATCTGAATGAACAGCGCTGGAAGGATGCGCAGAGCGGAACGTTCGCTCACGGTGGTCATGATATTAATGTCGATAGCAATGGCAAGGTCAGTGCGGGCGAGCGCATTCTGCCAGAAACGCTGCCGGCAAATCCTCATTCGGTACTGAAAGAGTTCTTTGACTACTATCGCATGCCGCGCGGCTTCCACGAACGTTCCGTTAACTCTACCGGGGCGTGGACGGCAACGATGCCGCTGTCATTTATGAATATGCCGCTGTTGAGTTACGCCAGTGAAATCACCATTCCGACGCTGATTGTGACCGGTGAGAAAGCACATTCACGCTATTTTGCTGAAGATGCTTACAAGGCGGTTGGCAGTAAAGATAAAGAGCTGGTGGTGGTACCAGGGGCAAATCACGTGGACCTGTACGATAACGTGGCCGGAAAAATACCTTTCGCGAAGTTCGAACAATTTTTCCAGACCAAACTGAAATAAAACCTCTCCTGAATTGATGCAAAGCCACCGGCCATAGGCTGGTGGCTTTTATCCTGGCCTTCGTGAAATTTCACTATGTCGACGCTAAACCAAACACCATCACCTCATCATCATCGCGCATACTGGGGCGGTATTTTTGCCATGACCCTGTGCGTGTTTGTGCTGATTGCTTCTGAATTTATGCCCGTCAGCCTGCTCACGCCGATTGCCCGCGATTTAGGCGTGACGGAGGGGGTGGCTGGGCAGGGGATTGCTATCTCCGGCGCACTGGCGGTTCTGACCAGCCTGACGCTTTCAACGCTAGCAGGAAAAATGAATCGTAAATTCCTGCTGCTGGGAATGACGGTTCTGATGGCCGTATCGGGGCTTATTATTGCGCTGGCTTCCAGTTATCTGATGTATATGGTTGGTCGCGCGATGATTGGTGTGGCCATTGGCGGATTCTGGTCGATGTCTGCGGCAACGGCGATTCGTCTGGTGCCGCAGCAACAGGTCACGCGTGCGCTGGCGATTTTCAATGCCGGTAATGCGCTGGCGACGGTCGTGGCCGCGCCGCTGGGAAGCTATCTGGGGGCTACGGTCGGATGGCGAGGCGCTTTCTTGTGCCTGGTGCCCATGGCGGTTGTCGCCTTTATCTGGCAGTGCATCAGCCTGCCCAGTATGGATGCGAATAAAAGCCACACGTCATTTGGCACGGTATTCCGCTTATTTAGCCGCCGCATGGTTGTGGTCGGCATGATAGCTTGTGGCCTGTTTTTCATGGGGCAGTTTGCGCTATTCACCTATGTGCGCCCGTTTCTGGAGTCGGTGACACGGGTTAATTCCTCAGGCTTGTCGTTGATTTTGCTGATTATCGGCGTGGCCGGTTTTATTGGCACGCTGGTTGTTTCGGCATTTCTCAACAGAAAATTCTACCCCACGCTGATGGCCATACCCGGACTTATGGCCGTCATTGCTATCGGCCTGATGCTGACCGGGCATCTGGTCTGGACGGTTTCGTTGCTGTTAGGACTCTGGGGCATGCTGGCCACCGCCGCGCCAACCGGATGGTGGACATGGATTGCGCGTACGTTGCCTGACAACGCCGAAGCCGGAGGCGGGCTCATGGTCGCGGTGATTCAGCTCGCCATCGCCCTTGGATCAACGGCAGGAGGCATTGTGTTTGACCGCCTTGGCTGGCAGAGCACGTTTGCTATGAGTAGCGTGCTGCTCCTTTGCGCTGGCGTACTGACCTTTGTTACCGCACGCCAGAAGGCCGGTGCGCTTTAGTCCGGCGAGGGCGCGTGTTGCTGAATAAGTTACACAAGGCGATGAGCGCCCACTATGGGTTGGGCGCTCTTTTAAACGATTTAGGTGATTTTCTAAAACGGCTACTGCAGATTTTTCTCTTAATTTATGGTATTTCCCCCGGAGGCGAGAAAGCGCTCTCCACGCCCGGCCGCAAGGATCACGACGACGGGGGCAGGCATGAATCCTCCTCCTGATGGAGACGTACAGAAGCGACTTCTGCCAGCACGGAGAGTGCCAGAGTATGCGCATCCCGGGCTTTGGGGAATATCCCGATGGGTGCCCGGATTTGCGCTGTCTCCTCCCTGGACCATCCTAGCTCGTGGAGCTTTTGCAGACGTAACGTGTGGGTTCGATAGCTGCCCAATGCGCCGAGATAAAAGGGTTTTGCCTCTCGCGCGGCCTGCAACACTGGCAGCTCCCGGTTGAGATCATGGCACAGCAAAATGACCGCCGTATCGGTATCGATCTGAGCGCTGGCTGAGGCCGGAAAAATATCGAAGATATGGCTGTCATAGCCTGTGGCTGCTGCAAGACTCGCGGTTGCCTGCGCCTCAAGAGAACGTCCGTAAATCATCAGCCTGACGCATGGCCTGAACCCCACCTCAAAGCCATTGAGATTCCAGCCCGTTCGGGTTTGCGTGGGCAGGCACACCAGCGATTGAGCTTGCGGATCGTAGCGCAGACCCGCCGGTTTTCTCTGTTCCAGGCGGTTCAGCACGGCGAGCAGAGGCTGTGCCGAGCGTAGTTTATGGAGCGTCAGCGTGATCCCACCGCCGCAGGGCAGAACGATGTCAAACCACGGCGAACCTTCGCCATAGCGAATTTCGCGATCGCAGCCTGAGCCCATCACCTCCAGCGCTTCAAAAGCGGCAGCGGCCTCCACGCAGCCGCCAGAGACAAAACCGCAGTAACGACCATCTTCGCGCACCACCATCTGTGCTCCGAGCGGGCGCGCCGCGCCGCCGCGTATCTCCACCAGCGTCACCAGCACCGCTCCTTTACCGGACATTAGCGCCTCTACGGCGAAGCGCAGAATGGTCCGGTGGTCATCGGTGAGAAACGCCTGCTCTGGCTTATGCCAGTGCTCGTCTTTGTCAAAAAGCGAGTATGACATTGTTCCTCCTTAAACCACATCCGGCAGTTTATCGAGCAGCTTATCCAGAGTGATGGGATAATCCCGTACCCGAATACCGGTGGCGTTATACACCGCGTTGGCGATAGCCGCGCTCACGCCGCACAGGCCCAGCTCACCGACACCTTTGGCCTTCATCGGGGAGGAGATGGGGTCGGTATCATCCAGGAAAATCACCTCCTGTTTTGGGATATCCGCATGAACCGGCACCTCATACCCCGCCATATCGTGATTAACGAAGTAGCCCAAACGGTCATCTACCGCCAGCTCCTCCATCAGTGCCGCGCCCATGCCCATAGTCATCGCGCCAATGACCTGGCTGCGTGCAGTTTTCGGATTCAGAATGCGCCCCGCTGCGCACACGGCGAGCATACGCCGGACCCGAACTTCTCCCGTCGCGCTATGCACGCCGACCTCCACAAAATGCCCGGCAAAGGTCGATTGCTGGTACTTCTTGCTGAGAGTGCCGAACTCAATGCTCTCTTCCGCTGTCAGTCTGCCGCCTGCGGTGGCCTCATGTAGCGTGGCGCTTCGGGTACCGTTGGTAATCTTGCCGTCGGCAAACTGCGACTGCTCAGGATCAAACCCGACCGCCGAGGCAATCATTTCGCGAAGTTTCACACAGGCGGCGTAAACGCCGGAGGTGGAGGTATTCGCGCCCCATTGTCCACCAGAACCCGCAGAAACCGGGAAACTGGAATCGCCGAGGTGAACCGCAACCTGCTCCAGCGGTACGCCAAGCATTTCCGCTGCCGTCTGGGCCAGAATGGTGTAGCTGCCGGTGCCAATGTCGGTCATGTCCGTTTCTACGGTAACGGTGCCATTTTGTTCGAGGTGAACCCGAGCACCCGATTTTTCCAGCAGATTATTGCGAAAGCCCGCCGCAACACCGTGGCCGACTAGCCACTCCCCGTCGCGCACCTGTCCGGGTGTGGCGTTGCGCTGCTTCCAGCCAAATTTATCCGCTCCGGTGCGCAAGCACTCGATAAGCTGACGGCGAGAGAAGCGGCGCGTCGGGTCGGCGGGGTCAACCTGAGTGTCATTCAGGATGCGAAACTCGACGGGATCGATGCCCGCTTTTTCCGCCAGTTCGTCGATCGCGATTTCGAGCGCCATCAGACCGGGGGCTTCGCCGGGCGCACGCATGGCGTTCCCTTCCGGCAAATCAAGCGCGGCGAGCCGCAGGCCGGTATGACGGTTTGCCCCTGCGTAGAGTAATTCGCTTTGCTGTACCGCCGTTTCCGGCGTGCCGCCGGGCAGGTTTCCGGACCAGCTTTCATGTGAGATAGCGGTGATTTTCCCGCTCTGGTCGGCACCGATACGCAGGTGCTGAAGGGTGGCGGGGCGGTGCGTGGTGTTATTGGGAATAGTGGGGCGGGGGAGCATCACTTTAACCGGACGTTTCACCGCACGGGCGGCGAGGGCCGCCAGCAGCGCATCGCTTCTCAGGAATAGCTTGCCGCCAAACCCTCCGCCGATATACGGGGAGATAATACGCACATTCTCCACGGGCACTTTCAGCGTTTTTGCCAGATCGGTGCGGCACCAGTCAATCATCTGATTTGAGGTCCAGAGGGTAAGCTTATTTCCATCCCAGACGGCCATCGAGGCATGCGGCTCCATCGCCATATGGCTCTGGTCCGGGGTCGTGTATGTAGCATCAATTTTCACCGCAGCGGAGGTGAAAGCCCCGTCAAAGTCACCAACGTTTTTATCGGGCGTGTCTTCCGGCGGCTGACTGACGGCCTGTTTCTCGTCCGCCAGGGAGTAAGCTCCTTTATTACGGCGATAGTGCGCCTGCACCAGCGAGGCCGCCGCTCGCGCCTGTTCGAAGGTCTCGGCCACTACCAGCGCAATGGCCTGATGATAGTGCTCAATAGTGGGGCCGCCTAACAGCCTGGCGGTGTTTTTGTCGCCTTTGCCGAGTGCCCCAGCGTTACTGGCGGTAATGACAGCCAGTACGCCCGGCGCTTTTTGCGCGGCGTCCGTATCAAGGGCGGTGAGGCGTCCTTTGGCAATGGCGGAACCGACGATATAGCCATAGGCGGCGTTGGGGGCTTCTTCATGCCATTCGTAGGCGTAGCGTGCCGTGCCGGTAGTTTTCAGCGGTCCGTCGATGCGGTCATGGGGACGACCGACAACCTTCAGCTGATCGATCGGGTTTTCCTCTGCGGGTTTATCAAATTTCATGCCTGTGCCCTCGCTTCAGCCAGTACGGAGGCAAGCGTTCGCTTCGCCAACAGGAGTTTAAAGGTATTTTCAGCGGTGGGATGGGCGCTGGCGAACAGCGCGTCATACACGGCCTGCGCCCCCTGGGATAGCTGAGCATCCGCAGCCTCAATGCGCCAGGGCTTATGTGCTACTCCGCCCAGCGCGACGCGCCCGCTGCCGTCAGGCTGAATAATCGCCGCGACCGATACCAGGGCAAAGGCGTAGGAGGCGCGATCGCGCACCTTGCGGTAGATATGTTTTCCGCCGAGCGGCGGAGGTAACGTCACCGCAACGATAAGCTCACCGGGAAGCAGGGCGGTTTCAATGTGCGGCGTTTTCCCCGGTGGGTGATAAAAATCAGCTAGTGTGATACTGCGAGTTTTTCCCTCCGGCGTGATGGTTTCCACCACCGCATCCAGCAACCGCATTGCGACCGCCATATCGCTCGGATGGGTGGCAATGCAGGCTTCGCTTACGCCTACCACCGCGTGCTGACGGCTAAAGCCTTCAAGTGCCGCGCAGCCGCTCCCGGGCAGGCGCTTATTGCAGGGCTGATTGGTGTCGTAAAAATAGGGGCAGCGCGTGCGCTGGAGCAGATTACCTGCGGTGGTTGCCTGATTACGTAACTGACCAGACGCGCCAGCGAGCAGAGCGCGGGAGAGTACCGCGTAATCACGACGCACGCGCTCGTGAGCCGCCAGGTCGGTGTTCCGTACCAGTGCGCCGATGCGCAGCCCACCCGCGTCGGTCACTTCAATCTTATCGAGCCCGAGCCCGTTCACATCGATAAGGTGGGTTGGCGTTTCAATTTCCAGCTTCATCAGGTCCAGCAGATTGGTCCCGCCAGCGATAAATTTTGCGCCGGGTACGCGCTGAGCGCTAAGTGCCGCCTCGGCAGGGGTGTTCACACGTTCATAGGTAAACGCCTTCATGATTTTATCTCCCCCGCAGCGTCTTCAATGGCGGCAAGGATGTTAGCGTATGCACCACAGCGACAGATGTTGCCGCTCATACGTTCACGGATCTCATCGGCAGTTCTTTCTGGAGGGGAAACCAAATCGACCGTGACGTGACTGGGAATGCCGTCCTGAATCTCTTTTAGCACCGCTACTGATGAGCAAATTTGCCCGGAGGTGCAGTAGCCGCACTGGAAGCCATCATGCTTGATAAAGGCCGCCTGCATGGGGTGAAGATTCTCTGGTGAACCCAGGCCTTCAATGGTGGTGATCTCGGCCCCCTGATGCATGACTGCCAGCGTCAGGCAGGCATTAAGCCTGCGACCATTGACCAGTACGGTACAGGCTCCGCACTGTCCGTGATCGCAACCTTTCTTGGTACCGATCAGATGCAGATTTTCACGCAAAGCGTCCAGTAGCGTGGTTCGGGTATCCACCTCAAGCTGCTCGGTTTTGCCGTTCACCTTAAGTGTCAGGGGCATTATCTCTGGCGCGGGTGTAGCTGCCGGAACGCTTGCCGCAAGCGTAGAATGAGGATAAACCACGGCGGTCGCCGCCGTTGCGGCGCTCACTTTAATCAGATCGCGGCGGGTCAAACTAAAATCGTGCGGCTCGTGCTTCCCAACCCGATTATCTTCGGGGTATTCGCCTTGGTTGCTCATACCAGGCCTCCGGTATTCTAAAGGGGAAAATAAGAGTGCGTTGCGAGAGTGTTGATGCTTTTTTAAACGTTAAGCATAGTCGGTGAGAGCAGGAGGATTATTCTTAAAACGCGAATGCAGCTATGAGCCCGGCTAATTAATTCATATTCGCCGATGACGGGAGCTAGTTTATTGCTTTAGTTGTGCGATGCAAAAACCGATAAGGAAACCTGTGATTGTCAGCTCTGCATCACCCTGCAAATCGTTGTCACTTCTAACAAAAAAATATGAAGAAATAATGGAGCTTATATTAATTGGCGATTAGGTAACCATGTGGTTATACAAAACAATACAGTTCTTTACATTCATCTTGTTTTATGAATACTCCTGAAGAGGTGTACAACATAATGAAACAAACAGGGTAAATATGAATATATTTGAACAAACTCCACCGAACCGCAGACGTTATGGTCTTGCTGCATTCATTGGGCTAATTGCTGGCGTTGTTTCCGCATTTGTGAAGTGGGGGGCTGAAGTTCCATTGCCGCCACGTAGCCCGGTGGATATGTTTAATGCAGCGTGTGGCCCGGAATCATTAATCAGGGCTGCTGGGCAAATTGATTGCTCCCGTAATTTTCTCAATCCTCCGTATATTTTTCTTCGGGATTGGCTGGGGCTGACAGATCCCAATGCGGCTGTTTATACCTTTGCCGGGCATGTCTTTAACTGGGTTGGTGTTACGCACATTATCTTTTCGATAGTGTTTGCTGTCGGTTATTGTGTGGTCGCTGAAGTATTTCCAAAAATTAAACTCTGGCAGGGCTTACTGGCAGGTGCTTTAGCACAACTTTTTGTTCATATGATTTCATTCCCTCTCATGGGACTTACGCCACCTCTCTTTGATCTTCCGTGGTATGAGAATGTCTCTGAAATTTTTGGACATTTAGTCTGGTTCTGGTCCATTGAAATTATTCGCAGAGATTTACGAAACAGAATTACTCATGAGCCAGACCCTGAGATCCCTTTAGGCTCAAACAGATAATGCATTGAATGATAAAAATGGCGCAAATACAGCGCCATTTTTATAGGTTAAAAACATTGTTTTTAACTTTCTGATGCAGATAGCCAGTGAGTACATCGCGCTACTTCAGGATGCTGTAGATCCGGAGAACCCTATAGAGGAAGAGGCATTGTTGCTGGCAGATGGAAGAAGTTTCGGGTTTTGTTATCCCTGAAAAACGAAGCCCCGCGATTATAGCTGGCGGGGCAGTGCAATTAATTATTGCATCTTTATAACGGTGTCAGCCCGTATTTAGCTCTTGCACGATTGCAAGCCTCATTGACTTCTCCGTTCTCACCAGACATGGCGAATTCTCTGCACGTGGACGATCGATTTTTATATATCGTGCAGCAGGCATTTTTGCCCGGTGTTCCTGCAAGGGCAATACATCTGGGGTTTTTCTGATTGGTACCGCTCATGCATCGGTGAAAAGGGGATATTTGTTCAGTGAGCCTGGCGGGAATGGTACCGCCAGCATCGTCGGCTTCGGCCCAGTAAAAAGAGACGCGGAAAAATGCACAACAGGCACCACACGTCATGCATGGATTCAGATTGCTCATAATTCACCAGTACAGCTATAAATCGTAAAGAGAACAGCGGTACATCGTATGTAAGAACGTACCGCGGTTGGCTGGGGAACTTTCGATAGTGTGAGTATTGAATGATTTCCAGCCGTTACCGATTTTACGTACTAATTCGTGAAGAAACCACTCGTTAGCAGGCTGCCTGGCACTTTTCCGTGTCTCCTGAACACTATGGTGTACATATGAGAAAGCCCATCATTACAGGTGACATTGACGATCGCTTCCACATCATTTAAACGATTATTTGAGTCTCTGAGGTGGAATTCTTCCCTCGTCCGATGGATAAGTCTTAGTCCGCCGAAGGGGGCTTAGCAGGACAGGAATCGCTAATCTTAATGAATTTGTCGTTATAGACCAGATAATGATTCCCCGGCTGACGTAACTCAGGCTGATGAACTACGTCTCCCGGACGTAGATACCAGGCGTCGCCTTCCTCTTCGGTCGAATCACATCCTGGTTTAATCAGTAGCTTAAACCACGTGTTGCCGGTGTTACTTACCGTTCCTGTCACCTGGTCGAAGGACCATTTAAACTGAACCTGACGAGGTCGTACTACCAGAATGGTATCCATCACCACCACCGGCTCAGTGCTGACCTCGCCGCCGGTTGGGCTGCGTCTTGTCTGGTTGCGAGTGGGGACCTCGCGAAATGAGACCCGGTAGTAGCGCTCGCGGTTATCCTGGGGGCCATGATAGTAAAATTTAAAATACTCACTCTCACCAGCCTGCAACGCCAGCTGGCGGGGAGCGAAAAGCAGTTCACCATCCACCGGTCGAGTGCGCAATTCACTGCTGCCTGGGCTATCGATGGCACTGATGGCAATACGGTATATCCGCGCGCTTTTGTTGTTATTCACTACACGTTTGCTGACAAAGTCAGTCTCGGACGGCAGCGAAAATGTCAGATTGCCGACCGAAATCGCCTGTGTCAAAGGTGCCGCCAGCATACAGACCACTGTCAGCAGGGCCTTAGTTAATGTTACGCCACGTCGCCTGAACATGAATCTCTCCTGAAGCGCTGACTTCGCCAAACCAGCCGTTATCATCTACCGTACGCAGCGAAATGGCGTTATCCATTGGAATCGAAAATTTGACTGTGGTCTTATCCATCTGCCCCACTTCGCCAGAGATATCAGTCCACGGTGTAGTCAGCCACAGCGCATCGGTCATATCCCGCCAGCTATCATCGCACCCGGCATCGTAGGTTTTTGTAGCTCCGTTGCGGGTAATAAAGGAAAGCGTCGCCGGGAACGGTACTTTCGCCTTACCGTCATCGGAGCTGAAGACACAATAGGAGCGCCCGCCAATCACCTGCGCGGGTCCGGTCACCTTGATCAGCACTTCGTCGGCAGCTGTTTTACCGCTGGTGGTTACGATATAGCCGAAATCGAGTGCCGACTCGCCGCTGCCAACATATCCCTCCCGCGACGGTGTCTGAGTATATTCATCGGAGATAATACTGATGCTGAAATCACGGGGTTTGATAATCAGCGTGTTGGAGGTAGAAAATTCATACCAGCCAGACTCCGGTGATGTGGTGTTCTGAAAGCGAAAGTTGAATAGATCTTTGGTGTTGATATCGCTGATCCCCAGGTTCACCATCTGCTTAAAGAAGTTGCTCGAGAAGAAAACATAGATCGAGTCTGCGCTCTTCATCTCGTTGAAGGTGTAGTAATAGGCGGTATTGCTCACCGGTTTCCATGAACTGCCATTCAGACTGAACTGCATATCGTACGCCCCGACGGCCGAGGCTAACGACGAGTTGGCGATCGCCGGGAATATATGGATTGAGGTGTTGCTGAGCCCGTTTGTTTGCAGGGTATAGTTAACCATCTTACAACTTAATCCTGAACGGCTGCCGATGGTTTGCGTCCGGCAGTCGGCGTTCCCTTCGCCCAGAGTCGGTACTCCGTCGCTGTTGATAAATACCTCCGCCAGCGAGTGGGTATTTATCAACCGCAAATTTGCTGCTTTCGTATGGGTGACGTTGCGAACATACCAGTTGCCGGAGGCCTGATCCTTACAGCGCGCGCCGCTGCTGGCGTCATAGTTCACTGAGGTTTGGCAGGCATTGATGGTCATCGTAAAGCTGCTGCCAACGGGCATTTGTTGCAGATACTGGTAAAACGCGTCTGACAACATGCCGTGCATCCACTTCGAGCCGCCGCTGGTCACCGTCGCGCCATAAAATCCACTGGCGTCGGTGGTTTGCGGCAGGATAAGACTGGTGGTCATATTACACCCTGCGTACCAGTTGATGCAGCGCAAGCCAGTTAAAGGAGATGAAACCGGCGAATTTTCCAGCCACATATCAAACTTCCAGTTGGTATAAAGGCCGGTGTTGTAACCGTTATCAATGTAGCCGAGGCTTTGTTGATAGATGGTTCCTGAGCCAGTGTATTTTAAACCGGTCCAGCGGTTGGCACCGGTCAGGCGCGGATCCAGCGCCCCGCCAGGAGTGACGAAAAAGTTGTCGTCTGAGTTGTTTTCGACAAACACAAACTCGCGTGCCGGTGCATCCGCCCAGATTGTTTTGCTCACTGCAGCTCTGAGCGCGGTTGCTGGCCAGAATAGCGCAAAGATTATCATCGCTATCAGTAGGTTAACTCTCATTCTCTTCTCCTGTCTGCGTCACCGCCGCCCACGATGAGAGGCCGCTGCAGACCACATCACCGACCCAGACGGCACCGCGCGCCTGGTTGAGTTCCAGTGCCACTTCGCAGGTTTTATTGCCACTGTAGCGAAAATCGATAGTGGGGTATTTCTTATCCACGTCCATGACAAACTCGCCGTTTTCATCGGTTCGGGTTCGGCCGATATGGTTGTTAATCCGTGCGTTAGCCAGCAGTGTGCCGTCTTCTGCACGGATACGACCGGAGACGGTAACCATCTGCTTCACCTCTGGCTCAATGACGGCGACATTGCCTGGATAGAGGGTCAGATGGCTTTTGCGGCCGCTGACGATATCGTAGCTGTCGAGTGAGTTTTTGCTGTTCTGCAACTCCACCTCATATCTCCCATACGCAGAGAGCGGGAGGTAGTTGCGCTTGCCGTTAAGCGGGAAAATCCGTCCGTTGATTTTGGCGCTGATCTGACCGTCGTCCTCCAGCCCGGTATTGAATATCACCCCGGCGTTGCCATCAGTCCGCCCGCTGGCAGCAATGTTTTTACCCTGCCAGCCAACGCTGCCATTGGCAGTTAAGTTGGTATTGACGTAGCCGTCCGCCGCGCTATTGACGTTCAGCGTTCCGCTGGCGTAACGAGCGTCGAACTGTGCATACGCCCCACCGCTGAGGGTTTTGTCATCACCGGTATCGCCGGAGATGGCTCGTGACAGATTGGCACCAACAGTGCGAATGGTCCCTTCATCAAACTGCTTGCGTGCTGACAGGTTTGCCATGGTGTAGCCGTTTTGATGAGTCATCCCTGCGCTAAACCAGTTGCCCAGTGGTAGCGAGAGATCGAGAGCGATATATTTCCCTGTATTGGCGTTGCTATCGCCGTTGTTATAGCGCTGAATACCGGCTCGCAGGCCAAGCGAACCAAAGGTACCGCTGTAGACATTTTGATAGTAATCTGCCGTGTAATAATGGCTGTTGTAACGGCGGTCATCATTGTAGCTGATGCTGAATGTGCCCAGCTTCGACCACAGTGAGTTCAGGTTGAGTGTGCCGCCGATTGCACGGTTGTCGGCATCGCTACGTCGCAATTGATTGCCAATGCGGGTTTTTTCCTGATTAACCCATAGCGAACTAAAGCCTCCCGGTAGAGTGGCGCTGATGCTGCCGATGCTGCTCCATGAGCTGTCACTGGCCAGCATATTTTGCAGGTTAACGTTGATCGCTCCCCCAAGCGGCAGCGTCAGACGGGTTTCACCCACGGCCTGATTATCGTATCCATATCCCGTTGCCGCCCAGCTAAGCGTACTCAGTGAGCCGGAGCTCGAGGCACCTGCTAGCCAGCTATCTTTAGCTGGTCGCGTCTTTTTCCCGTTTTCCGACCAGCGATCCATATGAAAGTTACCGCCCCATATTTGCCACGCCAGTGGCGCACCGACGCCGCGCCCCCGGCTAAACAGCTTATTGACCCGCTGGGTGCGTTTGCTGATCACGCGACCGTTAACGATCACCTCAACTTCCACATCGTAAATACCGTACGGTAGACCTCGGGTATCCACTTCATGATTGCCCATGGTGAAGTTCTGAACACTCAGTAACCGCCCATCACGGGTGAGATGTACTTCGCCCGCTGCAGGTAAAAAGGCGATCACTGGCGTGGCCGACTGGCTGCTGTCGAAGATGGTGGAGCTGGCCTGGTTTCCCCAGGAAAGGCCGTAAATCTTCCCTGCTGAAATGGCGGTCATCGGCCCTAAGGACTGCAAGTTCCAGGTGTCGAGCATTCCACCGGCAAATCGGTGACCAGCAAAATCGCGTTCATACATCGCTTTATATAATTCACTGTCCTGTTGACCGCTACCGATCCCATACAGCGAGCCGTCGAGTACCACATGATGTTCGCGCAGTGCTGTCACGTTATTTAGCGACAGATAGCTGGATGTATTGTTCCCGCCGTTACGCAACTGGTTGTTATAGATGCCGAAGTTATAGCTCAGGTTACTGCTGAGGGTGTTAACACTGGATTGCCCGATGTCTTCGCTACGTGAGCGTAGTACGGTGCCCAGTGCTTCGCGCTTGACCACCAGCTGCAGCAGCAGTTGGCGCAAGCTGAGATCCAACTGCGCGTTGTCAGTCAGGGGGATGGTAAGGGCCTCATTGAACGGGGTGTTCGCCAGATCCATCAGCTGCTGTCGAGTTTGTTCGCTGACACTGGCGTTATCTTCACTCTCTTCCAGCTGTATTTTCCGGATGCGTAACTGTCCATCATCCAACCAGATAAAAGCGCTGCCGATTCGCTGATCGTCCTGGCGACCCTGGCTACCGGCAAGATGAATATAGAGCGGGACGCTCATGCCGTCCTGAAGCGCCTGACTGAAGGCCTGCGGAATAATCACCCCACCTATTTGCTGCGCACTTATGTCAGCAGCGCTGGCATCGGGCTGAACGAACAAAAAGACCATGCCGAAGGCAAACTGGGCTTTCAGTCCTGGGGAGAACCGTCGTAAAGGCATTGTCGTTATCCATCTGCACAGCTATCTATTTCACGGGAATGAACTTATCACCCTGCCAAAGTGCAACCCGTCCTTTGTTATCCGCCGTGTCCACGCGGGTAAAACGACGCGACTTGCCCGGCATCAGGTAGTAGTTCTCTTTACACTCCTTACCATTGGCGGCTTTCAGGCAGGGGCCGTAGGCGAGGATCCGCAGCGTCGCATTTCCTGTATTTGTCAGGGAGCCGTTGGCGTACTGAAAGCGGTAGTTCGCCTGGCGGGGGGCGACGACCAGAATGGTGCCGATGCGGGCGGAAGCAGTGGCTACAGCGCTGCGGTTGGCATTATCGCGCTGCGCATCACTGAGGGCCTGATCAAACCAGACAATGCGGTAGTAGCGCTCTTTTTCATCTACTGGTCCCTTATAGAAGAAGCGGATCACTTCGCTGGCTTGGGCGGGTAGCAGCAAGCTGGCGGGAGTGAGTAGCAACTCATCCGGCTTGTCCATTGCGATAACCTGCCCGTCGTCAAGCGGTGAAGAGAGCCGTTCGAGACGGATATTGATGAGGCGACCACTGTCGGTACTGTTTTTGATTGTTTTGCTCAGCGTGCTGCTGTCACTGTTCATAAACGATGATATATCGCCGACATCCAGCGCCTGGGCCGGAGATATTCCGGCAAACAGCAGAGCGAGAGGCAGAAGGTGCTTTTTCATAACAATTCCGTCCAGGAATAAAGCAGGGGGCTACCCCTGCTGGTACATCAAAGAGATCAACTGGTCCAGGTAGCGTCGAACTGTACGCTAACGTCGCCGCTCCAGATGCCTTCCGGTAGAGTGCTGTAATCGGTTACTGCGGTGGTACCATTGGTGGTACCGCTGATGATGGAGAAGGTGAAACCATCCTGTGCGGTGGTACGATTGCTGGCATTGTAACCGTTAGCCAGCGGGCTAAGGTTGCCGCCCAGTACGCCGTTGGCGGTATCGATCATCACGGTATCGCCAGTTTTTTCGACTGCCGCGCCGTTATAATCCACGCCCACATTCAGTGTGGAACCTGAGGTATCCAACTGGGTTAAGGTGTTGGTGATAAGACGTGAGGTCAGTTTAAAGGCGGTAGCCGTTGAGTCACCCTCAATAGCCACGTCAAATAGACCTTTCTGTGAGTTAAAGCCTTTAATGCCTTCGGCATACTGGAACGCCAGGCTACCGAGTGGCGTCACAACCAGTTTACTGGTGGTGTCTTTTTTGGCTGTTGCCGACCAGGTCGCTACAGCCTGAGCTGTTACGTCAGCAGCCTGCGCCACACCCATGCCGGTAAACACCGTTACCAGAGCTATTGCCAGAACCTTTTTTTTCATTGCTTTTCTTCCCGAGTTAAATTGAGGACATGATGTCCCTGTGAGTCATTTTTTAAAACTAACTTGCCTGGAGTTTACGGAACCAACTTATATATTTTTGAGTACAGCTTGGCCTCAGCATTACGCCGATGGGTATACACTGTCTTCACACTACAATTTTCAATTCTGGCAATCGATTTAGGCAGCATTCCCTGGGCCGTCATGCGGATAATTTCCATTTCCCGGTCCGTGATTTTATCTTTCTTAATATCTTTTTTGAGAAACCTGCCATTAATCACATAGGCCAATTCGTTTCTAATATCACGACTCAGCCCAGCGTATACCACGCCCCTAATATTGCTGTTGTAATACCAATAATTTGCTAAGGCTTCTGACTTTCTGGCCGCAATCAATACGACCTGTTTCCCCTTTACCGCGGATAACCATTCGTTATCACGGTTTATAAACTCAGTTAAAGAATCCGTATTGAGATTGATAAACACGAAATCTTTTCTAATTTTCTCCAGCGATAGATAAATTAATCTGTCGATATCCACAATCAGTTCAGAGAGTCCTTTATAGAAGTAGGCGTCATGGGGAGACCAGATGTATTTATCAGAACGGTTTTGATATTCCATATGGTTTTTAACCTCATAGTCCCTGCTGTAATCATTTTGCCATGTCACTACTTTCCAAACCTGTAATTTTTACAGGTACATTCAGTGTTGTTAGTAAATCGGAAGTAAATAAGATACGTAGCACATATCAATATAGGTTAAACGAGATTAAGTTTTAATTATTTTCGATTGGGCTTAAATTTATGTTTTTTTCCTGATGAGTGTCAATATGTGAACAGAAAAGGAATTCCATGGTTAAGTCAATATTTACTAAAAATGAAAATATTGCTTTTTTGATAAGAAGAAAAAGACATTCAGTTTCATAAGGTTATTGGCAATATAACGTTCAATTCTTACTTGCATTTTATATTAGCCAGGAACTTTGCCCTGAGGTGTTAGGAATAGTCTTAATGCGTTTTGTGCTCGACTAGTAAAAAAACAAGTTTTAATGATAATAAATAGAACATAAAACTATTATTGGCCATCATTAAAGAATATTTGACAATCAATAAGATATTTTAATGGATTAACATGCCGCACAAAATGGTTATAAGTGTTCATTCCAATAAGTGATGGAAAATTGAACGGGTGTAAGTACGTCATCTGTTCGGTAAGCCCCCCAAGAGCCAAATTAAGTGAAGTTAAACGAAGGCTGCCAGCTGTCACAGGAACGATGGCCTCTTTGACAGGGCACTGCGTGCAGTCATCTGTGCGCGTTACTCTAACTGGCACTCGAACGTCGGCGATGGGGTTACTGGTGGATCAGGCTGTTCCTGTGGCGTAAACGTTTTTATGTTAGTACCAACAGATTTACCACATTTATCATCTTAACAGTTTGAGTGTAAATGCAGGCTGCTCCGCAAAGGGAGGGGGCGGAGTGGCTTGTTCAGTCTAAAAGAGAGTTGATACCAGCATACAGGGGCGAAGCTGGTCAACAAATCAACATTAATATAATGGAATATTCGGAGAGAAACGTCAGGCAGTTGGCTTTAAATGAACAGGAAGAATATATCCCCAGGAAATTAATGTTGGTGTTATAAACACACCAACATTAATCCGGTCTGATTATTAATCAGACAAATATCGTTAATCCGGCGAATTATGAATCAACGCTTTTTCTTACGCCCCTGAACGGCCTTAAAACGTGGATTAGATTTACAAATCACATACAGCCGTCCTTTTCGCTTCACAATCTGACAGTCTGGATGGCGTTCTTTTGCGGTACGCAGAGAGTTAAGGACTTTCATCACGCCCCCTTTTTCGTGCTAACAAAACGACCAAAACGTTGGGTGAACCGTGCAACATTTCCTTCTGATGCCACTGTTCTCAGCTTCCCTGTATAGAACGGGTGCGATTTCGAAGAGACATCAATTGTCACGTACGGATACGTTACGCCATCCAGCTCAATCTCACGGTCTGTTTTGATAGTCGAGCCGATTTTAAAGTACTCATCAACACTGGTGTCATGGAACACCACAGTACGATACTCAGGATGGATATTGGGTTTCATCATTTTTATCTGTTATGTTATAACATAACTGTAAAGATACATGCTCATCCGGATCATTTCAACACCCAATCCCTGTGACCATTTGTGGTATGTGGAATTTCGGCAACGGGGAAGTCTGGCATTGTTAGCAGCCATTGGCGACGCTCCCATAAACGCCTGGATGAGTGATTGATGATGGTTTCGCTGAGAGTATGAATTTTTCGAGAATGGAGGCTATCTCCACTTTACTGGCCGATGATTTATCGCAGTTTGATTGATTACCTGACAGCGTGTATTCCTCTCCCACGGATATAATAATTACTTAAAAAAAAAGGGAGAGGATGCATCTTTTGAATATTGCTGAAATGAACAGTTTATTGCCGTTATTAATAGAAATGGAGGAATAAATAGGCGTATTCTACAATTGCTACCAAAACAACGATATTAATCAGTTTATGACTGATTTGCTGTACTTTATTCTCTTTCATTGGTACTTCCTCGCTTTAAAAAAGAGTGCACTTCGTAAGTGCCCTTATATAAATAACGAGTTTGGTCAACCAATTTTTTGACATGTATCACAAATTTGAATAGATGTATTACATCGGCTATCTTTTATTGCCCCAATGTCATTGATATATGTCGCCTGAAGTCAGTCCGGGAATGAGTCTGATCTCAAAACTGGCCCAGCCCTGGCGTTGATTGGCGCTGAGGAGCATACCTCATCTCATCATAATGTCGTATCTCCTGGGGTGTTATACAAGATATCGTTGTTGGTAACCTGGGAAAGGAATTGAGTTCTATTAAACCGTCAAGTATGCCGGATACATACTGGATTACACAGCAGGCACGCCTTATGAGAGAACGTGCCGCAGTGACGGGTTAATTATCTGAAAGAATTTGCGAGGCTGTATCGGTTACTCATTGGTTTGATAGTTTTACTCTCGGGAGAGTAATAGATATTTAATCCATTAACGGAAACCAGCCAGTTCCTTTCGATGCCTGAATTTGATCCCATAGTTTATCCGGAATGGTTAATTCAGGAACGCGTTGTGGATTAAGGGCTGTTTGAATTTCATGACTTCTACCTGATTCAGCTAAAGTCACCCATTCTGGATTTATTACCAGCCCTTTACCGATTGCAACAAGTGGCAGGCCAGCGGAAATTGCTTCTTGAGCCTGAGACGGTGTGCGTATTTTACCTGCGGCGATTACCGGCACTCTGCCTGCAATATGATTTAAAATCAATTCAATAGTTCGGGGGCCATTTGGCGACTCAACAGGGTAGCTATCGTTAATACTGACCAGCGAGGTATGTATATACGAAATACCGGATGAAATGAGCCGATCAAGGAGTTTATAAGTATCCTCTATCCGCAGACCCCCTGTTACAGATTCTTCAGGAGATATTCTGTAACCGATGGCAAAGGGCTTTGTCGCATATTCATAGACTACATTTTTTACTTCCTGTAATACGGCCAGCGGGAAGCGCATACGTCCTTCAAGATCTCCTCCCCATCGGTCATTACGCTGGTTAAATAGAGGGGAGAAGAAATTCTGCAGAAGGAATCCGTGCGCACCATGAAGTTCAACGCCATCAAAACCTGCTTTAATCGCCCTTTTTGTGACATCTCCGAATGCTCTAATGGTTTCCTGAATTTCGTTTTCAGTCATTTCCCTGCTTTGTACCACTCTCTTCATAAAGTCACCAGATTTTACGCTTGATGCGCTGGCACTAATAACATCGTAATTTGGCACAAGCTCCGGGATGGCTTTATTACCGGCGTGGAAAATCTGCAAAATAGCCGGAGCACCGCCACTTTTGGCTGCAGCAGCTAACTTTTCAAGGCTGTTAATGAAACGGTCGTCATACGCGGCAAATTCATGAGTAAACCCAATGCCGCTTGGCGTGACATAGGTGCATCCTGTTATTACTAAACCAACATTTTGTGAGCGACGTTTATAAAATTCGAGTTCTTGCTCAGAGATGGTTCCATCAGGATTAGCTGACCAGGTTGTCATAGGAGCCATAACGATACGATTACGTAGCTTTATTTTTTCTGTCAGCATAAAAGGAGAAAACAATGATGGGTGTTTATTTGTCATAACAATACCTCAAATGTTTATCTGATTTTGATGCGTATGTTTTAACTGGTTAGTTGTTGCCAGCTTTGGAACCAAGATTTCTGGCTTTATTTATAATCCCTTCAAAGGGTTTCTAATAATCTTAATGATTGAGTTACTGCTTTTTTGTTTCTTTAATGAAATTTCTTTTTGAGTAATTTCATTATTGTTGTGTAGTCAATAAAGGATAAATGTCAGGGAGATAAGGAATCTCCCTGTAAGATTATTACAAATGTGTTTTATAAAAAGGAATTAATTTATCGAGCGCCTGTTTCACAGGTTCTGGCTTATCATACAGGTCGTAATGTGAATAACCTTCAACCACGACCAACTCTTTATGTTTTGAGGCTGCACGACCAATAATTTCGCAGCCGTCACGATAGGCACCAAAAGCGCCCACTCTATCGCCCACTACAACCATTAGTGGTTGAGTTAACAGGACTTCTGCAAGATGAAAAGCATCCCAGCCCACGGCAACAGTCTGATGTGAAAATAGCGAACGATTTACCCCATTAGGCGCACAGCCTCGTGGTGAACGATAATATTCTGTTGCTTCAAAAAGGTCTATTTCTGTTAATCCCGCTTCAAGAGCTGCTTCCGGAGAAGAAGGGAGCAAATCATCTACGCGAAGTTTTGCGCCGTTAGCTTCGTCTGTTCTTTGTTGCGCCATTGCTTCGAGTGCTCCGATAGGATTAAACGCTGTAAATCCCTCACGCATAAGACGCCCGTAGTTTGCACCCGTGACAGTACCAATGGCTTTAATCCGACGTTCTGTCATTGCGGCATTAATGGCATATCCACCTCCACCACAAATACCCAGTACACCAATACGCCCGGCATCAACGTAAGGTAAGGTGGTAAGGTAATCAACGACAATGCTGAAGTCTTTTACTCGCATTGTTGGATCTTCCAGATAACGCGGTTCTCCACCGCTGCTTCCCTGAAAACTGGCATCAAAAGCAATGACGATAAAGCCAGCTTTTGCCAGGGCGGCACCATACACACTACCCGATGTCTGTTCTTTGCAGCTTCCAATTGGATGGGCACTGATAATGGCAGGATACTTTTTTTCACTATTAAAATCGTCAGGGAAATAGATATCAGCAGCTATATCCCAGTAAGTGTGTTTTATCGAAACCGTTTTCATTTCAAGCTCCAGGGATTTGCCTAAACAGATTTAAATATCATTTCTATTATCCGCAACTGGCATTCGTGTTCATATCGCGAACGGCGTAATAGTATGACTTGTATTGGTTATCATCAATGGTCTAATATCTATCACAGTGTTAAGTTAAGGTTTACAATGATGAAAATAGAGCCTTCAATTTTGCCTTCTCTTGCCAGGTTTGCGCTGATTGTTCGTGCCGGCAGTTTTTCCAGGGCAGCCTCTGAAATGGGTATTACGCGGGCCGCATTGTCCCAGAATTTAAAATCTCTTGAGGAACGTCTTAACACCAAGCTGATATACCGTACGACCCGCAATATGTCGCTTACTGAGGAAGGACAGCATCTGTATGAAGTGCTGGTGTCGGCTTTGGGGCAAATTGATGATGCGTTGAAAGATGTCGGTGATACCCAACTTGAACCTACAGGACTGTTGAGAATAAATTCCTCCCGTGTTGCAGCAAGGATGCTTATTGAGCCTCATATTGGCGAGTTTCTTACTCGTTACCCCAAAACAAAGATAGAACTCATTATGGATGACGGTTTATCTAACATTATTGCGGACGGCTGTGATGTGGGCATACGTCTTGAGCAAGGACTGGATGAGCATATGACTGCCGTTCCTGTTTCTCCGCTTATTAAACTGGTTACTGTGGCATCGCCAGATTATTTAAAAGAACACGGTATTCCTGAAACTCCTCAGGAATTGAGTAACCATAATTGTCTTCGGTTGCGGCATAAAAGTAGCGGTGCACTCTCAGCATGGGAGTTTTCGAATGTTGTGGGGGGTAATGAAGAGTTCGAAATAGAGGTGTCAGGTAAGTATATTTCTAATGATGACGAAAGCATGATACGAATGGCGCTGAATGGAACGGGTATCATTCAACATCTGGATTTTGCAATCGCTGAACATATCAATGCGGGCAAGTTACAGCCGATTCTTGAGGATTGGGCCGTTTCATTTTCTGGATTTTATATATATGTTTCATCACGGGTGAGAATGCCCTCTAAAGTTCGTGCTTTTATTGATTTTATGGTGGAGAAAAGAGTAAAAATAGAAAGTTAATGATGTGTGTCAGAATATCGGTAAGAAGAATGACGCAATCGTGAGGATACGTTTATTCATAATAAATCTCCTGAAAGTTTAGAATTATTTTCGATACAGCCAGATTATCATTGTTACTAATAATGTGGTTAAAATAATAGCATCTATGCTCCCCCCTTCATGAGTGTCTGTGAAGAGGATGCTTCTACAAGGAAATCGCCAATGCTCAAAGAAAACTTCAACGAACTGCAAATCTTTCTTGTGGTGGCAAGAGAGCGAAGTTTTACCAAAGCAGCGGGCAAACTCGGCGTCTCTCAGTCTGCACTTAGCCATGCAATAAAGGCTCTGGAGGAAAGGCTCAATATCCGCCTCCTGACACGGACTACCCGCAGTGTGGCTCCCACAGAAGCGGGGGAGAGAATCATTGCCTGCCTTGAACCGCGTATTGACGAGCTTGAACAGGAACTGGAATCACTTATTCAATTGAACGGCACGCCCTCCGGGAATATTCGGTTATCTGCCGGGGAACATGCCGCGCGAAGTCTGGTCTGGCCGAAGCTAAAACCTTTTCTCAGAGAGTATCCCGAAATCAATGTCGAACTGGTGGTGGATAACGGTTTTGTCGATATTGTTGAAGGCCGTTTTGATGCCGGGATACGACTGGGTGAAAATGTTGATAAAGATATGGTTGCAGTCAGGATTGGACCAGATATGCGGATGGCTGTGGTGGGAGCTCCGGCGTATTTTGCTGCAAACCCTGCGCCTGAAACGCCTCACGAGCTACAAAATCATCGCTGCATCAACATGCGTTTGCCAACTGCCGGTGGGCTTTACCACTGGGAGTTCGAGCGAGAAGGGAAACCGCTTCGCGTTAAGGTTGATGGGCAGCTGACGTGTAGTCCGTTGCCAGAAAGAATTGATGCCGCCTTATCAGGGTTTGGGATCGCTTGTGTCCCTGAAGACATGGTTCAGGAGTATATAAAGTCAGGCAAGCTTATTCAGGTGTTACAGGAGTGGTGTCCAACTTTTCCTGGGTATTATCTTTACTACCCCAGCCGCAAGCAGCATCCGCCAGCTTTTGCGCTGTTGATCGATGCGCTTCGCTACACCGAATAACGGGTCCTTTATCCTGGACCCGTTTGGGTATTAGCGGCCTACGCGTGCCTGATGTTCAGGCGAGTAACGTTCACCGACGATTTTAATTGTTTCCAGCGCCTCGGTTATCTGCTGCGTATCTTTCTGCGAAAGAACAATGTCAGCAGCGGCCAGGTTTTCTTCCAGCCGGTTCAGTTTAGTGGTGCCAGGAATGGGAACAATCCACGGCTTTTGTGCTAATAGCCATGCCAGTGCGATTTGTGCAGACGTTACCCCTTTCTCCGCAGCCAGTTCACCTAACAAGGTGACCAGTTTTTCATTGGCTTCAATGGCTTGTGTTGCGAAACGCGGTACGGTGCTGCGGTAATCATCTTTGCCGAAAGTGGTTCCCGGCTTAATCGCCCCTGTCAGGAAACCTTTACCTAGTGGGCTGAAGGGGACAAAACCAATTCCCAGTTCCTCCAGCAACGGCAGAATTTCCTGTTCAGGCTCACGCCACCACATGGAATATTCGCTTTGCAGGGCGGTGACAGGTTGTACCGCATGTGCACGACGAATGGTTTGTGCTCCTGCTTCAGACAGGCCGAAATGTTTGACCTTACCTTCTGCGATGAGGTCTTTCACCGTTCCTGCAACATCTTCAATAGGAACATCTGGATCAACACGGTGTTGATACAGCAGGTCAATAACATCTGTTTTCAGACGACGTAATGATCCTTCAACGGCTTCACGGATATGTTCCGGACGGCTGTTTAAAATCTGCTGCTTATTATCATCGCCGAAGGTAAAACCGAATTTAGTGGCAATTACCACGCGGTCACGAAACGGTTTTAAGGCTTCGCCGACCACTTCTTCATTCAGATACGGACCATACACTTCGGCGGTATCGAAGAAGGTGACACCACGTTCAACCGCAGCACGAATAAGTTCGATAGCCTGACGGGTATCGGTTGCCGGGCCGTAGCCGTGGCTTAAGCCCATGCAACCGAGCCCAAGGGCGGAGACTTCGAGTCCGGATTTACCCAGATAACGTTTTTGCATTGAATGAATACCTCTTTTATCGCGGCTTAAACATCAAGTTTGCGGCCAGTCAGCCATTCCACCATTGCGGGATCGCGGTGAGAGAAGAACGCGCTGGTTGCGGTATCCAGGGCGGTAATTTGCAGCATATCTTCAGGGCTGAGTTCAAAATCGAGAATGTTGATGTTCTCTTCCATGCGTTCTTTTCGCACTGATTTTGCCAGTGAAACAATGCCTCGTTGGTAGATCCAGCGCAGAACAACCTGGCCCACGCTTTTGCCATACTTCTCGCCAATTGCTGTGAGAACAGGATGCTGGAACAGACCATTTTTCCCTTCCGCAAACGGTGCCCAGGCTTCTGGCTGAATGCCACGACTTTGCATCCACGGAACGGCCTGTAGCTGCTGATTGAAAGGGTTAACTTCAACCTGGTTTACCGCCGGAACGACGTTATTAAAAGCGATAAGGTCTGCCAGTCGGTCAGGATGGAAGTTACTTACGCCAATAGCGCGAATTTTACCGGCCTGTTGCAGCTCTTCCATGGCACGCCAGGCTCCGTGGACATCGCCATATGGCTGGTGAATCAAGTACAGGTCAACGTAATCAAGTTGCAGTCGATTCAGAGAGCGTTCGAACTGGGCTTTGGCCCCTTCGTAACTGGTATCCTGCAACCAGAGTTTCGTGGTGACAAAGAGTTCGTTACGGGCGATACCGCTTTGTTTCAGTGCGTTCCCGACCTGGATTTCATTTTGATAAGAGGCGGCGGTGTCAATCAGTCGATAACCGCTGTTAATAGCGTCAATGACCGCTCTTTCGCATTCGGCGGCATCGGTCATCTGAAATACACCAAAGCCCAACAGGGGCATTTCAATACCGTTGTTCAGTTTTACTTTTTGCATGGTGTTATCCTTTCGTTATCGTTCATGAGAAGCATAACGTAAAGGGAAAAGCTCGATTAGACGGCAGGATTTGTCAGGGGTTATGAACAAAATTCATAAATCTGTTTGAGGGTTGAGATTAGTCGTG
This sequence comes from Escherichia sp. KS167_9B, assembly GCF_030295215.1. Lineage (NCBI taxonomy): Bacteria > Pseudomonadati > Pseudomonadota > Gammaproteobacteria > Enterobacterales > Enterobacteriaceae > Escherichia > Escherichia sp. KS167_9B. The sequence goes on from NZ_AP025754.1 coordinate 381,132, forward strand.
CAAGTTCGATATCCCCGGAATTTACAGTCCGACGAAGGAAAATGAATATCCATAAAAAATATATCGGTTTATCCTGGGGTATATACCTACTTCGACGTATTTCCAATCGTGGTAAATTAAAAGCAGGTCATTATTATTCACTCTGAATAATGAATTATTCACTGTCCGCAGAGTAAGAAATATAACATAGGTATCTATTTAATGACTTGCACAAAAAGCTAAATTTTCACCCATAAATAAAAATATAATCCCGCGCCCAACCACCTGATGAGTGGCTACAGGCACTGGATATATTAGGTGGCGGTGTACTTTCTTACATAAAGGTATTTCCTTTTCTGCGGAAAAGGAAACCGGGAAATCCCGGTTTTTCTGACAAGCAGACGCCATTATTTGTGTCTGCCTATGTTCGTTAATTCGTTCATCAGGAAATTATCTCAATGTCACGTTATAAAACAGGTCATAAACAACCACGATTTCGTTATTCAGTTCTGGCCCGCTGCGTGGCGTGGGCAAATATCTCTGTTCAGGTTCTTTTCCCACTCGCAGTCACTTTTACCCCAGTAATGGCGGCACATGCGCAGCATGCGGTTCAGCCACGATTGAGCATGGAAAATACTACGGTAACTGCTGATAATAACGTGGAGAAAAATGTCGCGTCGCTTGCCGCGAATGCCGGGACATTTTTAAGCAGTCAGCCAGATAGCGATGCGACACGTAATTTTATTACCGGAATGGCCACCGCTAAAGCTAACCAGGAAATACAGGAGTGGCTCGGGAAATATGGTACAGCGCGCGTCAAACTGAATGTCGATAAAGATTTCTCGCTGAAGGATTCTTCGCTGGAAATGCTTTATCCGATTTATGACACGCCGACAAATATGTTGTTCACTCAGGGGGCAATACATCGTACCGACGATCGTACTCAGTCAAATATTGGTTTTGGCTGGCGTCATTTTTCAGGAAATGACTGGATGGCGGGGGTGAATACTTTTATCGATCATGATTTATCCCGTAGTCATACCCGCATTGGTGTTGGTGCGGAATACTGGCGTGATTATTTGAAACTGAGCGCCAATGGTTATATCCGGGCTTCTGGCTGGAAAAAATCACCGGATGTTGAGGATTATCAGGAACGCCCGGCGAATGGCTGGGATATTCGTGCTGAGGGCTATTTACCTGCCTGGCCGCAGCTTGGCGCAAGCCTGATGTATGAGCAGTATTATGGCGATGAAGTCGGGCTGTTTGGTAAAGATAAACGCCAGAAAGACCCGCATGCTATTTCTGCCGAGGTAACCTATACACCAGTGCCTCTTCTGACACTGAGCGCCGGGCATAAGCAGGGCAAGAGTGGTGAGAATGACACTCGCTTTGGCCTGGAAGTTAACTACCGAATTGGCGAACCTCTGGAAAAACAACTCGATACAGACAGCATTCGCGAGCGTCGAATGCTGGCAGGCAGCCGCTATGACCTGGTTGAGCGTAATAACAATATCATTCTTGAGTACCGCAAATCAGAAGTGATCCGTATTGCTCTGCCTGAGCGTATTGAAGGCAAGGGCGGGCAGACTGTTTCCCTGGGGCTGGTGGTCAGCAAAGCGACTCACGGTCTGAAAAATGTGCAGTGGGAAGCACCATCATTACTGGCTGAAGGTGGCAAAATTACCGGGCAGGGGAGTCAGTGGCAAGTAACGCTCCCGGCTTACCGTCCAGGCAAAGACAATTATTATGCGATTTCAGCAGTTGCCTACGATAACAAAGGCAATGCCTCGAAACGTGTGCAGACAGAAGTGGTTATTACCGGAGCTGGTATGAGCGCCGATCGCACTGCGTTAACGCTTGACGGTCAGAGCCGTATTCAAATGCTTGCTAACGGTAATGAGCAAAAGCCGCTGGTGCTGTCTCTGCGCGACGCAGAGGGCCAGCCAGTCACGGGCATGAAAGATCAGATCAAGACTGAACTATCCTTCAAACCGGCTGGAAATATTGTGACTCGTACCCTGAAGGCCACTAAATCACAGGCAAAACCCACACTGGGTGAGTTCACCGAAACTGAAGCAGGGGTGTACCAGTCTGTCTTTACGACCGGAACGCAGTCAGGTGAGGCAACGATTACTGTTAGCGTTGATGGCATGAGCAAAACCGTCACTGCAGAACTGCGGGCCACGATGATGGATGTGGCAAACTCCACCCTGAGCGCTAACGAGCCGTCAGGTGACGTGGTTGCTGATGGTCAGCAAGCCTACACGCTGACGCTGACTGCGGTGGACTCCGAGGGTAATCCGGTGACGGGAGAAGCCAGCCGCCTGCGACTTGTTCCGCAAGACACTAATGGTGTTACCGTTGGTGCCATTTCGGAAATAAAACCAGGGGTTTACAGCGCCACGGTTTCTTCGACCCGTGCCGGAAACGTTGTTGTGCGTGCCTTCAGCGAGCAGTATCAGCTGGGTACATTACAACAAACGCTGAAGTTCGTTGCTGGGCCGCTTGATGCAGCACATTCGTCCATCACCCTGAATCCTGATAAACCGGTGGTCGGCGGTACGCTTACGGCAATCTGGACGGCAAAAGATGCCAATGACAACCCTGTAACAGGCCTCAATCCGGATGCACCGTCATTATCGGGCGCAGCAGCTGCTGGTTCTACGGCATCTGGCTGGACAAATAATGGTGATGGGACGTGGACTGCGCAGATTACTCTCGGCTCTACGGCGGGTGAATTAGAAGTTATGCCGAAGCTAAATGGACAGGATGCGGCAGAGAATGCGGCTAAAGTGACCGTGGTGGCTGATGCGTTATCTTCAGGCCAGTCGACAGTGTCTGTAGCCGCAGATCGCGTAAAAGCAGGCGAAAGCACAACCGTGACGCTGGTGGCGAAAGATGCGCATGGCAACGCTATCAGTGGTCTTTCGTTGTCGGCAAGTTTGACGGGGACCGCCTCTGAAGGGGCGACCGTTTCCAGTTGGACCGAAAAAGGTGACGGTTCCTATGTTGCTACGTTGACCACAGGCGGAAAGACGGGCGAGCTTCGTGTCATGCCGCTCTTCAACGGCCAGCCAGCAGCCACCGAAGCCGCGCAGTTGACGGTCATCGCCGGGGAGATGTCATCAGCGAACTCTACGCTTGTTGCGGACAATAAGACTCCAACGGTTAAAACGACGACGGAACTCACCTTCACCGTGAAGGATGCGTACGGGAACCCGGTCACCGGGCTGAAGCCAGATGCACCCGTGTTTAGCGGTGCCGCCAGCACGGGATCAGAGCGACCTTCAGCAGGAAGCTGGACAGAGCAAAGTAATGGGGTCTACGTGGCGACCTTAACGCTGGGATCGGCTGCAGGTCAGTTGTCTGTCATGCCACGCGTGAACGGCCAAAATGCCGTTGCTCAGCCACTGGTGCTGAATGTTGCAGGTGACGCTTCTCAGGCTGAGATTCGTGATATGACGGTGAAGGTTGATAACCAGCTGGCAAATGGACAGTCTGCTAACCAGGTAACCCTGACCGTCGTGGACAGCTATGGTAACCCGTTGCAGGGGCAAGAAGTTACGCTGACTTTACCGCAGGGTGTGACTAGCAAGACGGGGAATACAGTAACAACCAATGCGGCAGGTAAAGCGGATATTGAGTTGATATCAACCGTTGCAGGGGAACTTGAAATCGCGGCCGCGGTGAAAAACTCTCAGAAGACGGTCACGGTGAAATTCAACGCGGATGCCAGCACCGGTCAGGCAAACCTGCAGGTAGACACCGCCGTTCAAAAAGTGGCAAACGGCAAAGATGCCTTTACGCTGACGGCGACCGTTGAGGATAAAAACGGTAACCCTGTTCCAGGAACTCTGGTGACATTTAATCTGCCCCGGGGTGTCAAGCCGCTTACTGGCGATAATGTCTGGGTGAAAGCCAACGATGAGGGGAAAGCAGAGTTGCAGGTGGTTTCAGTGACTGCCGGAACGTATGAGATCACGGCATCGGCAGGGAATAGCCAGCCTTCGAATACGCAGACTATAACGTTTGTAGCCGATAAGGCTACCGCAACCGTCTCCAGTATTGAGGTGATTGGCAACTATGCACTGGCGGACGGCAAAGCCAAACAAACGTATAAAGTTACGGTGACTGATGCCAATAAGAATTTGGTGAAAGATAGCGAAGTGACGCTGACCGCCAGCCCGGCTTCGTTAAACCTGGAACCGAATGGCACTACGACAACGAATGAGCAAGGGCAGGCTATTTTCACCGCCACCACTACTGTTGCGGCGACATATACACTCACGGCGCAAGTGAGTCAGAACAACGGTCAGGTATCAACGAAAACCGCCGAAGCTAAATTCGTCGCGGATGATAAAAACGCGCAGCTCACCGCATCATCTAATGTGCCTTCGCTGGTGGCGGATGGGAAATCGACTGCGAAGCTGGAGGTGACCCTGATGTCGGCAAATAACCCCGTTGGCGGGAATATGTGGGTCGACATTCAGACGCCGGAAGGGGTGACGGAGAAGGATTATCAGTTCCTGCCGTCGAAAAATGACCATTTCGTGAGCGGAAAAATCACGCGTACATTTAGTACCAGCAAGCCTGGTGTCTATACGTTCACATTTAACGCCCTGACCTATGGCGGGTACGAAATGAAGCCAGTGACGGTGACCATTACCGCGGTGGAGGCCAATACGGCAACGGGCGAGGAGGCGATGAAATAATATTAAGAGTATGAAAGTAACATTCTAATAAACAATAATGGCGTTGACATCTTCAACGCCATTATTTATTGAATTGCCTGACAGTAGTCTTGTTATAAATTCATTTAGACATAGCGATAACTAAACCGGACGAACAGGGATAAATATTTCGCAAACAACATCATTGCTATCCTTTTCTACGAAATCTTCATTGTAATAAAATCGCTCAATATCACTGCCGTTCACTCTGGCTAACCCCCTGGCAGGTAATTCCATCAGATAGAGGTTTCGCGCCCATTCAGGGTAGTGCTCCCACTCACCTTCATAGCGGAAAGAGGCATACAGTCCTCGGTTAATTGTCCACTCTTTCGACATCTCTGAATCGGTTTGTTTGCATACCGTACCGGCAAAAGTTTCAACTGTGAGCAAATCGACCGATTTTGTTGACGGTTCGAACGTGGAGACGAAATAGATATCCGTCTTAAAATTCTTCATACATCTGGCTAAATGATGACGTCGCAGTTTGACTTCTTCATCCGGTGATTTATTCGACACTTCAATATCATATTTAAATGAATTGCCAAAAATAGGCGTCTCAGGAAAGTTGACTAATCTACACTCCGTCTTTTGCTGTTGACGTATTAAAAAAGAAGGGAAGATATTTGCGAGATCCCAATAATCACGGTGGCGGTATTCACGGGGAGAGCAGCCGAATAACTTTTTAAATTCGCGGCTGAATGACTGCTGTGAATCAAAATGCAAAGAGAGTGCAATATCAAGCATAGATTTCGCGGTGAGCCGGACAAGAATGGCGGCGCGACAAAGCCTTCGTTTGCGAATGTATTCTCCCAAAGGTACATGCATGAAATTTCGGAACAGAAGCTGGATGTTGCGTCTGCTGTAGCCAGATTTCTGTGCGATATCTTCGATTGAAATAGGGTGCTCAAGATTGCACTCAATCCACTCCAGGAGCTGCTGTAGAATCTTCTGCCTGATCATCACATTCTCCGTTAATTCTTTGTCATATCGCACATTTTCGTTATGTCCTGGGCCCTAAGTGTATCAAAAACAGCAAGTCCCAAGGCAAAAGCACTGATAGCGTCTGCTTCATTGCCCCAAAAATAGAGAGGTTTCAGTCCTACATTATTAATGAATTTTTTGCATAAGTGATATCAAAATCCACATACTAATTTGAGGTTACGTTTTAACGTAGACTCATTGTTCATACCTAATGGAGGGACTGACAGTGGAATTTTCCGTATTAAGTAACAATCTGAAAATGCCGATGATGGGATTTGGTGTTTTTCAGGTTACCGATAAAGACGTGTGCAAACAGTCAGTGTTGAATGCTATCCGCACGGGTTATCGACTCATCGACACTGCAGCGGTATACGGTAATGAAGATGCCGTCGGTGAAGCCGTTCGTGAAGCCATATCTGAAGGTTTATGTACCCGAGAAGAGTTATTTATAACGTCTAAATTGTGGGTGCAGGATATGTTGAATCAGGATATTGCAGCAGCAGGTATTGAAGAATCATTAAAAAAATCGGGACTGGAATACTTCGATCTCTTTTTATTGCACCAGGCCATGCGCGATTATTTCAGTGCGTGGCGTGCACTCGAAGATGCCTATGAAGAGGGCAAATTAAAAGCGATTGGGGTTTCCAATTTCTACCCTCATGTTCTGGCGAACTTTTGTGAAACGGTAAGAGTTAAACCGATGGTCAACCAGGTCGAGTTGCATCCCTATTTTGCCCAACCAGAGGCGCTGGCAACCATGAAGTATTATAACGTGCAGCCTGAAGCATGGGCTCCGTTAGGTGGTGGACGACATAAACCCTTTGAAAATAATCTGCTTCAGAGTATTGCAGATGCCCATCAAAAATCGATTTCTCAAGTCATTCTGCGTTGGAATATTCAACGGGGAGTGGTCGTTATTCCGAAATCGACACATCAACAGCGTATCGAAGAAAATTTTGCTATCTGGGATTTCTCACTGACAGAGAAAGAAATGGCACAAATTAGTTCGCTTGATTTGGGTTATGTTGGGGAGTCAGTAAAACATTTTAATCCTGAGTTTGTTCGTGGTTGTCTTGCTGTAAAAATACATGATTGATATTAATCACTTATTTTCTCTGAGACGCCAGAATATTTGTCCTGGCGTCTGATTTTGAGTTTATTTGACTAATGAAAATAGATCATTGAGTGATTCGCTCATCGACGGATGAGTAAATATCTGATCGCGTAATATGCTATAAGGCAGCCCGGCATCCATCACCATTTTCACTATATTAATCATCTCGTGGGAGTCAACACACAGCAGTGATGCCCCTAATATACGTTGGGTTTTATTATCAACAATCGCTTTTAATACCCCACGGGTATCGTTCATCACTCTGGCGCGCGGAATTGCAGCTACAGGCAATGTCACCACCTGAATATCAGCACCACTCTCTCTGGCTTGTTCTTCTGTCATACCAACCCTGGACAGGGGTGGTGTCATAAATACGGAATAAGGCACATTTTTCCGATCATCAGTACTACGTTTGCCTTCTCCCAGCAACTCATCACGCACAATGCGGTAATCATCCAGTGAAATGTAAGTAAATTGCAGCCCGCCGGTAACATCTCCCATCGCCCAAATATTGTCTGCGGTGGTATGTAATTGCTTGTCAACGACAATTGCCCCGCGCTCGTTTACTGCGATACCTGCATTTTCTGGATGTAACGAAGCGGTAGCCGGTTGACGACCGGAAGCTATTAACAGTGCATCCACCGCCAGTTGGGCGTGCTCGCTATGCACTTGCACTTGATTTTCATGGTGACTGATTCGCTCCACATGGGCATTGAGGATTATATCGACGCCCTGATCGCGTAAAATCGTCGCGATATTATCAGCAATATCCCGATCTTCCCGAGGCAAAAACAGCGAAGCTGCCTCTAAAATGGTTACTTTGCTGCCAAAATTAGCGAACATAGAGGCGAACTCAACGCCAATATATCCGCCGCCCAAAATACCTAAATGCCCAGGCAATTCTTTTAGATTAAGTAATCCGGTGCTGTCATATACACCAGGCGTGGTGGTAATTCCAGGAATTGGCGGAACCACGGTTTGTGCACCGGTATTAATAAAAATTTTCTCGCCATGAATCTCCAGATTTCCCTCAGGCCGATGAACACGCAGGCTATGATTATTGATAAACTCCGCCTGGCCGTCGATCACGTCGATATTGGGCATATCCGCAAGATTATGAAAATTCTTATTACGTAAAAAATTAACCACTTCATCTTTACGCTGTATGGCACGGACAAGGTCTGTGTGCTGCTGTGCGTCATGAACCAATGTTTTGGTTGGGATACAGCCGATATTAATACAGGTCCCGCCATACATTGCATTTGATTGTTCGATGAGAGCCACACGCCAACCTGCTTTTGCCAGCGTGACGGCTAATGTTTTTCCAGCCTTGCCAAAACCAATAATAACTGCCTGATATTTATTCATGATGATTTCCTGTCGAAACGCGTTCATTTGACATCATGACTATAGACGCAAAAGAGCAAATAACATTTCTTCACAACGCTTGATATTTTGTCTTATCGTCTGGTATTTTCTTTTTCTTAATCAGAATCACAAAACAAAAATCATGATTAACTATTTGATGGTATTAGATTAATTATTGACTAAGATTGTTGGTGTTTGTAATCAAAAACCACTCAGGAGTCTGATATGGATGCCCTTAGCCGTTTGTTGATGCTTAACGCTCCACAAGGAACGATCGATAAGAATTGCGTGTTAGGAAGTGACTGGCAGCTTCCACATGGTGCCGGGGAATTATCGGTTATTCGTTGGCATGCGTTAACGCAAGGAGCGGCGAAGCTGGAAATGCCGACGGGGGAGATTTTTACATTACGCCCGGGAAATGTGGTCCTGCTACCACAAAATTCAGCTCATCGCCTGAGTCATGTCGATAATGAATCGACCTGTATTGTCTGTGGCACTCTTCGACTGCAACATTCGGCGCGTTATTTTTTAACGTCTTTGCCGGAAACGCTGTTTTTAGCACCGGTTAACCACAGCGTGGAATATAACTGGCTGAGGGAGGCGATCCCGTTTTTACAACAGGAGTCCAGATCGGCAATGCCGGGAGTGGATGCACTGTGTAGCCAGATCTGCGCTACATTCTTTACCCTCGCGGTGCGTGAGTGGATTGCACAGGTTAATACTGAGAAAAACATTCTCAGTTTGCTTCTGCATCCACGTCTTGGTGCGGTAATACAGCAAATGCTGGAAATGCCAGGACACGCCTGGACCGTCGAATCGCTGGCCAGCATCGCCCACATGTCCCGGGCAAGTTTTGCCCAGCTTTTCCGTGATGTTTCCGGAACCACGCCGCTGGCTGTATTAACAAAGTTGCGTCTACAAATAGCGGCCCAGATGTTTTCCCGGGAAACGTTCCCTGTTGTGGTGATCGCTGAGTCAGTAGGCTATGCCAGTGAATCATCTTTTCACAAGGCGTTTGTCCGCGAGTTTGGTTGTACCCCGGGAGAATATCGGGAAAGAGTCAGACAGCTTGCACCCTGAATAAAACCGCCAGGAATCGGAGCAAAGATAATCAGCATTCCGGGTGTTGTGAGCCTTTCAACTATTTCTATTTTCAACTGTGTTTTATATGTTTTTTTGAAGAATGCTGGCCCAGTATGTAAATAAAAACGCAAACTAAATTGCTTTAATTAAATAAAATGCCGACTATTACTTGATACCTGATTATTGCCGGTGATTTTGTTAGTACACCATCATTGTATATCTCAACAACCCCTGAATAAGTAGCTCTGAATAGGTATAAGGGATGTGGCCTTTTTAAATGAATTTCTTATGCCAAAAATGATCGTCGATTTCCCTATAAAATGTGAGCGATGCCGAAAGAAATAAAATTAGTTATTGCATTTGAAGTTTGGATGAAAGATTATCATTTGTCATACAAATGAGGGGTGGTATGTTGCTAGCCAATTAAAAAAGAACGCCATATTTATTGATGATTGATCCCCTGGTGGGGGGAACCATCGGGCATAAATGGGCATGAAGTAATGGAGTATTAGTTGTGAATGTCAATTTCTTTGTCACCTGTATTGGTGACGCCCTGAAATCAAGAATGGCACGAGACTCCGTGCTGCTACTGGAAAAACTCGGCTGTCGCGTAAATTTCCCGGAGAAACAGGGATGCTGCGGTCAGCCTGCGATCAATAGTGGTTATATCAAAGAAGCGATTCCAGGGATGAAAAATCTGATCGCCGCACTGGAGGATAACGACGATCCCATTATTTCACCGGCTGGCTCCTGTACCTATGCCGTAAAAAGTTACCCAACGTATCTGGCGGATGAGCCTGAATGGGCATCACGTGCCGAAAAGGTTGCCGCGCGTATGCAGGATCTCACCTCTTTTATTGTTAATACATTAGGGGTAGTCGATGTAGGTGCCAGTTTGCAAGGGAGAGCGGTGTATCACCCATCTTGTAGCCTGGCCCGTAAGCTGGGGGTGAAGGACGAGCCACTTACGCTGCTGAAAAATGTGCGTGGACTGGAGCTGTTGACCTTTGCTGAACAGGATACCTGCTGCGGATTTGGCGGCACGTTCTCGGTCAAAATGGCCGAAATATCCGGCGAGATGGTGAAAGAAAAGGTTGTGCACCTGATGGAAGTCCGCCCTGAGTATTTAATTGGTGCTGACGTGAGTTGCCTGCTGAACATCAGTGGACGATTACAACGGGAAGGGCAGAAAGTCAAAGTGATGCATATTGCTGAAGTGCTGATGAGCCGCTGAGGATATAAAGATGTCGATCAAAACCAGTAATACAGATTTTAAGACACGCATCCGTCAGCAAATTGAAGATCCGATCATGCGCAAAGCGGTGGCAAACGCGCAGCAGCGTATTGGGGCAAATCGGCAAAAAATGGTCGATGAATTGGGGCACTGGGAGGAGTGGCGCGATCGGGCCGCCCAGATACGTGATCATGTTCTGAGTAATCTCGACGCTTATCTGTACCAGCTCTCTGAAAAAGTGACGCAAAACGGCGGTCACGTCTATTTTGCAAAAACTAAAGAAGACGCCACCCGCTACATTTTACAGGTCGCCCAACGCAAAAATGCCCGGAAGGTGGTGAAATCTAAATCGATGGTGACCGAAGAGATTGGTGTCAATCATGTGTTGCAGGATGCAGGCATTCAGGTGATTGAAACCGATCTGGGTGAATACATTCTCCAGCTGGATCAAGATCCGCCCTCTCATGTTGTGGTCCCGGCAATTCATAAAGATCGCCATCAGATCCGTCGAGTGCTACACGAACGTCTGGGCTATGAGGGGCCGGAAACGCCTGAAGCGATGACCTTATTCATTCGGCAAAAAATCCGCGAAGATTTCCTCAGTGCTGAAATAGGTATTACCGGCTGTAATTTCGCGGTGGCAGAGACCGGTTCGGTATGCCTGGTGACCAATGAAGGTAATGCGCGAATGTGTACCACGCTGCCTAAAACGCATATTGCAGTGATGGGAATGGAGCGTATTGCCCCCACGTTTGCCGAGGTAGATGTATTGATCACCATGCTGGCGCGCAGTGCCGTTGGTGCACGTTTGACGGGATACAACACCTGGCTGACAGGACCGCGCGAAGCGGGGCACGTTGATGGTCCTGAAGAGTTTCATCTGGTTATTGTCGATAACGGGCGTTCTGAGGTGCTGGCTTCTGAATTTCGGGATGTGCTGCGCTGTATTCGCTGCGGGGCTTGTATGAATACTTGTCCGGCATATCGCCATATTGGCGGTCATGGATATGGCTCTATTTATCCAGGGCCAATTGGTGCGGTGATTTCCCCGTTACTTGGCGGCTATAAAGATTTTAAAGATTTACCCTACGCCTGCTCTTTATGCACCGCTTGTGACAGCGTGTGTCCGGTGCGTATTCCGCTGTCAAAACTGATTTTGCGTCATCGTCGGGTGATGGCTGAAAAAGGGATCACCGCAAAAGCAGAGCAACGGGCGATAAAAATGTTCGCTTATGCCAATAGTCATCCAGGATTGTGGAAAGTCGGGATGATGGCTGGTGCTCATGCGGCAAGCTGGTTTATCAATGGCGGCAAAACACCACTCAAATTTGGCGCGATTAGCGACTGGATGGAAGCACGCGATCTTCCTGAAGCTGACGGAGAGAGTTTCCGTAGTTGGTTTAAGAAACATCAGGCGCAGGAGAAAAAGAATGGATAATCGGAGCGAATTTTTGAATAACGTTGCTCAGGCACTGGGTCGCCCGCAGCGACTTGAACCGCAAGCAGAAGATGCGCCGCTTAACAACTATGCTAACGAGCGGCTTACCGAACTTAACCAACAGCAGCGCTGTGACGCGTTTATCCAGTTTGCCAGCGATGTTATGTTGACGCGCTGTGAACTGACCAGCGAGGCGCAGGCCGCAGAAGCTGCAATATGTCTGTGTAAAGAGCTGGGAGAGCAGTCGGTCGTGATTAGCGGTGACACGAGGCTGGAGGAATTGGGGATTAGCGAACGTTTGCAGCAGGAATGCAATGCCGTTGTTTGGGATCCGGCGAAAGGTATTGAGAACATATCACAAGCAGAGCAGGCTAAAGTGGGCGTCGTATATGCTGAATATGGTTTAACCGAATCGGGTGGCGTGGTTCTTTTTTCCGCCGCCGGGCGCGGGCGTTCATTGAGCTTGCTCCCGGAATCTTCTCTTTTTATCCTGCGTAAAAGCACAATCCTGCCGCGTGTAGCGCAACTCGCAGAAAAATTGCATCAGAAAGCGCAGGCCGGTGAACGAATGCCGTCATGTATTAACATCATCAGTGGTCCTAGTTCAACGGCGGACATTGAGCTTATCAAAGTCGTCGGGGTTCATGGTCCGGTGAAAGCGGTGTATCTGATTATTGAGGATTGCTGAGAGAGATATGAAGTCTGGACATAAACCTGAAGGCGGTATACGAGGTTGTGAATAGCGTTAAGGACAACCTGACTTAACCCCGTTCCGTCATGGTTATGCTGCTCTTCTGTAAATATCCTGACATTAATAATGCCAGGATATTTACAGTGAAAAAGACAGGAATCCATTCCTGAAGACGGGCTCCCTTCCCGGTCATTGTCACTTCAGCTTTATACAGGCACTCTCTATCAGAATGCTGTTTATTACTGCCCAGAGTTTTGTTGGTATTCATCTACCATTTTTTTGACAAGGCAATTTTTAGCATTAGTACTGGTCTAAAAAACTCGTAATTCGCTGAATAACATCTTCAGTAATTGTGGTCTGACAGGCAAAGTTATTATTGCTATCACAGCTTACAAGTATGCCTGATGTTGTGTGGTTTATTTTTAGGCTGTAACTCAGCTTTATATTGTCTTTATTGATGTACAGAAATAATAGCACCATTGTCATACAAACAGCTATAATAAACAGAATAACACGAATCTTTTTCTTCAGATAAAATAAAATTTCAATCAGATCGATATCCTGTTTGATTTGTCACTCATAATATATCCAGAAAATGAAATCTGTCGCAGATAAGCTTGAATTAATAGTCTGTATCAGGAATATTCTGGTAAAAACATCAGCAAAAAACCAGCATCATGAATACTGGATATGAAGCATGAGAGTTACCTATGTTTTTTATATAAGGATTCGGTCCTTATCGTAGAACGGTAACTCTCAAGCTTATAAGTTCCTGCGTTAGTTCAAATCGCGATTCAGTTTTTTCGCTCTTACTGGCATCCCATTCGCCACAAAATACGCCGCCAGACTCTTCGGCAACGCTTCTCGTCCGCGAATCATATCCGCCATTTTCTCACCAATCATAATGGTCGTGGCGTTCAGATTGCCGGTGATAATCTGCGGCATAATTGACGCATCGACTACGCGTAATCCTTCCAGCCCGTGCACGCGGCCTTCGCCATCCACAACGGACATCTCGTCGTACCCCATTTTGCACGTACCGCATGGGTGGAAGGCGGTTTCGGCGTGATTACGCACGAACTCATCGAGCTGCTCATCTGTCTGGCATTCCGCGCCGGGGCTGATTTCGCGGCCACGGTATTGATCCAGCGCCGGTTGATGCATGATCTCGCGGGTGATGCGAATCGCGTCGCGGAACTCCTGCCAGTCCTGTTCGTGCGACATGTAGTTAAACAGAATCGCCGGATGCTGGTGCGGGTCGCGGGATTTAATCCGCACATGCCCACGGCTTGGCGAGCGCATCGATCCGACATGGCACTGGAAGCCGTGCTCTTTCACTGCGTTCGAGCCGTTATAGTTAATCGCCACTGGCAGGAAATGGTACTGAATATTCGGCCACGCAAATTCCTCACGGCTGCGAATAAATCCGCCTGCTTCAAAGTGGTTGCTGGCACCCACGCCGGTGCCGCCAAACAGCCACTCCGCACCGATTTTCGGCTGATTCCACCACTGCAGGGCAGGGTAGAGGGAAACCGGTTCTTTGCACTCGTATTGCAGGTACATCTCCAGATGATCCTGAAGATTTTCGCCCACGCCGGGCAAATCATGCACCAGCGGAATATCAAACTCCGCCAGCAGTTCAGCGTTGCCGACGCCGGAGCGTTGCAGGATTTGTGGTGAGGCAATCGCGCCTGCACATAACAGCACTTCTTTATTCGCCGCCGCGCGGGTCGGAATGGTGCTGTCGCCTTCCAGCCACTCGACGCCCACCGCGCGTTTGCCGTCAAAAATGATGTGATCGGTCATAGCGTGAGTACGAATCGTCAGGTTCGGGCGCGATTTGGCCTGATCGAGATAACCCCTCGCGGTGCTGGCGCGACGGCCCTGTGGCGTGACGGTGCGGTCCATCGGGCCGAAACCTTCCTGCTGATACCCGTTAAGGTCGTCCGTGCGCGGATAACCGGCCTGCACGCCCGCCTCAATCATTGCTTCAAACAGCGGATTGACACCCGGTTTTGAGGTGGTCACGCTTACCGGGCCATCACCGCCGTGGTAGTCGTTCTCGCCCACATCGCGCGTCTCGGCCTTGCGGTAGTAGGGCAGGCAGTCGAGGTAGCTCCAGTTCTCCAGACCGGGTTCTTTCGCCCAGTTATCGAGATCCAGCGCGTTACCACGGATGTAACACATGCCGTTGATCAGTGATGATCCACCAAGCCCCTTACCGCGTCCGCACTCCATGCGGCGGTGGTTCATAAACGGTTCCGGCTCGGTCTCATACGCCCAGTTATAGCGTTTACCCTGTAGCGGGAACGCCAGCGCAGCGGGCATTTGGGTACGGAAGTCAAAGCGATAGTCCGGGCCGCCCGCTTCAAGCAGCAGCACGGTAGTGTTCGGATCTTCAGTCAGACGTGTCGCGAGGACGTTGCCGGCAGAGCCGGCGCCAATAATGATGTAGTCAAATTGCAAATAAACCTCCTGGTTAGAATATGGACTGGAATTTAGCCATCTCAACCTGGATGGACTTCACTTGGGTATAACTCTGGAGCGTCATCACGCCGTTCTCGCGGCCAATGCCGGAGTGTTTGTAACCGCCAACGGGCATCTCCGCCGGGGATTCTCCCCAGGTGTTGATCCAGCAAATGCCGGCTTCCAGCTGATGAATGACGCGATGCGCGCGGTTCAGATCCGCCGTGACGATACCCGCCGCCAGACCGTAGTCGGTATCATTGGCGCGGCGAATCACTTCGTCTTCAGACTCATACGTGAGGAGCGACATCACTGGGCCGAAGATCTCTTCGCGCACGATAGTCATTTCGTCGCGGCAATCGGTGAATACGGTCGGAGCAACCCATGCGCCGTTATCGAAGCCATCACCCTTCAGCACATCGCCGCCGCAGAGCACGCGTGCACCTTCCTCTTTACCTTTGGCGATATAGCGCAGCACGTTATCGCGATGCGGGAAGCTGACCAGCGGGCCAAAGTTGGTTTGCGGATCGAAAACGTCGCCCGCGCGAATGCGTTCAACGCGCGCCAGAATCTTTTGTTCAAATGCGGCTTTGCATTTCGCCGGAACGAAGACGCGGGTGCCGTTGGTACACACTTGGCCGGAGCTGAAGAAGTTCGCCATCATGGCGATATCAGCGGCGAGATCGAGATCCGCATCGTCGAAAACGATCAGCGGTGATTTACCGCCCAGCTCCATGGTCGCTTCTTTCAGGGAGGAAGCCGCCGAGTTAGCCATCACTTTTTTGCCGCTGGCGACACCGCCGGTAAATGACACTTTGGCAATGCCCGGATGCTCGGTCAGATACTGCCCGGTTTCCGCACCTACGCCCGGCAGCACGTTAAATACGCCGTCCGGCAGGCCCGCTTCGCTGTAGATTTCAGCCAGCTTTAACGCGGTAAGCGGGGTAACTTCGCTCGGTTTGAATATCATCGCGTTGCCTGCGGCCAGTGCCGGAGCGGATTTCCACAAAGCAATCTGAATCGGGTAGTTCCATGCGCCAATTCCTGCGACCACGCCCAGCGGTTCACGGCGGGTATAAACAAACGACGTTTCGCGTAGCGGGATCTGGCTGCCTTCCAGCGCCGGGATCAGCCCGGCGTAGTACTCCAGTACGTCCGCGCCGGTAACGATATCGACGGTTGAGGTTTCTGAATACGCCTTCCCGGTGTCGAGGGTTTCCAGTTTAGCGAGTTCGTCATTGCATTCGCGCAGAATATCAACGGCTCGACGCAGAATGCGCGAGCGTTCCATGGCGGTCATCGCCGCCCAGATTTTTTGCCCTTGTTGGGCACTCTTCACGGCGCGATCGACATCCTCACGCCCGGCGGCCTGCACGGTCGCCAGCACGTTACCGTTGGCCGGGTTAATGGTCTCGAAGGTGCGACCGCTGGTGGCGGAGGTATAACCACCATGTATATAAAGCTGCTGTTCTGCCATTCGGGACATCACGTCTCCTCGGTTAATCGGTGGGTAAATGCTGAGTAATAAAGTGACGGGTAAGCGAGTGTGCGAGAGGTTTATCCAGCGGTTTGCCGCTCAGTGCCGCGCGCAGCCATAATCCGTCAATCAGCGCGGCAAGTCCGTAGCCCGCTTCCTGCGCCTGTTGGCGCGGTAACTCGCGGTGAAATTCGCTCACCAGATTCGACAACAAGCGGCGGCTGCTCACCTGCTGCAAACGGTAAAGCATCGGCTGATGCATACTGCTGGCCCAAAACGCCAGCCAGGCTTTCATCGCAGCATTACTGACCTGAGTCTCATCGAAATTTCCGTCAACAATCGCCTGTAATCGCTGCTCAGGGCTGCCATCCGGTAGCGCGTGTAAGCGGTTCAAGACCGCGTCACGCAGCTGGCTGGTGATATCACGCATGGTTGCTTCCAGCAGACCATTTTTATCTTTGAAATAGTGGCTAATGATCCCGGTGGAAACGCCCGCCCGGCGGGCGATCTGCGCGATCGTCGCATCGTGCATACCTACTTCATTTATTGCTTCCAGCGTGGCGTCGATCAGTTGTCTGCGCCGGATCGACTGCATCCCCAATTTGGGCATTTTTGCCACTCCATTCATCAGCGTTGTTAATCTATTAAAGCCGTTATTGATTGGACGTTCAATATAAAATGTGTCTTAATTGTTACTAATTTGATTTTAAATGGTAACAATAACAGTGGGGATACTGGATGACAGACCTTTCGCACAGCAGGGAAAAGGACAAAATCAATCCGGTGGTGTTTTATACTTCCGCCGGACTGATTTTGTTGTTTTCCCTGACAACGATCCTGTTTCGCGACTTCTCGGCTCTGTGGATTGGCCGCACGCTGGACTGGGTTTCTAAAACTTTTGGTTGGTACTATCTGTTAGCGGCAACGCTCTATATTGTCTTTGTGGTCTGCATTGCCTGTTCGCGCTTTGGTTCGGTGAAACTCGGGCCCGAGCAGTCTAAGCCTGAGTTCAGCCTGCTGAGCTGGGCGGCGATGCTGTTTGCCGCCGGGATCGGTATCGACCTGATGTTCTTCTCCGTAGCCGAACCGGTAACGCAGTATATGCAGCCGCCGGAAGGCGCGGGTCAGACGATTGAGGCCGCGCGTCAGGCGATGGTCTGGACGCTGTTTCACTACGGCTTAACGGGCTGGTCGATGTATGCGCTGATGGGCATGGCGCTCGGATACTTCAGCTATCGTTATAATTTGCCGCTCACCATCCGCTCGGCGCTGTATCCGATTTTCGGTAAACGGATTAACGGGCCGATTGGTCACTCGGTGGATATTGCAGCGGTGATCGGCACCATCTTCGGGATTGCCACCACGCTCGGCATTGGCGTGGTGCAGCTTAACTATGGCCTGAGCGTACTGTTTGATATCCCGGATTCAATGGCGGCGAAAGCGGTGCTGATCGCGCTGTCGGTAATCATCGCGACTATCTCGGTGACATCTGGTGTCGACAAAGGCATTCGCGTATTGTCTGAACTCAACGTCGCACTGGCGCTGGGGCTGATTCTGTTCGTGCTGTTTATGGGCGACACCTCGTTCCTGCTCAATGCGCTGGTGCTGAACGTCGGCGACTATGTGAATCGCTTTATGGGCATGACGCTCAACAGTTTCGCCTTTGACCGCCCGGTTGAGTGGATGAATAACTGGACGCTCTTTTTCTGGGCATGGTGGGTAGCCTGGTCGCCGTTTGTTGGCCTGTTCCTGGCGCGTATCTCGCGTGGGCGCACCATTCGCCAGTTCGTACTGGGGACGTTGATTATTCCGTTTACCTTCACGCTGTTATGGCTCTCGGTATTCGGCAATAGCGCGCTGTATGAAATCATCCACGGCGGCGCGGCATTTGCCGAGGAAGCGATGGTCCATCCGGAGCGCGGCTTCTACAGCCTGCTGGCGCAGTATCCGGCATTTACCTTTAGCGCCTCCGTGGCCACCATTACTGGCCTGCTGTTTTATGTGACCTCGGCGGACTCCGGCGCGCTGGTGCTGGGGAATTTCACCTCGCAGCTTAAAGATATCAACAGCGACGCGCCGGGCTGGCTGCGTGTCTTCTGGTCGGTTGCCATTGGTCTGCTGACGCTCGGTATGTTAATGACCAACGGGATATCCGCGCTGCAAAACACCACGGTAATCATGGGGCTGCCGTTCAGCTTTGTGATTTTCTTCGTGATGGCGGGATTGTATAAATCTCTGAAGGTAGAAGATTACCGCCGTGAAAGTGCCAACCGTGATACCGCACCGCGACCGCTGGGGCTTCAGGATCGCCTGAGCTGGAAAAAACGTCTCTCGCGCCTGATGAATTATCCGGGCACGCGTTACACCAAACAGATGATGGAAACCGTCTGTTATCCGGCAATGGAAGAAGTGGCGCAGGAACTGCGGTTGCGCGGTGCGTACGTCGAGCTAAAAAGCCTGCCGCCGGAAGAGGGCGAACATCTGGGGCATCTGGATTTGCTGGTGCATATGGGCGAAGAGCAAAACTTTGTCTATCAGATTTGGCCGCAGCAATATTCGGTGCCGGGCTTTACCTACCGCGCACGTAGCGGTAAATCGACCTACTACCGGCTGGAAACCTTCCTGTTAGAAGGCAGCCAGGGTAACGACCTGATGGACTACAGCAAAGAGCAGGTGATCACCGATATTCTCGACCAGTACGAGCGGCACCTTAACTTTATCCATCTCCATCGTGAAGCGCCGGGCCATAGCGTGATGTTCCAGGACGCGTGATTGTTATTGCATAAAACCGCGCCATGTCTGCATATGGCGCGGTTTCTCTTACCTCTTGATACGTTATATCTGTACAGTTAAGCCCTTAGTATCGATTGATGATTGCCAGGCAACAGATAATAAAAAAGAAAAGAACTATTGAAGCCCAAACACTACGTTTGGACTGTTGTGAATGTTCAATAAGCTTAGTCTTATTTAATGTAAATATTGGTGCTAATTTGAAATGACGCTTTATTCATGGGGAACGCATAGCGCAAATCAACTAAAATCAATGTAACTGTTTGTTGTTTAAGGTTTAATTGTTTGTGTCTGATATTTTATTGATTGTTTTAAATATTGTTTTTATTGTCATTGTTATAATGTTGGCTATCTATTGCTGAATGGATTCAGTCTTAAAAAGCAGGTTGTTAAGGGATTGGCATAGAGTAATGACGTGTATGCATAACCAACATCTTTACTCATTATGTCATTGAATGTTGACGCTATGTGTTTATGAGGTTGAGGTATTTTCAGTTGATCTGGATTGTTAAATTCATATAATGCGCCTTTACTCATGAATGGGCGTCAATACGTAGTGGGAAATTATAAATATCGAAATAGTCCAACTACTTCTTTATTACCAAAAATGAGTATCTGAATTTTAATATTGCATTCTTGCGTGATTATCTCCTGAGTTTGACTTGTGATTACCTTTTTAAGGTATTTAGCGTAACTGTTTTTGAGCGAGCATCAGAGGTAAAGATAATCTTCTTGATAGTGATGTGGGATGTTATACGTATGGCATCGCTAATGTTTATGGTTACCCCTTATGTGTGCTCAGGAATCCACAGGTAATCACTCATACTGAACAGCGATAAAAGATAAAAGGTGTGTTCATGAATTCATGTGATTTTCGTGTTTTTCTGCAAGAGTTCGGTACAACGGTTCATTTGTCATTGCCTGGTAGCGTATCCGAGAAAGAACGACTGCTACTCAAGCTGCTGATGCAGGGAATGTCTGTAACAGAAATATCACAGTACAGAAATCGCAGTGCAAAGACCATTTCACATCAAAAGAAACAGCTCTTTGAGAAACTGGGGATTCAGAGCGATATTACTTTCTGGCGGGATATTTTCTTTCAGTACAATCCGGAGATCATATCCGCCACGGGTAATAATAGTCACAAATATATTAATGATAATCACTATCACCATATCGTCACGCCTGAAGCCATCAGTCTGGCGTTGGAAAATCACGAATTCAAACCGTGGATCCAACCGGTTTTCTGCGCGCAGACTGGGGTACTGACGGGCTGTGAAGTGCTTGTCCGCTGGGAACATCCGCAAACGGGAATTATCCCACCGGATCAGTTTATTCCTCTGGCGGAGTCATCCGGTCTTATTGTCATAATGACTCGCCAGCTGATGAAACAGACTGCGGATATTCTGATGCCAGTAAAACATTTGCTGCCGGATAATTTCCATATTGGAATCAACGTCTCGGCAGGATGTTTTTTGGCCGCAGGATTTGAAAAAGAGT
The DNA here is from genome assembly GCF_030295215.1 of Escherichia sp. KS167_9B. NCBI lineage: Bacteria > Pseudomonadati > Pseudomonadota > Gammaproteobacteria > Enterobacterales > Enterobacteriaceae > Escherichia > Escherichia sp. KS167_9B. The sequence continues at coordinate 401,983 of NZ_AP025754.1, forward strand.
GTCTGAACCTGGTCAAGAAATTAGGTAACGATAAAATCAAGCTGGTTCTTGAGCTAACGGAACGCAACCCCATTCCGGTAACGCCAGAAGCCAGAGCGATATTTGACAGCCTTCATCAGCACAACATTACCTTTGCGCTGGATGACTTTGGTACGGGTTATGCGACCTATCGTTATCTGCAGGCGTTTCCGGTCGATTTTATTAAAATTGACAAGTCGTTTGTGCAAATGGCGAGTGTTGACGAAATCTCCGGTCATATTGTGGACAATATTGTCGAACTGGCGCGTAAGCCTGGTCTGAGTATTGTGGCGGAAGGGGTAGAAACTCAGGAACAGGCGGATTTAATGATTGGTAAAGGCGTACACTTTTTGCAGGGCTATTTGTACTCTCCGCCGGTACCGGGTAATAAATTTATCTCTGAATGGGTAATGAAAGCAGGTGGTTGATGTAAACCGCTATTCACAGCGCATCGGGAGGTTGGCAGCGATTAATTCTCCCGATGCAGTAAATCCTGATAGATCCCCGTTAATATGCCATTTGGCGAAAATTGTTTTTTAATCCACTGCGTCACCTGACCGGTGGCAGAGTGCTGGGTCGCCAGTAACATGCGTGAATCCTGGCGCGGATTATGGATTTGTCGGGTAACCAGCAGGGATTGCGCCATCGCCTCACGGACCATGTAATCCGGCAAAAAACCAATTCCTTCGCCTAAAATCTGGCACTGACATTTGGTGTTGAAATCTGGCACCAGAATCGACTCCTGCCCATGCAGCAACCAGCCCACTTTTTTATTAATCGTATGCGCGGTGTCTTCCACCATGATATTAGGATAGAGACGCAGTTGGCTTTCGGCGATGGGTTCCGGCACAAAGGCTAACGGGTGATCCGGGGCGATAGCAAAAGCCCAGCGAATCGCGCCAATCTCCGTGTAATCAATGCCGCCGCCGTCCAGCAGCGTGTCGGGTGCGCCGATAGCGATATTCGCCTGATTATTAATAATCGCATCCCAGACGCCATTATACACTTCGGTGGTGACGGTAATCTGGCAGGTTGGAAATTGCTTTTTCAGTACCTGTAATAAGCGTGCGGTGTGTTTGGGCGTATAAAGCAGCTGATTAATACAAATACGCACACGCGCTTCTATGCCCTGCGAAATAGTATCGATGCTGCGTTTGATGGCGTGAAAATCATTCAGCAGGTCGGTAGCTTTGCGGAAAAAATAACGCCCGGACTCCGTTAACTCAATGCTGCGGGTACTGCGAGTGAACAGCACCACATCCAGCCCTGTTTCCATTCGCTTGATGGTGTAGCTAATGGCGGAAGTGGTTAAACCCAACTCGTCTGCCGCTTTACTGAAGCTGCTAAAACGCGCAGCGGTAGTAAATGCCAACAGATTCTCTTCGGTAAAAATTGAGTTCATTAAACCATTCCCGCCATTATCTACTATGAATTTCTCCAGCTATGACTGTAGAGGTATCGGTTAAAGATAGATAATCATTTTTGAATAACTTTTAATACCCGTCGCGTTTAGTCGTCGCTTCGCTTAATTTTTGTCCGCCATATTCTGAAATTATTCCCACGCAGTTACCCGCCAGAAAACCCAGTAATGTCACCGTCCAGTTCATCCCGCTGGCAAAAAACAGCGTCATGCCGAGAAAGCCTCCGGGAATGAATGACAGTAACCAGAAACGCCCTTGCCAGACCACTACAGCTGAGAAAGGCACGGTAGTCATCACGCTTGCCCAGAACACGGAAAGCCCACTCACCGAGGCCAGCCAACCGGAAGCCAGCGCGGCGAAAAACGCCCACACCATCCCGGAATAATTAACCGCCAGGCTTCTGATAAACCCCGATTTACCGCCGCCTGCGGCATAAAAACTGCAAAAGGCGACGAAGCCAATGGTTCCTAATAATTCCCATCCCTGAGAGAGCCCGACATGTGAAGACACTAACTGCCAAAGCCCTGCACAAATACCGACGGTTATACCCGTTGCCGTGAGTCCGTTCATCTTGTTCCCCTCTGGTTAGACATGGACGAAAGCTACTCTTACATGTGCAGACTATAGAGAAATAAAACCTGATTGAGTGAAAGGGTATCGGGTCAAAGAAACAAATATTGCACTACCGCACACTGCGAAAAGATTGTTGAACATCATTCAACAAAAAGGCGAAATACGGCGAATTAAATTTAAGCGGGTTCTTTTATCAGATTATCGTTGCTATTCTCAATTCATCGAAAACAGCCACAAAAAACAGGGGAATGTTAATGAGTATAAAAAATCTACCTGCCGATTATTTATTGGCTGCACAACAGGGTGATATCGATAAAGTAAAAACCTGCCTTGCTCTGGGGGTAGATATAAATACCTGCGATCGCCAGGGGAAAACGGCAATTACGCTGGCAAGTTTATATCAGCAATATGCTTGCGTTCAGGCGTTAATTGATGCCGGTGCGGATATTAATAAACAAGACCAGACCTGTTTAAATCCTTTTTTAATGAGCTGCCTGAACGGTGATTTAACGCTACTACGAATTATTTTACCGGCTAAACCAGACCTTAATTGTGTAACCCGTTTCGGCGGTGTCGGCCTGACGCCTGCCTGTGAAAAAGGCCATTTAAGTATTGTAAAAGAGCTTTTGGCGCATACGGATATTAACGTTAACCAGACCAACCATGTTGGCTGGACGCCGCTACTGGAAGCGATTGTGCTTAACGATGGCGGGATTAAACAGCAGGCGATTGTCCAGTTATTGCTGGAGCACGGTGCCAGCCCGCATCTGACCGACAAATATGGCAAAACGCCGCTGGAACTGGCGCGGGAACGGGGCTTTGAAGAGATTGCTCAGTTGCTGATTGCCGCAGGCGCATAAACCGGGAGGTTTGCTATCAACACACCAGAAAGACGGTGTGTGTGGGCGCTAACTGCGGATGCTGATTTTCTGGCGCAGCGGGGGCAAGGACAAGTTGAACAGGTCTTTGCCAGAGCGGTAAATATCGCAATCCCGGCTCGCCAGCAGTTGCTGACACTGCTTTGTGAAGAGTACGACAATGCGCCAAACAGTTGTCGGTTGGCACTCACTCACTTTGATGGTCTGTTCCGTCATGGTGATAAGGTTCAGTTTGATGATCAAGGTATTACGGTTGGTCAACATCTTCATATAGAGATGAGTCATTGCCAGCGTTGGCTGTCCCCCGCTTTGCAAATGACCGCTGAAAATTTTCACCTTATCGCCTGGCAACAGTGGCACGACATTATTCATCAACACCTGGGGGAAAATGAAACCCTGTTTAATTATTGTGGCGATAATCCGTTTTATCAGGCGTTAAATAAAGAATTACATATTAAACGACGGGCAGTTATTCAGGCAGTAAACGATAAACAAAATATCGCCTCAGCGGTCGTCAGTATGATGGGGTTAGGGATTGGCCTTACGCCATCAGCCGACGATTATTTAACAGGTCTGGCGCTTATTTTATTTATTCCCGGGCATCCGGCGGAAAAATACAAAGAGGAATTTTATCTCGGTCTGCAACGCGGCAGAAATAATACCACGTTATTAAGTGCCATAACGCTGGAAGCCGCATTACAACAACGCTGCCGGGAAAATATTCATCGTTTTATTCATAACATTATTTATGACATACCTGGGAACGCAACTCAGGCAATAGAAAAAATTAAACATATTGGCTCCAGTTCCGGCTGCGACATGCTGTATGGCATGGCCGATGGTTGTGCGCTGAGCCAAACCTACGGAGGGAATTATGTCAGTTAAAATAGTCATTAAACCGAATACCTATTTTGATTCTGTCTCGCTGATGTCTATCTCCACGCGTGCAAATAAACTCGACGGCGTCGAGCAGGCATTTGTGGCGATGGCGACCGAAATGAACAAAGGCGTGCTGAAGAATTTAGGGCTGCTGACGCCGGAGCTGGAGCAGGCGAAAAACGGCGACCTGATGATTGTCATCAACGGCAAAGCGGGCGCAGACAACGAGCAGTTGCTGGTGGAGATTGAAGAACTGTTCAACAGCAAAGCGCAAAGTGGCTCGCACGAGGCGCGTTACGCCACTATTGCCAGCGCCAAAAAGCATATCCCGGAAAGTAACCTGGCAGTGATTTCGGTCAACGGTCTGTTTGCCGCTCGCGAAGCGCGTCAGGCGCTGCAAAACGATCTTAACGTGATGCTGTTTTCCGATAACGTCTCAGTTGAAGATGAACTGGCGCTCAAGCAACTGGCCCACGAAAAAGGGCTGCTGATGATGGGGCCAGACTGCGGCACGGCGATTATCAACGGCGCGGCGCTCTGCTTTGGTAACGCTGTGCGTCGCGGCAACATCGGTATTGTTGGCGCATCCGGCACCGGTAGCCAGGAACTGAGCGTCCGTATTCATGAATTTGGCGGCGGCGTTTCGCAACTGATTGGCACCGGCGGGCGCGACCTGAGCGAGAAAATCGGCGGCCTGATGATGCTCGACGCTATCGGGATGCTGGAAAACGATCCGCAAACTGAAATCATTGTACTTATCTCCAAACCGCCTGCGCCTGCGGTGGCCCGCAAAGTGCTGGAACGCGCACGCGCCTGCCGCAAGCCGGTGGTGGTCTGCTTCCTCGGTCGTGGCGAAACGCCAGTGGATGAGCAGGGGCTACAGTTTGCTCGCGGCAGCAAAGAGGCGGCACTGAAAGCGGTGATGCTCTCCGGCGTGAAACAAGAACATCTCGACCTGCATACCCTGAACCAGCCGTTGATTGCGGATGTGCGCGCTCGCCTGCAACCGCAGCAGAAATACATTCGTGGCCTGTTCTGCGGCGGCACACTGTGCGACGAAACCATGTTCGCAGTGATGGAAAAACACGGCGATGTCTACAGCAACATCCAGCCCGATCCTGAATTCCGCCTGCAAGATATCAACCGCAGCATCAAACATACCTTCCTCGACTTTGGCGATGACGACTTCACCAACGGCAAGCCGCATCCAATGATTGACCCGACCAATCGCATCAGTCGCTTGATCGAAGAAGCACGTGATCCAGAAGTGGCGGTGATCGTGATGGATTTTGTGCTCGGATTTGGATCGCATGAAGATCCGGTCGGTTCCACCATCAAGGCGATCAAAGAAGCGAAAGCGATCGCTGCCGCCGAAGGCCGCGAGTTGATCATTCTCGCCTATGTGCTGGGTACCGATCTCGATACGCCATCGTTAGCACAACAAAGCCAGATGCTGCTTGATGCCGGAGTGATTCTGGCGAGCAGTAGCACCAACACCGGATTGCTGGCGCGTGAATTTATCTGCAAAGGGGAGGAAGCCTGATGAGTCCGTCACTGTTTAGCCAACCGTTGAACGTTATTAACGTCGGCATCGCCATGTTTAGCGATGATCTGAAAAAGCAGCATGTAGAAGTGACCCAACTCGACTGGACGCCGCCGGGGCAGGGCAATATGCAGGTGGTGCAGGCGCTGGACAACATTGCCGATTCGCCGCTGGCAGACAAAATCGCCGCCGCTAACCAGCAGGCGCTGGAACGCATTATCCAGTCGCATCCGGTGCTGATTGGTTTTGATCAGGCGATTAACGTGGTGCCTGGCATGACGGCGAAAACCATTCTTCACGCCGGGCCACCAGTGACCTGGGAAAAAATGTGCGGCGCTATGAAAGGCGCGGTCACCGGGGCGCTGGTGTTCGAAGGGCTGGCGAAAGATCTCGACGAGGCGGCCGAACTGGCGGCTTCCGGGGAGATCACCTTCTCGCCGTGCCACGAGCACGACTGCGTGGGTTCGATGGCGGGTGTTACCTCGGCCTCGATGTTTATGCACATCGTGAAAAACAAAACCTACGGCAACATCGCTTACACCAATATGAGCGAGCAGATGGCGAAGATTTTGCGTATGGGTGCCAACGATCAGAGCGTGATTGACCGCCTCAACTGGATGCGCGATGTGCAGGGGCCCATGCTGCGCGACGCGATGAAAATTATCGGCGAAATCGATCTGCGCTTAATGCTGGCGCAGGCGCTGCATATGGGAGATGAATGCCATAACCGCAATAACGCCGGGACGACGCTGCTGATTCAGGCGCTGACGCCGGGGATTATTCAGGCGGGCTATTCTGTCGAGCAACAGCGTGAAGTGTTTGAGTTTGTCGCCAGCAGCGATTACTTCTCCGGCCCGACGTGGATGGCAATGTGTAAAGCAGCGATGGATGCGGCGCACGGCATTGAATACAGCACCGTGGTGACCACCATGGCGCGTAACGGTGTCGAGTTCGGCCTGCGAGTCAGCGGCCTGCCGGGGCAGTGGTTTACCGGCCCGGCGCAACAGGTCATCGGCCCGATGTTTGCCGGTTATAAGCCGGAAGATTCGGGGCTGGATATTGGCGACAGCGCCATCACCGAAACCTACGGCATTGGTGGATTTGCGATGGCGACCGCGCCTGCAATCGTCGCGCTGGTGGGCGGTACGGTGGAAGAGGCTATCGATTTCTCCCGTCAGATGCGCGAAATCACTCTCGGCGAAAACCCCAACGTGACCATTCCGCTGCTCGGTTTTATGGGTGTGCCGACGGCAATCGACATCACCCGCGTGGGTAGCAGTGGCATTCTGCCGGTGATCAACACCGCCATTGCCCATAAAGATGCGGGCGTCGGCATGATTGGCGCGGGCATTGTGCATCCACCATTCGCCTGCTTCGAAAAAGCCATTCTTGGCTGGTGCGAACGTTACGGTGTCTGACCTGCAAAGTGCGCGTTGTCTCTGCCGGATGCGGCGTGAACGCCTTATCCGGCCTACGAGTGGCGCAAGAATCTGTAGGCCTGATAAGCGTAGCGCATCAGGCATTTGTCACGATTGCCGGATGCGGCGTGAACGCCTTATCCAGCCTACGAGTGGCGCAAGAATCTGTAGGCCTGATAAGCGTAGCGCATCAGGCATTTGTCACCATTGCCGGTTGTGGCGTGAACGCCTTATCCGGCCTACGAGTGGCGCGAGAATCTGTAGGCCTGATAAGCGTAGCGCATCAGGCATTTGTCACCATTGCCGGATGCGGCGTGGACGCCTTATCCGGCCTACGAATGGCACAAGAATCTGTAGGCCTGATAAGCGTAGCGCATCAGGCTGTCTGGCGTTGGTCATAACCCCATCACCCTCTGTAGCGGACATAACAACATGAAAGAACTTGTGGTCGTTGCCATTGGTGGCAACAGCATTATCAAAGATAACGCCAGCCAGTCGATTGAGCATCAGGCGGAGGCGGTGAAGGCCGTCGCCGAGACGGTGCTGGAAATGCTGGCTTCCGATTACGACATTGTGCTGACCCACGGCAACGGGCCGCAGGTTGGGCTGGATCTACGCCGTGCGGAGATTGCCCACGAGCGCGAAGGGCTGCCCTTAACGCCGCTGGCGAACTGTGTGGCAGATACGCAAGGCGGCATTGGCTACTTGATCCAACAGGCGCTGAACAATCGGCTGGCGCGCCACGGCGAGAAAAAAGCCGTCACTGTGGTGACTCAGGTGGAAGTGGATAAAAACGATCCGGGGTTTGCTCACCCCACCAAGCCCATTGGCGCATTCTTCAGTGAAAGCCAGCGTAACGAATTACAAAAGGCAAACCCTGACTGGCGTTTTGTTGAAGATTCCGGACGCGGCTATCGCCGCGTGGTCGCCTCGCCGGAACCGAAACGTATTGTTGAAGCACCTGCCATTAAAGCGCTGATCCAACAAGGGTTTGTGGTGATTGGTGCGGGCGGTGGCGGAATTCCGGTGGTGCGTACTGACGCGGGAGATTACCAAAGCGTGGACGCGGTTATCGACAAAGATCTCTCCACCGCGCTGCTGGCCCGCGAAATTCACGCCGACATTCTGGTGATCACCACCGGCGTGGAAAAAGTCTGTATTCATTTTGGCAAACCGCAGCAGCAGGCGCTGGATCGGGTGGATATTGCCACCATGACCCGCTATATGCAGGAAGGGCATTTCCCGCCTGGCAGCATGTTGCCAAAAATCATCGCCAGCCTGACATTTTTAGAACAGGGCGGCAAAGAAGTGATTATCACCACGCCGGAATGCCTGCCCGCGGCGCTGCGTGGCGAGACGGGCACCCATATTATTAAAACGTAAGGACGTAAGATGAAAGAAAACAATAGCCGTCGTGAGTTTTTGAGCCAGAGCGGTAAGATGGTCACCGCCGCCGCGCTGTTTGGTACCTCTGTGCCATTCGCCCATGCGGAGGTCTCTGGCACCACCCACTGCGACGCGAATAACACCATGAAAATCACTGACCCGCACTACTATCTCGACAACGTGCTGCTGGAAACCGGTTTTGACTATGAAAATGGCGTGGCGGTGCAGACCCGCACGGCGCGCCAGACCGTGGAGATTCAGGACGGCAAAATTGTCGCGCTGCGCGAGAACAAGCAGCATCCGGACGCCACGCTGCCGCACTATGACGCTGGCGGTAAGCTGATGCTGCCCACCACCCGCGACATGCATATTCATCTCGACAAAACCTTTTACGGTGGGCCGTGGCGCTCGCTCAATCGCCCGGCAGGCACCACTATCCAGGACATGATCAAACTCGAGCAAAAAATGCTGCCGGAACTGCAACCCTACACGCAGGAGCGGGCAGAAAAACTGATCGATTTATTGCAGTCGAAAGGCACCACCATTGCCCGCAGCCACTGCAATATCGAACCGGTTTCCGGCCTGAAAAATCTGCAAAATTTGCAGGCGGTGCTGGCGCGACGTCAGGCGGGCTTCGAGTGTGAAATCGTCGCCTTCCCGCAGCACGGTTTGCTGCTGTCGAAATCGGAACCCTTGATGCGTGAAGCAATGCAGGCAGGCGCGCATTACGTCGGCGGGCTGGACCCGACCAGTGTTGATGGCGCGATGGAAAAATCCCTCGACACCATGTTCCAGATTGCGCTGGACTACGACAAAGGCGTCGATATTCATCTGCACGAAACCACTCCGGCGGGCGTGGCAGCCATCAATTATATGGTTGAAACAGTGGAGAAAACGCCGCAGCTAAAAGGCAAGCTGACCATCAGCCACGCCTTTGCGCTGGCTACCCTCAACGAGCAACAAGTAGATGAACTGGCGAACCGGATGGCGGCGCAGCAAATCTCGATCGCCTCGACGGTGCCGATTGGCACGTTGCATATGCCGCTCAAACAGCTGCACGACAAAGGCGTAAAAGTGATGACCGGCACCGACAGCGTTATCGACCACTGGTCGCCTTACGGCCTGGGCGACATGCTGGAAAAAGCCAATCTGTACGCGCAGCTCTATATTCGTCCTAACGAACAGAATTTGTCCCGCTCGCTGTTTTTAGCCACTGGTTATGTATTGCCGCTCAACGAAAAAGGCGAGCGCGTCTGGCCTAAAGCGCAGGATGACGCCAGCTTTGTGCTGGTGGACGCCTCCTGTTCCGCCGAGGCGGTGGCGCGTATCTCGCCGAGAACCGCAACGTTCCATAAAGGGCAAATGGTGTGGGGGAGTGTGGCAGGTTGATACGAATTTGAAACGCCTGCAACGGTGAATAGTAAGAGATTTAAGCCCCAGGGAGTGGGGCGGGAATGGTTTGTTAATGAATGATCCTGAACTTTATAATCTCCCGGCATAATTTCCAGGGGATTATTTGAGAGAAATACACAAAAGTGAGTTTTAACAAAGGTATTTATCAAGCCATAAATGTGACCTGCTTCGGATAAAAAAGATTAAACATAGAAAAACCAATGATCCTCTTGCTGATGGTTATCAACAGTAATTAAGATGTGATTTTTTTCCGTAATCGCGAAAATATTCTCATGACCATAAAAGAAAAAATCTCACAAAAATATCCCCATGCTTCCTTTTGTACTTTTGGCGATTCAGAAGCGTTGGCCGATCACCTCGCAACGTTGATTGCGACTGGTGTTAAAACAGCTTCCTGTGGTTCGCTGGCGGGATGTATTGAAGACAACGCATTTCCGATGATTGGTGAGTATAAGATTGTAGAAAATAGCCGTGGTGAGCCTGTATGTGTTATCAGAGTTATTGGCCTGCATTTACTGCGCTTTTCTGATGTCACCGCGGAGCTTGCCCGTAAGGAAGGTGAAGGTGACCTCAGTCTTGAATATTGGCGTAATGAACACCGTCGTTTTTTCCAGGCAGAAGGATGCTATTCACCCGAAATGGACGTTATCTTTGAAGAATATGCCCTTATTGACATTGTGTAGATAACTATTTTTCTACGCGAAATAAGCTCATAAACATAAAGTATCGCTAATTTTGTTTATTTTGCTATTTTTTACGTGATGATTGTCACACTTATTGTTACTGCCCGTTTTGTCCATATTTATAACCAAATTTTTAATAGCTGCCTGAAATAGGGCTGTTTATTCTGCATAAAAATATTCGAAAATTCTTATTCTCTCCAGCGCGCTAATTTGGGCGAACACTTCCTGACTACCCTGCAATGAGGCTGAAATGATGAATAAACGTTTTGTTATCAATATGGTGTCTTCGCTGTTATTAGGCGCTGCGCTAATTTCCTCGCCGCTCCAGGCAGCGGAAAAAGTCGTGGTGAATATCTCTAAAGTCGATGGTATGCCGTGGTTTAATCGCATGGGCGAAGGTGTGGTCGAGGCAGGTAAAGCCTTTGGGGTTAATGCGTCACAGGTGGGACCTTCAAGTACTGATGCTCCGCAACAGGTTAAAATTATTGAGGATTTAATCGCTCGTAAGGTTAACGCAATTACTATCGTGCCAAACGATGCCAACGTGCTGGAACCGGTATTCAAAAAAGCGCGAGATGCCGGAATTGTGGTTCTGACCAACGAATCCCCCGGTCAGCCAAGTGCTAACTGGGATATCGAAATCATTGATAACGAAAAATTTGCCGCTGAATATGTTGAACATATGGCGAAACGCATGGGTGGCAAGGGCGGCTATGTGATTTATGTGGGTAGTTTGACCGTGCCGCAGCATAACTTATGGGCTGACTTGCTGGTGAAATACCAGAAAGAGCATTACCCGGATATGCATGAAGTTACCCGCCGCATGCCGGTTGCCGAGAGTGTGGATGACTCACGTCGTACCACACTGGACCTGATGAAAACCTATCCTGACTTGAAAGCGGTTGTCTCCTTTGGTTCAAACGGTCCGATTGGCGCGGGACGTGCGGTGAAAGAGAAACGGGCGAAAAATAAAGTCGCAGTCTATGGCATGATGATCCCTTCACAGGCGGCATCATTGATTAAAAGTGGTGATATCACCGAAGGGATTACTTACGATCCGGCCTCTGCAGGTTACGCACTCGCGGCCGTCGCCAGCACGTTGCTGAAGGGTGAAGAGATCAAACCTGGATTAGAAATGGAGAATCTCGGTAAGGCCGACGTAGATATGGATAAGCGAATTATCCGTTTCCATAAGGTATTACTGGTCAACAAAGACAATATTGACTCACTTTATTAATCCATTTCTTCGGGGCGAAAGCCCCGATTCTTATTGCCAGGGGATGCTATGGAAACCTTCCTTTCCCTTCGTCATATCAACAAAACGTTTCATGCCACGCGAGCGCTGCGCGATGTTTCTCTCGACTTTATGTCGGGTGAGGTGCACTGCCTTGCCGGGCAAAACGGCTGTGGTAAATCGACGTTGATTAAAATTATGTCCGGTGTTTATCGCCCGGATGAGGGGGCGGAAATTACGCTTGGTGGGAAAAACTGGTCAAAGCTGACACCCGCCGCTTCGGTGGCGCAGGGGATTCAGGTGATTTATCAGGACCTCTCTTTATTTCCTAACCTGAGTGTCTGGGAGAATATCGCCGTGAATCACTATCACCACGGACTGTTTGTTAACCGACGTCGTCTGCGTGAGGTGGCGCAGGCGGCAATGACCAGTATTAACGTCACATTGCCACTGGATACGCTCGTTTCTGAGCTTTCAATTGCCCGCTGTCAGCTGGTGGCAATTTGCCGTGCACTGGCGCAGGACGCACGGTTGATCGTGATGGATGAACCAACCGCTTCGCTGACCCATCAGGAAGTGCAAGGGTTATTACAGGTGGTGCATCAATTGCGGGAACGCGGGATCTGCGTGGTCTTCGTCAGTCATCGTCTGGAAGAGGTGATGGAAGTTTCCGACCGTATTTCAGTGTTGAAAGATGGTGAGCTGGTCGGGACCTTTCCGGCTGCAGAGATGACCACAAAACAACTCGGTTTCCTGATGACCGGCCAGGAGTTTGAATATCAGGTGCGAGAGTTGTGGCAGGGAAAATCCAGCACCCCAGTGCTGGAGGTGCGTAATTTAAGTCGTCATGGGGAATATCAAAATATTAACTTGCGGGTGGAAGCGGGCGAAGTGGTGTCGATTGTTGGCCTGCTTGGTGCGGGGCGCACGGAATTATGTCTGAGTCTGTTTGGTATGACCCGACCGGATGCTGGTGAGATCCTCATCAACGGTCAGCCGGTTACACTGCATAGTAACCAGGACGCCATCCGCCACGGTATTGGTTATGTTTCGGAAGATCGCATGTCGCGCGGTTTGGTGATGGCGCAATCTATTGAAGACAACATCATTAGCACTGTTTTTCACAAGGTAAAAGATCGCTTCGGCTTTCTGAGTGAAGCTAAAGTGCGTGACCTGGTGGACAGGCTAATTAAGGCATTGACCATCAAAGTCTCTGACCCACATCTCCCGGTGAATACGCTTTCCGGGGGTAACGCGCAGCGAGTATCGATCGCCAAATGGCTGGCGATTGGGCCACGACTGTTGATTCTCGATAGCCCGACTGTCGGTGTTGATATCGCCAACAAAGCAGGAATATACGGCATTATCAGCGATCTGGCGGCTCATGGCATTGCGGTATTGATGATCTGCGATGAAATTGAAGAAGCGTGGTATCAAAGCCACCGGATTTTGGTAATGCAAAAAGGTCAGATCACCCATAGCTTCCTGCCTGACAGCAGTTCTCAGGCCAGGATTGCGGAGGTGGTAAATGGCTGAACTGAAAAAACGCCATGAATTCTGGCTGGCATTACTGATTATAGTGCTGTTTGTTGGCCTTGCCTGGCGCAGCGACGAGTTTCTGACATTCGGTAATTTGTACGATCTCGCCAATAACTATGCCATGTTGACTATTCTCGCCTGTGGTTTGTTTGTGGTGTTAATTTCCGGTGGAATTGATATTTCGTTTCCGGCAATGACCATCATTGCGCAATACGGCATGGTGCTGTTGCTACAAAAAATGGGTGGCAACTTTGCTGTCGCGTTTGCCCTGGCGGGCGGCATCGGCATTTTACTTGGCTTAATAAACGCCTTACTGGTTAATCGCCTACGGGTGCCTTCTATCATCATCACCATTTCGACGCTGAATATTTTCTATGGCCTGCTGTTATGGTTGAGTAAAGGTGTGTGGCTGTACGACTTTCCGCCGTGGTTTGAGCAGGGGGTAATGTTGTTCAAGTACACCGATGCTGACGGCTATGACTATGGCCTTGGTCTGCCGCTGATCGCCATGATTACGGTGGTGCTGCTGACAGCGTTTATCATGAATTTCACCAGTGTAGGGCGCAAAATTTATGCCCTTGGCGGGAACCGTGAATCAGCCAGTCGCATCGGCTTTAGCGTGCTGAAACTGCAACTTTTCGTTTACGGCTATATGGGATTGATGTCTGGTGCTGCGGGTGTAGTGCAGTCGTGGACGGTGATGACTGTCGCCCCCGATTCTCTTCTGGGTTATGAGCTGACAGTACTGGCTGCGGTGGTGCTTGGCGGCACTAGTTTGCTCGGCGGGCGCGGCACGTTAACCGGTACTTTGCTCGGCGTGGTGTTGTTGGCAGTGATGCAAAACGGGCTAAATTTATTGGGAGTCTCGTCTTACTGGCAAACATTGATCACAGGCATCATCATCGTTGCCAGCATTAGCGCCACGGCGTGGAGTCAGCATCAGAACCGGAGTCTGCTATGAAAAAATCGTGGCGTAATAACGTTGAGTTTTATTTGATCGGCCTGCTGGTGCTAACTGTTGCCGCGTTCAGCATTACTATGCCGGAGATTTTCTGGTCGATAAGTAACTTCCAGTCTGTCGCTTCGCAAATGCCCGTGCTGGGCATTCTGGCGTTGGCTATGGCGGTGACCATGCTTTGTGGCGGCATTAACTTGTCAATTATTGCTACCGCTAACGCCTGTTCACTGGTGATGGCGTGGGTGGCGACTCAGTATCCGCCGGGTATTACTACGGTTGTCGCTACGCTGCTGGCGGGCGCTGGTGCGGCGGTGATAATTGGTTTATGTAATGGCGTATTGATTGCCGGTATTCGAGTGTCGCCAATTCTTGCAACGCTTGGGATGATGACGTTGCTCAAAGGGGTAAATATTCTGGTGACAGGCGGTAGCGCCATTGCCAATTATCCCTCATGGGTGCTGTGGTTGAATCATGCACAGTGGTTCGGTATTCCGCTACCGATGTGGTTGTTTACCGCAGTGGCGCTGGGGCTGTGGATATTGCTGGAGAAAACGCCGCTCGGTAAATCCATTTATCTGATTGGTTCTAACGAACGAGCAACACTTTACTCCGGTATTAACACGCGTCGGGTGCTGATATGGGTGTATGTCATTTCCGCCTTGCTTTGTGCGGTAGCGGCATTTTTGATGATGTCGAAACTCAACTCGGCTAAGGCCTCTTATGGCGAATCGTACTTGCTGGTGTCAATCCTCGCGGCAGTACTCGGCGGGGTTAATCCGGACGGCGGCAGCGGGCGGATAATTGGTATGGTGCTGGCGCTGTTTCTTCTGCAAATTATTGAAAGCGGCTTCAATATTCTCGGGATAAGCCCCTACCTGACGATGGCCTTATGGGGAACGTTGCTGCTCTGTTTCATTCAGGCTCGCGGCATGTTGGGACTGGATCGGGTGGTTTAAATATTGGCTATATTCAATGGACGCGTTTTGCTGCGATGGCATTTCAGTCATCGCCAAATACATATAGCTAATCAGGAGTAAACACAATGAAGATCAAAGCTGTTGGTGCATATTCCGCTAAACAACCGCTGGAACCGATGGATATTACCCGGCGTGAACCGGGACCGCATGATGTCAAAATTGAAATCGCTTACTGTGGCGTCTGCCATTCCGATATCCACCAGGTCCGTTCCGAGTGGGCGGGGACGGTTTATCCCTGCGTGCCGGGCCATGAAATTGTAGGGCGCGTGGTAGCCGTTGGTGATCAGGTAGAAAAATATGCGCCGGGCGATCTGGTCGGTGTCGGCTGCATTGTCGACAGTTGTAAACATTGCGAAGAGTGTGAAGACGGGCTGGAAAACTACTGTGATCACATGACCGGCACCTATAACTCGCCGACGCCGGACGAACCGGGCCATACGCTGGGCGGCTACTCACAACAGATTGTCGTTCACGAGCGATATGTTCTGCGTATTCGTCACCCGCAAGCGCAACTGGCGGCGGTGGCGCCTTTATTGTGTGCAGGGATCACCACGTACTCGCCGCTGCGTCACTGGCAGGCCGGGCCGGGTAAAAAAGTGGGAGTGGTCGGCATTGGCGGTCTGGGGCATATGGGGATAAAGCTGGCCCACTCGATGGGGGCGCATGTAGTGGCGTTTACCACGTCTGAGTCAAAACGCGAAGCGGCAAAAGCCCTTGGGGCCGATGAAGTTGTTAACTCGCGCAATGCCGATGAGATGGCGGCTCATGTGAAGAGTTTCGATTTCATTTTGAATACCGTAGCTGCGCCACATAATCTCGACGATTTTACCACCTTGCTGAAGCGCGATGGCACCATGACGCTGGTTGGTGCGCCTGCGACACCGCATAAATCGCCGGAAGTTTTCAACCTGATCATGAAACGCCGCGCGATAGCCGGCTCTATGATTGGCGGCATTCCAGAAACACAGGAGATGCTCGATTTTTGCGCCGAACATGGCATCGTGGCTGATATAGAGATGATTCGGGCCGATCAAATTAATGAAGCCTATGAGCGAATGCTGCGAGGAGATGTGAAATATCGTTTTGTTATCGATAATCGCACACTAACAGACTGAAACAATTAATAAATACCCTGTGGTTTAACATATTAACTTCGCTCTCCACTTAACTTTTTAGTTAAGGAGAGCGAAATAATATCAAAGTAGCGGTAAAACCTATAACGTAAATTCAAATTGTTAAAATAACTCCCTCCAGTACACAATACTTCACTCGTTAGTTATGAGCGATTTCTGATAGTGCCTGGTTTAATCAGGGCTTTATTATCTGCGACGTTTATTTTTATTTAAGAGAGATCGCAATGATACCATTAAAAGCGCCGCACAATAATTTGTTGCTATATACGAAACAAAGCGTACACAATACGTTTAAAAACAATCAGTTACCTGAAGATATCAGAAGTACACTGGTTTCTTGTGTCGATATATTCAAGGTTTTGATTAAACAATACTATGATTATCCTTATGATTGTCGTGATGATTTAGTCGATGATGATAAACTCATTTATCTCATGGCTGCCGTACGAGATTGCGAGTGGGCAGCCGACAATGCGCTTACCATAAATGTGCAGTTTAATGATTTCCCTGGAGTTTATGACTGGGTGGATTACCCTGATTACCCGATTAAGTTTGTTTTTCGGATACTTGAAAATCAAAAAGGGACCGTTTGGGTATATGATCAGGATGACGTGTTTCTTGATATTAAAGAGAATATCCATGCCGGACGCTTCACCGGACTTAAGAAATTAGTGCAGTTTATCGATTCAGTACGAACAGATTGCAAATGCATTCTTCTTGAGCACCATATGCCTTTGTTGAGACTTTTCCGTGAAGGGAAAGAATGTGAGCATGTAGAAAAATGGCTTCGCGAAATGTCGCGCATTCCGGATGCAGACGCACCTATTAAGCAGGCGCTTGCGTATGAATTATTATTGCACTTAAAAAATATTTACCCTGTTTTTCCTGAATCGCTAGTGATGTTATTGCTCTCCGTTCTGAACGTGAAAACATACAGAGATGATGCACGATTAAATCAATGGGTATCTAATAGAGTGCAGGAATTAGGTGACAAATATTATCCTGTAAATAAGCACGTTAAAATACGCTACACTCTTTAGTTTAGAAACTTTTCCATCTCCAATTTGTTATTCCATCAGAGAGTGAATCGCAAAGCGGGTAATCATTTCATCTGCTTATCTCTACGTCAAATGGCATTTACCCTCCTTTTTCGCCGATATTTTGTTGTGATCGGCGTCATGTTGCTTAAAAAGTGAACTTGTGCGAGTGTTTTATGAATGTGTTGGTTGACATTCATATGAAAAAAATCATAATTCCATCATGTTTGTGTGGGGGCTTTTCTGTATCTTACGCATCGCACTCAAGCCTGACAGACAATATGCTGTAAGGCTCATATCACAAACCGCCATTAGCTCATCAGGAAGAGCAGACGACAACCAGGATTGTTGTATGGTACGGGGTTCGAGGCCTTGATGGCGGTCCAATTTTTCAAAACTCTTCTGAATCAGATCCTCTTATTATCATCCTTGCAGAGTGGATGGAGCATTGCCAGCTACTCACTGAAGCAGACAAATGAAAAAAGCCCACACAGGGGAGAGTGGGCTGAAATGGGAAGCTAAAGACTCAAGTAAACTTATCGGAAATAAGGACCACGCATTACGGGGGGTATCATCGCCGATGAGCGGGATTCGGCAAATCAGGTTGATTACGTAGAGAGTAAATTATCTGCTCACCGCTGTGTTACTCCTTCGTAAATCAGGCGTAGCGCGAATACACCAATAATTGCACCAATAACCCGACTGGCAACGCGTTGCATACGCCCATAAGCACGACGCACAGCGGGCAAAGAAAACGCCTGACTAAGAAAGACTCGCCAGATAATTGATGCGAACACAATTCCCGTCCAGGCCATTAAACGTGCCCAAGTTGGTGTTTCAGCATTTAACGTTACTGAGAAAATACTGATAAAAAATAAAACGGTCTGTGGATTAGAGAGATCGGTAATTAATCCACGGCGAAAAAAGACATACCAGGGGGCGCTAATCGGTTGTTGTAGTGTGCTTATTTGCGGTGTTGACTGGCGGCGCATGCTGCACCACGCAAACCATAAGAGATAAGCGCCGCCTACGATTCTGATAAGCGAAAAAATCTCCTCACACTGCGTAATGAGTGTCGCAAGACCATACAAACCCAACCCGGAATAAAACGCATCGCCCAGTGCCACGCCCAACCCGGTCAGCACTCCTGCGCGTCGACCGGAAGCCAGGCTGGTTTGTACCACCACAAAAAGATTGGCTCCCGGATTAAAAAAAGTCATCACGAACAGTCCTACGGTCAGGTAAACGGCGTGCAAGGGATCCATGTGATTTGATCCATAAATAAGTGAAGTAACTTCATCATATTTCTACAAAAAGTAATCGGATGCGAGAGAGATCACAAAGTGTCTTATTTCCGGTTACTGGCGTTTATGCCCTGACTGAACTAATTATTAATCAACCCAATAATATGGGTGGGTGATAGTTTGATAACAACTCTGGAGCCGTAATATGAAAATAATCTCTAAAATGTTAATCGGTGCGTTAGCGTTTGCCGTTACCAACGTTTATGCCGCAGAATTAATGACCAAAGCGGAATTTGAAAAAGTTGCATCGCAGTACGAAAAAATAGGTGATATTTCAACCAGTAATGAAATGTCGACTGCAGATGCGAAAGAAGATCTGATCAAAAAAGCGGATGAAAAAGGGGCAGATGTGTTGGTGCTGACCTCTGGTCAAACTGACAATAAGATCCACGGCACGGCAAATATTTATAAGAAGAAATAATTCTGCACCCCATGTAAACATGCCCGATGCGTAAGTTTATCGGTGATCATCTATTGAAATTTATGCCGGATAAGGCGTTCGCGCTGGATTCGGCATTTCAGTTTTTCAGCCGCCGCCAGAATGTCGTTCGGCTGATACCTAAATAATTGGCCGCGGCAGTTTTATCGCCATTAAATTTCTCCAGTGCCTGTTGTGGCGTCAGTAAACGTGGAGCGGGAGTTTCCTCCGACTCGCGCGCCAGTTCCGGCAGTAGCAACTGCAAAAATTGCGGCGTTAAATCCGGCGTTGGTTCCACACTTAAAAATAGCGCCAGTCGTTCCATCATATTGCGCAGTTCACGAATATTTCCCGGCCAGTTGTAGCGCAATAGCACAGTTTCACTTGCCTGTAATCCCTGACGTAACGCGGAAGAAAAAGGCGCAGTAAGTGCCGCCAGTGACACTTTCAAAAAGCTTTCCGCCAGCGGCAGAATATCCGCCACCCGCTCGCGTAGCGGCGGCAATTGCAGACGCAAAATACTCAGTCGATAAAACAGATCACGGCGAAAACGCCCTTGCTGCATATCCTCTTCGAGATTGCAGTGAGTGGCGCTAATAACCCGCACATCCACCGGAACAGGCTGATGCCCGCCGACGCGAGTGACCTCTTTTTCTTCCAGCACCCGCAGTAGCCGGGTCTGCAACGGCAGCGGCATTTCGCCTATCTCGTCAAGAAACAGCGTGCCACCGTGGGCGATTTCAAACAGCCCGGCGCGTCCTCCGCGTCGCGAGCCGGTAAACGCTCCTTCCTCATAGCCAAACAGCTCCGCTTCCAGCAGAGATTCAGCAATCGCCCCGCAGTTGACGGCAACAAACGGATGCGACTTTTTGCCCTGTCGCGCATCGTGGCGGGCAAAATATTCCCGATGAATCGCCTGGGCCGCCAGCTCTTTGCCCGTCCCCGTTTCCCCTTCAATCAACACCGCCGCACTGGAGCGGGCATACAGCAAAATAGTCTGCCGTACCTGTTCCATCTGTGGTGATTGACCGAGCATATCGCCCAGCACGTAACGAGTACGCAGGGCGTTGCGGGTGGCATCGTGAGTGTTATGGCGTAACGACATGCGCGTCATATCCAGCGCATCGCTGAACGCCTGGCGCACGGTGGCGGCGGAATAAATAAAAATTCCGGTCATTCCGGCTTCTTCTGCCAGATCGGTAATCAGCCCCGCACCGACCACCGCTTCGGTGCCGTTAGCTTTTAGCTCGTTAATCTGCCCGCGTGCGTCTTCTTCGGTAATGTAGCTACGTTGGTCGAGGCGCAAATTAAAGGTTTTTTGAAACGCTACCAGTGCCGGAATGGTTTCCTGATAGGTGACAACGCCGATAGAAGAGGTGAGTTTTCCGGCTTTTGCCAGCGCCTGTAACACATCGTAGCCACTCGGTTTTATCAGAATCACCGGTACCGACAGGCGGCTTTTCAGGTACGCACCGTTAGAGCCAGCGGCAATGATGGCGTCGCAGCGTTCGCTGGCCAGTTTTTTGCGGATGTAGGTCACCGCTTTTTCAAAGCCAAGCTGAATAGGGGTGATATTCGCCAGGTGATCAAACTCGAGACTGATATCGCGAAACAGCTCGAACAGCCGCGTTACAGATACCGTCCAGATAACCGGTTTGTCGTCATTCAGCCGTGGTGGATGTGCCATAGCGCACCGCAAAGTTAAGAAACCGAATATTGGGTTTAGTCTTGTTTCATAATTGTTGCAATGAAACGCAGTGAAACATTGCCTGAAACGTTAACTGAAACGCATATTTGCGGATTACTTCATGGCTTTATCTATAACAAATTGAAATATAACATTTAATTTCATCCAGGTAATTGTGGCACACCCCTTGCTTTGAGTTTATCAACGTAAATAACAAGTTGATAACAAAGGATGGGCTATGTCTCTACACTCTCCAGGTAAAGCGTTTCGCGCTGCACTGTCTAAAGAAAATCCATTGCAGATTGTCGGCACCATTAACGCCAACCATGCGCTGCTGGCGCAGCGTGCCGGATATCAGGCGATTTATCTCTCCGGCGGTGGTGTGGCGGCAGGTTCGCTGGGGTTGCCGGATCTCGGTATTTCTACTCTTGATGATGTGTTGACTGATATTCGTCGTATCACCGACGTCTGCTCGCTGCCGCTGCTGGTGGATGCGGATATCGGTTTTGGCTCTTCGGCCTTTAACGTTGCCCGCACCGTGAAATCGATGATTAAAGCCGGTGCGGCGGGCTTACATATTGAAGATCAGGTTGGAGCAAAACGCTGCGGTCATCGCCCGAACAAAGCGATCGTCTCGAAAGAAGAGATGGTGGATCGGATCCGCGCGGCGGTGGATGCGAAAACCGATCCTGATTTTGTGATCATGGCGCGCACCGATGCGCTGGCGGTAGAGGGGCTGGATGCGGCGATCGAGCGTGCGCAGGCCTATGTTGAAGCGGGTGCCGAGATGTTGTTCCCGGAAGCAATTACCGAACTCGCCATGTACCGCCAGTTTGCCGATGCGGTGCAGGTGCCGATCCTTGCCAACATTACTGAATTTGGTGCCACGCCGCTGTTTACCACCGACGAATTACGCAGCGCCCATGTCGCAATGGCGCTGTATCCCCTTTCTGCTTTCCGCGCAATGAACCGCGCCGCTGAACATGTCTACAACGTCCTGCGCCAGGAAGGCACGCAGAAAAGCGTCATCGACACCATGCAGACCCGCAACGAGCTGTATGAAAGCATTAACTACTACCAGTACGAAGAAAAGCTCGACGACCTGTTTGCCCGTAGCCAGACGAAATAAAACACAACGAAAAATATCTCGACCCTACAAATGACGAGGACAACATGAGCGACACAACGATCCTGCAAAACAGTACCCATGTCATTAAACCGAAAAAATCTGTGGCACTTTCTGGCGTTCCGGCGGGCAATACGGCGCTCTGCACCGTGGGTAAAAGTGGCAATGACCTGCATTACCGCGGCTACGATATTCTTGACCTGGCGGAACATTGCGAATTTGAAGAAGTGGCGCATCTGCTGATCCACGGCAAACTGCCGACCCGTGACGAACTCGCCGCCTACAAAACAAAACTGAAAGCCCTGCGCGGTTTACCGGCTAACGTGCGTACCGTGCTGGAAGCCTTACCAGCGGCGTCGCATCCGATGGATGTCATGCGCACCGGCGTTTCCGCGCTCGGCTGCACGCTGCCAGAAAAAGAGGGGCATACCGTCTCTGGCGCGCGGGATATTGCCGACAAATTATTAGCGTCGCTGAGCTCGATTCTTCTCTACTGGTATCACTACAGCCACAACGGCGAACGCATCCAGCCGGAAACCGATGACGATTCCATCGGCGGTCACTTCCTGCATCTGCTGCATGGCGAAAAGCCGTCGCAAAGCTGGGAAAAGGCGATGCATATTTCGCTGGTGCTGTACGCCGAACACGAGTTTAACGCCTCCACCTTTACCAGCCGGGTGATTGCGGGCACCGGCTCTGATATGTATTCCGCGATTATTGGCGCGATTGGTGCACTGCGCGGGCCGAAGCACGGCGGGGCGAATGAAGTGTCGCTGGAGATCCAGCAACGCTACGAAACGCCGGACGAAGCCGAAGCCGATATCCGCAAGCGGGTTGAAAACAAAGAAGTGGTGATTGGTTTTGGCCATCCGGTTTATACCATCGCCGACCCGCGTCATCAGGTGATCAAACGTGTGGCGAAGCAGCTCTCGCAGGAAGGCGGCTCGCTGAAGATGTACAACATCGCCGATCGCCTGGAAACGGTGATGTGGGAGAGCAAAAAAATGTTTCCCAATCTCGACTGGTTCTCCGCTGTTTCCTACAACATGATGGGCGTTCCCACCGAGATGTTCACGCCACTGTTTGTTATCGCCCGCGTCACCGGCTGGGCGGCGCACATTATCGAACAACGTCAGGACAACAAAATTATCCGTCCTTCCGCCAATTATGTTGGCCCTGAAGACCGCCAGTTTGTCGCGCTGGATAAGCGCCAGTAAACCTCTACGAATAACAAGAAGGAAACGTACCCAATGTCAGCTCAAATCAACAACATCCGCCCGGAATTCGACCGCGAAATTATTGATATTGTCGATTACGTCATGAACTACGAAATTAGCTCCAAAGTAGCCTACGACACCGCACATTACTGCCTGCTCGACACCCTCGGCTGCGGTCTTGAAGCTCTCGAATACCCGGCCTGTAAAAAACTGCTGGGGCCAATTGTTCCTGGCATCGTCGTACCTAACGGCGTGCGCGTTCCCGGAACTCAGTTCCAGCTCGACCCCGTCCAGGCGGCATTTAACATTGGCGCGATGATCCGCTGGCTCGATTTCAACGATACCTGGCTGGCGGCGGAGTGGGGCCATCCTTCCGACAACCTCGGCGGCATTCTGGCAACGGCGGACTGGCTTTCGCGCAACGCGGTCGCCAGCGGCAAAGCGCCGTTGACCATGAAACAGGTGCTAACCGGAATGATCAAAGCCCATGAAATTCAGGGCTGCATCGCGCTGGAAAACTCCTTTAACCGCGTTGGCCTCGACCACGTTCTGTTAGTGAAAGTGGCTTCCACCGCCGTGGTCGCCGAAATGCTTGGCCTGACCCGCGAGGAAATTCTCAACGCTGTTTCGCTGGCGTGGGTGGACGGTCAGTCGCTGCGCACCTATCGCCATGCGCCGAACACCGGCACGCGTAAATCCTGGGCGGCGGGCGATGCCACGTCCCGCGCGGTACGTCTGGCACTGATGGCGAAAACGGGCGAAATGGGTTACCCGTCAGCCCTGACCGCGCCGGTATGGGGCTTCTACGACGTCTCCTTTAAAGGTGAATCGTTCCGCTTCCAGCGTCCGTACGGTTCTTACGTCATGGAGAATGTGCTGTTCAAAATCTCCTTCCCGGCGGAGTTCCACTCTCAGACGGCAGTTGAAGCGGCGATGACGCTCTATGAACAGATGCAGGCAGCAGGCAAAACGGCGGCGGATATCGAAAAAGTGACCATTCGCACCCACGAAGCCTGTATTCGCATCATCGACAAAAAAGGGCCGCTCAATAACCCGGCTGACCGCGACCACTGCATTCAGTACATGGTGGCGATCCCGCTGTTATTCGGGCGCTTAACGGCGGCAGATTACGAAGACAACGTTGCGCAAGATAAACGCATCGACGCCCTGCGCGAGAAGATCAATTGCTTTGAAGATCCGGCATTTACCGCTGACTACCACGACCCGGAAAAACGCGCCATCGCCAATGCCATAACCCTTGAGTTCACCGACGGCACGCGATTTGAAGAAGTGGTGGTGGAGTACCCAATTGGTCATGCTCGCCGCCGTCAGGATGGTATTCCAAAACTGGTGGATAAATTCAAAATCAATCTCGCGCGCCAGTTCCCGACTCGCCAACAGCAGCGCATTCTGGAGGTTTCTCTCGACAGAGCTCGCCTGGAACAGATGCCGGTCAATGAGTATCTCGACCTGTACGTCATTTAAGTAAACGGCGGTAAGGCGTAAGTTCAACAGGAGAGCATTATGTCTTTTAGCGAATTTTATCAGCGTTCGATTAACGAACCGGAGCAATTCTGGGCCGAGCAGGCCCGGCGTATTGACTGGCAGACGCCCTTTACGCAAACGCTCGATCACAGCAATCCGCCGTTTGCCCGTTGGTTTTGTGAAGGCCGAACCAATTTGTGCCACAACGCCATCGACCGCTGGCTGGAGAAACAGCCAGAGGCGCTGGCATTAATTGCCGTCTCTTCGGAAACAGAAGAAGAGCGCATCTTTACCTTTCGCCAGTTGCATGACGAAGTGAACGCGGTGGCGTCAATGCTGCGCTCACTGGGCGTACGGCGTGGCGATCGGGTGCTGGTGTATATGCCGATGATTGCCGAAGCGCATATTACCCTGCTGGCCTGCGCGCGCATTGGCGCTATTCACTCGGTAGTGTTTGGTGGATTTGCCTCGCACAGCGTGGCTGCGCGGATTGATGACGCTAAACCGGTGCTGATTGTCTCGGCAGATGCCGGAGCGCGCGGTGGCAAAATCATTCCCTATAAAAAATTGCTCGACGATGCGATAAGCCAGGCGCAGCATCAACCGCGCCATGTTTTGCTGGTGGATCGCGGGCTGGCGAAAATGGCGCGCGTCAGCGGGCGGGATGTCGATTTCGCGTCGTTGCGCCATCAACACATCGGTGCGCGGGTACCGGTGGCGTGGCTGGAATCCAACGAAACCTCCTGCATTCTCTACACCTCCGGCACGACCGGCAAACCAAAAGGTGTACAGCGTGACGTCGGCGGTTATGCGGTGGCGCTGGCGACCTCAATGGACACCATTTTTGGCGGTAAAGCGGGCGGTGTGTTCTTCTGTGCGTCGGATATCGGCTGGGTAGTTGGGCATTCGTATATCGTCTACGCGCCGCTGCTGGCGGGGATGGCGACTATCGTTTACGAAGGATTGCCGACTTATCCTGACTGCGGTGTGTGGTGGAAAATCGTCGAGAAATATCAGGTGAGCCGGATGTTCTCAGCGCCGACCGCCATCCGCGTGCTGAAAAAATTCCCTACCGCTGAAATTCGCAAACACGATCTCTCGTCGCTGGAAGTGCTCTATCTGGCGGGAGAACCGCTGGATGAGCCGACTGCCAGTTGGGTGAGCAATACGCTGGATGTGCCGGTCATCGACAACTACTGGCAGACCGAATCCGGCTGGCCGATTATGGCGATTGCTCGCGGTCTGGACGACAGGCCGACACGTCTGGGAAGCCCCGGCGTGCCGATGTATGGATACAACGTGCAGTTGCTCAATGAAGTCACCGGCGAACCGTGCGGCGTCAATGAGAAAGGGATGTTGGTGGTGGAAGGGCCATTGCCGCCGGGCTGTATTCAGACCATCTGGGGCGACGACGACCGTTTTGTGAAGACGTACTGGTCGCTGTTTTCCCGTCCGGTGTACGCCACCTTTGACTGGGGCATCCGCGATGCTGACGGTTATCACTTTATTCTCGGGCGCACTGACGATGTGATTAATGTTGCCGGGCATCGGCTTGGCACACGCGAGATTGAAGAGAGTATCTCCAGTCATCCGGACGTTGCTGAAGTGGCGGTGGTTGGGGTGAAAGATGCGCTGAAAGGGCAGGTGGCGGTGGCGTTTGTCATTCCGAAAGAAAGCGACAGTCTTGAAGACCGTGAGGTGGCGCACTCGCAAGAGAAGGCGATTATGGCGCTGGTAGACAGCCAGATTGGCAACTTTGGTCGCCCGGCGCACGTCTGGTTTGTCTCGCAATTACCGAAAACGCGATCCGGAAAAATGCTGCGCCGCACGATCCAGGCGATTTGTGAAGGACGCGATCCGGGAGATCTGACGACTATTGATGATCCTGCGTCGTTGGATCAGATCCGCCAGGCGATGGAAGAGTAAGGTATTGTCGGATGTGTCGTGTGGCGCATCCGACACCATGCGCCGATGCCTGATGCGACGCTTACCGCGTCTTATTATGCCTACCCACTGTTTTTACACCGATAATTTTTCCCCCACCTTTTTGCACTCATTCATATAAAAAATATATTCCCCCACGAAAACGATTGCTTTTTATCTTCAGATGAATAGAATGCGGCGGATTTTTTGGGTTTCAAACAGCAAAAAGGGGGAATTTCGTGTCGCAAGATAACAACTTTAGCCAGGGGCCAGTCCCGCAGTCGGCGCGGAAAGGGGTATTGGCATTGACGTTCGTCATGCTGGGATTAACCTTCTTTTCCGCCAGTATGTGGACCGGCGGCACTCTCGGAACCGGTCTTAGCTATCATGATTTCTTCCTCGCAGTCCTCATCGGTAATCTTCTCCTCGGTATTTACACTTCATTTCTTGGTTACATTGGCGCAAAAACCGGCCTGACCACTCATCTTCTTGCTCGCTTCTCGTTTGGTGTTAAAGGCTCATGGTTGCCTTCACTGCTGCTGGGCGGCACTCAGGTTGGCTGGTTTGGCGTTGGCGTGGCGATGTTTGCTATTCCGGTGGGCAAGGCAACCGGGCTGGATATTAATTTGCTGATTGCCGTTTCCGGTTTACTGATGACCGTCACCGTCTTCTTTGGCATTTCGGCGCTGACAGTTCTTTCGGTGATTGCGGTTCCGGCTATCGCCTGTCTTGGCGGTTATTCCGTGTGGCTGGCCGTTAACGGCATGGGCGGCCTGGACGCATTAAAAGCGGTCGTTCCCGCACAACCGTTAGATTTCAATGTCGCGCTGGCGCTGGTTGTGGGGTCATTTATCAGCGCGGGCACGCTCACCGCTGACTTTGTCCGCTTTGGTCGCAATGCCAAACTGGCGGTGCTGGTGGCGATGGTGGCCTTTTTCCTCGGCAACTCGTTGATGTTTATTTTCGGTGCAGCGGGCGCTGCAGCACTGGGGATGGCGGATATCTCTGATGTGATGATTGCTCAGGGCCTGCTGCTGCCTGCGATTGTGGTGCTGGGGCTGAATATCTGGACCACCAACGATAACGCACTCTATGCGTCGGGTTTAGGTTTCGCCAACATTACCGGTATGTCGAGCAAAACTCTTTCAGTAATCAACGGTATTATCGGCACGGTCTGCGCACTATGGCTGTATAACAATTTTGTCGGCTGGCTAACCTTCCTTTCGGCTGCTATTCCTCCGGTGGGTGGCGTGATCATCGCCGACTATCTGATGAACCGTCGCCGCTATGAGCACTTTGCGACCACGCGTATGATGAGTGTCAATTGGGTGGCGATTCTGGCGGTCGCGCTGGGGATTGCCGCAGGCCACTGGTTACCGGGTATTGTTCCTGTCAACGCGGTATTAGGTGGTGCGCTGAGCTATCTGATCCTTAACCCGATTTTGAATCGTAAAACGACAGCAGCAATGACGCATGTGGAGGCTAACAGTGTCGAATAACGCTTTACAAACAATTATTAACGCCCGGTTACCTGGCAAAGAGGGGCTGTGGCAGATTCATCTGCAGGACGGAAAAATCAGCGCCATTGATGCGCAATCCGGCGTGATGCCCGTAACAGAAAACAGCCTGGATGCCGAGCAAGGTTTAGTTTTACCGCCGTTTGTGGAGCCGCATATTCACCTGGATACCACGCAAACCGCCGGGCAACCGAACTGGAATCAGTCCGGCACGCTGTTTGAAGGCATTGAACGCTGGGCCGAGCGCAAAGCGTTATTAACCCATGACGATGTGAAACAACGCGCATGGCAAACGCTGAAATGGCAGATTGCCAACGGCATTCAGCATGTGCGTACCCATGTCGATGTTTCGGATGCAACCCTGACTGCGCTAAAAGCGATGCTGGAAGTGAAGCAGGAAGTCGCGCCGTGGATTGATCTGCAAATCGTCGCCTTCCCGCAGGAAGGGATTTTGTCGTATCCCAACGGTGAAGCGTTGCTGGAAGAGGCGTTACGCTTAGGGGCTGACGTAGTGGGGGCGATTCCGCATTTTGAATTTACCCGTGAATATGGCGTGGAGTCGCTGCATAAAACCTTCGCCCTGGCGCAAAAATACGACCGTCTCATCGATGTTCACTGTGATGAGATCGATGACGAACAGTCGCGCTTTGTCGAAACCGTTGCCGCCCTGGCTCACCGTGAAGGCATGGGCGCGCGAGTCACCGCCAGCCACACCACGGCAATGCACTCCTATAACGGGGCGTATACCTCGCGCCTGTTCCGTTTGCTGAAAATGTCCGGTATTAACTTTGTCGCCAACCCGCTGGTCAATATTCATCTACAAGGGCGTTTCGATACGTATCCAAAACGTCGCGGTATTACGCGCGTTAAAGAGATGCTGGAGTCCGGCATTAACGTCTGCTTTGGTCACGATGATGTCTTCGATCCGTGGTATCCACTGGGAACGGCGAATATGCTGCAAGTGCTGCATATGGGGCTGCATGTTTGTCAGTTGATGGGCTACGGGCAGATTAACGACGGCCTGAATTTAATCACCCACCATAGCGCCAGGACGTTGAATTTGCAGGATTACGGCATAGTCGCCGGAAACAGCGCTAACCTGATTATCCTGCCGGCTGAAAATGGGTTTGATGCGCTGCGCCGTCAGGTTCCGGTACGCTATTCGGTACGTGGTGGTAAGGTGATTGCCACCACGCAACCGGCACAAACCACCGTGTATCTGGAGCAGCCGGAAGCCATCGATTACAAACGGTAATCGGCTGGGTTGCAGCGAGCGTAGTTTATGCCGGATGCGGCTTGAACGCCTTGCACTGAACTCGTAGGCCTGATAAGCGTCGCGCATCAGGCAATTCCAGCCGCTGACCTGTGTCAGCGGCTACCGTGATTCATTCCCGCCAACAACCGCACATTCATCCAACGCCATTTGCAAAAATGCCTTTGCGGCGGCTGTCTGCCCGCTATTTTTCCGCCGCAACAAAACCGCCGTTCTCTCCAGTAACGGTGGGGCAAGAGAAATAGCTTTAAGCCCGTCATGTTGTGTGGCAATCGCTGCTGGCAACAATGTGGAAAGGGAAGTGCGGCGAATCAGCGCCAGAACTGCGCTAATTGAGTTCGCCTCTATCACCACCTGTGGATGTAGCCCCGCTTTCTCGCAGTAGTGGTCAATTTGCTCTCTGGTGGCAAATTCCGCGCTGAGCAGTACCAGTTTTTCATCATGCAAGCGACTCAACGCCACCTGTTCATGGGCTGCCAGTGGATGATGTTGCGCCACGACTAACGCTAAACTTTCTGTCAGTAAAGGTATTGCCTCCAGTTCCGGCGAATGCACCGGCGCGAAGGCAATCCCAACATCCAGCTCGTCGCGGCAAAGCAGATCTTCGATTTTCTCCTGTGACATTTCCTGTAGCTGGAGCGTGATGCCGGGATAACGCGCATAGAAATCCGCCATTAAAGGGCCGATAAAGTAGCTCGTGAAGGTGGGGGTGACGGCGATGCGCAGCGATCCTCGCGTCAAATCGGCAACATCATGAATCGCCCGTTTACCCGCCCCCAGTTCCTGTAACGCACGGCTGGCGTACTGTCGCCAGACTTCTCCCGCATCGGTGAGACGAATCGTTCGCCCGCTACGGTCAAACAGCGGTACGCCCAAACTCTCTTCTAACTGGCGAATCTGCTGGGAAAGCGCAGGCTGGGAGATATGCAACGCACTGGCGGCACGGGTGAAGCTGCCATGTTCAGCCACGGCAAGAAAGTAATTGATATGTCGAGAGAGCATTCGCCAACCTATAAGTAAATCCAATAGAACTAATCATAAATGAGTCTTTTACCTTATGGCAATCGGCGAGTAGTCTGCCTCTCATTCCAGAGACAGACAGAGGTTAACGGTGAAAGAGATTATTGATGGATTCCTTAAATTCCAGCGCGAGGCATTTCCGAAGCGGGAAGCCTTGTTTAAACAGCTGGCGACACAGCAAAGCCCGCGCACACTTTTTATCTCCTGCTCCGACAGCCGTCTGGTCCCTGAGCTGGTGACGCAACGCGAACCTGGCGATCTGTTCGTGATTCGCAACGCGGGCAATATCGTCCCTTCCTACGGACCGGAACCTGGTGGCGTTTCTGCTTCGGTGGAGTATGCCGTCGCTGCGCTTCGGGTATCTGACATTGTGATTTGCGGTCATTCCAACTGTGGCGCGATGACTGCCATTGCCAGCTGTCAGTGCATGGACCATATGCCAGCTGTTTCCCACTGGCTGCGTTATGCCGATTCAGCTCGCGTCGTTAATGAGGCGCGCCCGCATTCCGATTTAGCGTCAAAAGCTGCGGCGATGGTACGTGAAAACGTCATTGCTCAGTTGGCTAATTTGCAAACTCATCCATCGGTGCGCCTGGCGCTCGAAGAGGGGCGGATCGCTCTGCACGGCTGGGTCTACGACATTGAAAGCGGAAGTATCGCAGCCTTTGACGGCGCAACCCGCCAGTTTGTGCCACTGGCCGCTAATCCTTGCGTTTGTGCCATACCGCTACGCCAGCCGGCCGCAGCGTAACCTTATTTTTAAACCATCAGGAGATTCACCATGATTCAGTCGCAAATTAACCGCAATATTCGTCTTGATCTTGCCGATGCTATTTTGCTCAGCAAAGCTAAAAAAGATCTCACATTTGCCGAGATTGCCGACGGCACCGGGCTGGCAGAAGCCTTTGTGACCGCGGCTTTGCTGGGTCAGCAGGCGCTTCCTGCCGACGCTGCCCGCCTGGTCGGGGCGAAGCTGGAGCTCGACGAAGACGCCATTTTACTGTTGCAGATGATTCCACTGCGTGGCTGCATTGATGACCGTGTTCCAACCGACCCAACGATGTACCGTTTCTATGAAATGTTGCAGGTGTACGGTACGACCCTGAAAGCGTTGGTTCATGAGAAGTTTGGCGATGGCATTATCAGTGCGATTAACTTCAAACTCGACGTCAAGAAAGTGGCGGACCCGGAAGGTGGCGAACGTGCGGTCATCACTTTAGATGGTAAATATCTGCCGACCAAACCGTTCTGACAGCCATGCGCGACCATCAAAAGACGTTCACGATGCTGCTGGTTCTGGTGCTGATTGGTCTTAATATGCGACCACTGCTCACCTCCGTCGGGCCACTGCTACCGCAATTGCGCCAGGCGAGCGGAATGAGCTTTAGCGTGGCTGCCCTGTTGACCGCTCTGCCGGTGGTCACCATGGGCGGGCTGGCGCTGGTCGGAAGCTGGCTTCATCAGCATGTCAGCGAACGTCGCAGCGTCGCCATCAGTTTGTTGTTGATAGCCGTCGGCGCATTGATGCGAGAGCTTTACCCTCAAAGTGTGCTGCTGCTTAGCAGCGCACTGCTCGGTGGAGTGGGGGTCGGCATCATTCAGGCGGTGATGCCTTCGGTGATTAAACGGCGGTTTCAGCAGCGCACGCCACTGGTGATGGGGCTGTGGTCTGCGGCTCTGATGGGCGGCGGTGGACTTGGTGCCGCCCTGACGCCCTGGTTAGTTCAACACAGCGAGATTTGGTTCCAGACTCTCGCCTGGTGGGCGCTGCCTGCCATTATTGCGCTCTTTGCCTGGTGGTGGCAAAGCTCCCGCGAGGTCGTATCTTCCCACAAGACAACAACCACTCCGGTTCGCGTAGTCTTCACTCCCCGCGCCTGGACGCTGGGTGTTTACTTCGGTCTGATTAACGGCGGTTACGCCAGTCTGATTGCCTGGTTACCCGCCTTCTATATTGAGATCGGTGCCAGCACGCAGTACAGCGGTTCCTTGCTGGCGTTGATGACGCTTGGTCAAGCCGCAGGGGCATTGCTGATGCCTGCTATGGCTCGCCATCAGGATCGGCGCAAACTATTAATGCTGGCACTGGCGTTACAACTGGTGGGTTTCTGCGGCTTTATCTGGCTGCCGCTGCAATTGCCGGTATTGTGGGCAATGGTGTGTGGGTTAGGTCTGGGTGTCGCATTTCCGCTCTGTTTGCTGCTGGCGCTCGATCACTCTGCGCAACCCGCTATTGCTGGCAAACTGGTGGCGTTTATGCAGGGGATCGGTTTTATCATTGCCGGGCTTGCTCCGTGGTTTTCTGGTGTGCTGCGTAGTATCAGTGGCAATTACCTGATGGACTGGGCATTTCATGCGCTGTGCGTCGTTGGGCTGATGATCATAACCCTGCGTTTTGCACCAGCACGTTTTCCGCAGCTGTGGGTCAAAGAGGCATGATGCGACGCTCGTTCCTGCGCTTTGTTTACGCCGGATGCGGCCTACGTAGATCACTGAACTTATAGGCCTGATAAGCGGAGCGCATCAGGCAATTTTGCTTATTTAAACTGACGATTCAACTTTAAAATCTTTGAAATAATATTGCTTATCCCGATCGTTTATTTCGCGAATAACCCGACAAGGAATGCCAGCAGCTACGACGTTTGGTGGAATGTCTTTTGTGACGACACTTCCCGCGCCAATAACAGAATTATCCCCGATGGTGACGCCTGGATTAATGACCACATGGCTGCCGATCCAGACGTTATTACCAATCGTTATCGCAAAAGAGTACATCTCTCCGTTTTTTCTTAATTCATGGTGTACAGGGTGTCCCGTAACGGAAATGGTAACGTTGGGGGCAACCAGTACGTTATCACCGATCGTTACCGTGTAATCATCGACAATGGTTAAATTGAAATTTGCATAAAAATTGCGGCCTATATGGATGTTGGAGCCGTAAGAGAAATAGACAGGTGGTTCAACCCAGGCGTTTTCCCCTACCGTGGCAAACATTTCTTTAAGCAGGCTTTCTCTTTTTTCAACTTCCGCTGGATGCGAGTGATTAAACTCATACATTAATGTTTTCCCACGAAGTCTTTTTTCAGGTAAGCCTTCGCACATATCGGTAAATAGCTTTCCTGCTTTTATTCTTTCTGTCATCGACATGTTCATTTTGATCATTCCGTCCTGATATGTTGGTCGGATAAGGCGCTCGCGCCGCATCCGACATTGATTGCTTAAGCGACTTCATTCACCTGACGACGCAGCAGGGAAAGCGGGCCGGGGCCGCTAAGCGTGAACACGGAAATTAAGGTGAAGCCCAGCGCCACCAGACCCAGCACCAGATAAGCGCCCTGGAAACCGATGCTTTCATACATATTGCCCGCCAGTACAGACATAAAAATCATCGCCAGTTGCTTAAAGAAGCAGAAACAGACCAGATAAATCGTCGCTGAAAAACGCACTTCAAACTGGCTGGTAATATATTTAAAGCAGCCTACCAGCAGGAACGGTACTTCAAACATATGCAGCGTTTTCAGAATAACCACTTCCAGCGCTGAGGTGGCGAATGATGAGCCAATAATACGTACAGACATAATAGTGCCAGCCAGCAGCAGGGCGTTTTTCCCACCGATGCGATTAATGATCAGTGGCGCAAAGAACATAATCGAGGCGTTAAGTAATTCGCCCATTGTCGTTACGTAGCCAAATACCCGCGTACCCTGTTCACCGGTAGCAAAGAACGAAGTAAAGAAATTAGCAAACTGTTGGTCAAAAACATCGTAGGTGCAGGAAACGCCAATAACATACAGTGACAAAAACCACAGTTTTGGCTGTCTGAACAGTTCCAGCGCCAGCTTAAGGCTAAATGCCGAATGGTTGGCACCTACCGCATTGGCAACCGTGGCAGAAGAGGGCGCATCCGTTTTGGCGAAAAAGAGTAAAACGGCGAGGATGAGTGCACAGCCAGAGCCCAGCCAGAAAACAAACTGATTATTGATGGTGAACATGATGCCGACAATCGAGGCACACAGCGCCCAGCCAACACAGCCAAACATCCGCGCGCGACCAAATTCGAAATTACTGCGACGGCTGACTTTCTCGATAAATGCCTCTACTGCTGGCGCACCGGCGTTAAAACAGAAACCAAGATAAATACCACCAACAATCGACCCTACTAAAATGTTGTATTGTAATAGTGGCCCGAAGATAAAAATAAAGAACGGCGCAAACATTACTAACATGCCGGTAATCATCCACAGCAGGTATTTGCGCAGCCCGAGTTTGTCAGAAAGCAGACCAAACAGCGGTTGGAATAATAGCGAGAACAGAGAAATAGCGGCAAAAATAATACCCGTATCACTTTTGCTGATATGGTTGATGTCATGTAGCCAAATGGGGAAAAACGGGAAGTAGGCTCCCATGATAAAAAAATAAAAGAAAAAGAAAAAACCGAACATCCAAAAGTTTGTGTTTTTTAAATAGTACATAATGGATTTCCTTACGCGAAATACGGGCAGACATGGCCTGCCCGGTTATTATTATTTTTGACACCAGACCAACTGGTAATGGTAGCGACCGGCGCTCAGCTGGAATTCCTCCGACACTGACGGGCTCCAGGAGTCGTCGCCACCAATTCCCATATGGAAACCGTCGATATTTAGCCATGTGCCTTCTTCCGCGCGCAGCAGATGGCGATGGCTGGTTTCCATCAGTTGTTGTTGGCTGTAGCGGCTGATGTTGAACTGGAAGTCGCCGCGCCACTGGTGTGGTCCATAATTCAATTCGCGCGTCCCGCAGCGCAGACCGTTTTCGCTCGGGAAGACGTACGGGGTATACATGTCTGACAATGGCAAGTCCCAGCGGTCAAAACAGGCCGCAGTCAGACGGTCGGGATAGTTTTCTTGCGGCCCTAATCCGAGCCAGTTTACCCGCTCTGCGACATGTGCGAGCTCGCAGGTCAGGCCAATCCGCGCTGGATGCGGTGTGTCGCTCGCTACTTCAACACCCACACTGACGACCATCTCACCGCGCCCATCGATACGGTAGGTTTTCCGGCTGATAAATAAGGTTTTCCCCTGATGCTGCCAGACGTGGACCGTGGTAATCAGCACTGCGTCGGCAAGCGTATCTGCCGTGCACTGCAACAACGCGGCTTCGGCCTGGTAATGGCCCGCCCCCTTCCAGCGTTCGACCCAGGCGTTCGGGTCAATGCGCGTCGCTTCACTGACGCCAATGTCGTTATCCAGCGGGGCACGGGTGAACTGATCGCGCAGCGGCGTCAGCAGTTGTTTTTCATCGCCAATCCACATCTGTGAAAGAAAGCCTGACTGGCGGTTAAATTGCCAACGCTTATTACCCAGCGCGATGCAAAAATCCGTTTCGCTGGTGGTCAGTTGCGGGATGGCATGGGACGTGGAGGGGAGTGCCACACTGAGGTTTTCCGCCAGTCGCCATTGTTGCCAGGCGCTGATGTGTCCGGCTTCTGACCAGGCGGTCGCGTTAGGTTGCACTACGTGTACTGTAAGCCAGAGTTGTCCGGCGCTCTCCGGCCGCGTCAGTTCAGGCAGTTCAATCAACTGTTTACCTTGTGGCTCGACAGTCAGAGGCACTTCACCGCTTGCCAGTGGCTTGCCATCCAGCGCCACCGACCAGTGCAGGAGCTCGTTATCGCTATGACGAAACAGGTATTCGCTGGTCACTTCGATGGTTCGCCCGGATAAACGGAACTGGAAAAACTGCTGTTGGTGTTTTGCTTCTGTCATTGCCGGATGCGGCGTGCGGTCGGCAAAGACCAGACCGTTCATGCAGAACTGGCGATCGTTCGGCGTATCGCCAAAGTCACCACCGTAAGCCGACCATGGGTTGCCGTTTTCATCATATTTAATCAGCGACTGATCCACCCAGTCCCAGACGAATCCACCCTGTAAACGGGGGTACTGACGAAACGCCTGCCAGTATTTCGCGAAGCCACCAAGACTGTTACCCATTGCGTGGGCGTATTCGCAAAGGATCAGCGGGCGCGTCTCTCCTGGCAGCGAAAGCCATTTTTTGATGGACCATTTTGGCACTGCCGGGAAGGGCTGGTCTTCATCCACGCGCGCGTACATTGGGCAAATAATATCGGTGGCTGTGGTGTCTGCTCCGCCGCCTTCATACTGCACCGGGCGGGAAGAATCGACAGATTTAATCCAGCGAT
This sequence comes from Escherichia sp. KS167_9B, assembly GCF_030295215.1. Classification (NCBI taxonomy): domain Bacteria; kingdom Pseudomonadati; phylum Pseudomonadota; class Gammaproteobacteria; order Enterobacterales; family Enterobacteriaceae; genus Escherichia; species Escherichia sp. KS167_9B. The sequence continues at coordinate 438,224 of NZ_AP025754.1, forward strand.
AGAGTGCGTCGTGATTGGCACCGTGGCCCGATTCATTACCCAGCGACCAGATAATTACGCTCGGGTGATTACGATCGCGCTGCACCATCCGCGTTACGCGTTCACTCATGGCCGGTAGCCAGCGTGGATCATCGGTCAGTCGATTCATCGGCACCATGCCGTGGGTTTCAATATTGGCTTCATCCACCACATACAGGCCGTAGCGGTCGCACAGCGTGTACCACAGCGGGTGGTTCGGATAATGCGAACAGCGCACGGCGTTAAAGTTGTTCTGCTTCATCAGCAGGATATCCTGCACCATCGTTTGCTCATCCATGACCTGACCATGCAGAGGATGATGCTCGTGACGGTTAACGCCGCGAATCAGCAACGGCTTGCCGTTCAACAGCAGCAGACCATTTTCAATCCGCACCTCGCGGAAACCGACATCACAGGCTTCCGCTTCAATTAGCGTGCCGTCGGCGGTGTGCAGTTCAATAACTGCACGATAGAGATTCGGGAGTTCGGCGCTCCACAGCGCCGGATTTTCAACGTTCAGGCGTAGCGTGACGCGATCGGCATAACCACCACGTTCATCGATAATTTCGCCGCCGAAAGGCGCGGTACCGCTGGCGACCTGCATTTCACCCTGCCACAAAGAAACCGTCACCCTCAGCGCATCGCGCAGTTCACCGCACATCTGAATTTCTGTTTCCAGAACAGCGCGGCTGAAATCATCATTAAAGCGAGTGGCAACATGGAAATCGCTGATTTGTGTGGTCGGTTTATGCAGCAACGAGACGTCACGGAAAATGCCGCTCATTCGCCACATATCCTGATCTTCCAGATAGCTACCGTCACTCCAGCGCAGCACCATCACCGCGAGGCGGTTATCTCCGGCGCGTAAAAATGCGCTGAGGTCAAATTCAGACGGCAAACGGCTGTCCTGACCGTAACCGACCCAGCGCCCGTTGCACCACAAATGAAACGCCGAGTTAATGCCATCAAAAATAATTCGCGTCTGGCCTTCCTGTAACCAGCTTTCATCAACATTAAATGTGAGCGAGTAACAACCTGTCGGATTCTCCGTGGGAACAAACGGTGGATTGACTGCAATGGGATAGGTCACATTGGTGTAGATAGGCGCATCGTAACCGAGCATCTGCCAGTTTGAGGGGACGACGACAGTATCGGCGTCAGGAAGATCGCGCTCCAGCCAACTTTCCGGCACCGCTTCTGGGGACGGGAACCAGGCAAATTGCCACTCACCATTCAGGCTGCGTAACTGCCGGGAAGGGCGATTATTGCGGGCCTCTTCACTATTTCGCCAGCTGGCGAAAGGAGGATGCGCCGCAAGGCGGTTGAGTTGGGTAACGCCAGGGTTTTCCCAGTCACGACGTTGTAATACGACGGCCAGTGAATCCGTAATCATGGTCATAGCTGTATCCTGTGTGAAATTGTTATCCGCTCACAATTTCATACAACATACGAGTCGGACACATCAGGTGTAAAGCCTGGGGTGCCTAATGAGTGAGCTGACTCACATTAATTGCGTTGCGCTCACTGCTCGCTTTCCAGTCGGGAAATTTGTCGCGCCAGCTGCATTAAGGAATCAGCCAACGCCTGGGGAGAAGCGGTTTGCGTATTGGGTGGCAGGGTGGTTTTTCGTTTCACCAGTGAGACGGGCAACAGCTGATTGCCCTTCACCGCCTGGCCCTGAGAGAGTTGCAGCAAGCGGTCCACGCTGGTTTGCCCAAGCAGGCGAAAATCCTGTTTGATGGTCGTTAATGGCGGGATATAACACGAGCTGTCTTCGGTATCGTCGTATCCCACTACCGAGATATCCGCGCCGACGCGCAGCCCGAACTCGGTAATGGCGCGCATTGCACCCAGCGCCATCTGATCGTTGGCAACCAGCATCGCGGTAGGAATGATGCCCTCATTCAGCATCTGCATGGTTTGATGAAAACCGGACATGGCGCTCCAGTCGCCTTCCCGTTCCGCTATCGGTTGAATTTGATTGTGTTTAAGATATTTATGCCAGCCCGCCAGACGCAGACGCGCCGAGACAGAACTTAATGGGCCCGCTAACAGCGCGATTTGCTGGTGACCCAATGCGACCAAATGCTCTACGCCCAGCCGCGTACCGTCTTCATGGGAAAAAATAATACTGTTGATGGGAGTCTGGTCAGAGACATCAAGAAATAGCGCCGGAACATTAGCGCAGGCTGCCTCCACAGCAATGGCATCCTGGTCATCCAGCGGATAGTTGATGATCAGACCACTTACGCGTTGCGCGAGAAGATTGTGTACTGCCGCTTTACAGGCTTCGACACCGCTTCTTTCTACCATCGACACCACCACGCTGGCACCCAGTTGATCGGCGCGAGATTTAATCGCCGCGACAATTTGCGACGGTGCGTGCAGGGCCAGACTGGAGGTGGCAACGCCAATCAGCAACGACTGTTTGCCCGCTAACTGTTGTGCTACGCGGTTGGGAATGTAATTTAGCTCCGCCATCGCCGCTTCCACTTTTTCCCGCGTTTTCGCTGAAACGTGGCTGGCCTGATTCACCACGCGGGAAACGGTCTGATAAGAGACACCGGCATACTCCGCGACATCGTATAGCGTTACTGGTTTCACATTCACCACCCTGAATTGACTTTCTTCCGGGCGCTATCATGCCATACCACGAAAGGTTTTGCGCCATTCTGCGGGGCTGACGCCGAAGTGAGATTTAAAATGCTGACGCCAGGTCACAGGTGAGAGAAAACCCACCTCAGCCGCTATCCGCTCAACGGGCAACTGACTGGATCCCAACAGTTCCTGGCTACGGCGTAAGCGTTCAGTGATGAGCCATTCGGCGATACTCGAACCGGTCGCTTTCATAAAATGACGGGTTAGTGTGCGGCGACTCATCATTACTCGCTGAGCCAGCGAGTCGAGATCATGCTGTTGCGCAATGTTTTGCCGCAGGTAATCCAGCAGGAGGTTAATGCGTTCATCATGGGTATTTTTCGGCACCGGTTGCTCTATAAACTGCGCCTGACCGCCGGTGCGATATGGCGGTACGACCATCCGTCGGGCAATATGGTTAGCATAGTCGCTGCCAAAATGTTGCCGAACAATATACAAACAGCAATCCAGCGCCGCGGCAGTACCGGCAGAGGTAATAATGCCATCATCGTCTACATACAACGCGTTAATATCCAGATGTGTTTGTGGAAAACGTGCCTGAAATTCACGCTCGAACTCCCAGTGCGTGGCAGCACGCTTATTGTTCAGTAAACCTGCATAGCCGAGCACAAACGTGCCCAGGCAAAGCCCGACAATCTGTGCCCCGTTATCTCGTGCGATCGTTAAGGCTTCCAGCAGTTTTTGTGGCGGTTTTTGTGTAATTGTTCCCCAGTAAGGAATTATCACAATATCCGCCTGGATGACTGCCGTATAGTCATGGGTGGCGGTTACGGAAAACCCATCGGCAGAGTCCACATTTCCCGGCTTTTCAGCGCAGATAATTACATGAAAGCGTTTTTTCTCCGCCATTTTTTCGCTAAAAACGATAAACGGTACGGAAAGGTGAAAAGGACTAAAACCGGCAACGGCGATAATGGCAACAGTTAGCGGGCGCATAACACTCTTTATCTCCGAATTAGAATGTCAACGTTTCACCATCTTCTGGTACGTTCACAAATTCGATAATTTGATTATCTCTGGCGTATTCCTTGAGCGCATCACGCGTCAGCAAACAGTGGTTTACGGCCTCCATATGTGTCGCGACAATTTGCGCTTCTGGCAGGGTAAAATGTGTTTTGAGAATATCTTCAGCTCCCATAATTATCGCGCCATGCCCCAGAACATGCGCAAATCCGGCATTCAACACCACCACTTCTGGTTGGAAAGTTAGCATTGTAGCCTCGACGTCATCACGCCAGAGGGTATCGCCAGCCAGATAGAGCGTTTTCTCTGTCGGGTGCTGGAAAACAACGCCGCAGGCTGCGCCTAAACGCTTCGCCATAGCCGGGTCTGCATAGGTGCGATCGGAGCCGTGCTGCCCTGTCGTTTTATGCAGAGTAATATCGCCAAATTTAGTCTCGTCGGCAAGTACGGTAAGATGCGTAAATCCTTGTTTATGCAGTGATTCAGCATCTTGCTCATTTTGCACATAAATCTGTTTATCTTTGGGGACGACGCGGGAGGCTGTTTCGTCCCAATGATCTTCATGCAAATGGGTCACTATTAGGGCGTCAACGTTGAGTAACGTTGTTAAATCGCACGGTAATTCTACCGTTGGATTGCGGATTTCTGCGCGTGCCGTTCCGGCAAAACCCGGATAACTTCCTTTAGGCGCGAGTAACGGGTCAATAAGAAATGTTTTGCCAGCGTATTGGATAATTTGGGTGGCATTACGAATTTGAGTAATTTTCATGATTTGCTCCACATCACAGTATTGATGGCATTAGCGTAGCGTGCAGCCCGTACTGTGCATGTGGGCAAATGGGCGAATAACGATGAGAATGGGCCAAATTACACATTGGCGCAACTAGCGTAAATGCACGCCGCTTCGCCGTCCGGCCACCAGAATAGCCTGCGATTCAACCCCTTCTTCGATCTGTTTTGCTACCCGTTGTAGCGCCGGAAGATGCTTTTCCGCTGCCTGTTCGATGGTCATTGCGCTTGCCATATACACCAGATTCAGACAGCCAATCACCCGTTGTTCACTGCGTAGGGGCACGGCAATGGAGGCGATCTTCTCTTCCTGATCCCAGCCACGGTAGTTCTGTCCGTAACCCTCTTTGCGTGCGCGCGCCAGAATGGCTTCCAGCTTTAACGGTTCCCGTGCCAGTTGATAGTCATCACCGGGGCGGGCGGCTAACATTTCGATTAACTCCTTGCGTTCTTGTTCCGGGCAAAAGGCCAGCCAGGTCAGTCCCGAGGCGGTTTTCAGGAGCGGTAAACGCCGTCCGACCATTGCCCGGTGAAAAGATAAACGGCTGAAACGGTGGGTGGTTTCGCGTACCACCATTGCATCAACATCCAGCGTGGACACATCTGTCGGCCATACCACTTCGCGCAACAGATCGCCCAGCAGCGGGGCTGCCAGTGCAGAAATCCATTGTTCGTCACGAAATCCTTCGCTTAATTGCCGCACTTTGATGGTCAGACGAAAACTGTCATCGGAGGTACTGCGCCGGACATATCCCTCTTCCTGCAGCGTTTCCAGCAGTCGCCGCACAGTGGTGCGATGCAGGCCGCTGAGCTCCGCCAGCAGCCCGACGCTGGCACCGCCATCGAGTTTATTTAACATATTTAATAACATTAGACCGCGGGTTAAGCCGCGCACGGTTTTGTATTCCGTCTGCTCATCTTTCTGCATATTAATTGACATTTCTATATTTAAAACAACGTTGTGCACCTGGTGCACACTCAGGCATGTTTTGATTGTAGCCGAAAACACCCTTCCTATACTGAGCGCACAATAAAAAATCATTTACATGTTTTTAACAAAATAAGTTGCGTTGAACTGTGCGCGCAACGGCATTTTTTCCGAGTCGTGAGGTACTGAAATGGCAATACAACACCCTGACATCCAGCCTGCTATTAACCATTGCGTTCAGGTGGCGATCGCTGGTGCCGGTCCGGTCGGGCTGATGATGGCGAACTATCTCGGCCAGATGGGCATTGACGTGCTGGTGGTGGAGAAACTCGATAAGTTGATCGACTATCCACGCGCGATTGGAATTGATGACGAGGCGCTGCGCACCATGCAGTCGGTTGACCTTGTCGATAATGTTCTGCCGCACACTACGCCGTGGCATGCGATGCGTTTTCTTACCCCAAAAGGCCGCTGTTTTGCTGATATTCAGCCAATGACCGATGAATTTGGCTGGCCGCGTCGTAACGCCTTTATTCAGCCGCAGGTCGATGCGGTGATGCTGGAAGGGTTGTCGCGGTTTCCGAATGTGCGCTGCCTGTTTTCCCGCGAGCTGGAGGCCTTCAGCCAGCAAGATGACGAAGTGACCTTGTATCTGAAAACGGCAGAAGGGCAGTGGGAAACGGTCAAAGCCCAGTGGCTGGTAGCCTGTGACGGTGGAGCAAGTTTTGTCCGGCGCACCCTGAATGTGCCGTTTGAAGGTAAAACCGCACCAAATCAGTGGATTGTGGTGGATATCGCCAACGATCCGTTAAGTACGCCGCATATCTATTTGTGTTGCGATCCGGTGCGCCCGTATGTTTCTGCGGCTCTGCCTCATGCGGTACGTCGCTTTGAATTTATGGTGATGCCGGGCGAAACCGAAGAACAGCTCCGCGAGCCGCAAAATATGCGCAAGCTGTTAAGCAAAGTGCTGCCTAATCCGGACAACGTCGAGTTGATTCGCCAGCGTGTCTACACCCACAACGCGCGACTGGCACAACGTTTTCGTATTGACCGCGTACTGCTGGCGGGCGATGCCGCACATATCATGCCGGTGTGGCAGGGGCAGGGCTATAACAGTGGTATGCGCGACGCCTTTAACCTCGCCTGGAAACTGGCGTTGGTTATCCAGGGGAAAGCTCGCGATGCGCTGCTCGATACCTATCAACAAGAACGTCGCGATCACGCCAAAGCGATGATTGATCTGTCGGTGACGGCGGGCAACGTACTGGCTCCGCCGAAACGCTGGCAGGGTACGTTACGTGACGGTGTTTCCTGGCTGCTGAATTATCTGCCGCCAGTAAAACGCTACTTTCTCGAAATGCGCTTCAAGCCGATGCCGCAATATTACGCCGGTGCGCTGGTGCGTGAAGGCGAAGCGAAACACTCTCCGGTCGGCAAGATGTTTATTCAGCCGAAAGTTACGCTGGAAAACGGCGACGTGACGTTGCTCGATAACGCGATCGGCGCGAACTTCGCGGTAATTGGCTGGGGATGCAATCCACTGTGGGGGATGAGCGATGAGCAAATCCAGCAATGGCGCGCGCTGGGTACTCGCTTCATTCAGGTGGTGCCGGATGTGCAAATTCATACCGCGCAGGATAACTACGACGGCGTGCTGCGCGTGGGCGATACGCAAGGTCGCATGCGTAGCTGGTTCGCACAACATAATGCTTCGCTAGTGGTGATGCGCCCGGATCGCTTTGTTGCCGCCATCGCCATTCCGCAAACTCTGGGTAATACGCTGAATAAACTGGCGTCCGTGATGACACTCAACCGCCCTGATGTCGACGTTTCTGTCGAAAAGGTAGCCTGATATGCACGCTTATCTTCACTGTCTTTCCCACTCGCCGCTGGTAGGGTATGTCGACCCGGCGCAAGAGATACTCGATGAGGTCAATGGCGTGATTGCCAGTGCCCGCGAGCGTATTGCGGCCTTCTCCCCTGAACTGGTGGTGCTGTTTGCGCCAGATCATTACAACGGTTTTTTCTATGACGTGATGCCACCCTTCTGTTTAGGCGTTGGGGCGACGGCAATTGGCGATTTCGGCAGTGCGGCAGGAGAGCTTCCTGTGCCTGTGGAGTTGGCGGAGGCTTGTGCACATGCCGTCATGAAGAGCGGGATTGATCTTGCCGTTTCTTACTGTATGCAGGTGGATCATGGGTTCGCCCAGCCGCTGGAGTTCTTGCTCGGTGGGCTGGATAAGGTGCCGGTCCTACCTGTATTCATCAACGGTGTCGCCACGCCGCTACCTGGTTTTCAGCGTACCCGCATGTTGGGTGAAGCCATTGGACGTTTCACCAGCACGCTGAATAAGCGCGTGCTGTTCCTGGGTTCCGGTGGGCTTTCCCATCAGCCGCCAGTGCCAGAACTGGCGAAAGCGGATGCCCATATGCGCGATCGTCTGTTGGGTAGCGGGAAAGATTTGCCCGCCAATGAGCGCGAAATGCGCCAGCAACGGGTGATTAGCGCCGCTGAGAGGTTTGTTGAGGATCAGAGAACTCTGCATCCGCTCAACCCGATTTGGGATAACCAGTTCATGTCTTTGCTGGAGCAGGGACGCATACAGGAACTGGATGCCGTCAGTAACGAAGAGCTTTCCGCCATTGCAGGAAAGTCGACACATGAAATCAAAACCTGGGTCGCTGCTTTTGCCGCTATTTCTGCGTTTGGCAACTGGCGTAGCGAAGGGCGTTATTACCGCCCGATCCCGGAGTGGATTGCCGGATTTGGCTCGTTAAGCGCCAGAACAGAGAACTGAATATGCAGGAGAAGATGATGAGTTATCAGCCACAAACCGAAGCCGCCACCAGCCGTTTTCTAAATGTAGAAGAAGCGGGTAAAACGCTGCGCATCCATTTTAATGACTGCGGTCAAGGCGACGAAACCGTTGTCCTGCTGCACGGCTCCGGCCCGGGGGCTACGGGCTGGGCGAACTTCAGCCGCAATATCGATCCGCTGGTAGAAGCGGGTTATCGGGTGATCCTGCTGGATTGTCCTGGTTGGGGTAAGAGCGATTCGATCGTTAACAGTGGTTCGCGATCGGATCTCAATGCGCGCATCCTGAAAAGCGTGGTGGATCAACTGGATATCGCCAAAATCCACCTGCTGGGCAACTCGATGGGCGGCCACAGTTCTGTGGCGTTCACCCTTAACTGGCCGGAGCGCGTCGGCAAACTGGTGCTGATGGGCGGCGGTACAGGTGGCATGAGTTTGTTTACGCCGATGCCAACTGAAGGCATTAAGCGACTGAATCAGCTTTATCGCCAGCCGACTATCGAAAATCTGAAGCTGATGATGGATATCTTCGTTTTCGATACCAGCGATTTGACTGACGCCCTGTTTGAAGCGCGCCTGAATAATATGCTGTCGCGTCGCGATCACCTGGAAAACTTCGTTAAGAGCCTGGAAGCCAATCCGAAACAGTTCCCGGATTTTGGCCCACGTCTGGCGGAAATCAAAGCGCAAACTCTGATTGTCTGGGGGCGTAACGACCGTTTTGTGCCGATGGACGCAGGGCTGCGTCTGCTTTCTGGCATCGCCGGTTCTGAGCTGCATATCTTCCGCGACTGTGGTCACTGGGCTCAGTGGGAACATGCCGACGCTTTCAATCAACTGGTACTGAATTTCCTCGCACGTCCTTAAGGAACGGTCATGACGAAGCATACTCTTGAGCAACTGGCGGCGGATTTACGCCGCGCCGCAGAACAGGGCGAAGCGATTGCGCCGCTACGCGATCTGATTGGTATTGATAACGCTGAAGCGGCCTACAGCATTCAGCACATAAATGTGCAACATGACGTCGCGCTGGGGCGTCGCGTTGTGGGGCGTAAAGTGGGACTGACGCATCCGAAAGTGCAGCAACAACTGGGGGTTGATCAACCGGATTTCGGAACATTATTTGCCGACATGTGTTATGGCGATAACGAAACCATTCCTTTTTCCCGTGTTCTGCAACCTCGTATTGAAGCAGAGATCGCACTGGTGCTAAACCGCGATTTACCCGCAACGGATATTACCTTCGACGAACTGTATAGCGCCATTGAATGGGTGCTTCCGGCGCTGGAAGTGGTGGGCAGCCGCATTCGCGACTGGTCGATTCAGTTTGTCGATACCGTGGCAGATAACGCCTCCTGTGGGGTATATGTCATCGGTGGTCCGGCGCAACGTCCGGCAGGGTTAGATCTGAAAAACTGCACTATGACGATGACGCGTAATAACGAAGAGGTTTCCAGCGGGCGCGGCAGCGAATGTCTGGGGCATCCACTTAATGCCGCCGTCTGGCTGGCACGCAAAATGGCCAGCCTGGGTGAACCGCTGCGCGCCGGAGATATCATTCTTACCGGGGCATTAGGTCCGATGGTGGCGGTAAATGCGGGCGATCGTTTTGAAGCCCATATCGAAGGCATAGGTTCAGTTGCTGCGACATTTTCAAACGCAGCCCTAAAAGGAAGTCTGTCATGAGTAAGCGTAAAGTCGCCATTATCGGTTCTGGCAACATTGGCACCGACCTGATGATTAAAATTTTGCGTCACGGTCAGCATCTGGAGATGGCGGTGATGGTCGGCATTGATCCTCAGTCCGACGGTCTGGCGCGTGCCAGACGTATGGGCGTCGCTACCACCCATGAAGGGGTGATTGGGCTGATGAACATGCCTGAATTTGCTGATATCGATATAGTGTTTGATGCGACCAGCGCGGGCGCGCATGTGAAAAACGATGCCGCTTTGCGCGAAGCGAAACCGGATATTCGCTTAATCGACCTGACGCCAGCTGCCATCGGCCCTTACTGCGTGCCGGTTGTTAATCTCGACGCAAACGTCGATCAATTGAACGTCAACATGGTCACCTGCGGCGGCCAGGCCACCATTCCGATGGTAGCGGCGGTTTCACGCGTGGCGCGTGTTCATTACGCCGAAATCATCGCTTCTATCGCCAGTAAATCTGCTGGCCCTGGCACGCGTGCCAATATCGATGAATTTACGGAAACCACCTCGCGGGCCATTGAAGTCGTAGGCGGCGCGGCAAAAGGGAAGGCGATTATTGTGCTTAATCCGGCAGAGCCGCCGTTGATGATGCGCGACACGGTGTATGTATTGAGCGATGAAGCTTCACAAGATGATATCGAAGCCTCAATCAATGAAATGGCTGAGGCGGTGCAGGCTTACGTACCGGGATATCGCCTGAAACAGCGCGTGCAGTTTGAAGTTATCCCGCAGGATAAACCGGTTAATTTACCGGGCATTGGTCAGTTCTCTGGGCTGAAAACGGCGGTCTGGCTGGAGGTCGAAGGCGCAGCGCATTATCTGCCTGCCTACGCAGGCAACCTCGACATTATGACTTCCAGTGCGCTGGCGACAGCAGAAAAAATGGCCCAGTCACTGGCGCGCAAGGCAGGAGAAGCGGCATGAACGGTAAAAAACTTTATATTTCAGACGTCACGTTGCGTGACGGTATGCACGCCATTCGTCATCAGTATTCACTTGAAAATGTCCGCCAGATTGCCAAAGCACTGGATGATGCCCGCGTGGATTCGATTGAAGTGGCCCATGGCGATGGTTTGCAGGGTTCCAGCTTTAACTATGGTTTCGGCGCACATAGCGACCTTGAATGGATTGAAGCGGCGGCGGATGTGGTGAAGCACGCCAAAATCGCGACGTTGTTGCTGCCAGGAATTGGCACTATTCACGATCTGAAAAATGCCTGGCAGGCTGGCGCGCGGGTGGTGCGTGTGGCTACGCACTGCACCGAAGCTGATGTTTCCGCTCAGCATATTCAGTATGCCCGCGAACTCGGAATGGATACCGTTGGCTTTCTGATGATGAGCCACATGACCACGCCGGAGAATCTCGCAAAGCAGGCAAAGCTGATGGAAGGCTACGGTGCGACCTGTATTTATGTGGTGGATTCTGGCGGTGCGATGAACATGAGCGATATCCGCGACCGTTTCCGCGCCCTGAAAGCGGTGCTCAAACCGGAAACGCAAACTGGCATGCATGCTCACCATAACCTGAGTCTTGGTGTGGCGAACTCTATCGCGGCGGTGGAAGAGGGCTGTGACCGCATCGACGCTAGCCTCGCGGGGATGGGCGCGGGTGCAGGTAACGCACCGCTGGAAGTGTTTATTGCCGCCGCGGATAAACTGGGCTGGCAGCATGGGACCGATCTCTATGCGTTAATGGATGCCGCTGACGACCTGGTGCGTCCGTTGCAGGATCGTCCGGTACGTGTCGACCGCGAAACGCTGGCGCTGGGATACGCTGGTGTTTACTCAAGCTTTTTGCGTCACTGTGAAACGGCGGCGGCGCGTTATGGTTTAAGCGCGGTGGATATTCTCGTTGAGCTGGGTAAACGCCGGATGGTCGGCGGCCAGGAGGATATGATCGTCGACGTGGCGCTGGATCTGCGCAACAACAAATCATGTGACTGCTGACAACGTGCATTTTGTATACCCATCCCAGGCCTGATAAGACGCATCAGCATCGCATCTGGCATGGCGCACGACTGCCGGATGCGGCGTAAACGCCTTATCCGGCCTACTTTCGTCCGTAGGCAGTCATTAAATGGTTTTGATTACGCGGCTGGCAATGTATCAGCCGCGATTCACCTGCATTCGCAACGAGGTTCATCTTATGTCGACTCGTACCCCTTCATCATCTTCATCCCGCCTGATGCTGACCATCGGGCTTTGTTTTTTGGTCGCTCTGATGGAAGGACTGGATCTTCAGGCGGCTGGCATTGCGGCGGGTGGCATCGCCCAGGCTTTTGCACTCGATAAAATGCAAATGGGTTGGATATTCAGCGCCGGAATACTCGGTTTGCTACCCGGCGCGTTGGTTGGTGGAATGCTGGCGGACCGTTATGGTCGCAAGCGCATTTTGATTGGCTCAGTTGCGCTGTTTGGTTTGTTCTCACTGGCAACGGCGATTGCCTGGGATTTCCCCTCACTGGTCTTTGCGCGGCTGATGACCGGTGTCGGGCTGGGGGCGGCGTTGCCGAATCTTATCGCCCTGACGTCTGAAGCCGCGGGTCCACGTTTTCGTGGGAGGGCAGTGAGCCTGATGTATTGCGGTGTTCCCATTGGCGCGGCGCTGGCGGCGACACTGGGTTTCGCGGGGGCAAACTTAGCCTGGCAAACGGTGTTTTGGGTAGGTGGTGTGGTGCCGTTGATTCTGGTGCCGCTGTTAATGCGCTGGCTGCCGGAGTCGATGGTGTTCGCTGGCGAAAAACAGGCTGCGCCGCCGCTGCGTGCGTTATTTGCGCCCGACACGGCAACCGCAACGCTGCTGCTGTGGTTGTGTTATTTCTTCACTTTGCTGGTGGTCTACATGTTGATCAACTGGCTACCGCTGCTTTTAGTGGAACAAGGATTCCAGCCATCGCAGGCGGCAGGGGTGATGTTTGCACTACAAATGGGGGCGGCAAGCGGGACGTTAATATTGGGCGCACTGATGGATAAACTGCGTCCAATGACCATGTCGCTACTGATTTATAGCGGTATGTTAGCTTCGCTGTTAGCGCTGGGAACAGTGTCATCATTTAACGGTATGTTGCTGGCGGGATTCGTCGCAGGGTTGTTTGCAACAGGTGGGCAAAGCGTTTTGTATGCATTGGCTCCGTTGTTTTACAGTTCGCAGATCCGCGCAACCGGCGTGGGAACCGCCGTGGCGATTGGGCGTCTGGGTGCCATGAGCGGCCCGTTGCTGGCAGGGAAAATGCTGGCATTAGGCACTGGCACGGTTGGCGTAATGGCCGCATCTGCGCCGGGTATTCTTGTTGCTGGATTAGCGGTGTTTATTTTGATGAGTCGAAAATCACGAATGCAGCCGTGCGCCGATGCCTGACGCGCCTTATTAGGTAGGGGCGAAAGGGACTTGCCCCCAATACACCTACGGCGTTTACAGGTATACTCGCTAAAAATTATTCAGCGGGTTTGGAAACAAAGATGGCAAAACTTACCTTACAAGAGCAGTTGCTCAAAGCAGGATTAGTCACCAGCAAAAAAGCGGCGAAGGTCGAGAGAACGGCGAAAAAATCGCGCGTTCAGGCGCGTGAAGCTCGGGCGGCGGTAGAAGAAAATAAAAAGGCACAGCTTGAGCGTGATAAACAGCTTAGCGAGCAGCAAAAACAAGCGGCGTTGGCGAAAGAATATAAAGCCCAGGTGAAGCAGCTCATTGAAATGAACCGGATCACCATTGCTAATGGCGATATTGGTTTTAACTTCATTGACGGTAATCTGATTAAGAAAATCTTTGTCGATAAGCTCACGCAAGCGCAGTTGATTAATGGTCGTCTGGCGATTGCCCGCTTGTTGGTCGATAACAATAGCGAAGGTGAATACGCCATTATTCCCGCCAGCGTTGCCGATAAAATTGCTCAGCGTGATGCCAGCAGTATTGTGTTGCACAGCGCGCTCAGCGCCGAAGAGCAGGATGAAGACGATCCGTATGCCGACTTTAAAGTGCCTGATGATTTGATGTGGTAATCATCGATAAGCCGTGCACAGATGCCTGATGCGACGCTGACGCGTCTTATCATGCCTACGGCTCATGGGCGAAATGTAGGCCGGATAAGGCGTTCACGCCGCATCCGGCAGTTGTGCGCAGATGCCTGATGCGACGCTATGCGCGTCTTATCATGCCTACGGTTTATGGGCGAAATGTAGGCGGATAAGGCGTTCACGCCGCATCCGGCAGCTGTGCGCAGATGCCTGATGCGACGCTATGCGCGTCTTATCATGCCTACGGTTTATGGGCGAAATGTAGGCGGATAAGGCGTTCACGCCGCATCCGGCTGGCGTGCGCGGATGCTCAACGCATATTCAGTTTATTGGCGTGGTAGGCAATATGCTCGCCAATAAAACTGGAGACAAAATAATAGCTGTGATCATAACCCTCGTGATAACGGATTAACGTTTTGATATTCATCTCCTGGCAGATCTTTTCAAGATTTGGAGTCCGCAGCTGTTCTGCGTAAAAATCATCACTCAATCCTTGATCAACCATGATTTCCGCAACGCGTTGACCTTGTGAAATAAGGCTCACCGGATCGTAATCCATCCAGGTTTCTTTATTTTCACCAAGATACGCGGCAAAGGCTTGCTGTCCCCACGGTACTTGCGATGGGGAGACAATGGGCGAAAATGCCGAGACGCTGACATATTCATCTGGGTTACGTAACGCCAGCACCAGCGCGCCCAGGCCGCCCATTGAATGACCCGCGATTGACTTTCTTTCCGTTGCCGGAAAATGTTGCATCACTAAATCCGGCAGCTCGTTGTGGATATAATCATACATTTTGTAATGTTCATTCCACGGCGCTTGCGTTGCGTTCAGGTAAAACCCGGCACCTTGCCCGAGATCATAACGGTCGGCATCTGCGACATGACTGCCTCGCGGACTGGTGTCTGGCGCAACAACAATAATGTTGTGCTCAGCCGCGTAACGTTGCATCCCCGATTTAGTAATGAAATTCTGCTCGTTACAGGTCAGGCCCGAAAGCCAGTACAGTACCGGCAATTTTTCATTCCCGGCTTTTAGTGGGAGATAGACGCCGACATTCATTTCACATTTCAGTAATTGGGAATAATGCCGATACACATTTTGCCAGCCGCCAAAGCTGGCATGTTTTTCAATGAGTTCCATCAGTCATTATCTCATGGTTAATCCCCGGACGGCTGCCCGGGGAGAGTATTAATAACCCCGCCTGAACTGGACGGGGTAAAACCTGCGGGAAATCAGTAACGAATTACGGTTCGAATGGATTTGCCTTCATGCATCAGGTCGAAGGCGTCATTAATTTCATCCAGGCTCATGGTATGCGTGACAAACGGTTCCAGATCGATATCGCCTTTCATCGCATCTTCAACCATACCCGGTAACTGGGAACGACCTTTCACGCCGCCAAACGCGGAACCTTTCCATACGCGACCAGTGACCAACTGGAATGGACGGGTGGAGATTTCCTGACCGGAACCAGCTACCCCGATGATCACCGACTGACCCCAGCCGCGGTGCGCACTTTCCAGCGCCGCACGCATCACGTTGACGTTACCGATGCATTCAAAGGTATGGTCGATACCCCATTTGTTGATATCCAGCAGGACATCTTTAATCGGTTTGTCGTAGTCATTCGGGTTAATGCAGTCGGTAGCACCGAAGCGACGCGCCAGATCGAATTTCTTCGGGTTCGTATCGATAGCGATAATCCGTCCCGCTTTCGCCTGACGCGCGCCCTGAACCACTGCCAGACCAATCGCGCCAAGACCAAATACGGCAACAGAATCACCTGGCTGGACTTTAGCCGTGTTGTGTACCGCGCCAATACCGGTGGTCACGCCACAGCCCAGCAGGCAGACGTGTTCGTGGTTTGCTTCTGGATTAATTTTGGCCAGAGACACTTCCGCGACCACGGTGTATTCGCTGAATGTAGAGCATCCCATGTAGTGATAAAGCGGCTGCCCGTTGTAAGAAAAACGGGTGGTGCCGTCTGGCATCAGGCCTTTGCCCTGAGTCTCGCGAACTGCGACGCAGAGGTTGGTTTTGCCGGAACGACAGAACTCACACTCGCCGCACTCTGCGGTATAAAGCGGGATCACATGGTCGCCAGGTTTGACGCTGGTTACGCCTTCACCGACTTCAACCACAACGCCGGCCCCTTCGTGACCGAGAACTACCGGGAATACACCTTCCGGGTCATCGCCGGAGAGGGTAAATGCGTCGGTATGGCAAACGCCGGTATGGGTGACTTTAATCAGCACTTCACCTTTTTTCGGTGGTGCAACGTCAATTTCAACGATTTCCAGCGGTTTACCGGGAGCAAATGCAACGGCAGCACGTGATTTCATCTCTCGCTCTTCCTCAATATGGTAATAGATTCAGCTATTTAAGATAGGCACGAACCAGTTCAATAGTGTCGTCAACGGATTGGCTGACTTCGCGGCTGTAGCAGTCATTTCGGTCAAACGTTTCCCGGATATGGCTTTCAAGCACTTCTGCCATCAGCCCGTTAGCCGCGCCCCGAACGGCAGCGATCTGTTGGAGTATGGCACGGCATTCGGCATCACCCTCCAGCGACCGTTCCAGAGCATCAATTTGCCCCCGAATACGACGAACTCGAGTAAGGACCTTTTTCTTCTCTTCCGGAGTACTGGGCATTTCGCACCTCATCATCTGCACGCAATATACTATAGGGGGGTATGCTATATGTCAATGCATACCCCCCTATAGTATATAACACCTGAGAATAATTGTTGTCCGACGTCTAAACAGGTGAACGGTCCCTCAAGACAGGTTGGGACCGTTTATGTGCTATTTTTATGCCGCATCCGCTAAAACAAACATCCCGTAAGGATGGATTTCGAGGTAATAGTGCTCACCAATATCGGGCTGTAAACGGGTGGCGTTGACTTGCAATAAAATCTCCTGACCATGCCATTCTACGGTCACTTCGTACTGCGGCCCCATGTAGGCGACATGGCGAATAACACAACGCTGACTCTCTTCGCCGTGATTGCTTAAGGTGATGGCTTCCGGGCGAACGCCGACGGTGCCGCTACCTTGCGCCGGGAAATGCGCCGCGCGCGGCAGGCGATAACCGTAGATATCGACATACTCTTCGCTAAAGTTCGCCGGGAACAGGTTGGCGTCGCCCATAAAACTTGCCATAAAGCGGGAGGCGGGCTGACGATAGAGATCCTGCGGTGAACCAATCTGCATGATGTGACCTTTATTCATCACCAACACGGTGTCGGACACCGCGAAAGCTTCACTTTGATCGTGAGTCACATAGAGCGAAGTGATGTTAAATTGCTTTTGCAGCTCGCGGATTTTATCGCGCATGCTGCGACGCAGGTTGGCATCGAGGTTACTTAACGGCTCATCAAACAGCAGCACTTTAGGCTTAAGGATCAACGCACGGGCCAGAGCCACACGCTGTTGCTGACCACCGGAAATCTGGTCGACATAGCGGTCTTCGAATCCTTCCAGATCCACCATTGCTAGCGCATCTTTCACCCGCTGCTTCACTTCACTACGCGACACGCCAAGCATTTTCAGCCCATAGCCAACGTTTTCGCCCAGCGACATATGTGGGAACAGAGCGTATGACTGAAACACCATGCAGATATCGCGTTGCTGAATGGAACGATGCGTGACATCTTCGCCATCTATAAAAATTTGCCCTTCGCTCGGTTTTTCCAGCCCGGCAACCAGACGCAGAATGGTGGTTTTGCCGCATCCGGAAGGACCGAGCAGCGTCACCATTTGCCCTTGTGGGATGGTGAGATTGATATTGTCGATAACCCTATTACTGCCGAATCGTTTAGTGACGTTGCGCAGTTCCACAAAATTTTTCTGACTCATAGTGCGCTCCATTACGCCTGGTTTTTGGCTTTAGAACGGGAAATACGTGCTTCACCGATCAGCCAGTCAAAGAGGAAAATAATCGCCAGCATCACCACGATCAGAATCGAACCGTAGGCGATGGCTACGCCATATTCGCCGTCTTCTACGCGGTTAAGGATGTAGGCGGTTGCCACGCGTGTGTCCGGCGTGACGAGAAAGACGATGGCGCTGACCGTCGTGATAGCCCGCACAAAGCTGTAAATCAGGGCCGAGAGAATAGCTGGGCGTAACAACGGCAGTAAAATGTGCGTAATGGTTCGCAGGGAACCCGCACGCAGGCTAAGTGAGGCTTCATCCAGCGATTTGTCGATCTGCCCCAGACCTGCAATCCCGGCGCGAATACCCACCGGAACGTTGCGCATCACCATCGAAATAATCACAATTGCTGCCGTTCCGGTGAGATAGACCGGGGCGCTATTAAAGGCAAGAATATACGAGACACCCGCCACTGTACCCGGTACGGCAAAGCACAACATGGTGGTGAACTCTATGGTCTTTTTGCCTTTGAATTGTTGGCGCACCACCACCCAGGCGATGAGCAGGCCAAAGATAGCGGTAATGGGGGCGGCAATCCCGGCGTAGAGCAAGGTATCTAACAGTGAAGGCCACGCGCCGTCGCTCATCCCCTGACCAAATAACTTGATAAAGTTATCCAGCGTCAGGGTGTAGTCAACGCCCCAGTTCACAGTGAAGCTGCCGTAGAAAATGCTGCCATAGAGCAGGGCGTTAAAGGCAATCCATATCGCAAGTATGGCGACCACGCTCCACACCAGGGTGACCGGTAGTGGCTGGACATCGCCGCGGTAGGACTTTCCGGAAACCGTGACGTAAGAGCGTTTACCAATCCACATATACTGGACGCAGAACACCAGTAGCGAGAACAGCAGCAGGAAAGCGCCAAGGGTGCTGGCGGCCTGATAATCCAGCTGCGAGCCGGTAATGTAGAAGTAAATTTGCGTCGCCAGTACGTCGAAGTTGCCGCCAAGCACCAGTGGGTTACTGAAGTCAGCCAGTGACTGCACCACAACGATTAAAAAGGCATTGGCAAGCGCGGGCTTTAACAACGGCACAAACACACCGTTAAAGGTTTGCCAGCGGCTGGCGCGCAGGGTGTAGGAGGCTTCTTCCAGCGAGGGATGAATGGTTTTAATGGCCCCATCGAGGATCATAAAAGCCATTGGCGTAAATGCCAGGACCTGTGCCAGCCAGATCCCGGTAAAACCATACAGCCAGTTGGTGTTGGTCAGCCCAAACCACTCCACCATAAATTCCGTTATGTAGCCGGAGCGCCCCATCATGAGCGTAACGCCTAAGCCGACCACAAACGGTGGCGTGACAATTGGCAGAATGGAAAAGATGCGGCCGATTACGGCGCTGCGTTTAGCGATGCGCGTGGTATATATCGCCAGCACCAGACCGAAGAAAGTACAGCCAATACCCACCGCTATCGATAAGACGATAGAGTTGACGATCACCTGAATGATATGGGCCTGCGAGAGCACATTCATAAACGCCAGTGGGGCGAACTCTCCCGCGTCGTTGGTGAACATCGGGATAAAAATGGCGATGCTCGGCCAGACGATAAAAATGCCAATCAGCGCCACAATCGCAATCAGCGAGCCGATCACAAAGCGGTCGCCACCCAGCCATTCGAGGCGGGTTAAGGCCAGCGTCATTATCGCGCTTAATTCGATAAACAGCACGATGGCGGCGTAGCCTAAACCGCGTCCAGCCACGGTGGCGCTGATGACGATAAACGCCATACAGAGCAATGCCCAACTGGCATCAAAATAATGACGACTACGCTGTTCGCGTGTGGCCTCACGAAACGGACGAACCAGCAACAGACTCGGTAATAAATACCACAGCCAGCTGATATTAAAATGCGACCAGCCATAAGCCTCGAGGATCTCATCACTCGTGGACTCCAGCAGGCCATAATCGAGGCTCCAGCTCGGCAACAGGATAAATGCCAGCCAGCCCAGCAAAACCCAAAGGAAAATCGCATCCCGCTTTTTCACGGGATGGAGTGCAAGTGTCTGTGACATAGCAGTTCCGGTATGGTTGGCCGGGGCAGGCGTTTGTGCTGCGCCCGGCAAATGCACGCAATGCGGGTTTATTTACCCATCTTCACTTCGCTGACCCATTTATTAATCAATGCCTTACGAACATCCGTGGAACCGTATTTATCCATGTCGTAGTTGATTAATTTCAGGTCGTCGAGCTTCAGCGAATTTGGCGACGTTTCGGCGGTGGTATTGGTCAGGATCTGATAAGACTTCCCTTTCTTCCACGCCAGTTCCTGAGCTTCTTTTGATAATACCCAGTCCACAAACAGTTTGGCGTTGTCGAGGTTGCGCGCGCCTTTCAGAATGCTGACGCCGCCAATTTCGTAGCCCGTACCTTCACACGGGGAAATCAACTCCAGCGGCGCACCCTGTTCTTTTTCCAGCGAGTAGTCATGCAGGAAGCCAATACCAATCGCCGTTTCGCCGCGGGCGGCGTTACGTGCCGGGGCAATGCCTGATTTGGTGTACTGGGAGACGTTGGTGTTAAGTTGTTTTAGATAATCAAAGGCCTGATCTTCCCCCCACAGCTGCGCAAAGGTAGCCAGCGCGGTGTAGGCGGTACCGGAACTTTGTGGATCGGCAATCTGAATTTCGCCTTTATATTCAGGTTTGGTGAGATCTTTCCAGCACTTCGGCACAGGCAGGTTTTTCTCTTTCAGACGCTCTGTGTTGACGCCAAACCCGAGGATCCCCACATAAACGGCGGAGGAAAGGTTTCCTTTCACTTTTGCCGGATCGCGGAATTTTTCCATGATCTGTTCAAGGTTAGGCGATTTATATGCCTGTAACAGGCCCATCTCGCCGGCCTGCGACTGCGGGTCTAAGGTGCCGCCGTACCAGACGTCAGCCTGTGGGTTTTTCTTTTCAGCATCGACTTTTGCCAGGGTGCTACCGGAGCCGTTGCGGATAAACGAGGTTTTCACATCATATTTCTCGCCAAACGCTTTGGTTTCGGTCTCACACATTTCATTAGTGGCGCTGCAATAGACCACCAGTCGACCTTTCGCTTGTGCGGCACCCGTTAAGGTTGCCAGCGCAACAGCAGAAGCAATCAGAGTAGAGGTAAGGGGCATTTTCATTGTTTTATCCTTCGAGCGTGAGTGGTGGTGATGCCCGCCATCAGTAACGGCATCAGCAGTAAACCCATAAGTACTGCGGCGACCGAGAGTAAACTGAACATTCCTGACCAGCCGTAGCGTTCGATAACCAGCGACAACGGCCAGCCTGCCAGCGCCGCACCGAGATAGGCGAACAGGCCGAGAAATCCGGTAATTGAACCCGCCGCAGCTTTGTGTCCACATTCCACTGCCGCAAGTCCAATCAGCATTTGCGGGCCAAAGACAAAAAAGCCCACAGTAAAAAAGCACACAGCCAGAAGGGCATAGTGATGAACCGGTGCCAACCAGAGTGCAGCGACCGAAACCATCAACCCAAGGGTAAACAGCAAAATCATGGGGGCTCGCTGCCCGCTAAACAGCAAATCCGAACCCCATCCGGCAAATAACGCGCCGAGTAAGCCGCCCACTTCAAACAGCATTACCGTGGCGTTGGCGCTGAGTAGGTTGACGCCGTGGCTTTCCGTCAGCCAGATATTGCCCCAGTCGTTTAGCGCAATCCGGATCACATAAACCAGTACATAAGAGACACCCAGCAGCCAGATCATCGGATTTTGCAGCATTGTGGTTCGCAACATTTGCCACAGCCCCATCGGCGGACTTTGTTGTTCCTGACGTAATTCCAGCGGATCGTGACGCCACTGACCCACCGTCGGTAATCCCTCTTCCTGGGGTGTGCCTTTAAGCTGTAGCGTTAACCAGATCCCTAATGCCATGCTGATAATCCCCGGTGTCAGCATCGCGGCCTGCCAGCCCCACCAGTGGGCGGCAAAGGCGCTAATCAGCGGAATAATCGCTCCGCCAATGTTGATCGACATATTCCAGCAGCCCCACCAGAAACCACGTTCATTACGGGAGTACCAATGGGTCAGTAAGCGGGCACACGGTGGCCATCCCCAGCCCTGAAAAAAACCGTTCAGTGTCCAGACCACAAGCAGAAGCGTAAGTGATTCGCCAAAGGCAAACACCATGTTCAATAGCCCAGTGGCGAACAAGCCGACGCCCATAAAACCGCGTTGTCCGTGGCTGTCATGCCACAGTCCGGCGGTAAATTTCGACAATCCGTAGCTGAGATAAAACAGCGAACCCAGCAGGCCAATGTCGCCTTTATCCAGTCCGAGGTCGGTTTGCAGCGCCGGAAGGACGTAATTCACGCTTTTTCGCGTCAGATAAAATGCGGCGTAGCCAATAATCATGCACATCAGCAATCGCGGACGTAATGTCCGGTAGCATTGATTAATCTCTCTCGCTGAACGTGCGTGCATGGTCGTCTCCATGTTGCTGACTATATGAAAATGAAAGTGAAAGAGGATGAGAGAAAATCCGGGATGCCTAAGACTTTTTCCTGGTTATCCGGCGATTTGTTGCAAAAATGTGGGCAGGTTAACAATTACTCGCGTACCGTTATGTTTTTCGAGCGTTAAGTCGCCGCCCAGGGCACTGACGCGTTCACGCATCCCCTGAATGCCAAATCCGGTCATTTTCCCGCTGGCGATTCCTATACCGTTGTCGCTGACCTCCAGGTGCAATATCTCTCCCTGCTGGCGCAGAATAATCGTCACTTCGCTGGCTTCGGCGTGTTTACAGACGTTATTGAGTAACTCCTGCAATAACCGATACAGTGTAAAGCGAACCGTTTCGTTTTCTGGCGTGGTGGTTAGTTGATAGGTAAACTGGCAATGAATGCCGCGTTCACTAAAGGCAAATTCATTAATCAGATGAAGTAATGCTTCGCGGAATGTCAGTTCATCAAGCGCGGGTGGCCGCAACTGGCGCAGCAACTGGCGGGTGGAGAGATGAATGCGGCGGGCGAGTTCGTTGATTTGGCTGGCTGCGGAATGAACTTGCGCCGGATCGCGTGCCCGCGTCACCAGTTGCGACTGGATCTGAATGGCGGTAATGTTCTGACCGATTTCGTCGTGCAGCTCGCGAGCCAGGCTTTTACGCGTGTCTTCCTCGGTGTGGATCAGCTTTTCAGCCAATGCCCGCCGTGCTGCCAGTTCTGCCTCCAGTCGCTGACGGTAATGATGCAGGTTTAGCGCCAGATGTTGCTGGCGACTGATGGCAATGCCCAGGCCAATTCCCAGCAATGCCTGGGTTGCGAGAAAAATCTCCAGTTCCACCAGGTTACTAAAGCCCACGCCAATCTGGCGGGCAATAGTGATCATCATGCTGCCCAAAAGCCCCGAGAGTACGCCACCTTGCCAGCCAAATTTCCAGGCCATGACCACATTGGGTAGAAATACCACGATCAGCAGCAGGCGTTCGATTTCAGGCGACAACACCATCTGGGTGCCGATACCAATAATAAAAAATAGGCTACACCAGATGATTAAAGAGGTTCGCAAGGGGGGATTATGCGTATCGAGTCTCAGAAGCTGATAGCGATGCTGCTGGCGCAGAAACTCAAAGATGAGATAGACAAACGGCGTCAACAATACGCCGCCGGTAAATGAGGTCAGACCGGGCAGCATTATTGGGCCTGACATAAAAGGGGTTAGCATGGCTGTATTCAGCAATGAAGCTGCTGTTACTGAGGCTAACAGCAACGTCAGACGCTGCCAGTAAAGTGGAAAACGGTGCCAGACGTTTTGTGCAAGGATGGCAGGAAGCAGGCTAATAACCGGCGTTGCCAGCATGAGATAGCCGTTCAACAGTTGCTCGCTGTGCAGCCAGAACATCATCAGCAAAGGGGGGAGCACCAACGCAGGCCAGTAACGGCGAGAGAGCAAAATAAGAAGAGCGAGGTAAACTCCGTGCGGCAGAAATAACACTGCCTGTTGACCGTTATTGGTCAGATAAAAGCTGAGCGTCCACAACATCAGCCAGCCGCTTCCCCAGGCCAGCACAATAAACAGCGAAATCACCCAATGACGAAGGTTACGCGACATTAATGCCCCGCCAGCAGATGGTGATTGAGTGCAAAATGCACCAGCTCAATGGTGCTATGACAGTTCAGTTTTCCCAGCACGTTGGCGCGATGTACATGTACCGTTTTATGGCTGAGTTCGAGCTTAAAGGCGATCTCTTTGACACTGTCGCCTTTGACTAATAAATCAAACACTTCACGTTCTCGTGGGGTGAGAATTTCCAACGCCTGGGCGGGTTGCCCGCCGCCGCGTAAAGCCCGAATTGCATCGGCGCAGAGATAATGCCCGCCCATCCCGACCGAGCGCACCGCCTGCACTAACTCTTCCGGCCCACAGCGTTTGGTCAAATAGCCGCTGGCACCAGCATCCAGAGCGCTTTGTACAAAGGTTGGCGTGTCATAAATGCTAAGAATAATGGCGCGGAATTGCGGTTTTTGTGCACGCAGACGCTTAAGCAGACTGAGGCCATTTTCGTCCGGCATGGCGATATCAATGACGGCAACATTAACGTCATTATGAGTTAATGCCGACCATGCCTGCGCGGCACAACTGTACTGACCAATGACCTCCAGATCGTCTTCCAGAGAGAGTAACTGTGCGAAGCCAGAGCGCACCACCACATGGTCATCCACCAGCACAACCCTAATCATACTTTTCTTCTCTTATTATCTCATTCTCCTATCATGCATCACGGCGCGGCGCTGGCAATCTACCAGCGACAGATATGGAATGGATGTAACAAAATGGCAATAATTTGCCGGAGAGCGAACATCTGATCTGGTTTGTGAATCGGCATGCTACATTCGCCCAAGCTGCAAAATGCGTAAACTCGCTAACCATTGCCAGTTTTTTTCTAAAAACGCTTTGTTCTTAACAAGACGTTTTAATTCCTTTATCAAACTGACCCGCAACGAAATACTGCTCCCATAACAAGACAGGGGAGCAGACAATCATGGCAATTTCATCGCGTAACACACTTCTTGCCGCACTGGTATTCATCGCTTTTCAGGTGCAGGCAGTGAACGTCACCGTGGCCTATCAAACTTCCGCCGAACCGGCGAAAGTGGCTCAGGCCGATAACACCTTTGCTAAAGAGAGCGGGGCGACCGTGGACTGGCGTAAGTTTGACAGCGGGGCCAGCATCGTGCGGGCACTGGCTTCTGGCGATGTGCAAATCGGCAACCTCGGTTCCAGCCCATTAGCGGTTGCAGCCAGCCAACAGGTGCCGATTGAGGTCTTCTTGCTGGCGTCAAAACTGGGTAACTCCGAAGCGCTGGTGGTGAAGAAAACCATCAGCAAACCCGAAGATCTCATTGGCAAACGCATTGCCGTACCGTTTATCTCCACCACGCATTACAGCTTGCTGGCGGCGCTGAAACACTGGGGCATTAAACCCGGGCAAGTGGAGATTGTGAACCTGCAGCCGCCTGCGATTATCGCCGCCTGGCAGCGGGGAGACATTGATGGTGCTTATGTCTGGGCACCGGCGGTTAACGCACTGGAAAAAGACGGCAAGGTGTTGACTGATTCCGAACAGGTCGGGCAGTGGGGCGCGCCGACACTGGACGTCTGGGTCGTGCGGAAAGATTTTGCCGAGAAACATCCTGAAGTCGTGAAAGCGTTCGCTAAAAGCGCCATCGATGCTCAGCAACCGTACATTGCTAACCCAGACGCGTGGCTGAAACAGCCGGAAAACATCAGCAAACTGGCGCGTTTAAGCGGTGTGCCGGAAGGTGACGTTCCGGGGCTTGTGAAGGGGAATACCTATCTGACACCGCAGCAGCAAACGGCAGAACTGACCGGACCGGTGAATAAAGCGATCATCGATACCGCGCAGTTTTTGAAAGATCAGGGCAAAGTCCCTGCCGTGGCGAATGATTACAGCCAGTACGTGACCTCGCGCTTCGTGCAATAAAAGGAGGCGCAGATGCTGCAAATCTCTCATCTTTACGCCGATTATGGCGGCAAACCGGCGTTGGAAGATATCAACCTGACGCTGGAAAGCGGCGAGCTTCTGGTGGTTCTGGGACCGTCTGGCTGCGGCAAAACCACCTTGCTGAATCTGATTGCCGGTTTTGTGCCTTATCAGCATGGCAGCATTCAACTGGCGGGTAAGTGCATTGAGGGACCGGGCGCAGAGCGGGGCGTGGTTTTTCAGAATGAAGGGCTGTTGCCGTGGCGTAATGTGGTAGACAACGTGGCATTCGGCCTGCAACTGGCAGGTGTAGAGAAAGTACAGCGCCTGGAAATCGCGCACCAGATGCTGAAAAAAGTGGGGCTGGAAGGCGCAGAAAAACGCTATATCTGGCAGCTTTCCGGCGGTCAACGTCAGCGGGTAGGGATTGCCCGCGCGCTGGCGGCAAATCCCCAGCTGTTATTACTCGACGAACCGTTTGGTGCGCTGGACGCCTTCACCCGCGACCAGATGCAAACCCTGCTGCTGAAACTCTGGCAGGAGACGGGAAAGCAGGTGCTGTTGATTACCCACGATATAGAAGAAGCAGTGTTTATGGCAACCGAACTGGTTTTGCTGTCGCCTGGTCCAGGTCGTGTGCTGGAACGGCTGCCGCTCAACTTTGCTCGCCGCTTTGTTGCGGGAGAGTCGAGCCGCAGCATCAAGTCCGATTCACAATTCATCGCCATGCGCGAATATGTTTTAAGCCGCGTATTTGAGCAACGGGAGGCGTTCTCATGAGTGTGCTCATTAATGAAAAACTGCATTCGCATCGGCTGAAATGGCGCTGGCCGCTCTCGCGTCAGGTGACCTTAAGCATTGGCACGTTAGCGGTTTTACTCACGGTATGGTGGGCGGTGGCGGCGCTGCAACTGATTAGCCCGCTGTTTCTGCCGCCGCCGCAACAGGTACTGGCAAAACTGCTCACCATTGCCGGGCCGCAGGGATTTATGGATGCCACGCTGTGGCAGCATCTGGCAGCCAGCCTGACGCGCATTTTGCTGGCGCTACTCGCGGCGGTGTTGATCGGTATTCCGGTCGGGATCGCCATGGGGCTAAGCCCGACGGTGCGCGGCATTCTGGATCCGATAATCGAGCTTTATCGTCCGGTGCCGCCGCTGGCTTATTTGCCGCTGATGGTGATCTGGTTTGGTATTGGTGAAACCTCGAAGATCTTACTGATCTATTTAGCGATTTTTGCACCTGTGGCGATGTCGGCGCTGGCGGGGGTGAAAAGCGCGCAGCAGGTTCGCATTCGTGCCGCTCAGTCGCTGGGGGCCAGCCGCACACAGGTACTGTGGTTTGTTATTTTGCCCGGTGCGCTGCCGGAAATTCTCACTGGATTACGCATTGGTCTGGGTGTGGGCTGGTCTACCCTGGTGGCGGCGGAGTTGATTGCCGCGACGCGCGGTTTGGGTTTTATGGTCCAGTCAGCGGGTGAATTTCTCGCGACTGACGTGGTGCTGGCGGGGATCGCGGTGATTGCGATTATCGCCTTTCTTTTAGAACTGGGTCTGCGCGCGTTACAGCGCCGCCTGACGCCCTGGCATGGAGAAGTACAATGAGTGAACGTCTGAGCATTACCCCGCTGGGGCCGTATATCGGTGCACAAATTTCGGGTGCCGACCTGACGCGTCCGTTAAGCGATAATCAGTTTGAACAGCTTTACCATGCGGTACTGCGCCATCAGGTGGTATTTGTGCGTGAACAAGCCATTACACCGCAGCAGCAACGCGCGCTGGCCCAGCGTTTTGGCGAACTGCATATTCATCCTGTTTACCCTCATGCCGAAGGGGTTGACGAGATCATCGTCCTGGATACCCATAACGATAATCCGCCGGATAACGACAACTGGCACACCGATGTGACATTTATTGAAACGCCACCCGCAGGGGCGATTCTGGCGGCGAAAGAGTTACCCTCGACTGGCGGCGATACGCTCTGGACCAGCGGCATTGCGGCCTATGAGGCGCTCTCTGTTCCCTTCCGCCAGCTGTTGAGCGGGCTGCGTGCGGAGCATGATTTCCGTAAATCGTTCCCGGAATACAAATACCGCAAAACGGAGGAGGAGCATCAACGCTGGCGCGAGGCGGTCGCGAAAAATCCACCGTTACTCCATCCGGTTGTGCGAACGCATCCGGTGACCGGTAAACAGGCGCTGTTTGTGAACGAAGGTTTTACCACACGAATTGTTGATGTCAGCGAGAAAGAGAGCGAAGCCTTGTTAGGTTTTTTGTTTGCCCACATCATTAAACCGGAGTTTCAGGTGCGTTGGCGCTGGCAACCAAATGATATCGCGATTTGGGATAACCGCGTGACCCAGCACTATGCCAATGCGGATTACCTGCCACAGCGGCGGATTATGCATCGGGCGACGATTCTTGGGGATAAACCGTTTTATCGGGCGGGGTAAGGGGGAAATGCCGGGTTGGATAACCCGGCATAATGATCATTAACGCAGAATCTTCTTCTCAGCCAGATCCAGCGCAAAGTAGCTGAAAATCAGATCCGCACCCGCACGCTTAATCGAACCTAAACTTTCGAGCACCACTTTTTCTTCATCTATAGCACCCGCCAGCGCAGCGAACTTAATCATCGCGTACTCACCGCTCACCTGATACGCACCAATCGGCAATTCAGTACGCTCACGCAGCTCACGCACGATGTCGAGGTACGCTCCGGCTGGTTTAACCATCAGGCAGTCTGCGCCCTGGGCTTCATCCAGCAGTGACTCACGAATCGCCTCACGACGGTTCATTGGGTTCATCTGATAGCTTTTGCGGTCGCCTTTTAATGCGCTTCCGGCAGCTTCACGGAACGGGCCATAAAAGGAGGAGGCGAACTTGGTCGAATACGACATAATCGCCGTATCTTTAAAGCCCGCAGCGTCCAGCGCCTGGCGAATCGCTTGTACCTGGCCATCCATTGCGGCGGAAGGGGCGATGAAGTCTGCACCTGCAGCAGCTGCAACCACGGCCTGCTTGCCTAAATTTTCCAGGGTCGCGTCGTTGTCCACGCCATGCTCACACAGCACACCGCAGTGACCGTGAGAAGTGTATTCACAGAAGCAGGTGTCTGACATGACGATCATTTCTGGCACGGTCTGTTTACAGATGCGCGACATACGCGCCACCAGACCATCTTCCCGCCAGGCATCGCTGCCGGTTTCATCGGTATGGTGAGAGATGCCGAAAGTCATCACGGAACGAATACCGGCGTTGGCGATGCGTTCAATTTCGCGTGCCAGATGTTTCTCTGGAATGCGCATCACGCCTGGCATGGCTTCAACGGCTTTGTAGTCGTCAATTTCTTCTTCAACAAAGATCGGCAACACCAGGTCGTTAAGGCTAAGTGTTGTCTCTTCAAACATAGCGCGCAGCGCAGGAGATTTGCGCAGGCGACGAGGGCGTTGGATTAGGTCTGTCATGGTCTGCCTGATGTTTGTGGAATCGAGGAGCATAGTATACCTGAAGCAGGGTGGGGATGTTTTACGAAAGTTGTCGTGATGTTGATAAGAAGAGAATGAATGAGAGGTCAGGACATCTTTGTAATAGAAATAGCAATAAATTTATATTCATTGAAAATATTTTTAATTTTTATTTATAGCTATAGATTATTGTTTTTGGGGATTTGGTGACGTTTTCAAAAAGTGAATAACGTAAAGTTCATTGGTTATTGATAGATTATTTGTCTGTTTTAGTTGTTTTATATTTTCATGGTCTATGTTTTAAAATTAACGCTTTCATTAACGTATTGAAATATTGTGTTTTTGTTATTTCTTTCTGTGTGTGTGTTCACGTGCTTTATATATGTCCGCAATCGGACTTAGGGGAAAGAATAATTGAACCATTCCTCTATAACGCCGCATAATCGTAAACGCGAAACATAATATGTTTTCTATGCATTGATAATTGATGGATCAACTTATTACGTCCCTGAGGAGGGATGACAAATGCACTCCTGGAAAAAGAAACTTGTAGTATCACAATTAGCATTGGCTTGCACTCTGGCTATCACCTCTCAGGCTAATGCAGCGACCAACGATATTTCTGGTCAAACTTACAATACTTTCCATCACTACAACGACGCCACCTATGCTGATGACGTTTACTATGATGGTTATGTAGGCTGGAACAACTATGCCGCTGATAGCTATTACAACGGCGATATCTACCCGGTCATTAATAACGCTACTGTTAACGGCGTGATTTCTACCTACTATCTGGACGACGGTATTTCTACCAATACCAATGCCAATAGTCTGACAATCAAAAACAGCACTATTCACGGTATGATTTATTCCGAGTGCATGACAACTGATTGTGCTGATCGTGCGGATGACTACTACCATGATCGTCTGGCGCTGACTGTTGATAATTCAACAATCGACGACAACTACGAACACTACACATATAACGGCACTTACAATAATGCCGCTGACACTCATGTTGTAAATGTATTTAACATTGGTACTGACATCACTCTGGATCAGGAAGTTGATCTGTCCATCTCTAATAACTCTCATGTAGCTGGTATTACGCTGACTCAGGGTTATGAGTGGGAAGATATCGACGACAACACTGTCAGCACTGGTGTAAACAGCAGCGAAGTATTTAATAACACCATCACTGTTAAAGATTCTACCGTGACCTCTGGTTCATGGACTGATGAAGGTACTACTGGTTGGTTTGGTAATACTGGTAATGCTAGTGATTACAATGGTGATGGGTGGAATGCTGATGATGTTGCATTAGCTGTTATTGCACATCCATATGCTGATAACGCTATGCAAACCACTGCAACATTCGACAATTCCACACTGATGGGCGATGTATTCTTCTCAAGTAATTTTGATGAGAACTTCTTCCCACAAGGTCGTGATAGCTATCGTGATGCTGACGGTGATGTAGATACTAACGGTTGGGATGGTACTGATCGCCTGGATCTGACCCTGAACAATGGCAGCAAGTGGGTCGGTGCGGCAATGTCTGCGCATCAGATTGGTGTTGATACTGATGACGATGGTGTAAATGACTCCTATACATATGGAATCAATACTGAAGCCACTGCAACTCTGATCGATATCGCAGCTAACAGCCTGTGGCCTTCATCAACTGTTGGTGTAGAAAACAGCGACTCTGAATACAGCGAATTTGATCACATCATCGGTAATGAAGTTTACCAGAGCGGTCTGTTCAATGTGACCCTGAACACCGGTTCACAGTGGGATACCACCAAAACTTCTCTGATCGACACCCTGAGCATCAACAGTGGTTCAACTGTTAATGTTGCTGATTCAACGCTGATTTCTGACTCTATCTCTCTGACTGGTCTTTCTGCGCTGAACATCAATGAAGATGGTCATGTTGCAACTGATTCACTGACTATCGACAACAGTACCGTAACCATTTCTGATGAAGTTTCTGCTGGCTGGGCTGTAGGTGATGCTGCTCTGTATGCCAACAACATCAAAGTGACTAACGACGGTATCCTGGATGTAGGTAACACTGCTGCGAATGCTCTGCAGGTTGATACTCTGAACCTGACCAGCACTACTGATACCAGTGGTAACATTCACGCAGGTGTGTTCAACATCGAAAGCAACCGCTTCGTACTCGATGCCGATCTGACCAACGACCGTACCAACGATACTACCAAGTCAAACTACGGTTATGGCTTAATCGCAATGAACTCTGATGGTCACCTGACCATTAACGGTAACGGCGATAACGACAACACTGCTTCTATCGAAGCTGGTCAGAACGAAGTTGATAACAACGGTGACCATGTTGCAGCTGCAACCGGTAACTACAAAGTTCGTATCGACAACGCTACTGGTGCTGGTTCTATCGCTGACTACAACGGCAACGAGCTGATCTACGTCAACGACAAAAACAGCAACGCAACCTTCTCTGCTGCTAACAAAGCTGACCTGGGTGCATACACCTATCAGGCTGAGCAGCGTGGTAACACCGTTGTTCTGCAACAGATGGAGCTGACCGACTACGCTAACATGGCGCTGAGCATCCCGTCTGCGAACACCAATATCTGGAACCTGGAACAAGACACCGTTGGTACTCGTCTGACCAACTCTCGTCATGGTCTGGCTGATAACGGCGGCGCATGGGTAAGCTACTTCGGTGGTAACTTCAACGGCGACAACGGCACCATCAACTATGATCAGGATGTTAACGGCATCATGGTCGGTGTTGATACCAAAATTGACGGTAACAACGCTAAGTGGATCGTCGGTGCGGCTGCAGGCTTCGCTAAAGGTGACATGAATGACCGTTCTGGTCAGGTGGATCAAGACAGCCAGACTGCCTACATCTACTCTTCTGCTCACTTCGCGAACAACGTCTTTGTTGATGGTAGCTTGAGCTACTCTCACTTCAACAACGACCTGTCTGCAACCATGAGCAACGGTACTTACGTTGACGGTAGCACCAACTCCGACGCTTGGGGCTTCGGTTTGAAAGCCGGTTACGACTTCAAACTGGGTGATGCTGGTTACGTGACTCCTTACGGCAGCATTTCTGGTCTGTTCCAGTCTGGTGATGACTACCAGCTGAGCAACGACATGAAAGTTGACGGTCAGTCTTACGACAGCATGCGTTATGAACTGGGTGTAGATGCAGGTTATACCTTCACCTACAGCGAAGACCAGGCTCTGACTCCGTACTTCAAACTGGCTTACGTCTACGACGACTCTAACAACGATAACGATGTGAACGGTGATTCCATCGATAACGGTACTGAAGGGTCTGCGGTACGTGTTGGTCTGGGTACTCAGTTCAGCTTCACCAAGAACTTCAGCGCCTATACCGATGCTAACTACCTCGGTGGTGGTGACGTAGATCAAGACTGGTCCGCGAACGTGGGTGTTAAATATACCTGGTAATATTCTTCACTCTGAAGAAATAGGTTATTTAATCTAAATAATGCCCGTCAAGGATTTGACGGGCATTACTGCAAAGGACGCGCAAATGTTATCTGTAGTTAAACCTCTTCAGGAATTTGGTAAGCTCGATAAATGTTTGTCCAGATATGGCACGCGCTTCGAGTTTAATAATGAAAAGCAAGTTATATTTTCAAGTGATGTCAATAGCGAAGATACTTTCGTTATTTTAGAGGGCGTTATCTCTCTGCGTAGAGAAGAAAACGTACTTATCGGTATTACCCAGGCTCCTTATATTATGGGACTGGCTGATGGTTTAATGAAAAACGATATACCATACAAATTAATATCAGAAGGAAATTGTACGGGATATCATCTGCCAGCCAAACAAACCATTACCCTTATTGAACAAAATCAACTCTGGCGAGACGCTTTTTACTGGTTAGCCTGGCAAAATAGAATTCTGGAATTACGCGATGTGCAGCTCATTGGACATAATTCCTACGAACAAATCCGCGCCACGTTATTATCAATGATTGACTGGAATGAAGAATTGCGCTCACGTATTGGCGTGATGAATTATATCCATCAACGTACACGCATATCGCGTTCTGTCGTCGCAGAAGTTCTCGCTGCTTTACGTAAAGGCGGCTATATCGAAATGAATAAAGGCAAACTGGTTGCTATCAACCGTTTGCCTTCAGAGTATTAATCAGGACGCGGGGATGACCAACGGTTTATTCCCGCTCAGTTCAGTCACCAGGTCATTGATGCCATCGCTCATATTTTTAAAGCGCGTCAATGGCGAACGAGTAACCACCACAAACGCGCCAATATTCTTCTGCGGGATCATCGCCATATAGGTAATGAAACCGCCACCACCACCTGTCTTCTGAATAATCCCCGGACGACCCTCTTTCGGGGCCATATATACCCAGCCTAAACCAAGCGCATCCGCTTTGCCGGGGACATCCATGCCAATCACTTTCGTAAACTGCGCGCGCTGATAAATCAACGTCTGCA
The DNA here is from genome assembly GCF_030295215.1 of Escherichia sp. KS167_9B. NCBI lineage: Bacteria > Pseudomonadati > Pseudomonadota > Gammaproteobacteria > Enterobacterales > Enterobacteriaceae > Escherichia > Escherichia sp. KS167_9B. Next base: position 471,953 of record NZ_AP025754.1, read on the forward strand.
TACGATCTGCCTGGTTACTGCGCTGATAAAAATCAGATGACAAATATTGCTGCATCCAGCGCATCATATCGCCAGGCGTGGAATAGACTCCGCCGCTGCCAATTGCCGCCAGCGTGTTATTGCATGGACTGGCACCGCGCTCTGCAACCATTAAACGGCGGCACTGGTCCGGCGAGGGGGTGTAGGTGGTGTCTTTCATCCCCAATGGACGGGTAATCTGCTCTTCAAACAACTGGGTATAAGGCTTGCCGGAAGCATTCGCCAGTGCATCTGCCAGCAGGTCGAACGCAAGGTTAGAGTATGCCGCCTGACTGCCTGGCGCGGCTTTCAGCTTCGCCGTAGAAAGGTATTTCCAGCGTTGCTCGCGCGTTGGCCAGACAAACACTGGACGATGTGCCACACCTCCCGGCTGTTCACGGGGCAGGGCACTGGTATGGGTTGCCAGATTCACCAGGGTAATAGGCGTGCCATTGTAAGTCGGCACGCGTGCGCCTGGTGGAGCATATTTACTTAGCGGATCGTTTAACTTCACGGTCCCCTGGTCGAGCAATTTCACCAGCAACTCACTGGTCATTAGCTTGGTAAGCGAAGCAATACGCACGACCGAATCCAGCTGCGGGCGAACATTATTACCCGGGCGCGTTTCGCCATAACTGCGAAAGACGCGCTGGTTACCGTCGATAACAACCAGCGCCATCCCCGTGGCACCACTGCCATAAAAAATATGATCGGCATAACGATCGACAATATCAGAGGCGAACTCCGGTTCAGTGATCGGCTGCGCCGCATGGACGGGGGTCAATAACGCCGCACAAAGCACGGCAGAAAAAAGCAGACTACGTTTCAACGGTGGTGTCCATAGATTGAATGAAGGTAACTGAGCGTATTTATACTACTCATTGATGGATTGCAAAGGGCGAATTAGTGCAATAATAGTGTTAAAAACGTAACGGCGCGTAAACACGATCTTTTTCCTGCTCACCAATGCCTGCATTTGTGATCCTGCGCGTGTTAATCCGCTAATGTAAACAATCTTTGGTTTGTGAAATCCGTCGAAACAATTCTTATGGTCAGGCTGGCGAACTATGCGCCTTGCTATGGGTCACAATGGGCGGTTTCATTTGGCTGATTCTTTGTAGCGGTCATGCGGTTAATACACAGCAGTTGTTAAAACGATAAGAAGTTAGCAGGAGTGCATATGTTTAAGTCTTTTTTCCCAAAGCCGGGAACGTTTTTTCTCTCGGCCTTTGTTTGGGCATTGATTGCCGTTATCTTCTGGCAAGCCGGTGGGGGGGATTGGGTGGCGCGCATCACCGGAGCTTCCGGGCAGATCCCAATTAGCGCCGCGCGTTTCTGGTCGTTAGATTTCCTGATTTTTTACGCTTACTACATTGTTTGCGTAGGGCTTTTTGCACTGTTCTGGTTTATTTATAGCCCGCATCGTTGGCAATACTGGTCAATACTCGGTACTGCGTTGATAATCTTCGTCACCTGGTTTTTGGTGGAAGTTGGAGTTGCCGTCAACGCCTGGTATGCGCCGTTTTATGATCTGATTCAAACTGCGCTAAGTTCGCCGCATAAAGTCACTATCGAACAATTTTACCGCGAAGTGGGCGTCTTTCTGGGGATTGCGCTGATCGCGGTGGTGATCAGTGTGCTGAACAACTTCTTTGTCAGTCACTACGTGTTCCGCTGGCGTACGGCGATGAACGAATATTACATGGCGAACTGGCAACAACTGCGTCATATCGAAGGTGCCGCCCAGCGTGTGCAGGAAGACACCATGCGTTTTGCTTCAACGCTTGAGAATATGGGCGTCAGTTTTATCAACGCTATTATGACGTTGATCGCCTTCCTGCCGGTACTGGTAACGCTCTCTGCGCATGTGCCAGAGCTGCCGATTGTCGGGCATATTCCGTATGGTCTGGTGATTGCTGCTATCGTATGGTCGTTGATGGGGACCGGATTACTGGCAGTGGTTGGGATCAAACTGCCGGGACTGGAGTTTAAAAATCAGCGTGTAGAAGCTGCCTACCGTAAAGAGTTGGTTTATGGTGAAGACGATGCATCGCGCGCGACGCCGCCTACGGTACGCGAGCTGTTTAGCGCCGTGCGGAAAAACTATTTCCGCCTCTATTTTCACTATATGTATTTCAACATCGCCCGCATTCTCTATTTGCAGGTCGATAACGTTTTCGGTTTGTTCTTGCTGTTTCCGTCGATTGTTGCCGGTACGATTACGCTCGGCCTGATGACGCAGATTACCAACGTTTTTGGTCAGGTTCGCGGTGCTTTTCAGTACCTGATTAACTCATGGACCACGCTGGTTGAGTTGATGTCTATCTACAAACGTCTGCGCAGCTTTGAACATGAGCTGGATGGTGACAAAATTCAGGAAGTAACCCATACCTTGAGTTAAAAAGGAGAAGTAATGTCGCGCGTCAATCATCTATCTTCGCTTTCGTTGTTGGCGGTTCTGGTTTTAGCAGGGTGTAGTAGTCAGGCTCCGCAACCGTTGAAAAAGGGCGAAAAAGCGATAGATGTGGCGAGCGTCGTGCGGCAGAAGATGCCCGCGAGTGTGAAAGACCGCGATGCCTGGGCGAAAGATCTTGCCACCACGTTTGAAAGTCAGGGGCTGGCACCGACGCTGGAAAATGTCTGCTCGGTGCTGGCGGTGGCGCAACAGGAGTCAAATTATCAGGCAGATCCGCCCGTTCCGGGCTTAAGCAAGATAGCATGGCAAGAGATTGACCGTCGTGCCGAACGGATGCACATCCCTGCTTTTCTGGTTCATACCGCGCTAAAAATCAAATCGCCAAACGGCAAAAGTTATAGTGAGCGGTTAGATTCTGTGCGTACAGAAAAGCAATTAAGCGCGATTTTTGACGATTTGATCAGCATGGTGCCAATGGGGCAGACGCTGTTTGGTTCGCTTAATCCAGTGCGTACCGGTGGACCGATGCAGGTCAGCATTGCGTTTGCCGAACAGCATACCAAAGGGTATCCGTGGAAAATGGACGGTACAGTCCGTCAGGAAGTCTTCAGTCGCCGCGGCGGATTGTGGTTCGGAACTTACCATTTACTGAATTATCCCGCCAGTTATAGCGCGCCGATATACCGTTTTGCCGATTTTAACGCTGGCTGGTACGCCAGCCGTAATGCCGCTTTTCAGAACGCGGTCAGTAAGGCCACTGGCATGAAGCTGGCGCTGGACGGTGATTTAATTCGTTACGACAGTAAAGAACCTGGGAAAACAGAGCTGGCAACGCGCAAACTGGCAGGCAAACTGGGGATGAGCGACAGCGAAATTCGCCGTCAGTTAGAGAAAGGGGACAGCTTCTCTTTTGAGGAGACTGCGCTGTACAAGAAAGTTTATCAACTTGCCGAAGCGAAAACGGGTAGATCACTACCCCGCGAAATGTTGCCCGGCATCCAACTGGAAAGCCCGAAAATTACCCGCAATCTGACTACGGCCTGGTTTGCGAAGCGCGTAGACGAACGGCGGGCGAGTTGTATGAAACAGTGATCAAACAGGAACGTCTTGCCAGATAAGGCGTTTTAGGCGGCATCTGGAAACGTAAATCTTACTGGCGGCGATGTCGCCAGTGCAGCCATAGCGCCACCACTGCAAAAATGAAGCAGCCAATTAAAAATGGGATCAGCCCGAAAATGGTACCGACACCTAAACCAATTTCCACCCGTGGGCGGCCTGTTTCCTGAGCCTGCATTAAACGCTCATAGACGCCGGGCGCATGCACTAACAGGTTCAGCAATTGCGCCCCAGCCCAAAAGCAAAACAGCACAAACAACGCATAGGCAATGTTGCCAGGCGTAGAAGAGGCATTGCGATATTTTCCGCTAAACAGCGATTTTGACAGGGTGAAATCAGCCATAAAAACCTCCGGAAGTCATCTGCTTCTCTTCTGGTGTCATACCAGCGGCTTATGGCAAGTCTGACAGGACATTTAGATTGTCAATATCAGAATCATGGTAAATTGATGTTGGGAATATTCCCGAAGCGGGAATATTTGTCACGAGTCACAAAACGGTAACTTTAAGTTAAATTTTTTAACGATACGGGAAATGCTGTCTACCCCACAGACGTAAGTTATCGATTATGCGAAGATGTTATTTTTCGTTAACGGAGCTGCCATGAGTCTGCCTGTAAAAATTCGCCGTGACTGGCACTACTATGCGTTCGCCATTGGCCTGATATTCATTCTTAATGGCGTGGTGGGGTTACTGGGATTTGAAGCAAAAGGTTGGCAGACCTATGCCGTTGGTCTGGTGACGTGGGTGATTAGTTTCTGGCTCGCGGGGCTGATTATTCGTCGTCGCGATGAAGAAACTGAAAACGCCCAATAACAGAGGACTGGGCGTTCTGGGGGCTGACAAAGTGCTCGTTGTTTTTGCCGGATGCGGCGCGAACGCCTTATCCTGCCTACAAAATCAGTATATTGCAATTATCTTGTAGGCCTGATAAGCAAAGCGCATCAGGCAATCTTACAATCTTAAATGCCCAATTACAGTTATTGGGCATTTAAAAATTACATTGTGGTTTTCAATGCGTTATCCGCAGCGTGACGCTCCAGCGCCAACTCGATCAGACGTGTGATCAGGTCGGTGTAACCCAAACCGCTGGCTTGCCACAGCTTCGGATACATACTGATGTTGGTGAAGCCTGGCAGTGTGTTGATCTCGTTGATCACCACTTCGTTCTCTGGGGTTAAAAACACGTCTACACGCGCCATGCCTGCGCATCCCAACGTCTGATAAGCCTGAACGGCAATCGCCCGGATCTTATCGTTGATTTCTGGCGCAATGGCTGCCGGAACTACCACTTTCGCGCCATCTTCGTCAATGTACTTGGTGTCGTAGGCATAAAAATCGCTGGTTAGTACGATCTCGCCACAGGTACTGGCTTGCGGATTGTCGTTGCCCAGAACCGCGCATTCGATCTCACGACCTTTGATCCCTTGCTCAACGATCACTTTATGATCGAACTCGAACGCCAGATCGACGGCAATTGCGTACTCTTCTTCACTGGTTACTTTGCTGACACCAACAGAAGAGCCTTGGTTAGCGGGTTTTACAAACAGCGGTAACCCCAGTTTTGACTTCACTTCGGCAAAACTGATGTTTTGACGATTGGTGCGTGTCAGGGTAATAAATGGCGCAATGTTCAGCCCGGCATCGCGTAGCAGACGTTTGGTGACATCTTTATCCATACAGGCTGCTGACGCCAGAACATCAGAACCCACAAACGGTAAATTGGCGACCCGCAGCATTCCCTGCAAGGAACCATCTTCGCCTAGCGTACCGTGAACAATCGGGAAAATGACATCCACCGTCGGCAATGGCTGACCGTTTTGCGCGTCGATAAGCTGATGCTCATGTTTACCAGGCACCTGCGCAAGACTGGTCGCCGAAGGGCGCAACGCAATATGGGCAGGATCGTCTGCATTTAGCAGATAATTGTTGGCATCGCTGACGTGCCATTGCCCTTGTTTATCAATGCCCAGCAGCACAACGTCGAAGCGACTTTTATCAATGGCATCGACAATGTTTTTTGCCGATTGCAAAGACACTTCATGTTCCGCTGATTTACCACCAAAAACGATTCCTACCCGCAGTTTTTCCATCTTGAAAACCTATCCCGTCTAACACAAAGTGCATACATTACCACGACAAAACGGGGGATTCGCGGCCTTATGACAGAATGTTGCAATCTTCTACTGACAAAGTGTGCAACGTACTGGTGAAGAAAGTGCGTTATCTCAAAGATGTGCGCAAGATCACAAAAATGATGAACGGGAAGCTAATTTATTCCTGGTTTAAATGGCCATGCAGTGAGTTTTTTTCTCTTAATTATAAGTTAGCAAAGAGAATATATTTCATAACTTTTACTTATAATAAAGGTTGATAATTAAAAACCTATACTTTGTATGGTTACTTATTTAAATAAGAGAAACGTTTCGCTGATAAATATGGAAAAAATATTTGTGCAAAGTATTTCATTCGTCATAAAAATACTACCTCCAGACACTATGAAGTTGTGAAGCATAATGTTAACTTCTCCATACTTTGGATAAGGAAATACAGACATGAAAAATCTCATTGCTGAGTTGTTATTTAAGCTTGCCCAAAAAGAAGAAGAGTCGAAAGAACTGTGCGCGCAGGTAGAAGCACTGGAGATTATCGTCACTGCAATGCTTCGTAATATGGCGCAAAAATGACCAACAGCGGTTGATTGATCAGGTAGAGGGGGCACTTTACGAGGTAAAGCCCGATGCCAGCATTCCTGACGACGATACGGAGCTGCTGCGCAATTATGTAAAGAAGTTATTGAAGCATCCTCGTCAGTAAAAAGGTAATCTTTTCAACAGCTGTCATAAAGCTGTCACGGCCGAGACTTATAGTCGCTTTGTTTTTATTTTTAATGTATTTGTACATGGAGAAAATAAAGTGAAACAAAGCACTATTGCACTGGCACTCTTACCGTTACTGTTTTCCCCTGTGACAAAAGCCCGGACACCAGAAATGCCTGTTCTGGAAAACCGGGCTGCTCAGGGCGATATTACTGCACCCGGCGGTGCTCGCCGCTTAACGGGTGATCAGAGCGCCGCTCTGCGTGATTCTCTTAGCGATAAGCCTGCAAAAAATATTATTTTGCTGATTGGCGATGGGATGGGGGATTCGGAAATTACTGCCGCACGTAATTATGCCGAAGGTGCGGGCGGCTTTTTTAAAGGTATTGATGCCTTACCGCTTACCGGGCAATACACTCACTATGCGCTGAATAAAAAAACCGGCAAACCGGACTACGTTACCGACTCGGCTGCATCCGCAACTGCCTGGTCAACCGGTGTCAAAACCTATAACGGCGCATTGGGTGTCGATATTCATGAAAAAGATCACCCAACGATTCTGGAAATGGCAAAAGCCGCAGGGCTGGCGACCGGTAACGTTTCTACCGCAGAGTTGCAGGATGCCACTCCCGCCGCGTTGGTGGCGCATGTGACTTCGCGCAAATGCTACGGTCCGAGCGCGACCAGTGAAAAATGTCCGGGTAACGCGCTGGAAAAAGGCGGAAAAGGATCGATTACCGAACAGCTGCTTAACGCCCGTGCCGATGTTACGCTTGGCGGCGGCGCAAAAACCTTTGCGGAAACGGCAACCGCTGGTGAATGGCAGGGAAAAACGCTGCGTGAACAGGCGCAGGTGCGTGGTTATCAGTTAGTGAACGACGCTGCCTCGCTGAACGCAGTGACGGAAGCGAACCAGCAAAAACCCCTGCTTGGCCTGTTTGCTGACGGCAATATGCCAGTGCGCTGGCAAGGACCGAAAGCAACGTACCACGGCAATATCGACAAGCCCGCAGTTACCTGTACGCCTAATCCGCAACGTAATGACAGCGTACCGACCCTGGCGCAGATGACTGATAAAGCCATTGAATTGTTGAGTAAAAATGAGAAAGGCTTTTTCCTGCAAGTTGAAGGTGCATCAATCGATAAACAGGATCACGCGGCGAATCCTTGTGGGCAAATTGGCGAGACGGTCGATCTCGACGAAGCCGTACAACGGGCGCTGGAATTCGCTAAAAAGGATGGCAACACGCTGGTCATAGTCACCGCTGATCACGCCCACGCCAGCCAGATTGTCGCGCCGGACACCAAAGCGCCGGGCCTCACCCAGGCGCTAAATACCAAAGATGGCGCGGTGATGGTAATGAGTTACGGGAACTCCGAAGAGGATTCACAAGAACATACCGGTAGTCAGCTGCGTATTGCGGCGTATGGCCCACATGCCGCCAATGTCGTTGGACTGACCGACCAGACCGATCTCTTCTACACCATGAAAGCCGCCCTGGGGCTGAAATAAAACCGCGCCCGGCGGTGAATTTTCGCTGTCGGGTGGTTTTTTTGCGGTTAGCAACCAGACTTAATGGCAGATCACGGGCGCAAACGCTCATGGTTAAAACATGAAGAGGGATGGTGCTATGAAAATAACATTACTGGTTACCTTGCTTTTCGGACTGGTTTTTTTAACCACCGTCGGCGCTGCCGAGAGAACCTTAACCCCGCAACAACAGCGTATGACCTCCTGTAATCAGCAGGCGACGGCGCAGGCGTTGAAAGGGGATGCTCGTAAGACCTACATGAGTGATTGCCTGAAGAACAGCAAGTCTGCGTCTGATGAAAAAAGTTTGACGCCACAGCAGCAAAAGATGCGCGAATGTAATAATCAAGCAACGCAACAATCTCTGAAAGGTGATGATCGTAATAAGTTTATGAGTGCCTGCCTCAAGAAAGCCGCGTGATACCTGATAGTGCTAACGGGTGAGCTACGAAAATGGCTCACCCGAAATTTCATACTTCTGCCTTTAGCCCCGTCTCTATAATTTGGGAAAATTGTTTCTGAATGTTCCCAAAAATAATGAATGATGAAAACTTTTTCAAAAAAGCGGCGGCGCATGGGGAGGAACCTCCTTTAACTCCTCAAAACGAACATCAGCGGTCCGGGCTGCGCTTCGCCCGTCGCGTCAGACTACCCCGCGCGGTTGGCCTGGCTGGCATGTTCTTACCGATTGCTTCAACGCTGGTTTCGCACCCGCCGCCGGGCTGGTGGTGGCTGGTGTTGGTCGGCTGGGCGTTCGTCTGGCCGCATTTAGCCTGGCAGATTGCGAGTAGGGCTGTCGATCCGCTTAGCCGGGAAATTTATAACTTAAAAACCGATGCAGTATTAGCGGGAATGTGGGTAGGCGTAATGGGCGTAAACGTGCTGCCTTCCACCGCGATGTTGATGATTATGTGTCTGAATTTGATGGGGGCAGGCGGCCCCCGTTTGTTTGTCGCGGGTCTGGTGTTGATGGTGGTTTCCTGCCTTGTCACCCTCGAACTGACGGGTATCACCGTGTCGTTCAATAGTGCGCCGCTGGAATGGTGGCTCTCCCTTCCCATTATCGTCATTTATCCTCTGCTGTTTGGCTGGGTCAGCTACCAGACGGCGACTAAACTGGCGGAACATAAACGCAGGTTGCAGGTCATGAGTACCCGCGACGGTATGACGGGCGTGTATAACCGACGTCATTGGGAAACGATGTTACGCAATGAATTTGATAACTGTCGGCGGCATAACCGCGATGCGACATTACTGATTATCGATATCGACCATTTCAAGAGCATCAACGATACCTGGGGCCATGATGTGGGCGATGAAGCGATTGTGGCGCTTACCCGACAGTTACAAATAACCCTGCGCGGTAGCGATGTGATTGGTCGGTTTGGCGGCGATGAGTTTGCGGTGATCATGTCCGGTACGCCAGCTGAGAGCGCCATTACCGCCATGTTACGGGTGCATGAAGGGCTAAACACGTTACGTTTGCCGAATACGCCACAGGTAACATTACGGATTAGTGTGGGGGTTGCGCCGCTGAATCCACAAATGAGTCACTATCGGGAGTGGTTGAAATCGGCAGATTTGGCGCTCTACAAAGCAAAGAAAGCAGGACGTAACCGCACCGAAGTGGCGGCCTGACGTCCGGCAAAAATCATCAGGATTTGCTGAGTTTTTCTGATTTTTCCATACACTTCGTCATCGCTTCGATTACTGCGGCACGGAAGCCTTTCTCTTCCAGTACGCGTACCGCCTCAATGGTGGTGCCTCCCGGTGAGCAGACCATATCTTTCAGTGCCCCCGGATGTTCTCCCGTTTCCAGCACCATTTTTGCGGAACCCATTACCGCCTGAGCGGCAAATTTATACGCCTGGGCGCGTGGCATCCCGCCCAGCACGGCGGCGTCGGCCATCGCTTCGATAAACATAAAGACGTAGGCTGGCGAAGAACCGCTCACACCGACCACCGGGTGGATCATCGGCTCGGCAATTACTTCCGCTTCGCCAAAGCAGCGGAAAATATTCAGCACATCAGCGGTATCTTCTGGGGTTACCAGCGCGTTTGGCGTTACGGAGGTCATCCCGGCATTAACCAGTGCGGGAGTGTTCGGCATGGCGCGGATAATTTTCCGGTCATGGCCCAGCGCGCGGGCAAGCTGGTCGAGCGTGACACCTGCTGCAATAGAAACGACCAGAGAGTCTTTATTCAGGCTGGAGGTGATTTCGCTAAGCACTTTAATCATGATGCCTGGTTTAACGGCGGCAAAAATGATGTCGGCGATTTGCGCCACTTCTTGCGCCGATTCTGCGGCGTTGATGCCGAACTGGTCATGCAGGGCGGCGACTTTATCCGGGGAGGGGGTATATACCCAGATTTGCCCTGGAAGCACCTGACCGCTGGCAATCAGACCGCCGAGAATGGCTTTTCCCATATTGCCGCAGCCAATAAAACCGATTTTCTTTTCCATTGCCTCACTCCTGCCGTGAAATTCATTGTTTTGATAATCGCTGGCAGAAGCATAAACAGAACTATGCCGGAAGGCAAAAGCGCGACACAATAGAGAATTACCCAACAAAGGATGACTTTATGACAATTTGGGTGGATGCCGACGCGTGTCCCAATGTAATTAAAGAGATTTTGTATCGCGCGGCTGAACGTATGCAGATGCCGCTGGTACTGGTAGCAAACCAGAGTTTACGCGTACCGCCTTCGCGATTTATTCGAACGCTGCGCGTCGCGGCAGGTTTCGACGTTGCCGATAACGAAATTGTCCGGCAGTGTGAAGCTGGCGATTTGGTGATCACCGCAGATATTCCTTTGGCTGCTGAAGCCATCGAGAAAGGCGCTGCGGCGCTTAATCCACGCGGCGAACGTTACACACCAGCGACCATTCGTGAGCGCCTGACGATGCGCGATTTTATGGATACCTTACGCGCCAGTGGGATCCAGACCGGGGGACCAGATAGCCTTACACAACGTGACCGCCAGGCCTTTGCCGCGGAGCTGGAGAAGTGGTGGCTGGAAGTGCAACGTAGTCGTGGCTGAATGTAATTTATTATTTACACTTCATTCTTGAAAATTTATTGGTATAGTAAGGGATGTATTAAAATTTTCACTTTAAGTGGAATTTTTTCTTTACAATCGAAATTGTACTAGTTTGATGGTATGATCGCTATTCTCATGACACCGGCTTTCGCCGCATTGCGACCTATTGGGGAAAACCCACGATGACACAACCTCTTTTTCTGATCGGGCCTCGGGGCTGTGGTAAAACAACGGTCGGAATGGCCCTTGCCGATTCGCTTAACCGTCGATTTGTCGATACCGACCAGTGGTTGCAATCACAGCTCAATATGACGGTCGCGGAGATCGTCGAAAGGGAAGAGTGGGCGGGATTCCGCGCCAGAGAAACGGCGGCGTTGGAAGCGGTAACTGCGCCATCCACCGTTATCGCCACGGGCGGCGGCATTATCCTGACGGAATTTAATCGTCACTTTATGCAAAATAACGGGATCGTGGTTTATTTGTGTGCGCCAGTATCAGTCCTGGTTAACCGACTGCAAGCTGCACCGGAAGAAGATTTACGGCCAACCTTAACGGGGAAACCGCTGAGCGAAGAAGTTCAGGAAGTGCTGGAAGAACGCGATGCGCTATATCGCGAAGTTGCGCATATTATCATCGACGCAACAAACGAACCCAGCCAGGTGATTTCTGAAATTCGCAGCGCCCTGGCACAGACGATCAATTGTTGATTTTCGAGCGCCTATACTTAACGTTCATCCCGTGAAATAAGGAAGAACGATGCCAACGAAACCGCCTTATCCTCGTGAAGCATATATAGTGACGATTGAAAAAGGAAAGCCAGGACAGACGGTAACCTGGTACCAACTCAGAGCCGATCATCCTAAACCAGACTCGTTGATCAGTGAACATCCGACCGCTCAGGAAGCGATGGATGCGAAAAAACGCTATGAGGACCCTGACAAAGAGTGACCGCATCAGACTGCTCGGAAGGGATTCTGAGTGCCACCACAAGGGATCTGCGTCACATTTTTCACAATTCATGTTTTTCAAATAATTAGAATATTAAACAATAACAATCCATTACTGGAATCATTTGGAATCTTTACATTATGCCGTGCAGGTCTGCTGCTACGCTTTTTGTCATTTGTAGCACAGGTAAGTGTCGGCAGTGGTGCTTAGCGCTTGCCTGGTAATTAACGACGAAATAAAAGTAAGGTGGAAGAACAATGAGTGCGTCGTTGGCGATCCTGACCATCGGCATTGTACCTATGCAGGAAGTTTTGCCGCTCCTGACAGAATACATTGACGAAGATAATATTTCCCATCATAGCCTGCTGGGGAAGTTAAGCCGCGAAGAAGTGATGGCGGAGTACGCGCCAGAAGCAGGCGAAGACACAATTCTCACATTATTAAATGACAACCAGCTGGCCCATGTTTCGCGTCGCAAAGTGGAGCGAGACCTGCAAGGTGTGGTTGAAGTGCTCGATAATCAGGGTTACGACGTCATTATATTAATGAGTACGGCAAACATTAGTAGTATGACCGCGCGTAATACGATCTTTCTTGAGCCGTCGCGAATATTGCCACCGCTGGTTTCCTCTATTATTGAAGATCATCAGGTGGGGGTTATCGTTCCGGTTGAGGAGATGCTGCCCGTTCAGGCGCAAAAATGGCAAATTTTGCAGAAATCGCCGGTATTTTCATTGGGTAACCCCATTCATGATTCGGAACAAAAAATCATTGATGCCGGGAAAGAATTACTGGCAAAAGGCGCAGATGTCATCATGCTGGATTGTTTGGGATTTAACCAGCGTCATCGCGATTTACTGCAAAAACAGCTCAATGTTCCTGTCTTGCTCTCTAACGTATTGATTGCAAGGCTGGCAGCGGAATTGCTGGTGTAATTTTGCGTGACAGCCAGCGCCTCTGGCCCCTATAGTGAAGTAGATGTTCAACTACCAGACAGGGCCAGTTTATGCTTCAAAGTAATGAGTACTTTTCCGGCAAAGTGAAATCGATCGGCTTTTCCAGCAGTAGCACTGGCCGCGCCAGCGTAGGTGTTATGGTTGAAGGCGAATACACCTTCAGCACCGCTGAACCGGAAGAGATGACGGTAATCAGTGGCGCGCTGAATGTTTTACTGCCTGACGCGACCGACTGGCAAGTGTATGAAGCCGGTTCGGTGTTTAATGTTCCCGGTCACAGCGAGTTTCATCTGCAAGTTGCCGAACCCACCTCTTATCTGTGCCGCTATCTGTAATTCCTCGCCTTCCCCATGAACGGGAGGGCATTTTTCTGAAATATCCTCTCTTTAACCCATAATAATATTTCCTTTGCTGCGATTTTTTCGATTTCCGATATATTCATAATTCATCAAGGTTGATATAAATATCAGTGAAGATTATGAATAGAATTAATATATTGGTCATCTGTATGGTCGTATTTTTTATGACTGGCAATGCATGTGCCACAGAGTGGATCAGTAGCGAGGACCTTATCACCTCTGACTTTCATCTTATGACGGCAGATGAGCGCAACGTGGTTAAAGCGGCAACCAACGATAGTATGGAAGCTGCTTATATGCTAAAAGATAATATCCGCTGGTATTATCATAATGGTGACCTATCATTACCCACTAACTTCAGCAATCAGCATAAACTGGTGGTGAACGGTAATTTAACGATTTCCGGCGATTATGATGATTATCTGTCAGGTAATGGTCATCTGATTGTATTAGGTAATGTTATTGTCGATAACTTTATTAATCATGATTTCGCGTATGTCAAAGGGCAGATGACAGCAAAAGGTTTAGTTTATGCTGATTATAATGATCACAACTTTGAAGTGATGAAAGGAATTAACGCGCGAGGCATTATTGTTTCCGATAAAGCAACGCAATTTGAGGTCATCAAAGCTGAGTTTTATATCAATGAAGATGAAAGCGGTGAAGAATATAACTGGGACGAGAATATTCAAAAAGCCTATTCACTGGTGACGCCTAATCTTTATGATCATAGTGAAATCGAAACCGATAATATTTCCAATGCGTATCCTGACTATGATAGCGTCGTAGACAATATCGTTCAGGGTTTACCTCTTTTTCGAGATAAAGCTGCTCCTGAAATTAATGAGAAATTAAAATGGATTGAAACGGGGAAACTCGATAATTTCCTTGCGGATAAAATAAAGCATGAAGATCCACTGGTGGCACGTTTTCTGACTCATATAGAAAGTTTGTCAACCGCCGTTATGCTGCAACTGTTACAGCACCCCGATGACCAGACGCGTGAATCAATGGCGCAGTCCTGGCCTGCTCAACACATGCATTTGCTTACCGATGAATTAATTAAAGATGAAGCTGTTGCCAGAGGACTGGTTAAAAACAGCAATATATCCGCCGAAGTGAATAAAAAATTAATGTCTGTACCCGTCGAGAGCGTACAGCTGGAGCAGGCCAGACAGGATAATCTTTCTCCTGATATTGTTGTATCGTTAAGTCAAAGCCCTTTTCTCAGTGTGCGCAAGACATTAATCAGCCATTACGATTACGCCTGGCTGGTTCCAACTGCAGTGGTTGATGAATTGATAAATAGCGAAGATCTGGAGTTACGCGAAAGAATTACCGGAACCGATTTAACCGCACAACAAGCGGTGTTGTTGAGTAAAGATAAATCGCTGAAAGTTCGTCAAGCATTAGCCCGGACGCTTACTGAACTAAAAATCACCCAACTGTCAGCGACCCTGAGGACAGAGGATGTTGAACGTATCGCAGAACAAATGTATCTGGATAATAAAGAAAATAAAAATATCGTGAAGGCGTTATTGGTCGCTTTGCCGGAGTCGCGTCAACTGACTTTGGCAAAAGAAGATGTGCACAATTTACGTGACGGCATGCGTTATCTGACCTCGAAGGAAGTGATTAGTTATCTACTGAATCAGCATGACATTCCCAGCATCTGGTATGAGCTGGCACGCGATAAATTGTTACCTCTGGAGTATAAGAAACAATTATGGCAACACACCTTAAAATTAATGATGAGTAAACGGCAAGAAGATCAAGAGCAAGCCTACGAAGTACAGCTGGCGCTGATTGATAATGGTATTATTGACGAAGAGATGCTTAATAATGCTATCGATTTACTGGTTTATTTACCTGCTGAATACCGCTATCGGATGCGAAACCAGTTATTTGATAATAAAGATTTACCCTCCGGAATTATCAACAAACTCGATCAACAGTATCGTTTTAACTCTGACTGGGCGTTGTCTGTTGTCAGTATGAAAAATAGCACCCGTAGACAAAGTGAAAGAGGATTACACCGCTGGAATCATGAGGAAAGCGATATTTTTGCGGAGCTGGATACGATAAAAGATAAATCAGATGATGAATGGTGGTGCGGATTGCTGAAAAGTCACAATGATCATTTGCGGCAGACGGCGTTGCGCAATGTACATACCCCAGCCTCTTTGTTAACGACATTGACTGAGTCACAGGATCGGGCGCTGGCTATTAATAATCCACAGTTGGCTGCCGATGTGAAAACGGCGTGGTTAAAAGAGGATCCATCATTAATCTTATTTGTCGATCAGCCCGATCTTTCGCAGTTACGTGATTTAGTGAAAACCGGGGCAACGCGGCAAATTCGCAGTGAAGCGCGTAACCGGCTTGAGGAAAAACAATGACACAACGCCCCTGGAGCAAGTTACAGAGGGAGATTTATGACTTACTGACGCCAACGATCAACCTGCAAATTCACTGTACCCGTTATCCCATGCGCAGCCAAAATGGTGGAAGCACCGATTTACCGCGTTATTGGATCACGTTGGATAAAGACGTGATCTGGGATTACCCAAAAGACTTTATGGCAGGCAATGGTGGAGTGCGTAATTTTCATGGTGAAACTTGCTGGTATCCTTATCTGACGGATATTTGTTCAATTTCTGATTTATTGCGTGAATATATTGATACCCCAAAAGCGGAGCTGTTAACGAAACAATTTACCAGCGATAAATGGGGGTTAGTGAATATTCTGCGTGCCGCTGACAGGCGAATAGGGATGAGACGGTTGGATCAGTTACGGCGTAAAACGCATAATATTGCTGCGCTAAAAATTATTGCCCGCCGTAGCGAATGATTATATGCCTGGTGTGGATTCGTACGCCGGATAAGACGCCGCAGGCGTCGCATCCGGCATTAAAGGCAAATCAGCAATTAACGTTGTGCTTCGCCACCTAATCCTTCGATCAGGTTTTGGATTAATGCTGCCAGTTCACCGGTCATCAGGATGAAATCGGCATCAAAACGTTGGGCAAAATCTTCACGGTCGATATCTTCGTTTTGATCGCGCAGCTCGTCGCAGAACTTCAGACGCTTGAGTGAACCATCGTCGCACATCACAAACTGAATGCGCTGCTGCCAGTCGAGCGCCAGTTTAGTCACCACTTTTCCTGCTTCAATGTGGTTGGTGATTTCTTCGCTGGTCAAATCTTGTTTCTTCGCGCGGATCACGCCGCCATCTTCCAGCAACGATTTCAGTTCGGCTTCATCAAGCAGCTGGAAGCCTTGTGCCGCACTACCAGAGCGTACCCATTCGGTCAGCGTCAGTTCAATCGGGTTTTCCATGCTCAATGGTACAACCGGTAACGACCCCAGGCTTTTACGCAGTAATGCCAGCGTATCTTCTGCTTTTTTGGCACTGGCGCAGTCCACCATAATCAAACCGTTTACCGTGTCGATCCACATCATGGTTTGGCTGAAACGGCTGAAAGCGCGCGGCAGAAGAGAGTGCAGCACTTCATCTTTCAGCGAATCTTTTTCGGTTTTCTTCAGCTTGCGCGCCTGTTCCGCTTCCAGCTTGGCGATTTTTGCTTCCAGCGCCTGTTTAATCACCGGAGACGGGAGGATTTTTTCTTCTTTGCGCGCGCAGATAACAATTTGACCATTGGCAACGTGCGTTAACGCATCGCTGTGCGATCCCATCGGAGGAACCCAGCCCATCTTCGCCATGTCCTGGCTGCCGCATGGGGTAAATGCCATCGAGGCTAGCTGTTTTTCCATCTCTTCTGCACGCAGCGAAATCTCGCGGCTAAGACGGTAAACCATTAAATTTTTGAACCACAGCATGATAATTTCCACGGCCTTGTCGTTAAATTTAGCGGGCATGATAACGAATTGTCGGCGGCCTTGCATTGCCAATCCGGTTGTCCGTCTCTACGCTATTGATATTGAAAAAAATAAGGAGAGTACCGTGCGTATAGGTATCGATTTAGGCGGCACCAAAACTGAAGTGATTGCACTGGGCGATGCAGGGGAGCAGTTGTATCGTCATCGTCTGCCCACGCCGCGTGATGATTACCATCAGACCATCGAAACGATCGCCACGTTGGTTGATATGGCGGAGCAGGCGACAGGGCAGCGCGGAACGGTAGGCATGGGCATTCCAGGCTCGATTTCGCCTTACACTGGCGTGGTGAAAAATGCCAATTCAACCTGGCTTAACGGTCAGCCATTTGATAAAGATTTAAGCGCGCGGTTGCAACGGGAAGTGCGGTTGGCAAATGACGCCAACTGTCTGGCGGTCTCGGAAGCGGTAGATGGCGCAGCAGCGGGAGCGCAGACGGTATTTGCCGTGATTATCGGCACGGGATGCGGCGCGGGCGTAGCGTTCAATGGTCGAGCGCATATCGGCGGCAATGGCACGGCAGGCGAGTGGGGACACAATCCGCTACCGTGGATGGACGAAGATGAACTGCGTTATCGCGAGGAAGTCCCTTGTTATTGCGGTAAACAAGGTTGTATTGAAACCTTTATTTCGGGCACGGGATTCGCGACGGATTATCGTCGTTTGAGCGGACATGCGCTGAAAGGCAGTGAAATTATCCGCCTGGTAGAAGAAAGCGATCCGGTAGCGGAACTGGCATTGCGTCGCTACGAGCTGCGGCTGGCAAAATCGCTGGCACATGTCGTGAATATTCTCGATCCGGATGTGATTGTGTTGGGGGGCGGGATGAGCAATGTAGATCGTTTATATCAAACGGTTCCGCAGTTGATTAAACAATTTGTCTTCGGCGGCGAATGTGAAACGCCGGTGCGTAAGGCGAAACATGGTGATTCCAGCGGCGTACGCGGCGCTGCGTGGTTATGGCCACAAGAGTAAAAAAAAACAGGCAATTGGTGCATCATGCCTGATGCGACGCTTGCCGCGTCTTATCAGGCCTACAAAATGAGCAGCTCGCGTAGGTCGGATAAGACGCTCGCGCCGCATCCGACAACAAGCAGTGACTGCAACCTATCCCAGTGGTTTCGCCAGCATCGGACTATCCGCCGCTTGCTGGCGCTTATAGCGACCATACAGCAGCAACGACGACATCGCAGCAAACGAAAGCAGGGCGGCAGGCAGCGCCACGTAATTATAAGTCAGCCCCAGCGTCAGCATCATACCTCCGCAATATGCGCCGACGGCGCTACCGAGGTTAAACGCTATTTGCCCACCTGCGGCACCTAATAATTCTCCACCTTTGGCATTTTGCAGTAACAATATTTGCAGCGGTGCAGAGAGGGCAAATAATCCCGCGCAACAAATAAAAGCAAAAATAAGCGACGTTGTTTTCATGCCGCCGAAGAAAAAGAGCATCAGCAATGCCAGCACAATAATGAAATCAGTCACTGCCGCAATGCGTAGTGGTGAATAACGTCCTGAAATCCGGCCACTTAGCACATTCCCCAACACCATCCCCAGCCCAACTAACATCATAATAAAGGTCATCGCCATTTCCGAAAAACCGGAAATAAACATCATGTATGGCTTTACGTAGCTGAACCAGGCAAATACACCCGCGTTGCCAAACATCGTGGCAGCGAAAATTAACCACGGGGCCGGGCTGCGCAAAAAGTGAAATTGTTCGCGCAGCTTTCCTTTCGCCTCGTCGCGAATATCCGGCACCCAAAAATAGACCGATGCCATCACCGCGATATTAAACACAGAGATCAATAAAAAGGTGTAACGCCAGCTAAACTCCTGACTTAAATACGTCCCCAGCGGAATGCCCAGCAAATTGGCGACTGTCATCCCGGAAACCATCCCCGCCACGGCGGCGGTGACTTTGCCGGGTTTGATAATTTTCGATAACACAATCGCCCCGACGCCAAAAAATGCACCATGCGGAAAGCCGGAAACCAGCCGACCAATGGCGAGCATCAGGTAAGACGAAGAGAGCGTGAACATGGCGTTGCCAATGACGCACAACGCCACCAGAAACAACAAGATATGTTTGAGTGAGTAGCGGCTGGAAAAGAGTGCGATGATTGGTGCACCGACCACCACCCCCAGCGCATAATACGAGATCATATGCCCGGCGGCAGGAATCGAAATACCTACGTTATGTGCCAGCTCCGTAAGCACGCCCATAATGCCAAATTCGGCCATTCCCAAACCAAACGTGCCCAGAGCCAAAGATAAAATAACTTTTTTCATACCACCATCACAACCACCAGAACGGCTACCAATCACCGTAGCCAATAAAGTGATAGCTTGCAGGATAACGACCAGCGAGGCCAAGAGATAATTCGCCCCTCTGTATTCATTATCCTGCTGAATAGTTATTTCACTGCAAACGCACTTTCCAGTTTGCTGTATCCCAGTCCGTTGATCTTTTTCACTTTGATCTGCACCGGAATACGCTCTTTCATCGCTTCAACGTGGCTAATCACGCCGATAGTTTTACCACTGGCATTCAGAGCATCCAGGGCATCAAGGGCGGTATCCAGTGTTTCGCTATCCAGCGTGCCGAAACCTTCATCGAGGAACAGCGAGTCAATACGCGTTTTATGGCTGACCAGATCTGAAAGTGCCAGCGCCAGCGCCAGACTGACGAGAAAACTTTCGCCGCCAGAAAGGGTACGGGTATCGCGTACCGCGTCTGCCTGCCAGGTATCGACAACCTCGACTTCCAGCGCCTCGCTGGCTTTGCGCTGTAACAGATAGCGCCCGTGTAACCGGGTAAGTTGCTGATTAGCGAGATGGACTAAATTATCCAGCGTCAGCCCCTGGGCAAACTTGCGGAATTTATCGCCCTCTTTGGAACCTATTAGCGAATTAAGATATCCCCAGTCCTCAACCTGCTGCGTCATTTGAGCAATTTGCTGCATTAAGGTTTGTTGTTGCTGACGGTTTTCCGCATCCTGTTTCAGCTGTTGACGAATCTCGCCCTGACTCGTGGTGTTTTCACGCAACTTTTGGTGAGTTTGCGCTAACTCTTGCTGAATCTGCTCCACCGTCACACTGAGATCCAGGCCGTCAGGTCGGTGTTGCTGATGCTGTGCCAGCGTTTCAGCTGTCTGAGTGACCAGCGTTTGCGCCTGACGGCGCTGGTTTTCCAGATTCTGCTTGAGCTGTTCCAGTTGCGTTAGTGTTTGTTCATCCATTAGCGCCGCAAGGAACGCCTGTTGATCGTCAAAGACACTGGCCTGTAGCGCGGTGTCAAACTGCGCCTGGGCTTTTTGCAGACTTTGCGCCGCCAGAACATCCTGTTGCTGTAACGTCTGCTGCTGGCTTTGTAACGCGAGACATTGTTCATGAATTTGCCGCCAGTTTTCCAGCGCCACAGTTTCTTCGCTGTGCGGGAATTCATCACTTTGCGGCAACGTTTCCAGAATCGGCGTCAGCTGCTGCATACGGTTTTGCAGCGCGGTTAATTCGTTCTGGCGTTGCTGCCAGCTCTGTGCTTCTTGCTGACGCGTCGCCAACCAGCTCTCTTCTTCATCTTCCTGTGGCAATGTCAGTGCATAACCCGCCAATGCCGTTAAGAGTTGCTGCTGGCGTTGTTCAATTTGCTGTTGATACTGGATAATTTGCTGATTATGCGCGGCAATCTGCCCTTGTAATTCATGCCGTTGGCTGAGTATCCGCAGCTGGCGCTCGTGCTCATCTTGTGCATCCAGCCACGGTTGAATATCGTCCTGTGGCTGCAAGGTGATATTGAGGCTGGCCGTGACAGCTTGCCATTGTTGAGTAAGTGCTTGCTCATCTTGTCGGAGGCTTTGCGCTTCGTTTTCATCACGCTGAAGCTGCTTCGTTAAGGCGTCCAGTTGCCCGCGCAGCGCCGCGCCTTCCTCCCCGAGCTTTTTCACTTCGTTTTCAAGCGTCAGTAAGCGGGCCTGATTAACACCCGGTTCCAGTGCCTGATACGCCTCTACTGCCGGGTGGTTGGTGGAACCACAAAGTGGGCAAGGCTGACCCGCCTGTAACTGCGCACGTTGAACTTCCAGCGTTTTGATACGAGCTTCCTGCTCGCAAATGGTTTTCACATCGGCAAGTTGTTGCGTTTTTTCTTTATAACGCTGGCGCATTTCGTTAAGTGCGGCGTTACGTTGCGTCTGTTCCTGCGTGACATTCTGGATAGCAACCTGTAATTGCGCCAGGCGTTTTTGTTGGGGAACAATCTGCCCATGCAGCGCGACCAGGCGCTGACGCAGCGTGCGTTGCTCAGCATGTTGCGCCTGGGCGCTAGCAACTTCATCGGCGCTTAACGTCAACGAGATCGCCGGAAGTGAATTAAGTTTTTGCTCTGCATGGGTTAACTGTTGCTGCCACTGCCGCAGATGCTCGCGTTCGCTGGTTTGTTGAGAGAATTGCGCACGCCAACCCGCCAGTTCGTTGTTCCACTGACGGAAGCGGTCGTGTTCCTGTAACCAGGCATTCAGGCTTTGTTGCTGCTGATGTAATTCTGCAGACTGCTTCGCCGCGTGGTGGCGAATGCTCGCACGAAGCGCCATTGTGCGCTGTAAGCGAGTATTTACTTCTTCAATCTGCTGGCGAGTATGCGCCAGTGCCGCAGTGTGTTCTGCGATGCGTTCCCAGTGCGGACGAAGATTTCGCGCCGGTTGTGCCAGACTGAGCGCCGCCAGTTGAGGTTGCGCTTTTTCTTCTTCGGCTAACGCCTGTTGCAATGCCTGCTGACGGCGGCTGGCTTCTTGCTGCAATTCGTCCAGACGCGTTAACCAGTTTAACGATTGTTGTTCTTGCTGCTGCGCGGCGAGTAACTGTTTCTCTTCGACAGTGAGTACCTGCAAACTTTCTGTCAGCGATTGCACTTGTTCTGGCGCTAATAACGCGACGCCGCTGGCCTGCGCTTGCAGTTTCTCCAGCTCAGTGCGGGCCGATTTGTGCTGCTCAAAGACCATCGCAGAGATTTGCCCGTAGATTTCGGTGCCGGTTAATTCCTCGAGCAATTCCGCGCGTTCTTTTGGTTTGGCATTCAGGAAGGCAGCAAATTGCCCCTGCGAAAGCAGCATCGAACGGGTGAAACGCCCATAATCCAGTCCGGTTAACGTCGCCGTCAGTTCCAGCTTATCTTTCACTTTGTCAGCGAGAATTTTGCCATCGGTACAGCGCGCCAGCTCTACGCGCGGCACCTGCAAATTACCGTCTGGCTGGTTACGCGCCCGATTCTGGCTCCAGAATGCACGGTACGCTTCACCTTTGACTTCAAACTCCACTTCCGCCAGACATTCGGCGGTATCGCGGGTCATTAGATCATTTTGCGATTGTGAAACGTTAGAAAGGCGCGGAGTTTCGTGATACAGCGCCAGGCAAATGGCATCCAGCAGGGTGGTTTTCCCCGCGCCGGTTGGGCCGGTAATCGCAAACAGCCCATTGCTGGCGAACGGCTCGCGGGTGAAATCAATCTTCCATTCGCCTTTTAACGAGTTCAGGTTTTTCAGGCGCAGGCTGAGAATTTTCATGCTTCGTGTTCTCCGGCGAGGGTCTGCAGCGTCGTGGTGAAAAGATGTTGCAGACGTTGCTGCTGTGATTCATCCAGTTCTTCCAGTGCGAGACGACGATTAAACACCTCTTCGACGCTGAGTTCGCTGAGGGTTTCACGCTGTTGGCTGGCTAACACACGCTCGCGCTGTTCACGGCTGCGGCGTACCAGCAATACTTCGACAGGCAGTGATTCAGTTAATGCCTGGATTTTGCGCTGAATATCATGCAGATACTCATCAGTAGTGATTTCGATATCCAGCCAGACAGGTGGTTCCTGTGATACATCGCGCCACTGTTCCAGCTGTTCGGTAATCGACGCCAGATCGCCTTTCAGTACCGCCATCGGTTGCGTTATCGGCACGCTCAGGTTTTCCACGCTCTCTAATTTGCCGTTTGAAAATGTCACCAGATGGACATATTTACTTTTTCCGCATTCATCAAAACTCAGTGGAATGGGGGAACCGCAATAGCGAACATGTTCCATGCCGCCAATAATCTGTGCGCGGTGAATATGCCCGAGCGCGATGTAGTCGGCTGGCGGAAAGTTTTGTGCCGGGAAGGCGTCCAGCGTGCCAATATAAATGTCACGCACGGCGTCACTTTTGCTGGCACCAACGGTCGTTAAATGCCCCGTGGCGATGATGGGCAGAGGCTGATCGCCGCGCAGTTTGCAGGCATCGGCATAATGTTGTTGGTAATAATCGGTAATAGCCGCCAGCAAATGTTGTTGTTTTTCAATACCGTTAAGCCCCGCCTGGCTGGTAATAATGTCACGCGGGCGTAAAAAAGGAATGGGGCACAGCACTGCGCCTGGCGTCCCGTCGCGACGAGGCAAGATTTGCGGCGCATGTCCGGCGCTGGCGACCACGGTAGTATTGAGGAACGCCATGATATCGCGCGATTCATTCAGCGTGGCGACCGAGTCATGGTTTCCTGCCAGTACCACCAGATGACAGCCCGTTTGCTGTAAATTGACAACAAAACGGTTGTATAACGTGCGGGCGTAACTGGGCGGTGATCCGGTATCGAAAACATCACCGGCAACAATAATCGCATCCACCTGATGGGTTTGCGCTGTTTCCAGCAGCCAGTCAAGAAAGGCCTGGTGTTCAGCTTCGCGGCTTTTACTGTAGAAGTTCTGGCCGAGATGCCAGTCTGAGGTGTGAAGGATGCGCATAACGATTCCCTGGCGAAAAAGCATGGGCGCGATTATACCCAAACAGATGTGCCATTTGCTTTTTTCTGCGCCACGGAAATCAACTACCTGAAGATATGTGCGACGTGCTTTTCATAAATCTGTCATAAATCTGACGCATAATGACGTCGCATTAATGATCGCAACCTATTTATTACAACAGGGCAAATCATGGCGAGACGTATTCTGGTCGTAGAAGATGAAGCTCCAATTCGCGAAATGGTCTGCTTCGTGCTCGAACAAAATGGCTTTCAGCCGGTCGAAGCGGAAGATTATGACAGTGCTGTGAATCAACTGAATGAACCCTGGCCGGATTTAATTCTCCTTGACTGGATGTTACCTGGCGGCTCCGGTATCCAGTTCATCAAACACCTCAAGCGCGAGTCGATGACCCGAGATATTCCAGTGGTGATGCTGACCGCCAGAGGGGAAGAAGAAGATCGCGTGCGCGGCCTTGAAACCGGTGCGGATGACTATATCACCAAGCCATTTTCGCCGAAGGAACTGGTGGCGCGAATCAAAGCGGTAATGCGCCGTATTTCGCCAATGGCGGTGGAAGAGGTGATCGAGATGCAGGGGCTCAGTCTCGACCCGACATCTCACCGGGTGATGGCGGGCGAAGAACCGCTGGAGATGGGGCCGACAGAATTTAAACTGCTGCACTTTTTTATGACGCATCCCGAGCGCGTGTACAGCCGCGAGCAGCTGTTAAACCACGTCTGGGGAACCAACGTATATGTGGAAGACCGCACGGTCGATGTTCACATTCGTCGCCTGCGTAAGGCACTGGAGCCCGGCGGACATGACCGCATGGTGCAGACCGTACGCGGTACAGGATATCGTTTTTCAACCCGCTTTTAACGCCTTGCTCATCGGACGCAGAGCAGGGCTTATGATTTCTTAACTGGAGTATCTTACGTGCTGGAACGGCTGTCGTGGAAAAGGCTGGTGCTGGAGCTGCTACTTTGCTGCCTCCCGGCTTTCATCCTGGGTGCATTTTTTGGTTACCTGCCTTGGTTTTTGCTGGCATCGGTAACAGGACTGCTTATCTGGCATTTTTGGAATTTATTGCGCCTTTCATGGTGGCTGTGGGTGGATCGCAGTATGACCCCGCCTCCGGGGCGTGGTAGCTGGGAACCGCTGCTATACGGCTTACACCAGATGCAGCTGCGTAATAAAAAACGTCGCCGCGAACTGGGCAATCTGATTAAACGCTTTCGTAGCGGCGCGGAGTCGCTGCCTGATGCGGTGGTGCTGACCACGGAAGAGGGCGGTATTTTCTGGTGTAATGGTCTGGCGCAACAAATTCTTGGTTTGCGCTGGCCGGAAGATAACGGGCAGAACATCCTTAATCTGCTTCGTTATCCGGAGTTTACGCAATATCTGAAAACGCGTGATTTTTCTCGCCCGCTCAATCTGGTGCTCAATACCGGGCGGCATCTGGAAATTCGCGTCATGCCTTATACCCACAAACAGTTGCTGATGGTGGCGCGTGATGTCACGCAAATGCATCAACTGGAAGGGGCGCGGCGTAACTTTTTTGCCAACGTGAGCCATGAGTTGCGTACGCCATTGACAGTGTTACAGGGTTACCTGGAGATGATGGATGAGCAACCACTGCAAGGTGCGGTACGTGAAAAAGCGTTGCACACCATGCGCGAGCAGACCCAGCGGATGGAAGGGCTGGTGAAGCAGTTACTGACGCTGTCAAAAATAGAAGCCGCGCCAACGCAGTTGCTTAATGAAAAGGTTGATGTGCCGATGATGCTGCGGGTCGTTGAGCGTGAGGCCCAGACTCTGAGCCAGCAGAAACAGACATTTACCTTTGAAATAGATAACGACCTCAAGGTGTCTGGCAACGAAGACCAACTTCGCAGCGCGATTTCTAACCTGGTATATAACGCCGTGAATCATACGCCGGAAGGTACGCATATCACCGTACGCTGGCAGCGAGTGCCGCACGGTGCCGAATTTAGCGTTGAAGATAATGGACCGGGCATCGCACCGGAGCATATTCCGCGCCTGACCGAGCGTTTTTATCGCGTTGATAAAGCACGTTCCCGACAAACTGGCGGTAGCGGATTAGGGTTAGCGATCGTGAAACATGCGGTGAATCATCACGAAAGTCGCCTGCATATTGAGAGTACGGTGGGAAAAGGTACGCGTTTCAGTTTTGTTATCCCGGAACGTTTAATTGCCAAAAACAGCGAATAATCCGCCTTTGTCATCTTTTATTGCCATAAGCCAGCTGATGCTGGCTTATTTTCTTGTGCACAGAAAACCCCCAGCTAGGCTGGGGGTTCCGGAAAGCTTTCAGCTTTGAGCCAGTTATTAAAACCCCTTTTGATTTGTTAAAACACCTTGCGGTCTGGCAACTGCAAGTGTCAAACAAGAAATCAAAAGGGGGTCCCAATGGGGGACGAAAAGAGCTTAGCGCACACCCGCTGGAACTGTAAATATCACATAGTTTTTGCGCCGAAATACCGAAGACTGGCGTTTTACGGAGAGAAGCGTAGGGCGATAGGCAGTATTTTGAGAAAGCTGTGTGAGTGGAAAAGCGTACGGATTCTGGAAGCAGAGTGCTGCGCAGATCATATCCATATGCTTGTGGAAATCCCACCCAAAATGAGCGTATCCGGCTTTATGGGATATCTGAAAGGGAAAAGCAGTCTGATGCTTTACGAGCAGTTTGGGGATTTGAAATTCAAATACAGAAACAGGGAGTTCTGGTGCCGAGGGTACTATGTCGATACGGTGGGTAAGAACACGGCGAAGATACAGGACTACATAAAGCACCAGCTTGAAGAGGATAAAATGGGGGAGCAGTTATCGATTCCATATCCGGGCAGCCCGTTTACGGGCCGTAAGTAACGAAGTTGAATGCAAATGTCAGATCGTATGCGCCTGTTAGGGCGCGGCTGGTAACAGAGCCTTACAGGCGCATTTGAAAAACCTCCGGCTATGCCGGAGGATATTTATTTTGCAGTCAAAATACGGGCGTTAGATTTTACAACGGTTGGTGATTTTTTGTTCGCATGATTAGCCATGTCTTTTTCACGGAAATAGTGTTTTATACTGGTTGGTGATTTCTTATCGCTATATACCTCTGGTTTTTAGATCCCTTCTTGCTTTAAAACGTTATAAGCGTTTAAATTGCGCTTCAGGTGCTGTCATACTGACTGCATTCACGCGGTAAATCGAAAAACTATTCTTCGCCGCGCCTGGTTGGGAGTATTTCCCGCTAAAATTGTTTAAATATACCGCTGTATCATCCCCAGGGATTGGCACAAAAATTTAACGTTACAACACCACATCCACAGGCAGTATGATTTATGACCCATCAATTAAGATCGCGCGATATCATCGCTCTGGGCTTTATGACATTTGCGTTGTTCGTCGGCGCAGGTAACATCATTTTCCCTCCAATGGTCGGCTTGCAGGCAGGCGAACACGTCTGGACTGCGGCATTCGGCTTCCTCATTACTGCCGTTGGCCTGCCGGTATTAACGGTGGTGGCGCTGGCGAAAGTTGGCGGTGGTGTTGACAGCCTCAGCACGCCAATTGGTAAAGTCGCTGGCGTACTGCTGGCAACGGTTTGCTACCTGGCTGTAGGGCCGTTGTTCGCCACGCCGCGTACAGCCACCGTCTCCTTTGAAGTGGGCATTGCGCCCCTGACGGGTGACTCCGCGCTGCCGCTGTTTATCTACAGCCTGGTCTATTTCGCTATCGTTATTCTGGTTTCGCTCTATCCGGGCAAACTGCTGGATACCGTCGGTAACTTCCTGGCACCGCTGAAAATTATCGCGCTGGTCATCCTGTCTGTTGCGGCAATTGTCTGGCCAGCAGGCTCTATCAGCACGGCGACTGAGGCTTATCAAAACGCCGCGTTTTCTAACGGCTTCGTTAATGGCTATCTGACCATGGATACGCTGGGCGCAATGGTGTTTGGTATCGTTATTGTTAACGCGGCGCGTTCTCGTGGCGTTACTGAAGCGCGTCTGCTGACCCGTTATACCGTCTGGGCTGGCCTGATGGCGGGTGTTGGTCTGACTCTGCTGTACCTTGCACTGTTCCGTCTGGGTTCAGACAGCGCGTCGCTGGTCGATCAGTCTGCAAACGGTGCGGCTATTCTGCATGCCTACGTTCAGCACACCTTTGGCGGCGGCGGTAGCTTCCTGCTGGCGGCGTTAATCTTTATCGCCTGCCTGGTCACGGCGGTTGGCCTGACCTGTGCTTGTGCAGAATTCTTTGCTCAGTACGTACCGCTCTCCTATCGTACGCTGGTGTTTATCCTCGGCGGCTTCTCGATGGTGGTGTCTAACCTCGGCTTGAGCCAGCTGATTCAGATCTCCGTACCGGTGCTGACCGCTATTTATCCGCCGTGTATCGCACTGGTTGTATTAAGTTTTACACGCTCATGGTGGCATAGTTCGTCCCGCGTGATTGCTCCGCCGATGTTTATCAGCCTGCTTTTTGGTATTCTCGACGGGATCAAAGCATCTGCATTCAGCGATATCTTACCGTCCTGGGCGCAGCGCTTACCGCTGGCCGAACAAGGTCTTGCGTGGTTAATGCCAACAGTGGTGATGGTGGTTCTGGCCATTATTTGGGATCGCGCGGCAGGTCGTCAGGTGACCTCCAGCGCTCACTAAATCACTGAACATTTGTTTTAACCACGGGGCTGCGATGCCCCGTGGTTTTTTATTGTGTTGATGGGTTAGGAATTGATGGAAAGTAAGAACAAGCTAAAGCGTGGGCTAAGTACCCGACACATACGCTTTATGGCACTGGGTTCAGCAATTGGCACCGGGTTGTTTTACGGTTCGGCAGACGCCATCAAAATGGCCGGTCCGAGCGTGTTGTTGGCCTATATTATCGGTGGTATCGCGGCGTATATCATTATGCGTGCGCTGGGGGAAATGTCGGTACATAACCCGGCAGCCAGCTCTTTCTCGCGCTATGCGCAGGAAAACCTCGGTCCACTGGCAGGTTATATCACTGGCTGGACCTACTGCTTTGAAATCCTTATTGTCGCCATCGCCGATGTGACTGCGTTCGGTATCTATATGGGCGTCTGGTTCCCGACGGTGCCGCACTGGATTTGGGTACTGAGCGTGGTGCTGATCATTTGCGCCGTAAACCTGATGAGCGTGAAGGTATTTGGTGAGCTTGAGTTCTGGTTTTCGTTCTTTAAAGTCGCCACCATCATCATCATGATTGTCGCCGGTTTCGGCATCATCATCTGGGGGATTGGCAACGGCGGGCAACCGACCGGTATCCATAATCTTTGGAGCAACGGCGGCTTCTTCAGCAACGGCTGGCTTGGCATGGTGATGTCGCTGCAAATGGTAATGTTTGCTTACGGCGGGATCGAAATTATCGGGATTACCGCCGGGGAAGCGAAAGATCCGGAAAAATCGATTCCGCGTGCGATTAACTCCGTGCCGATGCGTATTCTGGTGTTCTACGTCGGTACGCTGTTCGTCATTATGTCTATCTATCCGTGGAATCAGGTTGGCACTGCCGGTAGCCCGTTCGTGCTGACGTTCCAGCATATGGGCATTACCTTTGCCGCCAGCATTCTTAACTTTGTTGTGCTGACCGCTTCGCTGTCAGCAATTAACAGTGACGTATTTGGCGTAGGTCGTATGCTTCACGGCATGGCAGAGCAGGGTAGCGCGCCGAAAATTTTCAGCAAAACCTCGCGTCGCGGTATTCCGTGGGTCACGGTGCTGGTGATGACTACCGCGCTATTGTTTGCGGTATATCTGAACTACATCATGCCGGAAAATGTCTTCCTGGTGATCGCTTCGCTGGCAACCTTCGCCACGGTGTGGGTATGGATTATGATCCTGCTGTCGCAAATTGCTTTCCGTCGCCGTTTGCCGCCAGAAGAAGTGAAGGCACTGAAATTTAAAGTACCAGGTGGGGTAGCAACGACCATCGGCGGTTTGATTTTCCTGCTCTTTATTATCGGATTGATTGGTTATCATCCGGACACACGTATCTCGCTGTACGTTGGTTTCGCGTGGATTGTTCTGCTGTTGATTGGCTGGATGTTTAAACGCCGCCACGATCGTCAGCTGGCTGAAAATCACTAATCACTGCGTTCTGTAAGCCGGATCAAGGCAAGCCCTGATCCGGCTATTCCGAAAGTTATCCGCCCCCGTCCTCCTCCCCCAAATATCCTTCAGATGATGAGTGATCCTGCATTAGGCTATGGCAAGGTGATCAGATTTTCATCACAGGGGAATTATGATGTTAAATGCATGGCACCTGCCGGTGCCCCCATTTGTTAAACAAAGCAAAGATCAACTACTCATTACACTGTGGCTGACAGGCGAAGACCCACCGCAGCGGATTATGCTACGTACAGAAAACGATAACGAAGAAACGTCAGTACCGATGCATAAGCAGCGCAGTCAGCCCCAGCCTGGTGTCACCGCATGGCGGGCGGCGATCGATCTCTCCAGCGGGCAACCTCGGCGGCGTTATAGTTTCAAATTACTGTGGCACGATCGCCAGCGTTGGTTTACACCGCAGGGCTTCAGCCGAATGCCGCCAGCACGACTGGAGCAGTTTGCCGTCGATGTCCCGGATATCGGCCCACAATGGGCTGCGGATCAGATTTTTTATCAGATCTTCCCTGATCGTTTCGCCCGTAGTCTTCCTCGTGAAGCTGAACAGGATCATGTTTATTACCATCACGCAGCCGGACAAGAGATCATCTTGCGTGACTGGGATGAACCGGTCACGGCGCAGGCGGGCGGATCAACGTTCTATGGCGGCGATCTGGACGGTATCAGAGAAAAACTGCCGTATCTGAAAAAACTTGGCGTGACGGCGCTGTATCTTAATCCGGTGTTTAAAGCTCCCAGCGTACATAAATACGATACCGAGGATTATCGCCATGTCGATCCGCAGTTTGGCGGTGATGGGGCATTGCTGCGTTTGCGACACAATACGCAGCAGCTGGGAATGCGGCTGGTGCTGGACGGTGTGTTTAACCACAGTGGCGATTCCCATGCCTGGTTTGACAGGCACAATCGTGGCACGGGGGGAGCTTGTCACAACCCCGAATCGCCCTGGCGCGACTGGTACTCGTTTAGTGATGATGGCACGGCGCTCGACTGGCTGGGCTATGCCAGCTTGCCGAAGCTGGATTATCAGTCGGAAAGTCTGGTGAATGAAATTTATCGCGGGGAAGACAGCATTGTCCGCCATTGGCTGAAAGCACCATGGAATATGGACGGCTGGCGGCTGGATGTGGTGCATATGCTGGGAGAAGCGGGTGGGGCGCGCAATAATTTACAGCACGTCGCTGGGATCACCGAAGCCGCGAAAGAAACCCAACCGGAAGCGTATATAGTCGGCGAACATTTTGGCGATGCACGGCAATGGTTACAGGCCGATGTGGAAGATGCCGCCATGAACTATCGTGGCTTCACATTCCCGTTGTGGGGATTTCTTGCCAACACTGATATCTCTTACGATCCTCAGCAGATTGACGCCCAAACCTGTATGGCCTGGATGGATAATTACCGCGCAGGGCTTTCTCATCAACAGCAATTGCGCATGTTTAATCAGCTCGACAGCCACGATACTGCGCGATTTAAAACACTTCTCGGTCGAGATGTCGCGCGTCTGCCGCTGGCGGTGGTCTGGCTTCTTACCTGGCCTGGCATACCGTGTATTTATTACGGTGATGAAGTGGGGGTGGATGGCAAAAACGATCCGTTTTGCCGTAAACCGTTCCCCTGGCAGGTGGATAAACAGGATACGGCATTATTCGCGCTGTACCAGCGAATGATTGCGCTACGTAAGAAAAGTCAGGCGCTGCGTCGTGGTGGCTGCCAGGTGGTATATGCGGAAGATCACGTAGTGGTATTTGTCCGCGTGCTGAATCAGCAGCGTGTGCTGGTGGCTATCAACCGTGGCGAAGCCTGTGAAGTGGTGCTACCCGCGTCGCCGTTACTCAATGTCGCGCAATGGCAACGCAAGGAGGGGCATGGGCAACTGACGGACGGGATTCTGGCTTTGTCTGCCATTTCGGCTACGGTGTGGATGAACTAAAGCATCTGTTTTATTTGTTACGTCGTTAGTCATCAGCCCTGACACTACGCAGCGAAAAAGCTGCACAATGTCAGGGCTGAGTTTGTTAAATATTTGTCCCGATCGATATGAGCGATTTTTGGTATTCTTTGCCCATGAGGTTATGTACAACCTGCTCCAGGATAACCCTGTAGTGGAGCAAAGATATGACAATTTCAAATTCGAATTTATTGAAACCGTTTATTACTGGTACTGAGTTGCCACCTTTTAAAGAGGATGTCTTTTCTAAAACAGAAGAACAATTTAAAAAAAGCCCCCATGGCAAATTGCTTTTCATTTCCGGAAATGAAAACTTAGTAAACATTTCAGCGGAAAAAATCGATGAAATAAAAAATAGCAAAAGTTTCTTTTCAAACGTTGTAAATATAATAATTTTACTAATTAAGCATCCTGATAAAATTCTGGCCATTCTTCATGGTTGCCCTGCAGAGTCCATCGAAGTCATTAAGAATGCGAAACGAACGGGGCAATGGTCATATGAGATGACTGATAAGTACGGGCAGAGTATTGAAGTGTCCTATATTTTCACTGATACCATAGATGATAAATCTGATGGAAAATTATGCTTAAAAATCTGTAACTCCTGCAACCAAAATGATTCTAGTACACATCAATATAAAATAGATCATCAACAGTTGAAAAATCACATAAGGCAACTTGAGGAGTGGGCCCTTCTTGAAAAGTTTTATGATAACAACGCTTATTATTCTAAACGTACAAAACAATTAGAGAAGAAAATTGCCGATGCGGGGTTTATAACAGGGAAGGTTAATGCCGATAACTTTAATGTAAAAGAGTTTAAAGACGATATAGCCTCGATGCTTTGTGAACAGCCCCCCATGCGTACACACCAGATTTCTTCATCCGGATACTTATCTGCCGATAAAGTGCCCGATCTCTATAAGACAAATTTGAAAGACGCGCAGAGAGATCTGAAAACAACACCGGTTGACATCGATGGTGTTAGTCTAAAATCAAAAACTCGGGAAAAAATTGCTGAAGTAATTGAGAAAAAAACTGAGGAAGAAAATGCGAAACAAAATGCGAAGACCATTGAGGAGAAGAATATCGAAAAAAACAAGAAAGAAACAAATCCTGAGGATAATTTTGTCTTAAAATTCTCACAGGAAGAAATCAATGAGATGCTCCTGGATTACAGCGATGAAGAACAAAACAAATTAAGACCTTTTTTCACTAGTGATCACATGTATTGTTTATTTGATGCTTTTAGTCAGGGGTTGCATAATGTTGCTCGTGATGGCAGTCCACGGTATGCAGGTTTACTACATCAAATAGCATCCAACTCTGAGATATTACAAGATTTTGATCAACAATTGTTCTGGCGCACGTTTACAGGAGGGGTCTTCCATCGACGTATCTCTGTGAACAGCGAGCCAGAAAAGACAGATGTATGGCGATTCAGTGCACAATTTGATTTTCCACATATAAATGAAAACGGAGATTTGTCCAGAACGGTACTCATGTTCGAGGGGGTTGCTGAAAGCAACTTTAAAGATATCGCCAATCATTCCAGCGAATGTTTTTCTTACAGCTGTTATGCCGCCCCGCTGGATGCGAATGCTAAAAAATAGTGACGCTGGAGCTTGAAGTTTCAGAGCGCCTTGCGTGACGCCTGCGCCATCATCCGCGGATAAAACTGCCAGAAGCGGGTTTCGAGAGCATCGTAATGGGCGTCTAAATCGTACCAAGAGTCACGCAGGGCATCCAGACGTGGGCGACGGCTTGCCATGCCGTTTAACACGTTCTGGATGAAATCCATATCGCGATAGCGAACCAGCCATTGCTCAGACCATAAGTAGTTGTTCAGATTGATAAAGCGTGGCGGTGAGTCTGGAAGAATAGTCATCACTTGCTCACGGGCATAACAGGTAAATTCCTGTAGCGGAAAGTCCGGTGATAGCTGCGACCAGTGGCGTGAAAGAAAGTGATCCCACATGACATCCAGTGTAATAGGCGCAACGCGGCGAGTTTCACGACGAAACCATTCCCGTGCCTCGCGGACTTCCGGTAGATTGTCAGTCAATACGTCGATACGTCGATGCATATGAATGCCAGCCACGACGTCGGGCGGAAAATTTTCTTCAGGATTTCCGCGTACGAAATCAGCCAGTAAATTACCGGAAAGCGAACTTTCCGCGAGATGGGCTAGATGCAGGTGAGCTAAAAAATTCATCGATTATATTCTATCCAAAGGGGGGTAAAGGTTGCAGGGAGAGCGCCCCGGCACTAGACTACCCGCCTCTTATTTTAGTCTGAGTCAGTGTCATGCGCGTTACCGATTTCTCCTTTGAATTGCCCGAATCCCTGATTGCCCACTATCCAATGCCTGAACGCAGTAGCTGTCGTTTACTGTCGCTGGACGGGCCGACGGGCGCGCTGACGCACGGTACTTTCACCGATTTACTCGATAAGCTCAACCCCGGCGATCTTCTGGTTTTTAATAATACCCGCGTGATCCCGGCGCGCCTGTTTGGGCGTAAAGCCAGCGGCGGCAAGATTGAAGTGCTGGTTGAGCGTATGCTCGACGACAAACGCATTCTTGCGCATATTCGCGCCTCGAAAGCGCCAAAACCGGGCGCAGAGCTGCTGCTGGGCGATGACGAAAGTATCAACGCAACAATGACCGCTCGCCACGGCGCACTGTTTGAAGTCGAATTTAATGATGATCGTTCTGTACTGGATATCCTCAACAGCATCGGCCACATGCCACTGCCGCCGTACATCGACCGTCCGGACGAAGATGCAGACCGCGAACTTTATCAAACAGTTTATAGTGAAAAACCGGGCGCGGTAGCGGCCCCGACTGCCGGGCTGCATTTTGACGAACCTTTGCTGGAAAAATTGCGCGCCAAAGGCGTGGAGATGGCGTTCGTAACTCTGCACGTTGGTGCGGGTACTTTCCAGCCGGTGCGCGTCGACACCATTGAAGATCACATCATGCACTCAGAATACGCTGAAGTGTCGCAGGATGTGGTAGACGCGGTACTGGCAGCAAAAGCGCGTGGCAATCGGGTGATTGCGGTTGGCACCACCTCGGTACGTTCGCTGGAAAGCGCGGCCCAGGCGGCGAAAAACGATCTCATTGAACCGTTCTTTGACGATACCCAAATCTTTATCTATCCGGGCTTCCAGTACAAAGTGGTCGATGCGCTGGTGACGAACTTCCACCTTCCTGAATCGACGCTGATTATGCTGGTTTCGGCATTTGCCGGCTATCAACACACTATGAACGCCTATAAAGCGGCGGTAGAAGAGAAATATCGCTTTTTTAGTTACGGTGATGCGATGTTTATCACGTACAATCCGCAGGCAATTAATGAGCGCGTCGGGGAGTAATTCCGCGGCGCTGGTTTAAACGTTGGACTGTTTTTCTGACGTAGTGGAGAAAAAATGAAATTTGAACTGGACACCACCGACGGTCGCGCACGCCGTGGCCGCCTGGTCTTTGATCGTGGCGTAGTGGAAACGCCTTGTTTTATGCCTGTTGGCACCTACGGCACCGTAAAAGGGATGACGCCGGAAGAAGTTGAAGCCACTGGCGCACAAATTATTCTCGGTAACACCTTCCACCTGTGGCTGCGCCCGGGCCAGGAAATCATGAAACTGCATGGCGATCTGCA
Organism: Escherichia sp. KS167_9B; assembly: GCF_030295215.1. Taxonomy (NCBI): domain Bacteria; kingdom Pseudomonadati; phylum Pseudomonadota; class Gammaproteobacteria; order Enterobacterales; family Enterobacteriaceae; genus Escherichia; species Escherichia sp. KS167_9B. The sequence goes on from NZ_AP025754.1 coordinate 507,586, forward strand.
CGATTTTATGCAGTGGAAAGGCCCGATTCTTACCGACTCCGGCGGCTTCCAGGTTTTCAGTCTTGGCGATATTCGTAAAATCACTGAACAGGGCGTTCACTTCCGTAACCCCATCAACGGCGATCCGATTTTCCTCGACCCGGAAAAGTCGATGGAGATTCAGTACGATCTTGGTTCGGATATCGTCATGATCTTTGATGAGTGTACGCCGTATCCTGCTGACTGGGATTACGCAAAACGCTCCATGGAGATGTCTCTGCGTTGGGCGAAGCGTAGCCGTGAGCGTTTTGACAGTCTCGGAAACAAAAATGCGCTGTTTGGTATCATTCAGGGCAGCGTTTACGAAGATTTACGTGATATTTCTGTTAAAGGTCTGGTAGATATCGGTTTTGATGGCTACGCTGTCGGCGGTCTGGCTGTGGGTGAGCCGAAAGCAGATATGCACCGCATTCTGGAGCATGTGTGTCCGCAAATTCCGGCAGACAAACCACGTTACCTGATGGGCGTTGGTAAACCGGAAGATCTGGTTGAAGGCGTGCGTCGCGGTATCGATATGTTTGACTGCGTAATGCCAACCCGCAACGCCCGAAATGGTCATCTGTTCGTGACCGATGGCGTGGTGAAAATCCGCAATGCGAAGTATAAGAGCGATACTGGCCCACTCGATCCTGAGTGTGATTGCTACACCTGTCGCAATTATTCACGCGCTTACTTGCATCATCTCGACCGTTGCAACGAAATATTAGGCGCGCGACTCAATACCATTCATAACCTTCGTTACTACCAGCGTTTGATGGCGGGTTTACGCAAGGCTATTGAAGAGGGTAAATTAGAGAGCTTCGTAACTGATTTTTACCAGCGTCAGGGGCGAGAAGTACCACCTTTGAACGTTGATTAATATTAATAATGAGGGAAATTTAATGAGCTTTTTTATTTCTGATGCGGTAGCGGCAACGGGTGCACCGGCGCAAGGTAGCCCGATGTCTTTGATTTTGATGCTGGTGGTATTCGGTCTGATTTTCTATTTCATGATCCTGCGTCCACAGCAGAAGCGCACCAAAGAACACAAAAAGCTGATGGACTCCATTGCCAAAGGTGATGAAGTTCTGACGAACGGTGGCCTGGTCGGTCGCGTAACCAAAGTAGCGGAAAACGGCTACATTGCTATCGCGCTGAATGACACCACTGAAGTAGTTATTAAACGTGACTTCGTAGCTGCCGTTCTGCCGAAAGGCACCATGAAGGCGCTGTAATTAAAATTTTTCCCTAAGGGAATTGCCGTGTTAAACCGTTATCCTTTGTGGAAGTACGTCATGCTGATCGTGGTGATTGTCATCGGTCTGCTGTATGCACTTCCCAACCTGTTTGGTGAGGATCCGGCTGTTCAGATCACTGGCGCGCGCGGAGTCGCCGCCAGTGAGCAAACGCTGATCCAGGTCCAGAAAACGTTACAAGAAGAAAAAATAACTGCTAAGTCTGTGGCACTGGAAGAGGGCGCTATTCTTGCGCGCTTCGACTCCACTGACACCCAACTGCGCGCTCGTGAAGCATTAATGGGCGTTATGGGTGACAAATACGTCGTGGCGCTTAACCTTGCCCCGGCAACGCCGCGCTGGCTGGCAGCTATTCACGCTGAGCCGATGAAGCTCGGCCTTGACCTGCGTGGCGGCGTTCACTTCCTGATGGAAGTGGATATGGACACCGCGCTTGGCAAACTCCAGGAACAAAACATTGATAGCCTGCGCAGCGACCTGCGCGAAAAGGGCATCCCGTATACCACCGTTCGTAAAGAAAACAACTACGGCCTGAGCATCACTTTCCGCGATGCTAAAGCTCGTGATGAAGCCATTGCGTATCTGAGCAAGCGTCATCCGGACCTGGTGATTAGTAGCCAGGGCAGCAACCAGCTGCGTGCGGTAATGAGCGATGCTCGCCTGAGTGAAGCGCGTGAATATGCGGTGCAGCAGAACATCAATATCCTGCGTAACCGTGTTAACCAACTTGGTGTGGCTGAGCCGGTGGTACAACGTCAGGGTGCTGACCGCATCGTTGTAGAACTGCCTGGTATTCAGGATACCGCGCGTGCGAAAGAGATTCTGGGTGCGACGGCAACGCTGGAATTCCGTCTGGTAAACACCAACGTTGATCAGGCCGCAGCGGCATCCGGCCGCGTACCGGGCGACTCTGAAGTGAAACAGACCCGCGAAGGTCAGCCGGTTGTGCTGTACAAACGCGTAATTCTGACCGGTGACCATATCACCGACTCCACTTCCAGCCAGGACGAATACAACCAGCCGCAGGTTAACATCTCGCTCGATAGCGCTGGTGGCAACATCATGTCTAACTTCACCAAGGACAACATCGGCAAACCGATGGCAACCCTGTTTGTGGAGTACAAAGACAGCGGTAAGAAAGATGCAAACGGTCGTGCGGTTCTGGTGAAACAGGAAGAGGTGATTAACATCGCCAACATCCAGTCTCGTCTGGGTAACAGCTTCCGTATCACCGGCATCAACAACCCGAACGAAGCCCGTCAGCTGTCACTGCTGTTGCGTGCCGGTGCGTTGATCGCGCCGATTCAGATTGTTGAAGAACGTACCATTGGCCCAACCCTGGGTATGCAGAACATTGAACAGGGGCTGGAGGCTTGCCTTGCCGGTCTGCTGGTTTCTATTCTGTTCATGATCCTCTTCTATAAGAAGTTTGGTCTGATTGCGACCAGTGCTCTGATTGCCAACTTGATCTTGATTGTCGGCATTATGTCGCTGTTGCCAGGCGCAACGCTGAGTATGCCAGGTATCGCGGGTATCGTCTTAACCCTTGCGGTAGCGGTCGATGCGAACGTACTGATCAACGAACGTATTAAAGAAGAGTTGAGCAACGGACGTACTGTTCAACAGGCAATTGATGAAGGTTATCGTGGCGCATTCAGTTCTATCTTCGATGCGAACATCACCACGCTGATTAAAGTCATCATCCTGTACGCAGTGGGTACCGGGGCAATTAAAGGGTTCGCGATTACTACCGGTATCGGTGTGGCGACGTCGATGTTTACCGCGATTGTCGGTACGCGTGCCATCGTAAACCTGCTATATGGCGGCAAGCGCGTCAAGAAGCTGTCAATCTGAGGAGTGCGATGTGGCACAGGAATATACTGTTGAACAACTAAACCACGGCCGTAAAGTCTATGACTTTATGCGCTGGGACTACTGGGCTTTCGGCATCTCTGGTCTGCTGTTAATCGCCGCTATCGTTATTATGGGCGTGCGCGGCTTTAACTGGGGGCTGGATTTCACCGGTGGTACGGTTATCGAAATTACGCTCGAAAAACCGGCTGAAATCGATGTGATGCGTGATGCATTGCAGAAAGCGGGCTTTGAAGAGCCGATGCTGCAAAACTTTGGTAGCAGCCACGACATCATGGTCCGCATGCCGCCTGCTGAAGGCGAAACCGGTGGTCAGGTGCTGGGCAGCAAAGTTCTGAAGGTGATTAACGAATCCACCAATCAGAATGCGGCAGTGAAGCGTATTGAGTTCGTCGGTCCGAGCGTGGGGGCAGACCTTGCGCAAACCGGTGCGATGGCGTTGATGGCGGCGCTGCTGTCTATCCTCGTGTACGTAGGTTTCCGCTTTGAGTGGCGACTGGCGGCAGGGGTTGTTATTGCACTGGCGCACGACGTTATCATTACGCTGGGTATTTTGTCGTTATTCCATATCGAGATTGACCTGACCATTGTGGCATCACTGATGTCGGTCATCGGTTACTCGCTTAACGACAGTATCGTGGTCTCGGACCGTATTCGTGAAAACTTCCGCAAGATCCGTCGCGGTACGCCTTACGAAATCTTTAACGTGTCCTTGACCCAGACGCTGCACCGTACCTTGATCACATCCGGTACTACCTTGATGGTTATCCTGATGCTGTACCTCTTCGGTGGTCCGGTACTGGAAGGCTTCTCGCTGACCATGCTTATCGGTGTTTCCATCGGTACTGCATCTTCCATCTACGTAGCATCGGCGCTGGCTCTGAAACTGGGTATGAAGCGCGAACACATGCTGCAGCAGAAAGTGGAAAAAGAAGGGGCGGATCAGCCGTCAATTCTGCCTTAATCAAGTTTCAGCTGATGTTGAAAATCCCGGTCAGAAGATCGGGATTTTTTTGTGCACAGAAAACCCCCAGCTAGGCTGGGGGTTCCGGAAAGCTTTCAGCTTTGAGCCAGTTATTAAAACCCCTTTTGATTTGTTAAAACACCTTGCGGTCTGGCAACTGCAAGTGTCAAACAAGAAATCAAAAGGGGGTCCCAATGGGGGACGAAAAGAGCTTAGCGCACACCCGCTGGAACTGTAAATATCACATAGTTTTTGCGCCGAAATACCGAAGACTGGCGTTTTACGGAGAGAAGCGTAGGGCGATAGGCAGTATTTTGAGAAAGCTGTGTGAGTGGAAAAGCGTACGGATTCTGGAAGCAGAGTGCTGCGCAGATCATATCCATATGCTTGTGGAAATCCCACCCAAAATGAGCGTATCCGGCTTTATGGGATATCTGAAAGGGAAAAGCAGTCTGATGCTTTACGAGCAGTTTGGGGATTTGAAATTCAAATACAGAAACAGGGAGTTCTGGTGCCGAGGGTACTATGTCGATACGGTGGGTAAGAACACGGCGAAGATACAGGACTACATAAAGCACCAGCTTGAAGAGGATAAAATGGGGGAGCAGTTATCGATTCCATATCCGGGCAGCCCGTTTACGGGCCGTAAGTAACGAAGTTGAATGCAAATGTCAGATCGTATGCGCCTGTTAGGGCGCGGCTGGTAACAGAGCCTTACAGGCGCATTTGAAAAACCTCCGGCTATGCCGGAGGATATTTATTTGATGTAAGGTGATTGCGAAAACCCTCGCATCTTGGGAAACTGCGCCTAACCCTACATTTCATCCAGGTAACTTCTCATGGCTATCATCCCAAAAAATTATGCGCGGTTAGAAAGCGGCTATCGCGAAAAAGCATTAAAAATCTATCCGTGGGTGTGTGGACGCTGCTCCCGCGAGTTTGTCTATTCCAACCTGCGTGAACTTACCGTTCACCACATTGATCACGACCATACTAATAACCCGGAAGATGGCAGTAACTGGGAATTGTTGTGTCTGTATTGCCATGATCATGAGCATTCGAAATATACCGAAGCGGATCAGTATGGTACGACGGTTATCGCAGGGGAAGATGCGCAGAAAGATGTCGGTGAAGCGAAGTACAACCCATTCGCTGATTTAAAAGCAATGATGAATAAGAAGAAGTGATTAAAACGCAAAATTGCCTGATGCGCTACGCTTATCAGGCCTAAGTAATCTCAGCAATGTATTGAATTTACGTGCTTTTGTAGGCCGGATAAGGCGTTTACGCCGCATCCGGCATGAACAAAGCGCACGTTGTTAACAATCTGAAATGCCGGATACAAGATCCGGCATTTCATTCATCAGAAGTTGTAACCTACTACCAGGTAACCACCCCAGCCGGTAGAGCGAACGTTGAAGTTGCCGTTGCCGAAGTTCAGTTCTGCATCGTCGTTCCACTGACCACCGTCGTGCCAGTAACGAGCTACGACAGAGTAGTGCCAGTGATCGTAGTTCAGAGCCAGAATATGGCTGGAAGCGATGGAGTTATTGGTACGGGTCTTAATACCGTTGATTGCGTTACCGCTGTCATCCCCTAAATCGGAACCCCAGTCGAAGTTGGTGAAGCCGATGTAGCTCAGCTGACCACCCCACAGATCGGTAATCGGCACAAAGTATTTAATTTTGAAACGGTAACCGTCCCACTCGTTTTCATTCGCTGCGCCATAGTTCTGCCACTGGTATTTTGCATAGACGTTCATGGACAGGCTCATCGGCAGGCCAGTATCGATATCGGTACCCAGACCCATGTACCAGGTGCTCTGGCGACCATCTTTATTACGACCCATGTCGTAAATGTAGTTGTTCGCGAAGTACCACTCTTTGAACGGACCAAAGCTAAGGTCAGTATTGGTCAGCTTGTCGATGGAGAAACGTGGTTCGATTTCCATAAACAGCGGGGAACCGTGGTTCCAGATACCTTTTGCATCGGAGTTACCGCCGAAGAATACCGGCGCATCCGCATACCCATAGAAGTCGAACCAGTCTTTTTTAGCGAATGCTTCGTACTCAAGGTAGGTATCGTTGCGGATCTGCGGTCCGAAACGGGTGTGATAGCTTCCGACAACGTTAACGCTCTGGTGCCACCAGTCGGAAAGATACTGCGGTTTGTCGTTTTCAGCTGCGTTAACAGTAAAAGACGAAGAGAGCGCCAGTACCGCACCGGCTGCCAGTAATGTTTTTTTCATATGTATGCCACTGTTTGAAAATCCCTTGCGGGAGTGAAAAAGGCGCAAATTGCGTTTCTAAATATTTCGTATACAGAGGAGCCTATTATAAAAATCATTGCTCACAAAAATATGTTTCGTTTCACAGTTCTATCATTTACGTAATCGATTGCGTTCACGTTTACACACATTCGGGCGGGGATTGTACTGACTTTCACCCTTGTTGCAAACTTTTACTATCAATCTGGGTGATGTAAGCAGAGTAACAAAATGACGGGGAAAGATGTTGCGGGACGCACAAAACGCCCCGCGATACGTTTACTGCATAACAGGTTGAATGTCGTGGATACGTACAAAGCCTAACTGATCCACAGAAATCCCCTTTAACTGTAACGGAATATCAACATCGCTGGGGGCGAGGACGCTGGCAGGGGCGTTAATCAATTGATTCTGCACATTGATTTCCTGAAAATTGTCTATTGTTCCCTGAATTTGCCCATATTCAACAGTGCCACTGAATGCGGGCAAAGGATTGTTCGACTCGCCCTGAATCCGTAGCGTTAGGGTGGTGCCATCTGTATCAGGCGTAATATTCACCAGCGACATACGTAAAGTACCGATCTGGCTTTCCAGCCTTGCTGGTGTTTTCGCTCCCGGCAGAAGGTAAACCCCACTGCTGGATTTTGCATTCAGCTTGTTTTGCTGAGTGATTTTGACCGTTTCTTTATTGAGTTGTGTCATCTCCTGGTTCAGCGTGCTGACGCTGTGTTTCATCTGTCGCACTTCGCTTTGCTGCACACAGGCGCTAAGGCTGAACAGGCTTCCCAGCAGGAGCAGTCGAAAAACGTTTGTATTCATAGGTCGTCCCTTTCTCATCGCAATAAGCCTAATGGTAGAGGGTAAAAGCAGCGAAAGCATCGATCCTTTATCTCAAAAGCGTTGCGCCTTTGTTGTATCGTCAGTTCAGGGTAAAATAGATTTCTGTTAACCACCTGGTCAGGACGCCGTATGCATTGCCCATTCTGTTTCGCCGTGGACACTAAGGTAATTGACTCTCGTCTCGTGGGCGAGGGCTCATCCGTACGCCGCCGTCGGCAGTGTCTGGTGTGTAATGAACGTTTCACCACCTTTGAAGTGGCGGAGCTGGTTATGCCGCGTGTTGTAAAAAGCAACGACGTGCGTGAACCGTTTAATGAAGAGAAATTACGTAGCGGAATGCTGCGGGCGCTGGAAAAACGTCCGGTGAGTTCCGATGACGTCGAAATGGCAATCAATCATATTAAATCGCAGCTGCGCGCCACCGGTGAGCGTGAAGTGCCGAGCAAGATGATTGGCAATTTGGTGATGGAGCAATTGAAAAAGCTCGATAAAGTCGCCTATATCCGTTTTGCCTCTGTCTATCGCAGTTTCGAAGATATCAAAGAATTTGGCGAAGAGATCGCGCGCCTGGAGGACTAAGCCGTGCAGGACGAGTATTACATGGCGCGGGCGCTTAAGCTGGCGCAACGAGGACGTTTTACCACTCATCCCAACCCGAATGTCGGGTGCGTCATTGTAAAAGATGGCGAAATCGTCGGTGAAGGTTACCATCAGCGAGCGGGTGAACCGCATGCCGAGGTACACGCGTTGCGCATGGCTGGCGAAAAAGCCAAAGGTGCCACGGCGTATGTCACACTCGAACCTTGTAGTCATCATGGTCGTACGCCGCCATGTTGCGATGCGTTGATTGCTGCGGGTGTCACGCGCGTGGTTGCCGCGATGCAGGATCCTAACCCGCAGGTCGCTGGGCGTGGACTTTATCGTTTGCAACAGGCTGGCATTGACGTCAGCCACGGCCTGATGATGAGTGAAGCCGAGCAATTGAATAAAGGCTTTCTCAAGCGCATGCGCACCGGCTTCCCTTATATCCAGTTAAAACTTGGCGCGTCGCTTGATGGTCGCACGGCGATGGCGAGCGGTGAGAGCCAGTGGATCACGTCTCCTCAGGCGCGATGCGATGTACAACGTCTGCGTGCGCAAAGTCATGCCATTTTAACCAGCAGCGCAACAGTCATGGCGGACGATCCAGCCTTAACGGTGCGTTGGTCTGAACTGGATGAACAAACTCAGGCGCTCTATCCGCAACAAAATCTCCGCCAGCCAGTACGTATTGTGATTGATAGCCAAAATCGCGTGACGCCGGAACACCGTATTGTGCAGCAGTCTGGCGAAACCTGGTTCGCGCGTACGCAGGAAGATTCTCGCGAGTGGCCGGAAACGGTGCGAACCTTGCTGATTCCAGAGCATAAAGGTCACCTGGATCTGGTTGTATTGATGATGCAACTGGGTAAACAGCAGATTAATAGCATCTGGGTGGAAGCTGGGCCAACGCTCGCTGGCGCATTGCTACAGGCTGGTTTAGTTGATGAGCTGATTGTCTATATCGCACCTAAACTATTAGGCAACGACGCCCGTGGATTATGCACGCTGCCAGGACTTGAGAAATTAGCCGACGCCCCCCAATTTAAATTCAAAGAGATACGTCATGTAGGCCCGGATGTTTGCCTGCATTTAGTGGGTGCATGATCTCCCGGCTCGAAAGGGAAGCAGCGCACGAAATATTATGCTAAAATCCGCCCCCCTGCGGGGCCATACTCGAACCCGAAGGAAGAAAATGAACATTATTGAAGCTAACGTTGCTACCCCGGACGCTCGCGTCGCCATCACCATCGCGCGTTTCAACAACTTTATCAATGACAGCCTGCTGGAAGGTGCAATTGACGCACTGAAACGTATCGGTCAGGTAAAAGATGAAAACATTACCGTTGTTTGGGTGCCTGGTGCCTATGAGCTGCCGCTGGCGGCCGGTGCACTGGCTAAAACCGGTAAATACGACGCGGTGATTGCGCTGGGTACGGTTATTCGTGGTGGCACTGCCCACTTTGAATATGTCGCTGGTGGTGCAAGCAACGGCCTGGCGCATGTTGCCCAGGACAGCGAAATTCCGGTTGCTTTTGGTGTTCTGACCACTGAAAGCATTGAACAAGCGATCGAACGTGCTGGCACCAAAGCTGGCAACAAAGGTGCAGAAGCTGCACTGACCGCGCTTGAAATGATTAATGTATTGAAAGCCATCAAGGCCTGAAATTAGTAAGGGGAAATCCGTGAAACCTGCTGCTCGTCGCCGCGCTCGTGAGTGTGCCGTCCAGGCGCTCTACTCCTGGCAGTTGTCCCAGAACGACATCGCTGATGTTGAATACCAGTTCCTGGCTGAACAGGATGTAAAAGACGTTGACGTCCTGTACTTCCGTGAGCTGCTGGCCGGGGTGGCGACTAACACCGCATACCTCGACGGACTGATGAAGCCATACCTGTCCCGCCTGCTGGAAGAACTGGGCCAGGTAGAAAAAGCTGTACTGCGCATTGCGCTGTACGAGCTGTCTAAACGTAGCGATGTGCCATACAAAGTGGCCATTAACGAAGCGATCGAACTGGCAAAATCGTTCGGCGCAGAAGACAGCCATAAGTTCGTCAACGGCGTACTCGATAAAGCAGCACCTGTGATTCGCCCTAACAAAAAGTGATATCCAGGCCGGTAGATTCACGGAAGACCGTTCCGCGATCGCCGGCCTTTTCTTTTTTACCTGCTGAGGCATAACGTATGGCATGTGGCGAGTTCTCCCTGATTGCCCGTTATTTTGACCGTGTAAGAAGTTCTCGTCTTGATGTCGAACTGGGCATTGGCGACGATTGCGCACTTCTCAATATCCCCGAGAAACAGACCCTGGCGATCAGCACTGATACGCTGGTGGCGGGCAACCATTTCCTCCCTGATATCGATCCTGCGGATCTGGCATATAAAGCTCTGGCAGTGAATTTAAGCGATCTGGCCGCGATGGGCGCCGATCCGGCCTGGCTGACGCTGGCATTAACCTTACCGGACGTCGACGAAGCGTGGCTTGAGTCCTTCAGCGACAGTTTGTTTGATCTACTTAATTATTACGATATGCAACTCATTGGCGGCGATACCACACGTGGACCGCTATCGATGACGTTGGGTATCCACGGTTTTGTCCCGATGGGGCGAGCCTTAACGCGTTCTGGTGCGAAACCGGGGGACTGGATTTATGTGACCGGGACACCGGGCGATAGCGCCGCCGGGCTGGCGATTTTGCAAAATCGTTTGCAGGTTGCCGATGCTAAAGATGCGGACTACTTAATCAAACGTCATCTCCGTCCGTCGCCGCGTATTTTACAGGGGCAGGCGCTGCGCGATCTGGCAAATTCAGCCATCGATCTCTCTGACGGTCTGATTTCCGATCTCGGGCATATCGTGAAAGCCAGCGACTGCGGCGCACGAATTGACCTGGCATTGCTACCGTTTTCTGATGCGCTTTCTCGCCATGTTGAGCCGGAACAGGCGCTGCGCTGGGCGCTCTCTGGCGGTGAAGATTACGAGTTGTGTTTCACTGTGCCGGAACTGAACCGTGGCGCGCTGGATGTGGCTCTCGGACACCTGGGCGTACCGTTTACCTGTATCGGGCAGATGACTGCCGATATCGAAGGGCTTTGTTTTATTCGTGACGGCGAACCTGTCACATTTGACTGGAAAGGATATGACCATTTTGCCACGCCATAAAGATGTCGCGAAAAGTCGCCTTAAGCTGAGTAATCCGTGGCATCTGCTTGCTGTTGGATTTGGTAGTGGATTAAGCCCAATTGTTCCAGGCACGATGGGGTCGCTGGCGGCGATTCCGTTCTGGTATCTGATGACCTTTTTGCCCTGGCAGCTCTATTCGCTGGTAGTCATGCTGGGGATCTGTATCGGCGTCTATCTTTGTCATCAAACGGCGAAAGACATGGGCGTGCACGATCACGGCAGCATTGTCTGGGACGAATTTATTGGTATGTGGATCACGCTCATGGCGCTGCCGACCAATGACTGGCAGTGGGTTGCCGCCGGGTTTGTGATTTTCCGTATTCTGGATATGTGGAAACCGTGGCCGATCCGCTGGTTTGACCGCAATGTACATGGCGGCATGGGGATCATGATAGATGATATTGTCGCCGGGGTGATCTCCGCTGGCATCCTGTACTTTATCGGTCATCATTGGCCGCTGGGTATTCTTTGATGCCATTGACCGGGTGGTGTAGTCGATTCCAGACCACCCGGTTTGATTTATAAATGAACAGAGCCCCAATTTGGGGGCACTCTGTTAAAGTAAAATCCGACATCACCGAATATATTATGGGGAGATATTTCAAGGTGTAACTTTGTCACTCATAATTCAATGACACTGAAATATCGTCAGTCGACGAACTCATAATAATTGCTCATATTCTCTGACTGATGCCGAAAAGTATCATCAAAATTATGCTTAATTGTTTCATTAATAGTGTTGAATAATTTGTTAGAAAGATCATCTATTTTGTCTTGAATCTTTGATTTGATTTCATCTTGAATTTCACGGGTAACCAAAAGTTGATTTAATTGATCATCCATTTTGTATTTTGCAATTAATTGTGCACTCAAAGGTATTTTCTTTAAATAATCATTTTTTGTTATTTTATACTGGTCGGTGAAATCTTGTTTGGCTTGTGCTTCTATATATTTAAAAATTTCATTATACTTTTTCCTGCTTATTTTTCCTTCACGATTCATTGCGCGATTGAATATGTTTTTTAAATGCTGATTGTAGAAAATAAAATTATCGATATCTTGTATTATTTTAGTGGTTGCTAATTTTTCATCAAATTTTAATGACTCAGGGTTTTTATCTGATTCAATATAGTCAAGAATAATTTTTGCTAATGGGCTAATGTCTTTTTCTTCTGTTGATTCTGCGTCTGCTTCTGCTTTTAATATTGGGTTAAAAAGGTCGGTACGGTAAAGTTTCGTGCCTTTCATCATGACGATGTCAGGAAGAATAGTGTTTGAAAGATTAGCCTCGCTAAAGTCCACATTTTGGCAATCACTTTCTGATAAATCTGCCCAATTGAAAGTGGTTTTAACACAGGAGCAGTTAGTTAGAATCATCCCTTTCGTTTCATTCCCATGTGTTTTTTGATAAGTTAACCTTTGCATTATTTGATCGCCTTCTGGATATTGCATCTCAGGTTCTTTACCATATATCACCGCATTATCAAGAATTGCGCCAGTGCAATTCATATTTGTTAGATCGCATTTCATAAATCTACAACTGTTAAAATTAGCTTTTGTACAATTCGCCTTTGTAAAATTGACGTCATCAAAATAAGTATGTTCGAAGTTGACATTGGAGAAGATACAGTTTTCCATATTCATATTGGAAATATTACTGTGTCCTAAATATAGGCCGCTGAAATCGACAACTCCATTATTATCCTTATCTAATTTGATAGAATACATATTTACTACCTCGTTCATAACAGAGATAGTTCCAGTGACTACCAAACTATTTTGGTTATCAGAAAATATAATCTCATGCTTGAACGTAGTGTTGTATGGCTCTGGAAATGTAGAGGCTATTTTCTTCCAGAAACAACAAAGCGTGGTCTGCCTCTGTTTGGGCGAGAGGAGATTAAAATCCAGATTTAAATATGAGTCTAAATCTGAGTTTGCATCTATATTAAAGTTGGGATCCGGTTCTATACGTTCATTTCCAATACTTAATGTATTCATGTATTTATTAATTGATTTAAATGCCTTTTGTTTATCAGTGTATAGAAAAAAATCACAAATTATGTCCCATAGTTTTTCAATAAAATTTTTATTGTAATCTCTTTTCGTTGATTTTATTAAATCTTCAACCGGTACATCAGAAAACCGGATAGGTTGGCTGGAAATGGTTTTCATCATGATTGTAATCCTCTTACATTGACTAAATAAGACAGTTTTAGGGGATATTACCTGGAGAAACTATCAAAAATCGCTCAAAGGGATGAAGATGATGAATAGCTGCAAACTCATTCACCAAGAATTTCTCTTGCAGAGGTGGATTATGGTTACAGAAGATGATGGGAGGTACGTTGTCCCCATCATCGCAGACGATGGGGAATTCAGCAGATAAAATGGGTGAAAAGCGAAATTTACTTAAATCCTACGACCGGATGCGGTTTATACGGCGTTTCCAGTTCAGCAATCTGTTCCGGCTTCAAGGTGATATCCACCGCGTTCAGCAATTCATCAAGTTGTTCTTCCCGCGATGTACCGATAATCGGTGCGGCAATGCCAGGTTTGCTCAACAACCAGGCCAGCGCGACTTGTGCTCGCGTTGCCCCCAGTTCTTCACTGACGCCCGTTAAGCGTTCTGCAATCTGCGCGTCATTTTCATCGCTTTCTTGGTAGAGATTTTTCCCCACTTCATCCGACACCAGCCGCGCGGTGGTTTCTCCCCACGGACGCGTCAGACGTCCCCGCGCCAGCGGACTCCACGGAATCACCGCCACGCCTTCCTGATAACACAGCGGCAGCATCTCTCGTTCTTCTTCGCGATAAATCAGATTGTAGTGATCCTGCATACTGACAAACTGCGCCCAGCCGTGCTGTTTTTGCAGTTCCAGCGCCTGAGCAAACTGCGAGGCGTGCATGGATGACGCGCCGATATAACGCGCTTTCCCGGCTTTTACCACGTCGTTCAGGGCTTCCAGCGTCTCTTCGATCGGCGTGTTGTAATCCCAGCGATGAATTTGCAGGATATCGACATAATCCATGCCGAGACGTCGCAAGCTGTCGTCAATAGAGCGCAAAATTTGCGCACGGGATAATCCTTCCGGCAAATCACCAACGCGATGGAACACTTTAGTTGCAACGACCACGTCTTCACGACGGGCAAAGTCCCGCAGTGCACGACCGACGATCTCTTCGCTGCTGCCGTCAGAATAACTATTGGCGGTATCAAAGAAATTTATGCCGCCTTCCAGCGCGCGTTTAATGATGGGACGGCTGCTCTCTTCGGGCAGTGTCCATGCGTGATTACCGCGATCCGGCTCACCAAAGGTCATACAGCCGAGGCAAAGTCGGGAAATGCGAAGGTCGGTTTTTCCTAAGGGGTTGTATTGCATGCTGCCACTCCTGCCATACTCGTCATACTTCAAGTTGCATGTGCTGCGGCTGCATTCGTTCACCCCAGTCACTTACTTATGTAAGCTCCTGGGGCTTCACTCGTTTGCCGCCTTCCTGCAACTCGAATTATTTAGAGTCTATGAATAATTTCTTAAGCATAGCAGGAGTGGAGTAGGGATTATGCCAGCCAGGCTTTGATTTTGGCTTCCATACCGGCGGCATCGAGGCCGAGTTCGGCGCGCATTTCTTCCTGCGTTCCTTGTGGAATAAAGAAGTCCGGCAGGCCAATATTCAGCACGGGTACTGGTTTACGATGGGCCATCAGCACTTCGTTAACGCCGCTGCCTGCGCCGCCCATAATGGCGTTTTCTTCAATGGTGATCAGTGCCTCGTGGCTGGCGGCCATTTCCAGAATTAACGCTTCATCAAGCGGCTTCACAAAACGCATATCGACCAGCGTAGCGTTCAGCGATTCTGCGACTTTAGCTGCTTCCGGCATCAGCGTACCAAAGTTGAGGATCGCCAGTTTCTCGCCACGACGCTTCACAATGCCTTTGCCAATTGGCAGTTTTTCCAGTGGCGTCAGTTCAACGCCAACGGCGTTGCCGCGCGGATAGCGCACCGCTGATGGGCCATCGTTATAGTGATAGCCGGTATAGAGCATCTGGCGACATTCGTTTTCATCGCTCGGGGTCATAATGACCATTTCCGGAATGCAGCGCAGGTATGAGAGATCAAAAGCGCCCTGGTGGGTTTGACCGTCAGCACCAACAATGCCCGCGCGGTCGATGGCGAACAGGACCGGGAGCTTTTGAATCGCCACGTCATGCAGCACCTGATCATAGGCGCGTTGCAGGAAAGTGGAGTAGATCGCGACAATGGGTTTGTAGCCACCAATCGCCAGACCCGCAGCAAAGGTCACTGCGTGTTGCTCGGCGATTGCCACGTCGAAGTAGCGATCCGGGAATTTACGTGAAAACTCGACCATGCCAGAACCTTCGCGCATCGCCGGGGTAATCGCCATCAGCTTGTTGTCTTTTGCTGCGGTTTCGCACAACCAGTCGCCAAAAATTTTTGAATAGCTTGGCAGGCCGCCGCTGCTTTTCGGCAGGCAACCGCTGGAGGGGTCAAATTTAGGTACGGCGTGGAAGGTGATTGGATCTTTTTCTGCCGGTTCGTAACCACGACCTTTTTTGGTCATGATATGCAGGAACTGCGGGCCTTTCAGGTCGCGCATGTTCTTAAGCGTGGTGATAAGCCCCAGCACATCGTGACCGTCAACCGGGCCGATGTAGTTAAAGCCCAGCTCTTCAAACAGCGTGCCTGGTACTACCATGCCTTTAATATGTTCTTCGGTACGTTTGAGCAGCTCTTTAATGGGCGGAACGCCGGAGAATACTTTTTTCCCGCCTTCGCGCAGTGAAGAGTAAAGCTTACCGGAAAGCAGCTGCGCCAGATGGTTGTTGAGCGCGCCAACATTTTCGGAAATCGACATTTCATTATCGTTGAGAACCACCAGCATATCGGGACGGATATCGCCCGCGTGGTTCATCGCTTCAAACGCCATGCCTGCGGTAATCGCGCCATCGCCAATGACACAGACGGTGCGGCGATTTTTGCCTTCTTTCTCGGCAGCAACCGCAATACCAATTCCGGCACTGATAGAGGTTGATGAATGCCCGACGCTTAACACGTCATATTCACTTTCGCCGCGCCACGGGAACGGGTGCAGGCCGCCTTTTTGACGGATGGTGCCTATTTTGTCGCGGCGTCCGGTCAAAATTTTATGCGGATAAGCCTGATGCCCCACATCCCAAATCAATTGGTCAAACGGGGTGTTATAGACGTAGTGCAGCGCTACGGTCAGCTCGACCGTGCCCAGCCCGGAGGCGAAGTGCCCGCTGGAACGGCTCACGCTGTCGAGTAAATAGCGGCGCAGTTCGTCGCAGAGTTTCGGTAAACTCTCTTTTGGCAACAGTCGTAACTCCTGGGTGGAGTCGACCAGTGCCAGGGTCGGGTATTTGGCAATATCAAAACTCATCAGGGGCCTATTAATACTTATTGTTTATTTATTACGCTGGATGATGTAGTCCGCTAGCGCTTCCAGTGCCGAGGTATCGAGTGACTGTTCAGCCAGTTGTTTTAGCGACTGGCGGGCATCGTCGATCAGATCCTGGGCTTTCTTCCGGGCTTGCTCAAGACCCAGAAGTGCAGGGTAGGTACTTTTACCAAGTTGCTGGTCGGCACCCTGGCGTTTACCCAACGTTGCAGTATCTCCCACCACATCCAGGATGTCATCCTGAACCTGGAAGGCAAGGCCGATGCTCTCTGCGTATTTGTCGAGAATTGGCAGAGCACGACGTCCTTTATCTCCGGCGCTTAATGCACCAAGACGAACGGCGGCGCGAATTAATGCGCCGGTTTTATGGCGATGAATACGCTCGAGTGCGTCCAGAGGTACGAGTTTGCCTTCCGCATCTAAATCTAATGCCTGACCACCGCACATTCCGCCAATACCGCTGGCGCTCGCCAGTTCAGAAATCATCGAAATTCTGTCGCGATCCGACACTTCCGGCATATCGGCATCACTTAAAATCGAGAACGCCAGCGTTTGTAAAGCGTCGCCAGCGAGAATCGCGTTTGCTTCGCCAAACTTCACATGGCAGGTCGGCAAACCGCGACGCAGATCGTCATCATCCATTGCCGGTAAATCATCATGAATTAATGAATACGCGTGGATACACTCCACGGCGGCAGCGGGTGCGTCCAGCGTGTTTGTGCTAACGCCGAACATATGGCCGGTGGCATAAACCAGGAACGGTCGCAGGCGCTTACCACCTAATAATGCGCCATACTGCATGGTTTCGACCACGGGAGTGTTCTGAAAGGGCAGTGGGGCAATAAAACGGCTCAGCGCCTGGTTGGCCTGCTTAACGCAGGCTTCGAGTTGCTGCGGAAAGTCCATTACTCATTGTCCGGTGTAAAAGGAGTTAAAGAGGCGTCTTCATTGTCAGACAGCAGAATTTGTACGCGCTGTTCGGCTTGTTGTAATTTGGCCTGCCCCTGACGTGCCAGCTGCACGCCACGTTCGAACTCGTTCAGCGCCTCTTCCAGCGGCAGGTCGCCACTTTCCAGACGGGTTACAATCTGTTCCAGCTCGCTCAGCGCCTTTTCAAAGCTGGCGGGCGCCTCATTTTTCTTCGGCATAATGAATGTCTGACTCTCAATATTTTTCGCCCCGTCATGGTAACGGACTCAGGGCAAATAGCAAATAACGCGCAATGGTAAGGTGATGTGCGCAGCAAAGCGATGTTAGTGGTATACTTCCGCGCCTGGATGCAGCCGCAGGTGTGGGCTGCTGTATTTTTCCCTATACAAGTCGCTTAAGACTTGCCAACGAACCATTGCCGCCATGAAGTTTATCATTAAATTGTTCCCGGAAATCACCATCAAAAGCCAATCTGTGCGCTTGCGCTTTATAAAAATCCTTACCGGGAACATTCGTAACGTTTTAAAGCACTATGATGAGACGCTCGCTGTCGTCCGCCACTGGGATAACATCGAAGTTCGCGCAAAAGATGAAAACCAGCGTCTGGCTATTCGCGACGCCCTGACCCGTATTCCGGGTATCCACCATATTCTCGAAGTCGAAGACGTGCCGTTTACCGACATGCACGATATTTTCGAGAAAGCGTTGGTTCAGTATCGCGAGCAGCTGGAAGGTAAAACCTTCTGCGTACGCGTGAAGCGCCGTGGTAAGCATGAGTTTAGCTCGATTGATGTGGAACGTTACGTCGGCGGCGGTTTAAATCAGCATATTGAATCCGCGCGCGTGAAGCTGACCAATCCGGATGTGACTGTCCATCTGGAAGTTGAAGACGATCGTCTCCTGCTGATCAAAGGCCGCTACGAAGGCATTGGCGGTTTCCCAATCGGCACCCAGGAAGATGTACTGTCGCTTATTTCCGGTGGTTTCGACTCCGGTGTTTCCAGTTATATGTTAATGCGTCGCGGCTGCCGCGTGCATTACTGCTTCTTTAATCTCGGCGGCGCGGCGCATGAAATTGGTGTTCGTCAGGTGGCGCATTATCTGTGGAACCGTTTTGGTAGCTCCCACCGCGTGCGTTTTGTCGCCATTAACTTTGAGCCGGTCGTCGGTGAAATTCTCGAGAAAATCGACGACGGTCAGATGGGCGTAATCCTCAAACGTATGATGGTGCGTGCCGCGTCTAAAGTGGCTGAACGTTACGGCGTACAGGCGCTCGTCACCGGCGAAGCGCTGGGACAGGTGTCCAGCCAGACGCTAACCAACCTGCGCCTGATTGATAACGTCTCCGATACGCTGATCCTGCGTCCGCTGATCTCTTACGACAAAGAGCACATCATCAACCTGGCTCGCCAGATTGGCACCGAAGATTTTGCCCGCACCATGCCGGAATACTGCGGTGTTATCTCCAAAAGCCCGACGGTGAAAGCGGTTAAATCGAAGATTGAAGCGGAAGAAGAGAAGTTCGACTTCAGCATTCTCGATAAAGTGGTTGAGGAAGCGAATAACGTTGATATCCGCGAAATCGCTCAGCAGACCGAGCAGGAAGTGGTGGAAGTGGAAACCGTCAACGGCTTCGGCCCGAACGACGTGATCCTCGATATCCGTTCTGTTGATGAACAAGAAGATAAGCCGCTGAGAGTTGAAGGTATCGACGTGGTTTCTCTGCCGTTCTATAAACTGAGCACCAAATTTGGCGATCTCGACCAGAACAAAACCTGGCTGTTGTGGTGTGAGCGCGGGGTGATGAGCCGCCTGCAGGCGCTCTATCTACGCGAGCAGGGCTTTAACAATGTGAAGGTGTATCGTCCGTAATTTGTGGTTTTTACGTCGCATCTGGTCAGATGCGACGTTTGCCGCATCCGACACTACTCGTAATAATTATAAATCCCTGCCGCCATCACCAGTTGTGATGCCACCTCATGGGCCTTCTCACGCCCAACCAGCAGATCGATAATTTTCAGACCAAAGTCGATAGCGGTACCTGGCCCCTGACTGGTCAGCAATTTTACCCGAGCATCCCAGACGACGCGCTTGTCCTGCCATTGTTCAGCGGGAATTTTGTCTTTCAACGTCGGGAAGCCGGTCATATTGCCAATCGGGAAGATATCATGAGGCACCAGCACGGTGGCTGGTGCGGCGCAAATAGCCGCGACGATACGCCCGGAACGGTGGAACTGTTTCACGGTTTCAACCAGCAGGGTGCTATCACGAAAACACTCCGCGCCTTTAATGCCACCAGGCAGCACGATCACGTCATATTCGCCATCAGCTACTTCGACCAGCGGCGCATCCGCCAGCAGCTTCACGCCGCGTGAGCAGGTAATTGCCAGGTTACCATCGCTGGCGACGCTGGCAGTGGTGACGTTGATACCGCCGCGAACCAGCAGATCGATAGTGGTGACGGCTTCAGTCTCTTCACTACCAGGGGCGAGGCAAACCAGTGCCGATGCGCTCATATTCACTCTCCTTTCTTTTTACCATTTCAAACAGGCGGGTGTTTTCCGGTACGGCAATCCCATGCGCGCGAGCGCGGCGTAAGAGAAAACCAGTGATATAGTCGATTTCGGTGTGGCGCAGCGCGCGGATATCCTGCAACATCGACGAAATGTTTTCCGCCGTTGCATCAATCACCTGCATAACATAATCACGCAAATCTTCCGCTGAAGTATGATGCCCTTCGCGTTCGATCACCGCCGCGACTTCTTCGCATATCTGCATAATGTCTTGCGGATGATGTCGTAATTCACCATTCGGGCAATTCCAGATGGCGGTCAGTGGATTAATCACACAGTTGACTGCCAGCTTGCGCCACAGCTCGGCGCGAATATTGTTATGCCACGCGACGTCAGGTAACACGGTTTGCAAAATATCCGCCAGATAACTGTAATCGCCGTCCTGTTGCCGTGCCGGGCCAATATGCGTAATACCATTTGCCACATGAATAATGACATTGCCGTCGCGGCGGGCGGCATGAGTGGTGGTGCCCATCAGTAACGGCTGCTGAATGTTTTGCAACTCTTCGATGGTGCCCATGCCGTTGTGAATTAACAGTATTGGCGTGGTTACAGGCAGTGTGGACGCGAGGCTTTTGACGGCATCGGAAACCTGCCATGCTTTCAGCGTCACCAGGAGCAGATCGCTGGTGGCGAGAAAATCGGGATCGTTGGCGGTCAGCGATTCGTTAAATATCGAACCATCTGTCTCAACCAGATTCACACTACAATAAGGTTGCGGTACGCGCAGCCAGCCCTGAACCTCGTGACCCTGTTTACAAAGTGCTGTAAGCCATAATTGCCCTAAGGCACCGCATCCCAATACGGTAATTTTCATTGTTCCTCCTCACCCGCAACCACTCCGGGTGTTCAATAAGGCTATCCCTTAATTGTGCATGCTGTTGCGACTATGCACAATTAAGGGATACGTCCTGGTGCAGGACTGTCGGTTATTTAACTTTGCAGGTATTATGCTTCGCATCAAAAATGAAGGGAGAGGAAAAGATGCCATCTTTCGATATTGTCTCTGAAGTTGATCTTCAGGAAGCACGAAACGCGGTCGATAACGCGAGCCGCGAAGTGGAGTCCCGTTTTGACTTCCGTAACGTTGAAGCCTCATTTGAGCTGAACGACGCCAGCAAAACCATCAAAGTGTTGAGCGAGTCCGACTTCCAGGTCAATCAGTTGCTGGATATTCTGCGTGCCAAGCTGCTGAAGCGCGGCATTGAAGGCAGTTCGCTGGATGTACCGGAAAATATCGTTCATAGCGGTAAAACCTGGTTTGTGGAAGCGAAACTGAAACAGGGCATTGAAAGCGCGACCCAGAAGAAAATCGTCAAGATGATCAAAGACAGCAAACTGAAAGTGCAGGCGCAAATTCAGGGCGATGAGATCCGTGTGACGGGCAAATCTCGTGATGATTTGCAGGCTGTCATGGCGATGGTACGTGGTGGCGATCTGGGTCAGCCGTTCCAGTTCAAAAACTTCCGCGATTAATCGCGACAACCTGCGCTTTGTTCATGTCAGATGCGGCATGAACGCCTGATTCGGCCTACAAAGATTTGTCACTCAGGAACTTTGTAGGCCTGATATGCGTAGCGCAACAGGCAATTCGCCTCGTTTTTTATGCCTGACGAATTGCCTGTTCAACCTCAAAGCGATTCGTCACTTTGCTGTCGATTTTCACATAAGCTGAATGTTCTTCTTCTGCAATCAACACTTCTTTGACACCCGCAGTTTCCATCAAACGCACTTTTAACGTCTCGTTTGCGGCAATGTCCGATGGGATTTCAATGCGCAAACTGCTGACATACGGCGGTTCTTTCATGGTACTGGCGACAGCCAGCCACACAGCGGCCAGCATTGCGCCAGCGAGAAATACGCCCTGACCGTCAAACATGCCGTCAATCCAGCCACCCAGCGAACCGCCAATGGCCACGCCAAGAAACTGGCTGGTGGAGTAAACGCCCATCGCCGTACCTTTGTAACCGGCTGGCGACTCTTTACTGACAAGCGAGGGGAGGAGGGCTTCCATCAAATTAAACGCCACAAAGAAAAGCTGCACGCCGACCACCAGTTGCCAGAACTGCGTTTGTGCGTTCCACAACACAATTTCCGCAACCACGATCAGCCCGACGCAGAAGACAAAGACTTGCTTCATTTTGCGCTTAACTTCCGCGTAGATAATGAAAGGCACAACCGAGCCAAAGGCGATTAACATCGTCGCCAGATAGACCTTCCAGTGCTCAGCCGCCGGGAACCCCGCATCAGCCAACTGTCCGGGCAGGGCAACAAACGTCGACATCAGCAGCATGTGCAGACACATAATGCCGAAGTTGAGTTTCAGCAGTCGCGGTTCTGCCAGCACTTTGCTGAAACTGCCTTTCACCATTCCGGACTCACGATTAAGTACGTGCGTGCTGCTGTTGGGCACAACCCAAATGGTCAACGCAATACCGGTCGTTGCCAGAATAGCGATCATCCAGAATAGCGCGTGCAGTCCAAGTTTGTGAGTGATGATAGGGCCAAGTACCATCGCAATGGCGAAGGTAATGCCAAAACTCACGCCGATAAACGCCATCGCTTTGGTGCGGTTTTGTTCGCGCGTGAGATCAGAAAGTAGCGCCATAACGGCAGCGGCAATCGCTCCAGAACCTTGTAACGCCCGGCCCAGAATAATTCCCCAGATAGAGTCGGAAAGCGCAGCGATAACGCTACCGGCGGCAAACACCGCCAGCCCGCCGACAATTAATGGTTTGCGACCAATGCGGTCGGAAAGCAGGCCAAACGGAATCTGAAAAACGGCCTGAGTCAGGCCATAAATACCAATGGCAATACCGATTAATGCTTCACTGGCACCTTGCAGTGCCATACCGTACGTAGTTAGAACCGGCAGTACCATAAACATGCCCAGCATGCGCAATGAAAATACGGTCCCTAAACCCCAGGTCGCGCGCCGCTCACCTGGCGTCATTTTATAATCGTTCATTACCACCTCTTAAAAAATTGCCCACATAGTGTAGTGCGGAGCGCATGTTGGGTAAACAGAGTGTTAATGAGTAAATATTACATAAGAGCGTGATTTTTACGTCAGGCATGCGCTTCTCTCGTATTCTTGCCATTAATACTTTGTGCGTTAAATATAACAAATGAAAAGCTCGCCTGATTTTATCCTGCCACGAATGATATTATTTTCGGATTTGTTGATGAGTGTGTTATTTTTTATTAAAGGATGGTGTTATTTTATCGCAATAAATAGAGGTGTTGGAGGTGCTGGTTATTCTGCTTCAGCTTAAATGTTTACTTATTACCTGAGGTTGTTATGGCTGTGTATTTATTCATGAAGTGGATGTTTGGTGGTTAGGTATATTGAAAAATATAGTGATGGATGCATAAAGGTTATTTATGTTAAATAAAAAGAGTTTATTGGCTATTTTATTAATTGCCTCACAAGGTTCACTGGCAAGCGAGAAAGCGCATGAATTGTATGACAGCATATACAGTGAAAAGCCTGCCCCCGATGTGATAAGGACACTGTATAAAATGGCTGAGTCGGGGGATGTCGACGCGCAAAGCCTGTTAGGCTGGGAATATTATCAGCCCCGCTACGATACCAAACCCAACGTTCAGGAAGCCATTAAATGGTTCGAGTTAGCCGCTAAACAAGGTGATGAAGAAGCTCCGTTAGCGCTGGGGAATATCTACTACGAAGGTGAACAGGTGCGAGTGGATTACGCCAAAGCGTATACGTTATTTAATCAGGCTACGCAACGCGGTGTGAATTTAGCATGGTCCAGGTTGGGCATGATGTACGCCAATGGTCAGTATGTCGAGGTGGATTGTAGTAAAGCGAAAGAATATCTTGATAAGGGTGTTCACATTTATGCTGGTCCGGAAGACTTTATGGCCGCCTGTCGAAAAGATATGATTGACAGAAAAACGGTTGACGATACGTTACCGGTGATCACGATTACCCGTTCTGGAATGCGGGATAATTTTTTAGATAAAGGTTTTTCCTGCATGGATAGCCTCTTTGCCAAAACCAATAAATTAGGCGAAGTGGCCAATCTTCGTGTTACGTACAACATCAAGAGTCCGTCAGGTAAGGAAACTATTCAAACGGTCGGCTTTGCACCTTTCGGCTTAAACTGACTGGATATTAACTTTACAGATTACCGGCTTGATTCATTTACCAGTAATTCGTTGCTTATTCTTTATAAACCGGAATTTGAACGAAAATCTTGTGCAGCTATAAGGACCACGATCGTTGCCGCAACGGCAACCATTAAAGGCAAGGATGTGGACCTGATGAAAGCGGGGGCAATTGAACAAAAGTGGTAACGCTGCTCAGTCTCCGGCTGAGGCAAAACTTGCCATGGCCGGAGGCGATAATAATCTAAGCCGCGAGAATATGCTGAATCGCTAAAAACATCGGTACAGCACCGAAAACATTGGGCCTCGCTGAAAGCTGAACAAAGCCGAGACGAGTATAAAAGTTAATGGCGGCAGGGTCAGCATCAAGATAAACCCCTTTAATTGGTAATGCCCGGTGAATTATTTTTACATGTTCAAAAAAATCACATAGTAGGTCCTGACCAAAGCCCCGCTTTTGATATTTCCGCGCTACCCCTAACATGACTAATCTGACAACACCAATCTCTGAAGGTTGTGAACCCTGAAGGACGCCAGAAACGCGTTGTTTTTCCAGCGAATATGCCGTAAAAGTACAGATGCCAATCAGTTCACCACTTTGTCTGTCAATAAGTGCTTTAGCAGCACAGTCGCTATTACGCACACTTTTCTTTAGCGATGCGCGTACAAATTTATCGATAACAGGTTTACCGCAATCAAACTGTTTTTGCCCAGGATAAGTAATATCAGACTGATAATTACAGGAGAGGACTATGGGCAGAGTAATCTCTTCATGCTTGTCGACCATCGCTGTTTTTCCTTTTCATTAACGCCTTGAGGGCGAGCGTCGGTTGAGCAGGTTCAGCGATGAGTTGGTTCATCAGTTCCCAGCTTTGATTCGAAAGCTCACGGCGACGTTGGTTATCAAGCACACTTTCGGCGCGTTCCATAGCTGCGCTCAAAATAAAAGCGCTTAAATCTACCCCAACGGCTTGCGCAGCTTCACGAAGTTTGTTTTTGGCGTCGGGACTGGTTTTGAGTTCAACCCGCGCATTTTTCAGCGTTTTATCGATATCGGGTAGAGCGACTGTTTTTCCAGGCATTATGACCTCTTTGATTAACTGAATGAAATCGTAGGGAGTCGATCTCATGCATAATACGGCTATCAACCGTATGATTAATTTATGTGCATATACTCACTCTGTCAAGAGATACGGTTATTAGCCGTATCTCTGTTCTCAGACAATAAAAAAGGTGCCGTAGCACCTTTTTTATAGAGAGGTTGTGTTACCACACAGCAGCCAGCAGCGTATGCGAGTCCGGCACCATAAAATCAACGGACATCATTACCGAGAGGGCAGTGATGGCGATGATCGAGAAGCCGAATAGCTTGCGCGCCCAGATTCTGTCATCAGCAACTTTATAACCGCGCAGGGCCATACCTAACCACCAGACGCTAACCGCCGCGGCGACCACCAGATATTTATACCCAGCGTAACCGCCAAGAGAGAGCATCAGCGTGGCAACGGCAAAGGCGATGATATACAGCGTAATGTGGTTTTTCGCTACCGAAATGCCTTTCACCACTGGCAGCACCGGAATGTTTGCCGCCTGATAATCCTTAAAGCGGAAAATGGCGATGGCATAAGAGTGAGGCATCTGCCACAGGCTGAAGATAGCCAGCAGGATCGCTGCGCCGCTATCGAACTCGCCTGTCACTGCACAGTAGCCAATCACCGGCGGCGCTGCGCCGGAGAGCGAACCAATCAACGTGCCGTAGACCGAGTGGCGTTTCATGTACAGGCTGTAGACGCCGACATAAACCACAAAGCCCATCACCCCCAGCCAGCAGGCCAGCGGATTCGCGCCAAACCACAGCAGCATAAAGCCAGCAATACCCAGCAAGGTGGCGTACACCAGCGAGACAGCAGGAGAGATCAGGCCCTTAACCAGCACCCGATTCTTCGTCCTTTCCATCTTTCTGTCGATATCCCTGTCGATGTAGTTGTTAAACACACAACCCGACGCCACAACCAGTGACACCCCAACCAGCGTGTAGATAAACAGGGGATAATCAATGCTGCCCTTTGAGGCCAGCAGGAATCCCCCAATCACCGAGATCAGGTTGCCAAAGATGATGCCTGGTTTCGTTACTTGCAGGTATTGCTTAAACATCATAACCGCCGCTCTTAGTGCATCATCATGTTGTAGTTGAGGTTCCACATAATCCAGATGGAGCCTACAACCAGGATAGCGATGATTAGCACGGTGAAGACAAACGCCGTCATGTTCCAGCCTTCATCTGATTTGGTATTCATGTGCAGGAAGCACACCAGATGCACCAGAACCTGTACCACTGCCATTGCCAGGATTGTTCCCAGAATTACGGCCGGAGAGGCAGCCCCTGTCATCACCATCCAGAACGGAATCACCGTCAGAATGATCGACAGGATAAAACCTGTCATGTAGGTTTTTACGCTGCCATGGGACGCGCCGCTGTGATCGGTAGAATGACTCATTACATCGCCCCCATCAGATAAACAACAGTGAACACACAGATCCAAACCACATCCAGGAAGTGCCAGAACAGGCTCAGACACATGATGCGGGTACGGTTAGTGCTGGTCAGGCCGCGACGGGCGATTTGCACCATCAGCACCGCCATCCAGATAAGACCGGAAGTGACGTGAAGACCGTGCGTGCCGACCAGCGCAAAGAACGCTGACAGGAAGCCGCTGCGATCCGGGCCCATGCCGTTAACAATCAGGTGATGGAATTCATAGATTTCCATCCCGATAAATCCGGCACCAAATAACCAGGTCAACGCCAGCCAGGAGATAACCTGGCTTTTGTTGTTTTTGTACATGGCGATAGCCGCCATGCCGTAGGTGATGGAGCTGAACAACAGCAAGAAAGTTTCAACCAGAACGAACGGCAGTTCGAAAATGTCCTTACCTGTCGGGCCACCTGCGGTGCCGTTCACCAGAACGGCATAGGTAGCAAACAAGATAGAGAACAGAATGCAGTCGCTCATCAGGTAGATCCAAAATCCGAAGATTTTGTTTCCGCCTGCATCGTGGTGCCCGTGTTCGTGCGCGTGGGCAGTCGCGTGCGTCAAAGTATCAGTTGCCATTTTTCAGCCCTGCCTTAGTAATCTCATCGAAATGCTGGTTTTCCAGTTTTTCGATTTCTGCCACCGGCACGTAGTAATCCACGTCCTCGTCGAAGCTTTTCACGATCCAGGTGATGATCATGCCTGCGAAGCCAACAATCGCCAGCCACCAGATATGCCAAATCATGGCGAAACCGAAGATGGTGGAGAAAGCCGCAATGACGATACCGGCGCCGCTGTTTTTCGGCATATGAATTTCTTCATAGTGGTCTGGCTTTTTGTACGCTTCGCCTTTCTCTTTCATTTCCCAGAATGCATCACGCTCGTGAACGTGCGGCACAACGGCAAAGTTATAGAACGGAGGCGGGGAAGAGGTTGCCCACTCCAGCGTACGGCCACCCCACGGGTCGCCGGTCAGGTCACGGTTCTGGTCGCGGTCGCGAATAGAAACGTACATCTGAATAACGAGGCAGAGAATACCCAGCGCAATCAGTACTGCACCGCTGGCGGCAATCATCAGCATGGTGTGGAACTGCGGGTCAATCTGCTGGCTCAAGCGACGGGTCATACCCATGAAGCCCAGCGCATACAGCGGCATAAAGGCAACGAAGAAGCCGATGATCCAGAACCAGAACGCGCGTTTACCCCAGGTTTCGTTCAGTTTGAAACCGAACGCTTTAGGCCACCAGTAGGTCATCCCTGCGAAGCAGCCGAACACCACGCCGCCGATGATCACGTTATGGAAGTGCGCAATCAGGAACAGGCTGTTATGCAGAACGAAGTCTGCGCCCGGTACTGCCAGCAGCACGCCTGTCATACCGCCCACCGAGAAGGTGACGATAAAACCGATGGTCCACAGCATCGCAGAATGGAACACGATGCGGCCCTGATACATGGTGAACAGCCAGTTGAAGATCTTCACCCCGGTCGGGATGGCGATAATCATGGTGGTGATACCAAAGAAGGCGTTTACGTTCGCGCCCGCACCCATCGTAAAGAAGTGGTGCAGCCAAACGATGAACGACAGCACGGTGATACAGACGGTTGCCCATACCAGCGAGGTATAACCAAACAGACGTTTACGCGAGAAGGTTGCTGCAATTTCGGAGAACACACCGAAAACAGGCAGGATCAGGATGTAAACTTCCGGGTGGCCCCAGGCCCAAATCAGGTTGATGTACATCATCATGTTGCCACCCATATCGTTGGTAAAGAAATGGGTGCCCAGATAGCGATCCAGGGTCAACAACGCGACGGTAACCGTCAGAATTGGGAAGGAAGCAATAATCAGTACGTTCGCGCACAGAGATGCCCAGGTAAATACTGGCATCTTGAACATGGTCATGCCCGGTGCGCGCATCTTCAGAATGGTAACGAAGAAGTTGATACCGGTAAGCGTCGTACCTATACCGGATAGCTGGAGACTCCATATCCAGTAATCGACACCGACTCCCGGACTGTACTCTATTCCCGATAGCGGTGGATACGCCAGCCAGCCGGTCTGCGCAAATTCGCCCACGCCGAGAGAAACGTTTACCAGAATCACACCAACAACGGTAAACCAGAAGCTTAAGTTGTTGAGGAACGGGAACGCAACATCACGCGCGCCGATCTGCAGCGGAACCACTAGGTTCATCAGACCGATAACGAAAGGCATCGCCACGAAGAAGATCATAATCACGCCGTGCGCGGTGAAGATCTGATCGTAGTGGTGAGGTGGCAGGAAGCCCGCTTCGCCCGCAGAGGCAAGGGCCTGCTGGCTACGCATCATAATGGCGTCAGCAAAACCACGCAGCAACATCACAATCGCCACGATGATATACATGATACCGAGGCGTTTATGGTCAACGGAGGTCAGCCACTCTTTCCACAGGTAGGTCCACTTACCGAAGTAAGTGATCAGGCCAACGAGCGCCAGACCTCCCAAAATAATGCCAGCGATCGTAACCATGACGATAGGTTCATGGAACGGGACTGCATCAAGTGATAATTTTCCGAACATCTTTATTCTTCCTCAACCCCTTTAATGGGCGGATTCCGCGTGGCTCATGTCCATGCCTTCCATACCTTCGTGTGCGCTGTGCTCACCTTCTGGCTGGGTCATGTCCATGCTCTTACCGTGAGCCATAAACTTGTTAATCACATCGGCAAACAAGTCTGGTTTCACGTTGGAGAAATATTCCACCTGGTTGTATTCGCTAGGCGCGGCCAGTTTTTCGAACGCTGCCATGTCAGACATGGTGTTCGGCGACTGTTTCGCTTTTGCGACCCACTGGTCGAATTCGGCGCGATCCGGTGTTGCAATAGCTTTGAACTTCATGCCTGAGAAGCCCGGGCCGCTGTAGCTGGCGGAGATACCGTCATAAGTGCCGGGTTCGTTGGCGATCAGATGCAGGCGAGTCTGCATACCGGCCATGGCATAAATCTGGCTACCCAGACGCGGAATGAAGAAGGAGTTCATCACGGAGTTGGAGGTCACTTTGAAGTACACCGGAGTGTTCGCCGGGAAAGCGATTTCATTCACGGTAGCAATGCCCTGTTCCGGGTAGATGAAGAACCATTTCCAGTCCATGGAAACCACTTCGATGGTAATGGGCTTCTCGTCGTGTGCCAGCGGCTTGCTAGGCTCAAGAGCGTGAGTGGTTTTCCAGGTCAGTACCGCAAGGAAGATGATGATTAAGATAGGTACCGTCCAGACCACAGCTTCCACTTTATTGGAGTGTGACCAGTTCGGGCTGTACTTAGCATCTTTATTGCTCGCACGGTACTTCCAGGCGAAACCAACAGCCATCAAGATTGCGGGAATAACGACAATCAACATCAGGCCAAATGCCGTCAGTATCAGTGAACGTTGCTCCAGACCAATCTGTCCTTTGGGATCTAACAGCGCAGAATTACAGCCACTGAGCAATACAGTGCCTGCAAATAATGACAACCATCCCAAACTTTTATTGTATTTCCTGAGTCTCATTTAACGACCTCAATTCCACGGGATCTGGTGGCGTTTAAAGTGTGTGGGCATTTTACGGGAAGGTTGCATTACTGTAAACATGATTAAATTCCTGTTACTTGGATTTGGCTATCAGGTCACATATGTTGCAAAACATATCAAGTTGATTTTAAGAAGCTGTTGCAAAAGGGCGTTATAACGAAAGGGGAGTGCAGAAGGAGTTTGGGCGGGCAATTGGTATAACCAATACAAAATAAAACAATTATTTAACAAACAATTATCATTAAGGTGACAACTGGGTAGTGAGAAAATAAAGACTCATTAGCTGAATCGTGTAAGAAAAATAGAATTCATAAATGGCGTCAATAATTTCCAGACGCTAAGCCGCACAGAAGAACAAATATTAATAAGCGATGTTGATGTTTATTTAGCCGTAATAATTACGGCGAGTGATTACTACGGCTAAATAATATTTACAGATTACGTCAGATGCGTTTTTCGTAGCGCCAGATAATCCAGTAAACCACCAAGCACGACGCCAGAAAGGGCGACTAAAACCCCGACTTCCAGCAGCGCAGGCAGGAAAGAGAAGTGCGTCAAATCCAGCGCGTCCATCGTCAACAGCAGTAACCACACGGCCAACAGGCTGACGCCCGCCGCCAATGTCCACATGGCAAAGGCATAACCTGCCGGATATTCAGTACGGGAGATAAAGTTGTCATTTACTCGTGTATATTCAAGCGTCTGGCGACAAACCAGCAGCAAAAAAAGCCCTGGTACGGCAGCGGCGACGGAGAACAGATAGAATGTCGACCAGCCGTGTGCTTCAACAAACCAACCCGCCACGGGGCCGACATAAACTCGCCCTACAGCAGAAAGCGCTGAGAGCAGGGCAAATTGAGTAGCGGAAAATGACTTATTACACAGCGTCATTAACAGCGCGACAAAGGCTGATGTACCCATCCCGCCACAGAGGTTTTCGAAAAAGACGGCTGCGCCCATGCTGTAGAGATGCTTATCAGTAATCGACAGCAGCCAGTAACCGGCGTTAGACGCACCTTGTAAAATACCGAAAATCAGCAGCGCCCGGAACAGTGACAGGCGCTGCATCAAAATCCCACCGTACAACGCGCCAACAATGGTCGCCAGCAAGCCAAGCGTTTTGTTAACCACGCCTACTTCACCTGCATCAAATCCGACGCCGCGAATCAAAAAAGTGGTTGTCAGGCTCATGGCGAATGCGTCGCCCAGCTTATACAGCACGATGAGAAGCAAAATAAGCCACGCGTTATTGCGACCAAAGAAATCGCGCAGAGGTGCAACAACCGCTTGTTCCAGCGTTTTGGGCACAGGAACGGTGTCGGTTGGTTCTGGTGCAAGTAACGTCGCGATAATACAGGGGATCAACAGCGCCGCCATCAACCAGTACATGCCCTGCCAGCCCAGCCATTTATCTGCCAGCCACAGGGCTAAGCCGCCGGAAACCAGCATCCCTAAACGGTAACCCAGCACGCTGATTGCCGCGCCCGCACCACGCTCTTCTGCCGGGAGCACATCGGTTTTCCACGCATCGAAGACAATATCCTGGGAGGCAGAGCAAAAAGCGATCACCACCGCCAGTGCCGCCATCCAGCGGAGCTGGGTGCCTGGTTCGAGAAAACCCATCGCCGCAATGGCGACTAATAACAGGATTTGCGTGGCGAGCAGCCAACCGCGCCGCCGCCCGAAAAATGGGGGCGTGTAGCGGTCCATCAGCGGTGACCAGAGGAATTTAAAAACGTAAGCCTGGCCTACCAGAGAGAAGAAACCAATGGTTTTAAGATCGATATTCTCGACCGTCATCCAGGCCTGTAAGGTGCCGGATGTCAGGGCGAGCGGTAGCCCGGAAGCAAAACCCAGAATCAGCAATATGGCTGAACGTGGCTGTTGAAAAATACGTAAATATTGACTGGACATGGGCGTCTACAGGCCCGGCTTGCACCGGGCCAGAGGGCAGAAATTAACGCGCGTTCTGCTTGATGAATTCGTGGATGCTGGTGTCCTGAGACATATCAGCGATGGTATCGGTCAGCACACTGTTAACCGCATCGGCGATATTTTTGTTGGAGGCCTGGAACGCACCTTCAACGTTGTAGCTGGCACGATAGTTTTTGGTCATTTTGTTGCCATTCTGCGCGGTAGCGATGATAGCGATATCCGCTTTGGTGGCGATGTTATAGCGCACGTTGCCCTGGGACACGTCAGCATACAGTTGGCTAACGATGATTTGCAGATTAACCGGGCCATTCGGACCAACCATGTAACCGCGCGCGGTCATCTGTTTTTCCAGCACTTCTTGCAGCAGGAAACGCAGATCGCGGGAGGCAGTCAGGGTAACGATTTGATTATCGCGGGTGACTTTTGCCAGCGCCTGATCGGTACGCTGATCGGCACCATTAATGCTTACGGTGACGCCCATCAGGCTTGGATCCTGCTGTGGCAGTGTTATCGTCGGTGAAACTTCAATAGTTGTTGGCGGTTTTGCGCATCCTGCAAGCATAAACAGAGCAACTAACGGGAAGAGGATTTTTTTGAACATGTTCGGGCTCTCAGAGACTCTTAAGCGTGTTTGGTAAAAATTCCCGCCATCATAACATTGCCAACGGCGAGGGGAAGTGGGTAAGGCATGTAAATTCATCATGTTGACGAAATAATCGCCCCTGGTAAAAGAAACGCTGATGCGAGGCCTGTGTTTCAATCTTTAAATCAGTAAACTTCATACGCTTGACGGAAAAACCAGGACGAAACCTAAATATTTGTTGTTAAGCTGCAATGGAAACGGTAAAAGCGGCTAGTATTTAAAGGGATGGATGACATCTCAGCGTTGTCGGAGGAGATATTTCATGATGATACGTGAGCGGATAGAAGAAAAATTAAGGGCGGCGTTCCAACCCGTATTCCTCGAAGTAGTGGATGAAAGCTATCGTCACAATGTCCCAGCCGGCTCTGAAAGCCATTTTAAAGTTGTGCTGGTCAGCGATCGTTTTACGGGTGAACGTTTTCTGAATCGTCATCGAATGATTTACAGTACTTTAGCGGAGGAACTCTCTACTACCGTTCATGCGCTGGCTCTGCATACTTACACTATTAAGGAGTGGGAAGGGTTGCAGGACACCGTCTTTGCCTCTCCTCCCTGTCGTGGAGCAGGAAGCATCGCGTAAAAACGCATTTGCAACTGTCGGCGCTTTTCCAGTATGTTGCTAAAGATTTTATGAAAAACGGCCTGCGGGCCGTTTTGTTTTGTCTGGATTTTGCGCTTTTTGCCCAGCATTCAGACGAAAATTGCCC
This sequence comes from Escherichia sp. KS167_9B, assembly GCF_030295215.1. Classification (NCBI taxonomy): domain Bacteria; kingdom Pseudomonadati; phylum Pseudomonadota; class Gammaproteobacteria; order Enterobacterales; family Enterobacteriaceae; genus Escherichia; species Escherichia sp. KS167_9B. The sequence continues at coordinate 541,007 of NZ_AP025754.1, forward strand.
GGGAATTGTGAAAAAATACGCGACAGCGCGCAATAACCGTTCTCGACTCATAAAAGTGATGCCGCTATAATGCCGCGTCCTATTTGAATGCTTTCGGGATGATTCTGGTAACAGGGAATGTGATTGATTATAAGAACATCCCGGTTCCGCGAAGCCAACAACCTGTGCTTGCGGGGTAAGAGTTGACCGAGCACTGTGATTTTTTGAGGTAACAAGATGCAAGTTTCAGTTGAAACCACTCAAGGCCTTGGCCGCCGTGTAACGATTACTATCGCTGCTGACAGCATCGAGACCGCTGTTAAAAGCGAGCTGGTCAACGTTGCGAAAAAAGTACGTATTGACGGCTTCCGCAAAGGCAAAGTGCCAATGAATATCGTTGCTCAGCGTTATGGCGCGTCTGTACGCCAGGACGTTCTGGGTGACCTGATGAGCCGTAACTTCATTGACGCCATCATTAAAGAAAAAATCAATCCGGCTGGCGCACCGACTTATGTTCCGGGCGAATACAAGCTGGGTGAAGACTTCACCTACTCTGTAGAGTTTGAAGTTTATCCGGAAGTTGAACTGCAGGGTCTGGAAGCGATCGAAGTTGAAAAACCGATCGTTGAAGTGACCGACGCTGACGTTGACGGCATGCTGGATACTCTGCGTAAACAGCAGGCGACCTGGAAAGAAAAAGACGGCGCTGTTGAAGCAGAAGACCGCGTAACCATCGACTTCACCGGTTCTGTAGACGGCGAAGAGTTCGAAGGCGGTAAAGCGTCTGATTTCGTACTGGCGATGGGCCAGGGTCGTATGATCCCGGGCTTTGAAGACGGTATCAAAGGCCACAAAGCGGGCGAAGAGTTCACCATCGATGTGACCTTCCCGGAAGAGTACCACGCAGAAAACCTGAAAGGTAAAGCAGCGAAATTCGCTATCAACCTGAAGAAAGTTGAAGAGCGTGAACTGCCGGAACTGACTGCAGAATTCATCAAACGTTTCGGCGTTGAAGATGGTTCCGTAGAAGGTCTGCGCGCTGAAGTGCGTAAAAACATGGAGCGCGAGCTGAAGAGCGCCATCCGTAACCGCGTTAAGTCTCAGGCGATCGAAGGTCTGGTAAAAGCTAACGACATCGACGTACCGGCTGCGCTGATCGACAGCGAAATCGACGTTCTGCGTCGCCAGGCTGCACAGCGTTTCGGCGGTAACGAAAAACAGGCTCTGGAACTGCCGCGCGAACTGTTCGAAGAACAAGCTAAACGCCGCGTAGTTGTTGGCCTGCTGCTGGGCGAAGTTATCCGCACCAACGAGCTGAAAGCTGACGAAGAACGCGTTAAAGGCCTGATCGAAGAGATGGCTTCTGCGTACGAAGATCCGAAAGAAGTTATCGAGTTCTACAGCAAAAACAAAGAACTGATGGACAACATGCGCAATGTTGCTCTGGAAGAACAGGCTGTTGAAGCTGTACTGGCGAAAGCGAAAGTGACTGAAAAAGAAACCACTTTCAACGAGCTGATGAACCAGCAGGCGTAATTTACGCAGCATAACGCGCTAAATTCGCACAAAGGCCCATCACCGCCAGGTGGTGGGCCTTTTTTTGTCATGAATTTTGCATGGAACCGTGCGAAAAGCCTCTTTCGGTGTTAGCGTAACAACAAAAGATTGTTATGCTTGAAATATGGTGATGCCGTACCCATAACACAGGGACTAGCTGATAATCCGTCCATAAGGTTACAATCGGTACAGCAGGTTTTTTCAATTTTATCCAGGAGACGGAAATGTCATACAGCGGCGAACGAGATAACTTTGCACCCCATATGGCGCTGGTGCCGATGGTCATTGAACAGACCTCACGTGGTGAGCGCTCTTTTGATATCTATTCTCGTCTACTTAAGGAACGCGTCATTTTTCTGACTGGCCAGGTTGAAGACCACATGGCTAACCTGATTGTGGCGCAGATGCTGTTCCTGGAAGCAGAAAACCCAGAAAAAGATATCTATCTGTACATTAACTCCCCAGGCGGGGTGATCACTGCCGGGATGTCTATCTATGACACCATGCAGTTTATCAAGCCTGATGTCAGCACCATCTGTATGGGCCAGGCGGCTTCGATGGGCGCTTTCTTGCTGACTGCAGGGGCAAAAGGTAAACGTTTCTGCTTGCCGAATTCGCGCGTGATGATTCACCAGCCGTTGGGCGGCTACCAGGGCCAGGCGACCGATATCGAAATTCATGCCCGTGAAATTCTGAAAGTTAAAGGGCGCATGAATGAACTTATGGCGCTTCATACGGGTCAATCATTAGAACAGATTGAACGTGATACCGAGCGCGATCGCTTCCTTTCCGCCCCTGAAGCGGTGGAATACGGTCTGGTCGATTCGATTCTGACCCATCGTAATTGATGCCAGAGGCGCAACTGTGCCGCTATACTTATCCAGGGCGGCACAACGCTGTAAGCGGCTTGCGCCTGAGAATGGCATTTGCGTCGTCGTGTGCGGCACAAAGAACAAAGAAGAGGTTTTGACCCATGACAGATAAACGCAAAGATGGCTCAGGCAAATTGCTGTATTGCTCTTTTTGCGGCAAAAGCCAGCATGAAGTGCGCAAGCTGATTGCCGGTCCATCCGTGTATATCTGCGACGAATGTGTTGATTTATGTAACGACATCATTCGCGAAGAGATTAAAGAAGTTGCACCGCATCGTGAACGCAGTGCGCTACCGACGCCGCATGAAATTCGCAACCACCTGGACGATTACGTTATCGGTCAGGAACAGGCGAAAAAAGTGCTGGCGGTCGCGGTATACAACCACTACAAACGTCTGCGCAACGGAGATACCAGCAATGGTGTCGAGTTGGGCAAAAGTAACATTCTGCTGATCGGTCCGACCGGTTCCGGTAAAACGCTGCTGGCCGAAACGCTGGCGCGCCTGCTGGACGTCCCGTTCACCATGGCCGATGCAACCACGCTGACCGAAGCCGGTTATGTGGGCGAAGACGTTGAAAACATCATTCAGAAGCTGTTGCAAAAGTGCGATTACGACGTACAGAAAGCGCAGCGCGGGATTGTCTACATCGATGAAATCGACAAGATTTCTCGTAAGTCAGACAACCCGTCCATTACCCGAGACGTTTCCGGTGAAGGCGTACAGCAGGCACTGTTGAAACTGATCGAAGGTACGGTAGCTGCTGTTCCACCGCAAGGTGGGCGTAAACATCCGCAGCAGGAATTCTTGCAGGTTGATACCTCTAAGATCCTGTTTATCTGTGGCGGTGCGTTTGCCGGTCTGGATAAAGTGATTTCCCATCGTGTAGAAACAGGCTCCGGCATTGGTTTTGGCGCGACGGTAAAAGCGAAATCTGACAAAGCAAGTGAAGGCGAGCTGCTGGCGCAGGTTGAACCGGAAGATCTGATCAAGTTTGGTCTGATCCCTGAGTTCATTGGTCGTCTGCCGGTTGTCGCAACGTTGAATGAACTGAGCGAAGAAGCTCTGATTCAGATCCTCAAAGAGCCGAAAAACGCCCTGACCAAGCAGTATCAGGCGCTGTTTAATCTGGAAGGCGTGGATCTGGAATTCCGTGACGAGGCGCTGGATGCTATCGCTAAGAAAGCGATGGCGCGTAAAACCGGTGCCCGTGGCCTGCGTTCCATCGTAGAAGCCGCACTGCTCGATACCATGTACGATCTGCCGTCCATGGAAGACGTCGAAAAAGTGGTTATCGACGAATCGGTAATTGATGGTCAAAGCAAGCCGTTGCTGATTTATGGCAAGCCGGAAGCGCAACAGGCATCTGGTGAATAATTAACCATTCCCATACAATTAGTTAACCAAAAAGGGGGGATTTTATCTCCCCTTTAATTTTTCCTCTATTCTCGGCGTTGAATGTGGGGGAAACATCCCCATATACTGACGTACATGTTAATAGATGGCGTGAAGCACAGTCGTGTCATCTGATTACCTGGCGGAAATTAAACTAAGAGAGAGCTCTATGAATCCTGAGCGTTCTGAACGCATTGAAATCCCCGTATTGCCGCTGCGCGATGTGGTGGTTTATCCGCACATGGTCATCCCCTTATTTGTCGGGCGGGAAAAATCTATCCGTTGTCTGGAAGCGGCGATGGACCATGATAAAAAAATTATGCTGGTCGCGCAGAAAGAAGCTTCAACGGATGAGCCGGGTGTAAACGATCTTTTCACCGTCGGGACCGTGGCCTCTATATTGCAGATGCTGAAACTGCCTGACGGCACCGTCAAAGTGCTGGTCGAGGGGTTACAGCGCGCGCGTATTTCTGCGCTCTCTGACAATGGCGAACACTTTTCTGCGAAGGCGGAGTATCTGGAGTCGCCGACCATTGATGAGCGGGAACAGGAAGTGCTGGTGCGTACTGCAATCAGCCAGTTCGAAGGCTACATCAAGCTGAACAAAAAAATTCCACCAGAAGTGCTGACGTCGCTGAATAGCATCGACGATCCGGCGCGTCTGGCGGATACCATTGCTGCACATATGCCGCTGAAACTGGCTGACAAACAGTCCGTTCTGGAGATGTCCGACGTTAACGAACGTCTGGAATATCTGATGGCAATGATGGAATCGGAAATCGATCTGCTGCAGGTTGAGAAACGCATTCGCAACCGCGTTAAAAAGCAGATGGAGAAATCCCAGCGTGAGTACTATCTGAACGAGCAAATGAAAGCTATTCAGAAAGAACTCGGTGAAATGGACGACGCGCCGGACGAAAACGAAGCCCTGAAGCGGAAAATCGACGCGGCGAAAATGCCGAAAGAGGCAAAAGAGAAAGCGGAAGCAGAACTGCAGAAGCTGAAAATGATGTCTCCGATGTCGGCAGAAGCGACCGTGGTGCGTGGTTATATCGACTGGATGGTGCAGGTGCCGTGGAATGCGCGTAGCAAGGTCAAAAAAGATCTGCGTCAGGCGCAAGAAATCCTTGATACCGACCATTATGGTCTGGAGCGCGTTAAAGATCGTATCCTTGAGTATCTTGCGGTTCAAAGCCGTGTCAACAAAATCAAGGGACCGATCCTCTGCCTGGTTGGGCCGCCGGGGGTAGGTAAAACGTCCCTGGGTCAGTCCATCGCCAAAGCTACCGGACGTAAATATGTTCGTATGGCGCTGGGCGGCGTGCGTGACGAAGCGGAAATCCGTGGTCACCGCCGTACTTACATCGGTTCTATGCCGGGTAAATTGATCCAGAAAATGGCGAAAGTGGGCGTGAAAAACCCGCTGTTCCTGCTCGATGAGATCGACAAAATGTCTTCTGACATGCGTGGCGATCCGGCTTCCGCACTGCTTGAAGTGCTGGATCCAGAGCAGAACGTAGCGTTCAGCGACCACTACCTGGAAGTGGATTACGACCTTAGCGACGTGATGTTTGTCGCGACGTCAAACTCCATGAACATTCCGGCACCACTGCTGGATCGTATGGAAGTGATTCGCCTCTCCGGTTATACCGAAGATGAAAAACTGAACATCGCCAAACGTCACCTGCTGCCGAAGCAGATTGAACGTAATGCACTGAAAAAAGGTGAACTGACCGTCGACGATAGCGCCATTATCGGCATTATTCGTTACTACACCCGTGAGGCGGGCGTGCGTGGCCTGGAGCGTGAAATCTCCAAACTGTGTCGCAAAGCGGTTAAGCAGTTACTGCTCGATAAGTCATTAAAACATATCGAAATTAACGGCGATAACCTGCATGACTATCTCGGTGTTCAGCGTTTCGACTATGGACGCGCGGATAACGAAAACCGTGTCGGTCAGGTAACCGGTCTGGCGTGGACGGAAGTGGGCGGTGACTTACTTACCATTGAAACCGCGTGCGTTCCGGGTAAAGGCAAACTGACCTATACCGGTTCGCTCGGCGAAGTGATGCAGGAGTCCATTCAGGCGGCGTTAACGGTGGTTCGTGCGCGTGCGGAAAAACTGGGGATCAACCCTGATTTTTACGAAAAACGCGACATCCACGTCCACGTACCGGAAGGTGCGACGCCGAAAGATGGTCCGAGTGCCGGTATTGCTATGTGCACCGCGCTGGTTTCTTGCCTGACCGGTAACCCGGTTCGTGCCGATGTGGCAATGACTGGTGAGATCACTCTGCGTGGTCAGGTACTGCCGATCGGTGGTTTGAAAGAAAAACTACTGGCAGCGCATCGCGGCGGGATTAAAACAGTGTTAATTCCGTTCGAAAATAAACGCGATCTGGAAGAGATTCCTGACAACGTAATTGCTGATCTGGACATTCATCCTGTGAAACGCATTGAGGAAGTTCTGACTCTTGCGCTGCAAAATGAACCGTCTGGCATGCAGGTTGTGACTGCAAAATAGTGACCTCGCGCAAAATGCACTAATAAAAACAGGGCTGGCAGGCTAATTCGGACTTGCCAGCCTTTTTTTGTCTCGCTAAGTTAGATGGCGGATTGGGCTTGCCCTTATTAAGGGGTGTTGTAAGGGGATGGCTGGCCTGATATAACTGCTGCGCGTTCGTACCTTGAAGGATTCAAGTGCGATATAAATTATAAAGAGGAAGAGAAGAGTGAATAAATCTCAATTGATCGACAAGATTGCTGCAGGGGCTGATATCTCTAAAGCTGCGGCTGGCCGTGCGTTAGATGCTATTATTGCTTCCGTAACTGAATCTCTGAAAGAAGGGGATGATGTAGCACTGGTAGGTTTTGGTACTTTTGCCGTTAAAGAGCGTGCTGCCCGTACTGGCCGCAACCCGCAGACCGGTAAAGAGATCACCATCGCTGCCGCTAAAGTACCGAGCTTCCGTGCAGGTAAAGCACTGAAAGACGCGGTAAACTAAGCGTTGTCCCCAGTGGGGATGTGACGAAGTTCAAGGGCGCATCTACTGATGTGCCTTTTTTATTTGTATTCGGTGACTTTCTGCGTCTTGTGGGCTGACAATTGCCCCCGTTTCTTGTCACAATAGGCCTTTGCGCGCATCGATACGTTGCGTGAGGTACACAGTCATCTACAGCGGAGTGTTGTTACACCATGATGGACAGCTTACGCACGGCTGCAAACAGTCTCGTGCTCAAGATTATTTTCGGTATCATTATCGTGTCGTTCATATTGACCGGCGTGAGTGGTTACCTGATTGGCGGAGGCAATAACTACGCCGCAAAAGTGAATGACCAGGAAATCAGCCGTGGGCAGTTCGAGAACGCCTTCAACAGCGAGCGTAATCGCATGCAGCAACAGCTGGGCGATCAATACTCTGAGCTTGCAGCGAACGAAGGCTATATGAAAACCCTGCGTCAACAGGTGCTGAATCGTCTGATCGACGAGGCGCTGCTGGATCAGTACGCTCGTGAGCTGAAACTGGGTATCAGTGATGAGCAGGTTAAACAGGCGATTTTCGCGACCCCAGCCTTCCAGGTTGACGGCAAATTTGATAACAGCCGCTATAACGGTATCCTCAACCAGATGGGGATGACCGCCGATCAGTACGCCCAGGCGCTACGTAACCAGCTCACTACCCAACAGCTGATTAACGGCGTTGCCGGTACCGATTTTATGCTGAAAGGTGAAACCGACGAGCTGGCGGCACTGGTAGCTCAACAACGCGTGGTACGTGAAGCGACTATCGATGTTAACGCGCTGGCGGCGAAGCAGCCTGTGACCGAACAGGAAATTGCCAGCTACTACGAACAAAACAAAAACAATTTCATGACGCCGGAACAATTCCGCGTGAGTTACATCAAGCTGGATGCCGCAACGATGCAGCAACCGGTTAGCGATGCGGATATCCAGAGCTACTACGATCAGCATCAGGATCAATTCACCCAGCCGCAGCGTACCCGCTACAGCATCATCCAGACCAAAACTGAAGATGAAGCGAAAGCGGTACTTGATGAGCTGAATAAAGGCGGTGATTTTGCTACGTTAGCCAAAGAAAAATCTGCCGATATTATCTCTGCCCGTAACGGCGGCGATATGGGTTGGTTAGAAGATGCCACTATCCCGGACGAACTGAAAAATGCTGGTCTGAAAGAAAAAGGCCAACTCTCTGGTGTCATCAAATCTTCGGTCGGTTTCCTGATTGTACGTCTGGACGACATTCAGCCAGCGAAAGTGAAGTCGTTAGACGAAGTGCGTGACGATGTCGCGGCGAAAGTGAAACACGAAAAAGCCCTCGATGCGTACTACGCACTGCAGCAGAAAGTGAGCGATGCAGCAAGTAATGATACCGAGTCTCTGGCCGGTGCAGAGCAAGCTGCGGGCGTAAAAGCCACTCAGACGGGTTGGTTCAGCAAAGATAACCTGCCGGAAGAGTTGAACTTTAAGCCGGTTGCAGACGCTATCTTTAACGGCGGTCTGGTAGGTGAAAACGGCGCACCGGGCATCAACTCTGACATCATCACCGTAGACGGCGACCGCGCATTCGTGCTGCGCATCAGCGAGCACAAACCGGAAGCGGTGAAACCGTTGGCAGATGTTCAGGAACAAGTTAAGGCACTGGTTCAGCACAACAAAGCTGAACAACAGGCGAAAGTGGATGCTGAAAAACTGCTGGTTGATTTGAAAGCCGGCAAAGGTGCAGAAGCTATGCAGGCCGCCGGTCTGAAATTTGGCGAGCCGAAAACCTTAAGCCGTTCCGGTCGTGACCCGATTAGCCAGGCGGCGTTTGCACTGCCACTGCCAGCGAAAGACAAACCGAGCTACGGTATGGCGACCGATATGCAAGGTAATGTGGTTCTGCTGGCGCTGGATGAAGTGAAACAAGGTTCAATGCCGGAAGATCAGAAAAAAGCGATGGTGCAGGGTATCACCCAGAACAACGCACAAATCGTCTTTGAAGCTCTGATGAGTAACCTGCGTAAAGAGGCGAAAATCAAAATTGGCGATGCGCTGGAACAGCAATAATCCTGAAGCCGCCTCGCAAAAAAATGCTTTGCAGCTGTAACAAGAAAAGGTCGCTTTCGCGGCCTTTTCCATTTCTGAACATTGCCATTTGTTTCCTGTTTTCACTGTCGTTAAGGTGATTCCACTGTTAACAAACAAGGAGAAAACAGTATGAAACACGGAATTAAAGCACTGCTCATTACCCTGTCCCTGGCCTGTGCCGGAATGTCTCATAGCGCGCTGGCGGCAGCTCCTGCGGCGAAACCGACAACGGTAGAAACCAAAGCGGAAGCTCCTGCAGCACAAAGTAAAGCAGCAGTACCGACTAAAGCCAGTGACGAAGAAGGTACCCGGGTCAGCATTAATAATGCCAGCGCGGAAGAGTTAGCCCGCGCGATGAATGGCGTTGGCCTGAAGAAGGCGCAGGCGATTGTCAGTTATCGCGAAGAGTACGGTCCGTTTAAAACGGTGGAGGATCTCAAGCAGGTGCCGGGGATGGGCAATTCGCTGGTGGAACGTAATCTGGCGGTATTAACCCTGTAATTAATTTGCATAGTGGCAAATTTTTGCCAGACTGAAGAGGTCATACCAGTTATGACCTCTGCACTTATAACAGTTCTTATAACAACAACGTAAGGTTATTGCGCTATGCAAACACAAATCAAAGTTCGTGGATATCATCTCGACGTTTACCAGCACGTAAACAACGCCCGCTACCTTGAGTTTCTCGAAGAAGCCCGCTGGGATGGGTTGGAAAATAGCGACAGTTTTCAGTGGATGACGGCCCATAACATCGCCTTCGTCGTGGTCAATATCAATATTAACTATCGTCGCCCGGCGGTATTAAGCGACCTGTTAACCATTACCAGTCAGTTGCAGCAATTAAACGGTAAAAGCGGCATCTTAAGCCAGGTCATTACACTGGAGCCGGAAGGGCAGGTGGTCGCGGATGCGCTTATTACGTTTGTTTGTATTGATCTTAAAACGCAGAAAGCATTAGCTCTGGAAGGGGAATTGCGCGAAAAGCTGGAGCAGATGGTTAAGTAAACGTTTTGTGGTGCCGGATGCTCAAGCCGCATCCGGCGACACCCGGAATAATTACTTCAACCCGGTTTTCTGCTTCATCGCTGCCATCACCGTCGGTTTATCGGCCAGATAATGATTCAATCCGTTAGCGCGTAAATTACATGCCGCACAATGACCGCAACCGTCGCCTTTAATACCGTTATAGCAGGTCAGCGTTTCGTAGCGCACTAAATCCAGCTTGCCGTAATAATCCGCCAGCGCCCAGGTTTCCGCTTTATCAATCCACATCAGTGGCGTTTCAAAACGAATATCTTTCGCCATGCCTAAACTGACGGCATGGTTTAGTGCTTTCACAAACTCATCGCGGCAATCCGGGTAACCGGAGAAATCCGTTTCGCAGACGCCGGTAATTACGGCTTCTGCTTTTACCTGATACGCATATATTGCCGCCAGTGTCAGGAACAAAATATTACGCCCAGGGACAAACGTATTCGGGATGCCATCGGCTTCAGGTTCATAATCTGGCACTGGAATGCTGTCACGTGTCAGGCTGCTGACCGCCAGCTCGTTGAGCAGCGTTACATCAAGAACCTTATGCGCGCGTGCCCCCAGTTTCAGCGCCAGTTCGCGTGCCACGTCGATTTCCGCGCGATGTCGCTGACCGTAATCGAACGTCACGCACTGGACTTCATCATATTGTTGTAATGCCTGCACCAGACAGGTGGTGGAATCCTGGCCTCCACTGAACACAACGACAGCACGTTTCATAGATAATCCTGCTTGAACAATAAAAGCGTTATGGTAACGCCTGCGATTAACCCGGACCAGCTATTCATTGCGACGGTGCGGGAAGCCAGGCTTCGGTAAATTCAAACCAGCCGCGCGGAGTCAGTCGCACACCATTCACGCCGGGTGGAGCGCTAATGCGATAGTGATAGTTGAACAGCGGCGTCAGCGTCGCGTCTGCCATTAACTGGCTAAAAACCGCTTTCAGGGCACTAAATCGGTTTTCCTCATCAGGCATTACTTGCACCGCGTCCAGTGTCGATTGCAAATGTGCATATGCTGGAGCGTCGAAAACATGTGGCCACAGTGGATCGCAACGCAGCCATTGCTCCAGGGTATATTCCGGTGCTTCGCCAATTAACCTGTCGCCCATCATGAGGTCTGCGTGTGCCAGTAGGGTCGTGTCGTCCCAGTTTTTTGCGTTATGAAAAATAATTGTAAGTTCACAGCCTTCCGCGGCCAGTGTCGCCTGTAGGCGTTCTGCCATGGTATGAAGTTCTATCGGTAGGTGATAAACCAGCGTCAAGGTTTTCGGTAGTTTGACGTCATCCGGTACTTGCCATTGTGGAATAGTCCAGCCAGGCAGTAATGCATGACTGGCGGTGATCAGGTTTTCTCCGACTTCTAACGTTTGTAATAAACCGGATTGATGAATAATGGAGATCACTTTTCGCGCCTGCCAGAGGGACAGTCGGGGACTTTTGCGCAACGTTAAATAGCAAAAACCTAAACTGATGCCGCTACTGACCTGGCTGACGCGTTGCAGCTCCTCCGGTTTGCCGATGGTGATTTGCACGGGATGCCGACAACTGGTTCCCAAATCTTTTTCGAAAAGCGGCGGAGTTATCCAGTACTCAACCGCTTTAAGCAGCGGATGACGCAAATGGTAATAATCATGGCTCTCCAGGCGCACCAGTTCCGCTGTGAATTGTGTTAAGCGAAAAGGACCAGTGCCGATCAGGGGGAATTGCGGATGCGCCAGATGGCTGCAGTAGCTCGCCAGCCGGTGCGCAAGCCAGTGATCGGGGCGATGTAAAAAGAAGGTCAGACACTGCGGATGGGTGACTTCAATACGCTTCACGCTAATAAATAATTGACCCAGTGCTGGCAGTTGTAACAGCATCAATAACCGCTGGTGTAAGTGTGAGGCTTTTACTGCATCGCCGTTATGCCAGTGTAGGGTTGAACGAAGATAAAAGTCCCAGCGTAACCCGTCAGCAGAGGTTTCCCAGTGATGCGCTAAATCGCCAATCGGGCGCTGGGTATTATTATCGAAGCGGGTCAGGCCGGAAAATATCTGTCCGGCGAGATGCTGCTCGGCACGGCCGGGCAAAAAGCCCGGTTGTAGCGGTTCGAGCGGGCGATAGTAGGGAATACGCAACGTGGGCGTATCGTTTTGCCATTGTCCGCCCATAAACGGCTGTAACAGAGTGCGCAGCTCACCTGGGGCCAGTTGCGCCAGCTCCAGCACATCTTGCTGCTTTCCGGTTTCCAGCGCCTGTTCCATCATCGCATTGCGTAGCGATTCTGGCGTGACCAGAAAGCGTAGTTGACCGCGCTTTCCGCGTCCTGACTGCGCCTGCCACTCCAGCCATCCCGCCTCCTGTGCCTGGCGTAACAGCGTACGAACATGGCGTTCGCTGCAAAAACAGCGTTCGGCCAGTTCGCTGACGGTGACGGTTTGCGGCTTTCCGGCGGAAGGTTGCCATAGTCGTTGATACTGGTTAAGACGGTTGAGCAGTCGCATATAAACCCGGAACAATATTATTTAACTATTCACTATTACTTCCGTATATATCAGGTGATACTCAATCACTATTAACCGTGTCACAGAGTGGAGAAAGAAATGGCTCGTCTGGCAGCATTTGATATGGACGGCACTTTATTGATGCCTGACCATCATTTAGGTGAGAAAACACTCTCTACTTTGGCACGACTGCGTGAACGCGACATTACCCTCACTTTCGCCACAGGTCGTCATGCGCTGGAGATGCAGCATATTCTCGGGGCGCTATCGCTGGATGCGTATTTGATTACCGGCAACGGAACGCGCGTGCATTCTCTGGAAGGTGAACTTTTACATCGTGATGATTTACCTGCGGATGTGGCAGAGCTGGTGCTGTATCAGCAATGGGATACCCGAGCTAGCATGCATATTTTCAATGACGATGGTTGGTTTACCGGAAAAGAGATCCCTGCGTTGTTGCAGGCATTTGTCTATAGCGGTTTTCGTTATCAGATAATCGATGTTAAAAAAATGCCACTCGGCAGCGTCACCAAGATCTGCTTCTGTGGCGATCACGACGATCTTACACGCTTGCTGATCCAACTACACGAAGCATTAGGCGAGCGTGCACATTTGTGTTTTTCCGCGACGGATTGCCTCGAAGTGCTCCCGGTGGGCTGCAATAAAGGCGCTGCATTGACGGTGCTGACCCAACATTTAGGTTTATCGTTGCGCGATTGCATGGCCTTTGGTGATGCGATGAACGATCGCGAAATGTTAGGCAGCGTCGGTAGCGGCTTTATTATGGGCAATGCGATGCTGCAACTGCGCGCGGAGCTCCCTCATTTACCGGTGATTGGACATTGCCGAAATCAGGCGGTCTCTCACTATTTGACGCACTGGCTGGACTATCCACATCTACCTTATTCCCCCGAATAACGAGATCCCTTCCAGCACCGGGCAATTGCCCGGTTTTTTTTGCGTTGAATTTGTCATTTTGTGCCGTGATGTTTAAACCGCACAGAATAAATTGTCGCGATTTCACCTTTAAAATAGAATTAAAAGAGAAAAAAATTCTCTGTGGAAGGGTTATGTTAGATAAAATTGACCGTAAGCTGCTGGCCTTACTACAGCAGGATTGCACCCTCTCTTTGCAGGCATTGGCTGAAGCCGTTAATCTGACAACCACGCCTTGCTGGAAGCGACTGAAACGGTTGGAGGATGACGGTATCCTTATCGGCAAAGTCGCCCTGTTGGACCCGGAAAAAATTGGCCTCGGTCTGACCGCCTTTGTGCTGATAAAAACGCAACATCACAGCAGCGAATGGTATTGCCGCTTTGTGACGGTGGTTACTGAAATGCCAGAAGTGCTGGGGTTCTGGCGCATGGCCGGGGAATACGATTATCTGATGCGCGTCCAGGTTGCCGATATGAAACGCTACGACGAGTTTTATAAGCGTCTGGTAAACAGCGTGCCGGGGCTGTCGGACGTCACTTCCAGCTTCGCGATGGAACAGATTAAATACACCACTTCTTTACCCATCGAATAAATATCCAGAATCAGGTCAGGACACAACGCGTGCGATTATTTGCTCAATTAAGCTGGTATTTCCGTCGGGAATGGCGTCGCTATCTCGGGGCTGTCGCCTTGCTTGTCATTATCGCGATGCTGCAACTGGTTCCGCCGAAAGTGGTTGGTATTGTTGTCGATGGCGTGACAGAACAACACTTTACTACCGGGCAGATCCTGATGTGGATCGCCACCATGGTGCTGATTGCCGTTGTGGTTTATCTCCTGCGTTACGTCTGGCGTGTATTGCTGTTTGGCGCGTCTTACCAACTGGCGGTAGAACTGCGCGAAGATTATTACCGTCAGCTAAGCCGGCAGCATCCTGAGTTTTACCTGCGTCATCGCACGGGTGACCTCATGGCTCGTGCGACCAATGACGTCGATCGGGTCGTGTTTGCCGCCGGAGAAGGGGTGCTGACGCTGGTGGATTCACTGGTGATGGGCTGCGCTGTGTTGATTATGATGTCTACGCAAATTAGCTGGCAGTTGACCTTATTTGCCCTGTTACCTATGCCAGTGATGGCGATCATGATTAAGCGCAACGGCGATGCCTTGCATGAACGCTTTAAGCTGGCACAGGCGGCGTTTTCCAGTCTTAATGACCGCACCCAGGAAAGCCTCACCAGTATCCGCATGATCAAAGCCTTTGGTCTGGAAGATCGCCAGTCGGCGTTATTTGCCGCGGATGCCGAAGATACCGGCAAAAAAAACATGCGGGTGGCGCGTATTGATGCTCGTTTCGACCCGACCATCTATATCGCGATTGGTATGGCGAACTTGCTGGCGATTGGCGGCGGTAGTTGGATGGTGGTGCAGGGCAGTTTAACGCTGGGCCAGCTCACCAGTTTTATGATGTATTTAGGTCTGATGATTTGGCCGATGCTGGCGCTGGCATGGATGTTTAACATAGTGGAGCGTGGTAGTGCTGCGTACAGCCGTATTCGCGCGATGCTGGCGGAAGCGCCGGTGGTGAACGATGGTAGCGAACCCGTGCCGCAAGGGCGGGGTGAACTGGATGTAAATATTCGCCAGTTTATGTATCCGCAGACTGACCATCCTGCGCTGGAAAACATTAATTTCGCCCTGAAACCCGGTCAGATGCTGGGTATCTGCGGGCCGACTGGTTCCGGCAAAAGTACCCTGTTGTCGCTCATTCAGCGTCATTTCGACGTCAGCGAGGGGGATATTCGCTTTCATGATATTCCTCTGACGAAGTTACAACTCGATAGCTGGCGTAGCCGCCTGGCGGTGGTCAGCCAGACGCCATTCCTTTTTTCCGACACCGTGGCGAACAACATCGCGCTGGGTTGCCCGAATGCCACACAGCAAGAGATTGAGCATGTCGCGCGGTTAGCCAGCGTACATGACGATATTTTGCGTCTACCGCAAGGTTACGATACAGAGGTGGGCGAGCGCGGCGTGATGCTTTCTGGTGGGCAAAAACAGCGTATCTCCATTGCTCGTGCGTTATTAGTCAACGCGGAAATCCTCATCCTTGATGATGCGCTTTCGGCGGTGGACGGACGCACAGAGCACCAGATCCTGCATAACCTGCGCCAGTGGGGGCAGGGAAGGACGGTAATCATCAGTGCCCATCGCCTCTCTGCACTGACGGAAGCCAGTGAAATTATTGTGATGCAGCACGGACATATCGCCCAGCGTGGCAATCATGATGCACTGGCGCAACAAAGCGGCTGGTATCGCGATATGTATCGCTATCAACAACTGGAGGCGGCGCTCGACGACGCTCCGGAAATTCGCGAGGAGGCCATCGATGCGTAGTTTTAGCCAACTGTGGCCGACTCTCAAGCGCCTGTTAGCGTACGGTTCGCCGTGGCGTAAACCGTTGGGGATTGCGGTCCTGATGATGTGGGTTGCGGCGGCGGCAGAAGTCAGCGGGCCGCTGCTTATCAGCTATTTTATCGACAATATGGTAGCGAAAAATAACCTGCCGTTGAAAGTGGTTGCCGGGCTGGCGGCGGCGTATGTTGGGCTACAACTGTTTGCCGCTGGGCTACATTACGCGCAATCGCTGCTGTTTAATCGGGCGGCGGTTGGCGTGGTACAACAGTTGCGCACGGATGTGATGGACGCCGCGCTGCGCCAGCCATTAAGCGAGTTTGATACTCAGCCGGTCGGGCAGGTGATTTCCCGCGTTACCAATGATACTGAAGTGATCCGTGATCTCTACGTTACCGTAGTGGCAACTGTCCTGCGTAGTGCCGCACTGGTGGGTGCGATGCTGGTGGCAATGTTCAGCCTCGACTGGCGAATGGCGCTGGTGGCGATAATGATTTTCCCGGTGGTGCTGGTGGTGATGGTGATATACCAGCGTTACAGCACGCCGATTGTCCGTCGTGTGCGCGCCTATCTGGCAGATATCAACGACGGCTTTAACGAAATCATCAACGGCATGAGCGTCATCCAGCAGTTTCGTCAGCAGGCGCGATTTGGCGAACGTATGGGCGAGGCCAGTCGTTCACACTATATGGCGAGGATGCAAACCCTACGCCTCGACGGTTTTCTGCTGCGTCCGCTGCTGAGTCTATTTTCATCGCTCATTCTTTGTGGCTTGTTGATGCTGTTTGGCTTCTCCGCCAGCGGTACCATTGAAGTGGGCGTACTGTATGCGTTTATCAGCTATCTTGGGCGGCTTAACGAACCCTTAATCGAACTGACCACGCAACAGGCGATGCTGCAACAGGCTGTTGTTGCTGGTGAGCGCGTGTTTGAGCTGATGGACGGACCGCGCCAGCAATATGGCAATGATGATCGCCCCTTACAGAGCGGCAACATTGAAGTCGATAACGTGTCATTTGCTTATCGCGATGACAATCTGGTACTGAAGAACATTAATCTCTCGGTGCCTTCGCGCAACTTTGTGGCGCTGGTGGGGCATACCGGCAGTGGTAAAAGTACCCTCGCCAGTTTATTGATGGGCTATTACCCGCTAACGGAAGGTGATATTCGCCTTGATGGTCGTCCATTAAGTTCGCTAAGTCACAGCGCGCTGCGCCAGGGCGTGGCAATGGTGCAGCAAGATCCGGTAGTGCTGGCGGATACATTCCTCGCCAACGTGACGCTGGGACGTGATATCTCCGAAGAACGCGTCTGGCAGGCGCTGGAAACCGTGCAACTGGCGGAGCTGGCGCGCAGCATGAGTGATGGTATTTATACGCCGCTGGGCGAGCAGGGGAATAATCTCTCCGTCGGGCAAAAGCAACTGCTGGCACTGGCGCGCGTGCTGGTGGAGACACCGCAAATACTGATCCTCGATGAAGCCACCGCCAGCATTGACTCCGGTACTGAACAGGCGATTCAACACGCACTGGCGGCGGTGCGTGAACACACTACGCTTGTGGTGATTGCTCACCGCTTATCGACCATTGTCGATGCCGACACCATTCTGGTGCTTCATCGTGGTCAGGCTGTGGAACAGGGGACTCACCAGCAACTGCTGGCAGCCCAGGGGCGCTACTGGCAGATGTATCAACTGCAACTTGCGGGCGAAGAGCTGGCAGCCAGCGTGCGTGAAGATGAATCATTGAGCGCCTGAATAGCGCAATATTTCATCGTTGGTGCAAAAATGTAACGCACTGTGCACTGTCATAGTGCGTTTTTGTTTTCAATCTTCTTAACTTCCTGCTCTCTTTCTCGTTTTTCATTTCTGGCACACCGCTTGCAATACCTTCTTCGTGTAGCAGAACCATTACCGAATTCTGACCGGAGGGGATCTATGAAGCTGGTGACCGTGATAATCAAACCATTCAAGCTGGAAGACGTTCGTGAAGCGTTATCTTCCATTGGTATTCAGGGCCTGACCGTCACCGAAGTGAAAGGTTTCGGGCGTCAGAAAGGGCATGCCGAGCTGTACCGGGGGGCGGAATACAGCGTCAACTTTCTGCCAAAAGTAAAAATTGATGTGGCGATTGCTGATGACCAACTCGATGAAGTGATCGATATCGTCAGCAAAGCGGCTTACACCGGAAAAATTGGCGACGGCAAAATCTTCGTCGCTGAATTGCAACGCGTCATTCGTATTCGTACCGGCGAAGCCGACGAAGCGGCGCTGTAATCTCTGGCACACAGCAACAGGAACGAAAAATGAAGATAGCGACGATAAAAACTGGGCTTGCTTCACTGGCGATGCTGCCGGGACTGGTAATGGCTGCACCTGCGGTGGCCGATAAAGCTGACAATGCGTTTATGATGATTTGTACTGCGCTGGTGCTGTTTATGACTATTCCGGGTATTGCCCTGTTTTACGGTGGGTTAATTCGCGGCAAAAACGTGCTGTCGATGCTGACGCAGGTGACGGTGACGTTTGCACTGGTCTGTATTCTCTGGGTGGTTTACGGTTACTCGCTGGCGTTTGGTGAGGGCAACAACTTCTTTGGCAACATTAACTGGTTGATGCTGAAAAACATCGAACTGACGGCGGTGATGGGCAGCATTTATCAGTATATCCACGTGGCGTTTCAGGGATCGTTTGCCTGCATTACCGTAGGCTTGATCGTCGGGGCGCTGGCGGAACGGATCCGCTTCTCAGCTGTGCTGATTTTCGTGGTGGTGTGGCTGACGCTTTCTTACATTCCGATTGCGCATATGGTCTGGGGCGGCGGTTTGCTGGCTTCTCACGGTGCGCTGGATTTTGCGGGTGGCACGGTGGTGCACATTAACGCCGCTATTGCAGGTCTGGTGGGCGCATATCTAATTGGTAAACGCGTGGGCTTCGGCAAAGAGGCGTTTAAACCGCACAACCTGCCGATGGTCTTTACCGGCACTGCCATTCTCTATATCGGCTGGTTTGGCTTTAATGCCGGGTCAGCGGGCACGGCGAATGAAATTGCAGCACTGGCATTTGTGAATACTGTGGTCGCAACTGCGGCGGCAATTCTTGGCTGGATCTTCGGTGAATGGGCGCTGCGTGGTAAGCCTTCACTGCTGGGAGCGTGTTCAGGCGCGATTGCCGGTCTGGTCGGCGTGACGCCAGCCTGTGGCTACATTGGTGTTGGCGGCGCGTTGATTATCGGCGTAGTCGCTGGTCTGGCGGGCTTGTGGGGCGTTACCATGCTCAAACGCTTGCTGCGGGTGGATGATCCCTGTGATGTCTTCGGTGTGCACGGCGTTTGTGGCATTGTCGGCTGTATCATGACTGGGATTTTTGCCGCCAGTTCGCTGGGCGGAGTGGGCTTCGCTGAAGGTGTGACGATGGGCCATCAGTTGCTGGTACAGCTGGAAAGCATTGCCATTACGATTGTCTGGTCCGGTGTGGTGGCGTTTATTGGCTACAAACTGGCGGATCTGACGGTTGGTCTGCGTGTACCGGAAGAACAGGAGCGAGAAGGGTTGGACGTCAACAGCCACGGCGAAAATGCCTATAACGCGTAATAAGCACTGCAAAAAACAGCCGGACGGTTTTCACCTCCGGCTTTTTTTTTAATTGTGATTACGCATTACCCCTTCCTGAACGGTCGAGGCAATCAGCACGCCGTCCTGGGTATAAAACTCACCGCGCACAAAGCCGCGTGCGCTGGACGCCGAGGTGCTCTCCACGCTATACAGCAGCCATTCATTCAAATTAAACGGGCGATGGAACCACATGGAATGGTCGATGGTTGCTATCTGAATCCCTGGTTCGAGAAAACCGATGCCGTGCGGCTGTAAAGCTACCGGCAGGAAGTTAAGATCAGAAGCGTAACCGAGCAGATACTGATGAACACGCAGATCATCCGGTACGCTACCATTTGCGCGGATCCACACCTGACGATGTGGTTCTGCGACATGCCCTTTCAGTGGGTTATGAAATTCTACCGGACGGACTTCCAGCGGACGATCGCAGATGAATTTATCTTTCAGCACTGGCGGCAGCAGGTGCGCCAGCGATTGGGCGATTTGCGTTTCTGAAGGCAGGCCATCAGGTGCGGGTGCGGGTGGCATAGCTTTTTGATGTTCGAAACCCGCTTCCGGAGCCTGGAAAGAGGCTGTCATATAGAAAATCGGTTTACCGTTTTGAATAGCAGCAACCCGGCGGGCGCTGAAGCTGTTACCGTCACGCAACGTTTCGACATCATAAATAATCGGCTTCTTACTGTCGCCTGGGCGAAGAAAGTAGCTGTGAAACGAATGGACCAGCCGCTCTTCAGGGACAGTCTCTTTTGCAGCATACAAGGCCTGACCCACGACCTGGCCGCCAAACACCTGGCGTAAACCTAAATCTTCACTCTGGCCGCGAAAGAGTCCTTCCTCAATTTTTTCCAGATTTAACAATGTCAGTAAATTTTTTAGCGCCTGACTCATATAACTCTCCAGTAACAAAGCTGCCGCAGCAAGCCAAAGTGAGTTGAGTATAACGCAAATTTGCCACTGGTCCGATGGGTGCAATAGTCTGAATTACTAGCCAATTACAGGCAGAAATGCGTGATGTGTGCCACACTTGTTGACGTTACTATTTTGTTAACCACTCTTCCGGCGAGGAAAGTTAGCCCGCTGGTGCATTGATAATAAGGAGAAGTGAATGAAACTCGTGCACATGGCCAGTGGTTTAGCGGTTGCGATTGCGTTGGCGGCTTGCGCAGATAAAAGCGCGGATATTCAGACGCCAGCACCGGCTGCAAATACGTCTATTTCAGCAAAACAGCAACCTGCTATCCAGCAACCGAATGTTTCCGGTACCGTCTGGATCCGTCAGAAAGTCGCACTGCCGCCTGATGCCGTGCTGACCGTGACACTTTCTGACGCATCATTAGCCGATGCACCGTCAAAAGTGCTGGCTCAAAAAGCGGTGCGTACTGAAGGTAAACAGTCACCATTCAGCTTTGTTCTGCCATTTAACCCGGCAGATGTTCAGCCGAACGCGCGTATTCTGTTGAGTGCGGCGATTACCGTGAATGACAAACTGGTATTTATTACCGATACCGTTCAGCCGGTGATCAACCAGGGCGGAACTAAAGCTGACCTGACATTGGTGCCGGTGCAGCAAACCGCCGTGCCGGTTCAGGCCAGCGGTGGCGCAACGACTACCGTACCATCAACTTCACCAACCCAGGTGAATCCGTCTTCGGCAGTTCCAGCTCCTACGCAATATTAAGCGAAGTTAACCCTCTCCGCCCGGAGAGGGTTAGTAGTTCCAGCGATAACGCTGCAAGTCGATTTGCCCTCTTCCTGACACCATCACACCTTCTGCCAGTAATGCCTGTCGCTGACGCTGTAAATCCGGTCCGGTTAGCGAAATGGTGCCGTGGCGATTAACCACCCGATGCCAGGGCAAGGTGCTGCCTTCCGGGAGACGCTTTAACACACCACCCACCTGGCGCGCGGCGCGGGGCGATCCCGCCAGTTTCGCCACATCACCGTAAGTGGTGACATAGCCTTCGGGAATAGCGGCTACGATTTGCCAGACGCGTTGGGGAAATGAATCTTCTTTTTCCATCTTTTCTTCCTGAGGTAATTTTTCAGCATAATCTGGAAAAACGCCCGAGTGAAGCCGCATTGCGCAAGAAACCAGCATCTGGCACGCAATGGGTTGCAATTAGCCGGGGCAGCAGTGATAATGCGCCTGCGCGTTGGTTCTCAACGCTCTCAATGGGGGCTCTGTTGGTTCTCCCGCAACGCTACTCTGTTTACCAGGTCAGGTCCGGAAGGAAGCAGCCAAGGCAGATGACGCGTGTGCCGGGATGTAGCTGGCAGGGCCCCCACCCATTTTTGCCTCCCCCGTTTCGTCAAAAAATCCCAACATGGCTAAACTTTAACCACAACTGACGTCGCAAGAATTGTCTGGCTGCGCAGTACGCTTCGGAGGTATGTCTGATGAAGTATGTTGATGGTTTTGTGGTTGCCGTTCCTGCCGATAAAAAGGATGCCTATCGGGAAATGGCCGCTAAGGCCGCGCCATTGTTTAAAGAGTTTGGCGCGCTTCGTATTGTCGAATGCTGGGCCAGCGATGTACCGGATGGCAAAGTGACCGATTTTCGTATGGCGGTGAAAGCGGAAGAGAATGAAGAGGTTGTCTTTAGCTGGATTGAATACCCTTCAAAAGAGGTCCGCGACGCTGCTAATCAAAAGATGATGTCGGACCCACGGATGAAGGAGTTCGGCGAGTCCATGCCGTTTGATGGCAAGCGAATGATCTATGGCGGATTCGAGTCAATCATCGACGAATAGGTAGCGTGACGGGCTGTGCGGCGTGCCGTCAGCCCAAAAATTCACAAATGTTGCTCGGCCCAGCGTAAGAAATCCTCTTTCGGTAATGCCTTGCTATAGAGCCAGCCCTGGCCGTAGTGCACGCCATGCTGGCGTAGCCACTCTTCTTGTTTACTGGTTTCGATTCCCTCCGCTACCATTTTCAGTTTCAGTGTTTTTGCCATTTCGATGATATGTGGCGTGACATTTTTATATTCCAGCGCATCAACGAAAGATTTATCGATCTTCAGAATGTCGACATCCAGATCCTGTAAATAGCTTAAACTTGAATACCCCGTACCAAAATCATCGAGATAAATTTCATGGCCCGCCTCCCGGTAGCGAGAAATTATCGGGGCGCTGGTTTTCGGATCGGCAAACTCGCGTTCAGTGAGTTCAAGCGCGATCTGTCTGGGATTAACCTGATAGTGATTGATCATTTCACGCAGCAATTGCGGGATTTTTTCCGAGGTGAGCACGGTGGATTCAAGATTGATCGAAATATGCTGCTGCGGATGCTGACGCAGCCAGTCGCCCATATCTTCAAAGACACTTTTTATAATCAGTAGCGTCAACGGCTCAGAAAGCCCCGTTTGCTGTGCCAGCGGAATAAAACTATCTGGTGACAACCAACTACCGTCTGTCTGCGGCCAGCGCGCCAGTGCCTCAGCACCGACAATTTTGCCATTGGCTAAGGAGACAATCGGCTGATAGTGCACGCAAATATCACGATTTTCGATAGCATCCTGCAGCCGATGATGCGGTGACTGGATACGGCGCAAAATACGCAGCACAAACATCGCTGCCAGCAGGCCAATCACCAACCCGAGCGGTAACCAAATAAAGACTTGCCGATGCCAGCCTTTCTGCAACATTTTCGTTGAAGCCCAGGTGATGATCGAAATATTCATCTCCGGGAAGGGCTGGATATCGTAAATAATTCCATTATTTTCGATATGCTCACCGGGTGTTTTTTGTAGCCTGGTAATAATTCCCTGAGCAATTTCATCGCTGCTGGTTATGACAACATTATGGGCATTGCCAATAATGGCGGCATCAATTTGCCATGAGCTATAGGGAATGACATCAATAAAGGAAGCGGGGTCGATCATGACGACATAATGTGCCGTTCCTATGGCGACCATGTAACGGATAATGCCTAAATCGTTATGCGATGTTAACCAGACCCGATAACCATCTTTCGAAATTTTACCTGGCTCGGGGAAGGCATCGGGTGGGCTTTCATGCTCCAGAGACGAACACTGGGGAACGTTGTTATCGATATAGACCACTTCCTGAATATAGCGATAACTGTAAGATACCCGACGCATTTTCATGAGATGGGCTGCGCTACAGGCCGCACCTTGCCACCTTTCCAGCTCCTGCAGAGCATCTTTCCCTTGTATCGCCACCTTATTGGCCCGAATAGCGACGCGGGAGGAATAAGTATTCAGCTCTTCAATAAACGATGTTTGTACTTGCTGATGGGCCAGCCAGATGCTTAAGCCGACAGGCAGTAATACTGAAAGAATCAGTACTCCCGAAATCAGGCTGACCAGATGTCGTGTTCTCACCAGCATATCCTTATTAACACAGTGTAGGGAAAGTATATCTGATTGTGGAAAAAGGCAGGCAGGAGATAAGGAGGTAGAGCTGGTATTTCATGAAGCGATGGGTGGAAACGATCGTTGTCATTTGACCAGGCGTAGAGCTTTACGCCTGGTATGTAACCCTAACTTAAGATGTTGATTCGGCGCGAGCGAGGGTAAAAATATCGTAAAAAGACAGTTCACCTTTACGGACGATCATTTTTTGCAGTTGTTCTTTATGAACATCCGCGACACGCGGAGAGTTCAGGATGGCTTCAACCAGCGCGGCAGGTACAAAGCGCGTGTTGTACCATTCGCCGTTATAGCAAACGCGGAAATCCAGCACGTCGATATCTTCATAGCGGTAGCGTGGGTAGACATCGAAAAAGAAGAAACCATTAAGCAGGATAAATAATACAACCAGTAGCCAGACAGAGCCTGACAGCGTTTCGGACTGCAACATCACCGCCAGGGTGGCAAAAAAAGCAACGTACATACCGATAAACAGCCCCGGATGTTTACGGATAAAACTGATACTAAAGCGGGGTTTGTTGTCGCGTTTTTCGCGGGTATTCAGAGACTCAATCGTTTCGGTCAGCAGGCGTTGTATTTCGGTCATCGTTTGCCTTCGTGGTATCTGCAACTTTCCAGGGAACACCCTATTTTAACGTGGGAATAGTAGAGGGAAAGTAACAGATTTGCCACGATTTTGCATAACAGTTGCGAAAAACAGGTTACAATTTTTTAATGATTCTGGCTGGATTACCGCCCACGACAACATTGTCCGGGACATCTTTTGTGACAACTGCACCTGAGGCTACCACGACGTTATCACCAATGGTCACACCAGGGTTAATGACTGCGCGTCCGCCAATCCAGACGTTATTACCGATGGTGACGGGTTTCCCCAGTTCAACACCGCTATTACGTGCTACAGGGTCGATGGGATGTGTTGCTGTGTAGATATGAACACCTGGCGCTAACATACAGTTATCACCGATGCGAATAGGGCAGACATCAAGCATCACGCAATCGAAGTTGGCGAAAAAATTATTGCCGAGAAAAATGTTATAGCCATAGTCACAGCGAAACGTTGGCTCAATATAAGCCTCTGTCACCTGACCGAATAAATCAGCGAGAATTTGCTGGCGTAATGTGTGCTCTTCCGCCAGGGAATGATTGTATCGGTGAATAAGCTGACGAGCGCGCAGGCGATCGCGAGATAACGTCTCATCTGCCGAGCGATACAACTCACCAGCAATCATCTTTTCTTTTTCTGTGCTCATTACTGACCTCCGGTTGCTGAAAATGCGGCAACACAGTAAGACGAAAAGTCAGTGAAGAGAACGTTCCCATTACGTCTGTGTGATGAAGATCACATAGGGTGCGCCTTCATGGCGATAAAGTATAAAATTCTTAATAAACAGCTGGTTATAGCTCCGAAAGCCAATTATTTATTAGCGAATAAATTTCCATACTGAGGAAGGGATCTTGTCGTACAGTTTATTCATAGTCAATTCGGCGAGGCGGTGATCTGCGGCTGAGTAAAATACCGCCAGTTCATTATCTGATAATTCGTATTTATTTTTCTCGATAACACGCTCCAGCGTGTCAATTGTCTGGCAACGACGCAAACGCATTAAATAATCGGTTTTCGTTAAAGGTTTTTCGGACATACTTCTACCCATGGTTGTAATAATTCTAACAAGATAAACTCGCAGGATTCTCTTTCGTCGCATTGACAAAACAACGGAATAGTCGATTACCTGACTTCCGCCATTTTTGAAGATCCTGCATATTAATACCATAACTACTGAACAACATAAAGGTGTCATCCAGATATTCGTCGATCTGCTCAATGAGCTTATTGTCTTCATTATACTTAATTTTGTAATTAAGTGCGAAGGTCGCAATATGCTCAATCAGTTCATTCAACTGGAGGTTGATCGCCGAGGTTGGGTCGTTAACCCAGCCATGGTTGCTTTCTTCAAGGTTTGCAAGGCAATCATGATACAGGGTTTCACAGAGAAACTTAAGCTGTGCGATATCATGTCTTTTGGGTGAGTATTCATCCATAACGCGTCCCCTTCTTAGCGGTTGAACTAACGGACACCTTTCGGGATGGAAAAAACTTACTGACCTGGACTTGCCCTCTCGTTTGTTAGCTTAACTATAAGCCACTCTTTGCAGGTTTTCATCGCATTATTACGAAAAATTACAAATAGGAAGGAAGCGGGATAGGACTCACTTTTTCATACTAGCACCAACCCGCTGCAGGTAAAAGCAGTTTGCTCGAACTGTTCATAACATTTCAGGATTATCGCCAGATGAAATTGGTCACACTAATACCAGGAATGCTCTGAATATGTCGTAATAACCGATGAATGAATAAAGAATTACCGCAAATAATTAAGAAAAGCCTCTAAATGATTATGGATTATTAAATCTATTAGCCCTGCTTAATATAAATTAACTAACAATCAGTATTTTTTATGAATTTTATGCGAAGTTAATACTGGTTTTCATATGAGATTCTGAGTTGATTGTTCAGTTCCCCATTCAACTCGTAGGTTATGCATCTAAAAAAGGCCGCTTGCGCGGCCTTAGTGATTACACGTTGTATCAATGATGATCGACAGTATGGCTGTGCTCGATATCTTCATTCTTGCGGCTAAAGCGGCGGCGAACCACCACAAAGAATACCGGAACGAAGAAGATTGCCAGTACCGTTGCGGTCACCATCCCGCCCATTACACCGGTACCTACTGCGTTCTGCGCGCCGGAACCAGCACCAGTACTGATAACCAGCGGCATAACGCCGAGGATAAACGCCAACGAGGTCATCAGGATCGGACGTAAACGCATCCGCACCGCATCAAGCGTCGCTTCAATCAGACCTTTACCTTCTTTATCCATCAAGTCTTTGGCGAATTCGACGATAAGTATCGCGTTCTTCGCCGACAACCCAATGGTTGTGAGCAGGCCTACCTGGAAGTACACGTCATTGGTCAGGCCACGGAAGGTGGCTGCCAGCAAGGCACCGATAACCCCCAGCGGAACGACCAGCATAACGGAGAACGGAATCGACCAGCTCTCGTACAGCGCCGCCAGACACAGGAACACGACAATCAACGAAATCGCGTACAGTGAAGGTGCCTGGTTGCCGGAGAGACGTTCCTGATAGGACATCCCCGTCCAGTCATAGCCAACACCGGTAGGCAGTTTACTCGCCAGTTGTTCCATCAGCTCCATTGCTTCACCGGTACTTTTACCCGGTGCTGCCTGGCCTAAGATTTCCATGGATGGCAGGCCGTTGTAACGTTCCAGACGCGGCGAACCGTACTCCCAACGAGAAGAGGAGAACGCCGAGAACGGCACCATCTGACCATCAGCAGCACGAACATACCAGTCGCCGATATCATCCGGCAGCATACGGTATTTCGCTTCTGACATGACGTAAACTTTCTTCACACGACCGCGGTCGATAAAGTCGTTCACATAGCTACCGCCCCATGCAGCGCCCAGAGTGGTGTTAATGTCGTTGATAGAAACACCCAGCGCCTGCGCTTTTTCCTGGTCGATATCAATCTTAAACTGCGGGGTATCTTCCAGACCGTTTGGACGTACGCTGGTCAACATATCAGGGTGCTTCGCTGCTTCTGCAAGCAGTTGGTTACGTGCCTGAGTCAGTTTTTCGTGACCAAGGCCCGCCTGGTCAATCAGCTCAAAGTCGAAGCCGGTTGCCGTACCCAGTTCCACAATCGCAGGCAGGTTAAAGGCGAAGACCATCGCATCTTTGATTTGCGAGAAAGCGCGTGTTGCACGCATGGTAATCGCTTCAACTTTGTTTTCTTCGCCCGGGCGATCGGCCCAATCCTTCAAGGAAACGAACGCAATACCGGTATTCTGACCACGTCCCGCAAAGCCGAAGCCGTTAACGGCGAACACCGACTCAACGTTGTTCTTCTCTTTGGTCAGATAGTAATTCGTTACCTCATTGAGCACTTTCTGCGTACGTTCCTGCGTTGCACCTGCTGGCAGCTGAACCATGGTCATAAATACGCCCTGGTCTTCATCCGGCAAGAAGGAGCTTGGCAGACGCACGAACAGATAGGCCATGCCGACCACGATGATCAGATACAGCACCAGGTAACGCCCCGTACTGCGCAGAATACCGCCTACGCTGTCGGTGTAGTGGTGCGTGCTCTTCTCGAACATGCGGTTAAACCAGCCGAAGAAGCCTTTTTTGCCTTCCCCATGATCGCCTTTGGCAATTGGTTTCAGCATGGTGGCACAAAGAGCCGGAGTCAGGATCAACGCCACCAGTACCGACAGCGCCATTGCTGAAACAATGGTAATGGAGAACTGACGATAGATTGCCCCGGTAGAACCGCCAAAGAAGGCCATCGGTACGAACACCGCCGACAGCACCATCGCGATACCGACCAGAGCGCCCTGAATCTGCCCCATCGACTTACGGGTGGCTTCTTTTGGCGGCAAACCTTCTTCCGCCATCACACGCTCAACGTTTTCTACCACAACGATGGCGTCATCCACCAACAGGCCGATGGCGAGCACCATCCCGAACATTGTTAGCGTGTTTATCGAGAAGCCAAAGGCGGCAAGGACGGCAAAGGTCCCAAGCAATACCACCGGTACGGCAATGGTCGGAATCAACGTCGCGCGGAAGTTCTGCAAGAACAGATACATAACCAGGAAAACGAGGATGATCGCTTCGACCAGCGTTTTAACCACTTCGTGAATAGAGATTTTCACGAACGGCGTGGTGTCGTACGGGTAAACAATTTTCAGACCTGACGGGAAGAACGGTTCCATCTTCGCCAGTTCAGCACGGATTGCCGCAGCGGTATCCAGCGCGTTCGCGCCGGTTGCCAGCTTGATCCCCAGACCGGAAGCCGGTTGGCCGTTAAACTCTGCGATGATGTCGTAGTTCTCACCACCCAGCTCAATTTTCGCCACATCACGCAGCAGCACGCGGGAACCATCCTGATTCACTTTCAGCAGGATTTTGCCGAACTCTTCAGTAGAGGTCAGACGCGTCTGAGCAATAATAGAGGCGTTAAGCTGTTGGCCTTTCACCGGCGGCGTACCACCGAGCTGACCCGCCGCAACCTGGGCGTTCTGCGCTTTGATAGCGGTAATGACATCAACCGGCGTTAGCTGGTATTTGTTCAGTTCATTCGGGTTCATCCAGATACGCATCGCGTACTGAGAACCGAACAGCTGAACGTCACCCACGCCCGACGTACGGCTGATGGCGTCTTTCATATTCGCCGCCACGTA
Organism: Escherichia sp. KS167_9B; assembly: GCF_030295215.1. Lineage (NCBI taxonomy): Bacteria > Pseudomonadati > Pseudomonadota > Gammaproteobacteria > Enterobacterales > Enterobacteriaceae > Escherichia > Escherichia sp. KS167_9B. Next base: position 570,038 of record NZ_AP025754.1, read on the forward strand.
GTCGGAGATATCCTCCTGCGTCATGGTGCCATCGGTGTTGATAACGCCGACAACCATCAGGAAGCTACTGGACGATTTCTCAACGCTCACCCCTTGCTGCTGTACTTCTTGCGGCAGCAACGGCATTGCCAGCTGCAGTTTGTTCTGCACCTGAACCTGCGCGATATCCGCATCAGTACCAGACTCAAAGGTCAGGGTGATCTGCACGGTACCCGTGGAGTCACTGTTAGAGGACATGTACATCAGGTTATCGATACCATTCATATTCTGTTCGATAACCTGCGTCACCGTGTCCTGCACTGTTTTCGCATCAGCGCCGGGGTAGGAGGCGGAGATCGTTACTGCCGGCGGAGCAATCGTAGGATATTGCGCCACCGGCAGTTTGAGGATCGCCAGCCCCCCTGCCAACATGATGATGATGGCGATCACCCACGCAAAAATCGGGCGATCGATAAAGAAATTAGGCATGTCTTAACGGCTCCTGTTTAAGTTAAGACTTGGACTGTTCAGGCTGAGTACCGCTTGCGGCTTGCTGGTTATTATCAGCGGTAACTTCTTGTGCTTTTACCTGGACACCAGGACGCACTTTCTGCAGCCCACTTATTACTACGCGATCGCCTGCTTTCAGACCTTCTGTCACCAGCCACTTATCGCCAATAGCCTGGCTTGCAACGATCGGACGGGTTTCCACTTTGTCATCCGCGCCAACCACCAGTACGGTAGCATCGCCACGCGGCGTACGGGTTACACCCTGTTGCGGGACTAAAATGGCGTTTGGATTAAGCCCTTCTTCCAGACGTGCGCGCACGAACATACCCGGCAGCAGAGTGTGATCCGGGTTCGGGAAGATAGCGCGTAGGGTGATAGACCCGGTGGTCTGATCGACAGTAACGTCAGAGAACTCCAGCGTACCGTCCTGTGGGAACTTAATGCCGTCACTGGTGATCAGCGACACTTTGGCTTTGCCGTTCTCTTGTTTCAGCGTGCCATTTGCCAGTTCCTGTTTCAGGCGCAGGAAATCGTTGCTGGACTGAGTCACATCAACGTAGATCGGATCAAGTTGCTGCACGGTTGCCAGCGCAGTCGCCTGACCGTTTTGCACCAGGGCACCTTCCGTCACGTTTGACTTACCAATGCGGCCGCTAATTGGAGAGGTGACTTTGGTGTAAGCCAGATTGATACGCGCAGTTTCAACGGCAGCTTTCGCCGCAGTTACCGCGGCATTCGCCTGTTGCGCATCAGCCAGAGCCTGATCGTACTCTTGCTTACTGATGTACTGCGTACCCAGCAGTTTCTGATAACGATTCACCGTCAATTGCGCGATATTGGCTGCAGCCTGGGCTTTCGCTAAATCGCCTTTCGCACTGTCGTATGTCGCCTGATAGGTCGCAGGATCAATCTGATAGAGAGAGACACCTGCTTCGATGTCGCTACCTTCTTTGAAATTACGCTTCAGGATAATCCCGCTAACTTGAGGACGAACTTCTGCGATCCGGTAGGCACTGGTGCGACCCGGAAGCTCGGTTGTGATCTGCAGAGGTTCAGTTTTGACTGTAACTACGCCAACGGCGGGCATCTGCTGGCCACCTTGTTGGGCCTGTTTGTCGTCACATCCTGTTAGGGCTAAGCTGCCTGAGAGCATCAGAACGACCGCCAGAGGCGTAAACCCTCTGTTTTTGTTCATATGTAAACCTCGAGTGTCCGATTTCAAATTGGTCAATGGTCAAAAGTTAATAAACCCATTGCTGCGTTTATATTATCGTCGTGCTATGGTACATACATTCATAAATGTATGTAAATCTAACGCCTGTAAATTCACGAACATATGGCACGAAAAACCAAACAAGAAGCGCAGGAAACGCGCCAACACATCCTCGATGTGGCTCTACGTCTTTTCTCACAGCAGGGGGTATCATCCACCTCGCTGGGTGAGATTGCAAAAGCAGCTGGCGTTACGCGCGGTGCAATCTACTGGCATTTTAAAGACAAGTCGGATTTGTTCAGTGAGATCTGGGAACTGTCAGAATCCAATATTGGTGAACTAGAGCTTGAGTATCAGGCAAAATTCCCTGGCGATCCACTCTCAGTATTAAGAGAGATATTAATTCATGTTCTTGAATCCACGGTGACAGAAGAACGGCGTCGATTATTGATGGAGATTATATTCCACAAATGCGAATTTGTCGGAGAAATGGCTGTTGTGCAACAGGCACAACGTAATCTCTGTCTGGAAAGTTATGACCGTATAGAACAAACGTTAAAACATTGTATTGAAGCGAAAATGTTGCCTGCGGATTTAATGACGCGTCGCGCAGCAATTATTATGCGCGGCTATATTTCCGGCCTGATGGAAAACTGGCTCTTTGCCCCGCAATCTTTTGATCTTAAAAAAGAAGCCCGCGATTACGTCGCCATCTTACTGGAGATGTATCTCCTGTGCCCCACGCTTCGTAATCCTGCCACTAACGAATAACCCTGAATCTGACTCCAGGATTTTTCCTGGACATTTTCGTCGTTGCTATTCTGGTTCACTGCGTCGTGATATTCTTGCGGTTTGACTTTTTCAGGTCGTTCTTCAGGTTCAGAAACCTTCATTCATCATGACTATGTTCCAGTATTACAAACGATCACGGCATTTTGTTTTTTCAGCATTTATTGCTTTTGTTTTTGTCTTGTTATGCCAGAACACGGCGTTTGCGCGGGCGCCATCGAATGGTGATCTGCCAACAAAAGCGGACCTGCAGGCACAACTTGACTCACTGAATAAACAAAAAGATCTTTCTGCTCAGGACAAACTGGTGCAGCAGGATCTGACAGATACATTAGCCACCCTCGATAAAATCGATCGCATAAAAGAAGAGACAGTTCAGCTACGGCAAAAAGTCGCTGAAGCGCCGGAAAAAATGCGTCAGGCGACCGCGGCGTTAACAGCACTTAGCGATGTCGATAACGACGAAGAAACGCGCAAAATTCTGAGCACGCTTTCGTTGCGCCAGCTGGAAACTCGCGTTGCCCAGGCGCTGGACGATTTGCAAAACGCACAAAACGATCTGGCGTCTTATAACAGCCAGCTGGTTTCGTTACAGACGCAGCCCGAACGCGTGCAAAATGCGATGTATAACGCTTCGCAGCAGCTGCAACAAATTCGCAGCCGCCTGGATGGCACTGATGTTGGCGATACTGCCTTACGTCCCAGCCAGAAAGTGTTGATGCAGGCCCAGCAGGTTTTGCTGAATGCTGAGATTGACCAGCAGCGAAAAAGCCTGGAAGGGAACACCGTCTTACAGGATACCTTGCAAAAGCAGCGTGATTACGTGACGGCGAACAGTGCTCGTCTGGAACACCAGTTGCAACTGTTGCAAGAAGCGGTAAACAGTAAGCGCCTGACCTTAACCGAAAAAACGGCGCAGGAAGCCGTCTCCCCGGATGAAGCTGCACGTATTCAGGCTAATCCTCTGGTGAAACAGGAACTGGAAATTAACCAGCAGTTGAGTCAGCGTCTGATTACCGCGACTGAAAACGGTAATCAGCTAATGCAGCAAAACATTAAAGTCAAAAACTGGCTTGAGCGGGCGCTGCAATCGGAACGAAATATTAAGGAGCAGATTGCCGTCCTGAAGGGCAGTCTGCTGTTGTCTCGTATCCTTTACCAGCAACAACAAACGCTGCCCTCGGCGGATGAACTGGAAAACATGACCAACCGCATCGCGGATTTGCGTCTCGAACAGTTTGAAGTTAACCAGCAGCGTGATGCACTCTTCCAGAGCGATGCGTTCGTCAACAAACTGGAAGAAGGTCACACCAACGAAGTCAACAGCGAAGTTCACGATGCGTTATTGCAAGTAGTTGATATGCGTCGCGAATTGCTGGATCAGCTTAACAAACAGTTGGGTAACCAGCTGATGATGGCCATTAACCTGCAAATCAACCAGCAGCAGTTAATGAGCGTGTCGAAAAACCTGAAATCGATCCTGACTCAGCAAATCTTTTGGGTGAACAGTAACCGTCCAATGGACTGGGACTGGATCAAAGCGTTCCCACAAACGCTGAAAGATGAATTTAAGTCGATGAAGATCACGGTAAACTGGGAAAAAGCCTGGCCTGCCGTCTTTATCGCTTTCCTCGCTGGTTTGCCACTGCTATTAATTGCCGGGCTGATCCACTGGCGTCTGGGCTGGCTGAAAGCGTATCAACAAAAACTGGCTTCCGCTGTGGGTTCCCTGCGTAACGACAGCCAGCTCAACACACCAAAAGCGATCCTTATCGACCTGATCCGTGCGCTGCCGGTGTGCCTGATTATTCTCGCGGTTGGCCTGATTCTGTTGACCATGCAGCTCAACATCAGCGAACTGCTATGGTCGTTCAGTAAAAAACTGGCGATTTTCTGGCTGGTGTTTGGCCTGTGCTGGAAGGTACTGGAGAAAAACGGTGTTGCCGTGCGTCACTTCGGCATGCCGGAACAGCAGACCAGCCACTGGCGTCGGCAAATTGTCCGCATCAGTCTCGCGTTGCTGCCTATCCATTTCTGGTCTGTGGTGGCAGAACTTTCCCCGCTGCATCTGATGGATGATGTGCTGGGGCAGGCGATGATTTTCTTCAACCTGCTGCTGATTGCCTTCCTGGTATGGCCAATGTGCCGCGAAAGCTGGCGTGATAAAGAGTCGCACACCATGCGACTTGTCACCATTACCATACTGTCGATAATCCCGATTGCGTTGATGGTGCTGACCGCCACGGGTTATTTCTACACCACACTGCGCCTCTCCGGACGTTGGATTGAAACCGTGTATCTGGTGATTATCTGGAACCTGCTGTACCAGACGGTATTGCGCGGCTTAAGCGTAGCGGCGCGGCGTATCGCCTGGCGTCGTGCGCTAGCGCGTCGACAGAATCTGGTGAAAGAGGGCGCAGAAGGTGCCGAACCGCCGGAAGAACCAACCATTGCACTGGAGCAGGTTAACCAACAGACGCTGCGTATTACTATGTTGCTGATGTTTGCGCTGTTCGGTGTCATGTTCTGGGCAATTTGGTCAGATTTGATCACCGTGTTCAGCTATCTCGACAGCATCACGCTCTGGCATTACAACGGCACTGAAGCTGGCGCTGCGGTGGTGAAAAACGTCACCATGGGCAGTCTGTTGTTTGCGATTATCGCCTCAATGGTAGCCTGGGCGTTGATTCGCAACCTGCCTGGTTTGCTGGAAGTGTTGGTGCTCTCGCGCCTGAATATGCGCCAGGGCGCGTCGTATGCCATTACTACCATCCTTAACTACATCATTATTGCCGTTGGTGCGATGACGGTGTTCGGATCGCTGGGCGTCTCGTGGGATAAACTCCAGTGGCTGGCGGCAGCATTATCCGTAGGTCTTGGTTTTGGTTTACAAGAGATCTTCGGTAACTTTGTCTCCGGTTTGATCATTCTGTTCGAACGTCCGGTACGCATTGGCGATACGGTAACCATTGGTAGCTTCTCGGGGACGGTAAGTAAGATTCGTATTCGTGCGACAACGATTACCGATTTCGATCGCAAAGAAGTGATCATCCCGAACAAAGCGTTTGTTACCGAGCGTCTGATCAACTGGTCGTTGACTGACACTACTACGCGTCTGGTGATCCGTCTCGGTGTGGCCTATGGCTCCGATCTGGAAAAAGTGCGTAAAGTGTTACTGAAGGCGGCGACTGAGCACCCAAGGGTGATGCACGAACCAATGCCGGAAGTCTTCTTTACGGCGTTTGGTGCCAGCACGTTGGATCATGAGCTGCGTCTGTATGTGCGTGAACTGCGTGACCGTAGCCGTACTGTCGATGAGCTGAACCGTACTATCGATCAGCTGTGCCGTGAAAACGACATCAACATTGCCTTTAACCAGCTTGAAGTGCATCTGCACAACGAGAAGGGCGATGAGGTGACGGAAGTAAAACGCGACTACAAAGGCGACGATCCGACACCAGCGGTAGGGTAATAACCAAAGGGGGCGACATTTAGTTGCCCCGAGATTACTGACAAAGTGCGCGTTGTTCATGCCGGATGCGGCGTGACCGCCTTATCCGGCCTACGAAACCGCAAGAATTCAATATATTGCAGGAGCGGTGTAGGCCTGATAAGCGTAGCGCATCAGGCAGTTTTGCGTTTACCCGCAATCTTAGGGGACATTTAGCGGCCCCATTTATTTCTCACTTTTCCGCCTCATCATCGCGCGTTAATTTCTTTTCATAATCGCGTTTTACAATATCCAGCGCGCGCAGTACGGTGCGGGCTGGGATCTGATTTTCTTCCAGCAGCACAATCAAATCGACGGCCAGTTTGACATCGTCAGGGGCATTTTCCAGTGACATACTCTCTCCATTGCTAGCGAGTTAAACGCGCTATCCTGTTTTCGATTTTTTCCAGCGCATGACGGCAGCGTGCCAGGCGTGCTTCATAGGCTTCTACTTCACGATGCAGCGTTTGCTGTTCCACGAGATCGGTCACCCGCGCCAGGCGGGCTTTACGTTCGGCAACCATCTCACGAAGTCGCCGCTCAAAATCCTGATGCTGAATACGTTTACGCTGCCAGCGGGCAATTTTCGGTGGCGCACTGTCCCACTCGCGCAATGACCAGGCGGAGGCTTCACGCGCGATGGCTTCCAGTTGTGCAGCCAGATGTTCCGCCAGCCAGGCCACTTGCGGCATCTGTTGCTGCTCAACCGCATGACGAAGCGCAGCCAGATTATCGCCCGCCTCATCGAGACAAGCCTGTAGTGTTGTCGCACGGGTCTGAAAAAGGTGCCTGTCAAAACGGGCACTTAGCGTGGCAAATTGCGCTACCGGGGCACAACGCTGACGCAGCGTGGCGAGCTGTCCTTCCAGTTTTTCCAGCAGCAGGGCGGTTTTCACGATAAGACCTCAATGAAAATGATAATTGTTATGCTAAAGTAGCCACTCTGTAAGCTGACAACACTCAATATGCAACGAATCATTTTAATCATCATTGGCTGGCTGGCGGTAGTGCTGGGTACGCTGGGCGTGGTATTACCGGTATTACCGACGACGCCGTTTATCCTACTGGCGGCCTGGTGCTTTGCCCGTTCTTCCCCGCGCTTTCACGCCTGGTTGCTCTACCGCTCATGGTTTGGCAGCTATCTACGTTTCTGGCAGAAACATCATGCGATGCCGCGCGGCGTCAAACCGCGGGCGATTTTGCTTATTTTACTCACGTTTGCCATTTCTCTGTGGTTCGTCCAGATGCCATGGGGGCGCATCATGTTGCTGGTAATTCTCGCCTGTTTGCTTTTTTATATGTGGCGAATTCCGGTGATTGATGAAAAGCAAGAAAAGCACTGAAGCACAACAATCGCTGTTGCAATTATCGCCCACAGCCAGTACATTCTGGCGTTTTCGAGCACAGGCGCAGGCGGTCAAAGGTTAAACAACTGTTACTTTTGACTCGTTTAAAACGCGCCGTGAGTACCACCGTAACAAGCAGGCATACACTTATGACCGCGACTGCACAGCAGCTTGAGTATCTCAAAAATAGCATCAAAAGCATTCAGGACTACCCAAAACCCGGCATTCTTTTCCGCGATGTCACCAGCTTACTGGAAGACCCGAAAGCTTACGCTCTCAGCATCGATTTACTGGTTGAGCGTTACAAAAATGCGGGCATTACCAAAGTTGTCGGCACCGAAGCGCGTGGCTTCTTGTTTGGCGCTCCGGTAGCTCTGGGTCTGGGCGTTGGCTTTGTACCGGTCCGTAAACCGGGCAAACTGCCGCGTGAAACCATCAGTGAAACTTACGACCTGGAATACGGCACCGATCAGCTGGAAATCCACGTTGATGCCATCAAACCGGGCGACAAAGTTCTGGTGGTGGACGATCTGCTGGCAACCGGCGGCACTATCGAAGCGACCGTTAAACTGATCCGTCGTCTGGGTGGTGAAGTGGCTGATGCTGCGTTCATTATCAACCTGTTCGATCTCGGCGGCGAACAGCGTCTGGAAAAACAGGGCATTACCAGCTACAGCCTTGTCCCGTTCCCGGGCCATTAATTATTGCCAGTCTTGTGCTGCCCACGCTACGGACAGCACAAGATGTGCATTCAGCCTCGCCGTTCTGACGGGGCTGTGTTAGCATTACCCCTTCGTGAATCCACCTTCCAGCGTTTCAGAGCCTGCCAATGAGTTATCAGGTCTTAGCCCGAAAATGGCGCCCACAAACCTTTGCTGACGTCGTCGGCCAGGAACATGTGCTGACCGCACTGGCGAACGGCTTGTCGTTAGGGCGTATTCATCATGCTTATCTTTTTTCCGGCACCCGTGGCGTCGGAAAAACCTCTATCGCCCGACTGCTGGCGAAGGGGCTAAACTGCGAAACCGGCATTACCGCGACGCCGTGCGGCGTGTGCGATAACTGTCGTGAAATTGAGCAGGGGCGCTTTGTCGATCTGATTGAAATCGACGCCGCCTCGCGCACCAAAGTCGAAGATACCCGCGACCTGCTGGATAACGTCCAGTACGCGCCAGCGCGTGGTCGTTTTAAAGTTTATCTGATCGACGAAGTGCATATGCTGTCGCGCCACAGCTTTAACGCACTGTTAAAAACCCTTGAAGAACCGCCGGAGCACGTCAAGTTTCTGCTGGCGACGACCGATCCGCAGAAATTGCCGGTGACGATTTTGTCACGCTGCCTGCAATTTCATCTCAAGGCGCTGGATGTCGAGCAAATTCGCCATCAGCTTGAGCACATCCTCAACGAAGAACATATCGCTCACGAGCCGCGGGCGCTGCAACTGCTGGCGCGCGCCGCTGAAGGCAGCTTGCGAGATGCCCTAAGTTTAACCGACCAGGCAATTGCCAGCGGTGACGGCCAGGTTTCAACCCAGGCGGTCAGTGCGATGCTGGGTACGCTTGACGACGATCAGGCGCTGTCGCTGGTTGAAGCGATGGTTGAAGCCAACGGCGAGCGTGTAATGTCGCTGATTAATGAAGCCGCCGCTCGTGGTATTGAGTGGGAAGCGTTGCTGGTAGAAATGCTCGGCCTGTTGCACCGCATTGCAATGGTGCAACTTTCCCCTGCTGCGCTGGGCAACGACATGGCCGCCATCGAGCTGCGGATGCGTGAACTGGCGCGCACCATACCGCCGACGGATATTCAGCTTTACTATCAAACGCTGTTGATTGGTCGCAAAGAATTACCGTATGCGCCGGACCGCCGCATGGGCGTTGAGATGACACTGTTGCGCGCACTGGCGTTTCATCCGCGTATGCCGCTGCCTGAGCCAGAAGTGCCACGCCAGTCTTTTGCGCCCGTCGCGCCAACGGCAGTAATGACGCCAACCCAGGTGCCGCCGCAACCGCAATCAGCACCGCAGCAGGCACCGACTGTACCGCTCTCAGAAACCACCAGCCAGGTGCTGGCAGCGCGCCAACAACTGCAGCGCGCACAGGGAGCAACCAAAGCAAAAAAGAGTGAACCGGCAGCCGCTACCCGCGCGCGGCCGGTGAATAACGCTGCGCTGGAAAGACTGGCTTCGGTCACCGATCGCGTTCAGGCGCGTCCGGGGCCATCGGCGCTGGAAAAAGCACCAGCCAAAAAAGAAGCGTATCGCTGGAAGGCTACCACTCCAGTGATGCAGCAAAAAGAGGTGGTCGCCACGCCGAAGGCGCTGAAAAAAGCGCTGGAACATGAAAAAACGCCGGAACTGGCGGCAAAGCTGGCGGCAGAAGCCATTGACCGCGATCCTTGGGCGGCACAGGTGAGCCAACTTTCGCTACCAAAACTGGTCGAACAGGTGGCGTTAAATGCTTGGAAAGAGGAGAGCGACAACGCAGTATGTCTGCATTTGCGCTCCTCTCAGCGGCATTTAAACAACCGCGGTGCACAGCAAAAACTGGCTGAAGCGTTGAGCACGTTAAAAGGTTCAACGGTTGAACTGACTATCGTTGAAGATGATAATCCCGCGGTGCGCACGCCGCTGGAATGGCGTCAGGCGATATACGAAGAAAAACTTGCGCAGGCGCGCGAGTCCATTATTGCGGATAATAATATTCAGACCCTGCGTCGATTCTTCGATGCGGAGCTGGATGAAGAAAGTATCCGCCCCATTTGATCGTAAGCACAGCTTACGTTCGTCATCCTTAACGTGATTGAGAGAGAAACCTATGTTTGGTAAAGGCGGTCTGGGTAACCTGATGAAGCAAGCCCAGCAGATGCAAGAAAAAATGCAGAAAATGCAGGAAGAGATCGCGCAGCTGGAAGTGACCGGCGAATCTGGCGCAGGTCTGGTAAAAGTGACCATCAACGGTGCACACAACTGCCGTCGCGTAGAGATCGACCCGAGCCTGCTGGAAGACGACAAAGAGATGCTGGAAGATCTGGTGGCTGCAGCATTCAACGACGCAGCACGTCGTATCGAAGAAACGCAGAAAGAAAAAATGGCCTCTGTTTCCTCCGGAATGCAGCTGCCGCCTGGCTTTAAGATGCCGTTCTGATGCAAACCAGCCCGCTGTTAACACAGCTTATGGAAGCACTGCGCTGTCTGCCGGGCGTTGGCCCGAAGTCGGCGCAGCGTATGGCGTTCACGCTGCTTCAGCGCGATCGTAGCGGCGGGATGCGTCTGGCGCAGGCGCTCACCCGGGCGATGTCGGAAATCGGCCACTGCGCCGATTGCCGCACTTTCACCGAACAGGAAGTCTGTAACATCTGTTCGAATCCGCGTCGTCAGGAAAACGGTCAAATCTGCGTGGTGGAGAGTCCGGCGGACATTTATGCCATTGAGCAGACGGGGCAGTTTTCAGGTCGTTATTTTGTGTTGATGGGACATCTGTCACCGCTGGACGGCATCGGTCCGGATGATATCGGCCTTGATCGTCTGGAACAGCGTCTGGCAGAGGAAAAAATCACTGAAGTGATCCTAGCCACCAACCCCACGGTTGAAGGTGAAGCTACCGCTAACTACATTGCCGAGCTTTGCGCGCAATATGACGTGGAAGCCAGCCGAATCGCTCATGGCGTACCGGTTGGCGGCGAGCTGGAAATGGTCGATGGCACCACGCTGTCACACTCCCTTGCCGGGCGTCATAAGATTCGTTTTTAAGCAAACGAGAGCAGGATCACCTGCTCTCGCTTGAAATTATTCTCCCTTGTCCCCATCTCTCCCTCATCCTGTTTTTAACCTTAAAATGGCATTATTGAGGTAGACCTACATGAAAGGACAAGAAACTCGTGGTTTTCAGTCAGAAGTGAAACAACTTCTGCACCTGATGATCCATTCTCTCTATTCCAATAAAGAAATCTTCCTGCGTGAGCTTATCTCTAACGCCTCCGATGCGGCGGACAAGCTGCGTTTCCGCGCGCTCTCCAACCCGGACCTGTACGAAGGTGATGGCGAACTGCGCGTTCGTGTCTCTTTCGATAAAGACAAGCGCACGCTTACCATCTCCGATAACGGCGTGGGGATGACCCGCGACGAAGTGATTGACCATCTGGGGACTATCGCTAAATCCGGCACCAAATCATTCCTCGAATCCCTGGGTTCTGACCAGGCGAAAGACAGCCAACTGATCGGTCAGTTTGGTGTTGGTTTCTACTCTGCGTTTATCGTGGCCGACAAAGTGACCGTGCGTACTCGCGCGGCAGGCGAAAAACCAGAAAACGGCGTCTTCTGGGAATCGGCTGGCGAAGGTGAATATACCGTTGCCGACATCACCAAAGAAGATCGTGGTACTGAAATCACCCTGCATCTGCGTGAAGGCGAAGACGAGTTCCTCGATGACTGGCGCGTGCGTTCCATCATCAGCAAATACTCCGACCATATCGCGCTGCCGGTAGAGATCGAAAAACGCGAAGAGAAAGACGGCGAAACCGTTATCTCCTGGGAGAAAATCAACAAAGCGCAGGCGCTGTGGACTCGTAACAAGTCGGAAATCACCGATGAAGAGTACAAAGAGTTCTACAAACACATCGCTCACGACTTTAACGATCCGCTGACCTGGAGCCACAACCGTGTCGAAGGTAAGCAGGAGTACACCAGCCTGCTGTATATTCCGTCGCAGGCACCGTGGGATATGTGGAACCGCGATCATAAGCACGGCCTGAAACTGTACGTCCAGCGTGTGTTCATCATGGACGACGCAGAACAGTTCATGCCGAACTATCTGCGCTTCGTGCGTGGTCTGATTGACTCCAGCGATCTGCCGCTGAACGTTTCCCGTGAAATCCTCCAGGACAGCACCGTAACCCGCAACCTGCGCAATGCGCTGACCAAGCGTGTGCTGCAAATGCTGGAAAAACTGGCGAAAGACGACGCGGAAAAATACCAGACCTTCTGGCAACAGTTTGGCCTGGTACTGAAAGAAGGTCCGGCGGAAGATTTCGCTAACCAGGAAGCGATCGCCAAACTGCTGCGTTTTGCTTCTACCCATACCGACTCTTCTGCGCAGACCGTGTCTCTGGAAGACTACGTTTCCCGCATGAAAGAAGGGCAGGAGAAAATCTACTACATCACCGCAGACAGCTATGCGGCAGCGAAGAGCAGCCCGCACCTGGAACTGCTGCGTAAGAAAGGCATCGAAGTTCTGCTGCTTTCCGACCGCATCGATGAGTGGATGATGAACTATCTGACTGAGTTCGACGGTAAACCGTTCCAGTCTGTGTCTAAAGTTGACGAGTCGCTGGAAAAACTGGCTGACGAAGTTGATGAGAACGCGAAAGAAGCGGAGAAAGCACTGACTCCGTTCATCGACCGTGTGAAAGCCCTGCTCGGCGAGCGCGTGAAAGATGTCCGTCTGACCCACCGTCTGACCGATACGCCAGCGATCGTTTCGACCGACGCGGACGAAATGAGCACCCAGATGGCGAAACTGTTCGCTGCGGCGGGCCAGAAAGTACCAGAAGTGAAATACATCTTCGAACTGAACCCGGATCACGTACTGGTGAAACGTGCGGCAGATACTGAAGATGAAGCGAAGTTCAGCGAGTGGGTAGAATTACTGTTGGATCAGGCGCTGCTGGCAGAGCGCGGTACGCTGGAAGATCCGAACCTGTTTATTCGTCGTATGAACCAGCTGCTGGTTTCCTGATGTAATGCCGGATGACCCTCGTGTCATCCGGCATTTTTCTTTTCATCATCTGTCCTTTCCGCAAATTATCTCGCCATTAACCGTTTCAGCCTCAGGTGCCTTTCTTGAGGCAATCGCCTGATGGTGGTATCGTTTATCGCTTTTTCAAAAAATTCGACACATTTTAAGGGGATTTTCGCAATGCGTATCATTCTGCTTGGCGCTCCGGGCGCGGGGAAAGGGACTCAGGCTCAGTTCATCATGGAGAAATATGGTATTCCGCAAATCTCCACTGGCGATATGCTGCGTGCTGCGGTCAAATCTGGCTCCGAGCTGGGTAAACAAGCAAAAGACATTATGGATGCTGGCAAATTGGTTACCGACGAGCTGGTGATCGCGCTGGTTAAAGAGCGTATTGCTCAGGAAGACTGCCGTAATGGTTTCCTGTTGGATGGCTTCCCGCGTACCATTCCGCAGGCAGACGCGATGAAAGAAGCGGGCATCAACGTTGATTACGTTCTGGAATTCGACGTACCGGACGAACTGATTGTTGACCGTATCGTAGGCCGCCGCGTTCACGCGCCGTCTGGTCGTGTATATCACGTTAAATTCAATCCGCCGAAAGTAGAAGGCAAAGACGACGTTACCGGTGAAGAACTGACTACCCGTAAAGACGATCAGGAAGAAACCGTGCGTAAACGTCTGGTTGAATACCATCAGATGACTGCGCCGCTGATCGGCTACTACTCCAAAGAAGCGGAAGCGGGTAACACCAAATACGCGAAAGTTGACGGCACCAAACCGGTTGCTGAAGTTCGCGCTGATCTGGAAAAGATCCTCGGCTAATTAAGCCGCAGCAGATCTGCTTTCGGGCAGGTCTGCTCATCCTCCTCAGGCAAAACCTCTCACAGCAATTAGTTCTTCTTCTTCACTTTTCCGCTACAATTATCAACAAGTTGAATCGATAAGAGGCGGTAATGCGTCAAACTAAAACCGGTATTCTGCTGGCAAACCTGGGTACACCCGATGCCCCCACTCCTGAAGCGGTAAAACGCTACCTGAAACAATTTTTAAGCGACAGACGCGTGGTTGATACCTCACGGCTGTTGTGGTGGCCGTTGCTGCACGGCGTGATTTTGCCGCTGCGCTCGCCGCGTGTGGCGAAGTTGTATGCCTCTGTCTGGATGGAGGGCGGCTCGCCACTGATGGTTTACAGCCGCCAGCAACAGCAGGCGCTGGCACAACGTTTACCGGAGACGCCCGTAGCGCTGGGAATGAGCTACGGCTCGCCATCACTGGAAAGCGCCGTAGATGAACTCCTGGCAGAGCATGTAGATCATATTGTGGTGCTTCCGCTTTATCCGCAATACTCCTGTTCAACGGTCGGTGCGGTATGGGATGAACTGGCACGCATTCTGGCGCGCAAACGTAGCATTCCGGGGATATCGTTTATTCGTGATTACGCCGATAACCACGATTACATTAATGCACTGGCGAACAGCGTACGTGCTTCTTTTGCCAAACATGGCGAACCGGATCTGCTGCTGCTCTCTTATCATGGCATTCCCCAGCGTTATGCCGATGAAGGCGATGATTACCCGCAACGTTGTCGCACAACTACACGTGAACTGGCTTCCGCACTGGGAATGGCTCCGGAAAAAGTGATGATGACCTTTCAGTCGCGTTTTGGTCGGGAACCCTGGCTAATGCCTTATACCGATGAAACGCTGAAAATGCTCGGAGAAAAAGGCGTAGGTCATATTCAGGTGATGTGCCCGGGCTTTGCTGCAGATTGTCTGGAGACGCTGGAAGAGATTGCCGAGCAAAACCGTGAGGTCTTCCTCGGTGCGGGCGGGAAAAAATACGAATATATTCCGGCGCTTAATGCCACACCGGAACATATCGAAATGATGGCTAATCTTGTTGCCGCGTATCGCTAAAGCTGAGCGGTAAAGAACTGAGCGCCGTCGCGAAGAGCCTCGTCGGCGGCTTTCATCATCCGTGAATAATGCAAAAAGGCGTGCAGCGTGCCTGGGTAGAGTTTGAACTCACAGGGCTGCTGATGCGCCGCTAACGTCTGGTAAAGCAGACGGCTGTCATCCAGCAGCGGATCGAACTCCGCTCCGGCAATAAAACAGGGCGGAACCTCACGAGTGAGATCATTATTAAACAGGCAGTAATACGGCGACTCGCGGTCAGCGTCGTTGCTTAAATACGCCTCTTCATACATCTGTAAATCCTCTTGCGTTAAGCCATCCCAAACACCGCCCAACAGACGACGAGTCACGGAATCCCGTAATCCGTAAAGCCCATACCACAGCAAAACGCCCGCAACTTCACCGCAATCTATCTGTTTATCACGTAACCACAACGCACCGGCGAGCGCCAGCATTGCGCCTGCAGAATCACCAGCAAAACCAATGCGTGACATATTGATTTGATAATCCTCTGCCTGCTGGTGGAAGTGGCAACAGGCAGCCACAATTTCCTCTATTGCCTGCGGAAAACGTGCTTCCGGCGAAAGAGTGTAAGCAATACCAATCACTGTACATTGGGTGTAATTTGCCAGCAGTCGCATAATCCGATCGTGGGTATCAAGATTGCCGAGAATAAAACCACCACCATGCAGATAAAATAGTGTCGCCGGGCTGTGACTTTTGGGTGAGTAGAGGCGAGTCTCGACCTGACCATAAGGTGTGGGAACCATGTAAGCGCTGGTTGCCATTTCTGGAGCGCCCGCATTCCAGAATCGGCGCTCAAGTGTGTAATACTGTCGTTGCTCAGCAATCGTTCCCGTTGCGGGCCAGGGCGGTAAATCCGGCTGAAGAGTATTCACAACGGTCTTCATTTCAGCAGAAATAAGGTCCAGAACGGGTAATTTGTTTTCCGGCTTCATGCAAAAACTCCTTTCAAATTACGTCATTGTAAGGAACCACTGCCATGAAAATGCGATCCCGCCTGCTGATATTGAAACTGGCTGCGTCTCGCGCGCTCCCGTCTGATTGTGTTAACATTCGCCGCTCAGTTAACCACCCGTAAAAACAACCATGAAATTTCCCGGCAAACGTAAATCCAAACATTATTTTCCCGTAAACGCACGCGATCCGCTGCTTCAGCAATTCCAGCCAGAAAACGAAACCAGCGCTGCCTGGGTAGTGGGTATCGATCAAACGCTGGTCGATATTGAAGCGAAAGTGGATGATGAGTTCATTGAGCGTTATGGATTAAGCGCCGGGCATTCACTGGTGATTGAGGATGATGTTGCCGAAGCACTTTATCAGGAGCTGAAACAGAAAAACCTGATTACTCACCAGTTTGCGGGTGGCACCATTGGTAACACCATGCACAACTACTCGGTGCTCGCGGACGACCGTTCGGTGCTGCTGGGCGTCATGTGCAGCAATATTGAAATTGGCAGCTATGCCTATCGTTACCTGTGTAACACCTCCAGCCGTACCGATCTTAACTATCTGCAAGGCGTGGACGGCCCGATTGGTCGCTGCTTTACCCTGATTGGCGAGTCCGGGGAACGTACCTTTGCTATCAGCCCTGGCCACATGAACCAGCTGCGGGCTGAAAGTATTCCGGAAGATGTGATTGCCGGAGCCTCGGCACTGGTTCTCACTTCTTATCTGGTGCGTTGTAAGCCGGGTGAACCCATGCTGGAAGCAACCATGAAAGCCATTGAGTACGCGAAGAAATATAACGTACCGGTGGTGCTGACGCTGGGCACCAAGTTTGTCATTGCCGAGAATCCGCAGTGGTGGCAGCAATTCCTCAAAGATCACGTCTCTATCCTTGCGATGAACGAAGATGAGGCCGAAGCGTTGACCGGAGAAAGCGATCCGTTGTTGGCATCTGACAAGGCGCTGGACTGGGTTGATCTGGTGCTGTGCACCGCCGGGCCAATCGGCTTGTATATGGCGGGCTTTACTGAAGACGAAGCGAAACGTAAAACCCAGCATCCGCTGCTGCCGGGCGCTATAGCGGAATTTAACCAGTATGAGTTTAGCCGCGCCATGCGCCATAAAGATTGCCAGAACCCGCTGCGCGTCTATTCTCACATTGCGCCGTACATGGGCGGGCCGGAAAAGATCATGAACACCAACGGTGCCGGGGATGGCGCACTGGCAGCATTGCTGCATGACATTACCGCCAACAGCTACCACCGTAGCAACGTACCAAACTCCAGCAAACATAAATTCACCTGGTTAACGTATTCGTCATTAGCGCAGGTGTGTAAATATGCTAACCGTGTGAGCTATCAGGTACTGAACCAGCATTCACCTCGTTTAACGCGCGGCTTACCGGAGCGTGAAGACAGTCTGGAAGAGTCTTACTGGGATCGTTAAGTTATCGGACTGATGACAGTCGGATGCGGCATAAACGCCTTATCCGACCTACGAAAGATGGCACCTGTAGGCTGGATAAGATGTGTCAACATCGCATCCGGCAATGACAGTCGGATGCGACATAAACGCCTTATCCGACCTTTGGAAGGTGGCACCTGTAGGCCGGATAAGATGCGCCAGCATCGCATCCGGCAATGGAATCAATGTCTTACCCCGTCACCACTTCACCCGCCGGTGGCGTTTCCAGCAGTTCCAGCATAGTACGGGCGATTTCACGCTCGCCCATTACCACCTGATTCGCCCCGCGCTCGGTAATATATGCTACCTCGTCGTCATAATGGGCGCGGGCGATAATCTCAATATCCGGGTTTTTCGCGCGAGCAGACGCCACAATCTCGCCTGCTTCGTAACCATTGGGAATCGTCAGGATCAGCCATTTTGCGCATTCCAGATGCGCTAGTTGCATAATTTCTTCATTCGCCGCGTTGCCTAATACCGCCCGGACCCCGCGCTCGCGCAGTTCATCGACGCGAGTACGTGACGTCTCAATCACCACTAAAGGAATATCAGATGCGAGCAACTTCTCCCCCAGCAGGCTGCCCACACGACCATAACCTACCAGCAGCGCATGGTTGCAGATATCCACCGGAATCTGCTTCTCCTCTTCGAGAGCTTCTTCCAGCGTCTGCTCTTCCAGCGTTTCGGTCTTCGCCAGATATTTCTCCAGCAGCGCGAACAGCACCGGGTTAAGCATAATCGACAGGATTGCCCCTGCCAGCACCAGGTTTTGTCCGGCCTGCGGCAACAGATCCAGCGCCATCCCCAGCCCCGCCAGGATAAAAGCGAACTCACCAATTTGCGCCAGGCTGGCGGCGATAGTTAATGCCGTACGTTGAGAGTGACCAAACAGTCGCACCAGGAAAAACGCGGCTAATGACTTACCAAACAGAATAATCGCCAGCGTCGCTAGCACCGCCAGTGGTTGCTGAATCAGAATTAACGGATCAAACAGCATTCCGACGGAGACAAAAAACAGCACCGCAAACGCGTCGCGTAATGGCAGCGTATCGTGGGCAGCACGGTGACTCAGTTCAGACTCGTTCAGTACCATCCCGGCAAAGAACGCACCGAGTGCAAAGGAGACATCAAACAGCTCCACCGCACCAAAGGCAATCCCTAACGCCAGCGCCAGCACCGACAGGGTAAACAGCTCGCGGGAACCGGTTGCTGCGCTGCGTGCCATAATCCACGGCACCAGACGGCGACCTACCAGCATCATAATGGCGATAAATGCGATCACCTTGCCGATGGTGATCCCCATATCGACTGCAAGAGTGGCAAAGCCCACATCGCCCTGTTCCATCATTCCTGCTACTGCGGGCAGCAATACCAGCGTCAGAACCATGACCAGGTCTTCCACAATCAACCAACCGATGGCGATTTGCCCACGCTGGCTGTCTATTAATTGCCGTTCTTCAAGTGCGCGCAGTAACACCACGGTACTGGCGGTGGAAAGACATAAACCGAACACGATACCGGTCATTAACGACCAGCCCAGCACGGCGGAGAGCGCCATACCCAGCAGCGTCGCCACGGCTATCTGGGCGATCGCGCCGGGAATGGCGATGGCCTTTACCGCCATCAAATCCTTCAGCGAAAAGTGCAAACCGACGCCGAACATCAGCAGAATAACGCCCAGCTCCGCCAGTTCCGGCGCGAGCTTGGTATCGGCAACAAAGCCAGGAGTGAATGGTCCCGCCAGCACACCTGCTAACAGGTATCCCACCAGAGGAGAAATGCGTAGTTTATTGGCCAGCATGCCGAGGATAAAGGCGAGCACAAGGCCGCCAACAATGGTGGTGATAAGCGGGGTGGCGTGATGCATTCCGTCTCCTTTTCCTGGTGGTTATTGTCCATTTTTGGCCGGGAAAACCAAAATTACAGGTAATAGTTTATGACAATTTCATTGATGATGTTTATGAATAATTGTTGAATTTTGCAGAAAAATGGAATTAGCGGCAAAAAAAGCACGGATCGGAAAACAGAAGGCGGTTTAACAGAGGAAAGGCTTATGGCGACTGTAAAACGATGCAGCCAAAGTTTGCCTTTGGCTGCAATGAAATCAGTCTTTATGCCGGTTATCAGGTAGGAATATGGTCAACATCCCCAATAGTGGCAGGAAAGCACAGATTTTATAGACTAACTCGATGCTGGTGTGGTCGGCGATAAGCCCCAGAACTGCCGCTCCCAGACCCCCCATGCCGAAAGCAAAACCGAAAAAGAGTCCAGAAACCATACCGATACGTCCTGGAAGTAGCTCCTGAGCGTAGACCAGAATGGCAGAGAACGCCGAAGCGAGGATAAATCCAATAATCACCGTTAAAACCCCCGTCCAGTGCAGGCTGGCGTAGGGTAAAATCAGCGTAAACGGCGCAACGCCGAGGATAGAGCCCCAAATCACATATTTCCGTCCAATTTTATCCCCTACAGGCCCGCCGATCACCGTACCTGCCGCAACGGCAAACAGGAATGCAAACAGATGAAGCTGGGCATTCTGGATAGATAATCCGAATTTTTGCATCAGATAAAAGGTGTAATAGCTGCTGATGCTCGCCATATAGAAATATTTCGAGAAAATCAGGATTAACAGAATGCTGACCGCCAGTACCACTTTGTTGCGCGGCAGTGGATTGATAATCGTTGCTTTGGGTTTGCCCTTATTCATTCGGTGCTGTGCAGAGTACCAACGGCTGATTTGCGCCAGCACCACGATAGCTAACAGAGCAGCCAGTACAAACCACGCCACGTTACCTTTGCCATAAGGCGCGATAATTACCGCCGCCAGCAAGGGACCAAGTGAACTGCCAAAGTTTCCGCCGACCTGGAAGATAGATTGCGCCAGACCATGACGGCCACCAGACGCCATTCGGGCCACGCGTGAGGATTCCGGGTGAAAGACCGACGAACCAGTGCCGACCAACGCCGCCGCCAGCAGAACTGCGCCAAAACTGCCCGCCAGCGCCAGCAGCACCAGACCGCTTAAGGTAAAGCACATGCCAATCGGCAACGACCACGGCATCGGATATTTATCCGTCCAGTAGCCGACCACCGGTTGCAATAGTGAAGAGGCGAGCTGGAAGGTGAGGGTTATCATGCCAATTTGCATAAATGTCAGAGAAAATTCTGACTGAAGCAGGGGATAAATCGCCAGAATCAGCGATTGGATCATGTCGTTCAGCAGATGTGAGAGGCTGATAGCACCTAAAATACCAAACGATGTTCGGGCCTTGGTCGTTGACGCAGCAGCGCCAGCCACTGGCTGGGTTTGTTCACTCATTGCCATAGGAAAGTCACTTTTTCAGGGTTGCGATGTAAAGAATGATCTTATTTGTGATTATTACCCGACTAACATACCTGTATGCGCCGCCTGAAGGAAGTCTCAACGCTGAATACAGAATTTCTAATCTGGATGCAGATTTATCTTCACCGGACGCAGACTTGTCTATGATGTCGCGTCATACTATTTTTCAACACGTTGAAATCTGATCAGGGAGAGAAGTATGAAATTATTGCAGCGGGGCGTGGCGTTAGCACTGTTAACCACATTTACACTGGCGAGTGAAACTGCTCTGGCTTATGAGCAGGATAAAACCTACAAAATTACAGTTCTGCATACCAATGATCATCATGGTCATTTCTGGCGTAATGAATATGGCGAATATGGTCTGGCGGCGCAAAAAACGCTGGTGGACGGTATTCGCAAAGAGGTTGCGGCTGAAGGTGGTAGCGTGCTGCTACTTTCCGGTGGCGACATTAATACTGGCGTGCCCGAGTCCGACTTACAGGATGCCGAACCTGATTTTCGAGGTATGAATCTGGTGGGCTATGATGCAATGGCGATCGGTAATCATGAATTTGATAACCCGCTCACCGTATTACGCCAGCAGGAAAAGTGGGCTAAGTTCCCGTTGCTTTCCGCCAATATCTACCAAAAAAGCACTGGTGAGCGCCTGTTTAAACCATGGGCGCTGTTTAAGCGTCAGGATCTGAAAATTGCCGTTATTGGGCTGACAACCGATGACACAGCCAAAATTGGTAACCCGGAATACTTCACTGATATCGAATTTCGTAAGCCCGCTGATGAAGCGAAGCTGGTGATTCAGGAGCTGCAACAGACAGAAAAGCCAGACATTATTATCGCGGCAACCCATATGGGGCATTACGACAATGGTGAGCACGGCTCTAATGCAGCGGGCGATGTGGAGATGGCACGCGCGCTGCCTGCCGGATCGCTGGCGATGATCGTCGGAGGTCACTCGCAAGATCCAGTCTGTATGGCGGCAGAAAATAAAAAACAGGTCGATTACGTTCCTGGTACGCCATGCAAACCGGATCAACAAAATGGCATCTGGATTGTACAAGCGCATGAGTGGGGCAAGTACGTTGGTCGGGCCGACTTTGAGTTTCGCAACGGCGAAATGAAAATGGTCAACTACCAGTTGATTCCGGTAAACCTGAAGAAGAAAGTGACCTGGGAAGACGGGAAAAGCGAGCGTGTGCTTTACACCCCTGAAATCGCCGAAAACCAGCAAATGATTTCGCTGTTATCACCGTTCCAGAACAAAGGCAAAGCGCAGCTGGAAGTGAAAATAGGCGAAACCAATGGTCGTCTGGAAGGCGACCGCAGCAAAGTGCGTTTTGTACAGACCAATATGGGGCGGTTGATTCTGGCAGCACAAATGGATCGCACTGGTGCCGACTTTGCGGTGATGAGCGGAGGCGGAATTCGTGATTCTATCGAAACAGGTGATATCAGCTATAAAAATGTGCTGAAAGTGCAGCCATTCGGCAATGTGGTGGTGTATGCCGACATGACCGGTAAAGAGGTGATTGATTACCTGACCGCCGTCGCACAAATGAAGCCTGATTCTGGTGCCTATCCGCAATTTGCCAACGTTAGCTTTGTGGCGAAAGACGGCAAACTGAACGACCTGAAAATCAAAGGCGAACCGGTCGATCCGGCGAAAACTTACCGTATGGCGACATTAAACTTCAATGCCACTGGCGGTGATGGCTATCCGCGTCTGGATAACAAACCGGGCTATGTGAATACCGGCTTTATTGATGCTGAAGTGCTGAAAGCGTATATCCAGAAAAACTCGCCGCTGGATGTGAGTGTCTATGAACCGAAAGGTGAGGTGAGCTGGCAGTAATCCGAAAGTGCCGGATGTTCGCATCCGGCACAATGCTTAATCGCGACGAGCGATATCAGCAAATTTGGCATCGAGGATCTTCGCCAGGTCGCTTGCCGCCAGTTCGATGTCCAGCCCGCGCTTGCCGCCAGAAACAAAAATAGTGGCAAACTCTTGCGCGGGGGCGTCGATAATCGTCGGCAGGCGTTTTTTCTGCCCCAGTGGGCTAATCCCCCCAACCAGATATCCCGTCGAACGCTGCGCGACCATCGGATCGGCCATCTCAACTTTCTTGGCACCCAACGCCTTTGCTACTTTTTTAAGATCCAGTTGACCGGCGACCGGCGTAACGGCCACTGCCAGATGTTTCATATCACCGTTCACTGCGACCAGCAGCGTTTTGTAGACCTGATCCGGATTCAAACCTAATTTTTTGACGACTTCATCGCCAAAATTGGTTTCAGCTGGATCGTGCTCGTAGGTATGGATTTGAAACGAAATCTTGTTTTTTTCGAGTAATTTAACTGCGGGTGTCATGGTAATTTTCCTGCCTTAAACAAAAAAACGAAGCAAGCATACGCCTGATGGCGGTCCAAAAAAAAGAGTCATCTTGCCTAAGAGTATTGGCAGGATGGTGAGATTGAGCGACAATCGAGTTACACCGTCGCTTAAAGTGACGGCATAATAATAAAAAAATGAAATTCCTCTTTGACGGGCCAATAGCGATATTGGCCATTTTTTTAGCGCAACATTTGTGGCAAATTCCCTTCTCCATACAGGTGTAGTGCACCGACCGCGACCACATAGCGCCCCGGCGGCATAGCGCGTAATTTGTCCCGCCAGGCGAGATTTCGCTGATGCATCAACACATCGTACAGCGACTGACTGAACGTATTGGGCAGCGTTATTTCATTATTTTGCGGTGGTGCATTCAGCCACCAACTCATCATTTGTTGCAGCAAACGAGCGTTGGTGTGCCAGTGGGTCAGCGTATCGTCCAGCAGCGCCAGTCCTTTGTCAGGGAGCTGGAGCAACATGGCAATCTGGTTTTCTGCCCCTTCCAGTTCAATCACGGGTTTATGTTGTTGCTTCGCCACCTGCAATAGCTGGTAATCGATACCATATTCTGCCCGCAGCCCCAGTTTTTGCGCTTGCGTTGCCTGAAGAACCATCGCGATTTGCCACAGCGGTTGGGTAGAAAAGAGCGACGGAGAAATGCCCATCTCCTGGCTAATGTGCTGCAGGTTTTGGAGTTGCTCCTCGCTAATGCGCTCTTCCAGCGCCTCGCAGGCAGGCAAATTGGCAAAAGGCGTATCGCTGGTAGAAACATCCGCCTCGACGATCAGCGCATCGGCGTTTTTGAGCTTTTTGAGCAAACGGGTGGGCAGGGGAGCCATATCGTGGCTACCCATATGAATACTGCCGATTAGATGAAAATGGCGATGGTCGGGAAGAGAGATATCGATAGCAGGCCAGGTGTAATGATTACCGCACAGCGCGGCCCAAAGCGTTTTTACCCGGTACAACAGATCCATACGACCTCCCTTTGTGAAATATCATGCTAGCGCGCGGTGAGGGATGGCGCAAATGGAGTTGGGACGGATTAAATATTTGGCACGCCGGGGAAAACGTGCAAAAAGGTCGCGTAAGGCCAAAACATCGCCGCATCCGGCATCCGGCATCCGGCATCCGAGCACCATTGCCTGATGCGACGCTTACGCGTCTTATCAGGCCTACAACCCTGTGCCTGAATCGTAGGCCGGATAAGGCGTTTATGCCGCATCCGGCAGGCATGCGTCGATGCCAGATGCGCCACCCTAAAGCAGCGCATCCGCAATGACATACTTATTCCTTCGGTTTAAACCGCAGCAACCGGTTGGCGTTACTCACTACGGTAATCGACGAGAGCGCCATTGCCGCTCCGGCAACCACCGGGTTAAGCAGTGTTCCCGTGAACGGCCACAAAATACCGGCGGCGACCGGAATACCAATGCTGTTGTAGATAAACGCACCGAGCAGGTTCTGCTTCATGTTGCGCAGCGTTGCGCGGGAAATTGCGAGCGCATCCGCAACACCCATCAGGCTATGGCGCATCAGGGTAATCGCCGCGGTTTCAATGGCAACATCGCTGCCGCCACCCATAGCAATACCGACATCCGCCTGAGCCAGCGCTGGCGCGTCGTTAATGCCGTCGCCCACCATTGCCACCTGACGTCCTTCACTTTGCAGACGTTTGATCGCTTCGGCTTTACCGTCTGGCAGCACGCCGGCTATCACCTCATCAATCCCTGCTTCTTTGGCGATCGCATTGGCGGTGGTCGGGTTATCCCCGGTTAGCATCACCAGACGATATCCCGCTTTATGCAGACGTTGCAGTGCCGCCACGCTATCGTTACGCAACGGATCGCGCACCGCCAGCAAGGCCACCGCTTTCCCGTCAACCGCCAGCAGCACAGGCGTTGCCCCTTGCGATGCCTGGGCTGAAATATCTGCTTCAATCGCTTTAGTATCGACTTGCTGGTCATTTAACAACGCCTGATTACCCAGCAATAACGCATGACCTTCTGCTTCACCGCTCACGCCCAGCCCACGCAATGTACGGAAGCTGTTGACCTGCGGCAGCTGCATATCGCCTGCTTTATCGAGGATCGCCCGTGCCAGCGGATGGCTGGAACCTTGTTCCAGTGCCGCCGCCAGACGCAATGCTTGCGCTTCATCAACATCAGCAAATGTTTTTACTGCGACAACCTGCGGCTTCCCTTCGGTCAGCGTCCCGGTTTTATCGAACACTACGGTGTCGAGCGTACTGGCGCGCTGCAGCGCGTCGGCGTCCCGCACCAGCACGCCAAATTCAGCCGCACGCCCGACGCCGGAAATAATCGACATTGGCGTTGCCAGCCCCAGCGCACACGGGCAGGCGATAATCAGTACCGTAGTGGCAATCACCAGGGTATAAACAATTTGCGGTGCCGGACCAAAGAAGTACCAGATTGCCGCACTGACCAGCGCAATCACCACCACTACCGGCACAAATACGGCAGAGATTTTATCCGCCAACTGGCCGATTTCCGGTTTACTGCTCTGGGCCTGGCGCACCATACGAATGATCCGTGACAGCGTAGTATGGCTGCCAACCGCACTGGCACGAAACAGCACGCTACCGTCCTGCACCACGGTACCTGCATGAACGCTATCGCCTTCGCCTTTTTGCTGCGGAATAGGTTCGCCCGTCAGCATTGCTTCATCCAGCCACGCTTCGCCCTGGGTAATTTCACCATCTACCGGTACGCGATCGCCGGTCGTCAGGCGTAGTAACATACCAGGCTGAACATCTGCCAGCGGCACGCTTTTTTCACCTTCGTCAGTGACCAGGCGCGCCGTCGGCGGGGTTAAATCGAGTAATTTCTCCAGCGCCTTTGAAGAACGCTGACGTGCGCGCGCTTCCAGCATATGACCGAGATTAATCAGACCGATAATCATCGCACTGGCTTCGTAATAAAGATGTCGCGCTTCCATCGGGAACCACTGCGGCCACAGGTTGACGCTCATTGAATAGAGCCACGCCACGCCAGTACCCAGCGCCACCAGCGTATCCATTGTCGCCGCACCGTTCAGCAGGCTTTTCCATGCGCTACGGTAAAAATGCCCGCCGGCGAAAACCATTACCGCCAGCGTTATCAGGCCGATAACTAACCACAGACTGCGGTTGTCGGCGGTGACCATCATGTTATCGCCGATCATCCCCCAGACCATCACCGGGATACCTACCGCCAGAGCGACAATTGCCTGCCAGCGGAAGCGCTTCATGGTAGCGACGGCGGTTTCCTGCTGGCGCTCGCGGCGTTTAGCGTCATCTTCAATCGCTTCCGCGCCGTAGCCCGCTTTTTCCACTGCCTGCACTAAATCTTGTGGGGAGGCACTGCCCATCACCAGCGCAGTACGCTCCGCCAGGTTTACCCGTGCCTGAGTGACGCCCGGTACGCTTTGCAGCGCATTTTGTACGCGGGTAACACAGCTGGCGCAGCTCATGCCGCTCAGCAGCAACTGCTGACTGTCATCGTCATCGGCGTTTGCTGCCGGAAGCGCCTCAGAAACCGCTGTCAGTGCTTCCGACGGGATTGATGACTCCGCCAGCGGTTTAGCCTTTGGGTGGCTTACAGATGCGTCATAACCCGCTTGTTTGATGGTTTCGATCAGCTGTTCTGCACTGGCAGTACCGGTAACGTGCGCTTCAGTGATAGACACATCCGCCTGCTCAACATCCGGGCGCTGTTCGAGACTTTCTTTCACGCGTTTAACGCAGTGACCGCAGGACAGGCCGTCCAGGGTCAGGTCGATAGTTTGTGACATAACGTACTCCTTTAAGACAGTGTTGACTGACTGTGTTAAAGGTTAAACCTTCCAGCAAGGGGAAGGTCAAGAAATTAATAAACCAGGCGGGTAAAAGTCCGTAAAGATTAAAAAATCGGCTCAATTTGCATCAGGATTAGACATTTATCTCTTTGTTTTCCTGTAGTTAAGTCGCGGGTGCTAAGTTAAATCAGGATGCCTGAAAATCGGCACCGGGGTGAGGAATCCCCTCCCGCATCTATAAAAAGGAGTTAACAAAAGATGTTAGATGCAAACACATTACAGCAGGCAGTGGATCAGGCTTACACCCAATTTCACTCACTTAACGGCGGACAAAATGCCGATTACATTCCCTTTCTGGCGAATGTGCCCAGTCAACTGGCGGCAGTGGCTATCGTGACCTGCGATGGTAAAGTCTTTAGCGCGGGTGACAGTGATTACCGCTTTGCGCTGGAATCCATTTCAAAAGTCTGTACGTTAGCCCTCGCGTTAGAAGATGTCGGCCCGCAGGCGGTACAGGACAAAATTGGCGCTGACCCGACCGGATTGCCCTTTAACTCGGTTATCGCCTTAGAGTTGCATGGCGGCAAACCGCTTTCGCCACTGGTAAATGCTGGCGCTATTGCCACCACCAGCCTGATTAACGCTGAAAATGCCGAACAACGCTGGCAGCGAATTTTACATATCCAACAACAACTGGCTGGTGAGCAGGTAGCGCTCTCTGATGAAGTCAACCAGTCGGAACAAACAACCAACTTCCATAACCGGGCCATAGCCTGGCTGCTGTACTCCGCCGGATATCTCTATTGTGATGCAATGGAAGCCTGTGACGTGTATACCCGTCAGTGCTCCACGCACCTCAATACTATTGAACTGGCAACGCTTGGCGCGACGCTGGCGGCGGGTGGTGTGAATCCGCTGACGCATAAACGCGTTCTTCAGGCCGACAACGTGCCGTACATTCTGGCCGAAATGATGATGGAAGGGCTGTATGGTCGCTCCGGTGACTGGGCGTATCGCGTTGGTTTACCGGGCAAAAGCGGTGTAGGTGGCGGTATTCTGGCGGTCGTCCCTGGCGTGATGGGAATTGCCGCGTTCTCACCACCGCTGGACGAAGAAGGCAACAGTGTTCGCGGTCAAAAAATGGTGGCATCGGTCGCTAAGCAACTCGGCTATAACGTGTTTAAGGGCTGATCATGATGAACACGGAAGGTAATAACGGTAACAAACCTCTCGGTCTATGGAACGTCGTTTCCATCGGCATTGGGGCAATGGTGGGGGCGGGGATCTTCGCGCTGCTGGGGCAGGCTGCGTTGCTAATGGAAGCCTCGACCTGGGTCGCCTTTGCTTTTGGCGGTATTGTGGCGATGTTTTCCGGTTATGCCTATGCGCGTCTGGGGGCGAGCTATCCCAGCAATGGCGGTATTATCGACTTCTTTCGTCGCGGATTAGGCAACGGCGTCTTTTCGCTGGCGCTCTCGTTACTGTACCTGTTGACGCTGGCGGTGAGTATCGCCATGGTCGCCCGTGCTTTTGGCGCTTATGCCGTGCAGTTTTTGCATGAAGGCAGCCAGGAGGAGCACCTTATTTTGCTCTACGCGTTGGGGATCATTGCGGTGATGACGCTTTTCAACTCCTTAAGCAACCATGCGGTAGGGCGGCTGGAAGTGATCCTCGTCGGCATTAAAATGATGATCCTGTTATTGCTGATTATTGCCGGTGTCTGGTCGCTACAACCGGCGCATATTTCCGTCTCTGCGCCTCCCAGCTCCGGTGCGTTCTTCTCCTGTATCGGGATAACCTTCCTTGCCTATGCGGGCTTTGGCATGATGGCGAACGCGGCGGATAAAGTGAAAGATCCGGCGGTCATTATGCCACGGGCGTTTCTGGTGGCGATTGGCGTTACCACACTGCTTTACATCGCGCTGGCGCTGGTACTGCTTAGCGATGTATCGGCATTAGAGTTAGAAAAATATGCCGATACCGCCGTAGCGCAGGCCGCATCTCCGCTCCTCGGGCATGTGGGTTATGTGATCGTTGTCATCG
Source organism: Escherichia sp. KS167_9B (assembly GCF_030295215.1). Lineage (NCBI taxonomy): Bacteria > Pseudomonadati > Pseudomonadota > Gammaproteobacteria > Enterobacterales > Enterobacteriaceae > Escherichia > Escherichia sp. KS167_9B. Next base: position 599,016 of record NZ_AP025754.1, read on the forward strand.
GTGCTTTACTGGCGACGGCTTCAGCCATCAACGCGAACCTGTTCGCCGTGTTTAACATCATGGACAACATGGGAAGCGAACGCGAACTGCCGAAGCTAATGAATAAATCTCTGTGGCGGCAGAGTACCTGGGGCAACATCATCGTCGTGGTGTTGATTATGCTGATGACGGCGGCGCTAAATTTAGGCTCACTCGCCAGCGTTGCCAGTGCCACCTTTTTGATCTGCTACCTGGCGGTGTTTGTGGTGGCGATGCGCCTGCGTCATGATATCCATGCCTCGTTGCCGATTCTTATCGTTGGCACGTTGGTTATGTTGTTGGTGATCGTTGGCTTCATCTACAGTCTGTGGTCCCAGGGCAGTCGTGCGCTGATATGGATTATTGGCGCACTCTTACTCAGCCTTATTGTGGCAATGGTCATGAAGCGCAATAAAGCCGTATAAAACCTCTCTGCGCGCAGTACTTTCTGTACTGCGCCTTTGTCTTTAATTCAAATTTCCTTTCTTATTCCTTTAATAAATAAGTCACAAAAAAATGATATATACGCGATAAATCTGTGATACTAATCACTTATTGCTGTGGATTATTCTTAATGCGTATGATGGTAATCTAAAAGTCGTAGTGTATTCTAAATAAATAACGTATAAGCTTTTTAACTGCATTTCTTTTCCAATCTCAATGTTCGACAAAAGAGGTGCACAAGTTATTACCCTTCTTAATAAAATGAGACTGGTTATAAAAACCAGTTAAAATAATGACCTGGAAGGAAGTGACTTATCTATGGCGCGATTCCAGTTTAAAAACCGTAAAAATAATGGACTTATTTTTTTAATAAGTTTTATGGTGATGGGAGAAGCTACAATTGCTGCACCGCTGCCACAATGGGCGAACGCCCCAGCGGTAACGCCAGTTGCCCGATTATCTTTACAGGAAAGTATATTACGCGCCTTTGCGCGAAATCCCGACGTCACTCAACAGGCGGCGCAGATAGGTATTGGCGAAGCGCAAATCGATGAAGCCAAAAGTGCCTGGTATCCACACGTTGGATTAACCGGCAACGCGGGGCCGTCCCGGCAAACGGACTCCAGCGGCAGGCTGGATAACAACGTCTCTTATGGCATAACCCTGACGCAGCTGGTGTATGACTTCGGTAAAACAGATAACGATATCAAACTACAAACCGCCGCTCGTGACAGCTACCGCTTTAAACTGATGGCAACCTTAACTGACGTAGCCGAAAAAACGGCGACGACCTATATGGAAGTGAGCCGATATCAGGCGTTGTGCGACGCTGCGCAGCGTAATATTCACTCTCTGGAAAATGTCTACAACATGGCGGCACTGCGCGCCAACGCCGGGCTTAACTCATCATCCGATGAATTACAGGCACAGACGCGTATAGCGGCAATGCGCTCGACGCTGGAGCAATACCAGGCGCAAATGGCAAGCGCCAAAGCGCAACTGGCGGTGCTCACTGGTGTACAGCCGGAGAGGATAGCCGCGCCACCTGCTGAATTAGCCGAGCAGCCAGTGTCGCTAAAAAATATTGATTACCAGTCCATACCGCTGGTTCTGGCGGCAGAAAACTTACGTCAGTCTGCTCAGTACGGTGTGGAAAAAACCAAATCGCAATACTGGCCGACGCTCAGTATTCAGGGCGGCAAAACGCGCTACCAGACCAGCGACCGCTCGTACTGGGATGACCAGTTACAACTGAACGTCAACGCGCCGTTGTATCAGGGCGGCGCGGTTTCAGCCCAGGTGCAACAGGCCGAAGGGCAACAAAAAATCTCTGCCTCGCAGGTTGAGCAGGCGAAATTAGATGTTATGCAACGGGCGTCGGTGGCGTATGCCAACTGGACTGGGGCACGGGGACGTGAAGAGGCCGGTTTAGCGCAATCCGAAAGTGCGCACAGAACGCGGGATGTTTATCAAAATGAATATAAATTGGGTAACCGAAGCCTGAATGATCTATTAACCGTCGAGCAAGATGTTTTTCAGGCGCAATCGGCTGAAATAAATGCCAATTATGATGGCTGGGTCGCCGCCGTAAATTATGCCGCTGCGGTGAATAACCTTATTCCATTAGCGGGAATTAAACAGGGCTTATACAACGACTTACCCGACTTAAAATAATCCTGCCATTATTAATATCAGGTATGCATCGTTGTTAAGTGATTACCTTTGTCTTATTTAGATAAATGGACTCGCTAAGGATATGCGCCATTTATCAGGAATGCCATTATGAGCCTGATTATTGATGTTATTTCGCGAAAAACATCCGTCAAACAAACGCTGATTAATCCTGGCGACGTTACGGTTGTCATTTATGAGCCCTCCGTGGTGCAGGTTCATGCTCAGGCCTCTGCCGTTGCGCGTTATGTGCGCGATGGAAACGATCTGCTGATTTATATGCAGGACGGCACGGTGATCCGCTGTAATGGTTATTTCCTGCAAGCGGCAAATACCAGCGAGCAATCCGAACTGGTGTTTGCCGATGGGCAACAGCTGACTCATGTCACCTTTGCCGATACCGCGGCGGGTGGATTAGCGCCCGTGGAGCTGACCGCTCAGACTACCGCAATTGAAAGCATTGCGCCGTATCTTGATACCGTCGCTCAGACCAGTGCCTTCCCGTGGGGATGGTTAGCGGGTGCCGCGGTAGGTGGTGGCGCGCTTGGCGCTTTACTGGCAAGCGGTGGTGATGATGACTCAAAAACTGAAGTGGTTAACAACCCTCCGCCAGCCGAACCCGGCAATGCCACTCCATCGTTTTTGGTAACCGATAATCAGGGCGATCAACGCGGTATTCTTTCCGCCAACGATATCACCGATGACACTACGCCAACCTTTAGCGGCAGCGGACAGGCGGGGGCGACCATCCAGATTAAAGACAGCAATGGTGACACCATCGCCAGTACCCAGGTCGGTAGCGATGGACGCTGGAGCGTCGATTTGCCCACACAAAGCGCGGGCGAACATACCTGGTCAGTGGTGCAAATCGTCGGCAGCACCATTACCAACGCCGGGTCGATAACGTTAACCATCGACAATAGTCAGGCCGCCGTACAGCTCGCCACCACCGCAGGCGATAACATCATTAACGCCAGCGAACAGGCCGCCGGGTTTACCCTTTCTGGCACCAGTAGCCATCTGGCACAGGGAACGGAACTCACCGTCACGCTAAACGGCAAAACTTACACCACCAGCGTAGGCGCTAACGGCGCGTGGAGCGTGCAGGTGCCGACCGCCGACGCCCAGACATTAGGCGAAGGCAATCAGGCGGTGCTGGTCAGTGGGAAAGATGCCACGGGCAATACGGTCACCGGAGCGCAGCTGCTAACGGTCGATACCCAGCCGCCAACACTTGCAATCAACACCATCGCTCAGGACAACATTGTCAGCGCCTCAGAACATAATGCCTCGCTGGTAGTGAGCGGCACTTCGAACGCAGAAGCCGGGCAAACCGTAACACTGACCGTTAACGGGAAAAGCCACACAGCAACTGTCGGTAGTGACGGAACCTGGCAAGTGACGCTGCCTGCCGCAGAAGTGCAGGCGCTGGCAGATGGCGACTACGCCATAAATGCCAGCGTCAGCGACCGGGCAGGAAACACCACCAGCAACAGCGTAAATTTCACAGTAGACACCGGTGCGCCAGTGGTCAGCGTTAACACCGTTGCGGGTGACGATATTCTTAATACCGCCGAACAGATTGTGGCGCAGATTATTTCCGGGCGGGTCAGTGGGGCTTCCCCTGGCGACACGGTCACCGTCAAGTTAGGCGCCACAGTTCTGTCCGGCGTGGTGCAGGCAGACGGTAGCTGGAATGTGGCGCTTGATCCGGCGGTAACTCGCACTCTAGCGCGTGGCCCTAACGATATTATCGTCACGGTGACCGATGCCGCCGGAAATACCGGTACAGCGACTCATAACATCACCCTGGCGGGCGTCGCGCCGCAAGTCGCGATAGATGCTATCAGCGGAGATAACGTACTGAATGCGTTGGAGTCTCAGCAGCCGCTAACGTTAAGCGGCACCAGCAATTTGCCCGATGGCGGTACAGTTAGCGTGACGTTGAATAATGTCACGTATAGCGCTCAGGTCAGCGGCGGCGTCTGGTCGCTGAGCGTTCCGGTGAGTGATGTTGTTAATCTTGCGAACACCAATTACACCGTCACTGCCAGCGCCACCGATGTGACCGGCAACACTGGCACCGCGCAGAGCAATTTGCTGGTCGATACGGTGCTGCCGCAGGTGATCATCAACACCTTTGCGGGCGACAACATTGTCAACAACGCCGAAGCGGGAGCAGATCAAACCCTGAGTGGCGTCGTCGTGGGCGCCGCGCAGGGCGATACGGTCACTATTGAACTGGGCGGCAATACTTACACGGCGACGGTGGGCAGCAATCTCACCTGGAGCGTGAACGTTCCGGCGGCAGATTTACAGGCGCTGGGCGATGGTGCGTTAACCATTAATGCTTCGGTTACTACCGTACATGGCAATACGGGTAGCAGTTCGCTTGATATCACCATCAGCGCCGGGCTGCCGGGGCTGCGCATTGACACCATCGCGGGCGATGATGTGATCAATGCCGTTGAGCAGCAGCAAAACCTGATTATCACCGGTAGCAGTACTAATTTGTCCGCCGGAAGAGTGGTCACTGTTTTGCTCGGCGGCAACACCTACCAGGGGGTGACCGACAGCAACGGCAACTGGCAGGTAGGCGTGCCTGCGGCAGATCTACAGGCACTGACGCCGGGTACGATAGTGGTTAATGCCAGCGCAACGGACCCCGCCGGGAACCCGGTTACTATCGATCGCAACGTGGAGGTTAATCCGGGCGCGGTGCTTATTACCATCAATACCGTCTCCGGCGATGACATTATCAATGCCGCAGAAAAAGGCGCGCCATTGACGCTGACCGGTACCACGCAGCTGGTGGAAACCGGGCAAACCGTAGTAGTGAAATTCGCCGGGCAGACCTTTACCACTACCGTTCAGGCAGGTGGCGGCTGGAGCCTGACCGTTCCCGCCAGCGCGGTGAGTAGCCAGGCAGACGGTGCGACGGAAATCACTGCGACCGTTACTAATATCAGCGGTAACACAGGCGACACCTCCCGCACCATTACCGTCGACAGCCTGGCTCCGGCTTTAAGCATCGACTCGCTGACGGCTGATAACATCATTAACGCCGCCGAAAGTGGTCAGGATCTGCAAATCACTGGCACCACCGACGCTCAGCCGGGGCAGACGGTGACCGTCACGCTTAATGGGCAGACCTATCAGGGCGTCGTGCAGTCAGTTGGCTCCTGGAGCGTGACCGTTCCCGCCGCCAACGTTGGCGCACTGGCTGACGGCAACGCCACGGTGACCGCGAGCGTGAACGATGTCGCGGGTAATCCGACCAGCGTCTCACGGGTGGCGCTGGTCGATGCCACGCCGCCGGTGGTGACCATTAATCCGGTGGCAACCGATAACGTCATTAACACGCCGGAACATACCCAGGCGCAAATCATCAGCGGCACGGTCACCGGCGCGCAGGCGGGCGATATTGTCACCGTTACGCTGAATGATGTGGATTACACCACGGTGGTGGATGCTTCCGGCAACTGGAGTCTGGGCGTTCCGGCCTCCGTTGTCAGCGGACTGGTGGACGGCAGTTATCCGATCAACGTTTCAGTGACTGATCGCGCCGGAAATACGGGTAGCCAGTCACTGACCGTCACGGTTGATACCGCCGCGCCGGTGATTGGCATTAACACCATTGCGGGCGATGATGTGATTAACGCCAGCGAAAAAGGGGCCGATGTTCAAATTACCGGCACCAGCGATCAGCCTGTTAATACCGCCATCACAGTGACGCTGAACGGGCAAAATTACACCACCACGACCGACGCCTCCGGTAACTGGAGCGTCACCGTTCCGGCATCGGCGGTAACCGCACTGGGCCAGGCCAACTATACGGTAACGGCGGCGGTGACCAGCGATATCGGCAACAGCGCCACCGCCAGCCATAACGTGCTGGTCGACAGCGCGCTGCCCGGCGTGACTATTAACCCGGTGGCAACCGACGATATTATTAACGCCGCCGAAGCGGGGGCTGCGCAAACCATCAGCGGGCAGGTGACTGGAGCCGCCGTTGGCGACACGGTAACCGTTACGCTGGGCGGTAATACTTACAGCACCACCGTGCAGGCCGGTTTAAGCTGGAGCGTGAGCGTTCCGGCGGCGGATATTCAGGCGCTGGGTAATGGTGATTTAACGGTGAGCGCCTCGGTCACCAATCAAAACGGCAACACCGGCAGCGGCACGCGGGATATCACCATCGACGCCAATCTGCCCGGTCTGCGGGTCGATACGGTAGCGGGCGATGATGTGGTCAATATCATCGAACACGGGCAGGCGCTGGTGGTCACCGGCAGCAGCTCGGGGCTGGCAGAAGGCACCCCGCTTACAGTTACGATTAATAATGTGGAATACACCACTGCGGTGCAGGTCGATGGTAGCTGGAGCGTGGGCGTCACGGCGGCGCAGGTTAGCGCCTGGCCTGCGGGAACAGTGTCTATTGCTGTATCCGGGGAAAGTAGCGCCGGAAATCCGGTGAGCATTACGCATCCGGTAACGGTGGATCTCACTCCGGCGGCGATCACAATCAACACCATCGCCACGGACGACGTGATTAACGCCGCAGAAAAAGGCGCTGATTTAACTCTTTCCGGCACCACCACTAATGTAGAGCCAGGACAAACCGTCACCGTCAACTTTGGCGGGAAAAATTACACCGCCAGCGTGGCGAGCGATGGTAGCTGGACTGCCACCGTTCCTGCCGCCGATCTGGCAGCATTACCTGAGGGCAGCGCCTCCGCGCAGGCCAGCGTCAGCAATATCAATGGCAATAGCGCCTCGGCGGTGCATAACTACAGCGTCGATAGCAGCGCGCCAACCATCATTATCAATACCGTCGCCAGCGACAATATCGTCAACGCCAGCGAAGCCGATGCGGGCGTGACGGTGAGCGGCAGCACCACCGCTGAAGCGGGGCAGATTGTTACGGTAACGCTTAACAGCCCGACCGTGCAGACCTATCAGGCAACAGTGCAGGCGGACGGCAGCTGGAGTATTACTATTCCGGCGGCAGATCTTGAGGCATTGACCGATGGCAGCCATACCCTGACGGCGACGGTCAATGACAAAGCGGGCAACCCGGCGAGCACCACGCATAATCTGGCGGTGGATCTCACCGTTCCGGTACTGACCATTAACACCATTGCGGGCGATGATATTATTAACGCCGCCGAACACGGGCAGGCGCTGGTGATTTCCGGTTCCAGCACTGGCGGGGAGGCGGGCGATATCGTCAGCGTCACGCTAAACAATAAAACCTACACTACCACGCTGGACGCCTCCGGAAACTGGAGCGTCGGCGTTCCGGCTGCGGATGTCTCTGCGCTGGGCAGCGGCCCGCAAACCGTGACGGCGACCGTTACCGATGTGGCTGGCAACAGCGACAACGAGACGCACACGGTCACCGTTAACCTTACCGCGCCGACCATTGGCATCAACCCCATTGCCAGCGATGACGTGATTAATGCCACGGAAAAAGGCGCGGATCTGCAAATTTCCGGCACCAGTAATCAGCCAACAGGCACCACAATTACGGTGACGCTTAACGGGCAAAATTACTCCGCCACGACGGACGCCGCAGGCAACTGGAGCACCACGGTGCCAGCCTCTGCCGTCGGTGCGCTGGGCGAAGCCAGTTACACGGTGACGGCGAACGTCACCGACAGCGCGGGCAACAGCAATTCCGCCAGCCATAACGTGCAGGTGAATACCGCGCTGCCGGGTGTCACCATTAATCCGGTGGCGACCGACGATATTATTAACGCGGCGGAATCGGGCGTGGCGCAGACCATCAGCGGCCAGGTGACGGGTGCGGCGGCGGGCGATACGGTTACCGTGGCGATTGGCGGGAAAACCTACACCGCTACCGTGCAGGGCAATTTTAGCTGGAGCGTGGACGTTCCGGCGGCGGATATTCAGGCTATCGGTAATGGCGAACTGACAGTTAATGCCTCGGTAACCAACGGCGTGGGTAATACTGGCAGCGGTTCGCGCGATATTGTGATAGACGCCAACCTGCCGGGTCTGCGCGTCGATACCGTGGCGGGCGATGATGTGGTCAACAGCATCGAGCACGCTCAGGCACTGGTGATAACCGGTAGCAGCAGCGGGCTGGCGGCGGGCGCGGCGCTGACAGTGGTGATTAACACGGTCACTTACGCTGCGACAGTATTAGCCGATGGCACATGGAGCGTTGGCGTTCCGGCGGCAGACGTGGGCAACTGGCCTGCGGGGACGGTGGATATCACGGTAAGCGGCACTAACACTGCCGGAACAACCTCCACCATCACCCATCCGGTCACCGTCGATCTGGCGGCGGTGGCGATCTCCATTAACACCGTTTCCGGCGACGATGTGATTAATGCCGCTGAAAAAGGGGCAGAGTTAACCCTTTCCGGCAGCACTTCCGGCGTGGAAGCGGGGCAAACCGTCACCGTCACCTTTGGCGGCAAAACCTATATTGCTACCGTAGCGGGCGATGGTAGCTGGACAACTACTCTACCCACCGCCGATCTCAGCGCGTTACGTGACGGCGACGCCACGGTACAGGCCAGTGTCAGCAATATTAACGGCAACACGGCTTCGGCAACCCACGCCTACAGCGTCGACGCCACGGCACCGACGCTTGCCATTAACACTATTGCCACAGACGATATTCTTAACGCCGCTGAGGCGGGCAATCCGTTAACCATCAGCGGCACCAGCACCGCCGAAGCGGGGCAAACGGTAACCGTCACGCTTAATGGTGTGGCTTACATCGGCACCGTTCAGGCGGGCGGTAGCTGGAGCGTCAGCGTGCCGACGGCGGATCTCAGCAATCTGACCGCCAGCCCGTACACGGTCAGCGCCTCGGTAAGCGACAAAGCGGGTAACCCGGCGACCGCCACTCACGGCCTGGCGGTGGATCTCACCGTGCCAGTTTTAACCATTAACACCGTCTCCGGCGATGACATCATTAACGCCGCCGAACACGGACAGGCGCTGGTGATCTCCGGTTCCAGCACTGGCGGCGAAGCGGGCGATGTCATCACCATCACGTTAAACAGTAAAACTTATACCACCACGCTGGACGCCTCCGGCAACTGGAGCGTCGGCGTTCCGGCAGCAGACGTCACTGCGCTGGGCAGCGGCCCGCAAACCATCACTGCGGCCATTACCGATGCGGCAGGCAACAGCGATGATGCCAGCCGCACGGTCACCGTGAATCTCACCTCGCCAACGATAGGTATCAATACTATCGCCACCGATGATGTGATTAACGCCACAGAAAAAGGCGCGGATCTGCAAATTACTGGCACCAGTAATCAGCCCGCAGGCACCACCATTACAGTGACGCTGAACGGACAAAATTACACCGCTACCACCGATAGCAGTGGCAACTGGAGCGCCACGGTGCCAGCCTCGGCAGCTAGCGCGTTGGGTGAAGCCAACTACACGGTAACGGCGAGCGTTACCGACACGGCAGGCAACAGTAATTCCGTCAGCCATAATGTGCTGGTCAACAGCGCCTTACCTGGCGTTACCATTAACGCAGTGGCAACCGATGACATTATTAATGCCGCCGAAGCGGGCAGTGTGCAAACCATCAGCGGGCAGGTGACGGGCGCGGCGGCGGGCGATACGGTCACCGTCACGCTGGGCGGCAACACCTACACCGCTACGGTGCAGGCTAATTTAAGCTGGAGTGTCAGCGTTCCGGCGGCGGATATTCAGGCGCTTGGTAACGGCGACCTGACAGTTAACGCCTCGGTCACCAACGTCGTGGGCAACAGCGGCAGCGGCTCGCGCGATATTACGATCGATGCCAATCTGCCTGGTTTGCGGGTCGATACCGTAGCGGGCGATGATGTTATTAACAGCATTGAGCACAATCAGGCGCTGGTGATAACAGGTAGCAGCACCGGGCTGACGGCAGGAACGGCATTAACGGTCGTGATTAACAACGTCACTTACGCTGCCACGGTGTTAGCTGACGGTACATGGAACCTCGGCGTTCCGGCGGCAGACGTCAGCAACTGGCCTGCGGGTACGGTGGATATCACGGTAAGCGGCACCAACAGCGCCGGAACAACCTCCACCATTACCCATCCGGTTACCGTCGATCTGGCGGCGGTCGCCATAACCATTAACACTCTCTCCGGCGATGATGTGATCAATGCCGTCGAAAAAGGCGAAACGCTGGTGGTGAGCGGCAGTACCAGCGGTGTAGAAGCCGGGCAGACGGTGACCGTCACCTTTGGCGGCAAAAATTACACCACCACTGTGGAAGCCAACGGTAGCTGGACGGTGAATGTGCCGCCTGCCGATCTCGCTGCGTTGCCGGACGGCGCGGGCAACGTGCAGGCGAGTGTCAGCAACATTAACGGCAACAGCGCCCAGGCCGATCGCGCGTACAGCGTCGATGCCACCGCGCCGCTTGTGACCATCAACACCATCGCCAGCGACGATATTCTCAACGTGAGTGAAGCGGGCGCGGGGATAACTATCAGCGGCACCACCACGGCGCAGGCCGGGCAGACGCTGACTGTCACGCTCAATAACAACACGTACCAGACTACCGTCCAGGCCGATGGCACCTGGAGTGTGAACGTTCCGGCGACAGATTTAAGCGGATTAACCGCCAGCAGTTATACCGTGACCGCCACGGTGAGCGACAAAGCGGGCAACCCGGCAAGCGCGGATCATGCACTGGCGGTGGACGTTACCGCGCCGGATCTCACCATTAATACCGTCGCGGGCGATGACATTATCAACGCCATCGAACATGGTCAGGCGCTGGTGGTGAGCGGCACCAGTACGGGCGCGGCGGCGGGCGATGTGGTCACGGTTAATCTGAACGGTAAAAACTACACCACAACGCTGGACGCCTCCGGTAACTGGAGTGTGGGTATTCCGGCGGCGGATGTCACGGCACTGGCAACCGGTAGCCAGACCATCACCGCCAGCCTGAGCGATCGCGCGGGCAACAGCGACAGCACGACTCACGATGTGACCGTTGATCTCAGCGGCCCGACGCTGACCATCAACACCGTCTCCGGCGATGACATCATTAACAATACCGAGAAAACCCAGGATCTGATCATCAGCGGCGTCTCCAGCGGCCTGGCGGCAGGCACTACGGTCACCGTGATGTTGAACGGCCTGGCGTACAGCGCCACCACCGACGGCTCCGGCAACTGGAGCGTTACCGTGCCTGCTTCGGCGGTCGGCGCACTGGGCGAGGCGGTATACCAGATTAGCGCCAGTGCCACCGACAGCGCGGGCAACAACGGCAGCACCACCCATACGGTGAATGTCGAATCGCTCCTGCCTGGGGTGATTATTAATACCGTGGCGGGCGATGACATTATCAACGCCGCTGAAATCGCCGTTAACCAGACCCTCAGCGGACAGGTTACGGGGACGGCAGCAGCAGGAGATTCGGTCACTGTCACGCTCGGCGGTAATCAATACATTGCCACCGTGCAGCCAGATTTAAGCTGGAGCGTCAGCGTGCCTGCGGCAGATTTGCAGGCGCTGGGTAACGGTGAACTGACCATCAGCGCCTCGGTGACCAATTCCGCAAATAATACCGGCACCGCAACGCACGACATCGTGATAGATGCCAACTTGCCAGGTCTGCGGGTTGATACCGTGGCAGGCGATGATGTGATTAACAGCATTGAGTACACTCAGGCACTGGTGGTCACCGGCAGTAGTACCGGACTGGCGGCGGGCGCGGCGTTGACGGTGGTTATCAATAGCGTCACCTACGGCGCAACGGTACTCGCCGATGGCACCTGGAGCGTCGGCGTTCCGGCAGCGGACGTGGCTAACTGGCCTACGGGGACGGTCAATATTGCCGTCTCTGGCACTAATACCGCCGGAACCACAACCAGCATTAGCCATCCGGTCACGGTCAATCTCGCTGCCGTGGCGATTACCATCAATACACTCTCCACTGACGATGTGATAAACGCCGCCGAAAAAGGCACTGATTTGCAGCTTTCTGGCACCACCTCCGGCGTGGAAGCGGGGCAGACCATTACCGTTATTTTCGGTGGCAAAAGCTACACCACCACGGTTGCCGCGGATAATACCTGGGGGCTGACGATCCCAGCAGCCGATCTCGCAACCTTGCCGGATGGCGCAGCAAACATCCAGGCCAGCGTCAGCAACGTCGCGGGTAACAACGCCCAGGCAACGCATGTTTATAGCGTCGATGCCACCGCGCCCTCCGTTACTATCAACACCATCGCCAGCGACGATATTCTTAATGCCGCCGAAGCGGGATCGGCGCTGACCATCAGCGGCACCAGCACCGCAGAAGCCGGGCAGACAGTGACCGTGACGCTAAACGGCATCAATTACAGCGGCAACGTGCAGGCAGACGGGAGCTGGAGCGTCAGCGTACCAACTGGCGATTTAGCCGACCTTACCGCCAGCCCCTATACGGTGAGCGCGGCGGTCAGCGACAAAGCGGGCAACCCAACCTCGGCGACGCATAACCTGACGGTGGATCTTGCCGCTCCGGTCGTCACCATTAACACGGTAGCAGGCGATGACATCATTAACGCCACGGAATATGCTCAGGCGCAGATTATCAGCGGCTCGGCAACGGGCGCGACGACGGGTAACACGGTTTCCGTGACGATTGGCACGACCACCTACACCACCGTGCTGGACGCCAACGGCAACTGGAGCATCGGCGTGCCTGCCAGCGTGATTTCCGCGCTGGCCCAGGGCGATGTGACCATTACCGCCACGGTTACCGACTCCGCAGGCAACAGCGGCACGGCCTCGCACACTGTCAGCGTGGCGCTCGGTGCACCGATACTCGCCATTAACACCATCGCCGTCGATGACATCATCAACGCCACGGAGAAAGGCGCGGATCTGTCGATTTCCGGCACCAGCAACCAGCCTGCGGGCACGCAGGTAACTGTTACGCTCAACGGGCAAAATTACACCACCACTGCCGATGCTTCCGGGAACTGGAGCGTGACTGTTCCGGCGTCTGCGGTTGGTACGCTCGGTGAAGCGACTTATACGGTGACTGCCGCCGCAACCGATGTTGATGGCAATAGCGGTTCCGCCAGCCATAACGTGCAGGTTAATACCGCGCTACCGGGCGTCACCATTAACGTTGTGGCAACGGACGATATTATTAACGCCGCCGAAGCGGGGGCAACTCAAACTATCAGCGGGCAGGTCACGAGGGCCGCGGCGGGCGACACGGTGACCGTGACGCTCGGTGGGGCGACTTACACCGCTACGGTACAGGCAGACTTAAGCTGGAGTGTCGATGTTCCGACTTCGGCGTTACAGGCGTTGGGCAACGGAGAGCTGAGCATTTCGGCTTCGGTAACGAACAGCGTAGGCAATACCGGTAACGGCACGCGCGAAATCACCATAGACGCGAATCTCCCCGGTCTGCGGGTCGATACCGTGGCGGGCGATGATGTGGTCAACATTATCGAGCACGGTCAGGCGCTGGTGATTACCGGCAGCAGCTCTGGGCTGGCGGTGGGTAGCAATGTCACGCTGACCATTAACGGGCAAACCTATGTTGCGGCAGTGCTGGCGGATGGCACCTGGAGCGTCGGCGTTCCGGCGGTGGATGTCAGCGCCTGGCCTGCGGGGGCGGTGACGATTACGGCGAGCGGCAGCACTACCGCCGGAAACTCGGTCAGCGTTACGCATCCAGTGACTGTCGATCTCTCGGCGGTGGCGGTCAGCATCAACGCCATTACCACCGATGATGTGATTAACGCCGCTGAAAAAGGCGCGGCATTAACGCTCTCCGGCAGCACCTCTGGCGTGGAGGCCGGGCAAACGGTCACCGTGACCTTTGGCGGTAAAACCTATACTGCAAGTGTCGCGGCGAATGGTTCCTGGAGCACCACGGTTCCGGCGGCGGATATGGCAGCCCTGCGTGATGGTGATGCCAGCGCGCAGGCCAGCGTCAGCAACGTTAACGGCAACAGTGCCACCACTACCCACGCTTACAGCGTCGATGCCACCGCGCCAACGGTGACCATTAACACCATTGCGGGCGACGATATTCTTAACGCCGCCGAAGCGGGTGCGGCGCTGACCATCACCGGCAGCAGCACGGCGGAAGCCGGGCAGACGGTGACCGTCACGCTCAATGGCGCAAACTATACTGGCACGGTACAAACGGACGGCAGCTGGAGTATCAGCGTACCGCCAGCCGACTTAAGCGCTCTGACCGCCAGCAACTACACCGTCAGCGCGGCGGTGAGCGACAAGGCCGGAAACCCGACCTCGGTTAACCACAACCTGACGGTGGATACTTCCGTTCCGGTCGTCACCATCAACACTGTCGCGGGTGATGATGTGATCAACGCGACGGAACACGCCCAGGCGCAGATTATCAGCGGCTCTGCCACTGGTGCGGCAACCGGTAACACCGTGACGGTGACTATCGGCACAAATACCTTCACCACGGTGCTGGATGCCAGCGGCAACTGGAGCGTCGGCGTCCCGGCAAGCGTTGTTTCGGCACTGGCAAACGGCACGGTGACCATTAACGCCAGCGTCACTGACGCCGCCGGAAACAGCGGCAACGCCAGCCATCAGGTGACGGTCAATACCGGGCTGCCGACCATTACCTTTAACGCCATCAGCAGCGATAACGTTCTGAACGCCGATGAAAAAGGCCAGCCGTTGACCATCAGCGGTAGCAGTACGGGGCTGGCGACCGGCGCACAGGTTACCGTCACGCTCAACGGTCATAACTACAGCGCTACCACCGACGCAGCAGGCAACTGGACCTTAACCGTGCCGGTGAGCGATCTGGCGGCCTTAGGTCAGGCTAACTATACCGTCAGCGCCAGCGCCACCAGTGCGGCAGGCAACACCGCCAGCAGCCAGGCGAATTTACTGGTCGACAGCGGCCTGCCAGGCGTCACCATCAATACCGTGGCGGACGACGATATTATCAACGCCGCCGAAGCCGGGGCCGATCAAACCATCAGCGGGGGGGTGACCCGCGCCGCCGCTGGCGATACAGTTACCGTGACGCTGGGCGGTAACACTTACACCGCTACGGTACAGGGCAACTTAAGCTGGAGCGTCAGCGTTCCGGCAGCCGATCTCCAGGCGTTGGGCAATGGTGATTTGACCATTACCGCCTCGGTTACCAACGCGAATGGCAATACGGGTAGCGGCACGCGGGATATCACCATTGATGCCAATCTGCCAGGGCTGCGGGTGGATACCGTGGCGGGCGATGATATCGTCAACAGCATCGAGCATGGTCAGGCGCTGGTGATCACCGGCGGCAGTAGCGGCCTGAATGCAGGTGCTGTGCTGACGGTTACCATCAACAGTGTGGCGTATTCCACCACGGTACAGGCGGATGGAAGCTGGAGCGTTGGCATTCCGGCGGCAAACGTCAGCGCCTGGCCTGCGGGGGCGTTAACCGTTGACGTGACAGGCCAGAGCAGCGCCGGAAACCCGGTCAGCGTCAGCCATCCGTTCACCGTCGATTTAACGGCGGTGGCAATCAGCATCAACACCGTTGCCAGCGATGACGTGATTAACGCCGCCGAAAAAGGCACCGACCTGACCCTTTCCGGCAGCACCAGCGGGATTGAAAGCGGGCAAACCGTCACAGTCACTTTTGGCGGTAAAACCTACACCGCAAGCGTCGCCGCCAATGGAAGCTGGAGCGTAACGGTTCCGGCGGCAGATCTGGCAACCTTGCCAGACGGCGCGGCGAACGTGCAGGCCAGCGTTAGCAGCGCGAGCGGTAACAGCGCCTCGGCGACCCATGCGTACAGCGTTGACGCCAGCGCGCCGACGCTCACCATTAACACCATCGCCAGCGATGACATCCTTAACGCCACGGAGGCGGGAAGCCCGCTCACCATCAGCGGCACCAGCACCGCCGAAACCGGGCAGACGGTCACCGTCACCCTTAACGGCGCAACCTACACCGGTAATGTACAGGCGGACGGTAGCTGGAGCGTCAGCGTTCCCACTTCAGCCCTGGGCGCTCTGACTGCAAGCAATTACACCGTCAGCGCCACGGTCAACGACAAAGCGGGCAACCCCGGCAGCACCAGCCATAATCTGGCGGTAGACACCACCGCGCCGGTTCTCACCATTAACACCGTGGCAGGCGATGACATCATTAACGACGCCGAACACGCCCAGGCGCTGGTGATCTCCGGTACCAGCACCGGCGGGGAAGCGGGTGATGTGGTGAGCGTTGTGCTCAACGGCAAAACCTACACCACGACGCTGGATGCCTCCGGCAACTGGAGCGTCGGCGTACCGGCGGCGGATGTTGCGGCACTCGGTAGCGGCGCACAGGCCATCACCGCCAGCGTCAGCGATCGGGCGGGCAACAGCGACGACGCCAGCCGAACCGTCACCGTTAACCTCACCGCGCCAGTGATTAACATCAACACCATCGCGGGCGATGATGTGATCAACGCGACGGAAAAAGGATCTGATCTGGCGCTTTCCGGCACCAGCGATCAGCCTGCGGGCACGGCGATCACCGTCACGCTGAATGGACAAAACTACAGCGCCACCACCGATGCCTCCGGCAACTGGAGCGTCACCGTGCCCGCCTCGGCGGTCAGTGCACTGGGCGAAGCCACCTACAGCGTGACGGCG
Source organism: Escherichia sp. KS167_9B (assembly GCF_030295215.1). Taxonomy (NCBI): domain Bacteria; kingdom Pseudomonadati; phylum Pseudomonadota; class Gammaproteobacteria; order Enterobacterales; family Enterobacteriaceae; genus Escherichia; species Escherichia sp. KS167_9B. The sequence continues at coordinate 615,777 of NZ_AP025754.1, forward strand.
AGCGTCACCAATGCCCAGGGTAACAGCAGCACCGCCAGCCATAACGTGCAGGTCATTACCGCGCTGCCGGGCGTCACCATTAATCCGGTGGCGACGGACGATATTATCAATGCTTCAGAGGCGGGCAGCGCGCAAACTATCAGCGGCCAGGTAACCGGGGCGGTGGCTGGCAGCACCGTCACCGTTGAACTGGGTGGTAAAACTTACACCGCCACTGTGCAGGCTGATTTAAGCTGGAATGTAAGCGTACCAGCCGCTGACTGGCAGGCGTTAGGTAACGGTGAATTAACCGTTAATGCCTCGGTGACCAACGCCGTTGGCAACACCGGCAGCGGCATGCGTGATATCACCATCGATGCCAGTCTGCCCGGTCTGCGGGTGGATACCGTCGCAGGCGATGATGTGGTCAATATCATCGAACACGGTCAGGCACAGGTGATTACCGGGAGCAGCTCCGGCTTTACGGCAGGTACGGCGCTGACCGTGGTGATAAATAACCAAACTTATGCCGCCACGGTGTTGGCGAACGGCACCTGGAGCGTCGGCGTTCCGGCGGCGGATGTCAGTAACTGGCCTGCGGGAACGCTGAATATTACCGTTAGCGGGGCGAACAGTGCCGGAACACAAACCAGCATTACCCATCCGGTGAGCGTTGATCTCACTACCGTCGCCATCAGCATGAACAGCATCACCAGCGATGATGTGATTAACGCCACTGAAAAAGGTGCGGCGCTAACGCTCTCCGGTAGCACATCCGGCGTCGAAGCGGGGCAAACCGTTACCCTTACTTTTGGCGGCAAAACTTACACCACCACGGTGGCGGCAAACGGTAGCTGGAGCACCACCGTTCCGACTGCGGATTTGGCGGCTCTGCGTGACGGCGATGCCAGCGCCCAGGTGCGGGTGACTAACGTCAACGGCAACAGCGCCACGACAACGCATGAATACAGCGTCGATAGCGCCGCGCCAACGGTGACCATCAACACCATTGCCAGCGATAACATCATCAACGCCAGCGAAGCGGCGGCGGGCGTGACGGTTTCCGGCACCAGCACCGCGGAAACCGGGCAGACGCTGACCGTCACGCTTAATGGCACTAACTACCAGACCACGGTGCAGGCAGACGGCAGCTGGAGCTTAACGCTGCCTGCCAGTGACCTAACCGCACTTGCCAATAACGGCTACACCCTGACCGCCACGGTCAGCGATCTGGCGGGGAACCCTGGCAGCGCCAGCAAAGGCGTCACCGTCGATACCACCGCGCCGGTGATTAGCTTTAACACCGTGGCGGGCGATGACGTGATTAACAACGTCGAACATACTCAGGCGCAGATTATCAGCGGCACCGCCACGGGCGCGGTGGCGGGTGACCGCCTGGTGGTGACCATCGCCGGGCAGCAGTATGTCACCAGCACCGATGCCAGCGGCAACTGGAGCGTTGGCGTGCCAGCCAACGTGGTTTCCGGCCTTGCGGACGGCACGGTGACCATCAGCGCCACCATCACCGATAGCGCAGGCAACAGCAGCACGCAGACGCACAACGTGCAGGTGAACACGGCGGTGGTGTCGCTCTCGGTCAGCACCATCAGTGGCGATAATATTATTAACGCCGCCGAAGCAGGCAGTGCGCTGACCCTGAGCGGCACCGGAACGAACTTTGCCGCAGGTACGGTGGTGACCGTGTTACTTAACGGCAAAGGCTACAGCGCCACCATTCAGAGCAACGGGAGCTGGAGCGTGAACGTGCCGGCGGCAGACGTTGCGGCGCTTGCGGATGGCACCAGCTATACGGTTAGCGCCTCCGCGCAGGACAGCGCCGGAAACAGCGCCACGGCCTCGCGCAGCGTGGCGGTGGATCTCACCGCGCCGATTATCAGCATTAACACCGTTTCGACGGACGATCGACTCAACGCCGCCGAACAGCAGCAGCCGTTAACCCTTAACGGCTCGACCAGCGCGGAAGTGGGGCAAACGGTCACCGTCACCTTTGGCGGCAAAACCTATACCGCCACGGTTGCCGCCAATGGCACTTGGGCGCTGAACGTGCCTGCGGCGGATCTGGCATCGCTCGGGCAGGGTGCGCAGACCATTACCGCCAGCGTGAACGATCGTGCCGGTAACCCCGGTCAAACCACGCACGCCCTGACCGTCGATACCGTTGCGCCAACGGTCACCATCGCCACGGTGGCGGGTGACGATATTATCAACAACGCCGAGCAGCTTGCCGGGCAGACCATCAGCGGCACCACCACCGCCGAAGCGGGCCAGACGGTGAGCGTCACCTTTAACGGACAAAACTGGACCGCAACGGTCGGCAGTGGCGGAAGCTGGTCGGTGTTTATTCCGGCGCAGCAGTTTGCCGGATTAAGCGACGGCAGCTACACCATCAGCGCGACGGTCAGCGATCAGGCCGGAAACCCCGGTAGCGCCAGCCGTGGCGTGACGTTGAATGGCGACGTCCCCACCGTCACCATTAACACCCTTGCGGGCGATGATGTGGTGAACGCGGCGGAACACGGCGCGTCTTTGGTGATCAGCGGCACCACCACCGCCCCAGTCGGGCAGACGCTGACTCTGACCTTAAACGGTAAAACCTACACCACTACGGTGCAGACCGGTGGTAGCTGGAGCTACACCCTCGGCAGCGCCGATGTCACCGCGCTGGCGGACGGCAATGCCTATGTGATTAACGCTTCGGTGAGCAACGCCATTGGCAACATCGGTAGCAGCAATCACACCATTACCGTCGATCTCAGCGCCCCGGCGATGGGCATTAATATTGATTCCCTGCAAGCCGACACTGGCCTTAGCGCCAGCGACTTTATCACCAGCGTCAGCCCGGTGGTGGTCAACGGCTCACTCACCGCCGCGCTTGCCAGTAACGAGACGGCGCAAATCAGTATCGACGGCGGTGTAACCTGGAGCACGCTTACCGTTACTGGCACGACCTGGCGCTATAACGACAGCCGCACGCTGACCGATGGTAACTATCTCTATCAGGTGCGGGTGATTGATGCGGCGGGCAACGTCGGGGCGACTGATAGCCAGAATGTGGTGATCGACACTACTGCGCCAGATCCCGCGGTGAAAACCATCGCCATTAGCGCGATCACCACCGATACAGGTCTGATTACTAATGATTTTGTCACCAGCGACACGACGCTTGCGGTAAGCGGCACGCTGGGCTCGGCACTTTCTGCCGGTGAGTTCGCGCAAATCAGTATCGATGGCGGCACCACCTGGCAGAATCTGGCGGTAAATGGATTAACCTGGACTTATCTTGACGGGCGCACGCTGACCGACGGTAACTACAACTATCAGGTACGGGTGATCGACACCGCCGGAAATATCGGCGCGACCGCCAGCCAGATAGTCACCGTGGATACCACCGCGCCGCTGGCGAGCAAAACCATCGTCATTGCGGGCATCAGCGATGACACCGGGTTAAGCAGCAGCGATTTTGTGACCCGTGACACTACGTTGACCGTGCGCGGGACGCTCGGCGCGGCGCTGGCGGCAGATGAACGGGCGCAAATCAGCCTTGATGGTGGCGTTACCTGGGCCACCTTAACCGTTATCGGCACCAGCTGGAGCTATGCCGATGGTCGCACGCTCACCGACGGCACATGGAATTACACGGTGCGGGTGGTGGATCTGGCGGGGAATGTCGGGCAGACCGCGACGCAAAACGTGGTGGTTGACACCATCAGCCCGGAAGCGGCGAAAAGCATCACTATTACCGGTATCAGCGATGACACCGGAGCCAGCAGCAGCGATTTTATTACCAGCGACACCACGCTTACCGTGCGCGGCGTGCTGGGCGCGGCGCTCGGCGCTAATGAGTTCGCGCAAATCAGTACCGACAACGGCGCAACCTGGGTGAACGTGACCGTTGCCGCAGACGGTCTGAACTGGACATATGTGGACGGGCGTACGCTGACCAACGGCACCACCACCTGGCAGGTGCGGGTGGTTGATTTAGCGGGCAACGTTGGCGCAACCGGCAGCCAGTCGGCGCAGATTGACACCGTTAACCCGGCGCAGGTGCTCACCATCGCCAGCATCAGCACCGATACGGGGAGTTCGGCCACCGACTTTATCACCAGCGATACCACGCTCACGCTGACCGGTTCGCTGGGGGCGGGGCTTGCCAGCGGCGAAGTGGCGCAGATTAGCCTCGATGGCGGCGCGACCTGGACCACGCTCACCACCAACGGTACGCAGTGGACTTACACTGACAGCCGCACGCTGACCGACGGCAGCTACGTTTATCAGGTACGGGTGCTGGATCTGGCGGGAAATACAGGCCCGGTGGTATCGAAAACGGTGGTGGTCGATACGATTAACCCCACCGCCACGCCGACCATTGTGTCGTATACCGATGATGTCGGGCAGCGGCAGGGGACGTTTAGCAATTCGCAGGCCACCGACGACACCACGCCGTTGCTCATCGGCGTGCTCTCTGCGCCGCTTGCCAGCGGTGAAGTCGTTTACCTCTACCGTAACGGTCTGCTGTTAGGTGCGGTAACGATGGTCGGCGCGCTGAACTGGACTTACAGCGACAGTGGTCTGGTCAGCGGCGCGTACACCTACAGTGCGCGAGTGGTGGATCTGGCCGGGAATATCACCTCCTCCAGTGATTTTGTCCTGACGGTCGATACCTCTATTCCGACCACGCTTGCGCAAATCACCAATCAAACCACACGCGATACCACGCCGATTATCAGCGGCGTACTCACCGCGGCACTCGCCAGCGGACAGTATGTTGAAGTGGTGATCAACGGCAAAACTTACACTTCGCAGCCAGGCGGTGCGGTGGTCGTCGATCCGGCGCACAACACCTGGTATGTACAACTGCCGGATACCGACGCGCTGGCGGCGTCTGCGACCGCCTATAACGTCACCGCGCAGGTGAAAAGCTCGGCGGGCAATGGCAACACCGCCAACGTCAGCACTGGCACGGTAACGGTTAACGCGGCGATAGATTACACACCGACCTGGACCACCACCAGCAAATCCACCGCCTGGGGGCTGACTTATGGACTCGACAACCACGGGATGTGGACGGTGCTGGCCAACCAGCAAATTATGCAATCCACCGATCCGCTCACCTGGTCGAAAACCGCCCTGACGCTGGTGCAAAGTGGCAACAACTATGCCACCAGCTCCATCGCCGATTACAACCGTAACGGTACGGGCGATCTGTTTATTACCCGTGATGACTACGGCACGGGGTATATCAACGGCTTTACTAATAACGGCGACGGTACGTTTTCCAGCGCCATCCAGGTGAACGTTGGCACCCTGACGTGGTATGGCTCGATTGTGGCGTTCGATAAAGAGGGCGACGGTTATCTTGATTTCTGGATTGGCGACGCCGGGGGGCCGGACTCCAACACTTTCCTGTGGAACAACGCCGGCACCCTGACAGGCAACTCCACCACCGCTAATAACGGGGGGAGTGCTACGGTCGGTGGGGCGGTGACAGGTTATTTGTCACTCAACGAAGGTTCCGGTGTCGATCTTAATAATGACGGCAGAATTGATCTGGTTCAGCACACTTTCAACCTGAACAACAACTTCACCCTCTCATCGTTGATAAGCCAGGGCAATGGCACCTTCGTCTGGGGACAAAACACCGTCAATACTTTCCTCAGTAGTCCTGGCTCGGGGGGAAACTCGACATCCGTTTCCATGACATGGGCCGATTTCGATGGTGACGGCGATATGGACCTCTTCCTGCCCGCCAGCCAGGGAAGAGCTAACTACGGCTCGCTGTTATTCAACACCAACGGCGTGCTGGGTAGCCCGGTGGCGGTCGGCGCGACGGCAACCACCTACGCCAGTCAATTCAGCCTGGCCGTCGACTGGGATCATGACGGGTTAATGGACATCGCCCGTATCGCCCAGACCGGACAGTCGTATCTTTATACTAACGTCAGCAACGCCAGTAACTGGACACAATCGGCACTCGGTGGCAGCCAGAGCGGCACCACCAGCGGCGTGGCGGCAATGGACTACGACTGGGACGGCGCGGTGGATGTGCTGGTAACCAAACAGTCGGGCAGCGTGTTCCTCATCCGTAACACTAACACGGTGAGCTACGGCACCTCGTTGCACCTGCGTATCACCGATCCCAACGGTATTAATGTCTATTACGGCAATACCGTGAAGCTGTACAACTCGGCGGGCGTGCTGGTGGCGACACAAATCATCAACCCGCAGTCGGGGATGGGCGTTAACGACACCTCGGCGCTGGTCAACTTCTACGGACTTAACGCTGGAGAAACCTACAACGCGGTGCTGATCAAATCCACTGGCACCACCGCCAGCAATATCGACCAGACGGTGAATACCAGCTGGGGTGGCTTACAGGCCACCGATGCTACTCACGCTTACGATCTCAGTGCTGAAGCGGGTACGGCGAGCAACAACGGCAAGTTTGTCGGCACTGGCTATAACGACACCTTCTTCGCCACCGCAGGCACCGACACCTACGACGGTTCCGGCGGCTGGGTGTACAGCTCCGGCACAGGAACCTGGCTGGCGAACGGCGGCATGGACGTGGTCGATTTCCGTCTCTCAACGGTGGGCGTCACCGCTAACTTAAGCGTTACCACCGCACAGGCCACCGGTTTTAATACCTCGACATTTACCAATATCGAAGGGATTTCCGGCTCGAATTTTAATGACACTCTGACCGGCAGCAGCGGCGATAACCAACTGGAAGGGCGCGGCGGCAACGACACGCTCAACATCGGTAACGGCGGTCACGACACCTTGCTATATAAACTGCTTAACGCCAGTGACGCCGCCGGGGGCAACGGTTCGGACGTGGTGAATGGCTTTACGGTAGGCACCTGGGAAGGCACCGCCGACACCGATCGCATTGATATTCGTGAACTGTTACAGGGCAGCGGCTACACCGGAAACGGCAAAGCCAGCTATGTCAACGGTGTGGCAACGCTGGATGCCCAGGCCGGAAACATCGGTGATTTTGTCAAAGTTACCCAGAGCGGCAGCGACACCATCGTGCAGATCGACCGTGACGGCACGGGCGGCGGCTTTGCGACAACTAACGTGGTCACGCTGACGGGCGTGCACACCGACCTCGCCACTTTACTGGCGAATCATCAGTTGATGGTGGTGTAGAGAATGAAAAAAAATGCCCAGTCCGTGGAAGCCTGGCTGGAGGCGATGATCGCCGTGGCGCGCTATTACCGCCTCGATTTTTCCCAGGAGAATGTGCGCGCGACCGTCAACTGGGAGCGCGACAGCAAGCGGGAAGAGTTGCTCACCGACATGGCGCGGCAACTGGGAATGGGGCTACGGCTGGTAGAATTTTCCGCTGATTCGCTTAACCCCTGGCGGCTGCCGCTGATCGCGGTGTTTGATAATCAACAGATTGGCGTTATCACCCGCCGCGACAATCACGACAATATCAGCGTTCAGTTCAGCGGTGACGAAGGGCTGGAAACTACGCTAAACGTCACGGATATAGAAGACAAAATCGTTGAACTGGCGCTGCTACGACCGCTCAGCGCCATTCCCGATGCGCGGGTGGATGACTACATTCGCCCGTATCAGGCTAACTGGTTCTGGAATCTTTCGCTAAAAGACTGGCGGCGCTACGGCGATATTATGCTGGCCTCGCTGGTGGCGAACGTGCTGGCGCTGGCGGCGATGATTTTCTCGATGCAGGTTTACGACCGCGTTGTTCCGGCGCAGTCCTACCCGACGCTATGGGTGCTGTTCGCCGGGGTGATGATGGCGATCCTGTTTGAGTTCTGTATGCGCATGGTGCGCACACACCTTTCCGATGTGATCGGCAAACGGGCGGATCTGCGTATTTCGGATCGCGTGTTTGGTCACGCATTACGGCTGAAAAATAACGTGCGATCGAAATCCACCGGATCGTTTATCTCACAGATCCGCGAACTGGAATCGGTGCGGGAGCTGATCACCTCCACCACCATTGGCGCGGTAGCGGATCTGCCATTCTTCCTGCTGTTTGTTTTTATTCTGTGGATGATCGGCGGCTGGCTGGTGCTGGTTGTTTTGCTGGCGCTGCCGTTGCTGGTGATCCCCGGCCTGCTGGTACAACGCCCGCTGGCGCGGCTGGCGAACGAAGGGATGCGCGAATCGGCAGTGCGCAACGCTACGCTTGTCGAGGCCGTGCAGTCGATTGAAGACATTAAACTGCTGCGTGCTGAACAGCGTTTCCAGAATCAGTGGAATCACACCAACGACGTGGCGTCATCTATCAGCATGAAGCAACGTTTTCTCACCGGGCTGCTGCTCACCTGGACGCAGGAAGTGCAATCCATCGTCTATGTGGTGGTGCTGTTGGTGGGCTGCTTTATGGTGATGAGCGGCGACATGACCACCGGCGCGCTGGTCGGAACGACGATTCTGGCTTCGCGCACCATCGCGCCGCTGTCGCAGATATCCGGCGTGCTTTCGCGCTGGCAGCAGGCGAAAGTGGCGCGTAACGGGCTTGATGAACTGATGAAGCGCCCGGTGGATCAGCCGGAGCACGGCAAACTGGTGCATAAAGCGGTACTGCACGGTAATTATCAGTTTAGCAACGCGGTGTTTTATTACGACGAAGAAGAGAAAATTGCCGATGTAGCGATTGGCAAACTCAACATTCAGGCCGGTGAGAAAATCGCCATTCTCGGGCGCAACGGCGCGGGTAAATCAACGCTACTGCAAATGCTCGCCGGAATGCGTATCGCCCAGCAGGGGCAGGTGCTGCTGGATAACATCAGCATCGGGCAGCTTGATCCGGCAGATCTGCGTCGCGACATGGGGCTGCTCAGCCAGACCGGGCGACTGTTCTTCGGTTCGCTGCGGGAAAACCTCACCATGGGGATGCCGGAGGCCAGCGATGAAGATATCGAACGCGCATTAACCCTCAGCGGGGCGCTGCCGTTTGTGCAGAAGCAGAAAAACGGCCTTAACTACATGATTCAGGAAGGGGGATTTGGTCTTTCTGGCGGCCAGCGGCAAACGCTGCTGCTGGCGCGGCTCCTCATCTCTCAACCCAACATCGTCCTGCTCGATGAACCCAGCGCCTCGCTGGATGAAATGGCGGAAGCGTATTTAATTGAACAACTAAAACAGTGGATTGGGCATCGCACGCTGGTCATCGCCACTCACCGCACGGCGATGCTGCAACTGGTGGACCGCATTATCGTGATGGATCAGGGGCGGATTGTGATGGATGGCGCGAAAGAGGCCATTTTGCGTGAACAGAGCGAACCCACGGCGCGACGGGTGGTGTTGCAGGAGAAGAATAAGGGGTCTGCTGCATGAACGGACAACTGCAATACAACCGTGGCCTGACTGAACCCCGCTTGCCGCGTTCGGCGCTGGCGGTACGCGTTACCGCTGTGATGCTGCTCTGTTTTCTCGGCTGGGCGTGGTACTTCCAGCTTGATGAAGTCACCACCGGCAGCGGCACGGTAGAACCTTCTGGACGCGAACAGGTGGTGCAGTCGCTGGAAGGCGGGATTTTGTATCATCTCGACGTGAAGGTTGGCGATATTGTCGAACAGGGGCAGCCGCTGGCGCAGCTTAACCGCACCAAAACGGAATCCGACGTCCAGGAAGCGATGTCGCGGCTGTATGCGGCGCTGGCAACCTCGGCGCGGCTGCGGGCAGAAGTGAGCAATAAACCGCTGGTCTTCCCTGACGAACTGAATAAATTCCCCGAACTTATCGAGTCGGAATCGGCGTTATATAACACTCGCCGCGACGGGTTGAACAAAGCCACCACCGGGCTGACGCAGGGGATTAGCCTGGTCAACCGCGAACTGGCGATGACCCAGCCGCTGGTGAAACAGGGGGCGGCGAGCAGCGTTGAAGTGCTGCGCCTGCAACGCCAGGCCAATGAACTGGAAAACAAACTTAGCGACGTGCGTACGCAATACTACGTACAAGCGCGCGAAGAGTTAGCGAAAGCCAATGCGGAAGTGGAAACCCAGCGTTCGGTGATCCGCGGGCGGGAAGATTCTCTCACCCGGCTCAACTTTACTGCGCCGGTGCGAGGCATTGTTCAGGACATTGACGTCACCACGGTTGGCGGCGTCATCGCCCCCGGTGGTAAACTCATGACTATCGTGCCGCTGGATGAGCAACTGTTGATCGAGGCAAAAATCTCCCCCCGCGATGTGGCGTTTATCCATCCGGGGCAAAAATCGCTGGTGAAAATAACCGCTTACGATTACTCCATCTACGGCGGCCTGCCAGGGGAAGTGGCGGTGATTTCACCGGACACTGTACAGGATGAAGTGCGGCGCGATGTTTATTACTATCGGGTGTACATTCGCACTTTCAGCAACCATCTGGAAAATAAAAGCAAACAGCAGTTTCCGATATTTCCCGGTATGGTGGCGACGGTCGATATCCGCACTGGCAAAAAAAGCGTGCTGGATTATCTGTTGAAACCCTTTAACAAAGCACAGGAGGCGTTGCGCGAACGATGAACATTAGCGATGTAGCAAAAATTACCGGCCTGACCAGCAAAGCCATTCGCTTCTATGAAGAAAAGGGGCTGGTGACGCCGCCGATGCGCAGCGAAAATGGTTATCGAACCTACACGCAGCAGCATCTCAACGAACTGACCTTACTGCGCCAGGCGCGCCAGGTGGGCTTTAACCTGGAAGAGAGCGGCGAACTGGTGAATCTGTTTAACGACCCGCAGCGTCACAGCGCCGATGTAAAACGGCGCACCCTGGAGAAAGTGGCGGAGATCGAACGACACATTGAGGAGCTGCAATCCATGCGCGACCAGCTACTGGCGCTGGCGAATGCCTGCCCTGGCGATGACAGCGCCGACTGCCCGATTATCGAAAATCTCTCTGGCTGCTGTCATCATCGGGCGGGGTAATTAAGGCATACGGAAATAGTCGTCCATTATTTTCGTCAACTCCGGACGTTCGCCGTCATCGTTGATGGCAAAATCCAGAAAAAAGGCATCTGCTTGCGGCGTTCGGTTTTGCGCCATCAACCGGAAGGTGAGAGGGCGATAAATGGCGTATGCCGGATGGCTGATAACGAATCGAGCAAAGTCAACAAAAAGCGGCGAGTGTGTGGAAAACAGTGCCTGCAAAATAACATCAGCCTTTTCATCCCCCTCCAAACCTTGTTGGATCATGCGCTTAATACGAGCTTCGCTCAAATTCCCGGCCTCAACAATTTGCCAGGCTTGATCCAGTGAAGGGTACCGGCTGACGCTCTGCTGCAACTCTTCTGACCAGGTTTCGGATGGGCTGATGTGCTTATCAGGGCCGAAACTCTCCCATGCGTTGGGCGGTAATGTTTTCCATTCAGTGAGTTTGGGAACGTGACACAGCAGCTCTGTTTTGTGCAGACATTCTCCGCCAGGAAATACCAGGGTTTGTTGCTCATCATTAAAATGGGTTGCCGTGCTGAGCACCAGTGTTTTGAGCGGTCGCCCTTCCAGCGCGGCGGCTGTTGCTTTATGGTGTCCGTCGAGCAGAACGCAGAGATAGGAATCAGGGAGATACCAGGCCAGAGCGCGGGCGTCCGGTTTATTGCGATAAAACGTCGTACGCTCAGGATTAAAATGTGATGGCGGCTGGCCGGGTAGAAGAAAACAGGGGGCGGTGTCACTGAAATAGCAATATTCAGGATCCCAGACGGCAACGGTCGCCGGATTACTGGCGCTATGGTCCGTTGCCGCCCAAAAGAAATGCCCGTTGCCATCCGTCGGGTAAAGTTCACGATCTTCGAGCAGATAATAGCCATCAGCCATGCATGAGAACAGCGGTGTCAGCGCGGCAAAAGCGTCCGTCATGCCAGACCACGGGCGATTCCAGTTTTCGAGAGCAGACAAAAACCGGGCGGCTCCCTGTTCATCATCCGCAAAACCGCTGTAGACAAATTCCGCACAGGTGGGGCAGCCAGCCTCGGACCAGAAACGTATTAACGGGACATCCTGCCAGCAGAGCGAACGGATAAGCCCATAAGGGTGCGGATCGTAAATCACACACTGACACAGAAATCCTTTCCCGGACTTCACCGAAAAAATGACGCCTGCAGCGGTATTATTCAGTAGACGTACTTCAGGTTTTCGACAGGGAAAAAGCATGGCTACTCCTTAGCCAAAATTTCAGTTCCCTGAACTGTGCCAGAAAATTACGCTGGTGACTATTGCTCTGGAAATGGTAACGGTATCCTTACCCATTAATCCCCGTTTGCACCGAAAGAATATGCTGCAAACTTTCTACCATTATGCGCCCCGATTGAAATAAGCCTTCCTGGATTTCATTGTTAACATTCACAGCGTGAACCAGGGAGGCTAATAATACCACTTGCAAGAATGCAAAGATAAAAGCGCCAATAATCATAATATGTATAAGCGTGAGTTTCATTTTAAATAACCCACAAACTGGCCTTCTTTCATTAAGGCGACTTTTCCTGTGTGATGATAAACAATGACGTTATACAGACCCGACTGATAAACCGTGGCATCGGCATTATCTTCATCTATGGCACATAATGAATCATTGAGATAAGCAAAGTTCTTACTGCTCATTCTGAAGGTGACGCCAAATCCTTTATAAATAGATTTTTTAGCGGCCTGGGCATGTTGTGCGGCTTCTGCATTTTTAAATGCCTGTGCTTCTGATGCACTTAAAATAGCCGCCTGACGCTGTTGTTCTGCGAGATAACAGGTGTCATGACTGACTCCCTGCGCTTGGCAATCTGCGATGCGGGAAGTGGGTGAACTACAGCCAGCCAGTAATATAACCGCCAGCAGGGAAAACGATTTAATGGAGCTATTCATCATTGTTAACCTTAAATAATGTGCGGAAAATTGCGAATAAGAAATTGCTGTTAAAATTAGAACGAATATCCCACGCCGACACCCGCACCGAAATCAGATTGTGTATCCGCAGAAATACCTGCTTTAAGTACCGTATGCGTTCCGGCATTAAAAGATGTTCCTACAGACACCGCAGATTCACCGTTGAACGTTCCCGCTCCCGCTGACACCATCATCAAGTCACCGGTTTTCACCTGTGGTTGTGAGGCGATAGCGATGGCAGATGCAGTTCCCGCATTGGCTTCTTTACGATTGTCCTCAACTTCGTTTTTCAGCGAATCGAAATGGTTATTGAGCGTGTTAATTTGTTGGCTGTTATCTGCGACCCGTTTTTGCGTGTTGGTTAACTGTTGTTGCGTTTGTGCGGAATCTTGTCTCAGACTTTCAATTTGCTCATGTGCCTGGACAGACTTCTGCGCCAGACTTTGCATTTGTTTATCGTATTGAGCCCTTTCTTTTTGCTGTTGTGCTGCCACATCGGTTGTCAGTGCATTCATTTTCTGCCCTTGTTCCGTGGTAGTGCGCTGATTAGCCTCATTTTGAGCCGCCAGTCTGGCATTAATCATCTCCTGATAATGCGCAGTATTTTGCGTATCTCCAGTCGCGGCGAGCGTTTTTTGTGTGGCTACGATCTGCGCCTGTTGCTCTGTAATTTGCGTTTGCTGGGCATCAGTTACCGCAGACTGTCGGGCGTTGATCATGCTCTGATAACGGGCGGTTGTCTGTACATCACCTGTAGCGGCAACGGTTTTTTGTCCTGCGTCAGGATCTGTCTGGGCAGGGGGAGTCTGAGTGGTATCAGGTGTTTCAGAAGGGATGTAGTGATGTTCAGTCAAATAGGTATATGCAGCGGGGCTGTTGTCGGTGCGTTCTAAAAAGCGGGTAATCTTCTGCTCAATCTCCGATTGCGACATGCCAGAGTTAATGGCTGAAAGCTCTGTTGCCGCCGCTTCAATGGTATCACCAGCTAAAACAATAGGGCTGGATGTTGCTGAAATTATGAGTGCCAGTAAAGCTACGTTTACAGTTTTCATTCATTTTCTCTTGTTTAAAATAAGTCGCATTAATGTTTCTATAAGAAACAAATAATATTGTTAATAAGAAATAAAATACGTTGCAATATGATCGAAATCTACGCCGCCATTTGTGTGATGTAAAGCGCATTTTTGTCTGGTGTAAGCGTAAACACCACCAATAAGAAACAAAAAATGTTTCTCATATAAATAAAAAAGGAAATTATTTCGTGCTCTTTCAATGTATAAAAGAGTAAAGACTTGTTTTGATAAGCGAAATAAATTCTGTTTCTGGACTAAACGTGAAGCGGTTCCTGATGTGTGCTAAAATGCGTTTCTTTGATAAATCTCAATTTTTAAGAGGTTTACGCCAGGCAGGAACATTTAAATGAATGAATTTGAGAAGATTTTTAATGAAATGAATCTGGACCGGGCATTGCTTCCCATCCTTTTTCGTTCGAACCGGTCAACAGTGTGGAAATATTTAAGTGGCGATAGTACGGCTCCTGCCTCAGCTATGTCACTGATTATGCTGTTGCAGTTGATCCAGAAACGAAACCCCGATCTGTTAGCCGAATGGTTAACGCTTTCTGATTTCACCATTCCGCCAGAAGTTTACCTGGACCAGCCTGATTACTGGAAAGGGTGGGTGTATACGCAACACAAGGTCAATAAAAACGTCCTGGAATATCTAAAAAAACATTATCCGGATGAAGACCAAAAAAGTATGGGTAAAGGCCGGGAAGAGTAATTTTGCCTCTACTCGGCTATATGCCGGATGCGGCGCAAGCGCCTTATCTGGCCTACGATTCGGGCATATTTTGTAGGCATGATAAGACGCGCCAGCGTCGCATCAGGCGATGACCGCACGGATAATCAGCGTTATCCCTTCTATCGCAATCACCTCAACATGCGTACCTGCACTGAGATCCTCGCTGGCGCTGACGGGCCATGAACTGTCACCGACGCGCATATGACCGCGCCCGTTGACCAGCGGAGATTCCAGAACAAAACGTTGGCCAATCAACTGCTGCCCGCGCTGGTTTAAATGACTGTCGCTGTGCTTTTGTTCGCGCACCCGCCGCGACAACCATTTCCACCACAGCCAGGCAGCGAGCAGCGTCAGGATGGCAAACATCACCCCTTGCCACTCCCAGCCCAGCGGCAGCAACCAGACCACCAGGCCGGTAATCACCGCTGCCACGCCGCTCCACAACAGATAACCATTGCCGCCCAGCATTTCGGCAGCCAGCAGCAACCCGCCGAGACTGAGCCAGAAAATATGTGGGTGAACGACCATTAACTCCATCATGGCTGAGTCCGCTTGTTGGCGCTGTCTTTCACCAGTTCAGCAATCCCGGCAATCGACCCCATCAGGCTGCTGGCCTCTAATGGCATCATCACTACTTTGCTGTTACTGGACGAACCGATCTGTTGTAACGCTTCGGTGTATTTCTGCGCTACGAAGTAGTTCACCGCCTGAATATCACCGGAGGCGATGGCTTCAGACACCATTTTGGTGGCGCGGGCTTCCGCTTCGGCAGAACGTTCACGCGCTTCGGCCTGTAAGAATGCCGACTGACGTTCACCTTCCGCTTTCAGGATTTGCGACTGTTTTTCACCTTCGGCTTTGAGGATTTCCGCCTGACGGATCCCTTCCGCTTCAAGGATGTAAGCGCGTTTGGTACGTTCCGCTTTCATCTGCGCGTTCATCGAAGAGATAAGCTCTGCCGGTGGGCGCACGTCGCGAATTTCAATACGGGTGACTTTAATCCCCCACGGGTTGGTGGCCTCATCGACAATACGCAGCAGGCGTGAGTTGATGCTGTCGCGCTGGGAGAGCATTTCGTCAAGTTCCATTGAACCCAGTACGGTACGGATGTTAGTCATGGTCAGATTGATGATCGCCAGCTCCAGATTGCTGACTTCATAAGCCGCGCGCGGGGCATCAATTACCTGAATAAAACAGACCGCGTCGATCGTAACGTTGGCGTTATCTTTCGAGATAACTTCCTGAGAAGGGATATCGAGCACTTGCTCCATCATATTGATCTTACGACCAATGCGATCCATAAACGGCACGACCAGACTGAGCCCCGGCTGTAACGTTTTGGTATAGCGACCAAAACGTTCTACTGTCCACTGATAGCCCTGCGGCACGATTTTGACTCCCGCGCCAACAATGACCAGCGCGACAAAAATGAGAATCGGGATAAAGATAAGCATCGGAAAAACCTCCTGTTGTACCGTCCATAATCAGCAAAATTGCTGCTTGATTAAACAAATTATACCTGATTACTGAAAGAGAGTTCCCCCTTATTCCTGCGAAGGATAAACTGTTTTTAGTAAAAATCAGAAAAAGGGAACAGCGATGCAGGAAAATAGTCCTTTGCTTCAGCTACAAAACGTAGGATATCTGGCGGGTGATACGAAGATTCTTAATAACATCAATTTTTCGCTACGTGCTGGCGAATTTAAGTTAATTACCGGCCCTTCCGGTTGTGGCAAAAGTACGCTGCTGAAAATTGTTGCTTCATTAATCAGCCCAACCAGCGGAACGTTGCTGTTTGAAGGTGAGGATGTCAGTACACTCAAGCCAGAAATCTACCGCCAGCAAGTATCTTACTGCGCCCAGACGCCGACGCTGTTTGGCGATACGGTATACGATAATCTGATCTTTCCCTGGCAGATCCGTAACCAGCAGCCTGACCCAGCCATTTTTCTCGATTTTCTCGAACGCTTCGCTTTGCCGGACAGCATTTTGACAAAGAATATCGCCGAGCTATCTGGTGGTGAAAAACAACGCATCTCATTGATTCGTAACCTGCAATTTATGCCAAAGGTATTATTGCTCGACGAAATCACCAGTGCACTGGATGAAAGTAATAAACATAACGTCAATGAGATGATCCACCGTTATGTGCGCGAGCAAAATATTGCCGTGCTGTGGGTGACACACGATAAAGACGAAATTAATCATGCGGATAAAGTGATTACACTGCAACCGCATGCCGGAGAAATGCAGGAAGCACGCTATGAACTCGCATAATATTACTAACGAATCATTAGCACTGGCATTAATGCTGGTGGTGGTGGCAATCTTAATTAGCCATAAAGAAAAACTGGCGCTGGAGAAAGATATTCTCTGGAGCGTCGGGCGCGCTATAATTCAGCTGATTATTGTCGGCTATGTGCTGAAGTATATTTTCAGCGTGGATGATACCAGCCTGACATTATTGATGGTGTTATTTATCTGCTTTAATGCGGCGTGGAATGCGCAAAAACGCAGTAAATATATTGCTAAAGCCTTTGTTTCATCGTTTATTGCTATTACGGTCGGGGCGGGAATTACCCTGGCGGTGCTGATACTCTCAGGGTCGATTGAGTTTATCCCGATGCAGGTGATTCCTATTGCCGGGATGATTGCTGGTAACGCGATGGTGGCGGTAGGGCTGTGTTATAACAATTTAGGGCAACGGGTGATTAGCGAACAACAACAGATTCAGGAGAAACTGAGTCTTGGCGCGACGCCGAAACAGGCTTCAGCGATATTGATTCGCGACAGTATTCGCGCGGCTTTAATTCCGACGGTCGATTCAGCAAAAACGGTTGGCTTAGTGAGTTTACCGGGAATGATGTCCGGGCTGATATTTGCCGGGATTGATCCGGTGAAGGCGATTAAATATCAGATTATGGTGACCTTTATGCTGCTCTCAACCGCCAGCTTGTCGACCATTATTGCCTGCTATTTAACCTATCGTAAGTTTTATAATTCGCGCCACCAGTTGGTGGTGACGCAATTGACGAAGAAATAAATATTGAATTAGCACGGTTTGGTAGGCCGGATAAGGCGTTCACGCCGCATCCGGCGGCTATGCGCGGATGCCTGATGCGACGCTGGCGCGTCTTATCAGGCCTACAAACCAGCACATCGCATTTCAACGGAAAATCAATACAACAACGCATACAGTTGGCGGCGATACTTCGACGCCAGTGCATCACCCGTACCCAGCGCAGCAAGGATCTCCTGGAACGTTTTACGTGTCTGACCGTCTGCTGCGGTGAGATCTTTACGCAGATGCCCAAACAGCAACTCCAGTGCCTCTTCATTGCGCCCAACCTGATGCAGTTGCAGTGCCAGTTGCGTCGCCAGTGCGGCATCTTCTGGATTCTCCGCTACCTGCTGTTGTAGCTGTTGAATTTCCGGCGTATCAGCCGCCTGCTTCAGCAGTTCGATTTGCGCCACCAGCCCCTGGTAGCGGGTGTCCTGATCCTGCAAAGGAATGGTTTTCAGCACGGCTGCTGCATCCTCAGAACGGTTCAGCGCAATCAGCGTTTCTGCCAGCAGCAGGCCGATCTCCCCGTTTTGATTCGACAACTGCCAGGCGTCTTTCAGCAATGGCAGGGCGTCGGTGTAATTTCCTTCCTGCATCAGCTGCATTGCCTGCTGCGCTTTCAGTTCTTCTTCGCGCGGCAGCACTTTATCCAGCAGGGCGCGGATCGCTTCTTCCGGTTGTGGCCCCTGGAATCCGTCTACCGGTTGCCCGTTCTGGAACAGATACACGGTCGGGATCGCGCGCAGACCAAACTGCGCGGCAATCATTTGCTCCGCGTCGCAGTCCAGCTTCGCCAGAATAAATTGCCCGTTGTACTGCGCCGAGAGGCTTTCCAGAATTGGGGTTAACTGCAAACAGTGCTGGCTACGTTCAGACCAAAAATAGAACAGCACCGGTGTGGTCATCGACTGTTCAAGAACCTGTTGCAGATTAGATTCGTTAATGTTGACAATATTTTCTACGGACATGGAGTCGCTCTCTGTTGTCGATATTTTCTTTGACATGGGGGCTTAAGCGCGCGCTTCAACTCACCCCTGCAATATTTTGTCCATCACGCGCCCCGGCAGCAGGCGCTTAAGCACCATTACTGCCCAGGTCACCAGCGTTACCGGATAGCGCATCTTCGGCTTCTCGCTAATAAAAGCATGGCGCACTTTGTCGACCACCGCTTCCGGTCCCAACGTAAAGCGGGCGGCGATGCCAGGATTTTCGACTGGTTTATCACTTTGCGTCTGGTTGACGTTGTCGGTGAAGCGAGTGCGAATAGGACCGGGTTCGATCAGACTAACTTTAATTCCGCTGTGGCGCAGCTCCATGCGCAGTGCGTCTGACCACGCCTCCAGCGCATATTTACTGGCTGCGTAAGCGCCGCGACCCGGCGTGGAGATTAATCCCATCACCGATGAGGTCATCACAATACGCCCTTCACCGTGCGGTAACATAGCGGGTAACAGGCGCATGGTGAGCTGGTGTGCGCCGAAAAAGTTGGCAGAAAACTGCTGTTCCATCTGCGCGCGGCTGATGGTGGAAAGGGGGCCATACATGCCGAATCCGGCATTGTTAAAGATCCCATACAGACAATTATCGGTCAGGGCGATCACTTCGTCGGCTGCGCGATCAATATTTTCTGGCGAATCCAGATCGATCAACACTCCGGTGAATCCCATATTGTTCATGCGCTCAACATCATCCGGTTTCCGGCAACCGGCCAGCACATGAAAACCCTGGCGTTTTAATTCGAGCGCGCTTTCCAGGCCAATTCCACTGGAACATCCGGTAATTAAGACCGATTTTTGCATAACTTTACCTGTCAGGATCTCCGTTGCTTTATGAGTCATGATTTACTAAAGGCTGCAACTGCTTCGCCATCCAGTCGGCAATAAACGGCTGGGCGTCGCGGTTGGGATGAATGCCGTCATCCTGCATCCATTGTGGCTTGAGGTAGACCTCTTCCATAAAAAAGGGCAGCAGCGGAACATCAAACTCTTTGGCGAGTTTGGGGTAAATGGCGCTAAAGGCTTCATTATAACGGCGACCATAGTTTGCAGGCAGACGTATTTGCATTAACAATGGTTCAGCGTTGGCGGCTTTGACATCCTGCAAAATCTGGCGCAGCGTTTGCTCGGTTTGCTGTGGCTGAAAACCACGCAAACCGTCATTGCCGCCCAGTTCAACCAGCACCCAGCGCGGCTGATGCTGTTTCAGCAGAGCCGGAAGGCGCGCCAGCCCTTGTTGCGAGGTGTCGCCGCTGATGCTGGCATTAACTACCGACGTTTTACTCTGCCACTTATCATTCAACAAGGCAGGCCAGGCCGCGCTGGCAGACATTCGATACCCGGCGCTCAGGCTATCACCCAGAATCAATAACGTGTCCGCTGCGGCGGCACGGAAGGTTAACAGGACCAGGAACAGGAAGGGCAAATGCCAGCGGAAAACATTGTTGAAGTTCATCATCTTAAGAAGTCCGTCGGTCAGGGGGAGCATGAACTCTCCATCCTCACCGGAGTTGAGCTGGTTGTCAAACGTGGCGAGACCATCGCGCTGGTGGGCGAGTCGGGATCGGGTAAGTCAACCTTGCTGGCGATCCTCGCCGGGCTGGATGACGGCAGCAGTGGCGAAGTGAGTCTGGTGGGACAACCGCTACATAATATGGACGAAGAAGCGCGGGCAAAGTTGCGCGCGAAGCACGTAGGCTTTGTTTTTCAGTCATTTATGTTAATTCCTACCCTTAACGCGCTGGAAAACGTCGAGCTTCCGGCGCTGCTGCGCGGTGAAAGTAGCGCGGAAAGTCGTAATGGGGCGAAAGCGTTGCTCGAACAGTTAGGGCTGGGTAAACGTCTTGATCATCTTCCGGCACAGCTTTCCGGCGGCGAACAGCAACGAGTGGCGCTGGCGCGAGCTTTTAATGGTCGGCCTGATGTGCTGTTTGCCGACGAACCCACCGGTAATCTTGACCGCCAGACGGGCGATAAAATTGCCGACCTGCTGTTTTCCCTCAACCGTGAGCATGGCACCACGTTGATTATGGTGACTCACGACCTGCAACTGGCGGCACGCTGCGATCGCTGCTTACGACTGGTTAACGGGCAGTTGCAGGAGGAAGCATGATTGCACGTTGGTTCTGGCGCGAATGGCGCTCGCCGTCGCTGTTAATTGTCTGGCTGGCGCTAAGCCTGGCGGTGGCCTGCGTGCTGGCGCTGGGCAATATCAGCGATCGCATGGAGAAGGGCTTAAGCCAGCAGAGCCGTGAGTTTATGGCGGGCGATCGGGCGTTGCGCAGTTCGCGCGAAGTGCCGCAAGCGTGGCTGGAGGAAGCGCAAAAGCGCGGCCTGAAAGTCGGCAAGCAGCTGACTTTCGCCACCATGACATTTGCAGGCGACACACCGCAGCTGGCGAATGTTAAAGCGGTGGATGATATCTACCCGATGTATGGCGATCTGCAAACCAATCCCCCTGGCCTGAAACCGCAGGCGGGCAGCGTATTGCTGGCCCCACGCCTGATGGCACTGCTTAACCTGAAAACGGGCGACACCATTGACGTGGGCGATGCCACCTTGCGGATTGCCGGAGAAGTGATTCAGGAACCGGATTCCGGTTTTAACCCCTTCCAGATGGCTCCGCGTCTGATGATGAATCTGGCGGATGTCGATAAAACCGGAGCCGTGCAGCCGGGGAGTCGGGTCACCTGGCGCTATAAATTCGGCGGCAACGAGAACCAGCTCGACGGCTATGAGAAATGGCTGTTACCACAGCTTAAACCAGAACAACGCTGGTACGGTCTGGAACAGGACGAAGGCGCGCTGGGGCGCTCGATGGAACGCTCGCAACAGTTCCTGCTGCTTTCGGCGCTTCTGACCTTGCTGCTGGCGGTGGCGGCGGTCGCGGTGGCGATGAATCATTACTGTCGCAGTCGCTACGACTTGGTGGCGATCCTCAAAACGCTGGGAGCAGGGCGAGCGCAATTGCGTAAGCTAATCGTCGGCCAGTGGTTGATGGTGCTGGCGCTTTCAGCCGTTACCGGCGGGGCGATAGGCCTGTTGTTCGAAAACGTGTTGATGGTGCTGCTCAAGCCCGTTCTGCCTGCTGCATTACCGCCAGCCAGCCTCTGGCCGTGGCTGTGGGCGCTGGGCACCATGACAGTCATCTCGCTGCTGGTGGGGCTACGACCGTACCGCTTGTTGTTGGCAACGCAGCCTTTACGCGTATTGCGTAATGATGTGGTCGCGAACGTCTGGCCGCTGAAGTTTTATCTGCCTATTGTCACTGTGGTGGTTGTGCTGTTGCTCGCCGGACTGATGGGCGGCAGTATGCTGCTCTGGGCAGTGCTGGCGGGCGCGGTAGTGCTGGCTTTGCTGTGCGGTGTGCTGGGCTGGATGCTGCTGAATGTACTTCGCCGCCTGACGCTAAAATCGCTACCTCTGCGTCTGGCGGTCAGCCGCCTGTTACGTCAGCCGTGGTCAACGTTAAGCCAGCTTTCGGCATTTTCGCTCTCCTTTATGCTGCTGGCACTGTTGCTGGTGTTGCGTGGCGATCTGCTCGACCGCTGGCAACAGCAGCTACCGCCAGAAAGCCCGAACTACTTTTTAATCAACATCGCCACAGAACAGGTTACGCCGCTAAAAGCGTTCCTCGCGGAACATCAAATAGTCCCGGAATCGTTTTATCCGGTAGTGCGGGCGCGGTTGACGGCGATTAACGATAAGCCGACAGAAGGCAATGAAGATGAGGCGCTCAATCGCGAACTCAATCTTACCTGGCAAAATACGCGGCCCGATCATAATCCGATTGTCGCCGGTAACTGGCCGCCAAAAGCCGATGAAGTGTCGATGGAAGAGGGGCTGGCGAAACGCTTAAACGTTGCCCTCGGTGATACCGTGACTTTTATGGGCGATACCCAGGAGTTCCGCGCTAAAGTGACCAGCCTGCGCAAAGTGGACTGGGAAAGTCTGCGGCCTAATTTCTATTTTATTTTCCCTGAAGGGGCATTAGACGGGCAACCGCAGAGCTGGCTTACCAGTTTCCGCTGGGAGAATGGCAACGGCATGTTGACGCAACTCAACCGCCAGTTCCCTACCATTAGCCTGTTAGACATTGGCGCGATTTTAAAACAGGTCAGTCAGGTGCTGGAGCAGGTAAGCCGGGCGCTGGAAGTGATGGTGGTGCTGGTCACCGCCTGCGGTATGTTGCTGTTGCTGGCACAGGTGCAGGTGGGAATGCGTCAGCGTCATCAGGAGCTGGTGGTGTGGCGCACTCTCGGTGCGGGCAAAAAACTGCTGCGCACGACATTGTGGTGTGAGTTCGCCATGCTCGGGTTTGTATCCGGCCTGGTGGCCGCAATTGGTGCGGAAACGGCACTGGCAGTGTTGCAGGCGAAAGTGTTTGATTTCCCGTGGGAGCCAGACTGGCGATTGTGGATTGTGCTACCGTGCAGCGGTGCGCTGCTGCTGTCGCTTTGCGGCGGCTGGCTGGGCGCGCGACTGGTAAAAGGGAAGGCGCTGTTCAGGCAGTTTGCGGGGTGATGACAGGTGTTAGATTGCCTGATGCGACGCTGGCGCGTCTTATCAGGCCTACAAAACTGCACTTAACCGTAGGCCGGATAAGGCGTTCACGCCGCATCCGGCATGAACAGCGTGCACAGAATACCGCCTATTACCGCGACTTCACCCACTCCGCCACTTCCGCCCACTCACCGCGAAAGACAACTTTTTCCGCTTTTTTCTCAAGCTGATAGCGATACATCGGGTCGTAATATTCTTCAAGTAACGGCACCAGCCAGGCCAGATGACCGTCGGTGCTACCGGTTGCGAGTTGCGTTGTCAGCGCCGCATCCAGCCTTGCAGCCAGTTCGTTATAGCGTTGTAGCCCCAGCCGACGCTTAATCGCCGAAAGTCCGTGATGCAGGTATTCGCAATACTCCTGCCAGCCCTGTTCGTCGCCGTACGCATGGGTAAAATCATGATGCATACGCAAGAAATACTCTTCGTTCAGGCGTTCAAGACGGATCTCAAACGGATCTTCTACCACTGCAATCGCCGCCTGCGTCATGCGTTCGCGCAGGCATTCCGGCAGGTGATTCGAACCGATCATCCGGCTTTCGTCTTCCAGCACCCACAGGTGCAGCTCCTGACGGGCGTCGGTTTTTAGCATTTCGGCAGCCAGCAGGTTTTCAAAACTCGCCTGGCTAAGTTGTGGTTGTAACGTGCGACCAAAAGCAGAGCCGCGGTGACGCGCCAGCCCTTCCAGATCAACACCGTTCGGTTGCTGTTGCACTAACAGCGTTTTGCCGCTGCCGGTACAACCGCCAATCAGCACTATCGGTTTGTGTGACAGTTCAATAGTTGCCTGAATCGCCGTCTGGCGCAGTGCCTTATAACCGCCTTCCACCAGCGGATAATCAATCCCCGCTTCATGCAGCCAGCGTTGCACAATGTGCGAACGTTGACCGCCACGGGCGCAGCAGAGAATACCTTGCGGGTTTTGCAGGCACGCAGCCCGCCAGGCGTCCATGCGCTGCTGACGAATTTCACCCGCCACCAGTTTATGCCCCAGCGCCAGCGCCGCGTCTGACCCTTGCTGTTTGTAGCAGGTGCCAACGGCGGCGCGTTCATCGTTATTCATTAACGGCAGGTTGATAGCGGCGGGCATTGCGCCTTGCTCAAACTCGATGGGGGCGCGAACATCAATAATGGGCGTATCAGCAATCAGCAGGGCACGATAGTCCTGTTCCGTGTGTCTCTCTTGCATAGTTAAAAGTGAACCTCAAATCAGCTTGCACGCTATTTTACGCGCCAACGCGCAAGGAAACTTGATTTTTAACTGCGTGGGTTGCCGAAAATTTCTAAAAATCCGCTGATTTCCGGCCTGCGCTGAGTAAACAAGGTCACAATATCTTCTACCGCTTTGCCACTGCCAAATTTGCGCCATGCCAGACTCAATGGCGAAGGAGGGCGCATCGTTGGGATTACCCGGCAGATCAATTGTTGATTATCGATCATTGACTGGCAAAGTGATTTTGGCAAAAAACCAATGCCAACGCCCGCCAGATGGGCGGCGATTTTCGTTTCCATATCGGGAACAATAATCTCTTTTTGCCCCGGCAAACGCCAGGCGACGCGCTTGGTTAAGGTGCGAGCGCTGTCTTCAATATTAACCGCCGGAAAGCGCCGCAACTGCGCTTCTGTTAGCGGCTCTTCAACTTTCGCCAGCGGATGATCCGCCGCCATGACAAAGCGCCATTGCACCGATCCTAAGGGATCAAGACTAAAGGTATTTGCCAGCGCCTCGGTTCCCGTGACGCCGATAGCCAGTGAAAAACCTTCGTACAATAGCGAGTCCCAGACGCCCATATAGATTTGTCGGGAGATGTGAAACTGGGTAAAGGGGTAACGTTCATTCAGCCACGCCAGCAGCTGGGCGACGGCCTGGGGGTTGTAGAGCAGGTTGTTGATGACAATATTCACCTGGCGTTCCACGCCATCATTCACCTGTTGCAGCTCGCTGGGCATACTTTCCAGCCAGCTCAGCCAGTCTCTGGCCTGAGAAAGTAGATGCTCGCCAGCCGCTGTCAACGTCACGCTGCGAGTCGTGCGGAAAAACAGCGCCACTCCGGTATTCTCTTCCAGAAGTTTAATGCGATAACTGATCGTCGCCGTGGTTTTACATAATCGTTCTGCCGCTTTTGAAAAACTTCCTGTTTCAGCAACCGCAATGAAAGTCCGCAAGGTTTCTGGATCGAACATCTTCAGGTATCCCCTTTTAAATCCGCAAGTTGCGTGATTTTCTTATCCTCTGATTTATCAGTATTTTTACATGATAACCCTGTGTGATTTGTGGACTAAATCTAGTTTTGGAAAAATATTCCAACTTTTGTATTGATGTTGTTCTCTTAAGGTTTTAGATTGCCTGTTATTGAACCACATTGACCGGTCGGCGGTGGTTGAACGGAATTATGTTACAAGGACAAAAAGATGAAACTTCAGGTATTACCGTTAAGTCAGGAAGCCTTTAGTGCTTATGGCGACGTAATCGAAACGCAGCAACGGGATTTTTTCCATATTAACAATGGCCTGGTGGAGCGTTACCACGATTTGGCGCTGGTTGAGATTCTTGAGCAAGACCGTACGCTTATTAGCATTAACCGCGCGCAACCGGCGAATCTGCCGCTGACCATTCACGAACTCGAACGTCATCCGCTGGGCACTCAGGCCTTTATTCCGATGAAAGGGGAAGTGTTTGTGGTGGTCGTGGCGTTAGGTGACGACAAACCAGACCTGTCAACCCTGCGGGCGTTTATTACCAACGGTGAACAGGGAGTGAATTACCATCGTAACGTCTGGCATCACCCACTTTTCGCCTGGCAGCGCGTCACCGATTTTCTGACCATCGATCGCGGCGGCAGTGACAACTGTGATGTTGAAAGTATTCCTGAACAGGAACTCTGTTTTGCGTGACGCCTGTAACCGACTTGCATAAGATAAATTAATTGTTCATTGTTTATGCTCACTTGTAGGTCGGAGTTAACGTAGGTATGACGGAAGTTAGACGGCGCGGCAGGCCAGGACAGGCGGAGCCTGTGGCACAAAAGGGCGCACAGGCGTTAGAGCGGGGAATTGCGATTCTGCAATATCTGGAAAAAAGTGGGGGAAGTTCGTCGGTTAGCGATATTTCTCTCAATCTGGATTTGCCGCTCTCCACGACCTTTCGCTTGCTGAAGGTTTTACAGGCAGCGGATTTTGTCTATCAGGACAGTCAGTTAGGCTGGTGGCATATAGGATTAGGTGTCTTTAACGTCGGTGCGGCGTACATCCATAACCGCGATGTCCTCTCCGTCGCCGGGCCGTTTATGCGCCGCCTGATGTTACTTTCCGGCGAAACGGTCAATGTCGCGATTCGTAACGGCAATGAAGCAGTATTAATTGGTCAGTTAGAATGTAAATCGATGGTCAGGATGTGTGCGCCGCTGGGCAGTCGTCTGCCGTTGCATGCTTCCGGTGCGGGCAAAGCGCTACTTTATCCGCTGGCGGAAGAGGAGTTGATGAGCATCATCTTGCAAACCGGTTTGCAGCAGTTTACGCCAACTACGCTTGTGGATATGCCCACCTTGCTGAAGGACCTGGAACAAGCGCGTGAACTGGGCTATACCGTAGATAAAGAAGAGCATGTTGTAGGTCTGAATTGCATAGCTTCAGCAATTTACGATGATGTAGGTAGCGTTGTTGCCGCTATCTCCATCTCCGGGCCTTCATCAAGACTGACAGAAGATCGTTTTGTCAGTCAGGGTGAGCTGGTCAGAGACACCGCCCGCGATATCAGCACGGCGTTGGGACTGAAAGCACATCCATAGTGTCTGTCGCATCCCGCTCTGCGGAGCGGGTTTTTTTGACAAAATTTGAAAGTTGGAAAATTTTTCCAATTAATAGAGGTAGGAATAAAATGGCAAAAATGAGAGCCGTTGACGCGGCAATGTATGTGCTGGAGAAAGAAGGTATCACCACCGCCTTCGGCGTTCCGGGAGCTGCAATCAATCCGTTCTACTCAGCGATGCGTAAGCACGGCGGTATTCGCCACATTCTGGCGCGTCATGTGGAAGGTGCTTCGCACATGGCGGAAGGTTATACCCGCGCAACGGCAGGGAATATCGGCGTATGTCTGGGGACTTCCGGTCCTGCGGGCACGGACATGATCACCGCGCTCTATTCCGCTTCTGCTGATTCCATTCCTATTTTGTGCATCACTGGTCAGGCACCGCGTGCTCGTCTGCATAAAGAAGATTTCCAGGCCGTAGATATCGAAGCTATCGCTAAACCGGTCAGCAAAATGGCGGTTACAGTACGTGAAGCGGCACTGGTGCCTCGTGTGTTGCAACAGGCATTTCACCTGATGCGTTCTGGTCGTCCGGGTCCGGTACTGGTGGATTTACCGTTCGACGTTCAGGTGGCGGAAATCGAGTTTGATCCTGACATGTACGAACCGTTGCCGGTCTACAAACCAGCGGCCAGCCGTATGCAGATCGAAAAAGCGGTCGAAATGTTAATCCAGGCTGAACGTCCGGTGATTGTTGCCGGGGGCGGGGTCATCAATGCTGACGCAGCTGCACTGTTACAACAGTTTGCTGAACTGACCAGCGTTCCGGTAATCCCAACGCTAATGGGCTGGGGCTGTATTCCGGATGACCACGAACTGATGGCCGGGATGGTGGGTCTGCAAACCGCGCATCGTTACGGTAATGCAACGCTGCTGGCGTCCGATATGGTGTTTGGTATCGGTAACCGTTTCGCCAACCGTCATACCGGTTCGGTAGAGAAATACACCGAAGGGCGCAAAATCGTCCATATCGATATTGAGCCGACGCAAATTGGCCGCGTGCTGTGCCCGGATCTGGGGATTGTCTCTGATGCTAAAGCTGCCCTGACTTTACTGGTTGAAGTGGCGCAGGAGATGCAAAAAGCGGGTCGTCTGCCGTGTCGTAAAGAATGGGTCGCCGACTGCCAGCAGCGCAAACGCACTTTGCTGCGCAAAACCCACTTCGACAACGTGCCGGTGAAACCGCAGCGCGTGTATGAAGAGATGAACAAAGCCTTTGGTCGCGATGTTTGTTATGTCACCACCATTGGTCTGTCACAAATCGCTGCGGCACAAATGCTGCATGTCTTTAAAGACCGCCACTGGATCAACTGTGGGCAGGCAGGCC
Organism: Escherichia sp. KS167_9B; assembly: GCF_030295215.1. Lineage (NCBI taxonomy): Bacteria > Pseudomonadati > Pseudomonadota > Gammaproteobacteria > Enterobacterales > Enterobacteriaceae > Escherichia > Escherichia sp. KS167_9B. The sequence goes on from NZ_AP025754.1 coordinate 644,172, forward strand.
CGTTGGGCTGGACCATTCCGGCGGCGCTGGGCGTGTGTGCCGCTGATCCAGAGCGCAATGTGGTGGCGATTTCCGGTGACTTCGACTTCCAGTTCCTGATTGAAGAATTAGCCGTTGGCGCGCAGTTCAACATTCCGTACATCCATGTGCTGGTGAATAACGCCTATCTGGGTCTGATTCGTCAGTCGCAACGCGCGTTTGATATGGATTACTGCGTACAGCTCGCGTTCGAAAATATTAACTCCAGCGAAGTGAACGGTTACGGCGTCGACCACGTAAAAGTAGCGGAAGGTTTAGGTTGTAAAGCGATTCGGGTCTTCAAACCGGAAGATATTGCACCGGCCTTTGAACAGGCGAAAGCCTTAATGGCGCAATATCGGGTACCGGTAGTCGTGGAAGTTATTCTCGAGCGTGTGACCAATATTTCGATGGGCAGCGAACTGGATAACGTCATGGAATTTGAAGATATCGCCGATAACGCAGCGGACGCACCGACTGAAACCTGCTTCATGCACTATGAATAAGGGAGATAAATAATGTTACGTTTCTCTGCGAATTTATCGATGTTATTTGGTGAATATGATTTTCTCGCCCGTTTTGAGAAAGCAGCGCAGTGTGGTTTTCGCGGCGTTGAATTTATGTTTCCTTATGACTACGACATTGAAGAATTAAAACAGGTGCTGGCGAGTAATAAACTCGAACATACGCTGCACAATTTACCGGCGGGTGACTGGGCGGCGGGCGAGCGCGGTATTGCCTGTATTCCTGGCCGTGAAGAAGAGTTTCGGGATGGCGTTGCAGCAGCGATTCGTTATGCTCGTGCGCTGGGTAATAAAAAAATTAACTGTCTGGTCGGTAAAACGCCGGCTGGTTTCAGCAGTGAACAGATTCACGCAACGCTTGTAGAAAACCTGCGTTATGCCGCGAATATGCTGATGAAAGAAGATATTTTATTACTGATTGAACCTATCAACCATTTTGATATTCCTGGTTTCCATCTCACCGGAACTCGGCAGGCGCTGAAATTGATTGATGATGTTGGTTGCTGCAATTTGAAAATTCAGTATGACATTTATCATATGCAGCGGATGGAAGGTGAATTAACCAACACTATGACTCAATGGGCCGATAAAATTGGTCACCTGCAAATTGCCGATAATCCGCATCGCGGCGAACCGGGGACCGGAGAAATTAATTACGAATATCTCTTTAAGGTAATTGAAAATTCGGATTACAACGGTTGGGTTGGCTGTGAATATAAACCCCAAACCACCACGGAAGCCGGTTTACGCTGGATGGATCCGTACCGTTAAAACGTAACGCTGTTCAGGCAATGCTTTTTTAGGCCGCTAAGTTGGCAGGGGATCGTGTTGTCTGAATTCAGGAAAAGCGAAATTTAAAAGAGGTTAATTATGAAACTGGGATTTATTGGCTTAGGCATTATGGGTACACCGATGGCCATTAATCTGGCGCGTGCCGGTCATCAACTGCATGTCACAACCATTGGTCCGGTTGCTGATGAATTACTGTCACTGGGTGCCGTCAGTGTTGAAACTGCGCGCCAGGTAACGGAAGCATCGGACATCATTTTTATTATGGTGCCGGATACGCCACAGGTTGAAGAAGTTCTGTTTGGTGAAAATGGTTGTACCAAAGCCTCGCTGAAGGGCAAAACCATTGTTGATATGAGCTCCATTTCCCCGATCGAAACTAAACGTTTCGCTCGTCAGGTGAATGAACTGGGTGGTGATTATCTCGATGCACCCGTCTCTGGCGGCGAAATCGGCGCGCGTGAAGGGACGTTGTCGATTATGGTTGGCGGTGACGAAGTGGTATTTGAACGTGTTAAACCGCTGTTTGAACTGCTCGGTAAAAATATCACCCTCGTAGGCGGTAACGGTGACGGCCAGACCTGCAAAGTAGCAAACCAGATTATCGTGGCGCTCAATATTGAAGCGGTTTCTGAAGCCCTGCTGTTTGCTTCAAAAGCCGGAGCGGATCCGGTACGGGTGCGGCAGGCGCTGATGGGCGGCTTTGCTTCCTCACGTATTCTGGAAGTTCACGGTGAGCGCATGATTAAACGCACCTTTAATCCAGGTTTTAAAATTGCGCTGCACCAAAAAGATCTCAACCTGGCACTGCAAAGTGCGAAAGCACTGGCGCTGAACCTGCCAAACACCGCGACCTGCCAGGAGTTATTTAATACCTGTGCGGCAAACGGTGGCAGCCAGTTGGATCACTCTGCGTTAGTGCAGGCGCTGGAATTAATGGCTAACCATAAACTGGCCTGATACCCGCAATAAAAATGGCCGATATCAGAAAATGAATCGGCCAGCAATATTAAAAAAAGAAAGCAGCCAAAGATGTTGCTTCAGTATTAAAAATAATATTTTTATTTTATTTGTTCCTCATAGCTAGATTAAAAAGACGTTATTTGATACGTGAAATTAAGAGGGATTTATGGAACATCAGAGAAAACTATTCCAGCAACGCGGCTATAGCGAAGATCTATTGCCGAAAACGCAAAGCCAGCGGACCTGGAAAACATTTAACTATTTTACCTTATGGATGGGTTCGGTTCATAACGTTCCCAATTATGTGATGGTCGGCGGCTTTTTTATTCTCGGCTTGTCTACCTTTAGTATTATGCTGGCAATTATCCTCAGCGCCTTTTTCATTGCCGCGGTAATGGTATTAAACGGTGCTGCGGGCAGTAAATACGGCGTACCATTTGCCATGATCCTGCGTGCTTCTTATGGCGTACGTGGTGCACTGTTTCCCGGATTATTAAGAGGCGGGATTGCTGCCATTATGTGGTTTGGCCTGCAATGTTACGCCGGATCGCTGGCCTGCTTGATCCTGATTGGCAAAATCTGGCCGGGATTTTTAACTCTCGGTGGTGATTTTACCCTGTTAGGGCTTTCTCTACCGGGCTTAATCACTTTCTTACTCTTCTGGCTGGTGAACGTCGGAATCGGTTTCGGTGGTGGCAAAGTTTTAAATAAATTCACCGCCATTCTTAACCCGTGTATCTATGTTGTCTTCGGCGGTATGGCGATTTGGGCGATTTCGCTGGTCGGGATCGGTCCAATCTTTGACTACATTCCGAGCGGTATTCAGAAAGCAGAAAACGGTGGCTTCCTGTTCCTGGTGGTGATTAACGCGGTAGTTGCGGTCTGGGCGGCACCGGCGGTGAGCGCATCCGACTTTACGCAAAACGCCCACTCGTTTCGTGAGCAAGCGCTGGGGCAAACGCTGGGTTTAGTTGTGGCCTATATTCTGTTTGCGGTCGCCGGGGTATGTATTATTGCCGGAGCCAGTATTCACTACGGCGCTGACACCTGGAACGTGCTGGATATTGTTCAGCGTTGGGATAGCCTGTTTGCCTCGTTCTTTGCGGTACTGGTTATTCTGATGACGACTATCTCCACTAACGCCACCGGTAATATTATTCCGGCTGGTTATCAGATTGCCGCTATTGCACCGACGAAACTGACCTATAAAAACGGCGTACTGATTGCCAGTATTATCAGCCTGCTGATCTGCCCGTGGAAATTAATGGAAAATCAGGACAGTATTTATCTGTTCCTCGATATTATCGGCGGAATGCTTGGTCCGGTCATTGGTGTCATGATGGCGCATTATTTTGTGGTGATGCGTGGGCAAATTAATCTTGATGAGCTGTACACCGCAGCAGGCGATTATAAATATTATGATAACGGCTTTAACCTCACCGCGTTCTCAGTAACTTTGGTCGCCGTTATTTTATCTCTCGGTGGTAAATTTATTCCGTTCATGGAGCCTTTATCACGCGTTTCATGGTTTGTCGGCGTTATTGTCGCCTTTGCGGCCTACGCCTTATTAAAGAAACGTACTGCAGCAGAAAAAACAGGAGAACAAAAAGTCACAGGTTAATTAATCCCGATATTGAACATTGAGTTAAAAAACCAATCTGTATTTTACAAGGAGTTTGTTATGTCTTTTGATTTAATCATTAAAAACGGCACCGTTATTTTAGAAAACGAAGCTCGCGTTGTAGATATCGCCGTTAAAGGCGGAAAAATTGCCGCTATCGGTCAGGATCTGGGCGATGCAAAAGAAGTTATGGATGCGTCTGGTCTGGTGGTTTCGCCAGGCATGGTTGATGCGCACACCCATATTTCTGAACCGGGTCGTAGCCACTGGGAAGGTTATGAAACGGGTACTCGCGCAGCGGCAAAAGGGGGTATCACCACCATGATCGAAATGCCGCTCAACCAGCTGCCTGCAACGGTTGACCGCGCATCGATTGAACTGAAATTTGATGCCGCTAAAGGCAAGCTGACTATCGATGCGGCGCAACTCGGTGGCCTGGTGTCTTACAACATCGACCGTCTGCATGAGCTGGATGAAGTGGGCGTTGTCGGCTTCAAATGCTTCGTTGCGACCTGTGGCGATCGCGGTATCGACAACGACTTCCGTGACGTCAATGACTGGCAGTTCTTCAAAGGTGCGCAGAAGCTGGGCGAACTGGGACAGCCGGTGCTGGTGCACTGCGAAAACGCGCTGATCTGTGACGAACTGGGCGAAGAAGCGAAACGTGAAGGTCGCGTAACCGCACATGACTATGTGGCTTCGCGTCCGGTGTTTACCGAAGTGGAAGCGATTCGCCGCGTACTGTACCTGGCGAAAGTTGCTGGTTGCCGTCTGCACGTTTGCCACATCAGCAGCCCGGAAGGTGTTGAGGAAGTGACTCGTGCACGTCAGGAAGGCCAGGATGTTACCTGTGAATCCTGCCCGCATTACTTTGTGCTGGATACCGATCAGTTCGAAGAAATTGGCACCCTGGCGAAGTGTTCACCGCCGATCCGCGATCTGGAAAACCAGAAAGGCATGTGGGAAAAACTGTTTAACGGTGAAATCGACTGCCTGGTTTCCGACCACTCTCCATGCCCGCCGGAAATGAAAGCCGGTAACATTATGAAAGCATGGGGCGGTATCGCCGGTCTGCAAAGCTGCATGGACGTGATGTTCGATGAAGCAGTACAGAAACGCGGTATGTCTCTGCCGATGTTCGGCAAATTAATGGCGACTAACGCAGCAGATATTTTCGGTCTGCAGCAAAAAGGCCGTATCGCCCCAGGAAAAGATGCCGACTTCGTCTTCATTCAGCCGAATAGCAGCTATGTTCTTACCAATGACGATCTGGAATATCGCCACAAAGTCAGCCCGTATGTTGGCCGTACCATTGGCGCGCGTATCACGAAAACCCTCTTACGTGGTGATGTGATTTACGACATCGAACAGGGCTTCCCTGTTGCGCCGAAAGGTCAATTTATCCTTAAACATCAGCAGTAATCTGGCCCCTGCAATGCCCGTCCTTGCGGCGGGCATTCTCCGGTTAAGGTGTGTTTATGTTCAATTTTGCAGTCAGCCGCGAAAGCCTGTTATCAGGATTTCAGTGGTTTTTCTTTATTTTTTGCAACACTGTTGTGGTTCCTCCTACGCTACTTTCTGCTTTTCAGTTGCCGCAAAGTAGCCTGCTTACGCTCACGCAATATGCTTTTCTTGCTACCGCACTGGCCTGCTTCGCTCAGGCGTTCTGCGGTCATCGTCGCGCTATTATGGAAGGTCCGGGCGGCCTGTGGTGGGGAACCATCCTTACTATCACCCTTGGCGAAGCATCGCGCGGGACCCCGATCAACGATATCGCTACCAGTCTGGCGGTGGGGATTGCGATTTCTGGCGTGCTGACGATGTTGATTGGTTTTAGCGGATTAGGTCATCGCCTGGCGCGGTTATTTACGCCGTCGGTGATGGTCTTGTTTATGTTGATGCTGGGCGCGCAGCTGACCACTATCTTTTTCAAAGGTATGCTCGGCCTGCCGTTTGGCATAGCCGACCCGAATTTTAAAATTCAGTTACCGCCGTTCGCGCTCTCGGTGGCGGTGATGTGCCTGGTACTGGCGATGATTATCTTCCTGCCGCAACGTTTTGCCCGTTATGGCCTGCTGGTCGGTACCATAACCGGCTGGTTGTTGTGGTACTTTTGCTTTCCTTCTTCGCACTCGCTTTCCGGTGAGTTGCACTGGCAGTGGTTCCCGCTTGGCAGTGGCGGTGCTTTGTTGCCGGGGATTATTCTGACGGCGGTGATTACAGGTCTGGTAAATATCAGCAATACCTACGGTGCGATTCGTGGCACGGATGTTTTTTATCCGCAACAGGGCGCGGGGAATACGCGTTATCGTCGCAGCTTTGTGGCGACCGGATTTATGACGCTGATAACCGTGCCGCTGGCGGTAATTCCATTTTCACCGTTTGTTTCATCCATTGGTTTATTAACCCAGACTGGCGATTACACGCGGCGTTCGTTTATTTATGGCAGCGTTATTTGCCTGCTGGTGGCACTGGTTCCGGCACTCACGCGACTGTTTTGCAGTATCCCCTTACCAGTGAGTAGCGCGGTCATGCTGGTTTCTTATCTGCCTTTACTCTTTTCCGCGCTGGTGTTTAGCCAGCAAATCACGTTTACCGCTCGCAATATTTATCGACTCGCATTGCCGTTATTTGTCGGCATATTTTTAATGGCATTACCGCCTGTGTATCTGCAAGACCTTCCATTAACGCTTCGTCCTCTGCTCAGTAACGGCTTACTGGTCGGAATTTTACTGGCTGTTCTTATGGATAATCTTATTCCGTGGGAACGCATCGAATAATTTGTTGAAAAAGGATTGATAATGAAAATTGTCATTGCACCAGACTCGTTTAAAGAGAGCTTAAGTGCAGAAAAATGTTGTCAGGCAATTAAAGCCGGGTTTTCGACCCTCTTTCCCGATGCGCACTATATCTGTTTGCCGATAGCGGATGGCGGCGAAGGGACGGTGGAGGCGATGGTCGCCGCGACGGGCGGCAAAATCGTGACACTTGAAGTCTGTGGACCGATGGGGGAAAAAGTGAATGCTTTTTATGGCCTTACCGGCGACGGGAAAACGGCGGTGATTGAGATGGCGGCGGCAAGTGGCCTGATGCTGGTCGCGCCTGAGAAGCGTAATCCGTTGCTGGCGTCAAGTTATGGCACTGGCGAGCTGATTCGTCATGCGCTGGATAACGGTATTCGCCATATTATTCTCGGCATTGGTGGTAGCGCGACGGTCGACGGCGGTATGGGCATGGCGCAGGCGCTTGGTGCGAGTTTCCTTGATGCCGACGGTCAGGCGCTGGCGGCTAACGGTGGCAATTTAGCTCGCGTGGCAAGTATTGAGATGGATGAATGCGATCCGCGTCTGGCGAACTGCCATATTGAAGTAGCGTGCGATGTAGATAATCCGTTGGTAGGGGCACGCGGCGCGGCGGCGGTGTTTGGCCCGCAAAAAGGGGCAACGCCAGAAATGGTCGAAGAGCTGGAACAGGGGCTGCAAAATTACGCCCGTGTTTTACAACAGCTCACTGAAATCAACGTCTGCCAGATGGCGGGCGGCGGTGCGGCGGGCGGTATGGGCATTGCGGCGGCGGTATTCCTCAATGCGGATATTAAACCGGGTATTGAGATTGTGTTGAATGCGGTCAATCTTGCGCAGGCGGTGCAGGGTGCAGCACTGGTGATCACCGGGGAAGGGCGCATCGACTCGCAAACGGCAGGTGGTAAAGCGCCGCTGGGTGTGGCATCGGTGGCGAAGCAGTTTAATGTCCCGGTGATTGGGATTGCTGGCGTATTGGGTGATGGCGTGGAAGTGGTGCACCAGTACGGCATTGACGCGGTATTCAGCATTTTGCCACGTCTGGCACCTTTAGCCGAAGTGCTCGCAAGCGGTGAAACCAATCTCTTCAACAGTGCGCGAAATATTGCCTGCGCCATTAAAATAGGTCAGGGAATTAAAAACTGACCCTTACCTTTAAAGCGGATGCGATTTATATCGCATCTTTTTTTACCTGAATTGACTACAAAAAAAGCCACGGTATAAACCGTGGCAAAATCCAACATAGCTAAAAATAATCAGGCGAGTGGTATGAGTTAAATCTCTACGTCGCGGTTGCAATCTTTCGAGTATATATAGCTGAACGCTTCACCACGCCCTACGCCATAACCAGCCTGTAAAGAATAAGCGCCCATAAAGATGTAATCGCCTTTTTTCACCGGGATCCAGTTATTGTCGAGGTTATAAACCCCCTGACCGGAAAGAATATAGGCACCGTGTTCCTGAACGTGTGTTTCGATATAACCGTGGCTGGCACCTGGCGCAAAAGAGAGGATATGCATGTTCATATCAAAACCTAACTCTTTGGGCAGAAAATCCAGCAGAATAACATCGTCCATGCCTTCATAATGAATGCGTTCCAGTTCGCTGGCATTGCCAGAAACCAGCCACGGCGCATGACCTTCTACCGGAACATAGCGACGCTTATATAAAAAGATTTGGCTGTCTTCGGCCTGGGCGTTAACAAACGTCATTAAGGAGCCTGGCGGGCAATAAAGATAGCCACCTTCGCTTAAGGTAAATGTTTTCTCTTCAGCTTTGGCAGTGATATTTCCAGAGATCACATACAGGAACGTTTCAATTCCTTCACCACCGAAGCCCTGTTGGTTACCGCCGTTTTGATGCAGTGTGACCAGATAATCAACAAAAGAGGCCCCCAGCTTTGGCGTGGAGAGGATTGTCGCGTCACAATTTTCAAAGCCCGGAATAATATTTTTTACCAGACCGTCCGGGGTTAACAGTGCGAAATTACCGTGTTTCACAATCGCACGGTTAGCCAGTAAATCATCGCGGTAACCGGTGACGTTATTTAAATATCCCATTTATAACTCCTTATTTCTGCCAGGCAAGTTGATAAAGCATGAGTGCCAACGTTTTGACCCCTTCGGCAAGGTCGGTAATATTGGTGCGTTCCGCCGGGTTATGGCTGATTCCATTGATGCTGGGAATGAAAATCATGCAGGTCGGCACGCGAGGCGCGAAAATTTGTGCGTCGTGCCCGGCACCACTGTGCATTACCCGGTAATTCAGTTTTTCGCTTTCACACAATTCTGTCAGGGTGGCGACAAGCTCCTTGTTCATCGGCACGGGTTCTTCGTCCATCCATAAATCGATATCAATACCAATGTCCATTTCATCGCAAATCGCCCGCATGTCGTTTTCTAACTGTTGGGTAAAATCGCGCAACACGGCAGTGTCGGTATGACGACAATCAATAGTGAACGTGGTTTTACCCGGCACTACATTCACCGTATTCGGGCGCGGCTCCACCTTGCCAAAGGTCAGCACCAGCGGATCGCCCATCTTTTTCGCTTTCTCAACTGACTGATGGCAAATGCGACTGAAAGCGTAAACCGTATCACGACGATAACCCATCGGCGTTGTGCCTGCATGGTTTGATTCGCCGTTCAGCGTCACCGTATAGCGACGTTGCCCGACAATTGCATTCACCACGCCAATTGACTGACCATTACTTTCCAGCACACAACCCTGTTCGATATGCAGTTCGACAAAGGCTTTAATATCCTGACGCGGAGTTAGTGGGGCGTTCGGCAGAGTAAATCCGCAAGCCTTCATTGCATCGACAAAACTATTTCCTTTGGCATCACAGATATTCCGCACGTCGTCAGGATTCGCCAGCCCAAAGATATTTTTACTGCCCCAGAAGACATACGGGAAGCGGCTGCCTTCTTCTTCCGCCATTGCCACCACTTCGACCGTTCGCAGCGGCGCGCCGTATTGCGTTTTCAGCCAGTCAATCGCCAGCCACGCCGCCAGTGCGCCGAATTGTCCGTCGAGGTTACCGCCGTTAACCACGGTATCAATATGCGAACCGCTCAGAATCACTTCCTGAGGGTATTCGCTGCCGTTCAGGCGGCCGTATAAATTCCCCACTTCATCGAAACGTGTTTCCAGCCCACTTGCTGCCATTCTTTTTTTAAATTGCTGCTGGGTTTCCAGCCACTCCGGCGAATAAAGTAAACGGGTCATTCCACCCGTTGGGTCAGCACCAAAAGAGGAAAGCCAGGGCAGCGTTTCTTCTATGGCTTGACGGAAATGTGTAATCATAAGAAAGTCCTGTCTCAACAATTATTGCGCAAAGGGATTTTTCGTTTCGTATGACGTGTTATAAAGCGCGTCGGAAATTAAATACTGGTAAATATCATCAACAATTTCGATGCCTTCGACGGCGGCTTTGCGTTGTTTAATATCCTGATCCTGTCCGGGATAATAAACCTGGTTAAAACCGGGCGCGGGGGTTATGGCATTTAATTCGCGCATGGTCTGGCTAAGATGTTGACGGAATAATTCGCTGGAGGAGAAAAAATTCGGGTTAATAACTACATGTAATTGCCCTAAATTACGCCCGGCGTGTAAATCGTCATACATCGAACTAACCTGTCGCCCGAACGGTAAGCCGAGTAAGACGCCTGAGAGGACGTCAATCATCATCATCAGGCCATACCCTTTCGGCCCAGCGGCGGGGAGCAGAGCGTTAACTGCAAATGGATCGGTTGTTGGTGCACCGTTTTTATCGACCGCCCAGGTATTCGGGATAGACATATTGCGCGAGCGGGCGTCGAGCACTTTTCCCCATGCCTGTACGGTAGTCGCCATATCAAAAGTAAGAATCTCGTCGCCTTCTCCCGGCGCGGCAAAGGCCAGTGGGTTAGTGCCGTAGTAAATTTCCGCGCCGCCAAACGGCACCACCATTGGATCGGACTGGCACATCGAAATGCCAATCAATCCGGCGCGGGCTGCCTGCTGCACAAAATAAGAGATTGCGCCGCTGTGACCCATCCGGCTGATACCGACCACCGCAACGCCATTTTGCTGGGCAGTTTTGATGGCATGTTCCATACCCATTTTTGCCGCGACCTGTCCGGCGGCATTGTCAGCATGTAAAATTGCCGAGCACGGTCCGGTTTCTTCAAGACGAAACTCTGGTTCGCGGTTGGTGCCGCCTTTTGATATGCGCTCTGCGTAGTATTCAACGCGCACCGCGCCATGAGAGTGGATCCCTCTGGCATCGGCGTAAACCAATACTTCAGCCACGGTTGCAGCGTGCTCACGTTTTAACCCAGCCTGGCAGAGTTTATTCTCGATTAGCTGGTGGAGTGTTTCCCGACTGATTTTCATCTGTCTTCCTTTTTAACGACGGTGTGAAGCATGACTGCAATTAACATACAGGGAAAATATCTGGATTATGTGATCCAGACAGGCAAAAAAATATAGTTAGAATTTATTTGATAATCCTCGTGTTTTTAACCTGATTATTTAAAATAACCACGCTTGTTAAAAAATAACGTGTAATAGTCTGGCGGTTATTTGAATTCTTTTGCTAATAATCTCCGTGTGATATTCATCACCTTATTTGTCACCATCCATCGATACCGTAATCGCCACATTAACACTGCTCGTGCAATTGCCATGGGTGCAATTTTTAAGGAGTTGTTATGATCCACGCCTTTATTAAAAAAGGGTGTTTTCAGGATTCGGTCAGTTTAATGATTATTTCACGAAAACTCAGCGAATCAGAAAATGTTGATGATGTTTCCGTAATGATGGGTACGCCCGCCAATAAAGCGTTATTAGATACCACAGGTTTCTGGCATGACGATTTTAATAACGCCACGCCGAACGATATTTGTGTGGCAATTCGTAGCGAAGCGGCGGATGCGGGGATCGCGCAGGCGATTATGCAGCAGCTTGAAGAGGCGCTAAAGCAACTGGCGCAGGGAACGGGCAGCAGCCAGGCGTTGACGCTGGTGCGTCGCTGGGACAGTGCCTGTCAGAAATTACCCGATGCCAATCTGGCGCTGATTTCAGTGGCTGGCGAGTATGCGGCGGAGCTGGCGAATCAGGCGCTGGATCGCAACCTCAACGTGATGATGTTCTCCGATAACGTCACGCTGGAAGATGAAATCCAACTTAAAACCCGCGCGCGGGAAAAAGGCTTGCTGGTGATGGGGCCGGACTGCGGTACATCGATGATTGCCGCCACGCCGCTGGCTTTTGCTAACGTGATGCCGGAAGGCAACATTGGCGTCATTGGCGCTTCCGGTACCGGGATTCAGGAGCTGTGTTCGCAGATTGCACTGGCAGGTGAGGGAATTACTCACGCGATTGGTCTTGGCGGGCGCGACCTCAGCCATGAAGTGGGCGGCATCAGTGCGCTAACGGCGCTGGAAATGCTCAGTGTAGACGAGAAAAGCGAAGTGCTGGCGTTTGTTTCAAAACCGCCTGCCGAAGCTGTACGTCTGAAAATTGTTAATGCCATGAAAGCAACCGGCAAACCAACGGTGGCGCTGTTTTTAGGTTATATCCCGGCGGTGGCCCGCGACGAAAATGTCTGGTTTGCCTCCTCGCTGGATGAGGCCGCGCGTCTGGCTTGCCTGCTTTCACGCGTCACTGCGCGACGTAACGCGATAGCGCCTGTCAGCAGCGGATTTATTTGCGGTTTGTATACCGGCGGTACGCTGGCTGCTGAAGCGGCGGGATTACTTGCCGGACACCTTGGCGTGGAAGCCGACGATACCCATCAACATGGCATGATGCTGGACGCCGACGGACATCAGATCCTCGACCTGGGCGATGATTTTTACACCGTCGGGCGTCCCCATCCGATGATCGACCCGACCTTACGCAACCTGTTAATTGCCGATCTCGGCGCTAAACCGCAAGTGCGCGTGTTGCTGCTTGATGTGGTGATTGGCTTCGGTGCGACCGCCGATCCTGCCGCCTCGCTGGTAAGCGCCTGGCAAAAAGCCTGTGCCGTGCGATCAGACAATCAACCACTGTATGCCATTGCCACGGTGACAGGCACTGAACGTGACCCGCAATGCCGCTCGCAGCAAATCGCCACGCTGGAAGATGCAGGGATCGCGGTAGTGAGTTCGCTGCCAGAAGCCACTTTGCTGGCGGCGGCGTTAATTCATCCGCTCTCGCCTGCCACACAGCAACACACACCGTCATTACTGGAAAACGTCGCCGTGATTAACATCGGATTACGCAGCTTTGCGCTGGAACTACAAAGCGCCAGCAAACCGGTTGTGCATTACCAATGGTCACCAGTCGCCGGCGGCAATAAAAAACTGGCTCGTTTATTAGAACGTTTGCAATAAGGGGTTCCCATGTTTACATCAGTGGCGCAAGCCAATGCTGCGGTTATCGAACAAATTCGTCGCGCTCGTCCACACTGGCTGGATGTGCAACCGGCTTCTTCACTTATCAGCGAACTACACCCGGGCAAAACACTGCTTCACGCCGGGCCGCCAATGCGCTGGCAGGAGATGACCGGCCCCATGAAAGGGGCGTGCGTGGGCGCATGTCTGTTCGAAGGTTGGGCGAAAGATGAAGCGCAGGCGCTGGCGATGCTGGAGCAGGGGGAAGTGAACTTCATTCCTTTTCACCATGTGAATGCCGTCGGGCCAATGGGTGGCATTACTTCTGCCAGTATGCCGATGCTGGTGGTCGAGAACGTGACCGACGGCAACCGGGCGTACTGCAACCTCAACGAAGGTATCGGTAAAGTGATGCGTTTTGGCGCTTACGGCGAAGATGTCCTGACTCGCCATCGCTGGATGCGCGATGTGTTAATGCCAGTATTAAGCGCGGCGCTGGGGCGCATGGAGCGCGGTATCGATCTCACCGCGATGATGGCACAGGGCATTACGATGGGCGATGAGTTCCATCAGCGCAACATTGCATCCTCAGCACTGTTGATGCGCGCGCTGGCACCGCAAATTGCCCGCCTCGATCACAATAAACAGCACATCGCGGAAGTAATGGATTTCCTCAGCGTGACCGATCAGTTCTTCCTCAACCTCGCGATGGCCTATTGCAAGGCGGCGATGGATGCAGGCGCGATGATCCGCGCGGGCAGCATCGTCACGGCTATGACCCGCAACGGCAATATGTTCGGGATTCGGGTAAGTGGGCTGGGCGAGCGCTGGTTTACTGCGCCAGTTAACACTCCGCAAGGTCTGTTTTTCACCGGCTTCTCGCAGGAGCAGGCGAACCCGGATATGGGCGATAGCGCGATTACCGAAACCTTTGGTATCGGTGGTGCGGCAATGATCGCCGCCCCTGGCGTAACACGCTTTGTCGGTGCGGGTGGTATGGAAGCAGCCAGAGCAGTATCTGAAGAGATGGCAGAAATCTTCCTTGAGCGCAATATGCAGTTGCAGATCCCTGGCTGGGATTTCCAGGGCGCGTGTCTGGGGCTGGATATTCGTCGCGTGGTAGAAACCGGCATTACACCACTCATCAATACGGGTATCGCCCATAAAGAGGCGGGGATCGGGCAGATTGGTGCAGGCACTGTGCGGGCACCGCTGGCGTGCTTTGAACAGGCGCTGGAAGCTCTGGCTGAAAGCATGGGGATTGGTTGAGGAACGCGCAATGACGATCATCCTTCCTCTGCTTGCCAGCCGTAGCGCACCGAATTATCGCCAGTCCTGGCGGTTAGCGGGCGTGTGGCGGCGGGCGATTAACCTGATGACGGAAAGCGGTGAATTGTTAACGCTGCATCGTCAGGGTAGTGGTTTCGGTCCCGGAGGATGGGTGCTTCGCCGCGCACAATTCGATGCGTTATGCGGTGGATTATGCGGCAATGAACGACCACAGGTTGTGGCTCAAGGGATTCGCCTCGGGCGTTTCACGGTTAAACAGCCACAGCGTTATTGTTTGCTGCGTATTACGCCGCCTGCGCATCCTCAACCGCTTGCAGCGGCATGGATGCAACGCGCGGAGGAAACCGGGCTTTTCGGGCCGCTGGCGTTGGCGGCAGGCGATCCGCTGCCTGCTGAATTACGCCAGTTTCGCCACTGTTTTCAGGCCGCGCTCAATGGCGTTAAGACCGACTGGCGGCACTGGCTGGGTAAAGGCCCCGGATTAACGCCGAGTCATGATGACACGTTGAGCGGAATGCTGCTGGCAGCCTGGTATTATGGCGCTTTAGATGCGCGCTCCGGTCGCCCGTTTTTTGCCTGTTCCGACAATCTTCAACTCGTTACCACGGCGGTGAGCGTTAATTATTTACGTTATGCCGCGCAAGGATATTTCGCCTCGCCACTCCTGCACTTTGTTCATGCTCTGAGTTGCCCGAAACGTACCGCTGTGGCGATTGATTCGCTGCTGGCGCTGGGGCATACGTCAGGGGCAGATACGCTGCTGGGGTTCTGGCTTGGTCAACAATTATTACAAGGAACACCATGAAAACACTGGTTGTAGCTCTTGGGGGCAATGCCTTACTCCAGCGCGGTGAGGCGCTGACGGCAGAAAATCAATATCGCAATATTGCCAGTGCTGTACCCGCACTGGCGCGCCTGGCCCGTTCTTATCGGCTGGCGATTGTTCACGGCAACGGGCCACAGGTGGGGCTGCTGGCGTTACAGAATCTGGCGTGGAAAGAGGTAGAACCGTATCCGCTGGATGTGCTGGTGGCGGAAAGCCAGGGGATGATTGGCTATATGCTGGCGCAGAGCTTGAGCGCACAGCCGCAGATGCCGCCTGTCACGACGGTGCTGACGCGCATTGAAGTTTCGCCTGATGATCCGGCGTTTTTGCAGCCAGAGAAGTTTATCGGCCCGGTTTATCAGCCAGAAGAACAAGAGGCACTGGAAACGACTTACGGCTGGCAAATGAAGCGTGATGGCAAATATTTACGCCGGGTGGTGGCATCTCCGCAACCGCGTAAAATTCTCGACAGTGAAGCCATCGAGTTGTTGCTCAAAGAGGGGCATGTGGTGATTTGCAGTGGCGGCGGCGGTGTTCCGGTGACGGATGACGGAGCAGGGAGTGAAGCTGTGATTGATAAAGATCTCGCCGCGGCGTTTCTTGCCGAGCAGATTAATGCCGATGGACTGGTGATCCTCACCGATGCTGACGCGGTATATGAAAACTGGGGAACGCCGCAGCAACGTGCCATTCGCCATGCCACACCGGATGAGTTAGCGCCATTTGCCAAAGCCGATGGGGCGATGGGACCGAAGGTAACGGCGGTGAGTGGCTATGTCAGAAGCCGTGGTAAACCTGCGTGGATTGGGGCGTTATCGCGGATTGAAGAGACGCTGGCGGGCGAAGCGGGGACCTGTATTTCGCTGTCGTGATGGGAGCATCCAGCATATGGCGCACCATGCCTGATGCGACGCTTGACGCGTCTTATCAGGCCTACAATGGGTACCGGATTGGTAGTCGGATAAGGCGTTCACGCCGCATCCGGTAATCGGCGCACCATGCCTGATGCGACGCTTGACGCGTCTTATCAGGCCTACAATGGGTACCGGATTGGTAGTCGGATAAGGCGTTCACGCCGCATCCGGTAATCGGCGCACCATGCCTGATGCGACGCTTGACGCGTCTTATCAGGCCTACAATGGGTACCGGATTGGTAGTCGGATAAGGCGTTCACGCCGCATCCGGTAATCGGCGCACCATGCCTGATGCGACGCTTGACGCGTCTTATCAGGCCTACAATGGGTACCGGATTAGTAGGCCGGATAAGGCGTTCACGCCGCATCCGGCAGGAATATGAGTACCAGGTTAACTGAACTTACTCTGCGCCCAAATCACGCCACTGGCATACTCCGGCGGCAGCAGCGGGATTAATGCTTCCAGCGTCGCGGTCAGACGCGATGTGTCGCTGTCGGTCAAATTCAGATGCCCCACTTTACGGCCCGGACGCACTTCTTTGTCGTACCAGTGCAGATGCACCAGCGGCAGTTTCAGCCAGTCATAATTCACATCGCTACCAATCAGGTTGATCATCACCGACGGACTATTCACTACCGGTTGCGGTAACGGCAGATCGGTAATCGCCCGCAGATGCAGCTCAAACTGGCTGATGCTGGCACCGTTTTGTGTCCAGTGACCGCTGTTATGTACACGCGGAGCCAGTTCGTTGATCAGCAGACCTTGCGGCGTGACAAAACACTCCATCGCCATCACGCCCACATAGCCCAAATCCTGCATAATCGCCGACAGCATCTCTTCGGCTTGTGCCTGCTGCTGCGCATTGGCCTGTGGGAAAGCGACGCTGGTGCGCAAAATACCGTCCTGATGCAGGTTATGCGTCAGCGGATAAAACACAGTGCTGCCATCAAAGCCGCGCGCGCCAACCAGCGATACTTCGCCAGAGAAGTTAATGCCCTGCTCGACAATACATTCGCCGTAACACTCTGCCGGTAACTGTGCGGTTTCATCGGCGCGTAAACGCCATTGACCGCGACCGTCATAGCCACCAATACGACGCTTAACAATCGCCAGTTCACCTAAACGATCAAACACCGCAGGCCACTCACTGCGATCGGCAAGTAACTGCCACGGTGCGGTCGGCAGGTGAAGCTTGTCGAAAAGCTGCTTCTGAGTCAGACGGTCGGCAATAATTGGGAACACATCGCGGTTCACAAAGGCTGGATGGCGTGCCAACTCGCGCGTTAATGCGGTTTCCGGCCAGCGTTCGATCTCAGCGGTAATCACGCTTTGTTGAAAGGGCACCGCCGCCGGTTCAGCGTCCAGCCCGACCGGCCAGACAGCAATGCCTAACGGTTCGCCTGCCTGGCGCAACATACGGCCTAACTGCCCGTTACCGAGGACGCAAACCTGTTTCATGCCGCACCTCGCGGGTCCGGGTTTTCCAGTACTTCATCAGTTTGTGCTTTGCGCCAGTCATTCAGACGCTGGTGCAGTTCTTTATCATGAGTCGCAAGAATTTGTGCTGCCAGTAACGCCGCGTTTGCCGCGCCAGCTTTACCAATCGCCAGTGTACCCACCGGAATGCCGCGCGGCATTTGTACGATGGAGTAGAGGCTATCGACACCGCTCAGTGCGGCGCTCTGTACTGGCACGCCCAGCACTGGTACCAGCGTTTTGGCGGCAATCATGCCCGGCAGGTGCGCTGCGCCGCCTGCGCCCGCAATAATCACCTGATAACCGTTCTCTTCGGCGCTTTCGGCGAAGCTGAACAGTTTATCGGGGGTGCGGTGAGCAGAAACCACTTCAACGTGGTGCGGGACATTCAGGATTTCGAAGATTTCGGCGGCGAACTGCATGGTAGCCCAGTCGCTTTTGGACCCCATCACGATGGCGACACGCGCCGGATTATTGCGGGAAGACATGCGTCTTAAAACTCCTGTGGTGCACAACTCTCGGCTTTAGAGGGCACAGAGAATAGCACGGAAAGAGAGCAAGGAAAACGGTTGCGTGGCTGTGAAATCAGCAAAGTTGCGGGTATTTAAAACGGAAAATGAATCAGCTCAACGTCATCCGCCGTGACTTTCACCATTGAACCTTCCGTATGCCAGGCACCCAACACGACACGGAAAGCAGGTTGCTGATTGGCGATAAGTTCATGGATCGCCGGGCGATGGGTATGCCCGTGGATCAGCCATTGCACCTGATGTTTTTCCATCGCACTGACCACCGCGTTTTGGTTAACGTCCATGATCGCCAGCGATTTACTGCTGTTGGCTTCTTTGCTGTTCGCTCGCATTCGCGCGGCAATGCGTTTGCGCACAAACAACGGCAGGGCGAGGAATAGCGTTTGCAACCACGGCTTGTGGACTTTGGCGCGAAAAGCCTGATAACCCGCGTCATCGGTGCACAGCGTGTCGCCATGCATAATCAACACCCGACGACCATAAAGTTCGAGCACTTTTTCTTCCGGCAATAACGTCATGCCACTCTCACGGGCAAAGCGTTTGCCAAGCAGAAAATCACGGTTGCCATGAATGAAATAACAGGGAACGCCGGAATCGGATACCGCTTTGATCGCTGCGGCCATCTGGCGATGGAGTGGGTTGGGATCGTCATCGCCAATCCATGCTTCAAACAGATCGCCAAGAATATACAGCGCGTCGGCCTTGCGGGCTTCCCCCGCTAAAAAACGCAGAAAACCGGCGGTGATCGCCGGTTCTTCCACGCAGAGATGAAGATCTGCAATAAAGAGTGTCGCCACGATTACTCGCTAACGGTCACGCTTTCAATGATAACGTCTTCTTTTGGCACGTCCTGGTGCATACCGCTACGACCGGTTGCAACACCTTTGATTTTGTCTACCACGTCCATGCCTTCAACCACTTCGGCAAATACGCAGTAGCCCCAACCTTGCAGGCTTTCGCCAGAGAAGTTCAGGAAGTCGTTATCAACCACGTTGATGAAGAACTGTGCAGTTGCAGAGTGCGGTGCCTGAGTTCGGGCCATTGCCAGCGTACCGCGGGTGTTTTTCAGACCGTTGTTGGCTTCGTTTTTGATCGGTTCTTTGGTGGCTTTTTGCTTCATGCCTGGCTCAAAACCGCCGCCCTGAATCATAAAGCCGTTGATAACACGGTGGAAAATGGTGTTGTTGTAAAAACCTTCGCGGCAGTAGTCCAGGAAGTTTTTAACTGTTTCAGGTGCTTTATCGTCAAAAGTTTTGATGACAATATCGCCGTGATTGGTGTGGAAAGTAACCATTTTTGCATCCTGTTCCGTTTGATTGGTGCTTCAACCCGATTCGGGTCATATATAGGGTGGTGTTATAGCATAACCGCACGATCGGATCATCACGCAATGTATGCTGATTCGCGCGGGAAATATGGGTATTATACGCAACTCAATTACCCACACATGTCTAAACGGAATCTTCGATGCTAAAAATCTTCAATACTCTGACACGCCAAAAAGAGGAATTTAAGCCTATTCACGCCGGGGAAGTCGGCATGTACGTGTGTGGAATCACCGTTTACGATCTCTGTCATATCGGTCACGGGCGTACCTTTGTTGCCTTTGACGTGGTTGCACGCTATTTGCGTTTCCTCGGCTATAAGCTGAAGTATGTGCGCAACATTACCGATATCGACGACAAAATCATCAAACGCGCCAATGAAAATGGCGAAAGCTTTGTAGCGCTGGTGGATCGCATGATCGCCGAAATGCACAAAGATTTTGATGCTTTGAACATTCTGCGCCCGGATATGGAGCCGCGCGCGACGCACCATATCGCAGAAATTATTGAGCTCACTGAGCAACTGATCGCCAAAGGTCACGCTTATGTGGCGGACAACGGCGACGTGATGTTCGACGTACCGACCGATCCAACCTATGGCGTGCTGTCGCGTCAGGATCTCGACCAGCTGCAGGCGGGCGCGCGCGTTGACGTGGTCGACGACAAACGCAACCCGATGGACTTCGTTCTGTGGAAGATGTCGAAAGAGGGCGAACCGAGCTGGCCGTCTCCGTGGGGCGCGGGCCGTCCAGGCTGGCACATTGAATGTTCGGCAATGAACTGCAAGCAGTTAGGTAACCACTTTGATATCCACGGCGGCGGTTCTGACCTGATGTTCCCGCACCACGAGAACGAAATCGCGCAGTCTACCTGTGCGCATGATGGTCAGTATGTGAACTACTGGATGCACTCGGGGATGGTAATGGTTGACCGAGAGAAGATGTCCAAATCGCTGGGTAACTTCTTTACCGTGCGTGATGTGCTGAAATACTACGACGCGGAAACCGTGCGTTACTTCCTGATGTCGGGCCACTATCGCAGCCAGCTGAACTACAGCGAAGAGAACCTGAAGCAGGCACGCGCGGCGCTGGAGCGTCTCTACACTGCGCTGCGCGGCACAGACAAAACCGTTGCTCCTGCCGGTGGCGAAGCGTTTGAAGTGCGCTTTATTGAAGCGATGGACGACGATTTCAACACCCCGGAAGCCTATTCCGTGCTGTTTGATATGGCGCGTGAAGTTAACCGTCTGAAAGCAGAAGATATGGCAGCGGCAAACGCGATGGCGTCTCATCTGCGTAAACTTTCAGCCGTGCTGGGCCTGCTGGAGCAAGAACCGGAAGCGTTCCTACAAAGCGGCGCGCAGGCAGACGACAGCGAAGTGGCTGAGATTGAAGCCTTAATTCAACAGCGTCTGGATGCCCGTAAAGCGAAAGATTGGGCGGCGGCAGATGCGGCGCGTGACCGTCTTAACGAGATGGGGATCGTGCTGGAAGATGGCCCGCAAGGGACCACCTGGCGTCGTAAGTAATTGCGCTATTGCCGGATGCGAGTTTTCGCATCCGGTTATCGTCTGCGCCACCACAACATTCCCATCAGTAGTATCCCCGGCAACCACACCCACATCAATTCAGAAATAATCACCTGATGCCCGTACGGCG
The DNA here is from genome assembly GCF_030295215.1 of Escherichia sp. KS167_9B. Classification (NCBI taxonomy): domain Bacteria; kingdom Pseudomonadati; phylum Pseudomonadota; class Gammaproteobacteria; order Enterobacterales; family Enterobacteriaceae; genus Escherichia; species Escherichia sp. KS167_9B. Next base: position 665,270 of record NZ_AP025754.1, read on the forward strand.
TGGTGTAACGAGACAATGCAAACGGCGCGACTTTAATCACCTGCCAGGGAGCGAAAAAGCGTTCATCTGACCACGGCCACAGCCAGCCAACGCCTTTACCGCCAGTGGTTACCGAATCCAGCAAGCTGTGCGATAGCAACGAAACGGTTAAAAACAGCCAGCAGCGAATCAGCCCAGCCCTGAACCATCGACGTCCAATCAGCACACATAACAGCGGGACAACAAACGCAAACACCAGCGAATGGGTAAACCCGCGATGACCAAAAACATTGCCGTAAGCAACGCCAAATTTAAACGACAATACGTCGGCATCGGGCAGCATCGCCAGGATGATTCCGGCAAATAACAGGCGCGGAGGGATGACTTTCGAACCCAACCCTAAACCAATGCAAAGGGGAACGGCGGCGTGCGTAATAACGGTTGGCATGATGGTCGCTTCGGCAAAATGTCGATGCTATCAGCATGGATGAACGGGGCGTAGAGGGAAAAAGTCTGAAAAGAGAACCGGCCTGTTGATACAGGCCGGGAAAGGGATCAGGCAACAACCTGTACGCTGTGACCTGCAAAACTCACTGTCTGACCGGCGACGATTTTGCAGCGTTTGCGCGTTTCAACCGCGCCGTCGACTTTCACCTGGCCTTCGGCAATCGCGATTTTCGCCTGCGCGCCGCTTTCGCTCCAGCCTTCCAGTTTCAGCAAGTCGCACAGCTCAACGTGCGGATGTTTACCTAAAGAAAATGTCGCCATGTTACTCACCCTGTGGATCATGATATTCAACGCACGCCTGTAGCGTGTTTTCGATCAGCGTGGCAACCGTCATCGGGCCAACGCCGCCCGGAACAGGCGTAATGTATGAGGCGCGTTTAGCCGCGTCTTCAAACACCACGTCGCCCACAACTTTGCCATTTTCCAGACGGTTGATGCCGACATCAATCACAATCGCGCCTTCTTTGATCCAGTCACCAGGAATAAAGCCCGGTTTACCGACGGCAACGATCAACAGATCGGCATTTTCTACGTGATGACGCAGATTTTTAGTGAAGCGGTGAGTCACGGTGGTGGTGCAACCTGCGAGCAGCAGTTCCATGCTCATTGGGCGACCGACGATATTCGATGCGCCAATCACCACGGCGTTGAGACCGAAGGTATCGATGTTGTATCGCTCAAGCAGTGTGACGATACCACGCGGGGTGCAGGGGCGCAGACGTGGCGCGCGCTGGCACAGACGACCGACGTTATAAGGATGGAAACCGTCAACGTCTTTGTCCGGGTGAATACGTTCCAGCACTTTGACGTTATCAATACCCGCTGGTAACGGCAGTTGAACCAGAATGCCATCAATGGTGTTGTCGGCATTCAGCGCATCGATAAGCTCCAGCAGCTCCGCTTCGCTGGTGGTTTCCGGGAGGTCATAAGAACGGGAGACGAACCCGACTTCTTCACAAGCTTTGCGTTTGCTTGCGACATAAATTTGCGATGCAGGGTTGCTACCCACCAGTACTACGGCCAGTCCTGGTGCCCGCAGTCCAGCTGCAATACGTGCCTGAACTTTTTGAGCAACTTCAGAGCGCACCTGCTGCGCAATCGTTTTACCGTCAATAATCTTTGCTGCCATCAGAGAGAGGATTCCATCTGTTACGTAGGTCGAAGGGGATGCGCCTATTTTGTCAGAAGCGGGGCGCGCTGTCAGGTTTCGTTTCAGATTTATCGCGTGAAGCGACCTCTTGCGAAGGTGAGGCGCACCGTCGCTGAGATTGAAAGCTTCATTTTTCGTCCATGATGACGTTGTAAATCTGGAACTGATTTATTTCCTTGTCTAAGGATTAAGATAATTTAAGAAATACCTGACAATATAAAAAGAATTTTCAGCCTGGTAATTTACCGCTTCAGGTCTATATTTGTGTTGAATATATTTTGCGCGGAAATATTCATCTAACGGGGCTCTCTATTTTTTAGAATAGAGTGCATATTTTCAATTAAGACATTCTTAGAGGATAAAAAGGAATTTCACTACTATCAGTGTCTTAAATAAAGTAATCGGTTATATACGGATGTGGAGTCGATAAATGAGATTGAAGGAATATATATGAAATTAAGATTTATTTCGTCTGCGCTGGCTGCCGCACTATTCGCCGCTACGGGTAGTTATGCTGCCGTTGTAGATGGCGGTACAATTCACTTTGAAGGCGAACTGGTGAATGCTGCCTGTTCAGTGAATACTGACTCGGCAGACCAGGTTGTCACACTCGGTCAATATCGTACCGATATTTTCAATGCTGTTGGTAATACCTCTGCATTAATTCCATTCACTATACAGTTGAACGACTGCGATCCTGTTGTTGCCGCTAATGCTGCCGTTGCATTTTCTGGTCAGGCGGATGCAATCAATGATAATTTATTGGCCATTGCATCCAGTACCAATACAACAACAGCAACGGGTGTCGGTATTGAAATACTTGATAATACATCCGCAATTCTCAAACCTGATGGGAATAGCTTCTCAACCAACCAGAACTTGATCCCCGGGACCAACGTCCTTCATTTTTCTGCACGTTATAAAGGCACCGGTACAAGTGCATCAGCAGGGCAAGCAAATGCTGACGCGACTTTTATTATGAGATACGAATAATCAAAACAACGTTGTTTTGAATTATATATCACGTCTTATAACAAAGTAATGTACCGGTTGTCTGAAGCGGTATGGTGGCAATGTAAATCGAAATCACGCTCACTTTGTATCATGCCGCTTTATTAAATGAAAAGGGAATGATGTGTTGTAATAAACCAAAGCAATCATTTCTTTATACTCCTTATTTTTGCCGTCAGGAATACACAAGGCGTATTAACTATGATGACTAAAATAAAGTTATTGATGCCCATTATATGTTATTTAATCATTTCGGCCAGCGCCCATGCTGCCGGAGGGATCGCATTAGGTGCCACGCGTATTATTTATCCCGCTGATGCTAAACAGACTGCGGTATGGATTAGAAATAGCCATACCAATGAGCGCTTTCTGGTCAATTCGTGGATTGAAAACAGTAGCGGTGTAAAAGAAAAGTCATTCATCATTACACCGCCACTGTTTGTTAGTGAACCCAAAAGCGAAAATACCTTGCGTATTATTTACACCGGTCCACCGCTGGCGGCAGATCGTGAGTCTCTATTCTGGATGAATGTTAAGACGATCCCTTCGGTAGATAAAAATGCATTGAACGGCAGGAATGTTTTGCAACTGGCGATTTTATCGCGCATGAAGTTATTTCTCCGTCCAATTCAGCTACAAGAATTACCCGCAGAAGCGCCGGACACACTCAAGTTTTCGCGATCCGGTAACTATATCAATGTTCATAATCCATCACCTTTTTATGTCACCCTGGTTAACCTGCAAGTGGGCAGCCAAAAGTTGGGGAATGCTATGGCTGCACCCAGAGTTAATTCACAAATTCCCTTACCCTCAGGAGTGCAGGGAAAACTGAAATTTCAGACCGTTAATGATTATGGTTCAGTAACTCCGGTCAGAGAAGTGAACTTAAACTAACCGAATCATCTGACAATATCAGAGCTAATTATGAAAATACCCACTACTACGGATATTCCGCAGAGGTATACCTGGTGTCTGGCCGGAATTTGTTATTCATCTCTTGCCATTTTACCCTCCTTTTTAAGCTATGCGGAAAGTTATTTCAACCCGGCATTTTTATTAGAGAATGGCACATCCGTTGCTGATTTATCGCGCTTTGAGAGAGGTAATCATCAACCTGCGGGTGTGTATCGGGTGGATCTCTGGCGTAATGATGAGTTCATTGGTTCACAGGATATCGTATTTGAATCGACGACAGTAAATACAGGTGATAAATCAGGTGGGTTAATGCCTTGTTTTAACCAGGCACTCCTTGAACGAATTGGCCTTAATAGCAGTGCATTCCCCGAGTTAGCCCAGCAGCAAAATAATAAATGCATTAATTTACTGAAAGCTGTACCTGATGCCACAATTAACTTTGATTTTGCAGCGATGCGCCTGAACATCACTATTCCTCAGATAGCGTTGTTGAGTAGCGCTCACGGTTACATTCCGCCTGAAGAGTGGGATGAAGGTATTCCTGCTTTACTCCTGAATTATAATTTCACCGGTAACAGAGGTAATGGTAACGATAGCTATTTTTTTAGTGAACTCAGTGGGATTAATATTGGCCCGTGGCGTTTACGCAACAATGGTTCCTGGAACTATTTTCGCGGAAATGGATATCATTCAGAACAGTGGAATAATATTGGCACCTGGGTACAGCGCGCCATTATTCCGCTGAAAAGTGAACTGGTAATGGGAGACGGTAATACAGGGAGTGATATTTTCGATGGCGTCGGATTTCGAGGTGTACGGCTTTATTCTTCTGATAATATGTATCCAGATAGCCAGCAAGGGTTTGCCCCAACGGTACGTGGGATTGCCCGTACGGCGGCCCAGCTAACGATTCGGCAAAATGGTTTTATTATCTATCAAAGCTATGTTTCCCCCGGCGCTTTCGAAATTACAGATTTGCACCCGACATCTTCAAATGGCGATCTGGACGTCACCATCGACGAGCGCGATGGTAATCAACAGAATTACACTATTCCGTATTCAACAGTGCCAATTTTACAACGCGAAGGGCGTTTCAAATTTGACCTGACGGCGGGCGATTTTCGTAGCGGTAATAGTCAGCAATCGTCGCCTTTCTTTTTTCAGGGCACGGCACTCGGCGGTTTACCACAGGAATTTACTGCCTACGGCGGGACGCAATTATCTGCAAATTACACCGCCTTTTTGTTAGGGCTGGGGCGCAACCTCGGGAACTGGGGCGCAGTGTCGCTGGATGTAACGCATGCACGCAGTCAGTTAGCCGACGACAGTCGTCATGAGGGGGATTCCATTCGCTTCCTCTATGCGAAATCAATGAACACTTTCGGCACCAATTTTCAGTTAATGGGTTACCGCTATTCGACACAAGGTTTTTATACCCTTGATGATGTTGCGTATCGTCGAATGGAGGGGTACGAATATGATTACGATTATGACGGTGAGCATCGTGATGAACCGATAATCGTGAATTACCACAATTTACGCTTTAGTCGTAAAGACCGTTTGCAGTTAAATATTTCACAATCACTTAATGACTTTGGCTCGCTTTATATTTCTGGTACCCATCAAAAATACTGGAATACTTCGGATTCAGATACCTGGTATCAGGTGGGGTATACCAGCAGCTGGGTTGGCATCAGTTATTCACTCTCATTTTCGTGGAATGAATCTGTAGGGATCCCCGATAACGAACGTATTGTCGGACTTAATGTTTCAGTGCCTTTCAATGTTCTGACCAAACGTCGCTACACCCGGGAAAATGCGCTCGATCGCGCTTATGCCTCCTTTAACGCCAACCGTAACAGCAACGGGCAAAATAGCTGGCTGGCAGGCGTTGGTGGGACCTTACTGGAAGGCCACAACCTGAGTTATCACGTAAGCCAGGGCGATACCTCGAATAATGGGTACACGGGCAGCGCCACGGCAAACTGGCAGGCCGCTTACGGTACGCTGGGGGTCGGGTATAACTACGACCGCGATCAACATGACGTTAACTGGCAGCTGTCTGGCGGTGTGGTCGGGCATGAAAATGGTATAACGCTGAGCCAGCCTTTAGGGGATACCAATGTTTTGATTAAAGCGCCTGGCGCAGGCGGTGTACGCATTGAAAATCAAACTGGAATTTTAACCGACTGGCGCGGCTATGCGGTGATGCCGTATGCCACGGTTTATCGGTATAACCGTATCGCGCTTGATACCAATACGATGGGGAATTCCATCGATGTTGAAAAAAATATTAGCAGCGTTGTGCCGACGCAAGGCGCGTTGGTTCGTGCCAATTTTGATACCCGCATAGGCGTGCGGGCGCTCATTACCGTTACCCAGGGCGGAAAACCGGTGCCGTTTGGATCACTGGTACGGGAAAACAGTACCGGAATAACCAGTATGGTGGGTGATGACGGGCAAGTTTATTTAAGTGGTGCGCCATTGTCTGGTGAATTACTGGTTCAGTGGGGAGACGGCGCGAACTCACGCTGCATTGTGCACTATGTATTGCCGAAGCAAAGCTTACAGCAAGCCGTCACTGTTATTTCGGCAGTTTGCACACATCCTGGCTCATAAAGGAAATTATCAATGAAGATAATCTGCAGGTCATTATTGGCAATGGCATGTTTGTGGTTAACAAACATATCCTGGGCTACTGTTTGTGCAAATAGTACTGGCGTAGCAGAAGATGAACACTATGATCTCTCAAATGTCTTTAATAGCACCAATAACCAGCCAGGTCAGATTGTTGTTTTACCGGAAAAATCCGGCTGGGTAGGTGTGTCAGCAATTTGCCCACCCGGCACGTTGGTGAATTATACATACCGTAGTTATGTCACCAACTTTGTTGTTCAGGAAACTATCGATAATTATAAATATATGCAATTAAATGATTATCTATTAGGTGCGATGAGTCTGGTTGATAGCGTGATGGATATTCAATTTCCCCCGCAAAATTATATCCGTATGGGAACAGATCCTAACGTTTCGCAAAACCTTCCGTTCGGGGTGATGGATTCTCGTTTGATATTTCGTTTAAAGGTTATTCGTCCTTTTATTAACATGGTGGAGATCCCCAGACAGGTGATGTTTACCGTGTATGTGACATCAACGCCTTACGATCCGTTGGTTACACCTGTTTATACCATTAGTTTTGGTGGCCGGGTTGAAGTACCGCAAAACTGCGAATTAAATGCCGGGCAGATTGTTGAATTTGATTTTGGTGATATCGGCGCATCGTTATTTAGTGCGGCAGGGCCGGGTAATCGACCTGCTGGTGTCATGCCGCAAACCAAGAGCATTGCGATCAAATGTACGAATGTTGCTGCGCAGGCTTATTTAACAATGCGTCTGGAAGCCAGTGCCGTTTCTGGTCAGGCGATGGTGTCGGACAATCAGGATTTAGGTTTTATTGTCGCCGATCAGAACGATACGCCGATCACGCCTAACGATCTCAATAGCGTTATTCCTTTCCGTCTGGATGCAGCTGCGGCAGCCAATGTCACACTTCGCGCCTGGCCTATCAGTATTACCGGTCAAAAACCGACCGAAGGGCCGTTTAGCGCGCTGGGGTATTTACGCGTCGATTATCAATGAGGTACGGAGAATGAGAAGAGTAATCTTTAGCTGTTTCTGCGGGCTACTGTGGAGTTCCAGTGGATGGGCAGCTGACCCTTTAGGAACGATTAATATCAATTTGCACGGTAACGTTGTTGATTTCTCCTGTACCGTAAACACAGCGGATATTGATAAGACGGTAGATTTAGGCAGATGGCCTACGACACAACTACTGACCGCTGGCGATACCACGGCACTCGTCCCTTTTAGCCTGCGGCTGGAGGGATGTCCTCCGGGTTCAGTCGCGATTTTATTTACGGGAACGCTGGCATCCGATACCAACCTGCTGGCTCTGGATGATCCCGCAATGGCACAAACCGTCGCCATCGAATTACGTAATAGCGATCGCTCCCGGCTCGCACTGGGGGAGACGAGCCCGACTGAGGAAGTAGATGCAAATGGCAATGTCACGCTAAACTTTTTTGCCAATTATCGGGCGTTAGCCAGCGGTGTTCAGCCTGGTGTGGCGAAAGCGGATGCGATATTTATGATCAATTATAATTAATATTATATTAATTCATATAATTTGGCGTAGTCGATAAGCTCTACAATTGAATGCAAACCTAGCTTGCCATAAATATTAGATTTATGCGCACTAACTGTTTTATTGCTAAGTAATAACTTATCGGCAATTTCTTTATTAGATAATCCGCTAACCAGATAACGTAATATGGTCACTTCACGATTAGATAGCACAGTGACCGTTGAACTATTCGTACTGCATTTATTGCTTTTTATATAGTTGAGCGTTTCGCTGGGAAAAAAAGTGTATCCGGAGAGGATCATCTGAACGGCATGAAAAATATCATTCTGATCATTGCATTTACTGACAAAACCGTTAGCACCAGCTTGTATCGCTCTGCCAGCATAAAAGCATTCTGATTTCGATGATAAAAATAATACTTTTACTGTACTCTGGATTTGTTTGATCCTTTTCAGGAAGGTAAAACCGTCTGTACCGGGCAAGTCTATATCCATAATGATTAAATCAACAGGACGGGTTCGGAGATAATCGATGGTTATGCGGTAATCATCCGTTTTCAGGACAATCTGCAATTCACTGTTTTTTTGCAACAGAACTTCAATAGACATTCTGATGATAGGATGAGTATCCATAATGATCACCGACGTTGGTTTCATAGTTATCAGTCTCATAGGATCGGACAATTTTCCGTTAGGGCGGGAAATTGTACTTTGATACATGAAAATACGGGTTTTCTTGATTCAGACGCGCAGCGGTGTACGTTTGTTTGCCGCTATAGCGAAATAAATCAGAAAATCAGACGCGGTCGTTCACTTGTTCAGCAACCAGATCAAAAGCCATTGACTCAGCAAGGGTTGACCGTATAATTCACGCGATTACACCGCATTGCGGTATCAACGCGCCCTTAGCTCAGTTGGATAGAGCAACGACCTTCTAAGTCGTGGGCCGCAGGTTCGAATCCTGCAGGGCGCGCCATTTCTTCTTGATTTATGCCAGTCTTATCTGTTTCCGCTTTGCCCTTCACCACATCACTTTTTGTCGCTGTTTGGCGAGATAATTCAACGGTGTCAGGCCGTAAAACGCCTTAAAAACAGAGATAAAGTACGACGTGCTGCTATAGCCACATAATTGCGCTACCTGAGTGATATTTTTGTTATCCATCAATAACATCTGTACGGCGTAACGCATACGACACTCTGTGACAATCTGGCTATAGCTGGTATTTTCGTTTTTTAATTTCTTTTTGAGCAGGCTGGGGCTTAAACATAGCGAACTGGCGACAATTCGCAGATTCCAGTAATGCTGAATATCGCTTTGAATAATGCGGCAGACGCTGTCGCGGACGCTGCTGCGTAAGATATACATCAGTAGGGCAATAAACCGCGATTGCTCAAGAAAGTTAGACAATACGGTAAAAAGCAATGCGCGCGTCAACTCCGCTTCGCAGGGTTTGCTGGGTTGCTGCTTGCTGTGGTTGGCGGCTAGCCGGAACACTTCCGGTGTACGGCTATGACAAGCGATAACCGGGGTAGCCAGCCGCGACCAGGGCTTTACACAGGTTAAGTTCTTATTTAAAAACAACAGATAATCGTTGATGATGTTACGGTTGATGTGGGTGATTAATACGTGATTTAACGTTGAGAGTTCAATGACGTTATTGTTGCACGCGAAGGCGGCCAGGTAGTTTTTCGGAAGGGTAAACGTAGCATGGTTATTGACGCTTACCTCTACCTCTTTTTCGGTCAGGATCACCACGCAAGGTTCACTGCTGCTCAATTGCATTTCGCACTCCTCAGATATCAGAAACTCCGCTCAAAGGATCTATGCTTCCTGCATGAGTGATCGGCCCGTTCGCCGATAACGATCTTCTTTCTTTAGCACGCTTTTTAGCAATTAATCTTGATGGAATTCTGACGAGAGCGAAAGAGGTAAGCCAGGTCGTACCCGACTTACCTGGAGGAGATTTAATACTCGAGAATGCCGTGCGCGACGGGCAAATAGCGCAGAGAGAAATAGAGCGTGTCTTTACCGCAAGAGGAACGTTTCGCTAACAGCGAGGCGATCTCTGCATCCGGTTTCGGTTTCGCGGTAAAGGTTTTGCCTTTGCCGGCGACAAACAGTTCATAAACAATGCCGCTTGCTGGGGCGGAGCTTTGGCAATCGGCGCTGGCCTGTAGATAACGTTCACGCTGTTCAGCGGTGAGTTTATCAACGCCGCTGCCATCCTGAACCCAGACATTAACGCCGGTTGCTTTAACGTGTTCCAGCAGTTGGCGATAGCCATCGGGCGACATATTTCCGGCGAAAAAACTACTGATATAAACCGGTTTTGCCGAAACATCACTAATCAGCCGCTGCGCATTGTTTAACCACGTTAGCAAGGGCTGACGGACGGCTTCGCTGCGCCAGTTCAGGTCGTCAATTTCCGCGCTGATGTACCAGCCATCCGGCGTTACGCCAGGTACGGCGCTCCATAATCTGGCTTGCTGGAGATCGGCAGCCAGCAGGCGATTAAGATAGCTTTCCAGCACCGCGGATGACTGTTTCTGGTGCATAAAAAATTCCGGATCGGCATTCAGCCCGACAATCAGCTTCAGGCCAGCCTGTTGCGCAGCTGCGGCACGCTTAAACAATAACGCGCGCTGTTCTGGCTGGGTGAATGCATCGCCGTAACGGGTCCATTGCAAAACCAGGGTATCGAAGCCTTGCAAACGTAACTGACTCATCAGCCCCTGCCACTGGGTATCGGTAACCTGACTATCACGGTTTTGTGGTTGCCAGATAATACCTTTCATCGCAAAGGAAAAAGGGCTGACCAAAAGCAGTGTCAGCAATACGAAAATGAACTTACGCATTTACCAGTGCACTCCAATGGTGAGAAACGCGTTGTTGCGCTCTCCGTTACGTTGATTAATCGCCTTAAAGGTATGTTGATATTCGACGCCGAGACTGACTTTGTGCGGCCAGGCGTCGTAGTGCGTCTCGCCGGTCCAGATATTCCAGCGGACACCGACACCGCCAAGCTGCGCGCCCTGGGTACCTTTATCCCGATAGCCGTTGTCCTGAACGTGAGCGTAAGGCTCAATAGTCTGTCCGTTCGCCACCTTCTGATGCCAGCTTAAGCGATAATCTGCCGTCCACGCCTGAATATCCTGGCGGACATATTGCGCCGCATCGAGGTACAGGTTTTGGGCAAACCAGCCTGAACCGTTCGGGTGCCATTCGTCGCTGTATTTGCCGCCATTAAAGAATGAGGCGCTGGCGCGCAGCATGGTATCGGATGCGCCATTTTGCCCGTTCAGCGGCAACTGCTGTTCGACGGCGAGGAAAAAGATCTGATCGCGCAGCGGCTTCCAGCGCAGACCGGTGCCGGACATCGGATTTTTCACCGGCATCATCACCCCGTTTTCTCCGGTATCGGCAAATACACGGCTGTAAACCGAGAGCAGGTCGCCTTCCAGCATCATATTGCGTCCGATGCGGTACTCGGCTTCCAGTTGCCCGTAGCTACGATAGCTTTTCCCTGGCGCTGCGCCGCCGACATTATTGTTAGCGGTACTCATTGCGCCGGAACGCAAGCCGATAGAAGAATCGAAACTGAACGTCCAGCGGCGACCGACCTCCTCATGCAGACGGCGGAAATTGAAGCGTTGCTGATTTTGCTCTGGGGTCAGTGGGGTTATCAGCGCCTGATTATCAATGTCATCAATCACCAGCCGGGCGTAGTGCTGCGTCGCAGGCATATCATCCAGACGCTGGTTCACGTAGGCCAGTTGTCGGATAAGTGCCGGATCGTCCGGTAGCCCTTTATGCGCCTGTTCGAGCATTTCCCGCGACTGTGCAATATCACCGCTATCCCACAAGGCGTAACCGAGCGCTGCCTGGGTGTTGCTATTATTCGGTTCCAGTTCCAGAGCGGCGCGCAAATCACTCACCGCCGCCGGGACATTATGACGTTGGCGATAAATTGTCGCCCGCGCAACGTAAGCGTTGGCAGAAGGCGCAATATTGATTGAGCGCGTGAGATCGTTCAGTGCGAGTTCCGGCTGACCAGGAATGTAACGTTGCGCATGCAGCCACCAGTAGAGGGCATTGTTTCCCAGCCCACGTTGTTCTGCCTGCTGAAGCCAGCGATCGCGAGCCGCACCATTTCCTGCCGCCTGGGCGGTATTGGCAGCAGCAAGCAGATCCTCATTGCTCATGTCGTGAAGACTGATTTTCTGCCAGGCCGCCAGTGCGGTGGCGTAATCCTCAACCTGATACGCCTGATAGGCTACCGCACGATGTTGCTAGGCGTTCGGTTGCCGTTGTTCGGCCTGAAGCCATGCATACAACGCCACGCCGGGTAGCGTGTCCCGATAACACTTTGCCAGACGGTTCCAGGCGGCGGCATCGTAGGAAGGCGACATATCGCCCAGCAAGCGAACTATTGCCGGGCAATTATCTGCAATACCCGGCAACTGACTTTGCCACTGACGTTGCTCCGCCAGCGGTAAGGGTTTCGATAAAATCGCCACCTTCGCCGGAGTTGCCAGGTAAGGATGACTTTCCAGCAGAGACGCCAGTCGCGCCATTAAAGTCTGGCTGACACGCGCATCGCCCTGGAAAGGATAGCGTTGCAGCAATAAATCGGCAGCTTCGCGTGACTGCTCGTTCTGCATCAGTTGCCAGGTCAGTTGATCCAGGCGGGTAAGATTTGCCGGTTCTTGCTGATACAGCAATCGTGCCAGACGCAGAGCTTCAGCCTTGTTATGGGTCGCTACGCTAACGGTATAACGCTCCTCAAGCATTTCATTGGCGGGGAGGGTGGCGAGCAGTTTTTGCGCTGCGTCGTACTGACCTTCTTTTAACAGCACCGGTAGCGTCGCGCCAACAACATACTGGCGGTTATCGGCAAACTGTACCGTATAATTCGCCAACGCCTGAACGGGGTTGGCGCTGTATTTAGATAACAGATAGAGCCAACTTTTCTCTTGTGCGTCCGTGGTAAACAGCGGCTTATTTTCAATGAGATAATGCTGGAGGCGTGCTTTCTCGCCACGATAAGCCAGCGCGGTCGCGTAAGTAATATATGACTGTGGATCGGTGAAGATCCCCTCTGATTGCAGCGCCAGGATCCGATCATCCAGCTGGCCTGCGAGCAGAACATCAAACCACTGACGGCGCTCAGCTGCGTTTAATGTATTTTGTTGCCGTGATTCACTGAACAACGCTTCTGCCAGCGACCACTGCTTGAGGTAGATTGCCCGTTGCAGCAGATCGGTTCGCAGCGTTTTTCCTTCCGTCGATGCAGCAAACGTCGCATCGTTCAGTTGCGCTCTGGCGACAGGTAATTGTGCCAGCCGCAGGGCATTCTGCCCGACTTCACTGCGACAACGCAGGGTCGGCGCAGCGTCGCACGCTTTTTGCTGGGCAAGCAGTTCTTCAACAGTCGTAACGCTTTTCACTTCAACTGGAATAGCCGCCAGACTGCGCTCAAGTCGGGCATCTCCTGGGTGACGTTTCAGTTGATCCTCAAGCAACAGCCGCGCCCGGTCATCATGACCAAAATGGCGATAGGCTTCCGCAAGGTATAAAGTCAGCGGAATATTATCCGGCACCTGCTGGTGTATATATTCAAATTCGCGGATGGCGGTTGCTTCGTCGTTATTTTTCTGTGCCTTCAGCGCCTTATCGAGACGGGGATAAATAACAAAATGGCGATAATCGCTCAGCCCCAGCTCTTCTGCGCTGGTGCCGATATTGTCTGCGAGTGCGCTGGTACTCAATAAAGACGTCAGCAGTAAACCAGACCATCCGATGACGCGATTAAGGTTATTCTCCTTCATTTTCGGACTCCAGTTGCGCAACCTGTTCTGTGTTTAAACCTGCTTTGAGTAATAGTGATTGCATCGAAACTTGTAATTCGCGTTGAATTGTCAGGACGCGATCCAACGTTTCCTGGCTGATAACGCCTTCGGTGACCAAAAACTTGCCGAGCGGCAGAGAACTGCGTTCATGGCGCAATAACAACACGTTAATTGCTGAACGATTAATATGACCGAGCGTGGTCAGTATTTCGGCGAACAGGAACTGATGCGGCACATATTGCCGCCAGATTTCACCGGCCTGCTGTTCCGTGAGCCACTGATGCTGAACCGCATTGTACAACATTGCCCGCGGATCGTGACCGCGTCGGCGTGCATACCAGTGACGTAACCCCGTGACAATTTGTCCCCGCAGAACAATGACGTAACGCACTTTGCATCCAACTTTACGCGTCAGGGCTGCCAGCGAAACCGGGTCAATACCATCTTCACTGCCGACAATTAACTCATCATTTTCCAGACGCAGCGGTAGCACCGCATAATGCAGCGCCACGGAGGCCGGCATCGCGGCAATCAGCGAAGAAGGGATCTGCCAGGCATCGATGGACTCCCACGCCACGCCGTTTTGCTCTGCCAGTGCCTGTGCCAGCTGTTCGGCGCTAATCAGCCCCTGCATCAACATTGAACCGCCCAAGCGTAGACCTTCGACACGATTACGCAGTGCCGTATCGAGTTGTTCTTCAGTGATGACCTGATTTTCCAGCAGAATTTGACCTAACGGGCGCAACGAGCGGGTATCGCCAGTGACGCTGGGGAAGTCATGCGTTGTTTTATCCCACGCGACGCGACGTGGATCGCCGTGTTGAAGTACCTGTCTTAACGCGCGCCAGTTGGCCATGAAGTTAATCAGGTTGCCCCAGAAAAGACGCAGGACAGATAGCAGCCCCTGCGTCAGACCGTAGTAGCCAGTGACAAAAATCACCCGCTGCACGATGCGGTTAACCATCAAACCAAAGTTTAGCCACAGCAGGGTCATTAACCATGCGCTGCCGCTGAAAATAGAAAGGAAATGCCAGGCATCGGGCCAGAAACTTTCATACGCCAGTAACAGCAAAAGCTGGATCATCACCAGCATCGCGAGGAAGCTGACAAAGTTACTGATTGCCCCTTTGCGGTCGCGCCAGAGAAAGTAGTTCAGCGTCAGGCTGGAGGTCCATTTATGGGTTTTAAAGCCCTGGAAAACAATGCCGATGATCCAGCGAGATTTTTGTCGAACCGCCGTCGAAAAGGTATCGGGGAAATATTCGCGCACGCAGATCATGTTTGACGTCCGCGCGTGCTGTAAAAATTTACGCTGCTCGCGTTCTTTGGCTTCGTCCACCACCGGAAAACGGACAAAAATTTCCGTCATACCTTTTTCTTTCAGGCGGAAACCAATGTCGTAATCTTCAGTAAGACTCTGCACGTCGAAAGCAATACCGTCACCATCAGCTAACAGTGCGGTCACGGCGCGGCGGCTGAAACAAGTACCGACGCCTGCGCTGGGCACCTGTCCGGCGAGGGCTTCACGCACCGGAACATCTTTGCCATGCAGTTCTGAAAACTCATCAATGTAAGTCATGCTGGTGAAGTGCGTCCATTCGCGTTCGAATGGGTATACCGGGATCTGAATCAGATCTTTACGCTCGACCAGATAGTTGAACAGACGCAATTCCATCGGTGAAATTACGTCTTCGGCGTCATGCAGAATAAAACCAGCAAAAGCGAAATTGGCGCTACGCTCAAACTGGGTGATGGCGTCCAGCACGTTGTTCAGGCAGTCGGCTTTGCTGGTGGGGCCAGGACGCGCGCAGACTACCTTATGCACGTTTGGGAAGCGAGCGCACACTTCGTCAACATCACGCTGAGTATCTGGGTCGTTGGGGTAGGTGCCAACAAAGATATGATAGTTTTCATAGTCGAGCGTGGTCGCCGCCAGCTCGGCCATATTGCCGATGACGCCCGTTTCATTCCACGCCGGAACCATAATCGCTAACGGTTTTTCATCTGGTTTATACAGTTCGCGGTAACTCATTCGCGGGTAGCGGCGATAAACACTCAACTTGCGTTTAATGCGGCGTACCCAGTAGACGACATCAATAAAAAAATCGTCCAGCCCGCTGATGAACATGATGACCGCTAACGTTATCGCGATTACTTTTAAGCCATATAGCCAGGTTGCAAAAACATCAAGAAGCCAGTCCACACAAAAACCTTACATTAACGCTGGTTATGTTTAGGGTGGCGTATATTAAAGTTTTTTATGAATTGTGACAGCTTTTTATCATTAATAGGTAGGATTATTGCGGCACGTTATTTTTACACTGGTTATAAAAGTTGCCGATTGCTGAAGGATTAAGCGGGTAATATGATAACAAACCTTGTCCCCCGCGCATCTGACGTTACCGCAACCGTGCCTTTATGCGCGACAACAATTGATTTCACTATCGCCAGACCAATACCGCTACCTTCACCTTTTCGCTGGCGGGAAGGATCAACGCGGTAGAAACGGTCAAACAAACGCGGTAAGTGCTCGGGCGCAATGGGCGTACCGGGGTTTTCGACGGTAACTTGCACCTGGTGATCGACCGTTTGACAGCGCACTACAATTGCCTCTCCGGGCGGCGTATAACGCAGGGCGTTAGAAAGCAGGTTGCTTAGCGCCCGACGCAGCATCAGCGGATCGCCCGCAACCTGACATTTGTCGCCAACAAACCGTAGTGCTACGCCGCGATCTTCCGCTAACGCCTCGAAAAAATCGAACACTTTACCAACTTCATCCGCCAGGTTGAGCATTTTCTTTTCGGGGATTAACTGGTTGTTATCGGCCTGAGCGAGAAACAGCATATCGCTGACCATTTTCGCCATTCGCGTCAGCTCTTCGAGATTAGAGTAGAGCACATCTTCCAGCTCCTTCTGGCTGCGCGACTGGCTGAGGGCGATTTCCGTTTGCGTTATGAGATTCGTAATCGGCGTGCGAATTTCGTGGGCGATATCCGCACAGAAATTGGACTGGCGGGTAAAGACATCCTCGATACGCTCGATCATATGGTTGAACGACAGCACCAGTTGTTCCAGTTCAATGGGCACGGTCTGTGGATCGAGGCGAACGTCGAGATCTTTCGAGGTAATGTTCTGGATTTGACGGCTGACGCTGCGAATTGGCGCGTGGCCTTTATGTACCGCCAACAGCACGATAAAGACGATCAGGATGCTGATGATCGATGCGGTCATAATAAGTTTATTCATCAAATCATTAATGTAATGAAGATGAAAATCAATAGACAGCGCGATGTAGAGCGTATAAATCGGTTTGCCGTCCACCAGCGGGCCAACCGGCAAGTTAATCATCCGCCAGTTGCTGTGTTCTATATGCCCGTGACCGTGGCCTGGCATCATCATTGTCGGGCCGGAAAGGAGATACACCTCGCCGCCCCGAGCGTCTTTATCGGGTATGGCATCACGTGCAAACTCGCGGATATCCGGCGCGCCGGGGGAGTGATACACCGTTTTACCGTGGCTATCTGCCAGAGAAATCAACACATTGGAATAACCACTGACAATATCTTCCAGCGTCATTAAGCGTCGGGCTTGCGTTTCGTCAGGGTGATTAAGTACCCGTTCAAGTGTGGCGCTAATCTCTTTTAAATCATTAATATCCTGCTCGGCAAAATGCACTTTTACTGAGTGGATCATGATCCATGCAAAGGCGAAAAACGCCGCGATGGTGGCCAGGCTAATAAAAAAGGTCAGGCGGGTTGCCAGCGAAAACGGGCGCTGAAACGGCTTACTGACCATCCGGCACCTCAAGCATGTAACCCACGCCGCGCACGGTTTGAATCAGCTTCGGCTCAAAGTCGTTGTCGATTTTGCCGCGCAGCCGCTTCACCGCCACATCAATGGCGTTAGTGTCGCTGTCGAAATTCATGTCCCACACCTGCGAGGCGATAAGCGAGCGGGGCAGCACTTCGCCCTGATGGCGAAGGAAAAACTCCAGCAGAGTAAACTCTTTACTGGTCAAAGTGATGCGCGTGCCGCTGCGGGTGACTTTGCGGCTGACCAGATCAACCATTAAATCGGCAACCTGAAACTGACTTTCGATAATCACCGCCGCCCCGCGACGCAGTAGAGTGCGCACCCGCGCCAGCAGTTCAGCAAAAGCGAACGGCTTCACCAGATAGTCATCCGCTCCCAGCTCCAGCCCCTTGACGCGATGTTCAATGGTGCCAAGCGCGGTAAGCAACAGAATCGGCATCCCTTTATTGGCGGAACGCAACATACGCACGATATCCCAGCCGTTCACGTCCGGCAGCATAATATCTAGGATTATCAGGTCATAATCACCTGTCATCGCCAGATGGTATCCATTCAGCCCGTTATCGGCCAAATCAACCACAAAACCGGCCTCGGTTAACCCTTTGGTTAAGTATTCGCCGGTTTTCTTTTCATCTTCGACAATCAACAGTTTCATATTTCCTCCGCATGTTGCCCGGGCAATTCTAGAGTAGCGGGATCAGATGGCAATCGCTTATTGGCAAAATGACAATTTTGTCATTTTCCTGTCACCGGAAAATCAGAGCCTGGCGAGTAAAGTTGGCGGCATAAAATCACCAGAAATTATGAGCCTATGTCTCCTTGTAAACTTCTGCCATTTTGTGTGGCCCTTGCGCTAACCGGTTGTTCACTGGCACCGGAATATCAGCGTCCGGCAATGCCCGTGCCGCAGCAGTTCTCACTCAGCCAGAACGGCCTGGTTAACGCGGTAGATAACTACCAGAACGCGGGCTGGCGCACCTTTTTTGTTGATAATCAGGTGAAGACGCTGATTAGCGAGGCGCTGGTGAATAATCGGGATTTGCGCATGGCGACGCTGAAAGTGCAGGAGGCACGGGCGCAATATCGTCTGACCGATGCCGACCGCTACCCGCAGCTCAATGGCGAGGGTAGCGGCAGCTGGAGCGGCAATCTTAAAGGCGATTCAGCCACGACGCGGGAGTTCTCGACTGGCCTTAACGCCAGCTTTGATCTCGATTTTTTCGGTCGCTTAAAGAACATGAGCGAAGCCGAGCGACAAAATTATTTAGCCACTGAGGAAGCTCAGCGCGCGGTGCATATTCTGCTGGTTTCTAATGTCGCGCAAAGCTATTTCAATCAGCAACTGGCTTATGCGCAATTACAAATAGCCGAAGAAACGCTGCGTAATTATCAGCAGTCATATGCGTTTGTCGAAAAACAACTTTTGACTGGTAGCAGCAATGTTCTGGCGCTGGAACAGGCTCGCGGGGTGATAGAAAGTACCCGCAGTGATATCGCTAAACGTCAGGGGGAACTGGCGCAGGCGAATAATGCATTGCAACTGTTATTGGGAAACTACGGCAAGCTGCCGCAAGCGCAGACAGTAAACAGCGACAGCCTGCAAAGCGTTAAATTACCGGCGGGCTTGTCGTCGCAAATCTTGTTGCAGCGCCCGGATATTATGGAAGCTGAACACGCGTTAATGGCGGCTAATGCCAATATTGGTGCTGCGCGTGCGGCATTTTTCCCGTCTATAAGCCTGACCAGTGGAATATCAACCGCCAGCAGCGATCTGTCATCATTATTTAACGCCAGCAGCGGGATGTGGAATTTTATTCCCAAAATTGAGATCCCCATTTTTAATGCCGGACGCAACCAGGCCAATCTGGATATCGCCGAAATTCGCCAGCAGCAGTCGGTGGTGAATTATGAACAGAAAATTCAGAACGCCTTTAAAGAAGTGGCAGATGCGCTTGCATTACGTCAAAGCCTGAACGATCAAATCAGCGCCCAGCAGCGTTATCTGGCGTCGCTGCAAATTACCCTGCAACGGGCGCGGGCATTATATCAGCACGGCGCGGTAAGTTATCTGGAAGTGCTGGATGCCGAACGTTCTTTATTTGCAACCCGACAAACTTTACTCGACCTGAATTATGCCCGTCAGGTTAACGAAGTTTCCTTATATACCGCCCTGGGTGGCGGTTGGCAGCAATAAATTTTAACTCCAGGAGAGAATAATGAAAAAAGCACTGCAAGTCGTAATGTTCAGTCTGTTTACTGTTATTGGCTTTAATGCCCAGGCTAACGAACATCACCATGAAACCATGAGCGAAGCACAACCACAGGTTATTAGCGCCACCGGTGTGGTAAAAGGTGTTGATCTGGAAAGCAAAAAAATCACCATCCATCACGATCCGATTGCTGCCGTGAACTGGCCGGAGATGACCATGCGCTTTACCATCACCCCGCAGACGAAAATGAGTGAAATTAAAACTGGCGACAAAGTAGCGTTTAATTTTGTCCAGCAGGGCAACCTTTCTTTATTACAGGATATTAAAGTCAGCCAGTAACCCAGGTTTAATGAGATGAAAAAAATCGCGCTTATTATCGGCAGCATGATCGCGGGCGGTATTATTTCTGCGGCAGGTTTTACCTGGTTTGCAAAGGCTGAACCGCCCGCAGAAAAAACGTCGACCGCAGAACGTAAAGTCTTATTCTGGTACGACCCAATGTATCCCAATACGCGGTTCGATAAACCAGGTAAATCGCCGTTTATGGATATGGATCTGGTGCCGAAATATGCCGATGAAGAGAGTTCTGCGTCTGGTGTGCGCATTGACCCGACCCAGACGCAAAATCTGGGGGTGAAAACGGCGACCGTCACGCGCGGGCCGCTGACTTTTGCCCAGAGTTTCCCAGCGAATGTGAGTTACAACGAGTATCAGTTTGCCATTGTGCAGGCCCGCGCCGCCGGGTTTATCGACAAGGTGTATCCGCTCACCGTGGGCGATAAAGTGCAAAAGGGCACACCGCTTCTCGACCTGACCATTCCCGACTGGGTGGAAGCGCAGAGTGAGTATTTACTGCTGCGCGAAACCGGCGGTACGGCGACCCAGACTGAAGGCATTCTTGAGCGCCTGCGGCTGGCGGGAATGCCGGAGGCCGATATTCGCCGCCTGATTACCACGCAAAAAATCCAGACTCGCTTTACGCTCAAAGCGCCCATTGATGGCGTGATCACCGCGTTTGATCTGCGCGCGGGAATGAATATCGCCAAAGATAACGTGGTCGCGAAAATTCAGGGTATGGACCCGGTGTGGGTCACTGCTGCGATCCCGGAGTCCATCGCCTGGCTGGTGAAAGATGCCTCGCAATTTACGCTCACCGTTCCGGCGCGACCGGATAAAACGCTCAGCATCCGCAAATGGACCCTTCTACCCGGCGTGGATGCCGCGACCCGCACGCTGCAACTGCGTCTGGAGGTCGACAACGCCGACGAGGCGCTAAAACCGGGAATGAACGCCTGGTTGCAACTCAACACCGCCAGTGAACCGATGCTGCTCATTCCGTCACAGGCACTGATTGATACTGGTAACGAACAGCGGGTGATTACCGTTGATGCCGACGGGCGCTTTGTACCGAAACGCGTTGCTGTTTTCCAGGCGTCGCAAGGCGTCACCGCGCTACGTTCTGGTCTGGCGGAAGGTGAAAAGGTGGTTTCCAGCGGCCTGTACCTGATTGATTCTGAAGCCAATATTTCTGGCGCACTGGAGCGGATGCGCTCTGAAAGTGCTACCCATGCGCATTGAGGGAATAACCAATGATTGAATGGATTATTCGTCGCTCGGTGGCGAACCGTTTTCTGGTGCTGATGGGCGCGTTGTTTCTGAGTATCTGGGGCACCTGGACTATCATTAACACGCCAGTGGATGCGCTGCCGGATCTCTCCGATGTGCAGGTGATTATTAAAACCAGCTATCCCGGTCAGGCACCGCAAATCGTTGAAAATCAGGTGACTTATCCGCTAACCACCACCATGTTGTCAGTACCTGGCGCGAAGACTGTGCGCGGTTTCTCGCAGTTTGGCGACTCTTATGTGTATGTCATTTTCGAAGATGGCACCGATCCGTACTGGGCGCGCTCGCGGGTACTGGAGTACCTCAACCAGGTACAGGGTAAACTGCCTGCGGGAGTCAGCGCCGAGTTGGGGCCAGATGCCACGGGTGTTGGCTGGATCTATGAATATGCACTGGTGGATCGCAGCGGTAAGCACGATCTGGCCGATTTACGCTCATTGCAGGACTGGTTTCTCAAATATGAGCTAAAAACCATCCCTGACGTTGCGGAAGTGGCGTCGGTGGGCGGTGTGGTGAAAGAGTATCAGGTGGTTATCGATCCACAGCGCCTGGCGCAATATGGCATCAGTCTCGCCGAAGTAAAAAGCGCGCTGGATGCTTCAAACCAGGAAGCGGGCGGTTCGTCGATCGAACTGGCGGAAGCGGAATATATGGTGCGCGCCAGCGGCTATCTGCAAACGCTCGACGACTTTAATCACATCGTTTTAAAAGCCAGTGAAAATGGCGTGCCCGTCTATCTGCGTGATGTTGCGAAGGTCCAGGTTGGCCCGGAAATGCGCCGGGGTATTGCCGAACTGAACGGCGAAGGCGAAGTGGCAGGTGGGGTGGTGATCCTGCGTTCCGGCAAAAACGCCCGTGAAGTGATCGCCGCCGTGAAGGACAAACTGGAAACGCTGAAAAGCAGTCTGCCGGAAGGCGTGGAGATAGTTACAACATACGATCGCAGCCAGCTTATTGACCGCGCCATCGACAACCTCAGCGGCAAGCTGCTGGAAGAGTTTATTGTGGTGGCGGTAGTCTGCGCGCTGTTTCTCTGGCATGTGCGCTCGGCGCTGGTGGCGATTATTTCGTTGCCGCTGGGGTTGTGTATTGCTTTTATTATCATGCACTTCCAGGGGCTGAATGCCAATATTATGTCGCTGGGCGGTATTGCGATTGCCGTCGGGGCGATGGTCGATGCCGCTATCGTCATGATCGAGAATGCGCATAAACGGCTGGAAGAGTGGCAGCACCAGCATCCTGACGCCACGCTGGATAATAAAACGCGCTGGCAGGTGATCACCGATGCATCTGTTGAAGTGGGGCCAGCGCTGTTTATCAGTCTACTGATTATCACGCTGTCGTTTATCCCGATCTTCACCCTGGAAGGGCAGGAAGGGCGTCTGTTTGGCCCGCTGGCGTTCACCAAAACGTATGCGATGGCGGGCGCGGCGCTGCTGGCGATCGTAGTGATCCCGATCCTGATGGGCTACTGGATCCGTGGCAAAATTCCACCAGAAAGCAGTAATCCGCTCAATCGCTTTTTGATTCGTGTTTATCATCCGCTGTTGCTGAAAGTACTGCACTGGCCTAAAACCACGCTGTTGGTGGCGGCGCTTTCGGTGCTGACGGTTCTCTGGCCGCTCAATAAAGTTGGCGGAGAATTTTTACCGCAGATCAATGAAGGCGACTTGTTGTATATGCCATCGACACTGCCGGGGATTTCCGCAGCGGAGGCGGCGAGTATGCTGCAAAAAACCGACAAGCTGATTATGAGCGTAGCTGAAGTGGCGCGGGTGTTTGGCAAAACCGGGAAAGCGGAAACCGCCACCGACTCCGCACCGCTGGAGATGGTAGAAACGACCATCCAGCTTAAGCCACAGGATCAGTGGCGGCCAGGCATGACGATGGACAAAATCATTGAGGAACTGGACAACACCGTGCGTCTGCCGGGGCTGGCGAATCTGTGGGTGCCGCCAATCCGTAACCGTATCGATATGCTCTCGACTGGCATTAAAAGCCCCATCGGCATTAAAGTTTCCGGCACTGTGCTGGCGGATATCGACGCGATGGCGGAGCAAATTGAAGAAGTGGCGCGAACGGTGCCAGGCGTGGCTTCTGCCCTTGCCGAGCGTCTGGAAGGTGGGCGCTATATCAACGTTGAGATCAACCGTGAAAAAGCCGCGCGTTACGGTATGACGGTGGCGGATGTGCAGTTGTTTGTGACTTCTGCGGTGGGCGGTGCGATGGTTGGTGAAACGGTGGAAGGGATTGCCCGTTATCCAATTAATCTGCGTTATCCGCAAAGCTGGCGCGATAGCCCACAGGCGCTGCGCCAGCTACCGATCCTGACGCCGATGAAGCAGCAAATCACCCTGGCGGATGTGGCCGACGTTAAAGTCTCTACCGGACCGTCGATGCTGAAAACCGAGAATGCGCGCCCGACAAGCTGGATTTATATCGATGCCCGCGATCGTGACATGGTGTCGGTGGTTCACGATTTGCAAAAAGCGATTGCCGAGAAAGTGCAGTTAAAACCGGGCACCAGCGTGGCATTCTCCGGGCAGTTCGAGCTACTGGAGCGCGCCAACCATAAGCTGAAACTCATGGTGCCGATGACGTTGATGATCATCTTCGTGCTGTTGTATCTGGCGTTCCGTCGCGTGGGCGAAGCGTTGCTGATTATCAGCAGCGTACCGTTTGCGCTGGTGGGCGGCATCTGGTTGCTGTGGTGGATGGGCTTTCATCTTTCCGTGGCGACGGGCACTGGCTTTATCGCCCTCGCCGGGGTCGCCGCCGAATTTGGCGTGGTGATGTTGATGTATTTACGTCACGCCATAGAGGCAGATCCATCCCTGGATAATCCGCAAACATTCAGCGAGCAGAAGCTGGATGAAGCGTTATATCACGGCGCGGTACTGCGCGTGCGCCCGAAAGCGATGACGGTGGCGGTGATTATCGCGGGTCTGCTGCCGATTTTGTGGGGAACGGGGGCAGGTTCAGAGGTGATGAGCCGGATTGCCGCGCCGATGATTGGCGGCATGATTACCGCACCTTTGCTGTCGCTGTTTATTATTCCGGCGGCGTATAAGCTGATGTGGCTGCACCGACACCGGGTACGGAAATAAAAGCAAGATACCCGGTTTAACCGTGTGGATTGTGTCTTGCGACGATGGGCACTAAATGTTAAAAGGTGCCCCTCAACAAAAAAGACACACAGGGGAAAGGCGTGAAAAACGCGTCAACCGTATCGGAAGATACTGCGTCGAATAAAGAGCCGACGCTTCATCGCGGATTACATAACCGTCATATTCAACTGATTGCGCTGGGTGGCGCTATTGGTACTGGTCTGTTTCTTGGCATTGGCCCGGCGATTCAGATGGCAGGTCCGGCTGTATTGTTGGGCTACGGCGTCGCCGGGATCATTGCTTTCCTGATTATGCGCCAGCTTGGCGAGATGGTGGTTGAGGAGCCGGTATCCGGTTCGTTTGCCCACTTTGCCTATAAATACTGGGGACCGTTTGCGGGCTTCCTCTCAGGCTGGAACTACTGGGTGATGTTCGTACTGGTAGGGATGGCTGAACTCACCGCTGCGGGCATCTATATGCAGTACTGGTTCCCGGATGTTCCCACCTGGATCTGGGCTGCCGCCTTCTTTATTATCATCAATGCTGTTAACCTGGTGAATGTGCGCTTATATGGCGAAACTGAGTTCTGGTTTGCGCTGATTAAAGTGCTGGCGATCATCGGTATGATCGGCTTTGGCCTGTGGCTGCTGTTTTCTGGTCACGGCGGTGAGAAAGCCAGTATCGACAACCTCTGGCGCTACGGTGGTTTCTTTGCCACGGGCTGGAATGGGCTGATTTTGTCCCTGGCGGTGATTATGTTCTCCTTCGGCGGGCTGGAGCTGATTGGGATTACTGCCGCTGAAGCGCGCGATCCGGAAAAAAGTATTCCAAAAGCGGTAAATCAGGTGGTTTATCGCATCCTGCTGTTTTATATCGGTTCACTGGTGGTTTTACTGGCACTCTATCCGTGGGTGGAAGTGAAATCCAACAGTAGCCCGTTTGTGATGATTTTCCATAATCTCGACAGCAACGTGGTGGCTTCTGCGCTGAACTTCGTCATTCTGGTAGCATCATTATCGGTATACAACAGCGGGGTTTACTCCAACAGCCGGATGCTGTTTGGTCTTTCTGTGCAGGGTAATGCACCGAAGTTTTTGACTCGCGTCAGCCGTCGCGGCGTGCCGATTAACTCGCTGATGCTTTCCGGGGCTATCACTTCGCTGGTGGTGTTGATCAACTATCTGCTGCCGCAAAAAGCATTTGGTCTGCTGATGGCGCTGGTGGTGGCAACGTTGCTGTTGAACTGGATTATGATCTGTCTGGCGCATCTGCGTTTTCGCGCGGCGATGCGACGTCAGGGGCGTGAAACACAGTTTAAGGCGCTGCTCTATCCATTCGGCAACTATCTCTGCATTGCCTTCCTCGGCATGATTTTGCTGCTGATGTGCACGATGGATGATATGCGCTTGTCGGCAATTTTGCTGCCGGTGTGGATTGTATTCCTGTTTGTGGCGTTTAAAACATTGCGTAGAAAAGCGAATTAAGCTGATGTGAGGCTGATTTGCCCGATGCGCAAGCTTATCGGGCCTACAATTTGTAACGATTCTGTAAGTCGGATAAGGCGTTCACGCCGCATCCGACAAAACGAAGTCAACCATCTGAATCCGCTCTCATCCATTCGATGAGAGCGGATTTTTTAATTACTGCTTAAATGCACCCGCCAGAGAGCGAATATCATTGCCGGTTGGTGACTGATGAAGCCGCAGACCAAACTCTTCGACAATCGCAAATATGTGGTCGAAAATATCAGCCTGAATACTTTCATATTCCAGCCACACCACGGTGTTGGTAAACGCATAGATCTCGAGCGGTAAACCGTTATCGCCAGGAGCTAGTTGGCGTACCATTAAGGTCATATCTTTACGAATCCGCGGATGGTTACGTAGATATTCGTTCAGATAGGCGCGAAAGGTTCCAATATTGGTCATTCGACGCAGGTTTAATACCGACTCCGTAGAACCTTGCTGGCGATTCCACTCATTAATTTCCTGATGGCGGCTGGTTAAATAAGGTTTTAACAAATGCGCTTTATTCAGACGTTGCATTTCGTCTTCATCAAGAAAATGAATACTGGTGACATCAATGCTGATACTGCGTTTAATACGTCGCCCGCCGGATGCTGACATCCCGCTCCAGTTTTTAAAGGAGTCAGAAACCAGAGACCAGGTAGGAATAGTGGTAATGGTATTGTCCCAGTTACGCACTTTGACGGTGGTTAACCCAATATCGATCACCGCGCCATCCGCGCCGTATTTCGGCATCTCCAGCCAGTCGCCCAGTTTCAGCATATCGTTCGCGGAAAGCTGAATACCTGCCACCAGACCAAGAATCGGATCTTTAAATACCAACATCAGCACGGCAGCCATTGCACCAAGACCGCTGATCAGAATCGCTGGCGATTGACCAATCAGCAGCGAGATCATCAAAATGCCGACCAGAATCGCGCCGATCAGTTTAATCCCCTGAAATATCCCTTTCAGCGGTAACTGAGACGCCGCCGGGAATTTCTGCGCCAGATTCAAAATAACATCCAGCAACGAGAAGACTGAAAGCAGTGCATACATCATGATCCACAACTGCGCGCAGGTGGTCAGAATATCAGCCGCTTCGGTGCCTTTTTGCAGCCAGAATACCGCCTGAATATTGACGATAATCCCCTGCAAGGTGAAAGCTAAACGGTGGAAGAGTTTATTCTGGGTAATGATTTGCAACCATAGCCGTGAACTGGCGATGGCACGTTTTTCGAAGGTCCGTAGTACTACCCAGTGCAAAATAATATGCACTACAACGGCAGTCAGAAAAATAATACCGAAAATCATCACCATCGAGGTGGTGTGATCAAACTCAATACCCGCTAAATCTTCAACCTGGGATATTAAATCCTGCATAACGTCTCCTTTATACAACAGTAGCCTATGATGACGGCTGAAACAGGGTTATGCAAATCAGGATAATCTGAGGGGAAATAGCCGGGCGGATGCCCGGCAAAGGAGAATTACACTTCAGTTATGGTGATGTTTTGCGGCAGACGGGATTTCGGCAGTGTAGCGTTGAAATCTTCGACGCTGTGATGACCCACCGGAACAACCACCAGGCTGGTGTAGCCTTTCTCTTTCAGACCAAATTCTTCATCGAGGATTGCTGCGTCAAAACCTTCGATTGGCACCGCGTCCAGACCCAGCGCCGCAACGCCCAGCAGGAAGTTACCGACGTTGAGGTAAACCTGTTTTGCCATCCACTCAGCATCATCATGCAGATCTTTACGGTGCATATCGGCGAAGAATTTGCGACCTTTATCGTTCGCGGCTTTCGCTTCCGGCGTGGCAAAGCGGCCATCGGCATCTTCCTGGTCAACAACCTGTTTCAGCCAGGCATCGTCCATCGCGGTTTTCGCGCAGAACACCACGACGTGCGAGGCATCAAGCATTTTGCGCTCGTTGAACACGTAATTATCGGCGGCGGATTTGGCAACACGCGCTTTGCCTTCTTCCGTGCTGGCAACAATAAAATGCCACGGCTGGGAGTTGGTGCTGGATGGGCTGTACTGCAGCAGCGTTTTGATCTGCTCGGCCTGTTCCGGGGTAAGTTTTTTGCTGGCATCAAATGCCTTAGTGGAATGACGCTTTAAGGCGACAGAAATGATATCCATAAAGACTCCATGTGTAAGTAATTTTGCGTGCCAGCAGATTACAAGGTTCAACAAGAAATGGTAAGCGAGAAAAATGCGCTATAGATTTTCGCTTTTAGTCTGGGCGCACTCTTTTTTGATCGCGTTTAGATAAGCCATCAACCACTAAATTCCATGAATCATCGATAAGATCGCGCAGTAACGCTTCGGAGATCTCATCGCCTGGATACACTGAAATCCAGTGCTTCTTATTCATGTGATACCCTGGCTTAATGCTCGGGTATATCTGCTGATTTAACAGGGATTTTTGTGGATCGGACTTCAAATTGATAAAGGGGACGCCGCGCAGCTCCGACGACAGCATAAAAATCTTGCCGCCAATTTTAAAAACATCGAACTCCGGGCCAAAAGGCCAGCAAAGCTCGACAAAGGGTAACTCAAGGGCCAGGCGTTTCGCCGTTTCGTGCAGTGATTGCTTATCCATAAACGTTCCTTTAGGCGAAGGAGAATAAGCAAAGTATGCCGTGAAGTACGGCGATAATCGACGTTTAATCCGCCAGCGAGAACCAGCGTCGCCAGATAAAGCGCAGAACAAAATACTCAATTGCGCCCAGCACTAAAAACCACAGGCAAAACAATAAAGTGTAAAGCTGGCTAAGATCCATCAGATGGAACGTGCTCACCAGTTTTTGTGCCAGCGTCAGCCCCAGTGCGGGGGCGGGCAGCAGCAGGCAAGAGAGGAAAGCCATCAGCAAAATGCCTGCTGCGGTGGTTAAGGTTTCTAAAGGGTGTTTCATAACATTGTTAAATGTAAGTTAAAACACCATTGTCAGGGATATTCTTCTGTAAGGCAATTCCCGACTTATTCTCCGGCCCAAATCTCACAATGCTTTTTCACCAGTCCAATCAGAGAGCCGCCATCGGCGACGAAATCACGCATCAGCTGCGCTTCATTCAGACCGCTGACGACCTGGCGATGCAGGGCCTCAATCGCGCTCGATGCGCCAATTTTATCTGCGGAAGGGGCGATTTTTTCCAGTAAACGCAAGGTGGCTTCCGTTAGTGACCGACGATCGCCAGTATGCGGATCGGTAATGACGCCTTCCAGCCCATAGCGACAGGCCTGGAAACGGTTGAATTTATACAGCAGGTAATCTTTCTCCTGATGTTTAAACGGGCGTTCCGTCAGTAACCAGTGGGCGGTAGCCTGAATTAATCCCGCCATATTTACCGCGTGGCTAAGGGTTAACGGGGTATCCATCACCCGAACTTCCACCGTACCAAAATGGGGGCTGGGGCGAATATCCCAGTGCAGATCTTTAATGCTGTCGATCATCGTGGTGTAACTCAGGCAGCGAAACAGGGCTTCAAATTGTTGCCAGTTACTGACCCACGGCATCGGGCCATTATCGGGAAAGGCGGAAAAAATATTCGGTCGTGAAGAGGCAAAACGCGTATCCGTTCCTTGCATATATGGCGACGCGGCGGAAAGGGCGATAAAGTGCGGCACAAACCGTGACAAGCCGTGCAGCAAATAAATGGCGTCATCGCCACTGGCGCAGCCAACATGAACATGCTGACCAAAAACGGTCGCCTGCTGGATGAGATAACCAAAGTTTTCCAGCGTTCGTTGATAGCGTTCGTTATCGCATACCTCCTGACGCTGCCATTTCTGAAACGGGTGCGTGCCACCGCCGCAAATTTCCAGATGATGGTCTGCGGCTGCCTGCAATACGACTTTCTGCATCGCTGAAAATTGCCCGGCAGCCTGGTTGATATCACGGCAAACATCCGTCGCCAGCTCCAGCATGCTTTCGGTGATATCGTGCTTTACTTCCCCGGCAGTGATCTGATTTTTAACCGCGTCAATCAGCGTTGAAGAGTCCTGGCTTAAGTCATAGCCCGGCGGATTAACCACCTGCATTTCCAGTTCAATACCGAGGGTAAAAGGTTCAGAGACTTGAAAATCGGGTAATGGCATAGGTTTCTCTTATGTTGGCGTTTTCTATTCAGTATAGAAGTGGGAGCGACTGGGCGAGATGCGGAAGTTCTGGAATGTTTCTTTTTTTTGGTGATGGTGAACTGATTGCTACTGAAGCAATTTGGCTACTTTTGCAATGTGCCAAGTTATGGCAGAGCTGGCTGGCGGCGGAGAATTTTGACGATTGAGGGGCGAAGGAAAAACTGGCTTAGTTTCGGTTGATCTAATGCGTAGTGAGAAGTCCGAAATAAGACCAACTGTATAAATAAACAGCTATTTTGCTAAGGAAGGGTAAGATGACTGCGGGTGCCTGAAGCTTTCCGGTTTCAGGTTTACTCTGAGGTCTGGAAAGATGAAGCCCCAGGAGATATTTCTATCAACCCTGGGGCTGCCACTCCAAACCCGAACAATTTGGATGGTAGTCCCTTCTTCGCATGGAGGCAATATAAACATGCTGACGAAATATGCCCTTGTGGCAGTCATAGTGCTGTGTTTGACGGTGCTGGGATTTACGCTTCTGGTCGGAGACTCGCTGTGTGAGTTTACGGTGAAGGAACGTAATATTGAGTTTAAGGCTGTTCTCGCTTACGAACCGAAGAAGTAGCCGCTGTGCGGGGAGTAATCCCCGCATATCCGGTTGTCAGGTCAGGATGGTAAGGCACCTGCTTTACATTTTCGCCCGCGGTCAGCAATGGCTGCGGGCGATTTCGTTTAACTGGCATGGGCGATAATACCAATGAAAAGTCCGGAACAGGATTTACTGTATAAATAAACAGCTATTTTGCTAAGGAAGGGTAAGATAACGGCGGGTGCCTGAAGCTTTCCGGTTTCAGGTTTACTCTGAGGTCTGGAAAGATGAAGCCCCAGGAGATATTTCTATCAACCCTGGGGCCGCCACTCCAAACCAGACAATTTGGATGGTAGTCCCTTCTTCGCATGGAGGCAATATAAACATGCTGACGAAATATGCCCTTGTGGCGGTCATAGTGCTATGTTTGACAGTGCTGGGATTTACGCTTCTGGTCGGCGACTCGCTGTGTGAGTTTACCGTAAAGGAACGTAATATTGAGTTTAAGGCTGTTCTCGCTTACGAACCGAAGAAGTAGCCGTTGTGCGGGGAGCAATCCCCGCATATCCGGTTGTCAGGTCAGGATGGTAAGGCACCTGCTTTACACTTTCGCCCGTGGTCAGTGATGGCTGCGGGCGAATCGTACCAGATGTTGTCAATTAATCGTGTTGGCACAGCGTTATGACTATTTTTTCTTTTATCTGCCAGTGCACAGCAAACTGCTCATCCTCTAGTCGAATGATGATCTGCTGTTTATTCCAGCTAATTATCTGATAATCCAGAAAACCTTGAGCGGCCTGTATCTTGCTTGCCTTAAATGCGCTCTCTTTGGCGGAAAATGCCAGTGTCAGCGCCAGAGAAAAGGTTAAACCGCATTCTGCGAGTCGCTCGTGTTCTGCTGGTGTAATAATGTTGTCTGTCAATTCTCTTGCGGTTTGTACAGAGAAAATCTCTTCGATATCAATGCCAATCGGTTGACGAGATACCACGGCTAATGCCGTAGTCCCGCAGTGGCTAATACTGCCGTATACCTCCGCAGGCCACACAGGTTGGCGTAGCTCGCCGATTGCGGGCACACATTTATAGCCATATTCCCGCAAGGCGTAAACAGCAGCGATCCGTCCGGCTAAATGCTCTGTTTTACGTTTACGTCCAGCGTGTTGCAGTTGTGCGTAGTGTGGCAGCCAGAGTAAATCCTGCTCGCGAAAACTCACTGGATCGAACTCAACAAAATGCAGCGTATGTCCTGCAAAGGGGAGGGAGGTATGCGTAGTTTTCATGTCGACCATATTAGAGACTGATGACAAACGCAAAACTGCCTGATGCGCTACGCTTATCAGGCCTACACTATCCTGCAATATATTGAATTGGCAAGATTTTTGTAGGCCGGATAAGGCGTTCACGCCGCATCCGGCATGAACGACGCGCACTTTGTCAACAATCTGACGTTAGCATCAGAAGTGAGTGTTTACGCTCATATACCACGTACGTCCCGGCTCGTTATAGGTATACGCGCCGGCACCCGCGATATAGTTGGCTCCTGCCAAATCGCCCGTGGTCTGGGCATTACCCGCACGCCACAAACGCTTGTCGAACAGGTTGTCCACGCCGCCGGTCAGACTGACATTCTTCGTCACATCCCAGGTCGCGCTCAGGCCAACAATGCTGTAAGGGCTAATTTCTTTGGTTTCCGGTCCAACCGCTGGCTGACCTTTATAGTTGTACTTCTTCGGCTGCTGCTTGCCGTACCAGGTGAAGGTCGTTTGCATCGACAAATCTTCCCGTGCCTGCCAGCTCAGCGTTGAGTTCAACGTATATTCCGGGATGATCGACAAACGGTCGCCCGTGGTTTTGTTTTCACTCTTCAGCATATAAGTGATGTTGTTGGTCCACATCACCGTTTCGCTAACCGGTACGTTTAACGATCCTTCCAGACCTTCAACCACCGCTTTCGGCACGTTATCCCACTGATAGAGATCGGTGCCGACTGCGTTTTGCCCTACAGCCACATAGCCCGCTTCAATCTTATTGCGATAATCGTTACGGAACCAGGTGACGCCCGCCAGCCAGCCGTCGCGTTTGAACTCCAGACCAATCTCTTTGTTGATGCTGGTTTCCGCTTTCAGGTCATCATTACCTTGCAAATAGCAGCCGCCCGCGCTGGCATAGCAGCCCTGACCTTTACTGTAGAGAATGTAGTTCGGGTTAGTCTGGTACAGGCTCGGCGCTTTATAAGCACGGGCGATGCCCATTTTCAGCGTGAAGTCATCGCCTAAACCTTGCGATATATTCAGCGCCGGACTCCAGTTATTGCCGACAATGCTGTGATGATCGAAACGCAGCCCCGGCGTTACGATGGTGCTGTCAGTCAGCTCCATGTTGTTTTCGGCAAATAGCGAGAAAATTTCTGCCTTTGAATATGGGCTACGGTCAGTGGCACTTACACCATCAATAGCACCGCCGGTATTCGTTCCGGTCAGCGCCTGGGTGTTGGAACTTAAGTCCTTCATCCGCTGCTGATTCCACTCAGTCCCCAGCGTCAGCGTCTGGTTAACGAGGAAATCAATCGGCAGGTTAACTTCGCTGTGCAACATCACGTCATCAAGATCGATATCGACGAAATCTTGTGTCGCTTTTTCGTTAAATTTCCCTTCGGTGCCGCCCGCCAAACCTTCCGGTATACGCGAGTTACGGGTGTGTTCGTACTGCACCCAATTGCTGGTGGTCACGCCGTTATCCCAGCCACCGTTCCAGGTCAGCGAGTAGTTCTGGCGATACAGGCGGTTGGTTTCATCGCCATATTTAGAGCGAGTGTAAGCGTCAGAGTTGGTGTTCTGGGTGTCACCCGCATACAGGTTACCCTGGCGGCTGTAGCCCGCTTCAAGTTCGAGTGATTGCATAGGGGCGAAGTCCCAACGCACCACGCCATTGATATCTTTGTTGATCACCCCTTCGCGCCCGGCTGGTAACGTCGTGGCATACGTTCCGGCACGCGCTGACTGATGGCCCTGGTTAATATCCCACGCATCAGCCTGAGTTTTGTCGAGGTTGCCATATAAACGGAAGCTGAATTGGTCGCCCAGCGGACCGGTCAAGCTGAAATTGGTGCGTTTGGTGGCACCTTCCTCTTTATGCTCTGGCGCATTGAAATAAGCATCCCAGGAGCCGTGCCACTCGCCGCTGCCTTTTTTGGTAATGATGTTAACCACGCCGCCCGCCGCGCCGTTGCCATAACGCGCAGCTGCCGGACCACGCAGAACTTCAATACGTTCAATCATTTCAGGCGGCACCCAGGAGGTATCACCACGGGTATCACGCTCGCCACGCCAGCCCTGACGCACCGAGTTACGGCTGCTGACAGGCTTACCGTCAATCAAAATCAGCGTGTTTTCCGGACCCATGCCGCGAATATCAATCTGGCGGTTATTACCACGCTGACCACTAGTGGAGTTACCTGTCAGGTTAACGCCAGGCATGGTACGAATGATCTCCGATACATCGCGGGCAACCGGGTTTTTGCGGATTTCATCTGCGGTGATGGTCGAAACGCCTGGCGCCTGCAAGTTCTGCTCGGCGGCGGTAACGACAATAGTATCGTCATGTGAAACAGGAGTATCGGTTGGCTCTTGTGCCTGCGCTACCCCATAAATCCCCAGATTGACCAACAAGGCCAGGGAATGAATCTTCTTGTTCATTGTTTTATTCCTGCATTTTTGCCACGAATTGCAACTGTCGGGCGTAGTCGTCATCAATACGACGTATCCCGCTACCGCGAAAACCTTTGATCCTGAAAGACACGCAGTGCAGTTGGTTAATTAATGTCCGCGCTTCCCACGGCGCGCCATTACGCTATTGCAAATGCAAATAGTTATCAATAATATTATCAATATATTTCTGCAATCAATGAAAAATTGCACAGTAAACATGGGGTTATGGTGTGACGGCGTTAAAAGTAGGAAGTGAGAGCTGGTGGCAGTCGAAACATGGCCCGGAATGTCAGCGTCTGAATGACGAAATGTATCAGGTCACTTTCTGGTGGCGTGATCCACAAGGTTCTGAAGACCACTCGACGATAAAGCGCGTATGGGTCTATATCACTGGCGTGACCGATCACCATCAGAACAGCCAGCCCCAGTCGATGCAGCGAATTGCAGGGACCGATGTCTGGCAGTGGACGACACAACTCAATGCCAACTGGCGCGGCAGCTACTGTTTTATTCCTACCGAACGTGATGACATTTTTTCTGCTCCATCACCTGATCGCCTCGAATTGCGCGAAGGCTGGCGAAAACTATTACCCCTGGCGATAGCCGATCCGCTGAATCCACAAAGCTGGAAAGGCGGGCGAGGGCACGCTGTTTCTGCACTCGAAATGCCGCAAGCGCCCCTGCAACCAGGATGGGATTGTCCGCAAGCGCCAGAAACGCCTGCCAAAGAAATTATCTGGAAAAGTGAACGGTTGAAAAATTCACGCCGTGTATGGATTTTTACCACCGGCGATGCAACAGCAGAAGAACGTCCGCTGGCAGTTTTACTTGATGGCGAATTTTGGGCGCAGAGTATGCCCGTCTGGCCTGCGCTGACTTCGTTGACCCATCGTCAGCAACTTCCTCCCGCCGTGTACGTGTTGATCGACGCTATCGACACCACGCAACGTGCCCACGAACTGCCATGTAATGCGGATTTCTGGCTGGCAGTACAGCAAGAGTTATTACCCCAGGTGAAAACTATCGCCCCCTTTAGCGATCGCGCCGATCGTACTGTGGTCGCCGGGCAGAGTTTTGGTGGGCTTTCCGCGCTGTATGCCGGACTGCACTGGCCTGAACGCTTTGGCTGTGTATTAAGCCAGTCGGGATCGTACTGGTGGCCGCACCGGAGCGGTCAGCAAGAGGGCATGTTACTTGAACAGCTCAAAGCTGGTGAAGTTAGCGCCGAAGGTCTGCGCATTGTGCTGGAAGCGGGTCTTCGCGAGCCGATGATTATGCGGGCCAATCAGGCGCTGTATGCGCAATTACCCCCCCTAAAAGAATCCATTTTCTGGCGTCAGGTTGACGGCGGACATGATGCGCTTTGTTGGCGCGGTGGCTTGATGCAGGGGCTAATCGACCTCTGGCAACCACTTTTCCATGACAGGAGTTGAATATGGCATTCAGTAATCCCTTCGATGATCCGCAGGGCGTGTTTTACATTTTACGCAATGCGCAGGGGCAATTCAGTCTGTGGCCGCAACAGTGCGCCTTACCGGCAGGCTGGGATGTTGTGTGTCAGCCGCAGTCACAGGCGTCCTGCCAGCAGTGGCTGGACGCCCACTGGCGTACTCTGACACCGGCGAATTTCATCCAGCAGCAGGAGGCGCAATGAGCCAGCATTTACCTTTAGTTGCCGCACAGCCCGGCATCTGGATGGCAGAAAAACTGTCGGATTTACCCTCCGCCTGGAGCGTGGCGCATTACGTTGAGTTAACCGGAGATGTTGATGCGCCATTACTGGCTCGCGCGGTGGTTGCCGGATTAGCGCAAGCAGATACGCTGCGGATGCGTTTTACGGAAGATAACGGCGAAGTCTGGCAATGGGTCGATGATGCGCTGACGTTCGAACTGCCAGAAATTATCGACCTGCGAACCAACATTGATCCGCACGGTACTGCGCAGGCATTAATGCAGGCGGATTTGCAACAAGATCTGCGCGTCGATAGCGGTAAACCTCTGGTTTTTCATCAACTGATACAGGTGGCAGATAACCGCTGGTACTGGTATCAGCGTTACCACCATTTGCTGGTCGATGGCTTCAGTTTCCCGGTCATTACCCGCCAGATCGCCAACATTTACTGTGCATGGGGGTGTGGCGAACCAACGCCTGCTTCGCCGTTTACGCCTTTCGCTGATGTCGTGGAAGAGTACCAGCAGTACCGCGAAAGCGAAGCCTGGCAGCGTGATGCGGCATTCTGGGCGGAACAGCGTCGTCAACTACCACCGCCCGCGTCACTTTCTCCAGCCCCTTTACCGGGGCGCAGCGCCTCGGCAGATATTTTGCGTCTGAAACTGGAATTTAACGGCGGGGAATTCCGCCAGTTGGCTACGCAACTTTCAGGTGTACAACGTACCGATATAGCCCTTGCGCTGGCGGCTTTGTGGCTGGGGCGATTGTGCAGCCGCATGGACTACGCCGCCGGATTTATCTTTATGCGTCGACTGGGCTCAGCGGCGCTGACGGCTACCGGACCCGTGCTCAACGTGTTGCCGTTGGGTATTCACATTGAGGCACAAGAAACATTGCCGCAACTGGCAGCACGACTAGCGGCACAACTGAAAAAAATGCGTCGTCATCAACGTTACGATGCCGAACAAATTGTCCGTGACAGCGGGCGCGCGGCGGGAGAGGAACCGCTGTTCGGTCCGGTGCTCAATATTAAAGTATTTGATTATCAGTTAGATATTCCGGGGGTACAGGCGCAAACCCATACCCTGGCAACCGGTCCGGTTAATGACCTTGAACTGGCCCTTTTCCCGGATGAAAACGGTGATTTGAGTATTGAGATCCTCGCCAATAAACAGCGTTACGATGAGCCAACGTTAATCAAGCATGCTGAACGGCTGAAAATGCTGACGGCGCAGTTTGCCGCGGATCCGGCGCGGTTGTGCGGCGATGTCGATATTCTGCTGCCAGAAGAGTATGCACAGCTGGCGCAGATCAACGCCACTCAGGTTGAGATTCCAGAAACCACACTGAGTGCGCTGGTGGCAGAACAGGCGGCAAAAACGCCGGATGCTCCGGCACTGGCAGATGTGCGTTACCAGTTCAGTTATCGGGAAATGCGCGAGCAGGTGGTGGCGCTGGCGAATCTGCTGCGTGAGCGCGGCGTTAAACCTGGCGACAGCGTAGCGGTGGCACTACCGCGCTCGGTCTTTTTGACTATGGCGCTACATGCGATAGTTGAAGCAGGTGCGGCCTGGCTACCGCTGGATACGGGCTATCCGGACGATCGCCTGAAAATGATGCTGGAAGATGCGCGTCCGTCACTGTTAATCACCACCGATGATCAACTGCCGCGCTTTAGCGATATCCCCAATTTAACCAGTCTTTGCTATAACGCCCCGCTTACACCGCAGGGCAGTGCGCCGCTGCAACTTTCACAACCGCACCACACGGCTTATATCATCTTTACCTCCGGTTCCACCGGCAGGCCGAAAGGGGTGATGGTCGGGCAGACGGCTATCGTTAACCGCCTGTTATGGATGCAAAACCACTACCCGCTCACAGGCGAAGATGTTGTTGCCCAAAAAACGCCGTGCAGTTTTGATGTCTCGGTGTGGGAGTTTTTCTGGCCGTTTATTGCAGGGGCGAAACTGGTGATGGCTGAACCGGAAGCGCACCGCGATCCGTTCGCTATGCAGCAATTCTTTGCTGAATATGGCGTAACGACCACGCATTTTGTACCGTCGATGCTGGCGGCGTTTGTTGCTTCGTTGACGCCGGAAACCGCTCGCCAGAGTTGCGCGACGTTGAAACAGGTTTTCTGTAGTGGAGAAGCCTTACCAGCCGATTTATGTCGCGAATGGCAGCAGTTAACTGGCGCGCCGTTACATAATCTTTATGGCCCGACGGAAGCGGCGGTGGATGTGAGCTGGTATCCAGCCTTTGGTGCTGAACTTGCAGCGGTACGCGGCAGCAGTGTGCCGATTGGCTACCCGGTGTGGAACACGGGCCTGCGCATTCTCGATGCGATGATGCATCCGGTGCCGCCGGGTGTGGCAGGCGATCTCTATCTCACCGGTATTCAACTGGCGCAGGGGTATCTTGGACGACCCGATCTGACAGCCAGCCGCTTTATTGCCGATCCTTTCGCGCCAGGTGAACGCATGTACCGTACCGGAGATGTTGCCCGCTGGCTGGATAACGGCGCGGTGGAGTATCTCGGGCGTAGTGATGATCAGCTAAAAATTCGTGGTCAGCGGATTGAACTGGGCGAAATCGATCGCGTGATGCAGGCTCTGCCGGATGTCGAGCAAGCAGTTACCCACGCTTGTGTGATTAATCAGGCGGCAGCCACCGGGGGGGATGCGCGTCAACTGGTGGGCTATCTGGTGTCGCAATCGGGCCTGCCGCTGGATACCAGCGCATTGCAGGCGCAGCTTCGCGAAAAATTGCCACCGCATATGGTGCCCGTGGTTCTGCTGCAACTGCCGCAGTTACCACTTAGCGCCAACGGTAAGCTGGATCGCAAAGCCTTACCGTTGCCGGAACTGAAGGCACAAGCGTCGGGGCG
Organism: Escherichia sp. KS167_9B; assembly: GCF_030295215.1. Classification (NCBI taxonomy): domain Bacteria; kingdom Pseudomonadati; phylum Pseudomonadota; class Gammaproteobacteria; order Enterobacterales; family Enterobacteriaceae; genus Escherichia; species Escherichia sp. KS167_9B. The sequence goes on from NZ_AP025754.1 coordinate 704,024, forward strand.
TGCGCCGAAAGCGGGCAGTGAAACGATTATCGCCACGGCGTTCTCGTCATTGCTGGGTTGTGACGTGCAGGATGCTGACGCTGATTTCTTCGCGCTTGGCGGTCATTCGCTACTGGCAATGAAACTGGCAGCACAACTTAGTCGACAGTTTGCCCGTCAGGTGACGCCGGGGCAGGTGATGGTCGCGTCAACCGTCGCCAAACTGGCAACGGTTATTGATGGTGAAGAAGACAGCACCCAGCGCATGGGATTTGAAACCATCCTGCCGTTGCGTGAAGGTAATGGCCCGACGCTGTTTTGTTTCCATCCAGCATCTGGTTTTGCCTGGCAGTTTAGCGTGCTCTCGCGTTATCTCGATCCTCAATGGTCGATTATTGGCATCCAGTCTCCGCGCCCTCATGGCCCCATGCAGACGGCGGCAAACCTGGATGAAGTCTGCGAAGCACATCTGGCAACGTTACTTGAACAACAACCGCACGGCCCTTATTACCTGCTGGGGTATTCGCTGGGCGGTACGCTGGCGCAGGGGATTGCGGCACGGCTGCGTGCCCGTGGCGAACAGGTGGCATTTCTTGGCTTGCTGGATACCTGGCCGCCAGAAACGCAGAACTGGCAGGAAAAAGAAGCTAATGGTCTGGACCCGGAAGTGTTGGCGGAGATTAACCGCGAACGTGAAGCTTTCCTGGCGGCACAGCAGGGAAATACTTCAACGGAGCTGTTTACCACCATTGAAGGCAACTACGCTGATGCAGTGCGCTTGTTGACCACTGCCCATAGTGTTCCGTTTGATGGAAAAGCGACGCTGTTTGTTGCCGAACGCACGCTTCAGGAGGGGATGACTCCCGAACGGGCCTGGGCACCATGGATTGCGGAGCTGGATATCTATCGTCATGATTGCGCGCATGTGGATATTATCTCGCCGATGGCGTTTGAAAAAATAGGGCCAATTATTCGTGCGACGCTAAATAAGTAAATTTATATTATCTATAAACCCATAATTACAATAAATGATTATGGGTTTATTATTTATTTAATTTATCAATTTAACGGATATTTCTCTGAAATAGAGTGAATGTTGCATTCAGTGGGAGGAATTTACAAACTTCAGCTTCGGATAATTCTCACCAACTGGTAAAGTGAGCGCCGTGGAGATTTCCCCCTATTGGACTCATTTTCAGGTTATACCCCATGTCATCACTGAATATTAAACAGGGAAGTGACGCTCATTTTCCCGAGTATCCTCTGGCGTCGCCCAGTAATAATGAAATTGATTTACTTAATCTAATTGAAGTTTTATGGCGGGCCAAAAAAACGGTCATGGCGGTCGTTTTTGCGTTTGTCTGCGCAGGTTTACTGATCTCTTTCATCCTGCCGCAAAAATGGACCAGCGCGGCGGTTGTCACGCCTCCAGAACCTGTTCAGTGGCAGGCGCTTGAGAAAACATTCACTAAGCTTCGTGTGCTGGATCTGGATATCAAAATTGATCGTACAGAAGCATTTAACCTGTTTATCAAGAAGTTTCAGTCTGTTAGCTTACTGGAAGAGTACCTGCGCTCATCACCTTATGTGATGGACCAATTAAAAGAGGCGAAAATCGACGAACTGGATTTGCATCGCGCTATCGTCGCATTGAGCGAAAAAATGAAAGCGGTTGATGACAATGCCAGTAAGAAAAAAGATGAACCGTCACTGTATGCCTCCTGGACGCTAAGTTTTACCGCGCCAACCAGTGAAGAGGCGCAGACCGTTTTGAGCGGGTATATCGATTATATCTCTGCATTGGTGGTGAAAGAGTCGATAGAAAACGTCCGTAATAAACTGGAGATCAAAACCCAGTTTGAAAAAGAAAAACTGGCTCAGGATCGCATTAAAACGAAAAATCAACTTGATGCAAACATTCAGCGCCTCAATTATTCACTCGACATTGCCAACGCGGCAGGAATTAAAAAGCCCGTTTACAGTAATGGTCAGGCCGTTAAAGATGACCCCGATTTCTCTATTTCTCTCGGCGCAGACGGTATTGAACGCAAACTGGAAATTGAAAAAGCGGTTACTGACGTTGCGGAACTGAACGGTGAATTACGTAATCGTCAGTATCTTGTTGAGCAGCTAACAAAAGCAAATATCAACGATGTGAATTTTACGCCGTTTAAATATCAGTTAAGCCGGTCATTGCCAGTGAAAAAAGACGGGCCGGGTAAGGCGATTATCGTGATCCTTTCTGCGTTGATCGGCGGTATGGTGGCTTGTGGTAGCGTGCTGTTGCGCCATGCCATGGCATCCAGAAAACAGGATGCCATGATGGCAGACCACTTAGTTTAAATCTTCGCGGTTGAAGGTGCCGTTCGTCCGAGCGGCACCACAAGCGGAGTTCCGGCTACCGGATCGTCAATGATCATGCAACGCAAACCATAAATACGCTCAATCAGTTCAGCAGTGACTATCTCTTTTGGTGCTCCTTGAGCGACAATTTTCCCTTCACGTAATGCAATCAAATGGCTAGCGTACCGACAGGCCTGATTAAGATCGTGCAGTACCGCCGCCAGGGTATAGCCTTTCTCGCGGTTCAGTTCGCTTAACAATTCCAGCAAATCAATCTGATGACTGATATCCAGCCAGGTGGTGGGTTCGTCGAGTAGCATAATTGCCGTTTCCTGGGCCAGCACCATCGCGATCCACGCTCGCTGGCGTTGTCCGCCAGAAAGGGTATCCACGCTTTGATCTGCCAGATGAGTTATTCCCGTGGCCTGCATCGCTTTCGTTACCGCTTCTTCATCTTCTTTGCGCCAGCGGGTAAACAGCGGTTGATGCGGGTATCGCCCACGCGCCACCAGCTCCTGCACGGTGATATCTCCCGGCGTGGTGGCGTTTTGCGCCAGTAAACCAATCCGGCGTGCGACCTCTTTACTGGCGTAATGTTGAATGTGCTCGCCATCCAGCCAGACATGCCCGTGAGCAGGCGTCATCAGGCGGCTTAAGGTACGCAGCAACGTGGATTTACCGCAGCCATTTGGCCCGATAATTGCCGTGAAGTGACCATCAGGAATTTCTACAGTCAGATTTTCCGCAACGGTATATTTGCCATATCCTAGGGTTAACTGTTCGCCACGCAAACGGGCTACTGATTCGGTCATTTTTTGCGAGACTCCTGAATTAACAAGACGATAAGGTAAATACCGCCGAGGCTGACGGTAACGACGCCAACCGGAAGTTGATACGGCATAAACAGTTGTTGAGCACAGAGATCGGCTGCCAGCAGTAACAGCGCACCGCACAGCGCTGCCTGGGTTAGACCCCAGCGAGCGGTGCCGCTGATGCGGCGGGCAATGTGTGGCGCAACTAAAGCAATAAAGGAAATCGGCCCCGCCAGGGCAGTGGCAGCTGCGGTAAGTACTACGGCGACCAGCATCATTAACAGCCGCGAACGTTCGACGCTGACGCCTAACGCACACGCGGTGTCATCGCCCATCTCCAGCAAGCGCATCCGCCTTACCAGCAAGGCGGCGGCAATTAGCATCAATATAATGATGGGCGCGGAGGGCGAGGTTTTTGCCCACGTCAGGCCATTGAGCGATCCGGCATTCCACAAACCCGCTGTTAGCGCCGTTTCTAATGACGCTTTCAGCAACAGCCAGGTATTAAAGGCCACCAGCATGGCGCGAACACCGATGCCGATAATAATCAACCGAAAGGTGTCGATACCGTTACGCCAGGCAAGCAGCCAGACCAGCAGCGAAGTGATAATGCCGCCCGCCATTGCTGCCAGCGCGATAGCCGTCAGGTCCTGACCAAACAGCACCATCGCCACCAGCACGCCGCTCCACGCTCCGGTGTTAAAGCCCATTACGTCAGGGCTGCCGAGTGGGTTACGCATCAACGACTGAAAAATCGCGCCGCTGACGCCCAGTGCCGCACCAATCAACAGTGCCATTAGTACCCGCGGTAAACGCCATTCGGTGACCACCATTGTCATACTGCGCGGTGCGTCACCCATCAGCGCGGCAAATACCTGAGAGGTTTCCAGCGTGACGGCACCGCTGCGTAATCCCCACACGCTTGCCATCACACAAGCTATTAGCAACAGCAGACAGGTGATAATTAATCGACGAGAGACGTAAATCATGCGCCACCTCGCGTTTTACGTCGTACAAGGAAGATCAGCACTGGTGCGCCAATAAAGGCACTGACTACAGAAACGCGCAGTTCGCCGGGAACAATCACCCGCCCGATAATATCGGCAAACAGCAGCAGGGCAGGTGTGGCAAGCAGCGTGACGGGCAGCGACCAGCGATGATCGGCACCTACCAGCCAGCGCGCCATATGCGGCATCATCAGGCCAATAAAGGCAATCGGGCCAACTACCGCCGTCGCACTACCACAAAGCACGGTAATCGCCAGCAGCCCAATCAACTGCGTGCGTGCTACGCGACTGCCCAGCGCCGTCGCGGTGTCACTGCCGAGGCTTAAACTGTTCAGTGCGCGGCTCAGTAATAGCGCAGTTGCTCCGGCGATCAGCACAGGGATCAGCACCACTTTTAAGGTGTGTAAATTACGAATATCCAGCGAACCGGCTTGCCAGAAACGCAGTTGATCGTAGACGTCGGGATTAAGCAGGGCGATGCCGCTGGTCAGCCCTTCCAGCACTGCCGCCAGCGCCACGCCCGCCAGAGTTAAACGCACCGGACTTAACTGCCCACCGCCCTGGCTGCCAGTAAAGGCAACAATCAACGAGGCCACCAGCGCCCCGGCGAAGGCCATCGCCAGTTGTTCCTGCGCGGATGAGTAACCAAACAGCGCCGCGCCCAGCACAATGGCAAAGCTGGCCCCGGCGTTCACGCCAAGCAAGCCGGGGTCGGCAAGTGGGTTTCGGGTGAGGGTTTGCATTAACGCCCCGGCAAGGCCAAGCGCGCCGCCTGCCAGTAAACCGGCAAGGGTACGCGGCAGTCGCGCGTCGAGCACGATGGTGCAGTCGGCGCTCTGGCAGGTGCCGGAGAGGGCCTCCAGCACTACGGAAGCGGGGAGTGATTTTGCTCCAATGAGCAGGCTTAATGCCGTCGCGATAATCAGTAATAACAGCAATCCGGGCACGGCAATGGCGCGTGTCACGGCAACAGAACCAGACATACGAACTTCCATGATAATGAAATTAATTATCGTTATCGATCTTATTTGGATATGTTAGCATGTGCAGCCTAAGAATAGGTATTTAAAATATTTGATGGCAAGGCATTGTAATGAATAAACAATCCTGGCTGCTTAACCTCAGCCTGTTGAAAACGCACCCGGCGTTTCGCGCAGTATTCCTCGCTCGTTTTATCTCTATTGTTTCTCTGGGTTTGCTCGGCGTCGCGGTGCCAGTGCAGATCCAGATGATGACGCATTCTACCTGGCAGGTGGGTCTTTCGGTGACGCTGACCGGCGGGGCGATGTTTGTCGGCTTGATGGTCGGCGGTGTGCTGGCGGATCGCTATGAGCGCAAAAAAGTGATTTTGCTGGCGCGCGGCACCTGTGGCATTGGCTTCATTGGTCTGTGCCTGAACGCGTTGCTGCCGGAGCCGTCTTTGCTGGCAATCTATTTACTCGGATTATGGGATGGCTTTTTCGCGTCACTTGGCGTTACGGCGCTTCTGGCGGCGACTCCGGCATTAGTTGGGCGTGAAAATTTAATGCAGGCCGGGGCAATCACCATGTTGACCGTGCGGCTGGGATCGGTAATTTCGCCCATGATTGGCGGCTTACTGCTGGCGACTGGCGGCGTAGCCTGGAACTACGGGCTGGCGGCGGCGGGCACGTTTATTACCTTGCTACCGTTGTTAAGCCTTCCGGCGCTACCTCCGCCACCGCAACCGCGTGAGCATCCGTTGAAATCATTACTGGCAGGATTTCGTTTTCTGCTTGCCAGCCCGCTGGTGGGAGGGATTGCGCTGCTGGGGGGTTTATTGACGATGGCGAGCGCGGTACGGGTACTGTATCCGGCGCTGGCTGACAACTGGCAGATGTCGGCGGCACAGATTGGTTTTCTCTATGCGGCGATCCCGCTCGGTGCAGCTATTGGCGCGTTAACCAGCGGGAAGCTGGCACATAGTGCGCGACCAGGGTTATTGATGCTGCTCTCCACGCTGGGATCGTTCCTCGCCATTGGTTTGTTTGGCCTGATGCCGATGTGGATTTTAGGCGTGGTTTGTCTGGCGCTGTTCGGCTGGTTGAGCGCGGTTAGTTCGTTGCTGCAATACACAATGCTGCAAACGCAAACCCCGGAAGCGATGTTAGGGCGGATTAACGGTTTGTGGACGGCACAAAACGTGACGGGCGATGCTATAGGCGCAGCGCTGTTGGGCGGTCTGGGAGCGATGATGACGCCGGTGGCCTCCGCAAGCGCGAGTGGTTTTGGTTTGTTGATTATCGGCGTGTTGTTGTTGCTGGTACTGGTAGAGTTGCGTCGTTTTCGCCAGACGCCGCCGCAGGTGACAGCGTCTGACAGTTAATGCTTAGAACAGCGCCTTAAGCCGATCCAGCACTTGCATGGCGCTGTAGTAATCCAGTCGGAACGTCTCGGTTCCCAGCGCATAAACCTGCTTGTTTTGTACTGCAGGCAGGTGCGCGAGCAGTGGATTGGCATAAATCGCATCGGCGTCTTTCTGATCACCGGCGAACAGGAATAGCGACTCGCCATTTAACCCTGCCGCCAGATTTTCCCCACCAAGCTGAATGATGTCATGGCGTTTGCCCTGGCTTTGGCTGGCGTTTAAGCCTGCGGGCAACCTGGCCAGCGTAAAGCCGAGTTGTTCCAGCATCTGGCCTTGTGCTGATTCAGGCGTCCAGAGATTGGCACTGTGTGCAGCGGCGGTATAGACAATGGCAGTGACCGGCTGCGGCGGTAATTTGATTTCCTCTTTCGCCGCCACCAGTTGCTTATCAAACTGTGCAATCCGCTCTGCCGCTTGTTTCTCATGCCCGGTAATTTCGCCAAGTTGCGTTAACAGCGACTGCCAGCTTTTATCGTCGTAATTGATGATTAACGTTGGTGCGATAGTGGAAAGCTGATCGTATAGCGCCAGCGCTGAATCGCCGCCGGTCGCGCTAATTAAAATCAGATCTGGCATTTGTGCCGCTACTGCTTCGGCGTTCGGTTCGCCGATATAGAGACGTTGCAGTTTGCGTTCTTTCGCTACCTTACTCCACTGGCGTAAAAAACCCTGGTCATCCGCTACGCGGTTATTCGGCGTGGTCGCGCCGCTGGCGATCACTGGTGCATCAATCGCCAGCAGTGAGCCGGTCAGGGTGACGCTGGTGGAAACAATACGTTGCGGCTGGCTTTCCAGGGTATGAGTACCACGACTGTCAGTAATCTGACGCGGCCAGTCGGCAGCCTGAACTGCGGATATTCCTGAAAGCAAAATTCCAGTTAAAAGAAGGGCGTTGCGGTAGAGCGGGGCGAGTCTCACAAATCAGCTTCCTGTTATTAATGAAGTTAATGCTTCTCATTTTCATTGTAACCACAAGCAGATGCAACCCCGACTTGCAGATTGCATTACCTCAAGAGTTGACATAGTGCTCGTTTGCTTTTAGGTTAGCGACCGAAAATATAAATGATAATCATTATTAAAGCCTTTATCATTTTGTGGAGGATGATATGGATACGTCACTGGCTGAGGAAGTACAGCAGACCATGGCAACACTTGCGCCCAATCGCTTTTTCTTTATGTCGCCGTACCGCAGTTTTACGACGTCAGGATGTTTCGCCCGCTTTGATGAACCGGCTGTGAACGGGGATTCGCCCGACAGTCCCTTCCAGCAAAAACTCACCGCGCTGTTTGCCGATGCCAAAGCGCAGGGCATTAAAAATCCGGTGATGGTTGGGGCGATTCCCTTCGATCCACGTCAGCCTTCGTCGCTGTATATTCCCGAATCCTGGCAGTCGTTCTCCCGGCAGGAAAAACAGACTTCAGCCCGCCGTTTTACTCGCAGCCAGTCGCTGAACGTGGTGGAACGTCAGGCAATTCCGGAACAAACTACGTTTGAACAGATGGTTGCCCGCGCCGCCGCACTTACCGCCACGCCGCAAGTCGACAAAGTGGTGTTGTCACGGTTGATTGATATCACCACTGACGCCGCCATTGATAGTGGCGTATTGCTGGAACGGTTGATTGCGCAAAACCCGGTTAGTTACAACTTCCATGTGCCGTTAGCTGATGGTGGCGTCCTGCTGGGAGCCAGCCCGGAACTGCTGCTACGTAAAGACGGCGAGCGTTTTAGCTCGATTCCGTTAGCCGGTTCCGCGCGTCGTCAGCCGGATGACGTGCTTGATCGCGAAGCGGGTAATCGTCTGCTGGCGTCAGAAAAAGATCGCCATGAACATGAACTGGTGACTCAGGCGATGAAAGAGGTACTGCGCGAACGCAGTAGTGAGTTACACGTTCCATCCTCCCCACAATTGATCACCACGCCGACGCTGTGGCATCTCGCAACACCCTTTGAAGGCAAAGCGAATTCGCAAGAAAATGCATTGACTCTGGCCTGTCTGCTGCATCCGACCCCCGCGCTGAGCGGTTTCCCGCATCAGGCCGCGACCCAGGTGATTGCTGAGCTGGAACCGTTCGACCGCGAACTGTTTGGCGGCATTGTGGGTTGGTGTGACAGCGAAGGTAACGGCGAGTGGGTGGTGACCATCCGCTGCGCGAAGCTGCGGGAAAATCAGGTGCGTCTGTTTGCCGGAGCGGGGATTGTGCCTGCGTCCTCACCGTTGGGTGAATGGCGCGAAACGGGCGTCAAACTTTCTACCATGTTGAACGTTTTTGGATTGCATTAAGGAGCGAGGATGAGCATTCCATTCACCCGCTGGCCGGAAGAGTTTGCCCGTCGCTATCGGGAAAAAGGCTACTGGCAGGATTTGCCGCTGACCGACATTCTGACCCGTCATGCCGCAAGCGACAGCATCGCGGTCATCGACGGCGAGCGTCAGTTGAGTTACCGGGAACTGAATCAGGCGGCGGATAATCTCGCCTGTAGCTTGCGTCGTCAGGGCATTAAACCCGGTGAAACCGCACTGGTACAACTGGGTAACGTCGCTGAATTGTATATTACCTTTTTTGCGCTGTTAAAACTGGGCGTTGCACCGGTACTGGCGCTGTTCAGTCATCAGCGTAGTGAAATGAACGCATACGCCAGCCAGATTAAACCGGTGTTACTGATTGCCGATCGCCAACATGCGCTGTTTAGCGGGGATGATTTCCTCAATACATTTGTTGCAGAGCACTCCTCCATTCGCGTGGTGCAGCTGCTGAACGACAGCGGTGAGCATAACTTGCAGGATGCGATTAACCATCCGGCAGAGGATTTTACTGCCACACCGTCACCTGCCGATGAAGTGGCCTATTTCCAGCTTTCCGGCGGCACCACCGGCACACCGAAACTGATCCCGCGCACTCATAACGACTACTACTACAGCGTGCGTCGTAGCGTCGAGATTTGTCAGTTCACGCAACAAACGCGCTACCTGTGCGCGATCCCGGCGGCTCATAACTACGCCATGAGTTCGCCGGGATCGTTGGGGGTATTTCTCGCTGGCGGCACTGTCGTTCTGGCTGCCGACCCCAGCGCCACGCTTTGTTTCCCATTGATTGAAAAACATCAGGTGAACGTCACCGCGCTGGTGCCGCCAGCAGTCAGCCTGTGGTTGCAGGCACTGGCTGAAGGCGAAAGCCGGGCGCAGCTTGCCTCGCTGAAACTGTTACAGGTCGGTGGCGCACGTCTTTCTGCCACGCTTGCGGCGCGTATTCCCGCAGAGATTGGCTGCCAGTTACAGCAGGTATTCGGCATGGCGGAAGGGCTGGTGAACTACACCCGTCTTGATGATAGCGCGGAAAAAATTATCCATACCCAGGGCTATCCAATGTGTCCGGATGATGAAGTGTGGGTTGCCGATGCTGACGGAAATCCACTGCCGCAAGGGGAGGTTGGACGCCTGATGACGCGCGGGCCGTACACCTTCCGCGGCTATTACAAAAGTCCACAGCACAATGCCAGCGCCTTTGATGCCAACGGTTTTTACTGTTCCGGCGATCTGATCTCTATTGATCCAGAGGGGTACATCACCGTGCAGGGGCGCGAGAAAGATCAGATCAACCGTGGCGGCGAGAAGATCGCTGCCGAAGAGATCGAAAACCTGTTACTGCGCCATCCGGCAGTGATCTACGCCGCACTGGTGAGCATGGAAGATGAGCTGATGGGCGAAAAAAGCTGTGCTTATCTGGTGGTAAAAGAACCACTGCGTGCGGTACAGGTGCGTCGTTTCCTGCGTGAACAGGGTATTGCCGAATTTAAATTACCGGATCGCGTGGAGTGTGTAGATTCACTTCCGCTGACGGCGGTCGGGAAAGTCGATAAAAAACAATTACGTCAGTGGCTGGCGTCACGCGCATCAGCCTGAAGGAGAGAACACGATGGCTATTCCAAAATTACAGGCTTACGCACTGCCGGAGTCTCACGATATTCCGCACAATAAAGTCAACTGGGCCTTTGAGCCGCAACGTGCCGCGTTGTTAATCCATGATATGCAGGACTATTTTGTTAGCTTCTGGGGCGAGAACTGCCCGATGATGGAGCAGGTGATCGCGAATATTGCGGCACTACGCGACTACTGCAAACAGCACAATATCCCGGTTTATTACACCGCCCAGCCGAAAGAGCAGAGCGATGAAGATCGGGCGCTGTTGAATGATATGTGGGGGCCGGGCCTGACCCGTTCACCGGAACAGCAAAAGGTGGTGGATCGCCTGACGCCAGATGCCGACGACACGGTGTTGGTGAAGTGGCGCTACAGCGCGTTTCATCGTTCTCCGCTGGAACAAATGCTCAAAGAGAGTGGACGTAACCAACTGATTATAACCGGGGTGTACGCCCACATTGGCTGTATGACCACCGCAACCGACGCATTTATGCGCGATATTAAACCGTTTATGGTGGCAGATGCGCTGGCCGATTTCAGCCGTGACGAGCATTTGATGTCGCTGAAATATGTGGCCGGACGTTCTGGCCGGGTGGTGATGACCGAAGAATTGCTGCCAGTACCTATCCCCGCCAGCAAATCGGCGCTGCGTGAGGTGATCTTGCCGTTGCTGGACGAGTCCGATGAGCCGTTCGATGACGACAACCTAATTGATTACGGTCTGGATTCGGTGCGCATGATGGCGCTGGCGGCGCGCTGGCGCAAAGTGCATGGCGATATCGATTTTGTCATGCTGGCGAAAAATCCGACCATCGATGCCTGGTGGAAGCTACTCTCCCGCGAGGTGAAATGATGGATTTCAGCGGCAAAAATGTCTGGGTAACCGGTGCGGGGAAAGGTATTGGCTACGCCACGGCGCTGGCATTTGTTGAGGCCGGAGCGAAAGTTACAGGTTTTGATCAAGCGTTCACTCTGGAGCAATATCCCTTTGCGACCGAAGTAATGGATGTAGCCGACGCTGCGCAGGTGGCGCAAGTGTGTCAGCGACTGTTAGCGCAAACGGAGCGACTGGACGTGCTGGTCAATGCGGCGGGAATTTTGCGCATGGGCGCGACCGATCAGCTCAGTAAAGAGGACTGGCAGCAGACTTTTTCGGTCAACGTCGGTGGCGCATTTAACTTGTTCCAGCAGACCATGAACCAGTTTCGCCGTCAGCGGGGCGGGGCGATTGTTACTGTGGCGTCCGACGCTGCACACACGCCGCGTATTGGTATGAGTGCTTACGGTGCGTCGAAAGCGGCGCTGAAAAGCCTGGCGTTGAGCGTCGGGCTGGAACTGGCGGGTAGCGGTGTGCGCTGTAATGTGGTTTCCCCGGGGTCCACCGACACCGATATGCAACGCACGCTGTGGGTGAGTGATGACGCCGAAGAGCAGCGTATTCGCGGCTTTGGCGAGCAGTTTAAACTCGGCATTCCACTGGGGAAAATCGCCCGTCCACAAGAGATCGCCAACACGATTTTGTTCCTCGCCTCTGACCTCGCAAGCCATATCACCCTACAGGATATTGTGGTAGATGGCGGCTCAACACTGGGGGCATAAGCATGATCTGGAAACGCCATTTAACGCTCGACGAACTGAACGCCACCAGCGATAACACAATGGTGGCGCATCTTGGAATTGTGTATACCCGTCTGGGCGATGATGTGCTGGAAGCCGAAATGCCGGTTGATACCCGTACTCATCAGCCGTTTGGCCTGCTGCATGGCGGCGCGTCGGCGGCGCTGGCGGAAACCCTGGGATCGATGGCCGGATTTATGATGACTCGCGACGGACAGTGCGTGGTGGGCACGGAGCTTAACGCCACACATCATCGCCCAGTGTCTGAGGGAAAGGTACGCGGCGTCTGCCAGCCGCTGCATCTTGGGCGGCAAAATCAGAGCTGGGAAATCGTTGTTTTCGATGAGCAGGGGCGGCGTTGCTGTACTTGTCGGCTGGGTACGGCGGTTTTGGGATGAACCCGACAGAATTAAATGAGATTGCAGGAAAACTCAGTTAACGAAGTGATCAAGTTAACATTGTTAAGTTAAATATTGGTTTCAACTCCGATTTACATAGTTGCCGTGTTGTTAAATTGCACAAAGATGTTATAGAAACAAAATGTAACATCTCTATGGACACGCACACGGATAACAACTATGAACAAATCAGGGAAATACCTCGTCTGGACAGTGCTCTCTGTAATGGGAGCATTTGCTCTGGGATACATTGCTTTAAATCGTGGGGAACAGATCAACGCGCTGTGGATTGTGGTAGCGTCGGTCTGTATCTATCTGATCGCTTACCGTTTTTATGGTCTTTATATTGCCAAAAATGTATTGGCGGTTGACCCGACGCGTATGACGCCAGCGGTGCGCCATAACGACGGGCTGGACTATGTGCCGACGGACAAGAAAGTGCTGTTCGGTCACCATTTTGCGGCCATTGCCGGAGCAGGCCCGTTGGTGGGGCCGGTACTGGCGGCGCAAATGGGCTACCTACCGGGGATGATCTGGCTACTTGCCGGGGTGGTTCTCGCCGGTGCGGTGCAGGATTTTATGGTGCTGTTTGTTTCCACGCGCCGTGACGGTCGCTCGCTGGGCGAGCTGGTTAAAGAAGAGATGGGGCCAACCGCCGGGGTGATTGCGCTGGTGGCCTGCTTTATGATCATGGTCATTATTCTTGCAGTACTGGCGATGATCGTGGTGAAAGCCCTGACTCATAGCCCGTGGGGAACGTATACCGTTGCGTTCACCATTCCGCTGGCGCTGTTCATGGGGATTTACCTGCGCTATCTGCGTCCAGGCCGCATTGGGGAAGTGTCGGTGATTGGCCTGGTATTCCTTATTTTCGCCATTATCTCTGGCGGCTGGGTGGCAGAAAGCCCGACCTGGGCACCGTACTTTGACTTTACCGGCGTGCAGCTGACCTGGATGCTGGTGGGTTACGGTTTTGTGGCGGCGGTTCTGCCGGTGTGGTTGCTGCTGGCTCCGCGTGACTACCTCTCTACCTTCCTGAAAATCGGGACTATCGTCGGTCTGGCGGTAGGCATTTTGATTATGCGTCCGACGCTGACCATGCCTGCGCTGACCAAGTTTGTAGATGGCACTGGCCCGGTATGGACCGGTAATCTGTTCCCGTTCCTGTTTATTACTATCGCCTGTGGCGCGGTGTCTGGCTTCCATGCGCTGATCTCTTCCGGCACCACACCGAAGATGCTGGCGAACGAAGGTCAGGCGTGCTTTATCGGCTACGGCGGGATGTTGATGGAATCCTTCGTGGCGATTATGGCACTGGTTTCTGCCTGTATCATCGATCCGGGCGTGTACTTCGCGATGAACAGCCCGATGGCGGTGCTGGCTCCGGCGGGGACGGCGGATGTAGTGGCATCTGCTGCGCAGGTAGTGAGTAGCTGGGGCTTTAGCATTACGCCAGATACGTTAAATCAGATTGCCAGCGAAGTGGGTGAACAGTCGATCATTTCCCGTGCGGGCGGTGCGCCGACGCTGGCGGTGGGGATGGCCTACATTCTGCACGGTGCGCTGGGCGGCATGATGGATGTGGCGTTCTGGTATCACTTCGCCATTCTGTTTGAAGCACTGTTTATTCTGACGGCGGTGGATGCAGGTACGCGTGCTGCGCGCTTTATGTTGCAGGATCTGCTGGGCGTGGTTTCTCCGGGTCTGAAACGGACCGATTCACTGCCTGCTAACCTGCTGGCAACGGCGCTGTGCGTGCTGGCGTGGGGCTACTTCCTGCATCAGGGCGTGGTCGATCCGCTGGGCGGTATTAACACTCTGTGGCCGCTGTTTGGTATTGCCAACCAGATGCTGGCAGGGATGGCGCTGATGCTCTGTGCCGTGGTGTTGTTCAAAATGAAACGTCAACGTTACGCCTGGGTGGCGCTGGTACCAACGGCCTGGCTGCTGATTTGTACCCTGACCGCAGGCTGGCAGAAAGCGTTTAGCCCGGATGCGAAAGTCGGTTTCCTGGCGATTGCTAACAAGTTCCAGGCAATGATCGACAGCGGCAATATTCCGTCGCAGTATACTGAGTCACAACTGGCGCAACTGGTGTTCAACAACCGTCTGGATGCCGGGTTAACCATCTTCTTTATGGTGGTCGTGGTGGTTCTGGCGCTGTTCTCGATTAAGACGGCACTGGCGGCATTGAAAGAGCCGAAGCCAACGGCGAAAGAAACGCCGTATGAGCCAATGCCGGAAAATGTCGAGGAGATCGTGGCGCAGGCGAAAGGCGCGCACTAAAGTCAGAGTGAGGGGGATGTTGGCGTAGTGCCTAGGGTTCCCCCTCACCCTAACCCTCTCCCCGGTGGGGCGAGGGGACTGACCGAGCGCGTTGATAGCTATTAATGCACTCTCTCAGCAATCTGATTACCGGAGGTATTGATGTTTGATTCACTGGCAAAAGCCGGAAAATATTTAGGTCAGGCAGCGAAGCTGATGATTGGTATGCCCGATTACGACAACTATGTCGAACATATGCGGGTTAACCATCCCGATCAAACGCCGATGACCTACGAGGAGTTTTTCCGTGAGCGGCAGGACGCGCGCTACGGTGGAAAAGGTGGCGCGCGCTGCTGCTAAATCTGTACGTCAGACTTTAAACGATTCCACTTTTTCGAACGCTGCACGCAACGTATCTGGTGTCAGCGTGACCGGCAGGTAATGAATGGATTCCGCCGGACGCAAGGTGTGCGCAATCACTTTGTCGATCTCTGCCTGATTATTGATATCCACTTCCAGCTCCGCCAGCGTGGTCGGCAGATGAAAACGCTGATGCGCCCCGGTTAATTGCGCCAGCACATCATCCTGACCCAGCAAGGCGCTTTGCACCAGAATTCCGTAGGCGACTTTGGTGCCGTGGAGAAACTTCTCGGTTTGCGGCAAAACGGTCAGACCGTTATGCACGGCATGGGCCGCCGCCACACGCGTAAAACGATCGCCCAGACCACCGACCATTCCGCCTCCGGCGATAATCGCATCGACCACATCGCAAAATGATTGCGTTAACTGCTGATTTTGCTGATCGGCAAGCGCCTGTTCGCTACTGTTTAACAAGGCGTCGCGAATGACCTGCGCATTATTGATTCCCAGCCGCACGGTTAGCGGCAGCGTTTCTGGCTGAGGAGCCAGCACCACCGCTTCATACCATTTCGCCAGCGTGTCACCGATTCCTGCCAGCAGATATTCTTGCGGCGCATTGAGGATTATCTCCGGTTCCACCAGCACCATAAAATTGGCGTCGTCAAAAATCTCATAATGTAGCGCCTGTCCGGCATCGTTGTACCAGACAGAGAGTGGTGTCCAGGCAGCGCAGGTAGCGGCAATCGTTGGAACGGCAACAAACGGCAGACCGAGACGGCGGGCGAGGGCTTTCGCGGTGTCGAGCAGTGCGCCGCCGCCGACGCCAATCACCACGCTGCGATCGTCACCGGACTCAGCCGCCAGTTGTTGCACATTGCTTTCACTGCAATGACCGCGAAACAAAATATGCTTTGCTCCTGGCAGTTCAAACGCCGATGGAAGTTTGGTTTGCGCCGCGGCAAGTGCACGTTCACCGTAGATCCACACTGCGCGAGAAAGTTGTTCATCAGTGAAAAAATCATGCAGGTGATTGAGACTGCCGGGATGAGAAAAGTAGTTAGCAGGGCCAACGACGACGCGGATAGGATTGTGAGGCATGTTGTGTTGTCCTTATTGTTTTATTTAGACATCTAAACGTCTTGATTGCCAAATACTAGCATCGTGTTATAGTGGCTTCAACACGCAACTTTGTCAGGCACAATAAAAATGACAAATAACCCTCTGATTCCACAAAGCAAACTTCCACAACTTGGCACCACTATTTTCACCCAGATGAGCGCACTGGCGCAGCAACACCAGGCGATTAACCTGTCGCAAGGCTTTCCTGATTTTGATGGTCCGCGCTATTTGCAGGAACGGCTGGCGTACCACGTTGCCCACGGAGCAAACCAATACGCACCCATGACCGGCGTGCAGGCCTTGCGCGAGGCGATTGTTCAGAAAACGGAACGGCTGTATGGCTATCAACCAGATGCCGACAGCGATATCACCGTAACAGCAGGGGCGACGGAAGCGCTGTACGCAGCGATTACTGCATTGGTGCGCAATGGCGATGAAGTGATTTGCTTTGATCCCAGCTATGACAGTTACGCCCCCGCCATCACGCTTGCGGGTGGAATAGTGAAACGTATTGCACTGCAACCACCGCATTTTCGCGTGGACTGGCAGGAATTTGCCGCATTGTTAAGCGAGCGCACCCGACTGGTGATCCTTAACACCCCGCATAACCCCAGTGCTACTGTCTGGCAGCAGACTGATTTTTCCGCTTTGTGGCAGGCAATTGCCGGGCACGAGATTTTTGTCATTAGCGATGAAGTTTACGAGCATATCAACTTTTCACAGCAGGGCCATGCCAGTGTGCTGGCGCATCCGCAACTGCGTGAGCGGGCGGTGGCGGTGTCATCGTTTGGCAAGACCTATCATATGACCGGCTGGAAAGTGGGCTATTGCGTTGCGCCTGCGCCCATCAGCGCCGAGATCCGCAAAGTGCATCAGTATCTGACTTTTTCGGTGAATACCCCGGCGCAGCTGGCCCTTGCCGATATGCTGCGAGCAGAACCTGAACACTACCTTGCGTTACCGGACTTTTATCGCCAGAAGCGCGATATTCTGGTGAACGCCTTAAGTGAGAGTCGGCTGGAGATTTTACCGTGCGAAGGCACTTACTTTTTGCTGGTGGATTACAGCGCGGTTTCTTCGCTGGATGACGTTGAGTTTTGCCAGTGGCTGACGCGGGAGCATGGCGTGGCGGCGATCCCGCTGTCGGTATTTTGCGCCGATCCCTTCCCCCATAAGCTCATTCGTCTCTGTTTTGCCAAGAAGGAATCGACGTTGCTGGCGGCAGCTGAACGCCTGCGCCAGCTGTAATTATTTTACTGTCCAGGCGCGGGAATATTGACGGTCAGCAAATAACTCTTGCAGGCCGTTAATTTGTTTCAGGCGCAACACTTCGTCGCTGTCCATACCCAGCTCTTTGCCGATTTTATTGTCGTCCCATCCTAACTGGCTGAGTTCACGAACGATTTCTGACATGGCTGTAATTTGGTGGCGTCCACGAGCGCGGTTATGACGAATAGTCGCGGCGATGCGTTCGTTACGTGTTCCTTCCAGACAGGTGACCGGTAAATATCCTTTTAATCGCATTTTTAACGTGTTAGAGCCTTTACCAATTTCATGACGGTGAAAGCCATCCACGATTTCCAGAGCATTTTTATCTGTGTGCGTGACCACAATAGGTTGGGTAAAACCATCTATCTCAATGGATTTTTGTAACAGTTTTTTCTCGGGCGGTGCCACATTGTTTGGGTTGTAATCATTTGGCATAAGTTGGCTGTTTTTAACCCACAGAACACAATCTACTGGCTCTTCACGAAAGGGGCTAACCTGATGGATCGCCAGGCGGATTTCGTTAATCGCTTTGATGCGATCGTCTTCCGGCAAGCTGGCGAGAAATTGGGTTAAATCCTGCGTTAATTGTTGTTGCATAGTATTCCCCACTCCTGACGTTTTACTTTTATCCGTTCGTTATAACGCTGATAATTCTTCGCTTTGGTTGGGCTAAATGATAATGCCCGACACCAGTAATCGTTATTCAGTAACACCTTGCAAATTCGCCGCCAGGAGGGGATATCTTTCGCGCCAATGTCCCCGTGCTGGGTCTGTGGCACCTCGACACCTTTTTTCTGATACCAATGCAAGTAAATGGCAATTTTGTTGCGGTAATGCTCAGCCGTTTTCTCCGGCATGCTATCAAGCAGCAATAATGCATACTCTTGCCAGTCTAAATGCTCTGGTTTGAGGATTTTCCGATGACCATAAAAATGATTGTCATGTCCGGCGTAAATGCCGCCACTTTTTACCCCGCTAACTCGTGCGCACATAGCAGCCCAGCGATCCGGTTCGATAACGTGATAGAGCCATAATCCTTGCCGTTGCTCCGGGCCAAAAGGTTCGCAAATTCGCATATGACGCAGGGGAACGCCTGCCTGATACATGATATTATACAATGGGTTACATAGGGATTTATGATTAGCATACCAGGTCCAGATATCAGCTACTTTCCAGTCGTAGATGGGGTAAATGTACCAGCTGTGACCGCCTGGTGCGGCTGTGGTCCAGGGCTTATCATCGGCAAAACGTTGTTTACTTAAACTGGCGATGGCGACAAAACGGTTGTAGGACTCATCCGCACGGATGCCGATCATCATCGCCGCCGGACGTTTTTGTGAAAACCATTCGGCAAACTCACGTACAAATTGTTCGAAGGTCATGCCTGGCTGGTAAAAGGAGAAAAAGTCAGGATCGGTTATCGCTTCTTGCGGGGGCTGACGCACCCATTCGACATCAGATTCCCAGCACTGCCATTCTGGTTGGTATTGTGAAAGGGAATTTTGCGTCTTGAGTGGGAGTGCTACCCAGTAAAACTCTTCAATAACGTCGGTATACAACTCGCGTAACGACTGTACATAGTCGATGGTACAAGAGAACTGTGCTTCCCAGTCGATAAACAAAACGCAGATTTTTTTTCCCAATTTTCTGGCAAGTTCGGCGGTAAGATGCAGCATTAATCCGGAATCTTTACCCCCCGAAAAAGAAACGCAAACACGGGGCAATGTGTTAAGTGTCCAGGTAATACGTTCCTGTGCAGCTTCTAAAATATTCAGCGGAAGAGGGATTTTATAAACAGACATCTGAAAACGCTCTCTGAACGTTACTGGGTGACTTGTGAGATGAATCCGCTAATTATAGGGTAAACGAAGCAAGATAGAGCACATTATTTTATATTCACACAATGAATCAATTGATGCGTAATATAACATTTATCCGTGGTAATAAATCAGAAGCTATCATTTAAACGATCTATGAATCGTGAGAAGACAAGGTTGTTCAACGAAGCCTTGTTATAGGAAATATAAAGTTTAACCGTAGGAAGTGGTCGTTCCAGTTTTATCTCTTGTAACTTCAAAAAATCACGATGTAAATCGTACAGTTCGGTGGGCACAATGCCCAATAAGTCAGTAACAGAAATACTATTAATTATCGTCAACAAAGAAGAACTGCGAAATGAAACTTTACGGTTCATAAAACGTTCATCTATGTCCATTTGAATTTCGTCAATCCCTGCTGATTTAGATATCAACAAGGTGAATTCTTCGGCGATAATTTGTTCATAGTTACTGGTATCGGTAATACGAGGATGTTTGTTGCTACATATAAGAGAATTGCGAATAGTATGTACCGGCATGCAGATGACAGAGCGGCTAATTACTGGTTGCAGTGTAATTGCCAGGTCAGCTTTGCGTTGAACTAACAATTCTTCAGCGTTTTCAGCTGAAAGCAGTATGTCATGGCATTCTATATCGATTGAAGTATCTTGTCTTAGACAGCGGATTAGCATGTTGTTATTACTACAAGAAATAAGCTGAGGACCGTAGATAATAAAATTTTTCTTCAGCTCAGACTTATTAACGATATTGATCGTTTGTTCAAGGCCTCGGAGATTTTTCTCAAGATGGTGATGCAGATTTAACCCTGTTGTAGTCGGCGCGATACCTTTCCCTGAGCGGATGAATAACGGGTCATTAAATTGCGCGCGTAAACGTTGTAACGACTGACTAACGGCAGATGGCGTTATATATAATGATTCTGCTGCTTTGCTAATGCTGAGGTGTTGATAAATGCACTCAAATATGACCAGTAAATTGAGGTCGAATTTTTTTAAATCATAAAGATTAGCCATAACATACTCCGTTATATTATCTTTTCCATAAATCATTCTTGTAATCAATGATTCTACTGTTTTATTTATATTTGTTATGTTTTATTACTTAACTCTGGATTAAGTTTTTCTAAAGTAACACAGTTGTCAGGAGGGGAAGAAGCAATTCATGCGTTTTTAGAATGGTTGAAAAGCAAGAATGTATTTCAACCACCCATGAATTACCTTCTATTTATTTCTCATGATGATATTAAGCGTTTTCTGATCGGGCAACCCCACGGCCTGTTGCAGCGTATTTTCCTTACTCATGTAATAGATAGCCGGTGTGACATTTGCCCCCAGATCGTCCATGAGTTTCTCGTTGTCGCTTAACACTTTCATTTGCTCTGCACTTACGTTTGTAGGCACATTTAGCTTAAGTTTGCCGCCAGAGGCTTCATATTCTTGCCAGGTTTTTGCGGGATCTTTAGAGGCCAGAATTGCCGCGGCTGTCGCCGGACTTTCTGGTTTGATAACCCCAACCAACAATGTTCTCAACTGTACTTTGCCAGAATCAACCCACGGGCGCGCCTGCTGCCAGAACTGTTTACAATATGGGCAGAACGGATCGGCGAAAACGTAGACTATGACTGGCGCGTCTTTTTTACCGTCGAGGAGCCAGTGCGATTGTTCCATCCGTTGCCACATTTCGCGTCCGGCTGGCGCATAAATTTCTTTTTCGATAAGCATGTTACTCAGGTTTTCACCTTTCTCGTTGTACATGTAACCAGAGATAGCGTGCTTACCATCTGGAGTCAGGTAGATGGTGACGCCCATATCCTGATACTTGCCGAGATAACCTTTCATTCCGCCGGGGGCATCGAACGTTTTGATGATCTTAATGCCCTGTTTTTCAATCGCTTTTACCGGAGCAGGAAGTTCCTCTGCAAAGGCGATTGTAGGAAGCAGAGCCAGTAAAAGTATCTTTTTTAACATTAATTTGTCCTTTTCAGTCAGTGCAAAAATGGAGTAAAAGGCATAACCTATCACTGTCATAGGTAAGAGCTTAGATCAGGTGATTGCCCTTTGTTTATGAGGGTGTTGTAATCCATGTCGTTGTTGCATTTGTAAGGGCAACACCACAGCCTGCAGGCAGGCGCTGAAGATACCAAAGGGTAGTTCAGATTACACGGTCACCTGGAAAGAGGGCCCATTTTACTTTTTATCGCCACTGGCGGTGCAAAGTTCACAAAGTTGTCTTACGACGGTTGTAAGGTAAAACTTATCGATTTGATAATGGAAACGCATTAGCCGAATCGGCAAAAATTGGTTACCTTACATCTCATCGAAAACACGGAGGAAGTATAGATGTCCTTGATTAACACCAAAATTAAACCTTTTAAAAACCAGGCATTCAAAAACGGCGAATTCATCGAAATCACCGAAAAAGATACCGAAGGCCGCTGGAGCGTCTTCTTCTTCTACCCGGCTGACTTTACTTTCGTATGCCCGACCGAACTGGGTGACGTTGCTGACCACTACGAAGAACTGCAGAAACTGGGCGTAGATGTATACGCAGTATCTACCGATACTCACTTCACCCACAAAGCATGGCACAGCAGCTCTGAAACTATCGCTAAAATCAAATATGCGATGATCGGCGACCCGACTGGCGCCCTGACCCGTAACTTCGACAACATGCGTGAAGATGAAGGTCTGGCTGACCGTGCGACCTTCGTCGTTGACCCGCAGGGTATCATCCAGGCAATCGAAGTTACCGCTGAAGGCATTGGCCGTGACGCGTCTGACCTGCTGCGTAAAATCAAAGCAGCACAGTACGTAGCTTCTCACCCAGGTGAAGTTTGCCCGGCTAAATGGAAAGAAGGTGAAGCAACTCTGGCTCCGTCTCTGGACCTGGTTGGTAAAATCTAAATTTCCTTCGTCTTTCGCGCTACCAACTCCGGCGCGAAATACTTCGGAAATTCACCTAATTCTTCGGGTGCTGCGGCACCCGATTTTCTTCCCCGCACCATGATGCAAGCTGCATCCAGGTAGCCGCAGAGGCCGCTTGCATGATGATGTTTAAAGCCCAGGAGATAAACATGCTCGACACAAATATGAAAACTCAACTCAAGGCTTACCTTGAGAAATTGACCAAGCCTGTTGAGTTAATTGCCACGCTGGATGACAGCGCTAAATCGGCAGAAATCAAGGAACTGTTGGCTGAAATCGCAGAACTGTCAGACAAAGTCACCTTTAAAGAAGATAACAGCTTGCCGGTGCGTAAGCCGTCTTTCCTGATCACTAACCCAGGTTCCAACCAGGGGCCACGTTTTGCAGGTTCCCCGCTGGGCCACGAGTTCACCTCGCTGGTACTGGCGTTGTTGTGGACCGGTGGTCATCCGTCGAAAGAAGCGCAGTCTCTGCTGGAGCAGATTCGCCATATTGACGGTGATTTTGAATTCGAAACCTATTACTCGCTCTCTTGCCACAACTGCCCGGACGTGGTGCAGGCGCTGAACCTGATGAGCGTACTGAACCCGCGCATCAAGCATACGGCAATTGACGGCGGCACCTTCCAGAACGAAATCACCGATCGCAACGTGATGGGCGTTCCGGCAGTGTTCGTAAACGGGAAAGAGTTTGGTCAGGGCCGCATGACTATTTCCGAAATCGTCGCCAAAATCGATACTGGCGCGGAAAAACGTGCGGCAGAAGAGCTGAACAAGCGTGATGCTTATGACGTATTAATCGTTGGTTCCGGCCCTGCGGGTGCAGCGGCAGCAATTTACTCCGCACGTAAAGGTATTCGTACTGGTCTGATGGGCGAACGTTTTGGTGGTCAGATCCTCGATACCGTTGATATCGAAAACTACATTTCTGTACCGAAGACCGAAGGGCAGAAGCTGGCAGGTGCGCTGAAAGTTCACGTTGATGAATACGACGTTGATGTGATCGACAGCCAGAGCGCCAGCAAACTGATCCCGGCAGCGGTTGAAGGCGGCCTGCATCAGATTGAAACAGCTTCTGGCGCGGTACTGAAAGCACGCAGTATTATCGTGGCGACCGGTGCAAAATGGCGTAACATGAACGTTCCGGGCGAAGATCAATATCGCACCAAAGGCGTGACCTACTGCCCGCACTGCGACGGCCCGCTGTTTAAAGGCAAACGCGTAGCGGTCATCGGCGGCGGTAACTCCGGCGTGGAAGCGGCAATCGACCTGGCGGGTATCGTTGAGCACGTAACTCTGCTGGAATTTGCGCCAGAAATGAAAGCCGACCAGGTTCTGCAGGACAAACTGCGCAGCCTGAAAAACGTCGACATTATTCTGAATGCGCAAACCACGGAAGTGAAAGGCGACGGCAGCAAAGTTGTTGGTCTGGAATATCGCGATCGTGTCAGCGGCGATATTCACAACATCGAACTGGCCGGTATTTTCGTCCAGATTGGTCTGCTGCCGAACACCAACTGGCTCGAAGGCGCAGTCGAACGTAACCGCATGGGCGAGATTATCATTGATGCGAAATGCGAAACCAACGTCAAAGGCGTGTTCGCTGCGGGTGACTGTACAACGGTTCCGTACAAGCAGATCATCATCGCCACTGGCGAAGGTGCCAAAGCCTCTCTGAGTGCTTTTGACTACCTGATTCGCACCAAAACAGCATAAGAAGAAGTAAGATTCACCTGCAATTGCTTAGCCGCCGGGGTCAAACCTGGCGGCTTTTTTATTGCAATAAAAAGCCCCGCCGGGATGGCTCCGGGCAGGGCGACATAAATACTTTTATCTATTAGCGAACGACCAGCACCGGCAGATTGGCGTGGCGGATAACGCTTGAGGCGTTAGAACCTAACAGATGGGTCGAAATCGATGGGTTGCGCGAACCGATAACGACAACATCAGCCCCCAGTTCTTCTGCCAACTCATTGACTTCATCCCGCACGCTACCAAAACGGACATGTTGTTTAATGCGGGAAGGATCGATGGTGAAGTGGCTGACCATCGTTTGCAGACGTTCTTCTGCTTCATGTTGCAGATGCTCTTCAAAACGACGTACATCAGCGGCAAAACGGTGCAGGCTCAGGCTGGCTGACCCCGGTAGTACGTGAAGTAGATGAATAACTCCGTCATCCTGGGCGAGGAATTCAGCGTGGCGAACAGCTTTGTCGCTCAATTCCATTTCGAAAACATCCACTGGCATGATGATTGTTTTGTACATAAGCATTCTCTCCTTGTTTTTGCATGTATACATAACAGCACATTATTGATTATGAATCTATGATTTGCGAGGCTGATTCGATCTGAATTTGCGATTGATCTGGAAAATAAATAAAACCAGGTACTACCAGCGTTGTTCAAGGTATAGCACTGCAGCAACAATAATAGCTGCTATGAATATATAAAACGCAGTGATACTGAGAGCTTCGCTCATATGGGGTTCCGCAGATGAATAACCAGTTCAGATTAGAATGCTGTGCTTAAGAGCAAAATGATAAATCTGGTTGATATTTGAGCGGAAAGAGGATGCGAGTGCATCCTCTGGGCAAAGCGAGTTGTCGCTTGTGCAGATGGGATTAAAGCAGGTAGTCGCCAGCAGCTTCTGGCTGGTATTCGAGTTCCAGCACTTCAAGGTGGGTTGCAACGCCGCCCGGAAGTTCCCAGTGAATGGAATCGCCAACGCGCAGCCCCAGCAGTGCGGCACCTACCGGAGCCATAACGGAAAGCTGAGTATTGCTATCGGTCATTTTTGCCGGATACACCAGCGTGCGCACACGCACTTCGCCATCGCTAAGATTGCGGAATTTAACCCGGCTGTTCATTGTCACCACGTCGTGTGGCATCTCTTCTGGCGAACACATTTGGGCGCGATCCAACTCTGCGTTTAACGCGTCGGCGATTGGCAAACCAGCATAGGCGGGTTGCTCCAGCAGAATATCGATGCGTTCGGCATCCAGGTCGTTAATGATGATAGTTGGTCTGGACATTTTTACTCCATGTCGTCGGTACTGCGAGTGTCGCAGATAAACATACCCAAAAGAAAACCCTCACCGTCAGGCGGCGAGGGTTTAACTCACATGATGATACTGACTGTTGCTCACTCTTTGAAGTGATTTGCGTCACATTCAGGGAATTCCTCAATGCAGCGCATTATGTATAAATCTTAATCGTCATAGTTTATGGAAGACGAATTAGCGTCTTTTGTAAATCAGAGGATTAATAACCTGCTTTATCAATCACAAAGGTTTTGCCACAGTTGCCTGGGTGTGGTTGTGGCAAGAATGAGTTTGCAGAAAGCGGAGCGTTGATGGTGTCAGCTTTGATTGAAATCTGAATTTCAGTCAAATACGCAGGGTTACCCTGGCACGTTAGCTTAACGGCTTTCACGTTCTCTTTTCCCCAGCTTTTGGCAAAGGCGGCATCAAAATCACGGCGGCTCACTGTTTTACCGTAGTTATCCGCAAGAAATTTTCCGGTTTCGCTCTCTTTAATTTCTTGATTCAGACGTACCATCGTGCTGAAGTAAGCGTCCGGATCAAAACCAAAGCAGACGCCGTGTTTGGCATATTCGTAACGTTCCAGGCAGGAACGACCGCCAGCTCCCGGCATGACTTCATTTAGTTTAGCTGCCGTTTCCAGTGATAACCCAGTTTCCGGCGATGAACACATCCGGCTGGCGCGCGCCTCTGGTAGATTCGGGATTGGGCGAGTAGCGCAACCGAAGCGCATCCAGCGGCGTTCATCAACACCACGGGCAGCAACCGATTTAGGCAATCCTGGCCATAGACCATGTACGGTCAGAAAATCAGCTTTGTTGGTCGTTTCGGTTTGCAGGCGACATTCATCTCGTTCGTTACGATTTCGATCGTGTTGACTCTGGCAAAATCCGGTTTGCCAGGAGAGGGCCAGGACATAGCGATCAAAATCGCCATACTGTTTTGCCTGCAACGCCACGGCGTTGGCAAAAGAGAAGGGAAGCAGAGAAACCGCGAGCAACGCGGCGTTACGCCAGAATGCTTTCATAATGGGTGTGGAACTCATACATACACTGAATACTATCTATTAAATCATAAAAAAGCCCGCCAGGTGGGCTTACCTGGCGGGCGTGATGATTTATTCAGCGTTTGGCGAACGTATTAGTTCCACATGGCGAGAATCGGCCAGCCAACCAACAGCAACATAGAGATGTAAATCACCCCGAAGATTGCACCAAGTCGCCAGTAATCTTTTGATTTCACATAGCCGCAGCCATAAATAATCACCCCAGGACCGGTTGCATACGGCGTCAGACAGCCCATGATACCGATAGACAGCACCAGCAGGATACACAGTTGTTCCATTGGTACGCCCGGAATACCTTTACCGACGGCCAGAATAACCGGCAGCATGGTTGCGGTGTGCGCAGACAGGCTGGCAAACAGGTAGTGCGCAAAGTAGAACACCAGAACCAGTACAATCACCGTTGCGTTTGGTGAGAATCCTTCCAGGTGCGTACTCATGGTACCGGCGAACCAGTCAATAAAGCCAGAACGAGTCAGGCCATTAGCCATCACAACCAAAGTTGCCAGGTTGACCAGCGTGTTCCATGCGCTGTTATAGCGGGTAATGTCTTTCCACGGCACAACGTGCAGGGCCAGCATTAGCGAAACTGCCAGCAGACCTACCGCAGTAGCATTAATGACTTCACTGCCAAATACCCACAAACCTAAGCTGAGCAATACAAGGCCAATCAGCGTCCACTCTCTGCGTGTCAGCGCACCCATGGTTTTTAGTTCATCACCCGCCCAGGTTGCTACTTCTTCACTGTGTGTGATTTCCGGTTTGTAAAGCACGTAGGAAAGCCACGGCGCAATGATAAGTAAGATAACGCCAACCGGCAGGAAGCAGAGGAACCACTGCAACCAGCTAATCTGGATGCCGGCAATTTTGCTGACGAACTCCAGACCCAGCACGTTTGGTGCCGCACCGGTGACAAACATGGACGAACTCAGACTGGTACTAATGACCATCA
Organism: Escherichia sp. KS167_9B; assembly: GCF_030295215.1. NCBI lineage: Bacteria > Pseudomonadati > Pseudomonadota > Gammaproteobacteria > Enterobacterales > Enterobacteriaceae > Escherichia > Escherichia sp. KS167_9B. The sequence goes on from NZ_AP025754.1 coordinate 731,316, forward strand.
TCCACATCAAATAGCCGCCAATACGACGCGCGGACGGATCGTTCGGGAATGATTTAAACAGCGGCGGCAGGTTTTTAATGACCGGAAAAACCGTACCCCCGGTACGCGCGGTGTTGGAAGGTGTAAACGGTGCCAGCAGAATGTCGATAATGACTATCGCATAACCTAACGTCAGCGTGCGTTTGCCCATGAATTTCACCAGGAAAAAGGCAATGCGACGACCTAACCCGGAAACTTCATACCCTAATGCAAAAATAAATGCACCAAATACCAGCCATACCGTGGTGCTGGAAAAACCAGCCAGACCCCATTTCAGCGCCTGTTTTTGCGCATTAAACGCTGGGTCAGCTAATTCTTTGGCATCAAAGAGAAGGTAATTACTGCCAATAACGCAAATAGTAACCGCAATAAAACTGATCGCTGTTGCCGGAATTGGCTCGAGGATCATGCCGACAATCATTGCCACAAACACAGCGAAGTAATGCCATGCCTGCGGTGGCATACCGTCGGGGACAGGGATAAGAAACATGACGCCCATCACCACCAGTGGGGCCAATAGTTTCCATATATTATCTTTTGCTAAAGACATACGGGTTCTCCGAAAATTAATATTTCCAAATTTATCAAGTGCTTAAATAATTAAATCTGTGCTAAAAACCAGGTAAGGATCAGCAGGTCGGCACTGCCGCCTGGACTGAGATTTCGTTCGATACACTCCCTGTCGAACTGCCGGAGATAATCGAGATCGGCGGGGGTTCGGATGCCCCCTTTTTGCAATAATGTTTGCGCCTTGCGCTGTAGCCAGCGCAGGCCCCCCTCGCCACCGCGCGATGCAACGTTGGTATCGCCGTTGATCGCCATCAGTAGGAGTAAGGTATCGAGCAATGCCAGTTCAGGATCTAACCCCTGATCCAGCAGAGTGAGGTAATGCGGCAGGGCGTGGTTGATCACCAGTGGATAACCCGCTTCGGCTTCACCGCGTGCGCCGGTAAGGCCTAGCTGCTGGTACAACCGTTGACCTGCCGTCAGTTGTGGATTATTGGTACGCAGTTCGCGATCGGTCAGGCCACGGCAGAAACTTGCCGCCGTCGCACAAATGGTTATTGGCGTTACCGACTGGTTGAGTTGAAGCAAACGGCCAATTGCCGCACACAGTAGCCCTAAAGAAAAAATGCTGCCTTTATGCGTGTTTACGCCCGCAGTGGCGCGGAACATATCACCTTCGCAAGCCATACCAATTGGGCGTAATCCGTGGAGTACCGCTTCTGGTGCCATTTCAGCACTACAGGCACCAAATTCAATGAAACGGGGTAACCAGCCCTGAATCGCCAGCGCGCTGCGGAGAAAATCTTCCAGCGCCATATCTTTGTGCGCACCGCAGTTAATCCGATCCACGAGGCCTGGTTTCGGTGACAGATTGACTTCAGTCAGCATGGCGCGCCAGCCCAGCAGGGCGTACTCATCGATTAATGACGTCGCAAGCTTTGTGGTTTTAGTTGACGTTGCAGGCATCGACATCGTTCAGCAGCGCCTCCATGCGGTTGAGTAAATCGGTCAGTTGATGGGTTTTTCCACGCGCGCAAACAGCTGCGCTTTGCTCGCACAACAGGCAGCGGCGAGGCGGCAGTGAATAGTCGCGGCGGGAGAGAATTTCGCCTTCGGGTGTCAGGACATCGATATCCCATAACCGCCCGAGAGGATGACTATGTTCAAGCTCAATGGTGGCGAGCTTGAGGTCGCGAGCCGGGGCGGCAATGCTCAACATGCCCTCCGGCCCGCTGGCGGAAACCAGTGCAGCCTGCTCCTGAATTTGCCAGCCCTGTTTTGCGGCTAAGGCACGCAAGGCTGTCACGCCATGATTAAAAATTCGGCGTGTGACCTCGCTGTCTTTAATCGGCCCAGGCGCAACCACGGTAAAGGAGACCAGTGGAACAGGATGGCGCTTGAGCCAGACGTGTTGCCGTGCTTGCCTTTCATCCCGGCTGACGAGCAGCTCGGGAATTGACACCGCATGGTGGCTGGCGAGTTCAGGAAGCAGGTGCATGGCTTATTCCTTCACCTGATGCACAACATCGATCACCGAGCCATCGCGGTAACGCACAACGGCAACGACGCGGTCGGTGAATTCAATCGGCTGTGGTTCACCGGTCAGCAGACGCGCACGTTCACGCAGCCACTCAATAGAAACCACTTTGATCCCCGCTTCCTGCAGACGTTCTGCCAGTTCCGGACGTGCCGGGTTAACTGCGATACCGTGGTCTGTGACCAGAATATCGACACTGGAGCCCGGGGTGATGCAGGTCAGCACGTTATCCACCAGAGTCGGAATACGACCGCGTACCAGCGGTGCGACGATGATGGAAAGTGCAGAGGCAATCGCGGTATCGCAGTGACCACCGGAAGCGCCACGCAGTACGCCGTCAGAGCCGGTCAGCACGTTAACGTTGAACTGGGTGTCAATTTCCAGCGCGCTCAGTACCACCACGTCGAGACGATCAACCGATGCACCTTTTGAACCCCAGTTAGCGTACTGGTTGGCGCTGATTTCGATGTGATTGGGGTTACGGGCCAGCGATTGTGCAGCGTGGCTGTCAAAGCTCTGCACATCCAGCAGTTTGCGGATCAGACCTTTTTCGTGCAGATCAACCATCGTTGCGGTAATACCACCGAGGGCGAAGTCAGCGCGAATATCGCGGCTACGCATTTTGTCTTCCAGGAAACGGGTTACCGCCAGCGATGCGCCGCCGGTGCCGGTCTGCATGGAGAAACCTTCTTTGAAGTAGCCAGAGTTAACAATCACATCCGCAGCGCTACGGGCAATAAGCAGTTCGCGCGGGTTAGTGGTCATACGGGTAGCACCAGCGCCGATTTTTGCAGCATCGCCAACGCGATCAACTTTGACGATCAGATCAACCTGATCTTGCTCAATGCTTGCCGGATTATGCGGATAAGGCAGCAGTTCTTCGGTAAGCATCACGACCTGTTTTGCGTTGTCGGCATCAACCATTGCATAGCCGAGGGAGCCGCAGCAGGCTTTACCGGTGTAGCCGTTGGCATTACCGAATTCATCACAGGACGGGACGCCGAGGAAAGCCACATCAATATTCAGTTCGCCGCTCTGTACCAGATGCACACGTCCGCCGTGAGAGTGGATTTGCACCGGTTCCGCCAGCAGACCACGGGAGATTTCTTCCGCCAGTGGACCGCGCAGGCCAGAGGTATAAATGCGGGTAACCACGCCCTGGCGAATGTGTTCTACCAGCGGCGCATGGCAATCACTCAGGGAGCTGGAGGCCAGAGTCAGGTTTTTAAAGCCCATCTTCGCGATGACGTCCATCACCATATTGACGGTCAGGTCACCGCCACGGAAAGCGTGATGGAAGGAAACCGTCATGCCGTCCTGTAAACCCGAGCGACGAATCGCTTCTTCCAGGTTGGCGCACAGTTTGCGATCGCGCGCTTTTTCAGCCTGGTAGGTTTGCTTTGGCGAGTTCTGGAAAGCGGCAAGATCGCATTCAGCGCGACGATTCCAGGCCGCTACCCGTTCTTGTCGTTGAGATTGTTCAATTTTCTGCGTCATTTTGATTGCCTTATTCTTCGCGGATGCCGGAAAGTTCTGCACGGGAGAGCACCAGACGGGCGCGATCGATAACCGGACCGTCCACCATCTTGCCGTTCAGGGAAACCACGCCGAGGCCTTCGCGAGCGGCGGCTTCAGCGGCTTCTACGACGCGGCGGGCGTGATCCACTTCTTTCTGGGTCGGTGCGTAGAGGTTGTGCAGCAGATCAATCTGACGCGGGTTGATCAGCGATTTGCCGTCAAAGCCCAGCTGTTTGATATGGGCGGCTTCTTGCAGGAATCCGGCTTCGTTGTTTGCGTCAGAATAGACGGTATCGAACGCCTGAATACCCGCAGATCGCGCGGCCTGCAAAATGGAGCAGCGAGCGAACAGCAGTTCAGTTCCTTCCGGGGAGCGTTCTGTACGCAGGTTGCGCACATAGTCTTCTGCACCGAGGGCGATACCGATCAAACGCTCGGAAGCGTGAGCGATTTCCACTGCGCGGGTAATGCCCAGTGGAGATTCAATCGCCGCCAGCAAGCCGGTACTGCCGGGTTCACGACCACAGGCTTTTTCGATACGCAGGATCTCTTTTTCGATATCCAGAACATCCTGAGCGGTATCGGTTTTCGGCAGACGCACAACGTCCGCACCACCGCGAACGACGGCTTCCAGGTCGTTGACACCCCATTCGGAATCCAGCGCGTTTACACGCACAATGGTTTCAATATCGCGATACAGCGGATGTTGCAGCGCGTGGTAAACCATGCGGCGGGCGGTGTCTTTTTCACGTAATGCTACGGAGTCTTCGAGGTCAAACATCAGGGCATCAGCCGGGTAGATGAATGAGTTGCTGACCATCGCGGCATTGGCACCAGGCACAAACAACATGCTGCGGCGGGTGCGAGTTTTACGTTGTTGCAGCGAAGCGGAAATCATTGGCAATCCTCCCATGGCAGAGCCGGGATACCGCTGGTGCGTGCCAGCAGGGCTTCCAGTCGTGCACGTAAAATGCAGTCCAGTGCGCCTTTGTCATCGACATTCAGCTGTACGCCGCGCACGTTGTAGCGGGCGAGAACGTCCAGAATGGTGGTGCGAATGGCATCACCAAACTGTTTTTCAACGCTGCTGTTGATTTGCAGGTCGATATCCTGCGTATCGAGTGGGGCGATGCGTATCATCACATCCCCAGACTCAAGGGTGCCTGCAACGGCGGGCTGGTTTATTTTCATTTTTCACCTGTTTCTCATGCGGGGGTCTTTTGACGAGCTGCCGCGTCCTGGCGGGAGTGCTCAAGCAGGTTCTGCAAATAATGCAGCGTGACTGCAGGGACCAGCGGCGCGATAGCCGTGAGATCGTTTTTCGCCAGCAGTTGACGTACCCGGGAAGCGGATATCGGCATCTCCTGGTAACGCAGCCGCTCAATTTCAACCAGTTCGATGGGCGGTGCGGAGATAGTCGGCGTTTCCAGCCAGTAGCGCATATCCTGGTTGTACTGGGCGGTAACGCGACAAAAGGGTTCAGTACCGACAAAGCGGTGAGTTACACCCAGCGCGGGAGCGAGGTACTGACGGAAAATCTTCAGATCAATTTCGGTGTAACAATGGTTAATGACGCTCTGTTCTTTAATGAAGTAGCAAGGGAACGTAGCGCGGGAGATGATGTATTCGGAGCCGCGATGCACAGTCAGGCGTGGAATATCGGCGGTGCCTTTTAACACCAGATCCAGCCGGTCTTCATAGGGAAAGCGTGAAGAATCTTCTTTAACTAAAAACAGATGCAACCAGTCGCACTGTGCTGCAGCCTGTTGAATCAGATAACGGTGACCATTCGTAAAGGGATTGGCGTTCATCACAATGCAGCCAATCTTGTTCCCTGGATGACGAAATTTTTTCAGCGATTCGGCATAGCGTTTCAGTCGCGTGGCGCTGTTTTCCATCAGCACCATCACGCCGGGTACACTGGTCAGCGTGGAAAAACCGCACTGGCGGAACAGCGCCTCGTATTCGGTTTTGGTATAAATAAACAGATGCGTGCTGTGCCGCTCATAGGCGAGGTTTATCAATTCAGTGGCTAATGTCAGCGCCAGTCCTTCACCGCGAACGGATTCACTGATAGCAACGCATTTAATAATATTTCCGGCAATTCCACCGCACGCGATAAGCTTTTCATCGCGGGTTACGGTAATAAATACTTCGACTGTGGTGTCAACGCTCAAATCATTTTCATGCAGGAATTGGGCGATTTCCGCCATTTTTTTATTTTCTGAACGTTTTACACGGGTGAAAATATCATTGCCGAACATAATAAATAGTATCCTGAAGGTGCATGTTGTTATCGATTTGCAACGAATGTTGTTCGATGTTGCAAACTGATAACCTTTTATTTTCACTTGGGAGAAAGGGGGGCGATCGAGGTATATCTTTTTCTCCTTTCGCTATACATCCTAAGGAGTATTGCAGCGTGAAATTTTGATTTATTTCACATAGAGTTAGTGGTTTTTTATTTATTTAATGGTTTTAAGTTTTTTAATTAATGTAATTACGAAATGACCCGCAGGTTTAAGTGATTTAATTGATTTAATGAATAAAATTTGCCACGATTATATTTAATATCTATGTATTTTGATTCAACATTTTAATTACATCCGTCAAAGAGGCTCGGGACAACCCGCAAGGAAAACAATGTTGCAGCTTAACGAGAATAAACAGTTTGCATTTTTCCAAAGACTGGCATTTCCGCTGCGTATCTTTCTGCTGATTCTGGTGTTCTCAATATTTGTCATTGCAGCCCTGGCGCAATATTTTACGGCCAGTTTTGAGGACTATTTAACGCTTCATGTGCGCGACATGGCAATGAATCAGGCAAAAATTATTGCTTCTAATGACAGTATCATCAGCGCAGTGAAAACGCGTGACTACAAGAGGCTGGCGACCATCGCTGACAAATTACAAAGAGATACTGATTTCGATTATGTGGTGATTGGCGATCGGCACTCGATTCGTCTTTACCATCCTAATCCGGAGAAAATTGGTTATCCTATGCAGTTCACCAAACCGGGCGCGCTGGAGAAAGGGGAGAGCTACTTTATCACCGGGAAAGGGTCAATTGGCATGGCGATGCGTGCCAAAACGCCAATCTTTGATGACGATGGAAAAGTCATCGGCGTGGTGTCGATTGGCTACCTGGTGAGTAAAATCGATAGCTGGCGGGCTGAGTTTTTATTACCGATGGCTGGCGTGTTTGTCGTGCTGTTAGGGATTCTGATGTTGCTGTCGTGGTTCCTGGCCGCGCATATCCGTCGGCAAATGATGGGCATGGAGCCAAAGCAAATCGCACGCGTGGTCCGTCAGCAAGAGGCGCTGTTTAGTTCGGTTTATGAAGGGCTGATTGCAGTAGATCCGCACGGTTACATTACCGCCATCAATCGTAACGCAAGAAAGATGCTGGGGCTAAGTTCCCCCGGACGGCAATGGTTGGGTAAACCCATTGCTGAAGTGGTCAGGCCCGCCGATTTCTTTACCGAACAGATTGATGAAAAACGTCAGGATGTGGTGGCGAACTTTAACGGTCTGAGCGTTATTGCCAACCGGGAAGCTATTCGTTCTGGTGATGATTTGCTGGGGGCTATTATCAGCTTTCGTAGTAAAGACGAAATATCCACCCTCAATGCACAACTGACGCAAATTAAACAATACGTCGAGAGCCTGCGCACATTGCGACACGAGCATCTCAATTGGATGTCGACGCTCAATGGTCTGTTGCAGATGAAAGAGTATGATCGCGTGTTGGCGATGGTGCAGGGGGAGTCTCAGGCCCAGCAACAGCTTATTGATAGCCTGCGCGAGGCGTTTGCCGATCGCCAGGTGGCGGGGCTGCTTTTTGGTAAAGTGCAGCGCGCCCGCGAACTGGGGCTAAAAATGGTCATCGTCCCCGGAAGTCAGCTTTCGCAACTGCCGCCAGGACTGGACAGCACCGAGTTTGCAGCCATTGTTGGCAATTTACTTGATAACGCCTTCGAAGCCAGCCTGCGTAGCGATGAAGGAAACAAGATCGTTGAATTATTCCTCAGCGATGAAGGCGATGATGTGGTGATTGAAGTCGCCGATCAGGGCTGCGGCGTTCCAGAGTCTCTACGAGACAAAATATTTGAGCAGGGTGTCAGTACGCGTGCTGACGAGCCCGGCGAACATGGCATTGGGTTGTACTTGATTGCCAGCTACGTAACGCGCTGCGGTGGTGTTATCACTCTCGAAGATAATGATCCCTGCGGTACCTTATTTTCAATCTATATTCCGAAAGTGAAACCTAATGACAGCTCCATTAACCCTATTGATCGTTGAGGACGAAACGCCGCTGGCAGAGATGCATGCGGAATATATTCGTCACATTCCCGGATTCAGTCAGATATTACTGGCGGGAAACCTGGCGCAGGCCCGAATGATGATCGAGCGTTTTAAGCCGGGGCTAATCTTGCTCGATAACTATCTTCCTGACGGTAGAGGGATTAATTTACTGCATGAACTGGTGCAGGCGCATTATCCCGGCGACGTGGTGTTTACCACTGCAGCCAGTGATATGGAAACGGTGTCTGAAGCCGTACGTTGTGGTGTATTTGATTATCTCATTAAGCCAATTGCCTATGAACGGCTGGGGCAAACGCTAACCCGTTTCCGCCAGCGTAAACATATGCTGGAAAGTATTGATAGCGCCAGCCAGAAGCAAATCGATGAGATGTTTAATGCCTATGCTCGCGGTGAACCCAAAGACGAACTGCCGACCGGCATTGACCCCTTGACGCTAAACGCGGTGCGAAAACTGTTTAAAGAGCCTGGTGTGCAACATACGGCAGAAACGGTGGCGCAGGCACTGACTATCAGCCGCACCACTGCCAGACGTTATCTTGAATATTGCGCCAGCCGCCATCTGATTATTGCTGAAATTGTTCACGGCAAAGTTGGCAGACCGCAACGCATATACCACAGTGGGTGACATGATAAAGCCGGAGGAAGCTTGCCTCCGGCATGACTATTTACTTGCCTGTGACCGCGGCTGCCGTTCCTGGCACCATCAGCTCTGTAGCAACGATAACAATCACCAGCCCAACAAGCACCGGCACCGAGGTGCGTTTTACGACTTCAAATGGTGAGATTTTCGCCATCCCGGCAACCGCAACGACTACGCCAGAAACGGGTGACAGGGTACGACCGAGGTTTGACGCCTGCAGCATTGGGATAGTCAAATACGCCGGGTTAATGCCGGAAGAGTGCGCCAGTTTCGGGATCATCTCAACAAAGGCATAAAACGGCGCATTGCCTGAACCGGTCGTGACTGCCGCCAGCATTGTCAGGATCACCAATACCAGCATCAGGATGATGCTCGCCGAACCAAACGAAGTGGCGATAGAAATCAGACTTTGAATAAAGCCGATGGTGCTAAGCCCCTGAGCGAATACCCCAGCGGCAACCAGCAGCATCACCACGTTAGCAAACGCATCTGCCATCCCGCGATAAGCCACTTCCAGGCCCGAGAAAACTTTCTGGGTATTAAAGCTGCGGATGAACTCCAGAATGGAGGCAATCAGCATACAAATCACCAGAATAGTGATGATGTGTAATTGCGGCCCCCATTTGCCGTCAAAAATCAGCACTCCGATGATCGGCGTGAACGGCAAAATGGCATAAAACGCAGGAGCAGTGGTGGTGATTTCACTGACATCTAACATTTCATGAGAGATGTGCTCTTTTTTATCCAGATAACGTTGCCAGAAGAAGTGGGCGATCGCCATGCCGATAATTGCAGCAATTGAGATAGGCAGCGTCGTTTTGAAGGCGAAATCAATCAGCGACATTTCGGAAGCCTGCGCCGCCAGCACCACATCCCCTGAAGTCGGTGCGAGAATAATCGCCGCCGGGGAGGCACAAATAGCAGCAGCTGCACCACGGCTGATACCAACGTTTACCATCACCGGAAACAGGGTTGCCATCAGCAAAACACCCAGACCGGTTGCGGAAGAGACGGCCAGAGACATCAGACAGGCGACAAAATAGGCGGCAATCATCAGCAGGTAAGGGGAGTTAATATACTGCAATGGTTTTGACGCCAGCTTGACCACCATATCATTCGCGCCGATATGGGTCATGTAAGCGGCAAAGCCACACAGCATCATAATCATCATGCCGAGGTCGCCGCCGCGGCTCATTAGCAATATTTTAACGTATTCAACGATATCCGTGGCGCTGTAGCCTGTTGAAGCCTGGCTGGACGGTAACACTTTGTGCCCCATAATGGCACTGATAATCAGCAATAACAGGCCACCGACAAATAACACGCCGGTGGCGGAATACCCTTTAATGATGTAGCGAGCTACACCCACAATAACCACAACCCCAATAAGGAGTTCAATGAATGTCAGCATAATTTTTCCTGTCTCCAGGCCCCAAGGTAAATAATAAAAAATTCCTAAAGCTTAAGGAAAAAATATGCCCAATAAATTGGCGGTGAATGCTGATTAAAATCAAGAAAAACTGCCATTAAGACATTGAAGTTGCTGTTTTTATACATAGATAACAAAACGCATATTTAGCGGTTGGCAATTATCACATAATAATGTGTGTAAATTGATGGTGGATTGATGCAAATTTGTTAATTGCAATGGTGTTAGCTGCGGTTGTGTGCTCATAAAATAATCTACCATGAGCATGGGTTGACGATATATATTATATACTTCGTTAAGATGATTGTTGTATCTAGTTAAAAAATAAAATAATTTTTCTTTGATTGCATTTTGTCATCAAAAAAGACTTGGTTTTTCTTTTTTGACTATTCCCATCGCAGAAAACGACGCATCATCTTTAATCGATGCGCGGAAATATTTAACTTGAACAAGCGGAAATAAATAGAGCAGCTATTCAGATTATTCTTCATGTTGGGTCTATTAAGGTTATGTTAATTGTAGTTTTGCTATGCTAGTAGTAGATTTTTGATAAATGTTTTATGGTCACAAATGAACGTGAGTAAATATGTCGCTATATTTTCCTTTGTTTTTATTCAGTTAATCAGCGTTGGTAAAGTTTTAGCTAACGCAGATGAGTGGATGACAACGTTTGGAGAAAATATTACACAAACCTGGCAACAGCCTGAACATTATGATTTATATATTCCTGCCATCACCTGGCATGCTCGTTTCGCTTACGACAAAGAAAAAACCGATCGCTATAACGAGCGACCGTGGGGGGGCGGTTTTGGTCAGTCGCGTTGGGATGAAAAAGGAAACTGGCATGGCCTGTATGCCATGGCATTTAAGGACTCGTGGAACAAATGGGAACCGATTGCCGGATACGGATGGGAAAGTACCTGGCGACCGCTGGCGGATGAAAATTTTCATTTAGGACTGGGATTCACCGCTGGCGTAGCGGCACGCGATAACTGGAATTACATCCCTCTCCCGGTTCTACTGCCATTGGCCTCTGTGGGTTATGGTCCAGTGACTTTTCAGATGACCTACATTCCGGGTACCTATAACAATGGCAATGTGTACTTTGCCTGGATGCGCTTTCAGTTTTGAGACAAATGAAATTTTAGTAACTTCTTTAAAATCAATGACTAAAATAATTAACATCAAAAATAACGCGACTTTTATCACTTTTTAGTAAAGTTGCACTGGACAAAGCGTACCACAATTGGTGTACTGGTAACCGACACAGCATTTGTGTCTATTTTTCATGTAAAGGTAATTTTGATGTCTAAGATTAAAGGTAACGTTAAGTGGTTTAATGAGTCCAAAGGATTCGGTTTCATTACTCCGGAAGACGGCAGCAAAGACGTGTTCGTACACTTCTCTGCAATCCAGACTAATGGTTTTAAAACTCTTGCTGAAGGTCAGCGCGTAGAGTTCGAAATCACTAACGGTGCCAAAGGCCCTTCTGCTGCAAACGTAATCGCTCTGTAAGATACGTCAGCAAGAATTCAAAACCCGCTTAATCAGCGGGTTTTTTTTGGTCTTTAGTGTGCGGTTGAGGCCGAAAACAGCCAGAAAGCCAGTGCGGTCATGGCAAAAGACCCCAGAAGGTTGACGAAAACGTTCAGTAATGCCCAGCCAAAGCGGCCCTCTTGTAACAAAAACACCACTTCTGCCGAAAATGTTGAGAAGGTTGTTAGACCGCCACAAAATCCGGTGGTGATTAATACTTTCCACACTGGATCAATGTTCGTCATCCTGCTAAACCAGGCGAATCCCATTCCTATGATGAATGCCCCAATCAGGTTTGCAGCCAGCGTCCCCAACGGAATCGCCTGATGCAGCGGGTTAAATCGCATACTTAACAGCCATCTCGCCACGCTTCCCGTACCACCGCCAATAAAAACTGCTAAAAGAAGTTGTAACACTGCAAAATCCTGCTATTTGATTTGTATGAGTGATAAGTGTAACGCCGAATAATCGCCGTTGGCGAATTTTACGACTCTGACAGGAGGAGGTGGCAATGCTGGTTGCCGCAGGACAGTTTGCTGTTACATCTGTGTGGGAAAAGAACGCTGAGATTTGTGCCTCGTTGATGGCGCAGGCGGCGGAAAACGACGTTTCGCTGTTTGTCCTGCCGGAAGCATTGTTGGCGCGTGATGATCATGATGCAGATCTATCGGTTAAATCAGCACAGCTGCTGGAAGGCGAATTTCTCGGACGTTTACGGCGAGAAAGTAAACGTAACATGATGACGACAATTCTGACGATTCATGTTCCTTCAACGCCGGGGCGCGCATGGAATATGCTGGTGGCGCTACAGGCAGGAAACATCGTCGCCCGTTATGCCAAACTGCATCTCTATGATGCATTTGCCATTCAGGAATCACGCCATGTTGATGCTGGTAATGAAATAGCTCCGTTACTGGAGGTGGAAGGGATGAAGGTCGGTCTGATGACCTGTTATGACTTACGCTTTCCAGAGCTGGCGCTGGCACAGGCATTACAGGGAGCTGAAATTCTGGTACTTCCTGCCGCCTGGGTTCGCGGGCCGCTCAAAGAGCATCACTGGTCAACGTTGCTTGCCGCTCGTGCGCTGGATACCACCTGTTATATGGTGGCGGCGGGGGAGTGCGGGAACAAAAATATCGGGCAAAGCCGGATTATAGATCCCTTTGGCGTCACCATTGCGGCAGCGTCAGAAATGCCTGCACTCATTATGGCGGAAGTGACGCCCGAACGTGTGCGTCAGGTGCGCGCGCAACTGCCCGTCTTAAACAACCGTCGCTTTGCGCCGCCGCAATTATTATGATGTTTTTTTACTCGGCGCTTGATTCACCTTGTTACAGATTGCTATTGTGTGCGCGCGTCGAATGACCGTTAATATTCTCTGGTTTTTAAGGCGCGTTCTGTTGCCGGTTATATGTCAAGAAGGTATCTATGGGTGAGATTAGTATTACCAAACTGCTGGTGGTTGCGGCGCTGGTCGTTCTGCTGTTTGGGACTAAGAAGTTACGTACGCTGGGCGGAGACCTTGGAGCGGCCATTAAAGGGTTCAAGAAGGCGATGAATGATGACGATGCTGCGGCGAAAAAAGGCGCAGACGTTGATCTTCAGGCTGAAAAGCTCTCTCATAAAGAGTGACGTGGCGAGCAGGACGCTCCCTCAATATCTTGTTCGATACAAAAAACCCGCTTCAAAAAGCGGGTTTTTTATCAGACAGATGTAAGTAATTATTACAGGATTACTTAACTTCCATCCCTTTCGCCTGCAAATCGGCGTGGTAAGACGAGCGGACAAACGGACCGCATGCAGCATGGGTAAAGCCCATCGCCAGCGCTTCGGCTTTCATTTCGTCGAACTCATCCGGGCTAACGTAACGTTGAACCGGCAGGTGATGGCGGCTTGGCTGCAAATATTGCCCCAGCGTTAGCATCGTCACACCATGACGGCGCAGGTCGCGCATTACCTCAATAATTTCTTCATTGGTTTCACCCAGACCCACCATCAGCCCAGACTTGGTCGGGATTTCCGGATGCGCTTCTTTAAAGCGTTCCAGCAGCTTCAGCGACCAGTTGTAATCTGCACCAGGCCGTACCTGACGGTAAATACGCGGTACGTTTTCCAGGTTATGGTTGAACACATCTGGTGGTGTGGCGGTCAGAATATCCAGAGCACGATCCATACGACCGCGGAAATCCGGCACCAGAGTTTCAATTTTGATTTGCGGGCTTTTTTCCCGAATGGCAGTAATGCAATCCGCAAAGTGCTGGGCACCGCCATCGCGCAGGTCATCACGGTCAACGGAGGTGATAACCACATAACGCAGCGCCATATCGGCAATGGTCTGCGCCAGTTTCACTGGTTCATTGGCATCCGGAGCTACCGGGCGACCGTGGGCAACGTCACAGAACGGACAACGGCGGGTACAAATAGCGCCGAGGATCATAAACGTTGCTGTGCCGTGGTTGAAGCATTCCGCCAGGTTAGGGCAGGAGGCTTCCTCGCAGACAGAATGCAGGCCATTTTTGCGCATTGCGGCTTTGATGCCCTGGATACGTGTAGAGTCCGCTGGAAGCTTGATTTTCATCCATTCCGGCTTGCGCAGCAGGGCTTCGCGCTCTGTTGCCACGTTTTTAACCGGGATAAGGGCCATCTTATCGGCATCGCGGTATTTAACACCGCGTTCCATCACAATGGGTTTACTCATAGCGTGCGTGTTCCAGTTGCGAATTACGAAGGAAAGCGTTTCAATTCAATAGATTGTTGTAATTATCAACTATTTTTGAATTAACGACTGGCAGTATATCATTGAAACGGACCTGAAAGCAGCCAAAGCGGTCGCGAAAATGTAAAATTGTTGTTGGATTGTGCCATTTTTTCGTTCTTCGCTGTGATCTGGCTGTAACAATACTTTTTCAAAATGCATTACGGATAACATCTATTACCCCGTGCAGGATGGGATCACGCAGGCTGAATTTGTTGTAGTGGATAGAGAAATCTACTTGCTCCTCATTTAAGGACGGAAAAGGCAGTTTTTCCAGCGGCCAGCAACGGCTAAACAGGTTATAAAAACGGCTGGGAATAATCGCTAACATGTCACTGTTGGCAACCAGTGCAGCGATTGTCAAAATGTTGTAGCTGGTGAAACTGATTTGCCGGTCCGGAAACATCTCTTGAACTCTCTGCCGCAGACCGCTGAAATTTTGCCCTTCCGGTAACAGGAGTATATGCGCAGCGTTGTCAATAGTCTCTCTGTCATCTTCTAAAGAGAGTAGCGGATTTCCCTCGCGGCAAATTAACACCATATTGTCGGTGAACAGAACATGATGTTGCACCGTACGATTGGTGCAAAACATGTTATCGATGATGAGATCGGTTTGAAACTGACTGAGTTGGTTTTCCGCGTCGCTGATGGGGGGGTTGCGCAGTAAAAGCTGCGGATAGTGAGATTTAATCGCCCGATAGATGACAGGAAGGACCAGGGCTCCGACCGAGGGGGTGGTCGCGATAGTTATCGTTCGTTGCTTATCATAGGTTCCTTCGATATCCAGCGCGCCGAGAATGGATTCAAGGCCCTGACTGATATACTCATGCAAATGCATTGCAAATGCAGTAGGAGTGACGCCCTGGCCTTTGCGAATAAACAATGGGTCAGGGAATATAACGCGCAGTTTCTGAATAGACTGACTGATTGCCGAGGGTGTCAGATTAAGCACTTTCGCTGCATTAACGATCCCTTTATGCACATACACAGCTTCAAAAATAGTCAGAAGGTTAAGATCAATATTTCGTAAGGTTGTAAATATTTGTGGTTTACCTTCTGACGACTTTCTGCTTAAACAGGGTTCAATTTGATTATTACTATCCACGCACTTACTCCAATTTTATTCATGGAAAAATAATATTTAAAAAAATTACAATAATCTTATATCTAATTTGAATGGAACGCTTTTGCTCACCATAGTCAACTATTTCAATAAGTTAATCAATGGGGTGAGTTACGGAGCGAAGCATTGCATCGCATTTCTGCAAGTGATAAAGAAAATATACAAACGCGAAGGAGAAGTAAAGCATTAGCAGGTATTATGAGTAATGACCCAGTGTAAATTGGGCCATTGATGTATGTAATTAAGCGGTAATATATTCGAAGTCGGGATTGTTTAGTAGCACTAAAATATTTTCTAGCAAACGCGGTGCAATATTATTAGTTGTCGCTTCGGGTTTCCATTGTGATATTTTAGCCATTTCCATTCCGGCATACCCACAAGGATTAATACGTAAAAATGGCGAAAGATCCATATTGACGTTTAATGCCAGACCGTGGAATGAACAACCGCGCCGAATACGTAAGCCAAGTGAGCAAATTTTCTTTTCCCCGACATAGACACCAGGCGCGTCAGCCCGAGGATGTGCTTCTATACCCAGTTCAGCCAGGGTATTCACCACTGTTTGCTCGAGCAAGGTCACCAGTTCACGCACACCGAGTTTACGGCGTTTCAGGTTAAGCAACACATACATCACCTGTTGCCCCGGCCCGTGATAAGTCACCTGCCCACCGCGATCGCTTTGGATCACCGGAATATCGCCCGGCATTAAAATGTGCTCCGCTTTTCCTGCCTGCCCTTGGGTGAATACCGGATAGTGCTCGACCAGCCAGATTTCATCAAGAGTACTTTCATCGCGGGTATCGGTGAATTCATGCATAGCCTGGGAGATTGGCTCGTAAGGCTGAAGACCGAGCTGGCGGACAAGAATTTTATCCTGATACAAAACGGCATCTCCGTGGAGAATGAGTAAAAGTGGGGGAAAAGTATATCACAGCGAGGAGAGGGGAGTTACCCGACCAGGGGCCGGGTAAAGAATACGCGAGTTACAGAACCATGCGGACAATATCGATTTTGCCCAGTTCTTCATACAGTGTTTCAACCTGCTCAATATGAGTGGCGTTGATAGTGATAGATACCGAGTGGTAGTTGCCTTTGCTGCTTGGTTTTACCATTGGGGTGTAGTCACCTGGCGCATGGCGCTGTACCACTTCAACCACCTGATCAACCAGCTCAGGTAACGCCTGCCCCATAACTTTGTAAGTAAAAGGAGTAGGGAATTCAAGCAGTTCGTTAAGTTTGGTTTTCATGTCAGCTCCGGCGTAACGTAATTAAATAGCAACTCCCGCCAGAAGGCGGGAGTTTTTTACTGATGCTTAGTATATGGGGGCGGAAATCACACTTTCAAGTGTTCGATTTTTAACCAAACCAGTGATGGAACATTAACTTAATGTAATCAATGATTTTGCCGAAGAAGTTGCCTTCCGGGATTTCTTGCAGCACAACCAGCGGGCGTTGTTCAATCGTTTTGCCATCAAGCTGGAAGTTGATAGTACCGACGACCTGATTCTTTTGCAGCGGCGCATGCAATTCACTGCTGTTCAGCACATAGCTGGCTTTCAGATCTTTCATGCGGCCACGCGGAATGGTCAGGTACACGTCTTTATCAACACCTAACGAAGCGCGATCAGAATCACCAAACCAAACCGGTTCAGAGGCGAACTCTTTACCTACTTTCAGTGGGTTAACGGTTTCGAAGAAACGGAAGCCCCAGGTTAGCAGTTTTTTACTTTCGGCTTCACGGCCTTTAAAAGTACGTCCGCCCATCACCGCAGAGATCAAGCGCATCTGGCCTTCAGTCGCAGAAGCAACAAGGTTGTAACCTGCTTTGTCAGTGTGTCCGGTTTTGATGCCGTCGACATTCAGGCTGTTATCCCATAACAGGCCGTTACGGTTCAGCTGGCGAATACCGTTAAACGTAAATTCTTTTTCTTTATAGATCGAGTATTCATTCGGTACGTCACGGATCAACGCCTGGCCGATCAGCGCCATATCTCGCGCGGAGCTGTACTGACCGTCAGCGTCGAGACCGTGCACGGTCTGGAAGTGAGTGTTTTTCAGGCCCAGTGCGTTAACGTAGCTGTTCATCAAGCCAACAAAAGCGTCCTGGCTACCAGCGGCAAAATCGGCCATGGCGACGCAAGCATCGTTACCCGATTGCAGGTTAATACCGCGGATCAGCTGAGAAACCGGAACCTGCATGCCCGGTTTGAGGAACATCAGCGAAGAACCTTTAAATACCGGGTTACCGGTGGCCCATGCGTCGTTGCCGATGGTGACTAAATCAGTTTCTTTAAATTTACCGGCTTTCATTGCCTGGCCGATAACGTAACTGGTCATCATTTTGGTCAGGCTGGCAGGATCGCGGCGGACATCTGCGTTCTGTTCGGCGAGCACTTTGCCCGAGTTATAGTCAATCAGGATGTAGGACTCCGCATCGATCTGCGGTACACCCGGGATCATAGTTTTGATATTCAGGTCATCAGCATGTGCAGCAGAGATAAAGGCTGTGCAAAGAGCCGTGGTGAGCGCCAGGCGCTTCATGATACGAGCGGAAAAAATGGTATTCATGGTCTGAACTACGACATCCGTGATGGAATTAAAAAAAGTGCCCTACTATAGCAAATGCACTACCGGCAGGCATCTGACTTTCCGCGTGACTTTGTTAACGTCATTTACAGAAATTGACACATCAGATGCCTGCTTTACGCTACTGCGCGGTGGTAATAAATGACTGTAATTGGGCTTCGGTTTGCAAACGTTGCTGCAAGGTACTGGCTTCGGCTTTGCTGGCGAATGGGCCAAGCTGGATCCGCCAGACCGCGCCATTTTGAGTTACGCGACCGGGGACGCCGAACTTCTGTCCCAGTTGCTGTTGGTACTGTTGCGCACGCGCCTGATCGCTTACGGCCCCAACTTGCACCATAAAGTTGCCGCTAGTGCTTTGCGAGGCGGCTTGCGGTGTCACCATTGCAGGCGAGGTTGCAGGCGTTGTCGAGGGAGCTGTAACAACGGGCTGTGGCGCAGGTGTTGGTTCGCTGCCTTCCAGCACACCAGGCGCTAACGTCGTTGGTGCACCGAGGAAACCGCTGCTGGTTACCGGCGCGCCGGTCGGATCTTCGCTTTTTAGCGTCGAATTACTGACCGGAAGAATGTCACCCTGCGGGCCAGACACTGAACTTGTTCCCGCGCCACCGCTTAAATCGGGAGGTGCAGGCAGGGCGTAAGTCTGTTTGGCAACTGTGGTACAGGCCATACCAGGACCAGAAAGCGAACCATCCTGGGCGACAATAATCGGATCGATACGAACTTTGGTGTTGTTTGACGTGTTAAGACGGTCAGCTGCCGCGCGAGAAAGCGAAATAACGCGGTCGTTGCCGTAAGGACCGCGATCATTAATGCGCACCACGATCATTCGCCCGTTAGCCAGGTTAGTGATTCTGGCGTAGCTGGGGATCGGAAGCGTTGGATGGGCCGCTGTCAGCTGTGTCGGATCGAATGCTTCGCCAGAGGCCGTCAGGTTACTGCCGGGTTCGGCATCATAGATTGCCGCCAGTCCCGCCTGGCTAAATCGAGACGGATCCTGCACGATTTTGTAGCTTTTACCGTCGCGCTGGTAATCCTGATTTGCCGTCGCGTTCAGTGGTTCGAAACGCGGGTCCGCCCCGCTAATTTCAACTATGGGGCCGTTACATACCGCAGGCTGCGGTACACTTACCGTCTGTTGCTGACCATCATCGCTTGTACATGCCGCGAGCATTCCTGCCGCGATGCAGATCCCGAGCCACTGCTTACGCATTGCGCACCTCTTACACGCTTTTCGACAACATTTTCCTGTGGGTGTGGATTGACATTACAATCCCGAACCCAGCCATCAGCACAATTAGCGCCGATCCTCCATAACTGACCAGTGGGAGCGGAACCCCTACAACCGGCAGAATACCGCTTACCATACCAATATTTACGAAGACATAAACGAATAATATCAGCATTAAGCCGCCAGCCATGACGCGACCAAAGGTGGTTTGCGCTCTGGCGGCTATCCACAGCCCGCGCATGATCAGCAGAATGTAGAGAGCGAGCAGAATCAAAATGCCCACTAATCCCAGCTCTTCCGCCAGTACCGCGAAGATAAAGTCGGTATGGCGTTCGGGGAGAAATTCAAGCTGTGACTGAGTGCCATGCAGCCAGCCTTTGCCGCGTAATCCGCCGGAGCCAATAGCAATTTTAGACTGAATAATGTGATAGCCCGCGCCGAGTGGGTCTGATTCCGGGTCCAGGAGCATCATTACGCGCTGGCGCTGGTAATCATGCATCAGGAAGAACCACAGAATCGGAATGAACGCCGCTACCAGCACTACTGCGACGCCAATCAGACGCCAGCTAAGGCCAGAGAGGAACAGTACAAACAGACCAGAAAGCGCAACGAGGATTGATGTTCCCAGGTCAGGCTGTGCAGCCACCAGCAGCGTGGGCATAAATATCAGCACCAGCGCGATGCCGGTGTTCTTCAACGATGGCGGGCAAACGTCGCGGTTGATAAAGCGTGCTACCATCAGTGGTACGGCTATTTTGGCAATTTCCGACGGCTGAAAACGAACGATACCGAGGTCCAGCCAGCGTTGAGCGCCTTTAGAGATGGCACCAAAAGCATCTACTGCTACCAGCAAAATAATACAGATGATATAGAGATAGGGGGCCCAGCCTTCATAAACGCGTGGAGGAATTTGCGCCATCACCACCATGATGACCAGACCCATCGCGATTTGGCCGATTTTACGCTCCATCATGCCAATATCCTGACCGCTGGCGCTCCAGATAACCAGGGCGCTGTAAACCAGCAATGCCAGTAAGATCAGCAGCATTGTGGGATCGAGATGGACTTTATCCCAGAATGTTTTTTTATTCGGATTATCCGTCATGATTAATGGTCCTCCGCTGCGGCAACCGCTGGATTTTCCGCAGGCAGATCGGTGTTGTTATCACCCAGCATAATGTGGTCGAGGATCTGGCGCATCAGCGTACCAACCGCCGGACCCGCACCGCCGTTCTCCAGAATCATGGCGACAGCGACTTGCGGATTGTTGTATGGCGCAAAGGCGGTCATCAGTTTGTGGTCACGTAAACGCTCGGCAATTTTGTGCGCATTATAGGTTTCGTTCGCTTTCAGGCCGAAGACCTGAGCCGTACCGGATTTTGCTGCAATTTTGTACGGTGCGCTGGCAAAGTATTTATGCGCCGTACCGTTAGGGCGGTTAGCAACACCGTACATACCGTCTTTTGCCAGCTCCCAGTAACCGGAATGAATATCGCCGACGGGCGGTTCATGCGGTTGTACCCATGGCACCTGTTTGCCGTCTTCAGCGGTGCTCATCAGCAAATGTGGAACTTTCACGATACCGTCATTAATCAGGATCATCAGTGCCTTACTCATCTGGATTGGGGTCGCTGTCCAGTAACCCTGACCGATACCAACCGGAATGGTGTCACCCTGATACCACGGTTTTTTAAAGCGTTTCTGTTTCCATTCGCGGGTAGGCATGTTGCCGGAACGTTCTTCCGCCAGGTCGATACCGGTGTAATGACCATAACCGAATTTACCCATCCATTCGGAGAGGCGATCGATTCCCATATCGTAGGCCACCTGATAGAAGAAGGTATCCGCAGATTCTTCCAGCGATCTTGTGACATTCAGACGCCCGTGGCCCCATTTTTTCCAGTCACGATAACGTTTTTCTGAACCTGGCAGTTGCCACCAGCCTGGGTCAAACAGCGTCGTATTGCGCGTGATCACTCCGGCGCTCAATGCCGAAACCGCCACATAGGGTTTAACTGTAGACGCGGGAGGATAAACCCCCTGTGTGGCGCGGTTCACCAGCGGTGTATTTGGGTCGTTCAGCAAGGCGGAATAATCTTTGCTGGAGATACCGTCAACAAACAGGTTTGGGTCATAACTAGGCGTGGAAACCAGCGCCAGCACCCCACCTGTACGCGGATCGGTGACTACCACCGCTGCGCGGCTACCCGCCAGCAGCGTTTCAATATATTGCTGGAGTTTGAGATCCAGCGTCAGGTAAATATCGTGTCCGGCTTGCGGTGGCACTTCTTTTAACTGGCGGATAACACGCCCACGGTTGTTAACTTCAACCTCTTCATAACCGGTCTGACCGTGCAGCACGTCTTCATAGTAACGCTCAATGCCCAGCTTACCGATATCATGCGTTGCCGCATAGTTGGCCAGTTTGCCGTCATTATTCAGGCGTTCGACGTCTTTATCGTTGATTTTCGACACATAGCCGATGACGTGGGTCAACGCCGAACCGTAAGGATAGTAACGACGCTTATAGCCTTTAACTTCGACACCCGGAAAACGGTACTGATTGACGGCAAAGCGTGCCACTTGTACTTCAGTCAGGTTAGTTTTCACCGGAATGGAGGTGAAACGGTGTGAACGTGCGCGCTCTTTTCGGAATGCAGCAATATCGTCATCGGTCAGATCAACCACACTGCGCAAAGCGTCCAGCGTTTGCTGCACGTTATCGACTTTCTCCGGCATCATCTCTATCTGGTAGATAGTGCGGTTAAGTGCCAGAGGGATACCGTTACGGTCGTAGATAATGCCGCGGCTGGGCGCGATAGGCACCAGCTTAATGCGGTTTTCATTAGATCGGGTCTGGTAATCGGTAAAGCGAACAATTTGCAGATTATACAGGTTGGCGATAAGCACGCCGGTCAGCAGCAAAATCCCCAAAAAGGCGACCAGCGCCCGGCGCACAAACAGCGCGGACTCTGCCGTATAGTCGCGAAAAGAGTTCTGTAGTTTCATCCGCTGCGTTTTCTACTCAAAGCTCCCTTATCACTCACGGTGATAAGGATGGTTGGTGGTGATGCTCCACGCCCGGTACAGACTCTCTGCGACCAGCACGCGAACCAGCGGATGGGGAAGGGTAAGCGCCGACAGCGACCAGCTTTGTTCCGCCGCCGCTTTGCAGGCAGGCGACAACCCTTCAGGCCCGCCAATCAGCAGACTGACGTCGCGACCATCCAGCTTCCAGCGTTCCAGTTCAGCGGCTAACTGCGGCGTATCCCAGGGCTTGCCTGGAATATCGAGGGTGACAATGCGGTTTTTGCCTGCGGCTGCCAGCATCTGCTCACCCTCTTTGTCGAGTATGCGCTTGATGTCCGCATTCTTGCCGCGTTTTCCGGCCGGAATTTCAATCAGCTCGAAGGGCATATCTTTCGGAAAACGACGCAGGTACTCGGTAAAACCGGTTTGTACCCAGTCCGGCATTTTCGTTCCCACGGCGACAAGTTGCAGCTTCACGCATTAACTCCAGAGTTTTTCCAGTTCATACAGGCGACGGCTCTCTTCCTGCATGACATGGACAATCACATCGCCCAAATCCACGACAATCCAGTCGGCACTGTTTTCACCTTCTACGCCGAGCGGTAACAGGCCCGCTGCGCGAGACTCCTGCACAACGTGGTCAGCAATGGACATAACATGACGGCTGGACGTACCCGTACAGATGATCATGCAGTCGGTGATGCTGGATTTGCCCTGAACGTCTAAGGCGATGATGTCCTGACCTTTGAGGTCATCAATTTTGTCGATAACAAAATCCTGGAGTGCTTTACCCTGCAAGTTTTCCCCCTGGGTGAATCAAATAGATAAAAATGGTCTGTCAGTATACCTGAACCAGAGGCGATTTCGGGACAATTGTCGCCGAATCGGCTTTCGAAAGTGGGCTATCATCCCACCCCGCGCCGCAGATTGCATCGCCATTTTTGTAAAACAATTTCTACAAAGTCGTGTCTGGCGAAAAAAGTCTGGCTGCGGAGAATATCAGCCTGCCCGGGGCTGTCAATGGTCGTTGCGGCTTACCCGTAAAAAAACAGAAAAGTCATGTATTCTCGACCCCGATGGCACGGCTATTGAGGACGCGTAGCGTCGCGAATTTTTGGTTGATATCAATGGCGCTCCAACACCCCTGGTCAACGCGAAAATGCCACATAGCCTCGGCAGGCATACCCATTAAACGGGCGATTAACAGACTCAGCACACCCTGATGGCTGACGACTAAAATATTCTGATAGTGCTGATATTCACTAAGCCTTGCGATAAACCGTTCCACACGTTGTGAAAATGCCTGAAATCCTTCACCGTTCGTGGGGACAGCATGCTGCCAGTCATTGCACCACGCGCTATAGTTTTCGGCATCTTCTTGCATGAGGTCGCGATGATGTCGCATCTCCCAGTCGCCAAAAAACATTTCGTTGAGTTCAGGGATGATTTGCACGGGGAGCTGGCGATCACTGAGAACCCGTCGCGCGGTATGCTGTGCCCGTTCCAGTTCACTGCATAAAACCAGGTCAAAGGAAACACCATGTAGCAGCGTATGCAGATTTTGCGCTTGCTCAATTCCGCGCGCAGTCAGGGGGGTGGGAGCATGACCGCTGTACAGACCATCGATATTCGCTTGCGTTTCGCCATGACGAATTAACCACAGTCGCATCATGCCCTCCGTAACGACAGGTATCAGCGATACAAGCCTTGTTGGTTAATGTAAGTCAGTACCGGTTCCGGCAATAAATCCTCACACGATTCACCGTTTTGCAAACGTTCACGGATGATGGTCGCCGAGATGTTAAACCACGGCGTTTCAGCCAGATAAATTTTACCGGCAGGCTGAAGGTGAAGATCTTCCGGGTTATGTGTCAAATGATCTTCCAGCCATTGCTGGTATTGCGGTTGCGCCATTTCTAGTGGGTAACCGGGACGCCGACAGACGATCAAATGTGCATTGTCGAGTATCGTTTCGTATTCGTACCAGGTTGGAAAGGTGAGCAGTGAATCCTGGCCAATAATAAATGCCAGCGGCACATCTGGCCCTTGTTCCTGCCGCCATTCTTTCAGTGTTTGTGCAGTGTAAGAGGGAGCATTGCGCTTTAGCTCGCGTTCATCAAGGGTAAACAGTGGCTTGTCGGCAATCGCCAGTTCAAGCATGTGTTTACGCTGCACACTGGTTGCTTCCGGCTGGGGACGATGCGGAGGAACATTATTAGGGATGATGGTGACTCGCGTCAGACCAATCAAGTTCGCCAGCGTTTCCACGGGCTTAAGATGACCATAGTGCACCGGATCAAAGGTGCCACCAAACAGAGCCTGTAAAGATTTCATATCAACCGTCGATAAATACGTCCGCCAGCGGTTTATGGCACAACAGAAGAGATAACCCTTCCAGCTCTGCCCATACTGACTGACCGTAATCTTGTTTGAGGGTGAGTTCCGTTCGTGTCAGGAGTTGCACGGCCTGACGTAACTGCGACTGGCTTAAGCGGTTTAGCGCCTCGCCCATCATGCCCCGGCGGTTCTGCCAAACGCGATGTTTATCAAACAACGCACGCAGTGGCGTATGGGCAGACTGGCGTTTCAGGTTAACCAGTAACAACAGTTCTCGTTGTAATGTGCGCAACAAAATAACCGGCTCGCTGCCTTCCAGACGCAGTTGCTGAAGAATATGCAATGCGCGCTTACTTTTTCCCATCAACAAAGCATCAACCCAATGAAAAGGGGTGAAATGCGCGGCATCATTCACCGCCTGTTCAACGCGCGGTAATGTCAGTTTGCCGTCCGGCCAGAGCAGCGATAAACGCTCCAGTGCCTGGGCCAGTGCCAGCAGGTTACCTTCATAACAGTAGCAGAGCACCTGATTTGCGGCGTCATCCAGTTCTAAGTTGAGCTGTTTTGCACGCGCAGCAACCCAGCGGGGAAGCTGAGCCTGCTCCGGCGTCTGACAGGTCACCTGCACGCTGCGATTCGCAAGAGCAGTAAACCAGGCAGCATTTTCTTGCGCTTTGCTTAATTTATTACCGCGGACGATCAACAGCAGGTCGTCATGCAGAAGTCCAGTGAGTGTGAGAAGTTGTTCATTGATCGCCGCATTCGGTCCGTTTTCTGGTAACAACAGCAATAGCGTTTGTCGACTGGCAAACAGACTCATGGCCTGGCATAACGAAAAGACCGCATTCCAGTCAGTGTTGGGATCAATGGAAAAAGTGTGGTGTTCTTCGAATCCTTGTGCCGCAGCGACCTGACGAATAGCGTCCTGGCTTTCCTGCAATAACAGAGGATCGTTACCAAGTAAAAGATACGCCGCGCGCAGCCCTTCATTGAGCTGCGCGCGAAGTTGTTCCGGGTACAACCGAATCATCAGTTACCCAGCGTGGTAGAGACGCGTGCAGGCGTTGCCGGAGTATCCGTTGTGGTCGACGTCTGTTCTTCGTCGGAACGAATATCCGCAGCACGGATGCTTGGCAGCTTACGAATCAGCTGTTCGGCAGCACGGTCGTACATCTCTTTTACGATCATGTCTTGTTCGTTATCTTTCGCTAACGCCATTTGCGGGTTATCGAAGAACGAACGGAAGACTTTGGCGCTAATCGGGTAGATGTCACGGCCGGGGATCAACACGGTCGCATTGACCGTCATGATCATCTGATACTCTGCTGTTTGACCGTTACGGAATACCGATGCGGTATCTTTCGCGATGCTCACTTTACCCAAACGCAGGGATGGAACGTCCTTACGCGTGGTTTCTTTATCAAGCAACTCGACACCGTTCAGACGTAACTGGTTACGTACCGCACGACTTAACGGCCCGTTCGGGTCGCCAGAGTCCAGGATCATGACCTTCATAGTGGAAGGAACCTGCGTAGTATCACGCAGATGCCAGCCACACCCGGCGGTGATTAACACCGCCAGAGATAACAACAATGTTGCCAGATATCGCACGCTTCCTCCCGCGCTTAGCCAACGACCAGATTGAGGAGTTTACCCGGTACGTAAATCACTTTACGCACGGTAACGCCATCAAGATATTTTGCTACCAGATGTTCCTGACCAGCACGTTCGCGAACCTGTTCTTCCGTTGCGTCCACCGGAACAGTGATTTTGGCACGGACTTTACCGTTAACCTGCACCACCACCAGGGTGGAGTCTTCCACCATCGCTTTTTCGTCAGCAACCGGCCACGGCGCGTTGTCGATATCGCCTTCGCCTTTCAGTTCCTGCCACAGCGTGAAGCAGATGTGCGGGGTGAACGGGTTAAGCATACGGACTACCGCCAGCAGCGCTTCCTGCATCAGGGCGCGATCCTGCTCGCCATCGGTCGGTGCTTTCGCCAGTTTGTTCATCAGCTCCATAATTGCCGCAATCGCGGTGTTGAAGGTCTGACGACGGCCGATATCATCGGTCACTTTAGCGATAGTTTTATGAACATCGCGACGCAGTGCTTTCTGATCTTCAGTCAACGCGTCGACATTCAGTGCTGCAACATCACCTTTTGCAGTGTGCTCGTAAACCAGTTTCCAGACACGTTTCAGGAAGCGGTTAGCCCCTTCCACGCCAGACTCCTGCCATTCGAGAGTCATATCCGCCGGAGAAGCAAACATCATAAACAGACGAACGGTGTCCGCGCCGTAACGTTCAACCATCACCTGTGGGTCGATACCGTTGTTCTTCGACTTAGACATTTTGCTCATGCCGGTATAAACCAGTTCATGGCCTGCCGCATCTTTCGCTTTCACGATACGGCCTTTCTCGTCACGTTCAACGATAGCATCAACTGGGGAAACCCAGTTACGCTCGCCGTTTTCGCCAACATAGTAGAAGGCATCCGCCAGCACCATACCCTGACACAGCAACTGTTTTGCTGGTTCGTCAGAGTTCACCATGCCTGCATCACG
This sequence comes from Escherichia sp. KS167_9B, assembly GCF_030295215.1. NCBI lineage: Bacteria > Pseudomonadati > Pseudomonadota > Gammaproteobacteria > Enterobacterales > Enterobacteriaceae > Escherichia > Escherichia sp. KS167_9B. The sequence goes on from NZ_AP025754.1 coordinate 758,471, forward strand.
CATCAGTTTATGGAAGAAGCGGAAGTAGAGCAGGTGCATAATGGCGTGTTCGATACCACCAATGTAGATATCCACCGGCAGCCAGTAGTTGGCCGCTTCGGAATCCAGCATACCTTCTTTGTACTCAGGGCAAGTGTAGCGCGCATAGTACCAGGAGGACTCCATAAAGGTGTCGAAAGTATCGGTTTCACGCAGCGCAGGCATACCGTTAACGGTGGTTTTCGCCCACTCAGGATCAGCTTTGATTGGGCTGGTAATGCCGTCCATCACCACATCTTCCGGCAGGATCACCGGCAGTTGGTCGTCCGGGGTCGGCATTACAGTACCGTCTTCCAGCGTCACCATCGGAATCGGCGCGCCCCAGTAACGTTGACGGGAAACACCCCAGTCGCGCAGGCGGTAGTTCACTTTACGCTCGCCAACACCCATCGCAGTCAGTTTATCGGCGATGGCGTTGAAGGCTGCTTCATGATCAAGGCCGTTGAACTCGCCAGAGTTGAACAGCACGCCTTTTTCGGTCAGGGCTTGCTGAGAAAGATCTGGCTCAGAGCCGTCAGCTGCCAGGATAACCGGCTTGATATTCAGGCCGTATTTAGAGGCAAACTCGTAGTCGCGCTGATCGTGACCCGGAACCGCCATGACTGCGCCGGTGCCATATTCCATCAATACGAAGTTTGCTGCCCAAACCGGAATTTCTTCGCCCGTTAATGGGTGAACCGCTTTAAAGCCAGTATCGACGCCTTTTTTCTCCATCGTCGCCATTTCAGCTTCGGCAACTTTGGTGTTACGGCATTCGTCAATAAAGGCGGCCAGTTCAGGATTATTTTCCGCCGCTTTCTGTGCCAGCGGATGACCTGCCGCTACCGCCAGGTAGGTACAACCCATAAAGGTGTCCGGGCGGGTAGTGTAAACGGTCAGCGTGTTGTCATAGTCGTTAACGTTGAAGGTGATTTCCACTCCTTCGGAACGACCGATCCAGTTACGCTGCATGGTTTTAACGGTGTCTGGCCAGTGATCCAGTTTATCCAGATCGTTGAGCAGCTCGTCAGCGTAAGCGGTGATTTTGATAAACCACTGCGGGATCTCTTTACGCTCAACTTTGGTATCGCAGCGCCAGCAGCAGCCGTCGATAACCTGTTCGTTCGCCAGTACGGTCTGGTCGTTCGGGCACCAGTTGACCGCAGAAGTCTTCTTATATACCAGGCCTTTTTTATACAGCTCGGTGAAGAATTTCTGTTCCCAACGGTAGTATTCCGGTGTACAGGTTGCCAGCTCGCGGCTCCAGTCATAACCAAAGCCCAGCATTTTGAGCTGGTTTTTCATGTACGCGATGTTGTCGTACGTCCACGGTGCTGGCGCGGTGTTATTTTTCACCGCTGCGCCTTCCGCAGGCAGACCAAACGCGTCCCAGCCGATCGGCTGCAGAACGTTTTTGCCCAGCATGCGCTGGTAACGGGCGATCACGTCACCGATGGTGTAGTTACGTACGTGGCCCATGTGTAGTCGACCAGAAGGATAGGGAAGCATAGACAGGCAGTAATACTTCTCTTTGCTCTCGTCTTCTGTTACTTCAAATGTGCGCTTCTCATCCCAATGAAGCTGTACTTTGGATTCTATCTCTTCCGGGCGGTATTGCTCTTGCATGGCAGCCAGTGGTCCTGTTTTCAATACGGCTACAAAAGTAGCGTTAGAGGTGGTTTTTCAGATCCGCATAGCATAGCCCAAACGTCCGCGTCAAAACAGCCTTTCGCGCACTCGACGTTGAAATGATGCCCGGATTATTCATACATTAATTTACAGAGTTTGTGGGCGTAATAGCAAAGCAAGGAACAAAGAACGTCTATTATTATAGTCAGTTAACGACCCGGGAGATGAAACGATGAACAAGGTTGCTCAATATTACCGTGAACTGGTCGCGTCACTGAGCGAACGCCTGCGTAATGGCGAACGTGATATCGACGCACTGGTGGAACAGGCGCGCGAGCGCGTAATAAAAACAGGGGAGTTAACGCGAACCGAGGTCGATGAGCTGACGCGAGCTGTCAGACGTGACCTGGAAGAGTTCGCCATGAGCTATGAAGAGAGCCTGAAAGAAGAGTCTGACAGCGTCTTTATGCGGGTGATTAAAGAAAGCTTGTGGCAGGAACTGGCAGACATCACCGATAAAACGCAGCTTGAATGGCGCGAAGTTTTCCAGGACCTCAATCATCACGGGGTTTATCACAGCGGGGAAGTCGTAGGTCTGGGGAATCTGGTCTGCGAGAAATGTCACTTCCATCTCCCAATCTACACACCGGAAGTGCTGACGCTATGCCCGAAATGTGGTCATGATCAGTTCCAGAGACGCCCGTTCGAGCCTTAATGGTCCGATTTCAAACAGCAATAAAGAGAATATGGGCCGAATAAAATTCCCCGGCCCTTGTTTTTATCTCTACAGTAAATCTTCAATCTCACGGATTTTTTGACTGACATCCCTGGTACCGGATGACTGAACTTTACGATACAGATCGAGAGCCTGTCGGAGATCGACAGGTCTTCCTTCTCCGTAATGATACATAATGGCAAGGTTATACCAGGCAGTGGCATTATCGCATTCAGCGGCTTTCGTAAACCATTCAAAGGCGGCCTGATAATCCTTCTCAACGCCTTGACCGTGTTTATACATATAGCCGATGTTAACGTAAGCGCCGACGCTTTCCTGAGCGGCAGCCTTCAGATACCAGTACATTGCTTGCTTATAGTCCTGGTCAACCCCTTCGCCAGCGTTATAATCCCACGCAATTTGAAATTGAGCGTGCCGATTACCTTGCTGTGCGCTTTTCAAATACCAGAATGCGGCAAGAGCTTTGTTTTGGGCAACACCTTTACCGTCTTCATAAAGATCGGCCAGATTGTCTTGTGCGTAACTATGGCCTTGCAATGCAGCTTGTTTGTACCAGAAAAATGCCAGCGCATAATCTTGTGTGACTCCGTTGCCATTTCTGTACATCCACCCAAGATTATTTTGCGCATAAGACATTCCGCTCTCCGCGGCTATCTGATACCAGGCAACCGCTTCTTTATAGTTGGGGTCTTCTCCACGATCCAGTATCCAGCCAAGGGCGTTGGAAGCGAAAGTATGGCCTTGTAGGGCAGCTTTTTTCAGCCAAAAGATGGCTTGCCCATTATCTTTATGACGGCTTTTATCCTCGGTATACTTTTGCCCTAAGGAATATTGTGCTTCACAATGACCTTGCTCAGCGGCCAGCTTCAGCCAGTAAAAGGCCTTTTCGTCGTCCGGAGAGTCAATTGCGCTATCGCGATTATAATAAAACCCAACAATATATTGAGCCTCGCAATCGCCTTTTTCAGCACGTTCGATAATCTCATCTATTGATAAATTATCGCAGCAACTTGACGTAAAAATCATTATCATTTCCTTATGGTTGTAGATAAAACATATTATATTTTTATGTATTCCATTTTTGCGTAAGCCTTATTTTATGCGTATTATGTTGCGTCAGAAAAGTATAAATAACTGAGTCTCGCAATGTAGTTTGCATTCATTAAATGAATGTTTAAGGATAAATTATATGGACATGGAGTCGCAAAAAATATTGTTTGCACTTTCCACTCCGATGGAAATACGCAATGAATGCTGTTTACCTTCGCATTCATCCCCCAAAATGTATTTAGGTACATGCTTTTTTGACCTTTCTTCCTCATGGGGAATTGATGACCGTGATGACCTGCTGCGTACAATTCACCGAATGATCGATAACGGTCATGCCGCTCGGTTGGCAGGGCTTTATCACCGCTGGTTTCGTTATTCTCCATGTGAATGGCGTGATTATCTTGCTGAACTAAATGAGCAAGGTCAGGCTTATGCGCAATTTGTCGCCAGCACCGCCGAATGCTGTGGCGAAGGGGGAATCAAAGCCTGGGATTATGTCCGGATGGGTTTTTTAAGCCGAATGGGCGTACTTAATAACTGGTTGAGCGAAGAAGAAAGTCTATGGATCCAGTCGCGCATTCATCTACGGGCGCTACGTTATTATAGTAACTGGCAGCAATACTTTGCCGGTTATACCTTTGGTCGGCAATATTGGCAGTCTCCCGAAGATGATAATCTTCAGTTATTACGTGAATTTTTAGCGCGTAAAGAATACGACGATTCCGGCAATGATATGTTTTATCAATTATTTGCCAGTGATGATGCGTATTACCCTACCTTGTCCTGGCAACCATTGGCTTACTATTCTGCATGCCCGGAAACGCTTAAGGATATGAGCGACCTATGAAAAATTGCTGGAAGATTCTCGAAATAGAGGAAACGACTGAAGTCGATATTATCCGCCGCGCTTATCTGGCGCTGTTACCGTCCTTTCATCCAGAAACCGATCCGCAGGGTTTTAAACAACTTCGTCAGGCGTATGAGGACGCGCTACGGATTGCGCAGTCGCCTGCTAAATCTGTTTGGCAACCAGAAGAACATGAAGTTGCAGAACATGAAATACTGTTCGCCTTTCGTGCGTTACTCGCCTCTGATAGCGAACGTTTTCTGCCCTCTGCCTGGCAGCGATTCATTCAGCAATTAAATTATTGCTCGATGGAAGATATTGATGAATTACGCTGGTCACTGTGCACAATAGCCATGAACACTGCCCATTTATCCTTCGAGTGCGTGGCTTTATTAGCAGAAAGATTGCGGTGGCGACAGGAGGAAAACACCGGGGAAATAGACGAAGAAGAACTGGAATCCTTTTTATATGCCATTGCGAAGGGGAATGTTTTTAACTTCCAGACCATTCTGCATCTGCCTGTTGCCGTGCAAAATGAAACCATTGATTTTTACCAAATGTTCGCGCGGATTTGGTCATCGCATCCAGAATGGCTGACATTATATTTATCGCAACATCGTGCGGTAATTATCCCCGATGATGTAAAACTGCACAGAAATTTACTGTGCTGGTATAGCGCAGTCCGCCTGGGAATACCCGAACTCCTGGACTACGCCCGGTCATGGCGGGAAACTGAACCTGATAATGAAGATGCGCGTTATTATGAATACGCGCAACGCGTCTATTGTGGAGAAGGCGAAAGCTTGCTGGCAGAACTTTGTGACTTCTGGCGCGAGTCTCCCTCGACCCAGGCAGATGTATTAATGTTGCAATGGTGCCGTCAGCATCGGGTCGATTATTACCCGTTAGTCGTGATGATGATTGAAGCACGTGAACTGGTTAACGATCAGGGGAAACCGTTACTTTATGTTCCTGGCGACAGTGCGCGTACGCGCTTTCAATTATACGAAATACTCAGCGATGAGAAACTCTCTGCGCTGGGGCGTTCTCTGGTTGAGATGGTTTTGCACAAAGGGCGTAAGCCGCGAATCTCACTCACGCGTGATACAGAACATCCCTTATGGCCATTATATTTAGTTGCTAAACAATTAGTGAAGACCAGCCAACCGACAGAAGAATCATTGATGCCGATCGTCGCCCGCCTTGATGCAGAAGATCGTTGTCCTCTGGACGCATTAATAATTCGACGATTATTAATTCAGTCGGCGAATTTTGCCGGGCAACAAACCGTCAAGCCGGAGCCGCAACCGCAGCCAATGCCCGTTGACGATGGTGGGCCGGGCTGTCTGGGCATCATTAAAATTATTTTCTATATTTTTATCTTTGCCGGTTTGATAGGGAAAATACTTCATCTGTTCGGGTGAAAGTCGACGTTAATGTGCGGGAAGCTCTGCAAGTAATCTTTCCGCATTTTTATAATGTTGCTCTGCCGCCAGTTCTAACCATTTGCGAGCTTCATAATTGTTGGTGCTAATGCCCGTGCCGTTTCTGTAGATCAAACCCAACGTGTATTGTGCATGAACATGCCCTTGTTCAGCTGCTTCCTTATACCAGAGAATTGCTTTACGGGTATCGGGATTGACTCCCAAACCTTTCAGGTAGATCCATCCCAGTTGACTTTGCGCGCGTGGATTTTCCTGTTCCGCTGATTGCTCATACCAGTATCTCGCCTTTGTATAATCCAGAGGCTTACCATCGCTACCATGAAGATAAAATTCGCCAAGTCTATATTGCGACGTTGAGTGACCATGAATGGCGGAAAGCTCTGTTGCTGCCGTGGTAAACGGAAGACTGCCCGGTGAGCTTAAATAATCAAAGACATAATTCGCCATAGCTTTATCGCGCAGGGTCGTTTTGTTGGGTTGGCTAATACAGGTAATTGCCGCAACTATAAATATTGCGAATATATATATTAATTTTTTATTCATGCATGAATACTTCTATTTTCTTTTATTTTGAAAACGTCAAGTTTATACTCATCGATAATAAAAAAGTAGTCAGTTAATGCACTTAAGGGATTATTAACAAATGAATAAGGAAGAACAATATCTTCTTTTTGCGCTTTCTGCACCCATGGAAATACTTAATCAGGGTTGCAAGCCAGCGCATGACTCGCCAAAAATGTATACTGGGATAAAAGAATTCGATCTCTCATCATCCTGGGGAATAAATAATCGTGATGATTTAATTCAGACTATTTATCAGATGACCGATGATGGTCATGCCAATGATTTAGCTGGCTTATATCTGACATGGCATCGCTCTTCCCCTGAAGAGTGGAAAACATTAATTGCTGGCGGCTCGGAGAGAGGGTTGATTTATACCCAATTCGTTGCCCAAACCGCTATGTGTTGTGGGGAAGGGGGAATCAAAGCCTGGGATTATGTGCGGATGGGGTTTTTATCGCGGGTCGGTGTGCTCAACAATTGGCTGACGGAAGAAGAGAGTTTATGGCTGCAATCGCGCGTTTATGTACGAGCTCACCATTATTATCACAGCTGGATTCACTATTTTGCCGCCTATTCATTAGGACGTCTCTACTGGCAATCTTCCCAGTGTGAAGACAACGCTTCGCTACGCGAGGCGCTAACCCTGTACAAATACGATAACGCCGGGAGTCGGATGTTCGAGGAGTTGGCAGCGGGAAGCGATCGTTTCTATGCCACGCTTCCCTGGCAGCCATTAATTGTCCAGCCTGAATGCCCGGTAACGCTTAAGGATGTGAGCGACCTATGAAAACATGTTGGCAAATCCTCGAAATTGAAAGCACGACGCAAATAGACAGTATCCGCCAGGCTTATCTTGCTCGCTTACCGTTGTGTCATCCCGAAACCGATCCGCAGGGGTTTAAAGCATTACGCCAAGCCTATGAAGAGGCGCTGCGACTGGCTGTCAATCCGGACGAAAAAAATGCTGATGACGAGAAAAATCTTGCAGAAGAGCACGAAGCACTGAAAGCGTTCAGAACCTTACTGGCTTCGGAAAGCGATCGTTTTCAGCCCTCCGCCTGGCAGAAATTTATTCAGCAATTAAATACCTGGAACATGGAGGATGTCGATCAATTACGCTGGCCGCTGTGTGCAATCGCTACAGAAGCGCGATATCTTTCATTAAATTGTGCTTCTTTGCTGGCAGAGCGTTTGAACTGGCATTCATTTAATGAAAGTGAAGGCATGGACGAGGAAGAACGGGAGGCTTTTCTTGAGGCCATTCAGGCCGGGGATTGTTTCGATTTTCTAAGCCTTCTGGAATATCCCGTCGCGTTGCAGAACCAGACTGTTGAGTATTACTTCGCATTGGAACGCTGCTGCCGTTATCACCCTGACTATGTCACTGCGTTTTTGGCGATGGAAGGTCCGTGGTTCATTCCCGATGATGCGAAGTTGCATCGCAAATTGTTGCGCTGGTATAGCTCGGTGCAAACAGGTATGGCGGAACTCATTTCTGTAGCGCAACAGTGGCAAACGGAAGAACCAGAAAGTGAAGATGCCCGATATTACCAGTGTGCGCAACGGTTATACTGCGGCGAGGGTGAAAGCATGCTTGCCGATCTCTGTGGTTACTGGGAAAGTTATCCATCTACACAAGCCGATAATTTATTACTGCAGTGGAGTGCGCAACATTGCCCGGATTACTTCGCGCTGTTAGTGATGGTTATCGAAGCGCGAAGCATGGTTGATGCGCAAGGTAAGCCGCTGAAATATGTTCCTGGTGAGAGCGCCCGGACGAGGCTGTTATGGGCGGAAATTTTACATAGCGGAAAATTATCGCCGTTAGGTCAATCGTTTATTGAGTCGTTATTCTTCAAGCGCAAAGCATGGGCATGGTGGAAATCGAGAGTCGGTAGCGAGACAGAACAAGATTCACCGTTACTGGATTTGTATCGGGTAGCGGAACAGGTTGTGCTGGAAGCGTTCCCGAAACAAGAGATGCTGGCCCGTCTTAATACAAGGCTGGAAGGTGGAGATGCTCATCCATTAGAGGCCATTATCACGCGGATGCTGTTGACGAAAGTGAAACTCGAGCCGGAGGATGAAGATGTCGATGAGCCAACACCTGAAAACCACGAAGAAAAAAATGATGAGGATGAAAAACCACAGAGCATTACCAGCATTATCAAAATCAGCTTAACGGTGCTGGTGATAGGTTATGCTCTCGGAAAAATCGCGATGTTGTTTAGCTGAGGATGTGTTTTTTGCGCCGATGCCGAATGCAGCGTTTATGCCGCATCCGGCAGCCGTGTTTAAGGGATCTCAATAGCCAAATAATCGCTCGCCCGTCGCCGAACTTCATCGACGCGGGCCATATCGTTTGACTGCAACGCCGCATCAAAATCGGTGATCACCCGGCCGATCTCTTCTCGCTCGTCACCCAGCGCCCGCGCCCACAACTCTTCCAGTTTGGCCTTAAAGGTGCGGTTGATGAGCATATCGCGCGGATAAATTTTCAATGCGGATAACCGCGTCCGACTCTCTTCAATCTGCTGTGCGCTCAATGTTACAGGACTGTGGTTAATGACTCTGGACTTAACGCTGCCGTCTTCCAGAAGCACGTCAACTTCAAGCAACCCGTTGATATCATAACTAAAGCGAATATCAATCGACTGATAAGCCCCGGTTTTCTTCAACGGCACATCGAAGGATTCTACCAGAATGTTATTTTTAACTTTGTGGTTTTCTCCCTGATAGACGTTAACCGTAATTGAATCCTGTTCCGGGTGCATGGTCGAGTAAGTTTCTACACGCGACACCGGTACAGTGGTGTTTCGTTCAATAATCGGTGAGAAAATGCCGGAAACGCCCTGGCGGTTAACTTCAACACCTAAGGAGTAGGGGCAAATATCGGTGAGGATCACTTCTTCAATGTCTTCGCTGCGTAAGCGGCAGGCGGCCTGGATCGCTGCGCCCAGCGCGACAATAGTACTCGGGTCGTAACTTTGATACGGTAATTTGCCAAACAGACGCACGGCGATTCGCTGCACCAGCGGCATTTGTGATGCGCCGCCAACCAGCACCAGACTGTCGATTTGACTTGGCTTCAGACGTGCATCGCGCAACGCCTGTTCAATCGGCACTCGCAAGCGATTGAGCAGCGGCAACCACAAATCTTCCAGTTCGTTCTCGTAAAATTCGCACTCACGCGTTTCTTCCTGATACTGCCAGCTAATTTGCAGCGGTAATTGATTGCTGCATTTTGCCGCTTCCACGCTGGTGTACAGGGCTGCCAGCTCACTTTCGTTGAGCATGTTTTTAGCCACTGCGGCGCGTTTTAAAACTTCATCCACCAGCATATGAGTAAAATCTTCGCCGCCAAGAAAGTTGTCGCCAGCGGAGGCGTGAACTTCAATCACCGGCGTGGCGTATTCGAGCACCGTGACGTCAAACGTGCCGCCACCGAGATCAAAAACCAGCGAGCGGGTATTTTGTTGCGTATGCAGGCCATATGCCATCGCAGCTGCTGTGGGTTCATTAATTAAGCGTACCGCATTTAACCCGGCTAACTCCGCTGCTAAACGGGTATGCTTGCGTTGTTCATCGCTGAAATAAGCCGGAACGGAGATCACCACATCTTTAATCGGACGTTGCAGAAATTCTTCGGCATCTTCTTTTAATGAGCGTAATACCAAAGAGGACAGTTCAGGCGCGTTAAATGTGTCGCTGCCTAACCGCCAGTTGGTATTACTGCCCATTGCACGTTTAAATAACGCTGCCGTTTTATCCGGATGCGAAGTGCGCCGTGATACAGCGGGTTTTCCGACTAAAATATGATTATTTTCATCCATGCTAATTATGGATGGTGTTAAATATTCACCGAACTTATTTGGAATTAATTGCGCGGCACCGTCTTTCCAGACGGCAATTAAACTATTGGTAGTACCGAGATCGATACCAATGGCGAGTTCTGCATTATCCATTGCATTTATATCTTAAAGGAAAAAGAGATAAACAGATTAAGACCACCCAGGTAACGCGTGGTGATCTTAATCAATGACGTGTGTTAAGCGTAAAATTTCAGACGATCAGCCAGTAAATCAACAAAGCCCTGACGATCAACATCGACCATTACAGTAGCATTCGGTTTATTGCCGGTCAGATAATAATAATCAACAACCGTCATACCCTGGGTATATTTCCCTTGTGTTTCCACGCCAACCCAGCGCTCAACAGTGGTAAACAACTCTGGTTTCAACAGCCAGGCGATGGTGCATGGGTCATGCAGCGGTGCGCCAACAAAGCCCCATTTTTCGTCTTTATGATATTCGAGGAAGAAATCCAGCAGTTCGGCAACAATGGTTGAAACAGGGTTGCCAATCGCGCGGAAACGCTCGGTGTCCTCAACGTAAATTTGCGCTTTGTGAGTAACATCCAGACCGGCCATCACCACCGGGATCCCTGACTGGAAGACAATTTCTGCCGCTTCCGGGTCAACATAAATATTAAACTCGGCGGCTGGCGTCCAGTTACCAATCCCCATTGCGCCGCCCATAATCACGATTCGGGCGATTTTGCTATGCAGTTCCGGGTGGCTATTGAGCAGCAAGGCAACGTTAGTTTGCGGTCCGGTAGAAACAATCGTGACAGGTTCCGCACTTTCACGCAGCGTTTTCGCCATCAACTCCACCGCCGTACAGTTTTGCGGTGCGAACGTCGGTTCCGGTAATGCAGGGCCGTCGAGACCGCTTTCGCCGTGCACATTGTCCGCGATAATCAAATCACGCATTAATGGTTTTACCGCGCCGCCTGCTACCGGAATATCGGTGCGATTAAGCAAGGTCAGCATACGCAGAACATTGCGTAAGGTTTTTTCTGGTGTCTGGTTTCCGGCGGAAGACGTAATTGCTTTGACATCAAGCTCTGGTGAGGCGAGGGCGAGAACTATTGCGATAGCGTCGTCATGACCTGGATCGCAATCTAACAGAATTGGCAGTGCCATTGTTGCTCCTTGTTGTGTGCTTCTTTGCGACAAGGGTAACGCCAGGATGTAACAGATACGAGGGCCGAAACGAGAAAGCGTGAGATGGCGCGCACTTGGGTATGCGCGCCAGAGTGATTAATGCAGGATTTTCGCGAGGAAGTCTTTTGCGCGGTCCGATTTCGGATCATCGAAGAAAGCATCTTTCGGCGAGTCTTCAACAATTTTACCCTCGTCCATAAAGATCACCCGATTCGCCACTTTGCGGGCAAAGCCCATTTCGTGGGTCACCACCATCATGGTCATTCCTTCGTTCGCCAGTTCGACCATCACGTCCAGCACTTCGTTGATCATCTCCGGATCCAGCGCTGATGTCGGTTCGTCGAACAGCATCGCAATAGGGTCCATGCACAATGCGCGAGCGATTGCCACACGCTGCTGTTGACCGCCGGAAAGCTGCGCTGGAAATTTAGTGGCATGTGCGGAAAGTCCTACGCGCTCCAGTAATTTCAGGGCTTTTTCACGAGCGGGCGCTTTATCGCGTTTAAGCACTTTCACCTGCGCCAGGGTCAGGTTTTCAATAATCGACAAATGAGGGAACAGCTCGAAATGCTGGAACACCATCCCGACGCGGGAACGCAACTTTGCCAGATCGGTTTTCTTATCATTAACTACGATGCCATCGACGGTGATTTCACCTTGCTGCACCGGTTCGAGGCCGTTGACGGTTTTAATCAGTGTTGATTTGCCGGAGCCTGACGGGCCGCAAACCACCACCACTTCGCCTTTTCTCACTTCGGTTGAGCAGTCGGTCAGCACCTGAAAGTGACCATACCATTTTGAAACATTTTTCAGGGTAATCATTATGCTGTCCTTCTTTTCAAGTAGCTGACCAACAACGATGCGCTAAGGCTAATAACGAAATAAACAAACCCGGCAAACAGAATCATTTCGACCTGTGTACCATCACGCTCACCAATGGTTGAGGCGGTACGGAAGAAATCGGCCAGAGATAACACATACACCAGTGAGGTATCCTGGAACAGTACGATGCCCTGAGTGAGCAGCAGCGGCACCATAGCGCGGAACGCCTGCGGCAGAATAATCAGTTTCATCGACTGCCAGTGAGTCATCCCCAACGCCAGCGCGGCGCTCGACTGCCCACGGGAAATACTTTGAATACCGGCACGGATAATCTCTGAATAGTAGGCCGCTTCAAACATCGAAAACGCCACCATCGCCGAAATTAAACGGATATCATTTTTTGGCGATAATCCCAGCACGTTTTGCAGAAAACCCGGCACAATCAGGTAAAACCACAGCAAAACCATGACTAAAGGAATCGAGCGGAATACGTTAACGTAGGCTTTGGCAAACCAGGCAATCGGCGCAAAGCTGGACAAGCGCATTACTGCCAGCATCGTACCCCACAAAATACCAATGACCACCGCCGTGATGGTGATTTTCAGGGTGATCACCAGCCCGTCGAGCAGATATGGCAGGGAAGGAACAATGGAACTCCAGTCAAACTCGTACATTATTTGCCCCCCATGTTGCCGGGCAGGCGAACTTTACGTTCAACCAGCGTCATCACCAGCATGATAAAAGCGTTAATCAACACATACGCCAGCGTAATGGCGGTAAATGACTCCCAGGCGTGGGCCGAGTAATCGAGCAATTTACCGGCCTGCGCCGCCATATCCACCAGACCGATGGTCGAGGCGATGGCGGAGTTTTTTACCAGGTTCATCATCTCAGAGGTCATTGGCGGGACGATAACGCGATAAGCGTTAGGCAACAGTACGTAGCGGTAAGCCTGCGGTAGCGTCAGACCCATTGCCAGCGCGGCATTCTTTTGCCCACGCGGCAACGACTGAATCGCGGCGCGTACTTGTTCGCAAACACGAGCTGCAGTAAACAGTCCCAGACAGAGCATGGAGGAGAGGAAAAACTGAATATTTGGGTCTAGTTCTGCCTTAAACCACATGCCGATTTTTTCCGGCAACAGTTCAGGGATAACCAGATACCAGGTAAAGAATTGCACAATCAACGGCACGTTGCGGAACAGTTCGACATACAACGTACCCAGACCGGAGAGAAAACGGTTTGGAACGGTACGTAAAATGCCGAAAAATGAACCGACAAGGAAAGCGATAATCCAGGCGCAGATCGACAAAGCGATCGTCACCTGAAAACCACTCCAGATCCAACCAAGATAGGTGGTGTTGCCGAACGGGGCTTGTTGTAAAAAAATACCCCAGTTCCAGTCTATAGACATAAATCTACTCCAGAAAAAAGAGGGTAGCAGCGTTAACTGCTACCCTCGAAGATTGTTACCCAGCGTATTGCGGTTTTCAGGCCCGATGGGGAACGGCCATCAGGCGTATAGTCTGTCCGTGCTACGTAACAATCGAGAGGGCTGGAATTTCCGCCCCTGGTTCTTGTAATTAGTTCAGTGCCTTGTCATTCGGTTCTTTGAACAGTGCTTTCATTTCGTCCGACAGTTCGAAATTCATGTTCAGGTTTTTCGGCGGAATTGGATTTTTGAACCACTTATCAAACCATTTTTCCGCTTCACCGGAGGTCTGCACCTGAGCGATAGTGTCATCCATCAGCTTTTTGAACTGCGGATCGTCTTTACGCAACATGCAACCGTAGGCTTCCTGAGACTGCGGCTTGCCGACGATTTCCCAGTTGTCTGGTTTCTTCGCTTTCGCTCGCTCACCGGCTAACAGAGCGTCATCCATCATAAAGGCAACGGCACGACCGCTTTCCAGGGTGCGGAAAGAGTCACCGTGATCTTTGGCGCTGATGATGCGCATATTCATTTTTTGCTCTTCATTCAGTTTGTTGAGCAAAACTTCAGAGGTAGTGCCGGAAGTAACGACTACGGCTTTGCCTTTCAGGTCGGCAAAATCTTTGATATCGCCGCCCTTTTTGGTCAGCAGGCGCGTACCGACCACGAAAATAGTGTCAGAGAAAGCCGCCTGTTTTTGGCGTTCGACGTTGTTGGTGGTAGAACCACATTCAAAATCGAAAGTGCCGTTTTGCAGCAGAGGAATACGGTTTTGTGAGGTGATCGGAATCAGTTTCACCTGCAAGTCCGGTTTGTTGAGTTTCTTTTTCACTGCTTCAACAATGGCGTTGGAGTAATCCTGCGAGTAACCCACCACTTTTTGCTGATTGTCGTAATAAGAGAAAGGTACTGAAGATTCACGGTGACCGACGACAATCACACCGTTTTTGGCGATTTTGTCCAGCGTACTGCCCGCTGCCGGGGCGGCGTCATCTGCCTGTGCCAGTCCTGCGGAAAGCGCCAGGGCCAGGATTGCTGTGGCAGGTTTACGTAATTGCATATCCAACTCCTTTATCTTCTGCGTTAAGAACGCATGGATACCCGTTGTGAGTGTTTGTGTTGTTATCATCTGCAACTTTATTGTGCAGTGTTGTGTTTGTTAGGTAACATTTAGTTTGGCTAAATGTAAAGATATTGATGTTTTATTGTTTGTTTTTGCGAGATGCGCCGCACCATTCCGAAGCAAAATTCTTAAACCGCACCTTTTTGGTGCTACCGCTGATTTGTGTTGGTGCAACCCGGTTGCGTTGCGGCTGATTTCATTGCTTACACAGTAAATAAAGCAACTTACATGCCAAAAAATACTTAGGGATGAATTAATTACGATTGTAATTTCAGGCTGAAAAAGTCATATTTCGGACAGAGTTAACTTTTCGGTATGGGACGTTTGCCGGGATGATAACTGCACACGGGAAAAATGCTTTTTTACCTGTCTTTTCAAGGAAGAATCACCTTATGTCTGCATCTTCGGTTAAGCCGTTAAATGTTCAATTACCCGCAATAACCCTGATCCTTTTTGCGCTATGTGTTGGGATATTTTGTTACCTCGCACAATGGATGAGTTATGAAGAAGTCGATCAATCCGCACTCATCCATCTCGGCGCTAACGTTGCCTCTCTCACGTTGTCGGGTGAACCCTGGCGCTTATTGAGCAGTGTTTTTCTGCACAGTAGTTTTTCCCATTTGCTGATGAATATGTTTGCACTCCTGGTGGTGGGGACAGTGGCGGAACGGATACTGGGGAAATGGCGACTCCTGATTATCTGGTTATTCTCCGGCATCTTTGGTGGGCTCATCAGCGCCTGTTATGCGTTACGCGAAAGTGAGCAGATAGTCATCAGCGTTGGGGCATCCGGGGCAATTATGGGAATAGCTGGCGCTGCGATAGCAACACAGCTTTCTTCAGGTGCGGGTACACACCATAAAAACCAGCGGCGAGTATTTTCTCTGTTGGGTATGGTGGCGCTGACACTGTTGTATGGTACCCGGCAAACAGGAATAGATAACGCTTGCCACATTGGCGGCCTGATTGCGGGGGGCGCGTTGGGTTGGCTGAGTGCGCGTTTATCTGGGCAAAACCGACTTGTTACGGAAGGCGGGATTATTGTTGCGGGTAGTCTTCTACTGACCGGGGCTATCTGGCTTGTGCAGCAGCAGATTGATGAATCAGTTTTGCAGGTCAGGCAAAGCCTGCGTGAAGAGTTTTATCCGCAGGAGATTGAACAAGAGCGACGGCATAAAAAGCAGCAGTTAGCGGAGGAACGCAACGCCCTCAGGGAAACATTACCCGCTCCGGTAAGTCGTGAACAGGCCAGTGGTGATTTGCTCGCTGAGATTGCCGATATCCATGATATGGCGATCAGTCGGGATGGTAATACGTTTTATGCCGCAATTGAAAACACGAACAGTATTGTTGTTTTCGACCTCGGACAAAAGAAAATCCTGCATACCTTTACAGCGCCCATAGCGAAAGAAAAGTCAGTCAAACATTGTGGTGGCTGTAAAGATCAGGGCGTCAGATCGCTGGTGTTAAGCCCCGATGAAAAGTTGCTGTATGCGACTTCATTTGAAGCGAATGCAGTATCGGTCATTAACGTGGCGACGGGGGAGATTATTCAGTCGATTACCACCGGCGCCCATCCTGACAGCCTTATCCTCTCGCGTGATGGCACAAAAGCCTGGGTGATGAATCGCACCAGTAATAGTGTGTCAGCGATTGATCTGGTGACTTATCAGCATGTGGCGGATATCCCACTGGAGAAATACGACGGGACGGGGACGAGCGGTAAACCAGGCGCCTGGGTTATGGCACTTTCCCCGGATGAAAAAACATTACTGGTTCCGGGAGCAGGCAGAGGTAACATCGTGCGGATCAATACCATCACGCATCAGAAAGAAGATTTTCCCGCAGGTGATGCGCGTGGTGTCGTTTCTGCGATGGGATTCCGACCAAAAAATGGTGAGGTTATTTTTGCCGATAGTCAGGGGATTTCAGGTATAAGCACAGGGGATCAACAAGCCAGCATTATGACGCAATGGTGTAGCAGGAGCGTTTATTCTGTTGAGGGTATTAGCCCGGACGGTCAGTATTTAGCGTTGGTGTCATATGGCCTGCAAGGTTATGTCATCCTGCTCAATATTAATGCCGGGCAGATTATTGGCGTTTATCCTGCCAGCTACGTTAATCATCTTCGTTTTTCAGCGGATGGTAGAAAGATATTTGTTATGGCGAAGAACGGGTTAATCCAAATGGACAGGACGCGCTCGCTTGATCCGCAGGCAATTATTCGGCATCCCCAATATGGCGATGTGGCTTGTATCCCTGAACCGTAAAAAAAGGGGCATGATAATCACGCCCCACAGCTCAATGAGAAAGTACGTTTTGTTGATACCGGATGTGGTGTGAACAGTTTATCTGGCCTGCAAAAATGATGCGATTTTGCTGGCCAGTGCATCATTCACATTAACGTTGACGTGCTCGCAGTCTCATCAGCACAGCGGCAAAACCAAACAGTGCCGTCAGCACCCACAGCGGCCAGTTGCCGGTACGTGCGTACGGTGTGAGTCCGGTAGTCGGCGTCACATTAGTGGTCAACACCTCGCGGGTGAATTGCGGGATCATCGCCTGAATCTCACCCTGCGGACCAATCACCGCCGTGATGCCATTATTGGTGCTACGCAGCAGCGGGCGCGCCAGCTCCAGCGCACGCATTCGCGCCATCTGAAAGTGCTGCCATGGGCCAATAGACTTACCAAACCACGCATCGTTGGAGATAGTCAGCAGATAGTCGGTATCCGGGCGGAAGTTATCGCGCACTTGCTCGCCGAGAATGATCTCGTAGCAAATAGCCGCAGTAAGCTCAATACCATTTACCGACAGCGGTGGTTGGATATATGGTCCACGGCTGAATGACGACATCGGCAGGTCAAAGAACGGTGCTAACGGACGCAGAATCGACTCCAGCGGGACAAACTCGCCAAACGGCACCAGATGGTTTTTGTTATAGCGATCGGCTGATTCGTAGCTATACGGTGCACCTTTACCCAGCGTGATGATGGTGTTGTAGGTATCGTAGCGGTTCTGCTTATTGAGACGCGCGTCGACAATCCCGGTGACCAGCGAGCTACCTTTATCACGCAACTCACCGTCCAGTGCTTTGAGGAACGGCTGCTGATTAATTTCCAGGTCGGTTATCGCCGACTCCGGCCAGATAATCAGCGATGACTTGCCCATCAGCGGTGCCGTTGCGTTGTAGTAAATCTTCAGCGTATTGAGAAGCTGGCCTTCATCCCACTTCAGCGATTGCGGAATGTCGCCCTGAACCATCGATACCTGAATGGTTTTCTCCGGTTGCGGGGTAAACCACTGGATGTAACGTAGCGGGAAGGGAAGGGCAAACAGCACGACGGCCACCACCAGCGGACGCCAGTTGCGTTTGACCAACGCCAGTGCCAGCAGGCCGCTTACCATCATCAGCAGGAAGTTAATGGCTTCCACGCCCATTATCGGTGCCAGTCCTTTTAACGGACCGTCAATCTGGCTATAGCCGAACTGCAACCACGGGAAGCCAGTCAGCACCCAACCGCGCAGAAACTCGGTCACTTGCCAGAGAGCAGGGGCGGCAATCGCCACGCGTAGCCAGGTGGTTTTCGGCCACAGACGCGACAGCACGCCAGCAAACAGTCCGGTATACAGCGACAAATACGCTGCCAGCAGCACCACCAGGAAGATGTTAACTGGGCCAGGCATTCCGCCAAAGGTCGCGATGCTGACATAGACCCAGTTAATACCGCTGCCAAACAGGCCAAATCCCCAGCAAAAGCCAATAGCGGCAGACTGGAGTGGACGGCGGTTAAAGGTCAGCGCCTGAAGCCCCATCAGCGAAATAATCGCCGCAGGCCAGACGTCGTAAGGAGAGAAGGCCAGCGTTCCGCAGGCACCGAATAATAACGCCAGCAGCAGGCGAATGCGCTGGCGTTCAATTAATGAGGCAAAAGCCATGTAGTTATCTATCCAGTTTCGGTTTTATTCATCCAGCTTTGGCTGGGGTGAGTCATCCGGGATTTTGACATGAACCTGAATAATACGCCGACTGTCAGCCATCGCCACTTTGAACTGGTAACCGTCGATGTCGATGGTTTCGCCACGCGCCGGGAGATGCCCAAATGCCTGCATCACCAGACCTCCGATGGTGTCGACTTCTTCATCGCTAAAGTGGGTGCCGAAGGCTTCGTTGAAATCTTCGATGGAAGCCAGTGCGCGCACGGTCCAGGTATGACGACTCAGCTGACGGAAGTCGATATCATCTTCTTCGTCATACTCGTCTTCAATCTCACCAACAATCAGCTCCAGGATATCTTCAATGGTCACCAGACCGGAAACCCCACCGAATTCGTCAATGACGATCGCCATGTGGTAACGCTGAGAGCGAAACTCTTTCAGCATCCGGTCTACGCGCTTACTTTCAGGAACGACAACCGCCTGACGTAACACTTTGTCCATGCTGAAGGCTTCAGCATCGCTGCGCATAAACGGCAGCAAGTCTTTCGCCATCAGAATCCCTTCAATGTGATCTTTGTCTTCGCTAATCACCGGGAAACGTGAGTGGGCGGACTCGATGATGACATCAAGGCATTCGTCCAGCGTCTGGTTGCGTTTCAGGGTAATCATCTGGGAGCGGGGGATCATGATGTCGCGAACGCGTTGGTCTGCGATGTCCATCACCCCTTCGAGCATATCGCGCGTATCTTCGTCGATAAGGTCGTTCTGCCCGGAATCACGGATCAGCGCCAGCAGTTCGTCACGGTTTTTCGGTTCACCGTGGAAAAGTTGGCTGAGTAACAGGGAGAAAAATCCCTTCTTGTTGCTTATCGTGTCACTACTGTGTGAATTGTCGTCGCTCATGGCGTCGTATGGGTTCTCATGTTAGTTAATCAAAACGCCGTCGTTAATCACCAACGGCGGGGACGTCTGCCAGTCAAATGCCTGGCAAATTATTCTTTCTCGGCAATGTACGGATCCTCATAGCCCAGAGCAAGCATAATCTCTGTTTCGAGGGCTTCCATTTCTTCTGCTTCGTCGTCTTCGATGTGATCGTAACCTAACAAATGCAGACTGCCGTGCACCACCATATGCGCCCAGTGCGCTTCCAGTGGTTTGCCTTGCTCCTGTGCTTCCTTCTCAACCACCTGACGGCAGATAACCAGATCGCCCAGCAGCGACATCTCCATGCCAGGCGGTACTTCAAACGGGAAGGAGAGCACGTTGGTCGGCTTATCCTTACCGCGATAGGTCAGATTGAGACTGTGGCTTTCGGCGGTATCGACCACGCGAATAGTCACTTCCGATTCTTCCTGAAACTGCGGGATCACCGCATTCAGCCATGTCTGAAACTGGCTCTCTTCCGGTAACCCGGAATTATCTTCACATGCCAGTTGTAAATCGAGGATCACCTGACTCATTTTTGTTCCTGTTCTTCGCGCTTGCGTTCTGCTGCCAGCGCCGCTTTTCGTTTTTGTTCGGCTTCTTCCCAGGCTTCATAAGCGTTAACGATACGCGCTACCACCGGGTGACGAACCACGTCTTCGCTGTGGAAGAAGTTAAAGCTGATCTCTTCGACATCGGCTAACACTTCGATAGCGTGACGTAAACCTGATTTAGTATTACGCGGTAAGTCGATCTGCGTGACATCGCCGGTAATAACCGCTTTTGAGTTAAAACCGATACGAGTCAGGAACATCTTCATCTGTTCGATGGTGGTGTTCTGGCTCTCATCAAGAATGATAAACGCGTCGTTCAACGTACGACCACGCATATAGGCCAGTGGTGCGACTTCAATAACGTTGCGCTCAATCAGCTTCTCGACTTTCTCAAAGCCCAACATTTCAAACAGCGCGTCATACAGCGGGCGCAGATACGGGTCCACTTTCTGGCTTAAATCGCCAGGCAGGAAGCCCAGTTTCTCACCGGCTTCTACCGCCGGACGAGTCAGCAGAATACGGCGAATTTCCTGACGCTCCAGGGCATCAACTGCCGCAGCCACTGCCAGGTAGGTTTTACCCGTACCCGCCGGGCCAACGCCGAAGGTAATGTCATGGTCGAGAATATTGGCGATGTACTGCGCCTGGTTTGGCGTGCGCGGTTTAATTACACCGCGTTTGGTCTTGATATTGACCGCTTTGCCATACTCCGGCACGCTCTCCGCACTTTGTTCCAGCACGCGCGCTTCTTTAATCGCAAGGTGGATCTGTTCCGGCTCGATATCCTGAATCTGACCGCGCATCGGGGCAGTATCGACATACAGGCTACGCAGAATGTCTGCCGCAGCGGTGACGCAAATCGGACGGCCGGTCAGTTTAAAATGATTATCGCGGCGATTGATTTCGATGCCGAGACGGCGTTCGAGTTGTTTGATGTTGTCATCAAACGGGCCGCACAGGCTCAACAGACGTGCGTTGTCTGCTGGCTCCAGAGTGATTTCGCGAGTGTCTATGTTCAAACCGTTCCTCTTATCTGTATGCCGCCGGAAGCTGAACATTCACCGGCCTATAAGGAAATTATTCACGCCACAGGAAAAAGGCGCAAGCATTGCGATAAAGATGGGGATAAAGAGAGAAAAAACAAGGCCCACCGGAACGGCGGGCCTGAGAATTACGGCTGATAATAACCCACGCCCAGGTCATTTTCTTTGCGGGTACGGGCAATCACCGATTCCGGTGTTTCTGCCACGCGCAGACCCATTTCATCTTCAGTTCGCACCACTTTACCGCGCAGAGAGTTCGGGTAGACGTCGGTAATTTCTACATCGACGAATTTACCGATCATATCCGGCGTACCTTCGAAGTTGACCACGCGGTTATTTTCAGTACGACCGGAAAGCTCCATGATGCTCTTACGCGATGTACCTTCTACCAGAATACGCTGGGTGGTGCCGAGCATACGGCGGCTCCATGCCATCGCTTGCTGATTAATGCGCTCTTGCAGAATATACAGACGCTGCTTCTTCTCTTCTTCCGGAACATCATCAACCATATCGGCGGCAGGCGTTCCTGGACGAGCGGAGAAGATAAAGCTGTAGCTCATGTCGAAATTGACGTCGGCAATCAGCTTCATCGTTTTTTCGAAGTCTTCGGTGGTTTCACCCGGGAAGCCGACAATGAAGTCAGAACTGATCTGAATATCAGGACGCGCCGCACGCAATTTACGGATGATCGCTTTGTACTCCAGCGCCGTGTGGGTACGTCCCATCAGGTTTAGAATGCGATCGGAACCGCTCTGAACCGGCAGATGCAGGAAGCTCACCAGCTCCGGCGTGTCGCGATACACTTCGATGATATCGTCGGTGAATTCGATCGGATGGCTGGTGGTAAAGCGAATACGATCGATCCCGTCGATCGCCGCAACCAGACGCAGCAGATCGGCAAACGATCCGGTGGTGCCGTCGTAGTTCTCACCACGCCAGGCGTTCACGTTCTGACCGAGCAGGTTGACTTCACGCACGCCCTGAGCCGCAAGCTGGGCAATCTCAAACAGAATATCGTCGGAAGGACGGCTTACCTCTTCACCACGGGTGTAAGGCACCACACAGTAGGTGCAATATTTATTGCAGCCTTCCATGATGGAGACAAACGCGGTTGGTCCTTCGGCACGCGGTTCCGGCAGACGGTCAAACTTCTCGATTTCCGGGAAGCTGATATCTACAACCGGGCTGCGGTCGCCGCGTACGGAGTTGATCATCTCCGGCAGACGGTGCAGCGTTTGCGGCCCAAAAATAATATCAACATAGTGGGCGCGCTGGCGAATGTGCTCGCCTTCTTGCGATGCCACGCAGCCGCCGACGCCGATAATCAGGTCTGGATTCTTCTCTTTTAACAGTTTCCAGCGACCCAACTGATGGAAGACTTTTTCCTGAGCCTTCTCGCGGATTGAGCAGGTGTTCAGCAGCAGCACATCCGCTTCTTCCGCCACGTCGGTCAGTTGATAGCCGTGGGTGGCATCCAGCAGATCGGCCATCTTCGATGAATCGTACTCGTTCATCTGACAGCCCCAGGTTTTAATATGGAGTTTTTTGGTCATCGACTTGCTCTTGCGAAATAGTAGCCAGGAATGCAGGGCGCATAGTGTAATGCTTTGCTGCCGTTGTGACCAGTATGAGCGTTATCAGCCCTTGGGGGTAAAAATCCTGTAAACTTAAAGCATATTGCTAACAGGATGATTGACCATGACAAATCAACCAACGGAAATTGCCATTGTCGGCGGAGGAATGGTCGGCGGCGCACTGGCGCTGGGACTGGCACAGCACGGATTTTCGGTAACGGTAATCGAGCACGCAGAACCTGCACCGTTTGTCGCTGACAGCCAGCCTGACGTGCGGATCTCGGCGATCAGCGCGGCTTCGGTATCATTGCTTAAAGGTTTAGGCGTCTGGGACGCGGTACAGGCCATGCGTTGCCATCCTTATCGCAGACTGGAAACGTGGGAGTGGGAAACGGCGCATGTGGTGTTTGATGCAGCCGAATTGAAGCTGCCGTTGCTTGGCTATATGGTGGAAAACACTGTCCTGCAACAGGCGCTGTGGCAGGCGCTGGAAGCGCATCCGAAAGTAACGTTACGTGTGCCAGGCTCACTGATTGCTCTGCATCGCCATAATGATCTTCAGGAACTGGAACTGAAGGGGGGCGAAGT
Organism: Escherichia sp. KS167_9B; assembly: GCF_030295215.1. Classification (NCBI taxonomy): domain Bacteria; kingdom Pseudomonadati; phylum Pseudomonadota; class Gammaproteobacteria; order Enterobacterales; family Enterobacteriaceae; genus Escherichia; species Escherichia sp. KS167_9B. The sequence goes on from NZ_AP025754.1 coordinate 781,764, forward strand.
GATCCAGGCGAAGCTGGTGATTGGCGCTGACGGTGCAAATTCGCAGGTGCGGCAAATGGCGGGAATTGGCGTTCATGCCTGGCAGTATGCGCAGTCGTGTATGTTGATTAGCGTACAGTGCGAGAATGATCCCGGCGACAGCACCTGGCAGCAGTTTACTCCGGACGGGCCGCGCGCGTTTCTGCCGCTGTTTGATAACTGGGCGTCGCTGGTGTGGTATGACTCTCCGGTGCGTATTCGCCAGTTGCAGAATATGAATATGGCGCAGCTCCAGGCGGAAATCGCGAAGCATTTCCCGTCGCGTCTTGGGTACGTGATGCCACTCGCCGCTGGTGCGTTTCCGCTGACGCGCCGCCATGCGTTGCAGTATGTGCAACCAGGGCTTGCGCTGGTGGGCGATGCGGCGCACACCATTCATCCGCTGGCGGGGCAGGGGGTGAATCTTGGTTATCGCGATGTTGATGCGCTGATTGACGTTCTGGTGAATGCCCGCAGCTACGGTGAAGCGTGGGCCAGTTATCCTGTCCTCAAGCGTTACCAGATGCGGCGTATGGCGGATAACTTCATTATGCAAAGCGGTATGGATCTGTTTTATGCCGGATTCAGCAATAATCTGCCGCCACTGCGTTTTATGCGTAATCTCGGGTTAATGGCGGCGGAGCGAGCTGGCGTGTTGAAACGTCAGGCGCTGAAATATGCGTTAGGGTTGTAGCCTTACAACATTGCCGGATGCATGCCAACTGTAGGTCGGATAAGACGCATCAGCGTCGCATCCGACTTTGAAGAATAAGACGTGTCAACATCGCATTCGACATTGAATATACGCAGAAAAGCAAAAAGCTCGCCGAAGCGAGCTTTTTTAATGTGGCTGGGGTACGAGGATTCGAACCTCGGAATGCCGGAATCAGAATCCGGTGCCTTACCGCTTGGCGATACCCCAACTGGGTGCACTTACAAGGTAAGCGTCTTGAATAAATTGGCTGGGGTACGAGGATTCGAACCTCGGAATGCCGGAATCAGAATCCGGTGCCTTACCGCTTGGCGATACCCCAACAAATTGGTTTGTGAATTTGCCGAACGTATTCGACACATTCAGAATTTGGTGGCTACGACGGGATTCGAACCTGTGACCCCATCATTATGAGTGATGTGCTCTAACCAACTGAGCTACGTAGCCAGATTGTTTCTTCGATGGCTGGGGTACCTGGATTCGAACCAGGGAATGCCGGTATCAAAAACCGGTGCCTTACCGCTTGGCGATACCCCAATAACCGGGCGGTGAACCGCTTACTCGAAGAAGATGGCTGGGGTACCTGGATTCGAACCAGGGAATGCCGGTATCAAAAACCGGTGCCTTACCGCTTGGCGATACCCCATCCGTACAACGCTTTCTGGTGAATGGTGCGGGAGGCGAGACTTGAACTCGCACACCTTGCGGCGCCAGAACCTAAATCTGGTGCGTCTACCAATTTCGCCACTCCCGCAAAAAAAAGATGGTGGCTACGACGGGATTCGAACCTGTGACCCCATCATTATGAGTGATGTGCTCTAACCAACTGAGCTACGTAGCCATCTTTTTTTTCGCGATACCTTATCGGCGTTGCGGGGCGCATTATGCGTATAGAGCCTTGCAGCGTCAACCTCTTTTTCAAGGAAAATTGCTCGAAAGTGACTGTTTGGTTAGGTTGCGAACAGCGTGGCGCTATATTCGTCAATTATTGTTTACTTTGTGTTTTTTCCCCACCCTACAGCCATTCTTTTGTCATACAGGATGAAATTCGGAATTCAACAATAGTGGTAGGAAATTAATCTATGAAATACTGACCCGTTGCAACAGGACAGGGCAGGGATCGCTACGCCTGCATCTCTGCTACCACTTCAGGCGATTTATTGAGGGAATACTATGCTGCGTTTTATGACGGCGCTGATGGGTGCGTTATTACTTATGCAATCTGCGTTTGCCGATACGGTCAAACCGGAAATCGGTAAATATGTTTTTGGCTATCGTGGGCAGGAAGGCGCTGTGGTGTGGATGATGCGGATAGGGCCGAAAGCCTCTAATGAAGCCCTCATTCAGGTATCGCATGTTGATAATGACATCGATGGCCAGATTTTTCGCTGTAAAGTGAAAGCATTACAGGAAGGTGAAAAATCCTATACCGCCGTAATTAAGGGCAAATCTTTTGAGTTATTACGCCTGAAAGAGGGGAATGGCAGCCTGCATATTCCGGATGAGCAGGCGACCTGGTCGGTGGCCTACAGTGATGAGTTGTCAAACAGTGATGTGGCAAACCCGGAACATTTCCTTACTGCATATCAGAATCAACAAGCAGCTCAATAACTGAAACAGCCCCGGATTTCTCCGGGGCAGTACCGCCTTTCTTACTTATAGGCCGACTGGTGAACGCCAACCGCACGACCAGACGGATCGTCCATTTTCTTGAACGCCTCATCCCATTCAATCGCTTTAGCGGAAGAACACGCGACGGACGGGCCGCCCGGTACACACTCAGCGGCGCTCGGTAGCGGGAACAGTTCTTCAAAGATCTCCCGGTACAGATACGCTTCTTTTGAGGTCGGCGTGTTGTACGGGAAGCGGAAACGGGCAGTTTCCAGTTGTTGATCAGAAACCTGCTGCGCCGCCACTTCTTTCAGAGTGTCTATCCAACTGTAACCGACGCCATCGGAAAACTGCTCTTTCTGCCGCCAGGCCACACTTGCAGGCAGGTACGACTCAAAACATTCACGCAGGATGTGTTTTTCCATCTTGCCGTTACCGCACATTTTATCCTGGGGGTTAATACGCATTGCCACGTCGAGGAATTTCTTGTCGAGGAACGGAACGCGCGCTTCCACGCCCCAGGCGGACATCGCTTTGTTGGCGCGCGCGCAGTCATACATATGCAGGGCCAGCAGTTTGCGCACCGTCTCTTCATGCAGTTCTTTAGCGTTCGGCGCTTTGTGGAAGTAGAGATAACCGCCAAACACTTCATCAGAACCTTCACCGGACAGCACCATTTTAATGCCCATCGCTTTGATCTTACGCGACATTAAATACATCGGTGTTGAAGCGCGGATAGTCGTCACATCATAGGTTTCAATGTGGTAAATCACGTCGCGGATGGCGTCCAGACCTTCCTGTACAGTGAAGTGAATTTCATGATGCACAGTGCCCAAATGGTTTGCCACTTCCTGGGCTGCCTTCAGATCCGGTGAACCCGGCAGACCTACAGCAAAGGAGTGCAGCTGCGGCCACCAGGCTTCAGAGCGTTCCTGATCTTCCACGCGACGGGCGGCGTATTTCTTGGTGATCGCGGAAATAATTGAGGAATCCAGACCACCAGAAAGCAGCACACCGTAAGGCACATCAGACATCAGATGGCTTTTAACGGAATCTTCCAGTGCCTGACGCAGCTCGTTTTTGTCGGTCACGTTATCTTTCACCGCATCGTAGTCGAACCAGTCGCGGTGATAATAAGAACGGATTTCGCCGTCCTGACTCCATAAATAGCTCCCCGCCGGGAACTCTTTAATCGTGCGGCATACTGGCACGAGAGCTTTCATTTCTGAGGCCACATACAGCTGACCGTGTTCGTCATAGCCCATATATAGCGGGATGATCCCCAGATGGTCGCGACCAATCAGATACGCATCTTTTTCGCTGTCGTACAGGGCAAAAGCGAACATGCCCTGCAAATCGTCGAGAAATTCCGGCCCTTTTTCCTGATACAGCGCGAGGATCACTTCACAGTCAGACCCGGTCTGGAACTGGTAACGATCGCCATATTCAGCGCGCAATGCCTGGTGGTTGTAGATTTCACCGTTTACTGCCAGCACATGAGTTTTTTGTTGGTTGTAGAGAGGTTGCGCCCCCGCGTTAACGTCAACAATGGACAGACGTTCGTGGGCGAGAATGGCGTTATCGCTGGCATAAATACCGGACCAGTCCGGGCCACGATGACGCATCAAGCGTGACAGCTCGAGTGCTTTCTTACGCAGCTCAACTGCGTCTGTTTTGATATCGAATACGCCAAAAATTGAACACATAACCTTCTCCGTTAACCTGGTATTTGTTGCTTGTTGTGTTTGCTTGTTTAAAAAAATGCCGCAAAGCAGCACTATGCGCAAGCGATTTGGCAGGGGGAAAATAAAAAACGTAATGGTGATTGTCGATTGGTGAAAAAAGGTCTGGTGTGAGGATGTATTTATTGATGAATCGATAATTTTTAGCGGGTTTTATTAAATGGTTATATTTTACGGGGGCCAAATTGCTGACAAAGTGCGATTTGTTCATGCCGGATGCGGCGTGAACGCCTTATCCTGCCTACAAAAGCATGAAAATTCAATATATTGCAGGAGCTGCGTAGGCCTGATAAGCGTAGCGCATCAGGCAGTTTGGCGTTTGTCATCAGAGCCAACCACGTCCGCAGACGTGGGTGGTATTCAGATAACGTCGATTTCAGCGACTGACGGGTAAATCCAGCTTGGGCGGAACGGCATACTGTCGATATCGTCGAGCGATGAAACACCAGAAAGCACCAGAATCGTCTCCAGACCGGCCTGGAAGCCCGCCAGAATGTCGGTGCGCAAGTTATCGCCGACAATCACCGTTTCTTCCGAATGCGCCTGCATTTTGTTTAATGCTGCGCGGATGATCCACGGACTCGGCTTACCAACATAGAACGGTTTACGTCCGGAGATTTTTTCGATCCCCGCGCATAGCGCGCCACAGGCCGGATAAAAACCGCGCCCGTGGGTGTCCGGGTTGGTGGCGATAAAGCGTGCACCGTTAGCGACGAAATAGGCTGCTTTATGCATCATGTCCCAGTTGTAGGAACGCGTTTCGCCAACAATCACAAAATCAGGGTTCACATCGGTAATAGTGAAACCGGCTTTGTACAGTTCATGAATCAGTGCGCCTTCGCCCACCACATACGCTTTCTTGCCTTCCTGGCGACGCAGGAAATCGGCGGTCGCCATCGCGGAGGTATAAAACACGCTGTCCGGCACATCGACACCCGCAGTGGCAAAGCGGTTCGCCAGATCTTGCCCGGTCTGCGAAGGATAGTTGGTCAGCAACACCAGCGGCAGGCCTTTATCCATAATCCCGTGCAAAAATTCCGCTGCACCCGGTACGGCGACGTTATCGTGCATTAGCACGCCGTCGATATCGCAAATTACATTTTTAATGGTCATGGACTACCCAGAATATTGACAACAATAAGCGCCACTATAAAAGCACATTAATTTTCCAGCAAATGCTGGAGCAAAATACCGTTGAGCATGGCGCGTTTTACCAGCGCAAAAGCGCCGATTGCCGAGCGGTGATCCAGCTCAGAACGTACCACGGGCAGATTGGTGCGAAATGCCTTCAATGCCTGGGTATTAATGCAGCTTTCAATAGCAGGGAGCAGCACTTTATCGGCTTCGGTGATTTCACCGGCAATAACAATTTTTTGCGGATTAAATAAGTTGATAGCAATGGCGATGGTTTTACCCAGATGACGACCAACATATTCAATCACTTCCGACGCCAGACCGTCGCCTTTATTCGCGGCTTTGCAGATAGTTTTGATGGTGCAGTCGTCCAGTGGCACACGGCTCTGGTAGCCCTGCTTTAACAGATTCAACACCCGTTGTTCAATGGCAGCGTTGGCGGCGATAGTTTCCAGGCAGCCAAAGTTGCCGCAGTGGCAGCGTTCACCCAACGGTTCGACCTGAATATGACCAATTTCACCGACGTTGCCGTTGCGCCCGATAAAAATGCGCCCGTTAGAGATAATCCCTGCCCCGGTTCCGCGATGCACACGCACCAGAATGGAGTCTTCGCAATCCTGGCTTGCACCGAAGTAGTGCTCTGCCAGTGCCAGACTGCGGATATCGTGGCCGACAAAACAGGTCACTTTAAAACGTTCTTCCAGTGCTTCTACCAGTCCCCAGTTTTCCACCTGAATATGCGGCATGTAATGAATTTTGCCGCTGTCCGGGTCAACAAGCCCTGGCAGGATCACGGAAATGGCGATCAGCTCGCGCAGTTTGCGCTGGTAGCTATCAATAAACTGAGCAATGGCATTCAGCAGGGCATGTTCCAGCGTCTGCTGGGTACGTTCTGGCAGCGGGTAATGTTCTTCTGCCAGCACTTTGCTGCTGAGATCAAACAGGGTGATGGTGGCGTCGTGACGACCAAGCCGTACGCCGATTGCGTGGAAATTGCGGGTTTCGGTGACGATAGAGATAGCGCGGCGGCCCCCGGTGGAGGCCTGCTGATCAACTTCTTTAATCAGCCCGCGTTCGATAAGCTGACGCGTAATTTTTGTTACGCTGGCGGGGGCAAGCTGGCTTTGCTCGGCAATCTGAATCCGCGAGATTGGCCCGTACTGGTCAATCAGGCGATAAACCGCCGCGCTGTTAAGCTGTTTTACGAGATCAACATTACCTATCTGAGCTTGTCCGCCTGGTGTCATACTTTCTCTTATTGAGTTACGACCTCGTTACCGTTAACGATGGTCTTGGTGATTTTAAAATCAGGTGTGAATGCAGTCAGGTTGGCTACTTTACCTGCGGCGAGCGTGCCGAGACGTTTCTCAACGCCAATCGCACGCGCCGGATAGAGCGTCGCCATACGCAGCACTTCATCCAGTGCGATACCACAATGTTCGACCAGATTACGCACGCCTTCAATCATGGTTAAGGATGAACCGCTTAACGTACCGTTCTCATCCACACAAAGTCCGTTACGGTAGTATATTGTTTTACCCGCAAAAATGAACTGTTCAATGTTGGCACCTGCTGGTGCGGTGGCGTCAGTAACCAGACACAGTTTGTCGCCTTTCAGACGTTTAGCGTTGCGAATGTTGGCGTAATCAACATGCAGGCCATCAGCGATAATACCGCAATAAATGTCAGCTTCGTCGAGAATCGCGCCCGCCAGGCCCGGTTCACGACCGGTAATATACGGCATCGCGTTGTACAGATGAGTGGCAAAGGTAATCCCCGCGCGGAAACCGGCTTTTGCTTCTTTCAACGTCGCGTTGGAGTGACCGGCAGAAACCACAATCCCGGCATTTGCCAGTTTACTGATCACTTCCGCAGGAACCATTTCCGGTGCCAGCGTCACTTTGGTAATGACGTCGGCGTTCTCACACAGGAAATCGACCAGCGCGGCATCAGGCTTACGCACAAAATTCGGATTATGGGTGCCTTTTTTTACCAGATTCAGCCACGGACCTTCCAGATGCAGACCTAACGCCTGATTCGGATGTTTTGCCAGGTACTCGCGCATAACGCGCACGCCCTGTTTCATCAGCTCGTCGCTGGTGGTGATAAGCGTCGGCAAATAGTTAGTACAGCCTGATTTCTCATTGGCTTTCTGCATGATTTCCAGCGTTTCTACGCTGACCGCTTCAGCAGTATCGTTAAACTGCACGCCGCCGCAGCCGTTTAACTGCACATCGATAAAACCGGGGGAGAGAATGGCCCCGTTCAGTGAACGTTGTTCGATCTCTGGCGGCAGTTCCGCTACCGGACAGACGCTTTTAATCAGGCCATCAGCGATAACAACCGCGTGGTCATCAAGAAATTCGTGGCCGGTAAAGATTCGGCCCTGGGTTAATGCATACATTCTGACCCCCGATTTAAAAAAAATATTGCCCTGAGCAAGGTGTCAGGGCAGGGATAATAATTACAGACCTTTGATATTTTCTGCTTCTAATTCATTGAAATATCTTAAAGTCTTAACTTTCAGCTCCATGGTGGAAGGTTCATCGCACACCATGATGGCTTTCGGATGCAGTTGCAGACAGCTGATGGTCCACATGTGGTTCACGCAACCTTCAACTGCGGCTTGCAGCGCCAGTGCTTTCTGGCTGCCCAGCACCAGAATCATCACTTCTTCGGCATCCAACAATGTACCAACACCGACAGTCAGGGCATATTTTGGCACCTGATTGACATCGTTATCAAAGAAACGAGAGTTCGCGACGCGAGTGTCATGAGTCAGGGTTTTGATACGAGTACGAGAAGCCAGAGAAGACGCCGGTTCGTTAAATGCAATATGACCGTCGTTACCTACACCGCCCATAAACAGATGAATTTTTCCGTAAGAACGGATTTTTTCTTCATACTGGCGGCACTCGGCGTCGATATCCGGGGCGTTGCCGTTGAGAAGGTTGATGTTTTCTGCTGGAATATCAACGTGATCGAAGAAGTTACGGTGCATAAAGCTGTAGTAGCTTTCCGGATGCTCTTTCGGCAGACCGACATATTCGTCCATGTTGAAGGTGACAACGTGCTTAAAGCTGACCTGGCCTGCTTTATGCATTTCGACTAACGCTTTATAGGTGGTCATCGGCGTGCCGCCAGTCGGCAGGCCCAGAACAAACGGACGATCGGCAGTCGGTTTGAACGCATTGATACGATTGACGATATGGCGAGCAGCCCATTTGCCGACCTGTTCAGCGGTAGTCAGGGGGATCAGTCTCATTATTCACCTCAGTAAGTAAAATGTAAGCCGTTGGCGGATTAGGCATCTTTAAGCGTAACCTGGATTTGCGCAGACAGGCGTCAATCCGACCTGATTTTTTGAATGATAAAATAAGTTTTCTGGTTTAGCCAGTAAAAGGGAGTGATGATAACGATATTTGGTGACAAAACTCACAAAAGACACGCGTTTAATTTGCGATACGAATTAAATTTTCACACACTCTGTAGCAGATGATCTAACAATCTGATTACAGAACATCGGCAGTACAATTTGCAGCAAAATAAAAATACGGCTTTAAACGAGCCAAATAGGGTTCTCGTAGGGGGAATAAGATGAATATTTTAGGTTTTTTCCAGCGACTCGGTAGGGCGTTACAGCTCCCTATCGCGGTGCTGCCGGTGGCGGCGCTGTTGCTGCGATTCGGTCAGCCAGATTTACTTAACGTTGCGTTTATTGCCCAAGCGGGCGGTGCGATTTTTGATAACCTCGCATTAATCTTCGCCATCGGTGTGGCATCCAGCTGGTCGAAAGACAGCGCAGGTGCGGCGGCGCTGGCGGGTGCGGTCGGTTACTTTGTGTTAACCAAAGCGATGGTGACCATCAACCCAGAAATTAACATGGGTGTACTGGCGGGTATCATTACCGGTCTGGTCGGTGGTGCTGCCTATAACCGTTGGTCCGATATTAAACTGCCGGACTTCCTGAGCTTCTTCGGCGGCAAACGTTTTGTGCCGATCGCCACCGGCTTCTTCTGCCTGGTGCTGGCGGCCATTTTTGGTTACGTCTGGCCACCGGTACAGCACGCTATCCATGCAGGCGGCGAATGGATCGTTTCTGCGGGCGCGCTGGGTTCCGGTATCTTTGGTTTCATCAACCGTCTGCTGATCCCAACCGGTCTGCATCAGGTGCTGAACACCATCGCCTGGTTCCAGATTGGTGAATTCACCAACGCGGCGGGTACGGTTTTCCACGGCGACATTAACCGCTTCTATGCCGGTGACGGCACCGCGGGGATGTTCATGTCCGGCTTCTTCCCGATTATGATGTTCGGTCTGCCGGGCGCGGCGCTGGCGATGTACTTCGCAGCACCGAAAGAGCGTCGTCCGATGGTTGGCGGTATGCTGCTTTCTGTTGCTGTTACTGCGTTCCTGACCGGTGTGACTGAGCCGCTGGAATTCCTGTTCATGTTCCTTGCACCGCTGCTGTACCTCCTGCACGCACTGCTGACGGGTATCAGCCTGTTTGTGGCAACGCTGCTGGGTATCCATGCTGGCTTCTCCTTCTCTGCGGGGGCTATCGACTACGCGTTGATGTATAACCTGCCGGCCGCCAGCCAGAACGTCTGGATGCTGCTGGTGATGGGGGTTGTGTTCTTCGCTATCTACTTCGTGGTGTTCAGTGTGGTTATCCGCATGTTCAATCTGAAAACGCCGGGTCGCGAAGATAAAGAAGACGAGATCGTTACTGAAGAAGCCAACAGCAACACTGAAGAAGGTCTCAATCAACTGGCGACCAACTATATTGCTGCGGTTGGCGGCACTGACAACCTGAAAGCCATTGACGCCTGTATTACTCGTCTGCGCCTGACGGTGGCTGACTCAGCTCGCGTCAACGATGCGATGTGTAAACGTCTGGGTGCTTCTGGGGTGGTAAAACTGAACAAACAGACTATTCAGGTGATTGTTGGCGCGAAAGCGGAATCCATTGGCGATGCAATGAAGAAAGTCGTTGCCCGTGGTCCGGTAGCAGCCGCCTCTGCTGAAACTGCGCCTGCAACTACCGTGCCTGTAGCAAAACCGCAGGCCGTACCAAACGCGGTGTCTGTCGCGGAGCTGGTATCGCCGATTACCGGTGATGTTGTGGCGCTGGATCAGGTTCCTGACGAAGCATTTGCCAGCAAAGCGGTGGGTGACGGTGTGGCGGTGAAACCGACGGATAAAATCGTCGTATCGCCAGCCGCAGGGACAATCGTGAAAATCTTCAACACCAATCACGCGTTCTGCCTGGAAACCGAAAAAGGCGCTGAGATTGTCGTCCATATGGGTATCGACACCGTAGCGCTGGAAGGCAAAGGCTTTAAACGTCTGGTGGAAGAGGGGGCGCAAGTAAGCGCAGGGCAACCGATTCTGGAAATGGATCTGGATTACCTGAACGCTAACGCCCGTTCGATGATTAGCCCGGTGGTTTGCAGCAATATCGACGATTTCAGCGGCCTTATCATTAAAGCTCAGGGTCATGTTGTGGCGGGTCAAACGCCGCTGTATGAAATCAAAAAGTAATCTTCTTTATGCCTGATGCGACGCATGAGCGTCGCATCCAACAATGACAAGCGGTGGAGATCTTCTCTGCCGCTTTTTTTTTCATCAATCATCCCCATAATCTCAGTGAGATTTTCGATTTTCACTAACTAACAGTTGTCAGCCTGTCCCGCTTATAAGATCATACGCCGTTATACGTTGTTTACGCTTTGAGGAATCCACGATGAGTGAGGCAGAAGCCCGCCCGACTAACTTTATCCGTCAGATCATCGATGAAGATCTGGCCAGTGGTAAGCACACCACAGTACACACCCGTTTCCCGCCGGAGCCGAATGGCTATCTGCATATTGGCCATGCGAAATCTATCTGCCTGAACTTCGGGATCGCCCAGGACTATAAAGGCCAGTGCAACCTGCGTTTCGACGACACTAACCCGGTAAAAGAAGATATCGAGTACGTTGAGTCGATCAAAAACGACGTTGAGTGGTTAGGTTTTCACTGGTCTGGTAACGTCCGTTACTCCTCCGATTATTTTGATCAGCTCCACGCCTATGCGATCGAACTGATCAATAAAGGCCTGGCGTACGTTGATGAACTGACACCGGAACAGATCCGCGAATACCGCGGCACCCTGACGCAGCCGGGTAAAAACAGCCCGTACCGCGACCGCAGCGTTGAAGAGAACCTGGCGCTGTTCGAGAAAATGCGTACCGGCGGTTTTGAAGAAGGTAAAGCCTGCCTGCGCGCGAAAATCGACATGGCTTCGCCGTTTATCGTGATGCGCGATCCGGTGCTGTACCGCATTAAGTTTGCTGAACACCACCAGACCGGTAACAAGTGGTGCATCTACCCGATGTACGACTTCACCCACTGCATCAGCGATGCGCTGGAAGGTATTACACACTCTCTGTGTACGCTGGAGTTCCAGGATAACCGTCGTCTGTATGACTGGGTACTGGACAACATCACCATTCCTGTTCATCCGCGCCAGTACGAATTCTCGCGCCTGAATCTGGAATACACCGTGATGTCCAAGCGTAAGCTGAACCTGCTGGTGACCGACAAGCACGTTGAAGGCTGGGATGATCCACGTATGCCGACCATTTCCGGTCTGCGTCGTCGTGGTTACACGGCGGCTTCTATTCGTGAGTTCTGCAAACGCATTGGCGTGACCAAGCAGGACAACACCATTGAGATGGCGTCGCTGGAATCCTGCATCCGTGAAGATCTCAATGAAAATGCTCCGCGCGCAATGGCGGTTATCGATCCGGTGAAACTGGTTATCGAAAACTATCAGGGCGAAGGCGAAATGGTCACTATGCCGAACCATCCGAACAAACCTGAAATGGGCAGCCGTCAGGTGCCATTCAGCGGTGAGATTTGGATCGATCGCGCCGATTTCCGCGAAGAAGCTAACAAGCAGTACAAACGTCTGGTGCTGGGTAAAGAAGTGCGTCTGCGTAATGCTTACGTGATTAAAGCGGAACGCGTGGAGAAAGATGCCGAAGGCAATATCACCACCATCTTCTGTACTTATGACGCCGACACCTTAAGCAAAGATCCGGCAGATGGTCGTAAAGTGAAAGGCGTTATTCACTGGGTGAGCGCGGCACATGCGCTGCCGGTTGAAATCCGCCTGTACGATCGTCTGTTCAGCGTGCCGAACCCAGGTGCTGCGGATGATTTCCTGTCGGTGATTAACCCGGAATCGTTGGTGATCAAACAGGGCTTTGCTGAACCGTCGCTGAAAGGCGCGGTAGCGGGCAAAGCATTCCAGTTTGAGCGTGAGGGTTACTTCTGCCTCGACAGCCGCCATTCTACGGCGGAAAAACCGGTATTTAACCGCACCGTTGGGCTGCGTGATACCTGGGCGAAAGTAGGCGAGTAGTTTTAAGTTCTACCAGGCCGGGTGAGGCATTTACGCCACATCCGGCAAGAAACATAGAAACAGTTTCAAACGCTAAATTGCCTGATGCGCTACGCTTATCAGGCCTACATGATCTCTGCCATATATTGAATTTGCGTGCTTTTGTAGGCCGGATAAGGCGTTCACGCCGCATCCGGCAAGAAATAGCAAACAAACCCAAACGCCGCGCTCCGCGGCGTTTTTTTTCTGCTTTTCTTCGCGAATTAATTCCGCTTCATAATTTATTCATAAAGCAAATTTAAAATTACAAATCATAATTAAATAAAATGTAACCGCTTTCATCTTGCTGGAAATTCACGCTTTTATTCTTCTGCAAGCCTTTCAACTGCAAACTTAAGCCTTGTAACAAAAATCATCAAAATATGTGCGGTTGCTCATGTTCTTACATTCTGGTTACAGAAAGAGATTGATAATTCGCGTCGCGAAAAATAGTCTGTTCCTGTAGTCAGCGAGACTTTTCTCAACGCTACTTTTTTAATTTTTATTTTTTTTCGCTGTTCACCTTTGGTGCAGCAATTTATACGTCAAAGAGGATTAACCCATGCGTACGTTTAGTGGCAAACGTAGTACGCTGGCGCTGGCTATCGCCGGTGTTACAGCAATGTCGAGCTTTATGGCAATGCCGGAGGCTCGCGCCGAAGGATTCATCGACGATTCAACCTTAACCGGCGGTATCTATTACTGGCAGCGTGAACGCGACCGTAAAGACGTTACCGACGGCGACAAATACAAAACCAACCTTTCTCACTCCACCTGGAATGCCAACCTCGATTTTCAGTCTGGTTATGCTGCTGATATGTTCGGCCTTGATATTGCGGCGTTTACGGCGATTGAAATGGCGGAAAACGGCGACAGTTCTCACCCGAACGAAATCGCGTTTTCAAAAAGCAATAAAGCCTATGACGAAGACTGGTCCGGCGATAAAAGCGGTATAAGCCTGTATAAAGCAGCGGCCAAATTTAAATACGGTCCGGTGTGGGCGCGGGCAGGTTATATTCAGCCAACCGGTCAGACGCTGTTAGCGCCGCACTGGAGTTTTATGCCGGGTACTTATCAGGGGGCGGAAGCGGGGGCGAATTTTGATTACGGCGATGCTGGTGCGTTGAGTTTCTCCTACATGTGGACCAACGAATATAAAGCGCCGTGGCATCTGGAAATGGATGAGTTTTATCAGAACGATAAAACCACCAAAGTTGATTATCTACACTCCCTTGGGGCGAAGTACGACTTCAAAAATAACTTCGTACTGGAAGCGGCATTTGGTCAGGCAGAAGGGTATATTGATCAGTATTTTGCCAAAGCCAGCTATAAATTTGATATCGCCGGTAGCCCGTTAACCACCAGCTACCAGTTCTACGGTACGCGCGATAAAGTTGACGATCGCAGCGTCAACGACCTTTACGACGGCACTGCCTGGCTGCAAGCGTTGACCTTTGGTTACCGGGCGGCTGACGTAGTGGATTTGCGTCTGGAAGGCACCTGGGTTAAAGCCGACGGTCAGCAGGGATACTTCCTGCAACGTATGACTCCAACCTATGCTTCCTCGAACGGTCGCCTGGATATCTGGTGGGATAACCGTTCTGACTTCAACGCCAACGGCGAAAAAGCGGTCTTCTTCGGTGCGATGTATGACCTGAAAAACTGGAATCTTCCAGGCTTCGCCATCGGCGCTTCCTACGTTTACGCATGGGATGCTAAACCCGCTACCTGGCAGAGCAATCCGGATGCGTACTACGACAAGAACCGGACTATTGAAGAGTCTGCATACAGCCTGGATGCGGTCTACACCATTCAGGACGGTCGCGCCAAAGGCACGATGTTCAAACTGCACTTTACCGAATACGACAACCACTCCGACATCCCAAGCTGGGGCGGTGGTTACGGCAACATCTTCCAGGATGAGCGTGACGTGAAATTTATGGTAATCGCACCATTCACCATCTTCTGATGCCCGACGCGGCAGGTTTTGTGCCTGCCGCACGTTTGAGGAATTTGCAATGAAAAAACTGATTCTCATCGCCATGATGGCATCGGGGCTGGTGGCTTGTGCACAATCCACCGCGCCACAGGAAGACAGCCGTCTGAAAGAAGCTTACAGCGCCTGTATCAACACCGCGCAAGGTTCGCCAGAAAAAATTGAAGCCTGCCAGAGCGTGTTAAACGTGCTGAAGAAAGAGAAACAACATCAGCAGTTTGCCGAGCAGGAAAGTGTCCGTGTGCTGGATTATCAGCAGTGCATTCAGGCAACGCAAACCGGTAATGATCAGGCAGTGAAAGCCGATTGTGATAAAGTCTGGCAGGAAATTCGCAGTAATAACAAATAAGTGAGAGCTGTAACTCTCGCTTTTCTTATTTCCCTTGCATAAAAAAGCCAACCCGCAGGTTGGCTTTTCTCGTTCAGACTGGCTTATTTGCCTTCGTGCGCGTGCTCATCTTCGCGGCAATCGCCTTCGGCACAGTGACCGTAAAGATAGAGACTGTGGTTAGTCAGGCGAATGCCATGTTTTGCGGCAATTTCACGCTGACGCGCTTCGATGGAATCATCACTAAATTCGATAACCTTGCCGCAGTCGAGGCAGATCAGGTGATCGTGGTGATGTTGCTGTGTCAGTTCAAATACGGATTTACCGCCTTCAAAATTGTGGCGGGTGACGATACCAGCGTCGTCAAACTGGTTCAGTACGCGATATACCGTAGCCAGACCAATTTCTTCACCCATATCGATCAGACGTTTGTATAAATCTTCCGCACTGACGTGATGGTTGTCCGGCTCCTGAAGAACTTCCAGGATTTTTAAACGAGGAAGCGTTACTTTCAGGCCAGCTTTCTTTAGGGCGGTATTGTTATCAGTCATGCGGAATCTGTCCTGTTACTAAGCGGTTCACTTCATTAGGAGAAGTGACAGAATTTGCTCTTGAGATAATGCGTATCATTATAGAATTGCCACGCCTAAATGAAAACCACAAGTCCCTGGCAAATATTGTTAATAAAAACGTGGCACAGCTTACATTTACAACGGCAAGGCCACTTGAACACCGGGACATTGTACAGGTACAACAGCAAAAGTTACAAATTTGTAGCAATTATTTTGATTGGCATTATCTATTAATACGGCGTAGACATGAGTCTACGCCGCATCATATCAGGCATTGAGAATTTCGTCGAGATGCAATTCTTCAGAAATCTGTTTAACCCATTTTTCTACACGTTCAGCGGTCAGTTCCGGCTGACGGTCTTCGTCGATAGCCAGACCGACAAAGTGGTCGTCATCTGCCAGACCT
Source organism: Escherichia sp. KS167_9B (assembly GCF_030295215.1). NCBI lineage: Bacteria > Pseudomonadati > Pseudomonadota > Gammaproteobacteria > Enterobacterales > Enterobacteriaceae > Escherichia > Escherichia sp. KS167_9B. Next base: position 797,712 of record NZ_AP025754.1, read on the forward strand.
TTTGATGCTTCGAAATGGTAGCCCGCAGTTGGCCAGTGACCAACGATGGTTGCACCGCGCGGTTCAATGATGTCGCGGATGGTGCCCAATGCGTCACAGAAGTATTCAGCGTAATCTTCCTGGTCGCCACAACCAAACAGCGCAACCAGTTTGCCATTGAAATCAATCTCTTCGAGAGTCGGGAAGAAGTCATCCCAGTCACACTGCGCTTCGCCGTAATACCAGGTTGGGATGCCCAGCAGCAGAATGTCATATGCTTCCAGATCTTCTTTGCTGCTTTTTGCAATGTCATGGACATCGGCAACGTCTTTACCAAGCTGTTTTTGAATCATTTTTGCGATATTTTCGGTATTACCGGTGTCGCTGCCGAAAAAGATGCCAGTGATAGCCATGAGTGAAATAACCTCTTGAAACTTATTGAAATGGGGGTGGAAAATTGCCCACGGATAAAGGCAATCATAGCAGAACAGGCAGTCTTGCGGAATCAGCAAACGAGCAGGACTGCACACTGTGCTACATGAAAGTGGAAATTTAAACGATGCCCTGACTACGCAGCGCCGCCAGTTGCTGCATTAACATCTCTTCGATCAGTTCGCTACGGCTCATATTGCGCGATTCTGCCAGCTCGTTCAGTGCCTCGACAGCTTCCGCGTTCAGCTTCAGTTCGACACGCTTAAGGCCACGTACTTTGTCGCGTTTTAGCTGGTTGCGTTTATTAATACGCAGCTGTTCATCGCGCGAAAGCGGATTAGTTTTCGGTCGTCCCGGTCGACGCTCGTGCGCGAACAGATCTAATGTCGTACGGTCCGTTTGTTCTTTGGCCATGATCTTGGTGACTTCGGGGGAAACAATCAGCCAGGCGCCTGCCCGGATGGATAGCGCGCCATAATACATCAGCGCGATGAGTCACGCCAACGCCCACGCGCGGAAAGCGACGCGGACGCTGGGTTTTTAATCAGTTACGTTAATCATTGAGATAGCGACGGATAGCGCGTAATACCGCATCCGGTTTTTCAGCATGGACCCAGTGACCCGCGCCAGCAATCACATGCGCTCGTGCCTGTGGAAATTGTGTCAGTAAATCATCACGATACTGCTCGCTAACATACGGAGAATTGCCACCAGGGATAAACAGGGCAGGGTGATCCCATGCCGGGATTTTCTCCCAACCCACAATATGCGGATACTGATCCCACAATACCGGCACGTTAAAGCGCCACTCCCCGTCAACAAAAGATTTCAACAGAAACTGAATCACCCCTTCTTCATTAAGATGCTGGCGCATTATTGCCGCTGCTTGCTGGCGTGTTTGTGCGTCTGATTCACTGACTGCGTTGATGGCCGCGAAAATCTCATCATGACGGCGTACGTGATAGTCGACCGGCGCAATATCAATCGCCACCAGTTTATCGATGCGATCGGGGGCCAGTGCAGTCAGTGCCATCACCGCTTTACCGCCCATTGAGTGTCCAATAAATGTTGCCTTATCGATCTGCTGTGCATCCAGAGTGTCAACAAGATCCTGGGCCATCGCCGGGTAACTCATCACCGGATCTCTCGGGGAAAGACCGTGGTTACGCATATCAACCTGGATGATATTGTGATCGTTTACCAGATCGCGAGCCAGTACGCCAAGGTTGTCGAGGCTGCCAAACAGACCATGGACAAGAACGATGGGAGAATTATTGTGCTGGTTTTGTGCAGTTTGCGCGCGGATATTCAATTTCATGGCAAAGTTCTTTTTTTCGCGTTGTCGGGTTAGGGTATTATGTTGACCATTGTGCCACAGGGCTGCAACAAATAAGGTTTAATCCGAGTTTTTCTGCAAGCCAGGCTTGACGCTATCCGCTGCCGGGATTTATTCATATACTCCTGGCGACTTGTATTCAGCTAAGACACTGCACTGGATTAAGATGAAAACGATTGAAGTTGATGATGAACTCTACAGCTATATTGCCAGCCACACTAAGCATATCGGCGAGAGCGCATCCGACATTTTACGGCGTATGTTGAAATTTTCCGCCGCATCACAGCCTGCTGCTCCGGTGACGAAAGAGGTTCGCGTTGCGTCACCTGCTATCGTCGAAGCGAAGCCGGTCAAAACGATTAAAGACAAGGTTCGCGCAATGCGTGAACTTTTGCTTTCGGATGAATACGCAGAGCAAAAGCGAGCGGTCAATCGCTTCATGCTGCTGTTGTCTACACTATATTCTCTTGACGCCCAGGCGTTTGCCGAGGCCACGGAATCGTTGCACGGTCGTACACGCGTTTACTTTGCGGCAGATGAACAAACGCTGCTGAAAAATGGTAATCAGACCAAGCCGAAACATGTGCCAGGCACGCCGTATTGGGTGATCACCAACACCAACACCGGCCGTAAATGCAGCATGATCGAACACATCATGCAGTCGATGCAATTCCCGGCGGAATTGATTGAGAAGGTTTGCGGAACTATCTAAAACGTTGCAGACAAAGGACAAAGCAATGGCAATCCACAATCGTGCAGGCCAACCTGCACAACAGAGTGATTTGATTAACGTCGCCCAACTGACGGCGCAATACTATGTACTGAAACCAGAAGCAGGGAATGCGGAGCACGCGGTGAAATTCGGTACTTCCGGTCACCGTGGCAGTGCAGCGCGCCATAGCTTTAACGAGCCGCATATTCTGGCGATCGCTCAGGCAATTGCTGAAGAACGTGCGAAAAACTGCATCACTGGCCCTTGCTATGTGGGTAAAGATACTCACGCCCTGTCCGAGCCTGCGTTCATTTCCGTACTGGAAGTGCTGGCAGCGAACGGCGTAGATGTTATTGTGCAGGAAAACAATGGCTTCACTCCGACGCCTGCCGTTTCCAATGCCATCCTGGTTCACAATAAAAAAGGTGGCCCGCTGGCAGACGGTATCGTGATTACACCGTCCCATAACCCGCCAGAAGATGGTGGTATCAAGTACAATCCGCCAAATGGTGGCCCGGCTGATACCAACGTCACCAAAGTGGTGGAAGACAGGGCCAACGCACTGATGGCCGATGGCCTGAAAGGTGTGAAGCGTATCTCCCTCGACGAAGCGATGGCATCCGGTCATGTGAAAGAGCAGGATCTGGTGCAGCCGTTTGTGGAAGGTCTGGCCGATATCGTTGATATGGCGGCGATTCAGAAAGCGGGCCTGACGCTGGGCGTTGATCCGCTGGGCGGTTCCGGTATCGAATACTGGAAGCGTATTGGCGAGTATTACAACCTTAACCTGACCATCGTTAACGATCAGGTCGATCAAACCTTCCGCTTTATGCACCTCGATAAAGACGGCGCGATCCGTATGGACTGTTCCTCCGAGTGTGCAATGGCGGGCCTGCTGGCACTGCGTGATAAGTTCGATCTGGCATTTGCTAACGACCCGGATTATGACCGTCACGGTATCGTCACTCCGGCAGGTTTGATGAATCCTAACCATTACCTGGCAGTGGCGATCAACTACCTGTTCCAGCATCGTCCGCAGTGGGGCAAAGATGTTGCTGTCGGTAAAACGCTGGTTTCTTCTGCGATGATCGACCGCGTGGTCAACGATTTGGGCCGTAAGCTGGTAGAAGTACCGGTAGGTTTCAAATGGTTTGTGGATGGTCTGTTCGACGGCAGCTTCGGCTTTGGCGGCGAAGAGAGCGCAGGGGCTTCCTTTCTGCGTTTCGACGGCACGCCGTGGTCCACCGATAAAGACGGTATCATTATGTGTCTGCTGGCGGCGGAAATCACTGCTGTTACCGGTAAGAACCCGCAGGAACACTACAACGAACTGGCAAAACGCTTTGGTGCGCCGAGCTACAACCGTTTGCAGGCAGCTGCGACTTCCGCACAAAAAGCGGCGCTGTCTAAGCTGTCTCCGGAAATGGTGAGCGCCAGCACCCTGGCAGGTGACCCGATCACCGCGCGCCTGACGGCGGCACCGGGCAACGGTGCTTCTATTGGCGGTCTGAAAGTGATGACTGACAACGGCTGGTTCGCCGCGCGTCCGTCAGGCACGGAAGACGCATACAAAATCTACTGCGAAAGCTTCCTCGGTGAAGAACATCGCAAGCAGATCGAGAAAGAAGCGGTTGAGATTGTTAGCGAAGTTCTGAAAAACGCGTAAACACATTAAATAAGAAAAAGGGCGGTCGGAAGATCGCCCTTTTTACTTATGATAGCCTGATACGCTACGTTCATCAGGCCTACGAGGATGGTGCAATATATTGAATTTGCACTATTTTGTAGGACGGATAAGGCGTTCACGCCGCATCCGGCATGAACAACGAGTACTTTGCCAACAAACTGAATAGCTCAAGGGAATTCAAAATGAAGACCAAAAGGAGTCTGGTCGTCAGAGTGGCATTAATTACCGCCACACTACTGCTGACAGCATGCGCCCAACCTGAACAATCATCATTAGCTGGTGACTGGTTACTGACCCCTAAAGATAAAACCAGAGGATTAACGGGTAGCATTGCGGTAAATATTGCGCCTTCCCGGTGTAAGACAAATTGCCGTGGCGATAACTTACCTGATAATACCCGCCGCTGGCAGTTGTCAGGCGGGAACGAAAAAGAACTTACTTATCTTCATGATATGTCAGCACAAGAAAAGACCGGTTTAAATCCTGAATGGCAATGCTACACCTCATTTTTTATGGGGATTTGCCAGGGTAAGCCCGGCACTCGACCGATAGTTAATGAGGATTATGTCAGCGAAAGCGGATTTTTTGGCTCGATGATGCATGTCGGGATTATTGAGTTGCGACGCTGTCAGTCAGAAAATTGCCAGCAAGAATTGAAAGCGATAAACACACATTAAAATAGCGAGTCCGGGAATGAAACCCGGACCTGAACATGTCTTATTGCGTGATTGTTTCTTTCATTTGATACTGCATTTCCCAGAGTTCAGTAAGCGAAATAACTTTTCTTGTTCTTGCTTCTTCACTTTGTACCCATAAGAAAGGGTAGAAAGTGAAGGCTTCCGTTGCCGATAATTTTATTACGTCTTCTTGCCATTGCGGCCAGCGTACATTTTCATAGAAGGTATCTAAATCACCGGATAATGCCCACTGAAGAAACTCAGAATATCCAACCTCCAGACTTTCCCAATTCAGCGTATCTGGCGCAAAATAATAAACGCAGCCAGTATCTTCCCCAAGATCGCCACCATTAAGAGCAAAAATTCCCCCTGCGACATCATCGGCGATGGGTAAAGCCCGCACGCTTGCGAATTCAGGGCGTTGTGTCCAACTTGCTGGATCTCGTGGTAACCGGGGGTGACCAGAGCCTGCTATGCGTAACCAACCGTTATCAATCAGCAGACCTCCGGAGCCATAGACAAGCGCACCCATCGGTGATTTTGTTGTAACCTGTAATTGATAAAGTGCGGTTTCGGCTAAATCTTTATTAACCGGTAAGAGTTCGGCATGGTTTGTGGCTTCTTTTAACCAATTCTGGATTATTGTCCAGGCTGAATCTTCAGTATTTACTAACTGACTCACTTCACGCATCGCTACTTGCTCCTTGTGTGCTACGGTGTCATTTATGATGAGGCATTGTATGGGACATTTTTTAAATATTAAGTTCCTTATATTTGAATAAAAAATGACTTTATCCATACATTGCCACTTTTTTCAAAGCATAAACCGATACCCAATACCGGTTTCAGTAATGAAATGGCGGGGCGGACGTGATCCTGTTCCAGTTTTTGTCGCAAATGCCTCATATAATTACGCAAATAGTTGCTGTGTTCGACCGCGTTTGGATCCTACACCTGCCGGATGCGGCATAAATAACGAACTCTTTGTCAACAAACAGAAAGGGCGATCATTCAATCGCCCTTTTTTTGTGCACAGAAAACCCCCAGCTAGGCTGGGGGTTCCGGAAAGCTTTCAGCTTTGAGCCAGTTATTAAAACCCCTTTTGATTTGTTAAAACACCTTGCGGTCTGGCAACTGCAAGTGTCAAACAAGAAATCAAAAGGGGGTCCCAATGGGGGACGAAAAGAGCTTAGCGCACACCCGCTGGAACTGTAAATATCACATAGTTTTTGCGCCGAAATACCGAAGACTGGCGTTTTACGGAGAGAAGCGTAGGGCGATAGGCAGTATTTTGAGAAAGCTGTGTGAGTGGAAAAGCGTACGGATTCTGGAAGCAGAGTGCTGCGCAGATCATATCCATATGCTTGTGGAAATCCCACCCAAAATGAGCGTATCCGGCTTTATGGGATATCTGAAAGGGAAAAGCAGTCTGATGCTTTACGAGCAGTTTGGGGATTTGAAATTCAAATACAGAAACAGGGAGTTCTGGTGCCGAGGGTACTATGTCGATACGGTGGGTAAGAACACGGCGAAGATACAGGACTACATAAAGCACCAGCTTGAAGAGGATAAAATGGGGGAGCAGTTATCGATTCCATATCCGGGCAGCCCGTTTACGGGCCGTAAGTAACGAAGTTGAATGCAAATGTCAGATCGTATGCGCCTGTTAGGGCGCGGCTGGTAACAGAGCCTTACAGGCGCATTTGAAAAACCTCCGGCTATGCCGGAGGATATTTATTTCGCTTTTTTTAACCGTGTTTGTTTTTCAGTTCAAAGCGTGGTGATACCAGACCATACAGTGTCCAACCAAGGAAAGTCACGATGGAACCGTACAGCATGGCTTCTTCCCCGGATGAGTACAGCGCATAGAAACTGTACATCGCACCAACAAAGGCAACAAAGTTTGCTACTTTCGCTTTTGATGGTGGCACATTGGCGACCTTCTGAATAATGACTAATGCCGCCATCGACAGAATATATGGGATGATATTGGTCACCACGGCCAGGTTAACCAGCACGTTGAACTGGCTGTTCAGTGACGGGCTAATGGTCATCAGTGCCAATCCACTCTGAATAATCACAATGGTCAACATCCCCTGAACCGGTGCATCCACTTTGGTTACACGGGAGAAAATTTTAGGGAAGTAGCCTTCATCAGATGAAGATTTAAACACCTGGGCAATGGTGAACTGCCAGCCAAGCAGTGAACCGCAGCAGGACATCACCATCAGCGCCATAATGACTTTACCCACTTCCGGTGTGAACATTTGCGCGAAGGCCAGACCAAATGGTGCCGTTGAATTTGCCAGCTCCATATTGGGCACAATCCCGGCAATCACGTTGGTGGAGACGATATAAATCACCGCCGCACCTAACGTACCGCCGAGTACCGCGATTGGCACATTACGTTCCGGGTTTTCCACTACATCAGTATTCGCACACGCAGACTCCAGACCAAGAAAAGCCCACAGCGTCATGGCGATGGAAGAACCTACCGCACTGAAGAACGGTGCATGATGCGGATTCCAGGAATCAACGTAAAGTGTCGGGCTAAACCAGAACCAGCCGATAACGCACAGGCCTACCACCGGAATAATGACCCCCCACACGGTAATGCTACTGATTTGCCCGGTAATGCGCGCACCACCAAAGTTAGCCACGGTACAAATCCACAGCACTCCGATGGTTGCCAGACCAATCTGCACTGGTGACAAACTCGCGCCGAGCAGTTCGGTGCCGTAACCAACTGCCGAAATAGCAATCGCCACGTTAGCAATCAGCAGCGAGACGCCGTAGGTATAGTTCGCCATAAAGTTACCGGATTTACCGAAAGCATACTCGGCATAACCGCCCATACCGCCTGATTTACGGCTGAACATACCGCATTTTGCGAATGCCCATGCCAGCGCCATTGAGCCTACGGCTGTCACCAACCAGGAGATTATTGAGATTGTCCCAACTTCGGCAAGCTTTGTCGGCAGCATGATGATGCCGGAGCCCATCATGTTGACCATCGTCAGTATGGTTAACTGAACGACGCCCATTTTGTTCGATTTAGCCTGACTCATAATTTTTCCCCTTTCAACAGGGTGCTTTGCGCATCACGAGGCTTGATGACATAGCACCAAACTTGCTTACGACCATCATGTTCTTCGATATAGACACCCTGCAGCTCCGGTGCAAAACCTGGCAGCAGGTTGATCCCTTCTTCCAGAGCGCTGAAGTAATGCAGAACAGCACCACCCCAGATTTCACCCGGAACAACACACAGCACACCCGGAGGATAAGGAAGCGCACCTTCGGCTGCGATACGGCCTTCTGCATCCGGCAGACGAACCAATTCCACTTCACCGCGTAAGTAGGCATAGTTGGCTTCCTGTGGATTCATGCTGACGCGTGGGAAGTGTTCCTTACGGAACATCTCTTTTTGCAGTTGTTTCACGTTGTGACGGGCATACAAATCATGCATTTCCTGGCACAACTGACGCAGGGTATAACCGGCGTAGCGCTCTTCATGCTGTTTGTAGATGGAAGGCAATACTTCCGCCAGAGGCGCATCAGCTTCCAGTAGTTTTTCGAAGCGTACCAGCAGGGCAACAAGTTGCTGCAGTTTGGCCATATCTTCTGCCGGAGTCAGCAGGAAGAGGATGGAGTTAAGATCGCATTTTTCCGGCACTACGCCATTTTCGCGCAGGAAGTTAGCAAGAATCGTCGCGGGTACACCGAATGCTTCATATTCGCCGTTACGTGCATCAATGCCAGGAGTTGTCAGCAACAGTTTGCACGGATCGACAAAGTATTGGTTCTCTGCGTAACCTTCAAAAGAATGCCAGTGCTCACCGGGTACAAATTTAAAGAAGCGCAGATCAACCGCAATTTGCGCTGTTTCATACGATTGCCAGGGTTTACCATCCACCAGTTCAGGAACGAACGGACGAATGTGCTGACAGTTATCGAGGATCAATTTGCGGGCATTAATACCGTTAACCACACAATCCATCCACATATTACGACCGCTGACACCTTCATGCATTTTGGCGTTAATATCCAGTGCGGCAAACAGCGGATAGAACGGGCTGGTGGAGGCGTGCATCATAAAGGCGTTGTTCATGCGTTTGTGCGGGACATAACGCTGTTGCCCTTTGATATGGCTGTCTTTTTTATGAATTTGTGAAGTCTGAGAAAAACCAGCCTGCTGCTTATGTACAGATTGCGTAACCAGAATACCCGGATCGTTCTCATTAAGCTCCAGTAGCAGCGGCGAACAGTCCGCCATCATCGGAATAAACTGTTCATAGCCGACCCATGCTGAGTCAAACAGGATGTAGTCACACAGATGACCGATTTTATCCACCACCTGGCGGGCGTTATAAATAGTACCGTCGTAGGTGCCTAACTGAATCACAGCGAGGCGGAACGGACGCGCCTCTTTTGCCCGTTGCGGTGCAACTTCTCTAATCAGTTCACGCAGATAACTTTCTTCGAAGCAGTGCGCATCAATACCACCGATAAAACCATACGGGTTACGTGCTGTTTCCAGATAAACCGGTGTTGCACCAGCCTGTAGCAAGGCCCCGTGGTGGTTAGACTTATGGTTATTGCGGTCAAACAGCACCAGATCACCCGGTGTTAGCAGGGCGTTTAAAACCACTTTGTTGGAAGAGGAGGTGCCGTTTAAAACAAAGTACGTTTTATCGGCATTAAACACTTTAGCCGCATGTTGCTGTGCAATGCATGGCGCACCTTCATGAATCAGTAGATCGCCCATTGCTACGTCGGCATTACACAAGTCGGAGCGGAAGAGCATTTCACCAAAATATTCCACGAACTGATTGCCTGCCGGATGGCGACGGAAAAACTCACCCCCCTGATGACCCGGGCAGTCAAAAGCGCTATTGCCCTGATTGACATAATCGACCAGTGCGCGGAAGAAGGGCGGGCGCAACTGCGTTTCATAATGGCTGGCAGCGGTTTCTAACTGACGTCCGTAAAATTCTTTCCGTGATTCACAATGCTCGAAGACACCAGTAATACGTGGCAGATATTCTGCTGGTACACGTTCTTCATTTTCCGTTGCAATAAAAACAGGAATGCCATAGCCAGTAGCGTCTATTTCATCGAGTTTTCCACGTTCAACATCATTGACTGATAAAATAATGGCGGCAACGTCAATATAATTACTTTCGTCAATATTCACGCATGCACGATGAGTGGAAAAACAATCCGGGCAAGAACGACTAACGGCAATTTTTAATTCTGACATTTTGTTCATCTCTTTATTTCAGGTAATAGCAGGTCCTCAATTTCTCAGAGGAGAAATCGATCACGCCGGAAAAAAAGCAAAACTCCACCGCTGATAAATAAATCAGTAGTTTGCTTTTTGCAGATGCAATAACCCAGACCAGCCCGGTAACTGGCTATACTCGTCATACTTCAAGTTGCTAGTGCTGCGACTTGAATTATTTAGAGTTTAAAAGGGTTAGCAGTATATGAGCACCGAGGGATACAGGTATTAACCTGTAATGCTTAAAGTCAGGGAGACCTGTACGCTGGGGTGCCCTTTAGTCAGAAGACTAACGGGCATTAAAGAAATGAAAGTCAAAACTATTACGATGGGCAAACTTCATGATATGGGTTGTCCGCCTTATATGAGGCATTAAGCGGTTATTATTTTCCATTTACCTTTACCTTTTGCTGTGTCAGTTGAAGGTAGAGTTATTCTATCCATGAAAAGGCTATAAACTGTGAAGAAGATCAACAAAAAACGATCACACCCCAAATAATAAATCGTTAATTATGAATAGCGCCATATTAGATGCTGTTTTGTTGTTTAAATGTTGCAATTTCGTAGGTTATATTTTCATTAAGAAATTAAACCTGCCAAATAATAATTTTCGGGGCAGGTTTAATAATAAATTAATAATTAGTTAAGCGTATTTATTGAATAATAATTCATGGCATAAACCGATACCCAATACCGGTTTCAGTAATAAAATGGCGAGGGCGGGCGGGATCTTGCTCCAGTTTTTGTCGCAGATGCCCCATATAAATACGCAAATAATGGCTGTGTTCGACCGCGTTTGGTCCCCACACCTGAATGAGTAACTGGCGCTGGGTGAGCACTTTTCCGGCATTGTTGAGCAGCACCGCCAGCAGGCGGAATTCAATCGGGGTGAGATGCACCTCTTCCTCACTGCGGTGAATCACGCGGGCGGCTAAATCGACGGTAACATCAGAAAATTTCACCCGCGGATCGGGCGCGGTGGTAGCAGAGTGGCGGCGTAAAGCAACGCGCAGACGGGCCTGCAATTCACCAATGCCAAACGGCTTACTCAGGTAATCATCCGCTCCAGCATCCAGCGCGGCGATTTTGTCGCTCTCTTCGCTACGTGCGGAAAGCACAATCACCGGCACCGCGCTCCACTGGCGCAGGTCGCGGATAAACTCAATCCCATCACCGTCTGGCAGGCCGAGATCGAGAATAATCAAATCTGGCTTACGAGTTGCCGCTTCCAGCAGCCCCCGTTGCAGCGTTTCGGCTTCAAAAACGCGCATACCGTCACCCTCCAGCGCCGTGCGCAGAAAGCGACGAATAGCCTGTTCATCTTCAACAATCAGAACGTTTGTCACATATCCTCATGAAATTCTTCAAGTTCAGGGGCAGTTTGCTGGGGAAGTGTAACACGAAAACAGGCACCACCTTCCGGTCGGTTGAACGCGGTAATGGTGCCGCCGTGTACATCCACAATCGCCCGACAAATTGCCAGCCCAAGCCCGACGCCCGGCACCGCCGACTCTTTATTCCCGCGGGCAAACTTATCGAATATCGTCTGCTCCTGGCCTGGCGGAAGACCGGGGCCGTTATCCCAGACATCCAGTTGTAGATTTTCGCCCTCAACGTGGGCATCGATACCAATTTCGGCCTGTGCACCCGCGTATTTCACCGCGTTCTCCAGCAGATTAATCAGCACCCGTTCAAAGAGTGGCCCGTCAACGTGGATTAAGGTCAGCGGTTCTGGCAGAGAAAGATTGATGGGCGACGATAAACCCGGTTCCAGCATTTGCAGCGCGCTGCCGACCACTTCTTCCAGCGTTAACCACTCTTTCTTCAAATTAAAGCCGCCGGACTGAATTCGCGCCATATCCAGTAGATTATTCACCAGTCGGGTCGTGTTCAGCACATGCTGACGAATCTCGCTGGCCTGGTGGGCGTGGGGCGATCCTTCGCTTGCCAGATCGAGCGTTAAGATTTCTGCCTGACCGAACAGCACCGTAAGCGGCGTGCGTAAATCGTGCGAAAGCGCCGCCAGCAGGGCGTTGCGGATCTGTTCACGTTCGCTTGCCATCCGCGCCTGTTCTTCGCTGGCGGTCAGCGTCAGGCGTTCCAGGGCATTGGCGACTAACAACGTAAACGTCTCCAGCAGGCGTTGCTGTTCCGGGATCATCAACTGGCGCAGATTCCCCGGTTCCACCACCACCAGTCCGTAGGTTTTCTCGCCGCTTTTTAACGGCAAAATCTGGTATGGCACACCGGGTAACGTGTCGGTGCCCGCGCCCGCAGGCAGGCCTTTATCAAAACTCCACTGCGCGATGGCATCTTCCCACGGCGTCATTCCTTGCGGATGTGTTAACGGCTGTAATTTACCTTTGTCATCGGGCAACAACACCTGGCTGCGGGCATGAAATGTAGAAGCAATAAATTGTTCGCTGGTGGCGGCGATGTCCTGCGGACTGCGGCCCACAGCCAGAGCTTTCGACATTTCATATAAGTGTCGTGTGCGTTGCTCGCGGTAACGGGCTACCCGCGCCTGATAACGTACGCCAGCAGTAAGATTCCCGATCACCAGCCCGACGGTTAACATCACCGCGAAAGTCAGCAGATACTGCACATCAGAGACGGCGAGCGTGCCGCGTGGGGCGATAAAAAAGAGATCGAAACTCACCACATTAATGACGGTAGCAAGCACCGAAGGCCAGCGTCCATAAAACAGTGCCACTACCACCACGCCAAGCAGATACAGCATCACCAGGTTGGCGGCATCAAACGCCATCAGCCATTGCATGGCAATTAAGGTGATAACGGCGCATAACGCGGCGGCAACCACGCATCCCTGAATTTGTACCCGCCACTTGTCTTTAAAAGAGCGGCTATCCGGCGCGTTGTTAATCGTGCGGGCGGGTGGTTCATCAAGCGCGACCAGCACCTGATCGAGATCGGGGGCGATGCGCGCCAGTCGGTCAGCAAAAGTTTCCCGACGCCACCAGCGGCGTGAGGCCGGGCGACCGAGAATAATCTTGCCGAGATTATGTTCACGGGCATAACGCACTACGGCTTTTTCTTCCGCCGGATCAGAAAGTGTTGCTGTCTCCGCGCCCAGCTCCTGCGCCAGACGTAAGGCGCTGAGAATTGCCCGACGTTTTTTCTCCGGTAAGCGATGCAGGGCAGGGGTTTCAACATACACCGCGTGCCAGACGCTACCCAGCCGTGACGCCAGCCGCGCCGCCGCGCGGACCAGTTTCTCACTACCGATGTTATGCCCGATGCATAAAAGGATCGCGTCGCGCGTGTGCCAGACTTTCTCTTCGCCAGGATGCCCCCGCCAGGCGCGCATTTGCTCATCTACGCGATCGGCAGTACGGCGCAGTGCCAGTTCGCGCAGGGCGATCAGATTGCCTTTGCGGAAAAAATGTTCAATGGCGCGCTCCGCCTGCCCGGCAATATAGACTTTGCCTTCTTTCAGCCGTTGACGCAGATCGTCCGGGGGCAAGTCCACCAGCACTACGTCGTCGGCAGCATCAAAAAAGGGATCGGGCACGGTTTCCCGCACCTGAATTCCGGTGACGCCACTGACCACATCATTCAGACTTTCCAGATGCTGAACGTTGACGGTAGTGAAAACATCAATGCCTGCTTCCAGCAGCTCTTCAATGTCCTGCCAGCGTTTAGGATGACGAGAACCTGGCGCATTACTGTGCGCCAGTTCGTCCATTAAGATCAGCGCCGGACGGCGGGCGAGGGCGGCATCGAGATCAAACTCGCTGATATGCCGCCCACGGTACGCCTGGCGTTTTAGCGGCAGAACAGCCAGCCCTTCCAGCATTGCGGCGGTATCTTTCCGTCCGTGAGTTTCAACCACGCCAACCACAATATCCAGCCCTTGCGCCCGCAGTCGTTGGGCTTCTGCCAGCATCGCCCAGGTCTTCCCGACGCCTGCACAGGCACCGAAAAAAACTTTCAGCTTCCCCCGATGCGGCGCGGCAGTTTGTTCCAGCAGACGATCGGGGTCGGGACGTAAGGGTTCGTTATTCATCAAGCTTATCCAGCGCCAGATTGAGTTCGACAATGTTGACGACCGGCTGGCCGATATATTTCACCAGCGGTTGTTGGCTGTATTTTGCGATCAGCTGCGTGAGCTGTTCAACGCTGAGATTACGCGCTTTCGCCACGCGAGGAATCTGCCAGACCGCCGCTTGCGGGGTAATATTATTGTCCAGCCCGCTTGCCGACGCCGTCACCAGTTCAACCGGAACGTTCGTGCTGGCATCCGGGTTAGCAGCCCGTAATACGGCAACGCGTGCAGCGATTTGTTTATCCAGCTCAGGGTTACTGACCGCCAGATTGCTCCCGCCAGAAGCCTGTGGATTATAGGGCATTTCTGCCGTTGCCGACGGGCGACCATGAAAATAGCCGTTGCCGGTAAAATTCTGCCCGATTAATGCCGAGCCGCGCACCGTATCACCTTCGCGAATCAACGAACCATTGGCCTGCCAGGGAAACCACCATTGCCCCAGCGCGGTGGTCAGCAGCGGGTAAACACCGCCAGTAATCAGTAACAAAAAGAGAAATGTTGATAATGCCGGACGTAATCCACGCATGGTAAACCTCACACCAGACCGCAAACGGTCAGCAGTAAATCAATGACTTTGATACCAATAAACGGCACCAGCAGCCCACCCAGACCGTAAATCCATAAGTTACGGCGCAACATGGCAGAAGCGGTAAGCGGTTTATAACTCACGCCTTTTAACGCCAGGGGAATCAAAAAGACGATAATCAAGGCGTTGAAAATGACCGCACTGAGAATGGCGGAGTCGGGCGAATGCAGGCGCATGATGTTCAGCGCATTTAACTGCGGATACGTTGCCGCGAACGCCGCCGGAATAATGGCGAAGTATTTCGCCACATCGTTGGCAATGCTGAAGGTGGTCAGCGAGCCACGGGTCATCAGCATCTGTTTGCCAATATGCACCACCTCGATCAACTTGGTCGGGTTAGAGTCGAGATCCACCATATTGCCCGCTTCTTTCGCCGCCTGAGTGCCGGAGTTCATCGCCACCGCGACATCGGCCTGCGCCAGCGCCGGAGCATCGTTGGTGCCGTCGCCGGTCATCGCCACCAAACGGCCTTCCGCCTGATACTGACGAATTAACGCCAGCTTGGCCTCCGGTGTCGCTTCAGCGAGAAAATCATCGACGCCCGCTTCCGCGGCAATGGCGGCGGCAGTCAGACGGTTATCGCCAGTAATCATCACCGTTTTTATGCCCATTTGGCGCAGCTGGGCGAAGCGCTCTTTAATGCCGCCTTTGACGATATCTTTCAGCGCAATAACGCCCAGCACGCGGGAACCTTCCACCACTACCAGAGGCGTGGCCCCCTGACGCGCAACCTGATCGACTTTTTGATCGACATCGGCAGGGAAGTGACCACCGTTAGCTTCAATATGGCGGCGAATGGCATCGACAGAACCTTTACGGATCATACGGTTGTCGATATTGATCCCGCTCATTCGACTTTGCGCAGTAAACGGTACAAAAGTGGCGTGAAGCGACTGCACATCGCGCTCGCGCAGGTTAAAACGCTGCTTGGCGAGGATCACAATACTGCGGCCTTCCGGCGTTTCGTCGGCCAGCGAAGCCAGTTGTGCTGCGTCGGCCAGCGTTTTTTCCTCTACGCCCTGCGCGGGGATAAACTCTGATGCCTGACGGTTACCGAGGGTGATGGTGCCAGTTTTATCCAGCAACAGAACGTCAACGTCACCCGCCGCTTCAACGGCGCGTCCGCTGGTGGCAATCACATTCGCGCCCAGCATCCGACTCATTCCGGCGACGCCGATCGCTGACAACAGGCCGCCGATGGTGGTTGGAATCAGACAGACCAGCAGCGCCACCAGTACCGTTACACTGACTGCATTACCGCCCCACGCGGAAAACGGCCACAGCGTGGCGGTTGCCAGTAAAAAGACGATAGTCAGGGCAATCAGCAGGATGGTCAGGGCAATCTCGTTCGGCGTTTTGCGTCGCTGTGCGCCTTCCACCATCGCGATCATCCGATCCAGAAATGTCTCACCGGGGTTAACGCTGCACTCAATCACCAGCCAGTCAGAAAGAATACGCGTGCCGCCGGTGACGGAGGCAAAATCGCCGCCGGATTCACGGATCACCGGTGCCGATTCCCCAGTGATGGCGCTTTCATCGACCGATGCACCACCTTCAATAACTTCGCCATCGCAGGGGATAATATCGCCCGCTTCAACCAGCACAATATCGCCTTTACGCAGTTGATCGGCAGGAACTTTGTCTGTCGCAGCGCCATATTTCGGCTCACGCAGTTTGCGGGCAAAGGCGGTTTTTTTTACACCTTTCAGACTGTTGGCCTGCGCTTTACTGCGGCCTTCAGCCAGCGCCTCGGCGAAATTAGCGAACAGTACGGTGACCCACAGCCATGCGCTAATTGCCGCGCTAAACAGCGCATTGCCAGGCATCGCGCCGCTTGCCATTGCAATGCTAATAAAGGTGGTTAACAGACTGCCGATCCAGACGATAAACATCACCGGATTGCGCCATTGCGCCTGCGGGTTTAATTTTTTCACCGCTTCTTTCAGCGCCTGAACGACAAGTGTTGGTTCGAATAGCGCCAGTTGTTTACGACTCATATTCAGTGCTCACTCAATATCATCAGGAGAGATATTCCGCCACCGGACCAAGCGCCAGGGCAGGGATAAAGGTCAGTGCGCCAACCAGCAACACGGTGCCGATTAACAGGCCAACAAACAGCGGGCCGTGCGTTGGCAGCGTGCCGGAGCTGGCGGGTTGGCTCTTTTTACTCACCAGCGAACCGGCAATTGCCATCACCGGGATAATCACCCCGAAGCGACCGACAAACATGCAGAACGCAAGTAAACAGTTCCAGAACGGGGAGTTGGCGCTTAATCCGGCAAAGGCGCTGCCGTTGTTGTTAGCGGCGGATGACACGGCGTACAGCACTTCGCTAAAACCATGCGGGCCAGGGTTGAGCATGGCGCTACGTCCGGCATCGGTCATCATTGCCAGCGCCGCGCCCATCAGCACCAGCGTCGGGGTGACCAGAATCGCCAGTGCAGTCAGTTTCATCTCACGTACGTCGATTTTTTTACCCAGATATTCCGGTGTACGACCAATCATCAGCCCGGCAATAAACACCGCCAGCAGAACAAACAGCATCATGCCGTAAAGACCAGAACCGACACCGCCGAATACCACTTCACCAATTTGCATCAGCCACATCGGCACCATGCCACCGAGAGCGGTAAACGAATCATGCATCGCAATCACCGCGCCACAGGAAGCCGCCGTAGTCACGACCGCAAACAGGCTACTGACCAGCACGCCGAAACGACTCTCTTTACCTTCCATATTGATGCTGCTGTCCGCACCCAGCGCCAGCAGATGAGGATTACCCTGAACTTCTGCCCACATCACCACGCCTACGCAGATGACAAAAATCACTGACATCGCCCACAGCAACATGCGCCCCTGGCGGCGATCGCCTGCCACTTCACCAAAGGCAAAGCACAGCGCTGTTGGGATCAAGAAGATCGCCAGCATCTGCACGAAGTTGGTCAGTGCGGTTGGGTTTTCAAACGGATGCGACGAGTTGGCATTAAAGAAGCCACCGCCGTTAGTACCGAGCATCTTGATCGCTTCCTGAGAAGCTACAGGCCCCATGGGTAACAGCTGTTGCGCTCCTTCAACGGTATTCACCGCCTGATAGGGCAGAAAGTTTT
This sequence comes from Escherichia sp. KS167_9B, assembly GCF_030295215.1. Lineage (NCBI taxonomy): Bacteria > Pseudomonadati > Pseudomonadota > Gammaproteobacteria > Enterobacterales > Enterobacteriaceae > Escherichia > Escherichia sp. KS167_9B. Next base: position 815,578 of record NZ_AP025754.1, read on the forward strand.
GCAGCGCACCTTGTTGAATAAAAAACAGTGCGATCAACAACGCCACAGGGACTAGCACCCATAACGTGATGCGTAGCAGATCGATCCAGGCATTCCCGAGTGTGCTCATGCTCTGGCGGGTAAATGCACGAATGAGGGCAAAAATCACCGCAATCCCGCTGGCGGCAGAAAGAAAGTTTTGCACCGTTAAGCCCGCCATCTGGCTGAAATAGCTCAACGTGGTTTCACCGCTGTAAGATTGCCAGTTGGTATTCGTGACAAAGCTGACGGCGGTATTCAGCGCCAGATCCCACGACAGCCCTGGCAACTGCTGTGGATTAAGCGGCAGATAGTGCTGACCGAGCAACATAAAAAACAGCACCGCCAGCCCCAGCATGTTCAGGCCGAGAATGGCACAGAGATACTGCTTCCAGTTCATCTCACTGTCAGAGACGCCAGGTAAACGAAAGAGTATACGTTCAACGCCCGCTGTACCGGGAAGAGGTATGTCATTAATCAGCCGCGCCAGCCCACTGCCCAAAGGGCGCGCCAGCACCATTAACACCAGTAAAAACGTGGCAATCAGTAAGAACCCTTGCGCAGCCATCAGAACGCCTCCGCATTGATCAGGGCATAAACCAGATAACCCAGTAATAAAAACACCAGCAACACGCCGGCTATCACGCCTGCACTCACAGTGCACCTCCAGTGGCCTAAAAGTGATACCGGAAGGGTAGAATTCTGGCTGCAAAGATTTCGCAAAAATCTTCGGGCGGGATGTAAAAAAAGTATAAAAATGGCAAAAGCCATGATTTAACTGATGGTTAGTATTAATTTAACTTTTGTGTAACTTAATTACAGTGTGAATGTAAATAAACCATCAATAAGCAAAAATAAGTGGTCGGATGAGTAGTAAAATTACACAAAAGGCGGTACTATTTTCATCAGATAAACAAATTCATTTTTCCGGTGCCATTCACCGGGTAGATACAAAAGGGGGAGAAAAGTATGGAACTCTACAGAGAATATCCTGCATGGCTTATCTTTTTACGCCGTACTTATGCGGTTGCAGCGGGCGTTCTGGCGCTGCCTTTCATGCTTTTCTGGAAAGACCGCGCCCGCTTTTACAGCTATCTGCATCGCGTCTGGTCGAAAACCAGCGATAAACCGGTGTGGATGGATCAGGCCGAAAAGGCAACCGGTGATTTTTACTGATTGCTGAGTTTTGAAAACATTGAAAACCGCTAGTGGAAACGCTGGCGGTTTTTTTATAATGCGCGATGTAGTATATGGTTCACCATCTGGTCAGAAAGTGTCTTTCTAAAACACTACGGCGTAATGAATTCATAGATTGATTGTCTGGCGGAAGTCAGGTTCATAACGTATTATTAGCGCTTGTCTACAAGGCAATGTGTATTTCCGCGATGAGTAAATGAAAATAAAAAGTGAAGATATATTCATCAAGATAATCAATAAATAATCTTTCATGTATTCTTAACATGAATAAAATTATAGAATATATAAATAAAATTGAATTTGACATGTCAATCAAGTTTCCTCCAGTGTATAAACATTTTTTGATAGAAGAAATTAAAGATAGTGAGACCTATGAAATAACTAATAAGAAGCACGAAACATTATATTTATATAACTATTCTGATCTTATTGAAAGAAATGAAACATATGATATTCAACAAGTGGAACCTGACTATTTTTTGATAGGTCAAGACGGAGATTTAGGCTATTTTATCTATGTTGGGAGTGCTAAGGAAAGTGATACTATATTTAGTATTGATTTAGGTGCCTTAGGAGCCATGGAGTTTTCGGAAGAAGCTGATGATGTATATTTTTGATTTTCATATTGTAATAAATTTATGAATGTTAATTTCATCTTTTTTTGATAGACGATTTACTACTGAAATTTAACTGGATGATATGGAAATTAAAATGCAAGATGTTATTCTTAAATTGATTGCCAGAGGATTGATTGATATCAGAATTGCAGCTAACTCTGGAAATTCAAAGGCTTGTTTTATATTGTCTGATTTTATACATGTTCTGCCTCATACAGCTAATTGTATGGTCAATGATGGGCAGAGTTATGAGGATGTTATGAATGATTTATATGCGCGGGCTAAAATTAAAAACATGGAAGATTGGCTTGATAATGCTTTAAATGATATATACACGTGATCATTGACACTGCTTGATTTTATTCTGTCAGGGGATAATGCTCAAACTATGAACATCAGACTATCACCTGAACTTTAGTTTCAACACCGTCAAGGCTGTGACTGCCGCGTCTGCAACCTGAGTGGTGGCAGGATACGTAACGGTGAGCGTAAATCTGTTAAAACCACTGGCAGTCGTACCCGGATGAATATTATTGCCGGTGCTGTCGCAGGCGGTGCGTTGACCGGATTGATGTGTGGTCCAGGAGCACCTGTTTGCGTACTTATTGGCGGCTTTGTCGGCGGTGCACTTGCCGCATGGGAAATGGGGCGCTTGTGGAATTGATTATGCAACAGGTTAATTCGATATCGTTGGTCAAGGTTCACAAAGCGACTGATTTATCTCAGGCTCAGTCTGACGTTGTGCTCAATGGCAATAACACAGGTATTATTGTACCAGGGCAAATACTGGAAGCGGCAATTCAGGTTAATGACCAGCGTTATATCCTTTTTCTGACGGATGACGTTATTTTTGAGGAATCACTGACAATTGTCCTTATCGATGTTAACGATGGAGTTAAAGAGACCGTACGTTTGGGTAATGAGTATGCGACGGGAAGTTTTGAGGGATTATCCGTTACAGCGGATAGCATCAATTTCAGATTCATTGGTGATTCTCTCTGGACAATCCAAACCGTTGACTCACCATGCTTGACGCTTCCTTTTGGTTCAGATCCGAAAGGTGTGAAACGAGAAGCCAGACTGAAAAAATACATGACAATTTCGGTCATCCCTGCACCTGAGCAAACTCGCTGATGTTATTTCAGAAAAAATTATAGCAAATAAAGGCACTATAAATTGAAAAATAAAGAAACCCTAAAACAGATTTATCACCTGCAATATGATTCGTTCGCTTTCAAAAGTGGTTTAATAAACTGGTATAATTCTTTATTAGATAAAACACCCGATGAACTGGATGAAAATGATATTGCCAAAATGCTTCGTCAGAATCTCTTACCGGCGCTTGCTGTACAAAAAGCAATTGAGATGATAGAGATTAATCTTATGGTGGGCTATTTATATGATGGGGAGCTATTGCTGGTATTGAGTAATCTCATCGGGAGTGACTATTTTTCTCCTTTGCAGTTACTGAAATTAAAAAATATCATCAATAATTTTGATGACAACATGTTAAACGTTGCTGCCATGAGTGATGAAGAAAAGAAACTATTTATCGCTACTATGAACTTTATTATGAATAATTGAATTTCTTTACCGAATTCATTTATTCGTTTCGTTTTTTCAATACTGCCGTCTACACTTACTCCTGTAAACCGTTCAGGAGCAGTAATGAATCAGCAACGATTTGATGAAAGCACCCTAATCCGTATCTTCGCCCTTCATGAGTTACATCGACTGAAAGAACATGGGCTAACGCGCGGGGCGCTCAACGATTATCACAGCCGCTATAAACTCGTCTTTCTGGCTCATTCCCAGCCGGAATACCGCAAACTTGGCCCGTTTGTGGCTGATATTCACCAGTGGCAAAATCTGGATGACTATTACAACCAGTACCGTCAACGCGTAATTGTTTTGCTTTCTCACCCTGCCAACCGGCGTGATCATACTAACGTTTTGATGCACGTTCAGGGATATTTTCGCCCACATATTGATTCCACAGAACGCCAGCAGCTGGCGTCGCTTATCGACAGTTATCGCCGTGGCGAGCAACCGCTTCTTGCGCCGCTGATGCGTATCAAACACTATATGGCGCTTTATCCTGACGCCTGGCTTTCAGGGCAGCGTTATTTCGAACTTTGGCCGCGGGTGATTAACTTGCGCCATGCAGGAGTTTTATGACTACCCATCTGGTCTGGTTTCGCCAGGATTTACGTCTGCACGACAATCTCGCGCTTGCTGCCGCCTGCCGCAATTCGTCTGCACGCGTGCTGGCGTTGTATATCGCTACACCACGCCAGTGGGCGGCGCATAATGTGTCGCCGCGTCAGGCTGAACTTATCAATACACAACTTAATGCGCTGCAAAACGCGCTGGCGGAAAAAGGTATTCCTTTGCTGTTTCATGAAGTGGATGACTTTGCCGCCAGCGTCGAAATAGTTAAACAGGTGTGCGCGGAAAATCGTGTTACCCATCTGTTTTATAACTATCAGTATGAGGTGAATGAGCGGGCGCGGGATGTGGAAGTTGAAAGAGCGCTGAGTAACGTGGTGTGTGAAGGGTTCGATGACAGCGTGATCCTGCCGCCGGGGGCGGTGATGACTGGCAATCATGAGATGTACAAAGTCTTTACGCCTTTTAAGAATGCCTGGCTGAAACGGCTGCGGGAAGGGATGCCGGAGTGCGTCGCTGCGCCAAAAGTTCGGAGTAGCGGATCATTAGATCCCGCGCCATCTATTACGCTGAATTACCCTCGTCAGTCTTTCGATACCGCGCATTTCCCGGTGGAAGAAAAAGCGGCGATTGCGCAATTACGCCAGTTTTGCCAGAACGGTGCGAGTCAGTACGATCAGCAGCGTGATTTTCCGGCAGTGGAAGGCACCAGCCGTTTGTCTGCAAGCCTTGCAACGGGTAGGTTATCGCCTCGCCAGTGTCTGCATCGCCTGTTGGCGGAACAGCCGCAAGCGCTGGATGGCGGGGCTGGTAGCGTCTGGCTTAATGAGCTGATCTGGCGCGAGTTCTACCGTCATTTGATGACGTATCACCCGTCACTGTGTAAGCATCGCCCCTTTATTGCCTGGACCGATCGCGTACAGTGGCAAAGTAATCCCGCGCATTTAAAGGCCTGGCAGGAAGGCAAAACGGGATACCCGATTGTTGATGCGGCCATGCGTCAGCTTAACAGCACTGGCTGGATGCATAATCGCCTGCGGATGATTACTGCCAGTTTTCTGGTGAAAGATTTGCTGATCGACTGGCGGGAAGGCGAGCGATATTTCATGTCGCAACTGATTGATGGTGATTTGGCAGCCAATAACGGTGGCTGGCAATGGGCGGCTTCTACTGGAACCGATGCTGCACCGTATTTCCGTATTTTCAATCCGACAACTCAGGGCGAGAAATTTGACCACGAAGGTGAGTTTATCCGCCGGTGGCTACCAGAGTTGCGCGATGTACCAGGGAAAGCGGTGCATGAACCGTGGAAGTGGGCAGATAAATCAGGTGTGACGCTGGATTATCCGCAACCGATAGTCGATCACAAAGAAGCGAGAGTACGAACGTTGGCAGCGTATGAGGCGGCGAGGAAGGGGAAATAACAGACGCGTCAGGCAATCTTGCCCGGATGCCGGATACTGCGTGAACGCCTTCTCCGGCCTGGCAAATAGTGCAAATTCAATATATTGCAGGGACATCCAGGCCTGATAAGACGCATTAAGCGTCTTATCAGGCATCGGTGCTGGCCTGTTAAGACTCCAGCGCCAGCGCGCGGTTTCTGAACTTAAGCGCCTGATACAGCCAAATCATCAGTACCAGTCCTACACACGCCAGTGCACCCCAGGTGATTTGATCAAACACTTCAATATATGCATTGATGGAGTAGTTGATCGCCCCGGAAGCATCAAACGAAGCTTGCGATGTCTGATCGGCAATCACGCCCGCCAGATAGTTCGCAATCGCGCCAGAAAGCAGCATATAAATACCGGTTAATACGCCGGTCACGCCGGGGATTTCAATGCGCGTAATTTGCGACATGGCAACCGGGTCGATAAACAGTTCGGCAAAGCCCATCACCGCCAGACCTAACACCATCAGTGGCAGAGAAGAGTGACCATACATTGCGGACCAGCGGGCGCTTAAGGTCAGAATGCAGAATCCGGCGCTCATCAGGCCAAGACCAAGAGCAAATTTTCCCCAGATGCGCACGGTACGATTACCCGCGACGCTCTCTTTGACCACCCATGCCAGGAACACACCGCACAGCATGACCGCGAAGGCATTAATCGACTGGAACATAGCGGTCGGAACGGTATAACCAAACATATCGCGGTTAACGAAGCGGTCAATATAAAGGCTAATCGAGCTACCCCCCTGTTGTGCGAAGGCCCAGAACAACATGCTGAAGAAGGTGAGCGTCACAATCAGCCCCAGCTCCTTACGCTGTTTCTGGTTTTCTGCTTTGCGATAAATTTTTGCCAAAACGCCAAGGCCAATGATAGTCGCGACAATCAAGGCGTATACCGACCACTCTTTCCAGAACAGTACGGTAATCAGCGCAGGTGTTGCCACCAGCAGAACCAGCAGCCATCCCCAGTTAGGCAGGAGAAAGTTTGTCGCACGCAGTACGTCTTTGTTAACGCCACGGGTATGAGCAAAATGACGATTGCCACATAAGAAGATAACCAGACCCGCGATCATGCCAACCGCCGCCAGGCCAAAGCCCATCGCCCAACTGTACTCCTCCTGGGCGTAGCCACAGGCGATGGGTGCGATAATAGACCCCACGTTACCTGCCGCATACATCAGCGAGAAACCGCCATCACGACGTGGATCGGTGGGGTCATACAGCTCGCCGAGCAGGCAACTGACGTTGGATTTAAACAGACCGTAACCACAAACGATAATCGCCAGGGACAGATAGAGGAATGACGGATGGATCTCACTGGCACCCAGCACCACATGACCGATCGCCATCAACAACGCCCCCAGCATCACCGCCATGCGATTGCCGAGAACTTTATCCGCCAAAAAGCCGCCGAGGATTGGCGTGACATACACCAGCGAACAGTAGGCGCTAAATAACTCGTAGGCGTGAGTATCGTTGTATTTTAGTTGATTGGTGAGATAGAGAATCAGCAGGGCACGCATGCCGTAAAAGCTAAAATATTCCCAGATTTGCAGCGCAACGACATAGTAAATAGCGCGCGGCTGTGATGCGTGTTTATTCATAATAATTCCACAATTGACTGCAACGTCACGTAATAGTTGCGCGGCGTGCTTGTGTTTCCTTAAAGTTAAAACTTTGATACAGATCTGATTATTTATGCAATATGCTGTCTGATTGCATAAATATACATTAGCTGAAGCGTGATGATATAAACAATTTGCGTCTTTTGGCGTCGGGTTTGTTTCTTAATATGTCAAAAGATTGGCTATCGACGAACAGGCGAGGTAACGCTATGTTAACGGTGTAGCTATCAGAATACGGAAGGCGCGAAGATGAAAAACACCGAACTGGAACAACTGATTAACGAAAAACTGAACAGCGCGGCGATTAGTGATTACGCGCCGAATGGTTTGCAGGTGGAAGGCAAAGAGACGGTGCAAAAAATTGTTACCGGTGTCACCGCCAGCCAGGCTTTGCTCGATGAAGCGGTGCGTCTGGGCGCGGATGCGGTCATTGTGCATCATGGTTATTTCTGGAAAGGGGAATCGCCAGTAATTCGCGGTATGAAGCGTAACCGCTTAAAAACATTGTTGGCGAATGATATCAACCTGTATGGCTGGCATCTGCCGTTGGACGCGCATCCGGAGCTGGGCAATAACGCACAGCTGGCGGCGTTACTTGGGATTACGGTCTTGGGTGAAATTGAGCCGTTAGTGCCGTGGGGCGAACTGACTATGCCTGTGCCGGGACTGGAATTGGCTTCCTGGATTGAAGCGCGTCTGGGACGTAAGCCGTTATGGTGTGGCGATACCGGACCTGAGGTGATTCAGCGCGTTGCCTGGTGCACGGGCGGCGGGCAAAGTTTTATCGATAGCGCCGCGCGTTTTGGCGTGGATGCTTTTATTACTGGCGAAGTTTCTGAACAGACCATTCATTCAGCCCGCGAGCAGGGATTGCATTTTTATGCTGCGGGTCACCATGCCACCGAACGCGGTGGTATTCGCGCATTGAGTGAGTGGCTGAATGAAAATACCGATCTTGATGTGACCTTTATTGATATTCCTAATCCTGCATAACGAATAATCAGAGGGATCGAAAGTGCAACGAGCGCGTTGTTATCTGATAGGTGAAACGGCGGTAGTGCTGGAGCTGGAACCGCCGGTGACGCTGGCTAGCCAGAAACGGATCTGGCGACTGGCGCAGCGTCTGGTGGATATGCCGAATGTGGTTGAAGCCATTCCCGGCATGAACAATATCACGGTGATTTTACGTAATCCTGAGTCGCTGGCGCTGGATGCCATAGAGCGTTTGCAACGCTGGTGGGAGGAGAGTGAGGCGCTGGAGCCGGAGTCTCGTTTTATTGAAATTCCGGTGGTTTACGGTGGTGCAGGCGGACCGGATTTGGCGGTGGTCGCGGCGCATTGTGGATTGAGCGAAAAACAGGTTGTTGAATTGCACTCCTCTGTGGAATACGTGGTCTGGTTTTTAGGTTTTCAACCGGGCTTCCCGTATCTCGGGAGTTTGCCGGAACAACTACACACGCCACGGCGCGCTGAGCCGCGCTTGCTCGTTCCGGCAGGTTCTGTCGGGATCGGCGGGCCGCAGACCGGTGTTTATCCGCTGGCAACGCCGGGCGGCTGGCAGTTGATTGGTCATACCTCACTCAGCCTGTTTGATCCGGCGCGTGACGAACCCATCTTATTACGTCCGGGAGACAGCGTGCGCTTTGTACCGCAGAAGGAGGGAGTATGCTGAAGATTATTCGTGCGGGCATGTATACCACTGTGCAGGATGGCGGTCGTCACGGTTTTCGCCAGTCGGGTATCAGCCACTGCGGCGCACTGGATATGCCTGCGTTACGCATTGCTAACCTGCTGGTGGGTAATGACGCCAATGCCCCCGCGCTGGAGATAACGCTCGGTCAGTTAACGGTAGAGTTCGAAACTGATGGTTGGTTTGCCCTGACCGGTGCAGGTTGCGAAGCGCGGCTGGATGATAATGCTGTCTGGACCGGCTGGCGCTTGCCGATGAAAGCAGGCCAGCGTTTAACCCTTAAACGCCCGCAGCATGGGATGCGCAGTTATCTGGCGGTTGCGGGCGGATTTGATGTTCCGTCGGTTATGGGGTCATGCAGTACCGATCTTAAAGTGGGGATTGGCGGGTTAGAAGGCCGTTTACTGAAGGATGGTGACCGTCTCCCGATGGGCAAAGCGAAGCGTGATTTTATGGAAGCGCAGGGCGTTAAACAGCTGCTGTGGGGCAACCGCATTCGCGCCTTGCCAGGGCCAGAATATCATGAGTTCGATCGTGCCTCGCAGGATGCATTCTGGCGTTCGCCGTGGCAACTTAGCCCGCAAAGTAACCGTATGGGTTATCGCTTACAGGGGCAAATTTTAAAACGCACCACCGATCGCGAACTGTTATCTCATGGTTTGTTGCCGGGCGTGGTGCAGGTGCCGCATAACGGCCAGCCGATTGTATTGATGAACGACGCACAGACCACCGGTGGTTATCCGCGTATTGCCTGTATCATTGAGGCTGATATGTACCATCTGGCGCAAATTCCGCTCGGTCAGCCGATTCATTTTGTCCAGTGTTCACTGGAAGAGGCACTGAAAGCACGGCAAGATCAGCAACGTTATTTCGAACAATTAGCGTGGCGGCTGCACAATGAAAATTGACCTGAACGCCGATCTGGGCGAAGGCTGTGTCAGCGACGCAGAGCTATTAACGCTGGTTTCCTCTGCCAATATTGCCTGTGGATTTCATGCTGGCGATGCGCAAACCATGCAGGCTTGCGTGCGTGAAGCAATAAAAAATGGTGTTGCGATTGGCGCTCACCCGAGTTTTCCCGACAGGGAAAATTTTGGTCGCAGCGCCATGCAGCTGCCGCCAGAAACCGTTTACGCCCAGACGCTGTATCAAATTGGCGCGCTGGCAACGATTGCCCGTGCTCAAGGCGGCGTAATGCGTCATGTCAAACCGCACGGCATGTTGTATAACCAGGCGGCGAAAGAGGCACAACTGGCAGACGCCATCGCCAGAGCGGTATACGCTTGCGATCCGGCATTGATTCTCGTCGGGCTGGCGGGAAGCGAGCTGATTCGTGCAGGCAAGCAATATGGCCTGACAACGCGCGAGGAAGTGTTTGCCGATCGCGGTTACAAGGCTGACGGCTCGCTGGTGCCGCGAAGCCAGCCAGGCGCGCTGATTGAAGACGAAGAACAGGCGCTGGCGCAGACGCTGGAGATGGTGCAACACGGCAGAGTCAAAAGTATCAACGGCGAATGGGCAACGGTCACGGCGCAAACGGTCTGCCTGCATGGCGATGGAGAACACGCACTGGCGTTCGCCCGCCGACTACGCTCTACATTTGCCGAAAAGGGGATTGTTGTCGCAGCATAGCCCCGCTTAATAAAGAATGAAAAAAGGATATCACCATGCCTGAAGGCCCGGAGATCCGCCGTGCAGCGGATAACCTGGAGGCGGCGATCAAAGGTAAACCTCTAACTGATGTCTGGTTTGCCTTCCCGCAGTTAAAACCTTATCAATCACAACTTATCGGTCAACACGTTACCCATGTGGAAACGCGAGGTAAGGCGTTGTTAACTCATTTTTCCAACGGGTTAACGCTCTACAGCCATAATCAGCTTTACGGCGTCTGGCGCGTGGTTGATACCGGCGAAGAGCCGCAGACCACGCGAGTATTGCGGGTAAAACTGCAAACGGCTGACAAAACCATTCTGCTTTATAGCGCCTCGGATATTGAGATGTTGACCCCGAAACAACTGACCACGCATCCGTTTTTACAACGCGTTGGCCCCGATGTACTCGACCCGAATCTGACGCCGGAGGTGGCGAAAGAACGGTTATTGTCGCCGCGCTTTCGTAACCGTCAGTTTGCTGGATTACTACTCGATCAGGCGTTTCTGGCTGGGCTTGGCAATTATTTGCGGGTGGAGATCCTCTGGCAGGTGGGGTTAACCGGCAATCATAAAGCGAAAGATCTCAATGCGGCGCAACTGGATGCACTCGCACACGCGTTACTGGAGATTCCTCGACTTTCTTACGCTACGCGGGGGCAGGTGGATGAGAATAAACATCATGGGGCGCTGTTTCGCTTTAAGGTTTTTCATCGTGATGGCGAACCGTGCGAACGTTGTGGCAGCATCATTGAGAAAACCACGTTGTCCTCGCGCCCGTTTTACTGGTGTCCAGGCTGCCAGCACTAGGCCGACCGCTTCGGCGCATAGGTTGAAATAAACCGCGCAATGGCTGGCCCCGTCAGCAAAATACTGAACAGGCGTAGGGTTTGCATCGCCATAATAAGCGCCATATCGGCATTGCTCCCTGCGGCGATGACCGCCACGGTATCAAGCCCGCCGGGACTGGTGGCGAGGTAGGCAGTCATAAAATCAATATGCATAAACCGGGTCAGTCCCCACGCCATACCTGCACAAATAGCCAGCAGAGTAAAAATCGACAGCAAGATTTGTGGCAGCGGGCGCAATGCCCGCAGTAAGATTTGCTTATCGAAACCAAGACCAATCCGCCAGCCAATTGCCATATACGCCATCGCCAGCAGCCATTCTGGTAGTTCGATGGTGATGAGCTGACCAGACTGGAGCACTGCGCCCGCCAGCATCGGGATGAGCATCGTGCCGGAAGGAAGACGTAGCAAGCATCCCGCCGTACCGGCAACGACCGCGAGCAAAATCGTAAGCAGGAGATTAATGCTCACTGGCGGGAACCAGACGATCTGCTGGTTAACCGCTTCAGCGTTATCACCCAACATCATCCGCGTAACCAGTACCGCCGCCCCCGCGACGAACAGCACTCGTAGGTATTGCATAAACGCCACCAGACGAATATCTGCGCCGTAATCCTGTGCCATAGCAACCATCGCAGCCGCGCCGCCTGGCGAAGAACCCCAGGCACCGGTATTTCCAGGCAGTGAGCTATAGCGCACCAATAACCAACCCACGATGGCGCTGGAAAGTAACGTCACCAGTAAAATAGCTAACACAATCGGCCAGTTCACCGCTAGCGTGGTCAGGATCGAACCGGTCAGGTTTTGCGCAATCATGCAGCCAAGAATGGCCTGCGCGGCGAGAAAAGCGGAGCGGGGGAGTTGCAGGGTAACCCCGCGCATACTGAAGATGATCCCGGCGAGCATCGGCCCAAGTAATAGCGCCGCCGGGAGATGTAATCCGAGGAAGCCAATAGAAAGGAGAAGTGAGAGCACACATAACATTCCCCACTGCAAAACTGGCATCCTTCGCTTCCTCATTATTTTCTCTTTGGTGTATCGATACAGCATAAAGAAAGCCGGGCCAGGAAAAAATAACAGCAATCAAGGAAAAGGGGAAAATCAGCAATTTTCTGAAAGAGATGCCCTTTCGGTTGCAAAGGGCATCATGGGAAATTAGTTATAGTTAATCTTAAAAAGCACCACGGTATCGAAGGAGCCAGCCTCAATGGGAGTGCCGGGAATAGACGAAAGTTCAGCCGTATAGGTTTTTTCGTAGATCAGCATGTCACTGGTGAAGTCGGCATATTCGCTGTATTTGTTGAAGGTATAGGGCGAGGCGTTTTCATCCAGTAAACGTAGCTTCAGACCATTGCCAATCAGCAGTGCTTTATCCTCTTCAATCAATGTTTCTTCGGTATAAAACGAAGAGCTGACTTTGAATCCGTCGGTACATTGATCGTTTTGTGATTTTGTCGTTTTAATACCGAATGTTTTTGTCATGTTGTGTCGCCGGATATCCAGTACATTAAATTTACCAAAATCAATGACCTGGTTGGCTGGGGTAATAGAAAAATTGACGCTGCAATCCAATACCCGAATGTTTTCCAGACCGGTAATATGATATTTCAGGTTTTGGGCGGTAGGGTCCTCATTAACGCTTCCTTCGCCATCAAATTGCACCACAATGTAATCGCTGAGCGTGCTTTGATAATCATGCGGCGGTATCTCTCGTATCTTGACGTATAACCGCATGCGAGCGAGAAACGTACGCGACATATGAATATTATTGGGATCACCAGAGCAAATTTTGTTCTGCCATTCCATCGCGATGATCTGCTCAGGGGTATAAATATTAATGTTTTTGCTGTCGATGCACTGGTTAGTGTCGATGCGGCTTTTTCCCTGGTTAGCATCATAATCAACACCATTGTAAGTTACGCCGAGTTGATAATAGCGATCCTGAATTCCCGGGTACGGGTTTACCCAGGCGTAGACATGCTCGCTCTCAAAGTTGCCGTTGGTATTGTTGTCACAATAGACGGGAATTTTAATATCGTCAGACTCCCAGATCTTATCGCCGGGTTTGGCATTCCCTGGTACAGCAAATGGTTGAATAGATTCCGATTTTTCTACCGAACCACCGGATGAACCAAAGTAACAGTTCAGGGCAAGCGCAGATTTTAACGGTAGAAATAACAAATAGATGATGAGCAACAATCCCTTGCCAGCACTCATTTCTTCGCCTCCACCGCCTGTAAACGGCATTGCCCGTTACAGTTGAGCGTTGTCATGCGTAATGCGCCATAATCATCCATATAACCGAGATAAAACTGGCTGCCACTATAATTTCCAGTGGTTGTGCTTACTGTACTAAAAGGCGCAATCATCACAGTTTTGAAGCCCGGGAGAACGCTTTGCTCATTTCGCCCAAGATACGCGATGGTCAGATAATAGCCAGTAGGGTTTTTTAAGCTAAGCTGATTGCCCTGCTGGCTGACCTGTAACTGCAGTTCGACCTTTTCTCCTGCTTTCTTGCGTAATGCAGACGGTCGCCAGAACACCTTGATACGGCTCTGGATGGCGACTTGCAGAACGGCATGGTCGCTGTTTTTTTCCGGGGCGGGAGGAATTTCACGCATATTGTAGAAAAATAGCGTTTCGCGATCGCCCGGTAATTTCGCGGTCGAGGCTTGCTTGACTATCCGCACCTGCGTTGTTGCTTTCGGTTCCAGACGTTGTATCGGTGGCAGGGCGACCAGAAGATCGTCGCTTTTCTCCCCTTTTTCATTTTCGAGCCAGGAATAAGCGAGGTAGGGGAGTTTATCGCTACGATTATCTACTCGCAGACTGGTAGCTTTATCATTAGCGTTAAACACAATGCGAGTGCGGTCGGGTTGTAGTGCAGCGTGGCTACACAGACTGGTAACCAACAACAAAAGGGGAAGTCCTTTCATAAATGTCATTTTCATTTCCTTAATTAATGACAAGGTAAAATCAGGCGATTTGCGGTGTCTTCCATATGTTCAGGAAGATGGAGCGAGCAACGCTGACTATCACCCCAGACCACGGTAAACTTTTGATTCTCAGCGACTCCGCTTAACCAGGCGTGTCCTTCCTCGCCAACCATCCCCACGCTAATGCTGCTGCCATCCTGACGGATATCTGCACCGAGGGGAGGGAACTGACCGCTGGCGTTGCGAATGATGACGTTAATGTCTTTACCGGAACGGGATGCCAGTGATTTGTAACCTATTGCGCCTTCAATCCACGTTTCTTTGATGACGTTTTCTGTCACCGTCACGCCGTCGGGTAAGTCGTTCATGTTCACGGCCACGGTGGAAGGTTGATAACTGGAAACCAGCGGTACCACTGCAATGCCAAAATGGTTGGTGTAGTCGAGATTGCCCTGAACCGGAATATCTGCCACGCCATCGGTGCTGACCATCAGGCGTGGTTCATTGGTGGAGCTGCGGCGATGGACGGCTGCACCATATTGCGTCGCCGTGAAAGAACCACTCCAGCTGCTGCTAACAGAACTGTAGTCATTGGCAGCATAAGTACCAGAAAGATCCCACTCACCCGCTGAACTCAGGTGCTGATAGTTACCGCTCACCTGGACTCCATTGTCCGGACGGTCGGATTGTAGTCCAGCAGACATCCCCCAGCTATTTCGTTCATCCAGCGTATCGTTCCACGACATGCGGTGTGTGGTGCTGTGGCTACTGTTTTGCATGTCATAACCGACCCGACCACCGTTACCGAAGGGAAGCGAAATCGACAGGTAAATCTGGTTGTCGCGATCTTTATCTTCGTAATGGGTTGTATTGAATGACGTCGAGATCGAGATATCTCTCCAGTTACCAATATCAACATTAAAACCCGCCGTAATGTTGGCGGTCGTGGAGGCGTCTGCATTCCACCAGGTTTGATGCAGCAGGTTGGCGTACAGATTGAGGTTCAGTGGGGTAATCGGTTGCCCCACGGATAAGCTGATCGTCTGTTTTTCGTCCTGCGCATCGTTGTCGTTGTATTTGTGATCCAGATAGTTGGCGTAGCTGTGAAAATGACGATCTGAGAAGCGATAAGCGGCGAGCGAAATCGTGCTGTTAGTGGCATCCACTTGTTTGCTGTAATTAAAGCGGTAGCTTAATCCCCGCTCGTCCTGCTCGGTATCAAAATGGCTACTGGCCCAGGTGACATCAAACGATAGCGCGCCAAGCCACAGCATATTTTGCCCGATACCCATTGCGGCAGAATGGTAGTCATCACCCGAAATCAGCAGGCCGCCGTACAGCGAGGTATTTGACAGCATCCCCCAGGAAACTTCATTGCTAAAAAAGGTTTCATTTTCAGTTTGATGAGACATGGAGGGCCGTGGCTGACCCGCGGCCAGTTTATAACGAACCTGCCCCTGGCGCGTAAGGAAAGGCGTCGATGCTGCCGAAACCTGGAAATTGTTCACCCGACCATCTTCTTCCGTCACTTTGACATCCAGCGTCCCCTGGACGGACTGATTCAGATCATCAATGATAAACGGGCCTGGCGGGACTTTTTTCTGGTAGATGACGCGGCCTGATTGACTGATCGTCACCGTGGCATTGGTTTGTGCAATACCGCTAATTTGTGGAGCGTAGCCGCGCAGTTCCCACGGTAACATCCGGTCGTCACTCGCCAGTGCCGCGCCGGTATAAGAAAAACCGTCGAAAATATTGGAACTAAAATCCGTTTCGCCGAGGGTTAATTTTGAACCTAATTGCGGTAGCGGGCGAAAAAGATAGGTACGTGATATTTCGCCTGACTGCTCATGATTATCATCGCCATCATTTTGATTCAACTGATAGTCACTGCGTAAGCGCCATGCCCCCGCGTTAATTCCGGCTGTTCCGTAGGCGTTAAGATTAGTGCTGCTGCTGCCATCCTGTGGGCGGTAGCTGCTGGCAAACAAGTTGTAATCCATCAGGACACCGGGGACACCTTCTTTCCATGTGGAGGGTGGAGTCCAGTTATCTGAGTGCCACGCCAGCCAGGCCTGTGGGATGGTGATATTCAGTTGCTGACTGGCCTGATCAAAATTGAAGAGCATTTCTGGTCGGGTGCTAAAATTGACGCACTGATTAATCAGGGGTAACGACTGACGGACTTCAGGTTTTAAGCCAAATTTATCGACCAATAAATCATTGATGCACGGAATGGTATTGTCACCCTTTTTTTGCCAGTTAATTTTTTGCCCATTACTGATTTGGTTATTATTTACCGCAATGCTGACAAAATATTCACCGGGAGCAATGACACCTTTTTCCTTTAATAATGAAATATCAATGCGCTCACGCATCGATTTGTCGAGGACATTCAGGTTGAATTCAACCGCCATGGCGGAAGGCATCGCCATGACCAGGCAGGATACAAAAGAGAGTCGATAAATATTCACGGTGTCCATACCAGATAAATATTTTAAGAAAGGCGGCAGTGATGCCGCCCAATAACGCTTATTTATAATCCAGTACGTAGGTTGCATTCGCTGTAACAGCCCCTGCCGTTACTGGTGTCGCTTGATCAATTTGTTCCATCCAGGCAAAGAAGTTCAGTGTTTGTTCACTGGACGTTGGTGCGAGGTCGATATCCGGAGAAGCAGTGCCTAAAATGATATTGCTTTGATCCTTATTCATTAAACGCACGCCGACACCGGTGGCTTCGCCAGTGCTGGTATTGTTGAGTATCGGATCTGCGCCAGTGGTTTTCGCTGAGCTATCGAAGGTGACCGCAACTTTGGAAATCTTGCCACCGGAACCGTTATTAGAGTTTTCCAGGTCGCAGTTGATTAAACGCAGGTCGACAGCAACCGCATCGCTGTGATGAGACTGATTAATGTGGCTGGTGGTCACCTGACCTAGCTCAATTTCTTTATCAATATCATCATGATGTATTTCACATGGTGCTTCTATAACCTCACCTTTAAAGTGAATTTCACCAGAACCTTCATCAGCTGCATAAACCGGTGCAGTGAATAACAGAGATACGGCCAATGCGGCCAATGTTTTTTGTCCTTTAAACATAACTGAGTCCTTTACAGAAATAGAAAAAGTATAGCGATATCAGAATATCTTATTTGATTGTCGAATGTTTTTAGTTTTACTTAAAAATATTATTAATTATATTAAATGCAAGGTTAACTAATTGATGTGATGAATTAATAATTTAATGAATGTTATCGGGGGGAATGAGAGAGATATACCTCATTTTCATGAGGTTATAAATGTAACTAAAAGCAGATACCTTAATTAAAATTTATTATTTTGCCGATAAAATGAACAATTCTATTATTTTGCAATATTAATGTCAGCCGGTTAATTAATTTTATTTTTACATTTTTTTGTGTTCAGGTAGATAAAAATTAACCCGCCTTTTAAAGGCGGGTTAACAGAATTTACAGCTTAGGAATCAGCAGTTAACGTTTGATGTCGCTTTTAAAATCGCGTTTTTCATAGCCGGTATACAGCTGACGTGGACGGGCAATCTTCATGCCATCACTGTGCATTTCGCTCCAGTGGGCGATCCAGCCAACTGTACGTGCCATAGCGAATATGACGGTGAACATGGAAGACGGAATACCCATCGCTTTCAGGATGATACCAGAGTAGAAATCGACGTTAGGGTACAGTTTTTTCTCAATAAAGTACGGGTCGTTCAGCGCGATATTTTCCAGCTCCATAGCTACTTCCAGCAGGTCATCCTTCGTGCCCAGCTCTTTCAGGACTTCGTGGCAGGTTTCACGCATGACGGTGGCGCGCGGGTCGTAGTTTTTGTACACGCGGTGACCGAAGCCCATCAGGCGGAAAGAGTCATTCTTGTCTTTCGCACGACGAACAAATTCCGGAATGTGTTTAACGGAGCTGATTTCTTCCAGCATTTTCAGCGCTGCTTCGTTAGCACCACCGTGCGCAGGTCCCCACAGTGAAGCAATACCTGCTGCGATACAGGCAAACGGGTTCGCCCCCGAAGAGCCAGCGGTACGCACGGTGGAGGTAGAGGCGTTCTGTTCATGGTCAGCGTGCAGGATCAGAATACGGTCCATAGCACGTTCCAGAATCGGATTAACTTCATACGGTTCGCACGGCGTGGAGAACATCATATTCAGGAAGTTACCGGCATAGGAGAGATCGTTGCGCGGGTAAACGAATGGCTGACCAATGGAATACTTGTAACACATCGCGGCCATGGTCGGCATTTTTGACAGCAGGCGGAACGCGGCAATTTCACGATGACGAGGATTGTTAACATCCAGCGAGTCGTGATAGAACGCCGCCAGCGCGCCGGTAATACCACACATGACTGCCATTGGATGCGAGTCGCGACGGAAAGCATGGAACAGACGGGTAATCTGCTCGTGGATCATGGTATGACGGGTCACCGTCGTTTTAAATTCGTCATACTGTTCCTGAGTTGGTTTTTCACCATTCAGCAGGATGTAACAAACTTCCAGGTAGTTAGAATCGGTCGCCAGCTGATCGATCGGGAAACCGCGGTGCAGCAAAATACCTTCATCACCATCAATAAAAGTAATTTTAGATTCGCAGGATGCGGTTGAAGTGAAGCCTGGGTCAAAGGTGAACACACCTTTTGAACCGAGAGTACGGATATCAATAACGTCTTGACCCAGCGTGCCTTTCAGCACATCCAGTTCAACAGCTGTATCCCCGTTGAGGGTGAGTTTTGCTTTTGTATCAGCCATTTAAGGTCTCCTTAGCGCCTTATTGCGTAAGACTGCCGGAACTTAAATTTGCCTTCGCACATCAACCTGGCTTTACCCGTTTGTTATTTGGCTCGCCGCTCTGTGAAAGAGGGGAAAACCTGGGTACAGAGCTCTGGGCGCTTGCAGGTAAAGGATCCATTGATGACGAATAAATGGCGAATCAAGTACTTAGCAATCCGAATTATTAAACTTGTCTACCACTAATAACTGTCCCGAATGAATTGGTCAATACTTCCACACTGTTACATAAGTTAATCTTAGGTGAAATACTGACTTCATAACTTTTACGCATTATATGCTTTTCCTAGTGATGTTTGTAACAACTTTGTTGAATGATTGTCAAATTAGATGATTAAAAATTAAATAAATGTTGTTATCGTGACCCAGATCACTGTTCGGGATAAAACCCGACAAACTATATGTAGGTTAATTGTAATGATTTTGTGAACGGCCTATACTGCCGCCAGGTCTCCGGAACACCCTGCAATCCCGAGCCACCCAGCGTTGTAACGTGTCGTTTTCGCATCTGGAAGCAGTGTTTTGCATGACGCGCAGTTATAGAAAGGACGCTGTCTGACCCGCAAGCAGACCGGAGGAAGGAAATCCCGACGTCTCCAGGTAACAGAAAGTTAACCTCTGTGCCCGTAGTCCCCAGGGAATAATAAGAACAGCATGTGGGCGTTATTCATGATAAGAAATGTGAAAAAACAAAGACCTGTTAATCTGGACCTACAGACCATCCGGTTCCCCGTCACGGCGATAGCGTCCATTCTCCATCGCGTTTCCGGTGTGATCACCTTTGTTGCAGTGGGCATCCTGCTGTGGCTTCTGGGTACCAGCCTCTCTTCCCCTGAAGGTTTCGAGCAAGCTTCCGCGATTATGGGCAGCTTCTTCGTCAAATTTATCATGTGGGGCATCCTTACCGCTCTGGCGTATCACGTCGTCGTAGGTATTCGCCACATGATGATGGATTTTGGCTATCTGGAAGAAACATTCGAAGCGGGTAAACGCTCCGCCAAAATCTCCTTTGTTATTACTGTCGTGCTTTCACTTCTCGCAGGAGTCCTCGTATGGTAAGCAACGCCTCCGCATTAGGACGCAATGGCGTACATGATTTCATCCTCGTTCGCGCTACCGCTATCGTCCTGACGCTTTACATCATTTATATGGTCGGTTTTTTCGCTACCAGTGGCGAGCTGACATATGAAGTCTGGATTGGTTTCTTCGCCTCTGCGTTCACCAAAGTGTTCACCCTGCTGGCGCTGTTTTCTATCTTGATCCATGCCTGGATCGGCATGTGGCAGGTGTTGACCGACTACGTTAAACCGCTGGCCTTGCGCCTGATGCTGCAACTGGTGATTGTCGTTGCACTGGTGGTTTACGTGATTTATGGATTCGTTGTGGTGTGGGGTGTGTGATGAAATTGCCAGTCAGAGAATTTGATGCAGTTGTGATTGGTGCCGGTGGCGCAGGTATGCGCGCGGCGCTGCAAATTTCCCAGAGCGGCCAAACCTGTGCGCTGCTCTCCAAAGTCTTCCCGACCCGTTCCCATACCGTTTCTGCGCAAGGCGGCATTACCGTTGCGCTGGGTAATACCCATGAAGATAACTGGGAATGGCATATGTACGACACCGTAAAAGGGTCGGACTATATCGGTGACCAGGACGCGATTGAATATATGTGTAAAACCGGGCCGGAAGCGATTCTGGAACTGGAACACATGGGGCTACCGTTCTCGCGTCTTGATGATGGTCGTATCTATCAACGTCCGTTTGGCGGCCAGTCGAAAAACTTCGGTGGCGAGCAAGCGGCACGTACTGCGGCGGCAGCTGACCGTACCGGTCACGCACTGTTGCACACGCTTTATCAGCAGAACCTGAAAAACCACACCACCATTTTCTCCGAGTGGTATGCGCTGGATCTGGTGAAGAACCAGGATGGCGCGGTAGTTGGTTGTACCGCACTGTGCATCGAAACCGGTGAAGTGGTTTACTTCAAAGCCCGTGCGACTGTGCTGGCAACCGGCGGGGCAGGGCGTATTTATCAGTCCACCACCAACGCGCACATTAACACCGGCGACGGCGTCGGTATGGCTATCCGTGCAGGTGTACCTGTGCAGGATATGGAAATGTGGCAGTTCCACCCGACCGGTATAGCAGGTGCGGGCGTACTGGTCACCGAAGGTTGCCGTGGTGAAGGCGGTTACCTGCTGAACAAACATGGCGAACGCTTTATGGAGCGTTATGCGCCGAACGCCAAAGACCTGGCGGGCCGTGACGTGGTGGCGCGTTCCATCATGATCGAAATCCGTGAAGGTCGCGGCTGTGATGGTCCGTGGGGGCCACATGCAAAACTGAAACTCGACCACCTGGGTAAAGAAGTTCTCGAATCCCGTCTGCCGGGTATCCTTGAACTCTCCCGTACCTTCGCACACGTCGATCCGGTGAAAGAGCCGATTCCGGTTATCCCAACCTGTCACTACATGATGGGCGGTATTCCGACCAAAGTGACCGGTCAGGCGCTGACGGTGAACGAGAAAGGCGAAGATGTGGTTGTTCCGGGGCTGTTCGCGGTAGGTGAAATCGCTTGTGTTTCGGTACACGGCGCTAACCGTCTTGGCGGTAACTCGCTGCTGGACCTGGTGGTCTTTGGTCGCGCAGCGGGCCTGCATCTGCAAGAGTCTATTGCCGAGCAGGGCGCACTGCGCGATGCCAGCGAGTCTGATGTTGAAGCGTCTCTGGATCGCCTGAATCGCTGGAACAACAACCGTAATGGTGAAGATCCGGTGGCGATTCGTAAAGCACTGCAAGAATGTATGCAGCATAACTTCTCGGTCTTCCGTGAAGGTGATGCGATGGCAAAAGGGCTTGAGCAGTTGAAAGTGATCCGTGAGCGTTTGAAAAATGCCCGTCTGGATGACACTTCCAGCGAGTTCAACACCCAGCGCGTTGAATGCCTGGAACTGGATAACCTGATGGAAACGGCGTATGCAACGGCTGTTTCTGCCAACTTCCGTACCGAAAGCCGTGGCGCGCATAGCCGCTTCGACTTCCCGGATCGTGATGATGAAAACTGGCTGTGCCACTCCCTGTATCTGCCAGAGTCGGAATCCATGACGCGCCGAAGCGTCAACATGGAACCGAAACTGCGCCCGGCATTCCCGCCGAAGATTCGTACTTACTAATGCGGAGACAGGAAAATGAGACTCGAGTTTTCAATTTATCGCTATAACCCGGATGTTGATGATGCTCCGCGTATGCAGGATTACACCCTGGAAGCGGAAGAAGGTCGCGACATGATGCTGCTGGATGCGCTTATCCAGTTGAAAGAGAAAGATCCCAGCCTGTCGTTCCGTCGTTCCTGCCGTGAAGGTGTGTGCGGTTCCGACGGTCTGAACATGAACGGTAAGAATGGTCTGGCCTGTATTACCCCGATTTCGGCACTCAACCAGCCGGGCAAGAAGATTGTGATTCGCCCGCTGCCAGGTTTACCGGTGATCCGCGATTTGGTGGTAGACATGGGACAATTCTATGCGCAATATGAGAAAATTAAGCCTTACCTGTTGAATAATGGACAAAATCCGCCAGCTCGCGAGCATTTACAGATGCCAGAGCAGCGCGAAAAACTCGACGGGCTGTATGAATGTATTCTCTGCGCATGTTGTTCAACCTCTTGTCCGTCTTTCTGGTGGAATCCCGATAAGTTTATCGGCCCGGCAGGCTTGTTAGCGGCATATCGTTTCCTGATCGATAGCCGTGATACCGAGACTGACAGCCGCCTCGACGGTTTGAGCGATGCATTCAGCGTATTCCGCTGTCACAGCATCATGAACTGCGTCAGTGTATGTCCGAAGGGGCTGAACCCGACGCGCGCCATCGGCCATATCAAGTCGATGTTGTTGCAGCGTAATGCGTAAACCCAGGCCTGATAAGACGCGCAAGCGTCGCATCAGGCAAACAGTGCCGGATGCGGCGTGAATGCGTTATCCGGCCTACAAAAGAAATGCAGGAATCGTAGGCCTGATAAGACGCGCAAGCGTCGCATCAGGCAAACAGCGCCGGATGCGGCGTGAATGCGTTATCCGGCCTACAAAAGAAATGCAGGAAATCTTTAAAAACTGCCCCTGACACTAAGACAGTTTTTAAAGGTTCCTTCGCGAGCCACTACGTAGACAAGAGCTCGCAAGTGAACCCCGGCACGCACATCACTGTGCGTGGTAGTATCCACGGCGAAGTAAGCATAAAAAAGATGCTTAAGGGATCACGATGCAGAACAGCGCTTTGAAAGCCTGGTTGGACTCTTCTTACCTCTCTGGCGCAAACCAGAGCTGGATAGAACAGCTCTATGAAGACTTCTTAACCGATCCTGACTCGGTTGACGCTAACTGGCGTTCGACGTTCCAGCAGTTACCTGGTACGGGAGTCAAACCGGATCAATTCCACTCTCAAACGCGTGAATATTTCCGCCGCCTGGCGAAAGACGCTTCACGTTACTCTTCAACGATCTCCGACCCTGACACCAATGTGAAGCAGGTTAAAGTCCTGCAGCTCATTAACGCATACCGCTTCCGCGGTCACCAGCATGCGAATCTCGATCCGCTGGGACTGTGGCAGCAAGATAAAGTGGCCGATCTGGATCCGTCTTTCCACGATCTGACCGAAGCAGACTTCCAGGAGACCTTCAACGTCGGTTCATTTGCCAGCGGCAAAGAAACCATGAAACTCGGCGAGCTGCTGGAAGCCCTCAAGCAAACCTACTGCGGCCCGATTGGTGCCGAGTACATGCACATTACCAGCACCGAAGAAAAACGCTGGATCCAACAGCGTATCGAGTCTGGTCGCGCGACTTTCAATAGCGAAGAGAAAAAACGCTTCTTAAGCGAACTGACCGCCGCTGAAGGCCTCGAACGTTACCTCGGCGCAAAATTCCCTGGCGCAAAACGCTTCTCGCTGGAAGGCGGTGACGCGTTAATCCCGATGCTTAAAGAGATGATCCGCCATGCTGGCAATAGCGGCACCCGTGAAGTGGTTCTCGGGATGGCGCACCGTGGTCGTCTGAACGTGCTGGTTAACGTGCTGGGTAAAAAACCGCAAGACTTGTTCGACGAATTTGCCGGTAAACATAAAGAACACCTCGGCACGGGCGACGTGAAATACCACATGGGCTTCTCGTCTGACTTCCAGACCGATGGCGGCCTGGTTCACCTGGCGCTGGCGTTTAACCCGTCTCACCTTGAGATTGTAAGCCCGGTAGTTATCGGTTCTGTTCGCGCCCGTCTGGACAGACTCGATGAGCCGAGCAGCAACAAAGTGCTGCCAATCACCATCCACGGTGATGCCGCAGTGACCGGGCAGGGCGTGGTTCAGGAAACTCTGAACATGTCGAAAGCGCGTGGTTATGAAGTTGGCGGTACGGTACGTATCGTTATCAACAACCAGGTTGGCTTCACCACCTCTAACCCGCTGGATGCCCGTTCTACGCCGTACTGTACTGATATCGGCAAGATGGTACAGGCACCGATTTTCCACGTTAATGCGGATGATCCGGAAGCCGTTGCCTTTGTGACCCGTCTGGCGCTCGATTTCCGTAACACCTTTAAACGTGATGTCTTCATCGACCTGGTGTGCTACCGCCGTCACGGCCACAACGAAGCCGACGAGCCGAGTGCAACTCAGCCGCTGATGTATCAGAAAATCAAAAAACATCCGACGCCGCGCAAAATCTACGCTGACAAGCTGGAGCAGGAAAAGGTCGCGACGCTGGAAGATGCCACTGAGATGGTTAACCTGTATCGCGATGCGCTGGATGCTGGCGATTGCGTGGTAGCAGAGTGGCGTCCGATGAACATGCACTCTTTCACCTGGTCGCCGTACCTCAACCACGAATGGGACGAAGAGTACCCGAACAAAGTTGAGATGAAGCGCCTGCAGGAACTGGCTAAACGTATCAGTACGGTGCCGGAAGCGGTTGAAATGCAGTCTCGCGTTGCCAAGATTTATGGCGATCGCCAGGCAATGGCTGCCGGTGAGAAACTGTTCGACTGGGGCGGCGCGGAAAACCTCGCTTACGCCACGTTGGTTGATGAAGGCATTCCGGTCCGCCTGTCGGGTGAAGACTCCGGTCGCGGTACCTTCTTCCATCGTCATGCGGTGATCCACAACCAGTCCAACGGTTCTACTTACACGCCGCTGCAACATATCCATAATGGTCAGGGCGCGTTCCGCGTCTGGGACTCCGTACTGTCTGAAGAAGCAGTGCTGGCGTTTGAATACGGTTATGCCACCGCAGAGCCGCGCACGCTGACTATCTGGGAAGCGCAGTTTGGTGACTTCGCTAACGGTGCGCAGGTGGTTATCGACCAGTTCATCTCCTCTGGCGAACAGAAATGGGGTCGGATGTGTGGCCTGGTGATGTTGCTGCCGCACGGTTACGAAGGGCAGGGGCCGGAGCACTCCTCCGCGCGTCTGGAACGTTATCTGCAACTTTGTGCTGAACAAAACATGCAGGTGTGCGTACCGTCTACCCCGGCACAGGTTTACCACATGCTGCGTCGTCAGGCGCTGCGCGGGATGCGTCGTCCGCTGGTGGTGATGTCGCCGAAATCCCTGCTGCGTCATCCGCTGGCGGTTTCCAGCCTCGAAGAACTGGCGAACGGCACCTTCCTGCCTGCCATTGGTGAAATCGACGAGCTTGATCCTAAGGGTGTGAAGCGCGTAGTGATGTGTTCTGGTAAGGTTTATTACGACCTGCTGGAACAACGCCGTAAGAACAATCAACACGATGTCGCCATTGTGCGTATCGAGCAACTCTACCCGTTCCCGCATAAAGCGATGCAGGAAGTGTTGCAGCAGTTTGCTCACGTCAAGGATTTTGTCTGGTGCCAGGAAGAGCCGCTCAACCAGGGCGCATGGTACTGCAGCCAGCATCATTTCCGTGAAGTGATTCCGTTTGGGGCTTCTCTGCGTTATGCAGGCCGCCCGGCCTCCGCCTCTCCGGCGGTAGGGTATATGTCCGTTCACCAGAAACAGCAACAAGATCTGGTTAATGACGCGCTGAACGTCGAATAAATAAAGGATACACAATGAGTAGCGTAGATATTCTGGTCCCTGACCTGCCTGAATCCGTAGCCGATGCCACCGTCGCAACCTGGCATAAAAAACCCGGCGACGCAGTCGTACGTGATGAAGTGCTGGTAGAAATCGAAACTGACAAAGTGGTACTGGAAGTACCGGCATCAGCAGACGGCATTCTGGATGCGGTTCTGGAAGATGAAGGTACAACCGTAACGTCTCGTCAGATCCTTGGTCGCCTGCGTGAAGGCAACAGCGCCGGTAAAGAAACCAGCGCTAAAGCTGAAGAGAAAGCGTCAACTCCGGCACAACGCCAACAGGCGTCTCTGGAAGAGCAAAACAACGATGCCTTAAGCCCGGCGATCCGTCGCCTTTTGGCTGAACACAATCTTGATGCCAGCGCCATTAAAGGCACCGGTGTAGGTGGTCGTCTGACCCGTGAAGATGTGGAAAAACATCTGGCGAAAGCCCCGGCGAAAGAGTCTGCACCGGCAGCAGCTACTACGGCGGCGCAACCGGCTCTGGCTGCACGTAGCGAAAAACGTGTTCCGATGACTCGCCTGCGTAAGCGTGTGGCAGAGCGTCTGCTGGAAGCGAAAAACTCCACCGCCATGCTGACCACGTTCAACGAAGTCAACATGAAGCCGATTATGGATCTGCGTAAGCAGTATGGTGAAGCGTTTGAAAAACGTCACGGCATCCGTCTGGGCTTTATGTCCTTCTACGTGAAAGCGGTGGTTGAAGCCCTGAAACGTTACCCGGAAGTGAATGCTTCTATCGACGGCGATGATGTGGTTTACCACAACTATTTCGACGTCAGCATGGCGGTATCTACGCCGCGCGGCCTGGTGACGCCGGTTCTGCGTGATGTCGATACCCTCGGCATGGCAGACATCGAGAAGAAAATTAAAGAGCTGGCAGTTAAAGGCCGTGACGGCAAGCTGACGGTTGAAGATCTGACCGGTGGTAACTTTACCATCACCAACGGTGGTGTGTTCGGTTCCCTGATGTCTACGCCTATCATCAACCCGCCGCAGAGCGCAATTCTGGGTATGCACGCTATCAAAGATCGTCCGATGGCAGTGAATGGTCAGGTTGAGATCCTGCCGATGATGTACCTGGCGCTGTCCTACGATCACCGTCTGATCGATGGTCGCGAGTCCGTGGGCTTCCTGGTAACGATCAAAGAGTTGCTGGAAGATCCGACGCGTCTGCTGCTGGACGTGTAGTAGTTTAAGTTTCACCTGCACTGTAGACCGGATGAGGCATTATCGCTTTCTCCGGCAATTGAAGCCTGATGCGACGCTGACGCGTCTTATCAGGCCTACGGGGACCATCAATGTAGGTCGGATAAGGCGCTCGCGCCGCATCCGACAAGCGATGCCTGATGCGACGCTTGCGCGTCTTATCAGGCCTACGGGTGACCGACAATACCCGGAAGCGATACGAAATATTCGGTCTACGGTTTAAAAGATAACGATTACTGAAGGATGGACAGAACACATGAACTTACATGAATATCAGGCAAAACAACTGTTTGCCCGCTATGGCTTACCAGCACCGGTGGGTTATGCCTGTACTACTCCGCGCGAAGCAGAAGAAGCCGCTTCAAAAATCGGTGCCGGTCCGTGGGTAGTGAAATGTCAGGTTCACGCTGGTGGCCGCGGTAAAGCGGGCGGTGTGAAAGTTGTAAACAGCAAAGAAGACATCCGTGCTTTTGCAGAAAACTGGCTGGGCAAGCGTCTGGTAACGTATCAAACAGATGCTAATGGCCAACCGGTTAACCAGATTCTGGTTGAAGCAGCGACCGATATCGCTAAAGAGCTGTATCTTGGTGCCGTTGTAGACCGTAGTTCCCGTCGCGTGGTCTTTATGGCCTCCACTGAAGGCGGCGTGGAAATCGAAAAAGTGGCGGAAGAAACTCCGCACCTGATCCACAAAGTTGCGCTTGATCCGCTGACTGGCCCGATGCCGTATCAGGGTCGTGAGCTGGCGTTCAAACTGGGTCTGGAAGGTAAACTGGTTCAACAGTTCACCAAAATTTTCATGGGTCTGGCGACCATTTTCCTTGAGCGCGACCTTGCTCTTATCGAAATTAACCCGTTGGTTATTACCAAACAGGGCGATCTGATCTGCCTCGACGGTAAACTGGGCGCTGATGGCAACGCACTGTTCCGCCAGCCTGATCTGCGCGAAATGCGTGACCAGTCGCAGGAAGATCCACGTGAAGCACAGGCTGCACAGTGGGAACTGAACTACGTTGCGCTGGATGGTAACATCGGTTGTAT
This sequence comes from Escherichia sp. KS167_9B, assembly GCF_030295215.1. Classification (NCBI taxonomy): domain Bacteria; kingdom Pseudomonadati; phylum Pseudomonadota; class Gammaproteobacteria; order Enterobacterales; family Enterobacteriaceae; genus Escherichia; species Escherichia sp. KS167_9B. The sequence continues at coordinate 843,931 of NZ_AP025754.1, forward strand.
GGTTAACGGCGCAGGTCTGGCGATGGGTACGATGGACATCGTTAAACTGCACGGCGGCGAACCAGCTAACTTCCTGGACGTTGGCGGTGGCGCAACCAAAGAACGTGTAACCGAAGCGTTCAAAATCATCCTCTCTGACGACAAAGTGAAAGCCGTTCTGGTTAACATCTTCGGTGGTATCGTTCGTTGCGACCTGATCGCTGACGGTATTATCGGCGCGGTAGCGGAAGTGGGTGTTAACGTACCGGTCGTGGTACGTCTGGAAGGTAACAACGCCGAACTCGGCGCGAAGAAACTGGCTGACAGCGGCCTGAATATTATTGCAGCAAAAGGTCTGACGGATGCAGCTCAGCAGGTTGTTGCCGCAGTGGAGGGGAAATAATGTCCATTTTAATTGATAAAAACACCAAGGTTATCTGCCAGGGCTTTACTGGTAGCCAGGGGACTTTCCACTCTGAACAGGCCATTGCATACGGCACTAAAATGGTTGGCGGCGTAACCCCTGGTAAAGGCGGTACTACCCACCTCGGTCTGCCGGTGTTCAACACCGTGCGTGAAGCCGTTGCTGCCACCGGCGCTACCGCTTCTGTTATCTACGTACCAGCACCGTTCTGCAAAGACTCCATTCTGGAAGCCATCGACGCAGGCATCAAACTGATTATCACCATCACTGAAGGCATCCCGACGCTGGATATGCTGACCGTGAAAGTGAAACTGGATGAAGCAGGCGTTCGTATGATCGGCCCGAACTGCCCGGGCGTTATCACTCCGGGTGAATGTAAAATCGGCATCCAGCCTGGTCACATTCACAAACCGGGTAAAGTGGGTATCGTTTCCCGTTCCGGTACACTGACCTATGAAGCGGTTAAACAGACCACGGATTACGGTTTCGGTCAGTCGACCTGTGTTGGTATCGGCGGCGACCCGATCCCTGGCTCTAACTTTATCGACATCCTCGAAATGTTCGAAAAAGATCCGCAGACCGAAGCGATCGTGATGATCGGTGAGATCGGCGGTAGCGCTGAAGAAGAAGCGGCTGCGTACATCAAAGAGCACGTTACCAAGCCAGTTGTAGGTTACATCGCTGGTGTAACTGCGCCGAAAGGCAAACGTATGGGCCACGCGGGTGCCATCATTGCCGGTGGGAAAGGGACTGCGGATGAGAAATTCGCTGCTCTGGAAGCCGCAGGCGTGAAAACCGTTCGCAGCCTGGCGGATATCGGTGAAGCACTGAAAACTGTTCTGAAATAAATATCTGTAATAAGAAATAGCCCTCGCCGCTTCCCTCTACAGGAATGGCGAAGGGCTGTCGGTTTCGACATGGTTGGCCATCGTATGATGGCCTTTTTTATGCTTTAAACGTTAACCACGGTCGAAATCTGACCGCTGGCTGAATTAATCCGGCTTCTTGTTGAGCTTCGATAACCGGACCAATATCTTTATAAGCCGCTGGCGCTTCTTCAAGACGTCGTTCTTCGCGCAATGTGACGCATTGCCACGGCAGCGTTGACTCTTCAGTCGCGCGTGAGCGCATGGCCTGCCGACGCTGGCTGCGTCCTGCTCCGTGACTGCATGACCACAGCCACTCCGGGTTGCCGCAACCAACCGCAAGCCACGAATAATCGCCCATTGAACCGGGGATTAACGCCAGATTGCCCACTCGTGCCGGTGTTGCGCCTTTGCGATGAATATTCATTTCATGCTCGCGAAGGATGATGTTATGTGGCACATCCACCACCAGATGCGAATTGTCCTGATGAAAGAGATTGGCAAGACATACGCGCACCATTTCGGCAATTGTCACGCGATTTAACCACGCGTAACGCGCCGCCATTCCTATCGCTTGTAGATATTCCTCCGCCAGTCCGCCTGCCAGACCATATAACCCGCTTTGTGGATGTTTATGTCCGGTGGGCCATTCAGCACGGGCGCGATCCATCCAGCGTCTTCCGACGTAAAAGCCAACATCTCGTGATCCACTGTGGATCATCACCACAATATCGCCTGTTTTCAGCCCTTGTTGCCAGGCCACATGGCGATCAACCACGTTATCAACGACCTGAAGTTCAATAAAATGATTACCTGAACCCGGCGTACCAAGACAAGGATCGCGGAGTAATGCGCGGTCCGTTGCCAGCAGGGCGGGTGGGGCATAACGCGAATGACTGTTATGCTCTTTAAGCCCAATGCAGCGGTCAATCTCTTGCGTCATCCGGGGGATATTTGTACGTGTCCAGAGACCTGCTGATGGCAAGGCCGACATGCAATCTGCCGGTCCGCCATCAAAAAGCGCGGTGAACGCCTGTGCGGATAACGGAACATCGCGCTCATTTTGCAGTAGCACTTGCGTTAACCGCTGAGCGATGACGTCTTTATGCGCTTCGGCTTGCTCAAGTGTTAATCCGGTCGTCAGCAGCCGCATGCCACAAGAAATATCGGTGCCGATGGCGGCGGGAATGACTAAATCCGGCGTTGAGGCCACCACCGCGCCAACGGGGACGCCATTGCCGGGATGAAAATCTGGCGTCGCGCACGTCTGGCGCACATAACCTGGGTGGTCTGGTAGCTTCACATCTGCAAAATCAAGCAGTTGTGTCACTGCTTTTTCTTCCAGCGGCAGTTCGTCCGGCAGCAGTACGCGGGCACTGGCTCCTGATGGACGACATAATGAAACAATATTGTTGGCGCGGGAAAGTTGGATCCCTTTGCGCAGAAAGGCTTTATCAAGCCTTGAAAGATGATGCATAACGCTGTCCTGAAATATAGACGTTAATCAACCCCCTGTATTGCGAGGGTAATTTTGTCTTTCCGGTCAGCAGCCAGCAAAAGGGAAAGAAAACGCGCGTAGTGTATGCAGCGATAGCAAGTTTTACAAGTGGTAAATCTGGCTTATTGTTAAAGAGGAATTATCTTTTGTGAAGTCTTTTAAGGCTATGACTCATTCAATTTAACCGGACATAGATAATATATAACATAGGGTATATAAATTTATCATTGTATACTTGTCATAATTCAAGTTGCATGTGCTGCATCGATGTTCGCTCACCCAGGTCACTTACTTATGTAAGCTTCTGGATATTCATTATTTGTTCCCTTCCTGCAACTTGACTTATTTAGAGTATATTCATGTATATGAATAATATTCTTGCAATAATAGCTTTAAAGTATTGCATGCGGATAACTGAGGTGAAATTCCTGTTTTAGGATTATTGTCACTTTATTTTCCTGGTTAGACATATAGCTGACTGGTTTGTTTATTTGAATTATGATATTCATTAGTGCTACTGTTTTTTATAAAATAATTTTTGAATTGTTATTTTTTCACGGACGGCATTATGCGAGGAAAAATACCTAAAACGGAGCTGCTGGTGACTTTTGAGGTCGTCGCACGACATGAAAGTTATACCAGAGCGGCAGAGGAGTTAGCGTTAACCCAAAGTGCTGTATTCAGACAAGTAAGTGCGCTGGAGGAATTTTTACATACTCCGTTATTTTCACACTCTAAAAAACGCATTTTTCTTAATGATGCAGGGAAGTATTACCTGGGGATAGTAAAAGAAACATTAAATAAGCTGGAGCGCGATACCAATACGATTATGACATGGCAGCCTACGGTTCAGGTTATTGAACTTGCCGTTAATCCTACTTTTAGTACCCACTGGTTAATCCCAAATTTACATGAATTCACAAAGTTACATCCCGATATTATTGTTAATATTCATTCTTTAGCTAATAACGGCGATTTTCTTAATCGGGAGTACGATGCTGTCATTATGCGCGAAAATTTTTGCGCGCCCTGGGCGGAAGTAGAATATCTCTTTGAAGAGGAGATTTTGCCGGTATGCAGCGGCAGTTTGCTTGCAATGTCCGATCAAAAACTGTCAGTGGCAGAACTGCTTACTGAGTTACCACTTCTGCATCAAAGCACCCGTATTACTGGCTGGGAAGAGTGGTTTGCTTTATCTGGCGTTAGCAGTCCGCTGGTCAATAACGGACCACGTTTCGATTTGCTTTCAATGCTGATTGCCGCCGTGCGCTCTAATCTCGGCGTGGCGCTGTTACCACGGTTCGCTATTCAACATGATTTGGATAGTGGCGATATGGTGATTCCCTGTGATGTGCCTATTCGTACCGGTAATCGTTTTATTATGACGTGGCAGGAAGAGAAGTCTGACTCTCCGCACTTGCAGCAATTTCGTGAATGGTTGCTGGCGAAATCGGTCGTACCGCAGGAGATGTAAAACCTGCGCCTGGCGGGATGCCAGGCGCAGTTATTACCAGTCGATCCCCGGCTGGGCCTGAATGCCGTTATCAAAAGCATGTTTGACGGGGCGGATTTCACTTACCGTATCCGCCATTTTTAATATCTGACTGTGGCAACCGCGTCCGGTGACAATGACACTTTGTTGTGCCGGATGGTTTTGCAGAGAAGTGATCACTTCTTCTGTATCCAGATAATGGTAAGCCAGCATATAGGTGAGCTCATCAAGCACCACTAAGTCGTAACGCTTGTCAGCCAGCATCCGTTTGCTTTCCGACCAGACCTCTTTCGCCGCATCGATATCCGCTTGCCGGTTCTGTGTCTCCCAGGTAAAACCGGTTCCCATAATATGAAACTCCACTCCCAGCGGCTGGAGAAGATTGTATTCGCCGTTGTCCCATTGCCCCTTGATGTACTGCGCAACCCCCACCGTTTTGCCATGGCCCACCGCGCGCGTTACAGTACCAAACGCGGCAGTGGATTTCCCTTTGCCGTTGCCGGTGAAAACAATCAAGATCCCTTTTTTCTCTATCGCCGCCGCGACGCGCGTATCGACCTGTTCCTTCAATTTCTGCTGGCGCTGCACATGCCGTTCAGTTGAAATTCGCGCTTCCATTCATTTTCCTTAATGTCCCGCAGGGCAACTGGCGCAGCGGTGTTGCTGCTCAAACTGGCTAAAGAAATTATTGCCTTTATCATCAACCAGGATGAATGCGGGCAGATTTTCCACTTCCATCATCCACACCGCCTCCATACCCAGCTCCGGGTATTCCAGGCAACGCAGACTTTTGACATATTCTTGCGCCAGTAACGCAGCTGCACCGCCAATACTTCCCAGATTGAAGCCGCCATGTTTGTGACAGGCATCGGTGACCTGCTGGCTGCGGTTACCTTTCGATAACATTACCAGACTGCCGCCAGCCGCCTGGAAGGTTTCGACATAACCGTCCATTCGACCGCCCGTGGTTGGACCCAGTGAACCGCAGGCCATGTTCTCCGGTGTTTTCGCCGGGCCAGCGTAATAGACAATATGATGCTTCAGGTAATCCGGCATCGATTCGCCGCTATCCAGCCGCGCTTTTATTTTTGCGTGGGCGATATCGCGCGCCACTACGATGGGACCACTTAACGACACGCGGGTACCTACCGGTAATCTGGCGAGATCCTGCATCACGTCACGCAACGGACGGTTTAGATCCAGGTGTACATGTAGCGAGTGATTTTCTTCCCGCAATGAGGCTGGAATATATTGCCCCGGATTGTGTTCGAGTTTTTCCAGCCAGATACCGTGCTTGTTAATTTTGGCTTTGATATTGCGATCGGCAGAACAGGAGAGCGCCATAGCTATCGGGCAGGAGCCACCGTGACGCGGCAGACGAATGACGCGAATATCATGAGCGAAATATTTACCCCCAAATTGCGCACCAATACCAAATTGCTGACTGGCTTCGAGCAACGCTTTTTCCAGCTCAATATCACGGAATGCTTGTCCCTGCTCGTTTCCGCTGGTGGGCAAATTGTCGTAATATTTCGTAGAGGCCAGCTTGGCAACTTTTAAGGTTTGATCGGCTGAAAGCCCTCCGACGACAAAGGCGATGTGGTAGGGCGGGCAGGCGGCCGTGCCCAACGATTTCATTTTGTCGATTAAAAATGCGGTCAGTTTTTCTGGTTGCAATAAGGATTTGGTTTCCTGATAAAGTGCAGCTTTATTGGCGGAGCCGCCCCCTTTATTAACACAGAGAAAATGGTACTCATTACCAGCGACAGCGCTGATATCAATCTGCGCCGGAAGATTGGTTTGCGTATTGACTTCGGTATACATATCCAGCGGCGCATTTTGTGAAAAGCGCAGATTATTTTCCTGGAAAGTACTGTAAATGCCTTTGCTTAAGGCTTCAGCGTCGTTACCTCCCGTCCATATCTGTTGCCCTTTACTGGCAACAATAGTTGCGGTGCCGGTATCCTGACAGTTGGGTAATACCCCTTTTGCTGAGACTTCAGCATTACGTAATAACTGCAACGCAACGTATTTATCATTACTGCTGGCCTGCGGATCGTTAAGAATGCTGGCGACCTGTTGCAAATGAGCGGAACGTAAGAAAAAAGAGGCTTCATAAAATGCCTGCCGGGCAAGCAGCGTTAATGCTTCAGGAGCGATTTTTATTACTTCTTCGCCGTCTAATTCCGTTACTGTAATATGTTGATCGCTAATTAATGTATATTCTGTACCGTCTTTATTTTGTAGAAACGGTTCTTGCCAGATAAATGGTTTGGACATATTTCACTTTTCACCTTAAACGTTAGTGTTACTTAATTGCCGTCTAACTTCATGATCCGGCTTATAAAAATGCGTAGTCATTGGCTTCTGATTTCTTAAGATCCCCCTCAGGGCAGAGCAACGTTCGATTCATTGGGTTTTAATGCTTTACCCCGACAACCCTCGCCGAAATGTTCGCCTTCCCACCGACTCACCATCGCAGCGCCCATTGCGTTGCTCATGACGTTTGTCGCGGAACGCCCCATATCAAGGAACGGATCAACGCCCATCAGCAAGATCAGCCCCGCTTCCGGAATATTGAACTGGTTGAGCGTGGCGGCGATAACCACCATTGAGGCGCGTGGTACGCCAGCCATTCCTTTCGAGGTCAACATCAGGATCAACAGCATGGTGATTTGCTCACCGATGGATAAATGGATATTGCAGGCCTGGGCGATGAAAACTGTGGCGAAGGAGCAGTAGGCCATTGATCCAACGAGATTAAATGAGTAGCCAATGGGTAAGACAAAGCTGGCAATTTTGGGGGAAACGCCAAATTGCTCCAGTTTTTCAAGCGTTCCCGGAAAAGCAGCTTCAGAACTGGATGTGGTAAATGCCAGCAGGGCGGGTTCAGAAAGGGCGCGGGTCAGGCGTCTGATGCAGGGGCCGACATAAACGATGGCCAGACCGATAAGCAGCACCCAAAGTAATAACATGGTGAAATAAAATTCACCCATAAAGATCCCGGCGCTCACCATAACTGCCAGTCCTCGTTCAGCAATCAATGCTGAAATAGCGGCGAATACGGTCAGGGGAGCGAAGAGCATGACGTAGCCAGTGAGCTTTAACATGGCATGTGCCAGCGAATCTAAGGCGTGAACGATGGCGCTGCCTTTCTCACCAATCGCCGTCAGGCTACAGCCGAGGAAAATTGAGAACACCACGATTTGCAAAATTTCATTGTGCGCCATGGCATCGACAATGCTGGTGGGGAAAGCATGCGAAATAAATACTTTTAGTGTAAAGGGTTCTGACGCGACCACTCCGGTGGTTTCGGCACCGTGTGCAACAAAATTAATTCCTGTGCCTGGCATGAAGAAATTTACCGTTATCAAGCCTAAGGCAATTGACAGCAATGAGGCGCAAATAAATAAAAAGAGTGTTTTAGAAAAAATACGACCAAGGGCTTTGGCATCGCCCATTTTAGCAATACCTACCACCAGGGTAGAGACCACTAACGGAGCGATAATCATTTTTATCAGTCGTAAGAAAATCGTCGTGAATATCGATATTTCTTGCGCATAGAGTTTTGCTGTTTCCGGTGAAGCAGTGTTATTGAGCACTACGCCGATAATCATTCCAAGTACCAGCGCCAAAAGAATCATCGTGGTTAAACTTATTTTCTTCATTTTTTCCTCCATCAGGTGCACGGCGATAAATCAGAATCAGGAGAAGTGGATGCCTGAATAGAGATTCAGGCATCTACCTGCTATAACAACCTTACAAATAGCTGAAGTGTTGAGCTGCAATAAGTGACGGGATGTCAGTTGGCTAAAAGTGTTCGGATTTTTACAAATCGAAACTCATATTTAATAAAGGTGCATGTTGCTGTGCGCCATAGACATCATTGTCACCTACATTCCCGGAGATAATATCTCGTGGCATGACAATTTTTACTGCGTTAGAAGGATCAAACCAGACAATACGATGAATAAAGTCAGGTTCAACATGATATAAGCGCGCAATCAGTTCTGGGGTTAATTGCCCTGATGATTTTACTCGCTCATAGTTTTCTTTGGTTTTAAATAAAATATCTAAAACCAGTTCGTAAGGTCCGGCATTTTTCGAACGAATGACTTGCGCCAGTGAGACAATTGACTGTTTCATGCCTGAACTCCTTCTGGCGTCACCTGTTCAATATGGAAATCAAAACGCAGAGCGTCGTTGGCTTCAATCAGGTGATATATGGAAAATTCGTATACCGGCCCGCCCTGGATATCAGAAGGGGAGAACGGGAACGCCAGGTTGCCTGCGGTAGCGATGCGGTTTTCATAGCCGTAGTGCAGCATGGTAGAGCGCACCAGCGAGCAAACGCTATTGGCAATATCCTGGGTCGGTGCAACTACATCAAGGACAATCCCCAGCTCATGCCCGGCAGTTTGCATCGGTTCATGGTCGCCCATCACCCCGTTTTTGCCGTACAGGTGGAAATTGATGCGAATGCTGTCATCGTCTAAGGACAGATTACGCGAAACGCTGGTTTTGACTTCATCGATGATGTTATCGATCCCGGCGATCATGATCGGGTCGCGCGTTCCGGCGATGGTCAAACAGCGGAAACCCACCCGCCGCGCACCTTCCAGTTTCAGGGCATAGGGCGTTTCTTCATGCTTAGAACCGCTGACGTAAACTTCGCCATCATTGATCGCTTTAAATGTGCAACCTTTCAGGTTTAGCACGCCGCCAGGTCCTGGCAGAAAGTAGGGATCGGATTTCTCATACAGTGTGTGTGCAGCCGCTGACGTTTCGGTAAATTTACGCTTCGGATTAAATGTCTTCAGCGTAAAGCCGTTGTCATCAATGATGCCCATCGCACAGTCAGAGCCTGAGCCGGGCGTTGCGGCGATTGCCGCGCATTCAAGGATTTTCCCACAATGCAGCGCCAGACCTTCATCAAAGCCTTGCATGATCGGTAGCGCAGCAAAGCAGGCCGGGTCGTAAGCGCGCCCGCCCAGCACCACTTGCGCGCCTTCTTTCAGCGCCTGCTGGAAGGGTTCGATGCCCATTTGCGCGACGATATACGTACTTTCGTCAATCGCGTCGTGGGTTAACGGCGGGACAAAATCCAGCGCCGTGATTTTGCCGTTATCCAGCGCCTGGTGGACGATGGCTTTGTCAACGTCTGCCGGGATCAGCGCCATCGAGAACGCGAGGTGCTCTTCCCGGGCAATCTCATGAATTATTTCTCGGCACCACTCCAGGTGTGGAGCGGCACCAGAACCGCCGGCCGTTCCGATCACTACCGGTATATTATTTTGCACGCCTGCGGTGATCATATAGCGTAGATCGCGCTTGACCCCTGCGCGATCGGTAAACGGTTTGCCCGCCCCGAGGTAGTGGGGGCCAGGATCGGAAGAGCCTGCATCAACGGCGATCAGATCGGGCGATTCTGCCATCGCTTTGCGGAAGCTCTCTTCCGGGAATCCATACCCGAGGATTGCCGTTGGCGATAAGACTTTAAAAGAACGAGCCATTTGTTAATCCTTAGCCTGCAACAGCGCGATAGTACGATTCATTTCGTTGAAGACGATATCGAGGCCTTCGTCAAAGCCCATCCCTGGTTTTACCAGCATACGCATGGGGCGAGCAGCAAGGGCGACGTGGACACAGGTGCGGGCACTGACATCAGTTTCATTGCAGGTGCCGCCCTGGTACGCTTCCATGCTGTGGCTGTTGCAATAAAGAACTGCATCGACGATGTTGTGAATACTGCCCAGATCCGGGGTTTTGATTTGCACCATGTGGCAACTGGCGGCATCAGTGAAATCAACAATATCCTGGTAGGTGTTACACCATTCATCGGCCACGATTTTCACGCCGGAACCGAGGCGCGTCAGCTCTTTGGTAATCGCGGTCAGCAGGCGGATTTGATCGGGCTTGTTACCGGCATCGACCGGCCCCTCAATGTAGAGCGGCAGGCCTTGCGCCTCTTTTTCCAGACTGGCGATGTATTGCGCACAGCGAAGCGGATCCATATCGAAGATCAGACCAATAGTGCCGTATACATCGATGTGCAGGGTAGGGTGGTAGCGTGCGCTGGTGCGCTTGCTCAGAATGCGATCCGACAGCCAGCGGACATATTCGCGCAGTTTTTCACCTTTAAAGCCCAGTTTCTCTTCGACGTTATTAATCAGCGCATGGGGCAGCACGTCGATGCCCTTAAGGATCATCTTATCGACAGCGATATATCGATCGTCGCCGCTCTGACCAAATAATGGAATGGATTCCGCCACGCGTGGCAACTGCCATTCATCACAGACCACTTCAGTTTTCAGACGGCCGGTTGCCAGCGCGGTAGCATCAAGCAGCGCCTGTGATAATCCGTAGCGCACGGCGGTATGTAGCAAGTTGCCGTCAATACGCAATTTGTCGAAGAAACGGGCATTCGGCAGGAAAGCATCCACATCGCGGCCTACCAGTAATGGCTTGATATGGTCGTTGAGGAACGGAATAAAGTGCTCTGCGAGGAACAGTGGATCGCGACCACCTGCCCCGGAATACTGTACGGCAGCACAGTCGCCTACGGCGACCGCACCGTTTTCCAGAATCAACTGAACCGAAACGCACTCCCCGGCCTGACGTACGGCGTTAAACCCCTGTGTTACTGGCTCCCCGGTATAAAAAAAACCGTCGTGACCCGCTCCGTTTTTTATCGCCTGCTGATCATCGAAATAGAATGAGGAGTAGCCAGCGGTAAAAAGGGCCTGTTTTATTTTCATTATGGTCTTCCTATTAATTTACTGTGGGATACAGCATTGATGTCATCTACAACCATCTGGAATGTCGGTTGGCGTCCTTCAAAGCGCGCGCGTTCAGCAACGTAATCGTGGTGGAGGTCGAGAATATCTTTTGGCAATGGAACGGCTCCGGCCTCCAGTACGCGAATCGCGCCAGTGTTGTCACGGACCGGAAGAATTTTGCCTGCGTTGCAGGCGGCTGGCGCAAACGGCACATCCAGTACGCCCGCTTCAAATGCCAGCACCGTACCGCGCGCAATATCACCATTACCCAGTTCGAACACTTTGTTCAGTACCGCGCGAACCTCGCTCTTAATCAGTTCAATTTCTAGTTCAACCGCCGGGCACGGCGGGAATTTCTGCTCGTTGACCATGTTGAGCATCTGGCGGGAGGCTTTTAGCCCCTGAATGTTGGCAGCAGCAGTCGGGATGCCCCAGGCTTCGTGCGGACTTTTGGTGATGACTTTGGTAGCACCAGACATCCCCGCGACGGCAGCACCCCAGGAGATAATGGCGAACGCTTTCGATTCGTCTTCCGGAAAGCCGCCCATCCACTGGTGAAACACGGTACTTAATTCGTAGTCGGTATAGCCATAGCTCTGAAAGTATTCGTGTGCAAGTTCCCGCAGAGACTGGATCGCCGCAACATCCTGCGTCAGGCTACCGACCTGACCATAACCAACGGTGATAGACTTCACACCCTGTTCCAGTGCCAGCAAGCCTTCGATTATTGCGATAGAGTGCGAGATAAACGGCGGGATCAGCGTACCCGTTAGTGGGCCAAACGGTTCGCGGTTGATGCGGATCCCGTGTTCTTCGTACATCCCCATTAAACGATCGCAGTACTGCCAGTCGCGGATCGATTTTTCCAGCGTTACGCGCTTGGCATACGGAATATTGTAGGAAATGCCGCCGCCTTCATAACTGGTAAAGCCGCTGGCCATCGAGATTTCAGCCAGCAGACGCGCATCTGGCGTGCCGTGGCGGATCTGTAGCGGTTTTTGCAGAGTTTCGGTGAGGCGACGGCAAGCTGCGACGCCGTGGTTAACTACCGGTAAACCGTTCAGTTTAGAGGTTCTGGCTTCGATGGATTTTTTAATCCCTACAGCCGCTTCTTCGTACCGATTCAGACGGGTATATGCATCGATAGTGCTCGGCAGCAGATCGCACTCTTCTTGTAGTGTTTTCAGTAGTTCGATGTGTTCGTCCATCAGCGCCACGCCTGCGCGCGGTTGGCTAAGGGTTTTACCTTCCTTGTCTGCTTTCAGCAGGGCAAGAGAGAAGCGTTTATGCTCAGGAATGGTTTGTTGGTATTTAACGCCATCTTCAAAGTTTTCAACATCCTTGCCGGTTTCCCAGGTTTTCAATACCTGTTGCCGCTCGGTCATGAATTCGTCATGGGTTAATTTCTTATTTCGAAGTTCCATTGATTGCAGCCTTAATTGTTATAGGGTTAAGCATTGAATACTGGTGCGCGCGGCGGCCAGCGGATCGACTCTGGCGACGTTTGCCAGCAGTGGTAATAGCCCCCGGGAATCGCGGTAATATTCAAATTCGGTCGGTAAGAGAATGCGTTTACCGTCGTCGTTTAACTCGCGGTATTTCAACCAGCGATGCATATCGAACTGACTGGCACGCGAGAGCCATCCGCCGGAACCCACGACTTTACGCACGGTTGTCAGGTCACGTCCCATCTGTAAATCGACATTGCCGACGCAGGTGCAGACCTCTTTTTTGGTGCCCGCATGTCTTTCGGTGGCATAACCCACACACAGTCCGGCCAGGACGGTATCGAAATATTTTTCATCTGCATTCGCGGGTAAGTAGTCGGGATGAGCGACTAGATGACGGAGGTAATGATAAAAAGCGTCCAACTGTGCGGGTTGCTGAGCAAAATTCACACTGACTAACTCTTTCGCACTTTCACCAACCACCATTGCCGAGACGCGCATTCCCAGATCGCCTTCCACCGTCCGTTTTACGAAGGGTTCCGGTACGCCATGTAAAACAGTGTCGGGCGAGAGCGTGTTGGCACAGGCGGAATAGACATCGGTGGTTGCGCCGCCCATGTCGATCAGCATGAACTCTTTCCAGCTGTGATCGACGTTACTGATTGCCTTAACCAGTTCAAAGACCGTCCATGGTGTCGGCATTGGTTCTTCGCCTGTTTTATCAACAATGACATCCAGCCCTTTCCCTTTAACGATGCGTTTAAGGAATATGTCGCAGATAGCCTGGCGTGCAGCTAAAGGGTTCGGATGGTCAAGATCGGGCAGAACGTTGTCGACGATGGTCAGGTCTTTATGCCCGAGGATCTCCTGCACCTTGTCCTGAATATCCCGGTTTCCGGCATAAATAATGGCGCAGTCGAGTTTGGATTCTGCCAGCACACGGGCGTTATTCAGTCCGTAGCTTTCTTCTCCGCCGTCGGTGCCGCCGGTGAACAAGAGAATATCGGGCTGCGTTTCTTCCAGTGCCTGGATATCACGGCGGTTCAGCTTGTAGGCGTAATATTGCGCAATTTTAGCACCCGCAGAGTGAGCGGTTACTTTCGCGGTTTCCAGAGTGATAGAAGGCACTAATCCCATTGCGGCAACCGCCAGCCCACCTTTGGCAGAGGAGGAATACTTCAATGCAACCTCACCACTGTTTAACAGGGGGAGGGCATCATCTACGTTTAACACCTGGTCCAGGCTGGAGAAAAACCCCTTCGCCAGATGATGGGTGGTGGTTGGGGTCAGAACGTGGTTAACCAACGTTAACGCGTCCCCCTCCCGGGTGAAGAGGGCTGCTTTGGTCCACGTCGATCCAATATCGACAGAGACGATTTGCATCAGATTGCCTCTTCAAGAATGCGAGTATCAACGTCATGACGTTGGTTGATATCGTGGGCCATCAGCTGACAAACATCTTCTAAGTCATGACTTGGGGAAAAGACGCGATCAAATCCCATCTCTTTGAACTTGGTTTCCACGTCAGCGAAGTCATGTTTTCCGACCACCAGGTTACCGCCCACATAGAGCAGGATGTTACCCAGCCCACGCTCGATGCAGCGTTCGCGCATGCCCAGACAATCGATATCGCCATGCCCATAGATAGAGGAGACGACAATCGCGTCAGCGCCAGTTTCAATGGCAGCATCAATATATTCGTCCTGGCTGACCATTACGCCCAGATTAATGACTCTGAAGTCATGGTTGCTAAAAACGCGGTCCAGAACTTTATTGCCTACTGCATGGCAGTCCGCGCCAATAACGCCAATCACAAGTGTTGCTTTCTTCATGGGTAATCCTTTGTAAGACAGAGAGTAAATTAAGTTACACACGTCGTATTTATGGCCGTTCATAACGGCACAGGTTTAATATCAGAGGAGTGTCTTTATCTGACCGTAATGTTGCAATTGATCTATTTTCAAAATGTCTTTCGGGAAATGATTGTTTAAAGTGTGTTTTTAAATTCTCATTTTAATTCAGCGTGTTATGTCAACTAATGTCATGAATGTTAAATTTTTAAAATTAACTTTATTTGATGTATTGAGATAATTGTGATCAACTTCTAATTTGCATTTTGGGGAGATTTTTTAGCCATGAGTAATACATTTTGTAAAATTTAACTTGAATTTCACTGCAATTCATCTCTGCTTAATGTAAAAAAAATGTTGAATATAACAAATGGTTAATGATTTATACGAATTATGCCCTTTGTTAGTTCTTTTGATTGTTCGTAAAAAAGAGAGGCACATGAAGGTGCTACCAGTACGAGTAACGTTAATCAAAGATTCTAATACTTCTGGCATAAATGCAGGACAGGTTCGCACAGAGTGGATTTAATCAGTATAATCCTCATAAAATAGTTCAGAATTATTTGAATCGTTAATGGTGATTTGATGTCGATGTTCAGAAATAGCTGAGTCAATCAATGAAGACAGTATCGAAAAAATGACTGTGTCAGAACTAATTTCAATTAATCCTTCTCGTTGCTGACCAAAAAAGATATTTATCTTGATTTCATTTGTACTACGGCAATCTATATAAAGTAATTTTTGATCGCTGAGATTTTCCGTTTCATAAATGTTTTTGGCGAGTGTCGGGTGTAATGATGCAAGACATCTGCTCAGATAAGCCAGATCCTTTAGGGAATACCCCACTGAGTAGAGGATGTCAGAGAATTTTTGTGTGTTTACTGTTATCTCTGAAGTGCATGTTGCATTGACAGGAAGAGTATTAAAAGAGAGCTGAGATGGGGTCATGATTTAAATATCACCGTGAGGAATAAAAATCAACCCCGGGCACTGATTAGCAATATTTTACACAGGGCTGTATAGAAAATTAAAGTATTTGATTGGCGTCGGTTAACTGATCAATAACTAGTGCTAAATTGGTAAACATTTTGAAATGTCGATACTGGCTCGGAATATCATTTTCAAAGACGAAGGATTCAAGGTTATTGTCTGAAAAATAAAGGACAAGTGTTGCTGATTCGTCAGGGGAAATATGGAAATATATCTGGTTACCAGACGGAGGATTGTCCAGAAGAAGAGCATCTTTGCCCGTCACATACCTGTTATGGTCGTGGACACTACGCTCACACTTCATCAGAGGTGTCATGATACTCATGTATTCATCTGATGTTAATATATTAAAATCGCCATTCATTTTAAAGAAACGATAAAGTATCAGTACATCCTCTAGCGTAACCGGTTGGTTTGTTTTTAGAGGGAAATAAGTGGGAACCAGAAGATGAGGTTCTAATCTATTTTGTTGGGTGCTATAACTGAATTTAAACATAAATTCCGGATCGCTCATCAATTTAGAAACATAATTATGCCTGGCTTCAAAGGTTTTAATTTTTACCAGGTTAAATAAATCTGGTTCTTCATCCTGTATTAAAAGACATTGGCCATAACAGAAAGGTTTTTTTTCATTATAAGCAGAAACGGTTATTCTGTCAGGAGTGTCAACGTTATATCCAAAAGCCAGATAGTTACCCTCCTCATCGCGATCTGTTTCCAGGTTATTTAAATTCATCACATTAAGTGTTTTCAATGCTGATTCAATGAGTTGTTGACCCTCTGAGGTAAATGTTTTGCGCTGCGTTGTATAAAGTGTATCGATACCAACGACTATCCGATGTGGGTCAAGGATGGCGGCAATCAACTTTATTACCTGCACAGTCACGGGTGATGTCATTGATTCGTTATCTGTTTTTAGAGGATCATTTGATGGCCAACCAGAGAAGCGATTGACAACATAACCTATATTATCAAGACCCATGGCAGCAACCTCATTGTAATCAAGCGAGGCGCTCAGCGTACCCGGCTATAGAAAAACTAACTTGCAAAAATCGCTCATTTTTCGTTTATCAGACGAAAGTGCCTGTGTTCATGCAGACACAGTCGCCTCTGTTAAGCGATATCTCTCTCATCGATACTTATTGGTGATTATTACAAATGAAACAATAACATGGCGGTCTTACGGCGATGCTCATAAAGGCAACAATCAATTAACTTTGATAAAAATATGTTATGTAAAATAGCAACAAATTGGCTACTCTAATCAATTGGTATTATAAAAAGTTGATAAGGCGATTCTGTTAAATAAAACACTGGTTTTTTATCTATGTCTTTTTATTGTAATAATTGTGTTACGTAAATATTTCACAATAAATTAACAATAAAATTACCAATGGTCTATGATTTATACATAATTAACATATTCGATTGATTTTGATATTAATCAATTTTTAATTCTTGAAAAAAATCTGCAAAACACGATAAATTGTCGTAGATCAAATTGGTGGGGTCGTGACAATTTCGCTATAAATTGATCACTGTCGAAAAATGCAAATTTGCTCAATAAAAACCTGTTTATTGTAAGGATTTTGCGGCGTAATATAATTACGGGATCAATTTGGTTTATTCATTAACATATTTGTAACTTTTTTATCATTGTCTTTTCCACTTTTGAGGAAAAGACAGCGATAGAGGCGAGCAAATAATTTTGTATTGGGGCATGCGTGTGACCCTTTCTAACGGGGTTCACTCTCGGAGTCTTCATGCGATGAGCAAGGAGTCATGATGTTAGATATAGTCGAACTGTCGCGCTTACAGTTTGCCTTGACCGCGATGTACCACTTCCTTTTTGTGCCACTGACGCTCGGTATGGCGTTCCTGCTGGCCATTATGGAAACGGTCTACGTCCTTTCCGGCAAACAGATTTATAAAGATATGACCAAGTTCTGGGGCAAGTTGTTTGGTATCAACTTCGCTCTGGGTGTGGCAACCGGTCTGACCATGGAGTTCCAGTTCGGGACTAACTGGTCTTACTATTCCCACTATGTAGGGGATATCTTCGGTGCGCCGCTGGCAATCGAAGGTCTGATGGCCTTCTTCCTCGAATCCACCTTTGTAGGTCTGTTCTTCTTCGGTTGGGATCGTCTGGGTAAAGTTCAGCATATGTGTGTCACCTGGCTGGTGGCGCTTGGTTCAAACCTGTCCGCACTGTGGATTCTGGTTGCGAACGGCTGGATGCAAAACCCAATCGCATCCGATTTCAACTTTGAAACTATGCGTATGGAGATGGTGAGCTTCTCCGAGCTGGTGCTTAACCCGGTTGCTCAGGTGAAATTCGTTCACACTGTAGCGTCTGGTTATGTGACTGGCGCGATGTTCATCCTCGGTATCAGCGCATGGTATATGTTGAAAGGTCGTGACTTCGCCTTTGCTAAACGCTCCTTTGCTATCGCTGCCAGCTTCGGTATGGCTGCCGTTCTGTCTGTTATTGTTCTGGGTGATGAATCTGGTTATGAAATGGGCGACGTGCAGAAAACCAAACTGGCTGCTATTGAAGCCGAGTGGGAAACGCAACCTGCACCTGCTGCCTTTACTCTGTTCGGCATTCCTGATCAGGAAGAGGAGACGAACAAATTTGCGATCCAGATCCCTTACGCGCTGGGCATCATTGCAACGCGTTCCGTGGATACCCCGGTTATCGGCCTGAAAGAGCTGATGGTGCAGCATGAAGAACGCATCCGTAACGGGATGAAGGCGTACTCTCTGCTCGAGCAACTGCGTTCTGGTTCTACTGACCAGGCGGTTCGTGACCAGTTCAATAGCATGAAGAAAGACCTCGGTTACGGTCTGCTGCTGAAACGCTATACGCCAAACGTGGCGGATGCAACTGAAGCGCAGATTCAACAGGCAACCAAAGACTCCATTCCACGTGTAGCGCCGCTGTACTTCGCGTTCCGTATCATGGTGGCGTGTGGCTTCCTGCTGCTGGCAATCATCGCGCTCTCTTTCTGGAGTGTCATCCGCAACCGTATTGGCGAGAAAAAATGGCTGCTGCGCGCCGCACTGTACGGTATTCCGCTGCCGTGGATTGCTGTAGAAGCGGGCTGGTTCGTGGCTGAATATGGTCGCCAACCTTGGGCTATCGGTGAAGTGCTGCCGACAGCTGTAGCGAACTCGTCACTGACCGCAGGCGACCTCATCTTCTCGATGGTGCTGATTTGTGGCCTGTATACCCTGTTCCTGGTGGCAGAATTGTTCTTAATGTTCAAGTTTGCACGCCTCGGCCCAAGCAGCCTGAAAACCGGTCGCTATCACTTTGAGCAGTCTTCCACGACTACTCAGCCGGCACGCTAAGACAGGAGTCGTCAAATGATCGATTATGAAGTATTGCGTTTTATCTGGTGGCTGCTGGTTGGCGTTCTGCTGATTGGTTTTGCAGTCACTGACGGTTTCGACATGGGGGTGGGCATGCTCACCCGTTTCCTCGGTCGTAACGACACCGAGCGTCGAATTATGATTAACTCCATCGCACCACACTGGGACGGTAACCAGGTATGGCTGATCACTGCGGGTGGCGCTCTGTTTGCTGCCTGGCCGATGGTCTATGCCGCTGCGTTCTCCGGCTTCTATGTCGCGATGATCCTCGTGCTGGCGTCTCTGTTCTTCCGTCCGGTCGGTTTTGACTACCGCTCCAAGATTGAAGAAACCCGCTGGCGTAACATGTGGGACTGGGGCATCTTCATTGGTAGCTTCGTTCCGCCGCTGGTGATTGGTGTGGCGTTCGGTAACCTGTTGCAGGGCGTACCGTTTAACGTTGATGAATACCTGCGTCTGTACTACACCGGTAACTTCTTCCAGCTGCTTAACCCGTTCGGCCTGCTGGCTGGCGTGGTGAGCGTAGGGATGATCATTACTCAGGGCGCAACCTATCTGCAGATGCGTACCGTGGGCGAACTGCACCTGCGTACCCGTGCAACGGCTCAGGTGGCGGCACTGGTGACACTGGTCTGCTTCGCACTGGCTGGCGTATGGGTGATGTACGGTATCGATGGTTATGTTGTGAAATCAACAATGGACCATTACGCGGCATCTAACCCACTGAATAAAGAAGTGGTTCGTGAAGCTGGCGCATGGTTGGTGAACTTCAACAACACGCCGATTCTGTGGGCTATTCCGGTACTGGGTGTGGTTCTGCCTCTGCTGACCATTCTGACTGCACGTATGGATAAAGCGGCGTGGGCGTTTGTGTTCTCCTCCCTGACGCTGGCCTGCATCATCCTGACTGCCGGTATTGCAATGTTCCCGTTTGTGATGCCGTCCAGCACCATGATGAACGCAAGTCTGACAATGTGGGATGCAACTTCCAGCCAGCTGACGCTTAACGTCATGACCTGGGTTGCGGTGGTTCTGGTACCGATCATTCTGCTCTACACCGCTTGGTGCTACTGGAAAATGTTCGGTCGTATCACCAAAGAAGATATTGAACGTAACACCCACTCTCTGTACTAAGTAAGGAGCTAAAAATGTGGTATTTCGCATGGATTCTGGGAACGCTTCTTGCCTGTTCATTTGGGGTAATCACCGCGCTGGCGCTTGAGCACGTCGAATCAGGCAAAGCCGGTCAAGAAGACATCTGATGAGTAAGATTATCGCAACCTTGTATGCGGTAATGGACAAGCGCCCCCTGCGGGCGCTTTCCTTCGTGATGGCGCTTCTGTTAGCAGGATGTATGTTTTGGGACCCGTCACGTTTCGCCGCGAAGACCAGTGAACTGGAAATCTGGCATGGTTTATTGCTGATGTGGGCCGTCTGTGCTGGTGTTATTCACGGCGTGGGCTTTCGTCCGCAGAAGGTTCTCTGGCAAGGGATTTTTTGCCCTTTGCTTGCCGATATTGTTCTCATTGTCGGGCTGATTTTCTTCTTCTTTTAAATCAGAATTCTCTTTAAAAATTTATGGGCCGCTTCAGGCCCATAAATTTTTACGCTCCCTTAACTTGCCCTCATTCCCAAACCTCAATCGCGCGCGTATAGTAGCAGCGTTTAAAAGCTCTAACTTTTGTTGCATTACCGGGATGTAAAGTGAATACAACGCTGTTTCGATGGCCGGTTCGCGTCTACTATGAAGATACCGATGCCGGTGGTGTGGTGTACCACGCCAGTTACGTCGCTTTTTATGAAAGAGCACGCACAGAGATGCTGCGTCATCATCACTTCAGTCAGCAGGCGCTGATGGCTGAACGCGTTGCCTTTGTGGTGCGTAAAATGACGGTGGAATATTATGCACCTGCGCGGCTCGACGATATGCTCGGAATACAGACTGAAATAACATCAATGCGTGGCACCTCTTTGGTTTTCACGCAACGTATTGTCAACGCCGAGAATACTTTGCTGAATGAAGCAGAGGTTCTGGTTGTTTGCGTTGACCCACTCAAAATGAAGCCTCGTGCGCTTCCCAAGTCTATTGTCGCGGAGTTTAAGCAGTGACTGACATGAATATCCTTGATTTGTTCCTGAAGGCTAGCCTTCTGGTTAAACTTATCATGTTGATTTTGATTGGTTTTTCAATCGCATCCTGGGCCATTATTATCCAGCGGACCCGTATTCTTAACGCAGCGGCGCGCGAAGCCGAAGCGTTTGAAGATAAATTCTGGTCTGGAATCGAACTTTCTCGCCTCTATCAAGAGAGCCAGGGGAAACGGGATAATCTGACCGGTTCGGAACAAATCTTTTACAGCGGGTTCAAAGAGTTTGTGCGCCTACATCGTGCCAATAGCCATGCGCCGGAAGCCGTAGTGGAAGGGGCGTCGCGAGCGATGCGTATTTCCATGAACCGTGAACTTGAAAATCTGGAAACGCACATTCCGTTCCTCGGTACGGTTGGCTCCATCAGCCCGTATATTGGTCTGTTTGGTACGGTCTGGGGGATCATGCACGCCTTTATCGCCCTCGGGGCGGTAAAACAAGCAACACTGCAAATGGTTGCGCCCGGTATCGCAGAAGCGTTGATTGCGACGGCAATTGGTCTGTTCGCCGCAATTCCGGCGGTAATGGCTTATAACCGCCTCAACCAGCGCGTAAACAAACTGGAACTGAATTACGACAACTTTATGGAAGAGTTTACCGCGATTCTGCACCGCCAGGCGTTTACCGTTAGCGAGAGCAACAAGGGGTAAGCCATGGCCAGAGCGCGTGGACGAGGTCGTCGCGATCTCAAGTCCGAAATCAACATTGTACCGTTGCTGGACGTACTGCTGGTGCTGTTGCTGATCTTTATGGCGACAGCGCCCATCATCACCCAGAGCGTGGAGGTCGATCTGCCAGACGCTACTGAATCACAGGCGGTGAGCAGTAACGATAATCCGCCAGTGATTGTTGAAGTGTCTGGTATTGGTCAGTACACCGTGATGGTTGAGAAAGATCGCCTGGAGCGTTTACCACCAGAGCAGGTGGTGGCGGAAGTGTCCAGCCGTTTCAAGGCCAACCCGAAAACGGTCTTTCTGATCGGTGGCGCAAAAGATGTGCCTTACGATGAAATAATTAAAGCACTGAACTTGTTACATAGTGCGGGTGTGAAATCGGTTGGTTTAATGACGCAGCCTATCTAAACATCTGCGTTTCCCTAGCTTGAAAGAGAGCGGGTAACAGGCGAACAGTTTTTGGAAACCGAGAGTGTCAAAGGCAACCGAACAAAACGACAAGCTCAAGCGGGCGATAATTATTTCAGCAGTGCTGCATGTCATCTTATTTGCGGCGCTGATCTGGAGTTCGTTCGATGAGAATATAGAAGCTTCAGCCGGAGGCGGCGGTGGTTCGTCCATCGACGCTGTAATGGTTGATTCAGGTGCGGTAGTTGAGCAGTACAAACGCATGCAAAGCCAGGAATCAAGCGCGAAGCGTTCTGATGAGCAGCGCAAGATGAAGGAACAGCAGGCTGCGGAAGAACTGCGTGAGAAACAAGCGGCTGAACAGGAACGCCTGAAGCAACTTGAGAAAGAGCGGTTAGCGGCTCAGGAGCAGAAAAAGCAGGCTGAAGAAGCCGCAAAACAGGCCGAGTTAAAGCAGAAGCAAGCGGAAGAGGCGGCAGCGAAAGCGGCGGCAGATGCTAAAGCGAAGGCTGAAGCGGATGCAAAAGCTGCGGAAGAAGCAGCGAAGAAAGCGGCTGCAGACGCGAAGAAAAAAGCAGAAGCAGAAGCCGCCAAAGCCGCAGCCGAAGCGCAGAAAAAAGCCGAAGCAGCCGCTGCGGCGCTGAAGAAGAAAGCGGAAGCGGCAGAAGCAGCTGCAGCTGAAGCAAGAAAAAAAGCGGCAACTGAAGCTGCTGAAAAAACCAAGGCAGAAGCTGAGAAGAAAGCGGCTGCTGAAAAGGCTGCAGCTGATAAGAAAGCAGCGGCAGAGAAAGCTGCAGCCGACAAAAAAGCAGCAGAAAAAGCGGCTGCTGAAAAGGCAGCAGCTGATAAGAAAGCAGCGGCAGAAAAAGCCGCCGCAGACAAAAAAGCGGCAGCGGCAAAAGCTGCAGCTGAAAAAGCCGCTGCAGCAAAAGCTGCCGCAGAGGCAGATGATATTTTCGGTGAGCTAAGCTCTGGTAAGAATGCACCGAAAACGGGGGGAGGGGCGAAAGGGAACAATGCTTCGCCTGCCGGGAGTGGTAATACTAAAAACAATGGCGCATCAGGGGCCGATATCAATAACTATGCCGGGCAGATTAAATCTGCTATCGAAAGTAAGTTCTATGACGCATCGTCCTATGCAGGCAAGACCTGTACGCTGCGCATAAAACTGGCACCCGATGGTATGTTACTGGATATCAAACCTGAAGGTGGCGATCCCGCACTTTGTCAGGCTGCGTTGGCAGCAGCTAAACTTGCGAAGATCCCGAAACCACCAAGCCAGGCAGTATATGAAGTGTTCAAAAATGCGCCATTGGACTTCAAACCGTAATCACGATGTTGATTGTTCCAACGGTCAACATCAGGCACCGGTTGACACGGGGTTCTGGTAGTTTTGTGTATTTTAGTTTGTTAACATTCTGCTAAATTATCGTGGGCCATCGGTCCAGATAAGGGAGATATGATGAAGCAGGCATTACGAGTAGCATTTGGTTTTCTCATACTGTGGGCATCAGTTCTGCACGCTGAAGTCCGCATTGTGATCGACAGCGGTGTAGATTCCGGTCGTCCTATTGGCGTAGTTCCTTTCCAGTGGGCGGGTCCTGGTGCTGCACCTGAAGATATTGGCGGCATCGTTGCTGCTGACTTGCGTAACAGCGGTAAATTTAATCCATTAGATCGCGCTCGTCTGCCACAGCAGCCGGGTAGTGCACAGGAAGTACAACCAGCAGCATGGTCTGCGCTGGGCATTGACGCTGTGGTTGTCGGCCAGGTCACTCCGAATCCGGACGGCTCTTACAATGTTGCTTATCAGCTGGTTGACACTGGCGGCGCACCGGGTACTGTACTTGCTCAGAACTCGTACAAAGTGAACAAGCAGTGGCTGCGTTATGCTGGTCATACCGCCAGTGACGAAGTATTTGAAAAACTGACCGGCATTAAAGGTGCGTTCCGTACCCGTATTGCCTACGTTGTTCAGACCAACGGCGGTCAGTTCCCGTATGAACTGCGCGTATCTGACTATGACGGTTACAACCAATTTGTCGTTCACCGTTCACCGCAGCCGCTGATGTCTCCGGCGTGGTCACCAGACGGTTCTAAACTGGCTTATGTGACCTTCGAAAGCGGTCGTTCCGCGCTGGTCATCCAAACGCTGGCAAATGGCGCTGTACGTCAGGTGGCTTCATTCCCGCGTCACAACGGTGCACCTGCATTCTCGCCAGACGGCAGCAAACTGGCATTCGCCTTGTCGAAAACCGGTAGCCTGAACCTGTACGTAATGGATTTGGCTTCTGGTCAGATCCGCCAGGTGACTGATGGTCGCAGTAACAATACCGAACCGACCTGGTTCCCGGACAGCCAGAACCTGGCATTTACTTCTGACCAGGCCGGTC
Source organism: Escherichia sp. KS167_9B (assembly GCF_030295215.1). Classification (NCBI taxonomy): domain Bacteria; kingdom Pseudomonadati; phylum Pseudomonadota; class Gammaproteobacteria; order Enterobacterales; family Enterobacteriaceae; genus Escherichia; species Escherichia sp. KS167_9B. The sequence continues at coordinate 868,255 of NZ_AP025754.1, forward strand.
GTCCGCAGGTTTATAAAGTGAATATCAACGGCGGTGCGCCACAACGTATTACCTGGGAAGGTTCGCAGAACCAGGATGCGGATGTCAGCAGCGACGGTAAATTTATGGTAATGGTCAGCTCCAATGGTGGGCAGCAGCACATTGCCAAACAAGATCTGGCAACGGGAGGCGTACAAGTTCTGTCGTCCACGTTCCTGGATGAAACGCCAAGTCTGGCACCTAACGGCACTATGGTAATCTACAGCTCTTCTCAGGGGATGGGATCCGTGCTGAATTTGGTTTCTACAGATGGGCGTTTCAAAGCGCGTCTTCCGGCAACTGATGGACAGGTAAAATTCCCTGCCTGGTCGCCGTATCTGTGATAATAATTAATTGAATAGTAAAGGAATCATTGAAATGCAACTGAACAAAGTGCTGAAAGGGCTGATGATTGCTCTGCCTGTTATGGCAATTGCGGCATGTTCTTCCAACAAGAACGCCAGCAATGACGGCAGCGAAGGCATGCTGGGTGCCGGCACTGGTATGGATGCGAACGGCGGCAATGGCAACATGTCTTCCGAAGAGCAGGCTCGTCTGCAAATGCAACAGCTGCAGCAGAACAACATCGTTTACTTCGATCTGGACAAGTACGATATCCGTTCTGACTTCGCTCAAATGCTGGATGCACACGCAAACTTCCTGCGTAGCAACCCGTCTTACAAAGTCACCGTAGAAGGTCACGCGGACGAACGTGGTACTCCGGAATACAACATCTCCCTGGGTGAACGTCGTGCGAACGCCGTTAAGATGTACCTGCAGGGTAAAGGCGTTTCTGCAGACCAGATCTCCATCGTTTCTTACGGTAAAGAAAAACCTGCAGTACTGGGTCATGACGAAGCGGCATACTCCAAAAACCGTCGTGCGGTACTGGTTTACTAAGAGAATTGCATGAGCAGTAACTTCAGACATCAACTATTGAGTCTGTCGTTACTGGTTGGTATAGCGGCCCCCTGGGCCGCTTTTGCTCAGGCACCAATCAGTAGTGTCGGCTCAGGCTCGGTCGAAGACCGCGTCACTCAACTTGAGCGTATTTCTAATGCTCACAGCCAGCTTTTAACCCAACTCCAGCAACAACTCTCTGATAATCAATCCGATATTGATTCCCTGCGTGGTCAGATTCAGGAAAATCAGTATCAACTGAATCAGGTCGTGGAGCGGCAAAAGCAGATCCTGTTGCAGATCGATAGCCTCAGCAGCGGTGGTGCAGCGGCGCAATCAACCAGCGGCGATCATAGCGGTGCGGCGGCATCAACGACGCCGACAGCTGATGCTGGTACTGCGAATGCTGGCGCGCCGGTGAAAAGCGGTGATGCAAACACGGATTACAATGCAGCTATTGCGCTGGTGCAGGATAAATCCCGCCAGGATGACGCAATGGTGGCATTTCAGAATTTCATCAAAAATTACCCTGATTCAACTTACCTGCCAAACGCCAATTATTGGCTGGGTCAGTTAAACTACAACAAGGGTAAAAAAGATGATGCGGCGTATTATTTTGCTTCGGTAGTGAAAAACTATCCGAAGTCACCGAAGGCTGCAGATGCGATGTTTAAAGTCGGCGTCATCATGCAGGACAAAGGTGACACCGCAAAAGCGAAAGCCGTATACCAGCAGGTTATCAGTAAATACCCTGGTACTGATGGCGCTAAACAGGCACAAAAACGTCTGAACGCGATGTAATGCATAACACACGACCAGAAGTCGCATTATTTCTGGTCGTGTCGTGCGAATCATAAGCAGTTGAGTGATCTGCATCGAAATTTTTGTTGCGCTCAAGTCTGAAATCAGTAATATATGCCGCCGTTGCCACGGGATATCAAACAAACCGAAAGCAACGAAAAAGTGGGTCGTTAGCTCAGTTGGTAGAGCAGTTGACTTTTAATCAATTGGTCGCAGGTTCGAATCCTGCACGACCCACCAATCGCTAAGGTGGAAGCGGTAGTAAAACGTGAAGGATAACGTTGCGTCAGCAACGGCCCGAAGGGCGAGACGAAGTCGAGTCATCCTGCACGACCCACCACTAACCTAGTTAGTTGTAGTATCCAGCGTAGTATCGGGTGATTAGCTCAGCTGGGAGAGCACCTCCCTTACAAGGAGGGGGTCGGCGGTTCGATCCCGTCATCACCCACCACCGGGTCGTTAGCTCAGTTGGTAGAGCAGTTGACTTTTAATCAATTGGTCGCAGGTTCGAATCCTGCACGACCCACCACTAATTACGGTGGGTTCGGTGGAAGTAGTTTGTAGTATCCAGCGCAGTATCGGGTGATTAGCTCAGCTGGGAGAGCACCTCCCTTACAAGGAGGGGGTCGGCGGTTCGATCCCGTCATCACCCACCACTCGGGTCGTTAGCTCAGTTGGTAGAGCAGTTGACTTTTAATCAATTGGTCGCAGGTTCGAATCCTGCACGACCCACCAGTTTTAACATCAAACTCAGATGTTAAGCGTGAAGGATAACGATGCGTCAGCAACGGCCCGTAGGGCGAGCGAAGCGAGTCATCCTGCACGACCCACTAATCTTAAAGATTGGTTCCGAGTAGAAATCATTCAGGTAACACCCGTATGGGTCGTTAGCTCAGTTGGTAGAGCAGTTGACTTTTAATCAATTGGTCGCAGGTTCGAATCCTGCACGACCCACCAATTTAAAGGTGGTTACTGGTAGAGAACGTGAAGGATAACGTTGCGTCAGCAACGGCCCGAAGGGCGAGACGAAGTCGAGTCATCCTGCACGACCCACCATCCTGAATGATTAAAGCAGCATAATCCCGCAAGGGGTCGTTAGCTCAGTTGGTAGAGCAGTTGACTTTTAATCAATTGGTCGCAGGTTCGAATCCTGCACGACCCACCAATGTAAAAAAAGCGCCCTAAAGGCGCTTTTTTGCTATCTGGGATATTCAAAGATTCGAACCTGCAGCAGGTTCGAGTTGAGCGTAGCGAAACAACGGAGCCGCTCGCGGCGACGGCCCGAAGGGCGAGCGAAGCGAGTCATCCTGCACGACCCACCAATGTAAAAAAAGCGCCCTAAAGGCGCTTTTTTGCTATTCAGGCATCTCTCAATTTCAATTCTGACCCTGATGACATACTCCGCGCTTGCTGCGTAAACGACTCTACGTCGGAGGAATAAGACGCAAAGTGTGGCATTCGTCATCTCATACGTAATTCGAGTGACTTTTCCTCACCATTCGACTATCTTGTTTAGCATATAAAACAAATTGCGCCGATAATAGCGAATGTCACGCTTAAGTCGGTGTTAACGTTAAGCATGTAAAACGAGATGGTAAGATGAGCGTGATGTTTGATCCTGAAGCGGCGATTTATCCTTTCCCCCCGAAGCCGACGCCGTTAAGCATTGATGAAAAAGCGTATTACCGCGAGAAGATAAAACGTTTGCTAAAAGAACGTAATGCGGTGATGGTTGCCCACTACTATACCGATCCCGAAATTCAACAACTGGCAGAAGAAACGGGTGGATGTATTTCTGATTCTCTGGAAATGGCGCGCTTCGGTGCAAAGCATCCCGCTTCTACATTGTTAGTCGCTGGGGTGAGATTTATGGGAGAAACCGCCAAAATCCTCAGTCCAGAAAAAACAATTCTGATGCCGACACTTCAGGCTGAATGTTCACTGGATCTCGGCTGCACTGTTGAAGAATTTAACACATTTTGCGATGCCCATCCCGATCGTACTGTCGTCGTCTACGCCAACACTTCTGCTGCGGTAAAAGCGCGCGCAGATTGGGTGGTAACTTCAAGCATTGCCGTCGAACTTATTGATCATCTGGATAGTTTGGGTGAAAAAATCATCTGGGCACCCGACAAACATCTGGGGCGTTACGTGCAAAAACAGACGGGCGCAGACATTTTATGCTGGCAGGGTGCCTGCATTGTGCATGATGAGTTTAAGACTCAGGCGTTAACCCGCTTGCAAGAAGAATACCCGGATGCTGCCATACTGGTGCATCCAGAATCACCGCAAGCTATTGTAGATATGGCGGATGCGGTCGGTTCCACCAGTCAACTGATCGCTGCTGCGAAAACATTGCCACATCAGCGACTTATCGTGGCAACCGATCGGGGTATTTTCTACAAAATGCAGCAGGCGGTGCCAGATAAAGAGTTACTGGAAGCACCAACCGCGGGTGAGGGCGCAACCTGCCGCAGCTGCGCGCATTGTCCGTGGATGGCCATGAATGGCCTTCAGGCCATCGCAGAGGCATTAGAACAGGAAGGAAGCAATCACGAGGTTCATGTTGAGGAAAAGCTGCGAGAGAAGGCGCTGGTGCCGCTCAATCGTATGCTGGATTTTGCGGCTACACTACGTGGATAACTAATAATAAGGCGTCACGTTACGCTTTGGGGGAAAGATGGATTTTTTTAGTGTGCAGAATATCCTGGTACATATACCAATAGGAGCAGGCGGTTATGATCTCTCATGGATCGAAGCGGTAGGCACGATCGCCGGGTTGCTGTGTATTGGCCTTGCCAGTCTGGAGAAGATCAGCAACTACTTCTTTGGCCTGATCAACGTCACCTTGTTTGGCATTATTTTCTTTCAGATTCAGCTGTATGCCAGCCTGCTATTACAGGTGTTTTTCTTTGCCGCGAATATTTACGGTTGGTATGCGTGGTCGCGACAAACCAGTCAGAACGAGGCGGAGTTGAAAATTCGCTGGTTGCCATTGCCGAAGGCGCTCAGCTGGTTGGCGGTTTGCGTTGTTTCGATTGGTCTGATGACGGTATTTATCAATCCGGTGTTTGCATTTTTGACCCGCGTGGCAGTCATGATCATGCAAGCATTAGGATTACAGGTTGCGATGCCTGAACTACAGCCGGACGCTTTCCCGTTCTGGGATTCATGCATGATGGTGTTATCTATCGTGGCAATGATTCTGATGACGCGTAAGTATGTGGAAAACTGGCTATTGTGGGTGATTATTAACGTGATTAGCGTCGTTATTTTTGCACTTCAGGGCGTTTACGCCATGTCTCTGGAGTACATCATCCTGACCTTTATTGCCCTCAACGGCAGCCGGATGTGGATCAACAGCGCACGCGAAAGAGGTTCACGCGCGCTGTCCCATTAATGATGATGATGTGAATGGCCAGACACCCCTTCATTCAGGTGGCAGTCTGGCCCATGACAAGGTTGATATTCCATCTGAATAGTGGCGTGCTCAATCTGATAGTGATCCATCAGGTAGTGTTGGATCTGATCTAACAAGGCATCGTGATCGTGTGGCGGGATCACCTGCACATGCAGCGTCATCACCGGCTTCTCGCCTACCATCCATACATGTACATGGTGCACATTGCGGACTTCAGGGATTTCCCGGCACATACGACGCTTCAGTTCGGCGATATCCAGCGATACCGGTGCACCTTCAAGTAATTCATTCACGCTATCTTTCAACAGTCGCCACGCGCTACGCAGAACCAGAAGCGACACCAGTATTGAGAGAATGGGGTCAGCAGGTGTCCAGCCGGTCCAGATAATAATCAACGCGGCAATAATAGCTCCAACCGAACCCAGAAGGTCCCCGAGGACATGCAGTGCCGCTGCTCGCACGTTGAGGTTTTTCTCTTCGCTGCCGTGATGAAGTAACCAGAAAGAAAGTATATTTGCCAGTAGCCCAGCCACGGCAATTGCCATCATCATGACGCCCTCGACCGGACGCGGCGTGCGGAAGCGTTCTATCGCCTCCCAGACAATCAAAATAGTAATCACCACCAGGGCGATGGCATTCACAAACGCCGCGAGCGTGGTCAATCTTAGCCAACCGAAAGTGTGGCGAATGGTGGGAGGACGACGGGAAAATTGCACTGCGAGTAGGGCGAAAAGCAGGGCGGCAGTATCGGTCAACATATGACCCGCATCGGCCAGCAATGCCAGAGAACCGGAAAGAAAACCACCAATGACTTCTACGAGCATAAACCCGGCAGTCACGCCGAAAGCATACAACAAGCGACGAGCATTATTATCTTCTGGCAGGTGTGAGGACGTGTGTGAGTGTGAGTGCGCCATGACGAGTCATCCCTTAATTATTCTCACTTAACTTTATGACATCATACTGCTTTTAGAAGGGAAAAATTAAAAGGGAGAGACTCCGCTCTCCCATTATTGGCTATTTCGCAGGGTTACTGCGTGGTACCGTCGGTTTTGGTATCGACATCATTGTTGATGCCATCACCGGTTTGGACTTTTTTATTGATATCCGGGCAGCGACCATCTTTGCACATGGTGTTTTTGTGCTCTTCATCTTTGGTCATGCCGTCATTGTTCATTGAAGAACCATCCGGATGCAGCATTGTGCCGCCAGAACCGGTATTTACCCCGTTATTGTCGACGTTATTTGGCGCGACATTTTCACGGGCATCAGGGGCTACCTGGCCCGCATCAGCTGCGGCGTTTGCCTGGCCGTTATTGCTTTGCGCTCCGCTATCGGCAGCCAGTGCGGCACCGCTGGCAAGGCTTAGAGTGGCAGTCAGAAATAGTGTGGCCAGTTTTGTCATTTTCATAGGATGCTCCTGTTATGGTCGTTATGTCGGATAACCTCTTCCAACAGTGCATTTGCAGGTGAATATAAGGCAATGGTTTAAGATTTCAGCCAGGTTATAAAACGCAGCAGAGAATCTTGAAATAATTAACAAACAAAGGAGTTACAGTTAGAAATTGTAGGAGAGATCTCGTTTTTCGCGACAATCTGGCGTTTTTCTTGCTAATTCCAGGATTAATCCGTTCATAGTGTAAAACCCCGTTTACACATTCTGACGGAAGATATAGATTGGAAGTATTGCATTCACTAAGATAAGTATGGCAACACTGGAACAGACATGAATTATCAGAACGACGATTTACGCATCAAAGAAATCAAAGAGTTACTTCCTCCTGTCGCATTGCTGGAAAAATTCCCTGCTACTGAAAATGCCGCGAATACGGTCGCCCATGCCCGAAAAGCGATCCATAAGATCCTGAAAGGTAATGATGATCGCCTGTTGGTGGTGATTGGTCCGTGTTCTATTCATGATCCCGTCGCGGCTAAAGAGTATGCCACTCGCTTGCTGGCGCTGCGTGAAGAGCTGAAAGATGAGCTGGAAATCGTAATGCGCGTCTACTTTGAAAAGCCGCGTACCACAGTGGGCTGGAAAGGGCTGATTAACGATCCGCATATGGATAACAGCTTCCAGATCAACGACGGTCTGCGTATTGCCCGTAAATTACTGCTCGATATTAACGACAGCGGTCTGCCAGCAGCGGGTGAATTCCTGGATATGATCACCCCGCAATATCTCGCGGACCTGATGAGCTGGGGAGCAATTGGCGCACGTACAACGGAATCGCAGGTGCACCGCGAACTTGCGTCTGGGCTTTCTTGTCCGGTCGGCTTCAAAAATGGCACCGACGGTACGATTAAAGTGGCTATCGATGCTATTAATGCCGCCGGTGCGCCGCACTGCTTCCTGTCCGTAACGAAATGGGGGCATTCGGCGATCGTGAACACCAGCGGTAACGGCGATTGCCATATCATTCTGCGCGGCGGTAAAGAGCCTAACTACAGCGCGAAGCACGTTGCTGAAGTGAAAGAAGGGCTGAACAAAGCAGGCCTGCCAGCACAGGTGATGATCGATTTCAGCCATGCTAACTCGTCGAAACAATTCAAAAAGCAGATGGATGTTTGTGCTGACGTTTGCCAGCAGATTGCCGGTGGCGAAAAGGCCATTATTGGCGTGATGGTGGAAAGCCATCTGGTGGAAGGCAATCAGAGCCTCGAGAGTGGGGAACCGCTGGCCTATGGCAAGAGCATCACCGATGCCTGCATTGGCTGGGAAGATACCGATGCCCTGTTACGTCAACTGGCGAATGCAGTAAAAGCGCGTCGCGGGTAAAGTTTAATTGTCGGATGCGCCGTCACAGTGGTTATCCGATGAATCACCGTAGGCCTGACAAGACGCGCAGCGTCGCATCAGGCAATGTGCTCCATTGTTAGCAACAAAAAAGCCGACTCACTTGCAGTCGGCTTTCTCATTTTTAAGCGAATGACGTTTACTTCGCTTTACCCTGGTTAGCAACGGCCGCTGCTTTCGCCGCGATCTCGTCAGCATTACCCAGATAATAGCGTTTCAGCGGTTTGAAATTCTCGTCGAATTCATAAACCAGTGGCACGCCAGTCGGGATATTCAGCTCAAGAATCTCTTCTTCGCTCATATTATCGAGATATTTCACCAGCGCACGTAACGAGTTACCGTGTGCGGCGATGATCACGCGCTCACCGCTCTTCATTCGCGGCAGAATAGTTTCATTCCAGTAAGGGATCACGCGGTCAATGGTCAGCGCCAGGCTTTCCGTCAGTGGCAGCTCTTTCTCGCTCAGCTTCGCGTAACGTGGATCGTGGCCCGGATAACGCTCATCATCTTTAGTCAGTTCCGGCGGAGTTACCGCAAAACCACGACGCCACTGTTTCACCTGCTCGTCGCCATACTTTTCAGCAGTTTCCGCTTTGTTCAGACCCTGCAACGCACCGTAGTGACGTTCGTTCAGTTTCCAGGATTTCTCAACGGGCAGCCATGCCTGATCCAGTTCGTCCAGCACATTCCACAGGGTATGGATAGCGCGTTTCAGCACAGAGGTGTAAGCAAAATCAAAGCTGTAACCTTCCTCTTTCAGCAGCTTACCAGCTGCTTTTGCTTCGCTTACGCCTTTCTCAGACAGATCCACGTCGTACCAACCGGTAAAACGGTTTTCTTTGTTCCACTGACTTTCGCCATGACGAACCAGAACCAGCTTAGTTACAGCCATATACTTACTCCTCAAACCATCTTTTAATGATAATAATTCTCATTATATTGCCGTGACGAAGCAACGGCAATGCTTACGCATAACCATAGCGAAAATAGTGTCGCAGTGTAAGGTTGTTGTGAATATTGAGTTGCAAATATGTCGGTGTTTGCTGGTGATTTGAGCAATATAAGGATAAAGCCCTCATGACGAGGGCTTAAAGTTATTCAGCAATAAACTGATATTCAGTCAGGCTGGAATACTCTTCGCCAGGACGCAGGAAGCAGTCCGGTTGCGGCCATTCAGGGTGGTTTGGGCTGTCCGGCAGAAACTCGCTTTCCAACGCCAGCCCTTGCCAGTCGGCATAAGGTTCGGTTCCCCGCGACGGTGTGCCGCCGAGGAAGTTGCCGGAGTAGAATTGCAGAGCCGGAGCGGTGGTGTAGACCTTCAGTTGCAATTTTTCATCTGCTGACCAGACATGCGCCGCCACTTTCTTGCCATCGCCTTTAGCCTGTAACAAGAACGCATGATCGTAACCTTTCACTTTGCGCTGATCGTCGTCGGCAAGAAATTCACTGGCGATGATTTTGGCGCTGCGGAAATCAAAAGACGTTCCGGCGACAGATTTCAGACCGTCGTGCGGAATGCCGGCTTCATCAACCGGCAGATATTCGTCTGCCAGAATCTGCAGCTTGTGATTGCGTACGTCAGACTGCTCGCCGTCGAGGTTGAAATAGACGTGGTTAGTCATATTCACCGGGCAAGGTTTATCAACTGTGGCGCGATAAGTAATGGAGATACGGTTATCGTCGGTCAGACGATATTGCACTGTCGCGCCGAGATTACCCGGAAAGCCCTGATCGCCATCTTCTGAACTCAGGGCAAATAGCACCTGACGATCGTTCTGATTCACAATCTGCCAGCGACGTTTGTCGAACCCTTCCGGGCCGCCGTGCAGCTGGTTAACGCCCTGACTTGGCGAAAGCGTCACGGTTTCATCGTCAAAGGTATAACGACTATTGGCGATACGGTTTGCATAACGACCAATAGAGGCCCCCAGAAACGCGGCCTGATCCTGATAGCATTCCGGGCTGGCGCAGCCGAGCAGCGCCTCGCGGACGCTGCCATCGGAAAGCGGAATACGGGCGGAAAGTAAAGTCGCACCCCAGTCCATCAGCGTGACTACCATCCCTGCGTTGTTACGCAAAGTTAACAGTCGGTACGGCTGACCATCGGGTGCCAGTGCGGGAGTTTCGTTCAGCACTGTCCTGCTCCTTGTGATGGTTTACAAACGTAAAAAGTCTCTTTAATACCTGTTTTTGCTTCATATTGTTCAGCGACAGCCTGCTGTACGGCAGGCACCAGCTCTTCCGGGATCAGTGCGACGATACAGCCGCCAAATCCGCCGCCGGTCATGCGTACGCCACCTTTGTCGCCAATCACAGCTTTGACGATTTCTACCAGAGTGTCAATTTGCGGCACGGTGATTTCGAAATCATCGCGCATAGAAGCATGAGACTCCGCCATCAACTCGCCCATACGTTTCAGGTCGCCTTGCTCCAGTGCGCTGGCTGCTTCAACGGTACGGGCGTTTTCAGTCAGGATATGACGCACGCGTTTCGCCACGATCGGGTCCAGTTCATGCGCAACAGCGTTGAACTCTTCAATGGTGACATCGCGCAGGGCCGGCTGCTGGAAGAAACGCGCACCGGTTTCGCACTGTTCACGACGGGTGTTGTATTCGCTGCCGACCAGGGTACGTTTGAAGTTACTGTTAATGATGACCACAGCCACACCTTTCGGCATAGAAACCGCTTTGGCGCCCAGTGAGCGGCAATCGATCAGCAAGGCATGATCTTTCTTGCCGAGCGCGGAAATTAGCTGATCCATGATCCCACAGTTACAGCCAACAAACTGGTTTTCTGCTTCCTGGCCGTTAAGTGCGATTTGTGCGCCGTCCAGCGGCAGATGATAAAGCTGCTGCAATACGGTTCCAACCGCGACTTCCAGTGAAGCGGAAGAACTTAACCCGGCACCCTGCGGCACATTGCCGCTGATCACCATGTCCACGCCGCCGAAGCTGTTGTTACGCAGTTGCAGATGTTTCACCACGCCACGGACGTAGTTAGCCCATTGATAGTTTTCATGAGCGACAATGGGCGCATCAAGGGAAAACTCGTCAAGCTGATTTTCATAATCGGCTGCCATCACGCGAACGTTACGGTCATCACGTGGCGCACAGCTAATGACGGTTTGATAATCAATTGCGCAGGGCAGAACGAAACCGTCGTTGTAGTCGGTGTGTTCGCCAATAAGATTCACGCGGCCAGGCGCCTGAATGGTATGAGTGGCAGGGTAGCCAAATGCATTGGCAAACAGAGATTGTGTTTTTTCTTTCAGACTCATTACTTACACTCCGGATTCGCGAAAATGGATATCGCTGACTGCGCGCAAACGCTCTGCTGCCTGTTCTGCGGTCAGGTCTCGCTGGGTCTCTGCCAGCATTTCATAACCAACCATAAATTTACGTACGGTGGCGGAGCGCAACAGAGGCGGATAAAAGTGCGCGTGCAGCTGCCAGTGTTGATTCTCTTCGTCATTAAATGGCGCGCCGTGCCAGCCCATAGAGTAGGGGAAGGAGCACTGGAAGAGGTTGTCATAACGACTGGTCAGCTTTTTCAACGCCAGCGCCAAATCGCTGCGCTGGGCGTCGGTCAAATCGGTGATCCGCAAAACGTGGGCTTTGGGCAGCAGTAGCGTTTCGAACGGCCAGGCAGCCCAGTAAGGCACAACGGCTAACCAGTGTTCGGTTTCGACAACGGTACGGCTACCGTCTGCCAGCTCGCGCTGAACATAATCCACCAGCATTGGCGATTTTTGCTCGGCAAAATATTCTTTTTGCAGGCGATCTTCGCGCTCAGCTTCGTTAGGCAGGAAGCTATTTGCCCAAATCTGTCCGTGCGGATGCGGGTTAGAGCAGCCCATCGCCGCGCCTTTGTTTTCAAAGACCTGCACCCACGGGTATGTTTTCCCCAGTTCTGCGGTTTGCTCCTGCCAGGTTTTGACGATTTCCGTCAAAGCCGCAACGCTCAGTTCTGGCAGCGTTTTACTGTGATCCGGTGAAAAGCAGATCACCCGGCTGGTACCGCGCGCGCTCTGACAACGCATCAAAGGATCGTTGCTTTCTGGCGCATCTGGCGTGTCAGACATCAAGGCCGCAAAGTCATTAGTGAAAACGTAAGTCCCAGTGTAGTCGGGGTTTTTATCGCCTGTCACCCGCACATTACCTGCGCAGAGGAAGCAATCTGGATCGTGCGCAGGTAACACCTGTTTGGCTGGCGTTTCCTGCGCCCCCTGCCAGGGGCGCTTAGCGCGGTGCGGTGAAACCAGAATCCATTGCCCGGTGAGCGGGTTGTAGCGGCGATGTGGATGATCAACGGGGTTAAATTGCGTCATGGTCGTTCCTTAATCGGGATATCCCTGTGGATGGCGTGACTGCCAGTGCCAGGTGTCCTGCGCCATTTCATCGAGTGTGCGCGTTACGCGCCAGTTCAGTTCACGGTCGGCTTTGCTGGCGTCCGCCCAGTAGGCCGGAAGATCGCCCTCGCGACGCGGTGCAAAATGATAGTTAACCGGTTTGCCGCAGGCTTTACTGAAGGCATTCACCACGTCCAGCACGCTGCTGCCTACGCCAGCGCCGAGGTTGTAGATGTGTACGCCTGGCTTGTTCGCCAGTTTTTCCATCGCCACGACGTGTCCATCCGCCAGATCCATTACGTGGATGTAATCACGCACGCCAGTACCATCTTCGGTCGGATAATCGTTACCAAAAATCGCCAGCGAGTCGCGACGGCCTACAGCAACCTGGGCGATGTATGGCATCAGGTTATTCGGAATACCTTGCGGATCTTCGCCCATATCACCCGACGGATGCGCGCCAACCGGGTTGAAATAGCGCAGCAGGGCAATGCTCCAGTCCGGCTGGGCTTTTTGCAGATCGGTGAGGATCTGTTCCACCATCAGCTTGCTTTTGCCGTAAGGACTTTGTGGTGTGCCGGTCGGGAAGCTTTCAACGTATGGAATTTTGGGCTGATCGCCATAAACGGTGGCGGAGGAGCTGAAGATAAAGTTTTTGACGTTAGCGGCGCGCATGGCGCTAATCAGGCGCAGAGTACCGTTGACATTGTTGTCGTAATATTCAAGCGGTTTTTGTACCGATTCGCCAACGGCTTTCAGCCCGGCGAAGTGGATCACGGTGTCGATAGCGTGATCGTGCAGGATCTCGGTCATCAACGCTTCGTTACGGATATCGCCTTCAACAAACGTTGGATGTTTGCCGCCTAAACGCTCGATAACAGGCAGTACGCTGCGCTTACTGTTACAGAGGTTATCAAGAATGATGACATCATGACCGTTTTGCAGTAATTGCACACAGGTATGACTTCCAATGTAACCGCTACCACCGGTAACCAGAACTCTCATAATTCGCTCCATTAGGCTTATGGTATGAAATAACCATAGCATAACAAAGATGCGAAAAGTGTGACATGGAATAAATTAGTGGAATCGTTTACACAAGAATTTAGCCGTTCTTTATGCACGATTAAGTGATTATAAAACAGAGGGTTTATGAATGATTGCGCTTTTTATCTGAAAAAAGTCGCGGTTTCATGCCTGGATGCGTCGAACTTTAGGCCGGAGAGGGCGCTTAGGCCGCCTCCGGTACAGTCAGCATTACCGACTCAGTTTATTTTTGTCAGCGCATAACGATAGAGGTCACCGTCCGGCACGAACTCAAGACGATGTGAAATACAGGCGGGCGCATCTTCGGCGTGGTGTGAAACAAACAATAATTGCGTTTCACCTTCGCTAATCAGCACATCAACAAAACGGCGGATAAGCTGGCGATTGAGTGGATCAAGGCCCTGTAAAGGTTCATCAAGAATAAGCAAAGTCGGATGCTTCACCAGTGCGCGAACGATCAGCGCCAGACGCTGCTGTCCCCAGGAAAGACTATGGAAAGGAGCGTCAGCCGTGCGTTTATCAATGCCGAGAATATCCAGCCACTGCTGCACCAGTTTTTGCTGGCGATCTGAAACGGCCTGATAAATGCCAATCGAATCAAAATAGCCAGAAAGGATCACATTACGCACGGTAGTGCTGACCCGGTAATCCAGATGCAAACTACTGCTGACGTAACCGATATGCTTTTTGATATCCCAGATGGTTTCGCCGCTGCCGCGACGTCGTCCGAAAAGTGTTAAATCGTTGCTGTAACCTTGCGGATGATCGCCTGTAATCAGGCTTAATAGCGTCGATTTTCCCGCGCCATTTGGCCCGACAATTTGCCAGTGCTCGCCTGGATTCACCTGCCAGCTAAGGTTATTAAGAATGGGGCGATCGTTATAAGAAACCACGCCGTTGTTCAGCACAATGCGCGGTTCGTTGGCAGGTAAGGCGTGACGTGCTGAAGGTTCATCTGGCTCCGGCAGTTGCACACCTTCAAGCTGTTCGCTATGCGCCAGTTGCGCGACGAGTGCTTGTTGGAGCAGTTCCTCTTTAGCGCCAGTTTCCGCTAACGTGCAATCCGCCAGCACGCCAGCAAACTGGACAAATTCCGGGATCTCATCGAAGCGATTGAGCACCAGTACCAGGGTAATACCGGACTGATGTAACGAGGCGAGTCGCTCAGCCAGCTGCTGACGTGAGGCAACATCCAGGCCATCGAACGGCTCATCAAGAATCAACAAGTCTGGCTCCGACATCAGCGCCTGACACAGCAGGGTTTTTCGCGTCTCGCCAGTGGAAAGGTATTTAAAGCGTCGGTCGAGAAGGGCGGTAATGCCGAACTGCTGCGCCAACTGCGCACAACGCTGTGCATCCTTAATTTCATCCTGAATGATTTCAGCCGTAGTGCGTCCGGTGTCATCTTCGCCAGGGCCGAGCATATCGGTGTTATTCCGTTGCCATTCGTCGCTGACGAGCTTTTGCAATTGCTCGAAGGAGAGACGAGTGATGTGGGAAAACTGACTTTGTCGTTCACCTTTCAAAAGCGGAAGTTCCCCCGCCAGCGCGCGGGCCAGCGCCGACTTCCCGCTTCCATTCGAACCGACAAACGCCCAACTATCACCCGCGTTTAACGTTAGCTGAGACAATTGCAGCGTTTTTGTGTCGCTAAGACGAAACGTGCCTTGCAAAATTTGCAACGATGACATTTTATATCCCATTTTTTGCAGCGATTACTGACAGGGATACGTGTTTCATAACAAATTGTCAACACGCTTAGCAAAGCGTAGCGATAATCACGCTGTCGGCGTTAAAGTAAGCCGTGGCATTCTGCCCTTGTTCAAGAGAAGCTGCTTCATTTACCGGCACCGTGGCGCACAGAGTTTGCCCGTCAGGTAACGCCATTAATACTTCGCACTGTTCTGCACCGCGCTCTATATGACGAATAATGCCCGGCAATTGGTTGTCGGCACCCTGGGCGACAGTGTCATCCTGAGTAATGTTCACCCACGGCGCTTTCAGCAGAATCAACACTTCTTTGCCTTCATCCAGTCCCAGACGTGCGCCACTTTGTGCGGTAATCGCGACTTTAAGGCGTGTTTTGCCATCGGCCAGTAAGACATCAACATGTTGTTGAATGTCATCATGATCGCGGGCGGTGATGGTGCCAAACCACTGGTTACGGGCACTGGTCTGCAGTGAAAAACGTGAGATCGCGGCCAGCAGGCTGTTCAGCGGCAAGGCGTCATCGTCACTTAACACATCAAAGGCTTTTTGCTGGATTTGCGCCAGTAAATCATAGAGCTGAATCAGTCGCTGACCATAGCGGGTCAGTACTGCGCCGCCGCCACCTTTACCGCCTGTTGCGCGCTCAACCAGAATATGCTCACTTAACTGATTCATCTCGTTAATGGCATCCCAGGCGCTTTTATAGCTGATACCGGCATCTTTCGCTCCCTGGCTAATGGAACCGGAAAGCGCAATGTGTTTTAGTAACGAAATGCGGCGCGGGTCGGCGAATAATTTTTGTTGGAGCTTAAGGGTGAGAAGGATTTCGGCCTGCATAACAATGTCCTGGCAAAAGTCTTATTGTGACGGAAAACGAACGCCACGCAAAGCTGACCGCACAAAAGGGGAGTGCTTTTCTGTGCTTAGCGGTTAGAATAGTCTCATGACTATATCTGGAGTTGACCATGTTAGAGTTATTAAAAAGTCTGGTATTCGCCGTAATCATGGTACCTATCGTGATGGCCATCATCCTGGGTCTGATTTACGGTCTTGGTGAAGTATTCAACATCTTTTCTGGTGTTGGTAAAAAAGACCAGCCCGGACAAAATCATTGATTCTCTGAATGCCCGCTTAGTCGGGCATTTTCTTTTTCTCAACTTCCTGCTTTTCCTGCCGATATTTTTTTCATCAACCTCACAAAGGTTAGCAATAACTGCTGGGAAAATTCTGAACTTGCCGTTATATTGTCGCCTACATAACGTCACATTAAGGGGTTACCAATGGCTCGTAAATGGTTGAACTTGTTTGCCGGGGCGGCATTCTCTTTCGCTGTTGCTGGCAATGTACTGGCAGATGAAGGAAAAATCACGGTGTTCGCCGCCGCATCACTGACTAACGCAATGCAGGACATCGCTACGCAGTATAAAAAAGAGAAAGGCGTAGATATCGTCTCTTCTTTCGCCTCGTCTTCTACCCTGGCCCGTCAGATTGAAGCGGGTGCGCCTGCGGATCTGTTTATTTCTGCCGATCAGAAATGGATGGATTATGCGGTTGATAAAAAAGCGATCGATACGGCCTCGCGTCAGACTCTACTCGGTAATAGCCTGGTTGTTGTAGCACCGAAAGCCAGCGAGCAGAAAGATTTCTCCATTGACAGCAAAACCAACTGGACTTCGCTGCTGAATGGCGGTCGCCTGGCGGTTGGTGATCCGGAACATGTTCCCGCTGGCATTTATGCAAAAGAAGCACTGCAAAAACTGGGCGCATGGGATACGCTCTCCCCGAAACTGGCTCCGGCGGAAGATGTTCGTGGCGCGCTGGCGTTGGTCGAACGCAATGAAGCGCCGCTGGGTATTGTTTACGGTTCTGACGCTGTTGCCAGCAAAGGGGTAAAAGTGGTTGCCACCTTCCCGGAAGATTCACATAAAAAAGTGGAATATCCGGTTGCTGTTGTGGAAGGACATAACAATGCGACAGTAAAAGCATTTTATGATTATCTGAAGGGACCGCAGGCTGCGGAAATTTTTAAACGCTACGGATTTACAACCAAGTAATGATACTGACCGATCCAGAATGGCAGGCGGTTTTATTAAGCCTGAAAGTTTCTTCCCTGGCTGTGCTGTTTAGCCTGCCGTTTGGGATCTTTTTTGCCTGGTTACTGGTGCGTTGCACATTTCCGGGCAAAGCTCTGCTCGATAGCGTACTGCATCTACCGCTGGTGTTACCGCCCGTGGTCGTCGGTTACTTGTTATTAGTTTCGATGGGACGGCGCGGATTTATCGGTGAACGTCTGTATGACTGGTTTGGCATTACCTTCGCCTTTAGCTGGCGTGGCGCGGTTCTCGCTGCCGCCGTGATGTCGTTTCCGTTGATGGTGCGGGCAATTCGTCTGGCGCTGGAAGGGGTTGATGTCAAACTGGAACAGGCCGCAAGAACATTGGGGGCAGGGCGCTGGCGCGTGTTCTTTACTATCACGTTACCGCTGACCCTACCGGGAATTATCGTCGGTACGGTACTGGCATTCGCTCGTTCGCTCGGTGAGTTTGGGGCAACCATAACCTTTGTTTCTAACATTCCTGGTGAAACGCGAACCATTCCTTCTGCCATGTATACCCTGATCCAGACTCCCGGCGGGGAAAGTGGCGCGGCGAGACTGTGCATTATCTCTATTGCGCTGGCGATGATCTCCCTGTTGATTTCTGAATGGCTGGCCAGAATCAGCCGTGAACGGGCGGGGCGCTAATCATGCTGGAACTGAATTTTTCCCAGACGTTGGGCAATCATTGCCTGGCCATTAATGAAACGCTGCCCGCCAATGGTATCACCGCTATCTTTGGCGTCTCTGGTGCCGGAAAAACCTCGCTGATTAATGCCATCAGTGGGCTGACACGTCCGCAAAAAGGGCGGATTGTCCTCAATGGTCGGGTACTAAATGACGCCGAAAAAGGGATCTGCCTTTCGCCAGAAAAGCGTCGCGTTGGTTATGTGTTTCAGGATGCGCGGCTGTTTCCGCATTACAAAGTACGTGGAAATCTGCGCTACGGCATGGCGAAAAGCATGGCCGATCAGTTCGATAAGCTGGTGGCGCTTTTAGGCATTGAACCGTTGCTTGACCGTTTACCAGGCAGCCTGTCCGGAGGCGAAAAACAGCGTGTGGCGATTGGGCGGGCTTTGCTGACAGCACCGGAATTGCTGTTGCTGGATGAACCACTGGCCTCGCTGGATCTTCCGCGAAAACGCGAGCTATTGCCTTATCTGCAACGGTTGACGCGGGAAATCAACATTCCAATGCTCTATGTCAGCCATTCGCTGGATGAGATCCTCCATCTGGCAGACCGAGTGATGGTACTGGAAAACGGCCAGGTGAAAGCGTTCGGTGCGCTGGAAGAAGTCTGGGGCAGTAGCGTAATGAATCCATGGTTGCCGAAAGAGCAACAAAGCAGCATTCTGAAAGTAACGGTACTGGAACATCATCCGCATTACGCGATGACCGCGCTGGCGCTGGGCGATCAGCATTTGTGGGTTAATAAGCTGGATGAACCGCTGCAAGCCGCGCTACGCATCCGCATCCAGGCTTCCGATGTTTCTCTGGTTTTACAACCGCCGCAACAAACCAGCATCCGCAATGTGCTGCGCGCCAAAGTCGTCAATAGCTATGACGACAACGGTCAGGTGGAAGTGGAATTGGAAGTCGGCGGTAAAACGCTGTGGGCGCGAATAAGCCCGTGGGCCAGGGATGAACTGGCGATCAAACCTGGCCTGTGGCTATACGCGCAAATTAAAAGTGTCTCGATAACCGCCTGATTAAATCAGGTGGTTATAAATGAACTGGGCAATGCTGTCGGTGGTGTTATCACCAATCACAATGTTGGCACGCGCTTTTACTGCGTCATCAGCGTTGCCCATCGCCACGCCTGTACCAGCGGCTTCCAGCATACTGATATCATTAAAATTATCGCCGAATGCGACGACGTTTTCCATCGACCAGCCTTGCGCCTCAACCCATTTCGTCAGGCGTTTACCTTTGCTGTTACCACCGCGGGCAATATCAACCTGATCGTGCCAGGACCATTCACACTCCAGTCCCAATTCATGTTCAACATGCTTACCAAAATGCTGCAATTGCGGCAGGTCATCGTGTGTCAGGGCGAACTTCCATACTGCGTTAACTTCCTGCGCTGTCTCGGCCAGTGAAGCAACCTGGGTAAAGGTCGGACGCTGTTCCGGCGGCAGGGTTTGCGCCCAGTTAGACGTGCGAATGACATGCCCGGTCGGGTGCTCATAGACCATTGCATCATCCACATACATCAGACCGTGAATGTGGTGTTCATTCAGCATCTCAATGAGTTGCAGGGCTTTATTAACGGGCATTGGATCGGCTTCAAGTACTGTTTTTGCATGATAATCATACAAATAGGTGCCATTACAGCAAATAGCAGGTGTATCCAGCGCCAGCGCCTGATAAAAAGGATGAATAGCGACGTGATGGCGGCCCGTGACGATGATTAATTGATAGCCTGCTTCGCGAGCGCGGGCCAGGGCTTCTATCGATGAAGGAAGCAAGGTTTTTTTCGGGGTCAATAAGGTGCCGTCTAAGTCGAGTGCAATCACGCGTGTGGTCATGGCGTATTCCAGATTAAGGTTAAGAATTTTCGTCTGCGCGAATGGTACACCGATACCACTATCGGACAAAATTCTGCGTTTTAATTCAGCATTCACCGCCAAAAGCGACTAATTTTAGCTGTTACAGTCAGTTGCTAAATGCAAAGGAGCATTCATGAAGCAAACAGTTTATATCGCCAGCCCTGAGAGCCAGCAAATTCACGTCTGGAACCTGAATCATGAAGGCGCACTGACGCTGACACAGGTTGTCGATGTGCCGGGGCAGGTGCAGCCGATGGTGGTCAGCCCGGACAAACGTTATCTCTATGTTGGTGTTCGCCCTGAGTTTCGCGTCCTGGCGTATCGTATCGCCCCGGACGATGGCGCACTGACCTTTGCCGCAGAGTCTGCGCTGCCGGGTAGCCCGACGCATATTTCCACCGATCACCAGGGGCAGTTTGTCTTTGTAGGTTCTTACAATGCGGGTAACGTGAGCGTAACGCGTCTGGAAGATGGCCTGCCAGTGGGCGTCGTCGATGTGGTCGAGGGGCTGGACGGTTG
Organism: Escherichia sp. KS167_9B; assembly: GCF_030295215.1. Lineage (NCBI taxonomy): Bacteria > Pseudomonadati > Pseudomonadota > Gammaproteobacteria > Enterobacterales > Enterobacteriaceae > Escherichia > Escherichia sp. KS167_9B. The sequence continues at coordinate 888,460 of NZ_AP025754.1, forward strand.
CCATTCTGCCAATATCTCACCGGATAACCGTACGCTGTGGGTTCCGGCATTAAAGCAGGATCGCATTTGCCTGTTTACGGTCAGCGATGATGGTCATCTGGTGGCGCAGGACCCTGCGGAAGTGACTACCGTTGAAGGGGCCGGCCCGCGTCATATGGTATTCCATCCAAACGAACAATATGCGTATTGTGTCAATGAGTTAAACAGCTCAGTGGATGTCTGGGAACTGAAAGATCCGCACGGCAATATCGAATGTGTCCAGACGCTGGATATGATGCCGGAAGACTTCTCCGATACCCGTTGGGCGGCTGATATTCATATCACCCCGGATGGTCGTCATTTATACGCCTGCGACCGTACCGCCAGCCTGATTACCGTTTTCAGCGTTTCGGAAGATGGCAGCGTGTTGAGTAAAGAAGGCTTCCAGCCAACGGAAACCCAGCCGCGCGGCTTCAATGTTGATCACAGCGGCAAGTATCTGATTGCCGCCGGGCAAAAATCTCACCACATCTCAGTTTACGAAATTGTCGGCGAGCAGGGTCTACTGCATGAAAAAGGCCGTTATGCGGTCGGGCAGGGGCCAATGTGGGTAGTGGTGAACGCACACTAACCGCTGATTCACCCGGCGCAGTCTCTCCTGCGCCGGAGTATTAACCTATCTCCTGTAACGCATGTCTCTGGCGTTCGACGATATTGGTCCACAAGTTGTCTTTATCGTCGGTCCATAAATTAATCAGCAAGGCAAAAAAGCGTTCTGCAGCCGGAGAAAGTACGGCATCTTTGCGGCGAATAATCCCCAATGTCCGACGTATAACGGGTTCCACCAGCGGGATACCAATAATGGAAGAATAGGGCGCATGGGGCATTGCAAGACCAGGAAGCGCTGAAATCCCCAGTCCCGCCTCTACCAGTCCTAACGACGTCGAAAGATGACGCACTTCGTAAAACCAATCCAGCTTCCAGGGCTTGTCGGCCAGTTGCTGTTCTATCAGCAGTCGGTTGCCGCTGGAGGAGCGTACGCCAATCATTTTGTAACCTACTAACTCCTGCCATTCTACAAGCTGCTTTTTGGCTAATGGGTGGTCACGCCGACAGGCCAGCACAAACGGCTCGTTGACCAGTGGGGTAAAATCAATGGATGAATTTGTGACGTTGTTCATGTTTATGCCAAAGTCTGATTCGTTACACAGCACCGATTCCATGCAATTATTCGTGCCTTGTTCCAGAATCCGCACTTTAATATTGGGATACAGCTCATTAAATTTACCGATTGCCAGTGGTAAAAAATAAAATACTGCGGTCGGAATACACGCTAACGTCACCATACCACGATGATAAGCATTCATATCACGAATATTAAAAAGCGTTTCATCGAATTTCTTTATTAATTCCCGTGCCTCCGGGAGCAACCTTTTTCCTGCTTTTGTTAACGTAACCTTGCGAGTTGTACGCTCAAATAGTTGAATATGTAAATCCTCTTCCATCTTTTTTATTCTTCGCGTTAATGCAGGTTGCGTAATATTGAGTAATTTAGCAGCATTGTTAAATGAACTGGACTCTGCCAGTATGACAAATGCCTTCATACTTGATAATTCATGCTTCATTATTACTCCGAAAAATGGATGCGACGATTTTGGATGACAGGCCGTTAAAAATTTTAACTGCATTTAGCCAACTTAAATTAATGAAAAAATGTTATTAATCGTTGAGCTAAAGTCATTAGAGATGCTTTGCCCTTAATGTAACCATATCGCAATAAGTTATGTTTTTAAATTGAGGGCATTATTATGAAAAAAATACCCTGCGTGATGATGCGAGGTGGAACCTCGAGGGGCGCGTTCCTGTTAGCGGAACATCTACCCGAAGATCAAACGCAGCGCGATAAAATATTGATGGCAATTATGGGTTCCGGTAACGATCTGGAAATTGACGGTATTGGCGGCGGTAATCCGCTGACCAGTAAAGTCGCCATAATTAGCCGTTCCAGCGATCCGCGTGCTGACGTCGATTATCTGTTTGCTCAGGTTATCGTCCATGAGCAACGTGTCGACACTACACCTAACTGCGGCAATATGCTGTCTGGCGTTGGGGCATTCGCCATTGAAAATGGTTTGATTGCAGCGACTTCGCCAGTTACCCGCGTACGTATCCGCAACGTCAATACGGGTACGTTCATCGAAGCTGATGTGCAAACGCCAAATGGTGTTGTCGAGTACGAGGGTAGCACCAGAATTGACGGCGTACCGGGTACTGCCGCACCGGTTGCGCTCACTTTCCTGAATGCCGCTGGAACCAAAACCGGAAAAGTTTTCCCGACTGATAATCAGATCGATTATTTTGACGATGTTCCAGTGACTTGTATCGATATGGCGATGCCAGTCGTCATTATTCCGGCTGATTATTTGGGTAAAACAGGCTATGAATTACCGGCGGAACTGGATGCCGACAAAACATTATTAGCCCGCATTGAATCTATCCGCCTACAAGCGGGTAAAGCAATGGGCTTAGGTGATGTCAGTAATATGGTTATCCCTAAGCCTGTGCTTATTTCTCCAGCACAGAAAGGCGGGGCAATTAATGTGCGTTATTTTATGCCGCACTCCTGCCATCGTGCGCTGGCGATAACCGGTGCTATTGCCATTTCCAGTAGTTGTGCATTGGAAGGCACCGTCACCCGACAAATCGTCCCTTCTGTAGGATATGGCAATATCAATATTGAACATCCCAGTGGTGCGCTCGACGTTCATTTAAGCAATGAAGGTCAGGATGCCACAACCTTACGCGCATCTGTTATTCGGACGACCAGAAAAATATTTTCCGGTGAAGTTTATCTTCCCTGAAAAGGTCGTTGTCGTGATAAGGGCAATTAACAAAGGACTTCTGTATAAGTCATACAGAAAGAACAGGATTTTAAATGAATAAAAAATCGTTATGGAAGCTAATTCTGATATTAGCGATCCCATGTATTATTGGCTTTATGCCAGCTCCGGCAGGATTAAGCGAACTGGCGTGGGTGCTTTTTGGTATTTACCTGGCAGCAATCGTCGGGCTGGTTATCAAGCCTTTCCCGGAACCTGTCGTACTGTTAATTGCCGTTGATGCCTCAATGGTGGTGGTCGGTAATTTATCCGCTGGTGCATTTAAGACTACCGCCGTATTAAGCGGTTACTCTTCAGGTACCACCTGGCTGGTGTTCTCGGCGTTTACCTTAAGCGCCGCATTTGTGACCACCGGCTTAGGCAAACGTATAGCCTATCTGCTGATTGGTAAAATCGGTAACACCACGCTGGGGCTGGGTTACGTTACGGTATTCCTCGATCTGGTACTGGCTCCGGCAACACCGTCTAACACCGCGCGTGCGGGCGGCATTGTTTTACCGATCATCAACAGCGTGGCGGTGGCTTTGGGGTCAGAACCTGAAAAAAGCCCGCGTCGTGTCGGACATTACCTGATGATGTCCATTTACATGGTCACCAAAACCACCAGCTATATGTTCTTTACCGCAATGGCGGGGAACATTCTGGCGCTGAAAATGATCAACGACATTCTGCACCTGCAAATTAGCTGGGGTGGATGGGCACTGGCCGCTGGTTTACCGGGCATCATTATGCTGCTGGTCACTCCGCTGGTGATTTACACCATGTATCCGCCAGAAATTAAGAAAGTGGATAACAAAACTATCGCCAAAGCGGGCCTTGCTGAACTGGGGCCGATGAAAATCCGCGAAAAAATGCTGCTCGGTGTCTTTGTGCTGGCGCTGTTGGGCTGGATTTTCAGTAAAACGCTCGGGGTAGATGAATCCACTGTGGCAATCGTTGTTATGGCGACCATGCTGCTGCTGGGGATCGTTACCTGGGAAGACGTGGTGAAAAATAAAGGCGGCTGGAATACCTTAATCTGGTACGGCGGTATTATCGGCTTAAGCTCCTTATTATCGAAAGTTAAATTCTTCGAATGGTTAGCTGAAGTCTTTAAAAATAACCTGGCATTTGACGGTCATGGTAACGTAGCTTTCTTCGTTATTATTTTCCTTAGCATCATCGTGCGTTATTTCTTTGCTTCCGGTAGTGCCTATATCGTTGCCATGTTACCGGTATTTGCCATGCTGGCGAACGTCTCCGGCGCACCGTTAATGTTAACTGCGCTGGCGCTGCTTTTCTCCAACTCCTATGGCGGCATGGTTACTCACTATGGCGGTGCGGCAGGTCCGGTCATCTTCGGCGTAGGCTATAACGATATTAAATCCTGGTGGTTAGTCGGTGCGGTACTGACGATATTAACCTTCCTGGTACATATCACCCTCGGCGTGTGGTGGTGGAATATGCTGATCGGCTGGAACATGCTGTAAATATACTCGTCATACTTCAAGTTGCATGTGCTGCGTCTGCGTTCGCTCACCCCAGTCACTTACTTATGTAAGCTCCTGGGGATTCACTCGCTTGCCGCCTTCCTGCAACTCGAATTATTTAGAGTATATCCATTTATTATCTTTCTGCGTACTTAACGGTGCGCAGATATCTGGAGCATTTGATGATCAAGTTATCTGAAAAAGGCGTGTTTCTCGCCAGTAATAACGAAATAATTGCCGAAGAACATTTCACCGGCGAAATTAAAAAAGAAGAAGCAAAAAAAGGCACTATTGCCTGGTCTATTCTCTCTTCTCATAATACGTCCGGAAATATGGATAAACTTAAAATTAAGTTTGATTCATTAGCCTCTCACGATATTACCTTTGTTGGTATTGTACAGACCGCTAAAGCGTCCGGTATGGAACGTTTCCCGCTGCCGTATGTGCTGACCAACTGCCATAACTCACTCTGCGCCGTCGGCGGCACCATTAACGGTGATGACCATGTTTTTGGTTTATCGGCAGCGCAGCGTTATGGCGGTATTTTTGTGCCTCCACATATTGCGGTCATCCATCAATATATGCGTGAGATGATGGCAGGCGGCGGCAAAATGATCCTCGGGTCAGACAGCCACACCCGTTACGGTGCATTAGGGACAATGGCAGTCGGTGAGGGTGGCGGTGAGTTGGTAAAACAGCTGCTTAATGACACCTGGGATATCGACTATCCGGGAGTTGTTGCGGTGCATTTGACCGGAAAACCTGCGCCGTATGTGGGGCCGCAGGATGTGGCGCTGGCTATCATCGGTGCCGTGTTCAAAAACGGCTACGTCAAAAACAAAGTGATGGAGTTCGTGGGTCCCGGTGTTGCGGCGCTCTCTACCGATTTCCGTAACAGCGTTGACGTGATGACCACTGAAACTACCTGTTTAAGTTCTGTCTGGCAAACTGATGAAGAAGTCCATAACTGGCTGGCGCTGCACGGTCGCGGCCAGGATTACTGCCAGCTTAACCCTCAACCGATGGCGTACTACGATGGCTGCATCAGCGTTGATTTAAGCGCCATCAAACCAATGATTGCGCTGCCGTTCCACCCGAGCAACGTGTATGAAATCGACATGCTGAACCAGAACCTGACTGACATTCTGCGTGAGATTGAAATTGAGTCCGAGCGCGTGGCGCACGGTAAAGCCAAACTCTCGCTGCTGGATAAAGTGGAAAATGGTCGCCTGAAAGTGCAGCAGGGGATTATCGCGGGCTGTTCTGGCGGTAACTACGAAAACGTCATCGCGGCGGCGAATGCGCTGCGCGGTCAATCCTGTGGCAATGACACCTTCTCGCTGGCGGTTTATCCGTCATCACAGCCGGTGTTTATGGATTTAGCCAAAAAAGGCATGGTAGCAGATTTGATTGGCGCAGGCGCAATCATCAGAACCGCGTTCTGCGGCCCATGCTTCGGTGCGGGTGATACGCCAATCAACAACGGTTTGAGTATTCGCCACACCACGCGTAACTTCCCGAACCGCGAAGGCTCTAAGCCAGCTAATGGTCAGATGTCAGCGGTGGCGTTGATGGACGCCCGTTCTATTGCTGCGACTGCGGCAAACGGAGGCTATTTAACCTCTGCCAGCGAACTCGATTGCTGGGACAACGTGCCGGAGTACGCCTTCGATGTAACGCCGTATAAAAACCGTGTTTATCAGGGCTTTGTGAAAGGGGCGACCCAGCAACCGCTGATTTACGGACCGAACATTAAAGACTGGCCGGAATTGGGGGCGCTGACTGACAATATCGTCCTCAAAGTGTGCTCGAAGATCCTCGACGAAGTCACCACCACCGACGAACTGATTCCTTCCGGTGAAACCTCTTCTTATCGTTCAAATCCGATTGGTTTGGCGGAGTTTACCCTGTCACGCCGCGATCCAGGTTATGTTGGCAGAAGTAAAGCGACTGCTGAGCTGGAAAATCAGCGTCTGGCGGGCAATGTCAGCGAGCTGACAGAGGTGTTTGCGCGCATTAAGCAGATTGCTGGTCAGGAGCATATTGATCCGCTGCAAACTGAAATTGGCAGCATGGTCTATGCGGTGAAACCAGGCGATGGTTCTGCGCGTGAGCAGGCGGCGAGCTGCCAGCGTGTGATTGGCGGTCTGGCGAATATTGCCGAGGAATACGCGACTAAACGCTACCGTTCTAACGTCATCAACTGGGGAATGTTACCGCTGCAGATGGCGGAAGCACCGAACTTTGAAGTGGGCGATTACATTTACATCCCTGGCATTAAAGCGGCGCTGGATAATCCGGGGACGACGTTTAAAGGTTATGTGATCCATGAAGATGCGCCGGTAACAGAGATTACGCTCTATATGGAAAGTCTGACTGCTGAAGAGCGCGAGATTATCAAGGCGGGTAGTTTGATTAACTTCAATAAAAACCGTCAGATGTAAAAAGCGCCATGTGAATGTAGGTCGCATCCGGCACTTATTGTCGGATGCGATGCTGACGCATCTTATCCGACCTACAAATCGCATCGAACCGTAGGCCGGATAAGGCGTTTACGCCGTATCCGGCACTTATTGTCGGATGCGATGCTGACGTATCTTATCTGACCTACGAATCGCATCGAACTGTAGGCCGGATAAGGCGTTTACGCCGCATCCGGCAAAAAGTTAATCGCTTTTACTTCTTCGCCTCTGCAACCACTTTGCTACCCACGCCGCGGTTATTGTATTCCCACATGCGGTTGTAGTTAGTGTCATTCAGATTACGCTGTACTTCGTCGTTATCATCAACGTTGCCAGTATTACCCGCAAACGGGCGATTGGAAATCACCGCATCGGCCCACGGTTTAGCCGTGTTAAAACCTTCGTTGATGGCGCTATCACGGATCACCACCTGACCGTTGGTATTGGCATCAACATCCAGCGAGCGGCCCAGTTGCGCCACGCCATCACCGGAAGCATTGAAGCGGCTGTTTACGGCGAGGAAACCGTAATAGATGTTAGACAGCGTAGCCGGTGCAAACACATACGCTTCTTGCTGAGTACGTGAGTTCACCACGCGGAATTCGGTATTATCGAACACCACTGCGCCGCGACCAGAAACGATATCCACATCCCCTTCAATGTAACTGTTGGTCACCAGAGTACGCGGCTGACGGTTGGTTTCCAGACGGTTTTGCACACCACTGTTGGTGACAAAGAATGTATTCTGACGACCGAGAATGTTGACGTTATTGATCTGCACTTTGTCGCCATCAGTACGCAGTGCCACCGCCGGATGGTTACCCGCATCTACGCTATCACCCAGCGTGTTTTCGATGGTCAGGTTTTGCAGTTGCAGGCCGTTGTTTTGTGACCAGAAGACCGCAGAACACAGAACGCCGATACTGTCGCTGCGTTTGCTCTGGCAGCTATCGTACATATACCACGCTGGTTTACCTGGCATATATTTGCCGCGCGGGTTGACGTCGTGACGCCAGTCGGCAGGGCTCATGCTCCCATCAAGGGAAAGCCCAATCTTCACATCAATCGGTTTTTCACCTGTACCGTACAGAGTAATTCCACCCGGAGCAGCAGGGACATACACCGTTCCCTGATACTCACCAGGCATCACGGCAATATACTGGCGCTTGTTGGTGCGCTTGATAATTGCCGCATCTACCGCCGCCTGAATCGTGGTATGCGTTACACCCGGAGTACCCGCCGGGCCGACAACAAAGTCAGGTTGCGCAGGCAGAGTAATCGGGGAAGGATTCCACGCTGCAGCACCTGGCGTCAGGGACGCAAAATAGTGTTGAGCATCGAAATTCTGCGCTTCTTTTGCCGACAGAATCGGGCGAGAAGAGGTACCAGGCGCGGTTTGATCAGAAGGACGTTGATCGGGCGGTGTTGAGCTACAGGCGGTCAGCGTCACGCCAAAAGCCAATGCCAGCGCCAGACGGGAAACTGAAAATGTGTTCACAGGTTGCTCCGGGCTATGAAATAGAAAAATGAATCCGTTGAAGCCTGCTTTTTTATACTAAGTTGGCATTATAAAAAAGCATTGCTTATCAATTTGTTGCAACGAACAGGTCACTATCAGTCAAAATAAAATCATTATTTGATTTCAATTTTGTCCCACTCCCTGCCTCTGTCATCACGATACTGTGATGCCATGGTGTCCGACTTATGCCCGAGAAGATGTTGAGCAAACTTATCGCTTATCTGCTTCTCATAGAGTCTTGCAGACAAACTGCGCAACTCGTGAAAGGTAGGCGGATCCCCTTCGAAGGAAAGGCCTGATGCTTTTCGTGCGCGCATAAAATACCTTGATACTGTGCCGGATGAAAGCGGTTCACGACGAGTAGATGCAATTATGGTTTCTCCGTCAAGAATCTCTTTGCATTTATCAAGTGTTTCCTTCATTGATATCCCGAGAGCATCAACATGCAATGTTGTTGGGATGGCAATTTTTACGCCCGTTTTGCTTTGCTCGACATAAAGATATCCATCTACGATATCAGACCACTTCATTTCGCATAAATCACCAACTCGTTGCCCGGTAACAACAGCCAGTTCCATTGCAAGTCTGAGCCAACATGGTGATGATTCTGCTGCTTGATAAATTTTCAGGTATTCGTCAGCTGTAAGTCTTGATCTCCTTACCTCTGATTTTGCTGCGCGAGTGGCAGCGACTGGGTTTGTTGTTATATGGCCTTCAGCTATTGCCTCTCGGAATGCATCGCTCAGTGTTGATCTGATTAACTTGGCTGATGCCGCCTTGCCCTCGTCTATGTATCCATTGAGCATTGCCGCAATTTCTTTTGTGGTGATGTCTTCAAGTGGAGCATCAGGCAGCCCCCTCCTTATTGCTTTAATTTTGCTCATGTAATTTATGAGTGTCTTCTGCTTGATTCCTCTGCTGGCGAGGATTTTTTCGTAGCGATCAAGCCATGAATGTAACGTAACAGAATTATCACTGTTGATTCTCGCTGTCAGAGGCTTGTGTTTGTGTCCTGAAAATAACTCAATATTGGCCTGTATTGCTTCAGTGATTGCTATCCTCCTGTCTCGGCCTAATCCAAACTCTTTACCCGTCCTTGGGTCCCTGTAGCAGTAATATCCATTGTTTCTTATATAAAGGTTAGGGGGTAAATCCCGGCGCTCATGACTTCGCCTTCTTCCCATTTCTGATCCTCTTCAAAAGGCTACCTGTTACTGGTCGATTTAAGTCAACCTTTACCGCTGATTCGTGGAACAGATACTCTCTTCCATCCTTAACCGGAGGAGGGAATATCCTGCACTCGCGTACCCATCGACGAACTGTTTCAAGGCTTCTTGGGCGTCGCTGGCGTGCGTTCCACTCCTGAAGTGTCAAGTACATCGCAAAGTCTCCGCAATTACACGCAAGAAAAAACCGCCATCAGGCGGCATGGTGTTCTTTCAGTTCTTCAATTCGAATATTGGTTACGTCTGCATGCGCTATCTGCGCCCATATCATCCAGTGGTCGTAGCAGTCGTTGATGTTCTCCGCTTCGATAACTCTGTTGAATGGTTCTCCATTCCATTCACCTGTGACTTTGAATTTCATTAAGTTTCACCTGTAAAAAAAGGAGCCGAAGCTCCTTTGATATTAAAATTCGAATTGTCTCGCCCGAAGGCTTTTTAACATTGGTCTTGCCCGTTCGAAAATGGCGCTTGTCTGGTCAATTCGTGTTGCCTCCCTGAGCAATGCGTCTCTGTTTTTCGTCACCGTGTAGAAAGTCTCAAACGCGATGTCATACAGCTTGCTCGCGTATGATGAGTTCAGTTCCTTCAATATCGGATACAGGCGTTTGCTGATGTCCTGTGCTTTCTCCATCTGTACCTGCATGTAGCAGAGGAGGATGATTTCCTCGTCTGTGAATTGCTGTGCTGGTTGCATGCTGCGAAGTTTCTTTTCGCACTCGATGAAGTATCGGCGTATCTGGCGGCCTTTTTCGTTGTGCTCCACCATCGCCAGTTCTTTGGCTGTGTCGAGGGTGAGGTGGTAATCCTTGCGGTTGTGACCGCCTCTACCAGATGTTTGCTTTCCCAAATTGGAAAGCAAAATATAGTCTTGATTTTCAATGAATTCGTATTCTGAAATGCGATTTGTAATCCATGCCGCAAACACCTTTTTCACGCCTAAAAAAGCATGCAGATCGCGGGCATTGCAGAGTAGGGCTGTTTCGTTGGCGATAGTGCCGTTGAATACGGGGATGAGTTGACTGGTCATTTTTATGTCCTTTGCATTTGTTCAGATAGCCCTGTGTTCAGCAGGGCGGTCAGGTACTTGAACACCGTGCAAAGTCGGCCCGTATCCTTAACCTTTCGGTTGTTTTTCGGTATACGCGCTACCCGACCATATCTGAGAAATGGACATAAAAAAGCCGCATGACTGACGGGTGCGGTTTCCGCTTTGCAAGGTGTGTTCAGCACCATGAAGCGGAATATAGCCCCGTTAATGCGGATTTGTCAAATCATGTGGTCTTTATCTTGCTGTAAGCCGCGCCATTCGGTCTTTTCCCCCAGATTTGGGGAAAACTATCTTGTCAAAATCATGCAGCCTTTCGTTCTCCTTCGATGAGTTCCTCGATCTTGTGCACTCCCGCCTCGTTGTAGCGAAATGTCTCGACCTGCTTGTCACTGTGCGCCGATTTGTCGATGAACCACTTCCCGTACTTTTCTGTTTTGAGCATGTAGGTGTTGGCAATGCGCCCTATCTTGTTGGCTGAAATGCCAAGCATGGTGCCAACCTCCGACGCAGAGTAGTGATGTTCATCAATGACCGGAAGAGGGATTGCACTAAAGCCGACGACGGGATTAATCAGGCTGGCGGCAACGACCTGTTTAGCTTCCGGTGCGAGGTGAGGGAGGAAGTCGAAGAGGTCTTTCATTGTGTCGACGGTCATTTTCAATGCGCGTGCCTTACGGAATTCTTCAAGGCCATCCGGTGATTTCTTCGTGGTCGTTTTTTGTTGCAACTGCTGTTGCATTGATTCAAGTTTGTCGACCAGCGAACGACGGACGGCTTTCGACTCACGTGCGGCGACGCGCAGGGCTTGCTTGTAGGTCATCACTATAACCACCTGATCCGCTCCGCCTTTTTTCTTATCCATGGGGGTTACGAAAATTTCGTAACCCTCCCCCTCAAGCTCATCTTTGATGCGTGCAATGAAGTCGTTGTTGCGTACTTCTTTTTCGCCTCGCAGTCTCCGCGCCTCATTAACCATTTTCAACAGCATCTGGCTGTCAATTGTTGCAGCCGGAAACGAAGACTGATTTGCAATATTGTTAATCATGTATTCTGTCCTTTTCAGATAAAAGAAATCCCCGCCAATGCGAGGATTGTTATTCATTGCTGATACTCACCTTAATCTCAACATTTCGCAGCTTTAGCTCTACTGGCAGGTCTGACTTTCCGGTTAATGCTAATGCGAGATTTTCTGGAGTAATGAGAGCAGTTATTGTTTTCCCCCTCGCCAGACGAATAATCATTCGTATCTCGCAATCGTCACATGCTCCCGGTCGAACAATTGAGATTTGTCCGTTCATCTCACTCTCCTTTGATGCGAATGCCAGCGGCGCGCTCGGCTTCACTTTGTTCCCAAAACCACTTGTGAAGCGCCATAAGCTTTTCGTCAATCGGTGCATATTTGCGATTAAAGTAGGCCTGAGCATCTTTCTCAGATTCGTCCGGTAATTCGCCAGGGCCAAACAGTGTGTTATAAATCCATGCTAGTCCGCTCTTAGCGTCGCCAGTTGCCTGCCATTCGATAATGGCAGCCTGCATGACCAGAATGTTTTTCCCGATTAATAGGTCCAGTTCTTTGTACCGGTTGCGGATGTATGCATTCTCGCTTTGTAATTTTGCGTTGCGCTTTTCTGAGGCTTCAAGTAACGCCTGCTTATCGCGTAGCGCTTCTTCCAGTTCAGCAACATGGCATTCGCTATCAATAAGGTTGTTCTCTGCTGCTTCAAGCTCAACACGCAGCTTCCCTACCGTTAGCGCAATATCCTCGTTCTCCTGGTCACGGCGTTTGATGTATTGCTGGTTTCTTTCCTGTTCATCCAGCAGTGCCAGCACGGTAGCCGGGTTAGCCTCTGCTATGAATTCAGCGTTTGCATAAGCCTGAGCATCTGATTCAATCAGGCAGTTAACATGACATTCCGCAATCACGCCACCGGGTTCTCCTTTCCATTTTTGGCAAACAAAAACTCCTGTTAAATTGCCGTGCTGGTTAACAGATGTATGCCCTACGATGTAGCTTCCTTTAGTTGCTTTCTCTGCCTTTTCACGCAGTGCCTGATAATTAATTTCGCTCACTTCGAACCTCTCTGTTTACTGATAAGCTCCAGATCCTCCTGGCAACTTGCACAAGTCCGACAACCCTGAACTGCCAGGCGTCTTCGTTCATCTATCGGATCGCCACACTCACAACAATGAGTTGCGGATACAGTCTGGTAGTTCAGGCGACGCATTTTTATTGCTGTATTGCGCTGTAATTCTTCAATTTCTGATGCTGAATCAATGATATCTGCCATCTTTCATTAATCCCTGAATTGTTGGTTAATACGCTTGAGGGTGAATGCGAACAATAAAAAAGGAGCCTGTAGCTCCCTGATGATTTTGCTTTTCATGTTCATCGCTCCTTAAAGACGCCGTTTAACATGCCGATCGCCAGACTTAAATGAGTCGGTGTGAATCCCATTAGCGTTACCGTTTCGCGGTGCTTCTTCAGTACGCTACGGCAAATGTCATCGACGTTTTTATCCGGAAACTGCTGTCTGGCTTTTTTGATTTCAGAATTAGCCTGACGGGCAATGCTGCGAAGGGCGTTTTCCTGCTGAGGTGTCATTGAACAAGTCCCATGTCGGCAAGCATAAGCACACAGAATATGAAGCCTGCTGCCAGAAAAATGCATTCTGTTGTTGTCATGCCGGGTCTCTCTCGTTTGCTTCTGCTTTCGCCGCCATCATTTCCAGCTTTTGTGAAAGGGATGTGGCTAACGTATGAAATTCTTCGTCTGTTTCTACTGGTATTGGCACAAACCTGACTCCAATTTGAGCGAGGCTATGTGCCATCCCGATACTCGTTCTTAATTCAACAGGAGATGCTTTGTGCATACAGCCCCTCGTTTATTATTTATCTCTTCAGCCAGCCGCTGTGCTTTCAGTGGATTTCGGATAACAGAAAGGCCGGGAAATACCCAGCCTCGCTTTGTAACGGAGTAGACGAAAGTGATCGTGCCTACCCGGATATTATCGTGAGGATGCTTCATTACCATTGCTCCCCATATACAAAACCAATTTCAGCCAGTGCCTCGTCCATTTTTTCGATGAACTCCGGCACCATCTCGTCAAAACTCGCCATGTACTTTTCATTCCGCTCAATCACGACATAATGCAGGCCTTCACGCTTCATGCGCGGGTCATAGTTGGCAAAGTACCAGGCATCTTTTCGTGTCACCCACATGCTGTACTGCACCTGGGCCATGTAAGCCGATTTTATGGCCTCGAAACCACCGAGCCGGAACTTCATGAAATCCCGGGAGGTAAACGGGCATTTCAGCTCAAGGCCGTTGCCGTCACTGCATAAACCATCGGGAGAGCAGGCGGTGCGCATACTTTCGTCGCGATAGATGATCGGGGATTCAGTAACATTCACGCCGGAAGTGAACTCAAAGAGGGTTCTGGCGTCGTTCTCGTACTGTTTTCCCCAGGCCAGAGCCTTAGCGTTAACTTCCGGAGCCACACCGGTGCAAACCTCAGCCAGCAGGGTGTGGAAGTAGGACATTTTCATGTCAGGCCACTTCTTTCCTGATCGGGGTTTTGCTATCACGTTGTGAACTTCTGAAGCGGTGATGACGCCGAGCCGTAATTTGTGCCACGCATCATCCCCCTGTTCGACAGCTCTCACGTCGATCCCTGTACGTTGCAGGATAATGTCCGGTGTCATGCTGCCACCTTCTGCTCTGCGGCTTTCTGTTTCAGGAATCCAAGAGCTTTTACTGCTTCGGCCTGTGTCAGTTCTGACGATGCACGAATGTCGCGGCGAAATATCTGGGAACAGAGCGGCAATAAGTCGTCATCCCATGTTTTATCCAGGGCGATCAGCAGAGTGTTAATCTCCTGCATGGTTTCATCGTTAACCGGAGTGATGTCGCGTTCCGGCTGACGTTCTGCAGTGTATGCGGTATTTTCGACAATGCCCTCGGCTTCATCCTTGTCATAGATACCCGCAAATCCGAAGGCCAGACGGGCACACTGAATCATGGCTTTATGCCGTAACATCCGTTTGGGATGCGACTGCCACGGCCCCGTAATTTCTCTGCCTTCGCGGGTTTTGAATGGTTCGCGGCGGCATTCATCCATCCACTCGGTAACGCAGATCGGATGATTGCGGTCTTTGCGGTAAATCCGGCATGTGCAGGATTCGTTGTCCTGTTCAAAGTCCATACCATCAAACTGCTGGTTTTCATTGATGATGCGGGACCAGCCATCAACGCCCACCACCGGAACGATGCCGTTCTGCTTATCAGGGAAGGCGTAAATTTCTTTCGTCCACGGATTAAGGCCGTACTGGTTGGCGACGATCAGCAATGCGATGAACTGCGCATCGCTGGCATCACCTTTAAATGCTGTCTGGCGAAGAGTGGTGATCAGTTCCTGTGGGTCGACAGAATCCATGCCGACACGTTCAGCCAGCTTCCCAGCCAGCGTTGCGAGTGCTGTACTCATCCGTTTTATACCTCTGAATCAATATCAACCTGGTGGTGAGCAATGGTTTCAACCATGTACCGGATGTGTTCTGCCATGCGCTCCTGAAACTCAACATCGTCATCAAACGCACGGGTAATGGCTTTTTTGCTGGCCCCGTGACGTTGCAAATGATCGATGCATAGCGATTCAAACAGGTGCTGGGGCAGGCCTTTTTCCATATCGTCTGCCAGTTCTGCCTCTTTCTCTTCACGGGCGATCTGCTGGTAGTGACGCGCCCAGCTCTGAGCCTCAAGACGATCCTGAATGTAATAAGCGTTCATGGCTGAACTCCTGAAATAGCTGTGAAAATATCGCCCGCTAAATGCCGGGCTGATTAGGAAAACAGGAAAGGGGGTTAGTGAATGCTTTTGCTTGATCTCAGTTTCAGCATTAATATCCATTTTTTATAAGCGTCGACGGCTTCACGAAACATCTTTTCATCGCCAATAAAAGTGGCGATAGTGAATTTAGTCTGGATAGCCATAAGTGTTTGATCCATTTTTTGGGACTCCTGGCTGATTAAGTATGTCGATAAGGCGTTTCCATCCGTCACGTAATTTACGGGTGATTCGTTCAAGTAAAGATTCGGAAGGGCAGCCAGCAACAGGCCACCCTGCAATGGCATATTGCATGGTGTGCTCCTTATTTATACATAACGAAAAACGCCTCGAGTGAAGCGTTATTGGTATGCGGTAACGCAGCGCTCAGGCGGCTTTGATAGTCATATCATCTGAATCAAATATTCCTGATGTATCGATATCGGTAATTCTTATTCCTTCGCTACCATCCATTGGAGGCCATCCTTCCTGACCATTTCCATCATTCCAGTCGAACTCACACACAACACCATATGCATTTAAGTCGCTTGAAATTGCTATAAGCAGAGCATGTTGCGCCAGCATGATTAATACAGCATTTAATACAGAGCCGTGTTTATTGAGTCGGTATTCAGAGTCTGACCAGAAATTATTAATTTGGTGAAGTTTTTCCTCTGTCATTAAGTCATGGTCGATTTCAATTTCTATTGATGCTTTCCAGTCGTAATCAATGATGTATTTTTTGATGTTTGACATCTATTCATATCCTCACAGAAAAAAATCGCCCTCACACTGGAGGGCAAAGAAGATTTCCAATAATCAGAACAAGTCGGCTCCTGTTTAGTTACGAGCGACATTGCTCCGTGTATTCACTCGTTGGAATGAATACACAGTGCAGTGTTTATTCTGTTATTTATGCCAAAAATAAAGGCCACTATCAGGCAGCTTTGTTGTTCTGTTAACCAAGTTCTCTGGCAATCATTGCCGTCGTTCGTATTGCCCATTTATCGACATATTTCCCATCTTCCATTACAGGAAACATTTCTTCAGGCTTAACCATGCATTCCGATTGCAGCTTGCATCCATTGCATCGCTTGAATTGTCCACACCATTGATTTTTATCAATAGTCGTAGTCATACGGATAGTCTTGGTATTGTTCCATCACATCCTGAGGATGCTCTTCGAACTCTTCAAATTCTTCTTCCATATATCACCTCAAATAAGTTGTTTGCTGCCTAATTTCATTTTCTGGCGACCAACACAAGTCACACCCATTTCACTGCGTGGCTTGCTGTACCATGTGCGCTGATTCTTGCGCTCAATACGCTGCAGGTTGCTTTCAATCTGTTCGTGGTATTCAGCCAGCACCGTAAGGTCTATCGGATTCAGTGCGCTTTCTACTCGTGATTTCGGTTTGCGATTCAGCGAGAGAATAGGGCGGTTAACTGGTTTTGCGCTTACCCCAACCAACAGGGGATTTGCTGCTTTCCATTGAGCCTGTTTCTCTGCGCGACGTTCGCGGCGGCGTGTTTGTGCATCCATCTGGATTCTCCTGTCAGTTAGCTTTGAGTAACGCGCCGTGATGCTTATCTCCACGGTTGCTGTCTTGCAGCTGCATTTCGCGCTACTCAAAGCCTTCTGCTTTGAATGCTGCCCTTCTTCAGGGCTAAATTTTTAAGAGCGTCACCTTCATGGTGGTCAGTGCGTCCTGCTGATGTGCTTAGTATCACCGCCAGTGGTATTTGTGTCAACACCGCCAGAGATAGTTTATCACCGCAGATGGTTATCTGTATGTTTTTTATATAGATTTATTTTTTGCAGGGTTGTGTGGATTGGGAAGGTGATCGAGAGATCTGAATTGCGATGTTTAGTGAGTTGTATCTATTAATTTTCAAATAAATACAATTGGTTATGTGTTCTTGGGTGAGGGGGATCGTGAGGCAAAGAAAACCCGGCTCTGTGGCCGGGGTATGCATTTATGGTTTTTTTTGGTCGTGCTTTGCTAGGGCTTTATGAGTTTTCTTAATGCTGCTTCTAACTTTCTGAATTTTTTCTTGGGAAAGTTTTATGTTTTCAGGGGCTGTTCCAGTGTTAGAAATCATTACATTGCGAACAGATCTCCCTACGGTCTCAGCAGCATTCTCTAGTTGAGACTGTCCCTTCAGGTTCTGGTTTCTGATTCTTGCTTCTGTCTGTGTAATTCTGAATATATTGGCCGCGAGCTCTTCGCTTCCCATGAAGTCAAGCATCGTTCCATCTTTTTTAGTTAGGCCTTTTCGAGCTTTCAACTGTGAGAGATTCATATTGTACATCCCACGGTAGCCCGCATTTTGAAATAGACCATAGTCGACTACTCCGTGTTTATGGGCTACATGACTGAGAGTTTTCTCTCTAGATGTAATCTCGCCACGCAAATAAACTCGATTAACTGCGTCATGGTTATGATATGTAGTGTGTATTTCTGCTGCGAGCCCAGCAAAATAAGCTTGTGCATTTGCAACTTTTTGATTGCTGATGTCACCATTCATTACAATCAGATAACAAGCGAAACGAGTTAATTTAAAGTCATTTTTCGCATTTTCTGAAGGCATCTGGATGAAGTTATCGTATACAGGGATATCGAGGCTCACACATACAGATGTAGCTTTGTTGATGGCTTTCAATATCTGATCCATGCCATTATATCCAAGCATCATCGCTAAATCAGATGCAAACCAATAGGTAACACCGTTTTCTCTAGCGAAATCATCAAATGTTAACTGTGATGTGTCATCGAAAACAGTAATTTGCCTACTCATATCACACCCGAACTTACTCATCGATTTTCCCTTATATTAATATAATGTGGATAGTTTGTCGCCAACTCGCTAAAGTTATTCATTATGAGGTTTGCCATCCATCACCCAAACGTCTCTTCAGGCCACTGACTAGCGATAACTTTCCCCACAACGGAACAACTCTCATTGCATGGGATCATTGGGTATTGTGGATTTAGTGGCTGTAGAAACACCTGACCGCTATCCCTGATCAGTTTCTTGAAGGTAAATTCATCACCCCCAAGTCTGGCTATGCAGAAATCACCTGGCTCAACAGCCTGCTCAGGGTCAACGAGAATTAACATTCCGTCAGGAAAGCTTGGCTTGGAGCCTGTTGGTGCGGTCATGGAATTACCTTCAACCTCAAGCCAGAATGCAGAATCACTGGCTTTTTTGGTTGTGCTTACCCATCTCTCCGCATCACCTTTGGTAAAGGTTCTAAGCTCAGGTGAGAACATCCCTGCCTGAACATGAGAAAAAACAGGGTACTCATACTCACTTCTAAGTGACGGCTGCATACTAACCGCTTCATACATCTCGTAGATTTCTCTGGCGATTGAAGGGCTAAATTCTTCAACGCTAACTTTGAGAATTTTTGCAAGCAATGCGGCGTTATAAGCATTTAATGCATTGATGCCATTAAATAAAGCACCAACGCCTGACTGCCCCATCCCCATCTTGTCTGCGACAGATTCCTGGGATAAGCCAAGTTCATTTTTCTTTTTTTCATAAATAGCTTTAAGGCGACGTGCGTCCTCAAGCTGCTCTTGTGTTAATGGTTTCTTTTTTGCGCTCATACGTTAAATCTATCACCGCAAGGGATAAATATCTAACACCGTGCGTGTTGACTGTTTTACCTCTAGCGGTGATAATAGTTGCATGTACTAAGGAGGTTGTATGGAACAACGCATAACCCTGAAAGATTATGCAATGCGCTTTGGGCAAACCAAGACAGCTAAAGATCTCGGCGTATATCAAAGCGCGATCAACAAGGCCATTCATGCAGGCCGAAAGATTTTTTTAACTATAAACGCTGATGGAAGCGTTTATGCGGAAGAGGTAAAGCCCTTCCCGAGTAACAAAAAAACAACAGCATAAATAACCCCGCTCTTACACATCCCAGCCCTGAAAAAGGGCATCAAATTAAACCACACCTATGGTGTATGCATTTATTTGCATACATTCAATCAATTGTTATCTAAGGAAATACTTACATATGGTTCGTGCAAACAAACGCAACGAGGCTCTACGAATCGAGAGTGCGTTGCTTAACAAAATCGCAATGCTTGGAACTGAGAAGACAGCGGAAGCTGTGGGAGTTGATAAGTCGCAGATCAGCAGGTGGAAGAGGGATTGGATTCCAAAGTTCTCAATGCTGCTTGCTGTTCTTGAATGGGGCGTCGTTGACGACGATATGGCTCGATTGGCGCGACAAGTTGCTGCGATTCTCACCAATAAAAAACGCCCGGCGGCAACCGAGCGTTCTGAACAAATCCAGATGGAGTTCTGAGGTCATTACTGGAACTATCAACAGGAGTCATTATGACAAATACAGCAAAAATACTCAACTTCGGCAGAGGTAACTTTGCCGGACAGGAGCGTAATGTGGCAGATCTCGATGATGGTTACGCCAGACTATCAAATATGCTGCTTGAGGCTTATTCGGGCGCAGATCTGACCAAGCGACAGTTTAAAGTGCTGCTTGCCATTCTGCGTAAAACCTATGGGTGGAATAAACCAATGGACAGAATCACCGATTCTCAACTTAGCGAGATTACAAAGTTACCTGTCAAACGGTGCAATGAAGCCAAGTTAGAACTCGTCAGAATGAATATTATCAAGCAGCAAGGCGGCATGTTTGGACCAAATAAAAACATCTCAGAATGGTGTATCCCTCAAAACGAGGGAAAATCCCCTAAAACGAGGGATAAAACATCCCTCAAATTGGGGGATTGCTATCCCTCAAAACAGGGGGACACAAAAGACACTATTACAAAAGAAAAAAGAAAAGATTATTCGTCCGAGAATTCTGGCGAATCCTCTGACCAGCCAGAAAACGATCTTTCTGTGGTTAAACCGGATGCTGCAATTCAGAGCGGCAGCAAGTGGGGAACAGCAGAAGACCTGACCGCCGCAGAGTGGATGTTTGACATGGTGAAGACCATCGCGCCATCAGCCAGAAAACCGAATTTTGCTGGGTGGGCTAACGATATCCGCCTGATGCGTGAACGTGACGGACGTAACCACCGCGATATGTGTGTGCTTTTCCGCTGGGCCTGCCAGGACAACTTCTGGTCCGGTAACGTGCTGAGTCCGGCCAAACTCCGCGACAAGTGGACCCAGCTCGAAATCAACCGTAACAAGCAACAGGCAGGCGTGACAGCCAGCAAACCAAAACTCGACCTGACAAACACTGACTGGATTTACGGGGTGGATTTATGAAAAACATCGCCGCACAGATGGTTAACTTTGACCGTGAGCAGATGCGTCGGATCGCCAACAACATGCCGGAACAGTACGACGAAAAGCCGCAGGTACAACAGGTAGCGCAGATCATCAATGGTGTGTTCAGCCAGTTACTGGCAACTTTCCCGGCGAGCCTAGCTAACCGGGACCAGAACGAACTGAACGAAATCCGCCGCCAGTGGGTGCTGGCTTTCCGGGAAAACGGGATCACCACAATGGAACAGGTTAACGCAGGAATGCGCGTAGCCCGTCGGCAGAATCGACCATTTCTGCCATCACCCGGGCAGTTTGTTGCATGGTGCCGGGAAGAAGCATCCGTTATCGCCGGACTGCCAAACGTCAGCGAGCTGGTTGATATGGTTTACGAGTATTGCCGGAAGCGAGGCCTGTATCCGGATGCGGAGTCTTATCCGTGGAAATCAAACGCGCACTACTGGCTGGTTACCAACCTGTATCAGAACATGCGGGCCAATGCGCTTACTGATGCGGAATTACGCCGTAAGGCCGCAGATGAGCTTGTCCATATGACTGCGAGAATTAACCGTGGTGAGGCGATCCCTGAACCAGTAAAACAACTTCCTGTCATGGGCGGTAGACCTCTAAATCGTGCACAGGCTCTGGCGAAGATCGCAGAAATCAAAGCTAAGTTCGGACTGAAAGGAGCAAGTGTATGACGGGCAAAGAGGCAATTATTCATTACCTGGGGACGCATAATAGCTTCTGTGCGCCGGACGTTGCCGCGCTAACAGGCGCAACAGTAACCAGCATAAATCAGGCCGCGGCTAAAATGGCACGGGCAGGTCTTCTGGTTATCGAAGGTAAGGTCTGGCGAACGGTGTATTACCGGTTTGCTACCAGGGAAGAACGGGAAGGAAAGATGAGCACGAACCTGATTTTTAAGGAGTGTCGCCAGAGTGCCGCGATGAAACGGGTATTGGCGGTATATGGAGTTAAAAGATGACCATCTACATCACTGAGCTAATAACAGGCCTGCTGGTAATCGCAGGCCTTTTTATTTGGGGGAGAGGGAAGTCATGAAAAAACTAACCTTTGAAATTCGATCTCCAGCACATCAGCAAAACGCTATTCACGCAGTACAGCAAATCCTTCCAGACCCAACCAAACCAATCGTAGTAACCATTCAGGAGCGCAACCGCAGCTTAGACCAAAATCGGAAGCTTTGGGCTTGCCTTGGTGACGTTTCGCGTCAGGTTGAATGGCATGGTCGCCGGCTGGATGCAGAAAGCTGGAAGTGCGTTTTTACAGCAGCATTAAAGCAGCAGGACGTTGTTCCTAACCTTGCCGGGAATGGCTTTGTGGTAATAGGCCAGTCAACCAGCAGGATGCGCGTAAGCGAATTTGCGGAGCTATTAGAGCTTATACAGGCATTCGGTACAGAGCGTGGCGTTAAGTGGTCAGACGAAGCGCGACTAGCTCTCGAATGGAAAGCGCGATGGGGAGATCGGGCTGCATGACTATCAAATCAAATACGCCAGCACACGATAAGGACTGCTGGCAAACGCCGCTTTGGCTTTTTGATGCACTGGATATTGAGTTTGGATTCTGGCTGGATTCGGCAGCGAGCGACAAAAATGCTCTGTGTGCTCACTGGCTAACTGAGGCCGACGACGCGCTCAATTCTGAGTGGGTAAGCCACGGTGCAATCTGGAATAACCCACCGTACAGCAATATCAGGCCGTGGGTGGAAAAAGCCGCTGAGCAGTGCATACAACAGCGACAGACGGTAGTTATGCTTGTGCCAGAGGATATGTCAGTCGGATGGTTCAGCAAGGCTCTGGAGAGTGTCGACGAAGTTCGCATCATCACTGATGGACGGATTAATTTTATCGAACCATCGACAGGGCTGGAGAAGAAGGGAAACAGCAAAGGCTCCATGCTGCTGATTTGGCGACCGTTCATCAGTCCTCGACGAATGTTTACTACTGTATCCAAAGCGGCATTGATGGCGATCGGGCAGGGCGTCAGGAGGGCGGCATGAGGCGACAGCGAAGAAGCATCACCGACATCATCTGCGAAAACTGCAAATACCTTCCAACGAAACGCTCCAGAAATAAACGCAAGCCAATCCCAAAAGAATCTGACGTAAAAACCTTCAATTACACGGCTCACCTGTGGGATATCCGGTGGCTAAGACATCGTGCGAGGAAAACAAGGTGATTGACGCGATGATTTATTCGGGGCTATATTCCTCAAACGCCAGCAAAATCTGGCGTCGGGATTGGCGTCCTGGATAGAGACCGCGACAGATACACGCCGCGAGCGTGTTTTTTATTGTCGTATGCACGCGCACATCTGAATTATGGTGGGCTGTGTGGGGGCGGAGAGATCCGCGCCGGTCGGTTTCCCGGTTACGCCAACCCTGCACAGTTCACCACCAGACGATTGGCGTCGTCGGTGGTGAGTTATTAAGAAACCACCAGAGGGCGTCATTATGACAACTCAAATTTCTGTTGAAACTCTCTCCCCGATCACCCATAACCAGATTCCTGTTATTACCACCGAACTTTTGGCGCAGCTTTACGGCACTGAGCCGGTGCGTATTCGCCAGAATCATCATGAGAACAAAGTACGCTTCGTTGAAGGGAAACACTTTTTCAAAGTTGTTGGTAATGACCTTAAAGAATTGCGGGTAGCTTTAAACTACTCACAAAATTTGCGGGTTACTTTAAGTAACTCACAAAATTTGCAACCATCTTTAAGAGGGTTACAAATTTCCCCGAAAGCCCGCTCCCTCATCCTCTGGACAGAACGCGGAGCAGCACGCCACGCCAAAATGCTCGAAACCGATCAGGCGTGGGAAGTGTTCGAAAAATTGGAAGACTGCTATTTCAGCCAGTGCGAGAAAAATACTGGCAAACAAGAGAAGAAGCCCAACGGGCTTTCCGCAAAAGAAACAGACAGCCTTGTATGGCTGTGGGATTATGCCAACCGCTCACAGGCATTGTTCCGTGAGTTGTATCCCGCATTAAAACTGATTCAGTCTGGCTATTCCGGCATATGCCACGACTACGGCTATGAGTTCTCGTATATCATCGGGAGGGCGAGTGGCGTTTTAATTAATCACACGCGGGATATAGATATTTATGAGCCTGACGGGCCGACGAACCTTCTGGCATGGGAAAGGCTTAAGAACAAAGAGTTGCCGCCTTCACTGCATCGCTACTGACAATTGACAACTTAACAAACCCAGCTTCGGCTGGGTTTTTTATTGCTGAATTTTCAATATGAGAGGACATGACAATGAATGAGCTGATAAATAGCAGTGTCATCAAAATGACAAGCATTGAAATCGCTGAGTTGGTGGGAAGTCGTCCAGATAACGTAAAAATATCAATAGAGCGCCTGGCTAAATCTGGAGTTATTCAACTTCCTGCATTGCAGGTTTTCGAAAAAAATCAATAACTTAGGACTGCGCCGTAGTGTCGAGGCTTACGTCTTCGAAGGCGAACAAGGTAAGCGCGACAGCATTATTGTCGTTGCCCAGTTGTCGCCGGAATTCACCGCTCGTCTTGTTGACCGTTGGCGAGAACTCGAAGGGGCAACCGCAAAGATCCCACAAACCTTTTCTTAGGCATTGCGCCTTGCAGCTGACCTTGAAGACAAGAAGGCTGAACTGGAGAAACAGCTTGCTCTCGCAGCACCTAAAGTTGAGTTTGCCGATCGCGTTGGCGAGGCCAGCGGAATTTTGATTGGAAACTTTGCAAAGGTTGTTGGAATTGGTCCAAACAAACTGTTTGCGTGGATGCGCGATCACAAAATCCTTATTGCTTCAGGTTCCCGGCGCAATGTGCCAATGCAGGAATATATGGATCGCGGCTATTTCACAGTGAAAGAAACAGCGGTCAACACAAATCACGGAATACAGATATCGTTCACCACAAAAATCACCGGGCGTGGTCAACAGTGGCTGACCAGAAAGCTGCTCGATAACGGAATGCTGAAAGTAACAGGGGAGGCTGCTTAATGGCTAATCTACGCAAAGAAGCACGCGGCAGAGAATGCCAGGTACGTATTTACGGCGTATGCAATGGCAATCCTGAAACTACAGTTCTGGCACATTACCGGATGGCTGGAATTTGCGGAACGGGAATGAAGCCTGACGACCTGATCGGCGCATGGGCTTGTAGCGCGTGTCACGATGAAATCGACCGACGCACCCATAATCTCGACAACAAAGACGCCAGACTTTACCACCTCGAAGGCGTGATCAGGACGCAGGCGATACTGCTGAAGGAGGGGAAGATTAAGCCATGAACGAATATCAGTTTGTGCTTCCATATCCGCCGTCGCTGAACACCTACTGGCGAAGACGGGGAAGCCAATACTACATCAGCGATAAAGGCCAGAAATACCGAAAAGACGTTCAGCAAATCATCCGCCAACTCAAGTTAGACATTTTCACCAAATCACGACTCCGTATCAAAGTCATCGCAGACGTTCCAGACTCCCGCCGCCGCGACCTCGACAACATCCTGAAAGGTTTACTCGACTCCCTTATCCACGCCGGATTTGCGGAAGACGACGAGCAATTCGATGACATTCGCGTAATTCGTGGCGTGAAAGTACCAGGCGGAAGGCTTGGAATAAAAATCACCGAACTGGAGAACGTATGAACGCCACAATTCAAACGATACCAGAGCTTCTTATCCAGACACGAGGCAATCAGACCGAAGTGGCGAGGATGCTTTCCTGCGCAAGAGGAACAGTGCTCAAGTACAACCGAGACAGAAAAGGCGAGCGTCACGTAATAGTTAACGGCGTCCTGATGGTCAAACAGGGCAAGAGGGGAAGACGATGAGCATAAGAGAACTAAACCTCACCAAAGAACAGCACGATTGGCTGAATGGCTGGCTTGAACTGTGGGGCGCATGGGTTTATTCAGGCCGCCTGGAAAAGCGCATGAGCAGCGTAATAGCGAAGTTCATGGAGAGCGTAGAGCCGGGAAGAGTTATGACAAGGCCAATGTGCAATGATGATGATGGAATGTTGATTTCTCAGGTCGTCGATTCCGTCATGTACATTGACAAAAAAGCCTTTGGCATCCTCCTCAGCTACTACGCTCATGGTTCATCTAAGCGAGCAATTGCATCCTACTATCACGCGACTGCAAAGCCACGCAAGATGTGTGGACGTGGTGGCGAGGGATGGAGAAAACCTTCACTGGCAACCTGTAGAAACGAAATTGACGACATCCTGAAAGCGTCATTATTTGTTTTGTACCAACCAATGCAAAATGCTTTCAAAATGCGTAAACGTGTTGAGAAAGTTAAGCATGTTGCTGTTAAAAACCTTGACATGCAATTAGCCATTTAGCCATAATTAGAGGGTAAGCTGCCGTTAGTGACTCTTAAGTTGCAACGGTGGCTTTTTTTATTTGGGTCAGTCGTATAAAGGTCATTACGGAAGGCTGTTAACCTTCTTATCGTGGTTCGAGTCCACGCTGTCCCGCCAAACATGCTGGTTTAGCTCCAATGGTAGAGCGGTCGCCTTGTAAGCGAATGGGTAGCGGTTCAAGTCCGTTAACCAGCACCATAACTGAGCCGTAGCCACTGGCTATCCTGAATTCATCAGTGATAGTTACGCTGCGGCCTTCTACACATGACCTTCGTGAAAGCGGGTGGCATGAGGTTGCGCTAACAACCTCCTGCCGTTTTGCCCGTGCATATCGGTCACGAACAAATCTGATTACTAAACACAGTAGCCTGGATTTGATCTATCAGTAATCGACCTTATTCCTAATTAAATAGAGCAAATCCCCTTACTGGGGGTAAGACATGAAGATGCCAGAAAAACATGACCTGTTAGCCGCCATTCTAGCGGCAAAGGAACAAGGCATCGGGGCAATCCTTGCGTTTGCAATGGCGTACCTTCGCGGCAGATATAATGGCGGTGCGTTTACAAAAACAGTAATCGACGCAACGATGTGCGCCATTATCGCCTGGTTCATTCGTGACCTTCTCGACTTCGCAGGACTAAGTAGCAATCTCGCTTATATAACGAGCGTGTTCATCGGCTACATCGGTACTGACTCGATTGGTTCGCTTATCAAACGCTTCGCTGCTAAAAAAGCCGGAGTAGAAGATGGTGGAAATCAATAATCAACGTAAGGCGTTCCTCGATATGCTGGCGTGGTCAGAGGGAACTGATAACGGACGTCAGAAAACCAGAAATCATGGTTATGACGTCATTGTTGGCGGAGAGCTATTCACTGATTACTCCGATCACCCTCGCAAACTTGTCACGCTAAACCCAAAACTCAAATCAACAGCAGCCGGACGTTACCAGCTTCTTTCCCGTTGGTGGGATGCCTATCGTAAGCAACTTGGCCTGAAAGATTTCTCTCCGAAAAGTCAGGACGCTGTGGCATTGCAGCAGATTAAAGAGCGTGGCGCTTTACCGATGATTGATCGCGGTGATATCCGTCAGGCAATCGACCGTTGCAGCAATATCTGGGCTTCGTTGCCGGGGGCTGGTTATGGCCAGTTCGAGCATAAGGCTGACAGCCTGATTGCAAAATTCAAAGAAGCTGGCGGAACAGTCAGAGAGATTGAGGTATGAGCAGAGTAACCGCGATTATCTCCGCTCTGGTTATCTGCATCATCGTCTGCCTGTCATGGGCTGTTAATCATTACCGTGATAATGCCATCGCCTACAAAGAGCAGCGCGATAAAGCCAGGTACATCATCGCTGACATGCAGAAGCGTCAACGTGATGTAGCAGAACTCGACGCCAGATACACAAAGGAGCTTGCTGATGCTAACGCGACTATCGAAAGTCTCCGTGCTGATGTTTCTGCTGGTCGTAAGCGCCTGCAAGTCG
Organism: Escherichia sp. KS167_9B; assembly: GCF_030295215.1. NCBI lineage: Bacteria > Pseudomonadati > Pseudomonadota > Gammaproteobacteria > Enterobacterales > Enterobacteriaceae > Escherichia > Escherichia sp. KS167_9B. The sequence goes on from NZ_AP025754.1 coordinate 916,008, forward strand.
CCGCCACCTGTGCAAAGTCAACGACCGGAGCCAGCGGCATGGGCGATGGAGAAAGCCCAGGACTTACAGCAGATGCTGAACTCAATTATTACCGTCTCCGAAGTGGAATCGACAGGATAACCGCGCAGGTTAACTACCTGCAGGAGTACATCAGGACGCAATGTCTTAATTAACAGAGCCAGCTTAATTGCTGGCTGTTTGTGTAAGGATGGGGTTGTGTCAATGTTCAGGTATTATTATATGAATTACTGGATAAAATCGTTCGGTTTTGAATATCCGTCAAGAACCAGATTGTGATTCTCCCGATGAAGAACCAGTGTATCCATATAATCAGGTTTAAATCTCCAGCCGTTCATCTTTTTTGCAATTTTCGACAGACAGTGGTTATGTGTGAAAATTACAGTAATATTATCAGATTGTGATATTTCCAGTATGTTGTTTACTGCGTCATCATCACAGGTTGAAATATCAGGAATGGTTGCTGTTTTTCCACCCGAAAAAAAAGAGGCTGTCTGTATCGTTCGGACTGTATCTGTTGAATAGAGACCGTAGTCTGGAAACATTTTGCTGAATGCATTTCCATATTGTTGAGCTTTATTGGCTCCATTTATTGTGATGCCATCACGTTCTGACAGACATATATTTGTGGAGCGATCACATCGTTCTCCGTGTCTGATGAGAAAAATAAGCTGATGCTTCTGGTTAATTTCAGCGACGTCATTCATATCAAGTCTGGCCGGAGTTCTTGCTATATATATGATTGACAATAAAACTAATATAACGAATAAAGATATAATCAGAAATTTTATTATTGTGCGGCTGGGCATATAAATATCCTTATACAGGTGTGTGAAAAAGGACATTATTATTTGTAAATCTTATGTAATCCTTAAGGGTGTCTGACGTGGAGAAATGGGCACTGGTAGCGATACTGGTGCCTTTTTTCCTGGTGGGATGCGTCAGCTGGATAAAGCGCGTCAGCTTTTCGATACAGCCTCTCAGGTCTGTGAAATTGTTGATAGTGTCCGGCAGTGTATGCATGACTGAACGCCTGTAAGAGCAGAATATTTTGCTGAAAAATGAAGGGTGAGCCAGCGTCCGGAAAGCATGAAATTCTGCTTACTTGAAAATTTCATAAATAAATCCTTTATGTCGTCGCAAATACACAAGTGTTGAACAGTGCCCGGTGCGGCGACGGGCTTCTATATCAGGAGACGATGATGGAAAAAACAGAAAACAAACCGATTGTAATTGGTGCTGATGCTGCTCCGTTTAAGTTTGAGTTGTCACAACTGGTGGAGATGCGCATCAGTGATGAATGGGGTGAGGTTAAAGCTCGCGCTCAGTATGCGGATGGCGAGAATCAGTACTTACTCCACTACAAAGCAGCTGATGGTCGCGCCACGACGGAGTGGTTTGGTGAGTCAATGCTGGAAGCAACAGAAGATGATCGTCATCCGGGGTGCCTGGTATTTGCCGGCATGAAATTACCGGAAGGCGCTGTCGTTACGGAGTAACAGGTATTACAGCATCCCTTCAACAGTGAGGGGCTGCGATAATGCAGGTATTAGAGTGTGTGTAAATGATAATCGCTCCCATTTTTACGGGTCCTTTCCGGAACCTGAAACACCGGGGGACGGCAGACGCGCAAAAACGCGCTATTTATGAGATTTTTTGAGGGGGTGGTTGTTGTTTAATTGTTTTCTCTATCTCTTTGATAAGTAATAAAAAACAGGGTTTGATACAACAACCTGATGGCGTTTTTTGATGCTATCAATGCGAAAAATGCCAATTAAATCAAATGGTTTTGCAAAAACACATGGTTGTTATATCGCTTTTTATCGATGACTTATGGAGAGGAGATGGCCTTTTTATTGAATAAAAGCGATATGGCCTCCTCCATCGGTATATCCGTTCAGGCATTTGATAAATGGGGCGTTCCTCCTGTTGAGCGTCGGGGGAGGGAAGTTTTTTATGACGTTAAAACCGTACTGGAGATAGATCGCGAGCGGCGACAATACAATCAGAGAACACCTGATGACGGGAGCGATCTGGAGGAAAGATTACTCCGGGCCAGGGTTGAACTGACTGAAGAGCAGGCTGTAGCGCAAAAACTTAAGAATCAGGTAACTGAAGGCAAACTCATTGATTCAGAGTTCTGTATTTTCGCTCTCAGCAAACTGGCGATGGCATTGTCCAGTACGCTTGATTCCATTCCTTTATCCATGCAGCGACAGTTTCCGGATTTAACGCCGCGTCATATTGATCATCTGAAAACCCTTATCGCAAAAGGCGCGAATCAGTGCGCGCGGGCAGGGGATAAATTACCTGAGTTACTCGATGAATATATCCAGACTACAGCTGAATAATATGATGGCTGCCGTTTCAGTTGCGTTGCAACCTCTGGTCAGGGTTGTTCCGATGACGGCAGTTGAATGGGCTGATCAAAATTATTATCTGCCTAAAGAGTCGTCATATGGTGATGGAGAGTGGAAGACCCTGCCGTTTCAGGTTGCCATCATGAACAGTATGGGTAATGACCGGATCCGCACTGTTAATCTGATTAAATCAGCGCGTGTGGGTTATACCAAAATGCTGTTGGGCGTGATCGGGTATTTTATTGAGCATAAATCCCGTAACAGTTTGCTTTTTCAGCCAACAGATTCTGCAGCTGAAGATTTTATGAAAGCGCATGTGGAAGCAACATTGCGGGATGTTCCCTGCCTTAAAGCGTTGTCTCCATGGCTGGGCAGAAAACATCGTGACAACACGCTCACTCTGAAGCGTTTTTCCTCCGGAGTGGGGTTCTGGTGCCTGGGCGGTGCCGCTGCTAAAAACTACCGTGAAAAATCTGTGGATGTGGTCTGCTATGACGAACTCTCCTCGTTTGAACCGGATGTGGAAAAAGAAGGTTCACCAACACTGCTTGGCGATAAACGTATCGAAGGTTCGGTATGGCCTAAATCCATACGCGGCTCAACGCCAAAAATTAAAGGCTCCTGTCAGATTGAAAAAGCAGCGAATGAATCTGCGCATTTCATGCGGTTTTATGTCCCTTGCCCTCATTGCGGGGAGGTCCAGTATCTGAAGTTTGGCGATGATGCGACGCCGTCTGGCCTGAAATGGGAGAAGGGTAAACCGGAAACGGTGTATTACCTGTGTGAACGTAATGGCTGTGTGATCCGCCAGTCGGAACTTGACCAGACAGACGGGCGCTGGATTTGTGACAACACCGGGATGTGGACGCAAGACGGCCTGGCATTTTACAGCGCCGGTGATGAGGAGATGCCGCCACCGCGCTCCGTCACTTTCCATATATGGACGGCGTACAGTCCGTTCACCACCTGGGTACAGATTGTTTATGACTGGCTGGATGCACTGAAGGATCCGAACGGCGTCAAGACGTTTATTAACACCACGCTCGGGGAGCCCTATGAAGAGGCCGTGGCAGAAAAACTGAGCTTTGAGTTGTTGCTGGAAAAAGTCTGCCACTATGGCGCGCAGGTTCCCCTGAGGGTGGTTTACCTGACCGCCGGGATCGACTCCCAGAAAGATCGCTATGAAATTTATGTCTGGGGCTGGGCTCCCGGCGAAGAAGCCTTTCTGATTGATAAGCAAATTATCATGGGGCGACCGGAAGACGAGGACACCCTTAAACGTGTTGATACGGTGATCCGGAAAAAATATCGTCATGCTGACGGTACTGAAATTTCCATTTCCCGTGTCTGCTGGGATACCGGTGGTATCGACCAGGACATTGTGTATCAGCGTTCCAGGAAACACGGCACTTTTTTTGTGCTTCCCATAAAAGGGGCATCGGTGTACGGCAAGCCGGTGATCACCATGCCCAAAAAGCGCAACCAGCGTGGTGTGTTTTTGTGTGAGGTGGGCTCCGATACCGTCAAGGAAATGCTGTACGCCCGTTTTGCCCTGCCAGTGGTCTCTGCCAGTGAAGCCGCCCCGTATACCTTCCGTTTTCCGGATAACCCTGACATTTTTTCGGAAGAAGAGGCGCGTCAGATCGTGGCGGAAGAGCTGGTGGAGAAGGTGGTTAATGGCAGGGTGAAACTGCTGTGGGATAAAAAAGGGCGACGCAACGAAGCCCTCGACTGCCTGGTATATGCCTATGCTGCCCTGCGCGTTTCGGTACAGCGGTGGCAACTGGACCTTGAAGCGCTGGCGAGAGCACGAAGAGATGAACAGGATGAGGATGATATGAGCATGGAAGAGATCGCGGCTGCACTGAGTGGAGGATAAGTGATGATTTATACGCATGAGATGCTTTGTGATGCCCGCCGGGCATTACATGAACTGATGATCGGACGTGCTGTGGTTTCTGTCGGCAGGAACGGACGGCAGGTTCAGTATTCGCGGGCGACGATTGGTGAACTGCGGCAATACATTGAAGAGCTGGAGAGTGCGCTGGGTGTGTCCGGACGGCGTCGCGGTCCGGTGGGAGTGAGGCTGTGAATGTGGAGTTGATAGATGTTCACGGACAGCCCCTGCGACAGAGTATGGGATATTCCGGTGGCGGCTCCGGATTTGGTGGGCAACTTGCGGAATGGTTACCTGCGCCGGAAAGTGCCGATGTGGCGCTGTTGCCTTCCATTCAGCTGGGTAATGCCCGTGCGGATGATCTGGTCCGTAATAATGGCATTGCCGCGAATGCTGTGGAAATCCATAAAGACCATATCGTCGGACATATGTTTCGCCTGAGCTACCGACCCAACTGGCGCTGGCTGGGGATGTCAGAAGCTGATTCGCATGCCTTTATTGAAGATGTGGAGGCGGCGTGGATGGAATACTGCGATCCGGTGTTTGGCTCGATGGATGTGGAAGGACGTCGCTCGTTTACCGAATTTATTCGTGAAGGGGTGGGGGTCCATACTTTTAACGGTGAAATTTTTGTCCAGCCTGTATGGGATGCGGAATCCACGTCATTATTCAGAACAAAATTCAAGACCATCAGTCCGAAGCGCGTCAGTACGCCCGGTTATGGCATCGGCGATCGTTTTATGCGTGCCGGAGTGGAAATCAGCCGGCACGGAAAGGCGATAGCCTACCATGTTCAGGATGATGACTGGCCGGGTTACAGTGTCAGTAACTGGACACGGATTACGGCGACTCTGCCCTCCGGAAGACCGGGCATGATCCATGTGTTTCAGCCGCAGGAGGACGGGCAGACGCGCGGGGCAAACCAGTTTTACTCTGTCATGGAGCGCCTCAAGATGCTCGACACACTGCAGGCCACGCAACTGCAGTCGGCGATGGTGCGGGCGATGTATGCCGCGACGATTGAATCCACACTGGATTCGGAAAAAGCATTTGAATATATCGCCGGGGTGGGGGATGACAGTAAAAACCCGCTGAAAGCCATCATGAAAGGCTATGCGCACTATTACGCCATCAATGGGGTAAAGATGGGAGGGGTTCGTATTCCGCATCTTTATCCGGGGGATTCACTGAATCTGCAGACAGCACAGAATGCGGATAATGGTTTCTCTGAACTGGAAAAGGCGCTGTTACGTTACATCGCTGCCGGGCTGGGGGTGTCCTATGAGCAGCTTTCCCGTGATTATTCACAGGTCAGTTATTCCAGTGCCCGGGCATCCGCCAATGAGTCGTGGCGGTATTTTATGGGGAAACGAAAATTTGTGGCCAGCCGACTGGCGTCACAGATGTTTGCCTGCTGGCTGGAAGAAGCCCTTATTCGTGGTGTGATCCGCCCACCGAAATCCCGTTTCTCATTCTGGGAGGCCCGTTCCGGGTGGTGCCGTGCCGAGTGGATTGGTGCCGGTCGCATGGCGATTGATGGCCTTAAGGAAGTGCAGGAAGCGGTGATGCGTATTGAAGGTGGTTTAAGCACGTACGAGAAAGAACTGGCCCTGATGGGCGATGACTATCAGGAGATTTTCCGCCAGCAACTGCGTGAAAGCCAGGAGCGACAGGCGGCTGGTCTTCCCCGCCCCATCTGGATAAAGGACACGTTTCAGCAGCAGATCCGACAGACAACGGGAGAGAAAGGCGATGCGTCGTAATTTATCGCATATTGCCGCCATGGCATTTAATGAGCCGCTTTTACTGGAACCCGCCTATGCGCGGGTTTTCTTTTGCGCGCTGGGTAAAGAGATGGGGGCCGGCAGCCTTGCAGTTCCTCAGCAGGCTGTTCAGCTTGATGCTGATGGTATGCAACTGGCTGTGACTGACTATATGGCGGGCGGTCAGCGTCCGGCAAAGAGTTACCAGGTGAAGAATGGCATCGCCATTCTGCCGGTGAGCGGCACGCTGGTGCATAAACTGGGTACCCTGCGGCCTTACTCTGGCATGACAGGCTATGACGGTCTGACTGCTCGTCTTCAGATGGCGGTGAATGATCCGGATGTGCGCGGCATTTTGCTGGATATCGACAGCCCGGGCGGTCAGGCAGCCGGGGCGTTTGACTGTGCTGACATGATTTACCGCCTGCGGGAACAGAAGCCCGTGTGGGCGCTGTGTAATGACATGGCCTGTTCAGCCGCCATGTTGCTGGCGGCAGCCTGTACGCGTCGGCTGGTCACGCAGACGGCAAAAATTGGTTCGATTGGCGTGATGATGGCGCACACCAGTTACGAGAAACAACTGGCACAGGAAGGGGTGGACATCACGCTGATTTACTCCGGGCAGCACAAGGTTGACGGCAACAGTATTCAGGCATTGCCGGCAGGTGTGCGTGCAGATTTTCAGCGCCGTATTGATGAGGCCCGCCGGATGTTTGTCGACAAGGTGTCGCTTTATACGGGGCTGAGTTCAGAGGCGGTGATGAATACCGAGGCTGCCGTTTATGACGGTCAGGCAGGGATTGATGCAGGCCTGGCTGATCAACTGATTAATGCTGCAGATGCCGTTGAAGTGATGGTTTCTGCAATAAATAAAGAAATTAATAGAGAGGTAAATATGTCGCAAACGAATGTTTCGATCATTGAGGCTGTGGCCCAGGAAAATCAGCGCGTGATGGAGATCCTGAATTGTCAGGAGGCGAAAGGGCGCGAGCAACTTGCGCAAATGCTGGCAGGTCAGCCTGGAATGACGGTAGAGCAGGCGAAAGCGTTCCTGGCTGCTGTGCCTGCTGCCAGTGTGGCAAATACAGGTGATCAGATTATGGGGCTGCCGGAAGCAAAGGGGCGTGAGCAACTGGCACAGATGCTGGCAGGTCAACCGGGGATGACGGTGGAGCAGGCGAAAGCGTTTCTGGCGGCAGCCCCTGCTGCCGGCACAGGCGATCAGATTATGGCGTTACCAGAAGCAAAAGGGCGTGAACAACTCGCGCAGACGCTGGCTGAACAGCCGGGAATGACCGTTGACCAGGCCAAAACGTTACTGGCGGCGGCACCGGTTGCTGGTTCTGCAAGTGTCGGCGATCAGATTATGGCGCTGCCGGAGGCGAAAGGGCGCGAGCAACTTGCACAGGCACTGACAGAACAACCTGGAATGACGGTGGCGCAGGCGAAAACGCTGCTGGCAGCCGCGCCGGTGGCATCGCAACCGTCACAGGAAACACTTTTTGATCGCTTTATGGCACAGCATGCTGCCAGTGCGGTTTCCGGTGGCGGAACTGCCGGGCGCGGGGAGGAAGACCTGCTGATGAGTATGCCGTAAGCGATATCCGGAATTCAGATAAATCAGGAGACTGAAAAATGATTAAAACCACCACGGAAAAGCGCGCGGATGTGAACATTTTTGCCGGAAGCGATCCGGCGCATACCGCAAAAGCCACCAGTGGTATCAGTGCCGCCACGCCTGCACTGACGCCACTGATGCTGGATGACGCCACCGGTAAACTGGTGGCATGGGATGGTCAGAAAGCCGGAACGGCCGTGGGGGTGCTGACTCTGGCGCTTGCCGGAACAGAACCCACGCTGACGTACTACAAAAGCGGTACGTTTGCCAGTGAGTCGCTGGTCTGGCCTGACTCTGTGGATGCGGTGAAAAAAGCCAACGCGTTTGTGGGAAGTGCCATCAGCCACGCCTGATGGTGAAGTGATTAACTGAAAAACGGGTCGCGATGCGGCCCGTTTGTGTTTCTGAAGGAAAATAAATTATGGGGTTATTTACCACGCGTCAGTTACTCGGGTACACCGAGCAGAAAGTGAAATTTCGTGCGCTGTTTCTGGAGCTGTTCTTTCGTCGCACGATCACTTTCCATACTCAGGAAGTCATGCTGGATAAAATTACCGGCAAAACACCGGTTGCGGCGTATGTGTCTCCGGTGGTGTCAGGCAAAGTGCTGCGCAGCCGTGGTGGTGAAACCCGCGTGTTACGTCCCGGTTATGTAAAACCAAAACACCGCTTTGATTATCAGCAGGCAGTGGAACGTCTTCCAGGGGAAGATCCGGCCCGCCTTAATGACCCGGCTTACCGCCGTCTGCGTATTCTGACGGATAACCTGAAACAGGAAGAGCAGGCGATTGTACAGGTGGAAGAAATGCAGGCAGTCAGTGCCGTTCTGCAGGGTAAATACACCATGAGCGGCGAGCAGTTTGAGACGATGGAAGTGGATTTTGGGCGTTCTGCCGCCAATAACATTACGCAGGCTGGCGGACGCGAATGGTCACAGCAGAATGCTGACACCTTCGATCCGACGCATGATCTGGATGCGTACTGTGATTTCGCTTCCGGCACCATCAATATCGCGATTATGGACGGCACGGTCTGGCGTATGCTGAACGGTTTTAAACTGTTCCGTGAAAAACTGGATACCAGTCGTGGCTCCAAATCTGAGCTGGAAACGGCACTGAAAGACCTGGGCTCCGTGGTTTCCTTTAAAGGTCATTACGGCGATCTGGCAATTGTGGTGGCGAAGACAACGTATGTTGACGAAAACGGGGATGAACAGCGTTATCTGCCGGAAGGAACACTGATTCTGGGGAACACTCAGGCGGAAGGCGTCCGTTGTTATGGTGCCATTCAGGATAATCAGGCACTGAGTGAAGGGATTACCTCTGCGATTCGTTATCCGAAACACTGGGATGAAGTGGGGGATCCTGGTTGCGAATATACCATGACGCAGTCTGCGCCGTTGATGGTGCTGCCGGATCCGGATGCGTTTGTGGTGGTTCAGGTGAAATAAGACGGGGGCGGGATATTCCCGCCTTTTTCTTTAGCGTACGGGAGAGATGTGATGACAAAAGAGCAGATGACTGAACGTTTGCAGGAACTGGCAGTGATTCTGGGGCGTGAAGCAGATATTTCAGGTTCAAAAGCCGATCTTGAGCAGCGCCTGGCGGAATTGGAAGAGGAGGCCGCCGGATTCGATGGGGAGGAGACAGGGAAGGAAGAGGTGGGCAACGATGCATCCGGCGACGGAATGCATTCTGAGCGGGGACTCGCCCGGGTGCGTATGCTGAAAACGGCGCATATGCCAGCCTGTGATGCTGTGACGGGAAAAATGTTGATGTTTGCCCGGGCCTCCAGTGTTGTGCTGGTTAATGAAGCCGCAGTTCCTGCGTTGCTGGCGGACGGTCTGGCAGAAAAAATCCGGGAGTGATGATGTTCGATAATCTGTTCGATCAGGCCATGAGTGATGCGGATGACATCATCCTGGATACGATGGGGACGGAAATCAGCATATATCCGGGCGGCACGGAAAGAAGAATCCGTGCCGTTTTTGATGCCCCGGCAGATAACACCGGGATGAACACTGGCAGCGGCGAAATTCGTGATACTGCGCCCGTGTTATTTACCCGGAGCGCATGGGCCGCCGGTCTGAAAAAATATGACAGGGTCATGATCCACGGCGAACCCTATCAGGTAGTCGATCCCGGCTGGGATGAGTCAGGCACTGCGGGTCAGGGGGTGATTACCATCACCCTTGCGCGTGGAGAGCCGGGGAGAAATACACCTGCTGCACCGGAACGACCGAGTAAACGTTATGGCAGTCAGAGAGCATGAACGAAGCAGTGCCCGGCAGCGACGGCTGGCACGAAACCTCGTCGTCGATATTGATGAAGATGAGGTGCTGAAAATTATCGCTAAACTGGGTGGGTCAAAAAGTCAGATCCGTAAAGCCTGGGGCGTGGCGCTGAAAAGAGCCGCGTCCGCACTGCGGATGAAGGCCATGGCAGAGTTTAAAAAACAGGTTGCCCCACGCAGTCAGAAAATGATCGGAAGGCGTGTGCTGCGTGATTTTGTCATTCGTAGAAACGGCGATGAGTTTGACGAGGCAAAGGTATGGTTCGGCCTGAACGCCATCAAAGTACGCGATCTGCGCGGACGCATCAGTGGTGGACGACGCGGCGAACGCCATCAGTTGCGTGATGTGCGGGGACGTTTTGCTCCAGCTTCACGCAGCAGGAAGGCGAGGGAGATCCGTTTTAAACCTGCCGGTGAGGCAATACCGGTCACCACCTGGTCAGGTGATGAGGCCTTCATTAATGAATTTGAGTCTGAAAACCGGCGCGGACGTATTTCACGGCGTAAGACTGTCCTGGTCCGTCAGGTATCAGGACGACGAAGGGTGCGTGAAGCGGAAATTGATATTTACGAAGCCATGCTGAACCGTATAGAGGATTTTGTTTTTCCGGATGCGGAAGCACTGATCCTGAAAAATTTTGAGCATGAACTGAAATTCCGGGTATTTAAGGGGCTGGAGTGATGGAGCCATTAATGATGGGCGCCTGGCATCAGGCGGTTATTGACAGTCTGAAACAAATTCCCTGGGTGGAAGATGCCGATGAGTACCCGGAAAAAGAGACGCAACTGGTGACGCCTGCCGTGTTTGTTGATGTGCCCGGCTGGGACAAGGCCCAGTTTGCCGACGGGCAGACACGGGTCACGCTGAAATGCGATCTGTTTGTGGTGACAGACCGGGCCGGGAAGACGGAGAACGTGCCAAAACCGCAGATATTTGCCCGTTGTCTGGCGATGGATTTGTCCGACTGGATTGAGGGAGCCACGTTCGGGCTGGATAACGTTGACCCGGCCATTTTTATTGATGCTGAAGTGGATACCTTCGACCGCCTGCTGGATGACTACATCGTTTTCCGCGTTTCTTTTGAACAGGATATTCCGGTCGGGGAAGATCCGTTCGATGTTCCGGCTGGTGCGCCATTACAGGAAGTCTGGCTGGGGAAAGTACCGGAAACCGGCAAGAGACATGAGCAGGATTATCGTCTTATCTGGAAATCGGAGGGCACCGGTGATGAGTCTGGCAGATGAAGTGGCAGAGTTACGCCGCAGGGTGGCGGATATGGTCCGGCGTGGTGTGGTGGAGGATGTGATCCCGGGCAGCCCGGTGATGGTCCGGGTGGATATCGGGGATGTGCTTTCGCCGCCTTTGCCCTGGATTCAGGTACAGTCCGGGCGCTACATGCAGGTCAGTAATTATCCGGCCCCCGGCGATGCCGTTACAGTGATATCGGAGGCGGGCGATTTGCGTAATGGTCGGGTGTATCCGGGGGCCAATATTGACGCCATTCCTGTCCCTGAGGGCAGTGAATACGAACATGTTATTTTGTTTGATACCGGAACGGAAATCCGTTACGACCGTCAGGCTAATGCCCTGTCCATCACGCTGGCTGAAGGCGGCAGCTATAAAATTACAGGCAGGGGAACCCTGGACGGTCCGGTAGAAATCACAGATACCCTGACCGTACAGGGTAAAGCAATCATGAATGCTGAGGCGGTGGTTAAGGCGGATCTGATGGTCGGTGGTGAGGTTTCTGATTATCACGGAACGATGAGTCAAATCAGAATTGTCTATAACGGTCACAATCACCGGGGCGACAGTGGTGGCAGCACCGGACAGCCTGGTCAGCAAATGTAATCTCCTTTCAGTTCTTTTTCCGGAATAAACAACATGATTGGTATTGATTCAGCCACCGGCAGATATCTGCACGGTAACGAACATCTGCGCCAGTCCGTCACCGATATTTTGTCAACACCGGTCGGCAGCCGGGTCCTGCTCAGGGAATACGGCAGCAGACTTTTCAGTCTGCTTGATAACCCACAGGATGATTTCACGCGGGTGAGAATTGTGCGTGAAACGGTAACCGCCCTTGAACGCTGGGAACCCCGCCTGACTCTCCGGCGGGTGGAAGTGACGTGGACAGGAGAAGGAAGCGCGTGGCTGACGCTTGTCGGGGTGAACAACGAAACTCAGGATACGATTCGACTCGAGGAGATAAAAATTGGCAACGTCTCAGGCAATCATTGATCTGTCCGCGATACCGGTACCGGATGCGGTGGAAGTGCCGGATACCGCAATGCTGGTCACTCAGATAGTGGCGAAGTATCAGGAACTGGATACGTTGTTTTCGGCTCTGGTGGAATCTGATCCCGCGTATAAATGGGCAGAGGCGCTGGCTTTTCGGGTGGCGCTGATGCGCCAGCAGATAAATGATGCTGTCCGTGCTGTACTGCTTGCCAGTGCCGGTGAGAGCGATCTGGATCAGGTTGGTGCGAATTATCAGGTTCAGCGGCTGGTCATTACCCCGGCAGACGACAGCACCATTCCGCCCACGCCGGCGGTGTATGAAGATGATGACGCTTTTCGCGAACGTATCCAGTTGTCGTGGGCACGGCTCAGCACCGCCGGCGCGAAAAATGCGTATCACTATTTTGCACAAAGTGCTGATCCTGATGTGCTGGATGTGAAGGCTTACGGGCCGGAAACGCACTCGCAGGAAGGCCGCGTTTTTCTTTATGTTTTATCCCGGTCAGGAAATGGCAGCGCATCACAACCCCTGCTGGATAAGGTGGCAGCATCAGTCAGTGATGATGAAACCCGTCCCCTGACGGATTTTGTCAGTGTCCGGACGGCAGAAATTATTCCCTACGATGTGGTGGCGGATATTCATATTCCCTACGGACTGGATGGTGAACTGGTTATGGCAAATGCCCGCAAGGCGCTGCAGTCATACACTGACAGCGTCCACCGGATTGGCTCGGTGGCATCCCGTTCTGGCATGGATGGTGCCCTTCACCAGACCGGGGTGATTACTGTGAATCTGACCTCTCCGGGCAGTGATATCGTTCCTGCGATGGGGCAGGCACCGTGGTGCCGTAAGGTAACGCTGAATAAGGTGGAGACAACTGATGAATGACGATATCAGGAGCATACTGCCGGTCAGTGCCAGCCGGGCGGAGCGGGTGGTGGACTGTGTCGCCGGAGATATGCTGTCAGATATAGCGGTCTGCCTGATCCGCTATGTGAAAAATCCCGATTTATGTCCTGCTGAATTGCTGCCATGGCTGGCCTGGGAAATGGCGGTGGACACCTGGAATGAACACTGGACGGAGGCGGAAAAACGGTCTGCGATAAAACGTGCTGCTTACATCCACCGCCACAGAGGGACTAAAGCGGCGCTGATGGCATCGCTGGCTGACAGTCCCTTCCGGTCGCAGATTGTTGAGTGGTATGAGCAGACCCCACCCGGGGAGCCGTATACCTTTCGTCTGAACGTGGAGCAGAAGGATTTACCGGTACTGATGAATGATCATCAGGATCTGAAGCATGCGGTACTCCGTGCCAAAAATCTGCGCAGCTGGTTCAGTATTCACGTCTACGGGAACAGCACAGGGCGGGGATTTGGTTACGGCTATGTGATGGCGACAGAAAAAATCAGAAGTACCGGTGTGATAACAAAGACAGTGCCCACTGAAGGGCAGAGTGAGGCAGGAGTATGAATGGACTGATTCTGACAACGTCCGGCGCAGCAGAAATTGAAGCAGCATATCAGAACGGGCAAACCGTGACCGTCCGGCATGTTCTGCTTGGTGACGGGGGCGGGCAGGCATTGCCATCCACGCCGGATGAAATGGCAGCAATGACATCATTGTACGGCGAATTCGGGCAGGAACCCTTTTCCGACGGTGCGGTGGAGGAGGGCTTCATCAGCGGGGATATTGTGATTGACTGTAAATCATACCCCGGTAAAACCCTTCGTGAACTGGGGATGATCAGCGACAGAGGTACGCTTATCGCGTACGGACGTTATCCGGACACCTTTTTACCAGACCAGACGGATTCCGTTATTAAGGAAGTTATTCTGACGCTGGTTCTTGGACTGACGCACGCGCAAAGCGTGGTGCTGGAGGTTGATCCGGACAGAGCCATTATTACTCAGGAAATCGGAGACAGACGCTATCTGCAACGAAAAAATAATCTTTCGGATGTGGAAGACAAGGATGAGTCTGTTGAAAACCTCGGATTAAAACCCACGGTGGATAAGGCAAAAAATGCCGTTCAGCGTGATGGTGACACCATGAGCGGGGAACTGAAAATCCGTGGTGTTAATGCGCTGAGGATTTTCAACGAAGCCTTTGGTCTGATTTTTCGCCGTTCGGAAGAGTGCCTGCACCTTATTCCTACCAGTGAAGGTCAGGGTGAAAATGGTGATATTGGCTCATTGCGCCCGTTCAGTATTGACTTGCGGACGGGGGAGATATCCATGTCGCACAAAGTGTCTGTTGGCGGTGGCTCTCAGGTGAATGGTGCGCTGGGTATCGGTGTTCAGAATGCGCTGGGTGGTAACTCAATTGCAATTGGTGACAGTGATACTGGCTTTAAACAGAATGGTGACGGCCTGCTGGATGTTTATGCCAATGGTCAGCACGTATTCCGTTTTCAGAATGGCGAGTTACAAAGTAACCGGGCAGTGAATGTTTCAGGGCGGGTGACACCGTCAGACTACGGAAACTTCGATGCACGTTACGCAAAAACAGGGGCCAGTATCACTTCTGTAAGGCTGGGGTCAAGACAAAGCTACTCCCCCGCAGGTAACTGGTATACCTGGACGCAGGACCTTGGTAGCGGAAACGTCATGACCGGGATAATCGTTCAGGATACTGGCGACAATTCTGCAGATAACATTGGTGGTATTTATTACCGGACCATTCAGTATTGTGTGAATGGTACCTGGATGAATGTATCGTCGATATGAATTCGCGTAAAAGAACGGTAAACACCATGATAAACATTAAAAACTTCAGAGAATACACACCGGAAAATCCACCAGTAGCGTGGGCGTTATATCTCATCAGTGAGGATGGTCAGGACTGGTACGAATGCCAGAAACAGTTTGCGACGAATACATACAAAATCATGTATGACAGTAATAACATTGTCCGCAGCATTACAACCGATGTTTCTGCGCTCTGTCCACTTAATGCAAGTGTTACCGAACTGGATGTACTTCCTGATGGTGTGAATATTGATGGTGGATGGTATTACCAGGACGGCGAAGTGCTGCCTGTGCCAGTGGATTATGTGGCCAAAGCAGAGGCAGAACGTCAGCGTCTGCTGATGACGGCACAGGATATCACATCCGGTTGGGCTACCGACCTGGCGCTGGGCATTCTCAGTGATGAAGAAAAAGAAAAACTGAAAGTCTGGCGTATTTACGCGAAATCGCTGCAGGCGATGGATTTCAGTACAATTGCAGACAAGACTGCTTACGACAATATTGGCTGGCCTGAGCAGCCACAAAATACCTGAAAAAGAAATGAATCATCTGACCGCCTGAGGGCGGTTTTTTTATGGGAGAAATGTATGTCCGGATTACATGGTGTTGAAACCATTGAACTGACGACGGGTACGGTTGCCGTGCAGACCATCTCCACGGCAGTGATTGGCCTGGTGGGGACTGCGCCGGACGCCTCTGGTGGCGTGTGTGCTTCCGGCACTGCCGGCTCGTGGCTGCTGGGAACGGCACTGGATTTCACGGCGAAACAGGAAGGCAGGGCTGGCAATAATATTTCCGTGGTTGCCGTCGCTGCCACAGAACAAAGTGCGCAGACTACGGCCACGCTGGAAGGTATAACCCTGACGATAACGCTGGGGACGGACGAACACAGCCAGGTTAACGCCACGGTGGACTGTGTGACTGAAGCGGTGAATGCGCTGGGGGATTCGCCTGTGACGGCGGCTGTCAGCACCCTGAATGCAGGAGGCGCTGAAAATAAAGTGGTGTTGCCGTTCAGCCTGACGTTATCCGGCGGAGAAGATGAGGCGTTCCCGGTCAATACACCGGTGGTGGTGGCAGGGGCCATTACTCAGGCAGGGAAACTGGGCACAGCCGGAACATTATACCCGGCCCTGCGAGATATTTTTGACCAGACTGGTGCGCTGGTGATTGTGGTGCGCGCAGAAAGTAAAACAAAGGCGAAAGAGGCCGAACAGCGTGCGGCGGTGATTCAGGCCATGGAGGCGCTGACAGAAAGTAAGGGCGTGACAGGCTATCAACCGCGCATCCTCATTGCCACGGGGTACAGTGAGGATGATGGTGTGGCAAAGGCGCTGGAAACGTATGCCGCGAAGCTGCGGGCTGTGGCCTATATTGACTCGCCTTCAATGGCAACGCCGCAGGATGTGGTTCAGCGGCGCGCGTCATTTGGTGGGCGTGTGGAGCTGCTGCGTCCGCGCGTGTCAGTGACGGATGACAGCGGGCAGACGATATTTCGTCCATATTCGGCCCGTGCTGCCGGGCTGCGTGCCCGTATTGATTACGAAAAAGGGTGGTGGTGGTCCAAATCAAACCAGGACGTGATGAATATCACCGGTCTGGAGCAGGTGGATACGTTTATTCTCGGGGAGCAGAACTGCACGGCAAACCTGCTGAACATGGAAAATATCTCCACCATTATTCGCCATGACGGTTTTAAACACTGGGGTAACCGTCTGTGCACATCCCACAGTCAGTGGCGTTTTGAGCCGGTACGCCGCACTGCAGATGTGATTGAGGACAGCATCCAGGAGGCCATGCTGCCTTATGTCGATCGCCCGCTTGATCGGGATGTGGCAGACGACATTCTTGGCAGCATTAATGCCTATATGCGTCAGCTTAAAAATCTGGGCGCGATCCACGGTGGCAGTGCATGGCTGAACGATGAACTGAACACTGCAGAAACCCTGGCGGCAGGGCAGTTGTATATTGATTATGACTTTGGGCCGAAGTCACCACTGGAGCGCCTGACACTGCGGGCAATGATTAACAATAAACTGGCGCTGGAGGAACTGACAGTATGATGACGGGTGAAAAAAAACTGTTGCGCGCATGGGCGTTATTTCTTCCTGGCGGGATCCGCCTTCAGGGGGCGCATGAATACACACCGCCTGCCATTAATATCACGACAGTGGATATCAAAACCGGCGCAATGGATGCACCGGTGGCAGTGGATGACGGCATGGAAGCACTGACCTGTTCGTTTAAGATTTATGGTTATGATGTTGCCATGCTGACGCTGCTGGGATTACAGGCCGGGCTTTATTCGCCGGAGATTGTTGTCCGCCAGGGCTATCAGGTGGGGAATGCGACCAGCGGACAGGTGGAAACCCTGCAGGGGATGATCACCAGTATCACGCCGGATGCACGTCCGGCAACATCGCAGGCAGACGCCTCGGTGACGGTGGAAATGTCGCTGAGTTATTACCGCCAGGCTGTCGACGGTGTGGAAACCATCTGCATTATTCCGGAGGAGTTTGTACGTCGTATTAATGGCGTTAATGTTCTGGCGGATCTGAAAAAAATCATCCGGGTTTAATCCGGGATCCTGTCATTCAGGCGGCTCAGGCCGCCTTTTCTTTTTTTAAGTAGGTACTTATGTCAGAAAAAAACAGTGTTCCTGCCAGCAGCGTGGAAATTGTGTTATCCGTGCCGTATGTCACCGCATCAGGACAGACGATCACGCACGTCACCATGCGTGCGCCCACTGTCCGCGATCGTCTGTTGCATCGTCGGAGTAACAAACCGGAAGCAGAGGCTGATCTGGATATGATTGCCGGTCTGTGCGGGATGGACGCGGCGGACATGATGAACATGGAAGCGTGTGATTACCTGGCCCTGGAGCGGCAGTTTAATGTTTTTTTGCTGCCGCCGGTCCGGCGGAAGAAGAAAGCATCCTGATGGCGATACGGCGTGCCGGTGTCTGGTTCGGGTGGTCTCCAGGAGATGTGATGGCGCTGCCGTATACGGATTTTGTGGCAATGATGCTGGCGGAGTCGGAAGAGAGGAAGCGATGTTATGGCAACGGTTGGCGATAACCTTAAAGCGAATATCCGGATCGGCGGCACGATAGATCCGTCGTGGAAAAATTCTGTTAATGGCCTGAAAAAGGGCCTTTCCGGAGCCACGCGTGAAGTGGCTCGTCTGACACGCCAGCAGGACGTACTGAAACGAAAAATCCAGGCTGGCGTACTGGCAGGACAGGATATTACCGATCTGCGAAAGCAGTATGAAAAGCTGGGTAAAAAAATCCATGATGCCACCGCTGAGCAGGACAGATTTAACCGCGAACTGGCGCGTGCGGAACGTCTGGCTCGCTGGAAAGGGCGTGGAATGACTGCCCTGAAAGTGGGGGGCGGGCTTTCAGTCGGGGCAGGACTGACACTGGCAGGCGCTGCAGGTGCAGCACTTAGCCGGAACAGTGAAACGGCGGAGCGGGCAGGGATCGCCCGCAGTTACGGAGTGGATTATGAAACCTATGCGGCGTGGGATTCTCTGGCCCGACTGATGGGGCTGAACGGTGAAAACATCGGTGATCTGTTTGAGGAGTACCGGAACAAGGTTTTTGACGATGATAATGGTGCCACGGATAAAGGGGCCATTCAGGAGGTCTTTGGCAAACTGGGACTGAAATCCGGGGTGATGGCAGGGAAAAGTAACCAGGAGCAGGTCGAATTTTTATTTGATCGCTTACTGCAGGTAGAGAATGAACAGGTGGCAGCCGGGATGGCAGATGCGTTGTTTGGTGGTGAGGCCAATAAAATTCTGACCTGGATGCGTCTGTCAGGAAAAACTTACCGGAAGCTTATCAGTGAGCAGAAACGCTATAACCTGGTGACAAAGGCAGGGGCAGATGGCGCAGTTCAGGGGCATATGGCGCTGTCAAATCTCAGTAATGTTCTGAGTTCGTCCATTGATGAAATCAGCGGGCAACTGGGTAAGGAGCTGGCACCACATATTCAACAGGTGACGGATGACCTTGCGGCCTGGTTTAAGAATGGTGGACTGGAAAAAATCCGGGCATTTATTCGTGATGATGCCCTGCCGGCGCTGATCGACTTGGCTGCCTGGATGTGGAAATTTGGAAAAGTTCTTGCCGGAATTACACAAAAAGCCATTGAGTGGGGGCTGGCGGATGATCCGCGAGAGGACCGACGGGAAGTGCTGGAGTATCTGGCAAAAATGGGGTCGCCGGAGCTGGCGAGAGTAGTGGCGCAGAAAAACGGTCAGGGTGAATGGTTTGATGAACTGCTCAGGCAAAATCCTGACCTGACAAAACAGGTTGTACAGGCCTATAAAGACACCCGCGGTTATCTCCCCTGGAATCATGACGATAAAAAGTTTGATGCATTTCTCGACCCTTTGCTGGGACCGAAGGAAGAACCTGATTTTAAGGCGATAAAAGAGAAATCCCGCACCTACATTGACGGACTTCCTGCGGCTGGTCAGGGACAGGAAAATCCTGATCGCCTTTCAGCTCTCCAGTATACACCCGGCAGTATCAGCCAGGTGGAAGTAAAACCCACGTATCAGATACGGGCGGAATTCAACATTACCCAGAAACCTGGCGAGGATGCCGGACAACTTGCAGACAGGGTGATGAAAAATCTGGGGGATATTAATTTTGGCCAGCGTTCCCGTATGACTGATGGTTATGAATCCTGGGGGTGAAGATGGTGGATTTACTGGGCTGGGGCGTAAACCGGCTTGAGCGCGAAGCATGGGACGCAGTGGGCTCATTAACGGAGGTGGCTTCCCGCGTCATGCTGTCGTTTGGTGAGTTTGAATTCAGTATCGATACGGCAGCGTATAACGCCATGAAGCGCACCATGGAATGGCGGTGGGATGAACAACAGCTTATCGGAAAAAACGATCTGCTGCAGTATACCGGTAAGGGGGCCAGAACGATAACCTTTGAAGGTATGTTGCATGCGGGATTTCGTGACGGTGTGGGAATGGATGCCCTTGATACACTGGTTCAGATGGTGGATGACAATCCGGCCCCGCATCTTCTGGTCTCGGGCACAGGTGATGTGATGGGGTATTTCGTGGCAACAGCCTATTCAGATAACACCACCTCCTTTCTTCCCGGCGGTGCGCCAAAGAATAAAACGTTCACTCTGGAGCTGAAATACTATGGCGAAAAACTGGCGGACCACTGACGGCGATATGCTGGATGACATCTGTCAGAGGCACTATGGCAGTGCCGGGCTTAACCAGTCACTGGCGGCGGTACTGGAGGCTAATCCGGGGCTGGCTGACCTTGGTCCGGTCTGTCCGGCGGGAGTGGAAATCGTGTTGCCGGACTGGGTATATGAACCGGAAGTGAAGGAGACGTTTCAGTTATGGGAGTGAATGAGTATCAGCCGGATTTCAGTCTGACAGCGGAAGGTCAGGATATCACGAAGGAAATAAAACGAGGTCTGGCTGAGCTGCGATATACCGATAATGGTGCTGGCACAAAGCGGTCCGATGAACTGATGATAACGCTGTTCAGTGAGACGCTGGCGTTGCCCCCGAAAGGCGCGGTGCTAACGCTGGGACTGGGGTTCAACGGAAATCTGGTAAATAAAGGCAGCTTTACCGTCTGTCAGGTGGCAAGTGGTGGCCCTCCCCGCCGGATCACCATTTATGCCACCGCAGCCCCCATGAATGCGTCAAAACATGGCGCGGACGTGACCGCACTGAAAACCCGCGCTTTCAGTGATATCTCGCTGGGAGACCTGGTAAAAACCATCGCCACTGAAAATAATCTGGTGGCGCAGGTATCACCGGCGCTGGCTGGTATTCATATCCCATGGGTGATGCAGTCATCAGAATCTGATGCAGCCCTCCTGTCCCGCATTGCAGGTATGTACGGTGCCACCAGTAAACCGACCAGTGGCTACTGGTTGTTTCTGGAATACGGGGCATCACGGAGTGCAGGGGGCAGAAATGCCCCTGAGATAACCATTACGCCGGGTATGGTATCAGACTGGGATTATCGTGAAGGTGAGCGACAGGGCGCTGCGGGTGGCGGGAAAGATGGGAAAGTGGGTGTCCGGTATTTTGATGCCCGTGACGGACGCACACGTGAAGTTAAAGTTGACGTGGAGTCAACAGATAAGCGGCATCCCTTTACCCAGCCTGACCAGGGCACCGCAAAACACTGTGCAGAGTCGAAGGTTAAACGTGTGCAGAAAGCCGGACGCCAGATGACGATAACGTTGCCCTGCAGACCGGAACTGCTGAAAGCGGGGGCGGAGGTGCGTTTTATCACGCAGGGATTTGGTGTGCGTGAGGACCATTACTGGCAGGCTGAATCGGTGGAGTTTTCACTGGCACCGGGGCAGGGATTTTCGCTGAATCTGTCGCTGACCACGGATATTTCCGCGAAAGGACAGGCATCAGGGAAGAAGAACGCGGATAAAAAAGGTGTCAATTATTACGGTTAATTTTTTTAAATCAGGAAATTAAAAATGTCTGTATTAATTTCGGGTGTGCTGACGGATGGTGCGGGGCTCCCCTTGTCCGGATACCATATTATTCTGAAAGCCCGGCAAAATACATCCGCAGTGGTCATGAGAACGGTGGCAACAGTGGTGACAGGGCCGGCAGGAGAATATGCATTTGAAGCCCAGACCGGAAGATATGATGTTTATCTTCGTTCGTGTATTGAAAGAGAATATTGCGTCGGTGATATTTCGGTTTACGACGACTCAAAGCCCGGCACACTGAACGACTTTCTGACCGCCCTCGATGAAGGCGATTTAAAACCGGATGTAGTGAAACGCTTTGAGGAAATGGTGGCGCAGGCGCAGCAGAGCGCGGAAGCAGCAGCGGAAAGCGAGCGACAGGCCGGGCAACATGTCGCTGATGCGCAGAAGATAAAGGAAGACTGCGAGACGCTGGCGGATAACGTACAGCAGAATGCAGAAGCCGTTGCCGAAGACAAAAATCAGGTGGCGTTGCTGGCGTCATCTGCCACACAGGATGCGGCCCGCGCAGAGCAGGCTGTCAAGGATGCCGACACGATAGTCCGGAAAGCGGTCGATAAACTTGCTGATGCCGCAACGCTGACCGGCGAGGCAAAGGCCAGTGCCGAAGCTGCCGCACAAAGCGAACAGAATGCGGAAAATCACGCTGATAATGCAGCACAAAGCGCACAGCAGACCGCGCAGGATGTGGAGGCAACGGTCACCGCACGTGATGATGCGGAACGTTTTGCGGGTGAGGCAGAAAACAGCGCACAGACATCAGGCACAGCGCGGGACGAATCAGTCGATGCCGCCGAACGTGCCCGCCTTTATCATAATGCCGCATCATCAGCTGCAACCAGCGCGGAAAATGCAGCAAATGCTGCACTCGGGCATGAAAACAGCGCCGCTGAATACGCCCGACAGGCTAAAGCCAGCCAGGATGCAGGTGCAGACAATGCGCAGGAAGCGAAACAGTACAGGGATGAGGCGCAGCAGATAGTTGATGACCTGAATGCAACAAATGCCTCCACGACAGAAAAAGGTCTGGTGCAACTGTGTAGTGATACGGACAACGACAGCGAGGAACTGGCTGCCACGCCAAAGGCTGTCAAAACCGTCATGGACGAGACGAAAACAAAAGCGCCACTGGACAGCCCGGCCTTCACCGGCACCCCAACCACCCCAACCCCACCGGATGATGCAGCCGGTCTGGAAGCAGCGAACGCAGCGTTTGTGCGCAAACTGCTTGCTGCGCTGGTTGGCTCATCGCCGGAAGTTCTGGACACCCTGAACGAGCTGGCAGCGGCGCTGGGCAATGACCCGAACTTTGCGACGACAATCACAAACGCGCTGGCAGGCAAACAACCGCTTAATGACGTCTTAACGGCAATCAGCGCACTGACGCAACGGGCAGATAATCTTCTGTACTTCAATACGGACGGGAATGCCTCACTGTCTCTGCTGTCAGAGAAGGGCCGCGCATTGCTGGCGCATGACACGGCTGAAGCCATGCGCACGGAGCTTGAGCTGAGCGCGGCTGCGACGATGGAACCCCAGAGTGATATCCGTGACCGCACACCGGGCAGGCTGGCCCTGTCCGGGATGTATGGGTTTGGACAGGCATTCACCAGCGCCGAAGCTCTGTCATTTAACGGACAGGCTGATTTCGTTATATGGCTGCAGACAGTCACCCCGGGGCGTTATGCGGTCAGTATTGCGGACTCCTCCACGCTGCTGGTGGGCACCACGAAATTTAACGGTATCATTGATGTGATGTGGTCACCCTCTGATAACGATGGTTCAGACTCAGCGCGTAAATTCAAAACGCTGCTGTACTACAACCAGTATTACGAGGATGAGCACAGCATACATTGTATGCGTTATCGCTACAGTGGTAACAGCTGGAATGCAACATCAAGCCTTATTGTGTATGACGGCAACTCCCTGGCATATCTGATGTCCTCAACCGCCGGTAATGGCCCGTTCTCATATTACCAATACCCGGCCGTCGGTGTGCCGATTATGGCGGTATATCAGGGAGAAAGTTTTGGTGAAAATGCTTCTCTGGGACTCGGTGATACTGTGCCGGGTTCCCGTCTTGGTCCTCTGGCCATGAGTGCACAGGTTAGTGATACAGGGACATACGCATCCTCACCGCAGGTTGTGATTGGCGGTGCCGGTGAATACAACTTCCCCGGTCGTTACACGGCGCTTTCGGGCCTGGGTAACAATTATGGTACTCAGCGTGGCTTTATCGGTCTTTTTGTACGCATTGAGTAATGAGGAAATCAGGCATGAAAATCAGAGCGGTGAAAGGTATCAGAAACGCACATTATCTTGAAAATGGTGCGGTTGACTGCGAGGTGTTATTTGAAGGTGAAACGGAGTTCGCCCTGTATACTGCCATACAGGATGATATGGCCCCGACAGGCCAGCATGTCTGGCAGGAGCTGCAAAGCGGGAAATGGGGCGAAATCGCCCCGTTCACTGTCACGCCTGAACTTATTGCAGCGGCAAAGGATGCCAAAAGGCGGGAAATTGAGGCATGGCGTACAGAACAGGAAGCACTGTCGTTCACGTTCGAATGGAACGGTCACACCTGGAACGCAGGCCCCGACTCACTAGCCCGTCTTTATCCGGTGGTGATATCGGCGAAATCCTACACTGCACGGGATGTTATGGTGTGGGGTGACGCTGATAATCAGAAGGTGAAACTGTCGATGCTGGAACTTGAGGGGCTGGCTGCAGCGATGGCGCAGGCGCAGGTCGATCGCAACGATGAGATTTATCAGCGTCAGCGTGAGATGAAAGATGCGTTAAATACACTGGAGGATTTGGGATCAATTCGAGCGTTTGACGTTACGTAATTGTTAAGTATGGATCGTGTTGAATTGTTACTCTTAGTTACAAATAGAAAAGCCTCTGACTCCATAATCAGAGGCTTTTTTGAAATGCACGTGCATTTTACGTGTATATTTTTGTCTTTTTCTGGTCCACTCACTGTCTGGTCAGTGTCCGTAACTGGCTGTTTTTATTGCTGCTGTCCGGTTCAGTCCTATCAAAAGTGGTGGAGCTGGCGGGAGTTGAAACCGCAGGCACGTCGTATGCAAGAACGTGCTGCGGCTGGCTGGTGAACTTCCGATAGTGCGAGTATTGAATGATTTCCAGCCGTTACCGATTTTACGACAAAAAATTAGCGCAAGAGGACAAAAATCACCTTGCGCTAATGCTCTGTTACAGGTCACTAATACTATCTAAGTATTTGATTCATAGTGACTGGATATGTTGTGTTTTACAGTATTATGCAGTCTATTTTTTAAGCTAAATGCATTATAAGACATTGATATTAATGGTTTTTAATGTTTCACGTTCAGCTTTTTTATACTAACTTGAGCGAAACGGGAAGGTAAAAAGACAAAAAGTTGTTTTTAATACCTTTAAGTGATACCAGATAGCATTGCGCCATCTGGTTGAGCAATTAACTAAACATCGCAGTAATCGAGGCGCTTGCCAGAGAGTGGAAATGGACGTTAAACCCGACCATCGCGCCACTGGCACCTTCATCGACATCAATACGTTCTACATCCAGCGCGTGAACGGTAAAAATGTAGCGATGAGTTTCGCCCTTCGGCGGCGCTGCGCCATCGTACCCGGTTTTACCAAAGTCAGTTCGCGTCTGCAAAACGCCGTCTGGCATTGCTACCAGACCAGAGCCAAACCCTTGCGGTAATACGCGGGTATCAGCGGGTAAGTTAACAACTACCCAGTGCCACCAGCCAGAGCCAGTTGGCGCATCCGGGTCGTAGCAGGTGACGACAAAACTTTTGGTTCCCGCAGGAACATCATCCCATGCCAGATGCGGCGAAATATTATCGCCATCGTAACCCATGCCGTTAAAGACATGGCGATGCGGCAGCTTATCGCCATCGCGCAGATCATTACTAATGAGTTTCATGAACCCTCCTTTCTTGTTTGCAGAAAGTGTAGCCAGAAAACCTCACGCTGACTGCTCGTTATTGGCAAAAAAATGTTTCATCCTGCACCGCGCAATTAACCGCTGCGGTCAGGCGCTGCAACTGTTGCGGGTGAATGATATAGGGTGGCATCAGGTAAATCAGCTTGCCAAAAGGTCGGATCCAGACACCCTGTTCGACAAAGAATTTTTGCAGCGCAGCCATATTCACCGGACGAGTGGTTTCGACCACGCCAATCGCTCCCAGCACGCGCACATCGGCAACCATTTCGGCGTCACGGGCAGGAGCCAGTTGCTCGCGCAGTTGTGCTTCAATAGTCGCTACCTGCTGCTGCCAGTCGCCAGATTCGATAATGGCCAGGCTGGCGTTTGCTGCCGCGCAGGCCAGCGGATTGCCCATAAAGGTTGGCCCGTGCATAAAGCATCCGGCTTCGCCGTTGCTGATAGTTTCAGCCACTTCGCGCGTAGTGAGCGTGGCGGAAAGGGTCATCGTACCGCCGGTTAAGGCTTTACCGAGGCATAAAATGTCCGGCGCAATTTCTGCATGTTCGCAGGCAAACAGTTTGCCGGTACGACCAAATCCGGTGGCTATCTCGTCGGCAATCAGCAAGATACCTTCACGAACGCACATTTTGCGGATTCGTTTTAACCATTCCGGATGGTACATGCGCATTCCGCCAGCGCCCTGAACAATCGGTTCAATGATCACCGCCGCGATTTCATGACGATGCGCCGCCATCAGACGTGCGAAGCCCACCATATCGCGTTCATCCCATTCGCCATCCATGCGGCTTTGCGGCGCGGGAGCAAACAGGTTTTCTGGCAGATAGCCTTTCCACAGGCTGTGCATTGAGTTGTCTGGATCGCACACCGACATCGCGCCAAAGGTATCGCCATGATAACCATTGCGGAAGGTCAGAAAACGCTGGCGCGCTTCGCCTTTGGCTTGCCAGTACTGCAACGCCATTTTCATCGCCACTTCCACCGCTACGGAGCCGGAGTCCGCGAGAAAAACGCACTCCAGCGGTTGCGGCGTCATCGCCACCAGTTTGCGGCATAGCTCGATGGCCGGCGCATGGGTGATACCGCCAAACATCACATGCGACATGGCATCAATTTGCGACTTCATTGCCGCATTGAGCTGCGGGTGGTTGTAGCCGTGGATTGCCGCCCACCAGGACGACATACCGTCAATCAGGCGTCTGCCGTCAGACAAAATCAGCTCGCAACCTTCGGCGCTCGCCACCGGATAAACCGGTAGCGGGGAGGTCATGGATGTGTATGGGTGCCAGATATGGCGTTGGTCAAAGGCAAGATCGTCCGTTGTCATAATCGACTTGTAAACCAAATTGAAAAGATTTAGGTTTACAAGTCTACACCGAATTAACAACAAAAAACACGTTTTGGAGAAGCCCCATGGCTCACCGCCCACGCTGGACATTGTCGCAAGTCACAGAATTATTTGAAAAACCGTTGCTGGATCTGCTGTTTGAAGCGCAGCAGGTGCATCGTCAGCATTTCGATCCTCGTCAGGTGCAGGTCAGTACTTTGCTGTCAATTAAAACCGGAGCTTGTCCGGAAGATTGCAAATACTGCCCGCAAAGCTCGCGTTATAAAACCGGACTGGAAGCTGAGCGGTTGATGGAAGTTGAACAGGTATTGGAGTCGGCGCGAAAAGCGAAAGCGGCGGGATCGACACGTTTCTGTATGGGCGCGGCGTGGAAGAATCCCCACGAACGCGACATGCCGTACCTGGAACAGATGGTGCAGGGGGTAAAAGCGATGGGCCTGGAGGCGTGTATGACGCTGGGCACGTTGAGTGAATCTCAGGCGCAGCGCTTTGCGAATGCCGGGCTGGATTACTACAACCACAACCTCGACACCTCGCCGGAGTTTTACGGCAATATCATCACCACACGCACTTATCAGGAACGTCTCGACACGCTGGAAAAAGTGCGTGATGCCGGGATCAAAGTCTGTTCAGGTGGCATTGTAGGTTTAGGCGAAACGGTAAAAGATCGCGCTGGATTATTGCTGCAACTGGCAAACCTGCCGACGCCGCCGGAAAGCGTACCAATCAACATGCTGGTGAAGGTGAAAGGCACTCCACTGGCAGATAACGATGATGTCGATGCCTTTGATTTTATTCGCACTATTGCAGTCGCGCGGATCATGATGCCGACCTCTTACGTGCGCCTTTCTGCCGGACGCGAGCAGATGAACGAACAGACTCAGGCGATGTGCTTTATGGCTGGCGCAAACTCGATTTTCTACGGTTGCAAATTGCTGACCACGCCGAATCCGGAAGAAGATAAAGACCTGCAACTGTTCCGCAAACTGGGGTTAAATCCGCAGCAAACCGCAGTGCTGGCGGGCGATAACGAACAACAGCAACGTCTTGAACAGGCGCTGATGACCCCGGACACTGACGAATATTACAACGCGGCAGCACTATGAGCTGGCAGGAGAAAATCAACGCGGCGCTCGATGCGCGGCGTGCTGCCGATGCCCTGCGTCGCCGTTATCCGGTGGCGCAAGGGGCCGGACGCTGGCTGGTGGCGGATGAATGCCAGTATCTGAACTTTTCCAGTAACGATTATTTAGGTTTAAGTCATCATCCGCACATCATCCGTGCATGGAAGCAGGGTGCGGAGCAATTTGGCGTCGGTAGCGGCGGTTCCGGTCACGTCAGCGGTTATAGCGTGGCGCATCAGGCGCTGGAAGAAGAACTGGCCGAGTGGCTGGGCTATTCGCGGGCACTGCTGTTTATCTCTGGTTTTGCCGCTAACCAGGCAGTCATTACCGCGATGACGGCGAAAGAGGACCGTATTGTTGCCGATCGGCTGAGTCACGCTTCATTGCTGGAAGCTGCCAGTTTAAGCCCGTCGCAGCTTCGCCGTTTTACCCATAACGATGTCGCTCATCTGGCGCGACTGCTTGCTTCCCCCTGTCCGGGGCAGCAACTGGTGGTGACAGAAGGCGTGTTCAGCATGGACGGCGATAGTGCGCCACTGGCGGAAATCCAGCAGGTAACGCAACAGCACAACGGCTGGTTGATGGTCGACGATGCCCACGGCACGGGCGTGATCGGTGAACAGGGGCGCGGTAGCTGCTGGCAACAGCAGGTGAAACCGGAACTTCTGGTGGTGACTTTTGGCAAAGGATTTGGCGTCAGCGGGGCAGCGGTGCTTTGCTCCGATACGGTGGCGGATTATCTACTGCAATTTGCCCGCCATCTTATTTACAGCACCAGTATGCCGCCCGCTCAGGCGCAGGCATTACGTGCGTCGCTGGCGGTCATTCGCAGTGATGAGGGTGATGCACGGCGCGAAAAACTGGCGGCACTCATTACGCGTTTTCGTGCCGGAGTACAGGATTTGCCGTTTACGCTTGCTGATTCATACAGCGCCATCCAGCCATTGATTGTCGGTGATAACAGCCGTGCGTTACAACTGGCAGAAAAACTGCGCCAGCAAGGCTGCTGGGTCACGGCGATTCGCCCGCCAACCGTACCCGCTGGTACTGCGCGACTGCGCTTAACGCTAACCGCCGCGCATGAAATGCAGGATATCGACCGTCTGCTGGAGGTGCTGCATGGCAACGGTTAATAAACAAGCCATTGCTGCGGCATTTGGTCGGGCAGCCGCACATTATGAGCAACATGCGGATCTACAGCGCCAGAGTGCTGACGTCTTACTGGCAATGCTCCCACAGCGTAAATACACCCACGTGCTGGACGCGGGTTGTGGACCAGGCTGGATGAGTCGCCACTGGCGGGAACGTCACGCGCAGGTGACAGCGTTAGATCTCTCGCCGCCAATGCTTGTTCAGGCACGCCAGAAGGATGCCGCAGACCATTATCTGGCGGGAGATATCGAATCCCTGCCGTTAGCGACTGCAACCTTCGATCTTGCATGGAGCAATCTCGCGGTGCAGTGGTGCGGTAATTTATCCACGGCACTTCGCGAGCTGTATCGCGTGGTGCGCCCCGGAGGCGTGGTCGCGTTTACCACGCTGGTGCAGGGATCGCTCCCTGAATTGCATCAGGCGTGGCAGGCGGTGGACGAGCGCCCGCATGCTAATCGCTTTTTACCGCCAGATGAAATCGAACAGTCGCTGAACAGCGTGCATTATCAACATCATATTCAGCCCATCACGCTGTGGTTTGCTGATGCGCTCAGTGCCATGCGTTCGCTGAAAGGCATCGGTGCCACGCATCTTCATGAAGGGCGCTACCCACGAATATTAACGCGTTCGCAGTTGCAGCGATTGCAACTGGCCTGGCCGCAACAACAGGGGCGATATCCTCTGACGTATCATCTTTTTTTGGGAGTGATTGCTCGTGAGTAAACGTTATTTTGTCACCGGAACGGATACCGAAGTGGGGAAAACTGTCGCCAGTTGTGCACTTTTACAAGCCGCGAAGGCAGCAGGTTATCGGACGGCAGGTTATAAACCGGTCGCCTCTGGCAGCGAAAAGACCCCGGACGGCTTACGTAATAGTGACGCGCTGGCGTTACAGCACAACGGCAGCCTGCAGCTGGATTACGCAACGGTAAATCCTTACACCTTCGCAGAACCCACTTCACCGCACATCATCAGCGCGCAAGAGGGCAGGCCGATAGAATCATTGGTAATGAGCGCCGGATTACGCGCGCTTGAACAACAGGCTGACTGGGTGTTAGTGGAAGGTGCTGGCGGCTGGTTTACGCCGCTTTCTGACACTTTCACTTTTGCGGATTGGGTAACACAGGAACAACTGCCGGTGATACTGGTAGTTGGTGTGAAACTCGGCTGTATTAATCACGCGATGTTGACGGCACAGGCAATACAACACGCCGGACTGACTCTGGCGGGTTGGGTGGCGAATGATGTCACGCCTCCTGGAAAACGTCACGCTGAATATATGACCACGCTCACCCGCATGATTCCCGCGCCGCTGCTGGGCGAAATTCCCTGGCTTGCAGAAAATCCAGAAAATGCGGCAACCGGAAAGTACATAAACCTTGCCTTGTTGTAGCCATCCTGTATTTGGTTAAATTGCGAGCGAGATCGCGTCTTCGGTTGACTGCAATTTAACCAATTAAATTCTAAAATAATCACGAAAAAAATTTTACTTCCGCATCATGCGGTGAATGTGGGAATTGCCCAGGCGGCGGGGGATAGGGGCTGCAGACAGTTATCCACTATTCCTGTGGATAACCATGTGTATTAGAGTTAGAAAACACGAGGCAAGCGAGAGAATACGCGGCTTGCACGCGAATTGGCGTTAAAGACGGCTCAAAGAAATATCTTTTATTTTTTAACTGGTTAGATAATTGCAATGGCAGTCACTGAAGAGGCATCTCTTGCCATAAAACTGTCATCACTCATCTTGACAAATGTTAAAAAAGCCGTTGCTTTGGGGATAACCCCGTAAGGCCGGAGTTTTATCTCGCCACAGAGTAAATTTTGCTCATGATTGACAGCAGAGTTTACGCTGTAACAGAAATATTATGGTGGGGAACTGTTTTTTTATCCAGTATAATTTGTTGGCATAATTAAGTACGACGAGTAAAATTACATACCTGCCCGCCCAACTCCTTCAGGTAGCGACTCATGAGTAAACCGTTCAAACTGAATTCCGCTTTTAAACCTTCTGGCGATCAGCCAGAGGCGATTCGACGTCTCGAAGAGGGGCTGGAAGATGGCCTGGCGCACCAGACGTTACTCGGTGTAACTGGCTCCGGGAAAACCTTCACCATCGCCAATGTCATTGCTGACCTTCAGCGCCCAACCATGGTACTGGCGCCCAACAAAACGCTGGCGGCCCAACTGTACGGCGAAATGAAAGAGTTCTTCCCGGAAAACGCGGTGGAATATTTCGTCTCCTACTACGACTATTATCAGCCGGAAGCCTATGTACCGAGTTCCGACACCTTCATTGAGAAAGATGCCTCGGTAAACGAACATATCGAGCAGATGCGTTTGTCCGCCACCAAAGCGATGCTGGAGCGGCGTGATGTGGTTGTGGTGGCATCGGTTTCCGCGATTTATGGTCTGGGCGATCCTGATTTATATCTCAAGATGATGCTCCATCTTACGGTCGGTATGATTATCGATCAGCGCGCGATCCTGCGTCGACTGGCGGAGCTGCAATACACCCGGAATGATCAAGCCTTCCAGCGTGGCACTTTCCGCGTTCGTGGCGAGGTGATTGATATCTTCCCGGCAGAATCGGATGACATTGCACTTCGCGTGGAGCTGTTTGATGAGGAAGTTGAACGATTGTCGTTATTTGACCCGCTAACCGGGCAGATTGTTTCCACCATTCCACGTTTTACCATCTACCCGAAAACGCACTACGTCACGCCGCGCGAGCGCATCGTACAGGCGATGGAAGAGATCAAAGAAGAACTGGCCGCCAGACGCAAAGTGCTGTTAGAGAACAACAAACTTCTGGAAGAGCAGCGGCTGACTCAGCGAACCCAGTTTGACCTGGAGATGATGAACGAACTGGGATATTGCTCGGGCATTGAAAACTACTCACGCTTCCTCTCCGGCCGTGGACCAGGTGAGCCACCGCCGACGCTGTTTGATTACCTGCCTGCCGATGGGTTGCTGGTCGTCGATGAATCTCACGTCACCATTCCACAAATTGGCGGTATGTATCGCGGTGACCGGGCGCGTAAAGAGACGCTGGTGGAGTACGGTTTCCGCCTACCATCAGCGCTGGATAACCGTCCGCTGAAGTTTGAAGAGTTCGAAGCATTAGCGCCACAAACCATCTATGTTTCGGCGACGCCGGGTAATTACGAGCTGGAAAAATCCGGTGGTGATGTGGTGGATCAGGTCGTACGTCCAACCGGATTGCTTGACCCGATTATCGAAGTGCGACCGGTGGCAACACAGGTTGATGATCTTCTTTCGGAGATTCGCCAGCGAGCGGCAATTAACGAGCGTGTACTGGTCACAACATTGACTAAGCGGATGGCGGAAGATCTTACGGAATATCTCGAAGAACACGGCGAGCGTGTGCGTTATCTTCACTCAGATATCGATACCGTCGAGCGCATGGAAATCATCCGCGACTTGCGTCTGGGTGAGTTCGACGTGCTGGTAGGGATCAACTTACTGCGCGAAGGTCTGGATATGCCGGAAGTTTCGCTGGTGGCGATCCTCGACGCCGACAAAGAAGGCTTCCTGCGTTCTGAACGTTCGTTGATCCAGACCATTGGTCGTGCGGCACGTAACGTTAACGGTAAAGCGATTCTCTACGGCGATAAGATCACCCCATCAATGGCGAAAGCGATTGGCGAAACCGAACGTCGCCGCGAGAAACAGCAACGCTACAACGAAGAGCACGGCATTACGCCACAAGGATTAAACAAGAAAGTGGTCGATATCCTGGCGCTGGGGCAGAACATTGCCAAAACCAAAGCGAAGGGCAGAGGAAAATCACGACCGATTGTTGAGCCGGATAATGTGCCGATGGATATGTCGCCGAAGGCGTTGCAGCAGAAAATCCATGAACTGGAAGGGCTGATGATGCAACACGCGCAAAATCTGGAGTTCGAAGAAGCGGCGCAAATTCGTGACCAGTTGCATCAGCTACGTGAGTTGTTCATTGCGGCTTCGTGATGTTGGAGATGGGAAAATGCTCGGTTTCGCTTGTTATGTTCAAAAGCAGTTAACATGCATAGTGCAGTTACACTGGTGAAAAAGGAAGCGTACCAGAGTTGCAAGCGGCTCTGGTACGTTGATGTGCTAAACTAAAACTCATTACTTATTTACGTTATTCATAAAATTTGGCATGTTTTGAATGGTTGCGTTAATACAGAAAGATTTCTTTTTGTTCTCTGGGAAGTAGGATTTTCTGTATTTATTTTCTCTATGACGTCAATCAAGGCATTTGATATCTTAATATTTCCATTGTTAAATGCATATTTGATAAAGCTAAAATATTTATCATGGTCAGTGAGAATTAAATATGGTTTTCTTTTGTACATATCAGTAAGCTCGTTTAAATATTCTAATACGGTTTTATTCACATGCTCGATTGTTAACTCAGGCAATGCAAGTATTAATCTTGTTTCAAAGTCTTGAGTTTTGAAATTACATAATGGAAGACGTTTAATCAAATGGCTAAATAGATTTATTTTATTGATGCTTTCGGTATTCTGGTTTATTAAATAAAGTATGGTGTTGTAATAACTCACTCGTCCTTCGAATGTGCTGAAATCAATCATTTCTCGAAAAAGTTCATCGAAAATGAAAACGTTTTCTGGCGATACTCTGTACAGTTCACTAAGCATTTGAAATGTCAACCCATCTAAAGGTATTCTAAGTTGATACTCTGGTTCACCAGGAACTCTTAACTTATAATAATCACATAATCTGTTTACTTTAGTATCCTGAAATAATTTTAAAAGAAAGGTTGAGTAATCTGAAAGATTAATTCCGGAGAGGCAGTATGCATGACCCAATTTAGTTATGAATTGAAATTTATCTTCAATGTCAGGAATGTTTGTAACTAAATTTAATAGTTCAGTTAATTGTTTTGGCATATCTTCTTTATAGGCTGATTCAATAGTAAAATATAGTGATATAATATCGCTCCCTTTTATTTCAGGTAATGCTTTGAATAAATGGGTATAGAGTTCAATCTTAATTTTTATATTAGAAAATCTTAGCTTCTCCAGGAAATTCTTTAAGTTAATCTTGATTTTAATAGCTAGATTTTCAAGATAAGAAATAAATAAAATAATACCTCTTATTTTGTCTTCATCATTATTAAAATGATTGATTATTTCCAGGAATGAGTTTTGTAAGTGTGGTTCTGATAATAACATCTCTTTTTTAAAAGAAAAGACATAATTGTTAGCGATATCAAGTAAAAAATGTAAATTGCACGGTTCGTAAAAGCAGGGATCATCTATCGATTGAGTAAAAATATTCTGAATAATGAAACTTATGGCCTCTTTATTATGAATTTTATTTAGAGCGTTTTTATATATTTCAATTAGTAGTGTGTTATTGTTTGTTATATATTGTATTAGGGCTGCTTTAAAGAGGTTTGCAAACAAAGGTATATTTGCGAATATTCTGTTATATTCACTTTCAAATAACTGTCCCATAACTAATAATGTGTCTAAACTTTCCGAAAGCGGCATTCTTGATGTGTTTTCAATTAATAAATCATGTATTGTATTAATATTATTATGTAAACCATTTGATATATTCTGGTAGGTGCTGATATTATTATTTATATATGAACTTATAAACTGATTATTGAAATCTTTTTCACGCCCGAGCTCTTTCCAGCGTGCAAATTCCTCATTAAATTTTTTTGCGCCATTATCAAACCATGAATGCAAAACTTTTGGGGGGCATTTTTCTGGAAATCTTTCCGGAAGACGGGGAGTGCATGATGTAAAAAATCTAGGGTGCATAATTATTTCCTTTTAATGTTAAAGTACTAAATTCGCCGCATAATAAGATAATCGTTGCTTTTTGAGGGTACTTACTTACTCAATCGTTTGTTATCAAATTGAGTAATTTTTTAAACAAGTAAAGATATTTTTCTATCAAAAATCGCTCATTTAGTCGGACAAAATTAATGTGTTAATGAAAGTTCGAAGTTAAGTGTGTTTAGATCCTTCTACGCAAGACATAACATGAGTCAAGTTTATCCAATGGACTCAATTTATATTAACGACAATACTCTTTATCTCAATTATCTTAAGTTTAATATAATGATAATGCATATATATTAATTGTTATAATTATAGGTGTAATTATTTAAAAGTTAATAAATAATATGCTTTTATTTGTGTAATCGGGAACAAGCCTATTTGAAATGAGCGATTTTTGATAGTAAATAAACTGTATTCAGGAAGACTGCAGCAATTAATTGTTTATCTGATGGAGGCAGCATGATGTTATCAGTTAATCATCGACAGTCATCTTTTGAAATTGATGAAAAGCGCGCAGAGCAATTGCTTCTTGCTGACAATGACCATACTTTTTATATGAGTAAATGGGAGCGGCTTTTTGATGTGCTGCGATTCATTTTGGGTTTCGAAACGAAAAAAGATTTTTTAAGTAGAATGTATAATGATATCCATTCTCGCTATGGATTGTTTTTATCACCTTACCTTACCGATGAAAAAAAAGAATATAATAAAGAACGTAATGAGTTTTTGACCCTGAAAAATTTTTGTCCTCCGCACATGCATGAGCTTTTTAAGTGCAAGATAGAATTTTCAGACAGTGTAATGACAACAACTTATTTTATTGGAGATAAACCAGTCAGAACTCGACAACTAATTATTTTGCAGGATCCCAATGGGCGCTTTGATTTTTCGAGGCTCAATTTTGAAGATACTGAATTCGGTGAATCAAATTTTTCTAACGTTAATTTTAATGATGCTAATATGAAGAGAGCAACACTCATGGATTGCAAATTGAGCGGTGCTAGTTTTGTAAGGACAGATCTAACAGAAGCCAAGGGTTGTGCAGATTTTTCAGGATGTTATATGGAGTATGCCATATTGAATGGCGCACAGTTTGAAAATAGTTCATTCAAGAATGCCACTTTATTTTCCTGTGATGTTGCTGGTACGAATATGTCGGGGGTAAATTTTGAATACGCAACTATAGAGAGAGGTGACTTTAGTACTTGTATTTTAAAAAATATAGTGTTGCGTGAAGCGAAAATAATAAAAATGCATACGGGATCTATGCGGAAATTTTTCTTTGACGATACTCCTCCATTACAAGATTTAATCAGGGTTGATATATGTAAAGCAAAAGAACATATCCAGAAAATTTATCAAATCTTTGAAGATATCTCTGAAGATTCAATGCCTGAAATAAAAAAAATCCTCGCCAACGAACTGAGTACAAAAAATTGTATCTATGACCTTGCAAAATTAAAAAAGGATGTATCAGAAATTAATTGCTTAGCAAAATAC
This sequence comes from Escherichia sp. KS167_9B, assembly GCF_030295215.1. Lineage (NCBI taxonomy): Bacteria > Pseudomonadati > Pseudomonadota > Gammaproteobacteria > Enterobacterales > Enterobacteriaceae > Escherichia > Escherichia sp. KS167_9B. Next base: position 952,372 of record NZ_AP025754.1, read on the forward strand.
TATACGTCTAACAGACCACCAGAGGGATTAAATGATATATTGCAAAATGATGATATAAATATATTTGATAACTTTATTTTGTCATTAATTACAGTTGATTGCTGTATCTCTTCTTCTTTTTTGTTTAATCTTAGTGAAGAGAGGATTAATTATTATTTAGATCGCTTTACAGAACAACCTACATTAATGTTATCATTTAGTACTGCATATGTAATGATGACTGACCTGGCACTAAAAAGTAAAAATAATATATTGGCAGAAAAAGCATATAATATTTATAAAACATATTTACAACATAAGGATGTTAAACCTTATACTGAAGGAAATGATTATCCAGACTTCTCGGAATGGCGTAAACAACAAGATCATGATGATGCTTGGTACGTATTGTTTTCAGCACAGCAAAATAATCGTGCAATGCGTCTTTCATCTAATGCCTTAAATAAAATGTTGGATACCACTATTAAAAATAAGGACTGGGACCATTTTTATCTATATGCAGCACCAGAACAAGTGTGCTCGCTTGCAGATATTAATCTTAATACCGTATTGATGACCGAATTCCCAGTGTTTTCCTACCCATGGAAACGGTCACAACATAATATTTTATTAAAAAATTATCTCAAAATCCTTCAGCTTGGTGATCTATACGAACCATTTGTCACTGCATCACAAAGTTGTTGTTCTCAAACCAAAATGGATGGTATTGATGAACAAATAAAATTAAATGAAATTTTTGCGCCTCTTATGAAACTCATAGATAATTACTCATTGCAGGCGCAATCTATAGAAGGTGCGGGTTACGAAATGTTAAGTAAAAATAAAAAGATAAAACAAAAAAAGAATGTTAGCGAACTATTGAAGTATAAGTCTTGTTTAAATATTAAGGGAAACCATTATAAAGATTTAATGAAGGCTTGCAGAATGGAAAATGCAAATAAAACGGAACAAGCAATGCTTCTGATAAGTTTTGCTGTCGTGTTCGCAAGATATTCTTCAGCTTCAAGTTTAGGAACGGAATACAATTCTCCGCAAATCCTCAGAATTTACTCTGCTGCTCTTTTACTAAAAGCATATGAACTGGAAAACTCGATTGTTGAATCTGAAGCTCTGGATAACTGGTTAACGGTACTACTGGGATTAGGCTCTGGTTTAAATTGCACGGCCATTTTATCAAAAAATATAGCAGATTATACTCGTTCTCATCATATTGATAAATATTTAGATTCGGTGGCTCCCAAAGCATGGGGATTATAACATTTTTAGAATAGTCATGGCACAAGAAACATCAAGAAGCAAAACTAAATTCCAGAAAGTGGAAAGATAAATGAGCTGCTAACAATGGGGTTGTGCCAAAAAAAGGTGACTATGGCCTTCTATAATTTAAAACGCCATAGTCACAGTCGTATTTTTCTGCCCCCGGCACAGGCGCTTAACCTAGTGCCTGTAATGCCTTTTCCAGTGCGTTATGCAGCAACTGGCGGTCATGACGATAAGGAATATCGCTGGCCTCCAGTACTTCCTGAATCACAATTCTGTTGTTAACTGCGGATACATCAGCTTTCGGTCCAACAACTACCGCATCAATCACTTTTTTACCAACATACTGCTCCATAATCGCCAGCTTATTTTCCAGCTTGAGATTTGCAGCAGGCAGGCTTAATTCTCGCCCCAAATTACCGATATACACCATCGGGGCAGGCGTTCGGCGTAATGCCTGAGCCATTTCCTTGAGCAGCAGAATGGGCATAAGACTAGTATAAAAACTCCCTGGCCCAATAATGATCAGATCCGCCTCATTAATCGCCAGCACCGCTTCACGTGTGGCAGGTACGTTGGGGGTTAAGAGTAGCTCCTGTATCGGCGCAGTGAGCTGGTCAATATTGACCTCGCCGTATACTTCATGCCCCTGATCGTCAATCGCCATTAAATCAACAGGATGCTCCGACATCGGAATCAAATGTGCGTCCACTTTCAACAGATTGCGAATCAGATTAATCGCTTCAAGAGGCCGCACGCTAAGGTGATCCAGTGCCTTCAACATCAGGTTTCCAAGGTTGTGCCCGGAAAGTTCGCCATTACCGCCGAAACGATATTCAAACATTGCGGAAGCGACGCTGGGTTCCGTTATCAACTGGTTAAGGCAATTGCGCATATCGCCCCAGGCAATTCCACCTTCTGAGCGGCGAATACGCCCCGTTGAACCACCGTTATCCGTGGTGGTCACGATACCCGTTAAACGAGAACCCAAAGACGAAAGTGATGAGAGAACGCGTCCCAGTCCATGCCCTCCGCCGAGAGCAACGACACGATCAAGGTCAGCCAACGTACGATTGCGCATTATAGTTTCCTGGAGTCAGATTTTCCGCGCTACAGTAGCGCAAATTGCGGGGAAACAGCAATTAACCTGCCAATATTGAGGATACAAACTATTTTCTTCTACCTCTAAAGGACGATGCACGCTATGCCTCCCTGATGATGTATATCAAAGTAAAACCGCCATTTTCCCTTATTCTGTAGCGAAATAGCACGATCATGACGCTATATACATGATTACATAGCGAAAGTGTGGATGGTAAAAATCACATTTACACGCTAGTATCGGCTTAACCACTAAACACTCTAGCCTCTGCACCTGGGTCAACTGATATGGTGCTTTGGCCGTGACAATGCTTACAAAGATTGCCACCAGGGCGAAGGAAGAAATGACTTCGCCTCCCGTATCTGGAAAGGTGTACATGGCTTCACAACTGACTGATGCATTTGCGCGTAAGTTTTACTACTTGCGCCTGTCGATTACCGATGTGTGTAACTTCCGTTGCACCTACTGCCTGCCGGATGGCTACAAACCGAGCGGCGTCACCAATAAAGGCTTTCTTACCGTCGATGAAATTCGCCGGGTTACGCGCGCCTTCGCCAGTCTGGGCACCGAAAAAGTCCGTCTGACGGGCGGAGAGCCGTCTTTGCGTCGCGACTTTACCGATATCATCGCCGCTGTGCGAGAAAACGACGCTATTCGCCAGATAGCGGTCACCACCAATGGTTACCGTCTGGAACGCGACGTGGCGAACTGGCGTGATGCTGGTCTTACTGGTATCAACGTGAGTGTCGATAGCCTCGACGCTCGCCAGTTTCATGCTATTACCGGACAGGATAAATTCAATCAGGTCATGGCAGGGATCGATGCTGCATTTGAGGCCGGTTTTGAGAAGGTCAAAGTCAATACCGTGCTGATGCGTGATGTTAATCATCACCAACTCGACACCTTTCTGAACTGGATCCAGCATCGCCCCATCCAGCTGCGTTTCATCGAACTGATGGAAACGGGCGAGGGCAGCGAGCTTTTCCGCAAGCATCATATCTCTGGGCAGGTTCTGCGTGACGAGCTACTGCGTCGCGGTTGGATCCACCAATTACGTCAACGCAGCGACGGTCCCGCGCAAGTCTTTTGTCATCCGGATTACGCCGGAGAAATTGGCCTTATCATGCCGTATGAAAAAGACTTCTGCGCCACTTGCAACCGCCTGCGCGTCTCCTCCATTGGTAAACTCCATCTCTGCCTGTTCGGTGAAGGCGGCGTTAACCTGCGCGATTTACTGGAAGACGATACCCAGCAACAGGCGCTGGAAGCACGTATTTCAGCGGCGCTGCGGGAGAAAAAACAGACCCATTTCCTGCATCAAAATAACACCGGTATTACGCAAAACTTATCGTACATTGGCGGCTAAAACGTCAAAAGGAGAGATCAGATGAGTCAGGTAAGCACTGAATTTATCCCGACCCGTATTGCTATTCTTACGGTTTCTAATCGTCGCGGTGAAGAAGACGATACCTCCGGTCACTATCTGCGCGATTCGGCGCAAGAAGCGGGCCATCACGTTGTCGATAAAGCCATTGTGAAAGAAAACCGCTACGCTATTCGCGCTCAGGTATCTGCGTGGATCGCCAGCGACGATGTACAAGTGGTGTTGATTACGGGGGGTACTGGCCTGACGGAAGGTGATCAGGCTCCCGAAGCACTGCTGCCGTTGTTCGACCGTGAAGTTGAAGGTTTTGGTGAAGTGTTCCGGATGTTGTCGTTCGAAGAGATTGGCACCTCAACGTTGCAATCTCGTGCGGTAGCGGGCGTCGCTAACAAAACGCTAATTTTCGCCATGCCCGGTTCAACCAAAGCGTGCCGTACCGCCTGGGAAAATATCATCGCACCGCAGCTGGATGCCCGTACGCGTCCGTGTAATTTCCATCCACATTTGAAGAAATAAGTATGTCGCAACTGACTCATATCAACGCCGCTGGCGAAGCGCACATGGTGGATGTTTCCGCCAAAGCGGAAACCGTGCGTGAAGCGCGCGCCGAAGCCTTTGTCACCATGCGCAGCGAGACGCTGGCGATGATCATTGATGGTCGCCACCACAAAGGCGACGTATTTGCCACTGCGCGTATTGCCGGTATTCAGGCAGCAAAACGCACATGGGATTTGATCCCGCTTTGTCATCCGCTGATGCTCAGTAAAGTTGAAGTCAATTTGCAGGCCGAGCCGGAGCACAATCGGGTGCGTATAGAAACCTTATGCCGCCTGACCGGGAAAACCGGCGTTGAAATGGAAGCGTTAACCGCGGCCTCGGTGGCGGCGCTGACCATTTATGACATGTGCAAAGCGGTGCAAAAAGATATGGTAATTGGTCCGGTACGTTTGCTGGCGAAGAGCGGCGGCAAGTCAGGTGACTTTAAGGTGGAAGCGGATGATTAAAGTTCTTTTTTTCGCCCAGGTGCGCGAGTTGGTGGGAACAGATGCAAGCGAAGTGGCTGCGGATTTCCCAACCGTTGAAGCGTTACGCCAACATCTGGCTGCGCAGAGCGATCGCTGGGCGCTGGCGCTGGAAGATGGCAAATTGCTGGCTGCCGTCAACCAGACGCTGGTGAGTTTTGACCATCCGCTGACTGACGGCGACGAAGTGGCTTTCTTCCCGCCGGTGACCGGAGGTTAAAATGGCAGAAACCAAAATTGTTGTCGGCCCGCAGCCGTTCAGTGTAGGAGAAGAGTACCCGTGGCTGGCTGAGCGTGACGAAGACGGTGCGGTAGTCACCTTTACCGGTAAGGTGCGCAACCATAACCTGGGCGACAGCGTCAAAGCATTAACCCTCGAACACTATCCGGGGATGACTGAAAAAGCACTGGCAGAAATTGTCGATGAAGCGCGTAACCGCTGGCCGCTGGGGCGCGTCACTGTGATTCACCGCATCGGGGAATTATGGCCGGGCGATGAAATCGTTTTTGTCGGTGTCACCAGTGCGCATCGCAGCAGTGCGTTTGAAGCCGGGCAGTTTATTATGGACTATCTCAAAACCCGCGCACCGTTCTGGAAGCGCGAAGCCACGCCGGAAGGCGACCGCTGGGGTGAAGCCCGGGAGAGCGATCAGCAGGCAGCAAAACGCTGGTAGTTTTTTGTTAGCCGGATAAGGCACCGCTGCGTCCGGCAATTTCACCGCTCAGTATATGCGTTTACGCTGCGTCGATGCACAGCCTCATCATTTGCAGTATCCTTAAGATATTCCTTATATCTTCAGGAGATCGTCATGGACAGATTCCCACGTTCTGATTCAATTGTACAACCCCGGGCTGGCTTGCAAACTTATATGGCGCAAGTCTATGGCTGGATGACCGTTGGCTTGTTGCTGACCGCATTTGTTGCCTGGTATGCGGCTAATTCCGCGGCCGTGATGGAGCTGTTGTTCACTAACCGTGTCTTTTTAATCGGTCTGATCATCGCGCAATTAGCATTGGTTATTGTGTTGTCAGCGATGATTCAAAAGCTGAGCGCAGGTGTAACGACGATGCTCTTTATGCTTTATTCGGCGCTGACGGGTCTTACGCTTTCCAGTATTTTCATTGTCTATACCGCCGCCTCGATTGCCAGTACTTTCGTCGTTACTGCCGGGATGTTCGGCGCAATGAGCCTGTACGGTTACACCACCAAACGTGATCTAAGCGGCTTTGGCAATATGCTGTTTATGGCGTTAATCGGCATTGTGCTGGCATCGCTGGTTAACTTCTGGCTGAAAAGCGAAGCGTTGATGTGGGCGGTTACCTACATCGGCGTGATTGTCTTTGTCGGATTGACGGCGTATGACACGCAGAAACTGAAAAATATGGGTGAGCAGATTGATACCCGCGATACGTCGAACCTGCGCAAATATTCCATTCTTGGCGCGTTAACCTTGTATCTGGACTTCATCAACTTGTTCCTGATGTTGTTGCGGATCTTCGGCAACCGCCGTTAATTCTTTTTCACCATCAATATCCCGGCCATGTGTCGGGATTTTTTTCGGATTTTATAAAGACTATTCCGCTCATTTACATGAGAACTGAATCGCCGCAAATGCCAGACTATGTCCACTACGCAATTTCAGGGGCAGATAACGCATTTGAACAGACGATCCACTGCTACTCAATTACAGCAAAAAAGCGCTTCGCTCAGCAAAATGCTGTTCCTCATTTGGTGGTTAACAGCTGCTGGAGTATGGGCTACGGCAGGCTGTGCCTGGATATTTCAGCACTTGCATTGGGTTGCTTCACTAGAATCTCCAGGCGCGTTTGTCTTCGCTTTATCTGCGCTGATAATAATTGGTTTCTGGTTAAACGATGCCCTGAAAAGGCTCGAGGCATCAGGCGCATGTCTGGTCTATCTGCTAATAATCCTGCTTAATGGCTTTCTCTTCTCCAGACTTTTTACCTTTTCGAGCATAGCGAGGGTAATGGGAATTACGGGAGGGATGTTTGCCGCTATGGCGCTAATATGCTGTTGTATTAATAGGGTTATCCCACCAGTTAGACAGTTATGTTTATATATCTTCTGTGGTTTGAGTATTGCTTTTGTTGTTAACCTGATTCTTACCAGCAGTTTTTCCGTATGGTTAGCGAGTATTTTGACTGTCGTTATCTGGGGCGTTACGGCTGCCTGTGAAGCAACAACACTGGAAGATTTGATCCGTGTTGCCGACAACTCTGAATTTTCAGGTGTTCTTCGCTGTATTGTTGTAGGGGCAATAACACTCTATTTCAGTATCCTAAGCGTCCTTTTTAGACTTGCTGTAACGGTTCTTGACTTTATTAATGGTTTAGTGTGGTAGCGTGAATTGATGAGTTTTTTTGCGTTAATTGCAATAGATATTGATATTCAACTTAAGGATATAAAAATAATGAAATCGTACTCATCAAAAAACATAACTAATGATTTTCAGTACGAGGCCAGGATATTAAATGCCATATGGCTCATTACCGCTGTCGGTTTGGCGGCAACCGCAGGACTGGCCTGGATAGCTAATTATCTCGAAATTACGGCAACCAAATATGATTCACCACCAATGTATGTTGTCATAGGATTATTATTACTTTGTATGTATGGCTTAAGTAAAGATATCAACAAGATAAATGCCGCCATCGCAGGCGTAATGTATCTGTTTTTAATCTCTTTGGTGGCGATTGTCGTTGCTATTTTAGCTCCTGTATCTGCCATTATCCTTGTGTTCAGCACTGCGGGCGCGATGTTTTTAATCAGTATGCTGGCCGGTTTATTATTTAATGTTGATCCTGGTTCTCATCGTTTTATCATTATGATGACGTTGACAGGGTTGGCCCTGGTGATCATCGTGAATGCCGCATTAATGAGTGAACGGCCCATTTGGGTAATAAGTTGCTTAATGATTTTTTTATGGTCAGGCATTATCTCGCATGGACGAAATAAGCTCCTTGAACTGGCAGGAAAATGCCATAGCGAAGAGTTGTGGAGTCCGGTTCGTTGCGCTTTTACAGGTGCATTAACACTCTATTACTATTTTATCGGCTTCTTTGGGATACTTGCAGCAATAGCGATAACACTTGTCTGGCAAAGGCATACGCGGTTTCATATTTAACGCACTTTCGACTTACGTTTAGAAATGTAGTATCTGAAATACAATAGTGGAGAATATCATGCAGTTAGTTTGTACCATCGATAATAAATATATGGATAAATTTATGGCTATACTGCTTTCAGGAGTGTTACATTCCTTGAAAGAAGGCACGATAACTATAGATGAATCTGAACTACTAGTTTTCAGACCTTTTATTTCCAGGCTTTTACACAAAAATGATTGTGATAAAGAGCTAATAGAGATAATTGATCTTGGTTGTGATCTTGAAAATATTGAATCATTAGTTCCTGAGTATCTTGATGATGCTATAAAAAACTTAATAATCAAAACAAGTGATTTTACATATGCAATAAAAGATAATTATCCCGTAGGTAATAAAATGGAACATGCAGTATCTTTTATGTTTAGAAATTGAAAAGGTTTATAAAATGTTCAAAGATAAGACTCTGGCAGCAGATATCAGCGCATTAATGCTCAATATTGGTTCTCAATTAGATGCATCAGTATTATATGTTCAGCAAGCTTGCGATGAATCTGAGCTTAATATTTATCGTTCCGCCGTCGGGGAAATTATGGGGCGCATGTTAATCGATATCATGAACCCCATCTATAAACAGCATCCCGAACTTAAACCAAAAGAACTTAACTGAACTTCACATCGCCGCTTCATTTTTCGCCCGTAGCTTCTTCGCCTGGCTTTCCAGTAACAGGTAACAGATCAGCGCCAGCAGCAGTGGGATAAAGTAATACAGAACACGGTAAGCGAGCAGGGCGGCGATAATCGTTCCTTTTGATGTATGTTCCCCTGCCAGTAGCGCAATAAACACTGCTTCCAGCACCCCAATTCCTGCTGGAATATGCACAATTACGCCGGCAATACTGCTTACCAGCAACACGCCCAGTACAAAGAAATAGTTCACGTTTTGACCCAGCAACAGCCAGATAATCGCTCCCATTACCATCCAGTTAACGCTGGAAATCAGCATCTGGGCGAGGGCGAATTTCCATGAAGGCAGCACCAGCTTTTGCCCTTTGATGGTCATATGGCGGTGCTTCGCGAAAGCGCAAAACCACAAATAAACCGCGATAATCAGCAGTAAGCCAATGCCGAGAATACGCAGCGTAGTTTGATCGACATACCAGTGGTCCGGCAGCTCCACCACGCCTGCGGTAAAGATAATCCCGGCCAGCAAAATATAGCCCAGCCAGTTGGTGGTAATACTGAGCGAGAAAATCCGCGTAATAGTGCTGCCCGGTAACCCTAGCCGGGAGTACAAACGATAGCGCATACCTATGCCGCCGACCCAGGTACTGAGCGTCAGGTTGAAGGCGTAGCAGATAAACGACACCAGCATCACCTGGCGCTTCGCCAGTTTGTGACCGCAGTAGAAGCGGGCGAGCAGATCATAGCAGCCATATATCAGATAGCTGACGACCACCAGCCCAATCGCACTGAGCAACGCAACGCGATTGTAATCGCGGATGACCTTCCAGACCTCTTCCCAGTCTACCTTTTTGGCGTAGATCACCAGCAACACAATCACTGCGATAAAAAACAGCCAGGTGAGGATCTTCTTTGCTAAGCGCCAGCGCGGGCGTGATTTACTCATCAGGGTTTCACCCCCGTATTTTCAGTTTCTATCCGATCCTGAGTTTCCATTGTCGGCTGAGCGGGCGGGTCAACCTGCGCCAGACGCGGCGTGTGCGCCGGAAGCCAGCCAACCAGCGCCGGGAAGTGGCGTAAAAAGTGGAACGCCAGCACGCTTTTCGTCAGGTTCCACCAGGTGCGTTTGGGCAGCATGGTTTCATCCACCTGCTGACAGTCGGCGGCGATGATGCCGTTCAGATTATCGCGTAGCGTCTGGTTAAAATGACGATCGTGGATGATGACGTTTGCTTCGAGATTTAGCGACAAACTGAGCGGATCGAGATTACTGGACCCTACCGTCGCCCAGTGATCGTCCATCAATGCCACTTTACCGTGGAGCGGGCGGCGGCGGTACTCAAAAACCTGAACGCCACCTTTAACCAGATAGTTATACAGCAAGCGCGCACCGACTCTGACAATCGGCATATCCGGTTCGCCCTGAATGATCAGTTTGATCCGCACCCCGCGCCGTGCCGCTTTACGTAAGGCGTGCAAAAATCGATAGCCAGGAAAGAAGTAGGCGTTGGCGATAATCACTTCCCGCCGCGCCTGAGTGAGCATTTTCAGATAGTGGCGTTCGATATCATCGCGATGTTCTTCGTTATCGCGCCAAACTAATAATACCTGCGCTTCTCCCGGCTGGCGGTTTTCTTCCGCTTTGTGATGACGTCGCCACCAGCGTCGTGCTGCGCTGTGTCCTGGCAGGTTTTCCAGTTCAAACTGGAGAATATCTTCGACAATCGGCCCTTCAAGGCGCACTGCGTAATCCTGTTTAGCCTCTGGACCGTAGCTGGACATATGCTCGGCGGAGTAATTCAGCCCACCAATAAAGGCGATACGTGCGTCGATCACCACAATTTTGCGATGCATCCGGCGAAACACATTGGTGCGCATACCAAAAAGGCGAGGGCGGGGATCGTAGTAGCGGAACACCACGCCAGCTGCCGTCAGTTCATTGACAAACTCATCGCTGAGATCCGGCGAACCGTAGCCATCCAGCAAGACTTCCGCTTTCACCCCGCGTTGCGCTGCTGCCAGTAGCGCCGCATGCAGCTGTTTGCCGACGTCATCCTCAAACCAGATAAACGTTTCAAGAATGATGCGTTCTTGCGCCTCGCCAATCGCCTTAAACACCGCGGGATAATATTGCTCGCCGTTTTCCAGCAACTGGATCTTATTGCCTTCGCGCCAGCTACATTTCATAAATGAATCTCCGCACTTAAAGGGGCATGATCAGAAAGGTGTCGCCATGTCCGCAGCGGCAACGCGGTTGGCGCGCTGGCGCTGGCATTTTTGACATAGATCCTGTCCAGTCGTAGTAGAGGAAATTGCACCGGAAACGTGCGCGCCGGGCGTCCGTGGGCGCGGGTAAAAATCTCATCCAGCCCGGCCTGCACTTTTAAGGGATGATTGGCTTTTTGCCGCCAGTCGTTGAAATCACCCGCCACTAATACCGGTTCGCCGTCCGGCAGCTCATTCACCCATTCAGCGAGCATCGCAAGCTGCGCCTGACGGTGCGCTTCACGCAGGCCCAGATGTACGCACATCACATGAATCGCTTTCCCGGTCATCGGCGGCACAATACGGCAGTAGAGCACGCCACGTTTTTCCGCACCATCGACCGAAACATCGCGATTCTCATAATGTTCAATGGGATAGCGTGACAGTACCGCATTTCCGTGATGCCCTTCGGGATACACCGCATTGCGACCGTAGGCAAAATCGCTCCACATAGTGTCGGCGAGAAACTCGTAGTGCGAGGTATCGGGCCAGTTTTCCACATGCAGCGGATGAACTTCGTGCGCGCCCATCACTTCCTGCAGGCAAACAATATCGGCGCTGACGGTGCGCACGGCGTCGCGAAGTTCCGGCAAAATGAAGCGTCGGTTAAACGCGGTAAAGCCTTTGTGAATATTGATGGTGAGCACCTTGAACGAAAATTGTTGTGTTTGATCGGGCATAATTTTCCTGTCTTTGCCTCTTATCTCATTGAAATAGTGTAGTCGGCGTCACAAAAAGGTGCGGTCTTACGGAATTTTCCGTAAAGTTCGGTACTCTGAGTAAGTAGAGATAAATTCTTCAGGAGAGAAGCCATGAAGTGGCAACAACGTGTTCGTGTCGCAACGGGTCTAAGTTGCTGGCAGATTATGTTGCATTTACTGGTAGTGGCGCTGCTGGTGGTGGGCTGGATGAGTAAAACTCTGGTTCACGTCGGCGTAGGATTATGCGCACTGTATTGTGTCACGGTAGTGATGATGCTGGTGTTTCAGCGCCACCCCGAGCAACGCTGGCGTGAGGTGGCAGATGTGCTGGAAGAGCTGACTACGACCTGGTATTTTGGCGCAGCGCTGATTGTGCTGTGGCTGTTGTCCCGCGTACTGGAAAACAACTTTTTGCTGGCAATTGCAGGGCTGGCAATCCTTGCTGGCCCAGCAGTAGTGTCTTTACTGGCGAAAGATAAGAAGTTACATCACCTTACGTCTAAACATCGCGTACGCCGCTGACCCTGTCGTGGCCGTTATCACCAGTAGCGGCCACAAACTATTCCACACAATATCCAGACTCGCATCCTTCAAATAAATCTGCTTGGTAATGTCCGTAAAGTGGCGAATAGGGTTAATCCACGTCAGGTTTTGCAGCCATACTGGCATGTTTTCCACCGGCGAAACGTAACCGGAAAGAAGAATGGCGGGCATCATAAAGACAAACACGCCGATAAACGCCTGTTGTTGTGTTGAACAGAGTGATGAAATCAACAGACCGAATCCCACCAGCGATAAACCGTAAATCACCATCGTAAAGTAGAACAGCGCCAGCGATCCGGCGAAGGGGATTTGATACGCCCAGATACCAATCGCCAGCACAATGGTGGCCTGGAAGGTGGCGACAATTAATGCCGGTACGGCTTTGCCGATGAAGATCTGCCAGGTGGTGAGCGGCGAAACCAGTAACTGATCGAGCGTACCTTGTTCACGTTCGCGGGCGACGGAAAGTGACGTGACGATCATCACGCCGATAGTGGTGATCATGGCGATCAGCGACGGCACCACAAACCATTTGTAGTCGAGATTCGGGTTATACCAGTTGCGTACCACCAGCTCGCTGTTGTTGGGTTTCGGTTTTCCTTCCAGCAGCTCCTGCTGATAATTTTTGACGATCTGTTGCAGGTAGTTGGCGGCAATTTGCGCACTGTTGGAGTTACGCCCGTCGAGGATCAACTGCAACGGCGCGGTCTGGAAGGTATCCAGTTTGCGCGAGAAGTCAGCCGGGAAACGCACCAGGAGTAATGCCTTTTGTGTGTCGATGGTTGGGCGGATCTCCTGTGGGCTTTTCAGTAGCAGCACATGGGTAAAGGCGCTGGCGCGGGCAAAACGTTGGGTCAGTTCCACCGAATGCTCGCCGTTATCTTCATCGTAGATGGCGATGGTGGCGTTAGTCACTTCCAGCGTGGCGGCGAACGGGAACAGAATCACCTGAATCAGCACGGGTAAAATCAGAATCGCGCGGGTTTGCGGTTCACGCAGCAACGACTGCAACTCTTTGCGGATTAACGTCCATAAGCGATGAAACATGCTCTTCTCCCTAATCCAGCCGACGTTTGGTTTTCAGCCACGTCAGGCCGATAAACATCACCGCCGAAGCGATCAAAAACAGCACGTTCACCACCAGCACCACCGGAATATTCCCGGCGAGGAACAGGCTTTGCAGGGTGCTGACGAAATAACGTGCGGGAATAATGTACGTCACCGCGCGGATCACCGCGGGCATACTGTCTATCTGAAAAATAAAGCCGGAAAGCATAATTGACGGCAGAAAAGCGGCGTTCAGGGCAACTTGTGCGGCGTTGAACTGGTTGCGGGTAATTGTGGAAATCAGCAGCCCCATTCCCAGAGTACTGAGCAAAAACAGGCTGGAGATAAAAAACAGAATCAGCAGCGACCCGCGATACGGCACGCCGAGAATAAACACTGACACCAGCATACACAGCAACATCGCCAGCATCCCAAGGAAGTAATAAGGGATCAGCTTACACAGCAACAGTTCCGTGCGGGTTATCTCCGTAGAGAGTAACGCCTCCATGGTGCCGCGTTCCCATTCTCGCGCCACCACCAGCGAGGTGAGAATCGCGCCGATAACCGTCATGATGATGGTTACCGCACCGGGGATAATAAAGTGCTGGCTAATCGCCGCCGGGTTAAACCAGTAGCGAGTCTGGACGTCGATAAGTGGTTCAAAAGTCTGCCCGTTGTCCTCTGCCCGCTGCATTTGCCAGATCTGCCAGATCCCTTCGACATAACCTTGCACAAAGTTAGCGGTATTCGGCTCACTGCCGTCGGTGATCACCTGAATCGGCGCGGTAGCGTTGGCGCGCTCCATCTGTTCGGCGAAATCCACCGGAATCACCACCAGGCCACGAATTTTTCCCGCCTGCATTTTGGCGATCAATTCCTGACGGTTATCGCTGATGGTGGCGTCGATGTAGGGCGAACCGGTCATGGTATGGGTGAAATCCAGCGCCGCTTCGCTACGCTGTTCCAGCAAAATCCCAACCCGCAGCTTGCTGGAGTCGAGGTTAATGCCGTAGCCAAATATAAACAGCAGCAACAGTGGGATCACCACTGCAATCAGCCAGCTACTCGGATCGCGAACGATCTGCCGTGTCTCTTTGACGCACAGCGCCCGCACGCGACGCCAGGACAGGATCGGATTACTCATTGCCATGCTCCTTATCCCAGTCGTGGATCAACTGAATAAAGGCCTGCTCCATTGTGGGATCGGGTTGCTCGTCGTTGGCCGACTGCGCTTTCAAATCATCTGGCGTGCCGCTGGCGATTAATTTCCCACGATACACCAGGCCGATGCGGTCACAATATTCTGCTTCATCCATAAAGTGGGTGGTGACCATTACCGTGACGCCTTTCTCTACCATGCTGTTGATATGCAACCAAAATTCACGGCGGGTGAGGGGATCAACGCCGGACGTCGGTTCATCGAGAAACAGAATGTCCGGTTCATGCATCAGCGAACAGGCCAGCGCCAGACGCTGTTTAAAACCTAAGGGCAGTTCATCGGTCGCGTGGGAAGCGATACTTTTCAGGCCGAACGCCTCACTCATACGGGCGATTTTTTCGTTCTGCGCCCGCCCGCGTAAGCCATACACACCAGAAAAAAAGCGTAAATTCTGTTCGACCGTCAGGTTGCCATAGAGCGAAAACTTTTGCGCCATATAGCCGAGATGCTGGCGCGCTTTGCCAGAACTCTCTTTCAGATCCATACCCAGCACCAGCGCCTGGCCAGAGGTCGGTACCAACAAGCCGCACATCATCTTAAAGGTGGTCGATTTCCCTGCGCCGTTTGGCCCGAGCAAACCAAAGATTTCACCGCGTTTGACGGCAAAGTTGACGTGATCGGTGGCGGCAAAATCGCCAAACTTTTTGGTCAGCTCTTTCGCTTCGATCACCGTCTCGCCAGGTGTACCTTCCACCGTATGCAATATTGCGCCCAGCGGTGATTCCGAGGTTCCAGCTCCGCCCAGCAAATCAATAAACGCATCTTCAAAGCGGGGCGTGGTTTGGCTGATGTCGATTTCTGGCATCCCGTCGGCGTGGCGAATATCGTCTGGTGTGGCCTCTTTTTTGAGGATCAGACGTACCGATTTCCCCTGAATCATGCCGTCGCTCACCTGTGGCAGTTTCAAGGCGCGTTGCAACAATTTGCGGTTGCCCTCGTGCGGGCTGGTCATCAGAAAGCTACGTCCGGCCATGGTTTGCGTCAGGGCAGTCGGTTCTCCCTGATACAGCAACTCGCCTTCGTTCATCAGCAACACGTCACGGCACTGCTCGGCTTCGTCGAGATACGAGGTACTCCATAGGATTAACATCCCTTCGCCCGCCAGCTCATGCACCATCTGCCACAGTTCGCGCCGTGAGATAGGGTCAACACCGACGCCGGGTTCATCGAGCAGCAACACTTTCGGTTCGCCCACCAGGGTACAGGCCAGGCCAAGTTTTTGTTTCATCCCACCGGAGAGCTTGCCCGCCAGGCGTCCGGTAAACGGGCCAAGAGACGTAAACTCCAGCAGGCGAGCAAAAGTCTGCTTCCGCGCTTCACCGGTGACGCTGCGCAAATCCGCGTACAGATTGAGGTTCTCCATCACCGTGAGATCTTCATACAGGCCGAATTTCTGCGGCATATAGCCGAGAACGGCGTGCAGCGCGCCGTCGTTTTTGATCGGATCAAAGCCAATCACTGTGGCGCTGCCGCTGTCGGGTTTCAGTAATCCCGCCAGCATGCGCATCAGTGTGGTTTTACCTGCGCCATCCGGCCCCACCAGCCCCGTTACATAACCAGCATGAATGGTACAGTCGAGCGGCGCGACGGCGGGCTTGTCCATGCCCGGAAAGCGTTTTTCCAGACCGTTCAGCGTAATAACGGCATCATTCATGTCCTGCCTCGTTACCGAATTGCACCGTCACCGGCATTCCCTGGCGTAAGGCATCATCGGCGTCGGTCACCACAATACGCAGGCGATAGACGAGGTCGGTACGCAGATCCGGCGTTTCGACAGTTTTCGGGGTAAATTCAGCGGTAGGCGAAACGAAACCAATCTGCCCGTGATACGGTTTGTCCGGGCGACCGTCGGTATAAAGCAGCACTTTGCGCCCCGGCTGGGCCTGGTCGAGATTACGTTCATCAACATAAGCGCGCACCCACACCGGACGTGTCAGTGAGACGGTAAAGACTGTGCCACCTTCATTGAGCACCGTGCCAGGCTCTACCGCGCGGGTTAACAGCGTGCCATCAGACGGTGCTATTAACGTTGAGTCCTGTAAATTCAGCTCCGCCTGCGCCAGTTGCGCCTGCGCCTGTTCGAGACTGGCTTTCGCCTGGGCGATGTCCTGTTCACGATTACCGGAGCGATACTGACGCAATTTATCCTGTGCTGATTTCAGCGTTGCCTGCGCCTGGTCGCGCGAGGAGCGGGCATTTTCCAGGTCGTTTGCCGAAATAGTGCGACTTTTCCACAACCCTTGCTGGCGGTTGTAGAAGTTCTGCGCATAGTCATATGCGGCCTGCGCCTGTTTTACGGCGGCGGCGGCCTGAGCGATTTCTTCATCGCGATACCCGGCAAGCATCAGGTCATACTGCGCCTGTGCCACCGAAACACCCGCTTTTGCCTGCATCAGGGCAATTTCATACGGCTTATGATCCAGTTCACCCAGCACCTGGCCCGCTTTAATCGCATCACCTTCGTCCACGGCCAGCGACTCAACGCGACCACCGACACGGAAGCTAAGATTCACGGTGCGAATATCCACGTTGCCATATAACGTCAGGCCGTTATCCTGGCGGCTTTGATACCACCAGTAGCCTCCGGCAACCACGGCGGCAAGTACCACTACCGCCAGTCCGATCACGACAGGTTTTTTCATCACTACAAACTCCTTTGCGATAATCCTTGCAAAATCAGGTCGATATGACAGGTCACCGTCTGGTTGATCAGTTCGGTCTTTTCTTCATCGAACGCGGTCCAGCCGGTACGTAACAAAATAGTTTCTTTGCCAAGACGAAACGCCAGAATCTCGCCAATCAACGCATGGGTATGGAGGATCATGCGGGTGTCGTTGGCATCGCAGCCGGTCCAGGCGGCAATCAGGCGTGTAAGGTGGCTGTGTAGCGGGCTAATCACCTGTTCATGCACCAGGTGGTAGGCTGCCGTAGGAGAGAGTTGCTCACGGGAGATAAACTTGCTGAGGTTGACGGTGTCATCCTGGGTGAGCAGCTTAATCATGTTCCTGCAGGCACGAAGGATCAGTTCACGAATAGCTGCGCGATCCGGCTGTGGTTGTGCGAACAAGCGTTCGGCTTCTTCAGCGTGCGGACGGAACTGCTCGCCAATAAAATCGGCAATCCACTGGGCGCAGGCGAGATACAAATCTTCTTTCGAACCGAAGTAGTAGGTGATGGCAGCGATATTCTGCCCGGCCTGGGCGGCTATCTCGCGGGTGGTGGCGTTCATTCCATATTCACCAAACTGCGCCAGTGCGGCAGCAATCAGCTGTTTTTTCGCCTGTTCACCCTTGATTGTCATGGCAGGATTATTCATCGCACAGTCCATTCTTAATCAAATGATTGATTAAGATTATGACTCCATATGGGAGTTGTCCAGTATGACCAGGAATTTTAGCAACGCCAGTCACAGGGATAATTTATGCGCTGCGTCACAAAAACTGCTACACTCCGCTCCCTCATGACATTGTGGTTTTTGTCATTTTCCTTTTCAGTATCTCCCTGAAAACTACACCGGTAACGGTCGGGGCGGTTCGGAGTAGTTATGTCTTTCGATTCTTTGGGTTTAAGCCCTGATATCCTGCGCGCCGTTGCCGAGCAGGGTTACCGTGAACCCACCCCTATTCAGCAGCAGGCGATCCCTGCGGTGCTGGAAGGCCGCGACCTTATGGCTAGCGCCCAGACCGGCACTGGCAAAACAGCGGGCTTTACGCTGCCGCTGTTGCAACATTTGATTACTCGCCAGCCGCACGCCAAAGGGCGTCGTCCGGTCCGTGCGCTCATTCTTACCCCAACCCGTGAACTGGCTGCACAGATTGGCGAAAACGTCCGTGATTACAGCAAATACCTGAATATTCGTTCGCTGGTGGTGTTTGGCGGCGTCAGCATCAACCCGCAGATGATGAAGCTGCGCGGTGGCGTTGATGTGCTGGTGGCAACGCCGGGACGTCTGCTGGACCTGGAACATCAGAATGCAGTGAAGCTGGATCAGGTTGAAATTCTCGTCCTCGATGAAGCTGACCGCATGCTCGACATGGGCTTTATCCACGATATCCGTCGTGTGTTGACTAAGCTGCCAGCGAAGCGCCAGAACCTGTTGTTCTCCGCCACTTTCTCAGACGATATTAAAAACCTGGCGGAAAAACTGCTGCACAACCCGCTGGAAATCGAAGTGGCACGCCGCAATACCGCGTCTGATCAGGTGACCCAGCATGTTCACTTTGTTGATAAAAAACGCAAACGCGAATTGCTGTCGCACATGATTGGGAAAGGGAACTGGCAGCAGGTGCTGGTGTTTACCCGTACCAAACACGGTGCTAACCATCTGGCTGAACAGCTCAATAAAGATGGTATCCGCAGTGCGGCGATCCACGGTAATAAATCGCAAGGTGCGCGTACTCGTGCACTGGCCGATTTTAAATCGGGCGATATTCGTGTTCTGGTGGCAACTGACATCGCTGCACGCGGTCTGGATATCGAAGAGTTGCCGCACGTCGTCAACTACGAGCTGCCAAACGTACCGGAAGATTATGTCCACCGTATCGGGCGTACCGGTCGTGCGGCTGCTACCGGTGAAGCGTTATCGCTGGTGTGTGTGGATGAACACAAACTTCTGCGTGATATCGAAAAACTGCTGAAAAAAGAGATTCCACGCATTGCGATTCCGGGTTATGAGCCGGACCCGTCAATCAAGGCCGAACCGATACAGAACGGTCGCCAGCAACGTGGAGGCGGTCGTGGACAAGGCGGTGGTCGCGGTCAACAGCAACCACGCCGTGCGGAAAGTGGTGCGAAGTCTGGTAACGCGAAGCCCGCAGAAAAACCGTCTCGTCGTCTCGGCGATGCCAAACCGGCAGGCGAACAACAACGTCGCCGCCGTCCGCGTAAACCTGCCGCTGCGCAGTAATACCATGTAAGGGCAAAAGAGTATCACAGGCTTTTGCCCTTTATTCAGGTAACACGGTCAGACATGCATGTCATGTCTGATTTTATTGTTTTTAATAAATTTGCTTTATGATCTATCTAGTGTATTTAAAATGGCAATGAAATTATTTCTTCTTGCAATTTCACTTATTGTTAATAACATTGGTTGATATTCATAAACAAATTTTGGGAAAGTCTGGAATAAACATGCTATTGCATAAAGTGTTTGTTCATCATCTGGAAAATTATTATGAGATATGTGATTTAGTATTAGCTTGATTCTGTCCCTGATTTTATTATTTTCATTGTCTATAGTGTATCCGACTATCTCCCTAAGCAAAATAAAGTGTGCAGTCGTTTCATTACCGTATATCTTTAGCAGTTCCAATAAACTGTCAAATTCTGACGCCTGAATATTTTTGGCACATAACTTTAACACTTTATCGAGTAACTCCAGATGCCCCGGTTCATAAACTGTTTTTTGTAGAATATTAAGTAATGTTGGCAATGATGAATATGCATAAGGAATATCTGTATTCAATAACAATTTCAAAGATTGAGCGGCAATTTTAGGTTGATATAAATGCCGGGATTCAATTCTGCTAATTAAAAAAGCAGTTGTATTCTTTTTAGTTTCATTGTCGGTAATCTCTATCATCTCAAACAGTCTGCTGAAATATCCTCTCAGATCGTATTGTGTAACAATAGAAATACAATCCGTGAATAAGTCATTATATTCAGTTATTAAATTTGGATAGCTATCAAAAAGTGTATAACACATCTCCATATAATTATGCAATTTTAATATTTGTGAAGAGGATTTAATTGTCGCATCGCTAATGCTAGTTGTTTTTATCGATTCAATAGCGAAAATCAGTGGGCTGATACATTTCGATAAATCATCATGTTGTAACTTCAACACTAAAACTATATCTTTTATCCATTTTATTTTTAAGTCAATGTCTGTTTGTTTTGAGATGATGTTAATCAGTGCGTGTTGGACGCAGCGATGCCTGATTAAACTATGTTGATTTAAATATCCTCTGTGAACAGAGTTATGTGCAATATCCAGTATGGCATCAAAGAGCAAACTATCAGGATTTGAATTTGTGGAGGTAAAGATGTTCGTTATAAGATAATTTAATATCAATATTTTATTTCCGTCGTTATTTATATGGCGTAGTGGTGCCAATAACTTGTTATAGAAAACTTTCTTTTCCTCAGTGTTGTATTTGCTATTTTTGTCATTAATATGATTAAGAATTTTAACCAAAAGGATGATTATTTTGTTCTTATAATCGAGTAAATCTGGCTGAACATGATACGTCGAGAGGTACCCCTGGGTATCAAAAATAGAAGATGCATCGGAGCTATCAAAAATCATTAAATCTTCCGGACTATTTATATCGAAAAGTTTGATATTTTTTATAAATAATTGTGAAAAAAACAAAATACTTTCTTTATGAAATACGTCAGAATTATCATATAAAATATTAATTATTGGTAAGGCTATTTGCTCATTCGAAATTTTTTGCGGTTCTAAATGATAAGGGTTGTTTAATACCTTATTATTATATAAGGTTGATGTTAAATGCTGAATGAACATCTGCTTTTGTTCATGGTTCTTTGTTTTTTTAATAACATCTAGCAGTTTTTTGGCATTATTGTCAAACCAGAAAACCATATCTGTAATGGATAAGTTGTCAGGGAAATAGTTGGAGTTGCCTGGTGTGTTAGGTTTAAATAATGGCCACTGCTCAAACAAATTACGCATATTAACTCCTTTAATACGTCAAATTAAAATTGATAAAAATAATAAGTAATCATTATGTGCAAGCTATAGATAATGAAAGTATTACTATGAAATAATTTAAATTAACTATCAAAAATCGCTCATTTCTGCTTATTGATAGAAAGATTGATAGTCAGTCTGTTTAGAGCCGTGCAGCAGCAAAATTTCATAACCAGGTTATCCTGAGTTTGTTGTGCGAAAAGTTAAAAATGAGCGATTTCTGTAAGATTCCCCATTTTGCCAGGCTTATGATCCGCAGATCATTCAAGTGCAAAGGAGCGGTGTATGGATTGTTCAAAATGCAATGGTTATGCGACGATGTTATTAAATATGGTGCATGGTTCTGACCCGGTTAATTTACTGGAATTACATGGTTTCCTTGAACACTTCGCATATTATGTTTCATTTGGCAAATTTAATGCTGGCCACCAGCGCTATAGTGCATTTAAAAAATTCGTCAGTGAGATTTCGGAGATCAGCGCAAATGATATCAATATGACGATTAAAACCGGGCAATCCAGACATGAAAATGTGATCTCTATAAATATGAATAATGCAATTCATCGTGATGAGAAAGGGATCACCGTCAGAATAGATAATATTAATGGAAAGAAAAATAACTCTAATTCATCAGATGTTTTTATTCCTTATGTAAATACATTTTCTGACCTCAAAAATAAAATACTCAGGATGAAAATTGAACTGACTGAAGGTAGTGGTTTTTCTAAAAGTCTTTTTGACAGTCAGATTGAGACGCATATTCTGAGGGATATTAATTCGCTTAACGTTGGTGAGAAATTGAATGATGATAATCTTGCATATCATTCTATATTCACTAACGAATTCTCTGTTATTATTCCGCCATCCTATTATGATGCGACTTCTGCAGTAAACGCTAATAATATTGTGAGAGAAAAACTATATGAAAGTGATAGTAAAGTTAAAGATATCGTCGATGATATGTCTAATCATGACGTGGAGAGCGAAAAAGATATATTTGTAATCGGGGGGATGATAGAAAAACTAGAGTCTCTGGCAGACGAATCTTTCAATGATAATACTGATAACATAAAAACAGTAAAAGATTTGCTAACGCAATTAACTGATGGCATGGAACTCTTCACGCTGCGGGACATGGTAGCATTCCCATCGTCCATAATAGCAAAACTATTAAAATCCCCACTTAATAGCGATCATGAACTTGTTATGCGCGCATTGGATACGTATCTGTGCTACTTCAGAAATAAAAATCTGAGTAACGATACGGAAATAATTAACTTTTTCCATGCTCTCTTTTTAAAGAGACCAGAGTTGATGGTTTCTGAAAATTATAGATTTATTCAATTTATTGATTTGCTTTTTGAAAACGGAAGTGTGGAAGAGAAAAACTTAGCATTTGACCTTTATCACAATTATCAGGTATTACCTGAAATAAAACAATTCGTTACTGAAGAAATAAAGTTGAATTTCAATCAGCTGCAAGGATTGTTAGATAAAGATAATAAATGTTATATCCTGTTATCATCCGATAACTCTGGGCGAGTAATGCGCTTATCGCACCAGGCGTTAATCTCAATGCTTGAGCCAGAAGTTAAGAAAAAGACCATCTGGAATAATTACTCTATTTATCCATCTTTGCAGGATACCCATGAAGTTGTCAGAGATGATCCAGAAACGATTTGTACGTGTGCATTTCCTTTATTTGCAAAAGGATGGGAATATGCGCAGAAAAATAAGAAACACCAATTGATTCTCAATGCTCTTGGATTGAAAGGTTATATTCGTGATGTATTTATGTCAGCAATAATGCGAAAAACAGACTTTGTGCCAGAATCGGATAATCAATCGACAGAATTTAAATCATTATTTTCCTCTTTGATGACCGATTCAGACCAATGGCAACAGCATACTTTGAAAGAAAAACATTACACTAATCTATTAACGATGCTGGATCTCAAAGAGGCCAGTGAAAGTGATAAATCTAAAATATTTTTCTGTCTGTCCGCCGTATTTGCAAATATTTCTCACAGTAATGTCTTTAACGGTATTCCTGATGCGTCAAAAATTTTAAAACGTTATGCATTTGCTTTATTGGCTAAAGCTCACTCTTTAGATGAAAATATGATAAGCAGTCAAACTTTTAATACATACAAAGCGGTATTGCTTGATTTCAATAATCTGTCTAATGAAGAGGCCAACCAGCTGCGTATAAGTTCGTTATATCGTGATATGGTCCGCTACGCACAATATCGTTTTTCTAAAGTTTTATCCGAGTGGACGCCAGACGCATGGCTGTAAAGATCCCAACAGGATAATGGCATTGATGGCCCTGGCTCAGGCCAGGGCGGGCAATACCGGTTCCTGCGAAGCGATGACGGCGGCAAGTGTAACCACGAAATGAGGTATCACTTGCTGTTTTCTGCCCTGAAGACTGGCGCTCACCGTGCCGTCGAACTTTCAATCAAATATATTGTGTGAGGGCGTGTTTGCGAGCCGCTTTCCAGAAACAGAAAAACCATTACCCCTGAAAACCGAAAAATGCCACAATATTGGCTGTTTATACAGTATTTCAGGTTTTCTCATGGCATTAACCGCCGCGCTTAAAGCGCAAATTGCCGCCTGGTATAAGGCGCTTCAGGAACAGATCCCCGACTTTATTCCCCGTGCGCCGCAGCGGCAGATGATTGCGGACGTCGCCAAAACGCTGGCCGGAGAAGAAGGGCGGCATCTGGCGATTGAAGCCCCTACCGGCGTTGGGAAAACGCTCTCCTATTTGATCCCCGGCATCGCCATTGCCCGCGAAGAGCAAAAAACGCTGGTGGTGAGTACCGCTAACGTGGCCTTGCAGGATCAGATCTACAGCAAAGATTTACCGTTGCTGAAAAAGATCATTCCCGATCTTAAATTTACCGCCGCTTTCGGGCGTGGGCGCTACGTTTGCCCGCGTAATCTGACGGCGCTCGCCAGCACTGAACCCACGCAACAGGATCTGCTGGCGTTTCTTGACGACGAACTGACGCCGAACAATCAGGAAGAGCAAAAACGTTGTGCGAAGCTGAAGGGCGATCTCGACACTTATAAATGGGATGGTCTGCGCGATCATACGGATATCGCTATAGATGATGATCTCTGGCGTCGTTTAAGTACCGACAAAGCCAGCTGCCTCAACCGCAACTGTTACTACTATCGTGAATGCCCGTTTTTTGTTGCTCGTCGGGAGATTCAGGAAGCGGAAGTGGTGGTGGCAAACCATGCGCTGGTGATGGCGGCGATGGAAAGCGAAGCCGTACTACCTGACCCGAAAAATCTGCTGCTGGTGCTGGACGAAGGTCATCACCTGCCGGATGTGGCACGGGATGCGCTGGAGATGAGCGCCGAAATTACCGCGCCGTGGTATCGGCTGCAGCTGGACTTGTTTACGAAGCTTGTTGCTACCTGTATGGAGCAGTTTCGCCCGAAGACGATCCCACCGCTGGCAATCCCTGAACGTTTGAATGCGCATTGTGAAGAGTTGTATGAGCTTATCGCTTCGTTAAACAACATTCTCAATCTCTACATGCCAGCCGGTCAGGAGGCGGAGCACCGTTTTGCAATGGGGGAACTGCCTGAGGAAGTGCTGGAAATCTGTCAGCGGCTGGCAAAACTCACCGAGATGCTGCGGGGTCTGGCGGAGTTATTTCTTAACGATTTAAGTGAGAAAACCGGCAGCCATGACATTGTACGTCTGCATCGGTTGATTTTGCAGATGAACCGCGCGCTGGGGATGTTCGAGGCGCAAAGCAAACTCTGGCGGCTGGCGTCTCTGGCGCAATCTTCCGGTGCACCCGTCACTAAATGGGCGACGCGGGAAGAGCGCGACGGGCAGTTACATCTGTGGTTTCACTGTGTGGGTATTCGTGTTAGCGACCAACTGGAAAGGCTGTTGTGGCGCAGTATTCCGCACATTATTGTTACCTCCGCAACCTTGCGTTCGCTGAACAGTTTTTCGCGTTTGCAGGAGATGAGCGGGCTGAAAGAGAAAGCGGGCGACCGTTTTGTGGCGCTGGATTCCCCCTTCAACCATTGCGACCAGGGCAAAATTGTTATTCCCCGGATGCGCTTTGAGCCTTCCATCGACAACGAAGAGCAGCACATTGCCGAAATGGCGGCCTTTTTCCGTGAACAGGTGGAGAGCAAAAAACATCTCGGTATGTTGGTGCTGTTTGCCAGCGGACGGGCAATGCAGCGATTTCTCGACTATGTGACGGATTTGCGCCTGATGTTGCTGGTGCAGGGCGATCAGCCGCGTTATCGCTTAGTTGAACTGCACCGCAAACGCGTTGCCAACGGTGAGCGTAGTGTGCTGGTGGGCTTACAGTCCTTTGCAGAAGGGCTTGATTTGAAAGGTGATCTTCTCAGCCAGGTGCATATCCACAAAATCGCTTTTCCGCCCATCGACAGCCCGGTGGTGATCACCGAAGGGGAATGGCTGAAAAGCCTCAACCGCTATCCGTTTGAGGTGCAAAGCCTGCCGAGCGCCTCGTTTAACCTGATTCAGCAGGTTGGGCGACTGATTCGAAGCCACGGTTGCTGGGGCGAAGTGGTGATTTACGATAAACGCTTGCTCACCAAAAACTACGGCAAGCGGCTACTGGATGCATTACCGGTATTTCCGATAGAGCAACCGGAAGTCCCTGAAGGTATAGTTAAAAAGAAAGAAAAAACGAAATCCCCACGCCGTCGGCGGCGTTAATGATGTGAGTCAGGTAAGGAGTCGTAAATGGACTATCGCAAAATCATTAAAGAGATCGGGCGCGGGAAAAACCACGCGCGCGATTTAGACCGGGATACTGCGCGCGGTCTGTATGCCCATATGCTCAATGGTGAAGTCCCTGACCTTGAGTTGGGCGGCGTATTGATTGCGCTGCGTATCAAAGGGGAAGGGGAAGCAGAGATGCTCGGCTTTTACGAAGCCATGCAAAATCACACCATCAAGCTGACGCCGCCTGTTGGCAAGCCGATGCCGATTGTCATCCCTAGTTACAACGGCGCGCGTAAACAGGCCAACCTGACGCCGTTGTTGGCGATTCTGCTGCACAAACTCGGTTTCCCTGTGGTGGTTCACGGGGTTAGCGAAGATCCAACTCGCGTGCTGACAGAAACCATTTTCGAACTGATGGGTATTACGCCAACGTTGCACGGCGGGCAGGCGCAGGCGAAGCTCGACGAACATCAACCGGTGTTTATGCCAGTCGGCGCGTTTTGCCCGCCGCTGGAAAAACAACTGGCGATGCGCTGGCGGATGGGCGTGCGTAACAGTGCACATACCCTGGCGAAACTGGCGACGCCATTTGCCGAAGGTGAGGCGCTGCGTCTTTCCAGCGTTTCGCATCCGGAATACATTGGACGCGTCGCGAAGTTCTTTAGCGATATCGGCGGGCGGGCGCTACTAATGCATGGTACTGAAGGTGAAGTGTATGCTAATCCGCAGCGCTGCCCGCAAATCAATTTGATCGACCATGAAGGGATGCGGGTGCTGTATGAAAAACAGGACACTGCTGGTAGCGAGTTACTGCCACAAGCAAAAGATCCGGAAACCACGGCGCAGTGGATTGAGCGTTGCCTGGCTGGCAGCGAACCGATTCCCGAATCGCTGAAAATCCAGATGGCTTGCTGCCTGGTGGCTACGGGTGAAGCGGCAACTATCAGCGACGGCCTGGCGCGTGTTAATCAGGCATTTTAATTTCTTTCTCAGCCGGATGATCCATGTCATCCGGCTTTTACCCCACCGCAATATGAAATTCCTGCATCTTTATTGACCTTCCCGCGCCCGGCGTGCAGCATAAAAAAACAACAAACACATAACATAAACAGGAGTTAACCATGGAAAGTGGTCATCGCTTCGATGCGCAGACGCTGCACAGTTTTATTCAGGCTGTATTTCGTCAGATGGGTAGCGAGGAACAGGAGGCGAAATTAGTCGCCGATCATTTAATCGCGGCAAACCTGGCAGGGCATGATTCACATGGTATTGGCATGATCCCAAGCTATGTGCGCTCCTGGAGTCAGGGGCATCTGCAAATTAACCATCATGCCAAAATCGTTAAAGAGGCGGGGGCGGCGGTCACGCTCGATGGCGATCGCGCATTTGGTCAGGTCGCGGCACACGAAGCGATGGCGCTGGGGATTGAGAAAGCGCATCAGCACGGTATTGCTGCCGTGGCGCTACATAACTCGCATCATATCGGCCGTATCGGTTACTGGGCGGAGCAGTGTGCAGCGGCGGGGTTTGTCTCTATCCACTTTGTTAGCGTGGTGGGTATTCCAATGGTCGCGCCGTTCCACGGCCGCGACAGCCGCTTTGGCACCAACCCGTTCTGTGTGGTTTTCCCACGTAAAGATAATTTCCCGCTGTTGCTCGATTACGCCACCAGCGCCATCGCATTTGGGAAAACTCGCGTCGCCTGGCATAAAGGCGTCCCCGTGCCGCCAGGTTGCCTGATTGACGTTAACGGCATGCCGACGACCAATCCGGCGGTAATGCAGGAGTCGCCGTTGGGTTCGCTGTTGACCTTTGCCGAACATAAAGGCTACGCCCTTGCAGCGATGTGTGAAATTCTTGGTGGGGCGCTTTCCGGCGGTAAAACGACGCATCAGGAAACGTTACAAACCAGTCCCGATGCCATTCTTAACTGCATGACCACTATCATCATCAACCCGGAACTGTTCGGCGCGCCGGATTGTAGCGCGCAGACCGAAGCCTTTGCCGAGTGGGTGAAAGCCTCGCCGCATGATGACGATAAGCCGATTTTGCTACCGGGCGAGTGGGAAGTTAACACGCGTCGCGAACGGCAGGAGCAGGGGATTCCATTGGATGCGGGAAGCTGGCAGGCCATTTGTGATGCGGCACGGCAGATTGGTATGCCGGAAGAGGTGTTGCAGGCTTTCTGTCAGCAGTTAGCCAGCTAAAAAAAAGCCCGTCCAGTGACGGACGGGCAAACAAGGGTAACATAGGATCAATGAGGGTTAGAGCATATGCGTCTGTCGGCAAACAGACAGGGAAATACTTGTGCTGGACGTAGCGTGAACGCCTTATCCGGCCTACGAATTACTTATAGATAACCGCAGTTCCGCTTAATTTATTGTTGTTGGTGGCAGAAGTGATGCTGTATCCGCTGGCACCAGCAGCCGCAGCTTTCTCAGCCAGTTTCGCTTCCAGGGCATCGAGGGTGGATGCGCCATCGGCAGAAACCACGCCGATTTTATTCATGTTCTGTGCCTGGGATGCCGTTACCGGTTCCGCGGCAAACACGCCAAATGACAGAGTTGAAAGAGCCATAGCAGCAACAACAGCATTGATAGTTTTCATAATTAATCTCTCGCAGGTGATTTTTGTTTAAGTGACGTTGTTTCGTCGATGTGATGAGTATCACGTTTTTTTACGAGAGATAAAATCGAAGAGAATTGACCGCCTTATTCAAATAAATTGATTGATATCTAACATACTGATAAACCATTTATTTGTTGTACTTATGGACTTGTTTTATGCAGCGTGGCAGTCACGGCAGCGTTAAAGGCACGGAATGCCACGCAAAATACAAATTATACTCACTATACATCCCGCCAGTTGCAGTTAACGTAACTGGCTGTCTTTCGAACCTCTGCGATTATATCCTGTATAAGCTGGTTTTTGTAAATCTTTCTCCTGTTGGCAGTGAATGCATAAGCGCACGCCAGGAATGGCTTCCCGACGGGCCTGCGGGATGGGGGCGCCGCACTCTTCACATTCATACAGGCTCTCGCCACGCGGAATTTCACCCCGGGCACGAGCAATCGCATCTTCAATTGTACTGTTGATCTGTTCGTTGACGGCGTCATCGTTAGCCCAACCGGATGCCATATCGTCCTCCCCATATCAATGCTTGTACAGTTAAGTGTAGCTAATATAGGGACGAACTCGGGCAGTTCAAGCGTCAGATCTCCGACCATTCCCGCAGCAGATTATGATAAAGATTGAGCAGCGACAGGATCTCTTCACTTTCACCATAGCGGCTTTTCAGCGACTGAATATTGTTGTCCAGATCGAACAGCATGGCGCGCTTTTTATCATCGCGGATCATCGACTGGATCCACATAAATGATGCCACTCGTACGCCGCGGGTTACGGGCGTCACGCAATGCAGGCTGCTGGAGGGATACAACACCAGATCGCCTGCCGGAAGTTTTACCCGATGTTGCCCGAAGGTGTCATTAACGACCAGTTCGCCGCCGTCGTAGCTTTGTGGATCGCTTAAAAACAGCGTGGCAGAAAGGTCAGTGCGCATCCAGCCGTTTTGTGGGTGACTGCGTACTGCGCCATCCACATGAAAACCGTAAGTTTCATTGTTCTGATAACGATTAAACAGCGGCGTGGAAAGGGTACGCGGCAAGGCAGCGGCAAAGAACAATGCATGTTGGTTAACCGCGTTCAGCACCTCATTTTGCAGGGCGGCGTATAACGCGCTGTGGGTGTCTACCTGTTGATTATTCTTAACTTGCGCACCTTGTGCGCCGGTGGTGACGCGTCCATCAACCCATTCGGCTTGTTCCAGTTGTTCACGAAACCGCGCGACGTCCTGTGGCGATAACACGCAGGGAATGTGGTACATCATACAAGTTCTCCAAAAAGTGGGGCTTTTACCCTACACCGATTTTTAACAGCAGGTGCTTTGTTCATGCCGGATGCGGCGTGAACGCCTTATCCGGCCTACCAAATGATGTGAATTCAATGCATTGCACAACCTTGTAGGCCTGATAAGCGCAGCGCATCAGGCAGTCCTGTTCTCGCCATCAACATTAGTGAGCCCTGCGCCCCACATCTGAATCAGAAATGCATATTGGCGGTAAGCAGGAAGGTTCTTGGCTCGCCCGGGTGATAACGGTAGCCGCTCTTGTTGATTGAGGCGACGTAATCGGTATCAAACAGGTTGTAGACGTTTAGCTGGAGGTCGAGATTGCGATTAACCCGATACCCCAGTTTGGCATCGGCGACCCAATAACCCTCGGTAAATGCTGGCGTTCCCACCGCGCCGTCTGAACCTTTATGCATACTGCCGATATAGCGAGCGCCCGCGCCAACAGAGATATCATCGGTTGCCTGATACTGGCTCCATAAGGTAAAGGCGTGCTCCGGGGTATACGGCAGCGATGAGGAACCATCCTGGGCAACATCTTTGCCGTTTTTGATGGTTGCTTTTTGCTGGGTATAGCCGCCAATCACCTGCCACGCGGGAGTGATATTCCCGGCCACGGATATCTCATAGCCTTCGACGCGTTTCTTACCGTATTGCGAGTAAGTTCCGTCATCATTTTGCTCAACTTCATTTTCGATATCAGTACGGAACAGCGCGGCGGTGAGCAACAGGCGTTTATCCAGAACCTGCCATTTGGTGCCAATCTCGCTGGTGTTGGCTTTTTGCGGTTTAAAATCGGTGCGGTTGGCACTGTTACCGCTGCCAGACTGCGCAAGGGCGAAGTTGTTGCCGCCCGGAGGCTGCTGGGAAACGGCATAGTTAATATAGACATTGCCGTTTTCCGTCAGGTGATACAGCGCCCCGGCTTTCCAGTTCACCAGATTGCCAGACTTGGCGGTGTCAACAGTGGTGACCGGAGAACCTTTCGCCACGCCAGCTGGGCAGGTAACGGCACCTCGGCCACTGCCGCCGCAGGCGGTGGCACTGTCATATTCAGTATGATAATTATCCAGACGGATCCCGCCGTTCAGCTCAAAATCACGGGTGATTTGCAGCGTATCGAAGGCATAAATTGCGAAGGTATCCGTCTGACCATTGGCGTTTGCGCCGTTACGCGTCAGGCCGCCAGGATGAATGCTGCTGTCAGGATGATAAATATTCACCGCAGGTAACGTCACCGGATTAACGCCATAGTTAGTCTGCGTTTCACGGGTAAATTCCACGCCAGTACTGACATCATGACCGATAGAACCGGTATAGAACGTCGAGGTCAGGTTGGTCTGGTTGGTGAGAATTTTATTACTCACATCCTTGGTATTCGCCGTGCGTGACCAGGTCCAGCTATTCACATCGCTGGTGGGCTGGGTAATATTCGACGCCCCGCCCATAATCGCCGTCATCAGGTAATCCTGCTTCACGCGCGACCAACGGGTAGTGTTGCGAATGGTGGTGTTATCGTTGATGTCGTGCTCAAAACGCATGGTAGCGGTGTCGGTGGTCGAATCGTCGTAATCGGAATCCGTGCCGTAAAAGTTATGCGTATCAACTTTTCCGGAATGATTCAGGGCCGCCGTTCCCGCCGATGGGGCAGAATAGCCCGGCAAACCGATGGTCGGAATGCCGCCGTCTGGCGTGTTGTGCTGGGTGACATGCAGATAATTAAGATACAAACGATTCGCTGTGCCAAGGCCAAAAGCGACAGAAGGGGCGACGCCGTAACGCTCATTTTTAACTTTGTCGCGTCCGGCATCGTGCGTTTTTTCACCCATCACATTCAGGCGCACCGCGGTGGTATCACCAATGACCTGATTGACGTCCAGCGTGCCGCGGCGGAACCAGGCGCTGCCAATACTGGCGGAAGCGTCAATGCCTGAATCATTGCGCGGCTGCTTGCTGATCATATTGATCGAGCCCGTCGGCGCGCTGCGCCCGTAGTCGGTGCCGGACGGCCCTTTAATTACTTCGACCTGCTCTGTATTGAAAGTGTCGCGCGAGACGCTGCCGATATCGCGAATCCCATCAATATAAATACTGTTAGAAGTATCGGCACCGCGCATATAAATGGCGTCGCCAGTGGTGGAGTTACCGTTCTCACCAGCAAAAAATGCACCCACGCCGGGGACGTTTTTGAGCGCATCGGTAAGGTTGGTTGCACCCTGATCTTTAATCACTTGTTCAGAAATCACCGTCATCGTGCGGGTAGTATCTGCTACCGGACGCGAGAATTTCGGATCGGCAGATTGTTGTGGCGCGTAAAGCGAAGGCGTTGATGCTTCGACAACCAGCGTGTCATCCGCGTTAGCTTGCCCTTCGGCGGCGAGTGCCTGTGCCACAGGCGTGATGCCAATACAAAGACCGGCAAAGAACGTGAGCGAATGAAATTGTCTGGCAGGGAAATTGCGATTGTTTTCCATTTTGCAGGTGACTTTTTCTTATATGTTGAAATTTTCACTGTCACGAGAAAGCCTCTCTGCGGATGCGATGCCACTGTTAATCCCGTGATAGTGTTCGTGCAAGTGATAATAATTTTGATAAGCATTATCACTTAGCGCGATTTTCTATCACCCATTGCGCGAAAAAGAAATACATTTATTTACATTAAGTTCATATTTGATGTTTTTTGATTACAAAACAGGCGAAAACTGCATCCAGAGGCGAATGCAGTTACGTTGGTGGGGTTATTTGTAGATGGTTGCAGTACCGAACATCTGGTCATTTCCGCCTGCGGAATTAATGACATAACCTTTCGCGCCTTGTTCGCGCGCTTTTTCTGCCAGTTTATCCTCCAGATCGCTTAGGTTTGATGCGCCAGTTGCCGAAACGGTACCGGCGGGCCGTAGCTGACCGCTGTCCAGGTTACTCATTGGTTGCGCGGCATAAGCCGTGAGAGAGAGCCCGCTCAGGACGGTGGCAATCAGTAGTGTGAGGCACTTTTTCATAATGACATCCTCATAAATACAACGGGTAGTGCCTGATAAGTGTAGGTCGCCTGCGCGATGCAAATGACGCAAAAAATTGACAGAGATGTGCTTATTTTTTGAACGATATATTTTTACAAAATAAGACAAATCAATGACATGAATGATGCTGATTTTTATGGTGAATAGCCATAAACCATAGTCATGTTAAGGTTTGGAGAATGATAAACGCAGCCAGATATTTACCCTGTCGCGTTATGCGGGTATCTTACGCCGCTGCTTAAAGGAGAATGCTATGTCCGCCCAGAAACCGGGGTTGCATCCGCGCAACCGTCATCACAGCCGCTACGATCTCGCCACGCTTTGTCAGGTGAATCCTGAACTCAGGCAATTCCTCACGCTTACACCCGCCGGGGAGCAAAGCGTAGACTTTGCCAATCCGCTGGCGGTGAAGGCGCTCAATAAGGCGTTGCTGGCCCATTTTTACGCCGTAGCGAACTGGGATATCCCCGACGGTTTTCTCTGCCCGCCAGTACCGGGCCGGGCGGATTATATTCATCACCTTGCCGATTTACTGGCAGAAGCAAGCGGAACAATTCCAGCTAATGCCAGCATTCTGGATATCGGCGTTGGTGCGAACTGTATTTATCCGCTGATTGGCGTACATGAATACGGCTGGCGTTTTACCGGTAGTG
This sequence comes from Escherichia sp. KS167_9B, assembly GCF_030295215.1. Classification (NCBI taxonomy): domain Bacteria; kingdom Pseudomonadati; phylum Pseudomonadota; class Gammaproteobacteria; order Enterobacterales; family Enterobacteriaceae; genus Escherichia; species Escherichia sp. KS167_9B. The sequence continues at coordinate 985,764 of NZ_AP025754.1, forward strand.
AAACCAGCAGCCAGGCGTTAAGCAGCGCGCAGGCGATCATCAGCGCTAATCCGGGGCTTAATCGCGCCATTCGTCTGCGTCGGCAAAAAGAGAGCGGGGCGATTTTTAACGGTATTATCCACAAAAACGAGCAATACGACGCGACCTTGTGTAACCCGCCATTCCACGATTCCGCCGCTGCGGCACGGGCGGGTAGTGAGCGTAAACGGCGTAATCTGGGGCTGAACAAAGACGATGCATTGAACTTTGGTGGTCAGCAACAGGAGTTGTGGTGTGAAGGCGGTGAAGTGGCTTTTATCAAAAAGATGATTGAAGAGAGCAAAGGCTTCGCGAAGCAGGTGATGTGGTTTACCTCGCTGGTATCTCGTGGCGAAAACTTACCGCCGTTGTATCGTGCTCTGACGGACGTGGGCGCGGTGAAAGTGGTCAAAAAAGAGATGGCCCAGGGGCAAAAGCAGAGCCGCTTTATTGCCTGGACCTTTATGAACGACGAGCAGCGCCGCCGTTTTGTCAATCGCCAGCATTAAAGCGTTGGTTCCCCCGGCGGCAACGGTTCAGCCGGGGTCGCGCCCGGAGCAGGCAGCACCTGATAAGTCTGCACTGGCGCGCGAACGCCCGCCAGGTCGAAATGTTTTTTCACCTGGCTGTCGAGGGCAAAGCGGACCGTCCATTGTTTGAGTGGCAGCGTGGTGAACGAAACACGCAGTGTAAATGCGGTATTGCTTAAGCCGACAATCCCGGCAAAGTTCGGTTCACCGATAATCAACCCGCGAATTTCTTCGTTTTCCATTAATTCCGCTACCGCATCTTTCAGTGCCTGATTGGCTTTATCAGCATCTTCATGGCGATCAACATCATAATTTGCCACTACCGAACCAATGCCGCGGACAAAGTTAGCAAAGGTGGTAATCGAAGACCACGGAATGATGTGATACGCCCCGGTATCCTGGCGTACGCCCACGGAGCGAATCGACATCCGTTCCACAGTGCCGGTCAACGGCCCGATAGTCACCAAATCTCCAGTGTTCATGCCGTTTTCAAACTGAATAAATACCCCGGTGATAATATCTTTCACCAGCGTTTGCGAACCAAACGAGATAGCCAGACCTAATGCCCCGGCACCTGCCAGCAATGGCGCGATATTAACGCCGATTTCCGACAACACAATCATGATGGTGATGGTACTGATAATCACCGCCAGCGCGTTACGGAACAGCGTCAGCAGGGTACGCGTACGGGCGCTGGGTAGCGGGCGGCCATGAATATCCGAAGCCAGCCGGTTTTCGATCAAACTGGCGAGCACCGTCCAGCCAACCGCCGAGAAGAAAAGAATGAGTGCGATACGGATCAGGATATCTACGGTTCTCTGCCCCGCGCCGTTTTGCAGCCAGTTCCAGAAATCGAACAATCCCCATGCGCTCAACAGCAACATTACCGCCACGCAGACTGTCAGAATACGCGCCGTTTTCAGCGCCGCCGAAAGCCAGCCGTTCAACCGTTTTTGCAGCTCCGGATAGTTACGCTGAGTATGTGGCGAGAGAGTGATGGTTTTCGCCAGCCAGCGGGAAAACATACCGGAAACAAACGCGGCGATACCAATAATCGCCAGGCTGCGTACCGTTGCACCCATCATAAATTTCAGGCTGTTGCCCGGATCGAACAACGAAAAGAAAAACAGCACGATAAAATAGGCGCTTGCCAACCAGTGCCACACCAGCGCAAAAGCGCGAATAAACAGGCTGAAAAAGGCCAGCGAGTGTTCCGCGAAGTTGAGCAAATGCTGCGTAATCTCTTTTTTATTACGAAAGATCAGGTACAGCGCCCAGACGGTCATGCACAGCATAATGATGACGTTCGCTAGCGCACCGATTTGCACATTCACCTGATTAGAGATAATCGGCACAGCCACAATCAGACCATACCCAATCAGGCTGCTTAACCAGCTCAGGCGACGACTCCAGTAACGGGCGCTTTCGTCCTGAATCGTAAACGGGCGCAGCTCCGCCACGTTGGGGCAAAAAATCAGGCGTAGTACGGCTTTGAAAAATTCAATCAGGGCAAAGGCGTTGAGAAACAAACTTTGTTGGAAAGCGATGGTGCGACTGCCCGCATTCAGGTTGTCGCTTAAAACCTGACCGACAAATAATGTCAGTGCCAGTAACAGCAGGTCGATAATAAACGCCCCGATAATCATCGCCGGAAGCTGCAACCAGTTACTGCGCTCACGATTTTTTTGCCGTGCCCACTGGCCCATTTTGCGATACAGCGGCAGCGCGCACAGGCGAATCAGCCAGTAAAAACCAAACACTAATACCGCTAACATTGAAAAATGGGTCAGCGCATTGCTGAAGGTTTGTGGATTAAACGGCTTATGCGGGGAGCCGGTGATATTGCGATAAAGTTGTCCGAAGCGGGCGGAAAGGGCTTCACCATAATGGCGGCTGACTTCGGTGACTTTTTGCAGCACGGTTTGCTCTTCAACCAGCGTCGGCGGCACGATCTTCGGTACGGGTTCCGCAGGGGGCGTCGCGGCGACGGTGCGCAACTGGTCGATCAACTCTTTACGCGAGGTGTCATTATCCAGCACATCCGCCAGTGCGCCATAGGCCGCTTTTTTTTGTTCGATATCCGGTTCCGGGGCCGGTTCAGTCGTTGAGTCCGTTGTCGTTGTGGTTGTAACGCCGGGTATGGATACCGCGTGGGCAGGTGCGCCCAGCAGGCAGAAGAGGATGAACAGGATCCACCGCATGACTCCTCCAGTGAGAAAACAGAGCAAAAAGATAAGTATAGATGCTGGGGGAGGGGCGATTTTAAATGAGAGGAATCTGGTGTGCCTCCCTTTCGGAAGAAAGGGAGGCTGAGAAGTTAAGAGACGTGCTGCAAAAATTCCTGCAAGCGCTGGCTCGGTGGGTTCTTGATCAACACCTGCGGATCGCCATCTTCCGCAATCCGGCCTTTGTCGATAAAGATCAGGCGCGAAGCGACTTTCTCGGCAAAACCGATTTCGTGTGTCACGATCACCATCGTCATCCCTTCTTCAGCCAGATCCTGCATAACCTTCAGCACTTCATGGCGCAGTTCCGGGTCAAGAGCGGAAGTCGGTTCATCAAACAGCATCATTTTCGGCTTCACCGCCAGCGCGCGGGCGATCGCCACACGCTGCTGTTGACCACCAGAAAGTTCGGAAGGGTAGTGATGTGCACGTTCTGCCAGACCGACTTTCGCCAGCAGCTCACGCGCCAGTTTTTCCGCCTCTTCTTTGTTCGCGCCACGCACGCGTAGTGGACCAAACATCACGTTTTCCAGCGCCGTCAGATGCGGGAAGAGGTAAAACTGCTGGAACACCATACCCGCTTCCTGGCGAATCAGGCGCTCGTCAACTTTCGGATCGTTAACCTTCAGGCCATCGACAATCAGATCGCCGGAGGTGATTTCTTCCAGTTTGTTGATGCAGCGCAGCAGGGTCGATTTACCGGAACCGGACGGCCCGATAATCACCACGACTTCGCCCTGGGCAATGTTCAAATCGATATTGTGCAGCACCTGGGTTGGACCAAAATGCTTGGAGACGTTTTTAAATTCAATCACAGGATTTTCATCCTTCTTTCCAGACGACGCAGAATAAAGCTCAGCACCAGGGTAATAATCAGATAGAACACCGCCACGGCGCTCCAGATCTCAAGGGCGCGGAAGTTACCGGCAATAATTTCTTGCCCCTGACGGGTCAGTTCCGCCACGCCGATAACAATAAACAGCGAGGTATCTTTAATGCTGATGATCCACTGGTTACCCAGCGGCGGCAGCATACGGCGCAGTGCCAGCGGTAAAATGACGTAGCGAATGGTTTCCCAACGTGAAAGGCCGAGAGCCAGTCCTGCTTCACGGAAACCTTTGTGGATAGACAGCACCGCACCACGCGTGATTTCCGCAATGTATGCGCCGGAGTTGATCATGATGGTGACCACCGCCGCAGTAAATGGGTCGATGCGTAAGTCGTTAAACGCCATCGGCAGGGCGAAGTAGATAAACATCACCTGGACGACGATAGGTGTGCCGCGGATCACTTCAATAAAGACCAGCGCGACGTGGTTGGATATCCAACCACCGAAGGTGCGTGCAAAACCTGCCAGCAATCCGATCACCAGGCCGCCAGCTAGACCGAGGACCGAAATCCACAGGGTCATTTTGGCACCTTCAATCAGAAGCGGAATGGCAGGCCAGATGGCACTCCAGTCAAACTGCATATGTTGTTCCTGTTACCGTGGTGTAAATAATCAAATTCAGGGTAATTAATGGCCCCGGAGCGGGTTTGCGCCCCTCACCCTAATCCTCTCCCCAGAGGGGAGAGGGAACTGCCAGTGCGCTTTACAGGCGTAGCATTATTATTTCGGTTCAGTACCGAACCATTTTTTGTAGATTTCGTTGTAAGTTCCGTTCTCGCGCAGGGTTTTCAATGCGCCGTTGACTTTGTCACGCAGCTCATCGCTACCTTTCGGGAACGCGATACCGTATTGCTGTGCTTCCAGAGAGTCACCTACCGCTTTGAACTGACCGTTACCGGCAGTTTTGATGAAGTAAAGAATGTTTGGCGTATCGTGTAGAACGGCGTCTGCGCGGTTAGTGCCCAGTTCCATATAGGCGTTATCGATGTTCGGGAACTGACGCAGATCTTTAGTTTTAATGTTTGCTTTCGCGTAATCAACGGAGCCAGTGCCGCTCTTCACAGCAACCACTTTCCCGTCGAGATCTTTCACGCTTTTCACATCGTTATTGTTAGCTTTCACCATCACTAACAGGCCGCTTTTGTAGTAGCCGTCAGAGAAATCGATCGCTTTTTTACGCTCGTCGGTAATGGTGATGCCCGCCAGCGCCAGATCGACGTTTTTGGTTTGCAGTGCCGGAATGATCCCACTGAAATCCATCGGCTTCAGTTCGTAATCCAGCTTCAGCTCTTTAGCGATGGCAGCCCACAGATCAACGTCAAAGCCCACGTATTTATCGCCCTGTTTAAATTCAAACGGAACGAAGGCGGTATCCGTCGCGACAACTAATTTTTTATCCGCGGCATGAGAAGAAACCGCAAAAGCCAGGGTCAGTGCAGCCAGTGAAACTTTTAATACAGACTTCATAGCATTTCCTTTTTTCTATCCACGGGACGATCCCCTGCGTGACATTCACATATATGAAAAAATCGTGCCAGTTTTGCAACTCATTGATTTATCGAGATGCGGCAAAAACGTAATGCACGATTTATAGGGCAATACCCTGAAGATGCACCATTCTGGGGCACCAAACTGGTGCGCTAAAATTGTGCACTCAACACAGTGATTATTTAGCGTAAAACCTGATGAAAAAACAATCTTTATGTAACGATTGTGTGATGATGTGGATACAAAAAATTTACTTAATCAGCTGGAGATAGCAGATGGATGCACTAAATAAGTGCGTTGAGGTGGGCTGCAAAACAAAACGGCCTCCTGTCAGGAAGCCGCTTTTATCGGGTACTAAAGTTCTCCACCATCAGCGATGGATTTATTCGATGTTAGACTCGATAAACCACAGGAATTTATCCAGGTCGCGAGACGCGGCGGTCAGGATATCTGCGGTGTCGTCATCTTTCGCTTCGCCAATCGCTTTACGTACATCATTAGCGACAATCGCATAACGGTCAGCCAGTTCTTTCAGGTGATCCTGAACGTTGTGGATGTCCAGCGGGTAACTTTTCAGCGGGGTTTTGCTGTTGATAACTTGAGTGGTCCCCAGAGCTACACCGCCCAGCTGCACTGCACGTTCTGCCATGGTATCCAGATGATCGATCAGTGCGGTGCGGAAGCCATCCAGCATTTCATGTACGGCAATGAAGTTAGCGCCGCGCATGTTCCAGTGTGCTTGTTTGGTAATCAAAGAAAGATCAATAAACTGGATAACCTGGCGATTCAGCAACTCTACTGTTGCTTTTTTCTCGCTGTCAGAGACATCGTTGCGGGTATAAAGCAGATTGGTCGCTTTTGATTTAACTAATTTAGCGGTACTCATAATTTCATATCCTCTTGATGTTATGTCCCAGTAATTAACGAGACTAAGTATAGCACCGGCTATGTGTTCCGCTATTCTGGCTGTTCCTATCACACTAATAGTGGTAACAAGCGTGAAAAACAAAACTAATAAAAATTCAATGAGTTAGATATATTGATAAGAACAATTCTTATTTATTGGCTCGCCAGGAATTTTCGGAATAAATATGCTTTTGCATAATTCGATATATAAAGACGGTGTGGAGGAAAAGTAGCGAGAAATTCTGCATGGTTATGCATAACCATGCAGAAATGTAAATTTAATTAATGTCTAATTCTTTTATTTTGCTCTCTTTGCGTACTGTCAGCGTAGAACCCATTGAAGCGGCGATGATAGCGCCGAGCGCCAGCAGCTGTATGGGTGTCAATGTTTCTCCGAGGAAAATCATCCCGGAAACGGCAGCCAGCGCCGGTTCCATGCTCATCAGCGTACCAAATGTCCGCGTTGGCAAACGGGTGAGGGCAATCATTTCCAGCGAATAAGGCAGAGCGGTCGAGAGAATAGCGACCGCCAGACCCAATGGAATAACCGACCAGTGCCAGAGTGCTTCACCAGCCTGAAGCGCTCCAATTGGCACGAAAATTAACGCTGCAATCAACGAACCAATTGCCACCGTCGCAGGGCCATGTTCCGCTCCTGCGCGTTGCCCACTTAAAATGTAAATAGCCCAACAAGCCCCTGCTCCCAGTGCCAGCGCACAGCCGGTTAAATCGACATGGGAAACGTCTTGCCCCAGCGGTAGCAGGAACCACAGACCAAGAACCGCCAGCACAACCCAGATGAAATCTACCGGGCGACGAGAAGAGAACAGCGCCACCGCCAGTGGTCCGGTGAACTCCAGCGCCACCGCAATACCCAGCGGTACTGTCTGAATAGAAAGATAAAAAAGATAATTCATCCCACCCAGCGAAACGCCGTAAAAAAACAGCGGTAACCGCTGCTCTTTGGCAAAGCGCAGTCGCCATGGCTTAAAGAACGCGATGAGGATCAGCGTTCCTAATGCCAGACGCAGCGCAGTGACACCCGGTGCGCCCACCAGAGGAAAAAGTGACTTAGCTAACGAGGCTCCACCCTGAATAGACGCCATGGCAACGAGCAATATGACTATTGGTAACCAGACCAGCATTTTACGTAATGAACCAGGCATCCTTTCTCCCACAAATATCTAAACCTAAGTAAAGCGTGGAGTGTTCTGGATATACCCAATGCTGGTTGAGCATTTGTTGAAAAAATTTTCCCCCGTTTTGACTAAAATGCGCCAGGATTGATGGAATCATTAGTCTGGTGATTAGGAATAATCTGGATGAATGACAGGGAAAACATGCGTAATACTTATGCAGTTCTCTGAAAAAGTGATTTAATTTTAGATGGATAGCGGTTTATGGAAACGTTCTGTTACATGAAATGGCCCGTTAGACATCACAAATCGCGAAGAGTTTCCCATTAATTTTTGATATATTTAAAACTTAGGACTTATTTGAATCACATTTGAGGTGGTTATGAAAAAAATTGCATGTCTTTCAGCACTGGCCGCAGTTCTGGCTTTCACCGCAGGTACTTCCGTAGCTGCGACTTCTACCGTAACTGGCGGTTACGCACAGAGCGACGCTCAGGGCCAAATGAACAAAATGGGCGGTTTCAACCTGAAATACCGCTATGAAGAAGACAACAGCCCGCTGGGTGTGATCGGTTCTTTCACTTACACCGAGAAAAGCCGTACTGCAAGCTCTGGTGACTACAACAAAAACCAGTACTACGGCATCACTGCTGGTCCGGCTTACCGCATTAACGACTGGGCAAGCATCTATGGTGTAGTGGGTGTGGGTTATGGTAAATTCCAGACCACTGAATACCCGACCTACAAACACGACACCAGCGACTACGGTTTCTCCTACGGTGCAGGTCTGCAGTTTAACCCGATGGAAAACGTTGCTCTGGACTTCTCTTACGAGCAGAGCCGTATTCGTAGCGTTGACGTAGGCACCTGGATTGCCGGTGTTGGTTACCGCTTCTAATCACTTCGGTGATATAAAAAATCCGCCTCACGGGGCGGATTTTTGTTTTTAAGGTTTCGGGTCGAAAATATCGGTTCCGAGATGGTTGTAATCTACCTTCTGTAACTGGAAGTTGGTGATGTATATCGGCCCGGCTTTCTTCTCAGATATAAACGGGTATTTGATGTTAATTTCCTTCGCTTTAATTCCCGTCCACTGCGAGAAAAAGCCTAAAAAGTCATTGGCTGAACGGCGGGCTTTAATCACCCGATGCGCTTTATCGTCGCTCGAAATGACCATAAAAGGCACCTGGAAATTTTGCTGATACTTATCATCATGGGCAAGGTATTGCACGTCTTTGCCGCGTTCTTTAAAGGCCAGACCGTGGTCCGCAAAGTAAACCAGCGAGAAGCTGCTGCCGCTATTGCGTAACTGGTCGTACAGCTTACGCAACAAATCGTCCGTTTGTGTCATGGTATAGAGATAGCATGACGTTTCTTTCGATTGCACAAAGGTTGCGTATTTGCCTTGTGTCCGGTCGCAGGCCTGTGGATGTGAGCCCATCAGATGTAAAACAATCAGTTGCGGTTGCGAGTGTTCTTGCGCCAGCACCTGCGCGGTCATATCCAGTAACGCTTCGTCTTTCGTGTTTTTATCTGCTTCAAAATTACCGTCTTTCAGGAAATACACTTCATCTGCCCGTTTGGCGATGCTGGCGATGGCGGTATCGTATTCGCCGATTTGGCCCTGATTGGAAAACCACCAGGTCTGAAAGCCCGCGCGATTTGCCAGGGTGACAAAGTTATCCTGAAACTGTGGTTTGCCATCGACTACGCGATTGAGTGTTAAGCCAAGCGATTTCTGTGTGGAGCCACTGGCAGCAATGTAGTCAGCAAAAAGCAAACCGTTAACGCTGCTGGCAAACGGGGTATTATCCCAGTGACCGCCAAAGGCACCGAGGGCATCGCGACGCGCACTTTCACCGATCACCACCACATAGGTCTGATACTTCGGCTTAACGGCAGTGACCGTCCAGGTATCTTTCATTCCGGAAAGTTTTGCCATCCGTTCTTGCTCTTCAATCACCTCGTTATTATTGACGATGACATCCTTAGCAAAACGAAATACCGGATAGCCAGTATCTTTCAGTTTAAATACGCCGCCCCAGGCCAGATTTTGCACGGGAGCAACAAAAAATGTCGCCACACTGAATACCAGACACAGACTGTCGAAGGTATTCCAGCGCGCTTTTTCGCTCTCTTTTTTCCGCCTGATTGCTATTACGCCGAGCGCAAAAATAAATAAGCCGACCAGGTAGCTGTACCACGGAAAAATCGTCAGGATTTCGGTCGACTCTTCCATATTGGTGGAATGCAATGCCAGCAAGGTATTGAAGTTAGGCGCGCCGTAGGCCTGTGCAAAAGGGAAATAACAAGCGGCGACCAGTGAACTGACGCCGAGCAGAACTTTTTGCACGCGAGGCAATGTTCGCCATAGCAAAAGCAAAATAGCCGTAAATGCGGCGGTGTATAGCAAACTGAAGGGGTAACCTAAGCCGAGGTTAATTAATAGCGACTGTAAAAAGTAGAACGCAGTCCACGGGCTAAATACCCGGCTACGGGTAACAAGCGATTCTTTGAGGGTTAAATTCATATGCCACTATCGTAACAAACGCCATGTGCTTACCCTGGCGTCAAGGGTCAATACCTGCAAGAGTGCGTGAAGAGGGGAAAGGGGTCCGCATCCGCGAGCCGCAATATACGCAGGGCTGCAAGAAGATAGAGCGAGCAGCCGTTCAGGTCAACTACTGACGAACAAATCTTTTGCGAAGGGGATTGCAAATCCGACAAAAAGTGGGGTTTTTCAGAGCAAAACGCGTTGTTCCTGCATAAAAGCAGGAGTGAAGCGGCGTACCGCGACGCCGCTATTTATCGGAAGGTTTATCTTGCTGCGGTTTGTTGTTGACCATATCGCACAACATAGAGAGCAGCATTAACCGTACTTTAAAGGGAGAATGACTAAACACGCGCATACACCTCTTGAACTCATTCATAAGACCTCCTGACTTGCTAATCCCGTCGATCCTTGAGAGATGATTGCATTACATACAGATATAGCACAGGCTATATTATATAGCTATTGCTAAAACGTTAATTTTTTGTACCTTCGCAACTCTGGTTTACAATGTGCACACGAAATGAGAACGCTATGTATGCGTCACCATAATGAGGAAGCACAATGAGTCGTCGCGCAGGTACGCCAACAGCAAAAAAAGTGACGCAGTTAGTGAATGTGGAAGAGCACGTTGAAGGGTTCCGCCAGGTCAGAGAGGCACACCGGCGCGAGCTTATTGATGATTACGTTGAGCTGATTTCTGACTTGATCAGGGAAGTGGGGGAAGCTCGTCAGGTGGACATGGCTGCTCGTCTGGGCGTTTCGCAACCGACGGTGGCTAAAATGCTCAAACGACTGGCAACCATGGGGCTGATTGAAATGATCCCCTGGCGTGGCGTGTTTTTAACGGCAGAAGGAGAGAAACTGGCGCAGGAAAGCCGCGAGCGACATCAGATAGTCGAAAATTTCTTGTTGGTGTTGGGCGTCAGCCCGGAAATCGCTCGTCGCGACGCGGAAGGCATGGAGCACCATGTCAGTGAAGAGACGCTGGATGCCTTTCGTTTGTTTACCCAGAAACACGGTGCCAAATGAGCCTGCCTTTTTTACGCACGCTGCAAGGCGATCGTTTTTTTCAGTTATTAATTCTTGTTGGCATCGGATTAAGTTTTTTCGTTCCCTTTGCACCGAAATCCTGGCTTGCTGCTATCGACTGGCACACTATCATCACCCTCAGTGGCCTGATGCTGCTGACCAAAGGTGTGGAGTTAAGCGGTTATTTTGATGTGCTGGGGCGCAAAATGGTGCGCCGCTTTGCTACTGAGCGTCGGCTGGCAATGTTTATGGTGCTGGCGGCGGCGTTGCTTTCAACATTTCTGACCAACGATGTCGCGCTGTTTATTGTTGTTCCGCTGACAATCACACTAAAAAGACTGTGTGAGATCCCGGTTAATCGACTGATTATTTTTGAGGCGCTAGCAGTCAATGCGGGTTCGCTACTGACGCCGATTGGCAACCCGCAAAATATTCTTATCTGGGGTCGTTCTGGTCTTTCGTTTGCCGGGTTTATTGCCCAAATGGCACCGCTGGCTGGCGCAATGATGCTGACACTCCTGCTACTGTGCTGGTGTTGTTTCCCTGGAAAGGCGCTGCAATATCATACGGGGGCGCAAACACCTGAGTGGAAACCGCGGCTGGTGTGGAGTTGTCTGGGGCTGTATATCGTCTTTCTGACGGCGCTGGAGTTAAAACAAGAGCTGTGGGGACTGGTGATTGTAGCGGCGGGCTTTGCGCTGCTGGCTCGTCGCGTGGTGATCAGCGTGGACTGGACGCTGCTGCTGGTATTTATGGCGATGTTTATCGACGTCCATTTGCTGACCCAACTGCCAGCTTTGCAGGGCGTGTTGAGCAATGTGAGCCATTTATCCGAACCCGGATTATGGTTAACGGCAATTGGTTTATCGCAGGTGATCAGTAATGTGCCGAGCACGATTTTGCTCCTCAATTATGTGCCACCGTCTTTATTACTGGCATGGGCGGTAAACGTCGGTGGCTTTGGTTTATTACCCGGATCGCTGGCAAATTTGATTGCATTACGGATGGCGAACGATCGCCGTATCTGGTGGCGTTTTCATCTTTATTCGATACCGATGCTGTTGTGGGCGGCGCTGGTGGGATACGTTTTGTTAGTTATGTTCCCGGCCAGCTAGGTGCTGGCAAATAAAAAAGGCGGATTATGAGTCCGCCTTTTAATTTAAGTTTTGAAGATTAATTCAGACGAACCGGCATCCCGGAACGATTTTTGATCGCTTCATCCAGCACGACCTGATCCACATCAGGCTGACCAGTTACTGTCTGCACGCTCTTGGTCAGGGTAATTGGCACAATTTCCTGACCTTCAAACTGGGCTTCGGTGGTAGACAGCGGGTTATGGACTTCAATATAACGGCTGCCGTCTGGCTCGGTGGTCGCTTTTACCGGCTCATCAATAAACTGTACGCGAGTACCGACCGGCACTTTCTCGAACAGGAATTTGATGTCTTCGTTACGCAGACGCACACAACCATGACTTACACGCAGGCCGATACCGAAGTTGGCGTTGGTGCCATGGATAGCGTACAGGCGACCGATGTAGAGTGCATACAGCCCCATCGGGTTATCCGGACCTGCCGGAACGACAGCCGGAAGCGGTTCGCCCGCAGCGCGGTACTCTGCGTGCATTTTGGCGGTCGGCGTCCAGGTAGGGCCTGCTTTTTTACGCTCAACTTTGGTGGTCCAGTTGATAGGCGTGTCTTTGCCTAACTGACCAATGCCGATGGGCAGCACGATAACGGTGTTGCTGCCTTTCGGATAGTAATAGAGACGCATCTCTGCGCTGTTAATGACAATGCCTTCATGAACGGTATCCGGCAGGATCAGCTGCTGCGGAATGTTCAGTACAGTACCGCCTTTCGGCAGGAAGGTATCCACACCCGGGTTAGCTTCCATCATGTTGGAAAGACCCATTTGGTACTCGGCGGCAAAATACTCCAGCGGCTGAGTGTTACCTTCAGGAATGGTGATCACCTGATTCTGACCAACCAGGCGACTCCCGTCGGTTGGCAGAGGATAAGTTACCGCAGAGGCGGTACTGCAAAAGCCGACAACAGCGAAGGCCGCTGCGAATAATGTTTTCAATTTCATATTCATGTTAAGCGAGATTTTGTGCCTGGCAGGCCATTGGGTTGAGAATATTAGAGTATTGGAAGCGCATTATAAGTTCATTCCAGCTCACAGTGAAATCAGATGTGTACGAAATCACATTTTTTGCCTTTGGGAAGAGTGTAGACCTTAAGCGGGGGACGGGATCTTCTTTCAGACTTATGGCATAATACGCGGTTTGTCATATCTCTTTTCAGGATACGCCTGTGTTAGTTTCCAGTAACGTCACCATGCAGTTCGGCAGTAAGCCGTTGTTTGAAAACATTTCCGTCAAATTTGGCGGCGGCAACCGTTACGGCCTGATTGGCGCGAACGGTAGTGGTAAATCCACCTTTATGAAGATCCTCGGCGGCGACTTAGAGCCGACGCTGGGTAACGTTTCCCTCGATCCCAACGAGCGCATTGGTAAATTGCGTCAGGATCAGTTTGCCTTTGAAGAGTTCACCGTGCTGGATACGGTGATCATGGGGCATAAAGAGTTGTGGGAAGTGAAGCAGGAGCGCGACCGTATCTATGCTTTGCCGGAAATGAGTGAAGAAGACGGCTATAAAGTGGCCGATCTGGAAGTGAAATACGGCGAAATGGACGGTTACTCTGCGGAAGCTCGCGCCGGTGAACTGTTGCTTGGCGTGGGAATTCCAGTGGAACAGCACTACGGCCCGATGAGTGAAGTTGCTCCTGGCTGGAAGCTGCGTGTGCTGCTGGCGCAGGCGCTGTTTGCTGATCCGGACATTCTCCTGCTCGACGAACCGACCAACAACCTCGACATCGACACCATTCGTTGGCTGGAACAGGTGCTGAACGAGCGTGACAGCACCATGATCATCATCTCGCACGACCGTCACTTCCTTAACATGGTTTGTACCCACATGGCGGATCTGGATTACGGTGAACTGCGCGTTTATCCGGGCAACTACGATGAGTACATGACGGCGGCGACTCAGGCGCGTGAACGTCTGCTGGCTGATAACGCCAAGAAGAAAGCGCAGATTGCTGAGTTGCAATCTTTCGTTAGCCGCTTTAGTGCCAACGCCTCGAAATCTCGCCAGGCAACTTCGCGCGCACGCCAGATTGATAAAATCAAACTTGAAGAGGTGAAAGCCTCCAGCCGTCAGAACCCGTTCATCCGTTTTGAACAGGATAAGAAACTGTTCCGTAACGCGCTGGAAGTGGAAGGTCTGACCAAAGGGTTTGATAACGGTCCCCTGTTTAAAAATCTCAACCTGCTGCTGGAAGTGGGCGAAAAACTGGCGGTATTGGGTACCAACGGCGTCGGTAAATCAACGCTGCTGAAAACGTTGGTGGGCGATCTGCAACCGGACAGTGGCACCGTAAAATGGTCTGAAAACGCGCGCATTGGTTACTATGCTCAGGACCACGAATATGAGTTCGAAAATGATCTGACCGTATTCGAATGGATGAGTCAGTGGAAGCAGGAAGGCGATGACGAGCAGGCGGTACGCAGCATTCTCGGTCGTTTGCTGTTCAGCCAGGACGACATCAAAAAGCCAGCGAAAGTGCTTTCCGGTGGAGAAAAAGGGCGGATGCTGTTTGGTAAGTTAATGATGCAGAAGCCGAACATTCTGATCATGGACGAACCGACCAACCACCTTGATATGGAATCCATTGAGTCGCTGAACATGGCGCTGGAACTGTATCAGGGCACGCTGATCTTTGTTTCTCACGACCGTGAGTTTGTAAGCTCCCTGGCGACCCGAATTCTGGAAATCACCCCGGAACGCGTGATCGACTTTAGCGGTAATTACGAAGATTACCTGCGTAGTAAAGGGATCGAGTAAGTTATTATCAGTAGCCCTGATAGGGTCAGGGCTACTGAAACTGATGACAAATGCAAAATTGCCTGATGCGCTACGCTTATCAGGCCTGACAGTGTATCGCAATATATTGAATTTGCATGATTTTGTAGGTCGGATAAGACAGTCACGCCGCATCCGGCATGAACAAAGCGCACTTTGTCAGCAATCTGAGCAACACCGAACCTGCTTTCTTAACCTCACATCAATTCACTTCTACTAATCCATCACCTCTCAAACATCCATGCCCAGCGCGCGCTTACCGTGATTGTTCAGATCATCCAGCGTAAATCGGCCATCCCAGTTTGCTTCATAATCTTCTCGAGGGAAATCGCCCGGTGATGCCCCTTTTTCCAGTGCTTTCCTAACGTTATGCGCATAAGCCCGGTTTTTCTCACACATCGGCGCGGCAGGGATATACATCACATTCCCCCAGCCTTGTTGATTATTTACCGGTGCGACGGAGTGGATCACGTCGCAGTGCCACCAGACGGAATCCCCCGCTGTAATAGCTGGAATGGAAGTGAGTGCTTTAATCAGTAGTGGATGCCATTTCTCTGAAATGGGCAGAACTTTGCCAGGAGCGACCCCACACAACTCATCGTCCGGTACGTCATCCAGCAGTGGGCGCAATAAAACATACGCCATCGCTTCCGGGATTGGCACCACATGCAATAATCCCTGTCCTGGTAACATATCGGAAAGCGCCGTCCAGCCTTGAAAAGTGCGGAACACCGAACATTTTGTGGTGTTATCCACCGTGTACTCTTCAACATCAGTACGGTATGCAGCATCCCACGGATCGTAATCGTCGACATTACCGTTGAAAACATGGGCAAAAACACGCTGATAAGCGGGTAATAACCAACGTTCCAGCGCCCCAGAATCAGTGTGTGCACCCAGACCTTTAGACGTCGTGCCTGGTGGGCGGCGGCGGATCCTGTCCGGATAGATCACGCTAATATCGGGATCAAACCACTGCCTGCCGTTGCTTTCAGACTTCCACAGGCGGTTAAGGAAAGATTGCACCGCCGCCATATTGTCACTTTGTCGCGCCTGCATTTGTGCCTGCGACCAGTAAATAGGGTAGATTTCAGGACGAGATGCCTCCAGCGATCCAAAGAAGCTGTCGCCGGGACCTTTATAAACATCATCAAAATGATTGGCATCAAGATAGTCAAGCATTGCGCGATCCCATGCCAGTGCCTGTTCGCGGGGGAAATGGCCTTTAATTACTGCACAGCCGCGACGTTTAATTTCATTGCGCGTGGCTTCACTCACTGTACCTGCTGCAACGTCGCTATATGGGACTTCCGGCCAAACCGGTAATCCTTGCCCTTTGAGGGCGTCTATTTCTGCTACACGTGCTTCGATTTTTGCAGAGAGTTTATCGAAGACCTGTTGTAAATCGCCGATCTGTTGTCGCAGCTCCGCTTTCATCTTACGGATAGCCGTTTTCGCATCTGTTGGCAGTGTCTCATAGGTAAAAGTCATATCAACCTCACAACTTTCGTTCGAAAGTAAAAATAGTTATGATTGATACTTTAAGTTAAAAATAAGTTAACGCAAGATGAAAATCTTGAGTAAGTGCACAAAGTGAGCAAAAAAGAGAGATGCCGGAACGATTGCTCCGGCCGGGAAAAGGTTACTTATTGAAAGGAGCGGTGTTATCCAGCACCGCCTGAATCACATTCAGCGCGCCTTCATGATTATTATCATCGGTAGCGTAACGGGAGATTTGTTTAATGTTTTCCGCAGCATTGCCCATCGCAAAGGAATAACGCGCCATTTTCAGCATCTCCGCATCGTTACCGCTGTCGCCAATCGCTACCACATTTTGCGGTGACAGATCCCAGCGTTTCAGTAACCGCGAAATACCATTCGCTTTATGCAGGCCAGGAATAATCAGGTCGATAAAGCCAAAACCACTGGTAACCGGCTTCATAATGCCATCGAGCGTAATATGCAGTTTGTCGATCACTAACGGGATTTGTTCGTCAGGCAGGTTGAGCGAAAACTTGAACAGTACATCATCAATATCCTGGTAATCTTTCACAGGTTTCAGACGATGGTAGTGTTTTGCCATTAGCGCGACGAATGCTTCTGGCGCATTCTCACTGACATACGCGCTTTGCAAACCGCAGGCAACAAAATTGAGCTGCTTGTCTTTCAGCAGTTCACCAATGACAACTCTTGATTCATGTCGGGTCAGTTCGCCGTGGAACAGTTGCTTGCCATGTTCGTAAACCAGTGCGCCGTTTTCCGCGACAAAAGAGATCTCATCCTTTAGCTCAGGAAAGAACGAAATAAGCTGGTAATACTGATTACCGCTGGCGACAACGAACTCAATGCCGCGCTTTTTAAGTTCCTGATACTGCGCCATAAAACGTGGTTGGTTGTACGTTTTGGCGTCGTTAAGAAAAGTACCGTCCATGTCTGTGACGATAACTTTTACGCTCATAGGTGTGCTCCTGGCTCGAAAATGAAACCGTAACAGTGTAATAACAATGTGACGCAGAGCACAAATTATATTTCGAATGAAAGTGAGAGCGGAATTGATGATGTGAATGATTTGGCCCGGCGACGACGCCGCCGGGCGAAGGAGATTACAGCATATGTTCAGTACGGGCGATGATATCGTCCTGTGCGTCTGGAGAGAGCGCAGTGAAGAAGGCGGAATAACCCGCTACGCGCACCACCAGATCGCGGTACTGATCCGGATGTTTTTTCGCTTCCAGCAGCGTTTCGCGGGAAACGATGTTGTACTGAATATGCCAGCCTTTATGCACCTCAAAGAAGGTACGTAGCAGGATCATCAGTTTCTGCTTGTCAGATTCGTTCTCCAGCGTTGCCGGATTCAGTTTCTGGTTGAGCAACACGCCGCCGAGAATCGCTGCCGTAGGCAGTTTACCCACCGAGCCAATGACCGCAGTAGGGCCAAGATGATCAGTACCGGAAGCCGGGCTTGCGCCTTCTGCCAGCGGGGTGTGGGCTTTACGCCCGTCCGGCGTTGCCATAGTCTGCGCGCCAAACGGTACGTTAGCGGAGATAGACGACGTACCTGCGTAATAGTTGCCGCCAATCGGACCACGACCGTAGCGCGGATTATGGTACTGCTTCAGTTCGTCGATATAGGTCTGATAAGCGCGAGCCAGCAGCGTATCGACAGTATCATCGTCGTTGCCGTACTTCGGCGCGCCGTTAATCAGCCGCTGACGCAGCTGCTCGTGCGTCAGGCCGTCGAAGTCATCCGCCAGTGCGGCAGCCAGTTGTTGCTGACCAATCGCGCCCTGTTCAAACACCAGTTTCTTCACTGCCGCCAGGCTGTTGCCGAGGTTAGCAATGCCGACCTGCAGGCCCGATACCCAGTCATATTTCGCGCCGCCTTGCTTGATACTTTTCGCTCGCTCAATGCAGTCATCCACCAGCGCCGAGCAGAGAATATCGTGCACGTTCTCTTCCAGCATGGTGTCGACGACATATTCGATTTCGATTGATTTACGGGTGTAGTAACGGATTTGCGTGTCCCACGCGTCCATCACTTCATCGAAGTTGTTGAAGTTACCCGCTGACAACGCTTTTTCTTGTGGCAGGAACACTTTGCCGCTGGTGGCATCACGACCGCCTTCCAGCGCCGCCAGCATCACGCGGGCGAAGTTGATAAAGCTCATCCCGGTGCAGCGATAGCCCCATTTGCCACCGACGGCGGTTTCGATACAACCAATCGCTGCGTAGTCGTAAGCGTCCTGCGGTTCAATACCGAGTTTAATAAATTCCGGGATGACAATTTCGTCGTTGTTGAACGCCGGCATCCCGAAGCCGCAGCGGATCACCTGCACACAGGCATCGAGGAAATCGTTACTCATTCCCGCGTGGTAGCGCACGCTGAGGTTAGGCTGCGTCGAACGCAGGCGACCGCAGGATTCGAGGATCGCGTAAGAGAGTGGATTCACCGCGTCCATTGGTTGACCATCAACCAGATTTTGCCCGCCAATGGTGACGTTCTGATACAGCGGACTTCCCGCAGAGGCTTTTGAGTGTGAGCCGGAGCGGATCTTGTTCACTTCCAGCAATTTTAACCAGCAGCTATGCAGCATCTCGATGGCGTGTTCACGATCCAGTGTCTGGTTCAGTTCAACATCACGGCGATAGTACGGGTAGAGATACTGGTCCATACGACCAAACGATACCGAGTGTCCGTTGGATTCGATCTGCAAAATCAACTGGATGAAGTAGCACAGTTGCAGCGCCTGCCAGAAAGTCTGCGGCGGCTGGTGGGCGATAAGGTCGCAGTTTTCGGCCATCGCCAGCAGTTCATCGCGACGGCTTTCGCGGGGTTCGGTAGCGGCCATTTCACGCGCCAGGGCAGCGAAACGTTCAATATGTTCACTGACCGCCACCAACACGATATCAATCGCTTTCAGGAACTGCTCGCCGTGCAGATCTTCCAGCACGGTCAGGTTAATACGCATGCGGCGCTCCGCCACTTTCTCGCGCAGACCATCAAGCCCTTTTTCCAGCAACAGTGGGAAATTGACCGCCAGGTGCGCATCGCCGGAGGTCATATTACCTTCCGCTTTAATGATACCGGTCGCCAGCAGGCCTTTTTGCTCATCGGTAAACATGCCATAGCAGCGATCCTGTACCGTCTGACCGCGCCACCAAGGGCACACTTCATGCAGAACGCGTTTGTTCTCTTCGCTCACCGCAAAACCTGCACCCGGACGATCCGCCAGATCATCAATCTCTTTTTCGATCCAGGAGACGGTATATTCCGGGAAGATCGGCGCGGCGCGAACTTCGCTGGCCTGGTTGCCGATGATCAACTCATCGTGTTTGATCCAGATGGTGCGATTCGCCAGGTGATGGGCCAGCGCCAGCGCGCGACGTACCGGGATCGGCTTATCGAGATGTTGTTGATACATCTCGGTATAGTGCTGCGCGCGCTCGGTACAGACCGGCGGTTTCACAATATTCACCAGCGCATTTTTGTGCGCTTTAATGCGGTCGCTGAGCGTGTCCAGTTTCAGTGTGGTCATGGTTGTTATCCTCGTAAGGTCGCGGTTAACCCTTTCTGGCAGGCATACTGCAGGGCAAAGTCGAGCAGTTCTGGCGCATCAAGCGGTTTTTCCGGGGCGTCATAGGGCAGATTAAGTAAGTGATATTTGTTGATGCCCAGCGTGTGGTAGGGCAGGAAATGAATTTCGCCGACGTGCAGCTCGTCGGCGGCAAAATCGGTAATGGCTTTCACAGAGGTTTCATCGGCATTAAAGCCCTGTATCAACGGCACGCGGATGATGATTTTTTTCCCCGCCGCTGCGAGTTTTTTCAGGTTATCCAGCACTCTGGCGGCGTTACCGTCGGTCCACTGTTTAAACGGCACGTCGGCAACGTGTTTTAAATCGGCAAGAAACAGATCGATATACGGCAGAGAAGGGGCGATGTATTTCCACGGCACATGCAGACAGGTTTCTACCGCAGTATGAATACCGGCTTCGTGGCTGGTTTGCAGTAGCCCCATCGCCATTTCCGGCTGCATAAACGGCTCACCACCGGAAAGCGTTAAGCCGCCGCCGCTGCGATCGTAAAACGGTTTGTCGCGCAGAACGGTCGCCATGATCTCCTCAACGCTTTTCACTTCACCACACACGGTTAACGCCTGTGTCGGGCAGCAGTCGGTTAACGCCGTCAGATGCTCCGGGGTTAACTTTTCCCGATGAATAAGCAAACCATTCAGCGCGCGCTCAATCGCTTCCGGCGCGGCCTTAGCGCACAGCTCGCAGCCTTCCAGGCACAGACGTGCGTCATACAGCAGATCCTGCGTGCGGGCGCGGCTTTCCGGGTTCTGACACCAGCGGCAGCCCAGTGAACAGCCTTTAAGAAAAACGACCGTGCGGATACCGGGGCCGTCATGGGTCGAGTAGCGCTGAATATTGAAAATCATAGTTGCCTCTCTGTTTCGTTCAAACATTAAAATACTTTCGAATGAAAGTTAGATTGATGTGCGTCAACTGTTCAGAGAGTTTTCCCGTGATAGTCTACATTCAGACAAAAAGTACATTTTGAGGATGGTTATGGAACTGTATCTGGATACTTCAGACGTTGTTGCGGTGAAGACACTGTCACGTATTTTTCCGCTGGCGGGTGTGACCACTAACCCAAGTATTATCGCCGCGGGTAAAAAACCGCTGGAGGTGGTACTTCCGGAGCTTCACGAAGCGATGGGCGGTCAGGGGCGTCTGTTTGCCCAGGTAATGGCTACCACTGCCGAAGGGATGGTGAATGATGCACGTCAACTGCGTTCTATTATTGCAGATATCGTGGTGAAAGTTCCGGTGACTGCCGAGGGGCTGGCTGCTATTAAAATGTTAAAAGCAGAAGGTATTCCGACGCTGGGTACGGCAGTGTATGGCGCGGCACAAGGGCTGCTGTCGGCGCTGGCAGGTGCGGAGTACGTTGCACCTTACGTCAACCGAATTGATGCTCAGGGCGGTAGCGGTATTCAAACTGTGACCGATTTACACCAGTTATTGAAAATGCATGCGCCGCAGGCGAAAGTGTTAGCCGCGAGTTTTAAAACCCCGCGTCAGGCGCTGGATTGCTTACTGGCAGGATGTGAATCAATCACGCTGCCACTGGATGTGGCGCAGCAGATGATTAGCTATCCGGCAGTTGATGCCGCCGTGGCGAAGTTTGAGCAGGACTGGCAGGGGGCTTTTGGCAGAACGTCGATTTAACCGGACGTTCTGCATCCTCATCAATTGCTGATGACATGGTGGAGTGCACCAACGCTTGCCGCGCCTGGAAATCTGCGCCCGAACCGTAGGCCAGATAAGGCGTTCACGCCGCATCTGGCGTCTGGAGCAAATGCCTGATGCGACGCTTGCCGCGACTTATCAGGCCTGGGGCTGGCAATTACTGCCCGCACACCTCGCACCCCGGATTACGCATCAGTTTCATTTCGCGAAACTGGCAAGTCATCGCATCGTACATGATGATTTTGCCGCTGGCAGGTTTGCCATAACCTGCCAGCAGTTTGATCGCCTCCATTGCCTGCAACGAACCAATCACCCCGATCAACGGTGCCATCACGCCTGCTTCTACGCAGGTTAACGCATTTTCGCCAAACAAACGGCTAAGGCAGCGGTAGCAAGGCTCGCCGTCCTGATAAGTGAAGACCGTGATTTGCCCTTCCATACGAATTGCCGCCCCGGAAACCAGCGGCACCTTTGCGGCAAAACAGCCTGCGTTCAGTTGATTGCGTACCGCAACGTTATCCGTACAGTCGAGCACCAGATCGTGTTCAGCAATCAATGCTGCAAGTTCTGCGTCATCTAGCAGTGCATTGACGGGTGTAATCGCAATATGTGGGTTGATCCGCGTCAGGGCGTCACGGGCGGATTCCACCTTCGGTTGCCCGACCGTGGCATCACTGTGCAGAGTCTGGCGTTGCAGATTCGAGAGCGAAACCGTGTCGAAGTCGAGCAGTGTCAGGTTGCCGACACCGGCGCTTGCCAGATACTGCGAAGCTGCACAGCCGAGTCCACCGAGGCCGACGATCAGCACACGAGAATCTTTTAGCGCCTCCTGACCGTCAAAATCAAAACCGCGCAGAATGATTTGCCGGTTGTAGCGCAGCATCTCCTGATCGCTGAGTTCCGCCATTACAGGCCTCCGAACAACGCGTTAAACGGTTCTACTTCCACCCATTCGCCCACTTCCACATTGCCGCGCTCGCGCTCCAGTACGATAAAGCAGTTGCCGAGGCTAAAGGAGCTAAATATATGTGAACCCTGATGTCCGGTGGTCGTCACTTCCAGTTCGCCATCGGCGTTGCGTTGCAGCACGCCGCGCTGGAAATCAAGGCGTCCTGGCGATTTCTTCAGAGGCGATGCCGTGCGCACACGCTGGCGCGCGGGCAGGCCGCTGGCGGTATTGCCGCTTAGTTTTGCCAGCAAAGGCTGTACCAGTTGATAGAAGGTCAGCGTTGCTGAAACCGGGTTGCCCGGCAGGCCGCAGAACCAGCTATTGCTGAGTTTACCGAACGCGAACGGTTTACCTGGTTTAATCGCCAGCTTCCAGAAGGCGATCTCCCCCAGCTCTTCAAGAATGGTTTTGGTGTAATCCGCTTCACCCACTGAAACACCGCCGGAACTGATCACCACATCCGCCTGGCTATCGGCTTCAATAAAAGCGGCGCGCAGGGCGTGTGGATCGTCGCGAATAATCCCTAAGTTGATTACCTCGCAACCCAGCTGTTCTAACATCAGGTGCACGGCGAGACGGTTGGTATCGTAGATTTGGCCGTCGCCCAGCGGCTGGCCTGGCAACTGGAGTTCATCACCGGTGGAAAACAGCGCTACTCGCACTTTACGAATCACCGGAACGTCGGCAATTCCCAGCGAAGCAATCACTGGCAGCTCTGCGGTAGTCAGGCGTGTTCCCGCTGGGAAAACAACCGCACCCGCAGAGATATCTTCACCGCGACGGCGAATATTTTGCCCGCTACGCACTTCAGCAGTAAAACGCACGCCAGCGTCAGTCTGTTCGGTCTGTTCCTGCATCACCACCGCTTCGCAGCCTTCCGGCACCGGCGCACCGGTCATAATACGAATGCAGGTACCCGCAGGCCATTCACCATGGTACGGCTGACCGGCAAAGGATTTACCGGCAACGGGCAGCGGTTGCCCGGAGGCAATATCGGCTAAACGCACCGCGTAGCCGTCCATAGCGGAGTTATCAAACCCCGGGACATCCAGTGGCGAAACGACATCGCTCGCCAGAATACGACCAAAACACTGTACCAGTGGCAGCGTTTCCTGGGCGGTCAGTGGGGTAACGCGAGAAAGCATCTCATTAAGCGCGGTGTCGAGCGACATCAATCCGGTGGTAAATTCCATGAAAACACTCCTGCGGAGGCAAAATCGAATTTGCCTATTATGTCAGAAAAACGCCACAGACTGTATGCCACCTCGGGCGTAGCGCTGGCTCCTGCCTTTACATGCCATATCCATCTTTCTATATTCAAAAATTGAATGAGTAATTCATAAAAATTCTGATATTTATAGCAAAAGTGGCGAGCCACCCTTAATGGACGAATACTATGGGCAAAGCAGTCATTGCAATTCATGGCGGCGCAGGTGCAATTAGCCGCGCGCAGATGAGTCTGCAACAGGAATTACGCTACATCGAGGCGCTGTCTGCCATTGTTGAAACCGGGCAGAAAATGCTGGAAGCGGGCGAAAGTGCGCTGGATGTGGTGACGGAAGCGGTGCGTCTGCTGGAAGAGTGTCCACTGTTTAACGCCGGAATTGGCGCAGTCTTTACGCGAGATGAAACGCATGAACTCGACGCCTGTGTGATGGATGGTAACACCCTGAAAGCCGGTGCGGTGGCGGGCGTGAGTCATCTGCGTAATCCGGTTCTTGCTGCCCGCCTGGTGATGGAGCAAAGCCCGCATGTGATGATGATTGGCGAAGGGGCAGAAAATTTTGCATTTGCTCATGGCATGGAGCGCGTCTCGCCGGAGATTTTCTCCACGCCTTTGCGTTATGAACAACTCCTGGCAGCGCGCGAGGAAGGGGCAACGGTTCTCGACCATAGCGGTGCGCCACTGGATGAAAAACAGAAAATGGGCACCGTGGGTGCCGTGGCGTTGGATTTAGACGGAAATCTGGCGGCAGCCACGTCCACGGGCGGAATGACCAATAAATTACCCGGACGAGTTGGCGATAGTCCCTTAGTGGGCGCCGGATGCTACGCCAATAACGCCAGTGTGGCGGTTTCTTGTACCGGCACGGGCGAAGTCTTCATCCGCGCGCTGGCGGCATATGACATCGCCGCGTTAATGGATTACGGCGGATTAAGTCTCGCGGAAGCCTGCGAGCGGGTAGTAATGGAAAAACTCCCTGCGCTTGGCGGTAGCGGTGGCTTAATCGCTATCGACCATGAAGGTAACGTCGCGCTACCGTTTAACACCGAAGGAATGTATCGCGCCTGGGGCTACGCAGGCGATACGCCAACCACCGGTATCTACCGTGAAAAAGGGGACACCGTTGCCACACAGTGATGAACTTGATGCCGGTGATGTGCTGGCGGTTGAAAATCTGAATATTGCCTTTAGGCAGGACCAGCAGAAAATAGCTGCGGTCCGCAATCTCTCTTTTAGCCTACAACGTGGTGAGACGCTGGCAATTGTTGGCGAATCCGGCTCCGGTAAGTCAGTGACTGCGCTGGCATTGATGCGCCTGTTGGAACAGGCGGGTGGTTTAGTGCAGTGCGATCAAATGCTGTTGCGGCGGCGCAGTCGTGAGGTGATTGAACTTAGCGAACAGAGCGCTGCACAAATGCGCCATGTGCGCGGTGCGGATATGGCGATGATATTTCAGGAGCCGATGACATCGCTGAACCCGGTATTTACCGTGGGTGAACAGATTGCCGAATCAATTCGTCTGCATCAAAACGCCAGTCGTGAAGAAGCAATGGTCGAGGCGAAGCGGATGCTGGATCAGGTACGCATTCCGGAGGCACAAACCATTCTTTCACGTTATCCGCATCAACTCTCTGGCGGGATGCGCCAGCGAGTGATGATTGCGATGGCACTGTCATGCCGCCCGGCGGTGCTGATTGCCGATGAGCCAACCACCGCGCTGGATGTCACTATTCAGGCGCAGATCCTGCAATTAATCAAAGTATTGCAAAAAGAGATGTCGATGGGCGTTATCTTTATCACTCACGATATGGGTGTGGTGGCAGAGATTGCCGATCGGGTACTGGTGATGTATCAGGGCGAGGCGGTGGAAACGGGTAGCGTCAAACAGATTTTTCATGCACCGCAACATCCTTACACCCGTGCGCTGTTAGCTGCTGTTCCGCAACTTGGTGCGATGAAAGGGTTAGATAATCCCCGACGTTTCCCATTGATATCGCTTGAACATCCAGCGAAACAGGAACCACCCATCGAGCAGAAAACGGTGGTGGATGGCGAACCTGTTTTACGGGTGCGTAATCTGGTCACCCGTTTCCCTTTGCGCAGCGGTTTGTTGAATCGCGTAACGCGGGAAGTGCATGCCGTTGAGAAAGTCAGTTTTGATCTCTGGGCTGGCGAAACGCTATCGCTGGTGGGCGAGTCTGGCAGCGGTAAATCCACTACCGGGCGGGCGTTGCTGCGCCTGGTCGAATCGCAGGGCGGCGAAATTATCTTTAACGGTCAGCGAATCGATACTTTGTCACCCGGCAAACTTCAGGCATTGCGTCGCGATATTCAGTTTATTTTTCAGGACCCTTACGCTTCGCTGGACCCACGTCAGACCATCGGTGATTCGATTATCGAACCGCTGCGCGTACACGGTTTATTGCCAGGTAAAGAAGCGGCTGCACGCGTTGCGTGGTTGCTAGAGCGCGTGGGCCTGTTACCTGAACATGCCTGGCGTTACCCGCATGAGTTTTCCGGCGGTCAGCGCCAGCGCATCTGCATTGCTCGCGCGTTGGCATTGAATCCAAAAGTGATCATTGCCGATGAAGCCGTATCAGCGCTGGATGTTTCTATTCGCGGGCAGATTATCAACTTGTTGCTCGATCTCCAGCGTGATTTCGGCATTGCGTATCTGTTTATCTCCCACGATATGGCCGTTGTAGAGCGGATTAGTCATCGTGTGGCGGTGATGTATCTCGGACAAATTGTTGAAATTGGTCCACGGCGCGCGGTCTTTGAAAACCCGCAGCATCCTTATACGCGTAAATTACTGGCGGCAGTTCCGGTCGCTGAACCGTCCCGACAACGACCGCAGCGTGTACTGCTGTCGGACGATCTTCCCAGCAATATTCATCTGCGTGGCGAAGAGGTTGCAGCCGTCTCGTTGCAATGCGTCGGGCCGGGGCATTACGTCGCACAACCACAATCAGAATACGCATTCATGCGTAGATAACATTCAGGCGGAGAATAAAATGGCAAGAGCTGTACACCGTAGTGGGTTAGTGGCGCTGGGCATTGCGACAGCGTTGATGGCATCTTGTGCATTCGCTGCCAAAGATGTGGTGGTGGCGGTAGGATCGAACTTCACCACGCTCGATCCATATGACGCGAATGACACGTTATCTCAGGCCGTAGCGAAATCGTTTTACCAGGGGCTGTTCGGTCTCGATAAAGAGATGAAACTGAAAAACGTGCTGGCGGAGAGTTATACCGTTTCCGATGACGGCCTTACTTACACCGTGAAACTGCGGGAAGGAATTAAATTCCAGGATGGCACCGATTTCAACGCAGCGGCGGTAAAAGCGAATCTGGACCGGGCCAGCGATCCGGCGAATCATCTTAAACGCTATAACCTGTATAAGAATATTGCCAAAACGGAAGCGATCGATCCGACAACGGTAAAGATTACCCTCAAACAGCCGTTTTCAGCGTTTATTAATATTCTTGCCCATCCGGCGACCGCGATGATTTCACCGGCAGCGCTGGAAAAATATGGCAAGGATATTGGTTTTCATCCGGTGGGAACCGGGCCGTATGAACTGGATACCTGGAATCAGACCGATTTTGTGAAAGTGAAAAAATTCGCGGGTTACTGGCAGCCAGGATTGCCCAAACTGGACAGCATAACCTGGCGTCCGGTGGCGGATAACAACACCCGCGCGGCAATGCTGCAAACCGGTGAAGCGCAGTTTGCTTTCCCCATTCCCTACGAGCAGGCCGCACTGCTGGAGAAAAACAAAAATATCGAGTTGATGGCCAGTCCGTCAATTATGCAGCGTTATATCAGTATGAACGTGACGCAAAAGCCGTTCGATAACCCGAAGGTCCGTGAGGCGCTGAATTACGCCATTAACCGCCCGGCGCTGGTGAAAGTAGCCTTCGCGGGCTATGCAACGCCAGCTACTGGTGTGGTACCGCCAAGTATCGCCTACGCGCAAAGTTATAAACCGTGGCCTTACGATCCAGTGAAAGCGCGCGAATTACTGAAAGAGGCGGGATATCCCAACGGTTTCAGCACCACGCTGTGGTCGTCACATAACCACAGCACCGCGCAGAAAGTGCTGCAATTTACCCAGCAGCAGTTAGCGCAGGTCGGGATTAAAGCCCAGGTGACTGCGATGGATGCCGGACAGCGGGCGGCAGAAGTTGAAGGTAAAGGGCAAAAAGAGAGCGGCGTGCGGATGTTCTACACTGGCTGGTCGGCTTCAACCGGCGAAGCTGACTGGGCACTATCGCCGCTGTTTGCCTCGCAGAACTGGCCACCGACGCTGTTTAATACCGCGTTTTACAGCAATAAACAGGTGGATGACTTCCTGGCTCAGGCACTGAAAACTAATGATCCGGCAGAAAAGACCCGTTTATATAAGGCGGTGCAGGATATCATCTGGCAAGAGTCGCCGTGGATCCCGCTGGTGGTAGAAAAACTGGTGTCGGCACACAGTAAAAACCTGACCGGTTTTTGGATCATGCCAGACACCGGTTTCAGCTTTGAAGACGCGGATTTGCAATAAGCAACGCAGGGAGTGGAATGCTTAATTACGTTATCAAACGCTTACTGGGGTTGATTCCGACGCTGTTTATCGTCTCGGTGCTGGTGTTTTTGTTTGTTCATATGCTCCCCGGCGATCCAGCGCGATTGATTGCCGGACCAGAAGCCGATGCGCAGGTCATCGAGCTGGTGCGTCAGCAACTGGGGTTGGATCAGCCACTGTATCACCAGTTCTGGCACTATATCACCAATGCCGTACAGGGCGATTTTGGCCTGTCGATGGTGTCGCGTCGTCCCGTTGCCGATGAGATTGCCAGCCGCTTTATGCCTACTCTATGGTTGACTATTACCAGTATGACCTGGGCGGTGCTGTTCGGCATGGGGGCTGGTATTATCGCCGCTGTCTGGCGTAACCGTTGGCCGGATCGATTAAGTATGACTATCGCGGTATCAGGGATTTCATTCCCGGCATTTGCGTTAGGAATACTGTTGATTCAGGTTTTCTCAGTTGAACTTGGCTGGTTACCCACCGTAGGTGCAGACAGTTGGCAGCACTACATTTTACCCTCCCTGACGCTCGGCGCGGCAGTGGCAGCCGTGATGGCGCGCTTTACCCGCGCATCGTTTGTCGACGTTTTAAGCGAAGATTATATGCGTACCGCGAGGGCGAAAGGGGTGAGCGAAACCTGGGTCATCCTCAAACACGGGTTACGCAATGCGATGATCCCGGTAGTGACCATGATGGGCTTACAGTTTGGCTTTTTACTCGGTGGTTCCATTGTGGTGGAGAAAGTCTTCAACTGGCCCGGACTTGGACGCTTACTCGTCGACTCCGTAGAAATGCGCGATTACCCGGTGATTCAGGCGGAAATTCTGCTTTTCTCGCTGGAATTTATTCTTATCAACTTAGTGGTGGATGTGCTTTATGCCGCCATTAACCCGGCTATCAGGTACAAGTAAGGATGCGAATATTTAACTGGCGACGTCAGGCGGTGTTAAACGCCATGCCATTGGTTAAACCTGACCAGGTACGTACACCGTGGCATGAATTCTGGCGACGATTTCGCCATCAGCATATGGCGATGGCCGCCGCATTATTCGTCATTTTATTGATTGTGGTGGCCATTTTTGCACGCTGGATTGCCCCCTATGACGCCGAAAATTTTTTCGATTATGACAATCTGAATAACGGACCTTCTTTGCAGCACTGGTTTGGCGTCGATTCACTGGGACGCGACATTTTCAGCCGTGTCCTGGTTGGTGCGCAAATCTCGCTGGCGGCGGGCGTGTTTGCCGTGTTTATCGGTGCGGCGATCGGGACGTTGCTGGGCTTGCTGGCGGGATATTATGAAGGCTGGTGGGATCGGCTGATCATGCGCATTTGCGATGTGCTGTTTGCCTTCCCGGGTATTTTGCTGGCCATCGCTGTTGTTGCGGTGTTGGGAAGCGGCATCGCTAACGTGATTATCGCCGTTGCCATTTTTTCCATCCCCGCGTTTGCCCGCCTGGTGCGCGGCAACACGCTGGTGTTGAAACGGCAAACCTTTATTGAGTCAGCACGCAGTATTGGTGCCAGCGATATGACCATTTTATTGCGTCATATCTTGCCTGGGACCGTCTCGTCTATCGTGGTGTTTTTCACCATGCGCATCGGTACCTCGATTATCTCTGCGGCCAGCCTGTCATTTCTCGGCCTCGGTGCGCAGCCGCCGACACCAGAGTGGGGAGCAATGCTCAATGAGGCACGAGCGGATATGGTTATCGCGCCGCATGTCGCTATTTTTCCGGCCCTGGCTATTTTTCTGACTGTACTGGCGTTCAATTTGTTGGGTGATGGTTTACGCGATGCGCTGGATCCGAAAATTAAAGGATAGTTACGTTTGAATATTGCTTGAAAGGGTAATCACCTCACAGGAAATTATTGCCCTAAGCAAGTGTTGTAACTTTCTGCTGATTTTGTAGAATCGGGTAATTTGGTTAAAAAGCCGCAGCAAGGGACTGTTTTTGCAGCGGCACAGCGTTCAGACAGTTATTTTGTTAAATGTATTAACATGCTGAGTTTATACGAAAAGATAAAGATAAGGCTGATAATTTTATTTTTATTGGCAGCACTGTCATTTATTGGCCTTTTTTTCATCATTAACTATCAACTGGTATCGGAACGCGCGGTAAAACGTGCCGATAGCCGCTTTGAACTTATTCAGAAAAACGTTGGCTATTTCTTTAAAGATATTGAACGTTCGGCCCTGACATTAAAGGACTCACTGTATTTATTAAAAAATACAGAGGAGATTCAACGCGCTGTGATCCTTAAAATGGAAATGATGCCATTTTTAGACTCGGTGGGACTGGTACTTGATGATAATAAATATTATCTCTTTTCACGGAGGGCAAATGATAAAATCGCTGTTTATCATCAGGAACAAGTAAATGGACCGCTTGTCGACGAGTCAGGGCGGGTTATTTTTGCCGATTTTAACCCATCGAAACGACCGTGGTCTGTGGCTTCAGATGACTCTAACAACAGCTGGAATCCGGCATACAATTGCTTTGATCGTCCGGGTAAAAAATGTATCTCTTTTACGCTACGCATCAACGGCAAAGATCACGATTTGTTAGTGGTGGATAAAATTCATGTCGATTTAAACTGGCGATATCTGAACGAGTATCTTGATCAAATCAGCGCTAATGATGAAGTTCTATTTTTGAAACAAGGCCATGAGATCATTGCCAAGAATCAACTCGCTCGTGAAAAACTGATTATTTATAATAGCGAAGGCAATTATAATATTATTGATTCTGTCGATACTGAATATATCGAAAAAACATCAGCGGTGCCAAACAACGCATTATTCGAAATCTATTTTTATTATCCTGGCGGTAATTTATTGAACGCATCAGATAAACTTTTTTATCTGCCGTTTGCTTTCATTATTATCGTATTGCTGGTGGTTTATTTAATGACCACTCGTGTGTTCCGTCGGCAATTTTCTGAAATGACCGAGCTGGTTAATACGCTGGCATTTTTGCCCGACTCAACGGATCAAATCGAGGCTCTGAAAATTCGCGAAGGCGATGCGAAAGAGATTATCAGCATCAAAAATTCGATCGCGGAAATGAAAGATGCCGAAATTGAACGTTCGAATAAATTGCTCTCGCTGATCTCTTACGATCAAGAAAGCGGTTTTATTAAAAATATGGCGATTATTGAGTCCAACAATAATCAGTATCTGGCTGTGGGGATCATCAAACTGTGTGGCCTGGAAGCCGTTGAAGCGGTGTTTGGTGTCGATGAGCGTAATAAAATCGTCAGAAAACTGTGTCAGCGAATTGCCGAGAAATATGCACAATGCTGCGATATCGTGACATTCAATGCCGATCTTTATTTACTCCTGTGCCGGGAAAATGTCCAGACGTTTACCCGTAAGATAGCGACGATAAACGATTTTGACAGCAGCTTTGGCTACCGCAATCTGCGCATCCATAAGTCTGCTATTTGTGAACCTTTGCAGGGAGAAAACGCCTGGAGTTACGCAGAAAAACTGAAACTGGCGATTTCCAGTATCCGTGACCATATGTTCTCAGAGTTTATTTTCTGTGATGACGCGAAGCTCAACGAAATAGAAGAGAATATTTGGATTGCGCGTAATATTCGCCATGCAATGGAAATTGGCGAACTATTCCTGGTCTATCAACCGATCGTTGATATTAACACCCGCGCCATTCTGGGCGCGGAGGCGTTGTGCCGTTGGGTGTCTGCGGAGCGGGGGATCATTTCACCGCTGAAGTTCATTACCATTGCTGAAGATATCGGGTTTATCAATGCGCTGGGTTATCAGATTATTAAAACGGCAATGGGTGAATTTAGACATTTTAGTCAGCGTGCGTCGCTGAAGGACGGTTTCTTACTGCATATTAATGTTTCGCCCTGGCAGTTAAACGAACCACACTTTCATGAGCGTTTTACCACCATCATGAAAGAAAATGGCCTGAAGGCGAACAGCCTCTGTGTTGAGATCACTGAAACTGTGATCGAGCGAATTAATGAACATTTTTATCTCAATATTGAACAACTGCGTAAACAAGGGGTACGGATATCGATTGATGACTTTGGCACCGGTTTGTCAAACCTGAAACGTTTTTATGAAATTAATCCAGACAGTATAAAAGTGGACTCGCAATTTACCGGCGATATTTTCGGTACTGCGGGGAAAATTGTGCGCATTATTTTCGATCTGGCACGCTATAACCGGATCCCGGTGATTGCGGAAGGCGTAGAGAGCGAAGACGTTGCGCGCGAATTAATCAAATTAGGATGTGTTCAGGCTCAGGGGTATCTGTACCAGAAACCCATGCCGTTCTCCGCCTGGGATAAAAGTGGAAAATTAGTAAAAGAGTAGTTTACGTATGTCCAGAATCAATAAGTTCGTACTTACAGTCAGTCTGCTGATTTTTATCATGATTTCAGCAGTTGCCTGCGGGATCTACACTCAAATGGTAAAGGAACGGGTGTATGGCCTGAAACAGTCCGTTATTGATACTGCTTTTGCGGTGGCAAATATTGCTGAATATCGGCGTAGCGTGGCAATTGATCTCATCAACACGCTAAATCCCACGGAGGAACAGCTGTTGGTTGGCTTGCGCACAGCTTACGCCGACTCGGTTTCACCCTCTTATTTGTACGATGTCGGTCCTTATCTGATTTCCAGTGACGAATGTATTCAGGTAAAGGAGTTCGAGAAAAATTATTGTGCAGATATTATGCAGGTTGTTAAGTATCGACATGTCAAAAATACAGGGTTTATCTCTTTTGACGGTAAAACCTTCGTCTATTACCTCTATCCGGTAACTCACAATCGCAGTCTGATATTTTTGCTTGGTCTGGAGCGTTTTTCTTTACTGTCAAAATCGCTGGTGATGGATAGCGAGAACCTGATGTTCTCTCTGTTTAAGAACGGTAAACCGGTGACCGGTGATGAATATAATGCTAAAAACGCCATCTTCACCGTTTCGGAAGCAATGGAGCACTTCGCCTATTTGCCGACCGGATTGTACGTATTTTCGTATAAAAAAGACGTTTATTTTCAGGTATGTATGTTGATTATTTTCTTTGCTGCATTGGTGGCAGTGATATCGGGTGCTAGCTGCCTTTATCTGGTGCGCAGAGTGATTAATCGTGGCATTGTGGAGAAAGAAGCCATTATTAATAACCATTTTGAACGCGTCCTGGACGGTGGGCTTTTCTTTTCGGCTGCCGATGTCAAAAAACTCTACAGTATGTATAACTCGGCGTTTCTGGACGACCTGACCAAAGCAATGGGCAGAAAATCCTTTGATGAAGATTTAAAAGCCCTGCCGGAAAAAGGGGGCTATCTGTGTCTTTTTGATGTCGATAAATTCAAAAACATTAACGACACCTTCGGTCATTTGCTGGGCGATGAAGTGTTGATGAAAGTGGTGAAAATCCTTAAATCACAAATCCCGGTAGATAAAGGTAAAGTCTACCGCTTCGGCGGTGACGAATTTGCGGTGATTTATACTGGCGGAACGCTGGAGGAGTTGCTATCGATTCTAAAAGAAATCGTCCATTTCCAGGTGGGGAGTATTAACTTGAGCACCAGTATCGGTGTAGCGCATTCAAATGAATGTACCACCGTTGAACGTTTGAAAATGCTGGCGGATGAGCGGCTGTATAAGAGTAAGAAAAACGGCAGGGCGCAGATTAGCTGGCAGTAATCATTATTAGCAGGCAGGGCAAATGATGTTGCCCTGCCTGAATTAATTAAACCCGGCTACCCCACAAATCGTACTCATCGGCGTGCTCGACTTTCACTCGCAGGATATCACCCGGCTTAACGTTAGTTTCACCATTGAGATAAACCGCGCCGTCGATTTCTGGTGCATCTGCCATGCTGCGGCCAATCGCGCCTTCTTCGTCCACTTCGTCGATAATCACCAGAATTTCACTGCCCACTTTCTCTTGCAGGCGCTCGGCGGAAATCTGCTGCTGCAGCTGCATGAAACGGTTCCAGCGTTCTTCTTTCACTTCTTCCGGAACCTGGTCAGGCAGGGCATTGGCGTCTGCGCCTTCAACCGGGCTGTATTTAAAGCAGCCAACGCGATCCAGACGTGCTTCTTTCAGGAAATCGAGTAGCATCTGGAAATCTTCTTCCGTCTCGCCAGGGAAGCCGACAATAAAGGTTGAGCGCAGGGTCAGTTCCGGGCAGATTTCGCGCCACTGTTTGATGCGCGCCAGTTGGCGATCTACAGAACCCGGACGCTTCATCAGTTTGAGAATGCGCGGGCTGGCGTGTTGCAACGGGATATCCAGATACGGCAGGATTTTGCCTTCCGCCATCAGTGGGATGACGTCGTCCACGTGTGGATAAGGGTAAACGTAGTGCAGACGTGTCCAGATCCCCAGTTTCGATAACTGTTCACACAGGCTGACCATGCTGGTTTTTACCGGCTCGCCGTTGTGGAAGCCAGTACGATGTTTAACATCGACGCCATAGGCGGAAGTATCCTGCGAGATCACCAGAATCTCTTTAACGCCCGCATCAACCAGTCGTTTCGCTTCACTTAACACTTCGCCAATCGGACGGCTCACCAGATCGCCGCGCATAGACGGAATAATGCAGAAGGTGCAGCGGTGGTTACAGCCTTCAGAAATTTTCAGATAGGCATAATGACGCGGCGTCAGTTTCACACCTTGTTCTGGCACCAGGCTCAGGAATGGGTTGTGTTTCGGTTTTGGTACGTAGTGATGAACGTGCTCAAGAACCTGCTCATAGCTATGAGGCCCGGTGATTTCCAGCACTTTCGGGTGGACTTCGCGGATCTGATCTTCTTTCGCCCCCAGACAACCGGTCACAATTACCTTGCCGTTTTCATTCAACGCTTCGCCAATGGCTTCCAGTGATTCTTGTACCGCGCTGTCAATAAAGCCGCAGGTATTGACGATCACCATGTCCGCATCGTCATAGCTCGGTACCACGTCATAACCTTCGGTGCGTAGTTCGGTGAGAATACGCTCTGAATCGACAAGGTTTTTCGGACAGCCAAGGGAAACAAAGCCGATTTTCGGCTGGGGAGTTACTTTGCTCATAGCTTAAAAAATATTCAGTTACAGGAAAGGTCAGGGCAGGGATTCTACAGAGTTCTGGATAAAATTTGTATCGCAATCTCATTCGCTGGCGGAGGCGAAGGAAATGTAAATTTTGTTAATTCGGCGTGAAGAATTGATCCTGGACAGCATTTTGCTCAATAAATAGCCATACTATTTAATTGCAACAAGGCTGGAAAGAGGAGGATCGAAGTATGTTCGTTGACAGACAGCGAATCGATCTGCTGAACCGGTTGATCGACGCACGCGTTGACCTCGCTGCATACGTGCAACTGAGGAAGGCAAAAGGATACATGTCCGTCAGCGAAAGCAATCATCTACGAGATAACTTTTTTAAACTGAATCGCGAACTGCACGATAAATCGCTGCGGTTGAATCTTCATCTGGATCAGGAAGAGTGGAGTGCTCTTCATCATGCTGAAGAAGCATTAGCGACAGCCGCAGTATGTTTGATGAGTGGGCACCATGATTGCCCGACTGTTATTACCGTCAACGCCGATAAGCTTGAAAATTGTCTGATGAGCTTAACGCTGAGTATCCAGAGCCTGCAGAAACATGCCATGCTTGAGAAGGCCTGAAAACAAAGGGGGAGAAAGCGTCTCCCCCTTCATATTTAAGTTTTTGTAAAAATGAATTTGTTATCGCCTTCACTGACTACGCTTTAAGCCAGAGTCAATCTGGAGGCGTTATGCAGAGACAATCCTTTTTCCTTGTGCCCCTTATCTGTCTTTCTTCTGCTCTCTGGGCAGCTCCTGCAACGGTAAATGTCGAAGTACTGCAAGACAAACTCGATCACCCCTGGGCGCTGGCCTTTTTACCCGATAATCACGGCATGTTAATCACCCTGCGCGGCGGTGAGTTGCGTCGCTGGCAAGCAGGAAAAGGATTATCTGCGCCGCTTTCCGGAGTGCCGGAAGTTTGGGCGCACGGGCAGGGCGGCTTAATGGATGTGGCTTTAGCACCTGATTTTGCCCAGTCGCGCCGCATCTGGTTAAGCTATTCCGAAGTTGGCGATGATGGCAAAGCCGGAACTGCCGTGGGGTATGGTCGTTTAAGTGATGATCTTTCAAAAGTGACCGACTTCCGCACCATTTTTCGCCAGATGCCAAAACTGTCTACCGGCAACCATTTTGGTGGGCGGCTGGTATTCGACGGTAAAGGTTATCTTTTTATTGCTCTGGGCGAAAACAATCAGCGCCCGACGGCGCAGGATCTGGATAAATTACAGGGCAAACTGGTGCGTCTTACTGACCAGGGCGAGATCCCGGATGATAATCCTTTTGCCAGGAGATCCGATGCACGCGCCGAGATCTGGTCTTATGGTATTCGTAACCCGCAAGGAATGACGATGAATCCGTGGAGTAATGCACTGTGGCTGAATGAACATGGCCCACGCGGTGGTGATGAAATTAATATCCCGCAAAAAGGCAAAAACTACGGCTGGCCGCTGGCAACCTGGGGAATCAATTATTCAGGCTTTAAAATACCGGAAGCGAAAGGGGAGATCGTCGCCGGGACCGAGCAACCTATTTTTTACTGGAAAGATTCGCCCGCCGTGAGCGGCATGGCCTTCTATAACAGCGATAAATTCCCCCAGTGGCAGCAAAAATTATTTATTGGCGCGCTGAAAGATAAAGATGTCATTGTGATGAGCGTCAACGGCGACAAAGTGACAGAAGATGGCCGTATTTTAACGGACAGAGGGCAGCGAATTCGTGATGTTCGTACTGGACCCGACGGTTATTTATACGTTCTCACCGACGAGTCCAGTGGGGAATTACTTAAAGTTAGCCCACGCAATTAGCTAACGGGGATCATCACCACTTTGCGCACTGCGGGGCGTTCAGTGAGTTGCTGATACCAGCGTTGCAGATTTGGACGCGGTGTCCAGGTCAGGCCAACGTTAAATAAATTGTAGATGAACGGTGCGATGGCGATATCGCCCACACCAAACTCGTCGCCAGAGAACCATTTTACTTTTGCCAGTTCCGCATCGAGCAGGGCAAACAGGGCGTCACACTCTTTGCAACTGGCATCAATGGCGGCCTGATCGCGCTCTTCCGGTGGTGTTCTGACTAATCCCATCAGGATCCCGCGGTGGGCATTACTGAGCGTCTGGTTTGCCCAGTCCATCCATTTTTCCGCTTCTGCACGGCGTGCCGGTGAGTCGATCCACAGGAGGTTTTGCCCATACTGTGCCGCCAGATAGCGGACAATGGCGTTTGATTCCCAAAGAATGAGAT
This sequence comes from Escherichia sp. KS167_9B, assembly GCF_030295215.1. Taxonomy (NCBI): domain Bacteria; kingdom Pseudomonadati; phylum Pseudomonadota; class Gammaproteobacteria; order Enterobacterales; family Enterobacteriaceae; genus Escherichia; species Escherichia sp. KS167_9B. The sequence goes on from NZ_AP025754.1 coordinate 1,023,291, forward strand.
CACTTTCGTCGTCACGCAACAACGGCACCAGCCCGTTAGGGTTCATCGCCAGAAAATCAGCATCGTGGTTTACCCCAAACTCACGGCCCGCGAGAATTTGCTCATAAGGTAGTTCCAGTTCTTCGAGCGTCAGCAATACTTTTTTTACGTTGGTTGAATTATTCCGACCCCACAGCGTAATCATACTTACCCCTTTTCCGACAGGCAGCCACAGGCTGAACAGGACTTTGATGGTGAAGTAAAGTTAACTTTTAAGCAACAGCTGGCAAAAAAATGACGGCAGAAGCAGCGAAGCGGCAGGATATTGCATAAACTTTAAAAACTTTACCAACTTACGGTTTCTTTAAGTTTGTGTGTGCGTTATTAATCACCGAACTTATCATACGGCGATATAACGTATTTTTTTTGAATGGATACTCGGGTGGCATTTATGACGCAATACTCCTCTCTCCTTCGTGGTCTTGCAGCGGGTTCTGCATTTTTATTCCTTTTTGCCCCAACGGCATTCGCGGCGGAACAAACCGTTGAAGCGCCGAGCGTGGATGCGCGTGCATGGATTTTAATGGATTACGCCAGCGGTAAAGTGCTGGCAGAAGGCAATGCGGATGAGAAACTGGACCCCGCGAGCCTGACTAAAATCATGACCAGCTATGTGGTTGGGCAGGCGCTTAAGGCCGATAAGATTAAACTCACCGATATGGTGACGGTCGGTAAAGATGCCTGGGCGACGGGAAACCCGGCACTGCGTGGTTCGTCGGTAATGTTCCTCAAACCAGGCGATCAGGTTTCGGTGGCAGACTTGAACAAAGGCGTGATTATCCAGTCCGGTAATGACGCCTGTATTGCGCTGGCTGATTACGTTGCCGGGAGCCAGGAGTCATTTATTGGTTTGATGAATGGTTATGCCAAAAAACTGGGGCTGACCAACACGACCTTCCAGACGGTGCACGGTCTGGATGCGCCGGGGCAGTTCAGTACCGCACGCGATATGGCATTGCTGGGTAAAGCACTGATTCACGATGTGCCAGAAGAGTACGCCATTCATAAAGAGAAAGAGTTCACCTTCAACAAAATTCGTCAGCCTAACCGTAACCGTCTGCTGTGGAGCAGCAATCTGAATGTTGATGGCATGAAGACAGGAACCACGGCAGGCGCGGGATATAATCTGGTTGCTTCTGCTACCCAGGGCGATATGCGTTTAATCTCCGTAGTGCTGGGGGCGAAAACTGACCGTATCCGTTTTAATGAGTCTGAGAAATTATTGACCTGGGGTTTCCGCTTCTTTGAAACCGTGACGCCAATTAAACCTGATGCCACCTTTGTGACTCAGCGCGTCTGGTTTGGTGATAAGAGCGAAGTGAATCTCGGGGCAGGCGAAGCGGGATCCGTGACCATACCGCGTGGGCAGCTGAAAAACCTGAAAGCGAGTTATACGTTAACGGAACCGCAGCTTACCGCACCGCTGAAAAAAGGTCAGGTTGTCGGCACCATTGATTTCCAGCTTAACGGTAAATCCATTGAACAGCGCCCGCTGATCGTGATGGAAAATGTGGAAGAGGGTGGATTCTTTGGTCGGATGTGGGATTTCGTGATGATGAAATTCCATCAGTGGTTCGGCAGCTGGTTCTCTTAATCTTCTGATAACCGGATGGCGCGAAACGTCATCCGGTTATTCGTTGTTAATACATCAACTTAATACGCTGCGTCTGCGCGTACTTCACATACTCATCTTCCGGGCAACAATCGCTCACTACAATATCAAAGCGTTTCAGGTCACCCATGCGTGCCGGACGCACCTTGCCAAATTTACTGTGGTCGACAACCAGCACATGCTTTTGCGCCATCGACATGGCCCAGTGTTTTACCGGCAACTCTTCAAGATTAAAACAGGTAGCGCCCTTACTGACATGCACCCCCGCCGCGGAATAAAAAGCGATATCCGGGCAAAAATTATTCAGCGTTTGCTGAAAATCGATGGGTTTGAAAATGGCGTTGCTGGCGTGAAATTCACCACCGCAAAGAAACGCGCGGCAATGAGGTTTCTCTTTCAGTGCCAGAAAGGTATTTAGCGAATAACAAATGGCGGTAAAAGGGATTTCATTATCAATCGCTTCAATAATCCACGGTGTGGTGGTGCCACAGTCAAAAAAGAGGGTCTGATCGGGTTCTACCAGCGTCGCAGCCAGTTTTGCCGCCCGGCGTTTTTCCTCTACCAGACGGGATTTTTGATCGCTTAACAGATAATGGCTGGCGCTGCGCGGTTCCAGAACAATATAGCCGCCAAGCAAAACGACGGGGGCGCTGTGGTTGTTCAGATCGCGACGAATCGTCATCTCCGAAACCCCAAGCAGGGCGGCGGCGTCTTTAAGATGTAACTTATCGCTGCGTTTTAATTCTTGCAGCAGTTGCCCGATACGCTCTTCGCGACGTGTTTCCATAATCCCTCTGAATAGTTATTGAAGCGAGCCGCTCAATACTACACTTTTTAGCAGAGATCAGTCACGCACCCAGCCTTTGCGGATCGGTAATGCAAAACAGAAGCGATACCATGATTGCAGACGTTGATAGAGTTTATGCCCTATCGCTTGCCAGATAATCTGAGCGCTAAGGCAGCCAATCATACCTGCCAGCAATCCACCGAGCATATCCAGCGGCCAGTGCACGCCAAGATAAACGCGCGACCAGGCAATGACAACAGCCAGTACCATTAAAAGGGAACCGGACCACAGGCGATGCCAGCATAAAAATGCCAGTGCAAAGGTGAAAATTACCGTACCATGATCGCTCGGGAATGAGTCATCCGCCGCATGATGCAGGAAGTTATAGCCGATATTCTCGACAAAGGGTCGGTCGTGTGGGAAAAGATGCCCCATCGTCCAGGACACTAACAGGCTGACGACTAGCGCGATTGCGATTTTTATCACCAGTTGCCGTTGTGCTGTAAGCCCCCACAACCAAAGTACTGCGGCCAGCAGCGGCACCACGGTAATCAAATCTTTAGCAATAAAAATCGCCAACGAGATCATCCACGGCGCAGAGTCTGGCGTCGCGTTAATAAGAGAGAATAGAGAGAGATTCAAATTTTCCAGCATAACTTCCCGACGCAAAGTGATTAAAAGGGAGCCAATACAGGCAAGTCGTTGAGAATAAAGTGCAGGTTAAACTGGGTAAAGCGGCATCGTCTTATTTCCCTCAAGCGGCCCTGTTTACGGTGGCTGATTGTAACGAGCATAGGTTAAATAAAACTTAAAGAAAGCGTAGCTATACTCGCAATAATGTAAGAATGTGCTTAACCGAAGTTTCAGCTACAAAATTCGCTTTCTCGTTAGCTGCGCTTTTATTAAACTTTGCGCGATTATTATTGGCGAAGAAATTGCATGCAAAATAGATTAGCTTCCGGTGCCAGGCTTGGACGTCAGGCGTTACTTTTCCCTCTCTGTCTGGTGCTTTACGAATTTTCAACCTATATCGGCAACGATATGATTCAACCCGGCATGTTGGCCGTGGTGGAGCAGTATCAGGCGGGCATTGATTGGGTTCCTACTTCGATGACCGCGTATCTGGCGGGCGGGATGTTTTTACAGTGGCTGCTGGGACCACTGTCGGATCGTATTGGTCGCCGTCCGGTGATGCTGGCGGGGGTAGTGTGGTTTATCATCACTTGTCTGGCGATATTACTGGCGCAAAACATTGAACAATTCACGCTGTTGCGCTTCTTGCAGGGCATAAGCCTCTGTTTCATTGGCGCTGTGGGTTACGCCGCAATTCAGGAGTCCTTCGAAGAGGCGGTTTGTATCAAGATCACCGCGCTGATGGCGAACGTGGCGCTGATTGCTCCGCTACTTGGTCCGCTGGTGGGCGCGGCGTGGATCCATGTGCTGCCCTGGGAAGGGATGTTCGTCTTGTTTGCCTCATTGGCAGCGATCTCCTTTTTCGGTCTGCAACGAGCCATGCCTGAAACCGCCACGCGTATAGGCGAGAAACTGTCGCTGAAAGAACTCGGTCGTGACTATAAGCTGGTGCTGAAGAACGGTCGCTTTGTGGCAGGGGCACTGGCGCTGGGATTCGTTAGCCTGCCGTTGCTGGCGTGGATCGCCCAGTCGCCGATTATCATCATTACCGGCGAGCAGTTGAGCAGTTATGAATATGGCTTGCTGCAAGTGCCTATTTTCGGGGCATTAATTGCGGGTAACTTGCTGCTAGCGCGTCTGACCTCGCGCCGCACCGTACGTTCATTGATTATTATGGGCGGCTGGCCGATTATGATTGGCCTGTTGGTCGCTGCTGCGGCAACGGTTATCTCATCGCACGCGTATTTGTGGATGACCGCCGGGTTAAGTATTTATGCTTTCGGTATTGGCCTGGCGAATGCGGGACTGGTGCGATTGACCCTGTTTGCCAGCGATATGAGTAAAGGTACGGTTTCTGCGGCGATGGGAATGTTGCAAATGCTTATTTTTACCGTCGGTATTGAAATCAGCAAACATGCCTGGCTGAATGGGGGAAATGGCCTGTTTAATCTCTTCAACCTTGCCAACGGGATTTTGTGGCTGCTGCTGATGGTTATCTTTTTAAAAGATAAACAGATAGGTAATTCGCACGAAGGGTAAAAAAATGCCTGGTTGCGCAAAGCAATCAGGCATTTTCAAATTAATGGTGATGGTCATCAATCTGGTGTTCGATAACCATCCCTTCACCTACGCTGGCAAGATGGCGAACATACGGATGCGGGCGGTAAGCCGGAGCTGGCGCAGGAGCCACATAGACGGTTTGCGGCACAGTCGCGACGCTGACTGCTTGTGGAACGCTGACTGAATCAGGGACCACAACCACTTTGTATCCACTCGGCACATCGACGGTGACACTTTGCGCCATCGCCACACCAGTAAAGCCCATTAAAAGCGCGCCCAACAGTAGACAATTTCTCATAATCATTTCGCCTGAAATAATGCAGCGGGTTAATTTCTGCGAATTATGCAGCCTTCATTCAGGCTTTGTGTTGCCGGGCGTGCTACCGTTTTTATTGATCAAAAGGCGCTTCGTGTTTAAGAACTTTATCGATCACATCCAGTACACCTTCATGATTATTGGAGCCTGCCCGGTATTTTGCCGCTGCGACGACCGCGCTGCCAGCATTTTCCATCGCAAAACTAAAGCCTGCCTGACGCAGCATCTCAATATCGTTACCACCATCGCCGAAGACCACCACTTCGCTGTCGTCTATTCCCCATAATTTCTGAAGTTGGCGCAGGCCATTCGCTTTATGTACGCCGGGGATAATCAGATCGATGCTGCCGTTGCCGGTGTGGACCGGCACCATAATATCGCCGATGGTCTCATGTAATGCTTTTTGCACTTGTGGAATCAGTTCATCGGAAAGATTCAGGCCAAACTTAAAGAAGATATCTTCTAAATTATCAAAGTTATCGACGTATTCCGGACGGTGATAATACATTTCCGCCACCGTTTTCATGGCATCGTCATATTTTTTGAGGGTATAGGCGCTATTTTTTCCGCAGGCAATAATTTCCACTTCTGGGCGCGTCAGTAAATGTTCCACCACAGTAGCAAACGCATCCTTCGACAGCTCGCCATTAAAAACATCTTTGCCTTCGCTTACAACCCAACCGCCGTTTTCAGCCACAAAGGCAATTTCATTAGCAATTTCAGGGAAGAAAGAGATTAACTGATAATATTGATTCCCGCTGGCGACCACAAAGCGAATGCCTTGTGCTTTCATCTGCTGATACTGAGCCATAAACCGCTCACGGTTATAGGTTTTTTGATCGCTTAAGAAAGTACCATCCATGTCAACCGCAATTAATTTAATGCTCATCAACTATTCTCCATCGCCGTCTGCGTTTTGGTATTGGGTTTGGCGACGGCTTTCGCGACAATAGCCGCAAGAATAACCAGCGCCAGTACAACCAGCATTGCACTACGTAATCCATAATGTTCGCCGAGATAGCCCAGCAGCGGCGGCCCGACGAGGAAAGCCAGATAACCGGTCGTCGCCACTACGCTGACGCGGGTCGGTGCATCGGGGCCGGTATCGCTGGCGGCAGAAATGGTCAGCGGGAAGCCCAGCGAGGCCCCCAGTCCCCAAAGTACAACAGACACCCCAGCGACCCAGGCGCTATCGACAAAAATAATCAGCCCAATACCCAACGCTCCCATCAGTGCACTGGCCCGAACCACGGCAACGCGACTATAACGGTCGATGAACCAACCGCCGGTAAAGCGTCCAACAGTCATCCCCAGGGTAAAACCGGCATAAATCAGCGAGCCGGAAGTAGGGCTAAAACCGTGACCGTCAACCATTAATAAGGGTAACCAGTCGTTGGCAGAACCTTCGGCAAAGGCCATCGCCAGTACCACAACACCAATCAGCAGCAACTGGATATCCCGATAAAAAGGTACGCCTTTTTCACCATGCTGGGTGCCATCGGCAGCATTTTTGCCCGTACCGTCAGGGATTGCCTGAATGGCGATATAAATAGGCGCGATGCCTACCAGCGCCGCCAATAAAATGTGCACCGTTGCCGGAACGCCAAAGGCCGTCAGTGCCATCCCGACACCAGCGCCTGCCAGCGTGCCCAGGCTATAAAAACCGTGCATCATCGGCAAAACCGTCTTATTCATTTCTCGCTCAACGGCAGCACCTTCAACGTTTATCGCCACTTCCGCAGAACCAAAACTTGCCCCAAAGACGCCGAGACCAACGGCAAAGAGCAGGGGCGATGTCAGCCAGAGTGCCAGACTTAATATCATCATCCCGATCAATGCGCAGGACATCGTGACCTGGATGACATTCCGCGTCCCAAAGCGTTTCACTAACCACGCCGAGCAGAGAATACCGCTCATTGAACCGATCGACAGACCAAAGAGGACTCCGCCCATTTCAGCGATCGAAACAGAAAGAATATCGCGGATAGCAGGTGTACGAGTTGCCCAGGACGCCATTAACAGGCCCGGCAAAAAGAAGAACATAAACAGCGCCCAGGTTCGGCGTTTCAATGCATTACGTGAAGAATTTACGGTCATAGATCACGTCAAAATAAGAAGAGGGAAGACAACATTAGCAAGGTTGTGTACATTTGTACACAATTGCAGAGAGAGGAAATGACATGCGTCGCGCTAACGATCCGCAACGGCGAGAAAAAATTATCCAGGCCACGCTGGAGGCGGTGAAACTTTACGGAATACATGCCGTTACGCACCGCAAAATTGCTACCCTTGCCGGGGTACCGTTGGGGTCGATGACCTACTATTTTTCAGGAATTGATGAGTTGTTGCTGGAGGCGTTCAGCAGTTTTACTGAGATCATGTCCCGGCAATATCAGGCATTTTTTAGCGATGTTAGTGATGCTCCGGGCGCATGCCAGGCTATCACCGATATGATCTACAGCTCACAGGTTGCAACGCCGGATAACATGGAGCTGATGTACCAGCTCTACGCGCTGGCTAGCCGAAAACCGCTATTAAAAACGGTAATGCAAAACTGGATGCAGCGCAGTCAGCAAACGCTCGAACAATGGTTTGAACCCGGAACCGCCCGCGCGCTTGATGCGTTTATTGAGGGGATGACGCTGCATTTTGTCACCGACCGTAAGCCGCTATCGCGCGAGGAGATTTTGAGGATGGTTGAGAGGGTTGCCGGGTAGTAGATAAATTTTAGATAACAAAAAACCCACCAACCTTGAACCGAAATGGCGGGGTTGATGGGCTCCACAAAATGGGGACATCAAAGAAAAGCAGTGGCACTAATTAAGACTGATGCCCTGAGGAAAAGTTCTGCGGTTGTGCAAAAAAATTTCATTTTCAGGGCAACTTCAGTTTTATCCTAACCCTGGCCATACCATGACGATGATTGTCCCAGCCAGCGTTAGCAGAACGTTGGCGATTGCGTAGGTGCCCGCATAGCCCAGCGCCGGGATGTTACTGCGGGCTGTATCGCTGATGATCTCCATTGCCGGTGCACAGGTACGCGCACCCATCATTGCGCCGAACAACAGTGCGCGGTTCATTCGCAATACATAAGCACCGAACAGGAAGCAGATAACCACTGGCACCAGACTGACAATCAATCCGGCAATCAGCATCTGACCGCCAATCGCGCCCAGACCGTTATTAATACCGCTACCGGCGCTCAGACCAACGCCTGCCATAAACACCATCAAGCCGAACTCTTTCACCATGCTTAATGCACCCTGCGGAATGTAACCGAAGGTCGGGTGGTTAGCACGCATAAAGCCCAGCATAATTCCGGCGAATAACAACCCGGCAGCGTTCCCCATGCCGAAACTGAATGTGCTGAACTGGAATGTGATCATCCCGATCATCAGCCCAATAACAAAGAAGGCGCAGAATGCCAGCAAGTCAGTGACCTGGCTGTGAATCGAGATAAAGCCGATGCGATCGGCGATGGTTTTTACGCGGCGGGCATCGCCGCTGACTTGTAAAACGTCACCTTTGTTAAGCACGACGTTGTCATCTATCGGCATCTCAATCTGGCTACGAATAACGCGGTTAAGGAAGCAACCGTGATCGGTCAACTTCAGTTGTGCGAGACGTTTGCCTACAGCGTTATGGTTTTTAACGACCACTTCTTCGGTAACGATACGCATGTCGAGAAGGTCACGATCGAAAACTTCTTTGCCATTACGGAAACTGGGATCGAGTCGAGCGTGGGCGTCGGGGTAGCCTACCAACGCTATTTCATCGCCCATTTGTAGCACGGCATCACCGTCTGGATTTGCCAGAATCCCGTTACGTCGAATACGTTCAATGTAGCAGCCGGTTTGTCGATAAATGCCCAGCTCACGCAGATTTTTGCCGTCGGTCCAGGCCACCAGCTCCGGGCCGACGCGGTAGGCGCGGATCACCGGTAAATAAACTTTACGGTTGGCATCAGTGTCCAGGCCACGTTCGCGGGCGATTTGCTGGGCGCTGGTCTGTAAGTCCTGATGCTGCAATTTCGGCAAGTAACGCGCACCAACAATCAAACTCACCAGACCGATTAAATAGGTTAAGGCATATCCGAGGCTCAGATTATCCAGTGCCAGTGAGAGCTGCCTGCTTTCCATGCCGGAATGACGCAGTGTATCGCCAGCACCGACCAGAACCGGTGTCGACGTCATAGAGCCTGCTAACATACCGGCCGTCAGGCCAATATCCCAGCCAAACAGCTTACCTAACCCTAAGGCGATCACCAGCGCACTGCCAACCATCACCAGTGCTAACATTAGGTAATTTTTCCCATCGCGAAAAAAAATGGAAAAAAAGTTCGGTCCGGCTTCGACCCCGACGCAGAAAATAAACAGCATAAAGCCAAGATTAAGCGCGTCGGTGTTAATGCTGAAATGTTGTTGGCCTAATAACAGCGATACGACTAAAACGCCAATGGAATTACCCAGTTGGATCGAACCAAGTCGTAATTTCCCGAGACATAGCCCAAGCGCGAGGACCACAAATAATAACAGAATGTAATTCCCATTTAACAATTCGGCGACGTTTATATTCACGGAGGCTAACTTCTTGTTTACTAGTAAGCTGTTGAAAGAAATGGTAATTTACGATAATGTTTTTTACCAGAATTCAGGGCGCAGATTCATTCAGCGCACCTAAACGATAGTAAAGTAACAATATATTTTACTAGTGTAATCACATTAGGTATCAACGGCTATATGAATTGCGTTGGCCTATATTAGCATGGAATGCGAAGCGGCTTTATCTTACTGAACGCCACACTGGCGAAAAATGTGTTCGATAGACGCAGTGTCAGGAGGAACGAGTGAAACATAAACAACGTTGGGCGGGGGCAATCTGCTGTTTTGTCCTCTTCATTGTGGTGTGCCTTTTTCTGGCGACGCACATGAAAGGCGCTTTTCGGGCTGCCGGGCATCCTGAAATTGGTTTGCTGTTTTTCATTCTTCCTGGAGCGGTTGCCAGCTTCTTTTCACAGCGTAGAGAAGTCCTGAAACCTCTGTTTGGCGCAATGCTGGCGGCACCCTGTTCGATGCTCATAATGCGGCTGTTTTTTTCACCAACGCGCTCATTCTGGCAAGAGCTGGCATGGTTATTAAGTGCGGTGTTCTGGTGTGCGTTGGGGGCACTGTGTTTCTTATTTATCAGCAGTTTGTTTAAATCACAGCACAGAAAAAATTAATTAAGCCCTCAACACGAGGGCTTGTCAGACGCTCAGGCGTCCAGATTCTCTTTCACCCATGCAGCAAAATCGGTATAGCCGCCGATATGTTGCTGATCGACAAAAATCTGCGGCACGGTTTCTACGGGTTTACCTGCCTTTTGTTGTAGATCTTCTTTAGTGATCCCTTCCGCACGAATATCTACATACTGATACTGAAAATCATCGCGTTCATTGCTCAACTTCTCAGCCAGATCTTTTGCACGCACACAGTAAGGGCAACCCGGACGACCAAAAATAACGGTTTGCATTGTTTCTCTCCTCATCGGTTTATGCCGGTAATGATCACGCCAAAATGTATTCGCTGAAAGTAGGTTTAACCTGTTGCATTAATTGCTAAAAGCTATAACTGTTAAACACAATACAGTGAAAAGTTTTAGACTGAGGGCTTACTTTGCTGAGGGAAGCGTATGCGCGCGATCGGTAAATTGCCTAAAAGCGTGGTGATACTGGAATTTATCGGGATGATGTTGCTGACGGTGGCGCTACTGTCGGTAAGCGACGTCCTGTCGCTGCCTGAGCCATTTTCTTGGCCAGAGGGGCAGATTCTGATGATTTTTCTCGGTGTTTTGCTCATGCTTCCCGCTGCGGTGGTGGTTACTCTTCAGGTGGCAAAACGTATAGCACCACAGTTGATGAACCGTCCACCGCAATATTCACGTTCAGAAAGAGAAAAAGATAATGACGCCAACCATTGAACTTATTTGTGGCCATCGCTCCATTCGCCATTTCACTGATGAACCCATTTCCGAAGCGCAGCGTGAGGCGATTATTAACAGCGCCCGTGCGACGTCCAGTTCCAGTTTTTTGCAGTGCAGTAGCATTATTCGCATTACCGACAAAGCGTTACGTGATGAACTGGTGACGCTGACCGGCGGGCAAAAACACGTAGCGAAAGCGGCGGAGTTTTGGGTGTTCTGTGCCGACTTTAACCGCCATTTACAGATCTGTCCGGATGCACAACTTGGCCTGGCGGAACAACTGTTGCTCGGTGTCGTTGATACGGCAATGATGGCGCAGAATGCGTTAACCGCAGCGGAATCGCTGGGATTGGGCGGGGTATATATTGGCGGCCTGCGCAATAATATTGAAGCGGTGACGGAACTGCTGAAATTACCGCAGCATGTTCTGCCGCTGTTTGGGCTGTGCCTTGGCTGGCCTGCGGATAATCCAGATCTTAAGCCGCGTTTACCGGCTTCCATTTTGGTGCATGAAAACAGCTATCAACCGCTGGATAAAGACGCACTGGCGCAGTATGACGAGCAGCTGGCGGAATATTACCTCACCCGTGGCAGCAATAATCGCCGGGATACCTGGAGCGATCATATCCGCCGAACAATCATTAAAGAAAGCCGCCCATTTATACTGGATTATTTGCACAAACAGGGTTGGGCTACGCGCTAAAACCGCCACGCCGATGTATGATACGCGGGCTTTTGACCAGGTCTGACAGAGAGGTGCAGGGTGAAAATTGCCATATTGTCCCGGGATGGAACGCTCTATTCGTGTAAGCGGCTGCGTGAAGCCGCTATACAGCGTGGTCACCTGGTTGAAATTCTTGATCCGCTTTCTTGCTACATGAACATAAATCCTGCGGCGTCTTCTATTCACTACAAAGGCCGCAAGTTACCCCATTTTGACGCTGTGATCCCGCGTATTGGCACCGCCATTACCTTTTATGGGACGGCGGCGCTACGTCAGTTTGAAATGCTGGGGAGCTATCCGCTCAATGAGTCGGTCGCCATTGCCCGGGCGCGTGACAAGTTGCGTTCCATGCAGCTGTTGGCGCGTCAGGGCATCGACCTGCCTGTCACGGGCATTACGCATTCGCCGGATGATACCAGCGATTTAATCGACATGGTCGGTGGTGCGCCGCTGGTGGTTAAGCTGGTTGAAGGTACGCAGGGAATTGGTGTCGTGCTGGCGGAGACGCGTCAGGCGGCGGAAAGCGTGATTGACGCTTTCCGCGGTCTGAACGCGCATATTTTGGTGCAGGAATATATCAAAGAGGCGCAAGGGTGCGATATCCGCTGTCTGGTTGTTGGCGATGAAGTGGTCGCTGCGATTGAACGGCGGGCGAAAGAGGGCGATTTTCGTTCCAATTTGCATCGTGGAGGCGCGGCAAGCGTCGCCAGTATCACACCACAGGAGCGTGAAATCGCGATAAAAGCCGCGCGAACGATGGCGCTGGACGTTGCTGGTGTGGATATTCTGCGTGCTAATCGCGGGCCATTGGTGATGGAGGTGAATGCGTCGCCGGGGCTGGAAGGAATAGAAAAAACCACCGGTATCGACATCGCGGGTAAAATGATCCGCTGGATCGAACGCCACGCTACGACCGAATATTGCCTGAAAACGGGTGGTTAGTCGCAATCACATTACTGATCATGGTTTTGCCTGCGCTTTTTGCGTAAGCTGTGCCGGTCTTTTTATCGAAAGAGGTTGTACAAAATTATGACATCGCTGGTCGTTCCTGGTCTGGATACGTTGCGTCAATGGCTCGATGACCTGGGGATGAGTTTTTTTGAATGTGATAACTGTCAGGCTCTGCATCTGCCCCATATGCAGAATTTCGACGGTGTCTTTGATGCCAAAATCGATCTGATCGATAACACGATCCTGTTTTCTGCCATGGCGGAAGTCCGACCTTCAGCCGTGTTACCGCTGGCGGCGGATTTATCAGCCATCAATGCCAGTTCGCTGACCGTGAAAGCATTTCTTGATATGCAGGATGATAATCTGCCAAAGCTGGTGGTTTGCCAGTCTTTATCCGTTATGCAGGGCGTAACCTATGAGCAGTTTGCATGGTTCGTGCGTCAGAGCGAAGAGCAGATTTCGATGGTCATTCTTGAAGCTAATGCCCATCAACTGCTGTTACCGACTGACGATGAAGGGCAAAACAACGTTACCGAAAACTATTTCCTCCACTGATAACTCCTTTAGAGTACGCAGTCGCTGCCGCAGTGACTGCGTGCTGCAAAATTATCTGCTGTTTTTAACCTTTTCTTAAAGATTATTTCACTTCTCTTGTGCCGATTTGGCTTTATCACATAGAGCAAATACGCATAAAAATTTGTTAAATACCGTTTTTTAAATCGAGCTATAGTCTCAAACCCTGGCTAAAGTTATTCTTGCGATGCTTTTATATAGCGAGCAGTGCTGGCCGGGAGAGAGTTCTCTTTTCTTACACCGAGCCGATAAAAAATATGCACGAATATTGCATATCTTTCAGTGTGACAACTTTTGTTCGTTTGTTAACGAACTTTCAGAAGGAAAGAGATATGACCGCCTTAAATAAAAAATGGCTATCGGGTCTGGTTGCGGGTGCTCTGATGGCCGTCTCTGTCGGCACGCTCGCGGCTGAACAAAAAACACTCCACATCTATAACTGGTCTGATTATATCGCCCCGGATACGGTGGCCAATTTTGAAAAAGAAACCGGTATTAAAGTCGTTTACGATGTTTTCGATTCCAACGAAGTACTGGAAGGAAAATTAATGGCGGGGAGCACCGGGTTTGACCTGGTGGTGCCGTCAGCAAGCTTTCTTGAACGCCAGCTGACAGCGGGAGTTTTCCAGCCACTGGATAAAAACAAATTGCCGGAGTGGAAGAATCTCGACCCGGAACTGCTGAAGCTGGTCGCTAAACATGACCCGGATAATAAATTTGCTATGCCCTATATGTGGGCGACGACCGGGATTGGCTATAACGTCGATAAAGTCAAAGCTGTACTGGGTGAAAACGCGCCCGTCGATAGCTGGGACTTGATCCTCAAACCTGAAAATCTGGAAAAACTGAAAAGCTGCGGCGTCTCTTTCCTTGATGCACCGGAAGAAGTGTTTGCTACCGTGCTGAATTATCTCGGTAAAGATCCCAACAGCACTAAAGCAGATGATTACACCGGACCGGCAACCGATCTGCTGTTAAAGCTGCGCCCGAACATTCGTTATTTCCATTCATCTCAATACATTAACGACCTGGCAAACGGCGATATCTGCGTCGCTATTGGCTGGGCGGGCGATGTCTGGCAGGCGTCAAACCGCGCGAAGGAAGCAAAGAATGGCGTGAATGTCTCGTTCTCGATTCCGAAAGAAGGGGCGATGGCATTCTTTGATGTATTTGCCATGCCTGCGGATGTCAAAAATAAAGACGAAGCTTATCAGTTCCTGAATTACCTGCTGCGTCCGGATGTCGTAGCGCATATCTCTGACCATGTGTTCTATGCCAACGCGAACAAAGAAGCTACGCCGCTGGTAAGCGCGGAAGTGCGTGATAACCCCGGTATTTACCCGCCTGCGGATGTCCGTGCGAAGCTGTTCACTCTGAAAGTGCAGGATCCGAAAATCGACCGTGTGCGCACCCGCGCGTGGACCAAAGTGAAGAGCGGAAAATAATCCGCAGCCGTAGATGCCGGACGGGCGCACCACACCCGCCGGCAATTCGCACCATCAGGGTGCGCTTGCACACATTCAATGCCGGAGAGCAGCCGTGAATGACGCTATCCCTCGCCCCCAGGCGAAAACCCGTAAGGCGCTGACGCCGCTATTAGAAATCCGTAATCTGACTAAATCTTACGATGGTCAGCATGCGGTCGATGATGTCAGCCTGACCATCTATAAAGGCGAAATCTTCGCGCTGCTGGGCGCATCCGGCTGTGGCAAGTCCACGCTGCTGCGTATGCTGGCAGGTTTCGAACAACCTTCTGCCGGGCAGATTATGCTCGATGGCGTCGATTTATCACAGGTACCGCCTTACCTGCGCCCTATCAATATGATGTTTCAGTCTTACGCGCTGTTTCCGCATATGACCGTGGAACAGAACATCGCTTTTGGCCTGAAACAGGACAAATTGCCGAAAGAGGAAATTGCCAGCCGGGTCAATGAGATGCTTGGGCTGGTGCATATGCAGGAGTTCGCCAAACGCAAACCGCATCAGCTTTCCGGCGGTCAGCGACAGCGTGTGGCGCTGGCCCGAAGCCTCGCCAAACGTCCGAAACTATTACTGCTCGACGAGCCGATGGGCGCGCTGGATAAAAAACTGCGTGACCGGATGCAGCTTGAAGTGGTGGATATTCTGGAACGTGTCGGTGTGACCTGCGTGATGGTTACTCACGATCAGGAAGAGGCGATGACGATGGCGGGGCGTATCGCCATTATGAATCGTGGGAAATTTGTCCAGATTGGCGAGCCGGAAGAGATCTACGAGCATCCGACCACGCGCTACAGTGCTGAATTTATCGGTTCGGTAAACGTCTTTGAAGGTGTACTCAAAGAGCGTCAGGAAGATGGTCTGGTGCTTTATTCGCCGGGGCTGGTGCATCCACTGAAAGTTGATGTAGATGCTTCGGTGGTCGATAACGTGCCGGTGCATGTGGCGCTGCGGCCGGAAAAAATCATGCTTTGCGAAGCACCGCCCGCCAATGGTTGTAACTTCGCGGTAGGGGAGGTGATGCACATTGCCTATCTCGGCGATCTTTCGGTGTATCACGTTCGTCTAAAAAGCGGGCAGATGATTAGCGCCCAGCTACAAAACGCCCATCGTTATCGCAAAGGGTTACCGACCTGGGGCGACGAAGTGCGTTTGTGCTGGGAAGTGGACAGCTGTGTGGTGTTGACGGTTTAAGGAGCAAAGATGAGTACACTTGAACCTGCTGCCCAGTCGAAACCGCCGGGCGGATTTAAGCTGTGGTTGTCGCAGCTGCAAATGAAGCATGGGCGCAAACTGGTCATTGCGTTGCCGTATATCTGGTTGATCTTACTGTTTCTGCTGCCATTTCTGATCGTCTTTAAAATAAGTCTGGCGGAGATGGCGCGCGCTATTCCACCTTATACCGAACTGATGGAGTGGGCTGACGGGCAACTTTCCATCACCCTCAATCTTGGTAATTTCCTGCAACTGACTGACGATCCGCTCTATTTCGATGCATATCTCCAGTCGTTACAGGTAGCGGCGATTTCGACAATTTGTTGTTTACTGATCGGCTATCCGCTGGCGTGGGCGGTGGCGCACAGTAAGCCTTCGACCCGCAATATCTTATTGCTGCTGGTGATCCTGCCGTCGTGGACCTCGTTTCTGATCCGCGTCTATGCCTGGATGGGAATATTAAAAAATAACGGCGTGCTGAATAACTTTCTGCTGTGGCTGGGAGTTATCGACCAGCCGCTGACCATTCTGCATACAAACCTGGCTGTTTATATCGGCATTGTTTATGCCTATGTACCGTTTATGGTGCTGCCGATTTATACCGCGTTGATTCGTATTGATTATTCGCTGGTGGAAGCGGCACTGGATCTCGGTGCACGACCGCTGAAAACGTTCTTTACTGTGATCGTGCCGCTGACCAAAGGCGGGATTATTGCCGGATCGATGCTGGTGTTTATCCCGGCTGTGGGCGAGTTTGTGATCCCTGAACTGCTCGGTGGCCCGGACAGCATCATGATCGGGCGCGTGCTGTGGCAGGAGTTTTTCAATAACCGCGACTGGCCGGTGGCCTCGGCGGTAGCGATCATCATGTTGCTGCTGCTAATTGTGCCGATAATGTGGTTCCACAAGCATCAGCAAAAAAGCGTGGGAGAACACGGATGAATAATTTACCGGTGGTTCGTTCGCCCTGGCGGATTGTGATTTTGCTGCTGGGCTTCACCTTTCTCTACGCGCCAATGCTGATGCTGGTGATCTATTCATTCAACAGCTCGAAGTTGGTGACGGTATGGGCGGGTTGGTCAACGCGCTGGTATGGCGAATTACTGCGTGATGACGCGATGATGAGCGCGGTTGGTTTAAGCCTGACAATTGCAGCCTGTGCGGCAACGGCAGCGGCGATCCTCGGGACGATTGCGGCGGTAGTGCTGGTGCGTTTTGGCAGGTTTCGCGGATCAAATGGTTTTGCCTTTATGATCACCGCGCCGCTGGTAATGCCAGATGTCATCACAGGCTTGTCGCTGTTGTTGTTATTCGTCGCACTTGCACATGCCATCGGCTGGCCTGCGGAGCGAGGCATGCTCACCATCTGGCTGGCGCATGTCACTTTCTGTACGGCTTATGTGGCAGTCGTTATTTCGTCGCGTCTGCGGGAACTGGATAGCTCGATAGAAGAAGCAGCGATGGATCTTGGTGCGACGCCACTGAAAGTGTTTTTCGTCATTACGCTACCGATGATCATGCCCGCGATCATTTCTGGCTGGTTACTGGCTTTTACTCTGTCGCTCGACGATCTGGTGATTGCCAGCTTTGTTTCCGGGCCAGGAGCCACCACGTTACCGATGCTGGTCTTCTCCAGCGTGCGGATGGGGGTAAATCCGGAAATCAACGCCCTGGCAACATTGATCCTCGGCGCGGTCGGAATTGTCGGATTTATCGCCTGGTATCTGATGGCGCGCGCAGAAAAACAGCGGATACGCGACATCCAGCGTGCAAGACGTGGCTGAAGACACTAAAATTTGCCAACCTGGCTACATAATGCCGCGCATGTCGCGGCATTGTTTTCATGGAAGACGAAACGTTGGGATTTTTTAAGAAAACATCTTCATCTCATGCTCGCCTGAATGTGCCTGCGCTGGTGCAGGTGGCGGCGCTCGCCATTATTATGATCCGTGGCCTCGACGTGCTGATGATTTTCAATACGCTGGGCGTGCGCGGTATTGGCGAGTTCATTCATCGCAGTGTACAAACCTGGAGTTTAACACTGGTCTTTTTAAGCAGCCTGGTGCTGGTTTTCATTGAGATCTGGTGTGCGTTTTCACTGGTGAAAGGGCGTCGCTGGGCGCGCTGGCTGTATCTGTTGACACAAATCACGGCCGCCAGTTATTTGTGGGCGGCTTCGCTGGGGTATGGTTATCCGGAGCTGTTCAGCATTCCCGGTGAATCAAAACGTGAAATCTTCCATAGCCTGATGCTGCAGAAGTTGCCGGATATGCTCATCCTGTTGCTACTGTTCGTTCCCTCAACCAGTCGGCGGTTCTTCCAGTTGCAATAATGTGTATAATCGTCGCCCCTGATGATGTGAAGGTCAATGTATGCAGTGCGCACTTTACGACGCGGGTCGCTGTCGTTCCTGTCAGTGGATAACGCAGCTGATTCCAGAGCAACTCTCCGCTAAAACCGCCGATCTTAAAAATCTGCTCGCCGACTTTTCGGTTGAGGAATGGTGCGCGCCGGTGTCAGGCCCGGAGCAAGGGTTTCGTAATAAAGCCAAAATGGTGGTGAGTGGTAGCGTTGAAAAACCACTGCTCGGTATGCTGCATCGCGACGGCACACCAGAAGACCTTTGCGATTGCCCGCTTTATCCTGCCTCATTTGCGCCCGTTTTTGCGTCGCTAAAACCGTTTATCGCCCGTGCGGGGCTAACCCCCTACAATGTGGCGCGTAAGCGTGGCGAACTGAAATACATTCTGCTGACTGAAAGCCAGAGCGATGGTGGCATGATGCTGCGCTTTGTACTGCGTTCCGAAACCAAGCTGGCACAACTGCGTAAGGCGCTGCCGTGGTTACAGGAACAACTGCCGCAGCTGAAAGTTATTACCGTCAACATTCAGCCGATACATATGGCGATTATGGAAGGGGAAACGGAGATTTACCTGACCGAACAACAGGCGCTGGCGGAGCGTTTTAACGATGTGCCGCTGTGGATCCGTCCGCAAAGTTTCTTCCAGACTAATCCGGCGGTAGCCAGCCAGCTGTACGCTACTGCGCGCGGCTGGGTACAACAGTTGCCGGTTAAACATATGTGGGATCTGTTCTGTGGCGTGGGGGGCTTTGGTTTACACTGCGCGACGCCTGACATGCAGTTAACCGGGATCGAAATTGCGCCAGAGGCCATTGCCTGTGCGAAGCAGTCAGCTGCTGAACTGGGCTTAACGCGTTTGCAATTTCAGGCGCTGGACTCCACTCAGTTTGCCACCGCTCAGGGGGAGGTGCCGGAGCTGGTGCTGGTTAACCCGCCGCGCCGCGGCATTGGTAAACCGCTGTGTGATTATCTTTCAACGATGGCACCGCGTTTTATCATCTACTCCAGCTGTAACGCCCAAACGATGGCCAAAGATATCCGCGAACTGTCAGGTTATCGTATTGAACGGGTACAGCTTTTTGATATGTTCCCGCACACCGCGCACTATGAAGTGCTGACACTGTTGGTGAAGCAATAAAAAAGCCGCGGCTGCGGCTTCAGATTGCTGATAAGGTGCGCGTTGTTCATGTCGGATGCGGCGTGAGCGCCTTATCTGGCCTACAAAATCGTGCTAAATCAATGCATTGCAGGGTAAATGTAGGCCTGATAAGCGTAGCGCATCAGGCAATCTTACTTTTGTCATCAGTCCCGATTACTGCGGGAACCACTGGTCATTGATTTTCTGATACGTACCATCTGCTTTAATCGCTGCCAGTGCGTTATTCAGTTTTTCCAGCAGGGCTTTATTATCCGGACGTACAGCGATGCCCAGACCGGTGCCGAAGTACTGCGGGTCGGTTACTTTCTCTGTTGCAACGCCCAGTTGTGGATTGGTTTTCAGCCATTCATTAACCACCGCTGTGTCACCAAATACCCCATCAATACGACCATTTTTCAGGTCGATAAAGGCATTTTGATAACTGTCATAGGAGACAGTTTTTACTTCCGGGTGTTGATCCTGAATATATTTCTGGTGCGTTGTACCGTTTTCCATCCCAATGCGTTTGCCTTTCAGGTCGGCAAACGTTTTGTAGGTATCTTTTTTGGCAATCACAACAGCTGAGTTTTCGTAGTAGGGCGTGGTAAATGATACCTGCTTGCTACGCTCCGGCGTGATATCCATACCGGAGATAACGGCGTCATATTTTCTGAATTTCAGTGACGGGATGAGGCTGTCGAAAGCGTGATTGGTAAAAGTACATTCTGCCTGCATCTGTTTGCATAACGCTTTTGCCAGGTCGATATCAAAGCCGACAATCTCATTATTAGCACCTATAGATTCAAAGGGAGGATAGGTCGCTGATACGCCGAAATTGATTTTCTCTGCGGCAGAAGCGCCGAATGCACAGGATGAAAGTAAAGCGGCAAGAACTAACTTTTTCATGATGGAACTCCCGTCTGTCAATCTTATGATTTTTGGCCGTGTCTGCGGCATGAGATAACAATGCCATTAAGTGAATTTATATGCAATAAATATGATTAAATAATTCGTAATGAATAAAAAAAGACGGACAACTTAGTGGGTTGCCCGTCTTTATTATATTAATCTATGCACTATGTAGGCCGGATAAGGCGTACACGCCGCATCCGGCATAGGCACCGTGCTGGTGTCTGATGCGACGCTGGCGCGTCTTATCAGACCTACAAATCATCTGGCATCAGCATGCAGCCATGTCAATTCCGTCGCTCGAACGCCAGCGCTTTGCGCTCGATCAAACGCATCATCAGTGTCAGCAGGCCGTTGACGACCAGGTAAATAATTCCCGCCGCGCCGAACACCATGACATCGTAGGTGCGTCCGTACAACAACTGGCTGTAACCCATCACTTCCATCAGCGTAATGGTGTAAGCCAGAGAGGTACTTTTAAATACCAGCACCACTTCGTTGGAATAAGAAGAGAGTGAGCGTTTAAAGGCATACGGCAGCAGGATCGCCAGCGTATCTTTTTTGCTCATCCCCAGGGCGCTACAGGACTGCCACTGACCTTCCGGGATTGCACGAATTGCACCGTAAAATAGCTGCGTGGTATACGCCGCACTGTTCAGCGACAACGCAATCAGCGCGCACAACCACGGTTCTGACAACAGATGCCACAGTGCCGGATACTCCTGCAATGTCGGGAACTGGCCTGGACCGTAGTAAATCAGGAAGATCTGCACCAACAGCGGCGTACCGGTAAACAGCGTGATATAGCCCCGCACCAGCCACACCAGTACCGGCGTTTTCAGCGTCAGGATGATGGTAAAAATCAACGCCAGAATTAGCGCCACAATCAGCGAGGCAATCGTCAGCGTCAGGCTGGTGTGCAGCCCTTTCATCAGTTCGGGTAAATACTCAAGCATCAGCCAGGCCTCCGCTCAAAACGTGTCGCGCGCAGGTCAATGCGTTTGAGAATGTACTGACTGAGCAGGGTAATCACCAGATAGATCGCTGCTGCCACAATGTACCAGGTAAACGGCTCCTGAGTACG
The DNA here is from genome assembly GCF_030295215.1 of Escherichia sp. KS167_9B. Taxonomy (NCBI): domain Bacteria; kingdom Pseudomonadati; phylum Pseudomonadota; class Gammaproteobacteria; order Enterobacterales; family Enterobacteriaceae; genus Escherichia; species Escherichia sp. KS167_9B. The sequence continues at coordinate 1,044,634 of NZ_AP025754.1, forward strand.
GGTGGCAATGCTTTTAGTTTGCAGCATTAAATCATTCACACTTATCAAACTGACCAGCGCGGTATCTTTCAGCAGTACCAGCCACTGGTTACCAAGACCAGGCAGCGCATGACGCCACATCTGCGGCATCACCAGGCGGAAAAAGATAGCCGATTTCGACAGCCCCAGCGCCTGACCGGATTCCCACTGGCCCACCGGCACCGCTTTCAGTGCGCCACGCAGGGTTTGCGAGGCATAGGCGGCATACAGTAGCGACAGGGCGATAACCCCACACAGGAACGGGCTAACGTCGAAGTTCTCAATGTCCATCTGCACCGGGATCTGTACGATCCCAAGATTGATGGTGAAGCCATCCGAAAGCGTCAGCAGTAACTGCGAGGAGCCAAAATAGATAAACAGCACCACCAGAATTTCTGGCAGACCGCGCAGAATGGTCACCAGCGCTGAACCTGCCCACGCGACAGGACGCCATTTTGCTGACTCCCACACCGCAAAGAACATCGCCAGCGCCAGTCCGACAATCAATGCACAAACGGCAAGGCCGACGGTCATCCCGGCGGCGCTTGCTAAAGGAAAAAATTCATTCATCAGGTATTACTTCTGGAACCATTTGTTGTAGATGGTTTCGTAAGTGCCATCTTTCTTCACTTTTTCCAGCGCAGTGTTGAATTTCTGCTGCAGTTCAGTGTTGCCCTGACGTACCGCGATGCCGAGGCCAGTACCGAAGTAATCTTTATCGGTCACTTTGTCGCCGACAGCCGCCAGTTTCGGGTTATCTTTCAGCCATTCGGTTACCACTGCGGTGTCACCAAAAACGCCGTCGATACGACCGTTTTGCAGATCGAGTTTCGCGTTCTGGTAGCTATCATAAGGAACCGTGGTGATTTCCGGATGTTTATCCATAATGAATTTCTGGTGCGTCGTCCCGTTCTGAACGCCGACTTTTTTGCCTTTCAGCTGATCAACGCTGGTGTATTTACCTTGTTGACCCACAAACAGGGCAGAGTTGTCATAGTACGGCGTGGTAAACAGCACCTGCTTTTCACGCTCCGGGGTGATATCCATGCCAGCCATCACCGCGTCTACGCGACGGAATTTCAGGCTTGGGATCAGGCTGTCAAACGCCTGGTTAGAGAAAGTGCAGGTCGCATCAATCTCTTTACACAATGCCTGCGCCAGGTCGACGTCAAAACCAACGATCTGGTTGTTTGCATCCATTGATTCAAACGGAGGATAGGAGGCTTCGGTGGCAAAACGAATAGTTTCGGCAGCTGTGGCGGAAAGACTAAAACCTGCAATTAACGCGGCAATCAGAACTTTTTTCATTGTTGTTATCCCGAATCTTAGTGAGAGAGATAGTTTTTAAATGCTTCGGTTTGCGGCTCGGTAAAGCAGCGCGCGTCGCCTTGTTCTACGATATGACCATTTTCCATATACACCACACGGCTGGCGGTTTTACGCGCCACTTCCACTTCGTGGGTGACGATCACCTGGGTAATATTGGTTTCTGCCAGCTCACGAATGATGCTGACGATTTGTGCCGTAATTTCCGGGTCCAGCGCGGCGGTCGGTTCATCAAACAGCAGTACCTGCGGTTCCATCATTAACGCACGGGCAATAGCAACACGCTGCTGCTGACCACCAGAAAGATGCAGTGGATAGCGATCACTGAAAGGTTTCAGGCGCAGACGTTCCAGCAATTTTTCTGCACGGGCCAGCGCCTGATCTTTACTCAATCCCAGTACACGGCAGGGCGCTTCAATCAGGTTTTGCTGCACGGTGAGGTGCGGCCACAGATTGTATTGTTGAAACACCATACCGACGTTACGACGCAGATCGCGAATCGCTTTGTCTGAGGGCGTTTTGGTGAAATCGAAATGGTTGCCTGCAATGTTGAGCGTACCGGAGCGCGGCATCTCAAGCAGATTGAGTACACGCAGCAGCGAGCTTTTACCCGCGCCACTGGGGCCAAGTAACACCAGCGTTTCGCCCTGTGGGCAATCCAGCGTGATATCGAACAGCGCCTGATGCGCGCCGTAAAAGCAATTAATGCCGTTTAATTGAATACTCATTGACACTCGTATACTGGCAGTCTGATAGCTATTGAGGTCGAAGATAGTACCTTTGACAGAATAATTATGCAATATTTCTGCTTTAAAAGTTAAAAGCAAAGCGCATTATTCACTAAACATAGCACAAAATAACGGGGGCGGTGGGCGGCGAGCATAAATGTCGGCATTCCTCACGAAATGCCGGACAATTTACGGGGGTTATTGGTTGATCAAGGCGTTAGCGATTCTCGATTGACTGACGGAGTGTACCTGCTGTGGCATGAACGCTGCCGCCTAAGTAGCGCACATCGTCAATCACCCAACACTGGCCTTCCTGAATCATTAGCACTTCATCCTGCCAGCTCTGATCCCCCTGTTTGAGTTCCACACGCAATGGAATATTACGGGCATCACGATTCGGGATAGTCGATGCACTGGCAACGTGGGCGCTGTCTGGCAAGGTGGTTCGACTGGAGAATGGATCGCTGCTTAACAATTCACGATGACTGTTATCGCGGCTGGCATCGCTAAGTAGGGTTGCCAGTTTGTCACTCAAATAGGGGCGCAGAGCGGTAATGTCATTGCTGCGATGTTTAATGCGGTAGTCATAGAATTGTTGAGCCACGCTGTCAGGGCCACCCTGGACACAGGAACCGGTGCGGGGGCCGTTATCTTTATAAGCTGGCGTGACGGTGGTACAGGCACTCAGCAGCAGTGCACATGGAATAAGTAGAGATAGTGAACGGTAGCGCATAATCATTTCCTTATTGGCTTGCTTTCTGCGTCACACTATGACCAAAAACAATCAGATTATTTAATACATTGTTTTTTATACAATTCTGAAACAATCTGAAGACCCGATTAGGCTTAAGTCCATTGCTGGCTCCCCATTCAAGGTTGATCGTAGCTGACTTACTTAAATTACCCAAACAATAGACAGTGTAAACCATTTGTGAGGCTGAGCGTGTTATAAGACTGAAATGATCATTTAAGGTAAATATGATAGTTCTGAAACGCTGGTATAAATCCTGCTGTAGAAGTTAAGAGCATCTGCAGGAAGCCAGTTGCACATTTATAACGCATGATAGGTGACCAAGATTCATTTCTATTATTGACAAAATTTTAACATATGATGATAGGCCCTAAGATTAAGATGATTGCAAAAATCACAATGTATGTTTGAAATGAGCGAAATTTGATAGTCCCAACTTTAACTTTCGATAATATTATTTTTGTTACGGTTGTGAGTGAAGAATATAAGCTTATTTAGCTAATGGATTTGAGTTAAGAATAATATGATTTTTTTCAATGCGCCATTAATTAATATGAATATAGAATGTGTTGTGACTTTATGTTTATAAAGCACAGGGAGTACAGTGGGTTATCGTTTTTTTGGGTGATTTTTATATGATAAATAATGTCTCTGAACAATCGTCATCATTTCTAAGCACACAACCGAATCAAAGTGATAATCTCATGGCCTCGCTGAGGGAATTTTTTACCATATTAAAATCCAGTCATAAGGATGAGTTATCTACATGGGACACCATCTACTTGAATCTAGTATTAGCAATAAATGCTGATAGTGAAACTATTAAAAATGATATGTCGCTCGGTAACATTATTTATTCAGCAAATAATTATTTTAATTCTTTTTTTAGTAGTGCTTTCGAAACTGGTACTAAAACATACCTTGGTACATCACAAAACAATGAAGTTGAAATAAAAATTGGCAATGAAAGAATCACCATTGGGGTGCGAAATAAAGTCAGCGGAAAAATGGAAAGACAAGAATTTCTTTTTCCTCTGCATTACGAAAATAAACTGCAGTGTGAATTGGAGAAGAATTTTACTATTGATTCTTATCCATTGTTATATAGGTATACTCTTGGTTGTAAGATTGCGAATGCGATCTTTGAAAAAGTATACAATCGAATTGTATTTAATAAGGAACAATATATAACAATTATAAAAGACGCATTTATTCATTTCTATGATTATAGCAGGCGATATACAATGAGTGAGGATATCGACAAAGAGTCCGTTATAAATACCATTGCATTGATGAGCACCTTTTGTAACAGTGATAATACATCAGGTGAAATTTTCAGTGATGATATTGCTCTTGAAGACTCACCTGAACCTGACCTAAATGTAGAACATACAATTACACTTGGTTTTGCTAATGACGATCTTAAGTTTAATCCAATTACTTATTCGGAAGTATTAACACGATTTTACTCCTTTCAAAATATTGTATTGAATCTGTGTCCGGAAATGCATTCATCGCATTACAACGATATTTGTAGTGTAAGTGTGGATATGACAAAAGGCAAGCAATGCATGATTCACTTGATGGTCAATGAAGAGGTTTTCATGTCTCTTCCAATCCCTATCACAACTATGGCACGTGATCATGATAGTAATTTAGTCAATCTAAAAACGCTACTCAATGATGGTTGTTTTATTAAATATAGTCATTTTGATGCTGTGGGTTTAATGAAGAAAAACTTAAATCATCTGTATTTATCACATTCTCTTGTAAATGAAAGTATATTGAAGGGATGTTGTTTTGAGAACGGCAGTTTAGGTGATGTTAAGATAACAAATAGTAATTTAACGAAAAATGTATTCAGTAACTTTACGTTTAGAGCGACTAAAATTAATAATGTAAATGCTCATTCTTCAAAATTTGTCCATTGCCATTTTTACAGTGTTGATATGATAAGAGTTAATCTCTATAAATGTCTTTTTCATGAGTGTAGTATGCATGATGTCAAGATAAAACCATGGTTACCAGTAAAATGGACAAAAGAATTAATAAATGATTATTTGTATGGTTGTTTACTATCACTGTACTCTATCTGTGTAAGAGATATATTTAATATGACCGTTGGGAATAACGTAAAGGTTGCAGCGGATGCTTTCATTGAAATCCTTTACTCTCTAAAGAATAAATATTGTATTAAGCTATTAAGCGCTCAGGATCGGGCATTTATTTACGAATTTGCAAAAATGATCTTTGCTTATATTAATGATAGAAGTCTTGAGGTTACATTACTTTCATGTTTTGCGGAGACCGATCAAACAAGAATTCAGAGCTATATTCCTCAGCCTCAAGATGCGGAAAAATTTTGGAATAATTTACAATATAAGGTGACTCTTCCCATTCATTAATGTTGCAGGTACAACATAATACAGCAGGTCAGCGCTATCCCATAATGAAACCAATATCGGGTTAGGAGACGGGTAATCGTAAAGGCATATGCGCTTGTTTTTGACACAATGAGATGATTTCCTAAACTGATCAAAACCTTCTTCCCAACATGGCATATCAGCCCGATAATGCTTTGAGATCGAAGGATTAGCAAACAAGGAGATCGATCATGCAATTTTCTACAACCCCAACTCTGGAAGGCCAGACCATCGTCGAATATTGCGGTGTGGTGACCGGCGAAGCGATTTTAGGTGCGAATATTTTCCGTGATTTCTTTGCCGGTATCCGCGATATCGTTGGCGGACGCTCCGGGGCTTATGAAAAAGAATTGCGTAAAGCGCGGGAGATTGCCTTTGAGGAACTTGGTGAGCAGGCGCGGGCGTTGGGGGCCGATGCCGTAGTCGGTATTGATATCGACTACGAAACGGTCGGGCAAAACGGCAGTATGCTGATGGTTAACGTCAGCGGTACGGCGGTGAAAACACGTCGATGAGAAGAGTCTTCTGGCTGGTCGCCGCCGCTCTGTTACTGGCAGGGTGTGCAGGCGAAAAAGGCATTGTTGAGAAAGAGGGATATCAGCTTGATACCCGACGCCAGGCGCAGGCGGCGTATCCGCGCATTAAAGTGCTGGTGATCCACTACACCGCAGATGATTTTGATAGCTCGCTGGCGACACTGACCGATAAACAGGTCAGCTCGCATTATCTGGTCCCTGCTGTGCCACCACGATACAACGGTAAACCGCGCATCTGGCAACTGGTGCCGGAACAGGAACTGGCCTGGCATGCGGGGATTAGCGCCTGGCGCGGGGCAACACGCCTTAACGACACCTCTATTGGCATTGAGCTGGAAAACCGAGGCTGGCAAAAATCATCCGGAGTGAAATATTTTGCCCCGTTTGAACAGGCACAGATTCAGGCGCTTATTCCGCTGGCGAAAGATATTATTGCCCGTTATCACATCAAGCCGGAAAACGTAGTGGCGCATGCGGATATTGCGCCGCAGCGCAAAGACGATCCGGGGCCGTTATTCCCCTGGCAACAACTGGCGCAGCAGGGGATTGGTGCCTGGCCGGATGCGCAACGGGTGAACTTTTACCTTGCCGGGCGCGCGCCGCACACACCGGTAGATGCCGCATCATTGCTGGAGCTTTTGGCGCGCTACGGTTATGACGTTAAACCTGATATGACACCGCGCGAGCAGCGGCGCGTGATTATGGCGTTCCAGATGCATTTCCGCCCGACGTTATACAACGGCGAAGCGGATGCAGAAACTCAGGCGATTGCCGAAGCGTTGCTGGAGAAATACGGGCAGGATTAGCGCGGCAGTTTTCCGTGGTCGCGTAGCCAGGCGGCAGTTTTCTCGATACCTTCATCCAGGGTGAGGACTGGTTGATAACCTAACTCTTCCTGCGCACGCGTAATATCCAGCGTAAAGTCAAAATTCAACTTGGAGACGCCGTAGTGGGTCAGCGGCGGCTCTTTTGCTGACTTGCGGCCTAAACGCTCCATGCTGCGGGCGATCATATCCAGCATCGGGTAGGGGACGGAACGAATACGACAGTCAATATTCAACTCGTCGATCAGTTTTTGCACGATGCTGCGTAGAGTGCGATGCTCGCCGTTGGTAATGTTATATGCTCGCCCGGAAGGCAGCTTATCGCAGGCTTCCTGACTTGCCAGCCACATGGCGTGCACGGCATTTTCATAGTACGTCATATCGACCAGCGCACTGCCGCCGTGTGGTAACAGAATGCTGCCGTAGTGGTGCATCATATGCGCCAGACGGGGAATAAAGACTTTATCGTGCGGCCCGAACAGACTTTGTGGGCGTAAAATAGTAAAGCGTGTTTGTGGATTCGCCTGCGAAAGCATATTGATCACTTCTTCGCTGGCCGCCTTGCTGCGGGCAAACTCGTTAGCGAAGCGGTGAGGGCGAAAATCTTCTTTAATATCGCGATGGTGGTGATAATCGAAGTACAGGGAGGGGGAAGAGATATGAATAAAGTTACGTACTCCCCAGGCGACAGCCCATTCACCCAGACGGCGAGTGGCGCGAACGTTAGCCAGATCGAAAGCCTGTTGTGTCCCCCACGGAGAGGTAAAGCTGGAGCAGTGCCACAACGTATCAATGCCTGCGAGCATCACTTTAGCTTGTGATGAGACCAGCTCGGTCAGATCCGCTGGAACAAACTCTGCGCCCATTTTTTCCAGCAATTTACCCATTGCCTCGTTGCGACCGGTCGCACGCACGCTGATGCCTTTCTGGCATAAAAACTCTACCGCGTTTCGACCTAAGCCGCTGGTGGCGCCGGTAACCAGTACCTTCATATCAATCCACTGTTGTTGAGAAAATGACGTGCGCATTCTTCCGTGATTTCCCCCTTGATGCAATGGGAAACATGAAAGAATAACGCAGGTTTTGTCGATTAATCTGTGCTTTGTTCTGCCAGTCTGGCGATTCGTTTTGCCATTCCGCGAAAAATAAACAGATGCGCGGGGATCATCAATAACCAGTAAAACAGCCCCGGCATACCGTGCGGATGCCAGAATGCGCGAACATCGATAGTACGATAGTCACCTTTATCTTCCAGGGTAAAACACAGTCGTCCCAGCCCCGGCGCTTTCATGCCAAATAACAGCGTAAGTTGTTTTTCCGGTTCAACGACAATCACTTTCCAGCTATCCACCGCATCTCCGGTCTGCAAATATTCACGCTCCGGGCGGCCTTTCGCCAGCTTATGACCGATCGCGCGGTCCATCAACGCCCGGGTTTGCCACAAAATATTGCCAAAGAAATAACGCTCTTTACCGCCGATTTGATTCACCACCTGCCATAAAGCCGCAAGGCTGGCGGACGTTTTAACGGTAAACCCCGCCTGTTTGGCGAAATAACCGTACTCCGGTCGCCAGCGGGCAAAGGCCTGAGCGTCGTATCCCCAGTCGCTGGAGTTGACCAGCTTTTCTTCTTCTTTCAACGTGCGACGTACCGCGTCATCGAAAGCGATCAGTTGTTGTGGAATGAGTGCACGTAGCGCGGTGTCATCCGCCAGCAGATCGTGTTTCAGCCCCTGAATCAACGCTTTGGCGGTGGTTGACGGTACGGAAGTAATCACATTGAGAAACCACACCGAAATCCAGCGGGTGGGAAAGGGGATGGGGATTAACCAGCGGCGCTTACCGCTCACCGCCATAAAATGTTCAAACTGTTGTTGATAACTGAGCACCTCTGGTCCGGCGGCTTCGAAAATGCGATGTTCCCAGGCTGGATGGTCCAGTAACGCCACCAGATAATGCAGCAGGTTTTCCAGTGCAATGGGCGTGGTGCGTGAACGAACCCAACGCGGCGGGGTTAACACCGCCAGGTTGTAGACCATATCGCGCATAACTTCGAACGCCGCTGAACCTGCGCCAACGATAATTCCGGCACGCAATTCGGTCACCGGGACACCCGCTTCACGAAGAATATCCGCCGTAGCCTGACGGGCGCGCAGATGGTCCGACTGCTCGTGAGGCGGGGCCTGCAATGAACTCAGAAAGATTAATTGTTTAACCGGTGCTTCGCGCAGCGCATCGCGGACGTTAAGAGCTACCTGGCGTTCCTGAGCGATAAAATCGCCGCCTTCGCCCATGCTGTGCACCAGAAAATAGACGGTATCGATATTCTGCAACAGGGCCGGAAGGTTATCCGGCCAGCTGAGATCGACTTTATGGCAACTGACGTTTGCCAGTTGCAGTTTTGCAAGCCTGTCGACGTGACGTGCTGCCGCCAGGATCTGATGCCCTTGTTGGCTGAGCGCGTGCACCAGATGCTGACCAATATAGCCACTGGCACCGAGAACTAAAATGCGTTGCGGCACGTCTCTCTCCTTAACGCGCCAGGAAAGCGCGCCAGTGGGCTGCGACTTCTGCCAGTTGTTCACGCGAGACATCAAGATGGGTTACCAGGCGGACAATCGGCGAGGCGTTAATCAGTACGTTTCTCGCTTTCATGTATTCGCCTAACGCGGCAGCATTTTCTTGTCCGACGCGAACAAACAGCATATTGGTGTCCTGACGCATCACATCCGCGCCTGCTTCACGCAACTGCTCCGCCATCCAGGCTGCGTTGTCGTGGTCTTCCTGCAAGCGTGCGACGTTATTTTTCAGCGCATACATCCCTGCGGCAGCCAGAATGCCGGATTGACGCATCCCGCCGCCAGTCATTTTCCGCCAGCGGATGGCGCGTTTAATGTAATCACGATTGCCGACCAGTAATGAACCGACTGGCGTACCAAGACCTTTCGACAGACAAATGGTGAACGAATCACAATATTGCGTGATCTCTTTCAGTTCGCAGCCGTAAGCCACCACGGCATTAAAGATGCGCGCACCGTCAACATGCAGTGCCAGATTGCGCTCGCGAGTAAATTCCCATGCTTCTTTCAGGTATTCCCGCGGCAGCACTTTTCCATTGTGGGTGTTTTCCAGACTGAGTAATTTGGTGCGGGCGAAATGGATATCGTCGGGTTTGATTTTCATGGCGACTTTATCCAGCGGTAGCGTACCGTCGGCGTCAGCATCGATGGGTTGCGGCTGAATACTGCCCAGCACCGCTGCGCCACCGGCTTCAAACAGATAGTTATGCGCGGCCTGACCGACAATATACTCTTCGCCGCGCTCGCAGTGACTGAGCAGAGCGACCAGGTTGGCCTGAGTGCCGGTAGGCAGAAAAATGGCGGCTTCTTTCCCGGAAAGCTCTGCCGCATAGTCCTGCAGAGCATTAACGGTAGGGTCGTCTCCGTAAACGTCGTCCCCAACCGGGGCGGCCATCATTGCTTCGAGCATGGCGCGGCTCGGTCGGGTAACGGTATCACTGCGTAAATCAATCATGGCATGTCCTTATTTATGACAGGAAATGCCACCCTTTTTACCTTAGCCAGTTCGTTTTCGCCAGTTCGATCACTTCGTCACCGCGTCCGCTGATGATTGCGCGCAACATATACAGGCTAAATCCTTTGGCCTGTTCGAGTTTGATCTGCGGCGGAATGGCTAACTCTTCTTTCGCGACTACCACATCCACCAGCACCGGGCCGTCGATGGAAAAGGCGCGTTGCAAGGCTTCATCGACTTCAGCGGCTTTTTCTACGCGGATGCCCGTAATACCGCACGCTTCAGCAATGCGGGCAAAGTTGGTGTCGTGCAGTTCGGTGCCGTCAGTCAGGTAGCCTCCGGCTTTCATCTCCATCGCTACAAAGCCCAGCACGCTGTTGTTAAAGACGATAATTTTCACTGGCAGCTTCATTTGTACCACTGAGAGAAAATCGCCCATCAACATACTGAAACCACCATCACCGCACATGGCGACCACCTGACGTTCTGGCTCTGTCGCCTGAGCACCCAGCGCCTGCGGCATGGCGTTGGCCATTGAACCGTGGTTAAACGAACCTAACAGGCGGCGCTTGCCGTTCATTTTCAGATAACGCGCCGCCCATACCGTTGGTGTGCCGACATCACAGGTGAAAATGGCGTCATCGGCAGCAAAATGGCTAATTTGCTGCGCCAGATATTGCGGGTGAATGGCTTTCTCACTCGGTTTAGCTAAATCGTCCAGCCCTTTGCGGGCATCGCGGTAATCTTCCAGCGCTTTATCCAGAAATTTGCGATCGGTTTTTTCTTCCACTAAAGGCAGCAATGCACGCAGAGTCGATTTGATATCACCGACCAGTGCCATATCCACCTTACTGTGCGCGCCGATGCTGGCCGGGTTGATATCAATCTGAATAATTTTGGCATCGGTCGGGTAGAACGCACGGTAGGGGAATTGGGTGCCGAGCAGCACTAACGTGTCGGCGTTCATCATGGTATGAAAACCTGACGAGAAGCCGATTAATCCCGTCATTCCGACATCATACGGATTATCGTATTCGACATGTTCTTTACCGCGCAGGGCATGAACAATAGGCGCTTTAATTTTTCCGGCAAACTCGACGAGCTCTTTATGCGCCCCCGCGCAACCGCTGCCACACATCAGAGCGATATTGCTGGAGTAACGCAGCAGTTGCGCCAGTTTGCGTAACTCTTCCTCTTCTGGGGTGACGACTGGTTGTGGCGCATGATACCAGTGCGTGGTTGCCCCTTCCGGTGCCGGTTTTAACGCCACGTCGCCCGGTAACACGACAACGGAAACGCCACGGTTTAACACCGCTTTACGCATAGCAATCGCCAGCACTTGTGGGATCTGCTCCGGGCTGGAAACCAGCTCGCAATAATGGCTACATTCGCGGAATAACTCTTGCGGGTGGGTTTCCTGGAAATAGCCGCTGCCAATTTCGCTGGAAGGGATATGAGCGGCAATTGCCAGTACCGGAACGTGATTACGGTGACAATCGAACAAACCATTGATTAAGTGCAGGTTGCCAGGTCCGCATGATCCGGCGCAGACCGCCAGTTCCCCGCTAAGTTGGGCTTCAGCGCCAGCGGCAAAGGCCGCCACTTCTTCATGACGGGTGGACATCCACTCGATGGTGCCCATGCGATTAAGACTGTCGCTAAGACCGTTCAGAGAGTCGCCAGTCACTCCCCAAATGCGTTTTACCCCTGCTGATTCGAGTGTTTTGGCGATATAAGCTGCAACCGTTTGTTTCATGGTTCTCCATCTCCTGAATGTGATAACGGTAACAAGTTTAGTTCATCTGACGGAGGGGGAAGAGATGGGAGAAAAATGAGGCACTAACGGTTAAACTGCCCGATGACAGGTATATCATCGGGCATAATACGATTATGCGAGAACCAAATCCCCCTGCGGATGGCAGGAGCAGGCCAGTACGTAACCTTCAGCGATTTCGGCGTCGGTCAGCGTCATCGTGCTGCTCACCGTATATTCACCGGAAACCACCTTCGTTTTACAGCAGCCGCAAACACCCGCACGGCAGGCGGCGACAACCGGAACTTTGTTGCTTTCCAAAGCCTCCAGCAGTGTGGTGCCAACAGGTGCGTAAAATTCTTGCGCCGGTTGCAGTTTGGTGAATTTCAGACCGCTGGTTGCTGCTTCCGCCACTGGCGTAAAGAACTTCTCTTTAAAGAAACGCGTCACGCCGAGCGCTTTCACTTCCTGTTCTACCCAATCCATATACGGAGCCGGGCCACAGGTCATCACAGTACGAGAGGCTAAATCAGGAACGCTTGTCAGCAGTTCACGTGTCAGACGTCCGGCAACGAATCCCTCCGTAACATCGTTTTCCGCTACCAGTGTCACCGGGTAATTACGCCACTCATCCGCGAAAATGACATCCTGCGGCGTACGCACGTTGTAGATCACCTGCACATCCGCCTGCGGGCGATTTTTCGCCAGCCAGCGACGCATCGACATAATCGGTGTGACGCCGCAACCGGCCGCCAGCAACAGGAATTTATCTTCTGCTTTATCGTCGCAGGTAAATTCCCCCATCGCGTCCGAAAGCCAGAGGTAGTCACCGCGTTTTACATCGCGGGTCAGCCACTGGGAACCGACACCGTCATCAATCCGCCGCACGGTCAGAGTGATGTATTCACTCACGCCTGGCGTGGAGGAAATGGTGTAAGCACGCAGCGTTTCCGCTGAGTTTCGCACGCTGACCAGTGCATATTGCCCGGCGCGATATGGGTAGTAATCGTGGCAAATCAGGGAAATCGTCCACACATCCGGCGTTTCTTGCGTAATGTGATGAACCTGCATCCGCCAGGGGCATTGATTGGTTGGCATCGTCATCGACAAACTCCTTACGCGCTCAACAGTTGCTTCATATCTTCTTCAACAGTGGTGATAGAACGCAGGCCGAATTTCTCGTTCAGTACCGCCAGCAGGTCTGGCGTCAGGAAGCCAGGTGCAGTCGGGCCGGTAACGATATTTTTCACGCCCAAAGAAAGCAGCGTCAGCAGAATAACAATCGCTTTTTGTTCGAACCAGGAGAGTACCAGCGACAACGGCAGATCGTTGACACCGCAGCCCAGTTTTTCTGCCAAAGTGACAGCCAGAATAATCGCTGAGTAAGCATCGTTACATTGACCAGCATCTACCAGACGCGGCAGACCTTCGATATCGCCGAACTCAAGTTTGTTAAAGCGATATTTACCGCAGGCGAGAGTCAGGATCAGGCAGTCATCTGGCACGCTGGTGGCGAAATCGGTGAAGTAGTGGCGCTCGCCGCGTGCGCCGTCACAGCCACCGAGCAGGAAGATATGACGCAGTTTTTCACGGCTCACCAGATCAATCAGCGTATCCGCCGCGCCAAGCAGCGTCTGACGACCAAAGCCCACGGTGATCAGGTGCGGAATTTCGCTGTACGGGAAGCCCGCCATTTGTTGTGCCTGGGCAATAACTGCTGAGAAATCATCACCATCCAGATGACGCACACCCGGCCAGCCAACGATGCTGCGGGTCCAGATACGATCGTCATAAGCCCCTACGGTTGGGTCGATGATGCAGTTCGAGGTCATCACGATAGGTCCAGGGAAGCGAGCGAACTCTACTTGCTGATTCTGCCAGCCGCTGCCGTAGTTACCGACCAGATGCTTGAATTTACGCAGCTCCGGGTAGCCGTGGGCAGGCAGCATTTCGCCGTGAGTGTAGACATTAACGCCCGTGCCTTCGGTCTGTTCCAGCAAGTTGTAGAGATCTTTGAGATCGTGACCGGAAATCAGAATGCATTTACCCGCCGTCGCTTTGACGTTGACCTGAGTTGGCGTCGGGTGACCGTATTTACCGGTTTCGCCTGCGTCCAGAATGCTCATCACTTTGAAGTTCATCTGGCCGATTTCCATGGAGCACTCGAGAAGTGCGTTCATATCGGCAGGCCAGGTACCCAGCCATGCCATGATTTTATGGTACTGGGCGTAAATATCGTTGTCATATTGACCGAGAACGTGCGCGTGTTCCATATAGGCGGCAGCACCTTTCAGGCCATACAGGCAGAGCAGACGCAGGCCGAGAATGTTTTCGCCAATCGCCGCTTTATCTTTATTGGGAGTAAATTCCGCCGCCTGACGTTGCAGTTCGCCGAGATCGTCACTCACCAGTTGCAGGTCAGCCATCGGGTTATCGACGTGGGCGTTGGCATCTACAGCCAGGCACTGTGCTTTCAGCGCCTCGCGCAGGGCAATTGCTTCACGAGCGTAGCCGACAATACGCGGAGAATCGAAGTTAACGTTAGTCAGGGTTGAGAAAAATGCGCGCGGCGCGAAGCTGTCTACATCGTGGTTGATGATGCCGTATTCACGCGCTTTTACCGCCCAGGCCGAAAGCCCTTGCAGCGCCGCAATGAGTAAATCCTGAAGGTCAGAGGTTTCCGCCGTTTTACCACACATCCCCTGCGCGTATGAGCAGCCGTTTCCTGCCGGAGTACGGATAGTTTGTTCACATTGCACACAAAACATGATCACACCTTTTAAAGTTATATTTAATATACATGTTTAAGATTAAGACGCTTAACACGGGGATAAAAGGGATTTTTCATCCAACTTTAAGGGAGATTGATTTAGCGCAATTTTGGCGGCAGGGATCTACCGCCAGAGAGGTATTACGCGGAGAAAAAGGCGATGAGGATAGGTACTAACAGGCTGAGAATAAAACCGTGAACAATCGCCGCCGGGACCATATCCAGCCCGCCAGTACGTTGAAGAACGGGCAGGGTGAAATCCATCGAGGTTGCACCGCATAAGCCCAGTGCAGTCGAGCGGCTACGGCGAATCAGCCCAGGGATCAACATAATAGCAATCAGCTCACGGGCCAAATCATTAAAAAACGCCGCGCTCCCGATTACCGGACCAAAAGATTCGGTCAATAAAATACCGGAAAGAGAATACCAGCCGAAACCGGAAGCCATTGCCAGCGCGGTATTGATGGGAAGATCAAGAATAAAGGCGTTAATTAAACCACCAATTAAAGAACTGGCCACCACCACCACAGCGACAATCATTCCCCGGCGATTAAGGACAATCTGCTTTAAGGTCATGCCATTATTGCGCAACTGAATACCGACGAGGAAAAGTAGCAGAATTAACGTGTATTCGCTGGCTTCCGTAGCGTGTTGTAAGAAACCTAATCCGCTAAGGCCAATAGCAAAGCCAATCACCACCACACCGCAGAGCTTGAGGGACTCCAGCGCCATCGCAATACGTGACGGGAGTTTTTCTTGCTGATGGTGGTTGCGCCACGGTAGGCCTCGCTCCAGCCACATCAGGGCGGCAATATTACACAGTAAAATAACGGTAATACTGACGGCGGAATAATGCAGAATCGCCAACAGGTTACTGGCGAGGTTATCGAGAAACGCCAGACTGATACCCATAAAAAAGAGAATAAGGTAAACCATCCAGCTTAATAGCTGATTAATAACCTTTAATGCAGCTTTTTGGCGAAGCGGAATGAGGTAACCCACAATCAGGGGAACCAGAATGATTAACAGCCCAGAAAACATGAAAAACCAGTCCTTGCAAAGAAAGAAGTCGAAATGCGCGATGACACACTACTGAAAGCGGAAGGACGAGTAAAGTTGCAATTAAAAGGAAATGTTATGCATAAGGATCGGTAGGGTATTCATTTTCATTTAAAGATATTCTTGCGCTTTAATTACAAACCGCACCGGTGTTGGTGGCGTCAAAATCGCCGAGGCGTTCCCTGAAGGCCGGGGCAGCCCACATGGATGTGGGCTGAGGGCGCGTTTTACCGGGATGTTACCTCGCGCCCGACCCGGTAGCCGCAAGGGATAAGTCGAGGGCACCGCGCAGCGGCGATTTTGTTCGCCAGAGCCCGGGGGGGCAGGGGGCGGCGGCGATTGGCCGCCCCCTGCGCGCTCCCTGCGCCAGTGACTATATGTGGCTTAACACATCAAGGAGCGCAACAGGAAGATGAATCAATATATTTAAAAAAGGCCTGACATTGCGCCAGGCCTTCTGCGTTAATTAATTACGTTTTTCCAGCAGAGTCCGGTAAATCAGACCACCGATAATACCGCCGATAATTGGCACTACCCAGAAGAACCACAGTTGTTCTAACGCCCAGCCGCCCTGGAAGATGGCAACCGCAGTACTGCGCGCCGGGTTAACGGAAGTGTTAGTCACCGGAATACTGATTAAGTGAATCAGCGTTAATGCCAGACCAATGGCAATTGGTGCAAAACCCGCCGGAGCGAATTTGTCGGTTGCGCCGTGGATCACCAGCAAGAAACCTGCACTCAATACCAGTTCAACTACCAGCGCGGAAAGCATGGAATAACCGCCTGGTGAATGCTCGCCATAACCGTTAGAAGCAAAACCGCTGGCTGCCGCGTCAAATCCCGTTTTACCACTGGCAATTAAATACAGCAGCGCCGCTGCAACAATACCGCCGACAACCTGGGCAATTACGTAGCCAACGACTTCTTTTGCCGGAAAACGTCCGCCAGCCCATAAGCCAATAGTGACCGCCGGGTTAAAATGACCACCAGAAATATGACCAACAGCGAAGGCCATCGTCAGAACGGTTAAACCGAATGCCAGCGCCACGCCGGCAAAACCAATGCCTAATTCCGGGAAGCCTGCGGCCAGTACGGCACTACCACAGCCACCAAAAACAAGCCAGAAAGTACCAAAACATTCAGCTGCTAATTTTCTGAACATATCCACCTCAATTAAAAATTGACCCTGTGAAAAATATGGTCGTTTTATAGGGTCGTCGTAAAAAAGTGACGACGGAAATAATGCGCGGCTATTTTAAAAACGAAGGCGAGTCATTCACCAGATAAATAAATCCAGTAAATTTGATTTAGGGCAACAGCGGGTTGCCCCATATAGTCATTTGTCTGATTGACAGTGTAGTGCAAGCAAAAGATTTAATCCTTTAGGCGTAATAAAAAATAATTTATCATGCTAATTATTTGATTTTGTTGTTTTTGCAGACTTATCAGCAAGAGGGAGTATAACGCGATTATTCGCTCATTTTTCAGACATTTGCCATGCTTAAATGTGATGTCATCACGTATTAGCAAGGCCTTTCCCGTTATACTGCCAGCGTAAAGGATAAGTCACATATTTCTGGAGGGGATATGATTCTTGAGCGCGTTGAAATTGTGGGTTTTCGCGGTATCAACCGTTTGTCGTTGATGCTGGAACAAAACAACGTCCTGATTGGGGAGAACGCGTGGGGTAAATCCAGCTTGCTGGACGCCTTAACTCTGCTGCTATCGCCAGAATCAGATCTCTACCATTTTGAGCGCGACGATTTCTGGTTCCCGCCGGGAGATATCAACGGGCGAGAACATCATCTGCATATTATTTTGACCTTCCGCGAATCGCTGCCAGGCCGACATCGGGTTCGCCGCTATCGGCCGCTGGAAGCGTGCTGGACGCCATGCACCGATGGTTATCATCGAATTTTTTATCGCCTGGAAGGAGAGAGTGCGGAAGATGGCAGTGTGATGACACTCCGCAGTTTTCTCGATAAAGACGGACATCCGATTGATGTCGAGGATATTAACGATCAGGCACGCCATCTGGTGCGTTTAATGCCGGTGCTGCGCTTGCGTGATGCCCGTTTTATGCGCCGTATTCGTAACGGCACGGTGCCAAATGTCCCTAATGTGGAAGTCACCGCGCGCCAGCTCGATTTCCTCGCCCGTGAGTTATCCTCACATCCGCAAAATCTCTCTGATGGGCAGATTCGTCAGGGACTTTCCGCAATGGTACAGCTGCTTGAGCATTATTTCTCTGAACAGGGGGCCGGACAAGCGCGATATCGTTTAATGCGGCGGCGGGCCAGTAATGAGCAACGAAGCTGGCGCTATCTGGATATCATCAACCGGATGATTGACCGACCAGGAGGGCGCTCGTATCGGGTTATTTTGCTCGGCCTGTTTGCTACTTTATTGCAGGCAAAAGGCACATTGCGACTGGATAAAGACGCCCGTCCATTGTTGCTGATCGAAGATCCAGAAACCCGTTTACACCCCATTATGCTTTCAGTTGCCTGGCATCTGTTGAATCTTCTGCCATTGCAGCGCATTGCCACCACCAACTCGGGTGAGTTGCTTTCGTTAACGCCGGTAGAGCATGTTTGCCGTCTGGTACGTGAGTCCTCTCGCGTTGCCGCCTGGCGTTTGGGTCCGAGTGGCTTGAGTACCGAAGACAGCCGACGTATCTCTTTCCACATTCGTTTTAACCGTCCGTCATCGCTGTTTGCTCGCTGCTGGCTGCTGGTGGAAGGCGAAACGGAAACCTGGGTTATCAATGAACTGGCGCGTCAGTGTGGACATCATTTTGATGCCGAAGGGATCAAGGTCATTGAGTTTGCCCAGTCCGGGCTAAAGCCACTGGTTAAATTCGCCCGCCGGATGGGGATTGAATGGCATGTACTGGTCGATGGCGATGAAGCAGGGAAGAAATATGCCGCTACGGTACGCAGCCTGTTGAATAACGATCGGGAAGCCGAACGAGAACATTTAACGGCGTTACCGGCGCTGGATATGGAACATTTTATGTATCGCCAGGGATTTTCCGATGTGTTCCACCGCGTGGCGCAGATCCCGGAAAATGTGCCGATGAATCTGCGTAAAATTATCTCGAAAGCGATCCATCGCTCTTCCAAACCCGATCTTGCCATTGAAGTGGCAATGGAGGCAGGACGTCGTGGTGTGGATTCCGTACCGACGCTGCTGAAAAAAATGTTCTCACGCGTGCTGTGGCTGGCGCGCGGTCGCGCGGATTAACCGCGAAACATCGTGGCCATTTGTGGCTGAATAGCGTCGAGCATCTCATAGCGCCGACGGTATTCAGCCCGTTTTTTACTGGCGATTTCGGCAATCTCTTTTCGTGCTATCTGTGCCGGAAGGCGGTAATGGCGTTCAGCATCACATACGCCGCCAACCGACTCCCAGAACGCGTTGTAATCAGCATGGATCTTGCCTTCTTTATCGCGATAACGCAGGCTGCGGTAAATATGTGTTTCATTGCTGACGGCAATGATCTGCTCTACCTGCAAACGTTGGGCAAACAGACAGGCCGCTTCCATCACGAGACGTTTGGGAAATAGCCCGTGGCAGGCTTTCGTCGCATTCTGGATTTCCTGATGTGGAATTTCCCATTTCGCACCTTGCAGCCCGCCAATAAACATTGTTCTTTTCCCCTGGTATTCACACAGAGTAAAGGTGATCTCTGCCAGAGGAATACCTTCGCTGTTGCGGAACAGGATTGTGCTGTCACCTTCTTTATCCATTGAGATCATCATGGTCAGCTCAAGTGTGAACTGCTCGCCGTTTTTGCCTTCCAGCTTCGCCAGTTGCAGCCCGGGAGTATTCAAATATAAGCTGAATTCTTCTGCCGACATGCAGGCACGAAGCAATGCATAATGGTAACGTAACGCCTCCAGCAATTGCTTGCGGCTAAGATTCGCCGCAAGGTAAGGGCGATGCAGACGCACAGGCAGTCGCGGCTGGCGCGTTAACAACACATGGAGATTCGGCCAGTGGGAAAGTTCGTTCATCCACTCAACGCTTAAACGCGGCATAATCAACGAGCGCAGCAAAAATTTCTGGCGAAAACTACGGCGATGCCAAAATTTACCCGGCCGACACTGTCCACGTGCCAGACTAAGAAAAAGTGACAGGCTGCTGAGAGATTCAGATGGCGTAAAGGTCCGTTCAGTTAGCTGCGACATATTCATGAAATCAATGGTTATACATAACGTCGATTTCACCATGGCGTATCTTAACCAAACATCAATAGTGTGATTACTAACGTAAATTTTAGGGTTTTGTTGATATTTCGTTGAAGTTAATGACCCGGATTGGCATATGGAGTATTCAGAATATTTATGAAAAAGCGGAAAACCGTGAAGAAGCGTTACGTTATTGCGCTGGTGATAGTCATTGCCGGGCTGATTACGTTATGGAGAATTCTTAACGCACCCGTGCCGACTTATCAGACGCTGATTGTGCGTCCAGGCGATTTACAGCAAAGCGTGCTGGCGACCGGAAAGCTGGACGCGCTGCGTAAGGTTGACGTGGGTGCACAGGTCAGCGGTCAGTTGAAAACGCTGTCGGTGGCGATTGGCGATAAAGTAAAAAAAGACCAGCTTTTAGGGGTTATTGATCCTGAACAAGCTGAAAACCAGATCAAGGAGGTGGAAGCAACGCTGATGGAGCTACGCGCGCAGCGGCAGCAGGCGGAAGCGGAGCTGAAACTGGCGCGGGTGACGTATTCCCGTCAGCAACGTCTTGCACAAACGCAGGCGGTTTCACAGCAGGATCTCGATACCGCCGCGACGGAGATGGCTGTGAAACAGGCGCAAATTGGCACCATTGACGCGCAAATCAAGCGCAATCAGGCCTCACTCGATACGGCTAAAACCAATCTCGATTACACCCGCATCGTTGCCCCGATGGCCGGGGAAGTCACGCAAATCACCACTCTGCAAGGCCAGACGGTGATTGCCGCACAACAAGCACCGAACATTCTGACGCTGGCAGATATGAGCACCATGCTGGTAAAAGCGCAGGTTTCTGAAGCGGATGTAATCCACCTGAAGCCGGGGCAAAAAGCCTGGTTTACGGTGCTTGGCGATCCGCTGACGCGCTACGAGGGGCAAATCAAGGATGTGCTACCGACGCCGGAAAAGGTTAACGACGCTATTTTCTATTACGCCCGTTTTGAAGTACCCAACCCCAATGGTTTGCTGCGTCTGGATATGACTGCGCAAGTGCATATTCAACTCACCGATGTGAAAAATGTGCTGACGATCCCTCTGTCGGCGTTAGGCGATCCAGTCGGTGATAATCGTTATAAAGTCAAATTGTTGCGTAATGGTGAAACACGCGAACGTGAAGTGACGATTGGTGCACGTAACGACACCGACGTTGAGATTGTCAAAGGGCTGGAAGCTGGCGATGAAGTGGTGATTGGTGAGGCCAAACCAGGAGCTGCACAATGACGCCCTTGCTCGAATTAAAGGATATTCGTCGCAGCTATCCTGCCGGTGATGAGCAGGTTGAGGTGCTGAAGGGCATCACCCTCGATATTTATGCTGGTGAGATGGTGGCGATTGTCGGCGCTTCGGGTTCCGGTAAATCGACCCTGATGAATATTCTCGGCTGCCTGGATAAGGCCACCAGCGGCACCTATCGCGTCGCCGGTCAGGATGTTGCCATGCTGGACGCCGATGCGCTGGCGCAACTGCGTCGCGAACACTTCGGCTTTATTTTCCAGCGTTACCATTTGCTTTCACATTTAACCGCCGAGCAGAATGTTGAAGTACCCGCCGTCTATGCGGGTCTTGAGCGGAAACAGCGACTGCTTCGTGCCCAGAAGTTATTGCAACGACTGGGGCTTGAAGACCGTACAGAGTATTATCCGGCACAGCTTTCGGGTGGTCAGCAACAGCGCGTCAGCATCGCGCGGGCATTGATGAACGGCGGTCAGGTAATTCTTGCCGATGAACCGACAGGCGCACTGGACAGCCATTCCGGTGAGGAGGTAATGGCGATCCTGCATCAGCTGCGCGATCGCGGGCATACGGTGATTATCGTCACTCATGATCCGCAGGTTGCTGCTCAGGCAGAGCGGGTGATCGAAATTCGCGACGGCGAAATTGTGCGCAATCCTCCCGCCATTGAAAAAGTGAATGTTGCTGGCGGGACGGCACCTGTTGTCAAAATGGCCTCTGGCTGGCGGCAGTTTGTCAGCGGTTTTAACGAGGCGCTGACGATGGCATGGCGGGCGCTGGCAGCGAATAAAATGCGTACTTTACTAACCATGCTGGGGATTATTATCGGTATTGCGTCGGTGGTTTCAATTGTCGTGGTGGGCGATGCCGCCAAACAAATGGTGCTGGCGGATATCCGTTCTATTGGTACGAATACTATCGATGTCTATCCCGGAAAAGATTTTGGCGATGACGATCCGCAATATCAGCAGGCGCTAAAGTACGACGACTTAATTGCCATCCAGAAACAACCGTGGGTCGCCTCAGCCACACCTGCCGTCTCGCAAAACCTGCGCCTGCGTTATAACAATGTTGATGTGGCTGCCAGTGCCAATGGCGTGAGCGGCGATTATTTCAATGTCTATGGCATGACCTTCAGCGAAGGGAATACCTTTAATCAGGAACAGCTGAATGGCCGTGCGCAAGTCGTGGTTCTCGACAGTAATACTCGCCGTCAGCTTTTCCCCCATAAAGCAAATGTGGTTGGCGAGGTTATCTTGGTTGGTAATATGCCAGCGAGAGTCATCGGCGTGGCAGAGGAAAAACAGTCGATGTTTGGCAGTAGTAAAGTGCTGCGCGTGTGGTTACCTTACAGCACGATGTCCGGGCGAGTTATGGGCCAGTCGTGGCTGAACTCTATTACTGTCAGGGTGAAAGAAGGATTTGACAGCGCTGAGGCGGAACAGCAACTCACGCGTTTACTTTCACTGCGCCACGGTAAGAAGGATTTCTTTACCTGGAACATGGACGGCGTCTTGAAAACCGTTGAAAAGACCACACGTACTTTACAACTGTTTCTGACGCTGGTGGCGGTGATTTCGCTGGTGGTGGGCGGTATTGGTGTAATGAATATTATGCTGGTGTCAGTGACCGAGCGGACGCGGGAAATTGGCATTCGCATGGCTGTAGGTGCGCGAGCAAGCGATGTTTTGCAACAGTTTCTGATCGAAGCCGTACTGGTTTGCCTGGTCGGTGGCGCGTTGGGAATAACACTGTCACTGTTAATTGCTTTCACCTTGCAGCTTTTCTTACCCGGCTGGGAGATTGGTTTTTCACCGTTGGCGCTGCTGCTGGCGTTTCTCTGCTCGACGGTCACCGGGATTTTATTTGGCTGGTTACCCGCACGAAATGCGGCACGACTGGATCCAGTAGATGCTCTGGCACGAGAGTAATTTTTGAGATAAAAATGCCAGCCGATCGGGCTGGCATTTTGCCTTTAGGATGTACACAATGAGACAGAAGAGCTATGCGACTGCCGCTTCTACTTCGACGGGCACAATAACACTGGCGTGATTGCCTTTTGGCCCCTGGTGGACATCAAACTGAACGGATTGTCCAGCTTTTAGCGTTCTGTAACCATCCATCTGAATGGTGGAATAATGAGCGAAAATATCTTCGCCGCCGCCTTCAGGGCAGATGAAACCAAACCCTTTGGCATTGTTGAACCACTTAACAGTACCCTTTTCCATGCTTCGACATCCTTCGCAAATCTTATACAAGTAAGATGGAATAAACCGGGGTCAGAGAGGGGGCTGTTCAAAACCTCGCCAACTCTAGAAATACAATTTAGAGAATTAGGGCGAGCCGTCAAGCATTTGACAGGGGCCAGGGGGCAGGTATGAATCAAAAATTTGAAGCAGTTAACGCTATTGACAGGAATGTGACAGATGTCGCTGATGCCAACGATAGATGATAGTTATTTATCAGTTAGTGTTCGCGGGTGTTCGCCGTGGTGTATCTGTCTCATTTATTGCTATGATTATAAAGGAAAATTTCGTTTTTCTTGTTCGCCCTTGTTCGTCGCTGTTTGCCCTTGTACGATGCACGGTGTAGTCAATGGTGTAGTTAATTTTGATGACCGGAAATGCGAAACATGAGCAGGGCAATTCATAGACTTAGCGACACTCTTTTACGAAAATTAAGCGGATCACCAACCACAAAAAACGCCTTTTTTAATGACGGTGGCAATCTTAGCGTAAGACATTCCACCAGCGGCCTGTTAACCTGGTATTTCACTTACAGGGCTGGAACTGGTAGGCAGGTATCACCGGAACGTCTGAGACTGGGCAATTATCCCGATCTGAGCCTGAAAGCAGCCAGGGAAAAAGCGGCACAGTGTCGCGCCTGGCTGGCTGAGGGGAAAAATCCGCGCTATGAACTTAATCATGCTGTACAGGACGCGTTAGCCCCCGTGACGGTTAAGGAAGCGCTCACTTACTGGCTTGAATCGTACGCAAAGGAAAAGCGCACTGACTACGAATCACTGAAAAGCCGGATCAATAAACACATAATCAGCCAGATTGGCGCTATGCCACTGGAAAAATGCGAGCTACGGCACTGGTTGGCATGTTTTGACCAGATGGCAAAGCGAAGCCCAGTATCTGCCGGATTTTTGCTACAGGTATGTAAACAGGCGCTTAAGTACTGCCGAAAACGACGATACGCAATCAGCAACGTTCTTGATGATATGGTTGTCGGTGATGTGGGAAAAAAAGCAGAAGTGAGCGAGCGCGTACTAACAAACAAGGAGCTTGGGGAATTACTCCGCGCCCTGGATAACAAAATATTCCCGCCGTACTACAGCGCCCTAATTCGCCTCCTGATTGTTTTCGGATGCCGTACCACCGAGCTAAGGCGCTCAGAGGTGCAGGAGTGGGATTTTAAAGAAATGCTCTGGACAGTACCGAAGGAGCACAGCAAAACGAAGGTCGCCATATTCAGGCCAATACCGGAAAGCATTTTGCCGTTCGTCACGAAGCTGGTGGAGCAGAACAGACACACGGGCTTATTGCTTGGTGAACTGAAAGGACAATCGTCGGTAGCAGAGTACGGAAGAACAGCGCACAGACGAATTAATCAAGCACCCTGGACGTTACACGATATCCGGCACACATTTACAACCATGCTGAACGATTTAGGCGTGGATCCGCATATTGTCGAGCAGCTTACAGCCCACCAGATGCCAGGGATGCAACGAGTCTATAACCACTCCCGCTATCTTGATGCAAAACGTGATGCTCTTAATCTATGGGTAGACCGTCTCGAGCTTCTCCAGAACAATGATGAAAAAATCGTTGTTATGACCCCGCGAATTTACACCCAAAATTCTTGACAAATTACGGCTGTTTTTTCTTTAAGAGATTACAGCCGTGAATAAATCGTAGAATATCGGAAAATATCTGCAAATATCTTCGCTTTATATATGTCAACCATCGAAAAAATTGGAATATCTTCTTCTGAATTTTTATTCTATGTTTCTTGATTGTTCCAATACCTGATGGTTTATCTATTTGTTTTTAATGAGATAATTCAAGCAAACCGCCAAATGACGCCATTTTTTGTTGCGTCTCTGAAAAACTCGTGACACGATTTTAAACACTAACGAGCTTCTACGAACCTTAGCGAACAAAGCCTTTAGCAAGGTTGTGTTTTTAACTTAAGAGGTGAAAAAGAATCTAAGTAATATCCGGTCTCATATATCTACAGCTAAGAGAAAAGTTTATATACGTAATTTTTATGTAGGTTTTTGTATGCGTGAAATAAATGAAGATCGCGTAATCCGTGAGGATGAATGTCGTAAGTTAACTGGAGTGTGCCGCACTACACGCTACGAACTGGAGAAAAAAGGGCGATTTCCGTCACGCCTTAATCTGGGCGGTCGTTCTGTAGGTTGGCTGCTGTCCGAGGTTATGGAATGGGTTAAAAGCCGGGATCGCATTAATTCAGGCAAGGCAGCGTAAAGGGGAGTATATGGCACATAAAACAAAGGCGACCGGGGGCGGTCGCCAGTGGGAAAACACTAAACATAAGCCCGAACATCATAGCGATTTGCTGGCTGGTGGGCAATCTGTCAGGTTTGCACCAATGACTCTAGGTTTAACCGAGGGTCATTATGGTGAATATGCTGGCTTGCTGGTGGGCTATTCCTGCTCTTTAATATCGCTATGTCGCGATGTTTTCCAGGTATGTGGCCCTAATTTTGTGCGCCTGTACTCTTTAAGGAACGTCTCAAGGACAAACGCACACGGCGCGAATCTGTCTGATTCATGCTCGTGCGTCATATTTTTGCGACGTCTCTTCCGGGTTGGTGATGGTATTTTTGTTAACTTTTTATTGTTCATAATGGCCTCCTGCATAGCAATGCGCCGTAGTTCCTCACACCACGGCATTGATAGTTTTTATCCTTTAGATTCTATGCCGCGTTGCTGTAATTCTTTGCGGATTATTCGCTTTATCCAGGCTGCAAGAGAATCATCGCCGTCCTGTTGTTGTGCTTTTTCCATCTTTTCCCGTAAGTCAGGATCTAAACGGAACTGGAACGGAGGATTACCACGCCTTTCGCTTTTGTGTGTTGACACGTCAATTACACCTCATGTAATGTATTTATGTGTAATTACACATTACACACAATCAGAGCAAAAAGTAAAGCCCTGCAAGTGTCGGTACCACTGGCAGGGCCTCTAACCACCAACGATAGCAGAAGTATCGAGGTAGCTATGAGAAATCATACCACACACCCGCAAGGGCGGGACTCGCACAACCTGAATAAAGCGGGTATGAAAAACCTGTTGATCGCCACTGCCAGCCAGGGCTATGATTTACCCGCACCAGCAAAATCTGGTGCCGGGATTGGCGTCCTGGTATTTAACGAAGCGCACAACACGCGCCCTGCGTGTTTTTTTGTGCCGGATAGTCACACCTTATCAATGGTGGGCTGTATGGGGGCGGAGCAATCCGCGCCGGGTTCTTCGTTAACCGGTTACGCCAACCCTGTACAGTCCACCGCCAGCGAAATTGGCGTTTCCTGCGGTGGGTTTATTAAACCTAACGAAGAGGCTGCCAACATGGCTACTACCCCTACCCTTGTACATTCTCAAATTGCCTTTATCTGGCGCTTTATCATCTTTGGCGCGTCAGAGTCCCAAATCATCCACGTCACCGCCTGGACGGAACGCGAAGCGCGTAACCATTGCCCGTCAGGTTGTGTCGCTGTATTCGCCGCCCGTATTCGTCAGGGGGTACGCTATGTGCAATAAAAACACGCCGGACGCAGCAGGCGAAGCACTGAAAGTACTGATACATGCGCTTGTGGATATAAATTGCATGGTAGAGATCATGGAGAGGAAATCACAGTCGGAGTACGACAAAAGAAAATTTAAAACAATAAAAATAATTACCAAAAACTCGCTGACAAAAGCTACAGGCATCCTCAATGAGGACACTAAAAGAATCAGGGAGAAACTGTGTGATGCATAAAATACCTTTTGATGTTCTTATTCATTCTGAGAATGCATTAATCCGCGCAAAGGAAATGGAGGCATTATTACTTAAGTTAATGGAAGTGCCGGAAAATGGCGATGAATCATATCCCATGATGTTTTCTGCCGTGCACACATTATTAACGCCAGTAATTAATGAATTAAATACGGTGATGGCAATTCACGAGAATAATAAAGCGCATCACACCGGAGAATAAAAACCATGAAACAGAAAAATTCTGGCTTTACTGCCAGCGGCCCCGCTCGGCCTGAAATCCGCCCAGGCGATATTTTCAAAGATAAATATGGTGGACGAATAACGATAAAAACCGTTGACGATTTTCGCGTGACTTATATCCGCGAAGGTTATGCGCATCCCTGCGTGTCGTCTCATATGCGTTTTGAGAGTGAGTTCACCCTGGTAAGTAAAGCGCCACCAGCAGAATTAAGCGACATCGACAGAATCATGCGCGTTACAGGAATGGAACGCATTAAGGCAGTACGTGAAATTATTCGTGAACGGGGAAAGGCAAAATGAAACTGGCACCGAACGTAAAAAAACAGCCTCGCGGAATAAAAAACAAAGACACAGAGGTAATTATTTTCGCGGGTAGTGATGCCTGGTCGCATGCACAACAGTGGCAGGAGAAGGACGGTCCCGCATCCGGCGATAATGTGCCGCCTGTGTGGCTTGGGCCAAATCAGCTTGCCGAACTTGATGCGCTGAAAATTGTTCCGGATGAAAAAAAACGCGTAAGGCTGTACCAGGCCGGAGAACTGGATTTAGTGGAGATCAAAAAGATTGGTCAGAAGCTGGCGGCGGCAGATATTCAGGATGCGAATTTTTACCCTGAAGGAATGCACGGCCAGAAGTGTGAAAACTGGCGGCGCTATCTGAACGTTGAGCGTCAGAATCTTTCTGCAGATCTGGTAATTAAGCTTCCGGTAAAGAAAAAAGCCACTACAAGCCCGGGTGATGATGAATTAAAGCCCCGCGTTGAAAGTCGCGCCGATGGTGTTTTCTGGGTAACGCCCAAAGTGGATAAGCAGTCAGGAGAAATTATCCGGCCTGAGACGTGGTTATGTTCTCCGCTTGAACTACTGGGAACTGGCACGATTGGTAAAGAGCATTACCGCGTGATGCGCTGGAAAAAGCCAGCAAATCATGAAGTCATCACAATGGCGATTCCGTGCGGTGGCATTGGCGACCGTGACGGCTGGCGGCTACTGAAAGACCACGGACTGAACGTAACAACCAACGGCAAATACAGGGCTATCCTGGCTGACTGGATGCAGTTAAGCGGAAGCCATGAGGAATGGCAGTTAAGCACAACAACGGGCTGGCATTTTGGCGCGTACATCATGCCGGACGGTTCGGTCATTGGTGAGTCTGAAAAACCGATTCTGTTTACCGGAAAAAGTGCCGCTGTTAATGGCTATTCGGTTGCGGGTACGGCGGAGGGCTGGCGCGACTGCGTGGCGCGGCTGGCTGGTGGCAATCCGTCCATGATGCTGGGTGTTGCCACGTCACTGGCAGCACCTTTGATTGGCCTTGTTGGTGCGGACGGCTTCGGGGTACATCTTTTCGAACAGTCATCGGCAGGGAAAACCACCACGCAGAACATCGCATCAAGTTTATGGGGAGAGCCGGACGCACAACGGCTGACCTGGTACGGCACGGCGTTAGGCATCGCCAACGAGGCAGAGGCACACAATGACGGGCTTTTACCCCTGGATGAAATAGGCCAGGCCGGAAACGCGCGGGAGGTGTCCACATCGGCTTATACGCTGTTTAACGGTTCCGGGAAATTACAGGGAGCGAAGGACGGCGGCAACCGGGAGATCAAACACTGGCGAACTGTGGCAATCAGTACCGGAGAAATGGACGTTGAAACATTCCTCAAAACGGAGGGGATAAAAGTCAAGGCGGGGCAGCTTGTCCGTCTGCTTAACGTGCCGATGGAAAAAGCCACGCAGTTTCACGAATACAGCACCGGAAAGGCACACGCAGACGCGTTAAAGGATGCCTGGACAGCAAATCACGGGGCGGCGGGTCGTGAATGGGTTAAATGGCTGGCAGACCACCAGCAGGAGGCAAAGGACACGGTAAGGGCATGCCGTGAACGGTGGCGCAACCTGATACCGGAGAGCTACGGCGAGCAGGTACACCGCGTGGGTGAGCGTTTCGCCATACTGGAGGCCGCGCTTGTGCTTTCCGGTCATGTTACTGGCTGGGATGAGCAGGAATGCCGCGATGCCATTCAGCATAATTTTTATGCCTGGGTGAAGGAATTCGGTACGGGCAACAGGGAACACAGGCAGATTATTGAACAGGCTGAGGCGTTTCTTGCGGCCTATGGCCTGAGCAGGTTCGCCCCTGTCAATTATGACCCTGCCAGCCTGCCGATTTCAGAACTGTACGGCTACAGGGAAAGCGACGGACGTTATGACGAGCCTGTTTTGTTTTACGTGCTGCCGGAGCCGTTTAGCTCACATGTGGCGAAGGGATTTAACAAGGATGCCGTAGCAAAGACCCTTCATGAAGCCGGAATGCTGAGAAAACCAGCCAGCGGGCGGGGATGGCAAATCAGGACACCACGACTAAAACACCTGAAAGGGGCGCGGCTAAGAGTGTATGGCCTTTTGCTGACACAGGACCACGATGCTGAAAATGATTAATCTCGCGTGTAGGAGGTAAAAATATGTTGTCCCAGTCGTCCCAGTAAGCAACAAGCAATCGTAACACATTGAATTACATATATTTCACTTACAAAAAGTGGGACAACAGCGGGACAATATTCAGGCATTTTGGGACAACATAGCGGCATTTTGGGACGACACGACATGTATTTTTTACCGTGCTGGAGGGTGGGACAACACAAAAAACCTCATGTCGTCCCAAAATCGCCTTATGTCGTCCCACTTTGTGGAGTGTGTTTTTAATAAAATCAACAGGTTAACATTAAGTGGGACAACCGGGACAACTGGGACGACGTGTTTTGTATATATATACGAAAAATCGAGATCTGAACTATGAAGTTAAACCGCAAACAACCACACTACCGCGCCATTGACCTTACAGAGCACTGGCTGAGGGTGGCGATAAAAATCATCGACCGCAACGCGGGAGAAGGATACGCGAAAGCACATCCCGAACTGATAAGCGCATTCATGGCCACGGCGGCGGCAAATTTTGCCACGCTGACAGAGCGGGAGATTGCCGAAGCGGAACAGGTGACAACCATCAACGTTAAAACCGGAGAGCAGACAGCATGACAGCACAGATAGCGGCTTACGGGCGGCTGGTGGCTGACCCGCAGTTAAAGACCACCAGCAAAGGGACACAAATGGCGATGGCGAGTATGGCGGTTCCCCTGCCATGCAGCCAGGCAGATGACGGAACGGCGACGATGTGGTTATCCGTCCTGGCGTTTGGCAGACAGGCCGATGCACTGGCCAGGCACCAGAAAGGCGAACTGGTGAGCGTGGCGGGTAACATGCAGGTAAGCCAGTGGACAGGCCAGAACGGCGAAACGCGGCAGGGCTGGCAGGTCATCGCAGACAGCGTAATCAGTGCGCGAACGGCGCGACCGGGCGGCAAAAAAGGTCAACAGGGCCAGGCTACTGACGCACTGAACAGGGCAAAACAACAGGCGGGAAATGATGACCCGTACGGGGATAACATCCCGTTTTAATTCACAACAGCGAACAGAGTAATTACAGGGGAAGGCATGACAACGCTGACCATTAACCGAAAACCGAAAGGCATTTACGGCACGCAGTCAGAAACGACGCAGGCGGCACAGCAGCAGGATAAAACCACATCGGCGCATAAAGTGATACCCGGCAATCAGAACGCACAGCAGAGCCGCAAAGGGCAGCCCACAGGGGTGACACCGTGGCGGCATATGACCAAACGCCAGCGCAAAAACCGCAGACGCGTTAACCGCCTTATTGAGCTGTGGCCTGATTTATTCAGCCGGGAAACACCGAAGCCGCTTAAGGTGGGGATATTCGACGACCTGATGCAGGATCTCGCCGTCAGGGGGCTGGCATTCGGGCCAGGGGCATTACGTGCGACGCTGGCATCTTATGCGCAGTCTCCGCGCTATTACCGCGCCTTAATGGCTGGTGGTGCACGTTACGACCTGAAAGGCCAGCCATGTGGGGAAGTGACACCACAGGAACAGCAGGAGGCAGAAACGCGGCTGGCAGCACTGAATGAAAAGCGCAAACGTCAGGCGACAAAGGAGAGGACAGGCGCATGATTCGTGACAGCAAAGCGGAAGAACTGGAGACTAAAGGCCTGTACCGGAGAGCGGCGGCGCGGTGGGCTGAGGTCATGCAGCTGGTGAACACCGATAAGGAGCGCGAACAGGTGGCAAAGCGTCGCGCGGAATGCATCCGCAAGGCAGCACGCCCACCCGTTATGGCGGATAACTTCGGGGCGCTGAAAGAGGCTGTAAACCGCACTCATGCGGTGATGGGGATGGAAGACGCGGGTAAATCCGTCTGGCGGAACTACCCGAAGCAGCCTGGCAGCAACCAGTGATGCCGGATATTATCCTGAAAAATGACCATCACTCCCGTGGGCGGATAACATAAAATTCTGCATATGTGCACACACACAGACGAAGCCGGAACACTCCGGCTTTTTTTACGGGTCCTTCCGGAGGGGGGCCTTACCGCGGGGCGACGGACGCGCGGAAAAAGGCTAATTTTTACATTTTCATCCGTCATCATCATCTTTCCAACATGTTGAATTAAAATGAAATATATTTTAACTATGTTAATTTGGGGTGTTTTTTGTTCAACATACAGAACACTTTTAACCCACTGAAAGATGAGCGCACGATACGCATTTAAAACTACCGGAGGACGAATGGATCGGGAGCTTAAAAACCTGAAACTTAATATCAATCAACTCGCAGAACTGGCGGGAGTTTGCCGCCAGACAGTAGCGAAAAGGCTAAAGGACATTCAGCCAGCCGGAGGGCATGAAAAATTAAAGCTGTACCGACTGACGGATATAATCAGCGCATTCATGAATATACCCGCCCCCGCATCACTCGAAGACATGGATCCACAAAGCCGTAAAGCCTGGTACCAGTCTGAGCGTGAGCGCCTTAAGTTCGAGCAGGAAACGGCTGAACTTATCCCCGCCGTGGATGTGCGCAGGGAGTTGGTTATTTTTGGGAAAATCTTAAGCGAGGAACTGGCAAAACTCCCCGACATTCTGGCGCGCGATGCAGGCATCAATCAGAACGCAGTAAACCGCGTCAGGCAGATTATTGATGACCTGTGCAGGCAAATTACTACCAGAGTGATACAGGCTAACGACTGGCACGACAGCACGCCGCAGGTAGTGCAGGAGATTCACCAGGGGGAATAATTCGCGGTACCGGAAAACATCCACCAGCAGGGAACGACAAAAAAATAAAAGCGCACCGCTAAAGATGCGCCTTGATTGAGGTTCAATGAGTAAGACATGCACACACATTGTGTCGCACCTCGTTCATTCTGGCAATGTATCAGGCTGGTGCGTGCGGTAAGCCTCCAGATTTGCGCAATGGTTCCGCCTGTGATGTTAAGGTTTGTTAAGTTGTTTTGCGCAGAGATGGGCGGAATAAACATTGATGTAAGCCCCGTAATTACTGGCCTTGCCACGTAAAAACCGCGAACAATGATCAGGTTGATCATGCTTAGAAATGCCAGGGGTATTTGCGCAAAAATGACAGGTAGTGCAGGAGATTCACCAGGTGGAGGATTCGCAACCATTCTCTTTATTTCTCGTCATCACGCTGACCTGTATTCAGCTGGTTGGTCTGTGGCACATCCCCGGATATTTAATTACACCTTACGGTAGCTATCTCCGGCGGGTCCTTCCCGGAACCTTAAGCGCCGGGGGTACGGGTACGCGCAATTCTTAACTGTTTATGAAAATTTTTCGGGAAAAGTCAGATCCGTTCTTCTTCTCTGTAACTCATTGTTTAATCGTAAAATCATCAAAAAAAGAAAGGATCTGGCAGTGGTCATTTTGGGACAAAAATGACGTTATCAGATCCTTTCTCAGTTTTGTTCAATAATTGCGCTGTTGTCGCTCACCTTTCTGTTGCCGTAATTTCTCCGGCACGTTTCCGGTTGTTTCCATCAGGTAGTCTTTCAGAATGCGGGGCAGATTATCGGCAGTTTTGGCGCACGCATTACAGGCCCGTGCTGTTTCCTTCCTCAGCCCATCGAGCATTGCCGGAGTCATCCCGGGGAACTGCCTTTGCATTGTGAGCGGTAAACTATCCATGATCGAAGAAATCTGACTCGCCAGTCCACGAAGCGCATAGAGCACGAACTCAGTATCTGTAACCTCCCCCGTCTCTCTGGCGTTCTTCAGTTCCTGCCCGTCAGCCTGTGCTTTGGTGAGACGGTAGCGTTCGTACTCTGTTGTGCCTGGCTGTAAATCTGATTCACCAGCAGCACGTAAATCATCAAGCTCCCTGCGGAGTTTTTCGTTTTCGATGTCCTTCTCCCTTTGTGCATACCATTCGATCACCTGTGCAGAGTCGAAAGTCACTTCCACGCCTTTTCCGCCACCAGATGTATGAGGAAGGCCCAGCGTCTGCCAGCGTTCAATTGTGCGCGGATCAACGCCGAAAATCTCCGCCAGTCTCTTTTTGTTAACATTCATCTATCAAATCCTCATCAAAAACCACCTCCGACATGAAACGCCAGAAAAACGGGATTTTCCGGTGTTATGGTGTCGTATGTTTATGATAGTTAATTTAAATAAAAACATAATGTTACATGCAAGAAGTACCGACATGCTTTTTCCCTGAAAAATTTTCATAAATAGTGAAAATCTGCGCGTCTGCCGCCCCGTGGTGTTAATGGTTCCGGAAAGGACCCGTGAAAAGTCTCCGCCCCTGTCCGGCAGTGTAAGAGGTGTTTTTTAGGGAGACCCTTTTCAGCCCATAAAACTGGAAAAATCACGGTTTTTTTAGTCTGCTGGTGGAGTGAGTTTTTTTAACGATGCCAGTAATGGCGCGGGTTGGGCGTGGTTTTGTCTGATAGGTTTTATCTATCAACTCTGCGCACACCTTCCCAAAAAAAAGTTTTCGATCCTGCGGCGATGCGAAGAAGGGTTGGTAGGCGGTCCCTGACATCCAGGGCCACAGGGATTTGATCTGCCCCTCCCGTTGATGATAACCGTTATCAATTACTCCACCAGCCGGCAGGACGGTAACAATACATCGGGCTACCCGTTCCGGTACTGGTTAATCCTGGCTTTCGCAATCAGCGTGACGTGATGGTGACATGCCGTGACACATCGTGACGCTACCAACAGCACAGGGGAGAACGGCAGAACGCGGGTAAAAAAATCCCCGTGATTACGGGGCAGAAGGATAATAACCATCAGGAAATGTTAGCTACCACAAAGCAAATAACCATGAACAACGATTAAGAGTACGGAGAATAACCGCTCGTTCATGCCGGATAATGCCACCAGGCCAGGAGAATGGCAATGCACGGACCATAACGCATCGCCACCAGCCTTGTGGGTTATCACGCAGCGGTACCGGGAGTCTGGTATCGTGATGCGGCATGATTCAGTGATAAGCATCACCGCTTCCGCTCACATTTGACACTGGCAACTCCATCTGGCAGGTGAAAATCAGATTTATTTATATATTTCAATTGATTGCGAACTGGTCTAATGACAGGGGAGAAAAAAGATTGTACAGGTGAAAACAGAAATAACTTTTAATTATCAATATATTACTACACATGCTGCCGCCGCCATGAAAATGCAAAAACCAGCCTTTTTCCGCGCGTCCGTCGCCCCGCGGTAAGGGTACCCATCCAGGAGGACCCGCGATGATCGGGGCGTTTCATCAACGTCATGCGTTATGCCGGATTAACTGCGTACGTAATACGTATGCACATCCCGGACAGGAACAGCCAGAATCGCGCCGCTGACGTTGTTTTTGTGGTTATCCCCCTGCCATGAGTCATCGCAATGGTTTTATGCGTCCTGCGTTGCGCTGGTGGGCTTTTCCACCATTGGTGGGAAACATGGCACCACATCCACCAGCTTAAACGCGCTTCACCTTCCCGTTATCAGTCGCCACAATTACGGCATTGTTTTCCCATCCTCTGGAGGCCATGACAATGACCGAAGCCGAAATGCTCAAAATGATTCGCCAGATTGCCGGGATCAGACCACCAGCAGGCAAACAGGAGGCCACGCAGCCGGACAGCGTTATCGCTGAGAACTATGCGCGTGTGGTGGCTGAGGTGATGCGCCGTGACGGTATTGAGCTTAACGGAGTGGATATGCGCGACATACGCACCAGGGTACTCGAGTTATTGGCCTACCGTCGCCGCGTGCAGATGTACCGGGAGAGCGAGAAAAAGACTTACCAGTGGAAGAAGCCGGAGCGGTTACGGCGGTAACCAGTTGATAAAAAGGCTCCTCAATTTTGAGGAGGGTAGCTGGTGGCTGGCAGAATGTAAATTTACATTCTGGTGATTTAATCATCTGATTTACCCGATGGCTTACCTTACCAGGCCATAGCGGATTACCGTGCAATGCGCACCATCGCCACCAATACGCACATCAAAACGTGGCTCACGGACTTTCACACGCTCCAGCAACTTATCACGAACCATAGCGTTTAGCGTCCTTCGTGTTGCCTCTATGTGATATCGCTGATATTCGGAACCATAGAGCAGCACTGTAACACCACGAACATCAAAAGGTGGATCTCCAGCCTCCACCCGCACCCAATCGCGATACTCAGGTTTGTAGAGTTCAAGGATCTGTTTTTTGTGCCTGGTCATTCTCATGCGTGCAACTCCTTATTGTGGGACAGTACTGTCATACAATAAGCTATGCGGAAAATTATCAAAAGAACAGAAACCAACCATTCAGATTTAACAGGTATCAATGGGATTATGCTTATGGTGCATGATGACAAAGCGGAAGAACTGGAAGCGAAAGGTTTATGGCGACGGGCGGCTAATCGCTGGGGTGAGTTACTGAAACAGGCGGCAAGTGATGAAGCGCGTCAGTATGTAACGGAACGACGAACGGCATGCATCCGGAAGGCAACCATAACCCGGGAACCGGAAAGAGACCTGATTTGTGCCATAAGAACCGCCGCCACAAAAACACTAACGGACATGGGGATCGACCTGAAAAAAGAAGATCCACTGCGGGGCATTCAGCACGGGCATACAAAGCAGGATAAACGCAGGAAGTAAATTTTTTCGTGTAACCAGGCAACCGACTATCTGAAAGATAGTCACACCCTACCGGGGTCACGCTAGTAACGCACAACAGAGTGACCGATAGCCACCCTGTTCAACCGTTCCGGCTGGCTGGGCAGATTTTGCGCGGGTCTTATAGTCCCTCACAACAGAGTAAATAAAATTGACTTGGTTACAGAGTAACCAAACCGGAGATTCCCGGTTTGCTCAAAAAATGACAATGAGTTACGCCCCCTAACCTAAGTAATCCTTACATTCACTGCATCATCACCATGATGGTGACGCAGCCCACCAGCAACCATAACGATTTCCGTTACAGTTGATGTGCTTTTTTGCTGGTAAGGCGTAACCCATTGATTGTTCCAGAATCCCCCATTGGGGGAAGCTGAAAAACTCACCCACCAGATTCTGAATGGTGAAAATCACCGCGCCGCTTCATGTGTCCATTTTCCCGAAACAGGAAAACCCGTTTTCGGGAGAAGGTGCGATCATGTTCGTCATACCTGTTCCGTTGAAACGGAATACCCCATTCCGGCGTAGCTGGTGGACGCACAGCCACATACAACTAACTTTGCGCGTCAGTATTGCTGACCCGCAAACAACAACCAGGCAACAGAACGTTACCCGATTCAGCCGTTCGGTGGCATCACTGGACCCACTTTCCTGATGCGTTTGCGGGTTATTTGGGGGGTGTTTGCGGGTTATTTTGAATGTCTTGCGGGTTACGTTTTGGCTAACATTTAAACACCCCATTTTTCAACACATTGATATTAAAGAATAAAAAATACTTTGCACGCGAAGATAACCCGCTAACCCGCATAACCCGCACTGTTTTGTATATATATACGAAAAATTGCATTCAGGAGGGGGGATCGGAATCCCTACAACCCATTGCTTATGGGACCGCCCGCCTCGTCAAATTCTTACACCCGCGAAATTAAAAAAATGCGTCGCGCTGGTGGGCATGATGCCGATATGGTGAGCCACATACCGGAAATATCCACCAGCACGGCAACGGCAGAATAGCCACAACACAGAAAACCCACGAATATGGGGTTTTTGTTATGGCATGGGCCTGATGCCGATACCGGGATCTCGGTATCGGTTTATCCGTGATCATCCACCAGCCTCATTTGGAACTATGCAAATCTGCATAGAACAAACATCCACCAGCTTGATCATGGATAACCGGGAAATAATAACGGTTAAAGCGTGTTGATCTTTGTTCGTGGTTGTTCGATATTGTTCGTGAAACGGTGTAGTTAATGGTGTAGTTAATTTCGCTGTTTTTGACGGGCTTATTATTTTTAATGCGTTGAAAATTAAAATCTAATTTACTAAATGCTATAAATGATAGTTATCTATCATGTGGAGTAGATTGGTCAGGCAAATAAGCTCTTGTCAGCGGCAGGGCGTTCTGCCGATAACCGTAACCGAAGATGATAACTGACAATGGGTAAAACGAACGACTGGCTGGACTTTGATCAACTGGCGGAAGAAAAAGTTCGCGACGCGCTAAAACCGCCATCTATGTATAAAGTGATATTAGTCAATGATGATTACACTCCGATGGAGTTTGTTATTGACGTGTTACAAAAATTCTTTTCTTATGATGTAGAACGTGCAACGCAATTGATGCTCGCTGTTCACTACCAGGGGAAGGCCATTTGCGGAGTCTTTACCGCCGAGGTTGCAGAAACCAAAGTGGCGATGGTGAACAAGTACGCGAGGGAGAATGAGCATCCATTGCTGTGTACGCTAGAAAAAGCCTGAATGCAGGCATAAAAATTGGGGGAGGTGCCTATGCTCAATCAAGAACTGGAACTCAGTTTAAATATGGCTTTCGCCAGAGCGCGCGAGCACCGTCATGAGTTTATGACCGTCGAGCACTTGTTACTGGCGCTGCTCAGTAACCCATCTGCCCGGGAGGCGCTGGAAGCGTGTTCCGTGGATTTGGTTGCGCTCCGTCAGGAACTGGAAGCCTTTATTGAACAAACCACACCCGTTCTGCCTGCCAGTGAAGAGGAGCGCGACACACAGCCAACGCTGAGTTTTCAGCGTGTACTGCAACGTGCGGTCTTCCATGTCCAGTCCTCCGGTCGCAATGAGGTTACCGGTGCAAACGTTCTGGTCGCTATCTTTAGCGAACAGGAGTCGCAGGCGGCATATCTGTTGCGCAAACATGAAGTCAGCCGTCTCGATGTGGTGAACTTTATCTCTCATGGCACGCGTAAAGACGAGCCGACACAGTCTTCTGATCCTGGCAGCCAGCCAAACAGCGAAGAACAAGCTGGTGGGGAGGAACGTATGGAGAATTTCACGACGAACCTGAATCAGCTTGCGCGTGTGGGCGGAATCGACCCACTGATTGGTCGTGAGAAGGAGCTGGAGCGTGCTATTCAGGTTCTCTGCCGTCGCCGTAAAAACAACCCGCTGCTGGTGGGGGAATCCGGTGTCGGCAAAACCGCGATTGCGGAAGGTCTTGCCTGGCGAATTGTACAGGGCGATGTGCCGGAAGTGATGGCTGACTGTACGATTTACTCTCTCGATATCGGTTCTCTGTTAGCGGGCACAAAATATCGCGGCGACTTTGAAAAACGTTTTAAAGCGTTGCTCAAGCAGCTGGAGCAGGACACTAACAGCATCCTGTTTATTGATGAGATCCACACCATTATCGGTGCGGGTGCAGCCTCTGGTGGTCAGGTTGATGCGGCTAACCTGATCAAACCGTTGCTCTCAAGCGGTAAAATTCGCGTAATTGGTTCGACAACCTATCAGGAGTTCAGCAACATTTTCGAGAAAGACCGTGCTCTGGCGCGTCGCTTCCAGAAAATTGATATTACTGAACCGTCGATCGAAGAAACCGTACAGATCATCAACGGCCTGAAACCGAAGTACGAAGCGCACCATGACGTGCGTTATACCGCAAAAGCGGTGCGTGCAGCGGTAGAGCTGGCGGTGAAATACATTAACGATCGTCATCTGCCGGATAAAGCCATTGACGTTATCGACGAAGCGGGCGCTCGCGCACGCCTGATGCCGGTAAGCAAACGCAAGAAAACCGTTAATGTGGCGGATATTGAGTCCGTGGTGGCCCGTATTGCGCGCATTCCAGAGAAGAGTGTTTCTCAGAGTGACCGCGATACCCTGAAAAACCTCAGCGATCGCCTGAAAATGCTGGTCTTCGGTCAGGATAAAGCCATTGAGGCGCTGACTGAAGCCATTAAGATGGCGCGTGCAGGTTTAGGTCACGAACATAAACCAGTCGGTTCGTTCCTGTTTGCCGGCCCTACCGGGGTCGGGAAAACAGAGGTGACGGTACAGCTTTCGAAAGCTTTGGGCATTGAGCTTCTGCGCTTTGATATGTCCGAGTATATGGAACGCCATACCGTCAGCCGTCTGATTGGTGCGCCTCCGGGATACGTTGGTTTTGATCAGGGCGGTTTGCTGACTGATGCGGTCATCAAGCATCCTCATGCGGTGCTGCTGCTGGACGAAATCGAGAAAGCGCACCCGGACGTGTTCAATATTCTGTTGCAGGTGATGGACAACGGTACGCTGACCGATAACAACGGACGCAAAGCGGACTTCCGTAACGTGGTGCTGGTGATGACCACTAATGCCGGGGTACGGGAAACTGAGCGTAAATCCATTGGTCTTATCCACCAGGATA
Source organism: Escherichia sp. KS167_9B (assembly GCF_030295215.1). Taxonomy (NCBI): domain Bacteria; kingdom Pseudomonadati; phylum Pseudomonadota; class Gammaproteobacteria; order Enterobacterales; family Enterobacteriaceae; genus Escherichia; species Escherichia sp. KS167_9B. Next base: position 1,084,786 of record NZ_AP025754.1, read on the forward strand.
ACAGCACCGATGCGATGGAAGAGATCAAGAAGATCTTTACACCGGAATTCCGTAACCGTCTCGACAACATTATCTGGTTCGATCATCTCTCCACCGACGTGATCCATCAGGTAGTGGATAAATTCATCGTCGAGTTGCAGGTTCAGTTGGATCAGAAAGGTGTTTCTCTGGAAGTGAGCCAGGAAGCGCGTAACTGGCTGGCCGAGAAAGGTTACGACCGGGCAATGGGCGCACGTCCGATGGCGCGTGTCATCCAGGACAACCTGAAAAAACCGCTCGCCAACGAACTGTTGTTTGGTTCGCTGGTGGACGGCGGTCAGGTGACGGTTGCGCTGGATAAAGAGAAAAATGAGCTGACTTACGGATTTCAGAGTGCACAAAAGCACAAGGCGGAAGCAGCGCATTAATCTAATTGTTAGGTAGGTTGGTGAAGTCCGTAATCTCGAAAGAGGTTACGGACTTTTTATTTATGGGGTGGAGGAGGTTCAGACCCTTTTTTTGATGATGATGGTAAGTTGTTGATAAGTAGTGCAGCTGAAAGGTAAGGATAAAAAAGGGGGGGCAGCAGGAAAATGAGATGGTTTTGCTTTATTAACAACGGGCTAGACGTGTAGTATTTGAGTTCACTGCCGTACAGGCAGCTTAGAAAGCCAACCGAAAGGAAAACTCGATTTTTATACCGTTCACTGCCGTACAGGCAGATAAAATGCGAAAAAAAAGCCCGTACTTTCGTACGAGCTCTTCTTCAAATATGGCGGTGAGGGGGGGATTCGAACCCCCGATACGTTGCCGTATACACACTTTCCAGGCGTGCTCCTTCAGCCACTCGGACACCTCACCAAATTGTTTTGCTGCCTGACCTCATGGGGGGGCAACGGGGCGCTACTATAGGGAGTTGGAGTAAAACGGTCAAGAAGAATTTTACTGACAATTCTCGTTTGCTCATACTGTAAACAAGTTGTGCAGTATATCTACATCGAGACAAGTTATGTACTTATACTTCCAGCGTTCTTCGTACAAAATAAAAAGGCCGGTTAAACCGACCTTTTACTCGTTCTTTCTCTTCGCCCATCAGGCGGTAAAACAATCAGCGACTACGGAAGACAATGCGGCCTTTGCTCAGGTCGTACGGGGTCAGCTCAACAGTCACTTTGTCGCCCGTCAGGATGCGGATGTAGTTTTTACGCATTTTACCGGAGATGTGTGCAGTAACCACGTGACCGTTTTCTAACTCTACGCGGAACATGGTGTTAGGCAACGTTTCAAGAACGGTACCTTGCATTTCAATATTGTCTTCTTTGGCCATCTAATCCTCTGGGGTATCACTACCGTAATTTGAACCGGCAAGATAATGCCGAAGTTCTGTAAATAAGTAAAGATTTGCGCGCTAAATCGCAACAAACAGGTTCGGCACATTACTCCGAAAACACACGGCTAAGCCGCACCAAAAGCGCAACGTATAAGGGAGCGGTGAGATAAACGATGGGCGTTACCTGACGCGAAAAATTCCTTATCGGCAGCGGGGTAATGAGCGTAACCAACTCTGCGACCGCAATTATAACACTCTGGGGAGAAAAGTGCCGAAAACATTCATTCTTGTGGTGAAAACAAGCACCGTGGTACCCAGAAATTATTCGGCAATCGTCCGAGGCGCATTTGATTGAGATAATTTAGATAATCCCGGCGGGGAATTTCGCAGGCACCAAGCGAAGCTGTGTGATCGTTAAGGACCTGGCAGTCGATAAGTTTGCCACCGTGACGGATAAATTCCTCACAGAAGACCAGTAGCGCCGTTTTGGACGCGTTTTCCATCCGGCTGAACATGGACTCGCCACAAAATAGCGTTCCCTGGGCCACGCCGTACATACCGCCAACAAGCTCATCTTCACACCAGACTTCGATGGAGTGGGCATGACCGAGTTCGTGAAGACGATGGTAGGCTTCGACCACGCCACGCGTGATCCAGGTTCCTTCTTCGCGATCGCTGGCACAGCCTTCAATGACCTGACCAAAGGCGTAATTCATCGTGACACGATAGGGCGAGCGTTTATGAAATCGCTTCATACTACGGCTGATATGCAGTGATTCTGGCCATAGCACCGCGCGAGGATCGGGCGACCACCAGAGGATGGGGTCGCCTGGAGAAAACCACGGAAAAATACCACGCTGGTAAGCCATTAACAGGCGCGCAGGGCTAAGATCGCCCCCCAGTGCCAGCAGGCCGTTAGGCTCACGTAATGCGCCTTCCGGGGAAGGGAAGGCTATTGAATGGCGAGAAAGCTGAACCAGGCGCATGACCGCAAAACTCCACGCAAGTCGGATCGTTCAATAATAGCTTACAAACCCTGCTTAAACTGGTAATAACGCCCCTGTCTGGCAAGCAGTTCTGCGTGAGTACCTTGCTCAATAATTTGCCCGTTGTCCATCACTATTATTTGCTGGAAACGAGAGAGCCCGCGAAGTCGATGGGTGACCATTAACACCGTTTTCTCACGCATCATTTCTGCAAGTAATTCAAGGATCTGACTTTCAGTTGTGGCATCTAAGCCTTCGGTAGGTTCATCCAGCAATACCAGTGGCGCATCATGTAACAGCGCACGGGCGATAGCCAGACGGCGCAGTTCACCACCGGAGAGCTGGCGTCCGCCTTCACCTAACCAACTGTTGAGACCTGCATCCTCGAGCAGCTTCTCCAGACCAACTCGACGCAAGATCTCCGCCAAAACTTCATCACTACTGCCAGGGGAGGCGAGTAACAGATTATCACGCAGCGTGGCGCTAAACAGATGCACTCGCTGAGGAACAACGCTGATGGTCTGTCGTAGAGTCGCTTCATTCAGGCTGGCTATGGGGCTATCGTTAAGCAAAATCTCGCCCTGTTGCGGGTCCCATGCGCGGGTCAGCAGTTGTAACAGTGTTGATTTGCCGCATCCGGTTCGCCCGAGAATCGCCATATGTTCTCCGGCGTTTACCTGAAGAGAAATCCCTTTAAGTGCCTGTTGGGACTGCTCCGGATAAGTGAACTGAACATCCCGTAACGTCAGCGAAACACGATCGGCAACATGGGTTTGGGTATCAGGGAAGGTGACTTCCGGTTTTTGATCCGTTAAATCAGTGATCCGTACGGCAGAGGCAATGACTTGCCCCAGATGCTGAAATGCACCCGTTACCGGTGCCAGTGCTTCAAACGCGGCTAACGCACAGAAGACAAACAGGGCAATTAACGCGCCTGGTTGAGTATTGCCACCAACGCCGCCAGACGCCATCCACAGCATCAGGATCACCGCTAACGCGCCAATTAACAGCATTATTGCTTGCGACAAAGCTGTCAGTTCAGATTGACGGCGTTGCGCTTCCAGCCACTGAATTTCAGTATTCTCTAATTGCGTGCGATAACGATCGCTGGCACCAAAAATGGTCAGCTCAGCTTGCCCTTGCAGCCAGGCTGTCAGTTGTTGGCGATACTGCCCGCGAAGATGAGTCAGATTTTGCCCGGTGCTTTTTCCCGCACGATAAAACAGCGGTGGCATCAGCAAAAGCGTCAGTAACATAATGCCGCCCAGCGTAAAGGCGAGGGTGAAATCAAGGAAACTTAACCCGATTGTCACCACCATAATCACCACAAAAGCGCCCACCAGCGGCGAGATAACGCGCAGGTAAAGATGATCGAGCGTATCAACATCCGCCACCACGCGGTTGAGCAATTCGCCCTGACGATAGCGCGCCAGTCCGGCAGGGGAGAGGGGGAGCAATTTGCTGAAGGTGTAAATACGCAGATGCTGCAACACGCGGAAAGTCGCGTCGTGACTTACCAGACGTTCAAAATAGCGCCCGGCAGTACGGGTGATTGCTGCACCACGCACGCCCGCAGCGGGTAGCATATAGTTGAAGCTGTACAGTCCGGCAACCCCCGCTACCGCTGAGGCCGAGAGGAACCAGCCGGAAAGTGTCAACAGACCGATACTGGCGAGCAGCGTGACAATTGCCAGCACAATACCAAGACTTAACATCCATTTATGACGTTTATACAGTGCCAGATAGGGTAGCAAAGCGCGCATTTAAATCTCCTCCTGACGATGGGCCAGCAATGTGGCGAAAGGACCACCAGCCACGCTTAATTCCGCGTAACGTCCTTGCTCGATAATCTGACCATCCTGCATTACCCAAATGACATCCCAGTCAGCAAGATCTTCTAACTGGTGGGTGACCATTAACGTTGTCTGGTGCAGAGAGGCGGCATTCAGCGCCTCCATTACGCGCTGTTCACTGTGAGCATCAAGGCTTGCTGCGGGTTCATCCAACAGTAATAGCGAACAGGGATTCAGTAATGCACGCGCCACCGCCACACGTTGTGCCTGGCCTACGGAAAGGCGGGCAGCCTGGTCGCCAACAGGCGTATCAACTCCTTGTGGCAGGAGCGGTAGAAACTCACTGACCCACGCGTTATCCAGTGCTGTTTGTAACTCTTGTTCGCTGGCATCAGGTCGTGCCAGCAGTACGTTATCTCGTAGTGTTGCTGCTGGTAATTGTGGATTTTGACCAACCCAGGAGAGATGCTTACGCCATGATTCCGGTGATAAATCACGTAATTCTATTCCGTTGATTCGTAGCGATCCCTGATATGAAAGAAAACCGGAAAGCGCATTCAGTAGTGAGCTTTTACCTGAACCGCTACGACCAACCAACACCGCTCGTTGGCCTGCTGGCAAAGTAAAGTTCAACGGACCTGCCAGCGTTTTACCTTCCGGCGACGTGATAAACAGATCCTCGGCCTCAATGGTCACCGGATCGGTCGACGTTAATTCAGCCTCACCGCGCTGCGGATGGGCGAGCGGGGTTTCCATAAACGTTTTCAGACTGTCCGCCGCGCCAACAGCCTGGGCTTTAGCATGATAAAACGTACCCAGATCGCGCAATGGCTGGAAAAACTCCGGCGCAAGGATCAGGGCCAGAAAACCCGCAGCTAGCGTCACGCCAGTATCGTAGTGACCAAAATTCAGCTCACCGAGATAGGAGAAACCAAAATAGACCGCCACCAGAGCAATCGACAGCGAGGTAAAGAATTCCAGAATGCCGGAGGATAAAAACGCCAGCCGTAGCACTTCCATTGTCCGTTGGCGGAAATCTTCCGAAGCAGAACGAATACTTTCAATTTCAGCTTCGCCACGACCAAAAATACGCAATGTTTCCATGCCGCGCAGGCGATCAAGAAAATGCCCACTTAAGCGAGCAAGAGCGAGAAAGTTACGTCGGTTAGCATCGGCAGCCCCCATTCCAACCAGCGCCATAAACAACGGAATTAACGGAGCAGTGCCCAGCAGAATGAGCGCCGCAGCCCAGTTAGAGGGGAAGATAGCCACCACAATCAGCAACGGCACCGACACTGCCAGCGCCATTTGCGGCAGGTAGCGCGCATAGTAATCATGCATATCGTCAATTTGCTCGAGTACCAGCGTCGCCCAGCTCCCCGCCGGTTTACCCTGAATCCACGCTGGCCCTGCTTGTTGCAGACGGTCGAGAACCTGACGTCGGATGGCAAAGCGGATATGCTGCCCGGCGTGATAACCCACCCGTTCTCGTAACCAGACCACCCATGCGCGCAGTACAAAGGTCAGAACCAGTAACGTAAAGGGAAGCAGCAGGGCTTCACGGGGAATATTCTCCATAATCATATGTTGCAGAATTCGCGCCATGAACCAGGCCTGGGCAATGATCAATATGCCGCTCACAAAGCCCAGTAGACGAGAAATATTCAGCCAACGTTGGGAGATGACGCTTTGCTGTTTTAACCAGCGGGTTAACTCTTTTTGACGGGATTTATTCATTGCACGCTTAGCAGGTGAGTTATCAGAATTATTTGCAGAGCAATGTTACAACGGGGAAAAAATAAAGGCGACCCATAGTCGCATGGTGTCGCCTTCTTTACTTTTGTTACTGATTTGTAAAATTATTTTGCGTCAGCTAAACCATCGAGGTAGCGTTCCGCATCAAGTGCCGCCATGCAGCCTGTACCGGCCGAGGTAATAGCCTGGCGATAAATATGATCCATCACGTCGCCTGCGGCAAATACGCCAGGGATGCTGGTCTGGGTGGCATTACCATGAATACCCGACTGCACTTTGATATAGCCGTTTTCCAGTTCCAGCTGCCCTTCGAAAATAGCCGTGTTCGGGCTGTGGCCGATAGCCACAAACAGACCGGCAACGTCGAGTGACTCGATGTTATCGCTGTTTTGTGTATCGCGCAGACGAACGCCAGTGACGCCCATCTGATCGCCGGTCACTTCTTCCAGCGTACGGTTGGTGTGCAGAATGATGTTGCCGTTTTCCACTTTATCCATCAGACGTTTAATGAGGATTTTTTCTGCGCGGAAACTGTCACGACGGTGGATAAGATGCACTTCCGAAGCGATGTTAGACAGATACAGCGCCTCTTCAACCGCGGTATTGCCGCCGCCGATGACCGCAACTTTCTGGTTACGATAGAAGAAACCATCGCAGGTTGCACAAGCAGAAACCCCACGCCCTTTAAAGGCTTCTTCAGACGGCAGGCCGAGATAGCGAGCAGAAGCTCCAGTGGCAATAATCAGCGCATCACAAGTGTATTCGCCGCTATCGCCAGTAAGACGGAACGGACGATTCTGCAAATCTACTTTGCTGATGTGATCAAAAATGATTTCAGTTTCAAATTTAGCGGCATGTTCGTGCATGCGCTCCATTAATAACGGACCGGTCAGATCGTTTGGATCGCCTGGCCAGTTTTCCACTTCCGTGGTGGTGGTCAGTTGGCCGCCTTTTTCCATGCCGGTAATCAGCACAGGTTGCAGGTTGGCGCGCGCCGCGTAGACAGCAGCGGTGTATCCCGCCGGGCCTGAACCCAGGATAAGCAGTTTACTGTGTTTGGTCGTGCCCATGAGATCCCCATAGTTGTTGGCAGACAATGGGCAGGATTGTAGGGAATTTACAGACGTAAAAAAAGAGTATGACGATTTTGTTAACAATTTGTGCAATCGGCAGTATCGATAAGTAGGTCAAACTCCCTCCGGCATTATCACCTCTGCTACTTAAATTTCCCGCGTTATAAGCCGATTAAATGATGAATAAACGCCCCTGTTAATGAATATCTGGCATGTTGTACTAAAAATCGATGTTTTGCTTTGACAATCCCCTGGTGTTTTGCGAAAACATTCGAGGAAGAAAAAAAACAGTATTCTTATATGCGCATAACCATGCATGTAAATACCATGTTTACCGTGCTAGTGAAATCTACGTATGGCGTGGACAGACGCCATTCGTGATGTCGATAGCTGCCACCAGGCAACGGTCTTCTCACCGTAGACCAGGCATTGCGCGCCGTGAATCTTAATGATTTCGGTCTATCGTGACGGGTAGCGACTCTGAACAGTGATGTTTCAGGGTCAGACAGGAGTAGGGAAGGAATACAGAGAGACAATAATAATGGTAGATAGCAAGAAGCGCCCTGGCAAAGATCTCGACCGTATCGATCGTAACATTCTTAATGAGTTGCAAAAGGATGGGCGTATTTCTAACGTCGAGCTTTCTAAACGTGTGGGACTTTCCCCAACGCCGTGCCTTGAGCGTGTGCGTCGGCTGGAAAGACAAGGGTTTATTCAGGGCTATACAGCGCTGCTGAACCCCCATTATCTGGATGCATCACTTCTGGTATTCGTTGAGATTACTCTGAATCGTGGCGCACCGGATGTGTTTGAACAATTCAATACCGCTGTACAAAAACTTGAAGAAATTCAGGAGTGTCATTTAGTATCCGGTGATTTCGACTACCTGTTGAAAACACGCGTGCCGGATATGTCAGCTTACCGTAAGTTGTTGGGGGAAACCCTGCTGCGTCTGCCTGGCGTCAATGACACACGGACATACGTTGTTATGGAAGAAGTCAAGCAGAGTAATCGTCTGGTTATTAAGACGCGCTAACACGAACAGGTGCAAAATCGGCGTATTTTGATTACACTCCTGTTAATCCATACAGCAACAGTACTGGGGTAACCTGGTACTGTTGTCCGTTTTAGCATCGGGCAGGAAAAGCCTGTAACCTGGAGAGCCTTTCTTGAGCCAGGAATACACTGAAGACAAAGAAGTCACATTGACAAAGTTAAGTAGCGGCCGCCGCCTTCTGGAGGCGTTGCTGATCCTTATTGTCCTGTTTGCCGTCTGGTTGATGGCTGCCTTACTAAGCTTTAACCCTTCGGACCCCAGCTGGTCGCAAACGGCCTGGCATGAGCCTATCCATAATTTAGGTGGAATGCCCGGTGCGTGGCTGGCAGATACGCTGTTCTTTATTTTTGGCGTGATGGCTTACACCATTCCCGTCATTATCGTCGGCGGCTGTTGGTTTGCCTGGCGTCATCAGTCCAGTGACGAATACATTGATTATTTTGCCGTTTCGCTACGCATCATTGGCGTTTTGGCGCTCATCCTTACCTCTTGTGGTCTGGCGGCAATCAACGCTGACGATATCTGGTATTTTGCCTCTGGTGGCGTCATCGGCAGCTTACTAAGCACTACGCTACAACCACTGCTACACAGTAGCGGGGGAACTATTGCGCTGCTCTGCGTTTGGGCAGCGGGCCTGACGCTGTTCACCGGTTGGTCATGGGTGACCATTGCTGAAAAACTCGGCGGCTGGATTTTAAACATTCTCACCTTCGCCAGTAATCGTACCCGTCGCGATGATACCTGGGTCGATGAAGATGAGTATGAAGACGACGAAGAATATGAAGATGAAAATCGCGGCAAACAGCATGAATCGCGCCGTGCCCGTATTCTTCGCGGCGCGCTAGCACGTCGTAAACGTCTGGCGGAAAAATTCATTAATCCGATGGGGCGGCAAACAGATGCTGCGTTGTTCTCCGGTAAGCGGATGGATGATGAAGAAGAGATTACCTACACTGCACGCGGTGTGGCTGCCGACCCTGACGACGTCCTCTTTTCGGGCAATCGTGCAACGCAGCCAGAATATGACGAATACGATCCATTATTAAACGGTGCGCCAATTACCGAACCTGTTGCTGTAGCAGCTGCTGCTACCACGGCGACACAAAGCTGGGCTGCACCGGTTGAACCTGTGACTCAGACGCCGCCAGTTGCCTCTGTTGATGTTCCACCTGCGCAACCTACAGTAGCCTGGCAGCCTGTACCGGGGCCACAAACGGGAGAGCCGGTTATTGCTCCTGCACCGGAAGGTTACCCTCAGCAGCCACAATATGCGCAGCCTGCAGTGCAATATAATGAGCCGCTGCAACAACCTGTACAGCCACAGCAGCCGTATTATGCGCCTGCAGCTGAACAGCCTGTGCAACAACCTTACTACGCTCCTGCGCCGGAACAGTCTGCGCAACAGCCGTATTACGCCCCTGCGCCAGAACAACCGGTGGCAGGTAACGCCTGGCAAGCCGAAGAGCAGCAATCCACTTTTGCTCCACAGTCTACATACCAGACGGAGCAAACTTATCAGCAGCCAGCCGCTCAAGAACCGTTATACCAACAGCCGCAATCCGTTGAACAGCAGCCTGTTGCGGAGCCTGAACCCGTTGTAGAAGAGACAAAACCCGCACGTCCGCCGCTTTACTATTTTGAAGAAGTGGAAGAGAAGCGTGCCCGTGAACGTGAACAACTTGCGGCCTGGTATCAACCGATTCCTGAACCGGTTAAAGAACCAGAACCGATTAAATCATCGCTGAAAGCACCTTCTGTTACAGCAGTACCTCCAGTAGAAGCCGCTGCCGCTGTTTCTCCGCTGGCATCTGGCGTGAAAAAAGCGACATTGGCGACGGGGGCTGCCGCAACCGTTGCCGCACCAGTCTTCAGTCTGGCAAATAGCGGTGGACCGCGTCCGCAGGTTAAAGAGGGGATTGGCCCGCAGTTGCCACGACCGAAACGTATCCGGGTGCCAACTCGTCGTGAACTGGCGTCATATGGCATTAAGCTGCCCTCACAGCGTGCAGCAGAAGAAAAAGCCCGTGAAGCCCAGCGCAATCAGTACGATTCCGGCGATCAGTATAACGATGATGAAATCGATGCGATGCAGCAGGATGAACTGGCGCGTCAGTTCGCCCAGACGCAGCAGCAACGCTATGGCGAACAGTATCAACATGATGTGCCAGTCAACGCAGAAGATACAGATGCTGCAGCAGAGGCAGAACTGGCTCGTCAGTTTGCTCAAACTCAACAGCAACGTTATTCGGGCGAACAACCGGCTGGGGCGAATCCGTTCTCGCTGGATGATTTCGAATTTTCGCCAATGAAAGCTTTGCTGGATGATGGGCCACACGAACCGCTGTTTACGCCAATTGTTGAACCTGTACAGCAGCCGCAACAACCGGTAGTGCCACAGGCGCAGTATCAGCAGCCGCAACAACCGATAGCGCCGCAGCAGCAATACCAGCAGCCACAACAACCGGTAGCGCCGCAGCAGCAATATCAGCAGCCACAACAACCGGTTGCACCGCAGCAGCAATATCAGCAGCCGCAACAGCCGGTTGCACCACAGCAGCAATATCAGCAGCCGCAACAGCCAGTTGCGCCGCAGCCGCAGTATCAGCAGCCACAACAACCGGTTGCGCCGCAGCCGCAGGATACCCTGCTTCATCCGCTGTTGATGCGTAATGGCGACAGCCGTCCGTTGCATAAACCGACGACGCCGCTGCCTTCTCTGGATTTGCTGACACCGCCACCGAGCGAAGTGGAACCGGTAGATACCTTTGCGCTTGAACAAATGGCGCGTCTGGTGGAAGCGCGTCTGGCTGATTTCCGTATTAAAGCCGATGTCGTCAATTACTCTCCGGGACCGGTTATCACTCGCTTTGAATTGAATCTGGCACCGGGCGTAAAAGCGGCGCGCATTTCTAACTTGTCTCGTGACCTTGCCCGTTCACTTTCGACGGTCGCGGTGCGTGTCGTTGAAGTTATTCCTGGCAAACCTTATGTAGGTCTGGAGTTACCGAATAAAAAACGACAAACCGTTTATCTGCGCGAAGTTTTGGATAACGCCAAATTCCGCGATAATCCGTCGCCATTAACCGTGGTGCTGGGTAAAGATATCGCCGGTGAGCCGGTGGTTGCCGATCTGGCGAAGATGCCGCACTTGTTGGTTGCGGGGACTACCGGTTCCGGTAAATCTGTCGGTGTGAACGCGATGATCCTGAGCATGCTTTATAAAGCACAGCCAGAAGATGTGCGTTTCATCATGATCGACCCGAAAATGCTGGAGCTTTCGGTTTATGAAGGCATTCCGCACCTGTTAACGGAAGTTGTTACCGATATGAAAGATGCCGCCAACGCGCTGCGCTGGTGTGTTAACGAGATGGAGCGTCGTTATAAACTGATGTCTGCACTGGGTGTGCGTAATCTGGCGGGTTATAACGAAAAAATTGCTGAAGCCGATCGCATGATGCGTCCGATTCCAGACCCGTACTGGAAGCCGGGTGACAGTATGGATGCCCAGCATCCGGTGCTGAAAAAAGAACCGTACATTGTGGTGTTGGTGGACGAATTTGCCGACCTGATGATGACGGTAGGTAAAAAAGTGGAAGAGCTGATAGCACGTCTGGCGCAAAAAGCCCGTGCTGCAGGTATCCACCTCGTACTGGCAACGCAGCGTCCATCGGTTGATGTTATTACTGGTCTGATTAAAGCGAATATTCCGACCCGTATTGCCTTTACCGTTTCCAGCAAGATTGACTCCCGTACCATTCTTGATCAGGCTGGCGCGGAATCACTGCTGGGTATGGGGGATATGCTTTACTCTGGGCCGAACTCCACGTTGCCGGTACGTGTTCATGGTGCTTTTGTTCGCGATCAGGAAGTTCATGCCGTGGTGCAGGACTGGAAAGCGCGTGGTCGCCCACAGTATGTTGACGGCATCACCTCCGACAGCGAAAGCGAAGGTGGTGCGGGTGGTTTCGATGGCGCTGAAGAATTGGATCCGTTGTTCGATCAGGCGGTGCAGTTTGTCATTGAAAAACGCAAAGCGTCAATTTCAGGCGTACAGCGTCAGTTCCGCATTGGTTATAACCGTGCAGCGCGTATTATCGAACAGATGGAAGCGCAAGGGATTGTCAGCGAACAGGGGCACAACGGTAATCGTGAAGTGCTGGCCCCACCGCCGTTTGACTAATTAATGCATCGTAGGCCGGATAAGGCGAGGTAGCGTTGCATCCGGCACTCTATCAACTGAAAATTCAGTATTTTCTTCTTTCCTCAAGCTGATTATTAGCCTGGAATAGAGAGTAGAGGGAACTCCCGATCGGGAGTGACGTAATTTGAGGAACAATGATGAAAAAAATTGCCATCACCTGTGCATTACTCTCAAGTTTAGTGGCGTCCAGTGTTTGGGCTGATGCCGCAAGCGATCTGAAAAGCCGTCTGGATAAAGTCAGCAGCTTCCACGCCAGTTTCACACAAAAAGTGACTGACGGTAGCGGCGCTGCGGTGCAGGAAGGTCAGGGCGATCTGTGGGTGAAACGTCCAAACTTATTCAACTGGCATATGACTCAACCTGACGAAAGCATTCTGGTTTCTGACGGTAAAACACTGTGGTTCTATAACCCGTTCGTTGAGCAAGCTACGGCAACCTGGCTGAAAGATGCCACCGGTAATACGCCGTTTATGCTGATTGCCCGCAACCAGTCCAGCGACTGGCAGCAGTACAATATCAAACAGAATGGCGATGACTTTGTCCTGACGCCGAAAGCCAGCAATGGCAATTTGAAGCAGTTCACCATTAACGTAGGGCGTGATGGCACAATCCATCAGTTTAGCGCGGTGGAGCAGGACGATCAGCGCAGCAGTTATCAGCTGAAATCCCAGCAAAATGGGGCTGTGGATGCAGCGAAATTTACCTTCACCCCGCCGCAAGGCGTCACGGTAGATGATCAACGTAAGTAGAGGCACCTGAGTGAGCAATCTGTCGCTCGATTTTTCGGATAATACTTTTCAACCTCTGGCCGCGCGTATGCGGCCAGAAAATTTAGCACAGTATATCGGCCAGCAACATTTGCTGGCTGCCGGGAAGCCATTGCCGCGCGCTATCGAAGCTGGGCATTTGCATTCTATGATCCTCTGGGGGCCACCGGGTACCGGCAAAACAACCCTCGCTGAAGTTATAGCCCGTTATGCGAACGCTGATGTGGAACGTATTTCTGCCGTCACCTCTGGCGTGAAAGAGATTCGCGAGGCGATCGAGCGCGCTCGGCAAAACCGCAATGCTGGTCGCCGCACTATTCTTTTTGTTGACGAAGTTCACCGTTTCAACAAAAGTCAGCAGGATGCATTTCTGCCACATATCGAAGACGGCACCATCACTTTTATTGGTGCAACCACTGAAAACCCGTCATTTGAGCTTAATTCGGCACTGCTTTCCCGTGCCCGTGTCTACCTGTTGAAATCCCTGAGTACAGAGGATATCGAACAGGTACTGACTCAGGCGATGGAAGACAAAACCCGCGGTTATGGTGGTCAGGATATCGTTCTGCCGGGTGAAACAAGACGCGCCATCGCTGAATTGGTGAATGGCGACGCGCGCCGCGCGTTAAATACGCTGGAAATGATGGCGGATATGGCTGAAGTCGATGATAGCGGTAAGCGAGTCCTGAAGCCTGAATTACTGACCGAAATCGCCGGTGAGCGTAGCGCCCGCTTTGATAACAAAGGCGATCGCTTTTACGATCTGATCTCTGCACTGCATAAATCGGTGCGTGGGAGCGCACCCGATGCGGCGCTGTACTGGTATGCGCGAATTATTACCGCCGGTGGAGATCCGTTATATGTCGCGCGTCGCTGCCTGGCGATTGCGTCTGAAGATGTGGGTAATGCTGACCCACGGGCGATGCAGGTGGCAATTGCGGCCTGGGATTGCTTTACTCGCGTTGGTCCGGCTGAAGGTGAACGTGCCATTGCTCAGGCGATTGTTTACCTGGCCTGCGCGCCAAAAAGTAACGCTGTCTATACCGCATTTAAAGCCGCGCTGGCCGATGCTCGCGAACGTCCGGATTATGACGTGCCGGTTCATTTGCGTAATGCGCCGACGAAATTAATGAAGGAAATGGGCTACGGTCAGGAATATCGTTATGCTCATGATGAAGCAAACGCTTATGCTGCCGGTGAGGTTTACTTCCCGCCGGAAATAGCACAAACACGCTATTATTTCCCGACAAACAGGGGCCTTGAAGGCAAGATTGGCGAAAAGCTCGCCTGGCTGGCTGAACAGGATCAAAATAGCCCCATAAAACGCTACCGTTAATGTTATCGTTGCGGTAATGTTGTTACTGTATCCCTGTGGTCGCAGGCTGTGGCCACATCTCCCATTTAATTCGATAAGCACAGGATAAGCATGCTCGATCCCAATCTGCTGCGTAATGAGCCAGACGCAGTCGCTGAAAAACTGGCACGCCGGGGCTTTAAGCTGGATGTAGATAAGCTGGGCGCTCTTGAAGAGCGTCGTAAAGTATTGCAGGTCAAAACGGAAAACCTGCAAGCGGAGCGTAACTCCCGATCGAAATCCATTGGCCAGGCGAAAGCGCGCGGGGAAGATATCGAGCCTTTACGTCTGGAAGTTAACAAACTGGGCGAAGAGCTGGATGCAGCAAAAGCCGAGCTGGATGCTTTACAGGCTGAAATTCGCGATATCGCGCTGACCATCCCTAACCTGCCTGCAGATGAAGTGCCGGTAGGTAAAGACGAAAATGACAACGTTGAAGTCAGCCGCTGGGGTACCCCGCGTGAGTTTGACTTTGAAGTTCGTGACCACGTGACGCTGGGTGAAATGCACTCTGGCCTCGACTTTGCAGCTGCAGTTAAGCTGACTGGTTCCCGCTTTGTGGTAATGAAAGGGCAGATCGCTCGCATGCACCGCGCACTGTCGCAGTTTATGCTGGATCTGCATACCGAACAGCATGGCTACAGTGAGAACTATGTTCCGTACCTGGTTAACCAGGACACGCTGTACGGTACGGGTCAGCTGCCGAAATTTGCTGGCGATCTGTTCCATACTCGTCCGCTGGAAGAAGAAGCAGACACCAGTAACTATGCACTGATCCCAACGGCAGAAGTTCCGCTGACCAACCTGGTACGCGGTGAAATCATCGATGAAGATGATCTGCCAATTAAGATGACCGCCCACACCCCATGTTTCCGTTCTGAAGCAGGTTCATATGGTCGTGACACCCGTGGTCTGATCCGTATGCACCAGTTCGACAAAGTTGAAATGGTGCAGATCGTGCGCCCGGAAGACTCAATGGCGGCGCTGGAAGAGATGACTGGTCATGCAGAAAAAGTCCTGCAACTGCTGGGCCTGCCGTACCGTAAAATCATCCTTTGTACCGGCGACATGGGCTTTGGCGCTTGTAAAACTTACGACCTGGAAGTATGGATCCCGGCACAGAACACCTACCGCGAGATCTCTTCCTGCTCCAACGTTTGGGATTTCCAGGCGCGTCGTATGCAGGCACGTTGCCGCAGCAAGTCGGACAAGAAAACCCGTCTGGTTCATACCCTGAACGGTTCTGGTCTGGCTGTTGGCCGTACGCTGGTTGCGGTAATGGAAAACTATCAGCAGGCTGATGGTCGTATTGAAGTACCAGAAGTTCTACGTCCGTATATGAACGGACTGGAATATATTGGCTAATACCCAATTTTTCTGAATCTAAAAAGCGCCTGCGGGCGCTTTTTTTGTCTCCCTTTGATACCGAACAATAATTACTCCTCACTTACACGTAATACTACTTTCGAGTGAAAATCTACATATCTCTTTGATTTTCAAATTATTCGATATATACAAGCCTATATAGCGACCTGCTATAGAAATAATTACACAATACGGTTTGTTACTGGAATCAATCGTGAGCAAGCTTGAGTGAGCCATTATGAAAACGAAAATCCCTGATGCGGTATTGGCTGCTGAGGTGAGTCGCCGTGGTTTGGTAAAAACGACAGCGATCGGCGGCCTGGCAATGGCCAGCAGCGCATTAACATTACCTTTTAGTCGGATTGCGCACGCTGTTGATAGTGCCCTTCCGGCAAAGTCAGACGAAAAGGTAATCTGGAGCGCCTGTACAGTTAACTGTGGTAGCCGCTGCCCGCTACGTATGCACGTTGTGGACGGTGAAATTAAATATGTTGAAACGGATAATACCGGCGATGACAACTATGACGGCCTGCACCAGGTGCGCGCCTGTCTGCGTGGGCGTTCCATGCGTCGCCGTGTCTACAATCCGGACCGCCTGAAATATCCGATGAAACGAGTCGGGGCGCGCGGTGAAGGCAAATTCGAGCGCATTAGCTGGGAAGAAGCCTACGACATCATCGCGACCAATATGCAGCGCCTGATCAAAGAGTACGGCAACGAGTCTATCTATCTGAACTATGGTACCGGTACGCTGGGCGGCACCATGACCCGCTCCTGGCCGCCGGGAAATACCCTGGTCGCTCGCCTGATGAACTGCTGCGGCGGTTATCTGAACCATTACGGTGACTACTCTTCCGCGCAAATTGCGGAAGGTTTGAACTATACCTACGGCGGCTGGGCAGATGGTAACAGCCCGTCGGATATCGAAAACAGTAAACTGGTAGTGCTGTTTGGTAATAACCCTGGCGAAACGCGAATGAGTGGCGGTGGGGTGACTTACTATCTTGAACAGGCGCGCCAGAAATCTAATGCTCGCATGATCATCATCGATCCGCGCTATACTGACACCGGTGCCGGGCGCGAAGATGAGTGGATCCCTATTCGTCCGGGAACAGATGCCGCACTGGTTAACGGTCTGGCGTATGTCATGATCACCGAAAACCTGGTGGATCAGGCATTCCTCGATAAATATTGCGTTGGCTACGACGAGAAAACACTGCCAGCCAGTGCGCCGAAAAATGGTCACTATAAAGCTTATATTCTGGGTGAAGGGCCAGATGGCGTGGCTAAAACGCCGGAATGGGCCTCGCAAATCACCGGTGTTCCGGCAGACAAAATCATCAAATTGGCTCGTGAAATCGGTAGTACCAAACCGGCGTTTATCAGCCAGGGATGGGGCCCGCAGCGTCACGCTAACGGTGAAATCGCAACCCGTGCTATCTCGATGCTGGCGATTCTGACCGGTAACGTTGGTATTAACGGGGGCAACAGCGGCGCGCGTGAAGGTTCATACAGCTTACCTTTTGTCCGTATGCCGACCCTCGAAAACCCGATCCAGACCAGCATTTCGATGTTTATGTGGACCGATGCCATTGAACGAGGCCCGGAAATGACAGCGCTGCGTGATGGTGTGCGCGGGAAAGATAAGCTGGATGTGCCGATCAAAATGATCTGGAACTATGCCGGTAACTGCCTGATTAACCAGCATTCTGAAATCAACCGTACCCATGAAATCCTTCAGGATGATAAGAAGTGCGAGCTGATTGTGGTTATCGACTGCCACATGACTTCATCGGCGAAATATGCTGACATCCTGCTGCCTGACTGCACCGCTTCCGAACAGATGGACTTTGCACTGGATGCATCCTGCGGGAATATGTCTTACGTGATTTTCAACGATCAGGTGATTAAACCGCGCTTTGAATGTAAGACCATCTATGAAATGACCAGCGAACTGGCAAAACGTCTTGGCGTTGAGCAACAGTTTACTGAAGGCCGTACACAGGAAGAGTGGATGCGGCATCTGTATGCCCAGTCGCGGGAAGCGATTCCTGAACTGCCAACGTTTGAAGAGTTCCGCAAGCAGGGGATCTTTAAAAAGCGCGACCCACAAGGGCATCACGTTGCTTATAAAGCCTTCCGTGAAGATCCGCAGGCAAATCCACTGACCACGCCATCGGGTAAAATTGAGATTTATTCGCAGGCGCTTGCTGACATTGCCGCTACCTGGGAATTGCCAGAAGGCGATGTGATCGATCCACTGCCGATCTACACGCCGGGCTTTGAAAGTTATCAGGATCCGCTGAACAAACAATATCCGCTGCAGCTTACGGGTTTCCACTATAAATCTCGCGTTCACTCAACTTACGGCAACGTTGATGTGCTGAAAGCGGCTTGCCGTCAGGAAATGTGGATCAACCCGCTTGATGCGCAAAAACGCGGTATCAACAACGGCGATAAAGTCAGGATCTTTAACGATCGTGGTGAGGTTCATATTGAGGCGAAAGTGACGCCACGAATGATGCCGGGTGTGGTCGCACTGGGTGAAGGTGCCTGGTATGACCCGGATGCAAAACGTGTCGATAAGGGCGGTTGTATCAACGTACTGACCACTCAACGTCCGTCTCCTCTCGCTAAGGGGAATCCGTCACATACAAACCTTGTTCAGGTTGAAAAGGTGTAAGGAGTAACCGATGACAACCCAGTATGGATTTTTTATTGATTCCAGCCGTTGCACCGGTTGCAAAACCTGCGAGCTGGCTTGTAAAGACTACAAAGATTTGACGCCAGAAGTCAGTTTCCGCCGCATTTATGAATATGCTGGCGGCGACTGGCAGGAAGATAACGGTGTCTGGCACCAGAACGTGTTTGCCTACTATCTGTCGATTTCATGTAACCACTGCGAAGATCCGGCTTGTACTAAAGTCTGCCCGAGCGGTGCGATGCATAAACGTGAAGATGGTTTTGTTGTGGTCGATGAAGATGTATGCATTGGCTGCCGTTACTGCCATATGGCTTGCCCGTATGGCGCACCGCAATATAACGAAACGAAAGGCCATATGACCAAATGCGATGGTTGTTATGACCGTGTTGCGGAGGGGAAGAAGCCGATCTGTGTTGAATCTTGCCCGCTGCGGGCGCTGGATTTCGGCCCTATCGACGAGCTGCGTAAAAAACATGGCGATTTGGCGGCTGTTGCGCCGTTGCCGCGAGCTCACTTTACCAAACCGAATATTGTGATCAAACCCAATGCCAACAGCCGCCCGACCGGGGATACCACTGGCTATCTGGCAAACCCGAAGGAGGTGTGAGATGGGAAGTGGATGGCATGAATGGCCGCTGATGATCTTCACGGTCTTCGGGCAATGTGTAGCAGGTGGTTTTATCGTTCTGGCTTTGGCGCTGCTCAAAGGCGACCTGCGAGCAGAAGCCCAGCAGCGTGTTATTGCCTGCATGTTTGGCTTATGGGTGCTGATGGGTATTGGCTTTATCGCCTCTATGCTTCATCTTGGTTCACCGATGCGCGCCTTTAACTCGCTCAACCGGGTAGGGGCTTCAGCACTCAGTAACGAAATCGCCAGCGGTTCGATCTTTTTTGCTGTTGGTGGCATCGGCTGGTTACTGGCAATGCTGAAAAAGCTGTCACCGGCATTGCGTACGCTGTGGCTGGTGGTGACGATGGTTCTTGGCGTAGTCTTTGTCTGGATGATGGTGCGTGTCTATAACAGCATCGATACCGTACCCACCTGGTACAGCATCTGGACACCGATGGGCTTCTTCCTGACGATGTTCATGGGCGGCCCGTTACTGGGTTACCTGTTACTGAGTCTGGCTGGCGTCGATGGCTGGGCGATGCGTCTGCTGCCAGCTATTTCTGTACTGGCCCTGGTAGTGAGTGGCGTGGTGTCAGTGATGCAGGGCGCAGAGCTGGCGACTATTCATAGCTCTGTGCAGCAGGCCGCAGCGCTGGTGCCGGACTATGGTGCGCTGATGTCCTGGCGGATCGTGCTTTTGGCTGTTGCCCTGTGCTTGTGGATTGCACCACAGCTAAAAGGTTATCAGCCTGCGGTTCCGCTACTTTCCGTATCATTCATTCTGCTTCTGGCAGGGGAATTAATCGGTCGTGGCGTATTCTATGGTTTGCATATGACCGTGGGGATGGCCGTCGCAAGTTAATGAGTAACAACCGGGGTTTCGGCCCCGGTTCTCTTTTATTTCTGCTTCGTTAACGTGTCATAACTGGTCATCAAATTACGATAATCAGGAATATGGTTAGAGAACAACGTCGCCAGTCCTTCAATATCATTACGCCAGTCGCGATGCAGCTCGCACGCCACGCCGAACCATGTCATCAATTGCGCACCCGCTTGCGACATTCGATCCCACGCCGAGTGCCGGGTAATTTCGTTAAAGGTTCCTGACGCGTCAGTCACGACAAAGACATCAAACCCTTCTTCAATTGCCGAAAGTGCCGGGAACGCAACGCAAACTTCGGTTACCACACCAGCGATAATCAATTGTTTTTTACCTGTCGCTTTTACCGCTTTCACAAAATCTTCGTTATCCCAGGCGTTAATATTTCCCGGGCGAGCAATGTAAGGTGCATCAGGGAACTGTGCTTTCAGTTCCGGAACTAAT
The DNA here is from genome assembly GCF_030295215.1 of Escherichia sp. KS167_9B. Taxonomy (NCBI): domain Bacteria; kingdom Pseudomonadati; phylum Pseudomonadota; class Gammaproteobacteria; order Enterobacterales; family Enterobacteriaceae; genus Escherichia; species Escherichia sp. KS167_9B. The sequence continues at coordinate 1,105,084 of NZ_AP025754.1, forward strand.
GGGCCGTTAGGGCCGGTTTCAAAACTGGTAGTAAGAATTGTTGGTAAGTTGAAGTATTTAGCTAAGTCGCCCAGCGCCAGCACGTTATTTTTAAACTTATCGGGTTCAATATCCCGTACAAGGGAAAGTAAACCAGCCTGGTGATCAACAAGCAAAACGGCAGCATCATTTTTATCGAGACGAACATACGGTTTGGTCATCCTCTTCTCCTTTCGAGAGTCAGCGGTACGTCTGAAATCGGTCAGACGCGATGCATTGCTCTGAAAGCATAGACGGGAAATATGAGTTTGCTGTGACCATGAAATTTTTCGACTGAACGAAGCGTATGAAATTTGTGTTAGATCAATAAAAACAATCAGATGAGATTAATCGTCTCTCCAGCATTAGCGTTATGAATGAGTAATATAAATCGATAATACCTCAGCTGCGATATGCGCGTATTTTCACCCATTGACAATGTTTTTGGCGGTGGCATGATGCGCATGAAATTTGAACTTCCTCACGGTTTTAATTCATGTCCACGTATACCCGGCCTGTCATGCTTTTGCTGTCTGGCCTGCTTTTGTTGACTTTGGCGATCGCAGTGTTAAATACACTCGTGCCGCTTTGGCTCGCCCAGGAACATATGTCCACATGGCAGGTAGGCGTTGTCAGCTCATCCTATTTTACCGGCAACCTGGTCGGTACATTGCTGACAGGGTATGTCATTAAGCGCATTGGCTTTAACCGCAGCTATTATCTGGCCTCCTTCATTTTTGCCGCTGGCTGTGCCGGCCTTGGCCTGATGATTGGATTCTGGAGCTGGTTGGCGTGGCGTTTTGTCGCCGGCGTCGGCTGTGCCATGATTTGGGTGGTTGTTGAGAGCGCGCTGATGTGCAGTGGGACGTCACGTAACCGTGGGCGTTTGCTTGCTGCGTATATGATGGTTTATTACGTGGGAACGTTTTTAGGCCAGTTACTGGTCAGCAAAGTTTCAACCGAGCTGATGTCCGTATTGCCGTGGGTTACAGGTTTGACGTTGGCAGGGATCTTACCGCTGTTGTTTACGCGTGTGCTGAATCAGCAGGCTGAAAACCATGATTCGACGTCAATTACGTCCATGCTAAAACTCCGTCAGGCGCGGCTTGGCGTGAATGGCTGCATTATCTCAGGAATCGTTCTGGGATCTCTATATGGCCTGATGCCGCTGTACCTCAATCACAAAGGGGTGAGCAATGCCAGCATTGGTTTCTGGATGGCGGTACTGGTCAGTGCGGGTATCCTTGGACAATGGCCGATTGGACGTCTGGCGGATAAGTTTGGTCGACTGCTGGTGTTGCGTGTCCAGGTCTTTGTCGTCATTCTCGGCAGTATCGCGATGCTTAGCCAGGCGGCGATGGCCCCAGCGTTATTCATCCTCGGTGCCGCTGGCTTTACGCTATATCCGGTGGCGATGGCATGGGCTTGCGAGAAAGTTGAACATCATCAACTGGTGGCGATGAACCAGGCCTTACTGTTGAGCTATACTGTGGGAAGTCTGCTTGGCCCGTCATTTACTGCCATGCTAATGCAGAATTTCTCCGATAATTTATTGTTTATCATGATCGCCAGCGTATCGTTTATCTATTTGCTGATGCTGCTTCGCAACGCCGGTCATACGCCGAAACCCGTTGCTCACGTGTAAATGAATTAACGCAGAGTGTGAACTTACTGTTTCACACTCTGCTTTTTTGTTTCTTCTCTCTGACTTGCTTTTTTCAAAATTTTATTCGTTTCAAAATAAAATGTGCAGCAGGTTATAATTTTGCATTTCGCTATTTCCGCACTTCTTATTTGCCGCGCATAATCCCTCGTTTTACAGATGCCCCTTTAATTTTGGCGAAGGATTTGTCTATGGCTGGGAATGTTCAGGAAAAACAGCTGCGATGGTACAACATTGCGCTGATGTCTTTTATCACTGTCTGGGGTTTTGGCAACGTTGTTAATAACTACGCCAACCAGGGGCTGGTGGTTGTTTTTTCATGGGTGTTTATCTTTGCGCTCTATTTCACACCTTATGCGCTAATTGTTGGTCAGTTAGGCTCGACCTTCAAAGATGGGAAGGGCGGGGTCAGTACCTGGATTAAACACACGATGGGACCCGGACTGGCTTACCTCGCCGCGTGGACCTACTGGGTAGTGCATATTCCCTATCTGGCACAAAAACCCCAGGCAATACTGATTGCGCTCGGTTGGGCGATGAAAGGCGACGGTTCGTTAATCAAAGAATATTCCGTCGTAGCGTTACAGGGGTTAACGCTGGTGCTGTTTGTCTTCTTTATGTGGGTTGCTTCACGCGGTATGAAATCGCTGAAAATCGTCGGTTCTGTGGCAGGGATTGCGATGTTTGTTATGTCGCTCCTGTATGTGGCGATGGCGGTAACCGCGCCTGCGATTACTGAAGTGCATATTGCGACCACAAACATTACCTGGGAAACGTTTATTCCTCATATCGACTTTACCTACATTACCACTATTTCAATGCTGGTCTTTGCGGTTGGTGGAGCAGAGAAGATTTCTCCCTACGTTAATCAAACGCGCAACCCAGGAAAAGAATTTCCAAAAGGGATGTTATGCCTGGCGGTGATGGTTGCGGTGTGCGCGATCCTTGGATCGCTTGCAATGGGGATGATGTTTGACTCCCGCAATATTCCCGATGACTTAATGACCAACGGCCAGTATTACGCCTTCCAGAAGCTGGGCGAGTATTACAGCATGGGTAATACTTTAATGGTGATTTACGCCATTGCGAATACTCTGGGTCAAGTAGCTGCGCTGGTATTCTCGATTGATGCGCCGCTTAAAGTATTATTAGGCGATGCTGACAGCAAATATATTCCTGCCAGTTTATGTCGTACCAACGCATCTGGTACGCCCGTTAATGGCTATTTTCTGACCCTGGTGCTGGTGGCGATCCTGATTATGCTGCCGACTCTCGGCATCGGTGATATGAACAATCTCTATAAATGGCTGTTGAATCTTAACTCGGTAGTGATGCCGCTGCGTTATTTATGGGTATTTGTTGCATTTATTGCAGTTGTTCGCCTGGCGCAGAAATATAAGCCGGAATATGTCTTTATTCGTAATAAGCCGCTGGCAATGACCGTCGGAATTTGGTGTTTTGCCTTTACCGCTTTTGCCTGCCTGACTGGTATTTTCCCGAAAATGGAAGCCTTCACCGCAGAGTGGACATTCCAGTTGGCGCTGAATGTTGCAACGCCGTTTGTGCTGGTGGGATTAGGGCTGATATTCCCGCTGCTGGCGCGTAAAGCGAATAGCAAATAATTATTGTGGTCGGTGACGCTGACTCTGGCAGATCTGACCCGTTTTTACATAATCGAGAAATGCGCGCAAGCCGCAGGACATATACTGGCGGTTTGGGTAATAGATCTGGAAGCCTGGACGCTCTGTGATCCAGTCTTCCAGTACACATTCTAAACGACCGGTATCAAGGTACTCCTTGATCTGTTCATAGAGCAGATACCCGATACCAGCACCCATCAAAACGGCATCCAGTTCAGCATCAACATCATCCAGAATGATATTTCCTGCGACAGCAATTTCCAGCTCCTTTGCAAATTGCCAGTGGAAAGGTTTGCCGCTGGGATAACGAAAAACAACACATTGATGATTAAGCAGATCATGAGGATGGCGGGGTTTGCCATATCTTGCAAAGTACTCTGGCGTTGCTGCTACACATAATTTCACTGGCGGGCCGATCGCCACGCTGATCATATCTTTTTCGACGATGCCACTAAGTCGAACGCCAGCGTCAAAGCCCTGCTGGACGATATCAACAAGAGAGTCGTCAGTTGTGAGCTCGACTTTAATATCAGGATATTCACGTGTGAAACCAACCAGTAAAGGCATTAAAAATATACGTGCAGCTACCCGGGCGGCATTGATTTTGAGCGTACCTGTCGGTGTCAGACGAAAATCATTCATCTCATCTAACATGATCTGGATTTCGTCGAAAGCTGGGCGCAATCGTTCATAGAGATTAGAACCCGCTTCCGTTAACGATACGCTTCGGGTTGTCCGATTGAATAAGCGAATTTTAAGACGTTGTTCCAGTGTTTTAATACTATGGCTAATGGCGGACGAAGATAAGCCTAACTCATCGCCTGCTGCACGAAAGCTTTGATTACGGGCCACGGCAAAGAAAGTGGCAAAGTCAGACATATTCATCCGCATTAGTGAAAATCCTTCATTAACTCATCCTGAATCATCACGTTTACAGGATGATGCCGCCTGCGTAAAGTGCGCTCCAGAACTTAACGTGGAGGTAAAATTATGCAGTCTGAACGTATTTATTTGGTATGGGCCCATCCTCGTCATGATTCATTGACCGCACATATTGCTGATGCGATCCATCAGCGGGCAATGGAGCGGAAAATACAGGTGACGGAACTCGATTTATATCGGCGTAATTTCAACCCGGTGATGACGCCGGAAGATGAACCAGACTGGAAGAATATGGATAAACGTTATTCTCCAGAGGTTCATCAGCTTTATTCAGAGCTGCTTGAACATGACACGTTAGTGGTGGTTTTTCCTCTCTGGTGGTACAGCTTCCCAGCAATGCTAAAAGGATATATTGACAGAGTATGGAATAATGGGCTGGCTTATGGAGATGGGCACAAATTACCATTCAATAAAGTTCGTTGGGTGGCGCTGGTTGGAGGAGACAAAGAATCATTTGTCCAGATGGGCTGGGAAAAAAATATAAGCGATTATTTGATAAATATGTGCAGTTATCTTGGTATTGAAGATGCCGATGTCACTTTCTTGTGTAATACAGTGGTATTCGATGGGGAAGAACTTCACGCGAGCTATTATCAGTCGTTATTATCTCAGGTACGGGATATGGTAGATGCACTATAAGATGTGTTAAAAACGCTGTAGCAGAATGAAGCGCGGAATAACAAAGCGGCAACTCAATAAAGTTGCCGCTTTACGGGGAAATTAGAACATTACCTTATGACCGTACTGCTCAAGAATGCCTTTCACGCGTTCCATGGTCTCTTTCTTCGGTGGTTTAACACCATCAAGTTTGTATTCTTCACCCATCGCCACCCATTTGTGTTTGCCCAGCTCGTGGTAGGGGAGAAGCTCGATTTTCTCAACGTTGCCCATATCACGGGTAAATTCACCGAGGCGATGCGCTGAATCGTCATCGTCAGACCAGCCTGGGACAACAACGTAGCGGATCCACACCTTCACATTTTTATTCGCCAGATATTTAGCAAACTCCAGCGTGCGGTGGTTGGAAACTCCAACCAGATTTTGGTGGATCTCGTCGTTCATCTGTTTGAGATCGAGCATTACCAGGTCGGTTACTTCCAGCAGTTCATCAATCACCGGATCGTAACGACGAACAAAACCGTTGGTATCCAGACAGGTATGAATGCCTTCTTTTTTGCAGGCGCGGAACCAGTCACGAACAAACTCAGCTTGCAGGATTGCTTCACCGCCGGATGCGGTAACGCCGCCGCCGGAAGCGTTCATAAAGTGGCGATAGGTCACCACTTCCTTCATCAAATCTTCAACGGTAACTTCTTTACCGCCATGCGTGTCCCAGGTGTCGCGGTTATGACAATACAGGCAGCGCATCAGGCAGCCCTGGAAAAAGGTGATAAAGCGAATACCCGGGCCGTCTACGGTTCCACAGGATTCAAAGGAGTGAATGCGACCAATAACTGACATTGCGGTGTTTCTCCAGATGTGGCCCATCTGAGGCCGTGTTGGTGCGCAGCTCGAAGGCTACGTCGAGTCTGTTTTGGCAGTCACCTTAAAGTATAGATAGCTGACAAAAAAGGCTCTCGTGCTAAAAAAGGCCCCACTTTCGTGGAGCCTTTATTGTACGCTTTTTACTGTACGATTTCAGTCAAAACTAATTACATAGATTGAGTGAAGGTACGAGTAATAACGTCCTGCTGCTGTTCTTTAGTCAGCGAGTTGAAACGTACTGCGTAGCCAGATACACGGATGGTCAGCTGCGGATATTTTTCCGGGTTTTCCATCGCGTCGAGCAGCATTTCACGGTTCATCACGTTAACGTTCAGGTGCTGACCACCTTCGATGGATGCTTCGTGGTGGAAGTAACCATCCATCAGACCAGCCAGGTTGGTCTTACGAACTTCGTCGTCTTTACCCAGTGCGTTCGGAACGATAGAGAAGGTGTAGGAGATACCATCTTTAGCGTAAGCAAACGGCAGTTTAGCAACGGAAGTCAGAGATGCTACAGCACCTTTCTGGTCACGACCGTGCATCGGGTTAGCACCCGGTCCGAACGGCGCGCCAGCACGACGACCGTCTGGGGTGTTACCAGTTTTCTTACCATACACAACGTTAGAAGTGATGGTCAGAACAGACTGAGTCGGGATTGCGTCACGGTAGGTGTGCAGTTTCTGAATTTTCTTCATGAAACGTTCTACCAGGTCAACAGCCAGGTCATCTACACGCGGATCGTTGTTACCAAACTGCGGGTATTCGCCTTCGATTTCGAAGTCGATAGCCAGACCGTCTTCGTCACGAATCGGTTTAACTTTCGCATATTTGATTGCAGACAGGGAGTCAGCAGCAACGGACAGACCAGCGATACCACACGCCATGGTGCGGATAACGTCACGGTCGTGCAGCGCCATCAGAGAGGCTTCGTAGCTGTACTTGTCGTGCATGTAGTGGATGATGTTCAGTGCGGTGATGTACTGTTTAGCCAGCCAGTCCATGAAGTGATCCATGCGCTCCATCACTTCATCGTAGTTCAGGACGTCGCCTTTGATCGGTTCAGATTTCGGACCAACCTGCATTTTCAGTTTTTCGTCAACACCGCCGTTGATTGCGTACAGCATGGTTTTTGCCAGGTTTGCACGCGCACCGAAGAACTGCATTTGTTTACCAACGATCATCGGGCTTACGCAGCAAGCGATAGCGTAGTCATCGTTGTTGAAGTCCGGACGCATCAGGTCATCGTTCTCATACTGCAGAGAAGAGGTATCGATGGACACTTTAGCAGCGAATTTCTTGAAGTTCAGCGGCAGTTTTTCAGACCACAGAATGGTCATGTTCGGTTCCGGAGACGGACCCATGGTGTACAGGGTGTTCAGGAAACGGAAGCTGTTTTTGGTAACCAGGGTACGACCGTCGAGGCCCATACCACCGATAGATTCGGTTGCCCAGATCGGGTCGCCAGAGAACAGTTCATCGTATTCCGGAGTACGCAGGAAGCGAACCATACGCAGTTTCATGACCAGGTGGTCAACCATTTCCTGCGCTTCTTGTTCGGTGATCTTGCCAGCTTTCAGGTCACGTTCGATGTACACATCCAGGAAGGTGGAGGTACGACCGAAGGACATTGCAGCACCGTTCTGAGACTTAACAGCAGCCAGGTAGCCGAAGTAAGTCCACTGGATTGCTTCCTGAGCGTTGGTAGCCGGACCAGAGATGTCGTAGCCGTATTTCGCAGCCATTTCTTTCATCTGACCCAGAGCGCGGTGCTGTTCAGCGATTTCTTCGCGCAGACGGATAGTCTGTTCCAGGTTTACGCCGTTTTCCAGATCAGCCTGCAGAGAGGTGAACTGAGCGTATTTGTCTTTCATCAGGTAGTCGATACCGTACAGCGCAACGCGACGGTAGTCACCGATGATACGACCACGGCCATAAGCATCTGGCAGACCGGTCAGAACACCGGATTTACGGCAACGCAGGATGTCCGGAGTGTAAACGTCGAACACGCCCTGGTTGTGAGTTTTACGGTATTCAGTGAAGATTTTTTTGATCATCGGGTCCAGTTCGCGGTTGTACGCTTTGCAGGAACCTTCGATCATTTTGATACCACCGAACGGGATAAGAGCACGTTTCAGCGGAGCTTCAGTCTGCAGACCAACAACTTTTTCCAACGCTTTGTTGATGTAGCCAGCGTCGTGAGAGGTGATGGTGGAAGCAACAGCGGTGTCAAAGTCAACTGGCGCGTGAGTGCGGTTTTCCAGTTTAACGCCTTCCATTACTTTGTCCCACAGGGTGGTGGTCGCTTCAGTAGCGCCAGCCAGGAAGGACTCGTCACCCTCGTACGGAGTGTAGTTTTTCTGAATGAAGTCACGGACGTTTACTTCATTCTGCCAGTCACCTTTGGTAAAACCTTCCCAGGCTGTGGCTAACTTTTCATTAAGCTCGGACATGTAACACCTACCTTCTTAAGTGGATTTTTTATTTACTGCGTACTTCGACAACCATTAATGGTGATCGTTTTCACGCAGGTAAATGACCCAGTATGTCAACCCAACCAACAAACCACCGCCGATAATATTACCGATCGTAACCGGAATCAGGTTATCAGTGATGAAGTTCATCACGGTCAGGTGAGAAAAATTTTCCGGTGCAGAACCGACAGCGGTCCAGAATTCCGGAGATGCGAAGTCGCGGATTACAATACCCATCGGGATCATAAACATGTTTGCGATACTGTGCTCAAAACCGCTGGCAACAAACATCGCGACCGGCAGCACCATAATGAACGCTTTATCCATCAGGCTGCGGCCAGAATAACTCATCCATACTGCCAGACATACCATCAGGTTTGCCAGGATACCAAGGCAGACGGCCTCAATAAAAGTATGGTGCACTTTGTGGTCGGCGGTTTGTAGGACGTTTAGTCCCCATTGACCATTCGCGGTCATATACTCGCCGGAAAGCCACATTAAAAGTACAAACAGCAGTGCGCCGACCAGGTTGCCAAAATAGACATTTAGCCAGTTTTTCGCCAACTGACCCCAGGTGATGCGCCCACTCGCCTTAGCAACAACAATCAACACTGTGGAAGTAAAGAGATCGGCTCCGCAGACAACACAAAGAATCAGCCCCAGAGAGAAGCAAATGCCGCCAACCAGTTTTGCCATGCCGAAGGGCATTGTTCCTGTGCCAGTGGTTGCTGTGATATAGAAGACGAATGCGATTGAGATGAAAACACCGGCGGTAATCGCCAGATAGAAAGTCTTAAGCGGATGTTTCGTTGCTTTATAGACACCTGCCTCTTCGGCCACTTTGGCCATTGCTGCAGGAAGTAAAAGATCAAAAGGGTTGTCAGCTTTCACACTAACTCTCTCTTTATTAAGTCGGCGACGAGATACTAACAAAGCATTATAGATGAGAAATTGATATAGATCATATCTCGCCTGGCTTATAGGCCCGTAACTCGCATGGTTTTTATGCAAATACGGAGTAAATATTTGATTATCCAAATAAAAATAAATTTTAAAAATTAACAAATGAGTTGAATTTTTTCCGCATCCTCCGCTAAAACAGTTAATTAAAAGGGAGCACCAGGCGAATAAAGTAACAATATCGATCGTATTTATTAAATACAAATTACCGATATTTAACTTTATAATTACAATTATTTTATTAATGCAAATATATGTAAAACGGGGCATTAAAAAAACGCCCCGTAATATAACTCAGACGAATCATTAAGCCTACATTGCGTAGGCTATTTGATTTTATTTTGCCCAGAATGCTGCTTTGGCGCGCTGCAGCTTTTCGTATGCCTTCAACAACGACTGATGTGCAGCAAACGCGTGCAGATCGCTATCTACTGGTTGCAAGCCATAAAACGCCGCTTCGCCGCTCATTGCCGCACTGGCGGCTTCCACGGCATCTGCGCCGTACATGCGAACAAACGCATTCAGATATTGCAGCGGCTGGCGATCTTCTTCCTGCGCCAGTAATAACAACGTTTGCAGGCAGCGATAATAGTTGGCGCGTTCCGGATTAAATACTGATGAGTTAAACTCCATCGTCCATTCGGTCCAGACCAGAGCCTGTTCCAGATCGCCACCAGCCAGCGCCAGCATGGCTTTTAATTCTCCGATACGCAGGGTGTACCAACCGTTATCCGACCCGGTCGCCAGACCCAACAGCTCACGCACGCGAGTAAAGTCATCAAAACCTTCTTCATCCAGTTGCTCGATGAGGTTCAGGTAATCTTCTTTTTCCCACTCGCTGCCTGGGAGTGAAAGAATCGTTTCACGTAAATGGCTGCCCATGCTGTTATTCGCCAGCCACAGATCTTCTGCCGGATAAATATCGGACATGCCAGGCACGATAATGCGGCAAGCATAAACGCCCAGATGCTCGTAATCGGCAATATAAACTTCTTTATCTTCTTTGTTGAAGATAGCCATCAGCGTAGCAAACTCTTCTTCCGTGGTGCCTGAGAAGCTCCAGTCCACAAACGGATAATCGGCATCCTGCTTGAACAGGTCCCAGGAGATTAAACCGCTGGAATCGATAAAGTGCGTTTCGAGGTTGGTATGTTCAGCAACTTCTTCATCATCGAAGGTTGGCGGAGTAAACACATCCAAATCTTTCAGGCCACGACCTTGCAGCAGCTCGGTCACGGTACGCTCCAGTGCTACGCCAAAATCAGGATGCGCACCGAAAGAGGCAAAGCAGGTACCGTTAGCAGGATTGAACAGTACCACGCAAATCACCGGATACTGGCCGCCAAGCGAACCATCATAAGCAAAGATTGGGAAACCTTCTGCTTCCAGCGTTTCGATGGCTTCAACCACCGCTGGGTAACGCGCCAGCACGTCTGTCGGGATTTCCGGCAAGCTGATGCTTTCAGCAATAATGCGGTTTTTCACGTAGCGTTCGAAAACTTCGGACAACCCCTGAACGCGTGCTTCGTTTCGGGTATTGCCAGCGGACATACCGTTAGAAACGTACAGGTTACCAATGATATTCATCGGAATATAAACGATCTGATTGTCGGACTGGCGCGTAAACGGCAGACCGCAAATACCACGATCTTCGTTACCAGATTGTAGGTCAATCAGCATGCTGCCGGTCAGTTCATTCTCCGGATCGTAAAATGCGCGCAGACGGTCATCGAGCAGCCCTTCTGGTACATCGTCGTTTTCGGTCAGTGGGAACCATTTTTCGTTGGGATAATGCACGAATGGACCGTTGGCGATGGTTTCGCCCAGCCAGAAGTCAGCAAAAAAGTAGTTGGTAGACAGACGCTCGAAATATTCACCGAGTGCAGAAGCCAGCGCCGCTTTTTTGGTTGCGCCTTTACCGTTGGTAAAACACAGTGCGCACTCTTTGTCGCGAATATGTACAGACCAGACGTTAGGCACGGGATTCAGCCAGGAGGCCTCTTCAATCTGAAAACCGAGGTCTGAAAGTTTTTGCTGGAAGCGAGCGATGGAATCTTCCAGAGCGGCATCTTTGCCGGGGATAAATGTTTGCGTCATGAAAATCACTTTAGTCGTACGGAAAGCGCGCAATAATACGGGTTTTATCTCAAAGGCGCTATCACCGCCGCCAGGCAGATGAACTGTTGACTATGCTTTTAGTGGATAAACCACGATAAGAGCATAAAAATGAAGGCGTTTGATCTCCACCGTATGGCATTTGATAAAGTGCCTTTTGATTTCCTTGGCGAAGTTGCACTACGTAGTCTTTATACCTTTGTACTGGTTTTTTTGTTCCTCAAAATGACCGGCAGACGCGGTGTGCGGCAGATGTCGCTGTTTGAAGTGTTAATCATTCTGACGCTGGGGTCAGCGGCGGGAGATGTGGCGTTTTATGATGATGTGCCGATGGTTCCGGTGCTTATCGTCTTTATTACTCTGGCGTTGTTATACCGTCTGGTAATGTGGTTGATGGCGCACAGTGAAAAACTGGAGGATCTTCTGGAAGGCAAGCCGGTTGTCATTATTGAGGATGGTGAGCTGGCCTGGTCGAAACTCAATAACTCCAACATGACGGAATTTGAGTTCTTTATGGAGCTACGATTGCGCGGTGTAGAGCAGCTGGGGCAGGTACGTCTGGCGATACTCGAAACCAACGGGCAAATCAGTGTCTATTTCTTTGAAGATGACAAGGTTAAACCGGGTTTACTTATTTTACCCAGTGACTGTACTCAGCGTTACAAAGTGGTACCCGAGTCGGCGGACTATGCCTGCATCCGTTGCAGTGAAATCATTCATATGAACGCGGGGGAAAAACAATTATGTCCGCGCTGTGCAAATCCAGAATGGACGAAGGCAAGTCGGGCAAAACGGGTGACCTGACAGTAAAAACATCGGCTTTTTGCTAATAATCCGAGAGATTCTTTTGTGTGATGCAAGCCACATTTTTGCCCTCAACGGTTTTACTCATTGCGATGTGTGTCACTGAATGATAAAACCGATAGCCACAGGAATAATGTATTACCTGTGGTCGCAATCGATTGACCGCGGGTTAATAGCAACGCAACGTGGTGAGGGGAAATGGCTCAAATCTTCAATTTTAGTTCTGGTCCGGCAATGCTACCGGCAGAGGTGCTTAAACAGGCTCAACAGGAACTGCGCGACTGGAACGGTCTTGGTACGTCGGTGATGGAAGTGAGCCACCGTGGTAAAGAGTTCATTCAGGTTGCAGAGGAAGCCGAGAAGGATTTTCGCGATCTTCTTAATATCCCCTCCAACTATAAAGTATTGTTCTGCCACGGCGGTGGTCGCGGTCAATTTGCTGCAGTACCGTTGAATATTCTTGGTGATAAAACCACTGCAGATTATGTTGATGCCGGTTACTGGGCGGCAAGTGCCATTAAAGAAGCGAAAAAATACTGCAAGCCAAATGTCTTTGACGCCAAAGTGACTGTTGATGGTCTTCGTGCGGTTAAGCCAATGCGTGAATGGCAGCTCTCTGATAATGCCGCTTATATGCATTACTGCCCAAATGAGACCATCGATGGTATCGCCATCGACGAAACGCCAGACTTTGGTAAAGAAGTGGTGGTTGCAGCCGACTTCTCTTCAACGATTCTTTCCCGTCCAATTGACGTCAGTCGTTACGGTGTGATTTATGCTGGCGCACAGAAAAATATCGGCCCGGCGGGCCTGACAATCGTCATCGTTCGTGAAGACTTACTGGGTAAAGCGAATATCGCTTGTCCGTCGATTCTGGATTATTCCATCCTTAACGATAACGACTCAATGTTTAACACGCCGCCGACATTTGCCTGGTACCTGTCCGGTCTGGTATTCAAATGGCTGAAAGCGAACGGCGGCGTGGCTGCAATGGATAAAATCAATCAGCAAAAAGCAGAACTGCTGTATGGGGTGATTGATAACAGCGATTTCTACCGCAATGACGTGGCGAAAGCTAACCGTTCGCGGATGAACGTGCCGTTCCAGTTGGCGGACAGTGCGCTTGACAAATTGTTCCTTGAAGAGTCTTTTGCTGCGGGGCTGCATGCCCTGAAAGGGCATCGTGTGGTCGGCGGTATGCGTGCGTCAATTTATAACGCAATGCCTCTGGAAGGCGTTAAAGCGCTGACAGACTTCATGATTGAGTTCGAACGCCGTCACGGCTAATGCCGAAATTTTGCTTAATCCCCACAGCCAGCCTGTGGGGTTTTTATTTCTGTTGTAGAGAGTTGAGTTCATGGAATCCCTGACGTTACAACCCATCGCTCGTGTCGATGGCACCATTAATCTGCCCGGTTCCAAGAGCGTTTCTAACCGCGCTTTATTGCTGGCGGCATTAGCACATGGCAAAACAGTATTAACCAATCTGCTGGATAGCGATGACGTGCGCCATATGCTGAATGCATTAACCGCGTTAGGGGTAAGTTACACGCTTTCAGCCGATCGTACGCGTTGCGAAATCATCGGTAACGGCGGTCCATTACACGCAAAAAGTGCCCTGGAGTTGTTCCTCGGTAACGCCGGAACGGCAATGCGTCCGCTGGCGGCAGCTCTTTGTCTGGGTAGCAATGATATTGTGCTGACCGGTGAACCGCGTATGAAAGAACGCCCCATTGGTCATCTGGTGGATGCGCTGCGCCTGGGTGGGGCGAAGATCACTTACCTGGAACAAGAAAATTATCCACCATTGCGTTTACAGGGCGGCTTTACTGGCGGCAACGTTGACGTTGATGGCTCCGTTTCCAGTCAGTTTCTCACCGCACTGTTAATGACTGCGCCTCTTGCACCGGAAGATACGGTGATTCGTATTAAAGGCGATCTGGTCTCTAAACCTTATATCGACATCACACTCAATCTGATGAAGACGTTTGGTGTTGAAATTGAAAATCAGCACTATCAACAATTTGTCGTAAAAGGCGGGCAGTCTTATCAGTCTCCGGGTACTTATTTGGTCGAAGGCGATGCATCTTCGGCTTCTTACTTCCTGGCAGCAGCAGCAATCAAAGGCGGCACTGTAAAAGTGACCGGCATTGGACGCAACAGTATGCAGGGTGATATTCGCTTTGCTGATGTGCTGGAAAAAATGGGCGCGACCATTTGCTGGGGCGATGATTATATTTCCTGCACGCGGGGTGAACTGAACGCTATTGATATGGATATGAACCATATTCCTGATGCGGCGATGACCATTGCCACGGCGGCGTTATTTGCAAAAGGCACCACCACGCTGCGCAATATCTATAACTGGCGTGTTAAAGAGACCGATCGCCTGTTTGCGATGGCAACAGAACTGCGTAAAGTTGGTGCGGAAGTAGAAGAGGGGCACGATTACATTCGTATCACTCCACCGGAAAAACTGAACTTTGCCGAGATCGCAACATACAATGATCACCGGATGGCGATGTGTTTCTCGCTGGTGGCGTTGTCAGATACACCAGTGACGATTCTTGATCCCAAATGCACGGCCAAAACATTTCCGGATTATTTCGAGCAACTGGCGCGGATTAGCCAGGCAGCCTGAATGAACAACGTGCAATAAATAGCCAAATCTTTCTTTATCAAAACGTCGGCACATTGCCGGCGTTTTTTTTGTGCACAGAAAACCCCCAGCTAGGCTGGGGGTTCCGGAAAGCTTTCAGCTTTGAGCCAGTTATTAAAACCCCTTTTGATTTGTTAAAACACCTTGCGGTCTGGCAACTGCAAGTGTCAAACAAGAAATCAAAAGGGGGTCCCAATGGGGGACGAAAAGAGCTTAGCGCACACCCGCTGGAACTGTAAATATCACATAGTTTTTGCGCCGAAATACCGAAGACTGGCGTTTTACGGAGAGAAGCGTAGGGCGATAGGCAGTATTTTGAGAAAGCTGTGTGAGTGGAAAAGCGTACGGATTCTGGAAGCAGAGTGCTGCGCAGATCATATCCATATGCTTGTGGAAATCCCACCCAAAATGAGCGTATCCGGCTTTATGGGATATCTGAAAGGGAAAAGCAGTCTGATGCTTTACGAGCAGTTTGGGGATTTGAAATTCAAATACAGAAACAGGGAGTTCTGGTGCCGAGGGTACTATGTCGATACGGTGGGTAAGAACACGGCGAAGATACAGGACTACATAAAGCACCAGCTTGAAGAGGATAAAATGGGGGAGCAGTTATCGATTCCATATCCGGGCAGCCCGTTTACGGGCCGTAAGTAACGAAGTTGAATGCAAATGTCAGATCGTATGCGCCTGTTAGGGCGCGGCTGGTAACAGAGCCTTACAGGCGCATTTGAAAAACCTCCGGCTATGCCGGAGGATATTTATTTCGGACCTTGTGAGTCATTTTGATTAATGATAGCGTCGTTTGTCGATGTAAGTTATTGATACATAATATTTATATATGATTAATCAACGGATGATTCACATGAAGAATACTAAATTACTGCTGGCGATTGCGGCCTCTGCAGCTTTACTGACAGGGTGTCAGAATACCCACGGTATTGATACCAATATGGCTATCAGCTCAGGTTTAAATGCCTATAAAGCAGCAACGTTAAGCGATGCTGATGCAAAAGCGATTGCCAATCAGGGCTGTGCCGAAATGGACAGCGGCAATCAAGTCGCAAGTAAATCCAGCAAGTACGGTAAACGTCTGGCAAAAATCGCCAAAGCATTGGGTAACAATATTAATGGCACGCCGGTCAACTATAAGGTTTATATGACCAGCGACGTCAACGCATGGGCGATGGCGAACGGCTGTGTTCGTGTCTACAGTGGCCTGATGGACATGATGAACGACAACGAAATTGAAGGCGTTCTGGGTCATGAACTGGGCCACGTCGCGTTGGGTCACTCGCTGGCTGAAATGAAAGCTTCTTATGCGATCGTTGCCGCACGTGATGCGATTTCCGCTACCAGCGGTGTGGCTTCCCAGCTTTCTCGCTCACAATTAGGTGATATCGCAGAAGGCGCGATCAATGCTAAATACTCCCGCGATAAAGAGTCCGAAGCAGATGATTTCTCCTTTGATCTGTTGAAGAAACGTGGCATCAGCACCCAGGGGCTGGTTGGCAGCTTTGAAAAATTGGCCAGCCTGGATGGCGGCCGGACCCAGTCCATGTTTGACTCTCACCCACCATCAACAGAGCGTGCGCAACACATCCGTGATCGTATCGCCTCTGGTAAGTAAATCATTGTCATCTTTCGGGCTGGTCTTCTGCCAGCCCGCTATAATTGCGCAATAAATCCCCATCTGAATACAGACAAAACTGGTTTTTGCACACAACGTTAACGATTTGTGGCGTCGGCGCGTATAATGCGCGCGGTTATGTTAACGGTACGCCTGTTTTAAGGAGATAAAGATGACGGCAATTGCCCCGGTTATTACCATTGATGGCCCAAGCGGTGCAGGGAAAGGCACCTTGTGTAAGGCTATGGCGGAAGCGTTGCAATGGCATCTGCTGGACTCGGGTGCAATTTATCGCGTACTGGCACTGGCGGCATTACATCACCATGTTGATGTTGCATCGGAAGATGCGCTCGTGCCGCTGGCATCCCATCTGGATGTACGTTTTGTGTCGACCAATGGCAATCTGGAAGTGATCCTCGAAGGGGAAGATGTCAGCGGCGAAATTCGTACTCAGGAAGTGGCGAATGCTGCTTCACAAGTCGCGGCATTCCCACGCGTTCGTGAAGCATTATTGCGTCGCCAACGCGCGTTTCGCGAATTACCAGGCTTGATTGCCGATGGCCGCGATATGGGAACGGTGGTATTCCCTGATGCGCCAGTGAAAATTTTCCTTGACGCCTCCTCGGAAGAACGTGCGCATCGCCGCATGCTACAGTTGCAGGAGAAGGGCTTTAGTGTTAACTTTGAGCGCCTTTTGGCCGAGATCAAAGAACGCGACGACCGCGATCGTAACCGAGCGGTAGCGCCACTGGTTCCGGCAGCCGATGCTTTAGTGTTGGATTCCACCACCTTAAGCATTGAGCAAGTGATTGAAAAAGCGCTACAATACGCGCGCCAGAAATTGGCTCTCGCATAAGCGACCGAATTTGCAGTACCCCCGTTGCAATGGAATGACAGCGGGTATGTTAAACAACCCCATCCGGCATGGAGCCAGGTGGACGTTAAATATAAACCTGAAGATTAAACATGACTGAATCTTTTGCTCAACTCTTTGAAGAGTCCTTAAAAGAAATCGAAACCCGCCCGGGTTCTATCGTTCGTGGCGTTGTTGTTGCTATCGACAAAGACGTAGTACTGGTTGACGCTGGTCTGAAATCTGAGTCCGCCATCCCGGCTGAGCAGTTCAAAAACGCCCAGGGCGAGCTGGAAATCCAGGTAGGTGACGAAGTTGACGTTGCTCTGGACGCAGTAGAAGACGGCTTCGGTGAAACTCTGCTGTCCCGTGAGAAAGCTAAACGTCACGAAGCCTGGATCACGCTGGAAAAAGCTTACGAAGATGCTGAAACTGTTACCGGTGTTATCAACGGCAAAGTTAAGGGCGGCTTCACTGTTGAGCTGAACGGTATTCGTGCGTTCCTGCCAGGTTCTCTGGTAGACGTTCGTCCGGTGCGTGACACTCTGCACCTGGAAGGCAAAGAGCTTGAATTCAAAGTAATCAAGCTGGATCAGAAGCGCAACAACGTTGTTGTTTCTCGTCGTGCCGTTATCGAATCCGAAAACAGCGCAGAGCGCGATCAGCTGCTGGAAAACCTGCAGGAAGGCATGGAAGTTAAAGGTATCGTTAAGAACCTCACTGACTACGGTGCATTCGTTGATCTGGGCGGCGTTGACGGCCTGCTGCACATCACTGATATGGCCTGGAAACGCGTTAAGCATCCGAGCGAAATCGTCAACGTGGGCGACGAAATCACTGTTAAAGTGCTGAAGTTCGACCGCGAACGTACCCGTGTATCCCTGGGCCTGAAACAGCTGGGCGAAGATCCGTGGGTAGCTATTGCTAAACGTTATCCGGAAGGTACCAAACTGACTGGTCGCGTGACCAACCTGACCGACTACGGCTGCTTCGTTGAAATCGAAGAAGGCGTTGAAGGCCTGGTACACGTTTCCGAAATGGATTGGACCAACAAAAACATCCACCCGTCCAAAGTTGTTAACGTTGGCGATGTAGTGGAAGTTATGGTTCTGGATATCGACGAAGAACGTCGTCGTATCTCCCTGGGTCTGAAACAGTGTAAAGCTAACCCGTGGCAGCAGTTCGCGGAAACCCACAACAAGGGTGACCGTGTTGAAGGTAAAATCAAGTCTATCACTGACTTCGGTATCTTCATCGGCCTGGACGGCGGCATCGACGGCCTGGTTCACCTGTCTGACATCTCCTGGAACGTTGCAGGCGAAGAAGCAGTTCGTGAATACAAAAAAGGCGACGAAATCGCTGCAGTTGTTCTGCAGGTTGACGCAGAACGTGAACGTATCTCCCTGGGCGTTAAACAGCTCGCAGAAGATCCGTTCAACAACTGGGTTGCTCTGAACAAGAAAGGCGCTATCGTAACCGGTAAAGTAACTGCAGTTGACGCTAAAGGCGCAACCGTAGAACTGGCTGACGGCGTTGAAGGTTACCTGCGTGCTTCTGAAGCATCCCGTGACCGCGTTGAAGACGCTACCCTGGTTCTGAGCGTTGGCGACGAAGTTGAAGCTAAATTCACCGGCGTTGATCGTAAGAACCGCGCAATCAGCCTGTCTGTTCGTGCGAAAGACGAAGCTGATGAGAAAGATGCAATCGCAACTGTTAACAAACAGGAAGATGCAAACTTCTCCAACAACGCAATGGCTGAAGCTTTCAAAGCAGCTAAAGGCGAGTAATTCTCTGACTCTTCGGGATTTTTATTCCGAAGTTTGTTGAGTTTACTTGACAGATTGCAGGTTTCGTCCTGTAATCAAGCACTAAGGGCGGCTACGGCCGCCCTTAATCAATGCAGCAACAGCAGCCGCTAAATTTGCCTTTAAGGAACCGGAGGAATCATGACCAAGTCAGAATTGATAGAAAGACTTGCCACCCAGCAATCGCACATTCCCGCCAAGACGGTTGAAGATGCAGTAAAAGAGATGCTGGAGCATATGGCCTCGACTCTTGCGCAGGGCGAGCGTATTGAAATCCGCGGTTTCGGCAGTTTCTCTTTGCACTACCGCGCACCACGTACCGGACGTAATCCGAAGACTGGCGATAAAGTAGAACTGGAAGGAAAATACGTTCCTCACTTTAAACCAGGTAAAGAACTGCGCGATCGCGCCAATATTTACGGTTAAGTTTTTACTCAAACTTGAACGCGAGAAAAGCACCTGTCGGGTGCTTTTTTCATTTCTCTAATCTGGAACTGGAAGCTGCCTCGCAGAGTTTTGAGCAGTTTTCACCCTGTCGTTAAATTCTTCTGAACGTGCCTCGGGGAACGCAAAACTCCCACCAGACAACCATTCAACAAAGTTGCACACTTTCTATAAACAGGGAGGGTGCATGAAAATAACGACAGTCGGAGTATGCATAATTTGCGGAATTTTTCCGTTGCTGATTTTGCCCCAATTGCCAGGGACAGTAACCCTTGCGCTTCTGACTATCTTCGCCTGTGTACTGGCATTTATCCCTGTTAAAACCGTCCGTTATATCGCGCTGACGTTGCTGTTTTTCGTTTGGGGCATATTAGCAGCAAAGCAAATTTTGTGGGCAGGAGAAACCTTAACTGGCTCGACGCAGGATGCAATTGTTGAGATCATTGCTACTGACGGCATGACCACTCATTACGGTCAAATTACTCATCTACAAGGTCGACGTATATTCCCTGCGCCAGGCCTCGTACTGTATGGCGAATATCTTCCGCAAGCGGTTTGTGCCGGACAAGTATGGTCAATGAAACTCAAAGTTCGTGCAGTTCATGGTCAACTTAATGATGGCGGCTTTGATAGCCAGCGTTATGCCATTGCCCAGCATCAACCGCTCACCGGCCGTTTTCTGCAGGCAAGTGTCATTGAACCGAATTGTAGCCTGCGTGCACAGTATCTGGCGTCACTACAAACAACGCTGCAACCCTATATGTGGAACGCGGTTATTCTTGGATTAGGTATGGGGGAACGGTTATCCGTCCCCAAAGAAATCAAAAATATCATGCGTGATACTGGAACGGCGCATTTAATGGCGATATCAGGATTGCACATCGCTTTTGCGGCGTTGCTGGCTGCAGGACTCATTCGCGGTGGGCAAGTTTTTCTGCCTGGGTGCTGGATCCACTGGCAAATGCCATTAATTGGCGGAATCTGCTGTGCTGCTTTTTATGCCTGGCTAACGGGAATGCAACCTCCTGCATTGCGTACCGTGGTGGCGCTTGCCATTTGGGGAATGCTTAAGTTAAGTGGACGACAATGGAGTGGCTGGGATGTATGGATATGTTGTCTGGCGGCAATTTTGCTGATGGATCCTGTTGCCATTCTTTCGCAAAGTTTATGGCTCTCTGCCGCTGCGGTAGCGGCGCTGATTTTTTGGTATCAGTGGTTTCCCTGTCCGGAGTGGCAACTGCCGCCAGTATTGCGCGCGGTTGTTGCCCTCATCCATCTACAACTGGGAATCACGCTCCTGCTAATGCCTGTGCAAATCGTCATATTTCATGGCATTAGTCTGACCTCGTTTATTGCAAACCTATTTGCAATTCCCCTGGTGACATTTATCACGGTTCCGTTGATCCTCGCAGCGATGGTTATGCATTTAAGCGGGCCGTTAATCGTGGAGCAAGGAGTATGGTTTCTTGCCGACCGGTCTTTGGCTTTACTTTTCTGGGGGTTAAAGAGTTTGCCGGAAGGGTGGATCAACATTGCTGAACGTTGGCAATGGCTATCATTTTCCCCATGGTTCTTACTGGTGGTATGGCGATTAAACGCCTGGCGAGCGTTGCCGGCAATGTGTGTGGCTGGAGGCTTGCTGATGTGCTGGCCGCTGTGGCAAAAAACTCGACCTGACGCGTGGCAGGTGTACATGCTTGATGTCGGGCAAGGGCTGGCAATGGTGATAGCCAGAAACGGTAAAGCGATTCTCTATGACACCGGACTGGCCTGGCCGGAGGGGGATAGTGGGCAACAACTGATTATCCCCTGGCTACGCTGGCATAATCTTGAACCAGAAGGCGTCATTTTGAGTCATGAACATCTGGATCATCGGGGAGGGCTGGACTCGATATTACGAGCCTGGCCGACGTTATGGGTCAGAAGCCCTTTAAGCTGGGAACATCATCAGCCCTGTGTGCGTGGCGAAGCGTGGCAATGGCAAGGATTGCGTTTCAGCGTGCACTGGCCTTTACAAGGTAGCAACGATAAAGGAAATAACCATTCCTGTGTGGTTAAGGTTGATGACGGGACGAATAGCATTCTCCTAACCGGTGATATTGAAGCCCCCGCTGAACAAAAGATGCTAAGCCGTTACTGGCAGCAAGTACAAGCAACATTACTTCAGGTACCTCACCATGGCAGTAATACCTCATCATCGTTGCCATTAATTCAGCGAGTGAATGGAAAAGTGGCACTCGCATCGGCATCGCGCTATAACGCATGGCGACTGCCCTCAAGCAAAGTTAAACATCGCTATCAACAACAGGGTTATAAGTGGCTCGATACTCCACATCAGGGTCAAATAACGGTCAATTTTTCAGCGCAAGGCTGGCGGATTAGCAGCCTCAGAGAGCAAATTTTACCTCGTTGGTATCATCAGTGGTTTGGCGTGCCAGTGGATAACGGGTAGAATATGCGGCTATTTCAACAAATGCTGGTTTTTTGAATGCATAACGACAAAGATCTCTCTACGTGGCAGACGTTCCGCCGACTGTGGCCAACCATTGCGCCTTTTAAAGCGGGTCTGATCGTGGCGGGCGTAGCGTTAATCCTCAACGCAGCCAGCGATACCTTCATGTTATCGCTCCTTAAGCCACTTCTTGATGATGGCTTTGGTAAAACAGATCGCTCCGTGCTGGTGTGGATGCCGCTGGTGGTGATCGGGCTGATGATTTTACGTGGTATCACCAGCTATGTTTCCAGCTACTGTATCTCCTGGGTATCAGGAAAGGTGGTAATGACTATGCGTCGCCGCCTGTTTGGTCACATGATGGGAATGCCCGTTTCATTTTTTGACAAACAGTCAACGGGTACGCTGTTGTCGCGTATCACCTACGATTCCGAACAGGTTGCTTCTTCTTCTTCCGGCGCATTGATTACTGTTGTGCGTGAAGGTGCGTCGATCATCGGCCTGTTCATCATGATGTTCTATTACAGCTGGCAACTGTCGATCATTTTAATTGTGCTGGCACCGATTGTTTCGATTGCGATTCGTGTCGTATCGAAGCGTTTTCGCAACATCAGTAAAAACATGCAGAACACCATGGGTCAGGTGACCACCAGCGCAGAACAAATGCTGAAGGGCCACAAAGAAGTATTGATTTTCGGTGGTCAGGAAGTGGAAACGAAACGCTTCGATAAAGTCAGTAACCGAATGCGTCTTCAGGGGATGAAAATGGTTTCAGCCTCTTCTATCTCTGATCCGATCATTCAGCTGATCGCCTCTTTGGCGCTGGCGTTTGTTCTGTATGCGGCGAGCTTCCCAAGTGTTATGGATAACCTGACTGCCGGTACGATTACCGTTGTTTTCTCTTCAATGATTGCACTGATGCGTCCGCTGAAATCGCTGACCAACGTTAACGCCCAGTTCCAGCGCGGTATGGCGGCTTGTCAGACGCTGTTTACCATTCTGGACAGTGAGCAGGAGAAAGACGAAGGTAAGCGCGTGATCGAGCGTGCGACTGGCGACGTGGAATTCCGCAATGTCACCTTTACTTATCCAGGACGTGACGTGCCCGCATTGCGTAACATCAACCTGAAAATTCCGGCAGGAAAAACGGTCGCTCTGGTTGGACGCTCTGGTTCAGGTAAATCAACCATCGCCAGCCTAATCACACGTTTTTACGATATTGATGAAGGCGAAATCCTGATGGATGGTCACGATCTGCGCGAGTATACCCTGGCGTCTTTACGTAACCAGGTTGCTCTGGTGTCGCAGAATGTCCATCTGTTTAACGATACGGTTGCCAACAACATTGCTTACGCACGGACAGAACAGTACAGCCGTGAGCAAATTGAAGAAGCGGCGCGTATGGCCTACGCCATGGACTTCATCAATAAGATGGATAACGGTCTCGATACAGTGATTGGTGAAAACGGCGTGCTGCTCTCTGGCGGTCAGCGTCAGCGTATTGCCATCGCTCGAGCCTTGTTGCGTGATAGCCCGATTCTGATTCTGGACGAAGCTACCTCGGCGCTGGATACCGAATCTGAACGTGCGATTCAGGCGGCACTTGATGAGTTGCAGAAAAACCGTACCTCTCTGGTGATTGCCCACCGCTTGTCTACCATTGAAAAGGCAGACGAAATCGTGGTCGTCGAGGATGGTGTCATTGTGGAACGCGGTACGCATAACGATTTGCTTGAGCACCGTGGCGTTTACGCGCAACTTCACAAAATGCAGTTTGGCCAATGATCGAAAAAATCTGGTCTGGTGAATCCCCTTTGTGGCGGCTATTGCTGCCACTCTCCTGGTTGTATGGTCTGGTGAGTGGCGCGATCCGTCTTTGCTATAAACTAAAACTGAAGCGCGCCTGGCGTGCCCCCGTACCGGTTGTCGTGGTTGGTAATCTCACCGCTGGCGGCAACGGAAAAACTCCGGTCGTTGTCTGGCTGGTGGAACAGTTGCAACAGCGCGGTATTCGCGTGGGAGTCGTGTCCCGGGGATATGGCGGTAAGGCTGAATCTTATCCGCTGCTATTGTCGGTAGATACCACCACAGCACAGGCGGGTGATGAACCTGTGTTGATTTATCAACGCACTGGCGCGCCTGTTGCGGTTTCTCCCGTGCGTTCTGATGCGGTAAAAGCCATTCTGGCGCAACACCCTGATGTGCAGATCATCGTAACCGACGACGGTTTACAGCATTATCATCTGGCGCGTGATGTGGAAATCGTCGTTATTGATGGCGTGCGTCGCTTTGGCAATGGCTGGTGGTTGCCGGCGGGGCCAATGCGTGAGCGAGCGGGGCGCTTAAAGTCGGTTGATGCGGTAATCGTCAACGGCGGTGTCCCCCGCAGCGGTGAAATCCCCATGCATCTGCTGCCGGGGCAGGCGGTGAATTTACGTACCGGTACGCGTTGTGACGTTGCTCAACTTGAACATGTGGTGGCGATGGCGGGGATTGGGCATCCGCCGCGCTTTTTTGCCACGCTGAAGATGTGGGGCGTACAACCGGAAAAATGTGTACCACTGGCCGATCATCAGTCTTTGAATTATAAGGATGTCAGCGCGTTGGTAAGCGACGGGCAAACGCTAGTAATGACTGAAAAAGATGCGGTGAAATGCCGGGCCTTTGCAGATGAAAATTGGTGGTATTTGCCTGTTGACGCACAGCTTTCAGGCGATGAACCAGCGAAACTGCTTGCGCAACTAACCTCGCTGGCTTCTGGCAACTAGTTACGCCGCGGCAGCGTTCGATTGATGGAGTCATGAATGTCGCTGCCGCACCTCTCCCTTGCTGATGCGCGTAATCTTCACCTTGCTGCGCAAGGCCTGTTAAACAAACCCCGCCGTCGAGCGTCGTTGGAAGATATTCTGGCAACGATTTCCCGCATGTCCTTGCTGCAAATTGATACCATCAATATTGTTGCCCGTAGCCCATATCTAGTGCTTTTCAGTCGTCTGGGAAATTATCCTGCGCAGTGGTTGGATGAGTCTCTGGCGCGTGGCGAATTAATGGAATACTGGGCGCATGAAGCCTGCTTTATGCCACGTAGCGATTTTCGTCTTATTCGCCACCGCATGCTGGCACCTGAAAAAATGGGCTGGAAATACAAAGACGCCTGGATGCAGGAACATGCGGCAGAAATTGCACAGTTAATTCAACATATTCATGATAAGGGGCCGGTACGTTCAGCCGATTTCGAGCATTCTCGTAAAGGTGCAAGCGGCTGGTGGGAATGGAAGCCGCATAAACGGCATCTGGAAGGTTTATTTACTGCCGGAAAGGTGATGGTGATTGAACGGCGCAACTTCCAGCGCGTTTATGATTTAACCCACCGTGTCATGCCTGACTGGGATGATGAGCGCGATCTCGTTTCGCAAACAGAAGCAGAAATCATCATGCTGGATAACAGTGCGCGTAGCCTGGGCATATTCCGCGAACAGTGGCTGGCAGATTACTATCGGCTGAAACGTCCGGCACTGGCGGCTTGGCGCGAAGCGAGGGCTGAACAGCAGCAAATCATTGCTGTGCATGTTGAAAAATTGGGCAATCTTTGGCTGCATGCTGATTTGCTGCCGCTACTCGAACGCGCGCTCGCCGGAAAGCTCACTGCAACGCACAGCGCGGTACTTTCGCCTTTTGATCCTGTTGTCTGGGATCGCAAACGCGCGGAGCAGCTTTTTGATTTTAGCTACCGGCTGGAGTGCTATACCCCAGCGCCGAAACGCCAGTATGGCTATTTTGTTCTGCCGTTATTACATCGTGGGCAATTAGTTGGGCGAATGGATGCCAAAATGCATCGCCAGACAGGCATCCTTGAAGTTATCTCTCTGTGGTTACAGGAAGGCATTAAACCAACGACAACGCTGCAAAAAGGGTTACGTCAGGCGATTACTGATTTCGCTAACTGGCAGCAGGCAACGCGGGTGACATTAGGACGCTGCCCGCAAGGCCTCTTTACTGATTGCCGCGCCGGCTGGGAAATAGACCCCGTCGCATAAATGATTATGATAAGATTTATGCATTCATAACCCGATCCATCTGGAGGAACTATGGATCATCGTCTGCTTGAAATCATTGCCTGCCCGGTTTGCAACGGAAAACTTTGGTATAACCAGGAAAAACAAGAGCTTATTTGCAAACTGGACAACCTGGCTTTCCCGCTGCGCGATGGCATTCCAGTGTTGCTGGAAACGGAAGCCCGCGTGCTGACTGCTGATGAGAGTAAATCATGAGTTTTGTGGTCATTATTCCCGCGCGCTACGCGTCCACGCGTCTGCCCGGTAAACCATTGGTTGATATTAACGGCAAACCCATGATTGTTCATGTTCTTGAACGCGCGCGCGAATCAGGTGCCGAGCGCATCATCGTGGCAACCGATCATGAGGATGTTGCCCGCGCTGTTGAAGCCGCTGGCGGCGAAGTATGTATGACGCGCGCCGATCATCAGTCAGGTACAGAACGTTTGGCGGAAGTTGTCGAAAAATGCGCATTCAGCGACGACACGGTGATCGTTAATGTGCAGGGTGATGAACCGATGATCCCTGCGACAATCATTCGTCAGGTTGCTGATAACCTCGCTCAGCGTCAGGTGGGTATGGCGACTCTGGCGGTGCCAATCCACAATGCGGAAGAAGCGTTTAACCCGAATGCGGTGAAAGTGGTTCTCGACGCCGAAGGGTACGCACTGTACTTCTCTCGCGCCACCATTCCGTGGGATCGTGATCGTTTTGCAAAAGACCTTGAAACCGTTGGCGATAACTTCCTGCGTCATCTTGGTATTTATGGCTACCGTGCAGGCTTTATTCGTCGTTACGTCAACTGGCAGCCAAGTCCGTTAGAACACATCGAAATGTTAGAGCAGCTTCGTGTTTTGTGGTATGGCGAAAAAATCCACGTTGCTGTTGCTCAGGAAGTTCCTGGTACAGGAGTGGATACCCCTGAAGATCTCGAGCGCGTTCGCGCTGAAATGCGCTAATTTCACTTCACGACACTCCAGCCAATTTTGGGAGGAGTGTCGTACCGTTACGATTTTCCTCAATTTTTCTTTTCAACAATTGATCTCATTCAGGTGACATCTTTTATATTGGCGCTCATTATGAAAGCAGTAGCTTTTATGAGGGTAATCTGAATGGAACAGCTGCGTGCCGAATTAAGCCATTTACTGGGCGAAAAACTCAGTCGTATTGAGTGCGTCAATGAAAAAGCGGATACGGCGTTGTGGGCTTTGTATGACAGCCAGGGAAACACAATGCCGTTAATGGCAAGAAGCTTTAGTACGCCCGGAAAAGCCCGACAGCTGGCATGGAAAACCACCATGCTGGCAAGAAGTGGGACTGTCCGTATGCCGACTATTTATGGTGTGATGACGCATGAAGAACACCCCGGCCCCGATGTCCTGCTACTGGAGCGGATGCGTGGTGTTTCGGTGGAGGCTCCAGCCCGAACACCAGAACGCTGGGAACAACTCAAAGACCAAATCGTTGAAGCCTTACTGGCCTGGCACCGTCAGGACAGTCGTGGTTGCGTCGGCGCGGTCGACAATACTCAGGAAAATTTCTGGCCCTCATGGTACCGGCAACATGTTGAAGTGCTATGGACTACGCTCAATCAGTTCAATAACACCGGTCTAACGATGCAGGATAAGCGGATCCTGTTTCGCACTCGCGAATGTCTCCCGGCATTATTCGAAGGCTTTAACGACAATTGTGTGCTGATTCACGGTAACTTCTGTTTACGCAGCATGCTGAAAGATTCGCGCAGCGATCAGTTACTGGCGATGGTCGGACCGGGACTAATGCTTTGGGCACCGCGAGAATACGAACTGTTCCGACTAATGGATAATTCTCTGGCGGAAGATTTGCTCTGGAGTTATCTGCAACGCGCGCCAGTGGCGGAGTCGTTCATCTGGCGGCGTTGGTTGTATGTGTTATGGGATGAAGTTGCGCAACTGGTCAACACCGGACGATTTAGTCGGCGTAACTTCGATCTGGCATCAAAATCACTCTTGCCGTGGCTCGCCTGACGAACCTTTCAGCCACTGCCAGATCCGGCCAAGCGTTTCATAGCCAACGCGGTCGCTATGCATCAACCAAACCGGAGAAGGGATTGCCCGTTCCCACGGATTAAGCGGCGAGTCGATGGCCAACTGATTCGCCGGGGCTGGTAGCGGATTTAACCCTTCCTGCTGAAAAAAGATCATCGCCCGCGGCAGATGTGATGCGGAGGTCACCAGCAGGAAAGGTGCGTCACCAATTGCCTGTTTCACTGCCGCAGCTTCTTCTTCGGTATCTTTTGGCAAATCCAGAGTGATAATTTGCTCGCGCGGCACGCCCAGCGATTGCGCAACTCGGGCACCTACTTCGGCTGTACTCACCGTATTGGTTTTTGCTACGCCTCCCGTGAAGATCAGTTTTGATCCCGGATTTTCGCGCCATAAGCGGATACCTTCATTCAGGCGTGGCAGACTGTTATTGATTAAATTAGAGCTCGGTGCCCACTGCGGGTTCCAGGTATAACCACCTCCGAGCACCACGATATAGTCCACTTTTTGCGAATTATTCCATGTCGGATAGGTGCTTTCGATGGGACGCAGCAGGCGGTCGGCTATCGGTTGCAAACTCAATAACAAGAGCGCCAGCCACCCAATGCTAATAAAAATCTTCCCGGTTTTTTGAAAACGGCTAAACCACAGCAGCGCCAGGCCAGCGCCAATAATCAGCAACATCAGCGGAAGTGGCAGCAACATATTGCCAATCACTTTTTTCAGTGTAAAAAGCATCCTTTCTGGTTCCTTTTTTGACCATATAGCAAGGGATCGCCAGCGATATTACACCAGACGGGTTCATTCTCGCCGTGGCTGTGACAAAATAGCGTCTTTATCAGAAAACGTCTTAGCCAACCGGTGGAGAAAGCAATGCAGGATCGCAATTTTGATGATATTGCGGAAAAGTTTTCCCGTAACATTTACGGCACCACCAAAGGGCAGCTTCGACAGGCTATTCTGTGGCAGGATCTCGATCGCGTGCTGGCGGAAATGGGCTCGCAAAAACTGCGTGTGCTGGATGCTGGCGGTGGAGAAGGGCAGACCGCAATCAAAATGGCCGAGCGTGGGCATCAGGTCATTTTATGCGATCTTTCAGCGCAGATGATCGACCGCGCAAAACAGGCGGCAGAAGCAAAAGGTGTGAGCGACAACATGCAATTTATACATTGCGCCGCTCAGGATGTTGCTTCGCATTTGGAAACGCCCGTTGATCTGATATTGTTCCATGCGGTGCTCGAGTGGGTGGCCGATCCCCGCAGCGTATTGCAGACCCTGTGGTCAGTGTTATGTCCAGGCGGTGTGTTGTCGTTAATGTTCTACAATGCGCACGGTTTGTTGATGCATAACATGGTCGCCGGGAATTTTGATTACGTGCAGGCGGGAATGCCGAAAAAGAAAAAACGGACGCTTTCGCCAGATTATCCACGCGACCCGGCGCAGGTTTATCTGTGGCTGGAAGAAGCTGGTTGGCAAATTCTGGGTAAGACAGGCGTTCGCGTGTTTCATGATTATCTGCGCGAGAAGCACCAGCAGCGCGACTGCTATGAAGCATTACTTGAATTAGAAACGCGTTATTGCCGTCAGGAACCGTATATTACCCTGGGGCGTTATATTCATGTCACCGCGCGCAAACCGCAGAGCAAGGATAAAGTATGAGTGAATTTTCCCAGACAGTCCCCGAACTGGTTGCCTGGGCCAGAAAAAATGACTTCTCCATCTCGCTGCCGGTAGACCGACTCTCTTTTCTGCTGGCGGTTGCCACGCTGAACGGCGAGCGTCTGGATGGTGAGATGAGTGAAGGCGAGCTGGTGGATGCATTCCGCCATGTGAGTGATGCGTTTGAGCAAACCAGCGAAACCATCGGCGTGCGCGCCAACAACGCGATCAACGACATGGTGCGTCAACGTCTGCTGAACCGCTTTACCAGCGAGCAGGCGGAAGGGAACGCAATTTACCGTCTGACGCCGCTCGGCATCGGCATCACTGACTATTACATTCGTCAGCGCGAGTTTTCTACGCTGCGCCTTTCAATGCAGTTGTCGATTGTGGCGGGTGAGCTCAAACGCGCAGCAGATGCCGCCGAAGAGGGCGGTGATGAATTTCACTGGCACCGTAATGTTTATGCGCCACTGAAATATTCGGTAGCAGAAATTTTCGACAGTATCGACCTGACGCAACGTCTGATGGATGAACAGCAGCAGCAGGTGAAGGATGATATCGCCCAGTTGTTGAACAAAGACTGGCGGGCGGCGATTTCCAGCTGCGAATTGTTGCTTTCAGAAACTTCCGGAACGCTGCGTGAATTGCAGGATACGCTGGAAGCGGCAGGTGATAAATTGCAGGCTAATCTGTTACGCATTCAGGATGCGACGATGACTCATGATGATCTGCATTTCGTCGATCGTCTGGTGTTCGATCTGCAAAGCAAGCTCGACCGTATTATCAGCTGGGGCCAGCAATCCATCGACTTATGGATTGGCTACGACCGCCACGTACACAAATTTATTCGTACCGCTATCGATATGGATAAAAATCGCGTCTTTGCTCAGCGGTTACGTCAGTCGGTTCAAACCTATTTTGATGAGCCGTGGGCGCTAACTTATGCCAATGCCGATCGTCTGCTGGATATGCGTGACGAAGAGATGGCATTGCGCGATGAAGAAGTGACTGGGGAACTTCCTGAGGATCTGGAGTACGAAGAGTTTAATGAGATCCGCGAACAGCTGGCGGCGATCATCGAAGAACAACTTGCCGTGTACAAAACCAGACAAGTGCCGCTGGATCTTGGTCTGGTGGTACGCGAATATCTGGCGCAGTATCCGCGTGCGCGTCACTTTGACGTTGCGCGTATTGTTATTGATCAGGCGGTACGCCTCGGCGTAGCGCAAGCAGATTTCACCGGACTGCCAGCGAAATGGCAGCCGATTAATGATTACGGAGCCAAGGTACAGGCGCATGTCATCGACAAATATTGAACAAGTGATGCCGGTTAAGCTGGCGCAGGCACTGGCGAATCCGTTATTTCCGGCGCTGGATAGCGCCTTACGTTCAGGCCGTCATATTGGCCTTGACGAACTGGATAATCATGCATTCCTGATGGATTTTCAGGAATATCTGGAAGAGTTTTACGCGCGTTATAACGTTGAGCTTATTCGCGCACCGGAGGGGTTCTTCTATTTACGCCCACGTTCCACCACGCTGATCCCACGTTCCGTCTTGTCAGAACTGGATATGATGGTCGGGAAAATCCTCTGTTATCTCTATCTCAGTCCGGAACGGCTGGCGAATGAGGGGATTTTCACCCAGCAGGAATTGTACGACGAACTGCTCACCCTGGCCGATGAAGCAAAATTGCTGAAACTGGTGAACAATCGTTCTACTGGTTCAGACGTTGACCGGCAGAAGTTGCAGGAAAAAGTACGCTCTTCGCTCAACCGTCTGCGTCGCTTAGGCATGGTGTGGTTTATGGGCCATGACAGCAGTAAGTTCCGCATTACCGAATCGGTGTTCCGCTTCGGAGCCGATGTGCGTGCTGGCGACGATCCCCGTGAAGCACAGCGTCGCCTGATTCGTGATGGCGAAGCAATGCCGATTGAAAATCATCTGCAACTCAACGATGAAACCGAAGAGAATCAGCCAGATAGCGGAGAGGAAGAATAATGATTGAACGCGGTAAATTTCGCTCACTGACGCTGATTAACTGGAACGGCTTTTTTGCACGAACTTTTGACCTCGATGAGCTGGTTACGACGCTCTCCGGTGGTAACGGTGCGGGTAAATCTACTACCATGGCGGCGTTCGTTACGGCGCTGATCCCCGACCTGACCCTGCTGCATTTCCGTAACACCACGGAAGCCGGGGCCACCAGCGGTTCGCGCGATAAAGGTCTGCACGGTAAGCTGAAAGCGGGTGTCTGCTATTCGATGCTCGACACCATTAACTCGCGCCATCAGCGCGTGGTGGTCGGCGTGCGTCTGCAACAGGTTGCCGGGCGCGATCGTAAAGTTGATATCAAACCATTTGCCATTCAGGGCTTGCCGATGTCGGTGCAGCCGACACAACTGGTGACCGAAACTCTGAATGAACGTCAGGCGCGTGTACTGCCGCTTAACGAGCTGAAAGACAAGCTCGAAGCGATGGAAGGCGTGCAGTTTAAGCAGTTCAACTCTATTACCGATTACCACTCGCTGATGTTCGATCTGGGCATCATCGCACGTCGTCTGCGCTCAGCGTCTGATCGTAGTAAATTCTATCGTCTGATTGAAGCTTCGCTGTACGGCGGGATTTCCAGCGCCATCACCCGTTCTCTGCGCGACTACCTGTTGCCAGAAAATAGCGGCGTGCGTAAAGCGTTTCAGGACATGGAAGCGGCGCTGCGTGAAAACCGTATGACGCTGGAAGCGATTCGTGTTACCCAGTCTGACCGTGACTTGTTCAAGCATCTGATCAGCGAAGCGACTAACTACGTGGCGGCGGACTACATGCGTCACGCCAACGAGCGCCGTGTTCATCTCGATAAGGCCCTGGAGTTTCGTCGCGAGCTACATACTTCGCGTCAGCAACTGGCGGCTGAGCAGTACAAACACGTCGACATGGCGCGAGAGCTGGCTGAGCACAACGGTGCCGAAGGCGATCTGGAAGCGGATTATCAGGCGGCCAGCGATCACCTGAACCTGGTGCAAACCGCACTACGTCAGCAGGAGAAGATCGAACGCTACGAAGCGGATCTCGATGAGCTGCAGATCCGTCTGGAAGAGCAAAACGAAGTGGTGGCAGAAGCCATCGAACGCCAGGAAGAGAACGAGGCTCGTGCGGAAGCTGCCGAACTGGAAGTGGACGAGCTGAAAAGCCAGCTTGCTGACTACCAGCAGGCGCTGGACGTCCAGCAAACGCGCGCGATCCAGTATAACCAGGCGATTGCTGCGCTTAATCGTGCCAAAGAACTGTGCCATCTGCCGGACTTAACCGCCGACAGCGCTGCCGAATGGCTGGAAACCTTCCAGGCGAAAGAGCTGGAAGCGACCGAAAAAATGCTCTCTCTTGAGCAGAAAATGAGCATGGCGCAAACCGCGCACAGCCAGTTTGAGCAGGCTTATCAGCTGGTGGTGGCAATCAACGGCCCGCTGGCGCGTAACGAGGCGTGGGATGTCGCTCGCGAACTATTGCGCGAAGGGGTCGATCAGCGTCACCTGGCAGAGCAGGTTCAGCCGTTGCGGATGCGCTTAAGCGAACTGGAACAGCGTCTGCGTGAACAGCAAGAAGCTGAGCGTCTGCTGGCAGATTTCTGCAAACGTCAGGGCAAGAATTTTGATATTGATGAACTGGAAGCTCTGCATCAGGAGCTGGAAGCACGCATTGCCTCTCTTTCCGATAGCGTCTCTAACGCCCGAGAAGAGCGGATGGCACTGCGCCAGGAGCAGGAACAGCTGCAGTCTCGCATTCAGAGTTTGATGCAGCGTGCGCCGGTTTGGCTGGCAGCGCAAAACAGTCTCAACCAGTTGAGCGAACAGTGCGGCGAAGAGTTCACCTCCAGCCAGGATGTCACCGAATATCTGCAACAGTTGCTTGAGCGTGAGCGCGAAGCGATTGTTGAACGTGACGAAGTTGGCGCACGCAAAAACGCCGTCGATGAAGAGATCGAACGTTTAAGCCAGCCTGGCGGCTCTGAAGATCAGCGTCTGAATGCGCTGGCGGAGCGTTTTGGCGGCGTGCTGCTGTCAGAAATTTATGACGACGTTAGCCTGGAAGATGCGCCGTACTTCTCGGCGTTGTACGGCCCGTCACGCCACGCTATCGTGGTGCCGGACCTGTCACAGGTAACCGAGCATCTGGAAGGCTTGACCGATTGCCCGGAAGATCTCTATCTGATCGAAGGGGATCCGCAGTCATTCGATGATAGCGTGTTCAGCGTTGATGAGCTGGAAAAAGCGGTAGTGGTGAAAATCGCCGATCGTCAGTGGCGTTATTCACGTTTCCCGGAAGTGCCGCTGTTTGGTCGTGCTGCGCGTGAAAGCCGTATTGAAAGCCTCCATGCGGAACGTGAAGTGCTTTCCGAACGCTTCGCCACGCTCTCCTTTGATGTACAGAAAACCCAGCGTCTGCATCAGGCGTTCAGCCGCTTTATTGGTAGCCATCTGGCGGTAGCGTTTGAGTCTGATCCGGAAGCAGAAATCCGTCAACTGAACAGCCGTCGCGTCGAACTGGAGCGGGCGTTGAGTAATCATGAAAATGATAACCAGCAGCAGCGTATTCAGTTTGAGCAGGCGAAAGAGGGCGTTACGGCGCTGAACCGCATTCTGCCGCGTCTCAACCTGTTGGCTGATGACAGCCTGGCGGATCGCGTCGATGAAATCCGCGAACGTCTGGATGAAGCCCAGGAAGCCGCGCGTTTTGTTCAGCAGTTTGGCAATCAACTGGCGAAACTGGAACCGATCGTTTCGGTATTGCAGAGCGACCCGGAACAGTTCGAACAGTTAAAAGAAGATTACGCGTACTCTCAGCAGATGCAGCGCGATGCCCGTCAGCAGGCGTTTGCCCTGACGGAAGTGGTGCAGCGTCGTGCGCACTTTAGCTACTCTGACTCGGCAGAAATGCTTAGCGGTAACAGCGATCTCAACGAAAAACTGCGTGAACGTCTGGAACAGGCGGAAGCGGAGCGTACCCGCGCTCGTGAAGCGTTGCGCGGACACGCAGCGCAGTTGAGTCAGTACAACCAGGTGCTGGCTTCGCTGAAAAGTTCTTACGACACCAAAAAAGAGCTACTCAACGATCTGCAACGTGAATTGCAGGATATCGGCGTGCGTGCTGATAGCGGGGCAGAAGAGCGGGCGCGTATTCGCCGTGACGAGTTGCACGCGCAACTGAGCAATAACCGTTCACGCCGCAACCAACTGGAAAAAGCGCTTACCTTCTGCGAAGCGGAGATGGACAACCTGACCCGCAAACTGCGCAAGCTGGAGCGTGATTACTTTGAGATGCGCGAGCAGGTAGTGACCGCGAAAGCGGGCTGGTGTGCAGTGATGCGCATGGTGAAAGATAACGGTGTTGAGCGCCGCTTACACCGTCGTGAGCTGGCTTATCTCTCCGCTGATGATTTGCGTTCCATGTCGGATAAGGCGTTGGGTGCGTTGCGTCTCGCGGTAGCGGATAACGAACATCTGCGCGACGTGCTGCGTATGTCGGAAGATCCAAAACGTCCGGAACGTAAAATTCAGTTCTTCGTGGCGGTTTATCAGCATCTGCGCGAGCGTATTCGTCAGGATATTATTCGTACCGATGATCCGGTTGAAGCTATCGAGCAGATGGAGATCGAACTTAGCCGTCTGACTGAAGAGTTAACGTCCCGCGAACAGAAACTGGCGATCAGTTCCCGCAGCGTGGCGAACATCATCCGTAAAACCATTCAGCGCGAGCAGAACCGTATCCGTATGCTCAACCAGGGCTTGCAGAACGTATCGTTCGGTCAGGTGAACAGCGTGCGCCTCAACGTGAACGTGCGTGAAACGCACGCCATGCTGCTGGATGTGCTCTCTGAACAGCACGAACAACATCAGGATCTGTTTAACAGCAACCGTCTGACCTTCTCGGAAGCGCTGGCGAAACTGTATCAACGTCTTAACCCGCAGATTGATATGGGGCAGCGCACGCCGCAGACTATCGGTGAAGAACTGCTGGATTACCGCAACTATCTGGAAATGGAAGTTGAGGTTAACCGTGGTTCCGATGGTTGGTTGCGCGCGGAGTCTGGCGCACTGTCGACCGGTGAGGCGATTGGTACCGGTATGTCGATTCTGGTGATGGTGGTACAAAGCTGGGAAGATGAATCTCGCCGCCTGCGCGGTAAAGATATCTCTCCTTGCCGCCTGCTGTTCCTCGATGAAGCAGCGCGACTGGACGCCCGTTCCATCGCCACGCTGTTTGAATTGTGTGAGCGTTTGCAAATGCAGCTCATCATCGCAGCGCCGGAAAATATCAGCCCGGAAAAAGGCACCACCTATAAACTGGTGCGTAAAGTCTTCCAGAATACCGAACACGTTCACGTAGTCGGTCTGCGTGGTTTTGCACCGCAACTCCCTGAAACGCTTCCAGGAACTGACGAAGCGCCTTCCCAGGCGAGTTAAGATTGAGGCGGCAGCGATGCCGCCTTTCCTGTTTCTGAAAACTCCGTTTCTGCACTAAAAAAGTGCCACATTCTGGCGCGCTTTTCTTTAAACTTCTTTACATTAGGTTATGTAAAAACGTATCGGCGTTTATATACTGAAGATAAGCCTGATGAGTAACAGGCTTGCTCGTCATACTTTCGTGAGTATTGGCGTTGTACAGGCAAGTCGTAAAATAACAGCCTGGCTATTCAAAGTATGATAAAAACAGGGGGCAAGGGATGTTGCTTAATATGATGTGTGGTCGTCGGCTGTCGGCAATCAGTTTGTGCCTGGCCGTAACATTCGCTCCACTGTTCAATGCGCAGGCCGATGAGCCTGAAGTAATCCCTGGCGACAGCCCGGTGGCTGTCAGTGAACAGGGCGAGGCACTGCCGCAGGCGCAAGCCACGGCAATAATGGCGGGGATCCAGCCATTGCCTGAAGGTGCGGCTGAAAAAGCCCGCACGCAAATCGAATCTCAATTACCCGCAGGTTATAAGCCGGTTTATCTTAACCAGCTTCAATTGTTGTATGCCGCACGCGATATGCAACCCATGTGGGAAAACCGTGATGCTGTTAAAGCCTTCCAGCAACAGCTGGCAGAGGTGGCGATTGCCGGTTTCCAGCCGCAGTTTAATAAATGGGTAGAGTTGCTGACCGATCCTGGTATTAACGGGATGGCACGCGATGTGGTGCTCTCTGATGCGATGATGGGCTATCTCCATTTCATCGCAAATATTCCAGTCAAAGGCACTCGCTGGCTATACAGCAGTAAACCTTATGCGCTTTCCACGCCGCCGCTCTCGGTGATTAACCAATGGCAGCTGGCGCTGGATAAAGGTCAATTGCCGACGTTTGTTGCAGGACTGGCACCGCAGCATCCGCAATATGCGGCGATGCATGAATCTTTACTGGCCTTACTCAGTGACACCAAACCGTGGCCCCAACTGACCGGCAAAGCAACGTTGCGCCCAGGACAGTGGAGTAACGACGTACCGG
Source organism: Escherichia sp. KS167_9B (assembly GCF_030295215.1). Classification (NCBI taxonomy): domain Bacteria; kingdom Pseudomonadati; phylum Pseudomonadota; class Gammaproteobacteria; order Enterobacterales; family Enterobacteriaceae; genus Escherichia; species Escherichia sp. KS167_9B. The sequence goes on from NZ_AP025754.1 coordinate 1,142,244, forward strand.
CGTTGCGCGAAATATTGCAACGCACAGGCATGTTGGATGGGGGGCCGAAAATTACGCTACCTGGCGATGACACGCCAACTGACGCGGTAGTCAGCCCATCCGCTGTTACTGTTGAAACAGCAGAAACTAAGCCGATGGACAAGCAAACTACGTCTCGTAGTAAACCTGCGCCTGTCGTTCGTGCCGCCTACGATAATGAACTGGTGGAAGCCGTTAAACGTTTTCAGGCATGGCAAGGATTGGGAGCAGATGGCGCTATTGGCCCGGCAACGCGTGACTGGTTAAACGTAACGCCCGCCCAGCGTGCTGGCGTGTTGGCACTCAACATCCAGCGATTGCGCTTGCTGCCAACAGAGCTTTCTACCGGGATCATGGTTAACATTCCGGCCTATTCGCTGGTCTACTATCAGAACGGCAATCAGGTGCTGGATTCGCGAGTCATTGTCGGTCGCCCCGATCGCAAAACGCCGATGATGAGCAGTGCACTTAACAACGTAGTGGTAAACCCGCCGTGGAACGTACCACCAACTCTGGCACGCAAAGATATTCTGCCGAAAGTGCGCAACGATCCGGGATATCTCGAAAGCCATGGCTATACGGTGATGCGCGGCTGGAACAGCAGAGAAGCGATTGACCCATGGCAGGTTGACTGGTCTACAATCACGGCCTCGAATTTACCGTTTCGCTTCCAGCAGGCTCCAGGCCCACGGAACTCGCTGGGGCGCTATAAATTCAATATGCCGAGTTCAGAGGCCATTTATTTGCATGACACGCCGAACCACAATCTGTTCAAGCGTGATACACGCGCATTGAGCTCAGGCTGTGTACGAGTGAATAAAGCTTCCGATCTGGCGAATATGCTGTTGCAGGATGCAGGCTGGAATGACAAACGTATTTCTGATGCGCTGAAGCAGGGCGATACGCGTTACGTCAATATTCGGCAGTCGATTCCGGTGAATCTCTACTATCTGACGGCCTTTGTTGGTGCAGATGGTCGTACCCAGTATCGTACAGATATTTACAATTATGATCTGCCTGCGCGATCCAGCTCGCAAATTGTATCGAAAGCGGAACAATTAATCAGGTAAATGAAGCAGTTCGGGGAAATCAGTTGTCGTAATAATTAGCATGATCGGGGGCGCTTCTCTGCAGCCCCCGTCACTGCTGGGGTTGAGTCATCTTGACGTCTGCTTTACGGGCGGTTAAGGTGCCTCTTGTGCGCCAGAAGTGCATATAAACGATAACATTGACCTGTAGACTTGATTATCATGGACAAATTCGACGCTAATCGCCGCAAACTGCTGGCGCTTGGTGGCGTTGCACTCGGTGCCGCCATCCTGCCGACCCCGGCATTTGCAACACTCTCTACCCCACGCCCGCGCATTTTGACACTCAATAATCTTCATACCGGAGAGTCAATCAAAGCGGAGTTTTTCGATGGCAGAGGCTATATTCAGGAAGAATTGGCAAAACTTAACCATTTTTTCCGCGATTACCGCGCGAACAAAATAAAGTCCATCGACCCAGGATTATTCGACCAGTTGTATCGCCTGCAAGGGTTGTTAGGCACCCGCAAACCGGTGCAACTCATTTCCGGTTATCGTTCCATTGATACCAACAATGAACTACGCGCCCGCAGCCGTGGAGTAGCGAAGAAAAGCTATCACACTAAAGGCCAGGCGATGGATTTCCACATTGAAGGTATCGCGTTAAGCAATATTCGCAAAGCCGCGTTATCTATGCGCGCAGGTGGTGTAGGATATTACCCACGTAGTAACTTTGTGCATATTGATACCGGGCCAGCACGGCACTGGTAGTAATCGCTTAACGAAACAGGGGCAGTATGAACTATCGTATTATTCCGGTCACCGCATTCTCCCAGAACTGTTCATTGATCTGGTGTGAACAAACCCGTCTGGCCGCACTGGTCGATCCTGGCGGCGATGCGGAAAAAATCAAACAGGAAGTTGATGCCAGCGGCCTGACACTGATGCAGATCCTGCTGACTCATGGTCATCTGGACCACGTTGGCGCAGCGGCGGAACTGGCGCAACATTACGGCGTGCCGGTTTTTGGCCCGGAAAAAGAAGATGAGTTCTGGCTGCAAGGCTTGCCTGCGCAAAGTCGTATGTTTGGTCTGGAAGAGTGTCAGCCGCTGACGCCAGATCGTTGGCTGAACGAAGGCGATACCATCAGCATAGGGAATGTGACTTTACAGGTGTTACATTGCCCTGGGCATACGCCGGGTCATGTCGTGTTTTTTGATGAGCGGGCAAGGCTGCTGATTTCTGGCGACGTTATTTTCAAAGGTGGAGTAGGGCGCAGTGACTTCCCGCGTGGCGATCATAATCAACTGATTTCTTCAATCAAAGATAAATTGCTGCCACTGGGGGATGATGTGACATTTATTCCGGGTCACGGACCATTATCCACACTTGGTTATGAGCGCCTGCATAATCCCTTCCTGCAAGACGAAATGCCCGTCTGGTAAAGGCGCATAAAAAAGCCCGCTTTTCAGCGGGCTTCATTGTTTTTAACGCTTACAGCACTGCCACAATCGCTTCGCACAGCGGAGCCATATTATCTGGTGTCATCCCGGCCACGTTTACGCGACCAGAAGCAACAGCATACACGCCAAACTCTTCGCGCAGACGCAGCACTTGTTCTTTTGTCAGGCCACTGAAGGAGAACATGCCGTTCTGTTTGATGATAAAGCTGAAGTCGCGGTTTGCGCCTTTTTCCTGCAGCGTATTGACGAACAACTGACGCATACGCTGAATACGCTGGCGCATATCAGTCAGCTCTTGTTCCCAAATCGCACGTAACGCATCGTTGCTCAGGATGGTGGCAACAACAGAAGCGCCGTGTGCTGGTGGGTTAGAGTAGTTAGCGCGAATCGCCGCTTTCATTTGGCTGAATGCGCGATCAACGGTCTCACTGTCAGCAGCAACCAGAGTACAAGCGCCAACACGCTCGTTGTACAGGCCAAAGTTTTTAGAGTAGGAACTGGCAACAATCAGCTCTTTATGCATAGCCGCGAAAGCGCGCAGTCCTTCAGCATCTTCTTCCAGACCACGGGCAAACCCCTGGTACGCGAAGTCAAACAGCGGTAACCAGCCTTTCTCAACGGAAAGTTGTGCCAGTGTCTGCCATTGTTCCAGCGTAGGGTCGATACCGGTTGGGTTATGGCAGCAGCCATGGAACAGCACTACGTCGCCAGCCTGAGCTTCGTTCAGGCTGTTAATCAGTGCATCGAAGTCAAGGGTGTGATTTTCCGCATCATAATAAGCGTATTCACGAACTTCCAGACCTGCAGAGTTAAAGACGCTCTTATGGTTCGGCCAGCTTGGGTTGCTCACCCACACACGCTTAACGCTGGTATTTTTTGCCAGGAAATCGGCAGCCACGCGTAGTGCGCCAGTGCCACCCGGAGTCTGTGCCGTGCGAGCACGTTTGTCATTGATCAGGGCGCTACCTTTACCAAACAGCAGTTCCTGAGTGCAGCGACCAAATTCAGGGATGCCGTCAATGCCGAGGTAATTTTTGGTGGTTTCATTTTCGAGCAGATACTGTTCAGCCTTTTTCACGCTGGTCAGTACCGGGGTTTTGCCCGTCTCATCTTTATAGACACCAATCCCGAGGTTAATTTTGCCGGGACGTTCATCGGCACGAAACAGATCGGCCAGGCCCAGAATCGGGTCGGCAGGAGCGGCGGTAATGTTCTCAAACATGACGAGGTTCCATTATGGTTACAGAAGGGAAGTCCGCTATCAGGGTAACGGGAGATTTACAAAATTCCAACTATTACTGATGAAAACGCAGGCTGTTTTTGCAAGACGTGAGATTGCTCTGGAAGGCATAAAAAAAACAGGACCAAAGTCCTGTTTTTTCGGCATTTAACAAAGAGGTGTGCTATTAGAACTGGTAAACGATACCCACAGCAACGGTGTCGTCTGAACCTACGCCCAGTTTGTTGTCAGAATCGATCTGGTTGATGATGTAGTCAACATAGGTGGACATGTTTTTGTTGAAGTAGTAGGTTGCGCCCACTTCAAAGTAGTTCACCAGATCAACATCACCGATACCTTCTACGTCTTTCGCTTTAGATTTGGTGTAAGCGATGGACGGACGCAGACCGAAATCGAACTGGTATTGCGCAACTAACAGAACATCTTGCGTTTTGTTGGCGAAGCCGCTGATGTTTGTAAATTTATTAGTGATCGGCGTAGCGTTACGGGTTTCACCGTAGTTCGCTGCCAGGTAGATGTTGTTCGCGTCATACTTCAGACCAGTAGCCCACTGTTCAGCTTTTTTACCGTTGCCAAGAGGTTGAGCTTCTTGCAGGTTGGTACGGTCAGCGGCGCCATAAGCACCAACGATACCAAAGCCTTCGTATTCGTAGCTGATAGAACCGCCAACACCGTCGCCGTTAGAGCGGCGTGCAGTGTCACGCTCGTTTTTACCCAGGTACTGAACAGCGAAGTTCAGGCCATCAACCAGACCAAAGAAGTTGGAGTTACGATAGGTAGCAACGCCGCCAACACGACCAACGAAGAAGTCATCGCTGTATGCCGTGTCACCACCAAATTCTGGCAGCATATCGGTGTAACCCAGTGCATCATAAACCACACCGTAGTTACGGCCGTAATCGAAAGAACCAACGTCAGCGTATTTAAGACCCGCGAATGCCAGACGGGTTTTGTTACCAGTTTGAGCGTCAGCGCCTTCAGAGTTGTTACCCTGGAAGTTATATTCCCACTGACCATAACCGGTCAGATCGGAATTGATTTGAGTTTCCCCTTTAAAACCAAGACGGGCATAGGTCATGTCGCCATTGCCACCGTAACTGTTTTCACCGTTACCCTTGGAGAAATAATGCAGACCGACAGCTTTACCGTACAGATCTACTTTGTTGCCATCTTTGTTATAAATTTCTGCAGCGTTTGCAGTACCTGCTACTAACAGAGCAGGGACGATCACTGCCAGAATATTGCGCTTCATCATTATTTATTACCCTCATGGTTTTTTTATGACACCTGCCACTGCCGTCAATAAGTTCTGTCAATAAAAATTTACGGAACTATTGATGAGAGTTTGGTGTCTTTATGTGTCTGCAGGCATCTTTCCATTCAAACTAACGTTTCGCTACCGTGAAAGTGCTACAAAGATAAAGATTTGGTTTCAAAAAGAAAAAATATGTAACTAAAAGTAAAATTTAAGGAACTTTGTGAACGCCGTCATATTTCCATTGAATCATGATGATATTTACAGCAATTTTTATCTATTTATATGATTTCCTTATATTTAAATTAACTAAAAGGAAATTTTGTTTCTGATGGAAACTTTATCGACCTGGCAATAAATCCTCGTTCAGACATCCAGAACGCCAAAAAATAGTATGAAAATTGTGCTATCAGCTAAGAAAAAACTAATCCGCAATAAGAATGCGGATTATTTTTTGTGCGCAAATGTTGCAGTGTAATATTCCGTAACAGGATGATCGTTATGGCGGGGTTGCAAATAGATTGCTTGACTTAACAAACAGATAACTTGACAGAAAGGATAAAAAAAGAGCCAGCGGGCGCTGGCTCTTGAAGACGCTAAATTAGAAGCTGGCGTTACGCGGAGTACGTGGGAACGGAATCACATCACGCACGTTTTGCACGCCAGTTACGTAAGCAATCAGGCGTTCAAAACCAAGACCGAAACCGGAATGCGGAACAGTACCGTAGCGACGCAGATCGCGATACCACCAGTAATCTTCTTTATTCAGGCCCATTTCCAACATACGCTCGTCCAGCACGTCCAGACGCTCTTCACGCTGAGAACCACCAATGATTTCACCGATGCCCGGAGCCAGAACATCCATAGCCGCAACAGTTTTACCGTCTTCGTTAAGGCGCATATAGAACGCTTTAATGTCTTTCGGATAGTTTTTAACCACCACCGGTGCTTTAAAGTGTTCTTCCGCCAGATAACGTTCATGCTCAGAAGAGAGATCAACGCCCCAGTAAACCGGGTTTTCAAACTTCTTGCCGCAGTTTTCGAGAATGGTCACTGCGTCGGTGTAATCCACCTGAGCGAAGTCGGCCTCAATAAAACGTTCCAGACGTGAAACGGCATCTTTATCTACGCGTTCAGCGAAGAATTTCATGTCGTCAGCGCGTTCTTCGAGAACCGCTTTGAAGACATATTTCAGCATGGCTTCAGCCAGACCCGCGATATCGTTCAGGTTAGCAAACGCCACTTCCGGCTCCAGCATCCAGAATTCCGCCAGGTGACGGCTGGTGTTGGAGTTTTCAGCACGGAAAGTCGGGCCGAAGGTATAAATTTTGGACAATGCGCAAGCGTAGGTTTCGCCGTTCAACTGGCCAGATACGGTCAGGAAAGACTCTTTACCAAAGAAGTCTTTGTCGAAATCCACTTTGCCCTGATCGTTACGCGGCAGGTTTTCCAGATCCAGCGTAGAAACGCGGAACATTTCGCCAGCCCCTTCGGTATCAGACGCAGTAATCAGTGGCGTTGAAACCCAGAAGAATCCCTGCTCGTTAAAGAAGCGATGCAGCGCCTGCGCCAGCGTATGGCGAACGCGCGCGACGGCACCAATCAGGTTTGTGCGCGGACGCAGGTGAGCGACTTCACGCAGATACTCAATGCTGTGGCGTTTTGCCGCCATCGGGTAAGTGTCTGGATCTTCAACCCAACCAGCAACTTCAACCTTGCTGGCCTGAATTTCAAATTGTTGCCCCTGGCCCGGCGACGCCACGACTTTACCCGTCACAATGACCGAGCAGCCGGTGGTCAGACGCAAGACGTCTTCATTGTAATTGGGCAGAGAATTATTGATGACAGCCTGTACAGGATCAAAGCAGGAACCGTCATAAACGGCGAGGAAGGAGATGCCAGCTTTTGAATCTCGGCGGGTACGTACCCATCCGCGCACGGTGACTTCGCTGTCAACGGCTACGCGGCCCTGGAGTACGTCGGCTACAGGCACAACGCTCATAATATTCTCTCTGTTAATAGTCGGAAAAAATAAACACTTGTCCACCCGTAAATGGGGGGATACCTATGTTACCTGGCATCTGCAATCAGACAAGCAGAATTCGCAAATGCAGCGAAAGATTTCGGAATTAAAGGTAAAAAAAGGGAGCCGATTAGCTCCCTGATGATATTAACTGGCTTTTTTAATATGCGGAAGGTCGAACGCTTTGCGCAGCGCCCGAACAAACGCTTTATCGTGGCAGATAGTTTTGCCAGGGCTGTCAGAAAGTTTCGCCACCGGTTTACCGTTACACTCAACCAACTTAATGACAATATTCAGGGGTTTTACCTGGGGGATATCGCAGGTCAGGCGAGTCCCAATACCAAAACTTAATTGCACGCGGGAAGAGAAATGGCGGTATAGCTCAACCGCTTTGCGTAAATCCAGATTGTCAGAGAAAACCAGCGTTTTACTCTGTGGATCAATTCCCAGCTTCTCATAATGTGCAATGGCTTTTTCACCCCATTCAACCGGGTCGCCGGAGTCATGACGCAAGCCCTGATAGCGGCTGGCAAATTCTACGCCGAAATCTCGCAGGAAAGCATCCATGGTAATACAGTCGGTTAACGCAATGCCAAGTTGGTCAGGATACTCTTCCAGCCAGGCAGCAAGTGCAGCTCGCTGGCTGTTGGCAAGATCCGGACTGATTTGCTGATGCGCCTGGAACCATTCGTGTGCTTGTGTTCCCATTGGCGTGAGGGAAAGCCGACGCGCCAGATCGTAGTTGCTGGTGCCTACGAACCAGGATTCCTGTTGCAGACGTTTCACGATGGTTTCTTGTACTTCGCGAGAAAAACGTCGGCGGGTGCCAAAATCCATCAGATGGAAGCGCGACATATCAAGATCGGCGGTTAATGCCGAGAAGTCGACTAATTTGCTTTCCAGCGTGTCGAGGGCTTGCGCGACGTCAGCCTGCGGTGAGCGATAGCGATGCACCATTTCACTGATAACCGCCAGCAAAGGAACTTCCCAGAGGATAACTTCGCGCCACGGGCCGCTTAAACGAATATCCAGCTTGCCATTATCATTGGACACGGTGACTTGTTCCGGGTTAAAGCGGAATTCGCGTAGCCAGTTAAGATAGTCGGCCTTAAAGAAAGGCAGGGCAGAGAGCCACTGATATTCATCATCCTGCAGGCGCAGGTGCTGCATCGCCTGAACCTGTTCACGAATAGCATCGGCATAAATACCCAGCAGATCGTCACCTCGGCAACGAAACTCCGCCGCGACATGCACATCGTAATAGTGATGAAACACGGCTTGCTGCATATGCAACTTATAAGCATCTGTATCCAGCAACGAGTGCAGAACAGGAGAAGCGAATTGTGTCATAGGTGCGCAGTAGCGTCCTCGTACAGGAGCGTTTAGTACAATAAACATCTTCAGGAACTGCTGGAGTATACCTTGTTTCGTAATTTATTGAACCCCGATCACACCATATGTCACCTTTCTGGTCGATGGTATTGCGCTGCGTATGTTATAAAAATGTAGCAATAAAGGCGTTTGTACCTGAAAAGATGAAGATTCTGCATAGCGCGATTTACGCAACAGGAATAGACTGAACACCAGACTCTATAAAAGATGCTAAAGGTTATTTATGACTCAACAGCCACAAGCCAAATACCGTCACGATTATCGTGCGCCGGATTACCAGATTACTGATATTGACTTGACCTTTGACCTGGACGCGCAAAAGACGGTCGTTACCGCGGTCAGCCAGGCTGTCCGTCATGGTGCATCAGATGCTCCGCTTCGTCTTGATGGCGAAGATCTTAAACTGGTTTCTGTTCATATTAATGATGAGCCGTGGACCGCCTGGAAAGAAGAAGAGGGCGCACTGGTCATCAGTAATTTGCCGGAGCGTTTTACGCTCAAGATCGTTAATGAAATTAGCCCAGCGGCGAATACTGCGCTGGAAGGGCTTTATCAGTCAGGCGATGCGCTTTGCACCCAGTGTGAAGCCGAAGGTTTCCGCCATATTACGTATTATCTCGACCGCCCGGACGTGCTGGCGCGTTTTACCACCAAAATTATTGCCGATAAAACCAAATACCCGTTCCTGCTTTCCAACGGTAACCGCGTTGCGCAAGGCGAACTGGAAAATGGACGCCACTGGGTACAATGGCAGGACCCGTTCCCGAAACCGTGCTACCTGTTTGCGCTGGTGGCAGGTGACTTTGATGTACTGCGCGACACCTTCACCACGCGTTCTGGTCGCGAAGTGGCGCTGGAGCTGTATGTTGATCGTGGTAATCTCGACCGTGCACCGTGGGCGATGACCTCGCTGAAAAATTCCATGAAGTGGGATGAAGAACGCTTCGGTCTGGAGTATGACCTCGACATCTATATGATAGTCGCGGTGGATTTCTTCAATATGGGCGCAATGGAGAATAAAGGTCTTAACATCTTTAACTCTAAGTATGTACTGGCGCGCACCGATACCGCGACCGATAAAGATTATCTCGATATTGAGCGCGTTATTGGTCACGAATATTTCCACAACTGGACCGGTAACCGTGTGACCTGTCGCGGCTGGTTCCAGCTCAGCCTGAAAGAAGGTTTAACCGTCTTCCGCGATCAGGAATTCAGCTCTGACCTTGGTTCCCGCGCGGTAAACCGTATCAACAACGTGCGCACCATGCGCGGATTGCAGTTTGCGGAAGACGCCAGCCCGATGGCGCACCCGATCCGCCCGGATATGGTTATTGAAATGAACAACTTCTACACCCTGACCGTTTATGAGAAGGGCGCGGAAGTGATTCGCATGATCCACACTCTGCTGGGCGAAGAAAACTTCCAGAAAGGGATGCAGCTCTATTTCGAGCGCCATGATGGCAGTGCGGCAACCTGCGACGACTTTGTTCAGGCGATGGAAGATGCGTCAAATGTCGATCTCTCCCATTTCCGCCGTTGGTACAGCCAGTCCGGTACGCCGATTGTGACCGTCAAAGACGACTACAATCCAGAAACTGAGCAGTACACCCTGACCATCAGCCAGCGCACGCCAGCTACGCCGGATCAGGCAGAAAAACAGCCGCTGCATATTCCGTTTGCCATCGAACTGTATGATAACGAAGGCAAAGTGATCCCGTTGCAGAAAGGCGGTCATCCGGTCAATTCGGTGCTGAACGTCACCCAGGCGGAACAGACCTTTGTCTTTGATAATGTCTACTTCCAGCCGGTGCCCGCACTGCTGTGCGAATTCTCTGCGCCAGTGAAACTGGAATATAAGTGGAGCGATCAGCAACTGACCTTCCTGATGCGCCATGCGCGTAATGATTTCTCCCGCTGGGATGCGGCACAAAGTTTGCTGGCAACCTACATCAAACTGAACGTCGCCCGTCATCAGCAAGGTCAACCATTGTCTTTACCCGCACACGTTGCCGATGCTTTCCGCGCGGTGCTGCTGGATGAGAAGATTGACCCGGCACTGGCGGCAGAAATTCTGACGCTGCCATCCGTCAATGAAATGGCGGAGCTGTTCGATATCATCGATCCGATTGCTATTGCCGAAGTACGCGAAGCACTTACCCGTACTCTGGCGACTGAACTGGCGGATGAGCTGCTGGCTATTTATAACGCAAATTATCAGAGCGAGTACCGCGTTGAGCATGAAGATATTGCAAAACGCACTCTGCGTAATGCCTGCCTGCGCTTCCTCGCTTTTGGTGAAACGCATCTGGCTGACGTGCTGGTGAGCAAGCAGTACCATGCAGCAAACAATATGACCGATGCGCTGGCCGCGCTTTCTGCGGCGGTTGCTGCACAGCTGCCATGCCGTGACGCGCTGATGCAGGAGTACGACGACAAGTGGCATCAGGATGGTCTGGTGATGGATAAATGGTTTATCCTGCAAGCCACCAGCCCGGCGGCGAATGTGCTGGAGACGGTGCGTGGTCTGTTGCAGCATCGCTCATTTACCATGAGCAACCCGAACCGCATTCGTTCGTTGATTGGCGCGTTTGCGGGCAGCAACCCGGCAGCGTTCCATGCCGAAGATGGTAGCGGTTACCAGTTCCTGGTGGAAATGCTTACCGACCTCAACAGCCGTAACCCGCAGGTGGCTTCACGTCTGATTGAACCGCTGATTCGCCTGAAGCGTTACGATGCCAAACGTCAGGAGAAAATGCGCGCGGCGCTGGAGCAGTTGAAAGGGCTGGAAAATCTCTCTGGCGATCTGTACGAGAAGATAACTAAAGCACTGGCTTGATACTTTTGAGCCCAAATGCCGGATGCGACGCTTGACGCGTCTTATCAGGCCTACAAGTCCGTTGAAAATGCTGGTTTTGTAGGCTGGATAAGGCGTTCACGCCGCATCCGGCAGCCGTGCCCAAATGCCTGATGCGACGCTTGACGCGTCTTATCAGGCCTACAATCCGTTGAAACCGCTGGTTTTGTGCGCCACATCCGGCATATTAACCATGACGCCGAATCGGTTGTTCAGAGTGCCCACGCTGCATCACCCGTTGCAACACTTCCGCTTCCAGCTCCGCTAATCTCACCGACCCTAACCGGCGCGGACGGGGGATATCCACCGTCAAATCCAGACCAATTTTTCCCTCTTCAATTAACAACACCCGGTCCGCCATTGCTACCGCTTCGCTCACATCATGCGTCACCAACAGTACGGTAAAGCCGTGCTCCTGCCAAAGTGACACAATCAAATCCTGCATCTCGAGCCGAGTCAGGGCGTCCAGCGCCCCGAGCGGTTCATCAAGCAATAATAAACCCGGTCGATGAATCAACGCTCTTGCCAGCGCCACACGCTGTTTCTGCCCGCCAGAAAGTGCAGCAGGCCATTCCCGCGCGCGATTCTCCAGCCCTACCGCAGCCAGCGCCCGACGCGCGGCATCGCGCCACTGGCCTTTAAGGCCCAGCCCAACGTTATCAATCACCGATTTCCACGGTAGCAGACGCGCATCCTGAAACATCATTCGCGTGTCTTCCTGAATCTCAGCTAGCGGTGTGGTCCCCGCTAACACATCGCCTGCGGTTGGCGTTTCCAGACCTGCCAGCAGGCGCAGCAGGGTACTTTTGCCACCACCGCTGCGGCCCACCACCGCCACAAACTGACCTGCGGGAATATGTAAATCCAGTTGGTTCAGGACGATATTTTCCGCGTAATGTTTGCTTACTGCATTGAGTAACAAGGGTGTGCCCTGGTTCAGACGAGCAGTATTCATACCGTGGCCTCCTTCAAATGATAAGCCGGATTCCAGCGCAGCCAGAGGCGCTCTAACAGCTGCGCGCTGACGTCAGCAAGTTTGCCGAGCAGGGCGTAGAGAATAATGGCGACTACCACCACATCCGTTTGCAAAAACTCCCGTGCATTCATCGCCAGATAACCAATGCCGGAATTGGCAGAAATAGTTTCGGCAACAATCAGCGTCAGCCACATCAGGCCCAACGCAAAACGTACGCCGACCATAATTGAGGGCAGGGCACCAGGCAGGATCACATGGATAAACAGCGGAATGCCGGATAATCCATAGCTACGCGCCATCTCCACCAGACCGCGATCGATATTACGGATGCCGTGCCAGGTGTTGATATAAATGGGGAATAGTGTGCCGAGCGCCACCAGAAAGATTTTCGCGGATTCATCAATGCCAAACCACAAAATCACCAGTGGGATCAGCGCCAGATGCGGCACGTTGCGCAACATTTGAATTGAGGTATCCAGCAGCCGTTCTCCCCAGCGCGACAGCCCGCTAATCAGTCCCAGAATCAAGCCCAGCGATCCGCCAACTGAAAAACCAATCAGCGCCCGCCAGGAGCTGATCGCCAGATGTTGCCACAATTCGCCGCTGGCTGAGAGCGACCAGAACGCCGTCACCACCCCTTCCGGTGAGGGCAAAATACGCGTCGACAACCAGCCAACCGAGGAGGCCAGTTGCCACACCGCCACGATGCCCACCGGTAAAAACCAGGGGGCAACGCGCAATAACCACTTTTTCACTGGCGTTGCCATCATTTTGTTCCTTAGCTTTGCGCGACTTTACGGGGGATAAAATCATTCGCCACCGCTTCGCCTTGCGGATTCAGCGGTTGTGGCTGGGGAATTTCCGGAATGGCAATATCCAGATGTGGGAACAACAACTCGCCGACCCGATACGCTTCTTCCAGATGCGGATAACCAGAAAGCACAAAGCTGTCGATGCCAAGCGCAGCGTATTCGTTGATTCGCGCGGCGACCGTCGGACCATCGCCCACCAACGCCGTCCCGGCACCGCCGCGCACTAAGCCAACGCCCGCCCATAAATTGGGGCTGATCTCCAGATTGTCGCGCTTGCCGTTATGTAGCGCCGCCATTCGCTGCTGCCCCACGGAATCGGTGCGGGCAAACGCGGCTTGTGCTTTGGCGATGGTCTCATCATCAAGATGCGAGATTAACCGCTCGGCGGCCTGCCACGCTTCGTCGTTGGTTTCACGAACAATCACATGCAGACGAATACCGAAACGAATTTTGCGTCCATGCGCGGCAGCTTTCGCCCGCACGTGTTCGATTTTCTCTTTAACCAGTTCCGGCGGTTCGCCCCAGGTGAGGTAGAGATCAACTTGTTCTGCCGCCAGCTCCTGGGCGACGTCTGACGAGCCGCCAAAGTAAAGCGGAGGATAGGGCTGTTGAATCGGCGGGAAGAGCAGTTTGGCTCCGCGCACATGAATATGTTTGCCGTTGAAATCCACTGTCTCGCCAAGCAACAACCGCCGCCAGACCTGGGTAAATTCTGCCGAGGCTTCGTAACGCTCGCTATGATCAAGGAACACGCCGTCGCCTGCCAGCTCTTGTGGATCGCTGCCTGTGACCAGGTTAAACAACGCGCGTCCGTTAGAGAGACGGTCAAGCGTGGCGGCCTGGCGGGCGGCAACGGTAGGCGATGTCACACTGGGGCGCAGGGCGACAAGAAACTTCAGCCGCTGCGTCACCGGGATCATTGACGCTGCCACCAGCCACGCATCTTCGCAGGAGCGCCCCGTTGGAATTAGCACACCGGTATAGCCCAGACGATCCGCCGCTTGCGCAATTTGTTGCAGATAATCATGATCAACCAGGCGTGAACCTTCTTCCGTTCCCAGGTAATGTCCGTCACCGTGGGTCGGTAAAAACCAGAACATATTCAGACTCATAATTGTTTTCCTTCCAGTTGAGTGGGCTGCCAGATGCGCTGGCGGATATCGACTTTTTTCGGTACCAGACGGTTTTCATAAAACAGATCTGCCGTTTGCTGCTGTAAGGCGGCAACGTCGGCGTTAACTGGTTTGATGGTGGTAGGAGGGCGATGATCTAAGTAAGAGGCAATCACCGGTGCCGGTAAACCCATTGTTTTTGCCAGTAAAGCGATGCTTTGCTTACGCTGACTGCGGGTTAACGCATCGGCCTCACTAAAGGTTGCCAGCACGCCCTGAATAAAAGCGCCGTTTTTTTCTGCATACGGACGGGCAGCCAGATAAAACGATCCTGTTTGATTGAGACCGGTGCCATCTTTCAGCACCCGCACGCCGCCCTGTAATAATGCAGCGGAGTAGTAGGGATCCCAGATAGCCCAGGCGTCAACGTTACCTTGCTGGAACGCGGCGCGGGCATCGGCAGGCGTCAGGTAAGTGGGCTGAATATCCGTGAATTTAAGCCCGGCCTGGCGAAGGGCTCGCAGTAAAAGATTGTGCGAACTGGAACCTTTCTGAAAGGCAACTTTGTGACCTTTAAGATCGGCTACGGTTTTGATCGGGCTGTTTTCTGCCACCAGAATCACTTCGGCTTTGGGCTTCGGTGGCTCGACGCCCACGTATACCAAATCAGCCCCGGCAGCCTGGGCAAAGATTGGCGGAATATCCCCGGTACTGCCGAGATCGATACTGCCAACGTTTAACGCCTCCAGCATCTGTGGGCCAGCCGGGAACTCCACCCACGAGATTTTTGTTTGCGGATAGCGTTTTTCCAGCATTTGGTAATTTTTCGCCAGTACCGAACTGATATTGCTTTTCTGATAGCCAATCCTTAACGCTTCTGGCGAAGATTCCGCGGCAACTGCGAGTGTAGAGACGCTAAGCAATCCCGCAAGCGCCAGTTTAATGATGTTACGCATGGGCATTACCTCGCAGAGAAAGAAGGTCAGGAACCTGAACATCACGGCGGTGAAGTGCCTGCCAGAAAGTTTCTAGCGCGGTATCAAGACGGGTTTGCAGATTTGGCGTGAACTGGGGTTTGTGGTGGTAATCAATCACCTGCGAGTCATCGGCAAATACGCCGTGCAGGATCTCCTGGGCTTTCAGTGCGCTTAAAACCGGTTTAAGTGCGTAATCGACTGCCAGCAGATGGGCCACCGTGCCGCCCGTTGCCAGCGGCAGCACCACTTTGCCTTGCAAAGCGCGTTCAGGCAGCAGGTCGAGCAGGGTTTTCAGCGTTCCGGAATAGGCGGCTTTATACACTGGCGTGGCGACAATCAACCCATCGGCCTGTTGCAATTGTTCGGTGAAGGTTTTTAGCGCCGGACTATCGAAACGGGCATAGAGCAGATCTTCCGGGGCGAAGTTTTGCAGATTCCAGTGATAAACCTCTACATCCAGGCCATTCAGTTTTTCCCGCGCATATTCCAGCAAGGAGCTGGAGCGAGAAGGAAAGCGAGGACTACCCGCCAGGGTGATGACACGCATACTCTCTCCTTATAACCAATTGTTCTTGTTTTGTTAACATTGATAACAATTCGGTCAGTCTGACAGAGGTGGCCCGCGAGTCGAAATGATTTATCTGAGGAAGAAAAGCCAAAAAAAGCATAAAAAAAGCGCAATAAGAAAACGTTTGCTATTTTTTGCCACAGGTCAATTCCCTTTTAGTCCGAACTCGCACATAATACGCCCCCGGTTTGCACACCGGGAATCCAGGAGAGTTCATGTACTACCCCTTCGTTCGTAAAGCCCTTTTCCAGCTCGATCCAGAGCGCGCTCATGAGTTTACTTTTCAGCAATTACGCCGCATTACCGGAACGCCGTTTGAAGCACTGGTGCGGCAGAAAGTGCCTGCGAAACCTGTTAACTGCATGGGCCTGACGTTTAAAAATCCGCTTGGTCTGGCAGCCGGTCTTGATAAAGACGGGGAGTGCATTGACGCGTTAGGCGCGATGGGGTTTGGATCTATCGAGATCGGTACCGTCACGCCACGTCCACAGCCAGGTAATGACAAGCCGCGTCTCTTTCGTCTGGTAGATGCCGAAGGTTTGATCAACCGTATGGGCTTTAATAATCTTGGCGTTGATAACCTCGTAGAGAACGTAAAAAAAGCCCATTATGATGGCGTCCTGGGTATTAACATCGGCAAAAATAAAGATACGCCGGTGGAGCAGGGTAAAGATGACTATCTGATTTGTATGGAAAAAATCTATGCTTATGCGGGATATATCGCCATCAATATTTCATCGCCGAATACCCCAGGACTACGCACACTGCAATATGGCGAAGCGCTGGATGATCTCTTAACCGCGATTAAAAATAAGCAAAATGATTTGCAAGCGATGCACCATAAATATGTGCCGATCGCAGTGAAGATCGCGCCGGATCTTTCTGAAAAAGAATTGATCCAGGTTGCCGATAGTTTAGTTCGCCATAATATTGATGGCGTTATTGCAACCAATACCACGCTCGATCGTTCTCTGGTTCAGGGAATGAAAAATTGTGATCAAACCGGTGGCTTAAGTGGTCGTCCGCTTCAGTTAAAAAGCACAGAAATTATTCGCCGCTTGTCACAGGAATTAAACGGTCGCTTACCGATCATCGGTGTTGGCGGCATTGACTCGGTTATTGCTGCGCGTGAAAAGATTGCTGCGGGGGCCTCACTGGTGCAAATTTATTCTGGTTTTATTTTTAAAGGACCGCCGCTGATTAAAGAAATCGTTAACCATATCTAATTATTTCTTTGAATTTCTCTTTATAAGATAATCAGGGCTTTATTTTAAGCCCTGGTTGTTTTATATTCATCGCTGTTGCTTATTTAGACATTTTGTACTTTTATTGTTGAGGTTATTAAGCGAAGCGACAATGGATTGTGTTGCTGCGGTTTTATAGGGTAGGGGAGAGGCAAATGCGAATTAAACCAGACGATAACTGGCGTTGGTATTACGATGAAGAGCACGATCGAATGATGCTCGATTTAGCCAATGGTATGCTATTTCGCTCACGTTTTGCGCGCAAAATGTTGACTCCAGATGCCTTTTCTCCCGCAGGCTTTTGCGTTGACGACGCCGCGCTCTATTTCTCGTTTGAAGAAAAGTGCCGCGATTTTAATTTATCCAAAGAACAAAAAGCCGAACTGGTGCTCAATGCACTGGTAGCAATTCGTTATCTCAAACCACAAATGCCGAAAAGCTGGCATTTTGTTTCCCATGGTGAAATGTGGGTGTCCATGCCGGGCGATGCGGCCTGCGTTTGGTTGAGCGACACTTACGAGCAGGTCAATTTGCTGGTCGTTGAATCTGGCGAAAATGCCGCACTGTGCCTGCTGGCACAACCCTGCGTTGTTATTGCGGGTCGCGCGATGCAGTTGGGGGACGCCATCAAAATCATGAATGACAGGCTGAAACCGCAGGTTAATGTTGACAGTTTCAGCCTCGAACAGGCAGTTTAACGCGCTAGTTTAAGCGCAGTCTTCGGCACACAACTACAGCAAAGAATGGTGCCATCATTGCTGATTGCTGATTTTTTGAGGGGTGTGACTTCGCCTTCTAAAAGCTGAACACGGCAGCTTCCACAAATGCCCGCGCGGCAAGAATAAGGGATACGAATTCCCTGATTTTCTAATTGCTCCAGCAGCACCTGTTGGTTATTTCCACGAAATGCCTGCCCTTGCCAGTCAATATCTACATTTGCGTCCGGTTGCTGCGCGGCGTCGACGGTATCGTCCACGGCAGCTGCGCCGTAAACTTTCGCCGGAGCCGTTGCAAGAATTTCCACCTCGTCGCCAACGCGAATCACGCCACTATTACGGGCAATTAAATTCTGACCAAAATCGACATCGCCGTTATCCTGGGCTGTTCGGAAAGATTGCAATGTTTTTAATGGTTCACCTGCCGGATGCTTTTGTCCTTTTTCCGGACTGACGGTGGTGAAAATACAGCGGCTGCAAGGCTTAACCACATCAAACACCACATCACCAATACGAATCACTTTCCAGCTATCTTCTTCCCAGGCTGACGCGCCGGAAACCACCAGATTGGGGCGGAATTGCTCCATTTTTACACTGGCCGGACAACGTTGTTGGAGATCACGTAACGAGGCTTCGTTAGCAAGAAGGTAAGGATAGCCATCAGCAAATGACAGAGGTACAGTGTTGTGGCGTTTCACGCGCCGGGTCATTTGTGGCCCCACCCAGCGCAATTGCACTTCGCGGGAGAAAAATCCACTTAACCATTTGTTGATCGCGTCTGGCGCAATTCGCGCGGTAAAATGTGTGCCCCAAACTTCGGTTGGTGCGTCTTGTGTGGCGAAATCAGCAAAACGAACATATGCGCTACTGCCATCTGGTGCGGTGAGATGCAAGCCATCATGCACAGGTGAAGGAGTAAACCGTACCATCTGGGGAAACTGGCGAGCGGTAATAAACGTACCGTCAGGTTCCGTGATCATAAAGATGCGATCGAAGGCCAGACCACTGACATCTGCCAGAGCATGTGTAAGACCAATGCCGCGCATCGATTTAACAGGATGAATAAAAAGCCGGGTTAATGTCGCCACGGTGCGGTCCTCAAATGAAAATAAGCCCTCAACTTTATGACATGACGCGCTTATTAGCTATAATGCGCAACAATTTTCTTAGAGTAAAAGTGACGATATGAATTCTCTGTTTGCCAGTACGGCCCGTGGGCTGGAAGAGCTGTTAAAAACTGAACTGGAAAACCTGGGGGCCGTTGAATGCCAGGTGGTTCAGGGTGGGGTCCATTTTAAGGGCGACACACGGCTTGTTTACCAGAGCCTGATGTGGAGCCGCCTGGCCTCGCGTATTATGTTGCCGCTGGGCGAGTGTAAGGTTTATAGTGATTTAGACCTCTATCTCGGCGTTCAGGCGATCAACTGGACAGAGATGTTTAATCCTGGCGCGACCTTCGCTGTCCATTTCAGTGGTTTAAATGACACCATTCGCAACAGCCAGTACGGCGCGATGAAAGTGAAAGACGCGATCGTCGATGCTTTCACGCGGAAAAATTTGCCGCGTCCAAATGTTGATCGCGATGCGCCGGATATCCGCGTTAACGTCTGGCTGCATAAAGAAACTGCCAGTATCGCCCTTGATCTCAGTGGTGATGGTTTACATCTGCGTGGCTATCGCGATCGTGCTGGTATTGCGCCGATCAAAGAAACCCTGGCAGCCGCGATTGTGATGCGATCCGGCTGGCAGCCGGGAACACCGCTGCTTGATCCAATGTGTGGTTCTGGTACGTTGCTGATTGAAGCTGCGATGCTGGCGACCGATCGCGCACCAGGTTTGCACCGTGGGCGTTGGGGCTTTAGCGGCTGGGCGCAGCATGATGAAGCTATCTGGCAGGAAGTGAAAGCGGAAGCGCAAACTCGCGCCCGTAAAGGCCTGGCTGAGTATAGCTCTCATTTTTACGGTTCGGACAGCGACGCCCGGGTGATTCAACGTGCGCGCACTAACGCACGTCTTGCGGGGATTGGTGAACTGATTACCTTTGAGGTGAAAGATGTTGCGCAACTGACCAATCCGCTGCCGAAAGGGCCGTACGGTACAGTGTTGAGCAACCCGCCATACGGTGAACGTCTGGACAGCGAACCGGCGCTGATTGCACTGCATAGCCTGCTGGGCCGAATCATGAAAAACCAGTTCGGTGGCTGGAATCTCTCTTTGTTTAGTGCCTCGCCGGATCTGCTAAGCTGCCTGCAGCTGCGTGCAGACAAACAGTACAAGGCGAAAAACGGCCCGCTGGACTGCGTACAGAAAAATTATCACGTTGCCGAAAGCACACCAGACAGCAAACCGGCAATGGTAGCGGAAGACTACGCCAACCGCCTGCGTAAGAACCTCAAAAAATTCGAGAAGTGGGCACGTCAGGAAGGGATTGAATGTTATCGCCTGTATGATGCCGATCTGCCGGAGTATAACGTTGCCGTTGACCGTTATGCCGACTGGGTGGTAGTGCAGGAGTATGCGCCGCCAAAAACTATTGATGCGCACAAAGCGCGTCAGCGTCTGTTCGATATTATCGCTGCAACCATTTCTGTACTGGGGATTGCGCCAAACAAACTGGTGCTGAAAACCCGTGAACGCCAGAAGGGCAAAAATCAGTACCAGAAACTGGGCGAGAAGGGCGAGTTTCTCGAAGTCACCGAATATAACGCTCACTTGTGGGTGAACCTGACGGATTACCTCGATACCGGTCTGTTCCTCGATCACCGTATCGCCCGTCGTATGCTCGGTCAGATGAGCAAAGGCAAAGATTTCCTCAACCTGTTCTCATATACCGGCAGCGCCACCGTGCATGCGGGATTAGGCGGTGCACGCAGCACTACCACCGTGGATATGTCGCGTACTTATCTGGAGTGGGCAGAACGCAACCTGCGTCTGAATGGCCTAACCGGGCGTGCGCATCGCCTGATTCAGGCCGATTGCCTGGCATGGCTGCGTGAGGCAAATGAACAGTTCGATCTGATCTTTATTGATCCGCCAACCTTCTCTAACTCAAAACGAATGGAAGATGCGTTTGATGTTCAGCGCGATCATCTGGCGCTGATGAAAGATTTGAAACGTCTGCTGCGTGCTGGTGGGACGATCATGTTCTCGAACAACAAACGTGGCTTCCGTATGGATCTTGACGGACTGGCAAAACTGGGGCTGAAAGCACAAGAAATTACGCAAAAAACGCTCTCCCAGGATTTCGCCCGTAACCGCCAGATCCACAACTGCTGGCTGATTACCGCAGCCTGAAAGGAATAGTAATGTCATTAATCAGTATGCATGGCGCATGGCTGTCGTTCAGCGACGCGCCGCTTCTCGATAACGCAGAACTGCATATCGAAGATAACGAACGTGTTTGTCTGGTGGGGCGTAACGGCGCAGGCAAATCGACGTTAATGAAAATCCTCAACCGTGAACAAGGGCTGGATGACGGTCGCATTATTTACGAGCAAGATTTGATTGTCGCTCGTCTGCAACAGGATCCGCCGCGTAACGTTGAGGGTAGCGTTTATGATTTCGTTGCCGAAGGCATTGAAGAACAAGCGGAATACCTGAAACGCTATCACGATATTTCGCGCCTGGTGATGAACGACCCGAGCGAGAAAAATCTCAACGAACTGGCGAAGGTTCAGGAACAGTTGGATCACCACAACCTGTGGCAGCTGGAAAACCGCATCAACGAAGTGCTGGCACAGCTGGGGTTAGATCCTAACGTTGCGCTGTCGTCGCTTTCCGGCGGCTGGTTGCGTAAAGCGGCATTAGGACGCGCACTGGTGAGCAATCCGCGCGTGTTGTTGCTCGACGAACCGACGAACCACCTTGATATCGAAACCATCGACTGGCTGGAAGGATTCCTCAAAACTTTCAATGGGACGATTATTTTCATCTCCCACGACCGTTCATTTATTCGCAACATGGCGACGCGCATTGTTGATCTCGATCGCGGCAAGTTGGTGACCTATCCTGGGAATTACGACCAGTACCTGCTGGAAAAAGAAGAAGCCCTGCGCGTGGAAGAACTACAAAATGCCGAGTTCGATCGCAAACTGGCGCAGGAAGAGGTGTGGATCCGCCAGGGGATCAAAGCACGCCGTACCCGTAATGAAGGCCGCGTACGCGCCCTGAAAGCAATGCGTCGCGAGCGTGGCGAACGTCGCGAAGTGATGGGTACCGCAAAGATGCAGGTGGAAGAGGCCAGCCGCTCCGGTAAGATCGTTTTCGAAATGGAAGACGTTTGCTACCAGGTTGACGGTAAGCAACTGGTGAAAGATTTTTCTGCCCAGGTTCTACGTGGCGACAAAATTGCCCTGATTGGTCCGAATGGATGCGGCAAAACCACGCTGCTGAAACTGATGCTCGGTCAGCTTCAGGCGGACAGCGGGCGTATTCACGTTGGCACCAAACTGGAAGTGGCTTATTTCGATCAGCACCGCGCGGAACTGGATCCCGATAAAACGGTGATGGATAACCTGGCCGAAGGCAAACAAGAAGTGATGGTTAACGGCAAACCACGCCATGTACTGGGTTATTTGCAGGACTTCCTGTTCCATCCGAAACGGGCGATGACGCCGGTACGTGCGCTATCTGGCGGTGAGCGTAACCGCTTGCTGCTGGCGCGTTTGTTCCTCAAACCAAGCAACTTATTGATTCTTGACGAACCGACCAACGACCTTGATGTCGAAACGCTGGAATTGCTGGAAGAACTGATCGACAGCTACCAGGGCACGGTATTGCTGGTGAGCCACGATCGTCAGTTTGTCGATAACACGGTTACAGAATGCTGGATCTTCGAAGGTGGCGGTAAAATTGGTCGTTATGTCGGCGGTTATCATGATGCCCGTGGTCAGCAAGAACAGTATGTGGCGCTCAAACAGCCTGCGGTGAAAAAAACCGAAGAAACCGCCGTGCCAAAAGCAGAAACTGTAAAACGCAGCAGTAGCAAACTAAGCTATAAATTGCAGCGCGAACTGGAGCAGCTACCGCAATTGCTCGAAGATCTGGAGGCGAAGCTGGAAGCCCTACAGACGCAGGTGGCGGATGCTTCCTTCTTCAGTCAGCCGCATGAGCAGACACAAAAAGTGCTCGCCGATATGGCTGCTGCAGAGCAGGAGCTGGAGCAAGCCTTTGAACGCTGGGAGTATCTTGAAGCGTTAAAAAATGGTGGCTGATCGCAAAATAGTCGATTTAAACAGAGACAGCTGACAACGGTAAAATTGCCTGATGCACTGGGTTTATCAGGCATGAAAACCAACACTTTGTTAGTCATCTGTAAAATAGCGCATCATTAAGGAGTACCAATGTGCGAACATCATCATGCCGCGAAGCACATCCTGTGCTCGCAGTGTGACATGCTGGTGGCGTTACCGCGCCTTGAGCATGGTCAGAAAGCGGCATGTCCCCGGTGTGGCACAACGTTAACCGTGGCGTGGGATGCCCCTCGGCAGCGTCCTACCGCCTATGCGTTGGCTGCACTGTTCATGCTGTTGCTGTCCAACTTGTTTCCTTTTGTGAATATGAACGTTGCGGGAGTCACCAGTGAAATTACATTACTGGAAATTCCCGGCGTGCTTTTTTCTGAGGACTACGCCAGCCTCGGCACCTTTTTCCTGTTGTTTGTGCAACTGGTTCCCGCGTTTTGCCTGATAACTATTCTGTTACTGGTTAATCGCGCACAATTACCGGTCCGTTTAAAAGAGCAACTGGCACGGGTGCTTTTTCAACTCAAAACATGGGGAATGGCGGAGATTTTCCTCGCGGGTGTGCTGGTGAGTTTCGTTAAACTGATGGCCTACGGCAGCATTGGTGTAGGCAGCAGCTTTCTCCCCTGGTGTTTATTTTGTATCCTGCAACTGCGCGCCTTTCAGTGCGTTGATCGTCGCTGGTTATGGGACGATATCGCCCCAATGCCAGAACTGCGCCAGCCGCTAAAACCGGGCGTCACGGGGATACGCCAGGGGCTGCGTTCGTGCTCCTGTTGCACGGCAATCCTTCCTGCTGATGAACCTGTGTGTCCGCGCTGTAGTACCAAAGGGTATGTTCGTCGTAGAAACAGCCTGCAGTGGACACTCGCACTGCTTGTTACGTCCATCATGTTGTATCTGCCGGCTAATATTTTGCCCATCATGGTGACGGATTTATTAGGCTCGAAGATGCCGTCGACGATTCTCGCCGGGGTTATTCTGTTATGGAGCGAAGGCTCTTATCCCGTCGCTGCGGTTATCTTTCTGGCCAGTATTATGGTGCCAACGTTAAAGATGATCGCCATCGCGTGGTTGTGTTGGGATGCCAAAGGGCATGGCAAGCGCGACAGTGAAAGAATGCATTTGATTTATGAAGTTGTTGAGTTTGTAGGCCGCTGGTCGATGATTGACGTTTTCGTCATCGCGGTGCTCTCGGCGCTGGTGCGTATGGGAGGTTTAATGAGTATTTATCCGGCAATGGGTGCATTAATGTTTGCTTTAGTCGTCATAATGACAATGTTTTCTGCTATGACGTTTGACCCGCGTTTGTCGTGGGATCGTCAACCTGAATCAGAGCATGAGGAGTCCTGACAGTATGGAATCTAATAATGGGGAAGCCAAAATCCAGAAAGTGAAGAACTGGTCTCCCGTGTGGATATTTCCTATCGTCACGGCGCTCATTGGGGCCTGGGTTCTTTTTTATCATTACAGCCATCAGGGGCCGGAAGTGACCCTGATCACCGCGAATGCGGAAGGAATAGAAGGTGGTAAAACCACCATTAAAAGCCGTAGCGTTGACGTCGGCGTGGTTGAAAGCGCCACACTGGCTGATGATTTGACGCACGTTGAAATCAAAGCGCGGCTGAATTCCGGTATGGAAAAATTGCTGCATAAAGATACCGTCTTTTGGGTGGTAAAACCGCAGATTGGTCGAGAAGGGATTAGCGGTCTGGGTACGCTGCTGTCTGGGGTATATATCGAACTGCAACCAGGTGCGAAAGGCAGCAAAATGGATAAATACGATTTGCTGGATTCTCCACCGTTGGCCCCGCCTGATGCAAAAGGTATCCGTGTGATTCTCGATAGTAAAAAAGCCGGGCAGCTCTCGCCAGGAGATCCGGTGCTGTTCCGTGGCTATCGGGTAGGTTCGGTTGAAACCAGCACTTTTGATACGCAAAAACGCAATATCAGCTATCAACTGTTCATCAATGCACCTTATGACCGACTGGTGACCAGCAATGTTCGCTTCTGGAAAGATAGTGGCATTGCGGTTGATTTGACGTCAGCGGGAATGCGTGTGGAGATGGGCTCATTGACAACGCTGCTTAGTGGCGGTGTCAGCTTTGATGTGCCGGAAGGTCTGGATTTAGGGCAGCCGGTGGCACCGAAAACAGCTTTCGTTTTGTATGATGATCAGAAGAGCATTCAGGATTCGTTGTACACCGATCACATTGATTATCTGATGTTCTTTAAAGATTCGGTACGCGGTCTGCAACCGGGAGCTCCGGTAGAATTCCGGGGTATTCGCCTGGGTACCGTAAGCAAAGTACCGTTCTTTGCGCCGAATATGCGGCAGACATTTAACGATGATTACCGAATTCCGGTACTGATTCGTATCGAACCAGAGCGGCTGAAAATGCAGCTTGGTGAAAATGCGGATGTTGTTGAGCACCTTGGCGAATTGTTGAAACGTGGTTTACGCGGATCGCTGAAGACCGGAAATCTGGTCACTGGCGCACTGTATGTTGATCTCGATTTCTATCCAAATAGCCCTGCTATTACCGGTATTCGTGAGTTTAATGGTTATCAGATTATCCCGACCGTTAGCGGTGGCCTGGCGCAAATCCAGCAGCGTCTGATGGAAGCGTTGGATAAGATCAACAAACTGCCATTGAATCCGATGATTGAGCAGGCGACCAGTACGCTTTCTGAAAGTCAGCGCACCATGAAAAACCTGCAAACGACGCTGGATAGCATGAACAAGATCCTCGCCAGCCAGTCGATGCAGCAGTTGCCGACCGATATGCAGTCCACATTACGTGAGTTGAATCGCAGTATGCAGGGCTTCCAGCCTGGCTCCGCAGCCTACAACAAGATGGTGGCGGATATGCAGCGCCTTGATCAGGTGTTGCGTGAACTGCAGCCGGTGCTGAAAACGCTCAACGAGAAGAGTAACGCGCTGGTATTTGAAGCGAAGGACAAAAAAGATCCAGAGCCGAAGAGGGCGAAACAATGAAAAAGTGGCTAGTAACGATTGCGGCACTGTGGCTGGCCGGATGCAGCTCCGGCGAGATCAATAAAAACTATTACCAGCTACCTGTGGTGCAGAGCGGTACACAAAGTACCGCCAGCCAGGGTAATCACCTGTTATGGGTCGAGCAGGTCGCTGTTCCCGATTATCTGGCGGGGAATGGTGTGGTTTATCAAACCAGTGATGTGAAGTATGTGATTGCCAACAACAACTTGTGGGCCAGCCCGCTGGATCAACAGTTGCGCAATACACTGGTTGCCAACCTGACCAGGCAACTGCCCGGCTGGGTGGTTGCCTCCCAGCCTCTGGGAAGCGCCCAGGACACGCTCAATGTTACCGTAACGGAGTTTAACGGTCGCTATGATGGCAAGGTCATTGTCAGTGGTGAGTGGCTGTTGAACCACCAGGGACAACTGATCAAACGTCCGTTCCGTCTGGAAGGAGTGCAAACTCAGGATGGTTACGATGAGATGGTTAAGGTGCTGGCCAGTGTCTGGAGTCAGGAAGCCGCTTCTATTGCGCAAGAGATAAAGCGTCTACCTTAATTATAAAGATTTGTAAATATGACCGTCTCCGGTATGTAGCCTGAGGCGGTTTTTTTGTTTCTAACGTGCGGAAAAAGTTGTTCCTCTTCACATTTTTTGTACAACCGACATGCCCGTGTAGCTCACAAATATGACAGTGGCGTGAATTTTGCGCATTGACGGCAGTTATGATTCGCGGTATTGCTTAACTGTGATTGCACATTTAGTAATCACTGTTTTCTTTTCCACCAGAAACCAGTATGAGGGAAACGAGGCATGAAGAGACAAAAACGAGATCGCCTGGAACGGGCACATCAACGTGGTTATCAGGCCGGCATCGCCGGACGCTCAAAAGAAATGTGTCCCTATCAGACGCTGAATCAAAGGTCACAATGGCTGGGAGGCTGGCGAGAAGCCATGGCGGACAGGGTAGTAATGGCCTGATTCTGTCTCTTTAAAAAGAAACCTCCGCATTGCGGAGGTTTCGCCTTTTTATACTCTGTCTGATTTCAATCAGAAGGCAGACGTATCCTGGAACAGACCGACTTTCAGGTCGCTGGCGGTATAGATCAGACGACCATCAACCAGCACTTCGCCATCTGCCAGACCCATAATCAGACGACGATTAACAATGCGTTTAAAGTGAATACGGTAGGTCACTTTTTTTGCTGTCGGCAGAACCTGACCAGTGAATTTCACTTCGCCAACACCCAGTGCGCGGCCTTTACCTTCGCCGCCCAGCCAGCCGAGGTAGAACCCTACCAGCTGCCACATTGCGTCCAGGCCCAGGCATCCCGGCATAACCGGATCGCCAATGAAGTGGCATCCGAAGAACCACAGATCCGGATTGATATCCAGTTCTGCTTCAACATACCCTTTGTCGAAGTTACCACCCGTTTCGGTCATTTTGACCACACGGTCCATCATCAGCATGTTCGGTGCTGGCAATTGCGGGCCTTTAGCGCCAAACAGTTCACCGCGACCAGAGGCAAGAAGGTCTTCTTTTGTATAGGATTCGCGTTTATCTACCATGTTCTCTGTAAGCCTTATTTTATTGAAGCACGCAGGATAGCTAACACGTGTACGCTGAACAAGTCCGATCAGTTCGGAATAAACCAGTTCAGCCAACGTAATGGCCATGGAAAACGATGACGTCCTTCCTGTTGCGATGCTTGCGCGATACGTTCCTGGATGGTTTGCATCAGCGTCGTTTGGCCCTCGCCATCCCACACCAGATTTAATAATAACGGCAGTGCTTCAGTCACATCGTCTACTGCCCAGATGGTGAATTTGCCTTCCTCTACTGCTTTCACCAGTTCACTGTGAAGACTTAAATGGCGAACGTTAGCAGTGGGGATAATGACACCTTGTTTCCCCGTTAACTCACGTTGCTGGCAAATAGCAAAGAAGCCTTCGATTTTCTCATTTAAACCACCGACTGGCTGGGCGCGACCGAATTGATCGACTGAACCTGTGATAGCAATACTCTGATTCACCGGCACATCGGCGAGGGCGCTTATCAGGGCGCAGAGTTCAGCCATTGAGGCACTATCGCCATCCACTTCGCTATATGACTGCTCAAATGTCAGCGATGCTGAGAAGGGGATCTGTTGCTCAAGCTGAAGTTCCGACATCAGGAACGCCTGCATGATCATCATCCCTTTCGCATGGATATTGCCGCCAAGCTCCGCTTTGCGTTCGATGTCAGTGAATTCACCATCGCCAATATGTACAACGCAGCTAATGCGAGAAGGTTCGCCAAAAGCGCGCGGATGACCCGGAAATTCAATGACCGAAAGGGCGTTAATTTGCCCGATGCGTTCGCCTTCGGTTTCAATCAGGATTTGCTCCTGAAGGATCTCATCCTGCATGCGTTCAGCGAGGAAACCTTCGCGCCATTCACGCTGCTGTAACATTAAGTTTAGCTGCTCGCCGGAGAAGGTGTCGCCATCACACAGTGAGGCGACCTCTTTACACTGGCGGAGGATCCACTGCGGGCTAAGCGGCAGTGTTTCTTGTTCACCGGTGTAGCGTGCGGCTTCGCGAATAAGTACCGGCCAGGCATCCGCTCCCGGTGCAGGTAAGTGGTTATGTCTGGCGGTAAATGTCACCCAACGACACCACTGGTTTACTGACTCCGCATCGACAATCTGCAGAGTATCTTCAAATTCGCTATAAATAGCCTGCTCAGCAAGCTCTGGCTCCATCTCCTTGAAATCAGCTAATGATTCGCGTTCGCCTACCAGAATGACTTTCAGCTTCAATGGCATCGAAGGCACAGAGACGGGGAGAGGGCGCGACTCATCAAACGCAACCCAGTCAAAACGCTCGCGGTTAACGATATTTTTCAGCCGCATCCACAGCAGAGGTTGCGCCAGCAGTGTACGCAAAGAGACGATGAGAATACCGCCATTTGCCTGATGCACCAGACCTGGCTGCAGGGTAATGTCACCATTAAACTGGCGCAGGCAGCCAAAGAGTTGTTCCGCTTCTACCCAGTCGGCAGCGACAACTTGCGTTAAAGTCGCAAAATTATCATCTGCACTCACTGCGTTACGTAAGCGGATGGTGTGGCCGGAAACCTCATAGTGACCGCCCACCAGTTGGCCTGCATCGCTTTGTAGCGCACGCGCGGCATCGGCAATAAGATTCAGATACTCAGACTCTTCCGGGGCCTTCGCCAGCATGAAAGAGGAGGATGCTCGCGTATGCAGCAACTGCTCCAGCGCAAATTGCAGTCGCGGTTGAGTATCACTGAATAAAGGATCGTTTTCGTCAATCAAATGTGGCTGAGCAAATATTTCCTGATAGCTATCGGTATCAGGAACCAGGTCACGCCATGCAAGTTTCGTAATGGTCAAAGTTGATGTTTTTTAGTCTGTTGTCAAAGCCGCGATTATACCGTAACCGGCACTGCAGCACACGTAGAAAGCACCGACAATACTCCTGGCATGGGCGTTAAAGCTCACAGGATGGAGATTCTTTTCTTCACTGGCCTAAAAAGCTGATATTCTGTAAAGAGTTACACGGTAACATTGAGATCGCTATGAAATATCAACAACTTGAAAATCTTGAAAGCGGTTGGAAATGGAAGTATCTGGTGAAGAAGCACCGCGAAGGGGAGTTAATCACCCGTTACATAGAAGCCAGTGCCGCCCAGGAAGCCGTCGATGTGTTGCTCTCGCTGGAAAATGAACCCGTGCTGGTAAATGGCTGGATTGACAAGCATATGAATCCAGAGCTGGTCAATCGCATGAAGCAGACCATTCGGGCCAGACGAAAGCGCCATTTTAATGCGGAACACCAGCATACGCGCAAAAAATCGATCGATCTGGAATTTATTGTCTGGCAACGTCTGGCTGGTCTTGCGCAGCGTCGCGGTAAAACACTTTCCGAAACGATTGTTCAGCTGATTGAAGATGCGGAAAACAAAGAGAAATACGCGAATAAAATGTCTTCTTTAAAGCAGGATCTGCAGGCATTGCTGGGTAAGGAATAACTGTCGAGAGTCAGTTCAATTTACGCAAGGCGAAAAAAACCCCGCAGCTGCGGGGTTTTTCTATCAGACGATAACTTAAGCCTGCGGCTGAGTTACAACGTCTTTGATGCCTTTAACTTCGATCTCTACGCGACGATCCGGAGCCAGGCAGTCGATCAGCGCAGCACGCTGTTTCACGTTGTCACAGGTGTTGCCAGTAACCGGGTTGGATTCACCCATACCACGTGCAGAGATTTTGTCTGCCGGGATACCTTTAGAGATCAGGTAATCAACAACGGACTGAGCACGACGCTCGGACAGACCCTGGTTGTAAGCGTCAGAACCGATGCGGTCAGTGTAACCCAGAACAACTACGGAACCGTCTTTCGGATCCAGGTTGCTCAGCTGGCTGTACAGCTGATCCAGAGCAGCCTGACCTTCCGGTTTCAGGGTTGCTTTGTTGAAGTTGAACAGAACGTCAGACTTCAGAGTGAAGTGCTTGGTCTGTACTTCCGGTGCCGGAGCTGGTGCCGGAGCAACTACTGGAGCTGCTTCGCCCTGACCGAAACGGTAGGAAACACCCAGGCTCAGCAGGCCGTTGTCCGGACGAGTACCGATGGTGTGTGCGTCACCGATGTTGTTGGTCCACTGGTATTCCAGACGGGTAGCGATTTCAGGAGTGATCGCGTACTCAACACCGCCAGCGAAGACCGGAGAAACACCGGTATCGTGGTCTTTAAAGGATGCGCCACCAGGTACGTTAGCCTTGGTGTCTGCACGCCATACCATACCACCCAGACGAGTGTAGATGTCCAGATCGTCAGTGATTGGGTAACCCAGTTTGGCGGTCAGTTGAACGCCCTGAGCTTTATATGCGCCATTGATGTTGTCGCCTTTGTACGGCATACGACCTAACCAGTCGTAACCCATTTCAAAGCCAACATACGGGTTAACCTGGTAACCACCAAAAGCACCTGCACCCAGTTGGTTTTCGTGGGTCGGACCATTGTTGTTGATGAAACCAGTGTCATGGTACTGGGACCAGCCCAGTTTAGCACCAGTGTACCAGGTGTTATCTTTCGGAGCGGCCTGCGCTACGGTAGCGAAACCAGCCAGTGCCACTGCAATCGCGATAGCTGTCTTTTTCATTTTTTGCGCCTCGTTATCATCCAAAATACGCCATGAATATCTCCAACGAGATAACACGGTTAAATCCTTCACCGGGGGATCTGCTCAATATTAACTCTACCGATATCTTCGGCTTATGCCGAGCACCCCTGGCGATGTAAAGTCTACAACGTAGTTGAAAACTTACAAGTGTGAACTCCGTCAGGCATATGAAAAAAAAGTCTTGTATAAGGTACGTTTAATCTTTTTTGTCAGCGACAATTTACAGAAGAAAACCGCGGAAACCGCTTCAGACAAGCCTCTGCAAGGAAAATTAGTCACGACTGAAAGCATTGGCTGGGCGACAAAAAAAGTTCCAGGATTAATCCTAAATTTACTTAATGATACAAATTAGAGTGAATTTTTAGCCCGGAAAGTTGTCTCGTTGCGTGAGAGGATGCGCTTACCGGACGCATAATAAACCCCATAGCGTTACCTTCATTTGCCGCATCAACAAGTTCAGCATGCTCTTCTTCAGTCAAATCATCTGCCAACCAACCGATCACCACACTGTAATTGCCCGTGCGTAAAGCGCGAACCATTGACTCCACAGTGTGGCAAGGGGAGAGCTGGCTAATCTGCATCACTTTCGTTAAGGGTAGCCCAGATGCCTGAACCCATTCCCGACTCAGTTTTTGTTGCGGTGTTAACCAGAGTTGCCAGCGCGATTGCTGACCGAGTTGCTGTAACAATGGCAACAGTAGAAGTTGCGTCATCATGGGCTGATCTTCGCGATAGACAACTTCACTGATAAGCCCGGCTGTAGTGTTTTCCGTAGAGACACGCGCAATTTTACTTGCTGCGGATGAGAACGACGAAGAACGATGTGCATAGCCTGAAGTGTACATAATCAATCCAGCCCCTGTGAGTTACTGTATGGATGTACAGTACATCCAGTGACGACAAAGATCAACCCTATTTTCGGAAAGAGCCTCGCAAATTTTGTCGTTAGTGACGGGAAAACATAAATTAATCTTGCCCCTTAAGAATAAGTTGCCTATTTTCGTAGTTAACGGATCCGTTAATGTGAATCATTCTTTTATGTTATGATTTTAAAAGGAATTTTATGAAAAGCCTCTCCTATAAGCGGATCTATAAATCACAAGAATACCTGGCAACGTTGGGCACAATTGAATACCGATCATTGTTTGGTAGTTACAGCCTGACCGTTGACGACACGGTGTTTGCGATGGTTTCTGATGGTGAGTTGTATCTTCGGGCTTGTGAGCAAAGTGCACAGTACTGTGTAAAACATCCGCCTGTCTGGCTGACATATAAAAAGTGTGGCCGATCCGTTACCCTCAATTACTATCGGGTTGATGAAAGTCTATGGCGAAATCAACTGAAGCTGGTGCGTCTGTCGAAATATTCTCTCGATGCAGCGCTGAAAGAGAAAAGCACGCGCAATACCCGGGAAAGACTGAAAGATTTGCCCAATATGTCTTTTCATCTGGAAGCGATACTCGGGGAGGTGGGGATTAAGGATGTACGGGCGTTACGTATACTTGGGGCAAAAATGTGTTGGTTGCGACTGCGGCAGCAAAACAGTCTGGTGACAGAAAAGATTCTGTTTATGCTTGAAGGGGCCATTATCGGCATTCATGAAGCTGCGCTCCCGGTGGCACGCCGCCAGGAGCTTGCAGAATGGGCTGACTCTCTTACGCCGAAACAGGAGTTTCCTGCGGAACTTGAGTAATCTGGCGTTGCAGACGACCAATCTCTGGCAGTAATGCAATCAATAACCCGACTTGTTGTACGACCAGAGGTTCTTTGCTGTCTGCCCGTGGTTCAAGTTGCTGCATCCGCTGTTTCAGGTCAGCTAATGCCTGATTGACGCGTTCTTCATCAGCAGGTTGATGATGTAGCGCGTCATCAACATAGCAAACTGCGTCATCAAGAAACGCCAGAATTTCAGGATTAGTTAACTGCTCCCGGTGAGCACCGAGGGCTGAGATATAGCTGGTAAACGTATGGTTAAGGCACAGCAACCGAAACGCGGCCTCGCGAATTTGCGGGGTAACGTTCGGCTCGCTGGACATATTTGATACCACCGACGCCAGTTCAGCATCACGGTTGTGTGCATCGCGGCGGGCAATACGATACGCCAGACGGTTATCACGCCCCTGATGGTATTGCTCCAGTATGGCATCGAGATAGCGACAGTTGGCCTCGGTGGCACGTTCGAGCATGCGCGGCAGATTGCGAAACTTCCAGTCAGGCCAGATGTAGCTCACCGCCGCCCACGCAATGGCACAACCAATCAGCGTATCGATTACGCGAGGTAACGCCACTTCAAAACCTTCACCCAGCAAGTTAAAACAAAGTAGCACCAAAAGTGTGATGAACATCGTTGCATGGGCATATTGCACGTTACGGAAGGCAAAAAAGAGCACGCCGGTAATAACCAGCAGCACCAGCTGCCCTTCCAGTGACGGCACAAACCACAGCACAGGAATGCCAATGGCGATACCTACCAGCGTACCAATAATCCTTAACTTCAGGCGGTGGCGCGTGGCGTTATAGTTTGGCTGGCAGACAAACAAACTTGTCAGCAAGATCCAATACCCGTGATGCATTCCGGTTATCTGAATGATGGCGTAGCCGAAGCACAACACCAGCGACATTCTTACCGCATGACGGAAGAGGGCGGATTCCGGTGTGAAGTGACGGCTAAGACGCAGCCAGATATCACTCAATCCGTGCGGGCTGTCATCAGCGAGCTCATTTTCGTCATTATTATGGGGCAGTGCCTGGGCCTGTTCTGATTCAATTGTTGCCAGTTGGGCATCAATAGCGCGTAAATTGTTCAGCAAAAATCCCAGTGTTTTGAGTAAATCGGCAGGCGCGCCGTTATCGCGCATCCGCTCCAGCGCAGCATCAATATGCGTAAAAGCGCGCTCAAAATGCGGATCATGTTGATAAGGCTGACGCAGCAAAATACAGCGTGACAGTTGCTGGCACGCCTGGCCCTGCATCGACATCAGTCGCTGAAAACGGAACAGCACGTCGCTGTGGCGAAAATGTTCACGCAATGTTTGATACTGAATATGAGAAGAGCTGGCACGCTCGTGAATATCCTGCGCGACAAAGTAATAATGCAGCGTGCGACGCGTTCCCCGTTGACCACGATCGCCACGTAAACGGGTCAGCAGCGAGAGTTTCGTCTGATTCAATGTCGCCATCAGCTGTCCGTTGGCGAGAGCCAAATCGTACAGCGGTGCCTGGCTTTCATCTTCAATATCAGGATCAAACATGCGCGACTTTAGCTCAAGATAACGCGCCAGTTGTTCATAGCAACGCGCCAGGTTGTCCTGTAACGGGCGGACCGGGAACAGTAGATGACCAATAAGTGTCAGGACGTTGTACCAGACGGCACCGGCCAGCAGATACATCGGCTGCTGATACCAGTGCTCATACAGTGACGTCCCCAACATAGTGTAAATGGCGATCAGTAACGCACCGAAGGCAATTGTTGCATAGCGTTGACCCAGACCGCCGAGCAAAATGAAGCCGCTGGTAGAGAGCGTTAAACCAATTGCAAATAGCCAGGGCCAGGGAAACAGCAATTCTACTGAGGCCGAGGCGATAAAAAAGCAGAACAGCGTAATGATGAGGTTACGCAAACGTCCCGCCAGCCGGTCATCGAGATCGGTCAGCGCCGCTGCCACCATCCCCAGCGTCAGCGGAATCGTCAGTTTTACATCACCCAGCCACCACGGAAACGCTGTGGTTCCACAAAGCGCAATAAAAATACGCGCGTAATACAGCCAGGCGCTGTTCCAGGTATAGCGTTTGAGCAAAGGACTTAGCATAAAGGCCATATTAGTGGATTATTCAAAACGACGACGTGCATTGGCTTCACGCGCAGCTTGCGCTGTTTCTACCGATACCACGCGACGACCGACCGGCCATAGTGCAATAGCGGCAATTTTAAAGTTCGCAATGCCGACAGGAATGCCAATGATGGAAATACATTGTGCGATGCCCGTTGCAATGTGCATCAGGCATAACCACCAGCCAAAGAAAATCAGCCAGAAAATATTCAATACCGTACCGCCAGTATTCAGCAGCACATTTTTGCCAGCCGGGTTCAGTTCATCGACATGAATAGCTTCATTGCCATAAGGCACCAGAGACAGTTTAGTGATCTCCCAGCAGGATCGTGTCAGCGGTAAGGTAAAAATTAGCACAATACTGACCAGAGTCGCCAACAGCCAGCCCAGAGTGGTGGCAAATCCGCCAAGCACAAAGTTCAGAATGTTCAAAACGGTACGCATAAAACCTCGCTTTACTGTGGTTTTCAGTAATGGGCGGCAATTGTAACGTTTTTTTGGGCTGGAGCACGTTTTCTCTGACGGTTACACTGATAAGAAATCATTTCGTGTGGATCTACAGAGTCATGGAACTGAAAGCGACAACGCTTGGAAAACGTCTGGCACAGCACCCTTACGATCGGGCGATGATCCTCAATGCCGGGATTAAAGTCTCCGGCGATCGCCACGAATACCTTATTCCTTTCAATCAATTACTGGCAATTCACTGTAAGCGCGGTCTGGTATGGGGCGAGCTGGAATTTGTACTGCCGGACGAAAAAGTGGTGCGTCTGCACGGCACCGAATGGGGCGAGACGCAGCGTTTTTACCATCATCTTGATGCTCACTGGCGGCGGTGGAGTGGGGAGATGAGCGAAATTGCGGCTGGTGTTTTACGCCAGCAACTGGATTTGATTGCCACGCGTACCGGAGAAAATAAATGGCTGACGCGTGAGCAAACTTCTGGCGTGCAGCAACAAATCCGCCAGGCTTTGTCGGCGTTGCCGTTGCCGGTTAACCGACTGGAAGAATTCGATAACTGCCGTGAGGCGTGGCGTAAATGTCAGGCCTGGTTGAAAGATATTGAAGGCGCACGGTTGCAGCATAATCAGGCGTATACAGAAGCCATGCTTACCGAGTATGTGGATTTTTTCCGCCAGGTCGAATCTTCACCGCTGAATCCGGCGCAGGCCCGGGCAGTCGTTAATGGCGAGCATTCTCTGTTAGTGCTGGCAGGTGCAGGAAGCGGAAAAACGTCGGTGCTGGTGGCCCGTGCAGGCTGGTTGCTGGCGCGTGGTGAAGCGTTCCCTGAGCAAATTTTATTGCTGGCGTTTGGTCGCAAAGCCGCTGAAGAGATGGACGAGCGTATCCGAGAACGGCTACATACCGAAGACATTACCGCACGCACATTTCATGCGCTGGCGCTGCATATTATTCAGCAGGGCAGCAAAAAAGTTCCGATAGTCAGCAGACTGGAAAATGATACCGCTGCCCGTCATGAACTTTTTATTGCTGAGTGGCGCAAGCAATGCAGCGAAAAGAAAGCGCAGGCGAAGGGCTGGCGGCAATGGCTGACGGAAGAAATGCAGTGGTCAGTGCCAGAAGGCAACTTCTGGGATGATGAAAAATTACAGCGTCGTCTTGCCTCACGCCTCGATCGCTGGGTAAGTCTGATGCGGATGCACGGTGGTGTACAGGCAGAAATGATTGCCAGTGCGCCCGAAGAGATTCGCGATCTGTTCAGTAAACGTATCAAGTTGATGGCTCCGTTATTAAAAGCCTGGAAAGGTGCGCTGAAGGCAGAAAACGCTGTCGATTTTTTGGGCCTTATTCACCAGGCGATTGTGATTCTGGAGAAAGGTCGCTTTATCAGCCCGTGGAAGCATATTCTGGTTGATGAATTTCAGGATATCTCGCCGCAGCGTGCAGCGTTGTTAGCGGCATTGCGCAAGCAAAACAGTCAAACGACGTTGTTCGCTGTTGGTGATGACTGGCAGGCGATTTACCGTTTCAGCGGTGCGCAAATGTCGCTCACCACCGCTTTCCATGAAAACTTTGGAGAAGGCGATCGCTGTGATTTAGACACGACTTACCGTTTTAACAGTCGTATCGGTGAGGTGGCAAACCGGTTTATTCAGCAGAACCCAGGCCAGCTGAAAAAGCCGCTAAACAGCTTAACCAATGGAGACAAAAAAGCCGTCACGTTATTGGATGAGAGCCATCTTGACGCTTTGCTGGATAAGCTCTCTGGTTATGCCAAACCGGAAGAGCGCATTCTGATCCTGGCGCGTTACCATCACATGAGGCCTGCCAGCCTGGAAAAAGCGGCAACACGCTGGCCGAAGTTGCAAATCGACTTTATGACCATTCATGCCAGCAAAGGGCAACAGGCGGATTACGTCATCATCGTTGGCTTGCAGGAGGGGAGTGATGGTTTTCCGGCTGCGGCGCGGGAGTCGATTATGGAAGAGGCGCTACTACCCCCGGTTGAGGATTTTCCGGACGCTGAAGAACGGCGGTTAATGTACGTGGCGCTGACCCGGGCACGTCATCGGGTATGGGCATTGTTTAACAAAGAGAATCCCTCTCCCTTTGTCGAAATACTGAAAAATCTGGATGTGCCGGTGGCGAGAAAACCGTAGGAAACAGGTGGCGTTTGCCACCTGTGTAATATTACTTCAGACGGTCCGCGAGATAACGCTGATAATCGGGGATCAGAATATCGACCGCGTCGTTGAAATGCGGTGACTGGATAATGAAGTCTGCCGTTGCCACGTTGGTGGCAACCGGAATGTTCCATACCGTCGCCAGACGCAGCAAGGCTTTCACGTCAGGATCGTGCGGCACGGCATTTAGTGGGTCCCAGAAGAAAATCAATACATCAATTTTACCTTCTGAGATCAATGCGCCAACCTGCTGGTCCCCCCCCATTGGGCCACTCAACATCGCGTTGACGTTCATGCCGGTCGCGCGGGAAATTAAGTTACCGGTAGTGCCTGTTGCATACAGTACGTGTTGTTCCAGTAACGGTTGATGCCGTTCCACCCAGCTCATCAGCATTTGTTTGCAGTGATCGTGTGCCACCAGCGCAATATGTTTCCGCGCAGGTAAAGTACGTGTCGTCAGTTCCATAATGTACATCCGTAGTTAACTTTCCTACAGATTACTGTAAGCACTTATCGCTGCAAGAGAAAGACCGAAAAAGCCTGCGCACAGGCACAAAAATCTCAGGAAGATGGTTGTTTTTCCGCCCATTGCAGAAAAGTATTTCGCGTTTGTGGGTCAGCCAGTTTAAACCAATACTTCAGCCGTTGTTCTGTGAGCACCTGAGACTGCGGTGGAATAGCATCCAGCTCGGAAACACCCGAAAGCAGCGTACTGTCATCTGCCATCATCGTGGCAAATTGCGGTAGTGAAGCGCGTTTCGCGGATTTGTTATAACGTTCAACCTCGACCTCATAATCAATCGTTTTTGCCGTTGAGGTAATGGCGAGAATATCCAGCTTTACCGGAATCGGCGTCGCATCGCCATCCAACAATTCAAGGCGCGGCGCGGCATCAAAATGGTTAGCTTCCCGCTCATTCTCCAGGCGAGGCAGGCGAAAATTGACCTGGTTGATGAGCTGGGTATTAAAACTGACCACTAGTGGTGGGGAGATATACAGCCGTTCTTCACTATTGGAAAGATGAATCGTCGTCTCAACGCGAAACACTAACTGATGTGGTCCATTATCCAGTTCAATGCTGTCCGCACCGCGCAGCAGAGAGCTGGAAACCTTCTTGCCGTCGAGTACCAGAAGATCGACATCGGTTGAAAGCCGCAGCGTGGTGGCAAAAACGGATACCGGCAAACATAATGCAATCAAGGTGGTCACGATGCCGGTTTTCATAGGTAGCTCCTGTCAAAAGACCGCCCGAATAATAATGTGTCAAAATTTTTCTTTAATCATACTTACTAACATATAGACATAATTCCCGCTTTTGCTCTCATTCATTCGTATTAGCTGCATGGTTGGCATGTCGGCTTTGTCGTACACTTTGTTAAACAGTCTGGAGGAAATAATGAAAGAAACCGATATTGCAGGCATTTTAACGTCCACTCACACCATTGCGCTGGTGGGGGCAAGCGACAAACCCGATCGTCCCAGCTATCGCGTGATGAAATATCTACTCGACCAGGGGTATCACGTCATTCCGGTTTCGCCAAAAGTTGCTGGCAAAACGCTGCTGGGCCAGCAGGGGTATGGCACGCTGGCAGAAGTTCCGGAAAAAGTCGATATGGTCGATGTTTTCCGTAATTCAGAAGCGGCGTGGGGCGTGGCGCAGGAAGCGATCGCCATTGGCGCGAAAACCCTCTGGATGCAACTGGGGGTGATTAATGAGCAAGCGGCAGTACTGGCACGGGATGCCGGGTTAAATGTGGTGATGGATCGCTGCCCGGCTATTGAGATCCCTCGCCTGGGCCTGGCCAAATAAAAAATCCCCGGAAGGCCAAAACCTTCCGGGGATTTGTTCAGGGATTAGTTACGCAGACGCGGGGCCTGAAGTTGTTTGCGGATGGTCTGCGCCAGCTCATCCATGGATGGCTGTTCAGGATGTTCATCCTGCAATTCGCTACTTAGCTGGGCTTCAGCCAGGTAGGTATGAACCGGTAGGCCGTTATCGTCCTCCATCACCACGTGATACCACGGAGCGGCGCGAAGCTCGTCATTCACCGCCAGCTCATCAGGCGACGGTTCAGAGAGCGAATAAACCGGGTCGATATCCACGACCACTCCGAGATAACCTAACAGGGAATGGCGGACCTGCTGGCCGATACCGAATTTGCTGGCAATCATAGTCACCTCCCGGGAAATCTTTACCTTTGATATAAGGGTAAAATTCCACATTTCAAGTTACATGACGCGACAGGCAAACCCTTTCAGATATAGCCCTTCCGGGTAGGTAGCGATCACCGGATGATCGGCTGCCTGACGGAACTGCTCTATAAATTGTACATCACGACCGGCATCAATTGCGGCATCCGCGATGATTTTCTGAAATAAATCGCTGGTCATCAGACCGGAACAGGAGAAAGTCAGGAGAACTCCGCCTTCATTCAGCAACTGAATCGCCAGCATGTTGATGTCTTTATAGCCACGACACGCGCCCATCAACTGGCTTTTATTCTCAACAAACTTCGGCGGGTCCATCACGATAACGTCAAATTTTTCACCGCGATCGCGATAAGTACGCAGCAATTTAAAGACATCATCACGGACAAACTCAGCCTTGCTCAGATCCAGTTTGTTCAGCTCAACATTCTGCCGTGCAATATCCAGCGCTTCCTGGGAGGTATCAACGCTGACAACCTGGCTGCAACCGCCCATCAATGCCGATACGGCGAAACCACCGGTATAGGAGAAACAGTTAAGTACGCGTTTATTTTCAACGTAGCGGCGGGTAGCCAGGCGGCTGTCACGCTGGTCCAGGTAGTAGCCCGTTTTGTGCCCGTGCTGTATGTCCACCAGCAGCTTCATGCCGTGTTCTTCAATCGGCAGCAGGGCAGGCGGTAGCTCTCCGGTAACGGGGCCCTGGGTCAGTTCCATCCCTTCTTTTTTACGTACCGCAACGTCGCTGCGATCGTAAATTGCACATTCCGGGTACAGCGTTTGCAGGGCACTAATTAATGCTGCGCGCTGATATTCTGCCCCAGCACTCAGCAGTTGCAGTACCAGAAAATTACCGAAACGATCGATAGTAATACCCGGCAGGCCATCAGATTCTCCGGCGATTAAACGATAGCTGTCGAGGCCATCTTTTTGCGCCAGCCAGTCACGCCATTTTTGCGCTTGTTGCAAACGGCGGGTAAAAAAAGCAATGTCAATGGATTCAGAGGGGTCAAACGTCCAGACGCGCGCCCGGATTTGCGAAGCTGGCGAATAAGCGCCGCGTGCTAACCATTTTCCCTGATGATCAACAATATCGATGGTTTCACCGAGGTTGGCTTTACCTTCCATGCGGGCAACGGCCCCGGAAAAGACCCACGGATGGCGACGAAGTAATGATTTTTCGCGCCCTTTGGCTAACACTAAACGTACACTCATAATTTACTTTTCTGTCGATGCAAAGAAATGGGCGTCATTGTCCGGAGTTTTCCATGGATTTGCAACGCGTCCATTAAGGATAAGGAGAGCAGCAATGTCGAAAGTCTGCATAATTGCCTGGGTTTACGGGCGAGTTCAGGGCGTAGGATTTCGCTATACCACGCAGTACGAAGCGAAAAAACTCGGGTTAAGCGGCTACGCCAAAAATCTTGACGATGGCAGCGTGGAAGTGGTTGCCTGCGGTGAAGAAGGGCAGGTGGAAAAATTAATGCAGTGGTTAAAGAGTGGCGGCCCGCGTTCTGCACGTGTGGAACGGGTGCTCAGCGAGCCGCATCATCCCTCGGGGGAATTAACCGATTTTCGTATTCGTTAGATACATTTTACCGGTTTTGGCAGGCCAGCAATTTTGGTGGCTTGCTTAGCCGGACCTTTCGGAAACAGTCGGTATAAATAGCGGCTGTTACCTTTTTCTTCGCCAAATTTATTCGCCATCGCTTTTACCAGCATACGAATCGCCGGAGAAGTATTGAATTCCAGATAGAAATCACGCACAAAACGCACCACTTCCCAGTGTTCTGGTGACAGCGTAATCCCTTCGTTCTCTGCAATCATCACTGCCAGCGGCTCACTCCACTGGCTGCTTTCTTTGAGATAGCCTTCGGTATCCGTTTCTATCTCTTTACCTTCGAAGATCAGCATAATTATTACTACCTTAATCAGACTGGCGGCAGTGTAACAAAAAACAAAGCCCCGCATAAAGCGAGGCTATGAAAGTGTTAGCGGGTGAGATTAATCGCGGCTGGCGAAGCCCAGAATGCTCAGCAGGCTGACGAAGATGTTGTACAGCGAAACATACAGGCTAACCGTGGCACGAATATAGTTCGTTTCACCGCCATGAATGATGTTGCTGGTTTCAAACAAGATAGCGCCAGAGGAGATCAGAATGAAGACCGCGCTGATCGCCAGATGCAGGGCAGGCAGCTGCAGGAAGATATTAGCAACCATACCAATCAGCACCACCACAATACCCGCCATCAGCATACCGCCAAGGAACGACATATCTTTGCGGGTGGTCAGCACATACGCAGAGCAGCAGAAGAACACCAATGCCGTTCCGCCCAGCGCCATACCAATCACATCGCCCATTCCGGCAGACAGATAGGTGTTGAGAATTGGTCCGAGGATATAACCCAGAAAACCGGTAAAGGCGAATGCGGAGATAATCCCGGTCGGCTTATTCGCCGTTTTATAGGTCAGGAACATCAAACCATACATACCCACTAGCGTCAGAATCAGACCCGGAGATGGCAGCATCAGCACCGTACTGGCAGTTGCGGTAATCGCCGAAAAGGCCAGCGTCAGGCTCAGCAGAAAATAGGTATTACGCAGCACCTTATGGGTGCTAAGCAGCGATGTACGGTCATGTGAAGAACTAACAATACGATCCATTGAGTCACTCTCTATGACAGATGTAATTAATTAAGCAGCATAATGATAATGCGTAAGGGCACCCAGAAGTTTTACCCATCTTTACGCATTTGATCTGGAACAGGTTTAACAGCGGATTATCAGGTCATTAAGCAAATATAACGCCCTGAGAATTTCGACAGGCAAAAGAAAAAGGGGTTAGCATTTAGCTAACCCCTTATCTTATTTGGCGGAAGCGCAGAGATTCGAACTCTGGAACCCTTTCGGGTCGCCGGTTTTCAAGACCGAAGAAAAATAAAGAAAAATCAGTATAATACGCAAAATAGCCGAAAAGTTAATCAGACTTAACACCAAGAAAAATCAAGATGTTAGGGAGTTATTCAGAGTTAATATACCAGGTCTTTTGCCAGAAAATTTTCTGGATTGTCTACTTACTGACCACAAGCGGCAAATCCAGTGTTGGCGTGATTTTGGTTTTACGATCGTAAATCAACACCTGATTTTCTGTTTTGTGTCCACTGAAAATTTGTTTGTCGCGACTGCTGCCTTCGTAATCTGAAATTCCTTTGGCTTTTATGTCATGGAAGTTGCACCCAAACGGAACCCCGGCTTTTTGCTCGGCTGCACGTTTAGCCTGATTCCACCAGTTGTTCAGCGTTTTAGCTATGACCTTCCCGCCTTTGGTTGTGTTGATCACATACTCGCATGTGCCGGAAGATACATTTCGGGCTAACTGGATCGCCGTACGTAATCGTGGAGACCATTCCTTGATTTGTTTGGTGCCGGTCTTGTTTTGTTCAATGTAAATCCCTTTGTCCATAATATCCTGCCATTTCAGCTCGAGCACATCACCGAGCCTTGCCGCACAGAGATAGGATATCTCCATTGCAATGCGTAACTGTGGAATTGCTTCCGCATATATCGCAGCATACTGTTCATCGGTGATGTAAACAGTACGGGCTTTAAGCGTGAATTTTCTGACTCCTTTGCATGGATTATTTTTCACATACCCACGCTCATATCCCCATCCGTATACGCGACTCAGACTTGCCAGTTCATGGTTTGCCTGGGTCTTGCTCTCAAGCCCCCGCTTATCCATGAAAATTCTTACCTGCTCAATTTTTACATTATCAGCAAGCATTTTCCCGAATACCGCCAGTAATGCCCTTTGATGTTGCCGATAATCTTTTTGGGTTCGGGGGGCCAGTTCTGTAAATGCAGGGGAGTCCATAAACATGTGCCATAATTTAGCTACGGTCATTATGTCGTGGAGTTTTGCCTTTTCCAGTTCATAATTTTGCCAGACTTTAGCCACGCTGGTTTCCCGCACTCTTCCGAGCTTTATCGTCCTTGTGCTTCCTTTGGGCTTCCATACGTAACTGTAACCATTCGATCTAACGCGCGGTGGCAGTACATTATCTTTTTTGTCTTTTCTTGGTCTTCCCATTATTCAGTGCCTCAAAATCGGGTTCAGCAGAAACCAGTTCAGATACTTTTGACATTGCTGTTAGTCCACGTGGAATATCACAGCGTAGAACTATCGGCTCGTTTTTAGGCCCGATTAAAAATGGGATGCCGTGCAGTCTTAACTGGTGTTGCTGTCTTGTGTATCGCTTGTATTTCGTGATCTCTTGAATCTCTGCTGGCGATAGAGTTAATTCATACATGTGGTCACGTGCCTTACAGCATGACCGCCGCCAATATAATTCGGAGGCGGCGATCAGGGTTGAACATTAAAAATCAGCCTGACTCGGGATCAGTTTTTGTATCGTAGCTGTAACGTATTTTGCCTGGTGACGGGCGTCATCCAGTGCATTGTGGTGCACGCCTTCGAATGGAATAACGGTTCTGGCATCAAAGTCGATTGTTTTTCCCAGCTCAACGATTGTGCGTACATCGCGATCGTTGTGGTAGCGCCACGGGCAGGGGATGTCCAGACGTTCGTATGAGGTGCGCAAAATTGCGTTATCGAAAGTTGCACCATTACCCCATACCTGAACGAATTTTTCATCTGAGTATTCGTTGATGAACTCCCGAAACCGCGAAAGGGCATCCTTCAGTTTTACCTGGTCTGTTAAAATGGCAGCTCTGGCTTCACTGGACTGCTTCAGCCACCATTCGATGGTTCCACCGTCAGGAACAGCCCCTGTATTCATTGCGTCAGTCAGACTGATAACGATATAAAATACTGGCCCGATTTCCCCTGTTTTTGGGTCGAAGAAAACCGCACCAATAACCACGATGGGCGCA
The DNA here is from genome assembly GCF_030295215.1 of Escherichia sp. KS167_9B. Classification (NCBI taxonomy): domain Bacteria; kingdom Pseudomonadati; phylum Pseudomonadota; class Gammaproteobacteria; order Enterobacterales; family Enterobacteriaceae; genus Escherichia; species Escherichia sp. KS167_9B. The sequence continues at coordinate 1,186,923 of NZ_AP025754.1, forward strand.
TTGGTGTTGGTTCCCATTGTTTCAAGGTCGATCATCAGGTGGTACCACACTCTGCTGGTGGATGTGATAACGTGATGACCGTTCACCGCAATTAAGGGATCTGCCGTCTCGCCAGTTTCATTATCGCTGGCGTGGTCCTGAGCGCTGCCAGCATTCTCCTTGTGTGGATGTTCAGCGCCTTCCATTTCCTCCGGATCATTTCCCTGAACTTCAACCTGATTCTCTTCATCGAATGTTTCCTGGTATGTTGCGTCGCCCATCACCGCACCACAATCAGGGCAGTTGCCGCCGCCGGTCTGACCGCAGGCGGTGCAGACTTTTTCCGCTTCCTGTTGCGCTACTGGCTCAGGTTGTTTCGTTTCTGGCTCGTTTTGTAACGCATTTGGGCTGTTTTGTTCCGCTTTCTGGTCGTTCTGTTCCGTTTCTTGCTGGTACTGATTCACTGAATCGCGGGTTTCAATCCCCTTCACCCATTTCGGATCATTCGGGTCGCTAATCCCTGCAACAAATTCACCACGTGATACAGCAAGCAACTTATCGGCGTCAGGCTGGCTGATATTGGCTGCCTGCATAAATTTGTTTACTTCGTCAGCGGTAACTTTTACCGGCTCCGGTTGTGCGATCGTGTCAGATGCACCAGTATTTTGTTGTGAACCTGAGTATGTACCGTTTTTGCGGGCAAAATATTCTTCTTTCGTGATTTCAGTAGCCCCTGCAGCCAGCGCCTTATTCAGACCAGAAAGTTTGTTTGCACGACCGTATTTTTCGCCATCCTTGTCGGTGAAGAGGAAGTAGAACGGCCCCTCACGCTCTACAGATGATTCGACTTCCACTTTGCATTCGGTTTTTTCGTTGTCCTGAATTGCCGTTTCCACTGCGTCAGTTTCTGGTACTGGCGACGAGAGAGTATTAGCTGTGCCCTGATTTGTTCCTTCGTCATCTTCAAACACGCCCTTTGTAGTCAGGTATTCAGTGATGTATTTGTTCAGTGCCACGGGATCTTTGTGAATGTCGATCGGGCGTTCACGGACAAGGCCAAAAATAGTCTGGCGGCTGTAGCGAAGCGCATCAGGTTGTTTGCGCATTGATGCGGAGATGCGCTTCCAGTCTTCGCGATCTCTGGCGATAACTTCATTTTTAGCCCAGCGAAGGATGCTGCCGTCAATGTTTCCGGCATCCGCATCACCAGGCCAGAGATAGTAGGCCAGCTCCCTGCCCAGGGTTTTCCATGTCTGCTTGTATTCGCGATGAATGGCGGCAGTTACAGGAGGGATTTTTTCTGCTGGGTTTTCAGTGTGCTGTCGGTTGGCTTTGGCGCGGGCAAGATCAACAACAGACGTGTATTTTCCAGTCTCTTTGCGCTCTGCGTCCTGCCGTTTTTTCCAGTTACGTAATTCAGCCTGAATTTCGGGCCATTTGGTACCCGGCTTACATTTGTGTTTAACCCATCCGATAGCGAACAGTTTGCGTTCCGGATACATAGCGTTAATTTCAGGCGTTTTCATCAATGCTTCAACGATATGCCCGTCAAAGGTAGCCACGTCTTCTTGCAGTAATTCCTGCGCGTCAATCGCCATATCAACGGTGATGTTTTCACATGTACCGAACTTAACCAGGACCGCGTTCTGTACTTCAAGGGATAGCTTGTCAAAATTGACGTTAATAGGATCGGATTCTGGTTCGACCGGAATAAAGGAAGCGGATTCCTCATCCCAGCGGTTTTCCTGCATATATTCGGTATCCCAGGAGTCGATAGCAGGGCGGGGCATGCCGGGTTTATCTTCGCAGACAAGAAATTTATAAGCGCAGTCCTGAGCAGCAGGATATTGCTCCAGGAATTGCCAGGTAAATTTGGCACGGGCGCGGCGTTCATCACCGGCTTCAATGGCAGTGGCTACAGCAACTGCGCCCTCTTCTTTTATTGCCTGTTCGTCCGGAATGGCGGCGCAAATAAAGACTTTACTCATTTTGTTTTAACCTCATTACAGATTTAAGGGTGAACAAATCCCTGCCATTGCTGGCATATAAAAATGAAACCGGATATTAATTACGGTGCTGTTTTAAAGTCCTGCCGGTATTTCGTTATTATTAGTGTGAGTAGTTTTATCTACCGGATAACAGTTACCGGGAATTTTTTGTTCTGCTGCTGCAGCCATGCATTCTTTCATTGAACCGTATAAGCCAGTCACCAGCTCAAGAGATTCGCCGGAAACAAGATAAACTGTCAGAACGAGTGCAAATGTTGTATTCATTGTTTATATCCTTTTTGCAGCAGGTCCAGACGAGCCAGCATTGAAGGAATGCATACTTCATTTAACAGGTCCTGCTCGAGTTTTCTCTGCTTAATGGCGTCTTCAATAAATGTTTTGTCTCCAGTGATAACGCCAATTTCGAAACGAAGTTCAGACGTGCTGGCATTACATGATAACTTTTCCATTATCGCGTCCTCAACAATGAATTTTGTGATGCGGTGCCTGGTGCCTCCACGTGACGTTAACCAGTTAACAATTAACGCCGGATACAGAGAATCCACCCATAACACTGTTTTTGGTTTTAACTGTTCCGCGTGCGCTGAGCCGCATTCACCGCATCACAAAATTCACTTTTAAAAAAGGGCGGCAGAGCAGTCACGGAGTAAAACTGATACCGCCAAATGTCACCAGAATATTGATAACAGAGGGCGTTGTAGCGGGGTTGTCACTTAAGCGTATGGTCAACCTGACAACCCGGTGTCCTCAACGGGGAAAGGCGTCCCTCCCACCCCCGCCATACTTACCGCCGCGCCATTTCGCGGGTCGCCACAACCGGAAGCGCACGGTCGAATTAAATTTAACGACACCGTGCAGTGAGACGAACTTCGCCGTGCGCTTTCGTGTTGTGTGCCTGCTTTTAACCACGTCAGGCGAGGTGGTTTCCGTCATTCCCCAACGACAGGAAATCTGTATAATCTGGATATCCCCAACGATCCAAGGAAATCATATGACAGAGCAAAGAGCACAAGCAGGTGATGGTGTATGGACCGGGATGATATTCTTGACAGAATTTTATATGGCTATTTTCTTGAGCAACTGTTTTCTGTAGCGACTGGTTGTCTCGATAAACTTCTCTCAGTAGTGAGTATTATCTTCGGTTCATCTGTCATTGGCGGATTCATTCCGGAAATTTCTGGCGTTTTTATTGTTGTGATCGCAACCGTCCAAACGATTTATGGATTCGGACAAAAGTCAGGTAATGCCATGAGAAAATCCGCAGAATATTTGCAGCTTTTTGATGATGCAGAAAAATATTCTGATTCGGAATTAAAAATTCAGTTAAAAACTCTGGAAAAAACAGATGATCATATTTGGTCATCACTTAAAGATATTGCGATCTTAAAAACACAGATCAAAATAGGCGTCTCCATCGAACAACAAGAGAAGTTGCCCACAAAATCCAAATTGATGCGATTTCTTTGTGGTTAGGAATATCCAGATTGTTAAAGAGCATGCCGGAGGTTTATCCGTGTCCGGCGCACGCACTTCATCTGCGGAGAACTACTTGAGCTCATTGGTCAGTAGTTTTCAATCACTCGCGAAACGTTTAATGCCGCGCTTTTTGCCAGAGTGGTAATATCCTGCTCCGCTGACACCAGTTCTTTAGAGAGGCGCTCTTTGTAGTCAGCGGCCTGCTTCAGGTCATTAATGGCGCGTATCTTTCCGCACATCCATTCGTAAATTTCATCCTCGGTATAGTCTGGTGCGATGATGACGGGTTCTCGTTTCTGCATACTGATTCCTCGCGGTGCCGCTTCGCTTATCAGTCGTTAGATTTTGCCGAACTGGAAAGCGCCTGTTTAAACTCACTGAAGCTGAGAGCTTCTTCGCCTTCGGCAAGGCCTTCGAAGTATTCTTCGTAAGCCTTTTCCATGATTGCGTCGAAATCCATATCACTCACCTGAATTTCTTTCCAGCCAGCGACGCGCGCCAGCTTCGGTTTTAAACGTTTTGCTTCTGGTATACGTCATCGCGGTGAACGTGCCGTCCTGGTTGGGAAACACGCCGTACACCAGAGATTCGTTGTTGCCAAGATCGATAGTATCCATGCTGACCTCATTTCCCCTTAACGCCGGGGTAGCGGAACAAAAACCTGCTGCATAGTTATTAAAGTTGAACCCTGCCGTCATGTTCTTACGCCTCGGGCTGGCTACTTAACCCCTGACCACTGCCTGGTAACTCGAAGTATTGCCCTGCGTTCTGTGGGGCGGGGTGGGTTGGTATGTATATAATGTACTTTATGTTCAGTGTTGTAAAGTACTTTGAGTACATTTTATGTGTAAAAAAATGAGATGGGAAAAAGTGAAGCACAAACCCGGAGGGGGACGCTACCGGATTTATGCTGGTTTAAGAGGCTTTTTGTTTTTTCTTTCGTGCTAACTCTTCGTAAATTGCATTGTACTTTTGTTTTTTCTCCTCAAGAGTTTTTAAAAGTTCATCTGTCTCACTGTCAGGGAGTTCGTCCAGAAGATCAATGATGATTTTTTGTCTTGGATTTAACTCCTGATAGAAACGTACCTGTCCACTTTCTTCTGTATCCTCTCCCAAAAGATAGGTTGGTGTTGTTCCAATGAGTGTTGCTAATTCCCTTAATTTCTCTCGGCGAGGAATTGTTTCGCCATTAAACCATTTGCTAACCGCTTTTGGTGTTAATTTCATTCGACGGGCAATTTCTGCCTGCCTTCCATGTTGTTCATAACCAGCGTTTTCACAGGCTAGCGCAAGCCTACTGGCGAACTCTTTACGCGCTTTATCTTCATGAACCATAAGTTCAATGATATTCGCTCTTGAATGTACTGTCAGTTCTGTTATAGCATGTACTCAAAGTTCACATTGTGAGGGTGATATGAACCAGAAAACACTTGAAGATGTAATCAAAACTGTTCGCGTTTCTGTTGTGGCCAACGTTTGTGGTGTCAGCCAAAGAGCAATCTACAAATGGATGGATAACGGAAAATTGCCTCGCACTGAATATACTGGCGAAACAAATTATGCTGAAAAAATCGCTCATGCATCAAACGGATTATTTTCTGCCGATGCAATTTTAACTATTGGCAGAAATAAAACTACTACGAAAAAGCTGTTGGGAGTTGATTCATGAAAATCAAGCATGAACACATCCGCATGGCGATGAATGCCTGGGCGCGTTCTGATGGAGAAAAAGTTCCAGCAGCTGGAATAACCCGGGCTTATTTTGAACTGGGTATGACGTTCCCGGAACTGTATGACGACAGCCATCCGGAAGCCCTGGCTCGCAATACTCAGAAAATTTTCCGCTGGGTGGAGAAAGACACCCCTGATGCGGTTAAAAAAATTCAGGCGTTGTTACCAGCTATCGAAAAAGCAATGCCGCCTCTGCTGGTGGCCAGAATGCGCAGCCACAGTTCAGCTTATTTTCGGGAGCTGGTGGAGATGCGGGAGCGACTGGTGAGAGACGCTGATGATTTTGTCGCAGTGGCAATCGCCGGTTTCAATCAGATGAACCGTGGTGGCCCGGCAGGAAATGCTGTGGCAGTACATTGACTGACAATAGCCATATCGAATCGCTTCCGGCAATTCGTGAGTAAAAAGATTCGGTATCAGAAGAGGTGAGAATGGCTAACGCCTGGCTCAGATTATGGCATGACATGCCAAATGATCCTAAGTGGCGAACAATTTCCAGGGTGTCAGGACAGCCAATCGCAACAGTGATGGCTGTGTATATCCACCTTCTGGTGAGCGCGTCACGAAATGTCACGACATGTCACGGCGTGTCACTACGTGGTCACATTGATGTCACGACGGAAGATTTAGCAAGTGCGCTTGATGTGACGGAAGAAGTAATTGATTCAATTTTACAGGCAATGCAGGGGCGGGTGCTTGATGGAGATTTAATCACTGGATGGGAAAAACGCCAGGTACTGAAAGAGGACAACGGTAACGTTTCTCAAACCGCGAAATCTCCGGCAGAGCGCAAGAGAGCGCAGCGCGAGAGGGAAAAATTACGAAAACAGAATGAGGGGGGCCACGACGAGTCACGCATATGTCACGACATGTCACGACGAGTCACGACAGATAAAGATACAGATAGAGAATTAAACCCCACACATAACGCGCGCGCGCGAGAGAGTGCTCCGACCAGTGAGTTGAATGGTGTGCCGTTGCAGACAGCGGAACCTGATTACCTGGAAGGCCTGAGCGAACCCATCGGGAAATTTCCGATGACCGATAGCTGGTATCCGTCACGGGATTTTCGACGACGGGCTGCGTTGTGGGGAGTGGCTCTGCCGGAGCCGGAATTTACACCTGCTGAACTTGCCGCCTTTCGGGACTACTGGGCAGCGGAGGGGAAAGTTTTCTCGCAGGTTCAGTGGGAGCAGAAATTCGCCCGTCACGTAAATCACGTCAGGGCACAGGTTAAACCAGTCAGCAAGGGGGTAAACCATGCAGCAGCACCAGGTGGCACCGCATCACGGGCAGTTCAGGAAATTCGGGCAGCACGTGAGCAGTGGGAACGTGAAAACGGATTTATCAGCGACGGAAACGGCCTGGAAGCTGTGGGAACTCATGGGGGAGGTTTATTCGAACCGCTGGCCCCGGAAGAACGGGGCCGCACCTTCGAAGCTCTGGATTGCACAGATTGGCGCGATGACTGAGCAGCAAATCCGGCAGGTCTGCCGCCAGTGCATGGACCGCTGCCGGGCGGGTGAAACATGGCCTCCGGACCTGGCTGAGTTTGTGGCACTGATTTCGGAAAGCGGAGCCAATCCATTCGGTCTGACGGTGGATGCTGTGATGGAGGAGTACCGCCGCTGGCGCAATGAGTCCTGGCGATACGACGGAAGTGATAAGTACCCGTGGTCTCAGCCTGTGCTGTATCACATTTGCCTCGAGATGCGTTCAAAGGGGATTGAGCGCCAGATGACCGAAGGGGAGTTAAAACGGCTTGCAGAACGGCAACTGACGAAATGGGCAAAGCATGTTGGTAATGGCCTGAGCATTCCGCCAGTCCGGCGACAACTGGCGGCACCCAAACGCCCGTCGGGACCAACGCCAATTGAGTTGCTGAAACAGGAGTATGAACGCCGGAAAACGGCTGGTTTTGTTTGAGTTGAGAAGTGATTTTTACCGGGAGGAAATTTTAATGGAGACTGTTTTTGACGCACTGAAAGCAATGGGGAAAGCCACGTCGGCAGAACTGGCTGCGCGACTTGATATCAGTCGTGAAGAAGTGCTGAACGAGCTGTGGGAACTGAAAAGAAATGGCGTCGTTGATAAAACGGGTCACACCTGGTTTCTGGCTGGTGAAGGTGAATCCGGGGTAACCGAAGAGCAGCCAGCACAATCTGAAGTACCGGATGTGCTGACCGGGGAGGTCGAACAAAAAGTTACCGCGGACATGATGATTGAGTTTATCTGTCAGGATGGGGCTAAAACGTGTGAGGAACTGGCGGATAAGTTCGGTGTCAGCACTCGCAAGGTTGCTTCCACGCTGGCGGTGGTAACCGCAACGGGACGTCTGGCACGCGTAAACCAGAACGGTAAATTTCGCTACTGCATGCCGGGAGATAATTTACCAGCAGAGCCGAAAGCTGCATCGGTAGCGGAAACCGATGGTAAAGCCTTTCCTCAGCCAGCCGGTGTTGCGTTACCAGTACAGGAAGCTGCAACACAGGAAGATATTAAAACAGAAACTGTGGCGGACATGGTGCAGTCGTTACCATCGCTCACCGAAACGCAAGGGGATGACCTGATTTTACCATCACTGCATCTGGCAAACCGCGAACTGCGTCGGGCGAAAAATCATGTCCAGAAGTGGGAGCGTGTCTGCGCCGCGCTGCGGGAGCTGAACAAGTACCGGGATATTATACGGCAGATGAATTGTTCCAGAGAGGATGTGAAGTGAGATGGCGTGGCTGGGTGCGGGCTGAAATCCTTATTCTTCGGCAGTGCGCGGGAACAATGAAGGTAAAAAGCATCGGCAGTCTGATTGGCCGTAGTGAGGCGGCGGTCAGGACGAAAGCCCGGGAGATGGGAATAAGTCTGATTCTGCGTGGTGATTTTCACCAGTCAGCAAAATATCCGCAGAGTGATATTGAGCTGACGCGACAATTGCATCAGCGTGGCGTGTCCAGGAGAGAAATCGCCAGAAAATTTGGAATGCCGCTGCGCACAGTGAATAACTACGTTTATTTCGACAGGAGGGTGTCTGCGTGAAAATCCTGTATCAGGATTACGGCCCGGTGGGACAGGTGGTTATCAGCAGTACTGTAATGGAGTTCCGGAAGCATAACCGTGTGGTGGATGCAGTACTGTTAGCCTGTCCGGGGATATCGGCGAGCCGTGCAGGTGTGTTTTTTATGAAGACGAAGTTATATGGCAGTACAGCGTGGATAAAGAAGGCGTACCGGGTAGCGTTACAGGAGGTAAACAGTGAGCGAAATTAACTGTCAGGCACTGCGAGAGGCGGCAGAGAAAGCAACTAAAGGAAGCTACATCGTAGGGCATACGTCTGTTAACCAGCATGGCAATTTAACAGGAGTTTTTGTTTGTCAAAAATGGAAAGGAGAACCCGGTGGCGTGATTGCAGAATGTCATGTTAACTGCCTGGTTGAAACAGATGCTCAGGCTTACGCAAACGCTGAATTTATTGCTGCCTTTAATCCAAAGGTTGCGCTGGCGATACTGGATAAGCTGGAAGCTAAAGACAAGCGCATTGCAGAACTGGAGGCGAGGGAAATCCAGTTACCTGCTGGCTTCGACCTTCGATATGGACACCCGATAAATGCTGATGAGCGACATGTGATGATACCTAAAGAAAATGGCAACTGGATTCATCGGACTGACTTAGAGCACTCACTACGTGTTGCAGGGATTCGTATTAAAGGAGACTAACGTGGAAATAAAACCAGAAGATGAGTTAAGTAATATTGTTTTATTTCCGGTAAAAGAGGATGACCCACGTAATCAGGTTAATTTTCTTTATGAGCCATCGGAAAGACCATATTGTCATCACGACTCTGTCCGGGTTGACGAAAAAGAGCGTCAGGTCCGCTGTAAAATCTGCGGTGCAGTTGTGGAGCCATTTGACTGGATGCTCTCTGTGGCGAAAAGAGAAACCAGACTGGCAGATGATGTAAGGATCTTGCGCCAGGAGGAACGGGAAAGGCGGAGAAATATAGAAAAGCTAATTCAGATTGAGCGTAACGTGAAATCGCGGATACGCAGGGCGACAAAATCCAGAACAGAATAATTAAATTTAGCACTGTTAAAAATTTAATCCTTAACCGGAGGTATATCAATGTCAAACGCACAGAAAGTTATTAACGCTGAAAAATATAACGAGTGGGTGAAAAAGTTCTCAGAGCAGATTTTTAAAATTACTGGCGACGAGAATGCGGCAAAAAATGAATTAGAGCCGTGGACACCTGAAGGTGTCGACCCAAATTATTGCTGGTGTGATGTTGATCCAGTTGATGCTGCAAATGAAGCTATGAGTTATCACAACGATTAATGTCAGGAGGCCGCCCGAAAGGGCGGTAATGAAAAGTGACTGAATTAACCAAAGAGCAATTAATCGAAGAAGCCAAATTAAAAATAGCGATTGCGAAATGCCACCCCAATTCAGGGATGGCACGGATAGAGGGCGAGTTATTCAAAATTGCACTGGCATCGCTGGTAGCAGAGCCAGCTGGTAAATTGCATGAATACAAACCAGTGGGATATCAGCGTCTGGTCGACGAGTTAACCATGCTGGTAAAGCAGTTAGCTTGGCAACTGAGGAAAGCGAAACCGGGCTGCAAATTACCGGATAAAGCGATGGACTATCTGGAGCGAAACGGACTTATAAGCGTGGAGGATGTTTTACGATGACCTGGCCTGAGGCGTTCACAACGGCAGGAATTGCACTGGCGGTGGCGCTGGTGGAGTATTCGATTTGCCGCTGGGGATAAAAACGATTTGCGGGAAAAGGATAGTTAAGTAGAATTGCTGCGGGTGCTTGAGGCTGTCTGTCTCAGGCATGAACACCAAAAGGCAGATAGAGAAAAGCCCCAGTTAACATTACGCGTCCGGCAAGACGCTTAACATTAATCTGAGGCCATATCTATGCTCTACACACGTAGGTTAGCCTCTTACGTGCCGAAAGGCAAGGAGAAGCAGGCTATGAAGCAGCAAAAGGCGATGCTAATCGCCCTGATCGTCATCTGTTTAACCGTCATAGTGACGGCACTGGTAACGAGGAAAGACCTCTGCGAGGTACGAATCCGAACCGGCCAGACGGAGGTCGCTGTCTTCACAGCTTACGAACCTGAGGAGTAAGAGACCTGGCGGGGGAGAATTCCCTCGCCACCTCTGATGTGTCAGGCTTCCTCAACGCACCCGCACTTAACCCGCTTCGGCGGGTTTTGTTTTTTCTGTGCATTCTGGTTTACAATTCGCACGCCAGCCTGAACAACTGGCACCTGCTGCGCCAGCAGAGACAACCGATGGCGCATGATACCAAATTACACAATTCTGATGATTCTGCCGTCTTTGCCAGCAGGCACGGGCTGCGTTCTCACGCATTCAAATATGACTGGTATCAGCACGATCCCTGCACTGAAGAACAGGCCGAATGGCTGATTCATAACTACCGCAGACGTGGGTATGAGTTTAAGAAAGCCCTCAGTCTCGATTATCGTCACTGGATAATCTACGTCAGGCTCCCTTATTCCGAACGCCCGCCGCGTCCATCCCGCACATTCCAGCAACGGATCTGGAGGTAACGTGCGGGTATTACTTCGACCTGTTCCGGTGCCGGAACTCGGGCTGGTGGTCCTTAAGCCGGGCCGTGAATCTATGCAGGTATTTCATAATCCCCGGGTACTGGTGGAGCCGGAACCGAAAAGCATGCGCGGTCTGCCGTCCGGAGCTGTTCCTGCCGTTCGCCAGGCGCTGGCGGAAGATAAATCATTACTGCCATTTTTCAGCGATGAGCGGGTGATTCGTGCTGCTGGCGGCGCTGGTGCACTGTCTGACTGGCTGTTGCGTCATGTCAAATCCTGCCAGTGGCCTCATGGTGACTATCATCACAGTGAAACCGTCATACATCGTTACGGTACCGGCGCGATGGTGTTGTGCTGGCACTGCGACAACCAGTTGCGTGACCAGACCTCCGAATCACTCGGGCAACTTGCTCATCAAAACCTGTCGGCATGGATGATTGACGTCATACGCCACGCAATGAATGGCACACAAGAGCGGGAATTATCGCTGGCTGAATTGTACTGCTGGGCTGCTGTAAATGATGTAGTGGATGCCATGACCGAAAATATGGCGCGTCGAATCCTGAAGCGTCCGGGTGAAAAAATCCGCTCAATATACCGCGAGAGCGACATCATACCGGGAGAACCGACAGCCACCAGCATACTGAAGCAGCGCACAAAAAATATTGCGCTACCACCTTACGCCCACCAGCAACAGAACCCACCACAGGAAAAGACGGTGGTCAGCATCGCCGTTGATCCGGAGTCTCCTGAATCTTTCATGAAGCGACCTAAACGTCGCCGTTGGGTAAATGAGAAATATACGCGCTGGGTGAAGACACAGCCGTGTGCGTGTTGTGGTCAACCAGCCGACGATCCCCATCACCTGATTGGTCATGGTCAGGGCGGAATGGGAACAAAGGCCCACGATATTTTTACACTACCGCTGTGCCGGGAGCATCACAACGAACTTCATGCGGATCTGCTGGCGTTCGAAGAAAACCATGGTTCCCAGATTGATTTAATTTTTCGTTTTCTTGATCACGCCTTTGCAACCGGCGTGCTTGGGTAAAAGAGGTTACTGATGCGTATAGAGTTTGTTTTGCCTTACCCGCCGACGGTGAACACCTACTGGCGACGTCATGGCAGCACATATTTTGTATCAAAAGCCGGTGAGCGTTATCGCCGTGATGTGGCGCTCATTGTTCGCCAGCAGCGGTTGAAATTAAACCTCTCCGGAAGGCTGGCGATAAAGATTATTGCAGAGCCACCGGATAAGCGCCGTCGTGACCTGGACAATATCCTGAAAGCACTGCTGGATGCGCTGACACATGCGGGGCTGCTTATAGACGACGACCAGTTTGATGAAATCAATATTGTGCATGGTCTGCCTGTTTGCGGTGGGCGACTGGGTGTGAATATATTCGTAATAAGAGGATGTAATGATGTTGCGTGATATTCAGCTGGTTATGGAGCGGTGGGGAGCATGGGCAGCAAATAATCATGAAGATGTAACATGGTCCTCGATAGCTGCTGGTTTTAAAGGATTAATCCCGACTAAAGTGAAATCACGTCCTCAGTGTTCTGATGATGACGCCATGATAATTTGTGGCTGTATGGCACGATTAAACAAGAATAATCAGTATTTGCACGATTTGTTGGTGGATTATTACGTAGGTGGAATGACATTTATGGCTCTTGCACGTAAGCATAGATGTTCTGATGGGCTTATTGGTAAAAGACTTTATAAAGCTGAAGGTATTATTGAAGGAATGCTTATGGCTCTGAATGTCCGGTTAGATATGGATATGCGGTAGGGATATATAGTGACGAGGGTTATGTTTCCTGTGTTTATAATTAATATGTTTATTTTTTGATGGTCATGAATTTTATGGAAGGTAAACAAAATGTTGCCAAGTGAATTGAAAATATTGATAATCAATCATCATCATTAAATAAAAGGAGTGTTTATGTGGATTGTGTTAGCACTGTCACTGTCAACTCTCAGTTGGCATAAGGTAGTGGCTTTTTCATTGTTGACGGTGTCTGTTGTCCTGGCTGTGCTTAATGATATTATTGATTGGCCGGTGTTGTTTTTTGTTGCTACAATCGTTTTTTTTATTATTTTGAAGTTCAACTGGAAATATAACGCCTGGGCTAAATCCATATATGAAGCTGGCATAGTTTTATCAGCCATAGCATTATCTTTCCATTTATGGCCAGGGTTTCACAATCCTGTAGTGCTAAAGTCTGTCACTATCGGACCTCAAAGCACTCCCTATACAATGTATTTTAATTTTGATAAAGCGCTGGTGCCATTTTTGTTAGTCCTGTGTACAGCTTCTTTGTTTAAAAAAGAAGTGAAATCAGAAGTGTCTTTGTGGAAATGGGGGGCTATGTTGCTCTCTGTTCCTCTTATACTGTTTTTGGCTGTTTTTTTTGGTGGGTTAAAGCCAGAGATTCATTTCCCAGAGTGGTTGCCAGAGTTTATATTGGCTAATTTGTTTTTTGTGTCTCTGGCAGAGGAGTCATTATTTAGAGGGTATATTCAATCACGGCTATCAGAAGTGACGTCTCCATTGGTTGCGTTAATTGTGGCGTCTTTGTTGTTTGGTTTTTATCACTATTCAGGTGGTGCTTTACTTGTATTATTTGCCACGTTATCTGGTGTTGTGTATGGATTGTCATGGATGTGGAGTGGGCGCTTGTGGGTGGCAACCCTTTTCCATTTTGGTCTGAATCTGTGTCACTTGTTATTCTTTACCTATCCATTCTTAAAACATAATTGATTTTTTTCTATGGCTTTAAATTTATAACACAGAAAAATAGCAGTATGTGACATTTGCATGAAAAATATGCACGGCAAAGCATTTACGTACGTAAAAAATCATGTATGCTTTTAAGAGTGGTTATTTCACCGCATAGCCTGAACCCGCCTCTGAGCGGGTTTTTTGTGCCCGCAAAGTAGCGCAGTGCGTTAAATGTGCTGGTAGTTATTAATACTGGTCTTTCTGCTTGCTGGCTTTTTAGACAAGAGTTATTGGTATGTTACGTTAACCAGAAAAGGGAAAAAGACATGCTAAAACAGCAGGATATGACCGAAACCGCCAGAGTGGTGTTTAATGAATTAAGCGTCACCGAACCGGCGACCGTCGGGGAGATTGCGCAGAATACTTACCTTTCACGCGAGCGCTGCCAGTTAATACTGACTCAGCTTGTTATGGCGGGTCTGGCAGATTATCAGTTCGGTTGTTACAGACGCCTTCCGCAGTGAAGGCTTTTTAATTTGTGGTAATGGGCGGCTGGTGGGTGTTAGCGGCACCTGCCAGCCATCTGCTCATGCGTTGGGGTCACAAGCAAACCTCAGGCCCATCTGCTTTGCGCAAAAGCGGTATGAGCCTATCAGAGAAGTGCTTATTGATCTATGGCTAATACTGTAAAAATATCCAGCTTCGAGTTAATCAACGCTGATTTCCTAGAATTTATCCAGACCTTACCGGAAAACTCTGTCGATCTGATAGTCACAGACCCGCCATACTTTAAAGTGAAGCCCGAGGGCTGGGATAACCAGTGGAAGGGCGACGATGATTACCTGAAATGGCTGGATCAGTGTCTGGCGCAGTTCTGGTGGGTATTAAAACCCGCCGGAAGTCTTTACCTGTTCTGTGGTCATCGCCTGGCATCTGATATCGAAATCATGATGCGTGAGCGCTTTAATGTGCTGAACCACATTATCTGGGCGAAGCCGTCCGGGCGCTGGAACGGGTGCAACAAGGAAAGCCTGCGGGCGTATTTCCCGGCAACAGAGCGCATTCTGTTTGCGTCCGGGAGATTTGGTTGCCGACTTTTTCATGGGGTCAGGCTCCATAATAAAAGCAGCGCTGGCACTTGGGGGCATGGCGTTAAGCGTTGAACTTGAGTCTGAACGTTTTGAGCATACTGCGGGTGAAATAGTTACGTTGGCAGATAATTAAATCACTGCACAATAAGCTAATGAATTGATGTTAACTTCCCGTATTATTGGGCTACTTCGAGAGAAAGGTGCATTACATTTCAGATGTATTTCATCTCACATCCGAGGAAGCAATGTCGACTTAGCTCAGCAGGCAGAGCAACTGACTTGTAATCAGTAGGTCACCAGTTCGATTCCGGTAGTCGGCACCATATGCGGGTATCGTATAATGGCTATTACCTCAGCCTTCCAAGCTGATGATGCGGGTTCGATTCCCGCTACCCGCTCCAACATTTGATAGAGGCGTATTGCAGCACTGGCGTATTTTTATTACGTGAGGACAGATTGTTTTTTTAGGAACTCTCAGTTTTCGGGCTATGTTTTGAGGCCAGGTTAGCCTCAGTGCTGATTTTTTACAATACCGGAATGGTGCATTATTGGTTGGGCTACGTAGTGAGCCCTATGGCAGGTACCGGTAATGCACCATTCCGATGTTGTAAACATCACTTAGAGTAAGTTATAGAACAATTTGCTACTAAGTAAAACCTGAAACCTGGGAATACATCTTTACCGCCACACCTGGCGGTTTTTTTTTATTCTGTTTTTTCATGGCTCGCTACGGCGGCCTTTTTCATGTATACCCTGGCGGTTATTATGATGGCTTGTTTATTTGTTCATAAGAGGATTGATACAGTGGTCACTTATGCTGATATCAGGGCAAAACGGGCCGAAATACTGAAAGCTAAGCAGGAATACATTCAGCGGTTGCGGGATACAGCCACAAGGCTGGTCAATGCCTATGAGTCTTCACTGGCGTTGCCGGAACTGCAATGGCGAGACATTGAGGGTGAGTTACATCCTTACGTCTATATTTGCCTCAATGGCTTCAGTGTCCGACCGGAGGATTTGCAGGTAGACCTTAGGGACGGAGTTGCGTTTAATTTATACACGGTTGTTGATGACAATCCCCGCCAGTCTGCAAGTGTGGAAGTTGGTGTAAAGATTGTGCTGCTTGATGGCGATAACCTGACGATTTCAGTTAATGGTTATGGGGACAGAACATTTTCGCACGTAGATACCGATGCAAAAATTAACGAGGTATGCGAGTTCATCAAAGACAGTATTTTAATGTCGATGAATGATGTGAATTTGGCAAAGCATCTCTGCCGAAGATAGAAGGCAGGAGTCGTAAAAAGGAATCGTTCGAAAATCTCAGAATCACCAGGCTGCGCATTTGCGTGGCCTTTTTTGTATCCGCGCCACGCCCGGCGCATATCAAAAACCACAGAGCCTTTCAGGGGTGAGCTTACGGGATGGTCAGTGTGACTTTCTCTGTGGGCTGGTCACCCCCCCCGGGCGCAGGCTCACCCCCTAAAAGGAAAAGTCACGATGTTTGGTATTTTCAAAAAGAAAACTCGCAAGGCCATTACCGAAGTGAAGAAGATGGAGAACCGCGACGCAGTGGAGGCGACCGTCTGGGGTGCGTATTCCATTGCATACGCTGACGACACCTGTGACGCGAAAGAAATCGCGGTACTGGAGAAAACCATTGCAGCACTTCCTGCCTTTGCGCCGTTCTCCGGTGAGATTGCACAAATGAGTGCAAATATCCGCGCCCGTTATGAAGCGTCGCCGCGCTCTGCCAATGCTGAAGCCCTTCGTCAGCTGGCTGATGTTGCAGGTACTGATGACGCAGTTAATGTGCTGTGCCTGTGTCTGGATATCGCAGACCAGGATGGCATTGGTCCGGATGAAGAAGCACAGCTCAAGAAAATTGCTCAGGCGCTGCAGTTACCGCTGGAGCAGTATCTGTGAAAAGTGCGCGCCTTGTACTGGCTGCCATCCTGCTGTTTCTGGTAGTGGTGGTGGATTTCACCGGACGGCTGATGTCGGTGCTGGCAGATGGTGTGCTGGTGGCGATGGCGCTGGTCGTGCTCCGGCCTTTACTGCGCAAATCTGAATGACACCACACAAAAGGCATCTGCGGGTGCCTTTGACGGGGTGTTTTTTACGGGCCGCTGGTGGCCCTTTTTTATTTACAGGAGAAAAAAGTATGTCTGAACCCTTATCCGGTTCCGGCACGGCGGCGGCGCTCGGTGGGGCGACGGTATTCGGGCTGTTCACCGGAACGGATTTCGGGATTGTGTTTGGTGCGTTCGCGGGTGCGTTGTTTGTGGCCACGATACCACAGACGATTTCTGTCTGGCGGGTGGCGGCGCATTTTCTGGTGTCGTTCATTGTTGGCGTGCTGGGGGCGGATGTGATGGCGTCTTATCTGGTCGAAAAACTGGGGCTTCACAGTAAATCTGTCGACGCGCTGTGTGCGGTGCTGGTGTCTGTGGTGTCGGTGAAGATTCTGTCGTTCATCCACCAGCAGGATATCGCATCACTGGTGTCCGGCCTGTTTTCCCGCCTGCGAGGCGGAGGAGGCGGTAATGTTAAGTAACCTTCCCGGATTGCTGAATGTGGTTTTATGCACGGTTATCGTGCTGACGCTCTTTTTTTATCGTCGCCGTGATTCCAGACATAAACCGCTGGTGTCATGGCTGGCCTGGCTGCTGATGCTGCTGTATGCCTTTGCGCCACTCAGCTATCTGTGTGGTCGCCCGCTAGCAACGGGCTGGCTGGAAGTGTTTTTTAATCTGCTGTTCTGCGTGCTGGTGATGCGTGCACGTGGGAACGTCACAAAAATCCTTTCATTCCGGAGGTGAGCATGTCGGGTAAATTCAGATTCAGTCGTCGCAGTGAAAAAAATCTGGAAGGCGTAAAACCACAGCTGGTTGCTGTCGTTCGTCGTGCCCTTGAACTGACGGAGGTTGATTTCGGCATTACGGAAGGCCTGCGCACGAAAGAACGCCAGAAACAGATGGTTGCAGAAGGCAAGAGCCAGACCATGAACAGCCGCCACCTGACAGGTGATGCGGTGGATGTTGTTGCTTACATTGGCAGCCAGGTGTCATGGAACTGGCCTCTGTACGAGAAAATCGCGCAGGCATTTAAGCAGGCCGCCGCAGAGATGGGTACTGCCATCGAATGGGGCGGGGACTGGAAAACACTGAAAGACGGACCTCACTTTCAGTTGAAACGCTGATAACCAGGTGGGGTATGAGCAGAAAACACTGGACACACAGAATGCCACGAACGGCGGCGAAATGGGCACTGGTAGCGATACTGGTGCCTTTTTTATTGGTGGGATGCGTCAGCCTGGATAAGGCGCGCCAGCTTTTCGATACAGCTTCTCAGGTCTGCGAAATTGTCGACGGTGTTCGGCAGTGTCTGCAGAACTGATCGCCTGTAAGAGCAGAATATTTTGCTGAAAAATGAAGGATGCGCCAGCGTCCGGAAAGCATGAAATTCTGTGTTTGTGGCTACTCAATAAAATAAATTCTTTCTGTCGCCGCGAATACTCAAATGTTGATCAGTGCCCGGTGCGGCGACGGGCTTCAATATCAGGAGACGATGATGGAAAAAACAGAAAACAAACCGATTGTAATTGGTGCTGATGCTGCTCCGTTTAAGTTTGAGTTGTCTCAACTGGTGGAGATGCGCATCAGTGATGAATGGGGTGAGGTTAAAGCCCGCGCGCAGTATGCGGATGGCGAAAACCAGTACTTAATCCACTACAAAGCAGCTGATGGTCGCGCCACGACAGAGTGGTTTGGTGAGTCAATGCTGGAAGCAACAGAAGATGATCGCCATCCGGGCTGTCCGGTATTTGCCGGTATGAAATTACCGGAAGGCGCAGTTGTTACTGAGTAACAGGCATTACAGCAGCCCTTCAGTGAGGGGCTGCGATAATGCCGGTATTAAGGAGATTCCAATGCCATCACGAATACCCCGCGCCTGTCGTAAGCGTGGATGTGCAGGCACAACAACAGACAGTTCGGGTTACTGCGATAAGCATCGCGGTGAAGGCTGGGTGCAGCACCAGCGCGGACTGAGCCGCCACCAGCGTGGCTATGGCTCAAAATGGACGGTGATTCGTGCCCGTATTCTGAAGCGCGATAAAGGTCTGTGTCAGTTGTGTCTGCGTGTCGGTGTGGTGAGCGAGGCGAAAACTGTCGACCACATCATCCCGAAAGCGCATGGCGGAACAGACGCAGACAGCAACCTGCAGAGTCTGTGCTGGCCCTGCCACAAGGAGAAAACAGCGCGCGAACGAATCAGGTGATAATTATTCTCACTTGTGGGGAGGGGCGGGTCAAATCCCTGCAGTCCTGGCTGTCCGGGACCGCCCGCCAACCCTTCTTCGCATCGCCGCAGGTTCGAAAACTTTTTTTTGGGAATGCGATCAAACGATTGATAGGTAAAACCGATTATGTCAGGACCCCCGAAAACCCCGCCACGCCTGCATTTGATACGAGGCAACCCCTCAAAGCGTCCCGTTAAAGACTCCAAAAAAACCGCTAAAAAGGACGAAAAAGGTCTCCCTAAAATTCCGCAGCATTTAGGGGCGCAGGGGAAGTACTGGTTCAGGCGAATGGCGGAAGAGCTGAATGCGGAAGGGATCATTTCTCAGCTTGATGCGCGTGCACTCGAGTTACTGGTGGAAGCCTACACCGAATACCGGCATCACTGCGAAACACTCGATGTTGAGGGTTATACCTACCGCACGGAAACGCAGAATGGCGATGTGATGATCAAGGCACATCCGGCTGCGGCGATGAAGGCAGATGCCTGGAAGCGGATCCGGGCGATGCTTGCAGAGTTTGGTATGTCACCGGCAAGCCGGGCGAAAGTAAATATCGCCGGACCGGATGATGTTGATCCGTTGGCAGAGCTTTTAAAAGCGAGAGACTGATGGCAAAAGTGGCTGACGGGATCCGCTACGCCGAACGTGTTGTTGCAGGAGAAATTGTCGCTGGCGAATTTGTCCGTCTGGCCTGCCAGCGTTTTCTTGATGATCTGAAGTACGGCGAAGAGCGGGGGATTTATTTCAGTGAACCCCGTGCGCAGCACATCCTGAATTTCTACAAATTTGTGCCCCATGTGAAAGGGGCGCTGGCAGGCCAGCCCATTGAGTTGATGGACTGGCATGTATTTATCCTCATTAATATTTTTGGTTTTGTCATTCCGCTGGTCAATGAAGAGACCGGGGAAGTTGTCATGCGCAGCGATGGCAGCGGACGCCCGGTGATGGTGCGCCGGTTCCGGACGGCATACAACGAAGTCGCCCGTAAAAACGCAAAATCTACGCTGTCATCGGGTATCGGGCTGTATATGACCGGGGCTGATGGTGAAGGCGGGGCTGAGGTGTATTCAGCCGCAACCACGCGTGACCAGGCCAGAATCGTGTTTGAAGACGCCAAAAATATGGTCAGAAAAGCCCGGTCTACACTCGGGCGATTGTTTGATTTCAACAAGCTGGCGATTTACCAGGAGCAGAGCGCATCAAAATTTGAACCGCTTTCCTCGGATGCAAACAACCTGGACGGTCTGAACATCCACTGCGCCATTATTGATGAGCTGCATGCACATAAAACCCGCGACGTGTGGGACGTTCTGGAAACGGCAACCGGTGCCCGTCTGCAGTCCCTGTTATTTGGTATCACCACGGCAGGCTTTAACAAGGAAGGGATTTGTTACGAGCAACGCGATTACGCCATCAAGGTATTGCGAGGCTATAACAGCGACGTGGAGGGCGCAGTAAAAGACGATTCCTACTTTGCGATTATTTACACGCTCGATGAGGGAGATGATCCGTTTGATGAAACGGTCTGGCAGAAAGCGAATCCGGGCCTGGGCATCTGTAAACGCTGGGATGATCTGCGTCGTCTGGCGACAAAAGCAAAGGAACAGATCTCGGCGCGGGTGAATTTTTTCACAAAACACATGAATGTGTGGGTCACTGCCGAGTCTGCCTGGATGGACATGATTAAGTGGGAGAAGTGTGAATACATCGCTCCACAGCATGAGCTGAAAACGTATCCCATGTGGGTCGGCGTCGACCTTGCTCATAAGATTGATATCTGTGCGGCGGCAAAACTCTGGCGAACCGATAACGGACATGTTCATGCTGATTTTAAATTCTGGCTTCCGGAAGGGCGACTGGATCGGTGTTCACGGCAGCAGGCAGAACTTTACCGGAAGTGGGCGGAAATGGGGAAGCTGATTCTGACGGATGGTGATGTTATCGATCATGCTCAGATAAAAAGTGACTTACTGGAATGGATTGGCGGTGAAAACCTGAGGGAGCTGGGATTTGACCCGTGGAGCGCAATGCAGTTCAGTCTGGCGCTGGCTGAAGAAGGGATACCGCTGGTGGAGGTTCCGCAGACGGTCCGCAATCTGTCAGAGGCCATGAAGGAAACGGAATCACTGGTCTATGCCGGACGTTTCCACCACAGCAATCACCCGGTCATGAACTGGATGATGTCTAACGTTACGGTGAAACCGGATAAAAACGACAATATCTTCCCGAATAAATCCACGCCGGAAGCCAAAATCGACGGTCCTGTTGCGATGTTTACAGCAATGAGCAGGATGCTGGTCAATGGCGGTGAACCGGAGCCGGATCTGTCTGAGCATCTGGTCAGCGTTGGTATCCGCTCGCTTTAACCGAGGTCATTATGTTTCTGATAATTCTCACACCACTGGTTGGCGTGCTGGGGGCGCTTTTGCTGTCGTATGGCACATGGCTGATTTATCCCCCGGCAGGTTTTGTTGTTGCAGGGGCGCTGTGCCTGTTCTGGTCGTGGCTGGTTGCTCGTTATCTCGATCGCGGTCAGCGGGTCGCCTCCGGAGGTGAGTAATGTTTTTCCAGGGGCTTTTTCAACGCAAAAATAACACTCCCGTTACAACACCCGGGATGCTTGCGGAAGAGCTGGGATTGTCATACGACACCTATACCGGAAAGCGGATCAGCAGTCAGCGGGCCATGCGGCTGACGGCGGTGTATTCCTGCGTCAGAGTGCTGGCGGAGTCTGTTGGTATGCTGCCCTGCAGCCTCTACAAAATCACCGGTACCCTTAAAACACGGGCGGTGGATGAACGACTGCATAAGCTGGTTTCGGCAAAACCCAATGGCTACATGACGCCGCAGGAATTCTGGGAACTGGTCATTGTCTGCCTGTGTCTGCGGGGTAATTTTTATGCCTACAAGGTAAAGGCGCTGGGGGAAGTGGTGGAGCTTCTTCCGATAGATCCGGGCTGTGTGGAACCGAAGCTGAACAGCCAGTGGCAGCCGGTTTATCAGGTGACGTTTCCGGATGGTTCCGTGGACGTGCTGACTCAGAATGAAATCTGGCATGTACGTACTCTGACGCTGGACGGACTTGTCGGGCTGAATCCCATTGCGTATGCGCGTGAGGCCATTTCACTGGCAGCGGCAACCGAGGAGCACGGTGCCAGGTTGTTTGGTAACGGTGCGGTGACATCCGGTGTGTTGCGTACGGATCAACAACTTTCTGATCAGGCTTATGCGCGTATCAAAAAGGATTTTGAGGAACGGCATGTCGGGCTGGGAAACTCTCATCGTCCGATGATTCTGGAAATGGGGCTGGACTGGAAAACGGTGGCACTGAATGCCGAAGATAGCCAGTTTCTGGAAACCCGCAAGTTTCAGCTGGAAGAAATCTGTCGCCTGTTCCGCGTGCCGCTGCATATGGTGCAGAACACCGATCGCGCCACCTTCAACAATATTGAAGAACTGGGGCTTGGCTTCATTAACTATTCCCTTGTGCCGTATCTGACCCGTATTGAACAGCGGATCAATACAGGGCTGGTCAGGGAGAGCAAACAGGGGAAGTTTTACGCCAAATTTAATGCCGGAGCATTGTTGCGTGGCGACATGAAATCCCGCTTTGAAGCGTATGCCACGGGGATCAACTGGGGGATTTATTCCCCTAATGACTGCCGTGATCTGGAGGATATGAATCCCCGACCGGGTGGTGATGTGTATCTGACACCGATGAACATGACCACCAGTCCCTCTGCTGGCGATGACAACGGTAAGAAAAAGGAGAGTGGAGATGCAGACAAAACAGCGTCTTGATATACCGCTGAACCTGAAATCCGTCAGTGATTCCGGGGAATTTGAAGGTTACGGTTCTGTTTTGGGTGTTAAGGACAGCCACGATGATGTGGTGGTCCCCGGAGCCTTTACCACAACACTCCAGAAATGGAGCGAAAAAAAGGCGCTGCCTGCGTTGCTCTGGCAGCACCGCATGGATGAGCCCATCGGTGTGTACACCGAAATGAAAGAAGATGATGTCGGGCTTTATGTCAGGGGACGATTACTCATTGATGATGATCCCCTGGCAAAACGTGCACATGCCCATATGAAGGCCGGTTCTTTAACCGGCCTTTCTGTTGGCTACATCCTGAAAGACTGGGAGTACGACCGGGAAAAAGGGGTATTCCTGCTGAAAGAGATCGACCTGTGGGAGGTCAGTCTGGTGACGTTTCCTTCCAATGATGAAGCACGCATCAGTGATGTGAAAAATGCGCTGGCGCGTGGGGAGATCCCTGATCAGAAAATTATTGAGCGGGTCCTGCGCGATGTTGGACTCTCGCGAACCCAGGCCAAAGCATTCATGGTCGGGGGATATGGCGCTTTATCCCTGCGTGATGCTGAGGATGTGGATGCCGCACTGAATGCACTGAAAAATCTTAAATTTTAACCAGGAGAAAAATAATGGCTGATGTTAAAGATGTGGAACAGGTCGCGCAGGAGTTGCAGCGGAAGTTTGACGATTTTAAGGAAAAAAACGACAAACGTATCGATGCGATCGAGCAGGAAAAGGGAAAACTTGCTGGTGAAGTGGAAACCCTCAACGGAAAACTGGCTGAACTGGAAAATCTGAAAAGCGATCTTGAAGCTGAACTGGCTGAAGTCAAGCGTCCGGCAGGCGGCACGCAAAATAAAGTTGCCGGGGAACATAAAGAAGCGTTTATCGGATTTATGCGTAAGGGGCGTGAAGATGGCCTGCGTGAGCTTGAGCGTAAGGCGATGCAGGTGGGCAATGATGAAGATGGTGGTTATGCCATTCCGGAAGAACTGGACCGCACCATTCTGACGTTGCTGAAAGATGAGGTGGTGATGCGCCAGGAAGCCACTGTGATCACCCTCGGTGGCTCGGATTATAAAAAACTGGTGAATCTGGGCGGCACAACGTCCGGATGGGTGGGGGAAACGGATGCTCGTCCGGAAACCGCCACATCAAAACTGGGTCTGATTGAACCCTTTATGGGGGAAATCTACGGCAACCCGCAGGCCACCCAGAAAATGCTCGATGACGCTTTCTTCAATGTGGAAGACTGGATCAACAGTGAGCTGGCGCTGGAATTTGCCGAACAGGAAGAAATTGCCTTTACCAGTGGCGACGGCAGCAAAAAACCAAAAGGTTTTCTGGCTTACGAGTCCACCGATGAAGATGACAAGACCCGTGCGTTTGGCAAACTTCAGCACATTGCTTCCGGTGCGGCTTCCGGCGTGACTGCCGATGCGATCATTAAACTGATTTACACCCTGCGCAAGGCGCACCGCAGCGGCGCGAAGTTCATGATGAACAACAGCAGCCTGTTTGCCATTCGTCTGCTGAAGGATAACGACGGAAATTATCTGTGGCGTCCGGGTATTGAGCTGGGTCAGCCTTCTTCTCTGGCAGGGTATGGCATCGTTGAGAATGAGCAGATGCCGGATATTGCCGCCGATGCAAAAGCCATTGCGTTTGGTAACTTCAAACGCGGCTATACCATCGTTGACCGCATCGGTACCCGTATCCTGCGCGATCCGTACACCAACAAACCGTTTGTGGGTTTTTATACCACCAAGCGAACCGGCGGTATGCTGGTGGATTCTCAGGCGATTAAGCTGATGAAAATTGGGGCTGCAACCCGCCAGAAAGCCGCTGCGTAATGCGGTTTTTTTGTGCCCGCGTAATGGCGGGCACAGGAGGAAAATATGCTCCTGAAAGAAGAGGAAATTAAATCTCACCTCCGGCTCGATGATGGTTTGTACAGTGACGGCGATTTTCTGAAATTGCTGGCACAGGCGGTACAGAAAAGAACAGAGACATACCTGAACAGGAAGTTGTATGCACCGGAAGAGACGATTCCGGAAGACGATCCTGACGGGATGCATCTGACTGATGATGTTCGTCTGGCAATGCTGATGCTGGTCAGTCATTTTTATGAAAATCGCTCAACGATCACCGATGTGGAGAAACTGGAAACGCCAATGAGTTTCAGATGGCTTGCTGGCCCTTACAGGATTGTCCCGCTATGAAAATCAGGCAAAGTCAGACCAGTGCCACTTACCTTTTACCGGATCCCGGAGAGCTGAATCGCCGGATAAAGATCCGCCTTCGTGTGGATGAACCCACCGCTGATTTTGGTACGGAGCCAACGTATCCGGAGTCGTTTGATGTCTGGGCAAAGGTGGCTCAGCCAGGCGCTGCCGCTTATCAGGGCTCAGTGCAGACAGAAAATATCGTTACGCATTATTTTACGATCCGTTTCCGGCATGACATCACGGCAGATCACGAAGTGGTTTATTACGGTCAGGAGTACCGGATCCGGCGAATACGCGACCTGAACGGTCAGCGGCGTTTTTTATTACTGGAATGTGAAGAACTGCGTACAGCGCGACGACGGGGTGAATGCCATGAATCAGACAGCATTTTTACACGTCGACTTTAAACAACCAAAGGAGCTGGAGTTTAATCGCGCCCGTCTGCGTCGGGCGTTTGTGCAAATCGGGCGCGTTTACATGCGTGACGCCAGACGTCTGGTGATTAAACGCGGGCGTTCTGGCCCGGGAGAGAACCCGGGGTATCAGACCGGGCGTCTGGCCCGCTCCATCGGTTATTACGTTCCCAAAAAAACGACGCGTCGCCCCGGACTGATGGTGAAAATTTCCCCTAACCAGAAAAACGGGCAGGGGAATCGCCGTTTTCCTGAAGGCGCTCCTTATTATCCGGCGTTTCTGTATTACGGTGTTCGCTATTCGGCGTATGGAATGGATAAAAAGGATAAGCGACAGAAGAAGCACCATTCTTCGACTTTCCGGCTGGCCCCGCGTAATAACTTTATGGCTGACGTTATTGAGCGGCGGCGTCACTGGACGCAGGAACTGTTGTCCCGTGAGCTGCAGCGTTCGTTACGTCCGGTAAAAAGGAAGCATAAATGAAACTGACAACGATAATTGCGGCGCTGCGTGAGCGATGCCCGCGTTTTGAGGATCGTGTTTGTGGCGCGGCGCAGTTTAAGGCGATCCCTGATGCCGGAAAACTGCGACTGCCTGCTGCCTATGTGGTTCCCTCTGACGATGCGCCGGGGGAACAAAAATCACAGACCGATTACTGGCAGGATTTGACAGAAGGCTTCTCCGTTATTGTTGTGCTCAGCAATGAGCGTGATGAAAAAGGGCAGTGGGCAGCCTATGACGCTGTTCATGATGTCCGGAGAGAACTCTGGAAAGCCCTGCTTGGATGGATGTCGGATCCGCAGGGGGGCGAGATTGTTTATGCCGGTGGCACCCTGCTGGATCTGAACCGTTACGAACTGTATTACCAGTTTGATTTTACGGCGAAGTATGAAATCACGGAAGAAGACACGCGACAGGCAGAGGACGTGAATGCCCTGCCGGATTTATCCCTGCTGAGTATTGATGTGGATTACATCGATCCTGGTACTGGCCCGGATGGTGACATTGAGCACCATCTGGAAATGCGTTTCCCTCAGAAATAAGAGTCCCTCATGTTTGTGAAACCCCTGAAAGGGCGGTCAGTTCCTGACCCTGCCCGTGGAGACCTTTTGCCTTCTGACGGGCGAAATGTGGAAGAAAGCAGCTACTGGCTTCGCCGTATAGCGGCGGGTGATGTGGTACGTGTTAAACAGGATAAGGCTAAAGAATCATGACAATAAGTTTTAGTGCTGTTCCGTCGGATACGCTGGTGCCGTTGTTTTACGCCGAGATGGACAATTCTGCGGCAAATACAGCAGTGACCAGCGCGCCTGCATTATTGATCGGGCATGCCAGCAATGATGCCGCCATTGAGGTTAACAGCCTGGTGCTGATGCCGTCGGCAGATTATGCCCGTCAGATTTGTGGGGCCGGGAGCCAGCTGGCGCGTATGGTTGACGTCTACCGTCAGACAGATCCTTTCGGTGAACTGTATGTTATTGCAGTACCGGAAGCCAAAGGGGCGGCGGCGACGGTCAGGGTGACAGTTACCGGAGAAGCAGAGGAAAGCGGCACCCTGAGTCTGTATGTCGGGCGCTCCCGTGTACAGGTGCCTGTGGTGAATGGCGATGATGCCACTGCGGTTGCCACCGCGATTAAGGAAGCGGTAAACGGGGTTATCACCCTGCCGTTTGCGGCGTCATCTGATGCAGGTGTGGTGACACTGACTGCCCGCCATAAGGGGCTGTATGGTAACGAGTTGCCTGTCTGCCTGAATTATTATGGTTCTGGTGGTGGTGAGATTCTGCCCGCGGGGCTTCAGGTCGTGACGGAAGCCGGAACTGCGGGTAGCGGCGCGCCTGATCTTACCGCCGCTGTTGCTGCTATGGGCGATGAGGCATTCGACTTTATCGGTCTGCCGTTCAACGATGCCGCCTCCATCAATATGATGATGACCGAAATGAATGACAGCAGCGGTCGCTGGAGTTATGCGCGCCAGTTATACGGGCATGTCTATACCGCAAAACTGGGAACGCTGTCAGAGCTGGTTGATGCCGGAGATATGCATAATCAGCAACATATCACGCTTGCTGGTTACGAAAAAGAAACCCAGTCGCCTGTCGATGAACTGGTTGCCAGTCGCCTTGCCCGTGAAGCGGTATTTATCCGCAATGATCCGGCCCGTCCGACACAGACGGGGGAACTGGTGGGGATGCTTCCGGCACCGAAAGGTAAGCGATTCATCATGACAGAGCAGCAGACCCTTTTATCTCACGGCGTGGCGACGGCTTATGTGGAAGGCGGCACGTTGCGGATCCAGCGTTCCGTAACCACCTACAAAAAGAATGCATATGGCGTGGCAGACAACAGCTATCTGGACAGTGAAACACTGCATACCAGCGCATACGTTCTTCGCAAACTGAAATCGGTCATTACAAGCAAGTACGGACGCCACAAGCTGGCAAATGATGGTACCCGTTTTGGTCCGGGGCAGGCGATTGTTACTCCTGCCGTTATCAAAGGGGAGCTTCTGGCGACATATCGTCAGATGGAGCGTGCCGGTATTGTGGAAAATTACGATCTGTTTAAACAGTATCTGATAGTTGAGCGTGATGCGGATAACCCGAACCGACTGAACACGCTGTTCCCGCCGGATTATGTTAACCAGTTACGTGTCTTTGCGGTGGTTAACCAGTTCCGTCTCCAGTATTCAGAGGAGTCAGCATAATGGCAAAGATCGCCGGAACCTGTTTTTTTAAAGTGGATGGTCAGCAGTTATCGCTGACAGGTGGCATTGAAGTGCCGATGAACACCAATGTCCGGGATGATGTTGTCGGCATGGCAGGGGATGTGGATTACAAGGAGACCTGGCGGTCACCTTACGTTAAGGGCACGTTTAAAGTGCCCAAAAACTTTCCGGTCGACAAAATTACCACCTTAGACCAGATGACGATTACCGCTGAGCTGGCAAACGGCATGGTGTATGTGCTTTCGGCGGCATGGCTGCACGGAGAGGCTAACCATAATGCCGAAGAAGGCACGGCAGATCTTGAATTCCACGGCGAAGAGGGAGGGTATCAGTAATGGCAATGAACGTTACAGAAATTGTTTTAAAAAAACCGGTGACAGCGCATAACGAAATGCTGCATGTGCTGGAGTTGCGCGAGCCCACGTATGACGAAATCGAGGCGCTGGGTTTTCCTTTCATTATTTCCGGTGAAGGCAGTATTAAACTGGACAGCCAGGTGGCACTGAAATATATCCCGTTGCTGGCGGGAATCCCGCGTTCATCGGCGGCGCAGATGGCAAAACTGGATATTTTTAAGACCAGCATGCAGATCCTGCGTTTTTTTACCCAGTCGGAGACGGGAAGCACCTCCGGAAACGACTCTACAATGTTGCCTGGTTCTGGAAACTGAATCCACTGGAGCTGCGACGGGTGGCTATTTCGCAGTTTACAGAACTGGAAGCCGAGGCCGTCCGCATTAACGAGGAGATGAAGCATGGCTGACAGTTTTCAGCTGAAGGCGATCATCACTGCCGTGGATAAGGTATCGGCACCGCTGAAGGGAATGCAGCGCCAGCTGAAAGGTTTTAAAAAGGAGTTTGCCAGCCTGTCACTGGGCGCAGCGGGTGCCGGAACCGCAGTACTGGGGGCGCTGGCGCTCCCGGTCAAATCTGCCATTGCCCTTGAATCAAAAATGGCGGATGTCCGGAAAGTGGTGGATGGTCTGGATACGCCGGAAGCGTTTAAGGCAATGACGGAGCAGGTGCGCGACCTGTCAACAGAACTGCCCATGTCGGCGGAAGGTATCGCCGAAATTGTGGCGGCGGGTGGTCAGGCTGGTATCGCCCGTGACGAGCTGATGCAGTTTACTGACGACGCCGTGAAGATGGGCGTGGCCTTTGACACCACGGCAGAAGAATCCGGCCAGATGATGGCACAGTGGCGCACTGCCTTTAAACTGACACAGGGAGAGGTGGCAGGACTTGCGGACAAGATTAACTATCTTGGTAATACCGGTCCTGCGAGTGCGAAAAAGATTTCTGATGTTGTGACCCGTATTGGCCCTTTAGGCAGTGTTGCGGGGGTGGCCTCCGGAGAGATTGCCGCAATGGGGGCAACCATTGCCGGAATGGGGGTGGAATCAGAAATTGCGGCGACGGGGATAAAGAATTTTATGCTGTCGCTGACAGCGGGGAATTCTGCCACCAAATCGCAGAAAAAAGCGCTTCGCCTGTTGCGCATTGACCCGAAAAAACTGGCGGCGGATATGCAGAAAGACGCCCGTGGGGCCATGCTGCACGTACTGGATTCTCTGGCGAAAGTGCCGAAAGAAAAACAGGCTGCTGTGCTTAATGCGCTGTTCGGGAAGGAGTCTCTGGGAGCCATTGCGCCGCTGCTAACGAATCTGGATTTGTTGCGAACCAATTTTAATCGTGTGGCGGATGCGCAGCAGTATGGCGGCTCAATGCAGAAAGAATATGCCGCCCGTGCGGCGACGACGGAAAATCAGTTGTTGCTGCTGCAGAACCAGATCAATGCGATTTCTTCCACGTTGGGGGATACCTTCCTGCCTTCAATCAATGAAGGCATAAAAGAGATGAAGCCTTTTCTGGAAGAAGTGCGCACGTTTGTCAGAGAAAATCCTGAGGTCGTAAAAACCATCGCGAAAACTGGTGCGGCATTACTGACGATGGGCGTGGCGATTGGCACATTGACACGCATAACAAAAATCATGGGTAGCGTGATGAATATGACGCCGGCAAAGGGATTAATTGCGCTTCTCGTCGGTGGCGCATATCTCATAATTGATAACTGGGAAACCGTTGGACCGGTTATTAAAAATGTCTGGGAAGTCATTGATGGCACCGCCCAGGCTATGGGGGGATGGGAAACGATCCTTAAAGCTATCGCCATTTTTATGGCGACAAAGTGGGTCACCGATGTCACTAAATCAATCAGCATTGTGACGAAGGATATGCGCACACTCGGCAAGGTCACTGCCGCTACCGGATTGTTTGGTAAAGGCGGGGGCGTTATCGGAAAAGCCGGTGTATATGGGATGCTGGCTTCTATGATGTGGGAGCCCGTCGAAAATGCACTTGAATCAATTCTGCCTGAGAGCGATGTTAACTGGGCCAGGGATCATGGCATATATCTGGCCTCTGACTGGACCCCGTTTTTTAATCGAAAAAATTATGAGGAATACCAGGCATCCCTTAATCAGCCGCGTCAGTACAAACCGAATGTTCCTTTGCTTAATCCGGCGATATCGTCTGTGGCAGCACGTGGTGAAATCAAAGTCACGTTTGACAATGCGCCACAGGGAATGCGCGTTATCGATTTGCCGAAAACAGGCGATCCCTTTATGAAAATCACCCATGACGTTGGGTATTCACCTTTCAGGCGTTAATAATGGGGTATCAGAATGGATTTTCCTTCCTTACCTTCTTTGTCCTCTTTGTTTTCTTCATCTTCCGGAACGACCTGGCGCGATAATCTTTACGATGCTTCATTTCGTGGCGTTCCGTTTTCGGTGGAAAGCGACGAGGGTTCGTTCGGACGCCGCGTTCAGGTCCATGAATACCCTAACCGTGATAAACCGTACACGGAAGATCTCGGGCGTGCCACGCGACGGCTGACGATTAATGCGTATCTCGTTTGTGATGATTATGCAGAGCAGCGCGATCGGCTGATTACAGCGATTGAAACCGCCGGGCCGGGGACGCTGATCCATCCGCAGTTCGGTGAAATGCAGGGCTGTATTGACGGACAGGTGACCGTTTCTCACTCTAGCACTGAAGGCCGAATGTGCCGGGTTTCATTTCAGTTTGTTGAGAGCGGGGAACTGTCATTTCCGGTCGCCGGAGCCGCAACCGCCAGAAAACTGGAGGAGTCGTCCGGATTCCTGGATGAGCTGATTGAGGACATGTTCGGCGATTTTGATCTCGCGGGTATACCGGACTTTATTCAGAACGACGTTATTGTCCGGGCAACCGATATGCTGGGAACCGTTCAGACGGCTTTCAAAATGGTTAATTCTGCTGTTTCTGCCGGAATGAGGCTGATGCAGGGCGATTTATCCGTCATTCTGATGCCGCCATCGGTTGCCAGTGATTTTGTGCATACGTTGCAGGATACCTGGCGGGCAGGAACCAGACTGGTGGACAACACACAGGATCTGGTGCAGTCCATAACGACAATGTCCGGTATTACGCTGGATCCAGGACTGGCACCGCGTGCGGTGTGGCCCACAGATTCCGCATCGGTTGTCAGGCAAAAACAGCAGACAAATCTGGTGGCTGCAGTCATCCGGACGACGGCAATCAGCGAGGCTGCAAGGGCGGTCACTTCACTGCCGCAACCCGGAAGTCTGGTGAAAAATCAGCAGGCGGTTGTGGCTGTTGGTGGTTCCACTGAACGTCAGTCCGATATCATTCATGTTTCTCATCCGGCACTTGACAGTGTGGCTGCCAGTACAGAGCAGAATGAGACAGCACAACCACCCACGCGGGAAAATCTCACCATCATACGCGAATCGCTGAACGCGGCGATTGAGCAGGAGCTCAGGCGTACGGCGAATGACAGGCTGTTTTTTCAGCTGACGTCATTACGTACAGAACTGAACCGGGATATTCAGGCCCGTCTGGTTCAGACGGAGGAAACCGCAGAGCGAACGCCAGCGGAAGTTCTGCCTGCGCTTGTTCTGGCTGCGTCATGGTACGACGATGCGTCCCGTGAAACTGATATCCTGGATCGAAATGCCATCTCCCATCCGGGCTTTGTTCCGGTCAGGGCATTAAGGGTACCCGTCAGATGAATAATACCGTTTTACTTCGGGTTTCCGGTCGCGAATGGGGCGGCTGGACATCCGTCCGTATCAGTGCGGGCA
This sequence comes from Escherichia sp. KS167_9B, assembly GCF_030295215.1. Lineage (NCBI taxonomy): Bacteria > Pseudomonadati > Pseudomonadota > Gammaproteobacteria > Enterobacterales > Enterobacteriaceae > Escherichia > Escherichia sp. KS167_9B. The sequence goes on from NZ_AP025754.1 coordinate 1,219,154, forward strand.
TTAACCGTATTGCCCGGGATTTTAATGTTGCCATTACCACCCGCTGGCCCGGAAGCCGGGATTATCAACCCCGGATAAAAAATGGTGAGCTGGTTGAAGTGCTTATCGGGGATGAGCCAGTTCTCACCGGATATGTGGAGGCACTACCGCTTCGTTATGACGCCAGCAGTGTCAGCATGGGAATTGTCGGGCGAAGCAAAACAGCCGATCTGGTTGACTGCTCTGCTTTGCCACTCCAGCAGAGCGGAAAAAACCTGCTCAGAATAGTCAGTGAACTGGCTGCACCATTTGGCATCACCGTTGTTGATGCTGGCGTGCCGCAGACAGCGGTGATTGATGCCCAGCCGGAACACGGCGAAACCGTTGCTGATTGTCTTAACCGGTTGCTGGGGCAGGTTCAGACGCTGGCTGGCTTATGACGATGAATGCGGGCGACTGGTTCTGGGAAAACCCGGAACAGGCAAAGCGGCGACAGCACTGGTGCTGGGAGAGAATATTCTTTCCTGTGACACGGAAAGAAGCATCAGAGAGCGGTTTTCTGAATATCAGGTCAGTGGGCAGCGCCCGGGTAACGACGATGATTTTGGTGAGGCCACCATTGCCGCAATACGTCAGACAATTCAGGACAGTGGCGTGACCCGTTATCGCCCTTTGTTGATTCAGCAGTCAGGTACAGCAACGACAGCAACCTGTAAGGCCCGTTGTGAATTTGAAGCGCGTCAACGGGCTGCGCTTACCCGTGAGACAACATATACGGTTCAGGGCTGGCGGCAGGGCAGTGGCGCGTTATGGCGTCCGGGGTTATCTGTCATCGTTTTCGACCCGCTGAATAATTTTGATAATGATGAACTGGTGATCGCAGAAGTCACCTATAACCAGGACGACCGGGGCACGACGACTGAATTACGGGTTGGCCCGGCAGATGCTTATCTCCCCGAGCCTGTTACCGCCAGGAAGAAAAAAAATGTTGAGGAGGATTTCTGATGAACGGGTTTTCTCTTCGCAATCTGATTTCCCGGGCTGTCATCACGGCGGTGGATTCCGCCAGAAAGTGTCAGTCTGTAGGGTTGAAAATGATAGCCGGAGATCAGAAACAACACGTTGAGCACCTTGAACCTTATGGTTTTACATCTGCCGCACAGAACGGTGCTGAGGGGGTTGCTTTATTCCCGGCGGGCGACCGTTCTCATGGTGTGGTTGTGGTCGTGGCTGACAGACGTTACCGGCTGAAAGGACTGAAACGTGGGGAAGTGGCGCTTTATGACGATCAGGGGCAGTCAGTTGTCCTGACCCGTTCCGGTATTGTGGTGAACGGGGCCGGTAAGCCCATTATTTTTAAAAACGCGTCTAAAGCGCGCTTTGAAATGCCTGTCGAATCCACCGCTGATATTACTGACAATTGCGACAGTGGCGGACTCAGCATGCAGCAAATGCGGCAGACCTACAATGCCCACAAACACACCGAAAATGGTGATGGTGGTGGGATCACTGACACGCCGGACCAACCGATGGGCTGAAAATCATGATGATTAATGTTAACGGGCGATCCGTGTCGACCGGGGCTTCGCTCGACCTTCTGACGCGTGCTGTGATTATTTCGCTTTTTACCTGGCGACGTGCCGGGCGGGATGATGATGCACCGCAGATATTTGGATGGTGGGGGGATACCTGGCCTGCGGTTCAGAATGATCGCACGGGGTCGCGTCTGTATCTGTTGCGACGCAGCAAGTTGACAAATAAAACCCCGCAGCTTGCCAGAGATTATGCCCGTGAGGCGCTGGCGTGGATGGTGGAGGATGGTGCTGCTTCCCGTCTTGATATTAACGCTGTCCGGACCGGGACAGACTCGCTGGCACTTGCCATTACCATTTACCAGCGTGACGGCAATATTCACAACATTATTTTTGATGATATCTGGAGTGAACTGAATGGCTGACAGTCAGTTTTATCGCCCCGGCCTCCCGCAACTTATTTCTATGATCCGGAGCGATTTATTAACCCGCTTTGAGCAGGATACGCTGCTTCGTCGTATGGATGCGGAAGTGTATGCCCGTGTACAGGCTGCAGCCGTACACACGTTATACGGGTATATCGATTATCTTGCCAGAAATCTGTTGCCGGACATGTGTGATGAAGACTGGTTGTACCGGCACGCCAGAATCAAACGTTGCCCGCGAAAAGATGCGGTGGCAGCCCGGGGATTTGTGCGCTGGGATGGCGTAGAGGGGACGCCGGTATTGCCAGCGGGAACGCAGATCCAGCGTGATGATCAGGTGACCTTCACCACGACGGCGACGGTGACCGCAGCCGATGGTCTTCTCCGGGTGCCTGTTGTGGCAGACGAACCGGGATCGGCGGGGAATACGGATGATGGTATTGCCATGCAGCTGGGAACACCCGTCAGTGGTCTGCCGTCCACAGGGTACGCAGACACCATTACAGACGGTGAAGATATTGAAAATCTGGAAATATGGCGTGCCCGCGTTATGGAACGTTATTACTACATTCCACAGGGGGGCGCAGACCCTGATTATGTTATCTGGGCGAAAGAAGTTCAGGGTATTAACCGTGCATGGACTTTCAGACACTGGAAAGGGATTGGAACGGTTGGCGTGATGGTGGCGACAAACGATCCGGAACACCCGGCCCCGGATGAAAGCGTGATTAACGCAGTCAGGGACCACATCCTTCCTCTGGCACCTGTTGCCGGAAGCGGATTGTATGTATTCGGTGCCACAGAAAAAGTCATCCCGATGACGATTGCGTTATCGAAAGACACACCGCAGATCAGGGCGGCAATAAAATCAGAACTGAATGCGCTGATGTTCCGGGATGGTGTGCCGGAAGGGCGCATGTATCTGTCCAGAATCAGCGAGGCTATCAGTTTATCTGCAGGTGAGGTGGCCCATCGACTCATCGACCCTTCATCGGATATTGACCTGGGGGAAACTGAGCTTCTGGTGCTCGGGGAGATCACATGGCAGGCTTATGACCCGGTAAGGAGTAAATAATGGATACGTTACAGGATGATTATACAAAATTGTTGTATGGCCTGATGCCGCCGGGACCTGCATGGTCAGATACCGACGGTGTACTTGACGGTCTGGCACCATCGCTTGTGCGTGTTCACCAGCGGGCTGATGAACTGGTGATTGAAATCGATCCCGGTCAGTCCACAGAGCTGATTGAACGTTATGAAGAATTGTATGGTTTACCTGATTCCTGTTCCCCTGTCGGAACCCAGACATTACGCCAGCGTCAGCAACGTCTTGAAGCAAAAGCCAATGTGGCTGGTGGCATAAATGAGCAGTTCTTCCTGGATCAGCTTGAGGCGCTGGGATATACCGGCGTGACGATCGAACAGTTCCAGAATCTGGATGCAAGCCCCGATCCGGAATGGGGAGATCGCTGGCGTTATTTCTGGCGTGTGACGTTGCCGGTGGATGCCGGTGCTCAGTGGCAGACATGCACAGACGCCTGCAACACACCGATCCGGATGTGGGGGGATACGGTTGCGGAGTGCGTGATTAATAAATTATGTCCGTCACACACCGTCGTTTTATTTTCCTATCCAGACGAGGATGAAGATGCACAGGATTGATACGCTGACAGCGGTAAAAGATAAGTTTGGCCCGGGCAAGAACGGATTTACTGATGGAAATCTTCGCACAGGACGTCTTGCCACCTGGCTGAACAGTGCAATGTGGGATGCCATTCAGGAGGAAATCTGTGGTGTCATTGAGAAGGCCGGGATAGAACTGAATAAAAAAGAACACGATCAGCTATATAAAGCCATATTATTACTGGTGGGTGGTGCAATTAACGAAGAGGCATTGCTGATAAAAAATAACCTTTCGGATGTGGAAGACAAGGATGAGGCTGTTGAAAACCTCGGATTAAAACCCACGGTGGACAAGGCAAAAAATGCCGTTCAGCGTGATGGCGACACCATGACCGGGAAACTGATATTGCCTCAGACTTCTGCATTTGGTGTAAATACAGAGAATATACTGGGCGGGAATTCACTTGCGATAGGTGAAGGGCAAACGGGTTTAAAGCAGGTATCAGGCACACTTTCCATATTTGTACAGGGAAATGAAGTTTTTTATCTGGAGGAGGATACCATTACCGCGATGGTGGATATTCTGCTCAATGGCTATTTGTCAGCGGATAAGGTGATGGTAGCCAGTAGCTCTGGCGGCTGGATTGATATGCGTAACCAGAGTGTTTTTCTTGGACGCAATCCGGTAAGCACAAACAGTGCCCAGGCTTTGTTGCGTCAGGATCATGCAGACAGAAAGTATTTCCTGGGGGGGTTGGGGAATAAGCAGTTCGGCATTTACATGATAAATAACAGCCGTTCAGATAATGGTACGGACGGGCAGGCGTATATGGACGAGTCGGGAAACTGGCTATGTGGTCGTCAGATTATCCCGTCAGACTACGGAAACTTCGATGCACGTTACGCAAAAACAGGGGCCAGTATCACTTCTGTAAGGCTGGGGTCAAGACAAAGCTACTCCCCCGCAGGTAACTGGTATACCTGGACGCAGGACCTTGGTAGCGGAAACGTCATGACCGGGATAATCGTTCAGGATACTGGCGACAATTCTGCAGATAACATTGGTGGTATTTATTACCGGACCATTCAGTATTGTGTGAATGGTACCTGGATGAATGTATCGTCGATATGAATTCGCGTAAAAGAACGGTAAACACCATGATAAACATTAAAAACTTCAGAGAATACACACCGGAAAATCCACCAGTAGCGTGGGCGTTATATCTCATCAGTGAGGATGGTCAGGACTGGTACGAATGCCAGAAACAGTTTGCGACGAATACATACAAAATCATGTATGACAGTAATAACATTGTCCGCAGCATTACAACCGATGTTTCTGCGCTCTGTCCACTTAATGCAAGTGTTACCGAACTGGATGTACTTCCTGATGGTGTGAATATTGATGGTGGATGGTATTACCAGGACGGCGAAGTGCTGCCTGTGCCAGTGGATTATGTGGCCAAAGCAGAGGCAGAACGTCAGCGTCTGCTGATGACGGCACAGGATATCACATCCGGTTGGGCTACCGACCTGGCGCTGGGCATTCTCAGTGATGAAGAAAAAGAAAAACTGAAAGTCTGGCGTATTTACGCAAAGGAATTGCAGGCGATGGATTTCAGCACTATTACTGATAAAGCCTCATATAACGCCATTGAGTGGCCCGTCTCTCCGGAAACCTCTTCCTGATTTAATTTATCGCGAGAAAAACTATGTCTGTAGTGATATCAGGTGCGTTGACTGATGGCGCAGGCATCCCCATGTCCGGATGCCACATAATTCTGAAATCCCGTGTGAACACCTCAGAGGTGGTGATGCGCACAGTTGCCGACGTGGTGACAGGAAACTGTGGCGAGTACTGTTTTAAGGCGCAGGCCGGAAAATATTGCGTGTATCTGAAGCAGGACTGGCGCGATGAGTACTATGTTGGCGACATTACTGTATACGATGACTCAAAGCCCGGCACACTGAATGATTTTCTGACCGCCCCCGATGAAGGCGACCTCAAACCTGATGTAGTGAAACGCTTTGAGGAAATGGTGGCGCAGGCGCAGCAGAGCGCCGAAGCCACCACTACCGCCCGTGATGATGCGGAACGTCTTGCGGGTGAGGCAGAAAACAGCGCACAGACATCAGGCTCTGCGCGGGATGAATCGGTTGATGCTGCTGAACGAGCCCGTCAGCACAAGGAAGCTGCGTCCTCAGCAGCAACCAGTGCCGGGCAGTCAGCAAATGTTGCGCTGGGCCATGAAAATAACGCTGCCGAATATGCCCGGCAGGCCAGAATCAGTCAGGAAGCGAGCGCAGACAATGCGCAGGAAGCGAAACAGTACAGGGATGAGGCACAGCAGATAGTTGATGACCTGAATGCAACAAATGCCAGCACGACAGAAAAAGGACTGGTGCAACTGTGTAGTGACACGGATAACGACAGCGAGGAACTGGCTGCCACGCCAAAGGCTGTCAAAACCGTCATGGAGGAGACGAAAACAAAAGCGCCACTGGACAGCCCGGCTTTCACCGGCACCCCAACCACCCCAACCCCACCGGATGATGCCGCCGGTCTGGAAGCAGCGAACGCAGCGTTTGTGCGCAAACTGCTTGCTGCGCTGGTTGGCTCATCACCGGAAGTTCTGGACACCCTGAACGAGCTGGCAGCGGCGCTGGGTAATGACCCGAACTTTGCGACCTCAATGATGAATGCGCTGGCAGGCAAACAACCGCTTAATGACGTCTTAACGGCAATCAGCGCACTGACGCAACGGGCAGATAATCTTCTGTACTTCAATACAGACGGGAATGCCTCACTGTCTCTGCTGTCAGAGAAGGGCCGCGCATTACTGGCGCATGACACGGCTGAAGCCATGCGCACGGAGCTTGAGCTGAACGCGGCTGCGACGATGGAACCCCAGAGTGATATCCGTGACCGCACACCGGGCAGGCTGGCCCTGTCCGGGATGTATGGGTTTGGACAGGCATTAACCAGAGCCGAAGCCCTGGCGTTTGAGGGGCTGTCTGATTTCGTTGAGTGGTTGAAGAAAGTCACGCCGGGGCGGTATGCGGTCAGTATTACAGACTCCTCGCAACTGCTTACCGGTACCACGCAATTTAACGGCATTATTGATGTGATGTGGTCACCGTACGCCAACAGTGAATCCGACACAGTCCGCAAATTTAAAACCCTGATGTGCTACAACCAGTATTATCAGGGTGAACACTGTATTCACTATATGCAGTACCGGTACAACGACAGCGATAACAGCTGGAACATGTCATCGCGGGTAGTTGTATACGACGGAGATTCACTGGCGTACCTGCTGTCCAGGATGGCGGGCTCAGGCTCATATTATAAATACCCGGCCGTTGGTGTGCCGATTATGGCGGCATATCAGGGGGAGAGTTTTGGTGCAGATGCGTCTCTGGGGCTCGGTGATATTGTGCCGGGTTCCCGTCTTGGCCCTCTGGCTATGAGTGCACGGGTTAGCGATACAGGGACATACGCATCCTCACCGCAGGTTGTGATTGGCGGTGCTGGTGAATACAACTTCCCCGGTCGTTACACGGCGCTTTCGGGGACCCGCATTAGTCACGATACAACGCGTGGCTATATCGGTCTTTTTGTACGCATTGAGTAATAAGGAAATAAGACATGAAAATCAGAGCGGTGAAAGGCATCAGAAACGCGCATTATCTTGAAAATGGTGCGGTTGACTGCGAGGTGTTATTTGAAGGTGAAACGGAGTTCGTCCTGTATACCGCCATACAGGATGATATGGCCCCGACAGGCCAGCATGTCTGGCAGGAGCTGCAAAGCGGGAAATGGGGCGAAATCGCCCCGTTCACCGTCACGCCGGAACTTATTGCAGCGGCAAAGGATGCCAAAAGGCGGGAAATTGAGGCATGGCGCGACAGTCAGGAAAACGTTGAGTTTATTTTCACGTTTGATGACCGTCGTTTTGATGGCGGAAAAACCTCGCAGTCACGCCTTGCCCCCGTGGTTGCAACAGCACAGGCCGGACTGCTTCCGGAGGGTTTTTTCTGGACTGATGCGGATAATAACAACGTCGTACTGACCAGGGAGAAACTTATTGCGCTGAACGATGCCATGATGGCGGCCATGGTGACGGAGGGCTTTAAAATCCACGAACGTCAGCGGGAGATGAAAGAGGAGCTGAGTAGCCTCGAGGATTTACACTCAATCAGGAAGTTGCTCGTTAACTCAGAAAAAATTTGAGATACCAAAGACATCAAAGAGGTGCTGGCGGGAAAATATCGCAGATATTAAAAACTGAAAATATACCAATTGGTATACCAAGTTTATACCAAGAACCCAAAAAGCAAAGGGGCTACCATTTGGTAACCCCTTGATTATTTGGCGGAAGCGCAGAGATTCGAACTCTGGAACCCTTTCGGGTCGCCGGTTTTCAAGACCGGTGCCTTCAACCGCTCGGCCACACTTCCGGAATGACGCGCACTATAAACATCCCGATGCGGCGTGTAAACCCCTAATTTGTTCGTTTGCCTGAAAAACAGCCAAAACCGCATTGATAGCGTGAAATAACAGCAGTTTGATCATTTCATCACCATGAATTCCTTCTCTTTTACTCGTTTAGCAACTGGCTAAACGTCCCCAATGCCCGGCAAAAGAAAAATAGGTCCATTTTTATCGCTAAAAGATAAAACCACATGGTTTGTATTGTTTTGTGCAAAAGTTTCACTACGCTTTATTAACAATACTATCTGGCGACGTGCGCCAGTGCAGAAGGATGAGCTTTCGTTTTCAGCATCTCACGTGAAGCGATGGTTTGCCTTGCTACAGGGACGTCGCTTGCCGACCATAAGCGCCCGGTGTCCTGCCGGTGTCGCAAGGAGAAGAGACGTGCGATATGAATAACGAGGAAACATTTTACCAGGCCATGCGGCGTCAGGGCGTTACCCGACGCAGCTTTCTCAAATATTGCAGTCTGGCTGCCACGTCGCTGGGATTAGGCGCGGGAATGGCACCAAAGATTGCCTGGGCGCTGGAGAATAAACCGCGCATTCCTGTGGTGTGGATCCACGGTCTTGAATGCACCTGCTGTACCGAATCTTTTATCCGCTCCGCTCACCCACTGGCGAAGGACGTCATTCTTTCTCTTATTTCCCTCGATTACGACGATACCTTGATGGCTGCTGCCGGTACCCAGGCGGAAGAAGTCTTTGAAGACATCATCACGCAATACAATGGCAAATATATCCTCGCAGTAGAAGGTAATCCACCGCTGGGTGAGCAGGGGATGTTCTGTATCAGCAGTGGTCGACCGTTTATTGAAAAACTCAAACGCGCCGCCGCCGGAGCCAGTGCGATTATCGCCTGGGGAACCTGTGCTTCCTGGGGATGCGTGCAGGCCGCGCGGCCCAATCCAACGCAGGCCACACCAATCGACAAAGTGATCACCGACAAACCGATCATTAAAGTGCCGGGCTGCCCGCCGATCCCGGATGTGATGAGCGCCATCATTACTTACATGGTGACGTTTGATCGTCTGCCGGATGTCGACAGAATGGGCCGTCCATTGATGTTCTATGGTCAGCGTATTCACGATAAATGTTATCGCCGCGCTCACTTCGACGCCGGAGAGTTCGTGCAGAGCTGGGATGATGACGCTGCCCGTAAAGGTTACTGTCTGTACAAAATGGGCTGCAAAGGGCCTACCACCTATAACGCCTGTTCCTCCACACGCTGGAACGATGGCGTTTCCTTCCCGATCCAGTCTGGTCACGGCTGTCTGGGTTGTGCGGAAAATGGTTTCTGGGATCGCGGTTCATTCTACAGCCGCGTAGTCGATATTCCACAAATGGGTACCCATTCCACCGCTGATACCGTCGGCTTAACCGCGCTTGGCGTGGTGGCTGCGGCTGTTGGTGTACATGCGGTCGCCAGCGCCGTTGATCAGCGCAGACGTCATAACCAGCAACCTACAGAAACCGAACAACAGCCAGGCAATGAGGATAAACAGGCATGAGCACTCAGTACGAAACTCAGGGATACACCATCAACAATGCCGGACGCCGCCTGGTGGTCGACCCGATTACGCGCATTGAAGGCCACATGCGCTGTGAAGTGAATATTAACGATCAGAATGTGATCACCAATGCCGTCTCCTGCGGCACCATGTTTCGCGGGCTGGAGATCATTCTGCAAGGGCGCGACCCGCGCGATGCGTGGGCGTTCGTGGAACGTATTTGCGGCGTCTGTACCGGCGTACACGCTCTGGCTTCGGTCTATGCCATCGAAGATGCTATCGGCATTAAAGTGCCGGACAACGCTAATATCATTCGCAACATTATGCTGGCGACGCTCTGGTGCCATGACCATCTGGTGCACTTTTATCAGCTTGCCGGGATGGACTGGATCGATGTGTTAGATGCGCTGAAAGCCGACCCGCGGAAAACCTCCGAACTGGCGCAAAGCCTCTCCTCATGGCCGAAATCATCCCCTGGTTATTTCTTCGATGTGCAAAACCGACTGAAGAAATTCGTTGAAGGCGGGCAGTTGGGGATCTTCCGTAACGGTTACTGGGGGCACCCGCAGTATAAACTGCCGCCAGAAGCCAACCTGATGGGCTTTGCTCACTATCTCGAAGCTCTCGATTTCCAGCGTGAAATTGTCAAAATCCACGCGGTCTTTGGTGGTAAAAACCCACATCCAAACTGGATTGTTGGCGGGATGCCGTGCGCTATCAACATTGACGAAAGTGGCGCGGTCGGGGCGGTCAATATGGAGCGCCTGAATCTGGTGCAGTCGATCATTACCCGCACGGCGGATTTCATTAATAACGTGATGATCCCCGACGCTTTAGCCATCGGTCAGTTCAACAAACCGTGGAGCGAAATCGGCACTGGTCTTTCTGATAAATGTGTCCTCAGTTACGGGGCGTTCCCGGATATTGCCAACGACTTTGGCGAGAAAAGTCTGCTAATGCCTGGCGGCGCGGTGATCAACGGCGACTTCAAAAATGTGCTGCCAGTGGATTTAGTCGATCCGCAACAAGTGCAGGAATTTGTCGATCACGCCTGGTATCGTTATCCCAACGATCAGGTCGGGCGTCATCCGTTCGATGGTATTACCGACCCGTGGTACAACCCCGGCGATGTCAAAGGCAGCGATACCAACATTCAGCAGCTGAATGAACAGGAACGCTACTCGTGGATCAAAGCGCCACGCTGGCGCGGTAACGCGATGGAAGTGGGGCCGCTGGCACGCACATTGATCGCTTATCACAAAGGCGATGCTGCGACCGTTGAGTCGGTCGATCGCATGATGTCGGCGTTGAACCTGCCGCTTTCCGGCATCCAGTCAACGTTGGGCCGCATTTTGTGCCGCGCGCACGAAGCGCAGTGGGCCGCAGGTAAGTTGCAATACTTCTTCGACAAGTTGATGACCAACCTTAAAAACGGCAATCTCGCCACCGCGTCCACTGAAAAATGGGAACCTGCAACCTGGCCGACAGAGTGCCGTGGTGTCGGTTTTACCGAAGCGCCGCGTGGAGCGCTAGGCCACTGGGCTGCCATTCGTGACGGCAAGATTGATCTCTACCAGTGTGTGGTGCCGACCACCTGGAACGCCAGCCCGCGCGACCCCAAAGGGCAAATTGGCGCTTATGAAGCCGCGCTGATGAACACCAAAATGGCGATCCCCGAGCAACCGCTGGAGATCCTGCGTACTCTGCACAGCTTTGACCCGTGCCTCGCCTGTTCAACACACGTGCTGGGCGACGACGGTAGCGAGCTGATCTCCGTGCAGGTGCGTTAACAGCGAAGGAGAATCATCATGCAACAGAAAAGCGACAACGTTGTCAGTCACTATGTCTTCGAAGCGCCAGTGCGGATCTGGCATTGGCTGACGGTGTTATGCATGGCGGTGTTGATGGTCACCGGATACTTTATCGGCAAGCCGCTGCCTTCGGTCAGCGGTGAGGCGACGTATCTGTTTTATATGGGCTACATCAGGTTAATTCACTTCAGCGCCGGGATGGTTTTTACCGTGGTCTTGCTGATGCGGATCTACTGGGCTTTTGTCGGCAATCGCTACTCACGCGAGCTGTTTATCGTGCCGGTATGGCGTAAAAGCTGGTGGCAGGGCGTGTGGTATGAAATCCGCTGGTATCTGTTTCTGGCAAAACGTCCGAGTGCCGATATAGGTCATAACCCCATCGCCCAGGCGGCGATGTTCGGCTATTTCCTGATGTCGGTATTTATGATCGTCACCGGCTTTGCGCTGTACAGCGAACATAGTCAGTACGCTATTTTTGCGCCGTTCCGTTATGTGGTGGAATTTTTCTACTGGACGGGTGGCAACTCAATGGACATTCACAGCTGGCATCGGCTGGGGATGTGGCTGATTGGCGCGTTTGTGATCGGTCATGTCTACATGGCGCTGCGTGAAGACATCATGTCCGACGACACGGTGATCTCCACCATGGTTAACGGCTACCGTAGCCACAAATTTGGCAAAATAAGTAACAAGGAGCGTTCATGAGCGAGCAACGCGTGGTGGTAATGGGGCTGGGCAATCTGCTGTGGGCCGATGAAGGCTTCGGCGTGCGGGTGGCGGAACGGTTGTATGCCCATTACCACTGGCCCGATGAAGTCGAGATTGTTGATGGCGGCACTCAGGGACTGAACTTGCTGGGGTATGTCGAAAGCGCCAGCCATCTGCTAATTCTCGACGCCATTGATTACGGGCTGGAACCCGGAACGCTACGAACGTATGCCGGAGAACGCATTCCGGCCTATCTCAGCGCGAAGAAAATGAGCCTGCACCAGAACAGTTTCTCCGAAGTACTGGCGCTGGCAGATATCCGCGGAAATCTGCCAGCACATATTGCCCTCGTCGGCCTGCAACCCGCGATGCTCGACGACTACGGCGGTAGCCTGAGCGAACTGGCTCGGGAGCAACTGCCCGCCGCGGAACAGGGGGCGCTGGCGCAACTGGCTGCGTGGGGAATTGAGCCGCAACCGGCTAATGAATCGCGCTGTCTCAATTATGACTGTCTGTCGATGGAAAACTACGAAGGCGTTCGCTTGCGCCAGTACCGGATGACGCTGGAGGAGCAGGAATGAGCAACGACACGCCATTTGATGCGTTGTGGCAACGTATGCTGGCGCGCGGCTGGACGCCGATCAGTGAATCCCGTCTTGACGACTGGCTTACGCAAGCGCCAGACGGTGTGGTGTTATTAAGCAGTGACCCGAAACGCACGCCAGAGGTCAGCGATAATCCGGTAATGATTGGCGAATTACTGCGCGAGTTTCCTGATTATACATGGCAGGTAGCGATTGCCGACCTTGAGCAAAGCGAAGCCATCGGTGATCGTTTTGGCGTATTTCGTTTTCCCGCCACACTGGTGTTTACCGGTGGTAGCTATCGCGGCGTGCTGAATGGTATTCACCCGTGGGCGGAACTGATAAACCTGATGCGCGGGCTTGTCGAACCGCAACAGGAGCGTGCCTCATGAGCGAAACTTTTTTCCATCTGCTGGGGCCAGGAACGCAACCGAACGATGACAGTTTCAGCATGAATCCACTGCCGATCACCTGTCAGGTGAATGATGAACCGAGTATGGCGGCCCTGGAGCAATGTGCTCACAGCCCGCAGGTGATTGCGCTATTAAACGAGTTACAACATCAACTAAGCGAGCGCCAGCCGCCGCTGGGTGAGGTGCTGGCAGTCGATCTGTTCAATCTCAACGCCGACGATCGTCACTTTATCAATACGCTTCTCGGGGAAGGGGAAGTGTCAGTGCGCATTCAGCAGGCTGATGGTAGTGAAAGTGAAATTCAGGAGGCGATCTTCTGCGGATTATGGCGGGTTCGCAGACGTCGCGGTGAACAGTTGCTGGAGGACAAACTGGAGGCTGGCTGCGCGCCGCTGGCATTGTGGCAGGCGGCAACGCAAAACGTCTTGCCGACAGATTCGCTGTTACCGCCGCCCATTGATGGCCTGATGAATGGCCTACCGTTGGCTCATGAATTACTGGCACATGTACGTAATCCCGACGCGCAGCCGCACAGCATTAATCTGACGCAATTACCTATCAGCGAGGCTGATCGGCTTTTTCTCTCACGTCTCTGTGGGCCGGGAAATATTCAGATTCGCACCATTGGCTATGGCGAGAGCTATATTAACGCGACCGGCCTGCGGCATGTCTGGCATTTACGCTGTACGGACACCTTAAAAGGCCCGTTACTTGAGAGTTATGAAATCTGCCCAATACCGGAAGTGGTGCTGGCAGCGCCAGAAGATTTGGTCGACTCTGCGCAGCGGCTTAGCGAGGTATGTCAGTGGCTGGCGGAAGGTGCACCGACGTAAAAAGACGGTAAGTATCGCTTTCAGGCTTATGAATATCGCAATCGGCGAATACCTCTGGTCGTAGAGTTTCAGGATAAAGAGGGAGATCTACCATTAACGGGTTATTTTTCTCTCTTCGCCTACAGGAGTGCGCATGTGGGATGTCATTGATTTATCGCGCTGGCAGTTTGCTCTGACCGCGCTGTATCACTTTTTATTTGTACCCCTTACCCTGGGGCTGATTTTTTTGCTGGCTATCATGGAAACCATTTACGTGGTCACCGGCAAAACAATCTACCGCGATATGACGCGCTTCTGGGGTAAGCTCTTCGGTATCAACTTTGCTCTTGGCGTGGCTACCGGCCTGACGATGGAGTTTCAGTTTGGTACTAACTGGTCATTCTATTCCAACTATGTGGGCGATATTTTTGGCGCACCGCTGGCAATGGAAGCATTAATGGCCTTCTTCCTCGAATCCACCTTTGTCGGGCTGTTCTTCTTCGGCTGGCAACGGCTGAATAAATACCAGCACCTGCTGGTGACGTGGCTGGTGGCGTTCGGTTCAAATCTCTCTGCGTTGTGGATATTGAATGCCAACGGTTGGATGCAATACCCGACCGGTGCGCATTTTGATATCGACACCCTTCGTATGGAAATGACCAGCTTCAGCGAGCTGGTCTTTAACCCGGTCAGCCAGGTGAAATTTGTGCACACCGTAATGGCGGGCTACGTGACCGGGGCCATGTTTATTATGGCGATCAGCGCCTGGTATTTACTGCGCGGACGGGAACGCGATGTTGCATTACGCTCGTTTGCCATCGGTTCCGTCTTCGGTACTCTGGCGATTATCGGTACGCTGCAACTCGGAGACAGTTCTGCGTATGAAGTCGCGCAAGTACAACCGGTAAAACTGGCGGCAATGGAAGGGGAGTGGCAAACGGAACCTGCACCTGCACCGTTCCATGTAGTTGCCTGGCCGGAACAGGATCAAGAGCGTAACGCCTTTGCCATCAAAATTCCTGCGCTGCTAGGGATCCTCGCCACTCACTCATTAGATAAACCCGTGCCGGGTCTGAAGAATTTGATGGCTGAAACCTACCCACGCTTGCAACGCGGACGTATGGCCTGGCTGTTAATGCAGGAAATATCGCAAGGCAATCGTGAGCCGCATGTGTTGCAGGCATTCCGGGAGCTGGAAGGCGACCTTGGTTACGGCATGTTGCTCTCCCGCTATGCGCCGGATATGAACCATGTCACAGCTGCACAGTACCAGGCGGCGATGCGTGGCGCGATACCTCAGGTTGCGCCGGTATTCTGGAGTTTCCGCATCATGGTGGGCTGTGGTTCTCTGCTGCTACTGGTGATGCTGATTGCGCTTGTCCAGACGCTGCGTGGCAAAATCGACCAGCATCGCTGGGTACTGAAAATGGCGCTCTGGAGTTTGCCGCTGCCGTGGATTGCGATTGAAGCCGGGTGGTTTATGACCGAGTTTGGTCGTCAGCCGTGGGCGATACAGGACATCTTACCGACATACTCCGCGCACTCCGCTTTAACCACAGGACAACTGGCTTTCTCACTGATCATGATCGTAGGGCTTTACACCCTGTTCTTAATCGCCGAAGTCTACCTGATGCAGAAATATGCCCGTCTGGGGCCGAGCGCGATGCAGAGTGAACAACCGACGCAGCAACAGGGGTAAAGGAGAAAATCATGTTTGATTATGAAACATTGCGCTTCATCTGGTGGCTGCTGATTGGCGTGATCCTGGTGGTCTTTATGATCTCCGATGGATTTGACATGGGGATCGGCTGTCTGCTGCCGCTGGTGGCGCGTAATGATGATGAACGCCGGATAGTGATAAACAGCGTTGGCGCGCACTGGGAAGGCAATCAGGTCTGGTTAATCCTCGCAGGTGGGGCATTATTTGCCGCCTGGCCCAGAGTGTATGCAGCGGCGTTTTCCGGCTTTTATGTGGCGATGATTCTGGTGCTGTGCTCGCTGTTCTTCCGCCCGCTGGCCTTTGATTATCGTGGGAAAATCGCCGATGCACGCTGGCGTAAAATGTGGGATGCCGGACTGGTCATCGGCAGTCTGGTGCCGCCGGTAGTCTTCGGTATTGCCTTCGGCAACTTGCTGCTCGGCGTGCCGTTTGCCTTCACACCGCAATTACGCGTGGAATATCTCGGCAGTTTTTGGCAACTGCTGACGCCATTCCCTTTATTGTGCGGATTGCTCAGCCTTGGGATGGTGATTTTGCAAGGTGGCGTCTGGTTACAACTAAAAACTGTTGGTGTGATTCATCTGCGTTCACAGCTGGCGACCAAACGCGCCGCACTGCTGGTGATGCTGTGCTTTTTGCTGGCGGGTTACTGGCTGTGGGTCGGTATTGATGGCTTTGTACTGCTCGCCCAGGATGCTAACGGTCCTTCCAATCCGTTAATGAAACTGGTGGCAGTGCTACCTGGTGCCTGGATGAATAATTTCGTCGAATCGCCTGTTTTGTGGATCTTCCCGCTGCTGGGGTTCTTCTGTCCATTGCTGACGGTGATGGCGATTTATCGTGGTCGCCCGGGATGGGGATTTTTGATGGCGTCATTGATGCAATTTGGCGTAATTTTCACGGCAGGCATCACGCTGTTCCCTTTTGTCATGCCTTCGAGCGTAAGTCCGATCTCCAGCCTGACGTTGTGGGACAGCACTTCCAGCCAGTTGACGCTGAGCATTATGTTGGTAATCGTGCTGATATTTTTGCCCATTGTGTTGCTCTACACTCTCTGGAGCTACTACAAAATGTGGGGGCGCATGACAACAGAAACTCTCCGCCGTAACGAAAACGAGATGTACTAAGGAGCAGGAACAATGTGGTATTTACTTTGGTTCGTCGGCATTTTGTTGATGTGTTCGCTCTCCACCCTTGTGTTGGTATGGCTGGACCCGCGTCTGAAAAGTTAACGAACGTAAGCCTGATGAGGCGCATTAGCGTCGCATCAGGCAATCAATAATGTCGGATATGAAAAGCGGAAACATATCGATGAAAGCGATCTTGATCCCATTCTTATCTCTTCTGATTCCGTTCACCCCGCAATCTGCATTCGCTCAGAGTGAGCCGGAGCTGAAGCTGGAAAGTGTGGTGATTGTCAGTCGTCATGGTGTGCGTGCGCCCACCAAAGCCACGCAACTCATGCAGGATGTCACCCCAGACGCATGGCCAACCTGGCCGGTTCAACTGGGTTGGCTGACACCGCGCGGGGGTGAGCTAATCGCTTATCTCGGGCATTACCAACGCCAGCGTCTGGTGGCTGACGGATTGCTGGCGAAAAAGGGCTGCCCGCAGCCTGGTCAGGTCGCGATTATTGCTGATGTCGACGAGCGTACCCGTAAAACAGGCGAAGCCTTCGCCGCCGGGCTGGCACCTGACTGTGCAATAACCGTACATACCCAGGCAGATACGTCCAGTCCCGATCCGTTATTTAATCCTCTAAAAACTGGCATTTGCCAACTGGATAACGCGAACGTGACTGACGCGATCCTCAGCAGGGCAGGAGGGTCAATTGCTGACTTTACCGGGCATCGGCAAACGGCGTTTCGCGAACTGGAACAGGTGCTTAATTTCCCACAATCAAACTTGTGCCTTAACCGTGAGAAACAGGACGAAAGCTGTTCATTAACGCAGGTATTACCATCGGAACTCAAGGTGAGCGCCGACAATGTCTCATTAACCGGTGCGGTAAGCCTGGCGTCAATGCTGACGGAGATATTTCTCCTGCAACAAGCACAGGGAATGCCGGAGCCGGGGTGGGGAAGGATCACCGATTCACACCAGTGGAACACCTTGCTAAGCCTGCATAACGCGCAGTTTTATTTGCTACAACGCACGCCAGAGGTTGCCCGCAGTCGTGCCACCCCGTTGTTGGATTTGATCATGACAGCGTTGATGCCCCATCCACCGCAAAAACAGGTGTATGGTGTGACATTACCCACTTCAGTGCTGTTTATCGCCGGACACGATACTAATCTGGCAAATCTCGGCGGCGCACTGGAGCTCAACTGGACGCTTCCAGGTCAGCCGGATAACACACCGCCAGGGGGTGAACTGGTGTTTGAACGCTGGCGTAGGCTAAGCGATAACAGCCATTGGATTCAGGTTTCGCTGGTCTTCCAGACTTTACAGCAGATGCGTGATAAAACGCCGCTATCATTAAATACGCCGCCCGGAGAGGTGAAACTGACCCTGGCAGGATGTGAAGAGCGAAACGCGCAGGGCATGTGTTCGTTGGCCGGTTTTACGCAAATCGTGAATGAAGCACGCATACCGGCGTGCAGTTTGTAATGCATAAAAAAAGAGCATTCAGTTACCTGAATGCTCTGAAGCTGATGACAAACGAAGAACTGTCTGATGCGTAGGCCGGAAAAGGCGTTCACGCCGCATCCGGCCACCTTACCTTCAGTTTTACTCTTTCTCGGAGTAACTATAACCGTAATAGTTATAGCCATAACTGTAAGCGGTGCTGGCGCGTTTAATCACACCATTGAGGATTGCGCCTTTAATATTAACGCCAGCCTGTTCCAGACGCTGCATTGACAAGCTCACCTCTTTGGCGGTGTTCAAGCCAAAACGCGCAACCAGCAGGCTGGTGCCGACAGAGCGCCCCACGACCGCAGCATCGCTCACCGCCAGCATCGGCGGCGTATCGACAATCACCAGATCGTAATGGTCGTTCGCCCATTCCAGTAATTGACGCATCCGATCGCGCATCAGCAGTTCAGACGGGTTAGGTGGCACCTGACCGCGAGTAATCACATCAAAGCCTCCTTTGCCAAAATGCTGGATCACTTTGTTGAGCTCATCTTTCCCTGCCAGATATTCCGACAAGCCATGTTCATTACTCACGGTAAACAGGTTATGCGAATAACCACGACGTAAGTCGGCATCAATAAATAACACTTTTTGATCGGACTGGGCGATCACCGCCGCCAGAGTTGAACTGACGAACGTTTTACCACTGTCTGGCGTCGCACCGGTGATCATCAGAATGTTATTCTCTGTCTCCATCATAGCGAAGTGCAGACTGGTTCGTAGCGCACGTACGGCTTCCACAGCAGAATCCGCCGGGTTATCCACCGCCAGGAAGGGGATATTTTTAGTACGATGGCGCTGCTGATTAGAAAATAAATTTTTCTTACGCAGACGGGTACGCTTATCCAGCCACTCGGACATCGGGATAGTGGCATAAACGCTGATGCCGTGCTCTTCCAGTTGTTCCGGTGCTTCTACACCACGACGCAACATCGCACGCGCCAGCACGGCACCCACCGAAATAAACAGGCCAAGAATAAAACCAAGCACCACATTCAACGCTTTTTTCGGTTTCACTGGCTGCGGCTGAGTGACTGCCGGGTCGATAATCCGCACGTTACCAATCGCACTGGATTTCGAAATACTCAACTCCTGCTGGCGGTTAAGTAATTGCAGATATACCGCACGGCCCGCTTCTACGTCACGGCTTAAACGCAATACTTCCTGTTGAGTGGAAGGCATTGCCGATACCCGCTTATTCAGGCGTTTGCGTTCTTGCTCCAGCGTCTGGCGTTTTTCCAGCAGCGCACGATAAGTTGGGTGATCTTTCTTATACAGCTGGGAGATCTCGGCCTCGCGGAAGGTCAGCTCATTGAGTTGATTATCAACGTTAACAATCTGCTCAAGAACGGCTTTGGCTTCCAGGTTAAGGTCAACCGAATCGCGCTGCTGGCGATAAACGTTGAGTTTTTCTTCCGCCTGGTCCAGCTCGCTGCGCACTTCTGGCAACTGGCGCTGTAAGAATTCAAGGCTTTGTGAATCCTGCGCCGCCTGGCGAGCGATATTCTGTTGCAAATAGTTGTTAGCGATGCTGTTCAGAATACGAGTAATCAACTGGGGATCATCACCGGTCATGGTAAGTTCCAGCATCCCGCTTTCTTTACTGCGTTCGCTAACGGTAAAGGTTTCCTGCAACGCGTTAATCGCTTCCAGTTCGGTACGCTGGCTCAGGACAAACTGCGTTCCTGGTTTGGCCTTAATGTCCGCGATAGTCAGCGCAACGCCGTCTTTTTCCAGACGCTGGCCGACCATACCATTGACGGTGAACCCTTCACCTTCCAGCGTATAGTGGCCATTTTCCCCAACTGTGAGTGTAAGTTGCTGATCCTGACCATTCAGTTGTGGAATATGCATCCAGCTGATCGCCAGCTCACCTGGTTTCTCTTTGGTTAATCTCGCCCAGCCGCGACCCACAATCGGAAAATACTTCTGCTCAACCATGTCGCGCAGATTCAGTTCAGCAATGGTTTTACCGAGAATCATGCGCGATTGCAGCAGTTGGATCTCCGGTGCTGACTCGGGCGATGAGTTAGGGATCATATCGCTCAGGCCGCTGAGAATGGCGTTGCCCTGTTTCTGCTCAACCTGGACCAGAGTATCTGCCTGATAAATTGGCGTGCTTAACAGCGAGTAAGCGACAGCGATCAGCGTGAACAACGCGGTTACGCTGATAATAAACTTACGGTGATCCCATAACTCGCCGACCAGACGAAGCAGATCGATCTCATTTTCCTGAGTGCTGCCTGGTGGCGTATTCATATTTTTAGTTGTCATCGTATTTTATAAACTCAAATTACCGGCTGAGGCGCTTCGCCCATTCCTGACTGGCGCGCTCCAACATACCGTAGACATGCTCAAATGCGTCCTGACTTTTACGATAGGGATCCGGGATCTCTTTCTGTTCCAGCCATTGCCCAAACAGCATTGTCTTCCCGCGGACCTCGGGAGCGATTGCCGTAACCTGAGCAATATGTTCCGACTCCATTGCCTGAATCAGATCGTAATTTCGTGCCATCTCAGCAGTAAGCTTACGTCCGGCATGTCCTTCAAGAGATACGCCATGATTAGCGGCAACATCTGCCGCTGTTGCATCTGCAGGGTGCTTTACCAGACCATGAACACCTGCCGATTTGACTTTTACGCCTGGCAGACGTTTACGCAGCAAGCGCTCGCCAATGGGCGAACGGCAAATGTTGCCGGTACAAACCACCAGGATTGAGTTAAATTTTAGTTGGGCCATGTTTGAATCCACCGTGAAGTTTCTGTCAGGTCATGCACCCCGGAAATCGTCGGTACCAGCAGAGAAATCACACGGTTCCAACGAGCCAGCGGCGCGGTAGTGACATAAACAATGTCGTAAGGTTCAAGCTGGAATTCCGTTCCGAGTATCATTGCCGATGCGTCCTTCGCATTCAGCTGATAAATATTGGCGATTTTGCCATTCTGCTTGTTTTGCGTTGCACGAATAACAAAAATCCCCGTCGCATCAGCGACATCCTGATTCATACCCTCAGCGTTACCCAGTGCTTCCGCCAGGGTCATACCGCTGCGGTCCATTTTCAACGTGCTCTGTTTACCCACTTCACCCATCACGAAGACTTTCAGATCATCGTTGCGCGGAATAAATAAAATATCGCCCGGGTGCAGCAGTTTGTTCTGGCGCAAGTCGCCACGCTGCATCAGCGCATAGAGGTTCACTTTGGTCTTTACGCCATTCTGGGTGAGCACCACGTTGCGCCAGTCTGCATCTGCGGTCAGACCGCCCGCGGCGTTAATCGCATCCATGATGGTCAGAGGAATATTGGTAATCGGCTGCTGACCCGATTTGCTGACTTCGCCGGTGACGTACGCTTTTTGCGATCGGAACGCCGCGACGCTGACATCGACTTGCGGGCTTTCAATGACTGAGTCCAGACGCGCTGTAATCTCGTTGCGTACTTGGGTAAGCGTTTTCCCGGCCACTTTCAGGCGACCAATATAAGGGTAGAAAATTGCACCATCAGCGTTAACCCAGTTGCCAGTATCACTGGCGCTACGATATTGCCCTGCGGGTGTGGTTAGTTCCGGGTGATCCCAGACCGTCACCATCAACACATCACCAATGCCGATACGATATTCATAGTTCGCGATTTGCTGCTCCAGCTCCGGGTTAGCCTGCGACATAATCGGTTTGGCGCGCAGCTGATCAATCAATCCTGGCGTGACGGGATAGATATTGACCATTTTGTCCAGGTCATACTGATTGTCAGGTAGTTCAATGACATCCTTGTTACTGGTCGATAAATTCTGACCAGGAACAAGGGTACATGCTGTCAAAGACAGAACAGCCAATGTCAGTACCGAAAACTTAAAAATGTTCTTTTTCATTGGTTTATATTTATCAGTCATTGTAATGTTATGAATTACTTCAGGTTATTGTCCAACCGGTACTTCTCGCTCTGCCGTCATTGGATAGAGCTGGTATTTGCGTGACAGCATTTGTCCACCATCACGCGTCAATGGTGTCCACGAAACCACCGCGCGGTTGCGGTTAGGTCCAATGGTCATCAAGTCGAACGGAATCGAGATATAAAAACCTTTACTAAAGCCGCCTTCGCCGTAGTCATCTTTAGATACGTTACTGATTGCCGCCCATACCCCTACCGCCACGCCGCTGTCAAAGCGTTTGGCGACGTCGATCGTTGCGCCTTTATCTTTTGCCAGATATTGCCCAACGCTAAGTTTCATCAGTACGCCATTGAGCGTCGGCGGATTCCAGTAAGCCGTCACGAAACCTGTTGGCGTGGAATAATCGGTGAAACGCATCATGTTGTCCCAGTCACGCTGCTTCACGTAGTTAACGTCCACACCTAGCGCCCAGCTGGCATCTAGCGGGCGATAAAGCAGCTCGGAACCGACACCGGCATACATCGTTTCCAGATAACCGCCATACACCTGGCCATAGAAACCATTGCCTAAGTCGGCAAAATAGTTCGCCTGCAAGTTGTTGAGATAAACGTCATTGCGAACGTAGTCACGGATATGCGTGCGCACGCGGGGGAGGGTAGAGTCCGCGGGTAACAGCGAAGACTTAAACTTGTCGTAGTTGTTGTAAATATTGGTGAAAATACCGCCATCAAGCAGCAGGTGATCGGTAAACCAGTAGCGGGCGCTGGACATCAGCCCCAACTGGAACATATAGAAATCTTCCGGGCCGCCCAGCGACTGTGAAAGTGTTGGGTTGAAAGAGTAGCTAAAGCGATCTGAACCGCCCCGGTTTTCCTGGAGAGTGTTTTATCTGTGAACTCAGGCTGCCAGATCATCGTTTCTGATGGAAGCATAATAAGCTTTTTCTGCTTCTGCCGGAGGGATATGACCCAGCCTTCCCAGCAATCGTCGATTGTTATACCAGTCCACCCACGTGAGTGTGGCCAGTTCCACTTCTGCACGGTTTTTCCAGCTCTTACGGTGTATTACCTCCGCTTTGTAAAGACCATTGATGCTCTCCGCCATCGCGTTGTCATACGAGTCACCTGTACTCCCTGTTGATGCCAGCAGTTTTGCTTCTTTTAGTCGCTCCGTATAGGCCAGTGATACATACTGAGAACCTTTATCACTGTGATGGACTGTGCCGGACGGCCGACGGGCCCACAACGCCTGCTCCAGTGCATCCAGCACGAATGTCGTTTCCATAGACGATGAGACTCGCCACCCCACGATACATCCGGCAAACACATCAATGATGAACGCCACATAGACGAAGCCCTGCCATGTGCTGACGTAAGTAAAATCAGCCACCCACAGCTGGTCAGGACGTTCTGCCACGAACTGACGGTTTACGCGGTCGCCTGCGGAAACGGCTTTCCGGCTGACGGTAGTACGGACCTTTTTACCCCGGAGAACACCGGCAAGTCCCATAACCGCCATGAGGCGCGCCACTGTACATCTGGCCACCCTGATACCTTCGCGTAACAACTGGCGCCAGACTTTACGCACACCGTACACCTGATGATTTTCATCGTATACGCGCTGTATCTCTCTCTTCAGCCAGTCATCGCGCTGAGCACGGGCACTGCGTTTATCAGGATGATGTCGCTGTTGCTGACAGTGGTAATACGTTGACGGGGCAATATGCAGCTCACTGCATACCGGTCCGACCCCGTACTGCTCACGCAGCTTATCCAGCAGTGGCATTATTTTTTCCAGAGGCGGTCGAACTCCGCCTTCGCAAAATAAGCGGAAGCCTGGCGAAGGATATCGTTACTGCGGCGCAGTTCACGATTTTCACGTTCCAGCTCTTTCAGACGCTGACGTTCAGCGGTGGTGAGTCCACCATCACCGCCCCCGGTATCCCGCTCATGCTGACGAACCCACACACGCAGAGTCTCTGGTGTACAGCCAATCTTTGGGGCAATGGAACAAATTGCCGCCCATTGTGAGTCATATTCGCCCTGACTTTCCAGAACCATACGGACTGCCCGTTGACGGACCTCGGGGGAAAAACGTGTATTTTTAGTCATCCTGTTTACCTCTTTCTCAGGGAGTTTAGTCTCCAGGATTCCCGGGGCGGTTCAATCTTCACGAATACGGTAGCCCCGACCAAAGGCAGAAAGATCTTCAGCTTCAACACGTTGTTGTTGCAGTGGCTCTGCTTTACCAGGCGCGGTACCGGCGAGCTGTTTGCGCAGGCTGGCTACGTCGGTTTCGGTCGTCACCATCGCCATATGCTCGCGCTTTTGCGTCACGCTAATCTTCTCAACGCCTTGCGGCAGGTTATTCACCAGAATCCGGTTGGCACGATCGACCGCTTCACGAGAGTCACGGTATTTGTATTGCTGACCAGACATATATAGCGTCTTATCGCGCAGCTGAATTTCTGGCGCGTCAAAGCCCGCGTTATACTTCAACGCGGTAAGTTGGTTCGCTACTGTGGTGTACTGCAATCCTTCAGATTCCGGCGCAGGTTGATACGCCGGTTTTGGCGTATCGCGCAGGGCAGGGCGCAGATCGTTGAAATTGGTCCGTAATGTGAAGCCAAACATCAATGTGTTACCGCGCTCGTAGCTAAGGTTAAGATCTGCCCAGCTGGCAGCACGATACACAGCACCGAAATTGAAATGACTTGCCTGCGGCAATTTGCCCGCAAAATCATTCTGGTAATTGTTGCCGTCGTATTCGAGTTTCAGACGCAGAGGATTCCACGGCGTTTGATACTCAATGCCGCCAAAGATGGACGCCGGACCACGAAAGATATCGCTAAAGCTGATATCTCCCGCATCGTGAGACTCTGCACGATGACAATATTTATCGCTCACCCGGCAAAACGGGTTGGTAATATTGCCCGCATTACCGGCGTAGCCCCACGCCATCCCGAGGGTGAAATCAAATGGCCCCGCTTGCTTGCTGGCCACCAGATATTCACCGTCAAACAGACCCGTACCAGCAATATCACGTTTACCAAACGCCACTTGCGGTAGCCAGTAACCTTCTTCCCACAGGCGAAGTTTAAAATCGAAAGATTTGTCTTTGTATGACTGATCGCCGCTGAAATCTTCTCACTGGCTATATTTGCGTGTGCGCACATCCGTATAACGAATGGTGCCTTCCAGCCATGGGAACAGCGCCACGGACGTGGAGTAGAAACGGTATTGATCGTTATCCCGGTAGTTGACGCTGAATTCACCTTCCGGTGCGATGCGCGCATTTGGCATCTGCAACAATCCTGTGCCGCCAAAGTCTGATTGCGACGACCCCAGTGGATCCGGGTAGGTGAATACTTCAGCATGACAGGCACTGGAGACGGCAATGGCCAGGCAGCTTAAAAGATAAGAGTTCTTCTTCATCAGTCAGGAACACGTTGCGTTAAAACAGACACAATCTGGTCATTTAAATCAGCATATTTTTCGGGCAGTACATGCGCAGAAAAGCCCAACCAAAGCTGGCTGCCAGGCGGTGGTTCCACATGTCTTTTATTCCACAGGGCAACAGGGGCGACGACAGTCTCACCCTCAGGCGTAATCACCATAACGTTATTCTTGTCCGCGCCTGCAAGACGGGTGTGATCTTGCAGATAATCGGTAACGCTACGGCCTGCCAGCCAGGGCAATTGCCCAGCCCCAGAAACCGCACCCAGCAGAGTAATAGTCACTGGGCGCTGTACGGTATAGAGCGTATAGTCCCCGACCAGCGGGGGATTGCTGTTCTCATCCACTCGCACAAAATCAGGGTCCAGTTTGACTGGTAAGCGACCAGTGATATTGAGATTGAGTAACTGCTGGCGCACGGATTTAATCGTTGCCGTCACATCGTCGTCAGCTTCTACTTCCCAGGAAGCAAGCTGTGCCATGACATGTTGGTAGTCTTTAAGCGCTTTAGCTTTCGCCGCGGAGTCGGTCAGCAAGACTCCAGGCCACCAGAGGCGATCGCGCAGTTGCGGTTGTGTCACCAACTGGACAACATTCTCCACGGGGCCAACGGAAAGGGGCTGTTGTTCGCCAGGCAGATAAATAGTCACCGTTCCTTGCGCAAAGGCATGGGGTGTCATTACGTAAAGTACGCTGGCAATGAAATACGACAGTAATTTATTCATGGTGCGGGTTTAAGAAACGTCATTTCTACGGGAATAACCCCTGCGCCTAACATTTGCCGACTTTGACGAACCTGGCCAGTAGCCGAATCGACCCAGAATGTGTTTTGCCACTGTTTTTCTGGCAGCGTGGAAGTCACCTCTTCCTGCCAGACATTACACAGCACATCGCGACCCGCAATATTCAGCGTCTCTAATCCAGCAAAGGAAAAAGTGGAACTCAGGGTCGCAGAGCGAAAATGATTGTCTTCACTCCAGAGAATATCGCGCGTCCAGCGGCTGCCGTCTTTTATTGCCAGCGCGTTACGCAGAGGGTCCTGCCCGGAATTTGTCACTTCCAGCAGATTATTATTAAGTTTGACGGTTTTTAAAAGACGTCCATTGTGGGTAACCAGCATGGCGTTATCCTGGGATAACCATTTGCTTTGTTCTTGTTCTATATATCCCAGTACCACAAAGATTCGTTGCCCTTCATTAAGGCGTAAATACATCGTGGAATAAGGCAACGCCTGGATCTGCTGATCCGCTACGGTGATATCCTGATTATCGAATAGGCTGGCGCGAAATGTATCGACCATACTTTGCTGGCTGTGCGTACATCCCGCAAGAAATAGTGCGAAAATTGATAAAATAAGAGGGCGCACCTTTAATCCTTGAAAGGTTAATTAAAAAAATGCAAATCTCTAAAGCCCGGTACGAATATCGCAACCGGGTATCATTTAACTTTAATTTCGACGCGTTAAAGTGGTATTAGCGCGTAGTGGACGTGGTGGTTGAGGTGTTATGAGAACCGCCATCGCCACTGTCATTTGCTGCAACAACTGCCAACGTCGCCACACCAACAGCCGTTGCCACACCGACAACAGTCGCTGTGCCGACCGCGCCAGCAGCTACGCCACCGGTGGTAGCAGCAGTCGTAGTGGCACCAGTAGTGGTCGTTGTGGTGCCAGTAGTACCCGTCGTTGCCTCGGTCCCGTTTGCTGCTTCTGGTGCAGCAAACGCAGCTGGCGTCGTCAACATGAAGGCCATAAGGATTGCAGAAAACTTGTGTTTCATAACTTTTCCTTTATTCATCGCATGGACAATACGTACGCTTGAGATCAGAATTATCTACTTTGAGTATAACATCCTTGTGAAATCTCCCTTTCCTCATACCGCTTGCACTATATACTGCGGGTAGGAAAGGCGCGCAGAGGGAAATATAGGATTGTTAACGATTTCCCTCTGGAAATACGACTCGTGGGCATAAGATAAATCTTAGAAAAATATAAATTAAAGATAAGAAAATTGTTGAGAAAGCTATTAACTATTGTTGGTAATATAGTTTCAAATGGTACTATAACCGACTGTTAAGTGGCGTTTATAACTATTAGGTACAGAGATATTCGGTCAAATGTATTAGTTTCTTGATGAAAAAGTAACTTGCGTTATAATGTGTAGTGTTGACTATTAATCTATTCCAATAAAACCAGTCAGTTTTAAACAAGCAGCGTCATATTAAGAGAGATAAACATTTGCCGCTGTTGGTCCACGCAGGCCATTTACGCGGCAAAATTCCACGCGTAATCCTGGTATAAGCACTTCTGCATCGCGGGGAGTGAATGCGGAAATATGGACCTGGACTTCTTTACGACCGTCGGAGGGGATAATGAATCCTTTGCCGCTTTTGCGATCAAAGGTTTTGACAATTCCTGTCATTTTACGGGACAAACAAATTCCTTACTGAAAATACTGCGCTGCACTATACGGGGTTAATAAAATAAAGCCAGCGATATTTAAGACCGCCGGACGGCTAAAATAAAATTTGCTTAATCTCAATTATCATGCGTTAATAGCTGCGTCGGTTTGAAAGACAGACAGCATACAAAGTAGTTTACTAAAGCAGTTCTCATTATCAGGCATTATCCCCTTCTTTTGAGTCTCTCTCCTGAACACTAAGTAGTTTCTGTATTAAAGCCCTGTTTGCCGAAAGGCCCAAAATGAAGGAAGTAAAATATGTCTAATAAAATGACTGGTTTAGTAAAATGGTTTAACGCAGATAAAGGTTTTGGCTTTATCACTCCTGATGATGGCAGCAAAGACGTTTTCGTCCATTTCACTGCCATCCAGAGCAATGAATTCCGCACGCTGAACGAAAATCAGAAAGTTGAATTTTCTATTGAGCAGGGGCAACGTGGTCCCGCGGCAGCGAACGTTGTTACGCTCTAAGGTTGCCGTTATTACTCAACATCTCCATTTCCGCTGTCCATGTTGTCATGGTTCACAGTACCGCACATCGGCATTCGATGTGACGGAGCGAAATCCTTTAGGGGCAAAGTGTATTTTTTGTAAATCGACGATGATCACCTTTGATAACGTCGCGCTGCAAATACGCACTGACCATGCGCCGCTGGATTTCACAAAATAAGATCAGGCTCCCTCGTGGAGCCTTTTTTATATCTGCCTTATTTTTCTTCAACGCTGTATGTATAGTAAGCGATAACCTGTTGATTATTGAATCTTTCGGGGAGATGGCTTATAACATTTCTTACCTGACCAGGGGACCGGGAACCAACACCTTACTGGCGTGTTGCTGTCTTTTAAGACCAGAAGAGGTTAACAGTGAATATTGAAGAGTTAAAAAAACAAGCCGAAACGGAAATCGCTGACTTTATCGCGCAAAAAATCGCCGAGCTGAACAAGAATACAGGGAAAGAAGTCTCTGAAATTCGCTTCACCGCACGAGAAAAAATGACCGGGCTTGAAAGCTATGATGTCAAAATCAAAATAATGTGATTTTGTGAACATCACCCCGTGCGAGGTGATGTTCCGCTTGTTGCTAATTTAGTGACCAATCATTGGCGCTTGCGGAATTAAGCGTCGGTACAATTCCTCCGGCACCGGGCTTTGCCATACTCCCGCATACATTGCGTAACCAATCACCGCAAACATAATCCCCAGAACCAGTAGCGTCATTAACCAGCCAGACAACGCAAAGGCTTTTTTATTTGCCGCAGGTTTTTGCAGTGAAAAGGTCAATGTTGAGGCTACCGGACATGACTCTACGCAAGTCATACAACCGGTACATTCCACGGTTCGTACCTGAATTAATTTATCGACCGGGATCCGCGATGGGCAATTTTTTGCGCATTTGCCACAGTCGATACAACTTTCGGCATTGCGACGAATCTTAAACGGCGACAATAGCGAAACCACGCCCATCAGCGCGCCATATGGGCAAAGATAACGACACCAGGCATGGCGAATAAACAGACTGACAATCAGCAAAACGGTCACGCTGATTAATGTCGCGGTCCCCATATGACGAAAGAAATCGAGCATTTTAACGTCCATCACCACGCTGTAGGGCGACAACATAAAATAGTGAATAGCCTGAGCGGGCATCAATAACGCGATATAGAGAAAAAAACTCAACAGCAAATACTTCACGCCGCGCAGAGGAATATCCAGACAGCGGGGAAGGACAAATTGCCGACCAAACAGTTTGTTACCGAGATCGCCGATGAATTCAGAAAGCGTACCAACCGGGCATAACCATGAACAAAAGGCCTTTTTTAGTAATAGACTGATGACGATAAAAGCGACCAATAACAGCATCGCGGCGGCGTGGACGGACGGTAACTGGCCTGTTGCAAGGCTATATTTCAGATTCATCAGACCGGCAATCGGTAGCCAGCCTTCGATGCCTCCTGGCCTGGCGACAAATGTCGTACTACCTGCCGTTTCGTAATAGCGCACCCAATACCAGAACGTGATGGCAATATAAATATTAATTGCCAACAGTAATAATTGCGTCGCTTTACGCCAGGTCGTGGCATTGCGCCAGTCATTCCACGGTAATTTGCCGCCCGTCGTGCCTGGCCGCCGCTGCCAGCGGGTTCTTCTTTTCTCTGCCATGATTTTGCCAGTCCGTTAAGTTGCATGCCAAATGCCACTATTCTAGTTGTTCTTAACTGGCTGATATTGATTCAAATCGCGTTCAGGTCTTTCTTATTCAACCATGCTTCCAGAGCGGCAACACTGCGTGTAATTTCTTCGTGTGGAAGGGGGGCAGATAATGGCTGCTGCTCCAGTTGTGCGCATAGCTGGCTGGCGCTACGCATTCCCAGACTCGAGCAACTGCTTTTTAGCTGATGTGCGGCACGCTTTATTTTCTCGCTTTCCTGACTGGCGCGGGCAATGTCGATGTCATCGAGAAGCGGCAGGGCATGTTGTTTAAATAATGTCAGCCATTCCTGGATCTTCTCCGTCCCCATCAACTGAGCATCTTCATTGAGTTGCGATACATCCAGCGGTTGATCGTTATTGACTTGCAGTTGAAGATAGTGCGCCAGTAACTGACCGAGTACTTCACGCGGCACCGGTTTAGGGATAATCCCGTGAAATAGCGAACTGGTACGCTGGCGCAACGTTTCGTCGATGACATGGGCGCTAAAGCCAATCAAAACCAGCGACGGATATTGCTGTACCAGTTGTCGGGCAAGGGTAATACCGTCGATATCCGGCAGATCAAAATCCACCAGTGCGGCAGCAAACGGTTCGCTATTTTGCAACGTCTCTATCGCGTGCGCGGCATTGCCAACAGCAACGACCTGCGCACCACTGTTGTTCAGCATCTCAACGGTAATTCGCTGGGTTAGCGGGTTATCTTCAATTAACAGCAAACGTAAACCGTCCAGATGCACCGCCTGATTGACTGTTTTTGGCACGGGTGCCGTGGCAATACGTAACGGCAAGCGTAAACAAAAACAGCTTCCAACCTCCGGCGTGCTGGTGGCGCTGAGTTCGCCGCCCATCGCCTGGGCCAGACGGCTACTGATAGTCAGCCCCAGCCCGGTGCCGCCGCGTTTGCCGCTAACCTGAACAAATGGCTGGAAGATTTCAGCCAGTTTCGAGGGATCAATACCGCAGCCGCTGTCTTCCACTTCGACCAGCCATTGTTCGCCATCAGTGCGACTACGCAGGATAATGTGCCCTTCGTCGGTGAAACGCAGGGCGTTGCTCAACAGGTTGGTTATAACCTGACGAATACGCCGCGGATCGCCCATTAACGCAGTCGGTACATCGTCGGCAATTTCAGTTACCAGGCGAATCGGACGACCTTTCACCCGTCCGCTCATTAATTGCAGGGTACTTTCCAGCAGCGGGCGCGGTTCAAAGGGCTCATCGCTGACCGAAACATTCTTGCCACCCGCTTCGATAGCCGAATAATCGAGAATGTCGTTAAGGATGGTCAGCAACGATTCACCAGAGTCAGTAATTGCCCGCAAATCATCACGCTGGGCATTAAGTGCGGGATTATCCGCCAGCAGTTGCGCGGTGCCGAGAATACCGTACAGCGGTGTGCGGATCTCATGGCTCATCGCCGCCAGAAACGCCGATTTTGCCTGGCTGGCTTTTTCTGCTTCCGCCCGTGCCTGTCGGTGTTCTATCACCAGCTCCTGCAATTCAGCTGTACGCGCTTTGACCTGCGCCGCCAGCTGTTCGCGGTGGCGATTCAGTGCATGAACACTGCTGCGAAACGCATCCATCAGCCGCCCGATGGTGTCCAGCTCCCGCACGCCAGCGGTTTCCGGGAAAGGGGAGTTGATATCACCGTCCAGCAGTCGTTGCAGCGCCTGCGTTTGTTCGGCAAGGGGACGCGTGACTGAGCGATAAACCACGCGCCAGAGGATCAGAATCAGTGCGCAAAGAGAAACTATCCCCAGCAATAACAGGCTGTATTGCCCGCGTGCACTGGCTTTTTCCAGATGCGCCAGGCCATGCTGATTACGCAGCTCAATGGTGTCGACCAGTTGACTGACTTCGCTACTAAACTGCGCGAACTGGGCGATGTTATTTTGGGCGAGAGTTTGCAGGTGATTGCTGATTTCACTGTCCTGCTGATACAGCGCCAGCAAATCGCTATATTGGCTAACGGAAGTTAACGTTGTTGCGACCTGAGCACGAACTCCCGGATCTTCAATGCGTATTTGCCGACGTTGCAGAATTTTCACCGCATTATTGAGCTGCTGTTCCAGCGTTGGCGCATTTTTCTGGATCTGTTCCAGCCCCAGATTCATCACCATTTGCTGCACGCGCAGGGCGCTAAGGCGCAGTTCATTCATCTGGTTAACGTACTCAAGATCGATATCAATCAGCCGATCAAGTGCGTTTTCTGCGGCCTGACGCTGATGTTGTTCGATCAAATCGTAAATCCCGGCCTGGGTCGCTCCGGCAGAGGTCGCCGCATTATTCGCCTGACCTTGCGCCAGGCGTGCGATCTCATCGGCAGCAGCGACTATCTGCTGGCTGAGTTGCTGTTGTTGCTGGCGCAGTTGCAAACGCTGCCCCACCAGTTCCCCTTGTTGACGTAACGAACGGGAGATCTCCTGCTCCTGTTGTTCAATAGCGGTGGTATCAAAACCTTGTTCCCGTAACGCTTGCAGCAACGCGTTAATCTTCAGGCTTTGTGCGGTGAGCATTCGCCCCTGCGCCTGCCACATCTTTTCGTTATCGGCACTGGTCAGGTTCTGGGCGGCGAAAAGTTCCCAGGCGCTGGCTTCGCTCAACTGGCGCGCCATATTCATGGTAGGAATCAATGCCTGAGTATTGTCTTTTTCCACCTGGCTGATAAAGCGCAGGTTGTACCATCCCACCAGGGTACTGGTCAGGGTTAACAGCGCCATCAGGGCAAAGCCCATCCAGAGTCTTCGGGTCAGGGTTAAATTCACGGTCAGTGTACTTAAGGTGAAAAAGGTTGAGTCGCAAAGCGGAATGCATCTAGCATAAAGCCTTATTATTGATGAGGCTATCATGCGCGTACTGCTATTGTTACTTCTTTCCCTTTTCATGTTGCCTGGATTTTCGGCTGATAACTTGTTGCGCTGGCATGATGCGCAGCATTTCACGGTGCAAGCCTCTATGCCGCTTAAAGCCAAACGCGCATGGAAACTGTGCGCGCTTTATCCCAGCCTGAAAGATTCATACTGGTTATCGTTGAACTATGGTATGCAGGAGGCTGCTCGCCGCTACGGTGTGGATTTAAAAGTGCTGGAGGCAGGCGGCTACAGCCAGTTGGCTACCCAGCAAGCACAAATCGACCAGTGCAAACAGTGGGGGGCAGAGGCCATTTTGCTCGGAAGTAGCACGACGTCATTTCCCGACCTGCAAAAGCAGGTAGCAAGTCTGCCGGTGATCGAACTGGTAAATGCTATTGATGCTCCCCAGGTGAAAAGCCGCGTTGGTGTGCCGTGGTTTCAGATGGGCTATCAACCAGGGCGATATCTGGTGCAATGGAGTCACGGAAAACCACTGAACGTGCTGTTGATGCCCGGCCCCGATAACGCCGGGGGCAGTAAGGAGATGGTAGAGGGTTTCCGCGCCGCCATTGCCGGAAGCCCGGTGCGTATTGTCGATATTGCGCTCGGCGACAACGATATTGAAATCCAGCGTAACCTGTTGCAGGAGATGTTGGAGCGCCATCCAGAAATCGACGTTGTGGCCGGAACGGCGATTGCGGCAGAGGCGGCAATGGGTGAAGGGCGCAACCTGAAAACGCCGCTGACCGTGGTGTCATTTTATCTTTCACATCAGGTGTATCGCGGACTAAAGCGGGGAAGAGTGATTATGGCTGCCAGCGATCAAATGGTCTGGCAGGGGGAACTGGCGGTTGAGCAAGCGATCAGGCAATTACAGGGACAATCGGTGTCTGATAATGTCAGCCCACCGATTTTAGTCCTGACGCCGAAAAATGCCGATCGCGAACATATCCGCCGCTCGCTGTCACCAGGGGGATTTCGTTCGGTCTATTTTTATCAGCACACATCAGCGGCTAAGAAATAACCTTCGCCATGTTGTGTCACCAGTAAATCCGCGCTGAGTTTATGACGTAAACGACGAATTAACACATCGACGGTGCGCAGGTCGGGATTTTCCACCCGGCGCGCAGAAAGCATACGCAGCAGACGTTCACGGCTGAGAATTTCGCCCGGATTGGTCACAAATGCCACCAACATTTCATACTCTGCGCGGGTTAGTTTAATCGGTTCGCCATCAAGCTCCAGCGTATGGCGCGACACATTCAGGCAATAACCGGCAAAGCGATAGCAGTTGTCCTGAGTGAGCGGTTGAGCTTGTCGCGCGAGGTCGATTCGCCAGAGCAGATTTTTCACCCGTACCACCAGTTCGCGCAGTTCCAGCGGTTTGGTGACGTAATCGTCTGCGCCCATTTCCAGCCCAACAATACGGTCAATCCGATCGCTGCGTCCGGTAACCAGAATAATACCCACCGTCGAACGTTCCCGCAGGGCGCGGGTTAACATCAGGCCATTTTCATCGGGCAAATTGATATCCAGCAGAATTAAATCCACTGGCTGGTTTTGCATAATTTCACGCAGCCCGGCACCGCTCGCCGTAACGGAAACGGTATACCCCTCCTGAGTGAAGTAGGTTTGTAATCGCGCCTGGGTAACCGGCTCATCTTCAACAATAACAATGTGATGTGGCATCAGAGAGTTTTACTCATTCTGTTCATATCTGTTCATATTCTGCCGTAAGCCGTTCATCCTGACCAGTGCCGCTGTTCATATTTGCTCATTAAGATCGCTTCACTAAACCATAATTTTACAGGGGCTATTATGCGGAAACTCTGGAACGCGTTACGCCGACCCAGTGCTCGTTGGTCGGTACTGGCGCTGGTCGCTATTGGGATTGTGATTGGCATTGCGCTGATTGTGTTACCTCACGTGGGTATCAAAGTCACCAGCACAACCGAATTTTGTGTCAGTTGCCACAGTATGCAATCGGTGTATGAAGAATATAAACAGTCGGTGCATTTCCAGAACGCCTCCGGCGTGCGAGCTGAATGCCATGACTGCCATATCCCGCCGGATATTCCAGGCATGGTGAAGCGTAAACTGGAAGCGAGCAACGACATCTACCAGACCTTTATTGCCCACTCCATTGATACACCTGAGAAATTCGAAGCCAAACGCGCGGAACTTGCCGAGCGTGAATGGGCGCGAATGAAAGAAAACAACTCGGCAACCTGCCGCTCCTGCCATAACTACGACGCGATGGATCATGCGAAGCAGCATCCTGAAGCGGCACGTCAGATGAAGGTGGCAGCGAAAGATAATCAATCCTGCATCGACTGTCATAAAGGTATTGCCCACCAGTTGCCGGATATGAGTAGCGGCTTCCGTAAGCAGTTCGATGAGCTGCGCGCCAGTGCAAATGATAGTGGTGATACGCTGTACTCCATTGATATTAAGCCAATTTATGCGGCGAAAGGCGATAAAGAAGCCTCTGGTTCTCTGCTGCCTGCTTCGGAAGTGAAAGTCCTTAAACGTGACGGCGACTGGCTGCAAATTGAAATCACTGGCTGGACGGAAAGCGCAGGACGTCAGCGTGTACTCACCCAGTTCCCTGGCAAACGCATCTTTGTTGCCTCGATTCGTGGCGATGTTCAGCAGCAGGTGAAAACGCTGGAGAAAACCACCGTTGCCGATACCAATACCGAGTGGAGCAAATTGCAGGCCACCGCGTGGATGAAGAAAGGCGACATGGTGAACGATATCAAACCGATCTGGGCTTATGCGGATTCGCTGTACAACGGCACCTGTAATCAATGCCACGGCGCACCGGAAATCTCTCACTTTGACGCTAACGGTTGGATCGGCACGCTCAACGGCATGATTGGCTTTACCAGCCTCGATAAACGTGAAGAACGCACCTTGTTGAAATATCTCCAAATGAATGCGTCTGACACCGCAGGTAAGGCTCACGGCGATAAGAAGGAAGAAAAATAATGAACAATAACGATCTCTTTCAGGCATCACGTCGACGTTTTCTGGCACAACTCGGCGGCTTAACTGTCGCCGGGATGCTGGGACCGTCACTGTTAACGCCGCGCCGTGCGACAGCGGCGCAAGCGGCGACTGAGGCTGTCACCTCGAAAGAGGGCATTCTGACCGGGTCGCACTGGGGGGCTATCCGCGCGACGGTGAAGGATGGTCGCTTTGTGGCCGCAAAACCGTTCGAACTGGATAAATATCCGTCGAAAATGATCGCCGGATTGCCGGACCACGTACACAACGCGGCGCGTATTCGTTATCCGATGGTACGCGTGGACTGGCTACGTAAGCGCCATCTCAGCGACACCTCCCTGCGCGGTGATAACCGCTTCGTGCGCGTGAGCTGGGATGAAGCCCTCGACATGTTCTATGAAGAGCTGGAACGTGTGCAGAAAACGCACGGGCCGAGTGCCTTGCTGACCGCCAGTGGTTGGCAGTCGACGGGGATGTTCCATAACGCGTCGGGGATGTTGGCGAAAGCTATTGCCTTACATGGTAATAGCGTTGGTACGGGTGGGGATTACTCGACCGGTGCTGCGCAGGTGATCCTGCCGCGTGTAGTTGGCTCAATGGAAGTGTATGAACAGCAAACCTCCTGGCCGCTGGTATTGCAGAACAGCAAAACCATTGTGCTGTGGGGCTCCGATTTGCTGAAAAACCAGCAAGCGAACTGGTGGTGCCCGGATCACGATGTTTATGAATATTACGCGCAGTTGAAAGCGAAAGTCGCCGCCGGTGAAATTCAGGTCATCAGCATCGATCCGGTTGTTACATCCACTCATGAGTATCTGGGACGCGAGCATGTGAAGCACATTGCGGTTAACCCGCAAACTGACGTGCCGCTGCAACTGGCGCTGGCGCATACGTTGTACAGCGAAAACCTGTACGACAAAAACTTCCTCGCTAACTACTGTGTGGGTTTTGAGCAGTTCCTGCCCTATCTGCTGGGCGAGAAAGACGGTCAGCCGAAAGATGCCGCATGGGCTGAAAAACTGACTGGCATTGATGCCGAAACCATTCGTGGACTGGCGCGGCAGATGGCGGCGAACAGAACGCAGATTATTGCTGGTTGGTGCGTACAGCGTATGCAGCACGGTGAACAGTGGGCGTGGATGATTGTGGTTCTGGCGGCGATGCTGGGGCAAATTGGCCTGCCAGGTGGTGGCTTTGGTTTTGGCTGGCACTATAACGGCGCAGGCACGCCGGGACGTAAAGGCGTTATTCTGAGTGGTTTCTCCGGCTCTTCGTCGATTCCGCCTGTTCACGACAACAGTGATTACAAAGGCTACAGCAGCACCATTCCGATTGCCCGTTTTATCGATGCGATCCTCGAACCGGGAAAAGTGATCAACTGGAATGGTAAATCGGTAAAACTGCCACCGCTGAAAATGTGTATTTTTGCCGGAACTAACCCGTTCCATCGTCATCAGCAGATCAACCGCATTATCGAAGGCTGGCGCAAGCTGGAAACGGTTATCGCTATAGATAATCAGTGGACCTCAACCTGCCGCTTTGCCGATATCGTACTGCCTGCGACCACGCAGTTTGAGCGTAACGATCTCGACCAGTACGGTAACCACTCTAACCGTGGGATCATCGCCATGAAACAGGTGGTGCCGCCGCAGTTTGAGGCGCGCAACGACTTTGATATTTTCCGTGAGCTGTGCCGTCGCTTTAATCGTGAAGAAGCCTTTACCGAAGGGCTGGACGAAATGGGCTGGCTGAAACGCATCTGGCAAGAAGGTGTACAACAGGGCAAAGGACGCGGTGTTCATCTGCCAGCGTTTGATGACTTCTGGAATAAGAAAGAGTACGTCGAGTTTGACCATCCGCAGATGTTTGTTCGCCACCAGGCATTCCGGGAAGATCCGGATCTCGAACCGCTAGGCACGCCGAGTGGCCTGATTGAGATCTACTCAAAAACCATTGCCGACATGAACTACGACGATTGTCAGGGGCATCCGATGTGGTTTGAGAAAATCGAACGCTCCCACGGTGGGCCCGGCTCGCAGAAGTATCCGTTGCATCTGCAATCTGTGCATCCGGATTTCCGACTTCACTCGCAGTTATGTGAGTCAGAAACGCTGCGTCAGCAATATACGGTCGCGGGTAAAGAGCCAGTATTTATTAGCCCGCAGGATGCCAGTGCGCGCGGTATTCGTAACGGTGATGTGGTACGCGTCTTTAACGCTCGTGGTCAGGTGTTGGCTGGAGCAGTGGTTTCTGACCGCTATGCACCCGGCGTGGCACGAATTCACGAAGGGGCATGGTACGATCCAGATAAAGGCGGTGAGCCTGGTGCGCTGTGCAAATACGGTAACCCCAACGTGTTGACTATCGACATCGGTACTTCGCAGCTGGCGCAGGCGACCAGTGCGCATACCACGCTGGTGGAAATTGAGAAGTACAACGGAACAGTGGAGCAGGTGACGGCGTTTAATGGCCCCGTTGAGATGGTGGCGCAGTGCGAATATGTTCCCGCGTCGCAGGTGAAATCATGACCACGCTGACAGCACAACAGATTGCCTGTGTCTACGCCTGGCTGGCGCAGTTGTTCTCCCGTGAGCTGGACGATGAACAACTGACGCAGATCGCCAGTGCGCAGATGGCTGAATGGTTTTCGTTGCTAAAAAGCGAACCGCCGCTCACAGCGGCGGTGAGTGAGCTGGAAAACCGTATTGCCACTCTGACAGTACGTGACGACGCCCGTCTGGAACTGGCCGCTGACTTTTGCGGCCTGTTTCTGATGACCGACAAACAAGCGGCGCTGCCGTATGCATCGGCCTACAAACAGGACGAGCAAGAGATTAAACGCTTGTTAGTTGAGGCAGGGATGGAAACCAGCGGCAATTTCAACGAACCGGCAGATCATCTGGCGATCTATCTCGAGTTGTTGAGTCATCTGCATTTTTCGCTGGGAGAGGGGACCGTTCCTGCGCGAAGAATCGACAGTTTGCGGCAAAAAGTACTGACGGCGCTGCAACAATGGTTACCAGAGTTTGCGGCACGTTGCCATCAGTATGACAGCTTTGGTTTTTACGCGGCACTAAGCCAGTTATTGCTGGCGTTAGTGGAGTGCGACAACCAAAACAGATAATGCCGTTTGTAGGCCAGATAAGACGCGTTGAGCGTCGCATTAGACATTAAGGCAGATCCGCCGGATGCGGCATGAACCTTATCCGGCCTACGGGGACAGTGCGCTTTGTAGGCCTGATAAGACGCGTTAAGCGTCGCATCAGGCAACAAACTCACGGATGAGCCACAAATCGGGAAAGCCGCTGGCGCAGCAGGCGGTTTTCCTGCTTCAGGTGCGCAATATCATCCATTAATGTTAGCGCCACCGCGATCCCCGGCCAGTCCAGTGCCAGTTCATGACGCAGACGTACCGCACGTTGCACCACAATGGCGGCATGGTCGTCAAATACCCAGGTTGTTTCCAGGCGCTCTCGCGGTTCAACCACCCCCAAACCGACAATTTCATTCAATTCCTCTTCAGAGATGCCGGTATGTAGGCAAAATTCGGTAATAGTAAAAGTCACCGTAACATTAGCCATCATGCTTTCCCCCAATCTTTACGTGGATCAAAAGACGACTGGGCGTCTGCCAGTTGCTGCCACAGCGCGGCCGTATTTTCATCCGGTTTCGGCGGCATCACGATTTTCAGTACCGCATACAGATCGCCGGTCTGTTTTTTGCTCACCAGGCCTTTGCCTTTAACGCGTAATCGTTGCCCGGCCTGACTGCCCGGCGGGATAGTTAGCAAAATGCTTTCTTTCAGTGTTGGAACGGTGACTTTAGCACCCAGCGCCGCTTCCCACGGGCTAACCGGCACCACTATTTCCAGATCCTGGCCGACAATATCAAACAATGGATGCGGCGCAATATGAATCACCAGCCACAAATCGCCATTTGGGCCGCCATTTTCGCCCGGCGTTCCCTGGCCTTTCAGGCGGATGCGTTGACCATTGCCGACGCCCGCCGGGATCTTCACATTCAGCGTTTTCGGGATTTCCTGTTCGATCATGCCAAAGGCGTTATAAACCGGCAGGTTATAGCTGATGGTACGCTTATGCTCAGTAAGCGTTTCTTCGAGGAATACCGCCACTTCGATTTCAATATCGTGGCCGCGTGTGGCGGGGCGTTGACGGCTCTGGCGGGCATGCTGACCGAAAATTGACGAGAAGATATCGTCAAAATCTTCGGCGTTAAAACTCTGACCGTCTCCATGCTGGAACTGACGGCTAAATTGCGGATCGTTGCGATGTTGCCACATCTGATCATACTCAGCGCGACGTTGTTCATCACTCAACACTTCCCAAGCTTCAGCGACCTCTTTGAAGCGGGCTTCGGCATCCGGTTCTTTGCTGACATCAGGATGGTATTTGCGGGCCAGTCGACGATAGGCGGTCTTGATTGTCTTGAGATCGTCCGTCGGTTTCACGCCCATGATGGCGTAATAATCCTTTAGTTCCATAGCGTTATCTCGCGTA
Source organism: Escherichia sp. KS167_9B (assembly GCF_030295215.1). Taxonomy (NCBI): domain Bacteria; kingdom Pseudomonadati; phylum Pseudomonadota; class Gammaproteobacteria; order Enterobacterales; family Enterobacteriaceae; genus Escherichia; species Escherichia sp. KS167_9B. The sequence continues at coordinate 1,259,797 of NZ_AP025754.1, forward strand.
AATCAACACAAATTGAAGGAACCCCTGTAAGGTAACTCCTATAAGTGTAGGGTAATCCTCAAAATTTCATATGCCAACACAGAATATGTTATTGAAATCATCGTGGAGAGGAGGTGGCGTCAAGATGGATTGCTGAGCATAGTTTAAACAGGTAAAAGGGTGAGCGATTTTTGATAGTTAAATCAGGCACTTTAAGCTTAACTAGGACGTCATTATTTATTAAATTTTATAGGCGCTATATATGGGTAGTAATATACATGGAGTAAGTTGCAGTGCTAATAATTATTTGAAAACAGCCTGGGCCGATATAAAAACCAGGCGCGAAGAAAATCAAAAATGTTCAATCACGCTTTTTGAACAAAAACTAGAGTGTTTTATGCGGTTGTACAATGAAATCATGCGGAAAGAAGAAAATATTTCATGCCTGGTGTGTGAATCACTAGAAACAGAATTAGAGGAAATGCAAAATGATAATGATTTATCTTCATTTATGAAAACATTACGTACTCATGATACAAACACTTATTCAGGGGATTCAGGAGGCATTACCTATACTATACAATATTTTCAAGAAAGAGAGCTTGTTAATATATCCTTGCCGGGTATGTTTTCACAGGCTATTGCAGGCTTTAAAAGTAGCTGTTGGTATAAATTTATAGCATATGTTGATATCTTAAATGAGTGTAATGATGTTTTTTCTGAGTATTGCTTTGATGATGATGAAATTACGAGTGTCCAGCCAAAACGGATAAATACGCCGGGAATATATGATTCAGTTACTGGTATTGATTTGTCTGGTATATCTTTTATTCAGAGTGAAATTAATCAAGCACATAAATTAAAATACGCGCCTGTAGATGGCGATGGATATTGTCTGTTAAGAGCCATACTGGTTATAAAACATGTTGATTATTCATGGGCGCTTGGTAGTCAAAAGACGCAAAAAGAAGTATACGACGAATTTATTAAAATTGTTGATAAACAAGTGATTGAGTCTTTTGTTGATGCAGCATTCTTTAATCTCAGGGAAGATATTAAGACATTATTTGGCGTTGATCTGCATTCTGACAACCAAATTCAGGATATGGGTAATTCTTTAGCGTCGAATTTTATTAAGTTTAAAAAAGAATTCATTGGTAGTTGCTTGAATGACGAAAGATGCATATTGCATTTACCCGAGTTTATATTTAATGATAACAAGGGTTCGCTTGTTTTAAATACCGACTCTCCGGAAAAGGTTAAAGCAGTGAAGAATTTCCTTGCTGTGCTTTCAGATAGCATTTGTTCATTGTTTATTGTTGCCTGTAATGTGGGATCAATCTCCTTGGGAAGTGAATCCTTTTCAACGGATGAAGATCTTGAGTATGGTTATTTAATGAATACTGGCAATCATTATGACGTTTACCTCCCTACTGAACTTTTTGCTCAGTCATACCAGTTAAACCATAAGGAAATGAAAGCGCAACTGGACTATTTAAATCGTTATGCCATCTAATGATAAAGACATGTGCTAAAATAGTTTTTATTAGTCTCACATTCTCTTTTTACTAGTAAATATTGCCCCTGTATCGATAACGTCGGTGATATTCTGTCTAGCCCATGGTGAAATCATCAACGGCGTACACGAGGCAGGGGCTAATCATGCATAGGTTGCGTCAAATCTTGCCTTTTTTTAATGACAAATATAGAAAAACAGGCACTCAACAAGCCATTTTGCGAACCTGTTCCCGGAAAAATGTCATATTTCTGTCACACTCTTTGGTGATTGATAACAAAAGAGGTGCCAGGAATGAACAAAACGCTAATCGCCGCAGCTGTGGCAGGGATAGTTTTACTCGCTTCAAATGCTCAGGCACAAACCGTACCGGAAGGCTATCAGTTGCAGCAAGTGCTCATGATGAGCCGCCATAACTTACGTGCGCCGCTGGCGAACAATGGCAGTGTGCTGGAACAATCCACACCGAATAAATGGCCAGAATGGGACGTCCCCGGTGGGCAGCTCACCACCAAAGGCGGTGTGCTGGAAGTGTATATGGGCCACTATATGCGTGAGTGGCTGGCAGAGCAGGGGATGGTGAATTCGGGGGAATGCCCGCCGCCGGACACCGTTTATGCCTATGCCAACAGCCTGCAACGTACCGTCGCAACCGCGCAGTTCTTTATTACTGGCGCATTCCCTGGGTGTGACATTCCAGTCCACCACCAGGAAAAAATGGGCACCATGGACCCAACCTTTAACCCGGTGATCACCGATGATTCCGCCGCATTCAGTGAACAGGCGGTGGCGGCAATGGAGAAAGAGCTCGGCAAACTCCAGCTTACCGACAGCTACAAGCTACTGGAAAAAATCGTTAACTATAAAGATTCTCCTGCCTGTAAAGAGAAGCAACAGTGTTCGCTTGTAGATGGAAAAAACACCTTTAGCGCGAAGTATCAACAAGAACCGGGCGTTTCCGGGCCGCTGAAAGTCGGCAACTCGCTGGTAGATGCGTTTACTTTGCAATACTACGAAGGTTTCCCGATGGATCAGGTGGCGTGGGGAGAAATCAAATCTGACCAACAGTGGAAAGTGTTGTCGAAGCTGAAAAACGGTTACCAGGATAGCCTGTTTACCTCACCGGAAGTGGCGCGCAATGTTGCGAAACCACTGGTCAGTTATATCGACAAAGCGCTGGTGACAGATCGCGCCAGTGCACCAAAAATCACTGTGCTGGTGGGGCACGACTCAAACATTGCCTCTCTGTTAACGGCACTTGATTTCAAACCGTATCAGTTGCATGACCAGAACGAACGCACGCCCATCGGCGGCAAAATCGTTTTCCAGCGTTGGCATGACAGCAAAGCTAATCGCGATTTGATGAAAATTGAATATGTGTATCAGAGTTCGGAACAGTTGCGTAATGCCGACGCGTTAACGTTGCAGGCTCCGGCTCAGCGCGTGACGCTGGAATTAAGCGGTTGCCCGATAGATGCCAACGGTTTTTGCCCAATGGATAAGTTTGATAGCGTGTTGAATGAAGCGGTGAAATAACAGAAAACTCCCCCGCGTGAAGCGGGGGAGTCGCTGATTAAACGTTTTTACGTTCGATGGTCTGTTCGCCCCAAAAAAGCGAATCTTTATCGGTTTTAGCAAAGGCTTTAACTAACACTTCATCGCTACCTTCTTCCCAAATCTTTTCCGCCATTTTTTCGTCGTACCCGGCGACTTCGAAAATGGCCTCGGCTATTTCCGGCGACGTATTGCGCAGAGATGCCCATTCACCGACGTGATGAGCTTTCGCTTCTTGAGTTGGCATGCGTATCCTCCTGTTGAAGATTAGCCGTTAAGTTTAACTGCCAGACCTGCGACATATTCCCCTTGATAACGAGCAATAGACAGTTCTTCCTGGCTGGGCTGGCGTGAACCGTCACCGCCTGCGATGGTGGTTGCGCCGTACGGCGTACCGCCGCGAACCTGTGAAACGTCAAATAATTCCTGCGCTGCGTAGCCAATGGGGACAATCACCATGCCGTGATGCGCAAGGGTCGTCCAGGTGGATGTGATTGTTTGTTCCTGACCGCCGCCAGTACCGGTGGAACTAAAGACGCTCGCCAGTTTTCCGTATAGTGCGCCGGAAGCCCACAGGCCGCCCGTCTGGTCGAGGAAGGTACGCATTTGACCGGACATGTTACCAAAGCGGGTAGGTGTACCAAAAATAATGGCGTCGTAATCGGCAAGTTCTTGCGGGGTTGCAACCGGTGCAGTTTGCGTTTTACCGCCTGCTTTTTCAAATAATTGCGGCGGCATGGTTTCCGGTACACGCTTAACGACAACTTCTGCGCCATCCACTTTGCTTGCACCCTCAGCAACTGCGCGTGCCATCGTTTCAATATGTCCGTACATGGAATAATAAAGCACCAGAACTTTAGCCATTTCTAACCACTCCTCGTGTTATCTCTATTCCGTAGCGATTCGCTACCACTTATTTAAAGATAAGACGTCCTTTTCAGAGTGCAAATTTCACAACCACTTATTTGATTTATAACAACTTTCACAAGCACGCAATTTTGTCGCAAAATGACACATTTTTATCTCATCGCGTTTTTTTAATCATAAGAGCGGCTTATGGATAATTATTGGAGATGATATCTATTCTCGCTAAGAAGCTGTTGCAGGATATTACCAAACGCGGGTCTGTCCGCGTCAGTTCACTAAGCTTAGTCCCACGTAGCGAAAATATGGCAGCCGCCATACGCCGCGTTAATTCTATGCAGTATGATGTCTATACCCAGACGGAGGTCAGTAATGGCAAACCATCGAGGCGGTTCCGGCAATTTTGCAGAAGACCGCGAAAGAGCATCAGAAGCAGGTAAAAAAGGTGGACAGCACAGCGGGGGTAATTTCAAAAATGACCCGCAGCGCGCATCTGAAGCAGGTAAAAAAGGTGGCAAGAGCAGTCACGGCAAAAGCGACAACTAGCCGGGCTAATCAATGACGCATGCATTTTTGTCTGTAGCTCGTCAAAAAACCATCACCGCCGGTTACCCCGGCGGTTGATACTGATGACAAATGTAAGCTTGCCTGATGCGCGATGCTTATCAGGCCTACCAGAAGATTGCAATATATTGAATTTGCACTGTTTTATAGGCCGGATAAGGCGTTCACGCCGCATCCGGCATGAACAATGCGCACGTTGTCAACAATCTGCACCGCCGGTAATCCCGGCGGTTTTCTGTTTATGGTTCCTGATGAACAACTTCTGGCGGAGGAACGTCAACCAACCTTCTGCTCAACAACGCATTGAGTAAAATCGCGCCAAAGGTTGCTGTACCGATCCCTCCCAACGTAAAACCGCCCAGCGTGAGAGCAAAATCACCCGCGCCCAGCACTAAGGTTACTGCGACCATAATCAAATTACCGTTCTGGCTTAAATCGACACGGTTTTGTACCCAGATCCGTGCGCCTGCGACGGCAATCAGCCCGAACACAACAATTGAAGCACCACCAATCACCGGTGCAGGAATGGTATGGATCAGCGCGCCAAATTTCGGCGAAAAGCTCAACAGCAAGGCGATGACGGCAGCAGCAACAAACACCAGCGTCGAGTAGACTTTTGTCACAGCCATCACACCGATATTTTCAGCATAGGTGGTTACGCCGCTACCGCCGACAGAGCCGGAAAGCATCGTTGCCAGCCCATCGCCCACGAATGCCCGCCCCATATATGGATCCATATTGCGTCCGGTCATCCCGGCGACCGCCTTGAGATGACCTAAGTTTTCCGCCACCAGAATCACCGCCACGGGCGCAATCAGCATCATTGCCTGACCATTAAAAGCAGGAGTGGAAAAATGTGGCAGACCGAACCAGGTAGCATGGCTGACGAGAGTAAAATCGACGGCTTTTCCCAGCCCTAAAACGTTGGTCATCACGCCATACAGCAGTCAGGCGACAATTAATCCTACGAGAATCAATAATCGCTGGATCATGCCACGGGTAAACACCGCCACCAGCCCAATACACAGCACCGTCATTACCGCCATCCAACTATCAAAGGCCGAAGCCGATACACTTTTCACTGCGATAGGCGCTAAGTTCAGGCCAATCGCCATCACCACCGCACCCGTCACAACCGGCGGCATTAGTCGTTCAATCCAGCGCGTACCGATTTTCATCACCACCAGGCCAATGACGGTATAAACCAGCCCACAGGCGATAATCCCGCCCAGCGCGATGCTGATATTCGGATTAATTCCCTGACCATTAAAGCCCGTCGCGGCGATCACCACGCCGACAAAAGCCGCGCTGGAACCGAGATAACTGGGGACGCGCCCGCCGGTAATAAAGAAAAACAGTAACGTGCCGATCCCCGACATTAAAATGGAAAGGTTGGGATCCAGCCCCATCAGAATCGGCATTAACACTGTCGCGCCAAACATTGCCACCGCGTGTTGAACACCCATCACTGCCGTTTGAGCAAACGGCAATCGTTCATCCGGCGCGACCACGCCGCTCTCTGTAGAGGTCGATTTTAACTGCCAGTGAGGAAAACCGAACATTGCCATCAGCTGTCTCCTTAAGGAGGTTAACAAGCAGGGCGCATTAGCGCGTGATAACTGCGATCAAACCACACCAGTCCGTAGGGAGTAGCGTGACGATGAATCGCTTCGATGGCGCAAAACAGAATGTCGTGAGTGCCGACGCTCACCACCTGGCTGATACGGCAGTCAAACGAAACCAGTGCTTCTTCCAGTTGCGGGCATCCGGTCACACCAGTCTGCCAGCGGGCGGCGGCAAAGCGGTGTTCCATGGGCGTTTTACCGCCAAAAAGGTTTGAAAGCGGCTCCTGCCCGGCGCTAAGTGTATTTACACACAGCGTCCGATTTTCATTGAATACCGGCCAGACGGACGCCCCACGATTCAGGCACACCAGTAATGTGGGCGGCGTATCGGTCACGCTGCAGACGGCGCTGGCGGTGAACCCGGCGCGCCCGGCTGGACCGTCCGTGGTGATGATATTGACCGCCGCGCCCATGCAGGACATCGCATCGCGAAAAGTTTGTTGATCGACAATGTTCATAGTTTGCTCCTTACAACAGCCCGCAGGCTTCTTCAAAGGACAGACGTGGCAGGCGCGTATAAAGCTTGCTGCTATCGCCATAGCCGATATTAATCAGCAGATTGCTCTTCAGCGTGCTGCCCGTAAAAAAGGCGTCGTCCACGTGTTGACGGTCAAAGCCGGACATCGGGCCGGTATCCAGCCCCAGCGCCCGGCAGGCGACGATCAGATAGGCCGCCTGCATGGAACTGTTGCGAAACGCCGTTTCTTCAGCAAGTTTTGGGCTGGAGGTAAACCAACTGCGGGCATCGCCGTGGGGAAACAGTTGCGGTAACCGTTCATAAAATTCGCTATCCCAGGCGACGATAGCAGTGACGGGCGCGGTCAGGGTTTTTTGCAGATTGCCGCTGGAAAGCGCCGGGCGCAGACGTTCTTTTGCTTCTGCAGTGCGGATAAATACGATGCGCGCCGGAGAACAGTTGGCTGACGTTGGCCCCCATTTCATCAGGGCATAAATCTCCCGTAACGTCTCATCGCTGACGGGTGTCTCCCGCCAGCCGTTGTGAGTTCGGGCGTCGGTAAACAGGGTGCTAAGCGCACCAGGGCTAACGGCTTCGTTCATAGCAATTCCTTACAGGCGGCTTCACGATGATGTAACAGGCTGGCAAGCCCGTTGAGCAACAGAGCATTAAACGTTTCGGGATCGGTCACGTTGCAGGCGTGTCCGCCATAGCGCATCACCATTTTCTGGCTATCGGGCAGGGCGGCATGAAGTTCACTGGAACAGGCTGAGGGCACCAGCAGATCATCACTGGCGCAGATGATTTGCACCGGGCAGCGGATGCGATCCGTATGGCGACTAAAGTCAGCACGTTTGAGGGCGTTAAGTCGACGCAGTAAATTGTTTTTGCCCTGAAAATGCGCCAGTGCCAGCGCGTCCTCCGCTTCAAGGCGAGGGGCGCGGGCCGCCATCCAGTCGGCGGGGTAGAGGAACAACGGCTGCGCTTCCACCCATGCCTGCGCGCCGCCGCTATGCAGTAATCGTTCGCGAACCTGAAAACAGCGGCGGGTATGGGCGTTTATTCGTAGCCAGCCGTTAACGCTGACCAGTGCAGTGACCGATGCGGGATAATCCAGCGCCAGCTGCATTCCCACCAGCGCCCCGAGCGCATGGCCGATCACCGCATAACGCTCAATCCCCACACTCATCAGCGCCTGATGCAGTTCCTCTGCCATCTGCGCCAAACTGTAGTCTTCCGCCAGCGTATCTGGATTATTTCCGGTACCGCTCTGGTCGTAACAGACTACCTGATACTCCTGATCCAGCACCGCCAGTTGCGGTAACCAGTAACTGCCGCTACCGCCAAGACCCGAAATCAACACCACTACGGGCGCATCAGCATAAGGGGGAGGTGAGAGTGAAAGTTTCATCGCGGCCTCACTTGGCGATATGCGCAATTGTGGCGATTTCCACCAGCGCGTCAGGTTTTACCAGTCCGCACTGAATGCAGAATCGCGCCGGTTTGTCACCCGGGAAAAACTCGGCGTAGATTTCGTTAATCGCGGCGTAATTTTTCCAGTCGGTAATAAAGATGCTGTTGAAGGTCACATCCGCCATCGTGCCACCCGCCGTCTCGATGACCTTGCGGATGGTTTCCAGAACGTGGCGGGTTTGCGCCTTTGGGTCATCAGCAAACAGCACGTTGTTATGTTGATCAAAAGCCAGCGTGCCGGAGACATACACCACGCCATCAGCCATCGTGCCGGGAACGAAGGGGGCCAGCGGTGCGCTGCTGCCAGCAGGAATAATTACGGATTTCGGCATCATTAAACTCCTTAAGCGATACGGGCAAAGGACGTGGGAGAAAGCGCGTCGCAGAACGTTTCGACGTCGCTCACCCAGCCAAAAAAGGTTTCGATATTGAACAACGCGGCTTTCTGCGCAAACTCCGGCCCCGCCTGGTGGGTTGCGTCTTCCAGCACCACGCCGAAATACTCCAGAAAAAAGCCGTCGCGCAGCGTCGATTCGACGCAGACGTTGGTAGCGATACCGGTGAAAATCAGGTGGCGAATTCCGCGGCTGCGCAAAATGCTGTCCAGCGGCGTATTGAAGAAACCACTGTAGCGCGGCTTCGGCAGCACAATATCGCCAGGCTGCGGCACCAGTTCATCCACCAGTTGATAATCCCAGGAGCCTTTCGCCAGCAATTTCCCCTGCAGCTGCGGCTGCTTACGCATGGTCTTCAGGGCGTTCGATTTATGAAAATTAGGTGAGCCGGGGCCGCCAGCCTCGACATACTGTTCATCCCAGCCATTTTGAAACCAGATGATCAACATCCCTGCTGCTCGCGCCGCGGTCACGGCAGTTTGGATATTGGCAATGACCGGGCGAGTGGTTGAGACATCAAAACCGGCGAGATCTAAGTAGCCGCCTGGTGTGGCATAAGCGTTTTGCATATCCACCACGATCAGCGCACTTTGCTGCGGATCGAAGGTAATGGCTTCCGGTCGAGCGGTTAAGGTTTTCATCACGCGACCTCCTGAGTAAGCGCGGGGAGATGGGCGCGGCACTGCATTAGCGGCTGAATACGCTCGCCGAAGGTTTCGATTCCCGACAGAAAATCATCGAAGGTCAACAGCACGCCTTCGGCACCAGGCACGCTTGCGACTTCATCTAACATGCGCGCGACACTGGCGTAAGAACCGACTAACGTCCCCATATTGATATTCACCGCCGAAGTGGGATCGGCCATCTGACGGACGTTGGTGTCAGTACCGGAGCGGGTATCTTTCTGACTTTGTTCGGTTAGCCAGCTTAACGCCTCTTCATCGGCACCCGCTTTATAGTGTTCCCATTTGGCGCGAGCGGCATCGTCGGTTTCGTCGGCAATCACCATAAACAACACATAAGAGCCAACGTCGCGCCCGGTTTGCTCTGCGGCCTGTTTCATCCGAGCGGCGGTCGGGGCGAAAGCCGTGGGCGTATTTACGCCTTTGCCGAAACAGAAGTTGAAATCGGCATACTGGGCGGAGAACGCCATGCCAGCGTCGCTTTGCCCGGCGCAGATCACTTTCATGGGTACGCTCGGTTGTGGACTGACGCGGCAATCATTCATGGTGAAAAAATCGCCTTTAAAATCGCTTTTCCCCGTGCCCCATAGGTCGCGCAGCACCTGAACATATTCGGTGAGATAGTCGTAACGACGGGAGAAATAGTCATCGCCAGGCCAGATACCCATCTGCTCATACTCGGGCTTTTGCCAGCCAGTCACGAGGTTGACGCCAAAACGCCCGCCAGAGATGGAGTCAATGGTTGCGGCCATACGGGCGACGATTGCCGGAGGTAACGTTAAGGTGGCGGCAGTGGCGTAAATCTGAATGCGCGAGGTGACGGCCGCCAGCCCCGCCATCAAGGTGAACGACTCAAGGTTGTGATCCCAGAACTCAGTTTTGCCGCCAAAGCCACGCAGTTTGATCATCGACAGGGCGAAGTCGAAATGGTAGTGCTCCGCTTTTTGCACAATGGCTTTATTCAGTTCAAAGGTCGGCATGTACTGCGGCGCGTGGGTCGAAATGAGCCAGCCGTTGTTGCCAATAGGTACGAATACGCCAATTTTCATCATCAACCTCTCTTCGTCTCGTAAAGTGAAAGTCAGACGGGGCGCTGCATCCTGCATATCCTTTTCAGCCGCGTAATGGTTTGTTTGCAAAGCGGATGCCAGTTTTTAAAAAGTGAATGTTATTAATGTGTTAATGTTAAGTTGTCTAAAATATCTGGAAAAAAGTGGACTAAACGGTCAAAACAGTTGCACATAAAACATGCATCCGTGCGCGATGAGAGTGCAGAAGGTCGAGGCCGGGCAGGGGTTTTGCTATCCTGTTGCCAATCTACAAGAGGGGAGAGCGCATGACGCAAGGCGCAGTGAAAACAACGGGTAAACGTTCGCGCGCAGTGAGCGCGAAGAAAAAAGCGATTCTTAGCGCAGCACTGGACACTTTTTCGCAATTCGGTTTTCACGGCACAAGGCTGGAGCAGATCGCAGAGTTGGCAGGCGTTTCAAAAACCAATCTGCTGTATTACTTTCCGTCAAAAGAGGCGCTGTATATAGCCGTACTGCGGCAGATTCTCGATATCTGGCTGGCACCGTTAAAAGCGTTTCGTGAAGATTTCGCCCCGCTGGCGGCGATCAAAGAGTACATCCGTCTGAAGCTGGAAGTCTCACGCGATTATCCGCAGGCTTCGCGCCTGTTCTGTATGGAGATGCTGGCAGGCGCGCCGTTGTTAATGGATGAACTGACGGGCGATTTGAAGGCATTAATTGATGAGAAATCGGCGCTGATTGCCGGTTGGGTAAAAAGCGGCAAACTCGCGCCGATTGACCCGCAGCATTTGATTTTTATGATTTGGGCTTCCACTCAACATTACGCCGATTTCGCCCCTCAGGTGGAGGCGGTGACAGGCGCGACGTTGCGCGATGAGGTATTTTTCAATCAAACGGTTGAAAACGTGCAGCGGATTATTATTGAGGGGATTCGACCACGTTAATGATGCCGGAGGAGGTTATAGCATCCTCCGGCAACCTGCTTAACCGATCGTCATTAAACTGGCGTTACCGCCAGCGGCAGCGGTATTCACGCTCAGCGAGCGTTCGATATACAGCCGTTCCAGAAGGATATTGCTTTCACCACGGGCAAAACCCTGCACTGAAACAATTGCACCATCCCGTGCGGCAACGGCTTCACACAATGCGCGAAGCTGATCCGAATCACCGTGGAAGATCACCGCATCAAAGGGTTGAGCGGTTATATTTTCCGCTTTCGCCAGTTGAATACGTTCGCTGACTGCCGATGGCAATGCCTTCACTAACTGACGATGCAGCGTGTCATCCGGCCACAGTACCTGGCTGCCCACCGCCAGCACGGCGGCGAGCTGAGTCAGCGCATCCTGTTCATCATCCGCGATACACAATACGCGCTCACGCGGCAGCAGCGTCCAGGTGTTGCGTTCACCCGTCGGCCCTGGCAGCAATCGTTGTGTTCCTGCCTGCGCCAGCTCGCCATATTGCGTACATAACGCCTGCAATTCTGGACGATTTGCTGCCCATTCCCGCAGTGCATTTAGCGGCTGAGTCAATGCGGCTTTCAACTGCGCATCGACCGGATACTCTGCATCCTGACGCGCGAGCGTCACCGCCAGCGCACTTTCCGGGCGATTCGCCAGCAGACGGTAGAGATAGAGCGGACCGCCTGCTTTCGGCCCGGTGCCGGACAACCCTTCGCCGCCGAACGGCTGCACACCCACCACTGCGCCCACCATATTACGGTTAACATACAGATTACCGACATGGGCCGAGCCAGTGACCTGGGCAATGGTTTCATCAATACGTGTATGAACGCCAAGCGTCAGACCATAACCGGAAGCGTTAATCTGCTCGATCAGCTCTGGGAGCTGGTTACGGTTGTAACGCACCACATGCAGCACCGGACCAAAGACCTCTTTTTGCAATTCGGCAAAATCATCCAGTTCGATCAGCGTCGGGGCGACAAAGGTGCCACTTTGCCATTCGCGGGCATCTTCACTGTTTTCCCGCACCGCCTGGAACACCGGACGGCCTTTGCTACGCATGGTCTGAATATGGCGCTCAATATTGGTCTTCGCTTCGCCATCAATCACCGGACCGATATCGGTGGTCAGGCGACCCGGATTACCCATCCGGCATTCGGCCATTGCACCGCGCAGCATTTTTAACGTGTGGTCGGCAATTTCATCTTGCAGACACAGCACGCGCAGCGCCGAACAACGCTGACCTGCACTGTCGAAGGCCGAGGCCAGTACATCCACGACGACCTGTTCGGTCAGGGCGGAGGAATCGACAATCATCGCGTTCATGCCGCCGGTTTCCGCAATGAGTGGAATTGGGCGGCCCTGAGCGTCCAGGCGGCTGGCGATATTGCGTTGCAGTAACGTAGCGACTTCGGTTGAACCGGTAAACATCACCCCGCGCACGCGATCATCACCTGTCAGTTGCGCGCCTACGGTTTCACCCTGACCGGGCAACAACTGCACCACGCCTGGCGGTACACCCGCTTCCAGCAAAATGGCAATCCCTTGTGCGGCAATCAGCGGCGTTTGTTCTGCCGGTTTTGCCAGTACGCTGTTACCTGCCGCCAGTGCGGCAGCGATTTGCCCGGTGAAAATCGCCAGCGGGAAATTCCACGGGCTGATACACACCACAGGCCCTAATGGACGGTGGGTTTCGTTAGCGAAATCATCCCGCACCTGTCCCGCGTAGTAGTGGAGAAAATCGACGGCTTCACGCACTTCGGCAATGGCGTTACTGAAGGTTTTTCCGGCCTCACGTACCAGAATACCAATCAGTTGCTGCATCTGGCTTTCCATCAGTACGGCAGCGCGATGCAAAATCGCCGCGCGTTCGGCCGGAGGCGTGGCAAACCAGATTGGCGCGTTATTAACTGCACTTTCCAGCGCCTGTTCTACTTCACGCGGTGTGGCTTCACGTACATAGCCCACAATATCTTTCGGTTCCGCCGGGTTGATAACGGGTGACATTTCACCAGCCGCGACCGGTTGTTCCAGCATTGGCATGGCCTGCCATTTTTGCAGTGCACTGTTGAGCAGGGCTGAGGAGAGCGAGGCCAGTCGGTGTTCGTTGGCAAGATCCAGCCCTGCCGAGTTGTCGCGCCCGTGACCGTAAAGATCGCGCGGCAGGGGAATTTTCGGATGGGGTAATCCAGTTTGCCCTTCCTGCTGCGCCAGTTTTTCTACTGCAGTGACTGGATCGGCAACCAGTTCATCCAGTGGCAAAGAGGTATCAGCAATACGGTTAACAAACGAGGTGTTAGCACCGTTTTCCAGCAGGCGACGCACCAGATATGCCAGCAGTGTTTCATGGGTACCGACCGGAGCATAAATACGACACGGTCGGTTAAGTTTACCGTCGGCAACTTTCCCGGTGACCTGCTCATACAGTGGCTCGCCCATACCATGCAGGCACTGGAACTCGTACTGACCCGGATAGTAGTTTTGACCCGCCAGTTGATAAATTGCCGCCAGCGTGTGGGCGTTGTGCGTTGCAAACTGCGGGTAAATGAGATTTGGCACCGCCAGCAGCTTTTTCGCACAAGCGAGATAAGAAACATCGGTATACACCTTGCGGGTATAAACCGGATAACCTTCAAGGCCGTCCATTTGCGCACGTTTGATTTCACTATCCCAGTACGCGCCTTTCACCAGGCGAATCATCAGACGACGACGGCTGCGGGTGGCGAGATCAATCAGGTAATCGATCACCAGCGGGCAGCGTTTTTGATAAGCCTGAATAACAAAACCGATGCCGTTCCAGCCTGCCAGTTCAGGCTCGAAACAAAGCTTTTCCAACAGATCGAGGGAGATCTCCAGACGATCGGCCTCTTCGGCATCAATGTTAATACCAATATCGTACTGACGCGCCAGCAAGGTTAATGATTTCAGACGTGGGTAAAGCTCTTCCATTACCCGATCGTACTGGGCGCGGCTGTAGCGCGGATGCAGCGCCGACAGCTTGATTGAAATGCCCGGACCTTCATAAATGCCGCGACCATTGGAGGCTTTACCAATGGCGTGAATCGCCTGCTGATAGGAAACCATATACGCCTGCGCGTCTGCTGCGGTCAGTGCGGCTTCGCCCAGCATATCGTATGAGTAACGGAAACCTTTCTCTTCCAGCTTGTGGGCATTGGCTAACGCTTCCGCGATGGTTTCACCAGTGACGAACTGCTCGCCCATCAGGCGCATCGCCATATCCACACCTTTGCGGATTAGCGGTTCGCCACTCTTACCGATAATGCGATTCAGCGAACGGGAGAGGCTGGCTTCGTTATGGGTAGAAACCAGTTTGCCGGTAAACAGCAGCCCCCAGGTGGCAGCATTAACAAACAGCGACGGGCTACGACCAATGTGTGACTGCCAGTTACCGTTGCTGATTTTGTCGCGTATTAGCGCATCACGGGTGGCTTTGTCGGGAATACGCAATAGTGCTTCCGCCAGACACATCAGCGCCACGCCTTCCTGCGATGATAGCGAAAACTCCTGCAATAATCCCTGAACCATGCCTGCGCGACCACTGGCATTTTTTTGATTACGTAGTTTATCGGCCAGTTGATACGCCAGTTTATGCGCCTGTTCAGCAACCGGCTGCGGCAGGCGAGCTTGTTCCAGCAGCATAGAAACCGCTTCGGTTTCCGGGCGGCGATAGGCGGCGGTGATAGCCGCACGGGAAACCGACTGTGGCAAAATTTGCTCGGCAAAGTCGAGGAATGGCTGGTGTGGTTCCTCTGCCGGATTCGGTACTTCATCGCTCTCATTGGCCGCGCCAGAAAGCAGCGCAGGTAGCTCCGGCAGAGTATCGCTGTTTTCCAGTTGTTCAAGATAAGAAAAAATCGCCTGCTTAATTAACCAGTGCGGTGTGCGATCGATACGTGTCGCGGCAGACTTAATGCGTTCACGCGTCGCGTCGTCCAGCTTAACCCCCATGGTGGTGGTTCCCATGCCATTACTCCTGTTGTTCTGAAAGGTGCAACTTAACGTTATCGTGAAATATCCATGATGTTGCAACTTTGTGCAACCATGTTAAATGTGACCTGCGTAGCAAGCTTAAAAATGAATGAAATGTTAATAAAAGAAATCGATATGACAGGGATTAAAAAAATAACTCAGACTTTTTCTCTGCGGCAGTTAACATTTTTGAAAGGTGCAACCGCAAAAAATGTGAGGGAGTGCAACCTGATGAAAAATAGTATCGCTGAGCACTAAAATTTAATGTAAATGGTGTGTTAAATCGATTGTGAATAACCAGCGCTTCCGGCAGGATACGGTCGCCCTGGGAAAACATAAACTCTGTTACCCCGTTCCGGTGGCAGATATAACGGCAAGTTTCGACATTGCCGATAATAATTTTTTGGAGACTTTAGATGGCTATTAGCACACCGATGTTGGTGACATTCTGTGTCTATATTTTTGGCATGATATTGATTGGGTTCATCGCCTGGCGATCAACCAAAAACTTCGACGACTATATTCTTGGCGGTCGCAGCCTTGGGCCATTCGTGACGGCATTATCGGCAGGTGCGTCGGATATGAGCGGCTGGCTGTTAATGGGATTACCGGGTGCAGTCTTTCTTTCCGGGATTTCCGAAAGCTGGATCGCCATTGGCCTGACATTAGGCGCGTGGATTAACTGGAAGCTGGTGGCCGGGCGCTTGCGTGTGCATACCGAATACAATAATAACGCCTTAACATTGCCGGATTATTTTACCGGGCGTTTTGAAGATAAAAGCCGTATTTTGCGCATTATCTCCGCGCTGGTAATTTTGCTGTTCTTCACCATTTATTGTGCTTCGGGCATTGTGGCTGGCGCGCGTCTGTTTGAAAGCACCTTCGGCATGAGCTACGAAACGGCTCTGTGGGCGGGAGCTGCGGCGACGATCCTTTACACCTTTATTGGCGGCTTCCTTGCGGTGAGCTGGACTGACACTGTACAGGCCAGCCTGATGATTTTTGCCCTGATCCTGACGCCGGTTATCGTGATCATTAGCGTCGGTGGGTTTGGCGACTCGCTGGAAGTGATCAAACAAAAGAGCATTGAAAACGTGGATATGCTCAAAGGGCTGAATTTTGTCGCCATTATCTCGCTGATGGGCTGGGGGCTGGGTTACTTCGGTCAGCCGCATATTCTGGCGCGTTTTATGGCGGCGGATTCTCACCACAGCATTGTCCATGCGCGTCGTATCAGCATGACCTGGATGATCCTCTGTCTGGCAGGCGCGGTGGCGGTCGGTTTCTTCGGCATTGCATACTTTAACAATAATCCAGCGGTTGCCGGTGCGGTAAACCAGAACTCTGAGCGCGTGTTTATCGAACTGGCACAAATATTGTTTAACCCGTGGATTGCCGGGATTCTGTTGTCGGCGATTCTGGCGGCGGTGATGTCGACGTTAAGTTGCCAGCTGCTGGTGTGCTCCAGTGCGATTACCGAAGATCTGTACAAAGCATTTCTGCGTAAACATGCCAGCCAGAAAGAACTGGTGTGGGTAGGGCGTGTGATGGTGTTGGTGGTGGCGCTGGTGGCAATTGCGCTGGCGGCGAATCCGGAAAACCGTGTGCTGGGCTTAGTAAGCTACGCGTGGGCAGGCTTCGGTGCGGCGTTTGGTCCGGTGGTGCTGTTCTCAGTGATGTGGTCACGCATGACGCGTAACGGTGCACTGGCGGGGATGATCATTGGCGCGCTGACGGTTATTGTCTGGAAACAGTTCGGCTGGCTGGGTCTGTACGAAATTATTCCGGGCTTCATCTTCGGCAGTATCGGGATTGTAGTGTTTAGTTTGCTGGGTAAAGCGCCGTCAGCGGCGATGCAAAAACGCTTTGCTGACGCCGACGCGCACTATCATTCAGCGCCGCCGTCACGGTTGCAGGAAGGGTAAGTGACTTAGCCTGCGGCGGTTTTGTTTGGCTTCAGCAGCGGGTTGCGCTCCCTTAATGTGCCTCGCCATATAAATTGAATGGTGCAGGGAGCGCGCAGGGGGCGGCCAATCGCCGCCGCCCCCTGCACCCCCGGGCTCTGGCGAACAAAATCGCCGCTGCGCGGTACCTTCAGCTTATCCCCTTCGGCTACCGGGTCGGGCGCGAGGTAACGTCCTGTAAGACGCGCCCTCAGCCCACATCCATGTGGGCTGCCCCGGCCTTCGGGGAACGCTTCAGCGATTTTGACGCCACCAACACCCGAGCTGTTATTATGTTCCGGGCAAAAAGTTAGATTTGATAATCGCGGATGGACGAAATTGCTTGATACACCCGCTTATCAGTTTTACATGGAAGCTCTGATGCATTGAGTCTGGACAGTTTTGTCGGCTGGATAAGGCGTTTACGCGGCATCTGGCAAGAACACATGGCTCGTTGTAAACAATCCCATCTTTGTACCTGGAATAATCGTTTATATCCCCTGGCATTACCTCTCTTTGTTTACATTCCAACATCATTTTATAAACATTCCGCTTGTGTTTTTCTTCACCGTAATGATAATCGCTATCACTGCGATTTACTTTTCTTTGCATAGATTGACTCAGAAAAACGTTTAAGGGTGGGTGGCATGTTTGTTCCGTTTCTCATTATGTTGCGCGAAGGACTTGAAGCCGCGCTGATTGTCAGCCTGATTGCCAGCTATCTTAAGCGTACCCAGCGAGGTCGATGGATTGGTGTCATGTGGATTGGCGTGTTGCTAGCCGCTGCGTTGTGCCTGGGGCTGGGTATCTTCATTAATGAAACCACCGGCGAATTTCCGCAAAAAGAGCAGGAATTGTTCGAAGGTATCGTGGCGGTGATTGCCGTGGTGATCCTCACCTGGATGGTTTTCTGGATGCGTAAAGTGTCGCGCAACGTCAAAGTGCAACTGGAACAGGCAGTCGATAGCGCATTGCAGCGTGGGAATCATCATGGCTGGGCGCTGGTGATGATGGTCTTTTTTGCCGTTGCAAGGGAAGGGCTGGAGTCGGTCTTTTTCCTGCTGGCGGCGTTTCAACAAGATGTCGGGATCTGGCCTCCGCTGGGTGCAATGCTCGGTCTTGCTACAGCCGTGGTGCTCGGCTTCCTGCTCTACTGGGGCGGTATTCGCCTCAATCTTGGCGCGTTTTTTAAATGGACCAGCCTCTTTATTCTCTTCGTCGCCGCAGGGCTGGCGGCAGGTGCTATTCGCGCGTTTCATGAAGCCGGGCTGTGGAACCACTTTCAGGAAATCGCCTTCG
This sequence comes from Escherichia sp. KS167_9B, assembly GCF_030295215.1. Classification (NCBI taxonomy): domain Bacteria; kingdom Pseudomonadati; phylum Pseudomonadota; class Gammaproteobacteria; order Enterobacterales; family Enterobacteriaceae; genus Escherichia; species Escherichia sp. KS167_9B. The sequence goes on from NZ_AP025754.1 coordinate 1,278,132, forward strand.
ATATGAGCGCGGTGCTCTCAACTCACTCGCTTTTCGGTACGCTGATGGAAGGTATCTTTGGTTATCAGGAAGCGCCGAGCGTCAGCGAAGTCGCCGTCTGGTTTATTTATCTCATCCCGGCGCTGGTGGCATTTGCTCTGCCGCCGCGCGCAGGGGCGACAGCGTCTCGCTCCGCGTAACGAAAATGACGCAAACTTTTGCTTAGTTACAACATACTTTAAAGGGATAGTCTCGTCATGACCATTAACTTCCGTCGTAACGCATTGCAGTTGAGCGTGGCTGCGCTGTTCTCTTCTGCTTTTATGGCTAACGCCGCTGATATTCCGCAGGTCAAAGTCACTGTGACAGATAAGCAGTGCGAACCGATGACCATTACGGTTAACGCCGGGAAAACACAGTTCATTATTCAGAACCATAGCCAGAAGGCGCTGGAGTGGGAGATCCTCAAAGGCGTGATGGTGGTGGAAGAGCGGGAAAATATCGCCCCTGGTTTTAGCCAGAAAATGACGGCGAATTTACAGCCTGGCGAATACGATATGACCTGCGGTCTGCTGACTAACCCGAAAGGGAAGTTGATCGTCAAAGGTGAAGCAACGGCGGATGCGGCGCAAAGTGATGCGCTGTTAAGTCTTGGTGGTGCAATTACTGCATATAAAGCGTATGTCATGGCGGAAACCACGCAACTGGTGACCGACACCAAAGCCTTTACCGACGCTATTAAAGCAGGCGATATAGAAAAAGCGAAAGCACTGTATGCGCCGACGCGCCAGCACTATGAGCGCATCGAACCGATTGCTGAGCTGTTCTCTGATCTGGATGGTAGCATTGACGCCCGTGAAGATGATTACGAGCAAAAAGCCGCCGATCCGAAATTCACCGGTTTCCACCGTCTGGAAAAAGCCTTGTTTGGCGACAATACCACCAAAGGAATGGATCAGTATGCTGACCAGCTTTATACCGATGTGGTCGATTTGCAAAAACGCATCAGTGAACTGGCTTTCCCACCTTCAAAAGTGGTCGGCGGCGCAGCCGGACTGATTGAGGAAGTGGCAGCCAGCAAAATCAGCGGTGAAGAAGATCGCTACAGCCACACCGATCTGTGGGACTTCCAGGCTAACGTTGAAGGCTCGCAGAAAATTGTCGATCTGCTGCGTCCACAACTACAAAAAGCCAACCCGGAACTGCTGGCAAAAGTCGATGCTAACTTCAAAAAGGTCGATACCATTCTGGCGAAATACCGTACCAAAGACGGTTTTGAAACCTACGACAAATTGACCGATGCCGATCGTAATGCGCTGAAAGGGCCGATTACTGCGCTAGCGGAAGATCTGGCGCAACTTCGCGGTGTGCTGGGGCTGGATTAAGCGTTATGCAGTATGAAGATGAAAACGGCGTGAATGAACCGTCACGCCGACGTTTACTGAAAGGGATTGGCGCGCTGGCACTGGCGGGAAGTTGCCCGGTAGCGCATGCGCAAAAACCACTAAGTGCGCCGGGGACGCTTTCACCGGATGCGCGCAGTGAAGCGCAGCCGTTTTATGGCGAACATCAGGCGGGTATTCTGACGCCGCAGCAGGCCGCAATGATGCTGGTGGCGTTTGATGTGCTTGCCAGCGATAAAGCTGATCTTGAGCGATTGTTTCGCTTGTTGACTCAGCGTTTTGCTTTTCTGACTCAGGGCGGAGCGGCACCAGAAACGTCAAATCCACGCCTGCCGCCACGCGATTCCGGCATTCTTGGCGGCTACATTGCGCCCGATAATCTCACCATCACGTTATCGGTGGGCCACTCATTGTTTGATGAGCGTTTTGGCCTTGCGCAGCAGATGCCGAAAAAGTTGCAGAAGATGACACGTTTCCCTAACGACTCGCTTGATGCGGCGTTATGTCATGGTGATGTGTTGCTACAGATTTGCGCCAATACCCAGGACACGGTGATCCATGCACTGCGCGATATCATCAAACACACGCCGGATTTGCTCAGTGTGCGCTGGAAGCGGGAAGGGTTTATTTCCGACCACGCAGCGCGTAGTAAAGGCAAAGAGACGCCGATTAATTTGCTGGGCTTCAAAGACGGCACTGCTAATCCTGACAGCCAAAATGCGAAATTGATGCAAAAAGTAGTGTGGGTGACGGCAGATCAGCAGGAGCCTGCGTGGGCTATCGGCGGCAGCTACCAGGCGGTGCGTTTGATTCAGTTTCGAGTGGAATTTTGGGACAGAACGCCGCTGAAAGAACAGCAGACAATTTTTGGTCGCGACAAACAAACCGGCGCGCCGCTGGGAATGCAGCATGAGCATGATGTGCCTGATTACGCCAGCGATCCGGAGGGGAAGGTGATCGCGCTGGACAGCCATATCCGGCTGGCGAATCCCCGCACGGCGGAGAGCGAGTCCAGCCTGATGCTGCGTCGTGGCTACAGTTATTCGTTGGGTGTTACCAACTCCGGGCAACTGGATATGGGGTTGCTGTTTGTCTGCTACCAACACGATCTGGAAAAGGGCTTCCTGACAGTACAAAAAAGGCTCAATGGTGAAGCGCTGGAGGAATACGTTAAACCCATCGGCGGCGGTTATTTTTTTGCGCTGCCGGGGGTGAAGGACGCGAGCGATTATCTTGGAAGCGCATTATTGCGAGTTTAATTTTTAGAGGCGGATAAGGCATTTACGCCGCATCCGGCGTTCGTGCGCTGATGCCTGATGCGACGTTTGCGCGTCTTATCATGCCTACAATCGGTGCGGGTTCGGTAGGCAGGATAAGGCGTTCACGCCGCATCCGGCGGTAATGCGCTGATGCCTGATGCGACGCTTGCGCGTCTTATCATGCCTACAATCGGTGCGGGTTTGGTAGGCAGGATAAGGCGTTCACGCCGCATCCGGCGTTCGTGCGTTGATGCCTTATGCGAATCCTGCTGAAAGCACACAGCTTTTTTCATCACTGTCATCACTCTGTCATCTTTCCAGTAGAAACTAATGTCACTGAAATGGTGTTTTATAGTTAAATATAAGTGAATATATTGTTGCAATGAATGCGAGATCTGTTGTAATTATTAAGTAGCAGCGGAAGTTCCCGGCAGTGATAGTCAGTCACTATGGAGATCGCGGATGGTAACGTCCTGTACTGGACAATGTTTTGTTAAGCAACGCTCCACCACTCGCGGAGATTTCTCCTCCGGTAGCAACTTCGTCACTCTGTATTTTTCTCACTTCCTCACTTTACTCGTGTTACCGACGCCGCAAACGGTGTGCGTAGCCGTTTTTCGGCATTTTATCCAACAGCAAACTATGGCTTACAAGGAAGCCAACCCTCTGATGTTCGTGCGCATAATCGCGCTGCCAACGGCGCGTGTGATGAATACAAACAACTCAAGGTGCTCTCCATGGGAAGACAAAAAGCAGTGATCAAAGCTCGTCGCGAGGCAAAACGTGTGCTGAGACGGGATTCGCGCAGCCATAAGCAGCGTGAAGAAGAATCGGTCACCTCGCTTGTGCAGATGAGCGGCGTAGAAGCCATTGGTATGGCCCGCGACAGTCGCGATACCTCGCCCATCCTCGCGCGAAATGAAGCGCAATTGCACTATCTGAAGGCTATTGAGAGTAAGCAGCTGATATTCGCCACCGGCGAAGCCGGGTGCGGAAAAACCTGGATCAGCGCAGCAAAAGCGGCAGAGGCCCTGATACATAAGGATGTCGACAGGATTATCGTCACCCGTCCAGTTCTGCAAGCCGATGAAGATCTTGGCTTCTTACCTGGAGATATCGCAGAAAAGTTTGCTCCCTATTTTCGTCCGGTCTACGACGTGCTGGTCCGGCGCTTAGGGGCTTCCTTTATGCAGTACTGCCTGCGACCGGAAATAGGGAAGGTGGAAATCGCGCCGTTCGCCTATATGCGTGGACGTACCTTTGAAAATGCAGTCGTCATTCTTGACGAGGCGCAGAATGTGACTGCCGCGCAAATGAAAATGTTTTTAACCCGCCTCGGGGAGAACGTGACGGTTATCGTCAACGGTGATATCACGCAATGCGATTTGCCTCGCGGCGTGCGCTCCGGATTAAGTGACGCGCTAGAACGTTTCGAAGAAGATGAAATGGTCGGGATCGTCCGATTCGGTAAAGAGGATTGCGTACGTTCGGCACTTTGCCAACGTACGCTACATGCATACAGTTAAGTGTATTATCGGCGCAGAGCCCGGGCGAACCGGGCTTTGTTTTGGGTGTTTATGCCCGGACTAGCGCTTTTTCTGAAACAACCATTTTTATTTGCCCTTGGCTGGTGAAGTGTACGCTCATCCTGTGGCTTTTTTGTAGTTGCTGATAGAGCTCATCAGGTATTGCTAAGCTCTCTGCATATTCTTGCGGCGTATATTGGTAGGCTGCATGATGCTGCTGTTTTTGAAAACGCAGCTTATTGTACAGCGCCCAGACAATTAACACGACGGCATTCGCCACTGCCAGCAAAAAATAGAACTGAAGTCGGCTTCTGGCCTCACTTTGCCAGTAATAACCCGTCAGCAGATCCATGGTGAATAAGAATATGAACAAAGCAAATAATGTCCATAAGATGGTTGTGGCAACATAATCAACCATTAAACGTACTGGCGATTGTCGGGTCGTAATAATTAAATTGTTCATATTAACCTCTCAGAATCCCTCGATCGGGACTTACCCAACGGGCGCGTTGCTTTTTAGGCATCAACATGACTCGTGTAAATGATACCAATGTCGTTGCCAGGCTCAGCATCCAGAAAATAACCGGGAACCAAATAATCCAGAAAAGCGATGAAGTCAGATTATGCTCATAGCGATTCTCGATCATCAGGCTGACAATAAATTGCAGTAAACATAACGTACACAATAATATTCCGGCAGTATGTGTCGCAGCGATATGTGTCAATTCAATATTTAACGGTACACCTGCAAGTTGGACTGCGTAAATAATGAAACCGACCAGGCAGGTAAAGGCCCATATTGTCGTCAGACAGTATTCAAAAAACAGTGGCCACATTCGAAAGTTTTCTTTGCGCCATAGCCTTGTCATATTTTTGAGGAATACTTCTGCACCGCCCTGAGCCCAGCGCAGGCGCTGTTTCCACAGCCCTTTTAACGTTTCAGGCATTAATATCCAGCACAGCGCCCGTGGCTCGTAAAAAATCGTCCACTGATTCAACTGCAGCTTCCAGCTAATATCAATATCTTCGGTGATCATATCGTCACTCCAGTAACCCACTTCTGCCAGGGCGCTGCGACGAAATGCGGCAATAACACCAGAAACGGTAAATACGTTTCCATAGATACGCTGGGTTCGCTTGATCAAACCAATAATTGAGGAATACTCGCCAACCTGAATTTTACCCACCAGGGTAGAACGTGTTCGAATACGAGGATTACCGGTTACGGCACCCACACGCGGGTTGTACAACATCGGTTCCACAATATATGCCGCCGCATCGCGGTCTAATAACGCATCGCCATCAATGCACACCAGATATTCACTTTTCGCCGCGGCAGCTCCGGTTTTAAGCGCAATGGCTTTCCCCTGGTTTTGCGCCAGATGAATGACCCGCAGGTGGGGAATTTGTGCAGCCATGCGATCCAGGATGGCACGGGTTTTGTCTGTTGAACCGTCATTTACGGCAATAACTTCAATGTTCTCATAACGCTGTGCTAAAGCGGCGTGTATGGTTTCCTCAACGTTTTTCTCCTCATTAAAACAGGGAATGATAATGGAGATAGACGGATTATCTTTCAACTGGGGAGCTGGTGCGTTTTCTCCCCACGGCCAGTGGCGTTCACGATAGACCCAGAAATAGACGCCGCCAACAATCCACATAATGGACATAAAAAACGGCCAGAAGAAAACGAACCTCATCATCAGTTCACCAGAGTGAAAGTACGCTACGCATAGGGGTATGCATAACACCAGACATAATATAAAAAACGATACGATGCGATTAATCATTTTTCGGATACCAGGCTGTTGAAAACTCAGGACGAATAACGTCTATTTCAGGTTGGTTATGCAGAAAATTGTCGGGATAATAACCATAGTTTTTCATTCCATTCAGTTGTAATAGGCTCATCCAGTGAGCGAGTTGTTGCGAAGAAATAGCCTGATGCTGACCATTTTTCTGCCAGTTTTGTGCCTGTAATTCTAAAATAGATTTGTCTTTAGCCTGAGGGATGTTTTTAATTTGATTGGTCAATTGTATTAACCATTGGTCAGCCGATTTTTCTGCGACACCTTCCATATAAGGCATAGCCATAATAGCGGTCCAGTCATAGCTTTTTAGGAAATCAGCATAATTCTGTGCAAACCAGGCTTCACTTTCAGGTTGTATTACCGGAAGTGCAAAAATATTTCGTGCAGTTTTAACATGTGGACCGCGAATGGCTTTTACGCGCGCACTAAGTTCTAAAGTGAAGTCAGTTAACGCACGACTTTTAAAGCGGGTCCACTGTTTAAATTGCTCCGGGTTTTGTCGAATTTCGCTCAGACTCCCGCTAAAGCCTGCTTGCTGATAAGCCGTGATAGCCGGTGCACTGGCATCTTCATAATCTGAAAGCAAAGCATCATCGTGGAACAATATGCCATCAAAAGCAGCATGTCCGGCAAGATCTTCATATAACATGCCAACTTGTGCTCTGACCCTGTCATCAAAAGGAGATAGACGGCGATATTGTTCAGGATGAATTTGTGCTTTTTTCTCCCCTGTTGGTAAATATTTTACTCGCGTTAATGTGGGATCTAAATCCCAGCTTAATACCGGCATCCACGCATAGATGTTTACACCTGAGCGGGTACGTAATTGCCAGGCAACCCGACTAAAAATATCTGCTTTCATTGGTAGCAAACGATTTGGAAACCAGACCTCTTTGACCAGCCCATCACCATCGGGATCAGCAAATGCCTGCAAATACACGGTTGATATTTGCATATCTTTCACCCGCTGAATTAGCACATCAATATTGCGATCCATTTGCTGGCGGTTTTCGTCATAAACGTAATCAAGATCGATATGCATTACCCGTTGTGATGATTTTTCCTGTACGGTAATAATTTGCTGGGCAAACTCTTTTAATGAGGGATTATTGGCGATTAATACTCGCGGAATGGAATCCAATTGTGACGCATTTGCCAAACCTGATTCAAGGGTGAAGAACATGTCATAACCGAGTTTTTTTAATTCCTCTATCGCTATGCCATTCGCTTCGCCATAAGGCCAAACAAAAACGTGTGGATTTACCTTAGCCTTTGTACGCAGGTATTCCGTCATTTTTACAGCATCCAGACGAATTCTTTCCCGGTATTCTGCTGCGGTTTCATACCGTGCGTGGTCAGTAAAATATGCACGATTTACATATACAGGCAATAAGCTGCCGGTGGCATTAGCCTGAATACCGTAGTGAGAATTCCATGTATGAGAAGCGACCTCAACGAGCCGGGAACGCGCAACTTCTCGCACTTGTTGCCACGTGGCAAAATATTCTCGATCGACCATCTCATCGCCAAATTTTACTTGTTCATCCGCTGGCGTATCGACCCAACTGCCGACGGGGGCCCATACAGCAGGCCACTGGAAGGCCTGAAGAATTGGGAAGACGCGGGTATAAAAACTCTGGTAGCCGTCATCAAAAGTCAGCACTACTGCTTTTTCCGGTAGCGGTTTTCCTCCTCGATGTGCTTCACGAATTTGAGCAATACTGACCGGTTGATAACCGTTCTCGCGCAGCCAGGCAAATTGTTCACGCAGTGCTGATGTCCGCACTGACATAAAACGCTGGTCGGCAGCTTCGTCTTCAACGTTATGCCATGAAATCGCCACAAAACCATTATGCGGCCACGGTTGCTCGGCGAGTAAAGATTCGCGATCCTGTGGCGGTATGGTATAAATGATGTTCTTGACTGGCTAATGCACGCAGTGAGCATAATTATACTCACCAGCATCAGGAGATATTTATTTCCATTACGTAACATATTTATCCTTAAAATCTGAATGTCATATCGAATTCAACGTATAAGTTGTGTTCTCTGTCACCGTCATAAGGTCGTTTTTCCCAGCGTAGCGTTGCGCCAGCATCAATCACGTTATTCCAGCTAATGCGTTGCCCGTAGCCGAGTTGGGTGACGACATCCGTGCCATAATGTTTTTGCCAGGAGGCACCAACACCTGCGCTGAAGATTTGCTCCCAGCTATTTTCATAGCTTCGCCATAACAAATGACTTGCCTCAAATGCCGGAACAATATCGAACATTTTTATAGGGTTGTAGTATGGGGTGTCGTGTTCTGTATTTTGTTCGTAATACAGATTGGGGAGGAAATCGACAATCAAATATGGTGAAGACCAGATGCGTTCCTGACCCTCAAGTGAGACTTCATGACGCTGATTACTGTCAGAAAAATCAGTGAAAGCCCAAGAGACACCGTACTTACGCCGCTCATTTTGATACCAGCGAACATAAGCCTGTGCACTGTTGCCTGTAACACCATTTTTCATTGCCCGTAATGGAACGCGGTGAGAGAGGCGTTCCAGTTGCGAACCAATACGCCAGTTATCATTAAAATCATACCAGCCAGACAGGCGCGCGCCGGGTTTATGCTCATGATTGAAAAAGCGTTCGGTGTACTCCGCCTCAAGCCAGATATTACGTGACCGCCACTCAACACCCGCAAGCCAGTCGCGAATAATCCCTTTTCCTTCGCTAAATTGTCCATCGGCATAACCGAATCCAGCAAAACCGCGCCAGTTATCATTCAGCGGTGGTGAATAAACGATGGTGGTTAAGTCGACATCATGTTTGCCACTATCCGGACCTTCGGCATCAATTCCTGTTGAACCAGCGATACGAAGCTCTGCAAGATTATGTACATCAACCGCACGTTTTAAACGTACAACGCCGGGATCTTGCGGTTCACGTTCGACAACATCGTGCGTTAAGACCGCTGTAGACTGGCCCCCTGAATCTCCAGACAACCAGTATCACTTAAATAAGTGATAGTCTTAATACTAGTTTTTAGACTAGTCATTGGAGAACAGATGATTGATGTCTTAGGGCCGGAGAAACGCAGACGGCGTACCACACAGGAAAAGATCGCAATTGTTCAGCAGAGCTTTGAACCGGGGATGACGGTCTCCCTCGTTGCCCGGCAACATGGTGTAGCAGCCAGCCAGTTATTTCTCTGGCGTAAGCAATACCAGGAAGGAAGTCTTACTGCTGTCGCCGCCGGAGAACAGGTTGTTCCTGCCTCTGAACTTGCTGCCGCCATGAAGCAGATTAAAGAACTCCAGCGCCTGCTCGGCAAGAAAACGATGGAAAATGAACTCCTCAAAGAAGCCGTTGAATATGGACGGGCAAAAAAGTGGATAGCGCACGCGCCCTTATTGCCCGGGGATGGGGAGTAAGCTTAGTCAGCCGTTGTCTCCGGGTGTCGCGTGCGCAGTTGCACGTCATTCTCAGACGAACCGATGACTGGATGGATGGCCGCCGCAGTCGTCACACTGATGATACGGATGTGCTTCTCCGTATACACCATGTTATCGGAGAGCTGCCCACGTATGGTTATCGTCGGGTATGGGCGCTGCTTCGCAGACAGGCAGAACTTGATGGTATGCCTGCGATCAATGCCAAACGTGTTTACCGGATCATGCGCCAGAATGCGCTGTTGCTTGAGCGAAAACCTGCTGTACCGCCATCGAAACGGGCACATACAGGCAGAGTGGCCGTGAAAGAAAGCAATCAGCGATGGTGCTCTGACGGGTTCGAGTTCTGCTGTGATAACGGAGAGAGACTGCGTGTCACGTTCGCGCTGGACTGCTGTGATCGTGAGGCACTGCACTGGGCGGTGACTACTGGCGGCTTCAACAGTGAAACAGTACAGGACGTCATGCTGGGAGCGGTGGAACGCCGCTTCGGCAACGATCTTCCGTCGTCTCCAGTGGAGTGGCTGACGGATAATGGTTCATGCTACCGGGCTAATGAAACACGCCAGTTCGCCCGGATGTTGGGACTTGAACCGAAGAACACGGCGGTGCGGAGTCCGGAGAGTAACGGAATAGCAGAGAGCTTCGTGAAAACGATAAAGCGTGACTACATCAGTATCATGCCCAAACCAGACGGGTTAACGGCAGCAAAGAACCTTGCAGAGGCGTTCGAGCATTATAACGAATGGCATCCGCATAGTGCGCTGGGTTATCGCTCGCCACGGGAATATCTGCGGCAGCGGGCTTGTAATGGGTTAAGTGATAACAGATGTCTGGAAATATAGGGGCAAATCCACGCTGCCTGCTGCCATTCTTGTAACGTTAATGCTGTCCAGGCTTGTTCAACCTCCAGATTAATATTACGTGGCTCGATCACTTCTGCTTTTTTTAATTCATTTTCTGCCGCACGAGGCCAACCGCGGGCTTGTAACACACTCGCGTAATCAATGCGCAGTCCCTGATTTCCTGGTGCGTTATAAGCAAGCTCTCTGGCTGTCATTTCAGCCTGAGGAAGATCATTACTATATTTTGCTACGGTTGAGAGAAACGAATGCCCCTGTAACCAGGTATCATTCGGGATGCTCGTAGGCGTGCCCATTAACCGAAGGAAAGGCGGCGAAGTATTAATGGTATGTTGGGTGACAGTTAGCGCGCCGGGATAATTTTCACTCTCCAGGTGGCTGTAAAAGAGATCCGCAAGTTCTTCATCGGATAAATCCGGGGCAATGGTCTCCTTGTGATAAAAGAGCTCTGTCATTATTGACTGTGCTTTTTTTGGCTGATGTTCTTTGAGATAAGCCGACGCAACCCAATATTGCGCCCAGGGCGGAATAATTTGCCCCGTCTTTTTTAAACGCTGATAGTGAGAAATAACGTCTTTATAACGATCGCGAGTTAATAACGCGCCAAGATGATCAATCTGAATACGCTGGTACTGGGCAGTGCGGTCAGGGTTATCATGCCACAGAATTTCTAATGCAGCGTATTGGGCGAGGGCGCGATCGGCAATGGCATAACGTTCACTTTCACTGCGCGTAGGCATAAACGACAGTCTGACCAGTTCGGCATGAATATCAGCGCGAATATCTGGCGTTAAATTGGCATCGTCAATCGCGGCAGCAAGTTGATTATTCCGTAATGCCTGCACGTATTCTGTGGGATATTGTTGCGTTAAGGCATTTTCAGGTAATGACCCTGTCATCGCCCGTAATTCATCCTCATGCCGCCCCGCCAGTTTATAGATATAGGCTTCTGCGAGTAAATTAGCTTTGTCCGGTGCTCCAGAGTTAAGCTGCTTAAGTTTAACCAGCGCAGAATCATAGTGACCCGCATCTGCCAGGGTTAAAATTTGTCCCCGTTGATAATCCTTATTTTGCGACTCCAGAGAGAGTGCCTTTTGCCACAGTGTAAGCGAGTTTTGCCATTGTTGCAGGTTACGATAAGCGACGGCGACAGCTGCATAACCACGCGCTGGTAATTGCTGATGACGGTAGCGGTTGTAAACGGTAATAACCTGTTTATCTTGCCCGGCCCATAAGGCAATCTGTAACCAGTCAGCAATTTGGTTATTACTGAGTGCTGATTTTTGTGCAAACCATAACAAAGCTGGCTGAGTATTTCCCTTGCGAGCTTCGATAATCAATGCATCATAGGCATTATTAACAGCACTCTTCGCCGCGGGACTCGCTGCTAAAAATGCGGCAGTAAGAATTTTCAAAGCCCATTTGGTTTTCGGACACCTTTTTCTGCTACTTGAATACATCCTGTATTACTCCATGTATTGCCGAAATCTCTCTCTGTATCTAATTACAGGTAACTGAAACGAAAGATATTTTTTTTGCACATCATAATCCGTTATTAAACGCGGAAGAGAGACGTGAATTGTTGATGATGAGAAGAAGAAATGATGAGTAGAGTATCCATATAAAATCCTTTTCTCGCCCGAAAATCCATTCCAATGATGAGGAACTTCAGGAATACGGCATAAATCCCAATGCCTTTTTCAAAATAAATTAGGATTAAAATAATTAAATCAGTAAATTCCGATGCATGATATCGGATTTTTCGAAAGTCCTGATGAAATGCAGTGTTACTGTACTCACGGATTCAATTGTTATTCCTAATATATCTATGAATTAATGTTTTATAAGGATTTCCTTATAACCATTTATATGTATTTGCAAGCCTGTCTTGTCGCGAAGAATGTATAAAGCACTAAGGTAATAATAATTGCGGTCTGCAACTATCATCATTGGTATTGTTTGTGGTGGATTTTTATATTGACAACAGTACAGTTCTTATATCTATTAGTGACAGAAAGGGATCTACAACCTACAGATTGGTGTAGCTTTATGGAAAAAGACTATTTGGGAATTAGTAGTACTGTATTGGTGAGCTTATTGTTTGGGCTTGCATTCGTTTTGGTAAATAGTTGGTTTAATCAGCCAACCGTTGAGGAGGTTGTTCCACGATCAACCTATCTAATGGTTATGATTGCTTTATTTTTTATCGATACCGTTGCATTTATTTTCATGCAATTGTATTTCATTTATGATCGTGTGCAATTTTCAAACTGTATACTTAGTTTAGCGTTTCTGAGTTGTTTGATTTACTTTGTTAAAACTGCCATTATCATTCAGCAATTTATTGAGGGGCATTTGATAAGCAGCGTTGTACAAAATGATATTGCAATTTATTATTTGTTTCGTCAGATGAGTTTGTGCATGTTAATATTGCTAGCGCTGGTGAATAAAGTTAGTGAAAACAATAAGAAACGCTGTTTTTTTTCCAAAAAAATGACATTGTGTATAAGCCTATTTTTTATTTTTGGGGGGGCGGCAGTTGCTCACATGCTAAGTAGTCATTATGATGACTACAGTTTACATATTGCCGAGTTAACAAATGAAAATGGTCAGGTAGTCTGGAAAACCTCATATGTTACCATAATGATTTTCATGTGGTTAATCTTGCTTTTGGTTAATCTATACTTTAATGGTTTACGCTGTGATATCTGGAATGGAGTATCAGTGATTGCTTTCTGTGCCGTGCTGTATAATATCTCTCTGTTATTTATGAGCAGGTATAGTGTGTCCACTTGGTATATTAGCCGCACTATTGAAGTAGTCAGTAAATTAACCGTTATGGTAATATTTATGTGCCATATTTTCAGTGCGCTACGAGTAACAAAGAACATTGCCCATCGCGATCCATTAACTAATATATTTAACAGGAATTATTTTTTCAATGAACTGAAGGCTCAATCAGCATCAGCCCAAAAAACGTCTTATTGTGTCATGATTATAGATATCGATCACTTTAAAAAAGTTAACGATACGTGGGGGCATCCGGTTGGCGATCAGGTGATAAAAACAGTGGTGAGCATCATTGGGAAAAGCATACGACCAAATGACCTTTTAGCACGCGTTGGCGGCGAAGAGTTTGGCGTCTTGCTGACGGAGACCGATACTGAAAGCGCGAAAGTTTTAGCCGAAAGGATAAGGGCAAATGTAGAGCGTTTGACAGGCGATAATCCTGAATACGCCATACCGCAAAAAGTGACGATTAGCATTGGCGCTGTGGTGACTCAGGGAAGTGCGTTAAATCCGAATGAAATCTATCGAATGGCTGATAATGCACTATATGAAGCGAAAGAAACCGGACGTAATAAGATAGTTGTAAAAGAGGCAGAAATTCTTATCAACTGCAAGGATGATGATTGAGTTTGTCGCCAGTTGTCGAACCCCGGTCGGGGCTTTTCATCCCCCGGTGTGTGCAATATACGAAAAAAAAGCCCGTACCTTCGTACGAGCTCTTCTTTAAAGATGGCGGTGAGGGGGACCGCCTGAAATAAATCTGACTTAATCCAGGGGTGTTATATAATTTCATTATAAACAATGTATTACACTTTTTGTTGTCCGATATTATCTAATGTATTCTTAGTGAAGCGAGAGACTAATGGCATACTGGATGGCATACCAGAGTGACGGGAATTAGCGTATGGCAGTATTGACGGATACGAAAGCAAGACATATCAAACCTGATGACAAACCATTGCCCCATGGGGGAATTACCGGACTGACCCTTCATCCTTCTTCAGTAAAGGGGCGGGGGAAATGGGTTTTTCGTTATGTAAGTCCGGTGACACAAAAAAGACGTAATGCTGGATTGGGAACTTACCCAGAGGTCAGTATTGCTGAAGCTGCACGTACTGCCCGGATAATGCGAGAGCAACTTGCTGCAGGTGATGATCCTCTGGAGATTAAAAAGGCTGAATCTGAGAAAGTCGCTATCCCAACATTTGCCGATGCAGCCAGGCGTGTACATGCAGAACTGTCTCCTGGATGGGAAAATCCAAAGCATGTAAGGCAGTGGTTATCGACGCTTGAGAATTACGCGTTTCCTCAACTGGGAGCAAAAACGCTGGATTCGATTACGGCTGCGGACGTGGCAGAAACACTGCGTCCAGTCTGGTTAACCTTGTCAGAAACGGCAAGCCGGGTTAAACAGCGCATTCATGTTGTTATGCAGTGGGGATGGGCGCACGGTTTTTGTGTAGCAAATCCTGTTGATGTGGTTGACCATTTGCTTCCTCAGCAGACAAGAGGACGTGATGAACACCAACCCGCAATGCCCTGGAGGCAGTTACCGCTTTTTGTGGCGACCAGTGTGTATACCGATGAACCTTATAATGTTACCCGCGCACTGTTATTAATGGTGATACTTACAGCAACTCGCTCGGGCGAAGCCAGGGGAATGCGCTGGGCTGAAATTGATTTTCATAAGCGGGTATGGACTATACCTGCAGAAAGAATGAAAGCCAGGATACAGCATCGTGTTCCTTTATCCCGGCAGGCTATTTACATTCTGGAAAATATACGTGGCCTGCATGATGAACTGGTGTTCCCTTCACCCAGAAAGCAGCAGATCCTTTCCGATATGGTGTTGACAAGTTTTCTGCGTAAAAAGAAAGCCGTCAGTGACATTCCGGGGCGAGTTGCCACGGCACATGGTTTTCGCTCAACATTCAGGGACTGGTGTAGCGAACAGGGGTATTCGCGGGATCTGGCGGAAAGGGCGCTCGCTCATACGCTGAAAAATAAGGTTGAGGCGGCATATCATCGTACTGATCTACTGGAGCAGCGTGTACCGATGATGCAGGCATGGGCGGATTATGTGATGTCTCAAATTGTGAATAAATAATAGTGAAAATGTATATTGTACGATCATGATTTGATATGTGATCGTAGCAGTAGTAATTAAGAAACCGCTTTTATGTCAAATGTATTGAGCTGATAATTATCAGATCGTCAGGAAAGCGTATTTTGATTAACAGGGGATTACTTAACAATCCCCTTTTTATAAAAAATAATTTGCCTGTTTAACTCTTCACTCCTGCTGAGACTGAATTATTCCTAGTGCGTCATAAATCAGTCTTCTGCGTAGTTTATTGTTTTTATCTGCACCATATAACATAAATATATTTTCAGCTTTTTCTTCAGGTGTTCTGAGATAATGGATAAGAAAGGTTATCATTCCAACACAATGGAATAAAGTGAATCCATCAAACAGGCTTATCAGGTTTCCTTTTTTTTCCCGTGTTGTAAGTATTTTTTCGCGGGTAAGAATATTTGCCAGTTCATGGGGGGCTGATATGTTTCTGCTGTCTATAATGTCATTTATTTTACCAAGGGCTATATCAACTTCCTGTAATAGGTTATTTATCATAGCTGAGTGAATGTTATTGGTTTCATGTTCCTGACAGTTTATGAACTTATAAATCATTGAGTTATACAGAAATATTACTCTTCCTAATAAATATGTGTTTGTGTCATTTTGAAGACAGGACTCTGGGTATTCGTGATCCAGTGAAATAAGGTTAATGGACTCGCCCTGATAAGTCATAAAATAATTGATGTCATTTAATAATGCTCGGATATTTACATGATTTTTACTGAATTTTATTTTAAATGCTATCTTT
The DNA here is from genome assembly GCF_030295215.1 of Escherichia sp. KS167_9B. Classification (NCBI taxonomy): domain Bacteria; kingdom Pseudomonadati; phylum Pseudomonadota; class Gammaproteobacteria; order Enterobacterales; family Enterobacteriaceae; genus Escherichia; species Escherichia sp. KS167_9B. The sequence continues at coordinate 1,294,088 of NZ_AP025754.1, forward strand.
AGTATAGCAAACGCGGCAATGATAAATCCAAAAGGTAATTTCTCATAGTTCAGTTTATTGATGGTGCGATGAACACTTTCAGTCTTTCCTGAAGTAAGTTGTCTCAAACAGTTAACAAATTCTGTATAGCCATTTAAGACATAATGGCATGAAGAATCTTTTAAAGAGTTTTCTATGTTTTGTAATGTGACGCCGTTGTTCAATGTATAAATGTAACCGCCAAAGACAATGTTTTCAATCTCAACGACACAATTTATTGTTTTTTGTTCAGGATAAAGATAAATATCAGAAATACTATAGTCTCGTATTGCGTCAATGGCATCCCACGATAATGCACTGTCAATTTTCAGTGTATAAAATGGTGAGTTCTCATTAGGAAAGTAATATATGTATTTGTTCAGTATATTCATTACATCTATTGGGTTGGTTAAATATAATAACTGGCATTCATATTCTGAAACTTCTCTTTCGCTTATCAGCATTTTATATAAAGTTGCCAGGGTGCTTGTTAATGAAGTTCGTCTTTCGAAAGCCAGTAATATAGTGAGATAATAACATGCAACCTGAACTTTATCTAAGTCAGAAATTATTTTTTCCTTGTCTTCATTACTTAAATAAAGCAGATGTTTACAGGTTTCTTTGCATGTGTTGATAGTTGCGATAAGTTTTGTTTTTCCTGGTGTACTGTTTTTGCGAATATTACGAATGAATTCATATACGCCATCAAAGATATCTTTGAAATGCGCATTCGCTGGCGTGTATCCGGATAAACATAACTTAACGTAATTTCGCAGATATGTCCTTGCAGCATGATATATATCATCCTCATTATCCGGTATCTGAGTGAGAAAAGAATGAATATGATAGTAAAATGCCATCTCATTATCCGGGCGATATGTGTTCCTGATGTCGAGTGCGAGAATCATTGGTACAATGTCATTAAAATATTTTTGTTTTATTATTTGATGTGTTTTGTCTGTAAAAACAGAATAGTGCATTAGCTTAACATAGAGATCTTCATATCTCCTAAATATAACTTTTCGTTGTTCTTTACTCAATACTTGTTCTTTATCAATAATGTTTATTAATTCATCAAACATGTCGCCCAGTGAATGTTGATGTGAGGAAAAATTTTTAATATTTCGGATGTCACGGCTATTCTGGTTTTTAGCCAGAACACCAAAACATGAAAAGACATCATACATTATAGTGATAAAATTATACATAACATTCTCCTTTTATTGCACTATATAAAATTTTAACATTATATCATTTTGCTTTTCTGTTAACTGGTTTTCATTTTTGAATCAATATTTTCTGAACAGGGTAATAGTACACGTATTAACAGATTATGTCAGAAGGCCCCGGTGATGCCTTCTGACGATAGATTAATGTTGTATTCTATTGGTATCTGGAGACCATATGGCAACAGTTACAGTATATTCTCCCCGCTGTAATTCCTATAAAGTGTACCGTTATGATCACAGCACCTCAGATCATGAGCGTTTCCAGTGCTAATCCTGCAAACGTGTATTTCAACTGAATTACATCTACGAAACCCGAAAACCAGGCATTAAAGAGCAAATTGTTGAAATGGTTCATAACGGAGCCGGGGTTCGCGATAGCTCCAGAACGCTGAAGGTGGATATCAACACCGTCATTCTCACTTTAAAAAACGCTCACCACGTAAAGTAACCATATCTCCAGCCGCCAGTGTCGATGTGGCACTTATCTGTGAACTTGATGAACAATGGAGTTTTGTCGAAAACAAAGCTCGTCAGCAGTGGCACTGGTACGCGTATAAGACCAAAGCTGACGGTGTGCTGGCTTACACTTTTGGTCCTCGCACTGATGAAACATGCCGTGAGTTGCCGGAATTCCTGAAGCCATTCTCCGCAGGCATGATAACCAGAGACAACCGGAGCAGTTATACCAGAGAAATGCCACAGGATAAGCATCTTGTCGGCAAGATATTTACCCGGCGCATTGAGCGCAACAATCTGACACTTCGTACTCACATCAAACGACCTGCCCGGAAAACGATTTGCTTTTTACGCTCCCTGGAAATTCACGAAAAGCCATTGGTTCATTTATCGAAAACACATGTACTACTGACAGGAGTCATTACCAGGGCCTCTTTTGCTGTTTTTTTGCCATGAATGATAATGAGAATCGACAGCGATAAGGGAAAAGTAAAATAACACTAATGCTGTCGTTTTCTATCATATTGATTTTTAATTATTTATTGTCTTTTTTCTCAACCCATTTTTTTACGCAGACAAATTTACCCGGGGAATACAAACTGTAACGACAGTTCACCACACTATGGGGGATAAAATGCCAGATCAATCCGGACACTGCAGGACTCCTTCACGCATCTTACGGATGCCTGAACTGAGCCAATTGTTAGGTATATCTCGTTCGACAATTTACGAAAAAATGAATCCGTTATCGAAATACTACGATGCAACCTTCCCCAGGCCGGTACGTCTTGGTAGTGGTTCTGTGGGCTGGCGTTCATCAGCTATTGACGAATGGCTTACTTTACATACTGTACCTGCCAGATCAGCAGTCAAAGGTGTTAATGACGAAGTGAGACATACGCTTTCTTCAGATATGACCATGAGCAGATAAGTTTTTGTCATCACGTGATCACCTCAGGAGGAAAAAGAAGCATAAGAACAATTTAGCCAGAAGTTTAATTGATAAACAGAATTTCCAGCATTCATTGTTGAAAGAGCAGCTATTGTCGCTATTGTAGCGGTAATTGCTGCTATAACCGAAACGTATTACGAAAAAGGAAGCATTTATGCCTTACATCAAACCGGATATGTCGTATTCAGTATATGCATGACCATCAATGATAGGGAAGGCAATAATTAAAGCTCAATACAATAAACAAGTACCTCTGACTCTGGTTGCAATGTCAGTATTAACAGCGATGTCAATTGCCTGTCAGAATCAGGTTGACGTATGCAGTCCCGGAAATTTACGTGGGGCCGTTAATATTTACACTATGGTTCTGGAGAAAGGGAAAAGACCGGGGGAAAGGTATTAGTGAAATAATTTCCGGAGGTATTAAGAATGAGAAATATGAATGATATTTCGTGGTGAATAATACAGTCTTCACTGAATTAACCTTATCGGTTTATTAAACATCAGATCTACAAATGCTCTGTATTTCTCAGAGCATCAGGTCTGAATAGCAGCTATTTTCGCTATTGTAGCGGGATTTGCTGCTATTTTACTAACCCATTAATGAAAAGAGAGGCTTTTATGTGCTTACTTGCACCAGAAAATCCTTATCCGATATATGCACTACCACCGCTGGTGAGAAATGCAATAATTGAAACTCAAAAAAATACACAGGCACCTTTGGCTATGGTGGCAACATCCGCATTAACAGCGATCTCAATTGCCTGTCAGAATCAGATTGACGTGTGCAGACCTGGAAATTTACATGGGCCTGTTAATCTTTACTCTCTGATTCTGGCTGATTCCGGTGAAAGGAAAACGACCGTGGATAAAGTGTTTATGAAAGCATTTTATCTCAGGGATGAAGCCCTGGCGGATGAATACGCGAAACTGGTTGAGAATTACAGTACAGAAAAGGAAATATGGGAGCAAAAACAAAAAGCGCTGGAATCAAAATTTCATAAAGAGATTCGTGCCGGTAAAGATTACAAGGCAACAGAATCAGAGCTTGAAACGCATCTGAATAAACCTCCTGTTCCGCCGCAGATACGTCGAACAATTTTTAATGAGACAACGATAGAGGGAATGTTAAAATATTACTCCGATAGCAATCGCTCTTTTGCTCTTGTATCCAGTGAAGGGGGGGTAATTTTTGACAGCCGGGCCATGAGTAAACTGGGAATTATTAACACTTTGTGGGATGGAGGTTCTCTTTTCATCGACAGGAAATCATCTCCCGGAATTAATTTGAAGGAGCCAAGACTGACGATATCGGTGATGATTCAGCCTGATGTTTACCACAAAGGTTTTTGTACGCGAAAAAAAGAAATTGTGAAAACGTCAGGACATCATGCAAGGTTTTTGATGTGTCAACCAACATCAACGCAGGGGACAAGGATAATAACCGGAGATAATTATTCATCACAGTATCAGGATTTGTTTGAAGAGAGGATCAATGAGCTTATTGATGAAAGTCTGGCGATGAGTGGTGAACGACGTTGCCTTCACTTTTCTCCTCAGGCTGCCAGAATCTGGACGGATTATTACAATGATGTGGAATCGAAGCTGGGGGGATTGGGGCCTTTAAGACATTGCCGGGAATATGCTGCTAAAAATGCAGAGTATATGGCAAGACTGGCAGGACTTATTTACCATTCGAGCGGTGAAGAGGGGGAGATTTCCCCTTACACTGCAGAAATGGCGAGAGAATTAGCAATATGGTACGGTAATGAGTATGTGCGGTTGTCTAATCCGTTAACTTTTGACAACTCTGCCCTGACCGTACCTGTGCGACTCATTCCAGAGGAGCTTGAACTTTTCAACTGGATAAAAAGCTATTGTATTGAGAAGGGGATCCTCTGTATGAAAAAAAATGACATTTTACAGCGTGGTCCGAACCGTTTCCGGAAAAAGGATAAAATCAACTGGTTACTGGATTTACTGTATGAACAAAACAGAGTTGTACCGGTTATTGAGGGAAAAACGTTGTGTGTCGCACCTAACTTTGACCTCTGAACGACTTAATCGTTGAGTACATATAGTCTCCTCTGCTACTTGCGGAGGAGACTAATGTCTTTACCATGTCAGCGTTGTATTAGAAAACTCTGGTACAGGTCAGTCAGTAAATATAACTGGTGTAACCACTATTTACTATTGGATAGAGTGTTGCTCAGGATATTGTCGGCTTTAGTCTGAGGTGAGGTGGGGCCTTCATTGTTTTCGTGTTCAATAAATAATTTAGGTTAATTAGTATTATTAGTGGAAGTTATGTGATCTGTTATGTTGTCTTGTACGCACTTAACACTGGTTACGTACCGGAACACTATTAGAGTATGTTATGGCTCTGTTACAGTTTATAGGTATGAAAAAATATAATCTTTCCTGTATGAAATAATATTCTTATGGTGTGTGGGGTATGGTCTGTATACCATCATTTTTATGGTGAAGTTAAATATCTGTAGAGGCCTTAAGCTGGGTCGCTGTTTTTACTTAATGGTACAGAAGTATTAATAGCGGTGTTGCCTGTGGCTACCCGATACTGGCTTTTGTGAATGTCAGATTACTTCCTGTAAGTGATTGAATGGTACTTCCTTAAACTCAATTCTATGAGGTGTGTTTTTACCATTGTAATTCGTACTGGTCCTCAGTTTAAGTGAGTCTTACTGTACTCTGAAATATTACCTCTTTGGAGTAATGAGGTAATACGAAACAGTTTTATCAGGTTGTCTGTGCTGCTGGTTACCTCGTTTATTAATGCCGCGGTACGGCGTTTCTGTACTCTCAGTATTTATGTAATTCCACCTTCCTGTAACTTTTATAAAGTAAGGACTATAAAATGTATAATGCTAATCCCAATTACGAAATGGACTTCATGATTCTGAAAGACGTGAATGAACACATGGAAGGTCTGTTTCAACGTTTTTCTAAACTGTTACCTTTCAGAATTGATTTTGCCTACAGGAAAGACACGCCCAGTTTTGGTCATTCCTGTAGGCACAGTATGTGTATTGAAATGCACCGCTTACTTAGTGAAACCCAAACGATGCTGGCGGGATATTACTGGGTAATGGAATATACGTCAAACAAGGGACTTCATATTCATTTTATCGGCTACCTGGATGGGCAACGTCACAACAAATCTTATCGGATATCCAGGCAACTGGGAGATATCTGGAGGCGGATCAGGGAAGGGGAGGGTTATTTTCACCTGTGCAGGGCTAAAGACAAATACCCGGTGCGTATCGATCACGTAATTCACTATAGTGATAAATCTGCGGTAGACGACTTACGTTACGCCCTTAGCTATCTGGCCAAACAGGATCAGAAAGAACACGGTATTATTCTGAGGCGTAGCAGGCTTCCCGAAAAAAGTAACCGGGGCCGACCACGACATAACTGAATTACAGCTGTATTAGGTATTAGAATTAAGTTTCTGTAAGTTGTTGGGAGGTGCTTGAGTTAATAGGCAGAAGAGGGCGGGGCGCTTTGTCATCAGTGTAGGGGACCCGAATTTCTGCCGTGGTGCCTCAGTGGATCGGATACAGGTAACGAATATGGTTCATAAATCTGACAGTGATGAATTAGCTGCATTGAGGGCAGAAAATGCCCGTCTGGTCTCATTACTTGAAGCTCATGGGATTGAATGGCGACGTAAACCGCAGACTCCTGTGCAGCGCGTTTCTGTATTATCCACCGACGAGAAGGTTGCATTATTTCGTCGGTTGTTTCGTGGGCGTGATGATGTATGGGCACTTAGATGGGAAAGTAAAACCAGCGGCAAATCAGGGTACTCTCCTGCCTGCGCTAACGAATGGCAGGCGAGAATATGCGGTAAACCCCGGATAAAATGTGGGGACTGCGCTCACCGTCAGTTGATTCCTGTATCCGATCTCGTCATCTACCACCATCTGGCCGGTACCCATACTGTCGGGATGTATCCGTTGCTGGAAGATGATTCCTGTTATTTTCTGGCAGTTGATTTTGATGAAGCTGAATGGCAGAAGGATGCACCCGCATTCATGCGATCCTGTGATGAGCTGGGTGTACCTGCTGCGCTGGAAATATCCCGTTCACGTCAGGGGGCGCATGTCTGGATATTTTTTGCCTCACGAGTTTCGGCCCGCGAAGCTCGCCGTCTGGGGACTGCTATTATTAGCTATACGTGTAGTCGGACCCGACAGCTGCGATTGGGGTCTTATGACCGATTATTTCCTAATCAGGATACTATGCCAAAAGGGGGATTTGGTAATCTCATAGCGTTACCTCTGCAAAAAAGACCGCGTGAATTGGGGGGAAGCGTTTTTGTTGATATGAATCTCCAGCCTTATCCTGATCAGTGGGCTTTTCTTGTATCGGTGACCCCGATGAATGTGCAGGATATTGAACCGACGATATTACGGGCTACAGGGAGTATCCATCCTCTGGATGTGAATTTTATCAACGAAGAAGACCTGGGTACGCCGTGGGAAGAGAAAAAATCATCAGGAAACAGACTGAATATTTCTATTGCAGAACCGCTGAAAATCACGCTGGCAAACCAGATCTATTTCGAAAAAGCGCAATTACCTCAGGTGCTGATTAACCGACTTATTCGGCTGGCAGCATTTCCGAACCCTGAGTTTTATAAGGCTCAGGCAATGCGTATGTCAGTCTGGAATAAGCCCCGTGTTATAGGTTGTGCGGAGAATTACCCGCAACACATTGCGTTGCCCCGGGGATGTCTGGACAGCGTATTATCTTTCCTTAGGGACAACAATATTGCTGCAGAATTAATCGATAAACGATTTGCCGGGACGGAATGTAATGCCGTTTTTATGGGAAACCTCAGAGCGGAGCAGGAAGAGGCCGTTTCGGCATTACTCCGTTATGACACTGGTGTGCTTTGTGCGCCAACGGCTTTTGGTAAGACAGTTACCGCAGCGGCAGTGATTGCCAAGCGGAAAGTGAATACACTGATACTGGTACACCGGACTGAATTGCTGAAGCAGTGGCAGGAGCGTCTCGCGGTGTTTCTGCAGGCCGGTGACAGTATTGGTATTATCGGGGGAGGTAAACATAAACCCTGTGGCAATATTGATATTGCGGTGGTGCAGTCCATATCCAGACAAGGAGAAGTTGAACCTCTGGTCAGGAATTATGGGCAAATCATTGTGGATGAGTGCCATCATATTGGCGCGGTTTCATTTTCTGCGATTCTGAAGGAAACGAATGCCAGATATCTGCTTGGCCTGACGGCAACACCAATCCGACGGGATGGTCTGCATCCCATTATTTTTATGTACTGTGGTGCCATTCGCCATACAGCGGTCCGCCCGAAGGAAAGCCCACATAATCTGGAGGTACTGATCCGTTCCCGTTTTACATCTGGTCATTTACCATCGGATGCGAGAATCCAGGATATTTTCAGAGAAATTGCTCTGGATCATGACAGAACGGTGGCGATAGCTGAAGAAGCCATGAAAGCTTTCGGGCAGGGGCGAAAAGTTCTGGTACTGACTGAACGTACAGATCATCTGGATGAGATAGCATCAGTGATGAATTCACTGAAATTGTCTCCCTTTATTCTCCATGGTCGACTATCGAAAAAAAAGCGTGCGATGCTGATATCCGGGCTGAATGCTCTTCCTCCCGATTCTCCTCGAATTTTGTTGTCAACAGGCAGACTTATTGGTGAGGGATTTGACCACCCTCCGCTGGATACGCTGATTCTTGCCATGCCTGTGTCATGGAAAGGGACATTACAGCAGTATGCAGGGCGTCTTCACAGAGAGCATACCGGTAAAAGCGATGTCAGGATCATTGATTTTGTGGATACCGCGTATCCTGTGCTGCTCAGAATGTGGGATAAACGTCAGCGGGGTTATAAAGCGATGGGGTACAGGATTATAGCTGACGGCGATGAATCAGTGATTTAATTTTAAGGAGTACTTTACCCTTTTTAAATAATTTGAGCTCCCCGGGTTGTTCGGGCAACAAAGAGTCCCAGTATACAGGCTTCAGGAATATGTTGTAGTATCAGGCTTTTCATCGCTTTAAAATGACTACCGGCAGTGAGAACGTCATCAAAAATAACAATCTAGGGCCTGCACCCTTCCAGTAATTGTTCATCCAGTTGGTAGTTTGCCATAATCGCTTCTGGTAAGGGCCGGTTTGTTGCGGTATGAGAGGCTATTGTTGATACGTTTTGCACAACCAGTTCCCAGAAATCCAGCCATGGTTCGTAGGTTTGCGCAATTCGCAGAATTTCTGTCATACGGTCATCGTAAGCGGCATCTGTACGGCATTTGGATGGTGGTACGGGAACAAATGTGTATTCCTCAAGATTACCGATATTTGATATGAGCATCTGAGCAACATACTCAATAGCAGCCTTTTTATAGTGGTAATCAGGCTACGAAAGTACAGCGTTTTATAAATTGTCTCAGGTGATATTCGCAGCGTTTTTTGACGTGGTTTTGTTCGCCTTAACCATCCTGATATTTGCTCTGGAGACCATTTCATCTCCAGCTTTTCCAGAACAAGCTTTCGCAATGGTAAATTTTGATCCAGTAAGCACGGTTTTGGCCTTTTCGCCATTCTGTTGGCTCGGTTATTAGCATCAACAGCTTTGTAATAGCGTCTGCCCCGATTACGCGTAAGCGTACAGCGAGGGCCGTATTGACGGGGATGTGTTATTCAGCTGGCAGTGCTATGCGCCACGGAAGCAGTTCGCTGACCCGGTTGACCGGCCAGTCTGCTATGACGCCAAGCACATGGCGAAGGTAGCTTTCTGGATCCACGTCATTCAGTTTGCACGTCCCGATCAGGCTGTACAGTAGCGCTCCCCGCTCACCACCATGATCAGAGCCGAAGAACAGGAAGTTTTTACGACCCAGACTGACCGCCCGCAGGGCATTTTCAGCGATGTTGTTGTCGATTTCCACCCAGCCATCGTTCGCATAGTACGTCAGTGCCGGCCACTGGTTAAGTGCGTACGCGAACGCCTTCGCCAACTCTGAGTGTCGCGACAGGGTCTTCATCTTTTCACGCAACCAGCTTTCCAGGGATTTCAACAACGGTTTCGTTTTTCGCTGACGTTCAGCAAGCCGCTGCTCTGCCGGCATTCCCCTTATATCCGCCTCTATGGCGTACAACTGACCGATCTGCTCCAGGGCTTCTTCCGTCAGTGCTGACGGGATGCGGACGTGCACATCGTGGATCTTTCGGCGGGCATGAGCCCAGCAGGCAGCTTCCGTTATCCCACCATTGCGATACAGCTCGTTGAACCCGGCGTACGCATCCGCTTGCAGCACACCGCTGAAGCAGGCAAGATGAGTCTGCGGATGGATGCCTTTTCTGTCCGGGCTGTAAGCGAACCACACTGCAGGTGCCAACGCTGACCCTGCATTGCGGTCATCACGAACATACGCCCACAACCGCCCGGTCTTCGTCTTCTTATTACCCGGCAGCAGTACCTGGACCGGGGTATCATCGGCATGGAGTTTGCCGTCAGTCATGACATAGCCATGAAGCGCCTCTTCCAGCGGAGACAGCAGCCGGCAGCATGCATCCACCCAGCCCGACAGCAGTGAACGCCTCAGCTCCACACCTTGCCGGCCGTATATTTCTGACTGGCGATACAGCGGGGTGTGCTCTGCATACTTCGAGGTCAGCACGCGGGCCAGCAGCCCCGGTCCGGCGATACCCCGCTCGATGGGCCGCGAAGGTGCAGGTGCCTGCACGATGGCATCGCACTGAGTACAGGCATGTTTTTCCCGTACCGTCCGGATAACCCGGAAGGCGCTACGCATCAACTCCAGCTGTTCGGCGGTATCCTCGCCCAGATAGCTCAGTGAACCGCCGCAGTTCGGGCAGCACGGCGCCGCAGGCAACAGTCGCTTTTCGTCACGGGGTAGTGATTCAGGGAACGGCTTACGGGTGCGGGTCTGACGCAACGGACGCTGTACTGCCGGGTCATACACCCTACCAGTCAGCGTATCGCTCTCTTTCTGAAGCCGGTTCAGATCGGCTTCCATTTGTGCGATACGGCGGGAGACTTTTTCGGAACGACTGCCGAAGTTCATCCGGCGGAGTTTATCCAGCTGCGCCTGCAGATGGTCTATTTCGCGCTCCCGGTTGCTCAGCTTTTCCTGCAGGGCGTGGATCAGCGCTTCCTGTTCGGCCAGGCGCTGTTTCAGCAGGAAGATGTCGTCAGAAGAGATGTCGTTCATAAGCCCGTATTTTACCGGGCTTATTCTGTGACAACCAGGATAAAGAGATTTACAGCATGGTCAGGGAGGTCAGCAGCCGCTTAGGCTGTCGCCAGTCGATACCTTCCAGCAGCATCGCCAGCTGCGCCTGCGTAAGGAACACTTTGCCATCACGGGCTGACGGCCAGGCGAAGCGCCCACGCTCCAGCCGTTTGGTCAGGAGGCACAGTCCGTCACCGGTGGACCACAGCAGTTTAACCTGACTGCCGCTGCGGCCCCGGAAAATGAAAACATGGCCGGACATGGGATCGTCTTTCAGCGCCGTTTGTACTTTCGCAGCCAGGCCGTTGAAGCCATTTCTCATATCGGTGATACCGGCAACCAGCCAAATTTTGGTCCCGGAAGGTAACGGGATCATCGCTTCAGTTCCTGTATCAGCAGAGTCAGGAGCTTTTCGCTGACATTGCCATTGAAGCGGAGCGTCCCGTGCCGGAACGTTACCTCACAGCTGATACTGAGGGTTTCCGGGTGAACCGCCCCGGGAATCCTGGAGACTAAACTCCCTGAGAAAGAGGTAAACAGGATGACTAAAAATACACGTTTTTCCCCCGAGGTCCGTCAACGGGCAGTCCGTATGGTTCTGGAAAGTCAGGGCGAATATGACTCACAATGGGCGGCAATTTGTTCCATTGCCCCAAAGATTGGCTGTACACCAGAGACTCTGCGTGTGTGGGTTCGTCAGCATGAGCGGGATACCGGGGGCGGTGATGGTGGACTCACCACCGCTGAACGTCAGCGTCTGAAAGAGCTGGAACGTGAAAATCGTGAACTGCGCCGCAGTAACGATATCCTTCGCCAGGCTTCCGCTTATTTTGCGAAGGCGGAGTTCGACCGCCTCTGGAAAAAATAATGCCACTGCTGGATAAGCTGCGTGAGCAGTACGGGGTCGGACCGGTATGCAGTGAGCTGCATATTGCCCCGTCAACGTATTACCACTGTCAGCAACAGCGACATCATCCTGATAAACGCAGTGCCCGTGCTCAGCGCGATGACTGGCTGAAGAGAGAGATACAGCGCGTATACGATGAAAATCATCAGGTGTACGGTGTGCGTAAAGTCTGGCGCCAGTTGTTACGCGAAGGTATCAGGGTGGCCAGATGTACAGTGGCGCGCCTCATGGCGGTTATGGGACTTGCCGGTGTTCTCCGGGGTAAAAAGGTCCGTACTACCGTCAGCCGGAAAGCCGTTTCCGCAGGCGACCGCGTAAACCGTCAGTTCGTGGCAGAACGTCCTGACCAGCTGTGGGTGGCTGATTTTACTTACGTCAGCACATGGCAGGGCTTCGTCTATGTGGCGTTCATCATTGATGTGTTTGCCGGATGTATCGTGGGGTGGCGAGTCTCATCGTCTATGGAAACGACATTCGTGCTGGATGCACTGGAGCAGGCGTTGTGGGCCCGTCGGCCGTCCGGCACAGTCCATCACAGTGATAAAGGTTCTCAGTATGTATCACTGGCCTATACGGAGCGACTAAAAGAAGCAAAACTGCTGGCATCAACAGGGAGTACAGGTGACTCGTATGACAACGCGATGGCGGAGAGCATCAATGGTCTTTACAAAGCGGAGGTAATACACCGTAAGAGCTGGAAAAACCGTGCAGAAGTGGAACTGGCCACACTCACGTGGGTGGACTGGTATAACAATCGACGATTGCTGGGAAGGCTGGGTCATATCCCTCCGGCAGAAGCAGAAAAAGCTTATTATGCTTCCATCAGAAACGATGATCTGGCAGCCTGAGTTCACAGATAAAACACTCTCCAGGAAAACCGGGGCGGTTCACATCTGGGTTTTTACTTCCAGATTTCGTTTTTTGATCGCTGTGCCCATGGCTCCACATCCTGAAAGAGCCAGCGCAGAGCTGACCAGTGCAATCATCATAACTTTTTTGGTTTTCATTTAATGCCCTTCTTATCCGACAGGTTTATGGAAGACAGAGAAACCGCCTTTACGGTATATTTTTTCAGCGGGCTTCTCAAGTATGTTAAAGGATACAGGTAAAAACAGCGGGATCAGATACGTCGGGTAAACGTTTATTTCATAAGAAGTTTTTAGGTCAGAATAAAATAATGGGTGTTGTTATATTATCAGATGATGATTTATGTGAGCGCGTTACGGATATTGCACATGAGGTTAAAGGAGAGAGCAAGCCTCCGCAACGGCTCGCTTCTTATTTAATGGATTTTTTCGGGAAGTCCAGTTTATAATTATATAACATATTGTAATACTGAAAGAGAGTGAGGTTATAAGAACAGACAGTTGAATCTGACCGTCTGAATATGTACCTTTATGCGGAATTTTCACTTAAAGGGGGAAAACTGTTGTGAAACCGAATATCCATCCGGAATACCGTACAGTAGTATTTCACGATACCAGTATTGATGAGTACTTCAGGATCGGTTCGACGATCAAAACTGACCGGGTAATTGAACTGGATGGTGTAACTTACCCATATGTTACAATTGACGTTTCTTCTAAGTCGCATCCGTTTTATACAGGTAAACTGAGAACTGTCGCTTCAGAAGGTAATGTTGCACGCTTTACCCAGCGTTTTGGGCGTTTTGTTGATGCGAAAAAAGGTGGCTGATTTTGCCGCCAGGGTGCGTTTGACAATTTAAAAACGCACCAGACAGAGAGATCCTGCACCTGAATATACCGTTAGCCCGTCCCACCGGGGCGTGTGCAGATGATCTCGTCACCGGAAGATTGCGGACCTCTCTGAAAACCAGTACATTACGCGCGGGTGCCTTTCGGCTGACGGCTGGAAGGATTACCTGAAGGCCGGATGTGGAAAGGCCCCGAGTCAACTTAAACGTTAACCCGAGGCCCTGACCATCTACCTTCAGCAAGTGGAAGGTTAGCGCCTCTCTGTAAAAGGAGCAAGTGCTATGCCGCAAAAAACGATCATTGTGGGCATGTTATGCCTGACCATGTTGCTGACCGTCTGGGTGTTACACGCATCACCGTGTGAATTCAGGGTAAGCTTCATGTGGTCGGAAATTGCGGCGTTCTTGCAGTGTAAACCGTAAGAAACCGCAGCGGGGACAACAGTCCCCGCTATCCGGTTGCCAAAGGTTCGGTCGAAAGTCGCACCCTTGCACACAAATCACAAAGAAAAAACAAAAGTCCGCAGTGTAAAAACTGTGGGCTTTTTTATTCGCATCCCGAAAGTGTGGTAACAGCGTGGGGGCACCAAAAAAAGCCCCATAAAATGGGGCTGAAGATTCTGTAAGGAATTTCACAGCAATGAGATTCCTGCTTTCTCCAAGGATATACGTGTCTTCAGGCTGAATCAATGGGGGCGTGGCTCTGAATCCACCTGCGATTAAAACTTGCACAATGCCGGGAGTTGAGTTAGAAAAGTACAGGGCGCGATATCCGGCTTATTTTGTTGCTGTGTTTTGCCTCGTGCTGGATGTCGCGTCCACCGTTTTTCTGATGATTCATATGAAATGGTACTTTATTGATTTACTGCCATTCTGATTTGCCTTTTTATGTTCATTATTGCGGTTGTCACTTCCAGTTTCTGGTGATGTTTTGATAAAAGTGAAAGAATAAAACGATAATTGCAGAAGGTATTGCTAAAACTATACATATCATTATATAAACAAGATGAAAATGATATATACCATAAGACCAGAAAAGAGGTTTTTTCCAGAATGATATGGATGTGTATTTTAGTGTGATTGTTTTTGTCAGGTATATTGAACAAGGAAGGGCCAGGCCACTGAGTATCAGAAATAAGTCAACTTTTATCGATGCTTCTGTTGGTGTGTCATATATCAGATGCAATATGGATATTATAATGGGGCACATTCCCCACAGGATATTTTTGAAATAGAATTTCCGGTTCATATGTTTATGCTCTTTTGTTTTATCTCGGGAATTGTCTCTTTTTTTTTATTCCTGAACATTTTCGTTGTTTAATAACCATGGGGTATTATGATTATCCTTTATTTTTGATATGTAATTGTCAATAGTGGATTTCGTTTCATTATTGTGGTTATAGTAATCATGAAGAGTGCAAAACACATCATCTTTTATTGTGGCGATTAATGGGGGTTGGGTGAGGTTAAAATATAAAGAACGATTGCTTAGTGTCCTGAAATGAATTTTTTCGCCAATGACCAGATCGGTGTTTATTATATTGTAGCCTATTTCAATTATATTGTTTGATGGCATGTGTAATACATATATGGGATATTTGTTGTGTTTTTCTATTGAATAATAAATAAAATCAGGCACAGACGTCTGTTTTAGTTTTTTTTGCATCTTTCTTATATGTCGTGACATTAATATCATTTTCGAGAGAATGAATAAGAGTCTAAAAAAGAGATTAAATACTATATTCAGTACTATCAGAGTAACAAACAGGCCAACTCCCCATAGTTCTGAAAATATATTGTCATTGTAAATATACTGGAATGTATATCCGGCTGATAAAAATGCCAATATATATAACGCTATGTCTGTTTTGTTTAGGTTTTTTATTAGATCGGTTATTATTGATTTTAAGAATAAGATGGTAATAAGACCAGTGATAACCCAGAAAAAAATAACGGAAAATTCCATAATTATACCTTTATCGTGTTTCTGGGGTGGTAATCTATCATTGTGCTGATATGTGTGTAAATACATGCATTATCTGTTTCTTATATTCTTTTTATGAAGTTACTGATTAATTTATATTAGAACATCACATTCATAATGAAATCAACATGTTCATATGGTTGGGTTGACGGCAGATTTCCCTTTTTGTTAACCTGTATTTGCATTAACTGTCGCTTTTGCGACCAGCCAATGTTCCAGCAGTCTGAGAGGGACGCCTTCGGGTGACTGCCAGCCAATGTTTCAGCAATCTGAGAGAAACGCCTTCGGGTGATTGCAATATCCTCGTAGCCTGAAAGAGGATGCCTTTATGGTGGTACATCCGTTTAGCCTCTGGGAACGGATATCACTACGGTGATTGAGGTACGTTGATTTTTCCTTCGGATTACCGTGGTGCTTCCGGACAACCGGACTACTGTGTATTCCCGGCAGACTGGCATAAAAACGCCTTTAAAATCTGCGTCTTAAGATATTTTCTGACTTTCCGCATGCGCTTCTTATGACTGTGCGCACGGCATAAGACCATTTGAAATTTGGTCGCTTGCGTGTGCATGTGGAGTTTGAAGCTGTGCGGGCGTCACTTTCGTCAGCGTTAAAGCTGACAAAGTGACGCTCGCACGTCTACTCAACGAACCCGCATAAACTGGCTCTTTACGAGATGTTTTTTAACATTTGAAGAAGTGACCAGACGTGAACGTTTTTTTCAACCTCATTCTGTATCGTACTGGCGCTTCTCCGGACTGACTTACTGAAAGCTTCGTACCAACAGAATCGCATTGTTTTTTAAGGAGTTTTATGTAGTGAGATACCGAATCGGCGATATGTCTGACAGGCAGATATATCGGGGGCGACCTTTAAAGGTACAGTTAATTCTGCGGTCGGTTAGCCAAACCGACTTGACACCCCGCTAAACCTGAACTGATTGCGTTACCCTGACGCACAGGTACTCACTCACCGAAGGAACGTAACTACAAACCGTGTCGTCAGTAATATTCCGGCGAACTCATATTGACGCGTTTTTCGGGCGCATCATCAGCGATGCATACGAATGATCGCAGTCTGACGATGGTTGATTTATTCTGTTGCGCCGGGGCGACCGCCAGGCTGGTATCGGAGGCGGGTTCTGAAGAACTGAGGTATTGTTCCGGCGAACTCATATTGACGCATTTTTCAGGCGAGCCACTGGCAGCGCATACGATTGATCACCGTCTGACGATGGTTGATTTATTTTGTTGCACAGGGGCGACCGCCAGGCTGGTATCGGAGGCGGGTTCTGAAGAACTGAGTCGGGTAATTGCGTCAGGTCGCGAAGTACTGACACGGGTACTGATGGCAGGTGATGAAGTACAGCCCCGGGAATGGCTCCGGGCTGATTCAGGTTCTGACTCACTGTCAGCCCGCGTGGTCGCTGCTCTGGCTCATTTCCTGTCGTCAGGCGTTCAACTCCCGACTGCGGGTTATGGCCCGCTGCACGAACACCTGATGGCAGGTATCACTCACCCGGAGAAGGTAAATCCCTCAAGGGGCAGCAACTCTTCCAGTCGGTCTTCCGGCCACTCCGGTAGACGCGTCAGAACGTCTGTCAGCCAGGCATGCGGCTCCAGACCATTACGTTTTGCCGTTTCCAGAAGGCTCATTATCTGTGCCGCGCGGTTCCCGGCCATCAGTGAACCGGCGAATAACCATGCTTTCCGCCCCATGACCACCGGGCGGATAGCACGCTCGCAGATATTGTTGTCCAGGGGCACGGCTCCGTCACTCAGGAAGCAGCTCAGTTCATCGCGCCGGTTCAGGATATAATTAATCGCTTTGTTTAGTGGTCCGTCGGGCGGACAGCACGGCTCCTGCTCTTCAGGCCAGGCAAACAGGTCATTCACTATCGGCCGGGAATACCGTTGTCGCCATTGCCGTATTTTTTCCACAGGACGTTCACGGATGAACTTCTCAATGCGATAAAGACCCGCGATTTTTCTCAGCGCCATGGCTGCACGGGGCTCCCTGCTGGCCTTATACAGATTTGCGAAACCGCGCCTTGCGTGGCTCCAGCAACAGGCAGATGTAATACCGGGGTCATTATCCGCCAGAGATTTGTACACGCTGTATCCGTCACTCACCAGCGTACCGCCACACCAGCCCTGCAGCCAGGCCTCAGGATATCTGAGGGCCCGTCCGGTCTGCGAGTCAAAACAGACGACCGGCGGACCGCTTCTTTCTCGTAAGCGTAAACTGACCGCCGTATGTAGCCATTAAGCCAGTATTGGTAACGTAGGTGCCCACCTTTTCAACTAGTGGACACCTGTTATGGAACAGAAAATATTATCCTCAGAACCCCGCAGATCATTTTCAAATGAGTTTAAACTTCAAATGGTTAAACTGGCTTCACAACCAGGAGCCTCTGTTGCCCGTATTGCCCGGGAACACGATATCAATGATAACCTCCTGTTCAAATGGCTCAGGCTCTGGCAGAACGAAAGGCGTATATCGCGGCGTCTTCCGGTAACAACCTCTTCTGGCGCTGGCGTTGAATTATTACCTGTTGAGATAACGCCTGATGAGCAGAAAGAGCCTATGGCGGCTCTTACTCCGCTTTTATCCACTCCTTCACAAAGCACAGTCAGTGCCAGTTCCTGTAAAGTTGAGTTCCGCCACGGTAACATGACGCTGGAAAATCCTTCACCAGAGCTGCTCACGGTGTTGATCCGTGAACTGACCGGGAGGGGACGATGATCTCGCTCCCATCAGGCACTCGAATCTGGCTGGTTGCCGGCGTTACTGATATGCGTAAATCCTTCAACGGTCTGGGAGAACAGGTACAACATGTGCTGGATGAGAACCCCTTCTCCGGTCACCTGTTTATCTTTCGCGGCCGACGGGGTGACATGATTAAAATTCTGTGGGCTGATGCTGATGGTCTGTGCCTGTTCACCAAACGTCTGGAGGAAGGCCAGTTTATCTGGCCTGCGGTGCGTGACGGTAAGGTATCCATTACCCGCTCGCAGCTGGCAATGCTCCTCGATAAACTGGACTGGCGTCAGCCCAAAACATCCCGCCTTAATGCACTGACAATGTTGTAAAAATGTCATGGCCGGATTATAAAAACGGTCATGAGTCGGAAATACCTCATTCGTATCACTGAGCTGGAAAGGCTGCTCTCTGAGCAGGCTGAAGCCCTCCGTCAGAAAGATCAGCAACTGAGTCTGGTTGAAGAGACGGAGGCCTTCCTGCGCTCTGCACTGGCACGTGCCGAGGAAAAGATCGAAGAGGAGGAGCGGGAAATAGAACATCTGAGGGCCCAGATAGAAAAACTGCGCCGGATGTTGTTCGGTACCCGTTCTGAAAAACTGCAGCGTGAGGTTGAACAGGCTGAGGCCCAACTGAAACAACGCGAACAGGAAAGCGATCGTTACAGTGGGCGTGAGGATGACCCGCAGGTTCCCCGCCAGTTGCGACAGTCACGTCATCGTCGTCCGTTACCGGCACATCTTCCCCGTGAAATACACCGTCTGGAGCCTGAAGAAAGTTGTTGCCCGGAGTGTGGCAGTGAGCTGGATTATCTGGGGGAAGTCAGTGCTGAGCAGCTGGAACTGGTGAGTAGCGCCCTGAAAGTGATCCGCACTGTTCGGGTAAAAAAAGCCTGTACAAAATGTGACTGTATAGTTGAAGCGCCAGCGCCGTCCCGCCCGATAGAGCGCGGCATCGCGGGCTCCGGATTACTTGCCCGCGTGTTAACGGGAAAATACTGCGAACACCTGCCACTGTATCGTCAGAGTGAAATCTTTGCCCGCCAGGGCATCGAACTGAGCCGGGCATTACTCTCCAACTGGGTTGACGCATGTTGTCAGTTAATGACTCTGCTGAATGATACCCTGTACCGTTACGTGATGAACACCCGCAAGGTTCACACTGACGACACACCAGTAAAAGTGCTGGCACCGGGCAGAAAAAAG
Source organism: Escherichia sp. KS167_9B (assembly GCF_030295215.1). NCBI lineage: Bacteria > Pseudomonadati > Pseudomonadota > Gammaproteobacteria > Enterobacterales > Enterobacteriaceae > Escherichia > Escherichia sp. KS167_9B. Next base: position 1,313,583 of record NZ_AP025754.1, read on the forward strand.
GCAAAAACAGGACGCATCTGGACGTATGTCCGGGATGACCGGAATGCGGGCTCATCAGAGCCACCGGCGGTCTGGTTCGCCTACTCACCAGACAGGCAGGGAAAACATCCGGTACAACACCTTCGTCCCTTCCGGGGTATCCTGCAGGCGGATGCGTTCAGCGGTTACGATCGGCTGTTCAGTGCAGAACGTGAAGGTGGTGCACTGACAGAAGTTGCGTGCTGGGCCCATGCCCGGCGAAAAATCCACGATGTATACATCAGCAGCAAAAGTGCGACGGCAGAAGAAGCCCTGAAGCGAATCAGTGAACTGTACGCCATCGAGGATGAAATACGGGGATTACCGGAGTCAGAGCGTCTTGCCGTCAGGCAGCAGCGAAGCAAAGTGTTACTGACGTCACTGCATGAATGGATGGTGGAGAAGAATGGTACGCTGTCGAAAAAATCCAGACTGGGCGAAGCGTGCAGCTATGTACTGAATCAGTGGGATGCCCTCTGTTATTACAGTGATGACGGTCTGGCGGAGGCGGATAATAATGCTGCGGAAAGAGCGCTTCGTGCAGTCTGTCTCGGAAAGAAAAACTTTATGTTCTTTGGCAGCGATCACGGCGGCGAGCGTGGAGCACTGTTGTACGGGCTGATCGGCACCTGCCGTCTGAACGGTATCGATCCGGAAGCGTATCTGCGCCATATCCTGAGCGTACTGCCAGAATGGCCTTCCAACCGAGTTGATGAACTCCTGCCATGGAACGTAGTACTCACCAATAAATAAGCGTCAATACGGTGCTCCGTTGACGCTTACTCTTTCTCCGCTGACGTAAGCCCACAGCCAGCCGGAGCAGGATTTACCGCCTTTCCGGGTATCAAGGAGCCTCAGGGACGTTTCATCTGCATGAATAACATCCCGTGTCAGAAGCTCGTGGCGTAACAATTTTGCCAGCGGGGCCAGTGCAGCGCCAGCAACACCGACCATATCCGCCATTGTACTGACGGGGAGCTCCACCCCCATTCGGGAGAAAATGTGCTGCTGGCGATACAGGGGCAGATGGTCGGTATATTTGCTGATGACAACCTGTGCGATGACCGATGGCTCAACAGCACTTTTCGGAAGGATATGTGCCGGCATTTTTCCGCTGAACACTTTCTCACAGCAGGGACAGCTGTACTGCGGGCGGATATAGCGGTTGACCACGACCTGTGCCGGAATATATTCCAGCTTCTCGCTGACTTCATCGCGAATGAAGTGCAGGGGGGCATCACAGTCAGGACAACGTTCCTCAGCTGGCGGGATAACCTTTTCAGCACGGGGAAGAGGTGAAGGCAAGGGCTTACGAACAGGACGTGTTGTTGTTTTTTCTTCGTCCCCGGTCTGAGGAAGCAGTTTGTCCAGATGCGCCGAGATTTCTGCGATATCCGCGTCAACATCCTCTTCGAACAGGGAACGCTGCATCCCGGCCAGCGATTCGCATTTTTTACCGAAACGCTGCTGGCGTGCGAGCTTCATCTGCTCTTCCAGGATGCGGATACGGTTCTGAAGTTCTGCATTCTCAGCCATGACTTTTTGCACCATGGCAATTGCCAGAGCGCGAAGCTGTTCAGGGTCACTGGTGGTACTGAGAAGCGAGATATCCATGCGGTGGATTATATGACATCACGCATGGATATTCATTATATTTCATTGAGTTATTGCGTTGCTCTGAGCATCTTCGGGTTCTTACTGGTATACCCATTTTGCCAGGTCATGCCCTTTCACCTGTTGCCAGTCAACCCCAAAGACCAGCCAGTGAAACTCATCCTGTGTGAGATGCCATGTGGCATCACCTTTCCGGGGCCAGCGGAAGCTTCCCCGGTGCAGTCGTCGGGTACACAGCCATACGCCATGTTTGTCCCACCGGAGAACTTTTATGCGGGAGCGGACTTTATTGGTGAAGACAAAAGCAGCACCGTCATGCCATGCAGCGTTAAGTTCGTTCTGGACGTACTGTGTCAGTGTGTCGATACCCCGGCGCATATCGACGGGTTTTACGACCAGGAATACGTTATCAGGCGTCAGCATGGCGAAGAGCCCGGAAAACATCGGTTAACTGAGAAGGCTGGCAGCACATCCGGATACCACCGGGCAGGAAGAGAGTGACAGGCTCATCCGACAATGGTCTGCCATCAGTCATTCCGGAAGAGCCAGATACTGAAACAGGAATAATTTCTGGTGCTCTGGCTCGTTTTTCGGCTTTTGCGACATCCTGCGGCCACTGGCGCAGGGATTTAAACGGAATGTCGTAAAGTTCACAGTACTGTTCACGGGTAAGGCCGCTGGCGCGCCATGCGGCAACGTGATGTTTTTTCTGATCAAGCGTCCATCGGGGTTTTGACATTGATTATCTCCGGTAAGTTGGTGAATGGATGTCGGTAATGCTAACTGACTGAAGATCCCTGTGAAGATGACTTCCCCGTAACGACACCAGGATGCCAATCAATGAGCGGAAGCATGCCAAATCGTGATCGATTGTGATGCCAAACAGTGATCGGAAATGGATGCCAAACCATGATCGATTCAGATGCCATTTTGCATCACGCCAATACAGAGGTGAAATATGACAAAACCGGAGTTTTCACCCCGGTCTGAGATTTAGCGTCAGGACTTTTTAGCGCTGTATTCTTTTATCAGTTCATCAACGGAGTGCAGAGCCAGCTTCTCTACCGCTTCACTTCGGGTCGAGTCACTCAGCGCAGCCAGACGGTCAATTTTTCTTAGAATCCGCATGCGTAGCGATAATGACACGGCTGTTTTTTTATCCTTATCGAGTACGACCTTCCCTGTGGACTCACCGGTTTTCAGTTCAGCATTCTGTGCGAGCGCTTCATTCATCCGGCGGAGGGTCTTTTTATCCAACTGGCCCGGATTAACGAGATGATAGGAATGACCTGCCTTGCTGTATTTGATCTCCGCAGAATATGACTCGCGTAGCTCTTTGAGGGCCCGGGTTAATGTCGGCTCAGAGCATTCCAGACTGGTTATAATGTCGGCAGCGGAAACGGGCTTGCCGGTGCCCAGTAAGTTGGCAAGCTTAAAAATCCGGGCCTGTCTGGTATTTAATTGCATCGTAAGATTTAGCCTGCTTAAAGGGTTAGTGGTTCAATAGGCTGAAAAATGAAGGTACTGCTCATCTTTCGAATAACCGGTTGATCGCCTAACGCTTCAACCGGATCAATGTGTTTTATGCCTGCAAAATTTACTGACGACATCTGGCTGCGAGTGCATTTGCAGGACAGGATATACTCATCCTCCAGATAGCCGGTCCGCTTACTGACCCGTTGCGTAAAGCCTGACACAATCACGTTGTCGAAAGGTAGCGTATGTAAAACGATACCGACCAGGCGGAACAAGCAGCCATGGACGTGGTGGGCATAGTTTTCGCGTACGGCTTTTTGCGTCATGGCTTTTTCCGTCAGCTCCGTTCCCCGGGCATTAACGCCGTAAATCTTATCAGGGAAATCTTCAATCTCAGCTAAATCAACGTCCAGCAGGACTGCTGATAGCTCCGGCTTTACTTCAAATGCAACAAGCGTTTCACGCGGCCATTCAGTTTCTGCCAGCACACCCGCCAGGTATGATTCGAAAAACGCGGCGTCTGTCCGGAACTGCTGCCGGGCATCTGCCTGAGCCGTGGCGAGCCGTTTTTCATGTTCTTCAGCTTCAAACTTCCAGTTTGCATACTGTTCGGCCCAGGCCGTCCGTTGTTGCTGGTACCGGTGCTGTCGAAGGGTATTCTCACGCTCCACATCAATCAGCTCCTGCTGCCACCGGCGAAGATTTTCGGCGTGGCGCTCAGCTTTAGCTGATTCCGATTCAAACCATTTACCCAAAAAACTAATGCCTTCGCTCTCGGCAGGCTTTTCCGGCAATACAAGGTAGTCTGGCTTTTCTGGACGCACCGGTGCCGGAACCTGAAAAGGCGACGTTCTGTTATGCAGGTATACTGCTTCCAGCTCTGCCCAGCTGATGCCTGTTTTTGGATCCGGCGTCAGCTCGTGAATATTACGGATTGCGGTTACCGCTGACATGAGTTCAGCGGCTTTCTGCTCAAGCGCCTGTCTGAGCCCCGGGTCGGTTGCCGTCCGGTTTTCACCTCTGGAACGCGCGGCCCGGTCAAGCCGGGTACGGTAACTCAGCCCGGTACCGGGCAAGCCCAGATTGGCATAGGTCCCCCGGCTACCAAAAGAAACGGAAGCACCTCTCGGCCCGACACTCAGGCTCGGTGCACCGTTACTCAGGTTGAGGCGAACGCCAGGAATAATGTTGATCGACTTTCTGAACCTGAACCCCATTATGATTTCCTTAATGATGCTGGGTCACGGTAAGTAATCTGATTCCATCAGCGCTTTGCTCGTTCTGTAACCCATAAAAACGAGCCCTGTCCAGAATGCCAGCCGCCCAGCGGCGATGTGTGGCGGGTTCACACATTGCTCCCTGCGACTTAAACACGGCCTGGGTAGAGTTCAGGATCCGCAGAGCGTCAGAATGCTCACCCTGAGTGACCATCAGCGCGTTTTGAATGACCTCTATCTGACCCGGGTGAATGGCCGTTTTCCCAACAAGCCCGTGTGCCATATCAAGAGCCAGCTCTCTGGCCATAACGGCATGATCGTCAATATGCTCACATACAGGCGCGGTCAGGGCAAAATCACGCGGGCCGAAGACCGAAACGAGCATTTTGATGACGTAGCCCATCGGGCTGTCATACAGCGTCAGGTCCCGGGGACGGCGAAGCGACACAACGTTCATAAGATCGTTGCCGCCGATTCGAAGCGCAATAATGCGGTCGTGGCAGGGATGTTCCTCCAGACGGGTAGCCAGCTCGCGCATCTGAACCACGTCAAAGACATCTTCTGTTTCCAGCGTTGGCATCATGCACAGGTGAGTCCCGACCATGATATCCCACCATTCAGCTAACGAACTGAGGGTAAATTTAGGCAGCACAAACCCGTCGACAGCGGAAAGATCATAATGCGCTTTTAACCATCTGCCCATTTCGGCATGCCGGGGGCGAATGAACACCAGAGGCCAGTCATTTTTACCCAGGCTACTCATGCTGTTACTGAGCTCGTGCAGCAGGTGCTCCAGATTTTTGAGGGCGACGGGGATGTCTGCTTCACTGACAGCATCCTCCAGGCAAATCACCAGAGAGCGCAAGCCCGGGATTTTCCCGTGCAGGACGGCATCAGCAATATCTTCCCGTGTTGCAGGCATGTATAGCGTGGCTCCCAGATTCCAGGGAGAAAGACGATTTTTCATCAGAGTACCTTCTTGATAATGGTTACAGCCCGATACTGGCCGAGGGTTCCCCCCATTTCTGTAACAACTATTCCCTTTTCACGAGCAAGCCCTACAAGCAAGGCAACGTCCGGGTCGTCAATAGAACGCACAAATACATGGTCCGGTACCCGACGTAATACAGCCCGGGTTGCTTCAGCAATACCGGGTTTAATACGATTGACGCTGTCCACTTTAAATTCATCGGCCAGGAACGCGATAACGTCGCGACTTGTCTGCCATAAGACCCGGGCTGATTCCGTATTCCAGCTCAGGGGAGCGAGGGATGACGGTGTTAACTTCTTACGGAAATGAGCGACGGTATCGGCAAGCATCCGGCTGCATTCGAATTCACTGAGATGCTCGCAAACCATGCACCCGTGTAATCCTTCAGAGGACCATACTGACCGGGAGATCAGGCCTGATACCGGCGCCCCCATGATGCCAAAAGGAATGAGCCAGTCATCATCACTGGCTGCAAGCCAGGAGCAGCCACAGGGATCGGCCAGGACAACCAGTCGCGGCTGCTCAGGATAGCCCGGGCGATCTTTCAGTGCGCGTACAAGCTCTCCGGTAATTGCGCCTTTACCTGTCCATCCGTCAACAAAGACAATACCGCTGGTACCATGCCGCTCTTCAATGACGTCGAGGGCTGCACCGTCAATTCCACGATCCCGGATAATGCTGATACCGTAATGCCATGAGGTTTTCCCCATGTCACGCAGGGCCTGGTGCAGCATAACGCCGAGCGGAACGCCAGCCCTGACAAGACTGGCCAGTACAATGGGCTCATCACCGAAGCGTTCGGCCAGAGCAATAGCGAGCTGTGTGACTTCTTTTGCAAGCCTCTCTGCGCCCCGATCCAGCGCCCGGTGAAACAAATCAAGATGCCATTGTGTAGGCGCTGGCTCCTGGCTGAGCATGTCCGAATAATGTTTCTTCCCGGACTGAATCAGTTCTTCTTTTTTCTCAACCGGCGTCATCTCAATGACAACCGGCTTTAGCAGAAATTCCACGTCACCGGGCTGGTATGAGCCGGTAAATGTTTCATGTGGCTGCATTTTAATTTTCTCCAAAAATTCGCTGTGAAATGGCATCTGCAAACTGACTCTGACGCGGGATGCCAAACCAGCTGCACAGTTTCATAAAACGATGATCGCTCAGGCTGTCGCCCAAACCAATTACGGGGAAAACTCCTCGTTCAGCCCGAAGTTTTTCAAGCAGCCAGCTGACTGCCAGCCCTTTCTCAACCGGGGTGGGAAGCCAGGCCACGTTATTACTGTTGCGGTGGATGTAGAAGCCCTCGGTCGGAAACACCGTTTCTATCTCATCTGCAATGGCATTGAGCTCGTCAAGGCGGGTGCTGTCGCGGTGTTTCATCACCATATAAACCGCCGTTTCACCGTATTCGAAGTTCAGCCTTGCCCAGGCATTGATTCCTTTTGCGTCCATCATTTCAGTGATCAGACGCTGCATCGATGTCAGCTTTTCCTGGTAGGGAGCCAGCTGGCCGAGCATATGGGCCTTCCACTCCTCGTCGGGTTTGCCTTCAGGCGTGAGAATGACGGCCCCGTGCGTTGTGATTGCCCAGGAGTGGAAAGGGATCCGTACGCGGCTGATTTCTTCAGTTCCCCGTGCGGTAACGGGTATGAGTTCAGCCTGCTCCAGGAGCCAGTCCACCAACATGGACTGTTCTTCCGTCATAAAGCTTCGTGGATTCAGGGTGCGATCAACGGCACCGGTACGGAATGGCTCCAGGGCCAGCTCGTCCACCATTTTACGACGGGTCTGAAAGAGCGTGTCGTCAAGGTCGCTCAGAACAACGGGTTTATTCATAGGTAACAATCTCCACGACGGGCGCAACCTCAGCCAGCGCTTTAAGAAGCTGCGTGTCAATACTTTCTGCGGGTGTCTCAGTACACACAAGAATGCGGTCAAACTGCTGGTGGGCGACGTTATAGACAAAATTGGGGATGCCCAGCCCGTAGTTATCCGTAAAGGAAATGGCGGACTCAATGGCATAACCAACGGCGACAGGGGAGCGGGTGGTCGATCCATAAAATGCCTGTGCTCCGGCAGCTTCGAGCCGTTCAGCAAGCAGGAACGGCTCCCAGACGAATTCCCCGGTCCCGAGAACCAGAATACGTTCCCCCTTGTGGACGGAGACCTCATGGCCGAGATCGGCCGCAGGTGCGAGCATCCCCAGTCGGCCCCATGACTGTTTCCCCTGGATGTCCCATTCTCCTCGTGAAGTTACGTTGACTTTCGGCATGTCCGGGACAGGTGCATCAGGTAATGGGGTCCATCCCCACTGACCGCTTACAAGCGAAACCGAAGTGACGGGCAAGGGGGTGCGCTCCGACAGGGCATTGCCACTCCAGTCGGTCAGCGTTACGGCGATAACCTGTTCAATATGTTGAAGCTTGCCGGTATTACGCAGGGCAGAAAGCAGGTTAATAAAGGTATTACCGGTGGTTGCCTCGTCATCAATCAAAACCAGCGTTCGTGCGTTGGTAACACGACGTCTTTTCTCTTCATCATCTGGCAGATAGATCAGATGATCGGTGGCGTGGCTGTGTTCTTCCTTGAACTCGCAAAGCAACGTGCCATCAACCGGGTGACGGGTAGAGGTCAGATAGACAGATTCACGATGCTGGTGGCGCACTTCATCAAATACACCGGCCCCAAGCCCAACGGCGGTTTCAGCCATACCGATAAACAGTACGGGTCCTGTCAGTGTCGAGGGGAACTGGCTGGCAAGCTGTCTGTAGGCCTGCCGCATGACTGAGGGTGGCACGGGAATGTGCCTGCCGAGTACTTTGCTGACAAACAGAAAGGCGCGTTTCGGGTTACGTCTTTCAGCGATGTCAAACAGGTCATCGAGCGAAACTTCACCCTGGTCACGGGTTACCTGAATCGTACCGCATGAGAGGGTACGGCGATAAATCATATCTTCGAGGATATCAGACATAAATACGCCTTAATTCAGAAGGTTAGAGAGTGATTCCGGGTATGCAATTACATCCGTAATGGATCTCACCGCAACCGGAGAAAAGGTGTTTTTAGCGCTCTGGCGTACCATATCTTCAGACATCAGACCGAGCTTAAAGGCAGCAAATAACCCAGGAAGGTTCACACCGCTGTGAAGGGTATAACCCACCCCCCCTGACGGACGCATGTTGGTTTCAAGCAGCACCGGGTTGCCATTCACATCGTTTCGCGTCTGAACATTCACCAGCCCGTCGGCCTTCATAACACGGGCGCAGTCACACGCCAGTTCCCAGGCGCTTCCTTCGTTTACCAGATACTGGATAGCCCCTTCCTTACGGCGTCCCACGGCTGCGAGTATTTCGCCCTTATCCGCGAGGATATCGACGGAAAATTCCGGGCCTGGCAGGTACGGCATCAAAACAAGGGGTTTAAACGACTCAGCAGCTGATGCTGCTGCAATATACTGTTGCGGACTGACCAGACGATGTTCGGGATGATTAAAGACGGCCATAGGCGAAGCACTGTCATCAAAGCGCCAGAATCCCATGCCATAGATACCCGTCACCGGCTTCACGCATACCGGGCTGTCAGTGAACGGCGGGGCCGCGAGGTGTGTCTTTAATTCTGCCAGCGTATTCACCCGCCAGGATGGTACGACCGGGAGACCCTTTTGCTCCATAAACTGAGCAAAAGTAACTTTTTCGTCAGCCAGAGTTAACCAGTCGACGCCCGTTGCACCGGTAGTAAGGGTGGCACCGGTCGGTTCAATGGCTGAACGGTGTTCTTCAAACCACTGGCTGTTACGGCCAGTATGAATATGGTGGATGCCGTAGGTCTGAATGGTTTCCTGGATAAACTGAAGACGTTTTTGAGGATCTTCAGGTTCAGTCAAAGAATAATCGGCAACGGAAAGGATTTCATTTCTTTCGTTACGGTGGGAGGCAAAAACGGTAATGGCAAAATTATTTTTTTGTGCAAATGATTTTACCCCCTGAATAATATCTCGCTGGGAGGATAAACCTTCCATAAACCAAATTTTCTTGTTCATTTTTTTTAATTATCCGGAACGCCATGCAAATTTATGATTGAGAAGTGAGTCTATGAGTGACTAAGCTACATGTCAATCATAATATGATTAATAACTCCTGTGGTTATGGAGTGCGTCAGTGTTTTTTGGATTCCTTATAACACATTGATATTTAAATTAAAAATAGAAAAACTAACACCCTGAAAAGGATTTCTTTTTGTGTTTTTACAGAAAACCACAAAAATTTCCCTTGTCAGAGAACTTCATCATGATATGATTTTCTTCGTCAGTTACTAAATATACCTTTGATTGTCTCGGTCATTACCATTTTAAGGAATAAAACATGGTTTCATTAGTTAAGAACCAGACGGTATCACTCAGCAAAGAATCATCTGCATTAAGCCAGCTTCATTTCGGTCTCGGTTGGGATCCGGTTAAGAAAAAAGGTCTTCTTGGAGGATTGTTTGGAGGCAACGACTCAATCGATCTCGATGCTGGCTGTGTATTAATGGACAGCACAGGTAAAACAATTGACACCATCTGGTTCCGCAAACTGAAATCCACCTGCGGCGCTGTTGTGCACAGTGGCGATAACCTGACCGGTGAGGGTGACGGTGACGATGAAGTGATTAAGGTCAACCTCTCCCGCCTGCCTGCAAACGTTGAATACCTGGCGTTTACGGTAAACAGCTTCCGTGGTCAGTCGTTCAATGACGTCGAAAACGCTTTCTGCCGCGTTGTCGATCAAACCGGCAAAGAGCTGGCTCGCTACAAGCTGACTGAGCAGGGCTCACATACCGGGATCGTTATTTCTTCGCTGCGCCGTAATAACGGCAACTGGGACTTTACCGCCCTTGGCCATGCCTGTCGCGGCCGCACAATTGACGATATGCACTCCGATATCGTTTCAGCGGTTATTCGCTAATGAACCTGACGCCGGGGGGCAATGCCCCCGTTCCAGCCCAGGAGTTGCGGGTCCGGATCACCTCGGGCGGCCAGGTGGATGCTTCGGCGTTTCGCCTGTATGCCGACGGGAAGGTGCAGGGTGATGCGGACATGGTGTTTTATGGTCAGCCACGTAACGATGATGGTACCGTCAGCCTGGTCAGTGAAGGCCAGTACTCAACCTTTACTGTCGCGCTCAACCGGCTGAAACCTGATGTCCAGAAAATTGCGTTCACCGTGACCTGTGACGGTGGGCAGACGGTGTCCGGTCTTCGTAATCTTTCCATCGACGTGGAGCAAGGGGCTACCGGCCTGGTTAGCGGCAGTGTCGAACTGAGCGGCCGTCAGGAAGCAGCCTTAATTCTGGGGGAATTTTACCGTCGTAATAATGACTGGAAATTCCGCTTCGTTGCGCAGGGGTTCAACGGTGGACTTAAACCGCTGGCAGAGCATTTCGGCGTAAATATTGCCGACGAACCGGCTCCCGCAGCCCCAACTCCTCCGGTTGTAACCCCTCCGCCAGTTGAGACAAAAATCAGCCTGAGCAAGGTATCGCTGACAAAAGAGAAGCCTGCAATCAGCCTGACCAAACGGGATAACTTCGGTGAAATCCGGATCAACCTGAACTGGCACCGGGGCAGTAGCAAATCAGGCTTTGCAGGTATGTTCGGCTCCAAAGGAATCGACCTGGATCTGGGGGCCTTTGTTGAGCTTCAGGACGGGTATAAATCGGTCATTCAGGCGCTCGGTAATGCATTCGGTGATTATCGCGATGAACCGTATGTTCAGCTCAAGGGCGATGACCGGACGGGTGATGTATCAGACGGCGAGTGGCTGCATATCAATGGACGTGAATGGAAGCATATCCGCGAAGTGCTGATTTACGCCTTTATTTATGAAGGTGTTCCCAGCTGGGACAAGACTGATGGTGTAGTCACCATTCATGTGCCGGATCAACCGCCCATTGAGACCCGCCTGACCGAAGGTGAGAACCGTCGCACATTGTGCGCCATTGCCAGACTCGTAAACGAAAACGGCGCAATTAAAGTCGAGCGAATTAACCAGTACTTCAAAGGCCAGGACGAAATGGACCGGGCATTTGGCTGGGGATTTCGCTGGAGCGCCGGTTCTAAATAACACAGCAACAAAGGAAACAGGTATGAGCTTTTTCGACAAAGTTAAAGGTGCCATTAACTCAGGCCGTGACGAACTGACCCGCCAGGTTGGCCGTTTCAAAAACAAAAAATTCATGCAGGGCACCGTTGCTGTATGTGCCCGTATTGCCGTATCGAGTGACGGCGTAAGTTCGGAAGAAAAGCAGAAAATGATGGGCTTTCTGCGCTCTTCAGAAGAGCTGAAGGTCTTCGATACCAATGAGGTGATTGAGTTCTTCAATAAACTGGTTTCAAGCTTCGATTTCGATGTTGAAATTGGCAAGGGCGAAACCATGAAATACATCCTGGCGCTGAAAGATCAGCCTGAGGCCGCTCAGCTGGCCTTACGTGTTGGTATTGCCGTTGCGAAAAGTGACGGTAACTTCGATCAGGACGAGAAACTGGCCTCCCGCGAGATCGCTATCGCGTTGGGCTTCGACCCGGCTGAATTTGGCCTCTGATCCACATCCCTAAGGGTAAAATATGGTTTCCACACACATCGGCTTCCCGACTGAAACGGTCATTGTTTTTATTGCGCTTTCAGTCGGTGCCATCTTTATTGACCTGTTTATGCACCGTGATGACAAGCCAATCTCGCTGAAGAGTGCTGCGCTCTGGTCCGTATTCTGGGTTGTGGTTGCGATGGCATTTGCCGGTTTCCTCTATATCCACCACGGTGCTGAGGTTGCCAGTCTGTTTGTCACGGGTTATGCGCTGGAGAAAGTGCTGTCGGTCGATAACCTGTTCGTCATGATGGCAATCTTCTCCTGGTTCGCCGTTCCGGATCGTTATCGCCACCGTGTTCTCTACTGGGGGATCATTGGTGCCATCGTCTTCAGGGGCATCTTTGTCGCCATCGGTACGAGCCTGCTGAGTCTGGGGCCGTACGTTGAAGTTGTCTTCGCTATTATCGTTGCCTGGACGGCGGTCATGATGCTTAAAAGCGGTGATGACGATGATGAAATTGAGGATTACTCCCAGCATCTGGCTTACCGTATGGTTAAACGCTTCTTCCCTATCTGGCCGAAGCTCAGAGGGCATGCCTTCCTACTTAACCAGAAGGAAGTGGATGCTGAACTGGCGAAACCAGAAAACAGCGATGTCACCATTGGCCGTGGTAAAAAAGCGGCGCTGTATGCGACCCCGCTGTTCCTGTGTGTGGCTGTGGTTGAACTCTCGGACGTAATGTTCGCGTTTGACTCGGTACCGGCAATCATTGCCGTCAGTCGTGAACCGCTTATCGTCTATAGTGCCATGATGTTTGCTATCCTGGGTCTGCGTACTCTGTATTTTGTCCTTGAGGCACTGAAACAGTACCTGGTTCATCTGGAGAAGGCCGTTATCGTGCTGCTGTTCTTCATCGCGGCAAAACTCGGCCTGAATGCGACCGATCACATCTGGCATCATGGTTACAGCATCGCGGCAACAACCAGCCTGTATGTTGTACTGGGTGTACTGGCGCTGGGCATTCTCGCAAGCGTCATGTTCCCGGGCAAACCTGAATCTGAGGAAAAGGGGAGTTAATCCCCTTAAGTGTTAACCTGAACAATTACTAATCGAAGAGGTTATTTTATGAGTGTTTCTCTTTCCAAAGGCGGGAACGTCTCCCTGAGTAAAGCAGCTCCGTCAATGAAAAATGTCCTGGTGGGCCTTGGCTGGGATGCGCGTTCAACAGACGGTCAGGACTTTGACCTGGATGCTTCAGCATTCCTGCTGGCCTCAAACGGCAAAGTGCGCGGCGATTCAGATTTCATCTTCTATAACAACCTGACGTCATCCGACGGTTCCGTAACGCACACCGGCGATAACCGCACCGGTGAGGGCGATGGTGATGATGAATCGCTGAAAATTAAACTGGACGCCGTCCCGTCTGAAGTTGACAAGATCATCTTCGTTGTGACCATCCACGATGCTCAGGCTCGTCGCCAGAGCTTTGGTCAGGTATCCGGTGCGTTTATTCGTCTGGTTAATGACGATAACCAGACTGAAGTCGCTCGCTACGATCTGACCGAAGATGCGTCCACTGAGACTGCCATGCTGTTCGGCGAGCTGTATCGCCACAATGGTGAGTGGAAATTCCGCGCAGTAGGCCAGGGTTATGCTGGTGGTCTGGCATCTGTATGTGCTCAGTACGGCATTAACGCGTCCTGATCGAAAAGTAACTTTTCATATCTGGGGCTGTTAATTCAGCCTCATTCAACTGTTTGCAGGAGCTAAAAATGGCAGTTTCTCTCGTAAAAGGCGGCAACGTATCTCTGACCAAAGAAGCACCAACCATGAATGTCGCTATGGTTGGCCTGGGCTGGGATGCCCGTGTAACCGATGGTCAGGGTTTTGATCTGGACGCTTCCGTATTCGCAGTAGGTGAAGACGGTAAAGTACTGTCAGATGCCCATTTCATTTTCTTCAATAATAAAACCAGCCCTGATGGCGCAGTAGAGCACCAGGGCGACAACCGTACCGGTGAAGGCGACGGCGACGATGAGCAGGTCAAAATCGATCTGACCAAAGTCTCAGCAGACATCAAAAAACTGGTATTTGCCGTTACCATCTATGATGCAGAAGCGCGTAAACAAAACTTCGGCATGGTGAGCAACAGCTTCATGCGCGTTTACAACAACGACAACGGGACGGAAATTGCCCGTTTCGATCTGTCTGAAGACGCCTCAACCGAAACCGCAATGGTCTTCGGTGAACTGTATCGCCATGGTACTGAGTGGAAGTTTAAAGCTGTTGGCCAGGGTTTTGCCGGTGGTCTGTCAGCGCTTGCTTCCCAGCACGGCGTCAATGTCTAAAAGACGCTGAGTCTGACCCCGGCAATGCCGGGGTTTTTTTTGGGTATCGATCCGCTATCAACGGGTGAATATGGGAAAGGGGGGGGGCAGAAAGCAGAGCTATGTTAATTCTGGCATGAACCTTTTATGCAGGCCCCGGGTTTATCTGTGGTTGCTGGTTAAAGCCAGTATTCCGTGTCTGATATCAACAGCATGCCCTTCGGATATATGTTACTTTTGCGACTTATGAAGGAACGGGCCCTGGAAAATAAGATACCCGGTCAATGAAAATTCAAATTCAACAGGTATAGAAACTTCAGCGTTATGAAAAATGGTGTCATACCATATTTACGCCTCACCGAATATCCAGCGTCCAGAACTAAGCCTAGGGAACATATATAAACGCTGCGCATTAATAATAATCAAAAATCAGGAGAGTTAATATGAATTTACAATCCGGACAAAACATACCCCTTCAGCAATCTACGATCAGGCTGAATCTTCAGTACCCTGCCAAATCCGGCTTTAAAGGCGAACCCGATACCTGCCTGTTCATGCTTAATGCTCAGGGAAAGGTCAGTGGCGATTCTGACTTTATCTTTTATAATAATTTGTCTTCTCCTGAGGGGGCAGTCAGGCTCGTTACCGGTTCGCAGCAGGCCAGCATTGAGATAGCACTGGATCGTGTTCCGGCGAACGTCAGTAAAATTGCGATCACCGTTGTCATTGATGGTGAAGATACCATCAGTTCAGGCTGTACGCTTACTGACAAAATGGCGATTGAGAAGGTGCAATTGACTTATTTGGATTTGGTCGTGGCGAGGTGGTGACCCTGCATTCTGCTAACCGGGTTATGAGTCAGGAGTCAGCGATAGACAAAGGGACTTATCTGACCGGGCCCCTGGAAAAATGGCGGGAGAGAATGATACCTTCCTGCTGACGAGACCGGACTTTGAGATGACGAGCGATAGTGCGGCAGTGATGTACAGCCTGATCGGTAGCTGCAAAACTTAACGGAATCGAGCCGGAAACGTGGCTACGCCACGTGATCAGTGTAATCAACACCTGGCCTGCCAACCGCATGAAAGAGTTGTTGCCCTGGAACGTCACTCTCTCTGTAAACTAATTTTTACCCCACGTCCTTCACGGTGCGCTTACACTCTGGACAAGTATGTAAATGATAAGTTAAAAATAATCCGTGCATTTCCTGTGACGATATTAGTTGTTGGTAACGAAATCTCATTAGCGGATCGGAAATGCACTTAACCTAATACGTTGCCACTGTTCCGCCAGGAGTTGCAGTGGCAACGTATTCTACCGTCAGTGATAGCGTTTTGTTATTATCAGAACTGATAGTTCAGCGACATCCAGTAATTTCGCTCAGGTATCACATATCCTGTTGTTGATGATCCCGTCTGGAAGTAATCACCGGCATACAGCGTACTCTTACCGGCACTGTACAGGCTCACGTCACTGTAATCCTTGTTGAGCAGGTTATTCACCGCAGCATTCAGCGTCAGGGCATCCGTCATCTTCCACGACAGACCTGCATCCACCACCGTCCAGGCTTTCAGGTATTCTCCTTTCTCATCATACACTTTCTTCTGTACAGCGCTCAGTGACGAATAATTCTGGGTGAAACGTGGTGTTTTCCCGCGATAACGGGCACCCAGCCATGATGCCACCTCTTCGGTGATCTGCCAGTTCAGTTTCGCATTCACCATGTGTTCAGGGGTATAACTCAGCGGCGCACCTTTGTTATCACCATCACGTTGTTCACTTCGGGTCCAGGTGTAATTCAGTGACAGCGTGACATCCTCTGACCACAGCGGCAATGTGCCGGCAAATTCCACACCGTGCAACCGGGCCTTTCCGCTGTTTACATAGCTATTGGTGTTATCATTTATGGAATAAGAGACAATCTTGTTGGAGAAGTCAGTCATAAAACCTGTGACATTGGCATTCAGACCGGCGGGGTTATCGTAATACACCCCAGCCTCATAACTGACGCTCTCTTCCGGCTTCAGGTCGGGGTTACCAAGTAGATTTGTTTTTCCCTGCCCGGACACACCACTAATCCCTTTATGTAGCTGCCCCATTCTGGGTGCCTTATATCCCGTGGTCACACCGCCTTTCAGCGTCCAGGCATCTGCCACATCCCAGACCAGATATGCACGCGGACTGAAGTGTCCCCCGAATTGCTCATGATGTTCATAGCGGCTGCCCGCAGTCAGCGCAAGTGCATCCGTGAGATGCCACTCATCCTCAGCAAATACCGACCAGCTTTTCTGCCGGAAAGTTTCACCTGTGCTGGCAAGGACAACTCCGTCTTTCATGGACGAGCTCTGAAACTCGCCCCCCACCGTAACCAGATGAGATTCTCCCAGAGGGGTAAGCAGTAATGAATTCAGGATAAGGTTCGATTCCTTAAGCTCCCGCGGCTGACCGGCAAGCCCCCATTTGTCGCGCTTCAGTACACTGCGTACAAGCTCACGACCTTTATTTTCTGTCTCGTTCCAGTTCAGATACGATTTCCATGTTCCGAAGGTGAAAGTATGATCATAGCCAGCTGAAATTTTGTTTCGCTCATAGCGCAGGGTCCGGTCATATCCCCCCGTCAGACTCCCCAGTTGCCCATCCCGGTTATCATAACGCTGCCGGGTGGTATCCATATCAAACCAGAGCACATCCTGCTCCGACGCCTTCCAGTCAAGACGTGCACCAAGATTATAATTCTGTGACTCCGTGGGATAAGGAATACGCGTGGCTGCTGTATCGCTCAGTGATGTGACCGATGAACCCTGACGCTGTTGTGTGCTACCGCGTACCTGCAGGCTGACAGAATCATCCACAAGGGGACCACTGCTCCAGAAATTAAACTGGCTGCTGTTACCCCATTTGTTGCTTTCCTGCAGATTCAGCCCTGCATTGACGGAAGAGAGCCATTTGTCTGCATTCTTTCTGGTAATGATATTCACCACACCGCCCATCGCATCAGAGCCATACAGTGTGGACATCGGCCCCCTGATAACCTCAATACGCTCAATGGCGGCCAGAGGGGGCATGAACCCGGTATTCATGGCAGAAAAACCGTTGGGAGTCACGTCACTGCTTCCGCCCTGACGAACACCATCAATCAGTATCAGCGTGTAACTGGCTGGCATTCCTCGGATGCTGATTTCCAGCCCTCCGGTTTTACCCGTACCACTTTCAACATCCACACCCTCTACTGATCTCAGAGCCTCCGCCAGATCGTGGTACTGGCTGGACTGCAATTCCTCCTGGCTAATCACAGAAACACTGGCGGCTGCGTTAGTCAGCTTTTTCTCATAGCCGGATGCCGAGACAATCATCACATCCTCTGCAGCAGCTATGCTGCTGGCTGAAAATCCGAGACAGGGAATGACTACGGAAGCCAGAGTGGTTATTCGCATATTACTAATCTCCGATCATGTTAACCGGCAAGACAATACACAAATACAAACAATAATGAGAATAATTTATATTTGCCTTTTACAAAAAATAAAGATTATTGACAAAACCAAATATAAATAACGACTGCCTCGGCATGCCAGTTAACAGCTATCCGTATGGCGTGTTCGGTTTTGCGAATAAAAAATGGTTACTGTAGAAGCGGATTTCCACCACATGTCAACCATGAATGGTCAGTGATGCGAGACGACTGGGATGATTTGGTCGATGACTTCTTCCGGCGAATACTGATAGAAACATTGAAATATTGTAAGAGAAAGCGTTCAAAATTCTGTGGCACGTGAAAAATTCTACAGCGTCATCACCTTATTCAGTCGACCTTCAAAATAAACGTTTAACAGAGACAATCACCATTTGGATTGTCCGCTGAGGAGGCGAACAATTTCCTAGACAGCTTTATCATGTCAGCCCACATTGTTGGCGCTGGCAATACTAAGGACAAACGATGGGGAAGTAGCTTTTTAGCGTTATTTTCGGGAGTAAAAAACGTGGTATCTTTCCGTATGTCAGTTGTATCTTGCTGGTATTCGTAGTCGTGATAAGGCATACAACGATATTTATCTTGACGTTAGTGAAGAATAAGTTGTTTTGTGATCTATGTTAATCTGGGATTACAATCCGGGCTTGATACATCGCATCACGACTTTTATTCTCTTCAGAATAGAATATGTTACTCCCCGCTTTACAGGCTCAGGATTTGAATTACAAATTATACTTTTAAGTGAACAATAACCAAGGGTATTTCTTATTTCCTGAAACCAGGCTTGGCCCATTTCGGGATGAGTTTGAAAAAACTCTTGACGCATACGATAGTGATGAAATAAACGAAACAAATTACGTCAACAAACTCAGGCGTCTTGCCTGACATGCTCCTGACATCATTGATATTCACGCTCATCTGGCATATGCATTTGCGCTCTTTATGCTGCAATTCTGGCGAATGTTCATTTACAGCGTCATCAGGATGCCGTTATACTCATTGATAAAATACTAACATATAACCCTGAGAATAATCAGGGAACACGCTGGTTACTGGGGGCGGAATTGTTACGTGCTGGCAAGCATGGCAGGGCTCTGTACGTATTGACAGGACATGTCAATGAATTTCCCCCCTACTGGTACGAGCTTGCTCTTTTACATTTTATGAATGAGGCATATATTAATGCTGCAACGGCATTTCGATATGGATTTTTAACAAGTATATATTGTTGAAATGCTTTGTTAGAATCTTTATCCATTCCCTAGGGCTGTATAGTATGATTTTTCAGGTATTTCTGAATACTGCCAAATATTATTGCAAAATATTCTCTAAATTATGAATTAAATATCCATAAGCATTATTGCCTGGGAACTGGACATATAATTACTCTTCTGTGCTAAAGGAACGTTCTGAAATGTTTAAGTATGCAGAGATGTTGATGGCGGAAGAAGATGATAAAGTATGTGAACTTATTTTTAAACAACAAGATAATTTGATTTTAAAAATAAATGTTAGATTTCCCAGAATAATTATAAAGAAATACCGAACATTACAAGGTAAAGTCGTATGGCTATGGATATCGCCATTTGTTATTGAATGGTTAATTGTGTGTACTTTGGGTGTAAACAGTTAGCTTGGTAAAAGTAAATATCCTGATTGTTGTTTGTTAAGGAGTGAGATGCCTGTGCGTCTGGTGTCTATTATATTCCCAATATTATTGGCGCTATTCTTGCTGGCGTAGGCATCGCCATACTATGAATATTGTGTTTGTCGTGATTCAATTTTTATTTATAACCTCTACCCGGAGCAAATTCAGGTAGGTCATGCATAAAAATATCTTTCTATACTACGAAAATTATTTTTGTGAAAGTATTGACAACGCTAACTATTTTTAATTATATATTCATGATGCTCTAGGCATCACATTTTCTCCATGGGGTATTCCCTCCGCCGGCACTATGTGTTGCTGGCGTTTTTTTATCAATTCTTACTTTTTAATCCCACTGTCCTTTCCACCAGAAACATACCTCGTTTCTACTGTATTTTGAGAATATAGTTCCCAGAATGCCAATTATATATAATACGTTGTAATATATGTATTCCAATTAAAGCCGTTATTATAATAATTATCATATATGGTTATTTTCATATTGATTTCGTCAGAAATAGAAAATGCTGATGATGAATTGTGAATAATCAAACTGACCTCTAATTATCCTGTATGGAGTAGTGCTTATTTTCGACTCAATTTCTACTGATTAGATTATGGTTATCAGTACAGTGGGTTATGAAAAACGGACTGGATCTGCCAGCAGTGCTTCTATTATTATTCAAAAAGAACTTCAGCCGGACAATGCTATAATCCAGGGAAAGGCTATAAGCTCTGTTGGACGGAATGTGGAAATCAGCACTGGTAAAAGGGGAACTGACATTAACACAAGAAGGATTCCTGCAAGCAACTGCTTATCTGCCCGGAACGCAGAATTAAAGCATAACCACACAGGAGCCAGAATACTGTGGTCGTACGCATTCAGTATTGTGACAACTAATAGAAATAAAAATCTGGCCGGTGCGAATATTAAACGATGCGATACCGTATAGTGTAAGTCAAAAGTAACGGGGTATTTAAACCATCTTTTTATATTTATTTAACATAATGCAGATTCTGATGTATTAGTTCAGTTGTTCGCCAGAATCAGCGCTCGATCACTATGCGTTTTAGCAGTGTGCTGAAGAAGTTCTTCATCACTGCGTTATTCAGACCGTTTCCTTTGTGCGGCATATTTTGTGCTACTCCATGGGGCTTTAACTTTGCCTATAGCCTGCAATTCGATATTGCCAACCCTGATCCATATGCAGCGACGGGGCATCCTCTGGCCGGGCACTGTGAATGCATCGTATAGCATCGTATTAACGATGCTCCATCACCGACCTTTCTGACAAGCTGTAGGAGATAATTTCCCGGTTAAACAGATCGGAGAACTGGCGACAGGTACCACTTTTCCCCTGTACCGAGAACTCTGTAACATCCGCTCCCATTTTTCGTTGGCCTTTGTCAAAGTTCCGGCTCAGGATATTGGGCGCAGATCACTTATTTGGTGGACACCACTTTGTCGGATGCTTCAGATTATGACCAGATGGATTTCGCTGGACGCTTACGATTACATGCACCATATTGTCAACGATTACGCCACTGAGTGTATGACACACATTAAAGCGTTAGGCTCAGGCCTTATTACAATGTCATGCTAGTGTGCTTGTACGCCGTAAATATCTGCATGATACCAGAATGACCGGCAAACTCGTCAGTGGATATAAAGAAAATCAAGTGCGCTGATAACGATGCCACATCTGTGGTTGGTGGCAATATGCAGATTGTTGTTATTTGTCTTCATTGCATTCTAAGAAGTGTTTCTTATCAGACCTGATTTTTTTGCCATTATTTTTAATGAGGTCTTCAAGTGGAAAATAGGTTAGGCGTTCATGTGGCAGCGCGGCACGTCCCCATTTAGTGGCAAACTCCCGTTGGCGTGCCTGTAACAGTTGCTCCAGCCTTTTTATTTTGTTCTCATTCATCCGGTTTTCCTCGTATGCTGCATCACACCACTGTGCTAATGAAAAATGTAATCAGTGTGGTGGACGTGTTTTATCCGCATTGGAATTGTCGTCAACTAAAGGAGATGAGGCCCGTTTGTATCGCAATGGGTCTATGGCGCTCATGCCCGTTTGCTGTTCGATAATGGCTTCTCTGAGCATACGGTGTTGCAGTTCTCGTAAAAACTTTGCGTCTTCTGGTGATAAATCCATTGTTATTACTCGTAAAGCAATGCGCTGTAGTGCCTTACGCTACCGCGCTGATGGTTCTTATCCGTTTTATTGAATCGGAGAACAAACTGTGAGCTATCAGCCTGGTGGTCTGGTTTTGCCTGATTTAAGCCGCCGTGGGTATTTGTCCAAGAATGCTTCAAGCTCCAATCGTTTTGGCCTGGTGAATGGAGATGGGTTAAGCAAAGACTCTCGTTGCTGGTGTACTTTTTCGCGCTGGCGCTCAAGCATGGATAATGCGATTGCCTGTAGTTCTTCGTTAGTCATTGTCTGCACCTGGGAAGCAATTTACCGGAGTACCTCACACTACGGCAAAAATGTTTTATTGTTGCAACTTGCGTAATTATTCAGGTCAGTTTGGAACGCACTGTATAAACATAAATAACCTGATACTGTTGTGTGTTTTCAAAGAAAACACAGGTATTTTTCACATAAACCTTCCCCTTTTCATATCCGACCACTTAATCAAAAAACGGTTTTATACTTGTTGCCCCCACTGGGGTCATCTTGGGTGACTTTTAACGTCAGGTGACGCATTGTCACTTCAGACCTGCTACCTATACGCCGGAATATAATGGTCAGAGAGGCATATTTCGACGCCCCTAATCTGGGGCGTTTGATTCAGGATGTCTGGAACAATCCGGGCTTTGTGTCACCGGGCGCATCAAAGCTGTACCACCCGGGATGTGGCGCTGGATCGTCATTTACCGGACTGCGAAGACATACTTAAAGAGGTGATATGGGCGTTCAGTGATTTTGTCCGCGATAATCGTGGTGTGTATGATCCGGAAGCCCGTTACCCCGCCGGTAATCCCTGGTATCCCGTAACAGGCCAGTTCTGAAAGCACAGCTCAGTAGATTTCCCGCATTCGCACAATCTTCATAAATCTCACAGGACATTCTGACCATGTTGACTACAACAAGCCACGACAGCGTATTTCTGCGTGCCGATAATTCCCTGATCGACATGAACTATATCACCAGTTTCACCGGTATGACCGACAAATGGTTTTACAAGTTGATCAGTGAAGGCCATTTCCCTAAACCCATCAAACTGGGGCGCAGCAGCCGCTGGTACAAAAGTGAAGTGGAGCAGTGGAAGTGAAGTAGAGCAGTGGATGTAGCAACGAATCGAGGAATCCTGGGGGGCAGCAGCATGAAACGTGTTGTAATGCCGGTACGCTGGCAATGTGCAAAATGCCAGCGCTGGTATTGTGGAACCCGGCCCTGCCCTTGGTGCTGGCGATATTCCCGTTCATCTTCCTGCTGATACCTTCCGTTCAGCAGCGGGTTGTTATCCCTTCCTGACTGATTCGTCATTCCATTCTTATTGATTAGAACTGGCATTACACCGGTGCCGGCGTGCTTTCCTGCGTGTCTGCGCCGGTTCAGTAAATTAGAAAAGAAACATTTGTCAGCGCCAGTGATATAAGGCGTAACGGCTAACAATCTTGGCGTTAATACATTCCGAGCAAATAACCGAAGCGTTACTTTTAGTGACGGGGTTATCCAATACTTTTCTAGTCAGTGTTTAGTATTTATGCAAGCGATATAAGTAGTCACCGCTTAGACTATTGACATTCATGATGCCTGTTAATTCAAATTTCAGGTATGATCAGTCATTTATTGTTGTGATACTGATTCCGCTAGTTTAGCATAACTGTCCTGCAAATCATTGTTCAAAAAAGAAAGCTCCTACAAACTGTATCCTGAATCTCTACCAGAAGATAATATACTTGGTTATTTTTGTGCATAAGCTCACATAAAAATAATATTAATTATGTTTTCTTAGAGATAGAAAAATAAACAGGTAAGCAGAAGACGGACTTTTTTAATGCGAAAACGTATTCTTTTTATTGGCCCACCGCTGTACGGTTTGTTATACCCATTGATTTCTCTGGCTCAGGCCTTTCGTGTAATTGGACATGATGTAGTAATTAGTAGCGCTGGCAAATTCGCGAATAAAGCAGCAGAAGCTGGACTGGTTGTTTTTGATGCAGTTCCAGGTTTAGATTCAGAGGCTGGATATCGCCATCAGGAAGAGTTGAGGAAAAAAAGTAATATTATTGGTCATTTCTCTTTTTTTAGCGATGAAATGGCAGATAACCTCATCGATTTTGCAGGAAAATGGAGGCCAGATTTAATAGTCTATCCCCCTCTTGATCCGGCAGGCCCATTGGTTGCTGCTAAATATAGAATTCCTTCAGTGATGCTGGCTGTTGGATTCGCGCATACATCTGCCCATATTCAGATGTTAAACCGTTCTTTAAGCAATGCTTACAGGCGGCATGGAGTCAGCGGTCCACTATGTGATTTAGCATGGATTGATGTTGCTCCCCCAAGTATGAGCATTCTTAAAAATGCTGGAGAACCGGTTATCTCAATGAGATATATTCCTTATAACGGAGGTGCTGTAAAGGAAACATGGTGGGACAGGGATTCTGATCGGAAACGTTTACTTATCAGCCTTGGCACTGTAAAACCAATGGTTGATGGTCTGGAGCTGATTTCATGGGTTATGGATTCTGCAAATGAAGTTGATGCTGATATCATTTTGCAACTTGCAATAAATGCTCGTACTGGTTTACGAAAACTACCATCAAATGTACGTCTGGTTGACTGGATACCTATGGGTGTATTCCTTAATGGAGCTGATGGATTTATTCATCACGGTGGCGCAGGTAATACCCTGACAGCGCTGTATAGTGGAATACCACAGATTGTGTTTGGCGAAGGTGCAGATCGCTCTGTTAATGCAGAAATTGTTGCGAAGCGTGGGTGTGGGATTATTCCGGACAAGCATGGACTGACCAGTGATTTGGTAAATCGCCTTCTTTATGATGATTCACTACGCTTCTGTTCAGATCAGGTAGCCGCTGAAATGGCTGAACAACCCAGTCCTGCAGAGATTGCAGAGGTTTTGATGAGAAAATTAAAAAACAACGGGAAACAATTGTAGCGTATTGCTGAAATTTTCAACGAGAAATGTTATGAGTAATATAATGTCCTTCATCACATAAATGAAGGACATCACTAAATAAATGAGATAGTCTCCCATAATAATATTGCAGAAAGAGTTATCTGACGATAAAACGATATTTTACACAGAGTTATTATTTGATACCTTCCTGCAATTATAATTTGCTAATTCATCAATAATTGCTCCGCGCCACCAGGCATAATCGTGACCACCGGTATAGACAGTGAGGTTACTTTCCAAACCAGCTGCGATTAACGAATGATGCAATCGCTGAACATGTGAGACGGTTGTACCTTCTAAAGAACCGACTCCAAGTCGAATATTTACATCTTTCGGAGGCGCTGAAAGTATCTGCTCACTTACCCAGGAGGTATTATTCTCAGGTAATGACTCCAACTTACTGATAGTGTTTTATGTTCAGATAATGCCCGATGACCTTGTCATGCAGCTCCACCGATTTTGAGAACGACAGTGACTTCCGTCCCAGCCTTGCCAGATGTTGTCTCAGATTCAGATTATGTCGCTCAATGCGCTGAGTGTAACGCTTGCTGATAACGTGCAGCTTTCCCTTCAGGCGTGATTCATACAGCGGCCAGCCATCCGTCATCCATACCACGACCTCAAAGGCCGACAGCAGGCTCAGAAGACGCTCCAGTGTGGCCAGAGTGCGTTCACCGAAGACGTGCGCCACAACCGTCCTCCGTATCCTGTCATACGCGTAAAACAGCCAGCGCTGACGTGATTTAGCACCGACGTAGCCCCACTGTTCGTCCATTTCAGCGCAGACAATCACATCACTGCCCGGTTGTATGCGCGAGGTTACCGACTGCGGCCTGAGTTTTTTAAGTGACGTAAAACCGTGTTGAGGCCAACGCCCATAATGCGTGCACTGGCGCGACATCCGACGCCATTCATGGCCATATCAATGATTTTCTGGTGCTTACCGGGCTGAGAGGCGGTGTAAGTGAACTGTAGTTGCCATGTTTTACGGCAAGGAGAGCAGAGATAGCGCTGATGTCCGGCAGTGCTTTTGCCGTTACGCACCACGCCTTCAGTAGCGGAGCAGGAAGGACATCTGATGGAAATGGAAGCCACGCAAGCACCTTAAAATCACCATCATACACTAAATCAGTAAGTTGGCAGCATTACCAGAAAATGATAAGGTAAACATTGAAAAGCAGCCGACTGATGACTGTTTTTTATAGTTGCATTTTTATTTTTTGTTATTTTCATTTATATTCCCTTACTTGTCGTTTAAAATTCTTCTATATAACAGGAAGAGGTAACCATAGAATGAACGTTTATTTTCCTGTATCAGAACAGCCATAACTTTTATTTTATAGTTGTTATCAGTGAATGAATGCAACCTAATAGAACAATGAGGAAAACAATGGAGAAAAAGCGACGGACCGGACGCCATAGTTCATATTCTCGTGTATCAGCCTCACGTATCAACCTTTCTGAAATGGTTTCGGTTTCTTTTCCTCGCACCAGAATATGTCTGTAATATTTCCTCATGACATATACCGAAAACTGAAACCAGATTAATATGGATGGACACACAACACATAAACTTCTGATGATATCACCCGGGAAAGTATCTTGGGCGGGTAAAAGAAAGTCATATACTCTGGATAAAATCATCATCGAGATAAATGAGACGCCAGCACCTATCCAGTATTCGATATGAGAAGATGCTGCATTATATGCGTCAGTAAAATTTTTCTTTCTTAATGAAGGTGGAAGTGCTGAAAGTTCAGGAATACGTTTTCTTGTCCAGTATATTTTCATATAGTAACTCATATAAAAAGTGTTCTACTTTACTATGATGATGACGATTTATAAAAGGCTTATAATGACTACTTCTCCTTTCATTCTCGAATTTCACGATAATGATAGAGATAATCATTATCAATTGATAGTATCAGTAATTTTGACTTACATCACACTTTCATGGTTTAATCAGGTGATTGATTTAATGAAAAGAGTGTGTTTGTGGATGTATTGTGTATATGTCCTACCGGGCATCTGTTCTTACATTAATTAATATATTGCTATTTAAGTATTGGTAGTATTGTCAGTAACATTCTTTTGGTTAATTTAGTTATTATTCCTCACTGATTAATTGTCCTTCCGTTCTTATTGTTTGTAACTTGTGTTTGTATCGTACCTTTCAGGTGTTGATGCGCGCTTTACTGTGTCTGCACCGGCTTGACAAAATTCAACAGGGGTTGAAAAGGAACATTTCGTGCAAATAACCGAAGCCTTAATTTCAGAGCCGGGGGAAATCCGGCGTTTTGTTCAGCAGGCGGTGGACCACTGGCCAAATCTGTTGGCATTTCACTTCACGCTCTATTCGGCAGAAGGAATCTATGGTCAACAGATTCAGACATTTTGTAGTTCCTTTCACCGACGGGTACACGAACGTATTACGGAGCATAATCACACGGTCAGCCCATCAGCGCCGGTGGTATTACGCTGGTTGCGGGAACAACATGAAGGAGCACAGATACGATGTCTGTTGCTGCTCAGCCAGACGAGTATTTGCCATCCGCGAGTCGGCGTCATGGCTGATGAAGAATGTGCGCAACTGGTGGATTTACTGCAACAGACCTGGTCGGTGATAAGTGCTGGCGGACAATGCCGGGTGGAAAGATGTTTTCGGGTGGCCCGGCCTGGTTCATCAGGGCAATACGTGGCGTTAAAAACGGCTGTTCAGTCCTTTATGTCGCAGGTTATTGCAACAATCATCCGGTGATTGTCGGGAGGAATATCAATGCTTCCGTTAATTTTTACTGGCTGATAAAGTTTTGTCTGCTGAATCTTTATACGGAATTCCTTTCAGTATGCGTACACGAATTGACTATCTGGCGGATAAATACTGTTTTACAGAACGGAACGAATCCCCCCGTCTTCGCCGGCAGTGGCAGGATGTTCTGGAGGAGTGCCGGCAGACAGAGGCCGGGCCAGAAGAACGGTTGCGTATTGCACTGCTGAATGTGGATTACGTCACCAGTTTTGAACTGCCTTTTCGCTTGCTGCTTACCCGTACACCGCAATTGATTGCCGCGCTGCGTGAAGAATGGGGCATCAGCCAGAAAAATGTGGTGTTTAACGATAAACGGTTTGGCTGCGTGTACAGCCTGAAGGCCAGCCTTTCTGGTGTGCCGGATACATACCGGTATCATCTGTCTCACCGTATTCGTCGCGTGGTTGGGAATGAAAACACATCATTGCCATATCAGCAGGTTGCCCGGGAAGTGAAAGCGCCCCGTGAACGGCTGAAGTATGCACTGGAGGCGGGTTTACTGGTGACTGCACTGGACGGCCTGTTCTGGTTTGGCAGTCAGCGTATTGCGGCTGATGTTCTGAGGCTGAGAAAGGCCGGAATGCCGGTGGTGACCACGACCGTGGAGGTGCACGATAACCTGACGGGAACAACCCGCAAAGTACCGGCATACCATCTCTGATACAACCATCAGGGGGAATATTGCTCTGGCAGCAGCAGTATGACATTCTTTATACTTTATCCCCGTGCCTGAAAACATGTGCTAAGGAAACGGGAATGGCAAGGTCCGATTATGATATTATCAATCTGTCTCTGGAACATGAACTGAATGAGTGGCTGGCAGAGAGAGGTTATGCCGGACTGGTGGATAACCGGAATCGCCTGGCAGAAGTTGTTACCCGCAAATTGCAGGACAGCTTTTATATAAACGTTTCCAGGGATGCGCTGAACACGGCATACAGTGAACACCCGGAGTGGTTTTCTGGGCTTGTCTCCGGGGATGAGAATTAATAAGTGGATTATGCTGCTATCAGGTAGTGTGATTGCCGGCAGGGATTTCGTTTTATTCTGTTTCTTCCCGGGGTTCGGGTTTGAATTTTCCCAGAAAGTTGTACATCGGTCGCATGCAGGGATGCGGATAGCCGTCCTGCATAAACACCACCCGGGTTTCCTCAACACTGGTCAGGGTGACAAGCGCACCATGATCGTCTTTGTATCGCTGATTGACTTTCGGTAATGGAACATCTTCTGACATAAATTTTAGTACGGTAACAGTTAACTAAATTTTCATGTGGTAGCACTGAATCAGGAGACTGCGTTTCCTGATGTGCGCTGTTAATTTTCTGTTTTTACGAAACATTTTCCCCTTCTTCCTGTGTATTTTATTGCGCTCCTCCTTTCATGTCCTTCCCATATCCTGAAACTCACTTAAATGCTGTTGAATCGTCAAACATTGCAACTTTCAATGACTGAAATCAAAAATTGCTATTTTTTAAGCTAACCAACTGTATTAAAAGCATTCAGTGGAATAATTTTCTGCACTTTTCCAGTAATTATGGTTATAAATTTTGTAATGTGCTGTTTTTGCGATATTTGTCAGAATAAAGAACTGTTCATTTGTGTTATATCGATCGATAAATCTGTCATGTTGCTGTAGTTCAGATCATTATTCTATAATGATCAAAATTAAGTCAATTCTAGCTGGTTTGTTACTCAGCATTCTGGTACCGGTTGATGCGGGTAAATACCGGAAGGGCGGTAGCGTGCCATCGCAAAACATGGTGGGAGGTATCGTCAGGAGGCTGGTGAACCGCCCCGGTTTTCCTGGAGAGTGTTTTATCTGTGAACTCAGGCTGCCAGATCATCGTTTCTGATGGAAGCATAATAAGCTTTTTCTGCTTCTGCCGGAGGGATATGACCCAGCCTTCCCAGCAATCGTCGATTGTTATACCAGTCCACCCACGTGAGTGTGGCCAGTTCCACTTCTGCACGGTTTTTCCAGCTCTTACGGTGTATTACCTCCGCTTTGTAAAGACCATTGATGCTCTCCGCCATCGCGTTGTCATACGAGTCACCTGTACTCCCTGTTGATGCCAGCAGTTTTGCTTCTTTTAGTCGCTCCGTATAGGCCAGTGATATATACTGAGAACCTTTATCACTGTGATGGACTGTGCCGGACGGCCGACGGGCCCACAACGCCTGCTCCAGTGCATCCAGCACGAATGTCGTTTCCATAGACGATGAGACTCGCCACCCCACGATACATCCGGCAAACACATCAATGATGAACGCCACATAGACGAAGCCCTGCCATGTGCTGACGTAAGTAAAATCAGCCACCCACAGCTGGTCAGGACGTTCTGCCACGAACTGACGGTTTACGCGGTCGCCTGCGGAAACGGCTTTCCGGCTGACGGTAGTACGGACCTTTTTACCCCGGAGAACACCGGCAAGTCCCATAACCGCCATGAGGCGCGCCACTGTACATCTGGCCACCCTGATACCTTCGCGTAACAACTGGCGCCAGACTTTACGCACACCGTACACCTGATGATTTTCATCGTATACGCGCTGTATCTCTCTCTTCAGCCAGTCATCGCGCTGAGCACGGGCACTGCGTTTATCAGGATGATGTCGCTGTTGCTGACAGTGGTAATACGTTGACGGGGCAATATGCAGCTCACTGCATACCGGTCCGACCCCGTACTGCTCACGCAGCTTATCCAGCAGTGGCATTATTTTTTCCAGAGGCGGTCGAACTCCGCCTTCGCAAAATAAGCGGAAGCCTGGCGAAGGATATCGTTACTGCGGCGCAGTTCACGATTTTCACGTTCCAGCTCTTTCAGACGCTGACGTTCAGCGGTGGTGAGTCCACCATCACCGCCCCCGGTATCCCGCTCATGCTGACGAACCCACACACGCAGAGTCTCTGGTGTACAGCCAATCTTTGGGGCAATGGAACAAATTGCCGCCCATTGTGAGTCATATTCGCCCTGACTTTCCAGAACCATACGGACTGCCCGTTGACGGACCTCGGGGGAAAAACGTGTATTTTTAGTCATCCTGTTTACCTCTTTCTCAGGGAGTTTAGTCTCCAGGATTCCCGGGGCGGTTCAATGAGTGAAACCTGAGGTAGCCTGAGTTTAACGGACACTCCTTCCTGAAATAGAATGGCATCAGAAGGAGCTAATAATGAGCAGAAAAACCCAACGTTACTCTAAAGAGTTCAAAGCCGAAGCTGTCAGAACGGTTCTTGAAAATCAACTTTCGATCAGTGAAGGCGCTTCCCGATTATCTCTTCCTGAAGGCACTTTAGGACAATGGGTTACCGCCGCCAGAAAAGGGCTCGGTACTCCTGGTTCCCGCACGGTGGCTGAACTGGAATCTGAAATTCTGCAACTGCGTAAGGCGTTAAATGAAGCTCGCCTTGAGCGAGATATATTAAAAAAAGCAGCTGTAGATTCAATCTGTCAATGCAACACCCCTTTCAATTATCTCTTTCACTGCCCGCGACGGTATCGGTTATCAGTTTGACCTGCTGGCTAACGGTGAAACCGTACTGCGTGATGCATCCGGCGAAAAACGCATCAAGGGTGAAAAAGACGGTCGTATGCTCATGAATGTTGGCCTGAATGCGGAAATTCGCGACAACATCCGCTTCGGTCTGGAGTTTGAAAAATCGGCATCTGGTAAGTACAACGTGGATAACGCGGTGAACGCCAACTTCCGTTATTCCTTCTGATAAAAACAAGGGGCCGCCTGCCGGCCCTGATACAGAGGATGTTGTGATTACTTACCCAGCATGCCCTGCTCTTCGATAAAGGCGATGATGTTTTGCAGACCTTCACCACTTTTCAGGTTAGTGAACCCCCATGGGCGTTCTCCGCGCATACGTAAAGTATCACGCTCCATTACCTCGAGGGAGGCGCCCACGTATGGTGCAAGGTCAGTTTTATTGATCACGAGGAAGTCGGATTTGGTGATCCCCGGACCGCCTTTACGCGGGATCTTTTCTCCTTCTGCCACATCTATGACATATATGGTAAGGTCCGCCAGTTCGGGGCTGAAGGTCGCACTCAGGTTGTCGCCGCCGCTTTCCACAAAGATCAGATCGAGATTACCAAATTTCTCACTCAGTGCTTCCACGGCTGCCAGATTCATTGATGCGTCTTCACGAATGGCTGTATGAGGGCAGCCCCCCGTTTCGACACCGACAATGCGTTCCGCTTCCAGTGCTCCGGCCTCAGTGAGAATGCGTTGATCTTCTCTGGTGTAGATGTCGTTGGTGACTACGGCTAATTGCCAGGTGTCACGCATGGATTTGCAGAGGGCTTCCAGAAGCGCGGTTTTACCTGAGCCGACCGGACCGCCGACGCCGACACGCAGCGGTTGCTTGATTATGTTCATTTTATTTTCTCCTAAGAACGGAATAATCGGGAATACTGGGTTTCATGTCGCGCGGAAGCGATAGATGCAAGTGGCGTTGCTGAACCAATTGCGTGATCCGGGGTTGCAAGGGCACTGTCCATGTTCGCCGCATAGCGGGCACACAGGCGCATAATTAACTGCTGGGCAGCCAGCTGGCCGTAGGGTACCAGCCTGACGCCCGCCATCACTGCGCTTTCAATCCAGCTGTAGCCAAGGCTCAGGGCCAGGTCTGAAACGGATATTTGCCAGCGTACGCCGAGCCATGCCATACCGGTTAACTGGCTTTGCTGGCATAGTTTGCGCCATTCGGCCGGGCAGTCGGGCTGCCAGTCGACCAGAAGTCTGGTGAAGGCTGCACCGCGGTTACGTTCTTCATCGCGTAGCTCACGGGTTTCCCTGCAGGCCAGCAGATAAGCGGTCCAGCGCCCGGCACTGTCAGGATCGCCCGCTTCACAGGCCCGGTATAGCCGGGCAAGCAGTGGCAGGTCGACGGCAAAAAAACTCTGTTCCATCTGCAACTGCTGCCAGTGTTCAAAGGCGGCGCTATCTTCTACCCAGCCTGCTTCCACTGCCCACTCCAGTCCCTGGGACCAGCTGTAGCCTCCAACAGGGAGGCTGTTACTGGCAAGCTGCATCAGCCGCAGACGTTTTTCCGGAGTCGGCATTCAGTGGCTGTGCTCCTGATCGTGATTATGGGCGTGCGACTTGCTGGCGTAAGCGCCGGCTTCCGGCTCAAACGGAAGATGTGCAAAATCAACATCCAGCCCAAACTGGCGCAGCATATCATCGAGGACGTGATCGTGATGGTAGCGCAGCTCTCCGGGCATTATTTGCAGCGGAACGTGGCGATTGCCGAGATGCCAGCAGGCTTTCGCGAGCATAAAAGGATCTGCGCAGCGCACTACAGAAACGGCTTCATCAGCGGCGATCACCTTAATGAATTCATCACCGTTTTCGTTACTGAGAATATCACCATCGCGCAGCAGCAGACCGCGTGGCAGCAACAGTCCAGCCTGACGTCCATCGTTAAGGGTGACTTTAATACGGCTTTTTACCCGCATGTCAACAGGGAGGGTAACGCTGGCAGTTGTCTGAGCCGGGGTCTCCACCCGCCGGGTCAAATAAAGCATTTGTGCTCCTTAAAACAGGAAATAACGTTGCGCCATTGGCAGAATGTCCGCCGGTTCACTGGTTATCAGTTCGCCGTTGATACGCACTTCGTAGGTTTGTGAATCCACGGTTATATCAGGCAACAGGCTGTTGTGGCGCATATCGGCTTTTTGTACTGTGCGGCAGCCTTTTACCACAGCAGTTGTGCTGTGCAGGTTAAGCTGTTCAGCGACGCCATTTGCTGCTGCTGCCTGCGACAGGAAAGTCACACGACAGCGGTGACGGGCACTGCCCAATGCAGCGAACATTGGGCGATAGTGCACCGGCTGCGGTGTGGGGATAGAGCCGTTGATATCACCCATCGGCGCCATGGCTATCATTCCGCCTTTGACGATAGTCGCCGGTTTTACGCCAAAGAACGCCGGGGACCAGAGCACCAGATCCGCCAGTTTTCCCACTTCAATCGAGCCGACTTCATGAGCAATACCGTGGGTTAATGCCGGATTAATGGTGTATTTAGCGATATAGCGCTTCACGCGGACGTTGTCGTTATCACCACTTTCTTCCGGTAACGGGCCGCGCTGAACTTTCATCCGGTGTGCCACCTGCCAGGTTCGTAACACTACTTCTCCGACGCGTCCCATGGCCTGCGAATCGGACGAGGTGAGGGAGAACGCGCCAAGGTCGTGCAGGACGTCTTCCGCGGCAATGGTTTCCTGGCGAATGCGCGATTCGGCAAAGGCTACGTCCTCGGCGATATCCGGGTCAAGATGATGGCAAACCATCAGCATGTCCAGATGCTCATCAATAGTGTTGACGGTATAGGGTAGCGTCGGATTGGTTGAGGAAGGCAGAATATTGGGGTGCGCGCAGGCGGTGATAATATCCGGAGCATGACCACCACCTGCACCTTCTGTATGGAAGGTATGGATAGTGCGCCCGCCGATGGCAGTCAGAGTATCCTCAACGAATCCTGATTCGTTAAGCGTATCACTGTGTAGCGCAACCTGAACGTCCATTTCGTCGGCTACAGTCAGTGCGCAGTTGATTACCGCAGGTGTAGCTCCCCAGTCTTCGTGAATTTTGAGGCCGATAACCCCGGCCGCGACCTGCTCACGAAGCGCATCCGGATTGGAGCAATTGCCTTTACCCAGCAACCCGATATTGACCGGCAGGCTGTCTGCAGCCTGCAGCATTTGATAAATGTACCATGGTCCTGGGGTACAGGTTGTGGCGTTAGAACCCGCTGTCGGGCCAGTACCGCCACCGATCATGGTGGTAATGCCGGATGTCAGCGCTTCTTCAGCCTGCTGTGGGCAGATCCAGTGAATATGCGTATCGACGCCACCTGCGGTAACGATCCTGCCTTCTGCGGCAATAATTTCCGTGGATACGCCGATTGGGATAGTGACGTTGGGTTGTATATCAGGATTACCGGCTTTGCCGATAGCAAATATCCTTCCATCTTTGACGCCGATATCGGCTTTAACGATCCCCCAGTAATCGATGATCAGGGCATTGGTCAGCACCAGATCAGCGCAGCCGGCGGAGAGCATTTGCCCCTGTCCCATACCGTCGCGGATTACTTTACCGCCGCCGAATTTGACCTCTTCGCCGTAGGTAGTTAAATCATCTTCGACCTCGATCCACAGCTCAGTGTCTGCCAGACGAATTTTATCACCGGTGGTAGGGCCGAACATGTCAGCATAGGCCTGGCGTGAAATATTACTCATCATTTGCCTCCAGCTCACCCATTATATCTCCGCGGAAACCGTGCACGATACGGGCACCGCTCAGCGCCACCAGTTCAACCTCACGCTTTTGGCCTGGTTCGAAGCGCACTGCAGTTCCGGCGGCGATATTGAGACGATAGCCTCTTGCCTTCTGGCGATCGAACTTCAGTGCCGGGTTAACCTCCGCGAAGTGATAATGGGAACCGACCTGAATTGGTCGGTCTCCGTGATTTTCAACGATAATACTGCAGGTAGCCCGGCCGATGTTAAGCTCTATATAGCCAGGTTTAACCTTATATTCTCCAGGGATCATCTGTTACCTCAGATTATCGGATTATGGACGGTAACCAGCTTGGAGCCGTCCGGAAAGGTGGCTTCGACCTGGATATCGGGGATCATTTCTGGTATGCCTTCCATGACCTGCTCGCGACTCAGGACATGCCGTCCTTCTTCCATCAGCGCAGCGACGCTTTTGCCGTCGCGAGCGCCCTCCATTATAAAAGCGCTAATCAGGGCCACGGATTCGGGATAGTTAAGTTTCAGGCCGCGGGCCAGACGACGCTCTGCCAGCAGTGCAGCGGTAAACAGTAATAGTTTGTCTTTTTCTCTTGGAGTCAGTTCCATAGCGTTCTCTTAAGTCAGCCAGATCCGGGGAAGTACCGGTGATTTGTCAGTCAGTTGCGGCCGCATAAATTGCCAGATATCACGCATTACCTACTGGCAACGCAGATTATCATCACTTAAAAAGCGAACTGTCAGTAGACCATCGGTGAGCGTGGCTCCGGCGTAGTTTTCCAGTGGTGTGAGTTTTTCGCGTATGTCTTCCAGTTGCGTTTCATTCCCCAGGTAGAACAGCATCGTTCCCACCCATGGTTTCCGGGCAACGCAGGTAAGTTCTCCATTGGCCACGTGCAGACGCTCAATCAACAGCGGAGAACCGTCGACCCATATCTCCAGACGGTTAGCGAGTGTTCCGTGGCTGAAGGTTTCTCCGATGACCGGACGTCCAAGGCACAGAAGATCCCAGGCCAGCAGTGTACTGGAGGACGACAGATGAAACACGGTATGCAACGTGGCGTGAGCGCCGGGAAAAAAAATCGAATCCTGTGGCAACCACTCCAGCGTTGCGTTATTGCACAGCGTCAGGTTTTGCTGAAGGTGCGCCTGCGCGCCGCTGCTGCGGTAAAATTTACTGGCACCAGGCATGGTGATCAGCGTATGGCAATCAGAGTCAATTATTGCGTTGATGATGAGTTCGTCACCGCCGACGATACCACCGGGTGGATGAAGCAGACAGAGGTGGCAGGTTTCTTCTTCGGGATAAAAAGGACGCTGAACAGTGAGCGGACCGACATGATGACGGGTGGTGAGCGTGGTTTTCCCGTGCAGACGCTGAAAACGGAGATCCAGCATGGCCTGCCAGCCTTTTTTATTTTGTGGTAACGCGGTACTGAGCAATCTTACGCCCCTGATAAATAAAGATAAAACGACAGTAAAGAGCCGGATTTCCTTGTTATATAAAAGATGATGCCTTTCCAGTGAGTTTTCGTCTGAATAATACGAATGTTTGTTTTCGTCATGAAGCGTTCCGGCTCCCGGGGCTATACATCGCCAGAAAAGCAATGCATATTGTCGGGATTATCCAGAGAATCAGGCAGAAAGATCCGACAATGGGCTGTGATTATGCCATCTGGCTCAGAATGATATCAAGGTGTTATGGGGATAACTTGCTGATACAATAGCAGTATGACAGATTCATTAATGCGGAAACTGCTCACTGAAACAGAGTGTTCATGACTGAGCACTGGTCGGGTCATGCAGATGATAATTTCCCCTTTTCTTGGGGAAGCGACAGTATTTTCATGCATGCCTGTCTTCAGTCATACGGGGAGAGCATCTGTGATACAGTCCATACATTTGTTGCGGACGTCGCTCCTGAGTCACTGACTGGTCTGCAAACAGTTTATCTGTACACGGCAGGGCTTCTGTGTGATATCGTTTTTCATATCGAGGGGGGGCCTCCAGAGATGAATGGAATAATAATATTTCCTGATGATATAATACCTTAGAGAATTTCTGTGTATGCTATTGTGAACATATTTTTTATTAAAAAGATGTTAGTGGTGTTGTAAAATAAAAGAATCAGTAACTATAAACGCCTTTATTGACATAAAGTTTTGATGATGAAGTTGAAGTTTGACCTGGTATAAATCAGTATTCACTTTACCAGGTTTTATAAAAATATATCACTTTTAGATACGGACAATTATAGGCTCTAATTAATGGGGGTAAGATGATTAAAAAAATCAGTATTAATTTTCTTTTCTTGATGTTAATGATAGATGTTGTTTTTGCCACATTGTTCAATATCCCTGTCTGGATGCATCTGTTTAATATTATTAATAACCTTGATGGTGTGAAACTTGGATTTATTATATCTCTTCCAGTCTTTCTGATATCTGCATTAAATTTTGTTTTTACACCGTTCTCATTCAGGTATATATTTAAACCTTTTTTTTGTATTCTGTTTATCTGTAGTTCCATTGTTACATATGCCACCATGAAATATGGTGTGCAGTTTGATAAAACAATGATGCAGAATATTTTTGAAACAAATGCAGGTGAAATGACATCATATTTCAATATGTCTGTTGTACTGTGGTTTTTATTTACGGGTATACTTCCATGTGGACTATTGTTGTTAGTAAATATCCGTTATCCTGAGACATGGATAAAGGGTATTACATATCGTTTAATATCAATGTTTGCATCTCTCTTGATTATATTTGCGATTGCGTTTTTCTTTTATAAGGATTATGCATCAGTTGGCAGAAACAACTCTTCATTAAATAAAGAAATAATACCTACTAATTATATCTATAGTGGGTTTAAATATGTAAGGGATTTTTTTGTTTCTCCTGGCGAGTTTCGTCAGACTGGAACGGATGCATCCCGCACAATAAATGAAAAACAAAAGCCGGTAATTATGTTTTTAGTTGTCGGGGAGACAGCAAGAAGTCAAAACTATGCTCTGAATGGATATTCTCGTGGTACCAATGATTTTACAAAGAAATATAATGAACTTATATCCTTTCATAATGTGCAGTCGTGTGGCACATCCACAGCCATATCTGTTCCATGCATGTTTTCAGATATGAAGCGAAAAGAGTTCAATTCCCGCAAAGCGGTAAATTCGGAAAATGTACTGGATATTCTGTACAGAACGGGGGTAAATTTACTCTGGATTGAAAATGACGGGGGATGTAAAGGTGTATGTAAGCGAATCCCTACAATTAATATTGAGCCATCAAATTCAGATAATACATTATGCAAGAAAAACTCATGTTATGATGAGGTTATGCTAAAAAATATTGATGAGTATATAAATAATAACTCAGAGGATAAACTTATCGTATTTCATTTGATGGGTAGTCATGGTCCTACCTACTATCTCCGTTATCCTGAGTCACATAAATATTTTAAACCAACATGTGATCGTAGTGATATCGAAAATTGTACGCATGAGCAATTGATTAATACCTATGATAATACAATTCGCTATACTGATTATATAATATCAAAATTAATTGACAAGCTTATCGAATATAAAGATGAGTATGATACTGTTTTATTATATGTCTCTGACCATGGAGAATCTCTGGGAGAAAATGGATTATACTTACATGGAACACCATATAATGTTGCTCCAGCTGAGCAAACGCATGTGCCTCTTATTACCTGGATGTCTCCGGGGTTCGTTTCCTCTAAAAAAATTGATTTGAATTGTTTGTCAGAACATGCTCTAAACAGAACAGTAAGTCATGATAATATATTTTCATCGTTACTGGGGTTATGGAATGTAAATACTTCAGTTTATAATAAAGAAGATGATATTATATCCTCCTGCAGATAGATACTGACATTTTTCTGAGGATAAGAGGTGAATACCTCTTATCCTTAAGTAAATATTAACCAGGTAACTGTGAATAATTTAGATGTTGGGCGTTATGAAAGTAATAAAACTCCCCATATAATGATAGCAACTAAAATCGTAATCAACACTGCGGCTGAACCCATATCTTTTGCTCTGCCTGATAATTCGTGATGTTCTGAACCAATTCTGTCAACAACTGCTTCAATTGCACTGTTAATTATTTCAACAATAATTACCATCATTGCCGAACCAATGAGTAATACTCGAGTAACAGAGTCAACATCCAGCCAAAAGGATATTATCAGTGCTGACAGAACCAGAATGCACTCCTGACGAAAGGCTGCTTCATAGCGCCATGCCGCACATAAGCCTTTCCATGAATAACCCGCTGCTTTAATAATTCTGGTAACACCAGTGGTCGTATTAGCCATAAATACCTCTTATTTAATTATATGTCTGAATATGCATTATAAAATATCAGTTAACATTAACAGGATTTTGTAATAAGCCACATTTATTCTTTCGGGAATTAAAAAACATAACGAAATTTTGCCTCATTCTGCATTTCATTGAAATAGTATGTTTCTCATCGAAAGCAAGTTTGTCAATATAAATTTGTAACAGAAATGACTTTCCGGGGATAAACAAAACTGTTCATGGCAATGGCTTTCTCTGTCGCCAACATGGATACATTGTTCCGGATAAAGCACTGATGTCATTGACTGACGCAGACTATCAGGCCATCTGATGCTTTCTTTTCCTTCACCGGTATTGATGATATGCCTTATGAAGGGGGACTTATTGAACCGCCCCGGTTTTCCTGGAGAGTGTTTTATCTGTGAACTCAGGCTGCCAGATCATCGTTTCTGATGGAAGCATAATAAGCTTTTTCTGCTTCTGCCGGAGGGATATGACCCAGCCTTCCCAGCAATCGTCGATTGTTATACCAGTCCACCCACGTGAGTGTGGCCAGTTCCACTTCTGCACGGTTTTTCCAGCTCTTACGGTGTATTACCTCCGCTTTGTAAAGACCATTGATGCTCTCCGCCATCGAGTTGTCAGTAAGCGTAAACTGACCGCCGTATGTAGCCATCAGACGAAAATTGGTAACTTAGACGCCCATCTGATATAGACGGACATCTAAGTATGGAATTACAGGACTGGCGAAAAGAACCTCGTAAAAACTATTCGAATGAATTCAAACTTCGTATGGTGGAACTGGCATCACAACCAGGAGCCTCTGTTGCCCGTATTGCCCGGGAACACGATATCAATGATAACCTCCTGTTCAAATGGCTCAGGCTCTGGCAGAACGAAGGGCGTATATCACGGCGTCTTCAGGTAACGACCTCTTC
Organism: Escherichia sp. KS167_9B; assembly: GCF_030295215.1. NCBI lineage: Bacteria > Pseudomonadati > Pseudomonadota > Gammaproteobacteria > Enterobacterales > Enterobacteriaceae > Escherichia > Escherichia sp. KS167_9B. Next base: position 1,353,409 of record NZ_AP025754.1, read on the forward strand.
TGACACTGGCGTTGAATTATTACCTGTAGAAATAACGCCGGATGAGCAGAAAGAACCGGTGGCGGCCATTGCGCCGTCTTTATCCACTTCCACTCAGACCAGTGTCAGTGCCGGCTCCTGCAAGGTGGAGTTCCGTCACGGTAACATGACGCTGGAAAATCCATCGCCAGAGCTGCTCACGCTGTTGATCCGTGAACTGACCGGGAGGGGACGATGATCTCACTCCCGTCAGGTACCCGCATCTGGCTCGTTGCCGACGTTACCGATATGCGTAAATCCTTCAACGGATACGACATATGCTGAAGGAGGAGCAGTAATGGATTAAGTGATAACAAATACCCAGAAATAGAGGTTCAAATCCAGCTTAGTTAGTACATAAATACTATTTTGATGAAAATTATTATATGTTTCCTCAGATTTTAATCAGGCGCCCAGATTAAACCAAGTATTGAGCGCCTGATTATGTTTATTCATTAATATCTGTCATTGATTGTCTTATTATCAGCTACCCCCGTATTAATCAGAGTTTTCATTTATTTTTAATGCATAATCAGATGCCGCCTCATCATTATCCTCAGTATTATCATAGCCGAAAACTTCTCCCGGACACGGGCGTTCACGATAATAGTCATCGTCATAGTTTTCATCGTCAGATAATGATATGTCGTATTCTGAATATGATTCACCACAATTATACATGAAATCATCTCCTTTGGGGGGGGCAATAATTAGTGAGTTTATTCGAAAAAATGATGAGCGCCAGACCAATCCACCCAACTTTTGATTATAATCATGAAGATACTTGTCTCAGTACAAATTGAATCAAACTCAATGCAGCATGATTCACCTTTATATTCTCTCAGGGAAACCAAATACCACTACTCAACTATTAAGAACAAAATTCGGGATGTATGATTATCAGAAGATACCTGCATCCTAAATAATTTCAGACAGATATTATCGTTGTGAATCCCCCGCCACCTTTCCGGTGCGCGGGGTTTTGTCTTTTTTCACCGGGAATACATGTATGAATCCGTCTGATGCCATTGAGGCAATTGAAAAACCGCTCTCCTCCCTGCCTTACTCGCTTTCCCGTCACATCCTGGAACATCTGCGCAAACTCACCAGTCACGAACCCGTGATTGGCATTATGGGTAAAAGCGGGGCCGGTAAATCCTCACTCTGTAATGCACTGTTTCAGGGGGAGGTCACCCCGGTCAGTGATGTTCACGCCGGCACCCGGGAAGTGCGGCGCTTCCGTCTGAGTGGCCATGGTCACAGCATGGTTATCACTGACCTGCCCGGGGTGGGCGAGAGCCGGGACAGGGATGCAGAGTATGAAGCCCTGTACCGTGACATTCTGCCTGAACTGGACTTGGTACTGTGGCTGATTAAAGCCGATGACCGTGCCCTGTCTGTGGATGAGTATTTCTGGCGACACATACTGCACCGGGGACATCAGCAGGTGCTGTTTGTGGTGACGCAGGCCGACAAAACAGAGCCCTGCCATGAATGGGATATGGCAGGTATTCAGCCTTCTCCCGCACAGGAACAGAACATTCGCGAAAAAACAGATGCGGTATTCCGGCTGTTCCGGCCCGTACATCCGGTTGTTGCCGTATCGGCCCGCACCGGCTGGGAACTGGATACGCTGGTCAGTGCGCTCATGACAGCGCTTCCCGACCATGCCGCCAGTCCCCTGATGACCCGCCTGCAGGACGAGCTGTGCACGGAATCTGTCCGGGGGCAGGCCCGTGAACAGTTTACCGGTGCGGTGGACCGGATATTTGACACGGTGGAGAGCGTCTGTGTTGCCTCTGTTGCACGCACAGTTCTGCGTGCCGTCCGTGACACGGTGGTCTCTGTTGCCCGCGCGGTATGGAACTGGATTTTCTTCTGAACAGTCTGCCAGGGGAAATGTCTGATTACATTGCGTTAACCAACTGAAAACATGATACAAACACCTCATGCCCCTCCTGTTTCTCTTGCGTGACTGCTCTACTGTTAATAGAATAAAACGATCGATAAAACAGGTATCGATCGTTTATATCGATCGTTTATAGTGGTTAATGGCCTGCGAAAAGGCAGCTGAATCTCTTCATCATGCAGAACGGAATTGCACACAACAGACTGATACTTCTCTGTCTGATGAAGGGGGAGAGCGTTTACGCCCGGGACGTATCGCTGTGCCCGATAACTCTGTTTTGTACCTGCCGGTATCCACTTTTGTGGGTACCGGCTTTTTTATTCACCCTCTGTAAGGAAAAGCTGATGAAACGACATCTGAACACCAGCTACAGGCTGGTATGGAATCACATTACGGGCACCCTGGTGGTGGCCTCCGAACTGGCCCGCTCACGGGGAAAACGCGCCGGTGTGGCGGTTGCGCTGTCTCTTGCTGCTGTCACATCAGTCCCGGCACTGGCTGCTGACAAGGTTGTACAGGCGGGAGAAACCGTGAACGATGGAACACTGACAAATCATGACAACCAGATTGTCTTCGGTACGGCCAACGGAATGACCATCAGTACCGGGCTGGAACTGGGGCCGGACAGTGAAGAAAACACCGGTGGGCAATGGATACAGAATGGCGGGATAGCCGGAAACACCACTGTCACCACAAATGGTCGTCAGGTCGTGCTGGAGGGGGGAACAGCCAGTGATACGGTTATTCGTGACGGCGGGGGACAGAGCCTGAACGGACTGGCGGTGAACACCACACTGAATAACAGAGGCGAGCAGTGGGTGCATGAGGGCGGGGTTGCCACCGGTACAATTATCAACCGCGACGGTTACCAGAGCGTTAAAAGTGGCGGGCTGGCAACAGGAACCATCATCAACACCGGCGCAGAAGGCGGCCCTGATTCTGACAACTCGTATACGGGTCAGAAGGTCCAGGGAACAGCAGAATCCACCACCATCAACAAAAATGGACGGCAGATTATCTTATTTTCCGGGCTAGCCCGTGACACTCTCATTTACGCAGGTGGTGACCAGTCGGTACACGGAAGGGCCCTGAATACCACACTGAATGGCGGTTACCAGTATGTGCACAGGGACGGACTTGCGCTGAACACGGTAATTAACGAGGGGGGCTGGCAGGTTGTTAAGGCAGGTGGCGCTGCCGGTAACACCACCATAAATCAGAACGGTGAACTGAGGGTACATGCCGGCGGGGAAGCCACTGCAGTCACCCAGAACACGGGCGGTGCACTGGTTACCAGTACTGCTGCAACTGTCATCGGCACAAACCGTCTGGGGAATTTCACGGTGGAAAACGGTAAGGCTGACGGTGTTGTTCTGGAATCCGGCGGTCGTCTGGATGTACTGGAGAGCCATTCAGCACAGAATACCCTAGTGGATGACGGCGGTACCCTGGCAGTGTCTGCCGGCGGTAAGGCGACAAGTGTCACCATAACATCCGGTGGTGCCCTGATTGCAGACAGTGGTGCCACTGTTGAGGGGACCAATGCCAGCGGTAAGTTCAGTATTGATGGCACATCCGGTCAGGCCAGCGGCCTGCTGCTGGAAAATGGCGGCAGCTTTACGGTTAATGCCGGGGGACAGGCTGGCAACACCACTGTCGGACATCGTGGAACACTGACGCTGGCTGCCGGGGGAAGTCTGAGTGGCAGAACACAGCTCAGTAAAGGCGCCAGTATGGTACTGAATGGTGATGTGGTCAGTACCGGCGATATTGTTAACGCAGGGGAGATTCGCTTTGATAATCAGACGACACCGAATGCCGCGCTGAGCCGTGCTGTTGCAAAAAGTAACTCCCCGGTAACGTTCCATAAACTGACCACCACGAACCTCACCGGCCAGGGCGGCACCATCAATATGCGTGTTCGCCTTGATGGCAGCAATGCCTCTGACCAGCTGGTGATTAATGGTGGTCAGGCAACCGGCAAAACCTGGCTTGCGTTTACAAATGTCGGAAACAGCAACCTCGGGGTGGCAACCACCGGACAGGGTATCCGGGTTGTGGATGCACAGAATGGCGCCACCACAGAAGAAGGTGCGTTTGCCCTGAGTCGCCCGCTTCAGGCCGGCGCCTTTAACTACACCCTGAACCGTGACAGCGATGAAGACTGGTACCTGCGCAGTGAAAATGCTTATCGTGCTGAAGTCCCCCTGTATACATCCATGTTGACACAGGCAATGGACTATGACCGGATTCTGGCAGGCTCCCGCAGCCATCAGACCGGTGTAAACGGTGAAAATAACAGCGTCCGTCTCAGCATTCAGGGCGGTCATCTCGGTCACGATAACAACGGCGGTATTGCCCGTGGAGCCACGCCGGAAAGCAGCGGCAGCTATGGCTTCGTCCGTCTGGAGGGTGACCTGCTCAGAACAGAGGTTGCCGGTATGTCTCTGACGACAGGGGTGTATGGTGCTGCAGGCCATTCTTCCGTTGATGTTAAGGATGATGACGGTTCCCGCGCCGGCACGGTCCGGGATGATGCCGGCAGTCTGGGCGGATACCTGAATCTGGTACACACATCCTCCGGCCTGTGGGCTGACATTGTGGCCCAGGGAACCCGTCACAGCATGAAAGCGTCATCGGACAATAACGACTTCCGCGCCCGGGGCTGGGGCTGGCTGGGCTCACTGGAAACCGGTCTGCCCTTCAGTATCACTGACAATCTGATGCTGGAGCCACAACTGCAGTACACCTGGCAGGGACTCTCCCTGGATGACGGCCAGGATAACGCCGGTTATGTGAAGTTCGGGCATGGCAGTGCACAACATGTGCGTGCCGGTTTCCGTCTGGGCAGCCACAACGATATGACCTTTGGTGAAGGCACCTCATCCCGTGACACCCTGCGCGACAGTGCAAAACACAGTGTGAGTGAACTGCCGGTGAACTGGTGGGTACAGCCTTCTGTTATCCGCACCTTCAGCTCCCGGGGTGACATGAGCATGGGGACAGCCGCAGCCGGCAGTAACATGACGTTCTCACCGTCCCGGAATGGCACGTCACTGGACCTGCAGGCCGGACTGGAAGCCCGTATCCGGGAAAATATCACCCTGGGCGTTCAGGCCGGTTATGCCCACAGCGTCAGCGGCAGCAGCGCTGAAGGCTATAACGGTCAGGCTACGCTGAATATGACTTTCTGATTATACGGTATCCCGGAAATACGATTTCAGGAAAATTCATGCAGTAATGGGAAAGGACGCTCATTGCTGTTCACCGCAGTTCTGAATTATTGAATTTATAAAGGTGAATGATGCACGAAAAGAACATCGCCCTGCTTTGTGATGAAGCCGACCGGCTTTTGCAACTGAATATCAATCTGCTCCGGCAAATGGTTGATGAGCCGGATGTGTTATCTGACAGTAAGAACGAAAACGGGCTGCTTTTTGATAAACGGAAAGCGCTGAAAAGAATTGAGGAGCTGGAGGGCGAACAAATCAAAACCGCCCGCAGGGAGATGGTGCTGGCTGTGGTCGGCACGATGAAGGCGGGCAAATCAACCACCATCAACGCCATTGTGGGGCAGGAAATTCTGCCCAACCGTAACCGCCCCATGACCTCGGTACCGACATTGATCCGCCACGTTCCCGGAAAAACGGAACCGGTCCTCCATCTGGAACATATTCAGCCCGTCCGCAATTTATTAATCACACTGCAGGAAAAACTCGCCACCCCGGCAGGGCAGCAAGTCGCACAGTCCCTGCAGCAAACCGGGGATACCCGCGAACTACTGGATATTCTGGCGGATGATGTCTGGCTTAAAAATGAATACCACGGGGAAGACGAAATCTTTACCGGACTGGCATCGTTAAATGACCTGGTTCGTCTTGCTGCGGCAATGGGGACTGAATTTCCTTTTGACGAATACGCAGAAGTGCAGAAACTACCGGTGATCGACGTGGCGTTCAGCCACCTGGTGGGAATGGATGCATGTCAGGGAACACTCACACTGCTGGATACCCCCGGCCCTAATGAAGCCGGACAACCACAGATGGAAATGATGATGCGGGATCAACTACAGAAAGCCTCTGCGGTGCTGGCGGTGATGGATTACACCCAGATGAACTCGAAAGCCGATGAGGAGGTTCGTAAAGAGCTTAATGCCATTGCTGACGTCTCAGCCGGTCGTCTGTTTGTGCTGGTCAATAAATTCGATGAAAAAGATCGCAATGGTGATGGTGCGGATGCCGTACGCCAGAAGGTGCCAGCAATGCTGAACAGCGATGTGCTGCCCGCCTCCCGCGTTTATCCCGGCTCATCACGTCAGGCGTACCTGGCTAACCGTGCGCTTCATGAGTTACGAAAAAACGGTGCGCTTCCGGTTGATGAAGCCTGGGTCGATGATTTTATCAGGGAAGCTTTCGGACCTATGGTGGAAGAGGACGACTGGAAAGACAGCACTAAGGTAAATAAAAAGGCAGAAAAACTCTGGAATATATCTCTGATCGATCAACTGATAACGGAAGTCATACAGAGCTCCCATTCCAGAGCGGCGGCACTGGCGGTTGACTCTGCCGCCGCAAAACTGATGCAGAATGCAGAAAATGTCAGCGAATATCTGTCATTACGTCATCAGGGGCTGCAGCAAAGCATTCAGTCACTACAGGCGCATATTACCAGCCTGCTGGCGGATATCCAGGAGATTGAGGAATGTCAGAATCAGGTGACCGGTGATGTCAGAATGGCCATGGAGGACATCAATACCAAAACCGGGGAATTACTGACGAAGGTCTGTGCCTCACTGGAGGAGGAGCTGAACGACTATTTCAGAAGCGGTAAACGCAAAGAACAGCAAATGCTGGAGGAAGAAAATTCAGCGCAGCCCCGGGAGAGAAACGCATTCGCTTTCTTTCACGATATTTTCGGAACCGGAAATCAGCATGACAGGATGCGGGACTTTGATCCGGACAGCCCCGAAATAAAATTCAGTGATCGCAGGGCAGCCCTTGAACTGATGACGCAAATCGAATCGACCGTGACCAGCCTGCACCGTGAGGCTGAAGCACAGTTCCGGCCTGAGCTGGAGAAAATCGTCAGCGGGATTGAAACAGGTTTTCGTGGCACGGCCCTGTACGCCACAGAAAACATTGCCGGTCGCATCAATGCCCGCCTGGAGGATGAGGGCTTTACCGTAAAAATCAGTTTTCCGGCAGTCAGCCAGTTACAGACCCGGCTCGCGGTAAAAATAAATCTGAGTGCGCTTATGGAGGAAAGAACGGAGACCGTCACCCGTCGCCGTCGGCAGAGTGGCGTATGGGGAACCGTTTGTCGATGGTTTGGCACCAGTGACCTGGGCTGGGAAAACTATGACGAGGATGTGAGTCGCAGCGTGATCAATATCAACAAGGCCAGAGAGGAAGTTATGTCACTGACCCGGGCATATTTCGGGGAGCTGCAGGCATCCATTGAGCAGGATATTAACCAGCCCGTCCGCCAGGAAATCGATGCCTTTTTCTGCGCATTCAGGGAGAAAGTTGAACAACTGCGTAACACGCTGATTCAGAGCTCTGAAGATCATAAACGCGATCAGCAGGCGCAGGAACGGCTTACCGGGCGACTTCAGGCATTAAATGAAAGGGTTCCTGAGCTCATTACTGACAGTAAGGCGCTGAGGGAAGAGCTGGAGACAATGCTGTGACTTCACCATTTATTCAACAAATTGCTGATAACCGGGTATGTCAGGTACTCACCTGTCTTCCTGAAAAATTTGTGGTTGATTTCGCAAACGGAATCGATGTTGCACAGGAGCATATCCGCACGGCCGGAGAGCGCACGTTCTTCCGGCGTTTAAAAGAGGGGCTGACCGGCGAAGGCGCTGCACGGCAGAATGCCATCAATGCGTCGCTTGCACAGGGCGTTGAGGCGTCCCTGCGCTGGCTGACGGAGATGACAACGTCACTTGCCACCACAAACTACGCGATTACCCGGGTAAACGACAGGGTCAGTTCACTGGTCAGTGATACAGCCAGGCTGGCGCATTATTCCGCAGATACGCGGGAGCAGTTACTCACCCTGGCCGATCAGGTTCACCATAAACTGAATCATCTTGAAGAAAAACTCCACCGTGTTGACCAGGTTCAGCGGGCGCAGTTACATCTTGAGCAGATATTCTCATGGTGGAGCGCCGGGCGATATGCGTCATTTTCCCCTGCCGGACGTTGTTATGTGGCACTTGAAGAGCTTCGCTGGGGCGCGTTTGGTGATGTGATACGTCAGGGCGAAACAGGCCAGGTTAACCAGCTACTGGATATTCTCAGACATAAAGCATTAACGCAGATGGCACAGGAGAGTGGCGGTAGTGCAACCGTGCGTCTGAACACTCTGGACTGGCTTGGTGGTCAGGGCCGGGAGCAGGCAGATAACGAGTGGCATGACGCGATTAACTGGCTGGGAGACTGGTGCAGTGAAGAGCAGCATCCGGTGATCTGGTCAACCACGCAGGCTGCAGAACACTTACCGGTTCGCATGCCTCGCCTCTGCTCTGCAGAACGCCTCTCTGAAAGTATGGTCGATGAAATATTTCAGAAGGGGGCTGCATGAGTACAGAAATGAAAACGGGGCTGGTGCTGTCCGGTGGCGGGGCGGTGGGCGCTTATCAGGCGGGAGTGGTTAAGGCACTGGCAGAGTGTGGTACACAGATCAGCATGGTTTCAGGGACCAGCATTGGCGCATTCAATGGTGCCATTATCGCGGCCTCTCCCGATCTGTCAGAAGCTGCCGTACGCCTGGAGGCGCTCTGGGAGCATCTGGGGAATAATCAGGTGCTGTCGGTAAACAGATTGGTTTACTTTTCATTGCTGAAAAAATTGTTCCAGGCAATGAACCTCTGCCAGATCCCCGGACGTGCAGGAGCACTGCTTACGACGCTTCTTCGCCATATATCGACAATCAACGGGTTTGACAATCTGATGGCTCAGCCGTTGTTGTCAGATGAGCCCCTGACAGCGCTGATGGATCATTATCTTGATACTGATGCTCTGGCAGACGGGCTACCGCTGTATGTGTCGCTGTACCCCACAGAAGGGGGCATGCAGGATATTATTGACTGCATTCGTGCTGAACTGGGTGTCGGAACCACGAAAAACGCCGTTTTTCAGCATATCCAGAGCCTGCCCCGCGGACAGCAGAAAGAGGCTCTGCTTGCGTCAGCCGCGCTGCCCCTGCTGTTCCGTCCCCGTGAGGTTCAGGGGACAATGTTCGGTGATGGTGGTATGGGAGGATGGCGAAATATGCAGGGAAATACCCCTGTGACGCCTCTGGTCGATGCCGGATGCAATATGGTGATTGTGACGCATCTGAGTGACGGTTCTTTATGGGATCGCCAGGCTTTTCCGGACACCACAATCCTTGAGATCCGTCCCCGGAAAAGGCTGAAATATGCAGGTGATGGTGGCAACAGCGGCGGTCTGCTCAGTTTTACATCGGCACATACCGACGCCTGGCGTCAGCAGGGCTATGAAGACACGATGCTGGCGATGGAGCATATCCGGAAACCGCTGGCAGCACGTCAGGCACTGACCCGGTCAGAGGCGGTATTGCAGAAAAGCCTGGATATAACGGAAGAGGCAGATTTGGCACTGAGAAACGCGATGGCCCGGATTAAATAAAGACGCCCCAAAGAAACGCCACCGCCTGTGGTGGTGTTTTTCCTGTCTGGTGTTATTGAAAATATTTTCAGATATATATTATCTGGGTGATGGTTAAGATGAATTTATTTAATTTTGGGGGAAGATACAAAAACAACCAGTGAACATATTTCCGGCGGGTTATCCGCAATGCTGAAGGTCAGTTGCACTGGCGATGCCGGAATACAGCTTAATACGTGGTTCGCCAGTGAAGGGCTTCTCAGACAATAAACCTCATTCATTTCACCCATCAGGCCGCGTCTTCTCCGGGAGACGCGGCTTTTTGTGCACAGAAAACCCCCAGCTAGGCTGGGGGTTCCGGAAAGCTTTCAGCTTTGAGCCAGTTATTAAAACCCCTTTTGATTTGTTAAAACACCTTGCGGTCTGGCAACTGCAAGTGTCAAACAAGAAATCAAAAGGGGGTCCCAATGGGGGACGAAAAGAGCTTAGCGCACACCCGCTGGAACTGTAAATATCACATAGTTTTTGCGCCGAAATACCGAAGACTGGCGTTTTACGGAGAGAAGCGTAGGGCGATAGGCAGTATTTTGAGAAAGCTGTGTGAGTGGAAAAGCGTACGGATTCTGGAAGCAGAGTGCTGCGCAGATCATATCCATATGCTTGTGGAAATCCCACCCAAAATGAGCGTATCCGGCTTTATGGGATATCTGAAAGGGAAAAGCAGTCTGATGCTTTACGAGCAGTTTGGGGATTTGAAATTCAAATACAGAAACAGGGAGTTCTGGTGCCGAGGGTACTATGTCGATACGGTGGGTAAGAACACGGCGAAGATACAGGACTACATAAAGCACCAGCTTGAAGAGGATAAAATGGGGGAGCAGTTATCGATTCCATATCCGGGCAGCCCGTTTACGGGCCGTAAGTAACGAAGTTGAATGCAAATGTCAGATCGTATGCGCCTGTTAGGGCGCGGCTGGTAACAGAGCCTTACAGGCGCATTTGAAAAACCTCCGGCTATGCCGGAGGATATTTATTCATTTATATCGCTTAATCATTCATAAGGAGCAAATCATGAGATTAGCCAGTCGTTTTGGTTATGCGAACCAGATACGTCGTGATCGTCCGCTGACACACGAAGAACTGATGCGCCATGTACCGAGTATTTTTGGGGAAAACCGACATACCTCTCGCAGTGAACACTATGCGTACATTCCCACTATCACCGTCCTGGAAAATCTGCAGCAGGAAGGCTTTCAGCCGTTCTTTGCCTGCCAGACCCGCGTGCGCGACCAGAGCCGCCGGGAATACACAAAACACATGCTGCGTCTGCGGCGGGCCGGACAGATAACCGGTCAGCATGTCCCTGAAATTATTCTGCTCAACTCCCATGACGGTTCATCCAGCTACCAGATGTTACCCGGATATTTTCGTGCCATTTGTACCAATGGACTGGTCTGCGGTCAGTCTCTGGGAGAATTGCGTGTTCCACACCGGGGAAATGTGGTGGACAGAGTCATTGAAGGGGCTTACGAGGTGGTGGGCGTTTTTGACCGGATAGAGGAGAAGCGTGATGCCATGCAGTCGCTGGTCCTGCCGCCACCGGCACGCCAGGCGCTGGCACAGGCGGCACTGACTTACCGTTATGGTGACGAACATCAGCCCGTCACCACCGCCGACATTCTGACACCACGACGCCGGGAGGATTACGGTAAGGACCTGTGGAGTGCTTATCAGACCATCCAGGAGAATATGCTGAAAGGCGGGATTTCCGGTCGCAGTGCAAAAGGAAAACGTATCCATACCCGGGCCATTCACAGCATTGATACCGACATTAAGCTCAATCGCGCATTGTGGGTGATGGCAGAAACGCTGCTGGAGAGCATGCGCTGATGCCGTTTCACTGAAAGTGCAGTCCTGACTCACATCTGTTCCTGCCCCGGGGCTTCTTCCATTCATTTACTTTTTATAAGGAATAACCTCATGACAACCGTTTCGCATAATTCCACCACACCTTCTGTTTCCGTAACCACTGCATCAGGGAATAACCCACCTCAGCTGGTTGCCACTCCCGTCCCTGATGAACAGCGCATCAGCTTCTGGCCGCAGCATTTTGGCCTCATTCCACAGTGGGTGACCCTGGAGCCCCGTGTCTTCGGCTGGATGGACCGTCTTTGCGAAGACTACTGCGGTGGTATCTGGAATCTGTACACCCTGAACAACGGCGGGGCATTTATGGCACCCGAACCGGATGACGATGATGACGAAACATGGGTACTGTTCAATGCCATGAACGGCAACCGCGCTGAAATGAGCCCGGAAGCCGCCGGTATTGCTGCCTGTCTGATGACGTACAGTCATCATGCCTGTCGTACGGAGTGTTATGCCATGACGGTCCACTATTACCGGCTGCGGGATTACGCCCTGCAGCATCCGGAATGCAGCGCCATTATGCGCATCATTGACTGAATGGAGGCAGGGACAATGCAGCAGCTTTCCTTTCTGCCCGGAGAGATGACGCCCGGCGAGCGCAGTCTCATTCTGCGGGCCCTGCAAACCCTGGACCGCCATCTTCATGAACCCGGCGTGGCCTTCACCTCCACCCGTGCGGCACGGGAATGGCTGATTCTGAACATGGCGGGACTGGAGCGGGAAGAGTTCCGGGTGCTGTATCTGAACAACCAGAATCAGCTGATTGCCGGTGAAACCCTCTTCACCGGCACCATCAACCGTACGGAAGTTCATCCCCGGGAAGTGATTAAACGCGCCCTGTACCACAATGCCGCTGCCGTGGTGCTGGCGCACAATCACCCGTCCGGTGAAGTCACACCCAGTAAGGCAGACCGGCTTATCACCGAACGTCTGGTACAGGCACTGGGCCTGGTGGATATCCGGGTGCCGGACCATCTGATAGTCGGTGGCAACCAGGTTTTCTCCTTTGCCGAACATGGTCTGCTTTAACCCGTCACAACCACATCACACCTGTTTTCACTTTTATCTTCTGTCTTCAGAGGTATCACATCATGAGAATCATCACCCGTGGTGAAGCCATGCGTATTCACCAACAGCATCCTGCATCCCGTCTTTTTCCGTTCTGTACCGGTAAGTATCGCTGGCACGGCAGTGCTGAAGCGTATACTGGTCGTGAAGTGCAGGATATTCCCGGCGTTCTTGCCGTGTTTGCAGAACGCCGTAAGGACAGTTTTGGCCCGTATGTCCGGCTGATGAGTGTCACCCTGAACTGATGTTCCGTCACCCGGGAAACGAGTACGACCAGATGACCTCAGACGCCGCTGTGGATGAGGCCATTCTCATCAATGCATACATCTTCACCGAAACCGGTCAGCGCGCCGGCTGACCTGTCATCGTTAAACCATTCTTAACCACTTTTCAGAGAGGATTTTATCGTGTCAGACAAACTCTCCGGGATAACTCATCCCGATGACAATCACGACCGCCCCTGGTGGGGGCTTCCCTGCACAGTGAGGCCCTGTTTTGGCGCTCGTCTGGTGCAAGAGGGTAACCGCCTGCATTACCTTGCCGACCGCGCCGGTATCAGAGGCCGCTTCAGCGACGCAGATGCATACCATCTGGACCAGGCCTTTCCGCTGCTGATGAAACAACTGGAACTCATGCTCACCAGCGGTGAACTGAATCCCCGATATCAGCATACCGTCACGCTGAATGCAAAAGGGCTGACCTGCGAAGCCGACACCCTCGGCTCCTGTGGTTACGTTTATCTGGCTGTTTATCCGACACCAGCACCCGCAACCACCTCATAACCCCGAAGCTCTCACCTTTAGCACTACCAGTTACAGAGAACTTAAGATGAAAACATTATCCGACACACATGTACGGGAGGTATCTCGCTGCCCGTCTCCCGTCACCATCTGGCAGACACTGCTCATCCGACTGCTGGACCAGCATTATGGCCTCACACTGAATGACACACCGTTTGCCGATGAACGTGTGATTGAGCAGCATATTGAGGCAGGCATTTCACTGTGTGATGCAGTTAATTTTCTCGTGGAAAAATACGCGCTGGTGCGTACCGACCAGCCGGGATTCAGCACCTGTCCCCGCTCTCAGTTAATAAACAGTATTGATATCCTCCGGGCTCGCCGGGCGACCGGCCTGATGACCCGCGACAATTACAGAACGGTAAATAACATTACCCTGGGTAAGTATCCGGAGGCGAAATGATGAAACTGGCCCTGACACTGGAAGCCGACAGCGTTAACGTACAGGCACTGAACATGGGGCGCATTGTCGTTGACGTCGATGGTATTGAGCTCGCTGAACTGATTAACATGGTCTGCGATAACGGCTACTCCCTTCGTGTTGTTGATGAATCTGACCAGACCTCAGCAGAATGCACGCCACCATTTGCTACCCTTACCGGCATACGCTGCAGTACCGCACATATCACGGAAACGGACAACGCCTGGTTGTACTCGCTGTCACACCAGACCAGTGACTTCGGTGAATCAGAATGGATTCATTTTACAGGTAGCGGATATCTGTTACGTACCGATGCGTGGTCATACCCGGTTCTGCGGCTTAAACGCCTGGGGCTGTCAAAAACGTTCCGTCGTCTGGTCGTCACACTCATCCGGCGTTATGGCGTCAGTCTCATTCATCTGGATGCCAGCGCTGAATGCCTGCCGGGTTTACCCACTTTCGACTGGTAACCAGGAACAACATGAAATCATTAACCACGGAAACAGCGCTGGATATTCTGATTGCGTGGCTGCAGGACAATATCGACTGCGGATCGGGAATTATCTTTGACAACGATGAGGATAAAACGGATTCAGCAGCACTGTTGCCCTGTATCGAACAGGCCCGGGAGGATGTCCGTACCCTGCGTCATCTGCAGCTTCTGCACCAGAACCGGTGAAGCTCACTCACCAGACTTCATTCCTCTGACGCCAGCCTGCACAGGGCTGGCGTTTTCATTTATCTGCAAAAAGGAATATCGATTATGTCAGATATCACAATCTCCCGTCCGGAAGTGGTCAACGGGCATACGGACGTTATCTGCTCAACCAGCATTCGCCACATTCTGGCTGTACGAAAGAGTACACTGTTGCAAATCGACACACTTATCCGACAACTGGCTGAAATCTCGGTGCTGACGGAAAGCATCGGAGGTAAAACTGCCCCGGACTGGGCCATGAAACAGGATTTTCGCTGCGGCTGCTGGCTGATGGAGAAACCCGAAACAGCAATGAAAGCCATTACCCGGAATCTTGATCGCGAAATCTGGCGTGACCTGATGCAACGTTCCGGGATGCTGTCATTAATGGATACGCAGGCCCGTGATACATGGTACCGGTCACTGGAGTACGATAATTTTCCGGAAATCAGCGAAGCGAACATTCTGAGCACATTTGAACAACTGCACCAGAATAAGGATGAGGTGTTTGAGCGAGGGGTGATCAACGTCTTCAGAGGGCTGAACTGGAATTACAAAACCAATTGCCCCTGTAAATTTGGCAGTAAAATTATCGTCAACAATCTGGTGAGATGGGACCGGTGGGGATTTCATCTTATCACCGGACAACAGGCTGACCGACTCGCCGATCTGGAAAGAATGTTGCACCTGTTCAGCGGTAAACCAATCCCCGACAACCGGGGAAACATCACCCTTCGTCTGGATGATCACATTCAGTCTGTTCAGGGTAAAGAGAGCTATGAAGATGAGATGTTCAGCATCAGATACTTTAAGAAGGGCTCCGCGCATATCACGTTCAGAAAACCAGAACTGGTTGACAGACTGAATGATATTATCGCAAAACACTATCCTGATATGCTGGCAGTATAGCTTTGCCAGTATGCTCAAAGATCGGAAATTGTCCGATAAGATATGATCGCGGGGCATATAAACCGGTTTCAGATGGCATACCCGATGGCATACTGTCTGGAAGGGAAAATAAAAAAGCGCATGTTAAACAATAACATGCGCTTATAATCTGGCGGTGAGGGGGGGATTCGAACCCCCGATACGTTGCCGTATACACACTTTCCAGGCGTGCTCCTTCAGCCACTCGGACACCTCACCAAATTGTCGTTCCTGTCTTGCTGGAACGGGCGCTAATTTAGGGAAATCATGACCTGAGGTCAACAAACTTTTTAAAAAAATCGCGCGTTTATTCAAACTTCAATCAATATGCAGTTTTAATAAGCGAAATCTGCTTTTTTTGCCACCGACCACGGATTTGTTATGCTGGTGGCCTTTGTAGATCATAACGATAAGTGCGAATAAATTTCGCGCAACGCTTTTCGGGAGTCAGTATGGACATCATCTTTTATCACCCAACGTTCGATACCCAATGGTGGATTGAGGCACTGCGCAAAGCGATTCCTCAGGCAAGAGTCAGAGCATGGAAAAGCGGAGACAATGAATCAGCCGATTATGCTTTAGTCTGGCATCCTCCTGTTGAAATGCTGGCTGGGCGCGATCTTAAAGCGGTGTTTGCACTCGGGGCGGGTGTTGATTCTATTTTGAGCAAGTTACAGGCTCACCCTGATATGCTGAAACCTTCTGTTCCACTTTTTCGCCTGGAAGATACCGGTATGGGCGAGCAAATGCAGGAATATGCCGTTAGTCAGGTGCTGCATTGGTTTCGACGTTTTGACGATTATCGCACCCAGCAAAATAATTCACATTGGCAACCGCTGCCTGAATATCATCGGGAAGATTTTACCATCGGCATTTTGGGCGCAGGCGTACTGGGCGGTAAAGTTGCCCAGAGTCTGCAAACCTGGCGCTTCCCGCTGCGTTGCTGGAGTAGAACCCGTAAATCGTGGCCTGGCGTGCAAAGCTTTGCCGGACGGGAAGAACTTTCTGCATTTCTGAGCCAATGCCGGGTATTGATTAATTTGTTACCGAATACCCCTGAAACCGTCGGCATTATTAATCAACAATTAATCGAAAAATTACCGGATGGCGCGTATCTCCTCAACCTGGCGCGTGGTGTTCATGTCGTGGAAGATGACCTGCTCGCGGCGCTGGATAGCGGCAAAGTTAAAGGTGCAATGCTGGATGTTTTTAATCGCGAACCCTTACCGCCGGAAAGTCCGCTCTGGCAACATCCACGCGTGGCGATAACACCACATGTCGCCGCGATTACCCGTCCCGCTGAAGCTGTGGAGTACATTTCTCGCACCATTGCCCAGCTCGAAAAAGGGGAGAGGGTCTGCGGGCAAGTCGACCGCGCACGCGGCTACTAATAAAGCATCAGGTTTCCTGCTATCCTTGGCGGGAATTGAATACAGGAGAGAGTTATGTATCCCGTCGACCTTCATATGCATACCGTTGCCAGCACGCATGCATATAGCACATTGAGTGATTACATTGCCCAGGCCAAACAAAAGGGCATTAAACTTTTTGCGATCACCGATCATGGCCCAGATATGGAAGATGCGCCGCATCACTGGCACTTCATTAACATGCGTATCTGGCCGCGAGTGGTTGATGGGGTTGGGATCCTGCGCGGCATCGAAGCTAACATTAAAAATGTTGACGGTGAAATTGACTGCAGTGGCAAAATGTTTGATTCGCTGGATCTGATTATTGCCGGTTTTCATGAGCCGGTGTTTGCGCCGCATGACAAAGCGACCAATACGCAAGCGATGATCGCCACTATCGCCAGCGGCAATGTGCATATAATAAGCCATCCCGGAAATCCGAAATATGAAATAGATGTTAAAGCCGTTGCTGAAGCAGCTGCGAAACATCAGGTGGCGCTGGAAATCAATAATTCCTCATTTTTACACTCACGTAAGGGCAGTGAAGACAACTGTCGTGCGGTAGCCGCAGCGGTACGTGACGCTGGAGGTTGGGTGGCATTAGGCTCGGATTCTCACACCGCGTTTACCATGGGTGAATTTGAAGAGTGTCTTAAAATCCTCGACGCGGTAGATTTTCCGCCAGAGCGCATTTTGAATGTTTCTCCACGCCGCTTACTGAACTTCCTTGAATCTCGCGGTATGGCACCGATTGCGGAATTTGCAGACCTTTAATTACTAGTAATGGAAATATATTAATGAACGAGTTTTCTATCCTCTGTCGTGTGCTGGGTTCGCTCTATTACCGCCAACCGCAAGACCCTTTACTGGTGCCGCTGTTTACCCTGATTCGTGAAGGGAAACTGGCTGCGAACTGGCCACTGGAGCAGGATGAGTTACTGACACGTTTACAGAAAAGCTGTGATATGGCGCAAGTCTCTGCCGATTACAATGCGTTGTTTATCGGCGATGAATGTGCTGTGCCGCCATATCGTAGCGCATGGGTTGAGGGCGCGACGGAAGCGGAAGTGCGCGCTTTTCTTTCCGAACGAGGGATGCCATTAGCGGATACGCCAGCCGATCACATCGGTACATTGCTGCTCGCGGCTTCCTGGCTGGAAGATCAGTCAACGGAAGATGAGAGCGAAGCACTGGAAACACTGTTCAGTGAGTATCTGTTACCCTGGTGTGGTGCGTTCCTTGGCAAAGTGGAGGCCCATGCAACTACGCCTTTCTGGCGCACCATGGCACCGCTAACCCGCGATGCTATTAGTGCAATGTGGGACGAGCTTGAAGAAGATTCTGAAGAGTAAATGTGATCTCCATCACTCATAACTGCAACAGATAATTTGTTGTTGCATAAAATGTGTGCTCGATCTCATTCATGGCCGCGTTTTCTGCTATCATGCGCGGCATGAACATACTTCTCTCTATTGCAATCACAACAGGCATTCTCTCCGGTATCTGGGGATGGGTGGCTGTTTCCCTGGGCTTACTAAGCTGGGCGGGTTTCCTGGGCTGTACGGCCTACTTTGCCTGCCCGCAAGGTGGGCTGAAAGGGCTGGCGATCTCCGCTGCAACCCTGCTTAGTGGCGTGGTGTGGGCGATGGTCATTATTTACGGTAGTGCACTGGCACCACATCTGGAAATTCTCGGTTATGTCATAACCGGTATTGTCGCGTTTCTGATGTGTATTCAGGCGAAACAGCTGCTGCTTTCATTTGTTCCGGGGACGTTTATAGGCGCATGCGCGACGTTTGCCGGGCAGGGTGACTGGAAACTGGTGTTACCTTCGCTGGCGCTCGGGTTGATATTTGGTTACGCAATGAAAAACAGCGGCTTGTGGCTGGCGGCGCGTAGTGCAAAGACGGCTCACCGTGAGCAGCAAATCAAAAATAAAGCGTGAGGGGCACTCACGCTTTCGCTTGAACAGTAAAATGCCGGATGATAATTCCGGCATTTTTATCTATCAGGATTCCGGTGGAACCGACATATGGCGGTATTTCACCAGAATGTCATTCTGCCGTTCTGCTTTGTTCTGCAAATCCCAAAGACCGCGGTCGATACCATCATTAATCAGGAAAATGACGCCTGTTTCGATAGCCGACATCAGGCACAGCATAACGGGTTCGTTCGAGGTGTAACCTACTTCCCCTTCCAGTAAGCGCTGGTAGTCAATAAAGCGGAAGACCCCCGCCTGAACTTCATAGGAAAGTATCGTCTTACTGGTGTTCACCGAGGAGAGGATCTCACCGGTACTCACATTGACGACACGCAGGTTCACGGCAATCTGATCGAGCTGGTATTGCGTGTCGGCACCGATCCCAAAATATCTTGCACCAACACCGCCCGATTTAACGTTGCTTTCATAACCGATAATCGAACCTTCAACCATGATATTTGCCGCCGTTAAAGATTGCAGCGGGATTCGGTTATTAATGGCAACCGTGCCGTTTTCTTGTGCCGCACGAATAATCTTGCGCTCGTTAAGCAGGTTTTGTAAGCCCTGGCGCTCCAGCGGTATAAACCAGCGAGAATCTTTTAATGCCGTGACCAGCATTGCCGTGGCGCTTTGCGGAACAGCAGTGGAGAAGTTACTTGCCGGGTAGGGTTTAAATTGCCCGGTTTCGTCCTGAATGTTGTATACCGAAACAAAGATCTTACCCGTCGGCGCTGGCAGATGGGTCAAATCTTTGTAGCTCTGAGCACGAGGCATTAATGTCGGTCTGGCGGCTTCTTTAGGCGGGGCGGTTAAGCATCCGCTCAGTAACATGACGGCAACCAAAAGAAATAAGCGCTGCATGATTATTTTCCTTATGAAGCTGGGGCTTAAAAATCGGTTGAGTTATTTTGTAAACCCGAAACCTGGATGGTCGAGGTTTGTCCGGTTTTGCGATCCGTCACATTCAACTGCAATTGACCATCGCGGTTAGCGATATCGACAATATAATCGTTGGTCACCATGCGGCCCGGTTTACCGGTATTAATATTCGACAGTAGCCCACCTAAAATTTGTGACTGGATGGCCTGGGTAAAGTTATCTAACGCTGATGGCGTTTCAATACCAAAGTCATCGTTATAGCTCGGATCTTTATACGAGTTCTGTGCCTGGGCGCTATTTAATAAAAAAGCGCCATTATTTGGGTTGCCACCAAAGTTTGGATTACGGAACTGGAAAGTCATGGTTCCAGCCCAACTTAAAGGCGAAATAAGCATGAGTAGAACTACTGCATGTTTGACACGCATTGCAGCCTCCGAACAATTTTTTATTTAGAATTCATCATGCGCCAAATCGCCCGTACTCAATAACGCCTGATTTATCTGGCGACGATTTAGTGCTTCTTCAGTTTGAATCAGTGCAAAGACGACAGTTTTTTCGAAGTCTCTTTTCAACGGGAATAAAAAAGTCTGGAAAATAACGTCCTGATTGACCGTTATTGTGATCCAACTTCCCCATCGTGCACTGGGCCTTTCATTAATCGTTAAGTTACCCGTATAGTCACTTTCCCATTTATCACTAAAGGCTCGGTAAAAATCATGGCCAATTGATGAAACAGTATGGTCAGTTAACAAGCCCGGGACTTCTACCTCAACGGCGTGAAGATTCCCTGCGGCGAACAGGAATTCTGCCGCCACAATCCAGCGTAAATAACGTTTCATGGCTTTATCGCCTGAGGTTATCGTTTGCCCAGGAAACCGCTTGTGTCCGGTTTTTTACGGCTATCTTCTTGAAAAGATTATAAAGATGCGTTTTAACCGTATTTTCGCTGATGAACAACGAACGAGCGATCTCGTTATTAGACGCGCCGATACGCAGCTTATTCAGGATCTCTTTTTCCCGATGAGTAAGGAGGGCTGATTCCGTGCTGTTATAACGATAGTTACCTGAATGCGTAATCAGGTAACTGGCAAGCTTTTGCGTAAAGTAGCATTCGCCGCGCAGGACGCCTTGCAACCCATTGACAACACGTTCTTGATCCTCCATGGCATAAAAAACGCCGTTGATATGAGGCCAGTTTTCAATGTCGCGGTACGGGTAATCTTCAGGCGTATTTAGCAACAATATTTTGATATTGTTGTTTTTCCTGCTCAAAGTATCCTGCCAATAATGGATAAGCTTTTTATCCGCTTCCATCATATCCAGAAGAATAATAGAGCCTGAAGATATATCGTCCAGAGAACGTTGAATATTATGTAATTTTCCTGTAATTGCCAGCGATTGTTTAAGGTGCTGCAAGAGAGCTGTCGCCTGCAAAGAAGGTTTAGTGATCAACAATAATGTATGACCATGGATACTATGGACTTCATTAAACATGATGAAACCCCGCTTTTTTTATTGATCGCACACCTGACAGCTGCCTCTAAAATAGAAGCACCAGAAGTACTGACAGATGTTGCACTGCTGTGTGTAGTAATAAATCAGCCCTAAATGGGTAAAATATAAAACTAATGGATTACATCTGATTTCAATCTAGCCATTACAAATCTTAAATCAAGTGTTAAACATGTAACTAAATGTAACTCGTTATATTAAAATGTTAATCTTAAGGTTTTATTAAGTTTAGAAATGATAGAAAAGTTGTACATTTGGTTTTTCTTGCACAATTTTAAAAAATCATACAAATGGTGCTAACTTGCTAATAATGCATATAAAAAATATTTCGGTGTAGTCCTTTCGTCATGTAAAACGTTCTTGTTTTTTCTCCACACCTCCGTGGACAATTTTTTACTGCAAAAAGACGAGGTTTGTCACGGCTTGTGCGCAAGACATATCGCAGCAATCAGCGACGGGCAAGAAGAATGACTGTCTGGTGATTTTTGATTGCGGAAAACCGAAATTTAAAAGAAAACAAAATATTTTTTTGCGTAGATAACAGCGTATTTACGTGGGTTTTAATACTTTGGTATGAACAAAAAAAGAAAAATACAACGCGCAGGTGAGTTATTAAAAATATTTCCGCAGACATACTTTCCATCGTAACGCGGCGTTAACAAAATACAGGTTGCGTTAACAACCAAGTTGAAATGATTTAATTTCTTAAATGTACGACCAGGTCCAGGGTGACAACATGAAAAACAAATTGTTATTTATGATGTTAACAATACTGGGTGCGCCTGGGATTGCAGCCGCAGCAGGTTATGATTTAGCTAATTCAGAATATAACTTCGCGGTAAATGAATTGAGTAAGTCTTCATTTAATCAGGCAGCCATAATTGGTCAAGCTGGGACTAATAATAGTGCTCAGTTACGGCAGGGAGGCTCAAAACTTTTGGCGGTTGTTGCGCAAGAAGGTAGTAGCAACCGGGCAAAGATTGACCAGACAGGAGATTATAACCTTGCATATATTGATCAGGCGGGCAATGCCAACGATGCCAGTATTTCGCAAGGTGCTTATGGTAATACTGCGATGATTATCCAGAAAGGTTCTGGTAATAAAGCAAATATTACACAGTATGGTACTCAAAAAACGGCAATTGTAGTGCAGAGACAGTCGCAAATGGCTATTCGCGTGACACAACGTTAATTTCCATTCGACTTTTAAATCAATCCGATGGGGGTTTTACATGAAACTTTTAAAAGTAGCAGCAATTGCAGCAATCGTATTCTCTGGTAGCGCTCTGGCAGGTGTTGTTCCTCAGTACGGCGGCGGCGGTAACCACGGTGGTGGCGGTAATAATAGCGGCCCAAATTCAGAGCTGAACATTTACCAGTACGGTGGCGGTAACTCTGCACTTGCTCTGCAAACTGATGCCCGTAACTCTGACTTGACTATTACCCAGCATGGCGGTGGTAACGGTGCAGATGTTGGTCAGGGCTCAGATGACAGCTCAATCGATCTGACTCAGCGTGGCTTCGGTAACAGCGCCACTCTTGATCAGTGGAATGGTAAAGATTCTACTATGACTGTTAAACAGTTCGGTGGCGGTAACGGTGCTGCTGTTGACCAGACTGCATCTAACTCCAGCGTTAACGTCACTCAGGTTGGCTTTGGTAACAACGCGACCGCTCATCAGTACTAATACATCCTCTGTATTAAAGAAACAGGGCGCAAGCCCTGTTTTTTTTCGGGAGAAGAATATGAATGCGTTATTACTCCTTGCGGCACTTTCCAGTCAGATAACCTTTAATACGACCCAGCAAGGGGATATGTACACCATTATTCCTGAAGTCACTCTTACTCAATCTTGTCTGTGCAGAGTACAAATATTGTCCCTGCGCGAAGGCAGTTCAGGGCAAAGTCAGACGAAGCAAGAAAAGACCCTCTCATTGCCTGCTAATCAACCCATTGCTTTGACGAAGTTGAGTTTAAATATTTCCCCGGACGATCGGGTGAAAATAGTTGTTACTGTTTCTGATGGACAGTCACTTCATTTATCACAACAATGGCCGCCCTCTTCAGAAAAGTCTTAATTTGTTGAAATATAGAGCATAAGATGAATCTGGAGAGAATGGTCTGCTGCGGATCAGCCAACCTGAAAGTATGGATAACACAACCCTCAAGGATGACTAATCATTGAGGAAATAGAATAAATGTTCAGACCTTTTTTAAACTCTCTTATGCTCGGCAGTTTGTTTTTTCCTTTTATTGCCATCGCAGGAAGCACCGCGCAAGGGGGCGTGATCCATTTTTATGGCCAAATTGTGGAACCGGCATGTGACGTCAGCACCCAGTCATCACCCGTAGAAATGAACTGCCCACAGAATGGCTCTGTTCCGGGCAGAACCTATTCCAGCAAAGCGTTAATGAGCGGCAATGTCAAAAACGCGCAAATAGCCTCAGTAAAAGTGCAGTATCTTGATAAACAGAAAAAGCTGGCTGTAATGAACATCGAATATAACTAAGTTTCTGAACAACTCACCTTGCTGAGCAGAAAAATGCGATTTAACCAAAAAGCCTGCTGTACACTTAAGAAACAAGAAGGTGTAAGGAGGCGTTATGAAAACGCGTATTCATGTTGTGCAGGGTGATATTACCAAACTGGCCGTTGATGTGATTGTGAATGCGGCTAATCCGTCATTAATGGGAGGCGGCGGCGTCGATGGAGCCATTCATCGCGCAGCGGGTCCGGCCCTTCTGGATGCCTGTTTAAAAGTCAGGCAACAGCAGGGCGATTGCCCTACGGGGCATGCCGTTATTACGCTTGCAGGCGATCTTCCCGCGAAAGCCGTAGTGCACACCGTCGGCCCAGTCTGGCGTGGTGGTGAACAAAACGAAGACCAGCTTTTGCAGGATGCCTATCTCAATAGCCTACGACTGGTGGCGGCAAACAGCTATACGTCAGTGGCTTTTCCTGCAATTAGTACTGGGGTTTATGGTTACCCTCGCGCGGCAGCGGCTGAAATCGCAGTAAAAACCGTTTCAGAATTTATTACCCGTCACGCTTTACCCGAACAGGTATACTTTGTCAGTTATGATGAAGAAAACGCCCACCTCTACGAAAGACTCCTTACCCAACAAGGAGATGAATGATTTGCCCCGGCTGGCGAGCGCGGTGCTGCCACTGTGTTCGCAACATCCCGGTCAGTGTGGCCTTTTTCCTCTGGAGAAAAGTCTGGATGCGTTTGCCGCCCGGTATCGTCTGGCCGAAATGGCAGAGCATACGCTGGATGTTCAGTATTACATCTGGCAGGACGATATGTCGGGTCGGTTACTGTTTTCCGCCCTGTTAGCCGCAGCAAAGCGTGGCGTTCGCGTCCGTTTGTTGCTGGACGACAACAATACACCCGGACTTGACGACATTTTACGCTTGCTTGACAGTCATCCCCGCATTGAAGTCCGACTTTTTAATCCTTTTTCGTTTCGACTGCTACGTCCGCTTGGTTATATCACCGACTTTTCCCGTCTCAATCGCCGTATGCACAATAAAAGTTTCACCGTCGATGGTGTGGTGACTCTGGTGGGGGGACGAAATATTGGTGATGCCTATTTTGGTGCAGGGGAAGAGCCACTTTTTTCGGATTTAGATGTCATGGCAATAGGACCAGTTGTAGAGGACGTTGCCGATGATTTCGCCCGCTACTGGTATTGTAAATCGGTTTCACCCTTACAGCAGGTGCTGGATGTCCCGGAAGGTGAAATGGCGGATCGCATCGAGTTACCCGCCTCCTGGCATGACGATGCCATGACGCATCGTTATTTACGCAAAATGGAATCCAGCCCGTTTATAAATCATCTGGTTGATGGAACGTTGCCGCTTATCTGGGCGAAAACACGTTTATTAAGTGATGATCCGGCGAAAGGGGAAGGCAAGGCAAAACGGCATTCACTGTTACCGCAGCGCCTGTTCGATATCATGGGCTCACCCAGTGAACGCATCGATATTATCTCTTCCTATTTTGTACCGACACGCGCAGGTGTGGCGCAACTCTTACGGATGGTGAGAAAAGGGGTAAAGATTGCGATCCTAACCAATTCTCTTGCCGCTAACGATGTTGCTGTCGTCCATGCCGGATACGCGCGCTGGCGCAAAAAATTGCTCCGCTACGGCGTGGAATTATATGAACTCAAGCCGACGCGTGAACAAAGTAGTACGTTACACGATCGCGGCATAACCGGTAATTCCGGTGCCAGCCTGCATGCTAAAACCTTTAGCATCGATGGTAAAACGGTGTTTATTGGCTCTTTCAATTTCGATCCACGTTCGACATTGCTCAATACTGAAATGGGGTTCGTGATAGAGAGCGAAACGCTGGCACAGTTAATTGATAAACGCTTTATTCAGAGCCAGTATGATGCGGCCTGGCAGCTCCGTCTGGACAGGTGGGGGCGGATCAACTGGGTTGATCGTCATGCAAAGAAAGAAATTGTTCTCAAAAAAGAACCCGCTACCAGTTTCTGGAAGCGGGTTATGGTCAGACTGGCGTCGATATTGCCTGTGGAATGGTTATTGTAAACGCGGCTTAACGGGCTGGTGCTTTATCGTTCTCACGCTTAACAACCGGTTTACCAGAGAACAAAAACTTCAGTAACGGGATGCGTAAATGAATTTCATACAGAATTATCGCAATCCCTACTACGAATATCAGGCCACAGAGAAAACCAAGCCAGTTGGAGGTGATGTGCGGTGTAATGTACGCGCCGAAAAACAGCGTTAACGGGTGGTGAACCAGATAGATAAATAGCGATGCGTTAACAAAGTAAGTCACCCGCGCTGACTGGAAGTTAAGCAAACGGTGGCCGAAGGAGAAGACCACATTCACCATCCACAGACCGAGGACCATGGTGATCACCGACTCGGTTTCGTACATCCAGGCATCGCCACTGCCATAGCGCTGGTTGAGTAAATAAGCGACAAACGCCAATGCTGCTGCAAGGGTACAGCCACGAGACGGCGTGGTAAACAAGGCTTTAAGATGAGGGAAAATGAAAGCCAGTGCGCCGAGGATAAAGAACGGCAAATAAAATAACGTTTGCATGACAATAAAATTGAACATGCCGTTACTCAGAATGGGTGGATACACAATAAAAATCGTTCTTCTTATTACCGCATAACCGATGCCGAGGCACAAAAAAATCACCGATAATTTTACCATCGAGAATTTTTTATTCGTTTTATCAGAATTTTCTAAATTATTTCTGATGCGTTTAAATATCCATACGCATAGCGTCGTCATGACCACTAACACCAGTAAAAACCACAGGTGTGATATTAATTCCCAGGCCAACGTATTATATTTGTCATACAATGACAGCCCAGGCCAACTTTCCGCTTTCCCTTTGACGTATTGCAGCATAATAAATTGCGGCAATGTCAGTAGGGGGATGGCTGTTAACATCGGGATCCCTACACGTTCGACACGTACTTTCCACCATTTTTTCAAGGGATAGCGTAAAAAAAGCATGTAAGAAAAGTACCCGGATATAACGAAAAATACCTGCATGCGGAACGAGTGGATGAAGTCATTAAAAAGGGTCAGCCACAATGACGGTTCGGCGCTATTCACATGCCATGTATGGCTCGAATAGATTAAAGAAATATGAAAAGGGATCCCTAACAACATCAGCCAGGCGCGGATGGAGTCGAGGAAATATTCACGTTGCGCGGGTACTGGATTCATATATGGTTAACTAATCTCGGATTTTTCGTCTTATCCCTGTCGGGTTATGCCTTTAGGCTTGTTGCCATAGCGACACCGACCTGACCGCGCCAGACGCAGGCTTCAAGGTTTTTATGCATAGCATCATCGCTACCACTAACCAGAATGGAAGCGTCTGTAAGACGGTTGATAAATAAATTTGCTGGCAAACCCTACACGAAGTCGATGCTTCTGTCTTTAGGAGAAGCACGGAAAGTGAAAACGGTTGCAATCAGGTGCTTAATCCATGAGCCAGCGTGCTGAACGATACCGGGATTCTGTTGTCGGAATGGCTGGTTATCCATTAAAATAGATCGGATCGATATAAGCACACAAAGGGGGAAGTGCTTACTAATTATGAAACATAAACTACAAATGATGAAAATGCGTTGGTTGAGTGCTGCAGTAATGTTAACCCTGTATACATCTTCAAGCTGGGCTTTCAGTATTGATGATGTCGCAAAGCAAGCTCAATCCTTAGCCGGGAAAGGCTATGAGGCGCCTAAAAGCAACTTGCCCTCCGTTTTCCGCGACATGAAATACGCGGACTATCAGCAGATCCAGTTTAATCATGACAAAGCATACTGGAACAATCTGAAGACCCCATTCAAACTCGAGTTCTACCATCAGGGTATGTACTTCGATACCCCGGTCAAAATAAATGAAGTGACTGCCACCGCAGTCAAACGAATCAAATACAGCCCGGATTATTTCACTTTCGGCGATGTTCAGCATGATAAAGACACGGTAAAAGACCTTGGTTTTGCCGGTTTTAAAGTGCTTTACCCGATCAACAGCAAAGATAAAAACGATGAAATCGTCAGCATGCTCGGGGCCAGCTATTTCCGCGTGATTGGCGCAGGTCAGGTTTATGGCCTTTCTGCCCGCGGCCTGGCAATTGATACCGCCTTGCCATCGGGTGAAGAATTTCCACGTTTCAAAGAGTTCTGGATCGAGCGTCCAAAACCGACTGATAAACGTTTAACCATTTATGCATTGCTTGACTCGCCGCGTGCGACAGGTGCTTACAAATTCGTGGTTATGCCAGGGCGTGACACGGTTGTGGATGTGCAGTCGAAAATCTATCTGCGCGATAAAGTCGGCAAACTGGGGGTTGCACCGTTAACCAGTATGTTCCTGTTTGGGCCGAACCAACCTTCGCCTGCAAATAACTATCGCCCGGAGTTGCACGACTCTAACGGTCTCTCTATCCATGCCGGTAATGGTGAATGGATCTGGCGTCCGTTGAATAACCCGAAACATTTAGCGGTCAGCAGCTTCTCGATGGAAAATCCGCAAGGCTTCGGTCTGTTGCAGCGCGGTCGTGATTTCTCCCGCTTCGAAGATCTCGATGATCGTTACGACCTCCGTCCAAGCGCATGGGTGACTCCGAAAGGGGAGTGGGGCAAAGGCAGCGTTGAGCTGGTGGAAATTCCAACCAACGATGAAACCAACGATAACATCGTCGCTTACTGGACGCCGGATCAGCTGCCGGAGCCGGGTAAAGAGATGAACTTTAAATACACCATCACCTTTAGCCGTGATGAAGACAAACTGCATGCACCAGATAACGCATGGGTGCAACAAACGCGTCGTTCAACGGGGGATGTGAAGCAGTCGAACCTGATTCGCCAGCCTGACGGTACTATCGCCTTTGTGGTCGATTTTACCGGCGCAGAGATGAAAAAACTGCCAGAGGATACCCCGGTCACAGCGCAAACCAGCATTGGTGATAATGGTGAGATAGTTGAAAGCACAGTGCGCTATAACCCGGTTACCAAAGGCTGGCGTCTGGTGATGCGTGTGAAAGTGAAAGATGCCAAGAAAACCACTGAAATGCGTGCTGCGCTGGTGAATGCCGATCAGACGTTGAGTGAAACCTGGAGCTACCAGTTACCTGCCAATGAATAAGACAACTGAGTACATTGACGCAATGCCCATCGCCGCAAGCGAGAAAGCGGCATTGCCGAAGACTGATATCCGCGCCGTTCATCAGGCGCTGGATGCCGAACACCGCACTTGGGCGCGGGAGGATGACTCCCCGCAAGGCTCGGTAAAGGCGCGTCTGGAACAAGCCTGGCCAGATTCACTTGCTGATGGACAGTTAATTAAAGACGATGAAGGGCGCGATCAGCTTAAGGCGATGCCAGAAGCAAAACGCTCCTCGATGTTTCCCGACCCGTGGCGTACCAACCCGGTAGGCCGTTTCTGGGATCGTCTGCGTGGACGCGATGTCACGCCGCGCTATCTGGCTCGTTTGACCAAAGAAGAGCAGGAAAGCGAGCAAAAGTGGCGTACCGTCGGTACTATCCGCCGTTACATTTTGTTAATCCTGACGCTCGCACAAACTGTTGTCGCGACCTGGTATATGAAGACCATTCTTCCTTATCAGGGGTGGGCGCTGATTAATCCTATGGATATGGTTGGTCAGGATGTGTGGGTTTCCTTTATGCAGCTTCTGCCTTATATGCTGCAAACCGGTATCCTGATCCTCTTTGCGGTGCTGTTCTGTTGGGTGTCCGCCGGATTCTGGACGGCGTTGATGGGCTTCCTGCAACTGCTTATTGGTCGCGATAAATACAGTATATCTGCGTCGACAGTTGGCGATGAACCATTAAACCCGGAGCATCGCACGGCGTTGATCATGCCTATCTGTAACGAAGACGTGAACCGTGTTTTTGCTGGCCTGCGTGCAACGTGGGAATCAGTAAAAGCCACCGGGAATGCCAAACACTTTGATGTCTACATTCTGAGTGACAGTTATAACCCGGATATCTGCGTCGCAGAGCAAAAAGCCTGGATGGAGCTTATCGCTGAAGTCGGTGGCGAAGGTCAGATTTTCTATCGCCGCCGCCGTCGTCGCGTGAAGCGTAAAAGCGGTAATATCGATGACTTCTGCCGTCGCTGGGGCAGCCAGTACAGCTACATGGTGGTGCTGGATGCTGACTCGGTAATGACCGGTGATTGTTTATGCGGCCTGGTGCGCCTGATGGAAGCCAACCCGAACGCCGGGATCATTCAGTCGTCACCGAAAGCGTCCGGTATGGATACGCTGTATGCGCGCTGTCAGCAGTTCGCGACCCGCGTGTATGGGCCACTGTTTACAGCCGGTTTGCACTTCTGGCAACTTGGCGAGTCGCACTACTGGGGACATAACGCGATTATACGCGTGAAACCGTTTATCGAGCACTGCGCACTGGCTCCGCTGCCGGGCGAAGGTTCCTTTGCCGGTTCAATCCTGTCACATGACTTCGTGGAAGCGGCGTTGATGCGCCGTGCAGGTTGGGGGGTGTGGATTGCTTACGATCTCCCGGGTTCTTATGAAGAATTGCCGCCTAACTTGCTTGATGAGCTAAAACGTGACCGCCGCTGGTGCCACGGTAACCTGATGAACTTCCGTCTGTTCCTGGTTAAGGGTATGCACCCGGTTCACCGTGCGGTATTCCTGACGGGCGTGATGTCTTATCTCTCCGCTCCGCTGTGGTTTATGTTCCTCGCGCTCTCTACTGCATTGCAGGTAGTGCATGCGTTGACCGAACCGCAATACTTCCTGCAACCACGGCAGTTGTTCCCGGTGTGGCCGCAGTGGCGTCCTGAGCTGGCGATAGCGCTGTTTGCTTCGACTATGGTGCTGTTGTTCCTGCCGAAGTTATTGAGCATTTTGCTTATCTGGTGCAAAGGAACGAAAGAATTCGGTGGCTTCTGGCGCGTTACATTATCGCTGCTGCTGGAAGTGCTTTTTTCCGTGTTGCTGGCTCCGGTACGTATGCTGTTCCATACGGTATTCGTCGTCAGCGCTTTCCTTGGCTGGGAAGTGGTGTGGAATTCACCGCAGCGTGATGATGACTCCACTTCCTGGGGCGAAGCGTTCAAACGCCACGGCTCACAGCTGCTGTTGGGGTTAGTGTGGGCAGTTGGTATGGCGTGGCTGGATCTGCGTTTCCTGTTCTGGCTGGCACCGATTGTCTTCTCGTTGATCTTGTCACCGTTTGTTTCGGTGATTTCCAGCCGTGCCACCGTTGGTCTGCGAACCAAACGCTGGAAACTGTTCCTGATCCCGGAAGAGTATTCACCGCCGCAGGTGCTGGTTGATACCGATCGTTTCCTTGAGATGAATCGTAAACGCTCCCTTGATGATGGTTTTATGCACGCGGTGTTTAACCCGTCATTTAACGCTCTGGCAACCGCAATGGCGACCGCGCGTCACCGCGCCAGTAAGGTGCTGGAAATCGCCCGTGACCGCCACGTTGAACAGGCGCTCAACGAGACGCCAGAGAAGCTGAATCGCGATCGTCGCCTGGTGCTGCTAAGCGATCCGGTGACGATGGCCCGTCTGCATTTCCGCGTCTGGAATTCCCCTGAGAGATATTCTTCATGGGTGAGTTATTATGAAGGGATAAAGCTGAATCCGCTGGCATTGCGTAAACCGGATGCGGCTTCGCAATAAAACGTAGTGGCCTGATGCGCTACGCTTATCAGGCCACTACGTTCTACGATGTATTGATTTTGCAATATTTTTTAGGTCGGACAAGGCGTTCACGCTGCATCTGGCAAAAACAACGAGCCAATAAAAATACCGGCGTTATGCCGGTATTTTTTTACGGGAGAGGTATCAAATGCGTTTCATCATGGTCAGTATTATGGTGACCTTGTTGAGTGGCTGCGGCAGTATTATTAGTCGCACTATACCGGGGCAGGGGCATGGCAACCAATATTATCCTGGTGTGCAATGGGACGTGCGTGACTCCGCCTGGCGTTACGTCACGATCCTTGATCTGCCATTCTCCCTTGTTTTCGATACTTTACTGCTGCCGATCGACATTCATCATGGCCCGTATGAGTAATTAGCGTTCATCCCACTCATCAGCCGCTGCCCGTCCTTCTTCCGTATCCAGCGGTGGCTCAAGCTGAAATTCCCCCTCGTCCCATTCATGTAATGTATTCTCTTCCTGCCACTCCTGGCGGATCTCTATCTCATCATAGTCGCCGTCAAAGACACTTTGCGCGGCTTCACCGCTAAGCATGGGTAAACATTCACCTTCTTCCCCTTCGTCGGCAAAAAACTCAACTTGCCACATGATGTCGCCGTCCTGCAAAACGTATTTTTGGGCATTGAACTGTTGCACATTCGCGTCTTCGGCGTCGATGCCGGGGTTGTCTGCAAGAAATTCTTCGCGTGCAGCGTCAATGGCTTCTTCAAGCGTTGCGTACATGGTCATCACGATTCTCCCTTTGAGTTGATGAGGTTTCAGGGAAAAGGATAGCTGATTCTCCGCTTTTGCAAGTATGAAAGGCGAAAAATCAGTTCGATACCTGGGGTATCCGACGACGGCGCAGACTGTTCCATGAATAGACGGCGTTGAATAACACTACGCCAGCGGTGACGAGGAATACCGCTCTGAAACCGTAGTTCGCTGAAATCGCTGCTCCCATCAATGGTCCGGTAACGTTGCCAATATCACGAAACGATTGGTTATAGCTGAAGATACGCCCGGCGATTTGGTTGCTCGAGTTGTAAACCAACAGTGTCTGTACGGCGGGGAGTAGTGCACCATCCGCGGCACCGAGCAAAAAACGTAAAATCCCAAGTTGCAATGGCGTCTGAACATAAGACATTGGGATCAACAGCAGTACAGAAAAGATCAGCGCTGTAATCAGGATCTTTTCGGGTCCGATTCGATCGCCAAGTTTGCCGAGTCGTGGTGCACTCAGCAGAGCAGCCACGCCTGGCACCGAGGCGATCATGCCGCTGATAAAGGCGACATTACTGACGTTACCCGCCAGTTCGCGGACATACAGCGTCAGAATAGGGGCAATTGAACCCGTCGCCACCTGGATGATTAACGTGGTGACAAACAGGCTGAGTACCAGTTTCGGGTTTTTAAGTGATGTCACCACTTCCCGCATATGCAGCATCTCTTTTTTGCTGACCGGCTGGAATTTTTCTCGGATGCAAAACAGGGTGACGAAAAAGCAAAGTATCAGCACACTGGCGGTAATAAAGAATACCGGACGTAAGCCGTAGCTATCGGCAAGCAAACCACCAGCCATTGGGCCGAGCAACGCGCCGCTAACGCCGCCTGTGGAGAGCGTACCCAGCGCCCAGCCGCTTTTATTACGCGGTACTTGTGTGGCGATCAGTGCGTTAGCGTTGGGAACAAATCCGCCAAGCAAACCAAGCAGCGCCCGCAGGATCAAAAACTGCCAGATATTTTGTGCCAGCCCCATCAACACCATCACGATGCCCATGCCGAGGGCAGAGCGTAATAGCATGAGTTTTCGGCCTTTACGGTCGGCGAGTCCACCCCAAAACGGTGAGGCGATGGCCGAAAATAAAAATGTAATGCTGAAGACAATACCGGACCACATATTCAGGGCGGAGTGGCCGGTAACGCCAAGCTGCTCAACGTAGAGGGGTAAGAAGGGCATTACCAGGCTGAAGGCGGCACCGGTAAGAAAACAGCCTAGCCAGGCGACGATCAGGTTTCGTTTCCAGTTTATAGGGGTGTCATTTTCACAGGGTGACATAGCAATCCGCTGTTGGTGCGCCAGGCGCGGTGAACATAAGAAGAAAAGATAAGCACACTAATTATGCGCCCGACTTCCAGGGGGCGCAATCCAGAGAGCTTTTATCGCTAAATCAGGAGGATTTGCTGTGGGAATGCCGGATGCCATTCTCAAGCATCCGGCATGGGAGATTTAATAGCGTGAAGGAACGCCTTCCGGACGTGTTTTAAAGCGACGGTGTAACCACATATACTGCTCTGGTGCCATCATGATGCATTTTTCGACCACTTTGTTCATCCACGCGGCGGTGGTTTCGGCATCATCCAGCGGCGGAGAACACTCTGGCGGTAGCATAATCAACTGATACCCTTTGCCATCTGGCTTACGGCGTGGAACGAAGGGCACCAGACATGCGCCGGACATCCGTGCCAGCATCCAGGTTCCGGTTGTGGTCGCAGCCTGCTCAACGGCAAACAACGGGACGAAAACGCTTGAGCGCGGGCCGTAATCATGATCCGGTGCGTACCAAACCACTTCGCCTTTTTTCAGGGCTTTAATCATGCCTTTTAAATCTTTGCGGTCGAGCATCGATTTATTTGAGCGCAAACGGCCCCAGGTTTGTAGCCAGTCAATCAGTGGATTATCGTTCGGGCGGTAAACGCCAATGCCCGGCTCCTGCATACCAAACTGCCGCGCACCCAGCTCCAGAGTCAGAAAATGGATGCCAACTAACAGGATGCCGCGTTTTTGCGCCTGCACGTCACGAATGTGTTCCATGCCGATCACTTCCGTCCAGCGGGCGATTCGGCGGTCCGGCCAGAACCACGCCATGCCGGTTTCCATCAGCCCCATACCAACAGATTCGAAATTCTTCACCACCATTTCACGGCGTTCTTGTTCGCTCATTTCCGGGAAGCACAGTTCCAGGTTGCGATGCACAATTTTTGCGCGTCGTTTCATAAAACGTAACGCCAGTTTTCCTAATCCACAACCGAGGCGGTAGATAACCGGGTAGGGCAATTGCACGACTAACCAAAGTACGCCAATACCCAACCAGGTTAACCAATAACGCGGATGAAGCAGTGCGGTGGAGAACTTGGGTAGATTCGTCATATCAATCCTGTTTTTCAACCTATTCGGGCAATTGTATGTATTGTCGCATTTTTTCGCCCGCAACCAAAATTTGTGGCTGAAGACTGGGCGAAATTACCGCGCTTGTAAATAATAAATAATTTTTAATGCGCAAATGTAGCGTAAAATGTGTGGATGTTAATTATCGATAATTGCTATATCATGCCGCGGATTTTTACTTTCCCATCTCGCAGGAACCGTACACCATGCCAGTGTTACACAACCGCATTTCCAACGACGCGCTGAAAGCCAAAATGTTGGCTGAGCGCGAACCGCGCACCACCATTTCGTTTTATAAGTATTTCCACATCGCCGATCCGAAAGCGACCCGTGACGCTTTATATCAGCTGTTTACTGCGCTGAATATTTTTGGGCGAGTGTATCTGGCGCATGAGGGGATTAACGCGCAAATCAGTGTACCTGCGAGCAATGTTGAAACATTTCGCGCACAGCTATACGGCTTCGACCCGGCTTTAGATGGCTTACGCCTGAATATCGCGTTGGATGATGACGGGAAATCCTTCTGGGTACTGCGCATGAAGGTGCGCGATCGCATCGTAGCCGACGGTAT
The DNA here is from genome assembly GCF_030295215.1 of Escherichia sp. KS167_9B. Classification (NCBI taxonomy): domain Bacteria; kingdom Pseudomonadati; phylum Pseudomonadota; class Gammaproteobacteria; order Enterobacterales; family Enterobacteriaceae; genus Escherichia; species Escherichia sp. KS167_9B. The sequence goes on from NZ_AP025754.1 coordinate 1,388,550, forward strand.
TGACGATCCTCACTTCGATGCCAGTAATGTTGGTGAGTATTTGCAAGCGGCGGAAGTGAACGCCATGCTTGACGATCCCGATGCACTGTTTATCGACATGCGTAACCACTATGAGTATGAAGTGGGGCACTTTGAAAACGCGCTGGAAATTCCGGCAGATACCTTCCGTGAGCAGCTGCCAAAAGCAGTCGAGATGATGCAGGAACATAAAGATAAAAAAATCGTTATGTACTGCACCGGCGGCATTCGTTGTGAAAAGGCCAGTGCCTGGATGAAACATAACGGATTCAATAAAGTCTGGCATATCGAAGGCGGAATTATTGAATACGCCCGTAAGGCGCGCGAGCAGGGCTTACCGGTGCGTTTTATTGGCAAAAATTTTGTGTTTGACGAGCGGATGGGCGAACGTATATCTGATGAGATTATCGCGCATTGCCACCAGTGCGGTGCGCCGTGCGATAGCCATACCAACTGTAAAAATGATGGCTGCCACCTGCTGTTTATTCAGTGTCCAGTATGTGCAGAAAAATACAAAGGTTGTTGCAGTGAGATTTGCTGCGAAGAAAGCGCGTTACCGCCAGAAGAACAGCGACGCCGTCGGGCAGGACGTGAAAATGGCAATAAGATCTTTAATAAGTCTCGTGGACGTCTGAATACAACACTGGGCATTCCTGATCCAACAGAATAAAAATCATTGCCGGATGCGTGTCATCCGGCAACATTTCACGCTTACTTCTGCTGTACGCCTTCCACTGAAATAATCAGATCCACTTCCTGAGAAGCTGGACCTAAATCTGTTTTGATATTGAAGTCCTTGAGCTTAATTTTGCCTTCGGCCTCGAAGCCTGCACGTTTACCACCCCACGGGTCGTCGCCTTGACCAATTAATTTCGCTTCCAGCGTGACGGGTTTGGTTACGCCATTCAGCGTCAGATCGCCAGTAATATCCAGTTCGTCACCGTCTTTCTTCACGCTGGTGGAGGTGAATGTTGCCTGTGGATATTTTGCGGTATTGAGAAAATCCGCACTGCGAAGATGTTTATCGCGTTCGGCGTGGTTAGTATCGACGCTGGTGGTGTTAATTGTCACATTCACTTTATCGGCAGCTGGATTTTTTTCATCAAAGGTAAAAGTACCGTCGAAATCTTTAAAGGTGCCATATAACCAGCTATAGCCAAGATGCTGGATGCGGAAGTTAACAAAGGCGTGCTGACCTTCTTTGTCAATTTTGTAATCGGCGGCAACCGCTGAACCGGCAGAGAACATCAAGGAAGCGAAGGTTAAACCAAGCAGGCTTTTTTTCATTTTTTATACTCCATAGTCAGATGACGACTTTCCCAGCATGCGCTTCAGAGTGTCGTCTTTATCGATGAAATGATGCTTCAGGGCCATAAATCCGTGCATAACGGACAGTACTACGACGCTCCACGCGAGCCAAAAATGCAGGGCACCGGCAAAGTCAGCCTGTGCGCCAGCGTCGGCGAGGGTCGCGGGGACGTCAAACCAGCCAAAAACGCTGATCGGTTTACCATCGGCAGTTGAGATCAGATAGCCGCTGATGCCGATGGCAAAGAGCAATAGGTACAATGCAAGATGTCCAGCCTTTGCGCCAACACGAGTCATGGGCGAATAACTTTGCAGCGGACCCGGCGGTGGAGATATGACACGCCAAAGAACGCGAATAACCAGCCCCATCATTAACAAAATGCCGATGCTTTTATGCAATTCGGGTGCTTTGTGGTACCAGCCATCGTAATAGCTGAGCGTGACCATCCACAGACCTAAAGCAAACATGCCATAGACAATAATTGCGCTTAGCCAATGTAAGGCCGCAGATATAACACCATAGCGTTCAGGGGTATTTGTGAATGACATAAGTGCATCCAAAAAGAATTTGCGAGAGAAAGAAAATGGCGTGTCGGAGAATGAATTGCAACACAAAAATAACAAATTGAATGATATTTATTTTTATTTCAATAATTTTGAATTAATAATGAAAGAATCTTCATAAGTTTAGTGGGTTCAGCATCTGGAAGGTCTGGTGAGTGCTGTAGAGGCAGGAAGAATCTCATTCAATTTTTCACGCTAAATGAAAGGGAGATTAAATATTTGTCAGTTTATGTCAGTGCGGAAAAACTAAAAATAAAACACGTAGATCAGGTCCATAATTGCCAACAGTCCCCAGAGAAAAAGATAAAGCATCAGATGCTCGCGAATATTATTGATGAGATAGTGCAACAGCCGACGCATTAAATACTCCTGTAAAAACGGCCTCATTCTGGAGGCCGTAATGATGATTATTGGAAGCGGGAAAGCATGAATGGCGTCAAATCAAAATCGCTTTTTTTGTCTTGCGCAAAATCGGCAGCTATTTCCCCTAAAACTGACGCAAATTTAAAACCGTGCCCGCTCAGGCCGGTAATGAGCAGTGTATTATCGTGGCCGGGTAGAGTATCGATAATAAAATCTTCGTCAGGCGAATTATCATAGGTGCAGGCAGCGCCGTACAGGCAGCAACCGATACCCGGCAATACATTGCGCAAGAACGGGAAGGCTTCCGAGCCATCGCTGACGACTTCCGCAAACGGAACACGTTCATCCGCTGAATGGATAACCTGGCCTCCGTTATGTTTGCCAATCTTCAACGCGTCGTTTTCTGCCGGAAAACCATAATATTGATCGCCATTGGGCAGTTCACCGGTAAACGCCGGGAATTTATTCTTCACGCTATAGCGACCATCGGCCTGATACCAGGTAAATACTTTGCGTACGGGCTGGACAGGCAGTTCCGGGAGCAGATCTTTTACCCATGTTCCCGCGCAGACAATCGCCTTTTTCGCCTGATACTCACCGTCAGCGGTTTCAATAGTTACGCCATCATCGTCATGACGAATTGCGGTGACCGGGCAGTTGAACAACTGCGCACAACCCGCTTCCTTCGCCAGTTGAATCCAGGTTTTAATCGCCAGTTCGCTGCGTAAAAAGCCGGAATCAGTCTCAAATAAGCCGATGTAGTTGTCCGGGACGCGTATTTCCGGCCAGCGGGCCATAATCCCTTGCGCATCGAGCTTTTCAACGTTGAGTTGCCACTGTTCGGCGCTGTGGGCGACGTTGGCGAGAAATGTGGAATCAGCCGGGCCAAGGTTAATGACGCCAGAGCGTACAAAAATGGGATCTTCTTCGTTGTGGCGGGAGAGTTCATCCCACAGCGTTTGCGCGCGGAGGACCAGCGGGACATACTTTTCGCCTTCACCATAAGCATGGCGAATTAATCGCGTATCGCCGTGGTGGCTGCCGTGTTGATGCGGTGGCATATGGGCGTCGGTCATTAGCACGTTTAAACCGGCACGGGTTGCATAATACCCGGCGGCAGCGCCTACGGAACCGCTGCCAATAATGATGAGATCGTATTTCATTTTTTTCTCTCTGCTCTCATGGTTTAAGCAGAGTAATTAACTGAATGCAGATATACAACCCAGAAATGGTAAAGGCACCAGTGAGGTGCCTTTTGGGTGGATGGTCATGTCATGTTAATGACGCCGATACTCGTTTACCGGGAAATCACCGGATTCAATTTTGGCGATTCCTGCTTCTAATATCGAAATAAATTGTCTGGCAACATCAGTGGTTAACCAGAGCGTCTGACCAACTTCAGTCCCTTCCTGCTCGGACTTATTTGGGGTCTGGTAATGCAAACGCAACATCAGCGCATCATAGCTATCAACGGTGCTGATGTCCCACCCTACGAGCGGATGAGTCTGAATGACTTCATTATTTTTTTCCATCATGGCCCCCTAATTCGTGTTACTAGACAACGTTATTCGAGGTTCAATGCGTTTTTATCTGAAGCAACTTCAGTATACCAATAAGTAAGGGTATTCACCGAATTTTTAAAGGGGGGAACAGATAAATTTTTGCTTTTAAGATTTATATGAACAATAAAACAGCATGTCATTCATATTTTTTTAGCATATTGTGCAATTATTTTGAGGAAGTGTAGGAATTTTGTACTCGAAAATCGTAAGTAAAATAAAAAAGCCGGGGCGACCCGGCAAAAACAAAAATCACTGCATATTATTCGCTGACAAACCAGTCATCGGCGCTTTCCCACGTTTCCTGGAGAATTTCGCTAATGCGCTGTTTATCTTCTTTTGTCGCGCCAATAACCGATAAATTATTCGCTGCGGCATAACGTACCGATACGTGGCCTTCATTATCAGGAAACGCATACTGAATACGGCGGGAAAGTTCGCCAGCCAGGGCGTCAATAGCCCCAGCTGGCAATGGAGAAGTTTTCGCTATGGTGACTTCAATTCGCATAATAGCCCCCTGTTGAATATACTGGTTATTTATACAGTTAAAATAACCTAATGACAACAGGAAGCTACGATTTTTATTGTTTAACGGACCAGCGTACCGTTTCCCCGGCGAGGAATGGCACCAGTGTGTCATCAGTCAATGCGATGCTTTCAGCAACCTGTTGCTCTTTGCGGACCAGTTCGATGAATGTGTCGTTGACCGGCAAGCCATAGAACTGTGGGCCGTTTACAGAACAGAATGCTTCAAAGTGCTGCAGAGCATTCATCTCTTCAAAGACGGTAGCGTAACTGCCCAGCGCGGTTGGGGCGTTGAAGCAGCCCGCGCAGCCGCAGCTGCTCTCTTTGCGATGACGTGCATGCGGCGCAGAATCCGTACCGAGGAATACGCGATTAAAACCGCTGGCGACCAGTTCACGCAGTGCCTGTTGGTGAATATTGCGTTTGAGGATGGGTAGACAATACAGGTGTGGACGCACGCCACCAACCAGCATATGGTTGCGGTTAAACATCAGATGCTGCGGAGTGATGGTGGCAGCCAGACGTTCATTTCCGTCACGGACATAGTCGGCAGCATCTTTGGTGGTGATGTGCTCAAAAACGACTTTCAGCGCGGTCAGGCGCTGGCGAAGCGGTTCCATTACGCTTTCTATAAAGCGCGCCTCACGATCAAAAATGTCGATATCTGCATGTGTCACTTCACCATGCACCAGTAGCGGCATACCGATTTTTTCCATGCGCTCAAGTACCGGCATGATTGCATCAACCGACGTCACGCCGTGGCTGGAGTTAGTGGTTGCGTTTGCGGGGTAAAGTTTTGCAGCGGTGAACACGCCTTCGTTAAATCCACGTTCCAGCTCATTAGGGTCCAGCGAATCTGTTAAATAACAGGTCATCAGCGGGGTGAAATCGTGCCCGGCAGGTACGGCGTCGAGAATACGCTGGCGATATGCCACGGCAGCCTCAACGGTGGTCACGGGCGGAGCCAGATTGGGCATTACGATAGCCCGCCCATATATTTCGCTGGTATAAGGCACGACAGTTTTTAACATGTCGCCATCGCGGAGGTGAAGGTGCCAGTCGTCTGGGCGGCGGATCTTTAATACCTGGGATGGTGCAGTCATTAATCTCTATGCTCCGGCTGAAGGGATGTTTTTGCCGGACACAAAGGATAAGCGGAAACGTTTTCCTTTGCACGAAAAATAAAGGGCGCAAATGCGCCCTCGTGATTAATCAGTAAACGGAATGACAATTTCACCAGGCTTCACTTCAATACCTTTCGCCAGTTTCTTCGCCATTGCTTCGCCCTTACTGCCATCTTCGCGCAGGACATAAGCAGGTTGCTGGTTAAAGTAATTGCGTAATGCCTGGTTCAAATAGGGAAGCAACGTTTGCATCACCGTTTGCATTTTTTCCGGTTGTACCGTCGCATCGACTACTTCCATCTCTTTCAGGAAGATCGCGCCTTTTTCTTTATCAAACACAGGCAGCGCTTTCAGCTTCAGTTTCATGGTCGCTTTCTGGCTACCGAACAGGGAGTTCATGTCCAGATTGGCGTCTCCGGTTAGGGTAACCTTATTCGGCTCTTCGCGACCAATTTGGCTGGTCAGGTTTGTCAGAACAATATGGGCGTCAGCCACGCCGGGTAAACCGATATCTTTTGAGAAATTATTATGTTTCGCAAGCGACTGGTTAATTTCTTGTTCGGTGATGGTGTATTGGGTGAGTTGATTACAGCCAACGAGCAGGCCACTGACGAACAATACAGCGGCAAATAAAAACTTGTTCATGGTAGTCCTCGACATGAAATCTGCGTCAATATCCTGACACAACGCAGCATGTGTCACCAGCGATAAACTCGCCAGCAGAAAAAACTGAAAACGGCGGCAACCCGCGAATACAGGCTGCCGCGGCGGGTCAGGATTAAATCGCCATTGATGATAACAAATTGATTTGTGTCTGTTTCGCCATATTATCGCGGTAATCAGCAACGCGGCTTGGCCAGTTGATTCCGGCTACCAGCGTCAGATTACGCAGGAGCGGAAATAGCTGAATATCGTCTTCCGAAAGTTCGCCATTCACGGCGTTCGGTTTGACGATAAGTTTGTCCAGCGCACGAAAATCATCGCTGATATTCTTAATCAGACCGTCAGAGTGGGCCAGCAGGTCGGAAAAATTACCCGCGCTGGCTTCTTTCTTGTCGACAAAATATTTGCGTGCGGCGGGAGTAGAAAACTCATCAAATGCCGATTTGGCAAAACGCGGTAACAGCAGTTTGTTGGCGTAGCCGTTGACCTTGCGCAGCCATTCTTCAATGGCAGGTGAACGTTTGCCGGTCAGTAACGGTTTGCCGTCGAGTTTATCGACATAGTGAACGATGTCCATGCTTTCTGGCATATAGCGGCTGTCATCTTTTTGCAGAATGGGAACCTGTTTTTGACCGACCATCCGGGTGGGTGTTTCTGCGTCGTCATTGAGCAGAACATGTAATTCGACGGGGATATTTTTCAGGCCGAAAATCATGCGGGCTTTGAGGCAGTAAGGGCAGTGATCGTAAATGTATAGCTTCACGTGACTCCTCCATTTGGCTGTCAGTTCATTTTCAGTATGGAGGAGTCAGGGGGGAGTATCAAATCAGGCGTCGCGTTCCAGCAAACGACGCGCGGTGCGTTTCTGGCTAAACTGCCAACCCAGCGCAAGGAAAGTGAAGATGCCAATAATGCCCAGCATCATCCACGGAAGCTCTGGTTGGTGCGCTGATTTACCCAAGTCAAATAGCCAGCCACCACCGATATAACCAATCGCGCCGCCAATCGCCAGACCCAGACGGCTAAACCCCATATAGCTGCCGCGTGCTCTTGCATCTGCCAGCGAAGCACTTAAGGTTTCACGCGCAGGCTCAGCAATGATCGACCCGATATAAAACAGACAAATCAGAGTGAAAAGTTGTTGCAGGCCGCTGACCATACCCACTGGCATCATGCTTAATGACATTATTAATAGCCCAGCCATCAATCGGTGTTCCAGACGAAAATGTTTTTCACTCCAGCGGGCGATAGGGTAGAGCAACGTTAACGACAGACACGCCTCAATGGCATACATCCATTTAACGGCAGACGGCGCGCCCGCGACGTCGTTGACCATAATTGGCAGCATCAGCATCACTTGTACAGCCAGCATGTAGTAACCCGCCAGCGTCAGGACATAGGTGACAAAACGCTTGTCGCGCATCACGCGGGTCATGCCTTCGCGAACGGGCGTGCGTACGGTGGAGAGTTTCCATGCCGGTAACAACCAGGCATTAAACGCAGCACACAGCACAAACAAAACGGCTCCTGTGGCACAGACCAGGCGAAAGTCGTATTGCAACAGCCAGCTTCCCAACAATGCGCCAATGACAGCACCAGCGCTGTCTTGCATCATTAATAGTGAGAAAAAACGGCCACGCTGCTGCGGGCGGATTAGTTTCACCACCAGCGCCGAACGCGGAGGATCAAACAACGTGCCGCCGAGTCCCGAAAGCAGGCATGAAAACCACAGTAGCCACGGTTCGTGGGCGATACCCATTGTGGCGAATCCGGCGGCACGCATCAGCATACCGGTGACAATCATCGGTTTGGCACCAAAGCGGTCGGCAATTGCGCCGCCGAAAATCCCCAGACCTTGCTGAATAAACTGGCGTAGGCCGAGGGCAATACCGACCATGACGGCGGCCCAGCCCATTTGATCAACGAAGCGGATAGAGATCAGCGGGAAGACAACAAAGAACCCCAGCACGACCAGCATATTATCGATGAGCAGGAAATATTTACCCAGGTTCCTCGCCTGCGACACGCGGGACATTTCCCCTCCCGGGAAATAAAAGATGAGCACTTTCTATTCTGCATTGCCGCTATGACTTTTCCCATCACTTCGGGGACAATATTTTTTTATCAAAACGTCGCTTTGATAGAGAGTTTTTATCAAATATGTGAATAATGCAGAAAATGGCATTCTGGACTTTTCACAGGGTCTGGTTGCGCAGGTATAGTAATACTTACAGCGTATTAAAGACGTTACGGGAAGGAGTAGGTATAGAATGTTTGGCTATCGCAGTAACGTGCCAAAAGTGCGCTTAACCACTGACCGACTGGTCGTGCGTCTGGTGCATGATCGTGATGCCTGGCGTCTTGCGGATTATTACGCAGAGAATCGCCATTTCCTCAAGCCCTGGGAGCCAGTGCGCGACGAAAGCCACTGTTATCCATCAGGCTGGCAGGCCAGGCTAGGGATGATTAACGAATTTCATAAACAAGGTTCAGCTTTCTACTTTGGCTTATTCGACCCGGACGAAAAAGAGATTATTGGCGTTGCCAATTTTTCCAATGTTGTTCGCGGCTCTTTTCATGCCTGCTATCTCGGTTATTCGATTGGGCAAAAATGGCAGGGCAAAGGACTCATGTTTGAAGCCCTGACCGCAGCCATTCGTTATATGCAGCGCACCCAACATATTCATCGCATTATGGCCAACTATATGCCGCACAATAAACGCAGCGGTGATTTACTGGCGCGATTGGGTTTTGAAAAAGAAGGTTATGCGAAAAACTATCTGTTGATTGATGGACAATGGCGCGATCATGTTCTGACGGCATTAACCACCCCAGACTGGACGCCTGGCCGCTAAGGAGAATCTGATGAAATATCAACTTACTGCTCTGGAAGCCCGCGTGATTGGCTGCTTGCTGGAAAAACAGGTGACTACGCCGGAGCAATACCCGCTTTCAGTAAATGGTGTAGTAACGGCCTGTAATCAGAAAACGAACCGTGAACCGGTCATGAATCTGAGTGAATCTGAAGTGCAGGAACAGCTGGATAATCTGGTCAAACGTCATTATCTACGCACGGTGAGCGGTTTTGGTAATCGGGTCACCAAATATGAGCAACGTTTTTGTAATTCAGAATTTGGCGATCTGAAACTGAGCGCCGCAGAAGTAGCGTTAATCACCACGTTGTTATTGCGTGGTGCCCAGACACCGGGAGAACTGCGCAGTCGCGCCGCGCGAATGTATGAGTTCAGCGATATGGCGGAAGTGGAGTCGACGCTTGAACAACTGGCGAATCGCGAAGATGGTCCTTTTGTGGTGCGTCTGGCCCGCGAACCGGGTAAACGCGAAAGCCGCTACATGCATCTTTTCAGTGGTGAGGTTGAAGATCAGCCGGCGGTAACGGATACGTCGAACGCGGTTGACGGTGATTTACAGGCCCGCGTCGAAGCTCTGGAAATCGAAGTGGCAGAACTGAAACAGCGTCTTGATTCGTTGCTGGCCCATCTGGGAGATTAAAGTGAAAAAATTACGTATCGGCGTAGTGGGGTTAGGCGGCATCGCGCAAAAGGCGTGGTTACCGGTGCTGGCGGCAGCGTCTGACTGGACGTTACAAGGTGCGTGGTCGCCAACGCGCGCGAAAGCTCTGCCAATTTGTGAAAGCTGGCGCATTCCTTATGCCGATTCGTTATCCAGCCTTGCTGCCTGTTGTGACGCTGTTTTTGTGCATTCCAGCACCGCCAGCCACTTTGACGTGGTCAGTGCGTTACTCAATGCGGGGGTACATGTCTGCGTCGATAAACCGCTGGCAGAAAATCTGCGCGATGCTGAACGGCTGGTTGAACTGGCGGCGCGGAAAAAACTGACGTTGATGGTCGGTTTTAACCGTCGTTTCGCACCACTCTACGGTGAGTTAAAAACGCAACTTGCCACCGCAGCCTCGCTAAGAATGGATAAACATCGTAGTAATAGCGTCGGGCCACACGACCTTTATTTCACGTTGCTGGATGATTATCTGCATGTGGTGGATACCGCGCTGTGGTTGTCGAGCGGCAAAGCCTCTCTGGATGGCGGTATGCTACTGACTAACGACGTGGGCGAAATGCTGTTTGCCGAGCACCATTTTTCGGCCGGTCCTTTGCAGATTACCACCTGTATGCATCGCCGTGCCGGAAGTCAGCGTGAAGCCGTGCAGGCCGTGACTGACGGTGCGCTCATCGACATTATAGATATGCGCGAATGGTGTGAGGAGCGCGGGCAGGGCGTGGTGCATAAACCTATTCCAGGTTGGCAGAGTACTCTTGAGCAACGTGGATTTGTTGGCTGTGCGCGTCACTTCATTGATTGCGTGCAAAATCAGACAGTTCCACAAACTGCCGGAGAACAGGCCGTGCTGGCGCAACGTATCGTTGACAAGATCTGGCGCGATGCGATGAGTGAATAAACCCTGTAACATCTGGCGGTAGCAATTCACCATAATCCAGGTAGACTATTCGCCTCTTTCAGCGCCTGCCTTGCAGGCGTTTTGCCCGTGGGTCTGGATTAGAACACCGATGAATTTATTAAAATCGCTGGCCGCCGTCAGCTCGATGACCATGTTTTCGCGTGTGCTTGGCTTCGCACGTGACGCAATTGTCGCCAGAATCTTTGGCGCAGGGATGGCAACAGACGCCTTTTTCGTCGCATTTAAACTTCCTAACTTGTTGCGCCGTATCTTTGCCGAAGGGGCATTTTCCCAGGCATTTGTACCGATTCTGGCGGAATATAAAAGCAAGCAGGGTGAAGACGCCACGCGGGTCTTCGTCTCTTATGTTTCTGGCTTGCTGACACTCGCGCTGGCGGTTGTGACGGTCGCCGGGATGCTCGCCGCGCCGTGGGTGATCATGGTGACCGCGCCGGGTTTTGCTGACACGGCCGACAAATTTGCCCTGACTACCCAGTTATTACAGATTACCTTTCCCTATATCTTGCTGATTTCCCTGGCGTCGCTGGTGGGTGCGATTCTGAATACCTGGAACCGCTTCTCGATTCCGGCATTTGCTCCAACGCTGCTTAACATCAGCATGATTGGCTTCGCGCTGTTTGCCGCACCGTACTTTAATCCTCCGGTGCTGGCGCTGGCATGGGCTGTTACGGTCGGCGGCATCCTACAGCTGGTGTATCAGCTACCGCATTTGAAGAAGATCGGCATGCTGGTTTTGCCACGCATTAACTTCCACGATGCCGGGGCAATGCGCGTGGTGAAACAGATGGGACCAGCGATCCTTGGCGTCTCTGTGAGCCAGATCTCCTTAATCATCAACACCATTTTTGCCTCGTTTCTTGCTTCCGGTTCGGTGTCGTGGATGTATTACGCCGACCGCCTAATGGAGTTTCCGTCCGGTGTACTGGGCGTGGCGCTTGGCACCATTTTGCTGCCGTCGCTGTCGAAAAGTTTTGCCAGTGGCAATCATGATGAATACAACCGTTTGATGGACTGGGGGCTGCGTCTTTGTTTCCTGTTGGCGCTGCCGAGTGCGGTTGCGTTGGGCATTCTTTCAGGTCCGTTAACCGTTTCGCTGTTCCAGTACGGTAAATTTACCGCCTTTGATGCGCTGATGACCCAGCGGGCGTTAATTGCCTACTCGGTGGGTTTGATTGGCCTGATTGTAGTGAAAGTGTTGGCTCCTGGCTTTTATTCCCGCCAGGACATTAAAACGCCAGTGAAAATTGCCATCGTTACGCTGATTTTAACGCAATTGATGAACCTGGCGTTTATCGGCCCGTTGAAACATGCCGGGCTGTCCCTTTCTATTGGTCTGGCGGCGTGTCTGAATGCTTCTCTGCTTTACTGGCAGTTGCGTAAGCAGAAAATCTTTACCCCGCAACCCGGCTGGATGCCGTTTCTGTTGCGTCTGGTGGTGGCGGTACTGGTGATGTCTGGCGTGCTTTTAGGTATGTTACATATCATGCCTGAGTGGTCACTGGGTACTATGCCCTGGCGTTTACTGCGTTTAATGGCGGTCGTGCTGGCGGGAATTGCCGCGTACTTCGCTGCACTGGCGGTGTTGGGCTTCAAAGTTAAAGAGTTTGCCCGTCGGACGGTATAACAATGCATTCCGGCCTGCACTGCAGGCCGGAGATAATCTTCAGATCGAAATCTTTTTACTGCCGCGATGGGGTATTGATGTCTGACCGTTCGCCCCGTACAGCGTCGGTTCCTGATGCGGTTTTAACATTTCCAGCGCCTGTTGATTGCGCTCAATCTGTCCTTCCAGTAACCAGCCATTATGTTGATTCATTTGACGTAGTTGCTGAGTTTGCACCGTAATTTCCTGCCAACGTTGACTAATATCAACGCTATTTTCTGCATTGGGTTCTTTTCTGCGTAACTGTTCGAGGTAATCCAACGTCGCCAGCAGTGAGCTTTTTTGTTCTGTAATCCATTGCAACTGGCTGCCGTTGATCTGCCCCATTGAGAGATGTTGCTGCTCTTGATCCATTACCGTTTTGAGATCGTTAAGCACTGCGGACATCTGGTCGAGGATCTCTGCAAGACGCGTCATACGATCAGTTACTCTGCAAGTCTTGCTGCGCTTCGTTGATTAGCGCATCGGCAATTTTGCCGGTGTCCATTTTTAGTTCACCGTTACGAATCGCCAGTTTTAACGCTTCGACACGTTCAAGATTGATATCACTGCTGCCGGGTTGCATTAGTTTTGCTTGCGCGTCGCTTAACGTCACACTGGTGCTGGTGGCGGCGGTTGTTTTTGCCGCCCGGGTATTCGTTACCGGCGCGTCAGTGGTTTCACGCGGTTGAACGGTGCTTACGGGCTTCAGAGGTGAAGTGCGGTCAATACTCATGGTTTATTCCTCATTGAGGGCGCTTTTATCATGTGTTGCTTATTTATCGGCATGGGTCGGGTAATCTTTAACAGGTTACAGGTTTATAAGAATATTCCCATCTGCATCGACAACGCCGCTGACCACCTGTCCCGATACCATGCGCACCCGCGCATTCTGTGCGACGGCAGCATTGTTCAGCGCCTGACCTTCAGCGTTGGCGCTAAACCCATCACCACTGGCGATCACGTTGACGCGTTGTCCCGCTTTTACACGCCAGGCCTGGCGCAACTGGGTTAATTGGATAGGTTGTTCGGGTGATAGATCGCGCAGGCTAACGGCATCAATAAGTTGATTGATATCCAACACAGTACGCGGCGGCAAGGTATCCAGCCTGCCGCGTTTCAGTTTTACATTGCCAGCTTCCAGCTTTCCTCCCCGCACAATGGGCATCGCGGCAACCACATAATTTCCTGTGGCCTGTACATTGACTTGCAAATATCGTTTGTCGTTACCGCAGCGTGCCAGCACATTCACATTTCCCCACAGGCGGGAATTATTGCTTATCGAAAGCAGTGGTTGCTCGCACGGCGGAAGTAGATGGGGCGATGTACGAATAGAAACACGAACCTCATCACTTACTCCCGCGAGCTGGGCGCTAAAAAAGGTTTGTAACTGCGATGTGAGATTGCTCGCCGTACTTAACGGACTGAACAGTATCGCAATGATCGCCACGCTACGTTTTATTGTCAGCATTTTCGCTCCCAGCCATTTCTACAACGTGAATTGTACCTGTACGCAATGACCATCAACGGCATAAATAGCGACCCATTTTGCGTTTATTCCGCCGATAACGCGCGCGTAAAGGCATTTAAGCTGATGGCAGAATTTTGATACTTGCGGAGGAGATATGCTCGATAAGCTCGACGCCGCCTTACGTTTTCAACAAGAGGCGCTCAATCTGCGCGCCCAGCGTCAGGAAGTGCTGGCAGCAAACATCGCCAATGCCGATACCCCTGGTTATCAGGCACGCGATATCGATTTTGCCAGTGAACTTAAAAAGGTCATGCAGCGTGGACGGGATGAAACCAGCATGGTTGCGCTGACGATGACCTCAACGCAACACATTCCGGCGCAGGCGCTGACGCCTCCTACCGCAGAACTGCAATACCGTATTCCGGACCAGCCTTCGCTGGACGGTAATACCGTCGATATGGATCGCGAACGCACTCAGTTTGCCGATAACAGCCTGCAATACCAGATGAGCCTTAGCGCGTTGAGCGGGCAAATCAAAGGCATGATGAACGTTTTACAGAGCGGAAATTAACGGATGGCACTGCTGAACATTTTTGATATCGCCGGGTCGGCGTTAACTGCCCAGTCCCAGCGCCTGAATGTGGCGGCCAGTAATCTGGCGAATGCTGATAGCGTGACCGGTCCCGATGGACAGCCATATCGGGCAAAACAGGTGGTATTCCAGGTGAACGCTGCGCCAGGCGCTGCGACAGGCGGCGTAAAGGTTGCCGATGTTATAGAAAGTCAGGCTCCGGACAAACTGGTTTATGAACCGGGTAATCCGCTGGCGGATGCAAAGGGCTACGTGAAAATGCCAAACGTTGATGTTGTCGGCGAGATGGTTAACACCATGTCAGCATCACGCAGCTATCAGGCCAATGTTGAAGTGCTCAACACGGTGAAAAGCATGATGCTGAAAACCCTTACGCTTGGTCAATAAAGGAGAAATCTATGTCCATTGCGGTAACCACCACCGATCCGACAAATACCGGCGTTAGCACCACCAGCAGTAGCTCGCTCACGGGTAGCAACGCCGCAGATTTACAAAGCAGTTTTCTGACTTTGCTGGTGGCGCAGCTGAAAAACCAGGACCCGACCAATCCAATGGAAAACAACGAGCTGACGTCGCAATTGGCGCAAATCAGCACGGTCAGCGGGATAGAAAAACTCAATACTACACTCGGATCTATTTCCGGACAGATTGATAACAGCCAGTCGCTACAGGCCAGTAACCTGATCGGTCACGGTGTGATGATCCCCGGCACCACAGTTCTTGCCGGAACCGGCAGTGAGGAAGGGGCTGTGACCACGACCACGCCGTTTGGTGTTGAGTTGCAGCAGGCGGCAGACAAAGTTACGGCCACCATCACCGATAAAAACGGCGCGGTTGTCCGTACCATTGATATCGGTGAACTGACTGCCGGAGTCCACAGTTTCACCTGGGACGGTACGTTGACTGACGGCAGCACTGCGCCGAACGGTTCTTACAATGTAGCGATTAGCGCCAGTAACGGTGGTACACAACTGGTTGCCCAGCCGCTGCAGTTTGCTCTGGTGCAGGGGGTGATCCGCGGCAACAACGGTAATACGCTGGATCTCGGCACTTACGGCACCACCACCCTCGACGAAGTACGGCAGATAATTTAAAGCCCTCAAATTTCAGGAGTCAGTCATGGCCTTTTCTCAAGCGGTTAGCGGATTAAACGCTGCCGCCACCAACCTCGATGTTATTGGCAACAATATCGCCAACTCCGCCACCTACGGCTTTAAATCAGGCACGGCCTCTTTTGCCGATATGTTTGCCGGTTCGAAAGTGGGACTGGGGGTAAAAGTTGCCGGTATCATTCAGGACTTTACCGATGGCACGACCACCAACACCGGGCGAGGTCTGGACGTTGCTATCAGCCAGAATGGTTTTTTCCGTCTGGTAGACAGTAATGGTTCGGTTTTTTACAGCCGTAATGGACAATTTAAGCTCGATGAAAATCGTAACCTGGTGAATATGCAAGGATTACAGCTGACGGGGTATCCGGCAACCGGTACGCCGCCGACTATTCAACAAGGGGCGAATCCGACCAATATTTCGATCCCGAATACCCTGATGGCAGCGAAAACTACCACCACGGCGTCGATGCAGATCAACCTGAATTCCAGTGATCCGCTTCCCTCTGTTAAAGGATTCGATGCCAGCAATGCGGATAGCTATAACAAAAAAGGTTCGGTGACTGTTTTCGATAGTCAGGGTAATGCTCATGATATGAGCGTTTATTTTGTGAAGACCGGGGATAATAACTGGGATGTTTACACCCTGGATAGCAGTGATCCAAAAGGCACAGCTAACCCTGCAACGACGCTGGTGTTTAATGCCAATGGCGTTCTGACCTCAGATCCAACAAAGGATATTACCACCGGCGCAATTAACGGCGCAGATCCCGCCACGTTTAGCCTGAGCTTCCTCAACTCCATGCAGCAAAATACCGGTGCTAACAACATTGTGGCAACCACCCAGAACGGCTATAAACCGGGCGATCTGGTGAGTTATCAAATCAATGATGACGGTACGGTTGTCGGCAACTATTCCAACGAACAAACCCAACTGCTGGGGCAGATTGTACTGGCGAACTTTGCCAACAACGAAGGTCTGGCATCCGAAGGCGACAACGTCTGGTCTGCGACGCAATCTTCTGGCGTGGCGCTGTTGGGGACAGCCGGGACGGGCAACTTTGGCACCCTGACCAACGGTGCGCTGGAAGCGTCCAATGTCGATCTCAGCAAAGAACTGGTCAATATGATCGTTGCCCAGCGTAACTATCAGTCTAACGCCCAGACCATCAAAACCCAGGACCAGATCCTCAACACGCTGGTTAACTTACGCTAATCGCTGACGGGATAGCTCAATGGATCACGCAATTTATACCGCGATGGGGGCAGCCAGCCAGACGCTGAATCAACAGGCGGTGACCGCCAGTAATCTGGCCAATGCCTCTACGCCCGGTTTTCGCGCACAGTTAAACGCCTTGCGTGCAGTGCCGGTGGAAGGGCTTTCACTACCCACGCGCACGCTGGTTACGGCGTCAACACCGGGTGCTGACATGACGCCCGGTAAGATGGATTACACCTCGCGCCCGCTGGACGTCGCGTTGCAGCAGGACGGCTGGCTGGCCGTGCAGACCGCTGACGGCAGCGAAGGATATACGCGTAATGGCAGCATTCAGGTTGATCCCACCGGGCAACTGACAATTCAGGGGCATCCGGTGATCGGCGAGGCGGGGCCAATTGCTGTGCCGGAAGGGGCGGAAATCACTGTTGCTGCCGATGGCACAATCTCGGCGCTGAATTCTGGCGATCCGGCAAATACTGTCGCGCCAGTGGGGCGTCTGAAGCTGGTGAAAGCCACGGGCAGCGAAGTGCAGCGCGGTGACGACGGCATTTTTCGTTTAAGCGCAGAAAGCCAGGCTACGCGTGGGCCGGTACTGCAGGCAGATCCAACCTTACGTGTGATGTCGGGGGTTCTGGAAGGCAGTAACGTCAATGCCGTTGCGGCAATGAGCGACATGATTGCCAGCGCGCGGCGTTTTGAAATGCAGATGAAGGTGATCAGCAGCGTCGATGATAACGCAGGCCGTGCCAACCAACTGCTGTCGATGAGTTAATTGAACGGATACATGACAAGAATAAGTTGCCCGATGCGCAAGTTTATCGGGTCTATGGGGGCAATCGCAATTTATTGATTTCGCGAGCTCTTGTAGGCCGGATAAGGCGTTTACGCCGCATCCGGCATGAAGACATATGCATTTTGTCAATAATCCACCACAGGACATTTTATGATCAGTTCATTATGGATCGCCAAAACGGGCCTTGACGCCCAGCAAACCAATATGGACGTCATTGCCAACAACCTGGCAAACGTCAGTACCAACGGTTTTAAGCGCCAGCGGGCCGTTTTTGAAGATCTGCTTTACCAAACCATCCGCCAGCCGGGGGCACAGTCTTCCGAACAAACCACCTTGCCATCCGGGTTGCAAATCGGCACGGGGGTACGTCCGGTCGCCACTGAACGCTTACACAGCCAGGGCAACCTGTCGCAGACCAACAACAGTAAAGACGTCGCGATTAAAGGGCAGGGCTTTTTTCAGGTGATGTTGCCAGATGGCTCATCAGCCTATACCCGCGACGGCTCTTTCCAGGTGGATCAGAACGGGCAACTGGTGACGGCTGGTGGTTTTCAGGTGCAGCCAGCGATCACCATTCCGGCGAATGCGTTAAGTATCACCATCGGTCGTGATGGCGTGGTCAGCGTAACCCAACAAGGCCAGGCAGCTCCGGTTCAGGTTGGGCAGCTCAATCTCACCACCTTTATGAATGACACCGGACTGGAGAGCATTGGCGAAAATCTCTACACCGAAACGCAATCCTCCGGTGCACCGAACGAAAGCACGCCGGGCCTGAACGGCGCGGGACTGCTGTATCAAGGGTATGTTGAAACGTCTAACGTCAACGTGGCGGAAGAACTGGTCAATATGATTCAGGTGCAACGCGCCTACGAAATCAACAGTAAAGCGGTATCCACCACCGATCAGATGCTGCAAAAACTGACGCAACTCTAAGGCATAACCGGTGGCAGATTCACCGGTTTACTGATTTTTGAAGATGATAGCCATGCAAAAAAACGCTGCGCATACTTATGCCATTTCCAGCTTGTTGGTGCTTTCACTAACCGGCTGCGCCTGGATACCCTCCACGCCGCTGGTACAGGGGGCGACCAGTGCACAACCGGTTCCCGGTCCGACGCCCGTCGCCAACGGTTCTATTTTCCAGTCTGCTCAGCCGATTAACTATGGCTATCAACCGCTGTTTGAAGATCGTCGACCACGCAATATTGGCGATACGCTGACCATCGTGTTGCAGGAGAACGTCAGCGCCAGCAAAAGCTCCTCTGCGAATGCCAGCCGTGACGGTAAAACTAATTTTGGCTTTGATACTGTGCCGCGCTATTTGCAGGGGCTGTTTGGTAACGCTCGTGCCGATGTCGAAGCCTCTGGTGGCAACACGTTCAACGGAAAAGGTGGGGCCAATGCCAGCAATACCTTTAGCGGCACGTTGACGGTGACGGTTGACCAGGTACTGGTCAACGGCAACCTGCATGTGGTGGGTGAAAAACAGATCGCCATTAATCAGGGTACCGAATTTATTCGCTTCTCTGGTGTAGTTAATCCTCGCACCATCAGCGGCAGTAATACCGTACCGTCTACTCAGGTGGCGGATGCGCGCATTGAATACGTAGGCAATGGCTACATTAACGAAGCGCAAAATATGGGCTGGTTGCAGCGTTTCTTCCTTAACCTGTCGCCAATGTAAGTGAGGCTGTGGTGATTAAATTTCTCTCTGCATTAATTCTTCTACTGGTTATCACGGCAGCTCAGGCTGAGCGTATTCGCGATCTCACCAGTGTTCAGGGGGTAAGGCAAAACTCACTGATTGGCTATGGCCTGGTGGTGGGGCTGGATGGCACCGGTGACCAGACAACTCAGACGCCGTTTACCACACAAACGCTTAATAACATGCTCTCACAGCTGGGAATTACCGTTCCGACGGGCACTAATATGCAGCTAAAAAACGTCGCTGCGGTAATGGTGACGGCGTCACTTCCACCGTTTGGACGTCAGGGGCAAACCATTGACGTGGTGGTTTCTTCCATGGGAAATGCCAAAAGTCTGCGTGGCGGTACGTTATTGATGACACCGCTTAAGGGCGTTGACAGTCAGGTGTATGCGCTGGCACAGGGCAATATTCTGGTTGGCGGCGCAGGGGCCTCCGCTGGCGGTAGCAGTGTTCAGGTGAACCAACTGAACGGTGGACGGATCACCAATGGTGCGGTTATTGAACGTGAATTGCCCAGCCAATTTGGCGTCGGGAATACCCTTAATTTGCAACTTAACGACGAAGATTTCAGTATGGCGCAGCAAATCGCTGACACCATCAACCGCGTGCGTGGATATGGCAGCGCCACCGCGTTAGATGCGCGGACTATTCAGGTGCGCGTACCGAGTGGCAACAGTTCCCAGGTCCGTTTCCTTGCCGATATCCAGAATATGCAGGTTAATGTCACCCCGCAGGACGCTAAAGTAGTGATTAACTCGCGCACTGGTTCGGTGGTGATGAATCGCGAAGTGACCCTCGACAGCTGCGCGGTAGCGCAGGGGAATCTCTCAGTAACAGTTAATCGCCAGGCCAATGTCAGCCAGCCAGATACACCGTTTGGTGGTGGGCAGACTGTGGTTACTCCACAAACACAGATCGACTTACGCCAGAGCGGCGGTTCGCTGCAAAGCGTACGCTCCAGTGCCAGCCTCAATAACGTGGTGCGCGCGCTCAATGCGCTGGGTGCTACGCCGATGGATCTGATGTCTATTTTGCAATCAATGCAAAGTGCGGGATGTCTGCGGGCAAAACTGGAAATTATCTGATGATCAGCGACAGCAAACTACTGGCGAGTGCGGCCTGGGATGCGCAATCGCTCAACGAACTGAAGGCGAAAGCGGGCGAAGATCCAGCGGCAAATATCCGTCCAGTGGCCCGTCAGGTAGAAGGGATGTTCGTGCAGATGATGCTGAAAAGCATGCGCGACGCTTTGCCAAAAGATGGCCTGTTCAGCAGCGAGCACACTCGCCTCTACACCAGTATGTATGACCAGCAGATTGCCCAACAGATGACGGCGGGCAAAGGCCTGGGGCTGGCAGAGATGATGGTTAAACAGATGACGCCAGAACAACCGTTGCCAGATGAGTCCACGCCAGCAGCACCGATGAAATTCCCGCTCGAAACCGTGATGCGTTATCAAAATCAGACGCTTTCGCAGCTGGTGCAAAAGGCCGTACCACGCAACTACGATGATTCGCTGCCAGGTGACAGTAAAGCATTCCTCGCGCAACTCTCACTGCCCGCCCAACTGGCAAGCCAGCAAAGTGGTGTGCCACACCATTTGATCCTCGCTCAGGCGGCGCTGGAGTCTGGCTGGGGGCAACGGCAAATCCGCCGTGAAAACGGCGAGCCGAGCTATAACCTGTTTGGCGTCAAAGCCTCTGGCAACTGGAAAGGGCCAGTCACTGAAATCACCACGACTGAATATGAAAATGGCGAAGCGAAGAAAGTAAAAGCGAAGTTTCGGGTCTACAGCTCGTATCTGGAAGCATTGTCGGATTACGTTGGGCTATTAACACGTAACCCGCGCTACGCTGCCGTGACGACCGCCGCGAGTGCGGAGCAGGGGGCGCAGGCCCTACAGGACGCGGGCTATGCTACCGATCCTCACTATGCCCGAAAACTCACCAACATGATTCAGCAGATGAAATCGATAAGCGACAAGGTGAGCAAAACCTACAGCATGAACATTGATAATCTGTTCTGAATAACTCAAGTCCGGCGTGTCGCTGCCGATAATACTCTGTAATTGAAGGCTTATAAGGAACCTCCATGTCCAGCTTGATCAATAACGCCATGAGCGGACTGAACGCGGCTCAGGCGGCGTTAAATACGGCAAGTAATAATATCTCCAGCTATAACGTTGCCGGATATACCCGCCAAACCACTATTATGGCGCAGGCCAACAGCACGTTGGGCGCGGGTGGCTGGGTTGGCAATGGTGTCTACGTTTCCGGTGTGCAGCGTGAGTATGATGCTTTTATTACCAACCAGTTACGTGCGGCGCAGACGCAAAGTAGCGGCCTGACTGCCCGCTATGAGCAGATGTCGAAAATCGACAATATGCTCTCCACCAGTACCTCTTCGCTGGCAACACAGATGCAGGATTTCTTCACAAGCCTGCAAACGCTGGTAAGTAACGCGGAAGACCCGGCAGCACGCCAGGCGCTGATTGGGAAATCAGAAGGGTTGGTGAATCAGTTTAAAACCACCGATCAATATCTGCGCGACCAGGACAAACAGGTCAATATCGCGATAGGTGCCAGCGTTGATCAGATCAACAATTACGCTAAACAAATCGCCAGCCTGAACGATCAGATCTCCCGCCTGACAGGCGTGGGGGCAGGGGCGTCACCTAACAATCTGCTGGATCAACGCGATCAACTGGTGAGCGAATTAAACCAGATTGTTGGCGTAGAAGTCAGCGTTCAGGATGGTGGCACTTATAACATCACGATGGCCAATGGCTACTCACTGGTTCAGGGAAGTACGGCGCGGCAACTTGCGGCAGTTCCTTCCAGCGCCGACCCTTCTCGTACGACTGTCGCTTATGTTGATGGGACGGCAGGCAATATTGAGATCCCGGAGAAATTACTGAATACCGGGTCGCTGGGCGGCATTCTGACATTCCGTTCTCAGGATCTGGACCAGACGCGTAATACGCTCGGACAACTGGCGCTGGCATTTGCCGAGGCTTTCAACACCCAACACAAAGCCGGATTTGATGCTAACGGCGATGCCGGTGAAGATTTCTTTGCTATCGGTAAGCCCGCGGTTCTGCAAAACACGAAAAACAAAGGTGACGTTTCGATCGGTGCAACGGTAACTGATGCCTCCGCGGTACTGGCGACAGATTACAAAATTTCGTTCGACAATAATCAGTGGCAGGTCACCCGCCTTGCCAGCAACACCACTTTTACGGTGACGCCGGATAACAACGGTAAAGTTGTATTTGATGGTCTGGAGTTGACGTTTACAGGCACGCCTGCCGCTAACGACAGCTTCACGCTGAAACCGGTAAGTGACGCCATCGTCAACATGGATGTATTAATCACTGACGAAGCGAAAATCGCCATGGCGAGCGAAGAAGATGCGGGTGATAGCGACAACCGCAACGGGCAGGCCCTGCTGGATCTGCAAAGTAACAGTAAAACGGTGGGCGGTGCGAAATCCTTTAACGACGCTTATGCCTCGTTAGTGAGTGATATCGGTAATAAAACCGCGACGTTGAAAACCAGTAGCACCACGCAAGGTAATGTGGTGACGCAGCTTTCCAATCAGCAGCAGTCGATTTCTGGTGTCAATCTCGACGAGGAGTACGGAAATCTGCAACGTTTTCAGCAGTATTACCTCGCGAATGCGCAGGTTCTGCAGACGGCAAACGCGATTTTTGATGCGCTGATTAACATTCGCTAAGGGGAGATAAAATGCGTTTCAGTACCCAGATGATGTACCAGCAAAACATGCGTGGCATCACCAATTCTCAGGCCGAATGGATGAAGTACGGCGAACAGATGTCGACGGGTAAGCGAGTCGTTAACCCTTCAGATGATCCCATTGCTGCATCACAAGCTGTTGTTCTCTCCCAGGCACAGGCGCAAAACAGCCAGTACACGCTGGCGCGTACTTTCGCCACTCAAAAAGTGTCACTGGAAGAGAGTGTGCTTAGCCAGGTCACCACTGCTATCCAGAATGCTCAGGAAAAAATTGTCTACGCCAGCAATGGCACCTTGAGTGATGATGACCGGGCGTCGTTGGCAACCGATATCCAGGGTATTCGTGACCAGTTGCTGAATCTGGCGAACACTACGGATGGTAACGGGCGCTACATTTTTGCCGGTTATAAAACAGAAACTGCGCCGTTTAGTGAGGCAGACGGCGAATATGTTGGCGGAGCAGAAAGTATTAAACAACAGGTCGATGCTTCGCGTTCGATGGTGATAGGGCACACGGGTGACAAAATTTTCGACAGTATTACCAGCAACGCGGTAGCGGAACCAGACGGTAGCGCTTCTGAAACCAATCTTTTTGCCATGCTGGATAGCGCCATCGCAGCCCTGAAAACGCCGGTCGCGGAAAGCGAAGCGGATAAAGAAACCGCCGCTGCGGCACTGGATAAAACCAACCGCGGACTGAAAAACTCGCTGAACAATGTGCTGACCGTTCGCGCGGAATTAGGCACGCAGCTGAACGAACTGGAGTCGCTGGATTCATTAGGTAGCGATCGCGCTTTAGGGCAAACGCAGCAGATGAGCGATCTGGTTGATGTGGACTGGAATGCAACTATTTCATCTTACATCATGCAGCAAACGGCATTGCAGGCATCGTATAAAGCATTTACAGATATGCAGGGATTGTCGCTGTTCCAGCTCAACAAATAAGCTCGCTTTAAAACATATCATGAAACTGGGTATGTTTTGTCTGCCCGCTCTGGGATCGCCGGGGCGGGCATTTTTTTGCCTATTTTGTATTGTTGGTTAGCAAGGATGCCATTTAATATGTTGATTCAAAGATGAAATAAAAAAGCCCTGGCAGTTACCAGGGCTTGATTACTTGAGCTAATTATTACTCAACAGGTTGCGGACGCGCAGGAGCGGCAGATGCATGATGCGTTGCCGTATGACCACCTGCGGCACCTTTACCTTCGAAGGTAAAAGCAGGGCGCTGCCAGTCACTGTGACGCGGTGCCTCCGGAACATATGCCGGAGCCGGAGCACGCGTCATTGGCGCGGTAGCGTGGTTATGCTCAACGGTGACCTCAGGTTCAACCGCAGCTACCGTTTCAACTTCTGCTGCGACTTCAGCGACGACTGGCGCGGCAGGTTGAGCAACAACTTCAGGCTCAGCAACCACAACCTCAGCAGTTTCGGCAACTTCTTCAATATCAGCCGTCTCTTCCTGCGGTTCAACCACCGGTTCTGCGTGTTCTGCAACTTCCTGGGCTACGGCAACATCAGACTCGGTAATCACCTGCGGCTGTTCAGTTACCGCGGCGGCAATCACTTCAGGATGCGTCGTTTCAACCACTTCCGGTTGCGGTTCGGTAACCTGAACGGGGGCTTCTACGACTTCAGCCACTTCTTCAACAATCGGTGCGCTAACAACCGGTTCGACAGCGGCGGCGACAGGGACCTCAGTCACCATCGGTTGCACTTGTACTTCTTCCTGTTCGCGCTGCTCTTCAACCTGTACATCTTGCGGACGTACAATCGGATAGCGGATCCAGACTTTGCCAGAGGCCAGTTCCGGAGACGCGCACGCTACGGTTAACGGCATTGGCGACTGGGTCGGGTAACGCTCGTCACGATAGCGACGACGACGCTGACCACTTACGCGCAGGTGACGAGGCGAGCGGCGAGAGCGACGCGGCATGCCACCGTTATCACGGTTATCAGCATTGTTCTCTTCCTGCTGTTCCGGCGCAGTTTGCGCTACGACTGGCAGCGGGACTTTCGCCAGTTCTGTACGCGGAGCAGGCACTTCCTGAACGATGGTTTCGGCAGCGGCAGTTTCTTCCACCACTGGTGCGGCTACCGTTTCTTCGGCTACGCTTTGCTCGTAACGCACCTTCTGATTCAGCTGGCGCTGTTTACGACGCGGCTGAACCGGACGTACACGTTCTTCCTGTTCGGTTTCCTGAACAGATTGCTCTTCAACATTCAGCGCTTTCGCTTCTTGTTGCGCCTGACGTTTATCATCATTACGGCGGCGGCTACGTTCACGACGCGGCGCTTGCTGCTCGTCGGTGGTACGCGCTTTTTCCGTTACCTCAGCCTGCTGACGGCTTTCACGTGTCTCGGCAGTCTGCTGCTGTGCCTGGCGACGATTACGGCGGTTTTCTTCGCGATTATCGCTGCCTTCATTACGTTCGCTACGTGTGTCGCGGCGTTCATTACGGTCACGACGGTTGTTCTGACGTGGCTTACGGCGGTCCTGTTGACGTTCCGGTTTCGTTTCAGTTTTCGGTGCCGGTTGCTCGGTCGGTTTGGTTTCTTCACCACCGCTGAAAAGCGCTTTCAGTGCGCTGAAGAAGCGACTCAACAGCCCCGGTTGTGCAGAAGCTGCTGGTGTTGCCGGTGTTGCTTTAGGCGTTGGGGCTACGACAGGCGCGGCAGGTTCAGCCGGGGTTGGCGCTGGCGGCACATCCGGCATGGCAAAGGTTGCCAGCGCAGGCTGTTCCGGACGCTTACGTTCAGCGAACTCTTCTTCAGACGGCAGCGCCATCGCTTCTTCATGCAGTTTCGGCAGCATGTAGCTTAACGTTGGGGTTTCTTCCCCTTTGCGTACGCGCAGCACATGGTAGTGCGGGGTTTCCATCTGATCGTTTGGCACAATCACACAGCGCACGCCGTCCTGACGAGTTTCAATGGCATTTACCGCAGAGCGTTTTTCGTTCAGCAGGTAAGAAGCGATTGGCACAGGAACAATGGCATGGACTTCCTGGGTGTTCTCTTTCAGCGCTTCTTCTTCAATCAGACGCAGAATAGAGAGCGACAGGGATTCGTTGTCACGCACGGTGCCGGTACCAGAGCAGCGCGGGCAGACGTGATGGCTGGACTCACCCAGCGATGGACTCAGGCGCTGACGCGACATTTCCAGCAGACCAAAGCGAGAAATATGGCTGATTTGAATACGTGCACGGTCCTGACGCACCGCTTCACGCAGACGGTTTTCTACCGCACGCTGGTGGCGGACTGGCGTCATGTCAATGAAGTCGATAACAATCAGGCCGCCGAGGTCACGCAGGCGCAGCTGACGAGCAATCTCATCGGCAGCTTCGAGGTTGGTGTTAAACGCGGTTTCTTCGATATCGCCGCCGCGGGTTGCGCGTGCGGAGTTGATATCAATGGCAGTTAACGCTTCAGTGCTGTCGATAACAATAGAACCACCAGACGGCAGACGGACTTCACGCTGGAAGGCGGACTCGATCTGCGACTCGATCTGGTAGTGGCTGAACAGCGGAATTTCACCAGTGTACAGCTTGATTTTGCTGCTGAAATCCGGGCGACCTAATGCAGCGATATGCTGACGCGCCAGTTCGAGCACTTTCGGGTTATCGATAAGGATTTCGCCGATGTCCTGACGTAAGTAATCGCGGAATGCGCGAACGATGACGTTGCTCTCCTGATGGATCAGGAACGGGGCAGGGCGGCTTTCAGCGGCTTTTTTAATAGCTTCCCAGTGTTTCAGGCGGAAGCTTAAATCCCATTGCAGCGCCTCAGCAGATTTGCCGACGCCAGCGGTGCGCACGATAAGCCCCATGCCTTCCGGCAGTTCAAGGCTTGCCAGTGCTTCTTTTAATTCGGTACGGTCGTCGCCTTCAATACGGCGAGAAATACCACCCGCGCGCGGGTTGTTCGGCATCAGAACCAGATAGCTACCTGCCAGGCTGATAAAGGTGGTCAGTGCTGCGCCTTTGTTACCGCGCTCTTCTTTATCAATCTGAACAATAACTTCCTGACCTTCACGCAACACATCTTTAATGTTGGGACGGCCATGAGCACTGTAGTTAGCAGGGAAATATTCGCGGGCAATTTCTTTAAGTGGGAGGAAACCGTGACGTTCAGCGCCGTAATCAACAAAAGCAGCTTCCAGACTCGGTTCAATGCGGGTGATTTTACCTTTGTAGATGTTTGCCTTTTTCTGTTCGTGCCCTGGACTTTCGATATCCAGGTCATACAGACGCTGCCCATCTACAAGGGCAACGCGCAACTCTTCCTGCTGAGTTGCGTTGATTAACATTCTTTTCATCGTAACTTACTCATTATTCTTACATTGACGACTAAGCTGCGGGCAAAGTAACGCCTTTCCGGGTGTGAACCGATGGCCTCGTGTCTAGTCGCGTCGCCAACCTCACGGTTATCGTCAGCTCAAAGAGGCGCAGAGTGTCGGTTGCCCGTTTTTCATGCGGAAAAACAGCGCAATTATCAAAGAAACAGACTGGGTATTACTCTCCAGAAATATTTCCATCTACCGGTAAGGACTGCAACCCGCAGCCCGCTAACTGCCTGAAAGATCAATACGTCTTACGCCATTGCTGCGTGGATGATCGGTCGGGCAAAATGGGTTATTCCGTAAAATTTCTTGTTTTAACAAGGATGGACACGGAAACGTTCTCATTATTCCACTGCAAGCCTTGTTATAGCAAGATGACTTTTACCATTTATCACCCGCTTACTCACAGTTTTTTCACTTCTTAATGGTGATTGGTTTAATAACCATCAATAAAGTGATGACGTAGTGAAGTAATAAGGTGCAAAACTAAATATAAGCATAGAAAAATGAGTGGCGCGAATCCTGTTGGCTAATTAGAATCGCCCACCATGAAAACAGAGACTCCATCCGTAAAAATTGTTGCTATCACCGCGGACGAAGCGGGGCAACGTATCGACAACTTTTTGCGTACCCAATTGAAAGGCGTACCTAAAAGTATGATTTACCGTATTTTGCGTAAAGGCGAAGTGCGGGTGAACAAAAAACGTATTAAGCCTGAATATAAACTCGAAGCAGGTGATGAGGTGCGTATTCCACCGGTTCGCGTTGCTGAACGTGAAGAGGAGGCGGTTTCGCCACATCTGCAAAAGGTGGCGGCGCTGGCGGACGTCATCTTATATGAAGATGAGCATATCCTGGTGCTGAATAAACCTTCCGGTACGGCAGTACATGGCGGCAGTGGTTTAAGCTTCGGCGTTATCGAAGGTTTACGGGCGTTGCGCCCGGAAGCGCGGTTCCTTGAACTGGTACATCGTCTCGACCGGGACACTTCCGGTGTGTTGCTGGTAGCGAAAAAACGCTCGGCGTTGCGTTCTCTGCATGAGCAATTACGTGAAAAAGGGATGCAAAAAGATTACCTGGCGCTGGTGCGCGGTCAGTGGCAGTCGCATGTGAAGAGCGTACAAGCGCCGTTGCTGAAAAATATTCTGCAAAGTGGCGAACGTATCGTGCGTGTGAGTCAGGAAGGTAAACCGTCGGAAACACGCTTTAAAGTGGAAGAACGCTATGCATTTGCCACCCTGGTGCGTTGTAGCCCGGTAACTGGGCGTACTCATCAGATCCGTGTGCATACACAGTATGCGGGTCATCCGATTGCCTTTGACGATCGCTACGGTGACCGTGAATTTGACAGACAGCTCACTGAAGCAGGCACGGGATTAAATCGTCTGTTCCTGCACGCCGCAGCGTTGAAGTTTACCCATCCGGGAACCGGTGAGGTGATGCGTATCGAAGCACCGATGGATGAGGGGTTGAAGCGTTGTTTGCAGAAACTGCGTAACGCGCGCTAATACAAGCATATAAACCTGATAATGGGCGGTAGGCCTGATAAGGCGTTTACGCCGCATCAGGCAGCCAGCACCGATTGCCGGATGCGGCATACCTGCATCCGGCGTAAAAAACTATCCCATCAGCGGATTTTTCCCTTCCCGACGTAACATCTGACACAGCGCGATTAGCGGTAAACCAACCAGCGTGTTAGGGTCACGCCCTTCTAAACGCTCAAACAGCGTAATGCCAAATCCTTCACTCTTAAAGCTACCCGCACAGTGCAGGGGATGCTCCTTACGCACGTAATTATCAATCTCCGCCTCGCTCAGGTGACGGAAATGGACGTCAAAAGGCTCCACTTCTGTTTGCAGATGCCCATTCGCCGAATTAAACAACGCCAGGCCAGTATAGAAGGTGACGATATTGCCGCTGGCTTTGCGTAATTGCAGACGGGCATTTTCTTCCGTTAACGGTTTACCGGTGATTTCGCCATCAAGAACACATACCTGGTCTGAACCAATAATTAAATGATCCGGATAACGTGACGCCAGAGATTGCGCTTTTTCCTGCGCCAGTCGAAGCACCAACTGTCGCGGTGATTCGTCACTGCGTGGGGTTTCGTCGACCTCGGGTGCTGCACATTCAAAAGAGATTTGCAGTTTTTCCAGAAGAGCGCGACGCCAGGGCGAGGTGGAGGCTAAAATAAGTTTAGGCATATTTTTTTCCAACAGATATAGCGTATTGATGATAGCCATTTTAAACTATGCGCTTCGTTTTGCAGGTTGATGTTCGTTATCAGCACTGAACGAAAATAAAGCAGTAACCCGCAATGTGTGCGAATTATTGGCAAAAGGCAACCACAGGCTGCCTTTTTCTTTGACTCTATGACGTTACAAAGTTAATATGCGCGCCCTATGCAAAAGGTAAAATTACCCCTGACTCTCGATCCGGTTCGTACGGCTCAAAAACGCCTTGATTACCAGGGTATCTATACCCCTGATCAGGTTGAGCGCGTCGCCGAATCCGTAGTCAGTGTGGACAGTGATGTGGAATGCTCCATGTCGTTCGCTATCGATAACCAACGTCTCGCAGTGTTAAACGGCGATGCGAAGGTGACGGTAACGCTCGAGTGTCAGCGTTGCGGGAAGCCGTTTACTCATCAGGTCTACACAACGTATTGTTTTAGTCCTGTGCGTTCAGACGAACAGGCTGAAGCACTGCCGGAAGCGTATGAACCGATTGAGGTTAACGAATTCGGTGAAATCGATCTGCTTGCAATGGTTGAAGATGAAATCATCCTCGCCTTGCCGGTAGTTCCGGTGCATGATTCTGAACACTGTGAAGTGTCCGAAGCGGACATGGTCTTTGGTGAACTGCCTGAAGAAGCGCAAAAGCCAAACCCATTTGCCGTATTAGCCAGCTTAAAGCGTAAGTAATTGGTGCTCCCCGTTGGATCGGGGATAAACCGTAATTGAGGAGTAAGGTCCATGGCCGTACAACAGAATAAACCAACCCGTTCCAAACGTGGCATGCGTCGTTCCCATGACGCGCTGACCGCAGTCACCAGCCTGTCTGTAGACAAAACTTCTGGTGAAAAACACCTGCGTCACCACATCACTGCCGACGGTTACTACCGCGGCCGCAAGGTCATCGCTAAGTAATCACGCGTCTGCGTGATGAAGCTTAGTGAGGATTTTCCCCAGGCAACTGGGGAAAGACCAAACCGGGCGGCGACGATACCTTGACACGTCTAACCCTGGCGTTAGATGTCATGGGAGGGGATTTTGGCCCTTCCGTGACAGTGCCTGCAGCATTGCAGGCACTGAATTCTAATTCGCAACTCACTCTTCTTTTAGTCGGCAATCCCGACGCCATCACGCCATTACTTGCTAAAGCTGACTTTGAACAACGTTCGCGTCTGCAGATTATTCCTGCGCAGTCAGTTATCGCCAGTGATGCCCGGCCTTCGCAAGCTATCCGCGCCAGTCGTGGTAGTTCAATGCGCGTGGCCCTTGAGCTGGTGAAAGAAGGTCGAGCGCAAGCCTGTGTCAGTGCTGGTAATACCGGGGCGCTGATGGGGCTGGCAAAATTATTACTCAAGCCCCTGGAGGGGATTGAGCGTCCGGCGCTGGTGACGGTATTACCGCATCAGCAAAAGGGCAAAACGGTGGTCCTCGATTTAGGGGCCAACGTCGATTGTGACAGTACAATGTTGGTGCAATTTGCCATTATGGGCTCAGTTCTGGCTGAAGAGGTGGTGGAAATTCCCAATCCTCGCGTGGCGTTGCTCAATATTGGTGAAGAAGAAGTAAAGGGTCTCGACAGTATTCGGGATGCCTCAGCAGTGCTTAAAACAATCCCTTCTATCAATTATATCGGCTATCTTGAAGCCAATGAGTTGTTAACTGGCAAGACAGATGTGCTGGTTTGTGACGGCTTTACAGGAAATGTCACATTAAAGACGATGGAAGGTGTTGTCAGGATGTTCCTTTCTCTGCTGAAATCTCAGGGTGAAGGGAAAAAACGGTCGTGGTGGCTACTGTTATTAAAGCGTTGGCTACAAAAGAGCCTGACGAGGCGATTCAGTCACCTCAACCCCGACCAGTATAACGGCGCCTGTCTGTTAGGATTGCGCGGCACGGTGATAAAAAGTCATGGTGCGGCCAATCAGCGAGCTTTTGCGGTCGCGATTGAACAGGCAGTGCAGGCGGTGCAGCGACAAGTTCCTCAGCGAATTGCCGCTCGCCTGGAATCTGTATACCCAGCTGGTTTTGAGCTGCTGGACGGTGGCAAAAGCGGAACTCTGCGGTAGCAGGACGCTGCCAGCGAACTCGCAGTTTGCAAGTGACGGTATATAACCGAAAAGTGACTGAGCGTACATGTATACGAAGATTATTGGTACTGGCAGCTATCTGCCCGAACAAGTGCGGACAAACGCCGATTTGGAAAAAATGGTGGACACCTCTGACGAGTGGATTGTCACTCGTACCGGTATCCGCGAACGCCACATTGCCGCGCCAAACGAAACCGTTTCAACCATGGGCTTTGAAGCGGCGACACGCGCAATTGAGATGGCGGGCATTGAGAAAGACCAGATTGGCCTGATCGTTGTGGCAACAACTTCTGCTACGCACGCTTTCCCGAGCGCAGCATGTCAGATTCAAAGCATGTTGGGTATTAAAGGTTGCCCGGCATTTGACGTTGCAGCAGCCTGCGCAGGTTTCACCTACGCGTTAAGCGTAGCCGATCAATACGTGAAATCTGGGGCGGTGAAGTATGCTCTGGTCGTCGGTTCCGATGTACTGGCGCGCACCTGTGATCCAACAGATCGCGGGACTATTATTATTTTTGGCGATGGCGCGGGCGCTGCGGTGTTGGCTGCCTCTGAAGAGCCGGGAATCATCTCTACCCATCTGCACGCTGATGGTAGCTATGGTGAATTGCTGACGCTACCTAATGCTGACCGTGTGAATCCAGAGAATTCAATTCATCTGACGATGGCGGGCAACGAAGTCTTCAAGGTTGCGGTAACGGAACTGGCGCACATCGTTGATGAGACGCTGGCGGCGAATAATCTTGACCGTTCTCAACTGGACTGGCTGGTGCCGCATCAGGCTAACCTGCGTATTATCAGTGCAACGGCGAAAAAACTCGGCATGTCGATGGACAATGTCGTGGTGACGCTGGATCGCCACGGTAATACCTCTGCGGCCTCTGTCCCGTGCGCGCTGGATGAAGCTGTACGTGACGGGCGCATTAAGCCGGGGCAGTTGGTTCTGCTTGAAGCCTTTGGCGGTGGATTCACCTGGGGCTCCGCGCTGGTTCGTTTCTAGGATAAGGATTAAAACATGACGCAATTTGCATTTGTGTTCCCTGGACAGGGTTCTCAAACCGTTGGAATGCTGGCTGATATGGCGGCGAGCTATCCCATTGTCGAAGAAACGTTTGCTGAAGCTTCTGCGGCGCTGGGTTATGACCTGTGGGCGCTGACTCAGCAGGGGCCAGCCGAAGAACTTAATAAAACCTGGCAAACTCAGCCAGCGCTGTTGACTGCATCAGTTGCGCTGTACCGCGTATGGCAGCAGCAGGGCGGTAAAGCACCAGCGATGATGGCCGGTCACAGCCTCGGGGAATACTCTGCGCTGGTTTGCGCTGGTGTGATTGATTTCGCTGATGCGGTGCGTCTGGTTGAGATGCGCGGTAAGTTCATGCAAGAAGCCGTACCGGAAGGAACGGGCGCTATGGCGGCAATCATCGGTCTGGATGATGCGTCTATTGCGAAAGCGTGTGAAGAAGCTGCAGAAGGTCAGGTGGTTTCTCCGGTAAACTTCAACTCTCCAGGCCAGGTGGTAATTGCGGGACATAAAGAAGCCGTTGAGCGTGCTGGCGCTGCCTGTAAAGCTGCAGGCGCAAAACGCGCGCTGCCGTTGCCAGTGAGCGTACCGTCTCACTGTGCGCTGATGAAACCGGCAGCCGACAAACTGGCAGTAGAATTAGCAAAAATCACCTTTAACGCACCAACAGTACCTGTTGTGAATAACGTTGATGTGAAATGCGAAACCAATGGTGATGCCATCCGTGACGCACTGGTACGTCAGTTGTATAACCCGGTTCAGTGGACGAAGTCTGTTGAATACATGGCAGCGCAAGGCATAGAACATCTTTATGAAGTCGGCCCGGGCAAAGTGCTTACTGGCCTGACGAAACGCATTGTCGACACCCTGACCGCCTCGGCGCTGAACGAACCTTCAGCGATGGCAGCGGCGCTCGAGCTATAAAAGAGGAAAATCATGAATTTTGAAGGAAAAATCGCACTGGTAACCGGTGCAAGCCGCGGAATTGGCCGCGCAATTGCTGAAACGCTCGCAGCCCGTGGCGCGAAAGTTATTGGCACTGCGACCAGTGAAAACGGCGCTCAGGCGATCAGCGATTATTTAGGTGCTAACGGTAAAGGTCTGATGTTGAATGTGACCGATCCAGCATCTATCGAATCTGTTCTGGAAAAAATTCGCGCAGAATTTGGTGAAGTGGATATCCTGGTCAATAATGCCGGTATCACTCGTGATAACCTGTTAATGCGAATGAAAGATGAAGAGTGGAACGATATTATCGAAACTAACCTTTCATCTGTTTTCCGTCTGTCAAAAGCGGTAATGCGCGCTATGATGAAAAAGCGTCATGGTCGTATTATCACTATCGGTTCTGTGGTTGGTACCATGGGAAATGGCGGTCAGGCCAACTACGCTGCGGCGAAAGCGGGCTTGATCGGCTTCAGTAAATCACTGGCGCGCGAAGTTGCGTCACGCGGTATTACTGTAAACGTTGTTGCTCCGGGCTTTATTGAAACGGACATGACACGTGCGCTGAGCGATGACCAGCGTGCGGGTATCCTGGCGCAGGTTCCTGCGGGTCGCCTCGGCGGTGCACAGGAAATCGCCAACGCGGTTGCATTCCTGGCATCCGACGAAGCAGCTTACATCACGGGTGAAACTTTGCATGTGAACGGCGGGATGTACATGGTCTGACCGCGATTTGCACAAAATGCTCATGTTGCGCGCAGTCTGCGTGGTTATGAGTAATAATTAGTGCAAAATGATTTGCGTTATTGGGGGGTAAGGCCTCAAAATAACGTAAAATCGTGGTAAGACCTGCCGGGATTTAGTTGCAAATTTTTCAACATTTTATACACTACGAAAACCATCGCGAAAGCGAGTTTTGATAGGAAATTTAAGAGTATGAGCACTATCGAAGAACGCGTTAAGAAAATTATCGGCGAACAGCTGGGCGTTAAGCAGGAAGAAGTTACCAACAATGCTTCTTTCGTTGAAGACCTGGGCGCGGATTCTCTTGACACCGTTGAGCTGGTAATGGCTCTGGAAGAAGAGTTTGATACTGAGATTCCGGACGAAGAAGCTGAGAAAATCACCACCGTTCAGGCTGCCATTGATTACATCAACGGCCACCAGGCGTAAGTGAACATCTCCAGGCGGTCGTTCGACCGCCTGAGTTTTATCTTTTTGTCCCACTAGAATCATTTTTTCCCTCCCTGGAGGACAAACGTGTCTAAGCGTCGTGTAGTTGTGACCGGACTGGGCATGTTGTCTCCTGTCGGCAATACCGTAGAGTCTACCTGGAAAGCTCTGCTTGCCGGTCAGAGTGGCATCAGCCTAATCGACCATTTCGATACTAGCGCCTATGCAACGAAATTTGCTGGCTTAGTAAAGGATTTTAACTGTGAGGACATTATCTCGCGCAAAGAACAGCGCAAGATGGATGCCTTCATTCAATATGGAATTGTCGCTGGCGTTCAGGCCATGCAGGATTCTGGCCTTGAAATAACGGAAGAGAACGCAACCCGTATTGGTGCCGCAATTGGCTCCGGGATTGGCGGCCTCGGACTGATCGAAGAAAACCACACATCTCTGATGAATGGTGGCCCACGTAAGATCAGCCCATTCTTCGTTCCGTCAACGATTGTGAACATGGTGGCAGGTCATCTGACTATCATGTATGGCCTGCGTGGCCCAAGCATCTCTATCGCGACCGCCTGTACTTCTGGCGTGCACAACATCGGTCATGCTGCGCGTATTATCGCGTATGGCGATGCTGACGTGATGGTTGCAGGTGGCGCAGAGAAAGCCAGTACGCCGCTGGGCGTTGGTGGTTTTGGCGCGGCACGTGCATTATCTACCCGCAATGATAACCCGCAAGCGGCGAGCCGCCCGTGGGATAAAGAGCGCGATGGTTTCGTACTGGGCGATGGTGCCGGTATGCTGGTACTGGAAGAGTACGAACACGCGAAAAAACGCGGGGCGAAAATTTACGCTGAACTCGTTGGCTTTGGTATGAGCAGCGATGCTTACCATATGACGTCACCGCCAGAAAACGGCGCAGGCGCAGCTCTGGCAATGGCAAATGCTCTGCGTGATGCAGGCATTGAAGCGAGTCAGATTGGCTACGTTAACGCGCACGGTACTTCTACACCGGCTGGCGATAAAGCTGAAGCGCAGGCTGTTAAAAGCATCTTCGGTGAAGCTGCCAGCCGTGTGTTGGTGAGCTCCACGAAATCTATGACCGGTCACCTGTTAGGTGCGGCGGGTGCAGTAGAGTCTATCTACTCCATCCTGGCACTGCGCGATCAGGCTGTTCCGCCAACCATCAACCTGGATAATCCGGATGAAGGTTGCGATCTGGATTTCGTACCGCACGAAGCGCGTCAGGTTAGCGGAATGGAATACACGCTGTGTAACTCCTTCGGCTTCGGTGGTACTAATGGTTCTTTGATCTTTAAAAAGATCTAAGTTGTCATTTCCCACCCTTATAAAAGGTCCGCTTGCGGGCCTTTTTTCTTAGCTTTTATTCCGACTTGTTCTGTAGTGAACATGCTGCCACACTAACAATTCTCTGATAAGGAGCCGGTATGTTCTTAATTAACGGTCATAAGCAGGAATCGCTGGCAGTAAGCGATCGAGCAACGCAGTTTGGTGATGGTTGTTTTACCACCGCCAGAGTTATCGACGGTAAAGTCAGTTTGTTATCGGCACATATCCAGCGACTACAGGATGCTTGTCAGCGGTTGATGATTTCCTGTGACTTCTGGCCTCAGCTTGAACAAGAGATGAAAACGCTGGCAGCAGAACAGCAGAATGGTGTGCTGAAGGTCGTGATCAGTCGCGGTAGTGGCGGGCGAGGGTACAGCACATTGAACAGCGGACCGGCAACGCGGATTCTCTCCGTTACGGCTTATCCTGCACATTACGATCGTTTGCGTAACGAGGGGATGATGTTGGCGCTAAGCCCGGTGCGGCTGGGGCGCAATCCTCATCTTGCAGGTATTAAACATCTTAATCGGCTTGAACAAGTATTGATCCGCTCTCATCTTGAGCAGACAAACGCTGATGAGGCGCTGGTCCTTGACAGCGAAGGGTGGGTTACGGAATGCTGTGCGGCTAATTTGTTCTGGCGGAAGGGCAATGTAGTTTATACGCCGCGACTAGAGCAGGCAGGTGTTAACGGCATTATGCGACAATTCTGTATCCGTTTACTGGCACAATCCTCTTATCAGCTTGTCGA
This sequence comes from Escherichia sp. KS167_9B, assembly GCF_030295215.1. NCBI lineage: Bacteria > Pseudomonadati > Pseudomonadota > Gammaproteobacteria > Enterobacterales > Enterobacteriaceae > Escherichia > Escherichia sp. KS167_9B. The sequence goes on from NZ_AP025754.1 coordinate 1,425,322, forward strand.
AGTGCAAGCCACTCTGGAAGAGGCGTTGCAGGCAGATGAGATGGTTATTTGTAATGCGTTAATGCCAGTGATGCCCGTACGTGCCTGTGGCGATGTCTCCTTTTCGTCAGCAACGTTATATGAATATTTAGCCCCACTTTGTGAGCGCCCGAATTAGTCATGAAAAAAGTGTTATTGATTATCTTGTTATTGCTGGTGGTACTGGGTATCGCCGCTGGTGTGGGCGTCTGGAAGGTTCGCCATCTTGCCGACAGCAAATTGCTTATCAAAGAAGAGACGATATTTACCCTGAAGCCAGGGACCGGACGTCTGGCGCTCGGTGAACAGCTTTACGCCGATAAGATCATCAATCGCCCACGGGTTTTTCAATGGCTGCTGCGTATCGAACCGGATCTTTCTCACTTTAAAGCCGGGACTTACCGCTTTACACCGCAGATGACCGTACGTGAGATGCTGAAATTGCTGGAAAGCGGTAAAGAAGCACAGTTCCCTCTGCGACTGGTAGAAGGGATGCGTTTGAGCGATTACCTCAAGCAATTGCGTGAGGCCCCGTATATCAAGCACACGCTGAGCGACGATAAGTACGCCACCGTAGCGCAGGCACTTGAACTGGAAAACCCGGAGTGGATTGAAGGTTGGTTCTGGCCAGACACCTGGATGTATACCGCTAATACCACAGATGTCGCGTTACTCAAGCGTGCACACAAGAAAATGGTGAAAGCGGTCGATAGCGCCTGGGAAGGGCGTGCTGACGGTCTGCCTTATAAAGATAAAAACCAGTTGGTGACGATGGCATCAATTATCGAAAAAGAAACCGCCGTTTCCAGCGAACGCGATCAGGTTGCCTCGGTATTTATCAACCGTTTACGCATTGGTATGCGCCTGCAGACCGACCCGACCGTGATTTACGGGATGGGAGAGCGTTATAATGGCAAACTTTCTCGTGCAGACCTGGAAACGCCGACAGCGTATAACACCTATACCATTACCGGTTTGCCGCCAGGTGCGATAGCGACGCCGGGGGCGGATTCGCTGAAGGCTGCTGCGCATCCGGCAAAAACGCCGTATCTCTATTTTGTGGCCGATGGTAAAGGTGGTCACACGTTTAATACCAATCTTGCCAGTCATAACAAGTCTGTGCAGGATTATCTGAAAGTGCTTAAGGAAAAAAATGCGCAGTAAGTATATCGTCATTGAGGGGCTGGAAGGCGCAGGCAAAACTACCGCGCGTAACGTGGTGGTTGAGACGCTCGAGCAACTGGGTATCCGCGACATGGTTTTCACTCGGGAACCTGGCGGTACGCAACTTGCCGAAAAGTTAAGAAGCCTGGTGCTGGATATCAAATCGGTAGGCGATGAAGTCATTACCGATAAAGCCGAAGTTCTGATGTTTTATGCCGCGCGCGTTCAACTGGTAGAAACGGTCATCAAACCTGCGCTGACTAACGGCACCTGGGTGATTGGCGATCGCCACGATCTCTCCACTCAGGCGTATCAGGGCGGCGGACGTGGTATTGACCAACATATGCTGGCAACATTGCGTGATGCTGTTCTCGGGGATTTTCGCCCCGACTTAACGCTCTATCTCGATGTTACCCCGGAAGTTGGCTTAAAACGCGCGCGTGCGCGCGGCGAGCTGGATCGTATTGAGCAAGAGTCTTTCGATTTCTTTAATCGCACCCGCGCCCGCTATCTGGAAGTGGCAGCACAAGATAAAAGCATTCATACCATTGATGCCACCCAGCCGCTGGAGTCCGTGATGGATGCAATCCGCACTACCGTGACCAATTGGGTGAAGGAGTTGGACGCATGAGATGGTATCCATGGTTACGACCTGATTTCGAAAAACTGGTAGCCAGCTATCAGGCCGGAAGAGGTCACCATGCGCTACTCATTCAGGCGTTACCGGGTATGGGCGAGGATGCTTTAATCTACGCCCTGAGCCGTTATTTACTCTGCCAACAACCGCAGGGCCACAAAAGTTGCGGTCACTGTCGTGGATGTCAGTTGATGCAGGCTGGCACGCATCCCGATTATTACACCCTGGCTCCCGAAAAAGGGAAAAATGCGCTGGGCATTGATGCGGTACGTGAAGTCACCGAAAAGTTAAATGAGCACGCACGCTTAGGTGGTGCGAAAGTTGTCTGGGTAACCGATGCTGCCTTACTGACTGACGCCGCGGCTAACGCATTGCTGAAAACGCTTGAAGAGCCGCCAGCAGAAACCTGGTTTTTCCTTGCTACCCGCGAGCCTGAACGTTTACTGGCAACATTACGTAGTCGTTGTCGGTTACATTACCTTGCGCCGCCGCCGGAACAGTACGCCGTGACCTGGCTTTCACGCGAAGTGACAATGTCACAGGATGCATTACTTGCCGCATTGCGCTTAAGCGCCGGTTCGCCTGGTGCGGCACTGGCGTTGTTTCAGGGAGATATCTGGCAGGCTCGTGAAACATTGTGTCAGGCGCTGGCATATAGCGTGCAATCGGGCGACTGGTATTCGCTGCTAGCGGCCCTTAATCATGAACAAGCTCCGGCGCGTTTACACTGGCTGGCAACGTTGCTGATGGATGCGCTAAAACGCCATCATGGCGCTGCGCAGGTTACCAATGTTGATGTGCCGGGCCTGGTCGTCGAACTGGCAAACCATCTTTCTCCCTCGCGTCTGCAGGCTATACTGGGGGATGTTTGCCACATTCGTGAACAGTTAATGTCTGTCACAGGTATTAACCGAGAGCTTCTCATCACCGATCTTTTACTGCGTATTGAGCATTACCTGCAACCGGGCGTTGTGCTACCGGTTCCTCATCTTTAAGAGAGACATCATGTTTTTAGTCGACTCACACTGCCATCTCGATGGTCTGGATTATGAATCTTTGCATAAGGACGTGGATGACGTTCTGGCGAAAGCCGCCGCACGCGATGTGAAATTTTGTCTGGCAGTCGCCACAACATTACCGGGTTATTTACACATGCGGGATCTGGTAGGCGAACGTGACAACGTCGTATTTTCTTGTGGCGTGCATCCACTCAACCAGAATGATCCCTACGATGTAGAAGATTTACGCCGTCTGGCGGCAGAAGAGGGCGTTGTTGCGCTGGGTGAAACCGGGTTGGATTATTATTACACGCCGGAAACTAAAGTACGGCAGCAAGAGTCCTTCATCCATCATATCCAGATTGGTCGTGAACTGAACAAGCCGGTTATCGTCCACACCCGTGACGCCCGCGCCGATACGCTGGCAATTCTGCGCGAAGAAAAAGTGACGGATTGCGGTGGCGTACTACACTGTTTTACAGAGGACAGAGAAACGGCGGGTAAATTACTGGATCTCGGATTTTACATCTCCTTTTCCGGCATTGTGACTTTCCGTAATGCGGAGCAACTGCGCGATGCCGCGCGTTATGTCCCCCTCGATCGGTTACTGGTAGAAACTGACTCACCTTACCTTGCACCGGTTCCGCATCGAGGAAAAGAGAATCAACCTGCGATGGTTCGTGACGTTGCAGAATACATGGCTGTGTTGAAAGGTGTTGCCGTTGAAGAACTGGCGCAGGTAACCACCGATAACTTCGCCCGTCTGTTTCACATCGACGCTTCCCGCCTTCAATCCATCCGTTGAATGAGTTTTTTTAAAGCTCGTAATTAATGGCTAAAACGAGTAAAGTTCACCGCCGAAAATTGGGCGGTGAATAACCACGTTTGAAATATTGTGACATATGTTTTGTCAAAATGTGCAACTTCTCCAATGATCTGAAGTTGAAACGTGATAGCCGTCAAACAAATCGGCACTGAATTATTTTACTCTGTGTAATAAATAAAGGGCGCTTAGATGCCCTGTACACGGCGAGGCTCTCCCCCCTTGCCACGCGTGAGAACGTAAAAAAAGCACCCATACTCAGGAGCACTCTCAATTATGTTTAAGAATGCATTTGCTAACCTGCAAAAGGTCGGTAAATCGCTGATGCTGCCGGTATCCGTACTGCCTATCGCAGGTATTCTGCTGGGCGTCGGTTCCGCGAATTTCAGCTGGCTGCCCGCCGTTGTATCGCATGTTATGGCAGAAGCAGGCGGTTCCGTCTTTGCAAACATGCCACTGATTTTTGCGATCGGTGTCGCCCTCGGCTTTACCAATAACGATGGCGTATCCGCGCTGGCCGCAGTTGTTGCCTATGGCATCATGGTTAAAACCATGGCCGTGGTTGCGCCACTGGTACTGCATTTACCTGCTGAAGAAATCGCCTCTAAACACCTGGCGGATACTGGCGTACTCGGGGGGATCATCTCCGGTGCGATCGCAGCGTACATGTTTAACCGTTTCTACCGTATTAAGCTGCCTGAGTATCTTGGCTTCTTTGCCGGTAAACGCTTTGTGCCGATCATTTCAGGCCTGGCTGCCATATTTACTGGCGTTGTGCTGTCCTTCATTTGGCCGCCTATTGGTTCTGCAATCCAGACCTTCTCTCAGTGGGCTGCTTACCAGAACCCGGTAGTTGCGTTTGGCATTTACGGTTTCATCGAACGTTGCCTGGTACCGTTTGGTCTGCACCACATCTGGAACGTACCTTTCCAGATGCAGATTGGTGAATACACCAACGCTGCAGGTCAGGTTTTCCACGGCGACATTCCGCGTTATATGGCGGGTGACCCAACTGCGGGTAAACTGTCTGGCGGCTTCCTGTTCAAAATGTACGGTCTGCCAGCTGCCGCAATTGCTATCTGGCACTCTGCTAAACCGGAAAACCGCGCGAAAGTGGGCGGTATCATGATCTCCGCGGCGCTGACCTCGTTCCTGACCGGTATCACCGAGCCGATCGAGTTCTCCTTCATGTTCGTTGCGCCTATCCTGTACATCATCCACGCGATTCTGGCAGGCCTGGCATTCCCAATCTGTATTCTTCTGGGGATGCGTGACGGTACGTCGTTCTCGCACGGTCTGATCGACTTCATCGTTCTGTCTGGTAACAGCAGCAAACTGTGGCTGTTCCCGATCGTCGGTATCGGTTATGCAATTGTTTACTACACCATCTTCCGCGTGCTGATTAAAGCACTGGATCTGAAAACGCCGGGTCGTGAAGACGCGACTGATGATGCAAAAGCGACAGGTACCAGCGAAATGGCACCGGCTCTGGTTGCTGCGTTTGGTGGTAAAGAAAACATCACTAACCTCGACGCATGTATTACCCGTCTGCGCGTCAGCGTTGCTGATGTGTCTAAAGTGGATCAGGCTGGCCTGAAGAAACTGGGCGCAGCGGGCGTAGTGGTTGCTGGTTCTGGTGTTCAGGCGATTTTCGGTACTAAATCCGATAACCTGAAAACCGAGATGGATGAGTACATCCGTAACCACTAATCCGTAAGACGTTGGGGAGACTAAGGCAGCCAGATGGCTGCCTTTTTTGTGCACAGAAAACCCCCAGCTAGGCTGGGGGTTCCGGAAAGCTTTCAGCTTTGAGCCAGTTATTAAAACCCCTTTTGATTTGTTAAAACACCTTGCGGTCTGGCAACTGCAAGTGTCAAACAAGAAATCAAAAGGGGGTCCCAATGGGGGACGAAAAGAGCTTAGCGCACACCCGCTGGAACTGTAAATATCACATAGTTTTTGCGCCGAAATACCGAAGACTGGCGTTTTACGGAGAGAAGCGTAGGGCGATAGGCAGTATTTTGAGAAAGCTGTGTGAGTGGAAAAGCGTACGGATTCTGGAAGCAGAGTGCTGCGCAGATCATATCCATATGCTTGTGGAAATCCCACCCAAAATGAGCGTATCCGGCTTTATGGGATATCTGAAAGGGAAAAGCAGTCTGATGCTTTACGAGCAGTTTGGGGATTTGAAATTCAAATACAGAAACAGGGAGTTCTGGTGCCGAGGGTACTATGTCGATACGGTGGGTAAGAACACGGCGAAGATACAGGACTACATAAAGCACCAGCTTGAAGAGGATAAAATGGGGGAGCAGTTATCGATTCCATATCCGGGCAGCCCGTTTACGGGCCGTAAGTAACGAAGTTGAATGCAAATGTCAGATCGTATGCGCCTGTTAGGGCGCGGCTGGTAACAGAGCCTTACAGGCGCATTTGAAAAACCTCCGGCTATGCCGGAGGATATTTATTACAGGTGTTATTCAGAATTGATACGTGCCGGTAATGCTGAAATTACGCGGTGCGCCGTAGACGATAGAACCTTCCACGTTCGTATCGTAGGTTTTGTCGAACAGGTTATTGACGTTCCCCTGTAACGAGAAGTTTTTCGTCACCTGGTAGCGGGTGAAGAGATCCACCAGCGCGTAGCTACCTTGCTCGGCGCGGAAGGTGCCATACGGTGTCACGGTGTCGGTATACACGCGATTTTGCCAGTTAACACCACCGCCGACCGTCAACTCTGCCATGACAGGCAACCGATAGCTGGTGAACATTTTAACCGTGGTGCGTGGCAGATTAGGATTAACGGCGTTTCCTTCGTTATCTTCTGCAATATAGCGCGTTGCGCCAAACGTCAGCTGCCAGTTGTCGGTAATTGCGCCGTTGAGTTCAAATTCCACACCTTTACTGACTGTCCCATCCACCGCTTTATAGGCGGTTTCGCCGTTGCTGCCGGGGATAGGTGTACCGGTGGACTGAGCGACATTATCCTGCTCAATACGGAAGATGGCTAACGTGGTGGTCAGACGGCTATTCATCCAGTCCGATTTCAGACCCAGCTCGTAGTTGTTACCGGTGATTGGAGCCAGATATTTGCCTGAACTGTCACGGTCATTTTGCGGCTGGAAAATAGAGGTATAGCTGGCGTAGGTCGACCAGTTATCATTGATGTCAAACACCAGTCCAGCATAAGGCGTGGTGTGGTTTTTCTCCATGCTATAAGTCAGCGTATCAACCCGCCAGTTGGTATAACGTGCGCCGAGGATCAGATGCAGCGGATCGGCAAGGGTGACACGAGTGGCAGCATATAACGATTTCATATGTGTGGTATCGTCCTGCGCCAGATTCTGTGGTGACCAGTCGGTTTGTGGGAAATTGCCATTAAAGTTGTAGAAACTGCCAATTTCATCCGGGAAGATGTTGGCCCATGAACTGAAGTAACGATTGTTTTGTTTGCTGTAACTGCCACCAAACATGAGATTGTGCTGACGACCAAACAATTCATAACTACCGTCAGCGAACAAATCCAGCGCATCAACTTTACGTTTGCCGCTGTTCCAACCGGTGCCGCCGACATAATCAAAGCCAGGTCCATAATTACTGTATGGCCCAACCAGCATACCATCCGCTTTGTTTACATAGGCATCGACATACATCATTTTGCTGTCAAATTCGACTTCGGAGTGGGTGGCATTCAGTGTCGCTTGCCAGGTATCAGCAAACCGCTGCTTCAGGGTCATAAAGACCTTGTTGATCTCTTTATCGTTGTACGCCCAGTCAGGTGCGGTACTGCGTGCGCGATCGTAACTGTTGCTGCTGCCATCAGTATTCCAGCGCGGTAAACCGCCCCACGTTGGGCTATTAACATCAATGCGCTGATATTCGTAACCGGCTGAAAGCGTCGTAAGATCGCCTAAATCAGCATCAACAATGCCGGAGAAGAAGGTCTTTTCACTGTTGTAGCGGTCCAGCCATGAGTCGTTATTCTGGTAGCCGCCGACAATTCGCGCGCGGATTTTACCATCTTCGGTGAGTGGACTTTGTAAATCCGCCACATACCGTTCTTTGTTCCAGCTACCGTATTCTGCCGAGACATCGCCTTTAAATTCACGACTGGTCGCGTGTTTTCGAACCATATTAATTGCCGCAGATGGATTACCCGTACCGGTCATGAGTCCTGTCGCGCCACGCACTACTTCTACGCGTTCAAACAGTGCCATATCAGAAAGTGCGTCGCCCAGATTCCAGCGCGATTCAAAATAGGTGGGGATACCATCAACCATATAGTTATCGATCTGGAATCCGCGGGAATAATAAAGAGCACGATCGGAATCCGCCTGACTTTTGCTGATCCCCAGCGTGTTTTCCATCACTTCGCCCAGCGTTTGTAACTGCTGATCTTCCATCCGCTGCTGACTAACAATAGTGACCGACTGAGGAATATCACGTTGAGTCATCTGCATTTTGGTACCCGCAGAGGTAGACGTTACGCTGTAATCATTTTCGTCATCAACTGGAGTAGTGGCGGAACCCTCAACAATCACCGTTTCTTCAGTGGCTGGTGCAGCAAAAGCGGCGGAAGGTAAGAGTGCCAGTGCTATGCAGGCGGCAAGCAGTGACGGTTTGGAGGTGGTTTGATGTTGATTATCCCTGTTAAATTGTGTTGAAAGCATTTGAAATCTCTTGGTTTATGTTGTCGTCAGGCTCATGCCGGAGGAGGGTGATGAGCGGTTATATTTAGTGTGCGAATAATTTTGTGTGTAAATGCAAATGAGAAATATACGCATTCATATTTGACGTGTAAACCAAACAGAGAAAGTCTTTTCAGCGCATTCGCAGGCAGAAATGGGAATAATGGCGATATATACGGCAGCAAAACGATTTTTTGCTTAAGAAATCGTTAGTTAAGGTTGAAAGAGCAGGTTTAACTCGACCATACTCTATACTCGCAGTGTGGCGCGGCGTAGCATGGCGCAACGCATGGCTATTTGAAAAAGGAAAATGTCGTGGCAGAAGAAACTATATTCAGCAAAATTATTCGTCGTGAGATCCCCTCTGATATCGTCTACCAGGATGATCTGGTAACGGCGTTTCGCGATATTTCGCCGCAAGCGCCAACGCATATTCTGATCATTCCGAATATCCTCATTCCGACTGTGAACGACGTGTCAGCTGAGCATGAGCAGGCGCTGGGACGCATGATCACCGTAGCGGCAAAAATTGCTGAGCAAGAAGGTATTGCCGAAGATGGCTATCGTCTGATCATGAACACCAACCGCCATGGCGGACAAGAGGTTTACCACATCCATATGCACTTGTTGGGTGGCCGTCCGCTGGGACCCATGCTGGCGCATAAAGGTCTGTAACGATGAGAAAAGGATGCTTTGGGCTGGTGTCTCTGGCGTTGTTACTGCTGGTGGGCTGTCGTTCACATCCGGAAATTCCGGTGAATGATGAGCAATCGCTGGTGATGGAGTCATCTTTATTGGCTGCGGGCATCAGTGCAGAAAAGCCCGTCCTTTCGACGTCTGATATTCAACCTTCAGCATCCTCAACGCTTTATAACGAAAGGCAAGAACCCGTTACCGTTCATTATCGTTTTTACTGGTATGACGCCAGAGGGCTGGAGATGCATCCTCTGGAAAGGCCACGCAGCGTTACCATTCCCGCACATTCGGCGGTAACGCTGTACGGCAGCGCCAATTTTCTGGGGGCGCACAAAGTCAGACTTTATCTATATTTGTAAGGGGTGAATCTTGATGACAAAAATGAGTCGCTACGCCTTGATTACCGCGCTGGCGATGTTTCTCGCCGGGTGTGTGGGGCAACGTGAACCTGCACCGGTAGAAGAAGTGAAACCAGCGCCGGAACAACCAGCCGAGCCACAACAGCCTGTCCCCACAGTGCCCTCGGTGCCGACGATCCCGCAGCAGCCAGGCCCAATTGAGCACGAAGATCAAACTGCACCGCCTGCACCGCATATTCGCCATTATGACTGGAATGGCGCAATGCAGCCGATGGTCAGTAAGATGCTTGGGGCTGACGGGGTGACTGCGGGTAGCGTCCTTCTGGTTGATAGCGTTAACAACCGTACTAACGGTTCGCTGAATGCCGCAGAAGCGACCGAAACGCTGCGAAATGCGCTGGCTAATAACGGTAAATTTACCCTGGTTTCCGCCCAGCAGCTGTCGATGGCGAAGCAACAGTTAGGTTTGTCGCCGCAGGACAGTTTAGGTACCCGTAGTAAAGCCATAGGCATTGCCCGCAATGTCGGCGCTCATTACGTGCTGTACTCCAGCGCCTCTGGCAACGTTAACGCTCCGACCCTACAAATGCAGCTGATGCTGGTGCAGACGGGCGAAATTATCTGGTCAGGTAAAGGTGCCGTTTCGCAGCAATAATCCCATCACGCGCGACGAATTGTTGTCGCGCTTTTTCCCGCAATTTCATCCCGTCACGACGTTTAATAGTGGGCTTAGTGGCGGGAGTTTTCTCATTGAACATCAGGGCCAGCGTTTTGTTGTGCGTCAGCCGCACGATCCTGATGCGCCGCGGTTCGCGTTCTTGCGCCAGTATCGGGCTTTATCACAACTACCCGCATGCATTGCACCGAAGCCGCATTTATATCTCCGTGACTGGATGGTGGTCGACTATCTGCCCGGCGAGGTAAAAACGTATTTGCCGGATACCAACGAACTGGCAGGCTTGCTGTATTATCTACATCAACAACCGCGTTTTGGCTGGCGAATAACTCTGTTGCCGTTACTGGAACTGTACTGGCAGCAAAGCGATCCGGCGCGGCGGACAGTGGGTTGGCTGCGAAGGTTAAAACGTCTGCGCAAAGCGCGGGAACCACAGCCTTTACGCTTAAGTCCATTGCATATGGATGTCCACGCCGGAAATTTAGTGCATAGCGCGTCAGGATTAAAACTTATCGACTGGGAGTATGCCGGAGATGGTGATATCGCGCTGGAACTGGCGGCGGTGTGGGTGGAAAATACTGACCAGCATCGGCGATTGGTTAATGACTATGCCGCGCGCGCGAAGATTAATCCGGCGCAATTATGGCATCAGGTCAGGCGATGGTTTCCCTGGCTGCTGATGCTCAAAGCTGGGTGGTTTGAGTACCGCTGGCGACAAACCGGCGATCAACAATTTATCAGGCTTGCCGATGACACCTGGCGGCAGCTATCAATAAAACAATAAGGAGAGCAGTGTGGGTCCAGTAATGTTGGATGTTGAAGGTTACGAACTGGACGCGGAAGAGCGTGAAATATTGGCGCATCCGCTGGTAGGAGGGCTGATTCTCTTTACGCGTAACTATCACGATCCTGCCCAGTTACGCGAACTGGTGCGCCAGATCCGTGCAGCTTCGCGCAATCATCTGGTGGTGGCGGTGGATCAGGAAGGTGGGCGTGTGCAGCGTTTTCGTGAAGGTTTTACCCGCTTGCCAGCGGCACAATCATTTGCTGCGCTGTTGGGAATGGAAGAAGGCGGAAAACTGGCGCAAGAGGCAGGTTGGTTGATGGCCAGCGAAATGATTGCTATGGATATTGATATCAGCTTTGCGCCAGTGCTGGACGTCGGGCATATCAGCGCGGCGATTGGTGAGCGTTCTTATCATGCCGATCCCGAAAAAGCCCTGGCAATCGCCAGCAGCTTTATTGATGGCATGCATGAAGCCGGAATGAAAACCACCGGTAAACACTTCCCAGGGCATGGTGCGGTAACGGCAGACTCACACAAAGAGACGCCGCGTGACCCTCGTCCACAAGCGGAAATTCGTGCCAAGGATATGTCGGTATTCAGCGCATTAATCCGTGAAAATAAACTCGACGCCATTATGCCTGCGCATGTGATCTACAGTGATGTAGATCCGCGTCCGGCGAGTGGTTCTCCCCACTGGCTGAAAACCGTTTTACGCCAGGAACTGGGTTTTGACGGCGTGATTTTCTCCGACGATTTATCGATGGAAGGTGCCGCGATTATGGGCAGTTATGCCGAACGCGGGCAGGCATCACTGGATGCGGGTTGCGATATGATCCTGGTCTGCAATAATCGTAAAGGGGCCGTCAGCGTGTTAGATAATCTGTCACCGATCAAGGCAGAACGTGTTACACGTTTGTATCATAAAGGTTCATTTTCGCGACAGGAACTGATGGACTCGGCTCGCTGGAAAGAGATCAGCGCCCGTCTGAATCAGTTACATGAACGCTGGCAGGAAGAGAAAGCAGGTCACTAACCCTGGCTTATGTGAGGAAGCGATGATTATCTATTTACACGGTTTTGACTCTAACAGTCCGGGTAACCACGAGAAAGTCTTACAATTGCAGTTTATTGACCCGGATGTACGCTTGATAAGCTACAGTACGCGGCATCCGAAACATGATATGCAGCATCTGCTCAAAGAAGTGGACAAAATGCTGCAACTAAACGTCGATGAGCGTCCGCTGATATGCGGCGTTGGTCTGGGCGGATACTGGGCGGAGCGAATTGGTTTTCTTTGCGATATCCGCCAGGTGATCTTCAATCCTAATTTGTTCCCTTATGAGAACATGGAAGGCAAGATTGATCGCCCGGAAGAGTATGCCGATATTGCCACTAAGTGTGTGACCAACTTCCGCGAAAAGAATCGCGATCGTTGTCTGGTGATTTTGTCGCGTAACGATGAAGCGCTTAACAGCCAGCGGACATCTGAAGAGTTGCATCATTATTACGAGATTGTCTGGGACGAAGAGCAGACGCACAAATTCAAGAATATCTCCCCGCATTTGCAGCGCATTAAAGCGTTCAAAACCCTCGGTTAAATGCCCTCGTCGCATCAGGTAACCTTGCTGATACCTGATGCGTTCCAGATTCTGTAAATTCTGTAGGTCGGATAGGGCGTTCACGCCGCATCCGACACTGGCAATGTGCCTGATGCGACGCCGCTCGCGTCTTATCAGGCCTACCAAACGCCCTCCATATACGTCTCACCCTCCTGAATTCGTTTAAATAATAAACAATAAGCTGTATTTTATGATCTCATCCGGTAAATCAGACTATCTTTTCAGCAACAAAACTTGATTAACATCAATTTTGGTATGACCAATGCACCATTCATGTTATTCTCAATAACGAAGAACATTTTCATTGCTGTAACCTATTGTTAATTAAGAGCTATATTAATAACTATTAGTTAACAATTGGTTAATAAATTTAAGGGGGTCACGTTGACTACGCCATTGAAAAAAATTGTGATTGTCGGCGGCGGTGCTGGTGGGCTGGAAATGGCGACACAGCTGGGACATAAGCTGGGACGCAAGAAAAAAGCCAAAATTACGCTGGTCGATCGTAACCACAGCCACTTGTGGAAACCGCTGCTGCACGAAGTGGCGACTGGCTCGCTTGATGAAGGCGTCGATGCGTTGAGCTATCTGGCCCATGCGCGCAATCATGGTTTCCAGTTCCAGCTGGGTTCCGTCATTGATATCGATCGTGAAGCGAAAACAATCACTATTGCAGAACTGCGCGACGAGAAAGGTGAACTGCTGGTTCCGGAACGTAAAATCGCCTATGACACCCTGGTAATGGCGTTGGGCAGCACCTCTAACGATTTCAATACGCCAGGAGTCAAAGAGAACTGCATTTTCCTCGATAACCCGCATCAGGCGCGTCGTTTCCACCAGGAGATGCTGAATCTGTTCCTGAAATACTCCGCCAACCTGGGCGCGAATGGTAAAGTGAACATTGCGATTGTCGGCGGCGGCGCGACGGGTGTAGAACTCTCCGCAGAATTGCACAACGCGGTCAAGCAACTGCACAGCTATGGTTACAAAGGCCTGACCAACGAAGCCCTGAACGTAACGCTGGTAGAAGCGGGCGAACGTATTTTGCCTGCATTACCGCCACGTATCTCTGCTGCGGCCCATAATGAGTTAACGAAACTTGGCGTTCGCGTGCTGACGCAAACCATGGTCACCAGCGCTGATGAAGGCGGCCTGCACACTAAAGATGGTGAATATATTGAGGCTGATCTGATGGTGTGGGCAGCCGGGATCAAAGCGCCAGACTTCCTGAAAGATATCGGTGGTCTTGAAACCAACCGTATCAACCAGCTGGTGGTGGAACCGACGCTGCAAACCACTCGCGATCCAGACATATACGCTATTGGCGACTGCGCGTCATGCCCGCGTCCGGAAGGGGGCTTTGTTCCGCCGCGTGCGCAGGCCGCACACCAGATGGCAACCTGCGCAATGAACAACATTCTGGCGCAGATGAACGGTAAGCCGCTGAAAAATTATCAGTATAAAGATCACGGTTCTCTGGTATCGCTGTCGAACTTCTCCACCGTCGGTAGCCTGATGGGTAACCTGACGCGCGGCTCAATGATGATTGAAGGACGAATTGCGCGCTTTGTATACATCTCGCTATACAGAATGCATCAGATTGCGCTGCATGGTTACTTTAAAACCGGATTAATGATGCTGGTGGGGAGTATTAACCGCGTTATCCGTCCACGTTTGAAGTTGCATTAATCGGCTTGTACTGGCGGATGCGGCGTAAACGCCTTATCCGCCCTGGACAAATGGTACGAGCGGTAGGCCTGATAAGACGCGTTAAGCGTCGCATCAGGCATTCCTTCAGACTCCTCCGAATCCCTAAGTATTTCCAGCCATTCCCGCGCTTTTCATCTTCTGTCTGATAGCTGCTTTTCTCCTTCACTTGCATGATTGGCATAACAGCAAAGAAGGAGGTGTTCCCGTGAATAAATCAATGTTGGCGGGTATGGGGATTGGTGTCGCAGCTGCGTTGGGCGTAGCGGCAGTGGCCAGTCTGAACGTGTTTGAACGTGGCCCGCAATACGCTCAGGTTGTTTCTGCAACCCCAATCAAGGAAACGGTTAAAACACCGCGTCAGGAGTGTCGCAACGTCACAGTGACCCATCGTCGACCGGTGCAGGATGAAAATCGCATTACCGGGTCGGTGCTCGGCGCTGTTGCTGGCGGCGTGATAGGGCATCAGTTTGGCGGTGGTCGCGGTAAAGATGTCGCCACTGTTGTGGGGGCGCTGGGAGGTGGCTATGCCGGTAACCAGATCCAGGGCTCTCTCCAGGAAAGCGATACTTACACGACTACGCAACAGCGTTGTAAAACGGTGTATGACAAGTCAGAAAAAATGCTCGGTTATGATGTGACCTATAAGATTGGCGATCAGCAGGGCAAAATCCGCATGGACCGCGATCCGGGTACGCAGATCCCGTTAGATGGCAACGGGCAACTGATTTTGAATAACAAAGTATAACAAGGCTGTATTCTGCAATTTAGCCCCCCATTCGCTCAGGCTGAGGGGCTTTTTTTTGCGCCTTATTTCACCAGTTCGGGCCATAAACGCAAAGTCATTCGGGCAATCTGCATCAGTTTTTCCAGCGATGCACCTTCGCGTGCGCTGATCGACATCCCCTGAATAATACAATTAAGGAATTCAGCCAGATGCGTCACATCACAGTGGGTCGGGATTTCCCCGCGCGCTTGTCGTTGACATAAAAACTGCTGCAAAGTGCGCTCTTGCATCGCATGGCGTGATTTCAGCGTATTGGCGATATCTCCGGAATCCGGGGAGAGGGTGGTGCAGTTGTTGATCATAAAGCAGCCAGCCGGGGTGTCTTTGCTGGTAAAGCAGTTGGCGATGGCAGCAAAATAGTCAGCCAGCGCAGACTCCACGCTTTTCTCTTCACAAAACAGCTGTGCTTCATGCTTAGCGGCAAAACGATCGATATAGCGGTCGAGTACGGCGCGGAATAACCCCTCTTTGTTGGTAAATTCCGCGTATAGCGTGGGCGCTTTGGCTCCGGTCGCTTCGACGAGGTCCGCAAGAGAAGTCGCTTCATAACCGTGCTGCCAGAACAATTTCATGGCCTTATCAAGCGCGGCATCCCTGTCGAACACTTTTGGGCGGCCACGGCTTTTTTTTACACATTGTGTTGAGTCAGTTGCCATGATGCCGTTGTACCTGGTGACTGTGAATGAAAGGTTATTATAAAAATAATCACCTCCGTTCACCAGTCCACAAACCATAAAAATAATTGCTTTCTATTTAACTGAAATTTAAAGATTTTTAAATTAATTAATGATTGTTATAAAAAATATCTTGTATGTGATCCAGATCACATCTATCATTTAGTTATCGATCGTTAAGTAATTGCTTGCGACGTCATTCATCTGCATAAGGCCACTATTATGAAAAACGTAAAAACCCTCATCGCTGCGGCGATTTTAAGCTCCATGTCATTTGCCAGCTTTGCGGCTGTCGAAGTTCAGTCAACGCCAGAAGGCCAACAAAAAGTCGGTACTATCAGTGCTAACGCGGGGACAAATCTGGGATCGCTGGAAGAGCAGCTGGCGCAAAAAGCGGATGAGATGGGCGCGAAATCTTTCCGTATTACTTCTGTAACCGGTCCGAATACCCTCCATGGAACAGCAGTAATTTATAAATAAGCATTAACCCTCATTAATGCCTGCTACTGCTGATTTTTTTCCCCGCGACATGCCGTGTCGCGGGGATTTTTTTATTCAGGATTTACAAAGTTTGTGGGCTCACTTGATGACGGCGGACATCCACCGGCATCCCGGAACGGACATCCATCACATGCTGCATCACTTCAGCGTCAGTTTGCGCTGCATCTTTAAATGATTGCATTGCGCTATTCAGTGTAATTGGCAGCAGCTGCGGATCGTCATCAATCTTCTCTGACAGCGGTTGATGTACTTCAACCAGACGCGCACCGTTTGGTTCGGCAGAGACTTTAATCGGGGTGTTGATGATATTCACTTTGGTACCTGGGGTGACCTGGCTAAAGAGTGTTTTGATATCGTCATCCCGCAGACGAATACAGCCAGAACTTACCCGCATGCCAATGCCGAAATCGGCGTTCGTACCGTGAAGCAAATAAACACCGCCATAGGCCGCCAGACGAATCGCATGATGGCCCATTGGGTTATCCGGTCCAGCCGGAACTACCGCAGGCAACTCAATTCCCTGTGCCTTATACCGCGCGCGAATGTTTGCCGTTGGCGTCCAGGTTGGGTTTGCACGCTTGTCAGAAACGGTGGTCACCATTGTTGGTGTCAGCGTGTCACCACCCAACTGACCAATGCCGATGGGATACACGGTTACCGAATTTTTACCCGGCGGGTAGTAATAGAGACGCAGTTCCGCAATATTGATCACAATGCCTTCGCGCGGCGCATCTGGAAGTAGGGTTTGCAACGGGATCGTTAACACGCTACCCGCGCGCGGCACGTAAGGATCAACGCCGGGGTTAGCCTGTAACAAAGCGAGAAAGCCGACATTATATTTTTTGGCGATGGCTTCCAGAGAACCACCGTCATTTTCCACCACATGAAATTTGTTTTCGCCAACCAGACGACTGCCTGCTGGCGGCAGCGGCCAGGTGTTGGCTTTTACCGGTAGCGCCAGCGCCACGGCAGCGGCGAACGTAAAAAACGTTAGCCAGCGAGAAAAACGCGTTTTGATCATCACCAAAAATCCATAATAAATATAAGGTTATTGTAATAAACAGATAAGCCTGAATTATGGATGGTGACAGTGTCGGATAGTGCAGGGAAGTGCAAATAATTTGTAAATGTTGGATATGGGGGCGCAGAAACGCCCCCGATTTACCATTAAGCGATCGCGTTCTCTTCCAGTTCACGCATAAACTGGCGAATCCATTCGATACGCGTTTTCCGCTCGCTCAAATCCTGAATAAACTTCAGGCGCGTCGGACCATCAAGGCGGTAATGCTGTGGCTGTTTTTGCAGCAAACCAATCAACCAGGCCGGATTAACGTGATTCTTCTCGGCAAATTCGATCACCCCACCTTTCTCATTACCTTCCAGCTTCCTGATCCCCAGTTTCTGCGCTTGCTGGCGCAGACGGGCAATATCCAGCAGGGTACGCGCCGGATCCGGCAGCAGGCCGAAGCGATCGATAAGCTCAACTTTGATCTCTTCCAGTTCGTTTTCCGTTTTGGCGCTGGCAATACGTTTATAGAACGACAAACGCGTATTCACGTCAGGAATGAAATCATCTGGCAATAGCGACGGCATCCGCAGCTCGACTTCTGTTTGCTGACTGGTGAGATCTTCCAGCGATGGCTCGCGTCCGGCTTTCAGCGCATCGACGGCGTTTTCCAGCAACTCCATATACAGCGAGAAACCGATGGTTTCCATTGAGCCGCTTTGTTCTTCGCCAAGCAGTTCACCTGCGCCGCGGATCTCCAGATCGTGCGTTGCCAGCGCAAAACCTGCACCGAGATCTTCCAGCGAGGCAATCGCTTCAAGACGTTTTTGCGCATCGGTGGTCATCGCTTTTGGATGCGGCGTCAGCAACCATGCATATGCCTGATGATGCGAACGTCCGACGCGACCGCGCAACTGGTGCAGCTGTGCCAGACCGAAGTGATCCGCGCGTTCAATGATAATGGTGTTGGCGGTAGGGATGTCGATCCCGGTTTCGATAATGGTGGTACAAACCAGCACGTTAAAACGTTGATGATGGAAATCATTCATCACCCGTTCCAGTTCGCGCTCGCGCATCTGCCCGTGACCGATGGCGATCCGCGCTTCTGGTACCAGTTCTGCCAGTCGTTCGGCGGCTTTCTGAATGTTTTCCACATCATTGTAGAGATAATAAACCTGCCCCCCGCGCAGAATTTCGCGCAGGATCGCCTCCCGTACCACCAGACTATCGTACTCACGAACAAAGGTTTTAACTGCCAGACGACGGGCTGGCGGCGTGGCAATAATCGACAGATCGCGCATTCCGCTCATTGCCATATTCAGCGTACGTGGGATCGGCGTTGCGGTAAGTGTCAGAATATCCACGTTCGCCCGCATCGCTTTAATGCGCTCTTTATGACGCACCCCGAAGCGGTGTTCTTCATCGACAATCAGCAAGCCTAAATCTTTAAACTTGACGTCATTTTGCAGCAGTTTGTGCGTACCGATCAGAATATCGATTTTCCCTTCTGCCACTTCCGCAAGGATTTGCGTCTGCTCTTTGGCGCTGCGGAAACGGGAGATCATTTCGATGCGTACTGGCCAGTTGGCGAAACGGTCGCGGAAGTTGTCGTAATGCTGCTGCGCGAGAAGGGTGGTAGGCACCAGCACCGCCACCTGCTTGTGGTTATCTACCGCCAGGAAAGCGGCGCGCATCGCGACTTCAGTTTTCCCAAAGCCAACATCGCCGCACACCAGACGATCCATTGCCAGCGGCTGACACATGTCACTAAGCACCGCATTAATGGCCTGCGCCTGATCCGGCGTGGTTTCAAACGGGAAGCTGTCGCAGAACAACTGATACTGCTCACGGTCGTGTTTAAACGCGAAGCCCTCTTTGGCGGCGCGTTGTGCGTAGATATCCAGCAATTCTGCCGCCACATCACGCACTTTTTCCGCCGCTTTCTGCCGCGCGCGTGACCACGCATCGCCGCCAAGTTTATGCAGCGGGGCATTTTCTTCCGCGCCACCTGCATAACGGCTAATCAGATGCAGCGACGACACCGGAACATACAATTTGGCGTCGTTGGCATAGGTGAGCATCAAATACTCGCCGGTAATGCCGCCGGCTTCCAGCGTGGTCATTCCGGCATAGCGACCGACGCCGTGCTCCAGATGGACCACCGGCTGACCAATATGCAGCTCCGCGAGGTTACGGATCAGCGTGTCAGGATTGATGGCGCGCCGTGAGTCCTGACGGCGACGAGCAACACGTTCACCGAGCAGATCGCTTTCGCAAATCAGCGCCAGATTACGTACCGTATCGATAAAGCCATGTTCGGCAGCGCCAATCATCAGATAACGCCCGCGGTCGCTGGCTTCATCAAGACGCATAATGCGTTGTGGGGCGATTTTGATTCGGGCGAGCAACTCACCCAGCGCTTCACGGCGGCCTTCACTTTCTACCGAGAACACCACCGGGCCGTCGAAAGACTCGAGGAACTTACGCAGCGCATCCAGCGGCGCTTTTTGTTGTGCCTGAACGGCCAGGTCTGGCAGCTTCTGGAAACCTAAATTGGCATTCGCTGCTTTTGTCGGTAAATGTTCAGTTTTTAGCTGCACACGCGGCCAGTTTTTTAGCTCTGAAAAGAGCTCGTCTACCCGCAGCCAGAGCGATTGTGGTGGCAACAGTGGACGCATCGGATCGACGCCGCGATTTTCAAAACGCGCCAGCGTGTCAGCCTGGAAACGTTCGGCACTGTTTTCCAGATCGCCAGTATTCACCAATAGCGTATTGGCAGGGAAATAACTGAACAGTGGCGGCAGCGGTTCGCTGAAGAATAGCGGCTGCCAGTACTCGATCCCGGCAGGTAATGTGCCTTTACTCACTTGCTGATAAATATGTTCCGGGTCGCGCTTCACTTCGAAGGTATCGCGCCACTGGCTGCGGAACAGTTCAATCGCCGCTTTATCGGTCGGAAATTCGTGCGCGGGCAACAGATTGATCGCTTCTACTTCTTCCAGCGTACGCTGGCTGTCAACGTCAAATACGCGCAGGCTATCGATTTCATCATCAAAAAAATCAAGACGATAAGGCAAGTCGCTGCCCATCGGGAAAAGATCCAGCAACGCGCCGCGCGTGGCGTATTCGCCGTGCTCCATCACCTGGTCAACATGGCGATAACCGGCACTGTCCAGTTGCGTACGCAAGGCATCACGAGATAACCGCTGACCTTTTTTCATCATCAGCGCGTGGCCGTGGAGGAAACTGTGCGGGCAAACGCGCTGCATAAGCGTATTCACCGGAACAATCAGTACGCCACGCTGCATCGTTGGTAGCTGGTAAAGAGTGGAAAGGCGTGAGGAGATAATGTCCTGATGAGGCGAAAAACTGTCGTAGGGAAGGGTTTCCCAGTCCGCCAGATTCATCACCATCTGATCGGTAAACTGGCTGATTTCATCATGCAAACGCAGGGCATTTTGCATATCTGGTGCAATAAGTACCACCGGACCGGCGTGACGTTCGGCAATTTCCGCTACCAGCGTCGCGCAGGCAGCGCCAGTTAACTCGCCCAGCAGACGCTGCTCACCCGCTTTGACGGGCAGCGTATAACGATATTGTTCAGGCATAACGGTTGTCAGATTCTCGTTAGGATATGCCTCAACATATGGGGGCATATCTCTGATAAGCAATGCTGTTCATTATCCGTAATCGACATGGTTTAGCAAATTGAATCGCCCCGGCTGGGGCGATGGCTTAGCGGGAGTAACTGACGGCAGCGGGCAGAGAAGGCGGGGAGAACAACAGATCGCTGAATGCGCGCTGTGAAAGTTTTCTTACCAGCAAGCCCGCAACAGTACAAATCAACAAACTGACAAAGGGGTAAACCAGCAGGAGCGTCAGTTCGACTTGCGGCGACCAGCGTGCCGCGTTCATTTGCGGAATCAGGCTTAAGCTGAATATTTCTACCAGTATGCGATGGGTGGTATAGATAGCAATGGTGTTGGAGCCAATCACATTCAGCAGGCTGGAGGAGCGCATACCGAAGCGTTGCTCGTACTGATAAAACAGCTTCATGATCACCACAATCGATACCAGCGACAACAGCAGCGAGATATTAAACAACCAGGCACCGACCGCCAGAACGGCCAACAAAGAAGCCATCAGCAGATGGCGGCGCAACGGCACCGCTTTAACACAGGTTATTAATGTTGCGCCAAACCATGCGCCAAGACTGTAATAAGGCAAATTGCGGATCACGCTGTTCATTCCCCACCACGGCGTGGGAACGAAATTAACAGAGACACTCAGCAGCACAAACAAGGCGAATAGTGGCAGCGCCAGACGGCTAAAAAGTTTACATATCACGAAATAGACAATTAAAGCATACAGATACCACAAGCTGGTGCTGGCGGTGATCATCCCGTGCAGGAACTCACCGGTGGAATCGGCATAAGCGGCATTGGAGGCATTGCTTAAATCGCGCTCAGGTACCAGCCACTGATTCAGCGCACTTAACGCCAGCCACTGCACCACGCCCCACAGCGCCAGCACCCAGAAGATGTTCCAGATGCGTTTATTGAGACAATTTCCCCACGGTACGCTGTCGATATAGCGGCGAATCAAATAGCCAGAAATAAAGAAAAAAACCGGCATACGAAAGGGGGCAAGGTAAAGATTGAAATAGATCCAGCATTTGCTCAGGACTTCCGATAACGGATGCTGAAAAGTGGTCAGATGCGGATAAAAGGTAATGACCGAGTGATAAATCACTACAAGACAAATACATAACCCTTTGATCTGGTTAATCCATAGCTCTTTTTGTTTCATCAGGACAACACGCTCTTTTTTAATTTACATGCGGTTGATCCTGCGGGTTATGACCCGAGGTGTAATGGGTATCTGTCTGTATTGGATGATTTTTCAGATTAAGATCAGGCGGCAAGATTGATGATAAAACATGGCAATTTAGCCGATTGATTTACGGGGACTTTTCAGATTAGCCCTGACGATCACTTACAGTTCAGACGTTTACCCATCTTGCTTTCGCTTATATACTCGTGTCTTTGCTAACAGCAACCAGACGGATTTCATGTACCAACCTGTCGCTCTATTTATTGGCCTGCGTTACATGCGTGGGCGTGCAGCGGATCGCTTCGGTCGCTTCGTCTCCTGGCTTTCTACCATCGGCATTACCCTCGGGGTGATGGCGCTGGTCACAGTATTGTCAGTGATGAACGGCTTTGAGCGCGAGCTGCAAAACAACATCCTTGGCCTGATGCCACAGGCAATTCTCTCTTCTGAGCATGGCTCTCTTAACCCGCAGCAACTCCCGGAAACGGCAGTCAAACTGGACGGCGTTAATCGCATCGCACCTGTCACTACCGGTGATGTGGTACTGCAAAGTGCACGCAGCGTGGCGGTCGGGGTGATGCTGGGTATCGACCCGGCACAAAAAGATCCACTAACGCCGTATCTTGTCAATGTGAAACAAGCTGATCTCGAACCGGGGAAATATAATGTCATTCTCGGCGAACAGCTTGCCTCACAGTTAGGTGTCAATCGCGGTGATCAAATCCGCGTGATGGTGCCGTCTGCCAGCCAGTTCACGCCGATGGGGCGTATTCCAAGCCAGCGCCTGTTCAATGTGATTGGCACTTTCGCCGCCAACAGTGAAGTCGATGGCTATGAAATGCTGGTGAATATTGAGGATGCCTCGCGTCTGATGCGTTATCCGGCAGGCAATATCACTGGCTGGCGTTTGTGGCTGGATGAGCCGCTGAAAGTTGATTCTTTAAGCCAGCAAAAACTGCCTGAAGGCAGCAAATGGCAGGACTGGCGTGATCGTAAAGGCGAGCTGTTCCAGGCCGTACGCATGGAAAAAAATATGATGGGCTTGCTGCTGAGCCTGATTGTTGCCGTAGCGGCGTTTAACATTATTACCTCGCTAGGGCTGATGGTGATGGAGAAGCAGGGCGAAGTAGCGATCCTGCAAACGCAAGGCTTAACTCCGCGACAAATCATGATGGTCTTTATGGTGCAAGGGGCCAGCGCCGGGATTATCGGTGCGATCCTCGGAGCGGCGCTTGGCGCACTGCTTGCCAGCCAGTTGAATAATCTGATGCCGATAATCGGCGTCCTGCTTGATGGCGCGGCACTGCCAGTCGCTATCGAACCTTTACAGGTCATTGTTATTGCGCTGGTGGCGATGGCTATCGCGCTGCTGTCTACGCTTTACCCTTCATGGCGCGCTGCCGCCACTCAACCCGCTGAGGCTTTACGTTATGAATAAGATCCTGTTGCAATGCGACAACCTGTGCAAACGCTATCAGGAAGGCAGTGTGCAAACCGATGTACTGCACAATGTCAGTTTCAGCGTCGGCGAAGGTGAAATGATGGCGATCGTCGGTAGCTCTGGTTCTGGTAAAAGTACCTTGCTGCACCTGCTGGGCGGGCTGGATACGCCAACCTCCGGCGATGTGATCTTTAACGGTCAACCGATGAGCAAACTGTCTTCGGCGGCGAAAGCAGAGCTGCGCAACCAGAAGCTGGGCTTTATTTATCAGTTTCACCACCTGCTGCCGGATTTTACCGCCCTGGAAAACGTGGCTATGCCGCTGCTGATTGGCAAGAAAAAGCCCGCTGAAATCAACAGCCGTGCGCTGGAGATGTTAAAAGCGGTGGGGCTGGAACATCGTGCGAATCACCGCCCATCTGAACTTTCTGGCGGTGAGCGCCAGCGTGTGGCGATTGCCCGTGCGCTGGTCAATAACCCGCGGCTGGTACTGGCGGATGAACCTACCGGTAACCTTGACGCACGTAACGCCGACAGCATCTTCCAGTTGCTTGGGGAGTTGAATCGTTTGCAGGGTACCGCCTTCCTGGTGGTTACTCACGACCTGCAACTGGCGAAACGTATGAGCCGCCAACTGGAAATGCGTGATGGACGTCTGACGGCGGAACTGAGCCTGATGGGAGCGGAGTAATGGCGATGCCTTTATCGTTATTGATTGGCCTGCGTTTTAGTCGCGGACGGCGGCGTGGCGGCATGGTATCGCTGATCTCCGTCATTTCTACCATTGGCATTGCCCTCGGCGTGGCGGTATTGATCGTCGGCTTAAGCGCGATGAACGGCTTTGAACGCGAACTGAACAACCGCATTCTGGCGGTGGTGCCGCATGGCGAAATTGAGGCGGTGGATCAGCCGTGGACTAACTGGCAAGAAGCCCTGGATAACGTGCAAAAAGTGCCGGGTATTGCCGCTGCCGCGCCGTATATCAATTTCACCGGGCTGGTGGAAAGTGGTGCCAATCTGCGCGCAATTCAGGTCAAGGGCGTTAACCCGCAACAGGAACAGCGTTTGAGCGCATTACCCTCGTTTGTCCAGGACGATGCGTGGAGCAATTTTAAAGCAGGCGAACAGCAAATTATCATCGGCAAAGGCGTGGCGGATGCGCTGAAAGTGAAGCAGGGCGATTGGGTGTCGATTATGATCCCCAACTCGAATCCCGAGCATAAACTGATGCAGCCAAAACGCGTGCGTTTGCACGTTGCCGGTATTTTGCAGTTGAGTGGCCAACTCGATCACAGTTTTGCCATGATCCCGCTGGCGGATGCCCAGCAATATCTTGATATGGGTTCCAGCGTGTCAGGTATTGCCCTTAAAATGACGGATGTTTTCAACGCCAATAAGCTGGTACGCGATGCGGGTGAAGTGACCAACAGCTATGTTTATATTAAAAGCTGGATTGGTACTTACGGCTATATGTATCGCGATATCCAGATGATCCGCGCCATTATGTATCTGGCGATGGTACTGGTGATTGGCGTGGCCTGTTTCAACATCGTCTCCACCTTAGTGATGGCGGTGAAAGACAAGAGTGGCGATATCGCCGTATTAAGAACGCTGGGGGCGAAAGACGGTTTAATTCGCGCCATCTTTGTCTGGTATGGATTACTGGCAGGGCTGTTCGGCAGCCTGTGTGGGGTGATTATCGGCGTGGTGGTTTCACTGCAACTTACCCCGATTATTGAGTGGATTGAAAAGCTGATCGGTCATCAGTTCCTCTCCAGCGATATCTATTTTATTGACTTCCTGCCATCGGAATTGCACTGGCTGGACGTCTTCTACGTACTGGTCACAGCATTGTTGCTGAGTCTTTTGGCAAGTTGGTATCCGGCGCGGCGCGCCAGTAATATTGACCCTGCGCGAGTCCTTAGCGGCCAGTAAAGGCAGTACATTAAAACAAGGAGCGGCAATGTATTACGGGTTTGATATTGGTGGAACAAAAATTGCGCTTGGCGTGTTTGATAGCGGTCGGCAGTTGCAGTGGGAAAAGCGGGTGCCGACACCGCGTGACAGCTATGACGCATTTTTAGATGCAGTGTGCGAGCTGGTGGCTGAAGCCGATAAGCGTTTTGGCTGTAAAGGTTCTGTAGGCATCGGTATTCCGGGAATGCCGGAAACAGAAGATGGTACGCTGTATGCTGCCAATGTCCCCGCTGCCAGCGGTAAACCGCTGCGTGCCGACCTGAGCGTACGTCTTGATCGCGATGTCCGCCTTGATAACGATGCCAACTGTTTTGCCCTTTCAGAAGCCTGGGATGATGAATTTACTCAATATCCACTGGTGATGGGGTTGATTCTCGGCACCGGCGTTGGCGGCGGGCTGATTTTCAACGGTAAACCAATTACCGGTAAAAGCTATATTACCGGCGAGTTTGGCCATATGCGTCTGCCGGTTGATGCGTTAACCATGATGGGGTTGGATTTCCCGTTACGCCGCTGCGGCTGTGGTCAGCATGGCTGCATTGAAAATTATCTGTCTGGTCGCGGTTTTGCGTGGCTGTATCAACACTATTATCATCAACCGTTGCAGGCTCCCGAAATTATTGCGCTTTATGATCAAGGCGATGAGCAGGCAAGGGCGCACGTTGAGCGTTATCTGGATTTGTTAGCGGTTTGTATGGGAAATATCCTGACCATTGTTGACCCTGACCTGGTCGTCATTGGTGGTGGCTTATCGAATTTCCCGGCAATCACAACGCAACTGGCGGACAGGCTGCCTCGTCATCTCTTACCTGTAGCTCGTGTTCCGCGCATTGAACGCGCGCGCCACGGTGATGCGGGAGGAATGCGTGGTGCGGCTTTCCTACATCTAACCGATTAAACAACAGAGGTTGCTATGCTGTCGCGTCGGGGTCATCGGTTAAGTCGTTTTCGTAAAAATAAACGCCGCCTGCGCGAGCGTTTGCGTCAGCGTATTTTTTTCAGAGATAAAGTGGTGCCGGAAGCAATGGAAAAACCAAGAGTACTCGTACTGACAGGGGCAGGGATTTCTGCGGAATCAGGTATTCGTACCTTTCGCGCCGCAGATGGCCTGTGGGAAGAACATCGGGTTGAAGATGTGGCAACGCCGGAAGGTTTCGATCGCGATCCTGAACTGGTGCAAGCGTTTTATAACGCCCGTCGTCGACAGCTACAGCAGCCAGAAATTCAGCCTAACGCCGCGCATCTTGCGCTAGCTAAACTGCAAGACGCTCTCGGCGATCGCTTTTTGCTGGTGACGCAGAATATCGACAACCTGCATGAACGCGCAGGTAATACCAATGTTATTCATATGCATGGGGAACTGCTGAAAGTTCGCTGTTCGCAAAGTGGTCAGGTTCTCGACTGGACCGGAGACGTTACGCCAGAAGATAAATGCCATTGTTGCCAGTTCCCGGCACCCTTGCGCCCGCACGTAGTGTGGTTTGGCGAAATGCCACTCGGCATGGATGAAATTTATATGGCGTTGTCGATGGCCGATATTTTCATTGCCATTGGTACTTCCGGGCATGTTTATCCGGCGGCTGGATTTGTTCACGAAGCGAAACTGCATGGTGCGCACACTGTGGAACTCAATCTTGAACCGAGTCAGGTCGGTAATGAATTTGCCGAGAAATATTACGGCCCGGCAAGCCAGGTGGTGCCAGAGTTTGTTGAAAAGTTGCTGAAGGGCTTATAAAGCAGGAAGCATTGCCTGATGCGCTACGCTTATCAGGCCTGCGATGGGGCGCAATGAATTGAATTTGCGGGTGTCGTAGACCAGAGAAGGCGTTGACGCCGCATCTGGCATATTTACTGCCTCTTTTAGCGTTTACTCGTCCATAACAGCAACATTAGCCACATCCTTGCTAAATGAAAAAACGGGCGGTAATACCACCGCCCGCTTGCTGAATTAACGTCCTGCTTTCAGCTTCTGATAATACTCTTCATAAATGCTGCTGGCTGCGCCAACGTCATTCTGCCATTCGCCATTTTTAATGGTTTCAGCATCCGGGTAGAGCGTCTTGTCGTCCGCTATTTCCGGGCTTAACAGCTTACGCGCGGCGAGGTTTGGCGTTGGATAACCGATAGTTTCAGCAACCTGTTTTGCCACATCCGGGCGCAGCAGGAAGTTGATCAATTTCAGCGCGCCCTCTTTGTTTTTGGCATTTGCCGGGATCGCCAGGCTGTCCATCCAGAAAATGCCGCCTTCTTTCGGCCATACCACGTCAATTGGCGTACCCGCCTGGCGTGCAACGAAAGCGGAACCGTTCCAGATCATGCCGAGGTTAACTTCGCCTTCCATGTACGGGTTAGCTGGGTTATCGGAGTTAAACGCCGCTACGTTTGGCATCAGTTTTTTCAGCTCGTTATACGCAGCTTCAATCTCTTTCGGATCGGTGGTGTTACCGGAGTAGCCCAGTTTGCGCAGCGCCATCTGGAACACTTCACGGGCATCGTCGGTCAGCAGCAGGCTGCCTTTGTACTCAGGTTTCCACAGATCGGCCCAGCTGGTGACAGATTTCGGATCCACCGCATCACCGTTAACGCCAATCGCCGTCGCACCCCAGATATACGGAATGGAATAGTCGTTATTCGGGTCAAACGGCTTGTTGAGCATGTCTGGATCGAGGTTGCTGAAATTGCTTAACTTCGACTTATCGATCTTCTGGATCATCCCTTCTTTACGCATTTTATCGACGTAATAGGTTGAAGGAACCACCAGGTCATAGGCACCGTCTTTGTACGTTTTCAGCTTCGCGTACATGGTTTCGTTCGACTCGTAAGTCGAATAGATAACCTTAATACCGGTTTCTTTGGTGAACTGTTCAAGCAGTCCTGGCGGCACGTACTCGGTCCAGTTGTAGAAATACAGCGTGTTGTTGTCATCGGCGTGAGCGGCGCTCATGCCCAGTGCCAGAGCACCCGCCGCGAGCAGGTGGCGTGACCATTTTTTCATTTAACGTCCCCTGTGTTACCTTTCGTTTTATCACGAGCAATAAGCTGGCTGGCAATTACCATCACCAGCGACAGCACCAGTAATATGGTTGCCAGCGCGTTAACTTCCGGCGATACGCCGACTTTGACCATCGAATAAATTTTTAACGGCAGAATTTCATAGCTTGGTCCGGTGACGAACGAAGAAACTACTACATCGTCCATCGACAGGGTAAAGCTTAACACCCAGCCCGCCGCCACCGCAGGCATTGCCAGTGGCAGAATGATTTTTCGCAGAATGGTAAATTCGCTGGCACCGAGATCTTTCGCCGCTTCCAGCATTCGCACATCAAAACCTTTCAGGCGCGAATACACCGTCACCACCACAAACGGCAGGCAGAAGGTGATATGCGAGAACAGCAGCGACCAGAAGCCAAGCTGAATACCCAGCAGCATAAACAGCACCAGCAGCGAAATCGCCATTACGATATCTGGTGACATCATCACCACAAACAGCATTCCGCTAACGAACGGCTTACCACGAAAGCGATAACGGTACAGCGCAACTGCCGTCAGTGAACCGATAAGCGTAGCAAACGTCGCCGAAAACACCGCCATCGTCAGAGAATGCTGAGCTGCCTGTAACAGGCTGTCGTTGTTCATCAGCAGGCTATACCATTTGGTGGTAAAACCCTGCCAGTTGATGCCAAAGCGCGAGCTGTTAAAGGAGTTCACAATCAAAATAATGATTGGGATATACAGGTACGCGTAGATAGCGGTCATAAAACCGCCGCGAAGCAGTCGACCGATCATTCGAGTTCCACCTTCTTATTCAGCAGACGAGAAGCGCGCCAGTAAACCAGCAACATCAGGCCCATTACGATAGTCAGCGTAATGCTGGTGGCAGCACCAAACGGCCAGTCACGAATATTGAGGAACTGGACCTTGATGACGTTACCAATCAGCAGGTTTTTCGCACCGCCCATCAGGTCAGACACATAGAACAGGCCCATCGCTGGCAGCATCACCAGCAGACATCCGGCAATAATCCCCGGCATCGTCAGTGGGATAATGATACGGATAAAGGTCTGCAACTTGCTGGCACCGAGATCGCGCGCCGCCTCCAGCAACGGCTTATCCAGTTTTTCGATACTGGAGTACAGCGGCATCACCATAAACGGCAGCAGAATGTAAACCAGACCGATAATCACCGCACTGGGTGTGAACATAATGCGAATTGGTGTATCGATAACGCCCAGCCAGAGCAAAAACTCGTTGAGATAGCCTTTGGTGCTGAGGAAAATTTTCAGCCCGTAGATACGAATCAATGAGTTGGTCCAGAACGGAACAATCAGCAGAAACAGCAGCAGCGGACGCACCTTGTGTGGCAGCTTCGCCAGAAACCAGGCAAAGGGATAGCCCAGCACCAGGCAGGCGAGGGTGGCGATCAGCGCCATATTCAGCGAGTGCAATAGCACTTCAAAATAGAGCGGATCGAGCAGACGCGTGTAGTTATCCAGCGTAAAGACCATTTTGACGAAACTGGCGTCGTCGCGGGTCAAAAAGCTGGTGCCAATGATCATCAGGTTGGGCAGAAAGACAAACAACACAAGCCAACCGACGATAGTGACAATCACTACATTCTGGAACTTACTTGTGTTCTTCATCAGCCAGTACGACCTCCCAGCTTTCTACCCAATTAATGGCCATTTTTTGGTCGAGAGAGTGGTCAAAGTCAGGATCGTCTTCATTGAAGAATTCGCTGACCATCACCATCTTGCCATTTTCCAGCTCAACAACCGACTCCAGCGTCATGCCTTTGTAATTACGCTCGCGAACGTAACCAATCAGCCCTTCGGCGTGGTTGTCGTCGTTAATCTCTTCAACACGTAAGTCTTCCGGGCGCAGCAGAACATGCAGTTTTTGCCCCGGTTCAACGCCGAAGTTAACGTAGATATTACACTCGCGGCCTTCAACGTTGGCGCGTACGCGCTGCTCGTCGAGACGTTCGATGACCGTGGCATTAAACATATTGATTTCACCGATAAACCCAGCAACAAACAGGTTTTTCGGCTCTTCGTAGATTTCACGCGGCGTGCCGTCTTGCTCAATGCGACCATCGCGCATCACCACAATCCTGTCCGACATGGTGAGTGCTTCTTCCTGGTCGTGAGTTACGAACACGAATGTAATGCCAAGCTTACGCTGTAACGCTTTCAGCTCGTTCTGCATTTGCTTGCGCAGTTTGTAATCCAGCGCTGAGAGCGACTCATCCAGCAACAACAGACGAGGCTTGTTAACCACCGCGCGAGCAATGGCGACGCGTTGCTGTTGACCACCAGAAAGCTGATGCGGTTTACGTTGAGCGAAGGTTTCCAGCTGCACCATCCGCAGGGCTTCCATCACGCGGGGCGTAATTTCAGCAGCGGGGGTTTTTTGCATGCGCAACCCAAAGGCCACATTTTCGAACACGGTCATGTGGGGGAAAAGTGCGTAGCTTTGGAAAACAGTGTTCACATAGCGGTTTTCCGCCGGAACGTGGGTGATGTCCTCGTTATCCAGCATGATGCGTCCGGAATCAACAGTTTCCAGACCTGCAATCAGGCGAAGAACGGTTGTTTTACCGCAGCCAGAAGGGCCAAGCAGCGTGAGGAACTCGCCATTGTTGATAGTCAGATCCAGCTGGGGAATGACCTCTTTACCATCAAAGCATTTGCGAATTCCCGCCAATTGCACCAGCGGTGAAAGCGAACTCGGTTGTTTATTCAATTTTTTACTCTGTCCCATGTAAACGCAACGGATGGCTTACCGATGCGGGGTTTGTGGTTAACCACCTTGGTGACTCTTAATGAGGGCGGTAATTCTACGGCAAACCGCTTGAATCGCCAATCTTTGTTGTGAATTACTGGCTTAGCTTTATATTCATTAAGGTAATGCTGATAAATATTCCCGCTTGCAGGGCTAAAAGTGACCTGACGCAATATTTGTCTTTTCTTGCTTCTTAATAATGTTGTCACAAAAAGTGAGGGTGACTACATGGATAAACTACTTGAGCGATTTTTGAACTACGTGTCTCTGGATACCCAATCAAAGGCAGGGGTGAGACAGGTTCCCAGCACGGAAGGCCAATGGAAGTTATTGCATCTGCTGAAAGAGCAGCTCGAAGAGATGGGGCTTATCAATGTGACCTTAAGTGAGAAGGGCACTTTGATGGCGACGTTACCGGCTAACGTCCCTGGCGATATCCCGGCGATTGGCTTTATTTCTCATGTGGATACCTCACCGGATTGCAGCGGCAAAAATGTGAATCCGCAAATTGTTGAAAACTATCGTGGTGGCGATATTGCGCTGGGTATCGGCGATGAAGTTTTATCACCGGTTATGTTCCCGGTGCTGCATCAGCTACTGGGTCAGACGCTGATTACCACCGATGGTAAAACCTTGTTAGGTGCCGATGATAAAGCAGGTGTTGCAGAAATCATGACCGCGCTGGCGGTATTACAACAAAAAAACATTCCGCATGGTGATATTCGCGTCGCCTTTACCCCGGATGAAGAAGTGGGCAAAGGGGCGAAACATTTTGATGTTGACGCCTTCGATGCCCGCTGGGCTTACACCGTTGATGGTGGTGGCGTCGGCGAACTGGAGTTTGAAAACTTCAACGCCGCGTCGGTCAATATCAAAATTGTCGGTAACAATGTTCACCCGGGCACGGCGAAAGGAGTGATGGTAAATGCGCTGTCGCTGGCGGCACGTATTCATGCGGAAGTTCCGGCGGATGAAAGCCCGGAAATGACAGAAGGCTATGAAGGTTTCTATCACCTGGCGAGCATGAAAGGCACCGTTGAACGGGCCGATATGCACTACATCATCCGTGATTTCGACCGTAAACAGTTTGAAGCGCGTAAACGTAAAATGATGGAGATCGCCAAAAAAGTGGGCAAAGGGTTACATCCTGATTGCTACATTGAACTGGTGATTGAAGACAGTTACTACAATATGCGCGAGAAAGTGGTTGAGCATCCGCATATTCTCGATATCGCCCAGCAGGCGATGCGTGACTGCGATATTGAGCCGGAACTGAAACCGATCCGCGGCGGTACCGACGGCGCGCAGTTGTCGTTTATGGGATTACCGTGCCCGAACCTGTTCACTGGCGGTTACAACTACCATGGTAAGCATGAATTTGTGACTCTGGAAGGTATGGAAAAAGCGGTGCAGGTGATCGTCCGTATTGCCGAGTTAACGGCGCAACGGAAGTAGCGAAAAGGGATGCGGCATGTGATGCCGCATCCAGCTTAACTTCAAACTTACCCTTCGAAGAACCAATACCCGCTATTGACCAGCGCTGCGAGCATCGCGAGAAATGACGGATCTTCCAGTGCATCACCAAAATTCTCCGCGGTCAGCGCAATGTTGCTGGCGAGCGCATCCAGTGCCGGACGGTGCGGGGAATCGATCTTCTCACCATTGGCATACACGTCGTCGCCAATGCGCAATACGCGCAGCCCCCCCAGGCGTACCAGCACATCACCTTGTTTCAGCGCATCGTAGATTTCATCCGGCTGATAAGGCGGCTCTGGCGGCGCGATATCCAGTTCATGACGTGACTGGGATATAAACTCGCCAAACCATTGCTTAAAGTGTTCCGGCTGGTTGATCAATTCGAGCATCATCTCACGCAGTTTATCCATCTCTTGCGGCAGAACGTCCGCAGGATGAGCGCGAGGTGGAACATCAGGATCGCTGTAGTAGTTGCCGCCCAGTTCACGTTGCAGCACATAATCGGCAAATCCGCTAATCAGTTCCCGCGTATTTGGCGCGCGAAAACCCACGGAATAGTTCATCGCATTTTCCAGTGCGTAGCCTTCATGCGGGAATCCTGGCGGAATATAAAGGATATCGCCAGGCTCCAGCTCTTCATCGATGATGGCTTCGAACGGATCGACCTGTAACAGATCCGGGTGCGGGCAGTGCTGTTTCATTTGCAGCTTTTCGCCCACTCGCCAGCGACGACGTCCGGTACCCTGAATGATAAACACGTCGTACTGATCGAGATGTGGGCCGACGCCGCCGCCAGGTACGGAAAAAGAGATCATCAGGTCATCAATACGCCAGTCTGGTAGTTCACGGAACGGCCGCATCAGTGCGGCGGTCGGCTCATGCCAGTGGTTCACTGCCTGTACCAGTAACGACCAGTTGGTTTCACCGAGATGATCGTAGCTTTCGAACGGGCCGTGGCTGACCTGCCATTTGCCATCCTGGTGACTGACCAGTCGACTGTCGACTTCGCTTTCCATCGCCAGACCCGCCAACTCGTCTGGAGAGATCGGGTCAATAAAATTATTAAAGCCGCGTTTTAACACCACCGGGCGTTTCTGCCAGTGACGTTCAAGAAAATCGGGCCAGTTAAGAGTGAGTTGGTATTCCATGTTAAGCATCCACAGGCTGGTATCTGCAACCGATTATAACGGATGCTTAACGTAATGCGTGAAGTATGGACATATTTATTCATCTTTCGGCGCAGAATGCTGGCGACCAAAAATCACCTCCATCCGCGCACCGCCCAGCATGCTCTCTCCGGCGACGATTTTACCCTCATACTGCTCGGTGATTTCGCGGGCTACCGCCAGCCCTACACCTTGCCCAGGGCGTAAAGTATCAACCCGTTGACCACGGTCGAAAATGACCTCTCGCTTGCTTAATGGAATACCGGGGCCATCATCCTCGACCACAATATAGAGATGCTCGTCGGTTTGCCTTGCAGAAATTTCGACAAACTCGAGGCAATATTTACAGGCGTTATCCAGCACGTTGCCCATCACCTCGACAAAATCGTTCTGCTCACCAACAAAGCTGATCTCTGGTGAAATATCGAGAGAGATATTGACCCCTTTGCGTTGATACACTTTGTTCAGCGCCGAGGTGAGATTGTCCAACAGAGGGGCGACCGGATGCAGTTCGCGGCTAAGCAATGTCCCTCCGCGCATACTGGCACGATGCAGGTAGTAGCCAATTTGCTGTGAAATGCGGCTGATTTGCTCCAGCATCACCGGCTCTGCATCACTGACGCTCATCTTCTCACTACGCAGAGAACGCAGCGTACTTTGCAGCACCGCCAGTGGCGTTTTCAGACTATGGGTCAGGTCGGTGAGCGTAGTGCGGTATTTGTCGTAACGTTCGCGTTCACTTTTTAACAGTCGGTTCAGGTTTCGTACCAGACTGGTCAGTTCTCGTGTTGTGGCAGGATTGAGCAATTCGCGGTTATGCTCTTCCAGTTCGCGGACTTCTTTTGCCAGGGCCTCGATGGGACGTAAACTCCACCAGGCGGCTACCCACAGCAGCGGGATCACTAACAGCAGATTGGCTGAAAGCACATAGATAAACCAGCTCCAGACCATATAGGAACTTTTTAGCTCCACCGGAATGGTATCCACCACCACAATGGTTAACTTTGGCATCCGCGATGTTGCCGGGTAGACGTTTACCGCCACCGAGTGGGTCATCTCCGCGTCGTCATCATCTTCCCGCACTTCCTGCAACTGTTGCTGTATTGAATGATCTCCACTCAGCAAGAGGCTGGTATCGTTAACATCCGCTTCAATTTCATGAAAACCATTCGATTTCAGCCAGTCAGGCTGGATCATCTTCATCAGCCAGGGCACGTCACGTTGCGCCCATAAAAGCTGCCCGTTCTCATCATAAATTAGCGTCATAGTGGGGCTTTGCTTGTCGATATTTTCGGGTAACTCGACATGCAACTTATTGTTTTCCCACTTCGCAAGGGTATAGAACAGATTGCTCTCGCCACGTAACAGCCGAAACGTGGTTTTATCGAAACTGACGCTATAACCGATCAGCGCAACCATTCCGTAGGCAAGCGAAAGCACCAATACTACTGCTGCCGTTGCTAACAGAAAACGTACCCGCAGCGAGAGCGGGAAAAAAAGACGCAGTAATTTTTTCATCAGCGCAATTCGAACAGATAGCCCTGGCCGCGAACGGTGGTAATCACTTCTTGCGGATATTGTGCCTGAATTTTTTTGCGCAGACGTCCCATCAGTACATCAATGGTATGGCTTTCCCGCAGCTCCGCATCCGGGTAGAGTTGTAGCATTAACGAATCTTTGCTGACCACTTTGCCATTATTGCGTATCAACGTTTCCATAATGGTGTATTCGAACGCGGTCAGTTTGATCACTTCGTCATTAATAGATAATTCACGGCGGGAGAGATCAACCTGAAACGGTGGTAGCGAAATGACCTGTGAAGCCAGACCGCTATTACGCCGCATTAATGCCTGCATTCGCGCCATCACCTCTTCAATATGAAACGGTTTAGTCACGTAATCATCAGCACCGGCACTTAATACTTCGACTTTGTCCTGCCAGCTTTCACGGGCGGTTAATACCAGAATCGGCAGTGAAACATCATTGCTACGCCAGCGGCGAATCAGTGACAGACCGTCCTCGTCAGGCAAACCGAGATCGACAATCGCAATATCCGGTAAATGCTCATTGAGATAATAATCGGCTTCTTTGGCATCTTCTGCGTCATCGACCTGATGACCAGCATCCTGAATCTGAACTTTAAGATGGTGACGTAACAACGCATTGTCTTCAACAACCAGTACGCGCATTTTTCATTCTCCCTGTTTTAATTATTAAAATAGTGTAACGCGATTATGTCGTTATGGGGGTAAACATTAAATAAACCAGCGGGGAGGGGAGGTAAAGAGAAAAAATAAAAAGCGGATAATCTTAATAAGCAGGCCGGACAGCATCGCCATCCGGCACTGATTTGAGGCTTATTTCAGCTCATCAACCATGGTGATGGCGCGACCAATGTAGTTTGCCGGCGTCATCGCTTTCAGGCGGGCTTTCTCTTCTTCTGGCAGCGCCAGACCGTCGATAAATTGCTTCATGCCTTCGGCGTCAACGCGCTTACCGCGAGTCAGCTCTTTCAGCTTCTCGTACGGTTTTTCGATGCCATAGCGACGCATAACTGTCTGGATTGGCTCAGCCAGCACTTCCCAGTTGTGATCCAGTTCCTCCAGAAGATGGTCACGGTTCACTTCCAGTTTGCTCACGCCTTTCAGGGTGGATTGATACGCAATTAAGGCATAACCGATACCCACGCCGAGGTTACGCAGCACGGTGGAGTCGGTCAGGTCACGCTGCCAGCGGGAAACCGGCAGTTTGCTTGCCAGGTGCTGCAACACCGCGTTGGAAAGCCCCAGGTTACCTTCGGAGTTTTCGAAGTCAATCG
Organism: Escherichia sp. KS167_9B; assembly: GCF_030295215.1. Classification (NCBI taxonomy): domain Bacteria; kingdom Pseudomonadati; phylum Pseudomonadota; class Gammaproteobacteria; order Enterobacterales; family Enterobacteriaceae; genus Escherichia; species Escherichia sp. KS167_9B. The sequence continues at coordinate 1,461,954 of NZ_AP025754.1, forward strand.
GGTTAACTTTATGCGGCATGGTGGAAGAACCAATCTCACCAGCAATGGTTTTCTGTTTGAAGTGGTTAAGGGCGATATAACCCCAGACGTCACGGTCGAAGTCGATCAGAATGGTGTTGAAACGCGCAACGCAATCAAACAGTTCGGCAATATAGTCGTGTGGTTCGATCTGGGTGGTGTACGGGTTCCACTGAATACCCAGCGAGGTGACGAACTCTTCGCTGAACTGATGCCAGTCAACTTCCGGGTAAGCCGCGATGTGGGCATTATAGTTGCCGACAGCGCCGTTGATTTTGCCGAGGATCTCCACCTGATTAAGCTGGCGGTACTGACGTTCCATGCGGTAGGCAACGTTTGCCATCTCTTTACCGATGGTTGACGGCGTGGCTGGCTGACCGTGGGTACGGGACAGCAGCGGGATATCGCGATACTGAACGGCGAGATCTTTAATGCCATCAATCAGTTGACGCCAGTATGGCAGGATCACTTCATCACGCGCGGTTTTCAGCATCAACGCGTGGGAGAGGTTATTGATATCTTCCGAAGTACAGGCAAAGTGGATGAATTCAGAAACTGCGTGCAGTTCCGGGATATCGGCCACTTTTTCTTTCAGGAAATACTCAACCGCTTTAACGTCGTGGTTAGTGGTACGCTCGATGGTTTTGATGCGTGCTGCATCTTCTTCGCTGAAACTGGCGACAATTGTATCAAGGTAACCGATTGCGTCGGCAGCAAAAGCAGGAACTTCCTTGATCGCTGCGTGCGCGGCCAGTTTTTGCAGCCAACGTACTTCAACTTGTACACGGAATTTCAGCAAACCATATTCGCTGAAAATCCCGCGCAGCGCGCTGACTTTATCGCCGTAGCGTCCATCGACAGGGGAAACGGCGGTCAGTGAGGATAATTCCATAGATCACAACTCCGGGGTTAAATGAGCAAGAATTTGTTTTGCCTGAGTGGTCAGGCGATTACGAGAAAACATCAGTTGCAGACGTCCGCCGCCGACCTGGTGCCAGAGCACGGCGGCGCGAATGCCTGCCAGCAGGGTGGCGCGGACTTTCGCCTGCACCTGTGGGCTTTGCAGTACAGCAGGAGATCCGGTGACCTGAATGCGCGGGCCTAGCGGGCTAATCACATCAACATAAATAGCGGCCATCGCGCTCATCAGCGTTTCGGACTGTAGATCGAAGTGTTCGAGCTGACGTTGCAGGCCGTTGATGCGGTTGCCCAGAGTGTCGAGCGCACCTTTCGCTGAGGAAAGTTTGCGCTCAAGCACCATCAGGCTAAGGGTGTAGCGGGTTAACTCAGCATTTAAGCCCTGGCGACTGCTGGCGTTGAGCACGCCGAGCAATGTTTCCAGCCCGACGCGCAGGTTAGCTTCGCTGCCGCCAAAAACCGCCAGCGTGGAGCTGGGGTTCATATCGATAATACTGTTGAGTGAGACGTGTAGCGCATCGGCATCACAATGCCCCTGGTGAGCGAGTTGTTGCACCAGGCGTGCCGACTGACAAATTCCGGCCAGGGCGAGGGTGATGTCATAGTAATTCTTTGCCACGTTCACTGCTTCCTTGTTGTAATTAAAGACAATAATCAGACCGGCAGCGGCAGACGCTGCTCAATAATACCGCCACCGAGGCACACTTCACCGTTATAGAAGACGGCAGACTGGCCCGGCGTCACGGCGGCAACCGGCTCATCAAAAATCACTTCAATGCGATCGTCGTCCAGCGCCTTGACGGTGCAAGGGATGTCGGTCTGGCGATAGCGGGTTTTTACCGTGCAACGCATAGTGCCGGTGAAGGGTTCGCGATCGACCCAGTGCAGCTGCTGGGCAATCAGACCGACAGACATCAGACGCGGGTGTTCATGGCCCTGCGCAACAATCAGAATGTTGTTTTCGACGTCTTTATCGACCACATACCACGGTTCTTCAGTGCCTTCTTTGGTGCCACCGATACCCAGACCTTTACGCTGACCGAGGGTGTGATACATCAGCCCCTGGTGCTCGCCAATTTCATCGCCGTCAACGGTAATGATTTTGCCCGGTTGCGCCGGGAGATAACGGCCCAGGAACTCGCGGAATTTACGCTCGCCAATAAAGCAGATCCCGGTAGAGTCTTTTTTCTTCGCGGTAACCAGACCGAGATCTTCAGCAATCTTGCGCACCTGCGGCTTTTCCAGTTCGCCGACCGGGAACAGGCTTTGCGCAATCTGCTCATGGCTGAGCGTATAAAGGAAGTAGCTCTGGTCTTTATTGCTATCCAGACCACGCAGCAGGCGGCTTTTGCCATCGACATCGGCACGACGAACGTAATGACCGGTAGCGATATAATCGGCACCTAAATCTTCAGCGGCAAATTCGAGGAAAGCTTTAAATTTGATCTCTTTGTTGCACAGAATATCCGGGTTTGGCGTGCGACCGGCTTTATATTCGGCAAGGAACAGTTCGAAGACGTTGTCCCAGTACTCGGCAGCAAAGTTAACGGTGTGCAGTTCAATGCCGAGCTTGTCGCAGACAGCCTGGGCATCAGCCAGATCCGCTGCCGCCGTGCAATATTCCTCACCGTCATCTTCTTCCCAGTTCTTCATAAACAGGCCTTCGACCTGATATCCCTGTTGTTGCAACAGCCAGGCAGAAACGGAGGAATCGACACCGCCGGACATACCGACGATTACTTTTTTTGCGGTTTCAGACATTGGATCACTCACGACATTGAACTTCAAGGCGGCGTATTCTATCACGCAGCCTTTTAGATGACACCCTTTGTAAAAGGCCAGTTAAAATCGCCAATCATCTCCAGCGGATAGCGTTGCCCACTTTGATAACAACGAATACTTTCCGCCACCAGCGGCGAACGCAGATTTGACGCCTGTAAAATTTCTTCGGCGCTAACCCAACGGCAGCAGTCGATATCGCTGTCATGAGGCTGGGTTGGACATATTTGCTCAAGCTCAATGGCAAAGAGGAAACGCAAAAACGGCGTTTTATCAGGCGCAATCCACTGATGCATACGAATAAAGTGTTGCGGCTGCGCGCTGATGCCCGTCTCTTCCCACAGCTCACGGGCGGCGGCTTCCACTAAGGTTTCATCGGCTTCCAGATGCCCGGCGGGCTGGTTCCATAACGCTTTACCATTAATCGTCTCTTCAACGACTAAAAATTTGCCTTCTGCGTGCACCACGCAGGCAACGGTAACGTGCGGTTTAAACATTTTGCGTCCTTAATCTGTCGCTTCTCGCCATTCGCCATTGGCAAGATTATCCAAAGAGTAATCACCCATCGCATAGCGAATCAGTCGCAGCGTGGGAAAACCAACATGGGCGGTCATGCGGCGCACCTGGCGATTACGTCCTTCATATAAGGTGATCTTAAGCCAGCTGGTGGGAATACTTTTTCGTTCACGAATTGGCGGATTACGGGGCCATAACCATTCCGGCTCCTCAACCATCTCCGCACCTGCGGGCAGGGTAGGGCCATCATTTAAGGTTACGCCATTGCGCAACGCTTCAAGGGCGTCTTCCGTGGGAATACCTTCTACCTGTACATAATAGATTTTCCCGGTACGTTTACCCGGCTGGGTTAAACGCGCCTGCAAAGCGCCGTTATTGGTCAGCACCAGTAACCCTTCGCTGTCGCGGTCGAGACGACCTGCCGCATACACTCCCTGAACCGGGATGAATTCTTTTAATGTTTTGCGTCCGGCTTCATCGGTGAACTGCGGAAGAACATCGTAGGGTTTATTGAACAGGATCACACGCGTGGGCTGGTTTTCAGGTTTTCGCTTAGTTGAGTGTTGCGAGTTTAGTCGACTAACCTGTTTTTTTCTAAAAGAAGATTTAGAATCGCTAAAGTATTTCATGGTAAATTCCAAATAGAGCTATACGCAGAGGGTAGCACAGTGTCGGATTGCATTGGACTTTAAAGGTACTCGTTAGAGGTTCAGGGTTCAGGCTCTTCAGCGCGGTTTCATCAATACCTGGGTTAGTGAGCAGCGGTTGTGTGGCTGCATGGTGATAAATATGGCCCAATGAACACATTTTACATTGATGAATTGAATAAATACTGGTATGAAAAATAGTGTTTTGTAGTGGTCAAGTAATATTGGCCACGGTTTTACAGTAAAAACGGTATCTGTTCTCTGATTCTTCCGGCGTCAACCCACCGTTGTAATGGTGAGGCCTGACGCTATTGTAATAATTCAGGATATAACCGCTAATTTGTTGCCGGGCCTCGTCCTTGCCTACGTAACCATCCGTCGGCACCCATTCTGTTTTCAGACTGCGGAAGAAGCGTTCCATAGGGCTGTTATCCCAGCAGTTTCCCCGTCGGCTGACACTTTGCTTTATCCTGTAACGCCAGAGAAGCTGTTGATATTTCAGTCCTGTATACTGACTTCCCTGGTCGCTATGGAACATGACGTCCCGCGGCTGACCACGCACCTCATACGCCATCCGCAAGGCACTGCTTATCAGTGCAGTATCGGCATTCGCTGACAGGCTCCAGCCGATAACCCTGCGGGCAAAAAGATCCATGACGACCGCCAGATAGCACCAGCGATTTCCTGCCCAGATATACGTAATATCTCCGCACCATACCCTGTCTGGCTCCGGTACAGCGAACTGACGCTCGAGCAGATTCGGCAAACACGTATGCTCCTGACAGGCATTTTTGTATTGATGTTTTCCGGGCTGACAACTGCTCAGGTTCAGGTATTTCATCAGCCGTCCGGCACGATAACGGCTCATCGGGACGCCGTTTTGGGTCAGCATTTCAGCCAGCGTGCGCGCGCCTGCAGAGCCCCGGCTCTGGTTCCATGCCCGGCGTATTTCGCTGCACAACCTGACGCGAGCCGAATTAACCGTATCGCGTCGTTTTCGCCAGTACCGGTAACTGCTACGGTGTATTCCCAGTGCGGAACAGAGGCTGACAACTGAGTGGCTGTCACTCAGTCTGGAAACTATCGTAAACCGTTCAGTGAGTCGGACATCAAGAGCGCGGTAGCCTTTTTTAATATCGTATTTTGTTCCTCCAGTCGGCGAACCTGCTTTTCCAGCTCGCGAATACGTTGCTGTTCAGGGGTAATGGGTGTTGCAGAGGGCGCAATACCTTGGCGCTCTCGCCTGAGCTGACGTACCCAGCTCTCAAGCGTGGTAGAACCGACATTCATCGCCTCACTGGCTTGTCGATACGAATAGCCCTTATCAACAATCAGCTGTGCACATTCCAGCCTGAACTCAGGGGTGAAAGTACGTTTGGTTTTCTTGTTCATTAAGTCACCTGTTTTGTGTTGAGGTGAGAATATCACCTTTAATCAGGTGGCCAAATTTACTGTGCCACTACAGTTTCTGTATTACTGATGGGTGACAGCACTTCACTGTTCAAGTTCAGGATGATGCTTTACCACTACCATCATCAGCAGTAATAAGAGGGGCATCGCAGCCTTCTTTTTTATTCTACTGATACAGCCATTTTCCCGCTTCTGCTGATTCTGCAAACATCCGTACAGTTAACGGTAAACGTGTTGTTTCTACCTCTTCCCGCTTGAGTTTGAACCATCGTTGAAGCAATGGTGCAGACTCCCACGGAAGGTAAAAAGACCAGTCCAGATTATCCAGGTTAATCCCAAACCTCTCTTTGTATTTCCGTATAGCGTCCTCTAAATCATCTCGTGGATAGTCGAACAAATCAGAGTCCAGTTCTAACGGAATTTCCTTCCCGTGGTCATCCTGATAACCTGGAATCTCATCACGGAACAGTGCTAAAACTTCGTCTGTGATTGTTGTCGCCATTAGAAGGAAGTCCACTTAATACGGTCTTGAGGTTTGGCAATCAGATTGTATTTTTCCTGGGTACGAGTCGAAACCCTGTAAAGACTCATCGACAGTGAAGCCCAACCAATCCACGGGACCCAACGAGCGATAATTGCAGCAAGCTTATTAGATTTCTGCATCCTTACACCCACTGGTGTATGAACAGAAATACCAAAAGGCATGCGTGCATCTCTCATCAGTATACGCGCATACTTTGAGACAACACTTGTTCCCAGGGTTGCTCCTTGCGGCTTCGCTCTTGTACCCAGCCACGGTTGACCAGATAAGATTGCTGCACCTGATACCGAATCAATCCCCAATTCCTTACAGAATTCTTCAAGGAATATGACGTTGAGTAGTTCTATTTTGGACAGGTTCGGGTGTCCTCTGTAGAAATATGTTCCATTGCGTTCTTCGGTAGTATCCATTTTTCAACACTCCATTGTTATATGGTGTTTCTGTTACTTGAAGTTGATTTCTTCGGTTGCAGCAGAACCAGTAAAGGCAACGAGTGTCACAGCTATCAGTGCAAAGCGTTTCATGTGAACCTCAAAAAGGGTGGATGCCATAATTTACTCGTTGCTTGTCGCTTCAACCATGACTTTTGATAATTTTCCCAATAGTGCTCAAAGTGAGTTAGTCGCTGAATCGAGTAATGTCAAATTTTGACCAAATAGCACCCTGTTAGTTATCTCTGGTGGTTTTGTTATTGCTTAAAATCTGGTGTAAATAATTGATATTTAATATTTTATTTGAAGGCTGGTAAAATACTGTCTTTGGTCTAAAAGAAGTTTTTTGCATGGTATTTTCAGAGATTATGAATTGCCGCATTATAGCCTAATAACGCGCATCTTTCATGACGGCAAACAATAGGGTAGTATTGACAAGCCAATTACAAATCATTAACAAAAAATTGCTCTAACGCATCCGTATCGCAGGACGCAAACGCATATGCAACGTGGTGGCAGACGAGCAAACCAGTAGCGCTCGAAGGAGAGGTGAATGGAAAGTAAAGTAGTTGTTCCGGCACAAGGCAAGAAGATCACCCTGCAAAACGGCAAACTCAACGTTCCTGAAAATCCGATTATCCCTTACATTGAAGGTGATGGAATCGGTGTAGATGTAACCCCAGCCATGCTGAAAGTGGTCGACGCTGCAGTCGAGAAAGCCTATAAAGGCGAGCGTAAAATCTCCTGGATGGAAATTTACACCGGTGAAAAATCCACACAGGTTTATGGTCAGGACGTCTGGCTGCCTGCTGAAACCCTTGATCTGATTCGTGAATATCGCGTTGCCATTAAAGGCCCTCTGACCACTCCGGTTGGCGGCGGTATTCGTTCTCTCAACGTAGCTCTGCGCCAGGAACTGGATCTCTACATCTGCCTGCGTCCGGTACGTTACTATCAGGGCACCCCAAGCCCGGTTAAACATCCTGAACTGACCGATATGGTTATCTTCCGTGAAAACTCGGAAGATATTTATGCGGGTATCGAATGGAAAGCTGACTCTGCCGACGCTGAGAAAGTGATTAAATTCCTGCGTGAAGAGATGGGTGTGAAGAAAATTCGCTTCCCGGAACATTGCGGTATCGGTATTAAGCCGTGTTCTGAAGAGGGCACCAAACGTCTGGTTCGTGCCGCGATCGAATACGCAATTGCTAACGACCGTGACTCTGTGACCCTGGTGCACAAAGGTAACATCATGAAGTTCACCGAAGGCGCGTTTAAAGACTGGGGTTACCAGCTGGCGCGTGAAGAGTTTGGCGGTGAACTGATCGACGGCGGCCCGTGGCTGAAAGTCAAAAACCCGAACACCGGCAAAGAGATCGTTATTAAAGACGTGATTGCTGACGCATTCCTGCAACAGATCCTGCTGCGTCCGGCTGAATACGACGTTATCGCCTGTATGAACCTCAACGGTGACTACATTTCTGATGCTCTGGCAGCGCAGGTTGGCGGTATCGGTATCGCCCCAGGCGCAAACATCGGTGACGAATGCGCGCTGTTTGAAGCCACCCACGGTACTGCGCCGAAGTATGCTGGTCAGGACAAAGTTAACCCAGGCTCTATCATCCTCTCCGCTGAGATGATGCTGCGCCATATGGGCTGGACTGAAGCCGCAGATCTGATTGTTAAAGGTATGGAAGGCGCGATTAACGCGAAGACCGTAACCTATGACTTCGAGCGTCTGATGGAAGGCGCTAAACTGCTGAAATGTTCAGAGTTTGGTGACGCGATCATCAAGAATATGTAATCACTACATGTGTTAAATATTGAAACGGGCGTATAACACGCCCGTTGTTTTTTTGTTAGCATGCTAACGGTTATCAAAATTTTATCAAAACTCCCCTGCTAGTTTGGGGTAGTGTGGTCTGTCCAATGACTGCTCTACTGCCTAAGTCCCTATTCTCTTTTCTTTTAAACTGCGGTAAAGACCGGAATGCAACGGATCTGTATTAATAAAATAATAATGATCTCCCGTCTGGCGTTTAATGGCACGACGGTTATGCTCCCTGTTTGCTGACAGGCCCCGGCGCTGTGCGAGTTAAATAAACAGGTCTGCAGCTCTCCAGGGGGAGCCGTGGGCAAACACGGCACGATCCGGAATATCAACCCCCCTGAGAAAAAGGATTGTATTATATGGTAACACCATGCCGCATTAACGCGGCTGTGACACTGTCCCAGCTCCTGCAGAGCCAGGAAAGTTGCAGGACTCATCTGCGGGAGATGATAAATTTAATTCACAGAAATACGGACTGTAGCACGATGAGTTCTGACCAGATTAACGAACTGGCGGATGTCATGGCGACCGCACTGCAGCCAAATCAGATGGCTAAACTGCCGGATAATCCAGACATGCCTAGGGCGCGTGGTCTGCAAATTCCTGAGTCGTTCAGTTTTAGTTTTTCCGACCACACCATTACCTTCACCAACACGCATATGGATTTTAATGGGGACAATTGCGTGAATATTATGGTCAGCAAGGATGGGAGGAGTGCCTGTGGCTATGCTGATTGTTATCTGTTTAACGCCTTTGTCACAACACTGGTCTCACGCAGTCGCCAGCCCGGAATAGATGATTTCAGCCCTTCTATCACAGAAGAAAAACAACGGGAAGGAGTGAATTACATGCTAACGCCATGCTACTCCAACCTCGCCATGGGCGCGACATTGCCCCGGCCCCTGCTGCTGCTCCAGAGCAGCGAGAAAATTCTGAATCAGATGAAAAATTTAATCATCGAGAATACGGACGAGGCTAACGAACTGGTAGTTGCCATGACGAATGCACTGTTTACGTACCGGGCGGAGGTGGGGGCTGACCCGCAACTCACTAAGCTTTTCACTGAGCCGTTCAAGTTTAGTTTCTGTTTTTCCGGCCACACCATCACCTTCACGAAAACTATTAGTAATAGCAAATTAGTGAATATTGATGTCACTGATGGCAGTGTGAAGGTCTGTGGAAGTGTGGATAGTGCCCGATTTCACGCCATTGCCGCGACACTGTTGTCACATAACCAGCCAGAATCACTTGATTTCAGGTCCTCCCTCTCCGCACTGTCGGAAGAAAACCTGAGTGCGAAACATGAGACAGTCCCGCAACGTCGCGTCAGGGTAAGGTCGAAAGTTGCCATAAAGCTCCCCATTCCCTACGAGGTTATCCGGAAATGGTCGATGATGACCTCGGATGAGCGGCGCAACGTCGATTTCAATAAGTGGTGTGAGAGCCACAACATCCGGCCGTGCACAGCACGTCATTACCTGAATTTGAGCAAGGACGGATTAACCTGGGTGGGCCGAGCGAAGCTGAACAAACCAGAGAAATGGAACAGAGTTACCAAAAATCTCGTCCGGGAATGGTCGAAGATGCCCCAGGTTCAGCGGGAAAAGATCAAGGGTGTTAAGGGGTTTTGTACTGACCACAGCATTAATATATTCACTGCCAGAAAATACATGACAGAGAATGGGCTTACCGAAAGGGGCAAGAGCAGGATAAAGAAAGGTTCGTAAGGATCCGGTAAATTCGCGTTACATAATCATCAGCCCCTTAAATCGAAATCATAGTGGAGGGGCTTTTTTGAATAAATCGTACTTTTACTGAGTTTAAGGATCAGACCACACATCATCTGCCAACACGGCTCGTCCCGTTACAAAGCAAAAGTTAGAATCACCAACTGGCACATCAATAACAGAGCTCTTATCAACCGAGGCCCCTCCCTGTCTGGTTGCACGAGGAGGTGATTTCGGATTGGTATAAGTCAGCAATGCCTTCTTCCCAAGGGCGACCTCAGCATTCAGCGTAACGGATGTAGAGGTGTAGCCGGATTAATCCGGCAAACCCATCAAAAAATCAGGACAGCAGCAGACGGAGTTTACGCCTCTCGGCTCTGTTACGAGCAGCTGCGCCGTGTGAAAATCAGCGCGCTCATCCCACCCCAAAAAGGAGCGGGTTACTGGCCCGGTGAGTATGCCGACCGTAACTGTGCAGTCGCGTATCAGCGATTGACCGAGGGTAATTCCCGGTGAAAATGGACAAAAGATTACAATCGTCGCTCAATAGCGGAAACGGCAATGTACAGGGTAAAACAGTTATTCTGAGGTTCTCTGATGCTGCTAGATTATGATAGGCCGGTTGCAGAGGCTTTGGTCATGGTGCATACGCTGAACATAATGACGAAGGTAGGTATGCCAGAAAGTGTTCATACTGCCTGAAGATACAACCTGCTCAGGGGGATACTTACCGAAAAATTATTTATTCGACAAAGCCCCATAGGGAGCGACTTGTAATGATGCAGGCCCAGCGGGAAGGCTCAACAATACATAACCGAACAGTGTTATAATAAGATTCATTTTGCTGATTGTTTCATAAGGACCAGTGAAGTAAGATCTAAGAAGAGTTAAAATTTATACAGTATAATCATGACATTGCAGTAAGGTGGTTATAATTGAAAGAACATTTGGATATGAATACATCTCATGTAAGAGTTGTAACTCATATGTGTGGGTTCTTGGTCTGGCTCTATAGTCTTTCAATGTTACCACCAATGGTTGTAGCATTGTTTTATAAAGAAAAAAGCTTGTTCGTTTTTTTTATTACTTTTGTTATATTTTTTTGTATTGGTGGCGGAGCGTGGTATACCACTAAAAAATCTGGCATTCAATTACGCACCCGTGATGGGTTTATTATAATTGTAATGTTTTGGATTTTATTTTCTATTATTAGCGCATTTCCATTATGGATTGATTCAGAGCTTAATTTAACGTTTGCTGACGCGCTGTTTGAAGGGGTTTCCGGAATAACAACAACAGGAGCAACAGTAATTGATGATGTCAGTTCATTATCTCGGGCATATTTGTTCTACCGGTCACAATTAAATTTTATAGGCGGTTTAGGGGTTATTGTTCTGGCAGTTGCTGTGTTGCCATTATTGGGTATTGGTGGTGCAAAACTTTATCAGTCAGAAATGCCAGGACCATTTAAGGATGACAAACTGACTCCACGCTTGGCTGATACGTCGCGGACACTTTGGATAACTTATTCTTTATTAGGCATTGCCTGTATTGTTTGTTATCGACTTGCAGGAATGCCGTTGTTTGATGCTATTTGTCATGGACTTTCTACAGTTTCTCTTGGCGGTTTTTCAACTCATAGTGAGAGTATCGGTTATTTCAATAATTATTTGATTGAACTGGTGGCGGGCTCTTTTTCTCTGTTATCGGCTTTCAACTTCACTCTTTGGTATGTTGTTATAAGCAGGAAAACAATAAAACCCTTACTCAGAGATGTTGAACTTCGTTTCTTTTTGTTAATAGCTTCAGGTGTTATCATTGTTACCTCTTTCCAGGTCTGGCATATAGGTATGTATGACTTAACTGGAAGTGTTGTTCATTCGTTTTTTCTTGCTAGCTCCATGCTCACTGATAATGGTTTAGCTACGCAGGATTATTCAAACTGGCCCACACATACGATAGTTTTTTTGCTGCTGTCAAGTTTTTTTGGGGGATGTATAGGCTCAACGTGCGGCGGAATTAAATCACTTAGATTTCTTATACTTTTTAAACAAAGTAAACACGAAATAAATCAGCTTTCTCATCCCAGAGCATTGCTTAGTGTAAATGTAGGAGGGAAGATTGTTACAGACCGCGTAATGAGGTCTGTATGGAGTTTCTTTTTTCTTTATACTTTCTTTACAGTGTTTTTTATACTGGTGCTAAACGGTATGGGATATGATTTCCTTACATCATTTGCGACAGTCGCTGCATGCATTAATAATATGGGGCTGGGTTTTGGGGCTACCGCATCCTCATTCGGTGTTCTTAATGATATTGCAAAATATCTCATGTGTATTGCTATGATTCTTGGTCGACTTGAAATTTACCCTGTTATTATACTATTTTCAGGATTTTTTTGGCGTTCTTGATATATAGTTAATTTATGATTGTGAATTTTATAGTATGTTGACCCCCTCATATGGACTGGACCCATAGGATTATTACCATCTCCGATGTGAAGTTGATAAAAAAATGCCTCTTTCTTACGCGAAATATCATCATTTCATCTGACGTGAATGCTGATAGTATCCAGGCTTGAGAAGCAAGCAGGCTACTCACTTAGCCTCGACGCCTCCTATTTACCATAAGAGACATCGAAATAACATTACAGTACAGTTTTTGCCCATCGCCTTCTGCGAAGTTTAGGAATGCAAGATGTTGCAGTGAGTCTTGTTCCACAGCGGGAACAGACAGCACCATGAGGTTGATTTAACTCAGGTTTATAGGTTGTAAAATTAAAACTTTGGCTTGAGCAAATCGGGCAGCAAAATTTAAGATTGGGGATAGCCCCTCCTGCCGGTTACGTTGAAACCTAAGGTTAGTTCAGAAGGTAGAAAAAAGATAGGTAACTACGTTAAATTAATAGCATTAAACACTAAAAATATAAACTCTGACGTCACATACATATCATTGTTTGACCACTCGGTAGAGGAACCAGAAACAAGTATTATGGGTTTAGTGCAGCTTCAGGTGTTGAATCTGGATTCAACGAATACATTCAGCACCATGCCTTCAAATAAAACAAAATCATAGCGCCCCTCTACGAAGGGGCAGTTTTTGGTAGATTTATCTATAGCATATAGGGAAGGTTAAATAACCCCCATTACTTGAGACCATGTGGACATATTTGCATAATGCAATTCTTATGCAGGCATTTATTCGTAATTTTGTTTGATTCTGTAGGACACTCTTGACTATTTTTGATTAAATTCCATAAGTTTTTGTTGAATAGCGCCACGTTAAAAATACTGATCGGATATTCTTTATCCTCGAGTATAATACCTGACTTAATAACTGTAAATATGCTGCCAGGTGGGATAAATATATTTGAACGATACCAAATGATCATTTTCATATCGCTCCATATGACTGAAAAATATATACCACACGAAGGTTGTATTACAGTATCAATTACTATACACTTCATTTCTTCGCCTTATTCTTCTGTTCCAATGATGTTGATAAAGAATATCAATATATTCAGCTCAGATGAGGTTGAATGCAAAGGTGGTTTGTTCTTTATTTATATTTAAAGTTTTTTTCTATCACGGACGTTAGAGAAATATGCCAATGCATAATCTCTTTCCCCGCACTAATAATTAAATATGAATATAATCGCTAGTATCCGGGCACTCTTCGTGTATTAAAACTCCTGAGATGACTTAAATATCGTCTAATGTAAAAATAAGCACCACTTCCAAAGCATTCCTGATAATATCTTTTTCAACAATGTCATCAGCAGATGATAAAAATGAAAGCAATTTCAGTATAATGCTCTTGTTATCCACGTGTTCGTTGTAAAGATATAAATCTCTAACTGCCTTATCAATTGCAAGTTTTTCTTCTGAAAGCCGACTATCATATTTATTCAAATATGCGTATAGGTTCATTTCAAAGTTCATTCCTTGACTTTGCATAGACATAATTGACTCCCAAGGATTTAATTAAGAATTTTATCTAAATGAAATTTAAAACAAGGGATCTCAACAGAGGCTAAACAAAATGAAATTTAGTAATATGATTAAATAATTCATTCCGTTATAGTTCTGTTTAGTCAGGACGATATATATTTAATTCAAAGAAGATTTGTAAACAAAGCATAGCTTTTATGCTGGTTTGTGCCACTTTGCCAACCCCATGGTTGGCTTTTTTATATAAAGATCATAAGGATGACTATCTTCCTGACATGATGAAAAGGTTTCAATTATTGGGCTTTATAGTATCGGTTTGACCGTTATGAGCAGCGTTAACTCGTTCCTGATAATATTAAGGTAACGTGATAATAACTAAGCCAAAACGCATAAAAAGCGCTTACTTTGCGTCCTTCATAATGGCCAGTAACGAATAGGTCGAATAAGGTAGGATGATTAAGAAACAGTTCCAGCAGCGGTATGATATCCAGATGCGCGCAAGCGTTCTTATCTGGCTGTGTTCAGCCATGTTTGGTGGAGTTAGCCGGAGATAATTCTAAGGCAGGAGGTATGCAGTACATGCTATCAAGAATATGTTAACGCTATACCTATTAAGTACTGAACGGGCATATAACACGCCCGTTGTATTTGTGGGTTTGATAGCTGCAAGAAAAGTAACGTATCAGAACGGCAAAGGAGGCGTGTCAAATGTCAGATTTATAGAATTGGTCGGCTGAACAATTATGGATAACAATAAAAAGGGAGTTCTGATAAGTCATAGAAAGTCCTCTTTTTTGTTATTTTACTGAATTATGATAGATCTCTTATGTGTTAAAACTTTGCTAGATTAATGGCTTGTTATTTTCCACATCTTCAACATACAACAGCGTATTATCAATAGCGTAGTAGCCGCGTTTATTGTTATTAACATCGGTTACCCAGCGGAAAACGCCAGCACTTGCCAGTGTTGTACAATACTCCCAAAATGTAGAGTTCCCAGAAATATGAAGCAATGCCGCCTCTTTAATTTTTTCTGGGTTTTTGGTTGTACTGACTTTTAACAGGCTACGGTTTCCTCTTAATAACAAAACTGTTTCATCGTGAGTAATAATTCTGATGTTATCCGTAGCCAGATAATAAATGTAATGCACAATACGGTGATGTTTTAACTCTGAATAAAACCAGGAAAAGTTTTGCTCTTTTCTCACTTTTTCAAACATCTTTTGAAAAACAACGACCTGATCCATCAGGATAATAACCTTTTGTTAGTTGTGAGAGTGCGTAGTGTGCACGATCGGTTTTCTCACTTCAAGCTGGTCTGTCCTTTGGCTGTGATATGTACAAAGTGTGAAAGGGGGGTTACCTGAATTCTCCCGGTGAGCATTTTGCAACGGATCAGCTCCGGTACAAACGCTGTTGTGGGTTCAGATTATAAGATTCTGTCTAAGGGGCGGGATAAAGGTGAAATTAGGGGGCATGAAAGATGACGTTATAACCTTGCTCACCCCAGTGTTGTAAAAGTTCGTTTTGCCTTCTCGTTGGTGCCATGCCTGTCCAGACAATCAATGTTTGCGTCGGGAACAGTTCCGGGCGCGGCGATTCAATGGGATCAGCAAGGACAGAAATATGCCATCCTGACAATGATAAACGCCATGCTTCCAGCCACAATCGTGCTCTCTCTTCAACATTCCACGCCATTAGAATGGCTTCTTTACCGGGCTTACGGCGCATTTCGAAAAGTGAGGCTGCTGCGTATTCAATTAATGCGCCGTCAAATATACTGCTCATAATGCGGGAGGTGTTGTGATCAAGCACGAGACGCTGACGAACAGGAAGGTAAACATGATTAATCAATTGATCTACCGGGTACTCTCGACCCAGTGAAATAATTCTCGCGCGTAGTTTGGCAGGATTAGCCATACGAAGAATTGACATCATTTCTTCTTGCAGGCGGCTCCAGTCATCTTCCGTATCCTGGCTGGTGGTTTCCAGTAATGCTTTAACTTTGCCTACAGGGACGCCATTACTTATCCAACGCTTGATCTCTTCGATGCGTTGTATGTCTTCTTCATCAAAGAGTCGGTGTCCGCCTTCACTGCGCTGTGGTTTTAACAAACCGTAGCGGCGTTGCCAGGCCCGGAGAGTGACAGGATTAATCCCGCAACGTTCAGCAACATCACCAATGCTGTAATAAGCCACAATTCCTCCTTGCGCTCATAAATCTCCGTCGCCTGTACACGACCCAATAATACTTTGTACAATATACGCTAAAATTGTACAAAGTATAAATAAGATTTCAGCTAAATTGGATAAAACATTATTTTTAATGTGGATTAAATTAAAACATAACGTATTCATTTTCACGATGATTTCCAGAAATCATGTGAAATAATGTGCTGAAAATTATTTTTTCTCCGGCCACGCAACTGAAGGGATACCATTCAATTTAGCTTTGGCAAACAGATCTCCCTGAAACATCTCAATTCCTGCAGATTCAAGCCACATCCACTCTTCTGGTGTTGCCACACCCATAGCAGAGACTTGAATTTCAAGTGATGTACAGCATTTTATGATCGCCTGAATAATTGCCTGCCGAGGCCCGCTTTTATGAACATTGGTAATCAATTCCTGACTGATTTTAATTCTATCAGGCTGGAAGCGTGACAGGAGTAACAAACCGGCAAAACCTGTGCCAAAATGGTCAATTGCTACACTCATACCGGTAGCCTTAAGTGATTTAACAGCATCGGCAAATTCATCAAACCGAGATATGACCTCACTTTCAGTAAATTCCACGATAATTTGTTCAGGCACCAAACCATTGGCCTTTATTTCATCAAGTAAAAAAGAGACCGCGTCAGGCTCGTTAACCAAGGTCATAGGTAATAGATTGATTGAAATCATTTTATCACCGAGCTCAAGTGCGTGTGCCATCGCGAATGCAAGCGCCTTACTTTTGAGATCCGCTTTGTAGATTTCCCCGTCTTTACGCTGCCCAACCGCTATAGCTGATGGGCTATCTTCATTTTTTTGCACAATGGCTTCAAAAGCGATTATTCGCCGCGATAAGGGATCGACAATAGGATGAAAGGCAAAGTGGTCGTTTATAGTTGGTGAAAGGGTACAGGAATCAAGTTCTTTATCAGAACCGTCAGCGATAAAAAGCCAGGAGTCTTCAGCAGGGATCTCGAAATAGGTTGCTTGTTCGGTTGCAAGGACAAAAGTACGAAAAAATTGTAGCGCTCTGTCATCATAAGTTAGCTGAAATTTTGATGTGCCTTTGTCGAATACGGCCTGTAAAACGTCATCTCGCTCGTGCAGGCGCAAATCAAATAATTCCATTCCCGCTTTGCCAAAACGGCGAGCAGGCGCGTAATCGCACAGCAGCTCAACAATATTATAGTGCCGTGGATCCTGGCATATGGCCCGATAAATCATTTGAACCTGTTCTTCCGGACCTTCCAGAAGTTGAAAAAAATGTGAACCATTAAACAGTAAAATCCCTGTTACGTCAGACCGCATGTTTCTGCGATTTGCTATCGAAACCATTTCTTCGATTTTTTTGACAGGTTCGTCGTCACGTATATGGCTACGATAAATAAGGGTAGTAAGCATTAATAGTCCAGGGTAATGGGCGAGGCGAGAGTATGACGGTAACAGACATATCTTCTGGTGTCTTGCTTTTAATACTAAAACATAACTATTTATTTACATTGTTAAAAAATAGAAAAATTTGAAGATGAGTTCGTTTGGAATCTTGTATAGGTTGTCAGTCAAATGATGCAAATAATTTTTACGTATCTCATTGTTTTATAGGTGTTAGCACTAATTGCAAAAAAATAATTTATCATTCTGTACACATATTTCGTACAAGTTTGCTATTGTTACTGCACTTAACAACGTTTAACATTTTTAATAGAGGCGTAGCATGCAGCAAAATTCAGTGATTTCAGATTCTGCGGGGGCAATTACTCGTTACTTTGCAAAAGCTAACTTGCCTACTCAGCAGGAAACCCTCGGGGAAATTGTGACTGAAATTTTGAAAGATGGACGTAATCTGAGTCGAAAGTCGCTTTGTACCAAACTTCTTTGTCGACTGGAGCAAGCGACAGGGGAAGAGGAACAGAAACACTACAATTCACTAATTGGGTTGCTTTTTGAATAATGTGACAGCCTGATTATTTGACAGATTAACTATGAAGTCGTTATGAAGACATCTGATAATGAAAGTATAAAACATGAAATTACTGGCCAGGCGGTGCTCCAGATATTACGCATGAAGATAAATTTTTCGTTGCAGACTCTTATTAAGCAATTACTCGTAATGAAATCGGCTGAGGAAAATGCTTTCCGACGAGATTTAATTGACAGCATAATTCGTGATTTTAGCAACAGTGATACAGGAGGGCCAAACAGAAGAACAGCGATAGCTGACAATAAAAGTATGTTCAATGGTAAGAAAATAAACAGAATACATTAAAATTTCATAAGTAAGATGAGAGGTTACCATGCTTGAAGATACTACAATTCATAATGCAATAACTGATAAAGCGTTATCAAGCTACTTTCGCAGTTCGGGTAATTTGTTAGAAGAAGAGTCAGCTGTGTTAGGGCAGGCTGTGACCAATTTAATGCTTTCAGGCGATAATGTTAATAATAAAAATATTATCTTAAGTCTGATACACTCTCTGGAAACAACAAGTGATATTCTCAAAGCTGATGTGATTAGAAAAACACTGGAAATCGTGTTGCGATACACAGCTGATGATATGTAACTTTCAATTATTAAGTATAAGTTTATAGAAAACTCAGTCATCTTATTTTTGTCTGTCGCTTTAGACTATACACAGCATAATTTTATTGGGTCACTATTCCTACGAGGCTGACATGAATAATTCAATCCCAGAGAGATTTATTTTTCAATGTGCTTTGTTTAAAAATCTCGAGAGGGAGGTGTTCATGACGCATGGATATGTTGATAGTCATATTATTGATCAGGCTTTACGCTTGCGTTTAAAAGATGAAACTAGTGTGATTCTTTCTGATCTCTATCTGCAAATCTTGCAGTACATTGAAATGCATAAGACTACACTAACGGATATCATTATTAATGACAGGGAATCCGTGCTCTCTTAGAACTGAGTAAGGTTTTAAAATTACCATCAGCTGTATCATATGCTGGTGCAAAGTAATAATTTAAGTCGTTATGTTTCTTAATATATCCGGAATATCAGGGTTTAAACAAGAATGGAGAACTATTGTTCTCCATTCTTGACGTCTGACATCCTGCCAGATTTGCTTAATTTTACCCACATTAAGCACAATAATTAATAGGTTAGATGACGATGGAGAAAATTTTATCTTCGGCGTGGATATTTCTTATGCTCTCTACCATGCTCTCTTTAGACGCCAGCACGAGCGAATGAACATCATTTCATGTATTAAAATCCTTAGTCCGGGACAAGCGAATGCGCAATACACTCATACCCATCCTCGTTGCGATATGCTTGTTTATAACCGGTGTCGCTATTTTGAATATCCAGCTCTGGTATTCCGCAAAAGCAGCATATATGGCGGGAGCGAGATATGCTGTCAACAATATCAATCACATACTTGAAGAAGCGTCACAGGCGACTCAAGCGGCGGTTAACATTGCCGGGAAGGAATGCGACCTCGAGGAGCAATATCAGCTTGGCACTGAAGCAGCTCTGAAACCTCACTTGCGCACAATCATCATTCTCAAACGCGGAATGGTCTGGTGTACATCCTTGCCGGGGAATCGAGTCCTGCTGTCTCGTATTCCTGCTTTCCCTGACAGTAATTTACTGTTGGCTCCGGCAATCGACACCGTCAATAGATTGCCTATCCTGCTCTATCAGAGCCAATTTGCAGACACGCGTATTTTGGTCACGATAAGTGATCAGCATATTCGTGGAGCGCTTAATGTGCCCTTGAAAGGGGTAAGGTATGCATTACGCGTAGCGGATGACATTATTGGACCTACCGGTGACGTGATGACGCTTAATGGACACTATCCTTATACTGAGAAGGTTCACTCCACAAGATATCATTTCACTATTATCTTTAACTCACCACCATTCTTTAGCTTCTACAGACTTATCGATAATGGCGTAGGGGTTTTGATATTCATTCTGTTAATTGCCTGCGCCGCAGCCTACCTGCTTGATAAGTATTTTAATAAAAGCGCAACGCCTGAAGAGGTCCTGCGACGGGCAATAAGTAATGGTGAGATTGTCCCTTTTTACCAACCTGTGGTAAATGGTCGGGAAGGGACATTGCGGGGAGTTGAGGTATTAGCCCGCTGGAAACAACCTCACGGCAAATATATCTCACCCGCGGCATTTATTCCACTTGCTGAAAAATCTGGATTAATTGTTCCGCTTACACAAAGTCTGATGAATCAGGTTGTCACACAGATGAACGCTATCGCGAGTAAATTGCCGGAAGGTTTTCATATCGGAATTAATTTTAGTGCCTCGCATATTATTTCGCCGACGTTTGTCGACGAGTGCTTAATTTTCCGTGACAGTTTTACCCGTCGCGATTTAAACCTCGTTCTGGAAGTTACCGAGCGTGAGCCATTAAATGTTGATGAGAGTCTGGTTCAGCGGTTGAACATTCTGCATGAAAATGGTTTTGTCATCGCGCTGGATGATTTCGGTACTGGCTACTCAGGGCTTTCTTATCTGCATGACCTGCATATTGATTATATCAAAATTGATCACAGTTTCGTTGGCCGCGTAAACGCAGACCCAGAATCAACTCGGATTCTGGATTGTGTATTGGATCTGGCGCGTAAACTTTCGATCAGTATCGTAGCTGAAGGTGTCGAAACAAAAGAACAGCTTGATTATCTGAATCAAAACAACATCACATTTCAGCAGGGTTATTATTTCTATAAACCGGTAACCTACATCGACCTGGTTAAAATTATCCTTTCTAAACCGAAGGTGAAGGTTATGATTGAGTAAAAATTGATCATCAAGACCATGGTGCGGTGTAATTATAGACAGCTAATTAGCTCGTTGCGTCTTGTTACTATTGTTCATTATTTTGTTTGCTATAATTGTTTGAAAGTTTTGACAGGATCGCCATTAGTAGCATGAACAATAGTAATAATCTGGATTATTTCACTCTCTATATCATCTTTTCCATTGCATTTATGCTGATCACCTTGCTGGTCATCCTTATCGCAAAACCCAGTACTGGGCTTGGAGAAGTGCTTGTAACGATAAATTTGCTGAATGCCCTTGTTTGGCTGGCGATCAATCTGGTTAATCGAGTAAGGGAAAAACTCGTTAGCCACAGGGATCAGCACTAATCTTTCTTTATGCTATAGCCGCTATATAGTAATAAGTATTGTTGTATTTGTGGTTTAATGCCGATTAAATTGCTTTGCTTGTTGTTGTGAGGGCGTATTGGCGGGTGTGATGTTTCATTGTAGAACTATATACAACCACCGCGTCGAATCAATCGACGCGGTAACAGACGAAATATTATTTTTTGCCGATAGCACGCATGGTGTCATCAATTGCCGTGATCAACAGCATTTGCGGGTCTTTAGCGCAAACCTGGTTCAGTTTTTCTACCACTTTGGCGCTCAGTTCCGGAGATTGCTCAATTTTTAAATCACGGCTGGCAACGCTGGCATTACCCATTACCGCAACAATTTCTGCAACCTGTGCGCTGTCAGTTTTTGCCATTTCGTTGGCTTCTGCGCAAGTAATATAGGTTTCTGACGGCAAGCCGTTCTTAATATTGTAGTCCTGCGCCCAGGTCATTGGTGCGAAAACAAACAGACCCGCCAGTAAAGCAAATTTTTTCATCATCATTCCTTATTTCATTTTACCCAGAATTGCACCACCCGTACCGCCAATTACGGCACCTTTAATCGCCCCTTCAAGGCCATTGCCGGTCAGAACGCCAGTGACAGCACCAACGGCGGCACCCACTTTTGCACCTTTGCGCGCATTTTTGCCGTCGCGGCCTTTTTCTGTTACTGCACCAACGCCAGCGCCAACAGCTGCACCTTTCAGTACGCCATTAACGCCATTGCCAGTAAGTAAACCAACGCCTGCACCAAGTAGTGCACCTTTTGTGGTGCGATTCATATCCGCCATCGCTGGCGCGGAGCAGAGCAATGCTGAGATAAGCCCGAAGGCGAGTATTTTTTTCTTCAACTTAGATGTCCGGTATTAAGTAAGTTGCACACACAATAATTTCGTCTTCAATTAAGACCTGCTTAACTAAAGAACGCTCGCTATTATTCAGATAATTCAAAATGAGCGTGGCTGTGATGATAGGAATTATGTCTTTTACTTGAATGAGAATAATCTTAAATAAAAAATAACTCTTTGATTGATAATATTTTTATTCAAGAAGTGTCATTGGCTGTTAACGTGATGTTGTAAAGGTAAGATAATCTGATGCATCAATATTATTGTGTAATATTCATGTGAGTAGAAGATATTCATCAGAAACAATTATGTGAGTCATTTTACTTTGCCGACGGCCTTATTTTCGCAGAATAAGCGTACGACAGTCTTATCTGAAAAGATTGATTTTTATTCAACCACACTTCAGCGCGATGCGTCTAAAAATGCCTCTTTCTTATGCGGAATATCATCATTTCATCATGATGTCTTTGATGAGCGGTGAACACAATACACTTGCGCTGTCTCTTAAGGATGAATCCCCTGGTCTGGTGCCTGTGGGCCGATGTTGCAGCAGAGCTAAGGTCGCTTACCCGCTACTCAGTATTCACTTTTCAGAGGATGAAATTTATGAACAGGACCAGTCGCTATTATTTTCGCCGTTCAGTACTTTCCTTATTGATATCTGCCTTGATATATGCCCAGCCTGGAGAGGCTGCTTTCACATCAATCGTTACTGGTATCGTAAATGGTGAAACTGTGGATGGCGAGCAAATAGTAGATGAAAGGGGGACAACTAATGATACTCATATCATTAATCACGGCCACCAGACTGTATTTGGTGGGGTGTCTAATGGAAGTATTATTGAAATGGGTGGACAACAAGATGTAGCAAACCATAACAATTATCAGGGGCAAGCTAATAATACAATCCTTCATGGGGGTACACAGGTAATTTATAATGGTGGGAATTCTAGCGGTACGATAATCGCGAGTGGCAATCAGCAAGTTTATAACGGTGGTACCAGCAATGGCACGTTAATCGAGGGTGGCAATCAGTACATTTATAAGGATGGTACCAGCAATGGCACGATAATTAAGAATGGTAATTCATACGTCGAAGGAGGGAGAGCAAACGGGACTGTCATTGATGGTGGTAAACAAACAGTAACAGCTCAGGGGCATGTTGACGGTACGACGATAAATACATCTGGTTCTCAGAACATCACACAAGGAAGTCTGGCAACGAACACAACAATAGATGGGGGCCGACAGTATGTAGATTCGAGTATTGTAGAAAACACTATCATTAAAAATGGAGGTGACCAAAGAACAATTAAGAGCCATGCGCTGGACACCACAATAGATGGTGGTCGACAGGATGTTGATTCAAGCACTGCACAAATAACCACCATTAAAAATGGAGGAATGCAGACGCTGCAAAACACGTCAACGGCGCACACTACCACGATCTATTCTGGTGGGACGCAAATTGTTGATAGCAGGAGCACCTCGAATGTTATTGAAATATATTCCGGTGGCGTGCTTGATGTTAGAGAGGGCACGGCAACGAATGTTACCCAGCACGATGGCGCGGCTTTAAAAGCAATGACTGACAGGTCGACGGTGAGCGGTACGAATAGTGAAGGGGCATTCTCTATTCACAATAACGTGGCAGACAATGTGTTGCTGGAAAACGGTGGTCATTTAGACGTATATGGTTCGGCAAATAAGACGATTATTAAAGATAACGGAACAATGTCAGTTTTAACGAATGCTAAAGCTGATGCGACCCGAATAGATAATGGCGGCGTTATGGATGTTGCCGGAAACGCGACCAATACCATAATTAATGGTGGCACACAGAATATAAATAATCATGGTATTGCCACGGGAACCAATATCAACAGCGGAACACAAAATATCAAGAGCGGCGGGAAAGCTGACACGACAAATATCTCCTCCGGGAGCCGGCAGGTTGTTGAGAAAGATGGTACGGCAACTGGCAGCAATATTAGCACCGGAGGCTCGCTGATTGTCTATACCGGTGGTATCGCACATGGGGTTAACCAGGAGACGGGCAGTGCTTTAGTTGCCAACACGGGCGCAGGGACTGATATTGAAGGATACAACAAGCTCTCTCACTTCACTATTACCGGAGGGGAGGCTAATTATGTTGTGCTGGAAAATACCGGCGAACTGACGGTAGTGGCTAAAACCACGGCGAAAAATACTACCGTTGATGCTGGCGGTAAGCTGATTGTCCAGAAGGAGGCTAAAACAGATACCACCAGACTTAATAATGGTGGCGTTCTGGAGGTTCAGGACGGTGGTGAGGCTAAGCATGTTGAGCAACAATCCGGCGGCGCATTGATTGCTTCCACGACTTCCGGAACACTTATCGAAGGAACCAACAGTTATGGTGATGCTTTCTACATCAGGAATTCAGAAGCTAAAAATGTAGTGCTGGAAAACGCTGGCTCATTAACAGTCGTTACTGGTTCCCGGGCAGTTGATACGATTATTAATGCCAACGGCAAAATGGATGTTTATGGAAAAGATGTTGGCACTGTACTCAATAGTGCGGGCACCCAAACAATATATGCCAGTGCCACTTCTGATAAAGCAAATATCAAAGGTGGCAAGCAAACGGTATATGGTTTAGCCACTGAGGCAAATATCGAAAGTGGTGAACAAATTGTTGATGGTGGGTCAACAGATAAAACGCACATCAAAGGCGGCACGCAAACCGTTCAGAATTATGGTAAGGCGATCAATACCGATATCGTCTCTGGCCTACAACAAATTATGGCAAACGGGACAGCGGAAGGTTCCATTATTAATGGCGGTTCACAGGTAGTTAATGAGGGCGGTCTGGCTGAAAACTCGGTACTTAATGACGGCGGCACACTCGATGTGCGGGAGAAAGGCAGCGCTACGGGGATACAGCAGAGTAGCCAGGGCGCGTTGGTGGCAACCACCAGGGCGACGCGGGTCACAGGGACACGCGCTGATGGCGTCGCGTTCAGCATCGAGCAGGATGCGGCGAACAATATCCTGCTGGCAAATGGCGGCGTGTTAACCGTGGAGTCAGACACCACTTCCGCCAAAACACAGGTCAATGCGGGCGGACGGGAGATCGTCAAAACAAAAGCCACTGCGACTGGCACGATGCTTACCGGCGGTGAACAAATCGTCGAGGGTGTGGCGAATGAGACAACGATTAACGACGGCGGAATACAAACAGTTTCGGCTAACGGTGAGGCAGTAAAAACAACGATTAATGAAGGCGGTACGCTGACAGTCAACGATAATGGCAAAGCGACAGATATCATCCAGAACAGCGGTGCCGCTCTCCAGACGAGCACGGCTAACGGTATTGAAATCAGCGGTACTCACCAGTACGGCACCTTTTCCATTGCCGGAAATTTAGCGACCAATGTGCTGCTGGAAAATGGCGGTAATTTATTGGTATTAGCAGGTACCGAAGCTCGCGATTCCACGGTTGGCAACGGTGGGGCAATGCAAAACCTGGGTCAGGACTTCGCCACAAAGGTTAATTCCGGTGGGCAATATACCCTTGGTCGGTCAAAAGATGAGTTTCAGGCTCTGGCCCGGGCAGAAGATCTACAGGTCGCTGGCGGGACGGCAATCGTCTACGCAGGTACGCTGGCGGATGCATCGGTCAGTGGCGCGACAGGAAGCCTGTCGTTAATGACGCCACGGGATAATGTTACGCCAGTTAAACTTGAAGGGGTGGTCCGGATTACCGATAGCGCGACATTAACTATCGGAAATGGCGTCGATACGACGCTTGCCGACCTGACGGCTGCCAGCCGGGGCAATGTCTGGCTTAACAGCAATAATTCCTGTGCAGGCACCAGCAACTGCGAATATAGAGTAAACAGTTTGCTCCTCAACGACGGTGATGTTTATTTATCAGCACAAACAGCAGCGCCTGCCACAACTAACGGTATCTACAATACGCTGACCACCAGTGAACTTTCCGGCAGCGGTAATTTCTACCTGCATACCAACGTTGCAGGCTCCCGGGGCGATCAACTGGTCGTCAACAACAACGCCACTGGCAATTTTAAAATCTTTGTTCAGGATACCGGCGTCAGCCCTCAGTCTGACGACGCGATGACGCTGGTGAAAACAGGGGGAGGGGATGCTTCGTTTACGCTGGGTAATACCGGCGGTTTCGTTGATCTTGGGACCTATGAGTATGTCCTGAAAAGCGACGGCAACAGCAACTGGAACCTGACCAATGATGTCAAACCCAACCCGGACCCCAACCCAAATCCGAAACCGGATCCAAAACCAGACCCAAAACCGGATCCGAAACCAGACCCGACTCCCGATCCAACGCCGACACCCGTCCCGGAGAAACGCATCACGCCTTCTACGGCAGCCGTACTCAATATGGCAGCAACATTACCGTTGGTCTTTGATGCTGAGCTAAACAGTATTCGCGAGCGGTTGAACATAATGAAAGCGAGTCCACACAACAATAATGTCTGGGGGACGACGTATAACACCCGTAATAATGTCACCACCGATGCGGGTGCCGGGTTTGAGCAGACGCTGACCGGAATGACGGTGGGGATCGATAGCCGTAATGGTATTCCTGAGGGGATTGCGACGCTGGGCGCTTTTATGGGTTATTCCCATTCACATATCGGTTTTGATCGTGGAGGACATGGCAGTGTGGGCAGTTATTCTCTGGGGGGCTATGTCAGCTGGGAACATGAAAGTGGTTTCTATCTGGACGGTATCGTGAAGCTGAACCGCTTTGAAAGTAACGTAGCCGGTAAAATGAGCAGCGGTGGAGCCGCCAGCGGCAGTTATCGCAGCAACGGGCTGGGCGGTCACATTGAAACCGGGATGCGATTTACCGATGGTAACTGGAACCTGACGCCGTATGCATCGTTAACGGGGTTCACCGCTGATAACCCCGAATATCATTTATCCAATGGTATGGAATCGAAATCAGTCGATACCCGCAGTATATATCGTGAACTGGGCGCAACGCTGAGTTACAACATGCGTCTGGGGAACGGCATGGAAGTTGAGCCGTGGCTGAAGGCGGCTGTGCGCAAAGAATTTGTCGATGATAACCGGGTGAAAGTGAATAATGACGGTAATTTTGTCAATGATTTGTCGGGCAGACGTGGAATATACCAGGCAGGTATTAAAGCCTCATTCAGCAGTTCGTTAAGCGGGCATCTCGGGGTGGGGTATAGCCATGGTGCCGGTGTGGAATCCCCGTGGAACGCGGTGGCTGGTGTGAACTGGTCGTTCTGACCATCAACGCTTAAACTGCGCTTCGGCGCAGTTTCCGTTTACAGGATGTTAAAAGGGAAAATTCTGCGGCAAAAAAAGCCCGCCAGTTACGGCGGGAAACCTCATCCTATGGGAGAACAATGAATAATGAAATTGCGGGGTTATCATCTCCCAGTATACCAATACTAACAATAAGGTTATTTACTCAGCCAGGTATAAACAATTTGTTCTGTGTGGGGGGAACGGCATTAAGGTGTAAAGGGGGGGGGGAAGCAATGAGTAGCATCAGCAAGAATACTCGCCGCGCTTACTAAACGTGGATGAGGGGGATGAAAAACTCAAGGCAGAGATGGCTCTGCCTTAAAGATAAATACGCTTTTACAGCGGGCTTATTTCAGCTCTTCAGCTTCCGGTAAAGTCACGTTCAGCTCAAGAATAGAAATATCGCCATCTTTTTGCTCAAGCTGTACGGTTACCATCTCAGGATCAATTTGTACGTATTTACAAATGACCTCAAGAATATCTTTACGCAACTGCGGTAGATAATGCGGTTCAGCATCGCTGCGACGGCGTTCAGCAACAATAATCTGCAGCCGTTCTTTTGCAATGTTGGCCGTGTTTTTCTTCCGCGAGAGAAAGAAATCGAGTAATGCCATAACTTATCCTCCGAACAAGCGTTTGAGGAAGCCTTTCTTCTCTTCTTCAATGAAGCGGAAAGGACGTTCTTCTCCCAACAGACGTTCTACGGTATCTGCGTAGGCTTTACCCGCATCGGCGTTAATGTCGAGAATGACCGGTTCACCCTGGTTAGAGGCGCGCAATACTGATTGATCCTCAGGAATCACGCCGACGAGTTTGATGCGCAGGATCTCCAGCACATCTTCCATGCTCAACATGTCACCTCTGCTCACGCGGCCTGGGTTATAGCGCGTTAACAGCAGATGCTCTTTAATAGGCTCTTCGCCATTTTCTGCGCGGCGTGATTTCGACGCCAGAATGCCTAAAATACGGTCAGAGTCGCGTACTGAGGAGACTTCCGGGTTGGTGGTAATAATGGCTTCGTCTGCAAAATAGAGTGCCATTAACGCACCGGTTTCAATCCCTGCCGGGGAGTCACAAACGATAAATTCAAAGTCCATCGCTTTCAGATCATCAAGAACTTTGGCGACCCCTTCACGGGTAAGGGCATCTTTATCGCGTGTTTGCGATGCCGGAAGAATATAGAGATTTTCAGTACGCTTATCTTTAATTAACGCCTGATTTAGCGTTGCATCGCCCTGAATGACGTTGACGAAATCGTAAACGACCCGGCGTTCACAACCCATAATCAGGTCGAGATTACGCAGGCCGATATCAAAATCTATCACGACAGTTTTCTTTCCCTTCTGGGCCAAACCAGTGGCGATGGCCGCGCTGGAGGTTGTCTTACCAACCCCCCCTTTGCCCGAAGTAACAACAATAATGCGTGCCATAGAAATTCCTTGTTAAAAAGGGATCAATTTAACGGTTGAACGGTCAAAGCGTTTTCGACTAACTGTAGTCGCGCTGCTTTGCCATAAAATTCTGCTGGGATTTGATCACTCAGCCAGTATTCACCTGCGATGGACACCAGTTCCGCCATCAGGTTCGTACAAAATATTTGCGTTTCCCGGTCACCACTTGCCCCTGCCAGCGCACGACCGCGCATCATGCCATAAACATGAATGTTACCATCGGCAATCAATTCGGCCCCAGCGCTAACGTGGCTTGTAACAATCAGATCACATTGTGGAGCATAAATACGCTGACCGGAACGCACCGGGGTATCTATTAAACGCGTTTTTGTGACCGGCGTTGTATTTTGCGCTGGAGCCTGCGGTGCGGGAGCTGGACGCGGCGCTTTTTCCTTTCCTTCCGTCAGGATAGGCAGCCCCATTTTTTCAATTTCGGCTTTAAGTTGCGCATCTTTGCAGCCACTTACGCCAATAACCCGCAAACCGGTTGCCGAAACAGCCTTATGCATCGCTGACCAGTTTACCGGGTCTTCAAGTGCACTGACGTTGAGTACAACAGGGGCATGTTTTAAAAATGCGGGGGCCTGAGCGATTTTGTCTTCCAGCGCCTGATGGATAACCTTAGGTTCTGCCTCATGCAGATGAACCACAGATAAAGTGAAGCTACTGCCTTTAAGCTCGATTGGCGTGTTTGACATCCTGGCCTTACTCAATTAGCTATTAATCATCGCCAGCGCGCGATGATGTTACGAAGACTATAAGGCATGTTATAGTCTGGATTATATTGAGGCAAGTCACCCTCCCATTTATTCAGAGTAAAAGTCTATTCTGTGATAAATGGCGCTGATTCATAGCTTAAAAAATACCCTTGTCAATCAACCCATTGCCGTCGTACTTTTGATTGTTCTTATTTACGCTTCCTTTTTCCGCACCCTAATCGTGACAGCATCTTCAGACCTGTTTAAATATCCAGTATTGAGACGAGTGTATTTTTTCACCACACCAGGCTTTCTTAACTTTCCATTTTTTGCAGCATCATTAAAGAACAGATACCCGTTATCTTAATATCCGCCACAGAATTGCTCTATCATAGAAACCGCAGAAGACGTCTGATACTTCTGTCAGGTCATCGTAACTCGTCCAGGTCAGCGGTTTTGATTACGGATTGATGATGAAATGAGCATAAGTGTTGTACGGTTGGATTATCAGGATGTGCTATGAATATGATGCGTATTTTTTATATCGGATTGTCAGGTGTGGGGATGATGTTCTCATCAATGGCGTCTGGAAATGACGCTGGCGGACTTCAATCTCCGGCGTGCGGCGTTGTTTGCGACCCGTATATTTGTGTTAACTCAGATGGCATTTCCCCAGAGTTAACAAGGAAATATCTCGGCGAAAAAGCCGCTGAAAACTTACAATCAGTACAAGGTTACGATCCCAGCGAATTTACATTCTCTAACGGTGTATTTTGCGATGTTAAAGAAAAATTATGTCGTGATGATCGTTATTTTGGTGTGAATGGTAAGCGGAGTGGAAAAATCAATCAAACCACCACAAAGATGTTATTTATGTGTCGTGAGTGATGTCTTGTTTACATTATGTTCTATTCGTCATTAACCTCTTAAGCGACAGAGAGGAGTGGGGCGTTAACGTTTATGACGGGGAGAGTCCCCGTCGATTGACATTTACTTAATTTGAATATCAACGTTATATTTTTTAGTTTTGTTTTTACGGGCGTCGTTTCGGGTTTGCAGCACACGCAGCTCATATTTGCCAGAAGCTGGGAGTGCGTATTGTCCGTGACTATCGAGTTCTGGGGAATATCTGGATAAATCAACAGAATCATCGATCCCTGGTCCGAAGAGGTAAGTATCAGCGCCTTCATTAGAGATACTCACATGCACTTTCTGGCCTTTTTTGGCATAGAAGGTATATGTATCGTAATCATATCCCTTTATTTCGCCGGAGTACTGAGCGCTGCTATGACCTTTTCTGAACTCAACATTGACATTCTTACCTGCAGCAAAGCTCGTAGAGGTTAGCAGTGCAAGCAGCAATACACCCTTACTGATGCCCTTGATTTTCATAGGTAGTCTCCTGTTCAGAATGAGTACGATGAACTGTTATAATATAACAATTCCTTACGGGGGAATTCCAGTGGCTTTCCTGTATTCGGTAAAATCCTGGTGCGGTATTCTTGCCGGGGATTACTTATAAAGGGCGCATGGATTGAACAAACCGCAGAAATCTACAGCTGGCTGGCTTGTGGCGCGGGTTTCATTGATGTTAGCTTATGCCAAAACCTGGCATTTTAAAGAGTAAATGTATGTTTTGTGTGATTTATCGAAGCAGCAAGCGTGACCAGACCTATTTATATGTCGAAAAAAAAGACGATTTTTCGCGTGTTCCTGAGGAACTGATGAAAGGTTTTGGTCAGCCTCAGTTAGCGATGATTCTGCCGCTGGATGGGCGGAAGAAATTGGTCAATGCCGATATTGAGAAGGTTAAACTGGCATTAACCGAGCAAGGTTACTATCTGCAGTTACCGCCACCCCCCGAAGATTTGCTGAAGCAACATCTTTCCGTAATGGGGCAGAAAACAGACGACACTAACAAATAACCGATATCCGGCGGTGGCATTATCTTTGTCGGCGCGGGTTTTCATATCCACGATAAGTGAGGGGAACGTTATGTATCAACATCACAACTGGCAAGGTGCGCTGCTGGATTATCCGGTGAGTAAAGTAGTCTGTGTTGGCAGTAACTATGCCAAACATATTAAAGAGATGGGCAGTGCAGTGCCCGAAGAGCCAGTGCTGTTTATTAAACCAGAGACGGCACTGTGCGATCTGCGGCAGCCATTGGCGATCCCTTCCGATTTCGGTTCAGTTCATCATGAAGTCGAACTGGCGGTGTTGATTGGCGCGACGCTACGTCAGGCTACGGAAGAGCATGTCCGCAAAGCAATTGCCGGTTACGGCGTGGCGCTCGATCTGACATTGCGTGATGTTCAGGGAAAAATGAAGAAAGCCGGGCAGCCGTGGGAAAAGGCCAAAGCGTTTGATAACTCTTGTCCGCTATCCGGGTTTATTCCAGCGGCGGAATTCACCGGCGATCCGCAAAATACAGTGCTGGGCCTGAGCGTCAACGGCGAACAACGCCAGCAAGGTACGACTGCGGACATGATCCATAAAATCGTTCCGCTGATCGCTTATATGAGCAAGTTTTTTACCCTCAAGGCCGGTGACGTTGTGCTGACAGGCACGCCTGATGGCGTCGGCCCCTTGCAAAGCGGTGATGAGCTGACGGTTACTTTCGATGGACATTCTTTGACAACTCGCGTTTTGTAATACTTTTTGCCGCCTGAAAGCGGCGGCAAAACTTGCATCGCTGTGCCAGACTGGTTATAAGGTGCGTTTTAACGTAATGGCGGAACACCTGATGAGCGATGTACCTTTCTGGCAAAGTAAAACCCTGGACGAAATGAGCGATGCGGAATGGGAGTCGTTGTGTGATGGTTGCGGTCAGTGTTGTCTGCATAAACTAATGGACGAAGACACCGACGAAATCTACTTCACTAACGTCGCCTGTCGCCAGCTCAATATTAAAACCTGTCAATGTCGGAACTACGAGCGTCGTTTCGAGTTTGAACCCGACTGCATTAAACTAACCCGTGAAAATCTGCCAACATTCGAATGGTTGCCAATGACCTGCGCTTATCGCTTGCTGGCGGAAGGTAAAGATTTACCTGCGTGGCATCCGCTGCTTACTGGTTCGAAAGCGGCAATGCATGGCGAACGTATCTCTGTGCGTCATATCGCAGTGAAAGAATCAGAAGTGATTGACTGGCAGGATCATATCTTAAATAAACCTGACTGGGCGCAGTGATAAATTTAATAGATGTTGATGAGGGCTTTCTTAATATACGTCTGGTTGCTCGCCATTTCGTAGGGTTGTTTTTGAAAGCGCTCTGTCATAATGAGAGTTACCCGATACCTTATTATTAACAGGTAACTCTCAATCTTTAAAAAACGTCTGTATTTTTAAATGTGATAAACTTTATACCTTGAGTACATGGAGAGAATAATCGCTTATCAGACTTCAGGTACCTCAAAGAGTGTCTTCTTACCGTGTCTTTTCTGATACTCATTACAGGTGTTAATCATTTTTTTTGCCGCTTCTTTTAGCAAAGAAAGCATTAAATCATCATAATCAACGTAGAATCTGGTTGTTTCAGTTTCCGTTTTTATCTCCCCGATGGCGGCTATTTCGGTGGTTAATTTCAATTTGGCAGCATCGATATCTTTATTCGCTTGTTTAACCGTGTTAGACAGGGTGGTAAAGAAACTCTGCACAGATTTTAACTTGTTCTTCAATTCTGGAATCAGTTTCCCTTCAACTACGCCCGCAGCAATAGAATAGGAAATGATTAATCCAAATGGACCGGCGACGACACCGGCTGCGGCACCGGCATACGCTTCCTTCCTGATTTTATCTACCTGTGACTGGAAATAGCTGCTTTTTTCTGAAAAATCATTGGTTAACTGGCTATCTAACGCCAGCAGTTTTCCGGAAGCGTTGTTGAAACTTTGTGAGCTTACCAGCAGAGATTTTTGCGCTTCATTCAGCTTCGTGATGCCGTCATCCAGCACCTTAATGAGAATGTCTTTCTGGGCGGATGCTTTCTTCTCATTGTACTCATCAAATAGCAAAATATATGCTGCGAGCAATTGCGTCGCAACACCACACCATTCATACACCGTTTGGGTTGCTTCAAAATACTTATCCTGGCTATCCATAAGTAAGGTTTTAATATCGCCAACTAAAACGGAGGCTGCCTGTGAATACTCCTGTTTAAAGCGACTTAGCTCTTTTATGGTTTCATCGAAGGTCTGCCAGGGGATGACCTGATCGAGATATTTATTATAAAGGTCTAATGCTCCATCTGCGGTTTCGATTGCGTTTTTAACTACCTCTACCGTTTTATCTGCAACGATTTCAGTCATAATCATTCGCCTCTTTAAATATATAAATTGTAATGAAACCCCTGTTTTACAACTATTAATGAATTTTACTTCATCTAATTCATAGTTAGGCGGGTGAGATGCGTCAATGTCTTTATTTCTATTAATATGATAAATATCAAACAATGTTTAATGTCATTATGGCGAATGCTTCTATTCTATTTTTAGCCGGGTGATATTTTTCATTTCTGCTGGATGAGCGTCGTCGCCAGAAGGCCGCGTGAGCACAGGATAAGAGAACGAAAAATCAGCAGTCTATGCAGCGACAAATATTGATAGCCTGAATCAGTATTGATCTGCTGGCAAGAACAGACTACTGTATATAAAAACAGTATAACTTCAGGCAGATTATTATGTTGTTTATCAAGCCTGCGGATCTCCGCGAAATTGTGACTTTTCCGCTATTTAGCGATCTTGTTCAGTGTGGCTTTCCTTCACCGGCCGCAGATTACGTTGAACAGCGCATCGATCTGAATCAACTGTTGATCCAGCACCCCAGCGCGACTTACTTCGTCAAAGCAAGTGGTGATTCTATGATTGACGGCGGGATTAGCGACGGCGATTTACTGATTGTCGATAGTGCGATTACCGCCAGCCATGGTGATATTGTCATCGCTGCTGTTGACGGCGAGTTTACGGTGAAAAAATTGCAACTACGCCCGACAGTGCAGCTTATTCCCATGAATAGTGCGTACTCGCCCATTACCATCAGTAATGAAGATACGCTGGATGTCTTTGGTGTGGTGATCCACGTCGTTAAGGCGATGCGCTGATGTTTGCCCTCTGTGATGTAAACGCGTTTTATGCCAGTTGTGAGACGGTGTTTCGCCCTGATTTATGGGGTAAACCGGTGGTTGTTTTATCTAATAACGACGGTTGTGTTATTGCCCGCAACGCCGAGGCAAAAGCGCTGGGCGTTAAAATGGGCGATCCCTGGTTCAAACAAAAAGATCTGTTTCGCCGCTGTGGCGTGGTTTGCTTTAGCAGTAACTATGAGCTTTACGCCGATATGAGCAATCGGGTGATGTCGACGCTGGAAGAGCTATCGCCCCGCGTCGAGATTTACAGTATTGATGAGGCATTCTGCGATCTGACCGGTGTGCGTAATTGTCGCGATCTGACTGATTTTGGCAGAGAAATTCGCGCAACGGTGCTACAACGTACCCATCTTACTGTTGGTGTGGGGATCGCCCAGACCAAAACGCTGGCTAAGCTTGCCAATCATGCGGCAAAAAAATGGCAGCGGCAGACGGGTGGGGTGGTGGATTTATCAAATCTGGAACGCCAGCGTAAATTAATGTCTGCTCTCCCCGTGGATGAAGTCTGGGGGATTGGACGGCGGATCAGCAAAAAACTGGACGCGATGGGGATCAAAACCGTTCTCGATTTGGCGGATACAGATATCCGGTTTATCCGTAAACATTTTAATGTCGTGCTCGAAAGAACGGTGCGTGAACTGCGCGGCGAACCCTGTTTGCAGCTGGAAGAGTTTGCACCGACGAAGCAGGAAATTATCTGTTCCCGCTCGTTTGGTGAACGCATCACGGATTATACGTCGATGCGGCAGGCCATTTGTAGTTACGCTGCCCGGGCGGCGGAAAAACTTCGCAGCGAGCATCAATATTGTCGGTTTATCTCCACATTTATAAAAACGTCGCCATTCGCGCTCAATGAACCTTATTACGGCAATAGTGCGTCGGTAAAACTACTGACGCCCACTCAGGATAGCAGGGATATTATTAACGCCGCTACGCGATCTCTGGATGCCATCTGGCAAGCGGGCCATCGCTACCAAAAAGCAGGCGTGATGCTGGGCGATTTTTTCAGTCAGGGAGTCGCGCAGCTCAATTTATTCGATGACAATGCACCGCGTCCCGGGAGTGAGCAATTGATGACGGTGATGGATACGCTGAATGCCAAAGAGGGCAGAGGAACACTCTATTTTGCCGGGCAGGGGATCCAGCAACAATGGCAGATGAAGCGTGCCATGCTTTCACCACGTTATACAACACGAAGTACGGATTTACTGCGGGTCAAATGAACATAGCGGCAGCAAAAAGCGCTCCCGCAGGAGCGCCAAATGGATTAGCGACCGAACAGGTCACGTTTTTTCGCTTTAAACGGCTGGGAAATCACCACCAGCACCGCGACAATGAGGTAAGCGATAAAAATACCGAGCAGCCACTGCGGCATTTCCAGACCTAAAAATTCCCACTGACGCTCGGCACAATCGCCAGAGGCGACAAACACTTGCGGTACCCATTTATCCAGCGGCAGCCAGTCAGGGAAACGAACCATAAAATCACAGGTCGCAAACGGCGAAGGATAGAGCTGAAGCATGGTGTGCTCGTAAGTTAACTGCACACCGCGGAACGCACTATACAACCAGATAATCATCGCTACATAACGCAGCGGAGTTTTCGGGGCGATCGCGCCAATCAGCGCAGCACCCAGAATGCCGAATAATGCGCAGCGTTCATAAATACAGAGCACGCAAGGTTTCAGTAACATCACATGCTGGAACCACAGCGCCGTCAGTTCCAGTGCCAGAGCGGTAAACGCCATCAACAGCCACGCGCCCCGACCTTGTGAACATTGATTCAAAAATCGCAACATAATCATTTCCCTGCAATATGCATAGAGTGCGCAGTTTAAACCAATTCATTCGCTGCGCCACCAGGAGGCAGCAAAAATAGGACGCAATTGGACAATTATCGGGCGAAAAGGCAAACCGGGCATTTATATGCCCGGTAAGTTGTTATCAAAGCGTTGCTATCCAGCCCATTTGCATAAACCATTCGGTTACAGGGGCAAGCGTAAACTCGACGCAGAGCAAGCCGACGAGTGTCAGGACGAGGGTGTAAGGCAGGGCCATCCACACCATGCGCCCATAAGAGAGGCGAATCAATGGCGCGAGTGCAGAGGTCAGCAGGAACAGGAACGCAGCCTGACCGTTCGGCGTAGCGACGGAGGGCAGATTGGTACCGGTATTAATGGCGACCGCCAGCAGCTCGTATTGCTTCAACGTGATAGCGCCACTTTCCATTGCCGCTTTCGCTTCGTTGATATAAATCGTCCCCACGAAGACGTTATCCGAAATGGATGACAGCAGACCGTTGAAAATATAGAACAGCGACAGCTGAGCATGTTCCGATGCCTGCAACACAAACTGAATAATCGGCGAAAACAGTTGTTGGTCGATAATCACCGCGACTACCGAGAAAAACACCGTCAACAGTGCGGTGAATGGCAGAGATTCGGTGAAGGCTTTACCGATAGCATGTTCATCGGTGACACCAGTCAATGATGTCGCCAGAATAATGACCGACAAACCAATCAGGCCAACCTCCGCCAAATGCAACGCCAGCGCGGTGACCAGCCAGACGCCGATAATCGCCTGGACAATCAGACGAATTTTATCCTGACGGGTACGCTGGTGGCGACTTTGATCGTCAAACTGTTGCAGCACTTCGCGGACTTTCTCCGGCAGCGTTTCGCCGTAGCCAAACCAACGTAGCTTCTCCACCAGCAGGCAGGTTAACAGGCCACAAATCAGAACCGGGACGGTCACCGGCGACATGCGCAGGAAGAAATCGCCAAAATGCCAGCCAGCCGCTTTAGCGATGATCAAGTTCTGTGGTTCGCCCACCATGGTCATCACCCCGCCTAATGCGGTGCCGACACCTGCATGCATCATCAGGCTGCGCAGAAAGCCACGGAACTGTTCCAGAACCACTTTGTAATGCTTGTCGATATGACTATCGTCTTGCAGGTCGGTATCTTCAGTACGGGAAGAGGCTACGCGGTGATAAATACCATAAAAACCGACGGCAACGCTGATCACCACCGCCACGACGGTTAAGGCATCGAGGAACGCGGAGAGGAACGCCGCTGCCACGCAAAAAGAGAGCGACAGCAGCATTTTGGAGCGAATGCTTAACAGCAAACGGGTAAATATGAACAGCAACAGCTGTTTCATAAAATAGATACCCGCCACCATAAACATCAGTAACAGCAAGACTTCAAGATTTGCCGCCACCTCTTCACGGACGTGTTCCGCGCTGGTCATGCCGATGAACACCGCTTCGATAGCCAACAGGCCACCGGGGAGTAGCGGGTAGCATTTCAGGGCCATCGCCAGAGTGAAAATAAATTCCGCTACCAGCAACCAGCCAGCGACGAAAGGGCTGATGAGGAAAATTAACGGATTTACGATTAAGAAAATGATGAGGGCGAGTTTGTACCAGTCGGGGGACTGGCCCAAAAAATTGCGCCATAGCGCGCGGCCCCAGGAGATCTCCATGATGGTTTCCCTTACCTTACAAATAATCAATGATGTTTTTATGTTTAAACGCAAAGCTTAACGGTCAGGCAGGAGTGAGGCAAGTCTTGATAGTCAAGGGTAAAGAGATGCGGAAAATGAAGCCTTGATCCCTTTTTTCTTCTTTTTGTCTGCTATCAGCGTAGTTAGCCCTCTGGTATGATGAGTCCAACTTTGTTTTGCTGTGTTATGGAAATCTCACTATGGTCATTAAGGCGCAAAGCCCGGCGGGTTTCGCGGAAGAGTACATTATTGAAAGTATCTGGAATAACCGCTTCCCTCCCGGGACTATTTTGCCCGCAGAACGTGAACTTTCAGAATTAATTGGCGTAACGCGTACTACGTTACGTGAAGTGTTACAGCGTCTGGCACGAGATGGCTGGTTGACCATTCAACATGGCAAGCCGACGAAGGTGAATAATTTCTGGGAAACTTCCGGTTTAAATATCCTTGAAACACTGGCGCGACTGGATCACGAAAGTGTGCCGCAGCTTATTGATAATTTGCTGTCGGTGCGTACCAATATTTCCACTATTTTTATTCGCACCGCGTTTCGTCAGCATCCCGATAAAGCGCAGGAAGTGCTGGCTACCGCTAATGAAGTGGCCGATCACGCCGATGCCTTTGCCGAGCTGGATTACAACATATTCCGCGGTCTGGCGTTTGCTTCCGGCAACCCGATTTACGGTCTGATCCTTAACGGGATGAAAGGGCTGTATACGCGCATTGGTCGTCACTATTTCGCCAATCCGGAAGCGCGCAGTCTGGCGCTGGGCTTCTACCACAAACTGTCGGCGTTGTGCAGTGAAGGCGCACACGATCAGGTATACGAAACAGTGCGTCGCTATGGGCATGAGAGCGGCGAGATTTGGCACCGGATGCAGAAAAATCTGCCGGGTGATTTAGCCATTCAGGGGCGATAATCCCTTCCGTTTAAAAAGCAAACCCCTCAAACGAGGGGTTTTTTGTTGTTTTTACAGATTTCCCATTCTCGGCGGGCAACGTTCCAGCAACTCGACGCTGCCGTCTTCGTTTTGCTGTTCCAGCATCACATCAAATCCCCACAGGCGATGCACATGCTTCAGCACTTCTTTGCGCCCCCGATCCAGCGGTGCGCGATTATGTGGAATGTAACGCAGCGTCAGCGAACGGTCGCCGCGCAAATCCACGTTCCAGATCTGAATATTCGGCTCCAGATTACTTAAATTATATTGCGACGATAACCGGTTACGGATCTCCCGATAACCTTCTTCATTATGAATAGCGGAAATTTCCAAATAATTATGCCGATCGTCGTCCAGCACGGTGAAGAAGCGGAAATCACGCATCACTTTCGGTGACAGGAACTGACTGATAAAGCTCTCATCTTTGAAATCACGCATCGCAAAATGTAATGTGTCCAGCCAGTCAGAACCGGCGATATCCGGGAACCAGTATTTGTCTTCTTCCGTTGGCGACTGACAAATCCGTTTAATATCCTGGAACATGGCGAAACCAAGCGCATACGGGTTTATTCCGCTGTACCACGGGCTGTTATAGGGCGGCTGGAAAACCACATTGGTGTGGCTGTGCAAAAACTCCAGCATAAAACGTTCCGTCACTTTCCCTTCATCATACAGATGGTTAAGGATGGTGTAGTGCCAGAAGGTCGCCCAGCCTTCGTTCATTACCTGAGTCTGTTTTTGCGGATAAAAATACTGGCTCACCTTACGCACAATACGCAGAATTTCACGCTGCCATGATTCCAGCAGGGGTGCATTTTTCTCCATAAAATAGAGCAGGTTTTCTTGTGGCTCGGGCGGATAGCGGCGCGCTTCAGCAACCGTTTTCTCTTCCTCGCGCTTCGGCAGGGTACGCCAGAGCATATTGACCTGACTTTGCAGATACTCTTCGCGACTTTTCTGCCGGGCTTTTTCTTCTTGCAGCGAGATTTTTTGCGGGCGTTTGTACCGATC
This sequence comes from Escherichia sp. KS167_9B, assembly GCF_030295215.1. Classification (NCBI taxonomy): domain Bacteria; kingdom Pseudomonadati; phylum Pseudomonadota; class Gammaproteobacteria; order Enterobacterales; family Enterobacteriaceae; genus Escherichia; species Escherichia sp. KS167_9B. Next base: position 1,501,981 of record NZ_AP025754.1, read on the forward strand.
CACACCGTAGTTCATCAGCGCATGACAGGAGTCAAGAAGCCGCTCTACTTCATCTACGCCATAACGTTCTTCGCACTCGGTAATATATTTACGGGCAAAAATCAGATAATCGACAATCGAACTGGCGTCGGTCCAGCTACGGAATAAGTAATTGTTTTTGAAGAAAGAGTTATGCCCATAGCAGGCGTGGGCCATCACAAGTGCCTGCATGGTGATAGTGTTCTCTTCCATCAGGTAAGCGATACACGGGTTAGAGTTAATGACGATTTCATAGGCCAGTCCTTGCTGACCGTGCTTATACAGCCGTTCAGTCTCGATAAACTTTTTACCGAATGACCAGTGTGGATAGTTAATTGGCATGCCGACGCTGGAGTAGGCATCCATCATCTGTTCTGAGGTGATCACTTCAATCTGGTGCGGGTAGGTATCCAGCCGATAGAGTTTCGCTACCCGGTCTATCTCTGCCAGATAAACATCCAGCAGGTCAAACGTCCAGTCGGGTCCATCGCTCAAACGTGTGGTGTCCTTATTCATAGAATCGATCGTCGCCATACGCGCACCTCATTGTTGTCGGTGCTCTCTGTGTGGAACACCTCATTTCAAGCATAGAACACCTGTTAAAAACCGCGTCGCCGAAGAATTTTTTCTTTGCGATTTCTTATTATCAGAGTGCCAGTAATTCGCTTCTGAGCGGAATTTTATGCTGGTTAAAAAGGGTGTTCAGCAGGAGATACTAAAGATGCCATATTGCTGCAGAGTCAGGGAGATGTGAGCCAGCTCACCATAAAAAAGCCGTATGTTGAATAATATTTTCAACTGAGTTATCAAGATGTAATTAGATTATTATTCTTTTACTGTATCTACCGTTATCGGAGTGGCTATGCGAGTTGTCATACTGGGAAGTGGTGTGGTAGGCGTTGCCAGCGCCTGGTACTTAAATCAGGCAGGACATGAGGTCACCGTCATTGATCGGGAGTCAGGAGCCGCCCTGGAAACCAGTGCTGCGAATGCCGGGCAAATTTCCCCCGGCTATGCTGCGCCGTGGGCAGCGCCAGGTGTACCTTTAAAAGCGATTAAATGGATGTTCCAGCGCCATGCACCGCTGGCGGTTCGTCTCGACGGTACGCAGTTCCAGTTGAAATGGATGTGGCAAATGTTACGTAACTGTGACACCAGCCACTACATGGAAAACAAAGGGCGGATGGTGCGTCTGGCGGAATACAGCCGTGATTGCCTGAAAGCATTGCGCGCCGAAACCAATATTCAGTATGAAGGGCGTCAGGGTGGGACGCTGCAACTGTTCCGTACCGAACAACAGTATGAAAATGCGACCCGCGATATCGCCGTGCTGGAAGATGCTGGCGTACCGTATCAACTGCTGGAATCCAGCCGCCTGGCGGAAGTGGAGCCCGCGCTGGCAGAAGTAGCGCACAAACTGACGGGTGGTCTGCAACTGCCCAATGACGAAACCGGAGACTGCCAGCTGTTTACCCAGAATCTGGCGCGGATGGCGGAGCAGGCGGGGGTTAAATTCCGCTTTAATACGCCTGTTGACCAACTGCTTTGCGACGGCGAGCAAATCTACGGCGTGAAGTGTGGCGATGAAGTGATTAAGGCCGATGCATATGTGATGGCATTTGGTTCTTACTCGACGGCGATGCTCAAAGGCATTGTTGATATTCCGGTGTATCCGCTGAAAGGCTACTCGCTGACTATTCCGATTGCACAGGAAGATGGTGCGCCGGTGTCTACCATCCTTGATGAAACCTACAAAATCGCCATTACCCGTTTCGATAACCGCATTCGTGTTGGTGGAATGGCGGAAATTGTTGGCTTTAACACCGAGCTGTTGCAACCGCGTCGTGAAACGCTGGAGATGGTGGTTCGCGATCTCTATCCACGCGGCGGTCATGTCGAGCAGGCCACATTCTGGACTGGTCTGCGCCCGATGACGCCAGACGGTACGCCGGTTGTGGGGCGTACACGTTTTAAAAATCTGTGGCTGAATACCGGTCACGGTACGCTCGGCTGGACGATGGCTTGCGGTTCCGGTCAGTTGTTAAGCGATCTGCTCTCTGGCCGTACGCCAGCGATCCCGTATGAGGATTTAAGCGTAGCACGCTACAGCCGTGGATTTACGCCATCACGCCCGGGCCATTTACATGGCGCGCACAGCTAAGGAAACGAGATGACCCGTCCGATACAGGCCAGCCTCGATCTGCAGGCATTAAAACAGAATCTTTCCATTGTCCGGCAGGCCGCGCCGCACGCGCGTGTCTGGTCGGTGGTAAAAGCGAATGCTTACGGGCACGGTATTGAGCGTATCTGGAGCGCGCTAGGGGCCACCGATGGCTTTGCATTACTTAATCTGGAAGAGGCAATAACGTTACGTGAGCGCGGCTGGAAAGGACCGATCCTGATGCTGGAGGGTTTTTTCCATGCACAGGATCTGGAAATTTATGACCAGTACCGCCTGACCACCTGCGTCCACAGCAACTGGCAGCTCAAAGCACTGCAAAATGCGCGGCTAAAAGCGCCGTTGGATATTTATCTTAAAGTGAACAGTGGGATGAATCGGTTGGGCTTCCAGCCCGATCGTGTGCTTACCGTCTGGCAGCAGCTGCGGGCGATGGCGAATGTTGGCGAAATGACTCTGATGTCGCATTTTGCCGAGGCGGAGCATCCTGAGGGGATTGCCGGCGCAATGGCGCGTATTGAGCAGGCGGCGGAAGGGCTGGAATGTCGGCGTTCATTGTCCAATTCGGCGGCGACTCTGTGGCATCCGGAAGCGCATTTTGACTGGGTTCGGCCTGGCATTATTTTGTATGGTGCTTCGCCGTCGGGTCAGTGGCGCGATATCGCCAATACCGGATTACGTCCGGTAATGACGCTAAGCAGTGAGATTATTGGAGTCCAGACGCTAAAAGCGGGTGAGCGTGTGGGCTATGGCGGTCGCTATACTGCGCGCGATGAGCAACGAATCGGCATTGTTGCCGCAGGATACGCCGACGGTTATCCGCGCCACGCGCCTACCGGTACACCTGTTTTAGTCGACGGCGTGCGTACCATGACGGTGGGGACAGTCTCGATGGATATGCTGGCGGTCGATTTAACGCCTTGCCCGCAGGCGGGTATTGGTACACCGGTTGAGCTGTGGGGCAAGGAGATCAAAATTGATGATGTTGCCGCCGCTGCCGGAACCGTGGGTTATGAGTTGATGTGCGCGCTGGCGTTACGTGTCCCTGTTGTGACGGTGTAACTTGTTGTAAGCCGGATCGGAGGCAGTGTCTTCTGGTTGCAAAAAAATCATCCATCCGGCTGGTCAGCAACTTTCGCTGTTAATGTGACAGAGCCATTTTCCATGATAGTGCCCATTAAAATGATGGACACTATTTCCCCGGAACCTGAGCTCACCGCACAGGCGTTCTACATAAAACGCTTACGTTTCATTGTTGACTCGAACTCGACTTCAGATAAATCTCGCTTTACCCTTAATGCAGATTCGGGTTCATGTTCAGAATGTTGATTAACAGGCTGCGAGTCCTGTTGTCTTTCCAGACTCAACAGGCCCAACTGCTGATCCAGGAGCTCCAGGTCCTCCTGTACTTTCACGCGCTCCAGGAGTACCGGATCCTCCAGGTGCTCCAGAGCCATCAGGTCCTCCAGCTCCTCGAGTCCCTCCAGGTCAAACTGGCCTTCCTTGCGCAAAAAGTCTAAAAGGTCCGACAGGCCTTCCTGTTTTTTCAGGCCCTCAACGGCTTTGAGCAGCGTCGGCAAATTGTCTGTGTCCCAAGGGTTACTGTTACAGTCAAACAACTTCAGGCTACGGGGCTGCGGCACCGGTATCGTTTTAAACTGGTTGTGACCACAGTAGTATATTATTAGCTTGGGCGGCAGCCGTGGTGCAGAGATCAAATCGTTACTAGAACAGTCAAATACTTTCAGGCGAGTCAGGCTCTCCAGCATCTCATCAGGTATGAAGCTAATACAGTTGTCAGCACAGCGCAGTGTATACAGGTACTGAGGCATCGACGGCGGTAAAAATTGCAATGAGTTCTCAGAACAGTCAATCACTCTCAGGTTAGGCGACAGCTCAGGTAGCCAGATAATATAGTTTTCACAGCACTTCAGTATCATCAGTTTCGGGGGCTGCACCTTTGGTAACAAGATCAAAACGTTATCCATACACTCAAGCACCCTCAGTTCCTTCGGCAACATCTTCGGTAACGCGGACAACACGTTATTATTGCAGTAAAATTTCATCAGAAGTGGAGGCAAATTTTCAGGGAGTGAGGTCAATCCAAGGTCGCTAAGATTGAGCATAATTTGTCTATTTATGAGACATTCCTTCATTCTGCGCAATGCCTCTGCCCGGTTTTCAGTTCGGTTTGCTGGCAGGTTTTCTTCCAGGATATTTTTCAGGATTTCTTTCACGTCTTCTTGTGATATTTCTGGCACTTTTTTTTGCAGGATTTCTTGCTGGGTTTCTTTCAGAGTTTCGTGCAGGTTTTCTTGCAGACCATCTTGCTGTATAGCCCATGTGCACCATTCGGCGACCAACCTGAACTCGTTATATTGCGGATCCGGAGGGGCCTCCAACGTGATGGTAATATTGTTTTCCATCTGTATTTTCACTTTGTCCGCGTTACTGAGGTCAATGATCCTCTGGGGGGCATCACCCCAGCGAAATTTTTGCGGGCCGAGATACTGCATGTTCCGCAAAAGATGATTCTTGAATTCCACCGTCAGTAAGCGCCGCCCTGACGGGTGTACGCCTGTGTTATAGGAAGATGGGGCGAATAGGCGTATGTCTTTAATGCTGGCCATAATGCTATGCATCCTTGAAATAAATATCCTCTGGCAGCGCCGAAGACGTGAATGTGGTCACCGCAACGGTGCCACAAAACGTCATTTGCGCTGATATAACGACTCATCGTTGACTTTTTCCCGGGTCAGAAATGCCGTGTCGGGTCTGGTACATGCGTAACAGATCTGAACAAGTTTTATTACGGCCCAGGCAGCGTAGACGTATTAAAGAAAATACGAGAGCGAACGACCCGGAAATAATCGTTATTAAGCAAAAGAATAACTATAAGAAATCGCTCATTTATCCGGTGTTACAGGCGGATGAAACGCCACTACATATACAGGGCAGTCTGATACGCGTATTGGTTCTCTATGGGCTATTTCAGCGCGGCAGGATGTGTGGGGGAATATTTTCGGGCGATGCCAGGCCGGAACCCCTGGTGGTTGACGGGAATGCCGGTAATGCGGGACTAGTTTTTCATCACCTGTTGCTGTCAGAAGAAGTCATTACACTGACTTTTTTGAGCTGGCCGAGATTTTTAGTGTTTTGAGTTTATTGGCTAGTTCATTAGCCAGAGCCTGCATGGTTTGTCGTCCATAATTTAACTTTCTTCCGATGTTGGAATGAGCATATTAAAGTCAGGAAATGACAAGGTTATGTACAGGCTCAGGCTGCGTTCAGCAAAGCATTGTATCCGGTGATAGATGCAGCATTATATTTAAGATTCAGTGTCCTCTTCTGCTACCCGTACACCAATCTTCAACACTTCATTATCTTCTTTCTCGGCCACCGTCCAGATCATCCCGGCAAACTCTACCTGGTCACCGACAACCGGTGCCGCGCCTAACAACTGCTGGACAATTTCACCCAGCGTTTGCTGCTTATCACGATATTCTCGCCCGTCTTCCAGGCCATATATCAGCGCCACATCAGCATATTTAGCGCTGGCTTCGAGAATGAAGTCACCAAAGAAGCGTTGATCCAGCGCGACAGGTGGCGACTGGCTGAACAGTTTACCGAGCGCCGGGAGATCGCGTTCCCGACCAATTACACACAACACATCGCCTTCGCGCAGTCGGGTGCTGCCGGTAGGATGAAGCAACTGGTTATCACGAAACAGTGCCGCAATACGCGTCTCTTTTGGCATATGCAGATCGCGCAGTGCCGCGCCCACGCACCATTTATCGGCACTCAATTGATAAACAAACTGCTCCCATGGATTTTCCGGATGAATATCCAGGCCAACGCGTGACACCGGACGCCCCACTGGTGGAACGACCACTTTAGCTTTTTTCGCCGCCCACGAGAGTGATGTTCCCTGCAAGAGCAGTGAAACCAGAACCACAAAGAAGGCGACATTAAAGAACAGTCGCGCATTCTCCAGCCCTGCCATCATCGGGAATACGGCCAGGATGATTGGCACTGCGCCGCGTAATCCCACCCAACTGATAAACACGCGCTCACGCAGATTAAAACCGCGGAACGGTAGCAATCCGGCAAATACCGAAAGGGGACGGGCGAAGAAAATCATCCATGCGGACAAAATGAGCGCCGGAATGGCAATAGGCAGTAGATCGCTTGGGTTAACCAACAGCCCCAGCACCAGGAACATGGCGATTTGTGCCAGCCAGGCAAGGCCGTCGAAATTTTGCAGAATGCCGTAGCGGTTGCGAATTGGCCGATTACCCAGCAGAAAACCGCACAGATAAACAGCCAGAATACCGCTGCCTTCCAGCGCCGTGGTTAAAGCAAAAATTAAAATACCGCCGCTTAATGCCAGCAGTGGATATAAACCTGCGGGCAGGGCGATGCGATTAATCATTTGCAGCAGTAAATAACCACCGCCAAGACCGATGACAATCCCGAGGCCAAATTGTTGCAGAATATCGACCACGAACATCCAGCTGACACTGCTTTCATGCTGCTGGATCATCGCAATCAGGGTAATCGTCAGAAAGACCGCCATTGGATCATTACTGCCGGATTCAATTTCCAGCGTCGAGCCAACGCGTTCGTTAAGCCCCTTACCACCCAGCAGAGAAAATACCGCCGCAGCATCGGTGGAGCCGACGATAGCGCCGATTAATAAGCCTTCAATCAAATCAAGATTAAACAGCCACGCCGCCATCATGCCGGTTAAACCAGAGGTGATAAGCACGCCCAGCGTCGCCAGTGACAGCGCCGGTCCTAGCGCTACGCGAAAGGAGCTGGCCTGAGTGCGCATCCCGCCGTCGAGCAAAATAATCGCCAGCGCCAGGTTACTTACCATGTAGGCGAAGGGGTAATTATCAAACGGGATACCGCCGATGCCATCGACTCCCGCCAGCATGCCGATCGCCAGAAAAATAACCAGAATAGGAATGCCAAGACGGGAAGAAAATGAACTAAGTAAAATACTGCTGGTGACAAGGATGGATCCTAAGATGAAAAGGCTAATTATTGTTGTGGCATCCAACGGTCGGTTACTCCTGATTACGCTGTCTCTTATATAAACCCTACCATATTAGCGGCAGAGACAGCGTTTTACTTAGCCCTGAAGCGTGATTTTTTTACATTTTAAGAACAGGATGACCGCTAATCGTCAACTGAGTGCCTTCCTGGGTGTTATTAAGAATGGCATGTGCGCCCAACGGCAGCGTAACCGTACGTTGTTCATGACCAAAATCGAGGCCGGTAATGAGTGGAATCGACAGGCGGGAACGCAAAAACGCGTACACTGACTCCAGGTTGTAACCTGCGTCATAATCATTGGGCGTGCTGCCGCTAAAGCTACCGAGAATAATCGCCTTCTGACGTGGCAAAATTCCAGCATGATAGAGCTGCAACAGCATACGTTCGACGCGGAAAGGATGCTCGTTAATATCTTCCAGCACCAGAATACCGTTTTCGATTTGCGGCATCCACGGTGTACCAATCAGTGAAATCAGCATCGCGAGATTGCCTCCCCATAACGTGCCTTCGGTCTGACATGTCGGGCCTTCCCCTTGCCATTCAATGGTGAAGGTTTCATTGCGTAACGCCAGCCAGAAATGGTGCTCGGTAAAGGCGTTTAGTTCATCCGCGCCAAAGTTTGCTACCAGCATGGGGCCGCTAAAAGTGATGACATTGCCTTGCGCCAGAAGACCGCACTGAATGGCGGTAAAATCGCTATGTCCGCAAATGAGCAACGGGTCATGTTGTTGGCGAGCCACCAGTGCCTGCCAGTCAATATCCGCCAGTAAACGACTGGCACCGTAACCACCGCGTACAGCCAGCACGATAGTGTTGGGGGTAGTCAGTCTGGCAAGGGAATTGAGATCTTCCAGACGCTCCGTTTCCGTACCCGCAAAACGCTCACAACGACGGGCAATAACCTCGACGTTATTGACCTGATGCCCCGCGTCGGTAAGGCGCTGGATACCACGCAGCGCATCGTGTTGTTTTATGCAGTAACCCGATGGGGCTATTAAGTGAAACAGAGACATGGCAATTCCTTGCTGACAACAGAAACGAAATGTATATCATGCCGCTTAGGTGTGCCGTTGTCACCTCAACGGCGATTCCAGGCTATAAGGATAGAAGAAGTGAAATTAAGATGGTTTGCCTTTTTGATTGTGTTATTAGCGGGTTGTTCATCAAAGCATGACTACACGAACCCGCCGTGGAACGCGAAAGTTCCGGTGCAACGTGCGATGCAGTGGATGCCCATAAGCCAGAAAGCCGGTGCAGCCTGGGGCGTCGATCCACAATTGATCACGGCGATTATCGCTATCGAATCGGGTGGAAATCCGAACGCGGTGAGTAAATCGAATGCCATTGGTTTGATGCAGTTAAAAGCTTCAACCTCCGGACGTGATGTTTATCGCCGTATGGGCTGGAGCGGTGAGCCGACGACCAGCGAGCTGAAAAATCCAGAACGTAATATTTCAATGGGCGCGGCTTACCTGAATATTCTGGAAACCGGCCCGCTGGCAGGCATTGAAGATCCGAAGGTACTGCAATATGCGCTGGTGGTGTCATATGCTAACGGGGCAGGTGCGCTGCTACGGACTTTCTCGTCAGATCGGAAAAAGGCGATCAGCAAAATCAACGATCTGGATGCTGACGAGTTCCTCGACCATGTAGCACGAAATCATCCTGCGCCGCAGGCACCGCGCTATATCTACAAACTTGAGCAGGCACTGGACGCGATGTAAATCAGTCGCGCACTTTGGCCGCTTTCTCCCGGGCTTCCCGCTCGAGAGAGAAAATAATCCGCTGTAATTGCCGCTCCACCGTCGGGCTGACGTTAAGAAAACGGAAGCTCAGACGGGGAGTGGTGATGGTTTCATTCTTGCCATCAATCACTTTGCGCTCGCTGATTGAGATTAACTGGGCGTCAAAGTGAAAAACACCCCATTGCCCCATGTTGACTTCAATCTGAGCGAAGCGCATGCCTTCGTGCAATCCGGCAGGCTTTGCCGTTTCCAGTAATGCGCCCATGCCGCCTAACGACAAATCATACAGGCGGAAACGTAACGTACTGTTATCCGCCAGTTTGGTCTGGCAAAAATAAGGCGGATGGAGTGGGGCGGAGATGCGGAAATATCGGCGTCGTTGTACAAACCACAAGGTGGGAGGCGGTACGGTAATAAATGCCGGAAGCTGCAAGTATTCACTCTGCTGTAGTTGTTCAACAGTAAATTCGACTTTCGCGCCCTGGGTTTCGGCGGTAATGGTAATGTGCTGCGCCTTTAACACAGCGTTGTTATCTTCGGCCTGGCTGCCGAAATCCAGCACCAGTTTATCCGGGGTTATTGCCAGTATTTTGCTGATCAGCTGCCCGCCATTCCAACTGATACGCAAAGGAATTGCGGCTTTGTGCAAATCGCGTAACACGCCCAGGACGGCTAACGGATTTTGTTTCAGGAACTGCTCATGGTAATGACTCACGCGGAAAAACTCCTGACTGACAAACTGTCTTTGGTTTATCGGTCACAGTTAACAAAACTTAATACAAATGCGTGAATATTTTTTACATGTTGTTCTTAAATCAGCCGACAAACGCCCAGCATCGATCCCGCCCTTGCCTATACTTAGAGCGTTGACGTAAGCATTTCTTGCGTCCGATTCATCGAAACGAGGGCCTGAACATGGGAATTATTGCCTGGATTATTTTTGGCCTGATAGCCGGTATTATCGCCAAGCTAATCATGCCGGGGCGTGATGGTGGTGGATTTTTCCTGACCTGTATTCTTGGGATAGTCGGTGCGGTGGTCGGCGGCTGGCTGGCGACCATGTTTGGCATTGGCGGCTCCATCAGCGGTTTTAATTTGCACAGCTTCCTGGTGGCGGTAGTGGGCGCTATCCTGGTGCTGGGTGTTTTCCGCCTCCTGCGAAGAGAATAAGATTTTCATAAGGCGGATAGCGATACAGATGTTGCTATCCGCTTTCACATCAGAACGTATATTCGACACCTGCCCAGAAATTGCGACCTTCTTCAATAAACCCTTCACTGTAGGCATATTTGGTATCAAACAGGTTATTGACCGACGCATTAACGCTGAAGCCATGACCTAAGGTGTAATCGGCTCGAATGTGGGTCACCGCAAAACCGGCGGCTTTTTGTGAACCGTCACTGTTGCTGTAGCTGGAGGAACGCGCCTCTTCCGACAGCGTTACGCTTAACGGCTCCCACGGTTTGAGAGTCATCCATGCGGTCATTGTCTGCGTTGGCAGATCGGTTATCTTGCCGATGTCTTTGCGTTTGGCGTCAGCGTGGATCAGGGCGTAGCTCAATCCTACATCCAGTATATTGCTGATTTTCCCCTTAATACCGGCATCCAGACCGCTGTAATCCACCGTGCCGCTGTTCTGATTTTGAATGGTATCGGCATCAATATTGTGCGAGAAGCATGCATATCGTAGGCATTGTCCTGGCTACGGCTCCATCCCTGGCGATATCCCAGACTTGCTTCCAGAGATTTCGTTGGCTTCTGGGGGGATATTAATGGCTCCGCCCATTTGATTAGGCCCCTGAAGCAGCGAAGAATACCCTTTGGAAACTTCGACTGCCCCCAGACGATGCGTGTAATGTTTTGGGCTTCGGGAAGCGTCAGTGAGGCCCAGAATTTGACTGATTGTGCAAAGGACGGCAGATGATGCAGGAACAATGTCGACGCAAGAATCTGTGTAAACCTCCGTCTGGTTAGTGACATAAGTCATATCCTGATAATTAAAACCAAAATATATTTACACATATAGCGAAAAAGATCATGTTTGATGTCAAAATTTGTCTAAAGAGACAGAATGATTTGCTTGTTTCTTAAATAACACTTTGTTCCACAAAAAAATTGTCAGGGAGAATGGGGAGTGGGGGAAAATATAAATAGAGGTGTAATGATTAACAAGTTGATAAAATAAAATTAAAATCTTCCCTAATAAAAGAAAATAAAGGCATAGACTGTAGAAAGAGTGGTATTTCGTGATGAAGAAAGAGCAATGCCAATTTTATGCACGTAATGGCATTGCTCGATATACAGTAAAGTTAAGGCGTAGGTTCCGCCTCATTTTGTTTTACCGGCTGTGTTGTTGATTCACTGAGTGGACGCGTCGCCGGAACATTGTCACACGGTTGCTCTTTCGGGCAGATCAAATCCAGCATTTTCAGCGTCACGCCATTGGTCCAGCCAAAGCCATCCTGTAATGGATATTCGCCACCGCCGCCCCCTGTTCCGGTGGTGCTGACATCATATTTTTCCACCAGCTTTTTCTCCCGGTCATAGGTGTGCTGAACATTGGTCAGGAAGTGCCAGCTAATATCCATCGCCACCTCTTTTTGCCCGTAGTTTTGTAATCCTTCTGTCGCGACCCACTGCAACGGTGCCCAGCCGTTTGGCGCATCCCATTGTTGCCCACTTTTCACCGACGTGGTGTTCAGGCCGCCTGGTTGCAGCAGATGTGTTTTCGTCGCCGTCGCCATTTTGCTGGCGCGATCTTTCGCTGCCGCATTGACGTACAGCGGGAACAGGGCGGCAGCGGTTAACTGATTGCGCACTTTATGACTTTTCAGGTCGTAATCGGCATACCAGCCTTGTTGATCGTTCCACAGATATTTTTCGATCCCTTTTTGACGGGCATTCGCCAGCGTTTCGTACTGGTTTGCCATCGCGTTATCTCCGGCAGCTTTGCTGGCGCGGGCAAGGATTTTTTCCATTTTGAACATCAGGCTATTCAGATCGACCGGTACGATGCTGGTGGTGCGTAAGGTATTTAACTGCTGCGGATTGTCCATCCAGCGCGAGCTGAAATCCCAGCCAGACGCAGCGGCAGAGCGCAGGTCGCGGTAAATTTCAGTGGCAGGTCGATTCGGATTGCTTTTGGCAGTGGCAATATCTTCCACCCATGACTCTGGCCGTGGCGTATCGCGATCGTCCCAGTAGCGGTTGAGAAGGGTACCATCCTGAAGTTTTACAACGCGTTTTTCCTGTTGTCCGGCTTGCAGGTTTTCAACACCGTCCATCCAGTAAGCATATTCTTTTTGCATTTGCGGCAGGTATTGCTTCAACGCGGCATCGCCTTCATGCTGCGCCAGTAATTCTACCATCAGGGCAAAGAATGGCGGTTGCGAGCGGCTTAAATAGTAACTGCGGTTGCCGTTGGGAATATGCCCGTAAGTGTCTATTTCATGAGCAAAATTGGCCACCATATCCGCAACTTTATCCCAGTGGCCGCTTTCGGCAAGCCCTAACATGGTGAAGTAACTGTCCCAGTAATATACCTCGCGAAAACGTCCGCCCGGCACGACATAAGGTTCCGGCAGCGGTAACAGAGAATCCCATTTTTCGGTGTTTTCGGTAGAACGCGTTAATACAGGCCAAAGTCCGTCAATATGTTCGCGCAGCGACTGCCCTTCTGGCCGAACATATTTCTCTCCCTCTTTCGGCAGAGTGAAATTGACGTTAACGAAATGGCGCAGATCAAAGCCGCTCTGGTTTTGCTGCATTCGATAATCTGCAAGGATCATTAGCGGATCGCTGTTCGGCACGGCATCAGCAAAGGTCTTTTGGTCCGGAAAAAGTTTGGCGTTTTGCACATCGTTAAACAGCGGCCCTAACAAAATATCAGGCGGCTGTGGCGTTACTGGCGTTTCTTCTGCCTGCACCGCTAGCGCAGCGAAACACAACAAAACGCAGGCGGGAATTAACGCTATTTTTTGCGGGCGAGGAGGGGCGGTGGCTTTCATCAATCATTCTCCTTGGGCGAAACCGAACAAAACGGTATTCAAGTATCAGAAAACCTTAGTTCAGGATCGCACTAACTGCATGATCGAAATCTCATTCTGCGAACTGTCAGGCATTTTGGAAAAGGAGATTAAAGGGATAAATAAGGGTGAAATAGAGTAATTAAATAAAGTCTGTTTATTAGCCAGCCAGCGACGTTTGGTTTGCGATTAGCGCAGAAAAAATCATCATGATTTGGTAAAAAATATAACAGGTAGTTAAAAAATATCAGAGCAGAGTAAATAGCCGGATGGCATCAGAACGATGCCATCCGAACGGTGGTTTAACCCTGACGGCTGAAACGTTGCGTTTTAACGTCCAGCGTTAGCGTTTCTTCTGGTTGTATCGCATACAGTTTCTCACCCTGCTGGCAAATCCAGCCAATCCCCAGTTCACGGGCGATCAGGGCGCTGTGGGATAGCGGACTTCCGGCGCTAAGGCAGATACCTTTTACAACCGCCGGATCCAGTTGCAGTACTGTGGAAGGATAAATGTTCTCCGCCAGTAGAATAGTTGGCGAGTTAAACTGCGGGAGTTCTTCTTTCGTTTGGGTCAGGTGGACCAGGGTGCGATGCAGAAGATCGTCCACATCAATATAGCGAGCTTGTAGATATTCATCATCCAGTTGCTGGTATTGCTGGCTAAGTTCTTTAAGAACTTGCTGCCAGGCATATTCTGCCGTGCAATGTTCATGCTGAAGGAGTTCGCTTGCCGCCGCCAGCAGTTCCGGATCATCTAACAGTGTATGGTGACCAGAAAAGATTGCGGCAATATCGTCAAGCCCGCTGGCTTCTGCTTTCGCTGTTAACGTCATCAGATCTAACAACGTGAAGTCAATTGCCTGGCGTAACCGTTCCTGTTCTTCTTCCACGCTCAGTGATGATTTCGCCTGTACTGTGCATAAAACCGGTTGATAATAAAAGGCTTTGCCTGTGACAGGCGGAGCTGGACGCAGAGTTGGCGGTGCTATCTCTTCCGTCTCACCAAAGTTATCTTCAGCCAGCTGACGGAAAGCAACCAGCGCCTCTTCAGCTTCTGGCCCTTTCGCAATCAGGCGCAGCGTATCGTTATAGCGGACTTGTAGTAGCGCGATCTGGTTAATACTCTCCGGCGTGACGCATTTACCGTTTTTCTCCAGCAACATATCGGCATTAAATGTCGATAAGGTATAAACCAGCCGGGAGGCCGGACGTACGTGGAGTCCGTTACGGTTTTTTATGACCACCGACAGAGAACGGGCTTCTTCATCGTGCGAGGGGCATATGTCGGAGATTTCAGTGGCGGATGACGATAAACCCAGTTGTTCACGTTTGGCTTCCAGCGCATGCATGGCGTCATGGATGACTTTGTCAATATCCGCCCCCGAAGCTGCACTGACCGCTGCTGCCAGCGTTCCTTCGACCAACGGCGCAGCACACAAACGTACTCTCGCGGCGATCTCTGGCGCAAGCAATTCCAGTGCGGTTTCTGCACTCAATAACGCACTCCCCATATCCATCATGACCAACACATGGTCGGCATCGGCAACGGACTCGATGGCCTCCATCACTTTGACGGCATCGGTACCAATGGGATTTTGGGGATCGTCAATTCCCGCGGCAATGGCGATTTTACAGCTATCACTCATTAACATCTGACGGGCTAATTCACCGACACCTTCTCCCAGTCGGGCGCTATGTGAAACTATGACCAGGTTTACCATCACCATTTCCTTACTCTTTTGCGGCTAACGCCAGCATTTGCATCATAAACATCACGGAGGTCGCGCCGGGATCCTGGTGACCAATACTGCGTTCACCGAGATAACTGGCGCGGCCTTTGCGGGCTTGCATCGTAATCGTACTTTGTGCAGCGGATTCAGCGACGCTACTGGCGGCTTCGAGCGCCACCGGAACAGAGAGATTTTGCTCGCTGGACTGACGTAACGATTCCACCACCGGCACCCAGACATCACACATAGTTTTATCGCCAGGTTCGGCTTTCCCGCGACTGATTACGCCGTCTACACCATCGCGGAACATCTGATACAGTTCTTCCAGCGTCAGGCTTTGCCGTGCCTGTGTCGCCTGTGCGGCGCGGATAAAGAAAGTACCGAACAGCGGACCACTGGCACCACCGACGCTGGAAAGCAGCGTCATGCCGGTATTCTTGAGAATGAAACCGATATCTTTATCTGCGATAGCAGGGAGTTTTTCTACCACCTTGCTAAAGCCACGGTTCATATTTAGCCCGTGGTCAGCGTCGCCAATTTCGCGATCCAGTCCGGTAAGATACTCGCTCTCGGTACTGAAAATATCGCCACAACGAGTGAGCCAGTTAACAATTTGAGTTCTGCTCAGTGACATTGCTATCTCCTTATTTACCCCAGTTAAGGGCCGGGGTGTGGACCGGGGCGTCCCAGAGTGCCAGCGTTTCGTCATCAACTTTCAGTAAGGTGATAGAGAAACCGGTCATGTCCAGTGAGGTACAATACGCGCCGATTAAATTGCGCTCGATAGTCAAGCCCGCTTGCTGGCAACGCGTGGCCAGGCGGTTATAGACGCCGTACAGCTCAGAAAGCGGAGTTGCGCCAAGATTGTTAACCAGCGCAATCACCCGATCGCCAGGCTGAAGCGGTTGTTTAGTTTGCGTCTCTTCCTGCCAGCTACCTTGTCGATAATCCCAGAAGCGGAGCGTGCGGTGGTATGAGCCATTTTCCAGCAGGGTGTCGAACATTTGATCAACTGTTTGGTCAAGGGAGGAGAAGGGGCGGCGGTCAATACCCGGCTCACCATGAATGCCGACGCCAAACTCCATCTCATTATCCGCCAGGGTAAAAGAAGGTTTGCCCGCGGCAGGAACGGTACAGGCACCGAGAGCGATACCAATAGAATGGCCCTGATTGTTCAACTTACGCCCCAGTTGTGCACAAGCCTCCAGCGAGTCGCCACGCTCTGCCGCTGCGCCTACGAGTTTTTCGATTAATACGGTGTTGGCAACGCCGCGCCGCCCGGCGGTATAAAGACTGTCTTTTACTGCAACGTCGTCATCAATGACCACGGTGGTCACTTTTACGCCGCTATCGTGCAGTAATTCTGTTGCTGTTTCGAAGTTAAGAATATCGCCGGTGTAATTTTTGATAATCAGCAGTACACCTTCGCCGCCATCAATTTGCATGGCGCATTCAAAAATTTTATCGGGCGTCGGTGAGGTGAATATTTCGCCCGGACAGGCTCCCGAAAGCATCCCTTGACCGATATAACCGCAGTGCATCGGTTCGTGTCCGCTGCCGCCGCCCGACAGCAGGGCGACTTTTCCTGCAACGGGGGCATCAGCTCGGGTGACATACACCGGATCCTGATGCAGTTTCAGCGATGAATGCGCTTTCGCCAGACCCGCCAGTTGTTCGTCCAGAACGTCTTGCACATCATTGATCAATTTTTTCATTATCTTGCTCCAGCAATTACGGTAGGGCATGGATGATGTTCAACGACACGGCGACCACTGACTGCCGATAAATCCATTGTGCATCAGGTAAGGGAAAAGAAAATTAGCCCAAATTATGTTTCATGGTGAAACATATGTTTTAATGAATGTTCCATATTGAAACTGTTACGCGTTTTAATACTAAAAATTGCGAGCCGGAACACCTTTTGTCACAAAGGATGCGGGATATGAGTGGCGCTTTTAACAACGATGAACGGGGCATATCTCCCTTAATTGCAGCCTCCTGGGAGCGATGCAATAAACTGATGAAACGGGAGACATGGAGCGTACCGCACCAGGCCCAGGGTGTGACATTTGCTTCTATCTATCGGCGTAAGAAAGCGATGCTGACGCTCGGGCAGGCTGCGCTGGAAGATGCCTGGGAATACATGGCACCGCGAGCGTGTGCGCTGCTTATCCTCGATGAAACCGCCTGCATTCTCAGCCGTAATGGCGATCCGCAAACCTTGCAGCAGCTAAGTGCACTGGGATTCAATGACGGCACGTATTGCGCCGAGGGAATTATTGGTACTTGTGCGCTATCGTTAGCGGCTATCTCTGGTCAGGCCGTGAAAACGATGGCCGATCAACATTTCAAACAGGCACTCTGGAACTGGGCCTTTTGTGCAACGCCGTTGTTTGACAGCAAGGGCCGATTGACGGGAACAATAGCGCTGGCGTGTCCGGTTGAGCAAACCACCGCAGCTGATTTGCCGTTGACGTTGGCAATCGCACGCGAGGTCGGAAATTTACTGCTGACGGACAGTTTGCTCGCTGAAACTAACCGTCATTTAAATCAACTTAATGCCCTGTTAGAAAGTATGGATGATGGCGTGATTAGCTGGGACGAGCAGGGTAATTTGCAATTTATCAATGCCCAGGCGGCGCGGGTCTTGCGCCTTGACGCGACGGCAAGTCAGGGAAGGGCGATCACTGAACTCTTAACGTTACCCGCCGTATTGCAACAAGCAATAAAACAGGCACATCCGCTCAAACACGTAGAAGCAACCTTTGAAAGTCAGCACCAGTTTATTGATGCGGTGATAACCCTTAAACCGATAATAGAAACGCAGGGAACCAGCTTTATTTTGTTGCTCCATCCTGTGGAACAGATGCGGCAGTTAATGACCAGTCAATTAGGAAGAGTCAGCCATACTTTCGCTCATATGCCACAGGACGATCCGCAAACCCGCCGCTTGATTCATTTTGGTCGCCAGGCGGCGCGCAGTAGCTTTCCTGTCCTGCTTTGTGGAGAAGAGGGCGTGGGCAAGGCACTGCTAAGTCAGGCAATTCATAATGAAAGTGAGCGTGCAGCGGGGCCTTATATCGCCGTCAATTGTGAGTTATATGGTGATGCGGCGCTGGCGGAAGAATTTATTGGCGGCGATCGCACGGACAATGAAAATGGTCGTCTGAGTCGACTTGAACTGGCGCACGGCGGCACGCTGTTTCTTGAAAAGATTGAATATCTGGCGGTGGAGTTACAGTCTGCTTTGCTTCAGGTTATCAAGCAGGGTGTTATCACGCGACTGGATGCGCGGCGTTTAATACCAATTGATGTCAAAGTGATTGCCACAACGACCGCGGACCTGGCAATGCTGGTGGAACAAAATCGCTTTAGTCGCCAGCTGTATTACGCGCTGCATGCATTTGAAATTACCATCCCGCCTCTGCGTATGCGGCGTGGCAGCATTCCGGCGCTGGTGAATAACAAATTACGCAGTCTTGAAAAACGCTTCTCTACGCGTCTGAAAATTGATGACGATGCCCTCGCTCGCCTGGTTTCTTGTGCATGGCCAGGCAATGATTTTGAACTTTACAGCGTCATCGAGAATCTTGCTCTGAGTAGTGATAACGGGCGCATTCGCGTCAGTGATTTGCCTGAACATCTGTTTACCGAGCAGGCGACAGATGATGTCAGCGCCACTCGCCTTTCCACCAGTCTGTCATTTGCGGAAGTTGAAAAAGAGGCAATTATTAACGCAGCCCAGGTCACAGGCGGTCGCATTCAGGAAATGTCGGCTTTACTTGGAATCGGCCGCACTACGCTGTGGCGGAAAATGAAGCAACATGGCATTGATGCAGGGCAGTTTAAGCGCCGGGTATGAAAGACAGAGACGATTTCTGATACATCAGAGTGATCTGTATTTCATTCCGGCGCACGCTAAAAATTTTCAGCATCGTTTAAGGGCTTGTCTATCCCGCACTTAAAAGCTGAAGCGATATCCTCCGTTGACTTGCTTCTGATCAAAGAGGTTACCCTGCGTGTAATCCGCTTCGAGATAGAATGTGTGCTGTTTGTTATACTGTGCACTGACTCCCACGCCGTTATTCCAGCCATTACCTTTGAAACTGTACTTCTCCCGGGAGTTGTTCAACAGATATTCGGTATCCCCTGAAAACTCGCGGATAGCGCCAGTCTTCACATAGACATTCAGCTGGCTGTTGCCTGCGGTGATGTCATATCCCAGTATCATGCTGGCACGCCCCAGCAGCGATTCGTAGTGATTCAGATGTATATTGAGACCATTACTCGCCTTCATAGCCATCTCATTCTGGTGGCTGTATGTGAGCTGGGTTTGCGGCTCTATATAGAACCCATAACCAGTAGGGGTCAGGTTGAACCTCTGCCCGGCTTCCAGGGAGATGCTCAATCCATTCGCAGTGCCGTTGGCGTTAACGCCGTTGTTCTGACTGTCCAGTACGTGGAAACTATTTTTCTGGTGCGATGCTTTTACAACGAGATCGCTGTAAAAACCGTTGTGTGCCATGTAACTGGCGTACATTCCCATGTAGTCTGAACGTGCGGTACCGTCGCCTCCGCTATAGTCCGGCGATGCATGTGTTGAGCCAATATACAGACCGACATACAACGGCATTTCATCAGAGAGACGTTTATCCCCACCAAACTGGATACCGCTGTAACCCATGTCAAAGCCGCTCAGTTTGCCACTGGCAAAGGAGTCCAGGCTTCCCCCATAACTGCGCAACCAGATATTACCGTCTTTACCCTGATTTCGCAGGTCACCCATCCGTTGCATCAGCGTACGGTTTTCAACATAGTTCAATAAGTAACCGACATTGAGATAATTGCCGCCAGCATCTGCGGTCGTGGTGGGTTTAGGCGTGGGAGCGGGGGCAGGCGTAGGATCGGGGTTGACTATGGGGGGCTGAGCGGGAGCTGGTGTGGGCTCTGGATTAGGAGTCGGCTCCGGAATTGTCCCGGAAGCATAAAGCTCCCAGTTAGTGCCATTTTTACGCACATCATACAGATATCCCCCCAACTCAACCTGAGAAGACGCGCTGAACGAGGCCGCGCCGTCAGTGGTTTTTACCACTGTCAGAACTTCATTTCCCGTTGTGGCCTCGCTGCCCTGGTTACGGATAGCCAATACGTGATTACCAGCACTACTCCCGCTGATATTCAATAAATCCCCTTTATTATTAACGCCATTACCCTCGCCAACAACATCAGCACGCATAATAAAGGTACTGTTACCGCTAAGGTTCTCTACGTTTAATGTGGTAAATGTGCCGGCAGTTGACGCGTGGCTGGCAAAATCGACAGTTGAATGGCTCAGCGCCAGCGTGTCGAGATTAGAATTACTTGTTACGTTCCAGACGCTGTTATTCATTGCAACGTCTAGTTTCCCGCCATTGACATTATCGCTGAGGGAAGAACCTGTCCAAACCGACCCAGGGTGCATATCCAGATTGATTAGCCCACCTTTAGAAAGAACGCTACCGTTGATAAGCATACGACCCGAAGCGTTGATGCGGCTGGCGGCATAACCATCGTCATGTTGCGTTGCGATGGCCATCTGGTCGTGTGTACTCATATCAATGACCAGATCGCTCGTGAGATCGATCTGGCTGTTGGTCATGGCATAAATCCCCCTGGCTCCTGCCGCGCCGGTGATAGCCAAACTGTCTCCGGTTATTCTACCGCCGCTGAGCGCCCACAAACCCAGCGCCAGACTGCCATTACGATCAACCGTAATATCGGTATTTTGCATGTTGATAACAGCCGTTGCCGTCTGGGCTGAGGCACCATAAGAACCGCTGGAAAAGATGCTGTTTCGTTGCGCTGCCGTGCCAGAAAAATTGATTGTCGCGTCTGAACCACTGGTTACGAGGCCACCGCCCTGCGCGGAAGAAATATGGCTATCAGCACCGATAGTGGTTGTACCACCACGAACTTCGACGCCATTGGCAGCGGCTCCAGTTACATCAACAGTGAGTGCATTCGCGCTCACCTGGCCAAAGCTCCAGAGGCCGTGTGCATTATCGCCATTGGTTTTAATGGTACTGTTTGTTCCGAGATCGACAACAGAGTTTTTCTGTACGTTTATTCCCATGGCGCTGTAGCCCTGAACATCGATTGTCAGGTCTGTCGCCGTAAAACGCGCAGCACCGTTGGCGTTATTGCCGTTGAGACCACCGATATAAACACCTGTACTTCCATCGGTCTTGATTTTACTACCGCTTCCAAGATCGACACTGGTGCCATAGTCATTGATGGTTAGGCCTATACCGTTCGAGTTTTCAATGGTGAATTGAGAGGCTGTTAGTGTTGAGCTATGCCCAATAATGATGCCGTCATCGTTACTCTTAATGGTGCTGCCTGTGCCTAAGTCAGCATGTGTATAGTCACCAATTAAATTAATGCCGATGGCAGAGGTTTGACCAACAACATCTACTGTAAGTCGGTTAGCTGTCAGAGAGCTGTTCTTGCCCTGAATAATGATTCCCTTTGCATATCCAGAGGCGTCGTTGACATTGACGGTGACATCATCACCCAGGTTGATATTGCCAGGCGTGTTTCCTGCTGGGGTCATTACACCATAGAGGTTTCCTGATGGATCGGCGGTATCTCCTGTAATTCTGTCACCATCATTAATAGTAATATTGGTGCCATTTTGACTTCCTAAATCAGCAGCTATCAGCAGGGGGGAAAAGATAATTGCATTCAAACCAATAGCGCCATATTTTATCAGTTGAATGGAGGGCGAACGGATTTTTAATTCAGCGAGACGATCGGCTTTGGTATTCCCATTATGTTGTTTGATGCCCATACCACTCCTATATAGTACCCAAGCTATGGGTCTATGGATTTTGTCACTTTGTTTAAGTCAATGAATAATATCCTCTTATCATCATGATATTTGTATGGTGCAATCATGATGAGCTGCTCTGAGAATAATTCTCTATTACCGGGCAAAATCAGGAACACAGGAATTAATATATATTTAACATCCCCCTTACAAAGGTGAGTTTAGATCGAGTTATTCCCTAAGTTGTCGTTACTTATTCCAATTCGTTACTATGAATATGACAAAAACATTACAACAAACAGCGGTTAAATAATTTGGTGAATATTTTTGGTAATAATCCTAATTAGTTATGGGGTTTTCGCTTGATGTATCTGCATAACAAAAACAATATGAGCCATTTTTGCATTACTAATAAGAAAAAGCAAAAAACATCGATATTCATTTTTGATCAATGGATTTTCTGGCATATCGTTATTATCGTGATACTGGTTATCATTTTCATCTTGCCAGGATCGCACGTAATCACGTTATTCGGGGGCTTTATCTGCTGGATATTGCCCTTCAGGCAAGTCCTTTTCTCGCCAGCATATTGGAGCGTGATCAATATTGATCAGCTGTAAAAGGTGTCTGATGTGCAGTGGAACACAAACTTACGTGATCTCATTGCTAATGAGATATCCCTCATCTGAACACTTATGTCTTTAATTATTCTCGTGGTTCACTATAGGCAATAAGCACAAAAGTGTAGGATGTTATAAGAATGGTTAGGACTCGGTGAAATGAAAAATCCACGCAATTGCGTGGATTTTATATACTTTTGCGCTCTTCATGAGATTTAGCGAAACCTCATGAGACAACAAATTAATTAGACGTTGAACAGGAAGTTCATTACATCGCCATCTTTAACGATGTAATCTTTACCTTCTGCACGCATTTTGCCTGCTTCTTTCGCGCCTTGTTCACCTTTGTAAGTGATGAAATCTTCGAACGAAATAGTTTGTGCGCGGATAAAGCCTTTTTCAAAATCAGTATGGATTTTGCCAGCGGCCTGCGGCGCGGTTGCACCAACCGGAATGGTCCATGCACGCACTTCTTTCACCCCAGCAGTGAAGTAAGTTTGCAGGTTCAGCAGCTTATAACCGGCACGGATCACGCGGTTCAGGCCCGGCTCTTCCAGCCCAAGCTCCTGCATAAACTCGTCACGTTCTTCGTCGTCCAGTTCGGCAATGTCTGCTTCAACAGCAGCACAAACCGGAACCACAACAGAACCTTCTTTCGCCGCGATTTCACGCACCTGGTCAAGATACGGGTTGTTTTCAAAACCGTCTTCGTTGACGTTGGCGATGTACATTGTTGGTTTCAGCGTCAGGAAGCTCAGGTAACGAATAGCCGCTTTCTCTTCAGCGCTTAAATCCAGCGCGCGCAGCATACCTGCGTTTTCCAGCTGTGGCAGGCATTTTTCCAGTACCGCCAGCTCGGCTTTCGCGTCTTTATCGCCGCCTTTGGCTTTCTTCTGTACGCGATGAATCGCACGTTCGCAGGTGTCGAGGTCTGCCAGCGCCAGTTCTGTGTTGATAACTTCAATATCATCCGCCGGGTTAACTTTGCCGGAAACGTGAATGATGTTGTCGTTTTCAAAGCAGCGAACAACGTGACCGATCGCTTCGGTTTCACGGATGTTGGTCAGGAACTGGTTACCCAGACCTTCGCCTTTCGATGCGCCTTTTACCAGACCGGCGATATCGACAAATTCCATGGTCGTGGGAAGCGTACGCTGCGGTTTTACGATTTCAGCCAGTTGATCCAGGCGAGGGTCAGGCATTGGTACGACGCCTGTGTTCGGCTCGATGGTGCAGAATGGAAAGTTGGCCGCTTCAATACCGGCTTTGGTCAGCGCGTTGAACAGGGTAGATTTCCCGACGTTGGGCAAACCGACGATACCGCATTTGAATCCCATGATTTAAATCACCTTAATATCTTAATAATCAACCTGTTATTGCTAACAGATTGCAGAAATGGAAATAACTTTGCCTATTATACACGGCACTCGGCAAAAATGCCGCAGACAACGACTTATTGCGCTTTAAAGGCGTGCAATCGGTTCGTTGCTTTGGTCAAGCCCTCTGTAAACCACATTTCAGTACAACGTGCCGCTTCGTCGATGGCTTCATCAATTAACTTCTGTTCACTAACAGGCGGTTTGCCTAACACAAAACCGACAACTTTATTTTTATCGCCCGGATGACCGATTCCGATGCGTAAACGGTGAAAGTTAGGGTTATTACCCAATTTACTGATGATGTCTTTCAGTCCATTGTGACCACCATGGCCACCGCCCAACTTAAATTTGGCGACGCCAGGAGGCAGATCCAGTTCGTCGTGGGCCACCAGAATCTCGTCCGGATTAATGCGGAAAAAACTGGCCATCGCCGCAACGGCTTTGCCGCTGAGATTCATAAATGTAGTCGGGACTAACAGGCGGACATCTTCGCCTCCAAGGGTGACTCGCGAAGTATAACCAAAGAATTTAGCCTCTTCGCGCAGCGGAGCGCGCAATCGCTCTGCCAGTAAGTCAACGAACCAGGCACCAGCATTATGTCGCGTTGCGGCGTATTCAGCGCCGGGGTTCGCCAGGCCGACAATCAATTTAATCGTCACGTTTTTTTGTCCTGAGTGTGTACATAACTGGCGCGTAGTTTACTGGTTGCGGCCCCGCTTGACAAAAAACTGCGTATCAAATGCAGATAACGCAATAATTGCCTAAGTGGACTATTAGAAAATCAAGGTGTTCAGGCGTTTATTTGTAAAGTTTTGTTGAAATAAGGGTTGTAATTGTGATCACGCCCGCACATAACCCACAGGGTGTTGTCTATACTTTACACATAAGGAAGAGGGGTATTCCCTGTTACAACCCAGAAAGTTCCGGAGGTGACATATGAAACGCAAAAATGCTTCGTTACTCGGTAACGTGCTCATGGGGTTGGGTCTGGTGGTGATGGTAGTTGGTGTGGGGTATTCAATCCTCAACCAGTTACCACAGTTTAATATGCCCCAGTATTTCGCACATGGTGCAGTGCTAAGTATTTTCGTCGGTGCCATTCTCTGGCTGGCGGGTGCCCGTGTTGGCGGGCATGAACAGGTGTGCGACCGTTACTGGTGGGTTCGCCACTATGACAAACGTTGCCGCCGTAGCGATAATCGCCGTCATAGCTAACAAATAATGCAGTTTGCTGACCAGTCAGTTTGCGCTGACTGGTCAATTTCGTACTTATAAATCCGCCATCGCCGCGCGACGATTCGGGAAGAACGCCAGGCGTCCCGGGATCGGTTGAATCCCTGCGCGAGCCATAGTGCGCAGCGGCTGGAATTCCACGTTACACACGCGCAGTTCACATCCTTCGGGCAGACGCTTCACAAAACGCTGGAACGCATCAAGGCCACCAGCATCAAGCACCGGAACGGCATCCCACTTCAGAATCACAATCCGTTTGCCTTCAAGACGTGACTCCAGGTCCGTGAACAAGCCTTCAGCGGCAGCAAAGAACAGCGGGCCAATAACGCGCAGAACCAGAACATCGTCTGGAACGTCTACGACTACCGGTGCCAGGCGAGTCATACGTGCGATACGACGCATAAACAGTAGCGATGCCAGCACGATCCCCACGCTGATGGCAATAACCATATCAAACAGCACGGTCAATGACATACACAGTAGCATGACGATGATGTCATCTTTCGGCGCATGACGCAGCAAGTCGACCACTTTGTGCGCTTCACTCATGTTCCACGCCACCATCAACAGCAGGGCCGCCATGGCGGAAAGCGGCAGCCAGGAGAGCAGCGGTGCCAGTACCAGCAGGGCAAGAATAACCAGAATAGAGTGGATCACCGCCGAGATAGGGGAAGTAGCCCCGGCACGGACGTTAGCGGCAGAACGCGCGATGGCAGCTGTAGCGGTAATACCACCAAAGAACGGAGCGATAATATTCCCCAGCCCCTGTCCAACCAGTTCACTGTTCGCTTTGTGTTTCGTTCCGGTCATACCATCCAGTACCACGGCACAGAGCAGAGATTCGATTGCGCCGAGCATTGCCATTGAGAATGCCGCAGGCAGCAGTGTGCGAATAGAATCCCAGGTTAGCGTGAATTCTGAATTAGGCAGGTCCCACGGCAGTACCAGCTGTGGCAGCAGTTGCGGAATACCGTTACCCTGAGTACCATCGGCCAGGACGTAGTGGAATTGCGAACCGATGGTAGCAACATGTCCGCCGAGCAGGTTAACAATTCCCATCACCGCGCAACCAGCCAGCAAGGCCGGAAGGTGACCAGGCAAACGAATGCCCAGACGCGGCCAGAAAACCAGAATGCCAAGCGTCACAATGCCAATGGCAGCATCACCCACATTAATGGTCGGCAACGCCATAAATAATGCGCCGACTTTTTGTAGATAATGCTCCGGGACATGGGCCATTTGCAGACCGAGAAAATCTTTAATCTGCATGGTACCGATGGTGATCCCGATACCCGAGGTGAAACCTAAGGTCACGGAAACCGGAATATATTCAATCAAGCGTCCAAAACGTGCCAGCCCCATCAGGATCAAAAAGACACCTGACATGAGTGTCGCGACCAGCAGTCCTGCCAGTCCAAACTGTTGCGAAACGGGATAGAGAATTACCACAAATGCCGCAGTCGGACCGGAAACGCTAAAGCGTGACCCACCCGTCAGAGCAATGACAATCCCCGCAACAGCTGCGGTATATAAACCGTACTGGGGTGCCACACCACTACCAATAGCCAACGCCATCGCCAGCGGGATAGCAATAATCCCGACGGTTATCCCGGCAATCAGGTCACGGGTAAACCGTGCGGCAGTATATTTTTCTTTCCAGCAAGCGTCGATCAGAGCGCGGAAAGGCATCACATGTGAGGAAAATATTTTGTTCACAATAATGTTTCATCCGTGAGCGCATCATCTGTCAACTAAATGGCAGGTGAAGGAGGCATAGGTCATACAAATGGATATTACAGACAAAAAAACCCGCCGCAGCGGGTCTTTGAGCCGGGTTCGATTAGTGTTCGAACATGGCAGAGATCGATTCTTCGTTGCTGATACGACGAATCGCTTCGGCCAGCATACCTGACAGGGTCAGAGTACGCACGTTCGGCAGTGATTTGATTTCATCGCTCAGCGGAATGGTATCGCAGACAACGACTTCATCAATTACAGAGTTACGCAGGTTGTTCGCCGCGTTGCCAGAGAAGATCGGGTGAGTCGCGTACGCAAATACACGTTTAGCACCACGTTCTTTCAGAGCTTCAGCAGCTTTACACAGCGTACCGCCAGTGTCGATCATATCATCGACCAGTACGCAGTCACGACCTGCAACGTCACCGATGATATGCATCACCTGGGAAACGTTCGCACGCGGACGACGTTTGTCGATGATTGCCATATCGGTATCGTTCAGCAGCTTAGCGATAGCGCGGGCACGCACAACGCCGCCGATGTCCGGAGAAACCACAATTGGGTTATCCAGATTCAGCTGCAGCATGTCTTCCAGCAGGATCGGGCTACCAAATACGTTATCAACCGGAACGTCGAAGAAACCCTGAATCTGTTCAGCGTGCAGATCCACTGTCAGCACACGGTCAACACCGACGCTGGAGAGGAAGTCTGCAACCACTTTCGCAGTGATTGGTACACGAGCGGAACGGACGCGACGGTCCTGGCGCGCATAGCCAAAGTAGGGGATAACAGCGGTGATACGACCTGCGGAAGCACGACGCAGGGCATCAACCATAACGACTAATTCCATCAGGTTGTCGTTAGTAGGGGCACAAGTGGACTGGATGATGAAAATATCACCACCGCGTACATTTTCGTTGATTTGTACACTGACTTCGCCGTCGCTAAAGCGACCTACAGCGGCGTCGCCGAGTGAAGTGTACAGGCGGTTGGCAATACGTTGTGCTAGTTCCGGGGTGGCGTTACCAGCAAAAAGCTTCATATCAGGCACGAGAAGAACCTCAGGCATGCGTCCATTGGTGGAAAGAATCTGCCGAAAACTGTGCGGGCCAGGCATGATTCTTTCCAGGCGGTGTATTAAAGAGCGCGATGCAACGTCTGGAACAAGGTGACGTTGTCACCGAAACTCAGCTTGCCCGGCTTAAAGCATGGCTCTGTGCAATGGGGAAAGATTAACGCCTTTCGCCACAAAGCCATTGAGCCATTCCGGGGCTTGCTCTAGCACCTGGCGGGCTTCAGACTCTGTATCAAATTCAGCAAAGACACAGGCCCCTGTCCCAGTCAGGCGCGACGGGGCGTATTCTAACAGCCAGGAAAGCACCGCATCAACCTCGCGAAAACGTTTTCTTGCGATAACCTCGCAATCATTGCTGAATTCACATTTTAGCAACGTTTCTATTGACCTTTTTGGCGTATTGCGCGGGAGTTCAGGATCTTTAAAAATCACCGGTGTCGGAATACTTACACCAGGGTGCGCCACCAAGTACCACTTCTCTGGCGGATCCACCGGCGTTAGTATTTCACCAACGCCTTCGGCAAACGCGGCATGCCCCCGAACAAAGACAGGAACATCTGCGCCCAGCGTCAGCCCCATTTCCGCCAGTTCATCAATGCTTAGCCCGCATTGCCAGAGATGGTTTAATGCCACCAGCACCGTCGCGGCATTGGATGAACCACCACCCAGACCGCCGCCCATCGGCAAACGCTTGTCAATACTGATTTCTGCACCGCTTCCCGTAGGAAGACGCCCGCTGGCGGCTGCTGTTTTCATCAGCAACCGTGCTGCGCGAACGATCAGGTTATCTTCATGTTCCACGCCTTCAACGGGGGTTAACAGACGAATATCCCCATCGTCACGAAGCTCAATGCTGATGGTGTCGCCGTAATCCAGGAACTGAAACAGCGTTTGCAGCGTGTGGTAACCGTCCGAACGCTGACCGGTAATGTATAAAAACAGATTAAGTTTTGCCGGAGAGGGCCACTGTGTCCGCATTATTTCACTATCCAGTTATCCATTTTTAACTTGATGCGCTGACCACCATCGGTGAGTTCCATATTGGCTGGCATCGCAGGTTGCGTTTTGGTGCCATAACCACCGTAAACAACTTTCCAGTTTTTGCCGTTTTGGCTGTAGGTGATTTCGCTGAGGCGATATTGATCGTCCAGTTTGTAGTCGGTTGCATCACCCGGTAAACCTAAAATCCACTGACGCAAACTGTTGAGCGGAATCGGCATTCCGGTCAATTTGCCAATCATCTCTTCGGCGTCATCGGCGGTGTAACGCTGCCCTTTATTGTCGACTAACTGCACGTTACCCGGCTGAGCATTCAGCTCCAGTTCGGTGCTGCCCAATGGGTTAGTCAGTAGCAGACGATAGCGATCCTGGCCGGTTTGTTGCCAGAAAAAGCGGGCGTAGACTTTTTGTTGATCAGAAATATAAGCGAATGCACCGCGAGTCTGATACTGATTAAGATTACGCACGTCTTGCTGATGCTGACGCCATTGTGGCGAATCCGGGCTTTTGCCAGGACCTTTCGGCGTGGTAACGGAACAGGCAGTAAGCACGAGAGCAGCCAGTGGTAGCAGACGGATAAGACGAAAATCGGGCAGGGGCATAATGATGACAAGTCCTTGAGATACGTTGCAGTTATAACCCTTAATGCTAGCGTTACCGTCCGCTATCGTCTATGTTCAAGTTGTCTTAATTGCCAGAATCTAACGGCTTTCGGCAATTACTCCAAAAGGGGGCACTCTCTTTTATTGATCTCGCGCATCCTGTATGATGCGAGCAGACTAACCCTATCAACGTTGGTATTATTTCCCGCAGACATGACCCTTTTAGCACTCGGTATCAACCATAAAACGGCTCCTGTATCGCTGCGAGAACGTGTATCGTTTTCGCCGGATAAGCTCGATCAGGCGCTTGACAGCCTGCTTGCGCAGCCGATGGTGCAGGGCGGCGTGGTACTGTCGACGTGTAACCGCACAGAACTTTATCTTAGCGTTGAAGAGCAGGATAACCTGCAAGAGGCGTTAATCCGCTGGCTTTGCGATTACCATAATCTCAATGAAGACGATCTGCGTAAAAGCCTCTACTGGCATCAGGATAACGATGCAGTTAGCCATTTAATGCGTGTTGCCAGCGGCCTGGATTCACTGGTTCTGGGGGAACCGCAGATCCTCGGTCAGGTTAAAAAGGCGTTTGCCGATTCGCAAAAAGGCCATATGAAGGCCAGCGAACTGGAGCGCATGTTCCAGAAATCTTTCTCTGTCGCAAAACGCGTTCGTACTGAAACCGATATCGGTGCCAGCGCTGTGTCTGTCGCTTTTGCGGCTTGTACGCTGGCGCGTCAGATCTTTGAATCGCTCTCTACGGTGACGGTACTGCTAGTTGGCGCGGGTGAGACTATCGAGCTGGTGGCGCGTCATCTACGTGAACACAAAGTACAGAAGATGATTATCGCCAACCGTACTCGCGAACGCGCCCAAATTCTGGCAGATGAAGTCGGCGCAGAAGTGATTGCCTTGAGCGATATTGACGAACGTCTGCGCGAAGCCGATATCATTATTAGTTCTACCGCCAGTCCGTTGCCGATTATCGGTAAAGGCATGGTGGAGCGCGCATTAAAAAGCCGTCGCAACCAACCGATGCTGTTGGTAGATATTGCCGTTCCGCGCGATGTTGAGCCGGAAGTTGGCAAACTGGCGAATGCTTACCTTTATAGTGTTGACGATCTACAAAGCATTATTTC
Source organism: Escherichia sp. KS167_9B (assembly GCF_030295215.1). Taxonomy (NCBI): domain Bacteria; kingdom Pseudomonadati; phylum Pseudomonadota; class Gammaproteobacteria; order Enterobacterales; family Enterobacteriaceae; genus Escherichia; species Escherichia sp. KS167_9B. The sequence continues at coordinate 1,532,328 of NZ_AP025754.1, forward strand.
GCACAACCTGGCGCAGCGTAAAGCCGCAGCAGTTGAGGCGGAAACTATTGTCGCCCAGGAAACCAGCGAATTTATGGCGTGGCTGCGTGCACAAAGCGCCAGCGAAACCATTCGCGAGTATCGCAGCCAGGCAGAGCAAGTTCGCGATGAGTTAACCGCCAAAGCGTTAGCGGCCCTTGAGCAGGGCGGCGACGCGCAAGCCATTATGCAGGATCTGGCATGGAAACTGACTAACCGCTTGATCCATGCGCCAACGAAATCACTTCAACAGGCCGCCCGTGACGGGGATAACGAACGCCTGAATATTCTGCGCGACAGCCTCGGGCTGGAGTAGCAGTACATCATTTTCTTTTTTACAGGGTGCATTTACGCCTATGAAGCCTTCTATCGTTGCCAAACTGGAAGCCCTGCATGAACGCCATGAAGAAGTTCAGGCGTTGCTAGGTGACGCGCAAACTATCGCCGACCAGGAACGTTTTCGCGCATTATCACGCGAATATGCGCAGTTAAGTGATGTTTCGCGCTGTTTTACCGACTGGCAACAGGTTCAGGAAGATATCGAAACCGCACAGATGATGCTCGACGATCCTGAAATGCGTGAGATGGCGCAGGATGAACTGCGCGAAGCTAAAGAAAAAAGCGAGCAACTGGAACAGCAATTACAGGTTCTGTTACTACCAAAAGATCCTGATGACGAACGTAACGCCTTCCTCGAAGTCCGTGCCGGAACCGGCGGCGACGAAGCGGCGCTCTTCGCTGGCGATCTGTTCCGTATGTACAGCCGTTACGCCGAAGCCCGCCGCTGGCGTGTAGAAATCATGAGCGCCAGCGAGGGTGAACATGGTGGCTATAAAGAGATCATCGCCAAAATTAGCGGTGATGGTGTATATGGTCGTTTGAAATTCGAATCTGGCGGTCATCGCGTGCAGCGTGTGCCTGCTACGGAATCGCAGGGTCGAATTCATACTTCTGCTTGTACCGTTGCGGTAATGCCAGAACTGCCTGACGCAGAACTGCCGGACATCAACCCAGCAGATTTGCGCATTGATACTTTCCGCTCTTCAGGAGCTGGTGGTCAGCACGTTAACACCACCGATTCGGCAATCCGTATTACCCACTTGCCGACCGGGATTGTTGTTGAATGTCAGGACGAACGTTCACAACATAAAAACAAAGCTAAAGCACTTTCTGTACTTGGTGCTCGCATCCACGCTGCAGAAATGGCAAAACGGCAACAGGCCGAAGCGTCTACCCGTCGTAACCTGCTGGGGAGTGGCGATCGCAGCGACCGTAACCGTACTTACAATTTCCCGCAGGGGCGCGTTACCGATCACCGCATCAACCTGACGCTCTACCGTCTGGATGAAGTGATGGAAGGTAAGCTGGATATGCTGATTGAACCGATTATCCAGGAACATCAGGCCGATCAACTGGCGGCGTTGTCCGAGCAGGAATAATGGAATATCAACACTGGTTACGTGAAGCAATAAGCCAACTTCAGGCGAGCGAAAGCCCGCGGCGTGATGCTGAAATCCTGCTGGAGCATGTTACCGGCAAAGGGCGTACTTTTATTCTCGCCTTTGGTGAAACGCAGCTGACTGACGAACAATGTCAGCAACTTGATGCGCTACTGACGCGTCGTCGCGATGGTGAACCTATTGCTCATTTAACCGGGGTGCGAGAATTCTGGTCGCTGCCGTTATTTGTTTCGCCAGCGACCTTAATTCCGCGCCCGGATACGGAGTGTCTGGTGGAGCAGGCACTGGCGCGGTTGCCTGAACAGCCTTGCCGTATTCTCGATCTCGGGACGGGTACCGGGGCGATTGCGCTGGCGCTGGCTAGCGAGCGCCCGGACTGTGAAATTACCGCTGTAGATCGTATGCCAGATGCTGTCTCTCTGGCACAACGTAATGCCCAGCATCTGGCGATCAAAAATATCCATATTCTGCAAAGCGACTGGTTTAGCGCGCTAGCCGGGCAGCAGTTTGCGATGATTGTCAGCAATCCGCCGTATATTGACGAGCAGGATCCACATCTTCAACAAGGCGATGTCCGCTTTGAGCCGCTCACTGCGCTGGTTGCGGCAGACAGTGGAATGGCAGACATCGTGCATATCATCGAACAGTCGCGTAACGCGCTGGTATCCGGCGGCTTTCTGCTTCTGGAACATGGCTGGCAGCAGGGCGAAGCGGTGCGACAGGCATTTATCCACGCGGGATATCATGACGTCGAAACCTGTCGGGACTATGGTGATAACGAGCGCGTAACGCTCGGCCGCTATTATCAATGACAAGTTTTTCTACACTGCTTAGCGTTCATCTCATTAGCATTGCGCTTTCTGTAGGGCTATTAACCTTACGTTTCTGGCTACGTTATCAGAAGCATCCACAGGCATTTGCTCGTTGGACGCGCATTGTGCCGCCGGTTGTCGATACGGTGTTATTGTTAAGCGGCATTGCGTTGATGGCTAAAGCGCACATCCTGCCATTTTCCGGGCAGGCACAGTGGCTGACTGAAAAGCTGTTTGGAGTTATCATTTATATCGTTTTGGGTTTTATTGCACTCGATTATCGTCGTATGCACAGTCAGCAGGCGCGCATTATTGCCTTCCCGCTGGCGTTGGTGGTGCTGTACATCATCATTAAACTCGCCACCACAAAAGTACCGTTACTGGGGTAAGTCATGAGATCGTTAGCTGATTTCGAATTTAATAAAGCGCCATTGTGCGAAGGCATGATCTTGGCTTGCGAAGCAATCCGCCGCGATTTTCCCTCGCAAGATGTTTACGACGAACTGGAGCGTCTCGTTACTCTGGCGAAGGAAGAAATCAGCCAGCTTCTGCCTTTAGAAGAGCAGCTGGAAAAACTGATCGCGCTGTTTTACGGCGACTGGGGATTTAAAGCCTCACGCGGCGTTTATCGTCTTTCCGATGCATTATGGCTGGACCAGGTGTTAAAGAATCGGCAGGGCAGTGCGGTATCATTAGGCGCCGTTTTATTGTGGGTCGCTAATCGTCTTGATTTGCCGCTGCTGCCGGTGATTTTCCCGACGCAGCTGATATTGCGCATTGAATGTCCGGATGGCGAAATTTGGCTGATTAATCCTTTTAACGGTGAATCGTTAAGCGAACATATGCTGGACGTTTGGTTAAAGGGAAATATCAGCCCGTCAGCGGAACTGTTTTATGAAGATCTTGATGAAGCTGATAACATTGAGGTAATCCGCAAATTGCTGGACACACTCAAAGCCTCGTTGATGGAAGAAAATCAGATGGAGCTGGCATTACGCACCAGCGAAGCTTTATTACAATTTAACCCGGAAGATCCCTATGAAATTCGCGATCGCGGGTTGATTTATGCGCAACTGGATTGCGAACACGTTGCGTTGAACGATTTAAGTTATTTCGTTGAACAGTGTCCGGAAGACCCGATCAGCGAAATGATCCGTGCGCAAATAAATAACATCGCGCATAAACATATTGTGCTGCATTAATTAATCGACATTTTACTCAAGATTAAGGCGATCCTATGAAACAAAAAGTGGTTAGCATTGGCGACATCAACGTAGCAAATTATCTGCCGTTCGTGCTGTTTGGCGGTATGAACGTGCTGGAATCTCGCGATCTGGCGATGCGCATTTGCGAGCACTACGTAACCGTGACCCAGAAACTGGGTATCCCTTACGTGTTCAAAGCCTCTTTTGACAAAGCCAACCGCTCCTCTATCCACTCTTATCGTGGACCAGGTCTGGAAGAAGGGATGAAAATCTTCCAGGAACTGAAACAGACATTTGGCGTAAAAATTATCACTGACGTTCACGAGCCAAGCCAGGCACAGCCCGTTGCTGATGTCGTGGATGTGATTCAGTTGCCAGCGTTTCTTGCTCGCCAGACTGACCTGGTGGAGGCAATGGCGAAAACCGGTGCGGTAATTAACGTCAAGAAACCACAGTTCGTCAGCCCAGGCCAAATGGGTAATATCGTTGATAAATTCAAAGAAGGCGGCAACGATAAAGTGATTCTTTGTGACCGTGGCGCTAACTTCGGTTACGACAATCTGGTCGTTGATATGCTGGGCTTCAGTATAATGAAGAAAGTCTCTGGTAACTCGCCGGTGATTTTCGACGTTACCCACGCACTGCAATGCCGCGATCCGTTTGGTGCAGCTTCTGGTGGTCGTCGTGCTCAGGTGGCTGAGCTGGCACGGGCCGGTATGGCGGTAGGTCTGGCTGGGCTGTTTATTGAAGCGCATCCGGATCCGGAACATGCGAAATGTGATGGTCCATCCGCGCTGCCGCTGGCTAAACTGGAACCGTTCCTCAAGCAGATGAAAGCGATTGATGATCTGGTGAAAGGTTTCGAAGAACTGGATACCAGCAAGTAATCTTTTTTTGTTTGAAAACAAAAGCCTTAGCGTTATGGGTCAGTCCATTCTGCGTTAAGGCTTTTTTCATGGGGCCGGATACAAAAAAGGCCGCAGGCTGTTACCCCTGCGGCCGGTTTCGGGCGCATATTGCCATCACGGCAGCCTGACGCCCGTTTTCACCTTACTTCCGGTTACGCCACCAGCTGACAATCGCTGCGGTAATAATTCCCGCCAGGATCGGTGCTGCCAGGTCGTGCCAGAAAGTCATGGCAAACTGCGCGAGCGTCATATAGCCGCCTTGTTGTAATGACAACATTTTGCGGCTATTCTTGAAGTGTCTGGTTTCAAGATTAGCCCCCGTTCTGTTGTCAGGTTGTACCTCTCAACGTGCGGGGGTTTTCTCTTTCCAGCAACCAATGCCACCAGGGATAGAGCCCCCGCAACATTGCGCCTCACCGGATAACTCCGGCTTGGTGTGGATACTACGTCTCAATTCATCTTCACTTCATCCCTGAAATGTTTGCAATGAAGAGTGCATTCCGGTTTTTCAACAGTTGTTACAGTCGTTTCATGAGTGCTCTGGATGATGCTTCCAGCTCGGGTTGCCAATATTTACTTGCAGAAGAGATAAAGACAAAAAAGGCCGCAGGCTGTTACCCCTGCGGCTGGTTTCGGGCGCATATTGCCATCACGGCAGCCTGACGCCCGTTTTCACCTTACTTCCGGTTACGCCACCAGCTGACAATCACTGCGGTAATAATCCCCGCCAGGATCGGTGCCGCCAGGTCGTGCCAGAAAATCATGGCAAACTGCGCGAGCGTCATATAGCCGCCTTGTTGTAATGACAACATTTTGCAGCTATTCTTGAATTGTTGATGGTTCAAGATTAGCCCCCGTTCTGTTGTCAGGTTTTACCTCTCAACGTGCGGGGGTTTTCTCTTTCCAGCAACCAATGCCACCAGGGATAAAGCCCCCGCAACATTGCGCCTCACCGGATAACGCCGGCTTGGTGTGGATATTACGTCTCAATTCATCTTCACTTCATCCCTGAAATGTTTGCAATAAAGAGTACATTCCGGCTTTTCAACAGCTGTTGCAGTGGTTTCGTGCAGGTTGTGGTACAGGCTCGCAATTCTGATTAACGACCTGTTCAGGTAGTATGAAGAAATACAATAAGCAGGAATTTATATTATCTCCCCCGATTTCTGTCATCGGAGGAGATATAACTGTCAGGCAAATATCGTCATCAAATAGGCGGCAAACAGTGCCAGATGCGCTGCGCCATTGAGCACGTTAGTACGTCCGGTGGAGAAGGAGATATGGCACAGCACTAAAGAGGCCACCATCACCACCATTTCTGGCGCACCAAGTGCAAACTGCAATTCGTTACCCGTCATAAAGGCAATTAGCGTGACGACAGGTACGGTAAGCGAAATGGTTGCTAACACTGAACCAAAGAACAGATTCATCGCGCGCTGGACCTGGTTGTTCAACACTGCTTTTAACGCACCTAAACCTTCCGGCGACAGAATCAACAGAGCCACCAGGAAGCCAGTAAAGGCGACAGGGGCATTCATGCTGTCGAGCAATGTCTCCAGCGGGCTGGCGTTCATTTTGGTGACTGCAATAACGGCAATCAGATGGACAATCAACCAGATAGCATGCCACAGGCTGCTATGGGCAGACGGTTTACCGTGGTGCGGGTCGTCATCATCACTGTCATCTTCGTGCTCGTAAACAAATAAACTTTGATGCGTTTTGGTCTGGATCAGCAAAAATACGCCATACATTGCCGCAGAAATTAATGCTACCAGTAACGCCTGACCGGTTGAAAAATTTGCCACAGGCAGAGCCATTGGAAATACCAGTACGATTATCGCCAGGGGGAACAGCGCAATTAAATACTGCTTGATACCAAACAGATTCATATATTGTGTGGCAAACTTGCGTCCGCCCAACAATAATGAAAAGCCAACCAGCCCACCGGTAACAATCATAATGATTGAATAGAGCGTATCACGCATTAGCGTTGGCGCGGCGTCGCCGGTTGCCATTAAAGCTGAAATCAAACTGACTTCAAGAATAACCACTGAAAGGCTAAGAATAAGCGAACCGTAAGGTTCTCCCATGCGATGGGCTAATACGTCCGCATGACGGACAACACTAAAGGCGCTACTTAAAATACCAATAAGAGCAAGAAGATTGATGGCAATGACCACTGGTAGTGTCTGGCTGCTTCCCCACAGGAACAGCACTACCAGCGCCAGAACCGGGAAAATAAGCGAAGTCTCCTTGTGGCGGGTTTTTACCGCCTCTTGAGCATTTGACATTATGGTTATCCCTTTGCAGATGAATTTATCGAAAATGTAAAAAATAGGTAGGAAAAATAACAGAAAGTGTCTGGATATCGGTAACATTTTACGAATTTTTACCCCACTGTCGATTTTTTACTCATCGGGCCATAAAAATAAGCAATGCGTTTAGACAATGTTTGTTTTAGCGTTTCTTAAGAAGAGTCTGACATGAAAATTCTTATGTTTTGGCAAGAGTGGATATTGTTGACCACACTTAATGTTCAACTTTGTAAAGGAGTCAACGATGCCGTATAAAACGAAAAGCGATCTGCCGGAAAGCGTAAAGCACGTGCTACCGTCTCATGCTCAGGATATCTATAAAGAAGCGTTCAACAGCGCATGGGATCAATATAAAGATAAAGAAGATCGGCGTGATGACGCCAGTCGCGAAGAAACCGCGCATAAAGTGGCCTGGGCTGCTGTGAAGCATGAATATGCCAAAGGGGATGATGATAAATGGCATAAAAAATCGTAAAACCGGTAGCTTAGTTAAAGCTATTCGTGCGGTGTTGCCTTGCAAGTGGTCCGTGGATTGCATATTGTCCCGTTAATGGTTTCAAAATGAGCAGTAAAATGTCCGGAAGACACCAAAAAGTTGTCGCAGGGAAGTATGCAGTGGCGGAGGTGTAAGGTGATAACGCGTGATTTCTTGATGAATGCCGATTGTAAAACGGCATTTGGTGCCATTGAAGAATCACTCTTATGGTCAGCAGAGCAACGGGCGGCTTAGCTGGCGGCGACGCTGGCTTGTCGACCTGATGAGGGACCGGTGTGGATCTTCGGTTATGGATCGTTGATGTGGAATCCGGCACTGGAGTTTACCGAGTCGTGCACTGGTACACTGGTTGGATGGCATCGCGCGTTTTGCCTGCGCCTGACCGCCGGGCGCGGGACTGCGCACCAGCCGGGACGGATGCTTGCACTGAAAGAGGGCGGACGCACCACAGGCGTCGCCTATCGACTGCCAGAAGAGACGCTGGAGCAGGAACTAACCCTGTTGTGGAAGCGCGAGATGATTACCGGCTGTTATCTGCCAACCTGGTGTCAGCTTGATCTTGATGATGGACGCACAGTAAACGCCATTGTGTTTATTATGGACCCGCGACATCCAGAATATGAATCTGACACTCGCGCTCAGGTCATCGCGCCGTTGATTGCGGCGGCGAGCGGTCCACTGGGAACCAACGCACAATACCTGTTTTCACTGGAACAGGAGCTTATCAAACTGGGAATGCAGGACGATGGGCTGAATGATTTGCTGGTATCGGTAAAAAAACTGCTGGCGGAGAATTATCCGGATGGTGTGTTACGGCCGGGATTCGCCTGAGTAAACTTCCCTCATAGTGGGGCGTCAGACGCCCCCCTCAAACATTAAAATGTGAGCACTTTATCGGCTGACAGCGTCCATTGCGCCAGTTCCACAAGAGTACCGATTTCCACCCCATCAATCAGAGGAAGTGTACTAATCCCGCGCCCGTCGGTACAGGTTTTGCACAATTTCACCAGTACATTCTGAGCGGTAAGGATCTCCAGCATTTGTTGAATGTTGTAGCCTTCCCCTGGTTTTTGCCCGCGCAACCCGGCTGTGACCGCATCAGACATCAGGAACAGACGCAGATCCAGATTGTTCTCCTGCTCTCGTAACGCAATGGCCAGCCGCAAGCTGTTAAACAAGGATTCGCTCCCGTAAGGTGCGCCATTGGCAACGATCACGATTTTTTGCATTATTTACTCCTGTATTCAGGGAATTAGACACTTATCTTCTATCTTACTGCTTCTGCAGCGTCTGACCAATCGGTCACATTTTTAAGGATTTTCCTGAAAGCGCGAGAAAATACGACAAAAGTTGCCAGTAATCGTTATTCTTTAAGGCTATGGTTTTTCATTTTTTACCGGAAGTTACCGACGTTTTGAGCCGTTTCGTTCCTCGCATTATTCCGTTTTATTTACTCTTGCTGGCGGCAGGCGGTACAGCTAACGCACAATCTACCTTCGAGCAAAAAGCGGCAAATCCCTTTGATAATAACAATGATGGTCTGCCGGATTTAGGCATGGCTCCCGAAAATCATGATGGGGAAAAACACTTTGCTGAAATTGTGAAAGATTTCGGCGAAACCAGTATGAATGATAACGGGCTGGATACTGGCGAGCAGGCAAAAGCTTTCGCATTGGGAAAAGTCCGTGACGCGCTTAGTCAGCAGGTTAATCAGCACCTGGAATCTTGGCTATCACCGTGGGGAAATGCCAGTGTTGACGTCAAAGTAGATAACGAAGGTCATTTCACCGGCAGTCGCGGAAGTTGGTTTGTGCCTTTACAGGATAATGATCGTTATCTCACCTGGATCCAGCTTGGTCTTACTCAGCAGGATGATGGGCTGGTGAGCAATCTTGGAGTTGGGCAACGCTGGGCGCGCGGCAACTGGCTGGTGGGGTATAACACCTTTTATGACAACTTGCTGGACGAAAATCTTCAGCGAGCAGGCCTTGGCGCCGAAGCGTGGGGCGAATATTTGCGGCTATCAGCAAACTATTATCAGCCGTTTGCTACATGGCATGAACAGACAGCCATACAAGAACAAAGGATGGCGCGCGGGTACGATCTGACGGCCCGGATGCGCATGCCGTTCTATCAACACCTCAATACCAGCGTCAGCGTAGAACAGTATTTTGGTGATCGCGTTGATTTATTTAACTCTGGTACGGGTTATCACAATCCCGTCGCGTTGAGTCTGGGATTAAATTATACCCCAGTGCCATTAGTCACGGTGACGGCCCAGCATAAACAGGGTGAAAGCGGCGAGAATCAAAATAACCTCGGGCTGAATCTTAACTACCGTTTTGGTGTACCACTCAAAAAACAACTTTCTGCGGGCGAGGTTGCCGAAAGTCAGTCGTTACGTGGTAGTCGCTATGATAATCCGCAGCGAAATAATCTACCGACTCTTGAGTACCGACAGCGAAAAACGTTAACGGTGTTTCTGGCGACACCGCCGTGGGATCTAAAACCTGGCGAAACAGTGCCGCTGAAATTACAAATCCGCAGTCGTTATGGTATTCGGCAACTGATTTGGCAGGGCGATACGCAGATATTAAGTTTGACGCCGGGCGCACAAGCCAATAGCGCGGAGGGCTGGACGCTGATCATGCCTGATTGGCAGAACGGGGAAGGGGCAAGCAATCACTGGCGATTGTCTGTAGTGGTGGAAGATAACCAGGGGCAGCGTGTCTCCTCCAATGAGATCACGCTAACGCTTGTCGAACCGTTCGACGCTTTGTCAAACGACGAACTGCGCTGGGAACCGTAATCAGAAAATGCGCTCCTGATGCACCCATACTGCTGCTTCCACGCGAGACTTGAGCTTCATTTTCTTCAGCATGTGCTTGACGTGCACTTTTACTGTGCTTTCGGTGATGTCCAGGCGGCGGGCAATCATCTTGTTCGGCAAACCCTGGGCAATCAGCTTGAGAATATCGCGCTCGCGTGGGGTTAACTGGTTAACATCGCGTTCAGTAGTGGCACGGTTAGCGCGCAAGCTGGCGGCCAGAACAGGCGTTAATGCTTCGCTTAATACCATTTCGCCAGCAGCAGCCTGATGCAATGCTTTCAGCAGATCTTCCGGTTCCATATCTTTTAACAGATAGCCATCCGCGCCGCGTTTCAGTGCGGTGACCACATCTTCTTCATGGTTAGAGACGCTGAATACCACAATGCGCCCGGAGAGGGACTTTTCGCGCAGTTTATCCAGCGTTTCCAGACCGTTCATGCCGGGCATATTGAGATCTAACAAGATCAAATCGGGATCAAGAGACTCCGCCAGTTCAATACCCTGTTCGCCATTACTCGCTTCGCCAACCACGGTGATATCTGGTGCCATACTGATAAGCTGTTTTACGCCAGTTCGCAGCATCGGGTGATCGTCGATCAGCAGGATAGTAGCCGGTTCCTGATTACTCATGGGTATCTCCTTGGACGTCTGTGAAAGTTTTTTCGGGAATAAAGGTGACCACCACTTCGGTGCCACCTGATTCACGACGGCGGACGCGGCAATCGCCTCGTAAACTTTGCGCACGGTCGCGCATTATTATCATGCCGTAGTGATTGCTGCGGATGGCATTTTCAGGCACGCCGCAGCCGTTATCCTGGACGGTCAGTTTGACCTGATTATCGTTTTGCGCCACTGTCACCACGACCTCACTCGCTTGCGAATGTTTGAGGGCGTTACTTAATGCCTCACGGGCAATTTGCAACAGATGGATTGCCTGATGCGAAGGCACCAGACGAGGCGGCAATTGATAATCCAGCTTCACCGGGAAGCCAAATTTGGCGCTGTACTCTTCGCAACTCGCTTCCAGTGCCGGACGTAATCCAGGCTCGGTGAGCTGCAAGCGGAATGTGGTGAGCAATTCACGCAACTGCGCCCAGGATGCATTCAGTTCGTTACGGATCTGACTTAACAGTTCGCGGCTGCTTTCTGGCAGCGCATCGCCCTGCATCTGTAAACAACTCACCTGCATCTTCATGCAAGAGAGAGATTGGGCAATAGAATCATGCAGTTCGCGCGCAATGGTGGCACGCTCTTCCATCACGATCAACTGTTGCTGACGTTCCTGATGGCGATCCAGCGCAAGCGTGGCGGTGAGTTGTTCAACCAGGGTATCCACCAGTTGTTGTTGATCATGACTAAGATGACGCCCCTGCGGCAGGGTTGCCAGCAAAATACCGTACTGCGTATGAGAGTCAGCCAGCCGCCACTTCAGGGTTGTGCCGCGATCGCCAACGGGGAGTACACCGCGCGGGCAGAGCTGACAGCCTTTATCATCGCAGGTCATATCTGGCTGGCAGGTAAACTCCTGATGATTCTCTTCATCATCAGTGTCATACACCCGCAGTTCGATATCACGTAGCAGGGTTAAATTCTGTAAGCCGTTGAGTACAGGTGACAGGCGTTCACACAGCGGGGCGCGGGAATGCAAACGGCGGTTGGCCTGCCATAAAAAAGAGAGGATCTGATTTTTATGTTCCAGCCCGGCGGTTTTCTCCTGAACCCGCTGCTCAAGTACGGCGTAACTTTCCGCCAGTTCTGCAGACATATTGTTCAACGCAGTTCCAAGCATAGCCATTTCGTTGCGTCCGCTGATGTTCGCGCGTTGGGTAAAATCGCGATGGCTGACGGCACTCGCCATTGCCAACAACTGCCGCCACGGTTGTAGCAGTCGCGCCCGCAACCAGATAATAGTGAACACCAGTAAAAGTGCCATAAATACCGCCATTACCCGATGGACCAGCACCACTGTCTCAATGCGCATTTCCGTGGTGCGGTCAAAACCAGATACCAGTTGATCAAGCCCGGCAACAAACTGGCTGACATCCGCTGACACCGTTTCGCGGTTTTGTGCACGCATTAGCGCAGGGATCAGTTCATTACGCCAGTAATCTTGTAAACCCTGTAATTGCGCCAGTTGTCCGTCTCGTTCTGCTGCTCGGGTTAACTCGGCGCTAAATGCTGTTTGTTCCATCTCTTTAATTAAGGGCTTGTCTTTCTCGCTTAATGGCACTGCTGCCAACAGACGGTAACTTTGCATGCGCAGCGATCCCGCTTTGTTGATCGCATGGGCGCTGCCCTGAACGCCTTGTACCAGCCAGCCAGAAACCGCCATCCCCGCCAGTCCAATAGCAGTAGAAAGCAACACAATAAGCGCAACCTGATTAACCAGGGTGAGCGGAGAGAGACAACGTTTAAGCATGCAAACCTCTTCCTTCAGGCTTTAAATGAGCAATAACCTTAATGAATGTGACGATACATTCTGGAATGGCAGTATTCTCGGCTATTGGCTGAAGTATACCCATACCCGGAAAGAGTTACTCCTTATTTGCCGCGTGGTAAGTCGCTTTACATCGGTAAGGGTAGGGATTTTACAGCACCGTGAAAAATCTCATAATTTTTATGAAATCACTGTACTCACTATGGGTAATGATAAATATCAATGATAGATAAAGTTATCTTATCGTTTGATTTACATCAAATTGCCTTTAGCTACAGACACTAAGGTGGCAGACATCGAAACGAGTATCAGAGGTGTCTATGAGTCACTCATCCGCCCCCGAAAGGGCTACTGGAGCTGTCATTACAGATTGGCGACCGGAAGATCCTGCGTTCTGGCAACAACGCGGTCAACGTATTGCCAGCCGCAACCTGTGGATTTCCGTTCCCTGTCTGCTGCTGGCGTTTTGCGTATGGATGTTATTCAGTGCTGTTGCGGTGAACTTACCGAAAGTCGGTTTTAATTTTACGACCGATCAGCTATTTATGTTGACGGCGCTGCCTTCGGTTTCTGGCGCGTTGTTACGTGTTCCATACTCCTTTATGGTTCCTATCTTCGGTGGTCGTCGCTGGACGGCGTTCAGCACCGGTATTCTGATTATTCCTTGCGTCTGGCTGGGTTTTGCCGTGCAGGATACCTCCACGCCTTATAGCGTCTTCATCATCATCTCTCTGCTGTGTGGCTTTGCTGGCGCGAACTTCGCATCCAGTATGGCAAACATCAGCTTCTTCTTTCCGAAACAGAAGCAGGGTGGCGCGCTGGGTCTGAATGGTGGTCTGGGCAACATGGGCGTCAGCGTCATGCAGTTGGTTGCTCCGCTGGTGGTATCACTGTCGATTTTCGCAGTATTTGGTAGCCAGGGTGTCAAACAGCCGGATGGGACTGAGCTGTATCTGGCGAATGCGTCCTGGGTATGGGTGCCGTTCCTTGCCATCTTCACCATTGCGGCGTGGTTTGGCATGAACGATCTTGCTACCTCGAAAGCCTCCATCAAGGAGCAGTTGCCGGTACTCAAACGGGGTCATCTGTGGATTATGAGCCTGCTGTATCTGGCAACCTTCGGCTCCTTCATCGGCTTCTCCGCGGGCTTTGCGATGCTGTCAAAAACGCAGTTCCCGGATGTTCAGATTCTGCAATACGCTTTCTTCGGGCCGTTTATTGGTGCGCTGGCGCGTTCTGCAGGTGGTGCATTATCTGACCGTCTGGGCGGAACTCGTGTCACACTGGTGAACTTTATCCTGATGGCGATTTTCAGCGGCCTGCTGTTCCTGACCTTACCGACTGACGGACAGGGCGGAAGCTTCATGGCGTTCTTCGCAGTCTTCCTGGCGCTGTTCCTGACAGCTGGGCTGGGTAGTGGTTCCACTTTCCAGATGATTTCCGTGATCTTCCGTAAACTGACAATGGATCGCGTGAAAGCAGAAGGGGGTTCTGACGAACGTGCGATGCGTGAAGCGGCAACCGACACGGCGGCTGCGCTGGGTTTCATCTCTGCGATTGGCGCGATTGGTGGCTTCTTTATCCCGAAAGCGTTCGGTAGCTCGCTGGCATTAACGGGTTCGCCAGTCGGCGCAATGAAAGTATTTTTGATTTTCTATATCGCCTGCGTAGTGATTACCTGGGCGGTATATGGTCGGCATTCTAAAAAATAAATCTTAATATTTGATTATCCTTTGCGCGGCATGATGTCGCGCTTTTTTTATGCATCATTTAGTTACAACATACTAATGTTATATGGCTTATTTCGCCGGATTTCATTAAGAGCCATTAATATGTTACCCATGGGGAATACTCCTTAATACCCATCTGCATAAAATTCTTAATAGTTTAAATAACTACAGGTATAAAATGCCTTAATTTACAGTCTTTTATGCTGTAACTGTTAATTATCCTAAAGGGGTATCTTAGGAATTTACTTTATTTTTCATCCCCATCACACTTGATCGTTATCAATTCCCACGCTGTTTCAGAGCGTTACCTTGCCCTTAAACATTAGCAATGTCGATTTATCAGAGGGCCGACAGGCTCCCACAGGAGAAAACCGATGAGTAAATTCCTGGACCGGTTTCGCTACTTCAAACAGAAGGGCGAAACCTTTGCCGATGGGCATGGCCAGCTTCTCAATACCAACCGTGACTGGGAGGATGGATATCGCCAGCGTTGGCAGCATGACAAAATCGTCCGCTCTACCCATGGGGTAAACTGCACCGGCTCCTGCAGCTGGAAAATCTACGTTAAAAACGGTCTGGTCACCTGGGAAACCCAGCAGACTGACTATCCGCGTACTCGCCCGGACCTGCCAAACCATGAACCTCGCGGCTGCCCGCGCGGTGCCAGCTACTCCTGGTATCTTTACAGCGCCAACCGTCTGAAATACCCGATGATGCGCAAACGCCTGATGAAAATGTGGCGTGAAGCGAAGGTGCTGCATAGCGATCCGGTTGAGGCATGGGCTTCTATCATTGAAGACGCCGATAAAGCGAAAAGCTTTAAGCAGGCGCGTGGACGCGGTGGTTTTGTTCGTTCTTCCTGGCAGGAAGTGAACGAACTGATCGCCGCATCTAACGTTTACACCATCAAAAACTACGGCCCGGACCGTGTCGCTGGCTTCTCGCCAATTCCGGCAATGTCGATGGTTTCTTACGCGTCGGGTGCGCGTTATCTCTCGCTGCTTGGCGGTACTTGCTTAAGCTTCTACGACTGGTACTGCGATCTGCCTCCTGCGTCTCCACAAACCTGGGGCGAGCAAACTGACGTACCGGAATCTGCTGACTGGTACAACTCCAGCTACATCATCGCCTGGGGGTCAAACGTGCCGCAGACGCGTACCCCGGATGCTCACTTCTTTACTGAAGTGCGCTACAAAGGCACCAAAACCGTTGCCGTCACGCCGGACTACGCTGAAATCGCCAAACTGTGCGATCTGTGGCTGGCACCGAAGCAGGGCACCGACGCAGCAATGGCGCTGGCGATGGGCCACGTGATGCTGCGTGAATTCCACCTCGACAACCCAAGCCAGTATTTCACCGACTATGTGCGTCGCTACACCGACATGCCGATGCTGGTGATGCTGGAAGAACGCGACGGTTACTACGCCGCAGGTCGTATGCTGCGCGCTGCTGATCTGGTTGATGCGCTGGGCCAGGAAAACAATCCGGAATGGAAAACTGTCGCCTTTAATACCAATGGAGAAATGGTTGCGCCGAACGGTTCTATTGGCTTCCGCTGGGGCGAGAAGGGCAAATGGAATCTTGAGCAGCGCGACGGCAAAACTGGCGAAGAAACCGAGCTGCAACTGAGCCTGCTGGGTAGCCAGGATGAGATCGCTGAAGTGGGCTTCCCATACTTTGGTGGCGACGGCACGGAACACTTCAACAAAGTGGAACTGGAAAACGTGCTGCTGCACAAGCTGCCGGTGAAACGCCTGCAACTGGCTGATGGCAGCACTGCACTGGTGACGACCGTTTATGATCTGACGTTGGCAAACTACGGTCTGGAACGTGGTCTGAACGACGTTAACTGCGCAACCAGCTATGACGACGTGAAAGCCTACACCCCTGCATGGGCCGAGCAGATCACTGGCGTTTCTCGCAGCCAGATTATCCGCATTGCCCGTGAATTTGCTGACAACGCTGATAAGACCCACGGTCGTTCAATGATCATCGTTGGTGCAGGTCTGAACCACTGGTATCACCTTGATATGAACTATCGCGGTCTGATCAACATGCTGATTTTCTGCGGCTGCGTCGGTCAGAGCGGTGGTGGCTGGGCGCACTATGTAGGTCAGGAAAAACTGCGTCCGCAAACCGGCTGGCAGCCGCTGGCGTTTGCCCTTGACTGGCAGCGTCCGGCTCGTCACATGAACAGCACCTCTTATTTCTATAACCACTCCAGCCAGTGGCGTTATGAAACCGTGACTGCGGAAGAGTTGCTGTCGCCGATGGCGGATAAATCCCGCTATACCGGACATCTGATCGACTTTAACGTCCGTGCGGAACGCATGGGCTGGCTGCCGTCTGCGCCGCAGTTAGGCACTAACCCGCTGACTATCGCTCGCGAAGCAGAAAAAGCCGGGATGAATCCGGTGGACTATACGGTGAAATCCCTGAAAGAGGGTTCTATCCGTTTTGCGGCAGAACAACCAGAAAACGGTAAAAACCACCCGCGTAACCTGTTCATCTGGCGTTCTAACCTGCTCGGTTCTTCCGGTAAAGGTCATGAGTTTATGCTCAAGTACCTGCTGGGGACGGAGCACGGTATCCAGGGTAAAGACCTGGGTCAGCAGGGCGGCGTGAAGCCGGAAGAAGTGGACTGGCAGGACAACGGTCTGGAAGGCAAGCTGGATCTGGTGGTGACGCTGGACTTCCGTCTGTCGAGCACCTGTCTCTATTCCGACATCATTTTGCCGACGGCGACCTGGTACGAAAAAGACGACATGAATACTTCGGATATGCATCCGTTTATTCACCCGCTGTCTGCTGCGGTCGATCCGGCCTGGGAAGCGAAAAGCGACTGGGAAATCTACAAAGCCATCGCGAAGAAATTCTCCGAAGTGTGCGTTGGTCATCTGGGCAAAGAAACCGACATCGTTACGCTGCCGATCCAGCACGACTCTGTCGCTGAACTGGCGCAGCCGCTGGATGTGAAAGACTGGAAAAAAGGCGAATGCGACCTGATCCCAGGTAAAACTGCACCGCACATTATGGTCGTAGAGCGCGATTATCCGGCAACTTACGAACGCTTTACCTCTATCGGCCCGCTGATGGAGAAAATCGGTAACGGCGGTAAAGGGATTGCCTGGAACACCCAGAGCGAGATGGATCTGCTGCGTAAGCTCAACTACACCAAAGCGGAAGGTCCGGCGAAAGGCCAGCCGATGCTCAACACCGCAATTGATGCAGCAGAGATGATCCTGACGCTGGCACCAGAAACCAACGGCCAGGTGGCCGTGAAAGCCTGGGCGGCATTGAGCGAGTTTACCGGTCGTGACCATACGCATCTGGCGCTGAATAAAGAAGACGAGAAGATCCGCTTTCGTGACATTCAGGCGCAGCCGCGCAAAATCATCTCCAGCCCGACCTGGTCTGGCCTTGAAGATGAACATGTTTCTTACAACGCCGGTTACACCAACGTTCACGAGCTGATCCCGTGGCGTACGCTCTCTGGCCGTCAGCAGCTGTATCAGGATCATCAGTGGATGCGTGATTTCGGTGAAAGCCTGCTGGTTTATCGTCCGCCGATCGACACCCGTTCGGTGAAAGAAGTGATGGGTCAGAAATCTAACGGTAATCCGGAAAAAGCGCTCAACTTCCTGACACCGCACCAGAAATGGGGTATCCACTCCACCTATAGCGACAACCTGCTGATGCTGACTTTAGGTCGCGGTGGTCCGGTAGTCTGGTTGAGTGAAGCCGATGCCAAAGAGCTGGGTATCGCCGATAACGACTGGATTGAAGTCTTCAACAGCAACGGTGCACTGACTGCCCGTGCGGTTGTCAGCCAGCGTGTTCCGGCAGGGATGACCATGATGTACCACGCGCAGGAACGTATCGTTAACCTGCCTGGTTCAGAAATCACCAGTCAGCGCGGCGGTATTCATAACTCGGTCACCCGTATCACGCCGAAACCGACGCATATGATCGGCGGCTATGCCCATCTGGCATACGGCTTTAACTACTACGGCACTGTAGGTTCTAACCGCGATGAATTTGTTGTAGTGCGTAAGATGAAGAACATTGACTGGTTAGATGGCGAAGGCAATGACCAGGTACAGGAGAGCGTAAAATGAAAATTCGTTCACAAGTCGGCATGGTGCTGAATCTGGATAAGTGCATCGGTTGCCACACCTGTTCAGTGACCTGTAAAAACGTCTGGACCAGCCGTGAAGGCGTGGAATACGCGTGGTTCAACAACGTGGAAACCAAGCCGGGCCAGGGCTTCCCGACAGACTGGGAAAACCAGGAGAAATACAAAGGCGGCTGGATCCGTAAAATCAACGGCAAACTGCAACCGCGCATGGGTAACCGCGCCATGCTGCTGGGTAAAATCTTCGCTAACCCGCATCTGCCGGGGATCGACGATTATTACGAGCCGTTCGATTTTGACTATCAGAACCTGCATACCGCGCCGGAAGGCAGCAAATCGCAGCCGATTGCCCGTCCACGTTCGCTAATTACCGGCGAACGGATGGCGAAAATCGAAAAAGGGCCAAACTGGGAAGATGACCTGGGCGGCGAGTTTGACAAACTGGCGAAAGACAAGAACTTCGACAACATCCAGAAGGCGATGTATAGCCAGTTCGAAAACACCTTCATGATGTATTTGCCACGCCTGTGCGAACACTGCCTGAACCCGGCATGTGTGGCGACCTGCCCGAGCGGTGCGATTTACAAGCGTGAAGAAGATGGCATCGTCCTGATCGACCAGGACAAATGCCGTGGCTGGCGTATGTGCATCACCGGATGCCCGTACAAAAAAATCTACTTCAACTGGAAGAGCGGTAAGTCTGAGAAGTGCATCTTCTGCTATCCGCGTATCGAAGCCGGTCAGCCGACAGTATGTTCAGAAACCTGTGTCGGTCGTATCCGTTATCTTGGCGTGCTGCTGTACGATGCCGACGCGATTGAACGTGCAGCCAGCACCGAGAACGAGAAAGATCTCTACCAGCGTCAGCTGGACGTGTTCCTCGATCCGAATGATCCGAAAGTCATCGAGCAGGCGATTAAAGACGGTATTCCGCTGAGCGTTATTGAAGCCGCACAGCAGTCGCCGGTTTATAAAATGGCGATGGAATGGAAACTGGCGCTGCCGCTGCATCCGGAATATCGCACGTTGCCGATGGTCTGGTATGTGCCACCTCTGTCGCCGATTCAGTCTGCGGCAGATGCGGGCGAGCTGGGCAGCAACGGTATTTTGCCAGACGTCGAAAGCCTGCGTATCCCGGTACAGTATCTGGCGAATCTGCTGACCGCCGGTGATACCAAACCGGTACTGCGCGCGCTGAAACGTATGCTGGCGATGCGTCATTACAAACGTGCTGAAACCGTTGACGGTAAAGTTGATACCCGTGCGCTGGAAGAGGTCGGTCTGACCGAAGCTCAGGCACAGGAGATGTACCGTTATCTGGCGATTGCCAACTATGAAGATCGCTTTGTAGTGCCGAGCAGTCATCGTGAACTGGCGCGGGAAGCCTTCCCGGAGAAAAATGGCTGCGGCTTTACCTTTGGTGACGGCTGCCACGGTTCAGATACCAAATTTAATCTGTTCAACAGCCGCCGTATCGATGCCATCGACGTGACCAGTAAAACGGAGCCGCACCCATGATCGAATTCGTGATTGTATCGCGTCTCCTGGAATATCCGGATGCTGCCTTATGGCAGCATCAACAAGAGATGTTTGAGGCGATTGCTGCGTCGGAAAATCTGTCGAAAGAGGATGCCCATGCGCTGGGCATTTTCCTGCGCGATTTAACAGCGCTGGATCCGCTGGATGCTCAGGCCCAGTACAGCGAACTGTTCGACCGTGGTCGCGCCACGTCGTTGCTGCTGTTTGAGCATGTTCACGGTGAATCCCGCGATCGCGGCCAGGCAATGGTTGACTTGTTGGCACAGTATGAGCAGCACGGTTTGCAATTGAACAGTCGTGAATTACCGGATCATCTGCCGCTGTATCTGGAGTATCTGGCGCAGCTGCCGCAAAGCGAAGCCGTGGAAGGTTTGAAAGATATCGCGCCGATCCTGGCGTTGCTGAGCGCGCGTCTGCAACAACGTGAAAGCCGTTATGCCGTGCTGTTTGATCTGCTGCTGAAACTGGCGAATACCGCTATCGACAGCGACAAAGTGGCGGAAAAAATTGCTGATGAAGCGCGCGACGATACGCCACAGGCGCTGGATGCCGTCTGGGAAGAAGAGCAGGTTAAATTCTTTGCTGACAAAGGCTGCGGTGATTCAGCAATCACTGCTCATCAGCGTCGCTTTGCCGGTGCCGTCGCGCCGCAATATCTGAATATCACCACCGGAGGACAGCACTAATGCAATTCCTGAATATGTTCTTCTTTGATATCTACCCGTACATAGCCGGGGCCGTCTTCCTGATTGGTAGCTGGCTGCGCTATGACTACGGGCAGTACACCTGGCGCGCGGCATCCAGCCAGATGCTGGATCGCAAAGGGATGAACCTGGCGTCGAACCTGTTCCATATCGGAATTTTGGGGATTTTTGTCGGCCACTTCTTCGGTATGCTGACGCCGCACTGGATGTATGAAGCGTGGTTGCCAATTGAAGTGAAACAGAAAATGGCGATGATTGCTGGTGGTGCCAGCGGCGTGCTGTGTCTGATTGGCGGCGTGCTGTTGCTGAAGCGTCGTTTGACCAGCCCACGCGTACGAGCAACGACTACTGGGGCGGACATCCTGATCCTGTCGCTACTCGTTATCCAGTGCGCACTGGGCCTACTGACCATTCCGTTCTCCGCCCAGCATATGGACGGTAGCGAGATGATGAAACTGGTTGGCTGGGCGCAGTCGGTGGTGACCTTCCATGGTGGCGCTTCTCAACATCTTGATGGTGTGGCGTTTATCTTCCGTCTGCACCTGGTGCTGGGGATGACGTTATTCCTGCTGTTCCCGTTCTCGCGTCTGGTGCACATCTGGAGCGTACCGGTGGAGTATCTGACACGTAAGTACCAGCTGGTGCGCGCTCGTCACTAAGCGAATTTTAGTTCACATAGACCCTGCTTCGGCGGGGTTTTTTTATGGGCACGGTGCGGAGTGATTCGCTTATCTGACCTACAGGGGAGGATATTGTAGGTCCGGTAAACGCGGTGCCACGGGGCAAATTAGCTTGAAGTAACAGGTTTTGAGTATTTAAGGGTGTGATGGTGGTGGGGAAGGATTACTCAGCGCTGCGCGCTTCGCCCTACGGGTCGTTGCCTGCGGCAATGCTCTCTCGCTGGCGCTCGAGTCGAACCTTAGTCGAAGCTTCTCATCCTTCCCCGCATGGGCAGAATATTCAGTTACGGATTCGTTGGAGAATACAGGGGTTTTTGAAAGTGATGGTGGTGGGGGAAGGATTCGAACCTTCGAAGTCGATGACGGCAGATTTACAGTCTGCTCCCTTTGGCCGCTCGGGAACCCCACCAGGGATAATTCAAATTTTGATGTAATGCTTGAGATGGTGGTGGGGGAAGGATTCGAACCTTCGAAGTCGATGACGGCAGATTTACAGTCTGCTCCCTTTGGCCGCTCGGGAACCCCACCACGGGGTAATGCTTTTTACTGGCCTGCTCCCTTGTGGGGAAGCGGGGCGCATCATATCAAATGACACGCTGCTGTAAAGGGTTACGTTGAGAAAAATGAACTGGTTGCGTAATTTTCATCCGTAACGGATTAAAGGCAACCAGTTCTATTTTGCTGGCGATTAAAGAATAATCGTCCGGTTACCGTAAACAAATACACGCTGCGCCAGCACTTTGTAAAGCGCGCGGCTTAAGACGTTTTTCTCGACATCACGACCTGCACGCATCATATCTTCAGCCGTGTATGTATGATCGACATGAATAACGTCCTGCATGATGATTGGGCCTTCATCCAGATTGTCATTCACATAGTGAGCGGTTGCACCAATAATCTTCACGCCACGCTCATAGGCCTGGTGATAGGGACGTGCACCGATAAACGCTGGCAGGAATGAATGGTGAATATTGATAATTTTATTCGGGAAGCGTGCTACGAACTCTGGCGTTAATACGCGCATATACTTCGCCAGCACCACGTAGTCAGTCTGATAAGCGTCAATGGCATCCGCCATTTTTTGATCGTGCTCGTTGCGACTTAATCCTTCATGACTTACCAGCTCAAACGGAATATCAAAACGCTCAACCAGAGAACGTAAAGTATCGTGGTTACCAATAACTGCCGCGATTTCGACATCCAGGCCGCCGTAATTGGCTTTCATCAACAAATCGCCAAGGCAATGCGCCTCTTTAGTGACCAGAATCACTATCCGGCGACGACCGGCAGGATTCAGCTCACGTACGGAGCCTTCTGGCAATGCGCTGTCGAGATCCGCCAGCAGGGTGGAATCATTAAAAATGCCTTCCAGTTCCGTGCGCATAAAAAAGCGCCCGGTACGGTGATCAACAAATTCATTGTTCTGCACGATATTTAACTCGTGCTTGTAGCAAATATTGGTAATACGGGCGATCAGACCTTTTTGGTCCGGACAAATAGTACGCAGAACTTTACGTTGGAGTGAATGCATTGCTGGAAAAACCTTGTTGAGAGTGTTTGCTAAACCGTACCGTCAACCATTATTGGCCGCAGCACTTTTTAAATTTTTTACCTGAACCACAAGGGCAGGGATCGTTGCGGCCAAACTGCGGACGTGTACCGTCAATATAGTACCATTGACCGTTTTCTTTCAAAAATCGCGAACGTTCAATTATTGCACCTGTTTTGCCACCTTCGGTAAATCGAGCAACAAAACTGACAAATCCGATATTGTCGCCGTCCTGCCAACAATGTTCAAATACGGTCAATCCCAACCATTCAGTATGCGCAAACCCGGCAATCAATTCGGCACGTAACGCCGCCGCACCACAAGACGGATGCCAAGTCTTTATTAAATAATCTGCGTCTTGCATCACAAAAGCGCAGTAACGCGAACGCATGAGATGTTCTGGATCAGGTGCAACCTTTTCACCAGACACATAAGGGTGGCAACATAGGCTATACTCGACAGCACTACCACAGGGACAAAGCTGAGACACAAATAATCTCCCTGGAAACAATAACGGCGTATTAACCGCCTGAGTAGCACTATGTTAACCGAGCAGTAGCGATGTTGCTACGATTGCATTCCAGGGGAATCTTGCGGGAATAATGAGAAAGATAAAAATAGGGCTGGCGCTGGGATCTGGCGCGGCGAGAGGTTGGTCGCATATTGGCGTTATTAATGCGCTAAAAAAAGTGGGTATTGAAATTGATATCGTTGCAGGATGCTCAATTGGTTCGCTGGTGGGCGCGGCCTATGCATGCGATCGATTATCTGCGCTGGAAGATTGGGTAACCTCTTTCAGTTATTGGGATGTTTTACGCCTGATGGATCTCTCCTGGCAGCGCGGTGGGTTACTGCGCGGCGAGCGTGTCTTCAATCAATATCGCGAAATAATGCCGGAAACAGAGATCGAAAATTGTTCCCGTCGCTTCGCGGCTGTTGCCACCAATTTAAGTACTGGGCGCGAATTATGGTTTACTGAAGGCGATCTCCATCTTGCTATTCGTGCATCATGCAGTATTCCAGGACTAATGGCACCCGTTGCGCATAACGGCTACTGGCTGGTTGATGGGGCAGTAGTTAACCCAATTCCTATTTCGCTCACGCGTGCATTGGGTGCTGATATTGTGATAGCGGTCGACCTGCAGCACGATGCTCATTTGATGCAACAAGATCTGCTCTCCTTTAATGTCAGTGAAGAAAATAGCGAGAATGGTGATTCTCTGCCGTGGCATGCGCGTCTGAAAGAAAGGTTGGGCAGCATAACGACACGTCGGGCGGTGACAGCGCCAACGGCAACAGAGATTATGACCACTTCTATCCAGGTGCTGGAGAACCGCCTTAAAAGGAACCGCATGGCAGGTGATCCGCCCGATATTCTGATTCAACCTGTTTGCCCGCAAATATCTACGCTTGATTTCCATCGCGCGCACGCTGCCATTGCGGCTGGGCAGCTGGCAGTGGAAAAGAAAATGGACGAACTTTTGCCGTTGGTACGCACCAACATTTGACCAGAATTTTTATCTACACTTAAGTTAATTCTGACAGGCGCAGGTGGCAATAGCATGCCACTATTGAGTAAAGCCAGTCAGGGGAGAGAACATGACGCAGCCATTGGTCGGAAAACAGATTCTCATTGTTGAAGATGAGCAGGTATTTCGCTCGCTTCTGGATTCGTGGTTTTCCTCATTGGGAGCGACAACGGTACTGGCGGCTGATGGGGTGGATGCCCTTGAGTTGCTGGGAGGTTTCACTCCAGACCTGATGATATGTGATATCGCGATGCCACGAATGAACGGGCTTAAACTGCTGGAACATATACGCAACAGAGGTGACCAGACACCGGTTCTGGTGATATCTGCCACTGAAAATATGGCAGATATTGCCAAAGCGTTACGTCTGGGCGTTGAAGATGTTTTGCTGAAACCAGTTAAAGATCTGAATCGCTTGCGCGAGATGGTTTTTGCCTGTCTCTATCCCAGCATGTTTAATTCCCGCGTTGAGGAAGAGGAGAGGCTTTTTCGCGACTGGGATGCAATGGTTGATAACCCTGCCGCAGCGGCGAAATTATTACAGGAATTGCAACCGCCGGTTCAGCAGGTGATTTCCCATTGCCGGGTTAATTATCGTCAATTGGTTGCCGCGGACAAACCCGGCCTGGTGCTTGATATTGCCGCACTTTCGGAAAACGATCTTGCATTTTATTGCCTTGATGTCACCAGAGCTGGACATAATGGCGTACTTGCTGCCTTGTTATTACGCGCATTGTTTAACGGATTATTACAGGAACAGCTTGCACATCAAAATCAACGGTTGCCAGAGTTGGGCGCGTTATTGAAGCAGGTAAACCATTTACTCCGTCAGGCCAATCTGCCGGGGCAGTTTCCGCTATTAGTTGGCTATTATCATCGCGAACTGAAAAATCTCATTCTGGTTTCTGCGGGTCTGAATGCGACGTTAAATACTGGCGAACACCAGGTGCAAATCAGTAATGGTGTTCCGTTAGGCACTTTAGGTAACGCTTATTTGAATCAATTGAGCCAGCGATGCGATGCCTGGCAATGCCAAATATGGGGAACCGGTGGTCGGCTTCGCTTGATGTTGTCTGCAGAATGAGCAAACGATAACGCGGGCTAAATTTGCATTACCTGCTAATGTCGGCTGGTGGTACTATCGTCGCCATTCGTATAAGTAATTGTCTTAATTATGCTAACTCGCCTCCTTTTCAGAACTTAGCCCCTTCGGGGTGCTGATATACTGGGATGCGATACAGAAATATGAACACGTTCAAAACACGAACAGTCCAGGAGAATTTAAATGGCTGCCATTAATACGAAAGTCAAAAAAGCCGTTATCCCCGTTGCGGGATTAGGAACCAGGATGTTGCCGGCGACGAAAGCCATCCCGAAAGAGATGCTGCCACTTGTCGATAAGCCATTAATTCAATACGTCGTGAATGAATGTATTGCGGCTGGCATTACTGAAATTGTGCTGGTTACTCACTCATCTAAAAACTCTATTGAAAACCACTTTGATACCAGTTTTGAACTGGAAGCAATGCTGGAAAAACGTGTAAAACGTCAACTGCTTGATGAAGTGCAGTCTATTTGTCCGCCGCACGTGACTATTATGCAAGTTCGTCAGGGGCTGGCGAAAGGCCTGGGACACGCGGTATTGTGTGCTCACCCGGTAGTGGGTGATGAACCTGTGGCTGTTATTTTGCCTGACGTTATTCTGGATGAATATGAATCCGATTTGTCACAGGATAACCTGGCAGAGATGATCCGCCGCTTTGATGAAACGGGTCATAGCCAGATCATGGTTGAACCGGTTGCTGATGTGACCGCATATGGCGTTGTGGATTGCAAAGGCGTTGAATTAGCGCCGGGTGAAAGCGTACCGATGGTTGGCGTGGTTGAAAAACCAAAAGCGGATGTTGCGCCGTCTAATCTCGCTATTGTGGGTCGTTACGTTCTTAGCGCGGATATTTGGCCGTTGCTGGCAAAAACCCCTCCGGGTGCTGGTGATGAAATTCAGCTCACCGACGCAATTGATATGCTGATCGAAAAAGAAACGGTGGAAGCCTATCATATGAAAGGGAAGAGCCATGACTGCGGTAATAAATTAGGTTACATGCAGGCCTTCGTTGAATACGGTATTCGTCATAACACCCTTGGCACGGAATTTAAAGCCTGGCTTGAAGAAGAGATGGGCATTAAGAAGTAACTTCCGTATCGGTGTTATCCACGAAACGGTGTTGAGCAATCGACGCCGTTTTTTTATAGCTTATTCTTATTAAATTGTCTTAAACCGGACAATAAAAAATCCCGCCAATGGCGGGATTTTAAGCAAGTGTCATCTACAAAAGATTATTGCTTGATCAGGAAATCGTCGAGGGATTTACCTTGCTCATCCATTGCTTTTTTGATTACAGCTGGAGTACGACCCTGGCCAGTCCAGGTTTTAGTTTCGCCGTTTTCGTCAACGTAGCTGTATTTTGCCGGACGCTGAGCGCGTTTAGCTTTGGTGCCAGATTTAACGGCAGCAAGGCTATTCAGCAGTTCGTTCGGGTCAATACCGTCAGCGATCAGCATTTCGCGATATTGCTGCAGTTTACGAGTGCGCTCTTCAACTTCAGCAGCAGCCGCGCTTTCTTCTTCGCGACGTTCGTTAACAACAACTTCTAATTTTTCCAGCATTTCTTCCAGCGTTTCAAGTGTACATTCTCTTGCCTGCGCACGAAGAGTACGGATGTTGTTCAGAATTTTAAGTGCTTCGCTCATTGTAGTAATCTCAAACTTATATTGGGGTGGTTTGTTGAGGTAATAATAGAGCCTTAAATTCAGTTGTGCAATAGCCAGGAATGTAAGGAATTCAAAATTGTTCTTTATTTTGTGCCGCCAATAAATATCTTTTCATAAAATTAGCCAGAAAAGACGCGGCATATAGCCCTATTTGCGCCGATGATTTCGCAGCACGTGAGGTTAAAACTTCCTGATTCATGTCACATTTTATGGGGAGATTATCGTAGGCTGACGACCTTTCAGTCTTCTGTATTAGTCGTGTTTACGAGAATTCCCTATTAAGCGAATGATGAAAAGTAGAACAGTCGCAATAAGAGCAGGGACTTAGTATTGCACTATCTCCAGGAGGTCAACAGAGGGCTATTACTTGCGCAACAGGTTAAAGATTGTGAATAGTTACCAGCAGTCATTTACCCGCTTATAACAAGCGAGGCAGTTGTAATGATAGCTCAGAAGGATTATGGAAGGCTTCGTAAGGGAGAACGCATATACCACTTCTATGCATACTGTTGAGCTGAAAAACTGACGAATTATGATAAACTCCAGCCAACTTTAATTCATATCATTGAGGGCCTGTGGCTGATGGCACAGCTATATTTCTACTATTCCGCAATGAATGCGGGTAAGTCTACAGCATTGTTGCAATCTTCATACAATTACCAGGAACGCGGCATGCGCACTGTCGTATATACGGCAGAAATTGATGATCGCTTTGGTGCCGGGAAAGTCAGCTCGCGTATAGGTTTGTCATCGCCTGCAAAATTATTTAACCAAAATTCATCATTATTTGATGAGATTCGTGCGGAACATGAACAGCAGGCAATTCATTGCGTACTGGTTGATGAATGCCAGTTTTTAACCAGACAACAAGTATATGAATTATCGGAGGTTGTAGATCAACTCGATATACCCGTACTTTGTTATGGTTTACGTACCGATTTTCGAGGTGAATTATTTGTTGGCAGCCAATACTTACTGGCATGGTCCGACAAACTGGTTGAATTAAAAACCATCTGTTTTTGTGGCCGTAAAGCAAGCATGGTGCTGCGTCTTGATCAAGCAGGCAGACCTTATAACGAAGGTGAGCAGGTGGTTATTGGTGGTAATGAACGCTACGTTTCTGTATGCCGCAAACACTATAAAGAGGCGTTAGAAGTCGGCTCATTAACGGCTATTCAGGAAAGGCATCGCCACGATTAATAAGAATTTCTTTACTGACAGGGTGAGCAGAGCGCTTTTATCCTGTCAGTTCATTTTACGCACTTCATCCGGTGTATATACCCTTCTCGACAGTTCTTTAACGCCACTATACCCCTCACAGATCGCTTTTACAGTGACGTTGACTTGTGACCCGTAAAGTACAATATCGCTGTGTGTAGGCGTTATACATCGCCGTAAATATGATGAAGGCAAATGCTGTCGGTTTATGGGAAAGTTGCTTTGGGTAAAACAAAAAAACGGCCCCAGAAGGGACCGTTTATGTTGCCAGACAGTGCTACTTATTAAGCGGATTTCTTCGCTTTTTTCTCAGCTTTAGCCGGAGCGGCTTCTTTTTTCGCTACAGTTTCACCTTCTACATAATCACGACCGTAGTAGGTATCCAGCAGAATCTGTTTCAGCTCGGAGATCAGTGGGTAACGCGGGTTAGCGCCGGTGCACTGGTCATCGAATGCATCTTCAGACAGTTTATCCACATTCGCCAGGAAGTCTGCTTCCTGAACGCCAGCTTCACGGATAGATTTCGGAATACCCAGTTCAGCTTTCAGCGTTTCCAGCCATGCCAGCAGTTTCTCGATCTTAGCAGCAGTACGGTCGCCCGGTGCGCTCAGACCCAGGTGGTCAGCAATTTCAGCATAACGACGGCGAGCCTGCGGACGGTCATACTGGCTGAATGCAGTCTGCTTGGTCGGGTTGTCATTCGCGTTGTAGCGAATAACGTTACAAATCAGCAGGGCGTTTGCCAGACCGTGCGGAATATGGAACTGGGAACCCAGTTTGTGCGCCATTGAGTGACATACACCCAGGAAGGCGTTCGCAAACGCGA
Organism: Escherichia sp. KS167_9B; assembly: GCF_030295215.1. Taxonomy (NCBI): domain Bacteria; kingdom Pseudomonadati; phylum Pseudomonadota; class Gammaproteobacteria; order Enterobacterales; family Enterobacteriaceae; genus Escherichia; species Escherichia sp. KS167_9B. The sequence goes on from NZ_AP025754.1 coordinate 1,561,491, forward strand.
TACCAGCGATAGTTGCTGCACTGTGAACACGTTCACGCGCTACCGGATTTTTAGATCCTTCGTGGTAGGACGCTGGCAGATATTCTTTCAGCAGTTTCAGTGCCTGCAGTGCCTGACCATCAGAGAACTCAGATGCCAGTACAGAAACATAAGCTTCCATGGCGTGAGTTACTGCGTCCAGACCACCGAAAGCACACAGGGACTTCGGCATGTCCATAACCAGGTTGGCATCGACAATCGCCATATCCGGGGTCAGCGCATAGTCTGCCAGCGGATATTTCTGACCAGTAGCGTCGTCAGTTACAACCGCAAACGGAGTGACTTCAGAACCTGTACCAGAAGTGGTGGTGACAGCGATCATTTTCGCTTTCACGCCCATTTTCGGGAACTTGTAGATACGTTTACGGATATCCATAAAGCGCAGCGCCAGTTCTTCGAAGTGAGTTTCTGGATGCTCGTACATGACCCACATGATCTTCGCGGCATCCATCGGGGAACCACCACCCAGCGCGATAATCACGTCTGGTTTGAAGGAGTTTGCCAGTTCTGCACCTTTACGAACGATGCTCAGGGTCGGGTCAGCTTCTACTTCGAAGAAGACTTCAGTTTCAACGCCTGCTGCTTTCAGTACGGAAGTGATCTGATCAGCATAACCATTGTTGAACAGGAAGCGGTCAGTCACGATGAGCGCACGTTTGTGGCCATCAGTAATCACTTCATCCAGCGCGATTGGCAGAGAGCCACGGCGGAAGTAGATAGATTTCGGAAGTTTGTGCCACAACATGTTTTCAGCTCGCTTAGCAACGGTTTTCTTGTTGATCAGGTGTTTCGGACCAACGTTTTCAGAGATGGAGTTACCACCCCAGGAACCACAACCCAGAGTCAGGGAAGGTGCGAGTTTGAAGTTATACAGGTCACCGATACCACCCTGAGACGCCGGGGTGTTGATCAGAATACGGGCCGTTTTCATTTTCTGACCGAAGTAGGCAACGCGAGCCGGTTGGTTATCCTGGTCAGTGTACAGGCAAGAGGTATGACCGATGCCGCCCATAGCAACCAGTTTCTCTGCTTTTTCTACCGCGTCTTCGAAATCTTTAGCACGGTACATTGCCAGAGTCGGGGACAGTTTTTCATGTGCGAACGGTTCGCTTTCATCAACAACGGTCACTTCACCGATCAGAATCTTGGTATTTTCTGGTACAGAGAAGCCTGCCAGTTCAGCAATTTTATAGGCTGGCTGACCAACGATAGCTGCGTTCAGTGCGCCGTTTTTCAGGATAACGTCCTGAACTGCTTTCAGCTCTTTGCCCTGCAGTATGTAACCGCCGTGGGTAGCGAAACGCTCACGTACCGCGTCATAAACAGAGTCAACTACAACAACAGATTGTTCAGAAGCACAGATTACGCCGTTGTCGAAGGTTTTAGACATCAGTACAGATGCAACTGCACGTTTGATATCAGCAGTTTCATCGATAACGACTGGAGTGTTACCCGCGCCTACGCCGATAGCTGGTTTACCGGAGCTGTATGCGGCTTTAACCATACCCGGACCACCGGTCGCGAGGATCAGGTTGATGTCTGGGTGGTGCATCAGCGCGTTAGACAGTTCAACAGAAGGTTGATCGATCCAGCCAATCAGGTCTTTCGGCGCACCAGCAGCGATAGCAGCCTGCAGAACAATATCTGCAGCTTTGTTGGTTGCATCTTTTGCACGCGGGTGCGGGGAGAAGATAATGGCGTTACGGGTCTTCAGGCTGATCAGCGATTTGAAGATAGCCGTTGAAGTCGGGTTAGTAGTCGGAACGATACCGCAAATAATACCGATTGGTTCAGCGATAGTGATGGTACCAAAAGTGTCGTCTTCAGACAGAACACCACAGGTTTTTTCATCTTTATAGGCGTTGTAGATATATTCAGAAGCAAAGTGGTTTTTGATTACTTTATCTTCGACGATACCCATGCCGGATTCGGCAACGGCCATTTTCGCGAGTGGGATTCGAGCATCTGCAGCTGCCAGGGCGGCGGCGCGGAAGATTTTGTCTACTTGCTCTTGAGTGAAACTGGCATATTCACGCTGGGCTTTTTTTACACGCTCTACGAGTGCGTTAAGTTCAGCGACATTAGTAACAGCCATAATGCTCTCCTGATAATGTTAAACTTTTTTAGTAAATCATCTGCTCGAATACGAGAGTATAGTCAGTGCGGTGATGATTTGCTTAACCGATGAAAATCAAAAGCTTACTCGCGCTCACACTCACTGTGATTTACTAAAAGAGTTTAAACATTAGAGCTATTTATCTCTAATGCGTCACTTCCAGGTGGCGTAAGCAAGATTACTCACTTCTGGGTACTGATTACGTGATCCAAATCAAATTTTTGCGAAGCTGACACCTTTCAGCATCGCTTTTCGCCATTATAGCTAACAGTTAATAAATTGTAGTATGGTTTGTTGGTTACATTAGCATGTTTTGTACAACTAGATAACAATAACGAATGATAGCAATTTTAAGTAGTTAGGAGGTGAAAAATGCGGTTAAAAGGCGTATTGTCAGCGCGTCTTTTTAACCTTTTTATGGCTAACATTATCCGGCTTTTGCTTCGGAGCTAACCGTGATTCAGACCCTTTTTGATTTTCCCGTTTACTTCAAATTTTTCATCGGGTTATTTGCGCTGGTCAACCCGGTTGGGATTATTCCCGTCTTTATCAGCATGACCAGTTATCAGACAGCGGCAGCGCGAAACAAAACGAACCTTACAGCCAACCTGTCTGTGGCCATTATCTTGTGGATCTCGCTTTTTCTCGGCGACACGATTCTACAGCTTTTTGGTATATCAATTGATTCGTTCCGTATCGCCGGTGGCATCCTGGTGGTGACGATTGCGATGTCGATGATCAGCGGCAAGCTCGGCGAGGATAAACAGAACAAGCAAGAAAAATCAGAAACCGCGGTACGTGAAAGCATTGGTGTAGTGCCATTGGCGTTGCCGTTGATGGCGGGGCCAGGGGCGATTAGTTCCACCATCGTCTGGGGTACGCGTTATCACAGTATTAGCTATCTGTTTGGTTTCTTTGTGGCTATTGCATTGTTTGCTTTATGCTGCTGGGGATTGTTCCGCATGGCACCGTGGCTGGTACGGGTTTTACGCCAGACCGGCATCAACGTGATTACGCGTATTATGGGGCTATTGCTGATGGCGTTGGGGATTGAATTTATCGTTACTGGTATTAAGGGGATTTTCCCCGGCCTGCTTAATTAATTCCTTTCAAATGAAACGGAGCTGACATGCTCCGTTTTATCGTCATTATTTTTACTTTGTTCCCGCGCAGTTATCAAAAGCAAAAGGAATAGGTCAGAATATTCCTCTGAAATTACAGTTATTTATAAGGATTTCCTTAACTGCTTCGCCTCACCATCATGTTATTTTCGCCACATCATAATCCTGGGCTTGCTGAAGAATAATTGAAATGATATTAGTAATTCCACTGCCTTTGGTAGAGGAAAGTGCTAAATAACAATCAATTGTTAAATTATTGTGCATTTCACTACTGGAACTGTAATCAGAAAAGATAGACATGCTTAACCAATCTCTATTTGATTGAATTGAAAGATGTTTGTTAAGACATGGATACAAGCTATAGATTCTGATACGGTCAATAAAAGAGAATTGCTTAACAATTTTGCAAAATGTATTGGCGAGTAAGAAGCGCATTTGGTACTTTCCGACCAACCGCCAGGCGATTTTTATTGGTAATGAGAATAATTAACAATTAAAGAGCGTCGCAAAAGAATAATGTGTCTCGACAGGGGAGACACAGTACGAATCGACATAAGGTGATCGTCTGAATCACCAGAATAAATAAAGTCGGTGATAGCAATCCGTAACGATAAAGTAACCTGACAGCAGAAAGTCTCCGAGCCTGTGCAGGGTCCCAATCCGGGATTACACATGCTGGTTAATACCAGTAATTATAATGAGGGAGTCCAAAAAACAATGACCAACATCACCAAGAGAAGTTTAGTAGCAGCTGGCGTTCTGGCTGCGCTTATGGCAGGGAATGTCGCGCTGGCAGCTGATGTACCCGCAGGCGTCACACTGGCGGAAAAACAAACGCTGGTACGTAACAATGGTTCAGAAGTTCAGTCATTAGATCCGCATAAAATTGAAGGTGTTCCGGAGTCTAATATCAGCCGAGACCTGTTTGAAGGCTTACTGGTCAGCGATCTTGACGGTCATCCGGCACCTGGCGTCGCTGAATCCTGGGATAATAAAGACGCGAAAGTCTGGACCTTCCATTTGCGTAAAGATGCGAAATGGTCTGATGGCACGCCAGTCACAGCACAAGACTTTGTGTATAGCTGGCAACGTTCTGTTGATCCAAACACCGCTTCTCCGTATGCCAGTTATCTGCAATATGGGCATATCGCCGGTATTGATGAAATTCTTGAAGGGAAAAAACCGATTACCGATCTCGGCGTGAAAGCTATTGATGATCACACATTAGAAGTCACCTTAAGTGAACCTGTTCCGTACTTCTATAAATTACTTGTTCACCCATCAACTTCACCGGTGCCAAAAGCCGCTATCGAGAAATTCGGCGAAAAATGGACCCAGCCTGGTAATATCATCACCAACGGTGCCTATACCTTAAAAGATTGGGTCGTAAACGAACGAATCGTTCTTGAACGCAGCCCAACCTACTGGAACAACGCGAAAACCGTTATTAACCAGGTAACCTATTTGCCTATTGCTTCTGAAGTTACCGATGTCAACCGCTACCGTAGTGGTGAAATCGACATGACTTATAACAACATGCCGATCGAATTGTTCCAGAAGCTGAAAAAAGAGATCCCGGACGAAGTTCACGTTGATCCATACCTGTGCACTTATTATTACGAAATTAACAACCAGAAACCGCCATTCAACGATGTACGTGTGCGTACCGCACTGAAACTGGGTATGGACCGCGATATCATTGTTAATAAAGTGAAAGCGCAGGGCGACATGCCCGCCTATGGTTACACTCCACCGTATACTGATGGCGCAAAATTGACTCAGCCGGAATGGTTTGGCTGGAGCCAGGAAAAACGTAACGAAGAAGCGAAAAAACTGCTGGCTGAAGCGGGTTATACCGCAGACAAACCGTTGACCATCAACCTGTTGTATAACACCTCCGATCTGCATAAAAAGCTGGCGATTGCTGCCTCTTCATTGTGGAAGAAAAACATTGGTGTAAACGTCAAACTGGTTAACCAGGAGTGGAAAACGTTCCTCGACACCCGTCACCAGGGCACTTTTGATGTGGCCCGTGCAGGCTGGTGCGCAGACTACAACGAACCAACTTCCTTCCTGAACACCATGCTGTCGAACAGCTCGATGAATACCGCGCATTATAAGAGCCCGGCCTTTGACAGCATTATGGCGGAAACGCTGAAAGCGACTGACGAGGCGCAGCGCACAGCTCTGTACACTAAAGCAGAACAACAGCTGGATAAGGATTCGGCCATTGTTCCTGTTTATTACTACGTGAATGCGCGTCTGGTGAAACCGTGGGTTGGTGGCTATACCGGCAAAGATCCGCTGGATAATACCTACACCCGGAATATGTACATTGTGAAGCACTAATGGCAATACGTGGGGCAGGAGTGTCCTGCTCCACGGTGTCTGATTTTTATCGCATTACAGAAGGCACAGGCCAGAAGGTAGGGCAATGTTAAAATTTATTCTACGTCGCTGTCTGGAAGCGATTCCGACGCTATTTATTCTTATTACTATTTCGTTCTTCATGATGCGCCTCGCGCCGGGAAGCCCTTTTACCGGCGAACGTACTTTACCGCCAGAAGTGATGGCCAATATCGAAGCGAAATATCATCTTAATGATCCGATCATGACACAGTATTTCAGCTACCTGAAACAACTGGCGCATGGCGATTTCGGTCCATCGTTTAAATATAAAGATTATTCGGTCAACGACCTGGTTGCATCCAGTTTTCCCGTTTCTGCCAAACTGGGAGCCGCAGCATTTTTCCTTGCGGTAATACTGGGTGTTAGTGCTGGCGTTATTGCCGCATTAAAACAAAACACCAAATGGGACTATACCGTGATGGGGCTGGCAATGACCGGGGTTGTTATCCCCAGTTTTGTGGTTGCGCCATTATTAGTCATGATATTTGCGATCATTTTGCATTGGCTGCCGGGCGGTGGCTGGAATGGTGGTGCGCTTAAATTCATGATACTGCCAATGGTGGCGTTGTCACTCGCCTATATCGCCAGTATTGCGCGTATTACCCGTGGCTCTATGATTGAAGTATTACACTCCAACTTTATTCGTACTGCCCGGGCGAAAGGGTTACCTATGCGGCGGATCATTTTACGCCACGCATTAAAACCTGCTCTGTTACCCGTGCTCTCCTATATGGGCCCTGCATTTGTCGGCATTATTACCGGTTCTATGGTCATCGAAACCATTTATGGTTTACCGGGGATTGGGCAATTGTTCGTTAATGGCGCATTGAATCGTGACTATTCCTTAGTGTTAAGTCTGACCATTCTGGTTGGCGCGTTAACCATTTTGTTTAATGCCATTGTCGATGTGCTATATGCGGTTATCGACCCGAAAATCCGTTACTGATACTGGAGCTCGCGATGATGTTAAGTAAGAAAAACAGCGAGACGCTGGAAAATTTCAGTGAAAAGCTGGAGGTCGAAGGGCGCAGCTTGTGGCAGGACGCACGTCGACGTTTTATGCATAACCGTGCGGCGGTTGCCAGTCTGATAGTGCTGGTGCTAATCGCGTTATTTGTAATCCTGGCACCGATGCTTTCGCAGTTTGCCTATGACGATACTGACTGGGCGATGATGTCCAGCGCCCCAGATATGGAGTCCGGTCACTACTTTGGTACTGACTCATCCGGTCGCGACCTGCTTGTGCGTGTTGCGATTGGCGGGCGTATCTCACTCATGGTCGGTGTTGCTGCGGCACTGGTGGCAGTGGTCGTGGGGACACTTTATGGTTCGCTTTCCGGTTATCTGGGCGGTAAAGTGGATTCGGTAATGATGCGTCTGCTGGAAATCCTCAACTCCTTCCCATTCATGTTCTTCGTCATTTTGCTGGTGACCTTTTTCGGTCAAAACATCCTGCTGATTTTCGTGGCGATTGGCATGGTTTCCTGGCTGGATATGGCTCGTATTGTGCGTGGGCAAACCCTGAGTCTGAAGCGTAAAGAGTTTATTGAGGCGGCACAAGTTGGCGGTGTATCGACGCCGGGCATTGTTATTCGCCACATTGTACCGAACGTACTCGGTGTGGTGGTGGTCTACGCATCGCTACTGGTGCCCAGCATGATCCTCTTTGAATCTTTCCTTAGCTTCCTGGGGTTGGGGACGCAAGAGCCGTTAAGCAGCTGGGGCGCATTGCTGAGTGATGGCGCGAACTCGATGGAAGTCTCTCCATGGTTACTGTTGTTCCCAGCGGGATTCCTCGTGGTGACGCTATTTTGTTTCAACTTTATCGGCGATGGCTTGCGTGATGCCCTCGACCCGAAAGATCGTTAAGGAGTGCAGCCATGAGCGTAATTGAAACTGCAACTGTGCCGCTCGCACAACAACAGGCTGACGCACTGCTGAACGTGAAAGATTTGCGTGTCACCTTTAGTACCCCGGACGGCGACGTCACGGCGGTCAATGATTTGAATTTTTCTCTACGTGCCGGGGAAACGCTGGGCATTGTCGGTGAGTCTGGTTCGGGTAAATCGCAAACTGCATTTGCGTTGATGGGCCTGCTGGCTGCCAATGGGCGTATTGGCGGCTCGGCAACCTTCAATGGGCGTGAAATCCTCAATTTGCCAGAGCGTGAACTCAATAAACTGCGTGCTGAACAAATCTCAATGATTTTTCAGGATCCGATGACTTCGTTGAATCCCTATATGCGCGTCGGTGAGCAGTTGATGGAAGTGCTGATGTTGCATAAGAACATGAGCAAATCTGAGGCGTTTGAAGAGTCGGTGCGGATGCTCGATGCGGTAAAAATGCCGGAAGCGCGTAAACGCATGAAGATGTTTCCGCATGAATTTTCTGGCGGCATGCGTCAAAGAGTCATGATTGCGATGGCATTGCTATGTCGACCTAAGCTGCTGATTGCTGATGAACCCACTACTGCGCTGGACGTCACCGTACAGGCGCAGATCATGACGCTATTGAATGAACTGAAGCGGGAATTTAATACCGCCATCATTATGATCACCCACGATCTTGGCGTGGTGGCAGGGATCTGCGACAAAGTGCTGGTAATGTACGCCGGGCGCACGATGGAATATGGCAACGCGCGCGATGTCTTTTATCAACCCGTTCATCCTTATTCTATCGGTTTACTCAACGCGGTGCCGCGTCTCGATGCTGAAGGTGAAACAATGTTGACCATCCCGGGTAATCCGCCAAACCTGTTGCGATTACCGAAAGGTTGCCCGTTCCAGCCACGTTGTCCGCATGCGATGGAAATTTGTAGTAGCGCACCGCCGCTGGAAGAGTTTACGCTTGGCCGTCTGCGTGCTTGCTTTAAACCGGTGGAGGAACTGTTATGAATGCTGTAACCGAAGGAAGAAAAGTCCTCCTCGAAATCGCCGATTTGAAAGTGCACTTTGAAATCAAAGATGGCAAACAGTGGTTCTGGCAACCGCCGAAAACGCTCAAAGCCGTAGATGGTGTAACTCTTCGCCTGTATGAAGGGGAAACATTAGGTGTGGTAGGGGAGTCGGGATGCGGTAAGTCCACCTTTGCTCGCGCCATCATTGGCCTGGTTAAAGCGACCGACGGTCATGTTGCCTGGTTAGGTAAAGAGTTGCTGGGCATGAAGCCCGATGAATGGCGTGCCGTTCGCAGTGATATTCAGATGATTTTCCAGGATCCATTGGCATCGCTTAACCCGCGTATGACCATCGGCGAGATCATCGCTGAACCACTGCGTACTTATCATCCGAAAATGTCACGCCAGGAAGTTCGCGAGCGCGTGAAGGCGATGATGCTGAAAGTCGGGTTATTGCCTAACCTGATTAACCGCTATCCGCATGAGTTCTCTGGTGGGCAGTGCCAGCGTATCGGGATTGCTCGTGCTCTTATTCTTGAACCGAAGCTGATTATCTGTGATGAGCCGGTGTCGGCGCTGGACGTGTCAATTCAGGCGCAGGTGGTCAACCTGCTCCAGCAGCTGCAACGCGAGATGGGATTGTCATTAATTTTTATCGCTCACGACCTGGCCGTGGTAAAACACATTTCCGATCGTGTGCTGGTGATGTATCTCGGCCATGCGGTAGAACTGGGGACCTATGATGAGGTCTATCACAATCCACTACATCCTTACACCAGGGCATTGATGTCGGCAGTCCCCATACCTGATCCGGATCTGGAGAAGAACAAAACCATCCAGTTACTGGAAGGGGAATTACCGTCGCCGATCAACCCGCCTTCCGGTTGTGTTTTCCGTACCCGTTGCCCGATTGCCGGTCCAGAGTGTGCCAAAACACGTCCTGTGCTGGAGGGGAGTTTCAGACACGCCGTGTCTTGCCTGAAAGTCGATCCGCTTTAAACAAAATAAGGGCTGACAATTGTCAGCCCTTTTTCACGCCGAAAGCGATTATTTATTCCCGCCAGATGATATGGCACAGTTTGTGATCTTTTTCGCGGCATAACAGAATGCGGGCGAAAACATCGTTGATTTCACCATCTTCACTGTCCGCCAGACCAATCACCACTTCGGCAAAAAAGTCCGGGTTCAAATCGAAATCAACATGTTCCTGCCAGTCTTCTGCCGGATCGAATAACTCCGCGCCGCCGCGCTCTTCAAACTGAAGATTGAACAGCAGAACATCAGCTGGATCGAGATTGTCGGCAGCCAGTTCGAGAAAAATATCGTAGGCCTGCTCAAGCGTTTCATCTTCAGTCAGGCGATTGTTTAGATCCATATCCATAGTCACTACCTGTTTAACCTCTGTTGGCGACGTTTTACAGCAACGGGCTGAAGAAGTAAAACAGTCGCTCGGCGACACGTTGCCATAATGGGCGTTTTAGCCATAAACGGGCATCGAGCAGACGAGAACGCGAAATATAATCGTCCTGAACGGCGGCGAGGTCAGCACCAAACCCTTTATCGTCGATTGCCAGGGTAATCTCGAAATTCAGCCACAGACTACGCATATCAAGGTTAACGGTACCAACCAGACTTAATTCGCCATCGACCAGCACGCTCTTGGTATGCAATAACCCGCCTTCAAACTGATAAATTTTAACCCCAGCAGCCAGCAGTTCCGTAAAGAACGCGCGACTGGCCCAGCCAACCAGCATTGAATCATTTTTTCGCGGAAGGATAATACTGACATCCACCCCGCGCTGCGCCGCCGTGCAAATCGCATGAAGTAAATCATCGCTGGGCACAAAGTAGGGCGTTGTCATGATCAAATATTCACGTGCCGAATAAGCCGCAGTCAGTAATGCCTGGTGAATGAGATCTTCCGGAAAGCCGGGGCCAGAAGCAATTGTGTGAATGGTGTGACCGCTGGCCTGCTCAAACGGCATAATATTGACATCTGGTGGTGGCGGCAGAATACGTTTCCCGGTTTCAATCTCCCAGTCGCAGGAATATATAATCCCCATCGCGGTGGCGATGGGACCTTCCATACGCGCCATCAGATCAATCCATTGCCCTACACCCGCATCCTGTTTGAAGTAGCGAGGGTCGACCATATTCATGCTGCCGGTGTACGCGATGTAATTATCGATCATGATCATCTTGCGATGTTGGCGCAGATCCATACGGCGTAAAAACACACGCATCAGATTGACCTTTAAGGCTTCGACCACTTCAATACCGGCATTACGCATTAGCTCGGGCCACGGGCTGCGGAAAAAAGCCACACTTCCGGCGGAGTCGAGCATTAGTCGGCAATGAATACCACGACGTGCAGCGGCCATTAATGATTCTGCCACCTGGTCCGCCATGCCGCCGGGTTGCCAGATATAAAACACCATCTCAATATTATGGCGAGCGAGCTGGATGTCGCGGATTAACGCCTGCATCACATCATCTGACTCGGTCATCAGTTGCAGCTGATTCCCTTTGACCCCAGCGATCCCCTGACGACGCTCACAAAGCTTGAATAATGGCGCTGCGACACTGCTGTTTTCTTCGGCGAAGATATGCTTACAGGCTTTAAGGTCGTTAAGCCATTTTGCGGTGGAAGGCCACATCGCTCTGGCGCGCTCAGCGCGGCGTTTGCCTAAATGGAGCTCGCCAACGGCAAGATAGGCAATAATTCCGACTAAGGGCAGAATGTAAATGATCAACAGCCAGGCCATCGCGGAGGGAACTGCGCGTCGTTTCATTAGAATGCGTAAAGTTACGCCTGCAATGAGCAACCAGTATCCCAGAATGGCCAACCAACTCACCAACGTATAAACGGTTGTCATAGATTAGAAATCCTTTTGAAAGCGCATTGTTATGAGTTTACGCATATGGATTCATCTGGCAAATAAAAACGCGGGAAAAGCACTGGTCAGCGTCGGGGTCGGGGGTATAATGACCATTCTGTTATTGCATAGAGTAGTTAACATGAAGCGGAGTAGAACGGAAGTGGGGCGCTGGCGCATGCAGCGTCAGGCTAGCCGACGTAAATCGCGTTGGCTTGAGGGGCAGTCGCGCCGAAATATGCGTATCCACAGCATCAGGAAGTGCATTCTAAACAAACAGCGTAACTCGTTATTGTTTGCGATCTACAATATCTAAATGTTCTGGGCACCATTGCGGTGCCCAATAAGTTTGCCCTTTCGTCTTCAAACTCTATTTTTGCGCCGATTCTTTGCTGTCAGTTTTCGTTTCTTGTTCATCGTTATCGCTGAAAATGCCATGACCGGAGTTCAACAACATTGAAACGAGCATATCATTATTAATCTCTTCACCATTTAAGACCCGCGCCAGAATTTCGCTGCCAAACAGTTGCGGCGAGAGAATAATATCCGGATGTACCATCTTAATCTTATTAAGGTTTTTGCTATCACTGACGGCGAGAACTGTTTTGACATCACTGCTCATATCTTTTGCCGATAGTACAACAAACGCGTTATCAGCATCGTTATCACTCAGCGCCAGAATGGCCCGGCATCGATCGATTCCTGCTTTCTTTAATACTGAACTGTCATTACTGTCACCGGGGATAACATCAGCGTTATCACCTAAGCGTTGCTCAAGTTGCTTAATATCATCTTCAGGCAAGTTGCTGATAACCGTTACATTTTGTCCGCGTTGATTCAGTTGCAGAATCGTATTGATGGCGAGAATCGAATGCCCGCAAACAATAAAATGATCTTTACGATGCATTGTATGATTGTTTCCTTTTACAAGTTTGTTGAATCCCCCGCGGATAAGCGGACCAAAAATTGAAGTCATGGAGGTGGCAAAAACGGTAATGCCGGAAATAATGACCGAAATAGTGAACAATCGTGCTGATTCAGAAACAGGGACAACATCGCCATAGCCGACGGTTGACATGGTTTCTATCGAAAAATAGAACGCGGTCATCAAACTTTCTATTCGCGGATTAAAACCTTCGCTTAAATAAAGCGCACCGTAGGTGGAGTAAAACAGTAACGTCGTGAAACTAATAAATGCGAAAATTGTCCCGGCTGCGGCGCTACTGTGGGAGAAGTCTTTGCGCAGTATCAGCAAAAACACCAGCGTAAAAATGCAAAATCCAATACTAAATTTCAGCCAGGGATAAAAATGCAGGGTGTAAATTAGCGCTATCAACAACAAAATGATACTGATTGCCCATGCGAGCTTTGCCCGGAACAGTAAGCCAATGGAGTTGAGGACAAGAAAGACGCCGAGCATAAAGAGTGGGGCATTTGCCAGCAAGGAGAGATCTAACTCTGAAAAGGCTTTGATATGGAAAATATCAAGCAAATTGACCGACATACCATAGATTGTTTTAAAAATGAGCAATCCATTTAAAAAGACGGCCAGCGCGAGAATGTCGTGCCGTAGGGTCACCCATAAATTTGTTGCTGTTTGTTTGAATGTAGTCCAGTGACTCACTGATACCTCTGTAACCACAATTTTGTTTAATTATCTCAACGTGCACATTTTCTGAACATACATGCAGCGCGTGAATGTGTTAAACAATAGTAGATGACTTTATCTGAAGTAATCAAAGGTTTTGAGTGAGCAACTCTGCGTCAGGAAAGGGCATTTTTCCTGAATATGCTCACATCATATAAAGAAATACAGATAAAGTTATTATCTGCTTGTGGGGGTGAATGCACTGACCGACCTATAAGGAAAGGCCAAACTAGAACACGGTTGCTAAAACCGTGCCCTTAAATATTGAATCTCTATTCAGAACACTTTCTTAAATGGTTTCACTGAAACGTGTTCATAGACTCCTGCCGCTACGTACGGGTCAGCATCGGCCCAGGCCTGAGCTGCTTCCAGCGATTCAAATTCAGCAATAACGGTTGAGCCAGTAAATCCCGCAGCCCCTGGATCGTTACTGTCTACTGCTGGCATTGGACCGGCGGTCAACAATCGACCTTCATCATGCAGTAACTGTAAACGTGCTAAATGTGCCGGACGAACGGAAAGGCGTTTTTCGAGGCTATCAGCTTTGTCTTGAGCGTAAATAACATACAACACGGGCACAACTCCTTGTTCGGGAAAGTTGTAAAGTACGTTATTTGAAAGGGCGAAGATCTGCAACGGAAAGATGATGTCTTTGTTAAGACCATGCATAAAGTAAGGTCAATTACGCCAAAAATGACATTTTCACTGATCCTGATCGTCTTGCCTTATTGAATATGATTGCTATTTGCATTTAAAATCGAGGCCTGGTTTTTCTACTGAAATGATTATGACTTCAATGACCCTTGATTTACCTCGCCGCTTCCCCTGGCCGACGTTACTTTCGGTCTGCATTCATGGTGCTGTTGTGGCGGGTCTGCTCTATACCTCGGTACATCAGGTTATTGAACTACCTGCGCCTGCGCAGCCAATTTCTGTCACGATGGTTGCGCCTGCGGATCTCGAACCGCCACAAGCCGTTCAGCCGCCACCGGAGCCGGTGGTAGAGCCAGAACCGGAACCTGAGCCGATCCCTGAACCGCCAAAAGAAGCACCGGTGGTCATTGAAAAGCCTAAGCCGAAACCTAAGCCAAAACCGAAGCCGGTGAAAAAGGTACAGGAGCAGCCAAAACGCGATGTCAAACCCGTAGAATCGCGTCCGGCATCACCGTTTGAAAATACGGCACCCGCGCGCCCGACATCAAGTACGGCGACGGCTGCAACCAGCAAGCCGGTTACAAGTGTGGCTTCAGGACCACGCGCATTAAGTCGCAATCAGCCGCAGTATCCGGCACGAGCACAGGCATTGCGCATTGAAGGGCAGGTTAAAGTTAAATTTGATGTCACGCCGGATGGTCGCGTGGATAACGTGCAAATCCTCTCAGCCAAGCCTGCGAACATGTTTGAGCGTGAGGTGAAAAATGCGATGCGCAGATGGCGTTATGAGCCGGGTAAGCCAGGCAGTGGGATTGTGGTGAATATCCTGTTTAAAATTAACGGCACCACCGAAATTCAGTAAGCAGAAAGTCAAAAGCCTCCGACCGGAGGCTTTTGACTATTACTCAACAGGTAAGGCGCGAGGTTTTCCTTCAGGATCAACCGCGACATACTTAAATAATGCTTCTGTCGCTTTATAGCGTTGCCCGATGGGTTCAGACGCGACTTTTTTCACCCACACTTCAATATTAATGCTGACCGATGTCGTCCCTTTCTGGACACAGCGTGCATAGCAGCACACCACATCGCCGACCGCAACCGGTCGTAAGAAAGTCATTCCTTCAACCCGCACGGTCACTACGCGACCGTGCGCAATTTCTTTCGCCAGAATAGCGCCGCCAATATCCATTTGTGACATTAACCAACCACCAAAGATGTCACCATTGGCATTGGTATCGGCGGGCATGGCTAAAGTACGTAAAACAAGATCGCCCTGAGGGACGTTATGTGTTGTAGACATGGTAAAACCGACTTAAAAGGAAAATCACAGGCGCGATGCTACTATGATTTTCCTGAGGAGAACAGAGGAGATACAGTGCCAGCCCCGAAGGACTGGCAGTCTGGTTAGGATTTATCTTCCTGCGGCATGTGGCGGTAGATATAGATACCGCTTAACAATGTGAAGATTAAGGTAAGAGCGGTCAGGCCAAACACTTTAAAGTTGACCCAAATATTTTGCGGCAGCCAGAATGCGATGTAGATGTTTGCCAGACCGCAAAGGATAAAGAAAACAGCCCAGGCCAGATTCAGCTTCGACCATACCGGTTGCGGCAGCGTGAGTTCTTTACCCAGCATCCGCTGAATTAGCGGCTTTTTCATCACCCATTGGCTGACTAACAGGGCACCTGCAAACAGGGCATAAATGACAGTAACCTTCCATTTAATAAACTCATCATTGTGGAAGAACAGCGTCAAGCCACCGAAGACGACCACCAGAACAAAAGTGATCAGGGCCATCTTCTCAACCTTACGAAAGCGAACCCAGCTATATATAAGCACAATCGCCGTGGCGACGATCAGCGCCGCAGTAGCCGCATAGATGTCATAAATCTTGTAAAACGCGAAAAAAACAACCAGCGGTAAAAAATCAAGAAACTGCTTCATTTTACGATTCCGTAATCAAATGCTTAAGGTTATTGGCGAATCAACATATACAGGCGGAACAGATAGATGAGCAGTACGGCTGAAATCAGATTGCTCAAGGTGTTCGCCAGTACGGCACCAATTTCCGGGGTTAATGCGGCAAAAGAAGAGGCAAAAAGTAGCAATAGTGTTTTTGCCAGCAACCAGCTCAGTACCGCGGGTGCCACCAGACGCATATTCGCCCATGTCAGCCGCATACTGCTGCGCATCGAGGCAAAAATGCCCATTTTGTCCTGTACCAACATCACCGGTGCCAGAGCCAGTAAAATGGCCATGATAATTCCCGGAACGACCACCAGCATGATGCCAATCTGTACTAAAAGGGTAGTCAGAAAAATCAGAATAAATAACTTTGGCAATATCGGCGCACTGGCACCAATAGCTCGAAGCGCACTGACTCTCTGACCCGCAGACACCAGCTGGATAATTAATATTACGCCTCCGGCGAGAATGGCGTTACCGATTAATCCTGAAAAAGTGGACGCCGCTGAAGCCTGCAGCAAAATTTGTTGCTGTTCCGGTGACATATTCTGCACCAGGTCGAACAACCCACTACTGCCGCTAACGGGCACGCCGTCATTGAGCTGTGCAAGCTGTGCATCACTGGGTGAGAAAACATGCCCTAACACCACTGTGATAAACGCACATAGCAACGATACCAACAGAATGGTCATAAATTGATTACGGAAGAAATTTCCGGTGTCACGGTATACGGACTGCGCCGTGATAGACATGCACTCTCCTTGAGTTTTATGCAGGTGTTAATTAGCGGGCAATTGTACCCTGGTTAAGCCTCGGGTGGCAGCATCAGGTCTTGTATGGAAAAGCATATCTTTGTAAAGCGGAGGTAATTGCTGGCCTTCAGGCGTGGGCAAACCGCTGCAAGTGGCGAGCGAGTTAATATTTGCGTAGCGAAAATATTTAAAAATTGATTTAAATCACATTAACCAGGATTTCCAGTGCAACTTCTAAATTAATCCAGATCAATAAAGGGTGAATTATCATATGTAATGTGATCTATGTAGGATCATTTGTTACTCCAATGTGGGTATATTCGTCACGTTTTTATAACCATAACGACGGAGCGGATATGAAAAAGTTAACAGTGGCGGCTTTGGCAGTAACAACTCTTCTCTCTGGCAGTGCCTTTGCGCATGAAGCAGGCGAATTTTTTATGCGTGCAGGTTCTGCAACCGTACGTCCAACAGAAGGTGCTGGTGGTACGTTAGGAAGTCTGGGTGGATTCAGCGTGACCAATAACACGCAACTGGGCCTGACGTTTACTTATATGGCGACCGATAACATTGGTGTGGAATTGCTGGCAGCGACGCCGTTCCGCCATAAAATCGGCACCCGGGCGACCGGCGATATTGCAACCGTTCATCATCTGCCGCCAACACTGATGGCGCAGTGGTATTTTGGTGATGCCAGCAGCAAATTCCGTCCTTACGTTGGGGCAGGTATTAACTACACCACCTTCTTTGATAATGGATTCAACGATCATGGCAAAGAGGCGGGACTTTCCGATCTCAGTCTGAAAGACTCCTGGGGAGCTGCCGGGCAGGTGGGGGTTGATTATCTGATTAACCGTGACTGGTTGGTGAACATGTCAGTGTGGTACATGGATATCGATACCACGGCTAAGTATAAATCTGGTGTTACTACCGTGAAAGACTCGGTACGACTGGATCCGTGGGTGTTTATGTTCTCTGCCGGGTACCGCTTTTAATTTTCTCTGCAAAACCTCTGCAAAACTCCTCTGCAAAACTGGTCATCAAATGACCAGTTTTTTCCACTCCTTACCGCGTGCATCGTTGTAAATATCGGTCATTTTTTGATTCGAATGACCCAGCAAAATTTGGGTATCAATTCCCTGCTCTCTGAACAATCGCTCCGATAAAGATCTCTGCTCATGGAAAGAGGGTGGGGTGCCATTAGCACGCCAGTTGTAATCCACAGAATCCCGCGCTTTTTTAAATGCAACGGTTAACGTTGCTGGCTTAACCATCCCGCCGCGCTTAGCTGTCCCTTTCGCGTGATGATGGTGCAATAGCCACGGACTAAGAACGCAATCGCGACAGGATGACACCACATCATCCAGGGTGAGATTTAATTTATCGCAACGCAGAGCCAGAGGGATGGCAATCCGGGTTCCTGTTTTTTGCTGTTCGACATGAAGATAACCATCCCGGATATCCGAAAATTGCATTTTGCAAATATCTGAAAGGCGCTGGCCTGTCACCAGTGCCAGCAGCATGCCGCGCTGTAAAAAGTAACCATCCTTTTCCGCTGCGTTATAAATCATCATCCACTCATCAAAAGTCAGTCGCTGTCTTGATATCCGCACCTGCGGTTTTTTTGCCGATTCTGCAGGGTTAAAGCCTGGCGGTACATCGCCCGTTTGCTGAGCTTCCCGGAAAACATCGATCAGAACCTTCCTGAAAATTTGTCCCATTCTGTTATGTCCTCTGGCCTTGTACTCTTCCAGCACCGATACCACATCTTTTACGGTTATGGCATCTAACGGTCTGGTGCCAAAACGTTCATCAAATACCCTGAGAGGGGCCGCTTTTTGTTTCAGCGTGTTGAGTTTGATCTCTCCGTTTTCATATCTTTCCTGTTGAATTTTTCTGTAATTATTCAGAAAAATGGAAACAGTTGATGAACCGCCGGTATCATTAATAATTTTCTCCTGCAGACTGAGCATTTGTTCCATTTGCTGCCTGGCAAGACGGCTGTTCGCTTCTGCTGCAATAGTTTCTGCCAGTTTCTGGTCAATACTGCCGAGACCGTGATTTTTGCCTGTTATGGGATGCCTGTAACGCCAGTAAACTTTGTTATTTCTTTTGTCAAAATATGGAGATAATCCCGGAACATCGGTTTTATATTTTCGCGGGCGCGCCATCTTCCAGTATCCTCTTCAAAGCAGGATGATCTGTGGCGATCACCTCCGGCTTGTTTACCATTCCGACAAAGCGAGCTCGCGGATCCACTCGCCAGTGTCTTCCAACTTTTTTGGGGAGAGGAAATATCATTCCGGCTTTAGCGTATTTACTTAACGTGCCCGGAGTAGGGACCGGATCGCTGAATTCCTCTTTTGCCCACTCAGTGAGCAGAATAAGTCTTGCCATGAGCGTCGTTCGCTAATCATGGTCGCCGCCACTATAGCTGGTGGGCGACGACCGGGGTTGAACATTAAAAATCAGCCTGACTCGGGATCAGTTTTTGCCAGATAGCTGAAACGTATTTTGCCTGGTAACGAGCGTCATCAAGTGCATTATGGCGCTCACCTTCGAATGGGATAGCAGTTCTGGCATCGAAGTCTATGGCTTTCCCCAGCTCAACGATTGTGCGTACATCGCGATCGTTGTAGTAACGCCACGGGCAGGGGATCCCCTGCCGTTCGTATGAACGGCGCAAAATCGTGTTGTCGAAGTTGGCTCCATTTCCCCAGACCTGAACAAAAAATTCACCGGAGTTTTCGTCGATAAATTCCCGCAATTGTAACAGTGCATCATCTAACGGGATTTCATCGGTCATAATGGCAGATTGCGCTTCGCGTGATTGCTTAAGCCACCATTTAATGGTGTCCCGATCAATGACTCCGCCAGCAGTTTCCAGATCGATAGTCTTACTAAATTCCGGTCCCATATCTCCGGTTTGCGGATCGAAAAATATTGCACCTATTGAGATGATCGGGGCATCAGGATTTTTTCCCATGGTTTCAAGGTCGATCATTAGATGGTCACACGTCCTGCTGGTGGATGTGATTTCTTGATGACCGTTCACCTTAATTGAGTGATCTGCCGTCTCGCCAGTTTCATTATCGCTATCGTGATGCTGATTGCCGCCAGTGTTCTCCTTGTGTGGATGTTCAGCGCCTTCCATTTTCTCCGGATCATCTTCCTGAACTTCAACCTGATACTCTTCATCGAATGTTTCCTGGTATGTTGCGTCGCCCATCACCGCGCCACAATCAGGGCAGTTGCCGCCGCCGGTCTGACCGCAGGCGGTGCAGACTTTTTCCACTTCCTGTTGCGCCACTGGTTCAGGCTGTTTCGTTTCTGGCTCGTTTTGTAACGCATTTGGGCTGTTTTGTTCCGCTTTTTGGTAGTTCCGTTCCGATTCATGCTGGTTCTGGTTTACAGAATCGCGGGTCTGGATCCCCTTAACCCATTTCGGATCATTAGGGTCGCTAATCCCTGCAACAAATTCTCCGCGAGAGGCAGCAAGCAACTTATCGGCGTCAGGCTGGCTGATATTGGCTGCCTGCATAATTTTGTTTACTTCGTCAGCGGTAACTTTTACCGGCTCTGGTTGTGCGGTCGTGTCAGATGCACCAGTATTTTGTTGTGAACCTGAGTATGTACTGTTTTTGCGGGCGAAATATTCTTCTTTCGTGATTTCAGTAGCCCCGGCAGCCAGTGCCTTATCCAGACCAGAAAGTTTGTTTGCGCGACCGTATTTTTCGCCATCCTTGTCGGTGAAGAGGAAGTAGAACGGCCCCTCACGCTCTACAGATGGTTCGACTTCCACTTTGCATTCGGTTTTTTCGTTGTCCGGAATTGCCGTTTCCACTGCATCAGTTTCTGGTACTGGCGACGAGAGAGTATCAGTTGCGCTCTGATTTCTTCCTTCATCTTCAAACACGCCCTTTGTAGTCAGGTATTCAGTAATGTATTTGTTCAGTGCCACAGGGTCTTTGTGAATGTCGATCGGACGTTCACGGACAAGGCCAAAAATAGTCTGGCGGTCGTAGCGAAGGGCATCAGGCTGTTTGCGCATTGATGCCGAGATACGCTTCCAGTCTTCGCGGTCGTTGTCGATAACTTCATTTTTTGCCCAGCGATGGATGCTGCCGTCAATGTTTCCGGCATCCACATCACCAGGCCAGAGAGCGTAGGCCAGTTCGTCATCCAGTGTTTTCCATGTCTGCTTGTATTCGCGATGAATGGCAGCAATGACCAGGCTGATTTTTCCTGTTGAATTTTCAGTGTGCTGTTGATTGACTCTGGCGCGGGCGAGATCAACAACAGACGTGTATTTTCCGGTTTCCTTGCGTTCACCTTCGCGACGTTTTTTCCAGATGCGCATCTCTGCCTGAATTTCGGGCCATTTGGCACCAGGCTTACATTTATGCTTAACCCACCCGATGGCATGCAGCTTAAGCTCCGGATACATGGCGTTAACTTCTGGCATTTTCATCAACGCTTCAACGATATGTCCGTCGAATGTTGCCATGTCTTCCTGCAACAATTCCTGTGCGCTAATAACCATATCAACGGTGATGTTTTCACATGTGTCGAACTTAACCAGGACCGCGTTCTGTACTTCAGGGGACAGCTTGTCAAAATTGACGTTCATCGGATCGGATTCTGGTTCGACCGGGACAAAGGAAGCGCCTTCCTCATCCCAGCGGTTTTCCAGCATATATTCGGTATCCCAGGAGTCGATGGCTGGGCGGGGCATGCCGGGTTTATCCTCGCAGACAAGAAATTTATAAGCGCAGTCCTGAGCAGCCGGATATTGCTCCAGGAATTGCCAGGTAAATTTGGCTCGGGCGCGACGTTCGTCGCCGGCTTCAATGGCAGTGGCTACAGCGACTGCACCTTCTTCCTTTATTGCCTGTTCGTCCGGAATGGCGGCGCAAATAAAGACTTTACTCATTTTGTTTTAACCTCATTACAGATTTAAGGGTGAACAAATCCCTGCCATTGCTGGCATATAAAAATGAAACCGGATATTAATTACGGTGCTGTTTTAAGTCCTGCCGGGATTTCGTTATTGTCCATGCGAATAACTTTATCAACCGGATAACAGTTGCCGGGAATTTTCTGTTCCGCTGCGGCAGCCATGCATTCTTTCATTGAGTCATGTATACCAATAACAAGATCGACTGGCTCGCCTGTATTAAGAAAAACTGTCAGAACGAGTGCAAATACTGTATTCATTGTCAGCGTCCTTTTTGCATCAGGCGTAAACGGGCCAGCATTGAAACAATGCATATTTGATTTAATAGCTCCCGTTCGTGTTTTCTCTTATTAATGGCATCTTCAGTAAATACAGGGTTACTGATTCTGACACCAATTTCAAAACAACCTTCAGACGTATTAACGTTTGGTAATAACGTTTCCATTATCGCGTCCTCAACAATGAATTTTGTGATACGGTGCCTGGTGCCTCCAGGTGACGTTAACCAGTTAACAATTAACGCCGGATACAGAGAACCCACCCATAAGAACCAATACGGAAGTCAACTGGCCTTTTTAACTGTTCCGCGTGCGCTGAGCCGCATTCACCGCATCACAAAATTCACTTTAAAAAGGGCGGGTATCACAAGGGAAAACAAAAAACGGATACCCGCCAAAAGGTAATCAACATGGGTTGTTGCAGCGGGTTTGTCACTTAAGCGTATGGTCAACCTGACAACCCGGTGCCACTAATGGGGTAAGGATAACCCCGCCATACTTACCGCCGCGCCATTTCGCGGATTGCCACAACCGGAAGCGCACGGTCGACGAAAATTTAACGACAGGCTATCTATAAACCAGCTACCTCGCCGTACGCTTTCGCGTTGTGTGCCTGCTTTTAACCACGTCAGGCGAGGTGGTTCCTGTTATTCCCCAACAACAAGAAATTTGTATAATCCGGATATCCCCAACAACGAGAAGAGTACTCAACGTGATAGCAGAACTGTCAGCGGCTATGGCTGCGATAAAGGAGACAGCTGGTCTCGCTAAGGTTATTAATGACGCAAAAACGGATGCAGAAGTTAAAGCCGCAACTATTGAACTTCAGAACAAACTAATCACGCTTCAGGCGGAGTGCTTCTCTCTTGGCGATGCGATCCGTCTTCGTAACGAAGAGATAATGCTTCTCAAAGCAAAAATTGCAGAATTCGAAAACTTTCAGATTCAGACTGAAGGTTATGTTCTTAACCAACTCGAATCGGGTGCTTTTGTATACTCGCAGGAGGAAACGGTGAATGGAGGCACTGTTACTATGCATCTTTGTCCAAAATGTTTTGGACAAAAGACAGTATCTATACTCCAGCCATTCCCGGTTAGCGAAGATGCGCCTTTTCATGAAAGTAAGTGTCTCCACTGTGAAAACAAGTTTCTGATGAACAAAAATCCGGATTACATACCGCTGTCTTTTGATGAGATAGCGAGAACACTGGGCAGTAATCCGTAGGTTATTGCTGTTGTGGATATCCAGATTGTTAAAGAACATGCCGGATTCTTATCCGTGTCCGGTGCACGACCACACGCTGTCACGTGTGGTCTCCATTCTCAACCAGTAACCTCAATGGAGGATAAAATGTCAGACAAGTTAATTAACCCATTTACCTATCCATCTGTTGCAGCTTTGAACTTAACAGTTGAGTTAATTCGGGTTGGCAAAATGTCATCCCCCTTCAGAGGCGGCCAATTCAGTTATTACAATTCGCAATATATTGAAAGAAGAAAAACAAGCCGCTATGGAGAAGACTGATAAAGAGCAATAAAGGCTTCTCTGATTTCTTGAGCCAGTTTTTTAGCTGGCTCTACCTTTTCTGTCCCCCCGTCCAAAATGAGAGATTTCAGTGTTTCTGCGGCGATTTTCTGAGTGTCTGGAGGTAAATCTTTAAATTCCATCGTCAACCTCATCAGTCAGTGTTTCTGGCTAACCAGCGACGGGCACCATTTTCGGTTTTAAACGTTTTGCTTTTGGTATACGTCATCGCGGTGAACGTGCCGTCCTGGTTGGGAAACACGCCGTATACCAGAGATTCGTTGTTGCCAAGATCGATAGTATCCATGTTGACCTCATTTCCCCTTAACGCCGGGGTAGCGGAACAAAAACCTGCTGCATAGTTAAAGTTGAACCCTGCCGTCATGTTCTTACGCCTCGGGCTGGCTACTTACCCCCTGACCACTGCCTGGTAACTCGAAGTATTGCCCTGCGTTCTGTGGGACGGGGTGGGCTGATGCATAAACAATACCACTGCTATTTAATCATGTAAATAGCAATGCTATTATTGCAGCAAGAAAAAAACCACCCGAAGGTGGTTTTTGACAGAAATGATTAACAGCTTTTGTTTGGATACTGCCTTCGTGAGTGAACTACATTTACGATCTCGATGTTAGATGTTGTTACTCGGTAAAGTATTATGTAGTTAGGATGAGTCACTATTTCTCGAAGACTTGGAACTCTTTCGCTCGGTGGGTACAGATAAGGGTGTTCAGTAAGTGACAAAACTGATGTTTCAATGCGTATTTTTAGTCTACGTGCAGCGGGAGGGTTTTCTTTAGCAATATAGGCTACTATCTGACGTAAATCCTCACGTGCAGAAGGTAGCCATAAAATGGGCAGCATTACTCACTCCTGTTCGTTGCAGCTAATTGAGCAATAAGGTTTTCCATTTCAGCCATTACTTCATCATGCGGAATTGCAGGACGGGGATCTGCGAGGCTTGCTGCCACTTTGGCTCGCAACCATTCGTTATAGCTGTTTTCTTGTTCGACCGTTTCAAATTCAGAAATTATCGGGGAAAGGGCTGTACTCATGTTTTGACCTCCTCAGATTAGGCGCGACGACTTTTTTGCGCAGCTAGCCATCGCGCAACGATTTCTTCAATTGATTCTTTTTTCTCCTTCATTTCCTTAAGCATTTTCTCTTTATCTTCTTTGGGGAAAGCCCTGAACGTCTGGAGCAAATCCCGCTCCATGGGGTCTATATTAAACGGAAGTTCGTTTTCCGATTGTTCCATATCGGCAGATATAGTGACAACATTGTCCTCCCCAGATTCTTGGGGATACATCCTTACAATTTGTAACAACTCGGCCATATCTGGTCTGATTGACTCGGGAGGAACTTGCAGTAACCCTGCGAACTTGATAACAGCCTCAAGATTTAAAGGTGTCTGACCATTTAGATAATGGCTTACAGCTCCCTGTGTCGAAAATCCCAGAATTTCTGCCGCACGCTCTTGGGTTAACCCTAGTTGATTTTTTTTCGCCGTCCAGATTTCTTTTAGTCTCTGGGCGGCTTGCAGGTCGATCTCTGACAGGGATTTTCTTTTCATACCTTCAATTCTAATAAGATTATTAATCTCTTTGAAATAGTAGTGCTATTTACTTTCAAAAATAACAATGCTATTAATGATCGTAATGACATCACATGAGGTGAACAATGAATCTTGGAGAATATTTGCGTTATTCCGGTATAACTCAGAAACATTTTGCTGAAATTGTTGGGGTAACCCAGGGGATGGTAAGCCATGTCATTACCGGGCGGGCGAAACTTACGGGGGAAAAAATTTTACGTTGGTGTGAAGCAACTGGCTGGATAGTAACTCCGCACGAGATTGATAGCACTTCTTATCCCAACCCAACCGACGGCTTACCTGTCGAGTGTCAGGCTAACACACAACCAGAGACGGGGGTGATTCATGAAAATCAAGCATGAACACATCCGCATGGCGATGAATACCTGGGCGCGTTCTGATGGCGAAAAAGTTCCAGCAGCTGGAATAACCCAGGCTTATTTCGAACTGGGAATGACGTTCCCGGAACTGTACGACGACAGCCATCCGGAAGCCCTGGCTCGTAATACCCAGAAAATTTTCCGCTGGGTGGAGAAAGACACCACTGATGCGGTTGAAAAAATTCAGGCGTTGTTACCAGCGATCGAAAAAGCAATGCCTCCTCTGCTGGTGGCCCGAATGCGCAGCCACAGTTCAGCCTGGTTTCGGGAGCTGGTGGAGACGCGGGAACGACTGGTGAGAGACGCTGATGATTTTGTTGCAGTGGCGATCGCTGGTTTCAATCAGATGAATCGTGGTGGTCCGGCGGGAAATGCCCTGGTGATGCACTAAAAGCACGGTGTTCGGAGTTTTTTTATGAGCAGCAAGCTTCATGGTCTTGTCTGGGAAGGGTGCGCCTTCACCGGCATGATCTTATCCAGGGTGGCAGTAATGGCTCGCCTTGCAGATTACAGCAATGACGAAGGTGTGTCATGGCCTGCAGTGGAGACCATTCGTCGTCAGATTGGGGCAAAGAGTGAATCAACGGTTAAAGCTGCGATAGCAGAACTGGAAAAGAACGGCTGGCTGACGAAGGAAGAACGTAAGGTCGGTGGGCGTAATGAAAGCAATATCTACCGTCTTAATGTGGAAAAACTCGAAGCAGCAGCAGCGGCGGCGCGTGAGGCATATAAACCGAAAAGAAAAATCAACCCGGTAAAAAATGACCCGTCAAATATTGGCCCCTCAACGGTTGACCCGTCAAATTTTGATGGATCAACAGTTGATAAAAAACAGCCGGTTAGGGGGGCGATGGTTGGCCCCGATCCGTCAGTATTAAAACCTGAGCCGTCAGATAAAAGATCTTCTTGTCCGGACGCTTCGCAACCGGACCCGCAGATGGCTGAACAGGATTTTTTAACCCGACACCCTGACGCGGTTGTGTTCAGTGCGAAAAAACGCCAGTGGGGTAGCCAGGAAGATTTAGCGTGTGCGCAGTGGATCTGGGGACGAATCGTGAGTCTTTACGAGCAGGCTGCCAGCGATGATGGCGAAATCATGCGACCGAAAGAACCCAACTGGACTGCATGGGCCAATGATGTGCGCACAATGCGGATGCTGGATGGCAGAACTCACAGACAAATTTGCGAAATGTTTGGTCGGGTACAGCGGGATCCATTCTGGGTAAAAAACGTCATGAGCCCGTCAAAGCTTCGCGAAAAATGGGATGAGCTGGTTATTCGTCTGGGGCGTTCGCCTGTACAGCGTTGCGTGAATCACATTTCTGAACCGGATACCGAAATTCCGCCGGGCTTCAGGGGGTAAGTGTTGATTTGAGGTTATGAAGTTATTTTCTCAGGAGAGTTTATGGGGACTATTTATACCGAAGAACAGCGGGAAAGATTACAGCGTCATATCGTTGACCTTGTGCGTAAAAACGGGCGTATGACAATGCCACAACTGGCATCGGCAACATATGCTTCACATGATTCCATTCGCCGGTACCTGAAGATGCTGGTGAGCCAGGGCGAAGTGTATGTTGTTAGCGGAAAAGGGGTATTCCTTTCAGAGAGGGTTTACCGTGAATGGCTGGCAAGTTCGGCAAGAAAAGCAAGGGTTATCCGCAAACCAGCACAAAAACAGGGTAAGGCAGGAGCACAACCCTATGACCGGCACCAGAACATAATTTGCCGTGAGTGCCGGAAGAGTGAAGTTATGCAGCGTGTGCTGGCGTTTTATCAGGGTAATTTTCAGGAGGTGATGGCGTGAGGGTGAGGGTTTATATCGCTGGTCCGATGACCGGGTATAAAAATTTCAACCGTGAGGCGTTCCACAAGGCGGAAGAGGAACTGAAACGGGAAGGGCATACCGTCTTAAGTCCGGCAGTACTTCCGGACGGACTGACACAGCCACACTACATGGATATTTGCATGGCAATGATTCGTTGTGTGGATGCGATTTACATGCTGAAAGGCTGGCAGCGGTCAGCAGGCGCTAAGGCAGAACTGGCACTGGCGGAGAAGCTGGGGCATGCAGTTATTTTTCAGGAGGCAACCAGTGAGCAACATTAATTACCAGGCACTGCGAATGGCGGCAGAAAATGCAACCCCTGGCGAATGGTGTTCTGATGATTACTATGGGGTAATTGCCGATGCCGGACTGAACGCAAATTACTACATAGCATCATGCTCAGGACCAGATAATCGCCCCAATAAGCGATTCATAGCAGCAGCCAATCCGGCTACCGTGCTGGCACTGTTGGATGAACGGGAAGCACAAAGCAAACGCATTGCAGAGCTGGAGACTAATCTTGCTGCGCTGGCGGCGGAGAATGCGGGGCTGAATAAATTTATCGCACAGAGTTGCTACGTGTTTGATGGCGAGCAGGATGAACTATCTGATGCGTATATCTGCGCAACAGACGGAGGTATGCCGCAAACCCCGGCTACAGATGCTTTCCTGGCTGATGTACGGGCGGTGGCGTTTAACGAGCTTCGCGCGGCGTTTGTCAGGCACGCAAAAGTTGCAGGACTGGATGATGGCGATACCGTAACGCTTAAGGAAGCGACAGATGCGCTGATGCATTGTGCGGAACAGCTTCGGGAAGGAGTCAAGCAGTGAGCAAAATTAATTATCAGGCGCTATTGTTGCAGGCGCTCGCATCAAAGGAGGGGGGGGGGGAGAAAGTGAATCGAACAATAATTGTGACAACTGTTATTTCAGTCCCAGCTAATGCTCCGCATCAGGATATTGATGATTTTGTCGAGAGTAAATTCGGGCAAGACAAGGATATGAAACCGGATAACTTATGTTATGGAGATGCTACTGAAATAGTTAGCCATCATTGGGAGTATGGCTCGCATTACATGAATTAATTGCCATCATTTTATTAACTCAATCTTTAACTGGAGGTATTACTATGCAACATACACAGAAAAACTGATGAATTCGAAATGGCCCATTCTGCAATCAACAAAGCATTAGGAGTGATAAGTGATGCACGCAATTAAAGAAGTACCGGTAGAACGTGATGAATATGGCTGCTGGACACATCCGGAGTATGAAAAGTTTTGCGCAGGTCGTGAATATATTTCCACAGAGGAATTTAACGCGTGGATGGAGGAAAATAATCTTCAATGGACCATCAGAACTATGGATGAAGATGATTTTAATCTGGACGCAGATGGTCCCGATATTGCCTCCTGGAAACCGGAGCGCCCGGAAGGTGAAGGCTGGTTCATTGGTTCCATTCATGACACTGAAGATGGTCCTGTTTGTGTATGGCTGAGAAATAAGGCTGAAGCATAAAGGCGATAAACCACCTGACAACAAAACACTGAAAAATTTAAATCAGAAGTGAATTTTATTAAATCCTTAACCGGAGGGATTTCTGCACCCTAAAAACATCAGGAGGCCGCCCGAAAGGGCGGTAATAAATGACTACATTATTCAGAAAAGAATATCCGCGAAAGAGCAGAGCAACGGAATTCCTGTTTCTCATTCTGTTTATCGTGTTGATGATACCGATATCCCCGCTATTACTGGTCTGGTTTATCGGGAAAATAATTGAGCCAGTTATTGAATTGTATAACGACGTGGTATGGGCGTCGTTCAACACACTGCACAACAAAATCAACCCATATAAGGAAAGCTGATATGACCACTATTACCAGAGAAAACGCGGAGATTAAATCATTCATCACTGGTTTCCTGAGCGACTCGGCGCACGATAACCAATCTTCAGACAGCCTGCTTGCCAATGTGTTTCGTATCGCACTGGCATCACTGGAAGCAGAGCCAGTGGCGTGGAAGGCGACCTTCACGCAAATTGACCATGAATATAATACGTTCACCGCTATGTATTCTGACAAAGCAGAAGCCGAACGCTGGGTGCGACTGCATGAAATAGGTGATTTTCGGGCAGAAATAACACCGCTTTACGCAGCGCCGTCAGCGCCGGTAATTCCGGATGGTTGGATAAGCTGTAGTGAGCGGATGCCTGAAAAGAACCAGAACGTGCTTATTTCGGTGAATTTCGATAGCTCTCTGGTTGAACCGCTAATATGCTCCGCACGCTATACAGGAAGCACATTCCGGCGAGGAGAAGCAACGATTAAGCCGGGTAATGGTATTGAGCAGGCAACTCACTGGATGCCGCTACCGGAGCCACCGCAGGAGGTGAACTGATGAAAAATGAAGTCGACAATGTTATCACCCTCGTACAGCCAAAATCAGAGGAGGAAGGACTCCTCAACGTTGTGATAACCGACAGAAAAAGCGGCGAGCAAAAATGCTGTCAGCATATCCGTACAACAATTTCAGAAGTGAATCGTACGATTACCTGTAACCGATGCGGATTGGCTTTAGATCCGTTCGAGCTTGTTCTCGACCGTGCGAGAAACGGTGAAAACATAGTGTCTGAGATTAAATCACTCTATGCAAAGCGGGATGCTCTTCGTGAAGCTGTGGCAAAACTTGAACGTGAAGAGAAAAACGCCAAAGCCCGGTTACGAGCAGCCAGGACAGCAATACTGTATGCGGAAAATGACCTTAAAAATATTGAGCAGGAGGTGAATCGATGACCTGGCCTGAAGCATTCACAACGGTAGGAATTGCGATGGCGGTGGCGCTGGTGGTGTATTCGATTTGCCGCTGGGGATAAATCGCCGAAAAAAGATCCCGACACAAACATGAGCCGGGATCTTTGATTTATATAGCCTACGAATCCGCCAGTAAGAGAGGGGGCGGACGGTTAATTCTAACACCGGAATGATGTGGGTAAAAGTTTATAAGAAATCGGTTTCATAACTTTGCCCACCATGATAGATACCGACAATAAAGACTTTTCTGCTATCAACGGCAAAAGCAATAATCGTTCTGTGGCGGAAATGAGTTACCCGCATCCCCTGGCGAATATCATCGCGTTTATTGCCCCGATGCGGGAATGTAGAAAACCCATCAAGATAATCAAGAAGCGCATTGGCATAATTGTCAGCAATGACGTTCCCTGCTTTCTCCGTTATATACCTGTGCAGGTTGATTATTTGTTGTTCGGCCTCAGGAGTAATGATGACTTCATATGTCATGCAGATTACTTCCCGGATCGAATCGCGGCGCGAACCTGTGAAATGGAGCGTCCGTTGTTTGGGTTTTCGCGGATAGAATCAAGAGAGGGGGCGGCTGAATGCGTTAACCACGCTTCGATTGCTTTATCGCGCTCATTCAGTGCGCGAAGCCCTTCACGAATGACCTCGCTTTCTGAAGCATAGGCACCGGAAGCCACACGGGCGCGCACCATGTCAGCCATTTCGTTAGTTAATGTAATGCTGAATTGTTGGGTTGTACGCATGGTAAACCTCACGGAGTAGGATAGAACACCATTCGATGATAGCACGTTGCCTGTTGACGACAACAGAAATCAGAGACAATATTGCCGCACGCCAGCTTGAACAACTGGCACCTGCTGCGCCAGCAGAGAAAACCGATGGCGCACAATACCAAACATCACAATTCTGATACCGCCCCTGCCAGCAGGCAAGGGCGGTGTTCTCACACATTCAAATATGACTGGTATCAGCACGATCCCTGCACTGAAGAACAGGCCGAATGGCTGATTCATAACTACCGCAGACGTGGGTATGAGTTTAAGAAAGCCCTTAGCCTCGACTACCGTCACTGGATAATCTACGTCAGGCTCCCTTATTCCGAACGCCCGCCGCGTCCGTCCCGCACATTCCAGCAACGCATCTGGAGGTAACGTGCGGGTATTACTTCGACCTGTTCCGGTACCGGAACTCGGGCTGGTGGTCCTTAAGCCGGGGCGTGAATCCATGCAGGTATTCCATAACGGCAGGGTGCTGGTGGAGCCGGAACCGAAAAACATGCGCGGTATGCCGTCCGGAGTCGTTCCTGCCGTTCGCCAGCCGCTGGCGGAAGATAAAACATTGCTGCCGTTTTTCAGCGATGAGCGTGTGATTCGTGCTGCTGGCGGCGCTGGCGCACTGTCTGACTGGCTCCTGCGTCATGTTAAATCCTGCCAGTGGCCTCATGGAGACTATCACCACAGTGAAACCGTCATACATCGTTACGGTACCGGCGCAATGTTGTTGTGCTGGCACTGCGACAACCAGCTGCGCGACCAGACATCCGAATCACTCGGGCAGCTTGCTCAACAAAATCTGACAGCCTGGATGATTGACGTCATACGTCACGCAATAAGCGGTACACAGGAACGGGAATTATCGCTGGCTGAATTATCCTGGTGGGCGGTCTGCAATCAGGTGGCGGACGCGCTACCGGAGGCAGTATTACGTCGTTCTCTGGGATTACGTGCGGAAAAAATCCGCACGGTTTACCGCGAAAGCGACATCGTACCGGGAGAGCAGACCGCCACCAGCATACTGAAGCAGCGCACAAAAAATCTTGCGCCGTTGCCTCACGTCCACCAGCAACAAATCTCGCCACAGGAAAAGACGGTGGTCAGCATTGCCGTTGATCCGGAGTCTCCGGAATCTTTCATGAAGCGACCTAAACGTCGCCGTTGGGTAAATGAGAAATACACACGCTGGGTGAAGACACAGCCGTGTGCGTGTTGTGGTAAGCCAGCCGACGATCCCCATCACCTGATTGGTCACGGTCAGGGAGGGATGGGAACAAAGGCCCACGATATTTTTACGTTGCCGCTGTGTCGGGAGCATCACAACGAGCTTCATGCGGATCCGCAGGCGTTCGAAGAAAAGCATGGTTCCCAGATTGATTTAATTTTTCGTTTTCTTGATCGCGCCTTTGCAACCGGCGTGCTCGGGTAAAAGAGGTTACTGATGCGTATAGAGTTTGTTTTGCCTTATCCGCCGACGGTGAATACTTACTGGCGACGCCGTGGCAGCACATATTTTATATCGGAAGCTGGTAAGCGTTATCGCCGTGATGTGGCACTTATTGTCCGCCAGCAGCGGCTGAAATTAAATCTGCCCGGAAGGCTGGCGATAAAGGTTATCGCCGAGCCACCGGATAAGCGTCGTCGTGACCTGGACAATATCCTGAAAGCGCCACTGGATGCACTGACACATGCGGGACTGCTCATAGACGACGAGCAGTTTGATGAAATCAATATTGTGCGCGGTCAGCTCGTTCCTGGTGGGCGGCTGGGCGTGAAGATTTACAAAATTGAAAGTGAGTGAGCGTAAATATGATATACCCGGAAATTACAGGCAAAAGCGGTGAGCATTTACGCCTGAAAACGCTGGAAAGTGTCTGGCTCCAGGGGAAACTGCGTATGTGGGGGCGTTGGTCGTATATAGGTGGTGGCAAAACAGGAAATATGTTCAATCAGTTGCTGGCATCCAAAAAACTGACAAAAACCGCGATCAATGAAGCCATGCGCAAAATCAGGGAATCAGGGATTGATAAACCTGAACTGGAAGCATTCTTGCGAGAGATGATCGCTGGCAGACAGAAGAGCTGGCTGTCTCACTGTACTGATGCAGAGGCGTTACGCATTGATGGGGTGATAAGTAAAGCGCTCGCAAGTTATCCTGGATTGATTGATATCCTGCGGCAACGGTACGAAGGACGGGGGATGAGTAAACGAAAAATGGCTGAATTGTTGAATGAGGTTCACCCTGAGTGGTGCTATGCAACATGCCGCAATCGTATAGATATGTGGCTGAGAATAGCTGAGTTTATTCTATATCCACTGATGCGGGATGCATTTTCTTTTACTGACGCTTAGAGTCTGGAGGGCGTTTGTTGTTGCACGAAGAGAATTTCTGGTTGGTGGTAAGGCTTATGCAGTTTTAGAAAAAAATCTTGTATTTTTAGCCATAAACTGTTTCAATTCAGCTACGCTTCGCAAAGCTGCACCGCGAGGCGAATAGCAGACATGGACATTTGAAAGAGCCCGCTTTATGCGGGTTTTTTTTTATACCTGAAAAACGGCGCAGGACGTTAAACGCGCTGGTGGTTGCGAATACCGGTCTTTCAGCTTGCTGGCTTTTTCGACAAGAGTTATTTGTATGTCACGTAAACCAGAAAAGGGAAAAAGGCATGCTAAAACAGCAGGATATGACCGAAACTGCCAGAGTGGTGTTTAATGAATTAAGTGTCACCGAACCGGCGACCGTCGGGGAAATTGCGCAGAATACTTACCTTTCACGCGAACGCTGCCAGTTAATACTGACTCAGCTTGTTATGGCGGGTCTGGCAGATTATCAGTTCGGTTGTTACAGACGCCTTCCGCAGTGATGGTTTTTTTCATTTGCGGTAATGGGAGGCTGGTGGGTGTTAGCGGCACCTGTCAGTCCTTTGCTCATGTGTTGATGTGGGGCTATAATTAAACTAACCAATTGCTAATCAAAGTAAAATTATAATGGCTGTTGTCTGTTCAGTTATCATGGTTTGCTCCCCAATTAATATTTTTCTTGAAAAGGATACGTTGTCACTTAAGCCCGGCTCAGTCGTTCTGGCCACCAAATGCATCAGGGCGCTTTTCCTCATGCATTATGGCAAAGTTAAAATTGTCGATATAAGTGAATCCGTCGTAAGTCAATATCTGGAAAGTCAGCATAAGCTGACGAGGACTCGTCTGACTGACATTCCGCTTTACCTGTGGCTGGAACCCAACAATCCTGCGTTGGCTGCGGCTTTAATTACTGGCCAGAGATTTTCCGGAGAGACCACAGATATGTTTCTTATGATGGCGTGCCTGTCGCTGTTTGAATCAGATGAACGGATGTCATTATTTTTAAGTGGATGTTTATCCAGTATAAGCACCAAAGTCAGAGCGATAATTCAAACAGATATATCATCAAGCTGGACGCTTGGTGCGATTGCTCTACAGCTGCATATGAGTGAGAGTTTGTTAAAGAAAAAACTCAAGGGTGAAGGTCTCAGCTTCAGTGGTTTATTACTTGAAGAACGGATGCGGGTTGCTGTAAATATGCTATGTTCCCGATATGGATATGGACAGGCTGTAGCAGAAAAGTGCGGTTATTCAAGTAGGTCCTACTTTATATCTGTATTTCACCGCTATTATGGCCTCCCGCCAGACAGATATGTATCTATGCAAGGGCTTGATTTTTGATTTCATCTGATTATTATTTTCGATTCGGCCCTTTAGCTCAGTGGTGAGAGCGAGCGACTCATAATCGCCAGGTCGCTGGTTCAAATCCAGCAAGGGCCACCAGCACATACCGCCATTAGCTCATCAGGAAAGAGCACCAGCCTTCGAAGCTGGTTGCGCGGGGAGCGGGTCCTCGATGGCGGTCCATTATCGTTATTCAGCGTTGTTAGCTCAGCCGGACAGAGCAATTGCCTTCTAAGCAATCGGTCACTGGTTCGAATCCAGTACAACGCATTACACTTATTTTTTCAGGCTCGCTTTTGCGAGCTTTTTTGTATCCGCGCTACGCCTGGCGCATATCAACTAAATAGCCTTTCAGAGGGGCGGAGTGGTCAGCGTGACTTTCTCTGTGGGCATATCGCCCCCGGGAGTTTGCTCCCCCCGAAGGAACGTTACGATGTTTGGTATTTTTGGTAAAAAGCCCGCAGAGCGGTAACGGAAATTAAAGATAGAAAGCTATTTCTGAAAGCTTAAGGCGTAGTTGAAATCATGCTGATAATGCTATTGCCAATGGATGGATTTTAGAAAATTTACCATCGAAAATGTACGGGTACATGTTAAGCATAGTTAATTAACATGAACCAACTGGTGAGGTCTCTCATATATTTGTGAATATATTATGGAGTAACTATGAAGGTTTGGTCTGCACTCTTCTTGTCTATGTTAGTTTTTACCAGCCCAGCAAAAGCTGAATGGACTGGTGATAAAACTGAAGGAATGTATTCTGAAGTGATGATTAATAAGATCCACACAGGGCAATTTAATTCTTCTCCATATTTCTGTTTAGAGGCTGAACAGAGTGAAGACAAAACAATAAAAGCTTGTTTGTTAAGGAATGATTCTAAATGGCATCCGTCATTTGATACTCTGTATTTACAGACTATGTATTTTTATACGACTGGCGAACGAATTCGTTTATATTATGAGCCAAATGTATGGAATAATGAAGACTTTAAAAAATCTCTTACAAGTAATGCTTTAGTGGGATACTCTACTTGTAAAGAAGAAGCGTGCTTTGGGCCAATAAGAGAAAAAGATAAATAATTTCAATGACAATTTTTATGCTGTGCTGTTAATAGGTGGTGAGGTTTTATTATGAGGGTGCTTATTTTTTTAATATTGTCTTTATTATCAATAGATAATGTGATTGCTGTGCCTCAATGGTATTTTGATGTAATAGGTATAAATGACAAAGTGATGCATTATACTAATAAGAACTCTCCGGTTGCTGTTACAGTCGTTGATTCTGGAGTGGCTTTTGTAGGAGGATTAAGTGATGCAGAGTTCGCTAAATATAGTTACACTAAAGATGGCTCACCTTATCCAGTCAAAGGCGATGAAGCATTATATATCCATGGTACGGCAATGGCGTCAATTATCGCATCAAGATATGGAATTCTTGGAGTGTATCAGGATGCAATGATATCAAATAGACGTGTAATACCAAATGGTGTGACAGATTCTTGGATAAAAGCAATTGAAGCAGTATCTTTAAATAATAATTTATCACCCGGACAGGAAAAAATAATAAATGTATCTGGAGGGCAGAAAGGCAGTCATTCTGCTACTGCATGGACTGATCTATTAAGTAGGTTGGGAAAGGAAAATGATAAGCTTATAGTTGCAGCAGTTGGAAACGATGGAGCAGATATTCGAACAATAACTCCCGAACAGAGAATATGGCCGGCAGCATATCATCCATCCAGTAAAATCAATAAAAAGTTTGATCCAGTCATTCGGGTTGCGGCATTAGCTCAGTATACTAAATCTCAGACTCCATCATTACATAGTGGCGGCATTACTGGAAGTCGTTATGGTAATGGTTGGGTGGACATTGCTGCACCAGGGCAAAATATAAATTATTTGAAACCTGATAATACAATAGGTGTTGGTAGTGGGACTTCAGAAGCTACCGCGATAGTTTCAGGTGTTTTAGCTGCCATGTCATCATGCAACCCAAGAGCTACAGCTCAGGAGCTTAAAAAAACATTGCTAGATACTGCCGATCAATATTCTAGCCTCGCAGATAAGGTTACTGATGGAAGAGTTCTGAATGCAGGGAAAGCCATTGAGTCATTTTGTAAAAAAAACCGAGTTAATATATTAAGTTCGTCTGGGGAGTTGTGATTTTAATTATGGGGTACTCTATGTGTGTTAAAAGTATATTATTGGTGGTTGCTTTTTTTATTTCAAGTATAGCCAGAGCAGAATGGACCGGAGATAAAAAGGATGGAATGAACTCTGGGTTTGTTATCAATAAATTTCACGTGGGACAGATAGATCAGCGTCCATATTTTTGTATTGAGGCATCTAATAAGTATGGAAATACAACACGCGGTTGTTCTATAAAAGGGTTGTCAGTATGGGGGGCATCATATTCATTATTCTATAACCAAGCTTTGTACTATTATACCACTGGACAATTTGTAAGGATTTATTTTAGCCCTAACGAGTGGACTTATCAGCCTTTTAAGGATGCACTAACAGCCTCAGTTATTGTAGGTTTTTCAACGTGTATAACACGTGAACAGTGTTTTGGTCCTGACAGAAAAAAATAAAACCAATTTGCTTTTGGTTTATTTTATATCAAGTGTTTTCTGGAACGTGAGTGTTTTTTTATATTAGGTCATTTAATATGGCTAAGTGGTTAGTAAGTGAAAATGGATTAATTGGTGGGGGGGTGTAATAAACTTGAAGAATAAGTTGTGTTTAATGTCTTACGAATTGAATATCCATCGTTTGTATAATTATGACGTTTCCCCACAGACAAAGAATTCCAATACCTGATAAGCACATGTAGTTAATCTGGTTATCATATGATGATATATACAAATATTAAAATTTATAGTTTTCACATGCTATAAATTCCAAATATAGATATTGAGAGGTATTTATGTCTGAACCCTTATCCGGTTCCGGCACGGCTGCGGCGCTCGGCGGGGCGACGGTGTACGGGCTGTTTACCGGAACGGATTTCGGGATTGTGTTTGGTGCGTTCGCCGGGGCGTTATTTGTGGCAACGATGCCGCAGGCGCTTTCAGCCTGGCGTGTGGCGGCGCATTTTCTGGTGTCGTTCATTGTCGGCGTGCTGGGAGCGCGCGTGCTGTCAGCCTGGATAGCGGCAAAAACAGGTTATGACGGCACATCGGCAGATGCGCTGTGTGCGGTGCTGGTATCCGTGGTGTCGGTGAAGATTCTGTCGTTCATCCACCAGCAGGATATCGCATCACTGGTGTCCGGCTTGTTCTCCCGCCTGCGGGGTGGAGGAGGCGGCAATGTTAAGTAACCTTCCCGGATTGCTGAATGTGGCGTTATGCACGGTTATCGTGCTGACGCTCTTTTTTTATCGTCGCTGTGATTCCAGACATAAACCGCTGATGTCATGGCTGGCCTGGCTGCTGATGCTGCTTTATGCCTTTGCGCCACTCAGCTATCTGTGTGGTCGTCCGTTAGCGGCGAACTGGCTGGCGGTGGGGCTTAATCTGCTGTTCTGCGTGCTGGTGATTCGTGCACGTGGGAACGTTTCAAAAATCCTTTCATTCCGGAGGTGAGTATGTCGGGTAAATTCAGATTCAGCCGTCGGAGCGAGAAAAATCTGGAGGGCGTAAAACCACAGCTGGTTGCTGTCGTTCGCCGTGCGCTGGAGCTGACGGAGGTTGATTTCGGTATTACGGAAGGTCTGCGCACGAAAGAGCGCCAGAAACAACTGGTTGCAGAAGGCAAGAGCCAGACCATGAACAGCCGCCACCTGACCGGTGATGCGGTGGATGTTGTTGCCTGGGGTGGCAGCCAGGTGTCATGGGACTGGCCTCTGTACGAGAAAATCGCGCAGGCATTTAAGCAGGCAGCGAAAGAGCTGAATACCCCCATCGAATGGGGCGGGGACTGGCGGACGCTTAAAGACGGCCCACATTTTCAATTGAAGCGATAGCTTGCAAAACATACAGGGCCGCCATGAGCGGCTTTTTTATTGCTCAAAAAACGAAAGAACGGAGGTACGTATGTACGCACTGAAAAAAATTACCGTCACTGAAGATGGTCGCCAGGTTGAGGAAGTGCATGTCCTGGGGGATATGTATCGTCTGGAGTTCTATCCGCGTGACACTCACTTGGTAGCAAAAATTGAGTATTGCCGGGGCGGGGATATTCCATGTATTCCGGTAGAAAAAGAGGATGAGGCTTACATTACCACGCTGACCGGAGATACGGTGCGTTGTATCTGTCGCGGTGACAGTAAAGCCAGGAATGAAATAGCCAGATGCCGCACCCAGGGCAGTAAATAAAAAAACAAAACCCCGGCTGGGGGAACAGTCCGGGGTTTTTAGTTTTCACGCCTTGAAAGGAGCAAGGGAGAACCTGTGGTCGATTTTAGCAAATTGATTCGGGAGTTGCGACTAATGATTAAGCAATTACCAAACTGGAAATTCATCATGCTCTGGCTGGTGATGTTTATCGCCTCTGTTGGCTACCTGATTGGGCAGATTCGCTGGTGGTGATATGCCCATGAACTCTAAATTTAACTTTTTTGCAGTGTCTTCGTTGCTGGTGGTTGTAGCTGCTGGCCTGTATTACCGGGACGCATACCTTACAGAAAAGGCGCGGAGTGTCAGTAACGAGCTGGTGGTCTCAAACGTCCTTAAAACGCTTTCAATACAAAACTCAATCGCCGAGGCTAATCGCAATGCTCGTGAACAGATCACACAGGATGCACAGAGAGTCGCGCACGATGTCGCGGTGGCTGTTGCGGCTGATGATTGCGCTAACCAGCCTGTGCCTGCTGGTGCTGCTGACAGGCTGCGTGACTACGCGGACAGTTTACGTTCCCGTTCCTCACGTGCAGGTGCCGGACAGTCTGACCGCTGAAACACCTCAGCCGGAAATACCGCCCGGCAAAATACTCTGGAAGGAAAGCCTGACGCTTAACGCAAAACTGTTGGCAGCCCTGGAAATGTGCAACCAGGACAAGCGGGACATTCGACATTTTGATCAACAGCGTAACGCAGAATATCTTGCTGAAAAATGACGTTGGACACGCAGTCCGGAAAGAATGAAATTCTGCTTTTGTGGTTATTCAATAAGATAAATTCTTTCTTTTACCGAAAGTAATCAAATGTTGATCATCGCCCGGTGCGGCGACGGGCTTCGATATCGGGAGACGATGATGGAA
This sequence comes from Escherichia sp. KS167_9B, assembly GCF_030295215.1. Lineage (NCBI taxonomy): Bacteria > Pseudomonadati > Pseudomonadota > Gammaproteobacteria > Enterobacterales > Enterobacteriaceae > Escherichia > Escherichia sp. KS167_9B. Next base: position 1,601,026 of record NZ_AP025754.1, read on the forward strand.
AAAACAGAAAATAAACAGATTGTAATTGGTGCTGATGCTGCTCCGTTTAAGTTTGAGTTGTCTCAACTGGTGGAGATGCGCATCAGTGATGAATGGGGTGAGGTTAAAGCCCGCGCGCAGTATGCGGATGGCGAAAACCAGTACTTGATCCACTACAAAGCAGCTGATGGTCGCGCCACGACGGAGTGGTTTGGTGAGTCAATGCTGGAAGCAACGGAAGATGATCGCCATCCTGGCTGTCCGGTATTTGCTGGTATGAAATTGCCGGAAGGAGCGGTTGTTACTGAGTAACGGGCATTACAGCAGCCCTTCTGTGTGAGGGGCTGCGATAATGCCTGTTTTAAGGGGATTGCAACGTAATTACTGATTCCATACTAACTATTAAAATTGAGTGTCAATAGAGGTATTATTATGTCTCGTTTATGTTTTTCTGAGAGAATCAGTATTATGATTACATACGATGATATCAAGGCCAAACGAGATACTTTAAAAAAAACACAAAGAGAATATGTTCAAACAATCAGGCAGGCAGCGAAGCAGTTAATAGATAATTATAAAGCCTCACTGGATGTTTCTGGTAAGTTTTGGATAAATATTCTTGGTGAACAACAGGAATATGTGTATATAACACAAGGTGGAAATTATTGTGAGCCAGAAGATCTGATAGTAGAGCTTCATGGAGGGGGTCGTTTTTCCTTAGTGACAGTAATTGACGATGATCCAAGAGCATTTGTTTCAGTAAATAGCGATATTTCAATATATATCGAAAAAGAACATTTGACAGTATTTGTAGATGGATATGGAAGAAAAACATTCGATTATGTAGATTCTGAAAAGAAATTTAATGAAATAAGTGATTTCATCAAAGACAGTGTTCTCTTGTCTTTAGATAGATTAGATTTTATCAGTACTACTGAGTAATATGTTTATTTCATGTAAAACCCCGCTTTGCGGGGTTTTTATTGTTATCCCTAAACCACCTCCCTAGGAGGTGGTGATTGATTATCCGCAAAAAAATTTGTGGGAACTAAAGGTGGCAGGTTAATCACCGCACTGATTGACTGCAAGCCACAATACTCACGTATTAAAATTAGCGATCAGCATGTTCGCCTGATTCGTGAGAAACAGGCATTACAGCGATCCTTCAGTGAGGGGCTGCGATAATGCAACACAGGAATAAAAATCGGCAGGGAAATCCGTTAAAGATATGCCGGTGGCGAAAGGATGCCAATGGCTCTTAACCTAACTCGATGTTTCGTTGAAAGCAATAAATCATGTTGCTGGAATGTGAATGAATGTTGTTTCCATGATGCGTGTCATGTTATGCGCATCCGATATGCGAACCATTCCCATTTTCACGGGTCCTTTCCAGAACCTGAAATACCGGGGGTCGGTAGACGCGCAAAAACGCGCTATTTATGAGATTTTTTGAGGGGGTGGTTGTTGTTTAATTGTTTTCTCTATCTCTTTGATAAGTAATAAAAAACAGGGTTTGATACAACAACCTGATGGCGTTTTTTGATGCTATCAATGCGAAAAATGCCAATTAAATCAAATGGTTTTGCAAAAACACATGGTTGTTATATCGCTTTTTATCGATGACTTATGGAGAGGAGATGGCCTTTTTATTGAATAAAAGCGATATGGCCTCCTCCATCGGTATATCCGTTCAGGCATTTGATAAATGGGGCGTTCCTCCTGTTGAGCGTCGGGGGAGGGAAGTTTTTTATGACGTTAAAACCGTACTGGAGATAGATCGCGAGCGGCGACAACACAATCAGAGAACACCTGATGACGGGAGCGATCTGGAGGAAAGATTACTCCGGGCCAGGGTTGAACTGACTGAAGAGCAGGCTGTAGCGCAAAAACTTAAGAATCAGGTAACTGAAGGCAAACTCATTGATTCAGAGTTCTGTATTTTCGCTCTCAGCAAACTGGCGATGGCATTGTCCAGTACGCTTGATTCCATTCCTTTATCCATGCAGCGACAGTTTCCGGATTTAACGCCGCGTCATATTGATCATCTGAAAACCCTTATCGCAAAAGGCGCGAATCAGTGCGCGCGGGCAGGGGATAAATTACCTGAGTTACTCGATGAATATATCCAGACTACAGCTGAATAATATGATGGCTGCCGTTTCAGTTGCGTTGCAACCTCTGGTCAGGGTTGTTCCGATGACGGCAGTTGAATGGGCTGATCAAAATTATTATCTGCCTAAAGAGTCGTCATATGGTGATGGAGAGTGGAAGACCCTGCCGTTTCAGGTTGCCATCATGAACAGTATGGGTAATGACCGGATCCGCACTGTTAATCTGATTAAATCAGCGCGTGTGGGTTATACCAAAATGCTGTTGGGCGTGATCGGGTATTTTATTGAGCATAAATCCCGTAACAGTTTGCTTTTTCAGCCAACAGATTCTGCAGCTGAAGATTTTATGAAAGCGCATGTGGAAGCAACATTGCGGGATGTTCCCTGCCTTAAAGCGTTGTCTCCATGGCTGGGCAGAAAACATCGTGACAACACGCTCACTCTGAAGCGTTTTTCCTCCGGAGTGGGGTTCTGGTGCCTGGGCGGTGCCGCTGCTAAAAACTACCGTGAAAAATCTGTGGATGTGGTCTGCTATGACGAACTCTCCTCGTTTGAACCGGATGTGGAAAAAGAAGGTTCACCAACACTGCTTGGCGATAAACGTATCGAAGGTTCGGTATGGCCTAAATCCATACGCGGCTCAACGCCAAAAATTAAAGGCTCCTGTCAGATTGAAAAAGCAGCGAATGAATCTGCGCATTTCATGCGGTTTTATGTCCCTTGCCCTCATTGCGGGGAGGTCCAGTATCTGAAGTTTGGCGATGATGCGACGCCGTCTGGCCTGAAATGGGAGAAGGGTAAACCGGAAACGGTGTATTACCTGTGTGAACGTAATGGCTGTGTGATCCGCCAGTCGGAACTTGACCAGACAGACGGGCGCTGGATTTGTGACAACACCGGGATGTGGACGCAAGACGGCCTGGCATTTTACAGCGCCGGTGATGAGGAGATGCCGCCACCGCGCTCCGTCACTTTCCATATATGGACGGCGTACAGTCCGTTCACCACCTGGGTACAGATTGTTTATGACTGGCTGGATGCACTGAAGGATCCGAACGGCGTCAAGACGTTTATTAACACCACGCTCGGGGAGCCCTATGAAGAGGCCGTGGCAGAAAAACTGAGCTTTGAGTTGTTGCTGGAAAAAGTCTGCCACTATGGCGCGCAGGTTCCCCTGAGGGTGGTTTACCTGACCGCCGGGATCGACTCCCAGAAAGATCGCTATGAAATTTATGTCTGGGGCTGGGCTCCCGGCGAAGAAGCCTTTCTGATTGATAAGCAAATTATCATGGGGCGACCGGAAGACGAGGACACCCTTAAACGTGTTGATACGGTGATCCGGAAAAAATATCGTCATGCTGACGGTACTGAAATTTCCATTTCCCGTGTCTGCTGGGATACCGGTGGTATCGACCAGGACATTGTGTATCAGCGTTCCAGGAAACACGGCACTTTTTTTGTGCTTCCCATAAAAGGGGCATCGGTGTACGGCAAGCCGGTGATCACCATGCCCAAAAAGCGCAACCAGCGTGGTGTGTTTTTGTGTGAGGTGGGCTCCGATACCGTCAAGGAAATGCTGTACGCCCGTTTTGCCCTGCCAGTGGTCTCTGCCAGTGAAGCCGCCCCGTATACCTTCCGTTTTCCGGATAACCCTGACATTTTTTCGGAAGAAGAGGCGCGTCAGATCGTGGCGGAAGAGCTGGTGGAGAAGGTGGTTAATGGCAGGGTGAAACTGCTGTGGGATAAAAAAGGGCGACGCAACGAAGCCCTCGACTGCCTGGTATATGCCTATGCTGCCCTGCGCGTTTCGGTACAGCGGTGGCAACTGGACCTTGAAGCGCTGGCGAGAGCACGAAGAGATGAACAGGATGAGGATGATATGAGCATGGAAGAGATCGCGGCTGCACTGAGTGGAGGATAAGTGATGATTTATACGCATGAGATGCTTTGTGATGCCCGCCGGGCATTACATGAACTGATGATCGGACGTGCTGTGGTTTCTGTCGGCAGGAACGGACGGCAGGTTCAGTATTCGCGGGCGACGATTGGTGAACTGCGGCAATACATTGAAGAGCTGGAGAGTGCGCTGGGTGTGTCCGGACGGCGTCGCGGTCCGGTGGGAGTGAGGCTGTGAATGTGGAGTTGATAGATGTTCACGGACAGCCCCTGCGACAGAGTATGGGATATTCCGGTGGCGGCTCCGGATTTGGTGGGCAACTTGCGGAATGGTTACCTGCGCCGGAAAGTGCCGATGTGGCGCTGTTGCCTTCCATTCAGCTGGGTAATGCCCGTGCGGATGATCTGGTCCGTAATAATGGCATTGCCGCGAATGCTGTGGAAATCCATAAAGACCATATCGTCGGACATATGTTTCGCCTGAGCTACCGACCCAACTGGCGCTGGCTGGGGATGTCAGAAGCTGATTCGCATGCCTTTATTGAAGATGTGGAGGCGGCGTGGATGGAATACTGCGATCCGGTGTTTGGCTCGATGGATGTGGAAGGACGTCGCTCGTTTACCGAATTTATTCGTGAAGGGGTGGGGGTCCATACTTTTAACGGTGAAATTTTTGTCCAGCCTGTATGGGATGCGGAATCCACGTCATTATTCAGAACAAAATTCAAGACCATCAGTCCGAAGCGCGTCAGTACGCCCGGTTATGGCATCGGCGATCGTTTTATGCGTGCCGGAGTGGAAATCAGCCGGCACGGAAAGGCGATAGCCTACCATGTTCAGGATGATGACTGGCCGGGTTACAGTGTCAGTAACTGGACACGGATTACGGCGACTCTGCCCTCCGGAAGACCGGGCATGATCCATGTGTTTCAGCCGCAGGAGGACGGGCAGACGCGCGGGGCAAACCAGTTTTACTCTGTCATGGAGCGCCTCAAGATGCTCGACACACTGCAGGCCACGCAACTGCAGTCGGCGATGGTGCGGGCGATGTATGCCGCGACGATTGAATCCACACTGGATTCGGAAAAAGCATTTGAATATATCGCCGGGGTGGGGGATGACAGTAAAAACCCGCTGAAAGCCATCATGAAAGGCTATGCGCACTATTACGCCATCAATGGGGTAAAGATGGGAGGGGTTCGTATTCCGCATCTTTATCCGGGGGATTCACTGAATCTGCAGACAGCACAGAATGCGGATAATGGTTTCTCTGAACTGGAAAAGGCGCTGTTACGTTACATCGCTGCCGGGCTGGGGGTGTCCTATGAGCAGCTTTCCCGTGATTATTCACAGGTCAGTTATTCCAGTGCCCGGGCATCCGCCAATGAGTCGTGGCGGTATTTTATGGGGAAACGAAAATTTGTGGCCAGCCGACTGGCGTCACAGATGTTTGCCTGCTGGCTGGAAGAAGCCCTTATTCGTGGTGTGATCCGCCCACCGAAATCCCGTTTCTCATTCTGGGAGGCCCGTTCCGGGTGGTGCCGTGCCGAGTGGATTGGTGCCGGTCGCATGGCGATTGATGGCCTTAAGGAAGTGCAGGAAGCGGTGATGCGTATTGAAGGTGGTTTAAGCACGTACGAGAAAGAACTGGCCCTGATGGGCGATGACTATCAGGAGATTTTCCGCCAGCAACTGCGTGAAAGCCAGGAGCGACAGGCGGCTGGTCTTCCCCGCCCCATCTGGATAAAGGACACGTTTCAGCAGCAGATCCGACAGACAACGGGAGAGAAAGGCGATGCGTCGTAATTTATCGCATATTGCCGCCATGGCATTTAATGAGCCGCTTTTACTGGAACCCGCCTATGCGCGGGTTTTCTTTTGCGCGCTGGGTAAAGAGATGGGGGCCGGCAGCCTTGCAGTTCCTCAGCAGGCTGTTCAGCTTGATGCTGATGGTATGCAACTGGCTGTGACTGACTATATGGCGGGCGGTCAGCGTCCGGCAAAGAGTTACCAGGTGAAGAATGGCATCGCCATTCTGCCGGTGAGCGGCACGCTGGTGCATAAACTGGGTACCCTGCGGCCTTACTCTGGCATGACAGGCTATGACGGTCTGACTGCTCGTCTTCAGATGGCGGTGAATGATCCGGATGTGCGCGGCATTTTGCTGGATATCGACAGCCCGGGCGGTCAGGCAGCCGGGGCGTTTGACTGTGCTGACATGATTTACCGCCTGCGGGAACAGAAGCCCGTGTGGGCGCTGTGTAATGACATGGCCTGTTCAGCCGCCATGTTGCTGGCGGCAGCCTGTACGCGTCGGCTGGTCACGCAGACGGCAAAAATTGGTTCGATTGGCGTGATGATGGCGCACACCAGTTACGAGAAACAACTGGCACAGGAAGGGGTGGACATCACGCTGATTTACTCCGGGCAGCACAAGGTTGACGGCAACAGTATTCAGGCATTGCCGGCAGGTGTGCGTGCAGATTTTCAGCGCCGTATTGATGAGGCCCGCCGGATGTTTGTCGACAAGGTGTCGCTTTATACGGGGCTGAGTTCAGAGGCGGTGATGAATACCGAGGCTGCCGTTTATGACGGTCAGGCAGGGATTGATGCAGGCCTGGCTGATCAACTGATTAATGCTGCAGATGCCGTTGAAGTGATGGTTTCTGCAATAAATAAAGAAATTAATAGAGAGGTAAATATGTCGCAAACGAATGTTTCGATCATTGAGGCTGTGGCCCAGGAAAATCAGCGCGTGATGGAGATCCTGAATTGTCAGGAGGCGAAAGGGCGCGAGCAACTTGCGCAAATGCTGGCAGGTCAGCCTGGAATGACGGTAGAGCAGGCGAAAGCGTTCCTGGCTGCTGTGCCTGCTGCCAGTGTGGCAAATACAGGTGATCAGATTATGGGGCTGCCGGAAGCAAAGGGGCGTGAGCAACTGGCACAGATGCTGGCAGGTCAACCGGGGATGACGGTGGAGCAGGCGAAAGCGTTTCTGGCGGCAGCCCCTGCTGCCGGCACAGGCGATCAGATTATGGCGTTACCAGAAGCAAAAGGGCGTGAACAACTCGCGCAGACGCTGGCTGAACAGCCGGGAATGACCGTTGACCAGGCCAAAACGTTACTGGCGGCGGCACCGGTTGCTGGTTCTGCAAGTGTCGGCGATCAGATTATGGCGCTGCCGGAGGCGAAAGGGCGCGAGCAACTTGCACAGGCACTGACAGAACAACCTGGAATGACGGTGGCGCAGGCGAAAACGCTGCTGGCAGCCGCGCCGGTGGCATCGCAACCGTCACAGGAAACACTTTTTGATCGCTTTATGGCACAGCATGCTGCCAGTGCGGTTTCCGGTGGCGGAACTGCCGGGCGCGGGGAGGAAGACCTGCTGATGAGTATGCCGTAAGCGATATCCGGAATTCAGATAAATCAGGAGACTGAAAAATGATTAAAACCACCACGGAAAAGCGCGCGGATGTGAACATTTTTGCCGGAAGCGATCCGGCGCATACCGCAAAAGCCACCAGTGGTATCAGTGCCGCCACGCCTGCACTGACGCCACTGATGCTGGATGACGCCACCGGTAAACTGGTGGCATGGGATGGTCAGAAAGCCGGAACGGCCGTGGGGGTGCTGACTCTGGCGCTTGCCGGAACAGAACCCACGCTGACGTACTACAAAAGCGGTACGTTTGCCAGTGAGTCGCTGGTCTGGCCTGACTCTGTGGATGCGGTGAAAAAAGCCAACGCGTTTGTGGGAAGTGCCATCAGCCACGCCTGATGGTGAAGTGATTAACTGAAAAACGGGTCGCGATGCGGCCCGTTTGTGTTTCTGAAGGAAAATAAATTATGGGGTTATTTACCACGCGTCAGTTACTCGGGTACACCGAGCAGAAAGTGAAATTTCGTGCGCTGTTTCTGGAGCTGTTCTTTCGTCGCACGATCACTTTCCATACTCAGGAAGTCATGCTGGATAAAATTACCGGCAAAACACCGGTTGCGGCGTATGTGTCTCCGGTGGTGTCAGGCAAAGTGCTGCGCAGCCGTGGTGGTGAAACCCGCGTGTTACGTCCCGGTTATGTAAAACCAAAACACCGCTTTGATTATCAGCAGGCAGTGGAACGTCTTCCAGGGGAAGATCCGGCCCGCCTTAATGACCCGGCTTACCGCCGTCTGCGTATTCTGACGGATAACCTGAAACAGGAAGAGCAGGCGATTGTACAGGTGGAAGAAATGCAGGCAGTCAGTGCCGTTCTGCAGGGTAAATACACCATGAGCGGCGAGCAGTTTGAGACGATGGAAGTGGATTTTGGGCGTTCTGCCGCCAATAACATTACGCAGGCTGGCGGACGCGAATGGTCACAGCAGAATGCTGACACCTTCGATCCGACGCATGATCTGGATGCGTACTGTGATTTCGCTTCCGGCACCATCAATATCGCGATTATGGACGGCACGGTCTGGCGTATGCTGAACGGTTTTAAACTGTTCCGTGAAAAACTGGATACCAGTCGTGGCTCCAAATCTGAGCTGGAAACGGCACTGAAAGACCTGGGCTCCGTGGTTTCCTTTAAAGGTCATTACGGCGATCTGGCAATTGTGGTGGCGAAGACAACGTATGTTGACGAAAACGGGGATGAACAGCGTTATCTGCCGGAAGGAACACTGATTCTGGGGAACACTCAGGCGGAAGGCGTCCGTTGTTATGGTGCCATTCAGGATAATCAGGCACTGAGTGAAGGGATTACCTCTGCGATTCGTTATCCGAAACACTGGGATGAAGTGGGGGATCCTGGTTGCGAATATACCATGACGCAGTCTGCGCCGTTGATGGTGCTGCCGGATCCGGATGCGTTTGTGGTGGTTCAGGTGAAATAAGACGGGGGCGGGATATTCCCGCCTTTTTCTTTAGCGTACGGGAGAGATGTGATGACAAAAGAGCAGATGACTGAACGTTTGCAGGAACTGGCAGTGATTCTGGGGCGTGAAGCAGATATTTCAGGTTCAAAAGCCGATCTTGAGCAGCGCCTGGCGGAATTGGAAGAGGAGGCCGCCGGATTCGATGGGGAGGAGACAGGGAAGGAAGAGGTGGGCAACGATGCATCCGGCGACGGAATGCATTCTGAGCGGGGACTCGCCCGGGTGCGTATGCTGAAAACGGCGCATATGCCAGCCTGTGATGCTGTGACGGGAAAAATGTTGATGTTTGCCCGGGCCTCCAGTGTTGTGCTGGTTAATGAAGCCGCAGTTCCTGCGTTGCTGGCGGACGGTCTGGCAGAAAAAATCCGGGAGTGATGATGTTCGATAATCTGTTCGATCAGGCCATGAGTGATGCGGATGACATCATCCTGGATACGATGGGGACGGAAATCAGCATATATCCGGGCGGCACGGAAAGAAGAATCCGTGCCGTTTTTGATGCCCCGGCAGATAACACCGGGATGAACACTGGCAGCGGCGAAATTCGTGATACTGCGCCCGTGTTATTTACCCGGAGCGCATGGGCCGCCGGTCTGAAAAAATATGACAGGGTCATGATCCACGGCGAACCCTATCAGGTAGTCGATCCCGGCTGGGATGAGTCAGGCACTGCGGGTCAGGGGGTGATTACCATCACCCTTGCGCGTGGAGAGCCGGGGAGAAATACACCTGCTGCACCGGAACGACCGAGTAAACGTTATGGCAGTCAGAGAGCATGAACGAAGCAGTGCCCGGCAGCGACGGCTGGCACGAAACCTCGTCGTCGATATTGATGAAGATGAGGTGCTGAAAATTATCGCTAAACTGGGTGGGTCAAAAAGTCAGATCCGTAAAGCCTGGGGCGTGGCGCTGAAAAGAGCCGCGTCTGCACTGCGGATGAAGGCCATGGCAGAGTTTAAAAAACAGGTTGCCCCACGCAGTCAGAAAATGATCGGAAGGCGTGTGCTGCGTGATTTGGTCATTCGTAGAAACGGCGATGAGTTTGACGAGGCAAAGGTATGGTTCGGCCTGAACGCCATCAAAGTACGCGATCTGCGGGGACGCATCAATGGTGGACGACGCGGCGAACGCCATCAGTTGCGTGATGAGCGGGGACGTTTTGCTCCAGCTTCACGCAGCAGGAAGGCGAGGGAGATCCGTTTTAAACCTGCCGGTGAGGCAATACCGGTCACCACCTGGTCAGGTGATGAGGCCTTCATTAATGAATTTGAGTCTGAAAACCGACGCGGACGCATTTCACGGCGTAAGACTGTCCTGGTCCGGCAGGTATCAGGACGACGAAGGGTACGTGAAGCGGAAATTGATATTTACGAAGCCATGCTGAACCGTATAGAGGATTTTGTTTTTCCGGATGCGGAAGCACTGATCCTGAAAAATTTTGAGCATGAACTGAAATTCCGGGTATTTAAGGGGCTGGAGTGATGGAGCCATTAATGATGGGAGCCTGGCATCAGGCGGTGATTGACAGTCTGAAACAAATTCCCTGGGTGGAAGATGCCGATGAGTACCCGGAAAAAGTCACTCAACTGGTGACGCCTGCCGTGTTTGTTGATGTGCCCGGCTGGGACAAGGCCCGGTTTGCCGACGGGCAGACACGGGTCACGCTGAAATGCGATCTGTTTGTGGTGACAGACCGGGCCGGGAAGACGGAGAACGTGCCAAAACCGCAGATTTTTGCCCGTTGTCTGGCGATGGATTTGTCTGACTGGATTGAGGGAGCTACGTTCGGGCTGGATAACGTTGATCCGGCTGTTTTTATTGATGCTGAGGTGGATACCTTCGACCGGCTTCTGGATGACTACATCGTTTTCCGTGTTTCTTTTGAACAGGATATCCCTGTCGGGGAAGATCCGTTTGCGGTTCCGGCAGGTGCGCCGTTACAGGAAGTCTGGCTGGGGAAAGTACCGGAAACCGGCAAAAAACATGTGCAGGATTATCGTCTTATCTGGAAAGCGGAGGGCACCGGCGATGAGTCTGGCGGATGAAGTGGCAGAGTTACGCCGCAGGGTGGCGAATATAGTCCTGCGCGGCGTGGTGGAGGAGGTGATCCCGGGGAGTCCGGTGATGGTCCGGGTGGATATCGGGGATGTGCTTTCGCCGCCGTTGCCCTGGATTCAGGTGCAGTCCGGGCGTTACATGCAGGTCAGTAATTACCCGGCTCCCGGAGATGCGGTCACGGTGATATCGGAAGCGGGCGATCTGCGTAACGGTCGTGTGTATCCGGGGGCGAATATTGACGCCATTCCTGTACCGGCGGGCAGCGAATATGAGCATGTTATTTTGTTTGATACCGGCACGGAGATCCGTTACGACCGTCAGGCTAATGCCCTGTCCATCACGCTGGCTGAAGGTGGCAGCTATAAAATTACCGGCAGGGGAACGCTGGACGGTCCGGTGAAAATCACGGACACCCTGACCGTACAGGGTAAAGCAACCATGAATGCTGAGGCGGTGGTTAAGGCGGATCTGATGGTCGGCGGTGAGGTTTCTGATCATTACGGAACGATGAGTCAAATCCGGCTTGTCTATAACGGTCACAATCACCGGGGCGACAGTGGTGGCAGCACCGGACAGCCTGGCCAGCTAATGTAATTTCCTTTCAGTTTTTTCCGGAATAAACAACATGATTGGTATTGATTCAGCCACCGGCAGATATCTGCACGGTAATGAACATCTGCGCCAGTCCGTTACCGATATTCTGTCAACGCCGGTCGGCAGCCGGGTACTTCTCAGGGAATACGGCAGCAGGCTGTTCAGTCTGCTTGATAACCCGCAGGATGATTTCACGCGGGTGAGGATTGTTCGTGAAACGGCAACCGCCCTTGAACGCTGGGAACCCCGCCTGACTCTCCGGCGGGTGGAAGTGACGTGGACAGGAGAAGGAAGCGCCTGGCTGACGCTTGTCGGGGTGAATAACGAAACACAGGAAACGATTCGACTTGAGGAGATAAAAATTGGCAACGTCTCAGGCAATCATTGATCTGTCCGCGATACCGGTACCGGATGCGGTGGAGGTACCGGACACCGCTGTGCTGGTCACTCAGATAGTGGCGAAGTATCAGGAGCTGGACACGTTATTTTCGGCCCTGGTGGAATCCGATCCGGCGTATAAATGGGCGGAGGCGCTGGCTTTTCGGGTGGCGCTGATGCGCCAGCAGGTCAATGATGCCGTCCGGGCCGTACTGCTTGCCAGTGCCCGTGGGAACGATCTGGATCAGGTTGGGGCGAATTTTCAGGTACAGCGTCTGGTGATTACCCCGGCAGATGACAGCACCATCCCGCCCACGCCGGCGGTGTATGAAGATGATGACGCTTTTCGCGAACGCATCCAGTTGTCATGGGCACGACTCAGCACTGCAGGCGCGAAAAACGCATACCACTATTTTGCCCGGAGTGCCGATCCTGATGTGCTGGATGTGAAAGCCTACGGGCCGGAAACACATTCACAGGAAGGGCGTGTATTTCTTTATGTGTTATCACGAACCGGAAACGGTACGGCATCACAACCCCTGCTGGATAAGGTGGCAGCGTCAGTTAATGATGATGAAACCCGTCCCCTGACGGATTTTGTCAGTGTCCGTGCGGCAGAAATTATTCCCTACGATGTGGTGGCGGATATTCATATTCCCTACGGACTGGATGGTGAACTGGTAATGGCAAATGCCCGCAAGGCGCTGCAGTCATACACTGACAGCGTCCACCGGATTGGCTCGGTTGCATCCCGTTCTGGCATGGATGGTGCCCTTCACCAGACCGGGGTGATTACGGTGAATCTGACCTCTCCGGGCAGTGATATCGTTCCTGCGATGGGGCAGGCACCGTGGTGCCGTAAGGTGACGCTGAACAAGGTGGAGACAACCGATGAATGACGATATCAGGAGCATACTGCCGGTCAGTGCCAGCCGGGCAGAGCGGGTGGTGGACTGTGTCGCCGGAGATATGCTGTCAGACATAGCGGTCTGCCTGATCCGCTATGTTAAAAATCCCGATTTATGTCCTGCTGAATTGCTGCCATGGCTGGCCTGGGAAATGGCGGTGGACACCTGGAATGAACACTGGACGGAGGCGGAAAAACGGTCTGCGATAAAACGTGCTGCTTACATCCACCGCCACAGAGGGACTAAAGCGGCGCTGATAGCATCGCTGGCTGACAGTCCCTTCCGGTCGAAGATTGTTGAGTGGTATGAGCAGACCCCACCCGGGGAGCCGTATACCTTTCGTCTGAACGTGGAGCAGAAGGATTTACCGGTGCTGATGAATGATCATCAGGATCTGAAGCATGCGGTACTCCGTGCCAAAAATCTGCGCAGCTGGTTCAGTATTCACGTTTACGGGAACAGCACAGGGCGGGTATTTGGTTACGGCTATGTGATGGCGACAGAAAAAATCAGAAGTACTGGTGTGATAACAAAGACAGTGCCCACTGGCGGGCAGAGTGAGGCAGGAGTATGAATGGACTGATTCTGACAACGTCCGGCGCTGCAGAAATTGAAGCAGCATATCAGAACGGGCAAACCGTGACCGTCCGGCATGTTCTGCTTGGTGACGGGGGCGGGCGGGCATTGCCTTCCACGCCGGATGAAATGGCAGCAATGACATCGTTGTACGGCGAATTCGGGCAGGAACCCTTTTCCGACGGTGCGGTGGAGGAGGGCTTCATCAGCGGGGATATTGTGATTGACTGTAAATCATACCCCGGTAAAACCCTTCGTGAACTGGGGATGATCAGCGACAGAGGTACGCTTATCGCGTACGGACGTTATCCGGACACCTTTTTACCAGACCAGACGGATTCCGTTATTAAGGAAGTTATTCTGACGCTGGTTCTTGGACTGACGCACGCGCAAAGCGTGGTGCTGGAGGTTGATCCGGACAGAGCCATTATTACTCAGGAAATCGGAGACAGACGCTATCTGCAACGAAAAAATAATCTTTCGGATGTGGAAGACAAGGATGAGTCTGTTGAAAACCTCGGATTAAAACCCACGGTGGATAAGGCAAAAAATGCCGTTCAGCGTGATGGTGACACCATGAGCGGGGAACTGAAAATCCGTGGTGTTAATGCGCTGAGGATTTTCAACGAAGCCTTTGGTCTGATTTTTCGCCGTTCGGAAGAGTGCCTGCACCTTATTCCTACCAGTGAAGGTCAGGGTGAAAATGGTGATATTGGCTCATTGCGCCCGTTCAGTATTGACTTGCGGACGGGGGAGATATCCATGTCGCACAAAGTGTCTGTTGGCGGTGGCTCTCAGGTGAATGGTGCGCTGGGTATCGGTGTTCAGAATGCGCTGGGTGGTAACTCAATTGCAATTGGTGACAGTGATACTGGCTTTAAACAGAATGGTGACGGCCTGCTGGATGTTTATGCCAATGGTCAGCACGTATTCCGTTTTCAGAATGGCGAGTTACAAAGTAACCGGGCAGTGAATGTTTCAGGGCGGGTGACACCGTCAGACTACGGAAACTTCGATGCACGTTACGCAAAAACAGGGGCCAGTATCACTTCTGTAAGGCTGGGGTCAAGACAAAGCTACTCCCCCGCAGGTAACTGGTATACCTGGACGCAGGACCTTGGTAGCGGAAACGTCATGACCGGGATAATCGTTCAGGATACTGGCGACAATTCTGCAGATAACATTGGTGGTATTTATTACCGGACCATTCAGTATTGTGTGAATGGTACCTGGATGAATGTATCGTCGATATGAATTCGCGTAAAAGAACGGTAAACACCATGATAAACATTAAAAACTTCAGAGAATACACACCGGAAAATCCACCAGTAGCGTGGGCGTTATATCTCATCAGTGAGGATGGTCAGGACTGGTACGAATGCCAGAAACAGTTTGCGACGAATACATACAAAATCATGTATGACAGTAATAACATTGTCCGCAGCATTACAACCGATGTTTCTGCGCTCTGTCCACTTAATGCAAGTGTTACCGAACTGGATGTACTTCCTGATGGTGTGAATATTGATGGTGGATGGTATTACCAGGACGGCGAAGTGCTGCCTGTGCCAGTGGATTATGTGGCCAAAGCAGAGGCAGAACGTCAGCGTCTGCTGATGACGGCACAGGATATCACATCCGGTTGGGCTACCGACCTGGCGCTGGGCATTCTCAGTGATGAAGAAAAAGAAAAACTGAAAGTCTGGCGTATTTACGCAAAGGAATTGCAGTCGATGGATTTCAGTACAATTGCAGACAAGACTGCTTACGACAATATTGACTGGCCGGAGCAGCCACAAAATACCTGAAAAAGAAATGAATCATCTGACCGCCTGAGGGCGGTTTTTTTATGGGAGAAATGTATGTCCGGACTACATGGTGTTGAAACCATTGAACTGACGACAGGCACGGTTGCCGTGCAGACCATCTCCACTGCAGTGATTGGCCTGGTGGGGACAGCGCCGGGCGCCTCTGGTGGCGTGTGCGCTTCCGGCACCGCCGGCTCCTGGCTGCTGGGAACGGCGCTGGATTTCACGGCGAAACTGGAAGGTCGGGCCGGTAATAAGATTTCGGTGGTTGCCGTCGCTGCCACAGAACAAAACGCGCAGACAGTGGCATCGCTGGAAGGCACAACCCTGACGATAACGCTGGGGACGGACGAACACAGCCAGGTTAACGCCACGGTGGACTGTGTGACTGAAGCGGTGAATGCGCTGGGGGATTCGCCTGTGACGGCGGCTGTCAGCTCCCTGAATGCAGGAGGCGCTGAAAATAATGTGGTGTCGCCGTTCAGCCTGACGTTATCCGGCGGGGAAGATGAGGCGTTCCCGGTCAATACACCGGTGGTGGTGGCAGGGGCCATTACTCAGGCAGGGAAACTGGGTACAGCCGGAACATTATACCCGGCCCTGCGAGATATTTTTGACCAGACTGGTGCGCTGGTGATTGTGGTGCGCGCAGAAAGTAAAACAAAGGAGAAAGAGGCCGAACAGCGTGCGGCGGTGATTCAGGCCATGGAGGCGCTGACAGAAAGTAAGGGCGTGACAGGCTATCAACCGCGCATCCTCATTGCCACGGGGTACAGTGAGGATGATGGCGTGGCAAAGGCGCTGGAAACGTATGCCGTGAAGCTGCGGGCTGTGGCCTATATTGACTCGCCTTCAATGGCAACGCCGCAGGATGTGGTTCAGCGGCGCGCGTCATTTGGCGGGCGTGTGGAGCTGCTGCGTCCGCGCGTGTCTGTGACGGATGACAGCGGGCAGACGATATTTCGTCCATATTCGGCCCGTGCTGCCGGGCTGCGGGCCCGTATTGATTACGAAAAAGGGTGGTGGTGGTCCAAATCAAACCAGGATGTGATGAATATCACCGGTCTGGAGCAGGTGGACACATTTATTCTCGGAGAGCAGAACTGCACGGCAAACCTGCTGAACATGGAAAATATCTCCACCATTATTCGCCATGACGGTTTTAAACACTGGGGTAACCGTCTGTGCACATCCCACAGTCAGTGGCGTTTTGAGCCGGTACGCCGCACTGCAGATGTGATTGAGGACAGCATCCAGGAGGCCATGCTGCCTTATGTCGATCGCCCGCTTGATCGGGATGTGGCAGACGACATTCTTGGCAGCATTAATGCCTATATGCGTCAGCTTAAAAATCTGGGCGCGATCCACGGTGGCAGTGCATGGCTGAACGATGAACTGAACACTGCAGAAACCCTGGCAGCAGGGCAGTTGTATATTGATTATGACTTTGGGCCGAAGTCACCACTGGAGCGCCTGACACTGCGGGCAATGATTAACAATAAACTGGCGCTGGAGGAACTGACAGTATGATGACGGGTGAAAAAAAACTGTTGCGCGCATGGGCGTTATTTCTTCCTGGCGGGATCCGCCTTCAGGGTGCGCATGAATACACGCCGCCTGCCATTAATATCACGACAGTGGATATCAAAACCGGCGCAATGGATGCACCGGTGGCAGTGGATGACGGCATGGAAGCGCTGACCTGTTCGTTTAAGATTTATGGCTATGATGTTGCCATGCTGACGCTGCTGGGATTACAGGCCGGGCTTTATTCGCCGGAGATTGTTGTGCGCCAGGGCTATCAGGTGGGGAATGCGACCAGCGGACAGGTGGAAACCCTGCAGGGGATGATCACCAGCATCACGCCGGATGCACGTCCGGCAACATCGCAGGCAGACGCCTCGGTGACGGTGGAAATATCGCTGAGTTATTACCGCCAGGCTGTCGACGGTGTGGAAACCATCTGCATTATTCCGGAGGAGTTTGTACGTCGTATTAATGGCGTTAATGTTCTGGCGGATCTGAAAAAAATCATCCGGGTTTAATCCGGGATCCTGTCATTCAGGCGGCTCAGGTATGAGACGACAATAACTCAGTCCGCCTTTTTTTTAGGAGATGCTTATGTCGGAAAAAAACAGTGTTCCTGCCAGCTGCGTGGAAATTGTGTTATCCGTGCCGTATGTCACCGCATCAGGACAGACGATCACGCACGTCACCATGCGTGCGCCCACCGTCCGCGATCGTCTGTTGCATCGCCGGAGTACCAAACCGGAAGCAGAGGCTGATCTGGATATGATTGCCGGTCTGTGCGGGATGGACGCGGCAGACATGATGAACATGGAAGCGTGTGATTACCTGGCCCTGGAGCGGCAGTTTAATGTTTTTTTGCTGCCGCCGGTCCGGCGGAAGAAGAAAACATCCTGATGGCGATACGGCGTGCCGGAGTATGGTTCGGGTGGTCACCCGGAGATGTGATGGCACTGCCGTATGAGGATTTTGTGGCAATAATGCTGGCAGAGGCGGAAGAGAGGAAGCAGTGTTATGGCAACGGTGGGCGATAACCTCAGAGCGAATATCCGGATCGGCGGCACGATAGATCCGTCGTGGAAAAATTCTGTTAATGGCCTGAAAAAGGGCCTTTCCGGAGCCACGCGTGAAGTGGCTCGTCTGACACGCCAGCAGGACGTACTGAAACGAAAAATCCAGGCTGGCGTACTGGCAGGACAGGATATTACCGATCTGCGAAAGCAGTATGAAAAGCTGGGTAAAAAAATCCATGATGCCACCGCTGAGCAGGACAGATTTAACCGTGAACTGGCGCGTGCGGAACGTCTGGCTCGCTGGAAAGGGCGTGGAATGACTGCCCTGAAAGTGGGGGGCGGGCTTTCAGTCGGGGCAGGACTGACACTGGCAGGCGCTGCAGGTGCAGCACTTAGCCGGAACAGTGAAACGGCGGAGCGGGCAGGGATCGCCCGCAGTTACGGAGTGGATTATGAAACCTATGCGGCGTGGGATTCTCTGGCCCGACTGATGGGGCTGAACGGTGAAAACATCGGTGATCTGTTTGAGGAGTACCGGAACAAGGTTTTTGACGATGGTAATGGTGCCACGGATAAAGGGGCCATTCAGGAGGTCTTTGGCAAACTGGGACTGAAAGCCGGGGTGATGGCAGGGAAAAGTAACCAGGAGCAGGTCGAATTTTTATTTGATCGCTTACTGCAGGTAGAGAATGAACAGGTGGCAGCCGGGATGGCAGATGCGTTGTTTGGTGGTGAGGCCAATAAAATTCTGACCTGGATGCGTCTGTCAGGAAAAACTTACCGGGAGCTTATCAGTGAGCAGAAACGCTATAACCTGGTGACAAAGGCAGGGGCAGATGGCGCAGTTCAGGGGCATATGGCGCTGTCAAATCTCAGTAATGTTCTGAGTTCGTCCATTGATGAAATCAGCGGGCAACTGGGTAAGGAGCTGGCACCACATATTCAACAGGTGACGGATGACCTTGCGGCCTGGTTTAAGAATGGTGGACTGGAAAAAATCCGGGCATTTATTCGTGATGATGCCCTGCCGGCGCTGATCGACTTGGCTGCCTGGATGTGGAAATTTGGAAAAGTTCTTGCCGGAATTACACAAAAAGCCATTGAGTGGGGGCTGGCGGATGATCCGCGAGAGGACCGACGGGAAGTGCTGGAGTATCTGGCAAAAATGGGGTCGCCGGAGCTGGCGAGAGTAGTGGCGCAGAAAAACGGTCAGGGTGAATGGTTTGATGAACTGCTCAGGCAAAATCCTGACCTGACAAAACAGGTTGTACAGGCCTATAAAGACACCCGCGGTTATCTCCCCTGGAATCATGACGATAAAAAGTTTGATGCATTTCTCGACCCTTTGCTGGGACCGAAGGAAGAACCTGATTTTAAGGCGATAAAAGAGAAATCCCGCACCTACATTGACGGACTTCCTGCGGCTGGTCAGGGACAGGAAAATCCTGATCGCCTTTCAGCTCTCCAGTATACACCCGGCAGTATCAGCCAGGTGGAAGTAAAACCCACGTATCAGATACGGGCGGAATTCAACATTACCCAGAAACCTGGCGAGGATGCCGGACAACTTGCAGACAGGGTGATGAAAAATCTGGGGGATATTAATTTTGGCCAGCGTTCCCGTATGACTGATGGTTATGAATCCTGGGGGTGAAGATGGTGGATTTACTGGGCTGGGGCGTAAACCGGCTTGAGCGCGAAGCATGGGACGCAGTGGGCTCATTAACGGAGGTGGCTTCCCGCGTCATGCTGTCGTTTGGTGAGTTTGAATTCAGTATCGATACGGCAGCGTATAACGCCATGAAGCGCACCATGGAATGGCGGTGGGATGAACAACAGCTTATCGGAAAAAACGATCTGCTGCAGTATACCGGTAAGGGGGCCAGAACGATAACCTTTGAAGGTATGTTGCATGCGGGATTTCGTGACGGTGTGGGAATGGATGCCCTTGATACACTGGTTCAGATGGTGGATGACAATCCGGCCCCGCATCTTCTGGTCTCGGGCACAGGTGATGTGATGGGGTATTTCGTGGCAACAGCCTATTCAGATAACACCACCTCCTTTCTTCCCGGCGGTGCGCCAAAGAATAAAACGTTCACTCTGGAGCTGAAATACTATGGCGAAAAACTGGCGGACCACTGACGGCGATATGCTGGATGACATCTGTCAGAGGCACTATGGCAGTGCCGGGCTTAACCAGTCACTGGCGGCGGTACTGGAGGCTAATCCGGGGCTGGCTGACCTTGGTCCGGTCTGTCCGGCGGGAGTGGAAATCGTGTTGCCGGACTGGGTATATGAACCGGAAGTGAAGGAGACGTTTCAGTTATGGGAGTGAATGAGTATCAGCCGGATTTCAGTCTGACAGCGGAAGGTCAGGATATCACGAAGGAAATAAAACGAGGTCTGGCTGAGCTGCGATATACCGATAATGGTGCTGGCACAAAGCGGTCCGATGAACTGATGATAACGCTGTTCAGTGAGACGCTGGCGTTGCCCCCGAAAGGCGCGGTGCTAACGCTGGGACTGGGGTTCAACGGAAATCTGGTAAATAAAGGCAGCTTTACCGTCTGTCAGGTGGCAAGTGGTGGCCCTCCCCGCCGGATCACCATTTATGCCACCGCAGCCCCCATGAATGCGTCAAAACATGGCGCGGACGTGACCGCACTGAAAACCCGCGCTTTCAGTGATATCTCGCTGGGAGACCTGGTAAAAACCATCGCCACTGAAAATAATCTGGTGGCGCAGGTATCACCGGCGCTGGCTGGTATTCATATCCCATGGGTGATGCAGTCATCAGAATCTGATGCAGCCCTCCTGTCCCGCATTGCAGGTATGTACGGTGCCACCAGTAAACCGACCAGTGGCTACTGGTTGTTTCTGGAATACGGGGCATCACGGAGTGCAGGGGGCAGAAATGCCCCTGAGATAACCATTACGCCGGGTATGGTATCAGACTGGGATTATCGTGAAGGTGAGCGACAGGGCGCTGCGGGTGGCGGGAAAGATGGGAAAGTGGGTGTCCGGTATTTTGATGCCCGTGACGGACGCACACGTGAAGTTAAAGTTGACGTGGAGTCAACAGATAAGCGGCATCCCTTTACCCAGCCTGACCAGGGCACCGCAAAACACTGTGCAGAGTCGAAGGTTAAACGTGTGCAGAAAGCCGGACGCCAGATGACGATAACGTTGCCCTGCAGACCGGAACTGCTGAAAGCGGGGGCGGAGGTGCGTTTTATCACGCAGGGATTTGGTGTGCGTGAGGACCATTACTGGCAGGCTGAATCGGTGGAGTTTTCACTGGCACCGGGGCAGGGATTTTCGCTGAATCTGTCGCTGACCACGGATATTTCCGCGAAAGGACAGGCATCAGGGAAGAAGAACGCGGATAAAAAAGGTGTCAATTATTACGGTTAATTTTTTTAAATCAGGAAATTAAAAATGTCTGTATTAATTTCGGGTGTGCTGACGGATGGTGCGGGGCTCCCCTTGTCCGGATACCATATTATTCTGAAAGCCCGGCAAAATACATCCGCAGTGGTCATGAGAACGGTGGCAACAGTGGTGACAGGGCCGGCAGGAGAATATGCATTTGAAGCCCAGACCGGAAGATATGATGTTTATCTTCGTTCGTGTATTGAAAGAGAATATTGCGTCGGTGATATTTCGGTTTACGACGACTCAAAGCCCGGCACACTGAACGACTTTCTGACCGCCCTCGATGAAGGCGATTTAAAACCGGATGTAGTGAAACGCTTTGAGGAAATGGTGGCGCAGGCGCAGCAGAGCGCGGAAGCAGCAGCGGAAAGCGAGCGACAGGCCGGGCAACATGTCGCTGATGCGCAGAAGATAAAGGAAGACTGCGAGACGCTGGCGGATAACGTACAGCAGAATGCAGAAGCCGTTGCCGAAGACAAAAATCAGGTGGCGTTGCTGGCGTCATCTGCCACACAGGATGCGGCCCGCGCAGAGCAGGCTGTCAAGGATGCCGACACGATAGTCCGGAAAGCGGTCGATAAACTTGCTGATGCCGCAACGCTGACCGGCGAGGCAAAGGCCAGTGCCGAAGCTGCCGCACAAAGCGAACAGAATGCGGAAAATCACGCTGATAATGCAGCACAAAGCGCACAGCAGACCGCGCAGGATGTGGAGGCAACGGTCACCGCACGTGATGATGCGGAACGTTTTGCGGGTGAGGCAGAAAACAGCGCACAGACATCAGGCACAGCGCGGGACGAATCAGTCGATGCCGCCGAACGTGCCCGCCTTTATCATAATGCCGCATCATCAGCTGCAACCAGCGCGGAAAATGCAGCAAATGCTGCACTCGGGCATGAAAACAGCGCCGCTGAATACGCCCGACAGGCTAAAGCCAGCCAGGATGCAGGTGCAGACAATGCGCAGGAAGCGAAACAGTACAGGGATGAGGCGCAGCAGATAGTTGATGACCTGAATGCAACAAATGCCTCCACGACAGAAAAAGGTCTGGTGCAACTGTGTAGTGATACGGACAACGACAGCGAGGAACTGGCTGCCACGCCAAAGGCTGTCAAAACCGTCATGGACGAGACGAAAACAAAAGCGCCACTGGACAGCCCGGCCTTCACCGGCACCCCAACCACCCCAACCCCACCGGATGATGCAGCCGGTCTGGAAGCAGCGAACGCAGCGTTTGTGCGCAAACTGCTTGCTGCGCTGGTTGGCTCATCACCGGAAGTTCTGGACACCCTGAACGAACTGGCAGCGGCGCTGGGCAATGACCCGAACTTTGCGACGACAATCACAAACGCGCTGGCAGGCAAACAACCGCTTAATGACGTCTTAACGGCAATCAGCGCACTGACGCAACGGGCAGATAATCTTCTGTACTTCAATACGGACGGGAATGCCTCACTGTCTCTGCTGTCAGAGAAGGGCCGCGCATTGCTGGCGCATGACACGGCTGAAGCCATGCGCACGGAGCTTGAGCTGAGCGCGGCTGCGACGATGGAACCCCAGAGTGATATCCGTGACCGCACACCGGGCAGGCTGGCCCTGTCCGGGATGTATGGGTTTGGACAGGCATTCACCAGCGCCGAAGCTCTGTCATTTAACGGACAGGCTGATTTCGTTATATGGCTGCAGACAGTCACCCCGGGGCGTTATGCGGTCAGTATTGCGGACTCCTCCACGCTGCTGGTGGGCACCACGAAATTTAACGGTATCATTGATGTGATGTGGTCACCCTCTGATAACGATGGTTCAGACTCAGCGCGTAAATTCAAAATGCTGCTGTACTACAACCAGTATTACGAGGATGAGCACAGCATACATTGTATGCGTTATCGCTACAGTGGTAACAGCTGGAATGCAACATCAAGCCTTATTGTGTATGACGGTAGCTCACTGGCGTACTTGTTGTCCAGGACGGCGGGGTCAGGCTCATATTACAAATACCCGGCCGTCGGTGTGCCGATAATGGCGGTATATCAGGGAGAAAGTTTTGGTGAAAATGCTTCTCTGGGACTCGGTGATACTGTGCCGGGTTCCCGTCTTGGTCCTCTGGCCATGAGTGCACAGGTTAGTGATACAGGGACATACGCATCCTCACCGCAGGTTGTGATTGGCGGTGCCGGTGAATACAACTTCCCCGGTCGTTACACGGCGCTTTCGGGCCTGGGTAACAATTATGGTACTCAGCGTGGCTTTATCGGTCTTTTTGTACGCATTGAGTAATGAGGAAATCAGACATGAAAATCAGAGCGGTGAAAGGCATCAGAAACGCACATTATCTTGAAAATGGTGCGATTGACTGCGAGGTGTTATTTGAAGGTGAAACGGAGTTTGTCCTGTATACCGCCATACAGGATGATACGGCCCCGACAGGCCAGCACATCTGGCAGGAGCTGCAAAGCGGGAAATGGGGCGAAATCGCTCCGTTCACTGTCACGCCTGAACTTATCGCCGCGGCAAAGGATGCCAAAAAGCGGGAAATTGAGGCATGGCGCGACAGTCAGGAAAACGTTGAGTTTATTTTCACGTTTGATGGCCGTCGTTTTGATGGCGGAAAAACCTCGCAGTCACGCCTTGCCCCCGTGGTTGCAGCAGCGCAGGCCGGACTGCTTCCGGAGGGGTTTTTCTGGACTGATGCGGATAATAACAATGTCATACTGACCAGGGAGAAACTTATTGCGCTGAACGATGCCATGATGGTGGCCATGGTGACGGAGGGCTTTAAAATCCACGAACGCCAGCGCGAGATGAAGGAACAACTGAATAATCTGGATGATTTACGCTCAATCAGAGAGATGGCGATTAGCGGCAATCACGCTCGATAAAATTAACCCCGGTGATCATCCGGGGTTTTGCATTCATTAAAACCGCATCAACCGTTCCACCAGTTGTTCTTTACGGGCAACGATCCAGCCGTGTTGCTCCAGATAAAATTTATACCGCTCCAGAGTGCATACCATCGCATCGGCGGGGACTTTTTCCGTGAAGTCGACCTGACCGTGTTTATCGAAGTGGATCAGTAATGCGCATCCATCATTTTCGTTGAGGGAGTTTTGTGCTGCTGGTGGTTGTTTTTGGCTGAAATAACAGTCTTCCAGTTTTTCGAATACTTCCCACGCCTGATCGGTTTCGAGCATTTTTGCGTGGCGGGCTGCGCCACGTTCTGTCCATAGGATGAGGGAGCGGGCTTTGGGAGATATGGGGTTTTGTGACTTACTTAAAGTAAGTCGCAAATTTTTTAATTCTTCACCCGATGCTTTAAAAAAGTGCTTTCCTTCGACAAAACGCTCTTTGTTTCTGGTGAAGTTAACCTGGATATTCAGAATTTCGGTGCCATAAAGCTGCGCCAAAAGTTCGGTGGTAATAACAGGGATCTGGTTATGGGTGATCGGGGAGAGAGTTTCAACAGAGATTTGAGTGGCCATAACGATAACTCCGTACATTTAGAAATTATCGCCACCGACGACGCCAATCGAACTGGTGGCGAACTGTGCAGGGTTGGCGTAACCGGGTACGGAAACCGGCGAGCCTTTCGGCTCCCCCACACAGCCCGCCATAAATCGCGAATGTGACTGTGCAAACGATATGAAAAAAGACGAGGGCGCGTCTCATATCGCTCCGTAAACATCCGGGACGCCAATCCCGACAACCGATTTTGCGGTTGCGTGGGAAATATAGCCCCGGGGGACAAAAACTGTCAATGGGTAAAAAATTTTTCGTTATCAGGAATGTATAAAATTAAATCAATTGAGCAAAAAATCCTTTCTGCAAAACTAAAAAAGATTTCAATAAAATCAGGCAGTTAAAAACGCTGAAAAACGGTATAAAAAAGCATCTCAAAATCCTGTTTTTTCTTTCAGATACAATATTTTATTTGATTTTTTTAAACCTGCCAGTGTGGTACATGGATATTGACACCACCGCAAATTATAAGCTGGGTGGTGCACAGCAACACGATAGCGTACGTCTTGATCCGTGGGTGTTTATGTTCTCAGCAGGATATCGTTTTTAATTCCGCACAAAAATGACCCCGTAATTACGGGGTCAATAAGGACATGGTATAAAGGGTATTATTTCTTCGCTTCTACGCCATCAGTTTCAGAGCGAATTAAAAATTTCTCCGTTGTTTGCGGAATATGCTGAATCAGCCAGTCGGCCATTTGCTTTTCCTCATTTAAAATCGCTTCGATAATCGGAATTGAGGCTGTATCACCGGCATTTTTTGCTGCTGCTAAGAGTGAGGTATAACAGGCGATTTCAAATTGCTCGAAGACATATCCGCTAATAGAGCCTTTGACTATTTCATCAGAAGGGAATATACCACCGATTGACTGCCCAAGTGCAGCCATTTTACTCATAGAATCTTTAATGACTGAGCGTGAAATGTCATTACGATCAAGAATAGTTTCCAGTTGTACAATCTGGTTTTTGGTTTCACTAAGATGTTGTTCAATACGAGCGCGTAGCTCAGGATAATTATCTATGCGGCTGGCCATGGATTCAAGCATAGATTCGGCTTGCTTTTCCATTGCGTGGGCGTCACGTAACCAGTCATGATAATGTTCAATACGATTCATGAAAATGTCCTCTTTATAAAATGACTAAAAGTTAAAGTTCATATTTCAGGCTTTATTTTCGGCTTTCTTATTTACGTTATTAAGGGCCAGATCAGTCAATTTGATGTCGGTGGCCTTTTCTTCTTCCAGGGTTTCTTTCAGAAGCTTCGCTGCTTTACGATAACCTAATTGTTCAGCCAGCGTCGCTAAGGTCCCGTAACTGGCGATCTCATAGTGCTCGACTTTCTGTGCAGCGGCAATCAGTGCGGCATCACGCACTTCGTTTTTCTCGGTGCTTTCGATGACCTCATTAGCTTCTTCAATGAGACCTTCCATTGCCACACATTTCATGCGCTTAATTTTCAGGTTCGATTCGGACTCCACAACTTGATCAATACGTTCAATCTGTCCATGAGTTTCCTCGAGGTGTGCATGAAAAGCCTGACTTAATTTTTCGTTTGATGTTGCTCTGGCGAGTTTTGCTAGTGCCCGTGTTAATTGTTTTTCTGCACTGTAGGTGTCTGAAAGCAGGTGAATAAATACATCTTCAATGGACTTCATATTCATATTTTTCTCCAGTGAAATCACTGCGAGCCATACGGCCCGCAGATGCAATTATCTTTATCAACGTCAGCTGATATTAATAATTAACGGCGGATCAGGATTTTCCTGATTTATTTCCACCGCTGTGCTGACCGCCTTTTTTACCCGCTTCGGATGCGCGTTGCGGATCATTTTTAAAATTACCGCCGCTGTGTTGACCGCCTTTACGGCCTGCGTCTGATGCCTTCTCACGATCTTCGGCGAAATTTCCTGAACCACCACGATGTTCGGCCATGTTATTTCTCCCGTTGCGTTGTATTGTTTCATAAATATGAGTGTTGTGTGTCGACACTCATTAAAATTAGTCGGTAATGAGGATTAGTCAAATTGAGCAAAGTGAGAAGGAATGTGAAAAATATATTTTGAAAAAAACTTTCGATATATTCATAAATACCCAAGAAATAAGTGGGTTAGAGAAAATTATTGATTTTAGTAGTGTTTTGTTGCGGGATTAATTTGTTTGATTATATTACTTTTGGGCGGAAAAATGACGTAAGTTGACGTACGTCAGGGGTAAGCGAAACGGTAAAAAGATAAATAATAAATGAATTTAGGATTTTTCCTGCTTCATTAAAGATAGTTAAAATGCCGCCAGCGGAACTGGCGGCTGTGGGATTAACTGCGCGTCGCTGTTTTCATCGGTTGTACAAAAGCTTTCAGTACCGCCAGCATTTTCTCTGGCTCATTAATATGTTGCTCGATGATTTTAACAATTGCCGAACCAGAAATCGCGCCCGCAGCTCCTGCATCAATCGCTGCTTTTACCTGATCCGGGGCGGAAATACCAAATCCTTGCAATGGAGGCGCAGCGTTGTACTCTTTCAGCTTCGCAACCAGATGATTGAGAGGTAACGCGGCGCGGTTTTCAGCTCCGGTCACGCCCGCACGCGACAATAAATAGGTGTAACCACGGCCATAAGAGGCAATCTGGCGCAGCAAATCCTCGTCGGCATTCGGCGGGCAAATAAAGATAGGTGCGACATTATGGCGCAACGCGGCCTGGCGGAAGGGCGCAGACTCTTCCACGGGCACATCGGCAACCAGCACCGAATCGACGCCGACTTTTTCGCACTGGGCATAAAACTCATCAATGCCTTTGTTAAACACCAGGTTGGCATACATCAAAAGGCCGATCGGAATGGTCGGGTACTTCTGGCGAATGAGTGCCAGCATCTCAAAGCACTGCGCCGGGGTTACTCCCGCCGCAAAAGCACGCAGTGTGGCGTTTTGAATCGTCGGACCATCTGCCAGTGGGTCGGAGAAGGGGATACCTAACTCCAGCGCGTCAGCACCGGCTTCAATTAGCGTATCGATAATTTTCAGCGACTGCTCAATGCCCGGATCACCGAGGGTGACGAAAGGAACGAATGCGCCTTCTTTGCGCTCCTTCAGTTGGGCAAACAGAGATTCATAGCGTTCCATCAGATTTCCCCTCGTGCTTTCAAAATATCGTGAACGGTGAAGATGTCTTTATCGCCGCGACCGGAAAGGTTAACCACCAGTAGCTGCTCTTTTTCCGGGTTTTCGCGCATCATTTTCAGTGCGTGGGCCAGCGCGTGGGAGGATTCCAGCGCCGGGATAATCCCTTCGTGCAGGCACAGCGTTTTGAAGGCTTCCAGAGCTTCATCATCGGTGATTGACACATAATCAGCGCGTCCAATGCTGTTGAGATAAGCGTGTTGCGGGCCGACTGACGGGAAATCCAGTCCGGCAGAAATCGAGTAAGATTCTTCAATCTGCCCGTCTTCGGTTTGCATCATTGGCGCTTTCATACCGAAATAGATGCCCACGCGACCATGTTTTAACGGTGCGCCGTGCTCGCCAGTTTCGATACCGTGACCACCAGGCTCCACGCCGATCAGCCCGACGTCGGTTTCGTTGATGAAATCAGCAAACATGCCGATGGCATTCGAACCGCCGCCAACACAAGCAATAACGGCATCCGGCAGACGACCTTCTCTTTCCAGAATCTGCGCTTTCGTTTCTTCGCCAATCATCCGCTGAAACTCACGCACAATGGTCGGGTAAGGATGCGGGCCAGCTGCAGTGCCCAGCATATAGTGCGCGGTTTCATAACTGCCGGACCAGTCGCGTAGCGCCTCGTTACAGGCATCTTTCAGCGTCGCGGAACCGCTATGCACCGGGATCACTTCCGCACCCATCAAGCGCATACGAAAAACGTTAGGCGACTGGCGTTCAACGTCTTTGGCACCCATATAAATACGGCATTTCAGGCCGAGCAGGGCGCTGGCAAGCGCAGAAGCCACGCCATGCTGACCTGCACCGGTTTCGGCAATGATTTCAGTTTTACCCATCCGCTTCGCCAGTAAAGCTTGACCGAGCACCTGGTTAGTTTTATGCGCGCCACCGTGCAGTAAATCTTCACGCTTCAGATACAGCGTAGTGTTAGTGCCGGCTGTAATGTTCTGACATTTGGTCAGCGCGGTTGGGCGCCCGGCATAGTTTTTCAGCAGGTCGTTGAACTGGGCCTGAAATTCAGGATCTTTTTGCGCGCTGACAAAAGCTTCTTCCAGCTGGCGCAGAGCAGGCATCAGGATTTGTGGCACGTACATGCCGCCAAACTCACCAAAATACGGGTTAAGTAATGTTGTCATTGTTCCTTTCCTTAATATGCGCGCAGCGTCTGGAAAACCGAGGCCAAAAGACGTGCGTCTTTGATGCCCGGTTGCGACTCTACAGCAGAATTAAAATCAAGCCCGGCGCAGCCGGTTTGTGCCGCTTCCACGCAGTTATCTGCGCCTAAGCCACCCGCCAGCAGAACGTTGCCAAGCGATTGACCGTTTAACAGTGACCAGTCGAAACGTTGTCCGCTCCCGCCCTGACCGTTGTCGAATACATATTTATCGATGTGCTGAAAATCGCGCGCGGGAAGAGTTTCACCGACACTTAAAGCCTTCCAGATGGCGACGTTTGCTGGCAGAGCCTCACGCAGAGTGTCGATATACAGCTGATCTTCATTACCATGCAGTTGCACTGCCGCCAGCGATAACACCTTAGCTTTGTCCACCACATCGGCAATATCGTGATTGCGGAACACGCCAACGTATTGCAACGGTGCCGCAGCCATCACTTCCTGCGCCTGTTCAACGCTGACGCAACGGGGTGACGTTGTAACAAATATCAATCCACCGTAAATCGCGCCCGCGTCATGAGTTGCTTTAGCATCTTGCCCACGCGTCAGACCACACACTTTATTCTCACCCAGCAACACCCGGCGCACGGCGGCGTTCAAATCATCATGGGCCATTAGCGCCGAACCAATCAGAAAGCCGTTAGCGAAGTGGCTTAACTCACGCACCTGGGCGTAAGTATTGATGCCGGATTCGCTGATTACCGTCACGTTGTGCCCCAGTTTCGGCGCAAGCTCGCGGGTACGGTTAAGATCAATCGACAAATCACGCAGATCGCGGTTGTTAATGCCAACGACTTTTGCTCCCAATGCAATGGCGCGCTCCAGCTCCTCTTCATTACTGACTTCGGTCAGCACGCCCATCTCCAGACTGTGGGCTACAGCAGCGAGCTGGCGATACTGATCGTCGTCCAGCACCGACAGCATTAATAAACAGGCATCGGCCTGGTAATAGCGCGCCAGATAGATCTGGTAAGGGTCGATAATAAAGTCTTTACATAAAATCGGTTGCGGGGCGATTTGGCTGACGATGGGGAGGAAATCAAAGCTCCCCTGGAAATATTTCTCATCAGTCAGTACAGAAATTGCCGAAGCGTAATGCTTATAAATGGCGGCAATGCGTGCCGGATCGAAATCATCACGTATCACGCCTTTTGACGGCGACGCTTTCTTGCACTCCAGAATAAACGCCGTGCGTGCACCCTGTAGCGCATCATAAAAATGTCGCGTGCTCGGCTGAACCTTATTCTGAAAACTGGCCAGCGGTTGCTGCTGTTTGCGGGCTTCTACCCAAATCGCCTTGTCTGCGACGATTTTCGCTAAAACGGTTTGCATCATTTACCCTCGTGCCGCCAGTGCGGTGACTCTGTCGTAAGCGGAACCACTGCGCAGTACCTCAAGAACGGTTTGCGCATTGGTTTGCAGATCTTCCTGGCCATGCAGGCGCATTAACATGGCGACATTCGCCGCGACAGCTGCTTCATGGGCTGCGTCGCCTTTACCTTGTAACAAGCGTGTTAAAATGTCACGGTTTTCTTCCGGTGTTCCGCCTGCCAGTTGCTCCTGATGGTAGGGTGTCAGGCCAAAATCTTCAGCGGTCAACTGATAGCTCTTAATTTCGCCGTCATGCAGTTCGGCAACGATTGTCGGCGCGTGTAATGAAACTTCATCCATCCCCCCGCTGTGCACCACCGCTGCGCGTTGATACCCCAGCACGCGCAAGGTTTCGGCAATTGGCAGCACCAGTTCCGGGCTGTAGACACCAATTAGCGCCAGCGGCGGATGCGCCGGGTTAATCAGTGGCCCCAGCACGTTGAACAGGGTGCGGGTTTTCAGTTGCTGGCGAACCGGCATCGCATGGCGAAATCCGGTGTGATATTTCGGCGCAAAGAGGAAACAGACGCCTAACTCATCCAGCGCCTGGCGCGATTTATCGGCGTTCATATCAAGATTAATACCGAATGCCGCCAGCAGATCCGACGAGCCGGATTTACTGGAGACGCTGCGGTTACCGTGTTTCGCCACTTTCAGCCCACAGGCAGCGGCGACAAACGCACTGGCGGTAGAAATATTGATACTGTTGCTGCCGTCACCGCCGGTGCCGACGATATCGGCAAACAGATAATCAGGGCGTGGGAACGGCGCAGCATTTTCCAGAAGGGCAGTTGCTGCCCCGGCGATTTCGTTCGGGTGCTCGCCGCGAATTTTCATGCTGACCAATGCAGCCGCCAGTTGTTCCGGTTTCAGCTCGCCACGCACCACCGCTGAAAACAGCTGGTGGCTTTCTTGTTGGCTAAGCGTCTGCGCCTGATACAGTTTTTCCAGAATTGGTTGCAGTGTGTTGGTCGGCTCCAGCTTCTGTTGTGCCCAGGCCAGCGTTTGTTCCAGCAGGCGAGCGCCCTGGGTGGTGAGAATGGATTCCGGATGGAACTGGAATCCACAAACGCGATCCGCATCATGACGCACCGCCATCACCATGCCATTAAAATGGGCGTTGATGGTTAAACCGGCCGGAATATTACTGCCAACCAGCGAGTGATAACGCGCCACTGGCAGCGGGTTTGTTAATCCGGCAAACATCGCCTGACCATCATGTTCAATGCTCGACGCTTTACCGTGAAGAATTTCGCCCGCCTGACCGACATAGCCCCCGTAAGCTTCGACAATCGCCTGATGACCGAGGCAAATGCCGATAATTGGCAGCTTGCCGCGCAAGCGGGTGAGGAGTTCCGGCATACAACCGGCTTCGCTCGGCACTCCGGGGCCAGGAGAAAGCATCAGCACCGGATTGCTCATGGTCGCCAGACGTTCAATTAATGTTTGCGCTGGGATATGGTTGCGGTAAATCACCACGTTATGTCCATTGCTGCGCAACTGATCTGCCAGGTTATAAGTAAAAGAGTCGATATTATCGAGCAGCAGAATGTCAGCCATCAGAAAGTCTCCTGTGCATGATGCGCGGTGGCGATAGCGCGCAGTACAGCGCGGGCTTTATTACGGGTTTCGTCGGCTTCCGACTGCGGAACAGAATCAAGGACTACGCCAGCACCGGCTTGCACGGTGGCGATACCGTTTTCCACCAGCGCCGAACGGATGACAATGCAGGTGTCCAGATCGCCATGTGCGGTGAAATAACCTACCGCACCGCCGTAGCTGCCGCGTCGACGACCTTCCGCTTCGGCAATTAACTGCATGGCGCGCACTTTCGGGGCACCGCTTAACGTACCCATGTTCATACAGGCGCGGTAAGCGTGCAGGGCGTCAAGATCGTGGCGCAGCTCACCGACCACGCGGGAGACGAGATGCATCACGTAAGAGTAACGGTCAACTTTGGTCAGATCGGCAACGTAGCGGCTGCCAGGAGTGCAAATGCGCGCAAGGTCATTTCGGGCGAGATCCACCAGCATCAGATGTTCAGAAAGCTCTTTATGGTCGGTACGCATCTCCAGTTCAATGCGGCTGTCGAGGTCTTTGTCCAGTGAACCATCGGCGCGACGTCCTCGTGGACGTGTTCCGGCAATCGGGTAGATCTCAATCTGGCGGCTGGTGGCGTCATACTTGAGCGAACTTTCCGGCGACGCACCAAACAGGGTGAAATCATTATCCTGCATAAAAAACATGTATGGGCTGGGATTACTCTTTTTCAGCACGTAATAGGCCGCCAGCGGTGACGGGCAGGGCAGCGAGAAACGGCGAGATGGCACGACCTGGAAAATTTCTCCGGCGCGAATCGCTTTTTGCAACGAACGCACTACGCCACCGAACTCTTCATCGCTCTGATTACATTCACAATGCATATGCGGCACGGAAACTACCGGCAGCGGTGGCGCGGTTTCGGTCAGTTGCTGGCGAAGTTCGTTCAGGCGAGCAGTGAGACGTTGTTTTTCTTCTTCATTTTGACCAAACAGGCTGGCCTGAATACGGGTACTTTTTTTCTGATGATCGATAACCATCAGCGTTTCAGCGAGATAAAAACAGAAATCAGGGCAGTTATTTTCCGCTGCCAGTTGCGGTAAATCTTCAAACCCCGCCACAAGGTCATAAGAGAACAGGCCGCCAAAGAACATCGCTTCCCGTTCTTCCTTCGGTACATTCAACAGATTCTGCAATAAGCGGAAAGCGTCAAAAACCGAAAGGGAGCATAAGCGGGCGTCTTCATCCAGCAATGGACTGACAGGAGGGAAGCGCAGCACGCGGCAGTTTGGTGATTGTTCATTTTCCACACCCGCAGGCAGGGCGTTATCCAGTAATGCCAGCAGAGCTTCGCCATTGCCGGAAAGTGCCTGAATAGTGACAGTGTCACCTAATGCTGTAATGCGCAGCGCACTGTCCACCAGCAGCAGGCTTTTTAAATCATCCTTGCTGTCGATATCTGCGGATTCCAGCAGCAGCGTTGCCGGACGATCCCCACACAACTGATGAAAAAGCGCGGTCGGATTATCGCGATAAGCACCTTCGCAGGTTAACAGTTCGAGAGTCGGTTTTTGTGTTTGCATTGTTATTCTCTAATTTTGTTCAAAAAAAAGCCCGCTCATTAGGCGGGCTGGGTATCTGGTTGCTTTACGCATGGTGAATACACTGCCCGTTTCAGGAAGTGCGCCACCAACCTTTCAGTACGAAAATCGCTTTCATTGTCGATACCCTTTTTACGTGAACTTGCGTACTAGTTAACTAGTTCGATGATTAATTGTCAACAGCTCATTTCAGAATATTTGCCAGAACCGTTATGATGTCGGCGCAAAAACATTATCCAAAACGGGAGTGCGCCTTGAGCGACACGAATTACGCAGTGATTTATGACCTGCACAGCCATACCACAGCTTCCGATGGCTGCCTGACGCCAGAAGCATTGGTGCACCGTGCAGTCGAGATGCGCGTCGGCACCCTGGCGATCACCGACCATGACACCACAGCGGCAATCGCGCCAGCAAGAGAAGAAATTTCACGTTCAGGACTGGCACTGAATCTTATTCCTGGCGTGGAAATATCCACCGTCTGGGAAAATCATGAAATTCATATTGTCGGGCTGAATATTGATATTACTCATCCGCTAATGTGTGAGTTCCTCGCGCAGCAGACAGAACGGCGCAATCAGCGGGCGAAGTTAATTGCTGAAAGACTGGAAAAAGCGCAAATACCTGGGGCGCTGGAAGGCGCGCAACGACTGGCGCAGGGCGGTGCGGTGACGCGCGGTCATTTTGCTCGTTTCTTGGTTGAATGTGGCAAAGCCAGTTCAATGGCGGATATCTTTAAAAAATATCTGGCGCGCGGGAAAACCGGATACGTTCCGCCACAGTGGTGTACAATAGAACAAGCTATTGATGTCATTCATCATTCTGGCGGTAAGGCGGTGCTAGCTCATCCTGGGCGGTACAATCTTAGTGCTAAATGGCTGAAAAGATTGGTTGCGCATTTTGCCGAACACCACGGCGACGCGATGGAAGTCGCGCAGTGCCAGCAATCGCCCAATGAACGCACCCAGCTGGCGACACTTGCGCGTCAGCATCATTTATGGGCATCACAAGGATCTGATTTTCATCAGCCATGTCCGTGGATCGAACTGGGTCGTAAACTCTGGCTGCCCGCAGGCGTTGAAGGCGTCTGGCAGCTATGGGAACAGCCGCAGAACACCACAGAGAGGGAATTATGAGCCAGTTTTTTTATATTCATCCTGATAACCCGCAGCAACGTCTGATCAACCAGGCGGTGGAGATCGTGCGTAAAGGCGGGGTGATTGTTTATCCAACTGATTCCGGCTATGCGCTCGGCTGTAAAATTGAAGATAAAAACGCCATGGAGCGTATTTGTCGTATTCGCCAGCTGCCGGACGGTCACAACTTTACCCTGATGTGTCGCGATCTTTCTGAACTCTCGACCTATTCATTTGTCGATAACGTTGCGTTTCGTTTGATGAAAAACAACACGCCGGGTAACTACACCTTCATTCTGAAAGGGACGAAAGAAGTGCCGCGCCGTCTGCTACAGGAAAAACGCAAAACCATCGGTATGCGTGTGCCTTCTAACCCGATTGCGCAGGCGTTGCTTGAAGCATTGGGCGAACCGATGCTTTCCACATCACTGATGCTGCCGGGCAGCGAATTTACCGAATCTGATCCGGAAGAGATTAAAGACCGTCTGGAAAAACAGGTGGATTTGATTATTCACGGTGGCTATCTCGGACAGAAACCGACAACAGTTATCGATCTTACCGATGATACGCCAGTCGTGATACGTGAAGGCGTAGGTGATGTAAAGCCTTTCTTATAACAAATTGCGTTCCACGGATGGAAGACTATGGCAGGGAAGTTTCGCTGCATTTTGCTGTTGATAGTTGGGCTTTTTTTCTCTTCGTTGAGTTATGCGAAAAACACGGAGATCCCTTTTTATGAAGAAGGGATCTCGCTCTTTGATGTTGAAGCCACCCTGCAACTGGATGGGGTGCTCGACATCAAAGAGAACATTCATTTTCAGGCGCGAAATCAGCAGATTAAGCACGGATTTTATCGTGATTTACCACGACTCTGGATGCAGCCTGATGGGGACGCAGCAGTGCTGAACTATCGTATTGTTGGCGTCACCCGTGACGGCGTTCCTGAACCCTGGCATCTTGACTGGCATATCGGGTTAATGAGCATTGTCGTGGGCGATAAACAACGTTTCTTGCCTCAGGGCGACTATCATTATCAAATTCATTATCAGGTTAAAAATGCTTTCCTGCGTGAGGGGGATTCTGATCTGCTAATCTGGAACGTGACCGGTAACAACTGGCCGTTTGAAATTTATAAGACCCGATTTTCTCTCCAGTTCTCTAAAATTGCGGGTAATCCATTTAGCGAAATCGATCTCTTTACCGGAGAAGAGGGCGACACATATCGAAATGGCCGCATCCTTGAGGACGGAAGAATTGAATCCCGCGATCCGTTTTATCGTGAAGATTTCACGGTCCTCTACCGCTGGCCTCACGCTTTACTTGGTAATGCCCCGGCACCACAAACGACGAATATTTTCAGCCATCTTCTTTTACCC
Organism: Escherichia sp. KS167_9B; assembly: GCF_030295215.1. Classification (NCBI taxonomy): domain Bacteria; kingdom Pseudomonadati; phylum Pseudomonadota; class Gammaproteobacteria; order Enterobacterales; family Enterobacteriaceae; genus Escherichia; species Escherichia sp. KS167_9B. The sequence continues at coordinate 1,637,117 of NZ_AP025754.1, forward strand.
TCTACGTCATCGTTGTTAATTTGGTTTCCGTGTCTGTTCCTGGCGTGTGGATGGTTATATCTCTGGAAGCGCAGGCCGCAATTTACGCCGGTAGATGTGATTGAAACCGATGTCATTCCGCCAGATTACACGCCCGGAATGTTACGTCTCGATGCGAAGCTGGTTTACGACGATAAAGGTTTTTGTGCCGATATCGTAAATCTGATTGTGAAAGGAAAAATTCATCTGGAAGATCAGTATGACAAAAATCAGCAAACCCTGATCCGTGTTAATGAAGGTGCGACCAGGAATAATGCGGTATTACTGCCCGCAGAGCAGATATTACTGGAAACGTTATTTCGTAAAGGCGACAAGGTCGTTCTTACGGGGGGCGTAACAGAGTCTTACGCAGGGCATTTTTACGGATGCAGAAATTTTATCTGCCGCGTAAAAAGTCTTCGTTTTACCGACCTGATGCGTTTTTGCAATGGGGCGGAATGGCAATATTGGCGGTCATTCTCTACGGTAACCTGAGTCCCGTAGGCTGGGCAGGAATGAGTCTGGTAGGCGATATGTTTATTATGATCTGCTGGCTTCTTCCTTTTTTATTTTGTTCCCTTGATCTTTTGTTTGCACGCGATGATGACAAGCCTTGCGTTAATCGTGTAATCATCACTTTGTTTTTACCACTGATTTGTTCAGGTGTGGCTTTTTACTCTCTCTACATCAATGTCGGAGATGTATTCTTTTACTGGTATATGCCTGCGGGTTATTTTAGCGCTGTTTTCCTGACCGGTTATCTCACTGGCATGGGGTATATTTTTCTGCCAAAGTTTACCCAAACTGGGCAGCAACGTTATGCCCACGGTGAAGCTATCGTTAACTATCTTGCGCGTAAAGAGGCAGCAACACACAGTGGGCGTCGGCGGAAAGGGGAAACACGGAAACTGGATTACGCGTTGCTAGGTTGGGCAGTCTCGGCAAACCTTGGAAAAGAATGGGCAGCACGTATCACGCCGTCACTCACAGCGGCTGTTCACGCCCCGGAAATTGCCCGTAGTGGCGTTTTGTTTTCATTACAGATGCACCTGAGTCTGGGGGCCAATACCAGTTTGTTGGGGCGAAGCTATTCCGGTGGTGGTGCTGGCGGCGGTGCGGGTGGCGGAGGCGGTGGTGGCTGGTAATAAAGCTTATGTTAATCGAAACAAGCTTTAACCATAAAGATAGTGTAGTATGTTGCGCCTCAAAGCCAGGCCAGTTAAAACGTCGAGTCGTTTACTTAAGGCCAGGAGAGTTCAAACAGACTTTACTATCAGTGAGTCAGATGTAAGTTCTGACTCATTGTTGCACAAAAGCATATCAGACGCCTGGGAAGGCGACACCAAAAGGAAGCTCTATGAGCGAAAAGCTACAGAAAGTGCTGGCGCGTGCCGGCCACGGTTCTCGCCGTGAAATCGAATCTATTATTGAAGCCGGTCGTGTGAGTGTTGATGGCAAAATTGCTAAACTCGGCGATCGTGTTGAAATTACCCCTGGATTGAAAATCCGTATCGATGGTCACCTGATTTCGGTACGTGAGTCCGCTGAACAAATTTGTCGCGTTCTGGCCTATTACAAACCGGAAGGTGAGTTGTGTACCCGTAACGATCCGGAAGGGCGTCCAACGGTATTTGACCGTCTGCCAAAGCTGCGTGGCGCACGCTGGATTGCCGTAGGTCGTCTGGACGTTAACACCTGTGGTCTGCTGCTGTTCACCACCGACGGTGAGCTGGCAAACCGTTTAATGCACCCAAGCCGTGAAGTTGAACGTGAATATGCCGTGCGTGTATTTGGTCAGGTTGACGACGCGAAACTGCGTGATTTGAGTCGTGGCGTGCAGCTGGAAGATGGTCCGGCAGCCTTTAAAACCATTAAGTTCAGCGGCGGCGAAGGGATCAACCAGTGGTACAACGTTACTCTGACCGAAGGCCGTAACCGTGAAGTTCGTCGTCTTTGGGAAGCTGTTGGTGTGCAGGTGAGCCGTCTGATCCGCGTGCGTTACGGTGATATCCCACTGCCGAAAGGTCTGCCACGCGGTGGCTGGACTGAGCTGGATCTTGCCCAGACTAACTATCTGCGTGAGCTGGTGGAACTACCGCCAGAAACCAGCTCTAAAGTTGCTGTAGAAAAAGACCGTCGTCGTATGAAGGCGAATCAAATTCGTCGTGCGGTGAAACGTCACAGCCAGGTCAGCGGCGGTCGTCGTTCTGGTGGACGTAATAATAACGGTTAATTTAAGTTAAGTATTAAATAAAGGCCCTGCGGGGCCTTTTCTTCATTTGAAGCATGATAAATAGTCGCAGTATTTTAATTTAATTTCATACTTGCTTATGAATAATGCCAGGGAATAGCCACATTACTATTTAATTATCTGAGATAAACTCAACGTCAAGAGGTGGGTTATGATTAGATATAGTGGATTATTTCTATCGCTGTTAATGCTTTCAGGTTGTGCAACTGAAACATTGAAAAATGAACAAGCTGAAACTGTTATTACTGCGGGTAACAAGGCGGTTGCGGCGAATGCAAGTTTCTTTAAACAATACTATGCTTCTCGTGAAAACTTCCTTGTTAATTTTTATGCGACTAATCCGGATTGTGCATTGCGACCTGATTATGAAACGATTATGGAAAATAATACTAATAAAGAGTCCTTATGTATGCAATCAGAGAAAGGGGACAAAACATCGTATAAAGACGTTACTAAAGTTCAATTGGCAACCACAGAAAAACAAAAGCTACTGGCTTCACTTGAGGTCGTTAACAGTATGAGCTCCTATGTGGAGTTGTTGACGGTGGATATGGATGTTGACGATAGTAAACAAATTATATTACTTAATCAGGCGCTCGATCATGCAAACAACGCCCAAAAACTACTTGGCCTTTCAGAAGGTGAAGAACTGACTAAGTCAGCTGTAGCTGTTAAAGATTTAGTTCAATATTTCAATGGATTATATAAAGAGAAGATTAAATCAGAAAATGTTGGTAAAACGGTAGGTAGTACTGGCCACGACTTCAAAGAAATTTACAAGATTTACTCGATGATATAGCAACGAAACAGCAGCAAATGGATTGGAATAATTTTGCGAACATCAGCAATAATTTTTATTACTATAATAAGGCCCGAGCAAATACTAAAAACATAGAATTTAAAACATTAAAGAGTAGACAGGAATTTTTGAGTGCAGTAATTAATCTTAATGAAAGCAGATTGCGTTCATCTGATCCGGCGGCTCCAGCAATACAAGCTATTAATGCCTTCATGGATAAAGGAAATCATCTACAAGATTTATACTCTAATAAATCTCTTTCTAAAGCGGATTTAGAGCGTAGGAATGAGATCCTGCGTTCTCAAGTTATTAGTGGTCTACAGGCGTCAGAGGAGCTGGCAAAACTTCTTATTGCCAGCGGAGTTATGTTATAGGAGGTCATTATGAACGATGTGCAAAATCGACGAATACTGGCATTGCTCAATATGCTGTACTATGCCTTAGGAAACCGAACAACTTGCGATATATGTCACAAATATTTTATTCTGGTTTTGTCGGTAATGAATAATCTGACAATTAATTATGGCTCGCAAACGTCACCAGAACTGACTGGTATTAGTTATGAAGATGCTAATGATTTGATCACTGAATTAATACTGTTTATTGAAGACGTCAATGCGGATAATGACATGGAATATCCCGCACACTTGAATAAAATTCAAGCTCTTCTTAATTTTGCCGTGGCTAATTAAGCCATTCAGTATCTAAAATTAGCACCTCAAGAGGCGAACTTTTGAGGTGCTTTCCCTTAATAATCAATCCCGATTTGCGCCTTAACACCGGCATCAAACGCATGTTTGACGGGGCGTAATTCACTTACCGTATCCGCCAGTTCAAGAATATCCCGATGACAACCACGACCCGTGATAATCACCGTCTGTTGATGTGGACGTTCATTTAACGCCTGCACCACTTCTTCCAGTGGCAAATAGTCATACGCCACCATATAAGTCAGCTCATCGAGCAAAACCATATCCAGTGAAGGATCGGCCAGCATTCGTTTGGCATGTTGCCAGACTTCACGGCAGGCCGCGGTATCAGATTCGCGGTTTTGCGTATCCCAGGTAAAGCCCGTTGCCATCACCTGAAATTCAACGCCGTGTGGTTCCAGCAGATTTCGTTCGCCATTAGGCCAGGTGCCTTTAATAAACTGCACGACGCCCACTTTTTTTCCGTGACCAACTGCGCGTGTTGCCGTACCAAATGCTGCGGTGGTTTTGCCTTTTCCATTGCCGGTAAAGACGATGATAATACCGCGTTCATCCTGGGCCTGGGCCACACGGGCATCCACTTTATCTTTTACACGCTGCTGACGCTGTTGGTAGCGTTCATCACTCATTGGGATATTCCTGGTTTACGGCCCGGTTGGGCGTCAAAGGTCATGCCGGTTTTACGGCGGCTGTCATCGCCCATCAGCCAGAGGTAGAGCGGCATGATATCAGCGGGTGTTTTAAGTTTCTGTGGATCTTCGGTCGGGAAGGCGCTTGCGCGCATTGCGGTGCGCGTACCACCTGGGTTAATGCAGTTGACGCGCAGGCGCTGCTGATATTCATCGGCCAGTACCTGCATCATCCCTTCGGTGGCAAATTTCGACGCTGCATAAGCGCCCCAGTTTGCACGCCCCTGACGTCCAACGCTTGATGAAGTAAAGACCAGTGAACCGGCGTCCGATTTGAGTAATAAAGGAAGCAGTGCCTGGGTGAGCATAAAGGTGGCATTAACGTTGACCTGCATGACGTCCTGCCAGACCTGCGGATTTTGTTCGCTCATTGGGCAAACATCGCCGAGCAATCCGGCATTATGCAAAACACCATCCAGACGCGGATAATTAACGGCAATGCGCTGTGCCAGTTGTTGGCAATCTTCGGACGTGCAGGTCAGCAAATCGAGAATAAACCACTGTGGCTGACGCCCAGTTTCTTCGTTTATGTGGCTGGCTACCTGACGTAATTTTTCTTCATTACGGCCCAACAGAATCACTGTCGCACCATAGCGTGCATACGTCATCGCGGCTTCACGACCAATACCATTGCTGGCTCCCGTCACCAGGATAATGCGATCATTGAGTAAATCTTGTTTTGGCTGGTAATGCATGGCTACTCCTCAACGACGTTGTCTGTCGCGCTGCCAGTGTACTTTAAGACTTTGGGGCTTTATGCCTGAAACAGAAGGGCATTTCAATCAGCCTGGGGCGATAACACCGCAAAATGGATACTTTGTCATACTTTCGCTGCAATAACATCTCTGCGAGACGGCTTAACATGCCTGTTGTAAACTGTGAGCCAAAGCGTTGTTTAACCAAGGTGGGGACTCGTGGAATTGTTGTCTGAATATGGTTTGTTTTTGGCGAAAATCGTTACCGTTGTGCTAGCGATTGCGGCGATTGCCGCCATTATTGTCAATGTTGCTCAACGTAATAAACGCCAGCGTGGCGAATTACGGGTCAACAATCTCAGCGAACAGTATAAGGAGATGAAAGAAGAACTGGCCGCGGCGCTGATGGACACTCATCAGCAAAAACAGTGGCATAAAGCGCAGAAGAAAAAGCACAAGCAAGAAGCGAAAGCCGCAAAAGCGAAAGCCAAACTGGGCGAGGTGGCAACTGACAGTAAACCTCGCGTCTGGGTGCTGGATTTTAAAGGCAGCATGGACGCCCATGAAGTGAACTCGCTACGTGAAGAGATAACGGCGGTACTCGCAGCATTTAAACCGCAGGATCAGGTTGTGCTACGTCTGGAAAGCCCTGGTGGCATGGTGCATGGTTACGGGCTGGCGGCTTCGCAGCTGCAGCGTCTGCGTGATAAAAACATTCCTTTAACTGTTACGGTAGACAAAGTTGCTGCCAGCGGCGGTTACATGATGGCCTGTGTGGCGGACAAAATTGTTTCCGCACCGTTTGCTATTGTGGGTTCCATTGGGGTGGTGGCGCAAATGCCCAACTTTAACCGCTTCCTGAAAAGCAAAGATATTGATATCGAACTGCACACCGCCGGGCAGTATAAGCGCACGCTGACCTTGCTGGGTGAAAACACCGAAGAAGGGCGGGAGAAATTCCGCGAAGAGCTGAACGAAACGCATCAGTTATTTAAAGATTTTGTGAAGCGTATGCGTCCGTCTCTGGATATTGAACAGGTGGCAACGGGTGAACACTGGTACGGACAACAGGCGGTAGAGAAAGGCCTGGTTGATGAAATCAACACCAGTGATGAAGTTATTCTTAGCCTGATGGAAGGCCGTGAAGTGGTCAATGTACGCTATATGCAGCGTAAAAGACTCATTGACCGATTCACCGGCAGCGCGGCAGAGAGCGCCGATCGATTGTTGCTACGCTGGTGGCAGCGGGGGCAAAAGCCATTGATGTAAAAGACAAACGCGAGGGTAAGACCTCGCGTTTTGCTTTAATCAACCAGGTGATATTTTTCTGAAAGCACATGGGCCAGGTGTTTGAACATATTAAACACCGCGGTGCTTTTGGCTGTTGGCAATCCTTGTTCATCTAAAAAGTAGTCGCCGGTAAAGACCAGCACGCCATTACGCTGCGAGACGCCGGTGGCTTCAATCCCTGCGAGCGTATCCTCATGCTCACGAATGATTTTATTGGCCTCTTTCAACAGCGTTTCGCGGTCGATGGGTTGTGTCTCTTTGTTCATTATTTACTCCTTAAACAAGGACATTAGTCTACGCCAGGCATGGCTTGCAGACAAATATACCACGCTGGTGGCAAGAGCGCCTTACTGGCAACTTTGGATTTTGCATGCTAATAAAGTTGCGTATCGGATTTTATCAGGTACAGTGTGACGCTTTCGTCAATCTGGCAATAGATTTGCTTGACATTCGACCAAAATTCCGTCGTGCTATAGCGCCTGTAGGCCAAGACCTGTTAACTCAGTCACCTGAATTTTCGTGAACAGAGTCACGACAAGGGGTTGATATCCGCAGAGAACGAGTCCATATCGGTAACTCGTTGCCAGTGGAAGGTTTATCAACGTGCGACGCATTCCTGGAAGAATCAAATTAGGTAAGGTGAATATGGGTAAAGCTCTTGTCATCGTTGAGTCCCCGGCAAAAGCCAAAACGATCAACAAGTATCTGGGTAGTGACTACGTGGTGAAATCCAGCGTCGGTCACATCCGCGATTTGCCGACCAGTGGCTCAGCTGCCAAAAAGAGTGCCGACTCTACCTCCACCAAGACGGCTAAAAAGCCTAAAAAGGATGAACGTGGCGCTCTCGTCAACCGTATGGGGGTTGACCCGTGGCACAATTGGGAGGCGCACTATGAAGTGTTGCCTGGTAAAGAGAAGGTCGTCTCTGAACTGAAACAACTGGCTGAAAAAGCCGACCACATCTATCTCGCAACCGACCTTGACCGCGAAGGGGAAGCCATTGCATGGCACCTGCGGGAAGTGATTGGTGGTGATGATGCGCGCTATAGCCGAGTGGTGTTTAACGAAATTACTAAAAACGCGATCCGCCAGGCATTTAACAAACCGGGTGAGCTGAATATTGATCGTGTTAATGCCCAGCAGGCGCGTCGTTTTATGGACCGCGTGGTGGGATATATGGTTTCGCCGCTGCTGTGGAAAAAGATCGCTCGTGGTCTGTCTGCAGGTCGTGTGCAGTCGGTGGCGGTCCGCCTGGTGGTCGAGCGTGAGCGTGAAATTAAAGCGTTCGTACCGGAAGAGTTCTGGGAAGTCGATGCCAGCACGACCACGCCATCTGGTGATGCGTTGGCGTTGCAGGTGACTCATCAGAACGACAAACCGTTCCGCCCGGTCAACAAAGAACAAACTCAGGCTGCGGTAAGTCTGCTGGAAAAAGCGCGCTACAGCGTGCTGGAACGTGAAGACAAACCGACAACCAGTAAACCTGGCGCTCCTTTTATTACCTCTACGCTGCAACAAGCTGCCAGCACCCGTCTTGGTTTTGGCGTGAAAAAAACCATGATGATGGCGCAGCGTTTGTATGAAGCAGGCTATATCACTTACATGCGTACCGACTCCACCAACCTGAGTCAGGACGCAGTAAATATGGTTCGCGGTTATATCAGCGATAATTTTGGTAAGAAATATCTGCCGGAAAGTCCGAATCAGTACGCCAGCAAAGAAAACTCACAGGAAGCGCACGAAGCGATTCGTCCTTCTGACGTCAATGTGATGGCGGAATCGCTGAAGGATATGGAAGCAGATGCGCAGAAACTGTACCAGTTAATCTGGCGTCAGTTCGTTGCCTGCCAGATGACCCCAGCGAAATATGACTCCACGACGCTGACCGTTGGTGCGGGCGATTTCCGCCTGAAAGCACGCGGTCGTATTTTGCGCTTTGATGGCTGGACGAAAGTGATGCCTGCGCTGCGTAAAGGCGATGAAGATCGTATCTTACCGGCAGTCGATAAAGGCGATGCTCTGACGCTCGTTGAACTGACACCAGCCCAGCACTTTACCAAGCCGCCAGCCCGTTTCAGTGAAGCATCGCTGGTTAAAGAGCTGGAAAAACGCGGTATCGGTCGTCCGTCTACCTACGCGTCGATCATTTCGACCATTCAGGATCGTGGCTATGTGCGAGTAGAAAATCGTCGTTTCTATGCGGAAAAAATGGGCGAAATCGTCACCGATCGCCTGGAAGAGAATTTCCGTGAGTTAATGAACTACGACTTCACCGCACAGATGGAAAACAGCCTCGACCAGGTGGCAAATCACGAAGCAGAGTGGAAAGCTGTACTGGATCACTTCTTCTCGGATTTCACCCAGCAGTTAGATAAAGCTGAAAAAGATCCCGAAGAGGGGGGTATGCGCCCGAACCAGATGGTTCTGACCAGCATCGACTGCCCGACCTGTGGTCGCAAAATGGGTATTCGCACAGCGAGCACCGGGGTATTCCTTGGCTGTTCCGGCTACGCTCTGCCACCGAAAGAGCGTTGCAAAACCACCATCAACCTGGTGCCGGAAAACGAAGTGCTGAACGTGCTGGAAGGTGAAGACGCTGAAACCAACGCGCTGCGCGCAAAACGTCGTTGCCCGAAATGCGGCACGGCGATGGACAGCTATCTCATCGATCCGAAACGTAAGTTGCATGTCTGTGGTAATAACCCAACCTGCGACGGTTACGAGATCGAAGAGGGCGAATTCCGCATTAAGGGTTATGACGGCCCGATCGTTGAGTGTGAAAAATGTGGATCTGAAATGCACCTGAAAATGGGGCGTTTCGGTAAATACATGGCCTGCACTAACGAAGAGTGTAAAAACACACGTAAGATTTTACGTAACGGCGAAGTGGCACCACCGAAGGAAGATCCGGTGCCATTACCGGAGCTGCCGTGCGAAAAATCAGATGCTTATTTCGTGCTGCGTGACGGTGCTGCCGGTGTGTTCCTGGCGGCCAATACCTTCCCGAAATCGCGTGAAACACGTGCGCCACTGGTGGAAGAGCTTTATCGCTTCCGCGACCGTCTGCCGGAAAAACTGCGTTATCTGGCCGATGCGCCACAGCAGGATCCGGAAGGTAATAAGACCATGGTTCGCTTTAGCCGTAAAACCAAACAGCAATATGTCTCTTCGGAAAAAGACGGAAAGGCGACTGGCTGGTCAGCATTTTATGTTGATGGCAAATGGGTTGAAGGGAAAAAATAACCTTTAATTCTGTCAGGTTATTATAAACAAAGGGTCGCGAAAGCGGCCCTTTTTTATTGCATATTATTTTTTCTTCACACCTATACACTAAGGCTATAAATGATATAGTGGTTATAGTTAGCACCTTTTTTATTATTAAATCGTATTAGTCACCCGCCAGGTGTGACGAAAAAACGATGTTCTGATGGCGTCTAAGTGGATGGTTTAACATGAAATTACAACAACTTCGCTATATTGTTGAGGTGGTCAATCATAACCTGAATGTCTCATCAACGGCGGAAGGACTTTACACATCACAACCCGGGATCAGTAAACAAGTCAGAATGCTGGAAGACGAGTTAGGCATTCAAATTTTTTCCCGAAGCGGCAAGCACCTGACGCAGGTAACGCCAGCAGGACAAGAAATAATTCGTATCGCTCGTGAAGTCCTGTCGAAAGTCGATGCCATAAAATCGGTCGCCGGAGAGCACACCTGGCCGGATAAAGGCTCGCTGTATATCGCCACCACGCATACCCAGGCACGCTATGCGTTACCAAACGTCATCAAAGGCTTTATTGAGCGTTATCCTCGCGTTTCTTTGCATATGCACCAGGGCTCGCCGACACAAATTGCTGATGCTGTCTCTAAAGGCAATGCCGATTTCGCTATCGCCACAGAAGCGCTGCATCTGTATGAAGATTTAGTGATGTTACCGTGCTACCACTGGAACCGGGCTATTGTGGTAACCCCGGATCATCCTCTGGCAGGCAAAAAAGCCATTACCATTGAAGAACTGGCGCAATATCCGTTGGTGACATATACCTTCGGCTTTACCGGACGCTCAGAACTGGATACTGCCTTTAACCGCGCAGGGTTAACGCCGCGTATCGTCTTCACGGCAACGGATGCTGACGTCATTAAAACTTACGTCCGGTTAGGGTTGGGGGTAGGGGTTATTGCCAGCATGGCGGTGGATCCGGTCGCCGATCCCGACCTGGTGCGCGTTGATGCTCACGATATCTTCAGCCACAGTACAACCAAAATTGGTTTTCGCCGTAGTACTTTTTTGCGCAGTTATATGTATGATTTCATTCAGCGTTTTGCACCGCATTTAACGCGTGATGTCGTTGATGCGGCTGTCGCATTGCGCTCTAATGAAGAAATAGAGGTCATGTTTAAAGATATAAAACTGCCGGAAAAATAATTTCTTGCGTTATTTTCGGCACCTTTTATGTAGCGAAGGTGCCGGAATATATTCTCTTTTGTTGCTTATTTGTATACCGTGCACAATATTTTTATCCCTCATATTTATAGGGTAAATTACCTGTAAAGTAGTGTCTAATTACCCGCCTCGCAAACTCCAGTTTTCAAATATCTATTTCAGGTCAAAAGATTGAATTATTCACTGGAGACGATTCGTAAATTCGCTGGATTTTTGACTAAAGTTTCTTTAGGATTTGTCTCATCGCATGATTAATTACACCAATCGTTCAACGTCTTGCTGATAAGTGATGGCGATTATATGAGGTTAGCAATGCCTTCTGGAAATCAGGAACCCCGCCGGGACCCTGAATTAAAACGCAAAGCCTGGCTAGCGGTATTTCTTGGTTCTGCACTTTTCTGGGTGGTTGTCGCACTGCTGATTTGGAAAGTGTGGGGATAACTATGGTCGGTCAGGAGCAACTGGAGTCGTCACCATTATGTCAGCATAGTGACAATGAACCAGTAACGAAACGGGAATGTTCCGTCGTTATTCCAGACGACTGGCAACTAACAACGCAGCAGCAAGCCTTTATAGAACTGTTTGCTGTAGATGATCAGCCGAAACAATAATTATCATCATTCTTATTACCCATTTTTAATGAATTAAAGGGCTTTTAATACACCGCAGCAATAACAGGTTGAGTTATCTCAACACAAAGTAATAACCGTTAAGGGTGTAGCCTATGATCAACACAAATATGAAATATTGGTCCTGGATGGGCGCATTTTCTCTGTCGATGCTCTTCTGGGCCGAACTCCTCTGGATCATTACTCACTGATCCCTGACCCCGCTGCGGCGGGGTTTTCATTTGCTTTGCCACAAGGTTTCTCCTCTTTTATCAATTTGGGTTGTTATCAAATCGTTACGCAATGTTTGTGTTATCTTTAATATTCACCCTGAAGAGAATCAGGGCTTCGCAACCCTGTCATTAAGGAGGAGCTATGTCGTCAACCCTACGAGAAGCCAGTAAGGACACGTTGCAGGCCAAAGATAAAACTTACCACTACTACAGCCTGCCGCTTGCTGCCAAATCACTGGGCGATATCACCCGTCTGCCTAAGTCACTCAAAGTTTTGCTCGAAAACCTGCTGCGCTGGCAGGATGGTAACTCGGTTACCGAAGAGGATATCTACGCGCTGGTGGGATGGCTGAAAAATGCCCATGCTGACCGTGAAATTGCCTACCGCCCGGCAAGGGTGCTGATGCAGGACTTTACCGGCGTACCTGCCGTTGTTGATCTGGCGGCAATGCGCGAAGCGGTTAAACGCCTCGGCGGCGATACTGCAAAGGTTAACCCGCTCTCACCGGTCGACCTGGTCATTGACCACTCGGTGACCGTCGATCGTTTTGGTGATGATGAGGCATTTGAAGAAAACGTGCGCCTGGAAATGGAGCGCAACCACGAACGTTATGTGTTCCTGAAATGGGGAAAGCAGGCGTTCAGTCGTTTTAGCGTCGTGCCGCCAGGCACAGGCATTTGCCATCAGGTTAACCTCGAATATCTCGGCAAAGCAGTGTGGAGCGAATTGCAGGACGGTGAATGGATTGCTTATCCGGATACACTCGTTGGTACTGACTCGCACACCACCATGATCAACGGCCTTGGCGTGCTGGGGTGGGGCGTTGGTGGGATCGAAGCCGAAGCCGCAATGTTAGGCCAGCCGGTTTCCATGCTTATCCCGGACGTAGTGGGCTTTAAACTCACCGGAAAATTACGTGAAGGTATTACCGCCACAGACCTGGTTCTCACCGTTACCCAAATGCTGCGCAAACATGGCGTGGTGGGGAAATTCGTCGAATTTTATGGTGATGGGCTGGATTCACTACCGCTGGCGGATCGCGCCACCATTGCCAATATGTCGCCAGAATATGGTGCCACCTGTGGTTTCTTCCCAATCGATGCTGTCACCCTCGATTACATGCGTTTAAGCGGGCGCAGCGAAGATCAGGTCGAGTTGGTCGAAAAATATGCCAAAGCGCAGGGCATGTGGCGTAACCCGGGCGATGAACCGATTTTTACCAGTACGTTAGAACTGGATATGAATGACGTTGAAGCGAGCCTGGCAGGGCCAAAACGCCCACAGGATCGCGTTGCACTGCCCGATGTACCAAAAGCATTTGCCGCCAGTAACGAACTGGAAGTAAATGCCACGCATAAAGATCGCCAGCCGGTCGATTATGTTATGAACGGACATCAGTATCAGTTACCTGATGGCGCGGTGGTCATTGCTGCGATAACGTCGTGCACCAACACCTCTAACCCAAGTGTGCTGATGGCCGCAGGTTTGCTGGCGAAAAAAGCTGTAACTCTGGGCCTCAAGCGGCAACCGTGGGTCAAAGCGTCGCTGGCACCAGGCTCGAAAGTCGTTTCTGATTATCTGGCAAAAGCGAAACTGACACCGTATCTGGATGAACTGGGATTTAACCTTGTGGGATACGGTTGTACCACCTGTATTGGTAACTCTGGTCCATTGCCCGATCCTATCGAAACGGCAATCAAAAAAGGCGATTTAACCGTCGGTGCGGTGCTGTCCGGCAACCGTAACTTTGAAGGCCGTATCCATCCGCTGGTTAAAACTAACTGGCTGGCCTCGCCGCCGCTGGTGGTTGCCTATGCGCTGGCGGGAAATATGAATATTAACCTCGCTTCTGAGCCTATTGGTCACGATCGTAAAGGCGATCCGGTATATCTGAAAGATATCTGGCCATCGGCACAAGAAATTGCCCGTGCGGTAGAACAAGTCTCCACAGAAATGTTCCGCAAAGAGTACGCAGAAGTTTTTGAAGGCACAGCAGAGTGGAAGGAAATTAACGTCACACGATCCGATACCTACGGTTGGCAGGAAGATTCAACCTATATTCGCTTATCGCCTTTCTTTGATGAAATGCAGGCAACACCAGCACCTGTGGAAGATATTCACGGTGCGCGGATCCTCGCAATGCTGGGGGATTCGGTTACCACTGACCACATTTCTCCGGCGGGCAGTATTAAGCCCGATAGCCCGGCGGGGCGATATCTACAAGGTCGGGGTGTTGAGCGCAAAGACTTTAACTCCTACGGTTCGCGGCGTGGTAACCATGAAGTGATGATGCGCGGCACCTTCGCCAATATTCGCATCCGTAATGAAATGGTGCCTGGCGTTGAAGGGGGGATGACGCGGCATTTACCTGACAGCGAGGTCATCTCTATTTATGATGCCGCGATGCGCTATAAGCAGGAACAAACGCCGCTGGCGGTGATTGCCGGGAAAGAGTATGGTTCAGGCTCCAGCCGTGACTGGGCGGCAAAAGGTCCGCGTCTGCTTGGCATTCGTGTTGTGATTGCCGAATCGTTTGAACGAATTCACCGCTCGAATTTAATTGGCATGGGCATCCTGCCGCTGGAATTTCCGCAAGGCGTGACGCGTAAAACGTTAGGGCTAATCGGGGAAGAGAAGATTGATATTGTCGATCTGCAAAGTCTACAACCCGGTGCGACGGTTCCGGTGACGTTTACGCGCGCGGATGGTAGCCAGGAAGTCGTACCCTGCCGTTGTCGTATCGACACCGCGACGGAGTTGACCTACTACCAGAACGACGGCATTTTGCATTATGTCATTCGTAATATGTTGAAGTAACGAGTATTTGCTTGCCGGTTATTTTGCTTCCGGCAAGCAAATGAATTACACAATGCAAGAGGGTTATTTGTTCAGCAAATGACCCATTTTCTCGGCTTTGGTATCGAGATAATGTTCGTTATTGGGGTTACGACCTACAATCAACGGTACGCGTTCAACAATATTAATCCCTGCTTCGCTCAGAATTTCGACTTTTTTCGGGTTGTTGGTTAACAAGCGGACTTCATTGACGCCAAGGAGTTTGAACATATCAGCGCAAAGAGTGAAGTCGCGCTCATCAGCGGCGAAGCCTAACTGGTGGTTAGCCTCTACAGTATCGTAACCTTGATCCTGCAGTGCATAAGCGCGGATTTTATTCAGCAGACCAATGTTACGACCTTCCTGACGGTGATACAGCAAAATACCACGGCCTTCTTCGGCAATTTGCGTCAGTGCCGCTTCGAGCTGGAAGCCACAATCGCAGCGCAAGCTGAACAGGGCGTCACCGGTCAGACATTCGGAATGGACGCGCGCAAGTACCGGGGTATGCCCGGAAATATCGCCATAGACTAGCGCGACATGATCGTGTCCGGTTGCCAGTTCTTCAAATCCCACCATCAGGAAATCGCCCCATGGGGTTGGCAGTTTGGCTTCTGCCACACGTTTAAGCTGCATGAAATTCTCCAGATAATGCTGGTTCTGTATTGGCTTATTTTGCCATAACGAGAAGGGGTTCACCTAATCACGACGCGTCGATCGTTCACGGAATGGCACAAATCTGTCAATTTTTCCCGGAACTGGCATTTTCAGTTATGATTGTGGGACTTATCAAAAAGGAGATGCCATGCGTTCGATTGCCAGACGTACCGCAGTGGGAGCTGCACTATTGCTTGTTATGCCGGTAGCCGTATGGATTTCTGGCTGGCGTTGGCAACCTGGAGAACAAAGTTGGCTACTAAAAGCGGCTTTTTGGGTTACTGAAACTGTCACTCAGCCCTGGGGCGTCATTACACATTTGATTTTATTCGGCTGGTTTCTCTGGTGTCTGCGTTTTCGCATTAAGGCTGCCATTATGTTATTTGCCATTCTGGCGGCGGCAATCCTTGTGGGACAAGGCGTTAAATCCTGGATCAAAGACAAAGTCCAGGAACCACGACCTTTTGTAATCTGGCTGGAAAAAACACATCATATTCCGGTTGATGAGTTCTACACTTTAAAGCGAGCAGAACGCGGAAATTTAGTGAAAGAACAGTTGGCTGAAGAGAATAATATCCCACAATATTTGCGTTCACACTGGCAGAAAGAGACGGGGTTTGCCTTTCCTTCCGGTCACACGATGTTTGCTGCCAGTTGGGCGCTGTTGGCCGTTGGGTTGCTGTGGCCGCGTCGGCGAACGTTAACCATTGCTATCTTGCTGGTCTGGGCAACAGGAGTCATGGGAAGCCGCCTGCTACTCGGGATGCATTGGCCGCGCGATCTGGTGGTAGCTACGTTGATTTCGTGGGCGCTGGTGGCGGTGGCAACGTGGCTTGCACAACGAATTTGTGGGCCATTAACACCACCTGCGGAAGAAAATCGCGAAATTGCGCAACGAGAACAAGAAAGTTAACGCTGGTTGATTTTCCGAATTTAGCCCTTAAATCATCAACAATGCGCGTGGTTGCCATTTCGCAGACGGCGCGAAAATGGTACTTTAAAGGGCTATTGCGGTAAGTTGACCATAATTTATTCGCTCTAACCACATAACGGGAAGTAATGTGAAATATTTACTCATTTTCTTACTGGTGTTAGCGATCTTCGTGATTTCGGTCACGTTGGGTGCGCAGAACGATCAACAGGTGACGTTTAATTATCTGTTAGCGCAAGGGGAGTACCGTATTTCCACATTGCTGGCGGTATTGTTTGCTGCGGGGTTTGCTATCGGTTGGCTGATTTGCGGCCTGTTCTGGCTGCGAGTTCGTGTTTCCCTGGCGCGCGCTGAACGTAAAATAAAGCGACTGGAAAACCAGCTTTCACCCGCGACTGACGTGGCTGTAGCGCCGCATTCGTCAGCGGCGAAGGAATAACTTTCTATGCTGGAGTTGTTGTTTCTGCTTTTGCCTGTAGCCGCTGCCTATGGCTGGTATATGGGCCGCAGAAGTGCGCAACAAAACAAGCAAGATGAAGCCAACCGCTTGTCGCGTGATTACGTAGCGGGGGTTAACTTTCTGCTTAGTAATCAACAGGATAAAGCGGTAGACCTGTTTCTCGATATGCTTAAAGAGGATACGGGTACCGTTGAAGCCCACCTTACGCTCGGAAACCTGTTTCGTTCGCGTGGCGAAGTTGATCGCGCTATTCGCATCCATCAGACCCTAATGGAAAGCGCCTCGCTGACCTATGAACAGCGTCTGTTGGCGATTCAACAACTGGGGCGTGATTACATGGCCGCCGGGTTATACGACCGCGCGGAAGACATGTTCAATCAACTGACCGATGAAACTGACTTCCGCATTGGCGCGCTGCAACAGTTGCTACAAATCTACCAGGCTACCAGCGAGTGGCAGAAAGCAATTGATGTTGCCGAACGCCTGGTGAAGCTGGGTAAAGATAAGCAGCGCGTCGAAATTGCTCATTTCTACTGCGAGTTAGCCCTACAGCATATGGCCAGCGACGATCTCGATCGTGCCATGGCCTTGTTAAAAAAAGGTGCGGCGGCAGATAAAAACAGCGCCCGCGTATCCATCATGATGGGACGCGTATTTATGGCGAAAGGAGAATACGCCAAAGCCGTCGAAAGTTTGCAACGCGTGATATCCCAGGACAGAGAACTGGTCAGCGAAACGCTGGAAATGCTGCAAACCTGCTACCAGCAGTTGGGTAAAACTGCCGAATGGGCAGAGTTCCTGCAGCGCGCGGTGGAAGAGAACACCGGTGCCGATGCTGAACTAATGCTTGCGGACATCATCGAAGCGCGCGACGGTAGTGAGGCCGCACAGGTCTATATTACCCGTCAGCTTCAGCGTCATCCGACCATGCGTGTGTTCCATAAGCTAATGGATTACCACTTAAATGAAGCGGAAGAAGGGCGTGCCAAAGAGAGTCTGATGGTGCTGCGTGACATGGTTGGCGAGAAGGTGCGTAGTAAGCCTCGTTATCGCTGCCAGAAATGTGGTTTTACCGCATACACCCTCTACTGGCATTGTCCATCTTGTCGGGCCTGGTCAACCATTAAACCGATTCGCGGTCTTGATGGCCTGTAATTTTTAAAAAAATCCGACTTTAGTTACAACATACTAATTATTGATGTTCCATTGTGCTTCGGTAACTCGGGCGCAGAAAAGCCTGCCAGGGGGGAAATCGCAACTGTTAATTTTTTATTTCCACGGGTAGAATGCTCGCCGTTTACCTGTTTCGCGCCACTTCCGGTGCCCATCATCAAGAAGGTCTGGTCATGACGTTAACTGCTTCATCTTCTTCCCGCGCTGTTACGAATTCTCCTGTGGTTGTTGCCCTTGATTATCATAATCGTGATGCCGCGCTGGCCTTTGTCGACAAGATCGACCCACGCGATTGTCGTCTGAAAGTCGGCAAAGAGATGTTTACGCTGTTTGGACCTCAATTTGTACGCGAACTTCAACAGCGTGGTTTTGATATCTTCCTCGACCTGAAATTTCACGATATTCCCAACACTGCAGCGCACGCTGTCGCTGCTGCAGCTGACTTAGGCGTGTGGATGGTGAATGTTCACGCCTCCGGTGGGGTGCGTATGATGACCGCAGCGCGTGAGGCACTCGTCCCGTTTGGCAAAGATGCACCGCTTTTGATTGCTGTGACGGTGTTGACCAGCATGGAAGCCAGCGACCTGGCCGATCTTGGCGTGACGCTGTCACCTGCAGATTATGCAGAACGTCTGGCGGCACTGACGCAAAAATGTGGCCTTGATGGTGTGGTGTGTTCTGCTCAGGAAGCTGTGCGCTTTAAACAGGTATTCGGTCAGGAGTTCAAACTGGTTACGCCGGGCATTCGTCCGCAGGGCAGTGAAGCTGGTGACCAGCGCCGCATTATGACGCCAGAACAGGCGTTGGCGGCTGGTGTTGATTATATGGTGATTGGTCGCCCGGTAACGCAATCGGTAGATCCAGCGCAAACGCTGAAAGCGATCAATGCCTCTTTACAGCGGAGTGCATGATGAGTGATTCCAACAGCCGTCTGGTCTACTCAACGGAAACCGGACGTATTGATGAGCCAAAAGCGGCCCCTGTACGCCCTAAAGGCGACGGTGTGGTGCGTATTCAGCGTCAGACCAGTGGACGTAAAGGTAAGGGCGTTTGCTTGATTACCGGTGTCGATCTCGATGATGCCGAACTGACAAAACTGGCAGCGGAACTGAAGAAAAAATGCGGCTGCGGCGGGGCAGTTAAAGATGGAATTATTGAAATCCAGGGTGATAAGCGCGATTTATTAAAATCACTGCTTGAAGCGAAAGGGATGAAGGTAAAACTCGCCGGCGGTTAACATAAAAAGCCACGGATATATCCGTGGCTTTAGAATATTTTACTGTGTGTATTATTCAGTTATTTCGTACTGAACAGAATCAAGCGTATTATAATTGCGAGTCGATAATCGACATTTATTTACGATTATTTACCGACCTGGTGACCAATAACACCACCGACGGCTGCACCACCTAATGTACCCAGCGTACTGCCATCGGTCAGTACTGCACCGCCTAATGCACCTGCGCCCGCGCCAATTGCGGTGTTACGGTCTCGTTTAGACCAGTTAGAACAGGCACTCAGAGACATTGCCAGGGTAATTGCCAGAACAGCCGCGGTCATTTTTTTGCTCGTTACAAACATAATACTCTCTCCTGAATTTATGATTCACGGAAGTAAGCTCTCTATAACTATAATAGCTAAGAATAAGCCTGGTGAAATTATTCCGTGAAATCTGCTCGCGCGCAGGGTTATATCACGCAGGTGATAATGACTTCCTGTTATATCGCTGATAATAATTTTATATCTTGAGAGTGTTAATAACAGGTAAATAGTCTTAATTATCAACCAGGAATCATCTTAGAGCGGATGATTTGCAAAACAGCAAATCATCCGTAGAGAAGGGAAATGGTTAAATGTCAACGACGTGAACGGTGAGTTTACTGTGCTCAAGATGCATCAGATCGCTGGCGCGTATTTTCGAATCGGTAATCACGCGATTGAATCGCTCAACGGGGCCGATGGAGTATGAATGTACAGCACCAAATTTCGAGCTGTCAGTCAGGACTATCGCTTCGCACTCTTTTTCCAGCACGGCATTGACCACATCGGTACGCATCATATCGCGACCGGTAAACCCAGTTTCAGGTTGCCAGCCATCAATACCAATAAATGCTTTGCTGAAATGCACCTGTTGGATGCACTGGCGTGTCAAAGGACCAACCATACTTTCGCTTTTTTTCTGGTACACGCCACCGAGCAAAATGACTTCACAAGGCGCGTCTTTCAGCAAATGCGCGATGTAGCTGCTGACCGTGATGATCGTGACATTTTTCTTCTGCTCGCCCAGAGTCCGGGCGAGCAGGGCATTGCTGCTGCCATTTTCGATAAAGATGGTTTCGCCCGGTTGAACCAGTGACGCGGCAAACTCGGCGAGTTCACGCTTCAGCGTATAGTTGTTCATCATACGGGTTTCGACGTCATCACTATCAAGCGAAACTGCAAAACCATGTGCACGGCGGAGGTAACTCAGTTTTTCGAGGGTGTTGAGATCCTGGCGAATGGTAACTTCAGAAACTCCAGTGGCTTTTGCCAGATCGGTTACGCTAACCTGACCCTGGTCAATGACCATCTGTAGAATAGTTTGTTGTCGGGAATTCATCGCTGTAATTCTTATAACGTTATAATACTTAATAAAAAAATACTGACGCGCCGGGCATCCTCAAATAGGAAAACCTGAAGGCACGATTGTTAAATCTCCCACGGTGCCTTCGGGATGTCTGGCGTAGATTCAGCAACCTGGCGCAAGAGTTCTGCTTTAAGTATCTCGAGATTATGGATCGCAGAGTGGTAATCGCCTGCCACAAGGATATCTAACACAATATCAATACGTTCGGCAACGCGCTGGGCATCAAATTCAGACATCAAGGACATCCTTATAGCAAAAGGGAGAAAATGAATAATGCAAAAATTGCCGCTAAAAGAGAAGTGTTTAACGGCAACGGCTAATTATCATCCGGGAATACGATATATAATGACGGAATACATCGCTAAGTATATATATTCATCTACTTATGAGCGCTTCAGATAGCGTTTATACCAGCGTTCGAAGGCGACGGCGGGCATTGGTTTGGCAAACAAAAATCCTTGCCGCTCATTGATCCCGTTCTTGGTTAAAAAAGCATCTTCCTTTTTACTCTCCACTCCTTCAGCAATCACCTGAAGATTCAATGCCTGGGCCACAGCGACGATCGCCCGGACCAGCGACTGCGATACAGGTTGTTTGTGAATATCTCGAACAAAAACCTGGTCAAGTTTAATCGCATCGATCGGAAAGCGCGCCAGTTGCGAAAGTGAAGAGTAGCCGGTACCAAAATCGTCCAGATGCACTTGCGCACCTAGTTGGCTAAATTGTTGAATAACAGACAGTGCCAGTTCATCATTCTCAATCAGGCAGCTCTCCGTCAGTTCAACATCAATAGGGCAGTATTCAAAATTGAGTTCCTGGAGAACCTGTTTCAGGGCGGTGAAAATGGTTTGATCGGCGAGCTGACGTGCAGAAATGTTTACCGCCACTCGCAGGTTAATGCCTTTATCCCGCCACTTCGCCACCTGGCGTACGACATCGAGAATCACCCAACGGCCTAAAGGCACAATTAGCCCTGACTCTTCGGCGTAGGAAATAAAGTCCAACGGTGGAATCAACCCACGTTCAGGTGACTGCCAACGTACTAAAGCTTCCAGACTGCGTACTTCGCCACGCCAGGTGATTTTCGGTTGATAGTGAATAACCAACTGATCGTTTTCCAGTGCTTTACGCAAGTTGGTATCCAGCCAGAGATATTCAAATACCCGCTGATTCATTTCTGGGGTAAAAACGCAAAATTGTCCTCGTCCGCCTTCCTTCGCTGTGTACATTGCTGTGTCGGCGTGACGAATAATAGCCGCGCTGTCCGAACCATGTTCGGGAGAGAGTGAAATACCCACTGAACAGCTGGTATAAACTTCAATTAAACCAATGCGGAAGGGGAGTCGTAAGCGGGTCAAAATTCGTGATGCCATTGCTTCCAGCGCGCTTTGTGAGGTATTGGATGCCAGTACCAGAAACTCATCGCCACCTGGACGCGCCAACACCTGATCATGTTCGAGACAGCTTAAAATGGCCAATGACACTTCGCGTAATAGCTGGTCACCAAACAAATGCCCATAAGCGTCGTTGACCTTTTTAAAATTATCCAAATCAAGATACACAACCCCAACTTTATTGTTATCTGCCTGATTAATGGCGTGATCGATTAACTCTTGCATTGCGTTACGATTCGGCAGTCCGGTGATACTGTCGGTATTTGCCAGAATACGCAGTCGCTCCTGAGCGCGGCGCTCTTCGGTAATGTCGGTGCCGGAACAGATTAAAAAAATCTCGTTCTTGCCACTGCCGCTGTGGACAAATTTATTGCGAAACAGAAACAGCCGCTGGCCTTTACGTGTTGGTATCCACAGTTCGACTTCATATGCATTGCCGCTTCGAAAAAATACACGGTTATTGCGCCTGGATGCCGCAGCTTCACGACGGCTCATAAACAGTTTAAACACGCTTTGCCCAATGACGTCGTGTTCTTTCAACCCTGTGTAATCTTCACATAACCGATTGAAGCGTTGGATATTCCCCCGACTGTCGAGAATCACTATTGCGGAATGTGCTTCAGAAACTACCTGCTCAGCAAAGGAAAGCCCGTGTGATAAATCACGAGCAACCGCCGGTGTGTCATGCCATGCCGACGCGTTGCCAGCCCATTCCCGTTTATTGATTTTTCGTCCTACCAGATGCACAGAAAGATCGCTTTCATCGACGGTCAGACTCATCATCAGGCTGGAAGTGATGACCGTCATTTCCCTGATGCGAGCAGCCTGTTCGGCAGATAACTGCAACGTACGTTCAGGTTCTGTGGTTTCGGTGGTAGAAAAGCGCAAAACATCGCTGCTTTCCGTCAACCGCCAGTATGGATTGTGCGATCCGAGAAAGTTGTACAACGTTGTGGACTCCCTAACGGTTTTCATGATGCATATCCTCCGGTTAACAGCGGAGTCCGCGGTTAAATAAAAGGAACAACATGACTTACATGAAATTAACGGCGGCTAAACGCATTGTTTTTTTATCTATTTATTTGTAATCCAGTTTTGGAAAAACGCCAGTTTTCAAACGAAAGTCAGTTAAAAATCTGCCGGGATATGGCGAAGGTGGAGCGGGGAAATAAACGGCCCATTCATGAGGAATGGGCCGTGAAAGGAGATTACGCGACCGGGCGTGCAATAATGCTGCGGGTTTCCATGCGGACTTCGGCAATGGTGACGTCAATAACGTCGGTCACTTTGTAAGCCGTTTCACCTTTAATTTGTACAGTGCCGTTTTCCTGGCTGCAAACCAGTTCATCGCGCACAGCGTGTAAGAAAGGTGCTGGAATAAAGGCGATAGCGCCGTTATCAACCAAACGCACACGCATGCCGCCACGGCTGATATCGACAATTTCCGCCGCGAAACGGGTGTCGGTCCCGGCTTTGTCTTTCAGGAAGCGTGCGTATAACCAGTCGCCAACATCACGTTCTGCCATTCGGTTGAGACGGCGACGCTCGGCCATTTGGACAGTGATTTCATCCTGCGGACGCGTCGCAGTTTCGCCTTTGATAACCGCTTTCAGCAGACGGTGGTTGATCATGTCGCCATATTTACGGATTGGCGAAGTCCAGGTGGCGTATGCTTCCAGACCGAGGCCAAAGTGAGGACCGGGTTCAGTGCTAATTTCAGCAAATGACTGGAAGCGACGAATGCGGCTGTCGAGGAAACCAGTTGGTTGCGCATCCAGTTCACGACGCAGTTTGCAGAAACCGTCCAGCGTGAGCACTTCTTCGGCATCGACATGCAGACCGTGGGTTTTCAGCAACGCCGCCAGCGCGTCGGCATTCGCCGGATCAAAGCCCATATGCACGTTATAGATGCCAAAACCGAGCTTATCGCGCAGTACGCGGGCCGCACAAATGTTAGCGGCAATCATCGCTTCTTCGACGATACGATTGGCAATGCGACGAGGCTCGGCGACGATATCCAGCACTTCACCTTTTTCACCGAGAATAAAGCGGTAATCCGGGCGATCTTTAAATACCAGTGCGTGGTTATTACGCCACTCGCCACGGCGTTGGCAAATTTGCGCTAACAAACGGACTTGTTCGGCAATTGCTTCACTTTCAGGCTGCCAGTCACCGGTATTTTCCAGCCAGTCAGAGACCTGGTCATACACCAGCTTCGCTTTGGATTCGATGGTGGCGGCAAAGAATTCGATATTATCTTCAATGGTGCCATCAGCGGAGAGCGTCATGCGGCATGCCAGTACCGGGCGGACTTCATTGGCGCGCAGTGAGCAGAGATCGTCAGAAAGCTCGCGAGGCAGCATAGGGATGTTGAAGCCAGGCAGATAGTTGGTGAATGCGCGAATTTTCGCGGCTTTGTCCAGCTTGCTGCCTTCTGCGATCCACGCGGTTGGATCGGCAATCGCCACAATCAGCTGCAGTTTGTCATCCGGCAACGCCTTAGCGAAAAGGGCATCATCCATATCTTCCGTGCTGGCACTGTCGATGGTGACAAAATCCAGTGCAGTCAGATCTTCACGAACCAGACCTTCATCAAGCATTTCTGTAGCGACGCCGTCTGGTGCTTCTTTTTCCAGGTTATGGCGCGCCAGGGTAACCCACCACGGTACAAAGTGGTCGTCACCAAAAGTGATGTATTGTGTCAGTTCAGCATAGAAAGAACGATCGCCTTTCAGCGGATGACGGCGCATTTCGGCAACCGCCCAGTCGCCTTCTTTAAACTCGTGGTTCAGACCACGGGCTGCGCGGCAAGGAATGGCGTCTTTTAACAGTGGATGATCAGGAACGATGGCCAGACGGTCATTTTTGCCCTGAACTTTACCCACGAAACGAGTCAGAAACGGTTCAACCAGTTCTTCTGGCTCTGCGGATTCACGTTCTTTTTCACTGTGGATCACCGCGATAATTCGGTCGCCATGCATGACTTTTTTCATCTGCGGCGGCGGAATGAAATAACTTTTTTGCGCGTCGACTTCCAGGAAGCCAAAGCCTTTTTCTGTGGCTTTTACCACCCCTTCAGCGCGTGGCGTCTGGGAATGCAGTTGCTGTTTAAGCTGCGCTAGCAGCGGGTTGTCCTGAAACATAATTGTCTATTTTGGTGGCCATTAGAGCGGCTGACAGTTTTACGCGAATCTGTCTGACGCAGCAAGGTTAATATGTCTCACCCAATGCGATTTTTAAGCGATTTATCCAGCCACACATCCCGCTCCATACCAGCAGATTAATAATCTGCGTTGATGATTTTTCGTGTTCGAGTAATGGACTGAATTGGGCTGCGCTAAAGCGATCGGGTGCTCGGGTCAGCCATTGTATCGCCTGAACGGTAGCGCGCTCAACAGAATGACGGTCAGCCCATTGGTTAATTTCATTTTCGCCCTTGCGCAGAAGGGGGCTGATTTTTTTATATTCATTTGATGAATTCATACAGGCAGCAAAACAAGCAGGACTGCCATTAATACGCGCGCATAACAACGCCGCAAGCTTATTATCCGGCTGTGTATTGACCCGTGTGCTGTTTAACAACTTTTCGAGAAGGGAAAGTGAAATAGGGTGGAGAGAGAGTGTTTCGGTCAGTTGGCAAAGTTCTGCATTAGAACTTTTTGTGTGCTCTTCAGGTAGTTTTTCCACCTCATAGCTGCTTCGCCAGCGTATTGATTCATCAGCAAACAGTGACGCGTCGGCGTAGTTTTGTATCTCCAGACCGGGTAACCAGCGTACCGAATGCCCGAGATAAGCCTGAAATGTCGCAATTGTCCGCGCCTGAAAGCCAATAAAACCAATTATTTGGTTGATTATCACACAGTCCCAGGCAGTAAGACCGACGTCATTCAGATGTTGGCGCGATCGGTTGTCGATAATAGAAGGCGAGCTGGCCAGTTGGCGGGCATATTGCGTGATTTGTGCCAACCGATGATTACTTTCCCTGGAGGAATCAGGCCCGGGGAGCGGCGTAAGTCGCGCCGAATAGTAGTTACATAACCGCTGGACGCCGCAAACCTGAGCAACCGTCAGAGCCGTCGACAAGCGTTCATAAGCGGTGAAGGTCTGTGAACGGGTCACAGTAAGCTGGTCAGGGAACAACTCCGCTGCAAGAATGCGCGCCGGGACCATCCATGAAAGGAAGGGGGCCAGCGTTTCTTCATCAAGGATCACGTCGAGCAGAAAGGGATCGCGAACCTTTGCGGCTTCCGGGACCAGAGGCAGAACGTCATTCTCCGCAGTACTGGATTGCGTTTCATGATACCAGTGGCTTTTGCCGGTGATGTGGCGTTGTTCCATGGGCGCTCCTTGGTCGTAAAGGAAATCGTTATCCTGACGCAAGGCGGAAAGGGGAGAAAGACGGATCGGCGATAACAAATATCAGAAAGGTATAACAGAGATAACGGGCGGCAGAACGCCGCCCATCTTGACCAACAGAACGATTATTTCAGTTCGAGTTCGTTCATTGCAGCGATGCTGAAACCGCCGTCAACGTGGACCACTTCACCGGAGATACCGGCAGAGAGATCGGAGCACAGGAATGCCGCAGAGTTACCCACATCTTCAATAGTAACGGTACGGCGAATCGGGGTAACGGCTTCGCAATGAGCCAGCATTTTGCGGAAGTCTTTGATACCGGAAGCCGCCAGAGTACGGATCGGACCAGCAGAGATGGCGTTAACACGCACACCTTCCGGACCCATCGCGTTCGCCATATAGCGCACGTTCGCTTCCAGAGACGCTTTTGCCAGACCCATAACGTTGTAGTTCGGGATAGCGCGCTCAGCGCCAAGGTAGGAAAGGGTCAGCAGGGCAGAACCCGGATTCAGCATGGAGCGGCAAGCTTTTGCCATTGCAACGAAGCTGTAGGAGCTGATGTCGTGGGCAATTTTGAAGCCTTCACGAGTAACGGCGTTAACATAGTCACCATCCAGCTGATCGCCCGGTGCAAAACCAATGGAATGTACAAAGCCGTCAAATTTCGGCCAAACTTTACCCAGTTCAGCGAACATGGTGTCGATGCTGGCATCTTCTGCAACATCGCACTGCAGAACGATGTCAGAACCCAATTGAGCGGCAAATTCTTCTACGCGGCCTTTCAGTTTGTCGTTCTGGTAGGTGAATGCCAGTTCAGCTCCTTCGCGGTGCATCGCCTGAGCGATACCGTAGGCGATGGACAGTTTGCTGGCAACACCGGTTACCAGAATGCGCTTACCGGAAAGAAAACCCATAGCTTTAATCCTTATTGTTGATGCTTGTTGTGCCTGAAAATCAGGCGATTCGTCGTTTTAGTAAACAGTACGAACAGATAAACGGTTATTATAATCAACCTGGCTGTGGGTGGCTATAGTTGCGCTTTCTGTAGCGGAGAGAAGCTGCGGTACAGAGCATTTTGCGTTATCTACTCCTGACGCCTGCAAGGGGGAGGTTGGGGAAATATCTTATAGAATCTGACTTTGAAACTATTCGTATTAGCTCCGATAAGTTTGATGATGAAAACAGAACTGGTGGATTTGCCCCTATATTTCCAGACATCTGTTATCACTTAACCCATTACAAGCCCGCTGCCGCAGATATTCCCGTGGCGAGCGATAACCCAGCGCACTATGCGGATGCCATTCGTTATAATGCTCGAACGCCTCTGCAAGGTTCTTTGCTGCCGTTAACCCGTCTGGTTTGGGCATGATACTGATGTAGTCACGCTTTATCGTTTTCACGAAGCTCTCTGCTATTCCGTTACTCTCCGGACTCCGCACCGCCGTGTTCTTCGGTTCAAGTCCCAACATCCGGGCGAACTGGCGTGTTTCATTAGCCCGGTAGCATGAACCATTATCCGTCAGCCACTCCACTGGAGACGACGGAAGATCGTTGCCGAAGCGGCGTTCCACCGCTCCCAGCATGACGTCCTGTACTGTTTCACTGTTGAAGCCGCCAGTAGTCACCGCCCAGTGCAGTGCCTCACGATCACAGCAGTCCAGCGCGAACGTGACACGCAGTCTCTCTCCGTTATCACAGCAGAACTCGAACCCGTCAGAGCACCATCGCTGATTGCTTTCTTTCACGGCCACTCTGCCTGTATGTGCCCGTTTCGATGGCGGTACAGCAGGTTTTCGCTCAAGCAACAGCGCATTCTGGCGCATGATCCGGTAAACACGTTTGGCATTGATCGCAGGCATACCATCAAGTTCTGCCTGTCTGCGAAGCAGCGCCCATACCCGACGATAACCATACGTGGGCAGCTCTCCGATAACATGGTGTATACGGAGAAGCACATCCGTATCATCAGTGTGACGACTGCGGCGGCCATCCATCCAGTCATCGGTTCGTCTGAGAATGACGTGCAACTGCGCACGCGACACCCGGAGACAACGGCTGACTAAGCTTACTCCCCATCCCCGGGCAATAAGGGCGCGTGCGCTATCCACTTTTTTGCCCGTCCATATTCAACGGCTTCTTTGAGGAGTTCATTTTCCATCGTTTTCTTGCCGAGCAGGCGCTGGAGTTCTTTAATCTGCTTCATGGCGGCAGCAAGTTCAGAGGCAGGAACAACCTGTTCTCCGGCGGCGACAGCAGTAAGACTTCCTTCCTGGTATTGCTTACGCCAGAGAAATAACTGGCTGGCTGCTACACCATGTTGCCGGGCAACGAGGGAGACCGTCATCCCCGGTTCAAAGCTCTGCTGAACAATTGCGATCTTTTCCTGTGTGGTACGCCGTCTGCGTTTCTCCGGCCCTAAGACATCAATCATCTGTTCTCCAATGACTAGTCTAAAAACTAGTATTAAGACTATCACTTATTTAAGTGATACTGGTTGTCTGGAGATTCAGGGGGCCAGTCTAACTGGCGACAATAAGTCGCTGTCTTTCTGATGAATTGACTCCAACTTAATATTGTCAACTATCTTCACAGAATCTCCACAATCTCTTCATTATCAGAATATGCATCATGAATAAATAAAAATACTTTCCATTACTTTGGAGAAACGTATAATTAGCAAAAATGAGAATGATCATTCTCACTAAGTGATAGGCCAGGAGACAGAAATGACCAGCAAGCTGGAGATACGCCACAAACAGCGTCAGGATGAAATCATTAACGCCGCCCGTCGGTGTTTTCGTCGCTGCGGATTTCATGCCGCCAGTATGTCGCAAATTGCCAGTGAAGCTCAGCTTAGCGTGGGTCAGATATATCGTTACTTCGCCAACAAAGACGCCATTATTGAAGAGATGGTTCGCCGTATCATCGACTTTCGTATTGCCCAAATGGACATTGACGCGCGTACCGATCACTTCCCGGAAGTCCTTGCCTTGCGTAAATCCTTAAATGAGGACGACGACGCGCTGATGCTGGAAGTGGCTGCAGAAGCCACACGCAACCCGCGGGTTATGGCAATGCTTGAAGAAGCTGACGCCAGAATGTTCGCTAACGGTTGTGCACATATGAAAAGAATGCATCCCCATCTTAGCGACGAGCACATTCGTTGCTGCGTTGAAGTGTTTGCTACCATGATGGAAGGTACAGTTTATCGTCGTTTAACACCGCAAAAAAGCGATCCACAACATCTGCAGGAAATATATCAGGATATTGTTAGTATGTTGATAAATAAATAAGAACAGAATTAACCAATAGCGGGGGATATTAATCCCCCTTATTTCATTGCGAAATTCATTTTGCGATGCGGGTTCGTTATAACTGAATATCCCTGACATATCCTCATTAATTTTAATGAGGAGGGTATTTCTCACCCTGGAGAAAATAATGAAGTATATAGCAACATCTGTAGTGGCAATGCTGCTCTTATCTGGTTGTGATAATACGCAAAGTAACAATTCATCCCCGTCAGAAACAGAAGTCGGCGTTGTTACAGTCAAATCTCAACCGGTCTCGGTAGTCAGTGAATTAACCGGACGCACCAGTGCTGCGCTCAGTGCCGAAGTACGTCCGCAGGTTGGGGGAATTATCCAGAAACGCTTATTTAAGGAAGGTGATCTGGTCAAGGCTGGACAGCCGCTCTACCAGATTGATGCGGCCAGTTATCAGGCTGCATGGAATGAAGCTCGGGCAGCATTACAACAAGCACAGGCACTGGTAAAAGCCGATTGCCAGAAAGCGCAGCGTTATGCCCGACTGGTGAAAGAGAACGGTGTTTCACAACAGGATGCTGATGATGCTCAGTCTACCTGTGCACAAGATAAAGCCAGTGTAGAGGCGAAAAAAGCCGCACTGGAAACTGCGCGCATTAATCTTGACTGGACCACGGTCACTGCGCCGATTTCGGGGCGTATTGGCATTTCGTCGGTAACCCCTGGCGCACTGGTGACCGCGTCGCAAGATACAGCGTTAACGACTATTCGTGGTCTGGATACAATGTATGTCGACCTCACTCGCTCCAGTGTCGATTTATTACGTCTGCGTAAACAGTCACTGGCGACCAACAGTGACACCATGAGCGTCTCACTTATTCTGGAAGATGGCACAACCTACAGCGAAAAAGGGCGTCTGGAACTCACCGAAGTCGCGGTGGATGAGTCTACCGGTTCGGTGACATTACGGGCAATTTTCCCCAATCCACAACAGCAGTTATTACCGGGAATGTTTGTTCGCGCTCGTGTCGATGAAGGCGTGATGGAAAACGCTATTCTCGCGCCTCAACAGGGCGTCACGCGCGATGCTAAAGGCAATGCAACTGCGCTGGTGGTGAATAAAGACAATAAAGTAGAGCAGCGAACGCTCGAAACGGGAGAAACGTATGGTGATAAATGGCTGGTGCTGAACGGCCTGCACAACGGCGACCGACTGATTGTTGAAGGTTCTGCCAAAGTCACTTCAGGGCAGACCGTCAAGGCTGTTGAAGTTCAGGCTAATGGAGGCAATGCCTGATGTTTTCGCGCTTTTTTGTTCGCCGCCCGGTCTTTGCCTGGGTTATCGCCATTTTGATTATGTTGGCGGGGATTCTGGCTATTCGCACATTACCCGTCGCGCAATATCCTGACGTTGCACCGCCGACCATTAAAATTTCAGCCACTTATACTGGTGCTTCTGCCGAAACGCTGGAGAACAGCGTGACTCAGGTTATCGAGCAACAACTCACTGGGCTTGATAATTTACTCTATTTCAGCTCAACCAGTAGCTCTGATGGTTCGGTCAGTATTAATGTGACCTTTGAACAAGGTACCGATCCAGATACTGCACAGGTTCAGGTGCAGAATAAAATTCAGCAGGCGGAGTCGCGCCTACCCAGCGAAGTGCAGCAAACAGGTGTTACGGTGGAGAAATCACAAAGCAACTTTTTGCTGATTGCTGCCGTGTATGACACCACTGACAAAGCCTCCAGTTCGGATATCGCCGACTGGCTGGTCAGTAACGTTCAGGACCCCCTGGCGCGTGTTGAAGGTGTGGGGAGTCTGCAAGTCTTTGGCGCGGAATACGCTATGCGCATCTGGCTCGACCCGGCCAAACTGGCGTCTTACTCGCTGATGCCTTCAGACGTGCAAAGTGCTATTGAAGCGCAAAACGTGCAGGTTACTGCCGGGAAAATAGGGGCATTGCCTTCACCGGATACTCAGCAACTGACCGCAACGGTACGTGCGCAGTCTCGCTTGCAGACGGTGGATCAGTTCAAAAATATTATCGTGAAAAGCCAGTCAGACGGCGCAGTTGTTCGTATAAAAGATGTGGCTCGCGTTGAGATGGGCAGTGAAGATTATACCGCTATCGGCAAACTTAACGGTCACCCGTCTGCCGGGGTTGCTGTAATGCTTTCGCCCGGTGCGAATGCGCTGAATACGGCGACGCTGGTCAAGGATAAGATTGCCGAATTCCAGCGGAACATGCCGCAGGGATACGACATCGCATACCCGAAAGACAGCACTGAATTTATTAAAATCTCCGTAGAGGACGTAATTCAGACGCTGTTTGAAGCCATCGTATTGGTGGTTTGCGTGATGTATTTATTCCTGCAAAACCTGCGTGCCACACTGATTCCGGCGTTAGCTGTCCCCGTCGTTTTGCTGGGCACATTCGGCGTTCTTGCGTTGTTTGGCTATTCGATTAATACCCTGACGTTGTTTGCAATGGTGCTGGCGATCGGCTTGCTGGTGGACGATGCCATTGTGGTGGTGGAGAACGTCGAACGCATTATGCGTGACGAAGGGTTGCCCGCGCGTGAAGCCACGGAAAAATCAATGGGCGAGATTTCTGGCGCACTGGTTGCCATTGCGCTGGTGTTGTCAGCCGTATTCCTGCCGATGGCCTTCTTTGGGGGATCTACGGGCGTAATTTATCGTCAGTTCTCCATCACCATCATCTCCGCAATGCTGCTTTCCGTGGTGGTGGCATTGACCTTGACTCCCGCCCTGTGCGGTTCCGTCCTCCAGCATGTTCCGCCACATAAAAAAGGCTTTTTCGGCGCATTTAACCGCTTTTACCGCCGTACTGAAGATAAATATCAGCGAGGCGTAATTTATGTCCTGCGCCGTGCAGCCCGAACGATGGGGCTTTATGTCGTGCTGGGTGGTGGAATGGCCCTGATGATGTGGAAACTGCCGGGCAGTTTCTTACCCACTGAAGACCAGGGCGAAATCATGGTGCAGTACACGCTGCCGGCCGGGGCGACCGCTGCCCGTACAGCAGAAGTGAATCGCCAGATTGTTGACTGGTTCCTGATTAACGAGAAAGCAAATACCGATGTCATCTTTACCGTTGATGGTTTCAGTTTTAGCGGCAGCGGACAGAACACCGGGATGGCGTTTGTTTCGTTGAAAAACTGGTCTCAACGTAAAGGGGCAGAAAACACCGCCCAGGCTATCGCCCTACGGGCTACCAAAGAGCTGGGCACAATTCGTGATGCCACGGTATTTGCGATGACGCCGCCAGCCGTTGATGGGCTGGGCCAAAGCAATGGTTTTACGTTTGAATTGTTAGCTAACGGTGGAACCGATCGTGAAACACTGCTGCAAATGCGTAATCAGTTGATAGAAAAAGCGAATCAAAGTCCGGAGTTACATTCTGTACGCGCCAATGATTTGCCACAAATGCCGCAATTGCAGGTAGATATTGATAGCAATAAAGCGGTGTCATTAGGGTTGAGTTTGAATGATGTCACCGACACCCTGTCCAGTGCGTGGGGCGGTACTTATGTGAATGACTTTATTGACCGTGGTCGTGTGAAAAAAGTCTACATTCAGGGCGACAGCGAATTTCGTTCCGCGCCGTCAGACTTAGGTAAATGGTTTGTGCGCGGTAGCGATAACGCCATGACACCATTCTCTGCTTTTGCGACCACCCGCTGGCTGTATGGACCGGAAAGACTGGTGCGCTACAACGGCTCGGCAGCCTATGAAATTCAGGGCGAAAACGCGACTGGCTTTAGTTCCGGCGATGCAATGACAAAAATGGAGGAACTGGCAAACAGTCTTCCTGCGGGAACAACATGGGCCTGGAGTGGTTTGTCATTGCAGGAGAAACTGGCCAGCGGTCAGGCATTAAGTCTGTATGCAGTTTCTATTCTGGTGGTTTTCCTCTGCCTTGCAGCACTGTACGAAAGCTGGTCAGTCCCGTTCTCGGTCATTCTGGTGATCCCTCTGGGGCTTCTTGGCGCGGCGCTGGCGGCCTGGATGCGTGATTTAAACAACGACGTTTACTTCCAGGTAGCGCTATTAACTACTATCGGCTTGTCGTCGAAAAACGCCATTCTGATTGTGGAATTTGCTGAAGCGGCGGTTGCAGAGGGCTATTCCTTGAGTCGTGCGGCATTACGCGCGGCGCAGACTCGTTTACGCCCAATCATCATGACCTCGCTGGCGTTTATTGCGGGGGTAATGCCGCTGGCGATAGCAACCGGCGCAGGGGCGAACAGCCGCATCGCCATTGGTACGGGCATTATTGGCGGCACGCTGACCGCTACATTACTGGCCATTTTCTTCGTTCCTCTGTTTTTTGTACTGGTGAAACGTTTGTTTGCCGGTAAACCGCGCCGTCAGGAGTAAGTTATGTTGCGTCGTTCTCTTATTTTTCTGGTGTTGTTGAGTGCGGGATGTGTCTCGCTCGATCCTCACTACAGTACGCCTGAATCCCCAATCCCGGCGACCTTGCCGGGAGCACAGGGCCAGGGGAAGGCAATCAGCCATGACTGGCAGCAGGTGATCCACGATCCCCGATTGCAGCAGGTAGTAACCATTGCACTGAACAGTAACCGCGATGTGCAAAAAGCGATTGCTGATATTGACTCAGCACGGGCGCTCTATGGGCAAACTAATGCGTCGTTATTTCCGACGGTGAATGCGGCCTTAAGTTCGACTCGCAGTCGTTCGCTGGCGAATGGTACGGGAACAACTGCCGAGGCTGACGGCACGGTGTCCAGTTATACGTTAGATCTGTTTGGTCGTAATCAGAGTTTATCTCGGGCGGCGCGGGAAACCTGGCTTGCCAGTGAATTTACAGCCCAGAACACTCGTTTAACGCTGATTGCTGAAATCAGCACCGCCTGGCTGACACTGGCGGCTGATAACAGCAACCTGGCCCTGGCAAAAGAAACGATGGCCAGTGCAGAAAACTCATTGAAAATTATCCAGCGCCAGCAACAGGTTGGCACGGCGGCAGCGACAGATGTCAGTGAGGCGATGAGTGTTTATCAGCAAGCGCGCGCCAGCGTTGCCAGCTATCAGACACAAGTGATGCAGGATAAAAATGCGCTGAACTTACTGGCAGGTACAACGCTTGCGGAAAATCTGCTACCGGGAACACTGGAAAGCCTGCCGGAACAAATGATAAGTCTGGTTCCTGCGGGAGTATCATCTGATGTTCTGCTGCGTCGCCCGGATATCCAGGAAGCGGAACATAATTTGAAGAGCGCCAATGCAGATATTGGCGCGGCGCGGGCTAACTTTTTCCCGACGATTTCGCTGACTGCCAGTGCCGGTGTGGGCAGTGACGCATTGTCGTCGTTGTTCAGCCACGGAATGCAGATCTGGTCATTTGCGCCATCGGTCACATTACCGCTGTTCACTGGCGGGAGTAATCTGGCGCAGCTTCGTTACGCAGAAGCACAAAAGCGTGGGCTCATTGCCACCTATGAAAAAACCGTTCAGAGCGCATTTAAAGATGTCGCTAACGCACTGGCGCGGCGGACCACGCTTGAAGAGCAACTGGATGCACAGCGCCAGTATGTTAAAGCTGAGCAACAAACGGTCGATGTTGGCTTGCGTCGCTATCAGGCGGGTGTTGGTGATTACCTGACCGTGTTGACGGCGCAGCGCAGCTTGTGGAGCGCACAGCAGGAGCTGCTGGCACTGCAACTGACTGATTTTACAAACCGAATCACGCTCTGGCAGTCGCTGGGCGGCGGCATGTCATCACTCAAGTAAGGAATAATATGGCTAGAGTCTCTCTTTCATGGGCATTGATTCTTGGTCTTTTAGCCGGTATCGGCCCGATGTGTACCGATCTTTATTTGCCGGCTTTGCCGGAGATGTCTGAGCAACTGGCGGCAACCACGACCATAACGCAATTAACCCTGACTGCATCACTGATCGGTCTTGGCGTCGGACAACTGTTATTTGGCCCTCTGAGCGACAAAATAGGGCGTAAACGTCCGTTAATCTTGTCGTTGCTATTGTTTATTGTTTCTTCCATTTTGTGCGCGACAACGAACAATATTTACTGGCTGGTGGTCTGGCGTTTTATTCAAGGGATCGCGGGGGCGGGTGGTTCGGTGCTCTCTCGTTCTATTGCTCGTGACAAATATCAGGGAGTAACGTTGACCCAGTTTTTTGCGCTGTTAATGACGGTGAATGGCCTGGCACCGGTGTTGTCGCCAGTGCTGGGCGGGTACATTGTTAGCACTTTTGACTGGCGCACTTTATTCTGGGTAATGGCTGAAATTAGCACCGTACTGTTGCTGGGCTGCCTGTTATTTATTAATGAGACCTTGCCAGAAAATAAAAGGGGCTCATCATTGCTATTAACCGGACGAAGCGTGGTGCAGAACCGCCTTTTTATGCGCTTTTGCCTGATTCAAAGTTTTATGCTGGCCGGTTTGTTTGCGTATATCGGCTCTTCGTCGTTCGTGTTGCAGAAGGAATTTGGCTTTAGTCCAATGCAATTTAGCCTGGTGTTTGGCCTTAACGGCATCGGACTTATCATTGCTTCATGGATCTTCTCGCGCCTGGCGCGACGGATTAACGCGATGACATTGTTGCGAGGTGGCCTGATAGCGGCAATTTTGTGTGCATTGCTCACGGTCTTATGCGCATGGGTACAATTGCCCATTCCGGCACTGGTGGCATTATTTTTCACCATCGCATTTTGTAGCGGCATCGGCACTGTTGGCGGGGCAGAGGCTATGAGTGCAGTAGGGACGCAGGAATCTGGAACGGCGTCTGCGTTGATGGGGATGAGCATGTTTGTCTTCGGCGGTATAGCCGCGCCATTGTCGGGAATTGGCGGAGAAACACTGTTAAAAATGAGTCTGGCAATTACGGTGTGTTATACGCTGGCATTGCTGGTTGCTCTCACCAGAATCGACAATCAAAAGTAATGAACACCTCATCCTGAGGGGGGCCCTGTCAGGATGAGGTGCAAAACACTAACGGTCCTTACGCCACGCATCCGCCGTCAATGCCTCGCCAAAATGACCGGCAATCAGTCGTTTAGTGAGGTCGTGCAGCGGAGAGGCGAGCACATCCGCAGTACTACCTCGCTCGACAACCTCGCCCTGATGCATCACCAGTACCTGGTCGCTAATGTGCTTCATCATCCCAATATGCTGGGTAACATAAATATACGAAATGCCCTGTTTTTCCTGTAACTCCAGCATCAGATTAATCAACTGCGAACGCATCGACATATCCAGTGAGGCGAGGGCTTCATCGGCAATAATGACTTTTGGGCGCAATATCAGCGCGCGCGCCAGACCCAGACGCTGTTTTTGCCCGGGTGCTAACATATGCGGATAGTAACTGACGTGATCCGGTAGCAGCCCAACCATCCGCATCGTTTCAATAATCTGTTTGCGACGCTGTTCAGGTTCCAGATCGGTGTTCAGACGCAGTGGAAAATCCAGAATTTGCGAGATACGTTGACGGGGATTCAACGAGGTCGAAGGATCCTGAAAAATCATGCGAATACGCTGACTGCGGAAGGAATAATCGCCAAAATGCAGCGGATGATCGTCAATCAATAACTCGCCGCTGGTAGGTTCTATCATTCCCGCCAGCATTTTTGCCAGCGTGGATTTACCAGAACCATTCTCGCCAATGATCGCCAGTGTCTGGCCTTCACGTAGCGTAAAGCTCAAAGGTTTTACCGCTTCTACGGTCTGACGACGAAACCAGCCGGTCCGATAACGGAACGTTTTACTTAAATTACGCACTTCAAGCAGCGTTTCGATCATCTCACTCTTTCTCCATGTTCAGCGGGAAGTGACAGGCATAGAGATGATTTTTCGCCCCCGTCAAACGTGGCGTCACAATGCATTCTCGTTGTGCATACGGGCAACGCGGCCCCAGACGACACCCAATCGGTAACTGTTCCAGCAGTGGGATAGCGCCGGGCAGCGTATTGAGGCGACTTTTATGCGGCATCGCGCTGCCGAAGTCTGGTATCGCGCGGATCAGCGCCTGGGTATAGGGATGATGTGGCATTGTCACCAACTCCTTACTCGGCGCGGTTTCCACCGTTTGACCGCAGTAAAGCACGTTAATTTTATCCGCCCATTGGCTAAGCATTTGTAAGTCATGGCTGATAAGCAAAATAGTGGTATTGCTGTTTTGGTTGAGACGCGTCAGCAGGCGAAAGATTTGCGCCTGGGTTGTTGGCTCCATTGAGTTTGTCGGTTCGTCAGCAATCAGCAGACGCGGTTGATTCGCCAGTGCAATGGCTATCATCACTTTCTGACATTCACCTTCGGTCAACTCATAGGGAAAACTGCGCATCGCATCTTTGTGATCTTTAATCCCCACACGGTGCAGTAGTTCAATGGCACGGCGTTTGCGCCAGCCAAAACGCTGCCACCAACGGCCTTTATACGTCCAGGCTGGGATGTTTTGCATCAACTGGCGACCCACACGTTCTGAAGGGTCAAGACACGACTGCGGTTCCTGGAAAATCATCGACACGTTGTGACCAACCAGCTTGCGCCGTTCGCGTGCGGAGAGACGCAGCAAATCGATATCATCAAAACGCATACGGTCAGCAGTAACACGCCAGTTATCTTTATTCACCCCACAAATTGCTTTTGCAATCAAACTTTTGCCGGAACCGGATTCGCCAACAAGACCGCGGATTTCACCTTCGGTTAAGGTCATACTTACGCGGTCGACGGCTTTAACCCACTCATCACCGGTTTTAAATTCAATGGTCAGGTTACGAATATCGAGTAATGGCATTATTCCACCCCCGCAATAATTGCACGACGAACACCGTCGCCAAGGAGGTTAACCAACAGCACGCTAATCATAATTGCCGCACCTGGCAGCATGACAGTCCACGGGGCGACATAAATCAGTTCCAGCGCATCACCGAGCATCGCTCCCCATTCAGGCGAGGGGAGTTGTGCGCCGAGATCGAGAAAGCCCAGCGCGGCGATATCGAGAATTGCCATCGACAGTGCGCGGGTGATCTCGGTGACCAGCCCGGCGGTGATGTTTGGCATCACAGCAAACCAGAGAATATTCAGCGTTGATGCGCCATCCAGACGGGCGGCGATAACGTACTCTTTTTCCAGTTCGTCATGCACCATGCTGTAAATCGAACGTACCATACGAGGCAGCAGCGCCAGCCAGACGGCAAACATGGCGTGCGACAAACTCGGTCCGGCAAACGCTACAACGATAATTGCCAGCAGCAGGGAAGGGATCGCCAGTAAGGTATCCAGAATATGGTTAAGCACCGCTGAGCGTAGACCGTGCGTCGACCCGGCAAAGGTGCCAAGTACCAGGCCACAGATTGTCGCTGCAAGCGTCACCACAAATGCCCCCCCCACGGTTGGTGCAGCTCCACTCAGTAAACGACTTAAAACATCGCGTCCGAGGTCGTCAGTCCCCAGGAAGAAAGAAACTTCGCCATAGCGTGACCATGAAGGCGGCAATAATTGATAGCCGAGAAATTGCTGATCGATGCCGTAAGGCGCAAACCAGCCGCCAAAAATACACAGTACAGCCAGTCCCGCGCAGCCGTACAGACCGACCATCGCAGAGGCATCACTATAAAATTTGCGCCAGGCGGTACGCAGCGTGCCCGGCGGGCGCTTTTCGCTGTATACGCTATCGTAAGGCATACCATTCCTTATGTTTCAGAGGGTTAGCCATGGCACCCAAAATATCAGAAATCACGTTAACAATAATGACCAGTGAGCCACACACCATCACTCCGGCGGAAATGGCCGCGTAATCTTGCTGGCGGATGGCGTTAATTAACCAGCGCCCTAAACCCGGCCAGCTAAAGACCATTTCGGTGATCATCGCCAGCGTCAGCATGGTAGAAAACTGTAAGCCCAGGCGAGGAATAACCGGAGGTAACGCGTTATGCAGAACATGGCGACGCAAAATAGTAAAGCGCGACAAACCGCGGGTCGCCGCCGCTTTAACATAGTTCTGGTCATACACTTCGATTGTGCTGATACGCATCAGTCGGATCACTTCAGTTGTTGGCGCAACCGACAGGGTGATCACGGGCAATATCATATGGCGGATTGCGCTCATGACCATTTCATCCCGCCACGGTGAGTCCGAAAGCCAGGCATCAATCAACGCAAAACCGGTAATCGGTTTCACTTCGTAGAGCAGATCGAAACGCCCTGAAACGGGCAACCAACCTAGCGTGAGTGAACAAAATAGCGTCAACAGAAGCGCCAGCCAGAACACCGGGATGGAAAAGCCCAGTAAGGCGATGGCGTTGATCAAGTTATCCTGCCACTTATGGCGCGTAATCCCGGCAATCATCCCTACGGGGATGCCAACAATCAGCGCAAAACCGAAGGCGAGGATGCACAGTTCCATCGTCGCCGGGAAGACCTCTTTTAACTGTTCGGCAATCGGTTGACCGTTAATGCTGGAAACACCAAAATCCCAGTGGATCAGACCATTAAACCAGAACACCCAGGCATTCCACAGTGACGCGCCTTGTAACGGCGCATGTGGGGTGAAATAGCTCAAGCTGAAGCCAACGAAGGTCAGCAGGAACAAGGTGACAATCAATAACAAAATGCGGCGTAAGGTGAAGATAATCATGGTTTTTTCACCTCATCCTGTTTCTCGCGATACACACCAGCAAAGGAGGCGTTACCAAACGGGCTAAGAACCAGCCCTTTGATATCGTAACGGTAGGCTTGCAAGCGCAATGACGACGCCAGCGGCAAAATGGGCAATTCCTGCGCCAGAATACTTTGCGCTTCGTCATAGGCTTCAATACGCGCCGCTAGCTGCTGCGAGGAGAGCGCCTTACGCAACACGCTGTCGAATTTCGGATCGCACCAGTGGGCGAGGTTGGTCTGGGAATGTATTGCTGCGCAGCTCAGTAGCGGACGAAAGAAACTGTCCGGATCGTTACTGTCTGTCGCCCAACCGGATAACGTCAGATCATGGCTCATATCCATCAACCGCGCCTCCTGAAAACGACCTTCTACCGGCACAATCACCACTTTTACGCCAACCTGCGCCATATCCGCCTGAATCAGTTCGGCGGTTTTCAGTGGACTGGGGTTCCACGCCTGCGAACGTGTTGGCACCCACAGTTTCAGCGTTAAGTTTTCCAGCCCCAACGCCTTCAACTGTTCGCGCGATTTCGCCGGATTGTATTCAGTAATTTTAGCCTCGTTGTCATAGGCCCACGAGGCGCGCGGTAAAATAGAGGCTGCCGTTTCAGCCGTACCATAATAGATGGATTGCATCAGACGCTGGTTATTGATCGCCAGTGCCAGCGCATGGCGGACAGCGGGATTATTTAGCGGCGGTTTAGCAGTGTTAAATGCCAGATAGGCGACATTCATCCCCGGGCGCAGCGTTAAACGCAAGCGTGGGTCGTCACGCAAAATGGATAGCTGACTGGCAGCAGGCCAGGCCAGAACGTCGCATTCACCTGTCAGAAGTTTCGAAAGACGTCCGGTGCCGCCGGAGCCTAAATCCACCACCACCTGCGGCATTAACGGTTTGCCGCGCCAGAAGTCATCATGACGTTGTAGGCGAATAAATTGCCCGGCGCGGTATTCCGATAACTGATACGGTCCAGTGCCGACCGGCTGACGGTCGAGTTGTTCCTGGCGATCTTCTTTCTCTAACTTCTGGGCATATTCTGCCGACATGACCGATGCATAATGGGTCGCCAGGTGCCACAAAAAAGAAGCATCTGGCTGGGCGAGTCGGAACTCAACGGTATGATTATCCAGTTTGCGGACGCTTTTAACGTTATCGGCAAATTGCAGGCTGTCGAAGTAGGGAAAGTTGCTGCCGTTGACGTTATGCCACGGGTTGTTACGGTCAAAAATTCGCTGGAAGGTAAACACCACATCGTCGGCATTCATTTTACGAGTGGGAGTAAACCAGTCGGTTTTTTGAAACGGAACATCGCGACGCAGGTGGAAGCGATAGGTCGCGCCGTTGTCGAGCACTTCCCAGCTTTCGGCAAGTTCCGGCATCAGGCGATAGGTATAGGGATCGACATCCAGGAGTCGATCATAAAACTGGGCGGCAAGGGTATCGACAATTAACCCACTGCTCGCTTTGGATGGGTTAAAGGTGTTGACTTGCCCGCTGACGCAATAGACAAAACCGCTGTCGCGGATATCAGCATGCGGGGGGGATTCAGGCGCGGCGATTG
This sequence comes from Escherichia sp. KS167_9B, assembly GCF_030295215.1. Classification (NCBI taxonomy): domain Bacteria; kingdom Pseudomonadati; phylum Pseudomonadota; class Gammaproteobacteria; order Enterobacterales; family Enterobacteriaceae; genus Escherichia; species Escherichia sp. KS167_9B. The sequence continues at coordinate 1,678,783 of NZ_AP025754.1, forward strand.
CCTGACCACTCACAAGTCCAGCAATCACCAAAAGAGACGATAATACCTGGCGCATAATATTAAGAGATTTTATGTAAAGAGGCTATCTTACTAATATTTAATGACATTTGCCATTACCGTTTGTGTTCAGGGGTCGTAATGAGGGCCGTGTGGTTGGTCGTTGAACAGGTGACGTCGCCATCTGTTCAACATTCGTACCCGTGATTTCTCTATAACTATAACTCACAGAACAACTTAGCGAGGAGCAGAGCGGTACGATCGTGAGAAACCCATTAAAGCACGCTGCAGTGCGTGTCATTTTTAGCCGGATGCGGCGTGAACGCTTTATCCGGGCAACGATACTGACCGAGCGTCTGCAATGAAATAATTACTCATTACCCCATTGATTCAAAAACTCTGCGATCTCATCAATGCGTACGGGATTAATCCCCGCTTCAGCAGCCATTTCATGTTGGGCTTCTTCGCTGATCTCTTCATTGTTCATCAAACGGGTGAGCAGTAACTGGAAGTAGTGGGCCAGCGGTGTGCGTTCAGCGTCTGCGACAGGCTCTGCGCATTCGGTCGCGTACTCATCGGCAATATCAAAATATTTTAGCGGGATATCGTGGTTCATTATTTGCCCCTGGGGTTAATGCGCTAAGCATAAGGGCGGATGATAGCACTCGTGATCCGGGTCATACATCTTTTTATAGTTAATGGCGCGGCGCATTACCCTCAGGCAGGATAATGCGCCGCGCATCCGACTATTACGTTTCGCTCACCGGCGTTCTGTCACCATCATACAACGGCACTTTGCGATAGCGGCGGATCAGATACCACAAATATGCGCCGCCTAATGAAGCCCATACCAGACCGAGTGTCAGTGACGTTGACTCGAGGTTAACCCACAGCACACCCACCGTCAGCGCGCCAACCAGCGGCATCAGCAAATAGTGGAAGTGATCCTTCCAGCTTTTATTCATTCCTTTACGCCGCCAGAAATGATTAAACACCGACAGGTTAACGAAGGTAAACGCCACCAGAGCACCGAAGTTAATCAATGCTGTCGCGGTGACTAAATCAAAGAACAGCGCTGACAACGCGACAATCCCGACCATAATGACATTCAGTGCCGGAGTTCGCCATTTCGGGTGCACATAGCCAAACACGCGTTCCGGAAACACATTGTCGCGCCCCATCACATACAGCAGACGCGACACGCTGGCATGTGACGCCAGGCCAGACGCTAACGTGTTCACAAACGTCGTGCAGAGGAAAATCGACTGGAACAACTTGCCGCCAACGTACAGTGCGATTTCCGGCAGTGCGGCGTCCGGATCTTTAAAGCGGCTGATATCCGGGAAGAACAGCTGCATAAAGAACGACGCCGCGATAAAGATAATGCCGCCGTATACCGCCGTCAGGAAGATGGCTTTCGGGATCACGCGTGCGGCGTCCGGCGTCTCTTCCGAAAGCGTGGTCACCGCATCGAAACCGAGGAACGAGAAACAGACAATCGTCGCCCCGGTAATAATCGGGATCAGATGTGCGTTCTCGCTGATAAACGGCTGAAGCGACCAGACGGTGCCAACGCCTTCTCCTTTATGCAGCCCCTGAACCACCAGGAAGATAAACACCAACATGATGGAAATCTGCACCAGCACAAACAGGGTATTGAAGTTAGCCACCAGGTTGACGCTCTTCAGATTCGCGGCGGTTAAAATGGCGACGAAGGTTACCACCCACACCCACGGCGGCACTTCCGGGAAGAGGGCGGAGAGATAGATTTTCGCCAACAAAACGTTGATCATCGGCAAAAAGAGATAATCCAGCAGCGATGACCAGCCGACCATAAATCCGACGTGCGGGTTAATCGACTTTTGCGCGTAGGTATAGGCCGAACCGGCCTCCGGAAACTGGCGAACCAGTTTGCCGTAGCTGATCGCGGTAAACAGCACACCCGCCAGCGCCAGCAAATAGGACGCCGGAACGTGACCGTCGCTAATGCCGGAAACAATGCCAAAGGTATCGAACACAGTCATCGGCGTGAGATAGGCCAGACCCATCATCACCACCTGCCACAATTTCAGTGATTTTCGCAGACGGGTTTTGCCGGGTTGCGCAGCAATATTCAGTGGTGAATTAATAGCCATAATTGCTGCCTCCCCTGCGTAATAAGGTTTGCGGTCGTGTCGACCTGAAATCAAACCTGTTTAGCAAGGGAAGCAAAGGGGGCGGAGTCCAGTCAGTCGCAGGAGGGGCGCATACGCAGCCTCCCTCGCCATGCGGGGATTTAATCATCGGCATCATCTCATTTCCTCGTCACAGTCTTAATCGTTAACGGAAGCCCGTTGCCGCCTGCGCTCCATAACGCGACATCCGGGAAATGTCTGGATTACCAGCAAATGTCAGGCCTGGCTCCGCTCAGGCCGCTGAAACAACCCCGCAAGGGGTATTACGCGTTTTTCAACATCCACTCAATTTCTGTTTCTGTGATGAGGCGCTCAAACTGCAACAGCTCATCATTTTTACAGGCGTGATACACATGGCAGAAGCGTTCGCCTAAATAGCGGCGCAGGTGATCATTCTCGATAAACTCACCCAGGGCATCGCTCTGGCGAATCGGGAAGGGTAAGCCTTCCTGTTCCAGCCCGTTGCCTTCGACTTCTTCCTGTAATGGCAGTTCGTTATCAAGACCGTGCAAAATACCGGCAAAAATCGCTGCCATCACCAAATACGGGTTGGCATCGGCACCCGCCACGCGATATTCCACGCGGTGATTATGGCGATCGCCGCAGGGAATACGCAGGGCGACGGTGCGGTTGTTATGGCCCCACGACGCCTGCGTCGGTACATACATCCCCGGCTGGAAGCGGCGATACGAGTTCACGTTTGGTGCCAGCAACGCCATTGATGACGGCATCAGGTCAATCATCCCGGCAAGCATCTTTTTCAGCAGCGGCGAATCTTCGCCTTCCGCGTCAGAAAGCACGTTCTCGCCACGATTATTTTGCATACTGATATGGATATGCATCCCGCTGCCCGCGTGCTCTTCATACGGCTTCGCCATAAAAGTGGCGTGCATCTTATGCTTTTCTGCCATCAGACGCACCAGGCGTTTTAGTGCCAGCGCATCATCGCAAGCTTCCAGCACGTTATCGGTATGGTAAAGATTGATTTCAAACTGACCTGGCGAGGCCTCGGCGACCGCGCCATCTGCCGGAATCAGCTGTAACTGCGCCAGCTCATCAATATCATTGAGCACGTCGGCGAAGTGGTTGAGGTTATCAACGGAGTAAACCTGACTTTGTGTATTGCGGTCATCGGTGCCGGGCGCGCAGGGCGGTTGCAGATACCCTTCAGCGTCGCGCTGGCGATCCAGTAAATAGAACTCCAGCTCTACCGCTACGACCGGGAACAAGCCGCGCTGGCGTAGCTGCTGCCACAGGCGGTTGAGAACGTTCCGCGGCTCAACGTCAAAGGGAGCGCCATCTTCATCGACCATGGTCAGGAGCATCTGACCGATAAACTCAGGATCTGCAGCAGAAGGGGTTAAGGAACCGAGAACAGGAACACAGGTACGATCCGGCTCGCCCATTTCCTGACCCAGGCCCGCTTCTTCTACGACGTTGCCCAGAATATCCATTGCAAACACCGAGGCCGGGAAATAACACCCTTTCTCCAGCTTCTTCAGACTTGAAACAGGAATACGTTTTCCACGAAAACAACCATTCAAATCGGTAAGTAAAACATCAACATATTGCGTATTCGGGTAGCGCTCCAGGTAGCGTTTCACTTCCTGCGTAAAGGCGCTACCCCGCCTCTCTTCTGACTGCTGAACAAAGTTCTCTACTTCAACGATATTGGTTTCCATGATTCTTCGCCTTTGGTTTGTTTTCCGCTCGTTATCAAAGCGTAAAATATAATGACCACCATTCGAATCTGTATGCAAACTAAATGTTTGTCAAATGTTAAATTTGGTTTGCAAAAATGAAAACCCGCTGCTAGATTGAAAAAATATTGAACATAAAGGTCATTTAAAGCGCAGTAATGGCGATAATTTAGTCCACTTTGTGAGATTGAGCATGGAAAATATAATGAACAATCCGGTTATCGGTGTCGTAATGTGCAGGAACAGGCTTAAGGGTCATGCGACCCAGACTCTGCAAGAAAAGTACCTGAATGCCATCATCCACGCAGGCGGCTTGCCAATTGCGCTGCCACATGCGCTGGCGGAACCGTCATTACTTGAACAACTTTTGCCGAAACTCGATGGTATTTATCTTCCTGGTAGTCCCAGCAATGTGCAGCCGCACCTATATGGTGAAAACGGCGATGAGCCTGACGCCGATCCCGGGCGTGATCTTCTGAGCATGGCGTTAATTAATGCCGCACTCGAAAGGCGCATCCCCATTTTCGCCATCTGCCGGGGTTTACAGGAACTGGTGGTGGCAACCGGTGGTTCGTTGCATCGCAAGCTGTGCGAACAGCCTGAATTGCTGGAACATCGGGAAGATCCCGAACTGCCGGTGGAACAGCAATATGCACCGTCGCATGAAGTTCAGGTTGAAGAGGGGGGATTGCTGTCTGCGTTGTTACCTGAATGTAGCAACTTTTGGGTAAACTCTCTGCATGGACAAGGGGCGAAGGTCGTTAGCCCACGGTTGCGTGTTGAAGCTCGCTCGCCGGATGGCTTAGTTGAGGCGGTTAGCGTCATCAATCATCCTTTTGCGCTGGGCGTACAGTGGCACCCGGAATGGAACAGTAGCGAGTACGCGCTTTCGCGTATATTGTTCGAGGGCTTTATCACCGCTTGTCAGCACCATATCGCTGAAAAACAGCGACTCTGACCACTACAGTTTAAGGAAATGCAAATATGAGTGATGAGGGACTGGCGCCAGGAAAACGCTTGTCGGAAATCCGCCAGCAGCAGGGGCTTTCACAACGTCGTGCCGCCGAACTCTCCGGGCTGACTCACAGTGCTATCAGTACGATAGAACAAGATAAAGTCAGCCCTGCCATCAGTACGCTGCAAAAGCTGCTGAAGGTGTATGGTCTGTCACTCTCGGAATTCTTTTCCGAGCCGGAAAAACCTGATGAGCCACAGGTCGTCATTAATCAGGACGACTTAATTGAGATGGGCAGTCAGGGTGTGTCAATGAAGCTGGTTCATAACGGTAACCCGAATCGCACGCTGGCGATGATCTTTGAAACTTACCAGCCGGGCACAACCACTGGGGAAAGAATTAAGCATCAGGGTGAGGAAATAGGCACTGTACTGGAAGGTGAAATTGTTCTGACGATTAATGGTCAGGATTACCACCTCGTCGCGGGGCAAAGTTATGCCATTAATACCGGCATCCCGCACAGTTTCAGTAATACGTCGGCAGGTGTTTGCCGAATTATCAGCGCCCATACGCCCACCACGTTTTAATCTTTTTGTTCTGTAAGCCGGGTAAGCGCAATGCGCCCGGCAATCCATAAAGAATGTCGCCAGAAATAAACGGGCATACGGCCCGGGGATCTCTGCGCCCTGACGTTCACAAACTGCATATATCTGATACACGTGAAACAGGAGTCATAATGAATTTTCATCATCTGGCTTACTGGCAGGATAAAGCGTTAAGTCTCGCCATTGAAACCCGCTTATTTATTAACGGTGAATATACTGCTGCGGCGGAAAATGAAACTTTTGAAACCGTTGATCCGGCCACCCAGGCACCGCTGGCGAAAATTGCCCGCGGCAAGAGCGTCGATATCGACCGTGCGGTGAGCGCAGCACGCGGCGTATTTGAACGCGGCGACTGGTCACACTCTTCTCCGGCAAAACGTAAAGCGGTACTGAATAAACTCGCCGATTTAATGGAAGCCAACGCCGAAGAGCTGGCGCTGCTGGAAACGCTCGACACCGGCAAACCGATTCGTCACAGCCTGCGTGATGATATTCCCGGCGCGGCGCGCGCCATTCGATGGTACGCCGAAGCGATCGATAAAGTGTATGGCGAAGTGGCGACCACCAGTAGCCATGACCTGGCGATGATCGTGCGTGAACCGGTCGGCGTAATTGCCGCCATTGTACCGTGGAACTTCCCGTTGCTGCTGACCTGCTGGAAACTTGGCCCGGCGCTGGCGTCAGGGAACAGCGTCGTCCTGAAGCCGTCGGAAAAATCACCGCTTAGCGCGATTCGTCTCGCCGGGCTGGCGAAAGAGGCCGGTCTGCCGGATGGTGTGCTGAACGTGGTGACCGGTTTTGGTCATGAAGCGGGCCAGGCGCTGTCGCGTCATGATGATATTGACGTTATCGCCTTTACTGGATCAACCCGTACCGGGAAACAACTGCTGAAAGATGCGGGCGACAGCAACATGAAACGCGTCTGGCTGGAAGCGGGCGGCAAAAGCGCCAACATCGTTTTCGCTGACTGCCCGGATCTGCAAAAAGCCGCGAGCGCGACAGCCGCAGGTATCTTCTACAACCAGGGCCAGGTGTGCATCGCCGGAACGCGTTTGTTGCTGGAAGAGAGCATCGCCGATGAGTTCTTAGCCCTGTTAAAACAGCAGGCGCAAAACTGGCAGCCGGGCCATCCACTTGATCCCGCGACCACCATGGGCACCTTAATCGACTGCGCCCACGCCGACTCGGTGCATAGCTTTATTCGCGAAGGCGAAGGTAAAGGGCAACTGCTGCTGGATGGTCGTAATGCCAAACTGGCTGCGGCCATCGGCCCGACCATCTTTGTGGATGTAGACCCGAATGCGTCCTTAAGCCGCGAAGAGATTTTCGGCCCGGTGCTGGTGGTCACGCGTTTCACATCAGAAGAGCAGGCGCTACAGCTTGCCAACGACAGCCAGTACGGACTTGGCGCGGCGGTATGGACACGCGACCTCTCCCGCGCGCACCACATGAGTCGCCGCCTGAAAGCCGGTTCCGTCTTCGTCAATAACTACAACGACGGTGATATGACCGTGCCGTTTGGCGGCTATAAGCAGAGCGGCAACGGTCGCGACAAATCCCTGCACGCCCTTGAAAAATTCACCGAACTGAAAACCATCTGGATAAGCCTGGAGGCCTGAAATGACCGAACATACCAGCAGTTATTACGCCGCCAGTGCGAATAAATACGCGCCATTCGACACGCTGAATGAGTCGATTTCCTGCGACGTTTGCGTGGTCGGCGGCGGCTATACCGGGCTTTCCTCCGCGCTGCATCTGGCGGAAGCGGGCTTTGACGTGGTGGTTCTTGAAGCCTCACGCATCGGCTTCGGCGCAAGCGGACGCAACGGCGGGCAGCTTGTGAACTCCTACAGCCGCGACATCGACGTTATCGAAAAAAGCTACGGCATGGATACCGCCCGTATGCTCGGCAGCATGATGTTCGAGGGTGGCGAGATCATCCGCGAACGTATCAAACGTTATCAGATTGACTGCGACTATCGCCCCGGCGGCCTGTTTGTGGCGATGAATGATAAACAACTCGCCACACTCGAAGAGCAGAAAGAGAACTGGGAACGCTACGGTAATAAACAGCTTGAATTGCTGGACGCCAACGCCATTCGTCGCGAAGTCGCCAGCGATCGCTACACGGGTGCGCTGCTGGATCACAGCGGTGGACATATTCATCCGCTGAACCTCGCCATTGGTGAAGCCGATGCCATCCGCCTGAACGGCGGGCGCGTGTATGAGCTTTCCGCCGTGACGCAGATCCAGCACACCACGCCAGCCGTTGTGCGCACTGCCCAAGGGCAGGTGACGGCGAAGTATGTGATTGTCGCAGGCAACGCGTATCTGGGCGATAAAGTAGAGCCGGAACTGGCGAAACGCAGCATGCCGTGCGGCACGCAGGTGATCACCACCGAGCGGCTGTCGGAAGATTTAGCCCGTTCGCTGATCCCGAAAAACTACTGTGTGGAAGACTGTAACTATCTTCTTGATTACTACCGCCTGACTGCCGATAACCGCCTGCTGTACGGTGGCGGCGTGGTCTACGGCGCGCGCGACCCGGATGACGTTGAGCGTCTTGTTGTGCCGAAACTGCTGAAAACCTTCCCGCAGCTGAAGGGCATGAAAATTGATTACCGCTGGACGGGCAACTTCCTGCTGACCTTGTCGCGCATGCCGCAGTTCGGTCGCCTTGATACCAACATCTATTACATGCAGGGTTACAGCGGCCACGGCGTCACCTGTACCCATCTTGCCGGGCGTTTGATTGCTGAACTGCTGCGCGGTGACGCCGAACGCTTCGACGCCTTCGCCAATCTGCCGCATTACCCGTTCCCCGGCGGGCGCACGCTGCGCGTGCCATTTACCGCGATGGGCGCGGCTTATTACAGCCTGCGCGATCGTCTGGGCGTTTAATTTCCGATTAACAGTGAAGAGTCAAAAGGTGTGAAACATGAGCAACAATGAATTCCATCAGCGTCGTCTTTCTGCTACCCCACGCGGGGTTGGCGTGATGTGTAACTTCTTCGCCCAGTCGGCAGAAAACGCCACGCTGAAGGATGTAGAGGGCAACGAATATATCGATTTCGCCGCAGGCATTGCGGTGCTGAATACCGGGCATCGCCACCCTGATCTGGTCGCGGCGGTGGAGCAGCAATTGCAACAGTTTACCCATACGGCGTATCAGATTGTGCCGTACGAAAGCTACGTCACCCTGGCGGAGAAAATCAACGCCCTTGCCCCGGTGAGCGGGCAGGCTAAAACTGCGTTCTTCACCACCGGTGCGGAAGCGGTGGAGAACGCGGTGAAAATCGCCCGCGCCCATACCGGACGCCCTGGCGTGATTGCGTTTAGCGGCGGCTTCCACGGTCGTACATATATGACCATGGCGCTGACCGGAAAGGTCGCGCCGTACAAAATCGGCTTCGGCCCGTTCCCCGGTTCGGTGTATCACGTACCTTATCCATCAGATTTACATGGCGTTTCAACGCAGGACTCCCTCGATGCCATCGAACGCTTGTTTAAATCGGACATTGAAGCGAAGCAGGTGGCGGCGATTATTTTCGAACCGGTGCAGGGCGAAGGCGGTTTCAACGTTGCGCCAAAAGAGCTGGTTGCCGCCATTCGCCGCCTGTGCGACGAGCACGGTATTGTGATGATTGCCGATGAAGTGCAAAGCGGCTTTGCGCGTACCGGTAAACTGTTTGCCATGGATCACTACGCCGATAAGCCGGACTTAATGACGATGGCGAAAAGCCTCGCGGGCGGGATGCCGCTTTCGGGCGTGGTCGGTAACGCGAATATCATGGACGCGCCCGCGCCGGGCGGGCTTGGTGGTACCTACGCCGGGAACCCGCTGGCGGTGGCTGCCGCGCACGCGGTGCTCAACATTATCGACAAAGAATCACTCTGTGAACGCGCTAATCAACTGGGCCAGCGTCTGACAAATACGTTGATTGATGCCAAAGAAAGCGTTCCGGCCATCGCGGCGGTACGCGGTCTGGGGTCGATGATTGCGGCAGAGTTTAACGATCCGCAAACGGGCGAGCCGTCAGCGGCGATTGCACAGAAAATCCAGCAACGCGCGCTGGCGCAGGGGCTGCTCCTGCTGACCTGTGGCGCATACGGCAACGTGATTCGTTTCCTGTACCCGCTGACCATCCCGGATGCGCAATTCGATGCGGCAATGAAAATATTGCAGGATGCGCTGAGCGATTAATAGCCCAACGCAATAATGTCTGATGCGCTGCGCTTATCAGGCCTGCAAACGACGTATTGATTATGTATGCCGGATAAGGCGTTCACGCCGCATCCGGCAAGTTGTATTGCCCAACTTCGCTAAATCTGGTGCTTTTTCAACAACGCGCGGAACTGATGATAGGTTAACCCCAGTAATTCAGCCGCGCGCTTCTGGTTATATTTCCCTTGTTGCAAACTGAGTAGCAGCAACTCTTTTTCCTGCTGCATCTGAAACTCACGTAAATCCAGTGGCAGCGTCGGAAGTGAAGTGTTTTCTGGAACGGCGATGGGTTCTTCAGGTGGACGCCGTTTAAAGGGATCAATAATGATGTCATCAAGCGGATAATCGCTGGTGCCGTGGCGATACACCGAACGTTCCACCACGTTTTTCAATTCACGAATATTTCCCGGCCAGCGATAATTCAGCAATGTTTCTCTGGCGCGCTCGGTAAAACCCGGGAACAGAGGCAGCTTGATTTCCCGACACATCTGAATGGCAAAGTGTTCTGCCATCAGCATAATGTCGCTTTCGCGCTCGCGCAGGGGCGGCAGTTGCACTACATCGAAAGCCAGCCGGTCGAGCAGGTCAGCGCGAAAAGTCCCTTCATTGACCATCGCCGGGAGATCGGCATTCGTCGCGCATACCAACCGCACATTCACCTGCAATGGCTGGCTGCCGCCAACGCGCTCCAGTTCACCGTACTCAATCACGCGCAATAATTTCTCCTGTACCATCATCGGTGCCGTAGCGAGTTCATCAAGAAATAGCGTACCGCCGTCGGCACGTTCAAATCTCCCTGGATGACGTTTTTGCGCACCGGTAAACGCGCCCGCTTCGTGACCAAACAGTTCGGAATCCAGCAGATTTTCATTTAACGCCGCGCAGTTAAGGGAAATAAACGGCCCCTGCCAACGGGAGGAGAGATAATGCAGACGGCTGGCAATCAGCTCTTTACCTGTGCCGCGCTCGCCGATGATGAGCACCGGTTTGTCCAGCGGTGCGAGATGCGAAACCTGTTCCAGCACTTCGAGAAAGCTGTTCGCCTCACCGAGTAAATTATCTTTGTATTCTGCCATGATGAAATTCGCCACTTGTTAGTGTAATTCGCTAACTCATCCTGGCATGTTGCTGTTGATTCTTCAATCAGATCTTTATAAATCAAAAAGATAAAAAATTGGCACGCAAATTGTATTAATAGTTCAGCAGGACAATCCTGAACGCAGAAATCAAGAGGACAACATTATGGGTATTTTTTCTCGCTTTGCCGACATCGTGAATGCCAACATCAACGCTCTGTTAGAGAAAGCGGAAGATCCACAGAAACTGGTGCGTCTGATGATCCAGGAGATGGAAGATACACTGGTTGAAGTACGTTCTACTTCGGCGCGTGCGCTGGCAGAAAAGAAACAGCTGACTCGCCGTATTGAACAAGCGTCGGCGCGTGAAGTTGAATGGCAGGAAAAAGCCGAACTGGCGCTGCTGAAAGAGAGAGAAGATCTGGCGCGTGCGGCGTTAATTGAAAAACAGAAACTGACCGATCTGATTAAGAGCCTGGAACATGAAGTGACGCTGGTGGACGATACGCTGGTGCGTATGAAGAAAGAGATCGGCGAGCTGGAAAACAAATTGAGTGAAACACGCGCTCGCCAGCAGGCATTGATGTTACGCCATCAGGCGGCAAACTCGTCGCGCGATGTGCGTCGTCAGCTGGACAGTGGCAAACTGGATGAAGCAATGGCTCGTTTCGAATCTTTCGAACGTCGAATTGACCAGATGGAAGCGGAAGCAGAAAGCCACAGCTTCGGTAAACAAAAATCGCTGGACGATCAGTTTGCCGAACTGAAAGCCGATGATGCAATCAGCGAGCAACTGGCACAATTAAAAGCCAAAATGAAGCAAGACAATCAATAATAACATCCTGGCGGCGTCTGAACGCGCCGCCGCTCATCGTCTAAGGAGTACTTATGAGCGCGCTATTTCTGGCTATTCCGTTAACCATTTTTGTGCTGTTTGTTTTACCGATCTGGTTATGGCTGCATTACAGCAATCGTTCCGGTCGCGGTGAATTGTCGCAAAGTGAGCAGCAGCGATTAGCGCAACTGGCTGATGAAGCAAAACGGATGCGCGAACGTATTCAGGCGCTGGAATCCATTCTTGATGCAGAACATCCGAACTGGAGGGATCGCTAATGGCGGGCATTAATCTCAATAAAAAATTATGGCGTATTCCACAGCGGGGCATGGTACGCGGCGTCTGCGCCGGGATTGCCAACTATTTTGATGTACCGGTAAAACTGGCGCGTATCCTGGTGGTGCTGTCGATTTTCTTCGGTCTGGCGCTGTTTACCCTGGTTGCTTACATCATTTTGTCATTTGCGCTTGATCCAATGCCTGACAACATGGCGTTTGGTGAACAACTGCCTTCCAGCAGCGAATTGTTAGATGAAGTCGATCGTGAACTGGCGGCCAGTGAAACGCGTTTACGCGAGATGGAACGTTATGTCACTTCCGATACTTTCACGTTACGTAGCCGTTTCCGTCAACTGTGAGGAAAGTTATGAATACTCGCTGGCAACAGGCCGGGCAAAAGGTGAAGCCTGGTTTCAAATTAGCAGGCAAGCTGGTACTTCTTACCGCACTGCGCTATGGCCCGGCGGGTGTGGCTGGTTGGGCGATAAAATCAGTTGCTCGCCGACCGCTGAAAATGTTGCTGGCTGTGGCGCTGGAACCGCTATTAAGTCGGGCTGCCAATAAGCTGGCGCAGCGTTATAAAAGGTGAGGGGAGTTTCGCAAAAATTGTTAAAGCTAAGGCGTATTATGGATGGCAATTTTCATCCATAGAAGGACGCTTACATGTTTAAAAAAGGCTTACTTGCTCTGACACTGGTGTTTTCACTGCCCGTTTTCGCCGCTGAACACTGGATCGATGTTCGTGTTCCAGAGCAGTATCAGCAAGAGCACGTTCAGGGAGCCATCAATATTCCCCTGAAGGAAGTGAAAGAGCGCATTGCCACCGCCGTTCCGGATAAAAACGACACCGTGAAAGTGTATTGCAATGCCGGACGCCAGTCAGGGCAGGCAAAAGAGATCCTTAGCGAGATGGGATATACCCACGTTGAGAACGCTGGCGGCCTGAAAGACATCGCAATGCCGAAGGTCAAAGGTTAAAAGAATCCACCCTAAGCGGCGCTTATGCGCCGTTTACTTTTTCTGTCACACCTTATTTACATCCCCATAGATTATTTGCGTCAGCTCACAAATACGCTTTTTCCCTGGTAAAAAATGATTTCCTGCGTGACTAAAACCCTTGTGCTCAATTGACAGTTTATTTTCTGCGGAGTAGTCTCTCGCTTCATGGGACCGCTACCACGGAAAGGCAACATGAAACAGAAAATTACGGATTACCTGGACGAAATCTACGGTGGAACATTTACCGCGACTCATTTACAGAAACTTGTAACGCGTCTTGAGAGTGCGAAAAGATTAATTACACAGCGACGTAAAAAACACTGGGATGAAAGTGATGTCGTGTTAATTACCTATGCCGATCAATTTCACAGTAATGATTTAAAACCACTACCCACATTTAATCAGTTTTACCATCACTGGCTGCAAAGCATTTTTTCACATGTCCATTTGTTGCCATTTTACCCATGGACATCTGATGATGGATTTTCGGTAATTGATTATCATCAGGTCGCCAGTGAAGCAGGGGAGTGGCAGGATATTCAGCAGCTCGGTGAATGCAGCCATTTGATGTTTGATTTAGTCTGCAACCACATGTCGGCTAAAAGTGAATGGTTTAAAAACTATTTACAACAGCAGCCAGGTTTTGAAGATTTTTTTATTGCCGTTGACCCGCAAACCGATCTCAGCGCCGTCACTCGCCCGCGTGCGTTACCGTTATTAACGTCGTTTCAAATGAACGATAATTCAACGCGCCATTTATGGACGACATTTAGCGACGATCAAATTGACCTCAATTATCGCAGCCCAGATGTATTACTGGCGATGGTAGATGTGCTGTTGTGTTACCTGGAAAAAGGCGCAGAGTATGTCCGTCTGGATGCCGTTGGCTTTATGTGGAAAGAGCCGGGAACAAGCTGCATCCATCTGGAAAAAACACATCTGATTATCAAGCTGTTACGGTCGATTATTGATGACGTAGCACCAGGTACTGTGATCATTACCGAGACCAATGTTCCTCACAAAGACAACATTGCTTACTTTGGAAACGGTGATGACGAAGCGCATATGGTGTACCAGTTCTCACTGCCGCCGCTGGTGTTACATGCGGTGCAAAAACAGAACGTCGAGGCGCTGTGCCAGTGGGCGCAAAGTCTGACGTTGCCTTCCAGTAAAACCACCTGGTTTAACTTCCTCGCGTCTCATGATGGTATTGGGCTTAACCCACTGCGAGGCTTGTTGCCTGAAAGCGAGATATTAGCGCTAGTCGAGGCGTTACAGCAGGAAGGGGCATTAGTAAACTGGAAAAATAATCCCGATGGTACGCGCAGTCCGTATGAAATGAATGTCACTTATATGGATGCGTTAAGCCGCCGCGAGAGTAGCGATGAAGAACGTTGCGCCAGGTTTATCCTTGCCCATGCGATTTTGTTAATTTTCCCCGGTGTGCCAGCGATATATATTCAAAGTATTCTGGGATCGCGTAATGATTACGCAGGTGTCGAAAAACTGGGATATAACCGTGCGATTAACCGTAAAAAATACACCAGCGAAGAGATCACGACCGAACTGAACAATAAAGCGACGTTAAGGCACGCGGTATATCATGAATTGTCGCGACTAATTAAAATTCGTCGCAGTCATAACGAGTTTCATCCAGATAATGATTTTACCATCGATACGGTTAATTCATCCGTAATGCGTATTCAAAGAAGCAACGCGGATGGTAATTGTCTGACAGGATTGTTTAATGTCAGTGAAAATATTCAGCATATAAATATTACTGACCTGCACGGTCGGGATCTGATTAGTGAAGTTGATATAGTGGGTAATGAAATAACGCTGCGCCCCTGGCAGGTTATGTGGATTAAATAAAAAGGAACATCTCATGATTAAATCTAAAATCGTGCTGTTATCAGCACTGGTTTCCTGCGCCCTGATTTCAGGTTGTAAAGAAGAAAATAAAACGAATGTCTCCATCGAGTTTATGCATTCTTCGGTGGAACAGGAACGCCAGGCGGTTATAAGTCAGTTAATTGCGCGTTTTGAAAAAGAAAACCCAGGCATCACTGTTAAACAAGTGCCGGTGGAAGAAGATGCCTATAACACCAAAGTCATCACCCTTTCCCGTAGCGGCTCGCTGCCGGAAGTGATCGAAACCAGCCATGACTACGCGAAAGTGATGGACAAAGAACAGCTTATCGATCGCAAAGCGGTTGCTACGGTCATCAGTAATGTCGGTGAAGGCGCGTTTTATGACGGCGTTCTGCGGATTGTGCGCACCGAAGATGGTAGCGCCTGGACCGGTGTTCCTGTCAGCGCATGGATTGGCGGTATCTGGTATCGCAAAGATGTGCTGGCAAAAGCCGGGCTGGATGAGCCGAAAAACTGGCAACAGTTGCTGGATGTCGCACAGAAACTGAACGATCCGGCGAATAAAAAATACGGTATTGCACTGCCGACGGCAGAAAGCGTACTGACGGAACAATCGTTCTCTCAGTTTGCGTTATCCAATCAGGCCAACGTTTTTAACGCCGAAGGCAAAATCACCCTTGATACGCCGGAGATGATGCAGGCGCTGACCTATTACCGCGACCTTGCTGCCAACACCATGCCGGGCTCTAACGACATTATGGAAGTGAAAGACGCCTTTATGAACGGCACTGCGCCGATGGCGATTTACTCCACCTATATCCTTCCGGCTGTGATTAAAGAAGGTGACCCGAAAAATGTCGGTTTCGTGGTGCCAACCGAGAAAAACTCGGCGGTCTACGGCATGTTGACCTCGCTGACCATTACCGCCGGGCAAAAAAGCGAAGAGACGGAAGCGGCAGAAAAATTTGTCACCTTTATGGAGCAGGCAGACAACATTGCCGACTGGGTGATGATGTCGCCAGGCGCGGCGCTGCCGGTGAACAAAGCGGTTGTGACTACTGCCACCTGGAAAGATAACGACGTGATTAAGGCGCTGGGAGACTTGCCGAATCAGTTGATTAGCGAACTGCCAAACATTCAGGTCTTTGGTGCGGTAGGGGACAAAAACTTTACCCGCATGGGCGATGTCACGGGCTCTGGTGTGGTGAGTTCAATGGTGCATAACGTCACCGTGGGGAAAGCCGATCTCTCAACCACGCTGCAAGCGAGCCAGAAAAAGCTGGATGAACTGATCGAACAGCACTAATCCCAGAACAGGAATCCGCAATGAACAGGCTTTTTTCAGGTCGTTCCGATATGCCCTTTGCGCTGTTGCTTCTCGCGCCCAGCTTATTACTGCTGGGCGGTCTGGTGGCGTGGCCGATGGTGTCGAATATCGAAATCAGTTTTTTACGTCTGCCGCTTAATCCCAACATCGAGTCAACGTTTGTTGGGGTGAGCAACTATGTGCGTATTCTCTCCGATCCCGGCTTCTGGCACTCGCTGTGGATGACGGTCTGGTATACCGCGCTGGTGGTGGCGGGCAGCACCGTGCTCGGGCTGGCAGTGGCGATGTTTTTCAACCGCGAGTTTCGCCTGCGCAAGACCGCGCGTTCGTTGGTGATCCTCTCCTACGTAACGCCATCCATTTCACTGGTGTTCGCCTGGAAATACATGTTCAACAACGGCTACGGCATTGTGAACTACCTCGGCGTCGATCTTCTGCATCTCTATGAGCAGGCGCCGCTGTGGTTCGATAACCCGGGCAGTAGTTTTGTGCTGGTGGTGCTGTTCGCCATCTGGCGCTACTTCCCGTATGCCTTTATCTCGTTTCTGGCGATTTTGCAGACCATTGATAAATCGTTGTACGAAGCGGCAGAGATGGACGGCGCGAATGCCTGGCAACGGTTTCGCATCGTCACGCTGCCCGCGATTATGCCGGTCCTGGCGACGGTGGTGACTCTGCGTACCATCTGGATGTTCTACATGTTCGCGGACGTTTATTTGCTGACGACCAAGGTCGATATTCTCGGCGTCTATCTCTACAAAACCGCCTTTGCCTTTAATGACTTAGGGAAAGCGGCGGCGATCTCGGTGGTGCTCTTCATCATTATTTTCGCTGTCATTCTGCTGACCAGAAAACGGGTGAACCTCAATGGCAACAAATAAACGCACACTCAGTCGCATCGGTTTTTACTGCGGGCTGGCGCTGTTTCTCATCATCACGCTGTTTCCCTTTTTTGTGATGCTGATGACCTCGTTCAAAAGCGCGAAAGAGGCGATCTCGCTGCATCCTACGCTGCTGCCACAGCAGTGGACGCTGGAGCATTACGTCGACATTTTTAACCCGGTGATTTTCCCGTTTGTCGATTATTTCCGTAACAGCCTGGTGGTGTCGGTAGTTTCATCCGTGATAGCAGTATTTCTCGGCATTCTCGGGGCTTACGCGCTTTCCCGCCTGCGCTTTAAAGGGCGAATGACCATCAACGCCAGCTTTTACACGGTGTACATGTTCTCCGGCATTTTGCTGGTGGTGCCGCTGTTCAAAATCATCACTGCGCTTGGCATTTACGACACCGAGATGGCGCTGATCATCACCATGGTGACGCAAACCCTGCCCACCGCCGTGTTTATGCTGAAAAGCTACTTCGACACCATCCCTGATGAAATCGAAGAAGCGGCGATGATGGATGGCCTCAACCGTCTGCAAATCATCTTCCGTATCACAGTGCCCCTGGCGATGTCGGGCCTGATATCCGTGTTCGTCTACTGCTTTATGGTGGCGTGGAACGACTATCTGTTTGCCTCGATTTTCCTCTCCAGCGCCAGCAATTTCACTTTACCGGTAGGCCTGAACGCGCTGTTCAGTACCCCTGATTACATCTGGGGCCGAATGATGGCGGCCTCGCTGGTGACCGCATTGCCGGTGGTGATTATGTATGCACTTTCGGAACGTTTTATTAAGAGTGGTTTGACCGCCGGTGGCGTGAAGGGCTAAAGCGGCCAGTTTCTTGACAAGGAGTTTTACATGAAAAAGTTAGTAGCCACAGCACCGCGCGTTGCCGCGTTGGTGGAGTATGAAGACAGGGCGATTTCAGCCAATGAAGTGAAGATCCGCGTGCGGTTCGGCGCGCCGAAACACGGGACGGAAGTGGTCGATTTCCGCGCCGCCAGCCCGTTTATTAATGAAGACTTTAATGGCGAATGGCAGATGTTCACCCCCGTCCGGCAGATGCGCCGCGCGGCATTGAGTTTGGCAAGTTCCAGCTTGGCAACATGGTGGTTGGCGACATTATCGAGTGCGGCAGCGAGGTTACCGACTACGCGGTGGGCGACAGCGTATGCGGCTACGGCCCGCTTTCCGAAACGGTCATCATTAACGCGGTGAATAACTACAAACTGCGCAAAATGCCGCAAGGTAGCTCGTGGAAAAACGCCGTCTGTTACGACCCGGCGCAGTTTGCCATGAGCGGCGTGCGCGATGCCAACGTGCGCGTGGGCGATTTTGTGGTGGTGGTAGGGCTTGGCGCGATTGGTCAAATTGCCATTCAACTGGCAAAACGCGCTGGCGCGTCGGTGGTGATTGGTGTCGATCCTATCGCTCATCGCTGTGATATTGCCCGTCGCCACGGGGCGGATTTCTGCCTTAACCCCATTGGCACGGATGTAGGCAAAGAGATTAAAACGCTGACCGGCAAGCAGGGTGCCGATGTGATTATCGAAACCAGCGGCTACGCCGACGCGCTGCAATCGGCACTGCGCGGCCTGGCTTATGGCGGCACCATCTCCTATGTTGCGTTTGCCAAACCGTTTGCTGAAGGTTTTAACCTCGGACGTGAAGCGCATTTCAACAACGCCAAAATTGTCTTCTCTCGTGCGTGCAGTGAACCGAACCCGGATTATCCGCGCTGGAGCCGCAAGCGTATTGAAGAAACCTGCTGGGAACTGCTGATGAACGGTTATCTCAATTGTGAAGATTTAATCGACCCGGTGGTGACCTTTGCTAACAGCCCGGAAAGCTACATGCAGTATGTCGACCAGCATCCGGAACAGAGCATCAAAATGGGCGTAACTTTTTAATTCTAAGGACGGAAAAATGAAAATCGGCACACAGAATCAGGCCTTCTTTCCGGAAAATATTCTGGAGAAATTTCGTTATATCAAAGAGATGGGTTTTGATGGTTTTGAGATTGACGGCAAACTGCTGGTCAACAATCTCGAAGAAGTCAAAGCAGCGATCAAAGAAACCGGTTTACCGGTGACCACCGCCTGCGGCGGCTATGACGGCTGGATTGGCGACTTTATCGAAGAGCGTCGTCTTAATGGTTTAAAGCAGATCGAGCGCATTCTTGAGGCGCTGGCGGAAGTGGGCGGCAAAGGTATTGTCGTTCCAGCAGCGTGGGGCATGTTTACCTTTCGCTTACCGCCGATGACCTCGCCGCGCAGCCTGGACGGCGATCGTCAAATGGTGAGCGATTCCCTGCGTTTCCTGGAGAAGGTAGCCGCGCGTACCGGAACGGTGGTGTATCTCGAACCGCTAAACCGCTATCAGGACCACATGATCAACACGCTCGCCGATGCTCGTCGTTACATCGTCGAAAACAACCTTAAACATGTGCAGATTATCGGCGATTTCTATCACATGAACATCGAAGAGGATAACCTGGCGCAGGCGCTGCATGACAACCGTGACCTGCTTGGTCATGTGCATATTGCCGATAACCATCGCTATCAGCCGGGCAGCGGCACCCTCGATTTCCACGCGCTGTTTGAACAGTTGCGCGCCGATAACTATCAGGGCTATGTGGTGTATGAAGGGCGTATCCGGGCAGAAGATCCTGCTCAGGCGTACCGTGATTCTTTGGCCTGGTTGCGCACCTGCTAAGAGGTCTTTGTGAAAAGTGCAATGACAAGCTCTCCGCTGCGGGTCGCGATAATAGGCGCGGGCCAGGTGGCGGATAAGGTTCATGCTTCGTACTACTGCACCCGCAACGATCTGGAACTGGTGGCTGTCTGTGACAGCCGCCTTTCCCAGGCGCAGGCGCTGGCAGAGAAATACGGGAACGCATCCGTGTGGGACGATCCGCAGGCCATGCTGCTGGCGGTAAAACCTGACGTGATAAGCGTCTGTTCACCTAACCGTTTTCATTACGAGCATACCCTGATGGCGCTGGAGGCAGGCTGCCATGTGATGTGCGAGAAACCGCCCGCCATGACGCCAGAACAGGCGCGGGAAATGTGCGATACCGCGCGCAAACAGGGCAAGGTGCTGGCCTACGACTTTCACCATCGTTTTGCCCTTGATACGCAACAACTGCGTGAACAGGTGACCAACGGCGTTTTGGGTGAGATTTACGTGACGACCGCTCGCGCCCTGCGTCGCTGCGGCGTTCCCGGTTGGGGTGTCTTTACCAATAAAGAACTGCAGGGCGGTGGCCCGCTGATCGACATCGGCATTCATATGCTGGATGCCGCGATGTATGTGCTGGGCTTTCCGGCGGTGAAAAGCGTGAATGCGCATAGCTTTCAAAAGATCGGCCCGCAAAAGAGCTGTGGTCAATTTGGCGAGTGGGACCCGGCAACCTACAGCGTCGAAGATTCGCTGTTTGGCACCATTGAATTTCATAACGGCGGCATTCTTTGGCTGGAGACATCATTTGCACTCAACATCCGCGAACAGTCGATTATGAACGTCAGCTTTTGCGGCGATAAAGCGGGAGCCACGCTATTTCCGGCGCATATCTATACCGACAACAACGGTGAATTAATGACGTTGATGCAACGGGAACTGGCCGACGACAACCGTCATTTGCGCAGCATGGAAGCCTTTATCAATCACGTACAGGGCAAGCCAGTGATGATTGCCGACGCCGAGCAAGGGTACATCATCCAGCAACTGGTGGCGGCGCTGTATCAATCCGCAGAAACAGGGACGCGTGTGGAATTATGACCAGGCCAGTAACATTAACGGAACCCCATTTCAGCCAGCATACCCTGAATAAATATGCCTCATTAATGGCGCAGGGAAACGGCTATCTTGGGCTTCGTGCCAGCCATGAAGAAGATTACACGCGGCAGACGCGCGGCATGTATCTGGCAGGGCTTTATCATCGAGCCGGGAAAGGTGAAATCAACGAACTGGTGAATCTGCCAGACGTGGTGGGAATGGAAATTACCCTAAACGGCGAGATTTTTTCGTTATCCCGCGAAGCGTGGCAGCGTGAGCTTGACTTTGCCAGTGGAGAATTACGCCGCAGTGTTATCTGGCGCACGAGCGACGGCGCAGGGTTCACCCTTGCAAGTCGTCGCTTTGTTTCGACAGATCAACTGCCGTTGATCGCGCTGGAAATCAGTATTACCCCGCTGGACGCCGAGGCATCAGTGCTGATCTCAACAGGCATTAACGCCACGCAAACCAACCACGGTCGCCAGCATCTTGACGAAACCCAGGTGCGGGTGTTTGGTCAGCATTTGATGCAGGGGATCTACACCACCCAGGATGGGCGCAGTGATGTGGCCATCAGTTGTCACTGTCAGGCGGATGGTGACGTTCAGCAGTGCTATACCGCAAAAGAGCGCCGTTTGCTGCAACATACCAGCACGCAACTTCGCACAGGTGAAACACTGACCCTGCAAAAGCGGGTGTGGATTGACTGGCGGGACGACCGACAAGCCGCTTTAGACGAGTGGGGCAGTGGGTCGCTTCGCCAGCTCGAAATGTCTACACAACAGAGTTATGACCAACTTCTTGCAGCATCGACAGAAAACTGGCAGCAATGGTGGCAGAAACGTCGTATCACGGTAAAGAGTTGCGATACGCACGATCAGCGGGCGTTAGACTATGCGCTTTATCATTTGCGTATTATGACGCCCGCCCACGACGAGCGTAGCAGCATTGCGGCAAAAGCCTTAACCGGGGAAGGCTACAAAGGCCATGTTTTCTGGGATACGGAAGTGTTCATGCTGCCGTTCCATCTGTTTAGCGAACCGACGATTGCCCGGAGTTTGCTGCGCTATCGCTGGCACAACTTACCAGGGGCGCAGGAGAAAGCGCGACGCAATGGCTGGCAGGGCGCGCTGTTTCCGTGGGAGAGCGCACGTAGCGGCGAAGAAGAAACGCCGGAATTTGCCGCCATTAACATTCGTACCGGGCTGCGGCAAAAAGTGGCCTCAGCGCAGGCAGAACATCATCTGGTTGCCGATATCGCCTGGGCGGTTATTCAATACTGGCAGGTAACGGGAGATGAAAGCTTCATCGCTCACGAAGGCATGGCGCTACTGCTGGAGACCGCAAAGTTCTGGATTAGCCGTGCGGTAAGGGTTAACGACCGCCTGGAAATTCATGATGTTATTGGGCCAGACGAATATACCGAACACGTTAATAATAACGCATACACCAGTTATATGGCCTGCTACAACGTCCAACAGGCGCTGAATATTGCTCGCCAGTTTGGCTGTAGCGACGACGCGTTTATTCATCGTGCCGACATGTTCCTCAAAGAGCTGTGGATGCCAGAAATTCAGCCCGACGGCGTTTTGCCGCAGGATGATTCGTTTATGGCGAAACCGGCGATAGATCTGGCGAAATACAAAGCGGCGGCCGGGAAGCAAACCATTCTGCTGGATTATTCACGCGCAGAAGTGAACGAGATGCAGATCCTCAAGCAGGCCGATGTAGTGATGCTCAATTACATGCTACCGGAACAATTTTCAGCGGCCTCTTGTCTCGCCAATCTGCAATTTTATGAACCGCGCACCATTCACGACTCGTCATTGAGTAAAGCGATCCACGGCATTGTTGCCGCGCGTTGTGGCTTGCTTGCGCAGAGTTACCCGTTCTGGCGCGAGGGGAGTGAAATCGATCTCGGTGCTGATCCGCATAGCTGTGATGACGGTATCCACGCTGCCGCAACTGGCGCTATCTGGCTGGGCGCGATTCAGGGTTTTGCCGGAGTCAGCGTGCGCGACGGCGAATTACTTCTCAATCCGGCGTTACCTGAGCAGTGGCAACAGTTGTCTTTCCCTCTGTTCTGGCAGGGCTGCGAATTACAGGTCACTCTCGACGCGCAGCGTATTGCGATTCGAACTTCTGCGCCCGTTTCACTGCGGTTGAACGGTCAGCTTATTTCCGTGACTGAAGAGTCTGTTTTCTGTTTGGGTGATTTTATTTTGCCCTTCAATGGGACCGCTACCACGCATCAGGAGGATGAATGAAACTACAAGGGGTAATTTTCGATCTGGATGGCGTGATCACCGACACCGCACATCTGCACTTCCAGGCATGGCAGCAGATTGCTGCCGAAATCGGCATCGGCATCGATGTGCAATTTAACGAGACGTTAAAAGGGATCAGCCGCGATGAGTCCCTGCGACGCATTCTGCAACACGGGGGCAAAGAGGGCGACTTTAACGTGCAAGAGCGGGCGCAACTGGCGTATCGCAAAAATCTGCTCTACGTCCACTCACTGCGCGAACTGACGGTTAACGCTGTTCTGCCGGGAATTCGGCCTTTGCTGGCAGATCTTCGGGCGCAAGGCATCCCGGTAGGGCTGGCCTCCGTCTCCCTGAATGCCCCAACAATTTTAGCGGCGCTGGAGCTGCGCGAGTTTTTCACCTTCTGCGCGGACGCTTCCCAACTTAAACACTCGAAACCGGACCCGGAAATCTTTCTCGCCGCCTGTGCAGGGCTGGGCGTGCCTCCACAGGCCTGCATTGGCATTGAAGATGCGCAGGCGGGTATTGACGCCATTAACGCCAGCGGTATGCGCTCGGTGGGGATCGGCACGAGCTTAACCGGGGCGCAACTGTTGCTGCCCTCAACGGAATCTCTGACCTGGCCGCGGTTATCGGCCTTCTGGCAAAACGTATAGCAAAGGAATCAACATGGCACAGCTTTCGTTACAACATATTCAAAAAATCTACGATAACCAGGTGCATGTGGTGAAGGACTTCAACCTGGAAATTGCCGATAAAGAGTTCATTGTATTTGTCGGCCCGTCGGGCTGTGGTAAATCGACGACGCTGCGTATGATTGCCGGGCTTGAGGAGATTAGCGGCGGCGATCTGTTGATCGACGGCAAACGAATGAACGACGTTCCGGCCAAAGCGCGCAATATTGCGATGGTGTTCCAGAACTACGCGCTGTATCCGCATATGACGGTCTACGACAACATGGCGTTTGGCCTGAAGATGCAAAAAATCGCCAAAGAGGTGATAGATGAGCGGGTTAACTGGGCGGCGCAAATCCTTGGCCTGCGTGAGTACCTGAAACGCAAGCCGGGTGCGCTTTCCGGCGGGCAACGCCAGCGTGTGGCGCTTGGACGGGCGATTGTGCGCGAAGCGGGCGTGTTTTTAATGGATGAACCGCTCTCTAACCTGGATGCCAAGCTGCGCGTACAAATGCGCGCGGAAATCAGCAAGCTGCATCAGAAACTGAACACCACCATGATCTACGTGACCCACGATCAGACCGAAGCGATGACCATGGCGACGCGGATTGTCATTATGAAGGATGGGATTGTTCAGCAGGTCGGTGCGCCGAAAACGGTCTATAACCAACCGGCGAATATGTTTGTTGCCGGCTTTATTGGGTCACCAGCAATGAATTTTATTCGCGGCACGATCGATGGCGATAAATTCGTTACGGAAACGCTTAAATTAACCATTCCCGAAGATAAATTAGCGGTTCTGAAAACGCAGGAAAGCTTGCATAAGCCCATCGTGATGGGAATACGCCCGGAAGATATTCATCCGGATGCGCAAGAGGAAAATAACATTTCCGCCAAAATTAGCGTGGCAGAATTAACCGGTGCGGAATTTATGCTCTACACCACGGTTGGGGGGCACGAGTTAGTGGTCCGTGCTGGTGCGTTAAATGATTATCATGCAGGAGAAAATATCACTATTCATTTTGATATGACCAAATGTCATTTCTTTGATGCAGAAACGGAAATAGCAATTCGCTAAATACAGGGGGGAAGGCATTCCCCCAGGATAATACAAGGAACAATAATGAAAAAGTTATTACCCTGTACCGCACTGGTGATGTGTGCGGGAATGGCCTGCGCACAGGCTGAGGAAAAAAACGACTGGCACTTTAATATCGGCGCGATGTACGAAATAGAAAACGTCGAGGGTTATGGCGAAGATATGGACGGGCTGGCGGAGCCTTCCGTCTATTTTAATGCTGCCAATGGGCCGTGGAGAATATCGCTGGCTTATTACCAGGAAGGGCCGGTAGATTATAGCGCGGGTAAACGTGGAAACTGGTTTGATCGCCCGGAACTCGAAGTGCATTATCAGTTTCTCGAAAGCGATGATTTCAGTTTCGGCCTGACCGGTGGTTTCCGTAACTATGGTTATCACTATGTTGATGAACCGGGTAAAGACACGGCAAATATGCAGCGCTGGAAAATCGCGCCAGACTGGGATGTGAAACTGACTGACGATTTACGTTTCAACGGATGGCTGTCGATGTATAAATTTGCCAACGATCTGAATACAACCGGTTATGCTGATACCCGTGTCGAAACGGAAACGGGTCTGCAATATACCTTCAACGAAACGGTTGCCTTGCGAGTGAACTATTATCTCGAGCGCGGCTTCAATATGGACGACAGCCGCAATAACGGTGAATTCTCCACGCAAGAAATTCGCGCCTATTTACCGCTGACGCTCGGCAATCACTCGGTAACACCGTATACGCGCATTGGGTTGGATCGCTGGAGTAACTGGGACTGGCAGGATGATATCGAACGTGAAGGCCATGATTTTAACCGTCTTGGTTTGTTTTACGGTTATGATTTCCAGAATGGTCTTTCCGTTTCGCTGGAATACGCGTTTGAGTGGCAGGATCACGATGAAGGCGACAGCGATAAATTCCATTATGCAGGTGTCGGTGTGAATTACGCGTTCTGATAATGTGCTAAATTGCCGGATGCGGCGCGAGTACTTTATCCGGTTTATAAATGTAGGCCGGATAAGATGCGCCAGCATCGCATCCGGCATTCAGGCAACGTAGCTGGCATTTATTTCAACGACATATGCGTGGCAACGGTAATATTTTGTGGTGACGGTTTTCCGGCAATTAAGCGGAATAATAACTCGCAGCTTTGTTGACCTAACTCCTGCGTCGGAACATCGATGCCGCCCGGTGCAGGCGTTAATATAAACGACAGCGTTTCATTACTATAACCCACCACCGCTAACTGCTGCGGAATAGCAATGTTTTTCTCTGCCGCCGCACGATAAATGCTCATTAATTTCAGGCTGTCAGTAGCAAACACTGCCTCAGGCAACGGTGACTGGCTTAATAATTCCCGCGCGGCTTGCAGTGCTGTCTCATGGGTATAACCGCCGTCAACGATCCACTCATTGCGCACTGCAATATTATGATCTTCCAGACTTTGCTTATAACCATTAACGCGGTCAACCGAAACATGGACATCAAGCGGAGCATGTAGGCAGGCAATATTTTTATGTCCACTTTCAATTAATGCATCGGTCAGCGCAATACTGTCGCCAAAATTATCGGTATCGACAGAATAAACATGGGCATATTCACCTTCAACTTTGCCAATTACTACCACCGGAATATCGTATTTATCGAGTTGGGCGAAAAAAGACTCATCTGCTGGCGAACTTAGCATAATAATGCCTTTAATCATTTTCTGCTTAATTTTGCTTTCACATTTTTGTAAGTCTTCAGCTGGGTTGTGCGACGTCTGCAATATCACGTCGAAACCCTCATCTTCCGCTTTGGCGGTAATGGCATGCAAAACTTCGGAGAAAAACGGGTTACCCGCCGTAGTTTTGGTC
The DNA here is from genome assembly GCF_030295215.1 of Escherichia sp. KS167_9B. Classification (NCBI taxonomy): domain Bacteria; kingdom Pseudomonadati; phylum Pseudomonadota; class Gammaproteobacteria; order Enterobacterales; family Enterobacteriaceae; genus Escherichia; species Escherichia sp. KS167_9B. Next base: position 1,705,355 of record NZ_AP025754.1, read on the forward strand.
GAGCGGGTAGAAATCACCATAATGGCATCAAAGCCCGAAGAGGTCAGCGCGCGGGCCAGTTTATTTGGCTGATACTGTAATTCTTCAATGGCCCGTAACACTTTTTCGCGCGCTTCCGGGGAGATATTGGTTTGCTTATTCAGCACGCGTGATACGGTGGATTTTGATACGCCGGCAACCCTGGCAATATCATAAATAGTAGGGGACATAGGTCAGGAACTCCGTCCGAACGTGAATGCTGCACATCTTATGGAGTTCGCCTCAAGATGACAACACGGGCAGTTGATAATCAAGGGCATGGCCCCCACATTCATATCCTTACGAATGATTTTTTTCTGGTCCACAGGACAGCAATGAAGCGACTTAAAAATGAACTTAATGCGCTGGTGAATCGGGGTGTCGACAGACATCTGCGCCTCGCTGTAACCGGACTTAGCCGCAGCGGCAAAACCGCGTTTATCACTGCGATGGTCAATCAGTTGCTCAATATTCATGCCGGAGCACGCTTGCCGCTATTAAGTGCGGTGCGTGAAGAGCGCCTGCTGGGCGTAAAACGCATTCCCCAGCGTGACTTTGGCATTCCACGCTTCACCTACGATGAAGGGCTGGCGCAGTTATATGGCGATCCTCCCGCCTGGCCGACCCCAACACGCGGCGTCAGTGAGATTCGCCTGGCGCTACGCTATAAATCGAACGATTCGCTGTTGCGTCACTTCAAAGACACTTCCACGTTGTATCTGGAGATAGTGGATTATCCCGGCGAATGGTTACTCGACTTGCCGATGTTGGCGCAGGACTATTTAAGCTGGTCGCGCCAGATGACGGGCTTACTCAATGGTCAGCGCGGCGAATGGTCGGCAAAATGGCGAATGATGTGCGAAGGGCTGGACCCACTAGCACCTGCCGACGAAAACCGTCTTGCAGACATTGCTGCCGCATGGACCGATTATCTCCACCACTGTAAACAGCAGGGGCTGCACTTTATTCAGCCTGGGCGTTTTGTCTTGCCGGGGGATATGGCAGGTGCGCCCGCGTTGCAATTCTTCCCGTGGCCGGATGTCGATGCCTGGGGCGAATCAAAACTTGCACAGGCCGACAAGCACACCAATGCCGGAATGCTGCGCGAACGATTTAATTATTACTGCGAGAAAGTGGTGAAGGGGTTCTATAAAAATCATTTTCTGCGCTTTGATCGGCAGATTGTGCTGGTGGATTGCCTGCAACCTCTCAACAGTGGACCACAAGCATTCAATGATATGCGTCTGGCGCTGACGCAGCTGATGCAAAGCTTCCACTACGGGCAGCGTACCTTGTTCCGGCGCTTGTTTTCGCCGGTTATCGATAAGCTATTGTTTGCTGCCACTAAAGCGGATCATGTGACCATCGATCAGCACGCCAATATGGTTTCATTACTGCAACAACTGATTCAGGATGCCTGGCAAAATGCGGCGTTCGAAGGGATCAGTATGGACTGCCTGGGGCTGGCGTCAGTTCAGGCGACCACCAGCGGCATTATTGATGTTAACGGTGAGAAAATCCCGGCGCTGCGCGGTAATCGACTCAGTGATGGCGCACCGCTCACTGTTTATCCTGGCGAAGTTCCCGCACGTTTGCCTGGTCAGGCGTTCTGGGATAAGCAAGGCTTCCAGTTTGAGGCGTTTCGTCCGCAGGTGATGGATGTCGACAAACCGCTGCCGCATATTCGTCTTGATGCTGCGCTGGAATTTTTAATAGGAGATAAATTGCGATGACCGAACCGTTAAAACCACGTATTGATTTCGACGGTCCGCTGGAGGTCGATCAGAATCCAAAATTCAGGGCGCAGCAGACCTTTGACGAAAATCAGGCGCAAAATTTTGCCCCGGCCACGCTCGACGAAGCGCAGGAAGAAGAGGGGCAAGTTGAAGCGGTGATGGACGCAGCGTTACGTCCGAAACGCAGCCTGTGGCGCAAAATGGTGATGGGCGGGTTGGCTCTGTTTGGTGCAAGCGTTGTCGGACAGGGCGTGCAGTGGACGATGAATGCCTGGCAAACTCAGGATTGGGTAGCGCTGGGTGGATGTGCCGCTGGGGCATTGATTATCGGCGCTGGCGTAGGTTCTGTGGTAACAGAGTGGCGGCGCTTATGGCGCTTGCGACAGCGCGCCCATGAACGCGACGAAGCGCGTGATTTATTGCACAGCCACGGCACGGGCAAAGGCCGCGCATTTTGTGAAAAACTGGCGCAGCAGGCGGGTATTGATCAGTCCCATCCGGCGCTGCAACGCTGGTATGCGTCAATCCATGAAACGCAGAACGATCGTGAAGTGGTCAGCCTGTATGCTCATCTGGTCCAGCCGGTTTTAGATGCTCAGGCGCGGCGCGAAATCAGTCGCTCAGCGGCGGAATCAACGTTAATGATTGCCGTTAGCCCACTGGCGCTGGTGGATATGGCATTTATCGCCTGGCGCAATCTGCGTTTGATTAATCGCATCGCCACGTTGTATGGCATTGAACTGGGATATTACAGCCGTTTGCGCCTGTTTAAGCTGGTATTGCTGAATATCGCTTTTGCCGGAGCCAGCGAACTGGTGCGCGAAGTGGGGATGGACTGGATGTCGCAAGATCTCGCTGCGCGTTTGTCTACCCGCGCAGCTCAGGGGATTGGTGCTGGACTTCTGACGGCACGACTGGGGATTAAAGCTATGGAGCTTTGCCGCCCGCTGCCGTGGATTGACGATGACAAACCTCGCCTCGGGGATTTCCGTCGCCAGCTTATTGGTCAGGTGAAAGAGACGCTGCAAAAAGGCAAAACTCCTGCCGAAAAATAATGCAATATCGGGTGCTGACCGGATATCTTTACGCCGAAGTGCCCGTTTTTCCGTCTTTGTGTCAATTATTGTTGACAGAAACCTTCCTGCTATCCAAATAGTGTCATATCATCATATTAATTGTTCTTTTTTCAGGTGAAGGTTCCCATGCGTCTGGAAGTCTTTTGTGAAGACCGACTCGGTCTGACCCGCGAATTACTCGATCTACTCGTGCTAAGAGGCATTGATTTACGCGGTATTGAGATTGACCCCATTGGGCGAATCTACCTCAATTTTGCTGAACTGGAGTTTGAGAGCTTCAGCAGTCTGATGGCCGAAATACGCCGTATTGCAGGTGTTACCGATGTGCGTACTGTCCCGTGGATGCCTTCCGAACGTGAGCATCTGGCGTTGAGCGCGTTACTGGAGGCGTTGCCTGAACCTGTGCTTTCTGTTGATATGAAAAGCAAAGTGGATATGGCGAACCCGGCGAGCTGTCAGCTTTTTGGGCAAAAATTGGATCGCCTGCGCAACCATACCGCCGCGCAATTAATTAACGGCTTTAATTTTTTACGCTGGCTGGAAAGCGAACCGCAAGACTCGCATAACGAGCATGTCGTTATTAATGGGCAGAATTTCCTGATGGAGATTACGCCTGTTTATCTTCAGGATGAAAATGATCAACACGTTCTGACCGGTGCGGTGGTGATGTTGCGCTCGACGATTCGTATGGGCCGTCAGTTGCAGAATGTCGCTGCACAGGACGTCAGTGCCTTCAGTCAAATTGTCGCCGTCAGCCCGAAAATGAAGCATGTTGTCGAACAGGCGCAGAAACTGGCGATGCTAAGCGCGCCGTTGCTGATTACGGGTGACACCGGTACAGGTAAAGATCTCTTTGCCTACGCCTGCCATCAGGCAAGCCCCAGAGCGAGCAAACCTTACCTGGCGCTGAACTGTGCGTCTATACCGGAAGATGCGGTCGAGAGTGAGCTCTTTGGTCATGCTCCGGAAGGGAAGAAAGGATTCTTTGAGCAGGCGAACGGTGGTTCGGTGCTGCTGGATGAAATAGGTGAGATGTCACCACGGATGCAGGCGAAATTACTGCGTTTCCTTAATGATGGTACTTTCCGTCGAGTTGGTGAAGATCATGAAGTGCATGTCGATGTAAGGGTTATTTGCGCTACGCAGAAGAATTTGGTCGAACTGGTGCAAAAAGGCGTGTTCCGTGAAGATCTCTATTATCGTCTGAACGTGTTGACGCTCAATCTGCCGCCGCTACGTGATTGTCCGCAGGACATCATGCCGTTAACCGAGCTGTTCGTCGCCCGCTTTGCCGACGAGCAGGGCGTGCCGCGTCCGAAACTGGCCGCTGACCTGAATACTGTACTTACGCGTTATGCGTGGCCGGGAAATGTGCGGCAGTTAAAGAACGCTATCTATCGCGCACTGACACAACTGGACGGCTATGAGCTGCGTCCACAGGATATTTTGTTACCGGATTATGACGCCGCAACGGTAGCCGTGGGCGAAGATGCGATGGAAGGTTCGCTGGACGAAATCACCAGCCGTTTTGAACGCTCGGTATTAACCCAGCTTTATCGCAATTATCCCAGCACACGCAAACTGGCAAAACGTCTCGGTGTTTCGCATACCGCGATTGCCAATAAGTTGCGGGAATATGGCTTAAACCAGAAGAAAAGCGAAGAGTGATTGTGCTGGCTGCGCCGTTAAGGCGCAGCGGCAACGTTCATTTGATGCCAAACTTTTTATGCCAGGCTTCCACATGGCGCGCCGTTTGACGCAGCGGCGCATTCACTAAATAGTTCTGAATCCAGGGTGTTTCCATCCAGTAGCGGACTTTTTCCGGCGCGTGCGCGAGGCAGTGCATCACGACGGCATGATGAAATGAATTTGCTGAATTATCATAACCATCATAGGCACCTTCACCGATCCCACGCACTAATACGCCATGTTCCAGCATGGTCGCCAGAACGGGAATTTGTTCTGGAATATGCACAAAGAAATTTAAAAGTTGACCGCCTTTTGCCAAAGCATAGTGTTCCAGCCCCTGAAGGTACCAATTAACCTGCGGCATATAGTTTGAGTAGATGTGCAGGTTGTAACGCAGGAGGGCCGTTGCTAGCGCATGTGAAAATCGCGGCTGATTTTTACCAAACTCAGCGATGGTAAGGACGCTGTCGAGCGATAACCTCGAACTGAAAGCCAGTGCCATTATTTCCGGTAGTTCCGGTTGTCCAAAGTGCGCGGCGGCCGCGCTACGGCAATCAGCGCGGTCAAACGTGGCGAGCATGGCGTAAATAGGGTCAGCAACGTCATGCGGCTCGTGGGCCAGTTGTTTGAAAATGTCGCCAGCATGTCCGCATTTCATAGCCATCCAGCAGAGATTAACAAATTCACCCGCCATATTGTCATTTACGAAATAGGCATCCGGATACTGATGTAATTCAAAGGACAACCCGGCAACCCATATGAAACGCATCGGAAAGACAAACGGTTCCGCAATCAGTTGTATAAACTCTGCGGCATCAAAGCATTTTCCTTCCTGGCGCTCAAACAAATAACGGGCAATATCTGGGTGAGAAAGTGAACCCCGACGAGGCCATTGGGCGGCAAATTCATGCCACTGATAACTATCATTATGATGCCGGTGGGCGATATTATTTAGCTCAGATGTCTGAAAGGCCGCTTTCGCTGCAATATATTCCACACTATCCAAATGACGATATTCATAAACCGCTTCGCCGGGCGAGATTAATTTTCGACTAATCGCGCAGCGCTTTCGGGACTTTCCGCCAAGAACCTTTTCATAAACTGACATGAAGGGACCAGAATGCACAACATCATGTCCGACGGTGAGATATTTATCCTGCAACGCCTGAAACTCTGCGCTGTGCAAGAGATTATTCAGCAAGGTACTAAGTTCAGGCTTTATTCGGCGCTCTTTGCCAGTTGAAACGAAAAGATCACAGAAATGACCATCATTGTTGTGGATTAACTGTTTTATCCAGGTCAGCGCTTCATTTAGCTGACTAGTATAAGAAAATAAACCAATCGCATACAGATAAAAGTCTGAGTAGGTATGGATATGATTTAACGGTTCTATTTTACTGCGTACAAAAGAGAGCGCATCGGCAAACTGTGCATTGTGGATCAAATGGCGCAAGTGGCGGGTATATTGCTTCCAGGTATTGCAGGTTCGCTCATCCAGAACGCCCGCATTAATTAACCACGCTTGTTTTGCCAGCAACCAGGTTTCATCATAATAAGCAGGCCCTAACGGGTGGTAATCCGCGATAAACGCTTTCAGCGCATAAGGGGTAAAATTTGGGGCGACAGGGTTATCTTCCGGGACATCGCTGGCATGGAAAAGCGATTCAAGAACAGCGGATGCTTTATTCCAGTCTTCCATTGCGCAAGCGGCGTTAAATAACACCATTCTTAATGCCGGGTAACGCGATATTGCTGTAAAAACAGGCGTACTGCCTCTCCATGAACTATATCCATTTGGATTAAGGAAATGGTAATCAGTAATGGCTGCTTCGAGCCAGGTTTCTGCACCACTAGCCTCGCCGCAGTGAACCATCGCCGCTGCGCCAAGAAAAATACCGGCTGCAGCTGTCGGCGGTAAACATGAACTACCTTGTTCAATAGGATCTGGCGCTAGCTCTAAAAGCCATTCTGCATGGTTCGTTAGTGCCTCGGCAATGGCAGGAATGTCCGTTGAACAGCAATTGTGTTTAAGCCAGACCGTAATTTGTTTATCATCCATAATAGTCATCACTCCGCTGGGCCAATAATGGCAAAGAGCAATCTTAATGCACAACGGTTAGGGGGAATAGTGGCAGGAACTCTGGAAAATAGTGGGACTGGTAGATCAAAAAACTGCCGTTCACCGGTGGTGATTCAGTGAACGGCACAGTTGTTTAGCGCAGTACAGCCAGAGCTGCTTCGTAATCCGGCTCGGTGGTGATTTCATCCACCAGCTGGCTGAAAATCACATTGTCATTTTCATCAATAACCACAACGGCACGCGCTGCCAGACCTTTCAGTGGGCCATCAGCAATTGCCACACCGTAGGCTTGCAGGAATTCAGCGTTACGGAAAGTGGAGAGGGTGATAACGTTGTTCAGACCTTCTGCGCCGCAGAAACGAGACTGGGCGAACGGCAGATCGGCAGAGATACACAGCACAACGGTGTTGTCGATCTCGGTTGCCAGTTGGTTAAACTTACGTACTGATGCGGCGCAAACACCGGTATCAATACTCGGGAAAATGTTCAGCACTTTGCGTTTACCCGCAAACTGACCGAGGGTGACGTCAGACAGATCTTTTGCCACGAGAGTAAAAGTCTGCGCTTTGCTACCCGCCAGCGGGATGGAATTGGCGACTGTAACCGGGTTGCCCTGGAAATGAACGGTTTGTGACATGATTATCTTTCCTGTTTACATATAGTTAACGTCACACCTAGTTTATGCTAACTGTCAATAACACAGCAAACGCTATTTGCGCTTAATCCGCAGACCACCGCGACAACAAGGAGTAAAGATGAGAACCGTTAAGGTATTTGAGGAAGCCTGGCCCTTACATACCCCGTTTGTGATTGCTCGGGGAAGTCGTAGTGAAGCGCGCGTGGTGGTGGTTGAACTGGAAGAAGAAGGTATTAAAGGCACCGGTGAATGCACGCCGTATCCGCGTTATGGAGAAAGTGATGCCTCGGTAATGGCGCAAATTATGAGCGTCGTGCCGCAATTAGAGAAAGGGCTGACACGGGAGGAGTTGCAAAAAATTCTCCCTGCCGGCGCAGCACGTAATGCGCTGGATTGTGCATTGTGGGATCTGGCGGCGCGAAAACAGCAGCAATCGCTGGCTGATTTGATCGGCATAACGCTTCCCGAGACAGTCACCACTGCCCAGACGGTAGTCATCGGTACGCCTGATCAGATGGCCAATAGTGCATCAACACTCTGGCAGGCAGGCGCGAAATTACTGAAAGTGAAGCTGGATAACCATCTTATTAGTGAGCGGATGGTGGCAATTCGCACGGCTGTGCCCGATGCGACGTTGATCGTTGATGCAAATGAATCCTGGCGTGCAGAAGGGTTGGCGGCGCGTTGCCAGCTGTTGGCGGATTTAGGCGTTGCGATGCTTGAACAACCGCTTCCTGCGCAGGACGATGCGGCGCTGGAGAATTTTATTCATCCGTTACCGATTTGTGCTGATGAAAGTTGTCATACTCGTAGCAATCTGAAGGCGCTGAAAGGGCGCTATGAGATGGTTAACATTAAGCTCGATAAAACGGGTGGCCTGACGGAAGCGCTGGCGCTGGCGACTGAAGCACGTGCACAAGGTTTTAGTCTGATGCTGGGCTGCATGTTGTGTACCTCTCGTGCCATTAGCGCCGCTTTACCGCTGGTGCCGCAGGTCAGTTTCGCCGATCTTGACGGACCGACCTGGCTGGCGGTAGATGTGGAACCGGCGCTTCAGTTCACAACGGGCGAATTGCATCTTTAGGATGCCAGCGCAGCAAGTTTGCCATCGCAAAGAGATATTTTTCGCTGGCTTCGTCGGAGGAGATGGGCGGAAACTCTGCGGTGATGCAATGCAGGTTGAGATCCGCACACCAACTGCCGAAAGAGCCAGGTGTTTCATAACCGACGCTGGTTACCAGAGGCAATTCAAACGCCTGGGCCAGCCATTCGCCTAATTCGCTGTGTCTGGGGTCTTCAATACAGGCCAGTGGATCGTGGAATGAGACCACCCAGGCAGGTTGAATGCGATGTATAAGCTGGCACAGCGCCTGAGTTTCAGGTTCGGAGCCAGGTTTGTCACCTGTCAGTAAAACGACATCACGTTCTTCAGCGGCGCTGTTCCAGCGATAAACCGTTTCACCTTCCTTCCAGTTTGCTGCCGGAAAGTTTCTATTTAAATCCACGCCATTAGCATTGGCCCGTAACCCTAACTGGCAACCGTCAGGATTCACACACAGCACCACATGATGGCGGCGCAAAGAAGGTGTCAATGTCCGCAGAGCACAGGAGAGGGTCACGACCGAAGAGTTTTCATCACCGTGGGTGCCAGCCAGAATCAAACCACTTTCGTGACTGGCGGCTGGGGCCGGAAACCAGATCAAAGGCGCGCCCAATAATGAACGTCCGTAATGTTCTGTTCCGGGCGGAAATGCGCCGCGTTCGGCGCGTGGGCGGGTTACGGTCATAATCGTCTCTGGTTCAGGAAGTATTACAGGCAGTGTTGTGCAAATTTTGCGGATTATCAAATCCTTTTCTTCAACGCTATGTTATCGATCTTGTATCACTTTTTTGCCGGAAGTTGTTTGCATTTCTTTAAGGCGAAACAAATAATTACGCATGATTATTAACGCAGGTTTGAGGGAAACTTATGAAGCACTCTGTTTCAGTCACGTGTTGTGCGCTGTTGGTCAGCAGCATTTCTCTTTCGTATGCTGCAGAAGTTCCGAGCGGCACAGTACTGGCAGAGAAGCAGGAGCTGGTGCGCCACATTAAAGATGAGCCTGCGTCGCTGGATCCCGCTAAAGCCGTGGGCCTGCCAGAGATTCAGGTCATTCGCGATCTATTTGAAGGACTGGTGAATCAGAACGAGAAAGGGGAGATTGTCCCTGGCGTTGCGACTCAGTGGAAAAGTAATGACAACCGTATCTGGACTTTTACCCTGCGCGATAACGCAAAATGGGCGGATGGCACACCGGTAACGGCGCAAGATTTTGTCTACAGCTGGCAGCGTCTGGTGGACCCGAAAACACTTTCGCCATTTGCATGGTTTGCCGCGCTGGCGGGAATCAACAACGCACAGGCGATTATTGATGGTAAAGCCACGCCTGACCAGCTTGGCGTCACCGCAGTTGATGCCCATACTTTGAAAATCCAGCTTGATAAACCATTGCCGTGGTTTGTGAATTTAACCGCTAACTTTGCCTTCTTCCCGGTGCAAAAAGCCAACGTAGAAAGCAGTAAAGAGTGGACGAAACCCGGAAATCTGATCGGCAATGGCGCTTATGTTCTTAAAGAGCGCGTAGTCAATGAAAAACTGGTCGTGGTGCCGAATACCCATTATTGGGATAACGCCAAAACGGTACTGCAAAAAGTGACCTTCCTGCCAATTAATCAGGAATCCGCTGCCACTAAGCGTTATCTCGCGGGGGATATTGATATCACCGAATCCTTCCCGAAAAATATGTATCAGAAGCTGTTGAAGGATATTCCGGGGCAGGTTTATACGCCGCCGCAGCTCGGGACCTATTATTATGCGTTTAACACGCAAAAAGGGCCGACGGCAGATCAGCGCGTTCGCCTGGCATTAAGTATGACGATAGATCGCCGCCTGATGACCGAAAAAGTGTTGGGGACGGGCGAAAAACCAGCGTGGCATTTTACGCCAGATGTTACTGCCGGATTCACGCCGGAGCCTTCGCCGTTTGAACAAATGAGTCAGGAAGAACTGAATGCGCAGGCAAAAACTTTGTTGAGCGCAGCCGGTTATGGTCCGCAAAAACCGCTGAAGCTGACGCTTTTGTATAATACTTCAGAAAACCATCAAAAAATTGCGATTGCTGTGGCATCGATGTGGAAAAAGAACCTTGGTGTAGATGTCAAACTGCAAAATCAGGAATGGAAAACCTATATCGATAGTCGTAATACAGGTAATTTTGATGTTATCCGCGCCTCGTGGGTGGGGGATTATAATGAACCCTCCACCTTCCTGACATTATTAACGTCAACGCATTCAGGCAACATTTCACGCTTTAACAACCCGGCCTACGACAAAGTTTTGGCCCAGGCATCGACGGAAAATACCGTTAAAGCGCGTAATGCCGATTACAACGCGGCAGAAAAAATCCTCATGGAGCAAGCACCGATTGCACCAATTTATCAATATACCAATGGACGATTAATCAAACCGTGGCTGAAAGGTTATCCCATTAATAACCCGGAAGATGTGGCGTATAGCCGGACTATGTATATTGTGAAACATTGATGTGAACTGGCGTTACCCTTGTGGGTAACGCCAGTGATGTCTGAATTAACGACCCTGGTCTGGTGGTGTAATGTTATCCATATACAGCGTCTGGCTTGGGAACGCGAAATCCGCGCCGTGTGACTGTACAATATCGATAATCTTCAAATAAACATCCTGCTGGGCGGCAAGCCATTCAGCCCATACCGTGGTTTTGGTAAAGCAATAAACCATAATATTCAATGAGGAGTCAGCAAACTGGTTGAAATAAACCAGTAAGGTTTGTCGCTGGTCGATGGCCAGGTGATTTTTCAGCATCTCACGTACGGCTTCGACAATAACGCCCACTTTTGCCGCATCCTCATAACGTAAACCAATGGTCGTGGTAATGCGCCGGTTGGTCATTCGTCCAGGGTTTTCTACGCTGATTGACGAAAACAGCGAGTTCGGTACGTACAATGGACGATTATCAAAGGTCGTAATTTTGGTAATTCGCCAGCCAATTTCCGCTACTGTACCTTCGATATTTCTGTCCGGTGAACGGATCCAGTCGCCAATACTAAAAGGACGGTCGAAATAGAGCATAATCCCGGAAAAGAAGTTACTCAAAATATCTTTACCGGCCATACCGACAGCCAGACCACCAATACCACCAAAGGTCAACAAGCCAGAAAGGCTCATGCCGAAATGTTCGCCATAAAGCAAAACAAGTACCACAATAATGGTGATTTTGATGATACGCGACATAATCCGCGCACTGGTGATATCGCGACCTTTTTTAATCTGCTGTTTTTCAAACTGATTTATCAGCAGAAATAGTTTAATCGTCAGAATAACCGCAATCAGGGACGTACAGATAAAATCGATAACGCCTGGGGTGATAAATTTGAGTTTATAGTTTTCTATAACATAATTAATGATGCTACCAACAGCACTGATAATTATGGTGTAGATGAAAAATTGCACCGCATGGAATAAAAACCCTTTTCTTTTACGATTTCCACGGCGAAACCAAAAGCTCATCAGAATCAATGCTGCGCAGCTACCGAAAATAATGACCAGATTAAGCGCATTATTTGTAAACAGTTCAGCGATCATTGTTTTATCAGGCTCCTCCAGATAATTGTCGTCATGCCGGAAACCCCTGGCGGGGATATTTTACCGCGACAATTCATTCAGATCATCAATAGTCAGGGAAGTAAGTAGCAACATTAGCTAACAAATCAATGCATTGATTGTAAATCCGGCTAAGAGGTGAGGTTTTCAGAGCAGACAAGAGTGAAATGTCATGGTATTGTTGCATAGAGGTAACAAAAAATTTGTCTGCACAAGGATTACATCATGATTATGGCGAAACTGAAGTCAGCGAAAGGGAAGAAATTTCTCTTTGGTTTGTTGGCGGTTTTCATTATTGCGGCGTCGGTTGTGACTCGCGCGACCATCGGCGGCGTGATAGAACAGTACAATATTCCGCTGTCTGAGTGGACGACATCAATGTATGTGATTCAGTCATCAATGATTTTTGTTTATAGCCTGGTCTTTACTGTGTTGCTGGCAATCCCGTTGGGCATTTATTTCCTTGGCGGCGAAGAGCAGTAAGTAAAAAATAGGCCCGATAACTCGGGCCTTGTCAGTTATTGAAGAGTCGTTAATCGTCTTCTTCGTCATCCAGTTCAACGGGTGTCTGATACTGGTCAGGTTTAATGACCAGCAGGTCGCAGCGAAGATGATCAATCACCTGTTCCGCCGTGTTGCCGAGGAATGCTGCTGAAATACCGGTGCGTCCGACCGTTCCCAGAACCACAATCCCCGCCTGTAAGTGCTCCGCCAAATCAGGAATCACCTCTTCTGGTAGACCTTTTTCAACGTGTGTCATGTTTTCATTAATGCCGAATTTCTGCCGCAGGGCTTTCATAGCCAGCAAATGTTGCCCACGAATGGCATCGTTATAAACGCTCGGATCAAATTCCGGCAGTTCAATCGCGATATTAATTGGCGTTACCGGATAAGCGCCAACCAGATGAACTTCGGTATGATTAACTTGTTCCGCCAGTTCGATCGTCTCTTTAACCAGTTTTTCATTGAGCGCATTATGGTACGGCTCTTCACTGGCGAGATTCACCGCCACCAGCGCCTTACCCCCTTCCGGCCACGGCTGGTCTTTCACCATCCACACCGGGCTTGGGCATTTGCGTAACAGATGCCAGTCCGTTGGCGTAAAAATCACCGCTTCCAGACGGTCATGTTGGTGCGCCATTTTTAGCACCAAATCGTGTCCGCCGCTGATCACTTCCTGAATGATGGCTTCGAATGGACGGTTATGCCAGACCACTTTAATTTCAATGGGAACGCCAGCATTGAGATAATATTTTGCCTGCTCGTGGATCCAGGCTGTTCGCTGGCTGATGACGCCCTGACGCATAGCGGTACGTTCGTCCGGGGAGAGCAGGGTGGTCATTTCGTATGAGAAGTCATAGATCGGCAAAAAGGCTTTAATTTTGCCACCAATCCGTTGATGTAAATAAACAGCTCGCCGCAATGCTGGTTGGTCGTCCTGGTTAGGATCGATAACAACGAGCATGTTCTGATACATAGCCATACAGGGTCTCCTTACAACAACTGTCAACGCAGTTTGTAATTAAAAGATTAACCCATATCTGGTGAATGAAACAGTGATGAACCTTCTGTCAGATCAATAAATCAGAAAAATTTAATGATATGACAGAAGGATAGTGAGTTATGCGGAAAAATCAGGCAACGTTACGCGTATGACCAGCAAGCTGGGCCAGCGCATCGTTATTTTCGATGGTGATGTATTTACCTTTGACTGCCAGCATACCGCTTTTCTGGAAGCGACCCAGCAGACGGCTGATGGTTTCTACCGTCAGGCCCAGATAGTTACCGATATCGCCACGAGTCATCGTCAGGCGGAATTCACGAGGGGAGAAGCCGCGTTGGGCAAAACGACGGGACAGGTTGTAGATGAATGCAGCCAGACGCTCCTCGGCATTTTTCTTCGACAACAGCAGGATCATATCCTGATCGCCTTTGATTTCACCGCTCATCAGACGCATCATCTGCTGACGCAGATTCGGCATTTTACCGGACAAATCGTCCAGCGTTTCGAACGGGATTTCACATACCATCGAGGTTTCCAGCGCCTGCGCGAAGCTTGGGTGATGACCACTGCCGATGGCATCAAATCCCACCAGGTCGCCTGCTAAATGGAAACCAGTGATTTGCTCGTCGCCTTGCTCAGTGATGGTATAACTTTTAATCGTACCGGAGCGGATGGCATAAAGCGATTTAAGTTCATCACCAGCCTTAAACAGCGTCTGGCCTTTCTGAATAGGCTTCTTTCGCTCAATGATATTATCAAGCTGATCAAGCTCATGTTCGTTGAGTGTGAACGGGATGCAAAGCTGGCTGATGCTGCAATCCTGGCAATGGATAGCACAACCGCCAGACTGAATGCGCCGTATAATTCGCTTTTCCGGGATCATAGGTCTGCTCAAGCCGTAATTGATATTTGTCAATTTTAACATCTTTTTAGGGAGCAAGTAAGTCTAAGCAAACCTTAACAGCAGAGAATTCCGATATTAGATGTAAATATATGTCTATCTATTTGAAAACCCTTAAGTTGTTAAGGGTAACTTTACATAAAAGTGTGAACAAGCTGGCACAAATTGTTTAATGTTTACAGCAAAAGATAACCTTCGTGGCGCAATAACCACTCTTTTCGCTGAACTCCGCCTGCATATCCGGTCATGGTACCGTTTCTGCCAATGACCCGATGACAAGGCACAACAATGCTGATGGGATTCGATCCATTTGCCGCACCTACGGCACGCGCCGCGCCGGGGCGGCCCAATTGTTCAGCCAGTTGGCCGTAATGCATTACCTGCCCGCAGGGGATTGTGCGTAATGTTTTCCAGACTTCGCGCTGAAATGGCGTCCCCCCCGTGGCAGTGGGAAGCGTATCAATAATGCTAAGATTACCGGCAAAATATTCACGAAGCTTGTCGCTTAAACCACCTGGGTTGGTGGCAGAAATGCGTTCATAGCCTTCTTTGCGGTAATGGATGTCCAGCAGTTGCACCATGCGTTCGCTGTACTCTTCCCATTCAACCGCCCGCAGGCGAAATTGCTCATCGCAAATCACCCACAGTGGACCCAGTGGCGTGGCAATTTTTTCTTCAAGTAATCTCAGCATCCGTTCTCTCTTAAGACAAACGAGGGTAAATCCCCGGACCTATCGGCAGACCAACAAGATACCACGCCAGCAACATCAGCAGCCATACCACCAAAAAGATAAGTGGATAGGGCAAAACTAACGAATAGTAAGTACCCAGTTTCGCGTCTGGTTTGTAGCGTTGCAGGAATCCAAGAAACAGTGGAACAAAAGGAGATACCGGCGCTAAAGGCAATACGGATGAGTCGGCAATACGAAAGAGGATTTGCGCAAATGCCGGGTGAAAGCCAAGTAGCATAAACATTGGTACGAAAATGGGGGCCAGAATCGACCAGATTGCGGAACCGCTAGCGATAAACATGCATAAGAAAGAGGAAAGCAACGCCAGACCGACAAACGCCGGGATGCCGCTAAGCCCTGAACTTTCGAGTATATCGGTCAGCCCCACAGCGATGAATTTCCCCATGTTGCTCCAGTTAAACATGGCGACAAACTGGGCCAGGGGAAAAACCATCACGATAAATCCCGCCATCTCTTTCATCGGTTCAATCATTAAATGCGGTAAATCCGCCTGACGTCGAATTGTGCGGGTAGCGATGCCATAAGCCAGCGAGACCACAAAGAAAAAAAGAATGATCAGTGGCACGATACCTTTAATAAAGGGGGATGGCATCACGGTGTGATTAATCGGATCGCGCAATATACCGTTTACCGGGATTACCATCAGCGCAATCGCAGCAATAAAAAGTAGCGATACGACACCTGCTATGCGTAAACCAAAACGCTGACTTTCGGTCAAGGTTTGCAGTTTCTCATCGCTGTTTCCCTGCCATTGACCTAACCGTGGCTCAATGATTTTGTCGGTTATCAGGCCGCCAACAACCGTCAGTACGACTACGGAGCTGGCCATAAAATACCAGTTATCAATTACACTGACGTGCATTTGCGGATTGAATGCAGCCGCAGCTTCCGTGCTGATCCCCGACAGCAACACGTCGGTTGTGACAATCAGTAAATTAGCCGTAAAGCCGCAACCTACGCCTGCAATGGCGGCCAGTAAACCTGCAACTGGATGCCTGCCCACCGCCAGAAAAATTAGCGCACCCATCGGTGGCATGATCACTAACGCCGCATCGGAAGAAATGTGGCTGAAAAAAGCAATAAACAGCACCATATAACTGGCGTAGCGAGCATTCACATGCGATGCCATTTTAACCATCAACGCTGGCAGTAAGCCGACGCGCTCCGCCAGACCAGCACCTAAAACCAGCGCCAGGATCGCGCCTAGTGGGGCAAAACCGCTAAAGTTTTTAATCACATTGGGTAAAAACCAGTGTAATCCTTCCACACTGAGCAGGTTTTTCACGACCACTGGCGTACCATCGGTCGGGTTTTTCGCACTGACGCCAAAGGCCGACAAAATTGCCGTCGTCACCATGAGTACGATAATCAAATAGATAAAGAGCAAAAAAGGATGGGGAACCTTGTTACCAATTCTTTCGACCCAGCCATAGAGCTTCCCGGATTGGGAGGATGACGGTATGGATGACATACTCATGGGCATTCCTCGATTGTTGTGTTTGCGTTGTTGTTGTTATTTTAAAGGTGACGGTGTCACGTTTTTCGGAATAGGGCAGTGATACGGTTGCGTGTCCGTAACTTGCTGATGCTCTTGTTGGCATTCTTGCAATAGCCCTGAAACATTGAAGAGATTGAGTGTGGTTGCTGCCATAGTTTTCGCCGCCAGCAGCATTCCTTTATGAGCAATAGACGTTCGCCCCTGGCTAACCAGTTGCCACGTATGTAGCGGTGTACCGACGGCGAAACAGGGGCTGAAACACTGGGCAACAGGCAGTTTCCAACTGACGTCGCCGACATCAGTCGATGCCGCAAGCACGTTATCGGTGGCGGCATATGGAGCGACTTCATTCGCCAGTACCGTTTCACGATGACGTATTGCAAAAGCCTTGCCGTTTTCTCCACCGGTTGCGGCAATATTATTCAGACTGTTTTGCCGATCGTTGGGGGTGAGCGTAGCCTGAATTTGTTTCGCAAAAGCCAGTTCTTCGGATTTCCATTCAGGGGTTCCAAAATGGGACAGAGCCTGGTACATGACCTTTTCTAAGGTGCGATTCGGGAGATAACTGGAACAGGCTTTGTCGAAGCGGCATTCAACCGTGGTTTCGGTCATCAATGCCGCACCTTCGGCGATTTTGGCTACCCGATCATAAATATGCTGCACGTCGGTCATTTCGGGGGCGCGGATAAGATAAAGCACTTCTGCCTGCGCCTGGACCACGTTGGGCGAGATCCCGCCGCTCTCTGTGATGGCATAGTGTACGCGCGCTTTTTCAATAATATGTTCGTTGAGGAAGTTGGTGCCAGTGGTCATCAACGTTACGGCATCAAGGGCGCTGCGTCCCAAATGAGGGGAATTTGCAGCATGTGCTGCGATCCCTTTAAAGCGCCATGATGCTTGAATATTTGCCAGCGTGCGGGTATTGAACATACCGGCAAAGGCTTCCGGGTGCCAGGTGAGTGCCGCATCCACATCATCAAATAACCCCTCGCGGACCATGAACGTTTTTCCCGAGCCGCCTTCTTCGCCAGGACAACCATAAAAGCGCACCGTGCCGCCTTGCCCATATTGTTCCAGCCATTTCTTGACGGCTATTGCTGCGGCAAAAGCGGCGGTTCCCAGCAAATTGTGTCCGCAACCGTGACCATTTTCACCGGGCGTCGTGGATGTAGGCTGCGCGCAACCTGCTTGCTGACTTAAACCTGCCAGGGCGTCATATTCCCCCAGCAAGGCGATAACCGGTTTGTCTTGACCAAACGAAGCAATAAAGGCATTTGGGATATTGCCTACGTTGCGAGTCACGGTGAAGCCTGCAGATTCCAGCGCCGAAGCCAGATGTTCCGCTGACCAGAACTCTTCAAAACGTGTTTCTGGATGATCCCAGATTTGATCAGCAATATCGGTATAACGTTGGCGATCGGCTTCAATCGCATCGTCGATAAAACGATAGATTTCCTGCATCAGATACCTCGCGTCCAGGGAAAATTAAGCGCGGTGCGCGCCAGCGTTTCGACGGCAATAGCGAGAACCTGCTCGTCAAAATCGAATTTTTCGTTGTGATGACCTGCCGCCAGCTGTGTGCCAAACACCATATAGGAGGCTTGCCCTTGATGTCGCTGCACGCGGGCCATCATTAATGTGGCATCTTCGGAACCCGCAGGCGCCTCAACACGTTCAATGGCCTGATTGACCCCCGCGACCTGAGCCGCCTGGCTTTGTAACCATGCGACCCATTGCGGCGAAGGAGAACTGGCGGTAGCTGCACCCATCAGCCGAGTTTCAACGCCGACACCATACATGGCTGCTGCGCCCTGAATCGCTTGTTGTGCACGGTCAAAAACATATTGATTAATGACATCGCTGGCCCCGCGTGTTTCCACTTTCAGCAACGCCGAGGCAGGAACCACATTACGACCGCTTCCTGCCTGCATAACGCCCACGTTTACTCTGGAAGCCCCTTCGCTGTGCGGGGCGATTCCATGCAGCGCAAGAGTTGCTTGTGCTGCCGCCAGTAAGGCATTGTGACCGTCTTCTGGTTTTGCGCCTGCGTGAGCGGCGGTCCCGGTGAAGTGCGCGTCAAATTTGGTGGTTGCCATAAAATTATCACTGCCGCACACTACTGTGCCCGCAGGTACACCAGTGCCAATGTGCACAGCAGTAAAATAATCAACATCATCCACTACTCCTGCATCGACCATCGCCCGCGCGCCACGCGTACCTTCTTCTGCAGGTTGAAAAATCAGTTTGATGATGCCATGTAGTCCGGACTCGAACTGTTTAAAGGTATGCGCCAGCCCAAGCCCAATGGCGGTATGTCCATCATGACCACAGGCATGCATCATTCCGGCGTTACATGACGCAAAACCGTCGCGATAGGGGCGATGGCTGACATCCCGTTCTTCACTGAGATCCAGCGCGTCCATATCGACACGGAAAGCCATCACTGGACCGGGGCGACCGGTATCCAGGGTAGCGACGATGCCAGTGAAACCGCCTTCAAAAGCCGCAATCCATTGTTCTAGCGCCCCCTGTTGACGAGCGCGCTCGAATTCGCGTTGTAGAGTGAATTCATCAGGTAATCCCATCCGGCTACTTTCATTAACGACTTCGCGGCCCAGCGCCAGTGAATAACCGAGCTGGTGCAATTCTTCCGCAACAAGGGTAGCAGTGCGGAATTCCACCCAGCCAGACTCTGCATAGTGGTGAAAATCACGTCGCCAGTGCGATAATTTTGGGGCAAGCGAATTAATAAATTGATTCAAAGACTCCATAACCTTTCCCGTCATCAGTAAAAAGTGTGACCCGGTTCACGTAGCGATAGTTTTTACTTATCACTAACTGATTTTTCACAGTTTTAACCGTTCATAAATTACCCTGACACAATCATCTGCATTAAAGTAGATGCCAGTTTCTTTGGTCTGATAAATAACGGTTATCGGTGGCGTCATGGCTTTTCAGGTAAAAATTCATCAAATTCGGGCTTTTGTTGAAGTGGCTCGTCAGGGCAGCATTCGCGGAGCGAGCCGCATGTTGAATATGTCGCAACCGGCACTGAGTAAATCTATTCAGGAGCTGGAAGAAGGGTTAGCGGCGCAACTCTTTTTTCGCCGTAGTAAAGGCGTGACGTTAACTGATGCCGGTGAAAGTTTTTATCAGCACGCCAGTCTTATTCTTGAAGAGCTGCGCGCAGCGCAAGAGGATATTCGCCAACGACAAGGGCAACTGGCAGGGCAAATTAATATCGGCATGGGGGCCAGTATTTCCCGCAGTCTGATGCCAGCTGTCATATCTCGTTTTCATCAGCAGCATCCGCAGGTAAAAGTACGCATTATGGAAGGGCAACTGGTGTCGATGATTAATGAATTGCGACAGGGAGAACTGGATTTCACCATCAATACCTATTATCAGGGACCCTACGACCACGAATTTACTTTTGAGAAATTACTGGAAAAGCAATTCGCGATCTTTTGCCGCCCGGGACATCCCGCCATTGGTGCCCGTTCGATCAAACAGTTACTGGACTACAGCTGGACAATGCCGACGCCACACGGCAGCTACTACAAACAGTTGAGTGAATTGCTTGACGATCAGGCGCAAACGCCACAGGTCGGCGTAGTCTGCGAGACGTTTTCAGCCTGTATCAGTCTGGTGGCAAAAAGCGATTTTCTCAGCATACTACCTGAAGAAATGGGCTGCGATCCCTTGCACGGACAGGGGCTGGTGATGTTGCCGGTTAGCGAAATTTTACCGAAAGCGGCCTATTATTTGATTCAGCGGCGTGATAGTCGCCAGACACCACTGACCGCGTCATTAATCACGCAATTTCGGCGAGAATGCGGCTATCTGCAAAGTTAAAACTGCATAAAAAAATAGAGTCTGTCGACATCCGCCAGACTCTACAGTACACACAGCAGTGCATCCGCGTCTTAAATCCGGCATGGTCTCCTCTGCGCCGGTGACTGTGTTATAACGGTTTTAACCTTTAGTTGCCAATTTTCTTCAGTGACAGATTTCACGAAAATATAAGTTACATTATTAATATCGTGAATGAATAATCATGCATAAGCATTTTGCTTAAAATATCGGCAATATTTGGAACTTATTACTGGAATTTTGGGTAATACGTTGTTGGACCGACCCGGTCTGGTTATCATATCGCGCTCTTAATTGCGGGAGGATGTAACATGAACCTTGACGACAAATCGCTGTTTCTTGACGCCATGGAAGATGTCCAGCCGCTGAAACGTGCTATAGATGTCCACTGGCATCCAACGCGTAACCAACGTGCGCCGCAGCGTATCGACACGCTGCAACTTGATAATTTCCTCACCACCGGATTTCTCGACATCATCCCGCTAAGCCAGCTGCTGGAGTTTCGGCGGGAAGGGTTGCAACATGGGGTGCTGGATAAGCTGCGCAGTGGTAAATATCCGCAACAGGCGAGCCTGAATCTTTTGCGCCAGCCGGTGGAAGAGTGCCGCAAAATGGTGTTCAGTTTCATTCAACAAGCCCTGGCGGATGGTTTGCGTAATGTGCTGATTATTCATGGTAAAGGGCGGGAAGATAAATCGCATGCCAATATTGTCCGCAGCTATGTGGCGCGCTGGTTGACCGAATTTGATGATGTCCAGGCATATTGTACCGCGCTACCGCATCATGGCGGCAGCGGGGCGTGTTACGTCGCACTACGTAAAACGGCGCAGGCAAAGCAAGAAAACTGGGAGCGCCACGCTAAGCGCAGTCGTTGATCTCGAGACGCATCCGCGGCTTATGCCGCCAGCACGCGGTTGCGTCCATCATTTTTCGCCCGATACAAAGCATCATCAACGCGTTTAAACAGTTCATCGATGCTTTCATTTCCTTCGTGATGCGCCACACCAATGCTGACGGTAAAGCGTGGTAAGCCCGAAATACTCACTTTTGTCACGCTTACGCGGATAGTTTCAGCCAGCGAAAGCGCGGTATCCAGTGGGGTTCTTGGTAGCAATAAGACAAACTCTTCGCCTCCCCAACGAAACACCAAATCGCCTTTGCGAGCGCAACTTTCGAGAGTGCGGGCGAGGGCGCATAACACCTCATCACCTTTAGAATGCCCATAGAGATCGTTAATGTGTTTAAAACGATCGGTGTCGATGAGCAATAAGCTGTAATCCTGAGCGATGGCGAGGTGCTGCATTTGGCCTGGCTCGGTAATGTGATAAAACTGGCGCCGATTCAGTAATCCGGTCATCGCGTCATGGTGGGCAGCATGTTCCAACTGCTCCTCCAGCCGTTTTTGCTCAGTAATATCATGCACAATACATAACATGAGCTTGTCGCCATAAATTTCAATCGGCCCAGCATAGGTCTGCACATGACGAGTCGAACCATCCGCCAGTTTATGAACAAAATTCAAAGGCTTATGACCACCGGGTAAATGCGAGATTTCATGCATGATAGGCATGACGCGACGCCCGAGCATATTAATTTCCCAGGTATGTTTCTGGCACATCGTTTCATGGTTATAACCATAGAAATTGAGCGCGGCGAGGTTAGCATCGACGATTTGGCCATCTCGTGAGGGGTCAATCAACAACATTGGTGCAGAGTTAGTCAGAAAAAAGCGCGCATAAAAACCTTGTTTTTTGCGCTGATAATTTGCCGAGCGACTGGCTTTTAAACCCAGCGTTGCCGGCGCTTCGATGCCTTCGAAAATAATCACCGGTTCTGCTTCTGTCAGCTCTCGCAAAACAAGCCGACAGCTTAATGCTGTTTCCTCTTCTTTACGTTGAACGGTGAGGATTTCGATAATATCGTGTTGGTTTTGCAGATCGGAGAGGTATTTCGGTAGTTCTTTTTGTGAGGAGACGGAATAGGGACCGGTTCGTAGCTGACTAAACGTGAGGTCTTGCATCAACAGTCGCGCCGCGCTGTTGGCATAAATTAACTGTTCCTCAAAGGGCGAAACGATCCAGACAGGACTGGTGAGTAAGTCCAGGGTATTGAAGTTGTGCGTAATCATTGAGATCCCGTTATTTTTATCAATTTTTGTTGCTATCCGATCGCAAAAAAGCCACGTCATATGATCAGATAATTCTGATAATGATAGACGCTATTTAACACTTCACACGGTTTGTATATGGAAAAGCATTTTGCTTTTTGTATTCAATTTAGACAGAATTTTATTAATCATTTCAGGGTAATGGGGTGATGAGATGTTGCGTAACAGGGCCAGAAGGCTAGACTACAAAATAATGCGTTGATGATGGAGGCACTGTGGAAGCGATTAAGGGATCGGACGTTAATGTCCCGGATGCAGTATTTGCCTGGATGCTGGATGGTAGAGGCGGCGTTAAACCGCTGGAAAATACAGATGTGATTGATGAAGCGCATCCCTGCTGGCTCCACCTTAATTATGTACACCATGATAGCGCCCAATGGCTGGCGACAACACCGCTGCTTCCCAATAACGTACGTGATGCGCTGGCGGGCGAGAGCACACGGCCCCGAGTCAGCCGTCTCGGTGAAGGTACGCTGATTACATTGCGCTGTATAAACGGCAGCACCGATGAACGCCCCGACCAACTGGTCGCCATGCGTGTATATATGGACGGGCGGTTAATTGTTTCGACCCGACAACGCAAAGTGCTGGCCCTGGACGATGTGGTAAGCGATCTGGAAGAAGGCACTGGTCCGACCGATTGCGGGGGATGGCTGGTGGATGTGTGCGATGCGTTGACCGATCATTCCAGTGAATTTATTGAGCAGCTGCACGATAAAATTATCGACCTTGAAGATAATCTCCTCGATCAACAAATTCCACCGCGTGGATTCCTGGCTCTGTTGCGCAAACAATTAATTGTGATGCGTCGCTATATGGCACCGCAACGTGATGTTTATGCTCGTCTTGCCAGTGAACGTTTGCCGTGGATGAGCGATGACCAACGCCGTCGTATGCAGGATATTGCCGATCGCCTTGGGCGCGGGCTTGACGAAATCGACGCCTGTATAGCACGGACTGGCGTGATGGCTGATGAAATCGCTCAGGTGATGCAGGAAAATTTAGCG
Source organism: Escherichia sp. KS167_9B (assembly GCF_030295215.1). Classification (NCBI taxonomy): domain Bacteria; kingdom Pseudomonadati; phylum Pseudomonadota; class Gammaproteobacteria; order Enterobacterales; family Enterobacteriaceae; genus Escherichia; species Escherichia sp. KS167_9B. Next base: position 1,728,971 of record NZ_AP025754.1, read on the forward strand.
CGTCGTACCTATACAATGTCGTTGATGGCAATGGTCTTTTTACCCAGTACGTTTCTGACAGGGTTATTTGGCGTCAACCTTGGTGGGATCCCAGGTGGCGGGTGGCAATTCGGATTTTCAATTTTTTGTATTCTGTTAGTCGTTCTTATTGGTGGTGTTGCTTTATGGTTGCATCGTAGTAAATGGTTGTAACAACAGCAATTTTCCCTACTATCTGTATACAAAAACGCCGCAAAGTTTGAGCGAAGTCAATAAACTCTCTACCCATTCAGGGCAATATCTCTCTCGCAGGTGAATGCAACGTCAAGCGATGGGCGTTGCGCTCCATATTGTCTTACTTCCTTTTTTGAATTACTGCATAGCACAATTGATTCGTACGACGCCGACTTTGATGAGTCGGCTTTTTTTTGCCTGTTATATATCAGCGTCTACCCTTTAAGAGTCCACCCAATGACCGGAGGGAAATATGACGACACTCATTTATTTGCAAATTCCTGTCCCTGAACCGATTCCTGGCGATCCTGTTCCAGTGCCCGATCCAATCCCTCGCCCGCAACCCATGCCTGACCCACCACCCGATGAAGAACCGATTAAATTGTCGCATCGTGAGCGTAGATCTGCGAGGATACGCGCTTGCTAATTTTTGCGTCGATGACCACGAGAACAGATTGTGACCGCTTTTTCTACCCTGAATGTTTTGCCTCCCGCCCAACTCACGAACCTTAATGAGTTGGGTTATTTAACTATGACGCCGGTGCAGGCCGCCGCGCTTCCGGCGATCCTTGCCGGAAAAGATGTTCGCGTGCAGGCGAAAACCGGCAGCGGCAAAACGGCGGCTTTTGGCCTCGGGCTGCTACAGAAAATTGATGCGTCGCTATTTCAGACCCAGGCTTTAGTGCTGTGTCCTACGCGTGAACTGGCGGATCAGGTGGCAGGTGAATTGCGTCGGCTGGCGCGTTTTCTGCCAAATACCAAAATTTTGACTTTGTGCGGTGGTCAACCGTTCGGTATGCAGCGTGATTCGTTGCAACATGCGCCGCATATTATCGTGGCAACCCCAGGTCGTTTGCTGGACCATCTGCAAAAAGGCACGGTATCACTGGATGCGTTGAATATGCTGGTGATGGATGAAGCCGATCGCATGCTGGATATGGGATTTAGCGATGCCATTGATGATGTTATCCGTTTTGCGCCAGCATCTCGACAGACGCTTCTGTTTTCGGCAACCTGGCCGGAAGCCATCACCGCAATCAGCGGACGAGTTCAACGCGATCCATTGGCGATTGAAATTGACTCAACAGATGCTCTGCCTCCCATTGAACAACAATTTTATGAGACATCCAGCAAAGGCAAAATTCCGCTGTTGCAACGGTTATTAAGTTTGCATCAGCCATCCTCTTGCGTGGTGTTTTGCAATACCAAAAAAGATTGTCAGGCTGTCTGCGACGCGCTGAATGACATAGGGCAAAGTGCATTGTCGTTACATGGCGATCTGGAGCAACGTGACCGCGATCAGACCCTGGTACGTTTTGCTAACGGTAGCGCTCGTGTGCTGGTCGCGACGGATGTTGCTGCGCGTGGTCTTGATATTAAATCGCTTGAGCTGGTAGTGAACTTTGAACTGGCGTGGGATCCTGAAGTTCATGTACATCGCATCGGTCGTACAGCGCGTGCAGGAAATAGCGGTCTGGCGATCAGTTTCTGTGCCCCGGAAGAAGCACAGCGGGCCAATATCATTTCTGACATGTTGCAGATAAAACTTAACTGGCAAACGCCGCCAGTTAATAGTTCCATTGTGCCGCTGGAAGCAGAAATGGCAACGTTGTGTATCGATGGCGGGAAAAAAGCCAAAATGCGCCCGGGTGATGTATTAGGTGCGCTGACAGGAGATATCGGGCTTGATGGCGCAGATATTGGCAAAATCGCCGTGCATCCGGCGCATGTCTATGTTGCGGTGCGTCAGGCTGTTGCTCATAAAGCATGGAAACAGTTACAGGGCGGGAAGATTAAAGGAAAAACGTGCCGGGTGCGGTTATTAAAATAATGAAATGTTGAATCGCAGGGTGCAAGAGTAAACATCTTCTTCGGGATTGCCGGATGCGACGCTGGCCGCGTCTTATCCGGCCTCCATAAGAGTAGCCCGATAAGCTTGCGCATCGGGCGCTATCCGGGTTATTTCACTTCAACCACATTCAGTCGTAACTCATCCAACTGATTTTCATCTTCTTCAGGCTGCCAACCCGCCGGTTGTAGAGGGATCTCTTCGCGATCAAACGCCAGATCACCCCCGTTAACCACTTCAGAACCGTGGGTAATGCCTTTGAAATCGAACAGGTTGGTATCGCACAGATGCGACGGCACCACATTCTGCATCGCGCTGAACATCGTCTCGATACGCCCCGGATAACGTTTATCCCAGTCACGCAACATGTCAGCAATCACCTGACGTTGCAGGTTAGGCTGTGAACCGCACAGGTTGCACGGAATAATCGGGAACGCTTTTGCATCGGCAAAGCGTTGAATATCTTTCTCGCGACAGTAGGCCAGCGGACGAATCACAATATGTTTGCCATCATCGCTCATCAGTTTCGGTGGCATACCTTTCATCTTGCCGCCATAGAACATATTTAAGAACAGCGTTTGCAGGATATCGTCACGATGGTGACCCAGCGCGATCTTCGTCGCTCCCAGTTCCGTTGCGGTACGGTAAAGAATTCCGCGACGAAGACGAGAACACAGTGAGCAAGTGGTTTTGCCCTCCGGAATCTTCTCTTTCACGATACCGTAAGTGTTCTCTTCCACAATCTTGTACTCAATGCCCAGCTTTTCAAGATACTCGGGCAGAACGTGTTCCGGGAAGCCCGGTTGCTTTTGATCGAGGTTAACAGCCACCAGCGAAAAATTGATTGGAGCGCTTTGCTGCAAATTGCGCAGAATCTCCAGCATGGTATAGCTGTCTTTACCCCCGGAGAGGCAAACCATGATGCGATCGCCTTCTTCAATCATATTGAAGTCAGCAATGGCTTCGCCCACGTTACGACGCAGACGTTTTTGTAATTTGTTCAGGTTGTATTGTTCTTTCTTCGTATTCTTTTGATTTTCTTGCATTATTTCAGTTCTCTGGTACTAAATGGGGCAAATTGGGGGCAAACTTTGCAACTACGATAACCGCGCATTCAACATAGCTACCTGTTCGTCGTTCATGTCATCAATCCACATACCGTAAATTTCATACACCATTTGCGCAGTTTCATGCCCCATCTGGCTGGCTATAAATGCCGGGTTCGCTCCTGCCGTCAACAGCCAGCAGGCAAAAGTATGTCGCGTATGGTACGGATTACGGCGGCGAATACCAGCACGTTTTACTGCTGCATTCCATCTCGCACCCAAACTGCTTACCGAGTAATAAGGTTTCTGTTTTCCGTTACACACCCTGGGCATGAAAACAAAATGCAGTTTTTGCTTTTCGGTTCTGCCGTACTCCCGATGATAAAAAGTGATTTCGATTTTGCGATGATGCCCGGTCAGTTTGTATTGCTCCTTCAGTGCTTCAAGAGCCGGCTGCAGTAATGTTACCGTCCGGATCCCGGCATTTGTTTTTGGGGGACCGAACATATCAAGTATCGTCAGGTTTCTTCTGACATTCACAATTCCTTTCTCGAAATCCACATCCTCCCACGCCAGAGCTGCCAGTTCCCCGTGACGAAGCCCGGAGTAAACGGCAAATTTCCACAAGTTTTGGCTCTGTCCTTTTTCACTTTCCATTAATGCATTGAATTCTGTTTTAGATAACGGGTCAGGCTTTATTTTGTTTCGCTGTAATTTTTTTACTCCTTCAAATGGTTTGGTTGATATAAATCCCGACTGATACGCAAAACGTAACAACGAACAGAGCAGGGCGATATAGTTATCAACTGTGCGCACGGTTCTTCCTTTTTTGTTGGATCTTGGATTATCCAGGTAAAGCGTTTCTCCATGCAGCAGTTCATTTCGGTAGTTTAAGATATCGCTATAACGAATATGTGATATCGGGGTACTCTCACAAATTATTATTCTGAGTGTTTTTAATTGTGATTTCGTTTTCTTCATTGTGTTTGTTGTTAACTCTGTCTCTTTAATTTTTGTCCAGATATCACAAAGCTCCCCGAACGTTTTTATGACCCTCGTTGTCACCATTTTTGCCCCAGTGCTGGACTGGGGAAAACGTCTTAAATACTCAAATTCACCGGAGTTGATTTCATGAACTATCAACGCTCTTAAATTCCCGGCCTTTTTAATGTTACTGTTAGTAACCTCCCAGCCTTTCAATGTTTCCCGACATCGTTTTCCTCGAAACATGAACCAGATGCGAATGTATTTACCTCGAATCTCGACACCTGTTGGTAATTTAGACATATCATGAGTCTTTGATAAACTGATTTATCTTTGGATAGTTGTACCAGATAATCCCTCGCTTGCTGTCTGGCTTACCTAAAGGAGATACTCGTTTGAAGTGAAAGCCTTCCACCCAGCAATTCTGACGGTATGCTTCAATTTGTCTGGCCCCCAGACCAGTACGAAGCATCAGACCGTATTCAACCATCCACTCTTCATTAAAAATCACTTGTGCCATCGCATCACCTCTGGCGGGCGACAATATTAGACTGAAATTGACGCCCGACGTTGATTATTAATAATCAGCTATGAAGTTTTAATTTGAATACAATGCAACTCACGAGGACAGAAGTTTCTCGCAATTAAAATTTATCAGTTTTACTTTCTGCTCTCTGGAAACGCCTGCTTCTTTTTTACCTGAGAGCATTTTTTCGCATTCTGATTTCGTTAGTTTAGATTTTGAATATCTTGTCCAGTTAGTAGGAGTGCCACCTTCCTTTTCAATAGTGGCGGTAATTTTATACATGAACACCTCCATTATCATTTCCAGTGGTTCGTTTATTCCATCTTTCGAGTGCTTCTTTTTCACTTCCACCATAACCGGTTCGGGATTCGCATCCGTTACACTTCGCTCGGTAATATCCTGAAATAGCTTTAACCGTTACTGATGGACAACCACAAAACGGACATGGTTTGACTTTTTCATACCGCATTGTCTTTTCTCTCATATGATAAAATTTTGTGATGGCGGTGAGGCTACACCGCCAAAGTCAATATTAGGAGTCGATATATTTTGGTTTCATATCTGTCAGTGTCGTTTTATACGCCTCATATAATTCACCCAGATGTGGTCGAGCAGCATTCAGCGTATTTTCCAGAGCAGTAAATTTTTGTTCTGCTTCTGGATCACCTGATGAAGGCAGGTCATTTATCATCTTCTCGATACTGGCAATAGCATTGAGACGGTGATGACGCCGAACCACTTTTCCTTTAAGCTCGGCAAAGAATTCGCCGATCTGGTTTTTCTGATCCTCTATCTCTTGGCGTAATGCAGTGGTTTCCTCAGTCGTGGCCGCGCTTTCGACACGCTGCCGGAATTCATCAATCCACGCTTCGTCAATACGCTGTTCGATGGTTTCTGTTCGCTGCTCGCTTACCTCTCTATAATTCTGTACCGGCACAGGATTGATGATTTTTTCCTGTGGCTCTTCCAGTTCGTCCGGGGTATACACGCCCAGGATGACGTCAGGACAATAAAGGCGAGCCCAGTATTTCAACGCCAGATAGGCGAGCTGTTGTTTCGGGTTTGAGGTCCATAAAGGAGAATTACGCGTAATCACGCTGGAAAGAAACACCGGTTCTCCCCAGGTAATCTCACTTTCACCGCGAAGAACTGCACCAACTCGAACTGATAGACCATACTCATCTTCACTGGTCCAACATGGGATCGTTTCTTTTTTCTCATAGATTCCGCCTCCTTTGGCCGTTTTCTTAACGGTCTCCACTCGGGTGCGAGAGCATTTCTCCCAGTCTCCCTCGTACTTGTAATGGAAGCGGCCTACAATTGCACTTGAGCTAGAGATCACAGCGTTAACAAGTTGTGCTTCATAACCCAGAACTCCGTTTACCAGGTGTGTTTTCTGAGCCACAGCGTAGGGGTTCATGCCCCATTGCATGGCTTGCATGATGATTGCCATGCAGTCGGCAGGTTTTCCTCGAAGGTGATCGGGAACTGTGACGGTGGCCTGTGACATCAACCCGGCTACTTCCTGAAGTTGCGTCAACGCCTGAACGTTAAAAATAGTGTTACTGGCAGAAATGGTATTTGGTGTCTGCTCTGTCGTGATGATATTGGTATTTTGCATGGTCAGGTTCTCCATTAAGCCAGATGCAGTGCTTCAAGACGACGAAGATCAAAGTCGTTTAATTCGTCGGTATAACTTTCGGTAATCGGTGCTGGCCAGTTGTTTGTCTCTAGGGCTTCGTTTATCTGGCGTAGCGTCCGGCGATATTCCTGTCGACCAAGTTCCAGGAGTTCCTGCGAGGCTTCCACGACTGCCACCCAGTGATAGCCAACATCTTTGTTGACGAAGATCCAGAAAAATTTGTCCAGGTTTGCCACATCACAATACATTGCGGCGCTGAGGTGATAATCACGCTCAATAATTTCACGGTGCAGGCGATCTTTCAGTCGTTCCTGTCGCACATAACCGAGGCTGACTGACTTCACGTCGGCGCAAATGCTTTCGTATTGCAGCCGGATTTCGATATCAGGACGGACCCTGATTTCCAGCCCGGTTTCTTCATCAAACCCGAAATAGCTGATTTCAGATTTGCGATCCGGGTGGTTGAGTAGTCTTGCCGCGTCAGTATTGTTTTGCAGTGCCGCGTGAATATTTTTTGCCTGTTCATACATATCTGGACTGATAAACGTTTTTCCTGCATTTTCTTCTTGCTGGCGTTTTTGCCAGTCCTCCAGTGTTACCAGTTTCGGGCGAATTTTCCGGGCGATTTCGGTTAATTGCTCTTTTGTGCCACTGATGTTGTAAGGCAACGATTTAGCACGTTCTTTTTTTGCCAGTTCTGGATCTACAGTTTCAATTTGCTCCAGAAGCTGCTCCCGTGTTCCACTGGTTTTCAGCAGAGGAGGGAGGCTTGCGTTGTATTCTTTAATACAGGCTTTCATTGCTGATGCTGTGTGTTTTTCCCCCTCAGGAATACGCCGAAATTCCTCCGGAAGCGAACCGTAAAGGATGCCTGTTTCTTCGGCCCCAGCGCTTACTGACAGTGGCTGTATAAGAGTGCTGTTGTAGCTTTCGATCCACTCTTTCATCTGCTCTGGTGTCATCAGTGATGGCAGACTGGCATTGTGTTTTTTAATGATGGTGATCAGTTCGTTAGAAGTAGTAACCACATATTCAGGAACCGGTACCGGAATGGCATATTCATCAGCGAATTTATCCGTTTCCAGAACATAGCTGTGAATGATCCGCCCACGCAGCAATGCATCACTTTCCTCGTTCGGAATAGTTCCGGCAATGTGCCGCCCGTGGTAATACATCAGACTGATGCGGGCATCCTTCAGCATTGTGCTGCTTATTCCGTTGGCGGAGTGATAAACCTCGTTCGGGAGGTTTTCATAGCGGCCAGGCTCGAAATATGACGGCCACATGATTTCAGTTGCTACATGAGCTGACGCTTCACCAGTTTCATCACTGCAATCGTGATGCGGATGGTTGCCAGCGTTCTCCTTGTGCGGATGTTCAGCGCCTTCCATTTCCTCCGGATCATTTTCCTTAGCTTCAACCTGATTCTCTTCATCGAATGTTTCCTGGTATGTTGCGTCGCCCATCACCGCACCACAGTCAGGGCAGTTATCCCCGCCAGTCTGACCGCAGGCATTGCAGACTATTTCCGGTTTCTGTTGCACTACTGGTTCAGGTTGTTTCACATCCGGGCTGGTTTTTACAGTTTCTGGCGTGTTTTGTTCCGTTTCTGGCTGGTTCTGGTACACAGAGTCGCGAGTCTGGATCCCCTTTACCCATTTCGGATCGTTCGGGTCGCTAATCCCTTCAACGAACTCACCACGCGAAGCAGCCAGTAATTTGTCTGCATCGACAGGATTTTTGGGCGGAATGTTTTTCCGTGTTTCATGGAGTTCTGCCCGCAGTTTCTGATATTTTTCATCAACAGAATTTACCTGTGACTGAGCATCCAGCGGCTGCGTGTCCTGATGATGTTCAGTTGCATCCGGTTCCACTGTTTCAGCCGTTGCCTGTTCATCTGCCATTGCGCAATATGGTTGCGGTTTTTCTTCATCATCCTGTTTTTCTTCTTCTGTTACACGCTGCGGCATCGGGGCAGAGGAACGACCGCAGGCAATATCCACGATTTCCGGATCAGGGTTGGCATGATCAGTTTCAGTCAGTACTTTGTTCAGATATTCAGTGACGTGCGCGGGGATGACCTCGATCCCAATTGGTGCTTCTTTCACGGACGCAACCACGATGGCGCGGGAATAATCCAGCCCGCCAGGCATGGTGATGAATTTGTCGCGGAAAACAGAAAAGGGCGGTTTATTTTCAGCGATAATTTCCTCAATGCGTTTAGCGTGTGCCGGATGAAGGTTATAGATGTCCACGTCCATTGAACGGGCCAGAATGCCAGTGGCTACGTCGCGGGCCAGCGACGCCTGATCATGAACGAAACCTTCGCCGCGATCGGTAAGGTTCCCGCCGCCTGCATTAGCACCGGAATCTGTGCGAGTGATGCGTGAAACACGATTCCCTTTTCGCCATTCTTTTGTTAGAAGACCGCGATCAATGTGTTCGGTGTCCAGCCAGGCTGAAATGAAATTCTTAAATTCATAGGGCTGATGTTTTTTCGTGATAGAGAAAACTGCCTTAATTGCATCAGTCAGGCGGAGCAGGGCGGCATTATCCAGAGTTGTCGGTTCTGCCATGCCGCGTATGGCCAACAGCAGATTCTGGACATAGCTGTTTTCCTGATCCATCTCAAGAGCGGTAATGTGTTCGCGTTGTTTACGGGTGGCATGATGCAGGTATTTCCGATCCCCGGCCGCATACGTAAAAATGTGCAGAAGACGCTGTGTGAACCGCAAAGTGGCTACAGAGACTTCGCAATCCTGGCAATCCCCGTGGGCGTCTGCCTGCGCGTTTTCTTCCAGGCCTCCCGCCAGTTCTTTGGTTTCCTGAGCATTATCCTGGTGGTGAACGTCGTCTGGTGCTGCTCCCGGTTTTAGTTCCCAGGTCATGGAGTCTTTGCTGAGTTGATAGCGTTCACTCCAGGTAAAATCGATCTCACCTTCAGGGGGCAGGTCATTAACGACAGGAAAATTCGTGGCAACAGCTTTAAAATAGTTGCTCAGTTTTTTACCTGACTTAACGATCAGGTAGTCCAGAGTGGCACAGGTTGATTCAAAATCGTCGCTTGCCCACAGGACGACGTCAGGCTCACCGGATGATTTTTTCGCTTTCCGTAAAAGGAAGAGTGGTTTTGTGCTCATTGTTTTTTAACCTCAACTCAGATTAAAATTCGTTTTGTTCAGTGAATGATCTTGCCGGATACACACTGTTCATAGCCTGCGCCATACGCAGGCTATTTCTTTCAGATTTCACCGTTTAATTTCATTGCAATCAGAGTTGCCAGAAATCCGGCTTTTTTTTCTGCGGGCAGATTCTTTCCGATGTGAACCAGGCACATTTTTGTGACACCTTCATCAAGTGTTTTTACGTTGCCTGATGGACCATCGATATCAACCACAGTGAATGGGGTTTCTTTATTTTTTGTTTTAATTACGTAGCCAATGCGCTTTCCTTCCAGATTCACCTCGTGAACAATGTCATCGGTAGTTACAACAGTGGTTTCATAATTGGTAATCATGTTTTTCTCCTGAATTAAGGTTGAGCGAATCCCTGCCATTTCTGGCATAAATTCAGTTTCGAATAGTCAATTAATTAAAGTTCGTGTGCCATCTGGTCTTTTTCGGCACAAGCTTCACTGCAATATTTTCTCGGTTCGTCTTTTGATAAAGTCCCGTGCATGAAGTGAAGCATTCTTTCTATAGTTTTGCTTTCTTCAACGTCTTTTTTGCAAAGGTGGTAAGCACATTTTATTTTCTTAGTCGTCACCATGACTCCGCCTTTACAGGTAAACCATCACGACCGAGGAAGACTTTAATCATGCAGTCAGTAATGCATGTTTTTGTAGTTAGGCTACGAATATAAAGTTTTCGCTTTTTAATATTGTTTGCCGAGGCAATATATGTCCGGCCTTCATGAAGAACATAATCGCCAGGAGTCACGCACTGGCGTGGTATTTCATCGGTTCCGAAGTGATGAGCAATCATAATTATCTCCTTAATAAATTTGTCGTATTAAGAAAATTCCAGAAAACTATTTAATACTCAGCAACTGCTCGACGGTCATGTTTTTAATTGCGCTTCGGTTTACAAGAGTCCAGCCCTGTTTCTCCAGATAAAGGCGGAAAGTGTCTAGGGTACAGACGAGAGCGTCATCAGGAACGGTTTCAGTGAATTCGACGTTGCCGAATTTGTCGAAGCGAACAACCAGAGTGCGCCCATCGCCCGGAATGATTTTGTTTGTGGGAGTGGTATTATTCTGGCGTAGTTCTGCTTCCATGCGGTCGAACTCAGCGATGTAGGCCTCTTTGAATGCAGCGGCTTTTTTGCCAGTGAAGCCCATCACCAGGAAAACGAAGCCGTTTTTGGTGATCTGGTAGGCATTATAGGAATTGCCGCGATGTTCGAATTTAACCCGCGAAAAGTTGCTGGTTAAAAAATATTCAGAGCATTCGAGGGATTCTATTTTTTGGACAACATGATGATGTTGCTTGCCAAAAAACTCTGCGATCGCAATGGATGTAGTTACAGCGCGACCGTTTTCGATGGTTACGTCAGGGTGAGAAAGGGTAGGGATAGTAGTCATAATGACAGCCTCGATAGTCAGTTTAAATAACTCACCACCAAGGTTTTCCACGACCATAAGGGTGGTGAGACGTACAGGGGTGGAAATACCGGCGACTACCGAAACCGGCCAGCTTTGCGGCTGCCCTGCACGCCCCACCATAATCTGAATGTGGCTGTGCATTACGCATAAAAAAACCGCCTGAGCGCGGTTATGCGCGGTAATCATCATCGGGTTTCCACGCCCGGCACCCGTTTTATAAGGTGCAGGTGCACTATAATTCCACCCGTTCTGGTTTTCAATAGCTACATTCAACATTTTCTCTCACCTTTCATCACCGAAGTGAATTTTGTCGATGCGATGCCTGGTGCCTCCAGGTGACGTTAACCAGTTAACAATTAACGCCGGATAATCCACCCATAACACAGATGCTTTTAACTGTTCCGCGTGCGCTTAGCCGCATTCACCGCATCACAAAATTCACTTTAAAAAGGGCGGACATCAGCCGAACTTCAAGAAAAAAAATGATGCCGCCAAGACTACACACAGCAATGTCGTTATTTACAACCGGAGGCGCACTCCCACCATTTAAATTTCACAGACAAGACAGACTCTTTATGAATATCGGAAGTGCGCCTTCGTGTTGTATGCCTGTCTTTTTACCACTTCAGGCTCGGTGGTATACTGGAGTTCTCACACAACCAGTAAGGAATTGCTTATGCCTATTCAATCTCAACACAAAAATATTGATTATCTTTCCGCCAGATTAGAGGCTACCGCGCTTGTTCTTGAAGAACTTGTTAAACTTCTTACGCCAGAGCAGCGTGAAAAACTGAATCTGGCAATTGCGGGGCGTTGCCCGGGCGTGAAAAATGCATCTCTCAGGAATAGAAATTCTCCCGCATATCAATTATTACAGTTCATCAACGATGGCGTCGGCAGCAGCGATTAATTTTTCTAATGCCTCTTCGACATGATAATTGTATGGTTGTAGTGACCTGAGATCTGTAATTGCATCAGCCAGGTTTTGTGCCATTACGGCTGGTGCGATTTTTTTTGCTACTGATACCCGGCTGGCGAGTTCCAGTGCGAGACGTGCCTGCCTTGGAGTTAGCTCTCTTTCCTTTGCCATTGTTGATGCCTGTACAGACAATTCATACGCCAGACAAAATACAGCATTATTAGTTTCTAGCGGGTCAATACCCTGAGTAAATGTCATCTTATATCTCCCCTTAACGCCGGGTGGCGGAACTAAAACCTACAGCGCCGTGCTGCTTCTGCAATAATATTAGTTATATTCATATGAGTAATCAACACAAATATGCATTTTGTTGATAAAAATGTACTATCGTAATGAAATTTTTAGTGTTTTTTTTGATAAAAAAGTAAGGTGAGGGAGCTGAGGGGACAAAAAAACCGCCAAAAATGGCGGTTTAGTTACGAGGTTACGGGAGCTATTTCTTCATGCGTTTCTGAGCTGCCAGCATCTTTTCAAACGCTTCTTTGTAGAGTTCATTTTGACCTTTAAGCCTTTCGATTAGTTTTGCTTTTTCTGATTCGGGAAGGATTTCAAAAAGATCCAGTAAATCAGCTTGTTGCTTGTTAACCATCCGCCAACCTTCGCCTTCGAAACTTTCGTCATAAGTTCCTGAGGAACGGACGTAATTCATCAGATCAGCTAAATCAGGCCTCAACTCTTCAGGCTTAACTCTTAGTAATACAGCGAATTTTAATGCTGCATCAGTGTTTAGTGGAGCCTTTCCGTTGAGATAGTGGCTAACTGTGGATTGAGTCTCAAAGCCCATTAGCTCAGCAGCAAGCTCCTGAGTCAGTTTGAGCTCTCTTTTTTTGGCATCCCAGACTGCGCGCAGACGCTGCGTAGCTTCTGGCGATGCGATTTCTTCGCGTTTTCTTCTCATACCACCATCTTATGAACACAACTCATAAACTCAAACTGATATAGGTATTGATAATTTAAATTAATATAGTTAATATTTTGACAGGCATTACTAAGGTGACCCTTATGACATTAGATGAATATTTGAAAAAAAATCGTGTACGACAGTCTTGTTTGGCCGTACTCGCTGGTTGTTCGCAATCGATGATTAGCCTCGTAGCTACTGGCCGTAGTCAGTTAAGCCCCGAAAAGGTATTGCGTATCGCGGAGGCTACGAATTTCGAGGTTACACCTCATGAACTTCGGCCTGATATCTACCCGAATCCGACCGATGGTTTACCTGTTGGATGTAAAGCTAACACACAAAATGCACAGGAGTTGATTCATGAAAATCAGGCATGAGCACATTGAATCAGTGCTGTTAGCCCTGGCCGCTGAAAAAGGGCAGGCATGGGTAGCCAATGCAATTACTGAAGAATATCTGCGCCAGGGGGGCGGCGAATTGCCCCTGGTACCAGGCAAGGACTGGAACAATCAGCAGAATATCTATCACCGTTGGTTGAAAGGTGAAACGAAAGCGCAAAGGGAAAAAATTCAGAAACTGATCCCTGCGGTTCTGGCAATTCTTCCGCGCGAGCTGCGTCACCGACTCTGCATCTTCGATACCCTGGAACGCCGTGCATTACTGGCGGCGCAGGAAGCGTTGAGTACGGCAATTGATGCGCATGATGATGCAGTCCAGGCCGTTTACCGGAAAGCACATTTCAGCGGCGGCGGTTCGTCCGGCGATTCTGTTGTTGTTCATTAAGTGAATAGGGTAACTAACAATGAAAATCAAACCGTTTATCAATGCTGGAAATCTTACTCCCGGCGAACTACGAGACTGGATCCTGAAACTTGCAAAAAATGCAGAAATTGCGGGTTGGGGTACAGAAACTTCGGTTCGGAAGCTTCAGAGCGCAGAACTTAGCCTGCGTTCAGTTATGGACGATTTATCCCCAAGAATTAATTTTCTGGGGTCAGAGCAAATAATTCGTTCGGAAGATCACTCCAGCGAAGTTGCGGAAGTTCTGAATACTCTGAGGATAACTTTTGCTGCCGTTCGCGATATTCAACGAACCATTCTCTCATTGATTTCTCAGCTTCAAGAAATTGATAGTCGCATTCCTGATGGGGGTCATAGAGAGCGTCTTCCAGAATGTGAAGAGCAAGGACAGGGGAAACAGATAAGGGATCAGTAATACGTTTTTCACTTGCCTGGTATAGCAATCTCGCCAGCGAATCATAGCTACTGGGGCTCAGGAGAGAATCCCGTGAGTGATTTGTAAGAATCAGGTGGAAGCGGGTGAGAACTATAGCCCTGCATGTTACCAGGTTAACCATGTCGTGGTCGTGCTGGTTAATTTTGTACACAGTGCGCATGTGATTTTTAATTTTTTGGCAAACAGCCATTAAAGACATGTCGAACCTCCTTTGGTTCTGTTGCTTGGGGAATCACAGATTATATCCGGAGGAAGGTTCGACACCAGATGAGGCAATTATGGTTAAGGCTAAAAACATGCCAAATCCCATGCCAAAAACTAAGGCAAACAATGAGCCTTATCGCAAGGTAAAAATAACGATATGGGATGATCCCAAATTTAGGGCGTTATCTCCTCTGCCTCCAAGTGGACAGAGTTTGTTTATTTATCTGCTGACCAGTCCATTTACCGGGATTATTCCTGGGTTGTTTAAAGCCGGGCGGGCAGCAATGGCTGAAGAGTTGGGGTGGGATATCGAAGCCTTTGACTTAGCCTTAGGCGAAGCCATGAATCTTGGCATGGTGAAAGCAGATATCAAAGCCAGAGTTTTTTGGCTCCCGAATGCTGCGAAACACAATCCGCCAAACTCGATAAATGTCATTAAATCCTGGGCAAAGGCATTTGCTTTAATTCCTGATTGCCCTCTCAAATGGGAGGCAAGGGAATCGCTGAGAGCGGCGTCCTACGGGGTTTCTGAAGCTTTGGGGATGGCATTCGATAAGGCAATCCCTTTGCCTGAGGATAAGCCTAAGGATAAGGCTAACGCTTTGTCATGCGGTATCCAGATAACAGATAACAGATATATAAACCCCACACATAACGCGCGCGTGCGCGAGAGTGCTCCGACCAGTGAGTCGAATTGTGCGCCATCGCAGACAACGGAGCCCGAATATCTGTACGGCCTGAGCGAACCCATCGGAAAATTTCCGATGACCGATGACTGGCATCCGTCACGGGATTTTCGACGACGGGCTGCGTTGTGGGGGATGGCTCTGCCAGAGCCGGAATTGACACCAGCTGAACTTGCCGCCTTCCGGGACTACTGGGCAGCGGAGGGGAAAGTTTTCACGCAGGTTCAGTGGGAGCAGAAATTCGCCCGTCACGTAAATCACGTCAGGGCGCAGGTTAAACCAGTCAGCAAGGGGGCAAACTATGCAGCAGCACCAGGTGGCACCGCATCACGGGCAGTTCAGGAAATTCGGGCAGCACGTGAGCAGTGGGAACGTGAAAACGGATTTATCAGCGACGGAAACGGCGTGGAAGCTGTGGGAACTCATGGGGGAGGTTTATTCGAACCGCTGGACCCGGAAGAACGGGGCCGCACCATCGAAGCTCTGGATTGCACAGATTGGCGCGATGACTGAGCAGCAAATCCGGCAGGTCTGCCGCCAGTGCATGGACCGCTGCCGGGCGGGTGAAACATGGCCTCCGGACCTGGCTGAGTTTGTGGCGCTGATTTCGGAAAGCGGAGCCAATCCATTCGGTCTGACGGTGGATGCTGTGATGGAGGAGTACCGCCGCTGGCGCAACGAGTCCTGGCGATACGACGGAAGCGATAAATACCCGTGGTCTCAGCCTGTGCTGTATCACATTTGCCTCGAGATGCGTTCAAAGGGGATTGAGCGCCAGATGACCGAAGGGGAGTTAAAACGGCTTGCAGAACGGCAACTGACGAAATGGGCAAAGCATGTTGGTAACGGCCTGAGCATTCCGCCAGTCCGGCGACAGCTGGCGGCACCAAAACGCCCGTCGGGACCAACGCCAATTGAGTTGCTGAAACAGGAGTATGAACGCCGGAAAACGGCTGGTTTTGTTTGAGTTGAGAAGTAATTTTTACCGGGAGGAAATTTTAATGGAGACTGTTTTTGACGCACTGAAAGCGATGGGAAAAGCCTCGTCGGTAGAGCTGGCTGCGCGACTTGATATCAGTCGTGAAGAAGTGCTGAACGAGCTGTGGGAACTGAAAAAGGCTGGTTTTGTTGATAAAAGCGCGTACACCTGGCGTGTGGCTGATAACAACGTTCAGCAGGAACAGCCAGCGCCAGAAGAACAGCCGTAAGAAACCACCACGGCAACAGTAGCGAAAATCTCAGAGTGCGATTTAACCGCGACGATTGAACAACGCGGACCACAAACGGCGGATGAACTGGCTACGCTGTTCGGTACAACATCCCGCAAAGTTGCTTCAACGCTGGCAATGGCAATCAGCAAAGGTCGTCTGATTCGCGTAAACCAGAACGGTAAATTTCGTTACTGCATACCAGGTGATAATTTACCAGCAGAGCCGAAAGTTGAATCGGTAGCGGAAACCGATGGTAAAGCCTTTCCTCAGCCAGCCGGTGTTGCGTTACCGGTACAGAAAGATGCAACACAGGAAGATATTAAAACAGAAACTGTGGCGGACATTGTGCAGTCGCTGCCATCGTTTACTGCAACGCGAGAAGATGATTTGATTTTGCCATCGCTGCATATGGCAAATCGCGAACTGCGTAGGGCGAAGAATCATGTCCAGAAGTGGGAGCGAGTCTGCGCCGCGCTGCGGGAGCTGAACAAGCACCGGGATATGGTTGCCGGGATTTGTCGGAAGTCCGGGCAATGAGTGGATGGTGCAGGCCTGAAATCATGATACTAACAATGAAGGTAAAATGCATCGGCAGTCTGATTGGCCGTAGTGAGGCGGCGGTCAGGATGAAAGCCCGGGTTAAGGGAATAAGCCTGATTCTGCGGGGTGATTTTCACCAGTCAACAAAATATCCGTAGCGCGATAACGGTCAAAAATCATGGCGCTGACACTTTTGTGCCACTGGAGATGACTGTACCTAAGTTCAGGGGAGAAGAACACGTCCGGTGGGATGGTCGGGCCAGATTTAAAGGGCAGGTCATGGCTCCAGCCTGTACGCTGGCAATGGAGGCTGCCTGGCGGGAAATTGATATGGGAACCACGCCACTCAGGGATTTACTGCCGGTCCAGAGAATAAATTCCTGTTACGGTTACACCACTGTGATCTTGCAAGTGCAGGAAAGTAGGTCTACACGGTAACGCGAGTGCGTGTAACTTTTGATGTCATTCCCGTAGAAACACCGGACAAATTTTCGCTGACAGGTCATGCTGAAGGTATAAATCTGCAGATTATGGACAATTACGGATATCCGGCAAGAGCCGGAAAAAGCATGCCGCCTCTAATTCTCAGTGGAAGATGGACTTGATTATACTCATTGCATTGTCAGAAATAGTTATCCATTAAAGGCTGGCTATTCCAAACAGGATGTTGATTACAAAAATGTAATCAACATGTAAGGTTTATACTCTTCAATATGCGTATAATTTTCCTTATTTTGTTAACTTTAAATAACAAACTATGCACGAGGTAAAGTCGGATAAGTTTATCTGGATGTAATATATATTATTTGTAGTGTTTATAACTTTATTTCATGATAACCAATAAAAGGAGTTTTTTATGAGGAACATAATGGCAGGTTTTTTAATATTCCTGTCTTCTGCTGCTTATGCTGATATCAATCTGTATGGTCCTGGTGGCCCGCATACAGCCTTGCTTGATGCAGCCAAACTTTATGCCGAAAAAACAGGTATTATAGTGAACGTTCATTACGGCCCACAGAACAAATGGAATGAAGATGCCAAAAAAAATGCAGATATCTTGTTTGGCGCATCAGAACAATCTGCTCTGGCTATCATTCGGGACCATAAAGACAGCTTCAGTGAAAAAGATATTCAGCCTCTTTATCTGCGAAAAAGTATTTTATTGGTAAAGAAAGGTAATCCTAAAAATATCCGGAGTATTGACGACCTGACCAGACCCGGGATTGGCGTAATTGTTAATGATGGTGGTGGTACCAGTAATACATCAGGCACTGGCGTCTGGGAAGATATTGCCGGACGTAAAGGGAATATAGAAACTGTCGCCGCAATCCGAAAAAATATTATTTTATATGCGCCCAACAGCGGAACTGCACGTAAGGCTCTTGAGAATCAGCCTGAAGCAGATGTCTGGATAACCTGGGCTGACTGGGCAGCCAGTAATCCAGAAATTGGTGATGTCGTGGAAATAGCGCCAGACTACGTGATATGGCGTGATATGAACATTACAGTACGTCAGGATGCAAATGATGAAACCCGTCGATTTGCAGAATGGCTACAAACCGATGAAGCGGCGCCTGCATTCAAAAAATATGGCTGGACCAGGAAAGGCACTTGACATCCTCCACGTCCTTCAGGACGTGGATTCTTTTTCCGGATGCCGCGCCAGCGGCATGTAGGGGCAGCTCACAAAACGGAAAAAATTGTACGCTAAGCCTCGCCAGGTGAACTGAATTCATTCCGATATGGGAATTCCCATATCGGGCGAAAACGGTTTGCTGTAACGGCAGAGTTAAGTAGAATTGCTGCGGGTGCTTGAGGCTATCTGCCTCGTGTTTAACTGTCCAACTTTTTGGGGTCAGTACAAAGTGAGGCCCCTATATGCTCGTCACATATAGATTGCCTCTTACGGACCGAAAGGTCAAGGAGAAGCAGGCTATGAAGCAGCAAAAGGCGATGCTAATCGCCCTGATCGTCATCTGTTTAACCGTCATAGTGACGGCACTGGTAACAAGGAAAGACCTCTGCGAGGTACGAATCCGAACCGGCCAGACGGAGGTCGCTGTCTTCACAGCTTACGAACCTGAGGAGTAAGAGACCAGGCGGGGGAGAAATCCCTCGCCACCTCTGATGTGTCAGGCATCCTCAACGCACCCGCACTTAACCCGCTTCGGCGGGTTTTTTGTTGTGCAGCGTAGTTGATTAGCTTTTTGTGTACTCCTTTGGTTGTGGTTCTTGAGGGGCCGTTTGGAGTAAATAGAATCATATTGCTTAGTTAGCGCGCAGGGAGAAGAGGGATGGACCCCAAACAGGGGAGTGCTAATTATCCGGAAGGATTCTGCTGATGAAAATCGAAGAATTGCGTGAAATTTTTAGTGAAAATGGCCTCTATGCTGTGCGCGTTGAGAATGGGGAAGTTATCTACGCAACGTTAATTCCTGATGATCATGTAATTTTATCTATCGAGGCATTCATTGAATACCTGGAAAGGCTCGGTTTCAAGGTGGTTCGGGAATGAGTTATAATTCGTAAGCCAGCCTGAACAACTGGCAACCTACAGCGCCATTGGAGATAGCAATGGCGCATATACAACTGGTCAAACAAACTTCTTCTGGTTTACTTCTCCCGGCGACGCCGGAGAGTTGCGATTTTCTGCATCAAATCAAAATAGGCGAGTGGATACACGCAGACTTTAAGCGTGTGCGTAACTACGCATTCCATAAGCGTTTTTTCAAACTCCTGCAACTGGGATTCGATTACTGGACTCCGGCCGGTGGGGCGATCACGCCTCGCGAACGAAAACTGGTATCAGGTTTCGTTGATTACCTGTGCGAATCAGTAGGTCGGGAACATACGCCAGCCCTGAGTGATGCCGCAGAGCAATACCTTAACACCGTTGCGACTCGCAGAACCCGGGATGTGGCATTACTCAAGTCATTTGACGCTTTCCGCGAGTGGGTAACCATTCAGGCCGGATTTTACACCGAGCATTTTTATCCTGATGGTAGTCGTGGGCGTCGGGCGAAATCCATCTCGTTTGCGAATATGGACGAAACCGAGTTTCAGCAGGTTTATAAATCTGTACTGAATGTGCTGTGGAACTGGATTCTGTTCCGTAAATTTTCCTCTCCGGAGGAAGTCGAAAATGTGGCCGCGCAGCTGCTGGAGTTTGCGTAATGGTGGACTTACGTAAAGCGGCGCGGGGGCAGATGTGCACCGTCAGAATTCCTGGCTACTGCAATCACGATCCGGAAACGTCTGTGCTGGCGCATTACCGACTGGCGGGAACGTGCGGAACAGCGATAAAGCCACACGATATGCAGGCAGCGATTGCCTGTAGCTCGTGCCACGATTTAATCGACGGGCGGGTAAAAAACAGCGATTACACCAAAGAAGAATTACGCCTGATGCATGCAGAAGGTGTTTTTCGCACACAAGAAATCTGGAGAAAGGAGGGATATTTATGATTTACCCAACGAATACAGGAAAAAGCGGAGAACACCTTCGTCTCAACACGCTGGAAAGTGTCTGGATTCAGGGAAAACTACGTATGTGGGGGCGCTGGTCGTACATTGGCGGCGGTAGGTCAGGGAATATGTTCAATCAGTTGCTGGCGTCAAAAAAGTTGACGAAAACAGCCATCAATGAAGCCCTGTTCAGAATGAAAAAAGCGGGAATAGAGAAACCTGAACTGGAATCATTTTTGCGAGAAATTATCAATGGCAAGCAAAAGAGCTGGCTGGTGCATTGTACTGATGCCGAGGCGCTATGCATTGATCGGGTGATTAGTGAAGTGCTGGCAGATCATCCGGGGTTGGTTTGTATCCTCCAGCAGCGGTATGAAGGACGGGGGATGACTAAGCGCAAAATGGCTGAATTGCTGAATGATGCACACCCAGAGTGGTGTTTTAGCACATGTGAAAAGCGAATTGCTAATTGGTTGGCTGTTGCTGAGTATGCGCTATACATTCCCATGCGAGAATCACTTGCTCAAAAAATAGCTTGATTTTTTACGCACAAACTGCTTCAATTTCGCTACGCTTCGCAAAGCTGTATCGCGAGGTGAGTCTGCGCATGAACTTTAATAGAACCCGCCTTCGAGCGGGTTTTGTTTTATTCATACGTCCGTAGTATACACTTCTGATTATATTTTCACATTCTGGCTGTTCCTGTTAAACAAAGACCGTATTAATTTTAATATTTTGTTAGATACATGGTGTTTCTTATTTAATTAGCGCGAGATGTGATGGTGGTATGTTTCTGATTAATTAAATGAGTAAATAGATGTCAGCTAACCATGGAGGACAGCAACTCTCTGATTGACTTTTAATCATTCCTTACATTTATTTTGATGGAGGCGTTGTTATTATTTTTAAGTAAGAGGTGAAATATTGTGTTGAAAATGTTTATATTATTTCTTATTTCTTTCTCATGGTATGCGAATGCTACGGATTTTGTTTATAGAGTGGATTCTCGCCCGCCAGAGGAAATATTTCGTGATGGGTTTAGATCCCATGGATTTAACAGAAACTTACAGCAACATTTAAGAGGGGACTCATGTGCGGCAGGGAGTAGGGATAGTGCATTTATTGCTACCACAACCAGTTTAATTGAAACATATAACATAGCCAGACAATATTATTCAAGTTCTGGATTTCACGGTAGGTTATATCGTTACCGTATCAGAGCAAATAATATTTTTTATCCTATTCAACCGTCAGTCAATTATCTAACCCAGCGCGGTATAACCTTCTCTGGATTTGAGCGGATAATGATGAGGGAGCAGAACGAGATTGTCGCGGTGGAACATATACCTGGTGAGAATATTGTTGAGGCTGTGGAGTTGACTTATGACAGATTCAACAGCCAAGTATCTGATGGACCAGGAACCACCAATGCCAGGTATGTTCCTGGATCCACGTTTGTAAATCCAGGTGTTATACCTCAATTAGTTGTACCAACTGTGTCAGTTAGAGAAAGAATCAATGCATTTGGAAGTCTGATCAGTGCTTGTTTTGCTCTGAAGGGAGTCAGAAGAGATGGTTTAAATAAAAGAGCCACTTATTATGAACCCGAGTTTTATGATGCAAGAGGTGTGTTAAAAGAAATAATAAAATAATGCTATTGAAATGATGTGTTTATTATTTTATTTGTTGATTAACTTATTAGCGTATATAAGAGGTTTTATGAAACGGAAAATAAAATATTCCTTAATTGCTCTTTCATTGTTATCTGGTGCCAGTCATGCCGTAATGAGTGATTATGATAAGTACTTTAGTAATGTTCAGATAAATAATTTATCATATGGAGTTTACACATCCGGGGGTAAGGAAAGTCAGTTTTTTTGTATTGGTATAAAGCGTGATAATGTGACTCTTCCCATTCACAATATGTGTAAGGTGGATGTCTTTGGATCTCATAAACAAGGTTTCGATGCCATGATGGAAATGGCTAAGTATTATTATGCTACTGGTGAAAGTATAAGGGTCTATTATAAGGAGAATGTGTGGAGTGATTCCGAGTTTAAAAAGGCCTTCTCTACTAACGAACTAATTTCTTTAAGCACATGTAGTTCATCTGATTATTGTATGGGACCACAAAAAGATACTTAATCACATAATTTTATAACTTGGTATAAACTCCCATCACGCTGATTTTGAGAGGTATTTATGTCTGAACCCTTATCCGGTTCCGGTACGGCAGCGGCGCTCGGCGGGGCGACGGTATTCGGGCTGTTTACCGGAACGGATTTCGGGATTGTGTTTGGTGCGTTCGCCGGGGCGTTATTTGTGGCAACGATGCCGCAGGCGCTTTCAGCCTGGCGGGTGGCGGCGCATTTTCTGGTGTCGTTCATTGTCGGCGTGCTGGGAGCGCGTGTGCTGTCTGCCTGGATAGCGGCAAAAACAGGTTATGACGGCACATCGGCAGATGCGCTGTGTGCGGTGCTGGTATCGGTGGTGTCGGTAAAGATTCTGTCGTTCATCCACCAGCAGGATATCGCATCACTGGTGTCCGGCCTGTTCTCCCGCCTGAGGGGCGGAGGAGGCGGCAATGTTAAGTAACCTTCCCGGATTGCTGAATGTGGCGTCATGCACGGTTATAGTGCTGACGCTCTTTTTTTATCGTCGTCGTGACTCCAGACATAAGCCGCTGATGTCATGGCTGGCTTGGCTGCTGATGACGGTATATGCGCTTCCGCCGCTTGCCTTTCTCTGCGGCACCATTATTCCCGGTAACTGGCTGGTGGTGTTTTTTAACCTGCTGTTCTGCGTGCTGGTAATACGCGCACGCGGTAACGTTTCAAAAATCCTTGTATTACGAAGGCGGTGATATGAAGTCGAAAGATGAAATTTTTGACGAAGTTCTGGGAAAAGAGGGCGGTTACGTCAATCACCCGGATGATAAAGGCGGTCCGACCAAATGGGGCATTACTGAAAAAATCGCCCGCGCGCACGGATATCAGGGCTATATGCGTGACCTGACGCGCGGGCAGGCGCTGGAAATACTCGAGGCGGATTACTGGTTCGGACCACGTTTTGACCAGGTGGCAACTCTGTCGCCGGATATTGCTGCAGAGTTGTGCGACACGGGCGTGAACATGGGGCCGTCAGTTGCAACCAAAATGCTTCAACGCTGGCTGAACGTATTCAATCAGCAAGGTAAGTTGTACCCGGATATGGACACAGACGGGCGTATCGGCCCACGTACCATTAATGCGTTACGCGCCTATCTGTCAAAACGTGGTAGAGATGGCGAACTGGTGATGCTGACCGCGCTGAACTGTACCCAGGGCGAACTCTATCTGGAGCTGGCAGAGAAGCGAGAAGCCAACCAGTCATTTGTCTACGGTTGGCTGAAACAACGCGTCATTGTATAGCTGGATTTAGATAGATTATAAAAAATCACCTATGTTATAAGTTTTAATAATGTTTTTTAAAATGGATAGGGTGTTGTGAAAAATTAAAATGATTAAGCATGTATTGTTGTTTTTTGTTTTTATATCATTTTCTGTTTCAGCAAACGATTTCTTTAGAGCAGACTCCAGAACACCTGATGAAATAAGACGTGCAGGAGGGCTTTTGCCAAGGGGGCAGCAGGAGGCTTATGAGCGCGGAACGCCAATTAACATCAATCTGTATGAGCATGCTCGCGGAACAGTAACGGGGAACACTAGATATAACGATGGGTATGTATCTACAACTACAACTTTGAGACAGGCTCATTTAATCGGGCAGAATATACTTGGCAGTTATAATGAATATTACATATATGTAGTCGCACCAGCACCAAATTTATTTGATGTGAATGGTGTGTTAGGACGGTATAGTCCATATCCCAGTGAAAATGAATTTGCTGCATTAGGAGGGATTCCCTTATCACAAATTATAGGCTGGTATAGAGTATCTTTTGGTGCGATAGAAGGGGGAATGCAGCGAAACAGGGATTATCGAGGAGATTTATTTCGAGGGTTAACGGTTGCACCTAATGAAGATGGCTATCAACTTGCAGGGTTTCCGAGCAATTTCCCAGCCTGGAGAGAAATGCCATGGAGTACATTTGCTCCTGAACAGTGTGTGCCGAATAATAAAGAATTTAAAGGAGGGGTGTGCATTTCAGCGACAAATGTGCTATCGAAATATGATTTGATGAATTTTAAAAAACTCTTAAAACGCAGGCTGGCGTTAACGTTTTTCATGAGCGAAGATGATTTTATTGGTGTGCATGGAGAAAGAGATGAGCTCTAAGAAAATAATTGGTGCTTTTGTTTTGATGACTGGCATTCTGTCTGGTCAGGTATATGCTGGTGTAAGTGAACACTTCAGGAATATTTGTAATCAAACCACTGCAGATATTGTGGCAGGAGTGCAACTGAAGAAATATATTGCTGATGTAAACACAAATACTCGTGGGATCTATGTGGTAAGTAATACTGGAGGTGTTTGGTATATTCCGGGTGGACGGGATTATCCGGATAATTTCTTAAGTGGAGAAATCAGAAAAACTGCAATGGCGGCCATCCTCTCAGATACGAAAGTTAATTTGTGCGCAAAAACATCTTCAAGTCCAAATCACATTTGGGCTATGGAATTAGATAGAGAGTCATGAGTGTCAGTTGTTTTTTGATGGTGTTTATTTTCCCTGTGTAAGGAGATTTTTATTTATTGAGAAAATCTAATATGTGGATTAATTATGTCAGAAAAATTTAGTTATCGTAGTGAAAATAATCTTGATGGCGTTAAACGAGAACTGGTTGCTGTGGTTCGTCGTGCGCTGGAGCTGACGGAGGTTGATTTCGGTATTACGGAAGGTCTGCGCACGAAAGAACGCCAGAAACAACTGGTTGCAGAAGGCAAGAGCCAGACCATGAACAGCCGCCACCTGACAGGTGATGCGGTGGATGTTGTTGCTTACATGGGCAGCCAGGTGTCATGGAACTGGCCTCTGTACGAGAAAATCGCGCAGGCATTTAAGCAGGCAGCGAAAGAGCTGAATACCCCCATCGAATGGGGCGGGGACTGGCGGACGCTTAAAGACGGCCCACATTTTCAATTGAAGCGATAGCTTGCAAAACATACAGGGCCGCCATGAGCGGCTTTTTTATTGCTCAAAAAACGAAAGAACGGAGGTACGTATGTACGCACTGAAAAAAATTACCGTCACTGAAGATGGTCGCCAGGTTGAGGAAGTGCATGTCCTGGGGGATATGTATCGTCTGGAGTTCTATCCGCGTGACACTCACTTGGTAGCAAAAATTGAGTATTGCCGGGGCGGGGATATTCCATGTATTCCGGTAGAAAAAGAGGATGAGGCTTACATTACCACGCTGACCGGAGATACGGTGCGTTGTATCTGTCGCGGTGACAGTAAAGCCAGGAATGAAATAGCCAGATGCCGCACCCAGGGCAGTAAATAAAAAAACAAAACCCCGGCTGGGGGAACAGTCCGGGGTTTTTAGTTTTCACGCCTTGAAAGGAGCAAGGGAGAACCTGTGGTCGATTTTAGCAAATTGATTCGGGAGTTGCGACTAATGATTAAGCAATTACCAAACTGGAAATTCATCATGCTCTGGCTGGTGATGTTTATCGCCTCTGTTGGCTACCTGATTGGGCAGATTCGCTGGTGGTGATATGAACCGCATTCTGTATATGGTCATTATTGCCCTGCTGTTGGTTTGTGGTGCGCTGTGTCTGGCAACAAACCATTACCGCGATAACGCCATCACCTACAAAGCGCAGCGCGATAAAAAAGTCAGTGAGCTGAAACTGGCGAATGCCACTATTACTGATATGCAGCAGCGCCAGAGTGATGTTGCTGCGCTCGATGCAAAATACTCGAGGGAATTAGCCGATGCGAGAGCTGAAAATGAAACTTTGCGTGCTGATGTTACCGCTGGTCGTAAGCGCCTGCGGATCAACGCCACCTGTCCAGGCTCCGTGCGTGAAGCCACCGCCACCGCCCGCGTGGGCAATGATGCCAGCGTCGAACTCTCTTCAGTTGCTGGACGAAACGTTCTCGGTATCAGAGACGGAATCATCAGCGACCAGGCAGCATTGAGAACGCTTCAGGAATATATCCGTACTCAGTGCCTGAAATAGTTTTTTCAATGCGTTGTATCGTCGCCGTATTTCCGCATTAACAGAGACCGCAGCCCTACGGGGAGACTCCTCTGCGCGAGTGTGCGGGGATAATCAAAAACGATACACACCGGGGTTTACTGCGTTAACGGAGCGCGGCGTTGTCCCCTCATAGTCGCCTGGCCGGTGCGATGGTGGAAGAAACCGGAAATTTATTCAATAAAAAAAACTACCGGGTTGTTACGGCAGGTTATGGCACATGCAGAAGAGAATGTTGTTGTTATGACGAATTTTTTATCAGATTTTAATGCAAGTATTCAATTCGAAATAACCGAGCCTGAATTACAATATATGTTATGAATTATTCTCTTATTTTTTGAGCCATTCAACAAGACTGGCATGGAGTAACTCTGCAGTAAATTCCTTCACGAAAAATACAGGAAGAAGACACCCTGCATATCAATGGGGGTGACAAATGATTCCGTATTCGAAAGTCGAGTCTCTGGCAGCGTGCCGGATGACTGCACAACAAATCGCTGACGTTCTGGATGTTGATCTGAACCGACTGAAAGAAAATCGGGAAGCAATGACAAATTTTTATGCGTCCATCCGTAAGGGCAGAGCGAAAGGTGAAGCCGAGCTACGGGCGGCATTGTTTAAGCTTGCCAGAAAAGAGGATGCCTTTGCCCTGCGCGAACTACTCAGGGTGGATAAAAATCAGGATTAACTGATGAGCAGACCGGACTGGGGGGCGTTGCAGCAGGAATATATTGCTGAATACACCCGCTCCGGTATATCTCCGGTGGCATGGTGTGAAGCAAGGGGACTGAATTACGCAACAGCCCGTCGTTACATCAAAAAAACTCCGAAAAATGCGCAGACAGAAATGCGCAAAACTGCGCAAAAAAGTGCGCAGAAAAAATCTGCGCAGACTGAGCAAAAGCGGAACGGAAAATCTCAGATAAAAAAGTCAGTATCCGATGCGCGCCTGAATGAGGGCGACGCAGAGGAAATTTCATTCTGTCCCGATGAATTCGGCATTTCTGACCAGCAGGCTAAGTTTGCGATGCTGGTTGCCCAGGGGAAAAAACTCGTTGAGGCATATCGCCTGGCAGGATACGAGTCAGAGGGGAATGCGGCCTACGTAACCGCCAGCCAGCTCCTAAGAAATCCTAAGGTTTATCGTGCCATCAGCTACTTCCGCAATCAGTACCAGAAACGCTATACCGCAGACCTGGATTTACTGGTGAGTCAGTTGATGGCCATTGTCCAGGCCGACCCCAATCAGTTGGCACAATTTCGCCGTGTTAACTGTCGTTATTGCTGGGGCGAGAATCATCTCTACCAGTGGCGCGATATAGCAGAATTCGACAACGCAGCGGCACAGGCTTCCAGAGATGGCAAACCCGAACCGGAATATGGAGGCCTCGGCTTTGTTGATAACGCCATACCTAATCCGGATTGTCCGAAGTGCTGCGGTGAGGGAACGGGACAGCTTTATATGGCTGATACCACTCTGCTTGATGGGGATGCGCGACAATTATATGCAGGGGCAAAGCTCGGGAAATTTGGTGTTGAGATCCTGCTGGAGGATAAGGCTGCCGCCCGGCGCGAACTTATCAAGCTGATAATGGCGACGAAAGGAAGTTCTGCTGGTGGTGCAACTGACAGTCGCAATGATCTGGAGCTTGAAGGACTGAGGCTTCGCAACGAAAAGCTGCGCACTGAGATTGAAAACCTCAAAAAAGGCGTGGGTGGTGAGAATAACGAAATAATTATCCACAACTCTCTGCCGATGCCGGGAGTGGATAATGTCGATTGAAATTTACCTCCCAAAACCTCATGAGGGGCAAATAGCTGCATGGACGGCGGCAATAGAGGAACGCTTCCACGCGGTATGCTGTGGTCGTCGCTGGGGTAAAACGGTGATGCTGGTGAACATCGCTACCAGTTTCGCTACGCGGAAATTTGCCGTTCCTACCACCGGGCAACTTATCGCGGGTAGGGTGGGGATTTTTACCGCGCAATACCGCCAGTACCAGGAAATCTGGGATGAAATTAGCGCCGTTCTGCAACCGCTGATCCTCAGTCAGTCAAAAAATGAAAAGCGCATCATTCTCCGTAATGGGGGGCGCATCGACTTTTGGGTAACGGACAATAACAAACTGGCCGGGCGTGGGCGTAAATATCACGCTGTGCTGATTGATGAGGCCGCATTCACTAAATCGCCGGAAATGCTCGAGGAAATCTGGCCCCGAGCGATACGCCCGACGCTTGTCGATTACCGCGGCTGTGCGTGGGTATTTTCCACACCAAACGGTATCGACGAGAGCAATTTTTTCTACGCGATATGCCACGATGAATCCCTGGGATTTGTTATGCACCATGCGCCAACTTCATCGAATCCGTATATTCCGAAAGAAGAACTGGAGGAAACGGAGAAGAAATCCGATCCGCGCGTCTGGCAGCAGGAATATCTTGCAGAGTTCGTAGACTGGTCCAAAGACGCGTTACTCGATGTCGATAAGCTGCTGGTGGACGGTCAACCAATTGAGATGCCGCCGTACTGCGACATGATTTTCGCAGTGATGGATACAGCGCTGAAAGGCGGGACCGAAAATGATGGTACTGGCGTGGTGTATTTCTCTTATGAGTCAACGTATTCGGACGAGCCACAACTGACGATTATTGACTGGGATGTGACGCAAATTAAAGCGTCATTGCTTCCTGAATATATCCCCGGCGTTTATGACAACCTCGAGCGCCTCGCGAAATTATGCCGTCCGCGTCTGGGCAGCCAGGGAGTTTTTATGGAAGACGCCGCGATGGGGGCAATCCTCAACCAGAAGGCGGAAACCGAAGGCTGGGATATGACGCCGATTAAATCGGCACTAACCAGCAAGGGCAAAGACGAACGGGCGGTGATGGCATCCAGCTACCACTATCAGGGGATGTGCAAAATCGTCCGGGAGGCTTACGACAAGACCGTTTCATTCAAGCGCACCACCGCAAACCACCTCATAAAACAAATCGCCGGATTCCACCTGGCGGATAAAGACGCGCATAAACGTGCTGATGACCTTTTCGATTGTTACACCTATGGATTGATCATCGCGCACGGTAATTACGCGGAGTTGTAAAAATCAGGATATTTTTGATGGCAGAGATCGAGATTACTGGCGGCCTCGGTTCAGCACTGATGCATATTCTTGAGGCTGAAGAAATTCAGCCGGGAACCGACATTGGCTATGAATTGTGTAAACTGCTGTGGCAGTACCACCCGCTGGGCGGGAAACTTGTCGAAAAACCCATACTGATGGCAATGTGTAAGCCGCGTCAGTACAACGTGGAAACCGACCCTGACGAACGGGTTGTGCGGCGTTTCCAGGAGGTGTGGGAGCGCATGAAGGTGAACGAGAAGATTAAAAATCTGTTTTTTCTCTCTCGTTGCTACGGTGCTGCAGCGATTGGCGTGGGTACCGACAGTGTTTCATGCCGGGATCCGCTACCGACTTTCGGGCTCACTGAGGATGATGTGTATATCAACGCTTGGGATCCGTTGAACGCTTCCGGTTCGATGGTGACTGACCAGAACCCAAACAGTCCGTTTTTCCAGGAAGCCAATAAAAAGCTAAAGATTGGCGGAAAAGACTGGCATCCGTCACGCACGTTGAAAATTTTCAACGGCACACCGATTTATCTGGAGTTTCAGAGTTCATCGTTCGGATTCACCGGGCGAAGCGTGTTTCAGCGCGTTCTTTATTCCCTGAAATCCTATATCAACACGATGGAGGCGAATGATCTCGTCAGTCAGAAAGCGGGCGTACTGGTAGCTAAAGTTGTGCAGAACGGTTCGAAACTTGACGGGATCATGGCTGCCGCCACGGGACGAAAAAGGGAAAATGTCAAAGAGGCAAAAAATAAAGGTGTGCTTAGTATCGGGAAGGATGAGGACGTTACCTCGCTGAATTTACAAAACATCGATGGCGCGCTAAATGCCGCCCGCGACAACATTATTTCCGATATTGCATCAGGTAGCGATGTTCCCGCGATTCTCATCAAGGAGGAGGCTTTTTCGAATGGTTTCGGTGAAGGAACCGAGGACTCGAAAGCCATCAGCCAGTATATCGATGGTGTACGCCAGCAGATTGAACCTGTGATGGATTATTTCGAACGCCTGGTGCAGTACATCGCCTGGAACGAGGAATTTTATCAGTCGCTGAAAAATGATTACCCGGACATCATAACCGAGGACTATAAAACCACGTTTTACCAGTGGCGGCGCGAGTTTACCGCGACGTGGCAGGAGCTGGTGGAGGAGTCGCCGGACAAACGCCGGGAAAGCGACAGTAAAGTGATTCAACAGGCGATAGCACTTTTCTCTGCCGTGTCGCTACAGGTTGATCCTGAAAACCGTGCCGCCGTCACTGAATGGCTGGCAAGCCTTGTTAATGCCACGCAGACCTATGGCGAAGCTCCACTCATCATTGATGTGGACGCCCTGGCGAATTATGAACCACCGAAGCAGGAGACGCCTGATGGCAATTTCCAGCCGGGCGGGGAGGAAGAAGAAACGGATCAGGACGCTGTATGAGGTTCTGACGGATGCCGTTAACTACTACGTAAATCACGGGTGGGATAGCGAAAAATCATTGCTCGAATGGTGCCGGAAACTCCGTGTAGCCGCTCAGCGAGAAACCCCTGATGATACCGTAGCCAGAAAACATCTCACCGCTATCTACAGCCGTCTTGTCATCGACGGCGGGGCATTACGGGATCAGCCTCCTGACGGCCCTAAAAAAATCACTGTTGAAAAACTGAAACCTGAGTTTCGCAAGGAACTCGACAGGCGAATTTTCGCCAGTGCCAACCTGATAAAACTCAACCGCGAACAGGCTATCGAGAAAACCATACAGCGTTTTCAGGGATGGGTTACGTCCATTCCGCCTGACGGGGTGAGCGAAATTGATCGCCGGGAAGTGAAGTCCGGTTTTCAGAAGTCCGTGAAGGATATGGATTTTATCAGTCGCCGGGTGGCAATTGACCAGGGACATAAGCTGGCGAGCAACGTTAAGTATCTGCTGGCTGTTCAGAGTGGTGCGATTGCTCTGCGCTGGCATTCTAACTGGCGGCGTCCGGGCTACAAATACCGACAGGACCACAAAGAGCGCGACGAGAAAATTTATCTCCTCCGCGATTCGTGGGCGCTGGAGCAGGGGCTGATTAAGCCCGTATATGGTTTTTATGACGAAATCACTGCTGCCGGGGAGGAGGTTTATTGCAGTTGCGATGCACTGCCGATCTACGCCCCTCAGAAACTACCCGACGAATTTTTAACGGAGAAGGGCAAACGTGAGTTTAACCGAGCTTGAAGTGGCAGAACGCATCAGGGACGGAACCGTACCGTCTCCGGTGAAATTCTCCAACATGTGGCTGGTGAATTTGCGCATAACCGGAACCGGGCTTGCCTATCGCGCCGGGCTGAAAGAGCACGTCTGGCGTGATCCAAAGCTCTATCTGAACGAGGAGTTTTTAAGGCGATGCAATGGCCTTCCGGTTATCACAAACCATCCTGACGACGCAGTTCTGACGGAGGAGGATTTTAAATCGCGGATCGTCGGTAGCGTCATGCTGCCGTATATCCGGGGTGATGAGGTATGGGCGGTGTGCCGCGTTTACCTCCAGAGCATTGTTGAAGAAATCACTGAGGGGGATGTTTCGACAAGCCCGTCGGTGGTGTTCAACAGCACATCAGGAAATGTGGAAGTACAGGAAGGTGACACCAATTTTTTAATCGAAGGCGTTCCTTTCCTTGTTGATCACATCGCCCTGGTGACGAAAGACCACGGCTCGTTGGGCGTGTGGGATAAAGACCGGATCCCCGCAGGGGTTGAAGTGACAAATACAGGTGAAATTGAGATGGAAAAAGAAGAACTCCAGGCCCTGTTACAGGGGGTGGTGAATGATGCCCTGAGCGGCATTAATCAGAAAATCGATGGAGTCGTCACGCGCATGGACTCACTGGAACAGCGGGACAAAGCGCGGGCGGATGCCGAAGAGCAGGCGAAAAAAGAGGCCGAAGAAAAGGCCAAAGCCGATGAAGCCGCAGAGGAACAGCGTAAAGCTGATGAAGCTGCGGCAAAGGAGGCGGAAGAAAAAGCCAAAGCTGACGAGGCGGCAGCTAAAGACGCTGAGGAGAAAGCAAAGGCTGATTCCGAAGCGGAAGAACAGCGTAAGGCTGACGAGGAGGCAGAAAAAGAGCGCAATGACTCTGCCCTGGCAGAAGCACAGGCAAAAGCCGACTCCGCATTCAGTGCCTGCGGTAAAAACGCGCCAGCACCGTTTTCTGGTGAAAATGCGCTGGACTACCGCAAGCGTGCGCTAATCGCTATGCAGAAACACTCTCCGGCACATAAGGACGTCAATATTCGCGCGATTGCGGATTCTGCAACGCTGGCTGTGCTTGAGGACGCAATTTTCAGTGCCGCCCGTCAGTCCATCGAAAAAGAAATGATGAGTACGCAGGGGCAACTGCATAAACGTATCCGCAACGATGAAGCCGGACGTCGCATTACTGAATATCAGGGCGATCCGAACGTCTGGCTGAGTGCTTTCAAAATTCCGGGGCGTCGTCTGGCAAAAATTAACACTCAAGGGAGCCTGAACAATGGCTGATATTAACTTTCATCCGTTTAAAAACCGTGGAGCATTTGGTGGCCTTTTTAACGTCGAATCCCGTGGGCTGATGCAGGGGGATGCGCAGGATGATCCGGCAATTCGTCTGCAACTTTGCTCCGGTCGACTGGACAGCAAAATCACTGAACCGGTATGGGGTGGCGTTGGAGTTATGGAGTGCATTGCTCCCGCGAAAGACAGCGTTAACGGCGCGGTAATTAAACAAGCCACGAAGGACGCCTGTAACGCCTTTACTGTCTTTAATCAGGCATTTCATGGCATTACCACGCCGGATAATCCGGTGCCGTTATATCTCGCGGGTGGCTTTGTTCACTATTACCGCGTTGGCTCAGGTGCCCGCATTCCTCTCCCTGTCAGTGCAGAAGTTGTTGCGCTGGCTGATGGAAATAACACCGTTGCTGCCAGTGGTTTTGTGTGGGATCTGACGAAAAACATGGTTGATGTTTATTCGGGATCACCCGGCGCTAATCCGAAAGTGGATATTAAGCTGCTGATGGTTTCAGTTGACGGAAACCTGACGGTGAAAAAAGAGGATGGCGGTAACGTTGTCTGGGAAATCGGCAAACCGTGCGGCCTGTTTTTAATTTAAGGGGATATTAATTAATGAGCGCATTTACTCCTGCGACTACTATTGTGTCGCCGTCAATGGTGCTGCCGGAAATGATCGTGCAACAGAGCATGGCTTCCGGGGCGTTTGAAGTCCTGGCTGGTGGTGCTCCAGCGGTAAAAATCAGTTCCAGTGATTTGATGGTCTATCAGAAATATCTGCGCATGACCTCGCAGGCGCAGGTCAGCCAGTCTCTGCCGGGTCAGTTACCGTCTTCCAGTATCTCTGGCGGCTATGACGGAATGATGACTTACCGAATTTCTTCCCGCTCGCAATACAGCTATCTCGATACTGATGCAGCAGATCGCTGGGGCTATTCTCTGATTGAAGGCCTGCGCCTGGCTAACCGTCAGGGACACGCTCAAATGTTGCGTAATATGCTGCTGTATGGCGTGAATGCAGCTAATAACGAGGGGATCACCAACTCCCCGAACGCAGTGACGCTGAATCTGGGCAACGACAGCAAAGGGAATGATTCATATACCACCTGGGATTCCGGTGAGATGGCTAAATTTATGCTTGGCCTGATTGCTGACCAGAAAACCCGCATGTTGCTGCTGGGGCAGCCATTAACGACTGTTATTCTGAGCCCACAGCGATTCATGAAGGCGCTGGAGTGGACAGGAATTGTTGAGCTGACCAGTTACCAGCGTCCTGGTGGTGGTACCGGAACGGTGGGAACGGTGGTTAAAGACGTCGCCGATAAGGCAACAGGCGATGACATCATTTTCTGCCAGGACGACACGCTGATCGGTAAGGGAGCTGGTGGTAATGACCTGATCATCGTTACGAACCCGACGATTGAGGTGCCGGAAGCGCGTCACGCCATTAACACCAATATTTTCTCCACGCTGGTACCGAACCAACAGGCCGTCAACGTGATGTTCTGCGACATGGCAGCGCCGACGGAAATCCCGTCCCCTATGCCGGATGGCGGCCTGACCACGTTGTATACCATGCGCGCGACGCCGGGCTGGAACTTCCGCCCTGAGGGGATCACCCTGTTGTCTGCCAAATACGCATAAACGTTCAATCTGATAATGCGGGGAGCATTTAGCTCCCCTTTTTTGTGGGAAAAATTTATGAAGCTCTACATCGCTAACTGCTCACGTCAGCCGCACACGTTCAACTACAAA
Organism: Escherichia sp. KS167_9B; assembly: GCF_030295215.1. Classification (NCBI taxonomy): domain Bacteria; kingdom Pseudomonadati; phylum Pseudomonadota; class Gammaproteobacteria; order Enterobacterales; family Enterobacteriaceae; genus Escherichia; species Escherichia sp. KS167_9B. Next base: position 1,763,602 of record NZ_AP025754.1, read on the forward strand.
CTCCCCGAAAAAACGCAGTCGTTCGGTGTGACAATTCCGTCCGGACGTCAGCATATGATCGAAAATCAGTCCGATATTATCGATCACATCATCCGGCAGCATGAACCTTACGGGTTCCAGCGTTGTGACAAAGTGGACAAGAATTTTTCCGGTATCTGCTATTCCATTGATAAACCTGTGAGCGTTGGCCGCATTGAAGATTGCGCGGAGCAGAAAACGGAAAATCTGGAATCCATGTCAGAGGAAATTCTCGCGGCCAGCGCCGTATCGCTGAATAACGCAGTGGATCAGGCGGTGATTCAGAGTGGTGAAAAACCTCAACCGGGCGGTATTGAGATGGAAATCACTGGAGAAGCGATCAACACCGAACAGGAAAATCCGCCCAGCACAAAGCGAAATATTAAGGTTAAAAAATAATGACCCTGCGTCCGTCACTGGAGGGATTTATTCGCTTTGTTCGTGACGATATGAAAGTACCGGTTCATGCTATTGCTGACGATGATCCGACGCTGGAATGTTGCTTTCAGTCTGCGATGGAGCTAATCCCTCACGATCAGGGGCTGGAGCGTTTACCCATCATCTATGTGCGAACGGTTTATAACGCTGCCGCCTCATTCCTCCTGAATTTCGCCCCAGGATCGTGGTTTGCCGACCTGAGAAAAAAACTCAACCTTGGGAAGCTGGCTACCGGGCTTGTCAGCGCGGCAGCAGACCAGGGAACATCGGGCTCAATCACTATCAGCGACGCGCTGAGCAATCTGTCTTTGCTGGATTTGCAGATGTTGCAGGATCCGTATGGACGACAGGTTGTTGCGGTGCTGATGCAGATGGGCACGGTATGGGGTTACACGCCATGAAACTTTGTTTTGGGGTTATCGACCAGCCGTATGACTACGGCGACGAACCGGGAAAAACCACGTTTGACGTGGCCTGTGACCTCGAGGAGCGATACGAAATTTTTACGCATTTCTGGGAAATGCATAAGGACGAGATTATCCAGGAGGCAGGGGAGATGGTTGCGTTCCAGCTCATTCGCCATCTCAAAAATAAAGTGCCGTTGCCACCTGTGCAGGTTATGGGCGATACCCGCGGGATTTTTCACCGTTTTCTGGAAGCCGAGGAAATGTCCGGGATGACGATTAACGGAAACCCTGTGCCAACTCAGGCCGCGCTACTGGGCGTTAACTCCAGGCTTAAGGACAAATATACCGGAGAGCGGCGTCCGTCATTCATAGACGGCGGCCTGTTTAAGGGCAGCTTTATAGCGTGGATAGATAATAATGCCGAGTCTTGAGGAATTAGCCGAACAGCACAGTTCGCAGCTCTCGTCCGTTCTTAAATCCGCAGTTGAAACCATCTCGTCAGACCAGGAAATCACGTTCAGGCTCTATGTCCGGCAGGTTCTGCCGCTGGATGGCTTTGTCTATTGGGTTAATGCGGAAATCATCAGTTGCGATGAACTGTGTCGCCTGAATATTGAGTCACCAACTCGTCTGAAAATCAAAGGCAGCCTGCATCGTCAGGTTATTGCGATTCAGGACGAGTCTGTCTCGAAGGATGTGAACAACATTATTTTCACGCCTGTTCAGCAGGTTGATGATTTTAATGTGGAAAATCCCGATGCGATCTATCTCGGTGAGTACGGAGGCGTCCAGTTCGCTTTTTCACGAATGGAGAGCCGTTATCAGCAGTCGGGTATTTTTCATTATCGCGGCATGGCGATTTTGCCAACCATGCGTTCCCAGATTATCGACTGCGAGGAGGATATCAGCGACGAGCAGATCATCTCCAACAGCATCCCGATCTGGCTGCAAATGAAAGATGCCGCGACCGTGTATCCGTCTTACCTGGTACCCCAGAACCTTCGTCCTCCGTATATCGCGGTGGATGTTCGCAACAGTATTCCGTTGCAGGTGGCTCCCGTTGTTTTCGGCGGTGAGCGGTTTCAGCTCGTCCAGGATTCGGTTCGCCTGACGCTTTACGGATTCAGCAACAAAATGGCGCTGGATCTTGTCGACTCGGTGGTGAACAGGGCGCTGGAGGAGGAAAAGTTTGGTGTAACCAATATTCCGGTGGTTCAGGACGCAAAGTCGGGACAGGTTGAAATCAACGCTCTGGCGAAGAAAAAGATTGTCGATTTTGACGTGAATTACTACCAGAGCACCGCCCGGAAAATATCCCGGCAGTTGATTGAAAAAGTTATTTGTAAATATGAGGTTAAATAATGGGGTTTAATATCGTCACGGTGAATGTGTCCCAGACCATCGGGGCCATTCCCTCGAATTTGCAGCAGATGTCTGCGGTTCTCTCGTTTGGCTCCACGACTCATGAGCCGGGAAAGCCTGTATTACTCACCCGTAATCAGGATATTAACGATCTGGTAAGAAATCCGATTGCTGCGTTGTCGGCGGCTGCCGCAGGAAAATCTGCGGCAAACGTCACCGTTACGATGACGCTTCCGGAAGGGAGCAACATCCGACGCGAAAACAGTTCTGAGGTGAAAATTGTTGTTTCCGGGTGTTCGCCCGACGCGTGGAATGGCGAATATACTGCTACCGTCACGGATGAAAAAACACTGACCTGGACGATTGCTGATTCTCAGCTTTCCGGTTCGCCAGTGACACTGGGGCAGTTTTCCATTGTTGGCAGTGAAAATCTGGTGACGGCAGTAAACACGTTTTTTGCCCAGGGAAATTCAGTGGGGATTTACCTGCTGGAGCTGGGAGTACAGAAAGGCGGAGTCAGTAAGGAAATCGCTGCACTGAAAGCTTATATGGAAGATCCGCTCCTGCGTTTTTATGCGTATCTGGTGCCGCAGCCGTGGGATGGTGACGCAGAGTTTATCAGTCTGGCAAAACTCCACACCGCCAACGAAGCGATGCAGTATTTTTTCGTGCTGACGAAAACGCCGGACGACACGAATTACGTTTCGCCTTATGCCGGTATTAAGTCGGTTATTGCAACGGCGGATGATACGTACCCGGCGACAAACGCGGCAGCAGCCGTAATGTGGAACTATGTTTCCGCATCACCTTCAGAAATCAACAAGGTGCCGCCGATGGCATTTCGCTATCTACAGGCGGTAAACGCCCACAAGGGCAAAAATTCAATTCTGGTCACGATGACAAAGCAGAATATTAACTACGTCGACACGGGGGCTGAGGGGGGAATTTCCAACACGATTCTGGTGAAAGGCGTTACCAGTGACGGTAACGATATGACGTACTGGTATTCCGTGGACTGGGTGCAGATTAACGTCGATATGCAGCTCGCCAACACGGTGATCAACGGTAGCAATAACCCAATTAACCCGCTTTACTACAACCAGGACGGGATCGACCGTCTACAGCAGGTCGCACAGGCGGTGTTCAATACGGGCGTATCTTACGGCCTGGTCAACGGTCAGCCTGTCGTCGATGCAGTGCCTTTCCGCCAGTATATCAACACTAATCCGAATGATTACGGTATCGGGCGTTATGCGGGCCTTTCGGCCTCCTATACGCCGATGCGCGGATTTGTCGAAATCATTTTTAACATCAATGTGACAATGCAGCTTTCGTGAGGGACTGAACCGTGCCTAATCCAATGATCCCCGTTGGCACCCTTAACCGGGTTCGCGCCAGCGTTAAATTCACCTCTCATTCCGAACTGAATGTGTCCGCCTCATTTCTGGCAAAAGAAGGCGTCGAATTGTCCTTTCAGGGCAATATCACGGAGTTTTTACCCGCTATGACGGGAGCCGTGCAGTCGCCGCAGCCATACATGATTTTACAGGCGCGTGTTCATCTGCTGCGTAGCCAGGCGCTGGGAAAACAATTCAAGGCTCAATGGGAAAAAAACGCCACGATCGGCGACGCAAAAGTGTATAGCGACAGCACGGTATTCGGTGACTTCGATATCTATAACACGGCGATCACCAACGTGCAGGATATGACCTTCGCCGGGGGCGAGCCGGGTGTGGTCATCACCATTACCGGTACCTATTACATCAACTCTGAAATGTGGGATCTGGTATGAAAATTGCGCGAAATTTAAACCTGATTATTCCTGTCCGGACAGAAAAGGGTAATGGCTGGATTCATGCCACGCCGATCAGCAAAGAGGTGTTTAAAGAGCATTTCTTCATTCTGAGTAAAACTTTTTCTGCCATTTTTTCAGAAGGTCTTGGCGTCGTTGCCGGGCCGCGCGTTGCTTTTCTGATGCTGGAGCGGATCTCGCGTGATTCCGGTATCTGGGACGATGATAAGGGAGTTCGTAATACGCTGGTGAACGAAATAATTCGCCTGGCAAACCTTGTTTATCCGGTGGAGGGCAAAGGTTACGACACAATCCCTCTTGATATGGCGCTGGAGCGTGAAATCGTTGAGCTGGATGATGTTGCGGGTGAACTCGTTTTTTTTACATGCGTCTCGTCGATAAATTCACCGGAGCAGGCGAAGGGGACTATGGATGTGGTCAATGGAATATGGAGCACTCAATGCTCGTCATTGAATCTTACGGAATGGATCGCTTCATTGCCGACATTGAAATCAGCCGCCAGTTCTGGCGCGACGGCGAACACGTCATCAGCGACATCCTCGACTACTCAGCCGGAGCCGGATTCAGAGACATCTGTGCAGATTCCGGTCTGAATGTAAAAACAGCAGCTCAGTTTCGTGAGCTGCTCAAATTCAAAAATCCCGCAGGAGTATTGTGATGGCTGGTAACCAGATGCCAGTTCTGACGCTGGATGTTAATGAAGAACACCTCAGGCGGCTTGAGGCGATATTTGAAAAGTATCGCAACGGACTGATGATTGGCCCTGCCGGTACGCCGCTTAAAATACCTTCAAATACAGGTCCGGGAGGTGGCTCCTGGCAGACAAGCACAGGCGGAGAAGCCAATCAGGCTCCCAGGAAACCATCTTCACCTGCTCCCACCGATGGACGTTTAAGGGATGAAAAAGGGCGCTTTGTCGGTAGCGGAAAAACACCTGATTCGCTGGTGAGCAACTATAAAGGTCGCGGCGAAACGATGTTTGATAAGTATCTCAGTAGTCTGGGTAAAAACGCCAAACAGACGCTGAAAACTTACAAGCAGATCAATTATACGCTACGGACGACCACTTCGAGATTAAACAACCTGTTTAAAACCACCGTATCGTGGGGGACAAAACTTGCGGTTATGGGCGTTGCCGGGCCGTTTGGCTTTGGCATGATGGCTCGTAATGTTGTAGAGAAACAGAAAAATGCTGATGAATTGCAGGCAACGCCAGGAGAGTTAAAGGCGGCAGAAAGCACTTATTCGCCTTATTTTTCCGGTGTTGGTAATTTGCTCAATACACTGGCAGCCGCGCAGAATGACACTCAGCATCCTGCCTACAACGGGCTAATTGGGTTAGGGATAAATCCTAAAAAAGGGGCAACAGAAAATCTCCCTGTGTTGTTAGAAAGAGTTGCTGCTCTTGCAAAGGAGTATGAGGGAACAGGATTAACTCAAGGGATGTTAAACGGGAGGGGGCTGGGTTGGGTTAACTTTGGCTTTGCTAACCAGTTAGTCAAATATCAGGACAAAATACCTGAACTCAATAGAGAGTTTTTATTGCGGGCTTCTCAGAATGACTCGTTGCTCACATCTGGACATACACGTCAGTATCAGAATCTTACCAGTAACTTAGAAAATAACTGGGATCGGCTTACCAGTGGATTTCAGGGGGCGCTGGCCGGGAATGCATATCCCTTAATCAGAATTTCTAATGGCACCACGAATGCTGCCCTGAATTTCATGAACGGTGAGAACTTTAAAAGGATTCTGACAGATGTAGAAACGGGGCTGGATAAACTTGGTAAGTACGTTAATGGCCCGGATTTTAATAACGACCTGAATAACTTTGCCGGAAATGTTGCAAAGGTCACTAAGGCTCTTGGCGGATTTGTTGGTTTTGCGGCGGAGCATCCCTGGCTTTTTGGGGCAGCGGTTATTGCCGGAGGAAGCGGGGCTTTCACTGGAGTGGCGAGTGCGGTTGTAACTGCGATGATGAGGCATCCGTTGATCTCTGCGGCAATGGCTTATGGTGCTTATGCGTATAAAGATCACGAGAATATCATTGCTTCGGCAAATTCATCATGGGACTACACCAAGAGAAATGTTGGTGATGCGCTTCGCTGGATAGGTATTGATACCGATCTGGGGCGCAAAAATACCGTTCAGGGAACGCCTGAAATCGCTATGGACATTCCGGGAGTAGCGACAGTAAACGGGTTGCAGGATTACGTAAGAAAGATAAACCGGGAATCATTATTACCTGAGAATATGATGGCGGCAATTGCCGAAAAAGAATCAGGATGGAATCCAAATGCAATCAGCAAAGCTGGTGCGAAAGGTTTATTTCAATTTATTCCAGAAACAGCAAAAGCTTATGGATTAGAGGGAAATGACGTTTTTGACCCAGTTAAGTCAACGCATGCCGCTGCCAGATATCTTACTGATAGCATGAAGCGTTATGGTGGTGATATAGCAAAAGTTCTGGCCCAGTATAATGGAGGCAATGTTGCTGTAGGGAAAGATAATACCCTGAGGCTCAAAAGTGAAACAGTGGACTATCTCCTTAAGCTCATGGCACAGATACCAGCTATGAGAGAGCAGAGGCCGATGCTTGAAGGTAAATTACGAAATGCTCAGCAGGTACTTGCCAGCAATCCAGGCGGGAGAGCCCTTATTCAGCTTGAGGTTCTTCAAAAACCAGGTTCGGATATTTCGGCTCAACTGGCTGGGATGCAACAAATTCCGGGGTAAACCATGTCACTTAATTACTTTGGACAAGCTTTCAAACTGGCGTTTGAAGTATCGCCCATTCTTTTAGTTGATGGCATAGCGTCGAAAATTCCTGGCGGGGTGATGCCGATTGCTGTTCTGACCGAAGGACTAAGCATCGCGAACGGTCTGCTGCATGGAGAGATTCGTACACGCTCGATGGCAGCATTCACGCCAATGGCGGGGACAACGTTAGTCCAGCAGGATATCTGCAACCTGAATTTCTATAACCAGGTAACGGCAGCGAATGCGACCGTCAGGAAGCCTAACCGGGTAGTCATGCAGATGATCCGCCCGGCATCTACGGAGGACGGTGGCTACACCACGAAGGGAATGACGTTCACGGCGCTGAAAATGGCGCTTGATATGCATAACCAGTATGGCGGTTGCTACACCGTTCTGACTCCCTCGTTTATCTACACGCGCTGCCTGATGCGGTCGTTTATCGATACATCCGGTTTCTCTGAGCAGAACAAGCAAGTGCAGCACACCTGGCAGATTGAGTTTGAGCAACCATTGTCGTCTGTCGAACAAACAGTAAAGACGCTGGCGAGCGTTCTGGATAAATTTGATAAAGGGATGCCGTCAGACGGGCCGCTATCGTGGTCAGGTATTAAGAACCAGGTCGTGCAGGAGTTTGGTATTGGCTTATGACAACGTTAATTCCTTTCAAACCGGACGGGCGAGGTCCGTTTCAGTTCACGGCCAGAATCGGAGAATATGAAACATTCGCCCGCGTTCCGTTTAATCTGTATGCAAATCGTTACTACCTGGAACTGAAAGACAGTTCTGGCGACGTGATTGTGTACATGCCGTTGATCGCGTCACCTGACAATTACGACATCAATCTGGCGCTGCCTTGTTCACCGGGGAAACTTGTTTTTCGCGAAAGTACGAATCAGTTTGAGGTTTCGTAATGCGTTATTATCGATTAGAAATTATTAACCCTAAAACTGGAAAGCCACCTGTATGTCGGAATGGAAAGCCCATTGGACCTTTTGATACCAGTGAAACACTAGGATGTGGGTTGCATGTCGAATTTGACTTTGAAGTAACCGCTCTGGATATAGTCAGAGCGGGAACGATGTTGACGATCTACGGACTGCCAATCGACATGCTGGAGCAAAGCGTGAATTTGCAGGGATGTTTAGTTCGTATGAAGGCCGGATTTGTTAAGGGATTACCTTTGGCAAATCCACTGCAACAGGGGGAAGTAATTTATGGCGAAATTTATTTTGCCTACGCCAACTGGATAGGCACAAACCAGACATTAAATCTGGTAATAAACCCCACCATACGTAAAACCGATGATGGAAAACCTTTCATCTTAGAATTTGATGGTAGAACAGGTGAGAAACTGGGAGATGTTATATCCCGTGCTTTAAAAAAGGCATTTCCGAATAAATTGATCGATTGTACCGTCAGTGACAGTCTCGTTTTGCCTGAGCCGTGGAAGGGAACCTACGAAGATATTGGCTCGTTAGCGATGGTCCTTCGTAGTGCTTCGATTGCCATGATTCGCAGCGAAAAATACTGTGGTGTTGGTATTAGCATTCTTTCCGACAGGGTACGGGTTTACGACAACGCATCAGCTGACTGGGGAAAACCGAAGAAAATTGAGCTTTATGAACTTGTCGGTCAGCCTACCTGGATAGCCCCTTTTACCGTCAGTTTTAAATGCCCGTTGCGGGGAGATATTCGATGCGGCGATGTGATCGAACTCCCGGAGGGGCTATATTCAGGCGCAGCGTCGATTGTGATGGCTAATACAACGGCACCCAGCGTTATCGCAAAAAATTCGACCACGTTTACCGGGAAATTTCTTGTGAAATCAGTCAGACACATTGGTTCGTATCTGACAGCCGATGGCGATGCCTGGGTGACGGTATTTGAGGCATATGCTGAGAACTGGGCGAGGGTGTAATGTCAAACGCTCAAAAATTACCGTTTCTCCGAACGCTGTCGGAGATGATGACCAGTTCTGGCAACCAGCAAGCCGAGCTTAAAGGCCGTGAATTGCCCTGCCATGTTGTCGATGTCAGTGGGCAGATAGTGACCGTTCAGTTTGATATGTTGCCAGAGGGGATCAACTTTCCGCAGATAACAATCCCTGTCGCCACATTCCCGTATATTCGTTACCCGATACAGCCGGGCGATCGAGGAGTAACAATTGCCGCTGATGTATCCCTGCGCGGTGTGTCCGGATTGGGAACCGGTATGGCGACGCTCTCTTACTCGATGTCGCTCACTCCACTGTTTTTCGTGCCTCTGGCAAACAAGGACTGGTCCGACGAAGATCCGCAAAAAATCGTTTTGTACGGTCCGGATGGCGCGATCCTCAAAACAGAGGACGGCAGTAGCTCGGTAACGGTGGCACCGGAAGAAATCAGGCAAAAGTCGAAAGCTGTTTACCTTGAGGCCGAAGATATTTTCCTGAACGGGAAAATTCACCTCAACGGTCCAATCGTCCAGGACAAAGCCCAGATGAAGGATACAACCGCTTCGCTGATTGGTCCTCTTAAGGTCGAGAAAGATGCAGTTATCAACGGCGTGAGCGCCAGCAGCCACAGTCACGATGTGACTGGTGTTCAAAGCGGTGGCAGTACGATCACGTCGAAGAAACCAAATCCGGGTTAATACCGGTTCATTTCACTTTAAATACTACCCATAAAACGAAACCCCGACTGTTGGCCCAGTCGGGGTTTTCTGTTTCTGACCTTGAATAAGGCAAGGGATAATTACGTATGTTTGGAGGTCTTCCGTGATTAATTTTAGCGGAGGAGACTGGATTGTGGAAGCTCTAAAATTGCTCGAAAGAAGTCCGGTTCTGAGAAGAATGTTTTATGCAGTTCTTATAGTTATCGGAGGGTTTGCTGTTGCTAAATCTCTTCCGGGAATCGCAGAGATCATAAAGGTTCTAAATGGATAGCGAACTGATTCTTAAGTCTGAGACAACCCCACAAGGGGCTGATAAGGCTGCGAGAATAATCGCAGTATGTCGGGGTATTCGGCATATTCTGACTCCAGTAGCGTGGATCATTTGTACCGCTCTGGTTACCGGTACCCTAATTTACTTGAAAGGTTGACGCATGAGAACATGGGGCCGCGTCACCGACGCGAACGGCAACAAAAAATGGGTTGCCGTAGAATCTGACGCCAACGGCGATTTTTCTTACGGCTGGCTGACGACGCTCATTCAGACGTTAAAGCTGGGGTTGGGGGAGTCGCCGTTTTACGCGAACTACGGTATTCCCGCGCAGCAGTGCATCGTGCAGCAAATTTACCCGGACTACTATGTGAACATGGTTCAGCAACAGTTTGCCGGGTATTTTGCATCGCTGGCAATTTCAAAGGTAGATGGGGCAGAGAACCCCACCTATAACATCGATGTTGTGTTTTTTAATGGGACCAGTTACCGGACGCAGGTTCCGGTTTGAGGCAAGTTTTCGGGCATCAGTTGGGCCAGTGGCGTGTTAAGAAGTTCATCGCGTGGCATGACAATCCATCCACTTTTGCGTAGTAAGTGAATTGCCCATTCTGTGGTTATAACTGAGCCTGATTTGTGGTGCTCAATGTGGGTAACAGAACCGTTTCTGACGCGCATGATGATGTCAACATTCAGAGGGGATTGTGTGCTGGTGGTATCTTCGCGCAGCTTCTTCTCGCATTCGATAAAGTATCGGCGGATTTGGCGGCCTTTTTCGTTGCGCTCGACCATTGCCAGCTCTTTGGCAGTGTCTAGGGTGAGGTGGTAGTCCTTTTTCCCTCGTCCGTGACCTATTTCCCGTTTTTGGGAAATAGCTATGTAGTCCTGATTTTCTATGAATTCATACTCGCCGATTCGCTCGGTGATCCAAGTAGCAAAGCGTTTACCTACTTCGAGAAAGGTGTGCAGATCGCGAGCGTTGCAGAGAAGGGTAGTTTCGTTTGAAACAATGCCGTTGAATACGGGAATTAATTGGCTGGTCATAGAAACCTCGTGAAATTTTTTCGAAATTGTGGTGCCAGGAGGTTCGAAACGGCTTCACGAAACCGCGGACTTATTTCCCTTTCGGGTGTTGTATTCGTCGCCCTCCCGACATTGATCGGGGATGTGACCGCACATTGTGCCATCACTGAATTGTAGGCATAAAAAATCCAACACTGACGGGGTTGGTCTAGGCCGCGTGAAAGAGGTTTCGACGCCTCATTCGCCCAATCATACTCAATTGGGCGCGGTTGTAAAGTCCAACAACTACTTATTTTCAGCTACACATTTTTCAAAATTTTTTATCGAGTCATTGAAAACTGAATTCATTATCTCATAAGTTTTATGATCTATCTTTTTGTCTAGATAATCTTTATTGTTTTTCTTTATTTTCTCCTTGGTATCTGTAATGGCTTTTTTACAAATTTGATAATTTATTTGCTGATCGTTTAAACCGCCCCCATTGACAATTAAAGAAATGGCCGTATTCATGTCTTGTATATTGTAGGAATAATGTAATGTGTCATGGGTTGGATGGCTGGGATTATCATAATAAACATTACCGAATTTCATTAACATTATTCCCGATTTCCCATAAACAGAATCAGATAAGTATGCGGCATTCATATTTCCGGCAGTAAAATTATCAGTATGGCATATAAAACGCCGACCATATTGAAGCTGTAATTTATGCATGGCATCGTTGCAGGCAGCTCTTATTAGACGGGTATGATAATTGTCTTCTTCTTGAGCGCATACTGAAAATGAAAGAGTGGATGCAATTAGCAATGAAATTAATTTCTTCATAACTTATCCTTGAGATTAACTATGTCAGAAATACCAATTACTATGACCAGTGCGGGTGCGCAGCCTACGCCACCCAATGATTTGCTCGCGAATCTTATCACCAGAGTTGCTGAAAAAGTACCTGGATATACAGCCAACCTTCCGGCAGGACTTATTACAGACCTTGCCAGCACGGCAGTAGGGGCGCTGGCATTAATAGACCAGGCGCGGGTGGACCTTATTAACTCTGTAAGCCCATACGGCGCGAATATTCCGTTACTGATGCAACTCGGAAACATTTATGGAGCACAGAAGGGATTAAGTACAAATACGGCGGTATACGTGGTGTTTGAGGCGTTGCCGGGATTTGGTATCCCTAAAGGATTTGTGGTTGGAGACGGTAACTACCAGTATGCAGTTTCCCGCGATACGGTGGTGCCGGAAAGTGGGCAGACTGAGCCAGTTTACTGTGTGGCCACAACGTCAGGCTCATGGGCTGTACCGGAAGGGACCGTGACGCAGGTTATTACATCAGTACCCAAAGACCAGCCTGTAAAATGCACGAACCTTACCGCAGGGATGCCAGGTCAGGAGGCGCAGACGTGGGCATCTTACCGCGCCGAAGTCATGGAGTCCGGCATGTTTGGTGTGCAGGGAACACCGGATTGCTTTAAAGCGATGCTCAAATCAGTAAGCGGTGTGCGCGAAAACCTGATTTCTTTCCGGCAGTCGTCGCTGGGGAAATGGGTTGCGGTTGTTGGTGGCGGTGATCCGTATGACGTGGCTTATGCGATTTACAAATCTGTACCGGATATTTCGAAACTGACCAACGATGTAAGCAATCCATCCGGTGCGGCAGTGGAAAAACGCACGGTTTCAATAACCGTTTCGCCGGACGTTTATCAGGTACCGTTCGTTATCCCGTCATCACAAAACGTCATGGTGCTAATCACCTGGAACACGGTGTCTGATGATTATGTTGACCCGGCGGGTATTGCTATGGCTGTGCAGCAAAACGTTGCTGATTACATCAATTCAATTGAAGTCGGACACCCGATAAATCTTCTGCGTATCCAGGATATTTTTACCAGTTCCGTCAGGTTGCTGGTTGATGCGACGTTGATCTCAACAATCAGTGTGAGCATTGGTATTAACGGCCATATTGTTCTTCCGGCGAAAGACACAAGCCTGGTTTATGGCGATACCTATTCCTATTTTTCAACGGTGGCATCACAGGTTCAGGTCAACAAGTATGCAATATCTGACTGAGAAAATTCTCCCTGCTTATCCATTTGTGCAGTACAGAGATGATCCGAATGTTGTTGCGTTCTTTGATGCATACAATGAAATTGCTCAGGAATACCTCGATTCACTCAACAATCTGGCATTGCCATGCTGGACATCGGAATCAATAACCGGGCAATTGCTGGACTGGATTGCACTCGGGATTTATGGCGTTGAAAGGCCTTTACTACAGGTTTCCGAGGAGGCTATTGCACGCGGCGCATACGATACCATTGAATACAATACGATCCCGTATGCAGCAATGCGGAATTATGTTCCGGGGCAGGCATCGTATGTACCTGATGATTATTTCAAACGAATATTAACGTGGAATTTTTATAAGGCTGACGGTTCGCATTTCTGCATTGACTGGTTAAAGCGCCGTGTGGCGCGGTTCATTCATGGAAAAAACGGAATAGACCCGCCGTTGCAGCACACTTTTGATGTGAGCGTGACTGTATCGGACAGTGTTTTTTCTATTCAGATACCAGAATGTGGTGATGGTATAGGCTATTTTCTGAAAGATGCCATTGACCAGAAATATGTAAAACTCCCTTTTATTTATTCCTATGCAACAACGGTGATTCAAAAATGATTCTTGGATTCGGCAATAACGTTGTTTCAGCACTGGCTGGTGATATCACCACGATTCAGACTGATATTCCGGTAATGCCCGGTACAGGGGCTAAATTTGCAAAATTGCTTTCTGCCGATTTTGAAAATAAATCGAACGAGCAACGCGTCTATGCAAAAATTACGCTTACCGATAATAAAGAGTCTGCATTTGAGATTTGTCACCTGGTATCGGTAAGCGGTGATGTGTTGAGAGTCATTCGTGGGCAGGAAGGAACAACCGCGAAAGGTTGGTCCCTTAATGACGTTGTAGCTAACTTTGCCACGCGTGGTTCGGAAAACTATTTCGTACAGATAGCGCAGCTTCAGAGCGGTCATTATATTGCGGGTGTTGCTGGTGGCACTGCAAACGCACTGACGCTGGAACTTCCCTCGACGTTTTTTGTTAATGGAGGTACAGACTGGACGCTACGAACTCCGATTATCGTTTTCCCCGTTCAGAACAATACCAACGCCGCGACGCTTCAATTAACACTAGGTGGAAAGGTTCTTGGTACGTTCCCACTTTATAAGGGGAACAAGTCCGAGCTGGTAGCGAATGATATCATTAAGGGTATTCCTTTGATTTGCCTTCTTGATAGCGAGAGAAGTTATTTCAGCGTGATAAACCCCGGCAATATCTATTCAGATTTTGATCTGCGATATGTAAAAAAATCCGGCGACACAATGAGCGGGAAACTGACACTGCCTCAGACTTCTGCATTTGGTGTAAATACAGAGAATATACTGGGCGGGAATTCACTTGCGATAGGTGAAGGGCAAACGGGTTTAAAGCAGGTATCAGGCACACTTTCCATATTTGTACAGGGAAATGAAGTTTTTTATCTGGAGGAGGATACCATTACCGCGATGGTGGATATTCTGCTCAATGGCTATTTGTCAGCGGATAAGGTGATGGTAGCCAGTAGCTCTGGCGGCTGGATTGATATGCGTAACCAGAGTGTTTTTCTTGGACGCAATCCGGTAAGCACAAACAGTGCCCAGGCTTTGTTGCGTCAGGATCATGCAGACAGAAAGTATTTCCTGGGGGGGTTGGGGAATAAGCAGTTCGGCATTTACATGATAAATAACAGCCGTTCAGATAATGGTACGGACGGGCAGGCGTATATGGACGAGTCGGGAAACTGGCTATGTGGTCGTCAGATTATCCCGTCAGACTACGGAAACTTCGATGCACGTTACGCAAAAACAGGGGCCAGTATCACTTCTGTAAGGCTGGGGTCAAGACAAAGCTACTCCCCCGCAGGTAACTGGTATACCTGGACGCAGGACCTTGGTAGCGGAAACGTCATGACCGGGATAATCGTTCAGGATACTGGCGACAATTCTGCAGATAACATTGGTGGTATTTATTACCGGACCATTCAGTATTGTGTGAATGGTACCTGGATGAATGTATCGTCGATATGAATTCGCGTAAAAGAACGGTAAACACCATGATAAACATTAAAAACTTCAGAGAATACACACCGGAAAATCCACCAGTAGCGTGGGCGTTATATCTCATCAGTGAGGATGGTCAGGACTGGTACGAATGCCAGAAACAGTTTGCGACGAATACATACAAAATCATGTATGACAGTAATAACATTGTCCGCAGCATTACAACCGATGTTTCTGCGCTCTGTCCACTTAATGCAAGTGTTACCGAACTGGATGTACTTCCTGATGGTGTGAATATTGATGGTGGATGGTATTACCAGGACGGCGAAGTGCTGCCTGTGCCAGTGGATTATGTGGCCAAAGCAGAGGCAGAACGTCAGCGTCTGCTGATGACGGCACAGGATATCACATCCGGTTGGGCTACCGACCTGGCGCTGGGCATTCTCAGTGATGAAGAAAAAGAAAAACTGAAAGTCTGGCGCATTTACGCGAAATCGCTGCAGGCGATGGATTTCAGCACTATTACTGATAAAGCCTCATATAACGCCATTGAATGGCCCGTCTCTCCGGAAACCTCTTCCTGATTTAATTTATCGCGAGAAAAACTATGTCTGTAGTGATATCAGGTGCGTTGACTGATGGCGCAGGCATCCCCATGTCCGGATGCCACATAATTCTGAAATCCCGTGTGAACACCTCAGAGGTGGTGATGCGCACAGTTGCCGACGTGGTGACAGGAAACTGTGGCGAGTACTGTTTTAAGGCGCAGGCCGGAAAATACTGCGTATATCTGAAACAGGACTGGCGCGACGAGTACTGTGTTGGCAATATTGCTGTATACGATGACTCAAAGCCCGGCACACTGAATGATTTTCTGACCGCGCTGGATGAAGGCGACCTCAAGCCCGACGTGGTGAAACGCTTTGAGGAAATGGTGGCGCAGGCGCAGCAGAGCGCGGAAGCAGCAGCGGAAAGCGAGCGACAGGCCGGGCAACATGTCGCTGATGCGCAGAAGATAAAGGAAGACTGCGAGACGCTGGCGGATAACGTACAGCAGAATGCAGAAGCCGTTGCCGAAGACAAAAATCAGGTGGCGCTGCTGGCATCATCTGCCACACAGGATGCGGCCCGCGCAGAGCAGGCTGTCAAGGATGCCGACACGATAGTCCGGAAAGCGGTCGATAAACTTGCTGATGCTGCAACGCTGACCGGCGAGGCAAAAGCCAGTGCCGAAGCTGCCGCACAAAGCGAACAGAATGCGGAAAATCACGCTGATAATGCAGCACAAAGCGCACAGCAGACCGCGCAGGATGTGGAGGCAACGGTCACCGCCCGTGATGATGCGGAACGTTTTGCGGGTGAGGCTGAAAACAGCGCACAGACATCAGGCACAGCGCGGGACGAATCAGTCGATGCCGCCGAACGTGCCCGCCTTTATCATAATGCCGCATCATCAGCTGCAACCAGCGCGGAAAATGCAGCAAATGCTGCACTCGGGCATGAAAACAGCGCCGCTGAATACGCCCGACAGGCTAAAGCCAGCCAGGATGCAGGTGCAGACAATGCGCAGGAAGCGAAACAGTACAGGGATGAGGCACAGCAGATAGTTGATGACCTGAATGCAACAAATGCCAGCACGACAGAAAAAGGTCTGGTGCAACTCTGTAGTGATACGGACAACGACAGCGAGGAACTGGCTGCCACGCCAAAGGCTGTCAAAGACGTCATGGACGAGACGAAAACAAAAGCGCCACTGGACAGCCCGGCCTTCACCGGCACCCCAACCACCCCAACCCCACCGGATGATGCCGCCGGTCTGGAAGCAGCGAACGCAGCGTTTGTGCGCAAACTGCTTGCTGCGCTGGTTGGCTCATCGCCGGAAGTTCTGGACACCCTGAACGAGCTGGCAGCGGCGCTGGGCAATGACCCGAACTTTGCGACGACAATCACAAACGCGCTGGCAGGCAAACAACCGCTTAATGACGTCTTAACGGCAATCAGCGCACTGACGCAACGGGCAGATAATCTTCTGTACTTCAATACAGACGGGAATGCCTCACTGTCTCCGCTGTCAGAGAAGGCCCGCGCATTACTGGCGCATGACACGGCTGAAGCCATGCGCACGGAGCTTGAGCTGAGCGCGGCTGCGACGATGGAACCCCAGAGTGATATCCGTGACCGCACACCGGGCAGGCTGGCCCTGTCCGGGATGTATGGGTTTGGACAGGCATTCACCAGCGCCGAAGCTCTGTCATTTAACGGACAGGCTGATTTCGTTATATGGCTGCAGACAGTCACCCCGGGGCGTTATGCGGTCAGTATTGCGGACTCCTCCACGCTGCTGGTGGGCACCACGAAATTTAACGGTATCATTGATGTGATGTGGTCACCCTCTGATAACGATGGTTCAGACTCAGCGCGTAAATTCAAAATGCTGCTGTACTACAACCAGTATTACGAGGATGAGCACAGCATACATTGTATGCGTTATCGCTACAGTGGTAACAGCTGGAATGCAACATCAAGCCTTATTGTGTATGACGGTAGCTCACTGGCGTACTTGTTGTCCAGGACGGCGGGGTCAGGCTCATATTACAAATACCCGGCCGTCGGTGTGCCGATAATGGCGGTATATCAGGGGGAGAGTTTTGGTGCAGATGTGTCTCTGGGGCTCGGTGATACTGTGCCGGGTTCCCGTCTTGGCCCTCTGGCCATGAGTGCACGGATTAGCGATACAGGGACATACCAGTCCTCACCGGTGGCTGTGATTGGCGGTGCCGGTGAATACAACTTCCCCGGTCGTTACGCGGCGCTTTCGGGGACCCGCATTAGTCACGATACAACGCGTGGCTATATTGGCCTTTTTGTACGCATTGAGTAATGAGGAAATCAGGCATGAAAATCAGAGCGGTGAAAGGCATCAGAAACGCACATTATCTTGAAAATGGTGCGGTTGACTGCGAGGTGTTATTTGAAGGTGAAACGGAGTTCGCCCTGTATACTGCCATACAGGATGATATGGCCCCGACAGGCCAGCATGTCTGGCAGGAGCTGCAAAGCGGGAAATGGGGCGAAATCGCCCCGTTCACTGTCACGCCGGAACTTATTGCAGCGGCAAAGGATGCCAAAAGGCGGGAAATTGAGGCATGGCGCGACAGTCAGGAAAACATTGAGTTTATTTTCACGTTTGATGGCCGTCGTTTTGATGGCGGAAAAACCTCGCAGTCACGCCTTGCCCCCGTGGTTGCAGCAGCACAGGCCGGACTGCTTCCGGATGGTTTTTTCTGGACTGATGCGGATAATAACAACGTCGTACTGACCAGGGAGAAACTTATTGCGCTGAACGATGCCATGATGGTGGCCATGGTGGAGGAGGGCTTTAAAATCCACGAACGCCAGCGGGAGATGAAGGAACAACTGAATAATCTGGATGATTTGCGTTCAATCAGGGAAATGGTGATTAGCGATAATTAGCGGTCAATTCCGGGCTTTTTTGGCGCGCTTTCCGCCCAGAATTATACGTCAATTAGCCTGGAATTAATCGGGTTCAGGATTGTTTTGTTGTGGCAAAATTGGGACAAAAGGGGCAAAAATGGGGCAAAAAAAGAGTAGGTCATTGTGGTTTATTGTAGTTGCTGATATGTTTTAATTCATTGAAAATGAAATAAAATACTTATGAGTCAGATGGTTGCAATTTTTGTCCTTACTTGTTCAGGTTGTATTGTTCTTTCTTACTAATTTCTTGATTTTGCGACATTTAAAAGCGACTCAATTCGTTATATGGCATCAGAAGAGTATGCGTCATGCCGGAACGCCCAGCATAAGAAATCTGATATAAAAACTGTGGCGTGTATGGTACGGATTAGAGGGGAAAATGTCAGCACATTTGCGAAATGAATCAAAAAGCCCGCAGCAATGTGCGGGCGTTAGTGTCAGCGCACAACCAGCACGGAGCACTCTGCGTGACGCACTACAGCTGCGGCGTTAGAACCGAGCAGATAAGTGGTGATATCCGGTCGATGGGAAGCAATGATGATCATATGAGCGGGGATCTTCTTCGCCAATTCCAGAATGCGGTCTTTGGGCGAGCCTTCCTCAACATGGACATGCACTCTGTCGGTTGGCAGTTTAAATTTTTTTATGATCTCTTCCAGTTGCGATTTGGCTTCCGCTTTCAGGTCATCCATTGCCGGTAATTCTGCGGAATACGCTAAACCCAGAGAGGCATAGTAGGGCAGTGAAGGTATTACCGTCAGGAAATGAACCTCTGCATCATCAATCTTTGCCTCTGCCTCAACGTGGCTAATCACGCGTTGAGTTAATTCTGAATCGGAAATATCGATAGGGACAAGAATCGTTCTGTTCATAAAACCTCCTGTTTTAGTATCCGCATAAAGTGTAACGCCAGATGACACTTTTTGTGTAATGACGGAGTTCACATTTTTAATTTAGATCAAAGGAGGAAGAATAAGCAGAAAAAGCCCGCCATAACAGCGGGCAGGAGGATTTAGAACTGATAAACCAGACCTAAAGCGACAATATCATCGGTAGAGATGCCGTTGGCAGCGTAGAAGCTGTCATCTTCATCCAACAGGTTGATTTTATAGTCAACGTAGGTGGACATATTTTTGTTGAAATAGTAAGTCGCGCCAACATCGGCGTATTTTACCAGATCTTTATCATCAACACCTGCCGGGTTGTCTGCACCACCGGCAGCGTGCAGGTCACGGCCTTTAGACATCAGGAAAGAGACTGCCGGACGCAGACCAAAATCAAACTGGTACTGTGCAGTGACTTCAAAGTTCTGGGTTTTGTTTGCAACAGCATAATCGCTGTCGCCAAACGGGGTCATATTACGCGTTTCTGAATACATGGTTGCCAGGTAAATATTGTTAGCATCGTATTTTAGCCCAGCAGTCCACGCGTCTGCTTTATCACCACCAGCCGCAGTATGGTTAACCTGGTCATTGGTGCGGTCAGAAGAGGTGTATGCCGCACCAGCGCTAAAGCCCATGCCTAAATCATATGTTGTGGAAAGACCCCAGCCGTCACCGTTTTCATGGCGAACATCACGTCCGTTGTTGGTGCCTTCCTGACCATTACTGGCTCCTTCGTTGTTACCTTGATACTGCACCGCGAAGTTCAGACCATTTACCAGACCGAAGAAATCAGTGTTACGATAAGTCGCGACGCCATTGGCACGACCAGTCATAAAGTTGTCTGCATTGGTATAAGAGTCACCGCCAAATTCAGGCAGCATATCGGTCCAGCCTTCGATGTCGTACATTACGCCATAATTACGTCCGTAATCGAAAGAACCGTAATCTGCAAATTTCAGTCCGGCAAATGCCAGACGGGTCCATGACTGGTTTTTTGAAGATTCAGTGTTGTTTGCCTGAATATTGTATTCCCATTGACCGTAGCCAGTAAGTTGATCGTTAATTTGGGTTTCGCCTTTAAAACCCAGACGCGCATAGCTCTGGTCGCCATCTTTCGCTGAATTATCAGAAAAATAATGCAGGCCATCAACTTTGCCATACAGATCAAATTTGTTGCCGTCTTTATTATAAACTTCGGCTGCATGTGCAGCACCTGCGGCGAGCAGGGCAGGAATTAAAAGTGCCAGTACTTTGCTTTTCATTGAATAAATCCTTTAGTTATTTTATTTGCCTTTTATCCCCATTTCGGGGAGTGAAAACATCCTAAAGGAGAAGTTCAGTTAGCCGATAAATATCATTTGTTACGCCTTAAGTAAAACCTTAATCAAATAATTCCTCTGAAATGATAATAAGCCTGGTGAATGTATCGAAGATAATACATACAAAATAAAAATTATACTTTTAATTTGCTATACGTTATTCTGCGCGGGTTATATGCCTTTATTGTCACAGATTTTATTTTCTGTTGGGCCATTGCATTGCCACTGATTTTCCAACATATAAAAAGACAAGCCCGAACAGTCGTCCGGGCTTTTTTTTAGAATTGGATTATCCTTATCCAGAGCATTTAATCGGTGTTGCTTTTTTCCGCTTTTCCGGCCATTTGTGCCAGGAAGTCATAGCGTTTTTGCAAATCAGCTGCGGCATCTTTCCATAACTGTTCTGCCACTTCTGGCTGCTGCGAATTCAGACGACGGAAACGCTGCTCGTGAAGTAACGTTTCTTCCAGTGCTTCTGACGGCGGGCGTGAATCCAGCGCCAGCGGCAGTTTGCCTTCATCGGCTCGACGTGGATCGAAGCGATATAGCGGCCAGAAGCCGGTGGCAGTGAGTTGGCGCATCTGGTCGTGACTGAGTGCCAGATCGTAACCATGCTCTTCACACGGGCTATAAGCGATGATCAGCGATGGTCCCGGATACGCTTCTGCTTCCTGAATCGCTTTCACTGTCTGGTTGAGCTGCGCGCCGAGAGAAATTTGCGCCACATAAACATGACCGTACATCATCATACTGACGCCAAGATCTTTACGCGCTTTACGTTTGCCGTGCTCGCCAAATTTAGTTACTGCACCCAGCGGTGTCGCTTTCGACGCCTGACCACCGGTGTTGGAATAGCATTGCGTATCCAGCACCAGAATGTTGACGTTTTCCGTCAAACTCAATACATGATCCAGACCGCCAAAGCCAATATCGTAAGCCCAGCCATCGCCACCAATCAGCCAGATTGATTTTTCCACCAGTGCATCTGCATCACGTAGCAGTTCATGTGCTTCGGCAACATCGTTGAGTTGCTGACGTAAAGCTGCAACCTGTTCACGACGAACCTCTGGCGTGGCGTCTGATTTCAACGCAGTCAGTAATTCCGCCGGGATTTTATCGGCAAATTGATCCAGCAGACGCAGCACGCGGACACGGTGTTGATCGACCGTCAGGCGGAAACCAAGGCCAAATTCGGCGTTATCTTCAAACAGCGAGTTCGCCCATGCCGGTCCACGACCGTTGGCATCAGTGGTATATGGTGTGGAGGGCAGGTTACCACCATAAATTGAAGAACAACCCGTAGCGTTAGCGATCAACATCCGATCGCCATAGAGCTGAGTCAGCAATTTAATATACGGCGTCTCGCCACAACCAGAGCAAGCACCTGAATATTCAAACAGCGGTGTAATCAGTTGCGATGTACGAATATCAATACGTTCCAGTTTGCTGCGATCGATTTCTGGTAAATTCAGGAAGAAGTCGTAATTGATTTTCTCTTCCTCGACATGTTCCAGGCGCGACATCATATTGATGGCTTTAATCTCTGGATCCTGACGGTCTTTCGCCGGGCAAACTTCGACGCACAGGTTACAGCCGGTGCAATCTTCCGGAGCTACCTGCAAGACATATTTCTGCCCGCGCATATCACGCGATTTTACATCCAGCGAATGCAGGCTGGCAGGGGCATTTTCCATTGCTTCAGGCGGCACCACTTTGGCGCGAATAGCTGAGTGTGGGCAAGCGGCAACGCAGTGGTTACATTGGGTACAGAGTTCCTCTTTCCAGATGGGGATCTCTTCGGCAATATTGCGTTTTTCCCAGCGCGTGGTGCCCATCGGCCAGGTGCCGTCTGGCGGCAGCGCCGAAACGGGGAGGGCATCACCAAGCCCGGCGAGCATCGCCGCGGTTACGGTTTTCACGAAATCAGGAGCAGCATCGGAAACCACAGGCGGTCGATTGGCGCTGTGCGGATTAACCGGCTGCAGCGGAACTTCTTCTACGGATTCACGCGCCAGTGCCAGAGCCTGCCAGTTGCGTTCCACCAGATCCTGGCCTTTGCTGCTGTAGCTTTTGGCAATCGCGCCCTGCAATTCGGCCAGGGCGCTGTCGCCAGGCAGAATTTGCGTCAGATGGAAAAAAGCCATCTGCATGACGGTATTAATTCGGGCCGCCAGGCCACATTCACGGGCGATTTTCGCCGCGTTAATCACATAGAAGCGCGCTTTTTTCTGGTTTAACACGGCCTGAACTTCCTGCGGCAAGCGCGACCATACTTCATCTGCGCTGTACGGCGTGTTGAGCAGGAAAATGCCGCCAGGTTTCAAACGTTCAGCCATCTGATATTTATCGATAAACTGCAACTGGTGGCAGCCAACAAAATCAGCCTGGGAAATGAGATAAGCGGAACGAATCGGCTGCTCGCTCACGCGAAGGTGAGAAACCGTCAGGCCGCCCGCCTTTTTGGAGTCGTAAACAAAATAGCCCTGTGCGTACCACGGCGTGGAATTACCGATAATCTTGATATTGTTTTTGGTCGCGGAAACGCTGCCATCACTACCAAGGCCATAAAACAAGGCTTCCAGTTTCGCCGAATTTGGCAGGGTGTTTTCCGGCAACGGCAGTGACAGATTGGTCACATCATCGTAAATACCAACCGTAAAGCGCGCTTTCGGTTTAGCTGCGTTGAGCTCGGCAAATACCGCCAGTACACAGTCCGGGCCAAATTCTTTGGATGAAAGACCATAGCGCCCACCAATGACACGGGGCAGGGTTTCACGCTCGCCATTATTAAAGGCTTCTGCCAGTGCGGTCATCACATCCAGGTACAGGGGTTCCGCTTGCGCACCTGGCTCTTTGGTGCGATCCAGCACCGCCACTGTCCGAACAGAGTCCGGCAACGCTTGCAGTAAGTGTTTGGCGGAGAAGGGACGGTACAGGCGAACTTTCAGCACGCCGACTTTTTCGCCACGGGTTAGCAATTCATCAACCACTTCTTCACAGGTGCCAATGGCAGAGCCCATCAGGATAATCACCCGTTCCGCTTGTGGATGCCCGTAATACTCAAACGGCTGATACTGGCGACCTGTCGCGGCAGCGAAATCATTCATCGCCTGTTCAACATGGTCATAGACTGCGTTGTACCATGGGTTGGTGGCTTCGCGAGACTGGAAATAAGTGTCAGGATTGGCGGACGTACCGCGGATCACCGGATGTTCCGGGTTGAGTGCACGGGCGCGATGAGCATCAATTTCTGCCTGCGGCATCAGTTCAAGAATAGTGTCATCGGCCAGCGGGACAATTTTATTGATCTCGTGGGAGGTGCGGAAACCATCAAAGAAATGAATAAATGGCACGCGACTTTTCAGCGTCGCAATGTGCGAAATGAGAGCAAAGTCTTGCGCCTCCTGGACGTTTGCTGCACACAACATCGCGCAACCCGTCTGGCGCACTGCCATGACGTCGGAATGATCGCCAAAAATAGAGAGTGCATGTGTGGCAACGGTACGAGCCGCAACATGCAGGACAAACGGCGTCAGTTCGCCTGCCAGTTTGTACAGCGTTGGGATCATCAGCAGCAAACCCTGCGATGACGTAAACGATGTTGAGAGGGCGCCAGTTTGCAAAGCACCATGCACGGTAGCGAT
Source organism: Escherichia sp. KS167_9B (assembly GCF_030295215.1). NCBI lineage: Bacteria > Pseudomonadati > Pseudomonadota > Gammaproteobacteria > Enterobacterales > Enterobacteriaceae > Escherichia > Escherichia sp. KS167_9B. The sequence goes on from NZ_AP025754.1 coordinate 1,787,789, forward strand.
AGCACCCGCTTCCGACTGCATTTCAACCACGCGTGGTGTGTCTCCCCAAACGTTTTTCAAGCCGTTTCCGGCCCATGCATCAGCCTGTTCTGCCATCGTGGAACTGGGGGTAATAGGGTAGATGGCGATAACTTCACTGGTGCGAAACGCCACCGAAGCAACCGCGCCATTACCGTCAATAGTAATCATATGACACCCTTACATTGCGCAAATGAGGGGCGCACGAAATTGCTGCGCGCCCAGTAGTTATCTTTCAATTTTAGCAAATGGCTTTCTTCTGCATTTTCGCTTTTGTGTCCCCCACATCAGCGTAATGAATGTTTTGATCAAACAGAGGGCAAAAAAATAGCCATAAAAAAGTAAAAATGCGGGGCAACGCGCAGGACAGCTCTCGACGCCGCCCTCTGTGCTGCCTATTATTTATGGCGGTGTCGTTTGGCTTGAAGATCAGAGGAAGAAAAGATGCGAGCAGCGTTTTGGGTAGGGTGTGCCGCTTTATTATTGTCGGCGTGTAGTAGTGAACCTGTTCAGCAGGCGACTGCGGCGCACGTAGCGCCAGGTTTAAAAGCGTCGATGTCCAGTAGTGGAGAAGCAAATTGTGCAATGATCGGCGGTTCGCTTTCTGTTGCCCGTCAACTGGATGGTACGGCGATTGGGATGTGTGCATTACCCAACGGCAAACGCTGTAGCGAACAGTCACTTGCCGCCGGGAGCTGTGGCAGCTATTAATTCATTAAATCCGCCAGCTTATAAGTTAATGTCTGTTTCGCGGTCGCCAGCGTTAACTGGTTCGCGGTCAGATCCACTTGTGCACCTTCTTTCAGCATTTCGCTAATGGTGTTATCGAGTTCATTAAGCTGCGGGTTAGCGCACATCATACGGGTCATTGCCAGCCCTTTGGCTGTCAGTTCACCATTAGACAGTTTGCCTTCACCGCTAAAGCGGTTACACATGCTGCCGGAAATCATCATCTTTTCACCAAAGCTGATTTCTGGCGGGTTTTTATCGCTGGTCACGGGCTTACCGTTTACGCTTTCCAGCACAAAGCGATGATGCTGTAGCTGTTCTGGGGTTACAGCAATTTTGTCATTACTTACACATCCCGCCATCAGCAGGCTTAGCGCAACAAGCGCGGCTACTTTCTTCATTGTGGTTCTCAATTACGGTTTCTGACTGAGGAATATTTTAAGAATAGAGGATGAAATATCTTTGGGGATTATCTGAATAAGCTCCCCTGGCGTACAGGGGAGCGGCAAGATTAAACCAGTTCGTTCGGGCAGGTTTCGCCTTTTTCCAGATTGCTTAAGTTTTGCAGGGTAGTTTGGGAAATACTGGTCAGAGCTTCTGCTGTCAGGAATGCCTGGTGCCCGGTAAACAGCACGTTGTGGCAGGCAGACAGTCGACGGAATACGTCATCCTGGATTACGTCGTTGGATTTATCTTCAAAGAACAGATCGCGTTCGTTTTCATACACGTCCATACCCAACGAACCAATTTTCTGATTTTTCAGCGCTTCAATTGCCGCCTGAGAATCAATCAATGCACCGCGACTGGTATTGACGATCATCACGCCATTTTTCATCTGATCGAAGGCGGCTTCGTTCAACAGATGGTAGTTTTCCGGTGTCAGCGGGCAGTGCAGAGAGATAACGTCTGATTCAGAGAACAGGGTTGGCAGATCGACATACTCCACACCGAGTTCCAGCGCCGCCGCACTTGGATACGGATCGAACGCCAGCAGACGCATACCAAAACCTTTGAGAATGCGCAGCATCGCCACACCGATTTTACCAGTACCGATAACGCCTGCCGTTTTGCCATACATGGTAAAGCCGGTCAGACCTTCCAGAGAGAAGTTGGCGTCACGCGTACGCTGATATGCGCGATGGATACGGCGGTTCAGCGTCATCATCATACCGATGGCGTGTTCAGCAACGGCTTCTGGATCATAGGCTGGAACACGGACTACTTTCAGCCCCAGTTCTTTTGCTGCGTCAAGGTCGACGTTATTGAAACCGGCACAGCGCAGGGCGATATATTTAACGCCGTGCTTTTTCAGTTCTTCCAGCACCGGGCGGCTGCCGTCATCGTTTACGAAAATACATACCGCTTCGCAGCCATTGGCCGTTTTAGCGGTTTTTTCCGTCAGCAGAAAGTCAAAAAATTCCAGCTCAAAGCCAAAGGACTCGTTCACCTGTTGCAGGTACTTCTTGTCGTACTGTTTTGTGCTATAAACGGCGAGTTTCATAAGACTTTCTCCAGTGATGTTGAATCACATTTAAGCTACTAAAAATATTTTACAAAATTTCAAATATAATTGAAAGCTATGGCGATATTGAAAAATTCATCAACAACTATGCTTAGTGTAGGCGCAACCTTCAACTGAACGGTTAAACATGCCACAATACCCGTATTGAATGCTTAATTTTTCGCTAAATCAGGATATTAACTACCCATGTTGGGTAAATATAAAGCCGTTCTCGCGCTGTTATTACTGATTATTCTTGTGCCGTTGACGCTACTGATGACGCTCGGGTTGTGGGTTCCCACGCTGGCGGGCATCTGGCTACCGCTCGGCACACGTATTGCTTTAGATGAAAGCCCACGCATTACGCGTAAAGGTTTAATCATTCCCGATCTCCGTTATCTGGTAGGAGATTGTCAGCTTGCACATATCACAAACGCCAGCCTTTCTCATCCCAGCCGCTGGTTATTGAACGTCGGCACGGTAGAACTTGATTCTGCTTGTCTGGCGAAATTGCCGCAGACGGAGCAATCGCCAGCCGCTCCAAAAACCCTCTCGCAGTGGCAGGCCATGTTGCCTAACACCTGGATCAATATCGATAAACTGATTTTTTCTCCCTGGCAGGAATGGCAGGGAAAACTCTCTCTCGCATTAAACTCCGATATCCAGCAACTGCGTTATCAGGGCGAAAAAGTTAAATTTCAAGGCCAGCTGAAAGGGCAACAACTTACAGTCAGCGAACTGGATGTCGCTGCGTTTGAAAATCAGCCGCCGGTTAAACTGGTGGGGGAATTTACTATGCCGCTAGTGCCGGATGGACTTCCTGTAAGGGGTCATGCTACTGCGACGTTAAACTTGCCGCAGGAGCCTTCACTGGTGGATGCCGAGCTGGACTGGCAGGAAAATAGCGGGCAATTGATTGTGCTGGCACGGGATAACGGCGATCCGTTGCTCGATCTGCCGTGGCAAATTACTCGCCAACAATTGACCGTAAGCGATGGTCGCTGGAGCTGGCCGTATGCAGGTTTTCCTTTGAGTGGACGACTGGGTGTCAAAGTCGACAACTGGCAGGCAGGGCTTGAGAATGCTCTGGTCAGCGGACGACTGAGTGTGCTGACCCAGGGGCAAGCGGGTAAGGGCAACGCGGTGCTTAATTTTGGCCCAGGAAAATTTAGCATGGATAACAGCCAGCTGCCTATGCAACTGACCGGTGAAGCGAAACAGGCGGACCTCATTTTATATGCCCGTTTACCTGCGCAGCTAAGCGGAAGTCTGACTGACCCAACGCTGGCCTTTGAGCCAGGCGCGTTATTACGTTCGAAGGGAAGAGTCATCGATTCGCTGGACATCGATGAAATCCGCTGGCCTTTAGCGGGTGTAAAAGTCACTCAACGTGGTGTTGACGGACGTTTGCAGGCCATTTTGCAGGCGCATGAAAATGAACTGGGCGATTTCGTGCTGCATATGGATGGACTGGCGGATGATTTTCTCCCTGACGCTGGCCGCTGGCAGTGGCGCTACTGGGGCAAGGGCAGTTTTACCCCAATGCACGCCAGTTGGGATGTCGCAGGAAAAGGTGAGTGGCGTGACAGCACGATTACGCTGACCGATCTCTCCACCGGCTTTGACAAATTGCAATACGGGACAATGACGGTAGAAAAGCCGCGATTGATTCTCGACAAGCCCGTCGTCTGGGTACGTGACGCACAGCATCCCTCCTTTAGCGGCGCGCTGTCACTGGACGCCGGGCAAACGCTGTTCACTGGCGGCAGTGTGTTACCGCCATCAACCTTAAAATTTAGCGTCGATGGACGCGATCCGACGTATTTCCTCTTTAAAGGCGATTTACATGCTGGTGAGATTGGCCCGGTTCGGGTAAATGGTCGCTGGGACGGTATTCGTCTGCGCGGTAACGCCTGGTGGCCTAAACAATCACTGACCGTATTCCAGCCGCTGGTGCCACCCGACTGGAAGATGAACTTACGCGATGGCGAACTATATGCCCAGGTCGCATTTTCTGCTGCGCCTGAACAAGGATTCCGCGCGGGAGGGCACGGTGTGTTGAAAGGCGGTAGTGCCTGGATGCCAGATAATCAGGTCAACGGTGTCGATTTTGTCCTGCCTTTCCGTTTTGCCGATGGAGCCTGGCATCTGGGGACTCGCGGCCCCGTTACGTTGCGAATTGCCGAAGTGATTAATCTGGTGACAGCGAAAAATATTACGGCTGACTTGCAAGGGCGTTATCCGTGGAGTGAAGACGAACCATTGTTGTTGACCGATGTTAGCGTCGATGTGTTAGGCGGTAACGTGCTGATGAAACAATTACGCATGCCGCAACATGACCCGGCGCTGTTGCGGCTGAATAACCTCTCATCCAGCGAACTGGTTAGCGCCGTCAATCCGAAACAATTCGCCATGTCCGGGGCATTTAGTGGGGCATTGCCTTTATGGCTGAACAATGAAAAATGGATAGTTAAAGACGGCTGGCTGGCAAATAGCGGACCAATGACCTTGCGGCTGGATAAAGACACCGCAGATGCGGTGGTGAAAGACAATATGACCGCGGGTTCTGCGATTAACTGGTTGCGCTATATGGAAATTAGCCGTTCATCGACAAAAATTAATTTAGATAATCTCGGTGTGTTAACCATGCAGGCCAATATTACAGGTACCAGTCGCGTCGACGGTAAAAGTGGTACGGTAAACCTTAATTACCATCATGAAGAGAATATTTTTACCCTGTGGCGCAGTTTACGCTTTGGCGATAATCTCCAGGCATGGTTGGAGCAGAACGCGCGTCTGCCGGAAAATGGCTGTCCGCAAGGAAAAGGGTGTGAGGAAAAACAATGAAAATTTTACTGGCTGCGTTGACGTCATCTTTTATGCTGGTTGGCTGTACGCCTCGCATTGAAGTCGCTGCACCTAAGGAACCGATCACTATCAATATGAACGTTAAAATTGAGCATGAGATCATCATTAAGGCAGACAAAGATGTCGAAGATTTACTCAAAACCCGTAGCGATCTTTTCTGAGGGGATGATGAAGAAAACATTACTTCTTTGTGCGTTTCTTGTTGGACTGGTAAGCAGCAATGTAGTGGCATTAACACTGGACGAGGCCAGAACCCAGGGGCGGGTAGGTGAAACATTTAACGGTTATTTGGTTGCGTTGAAAACGGATGCTGAAACAGAGAAATTAGTAACCGAGATTAATGCCGCACGTAAAGTGAGTTACCAACAACTGGCAAAGCAAAATAATGTCTCGGTAGATGATATCGCGAAACTCGCCGGGCAAAAGCTTGTAGCTCGGGCCAAACCGGGGGAATATGTGCAGGGAATTAACGGGAAATGGTTGCAAAAATAAGCACTATGCAACAGCGATATTTCAATGATTTAATTTAAAGGCTGTATAGATATTTTATGGGTGTCCTATTTTTCCAATGCCATCATGAATATCATCATCAACCTCAATATTAAGGGTTTTTATAGTCAACCCAAATATGGACGGCATCGCTCATTTAAGTGAAGTTACGAGGTTTATGGGATTGCTTGTAACACCACATTGTTTTTAGCATCTTGCAAGCCTCATCTTCTGTCAACGCCTGGTAAACCTGTCAGGGGCAGTCAACAACAAACCGCAGTAGATAACCTCCAGATTTTCAGTGGGTTGATTAAATGGAACATGGTTGAAATGTTAATATTTTCACGATGAATGAATTTCCGGAGTGGTCAGTAATATGAATCAGCTACCCAATTTGACGCTGACATTGCTTTTTGTCTGATTATTGTTAGAGGATGTGTAATAATGCAACAAATAGCCTAAGTAATCGAATAATTTGTTTTTTATGTGTCTACATTGAGGTTTCGAAATACTAATTAAGTTGAATGTTCTGGGATTGCTAAATAAAATTTCAAGAGCAGACATTAAATCATGACACAGCCTGTGGCTATTTCTTATCTATTACTCATATTTTATTATTTGAAATGTCATTCATTGAAAAGGATTTCTCATGCAAAAGAAAACGTTATTATCAGCGTGTATCGCTATAGCGTTAAGTGGCCAAAGCTGGGGGGCGGAAATAACAGAAGGCGAGAGTGCAGACAGTATGCGCAGAAGCTCTCAAATGACATGTCAGTCAGAAGGGCACGCCCGACCGTCAACGAAGTTGAAAACAGTGCCAGAAAAATGTGCTGTTGTTACAAATAATGGTTTCAGCTCGTTACTGGCATTAGGTGCCACGGCGGTACTGGCAACACTCGCAGTGATTGAATTGTCTCATGACAATGATCATTCTGCTCACTCTTCTTTTCCCCAGCCCATACCGCCAGATGATAATGGCCCTCTACCGCTACCCGTTCCCAGTGATGAAGATTCAGGTATACCTGTAAAGCCAGATAACGGCGGTAATGTTATTCCACCCGACAATAGCGGTGATGATGTTGACCTACCGAGAACAGAACCCGTTGTCTTTGATAACAATGTGACATGGGACAAGGACGCGCAAACCCTGAAGATTCGCGGGGCAACGTTCACCTATATACAGAATGTCGATGGTAGCTACACGCTGTCGGCAAAAGATGGCCGAAAAACCATTGTGACAGAGTGGGAAAACCATGAAGAGACTCATACCGCCATCTTTAGTGGTGTGAGTACCACAGGTGATATGGAATGGCGCTACGATGACGAAGGTAAACTCCACGTCACACAGTTAGCCAGTGTCGTGTCTGATGGAACAACGGGCAGAATAATTACCGTTAATGATGCGATTATCACTGACCAGGGCGGTAACACGGCCCTGAATGGCGGCACGGTGATGATGATTAATGGTAACAACATTGCGCTGACAAACGAGGGTAAAACAGAGGCTGTCGGTGAAGATTCGGTGGTCGGTATCCTGACCGGCGATAATATAACCATCAATAATAACGGTCAGACGGTGGTCGATGCTGGCACGGCGGTTATCGTCAATGGCGATCGTACAATCTTAAATAACACTGGCGACTCCACTGTCAATAACGGCGGAATAGGGGCCGTTATTAGCGGTAATGATGTCAGGACCGATAATAAAGGACATATGACGGTTGATGGGCAAAATTCAACGGGCAGCAAAATCGTTGGTAATAATGCGACGGTTATACAGGAAGGGGATTTATACGTTAGCAATGCTGCACGGGGTATTGATGTTGAGGGTAATGGCGCGATCGTCAGCAACAAAGGCAATATAACGGTCGTGGATGAAAATTCGCTGGGTGTTTCTCTCAGTGGTGATGCGTCGACGTTCATTAACAGGGGGGATATTTCCGTCAGTAATGGTAGTTCAGAGGCCAATGCGACAGGGATTCTGATTGAGGGTAATCATTCTACTCTTATCAATGTGGGGGACATCATTGCTAATAATTTCAGTACCGGGATTCGCGTCGTTGGAGATGATGGTCTGATTTCTCTGGCTGGCCGTGTGGATGTAGGGGATTATTCAACCGGTCTGGATGTGTCTGGAAATAATAACGCCATGACGCTGGCGACAAATGAGCTTAATGTGACTGGCAGTGTTGCGACAGGGGTAAATGTAGCCGGTGATGGCAATGAAGTTGAAATTACCGGTAATATTCTGGTGGATAAAAATCAGGCCGGAGAGCATTCAATAAATGACTTTTTTACCCCTTCTGTTGGCATTCAGGTGCAGGGACACGACAATAATATCGTATTAAATGGCAATCTTACCATTGTTGCTGACAGTGAAGTCACTTCTCGTAGCTATAATGAAATGGATGGCAGCCAGGAAAATATTAATGGTCTGGTTGTGTCGGGTGACGGTAATACCGTCGAAATTAATGGTGGTATCCATTTAGCTGGCGAAGAAAATACTCTACAGGATGGCTCCACACCTGCTTTAAAACGTAATGGTTATGGCGATACGCCTGTTATCAAAATCGATGGGCACTCTACTCTGTATCTAAATGGGGATTCAACAATCAGTGGTGTTTTTCCGCTTGGATTAGGCGATATCATTCAACTGAATAACCGAGCCCATTTAGAACTTGGCCGCAACGCCACTTTTATCCTAAAAGATATAAATACATTTGATCATTATAATAGTGACACATCACAGGTTGTACTGGTGAATTCCGGTTCGCAGATGATAAATAATGGTGATGTAGAACTGGGTAATATTGGCTTTGCCAGGGCTACTGGTGAAGAGTCGCTAGCTGTAAATAATAACAACGTAACGATTTCTATCTACGGCGTAGAGGGGAATACATCAGACTCTGCTAGTTCTGCGTATTTGAGCGTCTATGGTGGTCGAGTTGTTAATAACAGTGCCATCACCAGTAAGGTACTCGCGCAGGGACGTATTTTCAATAGTCTGAACGCTCAAGGTTTGAGTGACCCTTTAATTTTTAATAATCAAGTCATTAGTCTGACGGGGATGACGGCAGGCAACAATGGCACCGCTTTAAATAATACTGCCGGTGAGATCCAAATGTACGGCCGGGGGAGTGTTGGCATGCTGGCCTCCAATAATTCAACCATTGACAATATGGGTAAGATTTTCATTGACGCATTATGGGTTGATGAAAACGATACTTCCAGTCTGGCGTCCAATATCGCTCATGACAGCGCCAAAGATTATGCTGTCGGGATGGCTGTGGGTACAGACAGTTCTGGTGCCAGCGTTAATTCTACCGCCATTAATCAGCAGGGTGGTGAAATAACACTCTATAATTCCGGTGCCGGTATGGCTGCGATGAAGCCAGGTAACATTATTATTAACCAGGGAACTATAAATCTGGAAGTAAATGAAAATGATGATGATACGCTGGGGCCAAATAAATTGGTCGGCATGGCTGTTTACAATGGTGCCACTGCGATTAATGATCAGACGGGCATCATCAATATTAATGCTGAAAACGGGCAGGCGTTCTATAACGATGGCAGCGGGACTATTGTTAATTACGGGACCATCTGTACTTTTGGTATTTGCCAGGACAATAACGCCTATAACTCGACTGATGGGTTTGTTTCATTAAGCTGGAGAAATGGTGACATTATTACGGCTGACGGGGAAACGCTTAACCTGTCTTCATATGGCGGTACTACTGATATCACGGCAACCGCCGAAACCCTGGTAACAAACACGGGTACGGTCACCGGGGGACCTGTCACCGTGGCTGACTTTGGTCATCTGGTCAATGAAACCACGGGCAGTATTAATGAGGTTGATATCGCAACGGGTGGGGAATACACCAACCACGGCACGACAAAAACTGTTTCTGTGGATGGCGGAGTGTTCACTAACGAAGGTATGGTGACCGGGCAAGTCGGAACGACTGTTGCAGGATCGATTATTCACAACTCAGGCAGCATCAACACGGTTGACCAGTGGGCCAGCCGTTTTTATAACACCGGAACGGTGAATGCCTGGAAATGTTCTTCCGGGTCTGCCGTAATGAATAATCAGGCCGGTGGAAAAGTAGAGAAAATAACTTTTGCTGCAGCCTCTACCTTCAATAATGCTGGTACCGTACATAACGCATCGGTTGATAAAGGTGGCACCTTCAACAATCTGGAAGGCGGTGTGGCAACGGTGGCGACGAATGCGCTGTGGACAGGACATTTTAATAACTGGGGGACAGTTGAAGGTGACATGAGAATTAGCACCGGTGGTGATGGGCATACGTTCTATAATGGCCAGTCTGGCGTCATCAACGGGCAGATCCTGACATCAAACACGGCCAGCAAGGCAATAAACGACGGCATTATTAATATCGACAAAAATAGTAATGTGGCGATGTCGGCGCACGGTAAAGCCAAAATGATCAACAACGGCACCATAAACGTTGGCACGCAAGGAACCAGCAGGACAGGCATGATAGGGATGCAACTGGAGTCCGATGCCACGGCTGATGCGGTGATTGAGAATAACGGCACCATCAATATATATGCCAGCAATTCATATGCCTTCAGCAAGCTCGGGAGCAATGGTCATATTGTTAACAACGGCACTGTTTATATTGACGACAGCGTGAATGGTTCCGGATTAATTAAACAATCTGGCACGGTGATGGAGGGCAGTGGTGAAGGGGGAGACGGTACGGAAGTACACTATGTCGACTTTACCGCGCCGGAAGAACCCACCATTACGCCATACGACGACAGTCATTCTTCTTCCGTTAGCCGCAACGATGGCATGAACAACCTCAATGGTTACGTGGTGGGGACGAACGCCGATGGTAGCGCTGGTAAGCTGATGGTCAATAACGCCAGTATGAAAGGCGTGGAGATCAACACTGCTTTTGCGGCGGGAACGGCGGACAAAACCGCCAGCTTTGATGATGTGGTGCAAGGCAGCAACCTGACCGATGCGCAAGCGATCACTTCGACATCTGTTGTCTGGCAGGCGACAGGCAGTACCGACGCCAGCGGCAACGTTGACGTGACCATGAGCAAAAAAGCCTACACCGATGTGGCGACGGATGCCTCAGTGAATGACGTGGCAAAAGCGCTGGATGCGGGTTACACCAACAATGAGCTGTATACCAGTCTGAACGTCGGCACCACTGCAGAGCTGAACAGCGCACTTAAGCAAATTAGCGGTAGCCAGGCGACCACGGTATTCCGCGAAGCGCGTGTGTTAAGCAATCGCTTTAGTATGCTGGCAGACGCCGCACCGAAGATGGGCAACGCTCTGGCATTTAACGTGGTGGCGAAAGGCGATCCGCGTGCTGAGCTGGGTAACAATACCGAGTACGACATGCTGGCGCTGCGTAAAACCCTCGACCTGAGCGAAAACCAGACCATGAGCCTGGAGTACGGTATCGCCCGTCTGGACGGCGACGGTGCGCAGAAAGCGGGTGATAATGGTGTTACAGGCGGCTACAGCCAGTTCTTTGGCCTGAAGCATCAGATGTCCTTTGACAACGGTATGAGCTGGAATAACGCGCTGCGTTACGATATTCACCAACTGGACAGCAGCCGTTCGGTGGCTTACGGCGACATCAGTAAGACGGCAGACACGAATGTGAAACAACAGTACCTGGAGTTCCGTAGCGAAGGGGCGAAAACCTTTGAACCGCGCGAAGGGCTGAAAATCACGCCATATGCGGGTCTGAAACTGCGTCACATGCTGGAAGGCGACTATCAGGAGCGCAATGCCGGAGACTTTAACCTGAGCATGAACAGCGGCAGCGAAACGGCGGTGGACAGCATCGTTGGGCTGAAGCTGGACTACGCAGGCAAAGACGGCTGGAGTGCGAACGCCGCGCTGGAAGGTGGGCCGAACCTCAGCTACAGCAAGAGCCAGCGCACGGCAAGCCTGGCAGGCGCAGGCAGCCAGCACTTTAATGTCGATGATGGGCAAAAGGGCGGCGGCATCAACAGTCTGGCAAGCGTCGGCGTGAAGTACAGCAGCAAAGAAAGTTCGCTGAATCTGGATGCTTACCACTGGAAAGAGGATGGTATCAGCGATAAAGGCGTGATGCTGAACTTCAAGAAAACGTTCTAATTTTTAGTATGTGATGCATAAACCGCAACGCTGATACAGGTTGCGGTTTTTTATTGCCGGATGCGGCGCTTGACGCGTTTTGTTTTGGTGTTTTTCAGGACAATAGAGCAACTCATCCAGTAATCTTGTTTACGCCTTCGCATTATTTATCTCTTTTCATTTCTATACTGATTTTTCTGAATTCGTTTTATTACAGGGCAGGGTGCGATGAGCAGCAACACATTTACTCTCGGTACAAAATCCGTTAACCGTCTTGGTTATGGCGCGATGCAACTGGCAGGTCCTGGGGTTTTCGGCCCGCCCAGAGATCGCCACGTCGCTATAACCGTTCTGCGCGAGGCGCTAGCATTGGGCGTCAATCACATTGATACCAGTGACTTTTATGGTCCGCACGTCACCAATCAGATTATCCGCGAAGCGCTTTATCCTTACTCTGACGACCTGACCATTGTTACTAAAATTGGGGCGCGGCGTGGAGAGGACGCCTCCTGGTTGCCCGCATTTTCTCCGGCAGAGTTGCAAAAAGCGGTACACGATAATCTACGTAATCTCGGACTGGACGTACTGGATGTGGTTAACCTGCGCGTTATGATGGGGGATGGTCATGGCCCAGCGGAAGGATCGATTGAAGCCAGCCTGACCGTGCTGGCAGAGATGCGACAACAAGGCCTGGTAAAACATATTGGCCTGAGCAACGTCACACCGACGCAGGTTGCAGAGGCGCGTAAGATTACCGAAATTGTCTGTGTGCAGAACGAATACAACATTGCTCATCGTGCTGATGACGCAATGATTGATGCTTTGGCTCGTGACGGCATTGCCTACGTGCCGTTCTTTCCGCTCGGGGGCTTTACGCCGCTGCAATCCTCCACGCTTTCCGATGTTGCTGCGAGCCTGGGTGCAACACCAATGCAGGTGGCGCTGGCGTGGCTGTTACAACGTTCACCGAATATTTTGCTGATCCCAGGAACGTCTTCTGTTGCTCATTTACGGGAGAATATGGCCTCAGAAAAATTGCATCTTTCTGCGGACGTGTTGTCTACGTTGGACGGTATTTCGCGAGAATAACGAATATACAAAAGGGAAAGATGCATTTCCCTTTTGTTTCTTTTTTAATGGCATGGAGTGCATATGTTTAAGCCCAGGATTTGCAGCTGGATAGGTTTACTTCCCCTGTTTATGCTGAGTCTTCCAGTACAGGCGGACCTTCGATGTGTTGCAAATGCAGTTGATATTGAACCATTTTTTTCTGCGGCTACCGCTGAAGATAAACAACAAGTTGAACAAGCTATCAACAGTAGCGTGAACCTTGTCCCCTTCGGTTTATCTGCATCGGACTGGAAAGTGCATCGTGGCGATTTAGTGGTAGACGGTAATATAGAGAGTAATCAAAAATTGATTGTTCTTGGCAATTTGACAGTCAAAGGTAATATTTCCACTTTATCTCTTTCTAATCCATGGGTTATTCTCGGTAACGTGACGGCAACGAATATAGTTAAGGATTCACCACTGTTAATTACCGGTTCGATAAATGCAAGTGGACTGGTATTTATCGACTCATATTACGATAATCCGTCTACGATTAAGGGGAGTATTAATGCGCGAGGGATATTTATCAATGACATAATTGCACCTGTTGTTGCGTCTTCGACAAATAGTGAATTCATGGTCCGTGCGAGTGACAAAAATGACACTGAAAATGTCAAAAAAGCGCTGATGATAATAAATCCTGATGCATATTATTGGGGTCTAATAAATGATGAAGATGCTCTGAAAGAAATTTTTAAGCGAAGCAATATTCGCATGGCAGGGAATATCTGTAGTCTGATGAAAAAAGAAGCGCTGTTTCGCCCTAAGCCTTCTCCTGAGTTAGTGCAGGAATTGCAAATGCTGGATGAAGGCAACGTTGCTGCATTTGAAGGACGAGATATTGCGACATTTGATCTTGCCATAATGCGAACTCTCCCAAGGATTAAAGGAATTTCAGCTAACCTACGCAAACAACTTATTAATAGCAATGATGGACAAACGATTGAAAGTATGGCGAGATATATGCCTGACAATGAGATTCTGGAGTTGACCGATCAGCAATTGGGTTACCAGCCTGTTGTTCTGGGGTTACTCGACCGTGAACCGCTCTCTGTCGAAATAATGACGCGAATGAGTCATCTACCTGATGGTGTCGGTCCGTTGAATCTTGCGCTACGTGAAAATCTCCCTCTGGATATCGTCATGACTCTGGCGAAAAGAGATTGGGATATGATCATTCAGGAGCTTTATAAAGATGCGTGGTTATTGCCCGAATCCATTATTGATGGCTATATCCGCAGTGATGATCCCTCTATTCGTCAGGTCGGTTCTGGAGGACAACTCACCTACAATCAGGCAATGCAGTTGGCGAACGATTCATCAAACGATGTTGTCACAAGCTTAGCGTCAAAGCTGGCAGAGATGAAACACCATGGTCAATTGTTGCGGATGACGCCACAAGAGAGTGACAAAGTTGCAGTATATTTATACCAAAAATTCGAGAATGACGATGATCTAATACGTGTGTTATTTTTAGCATTGCCAGATAACTTACAGTTTAATTTTGTTAAAAGGATGGAGAAAAAATCCCCTGCCTACTTTTGCTGTCGGGATATGCAGGAAATTCACTCTGACGCTGCTCTACAACGGTTATTGACACGTTTCAACGATCCTGAGGGGTGGAGTAATCTGGCGAAAAATCAGTATCTGAGCACGTCGATGAAACAAAAAATTTGGCAACGTGCTTTATCGCATCGGAAAAATAATCCCAAAGCAGATTCAGATGCATATGAAACCAGCGCTGATATGATTTTGTCTGAGCTTATCAGCTACGGTGAAGTTGATGACCAGATGCTATTAAATGCCACCTCTCTGATACGTTCGGACGACTGGGACTTTTTAGAGAGTGTATTAATTAGTTGGGATAATTTACCCGCTGTTGTTCTCAAGGAATTACAGCAAAACACGCCACGCAATGATATTTGGGCGAAGTTTTTTCTGAGGCAGGAAAACAGTTCCCGTGCGCAGGTTAACGAAGCGTTACGTGTTTATTATGCACTCGACCCCGATGCGTTAGCACAACTGGATGTACTGGCAAAACAACCGGATCGTATATGGTGGAGTACACTGGCGAAAAGCAATCTCACATTTTTCAAGTTCGGCGCACTTAGCAACCGCCACACCCCCCCTGCGGCACTGGCGGCAGAAATTGATCCCGAGTGGTGGATTGTGGCGATGAATAATCCCCGCTTTCCAGTTGATGTATTGAAGGCGAGGCTGAAACGTGATCCTTTGCTGGCGTTAGAGCTTGTTAACCCTGAACTGGATTTAGTTCGGCAGCTGGCGCTTAACGGTAAGACGCGCGCAATACGGGAACAAGCGATGAGAAAACTTGATGAGTTGTATTGAATAACAGCGTAATAATTTTTAACCACTTGATCTATTGGGGATAATCATTCCTGACGGTGAGTCCCCAATACCTTGATATATTCTGAATTTTTAATGAAGCGGCGTGTTGCGATATCTCCGTCAGGGGAATTGATGCACCATAGCGCAAACCGAATTATCAAGGATTGATAATGACGCTCTACCAGATAAAACCGCTCTTTCAGTCGCTGTTAAGGCCGACGATGTTTTGGCTTTATAAGCACCATGTTACAGCGAATCACATCACTCTTGCTGCACTGGCGCTTTCTCTTCTTACCGGATTGCTGTTGATGTTGGTGGCACGACCCATCCTCTTTTTGCTATTGCCCATCGTGCTTTTTGTCCGTATGGCACTCAATGCGCTGGATGGCATGATGGCGCGTGAGTGTAATCAGCAAACACGTCTTGGGGCGATTTTGAATGAAACTGGCGATGTTATTTCCGATATTGCGCTTTATTTACCGTTTTTATTTTTACCGGAAAGTAACGCATCACTCGTAATACTCATGTTATTTTGCACCATATTGACTGAGTTTTGCGGTTTACTCGCGCAGACGATTAACGGTATTCGCAGTTATGCCGGTCCATTTGGCAAAAGCGATCGTGCGTTAATATTTGGTTTGTGGGGGCTGGCCGTTGCCATTTATCCACAGTGGATGCAATGGAATAATCTTTTATGGAGCATTGCTTCAATTCTGCTTCTCTGGACTGCGATTAATCGTTGTCGAAGCGTGCTCCTTATGAGCGCTGAAAAGTAATGCTGGAAAAATCTCTGGCAATACTTTTCGTGTTGTTAATTTTAGCAACGCTGATAAACCGTTTTCTGGTATGGCGGTTACCGGAGAGAAAAGGAGATGAAGTTACATTACGTATTCGTACCTGGTGGGGCATCGTCATTTGTTTTTCACTGGTCATTTCAGGTCCACGCTGGATGACGTTGACGTTTTTTGCGCTGATAAGTTTTCTGGCATTGAAAGAATATTGTACGCTTATATCTGTACATTTTCCGCGTTGGTTATATTGGGGTATTCCTCTTAACTATTTTCTTATCGGTTTTAATTGCTTTGAGCTGTTTCTGTTATTTATACCTTTGGCTGGGTTTCTGATATTAGCCACTTGGCGAGTTTTAGTGGGTGACCCCTCCGGTTTTCTGCATACCGTGAGCGCCATTTTTTGGGGCTGGATAATGACCGTTTTCGCCTTGAGTCATGCCGCCTGGTTATTAATGTTGCCAACCACAAATATCCAGGGCGGGGCGTTACTGGTGTTATTTCTTTTGGCATTAACCGAGTCAAACGATATTGCACAGTATTTATGGGGAAAATCCTGCGGCAGAAGAAAAGTGGTCCCCAAAGTCAGCCCGGGAAAAACATTGGAAGGTCTGATGGGCGGCGTAATCACCACCATGATTGCGTCACTGATTATTGGACCGTTGCTGACACCGCTAGATACATTACAGGCATTATTAGCGGGTTTGTTAATTGGTATTAGTGGTTTTTGCGGCGATGTAGTGATGTCAGCCATCAAACAAGATATTGGTGTTAAAGATAGTGGAAAACTATTACCAGGACATGGCGGACTCCTTGACAGGATTGACTCATTAATTTTCACCGCTCCGGTATTTTTTTATTTTATTCGCTACTGCTGTTACTGAAGGAAAATAGAGAAAATGGAAAATTCACGCATCCCTGGGGAACATTTTTTTACCACCAGTGATAATACAGCGTTGTTTTATCGGCACTGGCCCGCTTTACAGCCAGGGGTGAAAAAGGTCATCGTCTTATTTCATCGCGGTCATGAACATTCTGGTCGTCTACAACATATCGTTGATGAACTGGCGATGCCAGATACTGCTTTTTATGCCTGGGATGCCCGAGGGCATGGACAAACTTCGGGGCCGCGTGGTTATAGCCCATCTCTTGCGCGTTCAGTGCAGGATGTCGATGAATTTGTCCGTTTTGCTGCCAGCGACAGCCAGGTTGGACTGGAAGAGGTGGTTGTGATCGCGCAAAGTGTCGGCGCAGTGCTGGTTGCCACATGGGTTCATGATTATGCGCCTGCAATTCGCGGGCTGGTGCTGGCTTCTCCTGCCTTTAAGGTTAAATTGTATGTGCCGCTGGCACGTCCTGCGCTGGCGTTATGGCATCGTCTGCGTGGTCTGTTTTTTATTAATTCCTATGTGAAAGGATGCTATTTGACCCACGATTGGGAACGGGCAGCGAGTTTCAATAATGATCCGCTGATCACACGGGCGATTGCCGTCAATATCTTGCTCGATCTCTATAAAACGTCTGAACGTATTGTTAGCGATGCGGCGGCGATTACGCTCCCTACGCAACTATTGATATCGGGCGATGACTATGTGGTACATCGCCAACCGCAGATTGATTTTTATCAGAGATTACGTAGCCCTCTGAAAGAGCTGCATCTGCTGCCGGGCTTTTATCACGACACGTTGGGTGAAGAGAACAGGGCGCAGGCATTTGAAAAAATGCAAAGCTTTATTAGTCGCTTATATGCTAACAAGTCGCAAAAATTTGATTATCAGCATGAAGACCGCACAGGACCATCTGCGGATCGATGGCGGCTCCTTTCTGGTGGACCCGTGCCATTATCGCCGATTGATTTGGCGTATCGCTTTATGCGAAAGGCGATGAAACTGTTCGGGGCGCAATCTGCGGGCCTGCATCTCGGAATGAGCACCGGCTTTGATTCAGGCAGTTCGCTGGATTATGTTTATCAAAATCAACCGCAAGGCAGTAACGCATTCGGGCGTTTTATCGACAAAATCTACCTGAACAGTGTTGGCTGGCGCGGTATTCGCCAGCGCAAAGCCCATTTACAAATGCTGATTAAACAAGCCGTTGCCGATCTCCACGCCAAAGGTTTAGCCGTCCGCGTGGTTGACATTGCCGCAGGGCATGGGCGCTATGTACTGGATGCGCTGGCAAACGAGCCTGCCGTAAGCGATATTTTGTTACGTGATTACAGTGAGTTAAATGTTGCACAGGGGCAAGAGATGATTGCCCAAAAGGGAATGTCTGGGCGGGCGCGTTTTGAACAGGGCGATGCGTTTAATACGGCAGAACTCAGCGCGTTAACTCCGCGGCCTACGTTGGCGATTGTCTCTGGCCTGTATGAGCTTTTTCCCGAAAACGAGCAGGTAAAAAACTCCCTCGCTGGTCTTGCCAATGCCATCGAACCGGGTGGCATTCTCATCTACACCGGGCAGCCGTGGCACCCACAACTGGAGCTGATTGCCGGGGTGTTAACCAGTCATAAAGATGGTAAACCGTGGGTAATGCGCGTGCGTTCGCAAGGGGAGATGGATTCGCTCGTGCGTAATGCCGGATTTGATAAATGCACACAACGGATTGATGAGTGGGGCATTTTTACGGTTTCGATGGCGGTGCGTCGTGACCACTGAACGCCGGAGCGTATTGCTACAAGGAGCTGGCTGGTTATTGTTGCTGGCCCCGTTTTTCTTCTTCACATATGGATTTCTTAATCAGTTCACCGCGTTTCAGGATCTTAACAATCATGATATCCCCAGTCAGGTATTCGGTTGGGAAACGGCGATCCCTTTTCTTCCCTGGACTATTGTTCCTTACTGGAGTCTGGATCTTTTATATGGATTTTCGCTGTTCGTTTGTCGCTCGACATTCGAACAGCGCCGACTGGTCCACCGGCTTATTCTGGCAACGGTAATGGCCTGTTGCGGTTTTTTGCTCTATCCGCTGAAGTTTAGTTTTATCCGCCCTGAAATGAGTGGGGTGACGGGATGGCTATTTTCGCAACTTGAACTGTTTGATCTGCCTTATAACCAGTCCCCTTCGCTGCATATTATTCTCTGCTGGCTACTTTGGCGTCACTTTCGTCAGCATCTGGCTGTGAGGTGGCGTAAAGTCTGTGGCGGATGGTTTTTACTCATCGCCATTTCGACGCTGACGACCTGGCAGCATCATTTTATTGATGTCATCACAGGGCTGGCAGTAGGTATGTTGATTGACTGGATGGTGCCCGTCGACCGTCGCTGGAATTATCAGACACCTGACCAACGTCGAATCAAAATAGCACTGCCATATGTCGTAGGCGCGTGTTCGTGCATAGTATTGATGACGCTAATGATGATGAATCAGTTACGGTGGTCAGTCTGGTTATGTTGGCCAGTATTATCGCTACTCATTATTGGCCGTGGGTACGGTGGGCTTGGCGCGATAACAACAGGGAAAGATAGTCAGGGGAAACTCCCGCCTGCCGTTTACTGGCTGACATTGCCCTGGCGCATCGGTATGTGGATATCGATGCACTGGTTTTGTCGTCGGCTGGAGCCGGTGAGCGAAATTACTGCGGGTGTTTATTTAGGGACGTTTCCACGACATATTCCGGCACAGAATGCGGTTCTGGACGTCACCTTTGAATTCCCTCGCGGACGAGCGACAAAAGATCGACTCTATTTTTGTGTACCTATGTTGGATCTGGTGGTTCCGGATGAGGGAGAGCTCCGACAGGCCGTGGCGATGCTGGAAACATTACGCAAAGAGCAAGGCAGCATTCTGGTCCATTGCGCGTTGGGATTATCGCGCAGTGCGCTGGTGGTGGCCGCATGGCTGTTATGTTACGGACACTGTAAAACCGTTGATGAAGCGATTAACTATATTCGCGTCAGACGCCCGCAGATTGTGCTGACAGACGAGCACAAAGCGATGCTGAGATTGTGGGAGAACAGGTAAGTGGATTGAGATGTGGACTGAATATCTACAGTCCACATCAAAATAGTGTCCGGTTATGCAGCAACAATACTGTCGATGGCTGCTTTCGCGTCAGACTGTGCTTTCGCTGCCATTTCCGGGCCGTACGCGATCCCTTCGGCGAAGACAAATTTCACATCGGTAATGCCGATAAAGCCCAGGAATGTGGACAGATACGGCGTTACCAGATCCGTTGGGCCATCTTTATGGATCCCACCGCGGCTGGTAATAACGATGGCTTTTTTACCCGTTACCAGACCTTCCGGACCGTTCTCGGTATAGCGGAAAGTAACGCCTGCACGTGCCACCAGGTCAAAATAGTTTTTCAACTGAGTTGAGATGTTGAAGTTATACATCGGTGCCGCAATAACGATAACGTCGTGGGCTTTCAGCTCGGCAATCAGCTCATCGGAAAGCGCCAGAGCTTCCTGCTGACGCGGAGTCAGCGGCGCATCGCTCGGACGCAGTGCACCAACCAGTTCGCCATCCAGTACCGGAATCTGATTTGCAGCCAGGTCACGCACGGTGATTTCATCAGCGGAGTGCTTTTCGCGCCATTGTTCAACAAAATAATCGGACAACTGATTAGACTGAGAGTACCCTGCCAGGATGCTGGATTTAAGAACTAATACCTTGCTCATGGTGTTTCCTTATAGATGTTTGAATGGGCGATGCCCCGTTGCTTGTTGACACTTTATTCACAATCCTGCCACAGAGATAGCGCAATAAATCGAAGCCTATGTTCGAATTTATTGAACAACGCATAGAAAGCCGCGATGTGGTACTCTATATCTATCATTTAAAAGAAAATTAATCAGGCAGCCTGCTGCCCACTAACGTTATGACAGAACAACAAAAATTGACCTTTACGGCCTTGCAGCAACGGTTGGATTCGCTGATGCTGCGTGATAGACTGCGTTTTTCCCGCCGTCTGCACGGCGTGAAGAAGGTTAAAAATCCTGATGCACAACAGGCCATTTTCCAGGAGATGGCGAAAGAGATTGACCAGGCGGCAGGGAAAGTCCTGCTGCGTGAAGCAGCACGACCGGAAATCACTTATCCGGACAATTTGCCGGTTAGTCAGAAAAAGCAGGACATTCTCGAAGCAATCCGTGATCACCAGGTGGTGATCGTCGCCGGGGAAACGGGTTCCGGTAAAACGACTCAGTTACCGAAAATCTGTATGGAACTGGGCCGCGGGATTAAAGGGCTGATCGGCCACACCCAGCCGCGTCGTCTGGCGGCACGAACGGTGGCGAACCGTATTGCGGAAGAGCTGAAAACGGAGCCGGGCGGTTGCATCGGGTATAAAGTGCGTTTCAGCGATCACGTAAGTGATAACACGATGGTCAAGCTGATGACCGACGGTATCCTGCTGGCGGAGATCCAGCAAGACCGCCTGCTGATGCAGTACGACACCATCATTATTGACGAAGCGCACGAACGCAGCCTGAATATCGATTTTCTCCTCGGTTATTTGAAAGAGTTGCTGCCGCGGCGTCCTGACCTAAAAATCATTATCACTTCCGCGACTATCGACCCGGAACGCTTTTCGCGCCACTTTAATAATGCGCCGATTATCGAAGTCTCCGGTCGTACCTATCCGGTGGAGGTGCGCTATCGCCCGATTGTTGAAGAAGCTGATGACACCGAGCGCGACCAGTTGCAGGCGATTTTCGATGCCGTAGACGAACTGAGCCAGGAAAGCCCTGGCGACATTCTGATTTTTATGAGCGGCGAGCGAGAAATTCGCGATACCGCCGATGCGCTGAACAAGCTGAACTTACGCCATACGGAAATTCTTCCGCTTTATGCACGGCTTTCGAACAGCGAGCAGAACCGCGTCTTCCAGTCGCACAGCGGACGGCGCATTGTGCTGGCGACTAACGTCGCGGAAACCTCGCTGACTGTGCCGGGGATTAAATACGTTATCGACCCAGGTACGGCGCGTATCAGCCGCTACAGCTATCGCACCAAAGTGCAGCGTCTGCCGATTGAGCCCATTTCGCAGGCTTCAGCTAATCAGCGTAAAGGCCGCTGTGGTCGTGTGTCAGAAGGGATCTGCATTCGTCTTTATTCCGAAGACGATTTCCTCTCGCGCCCGGAATTTACCGAACCGGAGATTCTGCGTACCAACCTGGCCTCGGTTATTTTGCAGATGACCGCGCTGGGGCTGGGCGATATCGCTGCGTTCCCGTTTGTAGAAGCGCCGGATAAACGCAATATCCAGGATGGCGTGCGTCTGCTCGAAGAGCTGGGCGCGATCACCACTGATGAACAGGCCAGCGCCTATAAACTGACGCCGCTCGGTCGCCAGCTCTCGCAACTGCCAGTCGATCCTCGTCTGGCGCGAATGGTGCTGGAAGCGCAGAAACATGGCTGCGTGCGTGAGGCGATGATTATCACTTCCGCGCTCTCTATTCAGGACCCGCGTGAGCGGCCAATGGACAAGCAGCAGGCATCGGACGAAAAACATCGTCGCTTTCACGATAAAGAATCCGACTTCCTGGCGTTTGTAAATCTGTGGAATTATCTCGGCGAGCAGCAAAAGGCGCTCTCTTCAAACGCCTTCCGTCGCCTGTGCCGTACCGATTACCTTAACTATCTGCGCGTGCGCGAATGGCAGGATATCTACACCCAGTTGCGCC
Organism: Escherichia sp. KS167_9B; assembly: GCF_030295215.1. Classification (NCBI taxonomy): domain Bacteria; kingdom Pseudomonadati; phylum Pseudomonadota; class Gammaproteobacteria; order Enterobacterales; family Enterobacteriaceae; genus Escherichia; species Escherichia sp. KS167_9B. Next base: position 1,810,391 of record NZ_AP025754.1, read on the forward strand.
AGGTGGTGAAAGAACTTGGCATTCCGGTTAACAGCGAACCGGCGGAGTATCGCGAAATTCACATCGCCTTACTGACAGGTTTGCTTTCGCATATCGGCATGAAAGATGCCGATAAACAGGAATATACCGGCGCACGTAACGCGCGTTTCTCCATCTTCCCCGGTTCTGGTTTATTCAAGAAGCCGCCGAAATGGGCAATGGTGGCGGAACTGGTAGAAACCAGCCGCCTGTGGGGGCGCATTGCGGCACGTATCGATCCGGAATGGGTAGAGCCAGTTGCCCAGCATTTGATTAAACGCTCCTACAGCGAACCGCACTGGGAACGGGCGCAGGGCGCGGTGATGGCAACTGAAAAAGTCACCGTTTACGGGTTGCCGATTGTTGCTGCGCGTAAGGTCAACTACAGCCAGATTGATCCTGCGCTGTGTCGTGAACTTTTTATTCGCCACGCGCTGGTGGAAGGTGACTGGCAGACGCGTCACGCATTCTTCCGTGAAAACCTGAAACTACGGGCAGAAGTGGAAGAACTGGAACACAAATCACGTCGCCGCGATATTCTGGTGGATGACGAAACGTTGTTTGAGTTTTACGACCAGCGCATCAGCCATGATGTGATCTCTGCACGTCACTTTGATAGTTGGTGGAAAAAAGTCAGCCGCGAAACGCCTGATTTGCTCAACTTTGAAAAGAGCATGTTGATCAAAGAAGGGGCGGAAAAAATCAGCAAGCTGGATTACCCGAACTTTTGGCATCAGGGTAATCTCAAGCTGCGTTTAAGCTATCAGTTTGAGCCGGGGGCGGATGCTGACGGTGTGACCGTGCATATTCCGCTGCCGTTACTTAACCAGGTTGAGGAAAGCGGGTTTGAATGGCAGATCCCCGGCCTGCGCCGTGAACTGGTGATTGCTCTAATCAAATCGTTGCCGAAACCGGTACGGCGTAATTTTGTGCCCGCGCCAAACTACGCCGAAGCGTTTTTAGGTCGCGTCACGCCGCTGGAACTGCCGTTGCTCGACAGCCTTGAGCGCGAGCTACGGCGGATGACCGGCGTTACCGTTGACCGCGAAGACTGGCACTGGGAGCAGGTGCCCGATCACCTGAAAATCACCTTCCGCGTGGTGGACGACAAAAATAAGAAGCTAAAAGAAGGGCGCTCATTACAGGATCTGAAAGACGCCCTGAAAGGCAAAGTGCAGGAAACGCTTTCCGCCGTTGCCGATGATGGTATTGAGCAAAGCGGGTTACATATCTGGAGCTTCGGTAATTTACCGGATCACTACGAGCAGAAACGTGGCAACTACAAAGTGAAGGCCTGGCCTGCGCTGGTGGATGAGCGTGACAGCGTAGCGATTAAGCTTTTTGATAACCCGCAGGAACAACAGCAGGCTATGTGGCGTGGTTTGCGTCGCTTGCTGTTGCTGAACATTCCGTCGCCAATTAAATATCTGCATGAGAAACTGCCGAACAAAGCGAAGCTGGGTCTCTACTTTAACCCGTACGGTAAAGTGCTGGATCTCATTGACGACTGCATCTCCTGCGGTGTTGATAAATTGATTGATGAGGCGGGCGGCCCGGTCTGGACGGAAGAAGGCTTTGCTGCGCTTCATGAAAAAGTCCGCGCTGAACTGAACGACACGGTGGTGGATATTGCGAAGCAGGTCGAGCAAATCCTTACGGCAGTGTTCAATATCAACAAACGCCTGAAAGGACGGGTGGATATGACCATGGCGCTGGGGCTTTCTGACATTAAAGCGCAGATGGGTGGGCTGGTGTATCGCGGTTTTGTCACTGGTAATGGCTTCAAACGGCTGGGCGACACGCTGCGTTATTTGCAGGCGATTGAAAAGCGTCTGGAAAAACTGGCGGTTGACCCGCACCGTGACCGTGCTCAGATGCTGAAAGTTGAAAACGTCCAGCAGGCGTGGCAGCAATGGATCAACAAACTGCCGCCCGCACGTCGTGAGGATGAGGATGTGAAAGAGATCCGTTGGATGATAGAAGAACTGCGCGTTAGTTACTTCGCTCAACAACTTGGTACGCCTTATCCGATTTCAGATAAGCGTATTTTGCAGGCGATGGAGCAGATTAGCGGTTAACGCTGCTATTTGCCTGATAAATCTAAAACCCGGTAAGCATTTAGCGCCGGGTTTTTTCTTTATGAATTCTGAAAAATAGCAAGGGCGGTACTCCTTACGTGCTTATAACAAATCTGCTTGATGAGGACGATATACTGGATACCAAATATTACTGCAACAAAGAACTTCACTATTTTTGTCACAAATAAAAATCGTAATTTCCATATCATCCCAACCGTTAACATCTCTGACGACCATCCATAATGGAACATCAAGGCCGAATGATTTCATACCATCAGGAAGAAATTTAATAGCCGTGATTTGGTATGCTAACGAGCTATTAAGATTATACATTTTACAATATTTCTCTGCTATAGAATTCACTTTTTTTCAGTAAGAACATGAGTGATAATTTTATTATTCATGATACATGATATTGCTGTAAATAAAGAATCATTTCAACTTGCATTTCCACTAACTCACCAAAATTTTCAAAGCATAACTCACAAGGGAAATCACCAACATCATCGGTAAATATACCAAAATCATGAATTAGAATATAAATTTTTAGGCTGTTGCGGTCAAGAAAAGCGACACTCCCGTCGCCAAAACTACCAACAGGAAAAGGATCAATGTTGTTCAATGATGGATATTCTTTTTTATACTCTTCCCATTGTTGAAAAAATAGAGGGTAATATCTGTCCAGATCATTCAAAGTATAAATTTGAGGATCGGCAAAATGACATGCGCCAAAATGAGATAATAACTGCCGATAGTCTTTTGGAATATGTGTCGCGTATTTATCCTCAAATAAAAGAAGGTTATCTTCAGTTTCTGGAGCGGTTACGCAACCTGTAAGTCCTGTTGCTTTTACGGCAGGCCAGGCGGTTTCTAAAAGTTGAAATATTTTTTCCATGTATGTTTCTCGACATATAGCATTGTGTTGATGAATAAAAATGGTAATTCGGCACCATAGACAGATAGTAGTTTATAGCTGAGAGCAGATATTATTCAATTAAAATTTAAGGAATTACCACTAATGAGCGTGTTGCAAATGTTCCCCTTGATTGAGAAATATAAGAATGAATATTATATAAATATCACACCAGATTATCTATCATTTAAAAATGATACAACATTATGTTATTGATGTTTTATCAACAGTTTCTCCGCAAATACAGTATGACTAAAACCAGTGTCTGGTTCGCGATGGCGCGATAGAAAAAGCATCATCTTCCTTTCAGAGTGCTCCGCTTCTCATTATTATCTCACGCAGTATTCTTAAGGGAACGATAAGGAGGAACCATGAACATTACCCCGTTTCCGACGCTTTCGCCGGCAACCATAGATGCCATAAATGTTATCGGTCAGTGGCTGGCGCAGGATGATTTCTCCGGTGAGGTGCCGTATCAGGCCGATTGCGTGATCCTTGCAGGCAATGCGGTTATGCCGACTATCGATGCGGCATGTAAGATTGCCCGCGATCAGCAAATTCCTCTACTGATTAGTGGTGGTATCGGTCACTCGACAACTTTTTTGTATAGCGCCATCGCACAGCATCCGCACTACAACACTATCCGCACCACTGGCAGAGCAGAAGCTACCATCCTGGCGGATATCGCTCATCAGTTCTGGCACATTCCGCATGAAAAAATCTGGATTGAAGACCAGTCAACAAACTGCGGTGAAAACGCACGCTTTAGCATCGCGCTATTGAATCAGGCCGTAGAAAGAGTTCATACGGCTATCGTTGTTCAGGACCCCACCATGCAGCGGCGCACAATGGCGACGTTCCGTCGTATTACCGGTGACAATCCAGACGCACCTCGTTGGTTAAGTTATCCCGGATTCGTTCCTCAGTAGGGAAATAACGAAGACAGTGTAATCTTTATTAACCAGTTAGAAGGATTATGGGCGGTTGAGCGTTATCTCTCACTACTCACTGGCGAGCTGCCACGTTTACGCGATGATAGCGATGGCTACGGTCCACGCGGGCGAGATTTTATCGTTCACGTTGATTTTCCGGCAGAAGTCATCCAGGCATGGCAAACGCTGAAACACGATGCGGTGCTCATCGAGGCGATGGAAAGTCGTTCGCTACGTTGAAAATTGCCCGTTTGAGAACAACTGTTTGCAAACGGGCATGACTCCTTACTTTTTTTTCTGCCTTTTATTCCTTTTACCCTTCTTTTTATGAAGCTCTTCACAGATTTGTCCTTTCAAGATGCTGTCTCTATGATGATTGATATTAATTAACAAATAATTTACCAAATACACACATTAATCACAGGAGTCTCCCATGTCAGTACCCGTTCAACATCCTATGTATATCGATGGACAGTTTGTTACCTGGCGTGGAGACGCATGGATTGATGTGGTTAACCCCGCAACAGAGGCGGTGATTTCCCGCATTCCCGATGGTCAGGCTGAAGATGCTCGCAAAGCAATCGACGCCGCAGAGCGCGCGCAGCCAGAATGGGAAGCATTGCCTGCCATTGAACGCGCCAGTTGGTTGTGCAAAATCTCCGCCGGGATCCGCGAACGCGCCGGTGAAATCAGTGCGCTGATTGTTGAAGAAGGGGGCAAGATCCAGCAGCTGGCTGAAGTCGAAGTGGCTTTTACTGCGGACTATATCGATTACATGGCGGAGTGGGCACGGCGTTATGAAGGCGAGATTATTCAAAGCGATCGTCCAGGAGAAAATATTCTTCTCTTTAAACGTGCGCTTGGCGTGACTACCGGCATTCTGCCGTGGAACTTCCCGTTCTTCCTCATTGCCCGCAAAATGGCTCCCGCTCTTTTGACCGGTAATACCATCGTCATTAAACCCAGTGAATTTACGCCAAACAATGCGATTGCTTTTGCCAAAATTGTCGATGAAATAGGCCTTCCACGCGGTGTGTTTAACCTTGTGCTGGGGCGTGGTGAAACTGTTGGGCAAGAACTGGCGGGTAACCCAAAGGTCGCAATGGTCAGTATGACAGGCAGCGTCTCTGCAGGTGAAAAGATCATGGCGACTGCAGCAAAAAATATCACAAAAGTGTGTCTGGAATTGGGTGGTAAAGCACCAGCTATCGTAATGGACGATGCCGATCTTGAACTGGCAGTCAAAGCCATCGTTGATTCACGCGTCATTAATAGTGGGCAAGTGTGTAACTGTGCAGAACGTGTTTATGTACAGAAAGGCATTTATGATCATTTCGTCAATCGGCTGGGTGAAGCGATGCAGGCGGTTCAATTTGGTAACCCCGCTGAACGCAACGACATTGCGATGGGGCCGTTGATTAACGCCGCGGCGCTGGAAAGGGTCGAGCAAAAAGTGGCGCGCGCAGTCGAAGAGGGGGCGAGAGTGGCGTTGGGGGGCAAGGCAGTAGAGGGGAAAGGATATTATTATCCGCCGACATTGCTACTGGATGTTCGTCAGGAAATGTCGATCATGCACGAGGAAACCTTTGGCCCGGTGCTGCCAGTGGTCGCATTTGACACGCTGGAAGAGGCTATCGCAATGGCTAATGACAGTGATTACGGCCTGACCTCATCACTCTATACCCAAAATCTGAACGTCGCGATGAAAGCTATTAAAGGGCTGAAGTTTGGTGAAACTTACATCAACCGTGAAAACTTCGAAGCTATGCAAGGATTCCACGCCGGATGGCGTAAATCCGGTATTGGCGGCGCAGATGGCAAACATGGCTTGCATGAATACCTGCAGACCCAGGTGGTTTATTTACAGTCGTAATGAGTGAAAGAGGCGGAGGCTTTTCCCTCCGCCTTTGCTCGTCAGAGTTTAGCGAATTTTTCGAGGGTGCGAATAAGCTGCGTGACGAAGCCATATTCGTTATCATACCAGGCGACCGTTTTCACCAGCTGTAAATCGCCCACGGTGGTAATTTCGGTTTGCGTGGCATCAAACACCGACCCGAAATGGCTGCCAATGATATCAGAAGAGACTATTTCTTCATCGGTATAACCAAATGACTCGTTATTGTTTGTCGCGTTTTTAAGCGCGTTGTTCACCTCTTCGGCAGTCACTTTTTTTCCAAGAATAGACACCAGTTCAGTCACCGAACCTGTTTTCACGGGTACGCGTTGCGCATGACCTTTCAGTTTGCCGCTCAGTTCTGGGATCACCAGACCAATGGCTTTTGCCGCGCCTGTAGTGTGGGGAATGATATTTTCTGCCGCTGCACGTGAAGCGCGTAGATCTTTACCTCGCGGGCCATCCACCAGTGACTGGGTGCCAGTATAGGCATGAATGGTCGTCATCGTGCCGACTTCTATTCCGAAACTGTCGTGCAAGGCTTTGGCCATCGGTGCAAGACAGTTAGTGGTGCATGACGCCACGGAAACAATGGTGTCGTTGCTATCCAGTGTGTCGTCATTGACGTTATAAACGATGGTTTTCATTTCACCGGCAGGGGCGGAAATCAACACCTTCTTCGCACCAGCATCAAGGTGCGCCTGCGATTTCTCGGCGGAGGTATAAAAGCCAGTACATTCGACAATGATTTCTGCGCCTTTCGCTTTCCATGGAATATTTTTAGCCTCTTTTTCGGCGTAAACCGCGATACTTTTTCCATCAACGATAAGTGAATCTTCCGTAAAATCAACGCTCCAGGGGAACGGTCCGTAGTTTGAATCATGTTTCAGCAGGTAGGCGAGAATTTTTGGGGAAGTGAGATCATTAATAGCGACAATGTCTATGTTACTTTTGACTTCAAGTAATCGACGCAACACCAGTCGACCGATACGACCAAAACCGTTAATACCAACTTTACTCATGGTCTTCTCCTGTCAGGAACGTTCGGATGAAAATTGATCCTTTCCAGGCTTAGACCAGGATGGCGGGATGGGCAATCTACATTCTTGCCGTGGAACGTAACGTACTGAAAACGGGTGAACAATATTTAATGAAATTTTAAGAAAAGCTCGTTATGTTAACGGCAAATTGTTTTAAAGCAGGAAATGTTATGGAAAATAAATACTCAAGGTTACAAATCAGCATTCACTGGCTGGTCTTTTTGTTGGTTATCGCAGCGTATTGCGCAATGGAGTTTCGTGGTTTCTTCCCACGTAGCGATCGGCCGCTCATCAACATGATTCATGTTTCCTGTGGCATCTCAATTCTCGTGCTGATGGTTGTTCGTCTTATGTTAAGGCTTAAAAACCCGACTCCGCCGATTGTACCTAAACCAAAACCGATGATGACGGGACTGGCACATTTGGGACATTTGGTGATCTATCTCCTGTTTATTGCGCTGCCAGTGATTGGTTTGGTGATGATGTATAACCGGGGCAACCCGTGGTTTGCGTTTGGTATGACAATGCCTTATGCAGCAGAGGCCAATTTCGAACGGGTTGATAGCTTAAAGTGGTGGCATGAGACGCTGGCGAATCTGGGATATTTTGTCATCGGGTTGCACGCTGCGGCTGCACTGGCACACCACTATTTCTGGAAGGACAACACACTTCTACGCATGATGCCGCGTAAACGTTCCTGAAGGATCTTTAAAGAAAACGCCTGTACTAAAACCGACCCGTGGTACAGGCGAAGAATACGGGCCTACATCGGAAGCGCCTATTATATTTATTTGTATGACAAATAAAACCATAATCCTTGTCCATATGTCCATCTGGCTTATCTTTAATCAATTCACCCGATCTTTGATCTCATCAACGGTATCAAAATAAACCAGCGTATAACGTTCAAATCGAACATAAGATTCGATAAACCATGGAGGTTATATGAAAAAATTGGCACTTATCTTGGTTATGGGAGCGCTTGTTTCCTTTTATGCCGATGCCGGGCGCAAACCCTGTTCTGGTTCGAAAGGGGGGATCTCACACTGTACAGCAGGTGGCAAATTTGTCTGTAATGATGGTTCTATTAGTGCATCGAAAAAAACATGCACTAACTGAAGTGTAAAAGGGGTGCCATGAGAAAATGAATCTGCTAGTCAGATGCGCGGGGAAAATCCCCGCGCTTGCCCTTACCTGGACGTGCAGGCCATGAGCGCAGCAACCTCCTTATCACCGTCCCGGAACCGCAGTTCGTAGAGCGTTTGTCGGGTCAGGAGTGTGAATGTCAGAATCGTAATGCAGATAATGAGCAGACACACCACCAGAGGGTTGCGCTTCATAGCCTTTCTCCTTGCCGGATGGCGGGTAAGAGGCTAACATCTGAATTGCTTGGTTCATTCGTTGGCCTCGGTTGATAGAAATATCGGTCGGGGCCTTCGTCTTTCTGATTCCCGGTTAGCCTGAAAACAGAAAGTCTCAGGCACCCGCAGGCATCCTATGAGGTTTCCTTAGGGACGAAAATAATCACTTGACGAAATTGCGTGCTGTTTTCCAGAATTTTTCGTCATTCGGTTTAGCCGTTCGTTACTCTCTTCATTCCAATGGCATTATTCTTCTCTGCCATAATTGTTGTAAAAATGTGACGCAAAGAGGTTTTTGGTCATAAGTAATTACCGTCAAGTGCCGATGACTTTCTATCAGGAGTAAACCTGGACGAGAGACAACGGTAATGAATACAACTCCCTCACAGCGATTAGGTTTTTTGCATCACATCAGGCTGGTTCCGTTATTTGCCTGCATTCTTGGCGGTATCTTACTTCTGTTTGCCTTGAGTTCAGCCCTGGCTGGCTATTTCCTCTGGAAGGCCGATCGCGATCAGCGTGATGTGACTGCAGAGATTGAGGTTCGGACCGGGTTAGCGAACAGCTCAGATTTTTTGCGTTCGGCCCGGATCAATATGATTCAGGCCGGGGCCGCGAGTCGTATTGCGGAAATGGAAGCAATGAAGCGAAATATTGCGCAAGCCGAATCGGAGATTAAACAGTCGCAGCAAGGTTATCGGGCTTACCGGAGTCGGCCGGTGAAAACACCTGCTGATGAAGCTCTCGAGGCTGAATTAAATCAACGTTTCCAGGCTTATATCACGGGTATCCAACCCATGCTGAAATATGCCAAAAATGGCATGTTTGAGGCGATTATCAATCATGAAAGTGAGCAGATCCGACCGCTGGATAATGCTTATACCGATATTTTGAACAAAGCCGTTAAGATACGTAGCACCAGAGCCAACCAACTGGCGGAACAGGCCCATCAGCGTACCCGCCTGGGTGTGATGTTTATGATTGGCGCGTTTGTGCTTGCCGTGGTCATGACGCTGATAACATTTATGGTGCTACGTCGGATCGTCATTCGTCCACTGCAACATGCCGCACAACGGATTGAAAAAATTGCCAGTGGCGATCTGACGATGAATGATGAACCGGCGGGTCGTAATGAAATCGGTCGCTTAAGTCATCATTTACAGCAAATGCAGCATTCACTGGGGATGACTGTAGGGACCGTTCGACAGGGCGCGGAAGAGATTTATCGTGGCACCAGCGAAATTTCCGCTGGCAATGCGGACCTGTCATCTCGCACCGAAGAACAAGCGGCGGCAATCGAACAAACTGCCGCCAGCATGGAGCAACTCACTGCAACGGTGAAACAGAATGCGGATAACGCGCATCATGCCAGCAAACTGGCGCAAGAGGCTTCTATTAAAGCCAGCGATGGCGGGCAGACGGTTTCCGGTGTAGTAAAAACGATGGGCGCTATCTCCACGAGTTCGAAGAAAATTTCCGAGATCACTTCCGTCATCAACAGTATTGCTTTCCAGACGAATATTCTGGCACTGAATGCTGCCGTTGAAGCCGCGCGAGCGGGTGAGCAAGGACGTGGATTTGCCGTTGTCGCCAGCGAAGTACGGACACTCGCAAGCCGCAGCGCTCAGGCGGCAAAAGAGATTGAAGGCTTGATCAGTGAATCAGTCAGATTAATTGACCTGGGATCGGATGAGGTAGCAACGGCAGGGAAAACCATGAGCACTATTGTTGATGCCGTCGCGAGTGTCACACATATCATGCAGGAGATTGCCGCCGCCTCGGATGAGCAAAGCAGAGGCATAACGCAGGTGAGCCAGGCGATTTCCGAAATGGATAAGGTGACGCAACAGAATGCTTCTCTGGTAGAAGAGGCCTCAGCGGCGGCGGTGTCCCTTGAAGAACAGGCTGCACGATTAACTGAGGCGGTGGACGTATTCCGTCTGAACAAACATTCTGTGTCGGCAGAACCTCGCGGAGCTGGTGAACCAGTTAGTTTCGCTACGGTGTGAAAATGTTAAAGGAGGGATCGACAGATCCCTTCACCTTTCAGAACGGCATTGATTTTCGAATAGCGTTAATCATCAACTGGCAACCAGAAGAGAACGTCGCATCTACGCGGGTCAGTATTCCAATCGGTTCGCCTGCACCATGACCCGGAACAGGCAGGGCCACCAGCGTGGCATGACGCAGGTCGTCTTTTACAGCGCCAGAAGGGACAAACCACACGTAGTCGTATTCAACCGTAAGTTGACGAGATAGCGAAGCAGACAGTGTTTCGATACAGCCCGAAGGAATTTTACAGCCCTGGCTCTGCACTAATGCATCTGAATGCTGGCGTGGCGCAGTGCCTTCTGGTGATACAACAACCGGCCATTCCAGCACCCGGCTTAGCGTTACGTTCTCCTGAAGTAGCGGGTGATTAGGGCGGACGACCAGCTTCAGCGATTCAAGAAACAGCAGTTCATAATTAAGCCCGGTCATCAGTTCAGGATCTGACATCCGACCAATGCCGATATCGATTTCGCCAGTCTTCAAACCCGCCAGAATCATAGGGTTACTCATTGTCGCAACTTGCAAGGTCGTCTCTTTTTGTTGCTGATGAAACTGACCTATAACCGAAGGTAATATTCCCAGCGCCGCGGTAGGTAATGCACCTACCCTGACGACATCATTGTTAAGACCTTCTTTACGATGAAGCGACTGTCCGGCAGTGTTAATAGCGTCAAGAACTCTGACTGCATGTGTTAAAAATTGTTCGCCGGGTAAGGTAAGTTGCGCCCCCTGACGACCACGCTCAAACAAGCGAGCGCCCGTCAGCTGCTCCAGTTCATTCAATGTTTTAGAGAGCGCAGGTTGACTCAAATTAAGGGTTTCAGCCGCGCGCCCCAAAGTTCCTTGTTGTGCGACAGCTACGAATGTATGAAGGTGGCGCAAACGGATGCGCTGACTAAACAGACTATTTTTTTCCATAAGCGATGTTAAAAACGAAGCAGTGTCGCTGACAAGTGAAGTTGTTTGATTATGATAACTTAGTTGCAAAATATTATTAACAAATAAAGCAATTGTGTTACAGCGAAATGGATAATATTGATGTTTTCGCGGCGAGATCACAGTTTGCAAATTCTTCCCGCCAGAGTGAATGCGGTTACCTACACTCCAGATTACTGACCACTGGAGGCAGACATTATGGCGAACAGCATCACGGCGGATGAGATTCGGGAACAGTTTTCGCAGGCAATGTCAGCCATGTACCAGCAAGAAGTTCCGCAGTACGGCACGCTGCTGGAACTGGTAGCTGATGTGAATCTGGCTGTGCTGGAAAACAATCCTCAACTGCACGAAAAAATGGTAAATGCAGACGAGCTGGCGCGACTGAATGTTGAACGTCATGGGGCAATTCGCGTTGGGACTGCACAAGAGCTTGCTACTCTTCGGCGGATGTTTGCCATTATGGGGATGTACCCGGTGAGCTATTACGATCTCTCGCAGGCGGGCGTGCCGGTACATTCCACAGCATTTCGGCCCATTGATGATGCTTCTCTGGCGCGTAATCCCTTCCGCGTTTTTACCTCATTACTCCGTCTTGAGCTTATCGAGAACGAATTTTTGCGCCAGAAAGCGGCGGAGATTCTGCGTCAGCGCGATATCTTCACCCCACGTTGTCGACAACTGTTAGAGGAGTATGAGCAGCGGGGCGGTTTTAACGAAACACAGGCACAGGAGTTTGTGCAGGAAGCCCTGGAAACGTTTCGCTGGCACCAGTCAGCAACGGTTGATGAAGAAACCTATCGTGCGTTGCACAACGAACATCGGCTGATTGCTGATGTGGTCTGTTTTCCTGGGTGCCATATCAACCACCTGACGCCACGTACGCTGGATATTGACCGTGTGCAGTCGATGATGCCTGAATGCGGAATTGAACCCAAAATTCTGATCGAAGGGCCGCCGCGCCGCGAGGTACCGATTTTACTACGCCAGACCAGCTTTAAAGCACTGGAAGAGAAGGTGTTGTTTGCGGGGCAGAAACAGGGCACGCATACCGCGCGCTTTGGTGAAATAGAGCAGCGTGGCGTGGCATTAACGCCGAAAGGACGACAAATGTATGATGATCTTCTGCGGAACGCTGGAACCGGGCAGGATAATCTCACTCATCAAATGCATTTACAGGAAACCTTCCGCACTTTTCCTGACAGTGAGTTTTTAATGCGTCAGCAAGGGTTGGCATGGTTCCGATATCGTTTGACGCCTTCAGGTGAGGCGCATCGTCAGGCGATTCATCCCGGAGACGATCCACAACCCTTAATTGAACGTGGTTGGGTAGTGGCACAACCCATTACTTATGAAGATTTTTTGCCTGTTAGCGCGGCGGGGATCTTCCAGTCAAATCTGGGTAATGAAACGCAGGCACGCAGTCACGGTAATGCCAGCCGCGAAGCTTTCGAACATGCGTTGGGATGCCCAGTTTTTGATGAGTTCCAGCTTTATCAGGAAGCGGAAGAACGCAGTAAACGCCGCTGTGGTTTGCTTTAAATTTTGACTATCTGCCTTTGCAAAAATTTGCCTGATTTTACAAACGAATCAGGCTCATCCCATCGACATAAAAAAATTGCCGATTAATGCATATTCTCTGAGTTCAACAATTGGATTATTAATAAATATTGTCTAGAGTGAGCGGTCATAAATAAGCACTTTCTTGCCGCTGAAAACGACCAGCGCGGGACCATTCACAACACCAGAAGGACTCACTTTCAGGTATGGATCGTAGACGATTTATTAAAGGTTCAATGGCTATGGCCGCCGTGTGCGGTACCAGCGGCATTGCTTCTCTTTTTTCTCAGGCGGCATTCGCGGCAGATTCTGATATTGCCGACGGGCAAACCCAGCGTTTTGACTTCTCCATTCTACAGTCAATGGCGCACGACTTAGCGCAAACCGCGTGGCGTGGTGCGCCGCGTCCGTTACCTGACACTCTGGCGACAATGACGCCGCAGGCTTATAACAGTATTCAATACGACGCCGAAAAATCGCTCTGGCATAACGTTGAGAACCGTCAACTGGACGCTCAGTTCTTCCATATGGGAATGGGATTCCGTCGCCGCGTTCGTATGTTTTCTGTAGATCCAGCAACACATCTGGCGCGTGAAATTCACTTTCGCCCGGAGTTGTTCAAATACAACGATGCGGGTGTGGATACCAAACAATTAGAAGGGCAAAGCGATCTCGGTTTTGCCGGTTTTCGCGTGTTTAAAGCCCCCGAACTGGCGCGCCGTGATGTCGTATCATTCCTCGGCGCGAGTTATTTCCGCGCCGTTGATGACACATATCAATACGGTTTGTCGGCCCGCGGCCTGGCGATCGACACTTACACCGACAGCAAAGAAGAGTTCCCCGACTTTACCGCCTTCTGGTTTGATACGGTAAAACCAGGGGCAACCACCTTTACCGTTTATGCGTTGCTCGATAGCGCCAGCATTACTGGTGCCTATAAGTTCACTATCCATTGTGAGAAAAGTCAGGTGATTATGGATGTGGAAAATCACCTGTATGCGCGCAAAGACATTAAACAGCTGGGCATTGCGCCGATGACCAGCATGTTCAGCTGCGGCACTAATGAACGTCGGATGTGCGACACCATTCATCCGCAAATCCATGACTCTGATCGTCTGTCCATGTGGCGGGGCAACGGCGAGTGGATTTGCCGTCCGCTGAATAATCCGCAAAAATTGCAGTTCAATGCTTACACCGACAACAACCCGAAAGGGTTTGGTTTATTGCAACTGGATCGCGATTTCTCTCATTATCAGGACATTATGGGCTGGTATAACAAACGCCCAAGTCTGTGGGTGGAACCGCGTAACAAGTGGGGTAAGGGCACCATCGGCCTGATGGAAATCCCAACAACGGGCGAAACGCTGGATAACATTGTCTGCTTCTGGCAGCCAGAAAAAGCTGTAAAAGCGGGTGATGAGTTTGCATTCCAGTATCGTCTGTACTGGAGTGCGCAACCGCCTGTTCATTGCCCATTAGCGCGCGTTATGGCAACGCGTACCGGCATGGGCGGTTTCCCGGAAGGTTGGGCGCCTGGTGAACACTATCCCGAAAAATGGGCGCGTCGTTTTGCCGTCGATTTCGTTGGTGGTGATCTGAAAGCTGCCGCACCAAAAGGCATTGAGCCGGTGATTACGCTTTCCAGTGGGGAAGCGAAGCAAATCGAAATTCTCTATATTGAACCCATTGATGGTTATCGTATTCAGTTTGACTGGTATCCGACTTCGGACTCCACTGATCCGGTCGATATGCGGATGTATCTGCGTTGTCAGGGCGACGCTATCAGTGAAACATGGCTGTATCAGTATTTCCCGCCAGCGCCGGATAAACGTCAGTATGTTGACGACCGCGTGATGAGTTAATCGTTTTTTCTTCGGCACCTTCTTCGGGAGGTGCCGTCTGGTTAAACACGATCCCGCTCGCATTTTTCCCTAAGTTAAATGAGTAATCTGATAGTGTGTATTTCAGATACACCTTGTCAGCCACTAACAGGGAGTGCGTATGTTTCCAGAATACCGAGATTTAATATCCCGTCTGAAAAACGAAAATCCTCGCTTTATGTCCTTGTTCGATAAACACAATAAACTTGATCATGAAATTGCCAGAAAGGAAGGTTCCGACGGTCGAGGGTACAATGCGGAAGTGGTCCGCATGAAAAAACAAAAGCTACAGTTAAAAGATGAGATGCTCAAAATCCTGCAGCAGGAGAGCGTCAAAGAGGTGTAAACTTTCCTAAGCCGCCAGCCAGGCGGCTTTTTTAACAGTGGTATGGATTGACTGGAGATAAGATGGCAGAAACGATAAAAGTAAGCGAATCACTAGAATTACATGCTGTTGCAGAAAGTCACGTCACACCTCTTCATCAGTTAATCTGTAAAAATAAAACATGGTTACAACAGTCGCTTAACTGGCCGCAGTTTGTTCAAAGTGAAGAGGACACGCGAAAAACGGTGCAGGGCAATGTAATGTTGCATCAACGCGGCTATGCCAAAATGTTCATGATTTTCAAAGAAGATGAACTTATCGGCGTTATCTCGTTTAATCGTATTGAACCACTGAATAAAACCGCTGAAATCGGCTACTGGCTGGACGAATCTCATCAGGGGCAGGGGATCATTTCTCAGGCGCTGCAGGCATTGATTCATCATTACGCTCAGTCTGGTGAACTTAGACGCTTCGTGATCAAATGTCGGGTGGATAATGCGCAAAGCAACCAGGTCGCTTTGCGCAATGGTTTTATCCTTGAAGGTTGCCTGAAACAGGCTGAGTTTCTGAATGATGCCTATGATGATGTGAACTTATACGCGCGTATTATCGATTCACAATAACCCTGCCAGCGGCGTTCGCGTAATGCGCTCTTCGCCGTTTATGACTTTTGGACCACGGAGATGAATCGTGTCGCCATCAAAGGCTTCAACGAGGGCGTGGTCGGTTAACTCCACATGGTTTTCAATTATCACCGCACCTGTTATATAGCTCTCACCTTGTATTATAACGTGCTCGTCGAGCAGAATCGGTCCGCCACTTACCACTGCCTTTCCGCCAATCAAGACATGATGTTTTAACACACAATTACCTTCCACAATGGCATATTCCGCTACCTGCGAACTGTAATGAATTGTCGGAATGGCATCTTCTTCTATGCCAGCTTTCACCTGCGCGTGACCGTAGACTTTAGCGCAATCGCATAGCCAGACGTTGTTCTCTTCATTACCTTCAATACTGGCAAAATCAAAAACTTCGGCGCGATGTTCAATAAAAGCATACCGGACGACGGCATCGCCATAAATTTGTGCCTGGTGGACAATACGCGAGGCGCTAACCCTTGCGCGATCATAAATTTGTAGCAGGAGTCGATGGTCGGAGGTTAAGCCTTGCGCGGCGACGATCATAGAATGTTGATCAATTAAGGCGTGACCAAATATTCTACATTGACCGCAAACTAATGAGTCACGAATGGTGACACTGTCACTTATATATGCACCCTGACTGACTTCACTATTATCGATCCAGACGTTATCCGTTGCGTAAACCTCTCCCCAAAGGACGCTGGTGCCGGTGATACGCGTATTACCGGAAATCACCGTTCCGCCGAACGCAATAGCATTCTGATCGTAAATCCAGCAATTTCCTTCCTGTGCTAACACCGTTTCGCGATCGATCCAGCCGCCAGCGGTTCCTGCTATCACATCGTTAAAATCGCTCATGGCGATAATTTGCCGTAATAACACACTTTTTTTAGTGCCATCATCCTGATAACTAAAGGCTCGCTGTTCTTCACTTAGACGATATTTGCGCATAGCGTTTTCCCACAGGTGACTTACTATAACCGTAGCAAATTCTGCGGCTCTGGCTATGCTCGAGAAAATTCCATAAAATGCATTTAAAATATACTTTATAAATTAAACAAAATGAGTAAGAAGATGCAGAGCGATAAAGTGCTCAATTTGCCGGCAGGCTACTTTGGTATTGTGTTGGGGACGATAGGGATGGGATTTGCCTGGCGCTATGCCAGCCAGGTTTGGCAGGTCAGCCACTGGTTAGGGGATGGGCTAGTGATTCTGGCGATGATCATCTGGGGATTATTGACTAGCGCATTTATTACCCGACTCATACGTTTTCCGCATAGCGTGCTGGCGGAAGTGCGCCATCCAGTGATGAGCAGTTTTGTGAGTTTGTTTCCTGCAACGACGATGCTGGTAGCGATTGGTTTTGTTCCGTGGTTTCGCCCACTGGCGGTATGCCTGTTCAGTTTTGGTGTCGTGGTTCAGTTGGCTTATGCCGCCTGGCAAACTGCGGGATTATGGCGCGGATCTCATCCTGAAGAAGCTACCACGCCTGGACTGTATCTGCCGACAGTTGCCAACAACTTTATCAGCGCAATGGCCTGTGGTGCATTGGGCTACACCGACGCCGGTCTGGTGTTTTTAGGCGCAGGCGTTTTCTCATGGTTAAGCCTGGAACCGGTGATCTTGCAGCGTCTGCGCAGTTCGGGAGAATTACCCACGGCGCTGCGGACATCACTCGGCATTCAGCTCGCTCCTGCGCTGGTGGCCTGTAGTGCCTGGCTGAGCGTCAACGGCGGCGAGGGTGACACGCTGGCGAAAATGCTTTTCGGTTATGGGCTGCTGCAACTGCTGTTTATGCTACGTCTGATGCCATGGTATCTCTCCCAGCCATTTAATGCTTCATTCTGGAGTTTCTCGTTCGGCGTATCTGCACTGGCAACCACCGGTTTGCATCTGGGGAGTGGCAGCGATAATGGATTTTTCCATACCCTGGCGGTGCCGCTGTTTATCTTTACCAATTTTATAATTGCAATACTGCTCATCCGAACTTTCGCGCTTCTGATGCAGGGGAAATTGTTAATCAGAACCGAGCGCGCCGTTTTAATGAAAGCTGAGGACAAAGAATGATCATTCGTGACGAAAACTATTTTACTGATAAGTATGAATTAACCCGCACACACTCTGAAGTACTGGAAGCGGTGAAAGTGGTTAAACCCGGTAAAACGCTGGATCTGGGCTGTGGCAATAGTCGTAACAGTCTTTACCTGGCAGCCAATGGTTATGAAGTTGACGCATGGGATAAAAATGCCATGAGTATCGCCAACGTCGAGCGCATTAAATCCATTGAAAATCTGGATAATTTACACACCCGGGTTGTTGATCTGAATAACTTCACGTTTGATGGGCAATACGCTTTTATTCTTTCGACTGTGGTGCTGATGTTCCTTGAGGCTAAAACCATCCCTGGGCTGATTGCCAATATGCAACGTTGCACTAAACCTGGCGGTTACAACCTGATTGTGGCGGCGATGGATACCGCTGATTATCCATGTACCGTCGGCTTCCCGTTTGCCTTCAAAGAGGGAGAATTACGTCGATATTACGAAGGCTGGGAGATGGTGAAATACAATGAAGACGTCGGCGAGCTGCACCGCACCGACGCCAACGGTAATCGTATTAAACTGCGTTTCGCCACGATGCTGGCACGTAAAAAATGACCCGGTAAGAACAAGGCGCGTGAAAATGCCCGCGTTGAGATGGTTAACTGTTGTTCTTTTCGGTAAGCATATTTTTAATCAAAAGGATGTGAAATTAATCACGGTAGTCGAAGTTTTTCATCAGATTAACGCACTGATATTTAACTACTGATGATTGACTTAGCCCCTTTTTCGGCATTGACTATGTCGTCTGAAAAGGGGCTGAAAAATTTATTTTCACCAACACTTTTTTTGCCACAACACGAAGCGGTGCTTTTTGCTATAACTTAAAAAGTAATATAATCATCTCAGGAAACTATTCATGCGTACCACATCATTTACGAAAGTCGCAGCTTTATGCGGCTTGTTGGCTCTGTCTGGTTGTGCCTCTAAAATCACCCAGCCAGATAAATATTCTGGTTTTTTAAACAATTACTCTGATTTAAAAGAAACAACCTCAGCAACAGGTAAACCTGTTTTACGTTGGGTAGACCCGAGTTTTGATCAAAGCAAATATGACAGCATCGTCTGGAACCCAGTCACTTATTATCCGGTACCGAAACCATCTACCCAGGTAGGGCAGAAAGTTCTGGATAAAATTTTGAGTTATACCAACACCGAAATGAAAGAAGCGATTGCGCAGCGTAAACCACTGGTTACCACCGCTGGGCCGCGTAGTCTGATTTTCCGTGGGGCCATTACCGGTGTTGATACCAGCAAAGAAGGGCTGCAATTCTATGAAGTGGTTCCTGTCGCATTAGTGGTCGCGGGGACGCAAATGGCGACGGGCCACCGTACCATGGATACTCGCCTGTATTTTGAAGGTGAGCTGATTGATGCAGCTACTAATAAACCGGTTATCAAAGTCGTTCGTCAGGGCGAAGGTAAAGACCTGAATAACGAAAGTACGCCAATGGCTTTCGAAAATATTAAACAAGTTATTGATGACATGGCGACCGATGCCACTATGTTTGACGTTAACAAAAAGTAATTCCAGCCGCGCCATCGTAAGATGGCGCTTTTTATTATCGGTTTCTGTCAGCGATTAAATTCAACACCACGTAACAAACGCCTCCGGCAATTAATCCCCAGAACGCAGAACCAATCCCGACCAGCGTCAATCCACTTGCCGTTACCAGAAATGCCACCACCGCCGCGTCTCGCTCACGCTCATTATGCAGCGCCTGATACAAACTGCCGCCAATGGTACTTAACAGCGCCAGGCCTGCCAGCATCTGGATCCAACTTACGGGCAGAGCAGCCATCATCCCGGTAATAGCACTACCAAAAAGACCTGCGAGCAAATAAAAAATGCCTGCAACGGCAGCTGCCAGCCAACGTTGATCTTTATCCGGATGCGCTTCCGGGCTTTGACAAATAGCTGCGGTGATTGCCGCAATACCGACGGAATAAACGCCGAAAGGGGAAAAAACAAGCGCCAGCAATCCAGTAAACACAATCAACGGCGAAACAGGAGCCGAATATCCGGCTGCTTTCATTGCTGCGATACCTGGAGCGTTTTGCGATGCCATCGTCACCAGAAAAAGGGGGAGTGCAACGCTCAGACTGTGAGCAAACGAAAAATCAGGGGTAATATAAGTGGGGAGAACGGGTTTAAAGACAACATCATTTGTGACAACGTCATCTTGCGCGATAACGATCACGATCCCAATAATCATCGCGGCAATTACCGCATAGCGCGGCGCAACGGCCCTGGTTGCCAGCCATACCAGCAACATACTGCCACACAACGTAAACTGACCATCCAGACTTGCAAACGCCTGTAAACCAAAGCGTAACAAAATTCCGGCCAGCATCGCCGCTGCCAGCGAGTGCGGAATAATACGCATCAGACGGGCGAATAATCCCGTCATACCACAGAGGACTATTAACGCGTTGGTGACAATAAAAACACCGATGGCTTCGTTAAGTGTTAGTCCCTGCAATCCGGTAACCAGCAAAGCTGCGCCCGGCGTTGACCATGCAGTGAGAACAGGCACGCGATACCATAATGTCAGAGCCAGCGTACTGACGCCCATTGCCAGCCCCAGCGCCGTCATCCAGCCAGAGATTTGTGCAGTGGTGGCTCCGGCGACAATCGCTGCTTGCCAGATTATTGCCGCTGAACTGGCGTAGCCAATTAATACCGCCAGAAACCCCGCCAGTAGCGTGGGTGGAGGAATAGAAAACAGACGCATGGTCACCTCGTGCGTTATAGCGTACAGGTACCGTAGCATTTGTCCGTTATAACGCACAAGTGATAAACTTCCGCTTTGCCGGAGGAGTCACATGGAAAATCTCACTCGCTTTTTATCCACCACACTTAAACAACTACGTCAGCAGCGCGGCTGGAGTCTTTCGCGACTGGCAGAAGCGACGGGGGTTTCTAAAGCGATGTTAGGGCAGATTGAGCGTAATGAGTCCAGCCCGACGGTCGCGACATTATGGAAAATTGCCACCGGGTTGAATGTGCCATTTTCGACATTTATTTCTCCGCCGCAGTCCGCTACGCCTTCAGTTTATGATCCGCAACAGCAGGCGATGGTGATCACTTCGCTGTTTCCTTATGATCCACAACTCTGCTTTGAACACTTCTCGATTCAGATGGCACCAGGTGCAATAAGTGAATCGACGCCCCATGAGAAGGGAGTAATCGAACATGTTGTCGTCATTGATGGGCAACTTGATCTGTGCGTTGATGGTGAATGGCAGAGCCTTAATTGTGGAGAAGGCGCTCGATTTGCTGCAGACGTTACGCATGTCTATCGTAATGGTGGGGAGCAAATCGTACATTTTCATTCCCTCATCCATTACCCACGCAGTTAAGCGGGAAAACTATTTCGCAACGTCGCGCTTGTGGCTAAAATAGCCGCCATTTTTCAGCTACTGGATAAGAATGTGACCGTATCTTCTCATCGACTTGAACTGTTAAGCCCGGCACGCGATGCCGCCATTGCCCGCGAAGCTATTTTGCACGGTGCCGATGCTGTTTATATCGGCGGCCCTGGTTTTGGTGCCCGTCATAATGCCAGTAATAGCCTGAAAGATATTGCCGAACTAGTGCCGTTTGCCCATCGTTATGGTGCAAAAATTTTCGTCACGCTTAACACCATTTTGCATGATGATGAGCTGGAACCTGCGCAACGGCTGATTACCGACCTCTACCAGACCGGCGTCGATGCGCTGATTGTTCAGGATATGGGGATTCTGGAACTTGATATTCCGCCGATTGAACTGCACGCCAGTACGCAGTGCGATATTCGCACAGTAGAAAAAGCGAAGTTCCTCTCTGATGTTGGCTTTACGCAGATTGTGCTGGCGCGAGAGCTGAATCTTGAGCAGATCCGCGCGATTCACCAGGCCACGGACGCGACCATTGAATTCTTTATTCATGGTGCATTGTGCGTGGCCTATTCTGGTCAGTGCTACATTTCTCATGCGCAAACAGGGCGTAGCGCCAACCGTGGCGATTGCTCGCAGGCATGCCGTTTGCCATACACATTGAAAGACGATCAGGGGCGGGTGGTTTCCTATGAAAAACATCTGCTGTCGATGAAAGATAACGATCAGACTGCTAACCTTGGCGCGCTGATTGATGCTGGCGTGCGCTCCTTCAAGATTGAAGGGCGTTACAAAGATATGAGCTACGTGAAGAATATCACCGCGCATTATCGCCAAATGCTGGACGCCATTATTGATGAACGTGGCGATCTGGCGCGCGCTTCATCAGGTCGTACTGAACATTTCTTTGTTCCATCGACGGAAAAGACTTTCCACCGTGGTAGCACAGATTATTTTGTGAATGCCCGTAAAGGGGATATTGGCGCGTTCGATTCGCCCAAGTTTATCGGCCTGCCGGTCGGTGAAGTATTAAAAGTGGCGAAGGATCATCTCGATGTTGCAGTCACCGAGCCGTTAGCAAATGGCGATGGTCTGAATGTGATGATTAAACGTGAAGTGGTTGGCTTTCGCGCCAATACAGTCGAAAAAACCGGGCAAAATCAGTACCGCGTCTGGCCAAATGAGATGCCTGCGGATTTGCATAAAATTCGTCCGCATCATCCGCTTAATCGTAATCTGGACCATAACTGGCAGCAGGCGTTGACCAAAACATCCAGCGAACGTCGCGTAGCGGTAGACATTGAACTGGGCGGCTGGCAGGAACAACTGATTCTGACCCTGACCAGTGAAGAGGGCGTCAGCGTCACGCATACGCTGGATGGACAATTCGACGAAGCTAATAACGCCGAAAAAGCGCTTAATAACCTGAAAGATGGTCTGGCTAAGCTGGGGCAAACCATCTATTACGCCCGCGATGTGCAAATTAACCTGCCTGGTGCGCTGTTTGTACCAAACAGTCTGTTAAACCAGTTCCGCCGTGAAGCAGCCGATATGCTTGATGCTGCGCGTCTTGCCAGTTACCAGCGCGGCAGCCGTAAACCGGTTGCTGACCCTGCGCCGGTTTATCCGCAAACACATCTGAGTTTCCTCGCGAACGTATACAACCAGAAAGCGCGTGAATTTTATCATCGCTATGGTGTGCAACTGATTGATGCGGCGTATGAAGCGCATGAAGAGAAGGGGGAAGTGCCGGTAATGATCACCAAGCATTGTCTGCGCTTTGCCTTCAATCTGTGTCCGAAACAGGCAAAAGGTAACATCAAAAGCTGGAAGGCGACGCCAATGCAACTGGTTAATGGCGATGAAGTATTAACGCTAAAGTTCGATTGTCGCCCATGTGAGATGCACGTCATAGGCAAAATCAAAAATCACATACTGAAAATGCCGTTACCGGGAAGCGTAGTGGCATCCGTTAGTCCGGATGATCTGCTGAAAACATTGCCGAAGCGAAAAGGGTAAAACGCCAGTTTTCTGGTTACTCACAACTTATTGAATCTGCATGATCTTGTCGGCCGGGTAAGGCGTCACGCCGCATCCGGCAATAAATAAATGACTCAACGTTGTCCCGCTTCTGGTTTGCGCGATTTTTGCCAGTAAAAATGCTCGCGCAAACCTTCCGCCGACTCTTCCGCCACGGCACGCAATTCATCGCTGTCCGCTTCATGACGCAGCTGATGATCCACATTCTTCACCCACATAAATTCATGTCCTTTGTGCCCTGCCATGAGTTGTCCTGAGAACAGTGCACACGTTAATAAGACAACCGATAAAGCCTTCGAAAACATCCCGCCACCTTTTTCTGACCTTTTGCCGCTATGATGCCGATCGTTTCTTGAGGTTATTATTCAGTTTTGCAAATTAGCGCAAAGAAATTCTGGAATCTTCCTTCCTGATTTTGCATTGCATTCTGCCGTTGCGGCGATTTAGTGCTATTTTCGAGCACATTACACACGGAGGTAAACTTCGCCATTAAATAGTCACGATCACTTTATTGAAGTGCCTTTGAGCGTCGCCTCTAATGTATTGCTGTTAAATGCTTTTTTACAGTCAGAAATCACTCAGCAAGAGTTAGCCAGGCGAATTGGCAAACCTAAACAGGAAATTACTCGCTTATTTAACTTGCACCATGCGACAAAAATCGACGCCGTCCAGCTTGCGGCTAAGGCGCTTGGCAAAGAGTTATCGCTGGTGATGGTTTGATAACAGTTAATGAAAAGTTGTCATTTTTAACAACTGATATAGACTGCCGAATCACCTGCACATAATAACGATTCGATAATGAAAAAATACCAGCAGCTTGCAGAACAATTACGCGAGCAGATTGCGTCGGGGATCTGGCAACCCGGAGATCGTTTGCCTTCGTTGCGTGACCAGGTGGCGCTTTCTGGCATGAGCTTTATGACTGTCAGCCATGCCTATCAGTTGCTCGAAAGTCAGGGATATATTATCGCGCGACCGCAGTCGGGTTATTACGTTGCGCCACAGGCAATAAAAATGCCGAAAGCGCCAGTCATTCCAGTCACTCGAGATGAAGCAGTCGATATCAACACCTATATTTTTGATATGTTGCAGGCCAGTCGCGATCCGTCGGTAGTTCCGTTTGCCTCGGCCTTTCCCGACCCGCGACTTTTCCCCCTCCAACAACTAAACCGCTCGCTGGCGCAGGTAAGCAAAACCGCCACGGCGATGAGCGTGATTGAAAACTTACCGCCAGGAAACGCAGAACTGCGTCAGGCTATTGCTCGTCGCTATGCCTTACAGGGCATCACCATTTCCCCTGATGAAATTGTCATTACTGCCGGGGCGTTAGAAGCATTAAACCTCAGTTTGCAAGCGGTAACCGAACCGGGCGATTGGGTGATAGTAGAGAATCCCTGTTTTTACGGCGCGTTGCAGGCGCTGGAGCGATTACGGCTGAAGGCGTTATCGGTGGCGACGGACGTTAACGAAGGGATCGATCTTCAGGCGCTGGAACTGGCGTTGCAGGAGTATCCGGTGAAAGCGTGCTGGCTGATGACTAATAGCCAGAATCCACTCGGATTTACCTTAACGCCGCAGAAAAAAGCGCAGCTGGTAGCGTTGCTCAATCAGTACAACGTAACGCTGATTGAAGATGACGTTTACAGCGAACTTTATTTTGGACGGGAAAAACCGCTGCCTGCGAAAGCGTGGGATCGCCATGATGGCGTTTTGCATTGCTCTTCGTTTTCGAAATGTCTGGTGCCTGGTTTTCGTATTGGTTGGGTCGCCGCCGGAAAACAGACACGTAAAATTCAACGCTTGCAGTTGATGAGTACGCTTTCCACCAGCTCACCGATGCAGCTTGCGCTGGTGGATTACCTTTCCACGCGCCGATACGACGCCCATCTTCGTCGTTTACGTCGTCAGCTTGCGGAACGTAAACAACGTGCCTGGCAGGCGCTGCTGCGTTATCTGCCTGCGGAAGTGAAAATTCATCATAATGACAGCGGTTATTTTCTCTGGCTGGAACTCCCCGCGCCGTTAGATGCGGGCGAATTAAGCCTGGCAGCACTGACGCATCATATCAGTATTGCGCCGGGTAAAATGTTTTCTACCGGTGAAAA
This sequence comes from Escherichia sp. KS167_9B, assembly GCF_030295215.1. Classification (NCBI taxonomy): domain Bacteria; kingdom Pseudomonadati; phylum Pseudomonadota; class Gammaproteobacteria; order Enterobacterales; family Enterobacteriaceae; genus Escherichia; species Escherichia sp. KS167_9B. The sequence goes on from NZ_AP025754.1 coordinate 1,835,646, forward strand.
CTGGTCACGTTTTTTTCGTTTTAATACTGCATGGCAGTGGGGCGAGCGCGAAGAACAGGCGGTTAAACAATTAGGCAAACTTATTCAAGAACGGCTGTAATAGCGTTTAATTTAATTCCTCTTAGGTTGGGTAATATGAATTTCGAATAGCAGTCATATTTCCTAACCCCTTGTCTATACTCTAGAAGATAATCTCACAGACGGCATAATGCGCGGTAGCTCACAACCTGATTAAATTTTCTCAGGGGCGAAGGTGTGCCTGCAAGCCGCCGTCTATGGTTAAACAAGGAGATATTTTTACGGCACGGCGGCTGAACAATTAATTACGACAGGAGTAAGACCTTATGAGCAAGACATTTGCCCGCAGCAGCCTGTGTGCGCTCACCATGACAATAATGACCGCTCACGCCGCCGAACCACCTACCAATTTAGATAAACCGGAAGGGCGACTGGATATTATCGCCTGGCCGGGATACATCGAACGCGGACAAACTGATAAACAATACGACTGGGTAACGCAATTCGAAAAAGAGACAGGTTGCGCGGTGAATGTAAAAACCGCCGCGACGTCCGATGAAATGGTCAGTCTGATGACCAAAGGGGGTTACGATCTGGTTACAGCATCCGGCGATGCCTCGCTGCGCCTGATTATGGGTAAACGCGTGCAGCCGATTAGTACCGCATTGATTCCCAACTGGAAAGCGCTCGATCCGCGTGTGGTTAAAGGCGACTGGTTTAACGTTGGCGGCAAAGTTTACGGCACTCCTTACCAATGGGGCCGAACCTGCTGATGTACAACACGAAAACCTTCCCGACGCCGCCGGATAGCTGGCAAGTGGTTTTTGTTGCGCAGAATCTGCCGGACGGTAAGAGCAATAAAGGCCGCGTTCAGGCTTATGATGGCCCTATTTATATTGCGGATGCTGCGTTGTTCGTTAAAGCCACTCAGCCGCAGTTGGGCATCAGCGATCCGTATCAACTCACCGAAGAACAGTACCAGGCGGTGCTGAAAGTGCTGCGCGATCAACATAGTTTGATCCATCGCTACTGGCATGACACTACCGTGCAAATGAGCGATTTCAAAAACGAGGGTGTGGTTGCTTCCAGTGCATGGCCCTACCAGGCCAACGCCCTGAAAGCCGAAGGCCAGCCTGTCGCTACCGTTTTCCCGAAGGAGGGCGTTACCGGTTGGGCTGACACCACCATGCTACATAGCGAAGCGAAACATCCGGTTTGCGCCTACAAATGGATGAACTGGTCATTAACGCCAAAAGTGCAGGGCGATGTGGCGGCCTGGTTTGGCTCGTTACCGGTAGTGCCGGAAGGGTGTAAAGCCAGTCCGTTATTAGGCGAAAAAGGTTGTGAAACAAACGGTTTTAACTATTTCGATAAAATCGCCTTCTGGAAAACGCCTATAGCAGAAGGGGGCAAGTTTGTTCCCTACAGTCGCTGGACGCAGGATTATATTGCCATTATGGGCGGCCGCTAACTTCGCTGGGGTGTTTTATGACGTACGCAGTGGAGTTTGACAACGTATCGCGACTGTATGGTGATGTGCGCGCGGTAGATGGTGTCAGTATTGCGATAAAAGATGGTGAGTTTTTCTCAATGCTGGGGCCGTCTGGCTCCGGCAAAACCACCTGCCTGCGCCTGATTGCTGGATTCGAACAGCTTTCCGGCGGGACTATATCTATCTTTGGTAAACCCGCCAGCAATCTGCCACCGTGGGAGCGGGACGTGAATACCGTTTTCCAGGACTACGCGCTTTTTCCGCATATGTCGATTCTTGACAACGTGGCCTATGGGCTGATGGTCAAAGGGGTGGATAAAAAACAGCGACACGTAATGGCGCAAGAGGCGCTGGAGAAAGTGGCGTTGGGGTTTGTACAGCAACGTAAACCGTCACAACTTTCTGGTGGTCAGCGTCAGCGGGTTGCCATTGCCAGAGCGTTAGTGAATGAACCGCGCGTATTGCTGTTGGATGAACCGCTCGGCGCGCTGGATCTTAAGCTGCGTGAGCAGATGCAACTGGAGCTGAAAAAGCTGCAACAGTCTCTTGGCATCACCTTTATTTTCGTGACCCACGATCAGGGCGAGGCATTATCGATGTCCGATCGTGTTGCGGTATTCAACAACGGTCGTATTGAGCAGGTCGATTCCCCGCGCGATCTCTATATGCGTCCGCGCACGCCGTTTGTTGCGGGATTCGTCGGGACATCCAACGTTTTTGAGCCGCTAATGGCCGAGAATCTTTGCGGCATGATAGGCTGTTTTGCCCTGAGACCGGAACATATCCGCCTCAACACCCCCGGCGAAGTGCAAGTTAATGGCACGATCCAGGCGGTGCAGTATCAGGGCGCGGCGACCCGTTTTGAACTGAGACTGAATGGCGGTGAAAAACTGCTGGTGAGTCAGGCCAATATGACAGGCGAAGAACTGCCTGCCACGCTCACGCCCGGACAACAGGTGATGGTTTCCTGGTCGCGCGATGTGATGGTGCCGCTGGTTGAGGAGAGGTGAATGGCGATGAACGTATTGCAATCACCTTCACGTCCAAATCTGGGTAAGGTGTCAGGATTCTTCTGGCGGAAACCGGGACTGGGGCTGTTTTTGCTGCTGCTTGGTCCGCTGATGTGGTTTGGTATCATCTATTTCGGCTCGCTGCTGACGCTGTTATGGCAGGGCTTTTATACCTTTGACGATTTCACCATGTCGGTAACGCCAGAACTGACGCTGGCGAATATCCGCGCGCTGTTTAATCCGGCGAATTACGACATCATCCTCCGCACGCTAACCATGGCTGTGGCTGTCACTATCGCGAGCGCCATTCTGGCTTTTCCGATGGCGTGGTATATGGCGCGCTATACCAGCGGGAAAATGAAAGCGTTCTTTTATATTGCGGTGATGCTGCCAATGTGGGCAAGCTACATTGTTAAAGCTTATGCCTGGACATTATTGCTGGCAAAAGATGGCGTGGCGCAGTGGTTTTTACAACATCTGGGGCTGGAACCACTGCTGACAGCGTTCCTTACATTACCAGCGGTGGGCGGTAACACGTTGTCAACTTCCGGGCTGGGGCGCTTTCTCGTGTTTCTCTATATCTGGCTGCCGTTCATGATCCTGCCCGTGCAGGCGGCGCTTGAGCGTTTGCCGCCGTCATTGTTGCAGGCGTCGGCTGATCTTGGCGCGCGTCCACGGCAAACCTTTCGCTATGTGGTGCTGCCGCTGGCGATCCCGGGTATTGCCGCTGGCTCTATCTTTACCTTTTCACTCACACTGGGCGATTTTATCGTTCCGCAGCTGGTTGGCCCTCCAGGATATTTTATCGGCAATATGGTTTATTCCCAGCAGGGGGCGATTGGCAATATGCCGATGGCTGCGGCATTCACCCTGGTGCCGATTGTTCTCATCGCACTGTACCTGGCGTTCGTGAAACGTCTGGGAGCATTCGATGCACTCTGAACGCGCACCGTTTTTCCTTAAACTGGCGGCCTGGGGCGGCGTGGTTTTCCTTCATTTTCCCATCCTGATTATCGCCGCCTATGCTTTTAATACCGAAGATGCAGCGTTTAGTTTTCCACCGCAAGGCCTGACGCTGCGCTGGTTTAGCGTGGCAGCACAGCGTAGTGATATTCTTGATGCTGTGACACTGTCACTTAAAGTGGCGGCGCTGGCGACATTAATTGCGCTGGTATTAGGGACACTGGCCGCTGCTGCGCTGTGGCGTCGGGACTTTTTCGGTAAAAGCGCCATTTCATTGTTATTGCTGCTGCCTATTGCGCTGCCGGGCATTGTCACTGGTCTGGCGCTATTAACTGCTTTTAAAACCATCAATCTGGAGCCGGGATTTTTCACCATCGTGGTCGGTCATGCGACTTTTTGCGTAGTGGTGGTGTTTAACAATGTCATCGCCCGTTTTCGCCGCACCTCCTGGAGTCTGGTTGAGGCGTCAATGGATCTTGGGGCCAATGGCTGGCAAACCTTCCGCTACGTGGTGTTGCCGAATCTCAGTTCGGCGCTTCTGGCAGGAGGAATGCTGGCGTTTGCTTTGTCGTTCGATGAAATCATCGTGACGACTTTTACGGCAGGTCATGAACGAACGTTACCGTTGTGGTTGCTCAATCAGCTTGGGCGACCACGTGATGTACCGGTAACCAACGTGGTGGCACTGCTGGTTATGTTGGTAACAACCTTGCCGATCCTGGGGGCCTGGTGGCTAACCCGCGAAGGCGACAATGGTCAATAACCACTGATACAGGAATATGCTATGCAACATAAGTTACTGATTAACGGAGAACTGGTTAGCGGCGAAGGGGAAAAACAGCCTGTCTATAATCCGGCAACGGGGGACGTTTTACTGGAGATTGCCGAGGCATCCGCAGAGCAGGTGGATGCTGCTGTTCGCGCGGCAGATGCAGCATTTGCCGAATGGGGGCAAACCACGCCGAAAGCGCGTGCGGAATGCCTGCTGAAACTGGCCGATGTTATTGAAGAAAATGGTCAGGTTTTTGCCGAACTGGAGTCCCGTAATTGTGGCAAACCGCTGCATAGTGCGTTCAATGATGAAATTCCGGCGATTGTCGATGTCTTTCGCTTTTTCGCCGGCGCGGCGCGCTGCCTCAATGGTCTGGCGGCCGGCGAATACCTTGAAGGTCATACTTCAATGATCCGTCGGGATCCGTTGGGGGTCGTGGCTTCTATCGCACCGTGGAATTATCCGCTGATGATGGCCGCGTGGAAACTGGCTCCGGCGCTGGCGGCAGGGAACTGCGTAGTGCTTAAACCATCAGAAATTACCCCGCTGACAGCGTTGAAGCTGGCTGAACTGGCGAAAGATATCTTCCCGGCTGGCGTGATTAATGTGCTGTTTGGCAGAGGCAAAACAGTGGGCGATCCGCTGACCGGACATCCCAAAGTGCGGATGGTGTCGCTGACGGGCTCTATCGCCACCGGCGAGCACATCATCAGCCATACAGCGCCGTCTATTAAGCGTACTCATATGGAGTTGGGTGGCAAAGCGCCAGTGATTGTTTTTGATGATGCTGATATTGAAGCAGTGGTCGAAGGTGTTCGCACTTTTGGCTATTACAATGCCGGACAGGATTGTACCGCGGCATGTCGGATCTACGCGCAAAAAGGTATTTACGATACGCTGGTAGAAAAACTCGGTGCTGCAGTGGCAACGTTAAAATCTGGTGCGCCGGATGACGAGTCCACAGAGCTAGGACCGTTAAGTTCGCTGGCACATCTCGAACGTGTCAGCAAGGCGGTAGAAGAGGCGAAAGGGACAGGGCACATCAAAGTGATCACCGGTGGTGAAAAACGCAAGGGTAATGGCTATTACTATGCGCCTACGCTGCTGGCTGGCGCGTTACAGGACGATGCCATCGTGCAAAAAGAGGTATTTGGTCCGGTGGTGAGCGTGACGGCCTTTGACAATGAAGAACAGGTGGTGAACTGGGCGAATGACAGCCAGTACGGACTTGCATCTTCGGTATGGACGAAAGATGTGGGCAGGGCGCATCGTGTCAGCGCACGGCTGCAATATGGTTGTACCTGGGTCAATACCCATTTCATGCTGGTTAGTGAAATGCCGCACGGTGGACAGAAACTTTCTGGTTACGGCAAGGATATGTCACTTTATGGGTTGGAGGATTACACCGTCGTCCGCCACGTCATGGTTAAACATTAAGGATAATATTGCAGATCGTAAGAGTATGAGAAGATCTTGCGTACTGTCAGAGCACTGATTTCTCTGACAGTACGTGCTGCGTGCAAAATCACTACATCAAATAAACCAGCCAAATCTCATAGAGATAAGAGTAAACAAACCAACAGCAGCAAAGACATTTATCAGTACTACAGTTCTACTGGAAACATTCATTTTTGCCACCTTTTATCATTGCCCCTATGTGTATAGTACGGGTTAAGAAAATCCGCAATAATACTCATTCTGAAGATGGATAAGGGCAAGTTGCTGTTTGATGATTTTTTCTCAAACTGGTGAAAAAACTTGATGCACGTCAAAAAATGACGCATATTTGCGCGCGTTTTATTCATCTGGCTGGACGCCCGTACATGTCTCTCTATCAACACATGCTTGTTTTTTATGCGGTTATGGCAGCAATCGCATTTCTTATCACCTGGTTTCTTTCTCACGATAAGAAACGCATCCGTTTCTTAAGCGCCTTTCTGGTGGGGGCAACATGGCCGATGAGTTTCCCGGTGGCGCTGTTGTTTTCGCTGTTTTAAATCTTACGCACTGGCTTGACGGCACCACGCAGACTTATATCATTTGGATGAATCGATAAATTTCACAAGTGGCTAAGGAGAAAGTATGTCGCATCTGGATGAAGTCATCACGCGCGTGGATGCCGCGATTGAAGAGAGCGTCATTGCCCATATGAACGAATTATTAATCGCCCTGAGCGATGACGCGGAGTTAAGTCGGGAAGATCGCTACACCCAGCAGCAGCGTCTGCGCACAGCGATCGCCCATCACGGTCGCAAGCATAAAGAAGATATGGAAGCGCGCCACGAACAGTTAACCAAAGGCGGCACCATCCTCTGATTAAAATGTGCGCCTGGCCACCAGCCAGGCACCAACCACAAGTAAAATTGCGCCACAAATTGGGCCGATCAACGCCCGTAGTGGTACGCCATGACTGAGGAAGATATCCAGCACCAGACCGCCAATTAGCTGGCTGGCGACCAGTACTGCAATAGTTGTCGCCGCTCCCAAATTCTGATATCCGCTGATACTGGCGAAGACAAAAAAAGATCCCAGCAAGCCGGGTATAAGTGTCCACCAGCGTACGCTGGACACCAGTTCGCCAAACCCCGCCATGCCTTGTTTAAACCATAAAATAGCAACAAAGAGCACAATCCCTACCAGTGAGTTCAGCAACATGGCGATGAGAATGGTAGAGGAGGTCTGGGTGATGCGCACCATTAGCGTGTTCTGGACGACCAGACCAATCCCTGCGGCAATCAAAAAGGCAAGGGTAAGCGACTGATTCATCAGATTGCGTCCGGTTCACTGCGTTCGTCGAGTTGCAACTGCATAAATGTCAGATCCAGCCAGCGCCCAAATTTAGTGCCCACCTGCGGCATTTGTGCGGTGATGACAAATCCCAGCGACTGGTGGAGATGCAGCGAAGCCTGATTTTGCGATTCGATCCCGGCGACCATAACATGCTTCCCGCAATCCCGCGCTTCATCAATCAATCGGCTTAACAATTTACGCCCAAGACCTTTGCCCTGATGATCAGGATGGACATAAACCGAATGCTCCACGGTATGGCGAAAACCATCGAAACTACGCCAGTCGCCAAACGAGGCATATCCCGTCACTACGCCATCTTCTTCACTCACCAGCACCGGATAACCTGCTATGGTCCGCGCTTCAAACCAGGCAATGCGGTTATCTGCATCCACCGTTTGGTCATTCCAGATAGCCGCCGTATACAACACGGCGTGGTTATAAATTTCCGCAATGGCAGCACAGTCGGCTTTGCGGGCAAAACGGATGGACATGTCTGGCCTCGATAAAATAATGATAATGACGTTATCAATACTATCGAAAACAGCCCGAAGCAACGGATTCCTCGATGAAATTATTGCGTGTTGCAGAGGGGATGTGACGACTGCAAACAAAACCAATCCTGCGAGCCTGCTACTATTGATGGATTCATGCCAAAAGCACAGGAGAGCATTATGGGGCAACAAAAGCAGCGTAACCGCCGTTGGGTTCTGGCCTCGCGTCCGCATGGCGCGCCGGTTCCGGAGAATTTTCGTCTTGAAGAAGATGATGTCGCCACACCGGGTGAAGGACAGGTATTACTGCGCACAGTTTATTTGTCACTGGACCCGTATATGCGTGGACGTATGAGCGATGAGCCATCTTATTCACCGCCGGTTGACATTGACGGCGTGATGGTCGGCGGTACGGTGAGCCGTGTTGTGGAGTCAAATCATCCTGATTACCAGCCTGGTGACTGGGTGCTGGGCTACAGTGGATGGCAGGACTATGACATATCCAGTGGTGATGATTTGGTGAAACTTGGCGATCATCCGCAAAATCCATCGTGGTCGCTGGGTGTGCTGGGGATGCCAGGCTTTACCGCTTATATGGGCCTGCTGGATATCGGTCAGCCCAAAGAAGGCGAAACGTTGGTGGTAGCTGCAGCGACAGGACCAGTGGGGGCGACGGTGGGGCAAATCGGCAAACTTAAAGGTTGCAGAGTGGTGGGGGTAGCTGGTGGCGCGGAAAAATGCCGCCATGCTACCGAGGTGTTGGGCTTCGATGTCTGCCTTGACCATCACGCGGATGATTTTGCCGAGCAACTGGCGAAAGCGTGCCCAAAAGGTATCGATATTTATTATGAAAACGTTGGCGGTAAGGTATTTGATGCGGTGCTACCGTTACTCAATACATCCGCGCGCATTCCCGTCTGCGGCTTAGTGAGCAGCTATAACGCTACAGAGCTACCACCCGGTCCGGATCGTTTACCCCTGTTGATGGCAACGGTGCTGAAAAAACGCATTCGCTTGCAAGGGTTTATTATTGGTCAGGATTATGGTCACCGTATCCATGAGTTTCAGCAGGAGATGGGACAATGGGTGAAAGAGGGGAAAATTCACTATCGTGAACAAATTACCAACGGTTTGGAGAACGCCCCACAGACGTTTATCGGCCTGCTGAAGGGTAAAAACTTTGGCAAAGTGGTGATCCGCGTGGCGGATGATGATTAAAGTTTCAACGGCGGCGTAAGGCCGCCATAAAAATCCAGGCAAAAAGCTTATTTTCAGCTTTAATTAACTGACCACATCATTGTTCTGCTGCTAATAACTACAAAGGTGAGTGGCTTATGATTATTCATTTTAACACACCAGGTGAACGCCTTCTGCCATGCAGGCAGGGTCGGAAAGAAAACACGCGAAGGAAGTAAAATGCCTGGAACGGAAAAAATGAAACATGTCAGTTTGACTATGCAGGTTGAGAACGACCTGAAACATCAACTAAGTATTGGTGCACTAAAACCTGGCGCACGCCTGATTACTAAAAATCTGGCGGAGCAATTAGGTATGAGTATTACACCCGTGCGTGAAGCATTATTACGTCTGGTTTCGGTGAATGCGCTCTCTGTCGCACCAGCGCAAGCATTTACAGTACCGGAAGTGGGGAAACGTCAATTAGACGAAATCAATCGGATCCGCTACGAACTGGAATTAATGGCAGTTGCTCTGGCTGTAGAAAACCTCTCCTCGCAAGATATAGCGGAACTTCAGAAATTGCTCGATAAATTACAGCAGGCGCAAGAAAAGGGCGACATGGAACAAATCATTAATGCGAACAGGTTATTTCGCTTAGCGATTTATCATCGTTCAAATATGCCCATCCTGTGTGAGATGATTGAGCAACTGTGGGTCAGGATGGGACCTGGTTTACATTATCTTTATGAAACGATTAATCCAGCGGAATTACAGGATCGTATAGAAAGCTATCATGAACTACTCGCCGCGTTGAAAGTAAAAGACAAAGAGCGATGCAGACATTGTCTTGCTGAAATTATGCAACAAAATGTTGCTATGTTATACCAGCAATATAATCGTTAAATTAAATGCCCGGCAAATACCGGGCATCAAGATAATCACTCAAATCGCCACGCAACATTCACGCCGATACCATAATTTCGCCCGGGCGCAGGTTCGTAATATCGCCCGTTCGACTCATTGACAATGACAGAACCAACGTATTCTTTATCGAATAAATTGTCGACACTGCCAAATAAATCCACAGTTAAATTGTGGTAATTGTATTTATACCCCGTGAATAAGCCGACGAGTGTATAAGAAGGCGCTTTGGCCGTATTTTCATCATCTGCCATAATATCGCCCATATAACGCGCTTCCGTACCTGCATACCAGCCATCTTCCGGTACATAACCTATCGACGCAAAGCCCATATTACGGGCGATCCCTGGCATCCGGTTACCGTTACAATCATGTTCATTGCACACATTGCTGCGATAGGTCGCATCAAGCCAGGTCCAGGACGCTTTTACGCGAAAATCTCCCGCGAAACGTTGATCCCATGCCAGTTCAGCGCCTTGACGACGGGTCTTTCCGGCATTTTTATAAGTCGTACGTCCACCGCTACTGCTATCGACAACAATTTCATCATCGGTGTCGGTCTGGAACAATGCGAGACTAAGCAGCCCATCACCAATACGCGTTTTACTGCCGATCTCAATTGTATCGTTGGTGGATGGTTTTAAACCAAAGTTCATACCGCTTTGACCGTCAGCACGATAAGACAGCTCATTAATCGTCGGCGTTTCAAAACCACGCCCGGCTGCCAGATAGATATTCCAGGCATCGGTCATTGCATATTTTAACGATCCGGCTGGTAGCCATTTGTGATAACTGGCATCACCACTGTCATCGCCGTTACCCGGAGTAATGTAATGATCGTTGGAATCAAACCATACGGAGCTGTAGCGCACGCCAGCATCCAGCGACAGTTTTTCGCTCAGCTGCCACTGCGTTTGTAAATAAGGATCGACGTTCCACATCAGATTGCGTTCGTCGCGGCGCAACTCACCTTTTTGCCCGTACTCCGGCACACCGCTGTTCAGGCGGAAGTTGTTGTAGCCTTTACGGTTTTCACTCATGTTTTCGTAGTTCAGGCCGGTAGTGAACGTGACCGGAACACCCAGTTCGCCACGGTGTGTCCAGCGGCTGTCTATCCCCTGGTAATGACGTTGTAGAGTAATCACACCGCCCGCATGCGATGGGTTAAGTTGGGGGGCCATTGGGATTGACTGGTACTGGGTCGTTTCTCGTTCTCCGGCATACATCATCACACTCATATCATCCTGCGAACTTAGGCTACGTTCATAGCGCAACCCAGCCTGAGTTTGCTTGATGGTTTTTCGCGTGTCGTACTGTTCAGCGCGTGGCGCTTGTTGCGGATTCGCCTTCCATTCTGCTTCGGTTAGCCCACCTGGGTCATCTGCTTTGATATCCACACTATTGAAAATCAGGCTTAATTTGCTGGCGTCATCAATGCGAACGCCCAGTTTGGCATTGGCTAAATTTTTCTGTGCGCCACTATGATCACGATAGCCGTGGGTCGTAAAACGCGTGGTTGAGACGGTGTAATCGACATCGCCGGGCTGTGTGCCGTCTCCCGTTGCGCCCGTTGCTTTCAGCCCATAGCGCCAGCTGCCAAAACTGCCGTAGTAACTACTGGCTTCAATGGTTGGTGGCTGTTGCCCGGTCTGGGTGGTGACATTCATTACACCGCCAGACGCGTTGCCATACAGGGCAGAAAAGGGGCCACGCAGCACTTCCACATTTTGTACACTGCTTAAATCGATGTTGGATGTTTGCCCTTGCCCGTCGGGCATTGTGGCGGGAATACCGTCCACATACAGGCGAATACCGCGAATACCGTAAGTGGAGCGGGAGCCAAATCCGCGAATCGACAGCTGTAAATCTTGCGCATAGTTCTGCCGGTTTTGTACCTGCAAACCAGGCACGCCGGTCAGTGATTCGGACAAGTTAATGCGCGGTGTTGCCAGACGCATCTCCTCGCCATCCACCACGCTTACTGCTGCTGGGGTATCCAGTTCTGAAACCACCTGCGGTGCGGCACTGACAATCATAGTCTGTTCATCAGCGGCAAAAACAACGGGGGAAAGGACAAGCAGTGCGGGCAAAACGGTCTGTCGGACGGAAAAAATCTTCATGAAAAAAGCCAGGTTAAGAATGGGAAAACGCCGTCATGGTAATGAAATTGTAAATTTATGGAAAATGAAACGGCACAATACGTTAAGTAATTGAGAAAATTGTAGTCGTAACGGCAAGAAATGCTCCACATTTGAGAAAATAATGATTACCATTCCCATTTATAACAAGAGCGTAACGATGATTACGCTTAGCGAAGCATTGTGAAGCAGCAAAAATATCGGTTCATCAAAGGGAGTCGTCATGCATTTACGTCATCTGTTTTCATCGCGCCTGCGTGGTTCATTACTGTTAGGTTCATTGCTTGTTGCTTCATCATTCAGTACGCAGGCCGCAGAAGAAATGCTGCGTAAAGCGGTAGGTAAAGGTGCCTACGAAATGGCTTATAGCCAGCAAGAAAACGCGCTGTGGCTCGCCACTTCGCAAAGCCGCAAACTGGATAAAGGTGGCGTGGTTTATCGTCTTGATCCGGTCACTCTGGAAGTGACGCAGGCGATCCATAACGATCTCAAGCCGTTTGGTGCCACCATCAATAACACGACTCAGACGTTGTGGTTTGGTAACACCGTAAACAGCGCGGTCACGGCGATAGATGCCAAAACGGGCGAAGTGAAAGGCCGTCTGGTGCTGGATGATCGTAAGCGCACGGAAGAGGTGCGCCCGCTGCAACCGCGTGAGCTGGTAGCTGATGATGCCACGAACACCGTTTACATCAGTGGTATTGGTAAAGAGAGCGTGATTTGGGTCGTTGATGGCGAGAATATCAAACTGAAAACCGCCATCCAGAACACCGGTAAAATGAGTACCGGTCTGGCGCTGGATAGCAAAGGCAAACGTCTTTACACCACTAACGCTGACGGCGAATTGATTACCATCGACACCGCCGACAATAAAATCCTCAGCCGTAAAAAGCTGCTGGATGATGGGAAAGAGCACTTCTTTATCAACATCAGCCTCGATACCGCCAATCAGCGTGCATTTATCACCGATTCTAAAGCGGCAGAAGTGCTAGTGGTCGATACCCGTAATGGCAATATTCTGGCGAAGGTTGCGGCACCGGAATCACTGGCTGTGCTGTTTAACCCAGCGCGTAATGAAGCCTACGTAACGCATCGTCAGGCAGGTAAAGTCAGTGTGATTGACGCGAAAAGCTATAAAGTGGTGAAAACGTTCGATACCCCGACTCATCCGAACAGCCTGGCGCTGTCTGCCGATGGCAAAACGCTGTATGTCAGTGTGAAACAAAAATCCACTAAACAGCAGGAAGCTACCCAGCCAGACGATGTGATTCGTATTGCGCTGTAATAGATATGGCGAGGGTGAAAACGGAGAGACTTGCCTGACTTTTATCACGCCGCATGCGGCCCCCTCGTTTCTAATCTGAATTTGCCCGGCACATAGCCGGGCAATTTTGCAATTAACTCGCCGTCTCTGGCTTAAACACAATTTCCTGTTTTTCTTCGTCTTCCTCGACGACTGGCGCAGTGCTGTGTATTTCTGCAACGCGTTTGCGTACACCAAACCAACCTACTACCAGCAGAAGGCCAATAATCGGCAGCGCAGCGATGGTATAAGTCCCGTTCGGGTAATCGAACGCCATCAGCACCAGGACGCTCAGTAAAAACAGTAATGTCAGCCACGACGTAAAGGGCGCACCTGGGAGTTTAAAACTGACATCCGCTGCTTTGCCTTCTTTAATCGCTTTACGTAGACGCATCTGGCAAACAATGATAAACGCCCATGAAGCGATGATTCCCAGCGACGCGAAGTTCAACACAATCTCAAATACGCGAGACGGCACCAGATAGTTAAGGAATACGCCAACAACATAAACGACCAGCGTCGCCAGGATCCCGGCATACGGCACATGCTGACGGCTCATTTTCGCCATAAAACTCGGTGCGGAACCGCCCATCGCCATTGAGCGCAGAATACGTCCGGTGCAGTACAGACCTGAGTTCAGGCTGGAGAGGGCAGCGGTCAGCACCACAATGTTCATAATGCTGCCGATATATGGCACACCCAGTTTAGAGAAAAACGTCACGAACGGACTTTGCCCCGCCTGATACGCGCTCCACGGCAATAACATAACCAGCAACACCACGGAGCCGACGTAAAACAGGCCAATACGCCAAATCACACTGTTAATCGCTTTAGGCACCATGGTCTGCGGATCTTTACATTCTCCGGCAGCTGTACCCACCATTTCAATGGAGGCAAAAGCAAACACTACGCCCTGAATCAATACCAGCGCAGGTAGCAAACCATGGGGGAAGAAGCCGCCATTATCGGTGATTAAATGAAAGCCAGTGGTGTTGCCATCCAGCGGCTGACCACTACCGAGGAACACTGTACCCACGACCAAAAAGGTCACAATGGCGAGCACTTTAATAAGCGCAAACCAGAACTCCATCTCCGCAAACCATTTCACACCAATCATATTCATGGTGCCAACGATGGTCAGCGCAGCGAGCGCAAAGACCCACTGCGGCACACCACCAAATGCGCCCCAGTAATGCATATACAGCGCGACGGCGGTAATATCGACAATCCCGGTCATCGCCCAGTTAATGAAGTACATCCAGCCTGCAACGTAAGCGGCTTTCTCTCCTAAAAACTCACGGGCATAAGAGACAAAACTGCCACTGGAAGGGCGGTGTAGCACCAGCTCACCCAATGCACGCAGAATAAAAAATGAAAACAGGCCGCAGATTAAATAGACCAATGCCAGTGCTGGCCCCGCCATTTGCAGTCGGGCTCCAGCGCCTAAAAACAAGCCGGTGCCAATCGCGCCGCCGATGGCGATCATCTGTACCTGGCGATTGCCCATCGCTTTGTGATACCCCTCTTCGTGGGCATTAAGCCAGCGGCGTTTCGCGGCGTGTTGATCTGAAGTGTCGGTGTCGTGTTTACTCATTGCTCTCCCTGATTGCTTTAATGAAAAAGTCATATAAGTTGCCATGAACAATGTTTATTCATCCTGGCGATGACAAGATTCACCATTATTCTTTATGGGTATAACTGTCGGCGCAGAATCCTACCTTTTATCGTGTAACGATGCAAAATAATCCCGCTATAAATATGCGGGGATAAAGGCGGCCGGCAACAAAATAGCAACCTGATGAAATTATGACGGAAACAACCACTATTGGTTTGATGATACCCGACGGCAGTCCTACTCTTGCGCCACTCGTTCGTCGCTCTGAACGCCAGTGGTTGCAGTGGACACTGGCGTGGTTGGATCATTGAATAGTGAGGGGCTAGCACATGGCAGGTTTCAGGGGTAATACGCCAAATGCCGATACAATTGCTGATTAAATGAGCCAGTTGCCGACGTTACAGAAAAGGCTAAAAAATGTAAAAGGCATGTAGGGTGATAAACGCGCTATTGCCTGACAGGAGTTTCTGGAATTAGTCCTGTTCCATGGTCATTACAACGCTTAAAACATGACTTCAATATAATTAATGTGTATATCATTCTCGATATTAATTTATGAAGTGAATTTGATATATTCCGAATTCTTAATTTACATTACTAATGTATGGGGCATAACGTTAAGATTGCTATGTGCAGATTAAAATATCAGGGTGGGGCGGTAGCGTTTACAGATATTAATCAATTGATGGGAGTTATGATAACTGCGTAATCATTTGCATCGGTTATTGATATTGAAGATAGATTAATAAAAATGCTGAGAATTAAGGTTAAAAAATCATAACGGGAAACGTTGATAACTTACTTTGATTTCATTTTCTATGAAGATGATGTCATCAATACTGTATAAAGTGGAAATGTTGAACATCAAAGAGCGTTTGTGTTTTATCTGAAAGATATTATTTCCAGGGGAAAGGATATATCATTAAGGAGAATGACATCTGGTGAATTAACATTGGCCAGATCGATTTTTGAGAATACAATTGATTATAGCAAGGTATGGATCCACAATGAAAAATATTTGCCTGGTCAAGGGGAAAGAACAGCGATGACCCCAAACGGGGAAATGTATTATCCTGATGCTGTTTATAGTTCAGATTTTTCATCGCAAGCAATGCCTGGTGATCGTGAAACAGTTGCAGGTGCTTCTCACTTGTTTATTCATGAAACGATGCATGTTTGGCAATATCAGAAAGGGTATGCAGTTAAGTTGCGTGGTTTATTTTCCTGGGCGGCAAATTATCATTACGATCTTAATTTACAGTCAATTTCTTCTTATTCTATGGAACAACAAGCATCTATAGTTGCTGATTATTGGCTATTGATTAACTATGGATTGGTCGCTGATTTGGCAAATGTTAACTATGTAGGTGATACAACAGAATCAGTGAATACTCTATCGGAAAAATACAAGAAGGTGCTTAATTTATTTCCTGCTGGTGTCATATGAAGAGATTCTTTTTGTTATTCTTTTTATCGGGATGCACTGTTGGTGATTATGTTCGCCCATTGTTACCCGGTAATGTATATTTACAAGACGGGCGGGTTTGTTCAAAACCAGACGATGGGAATATTATTTCAAATTATATTTTATATGAAGGTAAATATGGCAATGCAATAAAATTGAAAAGAGTGACAGGTCAGTTCGATCCCAATGTATTGACATAAGTGAGCTATCTTCAGATGTTATGTATATCGGGAAATATATGCTCTCTTCCGGAAGTACAAAAGAATATTATGGTTTTAGCATAATTAGAACCGGGGAACGTATTTTAAGATTTGATGATAATCATATCAAATAACAGATTAAATAATTTTATTGGTTTTATTAATGTACTTTAGGTGAATGTTTCCACCAGGTTAACATGATGGTGCATTCTTCAAGGCATATATGGTTGATAGTATCTTCAGTAGCACGCATAAGTATTGAGATGTTTTATGCCAGCTACGAATATATTGCATATTTTATTCTCTGTAAGATTTCTTATTAGCACTTAGCCATTTCTAGTTAAAAGGATTAATTATGAGTTTTGCAGCTACAGATTATCCATCCGGCGCACTAACTGGATCGGGTACACATAACGTGACTTTGAGCGGCAGCGCAGTTCCTGATGGAATGTTACTGTTTGCAAGCTTAGGGGGGACAGAAACAGTAGGGGAACTATTTACTTATTCTATTAAATTAAAAACTCCTGACATCCTGAACCTGGGCTATGTTTCCCCCGCAGCCAACCTGCAGCTCAAACCGATGGTGGGCAAAGATCTGTGCGTCAATATCGAATTGGATGGCGGCGGAAAACGTTATATCAGCGGGCTGGTGACGGCGGCACGCGTGGCTGGTCATCAAGGACGTTCGGTGGTGTATGAACTGCGGATTGAACCGTGGTTAAAAATACTGACCCACACTAGTGACTACAAAGCGTTTCAAAATAAAAACGTGGTGGAGATCCTGGATGAGGTACTGGATGAGTACCCCTGGCCAGTGGAAAAACGACTGGTGGAAAATTATCCGACTCGCGCCTGGCAGGTGCAGTACGGTGAAACAGATTTCGATTTTATTCAGCGCCTGATGCAGGAGTGGGGTATCTACTGGTGGTTTGAGCACAACGAGAACAGTCACACGTTAGTGCTGGCTGATGCCATTAATGTCCACAAGGCGTGCGCAGATTCGCCACTGGTGTGTTATTACCAGAAAGGGCTGAAACTGGACAAGGAATTTATCCATACCATCACAGCAAATGAAAGCCTGCGCAGCGGACAGTGGGTACTAAATGATTTCGACTTTATGAAGCCGCGTTCACTGCTCAAGAGCACCGTGGCTAATCCGCGTGAAACTGGCCTTGCTGAATATGAGCACTACGAATGGCCGGGAGACTACTTCACAAAGAGTGAAGGTGAAATGCTGACACGCATCCGCATGGAAGAACAGCGTAGCCCCGGTAGTCGGGTACAGGGCAGCGGCAATATTCGTACCCTGATGACAGGTTTTACCTTCACCCTGGAAAACTATCCGACAGCCGAAGTGAACCGGGAATATCTGCTGGTTCAGACCACGCTATTTATACAGGACAATGCGCAACACAGCGGCCAGGAGCAGCATTTCTCTTACTCAACCAGCTTTGAACTGCATCCCACCAGCGAAGTTTACCGCCCGCAGCGAACCCTGAGCAAACCCCATACTAAAGGCCCGCAGAGCGCCATCGTGACCGGCCCGACGGGACAGGAAATCTGGACAGATAAATATGGCCGGGTGAAAGTTCAGTTTGGCTGGGATCGTTACGGTAAGAATGATGAAAACAGTTCCTGCTGGGTCCGTGTCAGTTATCCGTGGGCGGGTAAAGGATTCGGTGGCATTCAGATCCCGCGCATTGGTCAGGAAGTACTGGTGGATTTCAAAAACGGTGATCCGGATTTACCGATAATCGTTGGGCGTACCTACAATCAGGACACCATGCCACCGTGGGGACTACCGGGCGCAGCGACGCAAAGCGGGTTTTACAGCCACACTATCGGCGGCGGCCCGACCAATGCTAACGCCTTGCGTTTTGAGGATAAAACTGGCGGAGAAGAAATCTGGTTGCATGCCGAGAAAGATCAACGCATTGAAGTAAATAATAATGAAAGCCACTGGGTGGGCAATAATCGCCTTAAAGTCATTGATAAAACAGAAACTGCGATTATTGGTGAGAAACGTTCTCTAACAGTCCAGACGGATGATACCTCCCTTGCCGGACGAAATAAAACGATTCAGGCCGTACAGAATTTACGCCTTGCTGCGGGAGATTCCATTATTCTTAGCTGCGGAGAAACTATCCTGCAAATGACCAGTGACGGAATATTTAATATAACCTGTAAGAATTTTAATATTACCGCAACGGAAAATGGAAAGATAAATACACAATCAGGGCAGCTTGATTTAAATATGAATGACAGAGCGGCAGATATACCTCCGCCTGGAACATCGGAGAAAACAGCCCTTCAGTTGGCAATAGACGTCACCTTCATGACTAAAAAATAAATAAAAACCATCATTAAACAATTTATTAATTAACAAGGACTCATACCATTATGACGGAGTATTATCTCAATGAAACTGTTGTAACTTTCCCCGGGAATATTATTCAGGACAGTACGATTAATATGCTGCGTCTCAGCGATCCCGACGCTGCACTCATTATCAGCCGGGGCCAGATGCAGGAAGGAGACGAATTAGCCTCCCAGATTGAACAGCAAATGAAAAAACTGGAGAAACAGGTAAAGGATCTTCACTACACGCCCGTTCAGGTAACACGGGTAGGGATTAATGACGGTGAAGAAGGGCTGGAAATACAGAGTCAGTTTCTCCGGGGTAACGAGCAGGTGTACCAGTGTCAGGTGGCATTTGTGTTGCCGGGTGAGCGGGTCATGATGGCCTTCACCTACGCCAGAACCACACCGCTGACCCCGGCAGATATGACGCGCTGGGCTGAAATTAAAAAGAATCTGCGCTTCAGGATACGGCAGGAAGCCGGGACGAATTAATCACACAGGGAACGGGACATGGAAGAGGCATTCTGGGCAGCAAGGCAGGGTGATGCCCTGCTGCATACGTCGTTTATAGCAGATGTGCTGGGGGCAGTTGTAGAGGTTGCCGCCACAGCCCTGGTGGATGTTCTGGTTGTCGGAACCATGGCGGCGCTGGGCGGAGTTGAAGTGGCAACGCTGGGCTGCTCAACCATTTTAGCGATCGGTATAGCAACAGCGGTATTTATGTCGTATCAGGGCTGGAATGACCGAATCAGTAGGGAAAGTGAGCAACTGGCGAACTGGCTTTTCCCGCCTCAGATTGAAGGTTACATCCTCACCGGCTCTGGCGACACATGGATCAACAGCAAACCTGCCGCGCGGGCCGCGGCGACTGCGGCATCGCGGCAGGACATTGAGGCGCAGGAGGCGCAGGCGAAGGCGGAACAGGAAGAAGCGCAGCGTCAGGAGGATGCCAGAACGTTTCTGGATGTGGCCGGGGAATATCTGGAAATGGCGGGGGCCATAGCCCTGGCGGTTAACCCGGTGACAGGGCCTGTGCTGATGTCCCGGGCGCTGCACGACCAGCTCAGTACGGAAGAAGGGCGTTCTGAAATGGTGGATGGCGTGACACATTTTGTGTCGGAACTATGGCAGCCCACCGTGGCCAGTGCGGCCCCGGGCTCCACCCCGACCCCTGACGATAAAATCGACTGCCATAAACATCCCTCCTCACTGACGCAGTTTCTCGCACAAAAAAAAGCCGCCTTTCTGGATGACCCCCTGGGAACGGCCCTTAACCTGTTGAGTCCGGGCGGTATGCTGGAAACCGCCTTTCAGGGAGTGAATGCGGTTATTGGCAGCATCAGTAATCTGTTCAAAGGCGATGATGAACCGCCCGCAGCGGAATATATCGCGGAAGGCGCGCGGGATGTGCGTATCAACAGCCAGCCGGCGGCACGCAGCGGGGCACGCTGTACCTGCGAGGCCAGGGTGGTGAATGAGCCGGGGAACGGGGCGTTTGTGTCACCGGATGTCCGCATTGGCGGTCCGTTACTGGTGGTCAGGGATATCAGAAGCGGCAGGTCGCAGATAACCCTGGTGGCAACCGTGGCGCTGATGTTTCTTCGCCCGGGCAAAATGCTTTCTAAAATCGCCTGTTTTGCTGCCAGTGTCGGGATGGGGGTGATGACGCAGAAGGCCATCAGTGCCCTTCCGCATCCGGTCAATGCCGCCACCGGAGCCAAATATCTGGCGGATGACGATGACTTCGATTTCAGTCTGCCGGGCCACTTTCCGCTGGACTGGCAGCGCGTGTACAGCAGTCGTGACGACCGCACGGAAGGGATGTTCGGGCAGGGCTGGAGCGTGATGTATGAAGTCAGCCTCGAGCGCACGCCGGGTACTGCTGACGAAAACTGTATGACCTTTGTGTCGGGCATGGGACGACGCCTGGATATGGAGGCCGTGCTGCCGGGGAGCGGGTTTTACAGCCCCGGCGAAGGACTGGCAGTACGGCGGGGTGAGCAGGGGCACTGGCTTATCAGCAGCGATGACGGGCAGTTTTTTCTGTTTGAAGCCGACCCGCATCACCCGCAGCGCCAGCGGCTGAAAATGCTGGGCGACCGCAACAGCAACTGTCTGAATCTGTACTACGACGAGCTGGGGCGCATCACGCAAATCAGCGGTGAACAGCAGCGTCCGTGCATTCGTCTGCATTATGAACTGGCGGCGCATCCCCGGCGGGTGACACAGATTTATCAGCATTTCCCTGAGACGGCTCCTTTACTGCTGCGTCGTTACCGCTATGACGAGGCCGGCGACCTGAACGGCGTGTACGACAGCACGGGGCACCTGCTGCGTGAGTTTGCTTACGACGAAAACCACTGCATGACCCTGCACCGCCAGCCGGGCGGCGAAGGGTATTATTACCAGTGGGGCTGGTATGAAGGCCCGGATGACGCAGCGTGGCGGGTGACGGGGCACCACACGGACAGCGGTGAACAGTACCGGCTGGCGTGGAGCCTGGCGGCACGCAGGCTGTGCGTGACGGACGGGCTGGGGCGCACGCGTTATCATCAGTGGGATGCGCAGAACCAGGTGACGGCGTACCAGGACGAAGCCGGGCAGGTGACGACGTTCCGCTGGAGCGACGAAGAACGGCTGTTACTGGGAATGAGCGATGCGCAGGGCGGCAAATGGCGCTATGTGTATGACCGGCAGGGGCATATCACGGAGACGCACGACCCGCTGGGGCGGGTGGCACAGACACAGTGGCACCCGGTGTGGCACCAGCCGGAAACGGAGGTGGACGCGGCGGGGAACAGCTGGTGCTGTGAGTACGATGAACGCGGCAATCTTCTTGCGGTGACCGACCCGCTGCAGCAGAACACCCGGTATCAGTATGACCGCCACGGCCAGGTGGTGCAGATAACCGATGCCCGTGGGGGGAATAAATACCTTCAGTGGAACGAAGACGGGCAGCTCATGCGGCACACGGACTGTTCCGGCTCGCAGACGGCCTGGTTCTACGACGAACGCACGCGGCTTATCAGAATGACAGACGCGCAGAGCCACAGCACGCGCTACGGGTATGACGACAGCGGTCATCTGACGGAGGTGATACTGGCGGACGGCCGCACGGTGAATTACCAGTCGGACGCGGCGGGCAGGCTGGTGAAGTACACCAGCCCGATGGGGAGGATAACGCGCTGGCAGCGGGACGGGCAGGGCCGGGTGCGCAGCCGGACAGACGCGACGGGGCGCAGGACGGCGTTCGGGTACGATGCTTACGGGCGTCTGGTCACGCTCACGAACGAGAACGGAGAAAGCTACCGGTTCCGCCATGATGTGCTGGACCGTCTGGCGGAGCAGATAAATCCGGACGGCTGCCGCCAGGCGTACCGTTACAACGCGCTGAACGCGGTCACGGAAGTGGTGTTCACCGGGGACCGGGGCGGTGAAATCCGTCACCGGCTGGCGCGCGATGCGGCGGGCCGGCTCACGGCAAAGGAGACAGCCGATAGCCATACGGAATACGTCCATGATGCGGCAGACCAGCTACTGGAAATCCGCCGCCAGCGGCACGAAACTGACGCGCCGGAAGTTATCCGCTTCAGTTACGACAGACTGGGGCGGATGCTGACCGAGGAGACGGCGCAGGGCGTCCTGACCCATCAGTACGATGAACTGGGCAACCGGACAGCCACCACCTTTCCGGACGGCAGAACGCAGCGCCATCTGTACTACGGCAGCGGCCATCTCCAGCAGATAAATCTGGACCGGGAGGTCATCAGCGAGTTCACACGTGACGCCCTGCACCGGGAGGTGCTCAGAAGTCAGGGGCGACTGAGCACGCGGCAGCTTTACGACACCGCCGGGCGGCTGAAGCGCAGGGAGACATACAGCGGGATGCGCGGGGTGGTACCGGAGACGTTCACGGACCGGCAGTACAGCTACAGCGGCGAGGATGAACTGCTGAAGACGCGGCACAGCCGGCGGGGGGAAACGGATTACTTCTACGACCCCACGGGGCGCATCACGGCGTGCCGCTCGGAGGATGAGGGGTATCTGGCGAGCTGGCAGTACGACGCGGCGGGAAACCTGCTGGGGCGGCGTGCGGGGGAAAGGGCCACGGCAGAAAACAGCGTTGTGCCGTTCAACCGGCTGATGTCTTACCGTGGTGTGCACTACCGTTACGACGAATTTGGCCGGACGGTGGAAAAGCAGGGCCGGAGCGGAGCGCAGAGTTACCGTTATGATGCGGAACACCGGATGGTGGAAGTGACGACAGCGCGGGGAACGTACCGGTATGTGTACGATGCGCTGGGGAGGCGGACGGAAAAACAGCACATCAGCCCTGACGGTAAACCGTATAACCGGACGACATTTTTATGGGACGGAATGCGGCTGGCGCAGGAGAGCAGGCCGGAGGGAACAGGCAGCCTGTATATCTACAGTGACCAGGGGAGTTATGAACCGCTGGCGCGGGTGGATAAGGCGGGCAAAGAGGGACCGAACCGGATACTGTATTTTCACACGGATGTGAACGGTGCGCCGGAAGAGATGACGGACAGTGACGGGAAAATCGTGTGGGAGACGGGGTATCAGGTCTGGGGTAACACGATACAGGAGAAGGACCACGGCGGGGTGGAGCAGAACCTGCGCTACCAGGGACAGTACCTCGACAGGGAAACAGGGCTGCATTACAATCTGCACAGGTACTATGATCCGGATGTCGGGCGGTTCATGGTAACGGACCCGATAGGGCTGGCGGGGGGACTGAATCTCTATCAATATGCACCGAATCCATTAAGTTGGATCGATCCGTTGGGACAGATGTGTGCTACTTTGAAGAAAAGTAGTCATGCTTTACAACGGCATCGTGAAGGTCGACCTATTGGTGCTGTTATTAATGATCTTCAAAATGCGCGTTCTAGCGATATATTAAAGCAATCAGATGGGCGGTGGGTTGTACTGGGACCAAATGGCAGAGCACATATAATTGAAAAAGATGGTTCTGAAATTGTCACATCTATGAGGGATATCTCTAGGAAAAATATCCAACATCGAATGAATAGAAATACTGACCGATGGGAAAGACCAACTCAAAGTGAACTTGATGAATTTAGAGATATATTTAGTGATTATGTAAGATTTTAATAGGTGAGAGAAATGTATTTATTGGAACATAGAAATCCTTCAGGAACAGTGAATCAATTTCACATTGATGTATCAGAAGACGGTTTGATGATTTATGAATCGTGCATAAATTATGTATTAGAAAATTGTAGCGATCAGGAGGTTTATGAAATTACTGGTTGTGAAAATAGAGAGGCATTGAAGGAAATACAAAAGGATATTATCTCTATTTTATATTATCATGCTGCCAGGGATTTATTTCCTGCACGTTATTTAGAACCTACAAATAGGCATCAAGATTTAGATGAATTATCGTATATAGGTATTAATATGTCCGGTTTAAATAAATAGTCGTGAAGCATCAGAGTTGCATGCAGCGAGTGTAATCGCAGAAGGTAATAAACACTGCGCTGCTTCTTTATTTTTAAGAGATGCATCTTGAGCGTGGGTATACTTACTCAGGTACTACGATCCGGACTGCGGGCGGTTTACGCAGCCAGACCCGATAGGGCTGGCGGGGGGACTGAATCTTTATCAGTATGCGCCGAATCCGTTAGGCTGGATCGATCCTTTAGGATTAAAGGGAGGAAAAGCCTGTACAGATTTAGGTAAGGCGGGTGAGAAAAATTCTTCTGAATTAACTGGACTACCTAAAAATACGGTAAAAATCCCAAGTGCTAGCGGCAAAAAAGATTATCGACTTCCTGATCATATGTCTGGTGATGGACGTTACATTGCTGAAACTAAGAATCAGAATTCAATGCATCTATCCAGTCAGTTGAAAGATGATATTGCTCATGTAACTCGTGATGGCGTCAGGGAAAGATCATCGTGTGCCGTAGGCACACCGTAATCTTTCCCTGGGGGAGCGGGCTTTCGTAATCTTTCCCTGTAATATGGGGTGTTCACTTTTACAGGCTGCTCTTGATAAATTAAAAGGAAGATAATTATGTCATTAAATCCATTTAACGTTAAGATAAATGAAAAAATTTGTGAAATTAACAAATCTGATTCAAAATCAAACTTATTAAAAGAAATAAGAGATAAGGTTTACCTTATACAACCGTATGATAATTATGCCTTAACATTTTATCACAATGCTTTGTATTATTTCACTGCAAATAGCAAAAGATACATTGTCTTTGGTCACGATCTAGAAGGACATTTTGCAATTGAGGAAAAAAGCAGAAAAATCTATCACATAAGTAACTGTAAGAACGATCAATGTTCTTATTCATTGATTTTTTGCAATACAAATATAAATAATTTCATAAGCTTTAATAATGTATTTATTTTTATGGTGCTTGAACAAGCTAAAATATTAAACTATGAAAATCAATGTGACTCTGATGATGAGAAAATATTCGATATCCTGGACAATTATTTCACTGAATGTGATCCTTTATCGATGGCCGAGGACATGTTTTGGCATGTCAGATCCTACATGCTACGTGATGGTTTTTTCCCTACGAATGACACCCAAATTAATTTTTACAAAGATATGATGTTAAAATCAAACATGACTAATGAATGATAATTAATTTACTTATAGTAATGGAATTGCTCATGAATTCCGCAGGACGGCATTTTTAACGGCATAGTCAACTCCCGACCGCCGCACACAGCAGACGCAGATTTTTTCTCTGATAGGCACTTATTTGCTGTCTGCCATCCATGATAACTACGGCAAACATTTAGCCCGCGGTGACTCGCTTGCCGCTGGTAACAAACGTGCCAGCACCTAAATGATGTAGTGTATTGAGTTTGTCATCATCAAACTGCCAGCGGCCTTCGACAAATACTCGTGCGTCTGCCGCAGCTGATACTACCTCGCCAAATAGCGTATCGTATTTTTCTTGCGCAGAAGTCGCTGGTAGCAATCGACACTCCATCCATGCCAGACATTTCTCTTCAACCAGCGGCAATCCAAGCACCGGACCTTTCACAACCGGAATGCCATAGCAATTAAATTTATCTTCTTCACGACCCGAGACACTTCCCACCGCCCACGTCCAGTTAGTCGCTGCAACACCTGGGACAACAATGCCAAATTTACCGTTACGCTCAATCAACTCCCTGGTCCATGTCGATTTATCTACCACAATCGCTATGCGTGGCGGTTCAAACTCCACCGGCATCGACCAGGCCGCAGCCATCACATTACGTCGCTGTGATTTTTCATCAAAAGTTGTTATCAAAACTGTGGGGCCGTGGTTTAACAGACGGCTGGCATGGTGTAATTCGACGGGGATGAATCGGCTCACGGTATCGCCTCGCTAAGAAGGTTGTTTTAAAAGCGTAGCTCGTAACGCAATAAGTAACGAAATTAACGGGATTGGCGATTTGCGAACGTGATGCATGTCCGCGATCGCACAAAATAGCCGGTGCGGCGTCTATTCCAGGTTATAAATTGAGAAAACCACAAACGGAAACGCCTGATGACGCCCATTCTGAATCACTATTTTACCCGCATTAACTGGTCGGGAGCGGCTGCGGTCAATATCGAAACGCTGCGCGCATTACACCTGAAACACAATTGCACCATTCCATTTGAAAATCTCGATGTTTTGCTGCCGAGAGAAATGCAGCTTGATGATCAATCGCTGGAAGAGAAATTGGTGCTCGCCCAGCGTGGTGGTTACTGCTTTGAGCAGAATGGCGTGTTTGAGCGGGTGTTACGCGAGCTGGGTTTTCAGGTACGCAGTCTGTTAGGGCGCGTAGTGTTATCTAATCCGCCAGCATTACCGCCGCGTACCCATCGTTTGTTGTTGGTGGAGCTGGAAGGCGAACACTGGATTGCCGATGCCGGTTTCGGTGGGCAGACTTTGACTGCGCCGATTCGTTTAGTGGCGGATATCGCGCAAACAACGCCACATGGCGAATATCGGCTGTTACAGGAAGGGAACGACTGGATTTTGCAGTTTAATCATCATCAGCACTGGCAGTCGATGTACCGTTTTGATCTCTGTGAACAACAACAAAGTGATTATGTGATGGGGAATTTCTGGTCGGCGCACTGGCCGCAATCGCATTTTCGCCATCATTTGCTGATGTGCCGCCATTTGCCGGACGGTGGCAAACTGACACTGACCAATTTTCATTTCACCCATTATGAAAATGGACATGCAGTGGAGCAGCGAAATCTACCGGATGTGGCGTCGTTATATGCCGTGATGCAGGAGCAGTTTGGTCTGGGCGTAGATGACGCAAAGCATGGCTTTACTGTGGATGAACTGGCGTTGGTGATGGCGGCGTTTGATACGCATCCGGAGGCGGGGAAATAGTTTGTGCCAGGGGCCGGATGCGGCGTAAACGCCTACAACCGGCCCACATTAGCCCGGTTGTAGGCCTGATAAGCGAAGCGCATCAGGCAACGGTATCAAAAATCAATGGCCCATTCAGCATGGAAAAGAATCACCGCCGTGCCGGAAATGGTAACTTTCTCCGGTTGGTTATCTCGAATTGTCACCGTCACATCAATCACGCCGTCACGCCCCAGTGCGCGCCCCTGATGGCCTTTAACACGCAACACGCTGCCATCGTGGGGTAGTAAGTTGTGATGTACCAACCATGCGCCCATCGGGCCATTGGCATTGCCGGTCACCGGATCTTCCACAATACCAATCGCAGGTGAGAACATGCGACCATCGGTTTCATTTTTGCCTGGGCGGATCTGGAACGGGAAGAAACCATTGCAGCCAATCTGCTTGCTGATTGCGGTCAGCGCAGCAAGGTCAGGCGAAAGGGCGTCGATATCCACTTCAGATTTCAGTGGGATCATCACTTTTGAGTGTCCTGTGGTTGCCACCTGAATTGGCAAGCCTGGCAGAATATCGTCTTCAGTGAGATGAAGCGCGTTGATAATCGCTGCACGTGTTTCACCTTCCAGCGGTGGCTCAAAGCCCGGCGTACCTTGTTCCAGCGAAATACGATAATCATCGTTATGCTTTTCGATAGTCACGCGATGTTTTCCTGCCAGCGACGTTTGCCAGACCGTGCAATTTCCCAAACCTAATACCTTTGCACGTACATAGTGCGCAGCCACCGTTGCGTGACCGCAAATTGGCACTTCAACCGTTGGCGTAAAGTATCGAACGTGTACATCGCTGTCGTCGCTGTGCAGCAGAAAAGCAGTTTCCGAATGACCTAATTCGCGGGCGATAAGCTGCATTTGCGCTTCGCTAAGTTTATCGGCGGGAAAAACAACACCGGCAGAATTGCCGCGAAACGGTTGTGAGGTAAAAGCATCGACGTGGTACACCTGCGGTTTCATTAACGTTCTCCTGTGGCTGGAGAACTATCATAGCCTGCAAGTGGCCGGAGAGCGAAGGGCTATCCGGCCAGGGTGAAAATTATCGCCGCGAGCGCACAATCTGATACCGACGAGTAAAGTACTCAAACGGCGCGCTCCACACATGCACCAGTCGGGTGAACGGGAAGAGCAGGAAGATGGTCATTCCCAATACCAGATGCAGGCGGAAAACGAACGCTACGCCGTTAAGCATTTCTGACGATCCTCCACGGAAAGTGACGATACTTTGCGCCCAACCCACCAGTTTCATCATTTCGCTACCATCAGGATACTGTGCTGAAAACGGTATGGTACTTAGCCCCAACAAACATTGGATCAGCAATATGCTCATGATGATGATATCCGGCGTGGTGGAAGTAGCACGCACACGCTGATTTGTCAGCCTGCGCCACAGCAGTCCTGCACCGCCAATCAACGTCAACACGCCGCAAATACCGCCGAGCACCATTGCCATCAGTTGTTTCGCTGCCACTGGTAAAAACCACGCGTACATCCAGTGCGGTGTTAACATGCCGAACAGATGACCGAAGAAGATCCCCAGAATGCCGATATGGAACAGATTCGACCATATCACCATCCCGCGTTTATCGAGCATCTGGCTCGAGGAGGCGCGCCAGGTGTACTGCCCGTAGTCATAGCGCAGCCAGCTGCCAAGGAAAAACACCGTCGCACAAATGTATGGGTAGATATCGTAAAAAAAGACGTTCAGATACTGAATCATTTCCCACCTCCCGCACTGATGTCGACGTACTGCGGCGCGACATCCTGGCTAAAGCGTCGCTGATATTGATTAAGCGGCGAGCTGTCACACGCCGTGGCGTTATCTTCAATAAACTTCACCTGTTCTTCTTCCCACACCGCATCCAGCGCCTGGCGGGTGTCGTCACGCTCTTCACTACGAATTTGTTTTGTGACACTGTCACTTGACAGGGGACTTCCTGCCAGTTGCAAAAGGGCGTCAAATAACGCGTACCACGGTGTCTCGCGTTGTTTTAAGCGTCCGCCAAGCAGGGCGAGGATCGGCGCAACGTTGAGTAATCCTTCTTTTGCCTGATCGTCCGGCAGCACACTTAAGTACTCCAGGTACAGCGGCAGATAATCGGGCAGTTCCCGACAATCCAGTTGCAGACCGACCTTTTCATACTCCGCCAGCAGGTCCACCATTGCCTGGCCTCGATCGCGGGATTCGGCATGAACATGTTCGAACAGCAGCAGCGACGTGGTGCGCCCGCGGTCGAACACTTCACACCATTCGGCCTGTTTATCCAGCAGCGGCGCGTTGAGCAGGTCGAGTGCAAAATCGGTGAGCATCGGTGCGTCGCGGCGGATCAACGCCAGCGCGTCCTCCTTACATTCCCACAACAGCTCGTCCGGATACTCCATCAACAGGCCGATCACTTTGAGGATCTGCATTATTCGCCCTCCGCTTTGTCGCGCACTTCGGTGATGTTGATGGCATCGATACGGCTACTGTTGAACAGGTTGAATTTGCTGTCCGAGCCGTGGCAACCGTCGCCAAAGGTAAAACCGCAGCCATTGCGTTCTGCGAAGGCATCGCCCGCCATTTCCCGATGACTGGTTGGAATGACAAAACGGTCTTCATAGTTGGCAATGGCGAGGTAGCGATACATCTCTTCGACCTGGGCGACGCTCAGCCCTACTTCGTCAATGGCGCGGGTATCGGTAACGCCTTCCACGGTTTGTGAACGCATATAGTGGCGCATCGCCATCATCCGTTTTAGTGCCCGCAGCACCGGACCGGTATCGCCCGCACTCAACATATTGGCGAGATATTGCACCGGTATACGTAGGCTTTCGATAGCGGGAAGCACACCTTCGCTTTTCGGCAAGCCACCCGCATCAGCGTAAGACTGAATCGGTGACAGCGGAGGAACGTACCAGACCATCGGCAGGGTGCGGTATTCAGGGTGCAGCGGTAACGCCAGTTTCCAGTCCATCGCCATTTTGTAGACTGGCGAACGCTGGGCAGCTTCAATCACGTTTTGTGGAATACCTTGTTTCAGGGCTTCTTCGATCACAGAGGGATCGTGCGGATCGAGGAACACTTCGCACTGGCGTTCATAGAGGTCAACTTCGCGCTCGGTGCTCGCCGCTTCCTCGATGCGGTCGGCGTCGTAAAGCAGCACGCCCAGATACCGGATGCGACCCACGCAGGTTTCTGAGCACACGGTGGGTTGGCCTGACTCAATTCGTGGGTAACAGAAGATGCATTTTTCTGACTTACCGCTTTTCCAGTTGAAGTAGATTTTCTTGTACGGACAACCGCTAATGCACAAACGCCAGCCACGGCATTTATCCTGGTCGATGAGCACAATGCCGTCTTCTTCGCGTTTGTAGATCGCGCCGCTTGGGCAGGTCGCCACGCAGCTGGGGTTAAGGCAGTGTTCGCACAGGCGCGGCAGGTACATCATGAACGTGTTTTCAAACTGCCCGTACATCTCCTTTTGCATGGCGTCAAAGTTGCGGTCACGAGCGCGTTTTTCGAACTCACCGCCCAACAATTCTTCCCAGTTTGGCCCCCAGATCACTTTGTCCATCCGTTTGCCGTCAATCAGTGAACGCGGGCGAGCAGTAGGGATATGTTTGCCTTCCGGTGCGCTATGCAAATGTTCGTAGTCGAAGGTGAAAGGTTCGTAGTAATCGTCAATCTGCGGCACCACCGGGTTGGCGAAGATTTTGGTAATCACCCCCATCTTGCTGCCCAGACGCGGGCGGATCTTACCGTTGACATCGCGGACCCAGCCGCCTTGCCACTCTTCCTGATCTTCCCAGTTTTTCGGATAACCAATACCCGGTTTGGTTTCGACGTTGTTAAACCATGCGTACTCCATGCCTTCGCGTCCGGTCCAGACGTTTTTACAGGTCACCGAACAGGTATGGCAGCCGATACATTTATCGAGGTTAAGCACCATGCCGACTTGCGAACGTATTTTCATTTTTTCGCCTCCTGTACCTGATCGCGACCTTCATCATCCAGCCAGTTAACGTTCTTCATCTTGCGGATCATGATGAATTCGTCACGGTTTGAGCCGACGGTGCCGTAGTAGTTAAAGCCCCAGGCCAGCTGCGCGTAACCGCCAATCATATGCGTTGGTTTCGGACAAACGCGGGTGACCGAGTTATGAATGCCGCCGCGCATGCCGGTTACTTCCGAACCGGGGATATTCATTATGCGTTCCTGGGCGTGATACATCATGGTCATGCCCGACGGTACACGTTGGCTGACCACTGCACGGGCCGTCAGCGCGCCGTTGGCGTTAAACACTTCCACCCAGTCGTTATCGACAATGGTCAGTTCGCGGGCATCGGTTTCGCTGATCCAAACAATTGGCCCGCCGCGAGAGAGCGTCAGCATCAGCAGGTTTTCACTGTAGGTAGAGTGAATGCCCCATTTCTGGTGCGGTGTCAGGAAGTTAAGTGCTTTTTCCGGGAAGCCGTTTGGCGGTATCTGGCGCATTTCGCTGACGCTGCGCGTGTCGATAGGCGGACGATAAGCCACCAGGCTTTCACCAAAGGCACGCATCCACGGATGATCCTGATAGACCTGCTGGCGTCCCGACAGCGTGCGCCACGGAATTAACTCATGAACGTTGGTGTATCCGGCGTTGTAGGAGACGTGATCGCTTTCCAGACCAGACCATGTGGGGCTGGAGATAATTTTACGTGGCTGCGCCTGAATATCGCGAAAGCGGATCTTCTCGTCCTCTTTGTGCAGCGCCAGATGGGTATGTTCGCGTCCGGTGATCTCGCCCAGCGCTTGCCACGCTTTGACCGCCACATGCCCGTTGGTTTCCGGTGCCAGCGCCAGTATCACTTCTGATGCATCAATGGCGGTGTCAATCAGCGGTCGCCCCTGTGCCGGGCCATCACGCTTGGTGTAATTGAGTTTGCCGAGGAAATCGATTTCATCCTGGGTATTCCACGAAATCCCTTTACCGCCGTTGCCAAGTTTGTCCATCAATGGCCCGAGCGAGGTAAAGCGATCATAGGTAGCAGGGTAGTCGCGTTCCACCGCTACAATATTGGGCGCGGTTTTACCCGGGATCAGATCGCATTCGCCTTTGCGCCAGTCGAGCACTTCACACGGCTGCGAAAGCTCTGCCGGAGAGTCATGCAGTAGGGGTTGTAATACCACGTCGGTTTCTTTGCCAAGATGCCCTACGCACACTTGCGAAAATGCTTTGGCAATACCTTTGTAGATTTCCCAGTCGCTGCGTGATTCCCATGCCGGATCGACCGCCGCAGAAAGCGGATGAATAAACGGATGCATATCCGAGGTGTTCATATCGTCTTTTTCGTACCAGGTGGCGGTGGGCAGAACGATATCGGAGAACAGGCAGGTACTGGACATACGGAAATCGAGCGTCACCAGCAGGTCGAGCTTGCCTTCAATCGCCGCAGTTTGCCACTCGACTTCTTCTGGTTTGATCCCGTCGCTGGCACCGAGTTCCTCACCCTGAATCCCACTTTCGGTTCCCAGCAGATACTTCTGCATATATTCGTGGCCTTTGCCGGAGGAGCCAAGCAGGTTAGAACGCCAGACAAACAAATTACGCGGATGATTGCTGCCGCTATCGGGTTGTTCGCAGGCCATGCGTAAATCGCCCGATTTCAGCGCCTGGGCGGTTAATTCTGTGGGGGATAATCCGGCCTTGTCGGCTTCAGCTTTAATCCCGAGCGGGTTACGCCCCAGCTGCGGCGCAGAAGGTAGCCAGCCCATACGTTCGGCGCGAACGTTGAAATCAATCAGATGACCGCTGTACTTACTGGCATCGGCGAGCGGTGAAAGTAACTCCTGAGCAGAGACTTTTTCATAGCGCCATTGACTGGAGTGATTGTAGAAAAATGAGGTGCTGTTCATCTGGCGCGGTGGTCGGTTCCAGTCGAGTGCAAAGGCCAGAGGCAGCCAGCCGGTTTGCGGGCGCAGTTTTTCCTGACCGACATAATGTGCCCAGCCGCCACCGCTTTGCCCGACACAACCGCAGAAGATCAGCATGTTGATCATCCCACGGTAGTTCATGTCCATGTGATACCAATGGTTGACGCCAGCACCGAGGATAATCATCGAGCGCCCATGCGTTTTATGGGCGGTATCGGCAAATTCGCGGGCGATGGTTTCAATGTACTGGCGCGGTACGCCGGTAATTTGCTCGCCCCAGGCTGGGGTGTAAGGTTTGATTTCAGCGTAATCTTTCGCGCTGTTTTCATCTTCCAACCCGCGATCGAGGCCGTAATTTGCCAGTACCAGATCATAAACGCTAACCACCGGACAAGTGCTTCCATCGGCGAGCGTCAGATTTTTCACCGGAAGCTGGCGCACCAGTATGGGATCATTTTTTACGCTGCGAAAGTGTGGATTTTCAATGCCGCCAAAGTAGGGGAAGGCCACGCCTGCAACAGTGTCGTGTTGACCGAGCAAGCTTAACGCTAACTCAGTTTCTGTCCCGGCGGCGATAGATTCCAGGTTCCATTTGCCTTTTTCGCCCCAACGAAAACCAATCGAACCGTTAGGCACCACCAGTTCACCCGCAGTATTAACTGCCACGGTTTTCCACTGCGGATTGTTGCTTTCGCCCAACCCATCCACCAGGTCAGATGCACGGATCATCCGTCCGGGAACGTAGCTGCCATCGTCGCGCGGTTCCAGCATTACCAGCATCGGCATGTCGCTGTAGCGGCGGCAGTAATTGATAAAGTAGTCGCTGGGATTATCGAGATGGAACTCTTTTAAAATCACATGGCCCATTGCCATTGCCAGGGCGCTATCAGTGCCTTGTTTCGGTGCCAGCCACTGGTCGCACAATTTGGCTACTTCAGAGTAGTCCGGGGTAATGGCGATAGTTTTGGTACCTTTGTAACGTACTTCGGTAAAGAAGTGGGCGTCTGGTGTGCGCGTTTGCGGTACGTTAGAACCCCAGGCGATGATATAGCTGGAGTTATACCAGTCGGCAGATTCTGGCACGTCGGTTTGCTCGCCCCAGGTCATCGGCGAGGCAGGCGGCAGGTCGCAATACCAGTCATAGAAACTTAAACAGGTGCCACCTAACAGCGACAGATAGCGTGTTCCGGCGGCGTAAGAAACCATCGACATCGCCGGAATCGGCGAGAAACCGGCAACGCGATCAGGACCGTAAGTTTTGATGGTCCAGACGTTAGCGGCGGCAATCAACTGGTTTAGCTCCTGCCAGTTGGAGCGGATAAAGCCGCCACGCCCACGCACTTGTTTGTAGCTCAGGCACTTTTGCGGATCGTTCATAATCGATGCCCACGCCAGTACCGGATCGCTGTGTTGCTTGAGGGCTTCGCGCCACAGTTCAATCAGTCGTTTACGAATGAGCGGGTATTTCAGGCGGTTAGCGCTGTAAAGATACCAGGAGTAACTTGCGCCACGCGGGCAGCCGCGAGGTTCATGATTGGGCAGGTCAGGGCGAGTGCGCGGGTAGTCGGTCTGTTGGATTTCCCAGGTCACCAGACCATTTTTAACGTAGATTTTCCAGCTACAGGAGCCTGTACAGTTAACGCCGTGAGTGGAACGCACGATTTTGTCGAACTGCCAACGCTGGCGATAGCTGTCCTCCCAGTCGCGGTTGCTATGCATCACCTGTCCGTGACCATCGGCAAAGGTTTCGCCCTTTTGTTTGAAGTAGCGAAAGCGATCCAAAAGTTTACTCATGACATAACTCCTGCTCCAGGAATGAATTGGGATCTGATGCCTTGTCGGATGCGACACGGTTGTAGCCTGATAAGACGTGTCAGGCATCGATTTCTTATTTTTGGCTGAACTTCCGCCGACCATAAACCAGCCAGGTCAGCAGCACACAAACGATGTAGAAGATTAAAAACACTTTCATCGCGCCTACCGGAGAGCCGGTCATATTGAGCGACATGCCAAACGCCTGCGGAATGAAAAAGCCGCCCACTGCGCCAATGGCTGAGATAAAGCCCAGAGCCGCCGCCGTTTCGGTGACGGCTTCTCTCTGAGCTTGCTCATCACTACCGCCTTTCATCTTCACCCGATAAATGGTTATCTGGCGAAAGATGACGGCGATCATCTGGAAAGTAGAACCACTTCCCAGACCTGCGGTCAGAAACAACCCCATAAATACGGCGTAAAATGCGATGAAATTACCGGAGCCTGTGCCCGGTAAGGTAAGGAACAGCAGGGCGCTGAAAATCGCCATAAAAATGAAGTTGATAAACGTCACCCGCACGCCGCCGAATTTATCGGAAATAGCACCACCAACCGACCGCGCGATGGCACCAATAAATGGGCCCAAGAACGCCAGACGCAGAATATTCACATCCGGGAACTGGGTTTTCGCCAGCATGGCAAAACCCGCAGAAAAACCGATAAACGAACCGAAGGTGGCGAGATAGAGAAGACTGAGCAGCCAGAGATGCAGACGTTGTAATACAGGCAATTGATCGGCGATTGACGCGCGTGAACTGGCGATATCATTCATCCCTAACCAGGCGGCAATAGTGGCAATCGCCAGTAATGGCACCCAAATCCAGGCGGCATTCGCCAGCGACATTACCGAACCGTCGGCCTGTGGTACGCCATTGACGCCGAGAAAGGCAAATACGGGGATAAAAATCACCAGCGGCGCAACCAGCTGCATCACACTTACACCTAAGTTTCCTAATCCGCCATTAATCCCAAGTGCGCTCCCTTGTTTGGCTTTTGGGAAGAAGAAACTGATATTGCCCATGCTCGAAGCAAAGTTCGCACCTGCAAAACCGCATAGCAAAGCGATAACGATAAATATCCCAAAAGGAGTATTCGGATTCTGCACGGCAATTCCGAGCCAGACGCAAGGAATAATCAGGATTGCAGTACTAAAAACCGTCCATCGGCGTCCACCAAATATAGGCACCATAAAGGAGTAGGGGACACGCAATAATGCGCCAGAAACGGAGGGTAATGCGGTTAATAAAAAGAGTTGATCGGTAGTGAAATTAAAACCGATTTTATTGAGATTAACAGTAACTGCGCTAAATAGCATCCAGACACAGAAGGCAAGAAGTAGACAACTGACTGATATCCAGAGGTTTCTTCGTGCAATATGCTTTCCTTTATTTTCCCAGAAGGCCGGGTTTTCTGGTTTCCAGTCGCGCAAAAGATAACGACTATTTTTCTCATTTTGCAGTGCCATATTGTTCCTCACATGTACACATTGGTAATGAAAAAAAGACAAAACAGGAGGTAAGGCGCAATAGCCAGTTATTAGAATTAAGGATGAATTAGGTGAAGTGCTGATTGAAAGAATAGATAAGAAAGCGTAACCGCGGGGGCAGAATGGGGATTAAGCAGACAGATATGTGTTACTAAATGTAACTAACAGGCTAACCTTCAAACGGGGGTTAATCTTTGAACGTATGCCATGTTTCAACCCTTCAGATCGTGAATCTAAAGGGTTGCATATTAACTATATTCTTAATAAGACCAGACACTTATAGAATTAGTGATGATTTATTCACTAAAAAGGCCATGAGCTGGAGGAAAACGATCTGTCCAGAAAGTCTATCGGTTCCTCTCTTATCGCCTCATTGTAATAATCGTTATTACAGTAAGTATTGTTTATTTCATCTAAGGTCATATTTTTAATTTTTATATTCATCTGATTTACAACTTCTTCTGTTTTATAAGTGTGTATATTATATGGGGTGTATGCTTCTTTAAAAGTATAGTGAAACAATTCGTTATCCACATCTACTCCGTCAGAGTGAACTTCAAATGCACCAGGCGAAAGAATTGCCAGGCCAGTATTAAGCTTAAGTGCTGGGGAAAACAAATTAAATAACATGAGCTGCATAGTAGGGCAATTGTTCTTCCCAGAAACATTTAAAAAATTTAAGTTTTTGCTCTGTTTTATTATGGGGAATAAAGTTCCAATATCGGATGTATTCTTAGTGTCAATGCGGGTTATTTTATTATTGTCCAGCCTTAAACTTTTGATAGATGAAAGATAAGTCAGGAAATGAAGGTTTATTTTTTTCAACTGATTGTTCGCAGCGTTTAATGTCTGTACATTGCAGAAGTTGCTAAAGAATATTTTAATTTCAGAAAGCAAGTTGTTGTTGATAAGTAACGTATTCAAGTTGGGAAATAAGGCATTATGTAAACTTGTTAGTTTATTATTGGATAGATCCAGAAGTAAGAGTTCATCTTTATTTCCTGCAGCAATATCAGTTAATTGATTGTGGCTGAGATTCAGGTACTGCAGCCTTTCGCAACATTCTAATTGCACAAACTCTAGTTGATTATGTGCCGCACTAAAATAAGTAACTGATGAAAGCCCATCTATATCAATATTTCTGAGAGCATTATTATTCACAGATATATGTTTAATGCTTACATTTCTGCCTTGAGGAAAATTTATAGACTCAAGAGCATTACTATTCAGACTAAGGTTGATGAGTTTATCGTAGTTGGTTGCATCAAAATGTTTGAGTTGGTTCTCATCAAGATTGATAGAGGTGAAGTTTTGCAGCCCTGGTGGTTGGGTGGTTAAATTAAGTCCAGATAAATCAATGTCATTCTGCTTCGACAAAAAAGCACGGTTTATCCTTTCTGCCGCTTCTTTTCGGCATTCTTGACGATGAAGTTCACCTGTGACTATGCATTCTTCTTTCCATTTATTCAATTCATGCATCCAGCTATATAAATTCTGTTCTGGGAGTCGCTGTAGGGACTGCTTTGTTTTAAAAAAGATTAAAGGAAACTTCATAACTACTCCATGGCAATAATATATTTTTTGATTTATTATCCTTGATAAATCAGGATGTTTTTTATAACTCTGTGGTAAAGGATTGGCTTAACCAATTATGAAATGTTGGTCCATAACCTAAGGAAGTTTTATTCTCATCATAAATGTAATAACAGATAGGGGTGCCTGTTGCGTCCTTGAGTTCTGAGGATGAGGATGAGGATAGGGGAGTGTCGTTATCAAACCGACACGCGCGATACATAGGCAGAATAGCTTTTAATTCTTCTTCAGAAAGTGTTGTTTCTTGTTCTGTTAAAGTTAAATTGCTGAAATAAGGTTTTGAACGGTAACGAATCGACATTGAATCATTGTTTTCTTTATTATCACCTTCAGTATTTTTGCTTACTTCTACAAGATGCTTATTACTGGTATCGATATTTTTAATTGCTAGATCATAAGATATCTTAATGGTCACTTCATCAATATTATCAACTAAATCCATTATTGCATTCCAGTACTGCATTTGTGCAATAGGATCATTGTTAATACCGTTAACTGATAAATACCAAAGATGTTTTGATGATATTAACTCATTAATGTTATCTGTTGGTAATAAATTGTTATTACTTAAGTCTAAATATTCTAGTATCGCAGTGCTTTTAGCGTTTAAATTTGCAATATGGTTGTCGTTTAAAGCGATTTTTTTCACCATGGGGTGATAGTGTAATTTAAGATCATTGATCATATTGTGACGAGCACTTAACTCAATCAGAGATTCTTGTTGAGAAACATCCAGCAATGTTAGCTGGTTATTATCAAGGTTTAGAAATTTCAGTTTATAACTGTCAGAAATATTAATTTCTTTTAGATTATTATTTTGCGCTTCCAGATTAATCAATGAATGCTGATTTTTTAAATCTAAACTTTCCAGCTTGTTGCAATCGATATAAATATTTTCCAGTTTTGATTCATTTGGAAAGGTTATCGTTTCAATATTATTCAAGGTGAGGTTGATATTGATAAGACTAGCATTGTCGGTAAAGTCAAGGAAAGTTAGACAATTCCCCTCCAAATTCAATGTGTTAACTGTAGGGGGGGATAGGCGGTAACTCACTCAAATCAAGATATGACAAATTAAGAGATTCCATGTTTGAGTTGTAAGCTTCATTAATTCGCTCTAGAATAGTTCTTTTTTCTACGCCATTATTAAGCGATTTCTCACCCCATTGTGCCAGTTGTTCAAAAAAATTGCTGGCGATGGTTTCTCTGTTAGGTAATGCGTTATTCACTTGATAACTGGCATTATTTTTTACACAAGCTGTATTAATATTGGTCATAATCACTCATCAATAAATATTATACTAAGATGTCCCCGGAGGG
Source organism: Escherichia sp. KS167_9B (assembly GCF_030295215.1). NCBI lineage: Bacteria > Pseudomonadati > Pseudomonadota > Gammaproteobacteria > Enterobacterales > Enterobacteriaceae > Escherichia > Escherichia sp. KS167_9B. Next base: position 1,874,902 of record NZ_AP025754.1, read on the forward strand.
TATGGAAGAATATTAATTGAGGTGAATGACCAGAAATATCAAAAATTGCTCATTTTTACTTAAGGAGTCATACAGCAGCACTTAAATCAAAAACCAGCCCAGAGAAGGGCTGGTCAGGAGAGGATGTTAGAACTGATAGGTAATGCCCGTTGCGACGATGTTATCGGTGCGAATATCTACGGCACGGGTAAAGTCGCTTTCATCGATCAGGTTGATTTTATAATCAACATAGGTCGACATATTTTTGTTGAAGAAATACGTTGCACCAACGTCGATATACTCAATCATGTCCTGATCGCCGTAACGCCCCAGATCTCTGCCTTTTGATTTCAGGTAAGCGAGTGATGGGCGCAAGCCGAAGTCGAATTGATATTGGGCCACCACTTCGAAACTTTGTGCTTTGTTAGAGATATAACCATCACCATAGGTGGTCATGTTTAATGTTTCAGCGTAATTAGCTGCAAAGTAAATGTTGTTGGCATCATATTTTATACCTGTTGCCCACAGTTCTGCATTCTTACCGGAGGCATTGAGAGGATTAGCCGCTGCTCTTTCCTGCGCATTTGTCCGATCAGATTTGGTATACACAGCACCGATCCCAAAGCCATCATAAACATAAGTTGAGGAGATACCGAAACCGTCACCATTGGCACGCGTATAGTCAGCACCATAAAGATGAGCGTTATCAGAGCGTTCATTTTTGCCTTGATATTGTGCGGCAAAGTTCAGCCCTTCAATTAAGCCAAAGAAATCGTAGTTGCGATAGGTTGCCACACCAGTGGTACGATATGTCATGAAGACATCTTTCTGGCTCCAGGTATCTCCACCAAATTCTGGCAACATATCGGTCCATGAACCAATGTCATAACCGACACCGTAGTTACGACCATAGTCCAGAGAGCCAAATTCACTAATTTTTAAACCTGCATAGGCAAGACGGGTTTTGTTGCCGCGCGAGCCGTTGGCTTCATCGTTATAGCCTTTAAAATCATATTCCCAGTGACCAAAACCAATCATTTGATCATTGATTTGCGTTTCTCCTTTAAAACCGAGACGGGCATAAGTTTTATCACCATCGTCACGCTTATCATCAGTAAAATAACGTAGAGCGGTAACCTTGCCATAAAGGTCGAGTTTATTACCATCCTTGTTATATACTTCGGCAGCATGTGCTACGTTCGCAGCTAACAAACCAGTTACAACCACCGCAACTATTTTTAATTTCATTTAACAGTATCCTTTTAATTATCGTTAAACCTATTTTCTAAACGAATTTTAAACGGCGTCATTTACAAATGACATACTGTTTTTAAAATAGAATGGTGATTAAAAACAATGAGAATACTAGATGAAATAATATTATTTGTCGATATGTGATCGAAGTCGAAATGAGATATAAGGTGAATTACTGGTATTTGAAATTTATTTTTTATTATTGTCGTAATTTAGCGGGTTAACTGCCGGGTGCTATGACCCGGCAATAATTTTATCCACGACGTGTCGCCAGCCAGCAGAGCAGGGAACCGCCGCAGACCATCAGTGCGCCTTGCCAGAATGAGAACGATAGCGGAGCACTAAGCAGTACCGCAGCAAGCGCCGACGAAAGTACGGGCGTAAAATACGAACCTACTGCCATAATGGTGACGTTGCCATGTAAAATGCCAACGTTCCACGCAGCGTAAGCAAATCCTAAGGTAAATGCCGCAGAGATGAGTTTAATCATGACGGGTGTGCTAAATACCATTTCTGGTTGTGGCGTGAGAAAATAGTAAACCCACAAACTTGCTCCTGTCAGCAGTACAAAAACGGTTATTCCATTAAATCCGCGTGCGTATTTATTCGTTACTGTACAATAAGCTGCCCAGATAAAAGCGCCAATGAACGCCAGGAAATAACTTAATGGACTGGTGGTAATATTATTGATGATTTCATCATAGTGTAACCCATTGTCACCGCCTAACACCCAACAGACACCGACCAGGGCTAATAATAATCCAGGTACAATCAGCCAGTTGGTTTTCTGACCATTAAACAGAATGGCAAAGAGAATTGTCAGACTGGGCCATAGATAGTTCACCATACCTACTTCAATCGCCTGATGACGGCTCGCCGCATACCCTAAGGAAAGCGCCAGACAGATTTCATAGCTGACGAATAACAGACTCCCGGCGAGCAAATACCCTTTCGGGATCTGCCGAATTCGCGGAAATCCAACCGTGAAGATTAACAGCAGCCCGCTTAATGAATAGATAGCAGCTGCGCCGCCGACCGGGCCGAGCCCCTCACTGACACCGCGAATCAATCCTACCATTGTGCTCCACAGGACGATCGCTATTAGCCCTATGAGCGTTGCTTTTTGTCGTGTCATGCTCGCTGTTTTGTCTCTCTTGCCGTTAAAAATTAAGCTGAATTTTATAGCATTTTTTTAACTGGCCTGTCAGGCAGTGGTGCGTTTTTCTACCGCTATTGAGGTAGGTCAATTTGCGCAGGCGGATTATTTTGTGGCAAACAAGTGTTCTTTTTGATTTCGCGCAAAAAGATTCAGAATTTTACTGTTAGTTTCCTCGCGCAGTAATACCCCTGAAAAAAGAGGAAAGCAATGGACGTCAGTCGCAGACAATTTTTTAAAATCTGCGCGGGCGGTATGGCGGGAACAACAGTCGCGGCATTGGGCTTTGCCCCGAAGCAAGCACTGGCTCAGGCGCGAAACTACAAATTATTACGCGCGAAAGAGATCCGTAACACTTGTACATACTGTTCCGTAGGTTGCGGGCTATTGATGTATAGCCTGGGTGATGGCGCGAAAAACGCCAGAGAAGCGATTTATCACATTGAAGGTGACCCGGATCATCCGGTAAGCCGTGGTGCGCTGTGCCCGAAAGGGGCCGGATTGCTGGATTACGTGAACAGCGAAAACCGTCTGCGCTATCCGGAATATCGTGCGCCAGGTTCTGACAAATGGCAGCGCATTAGCTGGGAAGAAGCATTCTCCCGCATTGCGAAGCTGATGAAAGCAGACCGTGACGCTAACTTTATTGAAAAGAATGAGCAGGGCGTAACGGTAAACCGTTGGCTTTCTACCGGTATGCTGTGTGCCTCCGGTGCCAGCAACGAAACCGGGATGCTGACTCAAAAATTTGCCCGCTCCCTCGGGATGCTGGCGGTAGACAACCAGGCGCGCGTCTGACACGGACCAACGGTAGCAAGTCTTGCTCCAACATTTGGTCGCGGTGCGATGACCAACCACTGGGTGGATATCAAAAACGCTAACGTCGTAATGGTGATGGGCGGTAACGCTGCTGAAGCGCATCCCGTCGGTTTCCGCTGGGCGATGGAAGCGAAAAACAACAACGATGCAACCTTGATCGTTGTCGATCCCCGTTTTACGCGTACCGCTTCTGTTGCGGATATCTACGCACCTATTCGTTCCGGTACGGACATTACGTTCCTGTCTGGCGTTTTGCGCTACCTGATCGAAAACAACAAAATCAACGCCGAATACGTTAAGCATTACACCAACGCCAGCCTGCTGGTGCGTGATGATTTTGCTTTCGAAGACGGCCTGTTCAGCGGTTATGACGCTGAAAAACGTCAATACGATAAGTCGTCCTGGAACTATCAGTTCGATGAAAACGGCTATGCGAAACGCGATGAAACACTGACTCATCCGCGCTGTGTGTGGAACCTGCTGAAAGCGCACGTTTCCCGCTACACGCCGGACGTAGTAGAAAACATCTGCGGTACGCCAAAAGCCGACTTCCTGAAAGTGTGTGAAGTGCTGGCCTCCACCAGCGCACCGGATCGCACCACCACCTTCCTGTATGCGCTGGGCTGGACGCAGCACACCGTGGGTGCGCAGAACATCCGTACTATGGCGATGATCCAGTTACTGCTCGGTAACATGGGTATGGCCGGTGGCGGCGTGAACGCATTGCGTGGTCACTCCAACATTCAGGGCCTGACTGACTTAGGCCTGCTCTCTACCAGCCTGCCGGGTTATCTGACGCTGCCGTCAGAAAAACAGGTTGATTTGCAGTCGTATCTGGAAGCGAACACGCCGAAAGCGACGCTGGCTGATCAGGTGAACTACTGGAGCAACTATCCGAAGTTCTTTGTCAGCCTGATGAAATCTTTCTACGGCGATGCCGCACAGAAAGAGAACAACTGGGGCTACGACTGGCTGCCGAAGTGGGACCAGACCTACGACGTCATCAAGTATTTCAACATGATGGATGAAGGCAAAGTCACAGGTTATTTCTGCCAGGGCTTTAACCCGGTTGCGTCCTTCCCGGACAAAAACAAAGTGGTGAGCTGCCTGAGCAAGCTGAAGTACATGGTGGTTATCGATCCGCTGGTGACTGAAACCTCAACTTTCTGGCAGAACCACGGCGAGTCGAACGATGTCGATCCGGCATCTATTCAGACAGAGGTATTCCGTCTGCCTTCGACCTGCTTTGCTGAAGAAGATGGTTCTATCGCTAACTCCGGTCGCTGGTTGCAGTGGCACTGGAAAGGTCAGGACGCGCCAGGCGAAGCACGTAACGACGGCGAAATTTTGGCGGGTATCTACCATCATCTTCGCGAGTTGTACAAAGCCGAAGGTGGTAAAGGTGTAGAACCGCTGATGAAGATGAGCTGGAACTACAAGCAGCCGCACGAGCCGCAGTCAGACGAAGTGGCAAAAGAGAACAACGGCTATGCGCTGGAAGATCTCTATGACGCTAATGGCGTGCTGATTGCGAAAAAAGGTCAGTTGCTGAGTAGCTTTGCGCATCTGCGTGATGACGGTACAACCGCATCTTCTTGCTGGATCTACACCGGTAGCTGGACAGAGCAGGGCAACCAGATGGCCAACCGCGATAACTCCGACCCGTCCGGTCTGGGGAATACGCTGGGATGGGCCTGGGCGTGGCCGCTCAACCGTCGCGTACTCTACAACCGTGCTTCGGCGGATATCAACGGTAAACCGTGGGATCCGAAACGGATGCTGATCCAGTGGAACGGCAGCAAGTGGACGGGTAACGATATTCCGGACTTCGGCAATGCCGCACCGGGTACGCCAACCGGGCCGTTTATCATGCAGCCGGAAGGGATGGGACGCCTGTTTGCCATCAACAAAATGGCGGAAGGTCCGTTCCCGGAACACTACGAGCCAATTGAAACGCCGCTGGGCACTAACCCGCTGCATCCGAACGTGGTGTCTAACCCGGTGGTTCGTCTGTATGAACAAGACGCGCTGCGGATGGGTAAAAAAGAGCAGTTCCCGTATGTGGGTACGACCTACCGTCTGACCGAGCACTTCCACACCTGGACCAAGCACGCGTTGCTCAACGCAATTGCTCAGCCGGAACAGTTTGTGGAAATCAGCGAAACGCTGGCGGCGGCGAAAGGCATTGCCAATGGCGATCGTGTCACTGTCTCCAGCAAGCGTGGCTTTATCCGCGCGGTGGCTGTGGTAACGCGCCGTCTGAAACCACTGAATGTAAACGGTCAGCAGGTTGAAACGGTGGGTATTCCAATCCACTGGGGCTTTGAGGGTGTCGCGCGTAAAGGTTATATCGCTAACACTCTGACGCCGAATGTCGGTGATGCAAACTCGCAAACGCCGGAATATAAAGCGTTCTTAGTCAACATCGAGAAGGCGTAAGGGGGCGAACAGATGGCTATGGAAACGCAGGACATTATCAAAAGGTCCGCAACTAACTCCATCACGCCGCCTTCTCAGGTGCGTGATTACAAAGCAGAAGTCGCGAAACTTATCGACGTTTCCACCTGTATCGGCTGTAAAGCCTGTCAGGTGGCGTGTTCGGAGTGGAACGATATCCGTGATGAAGTGGGGCACTGCGTCGGGGTTTATGATAACCCCGCCGATCTGAGCGCCAAGTCCTGGACGGTGATGCGCTTTAGCGAAACCGAACAGAACGGCAAGCTGGAGTGGCTGATCCGTAAAGACGGTTGTATGCACTGTGAAGATCCGGGCTGCCTGAAGGCGTGCCCGTCTGCTGGTGCGATCATTCAGTACGCTAACGGGATTGTCGATTTCCAGTCGGAAAACTGCATCGGCTGTGGTTACTGCATTGCCGGGTGTCCGTTTAATATTCCACGCCTCAACAAAGAGGATAACCGGGTATATAAATGCACACTCTGCGTCGATCGCGTCAGCGTTGGTCAGGAACCGGCTTGTGTGAAAACTTGTCCGACCGGGGCTATCCACTTCGGCACCAAGAAGGAGATGCTGGAGCTGGCGGAACAGCGCGTGGCGAAACTGAAAGCGCGTGGTTACGAACATGCTGGTGTCTACAATCCGGAAGGGGTCGGTGGTACGCACGTCATGTACGTGCTGCATCACGCCGATCAGCCGGAGCTGTATCACGGTCTGCCGAAAGATCCGAAGATCGATACATCGGTAAATCTGTGGAAAGGCGCGTTGAAACCGCTGGCAGCGGCTGGCTTTATCGCCACTTTTGCCGGGTTGATTTTCCACTACATCGGTATTGGCCCGAATAAGGAAGTGGACGATGACGAGGAGGATCATCATGAGTAAGTCGAAAATGATTGTGCGCACCAAGTTTATTGATCGCGCCTGTCACTGGACCGTGGTGATTTGCTTCTTCCTGGTGGCGCTGTCCGGGATTTCGTTCTTCTTCCCGACGCTGCAATGGCTGACGCAAACCTTCGGTACGCCGCAGATGGGACGCATTTTGCACCCGTTCTTCGGCATTGCGATTTTCGTCGCGCTGATGTTTATGTTTGTGCGTTTTGTGCATCACAACATCCCGGATAAGAAAGATATTCCGTGGCTGTTGAACATTGTCGAAGTATTAAAAGGCAATGAACACAAAGTGGCGGATGTCGGTAAGTACAACGCCGGGCAAAAGATGATGTTCTGGTCGATCATGAGCATGATTTTCGTGCTGCTGGTAACCGGGGTGATTATCTGGCGTCCGTACTTTGCGCAGTACTTCCCCATACAGGTTGTCCGTTATAGCCTGTTGATTCACGCGGCTGCGGGTATCATCCTGATCCACGCCATCCTGATCCATATGTATATGGCATTCTGGGTGAAAGGGTCGATTAAAGGGATGATCGAAGGGAAGGTGAGCCGTCGTTGGGCGAAGAAACACCATCCACGCTGGTATCGTGAAATCGAAAAGGCAGAAGCGAAAAAAGAGAGTGAAGAAGGGATATAATCTCTTTTGAACTTTAAGCTGAAAATGGCGCTGTAAAAAGCGCCATTTTTTTATTGCGTAACCAGACGGCGTAGTCGCGACACATCTACCGTTTTTTCTGCCTCTGCCAGACTCCAGGCGTTTTGTAGATTCAGCCACATTTGCGGCGAACTGCCGATCACCACGGAAAGTTTAATCGCCATTTCTGGCGTCAACGCGGCTTTTCCGGTCAGCAATCGGCTTGCCGTTGAGGGCGCAATTTCCATTGCTCTGGCAAACTCGCGCAGGCTGACGTTCAGCTCGTCCAGTGATTCCTGAATAATGTCCCCCGGGCGGGGATGATTGGCCATTTTCATCAGTGATAGTCCTCGTAATCCAGTATGTATGCATCGCCATTGACGAATTCAAATGTGATTCGCCAGTTGCCCGAGACAGATATCGCCCAAATTCCATCACGATCGCCGCTTAACGGGTGTAGTCGGTAACCGGGCATATCGAGATCAGCAAGACAGCTTGCTGCATCAATCACAGCGAGTCGGTGGCGTAATCGTTTGATTTGCGTCGGTATAACGCCGGAGGTTTTGCCGAGAAGAAACAAGTCACGCAATCCCTTGTGTCTGAAATTCATTATCATCTCTTCATCCTTGTTCCCTCGAAAGGAACGCTATCACTATTGTTCCGTGCAGCGCAACAAATTTCGCTACGTTTTCGCGAATTGTGAGGGGAAAGATGGGGGAGGAAAAGAAGAAGAGTGAAATTGCGGAAAGCGTCTCGCAAAACAGGCTGCGACCCGAACATGGCAGTCGCAGCAAAGGCCTCTTAGCGGCGGAAATCAATCACCATACGGCCACGGATTTTGCCTTCTTCCATCTCAGTAAAGATGGTGTTGATGTCCGCTAACGGACGCAGGGCGACTTTCGGCACCACTTTGCCTTCGGCGGCAAACTGGAAGGCTTCGGTGAGATCCTGGCGCGTGCCAACCAGCGAACCGACCACTTCAATACCATCCAGCACCAGCCGTGGGATATCCAGGCTCATAGACTCCGGCGGCAGACCGACTGCCACAACACGACCGCCAGCACGGACAGCATCAACTGCCGAGTTAAACGCAGCTTTAGCTACCGCTGTTACCACCGCAGCGTGAGCGCCACCAGTTTTCTCCTGCACAATTTTGGCGGCGTCTTCGGTGCGTGAGTTAATCGCTAAATCTGCACCCATTTCGGTTGCCAGTTTCAACTGCTCATCATTGACATCAATGGCGATCACTTTGGCATTAAAGACATTTTTCGCATATTGCAGGGCGAGGTTGCCCAGACCGCCAAGACCGTAGATAGCAATCCACTGTCCTGGACGAATTTTTGACAGTTTTACTGCTTTGTAGGTGGTGACACCCGCGCAGGTAATGCTGCTAGCCGCCGCGGAGTCCAGGCCATCCGGCACTTTAACTGCGTAATCGGCGACCACGATGCACTCTTCCGCCATACCGCCATCAACGCTGTATCCGGCATTTTTTACTGAACGGCACAGCGTTTCGTTGCCGCTGTTACAGTATTCGCAATGACCGCAACCTTCGTAAAACCACGCCACACTGGCACGATCGCCTGGTTTTAATGAAGTTACACCAGGGCCAACTTCTGCCACCACACCAATACCTTCGTGTCCCAGAATTACGCCGGTTTTATCACCAAAATCGCCATTCTTAACATGAAGATCGGTATGACATACGCCACAACACTCCATTTTCAGCAGGGCTTCGCCATGTTTCAGTGAGCGCAGTGTTTTATCCGTAACGTCAACATGATGATCCTTCGTAACAACTGCAGCCTTCATAGTTTCCTCCTTTTCGGATGATGTTCTGCATAGCAGGTGAGGCAAATGAGATTTATTCGCCACTACCCAGTATGGATGAGATCTGAAAAAGGAAGAGGAAAATTGCCCGGTAGCAGTCACTACCGGGCGCTGGCTTAGATGGATGTACGGCGGTAGTCGCGGTATTCGGCTTGCCAGAAGTTATCATCAATGGCCTGTTGCAGAGCTTCGGCAGACGTTTTCACCGCCACACCTTGCTGCTGCGCCATTTTGCCAACCGCAAACGCAATTGCGCGGGAGACTTTCTGAATATCTTTCAGTTCCGGTAATACCAGACCTTCGCCGTTCAGGACCAGCGGCGAATACTGAGCAAGTGTTTCGCTTGCTGACATCAGCATCTCATCGGTGATACGTGACGCGCCGGAAGCAATAACGCCCAGCCCAATGCCCGGGAAGATAAAAGCGTTGTTGCATTGCGCGATAGGGTAGATTTTATCTTTCCATACCACCGGATTAAACGGACTGCCGGTGGCGACCAGCGCGTTACCTTCAGTCCAGGCGATAATGTCCTGAGGTGTGGCTTCCACGCGTGAAGTCGGGTTAGACAGCGGCATCACGATCGGACGCGGACAGTATTTATGCATCTCACGGATGATCTCTTCCGTAAACAGCCCGGTCTGTCCTGAGACGCCAATCAGAATATCCGGTTTGACATTGCGCACCACATCAAGCAATGACAGCACATCGCTGTCAGTATCCCAGTCACTGAGATTTTCGCGCTTCTGCACCAGTTTGGTCTGAAAAGGCAGCAGATTCGGCATCTTGTCGGTGAGCAGACCAAAGCGATCGACCATAAAGACTTTCTGCCGCGCCGCTTCTTCGCTTAATCCTTCACGCTGGGTCTGGGCGATGATCATCTCCGCAATGCCGCATCCTGCTGAACCTGCGCCGAGGAAGACGATTTTTTTCTCGCTTAACTGACCGCCCGCCGCACGGCTGGCTGCGATCAGTGTGCCGACTGTTACCGCCGCGGTGCCCTGAATATCATCGTTAAAAGAACAAATTTCATTGCGATAGCGGTTAAGCAACGGCATCGCATTTTTTTGTGCGAAGTCTTCAAACTGCAACAGCACGTCCGGCCAGCGTTGTTTCACAGCCTGGATAAATTCATCCACGAATTCATAGTATTCGTCGTCAGTGATACGTGGATTACGCCAGCCCATATACAGCGGATCGTTAAGCAACTGCTGGTTGTTCGTCCCGACATCCAGCACCACCGGCAGTGTATACGCCGGGCTTATGCCACCGCAGGCGGTATAGAGCGACAGTTTACCGATCGGAATACCCATCCCACCGATGCCCTGGTCACCAAGCCCCAGAATACGTTCGCCGTCCGTCACCACAATCACTTTAATATTATGGTTCGGTACGTTTTGCAGAATATCGTCCATATTGTGGCGGTTCTGGTAAGAGATAAACACGCCGCGTGAACGGCGGTAGATCTCAGAAAAACGCTCACAGGCTGCGCCGACGGTTGGGGTATAAATAACAGGCATCATCTCATCAAGATGATTGTTTACCAGACGGTAGAAGAGGGTTTCGTTAGTGTCCTGGATGTTACGCAGGTAGATGTGCTTGTCGATTTCGGTTTTGAATCCCTGATACTGGATCCATGCGCGTTCCGCTTGTTCTTCGATGGTTTCGACCACTTCCGGCAGTAACCCCAGCAGGTTGAAGTTACGGCGTTCTTCCATGCTGAAGGCGCTGCCTTTATTCAACAAGGGAAATTCCAGCAGTACAGGGCCAGCGTAAGGAATATAAAGCGAACGCTGTTTTTTTGTTTTTGGTTCCATGTCACTCACTCTTTTTTGAATATCCATCCCTGGGGTGCTTTTATCGTCTTTGCTTTACCGCCAGGGCGTCGGCTCCAAGTATAAAGCAGTTAAAAACAAAAACACCATTGCGCAGGCAATGGTGTTTAATCGTCATTGAGGACTGATTGTTAAAGATTACTTTTCAGCGGGGCGTTTTCTGCCGGTTGGGTTATTTACCACGCTGGATTTATCACCTTCGGTAACTATTTTGCGCTGGTTAGAAATTTTATGGTCCAGTCCAAGAATATGACGTGCCTGACGGTTCGATTTCATTTTAACTCCTCAATCCTGTTGCTAGTTTTAAGGACAACATCGCCGTAGCGAAGAAACACGTGCTAAACCCCTAAATTAGGTTGCCGATCAAGCATAGCACCTTAAAGCGTAGGGTGCTGGCCACTGACCACATAATTGATCGTTTGCTGGTAGATATCACTGAGGATGTCGTTATCAGAAGCTTCCACCCATTTGGTCAGCTCCATGAGAATGTCATCTTCAGTGACAACACCGTGTTCTGCCCGAAGGCCTTGCTCAATGGCATTAACCAGAGCGGGTTCTGCTGTTGAATTTTCTGCCTGATAATAAGTAAACATAGTGATTCTCCGTGTCTGTGTATTTATGGTGTCTGCTACGGATCGCAGATTTATAAAGCACATTCAGCATGGCAAATATTTGCCGCTTCGTTGTTAAGATTAGTCCTGGTTGATGATTTTTATATTTTAACTTCATGATATTCATAGGGATTGTGATTGGTATGATCCGATTAATATTGATGCAATATCTCTTGAGTTATATATTCCCGGTTATCTATTGTGGGAATTTTATTTAAGTACATAGATAATATTTTCGCCGGATTCTATTCGGAATATCCTGCTTATCCTCGTGCTGTTTCTCACGTAGTCTATAATTTCCTTTTTAAGCCCACAGGAGAGCAACAATGACAATCCATAAGAAAGGTCAGGCACACTGGGAAGGCGATATCAAACGCGGGAAGGGAACCGTATCCACCGAGAGCGGCGTGCTGAACCAACAGCCGTATGGATTTAATACGCGTTTTGAAGGCGAAAAAGGAACTAACCCTGAAGAACTGATTGGCGCGGCGCATGCAGCATGTTTCTCAATGGCGCTTTCATTAATGCTGGGGGAAGCAGGATTCACGCCCACATCGATTGATACCACCGCCGATGTCTCGCTGGATAAAGTGGATGCCGGGTTTGCGATTACTAAAATCGCACTGAAGAGCGAAGTTGCGGTGCCGGGTATTGATGCCTCTACTTTTGACGGCATTATCCAGAAAGCAAAAGCAGGATGCCCGGTTTCTCAGGTACTGAAAGCTGAAATTACGCTTGATTACCAGTTGAAATCGTAAAGCGTTGCCGGATGACGCGTCAGGCGCGTGATTGCCTGATGCGTTGTTAGCGTCTCTACAGCGCCCGCCAGCACCTGATCTCACGTCCGTCCTCCCGCGTCGTGAATGATTGCCGAACTTCACATCCGCTGGTTGCCAGGGGGCAACGTTCGCGGAAAAAACAGCCCGGCGGCAACGTGCGGTTTCCTGGTAGTTCCGTTTTACGCAATGCCCATTCTTCCTCCAGCGGTTTATCAATGGCGGGCAGGGAATCCAGCAATAATCGGGTGTATGGATGTGCCGGAGTAGAGAGCACCTGCTGCGCGTCGCCCAGTTCCACAATCTGTCCGAGATACATCACCGCTACCCGATCGCTCATATGACGAATCACCGAGACATTGTGTGAAATCAGCACATAAGTCAGCCCGCGATTTTCCTGTAGCGTTACCAGTAAATTGAGGATCTGCGCCTGGACGGAGATATCCAGCGCCGAGGTGGGTTCATCAAGCACAATCACGTCAGGCTGCGAAGAGAGTGCTCTGGCAATGGCGATACGTTGCCGCTGCCCGCCTGAGAACGCATGAGGCAAGCGGTCGAGATACTCCGGACGAATACCCACCTGCACAGCCAGCTCCTCTGCCAACGCTCGCCGCTGTTGTTCACTACTACGCTTAGCAATCCAGAGCGGTTCCGTGATGATGCGCCACACCGGTAAGCGCGGATTAAGCGAAGAGAGCGGGTCCTGAAACACCATCTGCATAATGCGTTGTGATCCTGAACGGATGTACTGCCCGTGGCTCGGTTGCAGCATACCCATTAAAAGCTGTGCGAGGGTGCTTTTGCCGCAGCCTGACTCACCGACGATCCCTAAGGTTTCACCACGACGGATCTGTAAATCAATACCATTGATGGCATGAACATGTTCCGTAGTTTTACCAAGCCAGTTTTTTCGGGCCGGGAAATTGATATGGACGTCGCGTAACGTTAATAACGTGTCAGACACTAATGACCTCCTGCTGAGGATACCAACAGGCGCAGCGGTGGTTGTTGTCACCACACGCTGTCAGCGCCGGGACGTTTTCACACTGTGTACCTGCCGCATAGCAACGATCGCGAAAAGCGCAGCCGTCAGGCAAATGGGTGAGGTTTGGTACCGTCCCTGGAATGGCGGGTAATGGCTGGCGTGGTATTCCATGTTCCGGTGCGCATTGCAGCAAACCAATGGTATACGGATGCTGGGGATGATGGATAACGTCTGCCGTCATGCCGCTCTCGATCACGCTTCCGGCATACATCACGTAAACGCTATCGCACAGTTGCGACACCACGGCCATATCATGGCTGATGAACAGTACCGCAGTTCCACTGGCGCGGGCTTTATGTTTAAGCAGACGCAGTACCTGCAACTGTACCGTGACGTCCAGCGCCGTAGTCGGTTCGTCGGCAATAATCAATTGCGGCTCGCAGGAGAATGCCAGCGCAATCATTACCCGCTGGCGCATACCACCTGAAAGCTCAAACGGATAGCGCGACATAACTTCCACGGCATCCGGGATTTGCATCTCTTCCAGCAGGGCAATCGCTTTAGCTCTGGCTTCCCTACGACTTATTGGTTGATGATGGCGGATCACGTCCATCATCTGAAGACCTATTCGACGTGTCGGATTTAGGGCGGTCATCGGTTCCTGAAAGATCATCGCCACTCGTGCGCCGCGCCACTGACGAAGCTGTTTTTCCCGAGCGTTAAGAGCATCTTCTCCCAGCAGTGAAATATGTCCCCGATGTACGCAATAACTACCCGTCGGTAACAGACGCATAATCAACATTGCAGTGACTGATTTACCCGAGCCGGATTCTCCCACCAGACCGACAATTTCACCGCGGTTGATTTTCAATGACACATTGTTGAGCGCGTGAACGTCGCCGTTAAAACCGGAGAAACTCAAATGCAGCTGTTGAATGTCCAGAACGGGTTGGGTCATGACTGCTTTCCTCCTGCTTTCGGGTCAAGCAGATCGCGAATACCATCACCAAAGAGATTGAACCCGACGGCGGTAAGCAAAATCGCTGCCCCCGGAAATGCGCAATACCACCATTGATCGAGCACATAGTTGCGGCCATTCGCCACCATCGCCCCCCATTCAGCACTCGGTTGTTGAGCACCCAGGCCAATAAATCCCAACGTGGCGGCCATTAAAATCGCGCTACCAATATCCAGCGATGCCTGCACAATCAGCGGCGGCAGGGAGTTACGTAAAATATGCCAGTTGATCAGATGCCAACGCGACGCACCAAAGGTTTTCGCCGCCTGAACGTAAGTGTACTGGCGAACAACTAATGTTTGCCCCCGCGCCAGGCGCACATAAAACGGGATACGCACGATAGCAATCGCCAGCATGGCGTTAAACAAACTCGGTCCAAGTGCGGCAGCCAGCGCCATTGTCAGCACCAGCGAAGGAATCGACAGCATAATGTCCATGATGCGCATGATGATCGCGTCTGCGCGGCCGCCAAGCACACCGGATAGACACCCGAGTAGCGAACCCATCATACCCGCAATGGCGACCACCACTAATCCGGCGAGAATTGATTGCTGACTGCCGACCAGTACGCGGCTAAACAGATCGCGTCCCACTTCATCGGTGCCAAACCAGTGCGCCGCAGAAGGCGGCAAAAGGCGGGCAGTTAAATCAATGGCGTTGGGATCATGCGTCGCCAGCCACGGTGAAAAAATCATCATCAGTAGCATTAATACAATGATGACTGCGCCGGTCACGGTGAGCGGACTGCCTTTCAGCATCCATACCAGTTTTGCACCGTTAAATCGCGTTTGTTTTGGTGGGCGTACGACGGACGTTTCCTCGCTTAGCATCATTCATCACCTCCACGTCCGATACGCGGATCAATCCACAAATAGAGCAAATCCACCACCAGGTTGACCAGCACATAAGCAAATGAAACCACGACGGCAAAGCCCATCACTGCCGGGAAGTCGAGCGCCTGTATTGATGTTACTACCCATGCACCCATTCCAGGCCAGGCAAAAACGGTTTCGGTGAGCACTGCGCCATACAACAAATCGCCCAGCGCCAGCCCCAATACGGTAATCGAGGGGATCAACGCATTGGGTAGCGCATAACATAAAACGATATACCAGCCGGGCAAGCCGCTGGCCCGGGCGGTACGAATGTAGTCTTCACTCAATTGTTCCAGCATAGCTGAGCGGATCTGGCGAGCGACAATCCCCAGGTGAACGAACGCCAGCGTTAATGCCGGTAAGATGAGATGTTGCAGCGCATTGAAGAAGACTTCACCGTTGCCTTCAAGCAGCGCATCGAGCAGATAAAAGCCGGTAACGTGCGTTGGTGGATCCAGCCAGTCATCAAGCCTTCCGCCGCCGGGAAGAATTTGCAGATGACCATAAAACAGCACAATGACGCCCAGCCCAAGCCAGAACGCAGGTGTGGAGATTCCGGTAATGGCCATTATTCGCACCAGATGATCCAGCCAGCGATTTCGCCAGACTGCAGAGAGTATGCCCAGCGGGATACCAACCAGGAGTGCCAGCAGCAGAGCGCAAAATGCCAGTTCCAGCGTCGCCGGGAAAAATATGCGCAACTCTTCCAGCACCGGACGCCCGGTACGAATGGATGTTCCCAGGTCACCCTGAAACAGGTCGCTGACGTAGCGGTAAAACTGTACGTACAGTGGCTGGTCCAGTCCCAGTTGCTGGCGAATATTATCCACGATAGCATCGCTGGCGCGGTCACCCGCCAGTAACCGCGCCGGGTCGCCGGGGATCAGGTGCGAGATAATAAACGTAATCACACAGACGCCCGCCACCACGAGCACCAGCCCCCAGCAGCGTTGGCGTAAAATACTCCAGAAGGTCACGTTATTTACTCATGGTATTGATATTGAAGACCTGTTCCAGCATGGGATTGAACACAAAGCCTTTCACCTCTTTGTTCATCGCCAGTTGGTAGTTTTTCTGGAACAGGTACACATAAGCAGCGTCATCAATGACGATTTTCTGTGCCTGCTGGTAGTCCCGGGTACGCTGCGTCTGGTCGGTGGTCGCTAGCGCATTGCGCAGTAGCTTATCGACCTCACTGTTTTCATAGAACGAGCGGTTACCCGGCAGACCTTTTTTGTCGGACTCAAACCAGTAATTCATAAACATATACGGGTCGGCAAAATCCGGACTCCAGTTGCCAATCGCGATGTCGTAATCACCGCGCCCATCATATTTTGCTCAAGGGCGGGGAAAAAAATGCCATCGGCGGCATTATCCGCATCGGTTAGCTTCATGATTACCTCTGCATCCTGGCGCATCTAAAGACTGGCTTTCCAGAGTTCAACACGGTTTCTACCTCGTCTTTTGGCGATATACAGAGCTTCATCGGCTATTTGAATGAGGCGCTCATAGTCAGGATGACCATTAAACATGGCGGCACCGATGGAAAGTGAGAGGGCAATATCTTCGCCGTTTGCGGCTTTCAGTTTGGTTTTCTCCACCCGACTGCGAATACGTTCTGCGGTACGTAACGTTTCGTTTTCCGAAGCTTCAGTCAAAACAATGATAAATTCATCGCCCCCGTAGCGGAAAACATAATCACTACTGCGGACGTTGTCATAAAAGGCCTGAGAAACTTTACGCAGAATTTCATCGCCAGTGTTATGGCCCCACGTATCGTTGATCTCTTTGAATTTATCAACGTCAATAATCAGCACTGACAGGGGGGTTCCGGTCCGGTTGGCATGGGCAATTTCGCGTTTAAAGATGGTCGGCAGGAAGCGGCGGTTAAGTAATTTTGTCAGTACATCCATACCCACTTCGTGGCGAGATACTTCTTCAAATAATTCACGCAGCAAGGTAATAATTTGCGATACGGTATTTCTTATCTGTAATAAAAATCTCACCCGCAGAGTTTTGTTGCTCAAATTTTTTGTATTACGTATGGTTTGATTAAAAATACCGTCGAAATCCTGAATCAGGCGGGAGATATGACCCACTTCGGCAATGCCGCTAAAATAATGTCGACCTTTATGGTTAAACCACAGGCCAAAATCAGCCTGGCTTAAAGGCAAACTACTGCCTAAATCAGAATCCAGCAGAACTTTATAGATAATGTCAATTTCCCATGAAAGGATTGAGGCTATTTGCCGTTCTTTTTCTTCTTCGGCGTTTTCCAGTAACGAGAAGATACGATAGTTTTCATCTTCTTTTGAGGCACTACTGTCACTAAAGGTAAACGCGCGGGTCATGACTTCCATCGCGATATCAATACTGTTAATCGAGAAATGGTAGACCTGAAGTTTTTCTGCGGCAGAATAATCCGAAGAGAAAATCACCGGATAGAGGATTTTTTTCAGCACCCGAAACCCCATCTCGACAATTTCTACTGGAATGCCGATGCGGGCATGCACTTCTGCGACGGTATGCTGGATTTGTATTAGCCTTTCAACATCGTCAACCTGGGCAGAAAGCACATTAATAATCCAGCGTTCCATCGCACTTTTCAGCTGCCGCTCAACTTGTTCATTACTCAAGAATTCTTCGGCATGCGGGTCGATACGGACAATTCGGTAAAACTCAATGCTCAGGTAATGGGCATGCGCAACGGCAATTTCCGCGGCTTTAGCACGAATGAGCGGATCTGCTTGTTCGACAAGCCCGGTCCACTCATCTTTCATTCTTTTAAAATACATCTCCATAATTCACACCCTTATAAGGCTGAGAAAGCAGACGGAATCAAAAACGAAACGCAACGTGCGAGATCGACTAACTGCACATATTCTCCTGAAATATGAAGATATACTGAAAAGAAATAAGAGAGTTAGGACAGTTTCAATCTACGCTACTGTTCTTCAGAAGAGTATAGCCCATCGTAATTATTTTTCGGAAACAGCGAATACCGTAGGGTTTTCATATTCATACATTTTTATTAGGGGTTTTATGGCTATTAAACTAAGAGTGGTTAATTGCGTGGTTAATTTGGCTTAAATAAGCATGATTATTAGTGGGATATTTCAAGAGGATAACAAGCCGGTGAGTAAAGCACCGGCCATGTTACAAGTTTAACTGCCCCAACGACTTTGCAAATAGCTGACCGCTTGTTGAGTCTGAGGTTTGTTCAGATAGTCCTCACGGAACAAGATTGTGCCGCTAATTTCTGGCACGGCATCGTTAAGATCGAGTTGCTTTTTCAGTTCCGGTACGCCGCCGTTAATCATCCAGTCTGGCTCTATCTTTGAAGGTTCACCCACTTTATAGAAGGCGATACCGATATACAGGCGGGTCCTGGTCGGTTTAACGACATCCGCCCACCATTTTGCCAACACGTCATAACGCGCGGCACTCCGCGAGAATGGCCAGTAAATTTGGGGGGCAATGTAATCCAGCAATCCTTGTTCCACCCATCGGCGCGTGTCAGCGTAGGATTCGTCATAGGCTGCCGCGCCTCGGGTATCAGAACCGAGCGGATCGTGTGATCGGTTACGCCACACGCCTGCCGGGCTAACGCCAAATTCGACTTCCGGCTTAATGCTTTTAATGGTGTGCGATACCTTCGCAATTAACTGCTGAGTATTGTTGCGCCGCCAGTCTGCTTTTGACGCAAATGCGCCTCCGTATTTGCGGTACGTTTCGTTATCATTTAGCCGTGAAGCTGGTGACTCAGTATAAAAATAGTCGTCAAACTGCACGCCATCTACCGGATAGCGGGAAACCACTTCCGCGACTATTGATGTGATCCAGTCCTGAACCTCAGGGATGCCTGGGTCGAGGACAAACCGATCACCCGACGTTCTAATCCAGTCGCGGTGTTGCACATAGACGCTGGCCGGTTGTTGAGACAGGGTGCTATTCAGTTCCCTGATAGTACCAGGCTTTGTATTAACCGATACGCGGTAAGGGTTAAACCAGGCGTGTACTTTCATCCCACGCTTGTGGGCTTCGTCGAGCATAAATTGCAACGGATCGTAACCCGGGTTTTCGCCAATCTTACCGGTCATAAGATCGGACCACGGCAAAATTTTCGATGGCCATAGTGCGGTACCGTCCGGCTTGACCTGGAAAAAGACCGTGTTTATACCGAGACGTTGCAGATGATCGAGCTTGTCGATCATCGCCTGTTGTTGTACGCGGATCCGGCTGGTGGGGTTACTAATGTTAACCGAGGAAACCGGTGGCCAGTCGAGGCGAGACACTGTGGCCAGCCAGATGCCACGCATCGGTTGTGACGATTGTTGCGTCGTAGCTGGTGGCTTCGAACCTGTTGGTGGTGTCACCATTGACTCTGGGGGCGTGCTTTTGCAACTACACAGTAACAGTGCCAGTGCAACCAGTACCGCTGGTCTTCTAATTGCTAATTTCTCGTTTCGGGAGCAGATATCCATATATGCTGGTTTCCGGTAAACAGATGTGCGCTCATTCTCGTACTTATCCCGGTTAAGTCAATACGACAGCGAGCACGAAAAAGGGAGCGATGAATTATCGCTCCCTTGTCTTATAACCATTCAGACATGGTTAGTGTTTCTTGTCATTCATCACAATATAGTGTGGTGAACGTGCACGCGGGTGCAGGAAGAAGTGACCTTTTGGTGCGTTCTTACTGTTGATTGGCTCCAGAGTGACGCCGGTATTCGCTTTGCCTTTACGATCATGAACAGCATAGAGAATAAAGGGCAGGGCAAGTACCACCAGGAAACTAACGACCAGTAATTCAACATACATATCGGTAGAGTCACCCTGGATGTTATCCGGCGGCAGGAAGGAAACAATAAACGCCATAATTGAAGTCAGCAGACCGACAATTGCCACGACCAGTTTCACCCCTTTACCACCAGGGATATTAAATGTGCGTTTTAAGTCAGGATGTTTAAGAACCAACACAATGTAGCCAATAAACAGCATGAAATAAGCACACAGATAAATCACCACCGTCAGCGCCAGGGCGATCAGGAAGGACATATTGTTACCGCCACCAGTATTGGTGAGGATGATCAACGCGATAGTAGTAATCACCAACTGCGAAATAACCAGCGTTACCGGTACGCCATTTTTGTTCATTTTAGCGAACGCCGCTGGCAGCAGGTTTTTCTGCGCGGTGACATACATCCCGCGAGAAGGGCCAACAATCCAGGAAGCGATTTCCGCCAGAACACCCAGCAACAGCAGTGCGGAGATCACGCGAACCGTCCACTCAATTTCCGGTGCCACATGGGACATAAGAACGGTAAAGGTTTGCATTACCCCTGCGGAGAGGTTGATTTCATTACCCGGAATAACCATCGCAATAGACAAACCGCCAACAGAGCTTAAGCAGATTGCCGCCACCATCAGCAGTAACATCGCCAGCGGATAATCGCGACCGGGATTGCGCATTTCATTGACGTGGGTTGCGGAAGCTTCTACCCCCATATAACTCAAAATGAAGGCAACAAACACAACCAGGGTGCCGACTTTAGAGAAATCAGGGAAGAAGGTTTTCGCATCCATTTCGATAGCAACGGGAGCACCGGAGTGCAGATAAATAGCCGCTAATGCGATCAAAATAAATGCAGGTAACAGGATACCGGCGAAGAAGCCAACTTTAGCAATTCGCGCCGTGTATTTCGTGCCACCAAACTGTGTTAATGCCAGCGCCCAAAGAATGATGAGTGCTGCAATAGTTTTGGTAATGGGGTCTTCATTCAACGCTGGCCATTTCAAAATGTAGGAGAGTGCCCCTAACACGAAATAGAGCATTGGAATAAAACCGATGGCGATTTGCAGATAGCCAAATGAGATCGCTGCAAACCCCCATCTCGGCCCCAGAGTATTTGATACCCAGGCGAAGACGCCACCTTCTTCCCAGCCGTCGACGGTAGCCATTTCCGCAGCACAAAGTCCCACGGGAATAAACCATAAAATCCCGCCTAATAGCAGGAAGAAGACTAATGAAAAGCCCGATGTTGCGAAAGTAGGGTATTCATAAACAGCCATTACCATCGATGCCGTTATGGCAAAGAATCCGAGTAATGTGAGCTGCTTAGCTTTACCTGTCTGTACTGATGTAGCCATATTATCCCCCTAAAACGGTATTCCTGTCGGAACCGCACCTGTTTTGTTCTGAAGCGTATTCAGAACAATATTTTCCGTTGCTAATGCCAGTGAACAGACTTTGGAAATTGTCCCGAAACGGGTTCGTTTCGGGACACCGTTACCGTTAAACGTTATCAGGTATGTTTAAAGCTGTTCTGCTGGGCAATACCCTGCAGTTTCGGGTGGTCGCTGAGATATTTCAGGGAGGCTTTGTAGTCTTCCAGCAACAGTTCAGCAAAGTCCATTTCGAAGCCGCGACGACACATAATGCGCATCACCACGATGTCGGTGGCTTCACCGCCGAGAGTGAAGGCCGGAACCTGCCAGCCGCGCAGACGCAGACGTTCAGAGAGGTCGTACAGGGTGTATCCCGGATCTTCACCATCTTTCAGTTTGAAGCAAACCGCCGGGATGCCTTCGTCCGGGCGACCCGTACAGATGAACTCATACGGCCCCAGTTTGGCGATTTCATCCGCCAGATAAGCGGCAACCTGGTAGGAAGCGTTCTGTACTTTGGTATAGCCTTCACGACCGAGGCGCAGGAATTCATAGTATTGTGCAATCACCTGACCCGCCGGGCGGGAGAAGTTGATGGCGAAAGTCCCAATCTGACCGCCGAGGTAGTCAACGTTGAACACCAGTTCCTGCGGCAGCGCTTCTTCATCACGCCAGATAACCCAGCCGCAGCCCAGCGGAGCCAGACCGAATTTATGGCCTGAAGCACTGATCGATTTCACACGCGGCAGGCGGAAGTCCCAGACGATATCCGGGGCGACGAACGGTGCCAGGAAGCCACCGCTGGCGGCGTCGATGTGCATGTCGATGTCGATACCGGTGTCGGCCTGGAATTTATCCAGCGCATCGTGCAGCGGTTGCGGGAACTCATAGTTACCGGTGTAGGTCACGCCGAAAGTCGGCACCACGCCGATAGTGTTTTCGTCGCAGGCTTCAATCATGCGTTTCGGGTCCATAAACAACTGACCGGGGCGCATAGGGATTTCACGCAGTTCCACATCCCAGTAACGGGCGAATTTATGCCAGCAGATTTGTACCGGGCCGCACACCAGATTAGGTTTGTTAGTCGGCTTACCTGCAGCTTCCATACGCTTGCGCCAACGCCATTTCATCGCCATCCCGCCGAGCATACAGGCCTCGGAAGAACCAATGGTGTTGGTGCCAACGGCCTGACCATTTTTCGGTGCAGGCGCATGCCACAGATCGGCAACCATGTTTACGCAACGCAGATCGATTGCTGCAGATTGCGGATATTCTTCTTTGTCGATCCAGTTTTTGTTAATGGATAAATCCATCAACTTATGGACATTTTCGTCGTCCCAGGTCTGGCAGAAAGTGGCCAGGTTCTGACGAGCGTTGCCATCAAGATATAATTCGTCATTGATAATCTGGAATGCGACATCATCACGCATTTCGTGCAGCGGAAAACGTTTTGATTCTGCAATAGTGGAAATAGACTTCGCACCAAAACGTGAATCGAGTAATTCCGACCTTAAATCCGTTACTTGCTTCTTATCCATTTTAAACTCCTTAAAATGATTGGATCGCATTAAAAAAGTAGGATTTATCGATAAAGTAAGCAAGTGCAAAGGACTCGGGTTTAAATAACAAAATCCTAATGTTATTTATCATGAAATATTACGAGAATAATGTTTTTTCATTAAAAACAATATATTATTGAATTCTTGGGTGGTGGCAAGGTGTTTTATGTTGTTATTTTTATGCGCTTTCTATGTCTCCTGAATTATCGCGTAAAAATCAGGCATTAAAATATCATTATTAGCACTCGGCTATTATTTTGAACGCATTTATAAAATTATTACATAAAAATGGCGAATATTGCTAAAATCCCCGCCAACGAGGTGTTGACGGGGCTGTTATTATTTTGGCAATAATACTCCGGTATAGGTATTCACCGGATGAGAAAGATATTGTTTAACGGCAGTGTTAACATTCTCTACCGTCATTTGTTTCAATAATTGCTCCTGCTCAGTCCATGCTGCAGGATCGTCATATTGAATAAGACTATTTACAATGGTGTTCGCTAATTGTTGAACGCTACGCTGTTGGATATCGAGGCTGCGCTGAACGTTTTGCTGGTATTCGTTCAGTTCTTGCTCACTGATCCCTTTAGCCAGACGCTTAACCATCACTTCATTCGCTAACGTTAACAGTTCATCATGTCGTTCCGGTTGACAAGTAAAAGCCAGCAAATGACTGATGTCTTTGGCCTGAGGATCAACCGAGAGGCGAGAAGAAACGCTGTATGCCCCAGATGCCTGTTCACGAATATTAATGCGTAGATCTTTTGCCAGTGCGACGTTAAAAGCATCGAGCGCCATACGCGTCGCCAGGTTAACCGGTGTCCGGGAATCATAACGCTTCCACTGTGAAACCTGTGCCACAGGTTCATTTTGTTCTTTTACAGTAATCGATGCGTTGTCCGTCGCGCGAGTTAATGGTTTACCTGCGGCTAATGGCGAATCAGAGTGTTTGATTGATCCTAAGTAATGCGTAATTAACGGCAGAAGTTTGTCTTCTGCGACATTACTGACAACGACAAACGTGATATCCGCTGGAGATGAAAATAACTGGCGATCGGCAGCCAGCGCGTTTGCGGCGGTAAATTGTGCAATCTGTTTTTCTTGCAGTAATTTCGTACGGTCATCAGCATAGCGCTTCTCATACATCTGCTGGGCGAATTTCTCTGCTGGACGCTGGTCGAGCGTTTTCAACGCCTGAATTTGAGCATTTTGTAGCGATGCCCAAATATTGTCATTAATCGTGCTGTGAGTGATTCGCTGGTTAATCAACTGGAAACCAGGTTCAGGATTATTAGCCCGCGCGCTCACGGAGAGCAACGTATTCAGCCCACTGACTTTGCTGCTCATGGTTACCGAGTTTTCCGCACTCCAGCGTTTCAGGCTGGAAGAGGAGAGATCACCAACGCCGCTGCCACTCACCGCTTTATTTGCCAGCGCGATAAGTGATTTTTGCTCCGCAGGGAAACTTAAATCACCTTTATTAGATACGGCAATAATTTGTAGCTTTTGCTCTTCACCCGCTGATTTTGCCAGAATAACCCTGGCACCATTAGAAAGTGTTAATGATGTCAGATTCTCAGCCAGTGTTTCTTTACTGCTAATTTCCGCCTGTGGGTCAGCGTCTACTGTTAACGATAAATTTCTGCCTGGGAAGATGTAAGCCGCCAGCTTTTTGTTGGCGTACTCTTTTTCCAGCGCCAGGATAGCCGCAGGAGACAATGCTTTTTTGGCGGCAACTTCATTGTTTACCATTTGCTCCCAAAATGCGTCCTGGTTCTTTCTTAGCTGCTGCCATTTTTCCGCCAGACTTTGCACGGTAATTTGCGGCCACAGACGTTTCGAAAGTTGGTATGTCTCTTCCGGCGACAAGAACGGCGTATTATTTAACGAGCTGGACGCCAGGCGACTGGTCAGCATACGTAAATCGCGTTCAGCTTGCTGATCAACCGCATTTTTCAGCCAGGTTAGGCGGGTAGTTTTAACATCGTCGAGTTCTTCAGCAGAAAAACCATGTTGATCGAGGGTTGCCAACTCTGCCATTAATGCATTCGCAGCATCCTGCATATTATTGTCACGTGCATTTACACGGAAAAACAGCGACTGATAATCGGGTGCAATTTTAACGCTGCGCGCAGTGCCACCAGAAATAGTCTTCAACTCGCCCGACTGTATACGTTCCTGCAGACGTTGGTTGAACAGCTGAACCAACATGCTCCATTCAGCTTGTTCGATAAAGCTTTGCTCATCGTTCACTTGTACCATTGGCAGGCGATAATAGAGTGCGATGCCGTTCACCCGGTTTTCTTTATCATTGATGATATTAAAGCGCAGGTGGTTTTCGGCTTTTGTCGGCCAGACGCGATTTTCAGCTGCTTTGTTAGCCGGAAGCTTACTTAAATTATCCTTTATCAGCGCCAGCGCTTCTTTACTGTCGATATCGCCGACCACAATAAAGGTCATATTATTTGGTTGATACCAGCGTTGATAAAATTGGCGCAATTGTGCCGGTGTGACCGTGGCGACGGTATCCATCAGGCCGATAGGTTCACGGTCTAAATTACGGGTATTTGCCAGCAGGAAAGGGCGGCGCGCCTGAGAGGTGCGCCATTTCGCATCCTGATGGGCACGCCATTCCTCAGTAATTACGCCGCGTTCAGCGTCTACTTCGAGTTTTTCAAAGGTTGCGGCATTACTCCATTCACTGAAGATTGCCATCACTTGTTGCAGATTTTGTTTCTGCGTAGTCGGCAAACTCACCTGATACACTGTTTCGTCATAGCTGGTATAGGCATTAACATCGCGACCAAAACGCAGGCCCATTGACTCAAATGTTTCGATGACTTTATTACCCGGCCATGTTTTTGTGCCGTTAAACATCATATGTTCTACAAAATGAGCCACGCCGCGCTCATTGTCTTCTTCCTGCAATGAACCGGTATGAATTTGCAGCCATAAATTTACCTGATCCTTTGGTTGAGCATGCGGATAAATCAGATATCGCAAGCCATTGTCCAGTTGCCCGGTAATTAACTTTTCATCCTGCGGTAAGGCGGCGGCAATCAGTCGCCCGGGGAGCAACAGAGTTGCCACTAACGTCAGTAAGAAACAGAGGTTTCTCATAATTATCTCCATGCGAAAACCGGGCGAATTTACCCGGTTAAGTAAAATCCGAACTATTAAAATTTCATGCTGACATCAAGCCAGAAAGTACGGCCACTGGCGTAGGTCGCCACGCCGGTATTCGTTGTATCAACAGCGGTTT
This sequence comes from Escherichia sp. KS167_9B, assembly GCF_030295215.1. Lineage (NCBI taxonomy): Bacteria > Pseudomonadati > Pseudomonadota > Gammaproteobacteria > Enterobacterales > Enterobacteriaceae > Escherichia > Escherichia sp. KS167_9B. The sequence continues at coordinate 1,901,008 of NZ_AP025754.1, forward strand.
TGCTATCCAGTACATTGAGAATATCGGCACTGATCGTCAGGTTTTGTTGTTTCAGAAATTGTGGCGTCCAGGACAAGCGGGTGTCCCAGGTCAGGCTGCTATCCAGTTTTTCGTCAACATACTGCTTGTAATCTGAATATTCGCTGATGTATTGCGCATTCGTCTTACCCAGGATAATGCGAGCTTTACGCGCTTCTTGCCAGGTCAGCGTATTCGCCCACACCAACCCGCTCGGTTGATGCGTGAAATCCATGTTTAAGGAGATCTTTAGTGGATTATTAAAATCCGCCACTGGAACGCTATCGTAAGAGACCAGATTACCGTTATAAACCACCCGGTTATCACCGGTATTGCTCTCCTCATAACCATTGTTTAACGACAAGTTGCCCTTGCTCTTGATATAGCTAAAGACAATTTGTGGGTTAATATCTACCTGGCTGATATGCAGGGGTTCGGCCAGTTCAAAACTGAGGTTGAACGAATGCGTTTTGGTTTTACCGTCGTTGTTATATTCAGTAATGGTGGTTTTAGTCGCGCTGTCGGTACGACTGCTTTTGCTGATTTGATCATGCGCTACACGGTAAACATAGTTTGCGCGCGCAATAACGTTCTTACCGATTTTTTGCTGCAATCCCATTGCCAGTTCATCGTTATAAGGCGTTTTCAAATCCTGATAACGCGTCAGGGTTTTATTGCCTGATACCGATTCCGTCCAGCTATTGCGGATATCACGTAATCCCATATCAAGAATATTCCCGCCATAGTAACGGTTATAACCTGCGGTAATCATTGAGGTTTGATCAGCAAAAATATCCCATTCCGTCATAAAGCGCGGGGAGATATTGTGGTTTGACAGATAGTTATCATAGTCATACCGCACGCCGGGCATTAACGACACATTACGCCAGCTAATGCGATCCGCCATATACAGCGTGTAATTGTCTATTCCCAGGCTGCCTTTACCTTTATGGTAAATGGTATGGTTAGTTTTCTTTCCGGCAGCATTAATCACATAGGATTCAGACTGGTTATGGCGTTCAGTCCATGCATCGGAATAGATGTATTCCGCGCCGAAGTAGGGTTGATGCGAAACATTACCCACGGCGAATTTTTGCCAGTCAAGGCGTGTTTTGAAGGTGTAATTATCTACAGCCTGGGAAATGTGTCCTAATCCGCCACGGGTGCAACGCCCTGAAATATCGCCATATGTACATGAAAGTTCGGTGTACCAGATGTCATGATCGTGACGGGTATAATCACTAATATGATCCCAACCAACGGTGGTACGCAGTTTGGCCCATGCGAGCTGGGTATCCATATCCCATGCCAGACCATAGGATTTATTACCCATTTCGCGATCAGACTCCGGGAAGGTGCTGGTATTATAATCACGGCTGGAGCCGGTATATTTTAAGGTTAAATCGTGGGTAAAGCGGTCGCTGGCAAACCAGGTAAATTTGCTCAATGCAGTATCGATAACGTTTTTATACTGTGCCCTGCCGGCGACAATGCCGTCATTCGAAACATAATCCGCGCGGATGATATCAGACTGGCGGCGCGATAAACCGGCGGTAACGCCGAAGTTATCAGCGAGTTCCTGATTAAACGCCAAAGTATAAAAGTTCTTTTTAAAATCTGGAGAGTAATAAGTACTTCCTGAAGAACCTTGGTTAAATGCGCTCTTGTTATTCTCATCGATATGCGATGTTAACCAGTTTGAACGCGTAGTGCGATAACCCAGTTTCACGCTGCTATCATCAGCATTGAAGCGTTTGATCTTTGCATCAATTACCCCGCCATTGAAGCGACCGAATTCAACCGGCACAAAACTGTCATAAAGCGTCACATTGTCGAGTAAGCTGACATCAAGATAATAGCCCTGTGACATCCCGCTAATATTGGTTGCACTACTGGCATCGGACTCATTCGCTGGGTTCAGGTTATTAGTTGCACTAATACCGTCAATCAAATAGGCATTCTGGTAGGGCGACGCACCGTGAATAGAGATTTTCTCCGGGCGAATATCTCCCTGGTTCAACGAGGTACTTTGCGTTGAATCCATGCGCACCGCAGGGTTGGTTCTCAGCAGATCGCTGATATTGCCATTCCCGGTCGGTAAACGCTCGATGCTTTCACTGGTGTAATGCGTGTTGCCGTTTACGGGTACAGGGACAGGAGCATAGACCGTCATCTCTTCAAAAACATGCATGTACATGTTTTTGTCATCGACGGCCTGCGCCACATCAGCGCCACATAAAATGACGCCAGGAATAAGAACTCGCTTCATTTATTTTTATCTCCGTACAGCAGGGCTTTTATTGTTTTTATAAAACCGCGCTAATGTCACAAATATCATCGGCCAGGTTCCAGACACCGGGTTGATGTGTAACCATAATGACGCCGCTTGTGGGTAGTTTTTCACGCACTAAACGCAGTAAGCGGATAGCCTCTTGTTCCTCAAGATGAGAGGTAGTTTCGTCAAGAAATATCCATTTCGGACGTCGTAAAATTAATCGTGCCAGGGCGATACGTTGTTTTTCGCCGCTGGAAAGAATATCTCCCCAGCGATCGTGGTCATGAATACGCGCAGCCAATTTCCCCAGACCAACCTGATGCAGTACTTCGCTCAACGATTTATCGTCTACGGGCAGAGGAAGTGCTTTACAAATAATCTCTTTCAGTAAGCCGCTTTTGATTAACGGTGTTTGTGACACATACCAACTGTCAGCAGGAGACGAAATATCACCTTTAAACCACGGCCAGCAGTGGGATAATGTTTTAAGCAGTGTGGTTTTTCCCGCACCAGAGTAACCTTTCAGTAATAGCCATTTGCCTGGCGAAACATGAAAGTTCAGGTTCTCTAATATGATCTTATTATCAGGAGTACGAATACTCGCGTCAGCCACTTGTACCGCATGTTGGCAATTTTTAGGCTTATTCGTAGGGCGCTGTTCGGTGAGTTGATGGAACTCATACAAGCGATCGATAACCGCAGCCAGTTCAGCAAGTTCATCATATTTATAAATAAACCAGCTTAAATTGTTCGATACCAGCATAAATGCCTGGCGTGATTTCATCAGTCCGCCCAGATTGATCTGTCCGCTAATAAACTGCGGCAATAACAGAAAGTAGGGAAGAACGCTAAGCGAGCGCGAATAAATATTCTGCCAGTAATCAAGCCACCGCTGACGATTCATTAAACGATGCCAGTTCTCTTTAATGGTATGAAAATTTTCGCTCAACTCCTGGCGTTGTAGAGACTCAGCATTGCTTAGCGCAATCAGTTCTGCCTGCTTATTATGCTGTACAAGATTAGTTCGAAATGTCGCTTCGCTACGTTGTTTTTCCACATTAAGCGGACGAATACGTTTACCAACCTTATGGGTAAATAAAGTTCCACCGATCACAATGAGCACGACGGTATAGACCATATACCCCGGGATACTCCATTCAGTTCCACCAACAGTGAATGAGAGCGTACCCGCGCTTTGCCAAAGAATAACGGTAAAGGTGATCAGCATGCTAAGTGACTGGATGAAGCCAAATGAAAGGCTGAGCGTTTTGCTGATCAGTAAGAGAATGTCTTCAGCGATACGTTGGTCAGGGTTATCTGTATTTTTATGCTCGCCGTAGATCTGCGTGAAATAGTAGTTTTTATCTGCAAACCAGCGATTAAGGTAGTAATCTGTTAACCATTCGCGCCAGCGAATAGTCAGTAGTTTAATTAACCATGTTTTGTTTACGGATATTAATACAAAGATCCCCAGCAGGGCAGGGAACCAAAGGACAAGCTGCCAAAGCTTATCAGTTTCTTTCTGGCTTAGCGCATTGAAAAAATCATTATTCCAGTCGTTTAACCAGACCTGAATTTTAACCACGCCAAGGATCATGGCGAGGATAATAATGATTAACAACACTGAAGTTTTATTATTCTTACGCAGCCAAAAGGGCTTCAGCAGACAGAGATACTTTGCTATCAACATACAAAACGTAATGGGAATGGTTATCATTAGCGAAAATTGATTGTGCCATCCAATGATTATCTATGGCAATGATATACTGATGAAATTTATTTAAGTATCATTTAACAATATGAAATATAAAGAAATATTTCATTTTCAGTGGTTATGGTTACGCTATTGATAATCAAGAGTATTGCTAATGCCCTGACGCATACCTCGTAAGCCAGGATTTTCGCACGGGAAGATGATGATGACGAAACACCCGACAGGAAGTTATGTCGGGTGCCTTGTTAAGTTCATAAGAAGGAGGCTAAGACTGAAGCTAATAGAGTGCGTTATTTATTATTCTCCATTTGTTTTGCAACATCCATAATGTGGTAAAGTGGAACTCTGTTCTTAGCTAACTCCACCATGGCGTTCATATAAGGCACCATGGTTGAAAAAAGGATTTTATAACCTTCGCAAAAATAGGAAACAGTTTCATTGTTTACTTTAGTAATACGATGTTTAGGGCAACCACCATTGCAGATAGGTTTATATGCACATTGCTGACATTTCGCTGAAATCCGTTTTTTTTGCGCTGTCAGTTGAACACTATTCATCGTTTTGAGTTCAGATTTATTAATGTTTCCAATTTTGTACTGTGGATAGACAAAATGGTCGCATTCGTAAATGTCTCCATTACTTTCAACAACCAGATTATCCTTGCAGGACTCCTGGAAAATACAGCTGGTATGCCCATTCCCCAAAAAACGGCTGACAAAGCTTTCAAACTGACGGATGAAAATTTCACCCACATCGTTTTTAACCCATTGCATAAAAATGGTTGACATAAACTTGCCATAAGCCGTAGGAGGCACAGAAAAATCAATGATACGGAATGTGTTCTCACTATGACCACTGAAATCAATATTCGGCGTCCCGGTTTCGAGCAATTCGATAAATTGCATATGTTTACTGCCGATAGATTTTAAAAAATGATAAACCTCAAGAGGGTAATGGACATTAACGTTATTAATGACGGTTAACGTATTAAACTCTACTTGATATGATTTCAGACGCTCGATGGCTGCTATCACTTTTGCAAAAGTACCGTTACCTGAATTACTGCGTCTGTAATAGTCATGTAGCTCCTGGGGTCCATCGATCGAGATACCAACCAGAAACTCATGTTCTTTGAGAAAGGCACACCATTCATTATTCAATAAAATGCCATTCGTTTGTAATGCATTAAAAATACGTTTTTGGCCTGCATAGCGTTGTTGATAGTGAATAACTTTACGGAAAAAATCCAGGCCAGCCAGAGTGGGTTCACCGCCTTGCCAGGTAAAATAGACCTGATTGCCAGACGCTGCGATATATTGTTTGATGAACTCTTTCAGAGTGCTGTCATCCATCCATTTTTCATGAGTAAACTGCGACTCTTTTTCAAGGTAAAAACAGTAATCACATTTGAGATTACATTGAAAACTGGAGGGCTTGGCTGTAACGTGCATCGCTATCTCGCTCAATAAGGCGGCGGAAAAATCCGCCGCATGAAGGTTTAGTTATTTCGCTTCGCTTAGTGCTTTCTTGATATTGTTAAACTTCGCCTGATTTACCTCGCTAAGCGGTGGCTGGCTGTTGTCGATAAACTCTCTTACCACACCTTGCATCTCTTTAACGACCTGCGGATTGGCAGCGGCAAGGTTATCTTTTTGCTGTAGATCTGTCAGTTTGTATAGACCTAACTGATTGTTTTCTACTGTATAGACTAGCGAATAATCGTTATTTCTCACCGTATAAGAGAATTGGCTTAAATCTTCGGTGTTGGGGTTATGCGGGTAATCGTCTGACTGATGGCGGACAAATTTGTGGTAATTATCCCAGAAGGGAATATTTTCCTCATCAAACCAGTGAGAATAAGATGTTATCCATGTCAGATTTTTATGTGGCTCACCTTGTTTCTTATCTTGCAACCAGGGCAGCAATGAAACACCATCCAATTTTAACTCTTTTGGAATGCTGATATCGGCTGCATCAAGAGCTGTCGGGTAGAAATCCATTGCGGAAATCAGCTTGTCATAATTACCGGGCTGAAGTTTTCCTTTCCACCACATAAACATTGGTGTATGGGTACCGCCAGGATAAGTCTGGCTCTTATAGCCTTTTTGCGCTCCGTTCAGCGGCAGAGGACCATCGATAACTGCACCATTATCGGAGGTAAATAGAATAATTGTATTGTCATACTGTCCGTTTTTCTTTAGTTGTTCGAGAATGCGTTTTACACCCTGATCAACAGAATAAACGGAAGCGTAGTAGTTATCTGCTGTTTGACTACCGGTATTAAATTGCTTCTGATATTGCTCCGGTGCAGGATTATCATTTGGCAGATGCGGAGCATTATAAGCAAGGTAAAGCATAAAAGGCTGGTCAAGTGTTTTAGCACGATCAACAACACCAATTGCCTCATCGGTTAACTGATCGCTGATATAACCTTTTGCGGGGACGCGTTCACGGTTTTTGAACAGTGAAGGGGAGTTGTAATATGCCGTTCCTGCAGCGTGGAATCCCATAAAGTAATCAAAGCCACGGTTTTGAGGTTGCCATTCTTCCGCAGAAAATGTGGTGAAGTTGTCATGATAGTCACGCGTTTGTTTATCTTCCGGTACTGGCACATTACTGATTTTTGACAAGTGCCATTTACCTACTGCTGCAGTGTAATAACCATGATTCTGGAATAATTCAGGCAAGAAAGTTTCTGTCAGCGGAATACCATCCTGAGCATCAGTATTGGAGTACACACCAAAACGAGCGGGCGCTCGACCGGTCATTATTGCGGCGCGGGAGGGACCGGAAACCCCGTGCGCCACATAGCCGTTAGTAAAACGTACACCTTCATCCATTAACGAAAGCAGTGTTGGCGTCGATTTTGATGCAGCTTCAATGGCTTTATCTATCCCTATTTTGTAGGTATCGACAACTTCACGATTTTCCATTGTTTTTGGGTCAAAAGAACCCTTATCAAAAGGAAGTTGTCCATAACCCAGATCATCCATGGTCAGTACGATGATATTTGGCTTTCCTTTAGTGCTGTATTCAGTCGGCGTAAAGTCTGAGAAAGCAACGTTTGTTTTAGTTGCTTTCAGCTTTACATCATCTGCCGCATGAGCGGTAAATGCAGCCATACCAGATGCCAGTATCAAAGATATCGAGGTACTTACGACACTTTTCTTCAATGCAGACTTCATAAATGTTCCTCTTCTTATTGTACTTAATTCCAAAGTAATTTTACGAAGAGAAATAAGATGATGTAAGTGAAGTGAGTCACATAAAGAGATAGCAGATTTGGCTAAAAAAAGAGAAATAATAGTCCATAACGCGTTGACATTGCTTTCTGTTGAGCTAGGTAAATTCACAATGCCAAATAACTAAATGATTGAAATTAAATGGTATTATGTGTTTTTTTGGTAATTCATTGCATTGAGATCATAAATAAATATGAAACAGATTATTCAGATGCATAAATTTGTGATGTATATCACTAATTCTCATCATGAAATACAATTCGTAACGACAGATTGGGGCAGGTAATAGCTGCCCCTTTAATTCTTACTTAGCGTTTGTAGTTGACTATACGTGAGCGAATAATCAATTAGCCAAAGCATTCATCGTGTTGCCCGTGTTCATATTCGTGTGCCTTTGACAACGGTACTCCTTTGAAACTCTCTTTGGACTGTTGCCGAAATGTTTGCGGAAAGCATAAATAAAATAAGATGTACTGGCATAACCACATTTTTCGGCAATTTTATTGACTGAACCTTCTACGCGTATCAAATTTTTTGCGTGTTGCATTCTGGCATCTAAAAGAATTTGTGAGAATGTCGTTTGCTCTTGCTTTAGTTTTTTCTTCAGCAGGCTTTCACTAATATACAGGCAATCACAAATATCTTTTAGTTTCCATGGGTGTGCCAGCTTCATATTGACAATGTTTCTCACTTTCCCTGATACGGATAGCACACCGTTAGTTAATAGTGTAATGAAACCTTTGCATGCGGCAAAAATAGACAGGCAAGAAAAAAGCAAAAGTTCTGAAAAATTATGATGATTGCGTTCTTCCGAGTTGAGATAAGCAATCATTTCATTAAGCAATCCAGTCGGTACATTTGAAGCACGTAAAAACTTCGCAGGAACAGGCACCGTCACTGTCTGGATGTTAGTGCATTGTAGATATTTTTTAATGGTATTTTCATTAAATCCGATTTCTTTAAAATGCCGCTCATAAGGTTCAAAATGCGTACGAACAGCGTTATCTACCATCAAGATCTCGCCGTCAGAGAAGGCGTAATCTTTATCTAAAATGTTAGCGTTGAAGGCATGATGAATAAATATAACAGAACAAACGAGCGACATTTTATCTCCTTAAAACAATAAAGTTTTTATCGATACTTTTTTAACATTTCATATTTATAATTTGCTGTTTATTTTCAGTCTTGCAAACTATTGATAATGAAATGTGTAAGATCTCTTGCAATGCGACCCATTTCTGTAATACCCAGCTGATCAATTGCCGAAAAAATGGCTATCAACGTAAGTGTCAGTAATAAGACAACCACAATTACAGACATGATTTCTTTATAGTTGTCTCTTTGCGTGATTTTGTTTTTCACTGTGGTCGCATGCATTTCAAATATGTTTATTTAGCGGATAACGTTAAAAATCGTTAATCAGTATGCTTAATATAACAGGCTGGAAAAAAGAGGAAATAGGACTGGTGCTTCAGTACTGAGCGGAGTTTCTTACAGCTGTAGGCGGAGGTATAAATCTTATAGCGAGCAGTTTAATTTAGCACATGTGAGTAAATTGCGCGACAATGGTCAATGAGGAATTCTTCTGCTGTGCGGATGACAGCAGAAGAAATGAGGAGGCGAATTAATTTGATGGTTCTAATTCAACCGGAATACTTTTATAGCCAGGAATGCCACTTAATGGATCGTGGTTATCAAGTGTTAGCATGTGATTCGATTCTGGAAAATAGGTCACCAGTGAGCGGTCAGCCATGGGGTAAATGACCACTTTTAATCTATCCATGCGGCGTGAGCTGCGCTTACCGTCTGGCGTAAGCGCAATAAGATTAACTCTTTCGCCGTTTTTTACACCGCAAACTTTAGCTTGTTTAGCACTCATGAAGACCACATCTCGTTGACCGAATACCCCTCGATAGCGGTCATCCATACCATAAATCGTCGTATTGTACTGATCGTGACTGCGCACTGTCGCCATGACCAGCTTACTGTTAAACGCCGAAGAGGGATCTTCTAACAACCCTTTACTGGTAATAAAATTAGCCTTACCTGACGGCGTCAGCCAGCGCCTTTCAGCAGCTGCGTTTATCAGGTGAAAACCACCAGGATGGCGGATGCGCTGGTTATAGTCGGCGAACTCTGGCAGCACAGCTTCAATGTCATTGCGAATGCGATCATAATCTTCCACCAGATGCTCCCAGGCCACCACGCTCTGAGGGAGCGCTGCCTGCGCGATTCCCGCGACCACAGCACACTCTGATTTCAGCATGACACCTGCGGGTTTTAACACGCCACGCGAGGCATGAATCATTGACATTGAATCCTCAACGGTTACCGCCTGCGCACCGCTTTTTTGCATGTCAATCTCGCTACGTCCCAGAACCGGCAGGATATAGCTATGCCGTGCGGTCAGCAGATGGGAGCGGTTAAGCTTTGTGGCAACGTGTACCGCCAGATCTAATTGCGTTAACGGTACAGCGCTCGCTTCCCGATCTGGCATTGCCAGTGCAAAGTTGCCCCCCATGCAGATCAATGCTCGAGCTTGCCCCGTACATATTGCTTGCATGCTGGCGATTGCAGCATGTCCAGGTGCATGAGGTGGGGTGAAGCCATAGCGCTCACCCAGGCGAGCCAGAAACTCTGCAGACGGTTTCTCGGTGATACCGACGGTTCGGTCGCCCTGTACATTAGAGTGACCACGTAGTGGGCAGATACCCGCACCAGGCTTGCCAATGTTACCTTTCATCAACAGCAGATTGATCAGTTGCTGTACGTTCTGTGTACCATGTTCGTGCTGAGTGATCCCCATTCCGTAACAGATAATGGTTCGTTCGGCAGCGGCATATGCATCAGCAAGTTCGGCGATTTGTGTCTGACTTAGTCCAGAAATACGTTCGATATCTTTCCACTCGGAATTGAGAACGTCACGGCGTAGCTCGTCAAAGCCGACGGTATGCGTTTGAATGAATTCGTCATCCAGCAATGAGGGCCGACCCGCAGCACTTGCAGCATCATCGCGCTCAATTAACAGGCGCATCATCCCCTTTAGCAACGCCATATCGCCACCAATGCGCACATTATAGTAAGCACTAGCCAATTGAGTCTCGGAGTTCGTCAGCATTTCAAACGGGTTCTGTGGTGCGGTAAATCGCTCCAGGCCACGCTCCTGCAGAGGATTGATGGCAATCATTTTCGCTCCACGTTTCACTAAAGCGCGCAACGAAGTCAGCATGCGAGGGTGGTTTGTACCAGGGTTATGCCCAATGCAAATGACTAAATCGCATTTCTCAAAGTCTTCCAGTAACACGGTCCCTTTACCCACGCCGATACTCGCAGCCAAACCTACGCTGGTCGGTTCATGGCACATGTTTGAGCAGTCGGGAAAGTTATTGGTACCGTATTCACGGGCAAAAAGCTGATAAAGAAAGGCAGCTTCATTGGAAGTGCGACCCGAAGTATAGAATTCAACCTGATTTGGATCACTATAACTTTGAAGACGTGCGCCAATTTCGTCGAAAGCTTGTTGCCAGCTTAATGGCTGGTAACAGTCGCTGACGGCATCATATTTCAAAGGTTGAGTGAGACGCCCCGCAGCCTCGAGTTCGTGATCTCCCCAGGTAAGTAATGATTGAACCGTATTCTCAGCGAAAAAAGAGGCATTCACCTGCTTATCGGTGACTTCCCAGGCGATTGCTTTTGCGCCGTTTTCACAAATGTCGAATGACGCGCTGTGCTTAGGATCTGGCCATGCACATCCTGGACAGTCAAAGCCTTCTGGCTTATTCATGTCAAACATGGCAATCACTTCCTGGCGTATATCCATCTGCTTACGGACTGCATTCGCTACAGATTTGACAGCCCCCCAACCACCGGCAGCTCCCTGGTAGGATTCAATTTTTTTCTTCATCAGCTTATCCTGTGTGGAAATGAATTATTAGGATTTGTAATAGCGATGATGCGCAGTATATATAATGGGTTTATCGGCCATTTGGATATATGAGAGTAGGGGGCTACTCTCATTCTATTTTTAACTCATTATCGTCACATAACAGAATAGTATAAATGCGATAAGTTAAGCATCATCTCTCATAGTCTTTAAGTTAACATACTTTTCAATATATAAAATAAGACTCTGACTTCAATTGTGCGCGGATTTTCTTACAGGTGTAGGATAATTTCTTTCAGGAAAGAATTATCCGCGTAATTTTAGTGAATGGAAAGCACAACCTAAAGTATAACAGGGTCAACATCACAATTATTCATAGATAAATGTAACGCCAATGACTGACTGTACTGCTCCAGCTGCGACCTTGCTTCCGGTCTGTCCATAAGTTGCACTTAAGCCCAGGGGTACTTTGCTTTTATTTACAGTTCCCAGGGAGACATTTTCTCCCGTAGCCAGTATTTTTCCATTACGCATCAGGGAGACACCGACTCCTGATGCTTTTGTTGCGTCAGGTGCTGTATTAGCAAACACTTGTCGGGCACTGTCAGTGGTAGCGCCCGAAAGATAAAATGAGAGCTTTTGCTCACTTGAGCAATATACGCCCAGGGGTATTTCTGCGCTTCCAGGAAAGTCCGGGAGACTCACTGTGACATTACGACTATCAACGGTACAGCCGCCCGTTGGCATAACAACACTGTTATTTGAAATAATATTCCATGTAAAGTTACGCGGATTTCCACTTCCTAACGTTGCAATTTTATACATATGAATGCGAGCAATAACTTCTCCCGCGTTTATGACAACGCCACCGGCCGCCCCGACAGGGGTAATATAGAGTTTTAACGGTAAGGGCATCGGTGTCTTATCACCAATATCCAGCACGTTGGTATTTGTCGTCAACGGAAAGGGGTAGGTCACATTATTCCAGTACAGCGATCCTTTATATGACTGTAGGGAGCCTGCGAAAGCTGAGCCTTGTACTAAGTTAATATGATCTGTGTCGTACCAGCCGCCGTAATCATTCCAGCAACTTATATGCTGAGACAAATCTACAACCAGATTCTGACCTGGTTGAATGACAGGATCGAGATTAACATACACAGAAGTTGTACCTGCGCCAATACTTGACCCACCATCAACATTACAACTGAAGGCGAAGACTTTACCTGCCATCAAAAGAAAATAAATACTGAACAGGACATTTATACTAATTTTTTTTCCCATGATAAATCCTTAGGTTAAAAATTGATTTAAAAAAGAGGCTTATAAAATCGAATCGATGTTATTGCCAGGTATAGATCACATTGATTAGCGCCTCGATCGTTCCCTGGCTTGCGTTTCCATTCACCGTGATAGCTCTTGCCTTAAGTGGAAACTGTGCATTACGTGTGATCTCATCAACAATAACCGTTTTGCTATCGCCACTTTTTAACGTCGCCTCCTGATCATCCCTCAGCTCTATTTGAATATTTTCTGCACTACCTTCATTTTTGTAATAACCCGTATTGTCAGTTGAACCTGTTACGATTGCCGTCACTGCACTTGTTTCAATCGGACAATCGGTTAATGATAAAGTAATATTGTGCCAGCCAGATGCAGAACCAGGTTGTTGCAGATTGCGTGTATAAAGATCCCCGAGATTAACGCTAGCCTCTTTGGTTTGAATAGTGCAGGGTTTAGCAACTACCCGACCATTAACAGTGATAGTGACATCAGCGGCCTGAAGCGTTGCTGAAAATAGCGCACAGAGCGTAGCCAACAGAAGTCTTTGGAAAGTTCTATTCATATCTGACTCTGATTATTGAAATTCAAGGGTAAATGTTGCCGAAGCGCTAACCAGTCCTGGATTGACGGACTTTTGTGTTGACTTCAAACGGGCCGAGTAAGGCAAAATATTATCCTGATCAGGAGTCAGAGGGATCCACTGCATTCCGGTATGAAGGTCATTTATTTTTACTGGGCGCATATTTCCGTCCAGAATTTCAATACCCAAACCGGAAGCAGAATTGCTTCCTTCATCCAGTTTCAGCAGAGTATTATTTTCTAAATCCTCTATCCCGCTAAATGCAACCCGAACCCCCGTAGTCCCTTTGCTACATTCACTTAACGTAATCTGGAAAGGAACGGTTGGACTTGTGCTTCCAGTCGTTGGGAATTGCCTGGCACTGTGTTTTTGTAGGTCTACGGTAAAATTAAGCGAATCAGATGAAACTGTGCAGCCATAATCCAGGACGCGCCCGCTAATTTTAATAACGCTATCTGCAGATAAAGCAGAATAGGTGGTTAACCCCAGACATAAACTGAGGAAAATAATGCTATTGTGTTTCATAATCTAGTGTTCCTTAGCGACAGACTGCTGTTTGCTGACTCAGTAAGTTCCCAGGAGAGACTTCAGGAAGCTTGTAATTAACAATACATTTAGCGTTTGCATTGTTGCCCCATGAAACCTGTAATTTTCCTGATTGTGGAAGTCCTGTCAGATAGACCTGACCATTTTCAGCAACAATGCTGCCATTGTTATTGTCACCGTGAGTCACAATTGCACCGAATGGAACTGGTTTATTGCCGTATTTCAGAGTCATTAATACTTTACCGCCGATTTGTGCATTAAATGTTGCTCTGGCAATAGCACCATGAGTAGGGATGACCGTAACCACGGTTTCATCCAGTTCAACATTATCGGCAAGGGAATTAGCGTTAAGAGCGACACGATTTTCTCTATATTCTGTCGCAAATGGTAATATTGCATAGCCACGCCAGTCTGTATGTATTCCTGTCTGGTTCTCTATTTTAACATTCTCCGCGCCAGGAGCCTTAACCAGAACCATAGTGTCACCCATCGGCTGTCCAAAGGTGACACCATCAGCATGAGCAATAATTCCACCACTCATTCCGTAGTAAAACTGGTTGCTATCTCCATTACGACTGTAACCGACATTAGTATTACCGTAAGCCCCTCGATAATTAAGAGAACTGTAACCACTGGTGCCAGATGATGCATTACCTCCGCGGGTATTACCGACCTGAACACTATAATTCAGGTTATTATCCGGCAGCAGTGTGCCATAAACCCCAGATAGATTGGTCATACCGCCTTTCAAATCGTTTGACATGCTATAACTAGCGTTTGAATTACGAAATGCCGACTGACTGTCTGTACGCATCCAATGACTGAAGGGAACATTAAGTGTAAAAGCGAGTAAATGATCCCGATCGTTTTGCCATATATTACTGGAATAGCTGTAATTCAGCGAAGTCGTAATATCGCCAAACGGTACATTTAACCCGAATGATATTTGCTGATCGCTGCGTGACGTGTTCCAGTAACTTTGGCGACTGGCACTGAAAAAGGTCGTACCGTAATTTCCAAGCTGCTGAGAAATACTTATTTGTTCCTGACCACGCTTACTATAGTACAGATTAAAATAATCAATAAATTGTATCTGTTCATTGGTGTCTCCGGTCGGAGGCTTGACGGTGTAACCACTCATTCGACTGTATGCACTGTCAGATAAGTTATAAAATCCTTGCGTAGAATATCGATATCCTGCGACCTGGATATTCGTTCCCGTCTGATAGAAAGATTTACTGTAAACAGATTTTACCGATTGTCCGCTGTGACGAGTATCATCCGCAAGTGTCGTATTGGCTTGCGTGATATCGACAGAAAAGGCACCTAAAAGGCCAAGATCTTTACCAATACCCACGTTGAAAGCTTGATAATCTTCTGCAATTTGCATCCCGCCATAAGGTGTCCAGTTTCCCTCCAGACCATGCATTACGCTGCCCTGAATGAATTTTGGGGAGCTTTGCAGGTTATTTCCACTACGATATTCTCCCAAGGCAAGTGCATAACGCGTATAACCAACACGTTGGAGAACCGGGACAGATGAATAAGGGACATATAAAGTCTGAATACTGCCGTCTGCCTCTTTTATCGTAACTTGCAGATCACCGCCATTAGCCGCAGAGTTAATATCATCAATAGTAAACGGGCCGGGAGGGACCGTAGTCTGATAAACATCGTATCCGTTCTGTTTAACACTGACTTGGGCTGTGCCACGGGCTATACCATGAATCACCGGAGCAAAACCATGTTGGCTATCGGGCAACATCGCTTCCGTTGAGTTTATTTTAAGGCCACGAAAGTTCACACTTTCAAAAATATCGCCATCGGTATAACTATCACCCACCGTTAACCGTGAGCGTAAGGGAATAATGTCACGTTCAGCAGACGTATTGATATGTTGCCATTTATTGCTGTCAGATGGGTTGTTACTCCCACTGTTATAACTCCACGTTGAGTTATCACGTAGTCGCCAGCTGCCAATGTTTATGCCACTCTGCAAATTCAGATATGCATAGTTGGTTTTGCTGGCGTTATGGTTACTACGATTGTTGATAGAATTACCATTAAAACTATAGTTCAGTAGGCCTGCGTTTATTCCTTCTTCCCACAGGTCAGGAGAGACATAACCACGGGCCATTCTACCGACATAAATCTGTGGAACGGAGAGCGACAGATGTTGCTGACCAACATCAAAATCAGTAGATGCGTCGGCCAAACGATCCTGAAGTGGTGTACATGCGTTGTTATCCGGCACATTTTTTCCTGCCAAATGGCCCTTATTGGCTAATAACGCTGATTTTTTTATGCCAAGACTGACAAGAAGGTCTGTACTCAGACATGGGGTGAGATCTGCGTTATTATCATCTGCAACAAAAGTAACATCCCGAGTGGTCATAAATTCGTCGTTCAAATAAATATCGACCCGATATGTACCAGGTGGTGCCTCGCGTCCCTTAGCAAAGGCAGATAAATCAACAGACTCAGCAAGATCATTGCTTAAAAACCGTGGATTAAAATAATACTCTGCTTCTACGGGAAAAATCGCTGTAGCTAAGCCAAGGGCAAAGGTAAGCCGTGCAAAGCGAGGCAGTAGTAACACATGATGCATACGATATGCCTTAAATGCGGCACGAAAGGCTGTCATTATTAGTTCCGATTGAGTTTATGCTTATTAATTAGGTCAGTTGTTACTGCATGGTTGCCTTAATACGCGGTGTTAATGCACCGTAATCATTGATCGTCTGAAAGCTGATATCCCCGGATGCACCGTGAGGGAAATCCACAGAAATCTCACCTTTTGGAGGCACCATGGTGTTTGGGAGATCGCTATTTCCTGCTTTCATATTCGTTACGGTAATGAAGTAGGGGGTCGGATTAATAAGTGTCAGTTTGCTACCACTGCGGCGGAAACGAAGCATTTCCGGAGCTTGGTCAGGTGCCATTGCCAAATTCGTTGGGCGATAGAACATTTTTATGCGGCTAATAATTGCCAGCTGTAATGTATTTGCATTTTTCTGATCTTTTTCCATAGCAGGAATAGCTTTGACATTTACCCAAAACAGGCTTTCCCGGTCGCTCGGTAACTGATGATTAGTGGCGTTGATAATCCGCAGCGTATTCTCTTTTTTGCCTTGCATCGAAAAAAGCGGTGGGGTAATGACAAACTGGGTATCTTTTTGGTCACCCGCATTTTCTATCCATGACTGAATAAGATAGACACTGGCAGGATCATTATTCGTGACAGGCAATAGAACCTGTTTCTGATTTGCTGGAAAGATTACACGAGTTGCACCTAGAGCTACCGCTGCATTGGCAATGGTACTATGGCAAAGAAAGATCAATGAAAGTAATACTGTCGCCATAAAAGAAACAGAGTAGGGCGTACGAGTCGTCTGCATCTGATGTGTTCTCCATGTGTTGATAGGCTAAGCGGGGGAAACCGTCACATCAGAAAATGGTAAATATTGCTAATGCTATGGCGGATGGCCGGGTTTCCAGACTTAATGCGCTGGTAATAAAATTTGGTTCTCTATTGAAATAAAAATTGTCTTCAAAGTGATTTTTAAAATCACAGTAAATTTAACTGTCTTGTTTATTAATCGTTTAGATACTCTATGATTTTTTCATATCGTTCCAAAATATAAGTCATTCCTTAGTAATAATGAGATAAATATTGATGAATTTTTTCGGGTGTGAGTAGCCATGCCACACACACCCTGTTTTAATTTCAGATGACGTATAGCCACCTGAATACTGAATTATAGGTATTGGACTTTGAAGGTCGCATCTGCATTTGCAGTACCGGCCACTGACTGCCCGAGGGCAATATAACGAGCCTGGAATGGCAGTATATTCGTGCCATCAATCAAGTCAGTTTTAGCGCTAAAAGTTGCCCCATCCAGTATTAATACCTCCCCCGTACGGTCCAAAATTTGGATACCGACATTCTGGGCAGAGCCTGCTGCTGAACTCTGAAGCGCCAACGTATCGTCATTACTGGTGACAGTAGTCCCAAGGAATGCAACAGCCGCATTACTGGAAACATTGGTATCACAATCATTCAGCTTGATATTGAAGCCTACAGCGCTACTGAGGTCACCCGCTTTAGCCAGGCGAGAAGAACGGACCTGACCCAGCTCAACCGTTTGGTTCATTGATTCTGAGTCAATCGCACAAGCGGCATTTACCACTTCACCTTTAAAATGAATAACACCGCCATTTACGGTGGTCGCAACTGACTCATCACCTTCGGCTGCGTTAACCGCAGCCGAAGACATCGCCAACACAGAAACGACAATCATTCCGACATGTTTGAGTTTCATAATTCTCCAAAGTTTATATTTAAGCAGCTGAATAAAGAAATATAACAATTCAGTCATTCGGTTATTGTTTATAAAAAAGAATCATTCTTGATTAGCCTGTCACCCTGAAAATATAATTTCCTGAGTTATTACATCTGATGAAGAACGATAATATCTTTAAATCACAAGGACGCTCAGTCACAACAAGCTTATAACTGCACTTGTTGTAGAGAGTATTTTCAAAGACTTTTTTATATCGCCAAATAACATGACGATTTCATTATGCATGATGTTTATAAACAACGTCTAAACAGAATATGATTGCGAATATGGAAAACGTCAGGAAAGGTCAAGAGTTATTAATGTTTTATATGGCCAAATAACATTAGGAATGCTTGATGTTTTTTGTTGTCATTATTTCTTGATGGATTATTATTTGGCAATCTATCATCCACGCACCAATCTTATTGTGAAGTATCAGGTTACCCGGTATTTGCGGCTGGGGAGGTATGGTTTTGAACGACGCCGCAATGGATGCCCGCGTGAAAGCGATGGCTACGACATGAGCCGGGCGCTGGGCCATGGCGTAGGTGAGGGCAAAGACCGTTATTTCACCGCCGACCTTCGTTCTGTTTACAGTCAGCAGGAAAGTCGTTGCCGCAGGCGATTGTGTGAATCGTCAGTTCGTGGCAGAACATCCTGACCAGCTGTGGGTGGCTGATAACTCCGATGGCGCTCTACTTTGAACTTGCTAAGAAAACGCCATACTCTGATGCCGTTCACGCAAACTATCAGCCCAATGAGGAGCATATACAGGAACAGAATAACCAGCTTGAACTTGAGCTGAGAAAATTGAAACGATGTCTATGAATCACACAATTTATTATCGAATACGGTGACCGCCTGAGCGGCCACCTTTAATCGTGGGCAGTTACACAGAATTATTTACAGGGTCCGTCACTACGGCATTTCTCCTGCCACTAGCTACAAGTGGCTTAAACGTTGGACCGATGAAGGTTTATCCGGTCTTCAGGACCAGATACGTACTCTTCAGCCTTCCCCGAACCGTTCGTCCTACGACCTCATTGCGCTTTTTCTTCCGCTTTCCATGCTTTAGCCATGCAGGGGGCCACGGGATGTGCAGGGCCTTACCCCACAACAGTGAGCCCCGGCACTTTTACATTATCCCGCATCTCTTCGCCGAGGGGAGTAAGCCCGTCTGGAGTCAGGTAGGGTTTGACAGTGTCCACATTAATGTTTAGGTTCTAACAGTACTCCTCTAAACTCCCGGCCGCCCGCCGTACACTCAGATCACTCCATTGCCGGAGTTGTCCGTAGGTGAGGCTGGTTTCAGACTGCCTTGCTATTTCGTCTGTTTTTGGTTTTCCAGTTTCTGTCAATACAATATGGCTGACAATATTTAATTCCCTCAGCAAATCAACAGGAATATCTGACTTATTATTCATCAGTATGTTATCGAACAGCATTTTGTACATGCTTATCAGTTTGTCCTTATTCCCTCTGTCCATACCTTTGGTCCAACCCGAGATGTCTTCGTCGATTTTTGCAAACAGAAACTTTTGTATATCCGCGCCGGTAATGTCAAACTTATCATTCAGCATGGGGAGCGCGTCCAGTATGGTCTTCAGTATTTCCACATGTCCGTGCGCTATGGCTAAAGATATCCCTGTCCAGCCGTTGCCGTTTTTTGAAGCCAGTATATCATTGAGGACATAGTCTTTGGTAATATTAAACTCCCCCTTCATCGAGCAGAGACGGTCCAGCATGGCCTTCACTATTTCCACATGACCATAAGACATAGCATGCGCCATCCCCGTCATGCCATTCGCATTTCTTACAGCCAGGAAACCCAGAATATCCTCTTTGGTAAATATCTCCTCCGGTAGCGCGCAGAGATTATCCAGCATGAACTTCAGCATATTTACCTTCCCATTTGACATGACCTTAAATAAACCCGAGGGGTTTTGGGAAGTTTTATCGTTGAATGAAGACAGTATATTAAAGACATCCTCTTTGCTGAGTTGTAATTTCTCGGCATGGTCGGGGAGTAACAGTTGCATAGCGGTTACTATGTTTTCTTTCCCATTAAGCATGGCTTTGCTCAAAGCGCGATCATCACCCCTACGTGGATTGATTAAATCCCGCATCTCATCGTTGGTAATTCCAAACCTCTCGACCACGTTGGGAAGCATTTCCAACATCGTTATCAGTATTATATCATGTCCTTCCGTCATGGCAATTTCCAACCCTTCAATCGAATTAGATCTCGGATCAGAGTTTTTTGCTTTCAGTAACCTCAGTACATCATTTTTGTTAATGTCATAATTATCGGGCAGTTTGGCGAGCAAGCCCAGTATTGTATACAGCATGTCATAGCGTCCGTTCTTCATGGCCATATACAAACCCGGGGTACCCCCTTCGCTTGACGCCTCCAGTAATTTTAGCATCTTACTGGAGGTGAGTCCGCCTTTACCGGTAAGTTCGGACAGGTGAAGGCTTTCAATCAAATCTGTATCCCCGTCCCGCATAGCCCTGAACAAAATGCTCTCACCCCTGTTGTCGCAAGCCATCAGCTCTTCTAAAATGTCATACCTGTAAAGCTTGTTCGCAACCAGATCATAGGACGTTTGGTAATTTCTCGGACAATATTTTTCTATGAGGTTTTGTTTAACGTTTGTAAACTCTTTTTCTGTACAACATATTGATTCGTTCCCCCCGGCACAACTGATGGACAACTGTTTCGCTTCCGGGTCAAAGTTTATTTCTACATCAACCTCGCCACTCTCATCCCGGATGACATATCTGTACTTCTCTTCCTGAATGGCGCTTTTAAAAATCAATTTAAGATATTCCATGCCTTCCCGCATATTCTCATTGTTCGGAATTTTTTCGCTTCCTAACAAATGAGCAATAGCATATAATAACTTTTTGACCCAACTGGAAAATCCTCCGGAACTTGTATCAAGTATGGCTTTGATACCCGCCAGTGGTATCATGTTTCCATTATCGCACAGGTCTTTTGTAGTATTTGTAGTATTTGTAGTAGAAGATCTGAGTATTATAGTGTGGACATCACCATTAACGGACATCATAATAATCACCTTTTAATTTATCGAACCCATTACTGACATTAACAGAAATCTGAATATTATCCCGGATAATGCCGGGATAAAGATTCACCTGATACTATTTTAAAACCGGAGAAAAACTATCAAATATCGCTCATTTTAAATGATTTCTTTTATGCTTTTGTCATTCAGAAGTTACCCCACCTGGGGCACCTGCCTCACGATATTCTAATTCGAGTTGCAACTGACTTGAACGAGAAATTTACGGGGTCACATGATGATACGATTCATTCCATTCTTCGTTCTAAGCATTCGAGGCAAATGAAGATGAATCAGTGTCTGAAAAAAATCCGATACCAGAGCGACTTAAGGAAGCGAGATGCAGGGCGGGATTATCACAGCGCTCTCTGGGTCTCCTTGTTGGCTTTGACCCTGCATCGGCTAGCAGTCGTATGAATCATTATGAGACAGGACGCCATGTTAAGCCGCCATTGACGATGCATCTTGGTTCATGAAGTAAGTTAACAGTCAATATGATTTAACTTATGTTGAGTATAAATGTGCCGTTGCTAGCGATTGTAGCTGGTGAACTGCAAAACCACCGGAAACGCACCAGATAAATTTTAACCACATGAATACCTGGCAAAATGCGCGAATTTTGATAGCCGGTTCACGGGAATATGGACAGAATCCGGCTTTTCATCAACACATTTTTGTGAGGTATCATGCTCCAGCCTACTTCTTTATCCGGCGCATCCGGTTTATATGTTAAACCCAATGAAAATGAATATTGGGCACCCGATAAATCCAGCCAGACAGCAAACCGTCTTCATATCGGCTATGTATTAACCGATTTATTAAACAATTCATTAAACGATATCGCAGCCAGCAAGACCAGCAAGAACAGCAAGAACAGCAAGACCAGCAAGATAGAAAACTGGGATGATTTATCCTCATCAGATTATACAACCATATTACACAACGCATCCGAAGAAACTTTCATCCACATGGTTTGTCGTTCCCTCCTTCACGATCAATGTTTGACCAAAAGTGAGCAGCTGACAAATATGTTCCTGAGCTTCGAGTCCACAGACAATCCCAATATTTACACCATCCCGGCCAAAAAGGAAGACCCGCCGATAGGGCTCTTACTGAACCTGTCCGTCGTCGATGAGCCCATCATGACAATGTACATACCAGGTATGCCAAAAGTAGCGTTGTCTGTAACTCTGACTGGCGATAAACCACACTGTAAACTGCTCCGGAAGTATATCGATAAAGTCCCGGACTGGGTGGCCCAGATAACGGCATGGCGTGCCTGGGCCAAGGTAAATGCTCCCGGGGAAAACAGGGCAGAAGCTCTTAGTAGGGTGAAGGCATATATATACAATAGAGCATGCAATAGAGCTTCGGCACTGGAACTAGAACTGGCAAATCTGATGCTGACCAGCCTGCCGGAGCTGCCCGCCGGGCTGGAGAAGCTTGATGTGAGTGGAAACCAGCTGTGCAGCCTGCCGGTCCTGCCCACCGGGCTGAAGAAGCTTGATGTGAGTAGAAACCGGCTGTGCAGCCTGCCTGTCCTGCCCGCCGGGCTGAAGCACCTTAATGTGGGTGGAAACAATCTCTTCATGTCCACCGGGCTGGAGCTGCCCACCGGGCTGGAGGAGCTTGATGTGAGAAGAAACTGGCTGGACAGCCTGCCGGTCCTGCCCGACGGGTTGAAGCATCTTTATGTGTGTAAAAACCATCTGTGCAGCCTGCCGGTGCTGCCCGCCAGTCTGGAGAAGCTTGATGTGAGTAGAAACCGGCTGTGCAGCCTGCCGGTGCTGCCCGCCGGGTTGGTGATGCTTGATGTGAGTAATAATCAGCTGTCCGGCCTGCCGGCGCTGCCCGCCGGGCTGGTGACGCTTGATGTGCGTTTTAACCTCATGAGCAGCCTGCCGGAGCTGCCCGGCTATATGAGGACGCTTAATGTGAGTAATAACCAGCTGATCCATCTGCCGGTGCTGCCCGTCAGGCTGAAGGTGCTTGATGTGAGTCATAACCAGCTGACCAGCCTGCCGGACCGCCTGCCCAGCGGACTGGAGATGCTTAATGTGTGTTGGAACAAACTGACCAGCAAGCCCAGCCTGCCGCCCAGCCGGCCGAACGCTTGGTACTTTGGCTGTACGATTAATTATGAACCCCAGAGGCCTCGCTCCGGGGAAAACCCGTCTGTTGAGGTATCGGGCTATACGCCCTGAAGCAGTACAGAGAACAACCAGAACCGTTTGATTTTCCGGGGGGCACCGACTACATCGGCGAATTGCGCAATGGTAAAGCGGCAGTCATGAGGAAAACCATGCGAAGTCGACGCATTGCGCAACTGAAGGCTATAAAACAGGCGCACCGTAAAAACAGTTTGACCAGTACACCCGGATTAACCGGTGCGCAACAATTTCACCTCATATTCTGGTGGAGACAGATGTAGTGCGTGTGGTGTTATATCAATAATTGAAGGAAATCCACCCGCTGTCAGATATGTCAGTAAAACAGGGTATATATCATTGATTGAGCAATTCAGGAGCGTTACTTTTATCCGTATCAGTGCACTGTCTACACGTTTGTGGCTATTCGTTGTTTAATTTGTTGCGTTGAAGTGTTAAAGGTTGCATCTGGGACTGACTGAGATTATATTTTTCAGGTCTAGCATACAGTGGTACGCGCTGCTAACACTCCTATTAGTGAGGCTTATCAGTGCATGAAGGGAGAGGGCGGGGTCGGCTTTGCCCTCTCTTTTTAATGACTGTATTAAACTTCAAATCCTTTTTAAAATTCATTGCCTTATTGTAATATTTTTATTACCAATCCTAATCAGTGTTTTTATTTTTTCATTTATCTTAATATGTGTTTTATCTTGCTCAAGAGAAAGTTTCCGGAATTCATTTTCTCTGCTCGGCACGGCAATTATCAATTCTTCATGTTGGCTTTGATCCCGCATCGGCTAGCAGTCGTATGAATCATTATGAGAAAGGGCGCCATGTCCCCGATATTGATACGATTCGACGGATGGCGGCAGAGTTAAACGTGCCGTTGAACTACTTTTTTGTGATGATCAGACAACAGCAGAACTTGCATTGCTCATATCCCGGATGACAGAGGAAGAGCGAAGTAGTCTTATCGAAGCACTCAAAACGTCTTCAGGTGTAAAACATGCTGACAAAAAATGATGTTCTTCAAAAGGCTATTGATCTTTTTGAAGGTAACGAAAGTGCAGCATTAAACTGGTGCAATGAACCAAACAGAGCATTACAGTGGAAAACGCCCTCCGAGATAATGGACTCAGAAGAGGGGGTGTTGAAAGTTGCCATGCTCATTTTTCGAATAGAGCAAGGGGTTTATTCATGATTTACGACTCATCTAATTTCTCCAACTAACGGTTGGAGAAATTTGGGAAGGTAAGCAATATACAGAATGACGGAAATAAATCGTCCATGCCCTTTGCCGAAAATTATAACCAGCATTATGACGACTTGTGTAACTCCCGAATTACATGTTTGGCAACAGACTTTCCACCGGAATAACCGTATTGATTTTTACCGCTTTGACAATTTCTATCAACGATAGGGTATTCTGCGCCAGTTGGTCTTGCAGTTCACTGACTTCCGCCTGCAACTGCTGGTTTCTGGCCAGCAAGGCCTGACGGGTTTTGCGGTTGACGTATTGCTGTTTTTCTTTTGGGCGTAGATTCAACGGGCCAAGTTGCTGATCAACATAGGCAGCAATTAGGCGTTTTCGCTCAAGGCTGCTCAGCGTACTTAAACCACCGTTAACGATACCTTTTGCCTTGAGCCGAATATGCAGGGCCTTGGCGGAAATAGGGGACTTGTCAAAGCCTTCAGCCAGCATCAGTTGTAATTCGTGCTCGATCAGTGTGTCCAGTTCCTTTCGTGAGAGGCAATGGAGAAATATGAAGTTGTTTACCATCGTAGGCTATTTAACATAATATACATTATGCGCACCAACATAAACCAAGGGAGAATCCAGTAGTTGGCGGTCATGATTGTCCTGCTCATTAACAACGGCCAAACCCCATATCTTACTTAATACCGTATTCTCGGCTTAACCGACGGTGCAACCTCAACACATTGGTTTCAACTGCCGTCACCACGTTCTCCGGAAAATCTGTCGGTAATGAAGTCTTCACGTTATCCAGTGCTGCCGGAATCATTCTGGCAAAGTCACTCAGGATTTCATGCATCTGCACTTCCGGAAATTTCAGCACCTTTGCTGTCGCCAGAAAATGTCGCGGATAAATTTTATCGATTGCCGTTTTTTTGCCTTTGGATGCGTTAAGCCCCATTGCCAGTTTGAGATCGCTGATGTGTATTCCTGCGCCACCCAATACCGGAAATGCTGAAATGATGTCGTAAAATGGCGTGAGTCGATAACTGCCGCCAGCCTGAATAAATACGGAGAAGTTTTTTGCATGGCCATCCGTTGCGCCAATCAACCACTGGAACACCTGAAACTTCATAAAATCATAGCGATCTTTCAGCGCCTCGCTGGACCCCATCAAAAAAGCCATGATCCGCGCGATGCCTGGGCCTCCATCTGATTCATATTTCACCGATGAAGGTAAACCGAATGTCTGACACATATCCTCCTGTGGCAAGCGAAGTAAAACCGTTCGCTCAGCATTCCAACGCCTGTCAAAACGTTCGACCGCTAACGCGCGCACATTTCCCGCTTTAATGATTTCTGCGTCCGGCACATTCAACCCAAGTTCTTTCGCCAGCAGCAGACAGTAATACTCATTATCAACGCTTTGGCTGAGATCGAGCGTCGCATTGGGCTGCCTGATTTCGCCAATCGGTAATTTAATGATGTGCGTCGTCGGCGTTATTCCTTTCGGAATGCACCAGTCATTGCCTATTCTGAGCAGCGCTGTCTTCTCCTGCGCGCCAGCAACCGAGATGCGAAAGTCATTTTCTTCTCTAATCATGCCTAGAGGGATATCTGCTTTATAAGCCGTTAATACTTCTTCAAGCCTGGCTTCAGTGAGCTGTTCCCATGCCATTATCGGGCGCGTTATGGTTTCATTTTCGGGTAATAACGTTACGGCACCAACGCTATCTCGCCCTATTTCTGACAATAAATCAAACGGTTGCCTGGATTTAGCATGATAACGTTTAACGATCCGGTCACGTACAATCGGGCTATCGGGTAACAGGTTATCGAAGAAGTTAAATACGGCATCAGAGGTGATATTCCCCCTCTGCAATGGCAGCGAAAGTGACAACGGTCTGGCATAACGGTTAGCTAACCACTCCGGTGCATACTTAAAGGTGTGCGCGCCATTGGCTAACTTCGTTAACTCGCCTACCCGCTGGTTGTTCATCCAAGTGACAAGTTTAGGCATTACCACTCCAGATCTTGCTGTTCTGTTGATTCTGGCGAGGCATTTTTCGTGTCGCATAGCGTCATTGAGAGTTCAAGCGACTGTAAAATCTTAAAAAATGTCGTGAGCGTGGTATTGTCAGGATTGTTTTCGAAATTGGAAATTGTCGCCTGCTTAATACCGATTTTTTTCGCCAGCTCGCTCTGCGTCCAGCCATTTTGCTGACGAACCAGTTTCATTGCATTCGCTAATTGCGTTGGGCTATAGATCTTCTGAAAGCTCATCATGTCATACGTCCACAGCATATTTATCCGTTCAAGGGGATATTATCAGTTTTATCCTTTAGTGGGGATAAAGTCAATCAGGAAACACATCTTATCCGCTCTACGGGATAAACACTGTGATATCCGCGATCGCGGATAAAAAGGAGGATTTAAAAGTCGTTTGAAGTCGGCAATATTAAGCAGCCGCATGCCATCTTCGACATGCGGCTTATACGGTTTACCAGCTATATTTCACACCCAGCATGCCCTGAGTATCGCTATAGCCTTTATCACCTAGTTGCACACCGACATTCCCCCACAGGCTAAGGTTGTTATTTACTTTCGCCTCAACCCCGGTACGTACTTCACCGAGATTACGCGCACCATCACGGCTTACGGTTTGACCATTCATCTTCACGGCGTAGACTTTGCTGTTGTTGATCCAGTTCGCTTCAATGTAAGGCTGGAACTCACGCTGTTTACCATTGTCACGCTGGTGATGACTGTTCAAGTAGGTTTTCACCCCAAGTCGCGTTTGCACGTTTCCGTCGCCTTCCGTTTCAATGCGCGTTCCGTCTTTCCGGGTATGGTCAGAATCTTTCACACCCATCCAGGTGATTTGTGCCTGAGGTTGAATGTACCAGGTATTCAGCGTCCCTTCGCTGCCGCTAAATGTTCCCGCTTCAAAGGTATATCCGCCCTCAACAGAGGCCGTCACACCGCGAGAATCATAGTCGTCAGCAGAACGGTTATCGGAACTGACGCTGTTATCAAACCAGTTATACAGCGCCCAGCTGTCAACATAAGCGCCGGTCTTATTCGCATCGTTCTGATACCAGGTCGCGTACATCCCAGCGCTGTAACCGCTGATGCGCCCATCCGATTTATAACCCACACGATTACTCTGAGTATTACTGTGCTGATTGGCATAGCCTGCCATGACGCCGAGATGCCAGCGATCCTGCGCGTTGCTACTCCACTGCGCCAAATCGCCGCCTAGCTGCAATACATAGCGGTTAGCCTGAGTATTTAGCTGACCGTCACCGGCCCTTGAACGTTCGTGCCCTCCGACATGACGCATCCACATACTGCTTGCCGAACCCTGAGAATGCAGTGAATCTGTATACTGCGGCTCACCCAGACGGTCGTGTAAACGATGGCTAAACAGCGAGTTGGCTGCGGCAATGTTGCTGATATAGCTTCCGGCCTCCGGGCGATAAACTGATGGGCCTTCCGGATCCACAGCAGGAGGATTATTGATGGGATCGGGTGTATCCGGTGGCGTTACGCCTTCCCATTTACTGGTTAGATACCAGTTTTTCTCGTCATTCCCCTTCCCTTTAGCCAGTGTGTAGACGTAAGCCCCAGCTTCGACAGTTCCGGTGGTCAGCGCGAAGTTACCTGCAGAATTACCGCCAACCTCAATGAG
Organism: Escherichia sp. KS167_9B; assembly: GCF_030295215.1. Taxonomy (NCBI): domain Bacteria; kingdom Pseudomonadati; phylum Pseudomonadota; class Gammaproteobacteria; order Enterobacterales; family Enterobacteriaceae; genus Escherichia; species Escherichia sp. KS167_9B. The sequence continues at coordinate 1,929,012 of NZ_AP025754.1, forward strand.
TTCAATACCGTTGACCGTTTGTGCACCGACGCCGCCAATGTTATCAACCCGAACGCGAGTGTTCCCTTGGGTATCGCCTTTCACGTTCATTTTATCCGTGGGTGAATTATCGCCGCCCAGCGTCGCGTTGAACGTCATCAGGCCATTGTTTCCGGTATAGTTGCCGTTAACGGTCAGTACATTCCCCGGTTTCCCCCCTTCGCTATTCATTTGAACCGTGCCACCATTCTCCAGATTGCCGCCGATAGTGGTTTTGGCGACACGCAGTGTCCCCCCAGGCATAACGTTCACATCACCTGCAGTGGTGACATTTCCCGACATCACACCGCTGTTATGGATATTAATGTGCTGACTTGCCATATTAATGGCAGAGTCGGAACCGAAAGCAATTTCACCACCCACGATATCCGTCGTACCCTGATACGCCGCGGAATCGTTGTTAAGAGTCAGGATCCCGGTCCCCAGTTTTGTCACATCGCCGCTACCGGTGATACTGTGCGTCATCGCCCAGCTACGCTCAGTGGCGATGGTGAGCAGGCCATTATTGATAACGGAAGCATCACCCAGGTTTTTCTGCTCGTTGACGCTGAGCGCGCTGCCTGCATCGATGTTGAATTGCCCCACAAAGCGGCTATTATCGCCATCCAGCTCTACGTCTGTGCTGGCGGTTGCGCTCACGATACCTTTACCGCTTATGCTATTGCGCAGTTCGCCGGTCACGTTTTTTAGCGTTAACAGACCGTCATTGGCAATATTCCCTCTGCCTAACCCCTGCGTATTGTCGAGGCTGACTTCCGCATTTGGGCTAATGCTGGTTAACGCATTGTAGCGTGCATTAAGCCCCTCGATAGCCAGTGTTCCCCCTGTAACATTCAGGTTTCCGCCACCTGTCAGTTCGCCCTGACTGATCCCACCTTTATTCACCGTCAGCGAACCTTCTTTGAACAAAATAGTCGAACCCATCAGCCCGGTGAATGTCTCTACCGTCTGCTCCGATCCATTAAGATCGACGATGGCCGCGTTGCTGATGTTCAGTTCCCGAGTATTGCCCAGCGCGCCATCCGCATCGGTACGTAATGTCCCCATCTGAACATAGGTTGCCCCCTGATAGTCGTTCTGACCGTTGGAAAGCGAAACCTGTCGCACCGTATTGATTGCCAGATCCCCTTCACCACCGATTTTTGCCGACATATCGGCCGTTGCGCCATAGGCTCCGCCATGTTCGGCTAACGTCAGCTTTTGCCCACCATGGATGTTCAGCGCTTTCAGCCCATAGTTAACATACAAACCATCACCAGGTGCGGTCGTGAGTCGGAATCCATAATCACCCTCGGCGACCACTGTTCCGTTTTGTGCAATGTGTAACGTTTTGTCCGCTTCCACCTCGTCACCCTGTAAATCACGTAACGTTAATGAGCCACCCGACCCAATAACCGTTTGCGCCTTCACCAGTTGAACGCCGACATGGCTATCATCGTGTTCCAGCAAATTGAGCGTAGTCAGAGGGTTATTCGCCATGGGATCATTCCACGGTTTAGGCACGTCGATAAGCACGTCGCCCGTCCCGTTTACCTGATAGTTACGGCCTTTCCAGGTGTAGTCACCCGCGCCGACAACCAGTGTATCGACGCTGATATATCCCTCCGCAAGCGTCGCAGCAGGTATATCCGTATCGAAAGTGAGCGTACCGCCATTCATGGCTAGTCCACCAATGGATTGCTCTCCCACTTTTACCGATGTGGTATTTTCACTGTCAGACTGAAGCATCGCGTGAGTAAGCGCAGCGGTGTTGTCGCGTTCCAGTGTGAAGGTACTGTCTTTCAGTTGGGCAACACCGGCGAATTCAGTTCCTGTTGCATGGGTAAAGCCAAACATTTTGTCGGAGGATGACAGCTGCACTCGCATCAAGCCATCGCCTTTGAGCGCATTGGTCAGCGTGTAATCTCCTGCGCTGTTCGTTGATGCGAGAATGTCGAGCGTACCGGGGCTTGCAATGGTTACTTCACTCGAACCCATGCCTGTTACCCCATCTGCCGTATGTGACGCAATAGTCAGGAGGCCGTCATTGACCAGCGTTTTACCGCTATAAGTATTCCCTGCATTGAACACAGTATGGCCTGCATCATGCATCACTCTTCCGTCTTTATCGTCACCTGTAATCAGCATGTCGACCTGGTAACCGGCATCGCTGTTATTGGTGTGATTAAAGACAAAAACGCCTTCGCCAAGACCGAACTCCACCTTCGTCGCATTGGTGATAAACCCGGCATCTGCCGCAGCCTCACCGTGGGCAGCACCAATGTTTAGCGTTCCTACAGCAGGCTCAAAAACACCTAAGTAAACTTCTCCACCTTCGACATTCAGCGTGCCGTTATTCGTCAGGGTTAACGTACCTGTGCCAGTCGTCCCTACGTTCATATTGAATGTTTCAAGAAGAGAGTTCTGCCCATCCACCCGCACGTCGCCCTTACTTTTGTCATTGAGAGCTATCTGTGTATCACGCGCTTTAACTATACCTCCGGTGGTAATATTCAGTTCACCCGTGCCTAATACACCGACCTGTAGCAATTGGGCGTTAGTAGATGACGTTTTTAAATTCCAGAGACTATCCGTTGAAATATTAACTATCCCCTTACCGGAGGCATTTCCTCCGATAAATCCATAGCCCGTTGAATTAAGGGTGGCACCATTACTGACATTTACGATGCCGCTACCAAAATTACCGATATTGATACCTACAGTATCGAACGATGATGTCGCATCCATCAGGTTCAGTGTGCCGATACCGCTTGCTTTATCGCCCAAAAAAGTAATATTTTGCGATACGAACTTACCGCCATCGCTGATATTGAGGTTTCCGACGCCCGCAACACCAATAGTGGTATAGACATTCTTATTGACCTCCCACATCCCCCCCGTGGTGATGCTAACCTTCCCGACGCCGGTTTCTCCATAACCGAGTGAGCTTCCTCCGTTGCTGACAACAACCCCCTCATTACTGATATTCATTTCGCCGTGGCCGTCATAACCAAGATTAGTTCCGAGATTAGTGATAACGGAGTTCTTATCCTTAACAGTAATGTTGCCTGTGCCTGTTTCTTTCATCCCCGCAGTGATAATTCCCGAATCTACTTTGCCTTCACTCGAGACATTAAGTTCACCGTCGCCAGCATCACCGATATAGATATAGCGGAAAGCTTCGCCCGTTCCGAGGAAATTCCAATGCCCTTTATCGGTCACGTTGACGACACCGTGGGACCCGTCCTGAACGCCCACCAATGAATATTCTTTATTATTAATCAGTCCATTATTGGAAATATTGACTGTGCCATTACCGAAATATCCATTATAGAGTCTGCGTACCGTGATGACAGAGTCTTGATCCTGCACATTCAGGGTTCCGATACCGGTGAGGTTGCCACCGATAATCGTATTTTCAGCCGTAATTAGCCCCCCATCGCGAATAGTTGCTTCGCCCGTCCCTTGATTACCAATTTGAAATTCAATTGAGGAATCATTATTTTTTATTAGCCACTCGCCACCCTTTTCAACGACAACCTTACCATTACTGTTCGCCTGATATCCTACAATGGCGACTATTGAACTCGTGACGTAACCCTTATCCGTAATATTTAATGAGCCTGTACCGTAACTCCCTATTTCGAATAATTCGGTCGTCAGAACCGAGTCCTCTCCTTCAACATTGACCGTCCCGACGCCTCCTGTCGAAGAACCTATCCTTAAATATCCTCCGTCAACGTGACCCTTCTGTTTAATATTCAGCGTCCCCGTTCCGGATTGACCCACATTTAAAGGCCTTGCATTATTTCCGCTATCATACAATCGCCAGGTGCCACCCAAAACGTTAACGGTGCCCTCTGAGTCCTCATTACCACCAATGACGCTGGTAGTAATAGTGGTTAAGGAGGCATTACCGCCAGCCAAAATATTAAGCACTCCAGTGCCATACCACCCAACCAGGTAGGCATCGTAAGCAACATCAGTATTAATATTGGTAATCTGACCATTATCAACTTCCAGACTCGCACCAGACGCTGAACCGCTTAGTGCCAGCAAAACACCCAGCGTCAATCTACTGAATTTCGTTGTCAATCCAGAGGATTTACGCAAATTAACCGTTGATGTTTTACCTACCCTGCGAGTTAATTCCGAGCAGGCCTGAAATACCTGTAGGGTGCAATTCCATATCACGCGATAGATTCTATTCATATAAACGCTCCATATACAAACAATACAGCCACGAAAGAGATGAGTCATCAGACGTTAAAAATGAAACTTATTAAGTTGTCAGAGGTCTGTATTGAGTGTTGGTTGGAGGTGGGAAGGTGTCAATTTGGCTAATTTGCTAATACTTTCGAATCGATAGATTAAAAATTGCATAGTTCTTATTTTATTTAAAAATGAACCATGAGTTATTGTTGCTTAATAAGAAAACTGTTTCTTTCAATAAGAAGATTATCATCATCATATTTAACAAAGAATAGCACTAATTGCTAAAAACAGAAGTTTATTAAAACCCTTTTTCATCCATTAATGCCTTTAGGAATATTCGCTATAAAATAAGGGTTATGCTTAATGCTTTAAGAAAAATAGCAATTTTCCCTTGAATATAGTACTGGTGATGGAACGATGAATCTGCAAGCTGGCATTTAACAAGCCAGCTCTAAAGAAGGGAAATAAGAATACCAATACTCAAAAACTAACAGCCACAGTCATCATGATGTGGCTGTCAATGAAACTATAACCCAGGCGCTTTCCATAACGACGTCGTCAGTCCATGATCAACCAGCCCCAGCTGATCCTGATAAACAGCCTGCCACTTATCGCGTGAATCCTGATAAAGTTCATGCTTTTCCGGGTCTGGTGTGTGCGTCCGTTCCCAGCGAACCAGGCGTTCTCCGGTTTCTGCCATTGATGAAAAAATTCCGGCACCGACGCCAGCTGCAATGGCACATCCTAATGCGGTGGCTTCTTTGACCACCGGAATATTGACGGGTAATCCCGAGACATCAGCGAGAATTTGACTCCATAATTTCCCTTTTGAACCTCCGCCTGCAAAGACTAACGATGAAGGATGAATATTCGAGAAATCAGCGATTTGCTGCAAGTTACACGCTGATACAATCGCCGCATTTTCTTCCAGCGCACGGAACAATGTCGCTTTGTTACATTTATCCGGATCAATAGACAAATTAATAAAGGAAGGCGCAGCGTGATACCAGGTTTTAAAGCGCATTCTGTCGGAGAATATCGGCATTACGCCCCACGACCCAGGCGGCACACGACTTGCCATCTCTTCCAGCAACGTATAGGTGTCGATGCCTAAACGTTCGGCAATCAGTTTTTCTTCGGCACAGAAAGCATCGCGGAACCAGCGCATGGTGAGTCCGGTAAAAAAGCTTATAGATTCAGCTTGTACCATGCCAGGAATAACATGAGGATTAACGCGCACGTTCATTTCTGGGTCTGTCACCGGCGCGGCTAAGTTTACAACTTGCTGCCAGAATGTACCGCCAAGAACAGCGGTTTGTGCCGGACGGACAACGCCTAACCCCAGGCAACCAAGTTGCACGTCGCCTCCTCCAACGACCACCGGAGTGCCCGCCTTCAGACCGCAGAGTTCCGCCGCTTGTGAACTTACCACGCCCAGCAATGTGCCGGTTTCTTTGACAGGAGAAAGAATATCGGCCCGCAGTCCGGCCATATCCAGCAATGCAGGTTTCCAGTCACGGGTGGTTAGATCAAGAAGTCCCGTGGTGCCAGCGTTAGAGGGATCCACCGCCAGTTCACCGCTGAGCATATAGGCCAGCCAGTCGCTGATCATGGTGATGGTCGACGCCTGTCGGTAGATATCAGAACGATGGTGCGCCAGCCAAAGTAATCTGGGAATAGCGCTTAAAGCCAGCGTTTGTCCGGTGGCGCGATAAACTTCGTTTTCAAAGGTATTGTTGTGCAGTTCTTTAAGTTCGCTAACTTCGCGCGCCGCTCTGGCATCCACATTGGCGCAGGCCCAGATCGGTGTTCCTTCATTGTTATATAAAACAATGCCTTCGCGCATCGAACATGCCGAAACGGCAGCGATATACTCCGGGGCTATGCCGGCGTTGTGCAGCGCCTGGCGCATACACTCACATGCCAGTTGCCAGTTTTTGTTGAGATCAAATTCCATAGAACCAGGAACGTCCGGTACTGCCAGATGCCGCCACTCCGCCTGTCCCACTGCTATTTGATTGCCTTCCAGGTCGAATATCACAGCCCGAATACTTCCGGTGCCTGCATCCAGCGCCATCAGGTAGTACTTTGATTCTGAAGGGGTAAAGAGTCGAGCCATTAGATTATCCTCGGCTTATGCGTTCTGTCTGTTCCTCTATACGTTCTCCATCATTCCCGGTAATAAGGTCATGCAAATTTAACTACGTAAAATCGCCGCTGCTGTGTCCTGATCGGTAACCAGTGCGTTGATATAGCCGCCTTTAATTGCAGCGGCAATGGCTTCGGCTTTATTTTCTCCCCCTGCCACGCCAACCCGGACGGGAATGGTCTTCAGCGCGCTTAAAGGTAAGCCAATCAGTTCGTTATGTATTTTGATATCCGTGACAACGTCACCTTTTGCATCAAAAAAGTAGCCTAAGATGTCGCCAACCGCCCCTTTTCGACCAATCATTAACTGTTCGCCCTGGCTGATATAACCGGAGCGAATGATCGTCGCGTCGTCTTGTTGACTCACGGCCCCAATGCCGACAATCGCCACATCCGCAGCTTGTGCGGCTAACAGAACATCTTTGACGCAATTTTCATTTTTTAGCGTATGGGCAATGTCAGCGGAGGATGCCCGCAGCGGAGCCGGAATAATATTCACACTGCACGCCGCATTAAGCTGCCCGATACCCGTCATATAAGAACCGACGCCACCGGAGAGCGTGACCAGGCGAATTTGCTGCGACGAAATAAAACCACTTAAGCGTTGCAGCGTATTCATGGTTGCCTCGCCAAAACCAATCGCCAGCATCTGTTGTGGTTGAAGTAAACTCATCAACATATGCGCCGCGCCTATCCCTAGTCGCCCGCCGACATCAGCATCCGCAAGCCCAGGGATCACCCGGACATGTTGCAGCGAAAACTGACAACGTAATTGAGTTTCATATTCCAGACAGCCTTCAAAGCGAGAATTAATCTGCACGCGAATAATGCCGGACTGATGCCCTTTTTCCAGTAATCGCGACACTTTCAAGCGAGTCAGCCCGAGACGCTCGCTGATCTCGCTCTGGGTCAGCCCGTCGTGATAGTAAAACCACGCGATCCGCGCGACCTGTTCTTCTTCACACATTCCCTGTTCTGAAATTGCCGAATCGTTGATTGTCATAATTCATTCTTCACTTTGAACATATTTAAATCTTTAATGCAATTGTTCAGTTCTTGCGCATTTATATCTGTGATAGCAACCACAGTTTGACTCTACGAGCATGAACAAACGCAACCGTGAAAATCAAAATAGCATAAATTGTGATCTATTCGTCGGAAATATGTGCAATGTCCACCTAAGGTTTATGAACAAATTGAAAGCAGAAATACATTTGTTCAAAACTCACCTGCAAAACTGAACGGGGGAAACATGCTAACGAGTGATACCCGCGCGTTACCGCTACTTTGCGCCCGCTCGGTTTATAAACAGTATTCAGGGGTTAATGTCCTGAAAGGCATCGATTTTACGTTGCATCAGGGGGAAGTCCACGCCCTGCTTGGCGGCAATGGTGCCGGTAAATCGACGTTAATGAAGATCATTGCCGGTATTACCCCTGCTGATAGCGGTACGCTGGAGATTGGGGGCAACAACTACACCAGATTAACGCCAGTTCATGCTCATCAGTTGGGTATTTATCTCGTTCCCCAGGAACCGCTGCTTTTCCCAAGCCTGTCGATAAAAGAAAACATTCTGTTTGGGCTGGCAAAAAAACAGCTCTCCATGCAGAAACTGAAGAACTTGCTGGCGGCGCTGGGCTGCCAGTTTGATCTGCATAGTCTGGCAGGATCGCTGGATGTCGCCGATCGCCAAATGGTGGAAATCCTCCGCGGGCTGATGCGCGACTCGCGGATTCTGATCCTCGATGAACCTACCGCCTCGCTTACCCCCGCCGAAACCGAACGTTTGTTTAGTCGCTTGCAAGAGTTGCTTGCTACTGGCGTGGGTATTGTTTTTATCTCGCATAAGCTGCCGGAAATTCGCCAGATTGCCGATCGAATTAGCGTGATGCGCGACGGAACCATCGCCTTAAGCGGCAAAACCAGCGAACTGTCTACCGACGACATTATTCAGGCCATCACGCCAGCGCTACGGGAAAAATCGCTCTCTGCCAGCCAAAAATTATGGCTGGAGTTACCTGGCAACCGCCCACAACATGCCGCCGGAACGCCGGTGCTGACACTGGAAAACCTGACCGGCGAAGGTTTTATGAATGTCAGCTTGACGCTTAATGCCGGAGAAATTCTGGGTCTGGCTGGGCTGGTGGGGGCCGGACGCACAGAACTGGCCGAGACGCTCTATGGTCTGCGTACTTTGCGTGGCGGACGCATTATGCTGAATGGTAAAGAGATCAATAGATTATCCACTGGAGAACGTTTACTGCGCGGTCTGGTTTATCTGCCGGAAGATCGCCAGTCATCCGGACTGAATCTCGATGCTTCGCTGGCCTGGAATGTCTGCGCCCTTACTCATAACCTTCGTGGATTCTGGGCGAAAACCGCGAAAGATAACGCCACACTGGAACGTTATCGTCGGGCGCTGAATATTAAATTTAACCAACCGGAACAAGCTGCGCGGACCTTATCCGGCGGCAACCAGCAAAAAATCCTGATTGCCAAATGTCTGGAAGCTTCGCCGCAAGTTTTGATTGTCGATGAGCCGACGCGCGGCGTGGATGTCTCGGCCCGTAATGATATCTACCAGCTGTTGCGCAGCATCGCCGCACAAAATGTGGCTGTGCTGCTTATCTCCTCTGATCTGGAAGAGATCGAACTGATGGCAGATCGCGTATATGTGATGCATCAGGGCGAAATTGCCCACTCTGCACTGACCGGACGCGATATTAATGTCGAGACCATTATGCGCGTTGCCTTCGGCGATAGTCAGCGTCAGGAGGCATCATGCTGAAGTTTATCCAGAACAACCGTGAAATCACGGCACTGCTGGCGGTGGTGTTGCTGTTTGTATTACCCGGTTTTCTCGACCGCCAGTATTTAAGTATGCAAACGCTGACCATGGTTTATAGCAGCGCGCAAATCCTGATCCTGCTGGCAATGGGCGCGACGCTGGTGATGCTCACGCGCAATATCGATGTTTCGGTAGGTTCGATTACCGGAATGTGCGCAGTGCTGTTGGGAATGTTACTGAACGCGGGGTATTCACTACCTGTTGCTTGTGTCGCGACTTTACTGCTTGGTTTGCTCGCGGGATTTTTCAACGGTGTCCTGGTCGCGTGGCTAAAGATCCCTGCCATTGTTGCCACGCTCGGTACATTAGGATTGTACAGGGGCATCATGTTGCTGTGGACTGGCGGTAAATGGATTGAGGGGTTACCCGCCGAACTGAAACAACTCTCCGCCCCGCTGCTGTTTGGCGTTTCAGCAATTGGTTGGTTGACGATAATTCTGGTGGCATTTATGGCCTGGCTGCTGGCGAAGACGGCGTTTGGACGCAGTTTTTATGCCACGGGCGATAATTTGCAGGGCGCTCGTCAACTGGGCGTTCGTACGGAAGCCATTCGAATTGTGGCATTTTCGTTGAACGGCTGCATGGCGGCACTGGCGGGGATTGTGTTTGCTTCGCAGATCGGTTTTATTCCCAACCAGACCGGTACCGGGCTGGAGATGAAAGCGATTGCAGCCTGCGTGCTGGGCGGTATTAGTTTGCTCGGCGGTTCCGGTGCGATCATCGGTGCGGTACTCGGCGCATGGTTCCTGACGCAGATCGATAGTGTACTGGTGCTGTTGCGCATTCCGGCATGGTGGAATGATTTTATCGCGGGCCTGGTTCTGCTGGCGGTGCTGGTGTTTGATGGACGCCTGCGTTGTGCGCTGGAACGTAATCTGCGGCGGCAAAAATATGCCCGCTTTATGACGCCACCGCCATCCGTTAAACCCGCTTCGTCAGGTAAAAAACGGGAGGCCGCGTAATGCGTATTCGCTACGGTTGGGAACTAGCTCTTGCCGCACTGCTCGTGATTGAGATTGTCGCATTTGGTGCAATTAACCCGCGGATGTTAGATCTCAATATGTTGCTGTTCAGCACCAGTGACTTTATCTGCATTGGCATTGTCGCCCTACCGCTGACGATGGTGATTGTCAGTGGCGGGATCGATATTTCGTTTGGCTCGACCATCGGCTTGTGCGCCATTGCATTAGGCGTACTGTTTCAAAGCGGCGTGCCGATGCCGCTGGCGATTCTTCTGACCTTTCTGCTCGGCGCATTGTGCGGGCTGATTAACGCCGGATTAATTATCTATACCAAAGTTAACCCGCTGGTGATTACGCTTGGCACGCTGTATCTGTTTGCCGGAAGCGCTCTGCTGCTTTCCGGGATGGCCGGAGCGACGGGGTACGAAGGTATTGGTGGATTCCCGATGGCGTTTACAGATTTCGCTAACCTGGATGTGCTGGGACTACCCGTTCCGCTGATTATCTTTCTGATATGTCTCCTCGTTTTCTGGCTCTGGCTGCATAAAACCCATGCCGGACGTAATGTGTTTTTGATTGGGCAAAGCCCGCGCGTGGCGCTTTATAGCGCGATTAAAGTTAACCGCACCTTATGTGCGCTCTATGCCATGACGGGGCTGGCGTCTGCGGTCGCCGCTGTGCTGCTGGCATCGTATTTTGGTTCAGCACGTTCCGATCTCGGTGCGTCGTTTCTGATGCCCGCCATCACCGCCGTGGTGCTTGGCGGTGCCAATATTTATGGTGGTTCCGGTTCCATTATCGGCACCGCCATTGCGGTTTTACTAGTGGGATATTTGCAACAAGGTTTGCAAATGGCAGGAGTGCCAAATCAGGTGTCCAGCGCCCTTTCCGGTGCGCTGCTTATCGTCGTTGTCGTAGGTCGTTCCGTTAGCCTGCATCGCCAGCAAATTAAAGAGTGGCTGGCGCGTCGGGCCAATAACCCATTGCCATAAAGGATATCTTCATGACACTTTATCGCTTTAAGAAAATCGCCTTACTTAGCGCTCTTGGCATTGCCGCAATCTCTATGAATGTGCAGGCCGCAGAGCGTATTGCTTTTATTCCCAAACTGGTTGGCGTGGGATTTTTTACCAGCGGTGGCAACGGCGCACAACAAGCGGGTAAAGAGCTGGGCGTTGATGTGACCTACGACGGGCCGACAGAACCCAGTGTTTCTGGTCAGGTACAGTTGATTAATAACTTCGTCAATCAGGGGTATAACGCCATTATCGTTTCTGCGGTTTCGCCTGATGGCTTGTGTCCGGCACTGAAACGCGCCATGCAACGTGGCGTGAGAGTGCTGACCTGGGACTCTGATACCAAACCGGAGTGCCGCTCTTACTACATTAATCAGGGAACGCCCGCCCAGTTGGGAGGTATGTTGGTGGATATGGCGGCGCGTCAGGTGAATAAAGACAAAGCCAAAGTCGCGTTTTTCTACTCAAGCCCCACCGTTACGGACCAAAACCAGTGGGTGAAAGAGGCGAAAGTGAAAATCGCCAAAGACCATCCAGGCTGGGAAATTGTCACTACGCAGTTTGGCTATAACGATGCCACTAAATCGTTACAAACCGCAGAAGGAATATTAAAAGCCTATAGCGATCTCGACGCCATTATCGCCCCGGACGCCAACGCCCTGCCCGCTGCCGCACAAGCCGCAGAAAACCTGAAAAATGACAAAGTTGCGATTGTCGGATTCAGTACGCCAAACGTGATGCGTCCGTATGTAGAGCGCAGCACGGTGAAAGAATTTGGCCTGTGGGATGTGGTTCAGCAAGGCAAAATTTCAGTTTATGTCGCGGATGCATTATTGAAAAAAGGATCAATGAAAACGGGCGACAAGCTGAATATTCAGGGCGTAGGTCAGGTTGAAGTCTCGCCAAACAGCGTTCAGGGCTATGACTACGAAGCGGATGGTAATGGCATCGTACTGTTACCGGAGCGCGTGATATTCAACAAAGAGAATATCGGCAAATACGATTTCTGATGTGCATTACTTAACCGGAGTACGTTATGGCAGATTTAGACGATATTAAAGATGGTAAAGATTTTCGCACCGATCAACCGCAACAAAATATCCCTTTTACCCTGAAAGGTTGCGGTGCGCTGGATTGGGGAATGCAGTCACGCTTATCGCGGATTTTTAATCCGAAAACGGGTAAAACCGTGATGCTGGCCTTTGACCATGGTTATTTTCAGGGGCCGACTACCGGACTAGAACGCATCGATATAAATATCGCCCCGCTGTTTGAACATGCCGATGTATTAATGTGTACGCGCGGCATTTTGCGCAGCGTAGTTCCCCCGGCGACCAATAAGCCGGTGGTACTGCGGGCGTCTGGTGCGAACTCTATTCTGGCGGAATTAAGTAATGAAGCCGTGGCGTTATCGATGGATGACGCCGTGCGCCTGAACAGTTGCGCGGTGGCGGCGCAGGTTTATATCGGCAGCGAATATGAACATCAGTCGATTAAAAATATTATTCAGCTGGTCGATGCCGGAATGAAAGTAGGAATGCCGACCATGGCCGTGACTGGCGTGGGCAAAGATATGGTGCGCGACCAACGTTATTTCTCGCTGGCTACCCGAATCGCCGCTGAAATGGGGGCGCAGATTATCAAAACTTATTATGTCGATAAAGGTTTTGAACGGATTGTTGCCGGATGTCCGGTACCCATTGTTATTGCTGGCGGTAAAAAATTACCGGAGCGCGAGGCGCTGGAAATGTGCTGGCAGGCTATCGATCAGGGCGCTTCTGGTGTGGATATGGGGCGTAATATTTTCCAGTCTGACCATCCGGTGGCGATGATGAAAGCCGTACAGGCGGTGGTACACCATAACGAAACGGCTGATCGGGCATATGAACTCTATCTGAGTGAAAAACAGTAACTGCGGATTTAAGGAGAAGAATCATGCACGTCACACTGGTTGAAATTAACGTTCATGAAGACAAGGTTGACGAGTTTATCGAGGTTTTTCGCCAGAATCATCTGGGCTCGGTCCAGGAAGAAGGCAATTTGCGCTTCGATGTCTTACAGGACCCGGAAGTTAATTCGCGCTTTTATATCTACGAAGCCTATAAAGATGAAGACGCAGTGGCGTTCCATAAAACCACGCCCCACTACAAAACCTGTGTCAAGAAACTGGAATCTTTAATGACCGGGCCGCGTAAAAAACGTGTGTTCAATGGGGTGATGCCGTGAGGCGAATTTATCAGTTTTATCTACAATTGGGGTAACGCACTGACGGGAGTAAATAAATGTCTGACTGGAACCCCTCTTTATATCTGCACTTTGCCGCTGAACGATCGCGTCCGGCGGTGGAGCTGCTTGCCAGAGTGCCGCTGGAGAATATCGAATACGTTGCCGATCTTGGCTGTGGCCCAGGTAACAGCACCGCCCTGCTGCATCAACGTTGGCCTGCGGCCAGGATAACAGGCATCGACTCGTCTCCGGCGATGATTGCTGAAGCGCGCAGTGCTTTGCCAGACTGCCAGTTCGTGGAAGCAGACATCCGCAACTGGCAACCGGAACAGGCACTCGATCTGATTTTTGCTAATGCCTCGCTGCAATGGCTGCCCGACCATTACGAACTGTTCCCTCATCTGGTTTCGTTACTCAGTCCGCAGGGCGTGCTGGCGGTACAAATGCCGGATAACTGGCTGGAGCCTACCCATGTGCTCATGCGCGAAGTCGCCTGGGAACAAAACTACCCGGATCGCGGGCGTGAGCCGCTGGCTGGCGTTCATGCTTACTACGATATTTTGAGTGAAGCCGGATGCGAGGTCGATATCTGGCGAACCACTTACTATCACCAGATGCCGTCGCACCAGGCGATTATTGACTGGGTGACCGCCACTGGATTACGTCCGTGGTTACAGGATCTGACCGAGAGCGAACAGCAGCATTTTGTTACGCGCTACCATCAGATGCTGGAAGAGCAGTATCCACTGCAAGAGAACGGACAGATACTGCTGGCATTTCCGCGTCTGTTTATTGTTGCCCGGCGTACGGAGTAAATATTACGTCAGCTGGTAATGACGATCGGGAAGAATTTTTGCTGGAATTTCTGTTTCATCGTTCATCTGTAACAGGTCAATTTCAATAGCGTTGCAGATGGCATCCAGCGGTAAATCATTGTTTTCAGTACCGAACGGATCTTCCAGCTCTTCCGCCAGACAATCCAGCGAAATAAAAGTGTAGGAAATCAGCACAGAGATAAATGGCGTCATGTAATGCAGGTCCACGACCAGCGCGAACGGCAGCATGATACAAAACAGATAAACGGTACGATGCAAAATCAGGGTGTAGGCAAAGGGAATTGGCGTGTAGGCAATGCGCTCGCAGCCTGCCAGAACCGCTGAAATATCGTTAAGCCGATCGTTGAGGCTAATAAACAGGATATCTGAAAGCTGTCCATTGCGTCGCTGAACCGCCAACCACTCCCCCATTATCAACAAAATACGGTTAGCTGGAGTGTTTGAAGCCAGTACACGCTGAAGATCTTCAGTCTTGAGATAATGTGCCAGCACTTCCGCCTGTGGTTGTTTGCGTAATGTCATGCGTAAACAGTGGGCGAAGGCGATTTGCAGCCGTGCAAACTCCCTTACACTTGCCGAATCCGGCAATGTCGTTTTTACCTCGCGCAGTAACGACCGTGAGGCAATCATCAACTGCCCCCAAAGTTTTCGCGCTTCAACGTAACGGGCGTACCCGGCATTATTACGAAAACCAAGAAAAATGGCGATGGCGACACCGAGAATGCTGAATGGTGCGAGGGTAAATTTAATACCCAGATGCGTGTACCAGGGCAGCATGAAAATAACGGCAGTAGAAAAGAGAAAATTAAGTAGTAAGCGTGAGGATATCTTGGATAATACTGAACCGTGCCAGACAAAAATACGGCGCAGCCAGTGTTGTTGTGGACGAACGATCATGGTTATCTTCAGGCGTGTAAAAGTCGCCCTATTAAACGTGATTACGATCACATTCTCAAGACACTACTTACAAATTACCTATAAGCTTACAACATTAACAGGTGCTGCATGTGGCACCTGTTAATGATAAAGGCACATAGGATGTTGTAACTAATATAGTGAAATAAGAAACCCGGTCGAAACCGGGTTCAGAGTATTAGCACAACGGACGTACAGCTTCGCGCATTCCTTTTTCGAGAATCGCATCCAGGTCATTAGCAACCAGCTGGACCAGACCAGGCACTTGCGTCAGGTCCAGCTCCCAGTGGTCTTTTTCAGCCAACACAATAGCAACCAGTTCCTGGGTGCCGATAACACGGTCACGATGCTGGCTCCAGAGTTGCTGATAACGTTCCAGCCAGTGGGCATCGTCCTGTACCGGATATGTTTCTCCGTTACGCTCACCGCGATAAAACGCAATCAATGCCGCTAATGCGAAAGTAAGGCGCGCCGGAAGGGTGCCGTTTGCCTTCTGCCCTGCCAGCAGTTGCGGCAGGATACGGGTGCGGAACTTGGTCATACCGTTAAGCGCGATAGACAGCAGCTGATGCTTGATGTACGGATTACGGAAACGTCCGGTGACTGCACTGGCGAAAGATTCCAGTTCATCACGAGGCAAATCCAGTACCGGAATAATCTCTTCGTAGATGGCTTTTTCAACGAATGCACAAATTTCAGCATCGTTCATCGCTTCACCTACAGTATCCAGCCCGGCCTGGAACGCCACCGGCACCAGCGCCGTGTGTGCACCGTTGAGGATTGCCACTTTGCGCTCTTTATACGGTTTAATATCGTCAACAATCAGCACGTTGAGCGGATATTTGTCCAGACGCAGCTCAGTCGCTAAGGATTTCGGCCCCTGAATCACAAACAGGTAAAAGTGTTCAGCGGTGTCGAGGAAACCATCGTGATAACCCAGTTCTTCTTCCAGTTTAGCCACTTCATCACGCGGATAACCGGTAACGATACGGTCCACCAGCGTAGAACAGAAGCTGTTAGCCTGATCCAGCCATTGAATAAATGCTTCTGGTAGTGCCCACTCTTGCGCGTAGCGCAGCACCAGTTCACGCAGTGCATCGCCGTTATAGTCGATCAGTTCACATGGGATGATGATCCAACCTTTATCCTGCGCTCCGTTGAAATGGCTAAAACGTTCGAACAGCAGACGGGTCAGTTTTGCCGGATAACTTACCGCTGGCGCGTCATCGAATTTATCGCCCGCATGGTAGCTGATACCCGCTTCGGTGGTGTTAGAGAAAACAAAGCGCATTTCCGGGTTGTGCGCCAGTTTCAGGAATTCATCGTATTCACTGTAGACGCTGATTTCACGATTAACCGAGCGAATCAGACGCGCGTCGCTGACCGCCTCCCCCTTCTCATTCAAACCACGGATAATGGTGGTGTACAGACCATCCTGCGTGCTCAATGACGGCGGGAATGAAGTTTCAATCGGACGAACAACGACCACGCCAGAATTCAGATCGGTGTGCTCATTCAGGAGATCGATTTGCCAGTCAACAAAGGCGCGCAGGAAGTTACCTTCACCAAACTGAATGATACGTTCTGGATACTGTGCACCGGGAAAATCGCGACGATTTAGTGTTTTCACAATGGGTTCCCTTCTGATTAGTCATACAACCTGTTTGAATTGGTACGACAGGTTAGCAAACTTTAATACGCCGAACCCCTGTTTTGATCAACTCCTGATGATTAATGAGCAGTTTTATGAGAAAAGTGTGGCGCGGATCATGGTTTAATCGAGGAAATACGCCTTTTCTTGGAACATAAAGTGGTAGAACACATTGCATTTAAAACGCTCTGAATGAATAAAGATGTCAGACAACTTCCTCACCGTAACGCATAGTGCTGGTACGGTTGCGCCCATCTTTCTTCGAGCGATACAGACATGTATCGGCTTCGACCATCAATTTATTAAAGTCATCGGTCAGCGTTCGGTACGATGCGCAACCACTACCGACGCCAATACTTACCGTGAGATAAAGCGTTTTTTGTTGCCAGGTGAACGGTTGCAGTTCAACGCCTTTACGGATTTTTTCCGCCATTAGCAGACCATCGACAGGATTCACCGATGGCACTGCAACAGCAAATTCTTCGCCGCCCATTCGCGCCACCAGCCCCTTATCACCGACAATCTTTTGAATATGCTGGGCAAACACGCTTAACACTTTATCGCCACATTCATGTCCATAGTTATCGTTAATGCTTTTGAAATAGTCGATATCAAGCAGCATGACAGTCAGATGTTGTGTCTGTTTCAGCGATGGCCTTTTCAGCGCCTCATAAAGACCGGACCGTGAGTAAACCTGAGTCAGAAAATCAAAGTCGGCTCGCAGCGCAACTTGCTTCATTAGCGAATTGATCGCTGCCACGCTAAAAGAAACCATAATTGGGCATATCGCCATCGTGGCAATACCGAGACGTGCGGAGAACATTTGCGGAATGGAGAACGGCGAACCGACCGAGATATCAATCACCGAATTTGCCACCAGTACGATTTCCACCGCACCGGTGACAAAGGTCAACAGACATGTTACCTGCGGCGTATAGCGCACTGCACACCAGATTAATGCAGGCAGCGGGAACGCCAGACTCCCCGCTCCGCCAATGACTACCGAGGCAACAACCGACACAATAAGCGCGATAGCGGGCATCATCTGTTCTGCTTTAAAGCGCGGCAGCACTCCAGGAATTGCCAACGTCAGCATACAAGGCACGATCAACACGCCCGTTGAGAATTGCTCACTGAACCAGTCGGCAAGCAAAGGCCAGAAATCCAAACTATCAATACTGACCGAACCAATCGCCCCGACAATAGCGCATAATAATGCGGCAATCAGACAGTAATTAAATAGCCGTAAGGCACTTACTGGCTCGTACTTATTTTTCCCCAGACGCTTATCCCGCGCGACCAGTAAGGCGACGGTAACAATAAACATCATATTGGAGAAATTGATAGCCAGTGAAACCAGCCCCCATTCGGTGGTTATGGCATCATAAACCAGCATTGCCACATAACTGATCGCATAGTAATGCAGTCGATTAAGCCAGACATAGCGGGCAAACACCCCCGCCATTACGCCATTCAGCGGCCAGAAAAGAGAAAGTTCGTGAACCAGCCGTAACTCTGCACCAATAAAATAGAACAGCGTGGTTAGCACAAAAATAGCGATGCTATTACGTAGCAGATGACCTTCCTGGAACAAACGGAAAGTTGAAATGGGCTGTACATGCATTAATTATCTGTCCATACAATTGCGGGTGGCAATTATCTCAACGTAATAAGTAAATTCTCATAAAGGATAGCATGTTCGCTGACAGCGGCGGCAAATAAAGATATCCTGGGAATGCTATTTTATCGTTTTCCGCAATTATCATGGCTGATTCATCTGTATAACCAACCAGTGATAGATTACCGACACGATATAACGTTGTTGTTCCTCGCTTAACGAAACACCCTGCGGAATGTTATGCCACTTAGCCAGACAACCGCGACAACAGGTTGCAGTGGCGTGCTGAGCGATAAACACCGGATGCCCGCGCATGGGGGTTTGCTTACCGTCGTTAGCCGGTAATGCCGGAGCAAGACGTTTAGAGACAAAATCCGCCGCATGTTGTTCGATGACTGGCGCGCCTTTCTCCAGACAATACTGACGCTCTTTCACACCCAAACGAAAGCGAGAGCGAAATTTTGAACGGGATAAACGCGCGAAGAGTGGATCGAGAGACTGCATTAATAAACCGAACGCCCTAATTGTTTCGTCAATTGTTCAAGGACAGCAATGCCCGCAAGCGAGTTACCTGCATCATCCAGTTCCGGACTCCAGACAGCGATGGCCATTTCATGCGGAACAATCGCCACAATACCGCCGCCGACGCCAGATTTCGCTGGTAGTCCCACCCGCCAGGCAAACTCCCCCGCGTTCTGGTACATACCACTGGTCGCCATCAGTGCGTTAATTTGCCGCGCCTGCATTGGCGTCACCACAGGTTCATCAATATGAATAGCTTTCCCCTGATTAGCCAGAAAGACAAACGTCCGGGCCAGCTCTACACAGCTCATTTTCAGAGCGCAGTAATGAAAGTAGTTTTGCAGAACGGTTGTCACGTCATGATGGAAATTGCCAAACGACTTCATCAGCCAGGCGATAGCCGCATTTCGCGCGGAGTGTTCAAATTCGGAACGCGCTACCACCGTATCGTAGGAAATATCAGACACTCCGCTTAAGCCGCGGACAACTTCCAGCATACGTTGCCGTGGCGCGCTTAAGCGCCCTTGCAACATATCGCAGACCACCAGCGCACCGGCATTTATAAACGGATTACGCGGAATACCCTGCTCCATTTCGAGTTGCACCAGGGAATTAAACGGTGATCCAGACGGATCTTTGCCGACGCGTTGCCAGATTTCCTCTTCGGAGTAATGACGCATGGCGACAACGAGACTCAGCACTTTGGAAATAGACTGAATGGAAAAACGTTCTTGTGCGTCTCCGGCCTGAAAAAGCTGTCCGTCAACGGTACAGATAGCTATGCCCAGTCGGGAACCATCAACCGTCGCCAGCGCCGGAATATAATCCGCGACTTTACCCTGACCAATGAGCGGCTGCACTTGCCGCAAGATGTTTTCTAAAATTGCATTATCCATGGCGACTGCCACTTTCTACTCCTGGACCGCAGGTCTGAAAAGACCTGCGAGTATATCAGAGCTGAATATGTAGCGTCAGATCCGGTCTTTCCACACCGTCTGGATATTACAGAACTCATGTAAACCGAAATGGGAAAGTTCACGACCAAAGCCACTCTTCTTCACGCCACCAAAGGCGACTCGCGCATCACTGGCACAATAACCATTGATAAACACGCCACCGCATTCCAGACGTGCCGCCATCTGTCTGGCCCGTGTTTCGTCGGTGGTGAAAATGGTCGCTGAAAGGCCGAACTCGCTATCATTAGCCAGTTCCAACGCATGTTCTGCATCCTTTGCAATAGTGATTGCCGCAACGGGGCCAAACATCTCTTCCCGAAATGCAGTCATTTCTGGGGTAACATTCGCCAGAATCGTCGGCGGATAGTAGTTACCTGCCCCAGCCATCTTTTCCCCGCCCAGTAACAAACGCGCACCCTGCGCCAGGGTTTTCTCCACCTGATGATGCAGCTCATCACGTAAATCAAAACGAGCCATTGGTCCGAGAGCGTTCTCTTCGTCACGGGGATCGCCCATTTTCAAGGCTGCCGCAGCTGCCACAAAACGTTCGGTAAATGCCGAAGCAATTCCCTCTTCGATAATAAAGCGTTTTGCCGCTGCACAAACCTGTCCGGTATTCTGATAACGTCCGGCTACTGCCGCTTTCACCGCAAGTTCCAGATCGGCATCGTTAAGCACAATAAACGGATCCGAACCGCCCAGTTCCAGTACACATTTTTTCAGTGCCGCTCCAGCCTGTGCGCCAATAGCTGCTCCCGCACGAACACTTCCGGTCACTGTGACAGCAGCAATGCGCGAGTCTTTAATCATCTGACTGACACCGTCGTTGTCAGCATTCAGCCAGCCATATACGCCTTGCGGGATCCCCGCATCTTTAAACACCTGGGCAATGAGCTGTGCACAGCCCATCACATTCGGCGCATGTTTAAGTAAGTAGCCGTTACCTGCAAGAATGATGGGAACAGCGCCACGCATCACCTGCCATAACGGAAAATTCCACGGCATAATCGCCAGAATCGTCCCCAACGGTCGATACTCAATAACCGCCTGCTGATTTTCCACCAGCGTAGATTCTGCTTTCAGCATTGCTGGACCATGTTCTGCATACCAGTCACACAAATTCGCCGATTTCGCCACTTCAGCACGCGCCTGGTTGATCGGTTTGCCCATTTCACGGGTGATCATTTGAGCCATTTCTTCGCTACGGGCGCGCAGAGCCTTACCGATATCACGCAGTTTTTCAGCACGATAATCTATATTTGTCTCGCGCCAGTCGCGAAAGCCTGCTGCCGCCAGCTGAAGTGCGTTTTCTATATCGTCAGCGCCAGCCCACGGCAGCACAGAAAGTTGTTCACCAGTGGCAGGATTTATCGAAATTGCATGGGTTGCCGGAGTAATGGTCATCGGGGTATCTCCTTTATGGGTTATGGTAAAAAGATACGCAGATTTACTCTTGCTTGAAAATGAATAATATTAAGCCACTTATTCACGAATTGAGAATGCCATGGATCTGACCCAACTGGAGATGTTCAACGCGGTTGCCGAAGCTGGCAGCATTACCCAGGCTGCAGCAAAAGTGCATCGCGTCCCGTCGAATCTCACTACCCGTCTACGCCAGCTGGAAACAGAACTGGGGGTTGATCTGTTTATTCGCGAGAATCAGCGTTTACGTCTCTCGCCTGCCGGGCATAACTTTTTACGCTATAGCCAACAAATTCTCGCGTTAGTGGATGAAGCGCGGAGTGTTGTCGCTGGCGATGAGCCGCAAGGTTTATTTTCTCTTGGTTCGCTGGAAAGCACCGCTGCAGTGCGCATTCCGGCCACGCTGGCGGAATATAACCGTCGTTATCCCAAAATTCAGTTTTCACTTTCCACCGGTCCTTCCGGCACCATGCTGGAAGGTGTGCTGGAGGGAAAACTGAATGCGGCATTTATTGATGGGCCCATTAACCATACTGCTATTGATGGAATACCGGTCTACCGCGAGGAGTTGATGATTGTCACGCCGCAAGGACATGCACCAGTAACCCGCGCCAGTCAGGTTAATGGCTGTAACATTTATGCATTCCGTGCCAATTGTTCATATCGTCGCCACTTTGAAAGCTGGTTTCATGCCGACGGTGCAGCGCCGGGGACCATCCATGAGATGGAGTCGTATCACGGTATGTTAGCCTGTGTGGTTGCAGGTGCGGGCATTGCACTTATCCCACGCTCAATGCTGGAAAGTATGCCGGGGCATCACCAGGTTGAAGCGTGGCCGTTGGCTGAGCAATGGCGTTGGTTAACAACCTGGCTGGTCTGGCGTCGCGGTGCGAAAACGCGTCCTCTTGAAGCGTTTATTCAACTGCTCGATGTGCCTGACTCAGCAAAACAGTCTTCCCAATGAGCTATTTTTGATAGTTCTTGCAGCTCATATGCTCTATATAGTGATGTTCCGATGACTTATGACTATATGGGGCAAATATGGTTACGCCAGTAAGCATCAGCAATTTCATCTCACTTCCTGATGATTTTCCCGTTCGCAATATTGCACCTCAGGTAAAAGAAGTTTTGAAGGATTTTATTGATGCGCTCAGCATTATAATATGTGATGAGGAGTGGCGTACGTCTTTAAACATCAATTCAAACACCAAAAAGATATTCAATAATCTTGATAACCTATCTTATATACAGAGGACAACTTTCCGAGATAACGACACGCTATACAATGAAAAGGTTCAATTTAAACTCACTTATCCTGTTAAGAATGGAAGACATAAAGAAAACATTGAATTTCAGGTAGTAATAAATTTAAGCCCTATTTATTTAGATAATTTTCGCCACGATGGGGAAATTAATATTTATTGTGCTCCCGACCCAAAGCCTGTCACTATGGGTCGGGCCTTTCAGACCGGCGTCGAGCGTGTGCTCTTTCTGTTTCTTAATGACTTTATTGAACAATTTCCAATGATCAGCCCCGGCGTCCCCATCAAAAGGTCTCATACTCCACATATTGAACCTCTTCCTCCTGAGCATCATACCGCTGCAGATTACTTACGTCAGTTTGATTTATTCGTACTGAACTTTATCTCTCGTGGTAATTTTGTCATACTCCCACGACTATGGAATAAGCCGCAGGTCCACAGGTGGTTCGCGAATAAAAACCCAAACTTAATCACCGCCATCTACGACATAAAGGATAACCCATTAAAAGAGGAGTTATTACAAAACCTCATGGATTCATTAGGTTCTAACAAACAAGTACTACCTGAAGTTTGTATCTGCTTTTTATCGCTTTTATCAAACAAAGAAATACCTCACTTTCAGAGTCTATTCTTATTTTTTACAAATATGTTATTGCACTTTCAAATTTTTATGAAACCTAATGAAAATGACCTGAATGATGTGTTGATACCGGCATTATTAAGTGAAGATAAAAGTATCCATCGTATGGCACGCAAGATTTTAAAACTTTTTGTAAAAAATGAAATTCCGCCCAAAATTAGTAACGAAGAACTACTGGACAACAGGCCTCGTTCCCCTGTGAGGCCACCTTTACCATCAGCCACCAAAACGCCAGACCTTCCTGATCGTCATTAAAATGTGATGTTAACAACTCTCTGACGCGTGACAGAACAACCGTCAGAGAGATGGAAATGCGATCCAGATCACAAATGCATTGTATTCACATCATTAACCGTTTTAAGATCATTTCATTACTTTTCGCAACTCACCCGATAATCTGTTATGACAACAAACACTGTTTCCCGCAAAGTGGCGTGGCTACGGGTCGTTACGCTGGCAGTCGCCGCTTTCATCTTCAATACTACCGAATTTGTCCCTGTTGGCCTGCTTTCTGACATCGCACAAAGTTTCCATATGCAAACCGCTCAAGTCGGTATCATGTTAACCATTTATGCATGGGTAGTGGCGCTAATGTCATTGCCTTTTATGCTAATGACAAGCCAGGTTGAACGCCGCAAATTACTGATCTGCCTGTTTGTGGTGTTTATTGCCAGCCATGTACTGTCTTTTTTGTCGTGGAGCTTTACCGTTCTGGTGATCAGTCGCATTGGTGTAGCTTTTGCACATGCGATTTTCTGGTCGATTACGGCGTCTCTGGCGATCCGTATGGCTCCGGCCGGAAAGCGAGCACAGGCATTGAGTTTAATTGCCACCGGTACAGCTCTGGCGATGGTATTAGGTTTACCTCTCGGGCGCATTGTGGGGCAGTATTTCGGTTGGCGTATGACCTTCTTCGCGATCGGTATCGGGGCATTTATCACCCTTCTGTGCCTGATTAAGTTACTTCCCTTACTCCCCAGCGAGCATTCAGGGTCGTTGAAAAGCCTTCCGCTATTGTTCCGCCGCCCGGCATTGATGAGCATTTATTTGTTAACTGTGGTGGTTGTCACCGCCCATTACACGGCATACAGCTATATCGAGCCTTTTGTGCAAAACATTGCGGGATTCAGCGCCAACTTTGCCACGGCATTACTGTTATTACTCGGTGGTGCGGGCATTATTGGCAGCGTGATTTTCGGTAAACTGGGTAATCAGTATGCGTCTGCGTTGGTGAGTACGGCGATTGCGTTGTTGCTGGTGTGCCTCGCACTGCTGCTACCTGCGGCGAACAGTGAAATACACCTCGGGGTGCTGAGTATTTTCTGGGGGATCGCGATGATGATCATCGGGCTTGGTATGCAGGTTAAAGTGCTGGCGCTGGCACCAGATGCCACCGACGTCGCGATGGCGCTATTCTCGGGAATATTTAATATTGGAATCGGCGCTGGCGCGTTGGTAGGTAATCAGGTCAGTCTGCACTGGTCAATGTCGATGATTGGTTATGTGGGCGCGGTGCCTGCTTTTGCCGCGTTAATATGGTCAATCATCATTTTTCGCCGCTGGCCAGTGACACTCGAAGAACAGACGCAATAGTTGAAAGGCCCATTCGGGCCTTTTTTAATGATACGTTTTAATGATTTCCAGGATGCCGTTAATAATAAACTGCACACCCATACATACCAGCAGGAATCCCATCAGACGGGAGATCGCTTCAATTCCCCCCTTGCCCACCAGCCGCATAATTGCGCCAGAGCTGCGTAGGCTTCCCCACAAAATAACCGCCACCAGGAAAAAGATCAGCGGCGGCGCAGCCATCAGTACCCAATCAGCGAAGGTTGAACTCTGACGCACAGTGGACGCCGAGCTAATAATCATCGCAATGGTTCCCGGACCGGCGGTACTAGGCATTGCCAGAGGTACAAAGGCAATATTGGCGCTGGGTTCATCTTCCAGCTCTTCCGACTTGCTTTTCGCTTCCGGTGAATCAATCGCTTTCTGTTGCGGAAAGAGCATCCGAAAACCGATAAACGCGACGATTAAGCCGCCTGCAATTCGCAGACCGGGAATCGAAATGCCAAATGTATCCATCACCAGTTGCCCGGCGTAATACGCCACCATCATGATGGCAAAGACGTACACCGAGGCCATCAACGACTGACGATTACGTTCGGCACTGTTCATGTTGCCTGCCAGACCAAGAAATAACGCGACAGTTGTTAATGGGTTAGCTAACGGCAGTAACACCACCAGCCCCAGGCCTATTGCTTTAAACAAATCTAACATTAGTGGTTGTTATCCTGTGTATCTGGGTTATCAGCGAAAAGTATAAGGGGTAAACAACGATAAAGTGTCACTCTTTAGCTAGCCTTGAATCGCATTGACCAAAACTTGAACCGATTTAGCAAAACGTGGCATCGGTCAATTCATTCATTTGACTTATACTTGCCTGGGCAATATTATCCCCTGCAACTAATTACTTGCCAGGGCAACTAATGTGAAAAGTACCAGCGATCTGTTCAATGAAATTATTCCATTGGGTCGCTTAATCCATATGGTTAATCAGAAGAAAGATCGCCTGCTTAACGAGTATCTGTCTCCGCTGGATATTACCGCGGCACAGTTTAAGGTGCTCTGCTCTATCCGCTGCGCGTCGTGTATTACTCCGGTTGAACTGAAAAAAGTGTTGTCGGTCGACCTGGGAGCGCTGACCCGTATGCTGGATCGCCTGGTTTGTAAAGGCTGGGTGGAAAGGTTGCCGAACCCGAATGATAAGCGCGGCGTACTGGTAAAACTTACCACCAGCGGCGCGGCAATATGTGAACAATGCCATCAATTAGTTGGCCAGGACCTGCATCAAGAATTAACAAAAAACCTGACGGCGGACGAAGTGGCAACACTTGAGCATTTGCTTAAGAAAGTCCTGCCGTAAACAAAAAAGAGGTATGACGATGTCCAGACGCAATACTGACGCTATTACCATTCATAGCATTTTGGACTGGATCGAGGATAACCTGGAATCGCCACTGTCACTGGAGAAAGTGTCAGAGCGTTCGGGTTACTCCAAATGGCACCTGCAACGGATGTTTAAAAAAGAAACCGGTCATTCATTAGGCCAATACATCCGCAGCCGTAAGATGACGGAAATCGCGCAAAAGCTGAAGGAAAGTAACGAGCCGATACTCTATCTGGCAGAACGATATGGCTTCGAGTCGCAACAAACTCTGACCCGAACCTTCAAAAATTACTTTGATGTTCCGCCACATAAATACCGGATGACCAATATGCAGGGCGAATCGCGCTTTTTACATCCATTAAATCATTACAACAGCTAGTTGATAACGTGACAACGTCACTGAGGCAATCATGAAACCACTTTTATCCGCAATGGTAACTGCGCTTATTCTCTTCTCTGCGCAGAGCTTTGCGGAACAAACCACGCAGCCGGTTGTTACTTCCTGTGGCAATGTGGTGGTTGTTCCCCCATCGCAGGAACAACCACCGTTTGATTTAAATCACATGGGTACTGGCAGTGATAAGTCGGATGCGCTCGGCGTGCCCTATTATAATCAACACGCTATGTAATTTATTCTGGCCCCGACATCTCGGGGCCTTTTAGCCTCTCACTTTCACGGCTTTACGCCACCGCATACCAAACACATTGATATATAGCCCGGTCATAATGAGCACCGCACCAAAGAATTGCAGACCCGTTAAGCGTTCATCCAATAATAGTGCTGCACTTGCCAGTCCTACTACGGGCACCAGTAACGATAACGGTGCAACCCGCCAGGTTTCATAGCGTCCCAGTAACGTCCCCCAGATCCCATAACCAACAATTGTCGCCACAAACGCCAGATACATCAGAGACAAGATGGTGGTCATATCGATAGTGACCAGGCTGTGAATCATGGTTGCGGAACCATCGAGAATCAGCGAGGCAACAAAGAAAGGAATGATCGGGATTAATGCGCTCCAGATGACCAGCGACATCACTGCCGGACGCGTTGAGTGTGACATTATTTTTTTATTGAAGATATTGCCGCACGCCCAACTAAATGCTGCCGCCAGGGTCAACATAAAGCCGAGCATCGCCACATGCTGACCGTTAAAACTATCTTCGATTAACACCAGTACGCCAAAAATCGCTAACGCGATCCCCGCCAGTTGCTTACCGTGCAGCCGTTCGCCAAAAGTAAACGCACCGAGCACAATAGTAAAAAACGCCTGAGCCTGTAATACCAGTGAGGCCAGCCCAGCAGGCATACCAAAATTTATGGCACAGAACAGAAAGGCAAACTGCGCAAAACTGATGGTTAATCCATACCCCAGCAGCAAATTCAGTGGTACTTTCGGTCGTGCGACAAAAAAGATGGCCGGAAAAGCGACCAGCATAAAGCGCAAACCGGCCAGCATCAGCGGTGGCATGTTATGAAGCCCCACTTTGATGACAACAAAATTTAGCCCCCATACGACCACTACCAGTAGCGCCAACACCCCATCTTTTCGCGACATTCTACCGCCTCTGAATTTCATCTTTTGTAAGCAATCAACTTAGCTGAATTTACTTTTCTTTAACAGTTGATTCGTTAGTCGCCGGTTACGACGGCATTAATGCGCAAATAAGTCGCTATACTTCGGATTTTTGCCATGCTATTTCTTTACATCTCTAAAACAAAACATAACGAAACGCACTGCCGGACAGACAAATGAACTTATCCCTACGACGCTCTACCAGCGCCCTTCTTGCCTCGTCGTTGTTATTAACCATCGGACGCGGCGCTACGCTGCCATTTATGACCATTTACTTGAGTCGCCAGTACAGCCTGAGTGTCGATCTAATCGGTTATGCGATGACAATTGCGCTCACTATTGGCGTCGTTTTTAGCCTCGGTTTTGGTATCCTGGCGGATAAGTTCGACAAGAAACGCTATATGTTACTGGCAATTACCGCCTTCGCTAGCGGTTTTATTGCCATTCCTTTAGTGAATAACGTGACGCTGGTGGTGCTCTTTTTTGCCCTTATTAACTGCGCCTATTCCGTTTTTGCTACCGTGTTGAAAGCCTGGTTTGCCGACAATCTTTCGTCCACCAGCAAAACGAAAATCTTCTCAATCAACTACACCATGCTCAACATTGGCTGGACCATCGGTCCGCCGCTCGGCACGCTGTTGGTGATGCAGAGCATCAATCTGCCCTTTTGGCTGGCAGCTATCTGTTCCGCGTTTCCCATGCTTTTCATTCAAATTTGGGTAAAGCGCAGCGAGAAAATCATCGCCACGGAAACAGGCAGTGTCTGGTCGCCGAAAGTTTTATTACAAGATAAAGCACTGTTGTGGTTTACCTGCTCTGGTTTTCTGGCTTCTTTTGTTAGCGGCGCATTTGCTTCATGCATTTCACAATATGTGATGGTGATTGCTGATGGGGATTTTGCCGAAAAGGTGGTCGCGGTTGTTCTTCCGGTGAATGCTGCCATGGTGGTTACGTTGCAATATTCCGTGGGCCGCCGCCTTAACCCGGCTAACATCCGCGCGCTGATGACAGCAGGCACCCTCTGTTTCGTCATTGGGCTGGTCGGTTTTATTTTTTCCGGCATCAGCCTGCTATTGTGGGGTATGTCAGCTGCGGTATTTACTGTCGGTGAAATCATTTATGCGCCGGGCGAGTATATGTTGATTGACCATATTGCGCCGGCAGGAATGAAAGCCAGCTATTTTTCCGCTCAGTCTTTAGGCTGGCTTGGTGCGGCGATTAACCCATTAGTGAGTGGCGTAGTGCTAACCAGCCTGCCGCCTTCCTCGCTGTTTATCATCTTAGCGTTGGTGATCATTGCTGCGTGGGTGCTGATGTTAAAAGGGATTCGTGCAAGACCGTGGGGGCAGCCCGCGCTTTGTTGATTTAAGTCGAACACAATAAAAATTTAATTCAGCCTTCGTTTAGGTTACCTCTGCTAATATCTTTCTCATTGAGATGAAAATTAAGGTAAGCGAGGAAACACACCACACCATAAACGGAGGCAAATAATGCTGGGTAATATGAATGTTTTTATGGCCGTACTGGGAATAATTTTATTTTCTGGTTTTCTGGCCGCGTATTTCAGCCACAAATGGGATGACTAATGAACGGAGATAATCCCTCACCTAACCGGCCCCTTGTTACAACTGTGTACAAGGGGCCTGATTTTTATGACGGCGAAAAAAAACCGCCAGTAAACCGGCGGTGAATGCTTGCATGGATAGATTTGTGTTTTGCTTTTACGCTAACAGGCATTTTCCTGCACTGATAACGGATCGTTGACACAGTAGCATCAGTTTTCTCAATGAATGTTAAACGGAGCTTAAACTCGGTTAATCACGTTTTGTTCGTCAATAAACATACAGCGATTTCTTCCGGTTTGCTTACCCTCATACATTGCCCGGTCCGCTTTTCCAATGACCACATCCAGAGGCTCTTCAGGAAATGCACGACTCACACCAGCAGTCACGGTAATGTTGATATGCCCTTCAGAATGTGTGATGGCATGGTTATCGACTAACTGGCAAATTCTGACACCTGCACGACATGCTTCTTCATCATTAGCCGCTTTCACAATAATGATAAATTCTTCGCCACCGTAGCGATAAACCGTTTCGTAATCGCGCGTCCAACTGGCTAAGTAAGTTGCCAGGGTGCGTAATACTACATCGCCGATTAAATGCCCGTAGGTATCATTAACCAATTTAAATCGGTCAATATCCAACAACATTAAATAAAGATTCAGAGGTTCAGCGTTGCGTAACTGATGATCAAAGGATTCATCAAGAACCCGACGACCCGGCAAACCCGTCAAAACATCCATATTGCTACGGATCGTCAGCAAATAAATTTTGTAATCGGTTAATGCCGCAGTAAAAGAAAGCAACCCTTCCTGAAAGGCGTCGAAATGCGCGTCCTGCCAGTGATTTTCAACAATAGCCAGCATTAATTCCCGACCACAGTTATGCATATGTTGATGGGCAGAATCCATTAGCCGAACGTAAGGTAATTCATCGTTATCGAGTGGCCCCAGATGATCAATCCACCGACCAAACTGGCACAGTCCATAAGAATGGTTATCCGTTATTTCTGGCTTACTGGCATCTCTCGCGACCACGCTGTGAAACATACTTACCAGCCACTGGTAGTGGGCATCGATAGCCTTATTGAGATTTAACAAGATGGCATCAATTTCCGTTGTCTTCTTGATCATTGCCACTCCTTTTTCACAGTTCCTTGTGCGCGCTATTCTAACGAGAGAAAAGCAAAATTACGTCAATATTTTCATAGAAATCCGAAGTTATGAGCCATCTCTGAGATAACATTGTGATTTAAAACAAAATCAGCAGATAAAAAAGTGTTTAATTCTATAAATTAACTCTGCATTATCGCAATTAAAAGGATGACAAATAGCATAACCCAATACCCTAATGGCCCAGTAGTTCAGGCCATCAGGCTAATTTATTTTTATTTCTGCAAATGAGTGACCCGAACGACGGCCGGCGCGCTTTTCTTATCCAGACTGCCGCTAATGTTGATCATCTGGTCCGGCTGAACTTCTCGTCCATCAAAGACTGCCGCAGGAATAACAACATTAATTTCACCGCTCTTATCGC
Source organism: Escherichia sp. KS167_9B (assembly GCF_030295215.1). NCBI lineage: Bacteria > Pseudomonadati > Pseudomonadota > Gammaproteobacteria > Enterobacterales > Enterobacteriaceae > Escherichia > Escherichia sp. KS167_9B. The sequence goes on from NZ_AP025754.1 coordinate 1,959,895, forward strand.
GAAAAACGTAACGGTCCTCTCCTTTGTGAGAAATCAAATTACCGCGTAGTGAAACCGAAGCGCCATCGTGCATGGTTTTTGCGAAATCAACGGTCATTTTTTTTGCATCATCGGTTCCGCGATAGCCATCTTCTATTGCATGAGGCGGTGGTGGCGCTGCATCCTGTTTTAAACCGCCCTGGTCATCTGCCAACGCATAAGGCATGACAAGAAAACTTGCTAATACAATGGCCTGAAATTTCATACTAACTCCTTAATTGCGTTTGGTTTGACTTATTAAGTCTGGTTGCTATTTTTATAATTGCCAAATAAGAATACTGCCAATTGTTATAAGGCATTTAAAATCAGCCAACTAGCTGTCAAATATTCAGAGAATTTAACTCACTAAAGTTAAGAAGATTGAAGAGTCTTAAACATATTTTCAGAATAATCGGATTTATATGTTTGAAAATTATTATATTGGACGAGCATACAGAAAAAGCAAATCACCTTTACATATAATAGCGTGGACAAAAAACAGTGAACATTAATAAAGATAAAATTGTACAACTCGCAGATACCGACACTATTGAAAACCTGACATCCGCGTTGAGTCAAAGACTTATCGCGGATCAATTACGCTTAACTACCGCCGAATCATGCACCGGCGGTAAGTTGGCTAGCGCCCTGTGTGCAGCTGAAGATACACCCAAATTTTACGGTGCAGGCTTTGTTACTTTCACCGATCAGGCAAAGATGAAAATCCTCAGCGTAAGCCAGCAATCTCTTGAACGATATTCTGCGGTGAGTGAGAAAGTGGCAGCAGAAATGGCAACCGGTGCCATAGAGCGTGCGGATGCTGATGTCAGTATTGCCATTACCGGCTACGGCGGACCGGAGGGCGGTGAAGATGGTACGCCAGCGGGTACCGTCTGGTTCGCGTGGCATATTAAAGGCCAGAACTACACTGCGGTTATGCATTTTGCTGGCGACTGCGAAACGGTATTAGCTTTAGCGGTGAGGTTTGCCCTCGCCCAGCTGCTGCAATTACTGCTATAACCAGGCTGGCCTGGCGATATCTCCAGGACAGCCATTGGTTGTGTTTATACGTTCAAGCCACGATGTTGCAGCATCGGCATAATCTGAGGAGCCTTACCGCGCCATTGTCGATACAGGCGTTCCAGATCTTCGCTGTTACCTCTGGAAAGGATCGCCTCGCGAAAACGCCTCCCATTTTCACGCGTTAATCCGCCCTGCTCAACAAACCACTGGTAACCATCATCGGCCAACATTTGCGTCCACAGATAAGCGTAATAACCTGCGGCATATCCGCCACCAAAAATATGGGCGAAATAACTGCTGCGATAGCGTGGCGGTATAGCAGGAAGATCCATATTTTCCGCCACCAGCGCCCGCAATTCGAAATCATCGACATCCTGTATTGCTTCGTTTTCTTCCAGGCAATGCCAGCGCATATCGAGAAGTGCGGCGCTAAGCAGTTCGCTCATCTCATACCCTTTGTTGAACAGGCTGGCTTTACGCATTTTCTGTTGCAGTTCGTCAGGCATTGCTGCCCCGCTCTGATAATGCCGGGCGTAGCGAGCGAATACCTGCGGATACGTTGCCCAGTGTTCGTTGATTTGCGATGGAAATTCGACAAAATCACGCGGCGTGTTGGTACCGGAAAGCGTGGTATAACGCTGGCGGGCAAAAAGGCCGTGCAGCGTATGACCAAATTCATGGAATAAGGTTATCACATCATCCCAGAGTAACAACGCAGGTTCACCGGCAGCGGGTTTCTGATAATTGCAGACGTTATAAATTACCGGATGCGTTTCATTCAGCGTTGATTGCTCAACAAAATTGCCCATCCATGCACCGCCGCTTTTTGAATCACGGGCGAAGAAATCACCGTAAAATAACGCCAGCCCCACGCCATTATGATCAAAAATTTCCCACACACGAACGTCAGGATGGTAGACAGGAATATCAAAACGTTCGACAAACTTAATACCGAAGAGCTGATTCGCGGTCCAGAATACACCTTCATTCAATACTGTGTTTAATTCAAAATATGGCTTGAGCTGCGCCTCATCAAGATCAAATTTCTCTCGCCGTACCTGTTCGGCATAAAATGCCCAGTCCCAAGGCTGGGCGATAAATCCGCCTTGCTGCTTTTCAATAACCGTCTGAATAGACGCAAGTTCATCGTCTGCTCGCTTACGCGCGGCCGGGACAATTTCCCGCATAAAGTTGAGTGCTGCTTCAGGCGTTTTTGCCATCTGATCGGCGATTTTCCATGCAGCATAATGAGGGAAACCAAGCAGTTTTGCCTGCTGCGCGCGGATCTCCACCAGCCGTTGAATAATGGCACGGGTATCGTTAGCGTCATTTTTTTCTGCCCGAGTCCAGCCCGCAGTGAATAGTTTTTCACGCGTCGCGCGATCGCGCAGTTCAGCAAGCGCCGGTTGCTGGGTGGTATTCAGCAGCGGAATAAGCCATTTGTTATCCAGACCTTTCTCGCGAGCCGCCTCTGCCGCCAGCGCAATCTCCTGCTCGCTCATCCCAGCCAGTTGCGCAATATCGTCCAGAACCAGACCGCCGGATTTATTTGCCGCAAGTAACCGCTGGTTAAACTGGCTGGTCAGGGTCGCAGCTTCTGTATTAAGAACTTTTAATTTTGCTTTATCAGCTTGTGCAAGTTTGGCTCCGGCAAGGACAAAACGTTGATGAATAACCTCCACCAGGCGAATGGATTCACTATCAAGCCCCTCGGATTCACGGCGCTGCCAGACAGCATCTACTCGCGCGAATAATTCACCGTTCAGATAGATATCATTAGCCAGTTCTGCCAGTTCAGCGGAAAACTGCTCATCAAGACGCTGTAATTCATCATTGGTATGCGCCGCAGTCATCGCAAAAAAAACGCTGGTGACGCGGGTCAGCAGTTCCCCACTCTGCTCCAGTGCCAGAATAGTATTGTTGAAATCAGGTGTTTGCGGGTTGAGCTCAATGGCGGCAATTTCGGCCCGCTTTTGCTGCATTCCCTCATCAAATGCCGGTCGATAGTGATGATTGGCAATTTGATCAAAATGGGGAGCCAGATACGGCAGTGTGCTTTGCACAAGGAAAGGATTCATTGTTGTCATTTTCTTCTCCTGAACGCGAGGTGTTCCATAGCGTAGGCTTACTGATAACGGAGTGCAATCTTGCAAACCAGTATTACCCGCTCTTAAGCATCACGTGCTATGTTATTGACACACAAAAGCGTTGAGGAACAGTGAGATGATCGTTTTAGTAACTGGAGCAACGGCAGGTTTTGGTGAATGCATTACTCGTCGTTTTATTCAACAAGGGCATAAAGTTATCGCCACTGGCCGTCGCCAGGAGCGGTTGCAGGAGTTAAAAGACGAACTGGGTGATAATCTGTATATCGCCCAACTGGACGTTCGTAATCGCGCCGCTATTGAAGAGATGCTGGCATCGCTTCCTGCCGAGTGGTGCAATATTGATATCCTGGTAAACAATGCCGGTCTGGCGCTGGGCATGGAGCCTGCGCATAAAGCCAGCGTTGAAGACTGGGAAACGATGATTGATACCAACAACAAAGGCCTGGTATATATGACGCGGGCCGTCTTACCGGGTATGGTTGAACGTAATCATGGTCATATCATTAACATTGGCTCCACGGCAGGCAGCTGGCCGTATGCTGGTGGTAACGTTTATGGTGCGACGAAAGCGTTTGTTCGTCAGTTCAGCCTTAATCTACGCACAGATCTGCACGGTACGGCAGTACGTGTCACAGACATCGAACCGGGACTGGTGGGTGGCACCGAGTTTTCCAATGTCCGCTTTAAAGGTGATGACGGTAAAGCGGAAAAAACCTATCAAAACACAGTTGCATTGACGCCAGAAGATGTCAGCGAAGCCGTCTGGTGGGTGTCAACGCTGCCTGCTCACGTCAATATCAATACCCTGGAAATGATGCCGGTTACCCAAAGCTATGCCGGACTGAATGTCCACCGTCAGTAATTTTTATACCCGGCGTAACTGCCGGGTTATTGCTTGTCACAAAAAAGTGGTAGACTCATGCAGTTAACTCACTCACAAGCAAGAACGAATGACCGTCGAAACGCAACTTAATCCCACACAGCCTGTCAATCAGCAGATTTATCGTATTCTTCGCCGCGACATTGTCCATTGCCTGATTGCACCAGGCACACCGTTGTCGGAAAAAGAAGTTTCTGTTCGTTTCAATGTGTCACGCCAGCCGGTTCGTGAAGCCTTTATTAAACTGGCGGAAAACGGCCTGATTCAAATTCGTCCGCAGCGTGGCAGCTACGTCAACAAAATTTCCATGGCCCAGGTGCGCAACGGCAGTTTTATCCGTCAGGCCATTGAGTGCGCGGTGGCGCGTCGGGCGGCGAGCATGATTACCGAAAGCCAGTGCTACCAACTGGAACAAAATCTTCACCAGCAACGCATTGCCATTGAGCGCAAGCAACTGGATGATTTTTTTGAACTTGATGACAACTTCCATCAACTCCTGACGCAGATTGCCGACTGTCAACTGGCGTGGGATACCATTGAGAACCTGAAAGCGACCGTTGATCGCGTGCGCTATATGAGTTTCGACCACGTTTCTCCACCAGAAATGCTGTTACGCCAGCATCTTGATATTTTCTCTGCCCTGCAAAAACGTGATGGCGATGCGGTAGAACGTGCAATGACGCAACATTTGCAGGAAATCAGCGAATCCGTGCGCCAGATCCGCCAGGAAAACAGCGACTGGTTTAGCGAAGAGTAATTCATTTCCTCTCATCCCATCCGGGGTGAGAGTTTTTCCCTCCGTCATATGGCTCATGCATGCATCAAAAAAGATGTGAGCTTGATCAAAAACAAAAAATATTTCACTCGACAGGAGTATTTATATTGCGCCCGTTACGTGGGCTTCGACTGTAAATCAGAAAGGAGAAAACACCTATGACGACCTACGATCGTAACCGTAACGCAATCACCACTGGCAGCCGTGTTATGGTTAGCGGCACCGGTCACACTGGCAAGATCCTGTCGATTGATACTGAAGGTCTGACCGCTGAGCAAATCCGCCGCGGAAAAACCGTAGTTGTTGAAGGTTGTGAAGAGAAACTGGCACCTCTGGACCTGATTCGTCTCGGCATGAACTAAGCGTGTGAATGCCGCCGATGGCGGCATTGCTTTTTTTACTTCACGGAATATTTCGCCACGGTCGCTTTTGCGCCATGCGCTAATAAAGACAAGTACGCTTCCGTCACTTTTGCAGTAAACAAGCTATTGCCCGGTAAATCATCACCAAAGATCGCCTTAATCGCCAGCAATGACTGGACGCGCGCTTTCCCTTCAGCACTACTTTGTACTGCCTTCTGAATAACAGGTAACAGTGGGTCACTGATTTCTATCTGATTTCCCTGTTCATCAACACCACCGACATAACGCATCCAACCCGCGACGCCCAGCGCCAGCAGATCGAACTTGCTGTCATGCGCCAGATGCCAGCGAACAGAATCCAACATCCGCTGTGGCAATTTCTGGCTGCCATCCATCGCAATCTGCCAGGTTCGATGACGTAGCGCCGGGTTGCTATAGCGTTCAATTAATCGGTTAGCGTAATCTTGCAAATCAACGCCCTGCACTTTCAGCGTGGGCGCTTGTTCCTGCAACATCAAGGCATACGCTGCATGATGATAATGTTCATCTTCCATGCAGTCATTAATGTGCTGATATCCGGCAAGATACCCCAGATACGCCAGGAATGAATGACTGCCGTTGAGCATGCGCAACTTCATCTCTTCATAAGGCAGCACATCACTAACCAGTTCGGCTCCCGCTTTTTCCCATTCCGGACGTCCGGCAACAAAGTTATCTTCTATTACCCACTGGCGGAAAGGTTCACAGGCAACGCCAGCAGGATCGCGCACACCGGTAAGTTGTTCGATTTTCGCCAGCGTATCCTCCGTCACTGCGGGCACAATACGGTCCACCATTGTTGATGGGAAAGTCACGTTTTCTTCGATCCATTGTGCCAGTTTTACATCAACAGCTTGCGCGTAGGAAGTGACAACGTCACGCATAACATGACCGTTTTCTGGCATGTTGTCACATGACATGACGGTAAATGCGGGAAGTCCTGCCGCTTTACGGCGAGCCAGCGCCTCAACAATCACCCCTGTTGCAGTTTTCGGCTGGTGGGGATTTTGCACGTCGGCAACGACCATCGGGTGATCGAGCATTAACTGTCCGGTCGCCGGAGAGTGGAAATACCCTTTTTCGGTGATTGTCAGAGAGACAATCGCGATTTGCGGTTCACACATCGCAGCCAGCACGGTTTCTAAGCCATCTATTTGTATGTGCAAGGCTTTTTTAACGACGCCAACGACGCGAGCCGTCCACGCATCGGCCGACATTTCCGCAACGGTATAAAGATTATCTTGCTGTTGTAAATCGGCAATTTGCTGTTCGCCGCCGATTAAATTGACCTCATAATATCCCCAGTCACTGAAATGTTCCGTAGCAAGAATATCGGCATACACGCCCTGATGCGCACGGTGAAATGCACCAAAGCCTAAATGAACAATTCTTGGGGCCAGGTTATTACGATCATAAACAGGGAGCGTCGCTTTTGCTGATAACAAATTATTTCCCATAACAATTCCTTAAATTTAAATATGGCAAGCTGCATGTTTTGTTATATGAATAAAAAATCCCCTCTCCGGTAAGAGAAGGGATGGAGGATTTACAGACTTCTTGAAGGTTGCGCAGCTGTTACAACACGCGGTTGATCTTCCGCGGCATCTTCCAGTGCACTTAAATCACGGTCTTTCACTTCTGGCATTTTCAGCGCAGAGATTAAACCAATCACTGAATATGCCATGATCATAATGGCGATCGGATACCAGGATTCCGTCATGGTGCAGAAAATACCCGCCAGGATAGGACCAAAACCGGAAGCGATAAGACCACCAATTTCTTTAGAAATGGCCATCCGGGTAAAGCGGTTTTTACAGCCGAACATTTCTGCCATGGTAATGTTTTCCAGAGCAAATAATCCCAGCACCGCACAGTTATGAATCACAATCAGTGCAACCATAATGGTGCTCGGGGCATAGCTTTTATCTACGATGATAGAAAGCATTGGCCACGCCAGCACAATCGCAGAGGTATTCATAATAATATACGGGATCCGGCGACCAATTTTATCGGATAACCAACCAAGGAACGGAATGGTCATAAAGCCGAGAATCGAACTGATCATCAATGCATCTGTTGGAATTGCTTTGTTAAACAATAACGTCTGCACTAAATAGCCTGCAAGGAAAGTCTGAATTAAACCTGAGTTACCAGCCTGACCAAAACGCAGCCCTATTGCCAGCCAGAAGGATTTGCTCTGGAACATGCTACCAGCAGGTGCAGGTTTTGCTGTCGGTTGGTTGCTGTCGTTAACCTTCTCAAAGACCGGGCTTTCTTTCAGATTCATACGCAACCAGATAGCAAAGACCATCACGACAACGCTCGCCAGGAACGGTATACGCCATCCCCACGCCAACAGTTCCTCTTTACTGAGAATGAAGAACATAAAGGCCCAGATTGCCGTTGCGCTCAAGGTTCCGCAGTTAGTCCCCATAGCAACAAATGAGGAGATAATTCCGCGCTTACCTTTTGGCGCATATTCCGCCAGCATCGTACCGGCACCGGAAATTTCCGCGCCTGCCCCCAGCCCCTGAATAATACGCAGCGTCACCAGCAAAATTGGCGCAAACACACCAATTTGTGCATAGGTCGGCAGCACACCAATTAAGGTGGTACAGATCCCCATCATAGTGATGGTAATAAAGAGCACTTTTTTACGCCCGATTCTGTCGCCCATTTTGCCGAAAATAAATGCTCCGACAATACGCGCCACATAACCTGCACCGTAGGTTCCCATTGCCAGAATTAACGCCATTGCCGTTGATGATTCAGGAAAAAATATTTCATGAAACACTAACGCTGCGCCGAGCGAATATAACTGGAAATCCATGAATTCAAGCGCAGTGCCCAGCCATCCCGATACTGCTGCTTTCACCAAATCCTTAGTGCTTCTTTCGTGTTTTTCTATTGTCATAATGGTTATCTCTAAAAAAGAGGTAAGATGCGTACTACTTACTCGCCGTTATTGGTATTATTCAGAAAAAGTGAGTAAGACTTTGCAGCAATGCTTTTGATCCTGTTCAAATAAACTAATGGCATCAGCAACATGCTGGAAATCAAACGTATGGGTAATTAGTTTTTCTGGTTTAATTAACCCTTTACTTAACCAGTCGATAACGACCGGGAATTTATTTGCATTTAAGCGTGAAGAGAAAATAGAGAGTTCTTTTCCGGTAATTCCTTGCTGAATCACCTCAGACGGTTCACTGGAGAAGCCCATCAATACAATACGTGCCGCTGGAGAAGCCAGCATTACGGCTTCTTTCAGGATTGAAGGATGACAAGCCGCATCGATAATTAATGTCGGCTTTATGCCTTTTTCAGCGAAAATCTCGCCAAGCGGTGTCTGGCTGTTATTAATCGCCCAGTCTGCCCCGCTCTCTTTCGCTTTTTCCAGTCGTTCATCAATGCGATCGGCAACAATCACATTCTTAACGTTATAGACGCCTTTTAATACCTGAACGATTGTCAGGCCGATTGGACCTGCACCGTAAACCAGAACGGTATCATTTTCAGTCGGTTGACCATGACCGGTAACGTTAGCCGCAATGGTAAAAGGTTCGATCATCACCGCATATTGATCGGCCACTGCTTCAGGAATTTTCCACGCATTTTTTGCCGGCACCACGGCATATTCACTGAAACCACCGTCAGCGTGCACACCTAATACAGCCAGTGTCGTACAAACGTTCGGCTTACCTATAGAGCACGGATAGCAATGCCCACAGCTGACCACCGGATCGACAGCAACGCGTTCACCGACTCTGTCGCTTTCCACGCCTTCACCCACTGCATCAATGACGCCAAAGAATTCATGTCCAATGACGCGCGGATATTTCGCAAAAGGATTATGCCCACGATAAATATGGCTATCTGAACCACAAATTCCGGCAAGTTTCACTTTTACTCGTACTTCACCCGCTGACGGGGTGGGTATTTCGCGTTCGATAATTGCCAGTTGATTCGGTTTTTCAATTAAAATGCTTTTCATTATCTTACTCCTTACCAGTTCCACAGCGTGCCATCTTCCAGACGTGCGACTGGCAGATAAGCAGGTTCATAGGGATATTTCGCCGCCAGCTTTTCATCGAATTCGATGCCAAGACCCGGTTTGTCTCCCGGATGCATATAGCCGTTATCGAAAGTCCAGTTGTGCGGGAAGACTTCAAGCATTTGTTCGGAATAGCCCATGTATTCCTGGACACCGAAATTGGGGACCCACAGATCAAAGTGCAGCGCCGCAGCCATGCAGACTGGTGACAAATCGGAAGGACCGTGTGAGCCAGTACGTACCTGATACAACGAAGCAAAATCGGCAATCCGGCGCATACCGGTAATCCCCCCCGCGTGAGTCAGCGTGGTGCGGATATAGTCGATAAGTTGCTCTTCAATCAGCTGTTTGCAGTCCCAGATGCTGTTGAAGACTTCACCCACTGCAATTGGCGTGACGGTGTGTTGGCGAATCAGGCGGAAGCATTCCTGGTTTTCCGCAGGCGTCGGGTCTTCCATCCAGAACATGCGATAATCTTCAATGCTTTTACCAAAGCGCGCCGCTTCAATAGGCGTTAAGCGATGGTGCATGTCATGCAGCAAATGTTCATTAAAACCAAACTTGTTACGTACCGCGTCAAACAATTTCGGCATGAAATCGAGGTATTTCTCCGTCGACCACAGCTGCTCTTCCGGCCACTGTCCTTTGGTTGCGGGTTCATAAGCCAGACCTTTGCCTTTCGACATGCCGTAGGTGGTTTTCATACCAGGGATTCCGCACTGCACGCGGATGGCTTTGAATCCCAGCTCCTGATGACGGGCATAATCATCCAGAGCTTCATCAATACTGTGACCGGTGGTATGGCAATAAACCATCACCCCTTCACGAGACGCGCCGCCGAGTAACTGGTAAAGCGGCATGTTGGCAGCTTTGGCTTTAATATCCCACAGCGCCATATCAACCGCTGAAATGGCCGACATCGTCACCGGACCGCGACGCCAGTACGCACCTTTATAGAAAAACTGCCAGATATCTTCGATACGCTGTGCATCGCGACCAATAAGCTGCGGACAAAGGTGATCCTGCAAATAAGAGGCCACGGAAAGCTCACGTCCATTGAGGGTGGCATCCCCAAGGCCCGTAATACCGTCCTCAGTGGTGATTTTTAATGTGACGAAATTACGCCCCGGACAGGTAACAAAAACTTCAGCCTTTACGATCTTCATGTTCGATTCCTTGCATCGCTTGTCGTGATGCATGAAATCTACGCAACTGAGCTACTACCATACAAGTATGAAGATCGAAAAAAGCCGGAGTGATCACAAAAAAAGGCGTATATTTGCGCCGTGAATGGTTGACAAAAGATGAAATAGAATACCTTTTGTCAGCTGACACTTCCTTGTATCTTATTGATAAAATGGATTTATGTCCTTACGCGCGCCCCCAGCCCGCAACAATGATCAACATGCCGCAAAGCGCAATCAACGCCCCCGTCCAGTCATAAAGACTCAGTTTCACGCCATCCACAACGCGCAGCCAAATCAACGCCGTGCAGACATAAACGCCACCATAAGCCGCGTAAACACGCCCACTCGCCGCAGGATGCAACGTTAACAACCAGACAAATAGCGCCAGTGAAATCCCCGCCGGAAGCAACAGCCAGATACTGGCGTTTCGTTTTAACCACAACCAAGGCAGAAAGCATCCAATAATTTCACACAGCGCAGTAGCAAAAAACAGTAACGTTGTTTTAATCATCTTTGTCACTTATTGACATCATGTATAGTTATAGGGCGACATAATATCATCAATATAAACATCCTCCCGGTGCGTTTTGCGTTCACAGTGGATGGTGTAGAATCGCCTTTAATCATTCACACAAGGAATGAATTATGAAAGTCACTCTCAGCAAACGAATCGGCCTGCTCGCTTTTCTGCTGCCTTGCGCACTGGCATTGAGCACAACGGCCCATGCCGAAACTAACAAACTGGTGATTGAGTCTGGAGACAGTGCACAAAGCCGCCAGCACGCTGCAATGGAAAAAGAACAATGGAATGACACGCGCAATCTGCGACAGAAAGTGAATAAACGCACTGAAAAAGAGTGGGATAAAGCCGACGCCGCTTTTGATAACCGCGATAAATGCGAGCAAAGTGCCAACATCAATGCCTACTGGGAGCCAAATACATTGCGCTGCCTGGACCGTCGAACTGGCCGCGTTATTACCCCCTAACCTGTTATTGATTTAAGGAATGTAAGGACACGTTATGCCAAGCGCCCACAGTGTTAAGCTACGTCCGCTGGAGCGTGAAGATTTACGCTATGTACATCAACTCGACAATAACGCCAGTGTGATGCGTTACTGGTTTGAGGAACCCTACGAAGCCTTCGTTGAACTCTCTGATCTGTATGATAAGCATATTCACGATCAGAGCGAGCGGCGCTTCGTGGTGGAATGTGACGGCGAAAAAGCCGGTCTGGTGGAGCTGGTGGAAATTAACCATGTCCATCGCCGCGCAGAATTTCAGATAATTATCTCCCCGGAGTATCAGGGGAAAGGTCTGGCTACCCGCGCCGCAAAATTAGCAATGGACTATGGCTTCACCGTTCTCAATCTTTATAAGCTGTATCTGATCGTCGATAAAGAGAACGAAAAAGCAATTCACATTTACCGTAAGCTTGGCTTTACGGTTGAAGGTGAATTGATGCATGAGTTCTTTATTAATGGTCAATATCGTAATGCCATTCGTATGTGCATATTCCAGCATCAGTATCTGGCAGAGCACAAAACACCGGGGCAGACTCTCCTGAAGCCGACCGCACAATAGCATTAATAATAATCTATTGTATTTTTGATGGTATAAACCCGTTCGACGGCGGGTTTTACTCCTTCATCAACAATGATTAGCTGACAGTCCACCGGATTGGCGTGACTGTCATATTCACAGCTCTGTTTTACATTACCTACCCGTTGATTATTCAGTAAAGTAACCGCGGTGTAATCTAATTTTTTGATCGGATCCGTTGATGGCGTGGCGCTGACAGATAATGTTTTGTCGTTACTTTTCGTGGTTTTACCCAGCGGATACCCCTGCTCATCATAGCGATATTCCATCTGCATTTGTTGGCTGCTGGCTTTAATCACGAAGCCATTATCATCGGTTTCCCAACTCACCCCGGCAGAAGGTAATTCTGCTAGCTGGCATTTTCCCTGCAAACGAACTCTTTTCTCCAGTGTCTGGGCATCACGGTAATAATTGGCGTCCAGTACCAGGGCAACCACGGTATTATTTTCCAGATCCAGTAATTCGAGTGAATCAAAACAGCCTTCTTCCGACAAAGTCCCCGAAACACGCTTCGTTACTTCCCCTTGCTCATCCATTAATGTCTGAGTGAAATCTTTTACCGGACCACGCAGCGGATCAAAATCGAATTCATTAGAGAAACTGGCCATCTCAGGGGTAAATGAAAGTGTTACCTCTGTGCGGTCACATCCTGTGAGTAATATCGCGAGTAAGCATGGTAGTAATTTGTATTTCACAACAGTCACCAGACAGTAGAGATGATTCTCAATCATAATAGCAAATACAGTACTTTACACGTTAAATGCTATGCTTAAAGAAGTTATCTTCGCGTAAGGAGCTTATGATGAAACTCTCAACCTGCTGTGCCGCGCTTCTGCTCGCACTCACCTCACCCGCGGTACTCGCCGTCCCGGTTTCCTGTGAGCGCATACAGAGCGATATATTACAGCGTATTATCAATAATGGCGTACCTGAAAGCAGCTTCACGTTAAGTATTGTACCCAATGACCAGGTTGATCAGCCTGATTCCCAGGTCGTCGGGCATTGCGCCAATGATACGCATAAAATTCTTTACACCCGCACCACCAGCGGTAACGTCTCTGCCCCCGCGCAGTCTACTCAGGATGGCGCGCCTGCCGAACCGCAGTAACACATTATTGACTAAACGCCGGATTCAACAGGTCCGGCGATATGAACATACAACATAATCCCGCCTTATTACTCATACCGTTCTATTGATATGGATTAATAATTCTTAACCCAAAATGGGTAGACTCCCTCTATTGTTAGCGCGCTAAATATTCAATATATAAACTTTTATATAACGATAAAGAACAGGGAGTGAGTTATGTCCAAAAATGAACAAATGGTGGGCATCAGCCGCAGAACACTCGTTAAATCTACCGCGATAGGTTCTCTGGCGCTGGCTGCAGGCGGTTTTTCTTTACCGTTCACCCTGCGCAGTGCAGCGGCAGCGGTACAACAGGCCAGCGAAAAAGTGGTCTGGGGTGCCTGTTCCGTCAACTGTGGTAGCCGCTGTGCACTTCGTCTACATGTTAAAGATAATGAAGTCACCTGGGTGGAAACTGACAACACCGGCAACGACGAGTATGGCAATCATCAAGTACGCGCCTGTTTGCGCGGTCGGTCCATTCGTCGACGTATTAATCATCCCGATCGCTTGAATTACCCAATGAAACGCGTGGGCAAACGTGGCGAAGGCAAATTCGAACGGATTAGCTGGGATGAAGCCCTGGATACTATCGCCAGTAGCCTGAAGAAAACCGTCGAACAATATGGCAATGAGGCTGTATATATTCAGTACTCTTCGGGGATCGTTGGCGGCAATATGACCCGCTCTTCGCCATCGGCCTCGGCGGTCAAACGCCTGATGAACTGCTACGGCGGTTCACTCAACCAGTATGGCTCCTACAGCACTGCGCAAATTTCCTGTGCCATGCCCTACACCTACGGCAGTAATGATGGCAACAGCACCACGGATATTGAAAACAGCAAGCTGGTCGTGATGTTTGGTAACAACCCGGCAGAAACCCGCATGAGCGGTGGTGGCATCACTTATCTTCTTGAAAAAGCGCGCGAGAAATCGAACGCAAAAATGATTGTTATCGATCCGCGATATACCGATACGGCTGCCGGTCGTGAAGACGAGTGGATTCCTATTCGCCCGGGCACTGATGCCGCGCTGGTAGCGGGCATTGCCTGGGTATTGATTAACGAAAATCTCGTTGATCAACCTTTTCTCGATAAATACTGCGTCGGCTATGACGAAAAAACCTTACCCGCAGATGCACCAAAAAATGGTCACTATAAAGCCTATATTCTTGGTGAAGGAGACGACAAAACAGCGAAAACGCCGCAGTGGGCTTCGCAAATTACCGGTATCCCGGTGGACCGTATCATCAAACTGGCGCGTGAAATTGGCACAGCAAAACCCGCTTATATCTGCCAGGGCTGGGGACCGCAACGCCAGGCAAACGGCGAGCTGACTGCACGCGCTATTGCGATGTTGCCTATTCTGACGGGCAATGTCGGCATCAGCGGCGGAAATAGTGGCGCGCGTGAATCCACCTATACCATTACCATAGAACGCCTGCCGGTGCTGGATAATCCGGTCAAAACATCAATCTCCTGCTTCAGCTGGACGGATGCTATCGATCATGGCCCGCAAATGACGGCAATCCGCGACGGCGTCCGCGGCAAAGATAAACTGGATGTGCCCATTAAGTTCATCTGGAACTACGCGGGAAATACCCTGGTTAATCAGCATTCTGACATTAACAAAACGCATGAAATTCTGCAGGACGAATCGAAATGCGAAATGATTGTGGTCATCGAAAACTTTATGACCTCATCGGCGAAATATGCCGACATTCTGCTGCCAGACCTGATGACCGTTGAGCAGGAAGATATTATTCCTAACGATTACGCCGGTAACATGGGATATCTCATTTTCCTCCAGCCAGTCACCAGCGAAAAATTCGAACGCAAACCGATTTACTGGATCCTAAGTGAAGTCGCGAAACGTCTTGGCCCTGACGTCTATCAAAAATTCACTGAAGGCCGCACTCAGGAACAATGGTTACAACATCTGTACGCCAAAATGCTTGCCAAAGATCCGGCGTTACCGTCTTACGACGAACTGAAAAAAATGGGTATCTATAAGCGTAAGGATCCCAATGGTCATTTTGTCGCCTACAAAGCATTTCGTGACGACCCCGAGGCAAATCCACTTAAAACGCCTTCCGGTAAGATTGAAATTTATTCCAGCAAGCTGGCGGAAATTGCCCGTACCTGGGAACTGGAAAAAGATGAAGTGATAAGCCCACTGCCGGTTTATGCCTCAACCTTTGAAGGCTGGGACGCCCCTGAACGTAGTACCTTCCCGCTACAACTGTTTGGTTTCCATTACAAATCCCGTACTCACTCGACCTACGGCAACATTGATGTCCTGAAGGCAGCCTGCCGTCAGGAAGTGTGGATCAACCCTATAGATGCACAGAAACGTGGGATTGCCAACGGCGATATGGTGCGAGTGTTTAACCATCGTGGCGAAGTTCGGCTACCAGCCAAAGTGACACCACGCATTCTCCCTGGAGTTAGCGCTATGGGCCAGGGAGCCTGGCACGAAGCCGATATGTCTGGCGATAAAATCGACCACGGCGGCTGTGTGAATACGCTAACCACTCTGCGCCCTTCACCACTGGCGAAGGGAAACCCGCAGCACACTAATCTGGTCGAGATCGAAAAAATATAACCCACTACGACCATAAATTTTGACATGACATTTTGTTTGAAAAGCAATAAGTGAGTAATGATGAAAATCCATACCACAGAGGCGCTCATGAAGGCTGAAATCAGCCGTAGAAGTCTGATGAAAACCTCCGCACTTGGCAGTCTCGCGCTGGCAAGCAGTGCTTTCACTCTGCCATTTTCCCAAATGGTCCGAGCGGCAGAGGCTCCGGTAGAAGAGAAAGCGGTCTGGAGTTCCTGCACCGTTAACTGCGGGAGCCGCTGTCTGTTACGTTTGCATGTGAAAGATGACACTGTGTACTGGGTGGAGTCTGATACGACAGGTGACGACGTTTACGGTAATCATCAGGTTCGGGCCTGTTTACGCGGGCGCTCTATCCGCCGACGGATGAATCATCCTGATCGGCTGAAATATCCCATGAAGCGCGTCGGCAAGCGCGGTGAAGGTAAATTTGAACGGATAAGTTGGGACGAAGCCCTGGATACCATCAGTGATAATCTTCGGCGGATCCTAAAAGATTACGGAAATGAGGCTGTACATGTCCTGTACGGAACAGGCGTAGATGGCGGAAACATCACCAACTCAAACGTCCCGTACCGTCTGATGAACTCTTGTGGTGGTTTTCTCAGTCGCTATGGCAGCTACAGTACCGCACAGATCAGTGCCGCAATGAGTTATATGTTCGGTGCCAATGATGGCAACAGCCCGGATGATATCGCCAATACGAAGCTGGTCGTTATGTTCGGAAATAACCCGGCAGAAACGCGGATGAGCGGCGGTGGTGTCACTTACTACGTCGAGCAAGCCCGCGAACGTTCAAACGCACGCATGATCGTCATTGATCCACGTTATAACGACACAGCTGCCGGGCGTGAAGATGAATGGCTACCCATTCGCCCTGGCACCGATGGCGCACTGGCCTGTGCGATTGCCTGGGTACTAATTACGGAAAACATGGTCGATCAGCCATTTCTCGACAAATATTGTGTTGGTTACGATGAAAAAACGCTGCCCCCCAGCGCACCACGTAACGCGCATTATAAAGCCTATATTCTGGGCGAAGGGCCTGACGGCATTGCTAAAACGCCGGAATGGGCAGCAAAAATCACCAGCATCCCGGCAGAAAAAATTATCCAGTTGGCACGAGAGATCGGTTCAGCAAAACCTGCTTATATTTGTCAGGGTTGGGGGCCACAACGACACTCCAACGGTGAGCAAACGTCCCGCGCTATTGCCATGCTTTCCGTTCTCACCGGTAACGTCGGCATAAACGGCGGCAACTCAGGTGTACGCGAAGGTAGCTGGGATCTGGGGGTCGAATGGTTCCCGATGCTTGATAATCCCGTTAAAACGCAGATTTCCGTCTTTACATGGACAGATGCCATCGACCACGGTACGGAAATGACCGCGACCCGTGATGGTATTCGTGGAAAAGAAAAACTGGATGTCCCCATCAAGTTTTTATGGTGCTACGCCAGTAACACATTGATCAATCAACATGGCGACATCAATCACACCCATGATGTGCTTCAGGATGACAGCAAGTGCGAGATGATTGTTGGCATTGACCACTTCATGACGGCCTCGGCTAAGTATTGCGATATCCTGTTGCCCGACCTGATGCCAACAGAGCAAGAAGACCTTATCTCTCATGAATCTGCAGGGAATATGGGCTATGTGATCCTCGCCCAACCCGCCACCTCGGCAAAATTTGAACGCAAACCCATCTACTGGATGCTGAGTGAAGTCGCGAAACGCTTAGGACCAGACGTTTATCAAACTTTTACTGAAGGTCGCAGCCAGCATGAATGGATCAAATATCTCCATGCGAAAACGAAGGAACGTAACCCTGAGATGCCGGACTACGAGGAGATGAAAACGACCGGGATCTTTAAGAAAAAATGCCCGGAAGAACATTACGTCGCTTTCCGCGCATTCCGTGAAGATCCACAGGCAAACCCGTTGAAAACACCTTCGGGAAAAATCGAAATTTATTCTGAACGACTGGCGACGATTGCGGATACCTGGGAATTGAAAAAAGATGAAATTATTCATCCCCTTCCTGCGTATACCCCAGGTTTTGATGGCTGGGACGATCCCCTGCGGAAAACCTATCCACTGCAGCTAACGGGCTTCCACTACAAAGCGCGTACCCACTCCAGCTACGGCAATATTGATGTGTTACAGCAGGCCTGCCCACAAGAGGTGTGGATCAACCCCATTGATGCTCAGGCACGTGGTATCCGTCATGGCGATACAGTGCGGGTATTTAACAATAATGGAGAAATGCGCATTGTCGCAAAAGTGACTCCGCGTATTCTGCCTGGCGTTACCGCCATCGGGCAAGGTGCGTGGCTTAAAGCGGATATGTTTGGTGACCGGGTCGATCACGGTGGCAGCATCAATATTCTGACCTCTCACCGCCCTTCACCGCTGGCAAAGGGAAACCCGTCGCACAGCAATCTCGTCCAGATCGAAAAGGTTTAAGGAGTAGCCCATGACCACACAATATGGATTTTTTATCGATTCCAGCCGCTGTACAGGCTGTAAAACCTGCGAACTGGCGTGCAAAGATTTTAAAGATCTTGGCCCGGAAGTCAGTTTCCGCCGTGTTTATGAATATGCTGGCGGCGACTGGCAGGAAGATAATGGCGTCTGGCACCAGAACGTGTTCGCTTATTATCTCTCCATCTCCTGTAACCATTGCGATGACCCCGCATGTACAAAAGTCTGCCCCAGCGGCGCAATGCATAAGCGTGAAGATGGCTTTGTGGTGGTTGATGAAGATGTTTGTATCGGCTGCCGCTACTGCCACATGGCTTGTCCGTACGGCGCGCCACAGTACAATGCTGAAAAAGGACACATGACGAAGTGCGATGGTTGTTATTCGCGCGTCGCCGAAGGGAAACAACCCATCTGTGTCGAATCCTGCCCGCTGCGTGCACTTGAGTTCGGTCCAATTGAAGAGCTGCGCCAGAAACACGGTACTCTGGCTGCCGTCGCGCCACTGCCGCGCGCGCATTTCACAAAACCTAATATCGTAATCAAACCTAACGCCAACAGCCGCCCGACCGGCGATACCACTGGTTATCTGGCTAATCCGGAGGAAGTGTAAAATGGGAAATGGATGGCATGAATGGCCACTGGTTATCTTTACCGTATTGGGTCAATGCGTAGTAGGCGCGCTGATTGTTAGCGGAATTGGCTGGTTCGCCGCCAAAAATGACGCAGACCGTCAGCACATTGTTCGTGGCATGTTTTTCCTCTGGCTGTTGATGGGCATCGGGTTTATTGCCTCTGTCATGCACCTGGGATCGCCACTGCGGGCGTTTAACTCGCTGAATCGAATCGGTGCTTCTGGTCTGAGTAACGAGATTGCTGCCGGTTCAATATTTTTTGCCGTTGGCGGATTATGGTGGCTGGTGGCGGTCATCGGTAAAATGCCGCAAGCGTTGGGGAAACTCTGGTTACTTGTCAGCATGGCGCTCGGCGTCATTTTCGTCTGGATGATGACCGGCGTGTATCAAATCGACACTGTGCCAACCTGGCATAACGGTTACACTACGCTGGCTTTCTTCCTGACAGTATTATTGAGCGGTCCAATACTTGCTGCCGCAATTCTGCGGGCAGCCCGCGGTACATTTAATACCACACCATTTGCCATCATTAGCGTTCTGGCGCTGATCGCTTGTGCCGGGGTGATTGTGCTGCAAGGTTTGTCTCTGGCGTCTATTCACTCATCCGTACAACAAGCCAGCACACTGGTACCAGATTACGCCTCCTTACAGGTCTGGCGTGTGGTATTGTTATGCACAGGTCTAGGATGCTGGCTTTGTCCGCTCATTCGTCGCCGTGAACCTCACGTTGCCGGACTTATTCTGGGGCTAATCCTCATACTTGGCGGTGAGATGATCGGGCGTGTGCTCTTTTATGGCCTGCACATGACGGTAGGAATGGCTATTGCAGGTTAACAAATTGGTGCGGGGCAACCCGCACATTTCAGGATGTTAGGAATGACCCATTTTTCACAGCAAGATAATTTTTCTGTCGCGGCGCGCGTGTTGGGCGCACTGTTTTATTACGCCCCAGAGAGTACGGAAGCCGCCCCTCTGGTTACGGTACTCACCAGCGACGGCTGGGAAAACCAGTGGCCGCTACCAGAAGCATCATTAACACCGCTGGTGACGGCGTTTCAAACACAGAGTGAAGAGACTCGAACCCAGGCCTGGCAGCGTCTATTTGTCGGCCCGTGGGCTCTGCCGTCTCCTCCATGGGGATCTGTCTGGCTGGATCGCGAATCTGTGCTGTTTGGCGATTCAACATTGGCACTTCGTCAGTGGATGCGCGAGAAAGGCATTCAGTTTGAAATGAAGCAAAATGAACCGGAAGATCATTTTGGCTCACTGCTGTTGATGGTTGCATGGTTGGCGGAGAATGGTCGCCAGACAGAATGCGAAGAATTGCTGGCATGGCATCTTTTTCCGTGGTCAACACGTTTTCTCGACGTTTTTATCGAAAAAGCAGAACACCCTTTCTACCGTGCGCTGGGTGAACTGGCTCGCTTAACGCTGGCGCAATGGCAATCACAACTGTTGATTCCTGTCGCGGTTAAACCACTGTTTCGATAAAGTTGCCGCAATATTGCCGGATGGCGACAATCACGCGTTATTCGGCAATAATACGTTACAACGTCACGTATTTTATCGCTTTAAGCACGCACTGCTTTTGCCGATAACCTGTTTTGCCGCAAAATAGTCGCTCGTGTTTCATTGTCCATTTCTGCTCATGCACCATCTACACAGCTATCCGGATCTGCGTACTATGTTTCGCCGTCTGCTTATCGCAACAATAGTCGGTATTCTTGCGGCCTTTGCCGTTGCCGCGTTTCGTCACGCGATGCTGCTACTGGAATGGCTGTTCCTCAATAATGACTCCGGCAGTCTGGTCAATGCAGCGACGAATCTTTCTCCGTGGCGACGGCTGCTAACTCCGGCGCTCGGCGGACTGGCGGCGGGTTTGTTGTTGATGGGCTGGCAGAAATTTACCCAGCAACGCCCTCATGCGCCGACCGATTACATGGAAGCGTTGCAAACCGATGGTAAATTCGATTACGCAGCAAGCCTGGTTAAATCGCTTGCCTCTCTGCTGGTAGTAACTAGCGGCAGCGCAATTGGTCGCGAAGGTGCGATGATTCTTTTAGCTGCCCTTGCCGCCTCCTGTTTTGCTCAGCGTTTTACGCCACGCCAGGAGTGGAAATTATGGATTGCCTGTGGAGCTGCGGCGGGAATGGCTGCGGCTTACCGCGCCCCGCTTGCTGGCAGTTTATTTATAGCCGAAGTGCTGTTTGGCACTATGATGTTGGCCTCTCTCGGACCGGTGGTTATTTCTGCTGTCGTGGCGTTGCTGATTAGCAATCTGATTAATCATAGCGATGCATTACTCTACAGCGTGCAACTCTCAGTGACGGTTCAAGCTCGTGACTATGCGCTGATTATCAGTACTGGTGTGCTGGCAGGTCTATGCGGACCAGTGTTGTTAACGTTAATGAACGCCAGTCATCGAGGATTTGTTATTCTCAAACTTGCGCCCCCCTGGCAACTGGCACTCGGCGGGTTGATCGTGGGTCTGCTTTCCCTGTTCACCCCTGCCGTGTGGGGCAACGGCTATAGCACCGTACAATCCTTTTTAACCGCCCCGCCACTGTTTATGATCATTGCCGGGATCTTCCTTTGCAAACTGTTTGCCGTTCTGGCGAGTAGCGGTTCCGGCGCGCCTGGTGGTGTGTTTACACCAACACTCTTTATCGGTCTTGCCATTGGCATGTTGTATGGACGTAGCCTGGGGTTATGGTTTCCTGACGGCGAAGAAATGACACTCTTACTCGGATTAACCGGGATGGCGACACTGTTGGCGGCGACCACGCACGCGCCGATTATGTCGACGTTGATGATATGTGAAATGACCGGGGAGTATCAGCTACTCCCCGGTTTATTGATTGCCTGCGTAATTGCGTCGGTAATTTCGCGGACGTTACACCGTGACTCTATCTACCGACAGCACACTGCGCAGCATGGATAGGCGAATGTATTGCCCCAGTTCACGCTGTTCGGCGCGCGGTAAATAAGGCAGTTCACCAATGAGCGGTGCTGGAAGTTTTTTACCCAGCACATCAATGATTTCCGCATAATGCGCCAGTCCTGGGTTGATTCGGTTAGCCACCCAGCCAATGAGCGGCAGCCCGTCGTTGGCAATCGCCTGAGCTGTCAGCAGTGCATGGTTAATGCAACCTTCCTGAATACCGACAACCATCAACACCGGCAGTTGTTCCTGCACCACCCATTCAGAGAGCGGACGTAAATCATTCATCAGACTGCGCCAGCCGCCAGTCCCTTCTACCACGACATGATCGACTTTATCGGTCAGGTTTGCCAGGCCGTTTGAAATGAGGGTGTAATTGATTGGGCAACTGTGCGCCACGCTACTTTCTTCTTCGCTTAACGCGATAGGATTAACTGCTTCATAAGGCAGTTCGATGGTTGAAACACTCTGCAACACCAGGGCATCTTTATTACGCAGCCCTTCGGGTGTCTCTTTGCTCCCCTTCGCTACGGGTTTATATCCCGCAACCGTTTTTCCCTGGGAGGCTAACGCTTGTAGCAATGCGCGGGAAACCACCGTTTTCCCTACAGAAGTGTCTGTACCGGTAATAAAGAAACGCTTCAGCATCACTAACTCCACCGTTATGCTTCACAAATATAAACCAGGAAAATAATTAACCTTGAAAGTCTAAGTTATGCTTTCCTGGCCCAAATTGAGATAGCGCAAATTTTGGTAGAACAGTTAAAAAATGTTAACCCTGCAACAGACGAATCAACAAAGAACCGTTATACATCGCGTCTTTTACCAGCGCAGCCCCTGCCATCGTACCCTGGTTAGAAAATTGAGTACTCTCAACACTAATGTGCTGACTATACGCAGGAAGGGCCTGCTGACGGATGCTGTCCGAGATGACCGGGAAGAGGATATCTGCCGCTTTACTTAACGGTGAGCCAATCAGTATTTTTTGTGGGTTAAATAAATTCACCATGATGGCAAGAATGCGCCCGACATGCGCGCCCACCCCGGTAATGATGTCTTTTGCCAGCAGATCGCCGCGCAATGCCGCCTGACACAATGAGTCCACGGTTAACGGCTGTCCATGTAACATCGAGCTCATGGATTGATTGAGACGCAGCTGTGCCAACTCAAGAATACTGTCCACACTGGCAATGGTTTCGAGGCAGCCGTGATTCCCGCAATAACAGCGTTTCCCATATGGGTCGACCTGCGTGTGACCAATCTCCACGAGGCTACTGCTGCCTGCGTGTAGCAGATGACCATCGGTAATGACGCCCGCCCCCACGTTGTGATCGATAACCACCTGAATCACATCGCGCGCCCCGCGTGAGGCACCAAACAAGGCCTCAGCCATCGTCCATGCGCTGATATCATGCTGAATATAAACCGGTACGCCGGTATGCTGCTCCAGCGCCTCGCCGAGCGGCATCTCTTTTACATCCTCGTAGAACGGCATGCGATGTACAATACCATTTTCCGTATCAATAATTCCCGGCAAGGTAATGGCAATCGAAGTCAGACGCTCAAGTTTTTTCTGATGGCGGATAAAAAACTGATCGATATGGGAAATGATACGATCCAACAATGGCGAGTCATCTTTTAACGCCAGTTCCTGCGACTCCTCCACCACCAGTTTGCTGCTCAGATCGCGCAAAGCAAGGAAAATCTCCCCGCGACTAATGCGCAGAGAAAGATAGTGCCAGGCTTCAGTTTCAACCACCAGCCCCACCGCCGGACGGCCACGGTTCCCCGCTTCTTTGATTTCCAGCTCTTGCACCAGGTGTGCTTCGAGCATCTCACGGACAATTTTGGTGATACTGGCAGGAGCCAGTTGCGCCAGACGGGAAAGATCGATACGCGAGACTGGACCAAGCTGATCAATCAGGCGATAAACCGCGCCCGCGTTGGTCTGCTTTATTTGATCAATGTGCCCAGGCTGGTTTTCAGCAACCACCGCATACTCCCTATATTTTCGCGCTCCGAAATAATCTGTAGGCTATGGTGAAGCACTTCAATACGTGTCGTCAAATTTTTACTTAGGCATGTGATTAACAGCACATTTTTCGGGCTTTTTCGCTGAAATTTCCCTCACCTGAGAGCATTCAGCAGATGAATACGAAAGTTACGCGCAGCCGGACTTTGTTCATGGTGTTTCGGCCAGACCAACCACATTTCAGAAACCGCATCCTCTTCAGCAATCGGCACCCAGCGCATTTCGTTGAGCTGAACACGTTTAAATGACGCAGGCAAAATTGAAACACCCAGACCAGCGGAAACCAGACCGATGATGGTCATTGCCTCACCCACCTCCTGAGTGATGACGGGCGTCAAATTGTAACGTCTCATCAGCCCGAGAATATCGTCATACAGCCCTGTCCCTACGTGCGGATCAAAAAAGACAAAGGGTTCTTTCGCCAGTTCAGCCAGCGTTACACTCGGGTTATTTGCCAGGGGATGATCGTGCGGGATCATCGCCATAAGCGGTTCATGGACGATGACTGCGTGTTCAAGCGTCTCCGGTAACGCTGTGTTACGCAGCAATCCCATATCCAGCGTTCCTTCAATGAGCGGAGCGATTTGCTCGCGAGTGTTCATTTCGCGGGTTTGTAAATGGACATCGGGATAATCACGACGAAACAGCGATAACGTATCGGACACCGCCCGAATAAAAGGAGCGGACGAAGTAAAACCAATGCGCAACTCCCCCGCTTCGCCCTGATGCAGCCTTTCAGCGCGAGCGGCAGCGTCATCCACCATAGACAGGATTTGCCGACTATCTGCAAGAAACTGTTTTCCTGCTTCCGTCAGCAATACACTGCGATTGGTCCGTGCCAGCAGTCGGGCACCAATTTGTTGCTCCAGCGCCTGAATCTGCTGACTTAGCGGTGGTTGCGAAATATTCAGGCGGGCAGCGGCGCGCCCGAAATGCAGCTCTTCCGCAACAGCAACAAAGTAACGCAGATGACGAAGTTCAATATTCATATTTAAAACATCTTATTTGAGATTATTAATATATTAGACAGAACAATTCGATTTTCCTAATCTATTCATAAGCCTGATCCACAGGCATATTTAGCAAGGATTTCAAGTGAGCCGTACTACAACTGTTGATGGCGCTCCGGCAAGCGTCACTGACAAGCAAAGCATTTCTCAGCCAAATCAATTTATTAAACGCGGTACGCCGCAATTTATGCGCGTCACCCTGGCGCTTTTCTCTGCCGGACTGGCAACCTTCGCACTTCTCTATTGTGTGCAACCTATCCTTCCGGTGCTTTCGCAGGAGTTTGGCTTAACGCCTGCGAACAGTAGTATTTCACTGTCCATTTCAACGGCGATGTTGGCTATCGGTTTGCTGTTTACTGGCCCGCTATCCGATGCCATTGGTCGCAAACCAGTGATGGTCACGGCGCTACTGTTGGCCTCCATTTGTACGTTACTTTCGACAATGATGACCAGCTGGCACGGCATTTTGATTATGCGCGCCTTGATTGGGCTTTCGTTAAGTGGCGTGGCAGCTGTTGGCATGACTTATCTTAGCGAGGAAATCCACCCCAGTTTCGTGGCCTTTTCGATGGGGTTGTATATCAGCGGCAACTCAATTGGCGGCATGAGCGGACGCTTAATTAGCGGTGTCTTCACGGACTTTTTCAACTGGCGAATTGCTCTGGCGGCTATCGGCTGTTTCGCGCTGGCCTCGGCGTTGATGTTCTGGAAAATCCTCCCGGAATCACGCCATTTTCGCCCGACTTCCCTGCGACCAAAGACGTTATTTATCAACTTTCGTCTGCACTGGCGTGACCGGGGATTGCCGTTATTGTTCGCAGAAGGCTTTTTGCTGATGGGGTCGTTCGTCACGCTGTTTAATTACATCGGCTATCGGTTGATGCTTTCCCCCTGGCATGTCAGTCAGGCCGTGGTTGGCTTATTATCGCTGGCTTATTTGACCGGTACATGGAGCTCACCCAAAGCCGGAACCATGACCACCCGCTATGGGCGCGGTCCAGTGATGTTGTTTTCGACGGGGGTTATGCTGTTTGGTTTACTGATGACCTTATTCAGCTCGCTGTGGCTAATCTTTGCCGGAATGTTACTCTTCTCAGCCGGATTCTTCGCAGCCCACTCCGTTGCCAGCAGCTGGATCGGCCCCCGCGCAAAACGCGCTAAAGGCCAGGCCTCCTCGCTGTATCTGTTCAGTTACTATCTGGGGTCGAGTATTGCCGGGACGCTGGGTGGTGTTTTCTGGCATAACTATGGCTGGAACGGCGTCGGCGCATTTATTGCTCTGATGCTGGTCATTGCTCTGCTGGTCGGGACGCGTTTGCATCGTCGTCTGCACGCCTAAAAATAAGTCCGGACTGCGGTAAATACCCATCCGGACTTATTGCCTGCTCAAACCAACGTTAATAGCCATCCTAAAATAGACGAAGCGCCAGCCAATTCCCGCAGCGCATCTAGTGTCATCAGGATTATAAATATCCAAAGAAACGGATTCATTTTGCTGTGTGTCATTTATTACTGATGCGCAGGTATTGTACTGCTTTGTACGTAGTAAAATAGTTAACCCGATCAAGACTACTATTATTGGTAGCTGAATTTTCCTTAAGTCACAATACGTTATTATCAATTCTGTAATTTGTTCTGCTATTGTACATATCGTTACACGCTGAAACCAACCACTCACGGAAGTCTGCCATTCCCAGGGATATAGTTATTTCAACGGCCCCGCAGTGGGGTTAAATGAAAAAACAAATTGAGGGTATGACAATGAAAAAAGTATTAGCTCTGGTTGTTGCCGCTGCTATGGGTCTGTCTTCTGCCGCCTTTGCTGCAGAGACTGCGACCACACCTGCTCCGACTGCGACGACCACCAAAGCAGCGCCGGCGAAAACTACACATCATAAAAAACAGCATAAAGCAGCACCTGCCCAGAAAGCGCAGGCGGCTAAAAAGCATCATAAAAATGCGAAAGCTGAACAGAAAGCCCCTGAACAAAAAGCGCAGGCAGCGAAGAAACACGCCAAGAAACACAGCCATCAGCAACCGGCAAAACCTGCTGCACAACCCGCAGCGTAAGTTTTCAACAGTAATGCTGGCGCGCCCCCTCGCGCCTGAAAATTACGGTGCTAAGCGGGTAACGTTTAGCACCGCCTTAAGCGGAGGGTAGTATGGTGGGCCGTTATCGCTTTGAGTTCATTCTTATCATCCTTATTTTATGCGCACTGATTGCCACCCGTTTTTATCTTTCCTGATCGTAGTTATCTGATTTTACTCCCACTTTCATCCCGTCCCGTCTATAGTATTTATGAGGGTTTGCTTTTAATAATCATAATTACCCACCAGAGTGTGATATGCGTACAACCATTGCTGTAGTGTTGGGTGCAATTAGTTTGACGTCTGCTTTTGTGTTTGCAGATAAACCAGACGTTGCCAAATCGGCAAACGATGAGGTCAGCACCCTGTTTTTTGGTCATGATGATCGTGTGCCAGTGAATGACACGACCCAATCACCGTGGGATGCGGTTGGGCAACTGGAAACGGCCAGCGGCAATTTATGTACGGCGACGCTGATTGCACCCAATCTGGCATTAACGGCAGGACACTGTTTATTGATGCCGCCAAAGGGTAAAGCCGATAAAGCGGTGGCGCTGCGTTTTGTGTCAAATAAAGGTCTTTGGCGCTATGAGATCCACGACATAGAAGGCCGCGTTGACCCGACACTGGGAAAGCGGTTAAAAGCAGATGGGGATGGTTGGATTGTTCCTCCCGCAGCTGCGCCGTGGGACTTCGGTTTGATTGTGCTACGTAATCCCCCTTCTGGCATTACACCGTTGCCGTTATTTGCGGGAGATAAAGCCGCACTTACCGCCGCATTAAAAGCGGCAGGTCGAAAAGTGACTCAAGCGGGATATCCTGAAGATCACCTCGATACGCTATACAGTCATCAAAATTGCGAAGTAACTGGCTGGGCGCAAACGTCGGTGATGTCGCATCAGTGCGATACTTTGCCGGGTGATAGCGGTTCGCCTCTGATGTTGCATACCGATAACGGCTGGCAGTTAATTGGCGTGCAAAGTTCGGCTCCTGCCGCGAAAGATCGCTGGCGTGCCGATAACCGGGCCATTTCTGTCACTGGTTTTCGCGACAAGCTAGACCAACTTTTGCAAAAATAGCATTCAAACGCTGCCCGACAGCACGGGCAGCGTGTTCATCAGGCAAACTTCACCATAATCATTCCAGCCAACAGCAAGACCAGGCCAATCCAGCCTTTGCGATTTAAACGTTGACCAAACAAAACCCAACCTGCGACTAACGTGGCGGCAATACCAAATCCGCCCCACAATGCATAGGCTACAGACAAGTCAATCCCTTTAACGGCTTGAGAAAGCGCACTAAAGGCAGCCAGCACCGCCGCCAGGGAGAGCAAACCATAGATTTTGCGACGAAAGCCGTCAGAAAATTTCAAAAAGACATTAGCAACGATTTCCAGCACGATTGCCAATGCCAGCCAGACGGCGTGTACCCATTCAAACTGCGCCATGGTTCACCTCCGGCTCAGGTTTACACGCTTTACGGGTACCTGATTTGATTAATACAATCCCAGCCACCAGGGTCGTTAACCCGGCAATTTTCATCAGCGATAAACTTTCATCGAATAACAAAACGCTAAACAAGGTAATCAATAAAATACCGATACCTTCCCACAGCGCATAAGCTACGCCTAAGGCGATTTTTTTAACGGCGAAGGAGAGAAATATATACGACAGAGAAATCATCACCAGCATTAAAATAAAACCGCCATTACCCTCACTGACGCTCGCCCATTTCATTGACAGCGTGCCGGTAATTTCCGTAGCAATAGCCAGACCTAATAAAATCCAATAAATATACATCGTCCTTCTCCTGCAAGAGAATTATTTTATCTTTCGCTCAATTCAGCGAAACCAGAGCAAAGTGATCAAGCCCCGCGCATAGCGCAAGGTTAGGCAGAAGAAAGGACTAAAGCGCGTTGCGCCAGTGCTGCTCACCTACGAGCAAGATAGTGGATGAGGTACGAAGATGGGTAAATGTAGAAAATAACGTCCTGAACAAATTGTCCATAATATTACAATTATCCGCAGTGTTGCTTCTCATCATCGCGGATGATAATTGTCCTCGGTAGTTGAACACGCCTGATTTGTATCATAGCTTAAGAATTAACTCAAAATATTTTCACTTCTTTACCTGAGCGGTTTGATTTTCGTTATGATGACGGAGCGAAAAAGACATTATTATTAGCAAAGGAAGAAAAAACGGGGACAAGCATGGCAAAGCCGATCATCACGCTCAATGGCCTAAAAATCGTCATTATGTTGGGAATGCTGGTCATTATTCTCTGCGGTATCCGTTTTGCCGCCGAGATCATCGTGCCGTTTATTCTCGCATTATTTATTGCTGTTATTCTTAACCCGCTGGTGCAACACATGGTCCGCTGGCGAGTGCCGCGTGTACTGGCGGTGTCGATTTTGATGACCATCATCGTGATGGCAATGGTGTTGCTGCTAGCTTATCTGGGGTCCGCGCTCAATGAATTAACGAGGACGTTGCCGCAATATCGCAACTCCATTATGACACCACTTCAAGCTATTGAACCGTTGTTGCAACGCGTAGGGATTGATGTCTCAGTTGACCAACTGGCGCATTACATTGACCCGAACGCGGCGATGACGTTGCTCACCAACTTATTGACGCAGTTATCTAATGCCATGTCATCAATATTTTTATTGCTGCTGACGGTGCTGTTTATGCTGCTCGAAGTGCCACAATTGCCCGGAAAATTTCAGCAAATGATGGCGCGTCCGGTTGAAGGGATGGCGGCGATTCAGCGCGCGATTGACAGTGTGTCTCATTATCTGGTGCTGAAAACAGCCATCAGCATCATCACCGGCCTGGTCGCCTGGGCGATGCTCGCCGCACTCGATGTTCGCTTCGCTTTTGTCTGGGGATTGCTGGCCTTTGCGCTTAATTACATCCCGAATATTGGTTCAGTTCTCGCGGCAATCCCCCCTATCGCTCAGGTACTGGTGTTTAATGGCTTCTACGAAGCGTTGCTGGTGCTGGCGGGATATCTGCTAATTAATCTGGTCTTCGGCAATATTCTGGAGCCGCGCATCATGGGACGTGGGCTGGGGCTTTCCACATTGGTGGTATTTTTGTCGTTGATTTTTTGGGGATGGTTGTTAGGACCGGTGGGTATGCTGCTTTCCGTGCCGTTAACAATTATTGTCAAAATTGCGCTTGAACAAACAGCGGGAGGTCAAAGCATCGCCGTTCTGTTAAGCGATCTCAATAAAGAGTGACGGCCTCCGCAGAGGCCGTCAGGGTTACAGAGCTTTCAGGATTGCATCCACACTGGCTTTGGCATCACCAAACAGCATGTGGGTGTTTTCTTTGAAGAACAGCGGGTTTTGCACACCAGCATAGCCTGTGTTCATCGACCGTTTAAAGACAATCACGTTCTGCGCTTTCCACACTTCAAGCACAGGCATACCAGCAATCGGACTCTTCGGATCATCCTGCGCCGCCGGGTTAACCGTATCGTTAGCACCAATCACCAGTACGGTATCGGTATCAGAAAAGTCATCGTTGATCTCGTCCATTTCCAGCACGATGTCATACGGTACTTTTGCTTCAGCCAGCAATACGTTCATATGCCCAGGCAAACGCCCCGCAACCGGGTGGATACCGAAACGCACATTGATACCACGAGCGCGCAGTTTCTCGGTTATTTCAGCGACAGGATATTGCGCCTGCGCGACTGCCATGCCGTACCCCGGAGTAATGATCACTGAATGGGAGTTTTTCAGCAGTTCCGCTGTCTCTTCTGCGGTGATTTCGCGGTGCTCGCCCACTTCCTGATCATCGCCAGTAGAAGAGCCATCGGTGCCGAAACCACCCGCAATAACGCTGATAAAGGAACGGTTCATCGCCTTACACATAATGTAAGAAAGGATTGCCCCCGAAGAACCGACCAGCGCGCCGGTCACGATCAGCAGGTCGTTGCTAAGCATAAAGCCCGCTGCCGCTGCCGCCCAACCAGAGTATGAGTTCAGCATTGACACGACGACTGGCATATCTGCACCACCGATGGAGGCGACTAAATGCCAGCCAAATACCAGCGCAATGGCGGTCATTATCAGCAATGACAGCACTTGCAGGCCTACGCTGTCCGTGCGAACAAATACAATCAGCAGCAGGAAGGAAACGACCAGAGCTGCCAGGTTCATTTTGTGACGGTTTGGCAGCATCAACGGTTTAGACGAAATTTTGCCACACAGTTTGCCGAACGCCACCACCGAACCCGTGAACGTTACCGCCCCGATGAAGATACCGAGGAACACTTCCGTCAGGTGAATATTGACCAGAATCGGTGCCATTCCCGCGTCATGATGCAGATAGCTGTTAAAACCAACCAGTACTGCTGCCAGACCCACGAAGCTATGCAGGATTGCCACCAGTTCTGGCATTTCGGTCATTTCAACTTTCTTCGCCAGGCGGATACCAATTGCCCCACCGATGACCATCGCCAACAAGATCCAGCCAACATTACCCGTATCCGGTCCAAAGATGGTTGCGATTAACGCAATCGCCATCCCGGCGATACCGAAGTTGTTACCCTGGCGAGACGTTTCATGTTTCGAAAGCCCGGCCAGACTGAAGATAAACAGGATCGCGGCAACAATGTATGCAGCTGTAACTAATCCTCCAGACATATGTTACCCCTTAATTTTTGCGGAACATTTTCAGCATGCGCTGAGTCACGGTGAAGCCACCGAAAATATTAATGCTGGCTATAAGCACCGCGATAAAACTAAGGAAGCTAACCCAGCCGCCCTGGCCAATCTGCAGCAGTGCTCCGACAACAATAATCCCTGAAATCGCGTTGGTGACCGACATCAACGGTGTATGCAGCGCGTGCGAAACATTCCACACCACGTAATAGCCGACAACGCACGCCAGCGCGAAAACGGTGAAGTGCCCAAGAAACTCTTTCGGCGCAACGCTTGCCAGCCAGCCGAAAAGGATAATTGCCAGCGCCATCAAGGCATATTTACGCCACGGTGAGCAGGTACATTTTTCCTCAGTTTTCACTTCCGGTGCCGCTTTTTGTGCCGCCTGCGGCTGAGCTGATACCTGAATCGGCGGTGCCGGCCAGGTAATTTCGCCAGCACGGATCACGGTCACACCGCGAATCACCACATCATCAAAATCAACCGTGATGTTGCCGTCTTTCTCTTTGCACAACAGTTTCAGCAGATTAACGAGGTTAGTGCCATAAAGCTGTGAGGATTGCGTCGGCAGACGGCCCGGAAGATCGGTATAACCAATCACTTTGACACCATTTTCCGTAGTGAAAATTTCACCCGGTACGGTGTATTCACAGTTGCCGCCGTTTTGGGCTGCCAGGTCGACAATCACACTGCCCGACTTCATGGAGTCAACCATTTCACGGGTAATCAGCTTCGGCGCTGGTTTGCCTGGAATAAGCGCGGTGGTGACAATGATATCGACCTCTTTTGCCTGGGCGGCAAAGAGCTCCATTTCCGCTTTGATGAACGCATCCGACATCACTTTGGCATAGCCATCGCCGCTGCCCGCTTCCTCTTTAAAGTCCAGCTCGAGGAATTCCGCGCCCATACTTTGAACTTGTTCTTTCACTTCCGGGCGGGTGTCGAATGCACGCACAATCGCGCCGAGACTATTGGCTGCGCCAATGGCGGCCAGACCTGCAACACCCGCACCAATCACCATCACTTTTGCCGGTGGCACTTTCCCTGCCGCCGTGATTTGCCCGGTAAAGAAGCGCCCAAATTCATGTGCCGCTTCAACAATGGCGCGATAACCAGCGATGTTCGCCATCGAACTGAGTGCGTCAAGCGATTGTGCGCGTGAGATACGCGGCACAGAGTCCATCGCCATCACGGTCACGTTACGTTCCGCAAGTTTTTGCATTAATTCCGGATTCTGCGCAGGCCAGATAAAACTCACCAGCGTTGTCCCTGGATTCAGTAACGCAATTTCATCATCTAACGGCGCATTGACCTTCAGAATGATCTCTGACTGCCAGACGTTATTCCCTTCTACAATTTCGGCGCCCGCTTGCACAAACGCTTTATCGTCAAAACTTGCCAGTTGACCCGCGCCGCTCTCTACCGCGACGGTAAAACCCAGTTTCAGCAGCTGTTCCACTGTTTTTGGCGTTGCTGCAACACGGGTTTCATTGGTTAACCGTTCTCTTGGTATGCCAATTCGCATGATATTCCCTTCCATCGGTTTTATTGATGATGGTTTGCCTGTGTCAGGATCCACACAAGCCGCTCATGTACGAGCTAAATGTTACTCCGTTAAAATAAATTAGTAACAAACGCCCTATAACGTACTGAAAATTATGCCTGTGATCTAGCGCCAAAAATCAGTATTTCGGCGTGAACTCGCAAAATATTAACGATTCAGCCGTGATAGTGGGATAAACACCTTAGAACGCTGGATAAAGACTGATAATTGTCTTCGACGGTCGGGTAAAACGAGACATCGCCCCGGCACGAATCACTACTTAACATTAAATTAACTTATACAATTCAGTTGCTTCAGTAGTATTGATGCTGATACGGCTGTTTTTTAAGCATAGACGGTCATTTGAGCACGATTAAAATTGGCTTAAGGAATGTGATATGAAAAATGACGCAGACAGTTACACCGTTTAAATGCAATAATCAGCCACGTTTCTCGTTAATAACAATACCAGTACCTGGTTTGCGCAAGGCGAAGGATTATTTTTATGAAGCTTAAGAACACCCTCCTGGCGTCGGCACTGCTTTCTGCTACGGCCTTTTCCGTTAACGCAGCAACAGAACTGACACCGGAGCAAGCGGCAGCGGTTAAACCTTTTGACCGTGTAGTGGTTACCGGTCGTTTTAATGCTATTGGCGAAGCGGTGAAAGCCGTTTCTCGTCGCGCTGATAAAGAAGGTGCCGCCTCTTTTTATGTTGTCGACACTTCTGATTTTGGTAACAGCGGTAACTGGCGTGTGGTCGCTGACCTCTATAAAGCCGATGCTGAAAAAGCCGAAGAAACAAGTAATCGCGTTATCAACGGTGTTGTCGAACTGCCAAAAGATCAGGCCGTTCTGATTGAACCGTTTGATACGGTTACCGTTCAGGGCTTCTATCGTAGCCAGCCTGAAGTCAATGACGCCATCACCAAAGCGGCAAAAGCGAAAGGCGCTTACGCTTTCTACATTGTTCGTCAAATCGATGCTAACCAGGGCGGTAACCAGCGCATTACAGCGTTCATCTATAAAAAAGATGCTAAGAAACGCGTCGTACAAAGCCCGGATGTGATCCCGGCAGATTCCGAAGCGGGACGTGCAGCTCTGGCTGCGGGTGGCGAAGCAGCGAAGAAAGTAGAGATCCCAGGGGTTGCGACAACCGCATCACCAAGTTCTGAAGTTGGTCGCTTCTTTGAAACCCAGTCATCAAAAGGCGGGCGTTACACTGTCACGCTTCCTGATGGTACTAAAGTCGAAGAACTGAACAAAGCAACAGCAGCGATGATGGTTCCATTCGACAGCATCAAATTCTCTGGCAACTATGGCAACATGACCGAAGTCTCCTATCAGGTTGCGAAACGTGCCGCGAAGAAAGGCGCTAAGTATTACCACATCACCCGCCAGTGGCAGGAACGAGGTAATAACCTCACCGTTAGCGCAGATCTGTATAAATAACTATTCAGTTACCACTATAAGGCGGCTTAATGCCGCCTTTCGCATTTTTAGTCACAAATTTCCCCACGACCATTGCATGCAGACACATCTCTTCGTAAAATCCCGCGCTTCAGTGGCAAACTCCATTTTTATGCGTTTTGCCCTAATATTTATTCTTCTAATCACGTTTTAACCACTGGATATCGATGGAAAAGAAACTGGGACTGAGCGCACTCACCGCGCTGGTATTAAGCTCAATGCTGGGCGCGGGTGTTTTCAGTCTGCCGCAAAATATGGCGGCAGTTGCCAGCCCGGCAGCACTGCTCATCGGCTGGAGCATTACTGGTGCTGGCATTTTATTGCTGGCCTTTGCCATGCTGATCCTCACACGCATTCGCCCCGAGCTTGACGGCGGCATCTTTACCTATGCCCGCGAAGGGTTTGGTGAGTTAATCGGCTTTTGTTCCGCATGGGGGTACTGGCTGTGCGCGGTTATCGCCAACGTCTCCTATCTGGTGATCGTTTTTTCCGCGTTAAGCTTTTTTACGGACACGCCGGAATTGCGTCTGTTTGGCGATGGCAATACCTGGCAATCGATCGTCGGTGCCTCGGCTTTATTGTGGATTGTTCACTTTTTGATCCTGCGCGGGGTACAAACCGCTGCCAGCATTAACCTGGTGGCGACACTGGCAAAATTGTTGCCGCTGGGCCTGTTTATTGTGCTGGCGATGATGATGTTCAAACTGGACACCTTCAAGCTCGACTTTACTGGCCTTGCACTTGGCGTACCGGTATGGGAACAGGTGAAAAACACCATGCTGATCACCCTGTGGGTTTTCATTGGTGTGGAAGGTGCTGTGGTCGTTTCGGCGCGTGCGCGTAATAAACGTGATGTAGGTAAAGCAACACTGCTGGCGGTTCTCTCCGCTCTGGGCGTTTACTTGCTGGTAACGCTGCTTTCGCTGGGCGTGGTAGCACGTCCTGAACTGGCTGAAATTCGTAACCCGTCAATGGCCGGTCTGATGGTGGAAATGATGGGACCGTGGGGCGAAATCATCATCGCTGCCGGTTTGATCGTTTCCGTTTGCGGTGCGTACTTAAGCTGGACCATCATGGCGGCAGAAGTTCCGTTCCTGGCAGCCACCCATAAAGCATTCCCGCGCATTTTTGCGCGCCAGAACGCACAAGCCGCGCCATCCGCCTCACTGTGGCTGACCAATATCTGCGTGCAAATTTGTCTGGTACTGATCTGGCTGACCGGTTCCGATTACAACACGTTGCTGACCATCGCCTCAGAAATGATTCTGGTACCTTATTTCCTGGTCGGCGCGTTCTTGCTGAAAATTGCAACCCGTCCACTGCATAAAGCGGTAGGTGTCGGTGCCTGCATTTATGGCTTATGGTTATTGTACGCCTCTGGTCCAATGCATCTGCTGTTGTCCGTCGTTCTGTATGCGCCAGGGCTACTGGTCTTCCTGTACGCGCGTAAAACGCATACACATGATAATGTACTGAATCGTCAGGAAATGGTGCTGATTGGCATGCTGTTAATTGCCTCAGTTCCGGCGACCTGGATGCTGGTGGGATAACGTTCATCCCATCGTTGGATAGCAAAGGAGATAACGATGGGTAAAACCCAGCCCTTGCCAATATTAATTACTGGAGGCGGCCGTCGCATCGGCCTCGCCCTCGCATGGCATTTCATTAATCAAAAGCAACCGGTGATAGTCAGCTATCGGACACACTATCCTGCCATTGATGGGCTGATGAATGCGGGTGCGCTGTGTATTCAGGCTGATTTTTCGACCAACGACGGTGTGATGGCGTTTGCCGATGAAGTGCTAAAAAGCACCCACGGCCTGCGTGCGGTGTTGCACAATGCCAGTGCGTGGATGGCAGAAAAACCAGGTATGCCACTCACCGACGTACTGGCCTGCATGATGCAGATCCACGTTAATGCCCCATACCTACTTAACCACGCGCTGGAAAGATTACTGCGTGGGCACGGACACGCCGCCAGCGATATCATTCACTTTACCGATTATGTGGTGGAGCGCGGTAGCGACAAACATATTGCCTATGCTGCAAGCAAAGCGGCACTGGATAATATGACCCGCTCGTTTGCCCGCAAGCTGGCACCGGAAGTGAAAGTGAATTCTATTGCGCCATCGCTGATCCTGTTTAATGAGCATGATGATGCCGAATATCGACAACAGGCGCTGAATAAATCACTGATGAAAACCGCGCCTGGCGAGAAAGAAGTGATCGACCTGGTCGATTACTTACTTACCAGTTGCTTTGTCACCGGACGCAGTTTCCCACTTGATGGCGGTCGTCATCTGCGTTAATGCAGCTTAATCCAGCATATAATCAACACCCATGCGCTTAGTCCCCAGCACACTACAGAACCGATAAAAGCGGCGGACAAGCGCATAATTCCGGTGAAATACCACAGCGACACCAGGTAAACAAAATAGGGAATTATCGACCACATACTAAAAATGATTGTTGCACGTAAGGCTTCAATGCCGCGTTCGCTGGCAACAATATAATGCGCGATGAGCGCAAAAGTCGGAAAAAGCGGAATCAGTCCGGCGATATAATAATTTTTCGTTTTTGCTAATACACCAATCAACAGCACTACCAGCGCACCGAGCGCGGCTTTGATTACCAGCCCCATCTTTTTACCTTAACACTTCCATAACAAGTCACCAGTAGAATACCTGATGAAACCTTGTTTAGAAACGATTGATAGTAAGTAAAAACAGCGCGGTGTATTGTGACGTTTTTATATCTACCGTGAATAATATGAACACTATCGTATTTGTGGAAGATGATGCGGAAGTCGGTTCACTGATTGCCGCGTACCTGGCAAAACATGATATGCAGGTTACCGTAGAGCCGCGCGGCGACCAGGCCGAAGAAACTATTCTGCGAGAAAATCCGGATTTGGTGTTACTCGATATCATGCTACCAGGCAAGGACGGCATGACCATTTGTCGTGATTTACGCGCAAAGTGGTCCGGACCGATTGTTCTTCTAACCTCTCTCGATAGCGATATGAACCACATCCTGGCACTAGAAATGGGTGCCTGCGACTATATTCTCAAAACGACGCCCCCTGCTGTTTTGTTAGCGCGTTTACGTTTGCATTTGCGTCAGAATGAGCAAGCCACACTGAGCAAAGGTCTTCAGGAAACGACGCTGACTCCCTACAAAGCCCTGCATTTCGGCACGTTGACTATCGATCCCATCAACCGCGTAGTCACTCTGGCTAATGCTGAAATCTCGCTCTCGACGGCTGATTTCGAATTATTGTGGGAATTAGCCACTCATGCCGGGCAAATCATGGACCGCGATGCATTGCTGAAGAACTTACGTGGCGTCAGTTATGATGGTCTGGATCGTAGCGTGGATGTGGCTATTTCGCGATTAAGAAAAAAACTGCTCGATAACGCCGCAGAACCTTATCGCATTAAAACTGTGCGTAACAAAGGCTATCTTTTTGCGCCTCATGCATGGGAATAAGCGATGAAAAAACTGTTTATCCAGTTTTACCTGTTATTGTTTGTCTGCTTCCTTGTGATGTCTCTGCTGGTTGGGCTGGTGTACAAATTTACCGCCGAACGCGCGGGCAAACAGTCGCTGGATGATTTGATGAACAGTTCGCTGTATCTGATGCGCAGCGAATTGCGTGAGATCCCCCCACACGATTGGGGTAAGACGCTGAAAGAGATGGATTTAAATCTCTCTTTCGATCTGCGTGTCGAGCCGCTGAGTAAATATCATCTTGATGATATTTCCATGCACCGGCTGCGTGGCGGCGAAATTGTCGCCCTGGACGATCAGTACACTTTTTTGCAACGCATCCCGCGCAGCCACTACGTGCTGGCAGTTGGTCCTGTTCCTTATCTTTATTACCTCCATCAGATGCGATTACTGGATATCGCCCTAATCGCTTTTATTGCCATTTCCCTCGCCTTTCCGGTGTTTATCTGGATGCGTCCGCACTGGCAGGATATGTTAAAACTGGAAGCAGCGGCGCAACGATTTGGCGATGGGCATCTCAATGAGCGTATCCACTTTGATGAGGATTCAAGCTTTGAACGACTTGGTGTCGCATTTAACCAGATGGCGGACAATATCAACGCCTTGATCGCCAGCAAAAAACAGCTTATTGACGGAATCGCTCACGAACTGCGAACGCCGTTAGTGCGCTTGCGTTATCGACTGGAAATGAGCGATAACCTGAGCGCCGCCGAATCCCAGGCATTGAATCGTGATATCAGTCAACTTGAAGCTTTAATTGAAGAGTTGCTGACTTATGCCCGACTCGATCGCCCACAAAACGAGCTTCATCTTAGCGAACCAGACCTGCCGTTGTGGCTGTCAACGCATCTGGCAGACATTCAGGCAGTAACGCCCGATAAAACGGTACGGATTAAAACGCTCGCGCAAGGCCATTATGCGGCGTTGGATATGCGCTTAATGGAGCGCGTGCTGGATAATTTGCTCAATAACGCCCTGCGCTACTGTCACTCAACGGTTGAAACCAGCCTGCTACTGTCGGGAAATAGAGCGACATTAATTGTTGAGGATGATGGCCCAGGGATTGCCCCAGAAAACCGCGAACATATCTTTGAACCTTTTGTTCGCCTCGATCCCAGCCGGGATCGCTCAACCGGCGGCTGCGGGCTGGGGTTGGCGATTGTCCACTCTATAGCACTAGCAATGGGCGGTACGGTTAATTGTGACACCAGCGAACTGGGGGGTGCCCGCTTCTCGTTTAGCTGGCCGTTATGGCATAACATCCCGCAATTTACCTCTGCTTGACATTACGCGCACGGTGGTCAGGCTGTCGATACTGTGCTATAAAATAAAGTATGTTGTAACTAAAGTGGTTAATATTATGGCGCGTTACGATCTCGTAGACCGACTCAACACTACCTTTCGCCAGATGGAACAAGAACTGGCTGCATTTGCCGCTGAGCTAGAACAGCACAAATTGCTGGTTGCCCGCGTGTTCTCTTTGCCGGAGGTAAAAAAAGAGGATGAGCATAACCCGCTTAATCGTATTGAGGTAAAGCAACATCTGGGCAACGACGCGCAGTCGCTGGCGTTGCGTCATTTCCGCCATTTGTTTATTCAGCAACAGTCCGAAAATCGCAGCAGCAAGGCTGCTGTTCGACTGCCTGGCGTGTTGTGTTACCAGGTCGATAACCTTTCGCAAGCAGCGTTGGTCAGTCATATTCAGCGCATCAATCAACTCAAAACCACTTTCGAACATATCGTCACGGTAGAGTCAGAACTCCCCACAGCGGCGCGTTTTGAATGGGTGCATCGTCATTTGCCGGGGCTGATCACCCTTAATGCTTACCGAACGCTCACTGTTCTGCACGACCCCGCCACTTTACGTTTTGGCTGGGCCAATAAACATATCATTAAGAATTTGCATCGTGATGAAGTCCTGGCACAGCTGGAAAAAAGCCTGAAATCACCGCGCAGTGTCGCACCGTGGACGCGCGAAGAGTGGCAACGAAAACTGGAGAGAGAGTATCAGGATATTGCTACCCTGCCACAGGACGCGAAGTTAAAAATCAAACGTCCGGTGAAGGTGCAGCCGATTGCCCGCGTCTGGTACAAGGGAGATCAAAAACAAGTACAACACGCTTGCCCTACGCCGCTTATTGCGCTGATTAATCGGGATAATGGCGCGGGCGTGCCGGACGTTGGGAAGTTGTTAAATTACGATGCCGACAATGTGCAACACCGTTATAAACCACAGGCGCAGCCGCTTCGTTTGATCATTCCCCGGCTGCACCTGTATGTTGCAGATTAACGCCCTGCTTTCATACTGCCGACCATCTGTTCTGGCCGTACCCAGCTGTCAAACTCGGCTTCGCTAAGATAACCCAGCGCAAGGGCCGCAGCTTTTAAGGTCAGCCCTTCTTTATGCGCTTTTTTGGCGATCTCGGCGGCTTTGTCATAACCAATGTGAGTGTTGAGCACAGTCACCAGCATCAGCGATTCATTGAGTAATTGATTGATTCGCTCACGATTCGGTTCAATGCCCACTGCGCAGTGTTTGTTGAAACTTTCCATGCCATCTGCCAGCAAGCGCACCGATTGCAGGAAATTGTGGATCACCATCGGACGGAAGACGTTCAGTTCAAAGTTACCGGAAGCGCCCCCCATGTTGATCGCCACGTCGTTCCCCATCACCTGACAGCAGAGCATGGTTAATGCCTCACACTGGGTTGGGTTCACTTTCCCCGGCATGATTGAGCTGCCCGGCTCATTTTCCGGGATTGAGATTTCACCAATTCCGCAGCGCGGGCCTGAGGCCAGCCAGCGGACATCATTGGCAATTTTCATCAGTGACGCAGCCAACCCTTTCAACGCGCCGTGCGCCTGAACCAGGGCATCACAGGTCGCCAGCGCTTCAAATTTGTTCGGCGCGGTAACAAACGGTGCGCAGGTAATGACTGCCAGTTCATCTGCCACGCGACGCGCATACTCCGGATGGGTATTTAGTCCAGTACCCACAGCTGTACCGCCCATAGCCAGTTCCGCTACATGCGGCAGGCTGTATTCGATATGTTTGAGATTATGCTCCAGCATCGCTACCCAGCCGGAAATCTCCTGCCCCAGTGTTAGCGGCGTGGCATCCTGCAAGTGGGTACGACCAATTTTGACGATATCGGCAAATGCGTGCGATTTCTCATTCAGCGTCTGTGTCAGGGTTTTAAGCTGCGGAATAAGTTGCTTGCGCAGCGCCAGCAGCGCCGCAACGTGCATCGCCGTCGGAAAGACATCATTGGAACTTTGGCTTTTGTTCACGTCGTCGTTAGGGTGAACTTTACGCTCCATCCCGCGCACGCCGCCAAGTAATTCACTGGCCCGATTAGCCAGCACTTCATTCATGTTCATATTACTTTGCGTGCCGGAGCCGGTCTGCCAGATTGCCAGCGGGAATTCATCGTCATGCTGTCCTGCCAATACTTCATCCGCCGCCTGACGAATGGCGCTCGCTTTCTCTTCAGACAACAAGCCTAAATCTTCATTAACTTTTGCCGCTGCGCGCTTGGTTAGCGCCAGCGCATGAATCAGTGAGGTGGGCATTTTCTCCGTCGAAATGCGGAAATGCTCCAGCGAGCGTTGAGTTTGTGCGCCCCACAGCTTATCTGCCGGGACATCAATCGCCCCCATCGAATCTTTTTCGCTGCGTACTGTATTCATGGCCTGCTCCTCACCTGATTAATTTTTTCTTTCTGTTTTGCTTTCGTTAAGCAACTTTTAGCTCACTCATTATTTACTATTTGATAACAAATGTTTGGTCTTTCGTGCCATGTAAAAAAACCGCCCCGAAGGGCGGCTCTGTTTATTTCACACAGCGGGTGCACTGTGTGAGTTGTATCTGCTGGAAGAAGTCATTTCCTTTATCATCCACAAGGATAAACGCCGGGAAATCTTCTACTTCAATTTTCCAGATGGCTTCCATTCCCAGTTCCGGATATTCAACACATTCCAGGCTCTTAATACTTCCCTGCGCCAATACTGCTGCCGGACCACCGATACTACCGAGGTAGAAACCGCCGTGTTTTTTACAGGCATCCGTCACCTGCTGGCTGCGGTTGCCTTTCGCCAGCATGATCATACTGCCGCCCTGCGCTTGCAGTTGATCGACATAAGAATCCATCCGTCCGGCGGTCGTTGGGCCAAGAGAACCGGAGGCATAACCTTCCGGCGTTTTGGCCGGACCCGCATAGTAAATCGGATGATCTTTGATGTACTGCGGCAGCCCTTCACCGTTATCCATCCGCTCTTTCAGTTTGGCGTGAGCAATATCACGACCGACGATAATCGTGCCATTCAGCGATAAGCGTGTAGAAACGGGATACTGCGACAACTGTGCGAGGATCTCTTTCATCGGACGGTTAAGGTCAACGCGCACTGCTTCGCCTTCTCCCGCTTTGCGCAGCTCTTCCGGGATATATTTGCCTGGATTATGTTCCAGTTTTTCGATCCAGATCCCCTGACGGTTGATCTTCGCTTTGATATTACGGTCAGCAGAACAGGAGACGCCCATACCGACCGGGCAGGATGCGCCGTGACGTGGCAGGCGAATCACGCGGATGTCGTGAGCGAAGTATTTACCACCAAACTGCGCACCCAGACCAAGATTTTGCGCTTCGATCAGCAATTCTTTTTCAAGTTCCACATCGCGGAACGCCTGACCGTGCTCATTCCCTTCCGTTGGCAGTTCATCATAGTATTTAGCGGAAGCCAGTTTCACCGTTTTAAGATTCGTTTCTGCAGAAGTTCCACCAATAACGAACGCAATATGATAGGGAGGACAGGCCGCCGTACCCAGCGTGCGCATCTTCTCAACCAGGTAATTTTTCAGTTTTCCCGGCGTCAGTAACGCTTTGGTTTCCTGATAGAGATACGTCTTGTTTGCCGAACCGCCACCTTTGGCGATACAGAGGAATTTGTACTCGTCACCATCAACGGCATAAAGATCGATCTGCGCTGGTAAGTTAGTGCCGGTATTCACCTCTTTATACATATCCAGCGGCGCGTTTTGCGAGTAGCGCAGATTATCCTCGATATAAGTGTTATAGACACCGCGCGCCAGCGCTGCTTCATCACCGCCACCGGTCCATACACGCTGCCCTTTTTTACCAACAATAATCGCGGTGCCGGTATCCTGACAGGTTGGCAGAACGCCTTTTGCCGCGATGTCGGAGTTACGCAGGAATTGCAGCGCCACATATTTATCATTTTCGCTGGCCTCCGGGTCACGCAGAATGTCGGCCACCTGTTGTTGGTGAGCCGGACGCAGCATAAATGACGCATCATGAAACGCCTGACGCGCCAACAGAGTTAACGCTTCGGGTGCGACTTTCAAAATCTCCTGCCCTTCAAATTCAGATACGCTAACGTGTTCGCTGGTTAGCAGGTAATACTCAGTATCATCTTTTTTGAGTGGAAAAGGAGCCTGATAATGAAAGGGTTTGTTTGACATTGTTCTCTCACTTACTGCCTGGTTTGGTTATGCTCTGGGCGGGTGTTCCGTTGCCCTGTTAAAAGCGAGTAACAATATCCTACACAGTTTTTTAACAAAAACTGAGACTAGTACGACTTTTTGCGGCTCCAGGTTACTTCCCGTAGGATTCTTGCTTTAATAGCGGGATTAATTTCCACATTAAAACAGGGATTGATCATGCAAAAACTCATTAACTCAGTGCAAAACTATGCCTGGGGCAGCAAAACGGCGTTGACTGAACTTTATGGTATGGAAAATCCGTCCAGCCAGCCGATGGCCGAGCTGTGGATGGGCGCACATCCGAAAAGCAGTTCACGAGTGCAGAATGCCGCCGGAGATATCGTTTCACTGCGTGATGTGATTGAGAGTGATAAATCGACTCTGCTCGGAGAGGCCGTTGCCAAACGCTTTGGCGAACTGCCTTTCCTGTTCAAAGTATTATGCGCAGCACAGCCGCTCTCCATTCAGGTTCATCCAAACAAACGCAATTCTGAAATCGGTTTTGCCAAAGAAAATGCTGCAGGTATTCCGATGGATGCCGCTGAGC
The DNA here is from genome assembly GCF_030295215.1 of Escherichia sp. KS167_9B. NCBI lineage: Bacteria > Pseudomonadati > Pseudomonadota > Gammaproteobacteria > Enterobacterales > Enterobacteriaceae > Escherichia > Escherichia sp. KS167_9B. The sequence goes on from NZ_AP025754.1 coordinate 2,004,120, forward strand.
GTAACTATAAAGATCCTAACCACAAGCCGGAGCTGGTTTTTGCGCTGACGCCTTTCCTTGCGATGAACGCGTTTCGTGAGTTTTCCGAGATTGTCTCCCTACTCCAGCCAGTCGCAGGTGCACATCCGGCGATTGCTCACTTTTTACAACAGCCTGATGCCGAACGTTTAAGCGAACTGTTCGCCAGCCTGCTGAATATGCAGGGGGAAGAAAAATCCCGCGCGCTGGCGATTTTAAAATCGGCGCTCGACAGTCAGCAGGGTGAACCGTGGCAAACGATTCGTTTAATTTCTGAATTTTACCCGGATGACAGCGGTCTGTTCTCCCCGCTGTTGCTGAATGTGGTGAAATTGAATCCTGGCGAAGCGATGTTCCTGTTCGCTGAAACGCCGCACGCTTACCTGCAAGGCGTGGCGCTGGAAGTGATGGCGAACTCCGATAACGTGCTGCGTGCGGGTCTGACGCCTAAATATATTGATATTCCGGAACTGGTTGCCAACGTGAAGTTCGAAGCCAAACCGGCTAACCAGTTGTTGACCCAGCCAGTGAAACAAGGTGCAGAACTGGACTTCCCGATTCCGGTGGATGATTTTGCCTTCTCGCTGCATGACCTTAGCGAAGAAGAAACCACCATCAGCCAGCAGAGTGCCGCCATTTTGTTCTGCGTCGAAGGCGATGCAACGCTGTGTAAAGGTTCTCAGCAGTTACAGCTTAAACCGGGTGAATCAGCGTTTATTGCCGCCAACGAATCACCGGTGACTGTCAAAGGCCACGGCCGTTTAGCGCGTGTTTACAACAAGCTGTAAGAGCTTACTGAAAAAATTAACATCTCTTGCTAAGCTTATTAAAGGCTTATAACACCTTCAGGCGGCCAGTCCGCCTGATTTCATTTTATGGATAATCATTATGAATAAATCGCTGGTAGCGGTAGGCGTCATTGTTGCGCTAGGCGTAGTCTGGACAGGCGGCGCATGGTATACAGGCAAGAAGATAGAAACCCATCTCGAAGACATGGTCGCGCAGGCGAACGCGCAACTCAAACTGACAGCTCCTGAATCCAACCTGGAAGTAAGTTATCAAAACTATCATCGCGGCGTATTCAGCAGCCAGTTGCAGCTGTTGGTGAAACCCGTTGCCGGAAAAGAAAATCCGTGGATTAAAAGTGGTCAGAGCGTCATCTTCAACGAATCAGTTGATCATGGCCCCTTCCCCTTTGCCCAGCTTAAAAAACTGAACCTGATCCCGTCTATGGCATCAATTCAAACCACGCTGGTCAATAACGAAGTAAGCAAGCCACTGTTTGATATGGCAAAGGGTGAAACGCCTTTTGAGATTAACTCCCGCATTGGTTATAGCGGTGATTCCAGTTCCGATATTTCGCTCAAGCCACTGAATTACGAGCAAAAGGATGAAAAAGTCGCCTTTAGCGGCGGCGAGTTCCAGTTAAATGCTGACAGAGACGGTAAAACTATCTCCCTTTCAGGGGAGGCGCAAAGTGGTCGGATAGACGCGGTTAACGAATACAACCAGAAAGTGCAGTTGACCTTTAATAATCTGAAAACCGACGGTTCCAGCACGCTGGCAAGTTTTGGTGAGCGCGTAGGAAACCAAAAACTGTCGCTGGAGAAAATGACCATTTCAGTGGAAGGCAAAGAACTGGCACTGCTGGAAGGCATGGAGATCAGCGGTAAATCGGATCTGGTCAATGACGGTAAAACGATCAATAGCCAACTGGATTACTCGCTAAATAGCCTTAAGGTACAGAATCAGGATCTGGGCAGCGGCAAGCTGACTTTAAAAGTCGGCCAGATTGATGGCGAAGCCTGGCATCAGTTTAGTCAGCAATATAACGCGCAAACTCAGGCGCTTCTGGCACAGCCAGAGATTGCCAACAATCCCGAACTTTATCAGGAGAAAGTGACGGAAGCCTTCTTTAGCGCCCTGCCGCTGATGTTGAAAGGCGATCCGGTGATTACTATCGCGCCGTTAAGCTGGAAAAACAGTCAGGGTGAAAGTGCGTTGAATCTGTCGCTGTTCCTGAAAGATCCGGCAACGACAAAAGAAGCGCCGCAAACGCTGGCACAGGAAGTAGACCGCTCGGTTAAATCTCTGGATGCGAAACTGACCATTCCGGTGGATATGGCAACTGAGTTGATGACTCAGGTAGCGAAGCTGGAAGGTTATCAGGAAGATCAAGCGAAAAAACTGGCGAAACAGCAAGTTGAAGGTGCATCAGCAATGGGGCAGATGTTCCGTCTGACCACCTTGCAGGACAATACCATCACCACCAGCCTGCAATATGCTAACGGTCAGATCACGTTAAACGGGCAGAAAATGCCACTGGAAGATTTTGTTGGCATGTTTGCGATGCCGGCATTAAACGTTCCGGCTGTACCCGCTATTCCGCAGCAGTAATTCACAGCCAAAATGCCGGAGATTTTTCTCTCCGGCGTTTTTTCTTACTTCAGCATAAAGTCATACTGAATACTCATTTTCACATCCCAGTAATTCAGGTGATCGCCCAGTGTACTGCCATCGCGCTTTTCCCGCCCTTTATCGGCAGCAAGAAAGAAATTCATCCCTTGTAACGGCCCTTCGCTGACCCGATAGTTCATACCACCTAAGATACCCGCGCCTTCAATCCGCACATCTCGTTTACTGGATTCATAGCCGCGAGTCACAATCGGTGCAAATGTCAGCGTAAATTGCGGAGTTAAACGATAATAGACGCCCAATTGCCAGGACTGCATTCCTTCACGGTTACGATCAAGACTTAATGAAAAGGGATAGCCAATGTCGGTGTCCACCACGGCACCATTCATTGCATGGCGCAAATAACCACCACTGCCAAATACACTTCCCCACGGCGCATTCCAGGTCAATTGTCCACTAACCAACGCCGTTTCATTGGGCTGGCTGGTATTACGACTTAAACCTTCGAGTTGCGCGTAAAAGCCGAGCAACTCCCCTTTCAACGTATAATTCGGGTCGAGCGGTATGCTTTTCTCGAGAATACTTTGTATCTGATTGGAAACATCTTTCTGTACCGATGCCCCCAGAGAATAGCGACTGGTATCATCATGCCAACTGGCGGCTAAAAAAGAACGTGCGCGATGTTTATCGTATTTTCCCGTCTGGCTGTTATAAACCCCTTCATCACGAATACCGGTTGTTGAATCGGTCCATAAAAATACTCGTGACCGCCACATTCCCCACAGATCAATATTTGGCGTTAAAGCCCAGTAACCTAATGCTCCTTCAGAAACTGTCGGTAATGTACGTTGCGAACTGCCAGCAATTAACGGAATACGATAAGGTAAGCTACCATAACTATAATCCGTCCCGAAGCGACCTAATTTAAGCAGGCTATTTTCACTGTGTTTTATTTTTACTGCACCCAAGGCAAAGCCAAAACTTTTATCACCATCAAGATACCACCGGGTACTCATATCAGCACGAGCACCTAATTTATAAACATAATACGCCCCGCCTTCAACGCCAATAATATTGGAATAATAACCACTATTGAAATCGAGCAATCCTCCCTGTACCCATGCGTAAATATCTCTTCCCGCGCCAGCACTGGGCTTATCCGCCCTGCGCAATTCGTTTTTCAGTCTGATGCGTAGTCCCGCTTCATCGTCAGCCAGTTGCGCCGCGTAAGCAGAGGTAAGGCCAGAGGCAGCCGTCAGGCAAATAACGGCCATGGCCACTATTTTTCTCATAGTTGCACCTTTGATGTTCTGATTATTTTTATTGAATATTAATTAGTGATATCGCTGATTAATTGCTGCTGCATTTTTTTACGATTATCAATTTCAACCACGATTTCTTTGAATTTTTTATCCGTGAGAGGATAAAACCAGATAATGACGAATGCCAGCAGCATAAATCCGCAAGGTACTAAGGCAATTGATGTGCGGATGCCCATAATAACTTCCGGCGTTTGCACCTGATTGGCAATATATCCGCTTAATCCCAAAATAAAGGCAGGAATTGAACCTCCGATTGCCTGACCGCATTTACGGGTAAATGAGAATAGTGAATAGGTGAGCCCTTCTATTCGCACGCCGGTCAGGTATTCACCGTATTCTACAGTATCAGCTTCCAGTGCCCACATCACGGTCATGGTAACGCCCTGACCAATTGAAGCGATGGCCAACGCAACCAACGCCACCGGCAGTGACCAGACCGAAACCCAGAAGAACAGCAGATAACCGCAGGTTCCCAGCAAAGCGCCAATCAGGAAGGTATTCTTTTTACCGATCCTCGCGACCATCCCCGGCACCAGCGGTGCCGATGCCACAGTACCGACCAGGTTTTGCACCAGTACCAGCACAGTGAACAGCCCGGTATCATTTAACACATAGCGCACGTAGAACAACGACGAGGCGCTGACCGCGAAGGTCGAAATCAGCACACACAGCGCACCGATGCACAACATAAACAGCGGGCGATTCCGTTTCAGGGTTTGCAGACTGATCTTCAATGACGGCTGCGCCACGATACGTACCACATTCTCACGCGTCGATTTGAAGCAGATGAAGTAAAGCACCATTCCGGCAATCGCCAGCACAATCGTCCAGAAATGGTATACCGACACCATCTCTTCCGGACTGGAGTTCTTAATGCTCGGTCCTATCAGAAATGCCAGACAGACAAAGGTCAATGAAGCGGCAATCCCGCGAGCCGCGCCCAGACGGGCGCGGGATTGTGGTTGTTGGGTCATCGCGGTAGCAAGTGAACCATAAGGAATATTCACCAGGCTGTAGCAAAGCCCGAGGCCCATGTAGGTCAAATATGCATACACTACTTTGCTGCTATGGCTCCAGTCGGTCGGCACCCAGAATACCAGCACACTGAAGATCATTAACGGCGCAGTACCGAAGAGTAAAAACGGGCGGAATTTTCCCCAGCGGGTATTCACACTGTCCACCACTCGTCCGGCAAAGACGTCGGCGAAGGCATCGAATACCCGCACCAGTAACAGCATGGTGCCCGCCGCAGCGGCACCGACGCCAGCGACGTCGGTGTAGTAACTCAACAGGAAGAGCGCCCCCATTGCGAAGGCGAAGTTATTGGCGACGTCACCGAGGCTGTAGCCGACGATGGTGCGCCAGGAGAGTTGTTGATTCATTGTTTGCCTCCCTGCTGCGGTTTTTCACCGAAGTTCATGCCAGTCCAGCGTTTTTGCAGCAGAAAAGCCGCCGACTTCGGTTTGCGGTCGCGGGTGAAGATCCCTTTCTTGTTACCGCCAACGCGCAATATGCCTTGTGAGGTCGCAAAATCGGCGAAATTCCATACCTGTTCACCGACGACGGCGCTGACTCGATCAAAGACGCGGTGATACATATCCAGCCATGCACACTGATACTCTTCACTCCACATGTCGGTGTACATTGAGTGCAGCCCGGCTAACGTATCCACGCCGTATTCGGTGATGATAATCGGCTGATGCAGTTTCTCCTGCCAGGCCAGCAGTTCTTTTTCCAGTACCTTCTCTGCCGTTTCCAAATCGCCGCTTTGGACATACCAACCGTAATAACGGTTCAGACACAGCACATCAAAGAGATCGCTGATGGTATCGGTGTGAGCGTCGCAGAACATTACATTGACGCAGGTGATCGGACGCGTCGGGTCGAGTTTACGCGTTGCTTCCGCCAGTGGCGCGAAATATTCCCGTGCACCTTGCGGACGGGTATCCGGTTCGTTGGCAATACTCCACATCACCACGCTTGGGTGGTTTTTGTCACGCGCAATCAGCTCTTTAATCGCCTGTAAGTGCGCCTGCTGGGTTTCTCCGTTGACTGCCTCTTCGCTGTACAGTTCTTTCGGCTTGTTGCCCGCTTCGAAACCAATGCCTAAAGAGAGGTTAAAGCCTACAGCTGCAGTTTCATCAATCACCACGATGCCATGTTCATCTGCCCAGTCGAGCATCTCTTCAGCGTAAGGGTAATGCGAGGTACGGTAGGAGTTGGCCCCAATCCAGTCCATTAATGCGTGATCGTGCACCATCAGCACGTTATCGAATCCTTTGCCACGCAAATCCGCATCTTCATGACGACCAAAGCCAGTAAAATAGAACGGTTTGTGGTTAATCAGGAACTGCTCGCCCTTCACTGCCACTGACCGGATGCCGACGCTCAGCGGGTAGATATCACACTCTGTCTGGCTTTTGGCTGTGACGCACAGTTCATAGAGATAACCTTCACCCGGTTGCCAGAGGTGCGGATTCACCACTTGCAAAGTCCCGCTGGTGCCTTGTCCAGTTGCAACCACCTGTTGATCCGCATCACGCAGTTCAACGCTGACATCACCATTTGCCACCACCTGCCAGTCAACAGACGCGTGGTTACAGTCTTGCGCGACATGCGTCACCACGGTGATATCGTCCACCCAGGTATTCGGCGTGGTGTAGAGCATTACGCTGCGATGGATCCCGGCGTAGTTAAAGAAATCATGAAAGTAAGACTGCTTTTTCTTGCCGTTTTCGTCGGTAATCACCATTCCCGGCGGGATAGTCTGCCAGTTCAGTTCGTTGTTCACACAAACAGTGATACGTACACTTTTCCCGGCAATAACATACGGCGTGACATCGGCTTCAAATGGCGTATAGCCGCCCTGATGCTCCATCACTTCCTGATTATTTACCCACACTTTGCCGTAATGAGTGACCGCATCGAAACGCAGCACGATACGCTGGCCTGCCCAACCTTTCGGTATAAAGACTTCGCGCTGATACCAGACGTTGCCCACATAATTACGAATATCTGCATCGGCGAACTGATCGTTAAAACTGCCCGGCACAGCAATTGCCCGGCTTTCTTGTAACGCGCTTTCCCACCAACGCTGATCAATTCCACAGTTTTCGCGATCCAGACTGAATGCCCACAGGCCGTCGAGTTTTTTGATTTCACGGGTTGGGGTTTCTACAGGACGTAACATAAGGGACTCCTCATTAAGATAAAAATACTGGTCAACCTTTAATCTGATTAGTTAACCAATTCTGTGTTGCACACAGTTATCTGTGAGAAACCCATGGAAGAGAAATGGAAATAAAAAGAACTGACACCGCGATCAAAAAACCAAAAACTGCAATACCCACAGCGTGATATTGATCGCATTAATCTTTAAAACAGCGTTGACAGAAGCCACAAAATAAGCAATCGAACGTTCGTTCGAACATATTGGGAGCGATAAACCCTCATGATATATTGCTAAGATGAATATTTAGGTGGGATTCTCCGATCCCTGGGAGGATGATTTTTGCACAGAGAAATTACGATATGAAACGCGGGCTCAGTTGTCACCAGCCCGCGGAAAGAGAGAGGATCAGGATGCGGTTAAGATACCGCCAATCATCGCGCGTAATCCCTGAGCAAACGACGCTTCACGCGCCAGATCTTCCGCTTCGATATCGGCCAGTACACCGTAGGTCAGATCCAGCAGTAAACGTGAAGTCATTGCCGTGTTGATGTCTGGGCTTATCTCGCCTTTTTGCTGGGCATCACGCATCCGCTGGGCAACAAATTCCGTGATCGTCATATGCTTATTTTTAAGCATGGCGGCGACCTGTGGGTTACGCATCCCTTCCGCCATAATTTCGACCACCAGCGCCCGTTGCCCAAAGGCCTCATGGGTGAGAGAGACAATAGACTCGACCATATAGTCAACGAAATGAATCCCTTCAATCGGTTCCCGGAAACGGGCCAGCGCCCTCTCCTGGTCCTGTAAGATAATCGCCTGAATCAAGGCTTCTTTGGAGATGAAATGGTGATAGAGCGTCCCGGGACTAATGGCGCAAGATTTACAGATGGCTTTCATCGAGGCACTGTGAAATCCATTTTCTGAAAAAATCTCTCTGGCAGCATTGAGGATCCGGGTCCGTGTCGGTTGTGCTTCAGTCTGCATGTTATCCATCATTAAACCATTATAGTTAGCGTGAATAACTAGTTTACCGCGTTGTCAGGTGAGCGCCTATCATTGCTGTTGAATAGTGCGAAGGCACACTCTATTCGTATACTTTTCACTCGTAAATTGGTTAACCAATATCCGTGATTTGGTTGCCAGTTGTTTAGCAGAGACGTTGATGAGTTTATCCCGGTAAACAACACGGACGGTTGTTTACCGGTCCGTTAGTGTATTAATTGAGCTCCTGTACCCCACCACCGGAGACGGTGAGAATTTGTCCGCTTACCCAGCTGGCTGCAGGCGAGCAAAGGAATAGCGCCGCGTTAGCAATATCTTGCGGTTGGCCCAGACGTCTGATCGGCGTGTGCTGTAACATTTTTTGTTCAATTTCTGGTGTAATAACGGATTTCAGGGCATCGGTTAATATTGCCCCCGGCGCAATGCCATTCACCCGAATATTTTTTTCACCCAGGTCAAACGCCATATTTCTGACCAGATGACTGGCCGCAGCTTTAGATGACGCATAGGAGGTCATGTTGATATTTTTATTTTCTGCCGCCATAGAAGTGATGGTCAGAATAACGCCACCGCCATTTTTTTCCATTTCTGGCGCAACAAGTTGTGACAGATGGAAAAAAGAAAACACATTCAGTTCATAAGCACGGCGAAAATCCGCCATTGGCATATCAAACGGTTTAGGACCACCGCCACCGGCGTTGTTAACCAGAATATCAACTTTACCCAGCTTACTGACGGCAAAGTCTGCCAGTGCAGAGAGTTCCTGTTCGGAAGTAATATCGCAGCGGCAGGCAAATGCCTGACCACCCAGTTGTTGAATTTCATCTACAACATGATTAGCTGCATCGGCGTTAATATCACTGACCACCACAGATGCGCCAGCTGTCGCGAATGTAATGGCGATTTCTTTACCAATACCTGCACCCGCACCTGTAATGATGGCGCATTTTCCGTCGAGTCTCAGGTTGTCAGAATTAAACACATAAACCTCCTGTGAACTTCAGTAAAAATAAAAGGCACCGCCTGTGTGCCACATTTTTTATCATTAACCTTGAGGAAAGGACACTACCAGGTATAGCAGATAAAGAGAGGATTATTTCGCCGCAATGAGCCGGGCGGGAATAATAAGATTGCGTGAATGCGTCTCTTCATGGGTGATTTTTTGCATCATGCGATCCGCAAGTGTGGTACCAAGTTCCCGCGCTGGCGTGCTGGCCCAGGTAACGGGTATATCATCAAGTGTGGTTGGCGTTGCATCGGTAAATGCCGCCAACGAAACCTGTTGCTCAAAGTAACGATCGACTCCGCTTTCCCCGCTTTGCCTCCCTGCTTTCAGCAAACCAAACCATGCCCCCATCGCAATAGTTTCGTTATAGCAAACCACGGCGCTGATGGTCGGGTTATGACGTAAAAGCGCCGTGATAGCTTCCGCGGCTTGCTTCTGGCTGGAAGTGCACTCCAGCACCCAATCGCTGTGAAACGGCAGGCCAAATTTTAGTAGAGTCGCACAATAGCCCCCCACCCGTTCTGCCCGGGTTAATGAGGAACTTTGCCCTCCCAGCCAGGCGATACGCTGATGCCCATTGCGAATGAGATGCTCCGTCAACAACTGTGCAGCCTGCATGTTGTCCGGGCGAACCGTATCAACGTCATCAAGATAACTGGCACGGGAAGCGAAAATCACCGGGATAGCTTTTTCTTCTGCCATCCGTCGCAGGTCATCGCTGCTTCCTGCAGCCCCGGCAATTACCACACCATCGACCCCCTGATTCAGTAACAGTGAAAACCGTTGTGCCAGCTGCTCGCCGTCTTTACCGCCGTGAAGCAAAAAAACCATCCGTCCCTGCGCTTCCAGAGCTTCCGTCAATCCGGCCGTTAATTCGGCGTAAAACGGCGCAGATAAATCACGGACGATCAAACCAATGACGCCGCTTTGCCCGCCGCGCAGCGCCGACGCCTGACGATTGCGCACAAATCCCAGCTCTTCAATGGCGGCGTTAACACGTTCTCCTGTGGCGGTAGAGATTCGCCCTTTGCCACTTAGCACCAGCGAAACGGTACTTACCGACACGCCCGCAGCCAGCGCAACATCATGAATGGTTATTTTTTTGGCGGTAGCCATGCAGATGACCTACTCCCTGATTATGTGACAGATAAAACGTTTTACCTTTTATTTATCTTATACCCGCTATTATCGTTGCGTAATGTGATTTATGCCTCACTAAAATTTGATAAAACGTTTTATCTTCTCGCGCAATTTACTGAATCCAGATTGTTCTCTACGAGGAGTCGTTTTATGACGGCGAAAACAGCACCGAAAGTCACGCTGTGGGAGTTCTTCCAGCAGTTAGGCAAAACCTTCATGTTACCCGTGGCATTATTGTCGTTCTGCGGCATTATGCTCGGCATTGGTAGTTCTCTTAGCAGCCATGATGTCATCACCCTGATCCCGGTCCTGGGCAACCCCGTGTTGCAGGCTATCTTTACCTGGATGAGTAAGATTGGCTCGTTTGCTTTTAGTTTCCTGCCAGTCATGTTCTGTATCGCCATCCCGCTGGGCCTGGCACGCGAAAACAAAGGTGTAGCGGCATTTGCTGGCTTTGTCGGTTATGCGGTAATGAATCTCGCGGTAAACTTCTGGTTGACCAATAAAGGCATTCTGCCAACCACGGACGCCGCGGTTCTGAAAGCCAATAACATTCAGAGCATTCTTGGGATCCAGTCGATCGATACAGGGATCCTCGGTGCGGTGATCGCCGGTATTATCGTCTGGATGCTCCATGAGCGTTTCCATAATATCCGCCTGCCGGATGCGCTGGCATTCTTCGGCGGTACGCGCTTCGTGCCAATCATCTCCTCACTGGTAATGGGCCTTGTCGGTCTGGTGATTCCATTAGTCTGGCCGATTTTCGCCATGGGTATTAGCGGCTTGGGCCATATGATAAACAGCGCGGGTGATTTCGGACCGATGCTGTTTGGTACCGGTGAACGTCTGCTGTTGCCGTTTGGTCTGCATCACATTCTGGTGGCATTAATTCGCTTTACCGACGCAGGCGGCACGCAGGAAGTCTGCGGTCAAACCGTCAGCGGCGCACTGACCATCTTCCAGGCGCAATTGAGTTGCCCGACCACTCACGGTTTTTCTGAAAGCGCCACGCGTTTCCTTTCGCAAGGCAAAATGCCTGCGTTTCTCGGCGGTCTGCCAGGTGCAGCGTTAGCTATGTATCACTGCGCGCGCCCGGAAAATCGCCATAAAATTAAAGGGCTGCTGATTTCTGGCCTGATCGCCTGTGTCGTTGGCGGCACGACCGAACCGCTGGAATTCCTGTTCCTGTTCGTAGCGCCAGTTCTGTATGTCATCCACGCGCTGTTAACCGGCCTCGGCTTCACCGTCATGTCTGTGCTCGGCGTCACCATCGGTAATACCGACGGCAATATCATCGACTTCGTGGTGTTCGGTATTTTGCATGGTCTGTCAACCAAGTGGTACATGGTGCCAGTGGTGGCGGCAATCTGGTTTGTCGTTTACTACGTCATCTTCCGTTTCGCTATCACCCGCTTCAATCTGAAAACCCCGGGGCGCGATAGCGAAGTTGCCAGCTCAATCGAAAAAGCCGTTGCCGGTGCACCGGGTAAATCAGGTTACAACGTTCCGGCAATCCTCGAAGCCTTAGGCGGTGCCGACAATATTGTCAGCCTCGATAACTGCATTACCCGTCTGCGTTTGTCTGTGAAAGATATGTCGCTTGTTAATGTGCAGGCACTGAAGGACAATCGGGCAATTGGCGTAGTACAACTTAATCAACATAACCTGCAGGTTGTTATCGGGCCACAAGTTCAGTCAGTAAAAGATGAAATGGCCGGTCTGATGCATACTGTTCAGGCATAAGGATAAGATATGTTCGATTTTTCAAAGGTCGTGGATCGTCATGGCACATGGTGTACGCAGTGGGATTATGTCGCTGACCGTTTCGGCACTGCTGACCTGTTACCGTTCACGATTTCAGACATGGATTTTGCCACTGCCCCCTGCATTATCGAGGCGCTGAATCAGCGCCTGATGCACGGCGTGTTTGGTTACAGCCGCTGGAAAAACGATGAGTTTCTCGCGGCTATTGCCCACTGGTTTTCCACCCAGCATTACACCGCCATCGATCCTCAGTCGGTGGTGTATGGCCCTTCTGTTATCTATATGGTTTCAGAACTGATTCGTCAGTGGTCTGAAACAGGTGAAGGCGTGGTGATCCACACACCCGCCTATGACGCATTTTATAAGGCCATTGAAGGTAACCAGCGCACAGTAATGCCCGTTGCTTTAGAGAAGCAGCCTGACGGCTGGTTTTGCGATATGGACAAGCTGGAAGCCGTGCTGGCGAAACCAGAATGTAAAATTATGCTCCTGTGTAGCCCACAGAATCCTACCGGGAAAGTGTGGACGTGCGATGAGCTGGAGATCATGGCTGACCTGTGTGAGCGTCATGGTGTGCGGGTTATTTCCGATGAAATCCATATGGATATGGTTTGGGGCGAGCAGCCGCATATTCCCTGGAGTAATGTGGCGCGCGGAGACTGGGCATTGCTAACGTCGGGATCGAAAAGTTTCAATATTCCCGCCCTGACCGGTGCTTACGGGATTATAGAAAATAGCAGCAGCCGTGATGCCTATTTATCAGCACTGAAAGGACGTGATGGCCTTTCTTCCCCTTCAGTACTGGCGTTAACTGCCCATATCGCCGCCTATCAGCAAGGCGCGCCGTGGCTGGATGCCTTACGCGTCTATCTGAAAGATAACCTGACGTATATTGCAGATAAAATGAACGCCGCGTTCCCTGAACTCAATTGGCAGATCCCGCAATCCACTTATCTGGCCTGGCTTGATCTACGTCCATTGAATATTGACGACAACGCGTTGCAAAAAGCGCTTATCGAGCAAGAGAAGGTCGCGATCATGCCGGGGTATACCTACGGTGAAGAAGGTCGTGGTTTTGTCCGTCTCAATGCCGGCTGCCCGCGTTCGAAACTGGAAAAAGGTGTTGCTGGATTAATTAACGCCATCCGCGCTGTTCGTTAACCCCAATTGCGCAACGTAAAAAATCGTTGCGCAATCGTGGATTTTTACCCTGCTTTGTTTTTATAATGGTGCGCACTTTTATATCCAGAAAAAGAGTGCGACCATGATTGATACCACCCTGCCATTAACTGATATCCATCGCCACCTTGATGGCAACATTCGTCCCCAGACCATTCTTGAACTTGGCCGCCAGTATAATATCTCGCTTCCTGCACAATCCCTGGAAACACTGATTCCCCACGTTCAGGTCATTGCCAACGAACCCGATCTTGTGAGCTTTCTGACCAAACTTGACTGGGGCGTTAAAGTTCTCGCCTCTCTTGATGCTTGCCGCCGCGTGGCATTTGAAAACATTGAAGATGCAGCCCGTAACGGCCTGCACTATGTCGAGCTGCGTTTTTCACCAGGCTACATGGCAATGGCACATCAGCTGCCTGTAGCGGGTGTTGTCGAAGCGGTGATCGATGGCGTACGTGAAGGTTGCCGCACCTTTGGTGTGCAGGCGAAGCTTATCGGCATTATGAGCCGGACCTTCGGTGAAGCCGCCTGTCAGCAAGAACTGGAGGCCTTTTTAGCCCACCGTGACCAGATTACCGCACTTGATTTAGCCGGTGATGAACTTGGTTTCCCGGGAAGTCTGTTCCTTTCTCACTTCAACCGCGCGCGTGATGCGGGCTGGCATATTACCGTCCATGCAGGCGAAGCTGCCGGGCCGGAAAGCATCTGGCAGGCGATTCGTGAACTGGGGGCGGAACGTATTGGACATGGCGTAAAAGCCATTGAAGATCGGGCGCTGATGGATTTTCTCGCCGAGCAGGAAATTGGTATTGAATCCTGTCTGACCTCCAATATTCAGACCAGCACCGTGGCAGAGCTGGCGGCACATCCGCTGAAAACGTTCCTTGAGCATGGCATTCGTGCCAGCATTAACACTGACGATCCCGGCGTACAGGGAGTGGATATCATTCACGAATATACCGTTGCCGCGCCAGCTGCTGGGTTATCCCGCGAGCAAATCCGCCAGGCACAGATTAATGGTCTGGAAATGGCTTTCCTCAGCGCAGAGGAAAAACGCGCACTGCGAGAAAAAGTCGCCGCGAAGTAACAAAAATGGATGGTGCTAATTGCACCATCCCCTTTTCACGCAAGGCACAAAGTCGCGCGATGTTTGGCGGATTCGATGCCCAGCTCAATCAACTCCATTACCTGGATTGCCTGACTTGCCGGAACCGGATTTTCACCATCGCCATTTAACGCATCACGAATAGCCGCATAGTAAGCCGGATAATTCCCCGGCACCGTCAACAGCGTTTCTTCGACACGTTCCTCACCTTCCACGCGGGTAAGTACGCCATCACGCATATCGTAGCCCCAGTCTTCCTGCGGCAGACGCTCGCCATTTTTCAGACGTTCTTCCTGTGGATCGAGGCCATATTTCACATAACTGCCTCGGGATCCATGCACGATATAACGTGCTGACTCAGCGGCTGCCAGCATGGTGCCGTGTAAAATGACTCGCCGCTGCGGATAGGACAAGATGGCGTGGAAATAATCAGTCGACTGCGCTCCGGGCCGTAACTGTGCCAAATCTACCGTCATGCTAACCGGTAAACCAAATAGCGTAATGGCCTGATCAAGAAGATGCGGTGCTAAATCGTACCAGATACCGCTGCCAGGGCCGCCCTGTTCACGCCAACGATCGCGCACCTGCGGACGGAAGCGGTCAAAATGAGACTCAAAGTAAGCAACTTCACCCAGTACGCCTTCCGCGAGCAAACCTTTTAGCGTCAGGAAATCGCTATCCCAGCGACGGTTATGGAATACAGACAGCACACGCCCCAGGCTTTTTGCCAGCGCTTCCAGCTCTCGCGCTTGTGACAGTGTCACGGTAAAGGGTTTATCAACGACCACATGTTTACCCGCCTCAAGCGCCGCTTTGGCTAACGGAAAATGGGTATCGTTGGGTGTAGGAATGACAATCAGGTCTATGTTGGGATCGTTAAACAGATGCTTCGGCTCAGAGACAACCGTAACCGTTGGCCAGTCGGCTTTTACTTTTGTTTCATCGCTGCTGGAGATTACCGCCAGTTCCAGCCCGGGCGTGCCCGCAATCAGGGGCGCATGGAAGGTTTTGCTCGCATAACCATACCCAATCAACCCAACACGGATGTTGTCGCTCATGTCATTGCCTCTCATTGAAGTATGATGGCTATTTGACACTATCCTTTACCCTCGCTCAACAGTTTAATAACCTGCCAGCAATAAGGGATGTTGTTTAACTTAAGTCAAAAAAATAGCGAATTTTCCAACGACAAAAGCTAAATATCGCAAAAACCTCAGTAAAAATCTTGCTGGAGCTATTATTGCTAAGTAACATTTACCCCCTGAAGTTAATGGATCAATCAACAGAGATGTGGGCTGTAATGAATCGTCTTATTGAATTAACAGGTTGGATCGTTCTTGTCGTTTCAGTCATTCTTCTTGGCGTGGCGAGTCACATTGACAACTATCAGCCACCTGAACAGAGTGCTACGGTACAACACAAGTAAACTCTACTCTTGTAGAGCGACATGCTGCCCGACCGGGTGCATGTTTTAACTTGTCGGATATTAAACCAGGAATTTATTATCTTGTTCGATGATGTTGGTGATTGTCAGGGATAGTAAAGCGCGTTACTCTTTTCAGAGCAGTTTTTCATCCCTGAATATTTACCATCAGCGCATTCTTATTATTGTAATAATACAAACGTTCACTTTTGGTGAAATTTTATCATCACTAATAATACCTACCCCTTTGGTATTAATTATTTTATGGACCTTTTATGACTGTTCAGGACTACTTATTAAAATTTCGCAAAATCAGTTCACTCGAAAGTCTGGAAAAACTCTACGACCATCTTAATTACACCCTGACGGACGATCAGGAACTGATCAATATGTATCGTGCTGCCGATCACCGTCGCGCAGAGCTGGTTTCTGGCGGGCGTTTGTTTGACCTCGGCCAGGTACCGAAGTCCGTCTGGCACTATGTCCAATAAAGAAAGTAGCGATCGGTTATAAAAGCCTTATAATAACGCCCCTAAAATTAGATTTGCCTGTTTGCGTCGCTATTCTGGAGAACCTATGACCACCACAACGCCACAACGTATTGGAGGCTGGTTGCTTGGCCCATTAGCCTGGCTTTTAGTCGCTCTGTTAAGTACGACGCTGGCGTTGTTGCTGTATACCGCTGCGTTATCTTCTCCGCAAACATTTCAAACGCTCGGCGAACAAGCACTGACGACACAAATCTTATGGGGCGTTTCTTTTATTACCGCTATCGCCATGTGGTATTACACACTGTGGTTGACCATCGCTTTCTTTAAACGTCGGCGTTGTGTTCCTAAACACTATATTATCTGGCTGCTTATTTCCGTATTGCTGGCAGTAAAAGCGTTCGCTTTTTCACCCGTGGAAGATGGCATAGCCGTTCGCCAGTTACTGTTTACTTTGTTGGCAACCGCATTGATCGTCCCCTATTTTAAACGCTCGTCGCGGGTGAAAGCGACGTTTGTGAATCCGTAATAACCTTACAGTTAACCTGTTGTCGCCTGCTCTGGATTAACGGATAATAGGCGGCTTTTTTATTTCAGGCCGAAAAATGACTGACTACCTGTTACTGTTTGTCGGAACTGTACTGGTCAATAACTTTGTACTGGTCAAGTTTCTCGGTCTCTGTCCGTTTATGGGGGTTTCCAAAAAGCTGGAAACCGCGATGGGCATGGGGCTGGCTACAACGTTTGTGATGACGCTGGCGTCTATTTGCGCCTGGCTTATCGATACGTGGATTTTGATCCCGCTTAATCTGATTTACCTGCGCACCCTGGCGTTTATTCTGGTGATTGCTGTGGTTGTGCAGTTCACCGAGATGGTGGTGCGCAAAACCAGCCCGGTGCTTTACCGTCTGCTGGGGATTTTTTTGCCGCTTATCACCACCAACTGTGCAGTGCTCGGCGTGGCGTTGCTGAATATCAATCTCGGGCACAATTTCTTGCAGTCGGCGCTGTACGGTTTTTCCGCCGCTGTCGGTTTCTCGCTGGTGATGGTGCTCTTCGCCGCCATCCGCGAACGCCTTGCTGTGGCTGATGTCCCGGCACCTTTTCGCGGTAATGCCATTGCGTTAATTACCGCAGGTCTTATGTCTCTGGCCTTTATGGGCTTTAGTGGTTTGGTGAAGTTGTAATGAATGCTATCTGGATTGCCGTTGCCGCCGTGAGCCTGCTGGGCCTGGCGTTTGGCGCCATTCTGGGTTATGCCTCCCGCCGTTTTGCGGTGGAAGACGATCCGGTCGTTGAGAAAATTGACGAAATCTTACCGCAGAGCCAGTGTGGTCAATGCGGTTATCCCGGCTGTCGCCCCTACGCGGAAGCCATCAGCTGTAACGGTGAAAAAATTAACCGCTGCGCCCCAGGTGGCGAAGCTGTGATGCTAAAAATTGCTGAGTTGCTTAATGTCGAGCCACAGCCGCTGGATGGCGAAGCGCAAGAGCTAACGCCTGCGCGGATGGTGGCGTTTATTGATGAAAATAACTGTATTGGCTGCACTAAATGTATTCAGGCGTGTCCGGTAGACGCCATCGTTGGTGCTACCCGCGCCATGCATACGGTAATGAGTGATCTCTGTACGGGCTGCAATTTATGTGTTGATCCGTGCCCGACGCACTGCATCTCGTTGCAACCGGTTGCAGAAACACCTGACTCCTGGAAATGGGATCTGAACACCATTCCCGTGCGTATCATTCCCGTGGAACACCATGCTTAAGTTATTCTCTGCATTCAGAAAAAATAAAATCTGGGATTTCAACGGCGGCATCCATCCACCGGAGATGAAAACCCAGTCCAACGGTACGCCCCTGCGCCAGGTACCACTGGCGCAGCGTTTTGTCATACCACTGAAACAACATATTGGCGCTGAAGGTGAGTTGTGCGTTAGCGTCGGCGATAAAGTACTGCGCGGCCAGCCGCTTACCCGTGGACGCGGCAAAATGCTGCCAGTTCACGCGCCCACCTCGGGTACCGTTACGGCTATTGCGCCCCACTCTACGGCTCATCCTTCAGCTTTAGCTGAATTAAGCGTGATTATTGATGCCGATGGCGAAGACTGCTGGATCCCGCGCGACGGCTGGGACGATTATCGCTCTCGCAGTCGCGAAGAGTTAATCGAGCGCATTCATCAGTTTGGTGTTGCCGGGCTGGGTGGTGCGGGATTCCCGACAGGCGTTAAATTGCAGGGCGGCGGAGATAAGATTGAAACGTTGATTATCAACGCTGCTGAGTGCGAGCCGTACATTACCGCCGATGACCGTTTGATGCAGGATTGCGCGGCTCAGGTCGTAGAGGGTATTCGCATTCTTGCGCATATTCTGCAGCCACGCGAAATTCTTATCGGCATTGAAGATAACAAACCGCAGGCGATTTCCATGCTGCGCGCGGTGCTGGCGGACTCTCACGATATTTCTCTGCGGGTGATTCCAACCAAATATCCTTCTGGCGGTGCTAAACAATTAACCTACATTCTGACCGGGAAGCAGGTTCCACATGGCGGGCGTTCATCCGATATCGGCGTATTAATGCAAAACGTCGGCACTGCTTATGCAGTGAAACGTGCCGTTATCGATGGCGAACCGATTACTGAGCGTGTCGTGACCCTGACTGGCGAAGCAATCGCACGCCCGGGCAACGTCTGGGCACGGCTGGGTACGCCAGTGCGTCATTTATTGAATGATGCCGGATTCTGCCCCTCTGCCGATCAAATGGTGATTATGGGCGGCCCGCTAATGGGCTTTACCTTGCCATGGCTGGATGTCCCGGTCGTAAAGATTACCAACTGTCTGTTGGCTCCCTCTGCCAATGAACTTGGCGAACCACAGGAAGAACAAAGTTGCATCCGTTGTAGCGCCTGTGCTGACGCCTGCCCTGCGGATCTTTTGCCGCAACAGTTGTACTGGTTCAGCAAAGGTCAGCAACACGATAAAGCCACCACGCATAACATTGCCGACTGCATTGAATGTGGGGCTTGCGCGTGGGTTTGCCCGAGCAATATTCCCCTGGTGCAATATTTCCGTCAGGAAAAAGCTGAAATTGCGGCTATTCGTCAGGAAGAAAAGCGCGCCGCAGAAGCCAAAGCGCGTTTCGAAGCGCGCCAGGCTCGTCTGGAGCGCGAAAAAGCGGCTCGCCTTGAACGACATAAGAGCGCAGCCGTTCAACCTGCAGCCAAAGATAAAGATGCGATTGCTGCCGCTCTGGCGCGGGTGAAAGAGAAACAGGCCCAGGCTACACAGCCTATTGTGATTAAAGCGGGCGAACGCCCGGATAACAGCGCAATTATTGCAGCACGGGAAGCCCGTAAAGCGCAAGCCAGAGCGAAACAGGCAGAACTGCAGCAAACTAACGACGCAGCAACCGTTGCTGATCCACGTAAAACCGCAGTTGAAGCCGCTATCGCCCGCGCCAAAGCGCGCAAGCTGGAGCAGCAACAGGCTAATGCGGAGCCAGAAGAACAGATCGATCCACGCAAAGCCGCCGTTGAAGCGGCTATTGCCCGTGCGAAAGCACGCAAGCTGGAACAGCAACAGGCTAACGCAGAACCAGAAGAACAGGTTGACCCGCGCAAAGCCGCCGTTGAAGCGGCTATTGCCCGCGCCAAAGCACGCAAGCTGGAACAGCAACAAGCTAATGCGGAACCAGAACAACAGGTCGATCCGCGCAAAGCTGCCGTCGAAGCCGCTATTGCCCGTGCCAAAGCGCGCAAACTGGAACAGCAACAGGCTAATGCGGAGCCAGAAGAACAGGTTGATCCGCGCAAAGCTGCCGTCGAAGCGGCTATTGCCCGCGCCAAAGCACGCAAGCTGGAACAGCAACAGGCTAATGCGGTACCAGAAGAACAGGTTGATCCGCGCAAAGCGGCAGTTGCCGCGGCTATTGCCCGCGTTCAGGCCAAAAAAGCCGCCCAGCAAAAGGTTGTAAACGAGGACTAAATGGTATTCAGAATAGCTAGCTCCCCTTATACCCATAACCAGCGCCAAACATCGCGCATTATGCTGTTGGTGTTGCTCGCAGCCGTGCCAGGAATCGCAGCGCAACTGTGGTTTTTTGGTTGGGGTACTCTCGTTCAGATCCTGTTGGCGTCGGTCAGTGCTCTGTTAGCCGAAGCTCTCGTACTCAAACTACGCAAGCAATCAGTAGCCGCAACGTTGAAAGATAACTCAGCATTGCTGACAGGCTTATTGCTGGCGGTAAGTATTCCCCCCCTCGCGCCATGGTGGATGGTCGTACTGGGTACGGTGTTTGCGGTGATCATCGCTAAACAGTTGTATGGCGGTCTGGGGCAAAACCCGTTTAATCCGGCAATGATTGGTTATGTGGTCTTACTGATCTCCTTCCCGGTGCAGATGACCAGCTGGTTACCGCCGCATGACATTGCGGTCAACATCCCTGGTTTTGTCGACGCCGTACAGGTTATTTTCAGCGGTCATACCACCAGTGGCAATGATATGAACACACTACGCTTAGGTATTGATGGCATAAGTCAGGCAACACCGCTGGATACATTCAAAACCTCTGTCCGCGCCGGTCATTCGGTTGAACAGATTATGCAATATCCTATCTACAGCGGTATTCTCGCGGGTGCAGGCTGGCAATGGGTGAATCTCGCCTGGCTGGCTGGCGGCGTGTGGTTGCTATGGCAGAAAGCGATTCGCTGGCATATTCCCCTCAGCTTCTTAGTAACGCTGGCGTTATGCGCAACGTTGGGCTGGTTGTTCTCACCAGAAACACTGGCAGCACCGCAAATTCATCTGCTGTCTGGAGCGACCATGCTCGGCGCATTCTTTATTTTGACTGACCCGGTTACCGCTTCTACGACCAATCGTGGTCGTCTTATTTTCGGCGCGCTGGCGGGTTTATTAGTCTGGTTGATCCGCAGTTTCGGCGGCTATCCTGACGGCGTGGCTTTTGCCGTCCTGCTGGCGAACATCACGGTTCCTCTGATCGATTACTACACGCGTCCGCGCGTCTACGGCCATCGCAAAGGGTAAACCATGCTGAAAACTATCCGAAAACACGGCATTACACTGGCACTATTTGCAGCGGGTTCTACAGGGTTAACTGCGGCCATCAACCAGATGACCAAAACGACAATTGCTGAACAGGCCAGTCTGCAACAAAAGGCGTTATTTGATCAGGTGCTGCCAGCCGAACGCTATAACAATGCGCTGGCACAGAGTTGCTATCTGGTAACTGCGCCAGAGTTAGGTAAAGGTGAGCATCGGGTTTACATCGCCAAACAGGATGACAAACCGGTAGCCGCCGTTCTGGAAGCAACCGCGCCAGATGGCTATTCTGGTGCGATTCAGCTGCTGGTGGGAGCCGATTTTAACGGCACGGTACTAGGCACGCGCGTGACAGAGCACCACGAAACGCCAGGGCTTGGCGATAAAATCGAACTGCGCCTTTCTGACTGGATCACCCATTTTGCGGGTAAAAAAATCAGTGGTGCGGATGATGCGCACTGGGCGGTGAAGAAAGATGGTGGTGATTTCGACCAGTTCACCGGCGCGACGATTACTCCGCGCGCGGTGGTAAATGCGGTAAAACGCGCCGGATTGTACGCGCAGACGTTACCGGCACAACTTTCTCAACTTCCTGCCTGTGGAGAATAAAGCGTGAGCGAAATTAAAGACGTTATTGTTCAGGGGTTGTGGAAAAACAACTCTGCGCTGGTCCAGTTGCTCGGCCTTTGTCCGCTGCTGGCGGTCACGTCCACTGCCACCAACGCCCTGGGTTTAGGACTTGCGACAACGCTGGTGCTGACGCTGACCAATCTGACCATTTCGACGCTGCGCCACTGGACCCCAGCCGAGATCCGCATTCCCATTTACGTGATGATCATCGCCTCGGTGGTCAGCGCTGTACAGATGCTGATCAACGCCTACGCCTTTGGTCTGTATCAATCGTTAGGGATTTTTATTCCGCTGATTGTCACTAACTGTATCGTTGTGGGCCGCGCTGAAGCCTTCGCCGCAAAAAAAGGTCCGGCGCTTTCGGCACTGGACGGCTTTTCAATTGGTATGGGCGCAACCTGCGCCATGTTCGTGCTGGGTTCACTACGCGAAATTATCGGCAATGGCACGTTGTTTGACGGTGCAGATGCGCTGTTAGGTAGCTGGGCCAAAGTATTACGCGTGGAGATTTTCCACACCGACTCCCCTTTCCTGCTGGCAATGCTGCCACCAGGTGCATTTATTGGCCTGGGACTGATGCTGGCAGGAAAATACCTGATTGATGAAAGAATGAAAAAGCGCCGTGCTGAAGCAGCTGCCGAAGGTGCATTGCCAAACGGTGAAACAGGGAATGTCTGATGAACAAAGCAAAACGCCTGGAGATCCTCACCCGCCTGCGTGAGAACAATCCTCATCCCACTACTGAGCTTAATTTCAGTTCGCCTTTTGAATTGCTGATTGCCGTGCTGCTTTCCGCTCAGGCCACCGATGTCAGCGTTAATAAGGCGACGGCAAAACTTTACCCGGTAGCGAATACGCCTGCAGCGATGCTTGAGCTGGGCGTCGAAGGGGTGAAAAACTATATCAAAACTATTGGCCTTTATAACAGCAAAGCAGAAAATATCATCAAAACCTGCCGTATCTTACTGGAACAGCATAATGGCGAGGTGCCTGAAGATCGTGCTGCGCTTGAAGCCCTGCCTGGTGTAGGTCGTAAAACAGCCAACGTCGTATTAAACACCGCATTCGGCTGGCCGACTATTGCTGTCGACACGCACATTTTCCGCGTTTGTAATCGTACTCAATTTGCGCCGGGGAAAAACGTCGAACAGGTAGAAGAAAAGCTACTGAAAGTGGTTCCGGCAGAGTTTAAAGTCGACTGCCACCATTGGTTGATCCTGCACGGGCGTTATACCTGTATTGCCCGCAAGCCTCGCTGTGGCTCTTGTATTATTGAAGATCTTTGTGAATACAAAGAGAAAGTTGACATCTGAAGAAAAGGGGTAACACCGATTACCCCATTGATAACCTTTCTTTATCCTCTTTTAAAACATCTTTTTAACGTCAATGATGCCATTGCTTAGCGTTATCATCAGGTAATCCGTTTGCGGATAACCAAAAATGCAGGTTAATTGTTTTTTTAATAGCGAAATTTTCTATTCATTCGTGATCAAGATCACGATGCTGTGGCAATGTAAAAACATTGCAAGAACTAGGTTAAAATCATTTAAATTTACACACGCAACAAATATTGACCTACAAAACATTACACTGGCTATTTTTCAGAAACTGGACTATCTCACTAGGAAAAACGCCAAATAGCAGAACATATCGCCGTTAAGCCATCATCCCCCTCTCAGGGTAGTGAAAAAATCTGCCGTTACGTTTTTTGAAAAATTTAACGCTGGATAACATTTCCCGGAATGGTTGAATTCCCCGCCTCAGTTATATGTAACAGATTATTACAAAGGACTTGTCTGAAAGTGCAAGATAGTGAACATTACCTGCCGTTTCCCCTCCCACTATAACAATTGCGCGTATGTTTTTTAGGCATAACGCGAGAAAGCACCCCCGTTAATATGGGATGTAAAAAAAGAGGTAAAAGTGTCCACTGCAAACCAAAAACCAACTGAAAGCGTCAGTTTGAACGCTTTCAAACAACCGAAGGCGTTCTATCTCATCTTCTCGATTGAGTTATGGGAACGTTTTGGTTATTACGGCCTACAAGGAATTATGGCTGTTTACCTGGTTAAACAACTGGGTATGTCTGAAGCGGATTCAATCACCCTTTTCTCTTCCTTTAGTGCCCTGGTTTATGGTCTGGTCGCTATCGGCGGCTGGTTAGGTGACAAAGTACTGGGTACTAAACGCGTAATTATGCTTGGCGCTATTGTGCTGGCGATTGGTTATGCTCTGGTTGCCTGGTCTGGTCACGACGCCGGTATCGTTTATATGGGTATGGCGGCTATTGCGGTCGGTAACGGCCTGTTTAAAGCTAACCCGTCTTCTCTGCTTTCTACATGCTATGAGAAAAACGACCCGCGTCTGGACGGTGCATTCACCATGTACTACATGTCCGTCAACATCGGCTCTTTCTTCTCTATGATCGCCACCCCGTGGCTGGCCGCGAAATACGGCTGGAGTGTTGCGTTTGCGTTGAGCGTAGTCGGTCTGCTGATCACTATCGTTAACTTCGCCTTCTGCCAACGCTGGGTTAAACAGTACGGTTCAAAACCAGACTTCGAGCCTATCAACTACCGTAACCTGCTGCTGACCATTATTGGTGTTGTGGCGCTGATCGCTATCGCCACCTGGCTGCTGCACAATCAGGAAGTTGCGCGTATGGCGCTGGGCGTTGTTGCCTTTGGTATCGTGGTTATCTTCGGTAAAGAAGCCTTCGCGATGAAAGGTGCTGCGCGTCGTAAAATGATCGTTGCCTTCATCCTGATGCTCGAAGCCATTATCTTCTTCGTGCTGTACAGCCAGATGCCAACGTCACTGAACTTCTTTGCGATTCGTAACGTTGAACACACCATTCTGGGCCTGGCCGTAGAACCTGAGCAGTATCAGGCACTGAACCCGTTCTGGATCATCATTGGTAGCCCGATTCTGGCCGCTATCTATAACAAGATGGGCGATACCCTGCCGATGCCAACTAAGTTTGCAATCGGTATGGTGATGTGTTCTGGTGCGTTCCTGATTCTGCCGCTGGGTGCAAAATTCGCGTCTGACGCAGGTATCGTGTCTGTAAGCTGGCTGGTCGCAAGCTATGGCCTGCAGAGTATCGGGGAACTGATGATCTCTGGTCTGGGTCTGGCAATGGTTGCACAACTCGTTCCGCAGCGTCTGATGGGCTTCATTATGGGCAGCTGGTTCCTGACCACTGCTGGTGCAAACCTGATTGGTGGTTATGTTGCGGGTATGATGGCTGTGCCGGATAACGTTACCGATCCGCTGATGTCACTGGAAGTCTATGGTCGCGTATTCTTGCAGATTGGTGTCGCTACTGCCGTTATTGCGGTACTGATGCTGCTGACCGCGCCGAAACTGCACCGCATGACGCAGGATGACGCTGCAGACAAAGCGGCGAAAGCTGCTGTAGCGTAAAATTCAGGGAAACTCTTTTACAAGCCGCTAACTTTTCGTTAGCGGCTTTTTTTTTGTTCAGCAACGCACTACCATACTTTAAACCACAGACAAAAGGAGTTACCGATGAAATTGTTCTACAAACCGGGCGCCTGCTCTCTCGCTTCCCATATCACCCTGCGTGAGAGCGGAAAGGATTTTACGCTCGTCAGTGTGGATTTAATGAAAAAACGTCTCGAAAACGGTGACGATTACTTTGCAGTTAACCCTAAGGGACAGGTGCCTGCATTGCTGATGGACGATGGTACTTTGCTGACGGAAGGCGTAGCAATTATGCAGTATCTTGCCGACAGCGTCCCCGACCGCCAGTTGCTGGCACCGGTAAACAGTATTTCCCGCTATAAAACCATCGAATGGCTGAATTACATCGCCACCGAGCTGCATAAAGGTTTCACGCCTCTGTTTCGCCCTGATACACCGGAAGAGTACAAACCGACAGTTCGCGCGCAGCTGGAGAAGAAGCTGCAATATGTGAACGATGCACTGAAGGATGAGCACTGGATCTGCGGGCAACGATTTACAATTGCTGATGCCTATCTGTTTACGGTTCTGCGCTGGGCATACGCGGTGAAACTGAATCTGGAAGGGTTAGAGCACATCGCGGCATTTATGCAACGTATGGCTGAACGTCCGGAAGTACAAGACGCGCTGTCAGCGGAAGGCTTAAAGTAATAGCTATCGGCCCACAGGTTGTTGTGGGCCGAAATGAGATATTTCAGAGCTTTGTTGCGCTGAAATAATGTTCTGGTTTGGCAATACGATCCTGAGCAGCAACCACTTGCAGCTCATATTCCTGCATTGCTTTGGTGGTCACCATGATTTCGTATACTGCAGCGGTCACATGTTCCAGGGCCTCCTGCAGCGTTGCCCCCTGAAGCAGTTTCACCAGCAGTAAACCGCTCGTCACATCACCGACACCTACCGGTTGGCGCATACCAAAATCCACCAGCGGACGGCTGATATGCCAGGCTTCATCAGCGGTAACCAGCAGCATTTCAAAACGGTCACGGCTGTAGCCAGCCCGCGCCAGGTGTTTAACCAACACAATTTGTGGCCCTTGCGCAATGAGTTCACGCGCTGCCAGAACCGCTTCTTCGACGTTATTTACCGGATGCTCACAGAGTATCTCCAGCTCAACCAGATTCGGCGCAATGATATCGCTGGCAGGCAAACCGTGACGCACATGAAACTCTGCGACACCCGGTGCAACGATACAGCCTTTTTCCGGATGACCCATTACCGGATCGCAAAAATATTTCGCCTGCGGATTCGCTGCTTTCACCTGACGAACGATACCGAGGATATGTTCACCCTGCT
Source organism: Escherichia sp. KS167_9B (assembly GCF_030295215.1). NCBI lineage: Bacteria > Pseudomonadati > Pseudomonadota > Gammaproteobacteria > Enterobacterales > Enterobacteriaceae > Escherichia > Escherichia sp. KS167_9B. The sequence continues at coordinate 2,030,620 of NZ_AP025754.1, forward strand.
CCGCCGAACCCAGATAGCCACTTAATACGGCATCACAGGTGTGTAATTTATCAATGGCGGCAATGCCTTGCACAATTTCGGTTAAATGGCTGGGCGGCATCACGCAGCCAGTCCATTTGCCGTATTGAGTGTGATTAGAAAATTGAACGGTGTTCAACGGCCAGACGTTCGCGCCCAGGCGGCGCATCTGTGGGGTAGTGATCAATTCTGGGCGGACTTAGTGCAGCCTGGTAGAACCAGCAAGCCTTGTGTGGCGCGGGGTGTGGTGATTTAGTGTGATTCTGGGCGGATTTGTGAGAAATGACCAAAAACGCTTTTTTTTGCGCTTTTTTCTGGGCGCTTTTGATCTGGTTCTGCTACAAACTTAACGGGTTTTAAATGCTTTTAAAAAAGTGTTTTATCCTTACCCGTTTTCCTCAATTTGTTCTCATCTGTGTGTTCGGTTTTGTTGTGGTTATTGCTGATTAGCTAACAGCACACGCCCCGCCAAAACGAGGCGCTTATGCTGATTTCTTGTTTACAGGCTTAGTTTCTTGCTCCGGTGTGACGGGAACGCGATCACCTGGTGTTCCAGCACAGAAAATAGCTTTGGCGCGGCGCAAAATCTCTTTGTCATTTTCCTCATCGCCAGCTAATGCCATGCAAACAGCGTCTTTAAGCGATTGCCTGATGTTCAGGCTTTGAATGGCCTTCCTTTGTTCCTCAAGTTCGCTATCGGCTTGCTTGGTTTGCCTGGTGGGTTGCTGTAGGCGTTCAAGGACTCCTTTGATGCCAATACAACACAGCATATCAATAAGACGCTCTCTATCTTCTGGAGTAGCTCGCCTTAGTATTTCATCGACAATACTTGTGTTTGGGCGGTTAACGTCTTCTGTAGGCACCTTTTTTTCTATTATTGGATCACGATCGCCCTCACCGTAGACCAGCCATTCCAGTGATACATTCTCTAATTTTGCTATCGTAGCGACCACATTTAGGCCGGGAGTGGTGCCTTTCTCAAAGTAGTTATTTATGGTCGAGTACGGCAACCCCCAGTCTGAGGTGGCTTTACGCAGACTCCTAGTGCCAACCAGTTGCTTGATTCTGTCCTGAATGCTTTCTTTTCTATTCTGAGAAAAGGAAAAATCATCGGCGGTTTGTTTACTCACTTTCTTTCCTCTCAATCTATTGATTTACAACACATTTCTACAAAAAGACTTTCTTTTCACCAAAGCAAGAAAAGAAAGCTTGTAATTTTCTATTTATGGATCAATACTTATATCCGAAGGGATAACACGGCGGTGTTATCCGCACGGATAACTTTTAAGGGTAACCTAATGATGGTTAGAAATGAAGTAATGAACAAAGACTGGCACCGCGAGTACATCGTTGCCGCTGTGCACACCAAAGGTTTTACATTGCGTGAACTTTCTGAACGCGCTGGTCTAAAAAAAGACTCTTTAAAAAATGCACTGTATCGCTCATGCCCTAAATATGAACGCATCATAGCCGATGCTATTGGTGTGGAACCTGCGGAGATCTGGCCAAGCCGGTATGCCAGTAAGGCGGCGTAATGTTTTATTCAGCCAATGAGCTGGCCGGTCTTCCTGGTTTGCCCGGTACAGTTCAGGGGGTGCGCTGGACGCTCAATCGGATCACAGATACGCACCCGGAATGGAAGCGCAAGCGCGAAGGCACCAAAGCATTCGAGTATCACATCGACTGCCTGCCCGCTGAAGCGCAGAAAGTTTTACGTAAGCGCCTGACCCATCAGGTTCTGGAAGATGCACAACTGCCCGCCGTGGTTGAGCAGAAGGCAGTTAAAAACGTCGCCGTTCGCGATGAACTGGAAGTGATGGTCAAATGCCCGGAACTGGCATTACGCGAAGTCCAGGCACTGACCGACAAGCAAAAGGCCATTGCTGATGCGCGGATATTGCTGGCTACTGAAGTGCATAAACTGCGTGAATACGCCGGAATGACCAGGAAGGCCGCGTTAAAGCACATCGTTGATGGTGTGCGCATGGGGGCGTTGCCTGACCGCATTATCGAAGCAGCGAATACTGCAAATGCACGTCAGGGAAAGCGAACCGGTGTCAGCACCGGCAGCCTGGATAGCTGGTACTCCAGCTGGGTGATGGCGCGCGGTGATGCCAATCAGTTACTGGCGTTACTGGCTCCCGGTCATCATAAGGGAACACCGTGGGAGCAGGTCTGGTGGTTGAGCGATTTCTTTATGTTCTATCGCTCATGGAAGCGCCCGACCGTTGAATATGCGTATCGCGAGTTTTCAGCCTGGTGGCATGAGAAGCACGCGAACGATGCGGGAATGCTGGCGGCACTGCCTTCCGTTCACGCAGTAAGACGGGTATTAAGCAGTGTCCCGGTGATTGTTAAGGAGCGTTTCCGCTCCACCGGTTCAGCCTGGCGTTCGCTCAATCCCTTTGTGCGACGCGACTGGAGCACATTACCGGTTAATGCGGTATGGGTCGGGGATGGTCACTGTATGAAACTGATGGCATTCAGCCCTGCCACCGGGAATACATTCCGGCCAGAAGTGACGCTGGTTATGGATGCAGGACAACGCTTTATTGTGGGCTGGTCGCTGTCCCTGTCGGAGAACGTGGTGGCCGTTGCTGATGCATTGCGTCATGGCATGTCACAACACGGAATACCGCTGATTTATTACTCCGATAACGGGGGCGGTGAAAAAAACCGGGTGCTTGATGCCGATATTACCGGGATTTTGCCCCGGCTGGGTGTGGAACATCACACGGGGATACCAGGTAACCCGCAGGGGCGCGGGGTAATAGAACGGGCAAACAAAGGAATACCCAAAGATGTGGCTCTGAGTTTCCAGACGTACTGCTCAAAAAATGCAGACAAGGAAACGGTGATGATGCAGCAACGCATCACACAGTCAGCCATTAAGGCCACCCACAAAGGGAAGGAGCTGACAAAGCGGCAGGTTAAAGCAATGGGAGAAGTCCCCACCTTTGAGCAATTGATGGCCGCAATAGAGCTGGAGGTAAAACGGTATAACAACCGCCCACACAGCAGCCTTCCCCGCAAAGAGGATGGCGAACATTACAGCCCGGCAGCGTATCGCCGGAAACTGATAAAAGAGCAGAAAGCTGAAATCGACATGCTGTCGCCGGAAGAACTTCACGAAATGTTCCGACCGGAAAGCATCTGCACAGTGCGACGCGGTGAAGTGGTGTTATTCAGAAACATCTATTTCTCCACAGAACTGGCAGCAGAGCACGGAAATGAAGTCAGGGTTTGTTACGACATTCACGACGCAAACAGCGTGATTGTCAGGCGGATGGACGGTTCTTATATCTGCGATGCCATCTGGAACGGTAACAAGGTTGATGCGTTCCCTAAAGCTGTTATCGAACAACAGCAGGAGAAACGCACCAGAGGCCGCATTGCACGGGCCGCGCAGAAAATCGAAGAGGCTAAACGCGAGCTTACTCCGGCTATTACGCAGAAACCTGACTTTAATTTTGGATTTGGTCTGGAGCGCCCGGAGAAAAAGGAAAAAGAAGAACTTTATTTATTCGCATCTGAACGCGAACGCAATTTAAAGAAAAACGGCACAAACAACCGTTAATTTAAAAGGTATTTAATTATGAGTTTAATTACGCAATTAAATGACGTAATGGCCCGTCGCGGCTATACGCAGACCCACGTCGCCCGTGCTATTGGTCGTAGCAGCGCCGTTATCAGCCAGTATTTGCAGGGTAAATATCAGGGCGATATGTCTGATATTGAAGAACGCATTTCTGCCTTTGTGACCCGTGAGCGGGAAAAAGAAAACAGCCGCCGTATTAAAGCAAAGTTTGTGACCACCGGTATGGCTGCCAAAGGACTGGAGGTGCTGGCCTACGCTCACCTGGAATGTGAAATCTGTGTGCTGTATGGCGCAGCAGGTCTTGGCAAAACAATGATTCTGCGTGAATACGCCGCCAGAAACCGGGATGCGGTCCTGATTGAAGCCGACCCGGGCTATACAGCCAGAACACTGCTTGAGGAGCTGTGCCGCCAGCTGGGGGTAAAAGTTCGCGGCAATATCCACGAACTGATTGATGCATGTGTGCGAGAACTGCGTGATTCCGGTCGTCTGCTGATGGTGGACGAGGCTGAACTGCTCCCCTATCGCGCACTGGAGGTTCTGCGCCGTCTGCATGACAAAGCGGGTATCGGGGTTGTTCTGGCGGGTATGCCTCGCCTTCTGATTAACCTCAAGGGGCGTCGTGGTGAGTTCGCCCAGTTATACAGCCGCGTGGCGCTGGCGCTTAACCTGGGCGATACGTTGTCGCAGGAAGATTTTAACCAGATAGCTACCGGGTTGATGCCGGAAGCAGCAGAGCCGGAAATCAGCGAGGCGCTTTATACACGTTCGCTGGGTAATGCCCGCCGTCTGTTCAAGCTGGCGCGTGGTGTGTACCGGATTTGTGATATCAGCGATGCGCCGGTCAGTGTGCAGGCCATTGATAAATTCGCAGAAATGTTAATTCACTGATGGAGAACAAGACGATGGACAAGCAGACCATTAACGCCGTCCGTTCCCGTGCCCGTGTGGCCATCCACACCACTGGTGGTCGTGTAACGGGACAACATCACCGTTTACCTGTGGTTTATGCCTGCCCGCCCGTGGGTGGTCCTGTATGGCCGGTAACGGAAATCATCCAGACATTCAGCGGCCTGCGCCGCGTGGTTAAAACGTCCTGTATCGACGGCTGCACCGTCGTATGGCAATAAGAGGAAATCAGAATGGCGGTCAAGTTAGAAGTAATTATCTATACCGATGAAAACGGTACGCTTCGTGTCAGGAGCATGGGGGCTGTTGATAAAAAAGGATTTACGGATGAAGAGGTCGGAGTAAGACAACGGTTATGGGAGGTAATGAATCAAACTCTTAATAAAGAATTTAACGGCGTTGATTTATTTTCTGTTGGCGTGGAACCCTGCGCGCAAAACACACATTAATTTGTAAATATCACTGAGGTAATTTAATTATGACGACTGAAAATAAAGTTAAGCAATACACGAAAACTGAAGCGCCTGAAGGTTACTGGGTGGATGCCCGTGGCGTAATGACACCTGAAAGTCTTATCAAAGATATTGACCGCGACCGTGAGCAGCTGGTCGGTGAGCTTGTGGAGATGGTGATTGCTGCCTCCGCCTCACTGCGTGAACTGAAACTGCGTGCGTTTGGTGATATTCAGGCGTTTATTGACCTGTCGGCGGAGAAATACGGCGCTGTGAAAGGCGGTAAAAAAGGGAATATCACGCTTTACAGCTTTGACGGGCGTTACAAGATTCAGCGCGCCATGCAGGACCGTATCGCGTTTGATGAACGCATTCAGACCGCGAAGTCGCTGATTGATGATTGCCTGGCTGACTGGACGGAAGGTGCACGTCCTGAAATAAAAGCCATCATCAGCGAAGCATTCAGCACGGACAAGGAAGGCAACATCAACACCGGGCGCGTTCTGGCTCTGCGTCGTCTCGATATTACGGAGGAGCGCTGGGATAACGCCATGAAACTGATTGGTGAAGCCGTCCAGGTGGTTGGCAGCAAAAGCTATATCCGCGTGTATGAGCGCGTCGGTGATTCCGACGAATACCGCGCAATCCCGCTTGATATTGCAGGGGTTTAACATGCATCAGGATATCAAAGAGTACAGAGCCGGAAATAGTTGCGCGGCGTATTCGCTGGGCGCGTCCAGAGCAGAACAACGCGGCGATTATGCCGAGGCTGAAAAGTTGTGGCGTAAGGCAGCGCAAAGCCCGTGTAGCACCCTGCGCCGCATCTGGGCTGAACATCGTGCGGAGTTCTGCGCTAACGCTCACCTGAAGGGATGGAGGCCACGCCATGAATGCGAAGAACTTTAATAAGCAGTATCCGCCAGGGACTCGCTTCATGCACACGGCACATCCGGCGTTGCGCGGTGGCCGGGTGGTGAAAACCGTTGCACCGGCCAGAGATTTTAAATGTGGTTGTGTGGTTGAAATTAATGTCGAGCCTTATTTCGTAAAAGTCGAAACACTGAAAGCAGCGCATTAATTTAATTCGTTTTTAATTGTTATTTAAAACAGGCGTAAACCCGCCGGGGCTGGCTTACGCCTGAATCTGAGGGATTCATTATGGAAAATAAAAGCAAATATATCGCCAGAATTAAAAAACTGTTACGCCTTGCCAGAGGAACATCAAGCCCGGAAGAAGCCGCTAACGCTATTGCAAAAGCCCAGGCTTATATGCGCCAGCATGGTATCAGCGAAAACGACGCGGAATTGTTCGACATTCAGGAAGCTGCCAGCGCGGGTGCGCCGAGTGATGCCAGTACACCGCCGCGTTATATGCACATCCTGTGTGACCTGGTATGTAAAGCCTTCGGTGTCGAGTGTTACATCTCCGGTGAATACCGGGCTTCTGGTTCACTCAAACGTTACGTTCGTTTTTATGGTCCTGACAGCCGCCCGGAAATTGCGGCCTACGCGTTTGATGTGCTTTCCCGTCAGATGATGGCAGAGCGTAATCAATATCAGGATAAACACTGTAAGCGTTGCAAACCATCCACGCGGGTGGCCCGTGGCGACCAGTTCTGCGAAGGCTGGGTCTTTGGTGCCCGTGATGTCATTGCGGTGTATGACGTCTCCCCGGAAGAAAAAAGCCGCCTTGAGCTTTACAGAGAAAACCTGCACAGGACTAAAGTGCGGCGCGACGGGGATATGCGCACAGCTAAAGCGTGTCGGGGTGCAGAGTTTGCCGCTACTGCTGGTTTTATCGCCGGGAAAAATGCCAGGTTGCATCAGGGGGTTAATGGTCAGAGCAACAGGCCGCTGGCGCTGGGAGGGGATAACGATGGCTTTTAAACTTCTCAGTGTTACCGAAGCAATATACCAGCCGCCAGAAGAACGCCACGAATACAGGATGAATGACGGCAGCGCGGCGGTTGAGTTTCCCAAATATCCGGGGGCTTCCCGGTGGCGGTTCTATGACAGTGCGGGACGCCGGATTATTAAAAGAACCGTGCACAACGCCATGAAAGCCGCTGTAGAACGTCACAAAAGAAGGTTTAACTGCAAATGAATATTGAATTTTATGACTACGGAGTCACCTCAAAAATCATTGTTACCTGCTGGTTCTGGGAGTTCCGTCGCTATTGCCGGGTTGTGGATGCGGCGTTGTTTGTGGCTCCTGAAGTGCGCCACCAGAGTGGCGGTGGCCTTTTAATGAAAACCGTCATCACCGGTAAAACGGTCCCGATGTTACGGGCGTTTAAAGTGGCAAAACAGGAGGCTTGCAATGGTCATTGATAAAACGATAACGATCGATGTAGCCATGAATACAGGTCTGGCGCTTATCGGTTATGGCTATATCACTTTTATGTCATTCAGGTGGTTGATTTCTTCGTTCTTTAAGCAATGTGAAAAACGTTGCCGCAAAGACAAGCGCGTGAAGGCACTAAATGCGTTTAATGACGCTTTTGATATTGACCGTATGCAACAGGGAGACCCGGCACGCGTAATTACCCAGGGAGATGTCGTGATTTTGGTATACCGGAGTGAAAAAAATGAACAGGAGGCGGCGCAGTGAACCAGCAAACCAGAATAAGCGATAAGAGCCTGACCAGACTGATTGCCGATGCTGACAAAATGCTTGATATGCGCGGACCGATTGTAGACAGAGAGTGGTGGATGCTTTTACGGCAGTCCCTGGTTGAACTTCAGGAACGCCGGAGTGCTGGAATCATTCCAGTGACGCTGAGAGTAAAGGAGCATCAGGTCAGAGAGCTGGTTAATCAGTTACGAGATGTGGCAATCAAATACCACGGAACGCAGCAATTACGGGAGCGTATTGCAACAACAGTCATTTATTCAGAACTGGTTTCAGGGGAATAATCAGATGAAAAACCGTAAGGCAAAAATTCTGTTAGCTCGCAGAAACGGTGTTGGGGTCTGGCGATGGTTGAGGATTAGTAACAGACGAGTGAGGTTGACGGGGTGTCGTGGTGTGATGGGGCACAGTTGTTGCAAAAAGCCCAGCGCGGCGCAAAACCGCTGGAAGAATCACACTAACGCAAAGTAATTAAATAATAACCAATAGCAGACCAAAATATATGTTTTGGTCTGCCAAAAGCGATGTTTTGGTCATTATGAAGATTGAACAAATCGGAATGGCAGCCTTCCGGCAGCAGGCTGAAAGCGGTGGCGTGGATGAGTTCGTCGTGCAGAGGTTCGGTGGTGTGTATCACCTCTTCGCTGTGAATCGCCGCGCTGGTGTGTCTTATTTTCTACAGGAACGCCGTGGCGATTACAAGACGTGGCTGTCTCTTGACCGTGCCGCCGCGTTCCTGTCAGGGATTGGCGTTTCACGTTTTACCGTGCGTTTTGAGGATAACAAACATGCTGAAAAAGATGATCGGAGCCATTAAAGCCGGTCAGGCGTATCTGGGGTGGGATGATGTCCTTTATCGCCAGACGCTGGCCCGCCTGACCGGTAAAACCAGCACCACACGCTGCAACCTCGATGAACTGCGCATCATCCGGGAATACATGCACGAACAGGGATTTCCGCGCAAAGCACCCGCCGGTAAAGGTCGCCGCCCCCGTGTTGCAATGAGCAGAAAATCAGTATTATCCAAAATTGAAGCGTTGCTGGCTGATGCCGGTCGTTCCTGGGCATATGCAGAAGGGCTGGCATCTCACATGTATAAGCAACATGTGATCGAATGGCTGACGGATGAACAGCTTTTTGGGGTAATGGTGGCGCTGGTTAAAGATTCAAGAAGGAGAAATCAATGATGAAAAAATGGTTGTTTTGTTTAGTAGGGGTTATTTTCTCTTGTTCTGCGTTGGCTCAGACAGAGGAACAGGCGCAAAAGGAACTGAAACGTTATCAGGATATGAAACCACAGGTTGAGCAACTTCTGAGGGAAAGCCTGAAACTCTATTATGACATGCCAGACGCTGCATCAGAATATAATAACGGTAACCCTGAAAAATGGCGTAAGGTCATAACAGGCCTGAAGGAATTCGATAAACAAATAGAGAAAATTGGCGGTAATGGCTTCGATCCTGTTTATAGTTCCTGTGTAAATATGGGGATTCAACTACAGGATTACTGGTCTAACGTCCTCGGCAACAACAAACAGTTTCTCGAGCGTTCCAGAAGTTTGTTTATACAGGATCGCATGGATTGCTTTGATCAATTCGTCTTTGGTAAAGAACGTATAGAGGCCAGAAAAGACCTTGCCATTGTTAATGTCTGGGATGAATAAACAGGAACCTCCGCAAACGCGGAGGTTTTTTATGAACTGTACAGGCGATCATGTATGGCTATAATAACAGTAAGTTACTACCGGAGACGCCATCATGCAGACCTTCAGTGAAACAGATCTTCGCGATGCGCAGGTACTGCTGCCCGATTCCGTACAGCAACTGATTAGCGTGATTGGCTTCCCCGCCCTGACCCGGTTAATCCGTTCTTTTGGTGGCGTGACGTTAAGCGGTAAAACCGGCGCACACGCCGGACGCACCGGCGGTGTCCATGCCCTGTTACATGACGTGCTGACCGAAGACGAAATCAACAAATTGATCCGCTTTCTTGGCGGTGCACCGTTTTACATTCCTCGTTGCGATCATGCGTTACGTGCCCTGCGTAACACCCGTTTTATGGCTGATTTACAGCAGCATGTAAAAGACGGATGCTCACACCGGCAGGCGCTGGCACTACTCTGTCCCCGTTACGGGATTTCAGACCGGTACGCATGGCAACTGATACACCGACGACAAAAACAGACTTCGCTGAAAAGCCCCACCCAGGTGGGGCTTTTTGATTAACAGGCCTCAGAAAAAGGAGACACTTATGACCAACTATACGGCACCAGGCGAGTATACGGCCTACTCAGAGCAGGCCCGGGATGCTGCCGGACGCCGCTTCGCTTATATGAAAAATCTGGCCAGCCAGCTAAACCGAATGGCCGAACAACCGGATATGGTTGTTCAGGAAGAAGCGTTGCAGTGTGCCATTGCTGACATCATCGCCAGCGAAAACGAGATGCGCGCAGCGATGGAAAAGGCGAACGCCTCTGCTCCGCTTTGTAATAAACCTCTTATTACGCCGGATTCTCTTTCCCGCTTCTGATTTAGCACCCCGCCGCGGCGGGGTGCTGAACTCCCCCAGCAGTACCCACCACACCAGACCGTTTACCCTCTCCACTCAGACCACAAGGCACCTTAAGGGATAGCGCCCGGCAAAAGTCATTCTGTGCCTTTGACCGGGTGTTATTTACGGGCCGTCAGTGGCTCAGATTTACAGGAGAAACTCATGTCTGAACCCTTATCAGGCGGCGGAGCTGTGGCAGTCACCATCGGTGGTGCCAGTGTGTTTGGTCTTCTCACCAATACCGATTTTGGCGTCGTGGTGGGCGCGTTTGCCGGGGCGCTTTTTGTTGTCACGCAACAGAAAGAAATCCCGGTGTGGCGAATGGCCATCCACCTGCTCGTCGCGTTTGTGGTTGGCGTTCTGGGGGCTGGCGTGGCTGCGTCACTGATGCAGTGGCTGACCCACTACAACGACAAGCCGCTCGATGCATTGTGTGCGGTCGGTGTCTCGGCGTTATCCATCAAGATACTGACCTTTCTTTATCAACAGGAAATTTCATCGCTGTTCGGCCTGTTTTCCAGACTGCGCGGCGGAGGGGGTGGAAATGGAAAGTAGCCTTGCCGGTATCGTGAATGTCTGGCTGTGTCTCGCCATTGTGCTGGGGTTGTTTGTGTATCGCCGTCACGGTGCGGCGCATAAACCGATGATTACCTGGCTGGCGTACTGGCTGATGCTCGGCTACATCATCATCCCGTTCCGCTGGCTGTCAGGTACATACACACACTCCAGCTGGCTGGTTGTGGCGCTGAATCTGGTGTTCTGTGCGCTTATCGTGTGGGCGCACGGGAATTTGTCAAAAATCCTTTCGTTACTGCGGAGGTGAATATGTCGGAAAAATTCCGTTTCAGTCAACGTAGCGAGAAAAATCTGGCTGGTGTAAAACCACAACTGGTGGCGGTTGTACGCCGTGCGCTGGCGTTGTCGGACGTCGATTTTGGTATTACCGAAGGTTTACGCACGAAAGAACGTCAGAAACAACTTGTCGCTGAAGGCAAGAGCCAGACCATGAACAGCCGTCACCTTACTGGCGATGCTGTTGATGTCGTGGCTTACGTTGGTGGCACCATTTCATGGGACTGGCCGTTATACGAAAAAATCGCCCGAGCCTTTAAACAGGCTGCCGCAGAGCTGGGTGTCGCCATCGAATGGGGCGGAGACTGGAAAACGCTGAAAGACGGGCCTCATTTCCAGTTAAAACGCTGATGCGGGAGGGATTATGAACAGAAGTCACTGGCCCCACAGAACGCCACGTAAAGCCGTGCGCTGTGTTCTGGCCCTGTTTCTGGTGATGTTGCTTCCGGTGGGATGCACTGACATTAACAGAGCGGGCCAGCTGTTTGACGCGGCGGCACAGGTCTGCCGGATTATCGACGGTATCCGGCAGTGTTCGCAGAACTGATTTTTTGAAGGTCTGGCACAGTGAGCGTTATCAGATTTACAGAATACACAGGTTCAGGAGGTGCAGGCGCTGTCATGGTGCTCGCTGAACGCATCACCCATTTTTACCGTCAGCACGGTACACATGATGGCACTGTCATTGAACTGGATACCGGGAAAAACGTGTTCGTTCTTGAAAATCCCGACGAAGTTCAGCGCAGGATTGAACAGGCTCAGAAGGACACTTAATGGCGTGGTCACAGGATATCAGGGACAAAGTCCGTAACGGGTACATCTTTGACCAGCTTCCGCTGGATATCGTCGCCATGAAGTACGCCGTGCCGCACGATACCGCGCGGCGCTGGAAAACGCAGGCGATGAAGAACGGTGACGACTGGGACAAGCTGCGGGCCGCTCACGCGCTCGCCGGTGACGGGCTGGAAAGTGTCGCCCGCACCGTGCTTATCAGTCTGGTGGTGAAGTGTCAGACGACGCTTGAACGGCTGAACCAGAACCCGGACATCCCGCCGCAGGAGTCCGTCGAACTGCTGGCGAGTCTGTCTGACAGTCTCAGTAAGGCGGTGGCCAGCAGTAAAAAAATCCTGCCGGAAACCGACCGGCTCGCCACGGCACTGGAAGTGGTGCAGCGGCTCGGCGCGTTCATCAAGGAGCGTCACCCGGCACAGTATGCCGCGTTCCTTGAGGTGCTCGAAGGCTTCGCTAAAGAGCTTGAGGATAATTTCAGTTAACCACAGCGGCCCGGTTTTCCGGGCCGTCTGATATTCGGGATTTGTAATGCAAAAACAGATTATTGGTAACGCAACGTTGTATTGCGGTGATGTTCTTGATGTGCTGCCAGCGTTATCCGAACGTTTTGATGCCGTCATTACCGACCCGCCTTACAGCAGTGGTGGCACACATAAATCAGACCGCAGCATAGCCCCTTCGGACAAGTATGTCGGTCACACCCGGTATGCCGAGTTCACCGGCGATAACCGCGACCAGCGCAGCTGGGCGTTCTGGTGTTCCATGTGGATTTCTCATGCATTGCACAGGCTGAATCCCGGCGGTTATTTCATGGTGTTCAGTGACTGGCGACAACTACCGGCGCTTACCGATGCATTTCAGGCCGGTGGTGTGCTGTGGCGTGGTCTGGTTGTCTGGGATAAAACGCAGGCTTCCCGTGCGCCACACACCGGCTATTTCCGGCATCAGGCCGAGTATGTGGTCTGGGGCAGCAACGGAAAACTCGACAAATGCCCGCACGGTGGCCCGTTCCCTGGTGTGATTACGCAGCGTGTTGTCCCGTCTGAAAAACTGCACATGACCGCAAAGCCAGTTCAGCTGATGGCCGAGCTGGTTAAACCGCTGGCACCGGATGCGCACGTCCTCGATCCGTTTATGGGAAGCGGCACCACCGCCATCCCTGTACTTGCCCGTGGCGGACGGTTTACCGGCATTGAAATGACTAACCAGTATTTTGATATCGCCTGCGCACGTATCGAAAAAGCGCAGGCAGAAGCAGCGCAGGTGTGACGTGGCAAAACGTAAACTTTCCATTAAAGAGTTTCAGAGAAGCTTACAGGAGTACATCGCCAACCTCCGCCAGACCATTGAGGCTGAATGTCTGGGGTTTGATGTTAACCCGCAGGCCACACAGGCCCGCCGGGCGGCAGTCTGCGACCCGGTGACGGGCTACGATTATTTTGTCGAAAACTATTTCCCGCACTACGTCCGCAACCCGGCAAAAAGTGAGCTGCATAAATACCTGTTCAGCCGTCTGCCACAGGTTGTGGCAAGCCCGGACCCGGAGAACGACGCCATCGCCGCGCCCCGTGGTGAAGCAAAATCCACGCTGGTGACTCAGCTGTTTACCCTGTGGACCATTATCCGGGCCATTAAACATTATCCGGTCATCATTATGGACAGTATCGACCAGGCTTATCCGATGCTGGAAGCCATCAAGGCTGAACTGGAGTTTAACCCCCGTTTAAAAAACGATTTCCCGGAGGTGTGCGGGCAGGGTCGCGTCTGGCGTATGGGGACCATCGTCACAGCCAACAATATCAAGGTGACCGTTGCCGGTAGTGGTAAAAAGCTGCGTGGTCTGCGCCACGGCCCGTACCGTCCTGACCTGGTTATCCTCGACGATATCGAGAACGACGAGATGGTGCGTAACCCGGAGCAGCGCGACAAGCTGCATGACTGGCTCACCAAAACCGTGATGCCACTGGGTGAGGCTGGCGGTAAAACCGATATTATTTATATCGGAACCATCCTGCATTACGACTCCGTACTGTCGCGCACGCTGAATAACCCGATGTGGAAAACGGCCCGTTTTAAGGCCGTCATTCAGTGGCCTGCCAATATGAAGTTGTGGGACGAGTGGGAAGAACTCATCCGCAACAAACAGCCGGAAGCGGCGGAGGCACTTTACCGGCAGAACGAAGCCGAGATGCTCGCCGGGTCGGTGGTGTCATGGGCGGCGCGTCCCCTGCTGGCACTGATGAAAATCCGTGTCCGTGACGGTCACGACACCTTTGATTCTGAATACCAGAACGACCCGGTCAGCGGTGAAGATGCGCTGTTTGCGGGCTGCATTAAGTTCTGGGTTAACCGTCTTGATGAATGGGTGTTCTACGGCGCTGTTGACCCCAGTCTCGGGAAGAAAAACAAAAACCGCGACCCGTCGGCCATTCTCGTGGGGGGCTTTAACCGCTTTACCGGCATTCTGGATGTGGTTGAAGCCGATATCCGCCGACGTCTGCCAAATAAACTTATCGAAGACGTGATCAAGTATCAGCGGGAATACCACTGTCTGTGCTGGTCGTTTGAGTCCGTTCAGTTTCAGGAGTTTCTGCGTACCGTGCTGGTTGAGCGTTCGGCGGCGCTGGGCGTACCGGTTCCGGCGCTGCCGGTCATCCCTCTGGAGGATAAGGCGCTGCGTATTGAGTCCCTTCAGCCGCATATGGCCAACGGCCTGATTCGCATCAGTCCCGCACATCAGACTCTGATTGACCAGCTGCGCCACTACCCCAAAGCCGACCATGATGACGGCCCGGACTGTCTGCACATGCTGTGGACGCTGGCAGTGTCGCGCAGCGCAAAATTTCAGATACACACCCCACGCAGCACCGGGCGTGACCGTGGCGGGCGTTTTGGTTCAGGAGGATGGTAATTAATGGCACAGCTTGTTGATATTTACGGACGCCCGCTGAAACGTGAGGCACTCAAAACCACGCAGTCGGTCAGAGTGGCAGAACGGCTGCGCATTTATCCCGACCACCCGTCCCGTGGTCTGAATATCAGAAAACTGCCGCGCATTCTGGAAGCTGCCGAACGCGGCTATCTTCCGGCGCAGGCGATGCTGTTTGCGGATATGGAAGAACGTGATGGCCATCTGTTCGCAGAGATGGAAAAGCGCAAAAAAGCCTTGCTGACGCTGGACTGGTCGGTGGAGCCGCCCCGCAATGCCTCGAAGGCAGAAAAGGAGCTGGCCGCCGCCGTGGATGAATGGCTGCACGGTATCCCGGACATGGAGGACATCATCCTCAACGGGATGAGTAGTGTCGGTTACGGCTTCAGCTGTCAGGAAATCAGCTGGGCGTTCGTGGATAAAACGTGGTTACCGGATGCGGTGACGCTGCGCCCGCATAACTGGTTTATTACCCTGCCGGAACACAATGACGAACTCCGCCTTGATGACGGCAACCGTGGGGAAGATGGTAAGGACGGCTCCGCACTGTGGCCGTTCGGCTGGCTGGTTCATCGTTACAACGCCCGGTCGGGGTTCCTGGGTTCATCCGGCCTGTTCCGCGTACTGGTCTGGCCGTATCTGTTTAAAAACTTTGCGTTGCGTGATATGGCGGAATTTCTGGAGATTTACGGCCTTCCGGCGCGCATTGCGTACTATGCACAGGGCACCAGTGACGAAGACCGGGACAACATTCTCGAAGCCCTGGTTAATCTGGGCCATGAAGCGGTGGCAGCCCTGCCGCAGGGTAACGAAATCGAGTTCAAGGAAGCCGCGTCCGGTGGGCCGGAGGCGTTCATGTCGATGGTGGAATGGGCGGAGCGTACCACCTCAAAAGTGATTCTGGGCAGTACGCTGACCAGCCAGGCTGACGGTAAAACCTCCACCAACGCGCTGGGTAATGTGCATAACGAGGTCCGGCACGACATTCTGGCCGCCGATGCGCGCCAGCTGTCCGGCATGTTCAGCAGCCTGATACAGATGATGGCCAGCCTCAACGGCTGGCAGGATATCCCGCCACGCCGTCTGCCGCGTCTGGTGTTTGATGTGCAGCAGGAAGCCGACATTAAGGGGGTGGCGGAAGCCGTCAGTGTGCTGGTCAACAATGTGGGAATGAAGGATATCCCGGTGTCGTGGGTGCGCAAAAAAACCGGTATCCCCACCCCGAAAGACGGCGAAGAGGTACTGGTTCCGGTGGCACAGCGTCTCCCTGTGCAGGCCGGTCTCAGCCAGCTGCGTGAGCGGATGAATGTTGCCGCACTCAGTCAGCAGGACAACGGGGAGGACGACCCGGCACAGCGCGCCATCGACCGGGCAGCACTTCCGGCAGAGGCCATCGCGCAGGGAATGAACGAACTGGTGGCCCCGCTGGTGCAGGCCATACAGGAAGGCCGGAATGCAGACGAGGTCATGAACGTACTGGCGGATGCATGGACGGAGCTGCCGGATGACACACTGCGGCAGTTGCTGGCGCAGGCATTCTTTGTGGCGGATATCTGGGGGCGACTGAATGCCGACAGCTGACGATGTTGACCTGGGGTATGCGTACACACTGAAACCGGAAGAAGCGATTAAGTATTTCGAAAGTAAGGGATACGTTATCGGCTTCCGCTGGCACGATGTGAAGGATATCGCCAACGCCCGGGCGTTCACGGTGGCGGGCGTGCTGAAACTGGATGTGCTGAAGGATATCCGTGATGGCCTGACGGCCGCACTGGCTGACGGCGGGACGTTCCGGGAGTTTGCTGCACAACTGGAGCCACTGCTGGAGAAAAAAGGCTGGCTGGGTAAAAAACTGATTGTGGACGAGGACACCGGCGAACTGCACGGCAGACAGCTGACGCCGCGCCGGTTGCGCACGATATTTGATACCAACATTCAGTCGTCCTACAACGCCGGACGTTATCAGCAACAGATGGCGAACGTGGCCGACCGGCCTTATTTTGAGCGCGTGGCGGTGATGGACCTTCACACACGCCCGAAACACGCCGCCCTGAACGGCTTTACCGCCCGGGCGGATGACCCGGTCTGGGAGTATTTCTACGCCCCTGACGGGTACGGATGCCGCTGCCGTATCCGGGCGCGTTCGGCGTCTGATGTGGAGAAATATGGCCTGACGGTGCAGAGCAGCGAGGGGCGACTGGTTGAGGTTGAGCAGGAATATGGCCAGCCGGGCCTGACCATCAGAACAATGGGACTGAAGATGCCGGACGGCTCCGTGTATACCGCCGACCCGGGCTTCGGATTTAATCCCGGTCGGGTGGCATGGCAGCCGGAACTGGAGAAATATGATTACCGCAGTGCCCGCCAGTATGTCACCGGCACTCTGACCGGGCCGGATTTTGCCCGGGGACTGGCGAACGTCAGCGAACTGGATGCGCGCCAGCGATATCCGCTGGCCATCCGTTCACCGGAACAGGTCGCCGCCACGGGCGCTGCACGGCAGACGGTAAACCTTACGGCTGACGTTATGAAGCGCCTCAGTGCAACAGACACGCCCCCGGCCGCCGCCGACTATGTGCTGATGCAGCAGACCATCGAACGGGCGGAGCATGTCACGCAGGACGGCAACGCGTGGCGGTATGCGTTACAGTCGGGCGACCGCTGGTCAGTGGCGACGGTTGAGGATGACGTGCTGACAGACTGGGTTATGCAGGATACCCCGGAGGCATCATGAGCAACGGTAAACTGGATATTAAGATTGATTTAAGCGCGTATAACACCACGCTGGGGAAACTGATTCGTTCCGTGAAGGACCGGCGCGATCTGATGACGGCACTTGCGGGTTCCATGCTGGATGCGGTTGAAACTAACTTTGAACAACAGGGGCGCCCGAAATGGATGGGCTGGAGTCCGGCTTATGCGAAACGGCGCGGCCCCGGGCAAATCCTTCAGAAATCCGGGCGACTGGCTGCCAGTATCCGCTCTGCGGTTAACAATAACGAGGCCACGGTCGGGACAAACGTCCGTTATGCCCGTATCCACAACGAAGGCGGCGAAATCCGCCATCAGGCACGGACGCAGAACCTGTATTTTAAACAGTACAAAAACGGCAGCGTCAGCACCCGCTTTGTGAAAAAGCGCAACAGTAATTTTGTGCAGAGCGCAACGGTCGGAGCGTATACGGTCAACATGCCCGCGCGCCCCTTCCTTCAGCTTGTACAGGACGACATCGACGAGCTGGAGAACACCGCAAACCGCTATTTTGCGCGTGTGATTGACTGAATGACCACAAACGCGCTGTAATCGTCTGTGGCAACATAAACGCCTCACGGATGAGGCATTACAGCACCGCACCCCGTAAATGCTGTCAGAATCGTTTTTAAAAGGGTTTTAAAAACGGTTTTATTTCCCCTTTTATCCTTTCGCGTTATGGCTGGGTGCTGAACACCCTCCACAGTACCCCGTGTTCCCCTTCCGTCATCATGCCGCGTATGAAACTGAACATTGCGGCGTTAAGCCTCGAAATTACTAAAGCAACCCACAGCGAAATCCAGCTGTTTCCGGCGGGCGAGTTCAGCGCGGTGGATGGTCGCCCACATACCGATGAAGTCGAAAGCGGTAAATGGGTGCTGACCGCTGAACTGGCCGCGCAGCTTGTCGCGCAGGTGGCCGCCCGTACCACGCCTTTTGTCATTGATTACGAACATCAGACGCTGCGCGCCGTAAACAACGGCAAGCCCGCCCCGGCGGCGGGCTGGTTCAGCCAGGTGGAATGGCGAGAAGGCGCGGGCCTGTATGCCACCGGTGTGGAGTGGACGGATAACGCGGTGGCCATGATTGCCGCCGGTGAGTACAAATTTATTTCCCCTGTTTTTGCCTACAACAAGCGCGGCGAAGTGCTGGAGCTGTTACATGCTGCGCTGACCAATACCCCGGCGCTCGACGGTATGGACGCGGTCATGCTGGCTGCGGCCAGCCGTCTGGCGAGTCTGTCAACTGAAACGGAGAACACAACGGTGGATGAAGAACTGTTAAACGACTTGCTGTCCAGTCTGCGCTGGATGCTTAACCTCCCGGTTACCTCAACGGCGGAAGATATCAAAAACGAGCTGCAAAAGGTCGTTGACATGATTTCGAACGGTCAGGGAACGGCGGCGGCATCCGTCAGCCTGCTGGCCCTGCTGAATCAGAAAGACGAGCAAATCGCCAGCCTGTCAGCCAGTGCCTATGACCCGTCAAAACACATTTCCCTTGCGGCCTTTGAAGAACTTCAGGGGCGTTATGCCGCACTGGCGCAACAGTCCGGTGAGGCCGAAGCCGGGGCACTGATTCAGGCGGCGCTGTCTGACGGGCGACTGCTTCCGGCGCAGGAAGACTGGGCGAAAGATTACGCCAGCCGCGATATCAACGGCTTTAAGTCCTGGCTGGATAACGCACCAAAACTTGTTGCACTCAGTCAGACCCAGACCGGCGGTAAACCACCCCAAACGCCGTCGCCTGCCCCGGCGCAGATTAAAACCGGTGATGACATCGATGTCGATATCGCCATTTGTTCAATGATGGGCGTTGATCCAGAGGATGTCGCCCGTTACGCAGGAGACAAGTAAATGGATCGCAATACCCCCTATCGTGACGGCGAGCTGAACCCGGTGCCGGTTGCCGCTGCGACCGAAATTTTTGGCGGCCATATGGTGGCCGTTAACGCATCCGGTTATGCCGTTCCGGCCAGTGCCACGGCCTCACAGATTACGCTGGGCGTGTCTGATGGCTGGGTGGATAACAGCACCGGCAGCGATGGCGACGCCACCGTTCTGGTGCGTTGCGGCAAAGCCTTTCTGATGGCGAACAGCACCTCAGACCCGGTCACGCAATCGCAGGTCGGCAAGGTGTGCTACGTGGAAGACAGCGTGACCGTGGCAAAAACCGACAACAGCAGCGCCCGCCCTGTCGCCGGGAAAATAATCGGCATCGGTGACGATGGCGTCTGGGTTCATTTCAGTTAAGGAGCAAAACGTGATAGTCAACGTTAAAAACGTCAAACAGATTTTTATCAATCTGAAGGCCACCTTCCAGAAAGCCTTCGACCAGTCACCAACTGACTGGCAGAAGGTGGCAATGGAAGTGCCATCAAACGGCAAGGAGAACGACTACAGCTGGTTAAGTCGTTTCCCGAAAATGCGCGAGTGGATTGGTGACAAGGTCGTTAAATCACTGGCGGCATTTAACTACACCATCCGTAACAAGGACTGGGAAGCCACGGTTGAAGTCGATCGTAACGACATCGAGGACGACCAGATTATGGGCTATGCCCTTCAGGCGAAAGGGGCCGGACAGTCGGCGGCAGAGCTACCAGCAGATATTGTGGCGTCCCTTATCAGTAACGGTTTTACCAATCCCTGTTACGACGGCCAGCCGTTCTTTGATACCGACCACCTGGTCGCCGGTAAATCGGTGTCCAACAAAGGCACCAAAAAACTCAAAGTTGGCTCGCTTGCCGAGGCGAAAGCCTCCTACGGTGCCGCCCGTACATCCATGCGCAGCCTGAAAGATGACGAAGGCGCATCCCTTAAAATTCGCCCGAATCTGCTGGCTGTGCCACCGGCACTGGAAGATGACGCGAACTACCTGATGACCGCCGAGAAGTTCCCGGACGGTACGCCGAACCCGTACCGCAATACCGCCGAAGTGCTGGTGATGCCGGAGCTGGCGTCGGATTCTGCGTGGTTCCTGTTTGACACCACCAAACCGGTGAAACCGCTGATTTATCAGCTGCGTAAAAAGCCTGTTTTTGTGGAGCAGACGGACTACAACAGCGACAACGTGTTCAAGCGTAAGAAGTTCCTGTTTGGTGCCGAAGCGCGCTGTAACGGCGGTTACGGCTTCTGGCAGATGGCATTTGGTTCTGATGGTACGACGGAGTAATGCATGGAAAAGGTGATTGAAATTACCGCCCGCCGTGAGGGTTTTCGCCGCTGCGGTGTGGCACACAGCGCAACCACGAAGGAATGGCCTGCGGATGCGTTCACCCCGGAACAGCTGGCGGTGCTGAAGGCTGACCCCATGCTGATTGTGGTGGAGCGCGATAAAGCGTCCGGCCAGAACGACGCGGCCCGGGGTGATGAGCTGGCCGCACAGCTGGATGCCGAGCGTCAGAAAGTCAGCGAACTGACGGCGCAACTGGAAGAAGAACGCCAGAAAGTCAGTGAACTGACCGCACAGCTGAACGCCGCACAGAAAACACAAAAAGCGGACAAAAAGGAGAAGTAACCCATGTCTTACGCCACACCGGAACAGTTCATCAGGGCGTTCAGTGAACGCGAGGCGCGCACACTGACGGATGAAGACATGACGGGATTCATCGACGAAGAAAAGCTGGCCTCCGCGCTTGCACGTGCCAGTGCCTGGATTGATGGCTATCTGGTGGGGCGTTACCGGACCCCGTGGCCTGACAGCCCGGGGATACTGGTGGGTTACTGCTGCGATATCGCCCGTTATCACCTGGCGACCGATTACCGTATCTGCTCAGAAGAAATTCAGATGCGCTACCGGGATGCCATCCGCTTTCTGGAGAAAGTCGCGGCAGGACAAATCAACCTCGGACGGGATACGTCCGGCAGCGTGATCCAGTCATCGTCACAGGTGCGTATCCGCTCCGGCTCCCGTCAGTTCGGGCGTGAGTCCACGCGGGGAGGTGCATTCTGATTACTGACATTGAACGGGCGCTGGTTGAGCGTCTGCGCTGTGGTCTGGGGCATATGGTGCAGGATGTCCGCACCTATGCCGGTGAACTGGATGAAGACCCGGGCCGGATTGTTCGCAGCCTTCCGGCAGCCTGGGTGACGTTCGGCGGCATCGTGAAAACCGAACGCTATTCCACGTCACGCCGGAAATACATTGCCACCGGACGCTTTGTGGTTGTGGTGGGTGATTACAACACCCGCAGCGAACAGAGCGCCAGACAGGGAGGCACTGTCCGGGATGAAGTCGGGACAAACCAGCTTGTTGAATCCGTCCGTCGCCTGCTGACCGGTCAGGATTTGGGGCTGGAGATTGATTATTTCGAACCCGGGCGGGTCAGGACGCTGTTTAACACCGGCGTGGCAGAGCGGGCAATGTCCGTGTTTGCCTGTGAGTTCGATACCCGCTGGGTGGAGCACGCGCTGGAGAACGGCAAATGGCCGGAGCGCGGCGCAGAAGCGGACCGTCTCTTCAACCGCTACCACGGCAGGCTGTCAGACCCTGACCCGGATTTACTGCGAATTGGTACGCAATACGGCGCAGATATCTGTGGTCTGGATGAATTAAGAGAGCAACAGCATGAACAAAATGAAGGTTAAGGCGGCTCCCGGGGTGAAGTTCCCGATGGAGGATAACGCCCGGAAATACATCACCACGGAAGCGGTGAACGTTGAGAACACCGCTTATTACCGGCGCGCCGTTCAGGACGGTGACCTGATTCTGGTGAAGGATGAGCCTGAAACCACCGTGACGGCTGAACAGGACGCCGTGCAGGTAAAAGCGAAGGCGAAGAGAGAGAAACAGGTGGATTCCGATGAGTGAAATTCAGTTTGACACCATTTCGGGCGGCATCCGTAAGCCCGGTGTGCATTTTGAGTTTAATACCCGGCTGGCCGTTAACACGCTGCCGGGTAATGAACAGCGTGTTCTGGTGATTGGTCCGATGCTGTCAGGCGGCACCGCCACGCCCCTGAATGCCGTCTCCGTGTATTCCGAAGACGAAGCGGATTTGTATTTCGGGGCCGGTTCGCTGGCCGCTGCAATGGCGCGCGCGGCCATTAACGCCAACAGTTATCTGCAACTGGATGTTATCGGTATTGCAGACAGTGGCGCAGGACAGGCGGCAACCGGTGCGGTTACCGTCAGCGGTACGGCAATCAGCAGCGGCACACTGTCGGTATGGGTTGCCGGTGAGCAGGTTACGGTGGATGTGGAAACCGGCGATGAACCGTCGAAAATCATTCCTGCACTGGTGGAAGCAATGACGCAGACGCCATCGCTTCTGGTCACGGGGGAATACAAATCAGAAACCTCTCAGCTGACGGTGACCACCCGGACCAAAGGTGCCTGGGGGAATGATATCACCCTGTCAGCGTCCACCACGGCAGGTGGTCTGACCGTGAGCGCCACGCCGATGGCGAACGGTGAAATGGACCCGGATATTCAGCCCGCACTGGATGCGGTCTTTGCCGCCGGTCACAACATTCTGATTTGTCCGTTCAGTACCACGCCAGCCCTTGCCGCCCTGAAGCAGCATCTGGAGAAAACCGGGAACGCGATGGAACAGCGCGGCGCGATTGGCTGTGCAGGCTGGACGGGCAGTCTCGGAAACGGGATCACCCTGGCAGCCGGTGTGAACAGTGGGCGCGTGTCCGTCCCCTGGTATCGCGGCTCCGTGAAGCTGCCAGCGGTGCTGGCTGCCATCTACGGCGCTGTGATGGCGGGCGAGGAAGACCCGGCGCGTCCGCTGAACTCGCTGGCGCTGTCCGGGCTGGATGTGGTCGCAATGTCACAGCGTGAAAGCCGTAACGAGCAGGAAAACGCCCTGCATAACGGCCTGACGCCGGTTGAGGTTGGCCCGGGTAACACGGTGCAGATTGTGCGTGCGGTCAGTACGTACACGGTTAACGCACAGGGTGTGACTGACGTCTCGTTACTGGATATCACGTCCATCAGAACGCTGGACTACACCCGCAAGGCGTGCCGCGAACGCATCAGCCTTCGCTTCCCGCGCGAAAAACTCAGCACCCGTACTATCGCAAAAGTGGAAAGCGAACTGTATGACGTGCTGATCAAGCTGGAGGAAGCGGAGATTCTGGAGAACGTGGAAGCGAACAAGGCAAAGCTGCGCGTTCAGCGAAACGGGAAAGATGCAAACCGTCTCGACTGCGTGGTTCCGGCGGATGTGGTTAACGGCCTGCATGTGTTTGCCGGTCGCATCGACATGATTTTGTAAGGAGCGCGGTAAATGTCCATTAAAGAATATGTCGGCTCGATTGTGCTGGAGGTGGACAGCCAGGAAATCGAGATCACCGACTTCGATGTTCAGATCAACACCGGGCGAAAGCTGGTCAAGACCATGAACAAAACCGGCAGGGCCAAAGGCTTTGCCCGTGGCATTGCCACTTACGATATTTCAGTTTCGGCGGTGATCCCTGATACCAACGAGCCGGACTGGGAAAATCTGGAAGGTGTGAAAATCTCAATTTATCCGCTCAGCAACAGCGGCAAGCGCACCTCCTATCTGGACTGCTTCACAACCGAAGTGGGTGAGAAATACACCGTCGACAGTGAAGCGAAAATTGATATCAAAATGGCTGCACTCAGGAAGGTGACAGGATGACTTTGATTAATACACAGACCGGCGAACTGTCTGATGGCGTGGTGTTTAACGGCACCGTTCATAAAAACTTTGAGCTGCGTCTGCCAGTCATGCGTGATAACGGGCAGGCACTGGAAGAAACCGAAGAACGCTTTCAGACGGTGGATGGCTTCGCGGCGGATTATTACTACCGCTGTGCGGTGATGGCGGCAACGCTGGTCCGTCTGGGGGATATTCCGCAGGAAGAACTGACGGCGGAGCTGTTGCACGACAACATGACGCCGGACGATTTTAATATTCTGCTGGCATCACGCAACGTCCTGAAGGTAAAGCGGAACGGCGGGAATCCCGGCTCGCCGGACTCCGGCTCGCAGTCCTTATCCTCGGGCGCTACGGAATAACCGAAGAGCAAATCATGACCATGAGCCGTCCCGAGCTGGACGGCTGGCTTGCCGCCGTTGACAGGCTGAACGGCGGCGGCTCAGGAAGAAAGGACACCTCACAGACCACCCGCCAGTCATTTAAATCCCTCAGAAAGAAACGCAGAAAAGGTAAGCAGAAAAATGGCCGGTAATTTCAAAGTTGGCATGACCCTGACTGCGAAGGACGAAGCCTCGCAGGTTCTGGAAAAGGGACAAAAACAGGTTATCAAAGCCACCGAAGGTGTAACAAAGGCAACCCGGAAGGCAGGCGCAGAGCAGAAGCGTACCGGGCAGGAAAGCATTAACAGCACGAAAAAGGCCGCAAAAGAGATACAGCGTGCCGCCCGTGCCCGGGAAACGCTCGGTATTCGTGCAGAACGCGAGATCCGGCGTGAAATTTATCTGACGGTTGCCAGTTATAACCGTCTGGCCCGCGCCGGTTTTGAATCTGCGCAGGAGCAGGAGCGCGCCATGCAGGCCACCCGGGAAAAAGCCCGGGCACTCAAGCGTGAACTGGATGGCGTCACTCAGGCTCAGATGAAGATGGCGAAAACACCTGTTATCCCGGAGCCGGGGCGTTTTGCACGTGCGGCAGCATTTGGCGGGAATGCCGTGACAATAGGTGGTGGTATCGCGGCAGGTGCTGCCATTATGGCGCAGCCGGTCAAAAAGCAGATGAGCTACGAACGCCAGCTGGCAATGATGGCCAATACCGCCTTCAGTGATGGCGGACTGGAGGGGCGCAAAGCCGGTCTTGAGCAGATGAAAAGCAGCATCCGTAACGCGGTGACCTATGGTGGCGGCACAAAAGAGGATGCAGCCGAAACACTGGATGCCCTGCTGAAAGATGGCGGTATTTCATTTGACACAGCCAGCAAGTGGCTGCCTGAACTGATGAAATACGCCACGGCTTCCGGTGCATCAGCGACAGACCTGGCTAATGTGATGCTTAAGGGCAAAAAGACTTTTGGATTCAGGGATGAAGATATTTCCACCGTTCTGAATATGGCAATTGCAGCGGGCAAAGAAGGCAGCTTTGAACTGAGCGACATGGCCCGATGGTTATCTTCGCAACTGGGGTCAGCGTCAGCTGCGGGGATGAAAGGCAAAGATGATTTCGTCAAGATTCTGGCACTGAATGAAGCTGCTGCCATCACGGCGGGAAGCAGTGATGAGGCCGGAAATAACGTGTTTAACCTGCTGGCTAAACTGACCAGCCACGATATTGAAACAGCGGCAAAGAGCATTGATTACAACGGTAAAGGAATTGATTTTTCCGGTACGCTGGTTCAGGCGCGCGAGCATGGGCTTGATCCGATAGATGCGCTGTCCAGCCTGATAGACAAAATCGTTGCCAGCGATAAACGCTTTCAGGAGTTGCAAAAGAAACTGGCCTCCGCCCGGGATAAAGGTGAGCAGACGGCTGTTTACGATTCGATGGCAAAACTCCTTGAAGGCTTTGGTGTCGGGAAACTGGTTGCAGACCAACAGGCGTTAAAAGCGTTGCTGGCTTACCGTAACAACCCTGAATACCGCAAGAAGGTTGAAGATGCGGTTAATCAGCAGCGCACCCTGCCGGAAGGTCAGCGCGCGGGTGATGTGGATTTTAACTTCATATCCGGCCTCAATGACTTTAAAACCGAACAGGCTAAAAACACGCTTGAATTTTCACAAATGGATGGTGTGAAAAAACTGGCTGATGCATCCGGGACTGTGGCCGATGCCATAAGCTGGGCGGGTGAAAAATTT
Organism: Escherichia sp. KS167_9B; assembly: GCF_030295215.1. Lineage (NCBI taxonomy): Bacteria > Pseudomonadati > Pseudomonadota > Gammaproteobacteria > Enterobacterales > Enterobacteriaceae > Escherichia > Escherichia sp. KS167_9B. Next base: position 2,056,863 of record NZ_AP025754.1, read on the forward strand.
CCGGGGCTGACCACAGCAGTGGTGACAGCTACCACAGCCATTAAAGCGATGACAGCAGCGGCCGTCACGTTTGCGGGGCTGAAACTTATTACCGGTAATCCAGTGTCCGGAGGAGCAGATAAGCCCGATGATACTGGGGATACTGCATCCAAAGTTAAAGATATCAGTGAAGTCGCTTCCGGCAATCAGGGACGTCTGGGAAAAATAATGGGCGCTGCCGGAAAAATTGCAACCATTTACGCAGGCTATGAGGCCGCAGAAGAACTTTATGGGGCTGTTGTTGGCGATACCATCAAGAACTTTACAGATAATCATGGTTTGTTTTTTGCAGACGATGGCTCCTTGTTCTTTACCCGTGAAGGAATGCTTAAACGGGATAATGAGCTGAAAGCCGCAGCTGATGCTCTGCCATCACCGGAGCAGGTGAACAAAGCCGCAGGAAACACAACGTCTGAACCGGCATCAGAACAACCCGGACGCATCACCCAGCCGGAATACCTCACGCACTGGGGACCACCTGCCAGCCCCATAAATTTCACCACACAACTGGTGCTCGATGGTCAGGTCGTGGCGGAGGCAGTGAACAAATACAACCTTCAGGACGGCAACAGAGGCACGGGAGGAACTTACTGATGGGCTGGGCTGAAAACCTGCAAAACGCCTCCTTTCGCGGTGTGCAGTTTGATGTACTGAACACGGATGAACAAATCAGCCGCGACCATGCGGTCTATGAATACCCGTTTGTTGACGGGGCGGATTTGCACGACCTCGGGCGCAAGGCGCGACCGTTCCGCATGACGGCGTTCCTGTGGGGGGAGTATTACGAATATAAACTCGAAAAGCTGATCGCCGCCCTGGATAAAGGCGGTGATGGTGAGCTGATTCACCCGGTTTACGGCTCCGTACCGTCGGTGATTGTGACCGGCTACAGCATCCGCCATGACGCAGAAAGCCCGGACAGCTGCACCATCGACATGAGTTTTCTGGAGAACCGCACCGGCAGCGCGTTGTTCAGCACCCCGTTACCGGAGCTGTTTGCACAGAAGTTATTTGAAGAACTGGATAAGTTACTGGCACAGTTAAGCGAATTATTTGACGCTGTTACGGCCCCTTTAAAGACCATTAACAGCGTGATTAAAAAAATCCAGACGGTGCGTGCCACGCTGGTGAATACCCTGCTGACATTCAAAAGCGATTTTCTCTCATCCATCGACAATATGATGTCACTGGCCAGCGAACCCGGAAAGTTCATCGGCGGGCTGGCAGAGGTGCTGGAAATCCACACGTCAGATGTCGGGCACGCGGTGCCGGTGCTGGAGCGTACTGATTCCGCCACCACGACCGGACTGACCGGGGAAGACAGCGTCGCCAGTTCTGCGACAGTGATGACCTGCTGGAATGAGGTGATGGCAGATATGGATGAGCTGGTCGCACTGCCGGTCGCACTGGTCAGCGGTGATAAAACGCCGTCTGTGGCACTTCCGCCGGATGCGTCCGTGGAAGACGTGCAGGACGTGAAAGCGGCATATGCGGTTCTGGCAGCCTCAGAGCTGGCCAGCGTGGCGACGGCGATACTGTCAGATGAGGCCCAGTCAGAGCAGCTTATACCGGCGGATATCGGGCGACTGGTCGGGGATGTGCGCACCCGCTTACAGGCAGCCATCACGCTGTTCCGTGAACGCTATGAAGGCGAACGCGAACGGATAACCGAAACCGCATCACCGCTGGGGCTGATGTACCCGGAAATCATTCAGAGCATGAAGAACGTGGCGGCATCCGTGCAGGATGTCGGCCTGCTGGTTCTGTCTCGCCGCCCACCGCTGACGCAGAAACAGGTGCAGGCGGACAGCTGTCTGCTGTTGCTGGCGTGGCAGTGGTACGGCGATTACAGCCGTGCGGCAGAGCTGCAACGTCTGAACCCGCAGCTGCGTGACCCGAACAACATAACCGCCGGGATGGTGATTAATGCCTATGCAAAATAACGACGACAAAATCAGCCTGGTCATTGCCGGAAGGTCGCATTCTGACTGGAGCAGTTATCGTATTGACAGCGATTTCCTGAAAGCCGCCGACGGCTGGCAGCTTCAGCTGGGACTGCCTGAAAAGGTGTTCCCGGCGGATATCGTCCGGGGTGCGCCGGTCCGTTTGCAGGTGGGAGACGAGACGGTCCTCAGTGGTCGCGTGGACAGCGTGCGCCGCAGTGTATCCCGTCAGAGCTGCACGCTGACCCTGTCCGGGCGTGATGATGCCGCCATCCTGGTGGACTGTGCCGCACCGGTGTTCAGCGCCAACCAGCTGACACTGGACGAGGTCATCGACAGGATAGTCAGACCGCTGGGGATACAGCGCATCCGTATTCAGGCGTCCGGTGTGTCACGTAATGACAAGGTCGTTATAGAGCCGGGGATGCGTGCGTGGGATGCACTGGCTAAAGCTGCCGCCGGTCGCGGCTTATGGCCGTGGTTTGAGCCTGACGGGACGCTGGTTGTGGGTGGCCCTGACTACACCACCACGCCGGTGGACACGCTGATTATGAAGCTGGACGGCACCGGGAACAACGTGATGGAGCTGGACGATACCCGGTCCATTAACGGCTGTTTCTCCGAGCTGACGGTGCTGGCCCAGAGCCACGCCCGCCGCGCAGACAGCAAGAAACAACTGGCCGTGGTGCCGCTGGATATCTGGAACGAGGACGGCAGCGTGCGCACATTGTCCGGGCAGGACAGCGGTAATACGGACAGTGGCCAGACGGGCATTCATAACATGAAAGCCGTGGCCACCGACCCCACCGTGGATTATTACCGCCCGCAGATAATCACCCAGGGCGACACCAGTAACATGGAGCAGGTGAACTGGCGCGCCAAAAAAATGATGAGTGATGCCCGTCTGTCGGGGCTGGATATCGTCGCACTGGTTGCAGGTCATCGCACGGCGGACGGTGTCCTGTGGCAGCCCGGCCAGCGTGTGCGGATTGTCAGCGAACCCCACGGCATCGACGCCATCTTTTTCCTGATGGGGCGTGAGTTCAGCGGAGGCCGGAGCGGGCAGACAACCCGGCTCCGCTTTAAGGAGGATGGCGTGTGGATACCTGATGCCTTCCCGCGCGAGACGAAACGCCATCACCGCAGGGGCAAAAAGAAAAAAGAGGTCGCCATTGTTAAGGTCTGGGAGAAATGATGTGGGACAAGGTTAATCAGCGCATACAGCAGGCACTGGCCGCCGTTCGCCAGGCATTCAGGGTGGTGACCGGTACGGTGGACAGTTCGACCAAAGTACAGTTGCTTCAGCTGAACGGGCTGGCAGGCGAACAGCTGGACGGTGCGGAGTATTTTCAACATTACGGCCTCACCACATCCCCGCCGCCCGGCTCGATGGGTATTGCCGTTCCGCTGAATGGTAATACCTCCCATACCGTCGTCGTGGCCACAGAGCACGGCGCATATCGCCTGACGGAATTGAAACCCGGGGAAGTGGCCCTGTATACCGACGAAGGCGCGAAAATTGTGCTGAAGCGCGGACGTGTGATTGAAACGGAGTGTGATATTTACCGGGTGAAATGTAATTCGTTTGAAGTTGAAGCAAAGGACAGCGCTGGTTTTATTACTCCCCAACTTACCGCAAGTGAGCAATTAATTGCTGAAGGGAAAATATCCGGTAATGGGGGTATGGCCATTAAAGGCGGCAAAGGAAAATATACTGCCACCTTTGAAGGCAATATCAACCACACAAGCGGTGTGATTACCTCCGTTGACGTCACCATTAATGGCGTTAAAATCGGAACGCACAAACACCCGACCCCACACGGCATGTCTGACACGCCGGTTAATTAAGTGCTGAACACCCTCACCTGATTCTGACCTGTCCATGCTGCCAGACTGGCGGCATGGACCAGACGATTTCACCTGCAACCGGCGACTACGAACGCCGCCGGATTTATACACTCCATAACGCGGTTTATCTGCGACTGGCGACACCGCTTGGCAGTTACTGGGCGGATGCGTCGCTGGGGTCACGCCTGCACGAACTGAAGCGGGAAAAAGACGTTTCCCGTGTTCACAGGCTGGCGGCGCAGTATGCCAGCCAGGCACTTCAGCCCCTGCTTGATGACGGGCGGGCAAAATCCATTACCGTTGACACGAAAGCGGGCCAGCGAGGCTGGCTGTTGCTGTTAATCACCGTCACGGATAACGCGGGCACACCGCAGACGTTTGAACACCCTGTGAGGATTATGTAATGCCGTTTCCTGTTCCGGGCGTTGCTGAAAACACAGAACGCCAGCTACGTGATATCGCTAACGCCCTGCCGGGAGAAACCATCGACACCGGCGCTGACAGCGATTACCGCATTCGTGCAAATGCCGTATCCGGCGTGGCGGACGGACTTTATATGCATCAGGGATGGATCCTCCGTCAGGTGTTTCCTGACACGGCAGACCCTGAATATCTGGAGCTGCACTGCCGTACGCGCAATGTTTTTCGTAAAAAAGCAACGGCCTCATCCGGTCCGGTAGTGATTACCGGCACACCCGGTAAGACGCTGCCAGCCGGTGCGGAAATTCGTGGTGAAGGTGTCAGCGTGGCCACCACAGCAGACTGCACCATCGGTGATGAAGGCAGCGCAGAGGTGACGGTAAAAAGCACCGCCACGGGTGTACAGACGAACGCATCCGCAACGCAGACGGCAACGCTGGTCAGCCCGCCGGAAGGCATCAACAGCACGGTGACGATTAAATCCCTGACCGGTGGAACGGACAGGGAAAGTGACACCGACCTGCTGGCGCGTTATCTGGATATCCTGCGCAGGCCGCCCGCTGGCGGTAACAAATATGATTACAAACGCTGGGCGCTGGAAGTGGATGGCGTTACCTCAGCATATGTGGAGCCGTTACGTCGTGGGTTGGGGACGGTTGATGTGGCCATTACGTCAGCCAATGACCTCCCTTCGCAGGAACTGATTAATGCCGTGCTGGCACATATTGAGGAAGTCCGCCCGGTCACAGCGAAGGACACAATGGTACTGGCCCCGACGAAAAAAGCCGTTGATTTCGTTGTTCGGGTAAAAACCAGCGGCCTGACCGTTGAGCAGATAAAACCGCAGATAACTGACGTTATCACGGATTTTATGAACCGGCTGGAGCCGGGGCAGGAATTAATAATTTCACAACTGGAAACCCAGATTTCATTAATTTCCGGTGTCAGTGACCGGCGAATCATTACGCCAGCAGACAACGTAAAAGCCATTATTAACGCGTCAACGTGGGAATGGCTGCGCCCGGGAAATATTGATATTCAGTCTTTTCCACGTGAGGGGTGATTTTATGAATATGGTCGATTTATTTCGCGCCATGCTGCCACCTGTCAGTTATGACCTGAACGGGAAATATATTTCCGCAGAACTGACAGCCGAGGCTGACGTCATGGAGGCCGTGAAGGCCTCAGCGGCGCGCGTTCTGGCACAAATCACCCCGTTGCAGGCATCGATGACGCTGTCCGACTGGGAGCGCGTGTACAGTGTTGTCCCCCGTGAAGAGGCAACACAACAGGAGCGGCGGCAGAACATTCTGGTAAAAATGGCAGCCACTGGCGGACTGTCAATCCCTTACTTTAAGAGCCTTGCCGCCAGTCTGGGCTATACCATCACCATTACGGAGCCGCGACCGTTCCGGGTGGGGATAAACCGCTGCGGCGACCGTCTGCTGATACCGGAAATCCGCTGGGCGTGGCAGGTCAACGTTATCGGGACAAAAACACCGGTCTACCGGTTCAGAACGGGCGCATCGGCAACCGGCGAACCTCTGACGGCCTTTGGTGAATCCATTTTAGAAAACACGTTTAAAGACCTTAAACCGGCTTTTACAGACTGTTATTTTACGTATGAGGTGGAGGAATAATGCAGAATTTAATGCCCCCGGTGAATACGCCGGATAAGTTATTTCATGATGGTGACCCGACTCAGGGAATTGAGGGAACCATCGTTACTGCTGAATTTATGAATAATCATCAGGCAGCAACGCGTGATTTGCAGCAGGAGGTGATTAACGTCCTTAAAGAGGCTGGCGTCACCCCTGACCCGGAAAAACAAAACCAGCTGGTTGAGGCGCTGACCTCGTTTATTGGTCAGAAAGTCCCGGATGCATCACTGACGCAAAAAGGCGTGGTGCAGCTTAACAGTGCTGTTAACAGTGAATCAGAAACAGAAGCTGCCACACCAAAAGCGGTCAAAATTGCGATAGATAACGCAAACGCCAGACTGGCAAAAGACCGTAACGGCGCAGACATCCCGAATAAACAGTTGTTTCTGGATAACATCAGCGGTGTGCCAAAAGCACGCAAGGTCAACGGTATGGCCCTGACTTCGGATATCACCATCAGCAGCATCAGCGGCAACGCCGGAACAGCAACCCGCCTTCAGAACGCCCGCAGAATCAACAATGTGCTGTTTGATGGCTCCAGCGATATCACAATCACCAGTACCGATTCTGGTGCTGTGCGTAATTTCCAGTATACCAACGAGGTGTTTCATAATCCCGGCGGTACTGAAATTACATGGACATTCCGGGCACCTTCCGGCTGTCAGTTGTCAGGCATTTATGTCCAGGAAACGGGAGATAATACAGCAGACAATATCGGTGGTGTGTATTACAAATCCGCGCAGATTTATATCAATGGCTCATGGCGCACCGTATCCGGTTAATTAAGGAGAAAATAATGGAACTCAGAAACGTCACGCGTTATTACCCGGAAGAAATGCCTTATGGTGAAAACATTCAGTATTTCCGCAGTGAAGACGGACAGGATTTTTATGAATCACTGGATAAATTCACGAAGAAATACAAATTGTGTATTCACCCTGAAACCGGCGTGATTTATTCGATGGCGGAAGACGTGTCCCGTCTTTATCCGGCTGGTTTCACTATTGTGGAAGTGGACGAACTGCCGGAGGGTTTTGGCATTGAAGCCTGCTGGTATTACCGGGATGGCGAAGTGCTGCCGGTTCCGGTTGATTATTCGCAACTGGCAGAAAAGCAACGCCAGCGTCTTCTGGCTGAAGCCAGGGACATCACCTCCGACTGGAAAACCGAGCTGGGACTGGGCACCATCAGCGACGATGACAAAGCCCGTCTTACGCAGTGGATGGCATATATCAAAGCGGTGAAGGCGCTCGATTTAAGCCTGGTCAGTGATAAATCTTCCTTTGATTTAATTCAGTGGCCGGAAAAACCTGACGTGTAAAACAGTAACGGTCGCTGTCTGGTGACCGTTTTCAGTTCAGAAGGCTTTATGTCTGTATTAATTTCAGGAGCGCTGATTAATGGCGCTGGCATTCCGATGGCGGAATGCAAAATTTATTTAGATGCACTGGTTAATACCAGTGAAGTGGTTATTGAATCATTTGCGGTTATTGAAACCGATGCGGCGGGACAGTATGCCTTTGAAGCACAAAAAGGCAAATACACCGTACACATCAAACAAAAGAACGGCCCTAAGTGCTGTGTGGGTGATATTTCGGTTTACGATGACTCAAAGCCCGGCACACTGAATGATTTTCTGACCGCGCTGGATGAAGGCGACCTCAAGCCCGACGTGGTGAAACGCTTTGAGGAAATGGTGGCGCAGGCGCAGCAGAGCGCGGAAGCAGCAGCGGAAAGCGAGCGACAGGCCGGGCAACATGTCGCTGATGCGCAGAAGATAAAGGAAGACTGCGAGACGCTGGCGGATAACGTACAGCAGAATGCAGAAGCCGTTGCCGAAGACAAAAATCAGGTGGCGTTGCTGGCGTCATCTGCCACACAGGATGCGGCCCGCGCAGAGCAGGCTGTCAAGGATGCCGACACGATAGTCCGGAAAGCGGTCGATAAACTTGCTGATGCCGCAACGCTGACCGGCGAGGCAAAGGCCAGTGCCGAAGCTGCCGCACAAAGCGAACAGAATGCGGAAAATCACGCTGATAATGCAGCACAAAGCGCACAGCAGACCGCGCAGGATGTGGAGGCAACGGTCACCGCACGTGATGATGCGGAACGTTTTGCGGGTGAGGCAGAAAACAGCGCACAGACATCAGGCACAGCGCGGGACGAATCAGTCGATGCCGCCGAACGTGCCCGCCTTTATCATAATGCCGCATCATCAGCTGCAACCAGCGCGGAAAATGCAGCAAATGCTGCACTCGGGCATGAAAACAGCGCCGCTGAATACGCCCGACAGGCTAAAGCCAGCCAGGATGCAGGTGCAGACAATGCGCAGGAAGCGAAACAGTACAGGGATGAGGCGCAGCAGATAGTTGATGACCTGAATGCAACAAATGCCTCCACGACAGAAAAAGGTCTGGTGCAACTGTGTAGTGATACGGACAACGACAGCGAGGAACTGGCTGCCACGCCAAAGGCTGTCAAAACCGTCATGGACGAGACGAAAACAAAAGCGCCACTGGACAGCCCGGCCTTCACCGGCACCCCAACCACCCCAACCCCACCGGATGATGCAGCCGGTCTGGAAGCAGCGAACGCAGCGTTTGTGCGCAAACTGCTTGCTGCGCTGGTTGGCTCATCGCCGGAAGTTCTGGACACCCTGAACGAGCTGGCAGCGGCGCTGGGCAATGACCCGAACTTTGCGACGACAATCACAAACGCGCTGGCAGGCAAACAACCGCTTAATGACGTCTTAACGGCAATCAGCGCACTGACGCAACGGGCAGATAATCTTCTGTACTTCAATACAGACGGGAATGCCTCACTGTCTCTGCTGTCAGAGAAGGGCCGCGCATTACTGGCGCATGACACGGCTGAAGCCATGCGCACGGAGCTTGAGCTGAGCGCGTCTGCGACGATGGAACCCCAGAGTGATATCCGTGACCGCACACCGGGCAGGCTGGCCCTGTCCGGGATGTATGGGTTTGGACAGGCATTCACCAGCGCCGAAGCTCTGTCATTTAACGGACAGGCTGATTTCGTTGAGTGGTTGAAGAAAGTCACGCCGGGGCGGTATGCGGTCAGTATTGCGGACTCCTCCACGCTGCTGGTGGGCACCACGAAATTTAACGGTATCATTGATGTGATGTGGTCACCCTCTGATAACAATGGTTCAGACTCAGCGCGTAAATTCAAAACGCTGCTGTACTACAACCAGTATTACGAGGATGAGCACAGCATACATTGTATGCGTTATCGCTACAGTGGTAACAGCTGGAATGCAACATCAAGCCTTATTGTGTATGACGGCAACTCCCTGGCATATCTGATGTCCTCAACCGCCGGTAATGGTCCGTTCTCATATTACCAATACCCGGCCGTCGGTGTGCCGATTATGGCGGTATATCAGGGAGAAAGTTTTGGTGAAAATGCTTCTCTGGGACTCGGTGATACTGTGCCGGGTTCCCGTCTTGGTCCTCTGGCCATGAGTGCACAGGTTAGTGATACAGGGACATACGCATCCTCACCGCAGGTTGTGATTGGCGGTGCCGGTGAATACAACTTCCCCGGTCGTTACAAGGCGCTTTCGGGCCTGGGTAACAATTATGGTACTCAGCGTGGCTTTATCGGTCTTTTTGTACGCATTGAGTAATGAGGAAATCAGGCATGAAAATCAGAGCGGTGAAAGGCATCAGAAACGCACATTATCTTGAAAATGGTGCGGTTGACTGCGAGGTGTTATTTGAAGGTGAAACGGAGTTTGCCCTGTATACCGCCATACAGGATGACACGGCCCCGACAGGCCAGCACATCTGGCAGGAGCTGCAAAGCGGGAAATGGGGCGAAATCGCCCCGTTCACTGTCACGCCTGAACTTATTGCAGCGGCAAAGGATGCCAAAAGGCGGGAAATTGAGGCATGGCGCGACAGTCAGGAAAACGTTGAGTTTATTTTCACGTTTGATGGCCGTCGTTTTGATGGCGGAAAAACCTCGCAGTCACGCCTTGCCCCCGTGGTTGCAACAGCACAGGCCGGACTGCTTCCGGATGGTTTTTTCTGGACTGATGCGGATAATAACAACGTCGTACTGACCAGGGAGAAACTTATTGCGCTGAACGATGCCATGATGGTGGCCATGGTGGCGGAGGGCTTTAAAATCCACGAACGTCAGCGGAAGATGAAAGAGGAACTGAGTAGCCTGGAGGATTTACGCTCAATCAGAGCGATGGCGATTAGTGGTAATTAGCGGTCAATTCTGGGCTTTTGGGTTGCGCGCTCCCCGCCCGGAATTGCGCGTCAATTAGCCCAGAAAAAAACGCGAAGTTACACATCGGAAACTCTGCCGCACTGTTACCCGCATGACCATAAACAACGTGAGACTGGATAGCGAGAATATTTTTCATCATGTTCCCTGTATAAAAACCAGGGGGAGTGATTTCTCACTCCCCCTTTCCACTTAATGCATTATTTCCAGCAAATCAGACAGTAATTCTTTTTGCCGCGACGCAGTAAGGTAAAACGACCAAACAGACGATCTTCTTCTTTAAAGAAGTATTCAGGATCGGACTGTTTTTCACCGTTAATGGTGATGGCATTGGAGGCGATAGTTTTACGCGCCTGACCACGGGAAGGTTGCAGTTCGGAATCGACCAGCGCCTGCATCAGGTCTGCACCTTTTTCCATCTCAACCATCGGTACGCCGTCCTGCGCCAGCTGTTCGAAGTCCGCTTCACTCAGCGCACTCAAGGAACCACTGAACAGACATTCGGTAATACGTTTTGCTGCCTGCAAACCTTCTTCACCGTGCACCAAACGTGTCACCTGCTCCGCCAGAACATACTGAGCGCGCGGAGCTTTACCGCTGTTTTTATCTTCTTCTTCGAGGGCATTGATCTCTTCAATGCTCATGAAGGTGAAGAACTTCAGGAAGCGGTAAACGTCCGCATCCGCAGTGTTGATCCAGAACTGGTAGAATTTGTACGGACTGGTTTTCTTCGGATCCAACCAGACTGCGCCGCCTTCAGTTTTACCAAATTTGGTGCCGTCTGCTTTGGTGATCAGCGGAACGGTCAGGCCAAACACCTGATTCTGATGCAGACGACGGGTCAGGTCGATACCAGAAGTGATGTTACCCCACTGGTCAGAACCCCCGATTTGCAGCACGACACCGTACTGTTTGTTCAGACAGGCGAAGTCATAACCCTGCAACAGGTTGTAGGAAAACTCGGTGAACGAAATCCCCTGATCTTCACGGTTGAGACGCTGCTTAACCGCTTCTTTGTTGATCATCTGGTTGACGGAGAAGTGTTTGCCAATATCGCGCAGGAAGGTCAACACATTCATATTGCCGAACCAGTCATAGTTGTTCGCCGCGATAGCAGAGTTTTCTCCACAGTCGAAATCGAGGAACGGGGCAACCTGCTTGCGGATTTTGTCCACCCACTCCTGAACAGTTTCTTCGGTGTTCAGCTTACGCTCGGCAGCTTTGAAGCTCGGGTCGCCAATCAGACCCGTCGCGCCGCCTACCAGCGCAACCGGCTTGTGGCCCGCCTGCTGGAAGCGTTTCAGGCATAACAATGGAACAAGATGCCCCAAATGCAAGCTGTCAGCGGTAGGATCGAAGCCGCAATAGAGCGCGATCGGGCCTTGCGCCAGTCGCTCTGCTAACGCTTCCTCGTCCGTCACCTGGGCTACCAGCCCCCGCTCTTGCAATTGTTTAATCAAGTTACTGCTTGCCATCAAAATCTCCATGTATATAACGACTGCACCTTTGCCGGTACACGACTTTTCGCCAGATGCGAAAGAGACATAGAATAAAGTGCCAGAATCAGGAGTACCAGCGATTAAAGCAAGATTTTTGCATCTTTTCAGGGGGCAAGACGATCAATCTTCCACGCATCATTTTCACGCTGGTACAAAAAGCGGTCATGCAGGCGATGCTCACCGCCCTGCCAGAACTCAATCTGTTCAAGGCTGACGCGAAAACCGCCCCAAAAACTCGGCAATGGCACTTCGCCCTGTTGAAACTTCTGCTTCAGCTCCAGGAATTTACTTTCAAGGATACCGCGGGCAGAAATGCGACTGGACTGCTTCGAAACCCATGCACCAATCTGGCTATCACGTGGGCGACTATGAAAATATTTCATCACTTCGAGAGTCGAAAGTCGTTCCGCTTTACCGATCACCATCACCTGGCGCTCAAGGGTATGCCACGGGAACAGCAGGCTAACGCGCGGATTATTTTCGATTTGATGTGCTTTACGGCTGCCGAGGTTGGTGTAAAACACCATGCCTTTTTCGTCGTAATGTTTGAGTAAAACGATGCGCTGATAAGGCTGACCATGTTCATCCACGGTAGCGACCACCATCGCGGTAGGGTCCGCCAGTTTGGCTTCACACGCCTGAGAGAGCCAGCGTTCAAAAAGGGTTAATGGATCGGCGGGAAGATCGCGGCGGCGTAATCCGCCTTTGGTGTATTCACGGCGCAGATGCGCGATTTGCTGCAATTCGTCGTTATCAGACATGGTTTTCTTTACGGATTGTCAGTGGGTGACGCTATTGTGCGCCGCCCCTGGAAAAATCTCAACGCTGTGGATTTTGTAACTGACAGTTATTCAAGACGATGCGGTCGCGTTTATAGACAGTCGCTTCCTCGCCTTTCGACCAGAAAACATAGATCCCGTCGGTGTAACGTGCACCAGACGCAGAAATGCCCTGTTTGAGATGCAGTAGTTGATTATCGTAAACAAAACTGACTTCCTGGCGCGGATTATTCAGTTTGACCGTCAACGGTTTTTCATCACACTGGTATTCCAGCGTATCGGTTTGCATGCGCTCAACCAGTTGATTGAACGCGCTACAGCCGGTGAGAAGGACCGGCAAACAGATCAGTAACAGTTTTTTCATAGACATATCCCGAAGACTTTCCTGGTCTGGAGGGCAATACGCCCTCCCTAACGTTCCAAGTGTAACGGCAGACGCGGTAAGAAAAATTCAGTTAACTCTGATATCACGGGTTAGCGGGGAAAATAGCCCCCAGTACCGTCTCCTGGCTTGCGCCAGTGACGGAAGGCAGATTTCCTGGTAATCCCGCCAGCGTCCGCCAGGCAAGCCAGGCGAAAGCCAATGCTTCCATGTCATCGCCACTAATGCCAACGGCATCGGTGGTGGTGACTTCTGTGCCTGGCAGTAATGCCGCCAGACGCGCCATGAGTAGCGGATTACGACTTCCTCCACCACATACCATCAATCGTTCGCAGCCACCGCTCAACAAAACTTGTTCAGAAATGGTCACGGCGGTGAGTTCTGCCAGTGTCGCCTGTACATCTCGGGGATCAACACCCGGAAAATGGCACAAATGGCGCTCCAGCCAGCCGTAGTTAAAGTATTCGCGTCCGGTGCTTTTCGGTGCGGGTTGCGAGAAATATGGGTCGCTGAGCATATTTTGCAGCAGTGGGAGAATAACTTTACCCGCCCGTGCCCACTCGGCATCTTTATCGTAAGGTTTACCTGCCTGACGCCAGATCCAGGCATCCATCAGCATGTTACCAGGGCCGGTATCGTAGCCCCCTACCGGCTGCCCAAGAATGAGCAGTGACAGATTGGCGATGCCACCAATATTGAGCACCATTCGTCGCTCGGTTGGGTGGGCCAGCAGCGCATGATGGAACGCAGGTACCAGCGGTGCGCCTTGTCCTCCCAAGGCAATATCGCGACGGCGAAAATCACCGACAACCGTAATTCCGGTGCGTGCCACAATTTGATTGTTATCGCCAATCTGTAAAGTGTGTGGTGCCACGCCCGTCGGTTCATGCCAGACGGTTTGACCGTGACAGCCGATCGCAACGATATCTCTCGCCTGCAGGTTTTGTTCCTTAAGCAAGGCATTGACCGCATCAGCAAAAAGTCGCCCGAGTTGAGTATCAAGCTGTCCAAACTGCGAAAGTGTAAGCTGCTGGCCCTGGCAAATATCCAGTACAGCCTGTTTCAGAGACACCGGGATCGGCCAGCTCAAACTTGCCAGCTGTGCGACCCGGTGTTCATCAATTGTCGCCAACACAACATCAACACCATCAAGGCTGGTGCCTGACATAACGCCAATAAAGCGGCCCGATTTCATAGTTCATCCTTTTTCAATCTGACGTTTGCGCACCACTCAAACATAAACTTTTCGTGAATACCATGCGGAATGACCGATTTTTACCGTTGGTAGTAAAACATTATCTTCAAATCAATAATCATCATGAATGTTTTGTTTATAATTGGTTGATCCTACTTTCATTATGATTTGCTCATATTTGGTAGAACATGTAACCATGGATTCACATATGCCATATACTTTGACCATGAGGGATGCTTGCGTGGCGTTTCATGGTGAACAGGAGATTTTTCAATGATTAAACGCGTATTGGTTGTTTCAATGGTAGGTCTGTCTCTTGTCGGTTGTGTTAATAACGACACCCTGTCAGGGGATGTTTATACCGCTTCTGAAGCGAAACAAGTACAGAATGTCAGCTATGGCACCATCGTTAACGTACGTCCGGTACAGATTCAGGGCGGTGATGATTCCAACGTTATCGGCGCAATTGGCGGTGCTGTTCTTGGTGGTTTCCTGGGGAATACTGTTGGTGGCGGAACCGGGCGTTCTCTGGCTACTGCAGCAGGCGCTGTTGCAGGTGGCGTAGCCGGTCAGGGCGTACAGAGTGCAATGAACAAAACGCAGGGTGTCGAGCTGGAAATTCGTAAAGACGATGGTAATACCATCATGGTGGTACAGAAACAAGGCAACACTCGTTTCTCTCCGGGCCAACGTGTCGTACTGGCCAGCAATGGCAGTCAGGTGACCGTTTCCCCGCGCTAAATAAGTTTGCGTGTGGTCAGGTTACTGACCACACGCCCCCTTCATTTCACCCTTTGGCCTGTAACTCAATGATATTATGCTCAAGTTTTGCGATGAGCTTAATCAGTTGTTCCAGTTCCTCTGCGGAGATGCCATGTAAAATTTCCGCGCGGGTTTTGTTAATAACAGCTTCCATTTCGCTGATCAGCGGCTCTGCCTTTTCCGTCAGTTTAATACGTTTAGCCCGACGATCGCTGGCACAAGTTTGACGCGAAATTAACCCTTTTTCTTCCAGTTGGTCCAGAGTACGGACCAGTGATGGCTGCTCGATGCCAATCGCTTTTGCCAGTTGAATTTGCGACTGGTCTGGAGGTAACTGATGGATATTGTGTAACGTAACCCAATGGGTTTGTGTTAACTCCAGCGGTTTCAGGCGATGGTCTATCAGAGCACGCCATATGCGCACCAACCGTGCCAGATCAGAACCTAGTGGCGATTCCAATTTCATCTCCTTATAATTAGCTTGCTAAGATATTATGCGGCTTTTAGAATAGTGTGCAGCAATTGTATTGCTAAAACAAATGTATTGCTGCATTTGGTTACCGTCAGACATATTTTTCAGAAATTGCGCGTAAATTTTTCGCACTTAAAGAATATTTATTAATCTAACGCAATATATTCGGTCGTAAAGGAATCTACTTTGTGAAGTTTATGCTCAATGCAACAGGATTGCCCTTACAAGATCTGGTGTTCGGTGCGTCCGTCTACTTTCCTCCGTTTTTCAAAGCCTTCGCGTTTGGATTCGTCATCTGGCTTGTCGTACACCGCCTGCTTCGTGGCTGGATCTACGCCGGTGACATCTGGCATCCCTTGTTAATGGATTTATCGCTGTTTGCGATTTGCGTTTGCCTTTCCCTGGCAATACTGAATGCGTGGTAACTATGTCAATTAAAACAATTAAGTATTTCTCAACAATCATTGTAGCGGTAGTTGCGGTTCTTGCCGGATGGTGGCTGTGGAATTATTACATGCAATCTCCGTGGACACGCGACGGGAAAATACGCGCAGAACAGGTTTCTATCACCCCACAGGTGTCGGGACGTATTGTTGAGCTGAATATAAAAGACAACCAGCTGGTTAACGCGGGGGATCTTCTGCTCACGATCGATAAAACGCCCTTTCAGATCGCCGAGCTGAACGCACAGGCTCAGCTGGCGAAAGCGCAATCTGACCTCGCAAAAGCCAATAACGAAGCGAATCGTCGTCGTCATCTCTCACAAAATTTTATTTCTGCCGAAGAACTCGATACCGCTAACCTCAATGTTAAAGCGATGCAGGCCAGTGTTGATGCCGCACAGGCGACGTTGAAACAGGCACAATGGCAACTGGCGCAAACGGAAATTAGCGCCCCGGTGAGCGGATGGGTGACTAATCTTACTACCCGCATCGGCGATTACGCTGACACCGGGAAACCGCTGTTTGCTCTTGTCGATAGCCACTCGTTTTACGTCATTGGTTATTTTGAAGAAACCAAGTTGCGCCATATCCGCGAAGGTGCACCAGCACAAATTACCCTCTATAGTGATAACAAAACGTTACAGGGTCACGTTTCCAGTATCGGTCGGGCGATTTATGATCAGAGCGTTGAAAGTGACTCAAGCCTTATTCCGGATGTGAAACCTAACGTCCCCTGGGTTCGCCTCGCCCAACGTGTTCCGGTCCGCTTTGCGCTGGATAAAGTCCCAGGCGATGTCACGCTGGTGTCGGGCACCACCTGTAGCATTGCCGTAGGTCAATAATGAGTGCATCGTCATGGTCCTTGCGCAATTTGCCCTGGTTCAGGGCCACGCTGGCGCAATGGCGTTATGCGTTACGCAATACCCTTGCCATGTGTCTGGCGCTGACGATTGCCTATTATTTGAATCTTGATGAGCCCTATTGGGCGATGACCTCGGCTGCCGTGGTTAGCTTTCCCACCGTTGGCGGTGTCATCAGCAAAAGCCTCGGACGCATCGCTGGCAGTTTACTGGGAGCCATTGCAGCACTGATTCTTGCCGGACATACGCTCAACGAACCTTGGTTTTTTCTATTGAGTATGTCGGCGTGGCTTGGCTTTTGTACCTGGGCCTGTGCGCACTTCACGAATAACGTCGCGTATGCATTTCAACTGGCGGGCTACACGGCTGCCATCATCGCCTTTCCGATGGTTAATATTACTGAGGCCAGCCAGCTGTGGGATATCGCTCAGGCGCGCGTTTGCGAGGTGATTGTCGGTATTTTGTGCGGCGGCATGATGATGATGATCCTGCCTAGCAGTTCCGATGCTACAGCCCTTTTAACCGCATTGAAAAACATGCACGCCCGACTACTTGAACATGCCAGTTTACTCTGGCAGCCTGAAACAACCGATGCCATTCGTGCAGCACATGAGGGGGTGATTGGACAGATACTGACCATGAATTTGCTGCGTATCCAGGCTTTCTGGAGCCACTATCGTTTTCGCCAGCAAAACGCGCGCCTTAATGCGCTGCTCCACCAGCAATTACGTATGACCAGCGTCATTTCCAGCCTGCGACGTATGTTGCTCAACTGGCCCTCACCGCCAGGTGCCACACGAGAAATTCTCGACCAGTTGCTGACCGCGCTCGCCAGTTCGCAAACAGATTTTTACACCGTCGCACGTATTATTGCCCCGCTACGCCCGACCAACGTCGCCGACTACCGGCACGTCGCCTTCTGGCAGCGACTACGCTATTTTTGCCATCTTTATCTGCAAAGCAGTCAGGAATTACATCGTCTGCAAAGCGGCGTAGATGATCATGCCAAACTCCCACGGACATCCGGCCTGGCACGTCATACCGATAACGCCGAAGCTATGTGGAGCGGACTACGAACATTTTGTACATTGATGATAATTGGCGCATGGAGTATCGCTTCACAATGGGATGCCGGTGCCAATGCATTAACGCTGGCCGCAATTAGCTGCGTACTCTACTCCGCCGTCGCGGCACCGTTTAAGTCCTTGTCACTGCTAATGCGCACGCTAGTGTTACTTTCGCTATTCAGCTTTGTGGTCAAATTTGGCCTGATGGTCCAGATTAGCGATCTGTGGCAATTTTTACTGTTTCTCTTTCCACTGCTGGCGACGATGCAGCTTCTTAAATTGCAGATGCCCAAATTTGCCGCACTGTGGGGGCAACTGATTGTATTTATGGGGTCGTTTATCGCTGTCACTAATCCACCGGTGTATGATTTCGCTGATTTTCTTAATGACAATCTGGCAAAAATTGTTGGCGTAGCGCTGGCGTGGCTAGCGTTCGCCATTCTGCGACCTGGGTCTGACGCTCGTAAAAGCCGTCGTCATATTCGCGCACTGCGCCGGGATTTTGTCGACCAACTAAGCCGCCATCCAACACTGAGTGAAAGCGATTTTGAATCACTCACTTATCATCACGTCAGTCAGTTAAGTAACAGCCAGGATGCGCTGGCTCGCCGTTGGTTATTACGCTGGGGGGTGGTGTTGTTGAACTGTTCTCATGTTGTCTGGCAATTGCGCGAATGGGAATCGCGTTCCGATCCGTTATCGCGAGTACGGGATAACTGTATTTCATTGTTACGTGGAGTGATGAGTGAGCGTGGCGTTCAGCAAAAATCACTGGCGGCCACACTTGCAGAATTACAGCGGATTTGCGACAGCCTTGCCCGTCATCATCAACCTGCCGCCCAGGAGCTGGCGGCAATTGTCTGGCGGCTGTACTGCTCGCTTTCGCAACTTGAGCAAGCACCGCCGCAAGGTACGCTGGCCTCTTAGTTACTTAATTACACCGCAGGCATAGCGTTCACCGCCACCGCCCAGCGGTTTAGGTTGATCGGACATATTATCGCCACCAACGTGGATCATCAGCGCTTTATCTTTGACTTGATCCAGTGATTTCAGACGAGGCGCGATGACGGCATCGGTAGCTTTGCCGTCATTATTGACAACCAGCGCAGGCAGATCGCCTAAGTGCCCAGCACCTTCTGGCCCTTCATGTTTACCGGTATTTTGTGGATCAAGATGCCCGCCTGCGGATTCCGCCGCTGTGGCTTTGCCATCTTTGGTAGCTGGCTGGCAGCTTCCTTTGGCATGAATATGGAAGCCATGTTCACCGGGGGGTAATGCTTTCAGATCGGGCGAAAACTCCAGACCTTTATCGGTTTCAGTAATGGTGACGCTACCAATTGACTGCCCAACCCCTTGCGACGTGACGAGGTTCATCTCGACTTTTTCACTGGCAGCTTGCGCGCCGGTAGCAACAACCAGCGCCAGAATAGCCAGACTAAAACGTTTCATAGGACCTCCGTTCATTGTGCATTCCTGAATAAGTGTAAACCAGTGACACATTTTTGAACGGCGGCTATTCCTAAAGTGCTTACGGTACGTCGTAACCCAGTGCCGCTTTACGGATACGGAACCATTGTTGGCGAGTCATTTTCAGGGTTTCTGCTTCAACAGCTGCTCGCACGCGCTCAATTTTACCGGAGCCGATTATCGGCAGCGGCTGCGACGGTAAACGTAAAACCCAGGCGTAAACCACCTGTTCAATAGAGCCCGCGTTTAACTCCTCCGCCACCACAGCCAGTTCATCACGCAGAGGCTGGAAATAATCATCATTAAACAGACGACCACCACCAAGGCAAGACCACGCCATCGGACGAACACGCAGTTGTTGCAGTTGGTCGAGCGTGCCATCCAGCAGTAACGGCTGATGCACCGGGGATATTTCCACCTGATTAGTGGCAAGGGTAAACGGCAGGCGTGATTGCAACAGCGCAAATTGCGCAGGCGTAAAGTTCGATACGCCAAAATGGCGAACTTTGCCGCTCTGATGCAGATGTTTAAAGGCGTCCGCCACTTCATCGGCATCCATTAACGGGTCTGGTCGGTGGATTAACAGTAGATCCAGATAATCGGTCGAAAGATTAATTAGCGACTGTTCGGCGCTCTTAATGATGTGATCGCGGTCAGTAATGTAATGACCAATGACGTTTTCTTCACGCGCGGTCGTCGCGATACCGCATTTGCTGACAATTTCCATCCGTTCACGCAGATGAGGTGCCAGTTTCAGCGCCTCGCCAAACGCTGCTTCGCACTGATAGCCGCCATAAATATCAGCGTGGTCCACGGTAGTTACGCCGAGATCCAGATGCTCTTCAATAAAGCTGACCAGCTGGCGGGCGGACATATTCCAGTCCATCAATCGCCAGTAGCCCATCACAAAACGGGAAAACTCCGGGCCTTGCGGCGCAATAGTAATACGCTGAACCATAATCGCTTCCTCTTATCAGATATGAGAGGAGTATACGCAAGATTATGCTCAAAAGAGTGATGGTTGCTCCGGTTCGTCTGATGACGCTGGCTTATTTGCACGTAATTTGCGCATTAATCGCTGCCGACAAAGGCGCAGCACCTCTTGTTTTTCGCCATCGCTCATTTTATTCCAGTTAAAACGCTCATCCCGACTACGAAAACAGCCGCGACAAAATCCGCGTTCGTCAGACTGGCAAATTCCCCGGCACGGGCTCTGGACGGGAAAGAACTCTAATTGCTCCGCCACCTCGCCCTCCTCAGATAAGATTATTACCATTATTGAAGCTGTTAATGCCCAAAGTAGCAACTTTACTTGCACTAGACCGACTGGTCTACTACACTCCAACACATGAACAAACACACCGAACATGATACTCGCGAACATCTCCTGGCGACGGGCGAGCAACTTTGCCTGCAACGTGGATTCACCGGGATGGGGCTAAGCGAATTACTAAAAACTGCTGAAGTACCGAAAGGGTCCTTCTATCACTACTTTCGCTCTAAAGAAGCGTTTGGCGTTGCCATGCTTGAGCGCCATTACGCCGCATATCACCAGCGACTGACGGAGTTGCTGCAATCCGGCGAAGGTAACTACCGCGACCGCATACTGGCTTATTACCAGCAAACACTGAACCAATTTTGCCAACATGGAACCATCAGTGGTTGCCTGACAGTAAAACTCTCTGCCGAAGTGTGCGATCTGTCAGAAGATATGCGCAGCGCGATGGATAAAGGGGCTCGCGGCGTAATCGCCCTGCTCTCTCAGGCGCTGGAAAATGGCCGTGAGAACCATTGTTTAACCTTTTGTGGCGAACCGCTGCAACAGGCACAAGTGCTTTACGCACTGTGGCTTGGCGCGAATTTGCAGGCCAAAATTTCGCGCAGTTTCGAGCCACTGGAAAACGCGCTGGCCCATGTAAAAACCATTATTGCGACGCCTGCCGTTTAGCAGGCATTTTTTATCACCAGACCACCGGGAGCCTTTATGTCATCTGAAAAACTGTATTCCCCACTGAAAGTGGGCGCGATCACGGCGGCAAACCGTATTTTTATGGCACCGCTGACGCGTCTGCGCAGTATTGAACCGGGTGACATCCCTACCCCGTTGATGGCGGAATACTATCGCCAACGAGCCAGTGCCGGTTTGATTATTAGCGAAGCCACGCAAATTTCCGCCCAGGCAAAAGGATATGCAGGCGCGCCTGGCATCCATAGTCCGGAGCAAATTGCCGCATGGAAAAAAATCACCGCTGGCGTTCATGCTGAAAATGGTCATATGGCCGTGCAGCTGTGGCACACGGGGCGAATTTCTCACGCCAGCCTGCAGCCTGGCGGTCAGGCACCGGTAGCGCCTTCTGCACTTAGCGCGGGAACGCGTACTTCTCTGCGCGATGAAAAAGGTCAGGCGATCCGCGTTGAAACATCCATGCCACGTGCACTTGAACGGGAAGAGATTCCGGGCATCGTCAATGATTTCCGCCAGGCCATCGCTAATGCCCGTGAAGCTGGGTTTGATCTGGTGGAGCTACACTCTGCTCACGGTTATTTACTGCATCAGTTCCTTTCTCCTTCTTCAAACCATCGTACCGATCAGTACGGCGGCAGCGTGGAAAATCGCGCACGTCTGGTGCTGGAAGTGGTCGATGCCGGGATTGAAGAATGGGGTGCCGATCGCATTGGCATTCGTGTTTCGCCAATCGGTACTTTCCAGAACACGGATAATGGCCCAAATGAAGAAGCCGATGCACTGTATCTGATTGAACAACTGGGCAAACGCGGCATTGCTTATCTGCATATGTCAGAACCAGATTGGGCGGGAGGTGAACCGTATACTGATGCGTTCCGCGAAAAAGTACGTGCCCGTTTCCACGGTCCGATTATCGGCGCAGGGGCATACACGGTAGAAAAAGCCGAAACGTTGATCGGCAAAGGATTGATTGATGCGGTGGCATTTGGTCGTGACTGGATTGCGAACCCGGATTTGGTTGCCCGCTTGCAGCGCAAAGCTGAGCTTAACCCACAGCGTGCCGAAAGTTTCTACGGTGGCGGCGCGGAAGGCTATACCGATTACCCGACGCTGTAATCCAACATTGCGAGCGGCGCAAAGCCGCCGCTATACTAAAACAACATTTTGAATCTGTTAGCCATTTTGAGGATATAAAGATGCGTCTTCTTCATACCATGCTGCGCGTTGGCGATCTGCAACGCTCCATCGATTTTTATACCAAAGTACTGGGCATGAAACTGCTGCGTACCAGCGAAAACCCGGAATACAAATACTCACTGGCGTTTGTTGGCTATGGCCCGGAAACCGAAGAAGCGGTGATTGAACTGACCTACAACTGGGGCGTGGATAAATACGAACTCGGCACTGCTTATGGTCACATCGCGCTTAGCGTAGATAACGCCGCTGAAGCGTGCGAAAAAATCCGTCAGAACGGCGGTAACGTCACCCGTGAAGCGGGTCCGGTAAAAGGCGGCACTACGGTTATCGCATTTGTGGAAGATCCGGACGGTTACAAAATTGAATTAATCGAAGAGAAAGACGCCGGTCGCGGTCTGGGCAACTAATCTCCTGCCGGGCGTGAACTCATCGCGCCCGCATCTTTACTGCATCGACAAGTAATATTTGTCATAATGCGCGCTGCAATTTATCCGTATTAAGAGAATCAGATGTCCGATAACGCTCAACTTACCGGTCTGTGCGACCGTTTTCGTGGTTTTTATCCTGTTGTGATCGATGTTGAAACAGCTGGATTTAACGCCAAAACCGATGCGCTGCTTGAGATTGCCGCCATCACCCTGAAAATGGATGAACAAGGCTGGCTGATGCCGGACACCACATTACATTTCCACGTCGAACCATTTGTCGGCGCAAATTTGCAGCCAGAGGCCCTCGCCTTCAACGGCATTGACCCGAACGATCCCGATCGCGGCGCGGTCAGCGAATACGAGGCGCTGCACGAAATTTTTAAAGTTGTACGTAAAGGCATTAAAGCGAGCGGCTGTAACCGCGCCATTATGGTGGCGCACAACGCCAATTTCGATCACAGCTTTATGATGGCCGCCGCAGAACGCGCCTCACTGAAACGTAACCCGTTCCACCCTTTCGCCACTTTTGACACTGCTGCACTGGCCGGGCTGGCACTCGGACAAACCGTATTGTCAAAGGCTTGCCAGACCGCTGGCATGGACTTCGACAGCACCCAGGCGCACTCCGCGCTGTACGACACCGAACGCACTGCTGTGCTGTTTTGTGAAATCGTCAACCGCTGGAAACGTCTGGGAGGCTGGCCGCTACCTGCCGCCGAAGAGGTGTAATCGAGTCGATGCCTGATGACATGCAATGATTCAGGCATCTATAGTGAGGCTATTCCACGCATCATGCATGATATTCACGGGGAATAGCGTTAATGGCAGATAATCTAAACCCTTCATCGCCCCTGCCGGACGTGTTTTCACCGGCGACCCGCGACTGGTTTCTTCGCGCCTTTAAACAGCCGACCGCTGTCCAGTCGCAAACCTGGCATGTGGCGGCGCGAGGCGAACATGCGCTGGTGATTGCACCGACTGGCTCCGGGAAAACGCTGGCAGCATTTCTCTACGCCCTCGATCAGCTCTTCCGCGAAGGCGGCCAAGATACCCGCGAGGCGCATAAGCGTAAAACCTCACGCATTCTCTATATTTCACCGATCAAAGCTCTGGGCACCGACGTTCAGCGCAACTTGCAGATCCCGTTACAGGGTATTGCCGATGAACGGCGGCGGCGCGGCGAAACGGAAGTCAATCTTCGCGTGGGGATCCGTACTGGCGATACGCCTGCACAGGAACGCAGCAAACTCACCCGTAATCCGCCGGATATTCTGATCACCACACCCGAATCACTCTATCTGATGCTGACCTCCCGCGCGCGCGAAACGCTACGCGGCGTCGAAACGGTAATTATTGATGAAGTCCACGCGGTAGCGGGCAGTAAACGTGGTGCGCATCTGGCGTTAAGTCTGGAGCGGCTCGATGCGCTGCTCCACACCTCAGCACAGCGAATTGGCCTTTCTGCCACTGTACGCTCAGCCAGCGATGTGGCAGCATTTCTTGGTGGCGATCGCCCGGTTACGGTAGTCAACCCGCCTGCAATGCGCCATCCGCAGATACGGATTGTCGTACCGGTCGCCAATATGGATGATGTCTCATCGGTCGCCAGCGGCACCGGCGAAGACAGCCATGCCGGCCGAGAAGGCTCCATCTGGCCATATATTGAAACGGGTATCCTTGATGAAGTTTTGCGCCATCGCTCGACCATTGTCTTTACTAATTCACGCGGGCTGGCGGAAAAACTGACGGCACGATTGAATGAGCTTTACGCCGCACGCTTACAGCGTTCCCCGTCTATCGCCGTTGATGCGGCCCATTTCGAGTCGACCTCCGGCGCAACCTCTAACCGTGTACAAAGTAGCGACATTTTTATTGCCCGCTCACACCACGGCTCCGTGTCTAAAGAACAACGAGCAATCACCGAACAGGCGCTGAAATCGGGTGAATTACGCTGCGTGGTCGCAACCTCCAGTCTCGAACTGGGGATTGATATGGGCGCGGTGGATCTGGTAATTCAGGTGGCAACGCCGTTTTCTGTTGCCAGTGGGTTACAACGCATTGGACGTGCCGGACACCAGGTAGGTGGTATCTCCAAAGGGCTTTTTTTCCCCCGAACCCGGCGTGACTTAGTCGATTCCGCAGTCATTGTTGAGTGTATGTTCGCAGGCAGGCTGGAAAACCTGACACCACCGCATAATCCACTCGACGTCCTTGCGCAGCAGACCGTTGCCGCCGCGGCGATGGATGCATTACAGGCAGACGAATGGTACTCCCGCGTACGCCGTGCCGCACCGTGGAAAGATCTGCCAAGACGTGTTTTTGACGCCACGCTGGATATGCTTTCCGGGCGCTATCCCTCTGGCGATTTTTCTGCTTTTCGACCAAAACTGGTCTGGAACAGGGAGACCGGGATATTGACCGCCCGACCTGGCGCTCAGCTGTTGGCGGTGACCAGCGGTGGCACCATTCCGGATCGTGGCATGTATAGCGTGTTATTACCCGAAGGTGAAGAACAGGCCGGTTCGCGGCGGGTGGGTGAACTGGATGAGGAGATGGTATATGAGTCGCGGGTGAACGACATTATCACTCTCGGCGCTACCTCATGGCGGATCCAGCAAATCACCCGCGATCAGGTGATTGTGACTCCTGCTCCAGGTCGTTCTGCCCGCCTTCCCTTCTGGCGTGGTGAAGGTAACGGCCGTCCGGCTGAATTAGGTGAGATGATCGGCGATTTTCTCCATTTACTGGCAGATGGCGCTTTCTTTTCCGGGAATATTCCCCCGTGGCTGGCAGAAGAAAATACGATCGCCAATATTCAGGGGTTGATTGACGAGCAGCGCAACGCGACGGGCATCGTTCCGGGTAGTCGTCATCTGGTCCTCGAACGGTGCCGTGATGAAATTGGCGACTGGCGTATTATTTTGCACTCTCCCTATGGAAGACGGGTGCATGAACCCTGGGCGCTGGCGATTGCCGGGCGAATACATGCACTATGGGGCGCTGACGCGTCTGTGGTTGCCAGTGATGACGGCATTGTTGCGCGCATTCCTGACACCGATGGTAAATTGCCCGATGCCGCGATTTTTTTGTTTGAACCAGAAAAGTTACTGCAAATTGTCCGTGAAGCGGTAGGCAGCTCGGCACTTTTCGCCGCCCGTTTTCGTGAATGCGCCGCGCGGGCATTATTAATGCCGGGCCGCACGCCGGGCCATCGCACCCCGCTCTGGCAACAACGGCTGCGCGCCAGTCAGTTGCTGGAAATCGCTCAGGGATATCCGGATTTTCCGGTCATTCTCGAAACCCTACGCGAATGTCTGCAAGATGTTTATGATCTTCCCGCGCTGGAGCGTTTGATGCGTCGTCTGAACGGTGGCGAAATTCAAATATCCGATGTAACGACCACTACGCCCTCGCCTTTCGCCGCCAGTTTATTGTTCGGCTATGTCGCGGAATTTATGTACCAGAGCGACGCCCCGCTGGCAGAGCGCCGGGCATCCGTACTGTCGCTGGACAGCGAGTTACTGCGCAATCTACTCGGACAGGTCGATCCGGGGGAATTACTCGACCCGCAGGTCATTCGCCAGGTGGAAGAAGAGTTGCAACGACTGGCTCCTGGCAGAAGAGCGAAAGGTGAAGAAGGATTGTTCGACCTGCTGCGCGAACTGGGGCCAATGACCGTTGAAGACCTGGCGCAACGGCATACAGGCAGCAGTGAAGAGATTGCGTCGTATCTGGAAAATCTTCTTGCAGTAAAACGAATCTTCCCGACGATGATTAGCGGGCAGGAGCGTCTTGCCTGTATGGATGATGCCGCCAGGCTGCGCGATGCCCTCGGCGTACGACTACCAGAGTCACTGCCAGAGATTTATTTGCACCGAGTCAGTTACCCGCTTCGCGACCTCTTTCTGCGCTATCTCCGGGCTCATGCTCTGGTCACGTCTGAACAACTGGCTCATGAGTTTAGTCTCGGTATTGCCATTGTCGAAGAGCAACTTCAGCAACTGCGCGAACAGGGGCTGGTGATGAATCTGCAACAAGACATCTGGGTGAGCGATGAAGTATTTCGTCGTCTGCGTTTGCGCTCGCTGCAAGCCGCCAGAGAAGCGACACGTCCCGTTGCGGCCACGACCTATGCGCGATTGCTGCTGGAACGTCAGGGCGTATTACCCGCCACCGATGGTAGCCCGGCACTCTTTGCCTCAACATCGCCAGGCGTTTATGAGGGCGTGGATGGCGTCATGCGGGTGATCGAACAGCTTGCCGGAGTCGGTTTACCCGCCTCACTCTGGGAAAGCCAGATCCTGCCTGCCCGCGTACGCGACTATTCGCCAGAAATGCTCGATGAATTACTGGCAACCGGTGCGGTTATCTGGTCGGGGCAAAAAAAACTGGGTGATGATGACGGTCTGGTGGCACTGCATCTACAGGAATATGCCGCAGAATCGTTCACTCCCGCCGAAGCGAATCAGGCGAATCGTTCGGCGCTGCAGCAAGCGATAGTCACGGTTCTGGCTGACGGAGGAGCCTGGTTTGCACAACAAATCAGCCAACGGATACGCGATAAAATCGACGAATCGGTTGATCCCTCAGCCCTGCAAGAGGCGTTATGGGCGCTGGTCTGGCAAGGCGTCATCACCAGCGACATTTGGGCACCGTT
The DNA here is from genome assembly GCF_030295215.1 of Escherichia sp. KS167_9B. Taxonomy (NCBI): domain Bacteria; kingdom Pseudomonadati; phylum Pseudomonadota; class Gammaproteobacteria; order Enterobacterales; family Enterobacteriaceae; genus Escherichia; species Escherichia sp. KS167_9B. Next base: position 2,084,208 of record NZ_AP025754.1, read on the forward strand.
ACGCGCCCTCACCCGCAGCAGTACCAACACACGCACCTCAACTCGTCGCAGCCACAGGGCTCGACGTGGACGTCCTGTCTATGCGCAACCCGTCTCGCCGCTGCTATCTTACAACACACCAAATCTGGCTGGACGCTGGTCGTTATTGCAGGTGGAGCCACTAAACGATACCGAAAGGATGCTGGCGCTGGCGGAAAATATGCTCGACCGCTACGGCATCATCAGTCGTCAGGCGGTGATAGCCGAAAATATCCCTAGCGGGTTTCCATCGATGCAAACGCTTTGTCGAAGTATGGAAGACTCCGGGCGAATTATGCGAGGTCGTTTTGTAGAAGGTCTGGGTGGCGCGCAATTCGCTGAACGTCTGACTATTGACCGATTGCGCGATCTGGCGACACAAGCCACGCAAACGCGCCACTATACACCAGTGGCGCTCTCTGCCAACGATCCGGCTAATGCATGGGGAAATCTTCTGCCCTGGCCTGCACATCCGGCAACGCTGATACCAACGCGTCGGGCGGGTGCGCTGGTGGTCGTTTCTGGCGGCAAATTGTTACTCTATCTGGCGCAAGGTGGCAAAAAAATGCTGGTCTGGCAGGAAAAAGAGGAATTACTCGCCCCAGAGATTTTCCACGCGCTGACTACCGCACTGCGTCGCGAACCACGGCTGCGCTTTACGCTAACAGAAGTGAATGACCTACCGGTCCGGCAAACGCCGATGTTTACGCTGCTGCGTGAGGCGGGATTTTCAAGTTCGCCACAAGGACTGGATTGGGGATAGAGAAAGGATTGACGGATGCCCGTTCGCATCCGTCAGTATTGCAGGACGGATTATTCAGCGTCCGGCTCTTCAGACTTGTATTTAGCGGCAGTTTCTTTGATCAGCTGCTGCAGTTCGCCACGCTGATACATTTCGATCACGATATCACAACCGCCGACCAGCTCGCCGTCAACCCATAGTTGCGGGAAGGTCGGCCAGTTAGCATATTTCGGCAGTTCCGCACGAATGTCCGGATTCTGCAGGATATCAACATAGGCAAAACGTTCGCCACATGCGGCAAGCGCCTGGACTGCCTGGGCAGAGAAACCGCAGCTCGGCAGTTTCGGTGAACCTTTCATGTACAGCAGGATCGGGTTTTCAGCAATCTGGCGTTGGATTTTTTCGATAGTGGTGCTCATTGTCTTGCTTCCTCAAACTTCTTTACGGCAGTAATCTGACATTGTAGCGGGTCAGTGCGGCATCGGAAAATAACATTTTCATCACGCTTTTGCTATTTTATCCCTTTGTTCTATTTGTTGCATTTCAAATATTCGTTTCTTCCCTTATGCACGGCAAACTGGCGTATTTATAACCATTTTTAGCTTCCACTGCTGCATTTTTTTGCGCTCGCCGACGAAACGTATTTTTTAACAATAAAAGCTATTAACTTTCTCTTCTTCTATGCATTAGAATCATCAAGTTTTGTAAATCAGACGCAGGCATGATAGACCTGCCTTAACAGAGGGACGCTCAGTGGCGCGGATAAACCGTATTTCGATCACGCTCTGTGCTTTACTTTTTACCACCCTGCCTTTAACGCCTATGGCCCATGCTTCAAAGCAAGCCAGGGAGAGTTCTGCTACCACTCATATCACCAAAAAAGCAGATAAAAAGAAAAGCACGGCAACCACCAAAAAGACCCAGAAAGCCAGCCAGAAAACAGCGAAAAAAGCCGCCAGTAAAAGTACGACCAAAAGCAAAACCGCTTCTTCCGTTAAAAAATCTTCCATTACCGCTTCTAAAAACGCCAAAACTCGCAGCAAACACGTCGTCAATAAAACGGCCTCAGCCAGCTTTACCGAAAAGTGTACCAAACGTAAGGGCTATAAATCGCATTGTGTGAAAGTCAAAAATGCCGCGTCAGGAACTCTTGCCGACGCACACAAAGCGAAGGTGCAAAAAGCCACAAAAGTGGCAATGAATAAACTGATGCAGCAAATTGGTAAGCCATATCGTTGGGGCGGCAGCTCACCGCGTACCGGTTTTGATTGCAGCGGCCTGGTTTATTACGCTTATAAAGATTTGGTGAAAATTCGTATTCCGCGTACGGCGAATGAAATGTATCACCTGCGAGATGCAGCGCCAATCGAACGTAGTGAACTGAAAAACGGCGACCTGGTCTTTTTCCGTACTCAGGGACGCGGTACAGCCGATCATGTCGGCGTATATGTCGGCAACGGCAAATTTATTCAGTCACCGCGTACGGGTCAGGAAATTCAAATCACTTCTCTCAGTGAAGACTACTGGCAGCGCCACTATGTTGGCGCTCGCCGGGTAATGACCCCAAAAACACTTCGCTAAAACTCTACCCTGTTGTTACGGCAACAGGGTAAGTTCATCTTTTGTCTCACCTTTTAATTTGCTACCCTATCCATACGCACAATAAGGCTATTGTACGTATGCAAATTAATAATAAAGGAGAGTAGCAATGTCATTCGAATTACCTGCACTACCATATGCTAAAGATGCTCTGGCACCGCACATTTCTGCGGAAACCATCGAGTATCACTACGGCAAGCATCATCAGACTTATGTCACTAACCTGAACAACCTGATTAAAGGTACCGCGTTTGAAGGTAAATCACTGGAAGAGATTATTCGCAGCTCTGAAGGTGGCGTATTCAACAACGCAGCTCAGGTCTGGAACCATACTTTCTACTGGAACTGCCTGGCACCGAACGCGGGTGGCGAACCAACTGGAAAAGTCGCTGAAGCTATCGCCGCATCTTTTGGCAGCTTTGCCGATTTCAAAGCACAGTTTACTGATGCAGCAATCAAAAACTTTGGTTCTGGCTGGACCTGGCTGGTGAAAAACAGCGATGGCAAACTGGCTATCGTTTCAACCTCTAACGCGGGTACTCCGCTGACCACCGATGCGACTCCACTGCTGACCGTTGATGTCTGGGAACACGCTTATTACATCGACTATCGCAATGCACGTCCTGGCTATCTGGAGCACTTCTGGGCGCTGGTGAACTGGGAATTCGTAGCAAAAAATCTCGCTGCATAATAACTGATGGCAAATGCAACATTGCCTGATGCGCTTCGCTTACCATGCCAACTCGGATGAGTCGTTAACACCGCATCCGGCAAGATAAATCGCACGTTGCCAGCAACTGTAACGCAGAAGGTTATCCTTCTGCGTTTTTGTTTAATTAGCTGTTGGCAACGCAAACTGCCTCAGGTTGTTTTCTGGCTGACATAAACACCAGCAATAATGCCAGTCCCGCGACAATCGCCCCCATCACCGGCACAAAACTGTATCCCAGCCCAGCGGAAATTACCGCACCACCAGCAGCTGCTCCCAGCGCATTTCCAAGATTAAAGGCACCAATATTGACTGATGAAGACAGACCAGGCGCTTCACTGGCGACACGCATCACGCGCATCTGTAACGGCGGTACGACCGCAAAGGTTGCAGCTCCCCACACCACCATGCTAATAGCTGCGCCGAACTCATTGCGGGCCAGGAACGGGATTGCCAGCATAATCACCATCAGCAGCAACAAAAAGCCTTTCAACGTGCCGTTAACTGAACGATCTGCCAGTTTGCCGCCGAGATAGTTCCCAATAGAGAACCCGACACCAATCAGCACCAGCATTGCCGTGACGAACACCGGTGTTGCGTGGGTAATACTTTGCAGTACCGGAGAGATATAGGTGTAGAGGGTAAACATGGCGCCAGCTCCCAGCACCGTCGTCAGCAATGCAGACAGCACCTGCGGACGCATTAATACCGCCAGCTCTTTTTTCACTTCAGGTCGCGCCCCTGCGCCACCTTTAGGTAATGAGAAGAACAGACTTACTATTGAAATCACGCCCAGCCCCGCCGTTGCCAGAAATGACATCCGCCAGCCGATGGTTTCACCCAACCAGGTCGCCGCCGGAACACCACCGATATTTGCCAGGGTTAACCCCATAAACATAGTGGCAACTGCGCTGGCCTGTTTATGTTTTGGCACCACGCTTGCGGCCACAACTGAACCCAAACCAAAAAATGCTCCGTGATTCAGGCTGGTCAAAATGCGTGAAAGCATCAGGGTCATATAATCCGGCGCGATGGCGGAAAGTACGTTGCCAAGCGTGAAAATCGCCATCAGGACAATCAACGCACTGCGGCGGGCACGATGAGAAAGTAGAAGCGTCATCAGCGGCGCGCCCACCATTACGCCAACTGCATAGGCACTGATTAACATTCCGGCAGCGGGAATCGAGACATCCACACCGCGCGCAATGACGGGCAACAAGCCCATTGGCGAGAACTCCGTTGTCCCGATACCAAACGCGCCAATCGCCAGCGCCAGCAACGGATAGTTAATTTTCATGCCTTATCTCCACCTCTTCGCGTCATTACGCGATATTCATTAAAGTGGCGAAAGCATGACAGCAATCACAAAAAAATGAAAATAACAAAAAGAGAAAACACTTTTGCCATTTTGCTAACAAACAGGAAGGAGATGCGAGGGAGAACGCGCTCCCTCGAGAGGAAATCAGTGCAGCGCGGCAGTCAAACCCACGGCTACGATCAAACCGAGGACGATAATCGTTGTTACCAGTGAAAATTTAAGGTCGGTGCTCATCAAGTTTTCTCCTTTTTTATTACCACACAAAAAGTGATATTACGCATTTTTACACACTGTGATGAAAAAATCTCCCGTCATTTATAATGATAAGTGTTTTTACCACTTCCCCTTTTCGTCAAGATCGGCCAAAATTCCACGCTTACACTATTTGCGTACTGGCCATTGACCCCTTCCTGACGCTCCGTGTCGTTTTTCCGGCGTACCGCAACACTTTTGTTGTGCGTAAGGTGTGTAAAGGCAAACGTTTACCTTGCGATTTTGCAGGAGCTGAAGTTAGGGTCTGGAGTGAAATGGAATGGCAACAATAAAAGATGTAGCGAAACGAGCAAACGTTTCCACTACAACTGTGTCACACGTCATCAACAAAACACGTTTCGTCGCTGAAGAAACGCGCAACGCCGTGTGGGCAGCGATTAAAGAATTACACTACTCCCCTAGCGCGGTGGCGCGTAGCCTGAAGGTTAACCACACCAAGTCTATCGGTTTGCTGGCGACCAGCAGCGAAGCGGCCTATTTTGCCGAGATCATTGAAGCGGTTGAAAAAAATTGCTTCCAGAAAGGTTACACCCTGATTCTGGGTAATGCGTGGAACAATCTTGAGAAACAGCGGGCTTATCTGTCGATGATGGCGCAAAAACGCGTCGATGGTCTGCTGGTGATGTGTTCTGAGTACCCAGAGCCGTTGCTGGCGATGCTGGAAGAGTATCGCCATATCCCAATGGTGGTAATGGACTGGGGTGAAGCAAAAGCTGACTTCACCGATGCGGTCATTGATAACGCGTTCGAAGGCGGCTACATGGCCGGGCGTTATCTGATTGAACGCGGTCACCGCGAAATCGGCGTTATCCCCGGCCCGCTGGAACGTAACACTGGCGCAGGCCGCCTTGCCGGTTTTATGAAGGCGATGGAAGAAGCGATGATCAAGGTGCCAGAAAGCTGGATTGTACAGGGTGACTTTGAACCTGAATCCGGTTATCGCGCCATGCAGCAAATACTGTCGCAGCCGCATCGCCCTACTGCCGTCTTCTGTGGTGGCGATATCATGGCAATGGGCGCACTTTGTGCTGCTGATGAAATGGGTCTGCGCGTCCCACAGGATGTTTCGCTGATCGGTTATGATAACGTGCGCAACGCCCGCTATTTTACGCCGGCGCTGACCACGATCCATCAGCCAAAAGATTCGCTGGGTGAAACAGCGTTCAACATGCTGTTGGATCGTATCGTCAACAAACGTGAAGAACCGCAGTCCATTGAAGTGCATCCGCGGTTGATTGAACGCCGCTCCGTGGCTGACGGCCCGTTCCGCGACTATCGTCGTTAATCACCCGTTGCGGGAGTCTCTTCCGGCTCCCGCAGCCACTCCTTATTCAGCATCTCACTATCGCCGAGATACTCAAGCAACCAGGTTAACGCAGGCGACATATCATTTTGCTGCCATGTCAGACAACATGCCGAATCCGGAAAGGGGTTTTCCAGTTCTAATGCTACCCACTTCCCCTCATTAAGCCACGGTTTGGCGAAATGTGTTGGCACCATCCCTATGCATAATCCTGCCGAGATACAGGTTGCCGATGATTCCCAGTCAGGCACGACAAGTCTTTTTTGGTTATCCAGCAACCAGGTAATACGTTTAGGTAGCGTTCGCGAGGTGTCTTCGCGCACCAATGACGGCCAGTTGCGCAACGTATCATCGCTGAACGGGCCATCCATCAACGCCAGCGGGTGGTGGCTGGCAACAACGCAACTCCAGCTTAGCATCCCCATATCCCGGAAGGCATAACGACCGCCTACCGGAATCGCGCGTGTTGCGCCAATCGCCAGTTCCACGCGCCCGTCGGAAAGCGCATCCCAGACACCGTTGAACACTTCCTGAAAGACAAGAAGTTCGACATCATCAAAATGGCGATAAAAATCAACGATCATCTGCCGTGTACGTTCTGGCCTGACAATATTATCCACTGCGATAGCTAACTGACCGCGCCAGCCGTTCGCTATCTGCTGACATTGCTGCCGAGTGATCTGCATTTTTTTGACAACAGAGCGCCCTTCTTTGAGAAACCACGCCCCGGCAGCGGTCAGTTCCACATCACGGTGACGTCGTTCAAACAGAGGCACCGCCAGCCACTCTTCCAGCTGACGCACGGTATAGCTGACCGCAGAAGGAACGCGATGCAACTCCTGGGCTGCAGCGCTAAAACTACCATTACGCGCTACCGCATCAACAACTTCGAGTGAATATTCTGACCACATAGTCTGCCTGCAAAATTTTTGAAACCAGTCATCAAATATTACCGTTTCACAACACTAATTTCACTCCCTACACTTTGCGGCGGTGTTTAATTGAGAGATTTAGAGAATATACATGCAACCTGGGAAAAGATTTTTAGTCTGGCTGGCAGGTTTGAGCGTACTCGGTTTTCTGGCAACCGATATGTATCTGCCTGCTTTCGCCGCCATACAGGCCGACCTGCAAACGCCTGCGTCTGCTGTCAGTGCCAGCCTTAGTCTGTTCCTTGCCGGATTTGCCGCAGCCCAGCTTCTGTGGGGGCCGCTCTCCGACCGTTATGGTCGTAAACCGGTGTTATTCATCGGCCTGACAATTTTTGCGTTAGGTAGTCTGGGGATGCTGTGGGTTGAAAACGCCGCCACGCTGCTGGTATTGCGTTTTGTACAGGCTGTAGGTGTCTGCGCCGCGGCGGTTATCTGGCAAGCGTTAGTGACGGATTATTATCCTTCACAGAAAGTTAACCGTATTTTTGCGACCATCATGCCGCTGGTGGGTCTATCTCCGGCACTGGCTCCTCTTTTAGGAAGCTGGCTGCTGGTCCATTTTTCCTGGCAGGCGATATTCGCCACCCTGTTTGCCATTACCGTGGTGCTGATTCTGCCTATTTTCTGGCTCAAACCCACGACGAAGGCCCGTAACAATAGTCAGGATGGTCTGACCTTTACCGATCTGCTACGTTCTAAAACCTATCGCGGCAACGTGCTGGTATACGCGGCCTGTTCAGCCAGTTTTTTTGCATGGCTGACCGGTTCACCGTTCATCCTTAGCGAAATGGGTTACAGCCCGGCAGTGATTGGTTTAAGCTATGTCCCGCAAACTATCGCGTTTCTGATTGGTGGCTATGGCTGTCGCGCCGCACTACAAAAATGGCAAGGCAAGCAGTTATTACCGTGGTTGCTGGTGCTGTTTGCTGTCAGCGTCATTGCGACCTGGGCTGCGGGCTTCATTAGCCATGTGTCGCTGGCCGAAATCCTGATCCCATTCTGTGTGATGGCGATTGCCAACGGCGCGATCTACCCGATTGTTGTCGCCCAGGCACTGCGTCCTTTCCCACATGCAACTGGTCGCGCCGCAGCGTTGCAGAACACTCTACAACTGGGTCTGTGCTTCCTCGCAAGTCTGGTAGTTTCCTGGCTTATCAGTATCAGCACGCCATTGCTCACCACCACCAGCGTGATGTTATCAACAGTAGTGCTGGTCGCTCTGGGTTACATGATGCAACGTTGTGAAGAAGTAGACTGCCAGAATCATGGCAATGCCGAAGTCGCTCATAGCGAATCACACTGATCTATATCGATATGCTTATACTTAGGCTGCTAACAAAATTTTGTTGTATGATTGAAATTAGCGGCCTATACTAATTTCGAGTTGTTAAAGCTACGATAAATATTATGTTTTTACGGGGACAGGATCGTTCCCGACTCACTATGGATGGTCATTTCGGCAAGGGTTCCTCCTTTCCCTCTGTTCTACGTCGGATTATAGACTCGCGGTTTTTTCTGCGAGATTTCTCACAAAGCCCAAAAAGCGTCTACGCTGTTTTAAGGTTCTGATCACCGACCAGTGATGGAGAAACTATGAGTTCATCGTGTATAGAAGAAGTCAGTGTACCGGATGACAACTGGTACCGTATCGCCAACGAATTACTTAGCCGTGCCGGTATAGCCATTAACGGTTCTGCCCCGGCGGATATTCGTGTCAAAAACCCCGATTTTTTTAAACGCGTTCTGCAGGAAGGATCGTTGGGGTTAGGCGAAAGTTATATGGATGGCTGGTGGGAATGTGACCGACTGGATATGTTTTTTAGCAAAGTCTTACGCGCAGGTCTCGAGAACCAACTCCCCCATCATTTCAAAGACACGCTGCGTATTGCCGGCGCTCGTCTCTTCAATCTGCAGAGTAAAAAACGTGCCTGGATAGTCGGCAAAGAGCATTACGATTTAGGTAATGACTTGTTCAGCCGCATGCTTGATCCCTTCATGCAATATTCCTGCGCTTACTGGAAAGATGCTGATAATCTGGAATCTGCCCAGCAGGCGAAGCTCAAAATGATTTGTGAAAAATTGCAGTTAAAACCAGGGATGCGCGTACTGGATATTGGCTGTGGTTGGGGCGGACTGGCGCATTACATGGCGTCTAACTATGACGTAAGCGTGGTGGGCGTCACCATTTCTGCTGAACAGCAAAAAATGGCTCAGGAACGCTGTGAAGGCCTGGATGTCACCATTTTGCTGCAAGATTATCGTGACCTGAACGACCAGTTTGATCGTATTGTTTCTGTGGGGATGTTCGAGCACGTCGGACCGAAAAATTACGATACCTATTTTGCGGTGGTGGATCGTAATTTGAAACCGGAAGGTATATTCCTGCTCCATACTATCGGTTCGAAAAAAACCGATCTGAATGTTGATCCCTGGATTAATAAATATATTTTCCCGAACGGTTGCCTGCCCTCTGTACGCCAGATTGCTCAGTCCAGCGAACCCCACTTTGTGATGGAAGACTGGCATAACTTCGGTGCTGATTACGATACTACGTTGATGGCGTGGTATGAACGATTCCTCGCCGCATGGCCAGAAATTGCGGATAATTACAGTGAACGCTTTAAACGGATGTTTACCTATTATCTAAATGCCTGTGCAGGTGCTTTCCGCGCCCGTGATATTCAGCTCTGGCAGGTGGTGTTCTCTCGCGGAGTCGAAAACGGCCTTCGAGTCGCTCGCTAGAGGCTATTCTATCGCCCCCGCTCCGGGGGCGATTTCAGATCAGGCTTCTGTACCTGGTTGATTCATGGCATTTTCTCGTGCCGCCAGCACACGTTCTACCGTATCTACCACTGCCTGAGTTTGTGGATCGATCTCAATATTGACGCGTGCGCCGAGTTTTTTCTTCCCAAGGGTAGTGCGTTCCAGTGTTTCCGGAATTAAATGGACGCAAAAACGCGTTGGCGTTACTTCGCCGACTGTCAGGCTAATACCATCGATTCCAATAAATCCTTTGTACAGGATATATTTCATCAGCTGACTATCCTGGACTTTAAACCAGATCTGGCGATTATTTTCCGAGGTTAATATTTTAGCCACTTCAGCGGTGGTCATAATATGACCTGACATTAAGTGTCCGCCAATTTCATCGCTAAATTTCGCCGCCCGCTCAACATTTACCCAATCCCCCGCTTTTAAATCGCCAAGATTGGTAATACGTAACGTTTCTTTCATCAGGTCAAAACTGACATGGTTGCCGTTAATCTCCGTCACGGTCAGGCAGCAACCGTTATGCGCCACGGACGCACCGGTTTCCAGACCGTCCAGCATGTAGTCAGGTAACTCAACCACATGTGTGCGAAAATTTGGTTTCTCGTCAATCGACACCAGTTTTGCGGTGCCCTGTACAATCCCCGTAAACATACTCACAACTCCTGAAATCAGTTAAGACATTCTGTTCAGCACAATAGCAGGTGGAAAACGCCCTTACCAGTGAAGGGGTAAGAATGGCTATTTTTTCACTGGAGAATTAATAAATCCTCGCTACAATAGACTGAATTTCCCCTGCTTCTTCTTTTTGCTGCCCATTCAGGCGGCTTTTTAGTCTCTCATATAACTACAAATAAAAGGTGTTCACGTGCAGAAGTATATCAGTGAAGCGCGTCTGTTATTAGCATTAGCAATCCCGGTGATTCTCGCGCAAATCGCCCAAACTGCGATGGGTTTTGTCGATACCGTGATGGCGGGCGGCTATAGTGCCACCGACATGGCGGCGGTCGCTATCGGTACTTCTATCTGGCTTCCGGCGATCCTCTTTGGTCACGGGCTGCTGCTGGCATTAACGCCGGTTATCGCGCAATTAAATGGTTCCGGTCGACGTGAGCGCATTGCGCATCAGGTGCGACAAGGGTTCTGGCTGGCAGGTTTTGTTTCCGTTCTTATTATGCTGGTGCTGTGGAATGCGGGTTACATTATCCGATCTATGGAAAATATCGACCCGGCTCTGGCGGACAAAGCCGTGGGTTATTTGCGTGCATTGCTGTGGGGCGCACCGGGCTATCTGTTCTTCCAGGTTGCCCGTAACCAGTGTGAAGGTCTGGCAAAAACCAAGCCGGGTATGGTGATGGGCTTTATCGGCCTGCTGGTGAACATTCCGGTGAACTATATCTTTATTTATGGTCATTTCGGTATGCCAGAGCTCGGTGGCGTTGGTTGTGGCGTAGCTACAGCGGCGGTGTATTGGGTCATGTTCCTTGCCATGGTTTCTTACATTAAACGCGCCCGCTCGATGCGCGATATTCGTAACGAAAAAGGCACCGCGAAGCCCGATCCTGCGGTTATGAAACGACTGATTCAACTCGGTTTGCCGATTGCACTGGCACTGTTCTTTGAAGTAACGCTGTTTGCCGTCGTGGCTCTGTTAGTGTCTCCGCTCGGTATTGTTGATGTCGCAGGACATCAGATTGCCCTGAACTTTAGTTCACTGATGTTCGTGCTTCCCATGTCGCTGGCGGCAGCGGTAACTATCCGCGTAGGTTATCGTCTGGGTCAGGGCTCAACGCTGGATGCGCAAACCGCTGCGCGGACCGGGCTTATGGTGGGTGTCTGTATGGCAACCCTGACGGCCATATTCACGGTTTCACTGCGGGAGCAAATCGCCCTGTTGTACAACGACAATCCCGAGGTTGTAACGCTGGCTGCGCATTTGATGTTGCTGGCGGCGGTATATCAGATTTCTGACTCAATCCAGGTCATTGGCAGTGGGATTTTGCGTGGATATAAAGATACGCGCTCCATTTTCTATATCACCTTTACGGCTTACTGGGTGCTGGGCTTGCCAAGCGGCTATATTCTGGCACTGACCGATCTGGTCGTTGAACCTATGGGGCCAGCAGGCTTCTGGATAGGGTTTATTATCGGCCTGACATCGGCAGCTATTATGATGATGCTGCGAATGCGTTTCCTGCAACGTCTGCCGTCAGCCATCATTCTGCAACGAGCGTCCCGCTAATAAAGACAAGGCGCAACCTTCACGGGTTGCGCCTGTGTTTTTACGCAGGCTGGAGCGTTGCGCCAATCCCGTCTTCGTCTGGCTGTAGTTTCAGTGCGTTACACAGAGTTTGCCGACTGGCATCGGTTATCTCAACGTGTATATCACCGTTAACTTCCCCTTTCACATTGATGAAGTCAGGTGAAATTTCTTTCGCACTGGTTTGCAGGCAAATCGCTCCCTCTCCGCGCAGGTGTTTCACTTTCAGTTGCACATGCGTTGCCGCATCAGTGATCAGCCACAGTTTTCCACCATTCAGATTGATGTTACCAATATTGAAAGTGACACTGTCACCTTTTACCGTGCTGCCATCGAAAATCAACACACCGCCTTGCTGTACAGTAATCGATGATTGTTGCAGATCTGCGCCATAGCCAATAATCATTGAAGCGCCGTCCAGTAATGCAACACTCCCGGTCAGTTCAACCGGTGCGCGATCTTCCTCTACGACAAAATTTTCGTCCGCGCTGGTGGGTGACAACAAGATCACTGTCCCACCTTGTATTACCGCGTTTTCCAGCGTACCAGCATGCACTTCAGCCCGACCACCCACATTAACGGACAGGTTTTGCGTCTTACCGGAACTATAGAGCTGAAGGCCATCCGTCCCCAGACGATAAGTGGATCCATTCTCAACAATAGTGTCAGAGTCTTCACCACCGAGATTATTCATGGTGCCACCAGCAAGCAATGTATCACTGGCTTTCCCCGCCAGCATAAAAACGCCGCCCTGATTAATCTCACAATTGCTGGCTTCCCCACCTGGATACACCAACAATTCACCACCTTCATCTACCACGACCGCTGAGGTTGTCCCATTGACCAACAGGCCGCCCTCTTGATCGAGAATGATTTTTTCCGCGCGATGGCCTTCCAGTACACGCAGGTTACCGCCATTTTCCAGCAACAAACCGCAGGCATAACCCTGATCAACGCTAAATTCACCTTCGGGATGGCGGCCATTAACCGTAGCGAGCGTAGAGAGACTAATTGCGCCTCCCTCTGACTGAACAATATCTGTGGCAATGGCACCGTCACTGACCGATAGCGTGCCATTGTTGCCGTACTGTGTGCATTTGGCGATCCCACCGGTTGCAACTTTCAACCAGCCAGCCCCCGTGACCACGGTATTTTCGGCTCTTCCGCCAGCTTCAACAATTAACTCACCTTCAGTAAGTTGCGTCGCGCCAATGACCTCGCCGGTCTTAACAATTTGCACGTTCCCGTCGCTCATCAAGTTTTTCGCATCAGATCCCATGATTTATTCCTTTGCTGCATCTGTGTGCCTTTATTGCTACCTAAGTGTAAAGGCTACGGAGGATTTATCCACGACAGATTTTGAGATGGTGGCAAACAACTCTGTTTAAACTCTGATACACAGATTATTGGGTTGTGTCAGATGTAAATGCGATCCTGAATAAAAATCGCCCTTGCAAATCAACAAAATATAGCCAATTTGCTTAAAAGCTCTGCAAACGGTCGAAATACCGCAGAAAAATACGTTTTGCCTCTTGCCACCTTCCCACTCTGCCGCTAATATTCGTCCCCGTTGTCACCTACAACGTTGCGTTCATAGCTCAGTTGGTTAGAGCACCACCTTGACATGGTGGGGGTCGTTGGTTCGAGTCCAATTGAACGCACCATCCTGCGTCCGTAGCTCAGTTGGTTAGAGCACCACCTTGACATGGTGGGGGTCGGTGGTTCGAGTCCACTCGGACGCACCAGATTTTCTTAATCTGGTCTTCTCCTTTTCCCCTCTGTTTCTTCTCTGTATCCAATACGTTAAAAGATTTACACTGTCTTCGTATGCGTTATCAGAAGGAGAATCGCTATGGCAACTTTGTTACAACTTCATTTTGCTTTTAATGGCCCATTTGGCGACGCAATGGCTGAGCAGCTTAAACCGCTTGCTGAGTCGATTAATCAGGAACCTGGTTTTCTGTGGAAGGTATGGACAGAAAGTGAAAAGAACCACGAAGCCGGTGGGATCTACCTTTTCACTGATGAAAAAAGCGCCCTTGCCTATCTGGAAAAACATACTGCCCGACTGAAAAATCTCGGCGTTGAGGAAGTTGTCGCCAAAGTTTTCGATGTCAATGAGCCACTGAGTCAAATCAATCAGGCAAAACTCGCCTGACAGATTTTAACCAAGGGCGGTTAGCGCCCTTTTCATCCCTGTCTGAAATTTCTCAAATTCTAAAAATTTCAACCAAACTTATCTGATAACACTAAATTCGAAAGAATGCGTACAGGTAAGTAACAATGAAAAAAATTGCTATTGTGGGTGCCGGGCCTACGGGGATCTACACCTTATTCTCGCTTCTACAGCAACAAACTCCACTTTCTATTTCTATCTTCGAGCAGGCTGACGAAGCCGGTGTCGGGATGCCATACAGTGATGAGGAAAACTCAAAACTGATGCTGGCAAATATTGCCAGTATTGAAATACCGCCGATTTATTGTACATATCTCGAATGGCTACAAAAGCAAGAAGCCAGCCATCTCCAGCATTATGGCGTTAAAAAAGAAACCTTGCACGATCGCCAGTTTTTACCGCGTATTCTGCTGGGCGAATATTTCCGCGATCAATTTTTACGATTAGTAGACCAGGCACGACAGCAAAAATTTGCAGTGGCTGTTTATGAATCATGCCAGGTTACCGATCTGCAAATTATAAATGCTGGCGTCATGCTCGCTACAAATCAGGATTTACCCAGCGAGACGTTTGATTTAGCAGTGATCGCGACGGGTCACGTCTGGCCTGATGAAGAAGAAGCAACCAGAACGTATTTTCCCAGCCCGTGGTCAGGCCTGATGGAAGCAAAGGTCGATGCGTGTAACGTGGGTATTATGGGAACATCCTTGAGCGGACTGGATGCGGCAATGGCAGTGGCTATTCAGCATGGTTCGTTTATTGAAGATGATAAACAACACGTCGTTTTTCACCGCGATAACGCAAGTGAAAAGCTAAATATTACGTTGATGTCGCGCACGGGTATTTTACCCGAAGCCGATTTCTATTGCCCTATTCCCTACGAGCCCTTACACATCGTCACTGATCAGGCATTAAATGCTGAGATTCAAAAAGGCGAAGAGGGCCTTTTGGATCGGGTATTTAGATTGATAGTAGAGGAAATCAAATTTGCTGATCCAGACTGGAGCCAACGCATAGCCTTAGAGAGCCTGAATGTCGATTCCTTTGCTCAAGCCTGGTTTGCCGAGCGCAAACAACGCGACCCATTCGACTGGGCAGAAAAAAATCTCCAGGAAGTCGAACGCAATAAACGAGAAAAACATACTGTTCCCTGGCGTTATGTCATTCTGCGCCTGCATGAAGCCGTACAGGAAATTGTTCCTCATCTGAATGAACACGACCATAAACGGTTCAGTAAAGGCCTTGCCCGGGTTTTTATCGATAATTATGCGGCAATCCCTTCAGAGTCTATTCGTCGACTACTGGCCTTACGTGAAGCGGGAATCATTCATATTCTCGCCCTCGGTGAAGACTACGAAATGGAAATTAATGAGTCGCGCACCGTCCTGAAAACGGAAGACGATAGCTACTCGTTTGACGTTTTTATTGATGCCCGCGGGCAGCGTCCGCTTAAAGTGAAAGATATTCCTTTCCCTGGACTACGCGAACAATTACAGAAAACAGGGGATGAAATCCCTGATGTTGGCGAAGATTATACGCTACAGCAACCCGAAGAAATTCGTGGGCGCGTAGCGTTCGGCGCGTTGCCCTGGTTGATGCACGACCGGCCATTCGTACAGGGACTTACGGCATGTGCAGAAATTGGTGAGGCGATGGCTCAGGCGGTCGTAAAGCCTGCATCCCGTGCTCGTCGGCGTCTTTCGTTTGATCAAATGTAAAGCTATCAGCACTCAACAAACTGATGCTGTTCATTAAGGCGATAGCGGACTCCGGCTCGAATATTGTTTTCACCTTCAATGGCGACGGCGAAGCGAACTCTTTCGCCGTCATGATATGCCAGTGCGGCGCTTCCCCCTGGCCCGAGAATAATTGAGTCGACCACGCCCGTGCTCACTATTGTTGAATCTTCACCGCTGGCAATGATGTGTACATTGTCGCCGCTGTTGGCAATTCTGGCGTTTGCGCCAAAGCTGGCGATTTGCACCAGGTCACCATTACTGGCGACATGACACCGTTCACCCAATGTGCAAACGCGTACTCGCATTCCGGTATTCGCAATCCGACTACTATCTCCAGCGCTGCTTATCCGCGAAGAATTACCGGTTACAGCAACCCGTGCGCGTTCACCGGAGCTGCCAATGTGACTGTTAAAGCCGACACTTCCAATCCGCACGCTATAACCCATACTGGCAATTTGTGCAGCATACCCAGCGGTTGCGATTCTGGCATTATCCTCACAACAGCCGATGCGAGCATGATCGTCGCTGCGGGCAAACTGACTGCAAAATGCTCTCTCTCCGGGATCTGTGGCCAATTTTTGCATAGAGGAAACTTCCTGATGCGCGAAGTTTTCATCCGCCAGCCATTTTTTCCACGCATACTCAACCAGACTCTCCGCCCAGTCCGTATATCCTTCCTCAATCAGTGCATGATGAATATCGGCATAACTACCGCCGCGTGGGAAATGGAGCAGGAACCAGCGATACATCACCGCTCCGATACGCCATTCTCGCAGGTCTGCTCGTGTAATGATCATTCGTTAGTGCCGGTGATAGCCATCGACCATGCTTTTAACGGTTTCGTGTGGCGTACGCCCCGTGGTGCAAAGATAAAGATGACCGAAGATAAAAAAGAGGCTTATAAATGCCAGAGCAAAATGCGCCTGCAATAACCAGTATCTTACGCCAGGAAACACATCTCCCACGGCTTGCGGATAGAGACACAGCAGCCCCGTCAATAGTAACAACGGCAGCAATCCATACATGACACCAACATAGGCGACCTGCTGTAAGGGATTAAATTTAGACTGTGTTGTTGCCGGGAAAGGATGTTCTTCCCCCTGCATAATGCCAAACAAATAAAATCGCGTTTGTTTTGCCGCTCGCTCCAGCCAACCCTGACGACGAATGCGATAGTGGTGACCATTACCCCCAACGGCATTGATCAGAACAAAGCCGAGCCAGCATGCCAGTAACAAAAATCCGCAAACTTCATGCACCGCAACCAGACTTTTAACCGCAGTTGCTCCCACCAGCGCAAAGTGATTTATCAGCCCACTTGCCAGCAACAATACAAAGAGTAACGCATTCGACCAGTGCCATAATCTGACCGCTTTGCTGTAAAGATAAATCATCTCACCATGATCGGTGGCTGATTTCTTCACGCCACGAGCACGAAGCAAGGCATGCAGCCCCAGCACCAACCACATCCCAACCAGCAATAGTCCGGCAATGATCAACCACACCGGCCAAAATTCGGGAGTGAACTGTGGCACATAGTTCGCCAACTGGCTCTGAAACTGTTCAGCATGTTGCGACGGGTTCATACATTTTCCTTTTTAATCAAATGTTGACCGAATCGGCGATACAGATGCGGTTTCCCGGCACCAGGTAGCTGATATTGATAATATTTATTTTCTTGCAACCACGCTTGAATTTCTGGGCTATCTTCGCGACCAAAGATCAATGCATGTTCCGGGCAGGCGCTAACGCAAATGGGCGGAAAGCCTTTTGCTAGTCGGGACTCAGCGCAGAAATCACATTTATCTGCCACTTTAGTGACAGGGTTAAGGTAGCGAACCTGATACGGGCAAGCGCCAATGCAATAACTGCAGCCGATGCACTGCGATTTTTCTACCCGCACGATCCCCTGCATATCACGCCATGACGCTCCTGTTGGGCAAACGTCAATGCAAGGAGCATCTTCGCAGTGCTGGCATGACTGGCGAAAAAAGTGATACTGTGTTTCGTTGTCGTTATCGGTGACTGGAATGTGTGCTATCGATAAACGGCTTCCCTGAGCGGGGACGTGGTTAGTTTTACGGCATGCGCGGGCGCAAATATTACAGCCATTGCACCGTGACTCGTCATGAATCATGGCATACCGAACTTCCTTTTCTTGCCTCGTGTTCGCTAACAGAGAAGACGCAGAACCAGTAAAAAAGATTACTGTTCCCATCCCCAGAACAAATTTGCGTCGAGTGAAGGACATCTGATTATCCCCTAATGCAGTGGCTGCTACTGTCCACCCTATCCATGACATCTCCCTGAAATTTCAGGGGTTCTGAAACTGCTCTACCTCGAACCATTCGCATAAGCCATACGCCTTGCCATAGGTCATAAATCGCTCGCTAAACAAGTACAACACCGCCGTCGATGACTCCACCTGCCGTATATCGGCATATTCAGGTGCAACATCCATCGCGGCGATCGCGGCTTCAATCTGCGCTTCCTGGAAGTAATATGGCGCTTGCATCAGCATGGCGACTTTGTAAGGACGAGGATACGTCTGGCACTCAAAACGAACGGCGTGTGCAATAGCGCGACAAATGTCCTGCTCCACAACTTGCAAAGACATCGCCGCGTAGTTTTCACTCATGGCCTGCGTTGAGTAATAGTAATCATCCTGGCTTCCCGTCATACACGCGATATCCGCGTAGTCTCCGTTCTGCTTAATGTTTTCCAGCAAAACTGACAGTTCCTCTTCTGCAACCGAATAGGGTGGCGAGAGAAACACGGCGCGCGCCACCAGCTGCCCAGCCGCAGAATGCTGGCGAATGAACTCTGCCAGGATTTCAGCAGGTTCTGGTTCTGTGATGTCTTCAATTACCGTATCAACGGGGTGCCGCATCCCCTGCAACCATTGCCGCTTCGCCTCGTCAATTTCGCTGATTTCCGCTAACGGCAAGACATCCTGATGGTTCATCTCACCCATTCCTTACGCAGGCAGTAGATTGTGTGCTGCCAGATCGGCGGCAATATCTTCCAGCCCCAGACGCTGCAATGTTTCGCGGGTCGGACAACCAAGCTGTGGGTCCCAGCCCATTTCTTTGTAGAACATCGTGAGCGAAGCATGCATATCGTCACGATCCATTTTGTCAGTACCTTCAGTAAAGACCGGGATCTGCGGATCCTTGTCGAATACCCAGGAACAGATAAGATCGTGTTCATTACGCATATCTTTGGTTTGCATCAGTTTTACCGTGTAGGCGCGATGCAACGTAAAGATACGCTCTGCAGCTAAATCTAATTTTTCCTGAGTCATATCTTCGCCAGTGATCGCTTTGAAGAATTTGGCTTCAAGCGCCAGATCGCCCCGATAATTACGGCTTTTCAGCGGCGAAACGGTCATTGGCCAGACCCAGTTGCACAGGGTGACGGCGTTATGCAAACAGACCCGCAACAGCGACCACTTAGCATATTTAATTTTTGCGTCATTGATTGGCGTGTAGTTTTTGGTTTCATCGTAAGCATCTTCAGAACCAAAAAGCTCTTTCGCCACTTCACGTTGCAGTTTCAATGGCAAACCGGAACCAATGAAGTTGATATGGGTATGCGTCATGCAGTCACGGTTGAACATACAGTTAACAATGGAGCCGACCTGCGCTGACGCTTCATTGGCGTGGTGAACTGGATAGCCAAACGGCGACCAGAGTTTATTTTTCGCGTAGCCCCAGTACTCTTCACCCAAATTCCAGCGTTCTGCGATAGCATATGAACCATCAGCCAGGTGACTCAGCTCACCCACACGATGCGCCAGACGGTAGTAAAAATCTTTAATGAAGTTAACGTCACCCGCTTCCAGTTGATCCCAGCGAATTTCCGCATACTCTTCAGCAGGCAGAACACGCTTGAACACCCCTTTGCTGTAACAATAGGTAAAGTCGCGATGCAGCTGACCGTAGTTACACCATAGGCCGTAGTCATCGAACAGATTCAAACCAACAAGGTTACCAATCACACGACCATCGTCTTTATCTTCAAAATCTTTCGGACCGTTCGGGAAGATGGTGGTATGGACAAAGTTTGCAACACAAGTGTTACCACCTGTGCTGGGCACGCCAAACTCTTTCACCCGAGGAATATTCATTTGGGTCATACAACGGATCGGGCAAGAGTGGCAGCCGCTCATTTTTACTGTGTATTTCTCTGCCGCCGGACCTAAGTCAAAAACGGATTTATAGGTACGAAAGCCGACCGTGTTCTGATTGCCTGGCGGAATTTCCCCCGTTTCAATCGGACCACCTTCAGCCGCGCCCCAAAACAGCCCTTTACGTGCTGTCCAACGTGATTTGGGATCTGAATACTCTGCCCACGATTGCGGCGTACTTGGCACGACATGGTTGTTATTCGCACCGATAAGTTCAGTCATCATGTAATCGTTGAGACGCTTCATCTCCTGACGATCGGCAATGTTGACTCCTTTCGTCCCTTCCACCGCAATCGCTTTCAGGTTTTTCGAACCCATTATTGCGCCAGTTCCCGCACCACCGCTGTGATTACGGCTATTCAACATGCCAGAGAGAGGTACAAGGTTTTCCCCAGCCTGACCAATAGCCGCCACACAGGTTTCAGGGCTGGTCAATCGACAAATCTCTTCCGTAGTTGCGCGCGTCCCTTTTCCCCATAAGAAATCGGCTTTTTCCAGGCTAACTTTGTCATCTTTAATATTCAGCCATACCGGTGATTTCGCTTTCCCTTCGATAATAATGACGTCGTATCCAGCGAATTTCATTTGCGCTGCAAAAAAGCCCCCCATATGGGCATCGACGACTAAATTTCCTTTGGTAAAAGTAGAAAGTGAGGTGATATTTACGCGAGAACTGCAGGGGGCACCAGATCCAGTTAATGGGCCGGTAGCAAAGACTAATTTATTCGCTTCATCGAAAGGTTTCGTGCCTGGCGGTACTTCGTCATACATAATTTTGTAGCCGAAGCCCATACCACCGACAAAACTTTTAAACTTACTGGAATCTTCGAGGGTAATATTTCCTGTCGTGAGATTGACTCTTAATATATTACCTGTCCAACCGTTAGCCATGATTTTTTCCTTTGCAAGATTCACACAGTAATATCTTTCCACTCGATAATTTTTAACGCCCCTGTTGGGCAGGCGTTTGCGCATTCACCGCATAACACACATTTCGAGGATTTTTTACTTTCGGTATTTACGGTGGCCATCATCCACGGGCATGCCGTCGTACAGGCGCTACAACCAATACAACGTTTATGATCGACGGTAATACAGCCTTCTTCCTGTTGCCAGGTAATCGCACCAATCGGGCAGACATTCATGCATTGCGGTTCTTTGCATTGACGGCAGGTGTCCGCGGTATAGTTGAGATCGCCATACAGGCCGCCACCAGAGCCAACCCCGTTATCGCCAAAGAAATAATTGCGATGGATTTTGATACGGGAGAAGAATGTCCCTACTGAGCCATCGTTGAAGTTGGTACAAGAGATTTCACAGCGGTGGCAACCCGTGCATCGCGCACGTTGGGTCACCAGCACCCCTTTGGGTGTATTAATCAACCCTACTGTGCCGCTATCAATATCTTCCTGTTTGCAACCCAAAAGTGACAGTAACGCAGGGGCAATTGTCAGACCAGAAAGGCCTTTTCCTGATATACGCAAGAATTCTAATCGCGTTAAGCCAATATCTAATAGTGGACGATCAACCGGGTTCATTTATTTCGCATCCTCTTCGCAAACACAGTGCTGACAATTCAGCAGCCTGATATTAAGCATTCAACTAATACGCTGCTGACTCTGTCCCCAACACCAGATATTTTCCCTAACCCGATAGTGTATGAGAAAAGATTTAACGCTGATAAACTAATCCTTTATGGTTAGGAGGAAAAATAATGTGATTATTCTGAGCTCTTAACATTGATCGTTATCAATTAAAAACACAAAGAAAAAAAATATAAGTGAAGTGATATTTATTATCATTTGAAATGAATTTAACTGATCCGACAATTATTTGTGACATTCATAGCAGAAAATAAAAATAATATTGCCGCTATAAATTAAAAAACATATCGAAATTCGTATAATTTCAGAAGTCGTCATTTACAAAAATTAACTGACTCGCAACTGAACTAAAAATATCAGGATGAAGCTTACCGCCTCATCCTGAATGGTCATTTAACCAGTGCGTTAATGACGGTTTCCATCGCCTGCTTTTCCAGCTCACTGCGCTGAATGCGTTTATTGGCTAATGCTGTACGTAATACGCCTGCGATAACAATATGCTTTGGTTCCTGCCCCAGATCGCGCATTTCCAGCACAACTTTACCGACAACTCTGCACATTTCTCGGTACAGTTCATCCTCTTTTGTCCGATTTCCCATTATTTATACCTATTTATCATGCCAGCTATCAGCATATATCAATCTAATCAATTAAACAAAAACCAAAGAAAATCACACAAATAACGCGATAAATTATTTTAACTGAAGCAATTTAGCGATGATGTATTTGTACACCTAATGAATTTTCACTCGTCATCACACTGACAACCCAGGCACCAGACGTTGCGCAAACAGCGAAGTTTTTGCGTAACGTTTTCCCTGGAACGTTAAATCTTTGATAACAATTTATTGTCTAACGAGTTGTATATTTTTTGAAACGCTGTTTTTGTTTTCCTTTTGGATTAATTTCAGCGTATAATGCGCGCCAATTGACTCTTGAATGGTTTCAGCACTTTGGACTGTAGAACTCAACGACTCAAAAACAGGCACTCACGTTGGGCTGAGACACAAGCACACATTCCTCTGCACGCTTTTTCGATGTCACCTATCCTTAGAGCGAGGCACCACCACTTTCGTAATACCGGATTCGCTTTCCGGCAGTGCGCCCAGAAAGCAAGTTTCTCCCATCCTTCTCAACTTAAAGACTAAGACTGTCATGAAAAAGACCAAAATTGTTTGCACCATCGGACCGAAAACCGAATCTGAAGAGATGTTAGCTAAAATGCTGGACGCTGGCATGAACGTTATGCGTCTGAACTTCTCTCATGGTGACTATGCAGAACACGGTCAGCGCATTCAGAATCTGCGCAACGTGATGAGCAAAACTGGTAAAACCGCCGCTATCCTGCTTGATACCAAAGGTCCGGAAATCCGCACCATGAAACTGGAAGGCGGTAACGACGTTTCTCTGAAATCGGGTCAGACCTTTACTTTCACCACTGATAAATCTGTTATCGGCAACAGCGAAATGGTTGCGGTAACGTATGAAGGTTTCACTACTGACCTGTCTGTTGGCAACACCGTACTGGTTGACGATGGTCTGATCGGTATGGAAGTTACCGCCATTGAAGGTAACAAAGTTATCTGTAAAGTGCTGAACAACGGCGACCTGGGCGAAAACAAAGGTGTGAACCTGCCAGGCGTTTCCATTGCCCTGCCAGCACTGGCTGAAAAAGACAAACAGGACCTGATCTTTGGTTGCGAACAAGGCGTAGACTTTGTTGCTGCTTCCTTTATTCGTAAGCGTTCTGACGTTATCGAAATCCGTGAGCACCTGAAAGCGCACGGCGGCGAAAACATCCAAATCATCTCCAAAATCGAAAACCAGGAAGGCCTCAACAACTTCGACGAAATCCTCGAAGCCTCTGACGGCATCATGGTTGCGCGTGGCGACCTGGGTGTAGAAATCCCGGTAGAAGAAGTTATCTTCGCCCAGAAGATGATGATCGAAAAATGTATCCGTGCACGTAAAGTCGTTATCACTGCGACCCAGATGCTGGATTCCATGATCAAAAACCCACGCCCGACTCGCGCAGAAGCAGGTGACGTTGCAAACGCCATCCTCGACGGTACTGACGCAGTGATGCTGTCTGGTGAATCCGCAAAAGGTAAATACCCGCTGGAAGCGGTTTCTATCATGGCGACCATCTGCGAACGTACCGACCGCGTGATGAACAGCCGTCTCGAGTTCAACAATGACAACCGTAAACTGCGCATTACCGAAGCAGTATGCCGTGGCGCGGTTGAAACTGCTGAAAAACTGGATGCTCCGCTGATCGTGGTTGCTACCCAAGGCGGTAAATCTGCTCGTGCAGTACGTAAATACTTCCCGGATGCCACCATCCTGGCACTGACCACCAACGAAAAAACGGCTCATCAGTTGGTACTGAGCAAAGGCGTTGTGCCGCAGCTGGTTAAAGAAATCACTTCTACTGATGATTTCTACCGTCTGGGTAAAGAACTGGCTCTGCAGAGCGGTCTGGCACACAAAGGTGACGTCGTAGTTATGGTTTCTGGTGCACTGGTACCGAGCGGCACTACTAACACCGCATCTGTTCACGTCCTGTAATATTGCTTTTGTGAATTAATTTGTATATCGAAGCGCCCTGATGGGCGCTTTTTTTATTTAATCGATAACCAGAAGCAATAAAAAATCAAATCGGATTTCACTATATAATCCCACTTTATCTAAGATGAATCCGATGGAAGCATCCTGTTTTCTCTCAATTTTTTTATCTAAAACCCAGCGTTCGATGCTTCTTTGAGCGAACGATCAAAAATAAGTGCCTTCCCATCAAAAAAATATTCTCAACATAAAAAACTTTGTGTAATACTTGTAACGCTACATGGAGATTAACTCAATCTAGAGGGTATTAATAATGAAAGCTACTAAACTGGTACTGGGCGCGGTAATCCTGGGTTCTACTCTGCTGGCAGGTTGCTCCAGCAACGCTAAAATCGATCAGCTGTCTTCTGACGTTCAGACTCTGAACGCTAAAGTTGACCAGCTGAGCAACGACGTGAACGCAATGCGTTCCGACGTTCAGGCTGCTAAAGATGACGCAGCTCGTGCTAACCAGCGTCTGGACAACATGGCTACTAAATACCGCAAGTAATAGTACCTGTGAAGTGAAAAATGGCGCACATTGTGCGCCATTTTTTTTGCCTGCCATTTACCGCTACTGCGTCGCGCGTAACATATTCCCTTGTTCTGGTTCACCATTCTGCGCTGACTCTACTGAAGGCGCATTGCTGGCTGCGGGAGTTGCTCCACTGCTCACGGCAACTGGATACCCTGCCCGACGATACAACGCTTTATCGACTAACTTCTGATCTACAACCTTATTATCTTTAAATTGCGTGAAGCCTGCTGGCAGTGTGTAAGGCATTGTCTGAACGTTCTGCTGTTCTTCTGCTGATAGTGGTCGATGCACTTCCACATAACGCATCCCGTTAGGCTCCACAGAATATTTCACCGGTTCGTTGATCACTTTCACCGGCGTTCCCGTCCGCACGCTGGAGAACAAGGCTTTAATATCCGGTGCATTCATGCGAATACACCCTGAACTGACGCGCAAACCGACGCTGTCCGGCGCACTGGTGCCATGAATGAGGTATTCGCCATTACCATGCGCGAGGCGCAGTGCGTAACGTCCTAGCGGGTTATTTGGCCCGGCAGGAACGACGGGCGGTAATTTAATGCCACGCTCCAGCGAACGCTGACGAATGCCCGCCGTTGGCGTCCAGGTTGGATTAGGGATTTTCTGCCCCACACGCGTTTCCATCACCGGCGTTTCCAGCCCCTGCAATCCAATACCTATCGGATAGACCTGCACGATATTTTCTCCCGGCGGATAATAATAAAGGCGCAGCTCTGCAAGGTTAACGATAATCCCCTGACGCGGCGCATCAGGCAATAACAGTTGCGAAGGAATCGTTATCGTCGTACCGGGTTTTGGCACCGGAGCGATAGTGTTATTGGCTTCAAGTATCAACATTGCCGCAGTATCAAAACGTCGGGCGATGGCCTGAAGGTTTTTATCCCCTTCTTGCACCGTATACGTTTGATTTTGCCCAACCAGTCGGCTTCCGGTTGGTGGTAGCGGATAATCAACCGCCCAGGCAGCCTGAATGGCGCTAAAAGCGCCGATAAGCGTGAGTGTAAGCAAAGACGCGCGTTTCATTGTAAACCTCCTGTATTTGCCGGAGACTCACGCTGAAACGTCGGATGGCGCTTATGTTCACCTGAAACCAAAACACTCCTGTGCAGGCCAGTGTAAACATTGACCACCCGGCAATGTGAGTCAACCGGATGAAAGCTGTCCCTTTAGTTTAGCTAAGTGCAGCGGCTTTGGCGCGAATTGCGCGAATCATCGCTTCCAGACCTTGTGAGCGTGATGGGGTGAGATGTTGGGTGAGCGCCATTTTTTCAAACCACGGGCGCACATCGAAATTGACAATATCCTGCGGTGTCATTTGATCGTAAAGAATAAAGACGACCGCAATAAGCCCTTTCACAATCGCCGCATCGCTGTCGCCCTGTAATTCAATAATTCCCTGCGCATTTTGACGCATCACAATCCATACCTGACTCTGGCAGCCCTGGATGCTATTTTGTGGGCTTCGGTCTTCGTCGCGTAATTCTGGCAGACGCTGGCCCAGCTCAATAATGTAGAGATATTTCTCTTCCCAGTTGGCGCAGCGTAAAAAATTACGCAGCAATTTTTCTTTATCCGGCAATACAGCCATAGTGCCTCCCTGTTATCCCAGCAGACGGTGAATACGTTGCAGGCCGGTCACCAGACGATCCACTTCTTCATGGGTGTTATACATAGCCAGCGACGCCCGACACATGGCAGGAACGTTGTAATAGGCCATTAATGGCATAGCGCAGTGATGTCCGGTACGCACAGCAATGCCGTAATTATCGAGAAAACTGCCAACATCATAGGCGTGGTGTTTACCAAGATTAAAAGCAATAACGCCAAGTCTGTTCTGGGGACCATAGAGAGTGAGATCCGGTACAGACTCCAGCTGTGACAGCGCGTAATGCATCAGATTCTGTTCATACTCGGCTATGTTATTAAGCCCCAGCCCCGAAACATACTCGAGTGCCGCGCCAAGACCAATGATGCCTCCGGTATTGGGTGTGCCGGCTTCAAACCGCCATGGTGCTTTAGTCCAGGTAGTGCCTTCACTCAGGCTGACGGTGGCAATCATCGAACCGCCCCCTTCCCACGGCGGCATCTCCTGCAACAAGGCTTCTTTGACATAAAGAATGCCAATTCCAGTGGGGCCATACAGTTTATGCCCGGAGAACACGTAAAAATCGCAATCCAGCGCCTGAACGTCCACCGGATGATGCATCACCGCCTGAGCGCCATCCACCAGTACTTTTGCGCCATGTTGGTGTGCAAGGGTGATCATCTCGGCCAGCGGATTTTCTGTCCCAAGCACGTTGGAGACATGGGTAATTGCCAGCAGGCGAGTTTTCTCATCGAACAGATTAGGCAGTATCTCCAGCTGCAACGTACCGTCGGGGTTGAGAGGAATCACACGCAGCTCTGCACCCACTCGCGCGCAAAGCATTTGCCAGGGAACAATGTTAGCGTGGTGCTCCATCTGGCTGATGATGATGTTATCGCCCGCTCGCACGTTGCTGTTGCCCCAGCTATTGGCGACCAGGTTAATGCCTTCCGTGGTGCCGCGGACAAACACCAATTCTTCCGCGGAACGGGCATTGATAAACAGCGAAGCACGCTTGCGCACGTTTTCCATTTTCTCGGTCGCCTGGGCGCTTAAGGTATGAATACCGCGATGTACCGCCGCGTAGCCGTGACGATAGAACACCGCCTCGGCATCAATCACCTGGCTCGGTTTTTGCGCACTGGCAGCGCTGTCGAGATAAGCCAGCGGCAAACCGTTTACCTCACGAGAAAGCACCGGAAAGTCGGCCCGCACTTTGTCGACGGAAAAAGTCATCTTGCACCTCCTGGCAGTCGTTGACCGATTCGGGCCAGCACCTGCTGTTTAAGCCCCTCATCACGCAGTGCTTCCGTCAGTTCGGCAGCAAAGGCGTAAATGATCATCTGCTGGGCATCCTGCTGATTGATCCCACGCGAGCGCAGATAGAACATCTGTTCATCATCAATACGCCCCACCGTCGCGCCGTGGCTGCATTTCACATCATCTGCATAGATTTCCAGCTGCGGTTTCGTATCCACTTCTGCCAGTTTGCCCATCAGCAGATTATTGTTGGTCATCTGACCATCCGTTTTGATGGCGTGCTGCGCGACGTTGATCAAACCGTTAAATACCGCGCGGCCTTTGTCGCTGACGATAGTTTTGTGCAACTGTCGGCTGTTACAAAAACCTTTATTGTGTTCCAGCCAGGTACGGGTATCACACACCTCGTTTTTCACCGGCATCGCCAGACTATTGATCCGCAGCGTGCTGTTTTCGCCATTGAGTTGCGTACTGGTGTTGTGTCGTAATACTGCGCCACCCAGCAGGAAACTGTGGCTAATTGCAGTGGCATCGTCAGCCAGCAACAAATCGTTATGGGCAAAGTGGTGACTGACCGGGTTTTCAAACGCCAGCTTGATATGCTGCAAGTGGGCGTTCGCTGCGACATTGATGGTAAAGCGCGCTCCGGTGAAATGACGAGCGTCATTCAGGCTAACGAAATGCTCAATCACCGTCGCTTCGGCACCTTCAGCCAGATCCAGATGATGCCGGTAATGAGCTGTGTTCACCACTTCACCTGCCACGCCCTGGGTGATATGCATTAACAGTAATGGCTTTGCCGGCCGTTGACCGCGCTTCACGGCGATATGCGTCACGCTTTGCGCCAGGCTTTCCGTCAGATGGAGAAATACTTCCGCCTGAATAGCATCGGGCAATCCCTGACGGTCGTCGTTAATGCTCACTTCATACCCGCTGCCTTCAGTTGTATCGCTAAGTTCTGGCACGTAGCGTCCATCAACATAAACCAGCCGCACAGCGTCTAATGTTAACGCTAAGGCATCACGCTGCTGTGGGGATATCTCTCCCGCAATGCTGACAAACTGGCTATTGGTCAGCCCTTCCAGCGGCGTATATTTCCAGTTTTCATGTTTACGTGTCGGCAGTCCGGTACGCAGCAATTGTTGTAAATGCTGCTGTGCTTGCGGGGAGCGTTTTGCACCCTCGGCTTCAAACAAATGATGCCACTGTTGCAGCACGTTACTGCTGTTCGGTAAGCCAGCCATAACCCTGCTCCTCCAGTTGTTTGACCAATGTGAAATCGCCGGATTTCACAATTCGTCCCTGATACAGCACATGGACGTAATCAGGCTTGATGTAGTCGAGAATGCGTTGGTAGTGCGTAACAATGATGAATGAACGCTTGCCGTCACGCAGCGAGTTCACGCCATCGGCAACCACTTTTAATGCGTCAATATCCAGCCCGGAGTCCGACTCATCAAGAATGCATAACTCCGGTTCCAGCACCGCCATTTGCAAAATATCGTTGCGCTTTTTCTCGCCGCCGGAAAAACCAACGTTTACCGAACGCGTTAATAAATCTTCCGGCATTTTCAGAAGAGCGATTTTCTCTTCCATCAAATCCTGAAAATCAAAGCGGTCGAGCGTTTCCTGGCCGCGATAGCTGCGTACCGCATTAAGTGCCGTTTGCAGGAAAAACTGGTTACTGACGCCGGGTATTTCCACCGGATACTGGAAGGCCATAAAGATGCCTTCGCCTGCACGTTCTTCCGGCGACAGCGCAAGCAAATCTTTGCCTTTAAACTCAACCGTGCCAGCCGTCACTTCATAATCTTCGCGTCCGGCAAGCGTTGCCGATAAGGTACTTTTCCCCGAACCATTGGGTCCCATAATGGCGTGAACTTCGCCGGGACGAACGTCGAGGCTTAATCCGCGCAGGATAGTTTTATCTTCCACGCTGACGTGTAAATCTTTAATACTTAACATGTTTATTCCTTATCCGACGCTGTGTTCAAGACTGATGGCGAGGAGTTTTTGTGCTTCAACGGCAAATTCCAGCGGCAGTTCTGAGAACACGTCTTTGCAGAAACCGTTAACAATCATCGAGATGGCGTCTTCTTCGCTGATCCCGCGTTGCAGGCAGTAAAACAGTTGATCTTCACCAATACGTGATGTCGTTGCCTCGTGCTCCAGTTGTGCGCTGTTATTGCGACATTCGACATACGGGAAGGTATGCGCCCCACAATTAGCGCCAATCAGCATTGAGTCGCACTGAGTGAAATTGCGCGCATTGGTTGCCGTCGGCATGATTTTCACTAAGCCGCGATAACTGTTCTGACTATGTCCGGCAGAGATCCCTTTCGAGATAATGGTCGATTTGGTGTTTTTACCGATGTGGATCATCTTGGTGCCGGTATCCGCTTGCTGATGACCGCTGGTCAGTGCCACCGAGTAAAACTCACCAATGGAGTTATCGCCGCGCAAAATGCAGCTGGGATATTTCCACGTAATCGCTGACCCGGTTTCTGATTGCGTCCATGACATTTTGCTGTTTTCGCCTTCGCACAAAGCACGCTTGGTGACGAAATTGAGAATACCGCCGGTGTTGTTATCGCCAGGGAACCAGTTTTGTACCGTGGAATATTTCACCTCGGCGTTTTTATGGATGATGACTTCCACCACCGCCGCGTGTAACTGATAGCTGTCACGCACCGGAGCGGAACAGCCTTCAATGTAGCTGACGTAGCTGTCTTCGTCGGCCACCAGAATGGTGCGCTCAAACTGCCCGGTTTTTTCCGCGTTAATGCGAAAATAGGTGGAAAGTTCCATCGGGCAGCGCACGCCTTTAGGCACATAAATAAACGTACCGTCAGAGGCTACCGCCGCATTAAGCGCGGCAAAGAAGTTGTCATTCCCCGGCACCACGGTGCCGAGATATTTACGCACCAGTTCCGGGTGATCGTGGATCGCCTCGCCAAAGGAGCAAAAAATAATTCCCTGCTCCGCCAGTTTTTCGCGATAAGTGGTGGCAACCGAAACAGAGTCGAAAATGGCATCCACCGCCACCTCTTTGCCTTCCCGCACGGGAACGCCCAACTGCTCAAACGCCGCCTCCACCTCTTTACTTAAAAAGGCGTTCGCGCCAGTTTGCTGCACCGCGCCGGGTTCAGACGCGCAGTTGTCGTCACAATTACCGCACGATGGTGCTGAGTAGTAGCTGTAATCCTGATAATTCAGCTTGTCGTAGTGCGCTTTCAGCCAGTGCGGCTCTTCCATCTCCAGCCATGCGCGATAGGCATTGAGACGAAACTCCAGCATCCACTCCGGCTCATTACGCTTCGCCGATATTGCGCGCACCACCTCTTCGTTTATCCCCTTTGCCAGCTCATCAGTGGCTAACTGGGTGAAGAATCCTTCTTTATAATTCAGCGGGCCGCCGGTCCAGGTTTTGACATCGTCAGTTGCTTCAGTATTACGAGACATAGTACCGCCTATACCCCAAAGCTTTCGCCACAGCCACATTCATTCTGGGCTTTCGGGTTGTGAAATTTGAATATCTGATTAAGTCCTTCACGAACGAAATCGACTTCCGTGCCATCAATAAACGGCATCGCTTGCAGCGGGACAAACAGCTTCGCGCCGTCATGTTCAAACAGCAGATCGTCTTTGTCTGGCTCGCTAACACTGTCGAGCACATAGCCAAATCCCGCGCAGCCCGTTTGCTTCACGCCTAAGCGCACGCCGACCATACCTGGTTGCTTTGCCACCAGCTCACGGATGTGGACAGCGGCTGCGGGTGTCAGCGTTAAACCCTGCCAGGCGAAATCCTGTGGATTAAAGGTTCCTGAATGCATGTCCATCGATTTACCTCACTTCATCGCTTTCAGCGTATAACAGCATGTTAGTGATAATGATTATCAGTTCAACCCAGCAAACGCAGGGGCTTTACCGTAAAACATGCTTTTTGCCTGCTTTTAATAAGCATAGACCCTGATGTGTGGGTTAACAGGCACGCTAAGAATTAGGTATCTCATTGTTAGATAATGATTATTATCTAAGGAGCATTAAGGCTGTGATGAAAAAGAAAAAGTTGTATTGAAAATGACTATTTAAGAGATAGGTAAAAAAGTGCAGCGTTCAGAAATAAGAAAACCCTTAAGTCTGTGCATCACAGGCTTAAGGGTTTCTACCCCATCCGGCGCTTATCTCCGGCACTCACAGTGGCTTAGCTCTTGAAGGGGCGATAAGAATAGTCTCATAAAGCTAAGCCGCCGTTTTAGCACAAACTGCGATTTGTATTATTTTTGAACGTTATCAGGCGGGTAGATAAGCAGTATTAAGAAGGCCCTCGAACCTGGACGAAGATTAATCCAGGCCGATTTGGCGAACTCGCGGCATTACGTCAGGATCAATGCACGCCCAAACGCCAGGCAAAGTAGATTTCTTCTTTTAATTCAGCAGAAGAGAGAGTAAGCAAGTCAGCGAATTCAAGTTCTAATTGTTTCAGACGTTTGAGATATTGGGCAGGTGAAAGATTGCTTTGGTCACGGCGTAAAAATTCAATGGCCAGCTGGGTGGGATCAAGTTGAGTAGACATAGCATCCTCGCTTTTAGACAAGACCTGCACAGTATACCACCGTTTACTGTGCAGATAATGACCAAAAGCAATATGCGTCACATTTTTCTGGTGACAACGTCACAAAATGGCTGTCGTCAATCGTGACGAACAGCACAAACGCCCTTTCTCATCGAGGATTTCTATCTGCCAAACCTGATGACGTGAACCGAGATGCAACGGTTTACATACGCCGCGTACCCGCCCTTCTCGTGCCGAGCGAACATGATTAGCATTGATTTCCAGACCAACCACCTTTTGCTCACCTTCGGTACATAAATAACCGGCAACGGAACCGATACTTTCGGCCAATACCACGGATGCCCCTCCATGCAGCAACCCGAAAGGCTGCTTTGTCCGCGAGTCTACTGGCATTGTCGCTTCAAGGGTGTCATCACCAATATGTTCAAAGCGAATATCCAGCAACCCCACCATGTTTCCTTCACCCATTGCATTCAGTGCTTCCAGGGTGATTTTTCGTTTCCATATCATTTAATAATCTCCAGTAAAGCCTGCACAGGATGGCGTACCCCCGTGCCTTCAACCCGTTTTACCTGGCCGCGACAGGAATATCCGGTCGCCAGACAGCGGTTACGCGGCAGTCGCTGCATCGCCTGATGCCAGGATAACTCATAGATCCCGAGCGAGTTTTTATGATTTTTCGCTTCATGTCCGTAAGTCCCTGCCATGCCGCAGCAACCCACGCTGACATTTTCCAGTTTCGCGCCAAAACGGGCAAATATCGCAGCCCATTGTGCTGGCGCGCCCGGCAAAGCGGTAACCTCGGTACAGTGACCAAAGAAATACCATGATTCACCGCTGACTGTAGCCACTGGCTGTGAGTCAAGTGCGCTTGCCAGCCATTCATTCGCCAGTAAGACGTTAAACTCGCCACGTTCCTCGCCCAGCGCCAGTTTATATTCATCGCGATAACAAAGTACCAGCGCCGGATCGACGCCCACCATTGGCATCCCCAGCTTCGCCACACGGTTGAGGAAATCCGCCGTCTTTTTCGCCGTCTTCGCAAAACGATTAAGAAAGCCTTTGATATGCTGGGCTTTGCCATTCGGCGAAAATGGCAGTAACACGGGCTGGAAACCTAATTTTTCGACCAGACGGACAAAATCCGCCACCACTTGCGCATCGTAATAGCTGGTAAAGGGGTCCTGCACCACCAACACCGTGCGCGCTTTCTGCTCTGCATTGAGAACTTCAAGCTGTTCCAGCGTCATGTTTGCCGAGCGATGCCCCACCATTTGTTGTTGCAGCGAGGGAACCGACAGCAGCGGCAAATCAACCATGCCGATATGTTTTTCGGAGAGTTTGCGCACCAGCGGCTGGTTAATGAAGAAGTTAAAAGTCTTCGGTGCACGAGCCATCAGCGGTGCGTAGCTCTCGACCGTGGCGACGAGGTGGTCGCGCAGGGGGCGCAAATAACGGGTGTGATAGAGTTGCAGAAAGCGAGAACGAAACTCAGGCACGTCAATTTTGATGGGGCACTGAGTCGAACACGCTTTACAGGCCAGGCAACCCGACATCGCCTCTTTGACTTCGTGTGAGAAGTCATATTCGCCTTTATTCGCATGCCAGCTATTGCGCGTGCGGGCAATTAACGTCCGCAAACTGACTCCGGATTCAGGCAGTTCTTGTTCCAGTTTGAGTGGGTCAACGCCGCGATCTGCCAACAAACGCAGCCACTCACGCACCAGCGTTGCGCGTCCTTTCGGTGAATGAATCCGGTTCTGAGTAATCTTCATCGACGGGCACATCGGACTGCGGGCATCAAAGTTGAAGCATAAACCGTTGCCATTACACTCCATTGCCCCGCGCCACTGCTGGCGTACCGCGATGGGGATCTGTCGATCATATGTGCCACGCTTCACCGCGTCCACTTTCATCATCGGCGCATCGAGACCTTCTGGCGGGCAAATCTTCCCTGGGTTGAGTCGGTTATGCGGGTCAAATGCCGCTTTCACTTTGCGCAGTTCTGCAA
This sequence comes from Escherichia sp. KS167_9B, assembly GCF_030295215.1. Taxonomy (NCBI): domain Bacteria; kingdom Pseudomonadati; phylum Pseudomonadota; class Gammaproteobacteria; order Enterobacterales; family Enterobacteriaceae; genus Escherichia; species Escherichia sp. KS167_9B. The sequence goes on from NZ_AP025754.1 coordinate 2,118,431, forward strand.
AAAGTTCCTCACCGAAAAACGCCGGGCTGTATTCGGCACGAAAACCTTTACCATGTTCGCCCCACAACAAACCACCGTATTTCGCAGTCAACGCCACTACATCATCAGAGATTTGCTTCATCAAAATCTCTTGTTGCGGATCGCACATATCCAGTGCCGGACGGACGTGCAAGACACCTGCGTCGACGTGACCGAACATACCGTAGCTTAAGCCGTGGCTGTCGAGCAGCGCGCGAAATTCAGCAATATAATCCGCCAGATGTTCCGGCGGTACGCAGGTATCCTCAGCAAACGGAATCGGTTTGGCTGCTCCTTTGGCATTACCGAGCAGGCCGACGGCTTTTTTGCGCATGGCATAAATACGCTCAACACCTGCCAGTTCGCGGCACACCTGCCAGCCAATCACACCTGCCTGTTGGCTGGCAATCAGTTCATCCAACCGCGCACAGAGTGCATTTACCCGCTCATCAATCAGCGTCTCATCATCACCAGCAAATTCCACAATGTTCAGCCCGAGCATTTCTTTGTCAGGCACATCGGTAATCAACTCGCTGACGGAATGCCAGACAATATCTTCCCGCGCCAGATTCAGCACTTTTGAGTCTACCGTCTCTACCGAAAGCGCCCGCGCCTCAACCATAAACGGCGCGTTACGCAGCGCGGAGTCAAAAGAGTCATATTTGACGTTCACCAGACGGCGCACTTTAGGCAAGGGCGTAATATCCAGCCGCGCTTCGGTAATAAAGGCCAGCGTCCCTTCTGAACCCGTCAGAATGCGCGTCAGGTCGAACTCAGTCATCTCATCGTTAAAGACATGACGCAGATCGTAACCCGTCAGAAAACGGTTAAGTTTGGGGAATTTGTCGATAATTAACTGGCGTTGCTGACGGCAACGTTGATAAACCGTGTTATAAATTCGCCCGATTGTAGTATTGGATTTACCCAGCGTTTCCGCCAGTTCGACGGGTAAAGGTTGCGTATCGAGAATATCGCCCCCCAACAACACCGCGCGTACGCCAAGTACGTGATCTGACGTTTTGCCATAGACCAGCGATCCCTGACCGGATGCATCGGTATTGATCATCCCACCGAGCGTTGCCCGGTTGCTGGTCGAAAGTTCCGGCGCAAAAAAGTAGCCGAATGGTTTCAGGTACTGATTGAGTTGATCTTTTATCACCCCGGCCTCAACGCGCACCCAGCCCTCTTCAGGGTTAATTTCGATGATGCGGTTCATATGGCGGGACATATCAACAATAATCCCCTGGTTGAGCGCCTGACCGTTAGTGCCGGTGCCGCCGCCGCGGGGGGTAAAGATCAGCGATGAATAGCGTTCCTGCGCGGCAAGACGGGCGATCAGCGCCACATCTGCGGTTGAACGCGGAAATACCACCGCATCGGGGAGAAGTTGGTAAATACTGTTGTCGGTCGACATTGTCAGACGATCGGCATAACTTGTCGCCGTATCGCCGGTAAAACCCTGTTGCTCCAGCTCTTGCAAAAAATTAAGCACCAATTGAACGACGCCGGGTGCCTGGGAAATCTGTGGAATCATTATATTGACCCTTTCCTGCGGTCTGTGATGTAGAACGATACACTGTTCTTTCAGGCTGCTAATAGCGCACTGAAAGGTGATGTTTGTTTACTCTATGGATTTCGAGTTGCAGGAAGGCGGCAAGCGAGTGAACTCCAGGAGCTTACAAAGTAAGTGACTGGGGTGAACGAACGTAGCCGCAGCACATGCAATTTGAAATACGACGAGTAAATCGTTTGCGTGTTGCCTGAGTTGTTGTACCACATTTTTTTCTAACACGCCCATCAGAATTAAGGGCAGAATCGGCCTGTTAAAAACCGCTGAAATTGCTCATCATTATGCAGGTGAGTTTCGCGTGTTCACGTCGCGTCGACGATTTGACGCACAAAAAAGGTGAAAAGTAGTTATGGTAAATGTTCGTCAGCCCAGGGATGTCGCACAAATTCTGCTTTCGGTGCTGTTTTTAGCCATCATGATTGTGGCATGTCTGTGGATTGTTCAACCCTTTATTCTCGGCTTTGCATGGGCCGGTACGGTGGTTATCGCCACCTGGCCGGTATTGTTACGTTTGCAAAAGATAATGTTTGGCCGCCGCTCTCTCGCCGTTCTGGTGATGACGCTGTTATTAGTGATGGTGTTTATCATCCCTATTGCCTTGTTGGTTAACAGTATTGTCGATGGCAGCGGCCCGCTTATTAAAGCTATTTCCAGCGGTGACATGACGTTACCCGATCTGGCGTGGCTTAATACCATTCCGGTGATTGGCGCGAAGCTATATGCAGGCTGGCACAACTTGCTGGATATGGGGGGTACGGCGATCATGGCGAAAGTCCGTCCTTATATTGGCACCACCACCACCTGGTTCGTTGGGCAGGCGGCGCATATCGGGCGCTTTATGGTGCATTGTGCGCTGATGCTTCTCTTCAGCGCCCTGCTGTACTGGCGCGGTGAACAAGTGGCGCAAGGCATTCGCCATTTTGCTACCCGTCTGGCAGGCGTTCGTGGAGATGCCGCCGTGCTGCTAGCGGCACAAGCTATCCGCGCAGTGGCGCTGGGTGTTGTGGTGACTGCGTTAGTACAGGCAGTGCTTGGTGGTATCGGCCTCGCGGTATCCGGCGTACCTTATGCAACGTTGCTCACGGTGTTAATGATCCTCTCCTGCCTTGTCCAGCTTGGCCCATTGCCGGTACTGATTCCGGCGATTATCTGGCTCTACTGGACCGGCGATACCACCTGGGGAACGGTATTGTTAGTGTGGAGCGGTGTGGTTGGCACGCTGGATAACGTCATCCGCCCAATGTTAATTCGCATGGGTGCCGATTTACCGCTGATCCTGATCCTCTCTGGCGTTATTGGTGGTTTGATTGCTTTCGGGATGATCGGTCTGTTTATTGGTCCGGTTCTGTTAGCCGTTTCCTGGCGTCTGTTTGCCGCGTGGGTGGAAGAGGTCCCACCGCCGACGGATCAACCGGAAGAAATTCTCGAAGAACTTGGCGAAATCGAGAAACCGAATAAGTAATTTCTCATCAGGCGGTTCTGCCGCCTGATTGTTAACCACCGCTAATTGATATTTGCTTGCTCTTCACTATATTTTCCTGCTTACCGCCATTCAGCTGGTAGTACCTGTCGCAAATTCTTTACAGTTTTTAAACTAATGAGACGAATCTGATCGACGCAAAAAGTCCGTATGCCTACTATTAGCTCACGGTTATAAATCAACATATTGATTTATAAGCATGGAAATCCCCTGAGTGAAACAACGAATTGCTGTGTGTAGTCTTTGCCCATCTCCCACGATGGGCTTTTTTTTAACATTTTTCCGCTTCGCTACCTCGCCCCCTCACTCTTTCCAATAATGTTGCACAAGATACTGTGACTCTCTTCAAGCCGTCGGCAGGCTGATAATGTTATTTATATTTTATTGTTTATTTCATGCAGCCATTACACGATGAACGCTTATGAACTCCAGGCACTTCGCCATATTTTTGCCATGACTATTGATGAATGCGCGACCTGGATTGCCCAGACCGGTGACAGTGAAAGCTGGCGTCAGTGGGAAAATGGCAAATGCGCCATTCCTGATCGTGTGGTCGAGCAACTGTTGGCTATGCGACAGCAACGAAAAAAACATCTTCATGCCATCATAGAGAAAATAAATAACCGCATCGGCAACAACACCATGCGTTTTTTCCCTGACTTAACCGCGTTTCAACGTGTCTACCCTGATGGCAATTTTATTGACTGGAAGATCTATCAATCGGTAGCCGCTGAATTATATGCACACGATCTGGAGCGCCTTTGTTAATTTTCCAAAGAAAGGAATTGTCGTTGTTATAACAATAATGAACGGATGCTGACACAACATCGCTTCACTTTTTAAAGCACCTTTGCTAAGTAGAACCTATGAAAAATCCCTATTTCCCTACCGCACTTGGGTTGTATTTTAATTACCTGGTGCATGGTATGGGCGTCATTTTGATGAGCCTGAATATGGCCTCGCTGGAGACGCTTTGGCAGACTAATGCCGCAGGCGTCTCAATAGTTATCTCATCGCTGGGTATTGGTCGATTAAGTGTCTTGCTTTTTGCAGGATTATTATCCGATCGCTTTGGTCGCCGCCCTTTTATCATGCTCGGGATGTGCTGCTATATGGCCTTCTTTTTTGGCATCCTGCACACCAATAACATCATTATCGCTTATGGTTTGGGCTTTCTGGCGGGAATGGCAAACAGTTTTCTCGATGCAGGCACCTATCCCAGTTTGATGGAAGCTTTTCCACGTTCACCGGGTACAGCTAATATTTTAATTAAAGCATTTGTTTCCAGCGGGCAATTTTTATTACCGCTAATCATCAGCCTGTTAGTGTGGGCTGAACTGTGGTTCGGCTGGTCCTTTATGATTGCCGCAGGCATTATGTTTATTAATGCTCTGTTTTTATACCGTTGTACGTTCCCACCCCATCCGGGTCGTCGCTTACCTGTCATAGAGAAAGCCACCAACTCTACGGAACATCGCTGTTCAATTATCGATTTAGCCAGTTATACCTTATATGGCTATATCTCAATGGCAACCTTTTATCTGGTTAGCCAGTGGCTGGCACAGTACGGACAATTTGTTGCAGGCATGTCATACACTATGTCGATCAAACTACTCAGTATCTACACCGTGGGTTCGCTGCTTTGTGTATGGATTTGCCCCTATATTTCCAGACATCTGTTATCACTTAACCCATTACAAGCCCGCTGCCGCAGATATTCCCGTGGCGAGCGATAACCCAGCGCACTATGCGGATGCCATTCGTTATAATGCTCGAACGCCTCTGCAAGGTTCTTTGCTGCCGTTAACCCGTCTGGTTTGGGCATGATACTGATGTAGTCACGCTTTATCGTTTTCACGAAGCTCTCTGCTATTCCGTTACTCTCCGGACTCCGCACCGCCGTGTTCTTCGGTTCAAGTCCCAACATCCGGGCGAACTGGCGTGTTTCATTAGCCCGGTAGCATGAACCATTATCCGTCAGCCACTCCACTGGAGACGACGGAAGATCGTTGCCGAAGCGGCGTTCCACCGCTCCCAGCATGACGTCCTGTACTGTTTCACTGTTGAAGCCGCCAGTAGTCACCGCCCAGTGCAGTGCCTCACGATCACAGCAGTCCAGCGCGAACGTGACACGCAGTCTCTCTCCGTTATCACAGCAGAACTCGAACCCGTCAGAGCACCATCGCTGATTGCTTTCTTTCACGGCCACTCTGCCTGTATGTGCCCGTTTCGATGGCGGTACAGCAGGTTTTCGCTCAAGCAACAGCGCATTCTGGCGCATGATCCGGTAAACACGTTTGGCATTGATCGCAGGCATACCATCAAGTTCTGCCTGTCTGCGAAGCAGCGCCCATACCCGACGATAACCATACGTGGGCAGCTCTCCGATAACATGGTGTATACGGAGAAGCACATCCGTATCATCAGTGTGACGACTGCGGCGGCCATCCATCCAGTCATCGGTTCGTCTGAGAATGACGTGCAACTGCGCACGCGACACCCGGAGACAACGGCTGACTAAGCTTACTCCCCATCCCCGGGCAATAAGGGCGCGTGCGCTATCCACTTTTTTGCCCGTCCATATTCAACGGCTTCTTTGAGGAGTTCATTTTCCATCGTTTTCTTGCCGAGCAGGCGCTGGAGTTCTTTAATCTGCTTCATGGCGGCAGCAAGTTCAGAGGCAGGAACAACCTGTTCTCCGGCGGCGACAGCAGTAAGACTTCCTTCCTGGTATTGCTTACGCCAGAGAAATAACTGGCTGGCTGCTACACCATGTTGCCGGGCAACGAGGGAGACCGTCATCCCCGGTTCAAAGCTCTGCTGAACAATTGCGATCTTTTCCTGTGTGGTACGCCGTCTGCGTTTCTCCGGCCCTAAGACATCAATCATCTGTTCTCCAATGACTAGTCTAAAAACTAGTATTAAGACTATCACTTATTTAAGTGATACTGGTTGTCTGGAGATTCAGGGGGCCAGTCTAGTGTATTTATTACCGCTCCACTCATTCGTAATACCGTTCGCCCAACAACATTACTCATGCTGTACACCTTTATCTCATTTATTGCTCTGTTTACCGTCTGTCTGCATCCCACATTTTATGTGGTGATAATATTTGCTTTTGTCATTGGTTTTACCTCTGCTGGAGGTGTTGTGCAAATTGGCCTGACATTAATGGCTGAACGTTTCCCCTACGCTAAAGGTAAAGCTACAGGGATCTATTACAGTGCGGGCAGTATTGCGACCTTTACTATTCCGTTGATTACGGCTCATCTATCCCAAAGAAGTATTGCCGATATTATGTGGTTCGATACCGCCATCGCTGCCATCGGCTTTTTACTGGCACTGTTTATCGGCTTACGCAGCCGCAAAGAAACGTGGCATCACTCGCTAAAGGAAAATGTCGCTCCGGGTGGGTAATGCAATATTCTTTTCAGGTCATGCAAGATCTTACGGATAAATAACTCTTTCTGCGCCAACTAAGGAAAATCGCGATAAAAAACAAACTATGACATGCAATATTCCTGGAAACATAAACTTTATGCCATGTACCCAGGGAAAATCATCTTCAGTATAGTAATTATGTAAACCGTCGGAGAACAATACGTACGGTAACGAAATTATCTTTCAGCAAGGAGCTGTGAAAATGTCTCAAAATAAGGCTTTCAGCACGCCATTTATCCTGGCTGTTCTTTGTATTTACTTTAGCTATTTCCTGCACGGCATTAGTGTTATAACGCTTGCCCAAAATATGTCATCTCTGGCAGAAAAGTTTTCCACTGACAACGCGGGCATTGCCTATTTAATTTCCGGTATCGGTTTGGGGCGATTGATCAGTATTTTATTCTTCGGTGTGATCTCCGATAAGTTTGGTCGTCGGGCGGTGATATTAATGGCAGTAATAATGTATCTGCTATTCTTCTTTGGTATTCCCGCTTGCCCGAATTTAACTCTCGCCTACTGTCTGGCAGTGTGCGTAGGTATCGCTAACTCAGCGCTGGATACGGGTGGCTACCCTGCGCTCATGGAATGCTTTCCGAAAGCCTCTGGTTCGGCGGTCATACTGGTTAAAGCGATGGTGTCATTCGGACAAATGTTCTACCCAATGCTGGTGAGCTATATGTTGCTCAATAACATCTGGTACGGCTATGGGCTGATTATTCCGGGTATTCTGTTTGTACTGATCACGCTGATGCTATTGAAAAGCAAATTCCCCAACCAGTTGGTGGACGCCAGCGTAGCTAATGAATTACCGCAAATGAACAGCAAACCGTTAGTCTGGCTGGAAGGTGTTTCATCGGTACTGTTCGGTGTAGCTGCATTCTCGACCTTTTATGTGATTGTGGTGTGGATGCCCAAATATGCGATGGCTTTTGCTGGTATGTCAGAAGCTGAGGCATTAAAAACCATCTCTTATTACAGTATGGGCTCGTTGGTCTGTGTCTTTATTTTTGCCGCACTACTGAAAAAAATGGTCCGGCCCATATGGGCTAATGTATTTAACTCTGCACTGGCAACAATAACATCAGCCATTATCTACCTGTACCCTTCTCCACTGGTGTGTAATGCCGGAGCCTTTGTTATCGGTTTCTCAGCAGCTGGCGGCATTTTACAGCTCGGCGTTTCGGTCATGTCAGAGTTTTTCCCCAAAAGCAAAGCCAAAGTCACCAGTATTTATATGATGATGGGTGGATTGGCTAATTTTGTTATTCCGCTGATTACCGGTTATCTGTCGAACATCGGCCTGCAATATATCATCGTTCTCGATTTTACTTTCGCGCTGCTGGCCCTGATTACCGCAATTATTGTTTTTATCCGCTATTACCGCGTTTTTATTATTCCTGAGAATGATGTGCGGTTTGGCGAGCGTAAATTTAGCACCCGGTTAAACACAATTAAGCATAGAGGTTAAAGGAGTTAATTATGGATGTTACCGCAAAATACGAATTGATTGGGTTGATGGCCTATCCTATCCGCCACAGTTTATCGCCTGAAATGCAGAATAAAGCCTTAGAAAAAGCGGGATTGCCATTTACCTATATGGCCTTTGAAGTGGATAACGATAGTTTTCCCGGAGCAATTGAAGGATTAAAAGCCCTCAAAATGCGCGGAACTGGTGTATCAATGCCGAACAAACAACTGGCGTGTGAATATGTTGATGAATTAACACCAGCGGCCAAACTTGTGGGTGCCATCAACACCATCGTTAATGATGATGGCTATCTGCGTGGCTATAACACCGACGGCACGGGCCATATTCGCGCCATTAAAGAGAGCGGTTTTGATATCAAAGGCAAAACAATGGTGCTGTTAGGGGCCGGAGGTGCCTCAACGGCGATTGGCGCGCAGGGGGCAATTGAAGGTTTAAAAGAAATTAAACTCTTTAACCGTCGGGATGAGTTCTTCGATAAAGCCCTCGCCTTCGCGCAGCGGGTTAACGAAAACACCGATTGTGTCGTCACGGTTACCGATCTCGCCGATCAGCAAGCCTTTGCTGAAGCCCTGGCTTCCGCCGACATTTTAACCAATGGCACAAAAGTGGGTATGAAACCCCTTGAGAATGAATCATTGGTTAATGATATCAGTCTGTTACATCCGGGACTTCTGGTCACTGAATGCGTGTATAACCCGCATATGACGAAGTTATTGCAGCAGGCGCAACAAGCTGGTTGCAAAACGATTGATGGATACGGCATGTTGTTGTGGCAAGGGGCTGAACAGTTCACGTTATGGACTGGCAAAGATTTCCCTCTGGAATATGTTAAACAGGTCATGGGGTTCGGTGCCTGACAGGCTGACCGCGTGCAGAAAGGGTAAAAAATGAAAACCGTAACTGTAAAAGATCTCGTCATTGGTACGGGCGCACCTAAAATCATCGTCTCGCTGATGGCGAAAGATATCGCCAGCGTGAAATCCGAAGCTCTCGCCTATCGTGAAGCGGACTTTGATATTCTGGAATGGCGTGTGGACCACTATGCCGACCTCTCCAATGTGGAGTCTGTCATGGCGGCAGCAAAAATTCTCCGTGAAACCATGCCAGAAAAACCACTGCTGTTTACCTTCCGCAGTGCCAAAGAAGGCGGCGAGCAGGCGATTTCCACCGAGGCTTATATTGCACTCAATCGTGCAGCCATCGATAGTGGCCTGGTTGATATGATCGATCTGGAGTTATTTACCGGCGATGATCAGGTTAAAGAAACCGTCGCCTACGCCCACGCGCATGATGTGAAAGTTGTCATGTCCAACCACGACTTCCATAAAACGCCGGAAGCCGAAGAAATCATTGCCCGTCTGCGCAAAATGCAGTCCTTCGATGCCGATATTCCTAAGATTGCGCTGATGCCGCAAAGTACCAGCGATGTGCTGACGTTGCTTGCTGCGACCCTGGAGATGCAGGAGCAGTATGCCGATCGTCCAATCATCACGATGTCAATGGCAAAAACTGGCGTAATTTCTCGTCTGGCTGGTGAAGTATTTGGCTCGGCGGCAACTTTTGGTGCGGTAAAAAAAGCCTCTGCGCCAGGGCAAATCTCGGTAAATGATTTGCGCACGGTATTAACTATTTTACATCAGGCATAAGCAATAATATTTCGGCGGGAATACCCTCCCCCGCCGAACTAAAAAAATATATTCAACCGTATTTAATAAAAATATTTCGTGAGTCTCTGCGCTCTAATTCTCCATCTGGCGTAGGGAAAATCACACCTGAATCAGGAATTAACAATGAAACCTGTAAAACCACCTCGTATTAATGGACGAGTGCCGGTCCTGTCGGCACAGGAAGCGGTGAATTATATTCCCGACGAAGCAACACTTTGTGTGTTAGGCGCTGGCGGCGGTATTCTGGAAGCCACCACGTTAATTACTGCTCTTGCTGATAAATATAAACAGACTCAAACACCACGTAATTTATCGATTATTAGTCCAACAGGGCTTGGCGATCGCGCCGACCGTGGTATTAGTCCGCTGGCGCAAGAAGGTCTGGTGAAATGGGCATTATGCGGTCACTGGGGACAATCGCCGCGTATTTCTGATCTCGCAGAACAAAATAAAATTATTGCTTATAACTATCCACAAGGTGTACTTACACAAACCTTACGCGCCGCCGCAGCCCACCAGCCTGGTATTATTAGTGATATTGGCATCGGAACATTTGTCGATCCACGCCAGCAAGGCGGCAAACTGAATGAAGTCACTAAAGAAGACCTGATTAAACTGGTCGAGTTTGATAACAAAGAATATCTCTATTACAAAGCGATAGCGCCAGATATCGCCTTCATTCGCGCTACCACCTGCGACAGTGAAGGCTACGCCACTTTTGAAGATGAGGTGATGTATCTCGACGCATTGGTTATTGCTCAGGCGGTGCACAATAACGGCGGTATTGTGATGATGCAGGTGCAGAAGATGGTTAAGAAAGCCACGCTGCATCCTAAATCTGTCCGTATTCCGGGTTATCTGGTGGATATTGTGGTAGTCGATCCGGATCAAACCCAACTGTATGGCGGTGCGCCGGTTAACCGCTTTATTTCTGGTGACTTCACCCTTGATGACAGCACCAAACTTAGCCTACCCCTAAACCAACGTAAATTAGTTGCGCGGCGCGCATTATTCGAAATGCGCAAAGGCGCGGTGGGGAATGTCGGCGTCGGTATTGCCGACGGCATTGGCCTGGTCGCCCGGGAAGAAGGTTGTGCTGATGACTTTATTCTGACGGTAGAAACAGGCCCAATTGGCGGTATTACTTCACAGGGGATCGCCTTTGGCGCGAACGTGAATACCCGTGCCATTCTGGATATGACGTCCCAGTTTGATTTTTATCACGGTGGTGGTCTGGATGTTTGTTATTTGAGTTTTGCTGAAGTCGACCAGCACGGTAACGTCGGCGTGCATAAATTCAATGGTAAAATCATGGGCACCGGTGGATTTATTGATATCAGTGCCACTTCGAAGAAAATCGTTTTCTGCAGCACATTAACTGCGGGCAGTTTAAAAACAGAAATTACCGACGGAAAATTAAATATCGTCCAGGAAGGACGGGTGAAGAAATTTATTCGGGAACTACCGGAAATTACTTTCAGCGGAAAAATCGCTCTCGAGCGAGGACTGGATGTTCGTTATATCACTGAGCGCGCCGTATTCACGCTAAAAGAAGACGGCCTGCATTTAATCGAAATCGCTCCTGGCGTCGATTTACAAAAAGATATTCTCGACAAAATGGATTTCACCCCAGTGATTTCGCCAGAACTCAAACTGATGGACGAAAGATTATTTATCGATGCGGCGATGGGTTTTGTCCTGCCTGAAGCGGCTCATTAACAGGAGTATAATGATGGATTTTTCTTTAACTGAAGAACAAGAACTGCTGCTGGCCAGTATTCGCGAATTGATTACGACCAACTTCCCGGAAGAGTATTTCCGCACCTGCGATCAAAACGGGACATACCCGCGTGAGTTTATGCGGGCACTGGCGGATAACGGCATTTCTATGCTTGGCGTGCCGGAAGAATTTGGTGGCATCCCTGCGGATTACGTCACCCAGATGTTGGCGCTGATGGAAGTGTCAAAATGCGGTGCTCCGGCATTTTTGATTACCAACGGTCAATGTATTCACAGCATGCGCCGTTTCGGTTCTGCTGAGCAGCTACGTAAAACGGCAGAGAGCACCCTGGAAACGGGTGATCCCGCCTATGCCCTGGCGTTGACGGAACCAGGCGCAGGCTCAGACAATAACAGTGCCACTACCACTTACACGCGTAAAAATGGCAAGGTTTACATCAACGGCCAGAAAACCTTTATTACCGGCGCGAAAGAGTACCCATATATGCTGGTGCTGGCGCGCGATCCAGAACCGAAAGATCCCAAAAAAGCCTTCACCCTGTGGTGGGTCGACTCCAGTAAGCCCGGCATTAAGATTAACCCGCTGCATAAAATCGGCTGGCATATGCTCAGCACCTGCGAAGTCTATCTCGACAACGTAGAGGTTGAAGAGAGCGACATGGTGGGCGAAGAAGGAATGGGTTTCCTCAATGTGATGTACAACTTTGAGATGGAGCGCCTGATCAACGCCGCGCGCAGCACCGGCTTTGCCGAATGCGCATTCGAAGATGCCGCCCGCTATGCCAACCAACGTATCGCTTTTGGTAAACCCATTGGTCATAACCAGATGATCCAGGAAAAACTGGCGCTGATGGCGATTAAGATCGACAACATGCGCAACATGGTGTTGAAAGTGGCATGGCAAGCCGATCAGCATCAGTCACTGCGCACCAGCGCGGCGCTGGCAAAACTGTACTGCGCACGTACCGCAATGGAAGTTATTGATGATGCGATTCAAATCATGGGCGGTCTGGGCTATACCGATGAGGCGCGCGTCTCTCGCTTCTGGCGTGATGTCCGTTGTGAACGTATCGGCGGCGGTACAGACGAAATTATGATTTACGTAGCGGGTCGGCAGATCCTGAAAGATTATCAGAACAAATAATCTGCAGGCGGCGCAGCTTCTTAACAAACTGCGCCGCCAGATTTATCCGGCAAGACTTACCGGTTGAGGAAATTCAGATAAGATTTCTTGTTCCGCAAAACAGTTTTTAAATTGCCTGCGGTAATCGCTGGGCGAACAGCCGACATGGCGCAAAAACAGTTTGGCAAAGTGATCGACATTTTCATAACCCACACGCCAGGAGATCTCTGCCTGTGATAATTCAGTATTGGTGAGTGACCATTTCGCTTCCGTCATACGCCGTTGAATAACATAGTTAATAGGGGAAATACGATACTCTTTGGTAAATTCATGGCAAATATAACTGACGCTGGCACGAAATTTTTTCGATAACTGCTCTAAAGTGATTTTTTCGCGATAATTATTATTCAGATAGAAAAGAATATCTTTTATCAGAACATCTTTTTTAATATATCCCTGCTCCGAACGATAAGCATTTTTAAAGTTTTCGTAGTAAAGAATTGCTAACGTATAGGCAAATGCGTCCCATAACGAAGATGTTTGGCTATTTTTACTTTGCGGCAAAATCACACTTAGCTCATTAAATAAGGCTTTAATGATTTCTTTTCCCTGCCCTGCGGCAATGACCGGGCAAGAATGCGGTTGCAGTAGCTGATTTTCCTCAGTCCCCTGAAACTGAAAGCCGTACAGCGCACAGGTACACGTCGTTGCTGGATCGTTAACGTCAGAGGCCACCGCATGCAACCTGCCACGTTCTATCACCACAATGTCATCGGCATGCGCGACATATAACGAAGAATCGATGGTAAACCTTGCTACCCCTTTCTTGACGTAAATCAGCTCGGTTTCATTGTCATGAACGTGATGTCCGGACTCCCATTTTGGATCATCGCTAAATGCAAAACGTGAAAGCCGTGGCGTTTTACCGGCGACAAACAGCGTTTCGCTGGCGTTATCAAAACAGCGTTGATACATGACAACCTCCCTATTCCATGAGCAAGCAAAAACAATATATGCCGGATAAAATACGGCGTGTATTGCGGTTATACAACCGCGTTTAGCGAGAGCTAAACAAGATTATTTACACTGAATGCAAGATTGTACGGTCATGGAATAACAACTTTGCCGCAAATTGCACTTTTGTTTTAGCGATCGCATTTTTTTTGCAAGATTGTTGGCAAGGAAAACAGCTTGCTCCGTCGAAAACCCCGCACCGCTATCGCACACTATTTTCAGGCCATTTTTACCTTCCATCGGAGATGGTTCCGTATGCGACTCACAGGAGAAATCATGAAAATAATAACCTGCTTTAAGCTGGTGCCTGAAGAACAGGACATTGTTGTCACTCCAGAATATACCCTGAATTTCGACAATGCCGACGCCAAAATCAGCCAGTTCGATCTCAATGCCATTGAAGCTGCAAGCCAGATTGCAACAGATGACGATGAGATAGCCGCGCTGACCATTGGCGGCTCATTGTTGCAGAACTCGAAAGTGCGCAAAGACGTGCTATCCCGCGGGCCGCATAGCCTGTATTTGGTGCAGGATGCGCAACTTGAACATGCACTGCCTCTCGATACCGCAAAGGCGCTGGCGGCAGCAGTTGAAAAGATCGGCTTCGATTTACTGATCTTTGGTGAAGGTTCCGGCGACCTTTATGCCCAGCAGGTTGGCTTGCTGGTCGGAGAAATTCTGCAACTTCCGGTGATTAATGCAGTGAGTGCTATTCAGCGTCAGGGCAATACACTGGTGATTGAACGCACGCTTGAAGATGATGTTGAAGTTATTGAGCTCTCTGTTCCAGCCGTGCTCTGCGTCACCTCCGATATTAACATGCCACGCATTCCTTCGATGAAAGCCATTCTCGGCGCGGGTAAAAAACCGGTAAATCAGTGGCAGGCAAGTGATATTGGCTGGAGCCAGAGCACACCACTTGCTGAACTGACCGGCATTCGCGTACCGCCGCAAACAGAACGTAAGCACATCATTCTCGATAACGATTCGCCGGAGGCCATTGCCGAGCTGGCGGAACATCTGAAGAAAGCCCTGAACTGAAGCCTACGGAGAAGAAAGGATGAGTCAATTAAACAGCGTCTGGGTCTTTAGCGATAATCCTGAACGTTATGCTGAACTGTTTGGCGGCGCTCAGCAATGGGGCCAACAGGTGTATGCCATTGTACAAAATACCGACCAGGCGCAGGCAGTTATGCCTTATGGGCCAAAATGTATTTATGTTCTTGAGCAAAACGACGCGCTGCAACGTACTGAAAATTACGCCGAAAGCATTGCTGCCCTGCTGAAAGATAAACACCCCGCTATGTTGCTGTTGGCCGCGACGAAACGTGGTAAAGCTCTGGCAGCACGGTTAAGTGTGCAACTGAATGCGGCGCTGGTGAACGATGCCACGGCGGTGGATATTGTCGATGGTCACATTTGCGCCGAACACCGGATGTATGGCGGGTTAGCGTTTGCTCAGGAAAAGATCAACAGCCCGCTGGCGATTATTACCCTTGCACCCGGTGTTCAGGAACCGTGCACCAGTGATATCTCTCATCAGTGCCCGACAGAAACGGTACCTTATGTTGCCCCGCGTCATGAAATTCTCTGTCGCGAACGCCGTGCGAAAGCGGCAAGCAGCGTGGACCTGAGCAAAGCAAAACGTGTGGTTGGCGTCGGTCGTGGTCTGGCGGCGCAGGATGACCTGAAAATGGTCCACGAACTGGCGGCGGTGCTGAATGCTGAAGTCGGCTGTTCACGTCCAATTGCCGAAGGCGAGAACTGGATGGAGCGTGAACGTTATATCGGTGTCTCCGGCGTGTTGCTGAAATCCGATCTCTACCTGACGCTGGGGATCTCCGGGCAGATCCAGCATATGGTTGGCGGCAACGGCGCAAAAGTGATTGTCGCCATCAATAAAGATAAAAATGCGCCAATCTTCAACTATGCCGACTACGGTCTGGTGGGCGATATTTACAAAGTCGTCCCTGCCCTGATTAGCCAGTTGAGCCGCTAATTCCCCTTTCAACCACATCTCCCGCTGTAAATGCAGCGGGAAGGGAGCATAACGCATGTCGGATGACAAATTTGATGCCATTGTGGTCGGTGCGGGCGTTGCCGGTAGCGTTGCCGCACTGGTCATGGCGCGAGCCGGGCTGGATGTCCTGGTGATAGAACGCGGCGACAGTGCCGGATGTAAAAACATGACCGGCGGGCGTCTTTATGCCCACACACTTGAAGCGATTATTCCAGGCTTTGCAGCATCAGCGCCGGTAGAACGCAAGGTCACACGCGAGAAAATCTCCTTCTTAACCGAAGAGAGTGCCGTTACCCTCGATTTTCACCGCGAGCAACCAGATGTTCCGCAACACGCGTCTTATACTGTATTGCGTAATCGTCTGGACCCGTGGTTGATGGAACAAGCCGAACAGGCTGGCGCGCAGTTTATCCCGGGCGTTCGTGTCGATGCGCTGGTTCGTGAAGGAAATAAGATCACTGGCGTTCAGGCCGGGGATGATGTTCTTGAAGCGAATGTGGTGATTCTGGCTGATGGCGTTAACTCGATGCTTGGCCGCTCGCTGGGAATGGTTCCCGCTTCCGATCCGCATCATTACGCTGTTGGTGTTAAAGAGGTTATTGGCCTCACACCAGAACAGATCAACGATCGCTTTAATGTTACGGGCGAGGAAGGTGCCGCCTGGCTGTTTGCCGGTTCCCCTTCTGACGGCTTGATGGGCGGCGGATTCCTCTATACCAACAAGGATTCCGTATCGTTGGGGCTGGTTTGTGGATTGGGTGATATCGCTCATGCGCAAAAAAGTGTGCCGCAAATGTTGGAAGATTTTAAACAACACCCCGCCATTCGCCCGCTGATTAGCGGCGGCAAACTGCTTGAATATTCCGCGCACATGGTGCCGGAAGGCGGTCTGGCGATGGTGCCGCAGCTGGTTAATGAGGGCGTGATGATCGTCGGTGATGCCGCAGGTTTCTGCCTCAATCTGGGCTTTACGGTTCGCGGAATGGATTTAGCCATCGCATCGGCCCAGGCTGCCGCCACAACAGTGATTGCCGCTAAAGAACGCGCTGACTTCTCCGCCAGCAGCCTGGCGCAATACAAACGTGAGCTGGAACAAAGTTGTGTTATGCGCGATATGCAGCATTTCCGCAAGATCCCGGCGCTGATGGAAAACCCGCGCCTGTTTAGCCAATACCCACGAATGGTCGCCGACATCATGAACGATATGTTCACCATCGACGGCAAACCAAACCAGCCGGTACGCAAAATGATCATGGGACACGCGAAGAAAATTGGGCTGATCAACTTGCTGAAAGATGGCATTAAAGGAGCAACCGCGCTATGAGCCAGAACGCTACGGTTAACGTCGACATCAAATTAGGCGTCAATAAATTCCATGTTGATGAGGGCCACCCGCATATCATTTTGGCGGCAAATCCCGATATCAATGAATTCCGTAAATTAATGAAAGCTTGCCCTGCCGGACTTTATAAGCAGGATGACGCTGGAAACATTCATTTCGATTCCGCCGGTTGTCTGGAGTGCGGCACCTGTCGGGTGCTGTGCGGCAACACTATTCTCGAACAGTGGCAATATCCCGCAGGCACCTTCGGTATTGATTTTCGCTACGGCTAATCATGCATCCCACAGGCCCGCATCTCGGGCCTGATGTTCTGTTTCGAGAGTCCAAAATGAAAGTGACATTAACGTTCAACGAACAACGTCGTGCGGCGTATCGTCAGCAAGGATTATGGGGCGATGCTTCGCTGGCCGATTACTGGCAGCAGACCGCTCGTTCGATGCCAGATAAAATTGCCGTGGTCGATAATCATGGTGCATCGTACACCTATAGCGCGCTCGATCATGCCGCGAGCTGTCTGGCAAACTGGATGCTGGCGAAGGGTATTGAATCAGGCGATCGCATCGCATTTCAACTGCCAGGCTGGTGTGAATTTACCGTTATCTATCTTGCCTGCCTGAAAACCGGTGCGGTTTCCGTGCCGCTGTTACCTTCCTGGCGGGAAGCAGAACTGGTGTGGGTACTCAATAAGTGTCAGGCAAAAATGTTCTTTGCACCGACGTTGTTTAAACAAACGCGTCCGGTAGATTTAATCCTGCCGCTGCAAAATCAGCTTCCACAACTACAACAAATTGTCGGCGTGGACAAACTGGCTCCCGCCACCTCTTCCCTCTCATTAAGTCAGATTCTCGCCGACAATACCCCACTGACTACGGCGATAACGACCCACGGCGATGAATTAGCCGCTGTGCTATTTACCTCCGGAACCGAGGGTCTGCCAAAGGGCGTGATGCTAACGCATAACAATATTCTCGCCAGTGAGCGGGCTTATTGCGCGCGGCTGAATCTGACCTGGCAGGATGTCTTTATGATGCCTGCGCCACTTGGTCACGCAACGGGCTTTCTGCATGGCGTAACAGCACCTTTTTTGATTGGTGCTCGCAGCGTGTTGTTAGATATTTTCACTCCTGATGCGTGTCTCGCGCTGCTTGAGCAGCAGCGTTGCACCTGTATGCTCGGCGCAACACCGTTTGTCTATGACCTTTTGAATTTACTGGAGAAACAGCCCGCAGACCTTTCAGCGCTGCGCTTCTTTCTTTGCGGCGGCACCACGATCCCCAAAAAGGTGGCGCGTGAATGCCAACAACGCGGCATTAAATTATTAAGTGTTTATGGTTCCACAGAAAGTTCGCCGCATGCGGTGGTAAATCTCGACGATCCTTTGTCGCGCTTTATGAACACCGATGGTTACGCTGCCGCAGGCGTAGAGATTAAAGTGGTCGATGATGCACGCAAGACCTTACCGCCTGGTTGTGTAGGTGAAGAGGCTTCGCGTGGTCCCAATGTGTTTATGGGTTATTTTGATGAACCTGAATTAACCGCCCGTGCGCTGGATGAAGAAGGCTGGTATTACAGCGGCGATCTCTGCCGAATGGATGAAGCTGGCTATATAAAAATAACCGGGCGCAAGAAAGATATTATTGTCCGCGGCGGGGAAAATATTAGCAGTCGTGAAGTGGAAGATATTTTATTACAGCATCCTAAAATTCATGATGCTTGTGTTGTGGCAATGCCCGATGAACGCTTAGGTGAACGTTCATGCGCTTATGTCGTGCTTAAAGCGCCACATCATTCAATATCGCTGGAAGACATAGTGGCTTTTTTTAGCCGTAAACGGGTAGCAAAATATAAATATCCTGAACATATTGTGGTAACAGAGAAATTACCGCGTACTGCATCAGGTAAAATACAAAAGTTTTTGTTAAGGAAAGATATTATGCGGCGATTAACTCAGGATATCTGCAAAGAGGTTGAATAAGTTTCATACTCGGGGATCACGTAAACCCGGCGACAAAACGCCGCCGGGGATTTATTTTATTTCTTCAGTTCAGCCAGGCTTAACCAGGTTTGTACCACAGTGTCCGGATTCAGGGACAAGCTATCGATCCCCTCTTCCATCAGCCAGGCGGCAAAGTCTTCATGGTCGGACGGACCCTGACCGCAAATCCCGACATATTTGCCCTGCTTCTTCGCGGCACGAATCGCCATCGACAGCAGTGCTTTCACTGCATCGTTGCGCTCATCGAACAGTTCAGACACCACGCCAGAGTCTCGGTCCAGACCAAGCGCAAGCTGCGTCATATCGTTTGAGCCAATTGAGAAGCCGTCGAAATATTCGAGGAACTGCTCTGCCAGTAAGGCGTTGGACGGAATTTCACACATCATGATGATCTTCAGCCCGTTTTCACCACGTTTCAGCCCCTGGCGCGCCAGTTCTTCAACCACCGCTTTCGCCTGATCTACGGTACGCACGAACGGGATCATGATCTCAACGTTGGTCAGTCCCATGTCGTTGCGCACACGTTTCACCGCTTCACACTCCAGTGCGAAGCAGTCGCGGAAGCTGTCGGAAACATAACGTCCCGCGCCACGGAAGCCGAGCATTGGGTTCTCTTCATCTGGCTCGTAACGTTCACCACCGACCAGGTTGGCGTATTCGTTCGATTTAAAATCAGAGAGACGGACAATGACACGCTTCGGATAAAACGCAGCACCCAACGTCGCGATCCCTTCAGTCAGACGACCAACGTAAAACTCACGCGGAGAATCAAAACCTTTCATCATCTCGCGGATTTCGTTTTGCAACTGCGGTTCCTGATCGTCAAACTCAAGCAGTGCGCGTGGGTGGACGCCAATCATACGGTTGATGATAAATTCCAGACGCGCAAGGCCCACGCCTTCGTTCGGCAGGCAGGCGAAATCGAAAGCACGGTCCGGGTTACCGACGTTCATCATCACTTTCAACGGCAGATCCGGCATCGTTTCCACGCTGGAGCTTTTCACGCTAAATTCCAGCAACTCAGCATAGACGTAACCGGTATCACCCTCTGCACAAGAAACAGTGACGTTCTCACCGTCTTTCATCCGTTCTGTTGCATCACCACAGCCCACTACCGCCGGAATGCCCAGTTCACGAGCGATGATCGCCGCGTGACAGGTACGTCCGCCACGGTTAGTGACGATAGCCGATGCTTTCTTCATGATCGGTTCCCAATCCGGGTCGGTCATGTCAGTAACCAGCACGTCGCCAGGTTCGATGCGGTTCATTTCGCTGATGTCATGGATGACTTTCACCGGACCCGCGCCGATGCGATGACCGATAGCACGGCCTTCGGCGATAATCTTACCCTGTGAATGCAACGTATAACGCTCCATGACCTGACCGCGAGAACGCACAGTTTCTGGACGCGCCTGCACGATAAACAATTTACCGGTGTGGCCATCTTTCGCCCACTCAATATCCATCGGGCGACCGTAGTGTTTCTCAATTTGTACGGCCTGTTTTGCCAGTTCCTGCACTTCTTCGTTGGTCAGCGAGAAGATGTCACGCTGTTCCTGCGGTACGTCTTCGATTTTAACCTGCTTGCCGTGCTCCTGGGTCGGCGCGTAAACCATGCGGATTTTTTTTGACCCCATGGTGCGGCGCACGATAGCCGGGCGATTCGCCGCCAGTGTCGGTTTGTGCACGTAAAACTCATCCGGGTTAACCGCACCCTGCACGACCATTTCACCAAGGCCCCATGCGGAAGTGATAAACACCACCTGGTCAAAGCCGGATTCGGTATCAATGGAGAACATCACGCCAGAAGATGCGAGGTCGGAGCGCACCATCCGCTGAACACCGGCGGAGAGCGCCACGCCACGGTGATCGTAACCCTGGTGCACACGATAAGAGATGGCGCGATCGTTAAACAGAGAAGCAAATACATGTTTCACTGCCACGAGAACGGCGTCAAAACCCTGAACGTTGAGGAAAGTTTCCTGCTGACCGGCAAAGGAAGCGTCCGGCATATCTTCTGCAGTAGCGGAGGAACGCACCGCAAAAGAGGCGTTTTCGTCATCGGCGGAAAGCTGCGCATAGGCTTCGCGGATGGCGTTTTCCAGCTCAGGCTGGAAGGGAGTGTCGATAATCCACTGGCGGATTTGCGCGCCCGCTTTCGCAAGCTGGGTAACATCGTCAATATCCGTTTTATCCAGCAGTTCATAAATGCGCTGGTTTACGCCGCTTTGGTCCAGAAACTGGTTAAACGCGTCGGCGGTTGTGGCGAAACCATTCGGAACGGAAACACCCATTCCGGAAAGGTTAGTAATCATTTCACCCAGGGAGGCATTTTTGCCCCCAACCCTGTCTACATCATTCATGCCGAGTTGGTTATACCAAAGCACCAGCGGTGACGAGCCATTGTTGGACATCGAACAATCCTTTTGTGATAAATGAACGGTTTGAGAAACACATTTCTGCGCATTTATCTTTGCATATTTAACCGGATGAAAAAAACGGTGAATCGTTCAAGCAAATATATTTTTTTACTTTTTAAGACTGATCCCAGCGTTGCGCAAATCTGCTCTCTTCGACAATTTCCACATAAACCATCGGTATAAACGAAACCGTAAAAATGAAATGCTGTTTTCATAAAAAATAAAATTGAAGGTTCATTTTATAAACCAGACATAACGTTCTACGCTTCTGTGCGTTTTTAATTTATGCTTTCATAGAATTATGTCTGCATTACGGGAAGAACAAAATGGATAATGCTGTTGATCGCCACGTTTTTTATATTTCTGATGGTACGGCAATAACTGCGGAGGTATTAGGACACGCAGTAATGTCACAATTTCCCGTCACTATCAGCAGCATTACGCTGCCGTTTGTCGAAAATGAGAGCCGTGCACGGGCAGTGAAGGATCAGATTGACGCAATTTATCACCAGACAGGTGTGCGCCCACTGGTATTCTACTCCATCGTGTTGCCGGAGATTCGCGCCATCATCTTGCAAAGTGAAGGCTTTTGCCAGGATATCGTTCAGGCGCTGGTTGCCCCGCTACAACAAGAGATGAAACTGGACCCAACGCCGATTGCTCATCGTACCCACGGCCTTAACCCTAATAATCTCAATAAATATGATGCACGTATTGCGGCGATTGATTACACCCTCGCCCATGATGACGGCATTTCATTACGCAATCTGGACCAGGCACAGGTGATCCTGCTCGGCGTTTCTCGCTGTGGTAAAACCCCCACCAGTTTGTATCTGGCAATGCAGTTTGGTATCCGCGCGGCAAACTACCCCTTTATTGCCGACGATATGGATAATCTGGTGCTACCCGCGTCGCTCAAACCGCTTCAGCATAAATTGTTCGGCCTGACTATCGACCCGGAACGTCTGGCGGCGATTCGCGAGGAACGTCGGGAGAACAGTCGCTATGCCTCGCTTCGTCAGTGCAGGATGGAAGTCGCGGAAGTGGAAGCGTTGTACCGTAAAAATCAGATCCCGTGGATTAACAGTACCAATTATTCGGTAGAAGAGATTGCCACCAAGATCCTTGATATCATGGGCCTTAGTCGTCGAATGTACTAGAGAACTAGTGCATTAGCTTGTTTTTTTGTTATCATGCTAACCACCCGGCGAGGTGTGACACACCTCGCACTTGAAATCAGCTGCGATTGGTTTATCGTGATGCGCATCACTTCCCGGTAGTCCTGCCGTAGAAGCAACAAATTTCTGAGACTTGTAATGAACAGAACTGACGAACTCCGTACTGCGCGTATTGAGAGCCTGGTAACGCCCGCCGAACTCGCGCTACGGTATCCCGTAACGCCTGGCGTCGCCACCCATGTCACCGACTCCCGCCGCAGAATTGAAAAAATACTGAATGGTGAAGATAAGCGACTGTTGGTCATTATTGGCCCCTGCTCGATCCACGATCTCACCGCTGCAATGGAGTACGCCACCCGTCTGCAGTCGCTGCGCAACCAGTACCAGTCACGGCTGGAAATCGTAATGCGCACCTATTTTGAAAAACCACGAACTGTTGTCGGCTGGAAAGGGCTAATCTCCGATCCGGATTTAAACGGCAGCTACCGGGTAAATCACGGTCTGGAGCTGGCGCGCAAATTACTTTTACAGGTCAATGAGCTGGGCGTCCCTACCGCGACTGAGTTCCTCGATATGGTGACCGGTCAGTTTATTGCTGATTTAATCAGTTGGGGCGCGATTGGCGCACGTACTACCGAAAGCCAGATCCACCGTGAAATGGCTTCGGCACTCTCTTGTCCGGTAGGTTTTAAAAATGGTACCGATGGCAACACGCGAATTGCCGTGGATGCTATCCGCGCTGCCCGCGCCAGCCATATGTTCCTCTCGCCTGACAAAAACGGTCAAATGACCATCTATCAGACCAGCGGCAATCCGTATGGCCACATTATTATGCGTGGCGGCAAAAAGCCGAATTACCATGCGGATGATATCGCCGCTGCCTGCGATACGTTGCACGAGTTTGATTTACCTGAACATCTGGTGGTGGATTTCAGCCACGGTAACTGCCAGAAGCAGCACCGTCGCCAGTTAGAAGTTTGTGAGGATATTTGTCAGCAAATCCGCAATGGCTCTACGGCGATTGCTGGAATTATGGCGGAAAGTTTCCTGCGCGAAGGAACGCAAAAAATCGTCGGCGGTCAGCCGCTCACTTACGGTCAATCGATTACCGACCCGTGTCTGGGCTGGGAAGATACCGAACGCCTGGTCGAAAAACTCGCCTCTGCGGTTGATACCCGCTTCTGAATGCGTGCCCATTCCTGACGGAATGGGCATTTCTGCGCAACTTGTTGTCTTCTCAACAAATTACTGCTTGCTCTGGTCCGCCAGAATATTGATAATAAGAATCATTGTTATATCAATTATTATTAATTTTTATGCGTTATACGGATAGCAGAAAACTCACGCCTGAAACGGATGCCAATCACAAGACCGCCTCCCCGCAGCCCATTCGGCGAATTACCAGCCAGACACTGTTAGGTCCGGATGGCAAACTGATTATCGATCATGACGGGCAAGAATATCTGCTTCGTAAAACTCAGGCTGGCAAGCTGCTGTTGACCAAGTAGCCTTTAACTCGAGCAGCTGACTTGAAGCCGTTTACCCCAGTCAGGTGGACGACTGACATAGTCATCATCCCTGTCGCTGAAAGGATTTCGCAACGCCTCATGCAGGCGGTGCAATTCCGTCATATCACCCTTTTCTGCCGCTTCAATCGCCCGTTGCGCCAACCAGTTGCGCAACACCAGCGAAGGATTTACGCTTTGCATCAGCTGCTGACGCTCACTATCGGTAACCTCGTCTTGTTGCAAACGTACCCGATAACGTGCAAACCAGTCATCAAATGCCGCACGATCGATAAACTCATCACGTAGCGGTGACGCCGCGCTGTACTGCTCGGTCAGACTCAGCATGCGGAATGTTCGGGTATAATCGCTGCGCTCTCGCGCCATCAGACTGAATAATTCATTCAGTAGCGCGTTATCCTCTTTTTGCTCCGTCATGAAGCCCAGTTTCTGCCGCATCCGTTGTCCATAATGCGTCAACAAAACCTGCTGATAGCTGTCCAGGGCCTCATTCAGGGCATCTACGGTAACAAATGGTGACAATGTCTGCGCCAGACGCTGTAAATTCCACAACGCGACGGCAGGTTGATTATCAAAGCTATAACGCCCCTGGTGATCCGAGTGATTACAAATAAAACCGGGTTCGTAATCATCAAGAAAACCAAACGGCCCGTAATCAAGCGTCAGCCCCAGCAGCGACATGTTGTCGGTATTCATCACCCCATGAGCAAAGCCGACCGTCTGCCATTGGGCAATTAACGATGCGGTACGTGCGACAACATCGGTAAACCAGAGACGGTATTTGTCCTCATCATCTGCAAGATGTGACCAGTAATGACGAATAGCAAATTCAGCTAACTGACGAACCTTTTCCGGCTCGCGGCGATAGTAAAAATGTTCGAAATGACCAAAGCGCAGATGACTTGGTGCCACACGCATCAGCATCGCGCCTGGCTCCACCGTTTCCCGATACACTGGCGAATCGCTGGTGACGATACTTAACGCGCGGGTCGTCGGAATACCCAGATAATGCATCGCCTCACTGGCGAGACTTTCTCGTATCGTCGAACGTAAAACCGCCCGTCCATCACCCATTCGCGAATAAGGCGTCAGGCCAGCACCTTTCAGATGCCAGTCCATTGTAGTGCCATCAGCAAGCCGTTGTTCGCCGAGTAAAATGCCGCGCCCATCACCCAGTTGGCCCGCCCAGACGCCGAACTGATGACCACTGTAAACCTGCGCCAGTGGTGACATACCAGGCAGTAGGGTTTCGCCCCCCCAGACACCTGCGCCATTTTTAAACAGTGACGATGGAATACCCAGCGTGTTAGCCAGTTCGGCATTATGCCAAATCAGCCGGGCATTATTTAAAGGCGTAGGGGAAAGTGTTGTATAGGTTGCTGGCAATTCATCGCGCCAACGGGTAATAAAAGACAGGGTCATAGATCCTCCTGTTTGATAGTGTAGACGGTTACTCTCGTCTTAAACACCAGCAAACAGGAGGGTTATCGCTGAACCAACGTCGTTATCTGATTTACAGGAACGGCAGGCCACAGGCATCCCTGGAGAGCATGGAAATCAAAGGGGATAATCTGTGCCATTATTTCTGGCGTATCAATGCCCCCCGCGATGATGCAATTGCAACATGGGGAAATTTGCGCCTGGATCGCACGAATAAACGGTTCGAAGGAGCGATGCGTGATTTGTTGCTGAATAAAACTTTTATCCAGCATGACGCGGGTGAAAAGACCATCAAAAACCGCTTTCATTGTGCTATTGCCTGCGCCCAAATTACCTAACACAAGGGGATACATTTGCGATAAGGACAAAAGATCGCGATTA
Source organism: Escherichia sp. KS167_9B (assembly GCF_030295215.1). NCBI lineage: Bacteria > Pseudomonadati > Pseudomonadota > Gammaproteobacteria > Enterobacterales > Enterobacteriaceae > Escherichia > Escherichia sp. KS167_9B. The sequence continues at coordinate 2,144,276 of NZ_AP025754.1, forward strand.
TCTTTTCCTTCATCGAGATGCGGGTAATTCTCATTAATCAACAGTTCAATAAACGGATATTTTAATAGTTCGCCCGCGTAATTATCCCTGTCTAATAATAAAGTAGCCACTTGTGGGGTTAAATTAAGACAGGCAAAGAGTTTATGTTGAATAAAAAAGTGTTGGCATGATTTTAGCAATTCCAACTGCTCAGAAAATAATTGCCAATGTTGCTCCTCGGTAAGTTGCGCTATAACCCGACTCGTCGGTATACGAACCGTACCATCTTCACTGGAGAAATGGGTAATTAACTCAACGCCGACAAGGTCTTGCTGGTTATCTCTTATCGGCAGGAAATAGCAATCAGAATGATAAAGATTCTCCAAAAAAATCTTCATGGTAACCGTCCCTCTCGAAGGATGTTTTTCAGTATCCGGCTAAAAGGGATGAGGCCATAAGACATAACAATTACAGAAGGAGTAACTTTCATTTGTTCCATGTTAACCACTTTTTCAGGGGTCCTTTTATTAGATTATCCTGATTATAAACGAATAATCCATATACGGTATTTTTGTCTGTAAAATACTACTGTATTCAGGAGTAAATGGACGGAGATGTATCATCGCCGTCCATTTTTCGACATACTAGATTCGTCTCGCCTGCCAGAAATTTTTCTGCCAATAGACATTATCGAGTGAGGAACGCATCACTCCCTTGCTGGTAGAGGCGTGGATAAATTGGTTGTTGGTATCGTAAATACCTACATGCAAACCATTTTGTCCGGAGCCCGTTTTGAAAAAGACCAGGTCACCAGGCAGCAACTCGTCTTTATCAATTTGCGTGCCGATAGAGGCTTGTTGTTTGGTTTCACGGGGCAGCTGCAAATCGAAACGATCGCGCATCGTCACAACCACAAACCCCGAACAGTCCACACCGCGCCGCGTCATGCCACCATAACGATACGGCGTACCATGCCAGCTCTGTAGCTGGTCGTTCAAACCGGCAATAACGGTAATCGAATCAGAAAGTCTGGCATTTGGCGGCGGTGCTTTATGGTGGCTACACCCGGCCAGAAACAGTGCTGTGATCAAAATAAGGCAGAAACGCATTCCGTACGGTTCCTCTGTTTTTTATTCTTGCATTAATTTAGCGTCGTAATTACCCGATTTTCAAGATACTAATGAAATCAGATGGTCGAAATCAGCATTCTGTGACCTTCGATATCCAGACGGCGAAAATTCATCCCATAGGCCTGCGCCAGATTTGGCGGCGTGAGCACCTCTTCTCTGCGTCCACTGGCCAGCATTTTTCCACCTTTTAGCAACCACGCCCGATGCGCATGACGCAAGGTGTGGTTGAGATCGTGACTGCTCATCACAATCGCCAGTCCTTGCTGACACAGCGCGCTCAGAATTTTGTCTAACGCACTTTGTTGCGCAACATCAAGACTGTTCATAGGCTCATCAAGAAGTAGTAATTGGCCTGCGGGATTGGCTTGTGGTGTGATTTGCAGCACCACCGCAGCAAGACGTACGCGTTGCCATTCGCCGCCGGAAAGTTGATTGGTGCTACGTCCGAGTTTGTCATCAAGAGCCAGCGCCCCTGCGACATCATTCAGTAGTTCGGTACGCGTTTTATCGTGCTGATGCAGTGTCAGGTAGTGCCAGACCGGCATTGCAAACGGTGGCGTCTGTTGTTGTGAAAGATAGGCGCGATGCAGCGCGAGTTTTGTTGCGGACCATGCTTCCAGTGGTTGCCCCGCGAACTGAATGCTTCCCTTACCGCTGGTCATTCCGGCCATTCGCGCCAGTAAGGTACTCTTACCCGCGCCATTCGGCCCCACCAGATGTAGGATCTCCCCAGCCCGAACCTCGCCAGAAAGCGGCCCAAGGCGGGTTGATTCCGCAACATCCTGTAGCTGCATCACAATAGACATTATTTCGCCAACGCCAGTTTAATGCTTTCCATCACAATGGGATCTTCCGGCGTCATATCCGGGGAAAAACGCTGGATGACCAATCCGTCCCTGCCAACTAAAAATTTCTCAAAATTCCATAAAATATCATCAGGGTACAGCGGTGCACGACCTTTGCTGACCATACGGGCATAGAATCCGCTCTCTTCCGGCGCGACTGCCGTCGGCGCTGCGGCAATCAATTTTTGATACAGCGGATGGCGTCCTTCGCCATTAACCTCAATCTTACTGAACATCGGGAACGTCACCCCCCAGGTAGTGGTGCAGTAAGTTTTAATCTCTTCATCGCTGCCCGGTTCTTGCTCCAGAAACTGGTTGCACGGGAATCCCAACACCACAAAACCACGATCGGCCCAGGCTTTCTGAATATTCTCCAACTGCTCATATTGCGGCGTTAAGCCACACTTTGAGGCGACATTGACAATCAACAGCACATTACCGGCGTACTTCTCCAGCGTGGTCACTTCACCGTCGATATCTTTCACTACGGTCGTCAGAATGGAATCTTGCATCGTTTCTCCTGGGTGGTCAGTAAAAATCTTAGCTTTTAATCATAGACCGTCTTTTTGCGGCTAACGTCCTGCTTTTAACAATAACCAGATAAACACCGGCGCACCCAACGTTGCGGTGACCACGCCAATAGGCAGCTCTGCGGCAGCTAATGCCAGGCGCGCTACAACATCGGCCAGCAGCAATGCGCTCGCCCCTGCCAGCGCGCAGCCGGGAAGTAATACGCGATGATCGGTCAAACCACATAACCGGAGAATATGTGGGATCACCAGACCAATAAAGCCGATAGCACCCGCCAACGCCACACTGACGCCAACCATCCAGCCGGTCGCTGCCACCAGCACATTGCGCCAGAACCACAGGGGTAAACCCAGTTGCCGCGCCGAGATCTCGCCAAGTGCTAACATATTCATCGGTCTGGACTGACAACAGATCCACAACAACACGGGGATCAATGCCAGCATCAGCCAACTTTGCCGCCAGTCTACGCCGCCAAAACCGCCCATCATCCAGTACATCAGCTGACGTAAATCAACAGAGGTGGAAAAATAGATAGCCCACGTCATTAGTGCGCTACAGATAATCCCTAATGCAACACCAGCCAGCAATAACCGACTGGTCGAAAGATGACGACGGGCAAAACGTAAGAGTATTAAAGTGATGATAAGCGCGCCAGCAATCGCACACAGCCCTAGTGCCCAGTTTGGGAGTTGCCCTTGCCCAAGCAATACCGCGGCGATAAGCCCTACGCCTGCGCCGTTAGAGACGCCAAGTAGTCCAGGTTCTGCCAGAGGATTTTCAAACAATGCCTGCATTACAGCGCCGGATATAGCCAGCGCCGCACCAACCAGCAATACAGCCAGCGTACGTGGCAGGCGAATTTGCCAGACGAACAGTTCGCCACGAGGAGTAAACCAGTCACCTGGCGAAATCCATTGTTCACCGGCGCAAAGGCTTAAGAGAAGCGCCAGCAGCATCAAAACTGACAGGCATAATAACCAGCGAATATTTTGTCGCTGTTGTTGGCGGGCAAGTGTCAGCATGGTATCCGTTCTGCTGAAGTGTCATAGCGTTGATTTTACGGTGACTCTTCGACAGTGAAAAGAAAAAAGGCCGCAGAGCGGCCTTTTTAGTTAGATCAGATTACTCGTCTTTGGGCGAAGCGTTTTCGACCCGGCTTTTTAACTTCTGCCCGGGTCTGAAGGTCACCACGCGCCGTGCTGTAATGGGAATATCCTCGCCCGTTTTCGGGTTACGTCCCGGGCGTTGATTCTTATCACGCAGATCGAAGTTACCAAAACCAGAGAGTTTCACCTGTTCGCCGTTTTCCAGAGCTCGACGGATCTCTTCGAAAAACAGTTCAACCAGTTCTTTGGCATCCCGCTTGCTAAGCCCAAGCTTATCAAACAGATATTCTGACATTTCAGCTTTTGTAAGCGCCATAGGTTCAATCCCTCAATGATGCCTGGAATCGCTCTTTTAATGCCTCTACACATTTGGCGACGGTAGCGGCAATCTCCTCTTCTTCGAGTGTACGGCTGGTATCTTGCAGGATCAGGCTTATGGCGAGGCTCTTATACCCCTCCGCAACACCCTTACCGCGGTACACGTCAAATAAGTTTACGCCAACTACCTGATTTACGCCAACTTTCTTACATTCGGATAAAATATCCGCTGCGGGAACGTTTTCTGCGACCACCACCGCGATGTCACGACGGTTCGCCGGGAAGCGAGAAATCTCGCGCGCCTGAGGCACCACGCGGTCTGCGAGCTTGTTCCACTCCAGTTCGAACACCAGAGTGCGACCGTTAAGATCCAGTTTACGTTCCAGTTCAGGATGAACAACCCCAACAAAACCAATACGTTCACCTTTCAGATAAATCGCTGCGGATTGCCCCGGATGCAGTGCCGGATTCGCTTCTGCACGGAACTCAACCTCATTCAGTTTACCGGTCAGGTCGAGAACGGATTCAAGATCGCCTTTCAAATCATAGAAATCAACGGTCTCTTTTGCCAGGTTCCAGTGCTCTTCGTAACGGTTACCGCAAATCACACCGGCTAACATCAGATCCTGACGAATGCCCAACGGTGCCTGAGTATCTGGCACGAAACGCAGACCACTTTCGAAAATGCGCACACGGTTCTGCTGACGGTTCTGGTTGTACACCACGGTTGCCAGCAGGCCGGTCCACAGGGAAAGACGCATTGCTGACATTTCAACGGAAATAGGGCTTGGCAGCAGTAAGGCTTCAACGCCTGGATGGATCATCTGCTGCACTTTCGGATCAACGAAGCTGTAGGTGATCACTTCCTGATAGCCTTTGTCGTTGAGCAGCGTTTTCACGCGCTTGAGCGACAGATCGGCTTCGCGGTGAGTACCCATAATCAGGTTTGCCTGCACCGGCTCATCAGGGATGTTGTTGTAGCCGTAAACACGCGCGACTTCTTCGACCAGATCTTCTTCAATCTCCATGTCGAAACGCCAGCTCGGCGCAACTGCCTGCCACTCGTCTTTGCCTTCGGTCACTTCGCAGCCGAGACGACGCAGAATGTCAGTGACCTGCTCATCGGCAATATGATGGCCAATCAGGCGATCCAGTTTGCTGCGACGCAAAGTGATGGTTGCACGCTTCGGCAGCGTTGCTTCGTTGGTGATATCAATTACCGGACCAGCCTCACCACCGCAGATGTCGATCAGCAGACGGGTCGCACGTTCCATCGCTTTGTGCTGCAGTGCCGGATCAACGCCACGCTCATAACGGTGAGACGCATCAGTATGCAGGCCATGACGACGAGCACGACCGGTGATAGACAGCGGGCTGAAGAAAGCGCATTCCAACAGGACGTTTTGCGTTTCGTCATTCACGCCAGAGTGTTCGCCACCAAAGATGCCGCCCATCGCCAGCGCCTTGTTGTGGTCGGCGATGACCAGGGTGTCAGCGTTCAGCTTCGCTTCGGTACCGTCGAGCAGTACCAGCGTTTCGCCCTCTTTCGCCATCCGCACCACAATGCCGCCTTCAATGCGATCTTTATCGAAAGCGTGCATCGGCTGGCCCAGTTCGAGCAGCACATAGTTGGTGACGTCAACAACTGCATCGATAGAACGGATCCCGCAACGACGCAGTTTTTCTTTCATCCACAGCGGAGTTGGCGCTTTAACGTTAATGCCTTTTACCACACGGCCAAGATAACGCGGGCAGGCTTCCGGCGCTTCTACTGCAATCGGCAGCGTGTCGTCGATGGTCGCACCAACCGGAACGATTTCCGGTTCAACCAGCGGCAGCTGGTTCAGCACGGCAACATCACGCGCCACGCCGATAATACCTAAGCAATCGGCACGGTTTGGTGTCACGCTGATTTCGATGGTGTTGTCATCGAGTTTCAGGTATTCGCGGATGTCGGTGCCAATCGGCGCATCCGCTGGCAGTTCGATAATGCCGCTGTGATCGTCAGAAATTCCCAGCTCAGAAAAGGAGCACAGCATCCCTTCAGACGGTTCGCCGCGCAGTTTTGCCGCTTTAATTTTGAAATCACCCGGCAGAACAGCACCAATGGTCGCTACCGCCACACGCAGGCCCTGACGGCAGTTTGGCGCACCGCAGACAATGTCCAGCAGGCGATCGCCGCCGACATTCACTTTTGTCACTCGCAGTTTGTCAGCGTTCGGATGCTGCGCACACTCAACCACTTCACCCACGACCACGCCGTGGAAGCTACCGGCAACCGGTTCTACACCGTCAACTTCCAGGCCCGCCATGGTGATTTGATTTGCCAGCGCATCGCTATCAATCGCCGGGTTCACCCATTCGCGTAACCACAGTTCACTGAATTTCATAATCTATTCCTGCCTTATTTAAACTGTTTGAGGAAACGCAGATCGTTTTCGAAGAATGAACGCAGGTCGGTGACGCCGTAACGCAACATGGTCAGACGCTCCATCCCCATCCCGAAGGCGAAACCAGAGTATACTTCCGGATCGATGCCAACATTACGCAGCACGTTCGGATGCACCATCCCGCAGCCCAGTACTTCCAGCCATTTACCGTTTTTACCCATGACGTCCACTTCTGCAGAAGGTTCGGTAAACGGGAAGTAGGAAGGACGGAAGCGGATCTGCAAATCTTCCTCAAAGAAGTTACGCAGGAAGTCGTGCAGCGTGCCTTTCAGGTTGGTAAAGCTGATGTTGGTATCAACAATCAGACCTTCCATCTGATGGAACATCGGCGTGTGAGTCTGGTCGTAGTCGTTACGATAAACGCGGCCAGGCGCGATGATACGAATCGGTGGCTGCTGAGCTTTCATGGTGCGGATCTGTACGCCAGAGGTCTGGGTACGCAGCAGGCGGGTAGCGTCAAACCAGAAAGTGTCGTGGTCAGCGCGCGCCGGGTGGTGACCAGGAATGTTCAGAGCATCGAAGTTATGATAATCGTCTTCGATTTCCGGCCCGGTTGCCACGGTAAAGCCAAGCTCACCGAAGAAACTTTCGATACGGTCGATGGTACGGGTCACCGGATGCAGACCGCCGTTTTCAATACGACGACCCGGCAGGGAGACATCAATCGTTTCCGCAGCCAGACGCGCATTCAGCGCTGCGCTTTCCAGTTCCGCTTTACGTGCATTCAGCGCCTGCTGAACCTGCTCTTTCGCTTCGTTGATAACCGCACCGGCTGCCGGGCGTTCTTCTGGCGGCAGCTCACGCAGGGTCGTCATCTGAAGGGTTAAGTGCCCTTTTTTACCCAAATATTCGACGCGCACATTGTCTAACGCGGCAACATCTGACGCCTGGCTAATGGCCGCCTTCGCACTGGCAACCAGTTCTGCGAGATGTGACATGGTTTTCCTCATTGTGTCAGTGGTGACACTGGTTCGTTGGACTTAGAGCCTATCCCATCAGGCTATTTTACTTGCCATTTTGGTCCCGGGCAGTGCTCGAAATCCTCACGTACTTAAGTACGCTCCGGTTTCTCCGCGCTGGCCGTGCCCAGACTGGCTGCGACAATTACGCCTGATGAGACAGGCTTTTTATTTTTCAAAACGCGCATACAAAAAAAGCCTCCACTGGGAGGCTTTCAGGCGCTGTTTTCCGTTTCTCTTCTCACGCGCTAGCCTCCTGGAGTCAGGTGCTAAAGTAAAAAAAGAAGCGGAAAATAGCAGCATTCATTGCTTGCGTTACCTTTTGGTACTTTTCAAAAGACCTTTATTGAAAAGGCTACGGCGATAAAAGTCAATGTTTTGATGGCGTTGAAACGAAAAGAGGGAGACTAGCTCCCTCTTTCAACTGGCTTATGCCAGAGCTGCTTTCGCTTTTTCAACCAGAGCGGTGAACGCTACTTTGTCGAATACTGCGATATCAGCCAGGATCTTACGGTCGATTTCAACAGAGGCTTTTTTCAGGCCATTGATGAATTTGCTGTAAGAAATACCGTTCTGACGTGCTGCTGCGTTGATACGCGCAATCCACAGTTGACGGAACTGACGCTTACGTTGACGACGGTCACGGTAAGCATACTGACCAGCTTTGATAACAGCCTGGAAGGCAACGCGGTATACGCGAGAACGCGCACCGTAGTAGCCTTTAGCTTGTTTCAAAATTTTCTTGTGACGTGCGCGTGCAATTACACCACGTTTTACGCGAGCCATATGTGCTCTCCTGTATCTATATTCTAATTAAAAAGTTAAAAACGTTAACGGCTTATGCGTACGGCAGGCACGCGATTACCAGGCCCAGATCGCCTTTGGAAACCATGGCTTTCGGACGCAGGTGACGTTTACGTTTGGTCGCTTTTTTGGTCAGAATGTGACGCAGGTTAGCGTGCTTGTGCTTAAAACCACCTTTACCGGTTTTTTTGAAGCGCTTAGCAGCACCGCGTACGGTCTTAATTTTTGGCATTTTAATAACTTCCACTTCGCATTGTTAATAAACGAAACAAAGGCGAACAATGCCTGTGAAGCCCAAAGGCTCCACAGACAGTGCTACTTGAAGGCCTTACTGTTTCTTCTTAGGAGCGAGCACCATGATCATCTGGCGGCCTTCGATCTTCGTTGGGAAGGATTCGACCACTGCCAGTTCTTGCAAATCGTCTTTCACGCGATTAAGCACTTCCATACCGATTTGCTGGTGCGCCATCTCACGACCGCGGAAACGCAGCGTGATTTTGGCTTTATCACCCTCTTCGAGAAAGCGAATCAGGCTGCGGAGTTTTACCTGATAGTCGCCTTCATCTGTACCAGGACGGAATTTAATTTCCTTAACCTGGATAACTTTTTGCTTTTTCTTCTGTTCCTTAGAAGACTTGCTCTTTTCATAGAGGAATTTGCCGTAATCCATTATACGACAAACCGGCGGCTCGGCGTTAGGGCTGATCTCGACTAAGTCTACTCCGGCTTCTTCTGCTTTCTCCAGAGCTTCTCTCAGACTCACAATACCAAGCTGCTCGCCTTCCAGACCTGTTAAGCGAACTTCCTGGGCGCGAATTTCGCCATTGATACGGTTAGGGCGCGCCGTTTGAACTCGTTTTCCGCCTTTAATACCTTATTCCTCCAATTGTTTAAGACTGCGGCTGCGAATCTCTTGTTGCAGCTTCTCGATCACTTCATTTACGTCCATGCTTCCCAGGTCTTTACCACGGCGGGTGCGAACGGCAACTTTGCCTGATTCCACCTCTTTATCACCACAGACCAGCATATATGGGACGCGACGCAAAGTGTGCTCGCGGATTTTAAAGCCAATCTTCTCATTTCTCAAGTCTGCTTTAACACGAATGCCCGCATTTGATAGTTTTTGCGTCAATTCGTTAACGTATTCAGACTGTGAATCGGTAATATTCATGATAACAACCTGAACCGGCGCAAGCCAGGTCGGGAAGAAACCAGCGAATTCTTCGGTCAGGATACCGATGAAACGTTCCATCGACCCCAGAATTGCGCGGTGAATCATTACCGGTACCTTACGCTCGTTGTCTTCACCCACATAGGAGGCGCTCAGACGAGACGGCAAGGAGAAGTCCAGCTGTACTGTACCGCACTGCCAAGCACGATCGAGGCAGTCATACAGGGTAAATTCAATTTTCGGACCGTAGAAAGCGCCTTCACCCAGTTGATATTCAAACGGGATGTTGTTTTCTTCCAGCGCAACTGCCAGGTCCGCCTCAGCACGATCCCACATTTCGTCGCTGCCAATACGTTTTTCAGGACGAGTGGAGAGTTTGACGACGATCTTCTCGAAGCCAAAAGTGCTGTACATATCATAGACTAAACGGATACATCCGTTAACTTCATCGCGAATTTGTTCTTCAGTACAGAAGATATGCGCGTCATCCTGGGTAAAACCACGTACACGCATCAGGCCATGCAGCGAACCTGACGGCTCGTTACGGTGGCAGCTACCAAACTCGGCCATACGCAGCGGCAGATCGCGATAAGACTTCAGCCCCTGGTTGAAAATTTGTACGTGACCCGGGCAGTTCATCGGCTTAATGCAGTATTCACGGTTCTCAGAAGACGTGGTGAACATTGCATCTTTGTAGTTGTCCCAGTGACCGGTTTTTTCCCACAGAACACGGTCCATCATGAACGGACCTTTAACTTCCTGATACTGGTACTCTTTCAGTTTAGAACGAACAAACACTTCCAGTTCACGGAAGATGGTCCAACCGTCGTTGTGCCAGAAGACCATACCCGGCGCTTCTTCCTGCATATGGTACAGGTCGAGCTGTTTACCGATTTTACGGTGGTCGCGTTTCGCGGCTTCTTCAAGGCGCTGCAGGTAAGCGTTTAGCGCTTTTTTGTCTGCCCACGCCGTACCGTAAATACGTTGCAACATTTTGTTGTTGCTGTCGCCACGCCAGTAAGCCCCTGCCGTTTTCATCAGTTTGAAATGATGGCAGAAACGCATGTTCGGTACGTGCGGACCGCGGCACATGTCGACATATTCTTCATGGAAGTACAGACCTGGCTTGTCATCATGGGCGATGTTTTCGTCAAGAATGGAGACTTTGTAGCTCTCCCCACGGTTGGCGAAAGTTTCACGCGCTTCGTGCCAGCTGACTTTCTTTTTAATGACGTCGTAGTTTTTCTCAGCAAGCTCATGCATCCGCTTCTCGAGTGCTTCGACATCTTCCTGGGTTAACGTGCGGTCAAGATCAACGTCGTAATAAAAACCGTTGTCAATAACCGGGCCGATTGCCATTTTGGTATGCGGCCAAAGTTGTTTAATCGCGTGCCCTAACAGGTGCGCACAGGAGTGACGAATGATCTCCAGACCTTCTTCGTCTTTGGCGGTAATGATCGACAGTTGTGCGTCGTTTTCAATCAGATCGCAAGCATCAACCAGTTCACCATTAACGCGCCCTGCGATACAGGCTTTCGCCAGACCTGGACCAATGTCCAGCGCAACATCCATGGGGCTTACAGCGTGGTCGTAATGGCGTTGGCTGCCATCAGGAAGAGTTATAACAGGCATTTTATATCCTTATTTGCAGTGGTGACCCACACGAAAGATCACATACAAAGAAAAATTTGTTTATTAACAGTTCATTGCGAAACCATCTAGCCAACAAATGCTAAATTGGTTCGCAATCAGGTACACAAATGAAAGACATTAACCTCTCACCTTCCACCCGGTTGAACGATGTTAACACTAAAAAAAGGGAGATTGTACCTTTCCGTTTCACATTGATTCGATTCGCAATTCGTTTGTAGTGAGTACACCAGCAAAACGCTTAAAGAACCACTGATAACATCACGCAGCGTCTGAAAGGTTTACTGCGAGCAGAATTACGCAGATAAACTGAATCTAGCAAAGTTCGTTGCGCTATTTGGCGGTGGTATTTAAACGATCATGAGATTAATGACGAACTGGTCATATCGCAATGATAAAAGTGACACAATTCTTATAGCAATTTTTCGTGCACATTTCGTTCTGGCGATAATAATTAATCATCATACTCAAAACCTCCAGACATATATAAGGCGAATAGATTATGAGTGAAAACGATATCATTATCAGAACTCATTATAAGTCTCCTCATAGAGTGCACATCGATAGCGACATACCAACGCCTTCAGCAGAGCCTATTAATCAATTTGCGCGCCAGCTCATCACCCTACTTGATAGCTCTGATTTAAGTTCGATGCTGTCATACTGTGTTACTCAGGAATTTACCGCAAGCTGTCGAAAAATATCACAAAATTGTTATTCCACTGCCCTTTTTATCATTAACTTTGCCACTTCCCCCATCCATGCAGAAAATATACTCATTACATTACACTATAAAAAAGAAATCATTTCCTTACTTCTGGAAACCACGCCCATTAAAGCTAACCATTTGCGAAGCATACTGGATTATATTGAACAGGAACAGTCAACTGCCGAAAAACGTAACCATTGCATGAAGCTGTCAAAAAACATCCATAGAGAAAAAACTATACAACCAACAGTAAATCTCAATGGTAGTGCATTTTTTTTGCAATCTCCTTCTGACGCTATTTTTTGTCGCCATCTGTCATTACAATACGCCCTTGATTCATTGGGAAATGGAAAAGGCAAAGTCAACCTGATTAAACATTACTCCTCCGTTGAATCCATACAGCAGCATGTCCCTATTGTCCGGGACGCGGAGTTCAGAGCATTACTTCGCCATCCTCCTGCAGGGAGTCGCGTTATCGCGAGTAAGGATTTTGGCTTCGCTTTAGATATTTTCTTCTGTCGGATGATGGCAAACAATGTCAGTCATATGTCCGCGATTTTATATATAGACAATCATACTTTGTCAGTAAGGCTACGAATAAAGCAGTCAGCGTATGGACAATTAAATTATGTTGTGTCCGTTTACGACCCGAACGATACCAACGTTGCTGTCAGAGGCACCCACAGGACAGCACGGGGCTTTCTCTCGCTTGATAAGTTCATCAGTTCAGGTCCCGATGCTCAGACCTGGGCTGATATGTATGTTCGCAACTGTGCAATTGCTATTCTGCCTCTATTACCTGAGGGAGTTCCAGGGGCAATTTTCGCGGGTGTTGCGACACGAATGCCATTTGCCCCTATACATCCATCGGCAATGTTGTTAATAATGGCCACAGGCCAGACTCAACAGCTTATTACATTATTCAAACAGTTACCCATACTCCCTGAAAAAGAAATCATTGAAATAATAACTGCGCAGAATAGCGTTGGTACACCTGCTTTATTTCTGGCTATGATGAACGGACATACTGACAACGTAAAAATATTTATGCAAGAAATTCAGTCACTGGTAGATAATCATATCATTCATGAAGATAATCTGGTTAAATTACTGCAAACTAAAAGTGCTAACGAAACACCTGGACTCTATATCTCCATGTTGTATGGATTCGATGAAATAATCAATATCTTCCTTAATACATTAACCACTCCAATAGCACAAGAGCTTTTAAACAAAAAGCTGGTAATGGATATTTTAGCAATGAAAATACACGACGGTGAACCAGGATTATTCGCTGCAATGGAAAATAATCACCCTTTGTGTGTCACACGGTTCCTCTCAAAAATTTATGGAATCGCCTTTAAATATAACCTCAGTAAAATTAACATCATGGATTTATTAAAAGGCGCAACAGCACATGGAACCCCTGCTTTATACATCGCCATGAGCAAGGGTAATGAAGACGTCGTGCTATCTTATATATCGACGCTGTGTACTTTTGCAAAAAAATATTCTTTTAGTCAACATCAGTTATTCACACTGTTGGCCGCTAAAAATCATGACAACATATCAGCTGTTCATATAGCCATTCATCATAATCATTATAAAACGGTAGAAACATATTATGCAACTATAAATGTAATCAGCCAAAGCCTGAGCTTTAGTCCAGATGAACTACAGGCGTATTTATAACTAAATATTTACGATGTATATGTTGATACATATACTTTAAACTCAATAACAGTGACCGGGTGCACAACGCCACCCGACGGCTGCAATTGCAAAAAATCCCTTGTTGCCTGTCCCTTTTGTTACACTCCGTTATCACGCACAAGAGATATGCAGGACACTGGTATGCCGACTAAACGCTTTGATAAAAAACACTGGAAGATGGTGGTGGTGCTACTGGCAATCTGTGGCGCTATGTTGTTGCTACGTTGGGCAGCAATGATTTGGGGCTGAGCAGTGACAAACGAAAACAGCCAGACCGCATACTACGGTCCGGCAGATAATGTTACATGCTGTAGCCCAGCGATAAGGTTGTCCGACGATCGGTATGTTCCGGTGCAGACTCTGGAGGTTCAGAGTTCCATGTGACGTTGTAAGCCACCTTCAGTCCAAAATGTTCATTAATAGCAACATTTAATGCGCTTTCAGAGTTCAGCGTTGTGTCTTCCGCGCCAAAGACGGAAACACCCTGCGTAAATTTAGCGTTGTCAGTCAACTGCCATGCATAAGCCCCGGAGGCATAACCCAGCGGCTGGGTTTCACTGGCATTGTCGGTATATTTGTCGTAACGCACACCTGGACCGAATTCAAAGCGGAAACTGTGTACCGGGCCATTCAAAAACTGGCGACCATAACCCGCGGTCAACACATCGCGCTCTCGATAGCCGTTATAACGGTCTGTCAGCCAGCTTGCCTGCCCAAATAAATAGTCATAATCAGTTAAATTAAAACGGCTACGCCCGCCCGCCGCATATTTTTCTGAAGAACGCTCATCATTAGAAGAAGTATTACTGGCGTTCCCCCACAGCGACCAGGCAGTGGTTTGTCCATACCAGGTCATGGTGGTGTCAGCCGTAAGTGAGGAGCTTTTCGTATTGCCTGATTGTGCAAGATATCCTGCGTTCAGATTACCTTCGAAAGGTTTTTTAGCGCTGGCAGGATCGTCCATGACAGTAAAAACGGAATCATCGGCAGCTGCATTCAGTGACGCAAACATGCCCCCCGCCAACATAACGATGGCAGGAACTGTCTTCAAAAGCTTCATTTATCAAGAGTCCGTACAACAAAAAAAGAGACCTTCGCGGTCCCGGAAACTTTCTTAAGGATCAAAGATTAGCGTCCCTGGAAAGGTAACGAATTATAAAAAGGCGCGAATAACTTAGCAATGTATTCTTATTTCATTTTTTGAATAAGCATGTGGCGAAAACAGATTTTTATTTATATATATTTATCTGCAAAATTTTAAATAAAGCTCTAATAAATCATATTGTTAATTTCTTCACTTTCCGCTGATTCGGTGCCAGACTGAAATCAGCCTATAGGAGGAAATGATGGTACGTATCTATACGTTGACACTTGCGCCCTCTCTCGATAGCGCAACAATTACCCCGCAAATTTATCCCGAAGGAAAGCTGCGCTGTACCGCACCGGTATTCGAACCCGGAGGCGGCGGCATCAACGTCGCCCGCGCCATTGCCCATCTTGGAGGCAGTGCCACAGCGATCTTCCCGGCGGGTGGTGCGACCGGCGAACATCTGGTTTCACTGTTGGCAGATGAAAATGTCCCCGTCGCTACTGTAAAAGCCAAAGACTGGACCCGGCAGAATTTACACGTACATGTGGAAGCAAGCGGTGAGCAGTATCGTTTTGTCATGCCAGGCGCGGCATTAAGTGAAGATGAGTTTCGCCAGCTTGAAGAGCAAGTTCTGGAAATTGAATCCGGTGCTATCCTGGTCATAAGCGGAAGCCTGCCGCCAGGTGTGAAGCTAGAAAAATTAACCCAACTGATTTCCGCTGCGCAAAACCAAGGGATCCGCTGTATCGTCGACAGTTCTGGCGAAGCGTTAAGTGCAGCACTGGCGATTGGTAACATCGAGTTGGTTAAGCCTAACCAAAAAGAACTCAGTGCGCTGGTGAATCGCGAACTCACCCAGCCAGACGATGTCCGCAAAGCCGCGCAGGAAATCGTTAATAGCGGCAAGGCCAAACGAGTTGTCGTTTCCCTGGGTCCACAAGGGGCGCTGGGCGTTGATAGTGAAAACTGCATTCAGGTTGTGCCACCACCGGTGAAAAGCCAGAGCACCGTTGGCGCTGGTGACAGCATGGTCGGCGCGATGACACTGAAACTGGCAGAAAATGCCTCTCTTGAAGAGATGGTCCGTTTTGGCGTAGCTGCGGGGAGTGCAGCCACACTCAATCAGGGAACACGCCTGTGCTCCCATGACGATACACAAAAAATTTACGCTTACCTTTCCCGCTAACTGAAACATTCCCCCTGCATAGGGGGAATCACCACCAACCTGTCGGCAACGCGTTTCTCCGACTATGCTCAAAAATCATGTGATAACAAAGGGGTGAACTATGGCCAGTGGCGATCTTGTCCGTTATGTCATAACCGTCATGTTGCACGAGGATACATTGACTGAAATTAACGAGTTGAATAATTACCTGACTCGCGACGGTTTTTTGCTCACCATGACGGATGATGATGGAAATATCCATGAGCTGGGGACTAACACTTTTGGACTTATCAGTACCCAAAGTGAAGAAGAAATTAGAGAACTGGTTTCGGGGCTTACCCAAAGTGCAACCGGCAAAGATCCTGAAATCACCATCACGACCTGGGAGGAATGGAATAGCAACAGAAAATAAATGGTTTTTGGGCAATAATCAGTCTGTGGTGTGCGTTAGCTCGTGTTTTTACACCGCATTCTTGCGCTAACCTTATGATCTGGCAGACAACATGGGAGAGACATCATGTGGCAGGCAATCAGTCGTCTTTTGAGCGAGCAGTTAGGTGAAGGCGAAATCGAACTGCGTAATGAACTGCCTGGCGGAGAAGTCCATGCCGCATGGCATTTGCGCTATGCAGGACGTGACTTTTTCGTCAAATGTGATGAAAGGGAACTGCTTCCCGGTTTTACCGCCGAAGCCGACCAACTGGAGTTACTGTCGCGTAGTAAAACCGTCACCGTGCCTAAGATTTGGGCAGTTGGCGCTGACCGTGACTACAGTTTTCTGGTGATGGATTATCTCCCACCTCGCCCGCTGGATGCGCATAGCGCATTTATTCTTGGTCAGCAAATTGCGCGTTTACATCAATGGAGCGACCAACCGCAATTTGGCCTCGATTTCGATAACGCGCTCTCCACAACTCCCCAGCCCAACACCTGGCAACGTCGCTGGTCAACTTTTTTTGCTGAACAACGGATTGGCTGGCAGCTGGAACTGGCGGCAGAAAAAGGGATCGCTTTCGGCAATATCGATGCCATCGTCGAGCATATTCAGCAGCGTCTGGCCTCGCATCAACCGCAGCCTTCTCTGTTGCACGGCGATTTATGGTCCGGCAACTGTGCGCTGGGTCCGGATGGCCCGTACATTTTCGACCCGGCCTGCTACTGGGGTGACCGAGAGTGCGACCTGGCGATGTTACCGCTGCATACTGAACAGCCGCCACAAATCTATGACGGCTATCAGTCAGTATCCCCGCTACCTGCCGATTTCCTTGAACGTCAACCGGTTTACCAACTCTACACGCTGTTAAATCGTGCAAGGTTATTTGGCGGTCAGCATTTGGTTATTGCTCAGCAGTCACTGGATAGATTATTAGCAGCATAATATGGGGTGAGGATAATGGCCGCTCCGTGCGGCCTTTTGATTAAATAAACCCCAGCAGAGAAAAGAACACATAACCTGCAGCAATACAAATAACCGGCAGGATATACAGCGAGAAAAACTGCAGGAAAATAGTATGGTGCGGGACAACAATACGTGACTCAATCTGTTCGCGTGTTAGCCCCTCTTCCCCTTTGGCTTTTTCCAGAATGAGTTGATCTTCAACACCTTCCCGCAAGAAACGCGCCTGGCGACTCATCCGGGCACCGGAGTCCTGCAACGCCAGTCCGACAAAAATCAGGATGAAAATCACCCAGAACATAACGTTCACGCCACCATTAAAATTGGGCGTCGGGGAGTTATACCAGAACAGATTCAAAAAAGGCGTATTCGCCTGCATCATATCGATCATGACATGAGTAAAGTCGAGCATGACCGCATTAATGCCTTCCTGGTTTTCCTGCCGGGTATTCATAAATTTCAGCAAAGAAATCAATGTAGAGATCAATGCAGGTATAAAAATCACCCAACCTAAAATCCTTTTCAAAACAGCAATGCGTCCAGCTTGTTGATACGTCATGAGTTCTCCTTGATTAAGACGCGTCGTTTCACTTAGTTTACCTGTAGATATCTGTTTTCGCCCATTCTTTAAAGGCGATATGATAGGCGCTTAATCATAAGCACGGCTTAATACCTTACACATAATGCTCTAAAGGAGAGGTTGTAATGTCAACCCCGCGTCAGATTCTTGCTGCAATTTTTGATATGGATGGATTACTTATCGACTCAGAACCTTTATGGGATCGAGCTGAACTGGATGTGATGGCAAGCCTGGGGGTGGATATCTCCCGTCGTAACGAGCTGCCGGACACCTTAGGTTTACGCATCGATATGGTGGTCGATCTTTGGTACGCCCGGCAACCCTGGAATGGTCCAAGCCGTCAGGAAGTAGTAGAACGGGTTATTGCTCGTGCCATTTCACTGGTTGAAGAGACACGCCCATTATTGCCAGGCGTGCGTGAAGCCGTTGAGTTATGCAAAGAACAAGGTTTATCGGTGGGACTGGCCTCCGCGTCACCACTACATATGCTGGAAAAAGTTTTGACCATGTTTGACTTACGCGACAGTTTCGATGCCCTCGCCTCGGCTGAAAAATTGCCTTACAGCAAACCGCATCCGCAAGTATATCTCGACTGCGCAGCAAAACTGGGCGTTGACCCACTGACCTGCGTAGCGCTGGAAGATTCGGTAAATGGCATGATCGCCTCTAAAGCAGCCCGCATGCGTTCCATCGTCGTTCCTGCGCCAGAAGCGCAAAATGATCCACGTTTTGTATTAGCAAACGTCAAACTCTCATCGCTGACAGAACTCACCGCAAAAGACCTTCTCGGTTAATAACCAAGGGCAGTTATCACGCTGCCCCTGGTTCTTTATCTGAATTTGCATTCAACTGGCGGATTAATCGTCAATTTAAGATAAAGAGTTACACCGTCACTACTTCCGTGCACTGTATAAAAATCCTATACTGTACGTATCGACAGTTTAGTGAGTTTTATCATGACGGCGGAAGGTCACCTTCTCTTTTCTATTGCTTGTGCGGTATTTGCCAAAAATGCCGAGCTGACGCCCGTGCTGGCACAGGGTGACTGGTGGCATATTGTCCCTTCCGCAATCCTGACGTGTTTGTTACCGGACATCGATCACCCAAAGTCGTTTCTTGGGCAGCGATTAAAGTGGATATCAAAACCGATCGCCCGCGCTTTTGGGCATCGTGGTTTTACCCACAGTCTGCTGGCGGTATTTGCGCTGCTGGCAACCTTTTACCTTAAGGTTCCTGAAAGCTGGTTTATTCCTGCTGATGCGTTGCAGGGAATGGTACTGGGTTATTTGAGCCACATACTTGCCGATATGCTGACACCCGCCGGTGTTCCCCTGCTCTGGCCATGCCGCTGGCGTTTCCGCTTGCCTATCCTGGTTCCCCAAAAGGGCAACCAACTGGAACGTTTTATCTGCATGGCATTATTTGTCTGGTCGGTATGGATGCCCCATTCATTACCCGAAAACAGCGCTGTTCGTTGGTCATCGCAAATGATCAATACCTTGCAGATCCAGTTTCATCGGCTTATTAAGCATCAGGTTGAATACTAAAAAGGCAAAAATCGCCTTTCTGGAATAAGCAATTCCATTTGAATATAAGAGCCAGCTCACAGTTCTGTTAATCTTGCGCCAACACTATTACTGCTACGCAGTGATAGAAATAATAAGATCAGGAGAACGGGGATGAACTTTCCATTAATTGCGAACATCGTGGTGTTCGTTGTACTGCTGTTTGCGCTGGCTCAGACCCGCCATAAACAGTGGAGTCTGGCGAAAAAAGTGCTGGTGGGTCTGGTGATGGGTGTGGTTTTTGGCCTCGCCCTGCATACCATTTATGGTTCTGACAGCCAGGTACTTAAAGATTCTGTACAGTGGTTTAACATCGTTGGTAACGGCTATGTTCAACTGCTGCAAATGATCGTTATGCCGTTAGTCTTCGCCTCTATTCTGAGCGCGGTTGCCCGTCTGCATAACGCATCACAGTTAGGCAAAATCAGTTTTCTGACCATCGGAACGCTTTTGTTTACCACGCTGATTGCGGCGCTGGTCGGTGTGCTGGTCACCAACCTGTTTGGTTTGACGGCTGAAGGTCTGGTTCAGGGTGGTGCAGAAACTGCACGTTTGAACGCCATCGAAAGTAACTATGTTGGTAAAGTCTCTGACCTGAGCGTTCCGCAGCTGGTCTTGTCCTTTATCCCGAAAAACCCGTTTGCCGATCTGACCGGAGCCAATCCGACGTCAATTATCAGCGTGGTAATTTTTGCCGCATTCCTCGGCGTAGCTGCGCTGAAGCTGCTGAAGGATGATGCGCCGAAAGGTGAACGCGTCTTAACCGCTATCGATACCCTGCAAAGCTGGGTGATGAAACTGGTTCGCCTGGTCATGCAGCTGACCCCTTACGGCGTTCTGGCGCTGATGACCAAAGTGGTTGCAGGTTCTAACCTGCAAGACATCATCAAACTGGGTAGTTTCGTTGTCGCGTCCTACCTCGGTCTTCTGATTATGTTTGCAGTGCATGGCCTTCTGCTGGGCATTAATGGCGTGAGCCCGCTGAAGTACTTCCGTAAGGTATGGCCAGTACTGACGTTTGCCTTTACCAGCCGTTCCAGTGCTGCGTCTATCCCGCTTAATGTGGAAGCACAAACGCGTCGACTCGGTGTTCCTGAATCCATCGCCAGTTTCGCCGCCTCTTTCGGTGCGACCATTGGTCAGAACGGCTGTGCCGGTTTGTATCCGGCAATGCTGGCGGTGATGGTTGCGCCTACGGTTGGCATTAACCCGCTGGACCCGATGTGGATTGCGACGCTGGTCGGTATTGTTACCGTTAGTTCCGCAGGCGTTGCCGGTGTCGGTGGTGGCGCAACTTTCGCCGCACTGATTGTGCTGCCTGCGATGGGCCTGCCTGTAACGCTGGTGGCATTGTTAATCTCCGTTGAACCGCTTATCGACATGGGCCGTACGGCGCTAAACGTTAGTGGCTCGATGACCGCTGGCACGCTGACCAGCCAGTGGCTGAAGCAAACCGATAAAGCCATTCTGGATAGCGAAGACGACGCCGAACTGGCACACCGTTAATTCTTATGCTGGCAACGGTCCGTTTTGTATAGGGGCCGTTGCCTTACTTTTTAAATGTTCCATCGCGGCGATGCATACTGACTCATATTTAAACAGATCGTCAGCGAAAAAAATGGCTAACTTATCAATACATTCCTGACTCAATGAATGTGCTTGTAGCGAGAAGCTTAAAACCTCATACCCAAGACGTTTTCTAAGTGAACTATCTGAAATACTCATAATCTCTTCAAGCACACCACTTCCCATTCCCGGAAGATTCAGTGGATTAAAAAGAAGATTGACATTAAGCATTGATATTACCGAAGGAAACTTTAGGAGACTCTCATTTTTTTGAATCGCAGCAAAAATGCTCCCAACAGGATGTATATAATTTTGTTCATAGTATATCGTTCTTAAATACTGAATAACCAACCTGTTTTTTATATTGATCAAATTGGTCATTTTTTCTGGTCGGAATTCACAGGTAAAATCCATCCCAACAAAATTCTCATTAATACCTCTTATCCTAATTTCACTACCATAAAGATTATTAATTATCACTCTATATTTAACATTGTCCTGCAGATATGTATCAAAACTAAGTGCTGGCGCTCCTGGCTTTGAGGCATCATAGTTAATGTTAGACATATAGGTAATCATATAATTGAAGTTTGATTCTGCTATTTCATCGCAGGCACATTGACCCGTTGATATAAAGAAAGTGAGTGCTGTCATGGTAGACTGCAGCCTTTCTTTAAAAGAGTTGAAGGCAAGGTTTTTAATATTTAAATTACCATAATCACTCTGTATTAAGTTTGTAGAAAACATCTCCCACCTCGTATTTCAACAAAATTATTATCTCATTTGAATCTAAGCAATTTACAATATAAGTTTAATGGCAACGCCACAGGATGAACTATCAAAAATAGCTCATTCTGATTAGCTAAACTTAACTATTATAAAATAAATAAACAATTAAAGAAAAAAGATCACTTATTTATAGCAATAGATCGTCAAAGGCAGCTTTTTGTTACAGGTGATTTGAATGAATGTTGCATCGAAATACAGAATTTCAGGCCATGTAACTCCCGGCCAAACCGGGAGGTACGTAATCCTTACTCAGTCACTTCCCCTTCCTGGCGGATCTGATTTGCCCAACGCTGGGCGGATTCAGGCACAGTAAACGCCGGTGAGCGCAGAAATGACTCTCCCATCAGTACAAACGCAACATATTTGCCACGCAGCATCCAGACATCACGAAACGAATCCATCTTTATCGCATGTTCTGGCGGCGCGGGTTCCGTGCGTGGGACATAGCTAATAATCTGGCGGTTTTGCTGACGGAGCGGTTTCTTCATTACTGGCTTCACTAAACGCATATTAAAAATCAGAAAAACTGTAGTTTAGCCGATTTAGCCCCTGTACGTCCCGCTTTGCGTGTATTTCATAACACCGTTTCCAGAATAGTCTCCGAAGCGGGATCTGGCTGGTGGTCTATAGTTAGAGAGTTTTTTGACCAAAACAGCGGCCCTTTCAGTAATACATTAAGGAGACGAGTTCAATGTCGCAACATAACGAAAAGAACCCACATCAGCACCAGTCACCACTACACGATTCCAGCGAAGCGAAACCGGGGATGGACTCACTGGCACCTGAGGACGGATCTCATCGTCCAGCGGCTGAACCAACACCGCCAGGTGCACAACCTACCGCCCCAGGGAGTCTGAAAGCCCCTGATACGCGTAACGAAAAACTTAATTCTCTGGAAGACGTACGCAAAGGCAGTGAAAATTATGCGCTGACCACTAATCAGGGTGTGCGCATCGCCGACGATCAAAACTCACTGCGCGCCGGTAACCGTGGTCCAACGCTGCTGGAAGATTTTATTCTGCGCGAGAAAATCACTCACTTTGACCATGAGCGCATCCCGGAACGTATTGTTCATGCACGCGGCTCAGCCGCTCACGGTTATTTCCAGCCATATAAAAGCTTAAGCGATATCACCAAAGCGGATTTTCTGTCAGACCCCAACAAAATTACCCCGGTCTTTGTCCGATTCTCCACCGTTCAGGGTGGTGCTGGCTCTGCTGATACCGTGCGTGATATCCGTGGCTTTGCCACCAAGTTCTATACTGAAGAGGGTATTTTTGACCTTGTTGGCAATAACACGCCGATCTTCTTTATTCAGGATGCGCATAAATTCCCTGATTTTGTTCATGCGGTAAAACCAGAACCGCACTGGGCAATCCCACAAGGGCAAAGCGCCCACGATACTTTCTGGGATTATGTTTCTCTGCAACCTGAAACTCTGCACAACGTGATGTGGGCGATGTCGGATCGCGGGATCCCGCGCAGTTACCGCACCATGGAAGGCTTCGGTATTCACACCTTCCGCCTGATTAATGCCGAAGGGAAGGCAACGTTCGTACGTTTCCACTGGAAACCACTGGCAGGTAAAGCCTCACTCGTTTGGGATGAAGCACAAAAACTAACCGGACGTGACCCGGACTTCCACCGCCGCGAGTTGTGGGAAGCCATCGAAGCAGGCGATTTTCCGGAATACGAACTGGGCTTCCAGTTGATTCCTGAAGAAGATGAATTCAAGTTTGACTTCGATCTTCTCGATCCAACCAAACTCATCCCGGAAGAACTGGTACCCGTTCAGCGTGTTGGCAAAATGGTGCTCAATCGCAACCCGGATAACTTCTTTGCCGAAAACGAACAGGCGGCTTTCCATCCTGGGCATATTGTCCCCGGTCTGGATTTCACCAACGATCCGCTGTTGCAGGGGCGTTTGTTCTCTTATACCGATACACAAATCAGTCGTCTTGGCGGACCAAATTTCCATGAGATTCCGATTAACCGCCCGACCTGCCCTTACCATAATTTCCAGCGTGACGGCATGCATCGTATGGGGATCGACACTAACCCGGCGAATTATGAACCGAACTCGATCAACGATAACTGGCCGCGCGAAACACCGCCGGGGCCGAAACGTGGCGGTTTTGAATCATACCAGGAACGCGTGGAAGGAAATAAAGTTCGCGAGCGCAGTCCATCGTTTGGCGAATATTATTCCCATCCGCGTCTGTTCTGGCTAAGTCAGACGCCATTCGAGCAGCGCCATGTTGTCGATGGTTTCAGCTTTGAGTTAAGCAAAGTAGTTCGTCCGTATATTCGTGAGCGCGTTGTTGACCAGCTGGCGCATATTGATCTCACTCTGGCCCAGGCGGTGGCGAAAAATCTCGGTATCGAACTGACTGACGACCAGCTGAATATCACCCCGCCTCCGGACGTCAACGGTCTGAAAAAGGATCCATCCTTAAGTCTGTACGCCATTCCTGACGGTGATGTAAAAGGTCGCGTGGTAGCGATTTTGCTTAATGATGAAGTGAGATCGGCAGACCTTCTGGCCATTCTCAAGGCGCTGAAGGCCAAAGGCGTTCATGCCAAACTGCTCTACTCCCGAATGGGTGAAGTGACTGCGGATGACGGTACGGTGCTGCCGATAGCCGCTACATTTGCCGGAGCGCCTTCGCTGACGGTCGATGCGGTTATTGTCCCTTGCGGCAATATCGCGGATATCGCTGACAACGGCGATGCCAACTACTACCTGATGGAAGCCTACAAACACCTTAAACCGATTGCGCTGGCGGGAGACGCGCGCAAGTTTAAAGCAACAATCAAGGTCGCTGACCAGGGTGAAGAAGGGATTGTGGAAGCTGACAGCGCCGATGGTAGTTTTATGGATGAACTGTTAACGCTGATGGCAGCACACCGCGTGTGGTCACGCATTCCTAAGATTGACAAAATCCCGGCGTAAATATGGATAAGGTCACGCCCCCTGGGGAGTGACCTTACCACCTTACTTACACATCAAGATAACTACCCAACCGATAACCACGCTCAGCAATCGCATATTTCAACGACGCTGAAGTCAGCACATCCAGTTCCGTTAACCGAGGGAAGCAATAAGCACTCTGGCGAATCGTATTATCGATAAACGCCGGGTGGCACATCACTTCCAGAGAGCGCTCGCCGCGATGACTGGAGTCATCAAGCACTTGCAGGAACAGTGTCTCGCTAATCTCTTCACCATAAAACGCGCTACTGAATCCCTGCGAACTGCGCAGATTAGCCGGTAAATCACCAACGTTAGACAGCGGCTGACGGTCGATGCGCAACGCTATCCCCTCTTCAGCCGCAAACCTGGCAACAATCGGGAAAATCTGCGGGAACATATGCACATGATGATGGCTATCAAGATGCGTAGGTTTGCGTCCAAATAGCTCAATGAAACGCAAATACTGACTGGCGAGCTCCTGAGTAATTTCTTCCAGCGGTAAAGCATCTTCTTCTGCCAACTGCCAGATCCATTTTCCCAGCACACCATCGCGGGTTAACCCCGGCATAGCTGTCAGTGCCTTGCCCATAGTAAGGACAAAGTGCATCCCTATGGCCAGACTCGGTTCATCACGACTCAACTGCACTGCATGGTCAATAGCCTGCCCATTCACCAGCGCCGTCGTCGACGTGACAATCCCATTGCGACAGGCCTCGATAATGCCGTAGTTCTGACCTTTGCTTAAGCCAAAATCATCGGCATTAACAATCAGTAAGCGTTCCATAATCAGCCTCGGTTAATGTGCTTTTTTAAGCTCTGCGATGCAGTCGGCAAAATTTGGCAGCCATTTCTCGTGCGCCAGAATCATCTCGCGTGCCAGCAGCTCAGCATCGCGATCGGAATGCACCAACGGACTAAGGTTTAGCGCCAGTAACACATCGTTAAATTCCCCGCTAAGTGCGGCGTTGCTGGCAGCAATCTCGAAGCCTTTGATGGTGTGAATCAGCCCCATCACTTTATCATCGAAATGCGTAATGCGCGGATGTGGCGTCGCGCCATCGCGCCCCAGCGTACAGGTCATTTCTACCGCCCAGTCTGCCGGAATATTATCAATATGCCCATGATGCGGGATATTAACGTAATGTTCTGCTTGCTTGTCGTTGTAGATAGCGTTGATCACTTCGCACGCTGCATCAGAGTAATAAGCCCCACCGCGCTGTTCCAGCTCTTTCGGCTTAACATTCAACTCCGGGTTTTTATATAGCTCAAAAAGTTGTTTCTCGACTTTCTGTACTACCTGCGCTCGTGCGCCGCCTTTGTAGTATTCGCCCATTTCAATAGCCAGCATCTCTTTTTGCTTGAAGTAATAAAGCAAATAAGAACACGGCAACAGATTCAGAGAACGAATTAAGCCTTCGCTAAATGGCAGATCGAAAATATTTTTAACGCCAGATGCTTTTAACTGCCCGGATGCCACACCATCAAGCAATTCGGCAAAGCGTGATTTGCCATTTACCAGCACATCCTTAATGAACACCATATGGTTGAGGCCGAACAAATCGATAGATAAATCATCGCTGTCTTTCAGCATCAGAACATCGCGAATAAACATCTTCATGCCGATCGGAATATTACACACGCCGATAAAGCGTTTAAATCCGGTATGACGATAAACGGCTTCAGTGACCATTCCCGCCGGGTTAGTGAAGTTAATCACCCATGCATTCGGACAAAGTTCTTCGACATCTTTTACGATGTCAAAAATCACCGGAATGGTACGCAGACCTTTAAACAAACCGCCCGCGCCGTTAGTTTCCTGACCAAGATAACCATGACTTAATGGAATACGTTCATCCA
The DNA here is from genome assembly GCF_030295215.1 of Escherichia sp. KS167_9B. Taxonomy (NCBI): domain Bacteria; kingdom Pseudomonadati; phylum Pseudomonadota; class Gammaproteobacteria; order Enterobacterales; family Enterobacteriaceae; genus Escherichia; species Escherichia sp. KS167_9B. The sequence continues at coordinate 2,170,623 of NZ_AP025754.1, forward strand.
GTTCGCGCGCCGGTAATTGGCCTACGCGCAGTTGGGTAGTAACGAAATCAGCATCTTTCAATGCTTCGCGGCGATCCAGCGTTTTATAAAGCTTCATCGGGACGCCAGCGTTATCAATCATCCGTTGGCAGAGATCAAAAATAATATCCAGTTTCTCTTTACCATCTTCGACATCCACCAGCCATAATTCGCTGACCGGCAATTCGTGATAACGCTTAATAAATCCTTCCAGTAATTCCGGGGTATAGCTGCTCCCGCCACCAATAGTGACGACTTTTAATATCTGGTTCATAAACTCTCCCTTCAGTACAGAGTACTGATATCTGGCATATCTGCCCCCCCGGACATAAATAATCCAGCAACAGGACAGATATGTGAATTGTCAGGTATAACGACTTACTGATTAAATTCAGTCAATTTCTTACGATAGCTCTTAGGCGTAAAGGACGTTAATTTCTTAAACGTTTTAATAAACAAGCTCGGGCTACTATAACCGGCCTCAAACGCAATATCCGTCACGGAATAGTTGGTCATTTCCAGTTGTTTTTTGGCAAAATTAATACGGATCTCATTAATAATCTGCATTGGTGTTTTGCCATAATATCGTTGAGTCGCTCGCGTCAAATATTCCTGTGATTTGGCTGACAACGTCACCATATTCTCCAGCGCCGATTCACTAAACTGCTCTTTATCATGCATCTTTTCTACCGTACTTTTCAGCCACTGCGGTACATCATCAATCACCTGTTCTTCGCGGTAATGACGCAAACGGTTAATGACATAAAAAGTAACCATCTCAACAAACTCTTCCAGCCCTGTTTCGCGGAAATTCAATGAAGAAATCACGGTTTCCACATAGGTGAGAAAAGCGTTATTGGTCCGGTATACCTGCGAAGCGACAAAGCAATAAGGCAACAACGGCAGGTAATGCTGCTCAAAAAAGCGTTTACTGATCCCAACGTTCAATATGCGCGTGGCACCAAACTCATAAAAACTTTGATGGTGCGAACCTAACGGAATAAAAACAAAATCGCCCCGTTCCAGTAACACGCGCTTACCGTTAATCTCCTGGAAATAACGCCCGGTTAATACCAGAGTAAATTCATAATAGTCGTGCTGATGCAGTCCGCTGATACTCTCAGTTTTGTTGTAGATAAACACATGGAAGTTTTTGCCATTAAACAACTGCTGTTCTCGGGCAGTGGCAATTTCCGGCGCGTTAATCACTGGCTGCATCATCGACTCCTTATGCCTTCAGTTTTTCATGAAGCTCAATTAATTCAGTAATCAGTTCACGCGCAAGCATGGACGTCATTAAATGATCCTGAGCGTGGACCAGCACCAGACTCACTTTCATCTTACCTTCGCCCGCATCGCCTTCAATCAGTTTCGTCTGTACCAGATGCGCTTCATTCAATGCCATCCGTGACTGATCCATCATGGCTTTTGCTGCGGCAAAATCGCCCTGCTTCGCCTGTTTCAGTGCGGCATACGCCAGGCTGCGCGCTTGTCCGGAGTTGATGATAAGCCCCATCACCACTTCTTCCAGCTCTTCAGCTTCCGTTTGCGTATCGGGAATATTATCGAGATCCATCATACATCGTTCCTCTCTATTCTTACCGGCACGATTACCCGTACCGGCATCGATTAAAATTTCAGGGCGTTAGCGATATCTTCTTCGCTCTCTTCTTTATCAATCGCGTTTTGTGCTTTGTTAGCCACCACAACAAAGGGCAGATAAATTAACGTTGCGATACCAAGGTTGAAGAGTGCAACCAGCAATGCGGCGACGCTACCGTTGGTGTTAAAGAAGGCCCCCAGACCGGTTGGCATGGTCCACGGTGCAATATTGGTCACCGGAGGAATAATGCCCATGTAGTACGCTGCCAGAGTGATTGCCGCCAGAATCGGTTGCACCAGTACAAACGGGATAAACATCACCGGGTTCATGATAATTGGCAAACCAAACAGAATCGGTTCGTTAATCTGGAAGATGCCGGACGGCAGCGCCAGTTTTGCCACCTGACGATAATCAGCACGGCGAGAGGCGATAAAGATAGCCAGGATCAGGCCTAAAGTCGCACCACTGCCCCCAAGGAAAATAAAGGAGTCCAGCATCGGCTTGGCCCAGATATGGAAGGTCTTACCGGCTGCCAGCGCCGCTTCGACGGAACCATATTGCTGATAGGTCGCGATATTTTCCAGCGCCCACGGCGTCATAATGCCGTTGTCCAGTGCGGTCAGCGCCAGCGCACCATGAATACCGAAGAACCAGAGCAGTGGAACAAAGATCACATAGGCCCAGCCCACCACGCTACCCAACGATGCCAGTGGGGTTGAGATGGTATCCATAATGATCTGATGGAAGTTGGTGCCCCAGGTATTCAACGCCCAGGCAATAATCCCCATCACGGAAAGAATAATAAAGCCGGGGATTAATGCCGAGAAGGAACGCGATACTGAAGCAGGTACGCTGTCGGGCAATTTAATGACCCAATTGCGGCGGACAATAAAGGTAAACATTTCTGCCACCACCAGGCCAATAATAATCCCGGAGATGATATTCGCCCCACCTAACCAGTTTGCGCCAACCGCATAGGCCTCACCGACACTATATGGGGTGACGGTCATAAATGCTGCAACGGATAACAACCCAGCCGCCAGCGCATCGACTTTACGCTCTTCTGCCAGCGCCATGCCAATAAAGAACGGTGCCATTAAAGACATTATCCCTAATGTTCCGTTATATACGTTGCCGCCAATACCTTTCAGACCATTAAGTGTTTCAATGGTTGAGGCATCCAGGCGAATACCTAAGGAATAAAAAAACGACCCCTCCCCAAAGCTTAGAAAAACGTTGTTAATTAATACAAACATGGCCCCCGCAAGGGTTAACGGCATTAAGCGAATAAAGCCATTTTTGATTGCATTAACGTGTGGCTGCTTTCCTATTTTAACTGCAAAAGGGAGGAGTACCTTTTCAAGCGATGCAATAACATTACTCATAGAAAAATACCCTTAAAAACCGCAATTTAAATATTGCGGTATTGATTTATGAAATAACTCTTTGACGGGAAAATTTAAAATAAATTAATTTGCTGCGGCTTTTTTAATCGCTGCAACCGCAGCCTTAAGCACGCCTAAACCATCGACTTTGCCATAAAGCAGCGAGTCAATTACTTCAACCGGTTTGTTGGGTAACAAACGCTGGATTTCGGGCAACATATAAGCAATCTGCGGCCCTAATAACACGACATCGGCATTCTGACCTTTTTCACCGGCCAGTGTTTCCGGAAATGCTTCAATAATGACCGGAACTTCATATTTTTCTGCCTGTGCGCGCATTTTTGATACCAGTAAAGAGGTAGACATGCCCGCAGAACAAAACAGATAAATGTGTTTCTTTTCCATAAAACTGCCCTCATCGACGATTATCTGTCAGCCAGACACTCCGCAAGCCTTAACCTGCTTCCATGCTCTGGGTAACTTGCGAAACCAACATGACTTTTTTTGTGGCTGAAAGGAGTATACGGTATAGACCTGAGCAATAGTATTTCTTTGACCTTATAAATTGTCTCTCCTTGACCTGCGGTTATGACCCTCTTCACATTTCGGGCAAATAATTCGCGAAGATAATTAAGAACTCAGGCCAAAAAAAACCGGCACAATGGCCGGTTTCCGTTGTAACTCAAGCTTTCAGGCGAAGTGATTACTTCGCAGCCTGTGGATCAGTGTCGTATTCAGCACAGGTCTGATAACCGGAGTTGATGACATGTCCGGTATCATCTAACGCGACAAAGTAGGTTTCTGCTTTACCATCACGTTGACCCAGGATGTAGGTCTGGCAAGTACCACGAGCATGAATCATGCTCACTTCAGACGAAGGTTTACCCGCAATTTGTGCAACCTGCGCCCGGCTCATGCCTTTTTTGACGTCTTTCACCACAGGCTGTACAAACTGGTCTTTGGTACGATCATAAGCCGTACAACCCGCCAGCATGGTTAATACCGCCGCTGCACTCAGAATTCCTGCCATATTCTTGTTCATATTCCGTCCTCTTGTTTATCAGCGTGTTAGATAAGCCTGGAATACATTGGGCGCTTTTTCAAGCCCGTGAACGAAACGGCTCCGCTTTCAGAGGATTCCTGTATGACGTTTTAACCACCATTCAGCCCGCTGTCGCTTGTCGTTTCAGTAGCAACGGGTTAGCTTTAAGGAAGTTTTGTCTTTTCTGTCTGGAGGGGTTCAATGACATTGCAACAACAAATAATAAAGGCGCTGGGCGCAAAACCGCAGATTAATGCTGAAGAGGAAATTCGTCGTAGTGTCGATTTTCTGAAAAGCTACCTGCAAACTTATCCGTTCATTAAATCACTGGTGCTCGGGATCAGCGGCGGTCAGGACTCCACGCTTGCCGGTAAGCTGTGCCAGATGGCGATTAATGAGCTGCGCCAGGAAACCGGCAACGAATCGCTGCAATTTATTGCCGTACGCCTGCCCTATGGTGTTCAGGCCGACGAACAAGATTGTCAGGATGCCATTGCCTTTATTCAACCGGATCGCGTATTAACCGTTAATATCAAGGGCGCGGTATTGGCCAGCGAACAGGCGCTGCGCGAAGCGGGTATTGAATTAAGTGATTTTGTCCGTGGCAATGAAAAAGCGCGTGAGCGGATGAAAGCACAATATAGCATTGCGGGTATGACCAGCGGTGTCGTGGTGGGCACCGATCATGCAGCAGAAGCCATTACCGGATTCTTCACTAAATATGGTGACGGCGGTACGGACATTAATCCGCTGTATCGCCTCAACAAACGTCAGGGTAAACAGTTACTGGCGGCATTAGGTTGTCCGGAACATCTTTATAAGAAAGCCCCAACGGCCGATCTGGAAGATGATCGCCCTTCTCTGCCAGATGAAGTGGCACTCGGCGTGACCTATGACAATATCGACGACTATCTGGAAGGGAAAAACGTACCTGAACAGGTCGCCAGAACAATAGAGAACTGGTATCTGAAAACTGAACATAAACGCCGTCCGCCAATTACCGTTTTCGATGATTTCTGGAAAAAGTAATAATTTGCACATATTGGCTTGTGCGAAAAAGAGCCCTTTGTTCACGCCGGATGCGGCGTGAACGCCTTATTCGACCTACAAAACTATGCAAATTCAATACATTGCAGGAGTCGAATAGGCCTGACAGGCGTAGCACGTCTCATGGTGTAACCTTTGTCATCGACCCGCCTCTTTTTTAATCGCTCCCCACCTGTTACACTGGATAGATAACCAGCACTCGGAGTCAACAGTGGTACGGCGTTTAACTTCTCCGCGGCTCGAATTTGAAGCTGCGGCAATTTATGAATATCCCGAACATTTACGATCATTCCTTAATGACTTACCCACCCGACCAGGGGTGTATCTGTTTCATGGCGAAAGTGACACCATGCCGCTCTATATCGGCAAAAGCGTTAATATCCGCAGTCGGGTGCTTTCTCATTTACGCACCCCGGATGAAGCCGCCATGCTACGGCAATCCCGGCGAATTAGCTGGATCTGCACCGCAGGCGAAATCGGCGCTCTACTCCTTGAAGCGCGATTAATCAAAGAGCAGCAGCCGCTATTTAATAAACGGTTGCGCCGCAATCGCCAGCTCTGCGCCCTGCAGCTGAATGAAAAGCGTGTTGATGTGGTGTATGCCAAAGAGGTGGATTTTTCACGAGCCCCCAACCTGTTTGGCCTGTTTGCCAATCGCCGTGCGGCTTTACAAGCATTGCAGACCATCGCTGATGAACAAAAACTTTGTTATGGCCTGTTGGGACTGGAACCGTTAAGCCGCGGGCGTGCATGTTTTCGTTCTGCATTAAAACGTTGCGCCGGGGCGTGTTGCGGTAAAGAGAGCCCTGAGGAACATGCGCTACGCTTGCGCCAGGCTCTGGCGCGTTTGCGGGTGGTGTGTTGGCCTTGGCAAGGTGCGGTAGCACTGAAAGAACAGCACCCGGAAATGACTCAATATCATATTATTCAAAACTGGCTGTGGCTGGGGGCGGTTAATTCGCTGGAAGAAGCGACAACGTTAATTCGGACACCCGCGGGGTTTGATCACGACGGTTATAAAATTCTCTGTAAACCTTTGCTTTCTGGTAACTATGAAATTACCGAACTTGATCCGGTGAATGACCCGCAAGCCAGTTGATTTCACTGAATAACAGTTTACCTTGCGGTTGTAAAAGCCGCAGGGTGTGTTTGCCATCATACCAGCACGCTCCCTGGTCAGTAGTGAGCAGTTTATCGCCCAATTGCCACGCCCCGTTAATGACAAACACTACCCCGCCGCGTGAGCCAAAGGTAGTAAACGTACGTTCGGCAATTCTGACTTTCGCCTTACAGACATCCAGGCGTGTCATGATGTTGAAATCCAGCGACATCTGCCCTGCCGTCAGTTTCGCTTTTACCACCAGGTCCGCCGCAAAGGCAAAAGGCTGTAACGGTTTTAGGGTATGGTTAAAGCGGTCTGCGCTTTCAAGGAACATCTCGCCGCCTTCCAGCAACGTCACTATCCTTTCCATACCAGGAAACAAAGAAAACTCCCCATTCGCCGCGATGGATGCAATGCTGGCGCGCCAGTAAAAATCACGTTTTGCCGGTGGGAAAGTGCAAATTTCGCGCGTTTCACCGGCAGCGTTTCGCCACAAATTCACCGACATTTTACGCATATCAAAGTATTCCATACTCGCTCCCGGCCCGGTCTTTTCATTGTTATCGTTCAGGTAACCGTGGATGGTTATCGGCAACTCGGGTGATTTACGTTAGTGGCGATCAGGCTTTTTTTGCATCTGTTTGAGAAGAGAAAAGAAAACCGCCGATCCTGTCCACCGCATTACTGCAAGGTAGTGGACAAGACCGGCGGTCTTAAGTTTTTTGGCTGAAAGATTATTCAGCAGTTGCAGGCATTTTACCTTTTGCCGCTGGACGTTCTGTCAGACGCTTCTCAAAATTAGCATTAAATTGCTTTTTCTGTTCCGGCGTCAGGATGTTGTAAATTTTGTTCTGGGTTTCCATGTGCGCCAGCATATTAGCTTTGCGCTGTTCTTCCATTTTTGCGATCTGCGCTTCAGCTTTTGCTTTATCGAAGGTATCGCTGGCAATGATGTCATGCATTGCGCGACGTTCTTCCAGCGGCGGACGTTTCATCTGGTCACGCTGGCCTTTCATGATTTCGCGAATCTGCTGTTTCTGCGCGTCGGTCAGGTTCAGGTCTTTGAACATCATGTCCTGATGCGGACCGAACTTGCCTTTGTGGTGCATCATCGGCTTCGCGTCAGCCGGTGCTGCGGTAGTGGTGTCTGCGGCATGGGCCAGGTTAGCCGCGCCAAGAGCCAGGGTAGAGGCAACAAACAGTGCAGTTAATTTACGCATATTCTATATCCTTCCTTTCAGTTATTTATTACGGCTTTCTTAAGTAGCGTGCCGTGTTGACGAGATTAACTTTACTGATTTTAGCGTCAATTAATCAGAGCAACGGTAAAACAATGAAAGTGTAAAAAACACTTTTGCGCCAATTATGGAGAAAAAAAGAAAATTTGATGGAGAGTGATGAGAGAATATTACAACATGATGATTTTGCAGAGATTATGAAGAACTATACCGGATGACTGGTGATAAATAAAGCAAATAACCAGGATTAATCTGTATTAATTTATAAGAAAGTAACTTAATACCCGCAGAATGATTTCTGCGGGTAAGTATTAGCTTATTTTTTCGAGCATTAATCCCGCGCGTAATCCCAACGCTACCAACGGATTAGGGAATAACACATACTCTACATCATGGGTTACGGTAAAACGTTCTTCACCGTCCTGCGCCAGCAACGTTCCTTTCTTAAACGGCATAAAATTCAGCGTGTCACTTGCCATATGCATTTCGAAGGACGGCGAGTGGCGAGTAATTTGCGAAACCACCCGATAACGTAGTGGCGGCGTTCTCACGATACCGACACTCTCACCAGATAGCAGCGCAGCAATTGCGCTGGCAGTGACTGCAAACTGGCGAAGATCGTTTTGTCCGAAGGGCAACGCTTTGCCGAGTTCCAGCGTACAGGCCAGCGCGCCAAAATGTCTGGCGCTGAAATGGGTAAACGTACCACCAGGCGCCTGATGGAACACCAGTGCCTCCAGCCCCGCCGCCCCCAGCCACGTCAGAAATTTCTCGTCCCAGGGAATATCACGTTGTGGTAAGACACCGAATTGCGGATGCAAGGAGCCACGAATGGCGGTATGCAGATCAAGGTGCCAGCGAATAGATTCCTTGCCCTGGTCATAAAAATCTTCCAGGCACTGTTCCAGTTCGCGCGCGCGACAGGTTTCTCCGCTTTCAGCAAATAGCTGCCAACGTCCGCCAAACATTCGGTTCATATCGCTATGGCAATAACGTTTCCCTTGCTTCAGCGCAGGAGGATTCCCGAGGATCACCAGCAGCCGCCAACGTAACGGGATCTCGCCGTGAGATATCGCTCCAAGCAACGCGTCCAGCATCTCCACAGGTGCCGTCTCATTACCGTGTATTCCCGCTGAAATCACCAGCGCACCTTGCGGTGGCGTTAATGGCGTCAGTTCCAGCACGCCATCGCCCAGCCAGCGCCAGCGAACGCCGTTGATTTCTCGCTCGGTGATAACCGGTTTTTTACCCGTTAAGGTCAGAGCAAGAAAATTATCCATTGCCCCCTCCCTCGCGCTGGAACGGATAAACCGAACCGAGATTCAGTAATTGGCTCAATACATCCAGTGCTTCCCGCCCTTCGCGCAGCAGCAGCGGATCGGCAAGATCCGCCGCAGTAAGACGATCGCGGTAGTAACGCTCCACCCAGTCATTGAGCGCATTAAACAGCGTATCGTTCATCATCACCGCCGGATTCACCGCCCGGCGTTCTTCTTCTGTCAACACCACGCGCAACCGCAGGCACGCCGGGCCGCCGCCGTTTGCCATACTTTCACGTAAATCAAAAACTTTTAGTTCGCTAATCGGGTTGTCAGCGGCAAGGAGTTCATTGAGATAACGCCATACTCCCGCATGTTCCCGACACTCCTGCGGCAGCACCAAAACCATGGAACCATCATTACGGCTCAACAACTGGCTGTTAAACAGATATGTAGACACCGCATCTGACACGGAAACCTGAGTCGCCGGAACTTCTAGCGCCATAAAACCGTTCACCCGCGCACGCAGGTTTGCCAGTAACTGCACCTGTCGAGCGAACGCCTGTTGATGACAAAACAGCACCTGGCGGTTACTCACGGCAATCACGTCATTATGAAAAACGCCCTGGTCGATAACGTCCGGGTTTTGCTGGGCGAAAATCACCTGTTGGGGATTCACCTGATTCAGCCTTGCCACCGCCTCGCTGGCTTCGCGAGTCTGTCGCGCCGGATAACGGGAAGGCCGGGTATCATTGCCCTCTTCTCGCCCGTAGACAAAAAGTTGCATACCCGGTTCACCGTAATGACCGCCGAGACGATTGTGATTTGCCGCCCCCTCATCACCGAGCAACGCTACCTGCGGCAACGCCGAATGGACACTAAATTTCTCTTCGTCGTTAAAAATCGCTTTTAACAGCGATTCGGTGACGGGGGCTTCCAGCGAACGGTGAAATTTATTGTTCAGGTTGGCAACGGTGAGATGCACTTTGCCATCCAGCGTATCGGCAGATGGCGCGATCGTTGCCGCATTGGCTACCCACATTGGCGAAGCGGAGCTGACGCTGGAAAGCCAGTGCGGTGCCTGGCGTGCAACTTTTTCCAGTACCTGCTCATCGTTACCACTGAATCCCAGTTGACGCAGCACCGGAATAAACGGACGCTCGTGCGGCGGGATCACCGCCTGGGGGAATCCCGCATCGGCAAGGGTTTTCATTTTCAGTAAGCCCTGTTTCGCCGCCAGTCGCGGGTTAGACACCTGAAAACGGTGACGGGTAGAGGCTTTATTACCAAACGACAAGCCCGCGTAATGATGCGTCAGCCCTACCAGCCCGTCGAAATTGACTTCCCAGGCGTTCATCGCACCACCTCCTCGGAAAAATCCAGACCTGGGTTAAGCGTGGCGGGCAACGTTAACGAGTCTGACTCCAGGCTTGCCATCGGCCAGGCGCAGTAATCGGCGGCATACCAGGCGCTGGGGCGATGGTTGCCGGAAGCGCCAACGCCGCCGAAGGGTGCGGTACTGGCGGCTCCGGTAAGCGGTTTGTTCCAGTTAACAATCCCTGCCCGCGCTTCCAGTAACAGTTGCTCGAACTTTTCCCGTTTCGGTGAAACCAGCCCACAAGAGAGGCCAAAGCGGGTGTTATTCGCCATTCGAATTGCTTCATCGAAAGTGTCATAACGCCAGACGCGCAATAGCGGCCCGAACACTTCTTCATCCGGCACGCCAGCAACACCCGTCATTTCAACGATCCCCGGCGTAAGCAATGATGTTCCTGCACGCAGTAAACGTGGCGCAAGCAGGGTTCGTCCGCCCATCGCTTCCAGTTCTTGCCAGGCAGTAACCACCTGCTGTGCGGCCTGCTCTGATATCAGCCCGCCAATAAACGGTTGCGGTTCATCGTCCCAGTTGCCCGGCGTTAATCGCTGGCTGACGGCAACCAGGCGAGCAAGAAATGCATCGCCCTGCGCTCCACTTTTCAACAATAAACGGCGGGCGCAGGTGCAGCGTTGCCCGGCTGTGACAAACGCCGACTGAATGGTCAGATGGACAGCCGCGTCGATATCCGCCACGTCATCGATTATTAGCGGGTTATTGCCGCCCATTTCGAGGGCGAGAATTTTCTCCGGCTGACCGGAAAGCTGACGATGCAACTGGTAGCCAGTATTGGCGCTACCGGTAAACAGCAAGCCGTCGAGATCCTCCAGCGCACTCAGCGCCTGACCCGTTTCACGCCCGCCCTGCACCAGGTTCAGCACGCCCGGCGGCAAGCCAGCCTGCTGCCATAAACGCATTACCGCTTCGCCACTCCACGGTGTCAGTTCGCTGGGTTTAAAGATAATGGTGTTACCTGCCAGCAATGCCGGAACGATATGTCCGTTCGGCAGATGCCCGGGGAAATTATACGGCCCAAACACCGCCAGCACACCGTGTGGACGATGGCGCAGGCTCGCCGCGCCGTCCGGCATTTCGCTACGCTGCTCGCCGGTACGAACGTGATACGCCTTAATTGATATCGCGATTTTATTGATCATCGCCGTCACTTCGGTTGCCGCTTCCCAGCGCGGCTTACCGGTTTCTCTGGCAATAATCGCGGTTAATTCGGCTTTATTGCTTTCCAGCAATCCGGCAAAGCGTTCAACTCTTACCTGACGATCGCCAAAGGAGAGTCGTGCCCAGCGCGGAAACGCCGCTCGGGCAGCCCGACAAGCCTGCTCGACCTGAGCGGCATCGGCATCATTGCCTTGCCATAACACCTCGCCCGATACCGGATTACGCTTCACACGCAATGCACCCTGGCCGGTCACCCAGTCACCGTTGATCCATAAAGTCATGCTGTTTTCTCCTCTGCGCACAGGCGCACCAGACGAACGCGATCCCCTGCGTGGCATTTGAGGGCATCCAGTTGTGCGGCGGTTAAAATCAAACGCTCGGTCGCTGGATCGGTACGCACCAGCACCACGCGGAAATGGTGATAATTTTCATTGGCGACCAGGCAGGCCGGGAATTCGCCCTGCGCAGGCTGCCCTTCTGCCACTTCCACCAGCCGACTTTTGCGAATGGCTCGCACGCGGTCGATGTCACACTCAAGCGTCGGCCCGCCGTCAAAAATGTCGATATAGTTACGGTAGCGAAAACCTTCTTTCTCCAGCACCGCGCGGGCAGGCGCGGTCTGCGGATGTACCTGACCGATGACGTCCTGCGCTTCCTGGGATAAAAAGTGGGTATAGATCGGATGTTTCGGCATCAGTTCTGCAATAAACGCCTTTTGCCCGGTGCCGCAGAGAAAATCGGCGCGGCTAAAATCCATCGAAAAGAAGCGTTTACCGAGGCTTTGCCAGAACGGTGAATAGCCGTGTTCGTCTATCACCCCGCGCATTTCGGCGACCACTTTGTCATTAAACTTGTCGCGAAAAGCCGCCATAAACATAAAGCGCGATTTCGACAGCAAATAGCCGTTGCCCTCTTTGCGCCACTCCGGGTCGAGAAATAGCGTGCACAACTCGCTGCTGCCGGTGTGATCATTACTGAGAAACAGCGTCGGTAACGCGTTATAGACATTTAGCTCTTTTGAGGCGTGAACCAGCGTACCGACGCGATAGTTGTACCAGGGATCGTTCAGACCAACCGCTACCTCTATAGCGCAAATTCCCGCCACAGTGCCTGTCTCACTATCTTCCAGTACAAACACATAACCCTGCTCACTTTTGGGCAGTTCGCCTTGCCAGGTTTTGATTGCCCTTTCAATACGCGCCGAAAGCGTGGCTTCATTGGCGGGAAGCGACGTCAGGCCGCCGCCCGTTTTGCTGGCAAGCTGCATTAACGCTGAGACATCAGTGCGTTCAACGGGACGGATGACCATCATGATGAACCTCGGCTAACAAAGTGTTCGCAAGCAGCTGCAAAGCGATCCAGCCCGGTCGTCACCTCTTCTTCGCTGACGTTGAGCGCAGGCGCAAAACGCACCACATTGCCACCAGCAATCAGCACCATCACGCCCGCTTTCGCCGCCTCCTGAGAAATTTGTTTCGCTTGCCCGGCGTAATCGGCATTCAGTACACAGCCAATCAACAAACCTAATCCACGAATTTCACTGAATAAACCGCAGCGGTGATTAATGGTATTTAGACGCTCAACAAACCAGTCGTGACGCTGTTTAACGCCAATAAGCATCTCTGGCGTGTTGATGAGATCCAGCACTTTGCCTGCCACCGCCGAGGCCAGCGGATTACCGCCATAGGTGGTGCCGTGGGTGCCAACAGTCATCACGCTGGCGCACCCTTCGGTTGCCAACAGAGCGCCAACGGGGAAACCGCCGCCCAGCGCTTTGGCGGTAGTTAACAGATCAGGCGTCACGCCGTAGTGCATATAGGCATACAGTTCCCCGGTGCGCCCGACGCCGGTTTGTACTTCATCAAAAATCAACAGCGCATTGTGGCGGTCACACAATTCACGCAGACCTTGTAAAAATGCGTTGCTGGCTGGCACCACACCGCCTTCCCCCTGGATGGGTTCGACAATCACCGCACAGGTAGAGTCGTCAATCAGCGCGCTGGCAGAGTTAATATCGTTATATGCAGCATGACGAATATCCGGTGGCAGTGGCGCAAAATCCTGTGAATAGGCTGGCTGTCCGCCCGCGCTGACGGTAAACAGCGTGCGACCATGAAACGCATTTTTAAACGCCACGATACCGCTCTTATGGCTGCCGTAGCGGTCGTGAGCGAATTTACGCGCCAGTTTTAGCGCCGCTTCGTTGGCTTCCGCACCGGAGTTACAAAAGAAGACGCGATCGGCAAACGTGGCGTCGATCAATTTTTTCGCCAGTCGCAGTACCGGCTCGTTGGTGTAACCATTACCGGTATGCCAGAACTTACTCGCCTGTTCGTTCAGCGCCTCGCGCAGTTCCGGGTGCGCATGGCCCAGTGCGTTCACCGCAATGCCACCCGCGAAGTCGATATACTCTTTCCCCTGCTGATCCCACAAGCGCGAACCTTCGCCACGTACCGGAATAAATGGTGCCGGAGCGTAAACAGGTATCATCCATTCATCAAAGTTTTCACGCGTAATTGGCTGAGACATAGCGACCTCTACAGTAAATAATTAGTTATTTATATGTTAATAATAAGTAATGTTTGCGCTGTAAATGTAGATTGCAGGGTTCGTGCCAGCCAGTGATAAAAGTGCATAAAAGGGGGCGATTAACTGATAATCAAGGAGTTATAACTGTACGCCATGCATTTAAAGTGCATAAAAAGTGAATATGTTTGCGATGATGATGAATAAAAAGAATAAAAAACGCAATGTTATGCAAAAGTAAAATATAATTCTGGAATTGTGATCATTGACGAAATTTACTGGAAATTACTGCGCCATTCTGACGCAGCGCGCACCAAAAGCGGGCAATTTTTGCGCCATCGTTGACATCATTAACAACCATCGATCAAATCACTTAACAACAGGCGGTAAGCAAAGCGAAATTCTGCTACCATCCACGCACTCTTTATCTGAATAAATGGCAGCGACTATGAAATTTGTCTCTTTTAATATCAACGGCCTGCGCGCCAGACCTCACCAGCTTGAAGCCATCGTCGAAAAGCACCAACCAGATGTGATTGGCCTGCAGGAGACAAAAGTTCATGACGATATGTTTCCGCTCGAAGAGGTGGCAAAGCTCGGCTACAACGTGTTTTATCACGGGCAGAAAGGCCATTACGGCGTGGCATTGTTGACCAAAGAGACGCCGATTGCTGTGCGTCGCGGCTTCCCTGACGACGGCGAAGAGGCACAACGGCGAATTATTATGGCGGAAATCCCCTCGCCGCTGGGCAATGTCACCGTGATCAACGGTTACTTCCCGCAGGGTGAAAGCCGCGACCATCCGATAAAATTCCCGGCGAAGGCGCAGTTTTATCAGAATCTGCAAAATTATTTGGAAACCGAACTCAAGCGTGAAAATCCGGTGCTGATTATGGGCGATATGAATATCAGTCCTACCGACCTGGATATTGGCATTGGCGAAGAGAACCGTAAGCGCTGGCTGCGTACCGGAAAATGTTCTTTCCTTCCGGAGGAACGCGAATGGATGGAGAGACTGATGAGCTGGGGGTTGGTCGATACCTTCCGCCATGCGAATCCGCAAACGGCAGATCGTTTCTCATGGTTTGATTACCGCTCAAAAGGTTTTGACGATAACCGTGGTCTGCGCATCGACCTGCTTCTCGCCAGCCAACCGCTGGCAGAATGTTGCGTAGAAACCGGCATCGACTATGAAATTCGCAGCATGGAAAAACCGTCCGATCACGCGCCTGTGTGGGCGACCTTCCGCCGCTAATTTAGCTGCTCTCCTGGCTCAAACGGAGTCAGGAGAATTAACCTTGAGAAAAATCAACAAACTGTCAGTAATGATTTGTTGCTTGTCGTCCTTTGTTATACCGTCACAGCGTTTTTAGTTGTCTGACCACTTCTCTATTATCAAGTTTGATATAGGAAACTCCACAATGAACGCTGAGCGTAAATTTCTTTTTGCCTGTTTTATTTTTGCGCTGGTCATTTACGCTATCCACGCTTGCGGTTTATTCGATCTGCTCACCGATTTACCCCACTTACAAACTCTCATTCGCCAGAGCGGATTGTTCGGTTATTGCCTTTATATTGTGTTATTCATCATTGCCACCCTCTTTCTGTTACCAGGAAGCATACTGGTGATCGCTGGAGGCATAGTTTTTGGCCCGATCTTAGGGACACTACTCTCATTAATTGCCGCCACGCTGGCCTCCTCGAGTTCATTCCTGTTGGCACGCTTTTTGGGGCGCGATTTATTGCTGAAATACGTTGGTCACAGCCATACCTTCCAGGCCATTGAAAAAGGCATTGCACATAACGGTATCGATTTTTTAATTCTTACCCGCTTAATCCCGCTGTTTCCTTACAATATTCAAAATTACGCCTACGGATTAACCACTATCGCCTTCTGGCCTTATACCTTTATTTCGGCACTCACTACCCTGCCCGGTATCGTTATTTATACCGTGATGGCCAGCGATCTCGCCAGTGAAGGCATTACGCTGCGCTTTATTTTACAACTCTGTCTGGCGGGCCTGGCACTGTTTATTCTCGTCCAGCTTGCCAAACTCTACGCCCGACACAAACACGTGGATCTGTCTGCTTCGCGCCGCAGCCCACTTACTCACCCCAAAAATGAAGGATAGAACGATGTTGCAACATTATTCAGCGTCATGGAAAAAAGGACTGGCTGCACTGTGTTTACTGGCCGTTGCAGGGCTTAGTGGCTGCGATCAAAAAGAGAATGCGGCAGCAAAAGTGGAATACGACGGGCTTTCAGACAGCCAACCACTGCGTGTCGATACCAATAACCATACGGTCACCATGCTGGTACAAATTAATGGCCGTTTCCTGACAGACGACACTCGACACGGCATAGTGTTTAAAGATGGCTCCAACGGACATAAATCGCTGTTTATGGGTTATGCGACCCCGAAAGCATTTTATGAAGCACTGAAACAAGCCGGTGGTATCCCGGGCGAAAACATGACGATGGATAATAAAGAAACGACTCATGTAGCGGGCAGCAAACTGGATATTTCGGTCAACTGGCAAGGGGCAGCAAAAGCGTATTCATTCGATGAGGTGATTGTCGACAGTAACGGTAATAAACTGGACATGCGTTTTGGCGGTAATTTAGCCGCCGCAGAAGAGAAGAAAACGGGCTGCCTGGTATGTCTGGATAGCTGCCCGGTCGGCATCGTCAGCAATGCAACATACACTTATGGTGCGGTGGAAAAACGTGGTGAAGTGCAATTCAAAGGCAATGCCTCGGTTCTCCCGGCAGATAACACGCTGGCTACGGTTACCTTTAAAATCACCGAATAAAGCCACGATAAAGGATGATGAAGATGCAATCGCGTAAAATCTGGTACTACCGTATAACCCTCATCATCCTGTTGTTCGCTATGCTGCTGGCATGGGCACTGCTTCCCGGCGTCCATCAGTTTATCAATCGCAGCGTTGCGGCGTTTGCCGCCGTGGACCAACAGGGTATAGAACGCTTTATTCAGTCTTACGGCGCACTGGCAGCAGTTGTCTCGTTCATGTTGATGATTTTACAGGCCATTGCTGCACCGCTGCCTGCATTTTTGATCACCTTTGCCAATGCCTCGCTGTTCGGTGCGTTCTGGGGTGGCTTGCTGTCGTGGAGCAGTTCTATGGCGGGCGCGGCGCTATGCTTTTTTATTGCCAGAGTGATGGGCCGCGAAGTGGTGGAAAAATTAACCGGTAAAACCGTGCTTGACAGTATGGACGGCTTTTTCACTCGCTACGGCAAACACACTATCCTGGTATGCCGGTTATTGCCTTTTGTCCCTTTCGATCCAATCAGCTATGCTGCCGGTTTGACGTCAATACGTTTTCGCTCGTTTTTTATCGCCACCGGGCTTGGTCAGTTACCGGCGACTATTGTTTATTCTTGGGCGGGCAGCATGTTAACAGGCGGTACTTTCTGGTTTATCACCGGACTGTTTATTCTATTTGCCCTGACCGTGGTGATTTTTATGGCGAAGAAAATATGGCTTGAACGCCAGAAGAGGAATGCCTGATGGGTTTACCACCGCTTAGCAAAATTCCTTTAAGTTTACGTCCGCAGGCGTGGCTGCATCGTCGCCATTACGGCGAGGTGCTAAGTCCAATTCGCTGGTGGGGACGGATCCCGTTTATCTTTTATCTGGTGTCGATGTTTGTCGGTTGGCTGGAGCGTAAACGCTCACCGCTCGATCCGGTAGTGCGATCGCTTGTCAGCGCGCGCATTGCGCAAATGTGCCTGTGTGAGTTTTGCGTGGATATCACCAGTATGAAAGTCGCCGAGCGTACCGGCAGCACCGATAAGTTGCTGGCAGTGGCTGACTGGCGGCAAAGCCTGCTCTTTAGCGATGAAGAACGGCTGGCGCTGGAGTACGCCGAAGCCGCCAGCGTAACGCCACCAACAGTCGATGCAGCCCTGCGTACCCGACTGGCTACGCATTTTGACGCTCAGGCGCTCACCGAACTGACGGCATTGATCGGCCTGCAAAATCTGTCAGCCCGTTTTAATTCTGCCATGGACATTCCCGCTCAGGGGCTGTGCCGTATTCCTGAAAAACGTTCTTAAGGAGAGATGATGCGCCATTGTGGGTGGTTGCTGGGATTGTTATCGCTGTTTTCTCTGGCAACACATGCCAGTGACTGGCAGGAAGTTAAAAATGAGGCCAAAGGGCAAACCGTCTGGTTTAACGCCTGGGGCGGCGATACCGCAATTAACCGCTATCTCGACTGGGTTAGCGGCGAGATGAAAACCCATTATGATATAAACCTGAAGATTGTCCGCCTGGCGGATGCCGCAGACGCGGTGAAGCGCATTCAGACCGAAGCTGCTGCCGGGCGCAAAACAGGCGGTTCGGTGGATCTGCTCTGGGTGAACGGCGAAAACTTCCGCACCTTAAAAGAGGCTAATTTATTACAAACAGGCTGGGCGGAGACTCTGCCCAACTGGCGCTATATCGACACACAGCTGCCGGTGCGGGAAGATTTTTCAGTGCCTACAGAAGGGGCTGAATCGCCCTGGGGCGGCGCACAACTGACGTTTATCGCCCGCCGCGATGTTACGCCACTGCCACCACAAACACCGCAAGCCTTACTGGAATTCGCTAAAGCCAATCCTGGCACGGTTACCTATCCGCGCCCGCCAGACTTTACTGGCACCGCATTTCTTGAACAGTTACTGATTATGCTGACGCCAGATCCCGCAGCATTAAAGAAAGCGCCGAACGATGCGACTTTCGCCCGTATCACTGCGCCCTTGTGGCAATATCTTGATGCGCTGCATCCGTATCTATGGCGCGAAGGAAAGGATTTCCCACCTTCGCCCGCGCGGATGGATGCTCTGCTGAAAACTGGCACATTGCGCCTGTCGCTGACCTTTAATCCTGCACATGCCCAGCAAAAAATCGCCAGTGGCGATTTGCCAGCAAGCAGTTACAGTTTTGGCTTTCGCGAGGGGATGATTGGCAACGTGCATTTCGTCACCGTTCCTGCCAACGCGAATGCCAGTGCTGCGGCGAAGGTGGTTGCCAATTTCCTGCTCTCACCTGATGCACAGCTACGTAAGGCAGATCCTGCTGTCTGGGGTGATCCATCGGTTCTCGATCCACAAAAACTGCCTGCCGGGCAGCGTGAAACTTTACAATCAAGAATGCCGCAGGATCTGCCGCCGGTACTGGCGGAACCGCATGCTGGCTGGGTAAATGCGCTGGAACAAGAATGGCTACGCCGTTACGGTACGCATTAATCTTGTTGCTGTGGGCGATGGTGGTGGTGATTTATTCACCGCTGATCCCGGCAGCTCTCACGCTGATATCGCCTGCTTTGTCGTTGGCACACTGGCAGGCGTTATTTGCCGATCCGCAGCTACCGCAGGCCTTACTGGCAACACTGGTGTCAACAACCATCGCGGCGCTCGGCGCATTGACGATTGCCCTGCTGGTAATTATGGCGCTGTGGCCTGGGCCGAAATGGCAGCGTATGTGCGCCCGTCTGCCGTGGCTGCTCGCCATTCCCCATGTGGCTTTTGCCACCAGCGCCCTGTTGCTGTTTGCTGAAGGTGGCCTGGTTTATCAGGTTTTTCCTTTTCTCACTCCGCCGATGGATAAATTGGGTATTGGGCTGGGCCTTACCCTGGCGGTGAAAGAAAGCGCATTTCTGCTGTGGATCTTAGCGGCAGTATTGAGCGAGAAACGGCTGTTGCAGCAGGTTATTGTACTGGATTCGCTGGGCTACAGCCGCTGGCAATGTCTGAACTGGTTGTTGTTGCCCTCCGTCGCGCCTGCACTGGCAATGGCGATGCTGGCTATTGTGGCATGGTCGTTGTCGGTCGTGGATGTGGCAATTATTCTCGGGCCGGGTAATCCACCGACGCTGGCGGTAATTAGCTGGCAGTGGCTAACCCAGGGTGGCATTGACCAACAGACAAAAGGCGCGCTTGTTAGCCTGCTGCTGATGCTGTTACTCGCCGCCTACGTTTTGCTGGGTTATCTGTTATGGCGCGCCTGGCGACGCACGATCCCCCAGGAAGATGGCGTTCGTAAGCACGCCACGCCTTTATTACCCGGTAATACACTGGCGATTTTTTTACCCTTAACCGGTGTGCTCTGTGTGGCTCTGCTGGCGATCCTCGCGGATCAGTCGACGATCAATAGTGAAGCGCTCATCAACAGCCTGACGATGGGACTTACCGCGACGTTTCTCGCTTTAATCCTGTTACTGGCCTGGCTGGAATGGGGATCACTACGGAGGCAATTCTGGCTATGGTTGCCCATATTGTTACCCGCTCTGCCGCTGGTGGCGGGCCAGTACATGCTGGCGCTATGGCTGAACATAGATGGGAGCTGGACAGCGGTGGTCTGGGGGCATCTGCTGTGGGTAATGCCGTGGATGCTGTTTATCCTGCAACCCGCCTGGCAGCGCATTGATTCACGGTTAATTTTGATTGCGCAAACACTGGGCTGGTCGCGGGCCAAAATCTTCTTTTACGTGAAATGCCCACTCATGTTGCGCCCTGCGCTGATTACCTTCGCGGTGGGATTTTCAGTCAGTATTGCGCAGTATATGCCGACGCTGTGGCTGGGCGCGGGGCGTTTTCCGACACTCACCACTGAAGCGGTGGCATTAAGCAGCGGCGGCAGCAACGGCATTCTCGCCGCCCAGGCTTTATGGCAACTACTGTTGCCGCTTATTATTTTTGCCCTGACCGCCCTGCTTGCAAAATGGGTAGGTTATGTCAGACAAGGACTCCGCTAATGCTCTGCGTGAAAGATGTTTCGCTACGTTTGCCTGAAAGGCCTTTGCTGACAAACGTTAACTTTACGGTCAATAAAGGTGACATTGTCACGTTAATGGGTCCCTCAGGCTGTGGTAAATCTTCTCTGTTTTCATGGATGATTGGTGCGCTGGCAGGACAGTTTTCTTGTACAGGTGAGCTATGGCTCAATGAGCAACGGATTGACATGCTACCCACCGCACAGCGTCAGATTGGCATTCTTTTCCAGGATGCGCTGTTATTTGACCAGTTCAGCGTCGGGCAAAATTTATTGCTGGCGCTACCGGCGACACTGAAAGGGGCTGCAAGGCACAATGCAGTAAATGATGCGCTTGAACGGACAGGGCTTGGCGGAACTTTTCATCAGGATCCGGCGACATTATCGGGCGGCCAGCGAGCGCGGGTAGCCTTGCTACGTGCCCTTCTCGCCCAGCCTAAAGCGTTAATACTGGATGAGCCGTTCAGCCGTCTTGATGTGGCTCTGCGCGATAATTTTCGCCAGTGGGTGTTCAGCGAAGTTCGCGAACTGGCGATCCCCGTCGTTCAGGTAACGCACGATCTCCAGGATGTTCCTGCTGATAGTTCTGTTCTGGATATGGCGCAGTGGTCAGAAAATTACAACAAACTGCGATAACGCAAAGTTTTTCCCAATGCGTCAGTTCAGAATGGCGCACTCAAAACTACAATGTCGGGATTTTCGATGAAACGTGTTTCTCAAATGACCGCGCTGGCAATGGCTTTAGGGCTGGCTTGCGCTTCTTCGTGGGCCGCTGAACTGGCGAAGCCTCTTACACTTGACCAGCTTCAACAACAAAATGGCAAAGCGATAGATACTCGCCCCAGCGCGTTTTATAACGGCTGGCCACAAACCTTAAATGGCCCTTCTGGTCATGAACCTGCCGCCTTAAACCTCTCTGCTAGCTGGCTCGACAAAATGAGCACCGAACAGCTCAACGCGTGGATCAAGCAACATAACCTGAAAACCGACGCTCCGGTGGCGCTGTACGGTAATGACAAAGATGTCGACGCCGTCAAAACGCGACTGCAAAAAGCAGGTTTTACGCATATCTCCATCCTGAGTGACGCGCTAAGCGAACCTTCCCGTCTGCAAAAACTGCCGCACTTTGAGCAGCTGGTTTATCCGCAATGGCTGCATGACCTGCAACAGGGTAAAGAGGTTACGGCGAAACCTGCCGGTGACTGGAAAGTCATTGAAGCGGCCTGGGGCGCTCCTAAGCTTTACCTTATCAGCCATATTCCCGGCGCGGATTACATCGATACCAATGAAGTGGAAAGCGAACCGCTGTGGAATAAAGTCTCTGATGAACAACTGAAAGCGATGCTGGCAAAGCATGGCATTCGTCATGACACCACGGTGATTCTATATGGTCGTGATGTATACGCAGCAGCGCGTGTAGCACAGATTATGCTCTATGCAGGGGTGAAAGATGTGCGCCTGCTGGACGGCGGCTGGCAAACCTGGTCCGACGCGGGACTGCCTGTTGAGCGCGGAACGCCACCGAAAGTGAAAGCTGAACCGGATTTCGGCGTGAAGATCCCGGCGCAACCGCAGTTGATGCTTGATATGGAACAGGCCCGTGGGCTGCTGCATCGCCAGGATGCATCGCTGGTGAGCATTCGTTCGTGGCCAGAATTTATCGGTACGACCAGTGGTTACAGCTATATTAAGCCAAAAGGTGAAATAGCCGGAGCCCGTTGGGGACACGCTGGTAGCGACTCGACGCATATGGAGGATTTCCATAACCCGGATGGCACCATGCGTAGCGCCGATGATATTGCCGCTATGTGGAAAGCATGGAATATCAAACCAGATCAGCAAGTTTCATTCTACTGCGGCACCGGCTGGCGCGCGTCCGAAACCTTTATGTACGCACGAGCAATGGGCTGGAATAACGTCTCCGTTTACGACGGCGGCTGGTACGAATGGAGCAGCGATCCGAAAAATCCCGTAGCAACCGGTGAGCGCGGCCCGGACAGCAGCAAATAACATTGCAATTACTGGCGCTGGAGCGACTTCAGCGTCAGATACCCACTCCACACCCGCGTAAAGGTCGTCATCCAGCACAACGCACCAAATACCCACGCAAACCACGGAAAATAAGCTGGCAAGAGGCAACTCAGAACAAACAGCAAAATCGTCTCGCTGCCTTCGGTTAACCCGCCCAGATAATAAAACGATTTATGCGCATAACCGGGATTATCAATCTGATGTTTCGCCGCCAGCGCAGCAAATGCGAGAAAACTGCTGCCCGTGCCGATAAACGCAAACAGCAGCCAGCCGCCTGCCAGCGCGTTTTGCTCCGGTGCGGCGAGGATAAACCCAAAAGGCACCAGTGCGTAAAAAAGAAAATCGAGAGAAATATCGAGAAAGCCACCCGCGTCGGTAAGTCCTCTTCGCCGCGCCAACGCGCCGTCCAGACCATCAAGCAGCCTGTTCAACAAAATGACGATTAGCGCCGCCAGATACCAGCCCAGCGCCAGAAACGGCAGTGCCAGCACGCCGATGGCAAATCCCACTAATGTTAAACCATCTGGCGTAATGCCGGGTTTATCCAGCACCTTCACACACTGATGCAACAAAGGTTTAATTCGGGGATGAAGATGGCGGTCTAACACAGGCACTCCTTAAATATAAAGCCTTTCTGATTGAGCAACAGTGCGGATATTATGGCATTTTTCGCTTATCTGCCCGTGTGTAATTTATGAATATGATTGAAGTTGTTGCCGCCATCATCGAACGTGATGGCAAAATTTTACTCGCTCAACACCCCGCCCATAGCGATCAGGCGGGATTATGGGAGTTTGCCGGTGGTAAAGTCGAGCCGGATGAAAGCCAGCGGCAGGCGCTGGTGCGTGAGTTACGCGAAGAATTGGGCATCGAAGCAACTGTGGGTGAGTATGTTGCCAGCCATCAGCGAGAAGTGTCGGGGCGGATTATCCATCTTCATGCCTGGCACGTACCCCACTTCCACGGGACGTTACAGGCACATGAACATCAGGCGCTGGTCTGGTGCTCACCTGAAGAGGCGCTGCAATATCCGCTGGCCCCTGCTGACATTCCACTATTAAAGGCGTTTATGGCTTTACGCGCCGCCAGACCAGCGGATTAGTGCTAAGAGTTTTGTCATCCCGCTGGCATTGCAGCAGTATTCCTTCGGCTTTAATTACCGCCCCTTCAGAATAGTTTTGATCCTGATAGACGCAGCACTGAGTACAGGGCTGCGCTGACTGCCCGCCTGAACTGAATACTTCAGGCGGTACGTTTACCTCCACGTCCGGACGATAATGCGGGTTAGCCAGTGCAATGAATGGAAATGCCAATGCTAGGGCGAACAATGCTCGACTCACAGGGAACTCCTTAACGTTTTTGTCTCTGCTACTGATAACGGTAGCCTGGCGGCAAAACTTTAGCGTCTGAGTTATCGCTTTTGGTTATGAGATTTCTCCCGTTATTAATTTGCTTTCGTGAGTCATTTTTTTCTTGCTTACCGTCACATTCTTGATGGTATAGTCGAAAACTGCAAAAGCACATGACATAAACAACATAAGCATAATCGTATTAATATATAAGGGTTTTATATCTATGGATCAGACATATTCTCTGGAGTCATTCCTCAACCATGTCCAAAAGCGCGACCCGAATCAAACCGAGTTCGCGCAAGCCGTTCGTGAAGTAATGACCACACTCTGGCCTTTTCTTGAACAAAATCCAAAATATCGTCAGATGTCATTACTGGAGCGTCTGGTTGAACCGGAGCGCGTGATCCAGTTTCGCGTGGTATGGGTTGACGATCGCAACCAGGTACAGGTCAACCGTGCATGGCGCGTTCAGTTCAGCTCCGCCATCGGCCCGTACAAAGGCGGTATGCGTTTCCATCCGTCAGTTAACCTCTCCATTCTCAAATTTCTCGGCTTCGAGCAAACCTTCAAAAATGCCCTGACTACCCTGCCGATGGGCGGTGGTAAAGGTGGCAGCGATTTCGATCCGAAAGGAAAAAGCGAAGGTGAAGTGATGCGTTTTTGCCAGGCCCTGATGACTGAACTGTATCGCCACCTGGGCGCGGATACCGACGTTCCGGCAGGTGATATCGGCGTTGGTGGTCGTGAAGTCGGCTTTATGGCGGGGATGATGAAAAAGCTCTCCAACAATACCGCCTGCGTCTTCACCGGTAAGGGGCTTTCTTTTGGCGGCAGTCTTATTCGCCCGGAAGCAACCGGCTACGGTCTGGTTTATTTCACAGAAGCAATGCTAAAACGCCACGGTATGGGTTTTGAAGGGATGCGCGTTTCCGTTTCTGGCTCCGGCAACGTCGCCCAGTACGCTATCGAAAAAGCGATGGAATTTGGTGCCCGTGTGATTACTGCGTCAGACTCCAGTGGCACTGTCGTTGATGAAAGCGGATTCACTAAAGAGAAACTGGCACGTCTTATCGAAATCAAAGCTAGCCGCGATGGTCGAGTGGCAGATTACGCCAAAGAATTTGGCCTGGTCTATCTCGAAGGCCAACAGCCGTGGTCTGTACCGGTTGATATCGCCCTGCCTTGCGCCACCCAGAACGAACTGGATGTAGACGCCGCGCATCAGCTTATCGCCAATGGCGTTAAAGCCGTCGCCGAAGGGGCAAATATGCCGACCACCATCGAAGCGACTGAACTGTTCCAGCAGGCAGGCGTACTGTTTGCACCGGGTAAAGCGGCTAATGCTGGTGGCGTAGCTACATCCGGCCTGGAAATGGCGCAAAACGCTGCGCGCCTGGGCTGGAAAGCCGAGAAAGTTGACGCACGTTTGCATCACATCATGCTGGATATCCACCATGCCTGTGTTGAGCATGGTGGTGAAGGTGAGCAAACCAACTACGTGCAGGGCGCGAACATTGCCGGTTTTGTGAAGGTTGCCGATGCGATGCTGGCGCAGGGTGTGATTTAAGTCATTAGCGCCGTTTCAGGCGTTTATGCCAGATGCGGCGTGAACGCCTTATCTGGCCTACGAAAACTGACTGCATCAGAGCATTACATTATCACTCCACTGCCCGCCTCTGCTGCTGGCGGGCTTTTTTTCGCTGCTCGCTTACGGGGTGAAGTCTTTTTATTTCCTTCTCCGCCATCTGGAGCCACTATGCCGCGAAACTGCCGCACCGGCGTACGTTTGGCCTGATCAATCAACTGATACAGCGTCCCCACCAACGGTTGCATAAAGTCCTGATAGCGGCACTGCTTTTCGCTGATTTGCGTCAGCACCGATTCCCAGTGCGCGGTCATGTCCGGTCGCGTAGCCATTTCTGGCAGTGAATGGAATAACGCTTTTCCGGCGTCGGTGGAGTGGATATAGCGCCCTTTTTTGGTCAGAAAGCCACGCTTGAACAACAGTTCAATAATCCCGGCACGGGTTGCTTCTGTCCCCAGACCATCGGTGGCACGAAGGATCTTTTTCAGATCTTTGTCCTGCACAAAGCGCGCGATCCCGGTCATCGCCGAAAGCAGTGTTGCATCGGTAAAATGGCGCGGCGGCTGGGTTTGCCGCTCTACCACTTCACCTTTTTCACACAGCAACTCATCGCCTTTCGCCACCACAGGCAGTGGCGTGCCGTCGTTTTCTTCATCGCGCTCTTTGCTGCCTAACAGTGTGCGCCAGCCTGTTTCAGCAAGAAAACGGGCTTTAGCGACAAATTTGCCTTTGGCTATTTCCAGTTCGATAACACACTTGCGGAACACCGCGTCCGGACAGAACTGCATCAAATACTGACGAGCAATCAGGTTATAGACCTTCGCCTCGTTTTCCGTCAGGTTGATGGCAGAACTCCTCGCGGTCGGGATGATGGCGTGGTGCGCATCGACCTTTTTGTCATCCCAACAGCGGTTGCGTATATCTGGATCTACCACTGGTTGCGGCAACAGATCCGGCGCATGGACGCCGATAGCATTCATCACCGCGTGGCGTCCGGCAAAATGCTCTTCTGGCAGATAGCGACAATCGGAACGCGGATAAGTGATTAGCTTGTGCGTTTCGTACAACTTCTGGCAGATATCAAGCACGTTCTGCGCACTCAGACCAAAGCGTTTAGCCGCTTCAATCTGCAACGCCGAAAGCGAAAACGGCAGCGGTGCGGATTCTGATTCCCGTTTATCGTTATAGCTGGTGACAATAGCCGGTTGGCCGCTGATGCGGTTGACCACATGCTCCGCCAGCGGACGATGTAACAAGCGCCCTTCTTCATCCTGGTACGGTTCACACGCTTCGCTCGGTTGCCAGATAGCGGTAAACCGCTCATCGGCAGGTGTCACGATATGCGCTTTGACTTCAAAGAAGTCTTTCGCCACGAAGTTTTCAATTTCTTCATCGCGGCGCACCACCAGCCCGAGCACGGGCGTCTGCACGCGGCCCACGGAAAGCACGCCCTGATAACCCGCATTACGACCGAGAATGGTGTACGCGCGGGTCATATTGATGCCGTATAACCAGTCGGCTCGTGCTCGCGCCAGCGCAGAAACGCACAGTGGTACAAACTCGCTATTGGAGCGAAGACGATCGATCGCCCGCTCAACCGCCTGCGGGTTCAGGTCGTTTATCAAACAACGCTGTACCTGCTGGCGCTTTTCTGGTGCCAGTTGCAGGTAGTCCAGCACTTCATCTACCAGCAATTGCCCTTCACGGTCCGGGTCACCGGCGTGAACGATTTCGCTGGCTTCATGCAGAAAGCGTTTGATGACGTTAAGTTGTTTGGTCACGGAGGGTCGTGGCTGTAATTGCCACTTTTCCGGGACAATGGGGAGATCGGCTAGGTTCCAGCGCGCATAGCGACTGTCGTAGGCGTCTGGCTGCGCCTGCTCAAGCAGGTGACCGATACACCAGGTCACCACCTGGCCATTACCGCACTCGATAAAGCCATCGCCTTTCCGGTGCGGTTTGGGCAGGACATCAGCAATGGCGCGCGCCAGACTCGGTTTTTCGGCAATAAACAACCGCATTGAATTAACGGATCTCAACCATGGCACGACCGCCGCGCGCTGGCACCAGTTCGCCAATCGCCGTCAGTTCAATGCCAAACTCGGCGGCTGTAGCTTTGACCTCATTTTCTGCTTCCGGCATGACCGCCAGCAGCAGACCGCCAGAAGTTTGCGGATCGCACAGCAGATCGCGCACTTCACGCGGCATTTCACCCATCAGATGCCCATAGCTGGCAAAGTTACGTTCGGTGCCGCCAGGCACTGCGCCCAACTTAATGTACTCTTCAACCCCCGGCAGTTTCGGGATCGCTTCATAGTCGACTCGCGCCTGCACACCAGCACCCTGACACATTTCGCTCAAATGCCCCAGCAGACCAAAACCAGTCACGTCAGTCATCGCTTTTACGCCTTCGATGTTGGCAAAGGACGCGCCTGCGATGTTCATCCGGCACATCACTTCCGTCGCTAGTCCCTGATGTTCTGGTTTCAGCAGTGATTTTTTCTCAGCCGTAGTAAGAACGCCAATTCCCAGCGGTTTCGTCAGGAACAGTTTGCATCCGGCTTGTGCAGTACTGTTTTTCTTCACCCGCTCGGTCGGTACGATCCCCGTTACCGCCAGACCAAAAATCGGCTCCGGCGCATCGATGGAGTGACCGCCAGCCAGCGCAATACCCGCCTGACGGCATGCATAGCGTCCACCTTCGGTTACTTCGCGGGCAATTTCAGGGGAAAGTTTGTTAATAGGCCAGCCGAGAATC
This sequence comes from Escherichia sp. KS167_9B, assembly GCF_030295215.1. NCBI lineage: Bacteria > Pseudomonadati > Pseudomonadota > Gammaproteobacteria > Enterobacterales > Enterobacteriaceae > Escherichia > Escherichia sp. KS167_9B. The sequence continues at coordinate 2,198,905 of NZ_AP025754.1, forward strand.
GCAATCGCCATAATCGGTTTGCCACCCATCGCGAAGATATCGCTGATGGCGTTAGTCGCCGCAATGCGGCCAAAATCGAAAGGATTATCAACGATCGGCATAAAGAAGTCGGTGGTACTGATAACGCTGGTGCCATTGCCCAGATCGTACACCGCCGCATCGTCGCGGGTTTCATTACCCACAAGCAAATTCGGATCAACAAACTTCGCCTGCTCACTGTGCAGGATGGTTTCCAACACTTTTGGGGAAATTTTACAGCCGCAACCTGCACCGTGGCTGTATTGGGTCAAACGAATCGAGTTCTCGCTCATGGACATCTCCTGTCAATGCAATCCGGGTATGGTAACCCTCATTCCATGAAGTGATAAGTGAGAGTGTCTGAATTCCTGCGCCTTTGCTCACAATCCAGACAGTTTCGCGACAATTATCAGAAATAAGTCACAAACGGCGTCGGGTCCGGAACGTTTATCGACGTAGATGCTTTCAACTGCGGCGTACCAAGGTAGAGAAAACCGACAATTTTATCCTGCTCACGGCAACCGAATGCTTCACGCACTACCGGACTTTCAGTTAATGCGCCACTGCGCCAGATGCCGCCAAACCCCTGGGCAACTGCTGCCATTTGCATCGCCATGACCGCACATCCCGCAGACATTTCCTGTTCCCAGCGCGGGACTTTATGATTTTCTTCGCATTTTGCCACCACCGTTATGATGAGCGGTGCGCGGAACGGCGCATTACGCGCTTTGTCGATAGCTTTGTCATCACTACCGGCAGCAATCGCCCCCTGTTCCAATAATGCGCTGAAACGCTCGCGTCCTTCCCCTTCAATCACAAAAAAATGCCACGGTTGCATGGACTTATGGTCCGGGGCACGCATACCCGCTCGCAGTATGTTTTGCAGTTGTTCACCCGTTGGCGCAGGTTCAGCCAGGCGGGAGGCGCTACGGCGATTGATCAATAGTTCGAGTGCATCCATTTGATTAACTCCTGTCATGATATTTATTCACAAAATTAACACGAGAGTGGATTTTGTTACAGCACAGTCCGCAATTCCTGCTGACAAGTGCCGGTTGGGTCATTACGATAACCACATCTATTGCGCCTGTGACAGGTGTGACCTTTAGTTGGGAGAATACATGCGAACCCTTTGGCGATTTATTGCCGGATTTTTTAAATGGACGTGGCGTCTGCTGAATTTCGTCCGTGAAATGGTACTTAACCTGTTCTTTATTTTTCTCGTACTGGTTGGTGTGGGGATTTGGATGCAGGTCAGTGGTGGTGATTCGAAAGAAACGGCCAGTCGTGGCGCGCTGCTGCTGGACATATCTGGTGTAATCGTCGATAAACCCGACAGTTCTCAGCGGTTTAGTAAGCTAAGCCGCCAGCTGCTTGGTGCCAGTTCCGATCGTCTGCAGGAAAACTCACTGTTTGATATCGTCAACACCATTCGCCAGGCGAAGGACGACCGCAATATCACCGGTATCGTGATGGATCTGAAAAACTTCGCAGGCGGCGACCAGCCGTCTATGCAGTACATCGGCAAAGCCCTGAAAGAGTTTCGTGACAGCGGGAAACCAGTTTATGCCATAGGCGAGAACTACAGCCAGGGGCAATATTATCTCGCCAGTTTCGCCAACAAAATTTGGCTATCTCCACAAGGCGTGGTGGATCTGCACGGTTTTGCTACCAACGGCCTGTACTACAAATCGTTGCTGGATAAGCTGAAAGTTTCCACCCATGTGTTCCGCGTGGGTACGTATAAATCTGCCGTTGAACCGTTTATTCGTGATGATATGTCACCGGCAGCCCGCGAAGCTGACAGCCGCTGGATCGGTGAGCTGTGGCAAAACTATCTGAATACTGTTGCCGCTAACCGGCAGATCCCTGCTCAGCAGGTATTCCCTGGTGCGCAAGGGTTGCTTAAGGGTTTAACCAAAACCGGTGGCGATACCGCGAAATATGCGCTGGAAAACAAGCTGGTCGATGCACTGGCATCAAGTGCCGAAATCGAAAAAGCTCTGACCAAAGAGTTCGGCTGGAGTAAGACTGATAAAAATTATCGCGCCATCAGTTATTACGATTACGCATTGAAAACGCCGGCAGATACCGGTGACAGTATCGGTGTCGTCTTCGCTAATGGCGCAATTATGGATGGCGAGGAAACTCAGGGGAATGTTGGCGGTGATACCACTGCGGCACAAATCCGCGACGCTCGCCTTGACCCGAAAGTGAAAGCGATTGTTCTGCGTGTTAATAGCCCTGGCGGCAGCGTTACCGCCTCTGAAGTGATTCGCGCTGAACTGGCAGCAGCCAGGGCAGCGGGTAAGCCGGTGGTTGTATCGATGGGCGGCATGGCGGCATCTGGTGGTTACTGGATTTCCACGCCAGCTAATTACATTGTGGCTAACCCCAGCACCCTGACCGGTTCTATCGGTATCTTCGGCGTGATCACTACCGTAGAAAATAGTTTGGATTCGATTGGTGTTCATACCGATGGCGTCTCAACTTCACCGCTAGCGGATGTTTCTATCACCAAGGCACTGCCGCCGGAAGCGCAGCAGATGATGCAGTTAAGCATTGAGAATGGCTATAAACGCTTTATCACGCTGGTTGCTGATGCGCGTCATTCGACGCCGGAGCAGATTGATAAAATCGCCCAGGGCCACGTCTGGACCGGTCAGGATGCAAAAGCTAACGGGCTGGTCGATAGTCTCGGGGATTTCGATGATGCGGTTGCCAAAGCGGCAGAGCTGGCAAAAGTGAAACAGTGGCATCTGGAATACTACGTTGATGAACCGACCTTCTTCGACAAAGTGATGGACAATATGTCTGGTTCTGTCCGGGCAATGTTGCCAGATGCGTTCCAGGCCATGTTACCTGCACCGCTGGCCTCGGTAGCCTCTACCGTTAAAAGTGAAAGCGACAAGCTGGCAGCGTTTAACGACCCACAAAACCGTTATGCGTTTTGCCTGACCTGCGCCAACGTGCGTTAAATCCTGCAAAAATGTGGCCGATATGCTGTCGGCCACACTCCTGAATCGGACTGTCTTTCACTCCCTCTCTCCACTACATTCCCTTGCTCATTTAGCATCTGATATGGAGTCATCAGTGAATAAGGCCCCCTCTTTAATTGCCGCTATCGTCCTCGGACTGGGGATTAGCGCCTGTGGTTATTTTGTTGGCGATGGTGTTAAACATTTGAAAACCAATAACCGTTATGTAAATGTGCGTGGGCTTTCTGAAAAAGAAGTTCGCGCAGATACGGCAGAATTAACAATTGCGATTAACTTTAAGGGTAATATTCCCGGCGAACTGTTCCCGAAACTGGAAGACGCGCAGAAAAAAATTGTTGCCGAACTCAATGCTCAGGGGATTAACGAGAAAGAGATAACCCTGGGCCAATGGACAAGCAAGCGAACAGATTCCTTTTATCTGAAAGATGATCCCACAATGCCACGCTATAACGCAGACGGGTCAGTGACGATAAAAACCCATAATGTTGCTGCTGTCGAAAAAGTCGTCGCGAAATTAAACGAACTGCAAGTCGCTACGGAGGGCGCTATCGCTGAGAGCAAAGTCGCCTATCGCTTTAATGGTATTGGCGCACTGCGCGCTGAGATGATTGCCGCCGCCACCAAAGATGCACGCAACGCAGCATTACAATTTGCAACGGACTCAGGTAGCCAGGTGGGGTCAATTAGCGATGCCTCACAAGGCGTGTTCCAGATCTTCGCCAGTGGCAGTGATGAAGATGATCCTACGGCGATTAATAAAACGGTACGCGTAGTCACCACCGTAACCTATGCGTTGCAGGATTAACCACTTTTCTCCGGCGGGACACTAATCCCTCCGTTCTGCCGGACTTTTCTCATATCCACAGAGTATCCAGGTGCGCTCGCTGCCCCTCACGTATATACTTTTGCTCTTTCGATATCATTCATATCAATATCATGCAAAAGAAATCAATTTACGTCGCCTACACGGGCGGGACCATCGGGATGCAGCGTTCCGAGCAGGGTTATATTCCGGTGTCAGGTCATCTACAACGCCAACTGGCGCTGATGCCGGAATTCCATCGCCCGGAGATGCCAGATTTCACCATTCATGAATATACGCCGCTGATGGACTCTTCAGATATGACGCCAGAAGACTGGCAGCATATTGCTGAAGATATTAAAGCGCATTATGACGACTATGATGGTTTTGTCATTCTGCACGGCACCGACACGATGGCGTATACCGCCTCTGCGCTGTCGTTCATGCTCGAGAATCTCGGTAAACCGGTCATTGTGACAGGGTCACAAATCCCGCTGGCTGAGTTACGCTCTGACGGACAAATTAATCTGCTGAATGCGTTGTACGTTGCGGCGAATTATCCTATCAACGAAGTAACTCTCTTTTTTAATAATCGACTTTATCGTGGCAACCGTACCACCAAAGCCCATGCCGATGGTTTTGATGCGTTTGCCTCTCCAAACCTTCCTCCGTTACTGGAAGCAGGTATCCATATTCGTCGTTTGAATACGCCACCCGCCCCGCACGGTGAAGGGGAATTGATCGTTCATCCAATCACCCCACAACCAATTGGCGTAGTGACGATTTATCCAGGGATTTCTGCTGACGTCGTGCGCAATTTTCTGCGCCAACCGGTGAAAGCATTGATTCTGCGCTCATATGGCGTGGGTAATGCGCCACAAAACAAAGCCTTCCTGCAAGAATTACAAGAAGCCAGCGATCGCGGAATTGTGGTAGTCAACCTGACACAATGTATGTCCGGTAAAGTGAACATGGGGGGTTATGCCACCGGTAACGCCCTCGCCCATGCCGGCGTTATTGGCGGTGCAGATATGACTGTAGAAGCCACGCTAACCAAACTGCATTACCTGCTTAGCCAGGAACTGGATACTGAAACCATTCGCAAGGCCATGAGCCAAAACCTGCGCGGCGAACTGACGCCGGATGATTAAGGAGACTGCAATGCCCCCTCGCGCCCTGTTACTGGTCGATTTACAAAATGATTTCTGTGCTGGTGGCGCGCTCGCCGTGCCGGAAGGTGACAGTACGGTGGATGTCGCTAACCGCCTGATTGACTGGTGCCAGTCACGCGGTGAAGCGGTTATCGCCAGTCAAGACTGGCACCCGGCGAATCACGGCAGTTTTGCCAGTCAGCACGGTGTAGAGCCTTATACGCCAGGCCAAATCGACGGTTTGCCACAAACCTTCTGGCCAGATCACTGTGTGCAGAACAGTGAAGGCGCACAATTACATCCGTTACTGAACCAAAAAGCGATCGCAGCGGTGTTCCATAAAGGCGAAAATCCTTTAGTTGACAGTTACAGTGCCTTTTTTGATAACGGCCGTCGGCAGAAAACCACGCTCGATGACTGGTTACGCGATCATGAAATCGATGAATTGATCATTATGGGCCTGGCTACTGACTATTGCGTGAAGTTTACCGTGCTGGACGCGTTACAGTTAGGTTATAAGGTTAATGTGATTACCGATGGTTGTCGTGGCGTGAATATCCAGCCACAGGACAGTGCGCACGCGTTTATGGAGATGTCAGCAGCTGGGGCAACGCTATATACGCTTGCAGACTGGGAAGAGACGCAGGAGTAATATTAGTTGGATTCATCTCTGGCCTACATTTCCTCAATGACATTGTAGGCCAGATAATACTTGTCAGTGTTGCATTTAACCTACTTGCAGCTAAAACACGACGTCCGAACAAGTCTATTTGCCCTCCCTTAATAACAGGCTTAAATACTAGACAACTCATTCACTTAAACATGGCAATAGGCTTTGCTGAGATACCAAAATCTTCTTTTAACTGTTGTTTGCTCTTCATAACCATCTGACCATGTGTGTCAATTGTCATATGCTGTGCTTCGGTATTATGGCGGGCTTGCCACAGCATCACCAGCTGTAGGCAGTTCTCTTTTTGTTCCTCGGTCAGCGCAACGCCATCGGGCCATTTCCCCAGCTCAACGGCAGTCGACAAACGCTGGTATACATCAGGCGTCATGCTGTTGATAATGTCATCAAGATTCATAATTTTTCCGCTCCTGTGGAATAAGTTGCTGAATCGTTTTTTCAACCGTTGATTTCTTCGCCGTTTTCGCCATCGGTAAAGCGTAAAGAGGCTGAGTTAACACAATAACGTTCACCCGTTGGCTGCGGCCCGTCGGGGAAGACATGCCCCAGATGGGCATCACAGTTACCGCAACGAATTTCTATGCGCTGCATTCCATGTGACAAGTCTTTGATATAACGAATGGATTCTTCACTCACCGGTTCGTAGAAACTGGGCCAGCCACAGCCGGAATCATACTTGGTTTGGGAATGAAACAGCGGGGCATCGCAGATCAAACAGTGATATACGCCGTCACGCTTGTTATGCAGTAAACGACCCGTAAATGGCGGCTCTGTCCCATGATTCTGCGTCACGTAGAACTGCATCTCGGACAAATTTTTTTTCAGTTCTTCTGCCGAAGGTTTATTAGCCATTTGCTCACATCTCACTTTAATCGTGCTCACATTACGCGACTGATTCTAACAAAACATTAACACCAACTGGCAAAATTTTGTCCTAAACTTGATCTCGACGAAATAGCTGCACCTAAATCGTGATGAAAATCACATTTTTATCGTAATTGCCCTTTAAAATTCGGGGCGCCGACCCCATGTGGTCTCAAGCCCAAAGGAAGAGTGAGGCGAGTCAGTCGCATAATGCTTAGGCACAGGATTGATTTGTCGCAATGATTGACACGATTCCGCTTGACGCTGCGTAAGGTTTTTGTAATTTTACAGGCAACCTTTTATTCACTAACAAATAGCTGGTGGAATATATGACTATCAAAGTAGGTATCAACGGTTTTGGCCGTATCGGTCGCATTGTTTTCCGTGCTGCTCAGAAACGTTCTGACATCGAGATCGTTGCAATCAACGACCTGTTAGACGCTGATTACATGGCATACATGCTGAAATATGACTCCACTCACGGCCGTTTCGACGGTACCGTTGAAGTGAAAGACGGTCATCTGATCGTTAACGGTAAAAAAATCCGTGTTACCGCTGAACGTGATCCGGCTAACCTGAAATGGGACGAAGTTGGTGTTGACGTTGTCGCTGAAGCAACTGGTCTGTTCCTGACTGACGAAACTGCTCGTAAACACATCACCGCTGGTGCGAAAAAAGTGGTTATGACTGGTCCGTCTAAAGACAACACTCCGATGTTCGTTAAAGGCGCTAACTTCGACAAATATGCTGGTCAGGACATCGTTTCTAACGCTTCCTGCACCACCAACTGCCTGGCTCCGCTGGCTAAAGTTATCAATGATAACTTCGGCATCATCGAAGGTCTGATGACCACCGTTCACGCTACTACCGCTACTCAGAAAACCGTTGACGGCCCGTCTCACAAAGACTGGCGCGGCGGCCGTGGTGCTTCCCAGAACATCATCCCGTCCTCTACCGGTGCTGCTAAAGCTGTAGGTAAAGTACTGCCAGAACTGAATGGCAAACTGACTGGTATGGCGTTCCGCGTTCCGACCCCGAACGTATCCGTAGTTGACCTGACCGTTCGTCTGGAAAAAGCTGCAACTTACGAGCAGATCAAAGCTGCCGTTAAAGCTGCTGCTGAAGGCGAAATGAAAGGCGTTCTGGGCTACACCGAAGATGACGTAGTATCTACCGATTTCAACGGCGAAGTTTGCACTTCCGTGTTCGATGCTAAAGCGGGTATCGCTCTGAACGACAACTTCGTGAAACTGGTATCCTGGTACGACAACGAAACCGGTTACTCCAACAAAGTTCTGGACCTGATCGCTCACATCTCCAAATAAGTTGAGATGACACTGTGATCTAAAAAGAGCGACTTCGGTCGCTCTTTTTTTTACCTGATAAAATGAAGTTAAAGGACTGCGTCATGATTAAGAAAATTTTTGCCCTTCCGGTCATCGAACAAATCTCCCCTGTCCTCTCCCGTCGTAAACTGGATGAACTGGACCTCATTGTGGTCGATCATCCCCAGGTAAAAGCCTCTTTTGCATTACAGGGCGCACACCTTCTCTCGTGGAAACCTGCGGGTGAAGAAGAAGTTCTGTGGTTGAGTAACAACACACCGTTCAAAAATGGCGTCGCCATTCGCGGTGGCATACCGGTTTGCTGGCCGTGGTTTGGTCCGGCTGCACAACAAGGTCTGCCTGCGCACGGTTTTGCCCGCAACCTGCCGTGGACGCTGAAATCACATCGTGAAGATGCTGATGGTGTAGCGCTGACTTTTGAATTGACACAAAGCGAAGAGACGAAAAAATTCTGGCCGCACGACTTTACGCTGTTAGCGCATTTCCACGTGGGTAAAACCTGTGAAATCGATCTTGAAGCACACGGCGAATTTGAAACTACCTCTGCTCTGCATACCTACTTTAACGTGGGTGATATCGCTAAGGTAAGCGTCAGTGGACTAGGCGATCGCTTCATTGATAAAGTAAATGACGCGAAAGAAGATGTACTGACCGACGGTATTCAGACCTTCCCTGACCGTACCGATCGCGTGTATCTGAATCCGCAAGATTGCAGCGTAATTAATGACGAAGCGCTGAATCGTATTATCGCCGTAGGCCACCAGCATCATCTGAACGTTGTAGGCTGGAACCCAGGACCGGCGCTTTCAGTTAGCATGGGCGATATGCCGGATGATGGCTACAAGACCTTTGTTTGTGTAGAAACGGCATACGCTTCAGAAACGCAAAAAGTCACCAAAGAGAAACCTGCACATCTGGCGCAATCCATTCGCGTTGCGAAACGTTAATTTGCGTTAATATTGTGTGCCGGGTGCGATGCATCCGGCACGTATCAACATCACACCATATCCAGCGCAGTTTTTCCTTTTGGTGCCGGATACGCTTTATCCAGCATAACTAATTCCGCTGACGAAAGTTCAACCTCAAGCACAGCCGCATTTTGTTGGACATGTGCGACAGTTGCCGCTTTTGGAATCGCCATCACACCCTGATGGCTGATTACCCACGCCAACAATACTTGTGCCGCACTGATATTGTGAGCATGTGCAATTTCGTTGACTACCGCATTTTTTAACAGTCCATTGCGCAACCGCCCGGCCTGGGCTAATGGACTGTAAGCCATCACCGGCATCTGCTGTTTCTGGCACCAGGGAAGTAGATCGTACTCAATCCCTCGTGAACCGAGATGGTAAAGCACCTGATTAGTGGCACACTGATTTCCCCCCGGCAGCTGCCAGAGTTCCTGCATATCGGCATAATCAAGGTTAGAAACGCCCCAGCGGCGGATTTTTCCCTGGGCGATCAATTTTTCCATCGCTGCGACAGTCTCTTCGAGAGCGAAACTGCCAGACCAGTGTAATAGGTAGAGATCGAGATAATCAGTATTGAGACGGCGTAAACTGGCTTCGCATGCATTTATCGCTTTTTGCCCGCCAGCATTCCACGGATAGACTTTAGAGACGAGAAAGACGTTCTCACGCAGACCGGTTAATGCTTCCCCAACCACCTTTTCGGCACCACCATCGGCATACATTTCGGCGGTATCAATGAGGGTTAAACCGAGTTCAATGCCCGCGCGTAGTGCAGCAACTTCTGTTTTACGCTGACTGGCATCTTCGCCCATATACCATGTTCCCTGCCCTATGGCTGGCAGTGAGACATCGCCACTAAATTGAATCATTTTTTGTTGCATTGTTTCCTCCCAGGTATTGCACCACCGTAATGCAAAACAGGGCATTACGCCCTGTTTTTATGCACAAAATGCCCTGGAAAGATGCATTATCAGAATTTGTAGGTGATCCCGGTAGAAATCAGGCCAGTCCAGGATTTATCCACCATTGGGCTGTCAGTAACTTCATCAGACAGACGAGTGTAGCGTGCGGTGCCGTAAACACTCCAGTCGCCGAGGAAGTTGTAGCTGGCACTTAGCTCCAGGTAAGGGTTCCAGCTGTCATTCGGGTTATAGCCACGCAGACCGCTGCGCGCAGACTCTTTACGCGATACGCCATAATAGTATTCGTTCTGGTTTTCGCTGTTCCACTGCACACCAATACCCGGAGTCACGGTCAGGCCACCGTTGGTGTAACGATACAACCAGGCCATATCCCAGACGATGCCGTTGCTGTTATCCAGGGTATCGCCAGCCAGGGTGGTACGCAGGTAACCGTACTGGGTAAAGTGAGCATAAGACAGACCAGCCATCATGGTGCTCTTACGGTCATCCAGGTGACGCATTTGGTGATCGCCACTGTCTTTAGCTTTGAAGTAAAGCGGCGACCAGTAAGCGGTAATTGAAAGTTTATCCGTTGCGTCATTCCACAGGTAGTAACCACCACCTAAGCCACGGAACCAGAAGTTATCGCCTTCATAGTTGATTACCGGTACTGGGTAAACATCGGTATCGTAATCTTTATATGGGTGTTCAACGACACCTACGCCTGCGCCCAGGGAAAATTTACCTTCAGCGTGCGCTACGCCTGCAGACGTTGCGATAAGCACTCCAAGTGCCAGAAGTTTGAGTTTGGTCACAATTAATCATTCCTTAAACAAATGTTTAGCGGGCGACAAAGTTTACCCGTCAATACATCGAAACCCAACCTTTTTACGTTTTCATTTTTTAAAGTAACTGTTTAATTTTCCTGACGCAGATGACACCACGCTTACAGCCAAATGAATTACGCGTTACTGGCGACCCTGGTCTTTACATTAATTATGCAAATTTTATGGATGAGTTGTTGATATGCCATTGAAATTAAGAAAGCCGTGCAGGCAAGTTTTCCATTTGCCATCTACGCTTAATTTTGAAGGTGTATCACCGGGCACGTTGTTCTCATCGTCGATAAAATGGCATGAGAGTTGCTGTGTTTTAGCAAGAGACGTCGTTCAGTTTACCTCTTCCGGGAGCCTCTACTATTCATATGAACGGCTCTTAACCTGTGCTAAAAAACGAAAGGACGGCATACCATGAATATATTCGATCACTATCGCCAGCGATATGAAGCTGCCAAGGACGAAGAGTTCACACTGCAGGAGTTTCTTACCACTTGTCGGCAAGATCGCAGTGCTTATGCCAACGCGGCTGAGCGGCTATTGATGGCTATCGGTGAGCCTGTCATGGTCGATACAGCCCAGGAACCCAGACTTTCTCGACTCTTTTCTAACCGGGTCATTGCACGTTACCCAGCCTTTGAAGAGTTTTACGGCATGGAAGACGCGATTGAACAGATTGTCTCTTATCTGAAACACGCGGCTCAGGGGCTGGAGGAGAAGAAACAAATCCTGTATCTGCTGGGGCCTGTGGGTGGGGGTAAATCATCGCTTGCTGAGCGACTGAAATCATTAATGCAGCTCGTGCCGATCTATGTATTAAGCGCTAACGGTGAGCGGAGCCCGGTCAACGATCATCCGTTCTGTCTTTTCAATCCGCAAGAAGATGCGCAGATTCTGGAAAAAGAGTATGGCATTCCTCGACGCTATCTTGGCACCATCATGTCGCCGTGGGCAGCAAAACGCCTGCATGAATTTGGTGGCGATATTACTAAGTTCCGGGTGGTAAAGGTCTGGCCGTCAATTCTGCAACAAATTGCTATCGCCAAAACGGAACCTGGCGATGAGAACAACCAGGACATCTCAGCGCTGGTAGGGAAAGTCGATATCCGTAAACTCGAACACTACGCGCAGAACGATCCGGACGCCTACGGATATTCCGGTGCACTATGCCGCGCCAACCAGGGGATCATGGAGTTTGTCGAGATGTTTAAAGCCCCGATTAAAGTGCTGCATCCCCTGTTAACCGCCACTCAGGAAGGTAACTACAACGGGACGGAAGGTATCTCCGCCCTGCCGTTTAACGGGATTATTCTCGCCCATTCGAACGAATCCGAATGGGTCACTTTCCGTAATAACAAGAACAACGAAGCCTTCCTCGATCGTGTTTATATCGTGAAGGTGCCATATTGCTTGCGTATTTCCGAAGAGATCAAAATCTACGAGAAATTGCTTAATCACAGTGAACTGACTCACGCCCCCTGCGCACCTGGCACGCTGGAAACGCTGTCTCGTTTTTCCATTCTTTCGCGTCTGAAAGAGCCGGAAAACTCCAGCATTTATTCGAAGATGCGGGTTTATGATGGCGAAAGTCTGAAAGACACCGATCCGAAAGCCAAGTCGTATCAGGAATATCGTGACTACGCAGGCGTTGATGAAGGGATGAACGGTCTGTCCACGCGTTTTGCGTTTAAGATCCTCTCTCGCGTGTTCAACTTCGACCACGTGGAAGTGGCAGCAAACCCTGTTCATCTGTTCTACGTCCTGGAACAGCAGATCGAGCGCGAGCAGTTCCCTCAGGAGCAGGCTGAGCGTTATCTCGAGTTCCTGAAAGGTTACTTGATTCCGAAATATGCCGAGTTTATCGGTAAAGAGATTCAGACTGCGTATCTTGAATCCTATTCTGAATATGGACAAAACATTTTTGACCGTTATGTCACGTATGCAGATTTCTGGATTCAGGATCAGGAGTATCGCGACCCGGATACCGGGCAGCTATTTGACCGCGAATCTCTCAACGCTGAGCTGGAGAAAATTGAGAAACCGGCGGGGATCAGTAATCCAAAAGATTTCCGCAACGAGATTGTCAACTTCGTACTGCGCGCCAGAGCGAATAACAGCGGACGCAATCCGAACTGGACCAGCTATGAAAAACTGCGCACGGTTATTGAGAAGAAAATGTTCTCTAATACCGAGGAGCTGTTGCCGGTTATTTCGTTTAACGCCAAAACGTCAACCGACGAGCAGAAGAAACACGACGATTTTGTCGACCGTATGATGGAAAAAGGCTACACCCGTAAACAGGTGCGTTTACTGTGCGAATGGTATTTGCGCGTACGTAAATCGTCTTAACAACCATGGCCCGGTACGCATGCTACCGGGCCTACAACGACAGCGAACCGTGGGCCAGAGAAGCGGCAACACAGGCGTAGCAAACAGTTGGCAAATGTAGTACGGGGGGCATATGACCTGGTTTATTGACCGGCGTCTGAACGGCAAAAACAAAAGCATGGTGAATCGCCAGCGTTTTTTACGCCGTTATAAAGCGCAAATTAAACAGTCGATCTCCGAGGCCATTAATAAGCGTTCGGTGACTGACGTCGACAGCGGCGAGTCCGTATCCATTCCAACGGAAGATATTAGCGAACCGATGTTTCATCAGGGACGTGGCGGCCTGCGCCACCGCGTTCATCCGGGCAATGACCATTTCGTTCAGAATGACCGCATTGAACGCCCCCAAGGCGGCGGCGGTGGTTCCGGCAGTGGTCAGGGCCAGGCCAGCCAGGATGGTGAAGGTCAGGATGAATTTGTCTTTCAGATTTCGAAAGATGAGTATCTTGATCTGCTCTTTGAAGATTTGGCCTTACCGAATCTGAAACAAAACCAACAACGCCAGCTGACCGAATATAAAACGCATCGGGCGGGTTATACCGCTAACGGCGTTCCTGCCAATATCAGCGTTGTGCGTTCATTGCAGAACTCACTGGCGCGACGCACAGCCATGACGGCGGGCAAGCGGCGGGAACTTCATGCGCTGGAAGAGAATTTGGCCATCATCAGCAACAGTGAGCCTGCGCAACTGCTGGAAGAGGAACGTCTGCGCAAAGAAATTGCAGAATTACGTGCCAAAATTGAACGCGTCCCTTTTATTGACACCTTCGATTTACGTTACAAGAACTACGAAAAACGACCCGATCCCTCCAGCCAGGCAGTGATGTTTTGCCTGATGGACGTTTCGGGTTCAATGGATCAGTCCACTAAAGATATGGCTAAGCGTTTTTATATTCTGCTGTATCTGTTCCTTAGCAGAACGTATAAGAACGTGGAAGTCGTTTACATCCGGCACCATACCCAAGCGAAAGAAGTCGATGAACATGAGTTTTTCTACTCACAGGAAACTGGCGGTACCATTGTTTCCAGCGCCCTGAAACTGATGGATGAGGTGGTGAAAGAGCGTTATAACCCGGCGCAATGGAATATTTACGCGGCACAAGCATCGGACGGCGATAACTGGGCCGATGACTCTCCACTTTGCCATGAAATCCTGGCGAAAAAATTATTGCCCGTTGTTCGTTATTACAGCTATATCGAAATTACCCGTCGCGCTCATCAGACACTGTGGCGAGAATATGAACATCTGCAATCTACTTTCGACAATTTTGCGATGCAGCATATCCGCGACCAGGATGATATTTATCCGGTGTTCCGTGAACTATTTCATAAACAAAATGCAACAACCAAAGACTAAAACTATCAGCCGGGTCATCGTCGCCTGGCTGTTTTTTAGCACACTGTAAATCATCTCATTTATTATATACATTAACTTACAATCGCTTTAAATATAACAGCACAACCTTTACACAATTTAGTTCCAGAAAACAATCATTCGGAAAAATGCTTCGTTCAACACGTATTTACCCGTGTTATTCTTTAATTATTTTGCATCGTTACCGAAAATTGATCTTGGTCAAAACCATATATCTCTGCCATCAATAAAATCCAGCACTCACATTGCTCTCCTTTTTATGGTTTCTATGGGTACACAAAAATTAAAAGCTCAAGGCTTTTTTATTTTCAGCTTATTGCTGACGTTAATTTTATTTTGCATCACCACCTTATATAACGAAAACACGAATGTAAAACTCATTCCACAGATGAATTACCTGATGGTTGTTGTGGCTTTGTTCTTCCTTAACGCCGTCATTTTTCTTTTCATGTTGATGAAATATTTCACTAACAAACAAATTTTACCAACACTCATTTTAAGCCTTGCATTTTTAAGTGGCCTTATCTATTTAGTTGAAACCATTGTAATTATCCATAAACCAATCAACGGCAGTACACTGATCCAGACAAAGTCGAATGATGTTTCTATTTTCTATATTTTCCGCCAACTCAGTTTTATTTGTTTAACCTCGCTGGCGCTCTTTTGTTATGGTAAAGACAACATTCTTAACAACAATAAGAAAAAAACGGGGATCCTGTTACTGACGCTGATCCCTTTTTTAGTATTTCCCCTTCTGGCACACAATCTGAGCAGTTATAACGCTGACTATTCTTTGTATGTCGTCGATTACTGTCCGGACAACCATACTGCGACCTGGGGAATCAACTATACAAAAATATTGGTTTGTCTGTGGGCATTTTTACTGTTCTTTATTATCATGCGTACACGATTAGCCAGCGAACTATGGCCGTTAATAGCATTATTATGTCTGGCATCGCTATGCTGCAACTTACTTCTACTGACTCTGGATGAGTATAATTACACCATCTGGTATATCAGTCGCGGGATTGAAGTTTCCAGTAAACTGTTTGTTGTGTCTTTTCTGATTTATAACATTTTTCAGGAACTGCAACTCTCCAGCAAACTGGCAGTTCATGATGTACTGACCAATATTTATAATCGGCGCTACTTTTTCAACAGCGTAGAGTCATTATTGTCGCGACCTGTTGTTAAGGACTTTTGTGTCATGCTGGTTGATATTAATCAGTTCAAGCGCATCAATGCCCAATGGGGACATCGTGTGGGTGATAAAGTGCTGGTTTCAATTGTCGATATTATCCAGCAAAGCATCCGCCCCGATGATATTTTAGCGCGACTGGAGGGTGAGGTGTTTGGCTTGCTATTTACCGAACTCAATAGTGCCCAGGCAAAAATCATTGCGGAACGTATGCGTAAAAATGTCGAACTCCTGACCGGTTTTAGTAACAGATATGATGTTCCTGAACAAATGACCATCAGTATTGGCACGGTTTTTTCAACGGGTGACACGCGTAATATCTCGCTTGTCATGACGGAAGCAGATAAAGCCTTACGCGAAGCGAAAAGCGAGGGGGGCAACAAAGTGATTATTCATCATATTTAAGTGCAAAAATATTCAGAGCCATGCTTTTTGCGTGGCTTTTGCATACAATTTATTACTATTACCCCTAAATTTCCCCTCCCCAGCGGCGCAGAGATGAGTATAATTAGCGCCCCTGTGCCAGGCCGCAATCGAACTTTATCTGGTTTTCTCGTTTCACTAACCGAAGGAGTGCCATTTATCATGAAATTGCACCATAGAATGCTCCGGCATTTTATCGCCGCAAGTGTCATTGTGCTGACATCTTCCTTCCTTATTTTTGAACTTGTCGCCAGCGACAGAGCAATGAGTGCCTATCTGCGCTATATCGTGCAGAGAGCAGATTCCTCCTTTCTTTATGACAAGTATCAAAATCAGAGTATTGCCGCGCATGTGATGCGCGCTCTCGCTGCTGAGCAGTCGGAAGTGTCGCCAGAACAGCGGCGTACCATCTGCGAGGCTTTTGAGTCTGCCAATAATACCCATGGCTTAAACCTGACTGCCCATAAGTACACGGGCTTACACGGTACACTACAAACCGCATCCACTGAATGCGACACAATTGTGGAAGCTGCAGCACTATTACCCGCTTTTGATCAGGCAGTGGAAGGCAACCGCCACCAGGATGATTATGGTTCAGGTCTTGGAATGGCCGAAGAGAAATTTCACTATTATCTCGATCTCAATGACCTCTATGTCTATTTTTATGAGCCGGTTAATGTTGAGTACTTTGCGATGAATAACTGGTCCTTCCTGCAGTCAGGAAGCATTGGCATCGATCGCAAAGATATTGAAAAAGTTTTTACCGGTCGCACCGTATTATCGAGCATTTACCAGGATCAGCGTACTAAACAGAACGTGATGAGTTTGCTGACGCCAGTGTATGTTGCAGGGCAGCTAAAAGGAATTGTGCTGCTGGATATTAACAAAAACAATCTGCGGAATATCTTTTACACGCATGACCGCCCTCTCCTCTGGCGTTTTCTCAATGTCACGCTAACCGATACAGATTCTGGGCGCGACATTATCATCAACCAGAGCGAAGATAATCTGTTCCAGTATGTCAGTTACGTCCATGACTTACCGGGCGGCATTCGTGTATCGTTATCCATTGATATTCTTTACTTTATCACATCTTCGTGGAAAAGCGTTCTGTTCTGGATTTTGACGGCGTTAATTTTGCTGAATATGGTGCGGATGCACTTCCGTTTATACCAAAATGTGTCGCGAGAAAATATTAGTGATGCGATGACCGGACTGTATAATCGCAAAATATTAACCCCTGAACTGGAGCAGCGGTTGCAAAAACTGGTGCAATCTGGTTCTTCGGTGATGTTTATTGCAATTGACATGGACAAGTTAAAGCAAATAAATGACACGCTCGGTCATCAGGAAGGAGATTTAGCGATTACGTTATTAGCTCAGGCGATTAAACAGTCGATTCGTAAAAGTGATTATGCCATCCGACTCGGTGGCGATGAATTCTGCATCATTCTTGTCGATTCGACGCCGCAAATTGCAGCACAACTGCCTGAACGTATCGAAAAACGTCTGCAACATATCGCGCCGCAGAAAGAGATCGGCTTCTCTTCCGGTATTTATGCGATGAAAGAAAACGATACGTTACATGATGCGTATAAAGCTTCCGATGAGCGTTTATATGTCAATAAGCAGAACAAAAACAGCCGTTCATGATAATCTTCTGTGGTTGTTTGCTTGTAATCTCAGGAGCGTGAAATGACTGAAATGGCTAAAGGAAGCGTGACGCATCAGCGGTTAATCGCTTTATTATCACAAGAAGGTGCTGACTTCCGCGTCGTTACCCATGAGGCGGTAGGTAAATGCGAAGCGGTGTCAGAAATTCGTGGCACCGCTTTAGGCCAGGGGGCTAAGGCACTGGTATGTAAAGTCAAAGGCAATGGCGTAAATCAACATGTTCTGGCGATCCTCGCTGCCGATCAACAGGCCGATCTGAGCCAACTTGCCATCCATATAGGCGGATTACGCGCTTCGTTGGCCAGCCCGGCGGAAGTCGATGAACTCACAGGCTGTGTCTTCGGCGCGATCCCCCCTTTCAGCTTCCATCCAAAACTCAAACTGGTTGCCGACCCCCTACTCTTCGAACGATTTGATGAAATCGCCTTCAATGCAGGCATGCTGGATAAATCCGTTATTTTGAAAACCGCGGATTATTTGCGCATTGCGCAACCAGAACTGGTCAATTTCCGCCGCACTGCGTAACTAGCCTGTCCGTTCAATAAGCAGAACGGACAAAACCAGCACAACAGCAATGGCAAAAAACGATGACGTGATAATCAGTGTCTCGACAAACATTTGATCGTTCATAGTATGCCCCGGGGAGATAGCTGTTTTCACGTTATTGTTAGCGTGCACAAATGGCAGTTTGATGACAGTTCGCCTGATTTTTTATGCAAAAAACGTAAAGATTTTCTACTTCCTTCCTGCAGCAAGCGTAAAGTAAGCAGGCTTATTATTTTTTGGCAAGGAAACCACGATGTTTGATGTCACTTTGCTGATCCTGCTCGGGTTAGCTGCGCTGGGCTTTATCAGTCATAACACCACTGTCGCCGTTTCAATTCTGGTGTTAATCATTGTCCGCGTCACACCGTTAAGCACCTTTTTCCCGTGGATTGAAAAACAGGGGCTAAGTATCGGGATAATCATTCTGACGATTGGCGTTATGGCCCCCATCGCCAGCGGGACGCTACCGCCCTCAACCCTGATTCACTCGTTTCTGAACTGGAAATCGCTGGTGGCAATTGCAGTAGGCGTTATTGTCTCCTGGCTAGGTGGGCGCGGCGTGACGTTAATGGGCAGCCAGCCGCAACTGGTCGCCGGGCTGCTGGTGGGCACTGTTTTGGGCGTGGCGCTGTTTCGCGGCGTACCGGTTGGCCCGCTTATTGCCGCGGGTCTGGTTTCGCTGATTGTGGGGAAACAGTAGTTAATCCCGCAATATATCGGCCTGGCGTTTGCCCCAGGCCTTTCTTAAACATAGTAATAAAGGCCGTTGTTGAATCATACCCCAGCGTATGAGCAACTTTCTGTACAGTATCGCCTTTCACTAATCCCTGAAGCGCCATAATCAGCTGTAACTGCTGACGCCACTGGCGAAAACTCAACCCCGTCTCTTTCACTATCAGTCGGGCAAGATTGCGTTCACTCATCGCAAAAAAGCGAGCCCATTGCCCCAATGCCCCCCACTCGACAGGCTCTTTCGCCATCATCTCCACCATCGTGCGGATTTTAGGATGAGAAGAAACGGGCAGGTGCAGCTGTTGTTGTGGCTGCTGAGGGAGTTCATCAAACAGGACCTGAATTAATCTGCGGGTCATCGGCTCAGCACGCTGAGTCGTCGTCCTGTTTGCCAGGGTTAAAATTAATTCCCGGCATAAGGGCGATATTTTCAATGTGCAACATGTTGTCGGCATTGTCACTGCGCTGGGCTCTATAAACAGAAAACAGAGTTCAGCGTTAGCTGTCACTTGATTGCTATGTTTCACCCCGCCCGGTATCCAAACCGCATATTGTGGCGGCACCATCCACAAAGCATTTTCCACCGTACAGGTAATTGCACCATGTAGCGCCAGTATCAGCTGCCCTTTGCGGTGCTGATGTACAGGACTGGTTAACTCATCCGTTCCGGCGTGAATACAAAATGCGACCGCGGCTTCATGGTGTCGGTCGGGTTCATAACCATTGAGATTCAACCTGTGCATCATTTTGTCCGAATTTAGCGATAATTTGTCATTTTAACTTGATTCAACATAACAATAAAAACGGTAAGGTACAGCCTCGTTTGTATCAATGAGAAACATATGGCCTGTTCAACTTCATTAAGCGGCAAAAACAGGATTGTCCTTATCGCTGGCATTCTGATGATTGCCACAACATTACGCGTCACCTTTACCGGCGCAGCACCGTTACTGGATACGATTCGTTCCGCTTACTCGCTAACGACGGCGCAAACCGGCTTATTAACCACCCTGCCATTATTGGCCTTTGCGCTAATCTCACCTCTTGCCGCCCCGGTGGCGCGACGTTTTGGTATGGAACGTAGCCTGTTTGCCGCGTTACTTTTGATCTGTGCAGGTATCGCAATTCGCTCTCTCCCTTCGCCTTACTTATTATTTGGCGGTACAGCGGTCATTGGCGGTGGGATTGCATTAGGCAATGTCTTACTGCCAGGATTAATTAAACGCGATTTCCCTCATTCCGTCGCCAGACTTACCGGCGCATATTCCCTGACAATGGGAGCTGCGGCGGCACTGGGATCGGCTATGGTCGTGCCGCTGGCTTTGAACGGTTTTGGCTGGCAAGGCGCGTTGCTCATGCTGATGTGTTTTCCTCTGCTGGCTCTTTTTTTATGGCTGCCACAGTGGCGAAGTCAACAACATGCAAATTTGAGTACCTCACGCGCCTTACATACTCGGGGTATCTGGCGTTCGCCGCTTGCCTGGCAGGTAACATTGTTTCTTGGGATCAACTCACTCGTCTATTACGTGATTATTGGCTGGCTTCCGGCGATCCTCATCAGTCACGGCTATAGCGAAGCACAGGCGGGTTCACTGCATGGTTTGCTGCAACTAGCCACAGCAGCTCCCGGTTTGCTGATCCCACTTTTCTTACATCATGTGAAAGATCAGCGTGGTATTGCAGCGTTCGTTGCCTTGATGTGCGCAGTGGGCGCGGTTGGGCTCTGCTTTATGCCAGCACACGCGATCACCTGGACTCTGCTTTTCGGTTTTGGTTCCGGCGCAACAATGATACTGGGGTTGACGTTCATTGGTCTTCGGGCAAGTTCTGCGCATCAGGCGGCAGCACTCTCGGGGATGGCACAATCCGTCGGGTATTTGCTGGCAGCCTGTGGGCCGCCGCTGATGGGTAAAATACACGATGCTAACGGTGACTGGTCCGTACCACTGATGGGTGTTGCAATACTTTCACTACTGATGGCGATTTTCGGACTTTGCGCCGGGAGAGACAAAGAAATTCGCTAATATCCGGTGCTATAGTGACGTGACAAATCATGCGTGAAAGGAAGAACAAATACGATGAATATTCAGTGCAAACGCGTTTATGATCCGGCTGAACAGAGCGATGGTTATCGCGTACTGGTCGACCGCCTCTGGCCACGCGGTATCAAAAAAACCGATTTAGCCCTTGATGAGTGGGATAAAGAAATCACGCCGTCAACGGAGCTGCGCAAAGCCTTTCACGGCGAAGTCGTCGATTTTGCAACCTTTCGCGAGCAATATCTTGCAGAACTGGCGCAACACGAGCAAGAAGGAAAGCGGCTGGCAGACATCGCCAAAAAACAGCCGCTGACCCTGCTCTACTCAGCAAAAAACACCACACAGAACCATGCGCTGGTGCTGGCAGACTGGCTACGTAGCTTGTGATTTTAGTGCAGCATCCGGCGGTTATTTTTCACCAGCCGGATGGTCCCGTCGCCACAATGCCCATTCATCAATCGTTTCACCGCCCGGTAATTTGCAATTGTTGCTGACCCCTTGCGCTGTCTGCACAGGAATGAGCGTCCCGCCCTTCTGCTGGCAATAGACCGACGCCGGATTTGCCATACCAATCTGCGGCGGTTTAGGTGCTTCTGGCTGAGAAGGGGTTGAACAACCAGCCAGGACCAGCAAGCAAGGCAGAACAAAACTGATAATTTTCATTTATTGATCTCACATATTTATCCAAGCTTAGAGTATCGCGGTATCGTTTTGTTTTGCAGCACTATTTTTATTACATTCACTCAAAACATATTACGTCTTGTTTCATCTTTGTTGATGATGTTTTATCATGCCTGCAAAGATTAAATAATCAGCATTTACCCGCCGTATCCTGGAGTTGTTTCGTGTCAGATCAGATTATCGCCCGCGTCTCGCAATCCCTTGCCAAAGAACAGTCACTGGAAAGTCTGGTCCGACAGCTTCTGGAGATGCTGGAAATGGTCACTGATATGGAGTCAACCTACCTGACCAAAGTGGATGTCGAAGCGCGCCTGCAGCATATAATGTTTGCCCGTAATAGCCAGAAAATGCACATCCCGGAGAATTTTACCGTCTCGTGGGATTACTCGTTATGCAAACGCGCCATTGATGAAAACTGCTTTTTCAGCGATGAAGTCCCCGACCGTTGGGGCGACTGTGTTGCGGCACGAAATCTTGGCATCACCACATTTCTGAGCACGCCAATTCACTTACCGGATGGATCATTCTATGGCACACTTTGCGCCGCCAGCAGTGAGAAGCGCCAGTGGAGTGAACGCGCGGAACAGGTTTTACAGCTATTCGCCGGACTGATTGCACAATATATTCAAAAAGAGGCGCTGGTTGAACAGCTGCGCGAAGCAAATGCCGCACTGATTGCGCAATCGTATACCGACTCGTTAACCGGGCTACCGAATCGGCGGGCGATTTTTGAAAACCTGACGACGCTGTTTTCTCTTGCGAGGCATCTTAACCATAAGATAATGATCGCATTTATCGATCTGGATAACTTCAAATTAATCAATGATCGTTTTGGTCATAATAGTGGCGATCTGTTTCTTATTCAGGTTGGCGAGCGCCTTAATACGCTCCAGCAAAATGGCGAAGTTATTGGTCGTCTCGGCGGTGATGAGTTTTTGGTTGTTTCACTGAACAATGAGAATGCGGATATTCCATCGCTGCGAGAACGTATTCAACAGCAAATACGCGGAGAATATCACTTAGGTGATGTTGATTTGTATTATCCTGGTGCCAGTCTTGGCATAGTAGAAGTCGATCCTGAAACGACCGATGCAGACAGCGCCCTGCATGCTGCCGATATCGCGATGTATCAGGAGAAAAAACACAAACAGAAAACACCTTTTGTCGCGCATTCAGCGCTACATTCCTGAGGCGTATTCACATCCTTTTGATTGGTGATAACATGCGAATCGGTATTATTTTTCCGGTTGTAATCTTTATTACAGCGGTCGTATTTTTAGCATGGTTTTTTATTGGCGGCTATGCTGCCCCGGGAGCGTAAAGATGAAAAAAACAACGATTATTATGATGGGCGTAGCGATTATTGTCGTTCTCGGCACTGAGTTGGGATGGTGGTAACGTCACATCTAAAAAATAGCAAAGGCTGCCTGTGTGCAGCCTTTGTGCAATTTACGCGTTAACTTTTGATCTTTCTGTAGATAAACAGCACGACAATCGCACCAATAACGGCAACCACGAAGCTGCCAAAATTGAAGCCATCGACTTTACCAAAGCCAAACAGCGTGCTGATCCATCCGCCGACTACGGCACCGACTATCCCCAGCAGGATAGTCATAAAGAATCCACCACCATCTTTACCTGGCATGATCCACTTCGCCAGAATACCGGCAATAAGCCCAAAAATAATCCATGACAGAATGCCCATTGTTTCCTCACTTATCTGTTTTGCATTAGCGGGTTAGTCGCTGATAAAAAGCATAGCACAACATCAGGAGGGCAAGATTTGTGACAAGCATCACGGAGGATTTTTTTGCGATGGCGCAGAAATTGCGCCATCTACGATCAGTGATAATTACCAACCACAAACATCATGTTCGTTTTCCGTGTCATAAGAACGCACGGTATTCACCAGATCTTTTATCACTTCAGCCGCCACTTCTGGCACCAGCAAAGTCATCGGCGTCTCTGTTTCATAATCGACAGAAACGCCATTACTGTTATTGGTGACGGTCACGGTATACGTTGCTTTGCCCATGATTCATTTCCCGTTATGAATGACTTTTCGTTGTTGCGCGCCTTCCATCAGGACTTCAGGAGCAACGAAGAAGTCAATGTTGAAATAAGTGTCGTCAGTCATGGCTTCAATGTTGTGCCACTTTTCTGGAGGGAACACCGCAAACTGCCCCGCTTCGATAAGGATCACTTGATCAGGCTCTGTACTGTGTTCATCAGCGTAGCCGAGATATTTGACCGCCCCATGCATAACGGAAAGGCGTGGGTAAACCCCCGGGCGCGTTCCTTTATCAAGATGACGTTCGAATATTCCGGCAGGCGCAGTTTGTTTATTCCAGAAAGGCGTTGAGCGCGTATGAATATAATTCTGTGGGATTTGCAGCATCCTTTTCCCTCCTTCGATGAATGTGCTGAAAACAGTTTATTTCAGCCGTTTCAGGGTACGCCTGATAATTTGCATTTTAAATACCATTTATTGGTTACTCTTTAGCACCGTATCAGCGATGAATAAGGAAAGATTACAGGCAGGAAGCCCGCGATAACGCGGGCTGAAAGCATTAGGACTGCAGCGTCGCCAGTCGGGCGGCAAAACCTACGAACATCAAACCAATCAGTGAGTTGCCCACTTTAGCCAGTTTCTTTTTGGTACGTATGTACTGTGTGACAAAAGCACCAGAAATAATCAGGAAGCTCAAATAGCAGAAACTTACCAGTTCCAGCGTCGTCGCCAGAATAAAGAATGAAATTCCCGTATGTGGAGCATTAACATCGATAAACTGTACAAAAAACGACACATAGAACAAAATGGCTTTCGGATTAGTCAGGCTCAAAATTAACGCGCGTTTAAAAATGGCACCGTATTGGGGCTCGTCGGATTTGACCTCGTTATTTTTACCCTTCAGGGTCGCGTAGAGAATTTTACTCCCCAGATAGAGCAAATAAAATGCACCAAGATAACGTACAATGTTGAATAATATCGGGGTGGTCTTAATTAATGTCGCCACTCCAGCCCATGCCAGAAACATCAATACCGCATCGCCAATAAATACGCCACAGGCCGCAAGATAACCGCCTTTGATACCGCTACTGACGCTATTTTTGAGTACAAACAGGGTATTTGGCCCTGGCACCAACACAATAAAAATGGCTCCAACCAGATAGGTCCAGTAATTCAGTACCCCGTATTCAGCGAACACATTAACCTCTTTAATTATCTATCGATCATGCGCGATTAAAGGTGAATATGCTAACCAATCTCTAGCGGCTTAGAAAGGAGAAAATCAGGGTTTAACCTGATATCAACCCGATAATTGAATCATTAATCAGGCGTGGTCCAGTGAAAAATTCGGGTAGTGCTCGGCAAAATACTGGCGTAAAAATTCTACCGTTATCCGCACTTTCGCTGACGTCGCCAGCCTTGAAACATAAACGGCCCAGACATTTGCTGGCTGGTAATATTCCGGTAGCACTTGTACTAAATGACCACTGGCAATGTTTTCGCTAACATCCCACCAGGAGCGCAGAGCAATCCCCTGCCCATCGAGACACCACTGATGGACAATTTCTCCATGATTAGACGACAGTGGGCCGGTAACTTTAATCGCATGGTGGCCTTCTTTATTGCGTAATTGCCAGACACCAAAAGGATGATCGCGCTCTTTAATGACCAGGCACGGCAATGCAGAAAGATCGGTTAAATGTTTCGGCGCGCCATGTTGCGCAATAAATTCCGGCGACGCGCAGAGAATGCGGTAATTAGTCGCCAGTTTGCGGGCGATTAAATTAGGGGCGATATCATCGCCAATGCGAATATCGAGATCGACGCCTTCATTGACCAAATCGACCAGTCGGTCTTCCACATCAAAACGTAACTCCAGTTGCGGATACGCTTTCGCCAGCGCTGATAACGCCGGAGCCACTACCTGTCGTCCAAAACCAAAGCTGCTGATAATACGCAGCATCCCCTGCGGCACCTGACGCACGTCAGAAAGTTCGTCCATCATTTGACCAACATCCTGCAAAATCCGCTGCGCCCATTCATAAATCCGCTCTCCTTCTTCGGTAATGGTGACGCGGCGGGTGGTGCGGTGTAACAACACCACGTTTAGCGTTTGCTCCAGCAAGGCGATGCGCTTGCTGACGAACGCCGGTGAAACGCCCAATTCTTCCGCCACAGCGGCAAAACCAGCCCGGCGAGCCACCAGCATAAAGACGCGCAAATCGTTCAGCAGCGGTAAATTATTCATGATTCGTGTTTTATGTTTCACCAGTTACGGGGATTAATTCCTTTTCAGTCAATTATAGGATGAGGGTATTGTCAATTTTGATGGTCAGGAAGTGAGAACCCAATGATGAAAACGATGCGTATTGCTGCGATCCCGGGAGACGGGATTGGCAAAGAAGTCCTTCCTGAAGGGATTCGCGTGTTACAGGCTGCCGCTGAGCGCTGGGGCTTCGCCTTGAGTTTTGAGCAAATGGAGTGGGCGAGCTGCGAGTATTACAGCCATCACGGTAAAATGATGCCGGACGACTGGCATGAGCAACTTAGCCGTTTCGACGCCATCTATTTTGGTGCCGTCGGCTGGCCGGATACCGTTCCGGACCATATTTCGTTGTGGGGTTCGCTGCTGAAATTTCGTCGTGAGTTCGACCAGTACGTCAACCTGCGCCCGGTTCGTCTCTTTCCTGGCGTTCCCTGCCCGCTGGCGGGAAAACAGCCTGGCGACATCGATTTTTACGTGGTCAGGGAAAACACCGAAGGCGAATATTCCTCGCTCGGCGGTAGAGTGAATGAAGGTACAGAGCATGAAGTCGTCATTCAGGAATCGGTATTTACTCGTCGTGGTGTCGATCGTATTTTGCGCTATGCCTTTGAACTTGCGCAAAGCCGCCCACGTAAGACGCTAACTTCTGCCACTAAATCGAACGGTTTAGCCATCAGCATGCCGTACTGGGATGAGCGAGTGGAAGCAATGGCTGAGAATTACCCGGAGATCCGCTGGGACAAGCAGCATATTGACATTCTCTGCGCACGTTTTGTGATGCAGCCGGAACGCTTCGATGTGGTAGTGGCGTCCAATTTGTTTGGCGATATCCTTTCCGATCTTGGCCCGGCCTGCACCGGCACCATTGGCATTGCCCCATCCGCCAACCTGAATCCCGAACGCACTTTCCCGTCGCTCTTCGAGCCAGTCCACGGTTCCGCGCCGGATATCTACGGGAAAAATATTGCTAACCCTATCGCCACGATTTGGGCCGGTGCAATGATGCTCGATTTTCTCGGCAATGGCGATGAGCGTTTCCAGCAAGCGCATAACGGTATTCTGGCCGCGATTGAAGAAGTGATTGCTCACGGGCCGAAAACACCTGATATGAAAGGCAATGCCACCACGCCACAGGTTGCCGACGCGATTTGCAAAATTCTTTTGCGTTAAGGTCAAACCAGTTTATTTGAACCGCGTCACTGACGCGGTTTTTTTATTCGTTCTTTGCAGTAAATAACCTGCGTCATTTCACCTTTTATTGTTTCCGTTTCGTGTTTTATGGCTTTCCGTATTCTTAATTGTTTAATTTATGTAACATGTAAATAATCAATTTGTTAAACACAACATACAACTCATACCCTGCAAATAATTACAACTGGCAAAAGCCAGAGACGGGCTTTTATGCCCAGGAGATGACTCATGATGAGCAATGTTAAGAAAAAAGATGTGCCGTTGATAAGCATCAGCCTGGTGGCCATTCTTTTCATCGCAGCTGCATTAAGCCTTTTCCCACAACAATCGGCCGACGCGGCCAACGCAATATACACTTTTGTTACGCGTACGTTAGGTTCCGCCGTACAGGTATTGGTTTTGCTGGCAATGGGACTGGTGATTTATTTAGCCACCAGTAAATACGGCAATATTCGTCTTGGCGAAGGAAAACCGGAATACAGCACGCTCTCCTGGCTGTTTATGTTTATTTGTGCAGGTTTAGGTTCTTCTACGCTTTATTGGGGGGTTGCTGAATGGGCCTATTATTATCAAACGCCTGGATTAAATATCGCACCGCGTTCACAACAGGCACTCGAATTTAGCGTTCCCTACTCCTTCTTCCACTGGGGCATCAGCGCCTGGGCAACTTATACGCTGGCCTCATTAATCATGGCTTATCACTTTCATGTGCGGAAAAATAAAGGGCTGAGCCTTTCCGGCATTATTGCTGCTATTACCGGCGTTCGCCCGCAAGGCCCGTGGGGGAAACTGGTCGATTTGATGTTCCTGATCGCCACTGTCGGCGCACTGACCATTTCCCTTGTTGTCACCGCAGCAACCTTTACCCGTGGGCTTTCCGCGCTGACCGGTTTACCCGATAACTTTACCGTACAGGCATTTGTGATCCTGCTTTCCGGCGGCATTTTTTGCCTAAGCTCGTGGATTGGTATCAACAACGGTTTGCAACGTCTAAGCAAAATGGTTGGCTGGGGCGCATTCCTGCTGCCATTACTGGTGCTGATTGTCGGTCCAACCGAATTTATTACCAACAGCATCATCAATGCCATCGGCCTGACCACGCAAAACTTCCTGCAAATGAGCTTATTCACCGATCCGCTTGGCGATGGTTCATTTACCCGCAACTGGACCGTTTTCTACTGGCTGTGGTGGATCTCATACACCCCTGGCGTAGCAATGTTTGTCACCCGAGTTTCGCGCGGTCGTAAGATTAAAGAAGTTATCTGGGGACTGATCCTCGGCAGCACCGTCGGTTGCTGGTTCTTCTTCGGCGTAATGGAAAGCTATGCCATTCATCAGTTTATCAATGGCGTAATCAACGTCCCACAGGTGCTGGAAACACTGGGCGGCGAAACAGCTGTGCAGCAAGTTCTGATGTCTCTACCAGCCGGTAAATTGTTCCTCGCGGCCTATCTGGGCGTGATGATTATCTTCCTCGCCTCGCATATGGATGCGGTGGCTTACACCATGGCGGCGACCAGCACGCGTAATCTCCAGGAAGGTGACGATCCTGACCGTGGGCTGCGTCTGTTCTGGTGCGTAGTGATCACTCTGATCCCGCTTTCCATCTTGTTTACCGGTGCTTCGCTGGAAACAATGAAAACTACCGTCGTCCTCACTGCCCTTCCCTTCCTCGCCATTTTACTGGTGAAAGTCGGCGGATTTATTCGCTGGCTGAAACAGGATTACGCCGACATTCCAGCTCATCAAGTTGAACATTATCTCCCGCAGACACCGGTTGAAGCCCCGGGAAAAGCGCCAGTGCTTCCTGCTGGAACCGTATTCAAAGGCGACAACTGAACGCCATCATCCTAACGATAAAGGTATCCCTATGAGCAATCTGAGCCCTGACTTTGTACTACCCGAAAATTTTTGCGCTAACCCACAAGAGGCGTGGACCATTCCTGCCCGTTTTTATACCGATCAGAACGCGTTTGAACACGAAAAAGAGAACGTCTTCGCCAAAAGCTGGATTTGCGTCGCTCACAGCAGCGAACTGGCGAATGCCAATGATTATGTGACGCGTGAGATCATTGGCGAAAGCATCGTGCTGGTACGCGGTCGTGATAAGGTTTTGCGCGCGTTCTATAACGTTTGCCCGCACCGTGGTCATCAGTTATTGAGCGGCGAAGGGAAAGCGAAAAATGTGATTACCTGCCCGTATCACGCCTGGGCATTCAAACTCGATGGCAACCTGGCCCATGCGCGTAACTGCGAAAACGTCGCCAATTTCGATAGCGACAAAGCGCAACTGGTTCCAGTACGTCTGGAAGAATATGCCGGATTCGTCTTCATCAACATGGACCCCAACGCCACCAGCGTAGAAGATCAGTTACCCGGTCTGGGGGCGAAAGTGCTGGAAGCCTGCCCGGAAGTCCACAACCTGAAACTGGCGGCTCGCTTTACCACCCGCACGCCTGCCAACTGGAAGAACATTGTCGATAACTATCTCGAGTGCTATCACTGTGGTCCGGCGCATCCAGGTTTCTCCGACTCCGTTCAGGTTGATCGTTACTGGCACACCATGCACGGTAACTGGACGCTACAGTACGGTTTCGCCAAACCGTCCGAACAGTCTTTCAAATTCGAAGAGGGCACGGATGCGGCATTCCATGGTTTCTGGCTGTGGCCGTGCACGATGCTGAACGTCACCCCGCTCAAAGGCATGATGACGGTCATTTATGAATTCCCGGTGGATTCTGAAACTACCCTGCAAAACTACGATATTTACTTCACCAATGAAGAGTTAACCGACGAGCAAAAATCACTGATTGAGTGGTATCGCGACGTGTTCCGTCCGGAAGATTTACGTCTGGTTGAAAGCGTACAGAAAGGGCTGAAATCGCGTGGCTATCGTGGTCAGGGGCGCATCATGGCCGACAGTAGCGGTAGCGGAATTTCCGAACATGGTATCGCCCATTTCCATAATCTGCTGGCGCAGGTGTTTAAGGACTAATGACATCGGCGGCGGTATTTTCCGCCGCTGGGCTGATTTTTGATGGAGTACAGCAATGTCAAACTACCAAATGTTTGAAGTACAGGTGAGTCAGGTTGACCCCCTTACCGAACAGGTGAAACGCTTCACGCTGGTGGCAACCGATGGCAAACCATTACCTGCGTTTACTGGAGGAAGTCACATCATTGTGCAGATGAGCGATGGTGATAACCAGTACAGCAATGCGTACTCACTGCTGAGTTCGCCACTCGATACGTCTCGTTATCAGATTGCCGTTCGGCTGGAAGAAAACTCGCGCGGTGGTTCGCGCTTTTTGCATCAGCAGGTGAAAGCAGGCGATCGGTTGACCATTTCGACGCCTAATAATCTGTTTGCGCTAATTCCCTCGGCCAGAAAGCATCTGTTTATCGCGGGCGGTATTGGTATCACCCCTTTCCTGTCGCACATGGCAGAGTTGCAATACAGCGACGTCGACTGGCAGTTACATTACTGCTCGCGAAATCCAGAAAGTTGCGCATTTCGTGATGAGCTAGTCCAGCATCCGCAGGCCGAGAAAGTCCATTTGCATCATTCATCAACCGGAACACGACTGGAATTAGCGCGATTATTGGCGGATATCGAACCTGGCACACATGTTTATACCTGTGGCCCCGAGGCGCTAAATGAGGCGGTAAGAAGTGAAGCTGCGCGTCTGGACATCGCCACCGATACGCTGCACTTTGAGCAATTTGCTATCGAAGACAAAACCGGCGATGCATTTACGCTGGTGCTTGCCCGTTCCGGAAAAGAGTTTGTGGTGCCGGAAGAGATGACTATTTTGCAGGTTATTGAAAATAGTAAAGCAGCTAAAGTGGAATGTTTATGTCGTGAAGGGGTATGCGGAACCTGCGAAACGGCAATACTGGAAGGTGAAGCTGACCATCGGGATCAGTATTTTAGCGATGAAGAGCGTGCCAGCCAGCAAAGTATGTTGATCTGTTGTTCACGCGCGAAGGGTAAACGCCTGGTGTTGGATTTGTAGTTTGCCGAAGCCGGATGTGGCGCTGAGCGCGCCCAGTCCGGCTTCGGAAGATTTTACTGTGGATATTCCTGCAATAAATTGTGTAATGCTTCCGCCATCAGCTCACCACGCCAGCCGGAAATCAGCTCCGGCAAATTGTTCTGCGGTTTCAGTTTCCAGTGCCAGTTCAGCAGCTGGTTGATTTGCCGACGCGATGCCAGCAATTCGGCGCTGATCTTGTGTGTTTCGCTCACGTCAGTAATCAGCGACTTAATCGCTTTAAACGCTTTACGATAACCCGGCATGTCCATCAGGTTAAGCATCGGCTGCGGTAAGGCCTCTTCCGGCAATGTCTGCGCTTTTTCCACCAGCGCCAGCAGCGTTTTACCGTGAAAGCGGATTTCGCTACCGGATAAGCCCAGGCTGTCCAGTTCGCCTAAACTTCCCGGCATATAACGCGCTACCGACCACAAATGCTCTTCACGCACGACAAAGTTCACCGCCAGATCGCGCTCCCGCGCCTTGCGCAGTCGCCAGTCGGCTAACAGTTGCAGACAGGCCAGTTGGCGTGTGCGTAACTGCCAGGCATTGGTGATATCACGCCAGGCATCTTCCGGTGCAACGACTTCCTGACGACGCATTTGCATCAGGCGGCATTCATCCAGCGCCGCAGGTAGCCAGCCGGAGGCCTCCGTTTCTACCATAAGCTTTGCGGTGATCGGTAACAGATACCAGACATCCGCCGCTGCGTATTCACACTGACGTTCGGTCAGCGGTCTGGCCAGCCAGTCGGTGCGCGATTCACTCTTGTCCAGCGTAACGCCGGAATACTCTTCCACCATGGAAGCGAAACCCCATGACATCGGGCGTCCGCAGAAGGCAGCAAGGATTTGCGTGTCAATCAAGGGTTGTGGTAATTCGCCAAAGACATTGAGGAACACTTCCAGATCTTCACTGCCCGCATGGAGAAATTTTGTGATGGACTGATCGCGCAGTATCGCTTTCAGCGGTGACCAGTCGGAGATCCCGAGAGGATCAATTAGCGCCAGATGCTCACCATCAAAAAGTTGAATTAGACCCAGCTGCGGGTAATAGGTGCGCGTACGAACAAATTCAGTATCCAGGGCTATCGCCGGAAAGGCACGGACGGCTTCACACAAAGAAGCCAGCGCATCGTCCGTGGTAATCATTTGGTAATTCAAATTGTATTCTCTTTAGTGGGCGTCAAAAAAAACGCCGGATTAACCGGCGTCTGACGACTGACTTAACGCTCAGGCTTTATTGTCCACTTTGCCGCGCGCTTCGTCACGTAATTCTCGTCGCAAAATTTTTCCGACGTTAGATTTCGGTAACTCATCACGAAACTCCACCAGCTTCGGTACTTTGTAGCCCGTGAGCTGACGGCGGCAAAAGGTCACCAGTGACTCTTCGGTAAGCGATGGATCTTTTTTCACTACGAAGATTTTCACCGCTTCACCACTGGAGCCGGAAGGTACGCCAACAGCTGCGACTTCCTGTACGCCAGGATGCTGCATGACGACATCTTCAATTTCGTTGGGATAGACATTAAAACCGGAAACCAGAATCATGTCTTTTTTACGATCGACAATGCGCAGGAATCCTTCTTCATCCATCACCGCGATATCGCCGGTGTGTAACCAGCCATTTTTGATGATTTCATCGGTAGCATCCGGACGCTGCCAGTAACCCAGCATCACCTGCGGTCCTTTGACACAAAGCTCACCCGGTTGACCCGGTGGTACTTCATTATCATCATCATCCACCAGTTTGGCTTCCGTCGACGGCACCGGCAAACCGATGCTACCACTATGATAATCAATATCATACGGGTTAACGCTGACCAGCGGCGCACACTCGGTCAGGCCATAACCTTCCAGCAGATACTGTCCGGTCAGTTTCACCCAACGTTCAGCCACCACTTGTTGAACAGGCATACCACCGCCTGCAGAAAGATGCAGACTGGAGAAATCCAGCTGCTGGAACTCTTTATTGTTCAGCAACGCATTGAACAAGGTGTTAACGCCGGTTATCGCGGTAAACGGATATTTCGCTAACTCTTTTACCAACCCCGGAATATCGCGCGGGTTAGTGATAAGCAGGTTCTGCCCACCCAGTTCAATAAACAGCAGGCAGTTAATGGTCAGAGCAAAAATGTGATACAGCGGCAGTGCCGTCACCACCAGCTCTTTGCCCGGATGCAACAGCGGCCCATAAGTCGCGTTAACTTGTTCCAGATTCGCCAGCATATTGCGGTGAGTCAGCATCGCGCCCTTCGCCACACCAGTGGTACCGCCGGTATATTGCAGGAAAGCTAAATCTTCTGGCACCAGTTCGGGTTTGACGTACTGCATCCGGTAGCCGTTATGCAGTGCGCTGCGAAATGAGATGGCATCTGGAAGATGGTATTTCGGCACCAGACGCTTGATGTATTTAACAACGAAGTTGACTACCGTGCCTTTTGCCGTGGATAGCTGATCGCCCATACGGGTCAGAATAACGTGCTGAACGGCGGTTTTATCAACCACTTTTTCCAGAGTGTGGGCAAAATTAGACACGATAACAATCGCTGATGCGCCGCTATCGTTAAGCTGATGCTCCAGCTCACGCGGGGTATACAACGGGTTAACGTTTACAACGATCATCCCGGCACGCAAAATGCCAAACAGCGCCACCGGATATTGCAATAAATTAGGCATCATCAACGCAACGCGATCGCCTTTCTTCAGTCCCAACCCTTGTTGCAAATAAGCGGCAAACGCGCGACTGCGTTCTTCCAGTTTGCGGAAGGTCATCACCTCCCCCATATTCACAAACGCGGGTTGATCGGCGTAGCGCGCGACCGACTGCTCAAACATATCTACCAGAGATTGATAACGGTCAGGGTTGATCTCCGTCGGAACGTCCGCGGGATAACGGTTAAGCCAAACCTTCTTCAATTCTTCACCTCTAAAATGCGTGTTCGTCGTCATCGCAACCCCAAATGATATACATGCTGTTAACATAATATTAACTCATCATACCAGCTTGATAATTACCCAACGAAAAGGTTGCGAAGCGCGTCACTATTTATTTTTATCTTTACCGTAAGAATGCAGAAACAGCGGACCAGCCGCTGTTTCTTTTTCTTTAAAAACAAGCAATTATTCAGTTACAACAGTTTGTACTCTCGCGGGGCCGGGATTATACCAGCCCCATCCACCGTAGCCATAGGGCCAGCCACGACCGCCATAAAACCATGGATCAATCGGCTGAGGCGGCATAATCACCTGCTGGGTTAAATGCCAACGTTTGTAACCCGTTACCTGCATCACCATAAATTTATAGGGCGTGTTGCCGATTTTGCCGTCAACCGCACCGGTGATTGGTCCAACTACCGTGACCAATTGTCCACGAAAATCTAGCGGATCCAGAAAACCGTTCACATCGGCATAAATGCGACCGCGAGAAGGTTCTCCCAGCGTCGGTCTGGCTCCACTGTCCAGCGGTACGGTGGCAATTTCCAGCCTGGTTTTCCCTTGCTGGTTTTGTACCGCAACCACTTTGCCGCCAAAGCGTGCCTCCTGACCAACGTACAGCTGCGGCGCACTCATTACCCGAACTAAATCTTGTTGCGGCGTGGGACTGTTGCCTTTAATGGCGTCCGGCACAGTGACACAACCGCTCAGCATTAGCGCAAACGTACCTGCCAGTATGCCTTTGATAACATTCTTTTGAACCGCCATGATGCGACTCCTTTTTTTCTCAGGGCATACTCTTAAGATTCATTCTTTGCCCGGAAGTTTCTTCCATGCGACGTTGTTACGTAAATAAACCGGTTCGGCATGTTCCACCGCCACCGTTTTACCCTCGGCAAACATCTGACAAGCAATCGGCAGCATATCTTCTGCAGCGGGCAGTAACACTTCGCCATCGCGCAGGGCCAAACCGCTCTCTTTACCGAGATCCGGCCAGGCTTGCCAGCCCGTCCCTACCGTCACCCATTCGCCGGAAAGCTGTTGCATCCGTTCATGAACGAGTTCAGGTTTGAGTACGGCTTCGGTTTCTTCACCGTGCCAGATACCATTTTCATCACGCTGATATTCGGCCCAGTAAACTTCGCCCATTCGCGCGTCAATGGCTGCCAGCACGCGGGTTGCGCGGTTTTTGCGCCACGCCCCTTGCGCCATCGTCATTAGCGTGGAGACGCCAATCATCGGTAATTCCGCGCCAAGCGCCAGCCCTTGCGCAATGCCAATACCAATGCGCACGCCGGTAAAGCTACCGGGGCCGCGCCCGTAAGCCAGAGCATTTATGTCCGTCAGGGAAGTTCCGCTGGTGGTCAGGATATCCTGCACCATCGGTAAGATTCGTTGAGTATGTTCACGAGGGCAAAGCTCAAAATGAGCGTTGACAGTACCGTCGTTCCACAGGGCGACAGAGCAGGCCTCTGTCGCGGTATCGATAGCCAGAATTCGCATGGGTCTTCGTGCTTAGATCAATAAAAAGGCGCGCATCATACCATACTCCATCACAAATTACCTGGAGGATGGTATCGCAAGGAAACGAACCGCACGGGCAATGTCACGGGTGCGTGGCGCGGGCGGCAGACTGGCGAGGAAGGTCGCGCCGTAAGGACGCATCACCAGCCGATTATCGCAAATCACCAAAACCCCTCGATCGTCGGCGTCGCGAATCAGTCGCCCTACTCCCTGCTTGAGAGTAATGACCGCATCCGGCAGCTGTACTTCATCGAACGGGTCACCACCGCGCAAACGGCAATCTTCCATGCGCGCTTTTAACAACGGGTCATCTGGGGAGGTAAACGGCAACTTGTCGATAATCACCAATGACAATGTATCGCCACGCACATCCACCCCCTCCCAGAAACTGCTGGTCGCCACAAGCAGCGCGTTACCGGCGCTGACAAACTGCTGTAGCAGTTGGCCTTTGCTGGTTTCCCCCTGCAACAACACGGGAAGCGTCATGGTGGCGCGGAACTGCTCAGCCAGATCGCGCATCATGGCGTGCGAGGTACAAAGCATAAAACAACGACCGTTGTTAGCTTCGATGATCGGTCGCAGCATTGCCGCCAGTTGCCGTGCGGAGCCCGGCTGGTTGGTTTGCGGCAGGTTGCGCGGCACACAGAGTAACGCCTGGCGGCTGTAATCAAACGGGCTGGGTAACAGCAACGACTCTGCCTGTTCAATGCCAAGCCGCGAGGTAAAATGATGCAGATCGTCATTCACCGACAGCGTTGCTGAGGTAAAGATCCAGCTACCTGGTTTTTGCGCCATTAACTCTTTGAATTTATCCGCCACGCTGAGCGGCGTGAGTGCCAGAGTAAAATGGCGCGAAGTGCATTCGTACCAGTAGCTGTAGCCCGGCTGATTGATCTCTTTTAGCCGTTTCAGCCGCGTACGATACAACGTGGCGCGCTCAAATGCCGCATCCAGCAAGGCGGAACGCCCCAGCGACAGTTTCGCCACGTCATAACAAAGTTCCAGGGTGTCATCGAGCAGTAAAAATGCTCGCTGAATTTGCGGATTAGCTAACAGTTCGCGCAGGTTGCCACGATAACCTGGCTCACCTAATTGCAGGCGAAAATCCTGCGCGCTCTGGGCAAGGCGGTCGGCGCACTTTTGTAACTGCTGGGTGTCTTTTAATTCGGTGCGGTAGGCGATGGTGATGTCTTTTGCCAGGTCGAGCAGTTGTCGACTGGAGAGTGACTGACCAAAATACTGGCTGGCAATGTCGGGCAGCTGATGGGCTTCGTCAAAGATCATGACGTCCGCTTCCGGGATCAGTTCGCCAAATCCACTCTCTTTCACCACCATATCCGCCAGAAA
Source organism: Escherichia sp. KS167_9B (assembly GCF_030295215.1). Taxonomy (NCBI): domain Bacteria; kingdom Pseudomonadati; phylum Pseudomonadota; class Gammaproteobacteria; order Enterobacterales; family Enterobacteriaceae; genus Escherichia; species Escherichia sp. KS167_9B. The sequence goes on from NZ_AP025754.1 coordinate 2,235,847, forward strand.
GAGATGATGGTTTACCACCACCACATCGGCGTCCATCGCTTTTTTGCGTGCTTTGACCACAAAGCAATCTTTATACATCGGGCAGTCGCTGCCAAGGCAGTTGTCGTTGGTGCTGGTGACCAGCGGCCACGCCTGTGAATCTTCCGCCACGCTGACGCAGGTGCTGATATCACCATCGACTGTTTGATTAGACCAGGAGCGCAGCAGGATCACATCGCTTAAAATTTGTACCGGTAGATCGCCACCCGCCAGCGCCTGCTGTTCGAGACGTTCGAGGCAGAGGTAGTTAGAGCGCCCTTTCAGCAGCGCCACGTTGCCCGTATATTTCAATGCCTTTGAGACTGTTGGCAAATCGCGGCTGTAGAGCTGATCCTGCAACGCTTTTGAGCCGGTCGAGATAATGACTTTCTTTTTCGCCCGCAGCGCAGGAGCCAGGTAAGCGTAGGTTTTGCCCGTACCGGTTCCTGCTTCCACCACCAGCGGCTGGCCTTTTTCTATCGCCTGGGTGACGGCTACCGCCATCTGTCGCTGTGGTTCTCGCGGCTTAAAGCCTGGTATCGCTTTCGCCAGCTGACCGTCTGGTGCAAAATCGTCCGTCACACTACCCCCTGTTGATTTGAACAGGGATTATGTCAGGATGAGGGCGCTTTCGCCAGTTGAAGTGGTGACGGCGACCTCACATTGTGGCAGTCTTTGCAGCACGAAAATGGAAGGATAATGAGGACAAAATGATGACTATCGTTCGTATCGATGCTGAAGCCCGCTGGTCTGATGTAGTAATCCACAACAACACGCTCTACTACACTGGTGTACCGGAAAACCTCGACGCCAATGCCTTTGAGCAAACCGCCAACACGCTGGCGCAGATTGACGCCGTGCTGGAAAAACAGGGCAGCAATAAATCGAGCATTCTGGATGCCACCATTTTCCTGGCTGATAAAAACGACTTCGCGGCGATGAATAAAGCGTGGGATGCCTGGGTTGTCGCGGGTCATGCGCCGGTGCGCTGCACGGTACAAGCGGGTTTGATGAACCCGAAGTATAAAGTTGAAATTAAGATTGTGGCTGCGGTGTAAGCTTTATCGAAGCAAAATAAGTCAGACGATAATTTATCGATAATACTGGTCGGTTTTACATAAATCGACCAGAGATTAAGATATTACTGTTGATGCTCCTGCTAATTCATTATTTATTTTTATAATTTCAATTTTAGCTATAAAACTAACTATATAAATAAACATAACAATGCCGTTGTGTTCGCCCTTCGATTAGCATCTCTTGTTTTCTTTCTTAGCTGAACAATCTGGTTATAGCGTGAGAACTGACCGTTAATTTTCTCCCTCTTACTGGATAACACACCATGAGCTGCTACCTTTAAAACACCTGAATGTCAACAGGTTAACTCGTGCCATATCGTTATAATCCCTTTGATATTAGATGCAAATTAAGGTCATATATAGCCTTATCGATAACATGGTTAATTTTAAGGATAAGAATATGCCTGCTGTAATAGATAAAGCCCTGGATTTCATTGGTGCCATGGATGTATCAGCGCCAACACCAAGTTCGATGAATGAAAGCACGGCGAAGGGAATCTTTAAATATTTGAAAGAACTGGGAGTACCCGCGAGTGCCGCTGATATTACGGCGCGAGCTGACCAGGAAGGCTGGAACCCAGGGTTCACGGAAAAAATGGTTGGATGGGCAAAAAAAATGGAGTCTGGTGAACGCATTGTGATTAAAAATCCTGAATACTTTTCAACATATATGCAGGAAGAACTAAAAGCACTGGTCTAAGTTAAATTTACATCAGCATAAATGGGTCAGGACGCTTTTAATCACATATGAAAAGCGTCCTTTTTCTCACAATCAAATAACCATCGGCTTGTATAACGAAAGCGATACGGATTAGTGTGTTACTCGTCTTCATCCTCAAAACGCGCCACGATTCGCTCACCGGAATGGTTGGCACGCAGCTCTTCTGCCACCAACGCGATTGCCTGGCCGCTGCTCATCCCTTGTGCCATCAGTTCCTGGATCCGCTCGACGGCTTTTTGCTGCTGTTCATGGGTGAGTGAAGGTAAACCTGCAAACATTGTTAACTCCTGCTAAATTGTTGGCGCTAATTATTTCATGCTACCCGGCACATAGCCAGTAGAGTCAGGACTGATGAAGACGTTATCTCCCGCTGTGATTACTTTACCCTGGCGTCAGGACGCCGCTGAATTTTATTTCTCCCGCTTAAGTCACCTGCCGTGGGCGATGCTTTTACACTCCGGCTATGCCGATCATCCATATAGCCGCTTTGATATTGTGGTCGCCGAGCCGATTTGCACTTTAACCACTTTCGGTAAAGAAACCGTTGTTAGTGAAAGCGAAAAACGCACAACGACCACTGATGACCCGCTACAGGTGCTCCAGCAGGTGCTGGATCGCGCAGACATTCGCCCAGCGCATAACGAAGATTTGCCATTTCAGGGCGGCGCGATGGGGTTGTTTGGCTACGATCTGGGCCGCCGTTTTGAGTCACTGCCAGAAATTGCGCAGCAAGATATCGTTCTGCCGGATATGGCTGTGGGTATCTACGACTGGGCGCTCATTGTCGACCACCAGCGTCAAACAGTTTCTTTGCTGAGTCATAATGATGTCAATGCCCGTCGGGCCTGGCTGGAAAGCCAGCAATTCTCGCCGCAGGAAGATTTCACGCTCACTTCCGACTGGCAATCCAATATGACCCGCGAGCTGTACGGCGAAAAATTTCGCCAGGTACAGGAATATCTGCACAGCGGTGATTGCTATCAGGTGAATCTCGCCCAGCGTTTCCATGCGACCTATTCTGGCGATGAATGGCAGGCATTCCTTCAGCTTAATCAGGCCAACCGCGCGCCATTTAGCGCTTTTTTACGTCTTGAACAGGGCGCGATTTTAAGCCTTTCGCCAGAGCGGTTTATTCTTTGTGATAATAGTGAAATCCAGACCCGCCCGATTAAAGGCACGCTACCACGCCTACCCGATCCTCAGGAAGATAGCAAACAAGCAGAAAAACTGGCGAACTCAGCGAAAGATCGTGCCGAAAATCTGATGATTGTCGATTTAATGCGTAATGATATCGGTCGTGTTGCCGTAGCAGGTTCGGTAAAAGTACCAGAGCTGTTCGTGGTGGAACCCTTCCCTGCCGTGCATCATCTGGTCAGCACCATAACGGCGCAACTACCAGAACAGTTACACACCAGCGATCTGCTGCGCGCAGCTTTTCCTGGTGGCTCAATAACTGGAGCACCTAAAGTACGGGCTATGGAAATTATCGACGAACTGGAACCGCAGCGACGCAATGCCTGGTGCGGCAGCATTGGCTATTTGAGCTTTTGCGGCAACATGGATACCAGCATTACTATCCGCACGCTGACTGCCATTAACGGACAAATATACTGCTCTGCGGGCGGTGGAATTGTCGCTGATAGCCAGGAAGAAGCGGAATATCAGGAAACTTTTGATAAAGTTAATCGTATCCTGAAGCAACTGGAGAAATAAACGTGGAATACCGTAGCCTGACGCTTGATGATTTTTTATCGCGTTTTCAACTTTTGCGCCCGCAAATTAACCGGGAAACCCTAAATCATCGTCAGGCTGCCGTGTTAATCCCCATCGTCCGTCGACCGCAACCGGGGTTGTTGCTGACTCAGCGTTCGATTCATCTGCGTAAACACGCCGGACAAGTGGCATTCCCTGGAGGTGCAGTCGATGACACGGACACATCCGTTATCGCCGCCGCGCTGCGCGAAGCTGAAGAAGAGGTCGCTATACCGCCTTCCGCCGTTGAAGTTATCGGCGTGCTGCCGCCCGTCGATAGCGTAACTGGCTACCAGGTAACCCCGGTGGTCGGCATTATCCCGCCCGATCTACCGTATCGCGCCAGTGAAGATGAAGTCTCCGCTGTGTTTGAAATGCCGCTCGCCCAGGCATTACATCTGGGTCGTTATCACCCTTTAGATATCTACCGCCGTGGCGATTCTCATCGGGTATGGCTGTCCTGGTATGAACAGTATTTTGTATGGGGAATGACCGCAGGCATAATTCGTGAGCTGGCGCTGCAAATTGGTGTGAAACCCTGACTATACTTATCTTTACATCTACAAAACACTACTTGAGACAATCATCGCAATATTAGTTAAATCGCGGTTTTTGATTAGTTTAATTCATGTGAATAGTTAAGCCAGTCGCCGCGTTCCCTCTTACACTATGCGCTGTTATTCGTTCGTTACTGGAAGTCCAGTCACCTTGTCAGGAGTATTATCGTGATTAGTCTATTCGACATGTTTAAGGTGGGGATTGGTCCCTCATCTTCCCATACCGTAGGGCCTATGAAGGCGGGTAAACAGTTCGTCGATGATCTGGTCGAAAAAGGCTTACTGGATAGCGTTACTCGCGTTGCCGTGGACGTTTATGGTTCACTGTCGCTGACGGGTAAAGGCCACCACACCGATATCGCCATTATTATGGGTCTTGCAGGTAACGAACCTGCCACCGTGGATATCGACAGTATTCCCGGTTTTATTCGCGACGTAGAAGAGCGCGAACGTCTGCTGCTGGCACAGGGACGGCATGAAGTGGATTTCCCGCGCGACAACGGGATGCGTTTTCATAACGGCAACCTGCCGCTGCATGAAAACGGTATGCAAATCCACGCCTATAACGGCGATGAAGTCGTCTACAGCAAAACTTATTATTCCATCGGCGGCGGTTTTATCGTCGATGAAGAACACTTTGGTCAGGATGCCGCCAACGAAGTGAGCGTGCCGTATCCGTTCAAATCTGCCACCGAACTGCTCGCGTACTGTAATGAAACCGGCTATTCGCTGTCTGGTCTCGCTATGCAGAACGAACTGGCGCTGCACAGCAAGAAAGAGATCGACGAGTATTTCGCGCATGTCTGGCAAACCATGCAGGCATGTATCGATCGCGGGATGAACACCGAAGGCGTACTGCCAGGCCCGCTGCGCGTGCCGCGTCGTGCGTCGGCCCTGCGCCGGATGCTGGTTTCCAGCGATAAACTGTCTAACGATCCGATGAATGTCATTGACTGGGTAAACATGTTTGCGCTGGCAGTTAACGAAGAAAACGCCGCCGGTGGTCGTGTGGTAACAGCGCCAACCAACGGTGCTTGTGGCATTGTTCCGGCAGTGCTGGCTTATTATGACCACTTTATTGAATCGGTTAGCCCGGACATCTATACCCGTTACTTTATGGCTGCGGGCGCGATTGGTGCACTGTATAAAATGAACGCCTCTATTTCCGGTGCGGAAGTCGGTTGCCAGGGCGAAGTGGGTGTTGCCTGTTCAATGGCTGCTGCGGGCCTTGCCGAGCTGTTGGGCGGTAGCCCGGAACAGGTTTGTGTGGCAGCGGAAATTGGCATGGAGCACAACCTCGGTCTGACCTGTGACCCTGTTGCAGGGCAAGTTCAGGTGCCGTGCATTGAACGTAACGCCATTGCGTCAGTCAAGGCGATTAACGCCGCGCGGATGGCCCTGCGTCGCACCAGTGCGCCGCGCGTCTCGCTGGATAAAGTCATCGAAACGATGTACGAAACCGGTAAAGACATGAACGCCAAGTACCGCGAAACGTCTCGTGGTGGTCTGGCAATTAAAGTCCAGTGTGACTAATACTTTATCCTCGCCCATCTGCAACGGATGGGCGAATTTATCCCTGCTTTCTCGTCTGCTGTAATTTTCCCCACTACACTTCCACTGTTGCGTCAGGCGTTTGTCGCCATACGCTTACAGGGTGGCCCGCATGCAAAAAGCACAACGGATCATTAAAACCTATCGCCGTAATCGAATGATTGTTTGTACGATTTGCGCACTCGTTACGCTCGCTTCGACCCTGAGCGTGCGATTTATTTCACAGCGTAACTTAAATCAACAACGGGTAGTACAATTCGCCAATCACGCTGTAGAGGAATTAGATAAAGTACTGCTTCCCCTACAGGCAGGTAGTGAAGTCTTACTTCCGCTAATTGGTCTGCCCTGCTCTGTCGCCCATTTGCCATTACGTAAACAGGCGGCAAAACTCCAAACTGTGCGATCCATTGGCCTGGTGCAAGACGGCACACTTTATTGCTCCAGCATTTTTGGTTATCGCAATGTGCCCGTCGTGGACATTCTGGCTGAACTTCCTGCACCGCAACCACTTTTACGACTGACGACCGACCATGCCCTGATTAAAGGCAGTCCGGTTTTGATTCAATGGACGCCTGCAGCGGGCAGTAGCAATGCTGGGGTCATGGAGATGATCAACATCGACTTACTGGCGGCAATGCTGCTTGAGCCACAACTGCCGCAAATCAGTAGCGCCAGCCTGACGGTGGACGACGGCATTTGCTCTATGGTAATGGGCTGGTAGATTCCCTTCCGCAACCTGAAGACAATGAAAACTATCATGTTTCTTCGCAACGCTTTCCTTTTACCATTAACGTTAATGGTCCGGGGGCTACGGCGCTGGCATGGCACTATCTTCCAACACAATTACCGCTGGCGGTGCTGCTAAGTTTACTTGTGGGCTATATCGCCTGGCTGGCGACCGCTTACCGGATGAGTTTTTCCCGTGAAATCAATCTGGGCCTGGCGCAACATGAGTTCGAATTGTTCTGCCAGCCTTTGCTTAATGCGCGCAGCCAGCAATGTATTGGTGTAGAGATTTTGCTGCGCTGGAACAATCCACGTCAGGGCTGGATTTCACCGGATGTGTTTATTCCTATCGCGGAAGAACATCATTTAATTGTGCCACTGACCCGCTATGTGATGGCAGAAACCATCCGTCAGCGGCATGTTTTCCCAATGAGTAGTCAGTTTCATGTTGGCATTAACGTCGCACCCAGCCATTTTCGCCGTGGTGTGCTGATAAAAGATCTCAATCAGTACTGGTTTAGCGCTCACCCGATTCAGCAACTGATCCTCGAAATCACCGAACGCGATGCCTTACTGGATGTTGATTATCGGATTGCCCGCGAGCTGCATCGTAAAAACGTCAAACTGGCGATTGATGACTTCGGCACCGGCAACAGTTCATTTTCCTGGCTTGAAACATTACGTCCTGACGTGCTGAAAATTGATAAGTCATTTACCGCAGCTATAGGTTCTGACGCGGTTAACTCGACGGTGACCGATATCATCATCGCACTGGGGCAAAGACTGAATATTGAACTGGTGGCGGAGGGTGTGGAAACACAAGAACAGGCGAAGTATTTGCGCCGTCATGGCGTGCATATTTTGCAAGGGTATTTGTACGCACAGCCGATGCCGCTACGTGATTTTCCCAAATGGCTGGCGGGCAGCCAACCGCCGCCCGCCCGGCATAATGGACATATCACGCCCGTTATGCCGTTACGTTAACGCTTACTCATCTTCATCGTGCGCCGGTTGCTCTTTAACAATGCGAACCAGATCAACACGATAATCATTGGCTTCAATGATGGTGATATGCAGTGGCCCTACATCAATCACATCGCCCACACGGGGAATGTGACCATTTGCCGAGATCACGAGGCCCGCGACCGTCGCGATATCATCGTCATCGGCAAGGTGCTCAACATCAAGCGCCTGCTGCAAGGCATGCAAATCTGTACCGCCTTTTACCAGCCAGCCGTCACCATCGGTAATGATTTCCGGCGTTTCGTCAGCGTCCGGGAATTCACCCGCAATGGCTTCCAGCACATCCAGCGGCGTGACCAGGCCTTGTACCACACCAAACTCGTTGGTCACGATAACGAAGCTCCCGCGAGCACGACGCAGCACGCCCAGTAGGTTGATCGGGTCAAGGGTTTCAGGGACGATAATCGCCGGAGACGCCGAAGCAATCGCCGCCACATCAACACCTTCTTCGAGCGCCACCAGCAGTTCTTTAGCACGTACGATACCGATGATTTCATCCAGTTCACCGCGACATACCGGGAACAGACTGTGCGGTGAGGAGAGCAGCTGCTCACGGATTTCATCGACCCCGAGATTAGCGTCAACCCAGCTTATTTCACCGCGCGGCGTCATGATCCCGCGCAGAGAACGCGACGCCAGCGTCAATACACCGTTAATCATGTAACGTTCTTCTTCGGCAAACGCACCTTCCGGTACCGGGATAGGCATCGGGTTATCGGCATCGTGCTGAACATTGGCCTGACGTTTCCCCCCCATCAAACGCAGGATGGCATCGGCAGTACGCGCACGCAGCGGCAAAGTCGACTGGTGACGAATAAAGTTGCGACGCGCAATCTGGTTAAACACTTCGATGATGATCGAGAAGCCAATCGCGGCATACAGGTAACCTTTCGGAATGTGGAAACCGAAACCTTCTGCCACCAGACTCAGACCAATCATTAACAGGAAGCTCAGACAGAGCACCACCACCGTTGGATGCTGATTAACAAATCGCGTCAGCGGTTTCGATGCCAGCAACATGACCGCCATCGCAATCACCACCGCCGCCATCATCACCGGTAGATGGTTAACCATCCCTACTGCCGTAATTACCGCATCCAACGAGAAGACGGCGTCAAGGATGACGATCTGTGTGACGACCACCCAGAAACTGGCGTAGCCTTTACCGTGGCCGGAATCATGATCGCGGTTTTCCAGCCGTTCATGCAGTTCGGTTGTTGCTTTGAACAGCAAGAATATCCCCCCGAACAACATAATCAGGTCGCGTCCGGAGAAGGAGAAATCCATGACGGTAAATAGCGGTTTGGTCAGCGTGACCATCCATGAAATCAGCGACAGCAGCCCCAGACGCATAATCAGCGCCAGTGATAATCCCAGCAAACGCGCTTTATCGCGTTGTTTTGGCGGCAGTTTGTCAGCAAGAATGGCGATGAAGACCAGGTTATCGATACCCAGCACAATTTCGAGAACAACAAGCGTGAGTAGCCCCGCCCAAATTGAGGGGTCCATTAAGAATTCCATGACAAGCTCCTGCTTAAGGAATAGCTATTCGGCGCCAGAAATAATGCAGGCGTAACGACAAAAGGCAAACGAAAGGTGCGGCATAAAGTGCCAGAAAAGCAGGCGTTAAAAGGCCTGATGCTGAAATGACGTCGGTGACGATCCATACTGCGGGCTACTGCCCTATACTCCATGGTTGTTAAACGGGAGTTAAACATATCAGAGACACATCTGATTTGGCAAAGATTTACCTTCCTTTGCAAACGAATGTGACAAGGATATTTTACCTTTCGAAATTTCTGCTAATCGAAAGTTAAATTACGGATCTTCATCACATAAAATAATTTTTTCGATATCTAAAATAAATCGCGAAACGCAGGGGTTTTTGGTTGTAGCCCTTATCTGAATCGATTCGATTGTGGACGACGATTCAAAAATACATCTGGCACGTTGAGGTGTTAACGATAATAAAGGAGGTAGCAAGTGACCATTGCTATTGTTATAGGCACACATGGTTGGGCTGCAGAGCAGTTGCTTAAAACGGCAGAAATGCTGTTAGGCGAGCAGGAAAACGTCGGCTGGATCGATTTCGTTCCAGGTGAAAATGCCGAAACGCTGATTGAAAAGTACAACGCTCAGTTGGCAAAACTCGACACCACTAAAGGCGTGCTGTTTCTCGTTGATACATGGGGAGGCAGCCCGTTCAATGCTGCCAGCCGCATTGTCGTCGACAAAGAGCATTATGAAGTCATTGCAGGCGTTAACATTCCAATGCTCGTGGAAACGTTAATGGCCCGTGATGATGACCCAAGCTTTGATGAACTGGTGGCGCTGGCAGTAGAAACAGGCCGTGAAGGCGTGAAAGCACTGAAAGCCAAACCGGTTGAAAAAGCCGCGCCAGCACCCGTTGCCGCAGCACCAAAAGCGGCTCCAACTCCGGCAAAACCAATGGGACCAAACGACTACATGGTTATTGGCCTTGCGCGTATCGACGACCGTCTGATTCACGGTCAGGTCGCCACCCGTTGGACCAAAGAAACCAATGTCTCCCGTATTATTGTTGTTAGTGATGAAGTGGCTGCGGATACCGTTCGTAAGACACTGCTCACCCAGGTTGCACCTCCGGGCGTAACAGCACACGTAGTTGATGTTGCCAAAATGATTCGCGTCTACAACAACCCGAAATATGCTGGCGAACGCGTAATGCTGTTATTTACCAACCCTACAGATGTAGAGCGTCTCGTTGAAGGCGGCGTGAAAATCACCTCTGTTAACGTTGGTGGTATGGCATTCCGTCAGGGTAAAACCCAGGTGAATAACGCGGTTTCGGTTGATGAAAAAGATATCGAGGCGTTCAAGAAACTGAATGCGCGCGGTATTGAGCTGGAAGTCCGTAAGGTTTCCACCGATCCGAAACTGAAAATGATGGATCTGATCAGCAAAATCGATAAGTAACGTATTGTGTTGATTATCACTCAGTTTTCACACTTAAGTCTTACGTAAACAGGAGAAGTACAATGGAGATTACCACTCTTCAAATTGTGCTGGTATTTATCGTAGCCTGTATCGCAGGTATGGGATCAATCCTCGATGAATTTCAGTTTCACCGTCCGCTAATCGCGTGTACCCTGGTGGGTATCGTTCTTGGCGATATGAAAACCGGTATTATTATCGGTGGTACGCTGGAAATGATCGCGCTGGGCTGGATGAACATCGGTGCTGCCGTTGCGCCTGACGCCGCTCTGGCTTCTATCATTTCTACCATTCTGGTTATCGCAGGTCATCAGAGCATTGGTGCGGGTATCGCACTGGCAATCCCTCTGGCTGCTGCAGGTCAGGTACTGACCATCATCGTTCGTACTATTACCGTTGCTTTCCAGCACGCTGCGGATAAGGCTGCTGATAACGGCAACCTGACAGCGATTTCCTGGATCCACGTTTCTTCTCTGTTCCTGCAAGCAATGCGTGTGGCTATTCCGGCCGTCATCGTTGCGCTGTCTGTTGGTACCAGCGAAGTCCAGAACATGCTGAATGCGATTCCGGAAGTGGTGACCAATGGTCTGAATATCGCCGGTGGCATGATCGTGGTGGTTGGTTATGCGATGGTTATCAACATGATGCGTGCTGGCTACCTGATGCCGTTCTTCTACCTCGGCTTCGTAACCGCAGCATTCACCAACTTTAACCTGGTTGCTCTGGGTGTGATTGGTACTGTTATGGCAGTGCTCTACATCCAACTTAGCCCGAAATACAACCGCGTAGCCGGTGCGCCTGCTCAGGCCGCTGGTAACAACGATCTCGATAACGAACTGGACTAACAGGTGAGCGAAATGGTTGATACAACTCAAACTACCACCGAGAAAAAACTCACTCAAAGTGATATTCGTGGCGTCTTCCTGCGTTCTAACCTCTTCCAGGGTTCATGGAACTTCGAACGTATGCAGGCACTGGGTTTCTGCTTCTCTATGGTACCGGCAATTCGTCGCCTCTACCCTGAGAACAACGAAGCTCGTAAACAAGCTATTCGCCGTCACCTGGAGTTCTTTAACACCCAGCCGTTCGTGGCTGCGCCGATTCTCGGCGTAACCCTGGCGCTGGAAGAACAGCGTGCTAATGGCGCAGAGATCGATGACGGTGCTATCAACGGTATCAAAGTTGGTTTGATGGGCCCGCTGGCTGGTGTGGGCGACCCGATCTTCTGGGGAACCGTACGTCCGGTATTTGCAGCGCTGGGTGCCGGTATCGCGATGAGCGGCAGCCTGTTAGGTCCGCTTCTGTTCTTCATCCTGTTTAACCTGGTGCGTCTGGCAACCCGTTACTACGGCGTAGCGTATGGTTACTCCAAAGGTATCGATATCGTTAAAGATATGGGTGGCGGCTTCCTGCAAAAACTGACGGAAGGGGCGTCTATTCTCGGCCTGTTTGTCATGGGGGCATTGGTTAACAAGTGGACACATGTCAACATCCCGCTGGTTGTCTCTCGCATTACTGACCAGACGGGCAAAGAACACGTTACCACTGTCCAGACTATTCTTGACCAGTTAATGCCGGGCCTGGTACCGCTACTGCTGACCTTTGCTTGTATGTGGCTGCTGCGCAAAAAAGTTAATCCGCTGTGGATCATCGTTGGCTTCTTCGTCATCGGTATCGCGGGTTATGCTTGCGGCCTGCTGGGACTGTAAGACTGTTGTACACTACCGGGGCCTTTTGGCCCCGTTTTTTTATCTGGAGGATTAATGACAATCACGGACCTGGTACTGATTCTTTTTATCGCCGCACTCCTGACCTTCGCGATCTACGATCAGTTCATCATGCCCCGCCGCAACGGCCCCACCCTGCTGGCAATTCCTTTGCTCCGACGTGGCCGCATCGACAGCGTTATCTTCGTAGGACTGATTGTCATTCTTATCTATAACAACGTCACGAATCATGGCGCGCAAATAACGACATGGTTATTAAGTGCACTGGCTCTAATGGGGTTTTATATTTTCTGGATCCGCGTTCCGAAGATCATCTTTAAACAAAAAGGTTTTTTCTTCGCCAATGTCTGGATTGAATATAGTCGAATTAAAGCGATGAACTTGTCTGAAGATGGCGTGTTAGTGATGCAATTAGAACAGCGCCGGCTGTTAATCCGCGTTCGAAATATCGACGACCTGGAGAAAATTTATAAACTTCTTGTTTCCACTCAATAAGTTATGAATTTAGCCAAAGCTATGTTTGCTGTATTTTAAATAATCAGACATAGCTTAGGCTATATTATCCCATCCCTTATTTGTTATTTATTTTAACGTTTCATTGATATATAAATCTAAATGAAAATCGTTATCAATTAACTGCTGAAATAATATATCCCAACAGTTGTTTTATATTCTAAAAATATGTTAATGTTGCGCCCTCATTTGGGGAGTAGCCGATTTCCAGATTCCGGAAATGTACGTGTCAACATACTCGTTGCAAAACGTGGCACGTACGGACTGAACACTTTCAGTCAGGCGAGACCATATGCACATCAATCGCTATGCCTGCATGAACGCGAAAATCATCGCGGTTTGTTGTTCATGTATGCATGTTTGCTGGGGGCGATGATGTGTTTTATGGATACCCCGGTCAGGACGTTGTCATGAATATCACTGCTACTGTTCTTCTTGCGTTTGGTATGTCGATGGATGCATTTGCTGCATCAATCGGTAAAGGTGCCACCCTCCATAAACCGAAATTTTCTGAAGCTTTGCGAACTGGCCTTATTTTTGGTGCCGTCGAAACCCTGACGCCGCTGATCGGCTGGGGAATGGGCATGTTAGCCAGCCGGTTTGTCCTTGAATGGAATCACTGGATTGCGTTTGTGCTGCTGATATTCCTCGGTGGGCGAATGATTATCGAGGGTTTTCGTGGTGCAGATGATGAAGATGAAGAACCGCGCCGTCGACACGGTTTCTGGCTACTGGTAACCACCGCGATTGCCACCAGCCTGGATGCGATGGCTGTGGGGGTTGGTCTGGCCTTCCTGCAGGTCAACATTATCGCGACCGCATTAGCCATTGGTTGTGCAACCTTGATTATGTCGACATTAGGGATGATGGTTGGTCGCTTTATCGGCTCAATTATTGGGAAGAAAGCGGAAATTCTCGGCGGGCTGGTACTGATCGGCATCGGCGTCCAGATCCTCTGGACGCACTTCCACGGTTAATAAGAACGCTGCCAGAGGTGAATATTAAAGTCCGTCTGGCAGTCAAACACTTCTTTTGCTGCCAGCGTTTGCCAGACTTCTGGCTTCGCTCGCCAGGCAAACGGCGTCATCTGCAATAACGCGACGGCTTCGTCACCGCGAAGACGCATCGGATAACACAACTCATCACTCTGCTGTAATGTAAAACCTTCCAGTTGTTCTGCATGAGGTGCATGAAGATGTACTTCATTGTAAATCAGCCCCTTCAGCTCCATCAAATGTCGCGGTCCCGGCGTAGCTGTAATGATCCAACCGCCGGGCTTCACTACGCGCGCTAATTCTTCTGCTTTACACGGCGCATAGATGCGAATAATGGCGTTCATGCTGGCATCGGCAAACGGCAAACGGTGACTGGAAGCGACACAAAAAGTGACCTGCGGATAGCGTTTTGCCGCAGCTTTGATCGCCACCTTCGAGACATCCAGACCAAACGTGGTGATTTCGGGCAACGCATCGGCAAATGCGTGTGTGTAATACCCTTCACCACAGCCGATATCCAGCACCGCCGTGGCCGTTTCATCAAGCTGTTCCCGCAGTTGGGCAACAATTGCATCACGCAGCGGCTGATAATGTCCGGCATCTAAGAATGCGCGTCGTGCTTGCATCATTTCCGCGCTGTCGCCCGGATCACGAGATCGTTTATGCTGAACAGGCAACAGGTTGACATACCCTTCTTTCGCCATATCAAACTGATGTCGCTGGGGACAGATATAGCTGTTTTTTTCACGCGAGAGAGGCTGATGGCAAAGTGGACAGGAAAACGACATGACAACTCCGGCAGGATACTAAAGTCCGCAAGTGTAACGCGAATCACGCGGCGGGCAAATATCCGAATGCCAGGAGCGAAGATAAAGCAAAGTAAAAAGCCTCGCATTCGACGAGGCTTTATAGCGAGATTGAAGTGTCTTCACACTTCAGATCAGTGGATTCGATCAGATAGCTGTTACGTTAACAGCTGCCGGACCTTTCTGGCCGTCCTGAATTTCGAACTCAACGTTCTGACCTTCAGCCAGAGTTTTGAAGCCATTACCCTGGATAGCGGAGAAGTGTACGAACACGTCTTTGCTGCCATCAGCCGGAGTGATGAAGCCAAAACCTTTAGACTCGTTGAACCACTTAACCTGACCTTTAATCTTTGCCATTTGAAAAATTCCTTAGATTGTTTTCTTCGCCCGCAGGCATAACATAGATAAAACTGACACATTACTGCATGAGGCACCAATATAAGGCTCGGCAGAGAAGCGGTATTCAACGTCAACGTGTTTACTCAGGACTTCTTTACTGAAAATGCCACACATAAACAGAACTGTACCTCGTTTAACCCGAAATCTGTTATCACATACAACGTTAATTATGGCAAGCCATTTTTAAACATGTCTCGATCAGACGCACAAATCTCGATACGTCTTCCACTTTTTTTGCACACTTATGCAACGGAATACGCGCCGATATATCATTGTGCTTAACCTTGCCAGTTCAGGCAGATACTTAAACTGACGTATTTTCTAACATAGTTCAATAAGTTCAGTTGTTCCAGGCCAATGGGAGAAGTTATTACATAGTGCGTGCAATATCACATTTTCTGCTATGCAATGAATAAAAAGTTATATCACTTTTTCTCATAAAACAGTCAGTTAACGGCTATCAATCACCCCAAAGAGAAGTCAATCGCCAAAGGTATTGTAAATTTAAAATAAGAAAAATTGATGAATGCGCAAAAAAATCAAGAGAGAAACGTTTCGCTAATAAATAATACCACGCTTAATCACAAATCCGATGTAAACATCCTAATAAATTAATGGGCTAAATATCTTTTTCTGATATCCCGTTACGCAAATAAATAATATGATAATTATTTGAAGTCAGACCAGAGTTTTAATTTGAAGCAGTTGCACCATGACAGTGCGTATAATCAGGATGAATTGAGTAACCCTTCAACGACGGGGTTACTCAAGATTGAGGAAGGATTACCGTTCGGCGACCAGACGAATAATATCTTCGTCTTCAACCGATTTTTGACTCTCAACGGTCTTTTTATCTTCTTTCTCAGGTTCGTTTGCTTCGCACAAACGACGTAACAGTGCATTTTGACGTTTTTGCTGATCCAGCAACGCCTCAAGCAGTTCAATCTGTTCGTTAGTTCGTGAACTGGCACGATTGATAAAAAACCACAAGATGAGCCCGAGAAGAAGAACCACCACCGATACAACCAAAGACGCAATGTTCATCACGCCTGAATTTACAACTTCGTTCATTTCACCACCTCTGAGTAGAGGCGCTATTCTACCACTGCTGGAGAGGAAGAAAATCTAGTGCTGAAAAAATGATATCACCACGGGATAAACTGGTTAATGGCACAAATTCCGCTGAAAAATTGTACATCCTGATCGCACATCATGTTGAATACCTGCGCCCAAAGCAGCAAGCAAGCCAACACCACGACAACCAGAACGACCCATCGAAACTTTTTCACTCCAATCTCCGTTTCACCTACCTTATGTCATTAAACTAGCATGTGTTAGTTAAACAGCGCCTAACTATGTCGATATTCGTGCTTTTTCAGAATGAGTCGCTTGCTTCAGCGCATATTGCCGCTACGATTAAGCGAACATAAAAAGAGAAGAGGTTGTAATGCGATTCATCATTCGCACAGTTATGCTGATAGCACTGGTATGGATAGGATTATTACTCAGCGGATATGGCGTTTTGATTGGAAGCAAAGAGAATGCCGCGGGATTAGGTTTGCAATGTACCTATCTGACCGCCAGAGGCACCAGCACGGTACAATACCTGCACACTAAAAGTGGTTTTCTGGGGATAACAGATTGCCCGTTGTTACGTAAAAGCAATATTGTGGTCGATAATGGTTAAGGGTAATAAATAACCAGATTCTCACTCATAAGTAAAATATTCTTATCGCAAGTGCGTTTAATATAACGCCACCTTCAACTTTATTTTTCTCATGCTAAATAAAGAACCTGTCTGTTTGATATTCAGACAGGTTCTTACTCTCATCAGAACGGATAGTCGTGATAACCCATTTGGGCAGAAATTTTGCGCGCCGCGGTATGCAACATTGCGACATATTCCTGTAAACGCTCTTCAGAGAAACGCAACGTCGGGAAGGAGATGCTCAGACCGGCAATGACCACGCCAAAGCGATCAAATACCGGAACCGCAATGCAACGCAGTCCTTCTTCCTGCTCTTCGTTATCTTCGCCATACCCCTGCTCGCGCACCAGGTCCAGAACGGGTAATAACGCTTCTGTACTGGTGATGGTCCGTTCGGTACTGCGTTTATACTCCACGCCCTCAAGAATTTGCTTCACTTCATCGCGATCGCGCCATGCCAGCAGTACCTTACCAATCGCGGTGCTGTACAGCGGATTACGACGACCAATCCGTGAATACATGCGCAAATTGTACATAGAGTCAATTTTGTGGATGTAAACAATACTGTCTTCGTCCAGTGCGCCGAGGTGGATAGTTTCTTTCGTCAGGCGGGAGATCTCACGCATCTGGATATCTGCGCTACGAATTAAATCGACGTTTTGTAACGCGCGAGCGCCCAGTTCAAACAATTTCAGGGTCAGCGAATATTTCTCCGACTCCCCTTCCTGCGCCACATAACCCAGGGTTTTCATGGTCTGTAAAAAGCGATAAACGGTGCTTTTTGACATCATGACGCGCTGCGACAGCTCGGTTATCCCTATTTCGCGCTCTTCACCCAGCGCCTGCAAAATGCCAAAAACTTTCAGCACGGAAGATACAGAATCAGGCTGTTTATCCAGATCTGCGTTAGCCATTTATCACCTCATTGCGAGTGTTTTATAAAAATCAGAACTGTTTTTTATTATAATTTCGCACCTGGGTGGTCGCAATCCATCTTTTGCCGGTTAGTTACAATTCTGCGACATCCACCGTGAATATCAGTGCTAGAATCTTACCCCTGTTGATTATTCACCAAAGATATAAAATTCCTATGCCAAAAGTTCAGGCCGACGGCCTGCCGTTGCCCCAGCGATACGGTGCGATATTAACCATTGTGATTGGTATTTCGATGGCTGTGCTTGACGGCGCAATCGCCAACGTCGCCTTGCCAACAATCGCCACAGACCTTCATGCCACACCGGCCAGTTCCATCTGGGTAGTGAACGCCTATCAAATCGCCATTGTCATCTCCCTGCTCTCGTTTTCGTTTCTGGGCGATATGTTTGGCTATCGACGTATTTATAAATGTGGTCTGGTCGTTTTTCTGTTGTCTTCACTGTTCTGCGCCCTTTCTGATTCGCTACAAATGCTCACCCTTGCGCGTGTCATACAAGGTTTCGGCGGTGCAGCGTTGATGAGCGTTAATACCGCACTTATCCGCCTGATCTATCCACAACGTTTTCTGGGTAGAGGGATGGGCGTAAACTCGTTTATTGTTGCCGTCTCTTCTGCTGCCGGGCCGACAATTGCTGCAGCAATCCTCTCCATCGCATCCTGGAAATGGTTATTTTTAATCAACGTACCGTTGGGTATTATCGCCCTGCTTCTGGCCATGCGTTTTCTGCCACCCAATGGCTCTCGTGCCAGTAAACCCCGTTTCGACCTGCCCAGCGCCGTGATGAACGCGTTAACCTTCGGCCTGCTTATTACTGCATTGAGTGGTTTCGCTCAGGGGCAATCGCTGACGTTGATTGGCGCGGAACTGGTGGTAATGGTTGTCGTTGGTATTTTCTTTATTCGCCGCCAGCTTTCTCTTCCCGTACCGCTGCTACCGGTGGATTTACTGCGTATCCCGCTGTTTTCACTTTCTATTTGCACATCTGTTTGCTCTTTCTGCGCACAAATGCTGGCAATGGTTTCCCTGCCCTTTTACCTGCAAACCGTGCTCGGGCGTAGTGAAGTCGAAACAGGTTTACTTCTGACACCGTGGCCGTTAGCAACAATGGTGATGGCTCCGCTGGCAGGCTATTTAATTGAACGCGTACATGCAGGATTGCTGGGTGCTTTAGGGTTGTTCATCATGTCTGCGGGGCTTTTTTCCCTGGTTCTGCTGCCCGCGTCACCTGCGGATATCAATATTATCTGGCCGATGATCTTATGTGGCGCTGGATTTGGCTTATTCCAGTCACCCAATAACCACACCATTATTACCTCCGCTCCGCGCGAACGTAGCGGTGGGGCCAGTGGCATGTTAGGGACGGCTCGTCTATTGGGTCAGAGTAGTGGCGCGGCGCTGGTGGCGCTGATGCTAAATCAGTTTGGTGATAATGGTACACACGTCTCGCTGATGGCTGCGGCTATTCTGGCAGTGATTGCTGCCTGTGTCAGTGGCTTACGTATTACCCAGCCACGATCCAGGGCATAAATAAATATCCTCCGGCATAGCCGGAGGTTTTTCAAATGCGCCTGTAAGGCTCTGTTACCAGCCGCGCCCTAACAGGCGCATACGATCTGACATTTGCATTCAACTTCGTTACTTACGGCCCGTAAACGGGCTGCCCGGATATGGAATCGATAACTGCTCCCCCATTTTATCCTCTTCAAGCTGGTGCTTTATGTAGTCCTGTATCTTCGCCGTGTTCTTACCCACCGTATCGACATAGTACCCTCGGCACCAGAACTCCCTGTTTCTGTATTTGAATTTCAAATCCCCAAACTGCTCGTAAAGCATCAGACTGCTTTTCCCTTTCAGATATCCCATAAAGCCGGATACGCTCATTTTGGGTGGGATTTCCACAAGCATATGGATATGATCTGCGCAGCACTCTGCTTCCAGAATCCGTACGCTTTTCCACTCACACAGCTTTCTCAAAATACTGCCTATCGCCCTACGCTTCTCTCCGTAAAACGCCAGTCTTCGGTATTTCGGCGCAAAAACTATGTGATATTTACAGTTCCAGCGGGTGTGCGCTAAGCTCTTTTCGTCCCCCATTGGGACCCCCTTTTGATTTCTTGTTTGACACTTGCAGTTGCCAGACCGCAAGGTGTTTTAACAAATCAAAAGGGGTTTTAATAACTGGCTCAAAGCTGAAAGCTTTCCGGAACCCCCAGCCTAGCTGGGGGTTTTCTGTGCACAAAAAAAGCGCGTCGATCAGGACGCGCTTTTTAGTATTTACTTCATATTACTTCAGGTATTCACCCGTACGCAGAGCTTCAATACGTTTATCCAGCGGCGGGTGAGTCATGAACAACTCACTGAGCGATTTCGACTTCCCGTTAATACAGAAAGCCATCATGCTGGTTGCTTCTTGTGGTTCATAGCTGGTTTTCAGGCGTTGCAGCGCGGCAATCATTTTCTCACGACCAACCAGTTTTGCTGAACCCGCATCGGCGTGGAATTCACGGTGACGCGAGAACCACATGGTGATAATGCTCGCCAGAATACCAAACACCAGTTCCAGCACCGTCGCGACGGCAAAGTAGATCAGTGGGTTGCCGTTGCTCTCTTCACCTTCGTCACGGTTACCGCCCATGAAACCAGCAGCCAGCTGCGCCAGAATACGTGAAATAAAGATAACGAAGGTGTTCACCACGCCCTGAATCAGCGTCATGGTGACCATATCACCATTGGCGATGTGACTGATTTCGTGAGCAATTACCGCCTCAGCTTCATCCGGGCTCATGTTCTGCAGCAAACCGGTGCTGACAGCAACCAGAGAGGCATCACGGCGCGCACCGGTTGCAAAAGCGTTGATGTCCGGCGCATGGTAGATAGCCACTTGCGGCATAGCGATCCCCGCCTGACGAGCCTGGGTTGCTACAGTATTGACCAGCCAACGTTCCCTTTCGTTACGCGGTTGCTCGATCACTTCCCCGCCAACAGATCGTAATGCCATCCATTTGGACATCAGAAGCGAAACGAAGGAACCACCAAAACCGAACAGCAAGGCCATGATCATCAGCCCCTGAACGCTGCTCGACTGTATCCCTGTCAGGCTCAGTACCAGCCCGAAAACGACCATTACGGCCAGGTTCGTTAGCAGGAAGAGCGCGATTCGCATCATAATTTTCTTTTTACCTCAGTTTAACAAAACGCAATATGCGATACCCACATCGTATGGGTTACGCGACTATTTTCAAGTCTGGATAGTGCGTAAGTCACCAGAAAGACACAACTTTACATTTTGTAGCATCTGATTTACGGCATCTTGCCGCTGTTAAAAAATCAGGCACAATTTCTTGTGCCTGATTGATGTTACTTGACGGGAGCGGGTTGTTCCGCGGGTCTGGCTTTTTCAAGCTTCGCCAAATCGAGTGCGATATTCACCGTCTCATCCAGATAAGGATCCGGTTCCTGGTAATCTTTCGGTAGATCATCCAGCTTCTTCAACTCCGGTTTACCTTCGCGTTTAAAGCGTTCGTTCAAACGCGCCAGACGCGTCGCATCATCTTCATTATTCTCTTTCTCACGCACCGCGTAATTCAGAGAAACGATATTGCGCTTGTCCTTCATGGCGTTGAAGCGCGCGATATCCTTCATGATGTTCTGGAACTCAGGATCTTTCGCGATACGCGCATTATGCGCCTTCAGCAACTCCGGTTCAAAGGCCGTTAAATCGCCTGATTTCACATAGGTTGCAGCATCAATGCTATCCCACGGCAGCGCGTTATCTTCAAATTTCTCTCCCGTTTCCGTTTCTTCATTACCTGTCGGCATGATGATGTCTGGCGTTACGCCCTTACGTTGCGTACTGCCGCCGTTAACGCGATAGAATTTCTGGATCGTGTATTGAACAGAACCCAAAGCTGGCCATTCAGGACGTAACATCTGATCGTAAATACGGTTCAATGAACGGTACTGCTGGACAGTGCCTTTACCAAATGTCGGTTCACCCACAACCAGCGCACGACCGTAATCCTGCATTGCCGCAGCAAAGATTTCTGAAGCCGAAGCACTAAAGCGGTCAACCAGCACCACCAGCGGGCCTTTATAGAAGACCTGACCGTCGGTATCGCTGTCTTCACGAACTTTACCGTTGTTATCACGAACCTGAACAATCGGACCTGCAGGAATAAACAGGCCTGAAAGCGATACTGCCTCGGTCAACGCCCCACCGCCATTGCTACGCAGGTCGATGATCACACTGCTGACATTCTGTTTTTCCAGTTTCTGCAGTTGTACTTTGACATCATCTGTCAACCCCACATAGAAGCCAGGAATATCCAGCACGCCAACTTTCTCTTTACCGACGGTCTTCACCGACATTTTAACCGCACGGTCTTCGAGGCGAATACGTTCACGGGTCAACGTTACAGTACGGGTCTTGGTCCCTTTACCAGCAGGTAAAATTTCCAGACGAACTTTACTGCCCTTCGGCCCTTTAATTAAGGCAACCACGTCATCAAGACGCCAGCCAATCACGTCAACCATCGGCTTGCCTGTTTGACCAACACCGACAATTTTGTCACCAACGCTGATAGCTTTACTCTTCGCTGCCGGGCCACCTGCCACCATCGAATTGATAACGGTGTAGTCATCATCCATTTGCAGCACTGCGCCAATACCTTCCAGCGACAAACTCATTTCAGTGTTGAACTGTTCGGTATTACGCGGGGAAAGATAGTTGGTATGCGGGTCTATTTCACGAGCAAACGCCGTCATTGCCAGCGAGAAAACATCTTCGCTGTTGGTTTGCGCCAGACGACGAATGGCAAATTTGTAGCGGCGAGTCAGGGTTTCACGAATTTCTTTATCCGCTTTTCCTGTCAGCTTAAGACTTAACTCGTCGAATTTGACTTTACTGTCCCACAGCGCGTTCAACTCAGCCTCGTTTTTCGGCCATGGAGCTTTGCTGCGGTCAAGGTTATAAGTGTCGTTGCCGGTAAAATCCATTGGCTTTTCCAGTACCGACAAAGCGTACTGGTAACGTTCAAAACGGCGCTTTTGCGCCAGATTGTAGAGATCGTAGAAAACGTCGAGTTTGCCTGAACGAAGTTCATCGCCTAACTCGGTTTTCTTTTTCGCGAACTGTTCAACATCGCTTGCCAACAGCACGTTGTGGCTGTAATCGAGCAGATTCAGGTAGCGGTCAAAGATTTTAGCCGAAAATGCCTGATCGAGGTCGAACTGGCGATAATGAGAACGGGTGAAGCGCGACGTTACGCGCTCACTCACCGTCGCATGCTGCGTCTCTTCCTTTAATACCGGAATTTGATCAGCACGCGTGATATCTTCTACAGCGAAGGTCTGGCCTGCTATTGCAAGCAGGCCAGCTAACGCGGTAAGCCTAAAAAACATGTTCATGCCTGGCCCGGCCTCCGTTTCAGAACACCAGGTGTTCTGCGCGCACAATCAAAGACATACCCGAATTCAGTTGGACGCGGACGCCGTCTTTGGTGATTTCTAATACGGTGGCATCCATCGCGTTTTGACCCGCTTTCACCTTCAGGGCTTGTCCGACAGTCAGAGCTGAAATGTCAGAAACTGGGGTGTGCTGTTCTTCGCGAGGTGCTTTTGCTGTTTTTGGCGCTTTCTCTACCGGCTTTTGCGCACGTGGTTTACGCTCAGCGCCTTCTTTGCGGCGTGGCGTGGTCGGACGTGGCTTGCGTTCACGGCGCGGTGCGTCTTCTTTCTCACCAGCAGCTGCGGCAGCTTCGCGTTTTTTCGCTTGCTGCTCAGCACGCTGTGCCTGAACACGTGCTTTCGCTTCTTCAAGCTGCTTGCGAGCATGCTCTACATGTTGCTCGTCCAGCTCACCGCATGGGTTGCCGTCAAGATCGACACGCGTTGCGCCGGGTTTAACACCGTAAAGGTAACGCCAGCTCGAGGTATAGAGACGTAAAGCGGATCGCAATTGCGTTTTGCTCAGGTTCATTTCCCCGGCAACACGATCGACCAAATCCTGAAAAATACCGATTTTCAGCGGACGCGCTTCACCTTCCGCACTGAAACAGTGGGGAAAACGTTCGGCCAGAAACGCGATTACTTCTTTACTGCTATTCAACTTAGGTTGATTTTCCATGAAATTTCCTGATTACAACGGACGTAGCCAACAAGCGCAGGCATGAACAGGCGTCATTATAATGACGCCATCAGTAAATGCTACGTTATCCGTTGATTATCCTGCGACGCTCGCAAAGAATTTTTTGTAATCCGTCATTGCAAGCACCTTTTCAAGCTGTGCCACAAGCTGACGTAAGCCCTGCTCGTCCTCGTCTGTAAAGCGACCGAAGACGGTACTGTCGATATCGAGAACACCAATAATCTGATTTTTCACCACCAGCGGCAGGACAATTTCAGAATTACTTGCTGCATCACAGGCAATATGCCCGTCAAAAGCGTGAACATCCTCGATTCGCTGCACTTCATTACGGGCAACTGCAGTGCCACACACACCGCGCCCGACGGGGATGCGTACACAAGCAATTTTGCCCTGAAACGGTCCGAGAACCAACGTCTCGTCCTCAAGCAAATAAAAACCTGCCCAGTTTACGTCAGTGAGACGCTCATATAACAACGCACTGGTGTTTGCCAGCGTTGCCAGAAAACTGGTTTCTCCCGCCATCAGCGCGTTAAAGTCACGGTTTAAATCCGCGTAAAATTCTGTTTTGTTCATTATGTAATCACTTGGTTGTCTTACCTGGAACTGCCAGCCTATTAAAATAAGCATTAAATGCGTTAATGCTCAAGATCATTCCCATCATGGGTTAATATTAATGTTAATTCTTATTACATTTGGCACGTCATGGCTCTTAACACACCACAAATTACGCCGACAAAAAAGATAACAGTGATGGCAATTGGCGAGGAACTGCCGCGTGGTGATTACCAACGTTGCCCGCAATGTGACATGCTGTTTAGCCTACCCGAGATAAACTCTCATCAAAGTGCCTATTGTCCGCGCTGTCAGGCAAAAATTCTTGACGGGCGCGACTGGTCGCTAACGCGCCTGGCAGCAATGGCATTCACCATGCTGTTGCTGATGCCGTTTGCCTGGGGCGAACCGCTGTTGCATATCTGGCTGTTAGGTATTCGTATTGACGCCAATGTCATGCAAGGCATCTGGCAAATGACCAAACAGGGCGATGCAATAACGGGGGCGATGGTCTTTTTTTGCGTTATTGGTGCCCCCCTTATTCTGGTGACCTCCATAGCTTATTTATGGTTTGGTAACCGACTGGGAATGAATCTACGCCCGGTACTGCTGATGCTTGAGCGATTGAAAGAGTGGGTGATGCTGGACATCTATCTGGTCGGTATTGGCGTTGCTTCTATAAAGGTGCAGGATTATGCGCACATTCAGGCGGGTATTGGTCTGTTCTCTTTTGTTGCATTAGTGATATTGACCACGGTGACGTTGTCACATCTTAATGTCGAGGAACTGTGGGCGCGATTTTATCCGCAGCTCCCCGCTACACGTAGAGACGAGAAACTCCGTGTCTGTCTTGGGTGCCATTTTACCGGCTATCCTGATCAGCGTGGTCGCTGCCCGCGTTGCCATATCCCGCTACGCCTGCGTCGCCGTCATAGTCTGCAAAAGTGCTGGGCGGCGCTGTTAGCATCAATCGTGTTGTTGTTACCTGCCAACCTGTTACCTATTTCTATCATTTATCTGAATGGTGGCCGGCAGGAAGATACGATTCTTTCCGGGATTATGTCGCTGGCAAGTAGCAACATTGCGGTCGCCGGAATCGTGTTTATCGCCAGTATTCTGGTGCCGTTTACTAAAGTGATCGTCATGTTCACTTTACTGTTGAGTATTCATTTTAAATGCCAGCAAGGTTTACGCACACGCATTCTGTTACTGCGGATGGTGACCTGGATTGGTCGCTGGTCGATGCTCGACCTGTTTGTCATATCTTTAACCATGTCGCTGATTAATCGCGATCAGATCCTCGCTTTTACTATGGGACCGGCTGCGTTTTATTTCGGCGCAGCGGTAATTTTGACTATTCTTGCTGTGGAATGGCTGGACAGCCGCTTACTTTGGGATGCACATGAGTCAGGAAACGCCCGCTTCGACGACTGAAGCGCAGATTAAAAATAAACGCCGTATCTCACCTTTCTGGCTGCTGCCGTTCATCGCGCTAATGATTGCCGGTTGGCTGATTTGGGATAGTTATCAGGACCGGGGTAATACCGTCACCATCGACTTTATGTCGGCGGATGGTATTGTCCCGGGCCGCACCCCTGTTCGTTATCAGGGCGTTGAAGTCGGAACTGTGCAGGATATCAGCCTGAGCGACGATCTTCGTAAGATTGAAGTCAAGGTCAGCATCAAGTCTGATATGAAAGATGCGCTGCGCGAAGAGACACAGTTCTGGCTGGTGACGCCAAAGGCCTCACTGGCAGGTGTCTCCGGGCTGGATGCCCTCGTCGGTGGTAACTATATCGGTATGATGCCGGGTAAAGGTAAAGAGCAGGATCACTTTGTCGCACTCGATACCCAACCGAAGTATCGGCTGGATAATGGCGATCTGATGATCCACCTGCAAGCCCCCGATCTCGGTTCACTGAACAGTGGTTCATTGGTCTATTTCCGCAAGATCCCGGTGGGAAAAGTCTACGACTATGCCATCAATCCCAATAAACAAGGCGTGGTGATTGATGTCCTGATCGAGCGGCGTTTTACCGACCTGGTGAAAAAAGGTAGCCGTTTCTGGAATGTTTCTGGCGTTGATGCCAACGTCAGTATCAGTGGCGCGAAGGTGAAACTGGAAAGTCTGGCGGCACTGGTTAACGGTGCGATTGCCTTCGATTCACCTGAAGAGTCGAAACCTGCCGAGGCGGAAGATACCTTTGGTCTGTATGAAGATCTCGCCCACAGCCAGCGTGGCGTAATAATAAAACTGGAACTGCCGAGTGGGGCCGGATTAACCGCCGACTCGACGCCGTTAATGTATCAGGGGCTGGAAGTCGGACAGCTGACTAAACTGGATTTAAATCCTGGTGGTAAAGTCACTGGGGAAATGACCGTTGATCCCAGCGTCGTCACCCTGCTTCGTGAAAATACTCGCATCGAATTACGCAACCCGAAATTATCCCTTAGCGATGCCAATCTCAGCGCCCTGCTGACCGGAAAAACCTTTGAGTTGGTGCCCGGCGATGGCGAGCCACGCAAAGAGTTCGTTGTTGTGCCAGGCGAAAAAGCCCTGCTACAAGAGCCGGATGTTCTGACACTGACCCTGACAGCACCAGAAAGTTACGGCATTGATGCTGGTCAGCCGCTCATTCTTCACGGCGTGCAGGTAGGCCAGGTTATTGATCGTAAACTCACCAGCAAAGGCGTCACCTTTACCGTCGCCATCGAGCCTCAGCATCGCGAACTGGTAAAAGGCGATAGCAAATTTGTCGTCAACAGCCGTGTCGACGTGAAGGTGGGGCTGGATGGCGTTGAGTTTCTCGGTGCCAGCGCCTCAGAATGGATTAACGGCGGGATACGTATTCTGCCAGGCGATAAAGGCGAGATGAAAGCCAGCTATCCACTGTATGCCAATCTGGAAAAAGCGCTGGAGAACAGCCTTAGCGATTTACCCACCACAACCGTGAGTTTGAGTGCAGAGACGCTGCCGGATGTACAGGCAGGATCGGTAGTGCTATACCGTAAATTTGAAGTTGGTGAAGTTATTACTGTGCGTCCGCGAGCTAACGCGTTTGATATCGATTTGCATATTAAGCCGGAGTATCGCAACCTTCTGACCAGCAACAGCGTGTTCTGGGCAGAAGGTGGGGCGAAAGTTCAGCTAAATGGTAGTGGTCTGACTGTACAGGCATCCCCACTCTCCAGAGCATTAAAGGGGGCTATTAGCTTCGATAACCTCAGCGGTGCCAGCGCCAGCCAACGTAAAGGTGACAAGCGAATTCTGTATGCTTCCGAAACAGCGGCCCGTGCGGTTGGCGGACAGATTACGCTCCACGCTTTCGATGCCGGAAAACTGGCAGTCGGGATGCCAATTCGCTATCTCGGTATTGATATCGGGCAAATTCAGACGCTGGATCTGATTACCGCGCGCAATGAAGTACAGGCAAAGGCGGTGCTCTATCCGGAATATGTCCAGACCTTTGCACGCGGTGGTACACGCTTCTCAGTGGTCACACCGCAAATTTCGGCAGCTGGCGTTGAGCATCTTGATACTATCCTCCAGCCGTATATCAACGTCGAACCTGGCCGGGGCAATCCTCGCCGCGACTTTGAATTACAAGAGGCCACCATAACTGATTCGCGTTACCTGGATGGCTTAAGCATTATTGTTGAAGCGCCGGAAGCCGGTTCGTTAGGCATCGGTACGCCTGTGCTGTTCCGTGGTCTGGAAGTTGGTACGGTTACCGGAATGACGCTGGGGACATTGTCAGATCGCGTGATGATTGCGATGCGCATCAGTAAACGCTATCAACACCTGGTGCGTAACAATTCCGTCTTCTGGTTGGCATCGGGTTACAGTCTGGACTTTGGTCTGACGGGCGGCGTGGTGAAAACCGGCACCTTTAACCAGTTTATCCGTGGCGGCATTGCCTTCGCCACGCCTCCGGGTACGCCACTGGCACCGAAAGCCCAGGAGGGCAAGCACTTCCTGTTGCAGGAAAGTGAACCGAAAGAGTGGCGTGAATGGGGAACTGCGCTGCCCAAATAATGTCCATTGCTCCGGCGTGCCTGCGCCGGAGCGTTTATGCTAAACTGCGCGCCTGTTTTTTTGCCTGTGGTACATGCTCGTGGCCCAACACACCGTTTATTTCCCGGACGCCTTTCTGACGCAAATGCGCGAAGCAATGCCTTCGACGCTCTCATTTGATGATTTTCTTGCCGCCTGTCAGCGCCCGTTGCGCCGCAGTATTCGCGTTAATACGCTGAAAATCTCCGTTGCTGATTTCCTGCAATTAACCGCCCCTTATAACTGGACGCTTACGCCTATTCCGTGGTGTGAAGAAGGTTTCTGGATTGAACGCGACGATGAAGATGCATTGCCGTTGGGTAGTACCGCAGAGCATTTAAGCGGCCTGTTTTATATTCAGGAAGCCAGTTCAATGTTGCCCGTTGCCGCCTTGTTTGCTGACGGTAATTCACCACAACGGGTGATGGATGTCGCTGCTGCGCCAGGCTCCAAAACGACGCAAATTGCTGCACGGATGAATAACAAAGGGGCGATCCTTGCCAATGAGTTTTCCGCCAGTCGGGTAAAAGTGTTACATGCCAATATCAGCCGCTGTGGCATCAGTAATGTTGCGCTCACGCATTTTGATGGCCGCGTATTTGGTGCGGCATTACCAGAAATGTTCGATGCCATTTTGCTGGACGCCCCCTGCTCCGGCGAAGGCGTGGTGCGTAAAGATCCCGATGCGCTGAAAAACTGGTCACCAGAAAGCAATCAGGAAATCGCTGCCACCCAGCGTGAACTGATCGACAGTGCCTTTCATGCATTACGTCCTGGCGGTACGCTGGTTTACTCGACCTGTACCTTAAACCAAGAAGAAAATGAAGCCGTCTGCCGGTGGCTGAAAGAGACTTACCCCGACGCAGTAGAGTTTTTACCGCTTGGCGATCTCTTCCCTGGTGCAAATAAGGCGCTGACCGAAGAAGGCTTTTTGCATGTTTTCCCACAAATTTACGACTGCGAAGGCTTCTTCGTTGCTCGTCTGCGTAAAATTCAGGCGATCCCCGTCTTACCCGCCCCAAAATACAAAGTGGGCAATTTCCCGTTTAGCCCGGTGAAAGATCGCGAAGCCGGTCAAATTCGTCAGGCGGCTGCAAGTGTTGGCTTAAACTGGGATGGAAACCTGCGACTCTGGCAACGCGACAAAGAACTGTGGTTGTTCCCGGTGGGCATTGAAGCCTTGATCGGTAAAGTCCGATTTTCTCGGTTGGGGATTAAACTTGCCGAAACACATAACAAAGGTTATCGCTGGCAGCATGAAGCGGTTATTGCCCTTGCCTCCCCCAACAATGTGAACGCTTTTGAACTGACACCGCAGGAAGCGGAAGAGTGGTATCGCGGGCGCGATGTTTACCCGCAAGCCGCGCCAGTAGCGGATGATGTATTGGTTACTTTCCAACAGCAGCCGATTGGTTTAGCCAAACGGATTGGTTCGCGACTGAAAAACAGCTACCCGCGTGAACTGGTGCGGGACGGGAAACTTTTTACAGGTAACGCCTGACAGCGCACAAAAAAAGCGCACTTTTTGACTGGCACATTCGGCTGCCTCAACTAGGCTGAAAAATGGTGCGATCGAACTGGTCGTACCACAACCGGCAGCTAAATGGAGAGCACGAAGATGAAAACCAGTGTGCGCATAGGCGCTTTTGAAATCGACGACGGCGAGTTACACGGTGAATCGCCGGGTGATCGAACGTTAACCATTCCTTGTAAATCAGACCCCGATTTATGTATGCAACTGGATGCCTGGGATGCTGAAACCAGTATCCCTGCCCTGCTAAATGGCGAACACTCTGTCCTTTACCGTACCCGTTACGATCAACAATCTGATGCCTGGATTATGCGTCTTGCCTGATCCAAAAAGAACCCGTCGGCATGGCGGGTTATTTGTCCTGGTTATTCCCCCGTTGTAAAATCTCTCCTAAACTTAACGGTACGGCACCACACTTCGGGGATGAAATGTTCGCGCTGGTACTTTTTGTTTGCTACCTGGATGGCGGTTGTGAAGATATTGTTGTGGATGTCTACAACACGGAACAACAGTGTCTTTATTCTATGAGCGATCAACGGATCCGCCATGGCGGTTGTTTTCCGATTGAGGATTTTATAGATGGTTTCTGGCGACCTGCACAGGAGTACGGTGATTTTTAATTATTGCAATTGCACAAGAGTCAGTTCTCCCCCAAAGACAGCACCGGTATCAATATAATGCAGGTTGCCAATATCCACGCGATGGCGCAACGGTGTATGACCAAACCAGAAATGATCAGCACCTGTAATTCCCTGCCCTTTTTGGCCTTCACGTAATCGTGAGCGGCTCCACAAGACCTGATGCAAATCGACGTCCTTTTGCCATTCATAAACATCATCCGGATAATCGGCATGGGCAATAACATGTTTGCCGGTGCGACTGTGTACTTCAAGAATAAAGGGCAAATACTGACATTTTTCCAGCGCCGTTTTCGCTTGTTTCTGTTGATTATCTGCCAGCGCAATAAACCAGTCGCCGCCATTCATCAACCACAAAGACATCTGCTGGGATGCCAGCGCATCCATCGCCATCTGTTCATGATTGCCTCTTACCGCACGAACCCAATGTTGTTCCAGTAACTGCAGGCAACGTAAACTTTGCGGCCCACGATCGATAACGTCTCCCACTGAGATAAGTAAATCTCGCCACGGATCAAAACGACAATGCCATAATTTGCGGCGCAACTGCTCAAGACAACCGTGTATATCGCCTGAAAGCCAGATATGTCGCCATTGATGACCCGCAATTCTCTGATAAACGGGCGCAGGCTGTTTCATCAATATTTTCCTCCCGCGCTAAAGATCACATAATCTTAACAAGAATGTTAAAAAACGCTGGACTCAGACAGTAGAGTGTGTGTTATGGTTGACTATATAGTCAGCGAAGGGAATGCTTCTGGCTTTTAACAGATAAAAAGAGACCGAACACGATTCCTGTATTCGGTCCAGGGAAATGGCTCTTGGGAGAGAGCCGTGCGCTAAAAGTTGGCATTAATGCAGGCTTAGTTGCCTTGCCCTTTAAGAATAGATGACGACGCCAGGTTTTCCAGTTTGCGTGCAAAATGGTCAATAAAAAGCGTGGTGGTCATCAGCTTAAATGTTAAAAACCGCCTGTTCTGGTGAAAGAACTGAGGCGGTTTTTTATTGGAAATCAAAAGGCTATTTTAGGTAATTAACAGAGTTTTTCAGCTCGCTCTATAAACGGTGC
Source organism: Escherichia sp. KS167_9B (assembly GCF_030295215.1). Classification (NCBI taxonomy): domain Bacteria; kingdom Pseudomonadati; phylum Pseudomonadota; class Gammaproteobacteria; order Enterobacterales; family Enterobacteriaceae; genus Escherichia; species Escherichia sp. KS167_9B. Next base: position 2,267,321 of record NZ_AP025754.1, read on the forward strand.
CAGACTCATTTTTTCACCTGGATTGTTAGGATCATCAATCTGAATCACCGAAATGGGCTGGGCATTGGTCTTCCCGCTGGCGACTTCCTTTTGTGCGATATCGTTCAAAGGATACTGCACGAGGGTACTCGGATTAATAACATACAACGCATGGCCCGGTCGGCATGTCAGCATCACCTCTTCGCGGTTAAATGCCCATTTGTCTTTACCCACTTCAAAACGACTGACGGTAATCACCTGCGGTGCCGCCAGCGCCGCTGCAGAACTGGTGAGTAACAGAAACGCCAGAATACTTTTTTTCATCATTTTCGTAATCCATCAAAAAGGTTCGAGAGTCGCAAGCAGGCTGATGATCACCAGCACTACCGCACCTATCGCCCATTCGAGTTTAGTCATCCACACAAACCAGGGAGCCGCACGATCTTCATCCTGCCTCATGCGCGGTACAAGAACATAACGATTAGCCAGCGCGATGACCACCATAATCATCACCAGGATGGCTTTGAGCAATAAGAGTTGGCCCCAGTAAGTCGTAAGCGTGGGGGGAAATCTGGTAATCAACAATGCATTAAGCACGCCGCTTGCCAGTACGCCGATCACCGCAAAATGCCCGCACCAGGAAAAACGCATCAGCGCCTGAATAGCCTGGTGTCGCCAACGGCCTTTGATGAGTTGCATACACCAGAGCACCGGAAGTAATCCTCCAAACCACGCCGCCGCACAGATCAGGTGAATCGCGTGATTAGTCTGATGGATTTTCGCCGTTACCCCTTCATTCAGCGTCGCATGCCCGACTCCCGCCAGCAGAATAAATTGCGCGGTAGTGAGCATAAACAGCAAACGTGGCATATTCCGCGGTTGCATAAGGGCGACGATCAACGTTACGAGGGCGAGAACAATTTGCCATAACCAGACGCCACCAAACTGCGTTTGCAAAACAGCCTGCCAAATGTTTGGCGAAAATACATCTGACCATCCCGTTCCCATCAACCCGCCCTGAACGGCGAGCATTGCAGTGGCACTGCTCAAACTCCAGACGGCAGCGTGCTGTTGTAAACGCAGAAAACGCTTCGTCAGCAAGCGACGAATCGTTAAGGGGGCCAGCCAGGCACCGTACATTGCGAAGCCAAAAACCAGCATCAGCGAGGTGAAATGGATAAATCGCAGCGCGATCCAGGTAAACGCCAGCATGATTTATTTCACGCTAAAGGTATAGTGTCCTTTCGTTTTATGCCCGTCCACCGAAACAACATGCCAGTCAACGGTGTAGGTTCCGGGTTTCAGCGAATCGGCCAGTGGAACAATCAGTTGCTTTTGGTCCTGCTCATTCCGCTTCGCCGGTAATGTTTTAATATTTTCGTTTTTTGGCCCCGTGATTTTTGCACCACTGAATCCTGTTTCAACGCCTTCCGAGAAGTTTAAAGTGATTGCCTGCGGGGCAGCTGTCACTTGCGCGTTTGCCGCAGGATACTGATGCGTTAAATGCGCATGTGCCCAGACGGAAGGTGTCACCAACGTAGTGGTCAGGATTGCCAGCGCGTAGCGAAGGGAGCGTGCAGTTGAAGTCATATTATCTATTCCTTTTTGTAATAACTTTTTTACAGAGCATAACCTTGTCTAATGTCTGAGTCGAGGATCATCAATTCCGGCTTGCCATCCAGGCTCACTCTTAGTAACTTTTGCCCGCGAATGATGAGGAGATTAAGAATGCTGAAGAATCTGGCTAAACTGGATCAAACAGAAATGGATAAAGTGAATGTCGATTTGGCGGCAGCCGGGGTGGCATTTAAAGAACGCTACAATATGCCGGTGATCGCTGAAGCGGTTGAACGTGAACAGCCTGAACATTTGCGCAGCTGGTTTCGCGAGCGGCTTATCGCCCACCGTTTGGCTTCGGTCAATCTGTCACGTTTACCTTACGAGCCCAAACTTAAATAAAACTTATACAGAGTTACACTTTCTTACATAACGCCTGCTAAATTATGAGTATTTTCTAAACCGCACCCATAATTTGCAGTCATTTTGAAAAGGAAGTCATTATGTCGTTCTGGAAAGTTGCAGCAGCGCAATATGAGCCTCGTAAAACCTCACTGACCGAACAGGTAGCTCATCATCTGGAGTTTGTGAGGGCCGCCGCCAGGCAACAATGTCAGCTGTTAGTTTTTCCATCGCTTTCTTTACTGGGGTGTGATTATTCGCGACGTGCCCTTCCTGCCCCCCCCGATCTCTCGCTGTTAGACCCGCTTTGTTATGCTGCAACGACCTGGCGAATGACCATCATTGCCGGCCTTCCCGTTGAATATAACGATCGCTTTATTCGTGGAATTGCGGTGTTCGCACCGTGGCGAAAAACGCCAGGGATCTACCATCAGAGTCATGGTGCATGTCTGGGCCGTCGTTCCAGAACCATCACGGTGGTCGATGAACAACCGCAAGGTATGGATATGGATCCGACCTGTTCACTATTTACGACAGGGCAATGTCTGGGGGAACCCGACCTGCTGGCGTCGACCCGCCGCTTACAATTTTTTTCACATCAGTACTCAATTGCCGTGCTGATGGCAAATGCCCGTGGTAACAGTGCACTATGGGATGAACATGGTCGTCTCATCGTTCGCGCCGATCGTGGTTCATTATTGTTAGTCGGTCAGCGTTCATCACAGGGTTGGCAAGGCGATATCATTCCATTACGCTAGGCTTTTTCGGCCTGGAGCATGCCATGTTGCGCATTATCGATACAGAAACCTGCGGTTTGCAGGGAGGGATCGTTGAGATTGCCTCTGTTGATGTCATTGACGGAAAAATCGTCAACCCCATGAGCCACCTGGTGCGCCCCGATCGTCCTATTAGTCCACAGGCGATGGCGATTCATCGCATCACCGAAGCCATGGTCGCCGATAAACCGTGGATTGAAGATGTGATCCCGCACTATTACGGTAGTGAATGGTATGTCGCGCACAACGCCAGCTTTGACCGCCGCGTACTGCCTGAGATGCCCGGTGAGTGGATTTGCACTATGAAACTGGCCCGTCGTCTGTGGCCAGGGATCAAGTACAGCAATATGGCGTTATATAAAATACGGAAGCTCAATGTACAGACGCCGCCGGGCCTGCATCATCACCGCGCGTTGTATGACTGTTATATCACCGCTGCGTTGCTTATCGATATTATGAACACCTCCGGCTGGACGGCAGAACAGATGGCCGATATCACCGGACGTCCATCGTTGATGACGACCTTCACCTTTGGCAAATACCGTGGCAAAGCGGTTTCCGACGTTGCCGAACGCGATCCGGGCTATCTGCGCTGGTTATTTAATAACCTGGACAGCATGAGCCCGGAGCTGCGTTTAACACTGAAACATTATCTGGAAAATACTTAATCTACTGGCTTAGCGGGTAATGTTCCCTGTGCCAGCGCGACCAGAAAAGCATATTCCATCGCTACGCCTTCATACGATTTAAAGCGACCAGATTTACCGCCATGGCCTGAGTCCATGTCGGTACAGAGCAATAAAAGATGGTTATCGGTTTTCAGCTCGCGCAATTTAGCGACCCATTTTGCCGGTTCCCAATATTGCACCTGAGAATCGTGCAAACCGGTCGTTACCAGCAAATGCGGATAAGCCTGGGAGGTAACGTTGTCATACGGGCTGTAGCTTTTCATGTACTCGTAATATTGCGGATCCTGCGGATTCCCCCACTCTTCAAACTCACCAGTGGTAAGAGGAATTGATTCATCAAGCATCGTTGTTACAACATCAACAAATGGTACCTGGGCGATAACGCCGTGGAACAATTCCGGGCGTTGATTAATTGCAACGCCCATCAACATGCCCCCCGCACTCCCGCCCATCGCATAACAGAGCGAAGGAGAGCCATAGCCCAGTTTTAACAATGCATCGCAGGCATCAAGATAATCATTAAACGTATTTTTCTTCTTCAGAAATTTTCCGTCTTCGTACCATTGTTGCCCCAGCTCACCACCGCCGCGAACATGGACAATGGCGTAGATAAATCCACGATCCAACAAACTCAAGCGGCTAAAACTGAAATCGGCATCAATACTTGCGCCGTAAGAACCGTAGCCATACACCAGTAGCGGGTTGTGTCCTTTGCGAAAATGTTTGCGATGATAAACCAGCGAAACCGGGACTTCGACGCCATCACGGGCGACTATCCACAGGTGTTCACTGCGGTAATTCGCCGCATCAAAACCGGGAACTTCCGTTTGTTTTAATACACGACGCTCACCGGTATCCATATCCAGTTCAAACAAAGTATCTGGTGTGGTCATGGAAGAATAACCATAACGCAATCGCGCGGTTTCAGGTTCTGGATTGTAGGCAATCCAGGTCACATAGGCCGGATCATCAAAGGCAATGCCAATGACTTCCCGGGTCTTGCGGTTGATTTGGCGCAAACTGGTTAACCCGCGCTGACGCTCTTCAACCACCAGCCAGTCGGTAAACAGCGTAAACCCTTCCAGCATAATGTTATCGCGTGGCGGAATTAACTCTTCCCACTGTTGTTCATCACGCATACGGGTACGGTATAAGCCAAAGTTTTTACCATTGCGGTTGGAACGCAGATAAAACCGCTGCTGGTAGTGATCAAGGCTGTATTCGTGATCTTTGCGTCGCGGCAGAAAAACAAACGGCTCGGCATCGGCCATTTCCGCGTCCAGCAGGCGAACTTCACTGGTGGTGGCGCTGGCCAGATGAATGACTACATAGTGCTTCGAGGTCGTTTTATGCAGGCTGACGTAATAGGTATCGTCTTTTTCTTCGTAGATCAGTTTATCCTGCGATGCTGGCGTACCGATGGCGTGACGCCAGACCTGATAAGGAAGCAGCGTCACCGGATGCTTGCGAACATAGTAGAAAGTCCAGGAATCATTTGCCCAGACAAAGCTGGGTTCAACGTTATCCAGCAGTTCCGGATACCAGTTACCTGTTTCCAGATTACGAAAACGAATGCCGTACTGGCGTCGGGAAAGAAAATCTTCTGCCAGTGCCATAATGGTGTTATCGGGCGTAATCGCCATTCCGCCCATGGAATAAAACTCACTGTGCGCCGCGCGCTTGTTGGCATCGAGCAATGTTTCCCACTCATCCCACTCTTCGCTGAACGCCGATTGACGCTGGTAGATAGCATATTCACAGCCAGGTTCATAAATATGCCGGTAGCGGTAACCATTTTTAATGTAGGGCGCAGAAACTTCTCTTTGCGGAATACGGTCGATGATTTCCTTTAAGATTCGATCCTGCAAGGCTTGTTGTGAGGCCATCACCCGATGACCGTAACTATTTTCTTGTTGCAGGTAGTCCAGCACTTCCGGCTGCGAACGCGTATCGTCCCGCAGCCAGTAGTAATTATCGATGCGCGTATCGCCATGAAGCGTCATGGCGTGGGGAATGCGAGCGGCTTTTGGTAGCATGTTATTGTTCTTTCTGGTTGAAACATCTTATAAGGGTGGCAAAACTCACCGGGGATGCAAGCGAAACAGGGTAGTCATTGCTTAGATGATGACAGGTAATGGCGCGGATATCGAATGTTATGCAGACAGAGAAAATCAGCCTGCTCAAATGGCTGTGCGGTTCTGGATAGCCCGAAATAGTCAACTTCAGGCTATCCAGAGCGGAATTATTCCGCCAAAGTGCGTTTTTGCTGTTCGAGATCGCGTTCAATGCCTTCACGAACGTCCTGGGGGATTTTCAGCGCGTCACCCAGTGCATTCAGGTAACTGCGTTCCATAAAATGGTCAATATCAATAGCCGCGCAGCTCAGGAAATAGATTTCCAGCGCCTCTTCTTCATTACGAACCCCGGTAGCCAAGCGTTGTGGATCCAGCGGTTGTTCGATTGCCTGCTCAATGAGTACACGCCCCTGCTCTTCCACGCCGGCTTCACGCAATTGCTGGTCGATTGCCGCACGTTCTTTGGCATCAATATGACCATCACTTTTAGCGGCAAAGACCAGCGCAAGGATCAAACGTTCCGTACGCTCATCCAGCGGCGTACTTTGCGCGCCAAACTGCGGTTCGTCCTGATGCGCCGCGCGAATTTTATCTTTGTATTTATTCCACAGCACCGTACCCGCGACCGCTCCGCCGCCAACCAGTAACGCGTTGGTGCCATATTTCGTAAGAAGTTTACGTGCTGATTTATTTGCGACCAGCAGCCCAGCCAATCCGCCTAATGCGCCTGGCACTAAAAGTTTGCCCAATCCCTGATCCGCAGACGAGGAGGCAGAAGAACTGCTTTGCCCAAGCAGGGATTGCAGTTGATTTAACCAGTTAGCCATATTTGCTCCTCAATAACCATTTTTAGTGCCTGTAGCATAGCGGATGAGGATGTCAGAAAATGTATATCGAGACAAAAGATGCGCAAATAAGCGGGTCGGTAGGCCGTTATTCAAAGAAATTCGCGCCAGGTAAGGTGTTCACTGTATATCAGGTGATAAGGGTATTTTAGGTGAACGTAATTTGACGTTTTGAGTGGCATTGTTTGATGCTGATTGCCCGATGCGACGCTGTTGCGTCTTCCCAGGCCTACGATTGAGGTGCCTTGTAGGGCGGATCAGGCACTCGCGCCGCATCCGCCGACGGTCAATCGAATTATCAGAGGCCATTAACGCCGCTGATATTCCGCCATTCCCGCTTTGCAGTCCACGCTGACCTGGTAATGAATATCGGCACTTTTACCACGCACGGTTAGCGGTACTGACCATTTATCATCTTTACCCTGAATGTCCTGCAAACTGACCCATGCCACAGGATCGGCCTGACCGACAATTTTTTGATCATCTGCCCAGCGCGCCACGCGATTTTGTTGATAATCACGTTTTACGCTCGCGGCAATTCCGGCAGCATCCAGACCTTCACACTTTGGGAAAGTGACCGACTTGCTGGTTTCATTATTGGCAGCGAAAACTGATGCGCAGGCAGAAACCAACAACAGCCCTAAAAACGCCCCTCTTTTTTTCATGTTTTTCTCCATAGCACAATGATTCAGGAGAAAGCATGGTACAAATTGTCAGGAGCGCAAGTTGCTTCAGGCCGCGTGTGAGGCATCTTCCTCTTCGGATTCAGCACCGACGACCTGTGGGGACGGTAATTTGCCGGTTTTCAGAATGGTGCTCAGCACATCTTTTTGTTCTGCCAGCCATAGCGAAAGGGCTTCACGTTGCTCGTCTTCCATTTGCACTGGAGAATTTGTCAGCCAGGTGTCAAGCAGATCCGCCGTATCAAGCATTTTGTCATAAGCATCGGCTTCCTTTTTGCTGGTAAACGACATTTTCTCTTCGCCCTCACGAATGACTACGTATTTAACTTCAACCGCCATTTGCAGCCTCTCATAATAACTGTGATTTTATACAGTATATTTCTTCTCGATTGGGAAATCAACATCAACAATAAAGACACGCGCAAACGTTTTCGTTTATACTGCGCGCGGAATTAATCAGGGGATATTCGTTATGACGTTATTAGGCACTGCGCTGCGTCCGGCAGCAACTCGCGTGATGTTATTAGGCTCCGGTGAACTGGGTAAAGAAGTGGCCATCGAGTGTCAGCGTCTCGGCGTAGAGGTGATTGCCGTCGATCGCTATACCGACGCGCCAGCTATGCATGTTGCGCATCGCTCCCATGTCATTAATATGCTTGATGGTGATGCATTACGCCGTGTGGTTGAACTGGAAAAACCACATTATATCGTGCCGGAGATCGAAGCTATTGCCACCGATATGCTGATCCAGCTTGAAAAGGAAGGACGGAATGTTGTCCCCTGCGCGCGCGCAACGAAATTAACGATGAATCGCGAGGGTATTCGTCGCCTGGCGGCAGAAGAACTGCAGCTACCCACTTCAACTTATCGTTTTGCCGATAGCGAAAGTCTTTTCCGCGAAGCAGTTGCCGCTATTGGCTATCCCTGCATAGTTAAACCGGTAATGAGCTCTTCCGGCAAAGGGCAGACGTTTATTCGTTCCGCCGAGCAGCTTACACATGCGTGGGAATACGCTCAGCAAGGCGGTCGCGCCGGAGCGGGCCGCGTAATTGTTGAAGGCGTCGTTAAGTTTGATTTCGAAATTACCCTGCTAACCGTCAGCGCGGTGGATGGCGTCCATTTCTGTGCACCGGTAGGTCATCGCCAGGAAGATGGCGACTATCGTGAATCCTGGCAACCGCAGCAAATGAGTCAGCTGGCTCTGAAACGTGCGCAGGAGATTGCCCGCAAAGTAGTACTGGCGCTGGGCGGTTATGGTCTGTTTGGTGTCGAGCTGTTTGTCTGTGGTGATGAGGTGATTTTCAGTGAGGTCTCCCCTCGCCCACATGATACCGGGATGGTGACGTTAATTTCTCAGGATCTCTCGGAGTTTGCCCTGCATGTGCGAGCCTTGCTCGGACTTCCGGTTGGCGAGATCCGTCAGTATGGTCCTGCAGCTTCTGCCGTTATCCTGCCACAACTGACCAGTCAGAATGTCACGTTTGATAATGTGCAGAATGCCGTAGGCGCAGGCCTACAGATTCGTTTATTTGGTAAGCCGGAAATTGATGGCAGCCGTCGTCTGGGGGTGGCACTGGCTACTGCAGAGAGTGTTGATGAAGCGATTGAGCGCGCAAAGCACGCCGCCGGACAGGTAAAAGTACAGGGTTAAACCCGGCAAAAAAATGCTACAAAAATGCCCGATCCTCGATCGGGCATTTTGACTTTTACAGCTTAGCGCCTTCTACAGCTTCACGCGCCAGCTTAGTAATGCGGTCGTAATCGCCCGCTTCCAGCGCATCTGCCGGAACCAGCCAAGAACCACCGATGCAGAGCACGCTTTTCAGCGCCAGGTAGTCACGGTAGTTAGCCGGAGAAATACCACCTGTCGGGCAGAAACGGACCTGGGAGAACGGACCCGCGATCGCCTGCAGGGCTTTCACGCCGCCGTTAGCTTCAGCCGGGAAGAATTTGAACTCTTTCAAACCGTAGTCCATACCCAGCATCAGTTCGGAAACAGTGCTGATCCCCGGAATCAGAGGAATAGTCCCTTCGGTAGCAGCTTTCAGCAGCGGCTCGGTCAGACCCGGGCTAATTGCGAACTGTGCACCCGCTTCGGTGACTTCTGCAAGCTGCTGTGGATTTAGCACCGTACCGGCACCCACAATCGCTTCAGGCACTTCTTTGGCGATAGCACGGATAGCGTCAACTGCACACTCGGTACGCAGAGTCACTTCCAGAACGCGCACCCCACCAGCAACCAACGCTTTTGCCATCGGCACCGCGTGTTCCAGTTTTTTTACCACGATAACCGGTACAACCGGGCCGGTGGTGAGGATTGATTCTGCACTTGTTTTCCAGTTTTTCATCAGAGTTTTCTCTCGCCTGATTACAAATTTGTCGTCTTAAAAAGTGATACAGGTTGCGCCCTGTTCGGCACCGGACAGTTTTTCACGCAAGGCGCTGAATAATTCACGTCCTGTTCCCACGCGTGACGCGCTCAGATCAGGAATGTGCGGTTCGCGAGCAGCCAGTTCCGCTTCGTCTACCAGCAGCGTCAGTTCGCCTGTCTGTCCATTCACACGAATGATGTCCCCGTCGCGCACTTTTGCCAGCAGCCCGCCATCGTAGGCTTCTGGTGTTACGTGGATAGCTGACGGCACTTTACCTGAAGCGCCGGAGAGTCGTCCATCAGTAACTAACGCAATTTTGAAACACCGGTCCAATAATACACCAAGTGGCGGCATGAGTTTATGTAATTCTGGCATTCCGTTCGCTTTTGGCCCCTGATGACGGACAACAACGACACAATCGCGGTCCAGCAAACCCGCTTCAAAGGCCGGCATAACGTCATGCTGGCTTTCAAAAACAACCGCAGGCGCTTCAATCACCTGGTTCTCAACCGGCACGGCAGAGGTTTTCATAACCGCGCGGCCCAGGTTACCGCTTAACACTTTTGTCCCACCATGATGAGAGAAAGGTTGTTCGAAGGAAGCGATCACATTGCTGTCGAGTGATTTTTCCGCCCCTTCCCGCCAGTCCAGTTCACCATTATTCAGCCATGGTTCAAGGGTATAACGAGACAGACCAAAGCCTGCCACCGTATTGACATCTTCATGCAGCAGGCCTGCTTTGAGCAGTTCACGCACCAGAACCGGTACGCCACCTGCCGCCTGGAAGTGGTTAATATCGGCCGGACCGTTCGGGTAGAGACGTGCCATCAGCGGTACAACATCAGAAAGGTCAGAGAAGTCATCCCAGTTAATCTGAATACCAGCCGCGCGCGCCATCGCCACCAGGTGCATGGTGTGGTTAGTGGAACCACCGGTCGCCAGCAGTGCAACGATACCGTTCACCACCACTTTCTCATCTATCATCTTACCGATCGGCATCCATTCATTACCGTTACCGGTCATGCGTGTAACCTGACGCGCAGCGGCTGCGGTCAAAGCATCGCGCAGCGGTGAATCCGGATGAACAAAAGAAGAGCCTGGCAACTGCATCCCCATAAACTCCACCACCATCTGGTTGGTGTTGGCAGTACCGTAGAAAGTACATGTTCCCGGCGCATGATAAGATGCGGCTTCTGACTCCAGTAGTGCCATGCGGTCCACTTTACCTTCGGCATAAAGCTGACGAATACGCACTTTTTCTTTATTTGGCAAACCGCTTGCCATCGGTCCAGACGGCACAAACACCGCAGGCAAATGCCCAAACGACAGGGCTGCCATCGTCAGACCCGGAACAATCTTGTCGCACACTCCGAGGAACAGCGCACCATCAAACATGTTATGGGACAGCCCCACCGCCGCAGACATCGCAATCACTTCGCGGCTTAACAGCGACAATTCCATTCCATCCTGCCCCTGGGTGACACCATCACACATCGCCGGAACACCGCCCGCAACCTGACCAACCGCATTCGCTTCATGCAGGGCTTTACGAATGATTTCTGGATAGTGTTCATAAGGCTGGTGTGCGGAGAGCATGTCGTTATAGGAAGTGATGATGGCGATATTGTTACGCAACATGCTTTTCAAAGAGGCTTTGTCTTCTGGCTGGCAGGCAGCGAAACCGTGTGCCAGGTTACCACATGCCAACTGCGAACGATGAACGGTCGAAGTTTTCGCTTGTTCTATCCGGGCGAGGTAAGCAGAGCGAGTCTCGCGCGAACGTTCAATGATTCGATTTGTTACGCGTAACAATTGTGGATTCATAAAGGCTCCTGAAATTGAGTTGTCAGAGCAGGATGATTCACAACGCGTTTCATTCAGAGGATTTATGACTGAAACGCCTGTAACCGGAGCTCATAGGGCAAAAACGTTTCAGTCAGTGTAATAAAAAAAGCCTCGTGGGTGAATCCACACGAGGCCTGAAAGTGTAAAAATTGTTCTACAATCTGTGCAAGATCATGTTACCGGTAAAATAACCATAAAGGATGAGTGCAGATATTACTCAAACTCATTCCAGGAACGGCCATCACGAGTAATCATCGCCACCGAGGCAACCGGTCCCCAGGTTCCGGCCTGATACGGTTTCGGCGCATCATTGTCCATCGCCCACGCCTCAGTAATGGAGTCCACCCATTTCCAGGCTTCTTCTACTTCATCACGACGTACAAACAGTGCCTGAATACCGCGCATGGTTTCCAGCAGCAGACGTTCATAGGCATCTGCTAAATGCGTCTGATTAAAGGTTTCTGAATAGCTCAAGTCCAGCTTGGTGATTTGCAGGTTATGTTTGTGGTCAAGGCCAGGAACTTTATTCAGTACCTGGATATCCACGCCTTCATCAGGTTGCAGACGGATAGTCAGTTTATTCTGCGGCAGATCCTGCCACGACTCTTTAAACAGATTCAGTTCAGGTGTTTTGAAATAGACCACGACTTCAGAACATTTGGTCGGTAGACGTTTACCAGTACGCAGGTAGAATGGCACACCGGCCCAGCGCCAGTTATCAATGTCGACGCGGATCGCCACGAAGGTTTCTGTATTGCTGCTCTTGTTCGCGCCCTCTTCTTCCAGATAGCCCGGCACTTTTTTGCCCTGGGCGAAGCCCGCAGTATATTGCCCGCGTACGGTTTTTTCGCGCACGTTGGAGCGGTCAATGCGGCGCAGAGACTTCAGTACTTTGACTTTTTCATCGCGGATGCTGTCTGCACTCAAATCAGACGGCGGAGACATCGCAATCATGCAAAGAATTTGCAGCAGGTGGTTTTGGATCATATCGCGCATCTGACCGGCTTTATCAAAATAGCCCCAGCGCCCTTCGATCCCCACTTCTTCTGCCACGGTAATCTCAACATGATCAATAGTGCGATTGTCCCAGTTATTCACAAACAGGGAGTTAGCAAAACGCAGCGCCAACAGGTTCAGCACCGTTTCTTTACCAAGATAGTGGTCGATACGGTAAACCTGGCACTCCTCGAAGTATTCGCCAACCTGATCGTTGATTTCCCGCGAGGTCGCCAACGACGTCCCCAGCGGTTTCTCCATGACTACGCGTGCCGGTTTAGCATTCAGTTTTGCCTCACCAAGCCCTTTGCAAATTGCGCCAAAAGTGCTGGGCGGCATGGCAAAGTAGTTAATGGTGATACGATTTTTTTGATCCAGCATCGCGCCGAGACGGCTGAATGCAGCTGTGTCATTGACATCGAGATTACAAAAATCCAGACGTGCACTCAGGGTGTCCCATAAACCTTCATCAATGGTTTCTTTCATGAAAGTTTCGAGTGCCTCGCGGACAACTTTGGTATATGCCGCTTTATCCCAGTCAGCACGCCCTACGCCGATAATCCGGGTGTCCGGGTTGAGCTGACCGGCTTTTTCCAGTTGATACAGGGAAGGCAGCAATTTACGACGCGCAAGGTCGCCTTTCGCGCCGAAAATGACCAGGTCACAGGCCTGGGCTGTTTGCGTTACCGCCATGTCATTCTCCTTAAGTTAACTAACCCGGTACTTAAGCCAGGGTATACTTGTAATTTTCTTACGGTGCACTGTACTGCTTTTACGAGCTTGCGAAAACTGTAAACGCTTATCCACCCGTGCGATTACGGTAAAAGCGCGCAAAGTGCGGCAAAACTGATAAAAAAATCATCGTTTTCCATTGGGTAAAAATCTGACACTGATCATGTTATGAAAAAAAATAACAACTTTTTTATCTGCTTTTGTCATTAACACAGCACACAGGCGTAATATCTGACAAAACTGCATTTCGATTTCTTTCAGTGCGGAAATCGTCATTACCCGTGAGTCTCTTTACATCATGAATATGCTGGAAAAAATCCAGTCTCAGCTGGAACATTTGAGCAAATCAGAGCGCAAAGTTGCCGAGGTCATTCTGGCTTCGCCCGATAACGCGATCCATTCGAGTATTGCTGCTCTGGCGCTGGAGGCCAATGTTAGTGAACCGACGGTGAATCGTTTCTGTCGCAGTATGGACACGCGCGGTTTTCCTGATTTTAAACTGCATCTGGCACAAAGTCTGGCGAATGGCACCCCCTATGTTAATCGCAACGTCAATGAAGATGACAGCGTTGAATCATACACGGGAAAAATATTTGAGTCGGCAATGGCGACGCTCGATCATGTCCGTCATTCACTGGATAAATCTGCCGTTAACCGCGCCGTCGACTTGCTCACTCAGGCCAAAAAAATCGCGTTTTTTGGATTAGGCTCTTCTGCTGCCGTTGCCCACGATGCGATGAATAAGTTCTTTCGTTTTAATGTTCCGGTGGTGTACTCCGATGATATCGTGCTGCAACGCATGAGTTGTATGAATTGTAGCGACGGAGACGTGGTGGTGCTGATTTCTCACACTGGAAGAACAAAAAATCTGGTCGAGTTGGCGCAGCTGGCACGCGAAAACGACGCCATGGTGATTGCCCTCACCTCTGCGGGTACCCCGCTTGCCCGAGAAGCAACGCTAGCAATTACCCTCGATGTACCGGAAGATACTGACATTTATATGCCCATGGTTTCTCGACTTGCACAGCTGACCGTGATAGATGTGCTGGCAACAGGTTTTACTTTGCGACGCGGTGCAAAATTCAGAGATAACTTGAAGCGGGTCAAGGAAGCGCTGAAGGAATCGCGTTTTGATAAGCAGTTACTTAATTTAAGTGACGATCGCTAAAAACGACTGTCACTGTTCTAATCTTATACGACATCCGAATGAGATTACTTTATCGCCATCGCGGCGTTATTTCATTCGGATTTCATGTTCAAGCAACACCTGGTTGTTTCAGTCAACGGAGTATTACATGTCCAGAAGGCTTCGCAGAACAAAAATCGTTACCACGTTAGGCCCAGCAACAGATCGCGATAATAACCTTGAGAAAGTTATCGCTGCGGGTGCAAACGTTGTACGTATGAACTTTTCTCACGGCTCTCCTGAAGATCACAAAATGCGCGCGGATAAAGTTCGTGAAATTGCCGCAAAACTGGGGCGTCATGTGGCTATTCTGGGTGACCTCCAGGGGCCCAAAATTCGTGTATCCACCTTTAAAGAAGGCAAAGTTTTCCTCAATATTGGGGATAAATTCCTGCTCGACGCCAACCTGGGTAAAGGTGAAGGCGACAAAGAAAAAGTCGGTATCGACTACAAAGGCCTGCCTGCTGACGTCGTGCCTGGTGACATCCTGCTGTTGGACGATGGTCGCGTCCAGTTAAAAGTACTGGAAGTTCAAGGCATGAAAGTATTCACCGAAGTGACCGTCGGCGGTCCGCTCTCCAACAATAAAGGTATCAACAAACTCGGCGGTGGTTTGTCGGCTGAAGCGCTGACCGAAAAAGACAAAGCAGACATTAAGACTGCGGCGTTGATTGGCGTAGATTACCTGGCTGTTTCCTTCCCGCGCTGCGGCGAAGATCTGAACTATGCACGCCGCCTGGCTCGCGACGCAGGTTGTGATGCAAAAATTGTCGCCAAAGTTGAACGTGCGGAAGCCGTTTGCAGCCAGGATGCAATGGATGACATCATCCTCGCCTCTGACGTGGTAATGGTTGCTCGCGGCGACCTCGGTGTGGAAATTGGCGACCCGGAACTGGTCGGCATTCAGAAAGCGTTGATCCGTCGTGCACGTCAACTAAACCGCGCGGTAATCACTGCGACCCAGATGATGGAGTCAATGATTACTAACCCGATGCCGACGCGTGCGGAAGTCATGGACGTAGCAAACGCCGTTCTGGATGGTACTGATGCTGTGATGCTGTCTGCAGAAACTGCTGCTGGTCAGTATCCTTCAGAAACCGTTGCAGCCATGGCGCGTGTTTGCCTGGGTGCTGAAAAAATCCCGAGCATCAACGTTTCTAAACACCGTCTGGACGTTCAGTTCGACAATGTGGAAGAAGCTATCGCCATGTCAGCGATGTACGCGGCTAACCACCTGAAAGGCGTTACGGCGATCATCACTATGACCGAATCGGGTCGTACCGCTCTGATGACCTCCCGTATCAGCTCCGGTCTGCCGATTTTCGCTATGTCGCGCCATGAACGTACGCTGAATCTGACTGCTCTCTATCGTGGCGTTACGCCGGTGCACTTTGATAGCGCTAATGACGGCGTAGCAGCTGCCAGCGAAGCGGTTAATCTGCTGCGCGATAAAGGTTACTTGATGTCTGGTGACCTGGTGATTGTCACCCAGGGCGACGTGATGAGTACCGTGGGTTCTACTAATACCACGCGTATTTTAACTGTAGAGTAAGTACGTTGCCGGATGCGGCGAAAACGCCTCATCCGGCCTACAGTTCAATGATAGTTCAACAGATTTCGAATCTTCTGAAGCAAACTTGAACTTATCACACGGCGGAAGCCTCTCCTCGCGAGAGGCTTTTTTTATTTGATGGGATAAAGATCTTTGCGCTTATACGGTTGGATTTCGCCCGGTTTGCGAGTTTTCAGCAATTTTAATATCCAGGTGTATTGTTCTGGTCGCGGACCAACAAAAATCTCGACTTCTTCATTCATCCGCCGCGCAATCGTATGGTCATCCGCCTCTAACAGATCATCCATCGGTGGGCGCACCTGAATCGTCAAACGATGCGTTTTGCCATCATAAATTGGAAACAGCGGTACAACGCGCGCACGGCACACTTTCATCAATCGACCAATCGCGGGCAACGTCGCTTTATAGGTGGCAAAGAAATCAACAAACTCACTGTGCTCGGGGCCATGATCCTGATCGGGTAAATAATATCCCCAGTAGCCCTGACGTACCGACTGGATGAAAGGCTTAATACCATCATTTCTCGCATGCAGACGACCGCCAAAACGACGACGCACCGTGTTCCAGACATAATCAAAAACCGGGTTACCCTGATTATGGAACATCGCTGCCATTTTCTGCCCTTGCGAGGCCATCAGCATGGCAGGGATATCGACGGCCCAGCCGTGCGGCACCAGAAAGATCACTTTCTCGTTATTACGCCGCATCTCTTCAATGATCTCCAGTCCTTGCCAGTCAACACGCGGCTGAATTTTCTCCGGCCCGCGTATTGCCAACTCAGCCATCATTGCCATCGCTTGCGGCGCGGTGGCAAACATCTCATCAACAATCGCTTCGCGCTCGGCTTCACTACGTTCTGGAAAGCAGAGCGACAGATTGATTAACGCACGACGGCGTGAGCTTTTTCCCAGTCGTCCAGCAAAACGTCCCAGCCGTGCCAGAATGGGATCGCGGAACTTTGGCGGTGTTAAAGCGATACCCGCCATCGCTGCTACGCCCAGCCATGCTCCCCAGTAGCGAGGATGGCGAAAGGATTTATCAAACTCAGGAATGTATTCGCTATTATTTTTTTTCGTTTCCATGCTTTTCCAGTTTCGGATAAGGCAAAAATCAATCTGGTGATAGTGTAGCGGCGCAACTTGCCCCGCACCAAATAAAAAAAGCCGGTACTGACTGCGTACCGGCTGCGAATGGATGTTAATTAATCAAACCGTAGCTGCGGCACAATCTCTTTGGCCTGCGCCAGGAATTCGCGACGATCGGAGCCGGTCAGCCCTTCGGTACGCGGCAATTTTGCCGTCAACGGGTTTACGGCCTGCTGGTTGATCCAGACTTCATAGTGCAAATGCGGCCCGGTTGAACGCCCAGTATTACCGGAAAGCGCGATACGGTCGCCACGTTTCACTTTCTGTCCTGGTTTCACCAGAATCTTACGCAAGTGCATATAACGCGTGGTGTAGCTACGACCATGACGAATAGCCACATAATAACCTGCTGCGCCACTGCGTTTGGCAACCACCACTTCACCGTCACCCACTGAAAGCACTGGCGTACCCTGTGGCATGGCGAAATCAACACCTCTGTGTGGCGCAACACGACCAGTCACCGGATTAGTACGACGCGGGTTAAAGTTAGACGAGATACGGAACTGTTTCGCCGTCGGGAATCGCAAGAATCCTTTCGCCAGACCAGTACCGTTACGATCGTAGAATTTGCCATCTTCAGCGCGGATTGCGTAATAATCTTTACCTTCTGAACGCAAACGTACGCCCAGCAGTTGGCTTTGCTCACGTTTGCCATCAAGCATTTCTCGTGACATTAACACCGCAAATTCATCGCCTTTTTTCAGTTTGCGGAAATCCATTTGCCACTGCATGGCTTTAATCACTGCGCTCACTTCGGCGCTGGTTAAACCGGCGTTTCTGGCGCTGGCAACAAAGCTTCCCCCGACGGTACCTTTCAGCAGATTGTTGACCCACTCTCCTTGCTGCATTTCGCTGGTCATTTTAAAACCGTTAGCGGCAGTACGGTCATAGGTTCGGGTTTCCCGACGAGATACTTCCCAGGTAAGGCGCTGCAATTCGCCGTCCGCGGTTAATGTCCAGGAAAGTTGTTGACCGATTTTCAGGTTACGCAATTCTTTGTCAGCAGCAGCCAGTTGGGTGATATCACCCATATCAATACCATACTGATTGAGAATGCTGCTTAGCGTATCGCCAGTGGAAACAACATATTCATGCACGCCCGCTTCACCGGCGATTTTGTCATCCAGTTCATCCTGGGGAATGGCTTCATCTTCTTGTGCAGCTTGATCAATCGGCTCACTGGCTTCAGGTAAGAGCGAACGAATTTCGTTCTGTTCCAGCTCAATGGTTTTGACAATTGGCGTGGCATCGCGGTGATAAACATAGGGCCGCCAGACAGCGACGGCCAGAGTAAGAACGGTGAGCGACCCCAACATAACGCGGTGTGGTCGCGGTAAATTATTAAACGCCAGGGCGACAGAGCGGGCTATCTGTTGCACGTAATCACTTCCTCATTAATCTCCTTTCAGGCAGCTCGCATACTGGTTGGCTAATTGATTCAGGAATTCTGAATAGCTTGTTTTACCCAGTTTGATATTCGTCCCCAGGGGATCCAACGTTCCCATACGAACGGATGTCCCTCGTGCGACGCTCTCAACGACCGCTGGCCTGAACTGTGGCTCAGCAAAAACGCAGGTTGCTTTTTGCTCAACCAACTGTGTTCTTATTTCATGTAAACGCTGCGCGCCAGGTTGAATCTCAGGGTTAACGGTAAAATGACCAAGCGGTGTCAGTCCGAACTGTTTTTCGAAATAGCCGTAAGCATCGTGAAAAACGAAATAACCTTTCCCCTTGAGCGGCGCGAGCTCGTTACCAACCTGCTTTTCGGTTGAGGCTAATTGTGCCTCAAAATCCTTCAGGTTGGCGTCAAGTTTGGCTCGACTTTGCGGCATAAGTTCCACTAATTTTCCATGGATTGCAACCGCTGTAGCCCGCGCTATCTCTGGGGAAAGCCAAAGATGCATGTTGAAATCGCCGTGATGGTGATCTTCGTCACTTTTTTCCGCGTGGTCGTGATCATCATCATCGCCGTGAATACTTTTCATCAGCAGCGGTTTCACATTCTCTAGCTGCGCAATCGTTACCTGTTTCGCTTCAGGTAATTTACTTACCGGTTTTTGCATGAACGCTTCCATCTCCGGGCCAACCCAAACGACTAAGTCCGCGTTCTGTAAGCGTTTTACATCTGATGGACGCAGTGAATAATCATGTTCTGAAGCGCCGTCAGGTAGTAAAACCTCCGTTTCTGTTACCCCATCAGCAATGGCAGAAGCGATGAACCCAACGGGTTTAAGCGAAGCGACAACGGCAGCATCTGCGGCCTGTGTTGCACCCCCCCAGAGAGCGGCGGATAATGCTGCGAAAAGAAGCGTTTTTTTATGTAACATAATGCGACCAATCATCGTAATGAATATGAGAAGTGTGATATTATAACATTTCATGACTACTGCAAGACTAAAATTAACATGACAAGTCTGGTTTCCCTGGAAAATGTCTCGGTTTCTTTCGGCCAACGCCGCGTCCTCTCTGATGTGTCGCTGGAACTTAAACCTGGAAAAATTTTAACTTTACTTGGGCCAAATGGCGCAGGTAAGTCGACACTGGTACGGGTAGTGCTCGGACTGGTAACACCCGATGAAGGGGTTATCAAGCGCAACGGAAAACTGCGCATCGGCTACGTACCGCAGAAGCTGTATCTCGACACAACATTGCCACTGACCGTAAATCGATTTTTACGCTTACGCCCTGGCACACATAAAGAAGATATTTTGCCTGCACTGAAACGTGTCCAGGCCGGGCATCTGATTAACGCACCGATGCAAAAGCTCTCGGGTGGCGAAACACAGCGTGTATTGTTAGCGCGAGCATTGTTAAATCGACCGCAATTATTAGTGCTGGATGAACCCACTCAGGGCGTGGATGTGAATGGTCAGGTGGCGTTATATGACCTTATTGACCAGTTGCGTCGCGAACTGGATTGTGGCGTTTTAATGGTCTCTCACGATCTGCATCTGGTAATGGCAAAAACCGATGAAGTGCTTTGCCTGAATCACCACATTTGTTGTTCCGGCACACCGGAAGTTGTTTCCCTGCATCCGGAGTTTATTTCTATGTTTGGTCCTCGTGGTGCTGAACAACTGGGTATCTATCGCCATCATCATAATCATCGTCACGATTTACAGGGACGAATTGTTTTGCGTCGGGGAAATGATCGCTCATGATTGAATTATTATTTCCTGGTTGGTTAGCCGGGATCATGCTCGCCTGTGCCGCGGGTCCGCTGGGTTCGTTTGTGGTCTGGCGTCGTATGTCTTATTTCGGTGATACACTGGCTCATGCCTCGTTACTTGGCGTCGCGTTTGGTTTGTTGCTGGACGTTAATCCATTCTATGCGGTGATTGCGGTTACGCTGCTGCTGGCGGGCGGTCTGGTATGGCTGGAGAAGCGCCCACAGCTGGCGATCGACACGTTATTAGGGATTATGGCGCACAGTGCCCTGTCGCTGGGCCTGGTGGTCGTTAGTCTGATGTCTAACATTCGTGTTGATTTGATGGCTTACCTGTTCGGTGATTTGCTGGCAGTGACGCCAGAAGATCTCATCTCTATTGCGATTGGCGTGGTCATCGTGGTGGCGATTCTGTTCTGGCAATGGCGCAATTTGCTGTCAATGACGATTAGCCCGGATCTGGCGTTTGTTGATGGTGTGAAATTACAGCGCGTGAAATTGTTGTTGATGCTGGTGACAGCATTGACGATTGGTGTAGCGATGAAATTTGTCGGCGCGTTGATTATTACTTCGCTGCTGATTATTCCTGCAGCTACAGCGCGTCGCTTTGCCCGCACGCCGGAACAGATGGCCGGTGTCGCTGTTTTGGTGGGAATGGTGGCAGTAACTGGCGGTTTAACCTTTTCCGCATTTTACGATACGCCGGCGGGTCCGTCGGTAGTGCTATGTGCGGCACTGTTATTTATTATCAGTATGATGAAAAAGCAGGCCAGCTAATCTGTCGCTGAACACATTTGTCGGATGCGGCGCGAGCGCCTTATCCGACCTACGGTTCGCTACTTCTGGTAGGCCTGATAAGACGCGAACAGCGTCGCATCAGGCTTATCGCCAATGTCGGAAGCGGCTTGAATACCTTATTCAACTTAAGGCATTTCTGGTGGCGTGATGCCGAAGTGGTTCCACGCCCGCACTGTCGCCATACGCCCGCGCGGTGTACGCTGCAAAAAGCCTTGCTGAATCAAATAAGGTTCCAGCACATCCTCAATGGTTTCACGCTCTTCGCCAATGGCAGCCGCCAGGTTATCCAGACCTACCGGCCCACCAAAGAACTTATCGATTACCGCCAGCAACAATTTGCGGTCCATATAATCGAAACCTTCGGCATCGACATTCAGCATATCCAGCGCCTGAGCAGCGATATCAGCCGAGATGGTGCCATCGTGCTTCACTTCGGCGAAGTCACGCACTCGACGCAGCAGACGGTTGGCAATACGTGGCGTACCACGCGCCCGGCGAGCAACTTCCAACGCGCCATCGTCACTCATCTCAAGCCCCATAAAGCGTGCGCTGCGACTGACAATATATTGCAGATCCGGCACCTGATAAAACTCCAGACGTTGCACAATACCAAAACGATCACGCAGCGGTGATGTCAGCGAACCTGCGCGCGTGGTTGCACCAATCAGAGTAAACGGCGGCAAGTCAATTTTAATGGAGCGTGCCGCCGGACCTTCACCAATCATAATATCCAGTTGGTAGTCTTCCATTGCCGGATACAACACCTCTTCCACCACTGGTGAAAGACGGTGGATCTCATCAATAAACAGCACGTCATGCGGTTCAAGGTTAGTGAGCATCGCTGCCAGATCGCCCGCCTTTTCCAGTACTGGACCGGAAGTCGTGCGTAAATTCACGCCCATTTCATTGGCGACAATGTTGGCAAGCGTAGTTTTACCTAAACCCGGAGGACCAAAAATCAACAGATGATCGAGGGCATCGCCGCGCAGTTTCGCTGCTTTGATGAAAATCTCCATCTGTGAACGAACCTGCGGCTGACCAACATACTCTTCCAGTAATTTGGGGCGAATGGCGCGATCTGCCACATCTTCCGGCAAAGTGGTACCGGCAGAAATCAGACGGTCTGCTTCAATCATCCTTTACCTCATAACGCGGCGCGCAGGGCTTCGCGAATTAATGTTTCACTGCTGGCGTCAGGGCGAGCGATTTTGCTCACCATGCGGCTTGCTTCTTGTGGTTTATAGCCCAGCGCCACCAGCGCGGCAACCGCTTCCTGTTCGGCATCATCGGTCGCCGGGCTGGCAGGTGACGTGAGTACCAGGTCGGCAGCTGGCGTAAAGAGATCGCCATGTAAACCTTTAAATCGGTCTTTCATTTCGACAATCAAGCGTTCGGCGGTTTTTTTGCCAATACCCGGCAGTTTCACCAGCGCCCCCACTTCTTCACGCTCAACGGCATTAACGAACTGCTGCGCTGACATTCCGGAGAGGATTGCCAATGCCAGTTTAGGCCCAACGCCGTTGGTTTTGATCAACTCTTTGAACAACGTGCGCTCTTGTTTATTGTTAAAACCGTACAGCAGTTGCGCGTCTTCACGCACCACAAAGTGGGTGAAAACGATCGCTTCCTGACCCGCTTCAGGGAGTTCATAAAAACAGGTCATCGGCATATGCACTTCATAGCCTACGCCGCCCACTTCAATTAATACCAGTGGGGGTTGTTTTTCAATGATGATGCCTCTGAGTCTGCCTATCACATGACGCTCCTGCGTAATGAATCAAAGATAATGCTGTATGATAAAAAAATGCTGGATAGATATCCAGCGAGGGATGATATTAAATCATTTCAGAAATGATAATCCTTTTGCTCACAGCATCAGAAATTCTGTATGAATCCCCCTTACATCACACTTCTAATGCCCAATTTTTCAACGCCCCTTGCTGGCGTGCTTCCATTTGCGGCATTTTTTTAGTCTGTGAAGGAGTAAGACCGCAAATATAAATGCGCTGATTGCCCATATAGCTATCAGAATCGGCAAAGGGCTGACATTGAAAAACGCGTTTTCACAGGATTTCCCGATGGCGGGGCGATCTTTTACAACCTTCACGCACATGGTGAATCCTGGTTTTATACGCTTGTCCTCAACATGCAAATTCCAGGTCTTACCGTCAATCTGCCAGGTCAGGTCATAGGCATACAGCCCCGTGCAATCAATCCTTCCTCCCCGCAGTAAATTGCAGGAGTGCGAGGCGCTACGCTCAAAATTACTGGTATAACGAACCGAAGAAACTTTTGCGAGCGTAGTCAAGCTAGTGCGGTGGTACTCATACTCCAGAACGGCAGCATAACTGGTATAAATTGCTAAGAAGAAGTAAAAGAACGCAATTGGCTTCCTGAAACGCGGGTAGTGAGCTTCCATGAGATAGCTGCTTGATATCAACGTCCCGGCAAGAGCTAATGAGATTAAAAGCTGATTGAATACGCTTGATAAATTCATCCGCGCCTCTGTATCTGGCAAGCAGGTAGAGGACGATTCATTCAGCGAGTCCCTGAACGCTGAATTTTTCCGGGATCATTCCGCTATCAATTCGCCACTGATAGGACTCCGTATGTGCTAACTCGTCACCATTAAGATCAATCGACACCTGGTTTGAGTAAATATCATACTCATCAATTATGTCAGCGCCTGAGTATTCATACAGAGCATAATATCCTGCCATCAAATCCCCCTTTGACACCCTTTCATAACTTTTTAGCACATAGCCATATCGCCAGTTAATCAAATCAAAAAGAATGCTTTCGGCATCTTCTCTTGCAAAAATATCATCCCCGACTCTGATGATAAAACCTCCGGCATTAATTTTATAATGATGTTTTCCCGGCAAGAATTCAAAAGCCTGAGTGAGTGAAAACGATTCTTTATAATGCTCACCCGCAGGAATAACTTGCCAGCCATCGACCCCATCATAAATTCCACACATCCCATCAAGGACAATGTTGTTTGTTGTGATGTCAAAGGCTTTATTGCAGGACAATAAACCGCCTTCAAATATATAAGCAGGTTGATTATTGCTATTGTAGAAATCCAGTAAAGCATTCACCACCTGCCCCTGCTGTATAACGCTAAGCCTCACGGTGACACCACTTTGCGCCATTCTCGCATCGTTAAGGCTTGCACCAACTTCACCCACGCCGTAGATATCATCACGCATATGAATAATTTGAGGCACAAACTCATTATTCTCATTTAAAGAAATACGTCCATATCGCCAGGGATAGCGAATGACATTATCTTGAGCAAATACATTCACGCATTGACTGATCGAAACTATCATTATCACATTAATAAATAACCGCATAAAACATTCCTTGTCATTATTACAATACAATGCTAATGCTTTACCATCACGAAAGATAGATGCTGTTTTATATATAAATAATGGATTGATATAGTGAAAATAAATTACCCAGCTAAATATGAAACCGGTGATATTGTTTTTACCTGCATCGGTGCTCGCCTGTTTGGGCAAATCTCTGCAGCCTCGAAATGCTGGAGCAACCATGTGGGGATAATCATCGGACATGACGGTGATGATTACCTGGTTGCGGAGAGTCGAGTTCCGCTCTCCACAATCACAACTTTGTCACGATTTATTGAACGGTCGACCGAGCAACGCTACGGTGTTCGCCGCCTGGCAGGAGGTTTAACCGCAGAGCAGAAACTTGCTCTTGTCGAAAAGGTCCCTGCCCGGTTGCATAAGTTCTACCACACCGGTTTTAAATACGAATCTTCCCGCCAGTTCTGTTCAAAATTCGTTTTTGATATTTATAAAGAGGCGTTATGTATTCCGGTGGGTGAAATAGAGACGTTTGGAGAACTGCTAAACAGCAATCCAAATGCAAAACTCACTTTCTGGAAATTCTGGTTCTTAGGTTCTATTCCGTGGGAGCGTAAAACCGTCACGCCAGCCAGTTTGTGGCATCATCCGGGGTTGACGTTAATCCATGCCAGTCATAATGACTAAACCAGGCTGCCAGAAGCAGTGTGAGTCGCATATCATGGCAAAAACCATTGGTGATGGTTTTTGCCATTTACGTATGTTCACCTGGTTGATTTTCCCAACGGGATATATCCGGTTTCAGCGACCATTTTCTGCCCCTGCGCACTCAAAAACCAGTCGATTATTTTTTGCACCTGCGCGTCAGGTCTTCCCGCGCTAACCATATAAACCGTTACCGTATAGGGGTACTTCCCGCTGCGAATATTTTCTGCCGTTGGCGCAATACCATTTACCGCTAGCAAGCGGAGATTATCGCTGTGGTGCATTTGTGTTGAGTAGTACCGGAACGTATACCCCAAAGCATTTGTACTGTTCTGATAGCTGGCAACATTACGTATCAACCCCTGCATTTCGCTTATCCGTTCCGTTTCCAGCGGTTTGCGCATTTTTTCCTGCTTCATCACAGCCGCTAACATAATTGTCTGGCTACCTGAGCCTTCCGGTCGCTGAAAAGGCATGATCCGTGCGTCGCGCCCGCCAACATCCTGCCAGTTATTGATGTCGCCAGAATAGATTTGGCGGATCTGTTTATCACTCAACGCTGTAACCGGATTATCTTTATGAGTGACAAAAACAAAAGCCTCTCGCGCCAGAGGATAAAAATGCAAACCAACGCCACTGTTACGCGCCTGCTCTCGTTGCTCATCAGAGGGTTCGGCGACAAAAATAAGATCCGCGCGCCCTTCTATCAAAGCTGTGTAGGCTCCCTGGGTTTTCCAGCACTTTATATAATCCTCGGCACTTTCCTCATTCAGATTGCGATAAACCATTTGCGCCATCGAGGCATACAGTGGATAGAGCGCTGTCGCGCCATTCAGTTGCGGCCAGTTACTCGCTATCGCCAGCGTGGCCTGTTCATTGAGGTGTGTTAATTTATTATTGGCGGTAAAGGGAGAATAATCTTTTAATGCCAAGCGCTCAGAAAGCTGCGTTTCTGGCACACTGACCACTTTTCTTTCACTTCTGTCATGGATTTGCCATGCGAGTAATCCCGCAATGCTTATAACCGCCATTAAAACCGGGATTACGATATAACGCCATCCTACAATGTTCGTCAGCCGGTTTCGCCCTCTTGCAGCATGCGTCAGTGAGACAATATAGACCAGAATACCCACAGCCGGTATCGCAGGCGTAGCCACCTGCATTAACGATGGCGTAAAAAATTCGTCTTCCGTCGCAGCCTCAGTTAATAGGCTGAAAATGCCCAACCAATCCTGCCCGGTATAAAATAGTCCACTATTAAACTCACTATCCGTAATAATAAGTAATGTTAGCCAGACAACAAGTGTATAAAAAAGTAGCAGGATTTCCGGGAGGATCAGGGAAATGAATGATAAATTTAGCGGGACAAAGGCACTTCTTACCCTTCCTAACGCCAGACCACTTAAAGCAGTCACTATTAGTGTGGCGCTAAACTCCAAGATACCGCCTTCGGCGTAAAAAGGAAAAAATAGAGTACAGGAGTAAAAAATTATCGCTAATACGGGCAACACAACTGCCAGCAGTATTAATTCGACGAGCCAGAATCTTACTGTTTTTAACATTGTCATCAGAGGCACTCCCTGCCCTAGTAATTGCCAGTCGGCAATGAATATTCCCTGAATCTTATTAACGCAGTCTCCCGCGAGCCAGGTTCAGCCGCGATTCGCTCATCTGCATCGCATTCTGACTAACGTGGCAGTGGGTGATGGCAATTGCCAGCGCATCAGCGGCATCCGCCTGAGGATTAGCGGGGAGTTTCAGCAAGGTGCGAACCATATGCTGCACCTGGCTTTTTTCGGCACTACCAATACCTACCACCGTTTGCTTTACCTGACGTGCCGCGTATTCAAATACCGGTAATTCCTGATTCACCGCCGCCACAATCGCCACGCCACGCGCCTGCCCCAGCTTCAGGGCCGAGTCGGCATTTTTAGCCATAAAGACTTGTTCAATGGCGAAATAATCAGGCTGGAACTGGGTGATGATTTCCGTCACGCCCGCATAGATGAGCTTAAGACGAGACGGTAAATCATCCACTTTGGTGCGTATACATCCGCTACCCAGGTAGGACAGCTGCCTGCCTACCTGGCGGATGACGCCATAGCCGGTCACGCGCGAACCCGGGTCAATGCCGAGAATAATAGCCATCACGCGTCTCCGTTTTGCTGTTTAGCAGGCCTCATCAGAGAGTCGCTGCAACCTCATCAGAGATTTCACCGTTATGGTAGACTTCCTGCACGTCGTCGCAATCTTCCAGCATATCGATCAGACGCATCAGTTTCGGTGCGGTTTCTGCATCCATATCAGCTTTGGTGGACGGGATCATGGAAACTTCCGCGCTGTCTGCTTTCAGACCTGCCGCTTCCAGAGCGTCGCGTACTTTGCCCATTTCCTCCCATGCAGTGTAGACGTCAATCGCGCCATCATCATAGGTCACAACATCTTCAGCACCAGCTTCCAGAGCTGCTTCCATGATGGTGTCTTCATCGCCTTTCTCGAAGGAGATCACGCCTTTTTTGCTGAACAGATAGGCTACGGAACCATCAGTACCGAGGTTACCGCCACATTTGCTGAATGCGTGACGCACTTCAGCAACGGTACGGTTGCGGTTATCAGACAGACATTCAATCATGATTGCCGTGCCGCCAGGACCGTAACCTTCGTAGATGATGGTTTCCATGTTTGCATCATCATCACCACCCACACCACGGGCAATTGCGCGGTTCAGGGTGTCACGGGTCATGTTGTTAGACAGTGCTTTGTCAATGGCTGCTCGCAGACGCGGGTTAGCATCCGGATCTCCACCGCCCAGCTTCGCCGCGGTTACCAGTTCACGAATGATTTTAGTGAAGATTTTACCGCGCTTAGCATCCTGCGCAGCTTTACGATGTCTGGTGTTGGCCCATTTACTATGACCTGCCATAAAAATATCTCCAGGTAGCCCTGCCTGTTCAGGCAGCGTTAATTACAAACTGTTCAATCGCCTGCCGGTTGCTCCATGACTTTGTGAGCGCCGCCGCAGCATGCGCATCAAGCCACTTGTAGGCCAGATGTTCAGTGAAAACGATCTGGCGCTCGTGCGGGAGTGCAAGACAGAACCAAGATTCCGTATTACGCGTTACGCCCGGCGCATAGCGATGACGTAAATGTGAAAAAATTTCAAACTCCACCGTGCGCTGACAGTCAATTAAGGCCAGTTGTTCAGCGACAACATCAATGGTGACCTCTTCCTTTACTTCGCGCATGGCGGCTTGCGGCGCGGTTTCCCCCTCTTCCACACTGCCGGTTACTGACTGCCAGAAATCGGGATCATCACGCCGCTGTAACATCAGCACCCGTTTCGTATCTTGCGCATAAATAACCACCAGAATAGAAACGGGACGCTTATAAGTCATATCAATTATTCTCTGCCTTCTTCACAACCTGAATGCTCAGCTCGGACAGAGCAGTCGGGTTAGCAAAGCTTGGCGCTTCGGTCATCAGACACGCTGCCGCCGTGGTTTTCGGGAAGGCGATAACGTCACGGATGTTGTCGGTACCGGTCAGCAGCATGGTCAGACGGTCAAGACCGAATGCCAGACCTGCGTGCGGCGGAGTACCGTATTTCAGGGCGTCGAGCAGGAAGCCGAATTTCTCGCGCTGTTCCTCTTCGTTGATCCCCAGAATACCAAACACCGTCTGCTGCATATCCCCATTATGGATACGCACAGAACCACCGCCCACTTCGTAACCATTGATGACCATATCGTAAGCGTTCGCCACCGCATTTTCCGGTGCAGCTTTCAACTCTGCCGCCGTCATGTCTTTCGGTGAGGTGAACGGATGGTGCATTGCCGTCAGGCCGCCTTCACCGTCGTCTTCAAACATCGGGAAGTCGATAACCCACAGCGGTGCCCATTTGCTTTCGTCGGTCAGACCAAGGTCTTTACCCACTTTCAGACGCAATGCGCCCATCGCGTCGGCAACAATTTTCTTGTTATCAGCACCGAAGAAAATCATATCGCCATCTTGCGCGGCAGTACGATCCAGGATGGCTTCGATGATTTCAGCGTTGAGGAACTTCGCTACCGGGCTGTTGATACCTTCCAGACCTTTCGCACGTTCGTTAACTTTGATGTACGCCAGACCTTTCGCGCCGTAGATTTTAACGAAGTTACCGTATTCGTCGATCTGCTTACGGGTCAGCGATGCGCCACCCGGAACACGCAGAGCGGCAACGCGGCCTTTCGGATCGTTCGCCGGACCTGCGAATACCGCGAACTCAACGGATTTCAGCAGATCAGCAACGTCAGTCAGTTCCATCGGGTTACGCAGATCCGGTTTATCAGAACCATAACGGCGTTCTGCTTCCGCAAAGGTCATTACAGGGAAATCACCGAGATCCACGCCCTTCACTTCCAGCCACAAATGGCGTACCAGCGCTTCCATCACTTCACGCACTTGCGGCGCGGTCATGAAAGAGGTTTCCACATCGATCTGGGTGAATTCAGGCTGACGATCAGCACGCAGGTCTTCGTCACGGAAGCATTTTACAATCTGATAGTAGCGGTCAAAACCAGACATCATCAGCAGCTGTTTGAACAGCTGCGGAGACTGCGGCAGTGCGTAGAATTTCCCTTTGTGCACACGAGAAGGCACCAGGTAGTCACGCGCGCCTTCCGGCGTGGCTTTGGTCAGCATCGGAGTTTCGATGTCGAGGAAGCCGTGGTCATCCATAAAACGGCGCACCAGGCTGGTGATTTTAGCGCGGGTTTTCAGGCGCTGAGCCATTTCCGGACGACGCAGGTCGAGGTAGCGGTATTTCAGTCGCGCTTCTTCGGTGTTGACGTGGTTAGAGTCAAGCGGCAGAACGTCTGCGCGGTTGATGATGGTCAGCGAGGAGGCCAGCACTTCGATTTCGCCGGTCGCCATATCGCGGTTGATATTTTTTTCGTCACGCGCACGTACGGTGCCCGTGACCTGAATGCAGAACTCATTACGCAGTTCAGAGGCCAGCTTTAACGCGTCCGCACGATCCGGATCGAAAAATACCTGCACGATACCTTCGCGGTCGCGCATATCGATGAAGATCAGGCTACCAAGATCACGACGACGGTTGACCCAACCACACAGAGTCACCTGCTGCCCCACGTGGGACAAACGGAGCTGTCCACAATATTCTGTACGCATGAGATATCCCTTAACTTAGCTGCCGGCGGATGCCCCCTGCTGCGCAGGTGACCAAGTCGCAGCGTTAGCTGTATGTCACAACTGAATGAAAAAAGGCGGCTATTATACTGGAAATTCTGCCGCACCGTAAGAGCCTGGCCCGCGCTGGAACGCCTCGTTACCACTTTATATCGGGCCTGAAATCAGACTCTACGCCAGTTTGCTATAAAGGTGTTGCCCGAACTCATAAAAATTAACAAAATTTGTCGTTCCGCCATCAGCTAATCGCATTAAGGTGAAAGGCACGATTTCGTTTTATCAGGAGACAACATGCTTGAACTGAATGCTAAAACCACTGCGCTGGTGGTGATTGATTTACAAGAAGGCATCTTACCTTTTGCCGGTGGCCCGCATACTGCCGATGAGGTGGTTAATCGCGCCGGGAAGCTGGCGGCGAAATTTCGCGCGAGCGGTCAGCCCGTGTTTCTGGTGCGCGTTGGCTGGTCTGCCGATTATGCCGAAGCATTAAAACAGCCGGTTGATGCCCCCTCCCCCGCTAAAGTGTTACCCGAAAACTGGTGGCAACATCCTGCTGCATTAGGTGCAACCGACAGCGATATCGAAATCATCAAACGTCAATGGGGTGCGTTTTACGGTACGGATCTGGAGTTGCAATTACGCCGCCGGGGTATCGATACAATAGTATTATGTGGGATCTCGACCAATATCGGTGTTGAATCCACCGCCCGCAATGCCTGGGAACTTGGTTTTAATCTGGTGATTGCCGAAGACGCCTGCAGCGCCGCCAGCGCCGAGCAGCACAATAACAGCATCAACCATATCTACCCACGCATCGCCCGTGTGCGCAGTGTGGAAGAGATCCTCAACGCATTATGATTTACATCGGTCTGCCGCAATGGTCGCATCCTAAATGGATCCGTCTGGGGATAACCAGCCTGGAAGAGTATGCCCGCCATTTTAACTGTGTGGAGGGCAACACCACGCTATACGCTCTGCCGAAACCCGAGGTTGTCCTGCGCTGGCGTGAGCAGACCACAGATAATTTTCGCTTCTGTTTTAAGTTTCCGGCGACCATTTCGCATCAGGCAGCATTACGGCATTGCGATGATTTAGTAACTGGATTTTTGACTCGCTTGTCACCGTTAGCGCCGCGCATTGGGCAATACTGGCTGCAACTGCCTGCCACATTTGGCCCACGGGATCTGCCTGCGCTTTGGCATTTTCTCGACTCTCTTCCCGGCGAGTTTAATTATGGTGTGGAAGTCCGACATCCACAGTTTTTCGCCAAAGGGGAAGAGGAACAAACACTTAATCGCGGTTTACATCAGCGCGGCGTTAATCGGGTGATTTTAGACAGCCGCCCGGTTCATGCAGCACGCCCACACAGTGAAGCTATTCGCGACGCTCAACGGAAAAAACCTAAAGTTCCCGTACATGCTGTGCTGACGGCGACAAATCCGCTGATCCGTTTTATCGGTAGTGATGATATGACGCAAAACCGAGAGTTGTTTCAGGTTTGGTTACAAAAATTAGCGCAGTGGCATCAGACCACTACGCCTTATCTTTTTTTACATACGCCAGATATTGCCCAGGCACCGGAACTGGTACATACCCTGTGGGAAGACTTACGTAAAACGCTTCCAGAGATCGGAGCAGTTCCGGCTATTCCACAGCAATCTTCTCTTTTCTGAATTTGCCACCTATCATAGACAGGTGCCATCGGCCATTTTAAAGGGAGTTTGTATGGTAAGCGCGCTATATGCCGTTTTAAGTGCGTTGTTATTAATGAAGTTCTCTTTTGATGTCGTTCGCCTGCGAATGCAGTACCGCGTTGCCTATGGTGACGGAGGTTTTAGCGAACTGCAAAGCGCTATTCGCATTCATGGTAACGCGGTGGAATATATTCCCATCGCGATTGTGTTGATGCTGTTTATGGAAATGAATGGCGCAGAAACCTGGATGGTGCATATTTGCGGCATCGTTTTGCTTGCTGGTCGTCTGATGCATTATTACGGTTTTCATCACCGTCTGTTCCGCTGGCGACGTTCTGGCATGAGCGCCACCTGGTGTGCGCTGTTGCTGATGGTGCTGGCGAATCTTTGGTATATGCCCTGGGAGTTGGTTTTCTCCCTGCGTTAGCGCACAATACGCCACTTTCTTTTTCCCGGATTTTTACGTTATGTCTCACCGCGACACGCTATTTTCTGCCCCTATCGCCAGACTGGGCGACTGGACCTTTGATGAACGGGTAGCCGAAGTCTTCCCGGATATGATCCAGCGTTCCGTTCCCGGCTACTCCAATATTATTTCCATGATTGGTATGTTAGCCGAACGCTTCGTTCAACCTGGTACGCAGGTTTACGATCTGGGTTGTTCTCTGGGCGCGGCGACGCTCTCAGTGCGTCGCAATATTCATCATGATAATTGCAAAATTATCGCCATCGACAACTCTCCGGCGATGATTGAACGCTGCCGTCGTCATATTGACGCTTATAAAGCCCCTACGCCAGTAGACGTTATTGAAGGTGATATTCGCGATATCACCATTGAAAACGCATCAATGGTTGTGCTGAATTTTACCCTGCAATTCCTGGAACCTTCAGAGCGTCAGGCGTTACTGGATAAAATTTATCAAGGGCTGAACCCGGGCGGTGCGCTGGTGCTTTCGGAAAAATTCAGTTTCGAAGATGCCAAAGTTGGTGAATTGCTGTTCAACATGCACCACGACTTTAAACGTGCCAACGGTTACAGCGAACTGGAGATCAGCCAGAAGCGCAGCATGCTGGAAAATGTGATGCTGACCGATTCCGTGGAAACACATAAAGCTCGCCTGCATCAAGCCGGTTTTGAACATAGCGAGCTATGGTTCCAGTGCTTTAACTTTGGTTCACTGGTGGCATTAAAAGCAGAGGACGCTGCATGATCGACTTTGGTAACTTTTATTCTCTGATTGCCAAAAATCATCTTTCACACTGGCTGGAAACGCTGCCCGCGCAGATTGCCAGCTGGCAGCGCGAACAGCAGCATGGTCTGTTTAAACAGTGGTCCAATGCGGTGGAATTTCTGCCTGAAATTAAACCGTATCGTCTTGATTTACTGCATAGCGTGACGGCAGAAAGCGAAGAGCCACTGAGCGCAGGGCAGATTAAGCGCATTGAAACACTGATGCGCAACCTCATGCCGTGGCGCAAAGGGCCGTTTTCACTGTATGGCGTTAACATCGATACCGAATGGCGTTCTGACTGGAAATGGGATCGTGTTCTGCCCCATCTTTCTGATTTAACCGGGCGCACCATTCTTGATGTCGGCTGCGGCAGCGGTTATCACATGTGGCGCATGATTGGCGCAGGTGCGCACCTCGCGGTGGGGATCGACCCTACGCAACTGTTTCTTTGCCAGTTTGAAGCGGTGCGTAAACTGCTGGGTAACGATCAGCGCGCGCATCTGCTGCCGTTAGGTATTGAACAACTTCCGGCACTGAAAGCCTTTGATACCGTCTTTTCGATGGGCGTACTTTATCATCGTCGTTCACCGCTGGAGCATCTCTGGCAGTTAAAAGATCAACTGGTGAATGAAGGTGAACTGGTGCTGGAAACGCTGATTATTGATGGCGATGAAAATACCGTCCTGGTGCCAGGCGATCGTTACGCGCAAATGCGTAATGTTTATTTCATCCCGTCAGCCCTGGCGTTGAAAAACTGGCTGAAGAAGTGTGGTTTTGTTGATATTCGCATTGCGGATGTGAGCGTTACCACCACAGAAGAACAGCGACGCACCGAATGGATGGTTACTGAATCGCTGGCCGATTTTCTCGACCTGCATGATCCGGGTAAGACGGTAGAAGGTTATCCGGCACCTAAACGCGCGGTGTTGATTGCGCGTAAGCCGTAAAAATTTAGCGCCCATTTCCGGGCGCTGAGATAGATGACAAACGCAAAAACTGCCTGATGCGCTACGCTTATCAGGCCTACTCATCTCCTGCAATATATTGAATTTGCACAATTTTGTAGGCCGGATAAGGCGTTCACGTCGCATCCGGCATGAACAAAGCACACTTTCTCAGCAATTTAGCGCCCGTTTCCGGGCGCTTTTCACGTCTTATGCCTGAACAGCTGGCTGATCAAACGCCGTTAACTTCGGTGCATTGCCCGTATATTTTTCGATATACACCAGCGCAGAGTTACCGGCACAGGCATTCGCCAGCTGCGAGCTGGGAATATCCGCCGTTAACACGTTCGCACTGCCGTTTTTACACAGGCCATTTTCCAGATCCGGCCATGCACCTTCATGCACGCATACCACGCCTTTTTTAATCCCGTCAGTCACCACCGCGCCTGTCAGGATTTGACCACGTTTGTTCCAGACACGCACCAGATCGCCATTCGCAATACCAAA
Organism: Escherichia sp. KS167_9B; assembly: GCF_030295215.1. Lineage (NCBI taxonomy): Bacteria > Pseudomonadati > Pseudomonadota > Gammaproteobacteria > Enterobacterales > Enterobacteriaceae > Escherichia > Escherichia sp. KS167_9B. Next base: position 2,301,747 of record NZ_AP025754.1, read on the forward strand.
GCGAGCAGCATCTTCGGTGTGAATAGTGATCGGCTCACGATCGGCAACCGCATATTTTTTACGCAACTCAGCATAGTTAAGCTGACTGTGTAAACGGTGTGCCGGATGCGCGGTCAGAAGCTGCAACTGTTTCTCGTCGGCGGCACCCTTCCACTCATCAGGCGCAAGCCAGGTTGGGTGTGCCGGACAATCCTTATAGCCAAATTTTTCCAGCGTTTTAGAGTAGATCTCAATTTTGCCGCTTGGCGTACCCAGCGCATTTTTCACCGGATCGGCGCGGAAATCAGCATAACGAACGTACTGTTCGTTCTTCTCGCTGCGGCGCATTTCGATCAGTTTATTTTGCTGCCAGAAAGCATTAAACATCGGCATAGTCACGCGTTGCGCACGCGCACCTTTCTGAGCGGCATCATAGAAAAATTTCAGCCACGCCATTTCATCTCTACCTTCGGTATAGATCTCTTTTCCGCCAGGTTTGAGTAATTCAGCAAGATCGGCAAACACATCAAAATCGTTACGCGCTTCAAATTGCGGAGCGACAGCCTGCTTCATCGGTACAATATGCTGGTTGCTGTAATCACCGGTCATCGTCAAGTCATTGCGCTCAAACGATGTAGTGATCGGTAATACGATATCTGCATGTTTAGCAGCTGCGGTCCAGTAGCATTCAGAAACGACGATCATCTCCGGTTTCTGCCATGCTTTAATCAGACGATTGGTATCCTGGTGATGGGTAAAGTTACCGCCACCCGCCCACCAGATCATTTTGATATTCGGATACGTTTGTTCTTTACCGTTATGCTGATATTTGCCGCCAGGATTTTCCAGCGCATCAACAATACGGGCGACAGGAATCGCCGTCATTCCGCCATCATCAGCTTCCTCGCTGGCCTGTCCGGCAATCGCCGCAGACATTTCCGGCAGCACGCCGCCAACACGCGTCGGGTTGCCACCGTTTGAGTAATGATAAGAGAAACCAAACCCGCCGCCCGGTGTACCAATCTGCCCTAACATCGCCGCCAGCGTCACCAGCATCCAGTGTTTCTGTTCACCATATTGCTGGCGTTGAATTCCCCAGCCTGCCATCAGCATTGTGCGATTCGCCGCCATCAGTTCGGCGAGTTTGACTATCTGCGCTTCCGCTACGCCAGTAATTTCCGCCGCCCAGGCCGCGTTCTTCGGCGTATTATCGCTCTTACCTGCGAGGTACTCTTCAAATTGCGGATATCCGGTGGTGTATTTTTCAAGGAACACTTTGTCGTGTTTGCCTTGTGTCATCAGGGTATGTGCAATCCCTAACATCAGTGCCACGTCGGTGCCCATATTCGGCGCGATCCAGGTGGCATTATTGCCAAAGAATTCGATGGTTTCGGAGCGGATAGGATCAATGGCAATCACTGGTTTGCCAGATTTTTTCAGCTGATGGAAGTATTCCAGACCTTGCTCATCGGTACTGCTCCAGGCAATTTTTAAGGTATTCAGCGGGTTCATCCCCCACAACACCACCACCTGACTGTTTTCCAGAATCAGTGGCCAGGAGGTCTGCTGTTCATACACCTCCACGGAACCCACCACGTGCGGCATGATTACCTGTGCCGCCCCGGTTGAATAATCGCCGCTATGCCCTGAATAACCGCCCGCAAGATTCATATAACGTTGCAGTAAGGTTTGCGCTTTATGTAACACGCCAGAAGAGCGCCAGCCGTAAGATCCGGCAAAAATGGCCGATGGTCCGTTAGCTTTGCGAATGCGATCGTGTTGCTCATGAATAAGTTTTAATGCTTGTTCCCAGCTCACCTGTACATAGGTATCTTCGCCACGACCTTTCGCCGGTTGCAGTGGATTATCGAGATAGCTTTTTCTCACCATCGGATGCTGAATACGCGCCGTTGTATGTACCTGATCCGCCGCCGTAGACTGTAAGGAGTTCGGTATGGTTTTCGCCAGCGCGCCTGTCGAAGAAACAATCTTCCCGTCCTTCACTTCTACGTTCATCGCTCCCCAACGGCCCGCGGTGAGGATTTTGCCCCCCTTCTCTTCTGCCCATGCGGGTAGCGGTGCAGCCGATGTCACCACCAGCGCCCCAGCGGCAATACCGCTGTGTTTAATAAATTCACGTCTTGTTAATGTCATAACTTCCTCCCTGATCAACGAGGATCACTGTTTCTCGGTAATATCTTTGGCGTTGTACTGGAAGTACCGCGTCAAAATGTCCAGTTCGTTTTCGCTCATGCTGGTTCGCGCACCCATTCCTTTGGCAATGGACGGCCATGCATTGACGGTGTAATGGTCGGAGGCAATAGGGGCATGGCAACCAGCGCAATAGGTATCGTCAAGTTTTTCAGCGTATTGCCATAGCGGTTTACGGTCCGCTAATGCGGGATCGGTAAGCACACCCTGTAAAGACGCCTGACGCCATTGATTGCCGTATTCGTCAGCCTGCCATTCCCCGTTTACCGTTAACGCCTTGATACCTTCTTCACTTAATGTGGCCAGCGCCAGCCGTTGACCTGCCGCCAGGTAGAGCGTGTTTTCACTGCCCTGCATTTGATAACCCTGCAACAGAACGATCGGCTGTTTGCCACTGGCATCAACGACGGTGAGATCGGTACCAGGATTCACGGTAGCCAGCTCGCCTATGCGAGAAGTTTTGAAAGGATAAATATGTGCGCCATTGGTAACTGAAGTAGCGGCCTGACTTTCCAGCTCATGTGCCGCGTTGTCATCCATTTTTATTTCTGGTGGAAAATGGGCAATGCCTTTATGACAATCGATACAGGTTTCGCCGTCCTTTTGCGCTTTGTTATGCATTTTCTGCGCAGATTCACTTTGCGAGGCAATATCCATGGCATCAAAAGAATGGCAACTACGACACGTTGCAGAATCAGTTGCTTTTAATTCTTTCCATACTGTTTCGGCCATTTCCTGACGATGCGCTTCGAACTTATCGTCACTGTCTATTTTGCCGCTAACAAATTCATGATAAATATCTTTGGAAGCTTTTAATTTAGCAAATAAATAATCCACCCCTGACTTTGGAATATGGCAATCGGCACATTCCGCACGTATCCCTTTCTGGTTAGAAAAGTGGACAGTTCCCTGATATTCCTCAAAAGGTTTACTCATCGAGTGGCAGGAAAGGCAAAATGCGGTATCCGACGTTTTATGTAAGGCTTTTTGCGCCAGTAATAACCCGCCGCCACCAACCACAACCGTTATCAGCAAAAATAATAACCCAATGCGTTTTTTCCCTCGCATAGATTCCTCTAATTAATTCCAGAACACCGAAATCATTGTATAATTAAATATACAACGAATTGACCGCTTGCATAATTCGGCACAACACTGCCTGAAATAATCGATAAAGAATATGATTTATTACAATGTAATCATTAATTGCTAAGGAATAACCCAGTTGTTATTTAGAATATATATTTGTCAGTTTTAGTAATTTAAATTACATAATTAATATGAATATATAAAAATTTTTAGCACAACGCTATGCGCACTGTCACGCGCTCAACTGATCACAGAAATCGTTCGTTTTTTATACTTCTCGGGGATAAAAAAAGGCCCCTGTTGAAATTGCAGGGGCCTGGTACGAGCAAGCATCATATTGGGCGACATGATGCAACGGTAAAAATCATTTGGCCTGACGGCGTTCAATGATTCCTTTCATTTCTGCAACCGCCGCCCCGTCTACGACATAACGCGAATACTCGTCCGCGTGTGCATCTGATGACATGGACAATCCTTGATTACGATAACGCATTGGTGAGGCTTGCCAAGCTCCCGCGGAGCTATGGACTTCCAGCACTCCGGCATCGAGGAAGTGGTGCAGGTTTTCTGCACGGACTCCTGCTCCGGCCATAATGATTGGAGCATCACCATGGGCAATAAGTTCCATAATTTTTGATAAACCTTGCAGTGCGTCTGATTTTTGCCCTGATGTCAGTACCCGAGCAACGCCCAATTCCGCAAGATTATTGAGTGTTTTTAAAGGGTTAGCGCACATATCGAAGGCGCGATGAAAAGTCACTGCCAGCGGACCGGCAACAGCCATTATTTTTTCCATTCGTGGCATATCGACATTCCCGTCAACATCGAGAACGCCCGTCACCAGTCCAGGAAAACCTAATTCGCGGACTGTGCGCACATCCTCAAGAATGGCGGCAAACTCACCGTCGCTGTAGCAAAAATCACCACCGCGTGGGCGAATAATTGGATGCACAGGGATCGTCACCCGCTGGCGCACGGATTTCAATACCCCCAACGACGGCGTTAAGCCCCCCTCTTTTGGGGCTGCGCATAATTCAACTCTGTCTGCGCCGTTTTGCTGCGCCATTAGCGCGCATTCCATGCTGTAACAGCAAATTTCCAGTAATGCCATTTTTGCTCCTTAATTACGCCGACTGCTCGCTGGCAACGATCTCTTCAATGGACCACGGATGAAATTTAATGGTCGTTTTGCCATCGGTGACCGCCAGCGTCGGGTTCGGTAATCGCTCATGCTCACCTTTTGGCGAACTGGTTTTAACTGAGATCCCCGGCAGGCTGAGTCCTTCATCAGAAAGCAATGCCAGCGCACGGGAATTCAGCGTTTCTGGATCGCCCGGCAGAACGATTTCAATATGTTCCCAACCTTCGTGCGGGTAACGTTTTTCCCCGGGCCACGGTAGCTCCACAATGGAAAACTGCCAGTGCGCAACCTGTACCGGTTCATGCAATTTAAACAGACAAATCGGCCTGCCATTGATCATATTTTCTGACAAAAGCTCGCCGCACTGTTCAAACCCGCGACGCCAGCGTTCAGCGGTGACGTTTTGATGGCAACGCAAAGAAATGTGATCGGCAGTCAGTGGAGTGATATCCAACCCAAGACGGCGAGAAAGTTCATCTAATGCGTGGGTAAATCGCGGTAAATCCAATGCAATATCCTGCAGCTCGTCGATAGATTGCCAGTTCGCCATAATCACTCTTCGTCTTTCAGTAAAAGCGTTAATTTACCCTGTTGCCCTGCGCCAACCAACCGCTGATTTCACGCCGCTTCTGATGCAATAGTGAAAACGGCAATACACCACGCGCACGTTGCTGACGAAAACAGCCATTTGCAGTATACTCCCGCCCTAATTTCTTTAACTGGTGCGGGCAATTTTTGCTCGCTTCATCAATGTAAGGTATTCCGGTGAATATTCAGGCTCTTCTCTCAGAAAAAGTCCGTCAGGCCATGATTGCGGCAGGCGCGCCTGCGGATTGCGAACCGCAGGTTCGTCAGTCAGCAAAAGTTCAGTTCGGCGACTATCAGGCTAACGGCATGATGGCAGTTGCTAAAAAACTGGGTATGGCACCGCGACAATTAGCAGAGCAGGTGCTGACTCATCTGGATCTTAACGGTATCGCCAGCAAGGTTGAGATCGCCGGACCAGGTTTTATCAACATTTTCCTTGATCCGGCATTCCTGGCTGAACATGTTCAGCAGGCGCTGGCGTCCGATCGTCTCGGTGTTGCTACGCCAGAAAAACAGACCATTGTGGTTGACTACTCTGCGCCAAACGTGGCGAAAGAGATGCACGTTGGTCACCTGCGCTCTACCATTATTGGTGACGCAGCCGTTCGTACTCTGGAGTTCCTCGGTCACAAAGTGATTCGCGCAAACCACGTCGGCGACTGGGGCACTCAGTTCGGTATGCTGATTGCATGGCTGGAAAAGCAGCAGCAGGAAAATGCCGGTGAAATGGAGCTGGCAGATCTTGAAGGTTTCTACCGCGATGCGAAAAAGCATTACGATGAAGATGAAGCGTTCGCTGAGCGTGCACGTAACTACGTGGTAAAACTGCAAAGCGGTGACGAATACTTCCGTGAGATGTGGCGCAAACTGGTCGACATCACCATGACGCAGAACCAGATCACCTACGATCGTCTGAACGTGACACTGACCCGTGATGACGTGATGGGCGAAAGCCTGTACAACCCGATGCTGCCGGGTATCGTGGCTGATCTCAAAGCCAAAGGTCTGGCTGTAGAAAGCGAAGGCGCAACTGTCGTATTCCTTGATGAGTTCAAAAACAAGGAAGGCGAACCGATGGGCGTGATCATTCAGAAGAAAGATGGCGGCTATCTCTACACCACCACTGATATCGCCTGTGCGAAATATCGTTATGAAACATTGCATGCCGATCGCGTGCTGTATTACATCGACTCCCGCCAGCATCAACACCTGATGCAGGCGTGGGCGATCGTCCGTAAAGCAGGCTATGTGCCGGAATCCGTACCGCTGGAACATCATATGTTCGGCATGATGCTGGGCAAAGACGGCAAACCGTTCAAAACGCGTGCTGGCGGTACGGTGAAACTGGCCGATCTGCTGGATGAAGCCCTGGAACGCGCACGCCGTCTGGTGGCAGAGAAGAACCCGGATATGCCAGCCGATGAGCTGGAAAAACTGGCTAATGCGGTTGGTATTGGTGCGGTTAAATACGCAGATCTCTCCAAAAACCGTACCACTGACTACATCTTCGACTGGGACAACATGCTGGCGTTTGAGGGTAATACCGCGCCATACATGCAGTATGCTTACACGCGTGTATTGTCCGTGTTCCGTAAAGCAGAAATTGACGAAGAGCAACTGGCTGCAGCTCCGGTAATCATCCGTGAAGATCGTGAGGCACAACTGGCAGCTCGCCTGCTGCAGTTTGAAGAAACCCTCACTGTGGTTGCCCGTGAAGGCACGCCGCACGTGATGTGTGCTTACCTGTACGATCTGGCCGGTCTGTTCTCTGGCTTCTACGAGCACTGCCCGATCCTCAGCGCAGAAAACGAAGAAGTGCGTAACAGTCGTCTGAAACTGGCACAACTGACGGCGAAGACGCTGAAGCTGGGCCTGGATACGCTGGGTATTGAGACAGTAGAGCGTATGTAATCGATTTTTCGTGAGAGTGAAGCCTGATCAGGGTTACCTGATCAGGCTTTTTTATTGCCATCTAAATGTATTCTGAAAATGGACATGCCACTGTTTTCTCACTGTTGGATAAGAGGCCAGAAGCGTAATATCCGGCCCCAGGGAAACGATAACGGTTGAATTTAAGGAATACCGCAGTGTTTAAATTTCTTGTATTAACATTAGGCATTATCTCTTGCCAGGCTTACGCAGAAGATACGGTTATAGTCAATGACCATGACATTTCAGCCATCAAAGATTGTTGGCAAAAAAATTCAGATGATGATACTGACATAAACGTGATCAAATCATGCCTGCGACAAGAATACAATCTCGTCGATGCGCAATTAAATAAAGCTTATGGTGAAGCTTATCGTTATATAGAACAAGTACCACGCACAGGTGTCAAAAAACCTGATACCGAACAACTTAACTTGCTTAAAAAATCACAACGAGCCTGGCTGGATTTTAGGGACAAAGAATGTGAATTAATCCTTTCAAATGAAGACGTTCAGGATTTAAGTGACCCTTATTCTGAATCAGAATGGCTCTCATGTAGGATCATACAGACCAATACGCGAACTCGCCAGTTGCAGTTATACCGTAACTCTGAAGATTTTTATCCAAGCCCTTTGACAAGAGGATAATTCACATATTTTTGGCATGTTTTGTTGCAAGCTATTCCTGATAAATAATTGCAACAAAACATCGAGCCTTTTTCACTGAGTTATTAAACATGCCGCGAGCGCGTAATTTTTATTTGTCCTTCAGCGATAATTCACAATCACTTCATTACGCTGTACTTTTAGCGGCGGAATTAACCGCCCGCCGCCAGGCACTTCCCAGATAAATCGCAACGGTTCTGCCGCCGGTATACCGGAAAAGGCCACGGTGGTTCCGCTCTGCCCCTCTAATTCGACACAACGAGATTGTGAACACAAGCGAACCCGCAGCCCTACGGGAGTTGGGCCGATAAGCTGATAACGCCACGCAACCAGCGTCATCAATCCTGATGCAGGTTGTCGCGAAGAAAGAGGCGCTGACGACATCGATTCACCACGGTGATTCAACGTAACGCCCACACTGCTCGCCTGCCACATCCCCTCCCCGGCGGCTTGCGCCAGCAGCGGAAACAATAATATTGCTAATAAGGCTCTCATTATTTGCCGCCAATCGTCGCCGTCATACGGATATGTCGGTTATCTGATAGTTCCAGATTCGACAGCACCACTAACTGCGGCAGGCTGCGACGCAGGAAGCGAGACAATAATGGTCGCAGCGCGTGGTTCACCAATAATACTGGCGGCGCACCCAGCATCTCCTGACGGGATAGCGCTTCCTGAGTTTGTGCCAGTAAACGATCCGCCAGCCCAGGCTCCAGTCCGCCCCCACCCTGCAAGGCCTGTAGTAACAAACGTTCCAGCGGTGTATCGAGGCCAATAACATGGACTTCATCTTTGCCAGGAAACCACTGCTGGGTTATAGCCCGTCCTAACGCCACGCGCACGACGGCGGTTAATTCATGTGGATCGCTTTGGATGGGCGCATGTTCCGCCAGCGTTTCGAGAATAGTGCGCATATCGCGAATCGGGACTTTTTCATCGAGCAGATTTTGCAGCACTTTATGCAGTGTGGTGAGCGTGACGACGCCAGGAACGAGATCTTCCGTCAGCTTTGGCATCTCCTGAGCGACACGATCCAGCAACTGTTGCGCCTCCTGACGACCAAACAGCTCTGCGGCATGCTGGCTTATGAGGTGGTTAAGATGCGTAGCCACCACCGTGCTGGCCTCAACCACGGTATACCCTTGAATCTGCGCCTGTTCTTTTAGCGCACTTTCAATCCAGATAGCATTCAGGCCAAATGCTGGATCGACGGTCGCCTCACCAGGTAACGTCCCGGCAGCGGTACCAGGGTTAATCGCCAACCAACGCCCCGGATAAGCATCACCACTGCCTATCTCCACGCCTTTCATCAAAATGCGATAGCGGGCAGGTTGCAGATCCATATTGTCGCGAATGTGCACCACTGGCGGCAGAAACCCCATCTCCTGGGCAAATTTCTTGCGAATACTGCGTATACGGCCCAGCAACTCACCATCCTGCTGGAAATCGACCATCGGGATCAGGCGATAACCCACTTCCATTCCCAGAGAATCTTCCAGTTGTACATCGTTCCACGTTGCTTCAACAACGGCATTATTCTCTGCCATTTTTACCGGTTTTGGTTCGGCAGGCGCTTTTTGTTCGCGTCCGCGGATCCACCAGGCCAGCCCCAGCAATCCGGCAGTGAACAGCAAAAATACCAGGTTCGGCATTCCAGGCACCAGGCCGAGTAAACCGAGCACGGCGGCGCTTAACAACATAACGCTCGGGTTACTGAAAAGCTGATTCACCATCTGCTCGCCAACATCCTGATCGGTGCTGACACGCGTAACGATGACCCCCGCGGCGGTAGAAATCACCAGCGCCGGGATTTGTGCTACCAGACCGTCACCAATGGTCAATAGCGTATAACTTTCCGCCGCATGTCCCATGCTCATGCCATGTTGCAGCACACCGACCAGCAATCCGCCGACAACGTTAATGACCATGATGAGGATCCCGGCGATGGCATCGCCGCGAACAAACTTACTTGCCCCGTCCATTGAGCCGTAAAAATCGGCTTCCTGAGTGACTTCACTGCGGCGTTTTTTCGCCTCATCTTCACCAATCAGTCCGGCGTTAAGGTCGGCATCAATCGCCATCTGCTTTCCTGGCATACCATCGAGAACAAAGCGCGCGCCTACTTCTGCGATACGCCCGGCACCTTTGGTGATAACCATAAAGTTGATGATCACGAGAATGACGAACACCACGATACCGATAGCGAAATTGCCACCAACGAGGAAGTGACCGAACGCTTCGACCACCTTCCCAGCCGCCGCCGCGCCGGTATGCCCTTCCATCAAAATGATACGGGTTGAAGCCACGTTAAGTGCCAGACGCAACAGCGTGGTAAACAACAGAATGGTCGGAAACGCAGCAAACTCGAGCGTGCGCTGGGTAAACATCGCCACCAGCAACACCATGATCGACAAGGCAATATTGAAGGTGAACAGCAGGTCGAGTATGAATGCGGGCAGTGGCAGCACCATCATCGACAAGATCAACAGGATCAAAATCGGTCCGGCAAGGATCTGCCATTGTGTCGATTTCAGGTTTGCGGGCAGGCGCAGCATCGCGGCCAGATTACTCATGGGTCGGTTTCTCGTTAATAAAATCCAGGGCTTCCGGCACCGGAAGATGAGTAGGTTGTACAGGGCGCTGTCCACCAGCCAGACGCCAGCGTTTCAGTTGCCAGACCCAGGCCAGCACCTCCGCCACCGCGGCGTACAGTTGACCTGGGATTTGTTGGCCGATCTCCGCATGTCGATACAGCGCTCGCGCCAGCGGCGGCGCTTCAAGCGTCGGGACGTTATTTTCAGCGCCAATTTCACGAATGCGCAGCGCGACCAGTCCTGCACCTTTAGCGACCACTTTCGGTGCGCTCATTTTGTTTTCGTCATACTGCAACGCTACCGAATAGTGGGTCGGGTTATTGACAATGACATCCGCTTTCGGCACATCGGCCATCATCCGACGCCGCGCGGCAGCTCGCTGCATCTGACGGATCCGCCCTTTAACATGAGGATCGCCTTCGCTTTGTTTGAACTCATCACGAATATCCTGCCGCGACATTCGCAGCTTTTTCAGGTGGCTGAAGATTTGGAAAAAGACGTCAAATCCCACCATCGGAATAACACCAAGTACCACCAGCAGCGCGCATAGCCCTACCAGATCCATCGCATTACCCATGGCGGTAATCGGAGACTCGGCCATTAAGCGCATCATCTGCGGCCAGTGATGCCAGAGAAAAAATCCCGTCACGCTGCCAACCAGGATGGTTTTCAAAATTGCTTTAAGCAACTCCGCGCCAGTCTGTGCCGAGAACATCCGTTTAATCCCCGGTAGCGGGTTGAGTTTGGAAAACTTCGGCTGCAAGGATTTGCCGCTAAATACCAGCCCCCCCAGCATGACCGGAGAAATGAGCGCCACCAGCACCACGCCGCTAATCAGCGGCAGCAGCCCCAACATGGCTTCTCTGATCAGCAGAATAATCTGCCCGAGGATCAGATTCGGGTCATTGATAATATTGTGATCAAAATGCAGCCCAGCGGAGAGCATGCCCGACAATCGACGGGCCAGCGACACACCGCCAAACCAGATAACACTAACGCCCACCAACAAAATCAGCAGTGAGGTCAGTTCACGGGAACGCGGGATTTGCCCCTCTTCCCGCGCTTTTTCTAGTCGGTGAGGTGTGGGGGCTTCTGTTTTGTCGTCGCTCTCGTCAGACACGTCGCCAATCCTGGAAAGAGTATTAAGCGTGAATGATGCCAGAGCGAAAAGCGTTCAATGGTCTGAGTAAGGGGCAAAACAGGGGGGATTTAGGGCTTTTGCTGCACACATCAAGCATGGTGTGCGTTTGTCGGATGCGGCGTCATCGCCTGATATGACGCGGTTACGCCACATCAGGCAATACAAATCAAAATCCAAGGCTATCCAACAAATCGTCCACCTGATCCTGACTGGCTACCACACCGGCTTTGCTGGTATCAACCTGAGGTCCATTAAGCAAACTCTGGTTTTCACGTTTTGGACGCGACTCCTGTTCCGGGATGTTTTCCAACAGCACCATCAGCAATTGACGTTCGATCTCCTGAATGACATCCATCATCCGCTTAATGACCTGTCCGGTGAGATCCTGAAAATCCTGCGCCATCATGATTTCCAGCAGTTGCGCGTTAGTAAAGCTGGTATGCGCGGGGACATCTGCCAGAAATTGCCGCGTATCTGTCACCAGTTCACGGGCATCGGCAAGGTCAATCGGATCGGCAAACCAGTCATCCCAACGTTGGGTTAATGCTTTTGCTGATTTCTCCATTTGATCTTGATGTGGTTGTGACGCTTCAACACTGTTCAGCGCCCGCTCTGCAGCCTGGGCAGTCATCTGCACAACATAGTACAAACGATCGCGGGCATCGGGGATGGCTTCCGCCGCTTCGGCAATTGCCTGATCCAGCCCCAGCTCCCGCAAACTGTCGCGCAGCATACGCGTCAGGCTGCCGATGCGCGCAATGATATCGCCAGCTGAATGCTCGTCAGCAGGTTTGATTGATGGTTGCATCATAGTCGCATCCTCACATGCCCAGTTTCTCAAAGATTTTGTTGAGTTTTTCCTCCAGCGTCGCGGCGGTAAATGGCTTCACCACATAGCCACTGGCCCCCGCTTGCGCCGCAGCAATAATGTTTTCTTTCTTCGCTTCTGCAGTCACCATTAACACTGGCAATGCTGACATCCCGCCATCTGCACGAATCGTTTTCAGCAACTCCAGGCCATCCATGTTGGGCATGTTCCAGTCGGAGATAACAAATCCATAACCGCCTGCCTGCAACTTATTGAGGGCGTCGACACCATCTTCCGCTTCCTCAACATTATTGAATCCCAGCTCTTTCAGCAGGTTACGCACTATGCGTCGCATGGTGGAAAAGTCATCCACAACCAAAAATTTAAGTTCTTTATCCGCCATTTCACACTCCTGATTTAAATACGTATCGCCTGTCCGGCACTGATTTTCGCCAGCATTTGCTGGCTTACCTGGCTAAGATCGACCACTTCGCAAACACCACCCATATTGATGGCCTCGCGCGGCATGCCGAACACCACGCAACTTGCTTCGTTTTGTGCAAGGGTCCATGCCCCCGCCTGACGCATCGCTAACATTCCCGCCGCGCCGTCGTTGCCCATACCGGTCAGGATCACCCCAACCGCATTACGCCCCGCCTGTTTGGCAACAGAATGGAACAACACATCTACCGAAGGCCGATGACGGTTAACCGCCGGGCCATCGTGGATTTTGATTTGATAATTCGCGCCGCTACGCGCCAGTTCCATATGCCGATCTCCCGGTGCGATATAAGCATGCCCCGGCAGAACGCGTTCTCCGTCTTCGGCTTCTTTAACACCGATTTGGCACAGCTTATTAAGTCTGTCGGCAAAAGAGCGAGTGAAACCGGGTGGCATATGCTGGGTAATTAACAGTGCCGGGCTGGAAAGCGGTAACGGTTGCAGGACGTGACGAATTGCCTCAGTTCCCCCCGTTGAAGCACCAATCGCAATCAGTTTTTCAGAACTCAACAACGGCCCCGCTTTCAGCGTTGTCGGTGCCGACAATGGTTTATGTGCCGCAAGGCTCGCCTTTGCTGCTGTACGCACCTTTTCAGCAATCATTTCGCTGTACGCCAGCATTCCTTCGCGAATACCCAGTTGCGGTTTGGTGACAAAATCTATCGCCCCCAGCTCCAGCGCGCGCAGAGTGACTTCTGACCCTTTGCCGGTCAGGGAAGAAACCATCACAACGGGCATTGGGCGCAAACGCATTAATTTTTCGAGAAAATCCAGTCCGTCCATCCGCGGCATTTCAACATCCAGCGTCAATACATCGGGATTGAATTTCTTAATCAAATCACGCGCAACCAGCGGATCAGGGGCGGTCGCCACCATTTCCATGTCGCTATGGCTGTTGATGATTTCTGTCATGATCTGGCGCATTAGTGCCGAATCATCGACAGATAACACCCTGATTTTGCTCATCGTTAATCCTTACTTAGCGCATACACCGTCTGACCACGCAGCGTGAAGCGGCGCTCAAGGTGGCTAAAGTTTTCAGAGTGACCCGCAAACAGCAATCCGTCGGGTTTAAGGAGCGGAACAAAGCGGCGCAAAATCTCCTGCTGGGTAGTTTGATCGAAGTAGATCATGACGTTACGACAGAAGATCGCATCAAACGGCCCCGGCACGGTGTATTGTTTCGCCAGTAAATTCAGCGGGGCAAAATCAACATAGTTCGCCAACTCCTGACGCACGCGTACCAGCCCTTCATGCGGTCCCGTCCCTCGCATGAAGTACCGCTGCAGTTGCTGCGGCGTCAGATTTTTCAGCTCTTCATGGCGATAAATACCGCTTCTGGCTTTTTCCAGCACCTCGGTGTCGATATCGCTGGCAAACACTTTCCAGCGTCCGGGCGCGGTGCCCAATATGTCAGCCAGCGTCATCGCAATGCTGTACGGCTCTTCGCCGGTCGAAGCCGCCGCGCTCCATACGCGATACTCGCCAGAACGACGCCGGGCGTGATCCGCGAGCAGAGGAAAATGATGCGCCTCACGGAAAAATGCCGTCAGATTCGTGGTCAGCGAATTGATAAACGCCTGCCACTCACCGCTGTGCTGGTTAGATTCCAGCAAGTTCAAGTAATGGCCGAAATCCGTCAGTCCCAGCGAACGCAAACGACGAACCAGTCGGTTGTAAACCATGTCGCGTTTATGGTCAGCCAGAACGATCCCGGCTCGTTGATAGATCAATTGACTTATCCGCCGAAAATGCGCGTCGGAAAGCGCCAGGCGCTCGGTCATCTGTAACAATAAAGACGTTTGCCCACAGGGCAGAGATGAAGTCATAGCGCCTTCTCAATCACTTCAGGATACCACTGGCGCAATTTGTAACTGCGCCGACTCATGTCGTGCTACTTCATGTTCTTCAAGGGTAAATACCGCCACACGCGACGAAAGATGGTCAGCCTGGTTCGCCAGTTGTTCCGTTGCCACCGCCGCTTCTTCTACCAGGGAGGCGTTCTGCTGAGTCACCTGATCCATCTGGCTGACAGCCTGTGCAACCTGCTCAATCCCCCGCCGTTGTTCTTCCGACGCCGAAGCAATTTCTCCCATAATGTCGTTCACGCGGGTCACCGAACTGACAATATCGGTCATGGTCGCGGCGGCGTTATTCACCAGTTTCGAACCCTGCTGGACACGATTGACTGACTCTTCGATCAGCCCTTTGATCTCTTTTGCCGCCTGGGCGCTACGGCTGGCAAGATTGCGCACTTCACCTGCCACTACCGCAAATCCACGACCCTGCTCTCCGGCGCGAGCCGCTTCCACTGCCGCATTCAGGGCCAGAATATTGGTCTGGAAAGCAATGCCGTCGATAACGCTGATAATGTCGCCAATTTTTTGCGAGCTGGTGGCGATCTCCTGCATGGTGTGAGTCATGGTACTGACCTGAACACCGCCCGACTGCGCCGTTGTCGCGGCATTTTTTGCCAGTTCCGACGCCTGTCGTGCGTTATCGGCGTTTTGCCCTACCGTGGCGGTTAATTGCTCCATACTGGCGGCCGTTTGTGCCAGCGATGCCGCCTGCTGTTCAGTACGACTTGAGAGATCGTTATTGCCTGCGACAATCTCCGCGATACCAATGTGCATCTCCTGGCTTCCCTTACGCACATCACTTACCGTCCCACGCAAAGCCTGCTGCATGGTCTTCAGACTGGCAAAAATGGCGGTGATCTCATTGCGACCATACACCGCAATCGGACGCGCCAGATTACCCGCAGCAATGCTGTCAAAATGGCTACCGATAATGGCCAGTGGTTGAACAATCATCTTGCGCGTCCACCACAGCGCACTGCTGATGTAGATCGCCGCAACAATAATCATGCTGATAAACACCAGCGCCGAAATCTGATAGTTACGCTGGCTTTGCGCACCGGCGGCTTCCAGCACATGGTTGATCTCCAGCTGCCAGGCCTCAAAGTTAACGTCAAACGCATTCTGTGATCCCTGCACCGGCGCAGTGAGGAAATCCGAAAGTTGATTACTTTCAAGCCAGGTCGCCTGATGTTCGAGATCGTTGTGCCAGCGGGCAAAACTTTTCTCCGTCTCTTTTTGCAACGCCCTGACGTGCTCGTTGCCCGCAGTCATCGCCATAAAACTTTTAAACAGCGTGGTGGATTGCGTCAGACTGGCGCGCGCCGTCGTCATCAACGTTTTAATGTCATCCGCCGGATAGCTAAGCGCCGTCAGAGTGCCCGCTTTATTCAGCGCGGTGCTGGCCTGTAACATCACCGCCCGAGTTTGCGCTAATGCCGCACGTTGCTGATTGCTCTGCTCGACCTGATTCAATCGTTGCAAATCATCGCGAAATGCCCAAAAAGACATGCCGTTACTGCCAATCTGCAAGATCCCGCAGAGAATCAAAATTAAAAACAGCGTGGTCGAAATTCGAATACGATTAAACATCAACGCTCCCCATCAGGCGGCAATGACCGCGTTAGTCAATACTCGTTAAAATGTTTCCCAGTTTGGATCTTGTTCAGCAATTCGCAGTCGTGGCTGTGCCGGTGGTTGCTCACTGGCAGGACGAGATGATGTTTGCGTTTTATTGGTGAGTGGGCTGGCTGCCAGATGGAACGCAGAAACCGCTTGTGTTAAACGACTGGCCTGTTCTTCCAGCGCAGCGGCGGCAGCAGCTGATTCCTGCACCAGCGATGCGTTCTGTTGCGTGACGCGATCCATTTCCGAAACCGCCAATGCGACTTGATCGATGCCGCGGCTCTGTTCATCTGATGCCGATGCAATCTCGCCCATAATGTCAGTCACGCGAGTGACAGCATTGACGATATTGTTCATTGTTTCCCCGGCGCTTTCGACCAGCACCGAACCGGTATCAACGCGCGAAACGGAGTCTTCAATAAGTGCTTTGATCTCTTTTGCCGCCTGGGCGCTGCGACTGGCAAGATTACGCACTTCGCCCGCCACCACGGCAAAACCACGGCCTTGTTCACCCGCTCGCGCGGCTTCAACAGCGGCATTCAGCGCGAGGATATTAGTCTGGAAGGCAATACCATCGATAACGCTGATAATGTCGGCAATTTTCTTCGAACTATCGGCGATCTCATGCATCGTTTTCACTACGCCATCCACTACTTTGCCGCCATGCTGGGCGGTGTCGGAGGCACTTTGCGCCAGTTGTGAGGCCTGGCGGGCGTTATCGGCGTTTTGCTTCACTGTCGCGGTGAGCTGCTCCATGCTGGCGGCAGTTTCTTCCAGCGCGGATGCTTGCTGTTCAGTACGGGAAGAAAGATCGGTATTGCCCGCCGCAATTTCACGGGTGCCAGCATAGATGGCATCTGAACCTTCGCGCACATGAGTGACGGTGTCAGTCAAAGAGCGTTGCATATGTGAAACGCTCTGCGCCAAGTCGCCCATTTCACTGCGCCCGTCAATGGTCAGGGTATTCGCCAGGTTACCACCGGCGATTTCGCGAATATGAGCAATAATTTTTGCCAGCGGTGTAAGCAACATACGGCGAATGCCGTACCACGCCACCAGCAGAATTAATACCACCACCAGCGCAATAACCGCCAGTTGCCACTGGGCAAATCGGTAATCATCTGCGTTGTCAGTGACGATATCGCGATACAGTTTTTCACTGCTGAGGGCGTACTGAGCAAACGCTTCGCCCATTGCATTTTGCATTCCCTGGGTTGGCTGAGCGAAATAAGCTCCAGTATTGCCATAATCAAGATAATCAATCAGTTCAGTTAATGCTGTGTGATAGTTTTTATATTTTTCATCAATATTACGACTGGTAGCGACCATTTCAGGTAACGGCGCCATGCTTTTGAATTTTTTATAATGTGTCGCGGCCTGGGCCAAAGTTTTCCTGGCGCTATCAAGCAATTCAACTTTGGCGTTACTTTGTTGATTGGAAGAATCCATCATCATCCGCACCGCTGATCGACTCAGGTTAATGCGCGTTTGCAGCATTAAATCCCAGGTTGACGTCAGCTCGCCCTGCTGTTCCCGTAATTGATTGGAAACCACAAAGCTCTTCTGGCTATGGTGAAGGGAAGAAAAAAACAGACTGCCGGAAATAAGCTGTAACAGTGCGAATACCCCCAGCACCATTACCAACAGCGTGACTACGCGGATACGGTTAATCATAAGGCACCTTCCTGAAAACAAGTTGATCTCGTTATCGGCAAGGAAGGGGGAAACTTTATTGCTGATGCCACCCGCCGCGAAACTGAAATAAAAAACCCGATGCGCAGGTCATCGGGTTCATTGCAATTGAGGAAATCAGGAGAATTACGCCACTTCTGACGCCGCGCTATCTAACAGCGCCATCTCTTCACTGTTCAGCAGTTTTTCGATGTTCACCAGAATCAACATGCGGTCGCCCAGTGCGCCGAGTCCAGTGAGATATTCTGTTGAAAGCGTCACGGCAAATTCCGGTGCCGGGCGAATTTGCTCCGCCGTCAATGAAAGAACGTCCGAAACCCCGTCCACTACGATGCCGACTACCCGCTGCCCGAGATTCAGGACGATAACTACTGTGTTGTCGTTATAGTCCACATCCACCTGACTGAACTTAATTCGTAAGTCGACAATCGGCACAATAACACCGCGCAGATTAGTGACACCTTTGATAAACGCTGGCGTGTTCGCAATCCGTGTTACCTGATCATAGCCACGGATCTCCTGCACTTTCAGAATATCAATACCGTACTCTTCGTCACCAAGGGTAAATACCAGGAATTCCTGGCCTGACGGCTCGCTGGCCAGCTTTGTTACATTCGTCATACCGGTCATATTGTTACCTTTTTACTCATTCAGGCGGCGGTGTTCGCCATACGTTGTTCGCGGTTTATCGCCTGCAAGGCGGAGACATCAACAATCAGTGCCACGCTGCCGTCGCCAAGAATGGTCGCAGCAGAAATGCCGGGGACTTTGCGATAGTTACTTTCAAGGTTTTTAACCACAACCTGGTGTTGACCGATTAATTGATCCACCAGCAAGGCGTAGCGGCGACCGCCACTTTGCAGGATCACCACAATTCCCTGGGTGGCTTCGGTTTTCGCGCCCGCGACGTTGAACACTTTCCACAATTCAACGATGGGCAGATATTCACCACGCACTTCCAGCACCCGCTCGCCGCCTGCCAGTGGATGGAGATCAGCTTCACGGGGTTGCAGTGATTCCATGACCGCATTCAGCGGCAGAATGAAAACTTCATCCGCAACGCGTACGGACATGCCGTCGAGGATTGCCAGCGTCAGCGGCAGTAAAATGCGGATGGTAGTACCTGTGCCCTGCTTCGACTGGATTTCGACATGACCGCCCATCTCCTGGATATTACGTTTAACGACGTCCATGCCGACGCCGCGCCCGGAGACGTCGGTGACCTGCTCCGCCGTGGAGAAGCCAGGTGCAAATATCAGCATCGCGACTTCGTCGTCGCTCATGTTTTCGCTGACAGTCAAACCTTGCGAGGCCGCTTTTGCCAGAATTCGCTCACGGTTTAGCCCCGCCCCATCGTCGGTCACTTCAATGCAAATGTTGCCGCCCTGATGTTCGGCAGACAGAATTAAATTTCCGACACTGTTTTTACCTGCGGCGAGCCGTTTTTCTGGCAGTTCAATACCGTGATCGAGGCTATTGCGTACCAGGTGGGTCAGCGGATCGATAATGCGTTCTATCAGGCTCTTGTCGAGTTCGGTAGAACTCCCCACCAGCGTCAGTTCTACCTGCTTGCCGAGTTTTCCCGCCAGATCACGCACCAGCCGGGGATAGCGACTAAAGACATACTCCATCGGCATCATGCGAATCGACATCACTGATTCCTGCAAATCACGGGCGTTACGTTGTAACTGCCCCATGCTGGTAATCAAATCACCATGATTAACCGGGTCAAGTTCGCTGGAACGCTGGGCAAGCATAGACTGAGTGATGACCAGCTCTCCGACGAGGTTAATCAATTGATCAACCTTTTCTACCGCCACACGAATGCTGGTGGATTCACTGCTGCGTGTCGTTTTTTCCCGCTCCACGCGACCGGTTGGCGCTTGTTCGGCTGCCAGTTTAAGCACTGGTGGGGGGGATATTTTTGGCGAGACTTCTACTGTTTCAAAGGTAATCTGATCGGCTTCAATCACAAAACAAAGTACCGCTGTGATGTCATCTTCGGCGATGTCGCCCGGTAATATTGCCGAGAGAGAATCCGCCCCTTTCACCACGTCAGTTAACGTTGTCAGATGCCCCAGCTCTTCTTCCAGCAGGTCGACTTCCCCGGCCTTCAGGCGAGTAAGGATAATTCGTCGCGGCGACTGATTGCGGCTCTGCTCATCTTGCGGTTCACTTTTGGCAACCACACTTAATCGGGTCACTGCGGATGGCGTTTCGCCTTTCGCTTCTAATGCCAGTTGACGCAAGGCCTGGCAGATATAATCGAAGCTGGCGGCATCCGGCTCTTGCGACTGTTTATAAGCGTCGAGCTGTTCTTGCATGATGTCCTTCGTTTCCAAAAACAGATTGATAATGTCGGTGTTGAGTTGCATCTCACCTCGTCTGGCTTCATCGAGCAGGTTTTCCATCAGATGCGTGGTTTCCTGCAAAACGCTGAAGCCAAAAGTTCCTGCCCCTCCTTTGATCGAGTGGGCAGCCCGAAAGATGGCATTCAATTGTTCGGCATCTGGCGCTTCCGGCTGCAAAACCAGCAGATGCTGCTCCATATCAGCCAACAGTTCGTCCGCTTCATCAAAAAATGTCTGATAAAAATCGCTTATATCCATACTCACGCTGTCACCTCGGTTCGGCTGATGGCATTGTGGGAACACTGACCTGTGGTGCAACCTCAGGTTTTTCCAGGGCGCTTACTGGCTCATTCTGGCTTTCGGCGTTTTCATGCAAAATGGCCTGTTCGGCTTGTTTGTTCAGTACCAGCAGGCTGATGCGACGGTTGACAGCATCATCAGGACCGCGATCGCTTAAGCGCATCGTTGCCGCCATGCCGACGACACGTAACACTTTGCCGCCATCCAATCCGCCAACCATCAGTTCGCGGCGGGAAGCATTGGCTCGATCGGCAGAAAGCTCCCAGTTGCTATATCCTTTCTCACCACTGGCGTAAGGGAAATCATCGGTATGACCCGAAAGGCTAATACGGTTGGGAATACCATTCAGAACGGGCGCGATGGCGCGCAGAATGTCGCGCATATAGGGTTCGACGTCGGCACTGCCGGTTCTGAACATCGGGCGATTCTGGCTATCGATGATCTGAATACGTAGACCTTCCTGGACCAGATCGATTTTGAGATGTGGACGTAACGCCCGCAGTTTCGGATCGGATTCAATCAACTGGTCGAGATCGCCACGCAATTTCCGCAATCGACTTTGCTCCATGCGTTTTTTCAGCTCTTCGATGTTCGGCTGCTTATTCACTTCCCCCTGGCTTTGGGTGTAATCATCACCCCCACCGGGAATTGGGCTTTCACTATTAGAAATGCGATCGCCGCCCGTAACCGCAGTCGCCAGTGGAGTCCGGAAGTACTCCGCAATCTGAATCAGCTCTTTTGGGCTGGAGATGGAGATTAGCCACATCACCAGAAAAAAGGCCATCATCGCGGTCATAAAGTCGGCATAAGCAATCTTCCACGATCCATGTGCTGCCCCGTGGCTTTTGGCTTTGCGTCGTTTGACGACAATAATCGGATGCGCTTGATTCTTCATGCTTCCTCGGTTGTCGTCTGTTGTTGCGGATTTTTCACCGCACGCACATGCTCTTCCAGTTCAATAAACGACGGACGTTCGCTGGAATAGAGCGTTTTGCGACCAAACTCAACGGCGATAGGCGGTGCGTAACCGTTCAGATTAGAAAGCAGTGTGACTTTCACGCATTGCATCATTTTGCTGGTTTCGGCGCTTTTCTGACGTAAAACACTCGCTAATGGGGAAATAAATCCGTAAGCCAATAAAATACCGAGGAAAGTCCCCACCATCGCATGTGCGATAAGCGCCCCCAGCTCGGCGGCAGGACGATCGGCTGAACCTAACGCGTGAACGACCCCCATCACAGCCGCGACAATACCAAACGCCGGAAGTGAGTCCCCGACCAATGCCAGACTGTTCGCCGGGACTTCTGCTTCGCTTTCGTGCGTCTCAATCTCTTCATCCATCAGGGCTTCAATTTCGAAGGTATTCATGTGACCGCTGATAATCAGGCGCAGATAATCGACGATAAAATCAAGCATGACGCTATCCGCAAGGATGCGTGGGTAGCTGGCGAAGATTTCGCTCTCACGGGGATTTTCAATATCGCGTTCCAGCGAAAACATCCCCATCTGCCGCGATTTCGCCATCAACCGATAAAGCAGAGCCAGCAGATCCATATACATAGCTTTGGTGTATTTGGAGCGACGAAACAGCAACGGCAGCGCCTTCAGCGTGCCTTTAATCGCTTTGCCATTATTGCCGACGATAAACGACCCAATCCCTGCACCGGCAATAATCACCAGTTCAGCGGGTTGATAGAGTGCTCCAAGGCTTCCACCGGTCATCAAATAACCGCCGAAAACTGTACCGAGAACAACCAGGTAACCTAATAAGATAAGCACGACATCATCCTTCCACTGTTGACCATGACAGGATGTTCAGTCGTCAGACGTTAACGCGCGATTGGGGCAAAAAAAAGCAGCGGTACGTCGTTACCGCTGCTGGAATGTTTCGCCACACCGTATCAGTTAAACAGCCTGTACTCTCTGTTCATCCAGCAGTTGTGGGATAATATCGGCAGGATTCTGGGAAAGTTTACGTCTTTTTACTGCCCGGGATGGCGGCTGACATAAGCTGCAGGCAAAGCTGCCAACAGGCTGGTGAGCGTGGGTAATAAAATTGCCGCCGCAGCAGTTGCAGCTGGAAAGTTGCAGTAATCCACTTTCAACAAACCGCACCAATGTCCAGGCACGGGTTAATGCCAGTAGCGGTCCTTCTTCTGCTTGCGGACACTGTTCAAGGTATAAACGGTAGGCTTTGATCACCGCATCGACGCCATTACACAAGCCGGTTTTCAGTAAAAACTGCCATGCGTTACAGAACATCGAAGCATGAACGTTTTGTTCCCAGGTCATAAACCAGTCGGTTGAGAATGGCAGCATGCCTTTCGGCGGTGGGCTT
Organism: Escherichia sp. KS167_9B; assembly: GCF_030295215.1. Classification (NCBI taxonomy): domain Bacteria; kingdom Pseudomonadati; phylum Pseudomonadota; class Gammaproteobacteria; order Enterobacterales; family Enterobacteriaceae; genus Escherichia; species Escherichia sp. KS167_9B. The sequence goes on from NZ_AP025754.1 coordinate 2,324,556, forward strand.
CCGCGCAGTTCTTTATAGAGTTTTATCAGGCGTCCGCGACTTAACTGTGTTTCGCTTTCCAGCATCTGCAAACGAGCGCCCAGGGTGATCAATTCCATTGCCAGCTGAATATCCCGCGCTTCCTGAACAATGCTTTTTTCACTCATGATCACGCCCTTTTCTTGCGCAGCGCTTCTTCAGGCTGATTAACATCATTCAGCAAGCGTGTTGAGAGCATGATGCCGGTATGAATTTGCTGGAGATCGTCAACGCGGGAATCTTGCGTCAACTGAGTAATCGTCTGGTGGCTGTCAAAACGAAAGTGACAAACCAGTTGATTGGTTTCGGCCAGCTTAACCATTTGCGGAAGAGTCAGTGCCGCTAACGTTGTCGCCATTTCTTCATTTATGCCGAGACGAAACATTGCGGACGCTTTGTCCTGAACAATCAGACGCTGTGCAAGTAGTAAATATGACAAGTTGATGTCATAAATGTGTTTCAGCAACTCGGAGGTATGCATTATTCCCACCCAGAATAACCAACTTTATTTTTATGCGGTCTCACCGCACCCCGTGATGTCGCCGGGAAGCCCCGGTAAAAAATAATTAGCATTAGAATAGTTGCGATAAGCTGCAATAGGCAGAGCCCCCTTTTTTGGATTTAATAAGTCCTTACAAATAGAAGGGGTTCTTTACACTTATCTAAGATTTTTCCTAAATCGACGCAACTTTACTCGTCACTACACTCACATACAACGGAGGGGGGCTGCGATTTTCAATAATGTGTGATGCAGATCACACAAAACGCTCAATTACTTAACATAAATGTATAAGTCATACTTTTGTTTTGGGTGTATTTCAATCTGTTAAAAAGTTTTTCGCTACGATAGCAAGTAAAAATGAAACAGGAATAATCGAAATGGGATGTTGCGCACAGTTAAAATAACTCACCGTAAATAATCATCTGCTATAAATAATTGCTTTAAGGCAATACCCGATAAGCTATTTTTAAACAGACACTTACCGCACAACAAACTAATTAAATACAAAGAAAGGCAACAATCAACTTAATGTTAATAAAATGTTTTACATATATTAACCACTTGTTTAATATGGAGAATCAGTACATTATTTTCTTATAATTACAGTTGAAATCATATGATCACCGAGAGTGATTGATTAATTGTATTTACTAATAATCACACTAATATTTACCTGTTTGACTGAGTTGGGATTGCGTCGATTCTCCATTAGGAGTAAAGCTTTAATGTCACCTGAAGTTCACAGAATAAGGAACAGGTTATGAGCTATAGCAATATTCTTGTCGCCGTTGCGGTTACACCGGAAAGTCAGCAACTGCTAGCAAAAGCGGTATCTATCGCCAGGCCAGTAAAGGGACACATCAGTTTAATTACTCTCGCTTCCGACCCGGAAATGTACAATCAATTAGCCGCGCCGATGCTTGAAGATTTACGCAGCGTGATGCAGGAAGAAACGCAAAGCTTTCTTGATAAGTTAATTCAGGATGCGGGGTATCCCGTTGACGAGACGTTTATTGCCTACGGTGAGTTAAGCGAACATATTCTGGAGGTTTGTCGCAAACATCATTTCGATTTGGTGATTTGCGGTAATCACAATCACAGTTTCTTTTCGCGAGCATCCTGCTCGGCGAAAAGAGTGATTGCCTCAAGTGAGGTCGATGTGCTGTTAGTTCCACTTACGGGAGATTAACCGCACTTACGCAAGCTTAGGAAAGGTAGCAACTTTATCGCGCTGCTGGCTTTCCGCGCTTCGCGGAACTATCTGCTTTAGGTCGCTAATGAAGCACTCCTGCCAGTGGTTAATATCGTTTTTCACGATAACGTCCAGCATTTCTGCATGACGGGAAATACGTTCCGCCAGCGACATAGTCAATGCACGATCCAGCGCAGCTGCAACTTCGTCACGATCGTAGGGATTAACAATTAACGCCGACGTTAACTCGTTTGCCGCTCCCGCAAATTGCGAAAGAACAAGTACGCCCGGGTTGGCTGGGTCCTGAGCGGCAACATACTCTTTTGCCACCAGGTTCATCCCGTCACGCAGTGGCGTCACTAAGCCCACGTCAGAGTAGCGGAATATTTTCATCAGTAATTTACGGTCAAAATGCTGATTCAAATAATAAAGCGGCGTCCAGCCTAATTGCCCATATTTACCATTAATTCGTCCGGCTTCATTTTCGAGCTGATGACGAATATCCTGATAGGCTTGCACATCACCACGCGACGTTGGCGCGATCTGGGTATAACGAATTTTACCGTGATGTTGCGGATATTTTTCCAGTAACGCTTCATAGGCGAGAAAACGCTCCGGCAAACCTTTGGAATAATCCAGTCGTTCGACAGAAAAGATATTTTGTACGTTTTTCAGTTCCGCTTTGAGTTGCGCCAGTTTTGGCGGCAGTGGTCCGGCAGCCTGTTTCGCTATTTCTTTCGGCTCAATGCCGATCGGGTAAACTTCTGTTCGAAACGCTTTGCCGCAGGCCGTATGGCTTTTTGCGCTACGCGTCGTGACACGGGTCAGGTTAGAAAGGCAATCCAGGAACGCCAGACGATCGTTTTCTGTCTGGAAACCCAGCAAATCATAATCACAAAGCTGTTCAAGCAAGGTGTCATATGTCGGCAGCGCGTTGAAGATTTCCGGTGTCGGGAAAGGAATATGCAAAAAGAAACCAATGCGATTATTCACCCCACGTTTGCGTAATTCATGCGCAAAGGGCAACAGGTGATAATCGTGGATCCAGATAATGTCATCGTCTTGCAACAGCGGCAGTAATTTATCTGCCAGCAACGCATTTACGCGTAGATAGCCATCCCAGGCAGGACGCTGAAATTGCACCAGATCGAGCCGATAATGAAAAGCAGGCCAGAGAACGGCATTGGAGAATTGGTTGTAGTATTCGTCAAGATCCTGTTCGCTGAGGTTAAAAGAGGCCCACGTAATGTTACCCTTTTTCACCTTTTTTAGCGGCTGATCCTCATTTCCTGTTTCGCCACTCCAGCCAAACCACAGTCCACCTGCGGCTTTCAGTGCCCCCAGTATGCCGACAGCAAGGCCACCGGCACTGGCGGCGTGCTCGTCTGGTGGTGCAATCCGGTTAGATACTACGACTAAACGACTCATAGTCATCGCTCCTGTTATTTTCTCTTTTTTGTTGTAATGCGGTGGTTATCATTTCAAGCCAGCTCCAGACATCCGGCACGCCCGCCAGTCGCCATGATGCCTGAGTTGCGCCTGTGCCAATTTTTACTGACATTCCGCCCAGCCGGTTAACGACAGCGAAGCCAGATTCATCGGTTAAATCATCGCCCAGAAATACCGGCGTTCGCCCGATAAAGGGAGCTTCCTGCATAAAGGCAGCAATCGCCTCACCTTTACTGGTGCCTCGCGGCTTGATCTCGACAACACACTTTCCCTGCTGTAACGCCATTTGTGGCCAGATCTGAGTAATACGTTGCGCTAATGTCATTAATGCGTCTTCATGCTGCGGAGCCTGACGATAATGCAGCGCAAAGGCCATCCCTTTCGTCTCCAGCTCAGCACCGGGAAGCTGGGCGATAGCCGTATGCAGTTGCACGCTAATATCACGCGCAATCGCATCCGGCAGATGAACGATATGCGTTTTACCATTGATGTCACGGCGCTCCGCCCCATGCACGCCCGCTAACGGGAAGCGATAAGGTTTTGCCAAAGCGTCAAGCTCTACCATTGAGCGCCCTGATATCAATGCCAATGCACCATCACTTGCGGTTGCCAGTAGCTGAAGTCCTTGCAGAATATTGTCAGGCACGAGCACCTGATCGGGATGCGGTTTAATTTCCGCCAGCGTTCCATCGAGATCAAAAAACCAGGCATATTTCGCGGATAGTTCAGGGGTTTCGGTTAACGGTTCTGTCACCCGGTTCTCCTCCTTCTCTTTTCTTATTGTGTTGCGCAGAACGCGCTTTACAGACATGTAAGTATAGACAGTGTGACGGGGGTCGCCATTTGCAATGAAGAACAGCCAACCGTTGTGGCGGCTGGCTGTGGTGGGAAAAAACGCTAAATTGTTGCAGAAAAAAGCATCAAACAGTACGTTTCGCTTTTTGCTTGTAACGGTCGAAGATCACCGCTGCCAGCAGGATTAAGCCGCGAACCACGTACTGGGCGAAAGGAGAAATATTAAGCAGGTTCATGGCATTTTCCACGGTGCCTAAAATTAAGATACCCGCCACCACATATGAGATTTTTCCGATGCCACCTTTCAGAGAAACGCCACCTAAAACGCAGGCGGAGATAACAATCAGCTCATAACCAATCGACGTCATTGGCTGCCCACTGGTCATACGTGAAGCCAGAATAATTCCGGCTATCGCTGATACCAGACCAGAGAGAACAAAGATAATAATTTTGGTGCGAACAACCGGTACACCCGCCAGACGCGCAGCCTCTTCGTTCCCGCCAATCGCCAGGGTGTTACGCCCAAAGGTGGTTTTATTCAACAGCAAACCAAAGACAATCAGACACGCGACGGTAAGCCAGATTGGCGCAGGCAGACCGAACCAGTTGGCGTAACCAAGGGCAAAGAAGCTTTCATCTTCGATACCGACCGCTTTACCGTCTGAAATGATGTACGCCAGACCTCGAACAATCTGCATCGTTGCCAGTGTCGTGATCAGGGCATTTATTTTCAGTTTGGCGATAACAAAGCCATTGACCAGACCACAGAGAACGCCCAGCAACAAACCCGCTGCCACGCCAATCCACAGGCTTTCAGTCAGGTTGATAACCACCGCCGTGGTGACACCCGCACAGGCAATTACGGAGGCGACAGAAAGGTCAAAGTCACCGGAAGCAAGGCAGAACAACATGCCACACGCCACCATCCCCGACATAGAAATTGCCAGGCCCAACCCTTTCATATTAATGAAGGTGGCAAAATTTGGGACAAAAATGGCACAGGCGATAAAAAGCACCGCAAACACCACCAGCATGCCGTACTGATCCCAGATACGCCCAAAGCTGAAAGACGACTTAGGTGCGCCAGAACCCGATGTAGAAACAGAAGACATCATACTCTCCTTACTCAGGCAACTGCCTGGCTGACTTTAGGCATCGCAAGGCTTAATGCCTGACGCTCATCTGCCTGCTCGTGTAACAATTCACCGGCGATTTCGCCTTCGCGCATCACCACAATCCGGTCGGCAACTCCGAGGACTTCGGGTAAGTCGCTGGAGGCAAACAGCACCGCCACGCCCTGCGCTGCCAGCGCATAAATCACGTTGTAAATTTCATGCTTAGCACCAACATCAATGCCGCGCGTAGGTTCATCCAGCAAAATGACCTTCATCTCTTCCGATAACCAGCGGCCCAGAATGGCTTTTTGCTGATTTCCGCCTGAAAGATTCATGATCAGTTGCTCTGCGCCCGGCGTTTTGATGTTGAGCGAACGAATGTGGTGATCGGCATTGTTTTCTTCCCAACCGTTGTTGATTACACAACCGCCGAGCACATGTTTGCGTCTGGCACTGATGTTGATATTGTCGCGAACGGAGTGCACAGGAATAATGCCTTCCGCTTTGCGATCTTCCGGGCAGAGCATCATGCCTGCGGCAATAGCGTGGCTCGGTTTACGAATATCAATCGGCCGTTGGTCGATATAAACCTGACCGGCGGTGATTTGCGTACCGCCAAACATGCCTTTCATTAATTCGCTACGCCCTGCCCCGACCAGACCAAACAGACCGACAATTTCTCCACTGCGAACCGCCAGACTTATTGGCGTACGCACGCCTGGTGCTTTCACAGCATCAAGACGCAGCCGCTCCTCGCCATAACTACGCGGTTGCCAACCGTAGATATCGCCGATGTCGCGCCCGACCATCGCCTGCACCAGGGCGTCGTGGTCAACCTGCTGCATATCAGTAAAGGTTTTGACATAACGCCCATCTTTAAAGACGGTGATGGCATCGCTGAGGGCAAATATTTCTTCCATACGGTGAGAAACGTATAAGATCACCCGCCCCTCTTTTCGCAGTTCACGAATAACGCGGAAAAGATTGTCGATTTCACGGGCAGAGAGGGAGCTGGTTGGCTCATCAAAGGCGATAATTTTGGCGTTACGCGCCAGCGCTTTGGCAATTTCAACCATCTGCCACTGACCAATGGAGAGATATTTCAGCGGCGTGTCCGGGTCAATATCCATACCAAGATGTTTAAGTTGTAAACCCGCCTCATAATTCAGCAATGAGCGATTCACAATGCCGCCTTTATGCGGCAGCTGGCCGAGATAGATGTTTTCCGCGACGGTCATTTCCGGCACGAGATGCAGTTCCTGGTAAATAATCGCCACACCCGCGTTAAGTGCTGCGGTTGTGTCGGAAAAGGACATTTCCTGCCCATTAATCACTACAGAACCCGTGGTTGGCGCATAGTTGCCGCTGAGGATTTTTAAGAGAGTTGATTTTCCTGCGCCATTTTCACCCATCAACGCATGAACCTGACCGGCATAGCAGTCAAAACTAATATCCGTCAGCGCCTTAACGCCGGGAAACGTTTTACCGATGCCGCGAAATGAGAGATACGGGGTAGACTGTTGCATAACGTCTCCGAGAATCACTGGTCGTTCACACCCCCTCTGCATCATGCAGAGGGGAATTTTTTCGGCAGATTACTTACCGCCTAACCCTTTTTTCTCCAGTTCTTCTTTAAAATTGTCACGCGTGATCAACACCACGTCGGTAACTTCGGTGAATTTGGTCGGTTCGACACCTTTTGCGACCCAGTTGTAAAGCATTTCGCTGGACTTATAACCATGTACGTCCGGGCTTGGCAGCAGTGATCCGTAGAAGCCGGTTGCCTGTGCCTTAGACAGTTCGCTCACCGCATCCACACCGTTAATACCGATACCGATAATATCGGCCGCTTTAAAGCCCTGACCTTCCGTCGCGCGTACGCCGCCCAGCACGGTGCTGTCGTTCATACCGACGATCAGCCAATGTTTAACTTCCGGATGTTGAACCAGCATTGAGTTGGCAGCGTCAAATGCCCCCGGGATGTCGTTAGATTTGGTAGGTACCTGATAAATTTGTTTTTCCGGGAATCCTGCAGCTTTCAGCGCATCCATAGAACCCGTAGTACGGCGACGAGCCGTATCCAGTTCGTTGGAGGTAATCGCCATCACCGCGCTTTCTTTGACATCCCAGCCACGTTTCTGCATCTCTTTATACAGTTCCTGGCCCTGACGTTCGCCAATTTTGGTCGCTGCCATCATCACCAGCGGAACGGTATCCATTGGCTTGCCTTTGGCGTTAACAAACTGGTCATCCACGGCAATGACTTTCATATCGTAGCCACGCGCTTTCGCCACGATGGCAGAGCCGAGCTTAGGGTCCGGAGTACAAATAACGAAACCTTTCGCGCCACTGGCAGCCAGGCTGTCGATAGCGTTCAATGTTTTTTCGCCATCCGGCACGGCAATCTTAATAACCTCAAACCCTAAATCCTTCCCGGCTTTATCGGCAAACTTCCATTCGGTCTGGAACCACGGCTCTTCCGGTTGCTTCACCAGGAAACCGAGCTTCAGGTTCTCCGCCATAGCGGATTGTGACATAACGGCTGCCAGACCAATGGCTGCCAGGGCTTTAGTAAATTTGTGCATGGTTCTCTCCAGCTTTAGTGTCGTTTTGTGTAGGGCAAAAACGAATGACTTTCGTTAAATTAATCGGAAAACAAAGCATTACCTTTTAACTAAAAGATAAGTGACTGTGTTGACATAGTTTTAGCGAGAAATTAATTCTCCATAGGAGAGCAATATCACATCGCAGAATTACAGTGAGAACGTGCATAAATTTAGCGGGAAAAGACATAAGGGAAAGCCAATTTGTCAGACAAATTGTCGAATGCACAGCAGATTAATCCATAAGATTAGCCTGGAAATCCTTGTTGTCTTTGGTACCCATGCGGGATGTCTTCTTTTTAACCAGTCAATAGGCCGCATTACCTGGCGTTGAGTTTTTGAAATGGTGTAATAACCACAACTCAAAGATGTGGAAAATGCGCGTCATTCATTTCGCCATTAATTATCACTGTGCTCATTAATTAACAGAACACGTATACTGAGAGCCATATCTCAAAAATGAAAAAACGTTTTAAAAAATCATTTCTTCATCATGAATTCAAATCCCCCTATTAATATCAACAAGATACAAAAAGCATCATCATTAAAATTCATTGCAGTTACATTGATTTCATCAATGAAATGTAAAAATATATAAACTTGATGATTTAAGCATTTTCTTATACCCGTTCAGACGTTATTCTTATTTCAGATCATCGTCAGAATTGACTCCACGATCACATTTCGGACCGGCAGAAAGGAATTATTCTGCAAACAGTAATTATGGTGTTTTGATTTATCTTGCACCTCTCCACTTCTGGATATAAGGATATTAGGTATGGCAACCGCTGGAATGCTTCTCAAACTCAACTCTCAAATGAACCGCGAGTTTTACGCATCCAATCTCTACCTTCACCTGAGTAACTGGTGTTCTGAACAGAGTCTGAACGGCACCGCCACTTTCCTTCGCGCCCAGGCACAGAGTAACGTGACCCAAATGATGCGCATGTTTAACTTTATGAAGAGTGTCGGCGCTACTCCCATCGTTAAAGCCATTGATGTTCCCGGTGAAAAACTGAACTCACTGGAAGAACTTTTCCAAAAAACGATGGAAGAATACGAGCAACGTTCAAGCACGCTGGCACAGTTAGCCGATGAAGCTAAAGAACTGAATGATGATTCAACCGTCAATTTCCTGCGCGATCTGGAAAAAGAACAGCAGCATGATGGCCTGTTGCTGCAAACCATTCTTGATGAAGTGCGCAGTGCGAAACTTGCTGGTATGTGCCCTGTGCAGACCGACCAACATGTTCTGAATGTCGTGTCGCATCAGCTGCATTGATCATCATCGGCGCTAATGCATTGCGCCGATGAAGTTTTTGAGAAACCGCTGCCTCATCTTTTTGAAGCAGCGGTTTTTTAATGGGATTCGCCCTGTGGGGTAAACTTGAGTTCAATCAGCGCGATGGCTTTTTGGATTGCCCGCATGGTGACCGGGTCTGCGGCGGCGGGATGGTGAGTAAAGTCGATATTCTTCAGCTGGCTGGACATTTTTTCGCGAACTTCAACGGGCGCGATTACATCCAGAACGTCGAGAATTTGTTTGATAACCAACTGGCAAGCAACCACATCAGAAACCAGTTCCTGATCGGCATTCAGCGGCTGGGACATCGTAAACTCCTGATAGCATTTTGAAAGCCGTTATAGTAGCGGCTTCACATCTTCAGTGATAGTCACATCCACCGTCATCAGGACACAAAAAAACCTGCCGGAGCAGGTTTTTTGTTATCGGAACATATTGCCTGGCGGTACGTCTTTGAACGTCTTGCAATAGTTATTGAACATACTTTTCAGGATCTTGCGCAGTTTCATCGCGGCACTCCGACTATTTGTTATGCAGGTGTTATTGTCTTTGCACTTATAATATGACAACCATCACAAAAATCAATCTTTATGTGATACAAATCACATAAATACCCCTTTAATGTTATAAAAATGATAATCAAAAAGCAGCACCCCCATTTCTGACACATACAGATGGCGAGAAATAGCGCCTGCCAGGCGTCTTTTCCGGCCATTGTCGCAGCGCTGTAACGCGTAAAATACTGCTTTCTTTTACTCTTCTGGCTGGACCATGAGACTTCTGATTCTGACTCTTTCATTAATAACGCTGGCGGGGTGCACAGTTACTCGCCAGGCTCATGTGGGCGAAGTTGACGCGGCAACAGGTATTGTTCGGTTGGTTTATGATCAGGCTTTTTTGCAGCATGCCCGTACCGATCGTTATGTCAGTCGCGGGATCGCCGATCGCGCATGCCAGCAGGAAGGCTATACCCACGCTATCCCCTTTGGTCAGCCAGTAGGCAACTGTAGCCTCTTTGCGGGTTCCTTATGTTTGAATACGGAATTCACTTTGTCATATCAGTGCCATCATTCCGCCTTCCCTGTCTTTCTCTAAACGTTTTAATCAGCGAGGGGGATCTTCGCTGATTAAATAAATAGCGGTAATGCGTTTTATTCCCATTCGTATTTTTAATAAATGAAGTTTATATTTTACCTTTTGCAAATAATAAAATAACAAATTATAGTGACGCCACAGCAACAAATATAACCTTTGTGGAGCACTATCATGCTGAAACCAGAAATGATTGAAAAACTTAATGAGCAGATGAACCTGGAACTGTACTCTTCACTGCTTTATCAGCAAATGAGCGCCTGGTGCAGCTATCATACCTTCGAAGGTGCTGCCGCGTTCCTGCGCCGCCACGCCCAGGAAGAGATGACGCATATGCAGCGTCTGTTTGATTATCTGACTGATACCGGCAACTTACCGCGTATTAATACCGTTGAATCTCCGTTTGCTGAATATTCCTCACTTGATGAATTATTCCAGGAAACCTATAAACACGAACAATTAATCACGCAGAAAATTAACGAACTGGCTCATGCTGCAATGACCAATCAGGACTACCCAACATTTAATTTCCTGCAATGGTATGTTTCTGAGCAGCATGAAGAAGAGAAACTGTTCAAATCGATTATTGATAAATTAAGCCTGGCAGGCAAAAGCGGCGAAGGTTTGTATTTTATCGACAAAGAACTCTCTACCCTCGACACACAAAACTAATGCTCTCAGGCGGCAGGTTTACTGCCGCCGTTTCAAATCAGTGACGGCAAATCTTACTCTGATCGGTTGAAAAACCGTCTTCCGAAGGTATAAATTTGCCTTTTGCTGCCAGAAACGCTACCAGCTCTCCCGCTGTCATCCCTTCTGCCGAGCAGGTGTGAAAACGTGCCTGTTCACCAAAACGCGCTTTAATCGCTGCTTCCAGACTGGCATGCGTATATTGCTCGCCTGATTCAATCATCATATTTAACACTTCATGACCGTGAATAGAGTCCATCGTTCCTCCTCAAAAAAAGGCTAGCGTAGCGATTGCCGCTTACCAAGACTTTGCGCCAGCGCAGGACTGAACGCATTTTATTGTACATCTATATTTACACCATATGTAACGCCGGTTTGACGAATCCGCCGTTATGCCTTAACCTGCGCCGCAGATATCACTCATAAAGATCGTCAGGACAGAAGAAAGCGTGAAAAACAGAACTCTGGGAAGTGTTTTTATCGTGGCGGGAACCACAATTGGCGCAGGCATGCTGGCAATGCCGCTGGCTGCGGCAGGTGTTGGTTTTAGCGTCACGTTAATCTTGTTGATTGGGCTTTGGGCGTTGATGTGCTACACGGCGCTATTACTACTGGAGGTGTACCAGCATGTCCCGGCAGATACCGGTCTGGGCACGCTGGCAAAACGCTATCTGGGACGCTACGGTCAGTGGCTGACGGGCTTCAGTATGATGTTCTTAATGTATGCTCTGACTGCGGCATACATCAGCGGTGCTGGTGAATTGTTGGCTTCCAGCATCAGCGACTGGACAGGTATTTCAATGTCGGCAACCGCTGGCGTGCTGTTGTTCACTTTTGTTGCCGGTGGCGTGGTTTGTGTCGGAACTTCGCTGGTCGATTTATTTAACCGTTTTCTGTTCAGCGCCAAAATTATTTTTCTGGTGGTGATGCTGGTACTGCTACTTCCGCATATTCATAAGGTGAATCTTTTAACCCTGCCGTTGCAACAGGGGCTGGCACTGTCTGCAATCCCAGTGATTTTTACGTCGTTTGGTTTTCACGGTAGCGTGCCGAGCATTGTCAGTTATATGGATGGCAATATTCGTAAGCTACGCTGGGTGTTTATAACCGGTAGTGCGATCCCCCTGGTGGCATATATTTTCTGGCAGCTGGCGACGCTTGGCAGCATTGATTCAACCACCTTTATGGGATTGCTGGCTAATCATGCCGGATTAAACGGGCTGTTACAGGCATTACGCGAAATGGTGGCCTCTCCGCATGTTGAGCTGGCGGTGCATTTATTTGCTGATTTAGCCCTCGCCACGTCATTCCTCGGCGTTGCGTTAGGTTTATTTGATTATCTGGCAGATTTGTTTCAGCGTTCAAATACCGTTGGTGGACGATTGCAAACTGGTGCAATTACCTTTCTGCCGCCGTTAGCGTTTGCACTGTTTTATCCACGAGGATTTGTAATGGCGCTGGGTTACGCCGGTGTGGCGCTGGCGGTACTGGCATTGATTATCCCTTCGCTGTTGACCTGGCAAAGCAGAAAGCACAATCCTCAGGCGGGTTACCGGGTGAAAGGTGGTCGTCCGGCGCTGGTGGTGGTGTTTCTCTGTGGTATTGCTGTGATTGGCGTGCAATTTTTGATTGCGGCAGGCTTGTTACCAGAAGTGGGATGATTAGATCTTATTGGGTGCCAGAATTAACGCTGACACCCAATTTGACCTCTTAATGCAGGCAGCACTGCTTAAATTTCTTACCACTGCCGCACGGACAAGGATCGTTACGACCCGGTTTCTCTTCTGCTTTGATCGGTTGCTGAACAGCTTTTTCCTGCGGATGCGCCATCCAGTATGCATGTAAATCAAGCGCCGCCAGTCGAATGGCATCTACGCTCTCTTCAAACGCTTCTGGCGACATCTTCTCTACCCGCTCGAAGTTTTCCTCAGTACCGTGCAGCGCAATCGCCTCCAGCGCCGGTTTTAACGAATCGGGCAACGTTGACCAGTCAGAAAGTGCCACGCCCCGCATATAGCCAAAGCACCACTCTTCAACAATCGTCAGCTCACTGCCATCGACTTCTCGCAAGCCAAATAACGGCTCAAACTGCTCCGGGAATTCGTTCAGACGCTCTGCGGTATCAGCCATATGTTGAAAAGCCAGATTCATAAAGCGCGTCATCTCTTTCTCTGACGCCCAGCGTGGCACATAGTCAGCCCCACCCCATACGGCAACCAGCCACTGTGCCGGTTCAATCTCTTGCGGAGAACTCAACACCGCCGTCAATAAACCGTCCAGCTCCGCCACATCAAGAATGGCGTGGTCAGTGTTGTATTTGGTCAGAATATCGTCCAGCCATTCCAACTCACTTTCGTTTAACGGTCCCGTTTTCATACGCTTTTCCTTGTGGATCTCAACTCGCCAACACCTATCTTACATGTCGGTCCGTATCAGAGATACTTTTTGAGTGGCTTTGCCGGTGATTAAAAATTAAGGAGGGTGTAACGACAAGTTGCAGGCACAAAAAAACCACCCGAAGGTGGTTTCACGACATTGCTTATCGTATAGGAACTCATTCCACCACTTTGCGGAGATTGACTATCTACTACCTTTGCCGTAACTAGCAGAAAATAGATAGTCAAAGATAACTTTGAGCAAAGAAACGGCGCATAGACTGAAACTCATCGAGTGTTTCGGTGTAGCTCTCCACACGGCGCTTAAGGGGTACTGAATCTATTCACTCACCGCAATTACGCTCAGTGCGTGCCAATTGTTCGTGGGTAAGATTATTACTCATTACTTAATTTAGCCAGTCGGGTGCAAAGGTCTGATATTATTGTTAATGCTTTATTAGGCTCTTCACAGAAGTACACATAATTATCATTACTACACCCCCAATCTTCAGGATTGTAATCCTTTGAATCAGCAAGAACAATAAACCCACAGGATTCCATATTGCTCCGCAATTCATCTGAGAATAATGCTGTCTCATCATTACGGTAAAACAATATGTTATATTGATCGTCACTGTAGAATATTTCCACTTGAAACTGTTGCTCATCGAGGGAAAAACCACTTAAATTTATAAGTGATATATCTTCGCCACTACGTACACTATTGTAGTTACTTTGCTTGAAAGGGGCTATATTCAGTTCTTTATCTTTCAGTTCCAGCGCTAAGAACCTGGAGTAAAGTTCACTTTGATAGTGATTTCTCTGAGACTCATGTAATAGTACGATTTCGTGAGCGTTTTTAACAATAAACCCCTGATTACAAAAACTAAATAACTCTGGTTTCACAATCAACATAGTACGCCAGTTAAATGGCTGCTCGCTTACTGCCTTAATGCATATCTTCTCTAATCCAGCTTTTAAATCACACATGTCAAAAGCCGGATCATCCAGCACTGCCTTAACATATTGTTGCCGTGTCTTCCATGAAGTGTTTGATTCTTGCCGCAACAGACGCCGCCAGGAATGATCACGGTCAACATTATTTTTATTAGTACGTGAACTGAGAAGGTTAAATCTATCCGCAGTTGTCGGGGTAAGATAATCACCTTTTGAAAGTACAGCACGCTCCCATGCAAAACCTAATGCTTCAGAACTTTGTCCTATGGCACTGAATACTGCAGAACTACTATCCGCATAGTGTTTGAAACGTACAAAATAGTTTTCCTTCGCATCAATCCAGTCAACGTTTCCATGACAGTTAAAGTAGTCAACAATGCCGCTAAAATTTAATGCGAAACCTATTTGGCCCCTGAAGTACTCGTGGTTTTCAAGTTCAAGAATGGCTGTTTTCCACTCAGAAGATTTTATCAAAAGGTGAGCTTTCAGTTTTTCTTCAAATACCTGAACCGCAAGAAAACCTTTTATCGTTACATCGTGAATGAGCAAATTTAGCACAGTGTCATCTCTTTGGGACAATTCATTAATAGACAACAATGCTTTATGATAATCATCTACAGTATTAAAAATTGTATTCTCCGTAAGATTGAATACAACCCGCATCCAGGAAGCTAACTCTGGCCCCCTCTTGCCATTTGCCAAAGCCGCGTAAAAAGCATGAAACCTTAGCTTTTCAGAAAAATTTGAGCTATTGAGGATAATCTTTTTAAATACAGCCACCTCATCGTAATACCTATTATTTTCCATGTATTTAGCCACACCAGTACATGAATTGGTATGACCTCGCAATAGATCCAACCGTACAATCAAATCAATTATCAGTGGTTGTGACAAATATCCATATTGTTCATAATCGACAAAGGATAACGAGCTAATTTTACCGCCAGATCCGAACAGTTGCTTTTGCAAGCTATATCTACCGTCTGCATCTTGTAGTAACAGAAAATTGGCTATGCATATGGAAATAAAATTCATTAACTCATCATCAAAAGAATCATCTTTTGTCACAGCATTTCGGTAACACCAGAACAAGTCAGCCCAATCCGTATCTATCTTGTGAATGAAGTACTCATAGCCAGACGCAGGCGTATCTTTGAAGCTTAATCGATATTCCGGCCACTCTCCGGTAAATGACTTAATAGTTTTTTCCAGCCTTGCCTTAAAGTTTTCAAAGCCAGTCAGAGGCTTGCCTCGGGCATTCATTTTGATATACAGATCATCCGTGAGTTTAAATTCAGCAAGGTTCAGGAATCGAAATGTGATTACTGGATTGTCTTTGTCGATCAGTTTATCAAAGTAATCTGGATTTTCGGAAAAGTTAAGGTGAATCGCATCCAGCATCGTCAGCATTGAACTTATGGTAGGGTCGCTCACCCATGACAAATAGAACCACGCTCTGTCTTTAATCGTCTTACTCAGACACTCAGTACCAGACTCCAGCAATAAGGCACAGAAATCTATGTCATTAGCAACTAATGCATTGCAAAACTCTCTCGAACTACTGCGAGTTTCATAGGTAAAATGGGAATGCCCGTCAGTACTTAATACCCGTCGAAAGGATTCTTGCTGACCTGCAATTTGAGCAAGGTACCAGTGTAGTAAGAATAAGGTGGTCAATCGTTGCTGACCATCCAAGGGCGTGAAACGATGCCGTCCAGTATCATTTTTAGTCACGCTACCGTAAATAAAGTCCAAATCCTGAAAAGACTCCCCCTTCTTCAAATAGTCATGTAATGCTTGTAAAAAAGTATCTCTTATCTCTGAAACTTCTGTCCGACCTTGGGCATAATCCCGTTGGATTATAGGGATTTCTACCTGCATATATTTTTGTTCAAACAACTGGTAAAAACTGAGTCGTTCACCCGAACGCGAATCGATTTTTATATCATTCATTATTTTTTCCTTGTTCAGGCAAATAATCTTTCAACGCTTGAAATATTGCTTCCTGATAATATTTTGCATCCGATTCAGACCAATGAATCAGTTCAGTCACAGATTGACTATAATATTTTAAAAAGACATTCTTAGTACAAATGGGGATAAAAACTCCGCGCTTATCGTTGTCTATGATGCGGGCGCGTTTAATTGGAAACAGGGCATTTTTGTAACTGCGGTTGGTTGAAGAGTCTAGTAGTGCCAGATTGCCTAACTCATCTACCCAGGACACTTTATCCTGGCCAAAATAACTAACTACGTCATTATAAAGCTTGTCGAATTTGGCATCGATATGTTCCTGGCTCAGGAGTTCGGTGGCTAAGGCAGCAAATTCTTGTTCTCTTTTTAAAGAATCAACTTTAAACCGACTACCACTAAAGTAAACCTCAATGTCCGATAGCCACTCCCTACGGGCAGCCCCAACAGGGACAGAATCTGTCTGTGACCGAATATGCTCAATATCCCATTTTTCTTGCTTGTAGCGGTCAAAAGGAAAACGTGTGTCTGCTTCCCTCGTTGATAGCAAAGTGTGAATATTGAACAATAATAGCAATTTTTTAATAACAGGCTCATCATAGTAAAGCTCATCTAACTGGCACCTGACCTGGAGACGAATACGATCTTGCAAATATTTTTTGAATTCTGTTTTCGTTGAATTCTCCCGTTCTGACTCAGCTTTTAAATCCGCGACTTTCTCACCACAATCCACCAGAAAGCCTATAAAATGGTACAACTCTCTGTCCTGGAACCATTCATCAAAGCTCAGGAAATAACGCTTAACTCCTTGCCACAGCTGATCAATATTAGCCGAACCAGACTTGAAATCTTCATGGAACTTATGGAATGTGAAAAATGCCTCGTCACCAGCCTTTTTCCCTTTCATTAAATCGAAGATGTATTCAATTCGAGTTGGGTAGTGTTTGTTTGAATTACTGATGAAATACCAG
This sequence comes from Escherichia sp. KS167_9B, assembly GCF_030295215.1. Lineage (NCBI taxonomy): Bacteria > Pseudomonadati > Pseudomonadota > Gammaproteobacteria > Enterobacterales > Enterobacteriaceae > Escherichia > Escherichia sp. KS167_9B. Next base: position 2,341,589 of record NZ_AP025754.1, read on the forward strand.
AATGCAGGCTCCTGTAACCTCTTTTCAATAATATCCCATTCTGTAGCAATTTGTAACTGCTTCAATATTGCCTGGTCATTATGGAAATGACTGCGTTGCAAAAACAGAGCTTTAATCAACTCAGCATTAGTTAAAGGTATTTTACCAATATTGATACGGGAAAAAACATCAATTGCATAATCGTTGTTAAGGCATTCGTCACTTAAATCGTACCAAATAACCTTTACAGACCGTTCTTCAGATGACTTTGCCAGTAAAGTAGCGAGGAGTTTATTGTTATCATTATAATCTTTTTCGGAGAACCAATTTCTAATAGCCTTATATGCTTGGACCATATGAAAAAAGTCAATATTGCCAGAGTTGGATGCTTTATGAATCTCCTGTAAAAATTCTTCACACCCCGATCGGGTCTCATACTTCAACATATACACGTTTTTTTTGTAGGCATCCGCTAAAGGTCGCTTCAGGTGTTCTTGCTCCAAAAAGTGCAGGATAAGACGTAGCGTGGTTAGCCTTTGTTGCCCATCCACGACCTGCCAACAATCTTCTCCTCGAACCACAACCACCGGCTGGAGACAGTAAAATGCAGAGTCATTACCACCATGCGGCTGACTGAACTCCCAGATATCATCCAGAAGTTCTTTCACCTGGATAGCCCCCCAGCGATATCCCCGCTGATAAGCAGGGATGTAGAAATTTTCTCCCAAAAGTTCATGGATATTTCTGAGATAAAGTTTCTCAGTTGGATAAGTTATATTCATCGTTGTTGAACTTCCCGTGTTGTCGCTACCGAAGGATTTGATGCTAGCAAAGCACCAGCCGTACTTATACGCCTGACAACACGATTACTCATTTTTATTTCTTCAGCAACCAATCATGTTGGTTGGACGTGAAGTCGCTGGCTGGAATACGCTGAATGGTAAGAATTGGATATCACAAGTGCTGGGACTTATACCGGTTGTCACAATTGAGCTGATGGTTGAAGATGCTGTAGCGCGTTACAAGAAACATTTTTGGTAATAAGCAATGGAGACACAAACTTCAAATCACGTTGCCGCTTCACGCAGTAGCATTTCCAGTTGCCCTGTAATATGACTGGTTTCTGAATTGCTCATCCAGAAGCTACACATGGGCATCAGAAGCCCAGAGATGAGGTGATTGAACGCATTAAGCTACGTTGTACCGAGTGCCTCTGATTGTGGCATTACAGGTAATGCCCCCTTCCCCGAACAGTACCAGAAAGCGGACAAACCGGCGTGGGCCTCTATGTTGAAGTCGTGGTGAGAAAATGTATACAGGCAAGCTGGAGATTGCACTTCATTGAACGCCGTGAACACAGCCCTCAAATTTCAGCCACAATAAATATCCTCCGGCATAGCCGGAGGTTTTTCAAATGCGCCTGTAAGGCTCTGTTACCAGCCGCGCCCTAACAGGCGCATACGATCTGACATTTGCATTCAACTTCGTTACTTACGGCCCGTAAACGGGCTGCCCGGATATGGAATCGATAACTGCTCCCCCATTTTATCCTCTTCAAGCTGGTGCTTTATGTAGTCCTGTATCTTCGCCGTGTTCTTACCCACCGTATCGACATAGTACCCTCGGCACCAGAACTCCCTGTTTCTGTATTTGAATTTCAAATCCCCAAACTGCTCGTAAAGCATCAGACTGCTTTTCCCTTTCAGATATCCCATAAAGCCGGATACGCTCATTTTGGGTGGGATTTCCACAAGCATATGGATATGATCTGCGCAGCACTCTGCTTCCAGAATCCGTACGCTTTTCCACTCACACAGCTTTCTCAAAATACTGCCTATCGCCCTACGCTTCTCTCCGTAAAACGCCAGTCTTCGGTATTTCGGCGCAAAAACTATGTGATATTTACAGTTCCAGCGGGTGTGCGCTAAGCTCTTTTCGTCCCCCATTGGGACCCCCTTTTGATTTCTTGTTTGACACTTGCAGTTGCCAGACCGCAAGGTGTTTTAACAAATCAAAAGGGGTTTTAATAACTGGCTCAAAGCTGAAAGCTTTCCGGAACCCCCAGCCTAGCTGGGGGTTTTCTGTGCACAAAAAAACCACCCGAAGGTGGTTTCACGACACTGCTTATTGCTTTGATTTTATTCTTATCTTTCCCATGGTACCCGGAGCGGGACTTGAACCCGCACAGCGCGAACGCCGAGGGATTTTAAATCCCTTGTGTCTACCGATTCCACCATCCGGGCTCGGGAAGAAAGTGGAGGCGCGTTCCGGAGTCGAACCGGACTAGACGGATTTGCAATCCGCTACATAACCGCTTTGTTAACGCGCCAAATTCTTCAGGCCTTTCAGCCGGACATCCGCTTAAGCCGATGTCTTTTAAACTGGAGCGGGAAACGAGACTCGAACTCGCGACCCCGACCTTGGCAAGGTCGTGCTCTACCAACTGAGCTATTCCCGCATTCATCAAGCAATCAGTTAATCACTTGATTTTATTATCGTCTGGCAATCAGTGCCGCCGTTCGATGCGTTGCATTCTACTTACCTGGCGCGATGAGTCAACGATATTTTTCACCACTTTTGATCGTTTGCTGAAAATTGCGCCGAAACGATCACTGATCAAGCAAATCTGCACGCGCAGCGCTCAAATATTGCAACATTGACCACAGAGTCAGTACCGCAGCCACAAAGAAAAGTGCAATACCGGCGTACTCAACCCAAATGTTCGGACGCCACAGCAGCCAGGCCAGCGCTACCATCTGGGCAGTGGTTTTCACTTTCCCAATCCAGGAGACAGCCACGCTACTGCGTTTACCCAACTCTGCCATCCATTCGCGTAGCGCAGAAATAATAATTTCACGGGCGATCATCGTTGCCGCCGGTAATGTCACCCACCAGCTGTGATAATGCTCGGTTACCAGCACCATGGCGATAGCCACGAGAACTTTATCTGCTACAGGGTCAAGGAAAGCACCAAACCGGGTACTCTGGTTCCAGCGGCGTGCCAGAAAACCATCGAACCAGTCAGTCACCGCCGCGACGCAGAAAATGAGCGCGGCGGCAAACGGCGACCAGGTGACAGGTAGATAAAAGACCAATACAAAGAATGGGATAAGGATGACACGGAACAGTGTAAGCAACGTAGGAATATTAAATTGCATAATGACGGGTAACTATCTGTTGTCAGTAAGATTACCCCTATGTTGCTACAGAGACATCAATGTTTCAACGACCAGAAGATCTTTTCTGCCAGACCTTGCGAAATACCCGGCACTTTTGCAATTTCCTCGACGCTGGCGTTACGTAAACCTTGCAAACCGCCCATATATTTCAACAACATTTGCCGACGTTTTGGCCCGACGCCTTCAATGGTTTCCAGGGAACTGGTATTTTTGACCTTCGCCCGTTTTTTGCGGTGCCCGCCAATCGCGTGATCGTGTGATTCGTCGCGAATATGTTGGATAACATGCAGCGCGGGAGAATCTGGCGGCAAACTGAATCCCTCACCTTCCGGCTCAAAGAACAGCGTTTCCAACCCAGCCTTCCTATCTGCTCCTTTGGCAACGCCAAGTAGCAGCGGATGATTTTTATCCCATGAGACATCCAGTTCGGCGAAGACATTTTTCGCCTGTGCAAGCTGGCCTTTGCCGCCGTCGATAAGGATCACATCCGGGATCTTACTGTCGTCGATGGCTTTACCATAACGCCGACGCAGCACCTGATTCATCGCCGCATAATCATCGCCCGGCGTAATGCCAGTAATGTTATAACGCCGATACTCCGCACGCAGCGGGCCGTTAGCATCAAATACCACACAGGAGGCGACGGTTTGTTCACCCATGGTATGGCTGATGTCAAAGCACTCCATCCGCTTCACTTCCGGCAATTTCAACACGCTGGCAAGCGCGGTCAGTCGCTGGTGAACGGTAGATTGCTGCGAAAGTTTGCTGGTTAAGGCCGTCGCCGCATTGGTGCGCGCGAGTTTCAGATAACGCGCCCGATCGCCGCGAGGTTTAGTTTGAACATTAATCTTGCGTCCCGCCAGTTCTGAAAGGGAATCGGCGAGTAGCGTTTTATCGCTAAGATTAAAATCGAGCAGGATCTCACCCGGTAAGGTGCGCATCTGGCTGCCTTGTAAATAGAACTGACCTACGAAGGTTTCCACCACCTCGCTCAGTTCCGTACCGCCCGGCACTTTCGGGAAATAGCTGCGGCTGCCGAGCACTTTACCCTGACGAATGAACAATACGTGGACACAAGCCATGCCCGCATCGAACGCCACACCAATAACGTCAAGGTCGTCGCCGGTATTGGACACAAACTGTTTTTCGGTGACGCGTCGCACCGCCTGAATTTGGTCGCGAATACGTGCCGCTTCTTCAAACTCCAGATTCTGGCTGGCAGTTTCCATACGGCTAATGAGTTGCGTAAGCACCTGATCATCTTTGCCAGACAAAAACAGGCGCACATACTCGACCTGCTGAGCGTATTCTTCTTCACTCACCAGTCCTTCAACGCACGGTCCCAGACAGCGCCCTATCTGATATTGCAGACACGGACGCGAGCGATTGCGATAAACACTATTTTCGCACTGGCGAATGGGGAATATCTTTTGCAGTAACGCCAGTGTTTCACGTACGGCATAGCCATTCGGGAACGGGCCGAAATATTCACCTTTGGCATGCTTCGCACCACGATGCATCGCCAGACGCGGGTGGGTATCGCCACTCAGGAAGATAAAAGGATAAGATTTATCATCGCGTAGCAAAACGTTGTAACGCGGCTGATAGAGTTTGATGTAGTTGTGTTCCAGCAACAGCGCTTCGGTTTCTGTATGAGTAACCGTTACATCAATTTGCTGGATCTGGGCGACCAGCGCTTCGGTTTTGCGCGAAGCGAGGTTGCTACGGAAATAGCTGGAAAGCCGTTTTTTCAGGTCTTTCGCTTTGCCGACATAGATAACCGTACCACCAGCATCGTACATGCGATAAACGCCTGGCTGGCTGGTTACGGTTTTTAAAAACGCTTTTGCGTCAAACTGATCACTCACTGACTTGATAATGTCTCCGCATTACACAGACCATGGCGAATTGCCAGGTGAGTCAGCTCAACATCGCCATGAATGTTTAGTTTACTGAACATACGATAGCGGTAGCTGTTCACCGTTTTCGGACTGAGATTGAGCTGTTCTGAGATCTCATTGACCTTCTGGCCCTTGGTGATCATCAGCATAATCTGCAATTCACGTTCAGACAAACTGGCAAATGGGCTTTCTGTTTTTTCTGGTTCGATCTGGCTTAACGCCATTTGTTGAGCGATGTCAGAAGCAATGTAACGCTGCCCTGAATAGACAGAACGGATCGCACTCACGACTTCCTGCGGAGCCGCGCCTTTGCTGAGGTAGCCCGCAGCACCGGCCTGCATGACTTTCGCTGGTAAAGGGTTTTCTGTATGGACCGTAAGCATGATGATTTTCACATCAGCTGTGGAACGCGCGATTTTACGCGTCGCCTCAAGACCGCCAATGCCCGGCATACTCATGTCCATTAGCACCACGTCAACGGCATTTGCCCGGCACCACTTAACGGCGTCTTCACCGCACGATGCCTCACCGACGACTTTTATACCCTTTATATCTTCCAGAATGCGTCGTATCCCTGCGCGCACCAGTTCGTGGTCATCAACAAGTAGAACGTTGATCAAAGGAATATCTCCAGAAATAGGGATAACGCTACTGATAGTTAGTCATTCGTATATTAGCGGTTTTTATTGCAACTTTGAAACGTTAAAAATGGTGGGTATTCGATTTTTCTCTCGTTTTTGTCAATTCGATTGTCCACAGTTATGGTCACGCCCGTCACCAACGGCTTACCGGATCGTTTCACAGTAAGCCCTGCGACGAAATGTGACAAAAATTACCTTTATTCAGCAAAAATGAAAATCAGCCCGCTGAATATGTAACATTAATTAACCCGAACAATACGGGCAAAAAACATTCATGATAAAAATATTTATTGGTCATTATATTAACGCATTTAATAGCACCGTTGACGGCACGCTCAAAAAACAACCACTGCTATTTTTAGCAAAGCTTATGGTATACTCCGCCGCCTTAACATTTTTCACCGCAAATTTTCATTGCAACATGACGAGGAAAATAAATGAGTACGCCTGATTTTTCTACTGCCGAGAATAATCAAGAACTGGCAAATGAAGTCTCCTGCCTGAAAGCGATGCTGACGCTGATGCTGCAGGCGATGGGACAAGCTGACGCGGGCCGCGTGATGTTAAAGATGGAAAAACAGCTTGCGCTGATCGAAGACGAAACCCAGGCTGCAGTATTTTCCAAAACGGTTAAGCAAATTAAACAAGCCTACCGTCAGTAATATAAAACCGGCTGAGAGCGTGCCTTTCAGCCGGTTTTTGCATCTGGCACGCAGAAAGAAAAGCGATCAAATTAAGCCAGTAGCGGCCGCGTAACAGGCAACCTGGGTCTTATTCGGTGCATTGATTTTTTTCTGCATGTTTTTCTGATGGAAATTGACCGTATTCTCAGAGATTGACAAAATCATCGCTATCTCTGCTGATGTCTTCCCTTCCGCCGTCCATTTCAGAATTTCTTTTTCGCGCTTGCTGAAATTCATCTCTGGCGTCATCACTATTTCATCATTTAAACGCATCAGAGCCATCAGACTTTCGCGCACCAGTAACTGCATTTTTAATTGCAGTTCATCACTAAGAATGGGTATTTCGCGCGCGCTGCAACGGGAAAAGGACAAAAAGCCCAGCGCCCGGTTTGGCAGCATTAAATACTGGGTGACACCACGGCGTAAACCGTGTGCGCGCGCGGCTTCCCATAACGGCTGTGCTTCGCTGAATAAGTCATCATTCCACATTAAATGGCCCTGACTAAAGTTTTCAGGGTTCAGCACAGGATCAATTGCGAGAAAGTTTTTTGCCTGATAATAACTCACCCACGCCTCAGGGTAATTGGTGTAGAAAGCTACTTTAGGTCGCGTGAATGGTACCGGGTGGCGAACACATAACGAATAGTAATCGTACTCCAGCTGCTGAGCCTGAAGCTCTATTTCATGGTAGACCTCTTCTGCGGCCTCCATCCTCTGAAAACGCAACAGCATCGTGCGACGCCAGCTGAAAAAATCCGTATCCTGCATAGTAAACCGCAACGCCCCTGAGAGTGAGTATCATTTATAATGATAATTCAAACTATCACATAAATAAGATTTATATATAATTTATATTATTCAGACAATGAATTACTTTTGCAAGCCATCGCATTCTCTTATGTTATTAATGAGTTATGCTGATTTGTTAAGCAGTTTTATCACGTTTGAAGTGGCGTCCCGCCCCGACTGGTAAATCGTCGGGGCTGATTTTTTCTTATTATTGCAGCAGAAACTTCTCGAGGAACTGGCGGGTGCGAGGCAGCTGAGGATCGGCAAATAACGCTTTTGCGGCCCTCTGCTCGACTATCCGCCCCTGGTCCATAAAGATCGCCCGGTCCGCAACATCCCGGGCAAAGCTCATTTCGTGCGTCACAATCACCATCGTGCGCTTTTCCTGCGCCAGCTGACGGATGGTGTTCAGGACTTCGCCCACCAGCTCTGGATCCAGCGCCGACGTTGGCTCGTCAAACAAAATCACCTCAGGACGCATAGCCAGCGCTCGCGCAATCGCGACACGCTGCTGTTGACCGCCAGACAAACGACGTGGATAGCTGGTTTCTTTACCGGCCAGCCCAACTTTCGCCAACAGCTCGCGAGCGCGCGCCGTGGCCTCTTCTTTCGGTTCGCCTTTGACGATCACCAGCCCTTCAATAATGTTTTCCAGCACCGTACGATGCGGAAACAAATTAAAGTTCTGGAAGACAAACCCGACGTGCTGACGCAACTGGCGAATCAGCGATTTTTGCTGACTTAATGAACGTGCAGTATCAATGGTGATATCGCCAACGGTGATGGTTCCCGCTTCCGGTTGTTCCAGCAGATTTATGCTGCGTAGCAACGTGGTTTTGCCGGAACCACTCGGACCGATAATTGCCACTACTTCGCCAGGCTTCACCTCAAGGTCGATACCGTGCAGCACCGTCTGACCGTGGAATTTTTTCACCAGGTTCTTAACTTCAATGGCACTCATTTTGGTTCTCTCTCCTGGCGATTAAGTTGATTCTCAAAATGGTTCTGCAACGTCGATAACACTGTCGCCATGATCCAGTAGATGAGCGAAGCCGCCAGGTACATGGTGAACACCTCCAGCGTACGCGAGGTAATCAACTGCGCCTGACGGAACAGCTCCGGCACCTGGATTGTCGCGGCCAGCGATGTATCTTTTACCAGGCTGATAAAGCTGTTCGACAGTGGCGGCAACGCCACCCGCGCCGCCTGCGGCAAAATCGCGCGACGCATGGTTTGCCACGGCGTCATACCAATACTGGCAGCAGCTTCCCACTGACCTTTATCAATAGAAGAAATGGCGGCGCGCAGCGTTTCGGCAGCATAGGCGGCAGTGTTTAGCGACAGACCAATCATTGCTGACGGAATGGGATCTAGTTCGATGCCAAACTGCGGCAAGCCGTAATAGATCATAAACAGTTGTGCGATGAGTGGCGTACCACGAAAAATAGAGATATAAAAACGCGCCAGCCAGCGCACGGGCCAGATTGGCGAAAGGCGCATCAGCGCGAGAATAAACCCTAGCAGTAAGCCAAAAAACATGCCGCCGATACTGAGTTGCAGCGTATACCCAGCCCCTTTCAGCAGGAACGGCAAGGAATCAATAACCAGTTGTATACTTTCTTGCATGAGCGTTTCCGGAGCTAAACGTGGGGATGATAGGCGAACAGCGCAGGCGCGCCGCCGGTATGAATAAACAGAATCGGCCCTTCATCTTTGAAGCGTTTCTGACTGATACCGTCAATCAGCCCCGCCATCGCTTTTCCGGTATACACAGGATCAAGCAGAATGCCTTCCAGCCGCGCCAGCAATTTCACTGCTTCCATGCCTTCGTCGTTCGGCACGCCGTAGCCAGGTGCAAAATAGTCATCCCAGAGTAAAATTTCCGCTGATGCGGTCAGCTCCAGTTCTTTCGCAATCGCCTGTTGGAGGTTAACCACTTTCGGCAATTGATCGGCAACGGAACGCGACACGGTCACGCCAATCAGTTCGCTTTCAGGCATCAGGTGTTCCAGCCCAACAGCCAGTCCGGCGTGAGTTCCGGCACTGCCCGATGCGACCACCACCGACGAAATATTAACCGCCCCTTCACACTGTTGCGCGATTTCCAGCGCACTCTCCACATAACCCAGCGCACCCAAAGCATTAGAACCGCCAACCGGAATGACATACGGGCGAAAGCCTTGTGCTTCGACTCGCGTCGCCAGCTCCTCCAGTTGGGCATTGGGATCGGTCAGTGCGTCGCACATTTCAATCTGGGTATTGAACAGATCCAGCAACAAACGATTGCCGTTGGTTAAATAGTTTTCTGCGGTTGTGCCAATAGGATTTTCCAGCAGCGCCACGCAGTGCAGACCGAGTTTCGCAGCGACTGCGGCAGTCTGGCGCACATGGTTAGACTGGATCGCCCCGGCAGTAATCAGCGTATCGGCACCTTCGCGCAGAGCATCTGCCGCAAGAAATTCCAGCTTACGTAATTTATTGCCGCCCATTGCCATGGGTGTGACGTCATCCCGTTTGATGAAAATTTCCCGTCCAAGATAATCAGAAAAGCGCGGCAGATATTCGAGCGGCGTTGGCGCGCCGATAAACTCCAACCGTGGAAAACGGGTTAAATTATGCAGTGGCATAACAGCCTCCGATGTGTGTTGTTGTGATTTTCTTATTATGCACGCTGAAAACGCGTAAATAAAAAAGGCGCTAGTGAAAGCGCCCTTTTTTGTCATTATGCTGATTATTTGGTCACATCAGCACCAAACCATTTTTCAGAAAGGGCTTGCAGAGTGCCATCTTTTTGCATTTCCGCAATTGCATCATTCACCGCTTTCAGCAGGTCTTCATTTCCTTTACGCAGCGCTACGCCAGACTCCTGACGGGAGAATGCTTCACCGGTTACTGCCAGCGTATCGTTGGTTTTCTTCACCAGATCCAGCGCAGCCAGACGGTCAACGAGGATCGCATCGATACGGCCTACGCGCAGATCCTGATATTTGGTCGGGTCATCATCATAGGTACGCACATCGACGCCCTGAACATTCTGACGCAGCCACTCTTCATAGTTGGTGCCCAGACCGACACCCACTTTTTTGCCTTTCAGATCATCAGCCGTTTTAATGCTGCCTTCGTTACCTTTTTTCACCAGCGCCTGAATACCGGAAATGGTGTACGGGGTAGAGAAATCGTATTTTTTCTTGCGCTCGTCAGAAATAGTGACCTGGTTAATCACCACATCAATGCGTTTAGAGTCCAGCGACGCCAGCATACCGTCCCATTTGGTCGGTTTTAGTGACGCCTCAACGCCAAGATGTTTTGCCAGCTGTTGGGCGAATTCCACTTCAAAACCGGTTAATTTGCCGTCATCCCCCTGAAAACTGAACGGCGGATAAGTTCCTTCCAGCCCTACGAGCAGCGTACCGCGCTCTTTAACTTTATTAAGCAGACCTTCATCTGCAAAACTTTTAACGCTCATGCCCGCAACCAGCGCCACGGCCATCACACCCATCAATGCCTGACGTCCCAGATGTGCTAATTTCATATTCACCCCGAATGTTGTTATGTCTGTTTGCAGTGTAGAGCCATTGTTTGTAAACACAAAAACAACTCCGCTACATCTTATTCTTATTTAATATATATCAGAAGCAGGCAGGCTGGAGGATTTCTGCACAAGTCCGGTACACGTTTGACGCTGATAGTGTTGATACTTCCGTAATGCGATGCGGTAATTGTTGGTGCTGGTGGTGGGCAGCCACGGGGCGAGGATTTCATCAAGGAAACCACCCTGCAGCTGTTCGAGGGAAATATTTTGCTCGTGTAGATGATTCCCCAAACGGCGCAGACGAACGACATATTCACGCACCGTACCTGGGCTCATTTCAGTTTGCTCAAAAAGAAATTGCTTAAAGCCGATAATATCGAAAAAATCACTCTGTGTTTTGCAATGTAAATCACCGCAGAATCGGCACAATGCCGCCCATGATTTTTGTTCCACTTGCCAGCCATTTTCATCAAGCAGCATGTCCAGGCGGGAAATCTCGATTTTATTCACTATTTTGCCGTCGCGAACGAGGGTAATGCGGTCGAGTAATTTACGGCAATGCGCGCAATGGGTCTGGCTGTGTTTAAAGTCTTTAAGATAGCGGCTTAATGGCCGTCTTTTCAGGTGCTGCACCATCATTAAGAACTCCTGGTAGTCAAAGTTAAAGTGCGGCATTTACTGACGTTATAACTTACCCAGTTTAGTGCGTAACCGTTTAATGGCCTGGCTGTGTAACTGACTGACCCGCGATTCCCCGACCTCCAGCACCGCACCAATCTCTTTGAGATTCAGCTCTTCCTGGTAATAGAGGGTTAATACCAGTTTTTCGCGCTCAGGCAACGTTTCGATGGCTTCCATCACCCGCTGGCGCAGATTACTGTCCAGCAGTTGTTGTAGCGGGTTTTCTCGCTGATGATCATCAGTAACCAGTTCGATGCTATCGCCGTGCTCTTCGCGCCACTCATCGTAGGAGAAGAGCTGGCTGTTATTGGTGTCGAGCAACATTTGGCGATAGTCGGCAATATCGATCCCTAAACGTTCCGCTACCTCAGTTTCCGTGGCGTTGCGGCCAAGTTCCTGCTCCAGTTGCCCTATTGCCTGTGCCACTTCACGCGCGTTGCGTCGCACGCTGCGCGGCACCCAGTCACGGCTGCGAAGTTCATCCAGCATAGCGCCACGGATACGCTGCACTGCGTAAGTTGTAAATGCCGTTCCTTGTAGGGCGTCATAGCGTTCGACGGCATTAAGTAACCCAATGCCGCCCGCCTGTAGCAGATCGTCAAGTTCCACGCTCGCGGGCAGTCGAACCTGCAGGCGCAATGCTTCGTGACGCACCAGCGGGACATAACGCTGCCACAGCGAGTGTTTATCCATTACACCTTCAGCGGTATAGAGTGAATTCACGATAAACAGCCCTGCGTTATATGAGTTATCGGCATGATTATCCGTTTCTGCAGGGTTTTTAATCGGACGATTAGTGGGTGAAATGAGGGGTTATTTGAGGGTTACCGGTAAATTGCGGACTGAAAAAACCCCGCCGGTGGCGGGGAACACGTTGCTGACAAATTACGCTTCATGTTGCCGGATGCGGCGTGAACGCCTTATCTGGCCTACAAAAATATGCAAATTCAATAAATTGCAATTCACCTTGTAGGCCTGATAAGCGCAGCGCATCAGGCAATTTGGCGTTGCCGTCAGTCTCAGTTAATCAGGTTACGACGATTAACCCTGCAGCAGAGACAGAACCTGCTGCGGTACCTGGTTAGCTTTTGCCAGCACGGAGTTACCGGCCTGCTGGATGATCTGCGCTTTCGACATGTTGGACACTTCGGTCGCATAGTCGGCGTCCTGAATACGGGACTGCGCTTCAGACAGGTTGGTAGTGGTGTTGTTCAGGTTAGTCACCGCAGAATCCAGACGGTTCTGGATAGCACCCAGGGATGAACGGAATTTGTCGATGGAGCTGATAGCGTCGTCCAGGGCAGCCAGAGGATCTTTGGTTGCAGTGCCTGCACTGGTGGTTTCAGTGGTCAGTTTACCTGTAGAGTTAACATAAGCCTGTGCCCCAACAGTAGCTGCAAATTTACCAGTTGCACCTGCGCCATTTGAAGCTACAGTTACTGTACCGGTATCCTTATCGACGTTGTAGTTGATAGTGTAAGATGCGGTTGTGGTGAGCTCTTTGTCTGCATCAGTATAGGTGTCATTCGAATTACCAGCACCATTAGTATTCGCACCACCGAAAGACGCAGTTGCAGACTGAATACCTGTATTATACTTAATTGTCGCACCAGTAACTGCTGTGTTAGCCGTTGCAGCACTCTGTACTGTGCTCAGAACAGTATCAGCACTTACCGTTTTGGTGTAGGTTACGCCAGAAGTTGCCGCAGCACCAAAGTTATAAGTTGTGCCAGACAGCTGGATAGAACCAGTTGTCGCTAAAGTACTACCGCTAGCAAACAGATCGGACAATTTCGCTGAAGATGCAATGCCGGCGTTGTTTGTAGATAGGTTACCAGTGGCGTCCAGGTACGCGGCTTTACCACCGATGGTCACATCGCCATTAGCATCTACATCAAACTTCACATCACCAGTACTACGAGTATAAACACCTGATGCAGTAGTGCCAGCCGCTGGTTTCAGAGTATTTGCAAAGTTAACAACATCACCATCTGCAACTGTTGCTTGAGTGGTGAAGTTCCCTTTAGCCGCATCATAAGTATAGGTCGCAGCACTCGAGCCAGTAGTAGTAACTGTATCTCCGGTTTTCAGGCGAGACAGTGCATCGCTAGCGCTGAGAGCTGTATTGTTTGTGGTCACAGCATAAGGACCTGTTCCCGTTGCACCAGCAGCGGTCAGATCGCTGACTGTAGCAGCTTTGTTCGCAATAGTACCTTTGCCGTTAACGTTAAACCCATTCAGCCCCAGCGTATCAGAGTCAATTTTCTTCAGATCAATAGTGATAGTCTGGCCGTCATTCGCACCAACCTGAATTTTCATCGAACCGTCTTTTGCCAGTACGTTCACGCCGTTGAACTGGGTCTGGCCGGATACGCGGTCAATTTCGTCGAGACGGGATTTGATTTCGTCCTGGATGGAGTCCAGGTCAGAATCGGAGTTAGTCCCTGTAGTGGCCTGAACCGTCAGTTCACGAATACGCTGTAAGTTGTTGTTGATTTCGGACAGCGCGCCTTCAGTGGTCTGCGCAACAGAAATACCGTCGTTGGCGTTACGTGCAGCCTGAGTCAGGCCTTTAATGTTAGAAGTAAAACGGTTAGCAATCGCCTGACCCGCTGCGTCATCCTTCGCGCTGTTAATACGCAAGCCAGAAGACAGACGCTCGATAGAACTCGACAGCGCAGACTGGTTCTTGTTGATATTATTTTGAGTGATCAGCGAGAGGCTGTTGGTATTAATGACTTGTGCCATGATTCGTTATCCTATATTGCAAGTCGTTGATTACGTATTGGGTTTCCACCCGTCGGCTCAATCGCCGTCAACCCTGTTATCGTCTGTCGTAAAACAACCTTTAGAATTTTTTTCACAAACAGCCATTTTTTGTTAATCGCCGAAATACTCTTTTCTCTGCCCCTTATTCCCGCTATTAAAAAAAACAATTAAACGTAAACTTTGCGCAATTCAGGCCGATAACCCCGGTATTCGTTTTACGTGTCGAAAGATAAAAGGAAATCGCATGGCAAGTATTTCATCGCTGGGAGTCGGGTCAGGTCTGGATTTAAGTTCAATCCTCGATAGCCTCACCGCCGCGCAAAAAGCGACGCTAACCCCTATTTCAAATCAGCAATCGTCGTTTACCGCTAAACTTAGCGCCTACGGTACGCTGAAAAGCGCGTTGACGACTTTCCAGACCGCCAATACTGCATTGTCTAAAGCCGATCTTTTTTCCGCCACCAGCACTACCAGCAGCACCACCGCGTTCAGTGCCACCACCGCGGGTAACGCCATCGCCGGGAAATACACCATCAGCGTCAGCCATCTGGCGCAGGCGCAAACCCTGACCACGCGCACCACCAGAGACGATACGAAAACGGCGATCGCCACTAGCGACAGCAAACTCACCATTCAACAAGGCGGCGACAAAGATCCGATTACCATTGATATCAGCGCGGCTAACTCATCGTTAAGCGGGATCCGTGATGCCATCAACAACGCAAAAGCAGGCGTAAGCGCAAGCATCATTAACGTGGGTAACGGTGAATATCGTCTGTCAGTCACATCAAATGACACCGGCCTTGATAATGCGATGACACTCTCGGTCAGCGGTGATGATGCGCTACAAAGTTTTATGGGCTATGACGCCAGTGCCAGCAGCAACGGTATGGAGGTCTCGGTCGCCGCCCAGAATGCGCAGCTGACGGTCAACAACGTCGCCATTGAGAACAGCAACAACACAATCAGCGACGCGCTGGAAAACATCACCCTGAACCTGAACGATGTCACCACGGGCAACCAGACGCTAACCATCACTCAGGACACCTCCAAAGCGCAAACGGCGATTAAAGACTGGGTGAATGCCTATAACTCGCTAATAGATACCTTCAGCAGCCTGACCAAATACACCGCCGTAGATGCGGGAGCTGATAGCCAGAGTTCTAGCAATGGCGCACTGCTCGGCGACTCCACGTTGCGGACGATTCAGACGCAGTTGAAATCGATGCTGAGTAATACCGTTAGTTCTTCCAATTATAAAACATTGGCGCAGATTGGTATCACGACCGATCCCAGCGATGGCAAACTGGAACTGGATGCCGACAAACTCACCGCTGCATTGAAAAAAGATGCCAGCGGCGTAGGTGCATTGATTGTTGGCGATGGTAAAAAAACCGGCATCACGACCACCATCGGCAGCAACCTGACCAGTTGGCTTTCGACAACGGGCATTATTAAAGCCGCTACCGATGGCGTTAGTAAGACCCTGAATAAGTTAACTAAAGACTACAACGCCGCCAGCGATCGCATTGATGCGCAGGTCGCTCGCTACAAAGAACAATTTACCCAACTGGACGTTTTAATGACCTCGTTAAACAGCACCAGCAGCTACTTAACGCAGCAGTTCGAAAACAACAGTAATTCCAAGTAATCAATATTCATCGGGAGACAGGTCATGTACGCGGCAAAAGGCACCCAGGCCTATGCACAAATTGGCGTCGAAAGCGCCGTAATGAGCGCCAGCCAGCAACAGCTGGTCACCATGCTATTTGATGGAGTGCTGAGCGCACTGGTTAGAGCGCGCCTGTTTATGCAGGACAACAATCAGCAAGGCAAAGGCGTCTCTTTGTCAAAAGCGATCAACATCATTGAGAACGGGCTGCGGGTGAGTCTTGATGAAGAGAGCAAAGACGAACTAACCCAAAACTTGATTGCTCTTTATAGCTATATGGTCAGGCGCTTGCTGCAAGCCAATTTACGCAACGATGTCTCCGCAGTCGAAGAAGTGGAAGCATTAATGCGTAATATTGCCGATGCCTGGAAAGAGTCGTTACTCTCCCCTTCTTTGATTCAGGACCCAGTCTGATGAACCATGCACCGCATTTGTATTTCGCCTGGCAACAACTCGTCGAAAAAAGCCAGCTCATGTTACGCCTGGCAACGGAAGAACAATGGGACGAACTCATCGCCAGCGAAATGGCGTATGTGAATGCGGTGCAGGAGATTGCACATCTGACTGAAGAGATTGATCCGTCCACCACGATGCAGGAGCAACTCCGCCCGATGCTGCGCCTGATTCTCGACAACGAAAGCAGGGTAAAGCAGTTATTGCAGATTCGGATGGATGAACTGGCGAAACTGGTCGGTCAGTCATCGGTGCAAAAATCGGTGTTAAGTGCCTATGGCGATCAGGGCGGCTTTGTGCTGGCTCCGCAGGATAACCTCTTTTGAATCTTAACGAGCCGATGGCTCGCGAATAATCCGATTACGGCTACGCTTCTAATGTTCCCCTTGAATGGAGTCGAAGAATGCGTAATCCCACGCTGTTACAATGTTTTCACTGGTATTACCCGGAAGGCGGTAAGCTCTGGCCTGAACTGGCCGAGCGCGCCGACGGTTTTAATGATATTGGTATCAATATGGTCTGGTTGCCGCCCGCCTATAAAGGCGCATCGGGCGGGTACTCGGTCGGCTACGACTCCTATGATTTATTTGATTTAGGCGAGTTTGATCAGAAAGGCAGCATCCCTACTAAATATGGCGATAAAGCACAACTGCTGGCCGCCATTGACGCCCTGAAACGCAATGACATTGCGGTGCTACTGGACGTGGTAGTCAACCACAAAATGGGGGCGGATGAAAAAGAAGCTATTCGCGTGCAACGTGTAAATGCTGATGACCGTACGCAAATTGACGAAGAAATCATTGAGTGCGAAGGCTGGACGCGTTACACCTTCCCCGCGCGTGCCGGGCAATACTCGCAGTTTATCTGGGATTTCAAATGTTTTAGCGGTATCGACCATATCGAAAACCCTGATGAAGATGGCATTTTTAAAATTGTTAACGACTACACCGGCGAAGGCTGGAACGATCAGGTTGATGATGAACTCGGTAATTTCGATTACCTGATGGGCGAGAATATCGATTTTCGCAATCATGCCGTGACGGAAGAGATTAAATACTGGGCGCGCTGGGTAATGGAACAAACACAATGCGACGGTTTTCGTCTTGATGCGGTCAAACATATTCCAGCCTGGTTTTATAAAGAGTGGATCGAACACGTACAGGAAGTTGCGCCAAAGCCGCTGTTTATTGTGGCGGAATACTGGTCGCATGAAGTTGATAAGCTGCAAACGTATATTGATCAGGTGGAAGGCAAAACCATGCTGTTCGATGCGCCGCTGCAGATGAAATTCCATGAAGCATCGCGCATGGGACGCGACTACGACATGACGCAGATTTTCACTGGGACGCTGGTGGAAGCCGATCCTTTTCACGCCGTAACCCTCGTTGCCAACCACGACACCCAACCGTTGCAAGCCCTCGAAGCGCCGGTCGAACCGTGGTTTAAACCGCTGGCGTACGCCCTAATTTTGTTGCGGGAAAATGGCGTTCCTTCGGTGTTCTATCCGGATCTCTACGGTGCACATTACGAAGATGTCGGTGGTGACGGGCAAACCTATCCGATAGATATGCCAATAATCGAACAACTTGATGAGTTAATTCTCGCCCGTCAGCGTTTCGCCCACGGTGTACAGACGTTATTTTTCGACCATCCGAACTGCATTGCCTTTAGCCGCAGTGGCACCGACGAATATCCCGGCTGCGTGGTGGTCATGTCGAACGGAGATGATGGCGAAAAAACCATTAATTTAGGAGAGAATTACGGCAATAAAACCTGGCGTGATTTTCTGGGGAATCGGCAAGAGAGCGTAGTGACCGACGAAAACGGCGAAGCGACCTTCTTTTGCAACGGCGGCAGCGTTAGCGTGTGGGTTATCGAAGAGGTGATTTAAATTCATCCCCGGCGGCAAGCCGGGGAGATTTCATTACGGCAGTGGCGTCGGTAACGGCGCTTTATCCAGCGCGGCGGCACACTCTGCCGTCGGGCGATCCACACGCTCCATCGTCATACCATCGTACTCAATGGTGTTACCGTCACGCTCAACCTCGTACAGCTCACGTTTTACGGTAACGTTAGTGAGATCGTCAGACATCAATGTCAACTTACCCGGCACAGCAATCACCCGCTGCCACTGACGGCAATCCAGGGTATCGCCCTCTTTAGTGACAATCAGGCTGCCTATCGCTTCCGGACTGACCAGCGCACTTTGCGGCCCTTTGGTCTGCCAGTAGCCCGCCAGCCAGTCCGGCGCGGGGGTTTTAACGACATTGTTATAGTTTTCGACTTCGGCACAGCCCGCCAGCAACATGAGCGCGCCTGCAATTGCGAGTTTTTTCATCATTCGTCCTGCATGAGAAGAAAAGAGGATTGTGGCATTAAAGCCCTGATGTCGCCAGCCTTTCCAGGTTCAGAGAGAAATTTGATCTAACTATTATTTTTGTGAATTATTACCCCGAAAATAAATTTGCTTGATGTATGATTCGCGACTCTTGTTTCAAACCTTCTGAGTTCAGAGGCTACATACATGTCATGGCAGCAATTCAAACACGCCTGGTTGATTAAATTCTGGGCACCCATCCCTGCGGTCATCGCGGCGGGTATTCTCTCCACTTACTACTTTGGCATCACTGGCACCTTTTGGGCTGTCACGGGTGAATTTACCCGTTGGGGCGGTCAGCTCCTGCAGCTGTTCGGCGTCCATGCTGAAGAGTGGGGTTATTTTAAAATTATCCATCTGGAAGGATCGCCATTAACCCGCATCGACGGCATGATGATCCTCGGTATGTTTGGCGGCTGCTTTGCTGCAGCGCTGTGGGCCAACAATGTCAAACTACGCATGCCACGCAGCCGTATCCGCATTATGCAGGCCATCATTGGCGGCATTATCGCCGGTTTTGGCGCGCGTCTGGCAATGGGCTGTAACCTGGCGGCGTTCTTTACCGGCATTCCTCAGTTCTCGCTGCATGCCTGGTTCTTTGCCATCGCCACTGCCATTGGTTCATGGTTTGGCGCGCGCTTTACCCTGCTGCCCATCTTCCGTATTCCCGTGAAAATGCAGAAAGTTTCTGCCGCCTCACCGCTGACGCAAAAACCGGATCAGGCGCGGCGTCGTTTTCGTCTCGGGATGCTGGTCTTTTTCGGCATGCTGGGCTGGGCGCTGCTGACGGCGATGAACCAACCAAAACTGGGGCTGGCAATGCTGTTTGGCGTCGGCTTTGGTTTACTGATTGAACGTGCGCAAATCTGCTTTACTTCGGCGTTCCGCGATATGTGGATCACCGGACGTACCCACATGGCGAAAGCAATCATTATCGGTATGGCGGTAAGTGCCATCGGGATCTTCAGTTACGTCCAGTTAGGCGTTGAACCCAAAATCATGTGGGCGGGGCCGAACGCGGTAATCGGTGGTTTACTGTTTGGTTTTGGCATCGTGCTGGCAGGCGGTTGCGAAACCGGCTGGATGTACCGCGCGGTAGAAGGCCAGGTGCACTACTGGTGGGTCGGTCTGGGCAACGTGATCGGCTCAACGATTCTGGCGTATTACTGGGATGATTTCGCTCCGGCGCTGGCCACCGACTGGGACAAAATCAACCTACTGAAAACCTTTGGTCCGATGGGTGGCCTGCTGGTGACATATTTGCTGCTGTTTGCTGCGCTGATGTTGATTATCGGCTGGGAAAAACGCTTCTTCCGCCGTGCGGCACCGCAGACTGCTAAGGAGATCGCATGAAAAATATCGTTCCTGATTACCGCCTTGATATGGTGGGTGAACCCTGCCCTTATCCGGCAGTCGCAACCCTTGAGGCGATGCCGCAATTAAAAAAAGGTGAGATCCTGGAAGTGGTGAGCGACTGTCCGCAGTCGATCAATAATATTCCACTGGATGCGCGTAATCACGGCTATACGGTGCTGGATATTCAGCAAGACGGGCCGACCATTCGTTATTTAATTCAGAAGTAATCCCTCATTCCCGCTGTGGCCAACAGCGGGAACATCGTTACCTCTGTATCACATAGATTTTACCCGCCCCCTCTCCTATTCTTTTCAGTATGATCTCAGGAGGTTGCTATGTGTGGACGCTTTGCCCAATCCCAAACGCGTGAAGATTACCTTGCGCTTCTCGCGGAAGATATTGAACGCGATATTCCCTACGATCCCGAACCCATTGGCAGATACAACGTCGCGCCGGGAACCAAAGTTCTTCTGCTCAGTGAACGTGATGAACACCTTCATCTGGATCCGGTTTTCTGGGGATATGCTCCCGGATGGTGGGATAAACCGCCGCTGATTAACGCCCGCGTAGAAACTGCGGCAACCAGTCGTATGTTTAAACCGCTCTGGCAACATGGTCGGGCAATCTGTTTTGCCGATGGCTGGTTTGAGTGGAAAAAAGAAGGCGACAAAAAACAGCCTTATTTTATCTATCGCGCTGATGGACAACCTGTTTTTATAGCCGCGATAGGTAGCACACCGTTTGAGCGTGGTGACGAAGCCGAAGGATTTTTAATTGTCACTGCAGCAGCAGACCAGGGTCTGGTAGATATTCATGACCGCCGCCCGCTGGTACTGTCGCCAGAAGCTGCGCGGGAATGGATGCGGCAAGATATTGGTGGTAAAGAAGCATCTGAAATCGCAGCCAGGGGATGTGTGTCAGCAAACCAGTTCACCTGGCACCCGGTATCGCGCGCGGTGGGTAATGTCAAAAACCAGGGCGCAGCGTTAATTCACCCTGTTTGATAAGCCTGGAGATTATTGTTCAACAATACTGCGTCATAAGAAATCTCTATTAGACAAAGATTTCATTACCTGTTGGCATATTGCAAAAATAACACCAATACGGAATCGTCATGTTCACGATTAAAACAGATGATCTCACCCATCCAGCAGTGCAAGCATTAGTGGCTTACCATATTTCCGGCATGCTGCAGCAGTCTCCCCCCGAAAGCAGTCATGCTTTAGATGTGCAAAAATTACGTAACCCGACAGTGACATTCTGGTCAGTATGGGAAGGCGAACAACTCGCAGGAATTGGTGCGCTGAAGTTGCTGGATGATAAACATGGCGAACTGAAATCAATGCGTACCGCGCCAAATTATTTACGTCGGGGTGTCGCCAGTCTGATTTTACGCCACATTTTGCAGGTCGCCCATGACAGATGCCTTCATCGCCTGAGCTTAGAAACGGGTACACAGGCTGGATTTACGGCCTGCCATCAACTTTATTTGAAGCATGGTTTCGTTGATTGCGAACCGTTTGCTGATTATCAACTTGATCCACACAGTCGATTTTTGTCATTGACGCTATGCGAAAATAATGAATTGCCATGAGCCAGACGCAGCACATTCTTGCATTCGACGTGCTGCGCCTTTATTTATCACCAGCCGGAAACGCCTTGTCTCTAGACGCCCCTTCCACATACGCCACAAGAAATCTGTATTCCAGTGACACAATCACGCCTGATTATTTCCCTAGCCCGGAATATGAATAAAAACATCAACAAAGATTAAATTATCCAAACGTTACTATTGCGTCTGTGGTTGTAACAACAACCGACCTGGTGATGCGTGTTAAAGGAGACACTCTGATGTTCAGGGGGGTTATCGCGTTTACAGATCGTGGATGGCAGAAAACTTTCAGAATCAGGTTCCATTTTAAACCAGAAATTGAGTGTGTTTGCCCCATCCATGCCCCACGCGGTGAGATCGGATGTAATCAACAACAGGTTACATAACTTACACCTGCATGCTCATCACTTCCTGATACGCCGCCACCAACTTATTACGCACCTGAATCCCCATTTGCATTGAAACTGAGGCTTTTTGCATATCGGTCATCACATCGTTTAACGCCACGCCGGGTTCGCCGAGGGTGAATTTTTCTGCCTGCGTGCGGGCGGCGGTTTGTGTATCGCTTATGCGATCGAGCGCGGCATGCAGCTGCCCGGCAAAACTAATGGTCGGTTGCGGTAGTGATTCCTGCGCACGCGCACTCATCGCCGTAGCCTGTAACTGACTGATAACCCCTTCAATCCCCTGTATCGCTGACATTTTCATCTCCCGGATAATTTCTGGTAGCAAAGCCTACCAGTAAGTCAATAAGACAAAGGCGCTAAATAGCAACAAAAAAACGGGTTTATTGGCGGATAGAAAAAAACGAAAGCACAAATAATGGGAGCGTCAATTTTTCGAGTTTGCTGACCCGGGAGTGAGTCTTGTTCCACTTTGCCAATAACGCCGTCCATAATCAGCCACGAGGTGCGCGATGAATGCGACTGCAGCCCAGACAAAATCTCTTGAGTGGCTTAATCGCCTGCGTGCGAATCCGAAAATTCCATTGATTGTTGCCGGTTCCGCGGCAGTGGCGGTCATGGTCGCACTGATCCTGTGGGCGAAAGCCCCCGACTACCGCACATTATTCAGCAATCTGTCCGATCAGGATGGTGGCGCAATCGTCAGCCAACTGACGCAAATGAATATTCCTTACCGCTTTAGCGAAGCCAGCGGCGCGATTGAAGTTCCGGCAGAAAAAGTTCACGAACTGCGTCTGCGCCTGGCGCAACAAGGTTTGCCCAAAGGCGGCGCGGTCGGTTTCGAACTGCTCGATCAGGAAAAGTTTGGCATTAGCCAGTTCAGCGAACAGGTGAATTATCAGCGGGCGCTGGAAGGCGAGCTTTCTCGTACCATCGAAACTATCGGCCCGGTAAAAGGGGCGCGTGTCCATTTGGCATTGCCGAAACCCTCTTTATTTGTCCGTGAGCAAAAATCCCCTTCTGCATCGGTGACGGTAAATCTGTTACCCGGCCGCGCACTCGATGAAGGGCAAATTAGCGCCATTGTGCATCTGGTTTCCAGCGCGGTGGCTGGTCTGCCTCCGGGGAACGTCACGTTGGTGGATCAGGGCGGACATCTGTTAACCCAGTCCAACACCAGCGGGCGCGATCTTAATGATGCTCAGTTGAAATATGCCAGTGATGTCGAAGGCCGAATTCAGCGGCGTATTGAAGCGATCCTGTCGCCTATTGTCGGCAACGGCAATATTCACGCCCAGGTTACGGCGCAACTGGACTTCGCCAGTAAGGAGCAAACCGAAGAGCAGTATCGCCCTAACGGTGATAAATCTCAGGCGGCGCTCCGCTCACGCCAGCTTAATGAGAGCGAGCAAAGCGGTTCCGGTTATCCAGGCGGCGTACCGGGTGCGTTGTCGAATCAACCAGCACCCGCAAATAACGCACCGATCAGCACGCCTCCGGCAAATCAAAATAATCGCCAGCAGCAGGCAAGCACCACCAGCAATAGTGGGCCGCGTAGCACACAGCGTAATGAAACCAGTAACTACGAGGTCGATCGCACCATTCGTCATACCAAAATGAACGTGGGCGATGTGCAACGTCTGTCAGTCGCGGTAGTGGTGAATTACAAAACCTTGCCAGATGGCAAACCGTTGCCTCTCAGCAACGAACAGATGAAGCAAATTGAAGATCTGACTCGCGAGGCGATGGGCTTTTCTGAAAAACGCGGTGACTCGCTCAATGTCGTTAACTCGCCGTTCAATAGCAGCGACGAAAGCGGTGGAGAACTGCCGTTCTGGCAACAACAGGTATTTATCGATCAGTTGCTGAGCGCCGGACGCTGGTTGCTGGTACTGCTGGTGGCGTGGCTACTGTGGCGTAAAGCGGTACGTCCACAGCTAACTCGTCGCGCTGAGGCGATGAAAGCTGTGCAGCAACAGGCGCAGGCCCGCGAGGAAGTGGAAGATGCGGTGGAAGTCCGCCTGAGCAAAGATGAACAACTCCAACAACGACGCGCGAACCAACGTCTGGGGGCAGAGGTCATGAGCCAGCGTATCCGTGAAATGTCTGATAACGATCCGCGCGTGGTGGCGCTGGTCATTCGCCAGTGGATAAATAACGATCATGAGTAACCTGACAGGCACCGATAAAAGCGTCATCCTGCTGATGACCATTGGCGAAGACCGGGCGGCAGAGGTGTTCAAGCACCTCTCCCAGCGCGAAGTGCAAACCCTGAGTGCAGCAATGGCGAACGTCACGCAGATCTCCAACAAGCAGCTAACCGATGTGCTGGCGGAGTTTGAGCAAGAAGCTGAACAGTTTGCCGCACTGAATATCAACGCCAACGATTATCTGCGTTCGGTGCTGGTCAAAGCCCTCGGTGAAGAACGTGCCGCCAGCCTGCTGGAAGATATTCTCGAAACCCGCGATACCGCCAGCGGTATTGAAACGCTCAACTTTATGGAGCCGCAGAGCGCCGCCGATCTGATTCGTGACGAACATCCGCAGATTATCGCCACTATCCTGGTGCATCTGAAACGCGCCCAGGCCGCCGATATTCTGGCGTTGTTCGATGAGCGTCTGCGCCACGATGTGATGTTGCGTATCGCCACCTTTGGCGGCGTGCAGCCAGCCGCGCTGGCGGAACTGACCGAAGTACTGAATGGCTTGCTCGACGGTCAGAATCTCAAGCGCAGCAAAATGGGCGGCGTGAGAACGGCAGCCGAAATTATCAACCTGATGAAAACGCAGCAGGAAGAAGCCGTTATTACCGCCGTGCGTGAATTCGACGGCGAGCTGGCACAAAAAATTATCGACGAGATGTTCCTGTTCGAAAATCTGGTGGATGTCGACGATCGCAGCATCCAGCGTCTGTTGCAGGAAGTAGATTCCGAATCGCTGTTGATCGCGCTGAAAGGGGCCGAGCAACCACTGCGCGAGAAGTTCCTGCGCAATATGTCGCAGCGTGCCGCCGATATTCTGCGCGACGATCTCGCCAACCGTGGTCCGGTGCGTCTGTCGCAGGTGGAAAACGAACAGAAAGCGATTCTGCTGATTGTGCGCCGCCTTGCCGAAACTGGCGAGATGGTGATTGGTAGCGGCGAGGATACCTATGTCTGATAATTTGCCGTGGAAAACCTGGACGCCAGACGATCTCGCGCCACCACAGGCAGAGTTTGTGCCAATGGCCGAGCCAGAAGAAACCATCATTGAAGAGACTGAACCCAGCCTTGAGCAGCAACTGGCACAACTGCAAATGCAGGCCCATGAGCAAGGTTATCAAGCGGGGATTACTGAAGGCCGTCAGCAAGGTCACGAACAGGGCTATCAGGAAGGTCTGGCCCAGGGGCTGGAACAAGGGCTGGCACAGGCAAAATCCCAGCAAGCGCCAATTCATGCCCGGATGCAGCAACTGGTCAGCGAATTTCAAACTACCCTTGATGCACTTGATAGTGTGATTGCTTCGCGCCTGATGCAGATGGCGCTGGAGGCGGCGCGCCAGGTCATCGGTCAAACGCCAACGGTGGACAACTCGGCGCTGATCAAACAGATCCAACAGTTATTGCAGCAAGAACCGTTATTCAGTGGCAAACCGCAACTGCGCGTGCACCCGGATGATCTGCAACGTGTTGATGATATGCTGGGCGCAACCTTAAGTTTGCATGGCTGGCGCTTGCGGGGCGATCCCACGCTCCATCCAGGCGGCTGCAAAGTCTCCGCCGATGAAGGCGATCTCGATGCCAGCGTCGCTACTCGCTGGCAAGAACTCTGCCGTCTGGCAGCACCAGGAGTGGTGTAATGACCACGCGCCTGACTCGCTGGCTAACCACGCTGGATAACTTCGAAGCCAAAATGGCGCAGTTGCCTGCGGTACGTCGCTACGGGCGATTAACCCGCGCCACCGGGCTGGTGCTCGAGGCTACCGGATTACAATTGCCGCTCGGCGCAACCTGTGTGATTGAGCGCCAGAACGGGTCGGAAACGCATGAAGTAGAAAGCGAAGTGGTTGGCTTTAACGGTCAACGGCTGTTTTTAATGCCGCTGGAAGAAGTGGAAGGTGTCCTGCCCGGCGCGCGCGTTTATGCCAAACACATTTCGGCTGAAGGGCTGCAAAGCGGCAAGCAGTTGCCACTCGGTCCGGCGTTATTAGGTCGCGTTCTGGATGGCAGCGGTAAACCGCTTGATGGCCTTCCCTCCCCCGATACGACCGAAACAGGTGCGCTGATCACCCCGCCTTTTAACCCGTTGCAACGTACCCCAATTGAGCATGTGCTGGACACGGGCGTGCGCCCAATCAATGCCCTGCTTACCGTTGGGCGCGGGCAGCGTATGGGGCTATTTGCTGGTTCTGGTGTCGGTAAAAGTGTGCTGCTGGGGATGATGGCACGTTACACCCGCGCCGATGTCATTGTCGTGGGTTTGATTGGTGAACGTGGGCGCGAAGTAAAAGATTTTATTGAGAATATCCTCGGTGCCGAAGGGCGTGCACGCTCCGTGGTAATTGCCGCTCCAGCGGATGTGTCTCCGCTCCTGCGAATGCAAGGTGCCGCCTATGCCACGCGCATTGCCGAAGATTTTCGCGATCGTGGTCAGCATGTGTTACTGATTATGGACTCCCTCACCCGCTACGCGATGGCCCAACGTGAGATTGCGCTGGCAATTGGCGAACCGCCTGCCACCAAAGGTTATCCACCGTCGGTATTCGCCAAATTACCGGCGCTGGTCGAGCGTGCCGGTAACGGTATCAGCGGCGGCGGCTCAATTACGGCGTTTTATACCGTGCTCACCGAAGGCGATGACCAGCAGGACCCGATTGCCGACTCCGCACGGGCGATCCTCGACGGTCACATTGTTCTTTCTCGTCGTCTGGCGGAAGCCGGACACTATCCGGCGATTGATATTGAAGCGTCGATCAGCCGTGCAATGACGGCGTTGATCAGCGAGCAACATTACGCGCGAGTGCGCACCTTCAAACAGCTGTTGTCGAGTTTTCAGCGTAACCGCGATCTGGTTAGCGTCGGCGCGTATGCCAAAGGCAGCGATCCAATGCTCGATAAAGCCATCGCTCTGTGGCCGCAGCTGGAGGGCTATTTGCAACAAGGCATTTTTGAACGCGCGGACTGGGAAGAGTCTCTCCAGGGGCTGGAGCGCATATTCCCGACAGTGTGAAAACGCAGGAGATAACGGCAGATGGCAGAACATGGCGCGCTGGCGACCCTGAAAGATCTGGCAGAAAAAGAGGTAGAAGATGCCGCGCGCCTGCTGGGTGAAATGCGTCGCGGATGCCAGCAGGCAGAGGAACAACTCAAAATGCTGATCGATTATCAGAATGAATATCGCAATAACCTCAACAGCGATATGAGTGCCGGGATGACCAGTAACCGCTGGATCAACTATCAGCAGTTTATCCAGACGCTGGAAAAAGCCATTACTCAGCATCGCCAGCAACTTAATCAGTGGACGCAGAAAGTTGACATTGCCCTGAACAGCTGGCGAGAAAAGAAACAACGTTTGCAAGCCTGGCAGACACTGCAGGAACGGCAATCCACGGCGGCACTGCTTGCAGAAAACCGTCTCGATCAGAAAAAGATGGATGAGTTCGCCCAACGTGCCACCATGAGGAAACCCGAATGATTCGCTTAGCGCCCGTGATTACCGCTGACGTTGACACCGCCATATTGCCCGGCGGTAAAGCCAGCGATGTTACACAAGATTTTCTCGCATTGTTGAGCGGAGCATTAGCAGGTGAAACAACAACCGACAAAGCGGCCCCCCAGTTGCTGGTGGCAACAGAGAAGCCCACAACAAAAGGCGAGCCGCTGGTTAGCGATATTCTTTCCGATGTGCAACAAGCGGATTTACTGATCCCTGAGGATGGAATACCGCCTGTCATCAACGACGAACAATCCACATCAACACCGTTAAACACCGCTCAGACGATGACGTTGGCTGCGGTGGCTGACAAAAATACGACAAAAGACGAAAAAGCGGATGAGCTTAATGAAGACGTCACCGCAAGCCTGAGCGCCCTTTTTGCGATGTTGCCGGGTTTTGACAATACGCCCAAAGTGGCTGATGCGCCGTCAACCGTGTTACCGACAGAGAAACCAACTCTCTACACAAAACTGACTACTGCGCAATTCACAACCGCACAGCCTGATGACGCCCCCGACGCGCAAGCTCAGCCAGTAACACCGCTGGTAGCAGAAGCCCAGAGTAAAGCGGAAGTCATCAGCACACCTTCGCCGGTGACCGCTGCCGTCAGCCCGCTCATCACTCCGCACCAGACACAGCCGCTGCCCACCGTCGCAGCACCTGTTTTGAGTGCGCCGCTGGGTTCTCACGAATGGCAACAATCATTAAGCCAGCATATTTCGCTGTTTACCCGCCAGGGGCAACAAAGTGCAGAGTTGCGTCTGCACCCGCAGGATTTAGGTGAAGTACAAATCTCCCTCAAAGTGGATGATAGCCAGGCGCAAATCCAGATGGTGTCACCGCATCAGCACGTACGCGCCGCGCTGGAAGCTGCGCTACCGGTACTGCGTACGCAGCTGGCAGAAAGTGGCATTCAGTTAGGGCAAAGCAACATCAGTGGCGAAAGCTTTAGTGGTCAGCAACAGGCCGCTTCACAGCAACAGCAAAGCCAGCGCACAGCAAATCATGAACCTCTGGCGGGTGAAGACGACGATGCGCTACCCGTTCCCGTCTCTTTACAAGGGCGCGTAACAGGCAACAGCGGCGTTGATATTTTCGCCTAACGTCAGAGGTAGCACCGTAATCCGCGTCTTTTCCCCGCTTTGTTGCGTTCAAGACGCAGGATAATTAGCCGATAAGCAGTAGCGACACAGGAAGACCGCAACACATGACTGATTACGCGATAAGCAAGAAAAGCAAGCGATCGCTTTGGATCCCGATTCTGGTATTCATTACCCTCGCGGCCTGTGCCAGCGCAGGTTACAGCTACTGGCATTCGCATCAGGTTGCTGCTGACGACAAAGCGCAGCAACGCGTCGTGCCCTCCCCGGTCTTCTATGCACTGGATACCTTTACGGTCAATTTGGGTGATGCGGATCGCGTGCTTTATATCGGCATAACTCTGCGGCTAAAAGATGAAGCTACCCGCTCGCGGCTAAGTGAGTATTTGCCGGAAGTCCGTAGCCGCTTGCTGTTACTGTTTTCGCGTCAGGATGCTGCCGTACTGGCGACAGAAGAAGGCAAGAAAAGCCTGATTGCTGAGATTAAAGCCACACTTTCCACCCCGCTTGTTGCCGGGCAACCGAAACAGGATGTCACCGACGTGCTGTATACCGCTTTTATTCTGCGATAACGACATGGGCGATAGTATTCTTTCTCAAGCTGAAATTGATGCGCTGTTGAATGGTGACAGCGAAGTCAAAGACGAACCGACGGCCAGTGTTAGCGGCGATAGTGACATTCGTCCGTACGATCCGAATACCCAACGACGGGTTGTACGCGAACGTTTGCAGGCGCTGGAAATCATTAATGAGCGTTTTGCCCGCCATTTCCGTATGGGGCTGTTCAACCTATTGCGCCGTAGTCCGGACATTACCGTCGGGGCCATCCGCATTCAGCCGTACCATGAATTTGCCCGCAACCTGCCGGTGCCGACCAACCTGAACCTAATCCACCTGAAACCGCTACGCGGCACAGGGCTGGTGGTGTTCTCGCCGAGTCTGGTGTTTATCGCCGTGGATAACCTGTTTGGCGGCGATGGACGCTTCCCAACCAAAGTGGAAGGTCGCGAGTTTACCCATACTGAACAGCGCGTCATCAACCGTATGTTGAAGCTGGCGCTGGAAGGCTATAGCGACGCCTGGAAGGCAATTAATCCGCTGGATGTCGAGTACGTGCGTTCGGAAATGCAGGTGAAATTTACCAATATCACCACCTCGCCGAACGACATCGTGGTTAACACACCGTTCCATGTGGAGATTGGCAACCTGACCGGCGAATTTAATATCTGCCTGCCATTCAGCATGATCGAGCCGCTACGGGAATTGTTGGTTAACCCGCCGCTGGAAAACTCACGAAATGAAGATCAGAACTGGCGCGATAACCTGGTGCGTCAGGTGCAGCACTCACAGCTGGAGCTGGTCGCTAACTTTGCCGATATATCGCTGCGTCTGTCGCAGATTTTAAAACTGAAACCCGGCGACGTCCTGCCGATAGAAAAACCCGATCGCATCATCGCCCATGTTGACGGCGTTCCGGTGCTGACCAGCCAGTACGGCACCCTCAACGGCCAGTATGCGTTACGGATTGAACATTTGATTAACCCGATTTTGAATTCTCTGAACGAGGAACAGCCCAAATGAGTGACTTGAATAATCCGGCCGATGATAACAACGGCGCAATGGACGATCTGTGGGCTGAAGCGTTGAGCGAACAAAAATCAACCAGCAGTAAAAGCGCTGCAGACGCGGTATTCCAGCAATTTGGCGGCGGTGATGTCAGCGGAACGTTGCAGGATATCGACCTGATTATGGATATTCCGGTTAAGCTGACCGTCGAACTGGGCCGCACGCGGATGACCATCAAAGAGCTGTTGCGCCTGACACAAGGGTCAGTCGTAGCGCTGGACGGCCTGGCAGGCGAACCGCTGGATATTCTGATCAACGGTTATTTAATCGCTCAGGGCGAAGTGGTGGTCGTTGCCGATAAATATGGCGTGCGGATCACCGATATCATTACTCCGTCTGAGCGAATGCGCCGCCTGAGCCGTTAGCGATGAATAACCACGCTACTGTGCAACCGTCCGCGCCGGTTTCTGCTGCGCCGCTGCTGCAGGTGAGCGGCGCACTGATCGCCATTATTGCCCTGATCCTCGCTGCTGCCTGGCTGGTAAAACGGCTGGGATTTGCCCCCAAACGAACTGGCGTTAACGGTCTGAAAATTAGCGCCAGTGCTTCGCTGGGCGCGCGTGAAAGGGTCGTGGTAGTCGATGTGGAAGATGCACGCCTGGTGCTCGGCGTTACCGCAGGGCAAATCAATCTGCTGCATAAACTTCCCTCTTCTGCGCCAACGGAAGAGATACCGCAGACCGATTTTCAGTCGGTCATGAAAAACTTGCTTAAGCGTAGCGGGAGATCCTGATGCGTCGTTTGTTGTCTGTCGCACCTGTTCTTCTCTGGCTGGTTCCCCCCCTCGCCTTCGCACAACTGCCGGGTATCACCAGTCAGCCGCTGCCTGGCGGTGGACAAAGCTGGTCCCTCCCGGTGCAGACGCTGGTGTTCATCACCTCGTTGACGTTTATTCCAGCGATTTTACTGATGATGACCAGTTTCACCCGTATCATCATTGTTTTTGGATTATTGCGAAACGCGCTGGGCACGCCCTCCGCACCACCCAACCAGGTATTGCTGGGGCTGGCACTGTTTTTGACCTTTTTTATAATGTCGCCGGTGATCGACAAAATTTATGTCGATGCGTACCAGCCGTTCAGCGAAGAGAAAATCTCAATGCAGGAGGCGCTGGAAAAAGGGGCGCAGCCGCTGCGTGAGTTTATGCTGCGTCAGACCCGCGAGGCTGATTTAGGGTTGTTTGCCAGACTGGCGAATACCGGCCCGTTGCAGGGACCTGAAGCCGTGCCAATGCGCATTTTGCTCCCGGCCTACGTGACCAGCGAGCTGAAAACCGCATTTCAGATAGGCTTCACGATTTTCATTCCTTTTTTGATTATCGACCTCGTGATTGCCAGCGTACTGATGGCATTGGGGATGATGATGGTGCCCCCGGCCACCATTGCTCTGCCCTTTAAACTGATGCTGTTTGTACTGGTGGATGGCTGGCAATTGCTGGTCGGTTCGCTGGCGCAGAGCTTTTACAGCTAGAGAGGCAAAATGACACCTGAATCGGTCATGATGATGGGGACTGAAGCGATGAAAGTTGCGCTGGCGCTGGCTGCCCCGCTGTTGCTGGTGGCGTTGGTCACGGGCCTTATCATCAGTATTTTGCAGGCCGCCACGCAGATTAATGAAATGACGCTGTCGTTTATTCCGAAAATCATCGCCGTATTTATCGCCATTATTATTGCCGGACCGTGGATGCTCAATCTGTTGCTGGATTACGTCCGTACCTTGTTCACTAACCTGCCGTATATCATCGGGTAGCCCGTACAATGTTGCAGGTGACAAGCGATCAATGGCTTTCCTGGCTAAGTCTGTACTTCTGGCCGTTACTGCGCGTGCTGGCGCTCATTTCTACCGCGCCAATTCTGAGCGAACGCAGCGTGCCGAAACGGGTAAAACTGGGTCTGGCAATGATGATCACGTTCGCCATTGCCCCATCATTACCTGCCAACGATGTTCCTGTTTTTTCATTCTTTGCTCTGTGGCTGGCCGTGCAGCAGATCCTGATCGGCATTGCGCTTGGTTTTACCATGCAGTTTGCCTTTGCCGCTGTACGAACGGCTGGCGAAATTATCGGTCTGCAAATGGGGCTGTCATTTGCGACGTTTGTCGATCCGGGCAGCCATCTCAATATGCCCGTTTTAGCACGCATCATGGATATGCTGGCGTTACTGCTGTTCCTGACATTTAACGGTCATTTATGGCTGATTTCACTGCTGGTGGATACCTTTCACACCCTGCCTATTGGTGGCGAGCCGCTGAATAGCAATGCGTTTCTGGCACTCACCAAAGCAGGGAGTTTGATTTTCCTCAATGGACTGATGCTGGCGTTACCGCTCATTACTCTGCTGCTGACACTGAATCTGGCATTAGGTTTACTGAATCGTATGGCCCCGCAATTATCCATTTTTGTTATTGGATTTCCATTAACTCTGACTGTCGGTATCTCATTAATGGCGGCATTAATGCCGTTAATTGCGCCTTTTTGCGAACATTTATTCAGTGAAATTTTTAATTTGCTGGCAGATATTATCAGCGAATTACCTGTAATATGATTCCCTAATGTTTATCTTGTTATCCTAAGGATTATCTGAAAAATAATACCCACGAACATCTTCCAGGATACTCCTGTGGCGAAATATTTGTTTTAACCTCACTCACATATCGCAACATTTACTTTACTTTAAGACAATTCCAGGCAAATTATACAACACTTTACGGGATAGTAAGTCCGCCTGAAAAATCGCGAGAGTGGCGCATTAGGTGACCCATGTTGTTCCGTTTAGTCATGATGAAATATTCAGGTAAGGGGAATTATCGTTACGCATTGAGTGAGGGTATGCCATGTCAACGATTATTATGGATTTATGTAGTTACACCCGACTAGGTTTAACCGGGTATCTGTTGAGCAGAGGGGTTAAAAAAAGAGAAATCAACGACATTGAAACCGTTGATGACCTTGCCATAGCTTGTGATTCACAGCGCCCTTCAGTGGTGTTTATTAATGAGGACTGTTTCATCCACGATGCTTCTAACAGTCAGCGTATCAAGCTCATCATTAATCAACATCCCAATACGTTATTTATCGTTTTTATGGCAATTGCCAATGTTCATTTTGATGAATATCTATTGGTCAGAAAAAATTTATTGATCAGTTCTAAATCGATTAAACCGGAATCTCTCGACGATATCCTTGGCGATATTCTGAAAAAAGAGACAACGATAACCTCGTTTTTAAATATGCCGA
Organism: Escherichia sp. KS167_9B; assembly: GCF_030295215.1. Lineage (NCBI taxonomy): Bacteria > Pseudomonadati > Pseudomonadota > Gammaproteobacteria > Enterobacterales > Enterobacteriaceae > Escherichia > Escherichia sp. KS167_9B. The sequence goes on from NZ_AP025754.1 coordinate 2,375,272, forward strand.
CGTTATCATTGAGCCGAACCGAATCGAGTATGTTGCGAATGTGGATGGCAGGTCAGGGAACCATTCAAATCTCCGACCAAATGAATATCAAAGCCAAGACCGTTTCATCGCATAAAGGTAATATTAAACGTAAGATCAAAACGCATAATAAACAGGTTATCTACCATGTCGTCCGACTGACGGATAATGTGACTAATGGTATTTTTGTCAACATGCGCTAACACATTCTGACTGGTGGTTTCCCACCAGTCAGGCTGAATTAGATTACTCTGCTTTCTCCACAAAGATACCGTCCTGATGCCCTGCTTCATTAAAGAACCAGATGCCGAGCGGGTAGTCTTCCAGCGAAACCAGGTACATTGTGCCTTCACTAAACTCCTCAACTGCCAGTACCACGCCAGGACGACGCGGACCGCCATCCGTTTTGACTGTTACCCGATCATTCACCTTCATCGTTTTCCTCCTGTGGCTTTGTGCCAGTGTAGAACAAATTCGTTTTTCTGGCAGCGCCAGGCGCGCGCGAGTGCTGATTTTCTCGACGGTCTATACTTAAGAGATGCCAGGCGGACTTAACGACTGGCGGCAACAACAGAGTAACGGTTGCGAGGAAAGATGATGAAAACCGCAAAAGAGTACAGCGATACCGCAAAACGTGAGGTCAGTGTCGATGTCGATGCCCTGCTGGCGGCGATCAATGAAATTAGCGAAAGCGAAGTTCATCGCAGCCTGCACGATCCTGAACACGTTAGTGTCGATGGACGTGAATATCATACATGGCGTGAATTGGCGGATGCCTTCGAACTGGATATTCATGACTTCAGCGTCTCTGAAGTGAATCGTTGAATGCACAATAAAAAAATCCCGACCCTGAGGGGGTCGGGATTAAACTTGCTTAAGCAAGAAGCACTTAAAAAATTCGTTACACCAGGAAATCTGATGTGTTCATCACCTTATCCGCAATTTTTTTCGCTGACAAGAAAATATTCGTGATATGAATGATTAACGCTACTTATGAATAGAAATGTGACGCGCGTCACCCCTTGGTGGCTCTGGCGTCAACGGGATCGCTCCCGAAAAAATCATCTTTGATAATTTGTGCTGTTTTGAGAATCATCCTGGTAAGGGGAGTACTGCGCAACCATGCTTTCAATTCAACAACCACTACTGGTTTTTAGCGATCTTGATGGCACCCTGCTGGACAGTCATAGTTATGACTGGCAACCAGCTGCCCCCTGGCTCAGCCGTTTACGCGAAGCGAATGTTCCCGTCATTCTCTGTAGCAGTAAGACCTCGGCGGAAATGCTGTACTTGCAAAAAACGTTGGGGCTACAAGGTTTACCGCTGATTGCCGAAAATGGCGCAGTGATCCAGCTAGCTGAGCAATGGCAGGATATAGACGGTTTTCCACGCATCATCTCAGGTATTACCCATGGCGAAATCAGCCAGGTATTAAATACGCTGCGTGAGAAAGAGCATTTTAAATTCACAACTTTTGATGATGTCGACGATGAAACCATCGCCGAATGGACGGGATTAAGCCGTAGCCAGGCGGCACTGACGCAGTTACATGAGGCATCTGTAACGCTTATCTGGCGCGACAGTGACGAGCGGATGGCGCAATTTACCACCCGTCTGAACGAGCTGGGCTTGCAGTTTATGCAGGGTGCGCGCTTCTGGCACGTCCTGGATGCCTCTGCCGGAAAAGATCAGGCTGCCAACTGGATTATCGCGACTTATCAACAATTGTCAGGCAAACGCCCAACCACACTTGGCCTGGGCGATGGGCCAAACGATGCGCCCTTACTGAAGGTAATGGATTACGCGGTGATTGTGAAAGGGCTAAATCGTCAAGGGGTGCATCTGCATCATGAGGATCCGGCCCGCGTCTGGCGAACGCAGCGAGAAGGACCGGAAGGCTGGCGTGAAGGCCTGGACCATTTTCTCTCTGCCCATTAAGCGTTGTCGCTCGCGAACACCCGATTGCGCCCTGCCTGTTTAGCGAGATAAAGCCGACGGTCAGCCAGTGACTGGAGTTGTTCAAAATCATAATCACCTGTTTCCTCGCTGCTGCTTACCCCCAGCGAGGCACTAATGCGTATCGTCGTACTCTTGGCGATCAACATCTCTTTTTCATTTAACTTCAGGCGAATATGTTCTGCAACTTCCGCGGCCTGCGCCAGATTCGCCCCTGGCAGAATCACACAAAATTCCTCGCCACCGACCCGCCCGGCAACATCCAGAGCACGCAAGGAACTGCTAATTAACCCGGCAGCATGAGAAAGCACACGGTCGCCCGCCTGATGACCAAAGCGGTCATTAATCGCTTTAAAATGGTCAAGGTCGACCTGAATGACAGAAAAAGGATGTTGGTGTGTCTGACACAATTTAGCGAGCTGACGGGCTTTTTCGAACAGGGCGCCACGGTTATATAAATGGGTTAAGGTGTCGTGCCACGCCTGCCACTGCAACGAGCTTTGCAGAACATACATGTTGCTGACCATCCGGCGAATCACATACCAGGAGATGAGTAACATGGAGGTAAAGAGCGCCCACAGCAGGGTTAATGCAATGCTGATGCTGCCGAAATCGCCGCGCACCCCTTCGCTTAGCGTATGGACGCGCACCAGCACACCGTCAAAGTGATCCAGCCGTTCCCAGCTAACATAGCGACTGTTCATACGAATGCCGCCCCGCGTGTCATGTTCCATTGCCTGCGCCAGTAAGGCGAGTTCACGAGGATCAAAAATATTCCCTGTTGAATGGTCAGGATTCGAAGAGGTCAATAATCTCAGCTTACTGTCATAGAGCTGATACTCACCGTCGAGGTTTTTATCGATGGCGTTTTGTAGAAATTGTTGCATGGTACGTACAGGAATATTCATCCCCAGCACGCCATACCAGTAGTTATTACTGTCTACCGGAACACTGACGGTAACCTGAGGTTCAGTATTGCTGGCGTGTTCTGACTGCGAGGTGAACCAACGTACCGCGCGTTGACGATTTTCTCGTTGAGAATGACCGATAAACCAGGGTTGGGTGACATAGCCGTAATAACGCGTTGGTACATTGCGCGTAAACAAGGTCGGCTGCGTCGAAACGTAAAATCCGGCACGCGAGACATACATAGCTTGTTCGACCATCGACGAGGAATTGTGCGCCAGTCGTAGCAAGTAACCAACCTCCAACGCAGCAGTAACTTCATTGTCGAGGCTTTCATTTTCGCGAGACAGGAGATTTCCCTCGCTGACTAATGCATCCGAAACGCCATTGACTGGCAGGGTGCGTCGTCGGTTGAGTTCGATTTGCCAGGCGTGATCGTCGCGACGCTGTTCGAACTCCGTTACGGCATTACGCAAAGAGGTAAAATCCAGTGGCGCTACGAGAGCTTCGCGCATGCCATTACGCAAAAAGATCAGTTTGTCGACGTTATACTGCAGATGCTTATCGAGCGCGTTAGCTACGTTTTCCAGATGATTACGCTGGCTGGAGATATAGGCATCTTCCAGAACCACCACTTCACGCCAGGTGAGCAAGGTGGAAAAAAGCAGCACTACGATAAAGCAGAGATTAACGACATGACCAGGCCCCAGGCGGCGCGCAAGTTTTTTCAACCAGCTCTGGTTTTCCATTTTTGTCTCGTGCTGCACCCTGACGACTCCCAACCTGCTTTTTTATGATTCTGGCATAACCTGGCGATAGCGTACCGCAAAACAGTCATAATTTTATAATGGTGACATAACAAGACGCGACAATCATTCATTGCAGGCATTGGCATATCAGGCCGGATGTGATCCGGCCTGATGTTAATGATACTCTTTCAAACTTCTTCCGCAGGACGACTCCCCTCCCCCGGAACAAGCTCGGTTTCATGAAAAGCTTCCCGCTTGACCCCATAACCGTCATACCAACGACACTCAACCATACCGCTGGAATAGCCGGTGACAATCATCCGCGGGCCGCCCTCTTTAACCGTAACTTCCTCACTAATCATAAAGCTCATACTCGCCTCCTTTTTTCGAGTGAAACTTGTTCACCTTAGTTGAAGATGGCGAATTTTGCATAATAGCCAGTGCGAGTATTAATGTGCCTGACCGCGCATTTTCGCAACCGCTTTCACTCCCAGCACCACAATGCCGCCGATGATAAAACCAAGTATCAGATTTAAAACAGTCGGTAATATCATCGCCACCACTGCACTTTGCTGCCCGGCGAAATGTTCAATGGCGTGATGCAGCGGCGCAATACCATGAACCACAATCCCGCCACCGACGAGGAACATCGCCAACGTGCCGACAATCGATAACGCTTTCATCAGCCAGGGCGCGATAATCAATAACCCTTTACCCAATGCCTGCATCAGCGCGCTGGATTTTTCCGCCAGCCAATACCCCAGGTCATCAATCTTAACAATAACCCCTACCAGCCCATAGACGCCCACGGTCACTACCAGTGCGATGCCTGAAAGCACCAGCACCTGATTAAGCAACGGCGCTTCTGCCACAATCCCCAGCGTGATGGCGACGATTTCCGCAGACAAAATAAAATCAGTACGAATCGCCCCTTTTATTTTGTCCTTTTCAAACTTCAGCGGATCCTGCGCCGCCAGCTTCTCCAGACGCTGCTGACTCTGCGCCGGATCTTCTTTGTGTTTACGCGCCTCCAGCATATGCAGCACTTTCTCTACCCCTTCAAAGCAGAGAAACGCGCCGCCAATCATCAACAAAGGCGTAATCGCCCACGGGATAAATGCACTGATGATCAGCGCCAGCGGCACCAGAATCACTTTATTGATCAGCGATCCTTTCGCCACCCCCCAGACCACGGGAAGTTCCCGGTTGGCACGCACACCTGAAACTTGTTGTGCATTGAGCGATAAATCATCCCCTAGTACACCGGCGGTTTTCTTCGCCGCCAGTTTGCCCATCACGGAGATATCGTCCAGCAGTGTGGCGATATCATCGAGCAACGTCAGTAAACTACTCCCGGCCAAAAGCATTCCCTCTCATTTTTATTGTTGAAGGGAGTAAGTATGAAGCAAAAACGGCAGCTCTGATACTTGCTTCATAGGTCAACATTTTTTTAACAATCAAGTGCAATTATATCTCTCGCCAGCAGAATGATTTTCACGTTTACTATGAACCACCTTTTTATTTTCACCGTGAGGGATTATGCGTTTCCGCCAGTTGTTACCGCTTTTTGGCGCGCTGTTTGCGTTGTATATCATTTGGGGCTCAACCTATTTTGTCATTCGGATTGGCGTGGAAAGCTGGCCTCCGTTAATGATGGCGGGCGTTCGATTCCTGGCAGCCGGTATTTTATTGATGGCATTTTTGCTACTGCGCGGACACAAACTTCCCCCGCTACGTCCGCTGCTCAATGCCGCGCTGATTGGCCTGTTATTGCTGGCTGTCGGTAATGGCATGGTAACGGTTGCTGAACATCAAAATATTCCTTCCGGCATCGCCGCCGTAGTGGTTGCAACCGTCCCCCTCTTTACCCTGTGCTTCAGCCGCCTGTTTGGCATTAAAACGCGCAAACTGGAATGGATGGGTATCGCCATTGGGCTTGCCGGAATCATCATGCTCAATAGCGGGGGCAATTTAAGCGGCAATCCGTGGGGCGCGATTCTGATTTTAATCGGCTCGATTAGCTGGGCGTTTGGCTCGGTTTACGGTTCGCGCATTACCTTGCCAGTAGGAATGATGGCGGGTGCGATTGAGATGCTGGCGGCAGGCGTGGTGTTAATGATCGCGTCGACGATTGCGGGTGAAAAACTGACGGCGCTCCCTTCCCTTTCAGGCTTCCTTGCGGTCGGCTATCTGGCGCTGTTTGGTTCGATTATCGCCATTAACGCTTATATGTATTTAATCCGCAACGTCAGTCCGGCTCTCGCCACCAGCTACGCCTACGTTAACCCGGTGGTCGCGGTCTTGCTGGGTACGGGACTGGGCGGAGAGACGCTGTCTAAGATTGAATGGCTGGCGCTCGGCGTGATTGTCTTCGCGGTGGTACTGGTCACGTTGGGAAAATATCTCTTCCCGGCAAAACCCGTAGTTGCGCCAGTTATTCAGGACGCATCAAGCGAGTAAATGAATCCCCTGCGTGTCGATCTGCGCGCTGGCACCTTCGCCGCAGATCCACTCTTCCAGACGCTCGCTAAGCGCTTCATCCGTCAGCTTCTCGCGCCCACGTAACGCACACTCCCAGACAATCAGTACGCGCCAGCCAAGCTCCTGCAAGCGACTGATATCGCGGCGATCGCGCTCAACATTTTTACCTATCTTCTCCAGCCAGAACTCGGTTCGAGTCGCAGGCACTTTAAACAGATAGCAGTGATGATGGTGCCAGAAGCAGCCGTGGGTAAATATCACGCAGCGATATTCATCAAGAACAAAATCCGGGCGTCCGGGCAAACTGGCGTCCTGAACGCGAAACGCCAGTCCCTGCCCGGTTAACAAACTGGCGAGGCGCTTCTCAATCGCCGTATCGCGCGTGGCAATTGCGCGCATATTTTTGCTGCGTGTAGCCTTATCGTGAACGTCGGCCATGTTTTGCTTCCTGCTGACGCAACGCCACTGCCTGTTTGATTTTTGGCTCAAGCAGTTTTGCCACCGCGGCAAAGACCGGCACGACCACCGAGTTACCGAACTGGCGATAGGCCTGAGTGTCCGAAACCGGAATGCGAAATTTCGCTTCTCCTGGTGCTTCAAAGCCCATTAAGCGCGCACATTCACGAGGCGTTAACCGACGTGGGCGGTGTTGCTGGTTCTGCGGATCGTCAAAGTCTTTCTCACCCGTGGCTATATCCCAGCCGCGATCAATTAAAATTTCCGCGCCATCTTTGTAATAACGAGCAGAAAGCGTACGCGTGACGCTTTGCGGATTGTTCGGATAAACCATTCCATAACCGAAGCCGTTACCGCGCGCCTGATGTTTTTTCGCATAACGATAGAGGTACTTCCACAGCACCGGCGTCAGGATATATTTCGCCTCAACCATCGGGTCCAGTAACTGCGCCAGTGTCACTCGCTGTGCAGGGAAACATTTGCTGATCTCACGCAGGGTAAAATCGGCTTTCAGATTCAGGTCGCGACGAAAACCCACCAGCACGATGCGTTCACGGTGCTGCGGAAGGAAATGTTTACCGTCAATGATTTTCGGATCGTCCGGGCCATTATCTTCTGCATCTGCCACGTCATAGCCCAGTTCGTCCAACGTCTGCATGATGATACGGAACGTTTTCCCCTGGTCGTGGCTTTTCAGGTTTTTGACGTTTTCGAGCACAAAAATCGCCGGGCGACGCGCGTCGATAATACGCACCACATCGAAGAACAGCGTGCCCTGGGTATCACAGGCAAAACCGTGCGCTCGTCCGAGTGAGTTCTTTTTCGATACGCCAGCCAGAGAAAACGGCTGACAAGGAAAACCGGCCAGTAAAACATCGTGCTCAGGAATATGTTGACGGATATGTTCCGCCGCCGCGTCATCACCTATACCCTCTTTGTGGCTGAGAGTGATGTCGCGAATATCTTCATTAAAGTGATGCGCCGCCGGGTCGCAATAATAGTTGGCTTTATAAGTGCGTACAGCATGTTTGTTCCATTCGCTGGTAAACACGCACTGCCCACCAATCGATTCAAAACCGCGACGAATACCACCAATCCCGGCAAATAGATCGATAAAGCGAAACGCATAATGCGGATGATGTGCCGGTGGAATGGGTAACAACGTTTGCAGATGGGCGAACTCTTTCTCACTTAAACGGTGCCATGCTGAGTCATTCGCCAGCGCACGTTTTAAAATTGCCGCGCTCCAGTGATTCTCACCCACACCATTAAGCTGCGCCACCAGCGTTTTGACATCATAAATTTGCAGCAGTTGCTCCAGCATTGCCTGTGCGGCATTCCCGGTGCTGTATGAATCGGTTACTGATATATTTTCCTGCATAGATTTAACCGGCCATCTGAGATGGTCGACAGGTTAACATAATTACCATCATTTAGGGCCACGCGCTCAGCCAACCGGTGAAAACGTATCAATCACCTTGTGATCGATACCTTCATTCTCCCCCGCCAGCTCGGCACTGAGCTTCGCCATAAACTCGACTAAAAATTGCGCGTTGTACTGCGCCAGTTGTTTGCCTTTTATGGTTTGCATGGTGTGCGGTAGCTTCAGCAACTTAGTCTGAAAATGATCCAGCGCGTAACGTTTATCATCAAGTGGGCGATGCTGCGCGAACGGATCTTCGCCATCAAACAATGCCACGCCCAACGCCCCCGAAACGGCAAACACACGCGCCAGGCCAATCGCCCCCAGAGCTTCCAGCCGATCCGCATCCTGAACGATTTTAGCTTCCGCCGTTAAAGGGGCGATTTGCGCGCTAAAACTGTGTGCGGCAATGGCATGGCAAACAGCCTCGATTTTTTCCGCTGGAAATTGCGCGAATTCTTCACGCAGCAGGCGACGCGTCTTTTCTGCTGCCAGTATTGAAGAACGCTGCCGTTGCGGATGATTTTTCGCCAGGCTCACGATATCGTGAAAATAACAGGCGGTTAAAATCACCAGCATATCAACGTCGTCATCTGCCGCTAGTTTCTGTGCCGTAGCCCAGACGCGGCGAAAATGACACAGGTCATGTGCCGCGTCCTGATGTTGATGATGGTTTTTCAACCAGTTTTCGAACTGTGCCTGCCAGTGTTGTAAGTCCATACGCGCTCCGTTGCCAAAGAGTCGCAACCTTAGCAGTTTTTATTCATAGCGTCTGCTACGTGCGGGACGAGGTCGGGTGTACCAGGCAATGCCGCCTAGCAAGGCACCAACCAGGGCCATAAACAGAAATCCGACCAATGCTCCTAACCACTTCCCCGCAGTAGATCCTAAATCACTTTCAAATCCCGACACGGGGGCATCGGGGATCCGGCTCATCACCCAGATGTATCGCGCCATTGCCCAGACGAAATAGCCACACCATGTATAGAAAGCCCACAAAGCCAATTTGCCGCCAGGGCTGCGAGAGAGTCTCTCTTCCATCTTTGTCGAACCGTATTCCATTTTGAGATAACCCGGAAAATTCAGACTTAGTACTATTATGTGATAAAAGTCACATTTTTCCACATTGGATGAGTCAGTCAAGACTCAATCATTTTTTGAGCAAATAGATAGTTTTTGCGCAACGGCAATAATTACCGGAAAAACAGCAATAAAGATTTATGTTTATCTTGGATAATGGTTTTATTAATTCACCCAAACAATACATTAGCACTGAATACAATTATACCTTTTTAGATTTCTGTGTCATGATAACCCCGTTATTAGCCTTTTATCGTCTTGTTTATATTTTTTGGGCCGGCATGATGCCGGCTTTTTTTATGCTTTCATTAATGTGCGCGCGATCACATAGGCCGTTTAGCGCAACAATCATTGACACTTCCCATCTTTCCAATCAACTCATAACATATTGATGTATATTCATAATTTTCATGAATGTATATATCTAGAATTCATAATTCTGAATTATATTAAATAGATTGGAAACATTTTAAAATCTTTTAAATACATTTGTTACATGTAATCCTTAAAATAAAATGAACTTCATAGAATAGTATCCAAATGTGCTTTTTTTTGGATAACGGCACTTATTGATATATTCATGAAGATTATAATCACAAGGGAATACATAATGAAAAGAAAAGTTCTGGCAATGCTGGTCCCGGCGTTATTAGTTGCTGGCGCAGCAAATGCGGCTGAAGTCTATAATAAAGATGGCAATAAACTGGATTTGTACGGAAAAGTAGCGGGTCTGCACTACTTCTCTGATGATTCTGGCAGCGATGGCGACATGTCATATGCCCGTATCGGTTTCAAAGGTGAAACTCAGATCGCTGACCAATTCACTGGTTACGGTCAGTGGGAATTTAACATTGGCGCAAACGGTCCTGAAAGCGACAAAGGTAATACCGCAACGCGTCTGGCATTTGCAGGTTTCGGCTTTGGTCAGAATGGTACTTTCGACTATGGTCGTAACTACGGTGTCGTTTATGACGTAGAAGCATGGACCGATATGCTGCCAGAATTTGGTGGCGATACCTATGCTGGCGCTGACAACTTCATGAACGGTCGTGCTAATGGTGTTGCAACCTACCGTAACAATGGCTTCTTTGGTCAGGTCGATGGCCTGAACTTTGCTCTGCAATATCAGGGTAATAATGAAGATGATGGATTATTCGGTCAGGAAGGTTCTGGTAACGGTAATGGCCGTAAGTTAGCTAAAGAGAACGGCGACGGCTTCGGTATGTCCACTTCCTATGACTTCGACTTCGGTTTAAGTCTGGGTGCTGCATATTCTAATTCTGACCGTACTGACAATCAGGTTCACAAAGGTTTGCATAACACTCGTTATGGAGATCGCTTCGATGCAACTGCTGGCGGTGAAACAGCTGAAGCATGGACCGTTGGTGCTAAATACGACGCTAATAACGTTTACTTAGCAGCTATGTATGCTGAAACCCGTAACATGACTGGTTACGGTGATGCTGATGCCATCGCTAACAAAACCCAAAACTTTGAAGTTGTTGCTCAGTATCAGTTCGACTTCGGTCTGCGCCCGTCCATCGCTTACCTGCAATCTAAAGGTAAGGATTTAGGCGGTGTAAATAGTGATAACTTCGACAGCCAGGGTAATCATCATTACACCAACAAAGATCTGGTTAAATATGTTGATATTGGTATGACCTACTACTTCAACAAAAACATGTCCACCTACGTTGATTACAAAATTAACCTGCTGGACAACGATGATGACTTCTACGAAGCAAACGGCATCGCTACCGATGATATCGTTGCTGTGGGCTTAGTCTACCAGTTCTAATCAGCCAACACGCCTCGGCGTGTTACTGTAAAACATAACACTAGGCTGTGTCCCTTAATTACGCAACCGTTGATAAAAGAGTCGGATGCAGCCCAGTTTCACCATCGCCAGATAATTTCTCGCCGTTTTGTCGTAACGCGTAGCGATGCGGCGGTATTCTTTCAGGCGACCAAAGCACCGTTCAACGACGTTGCGATTGCGATATGCATCGCGATCAAGCCGTGCTCGTCCATCCGATGCCATTTTTTCATTTGATTTTCGGGGGATGACTGCCTTTATGCCTTTATTTTTCAGCTCGTTGCGCAATGTGAGTCCGGAGTACGCTTTGGCGGCCAGCACAACATGACCACGGCGTTTCATGCAACCGTTCTGACGATGAACGCCAATGCCGTCCAGAAGTCGTTGCGCGAACTGGCTTTCATGAGACTGCCCGGGGCTTAGCACGATATTTAACGGGAGGCCGCTTCCGTCTGTTGCCAGATGGATTTTGGTGCCCAAACCGCCTCGAGAGCGACCCAGCCCATTATCTCCGTCGATATCGGAATTTTTTTTGAGCTCCGGCGGCGCATTTTAGTGCCCGGATATTACTGCCATCCAGCGCTGTGGCAGACCAGTCAACAAAGCCGTTCGCATCAGGTAGTGAAAGCAATCTGTTGAAAATGATGTTAATCACGCCTGACTTTGACTACCTGTTAAAGCGGTTATAAACGGTTTTCCATGGCCCAAATCGTTCGGGTAAATCGCGCCATGGTGCGCCGGAACACAATACCCAGAACATGCCGTTGATGATTTTACGATGCTCTGCACATGGGCGCCCGGCCCGTCGTGTGGCAGGTTCAGGGGGCAACAAGGGCTTGATGATGGTCCATGCTTCATCGGGGAGGTCGTAGCGAGCTATGGTTCAATATGTTGTGGAAACAGACCGTTACTATAGCTCAAACTATTACGGGACACAGCCTAATAAAATCATGGCTCCTCACAAAGAAAACATCATTGAAAGAGCTCAGCAGTTTAAAAGAGTTTTAGTTTTACAGGATACAATTGAACTTAATTATTCTGATCTGAATGAAAAACAGGGAGTTGGTCCTAAAAAATATAAAGATGAAAGAAACTTATTTCTTCATCCTCAACTCGTCATCAGTGAGTCAGGTGTTTGCCTTGGGGTTTATGATGACTATCAGTGGTTCAGGGATGAATTAAAGACCAGTAAAAATACCCGATAAGAAATCTGCAATGATTTACTTCATAAAAACATGTCAGTGAAAAAGAAACCTGGCGTTGGGTTGAAGGATATAATAAAGCAACAGAACTGGCCCGCCAATGCCCTGCTACCCATGTATTGTCAATTTCTGAGCGCGAAGGCGATTATTATGATCTGTTTGAACACGCAGAACAGACTCCCTGAATAAAAGCTGACTGGCTTGTCAGAATGAAATTTAATAACAGAGCCACGCTGAATATCAATGGAAAACGTGATCATAGGTTGTTGCACGAAAGAATCATGGAGATTACACCGCAGCAACTGGTTGAATTCGCTATACCAGATGGGCGGGGGCAGCCAGCCAGAACAGTGACACAGGAATTGCGCCTGGCCAGACTGACACTGCATCCCCCCACCGGACGTAGAGGAAAGCTTCGTTGTGTTCCGGTAACCGTAACAGTTTTGCTTGCAAAAGAAAGAAACCCACCGAAAGGGACCCAACCTCTTATCTGGTAGTTAATGAGTAATATTCCTGTTGAAGATTTAACGGAACCAGCACAACTTATTCAGTGGTATTTACAACGCTGGCAAATTGAAGTTTTTTTTAAGTATTAAAAAGTGGATGTCAGGTTGAGACATTACAGCTTGAAACGTTTGAAAGAACCCGGAACAGTCTCGCGCTATATTTAATAATAGCCTGGCGAATCATGTATATAACCTCATTGTATAAAACTATGCCAGAAATATCTAGCAAATTTATTTCCCCCGGAGATGAGTGGAAATACCTCTGGCTTCTTGTTGAAAATACAGCACCTCCGAAAAATCCTCCTGATATAAAAACAGCAACAGTAATGTTGGCGAGACCTGGAGGATATCTGGCAAGAAAAAATGATTCGCCACCAGGCCCAAAAGCAATATGGTCAGGATTAACACGATTAATGTTGTCAATTAATGACATAGAAATATCCCAGAAAACTTGTGGGTAAGGGTATGTAAGGGCAACGGTGATCATGATTGGATCCTGGCGGATAAAAACGCGCATACCTTAACGATAAGCGCGATGTTGTTCAAGTAGATATGGGGTATGTATTGGCCTAATGATGTTGGGTTTATCGTCAAAACGCTTACCTGAGAGGTAAGCGTTTTGCGCGTATTACTGAAAAAAGCGAATTATTTGTAAGTTGCAATCGTAATATTGCCAGAGAAATTTCTCCTTATATTGCGGATATCATTATCCCTTGACCGATTATCATCTTTAGCGTAGTTATGGATGATACTTTCGCCTTTAGTGGTATAGATATAATTAGCAATATCAAAGGTGTTATTCTCGCTATTTACGACTGCTCTTAAAACGTAAAGGGTTTGTGTGAATCCGTTTGCTGAGAAATCGGCATGAAAATGGTTATGTCTACCATTCAAAGCAACAAAACTCGGACAATCAATTAATTTATCGCTAACAGCTAGAGCGGCGCTACGCACATCATGTGCAGCGTTATCATTAGCAACATGAAATGCTTGTGAACAAGCATAAAACAAATTTCCAATCCCGGTAGGACTGGATAAACAAGAAATAATTTCTTCTCTTTTTTCTGGCGTTATACGATCCTGCTTTAAAGACTCTCTCACCAGATGACATTCATCAGATTTGAAAATAAATTCCTCGAATATTTTCTCATAAACATCATGAGAAAGAGATCCAGAGCGAGTGAAAGATTCGTAGGCATGAAATTTTTCGCGAAGTAAGTCTCTTATAGTGCTGTTTATTTTTTCACCACAACATAAAACAAATGAACTTCCCTCCAGAACTTGTCTTTCTGCATCTGCAAGGAGTGAGCTAAATTCCGCCTCTCCAAGCGTAAGGTTTTCCATACCTGATTGATGTAAATACTGTTCTGGAATTAAATCTTTTTGTTCCTTTAGAAGCTCGATCATTCGGCATTCGGTTTGCTTATCAGTACAGGAGGACATGTTATAGTTATTTTTAGCAACTTCCAGCTTAAGAGCATTTGCAGCAACTGTTAATTCTGAGAGTTGATGTTTTTCAAATTGATCGTGATCTGATAATAACCTTATAAACTCTTTTACATTTCGACCACTAAAATCCTGTTCCCTACTCTTTTGATCAAAACATTTTTTTTGTTATTGAGCTCACGATACATATCAGTGACTTTAAATTTATTACTTCCGGTCTGCTCAATTTTTGTATAACTATCCATGCCTGTAACGGCAATCCATGTCTTATAATTCGTATTCTCCGATTCAGGCGTAACATGAAAATAAGGAACCAATTTATCACTAATATCATGCCGATAGATATGAAAAGAATCTAAAATGTATAATAATAAACTGCGAAAAACTTCACGAAAACTGTCATCGTGAGACCTTGCCCTATAATTATCGAGCAGGCCACTTTGTTCCATCGCATTTAACTTAGAAATATTACTCTCGAGGCTTTTTTCGATACTCTCCCTTAGATTCTGATTTTGTAACTGGCTATTATCATTCTCTGTTTTATTTGGATATATATTACTCGTCACACTAACCATAGTAACCTCGCTATTCCTCACGATGAACTATTAATTTATACACAACAATCCGAATTTAACACCATCGCTGAATATCTTAGCCCTAACTATCAACACCCAAGTTACCAGTGCAGCGACTTAAATTAACGTCCTGGGCTAATAAATTGTGCCTGAGATGATCTCTGGCACAATTTCACCTTATATATCTGAACGGAACTATCAAAAATCGCTCATCAGTAATCCCCTGAGCTATTTAGTTGTTTGTTTAATTACCCTTGGCTTCTATGCCGCTGGGTTTAATACCTTGTTACACCCCTGGCACCCACAGGGACGGGCTGTTATACGGAAAACGATCTACTGGGGCATTTTCAAATCCATGGCTTGGTGAATCCGGTATTAGTACCAGTCCGTTGTGAGCTGCGTGAATATGCAGCAGTGAATCACTCCCTGTGTCGATATGCAGCGTCGGTACACCCCGGTCGATCTCAAGAATGAGGCCGAAACACGCCGTGCCGGATACATCCACAACTTCACACTGAAGGTTTTGATCTGCTGAAATATTTACCTGATAGGACTGACAGACTTCTTCTGGCTGCTCAACGTTACCCAATTCTCAGTCCTGTAACGTCATGGTCATCGTTCAAGGCTAGTCTGTGAGTATGACATTAGCAGCGCACACACCTGATGGCGGAACTGCTGACGCTTGCTTATCCTTGTACGCCGCTGACACCATGTATACCAGCCGCTGCGGGCCACCCGGAGCACACGGCACATTGCTTTGATGCTGAACTCCGCCTGATGTTTTTCAATAAAGACATACTTCATTTCAGGTGCTTCGCGAAGTATGTCGCGGCCTTTTGGAGGATGGCCAGCTCTTCATCCCGCTCTGCCAGCTGGCGTTTGAGACGTGCAACCCCGGTGGGCATCTCCAGCTCACGTTCAGAAGAACGTCTGCTGATGTTGCTGTTTACTGCGCCAGTTGTAGAGCTGTGATTCATACAGGCTGAGTTCACGGGCTGCGGCAGCACACCGATGCGTTCAGCAAGTTTCAGGGCTTCACTGCGAAATTCAGGCGAATGTTGTTTACGTGCTTTTTTGCTGGTTGATACAGATTTTGTCATGTGAGTCACCTCTGACTGAGAGTTTACTCACTTAGCCGAGTGTCCACTTACTGGGTAAGATCATTTCATCTCCATCTACGGCACACGCAATTGCCAAACATATCGATACAGCACCTTACCCTGCCCCTCCTGGCACAATAACATCTACCAGCGACTCTTCCAGCCCCCCCCAAATGCATTTCTTTATGAATTAATCTGCAACAAAACCGCCTCCCATATAGAAATATTTGCAAAAATAGTGCATGAAAAAAGCTTTTTCTCTGCCAATCCGGGATATAAATATTCATCAGCACCACGATATTCCACAGTACTAAATCTCTCCCCGCCGCCCCGTACCTCTGATAATGGTCTAAAATCATTGAGGCCACTTGCGACGGCGTTGCTCAATAAGGAAAATTTGGCGTGAATAATATTCAACACCAGTGCAGCATCATCATTACATACTTACGCCCGTCGCCTACCGCTTTCGATATATTGACTCAATTTTCCAGCCTGGTTAAAAATAGCGACCAGCTCAGTCGCAAATATAGTGACTAACCTAACTAAGCAACAACAAGGAATACACTATGACTGTTCAAAAAAGTAAAGATCCGCAGGTCGATACTGCTGAAGATAATGCATTCTTCCCTTCAGAATATTCGCTTAGCCAATATACCAGTCCTGTCTCTGATCTTGATGGCGTGGACTATCCAAAACCGTATCGCGGTAAACACAAAATTCTGGTGATCGCCGCGGACGAACGTTATTTGCCGACCGACAACGGCAAATTGTTCTCAACCGGTAACCATCCGATTGAAACGTTGCTGCCGTTGTATCATCTCCATGCTGCAGGTTTCGAATTCGAAGTGGCGACCATTTCCGGCCTGATGACCAAGTTTGAATACTGGGCTATGCCACACAAAGATGAAAAGGTAATGCCGTTCTTTGAGCAGCATAAATCGTTGTTCCGCAATCCAAAGAAACTCGCGGATATTGTCGCCAGCCTCAATGCTGACAGCGAATATGCAGCAATCTTTGTTCCTGGTGGTCATGGCGCACTTATTGGTTTACCAGAAAGCCAGGACGTAGCTGCCGCTTTACAGTGGGCAATCAAAAATGACCGTTTTGTTATCTCCCTTTGCCACGGCCCGGCGGCATTTCTGGCGCTTCGCCACAGCGATAACCCACTGAACGGTTATTCCATTTGCGCATTCCCAGACGCCGCAGACAAACAAACGCCAGATATTGGCTATATGCCGGGTCATCTCACCTGGTACTTCGGCGAAGAGCTGAAGAAAATGGGCATGAACATTATTAATGACGACATCACCGGGCGAGTTCATAAAGACCGTAAACTGCTCACCGGCGACAGTCCTTTCGCAGCGAATGCGTTGGGTAAACTGGCAGCACAGGAAATGCTGGCAGCTTACGTGGGTTAATCCCTGTTACATTGTAATGTAAGCGCATAATCAATCGCAGCCACGTGAGCACTCACGACGTGGCTGCGTTTTTTCACGGTTAACCTGTGGCGTACTGAAGCCATAGGTTAATTTCTTTGCGGTAACGTAATACGGAACACATTATGCTTATTTAAATAGTGATATGTAGCACTTCCCCCATGCAATTCGGCAATTGCTTTGACTAAAGAAAGGCCAAGCCCCTGACCTGCAGAATGACGCGAATTATCTCCCCGCCAAAATCTACGGAAGAGTTTTTCCGGCTCATTAATTTTCGATCCAGGGCTGGCGATATCAATATTAAGAGAGCCGTTGACATCAAGAAAACTGGTTATATGAATGCACGATTTTTCTGGTGAATATCGAATGGCGTTAACAATAAGATTCGATAACATTCGTTGAAGTAAAATTTCATCCGCAAAGATTTGCTGATTGCACTCGACCTGAAAACGAATCTCTTTCTCTTCTGAAAGGTATTCAAGATAGTCTAACAAATTCCCAATTTCCTTGTTAAGAGAGAGCGAATCCAGTTTCACCAAAACATTGCTTTTATCTGCTCTGGCAAGAAACAGTATGTTCTCTGTTAACCGCGAAATATTTTCCAGCTCTTCAATGTTTCCGGCAATTGTTTTTTGATACTCAGCGATACTTCGGGTTTGACTGAGCGTCACCTGATTCTGACCCAGTAATGCATTAATTGGTGTTCTAAGTTCATGAGCGAGATCGTCAGCAAATTGGCTAAGGCGCTCAAAATCTTTTACTAAAGCATGGTGCATTTTATTCAACGCCTGACCGAGAGGTTTTAATTCACTCGGTAGTGCGATAACCTCAACAGGCTCTCGGGTGTCGCTATAATTTAATGCTTCCGTTACCCCACTCAACTTTTTGATCTCTCGTAATCCCGTTCTGATTAACAGCGGACTTAATACTGAGCACAGTATAATGGCGACGATGCAAATTATAATGCTATTAATTTTATACTGTTCAAGCATGTTATGTCTGGCTGAAGCCAATTTAGCCACAGTAACCGTTAATGATGGCGAAATTTCATCAATGTTAATTCGTAAAGCATCTATCTCTGTGTCATTAATAATGCTTCTGTAAATGCCAGCTGCACTGATTGTCTCAGAAGCAGGTATGTTATTTAACATGTCATCACTGACATTTGTCCGGTTAACAATTTTATTGATGCCATGACCATGAATGATCAAAATATCCTGACTAACATCCATCATCCGGTTAAAATAGACAGGTAAAGTATCTGGATTTACCCCATCAATTAGTAACTGCTTGATCTGTGCAGTCCGGTTAATGAGTGTTGTATCATCGCGCCATTTCAACTCACTTGCCAGGCCATTATAGAGAGTCCAGACAATTCCAGCGCCAGCGACAGACAGTAGCAATATAAAAAGCAAGGTTAAACGGACGGTTATAGATAATCTTTTCATTATTTTTTTACCGCTACAAATGAATACCCCATTCCCCGGATTGTAGCGATTAGCTTTTCAGGAAAAGGATCATCAACTTTTGCGCGGAGCCTGCGAATAGCGACATCCACCGTATTAGTATCACTATCGAAATTGATTCCCCAAATTTCACTCGCAATAACCGTTCTGGGTATAATTTCGCCAGCTCTGGAGGCCAGTAGCCAAAGTAACTGAAACTCCTTGCGCGTCAGTGTAATACTGATATTGTCCCTGCTCACACTTTGGCTGACAGAGTCCATTCTTAATCCGCTGATTTCTAATGTTGAATTCAGCGCATGATGTTGCCTTAATTGTGCCCGAACCCTCGCCAGCAACTCAGAAAATGAAAAAGGTTTTACCAGATAATCATTTGCCCCACTGTCCAGCCCTCTGACTCTGTCATCGACAGAATCCCTTGCTGTAAGGCAAATAACGGGGGTTTGCTTTGCCGTTCGTAACGTTTGTAAGATCTGCCAGCCATCCATACCCGGAAGCATAATATCCAGAATGATCAATGAATAATCATCCTTCAGCGCAAGATAAAGCCCATCTCTGCCATCAGAAACCGCATCAATGACATAACCTGCTTCTGAAAGCCCCTGCGTTACCCATTCCTGGGTCCTTTGATTATCTTCAATAAGTAGAATCTTCATGAAAATAATATGCCATAAATCATATGTTATAGAAACAGCCTGGTTCATTACAAAATTGTAATGCTTCTGTAAGGTTATCACAGACGTTTTTTCGCTATCCTCAAAACTCATTCACATGACAAGGATATAAACATGTTAAAGCGTTATTTACTACTCTCGGTTGCAACGGCTGCATTTTCATTACCTTCTTTGGTTTATGCCGCACAACAAAACATTCTTAGCGTGCACATTTTGAACCAGCAAACAGGAAAACCCGCTGCCGACGTGACAGTCACTCTGGAAAAGAAAGCGGATAACGGCTGGTTACAACTTAATACCGCCAAAACAGATAAGGATGGACGAATCAAGGCACTGTGGCCCGAGCAAACTGCAACCACGGGCGATTACCGTGTTGTATTTAAAACTGGAGAATATTTTAAGAAACAAAATCTTGAAAGTTTCTTCCCTGAGATCCCTGTTGAGTTTCAAATTAATAAAGTGAACGAGCATTATCATGTGCCTTTGTTACTTAGCCAATATGGGTATTCAACATATCGTGGCAGTTAATGCGTAAATATGTAAAAGCAGATCTCTGCTACTGTTAGGGAGGAGACTCCCTGACAGATTAACAATCTCTTACTGGTTAACGACAAAACAGTGTGATGGCTTATGAAAAAGAATCAATTTTTAAAAGAATCTGATATTACTGCCGAGTCGGTATTCTTTATGCAGCGTCGGCAGGTGTTAAAAGCACTGGGCATCAGCGCAGCTGCACTTTCTTTGCCTCACGCCGCACATGCTGATCTGCTTAGCTGGTTTAAAGGGAACGATCGTCCGCCCGCCCCCGCAGGGAAACCGCTGGAGTTCAGCAAGCCTGCCGCCTGGCAAAATAACCTACCGCTGACGCCAGAAGATAAAGTTTCCGGCTATAACAACTTCTATGAATTCGGGCTAGATAAAGCCGATCCCGCCGCTAATGCTGGTAGCCTGAAAACCGATCCATGGACACTGAAAATCAGTGGCGAAGTGGCAAAACCATTAACACTCGATCACGATGATTTAACTCGTCGCTTTCCGCTGGAAGAGCGTATTTATCGTATGCGCTGCGTGGAAGCGTGGTCGATGGTGGTGCCGTGGATTGGTTTTCCGTTGCATAAATTGCTGGCGCTTGCAGAACCCACCAGCAATGCAAAGTATGTTGCTTTCGAAACGATTTATGCGCCGGAACAGATGCCAGGCCAGCAGGATCGCTTTATTGGCGGCGGGCTTAAATATCCTTATGTCGAGGGATTACGTCTCGACGAAGCAATGCATCCGCTCACACTGATGACCGTAGGTGTTTATGGCAAGGCGTTACCGCCACAAAATGGCGCGCCGGTGCGACTGATTGTGCCGTGGAAATATGGCTTTAAAGGGATTAAATCGATCGTCAGTATTAAGCTGACCCGCGAGCGTCCGCCAACCACCTGGAATATGGCAGCGCCTGATGAATACGGTTTTTACGCCAACGTTAATCCGCATGTTGATCACCCCCGCTGGTCACAGGCTACTGAGCGATTTATTGGTTCAGGCGGCATCCTCGATGTACAGCGCCAGCCAACGCTACTGTTTAATGGTTACGCCGACCAGGTGGCATCGCTGTATCGTGGCCTGAATTTGCGGGAGAATTTCTAAATGCGTCTGACAGCAAAACAGGTGACATGGCTGAAAGTTTGCCTGCATCTTGCCGGATTGTTGCCGTTGCTCTGGCTTGCCTGGGCGATCAATCACGGTGGACTGGGAGCCGATCCGGTGAAAGATATTCAGCATTTTACCGGACGCACTGCACTGAAATTTTTGCTGGCGACCTTGTTAGTTACACCTCTGGCACGTTACGCAAAGCAGCCATTATTGATACGCACTCGCCGCCTGTTAGGCTTATGGTGCTTTGCCTGGGCGACACTGCATTTAACCAGTTACGCATTACTGGAGCTGGGCGTGAATAATCTGGCGCTATTAGGTAAGGAGTTAATCACCCGACCTTATTTAACGTTAGGTATTATTAGCTGGGTAGTTTTGCTTGCTTTAGCGTCCACTTCAACCCAGGCGATGCAACGAAAACTCGGTAAACACTGGCAACAGTTGCATAACTTCGTCTATCTTGTCGCGATCCTGGCCCCAATACATTATCTGTGGTCAGTGAAGATTATTTCACCGCAGCCACTCATCTACGCAGGGCTGGCAGTACTGCTTTTAGTCTTACGGTATAAGAAGTTGCTTTCCCTTTTCAACCGGCTACGCAAGCAGGTTCACAACAAATTATCTCTATAACTTCATATTGCCGATAAAGTATGCGTTATCCCTGCCGGATGCGGCGTGAGCGCCTTATCCGGCCCACACAGATCGCATCAAGTTATGTTTCGTTTGTCATCAACCTCAAATCATCGAAGTAATTTATTTTATTTCAATAAGATAGAGAGTACACCTGGGTACACTATGCACTCGTCTCCCAAGAGTTGTTGCATTTTGTTATGTGTTACAATATAACATTACATATCATATAAAATAACTCTGGAGGAAACTGTTTTGGCGATTCGTCTTCATAAAATGGCTATTGCTTTAGGTGTATTTATTGTTAGCGGTCCTGCCTTTTCGCATGGTCATCACTCACACGGTAACCCCCTAACAGAGGTCGAACAAAAAGCGGCTAACGGTGTTTTTGATGATGCCAATGTACAAAACCGAACGCTCAGTGACTGGGATGGAGTCTGGCAATCCGTTTATCCCTTACTGCAAAATGGCAAGCTTGACCCCGTCTTTCGAAAGAAAGCGAATGCAGATAAAACCAAAACATTCGCAGAAGTTAAAGATTATTATCAGAAAGGCTACGCGACAGATATCGAAATGATTGGTATTGAGGACGGCATTATTGAATTCCATAGAAATAACGAAACTACATCCTGTAAATATGATTACGATGGCTACAAAATACTCACCTATAAATCAGGCAAGAAAGGCGTTCGTTACTTATTCGAATGTAAAGATCCTGAAAGCAAAGCCCCTAAATATATACAATTTAGCGATCATATAATTGCACCACGAAAATCATCTCATTTTCACATTTTTATGGGTAATGATTCACAGCAATCTTTATTGAATGAAATGGAAAACTGGCCAACGTATTATCCCTATCAGTTGAGTAGCGAAGAAGTGGTCGAGGAGATGATGTCTCATTGATTTTTTTGCGCTGACTTCAGTTATTTAACAGAACAGTGCCTGGTAGTAACGACAATAATTTACCAAGACAAATAAATAAGACAAACTCAGACACGCTTATGCTTGAGACGTGTCTTTTTTATTATGTCTGTAGAAAAAAACTGAGGAAACGGCGAACAATAAATACACAACTCACCAATACAGACTGGTAGCGCCAATGTCTCCAGGAGCAAGTCATCTGTCATGGTAAAGCTAACCAGAAATATAGGTTAATTTTGGTATTTAAACCTTTTTTACTTGTTAGTATGATACAAAGGCTTTCAAAAAAGCTGGGAAATTCAACAACTCTTGGAAATTATGGACTTTGTCCCGCGGCTTTAATCTGACGGCCGCGTTCCTTTTTTGGCTCAATTATTGCCCCCTTCTCTACGCAACTTCAGTTCCCACCACCAACTTTGCGGCAGCTTCGTAGGATCAATGTCTAAAAGAATAATGGTGACCGAAAAGAAAACGACTGAATAACTGCAGATTTACGCTCGAAACCCTCATGTCAGATCAATAGCTAATCAAGTGCTGAATGTCACAGTATCGAACAGAAAACAGTGACGATCTAAACCTTCAAGAATATTCTACGGTTGTTCTGTTAAGAAAAAGCAAGGCGGGAAGTTAGGAGATAAGTCATTGATAAAGTGGCGGAGAGAGGGGGATTTGAACCCCCGGTAGAGTTGCCCCTACTCCGGTTTTCGAGACCGGTCCGTTCAGCCGCTCCGGCATCTCTCCGTTCAGATGGTTGCCATGATGCCAGGAAATTTGGCATTTTAACAGTCCCTGTCCGTGCAATTTTGTTCAAGTGACGAGTTTGCGAGCAAAACGATGATTAAGTGGCCCTGGAAAGTACAAGAATCAGCACATCAAACTGCCCTTCCCTGGCAGGAAGCATTATCGATCCCCCTTTTAACGTGTCTGACGGAACAGGAACAAAGCAAATTAGTCACTCTTGCCGAACGTTTTTTACAGCAAAAGCGGCTTGTTCCTTTACAGGGCTTTGAACTGGATTCATTAAGAAGCTGCCGGATAGCACTTCTATTTTGCCTGCCCGTTCTGGAGTTAGGACTGGAATGGCTGGATGGTTTTCATGAAGTCTTAATTTATCCTGCGCCATTTGTGGTCGATGACGAATGGGAAGACGATATCGGTCTGGTGCATAACCAACGTATTGTTCAGTCAGGTCAGAGCTGGCAGCAAGGGCCAATCGTTTTGAACTGGTTGGATATACAAGATTCGTTTGATGCTTCTGGTTTTAACCTGATTATTCATGAAGTCGCTCATAAGCTGGACACCCGTAACGGCGATCGCGCCAGCGGAGTTCCCTTTATTCCGTTGCGTGAGGTTGCTGGCTGGGAACACGATCTTCATGCCGCAATGAACAACATTCAGGAAGAGATCGAATTAGTCGGTGAGAATGCGGCGAGCATCGATGCTTATGCTGCCAGTGATCCTGCTGAGTGTTTTGCTGTACTTTCTGAATATTTCTTTAGCGCCCCAGAACTTCTTGCTCCTCGTTTCCCTTCATTGTGGCAACGTTTCTGCCAATTTTATCAACAAGATCCTTTGCAGAGACTGCATCACGCTAATGATACAGACTCGTTTTCGGCGACGAATGTTCATTAATTAACAACTTTGCAGATTAATTAACCAATTGAAATGACTTATGAAATTTAGTGTTGACAGACAAGGTACCGCTAAGTAATATGCGCCTCGTTCTCACGATTCCTCTGTAGTTCAGTCGGTAGAACGGCGGACTGTTAATCCGTATGTCACTGGTTCGAGTCCAGTCAGAGGAGCCAAATTCAAGTTTTCATGCTTATCTGTACGTCTCTATTTGTTTACGATTCAATAAGTTAGCGTGAAAATCGTTCCCAGTGCGTATCTGGTTTTCTCTCCGCATCGCGATGATTTGGTGGTCAGATCTGGAGTCAGTTTGGTTCGATTCTGGTGTGCCCCCCAAATGTCTTTAAACGATTCTAAAATCCGCAAGTTAAAATCTTCTTCCCGTCCGGTAAAACTCTCCGACTCTCATGGCCTGTATCTGCTCGTCAATCCGGGCGGTTCACGCATCTGGTATCTCAAATATCGTTTCAACGGAAAAGAATCCAGAGTCAGTCTTGGTGCATACCCGCTGGATCTGGATGTTCAGTTCGCGTAAATGCTCACTGAACCGTTTTGTAATATGGATACGGTCATTTACCGTTTTGAAGCTGCCGCCTGCTTTCTTCGTCAGGGCCTTCATTTCACTACTTAATTTGCTCATGACTACCCTCTACAACCAAAAAAACAGTCTCCGGCATGTGCTTTTTGGCTGCGCCAGAACGATACCTTCACGTCGAAGTGGCAGTTTGTTGAGGTTTAGGGAGTTTCAGGCTGTACGCGGTACAGACTGTCTGACGAAACAGGGGTGTCTCCGGGGCGTCGTGCCCCCTCGGTATCGATCTTTTTCTCCTTTACTCTGAACTGACAGCGGCCCCAAAGGACATGTCAGGCGGCGAAAGGCAGATATGCTAGTCCGCCGGCATCATGCCGCCACCTCATCAATTAGTTTCACGCCCTTGGCGATACGTATCCCGCAGGACGCCCTCAGTTCATCGGCAAAATACCAGGCAGATCCGCCAACAGACCGCGCACTGTCTGTACGGCCTGTGATGACAATACGCAGGAGTGAACCGCCCCGGTTTTCCTGGAGAGTGTTTTATCTGTGAACTCAGGCTGCCAGATCATCGTTTCTGATGGAAGCATAATAAGCTTTTTCTGCTTCTGCCGGAGGGATATGACCCAGCCTTCCCAGCAATCGTCGATTGTTATACCAGTCCACCCACGTGAGTGTGGCCAGTTCCACTTCTGCACGGTTTTTCCAGCTCTTACGGTGTATTACCTCCGCTTTGTAAAGACCATTGATGCTCTCCGCCATCGCGTTGTCATACGAGTCACCTGTACTCCCTGTTGATGCCAGCAGTTTTGCTTCTTTTAGTCGCTCCGTATAGGCCAGTGATACATACTGAGAACCTTTATCACTGTGATGGACTGTGCCGGACGGCCGACGGGCCCACAACGCCTGCTCCAGTGCATCCAGCACGAATGTCGTTTCCATAGACGATGAGACTCGCCACCCCACGATACATCCGGCAAACACATCAATGATGAACGCCACATAGACGAAGCCCTGCCATGTGCTGACGTAAGTAAAATCAGCCACCCACAGCTGGTCAGGACGTTCTGCCACGAACTGACGGTTTACGCGGTCGCCTGCGGAAACGGCTTTCCGGCTGACGGTAGTACGGACCTTTTTACCCCGGAGAACACCGGCAAGTCCCATAACCGCCATGAGGCGCGCCACTGTACATCTGGCCACCCTGATACCTTCGCGTAACAACTGGCGCCAGACTTTACGCACACCGTACACCTGATGATTTTCATCGTATACGCGCTGTATCTCTCTCTTCAGCCAGTCATCGCGCTGAGCACGGGCACTGCGTTTATCAGGATGATGTCGCTGTTGCTGACAGTGGTAATACGTTGACGGGGCAATATGCAGCTCACTGCATACCGGTCCGACCCCGTACTGCTCACGCAGCTTATCCAGCAGTGGCATTATTTTTTCCAGAGGCGGTCGAACTCCGCCTTCGCAAAATAAGCGGAAGCCTGGCGAAGGATATCGTTACTGCGGCGCAGTTCACGATTTTCACGTTCCAGCTCTTTCAGACGCTGACGTTCAGCGGTGGTGAGTCCACCATCACCGCCCCCGGTATCCCGCTCATGCTGACGAACCCACACACGCAGAGTCTCTGGTGTACAGCCAATCTTTGGGGCAATGGAACAAATTGCCGCCCATTGTGAGTCATATTCGCCCTGACTTTCCAGAACCATACGGACTGCCCGTTGACGGACCTCGGGGGAAAAACGTGTATTTTTAGTCATCCTGTTTACCTCTTTCTCAGGGAGTTTAGTCTCCAGGATTCCCGGGGCGGTTCAATGCGGTAGCAATAACCACTTGCCCCAATGAAATACCACCATCGTTAGTCGGAACTAACTGATGGCTGTAAGGCCGGAATCCACAAGACTCCAGACTGTTAAGAGGATGAATTCATTGCAGAACACGCCGCCGCTCAGGACAATTTGTTGCGTGCCTGAGCGTGCCACCAGACGTTTACAGACCTCGCAAATCATGTCGACGATGGTAGAGTGAAAGCGCCGACTTAGTTCGGCCATATCAAAACCGGGCTGGCTGAAGCATTGCACCAGTTCCCTTATCATCGGGCGATAATCCACCTCGAGCTTATTCTCGACATCGGCAATGATGTAGCTGAACGGAGCCGTCATATGAAGTTTACACTGCAGCAGCGCTTCCAGTTCAATGGCCGCCTGGGCTTCGTACTCCACCTGAGTGCAAACGCCCATCAGCGCGGCGATGCCGTCAAATAGTCTGCCCATGCTGCTAGTCGTGGTGGTGTTGATTTTTCTGGTCGCCATTTTACTGAATATATCGCGCTGCTGAGGCTGGAGCGCCTGCAAGCCTGGTACTGCGAGCGTACTGATATCTTCGCCGAAGGTTTCCACCAGTAAGGAGATGCCGACGCGCAGCGGCTCTTTAACTGCCCGATCGCCTCCGGGCAGGGTCATTGAACGCAAGCATCCTGCACGCTCGAATTTTTCGAAATCACCAACGAGAAACTCACCGCCCCAAATGGTGCCGTCGGTGCCATATCCTGTACCGTCAAAAATTACGCCTAGAGTAGTACCTGACAGGCCATTTTCCGCCATGCAGGATGCCATATGCGCGTGATGGTGTTGAACCTGAACGACCTGATGCTCTAAATTCTCCAGCGCATGCCGGGTAGAGCGGAAAGAGGGATGCAAATCGCAGGCCACGACATTTGCCTTCACGTTCAGCAGGTTTTGAAGATGATCAATACATTCGATATGTGATTTAAAAGTCACGTTATTCTTAAGATCGCCAATATGCTGGCTCAGAAAAACCTGTTTTCCTTTGCCGATGCTGATCGTGTTTTTTAGCTCCGCCCCGAGCGCGATAATGGAATCCACTGCGTAAGGTAGATGAATAGGGTATGGCGCGTAACCGCGGGAGCGGCGCAAAAACGATAGCTGCGAGGTAATGGCGTCGTTGCGAAACACCGTGCGGACCACCGAATCGTCAACACGCGTATGAATATCGCGATTATTCAGAATGAAGTAATCCGCGATTTTCCCGAGTTGCTTAATTGCCATGTCGTTGTCAAAGACGATCGGATGACCGGAAATATTACCGCTGGTCATAATCAGGATCGGCAGAGACGGGTCTTCCAGCAATAAATGCTGAAGCGGCGTTGAAGGCAGCATTACACCGATGTTCGGATTATGTGGCGCAACGGTACTCGCCAGCAGGACGTTGCGCTTATACAACAAGACAATGGGACGCTGCGGGCTTTCCAGCAATTTGTGATTACAGGGGGGGATGAAAGCAATACGCGACGCGCTTTCCACATCCGCGACCATCACTGCAAAAGGTTTGGCGTCTCTTCGCTTGCGTTGCCGAAGTTCATTGACAGCATTCTCATTGCAAGCATCGGCCACGAGATGAAAGCCACCAAGGCTCTTTATTGCAAGAATTCCGCCTTCTTTTAGTTTCGTAATGGCAAATTTGACAATATCATCTGTGTGAACGGATGTGCCCTGTCGATCGGTAAGTTGCAACTGTGGGCCGCAAACTGGGCAGGCATTGGGCTGGGCATGATAGCGTCGATCCTCAATATCGTTGTATTCACGCTCACAGGTTGGACATAAAGGGAATTTACGCATAGTGCTCTGGGCACGATCGTAAGGCATACCAAGAATAATGGAATAGCGCGGCCCACAATTGGTGCAATTGGTGAAAGCGTAACGATAACGATGATTATCAGGATCGCTTATCTCGCGCAGGCAATCGCTGCAGACGTTGGTATCTGGCGGGATAATCGTGTCCATGCCGGTATGATCGCGGCTTTTACGGATGCTGAACGTTTCATAGTGCGCTCTGGTATCCGTTGGGCTAACTTCCTGCGTACTGATGATTTTTGCCAGTGGTGGTGCCTCGGTCACCAGTTTGTCCATGATTCTGGCAATAACCGTGCCGGATGCCTGCAGCTCAAGCAACACGCCTTCTGAATCGTTTAACACCCAGCCGGTGGCACCATAGGTGCGGGCCAGTCGGTGAACAAAGGGACGAAATCCAACGCCCTGAACGACCCCACAGATGCGGTAACGCCGGGTTTCCGGCGTCTCGTGAAGCTCAACAGAGTCTGGGTAATTCTGCGCCATATAATTCCTCGACTTCTGTGTGTGTTCCATCAGCTTCAATCATATAGACTTCAGTACCCGAGACAGCGGTGATCTCGCCGATAATTGTCGCGTGCTTGCCGACAGGATGCTCCTGCAGCAAATGTAGTACCTTCTGAGCATACTCAGGTTCAACAAACAGGCATAAACAACCTTCATTAGCGAGATTAATGACGTCAACACCCAGCATATTAGCTGCCATGGCGGTTTCCGGCTGTATGGGCAAAGATGGCTGGTCGAAATGAATCTGATAATTTGTTGCGCGCACATGTTCGTGTAAAACAGCGGACAGCCCACCGCGCGTAACGTCTCGCATTGACGCTATTTTGCCTTCAGGGATGTTGCTGATGAGTTTGTCAATAATGTGGTTCAGCGGTGCGCAATCACTAAGAATATTTCGCTCGAACCCCAATCCTTCCCGCATCGACAGCAGGTGAATCGAGTGATTGCCGATATATCCGCTCAGGATTATTTTCTGCCCCGGACGCACGTTCTTAACTGAGACTGGCGGATGTTCAAACACGCCGATGCCAGCAGTATTGATAAACAGCCGATCTGCTTCACCTTTGCCTACGACCTTGGTATCACCGGCGACAATCTTGACCTCTGCCTCACGAGCCGTTTCACGTACGGACTCGATGATTCTGACCAGATCAGCCATCGGCATACCTTCCTCAATGATAAGACTGAGTGTGATGTAAAGGGGACGAGCCCCACTGACAGCGAGATCGTTAACGGTGCCGCAGACGGCGATTTTGCCAATATCACCGTTGCCGAAAATCAGCGGCGTGGCAACAAAGGAGTCGGTGGTGAAGGCAATTCGCCTGGTGGATAACCCCAGCACCGCGCTGTCTTCCATCACGCCCAGATAGGTGTCACCGAGAATGTTAGCAATTTTTTCAACCAACTCGCGGCTTAATTTCGCCCCGGTGCCATGATCCAGTACAACGACCTCTTCATGATTTAGCGTCTGGGTTAAGCTCATGATGCTTCCCTTTCGCCGCGCTCAGGCAGATCGTTCTGTTTTTGCAATATTGATAAAATTTCCGCAGAAGGTGCTACAGTTGCGCAATAGCTGGCAAGCCACTCGAGTGCACGCTCTGTATCTTCGGACGAAGGCGCGAACACGCAGTCGTCCGGTACCCAGACGTTATAGCCGCGAAAGAAGGCATCTGCTGCAGTAGTCTGCACGCAAACATGAGTTTGCAACCCGGTAACGATTACGGTTTTTACCCCGAGTTGCTGGAGGATTTCGTCGAGATCGTTATTAAAAAAACCGCTGTCTCTGCCCTTAACTACAACCTGGTCTGTGGAGCGATATACTTTATCGATAATCTGGTTTTCCGGGCGACAAGCTAGTGCAGGAATGCCCGCTTCGCGGTTGCGATAGCGCTTTTGTACCGCCGGGTCATTAGGATCGTTGATAAGTTGCAGGTGGATAATGGATTGATCCAGAGCGCGA
Organism: Escherichia sp. KS167_9B; assembly: GCF_030295215.1. Lineage (NCBI taxonomy): Bacteria > Pseudomonadati > Pseudomonadota > Gammaproteobacteria > Enterobacterales > Enterobacteriaceae > Escherichia > Escherichia sp. KS167_9B. The sequence continues at coordinate 2,405,543 of NZ_AP025754.1, forward strand.
ATGCCATCGAGAAACTGATTAAACTGGACAAGTTTTTGCGCCAGAATTTCTGGAGAGCGTGTTATTTTGTAGGTAAACTCATACTGCAGGTCATTAGTGAGAACGGCAATATTTGGCATAAACATTTAACCCTTATTGTATTTATATAATGAATGTTTTTGAATGATTTATGATGTCAATTTTTATAAATAACCTGTGCACTAGTGAGTGCTAAATAGAACCAAGAGCAGCATGTATGGCGTTTCTGAGTTTGACAAACCAAGGGGATCTCGGCGTAAATCATTTTACGCATCATGTCATCTGTTGCGGGTATTTGTATAATTCCAATTTTTCAGGATTCAATAAATGTCAGGAATAGATATAAGGCTACTGCGTGCATTTGTGACACTGGCGGAAAAGGGAAACTACAATAAAGCTGCAGAAGCTTTATTTCTGACACAACCTGCGCTTTCAAAGCAGATCAAGATGCTCGAACAGAAGACCGGAGGGCAGCTTTTCCTGCGTGGTCGCCACGGGGCAGTGTTGACGATGGTTGGCAGGCAGTTGTTTGCTAAAGCTTATGAGTTGCTGAAATCCCACCACGATTTTTTAACCTACGCCAGAGAAATCCAAAAGGGGAGTACGGGTAAACTGGTGCTCGGATTTGGTATATCTTCGTTTAAAAGCACACCAGTTTGGATTAATACTTTTCGCCAGAAATTTCCCGACTGCGACGTTGTTATCAGCCAAATCGCATCCAGCGTACAAGCCAGAATGTTGATGGAAGGTGAACTGCATGCTGGTTTTGTTCGTATGCCGGTAACAGAATTATTGGCCTCTCGCTTAATAAATAAAGAAAATCTGGTGTTGGCTGTCCCGGTAGCCGTCGATATTGATCCCACCGATCTCCAGCGTACGCTGGCAATCTATCCGATTTTATGCATGGATCCAGCGGTCAGCCCTTGTCTGGCGGAGCAAACGACTGCGTTCCTGCGGGATAATGAACTCATCATTGAGCCAATCTCTGCGACGAATGATATTCATTCCCTGCTAGCATTGATAGCCGGAGGGAATGGTCTCGCGCTGCTACCCGCCAGCGTCGAGAATTTTTTACCTGTAGGAGTCAAGCTGATTACTCTGTGGGGAAAGCAGATCATATGGAACATTGGTGTGGCATGGAATCCGAAAATCGACAACCAGATGCGGGATGAGTTCCTGCAGATTGTCACGCATTATTTACCGTAAACGCGTTCGAAACGTCGGGGCATTTTAGAGTGAAGGCGAACTGGGATTTGGTACATTACAACGCAATTGCCTTGCAAGCCAGCACCCGACTTATTGATTATCATGCACGGTAGTGCCAGAGTGGATAACAGGTGATGTTTGTCGTCGGATCTGTAATAAGTTATTGCGATTGTAGGTACAGCTATCTTCACAGGTTAATTGATTGTAAGTGAAGCTAAAGGTGCTACTGAGTAAACTTCAAATGTTACTTTAAAATGGTGGTCATTCTGGTGGTCTTGACAAACTCAATTTTTTTTTAGCTTTACCAATCAGCCTGTTAATGGCTACGGCGATCCCAGTCAGAGGAGCCAAATTCTAAAAATTTCGCTTTTATCGTGCAATGCAACTCATCTACATTAAGCATTGATTCTTTAACGAAGAGCGGGTTTGTCATCTTAAGCGCCCTCGACCTTATGGTTGGGGGCGTTTTGTTATGGACGCCGTCTACAGCTTTCCTGTCGAGAGTGAGAAGTTACGGTTATTTTTGTGCCACATAACCTTCTGCTGGCAAAGAGTTCAGCACTATCTTCTCTACTCCGTCCCTATATTCGTCACCATTGCCCCCTCAATTATTAAACTGAGTTATTCAGTAGTCTCCCCTCTTGCAACTCACACCCAAAACTGCTTAACGAAAAGTTATTAATTTTCAATCATATTGCTATCAGGATTTATATTTTTTCGCTGTGCTAGAAAGGGCGCATTTATGTTAGCTCGTTCAGGGAAGGTAAGCATGGCTACGAAAAAGAGAAGTGGAGAAGAAATAAATGATCGGCAAATCTTATGCGGGATGGGTATTAAACTACGCCGCTTAACTGCGGGTATCTGCCTGGTAACTCAACTTGTGTTCCCTATGACTGCGGCAGCACAAGGTGTGGTAAACGCCGCAACCCAACAACCAGTTCCTGCACAAATCGCCATTGCAAATACCAATACGGTGCCCTACACCCTTGGAGCGCTCGAATCGGCCCAAAGCGTTGCCGAACGTTTCGGTATTTCGTTGGCTGAGTTACGCAAACTCAACCAGTTTCGTACGTTTGCTCGAGGTTTTGATAATGTCCGCCAGGGTGATGAACTGGATGTCCCGGCACAAGTTAGTGAAAAAAATTTAACCCCGTCGCCGCGTAATAGCAGTGACAACCTTGAGCAACAGATAGCCAGTACTTCACAGCAAATCGGGTCTCTGCTCGCCGAAGATATGAACAGCGAGCAAGCGGCCAATATGGCGCGTGGATGGGCCTCTTCTCAGGCATCTGGCGCAATGACAGACTGGTTAAGCCGCTTCGGCACCGCAAGAATCACGCTGGGCGTGGATGAAGATTTTAGCCTGAAGAATTCCCAGTTCGATTTTCTCCATCCATGGTATGAAACGCCTGATAATCTCTTTTTCAGCCAGCATACTCTCCACCGTACTGACGAGCGTACACAGATTAACAACGGCTTGGGTTGGCGTCATTTCACTCCCACATGGATGTCGGGCATCAACTTCTTTTTCGACCACGATCTTAGCCGTTACCACTCCCGCGCCGGCATTGGCGCGGAGTACTGGCGCGACTATCTTAAATTAAGCAGTAACGGCTATTTGCGACTGACCAACTGGCGCAGCGCACCTGAACTGGACAACGATTATGAAGCACGCCCGGCCAATGGCTGGGATGTACGCGCAGAAGGCTGGTTACCCGCCTGGCCGCACCTTGGCGGTAAACTGGTCTATGAACAGTATTATGGCGATGAAGTGGCCCTGTTCGATAAAGACGATCGGCAAAGTAATCCTCATGCCATAACCGCTGGACTTAACTATACCCCCTTCCCGCTGATGACCTTCAGCGCGGAGCAACGCCAGGGTAAACAGGGCGAAAATGACACCCGTTTTGCCGTCGATTTTACCTGGCAACCTGGCAGCGCAATGCAGAAACAGCTTGACCCGAACGAAGTCGCTGCACGGCGTAGCCTTGCAGGCAGCCGTTATGATCTGGTGGATCGCAACAACAACATCGTTCTGGAATATCGCAAAAAAGAACTGGTTCGCCTGACCCTGACAGACCCCGTGACAGGGAAGTCAGGAGAAGTGAAATCACTGGTTTCGTCGCTACAAACCAAATATGCCCTGAAAGGCTATAACGTCGAAGCCACCGCTCTGGAAGCTGCCGGTGGTAAAGTGGTCACAACGGGTAAAGATATTCTGGTTACCCTGCCTGGTTACCGGTTCACCAGTACGCCAGAAACCGATAACACCTGGCCGATTGAAGTTACCGCTGAAGACGTCAAAGGCAATTTGTCGAATCGTGAACAAAGCATGGTGGTCGTTCAGGCACCTGCGCTAAGCCAGAAAGATTCCTCGGTATCGTTAAGTACCCAAACATTGAGTGCGGATTCCCATTCAACCGCCACACTGACTTTTATTGCTCATGATGCAGCTGGTAATCCTGTTATCGGGCTGGTGCTCTCGACGCGTCATGAAGGTGTTCAGGACATTACCCTTTCTGACTGGAAAGATAATGGTGACGGAAGCTATACCCAAGTCCTGACCACAGGAGCGATGTCTGGCACGCTGACGCTGATGCCACAGCTGAACGGTGTGGATGCGGCTAAAGCCCCCGCCGTGGTGAATATCATTTCTGTTTCGTCATCCCGAACTCACTCGTCAATTAAGATTGATAAGGACCGTTATCTCTCCGGCAATCCTATCGAGGTGACGGTAGAACTGAGAGATGAAAATGACAAACCTGTTAAGGAGCAAAAACAGCAACTGAATACTGCAGTCAGCATCGACAACGTGAAACCAGGAGTCACTACAGACTGGAAAGAAACCGCAGATGGCGTCTATAAGGCAACCTATACCGCCTATACCAAAGGCAGTGGACTTACTGCGAAGCTGTTAATGCAAAACTGGAATGAAGATTTGCATACCGCTGGATTTATCATCGACGCCAACCCGCAGTCAGCGAAAATTGCGACATTATCTGCCAGCAATAATGGTGTGCTCGCCAATGAGAATGCAGCAAATACCGTCTCGGTCAATGTCGCTGATGAAGGAAGCAACCCAATCAATGATCATACCGTCACGTTTGCGGTATTAAACGGATCGGCAACTTCCTTCAACAATCAAAACACCGCAAAAACGGATGTTAATGGTCTGGCGACTTTTGATCTGAAAAGTAGTAAGCAGGAAGACAACACGGTTGAAGTCACCCTTGAAAATGGCGTGAAACAAACGTTAATCGTCAGTTTTGTCGGTGACTCGAGTACCGCGCAGGTTGATCTACAGAAGTCGAAAAATGAAGTGGTCGCTGACGGCAATGACAGCGCCACCATGACCGCGACAGTCCGGGATGCAAAAGGCAACCTGCTCAATGACGTCAAGGTCACCTTCAATGTTAATTCAGCAGAGGCGAAACTGAGCCAAACCGAAGTGAATAGCCACGACGGGATCGCCACAGCCGCGTTGACCAGTTTGAAAAATGGTGATTATACGGTTACGGCCTCTGTGAGCTCTGGTTCCCAGGCTAGTCAACAGGTGAATTTTATCGGTGATCAAAGTACTGCTGCCCTGACCCTCAGTGTGCCTTCAGGTGATATCACCGTCACCGACACAGCGCCTCAACAGCTGACGGCAACCTTGCAGGATAAAAATGGCAACCCACTAAAAGATAAAGAAATCACTTTCTCTGTGCCGAACGACGTCGCAAGTCGGTTCTCGATTAGCAACAGCGGAAAAGGCATGACGGATAGCAACGGGATTGCAATCGCCTCCCTGACCGGCACGTTAGCGGGCACGCATATGATCACGGCTCGTCTGGCTAACAGCAATGTCAGCGATGCTCAGCCAATGGCGTTTGTGGCGGATAAAGACAGAGCGGTTGTCGTTCTGCAAACATCGAAAGCGGAAATCATTGGGAATGGCGTGGATGAGACGACGCTGACAGCAACAGTGAAAGATCCTTTTGATAACGTGGTTAAAAATCTGTCAGTAGCCTTCCGCACCTCCCCCGCAGACACACAACTGAGCCTGAACGCGCGTAATACTAATGAGAACGGTATTGCTGAAGTTACCCTTAAGGGCACGGTTTTGGGTGTTCATACAGCCGAAGCCACACTGCCTAACGGCAACAACGATACGAAGACAGTCAATATTGCGCCCGATGCCAGCAACGCACGGCTCACGCTGAACATCCCTGCTCACCAGGTGGTGACGAATAACAGCGACAGTGTGCAGCTGACAGCTACAGTGAAAGATCCGTCGAATCATCCGGTGGCGGGGATAGCGGTGAATTTCACCATGCCACAAGACGTCGCGGCAAACTTTACCCTTGAAAATAACGGTATTACTGTCACCCAGGCCAATGGGGAAGCGCATGTCACCCTCAAAGGTAAAAAAGCGGGCACGCATACAGTTACCGCGACGCTGATTAATAACAATGCCAGTGATTCGCAGCCGGTAACATTTGTGGCAGACAAAGCCTCGGCTCAGGTTGCCCTGCAGTTGTCAAAAGATGAGATCACGGGTAATGGCGTCGATAACGCAACGCTAACTGCAACGGTTAAAGATCAGTTCGACAATGAGGTGAACAATCTTCCGGTAACATTCAGCTCAGCCTCTTCAGGACTCACCCTGACCCCGGGAGTGAGTAATACCAATGAGTCTGGCATCGCGCAGACCACTCTCGCAGGCGTTGCCTTTGGTGAGCAGACGGTCACTGTATCACTTGCTAATAATGGTGCCAGCGACCACAAAACTGTGCAGTTTATTGGCGACACAGCTGCGGCAAAAATTATTGGGTTGACGTCTGTCCCAGACAGCATAATCGCCGGTACCCCGCAGAATAGCACCGGCAGCGTCATCACCGCGACAGTCGTTGATAATAATAGCTTTCCGGTGAAAGGTGTAACTGTGAGTTTCACCAGCAGTACAAACTCTGCTGAAATGACGAATGGCGGCCAAGCCGTAACGAACGAACAGGGTAAGGCAACCGTCACTTATACCAATACCCGTTCCTCGACAGAATCAGGAGGGAGGCCGGATACCGTTGAGGCCAGTCTGGAAAATGGTAGCTCCACGCTTAGCACATCAATTAATGTCAACGCTGATGCGTCTACGGCACATATCACCTTGTTACAAGCACTTACTGATACAGTCTCCGCAGGCAACACGACCGATCTGTATGTTGTGGTAAACGATAATTACGGAAACTGTGTACCCCAACATAAGGTGACCATCAGCGTTTCGCCAAGTGAAGGTGTGACCCCCAGTAATAACGCTATATATACTACCAACTCCTACGGCCATTTTTACGCAAGCTTTACCGCTACAAAAGCCAGGGTTTATCAAGTGACGGCAACGCTCGACAATGGCGATTCGATGCAACAAACAGTGACCTATGTGCCGAACGTGGCGAATGCTGAAATCACGCTGGGAGCCTCGAAGGATCCGGTGATTGCCGACAATAACGATCTCACGACACTAACAGCAACAGTCGCTGATACAGAGGGCAATGCGATAGCCAACACTGAGGTAACATTTACTCTGCCGGAAGATGTGAGGGCGAACTTCACGCTGAGCGATGGCGGTAAAGCGATTACTGATACTGAAGGCAAAGCGAAAGTCACGCTGAAAGGTACAAAAGCAGGTGCTCATACTGTTACAGCATCGATGGCTGGCGGTAAGAGTGAGCAGTTGGTGGTGAACTTTATTGCGGATACGCTCACTGCGCAGGTTAATCTTAATGTTACCGAAAACAACTTTATCGCCAATAACATTGGAATGACCATACTTCAGGCAACAGTGACTGATGGAAACGGCAACCCGTTAGCCAATGAGGCGGTGACATTCACGCTACCGGCAGATGTGAGTGCAAGCTTTACTCTCGGACAAGGCGGTTCCGCCATTACTGACATCAACGGCAAGGCTGAAGTTACACTGAGCGGTACAAAATCCGGCACCTATCCCGTGACGGTCAGCGTGGACAGTTATGGTGTCAGTGATACGAGGCCGGTGACTTTGCTTGCCGATGCAAGTACCGCTAAACTGGCTGATTTTACCGCATCATCAAGCTCATTAATCGCCAGCACAACCGAGGGTGCGACCCTGACGGCAAGTGTCACTGACGCTTATGACAATCCATTAGAAGGCATCAAGGTCAATTTCCGCGGCTTATCCGCCACGCTGAGTAACACCACCGCTGAAACAGATGCTCAGGGTAAGGCAGAAATTCTTGTAACAAGCACCATTGCAGGGACGAAAATTGTTGTGGCTAATCTGGCAAATGCACCTACAGATACCATCATGCAAACGTTGACTGTCAAAGCAGATGCTGATTCTGCGACGATCACCAGTCTGGAAATGCCTGAAGGTCAGGTTATGGTCGCAACCCCCCTGGCGGTTAAAGCGCACGTCGACGACCAGTTTGGCAATCCAGTTTCTGAACAGCTTGTGACATTCAGTGCAGAGCCGTCAATTTTTAACATGGTCATTAGTCAGGATACGGTCTCTACGAATACACTGGGTATAGCCGAAGTCACCATGACGCCCAAAAGATACGGTTCGTATACTGTGCAAGCATCCCTGGCGAATGGCTCCTCTTATGAGAAGGACCTGGTGGTAATCGATTTAAAACTGACACTCACAGCATCAAGTCCACTTATCGGCATCAATGACCCATTAGGTTCAACTCTGACAGTAAGGCTAACCAATCCAAATGGGACCCCAGTGAACAATGAACTCGTTACCTTTAGCGTAACGCCAGAAGATGCAACGTTAAGTAGCGGAACAATGAAAACCAATCCTTCCGGGGAGGCACAAGTCGTTCTGACCAGCAATAAAGTCGGTACGTATACGGTTACAGCATCTATCACTAGTGGCGTAATTATTCAGGCGCAGACAATCGTGAAAGTTACTGGCAACCAAAGCACAGCCCATGTGGTCAGCCTAAGCGCTGATCCGTCAACTATCACTGCCAACGACAGCGATATCAGCACGCTGAAGGCTACTGTTGAGGACGGCAGTGGTAACCAAGTCGAAGGCGTCAATGTGAACTTCGCATTAAAAAGTGGCTCTGCCACATTAGGGTCATTAACAGCGGTGACCGATCAACACGGATTTGCGACAACCACCGTGAAAAGTGCGCGAACTGGGAGCGTAACTGTTAGTGCAGGAACGAGCACAGGTGCAACGCAAACAGCTAATATAACGCTGGTGGCAGGCCCGGCAGACGCCTCGCAGTCCGTCCTTAAGAACAATCGGTCATCACTAAAAGGGGACTATACCGATAGTGCTGAGCTACATCTTGTTTTGCACGATATATCAGGCAATCCGATCAATGTTTCTGAAGGGATGGAATTTGTGCAGTCAGATACCAACGTGCCCTATGTGCAAGTTAGCGCAATTGACTACAGTAATAATTTCTCCGGCGAGTACAAAGCCACCGTTACAGGCGGTGGAGAGGGTATTGCAACGCTGATCCCTGTATTGAATGGTGTTCATCAAGCGGGTCTGAGTACCACAATACAATTCACTCGCGCAGAAGACAAAATAATGAGCGGTACAGTGTTAGTCAATGGTGCTAACCTACCGACAACTACATTCCCTTCGCAGGGGTTCACTGGGGCGTATTATCAGTTGAATAATGACAACTTTGCCCCAGGAAAAACGGCGGCTGATTATGAGTTTTCAAGCTCTGCCTCCTGGGTTGATGTTGATGCTACCGGTAAAGTGACATTTAAAAATGTCGGCAGCAATTGGGAAAGGATTACGGCGACGCCAAAAACAGGCGGCCCTAGCTATATATACGAAATCCGAGTGAAGAGTTGGTGGGTGAACGCCGGCGATGCTTTCATGATATACAGCCTTGCTGAAAATTTTTGCAGTAGCAATGGCTACATGCTTCCCCGTGCAAGCCTTTTAAGCCAGGGTCGTTCCCGAGGTATAGGGACATTGTACAGTGAATGGGGAGATATGGGGCATTACATGAATGAAGCCGATTTTTATTCAGATATGTATTGGTCATCTAGTCCCGCAAACTCCAATGAACAATACGAAATTTCCCTGGCAACAGGTGAGCAAAGCGTAATGGCAAAACTTGGATTTGCTCATGCGACATGTTATAAAAACATTTGATTTTCCGCTATAATTTCTTAAAGAGTGCTCCATTCGGGGCACTCTTTTTTACATTCCCTCTACAGAACTTGCCCTTCTCTCACAGAAAATGAATAAATAAAAATGCGATACCGCCAGATTCGCGTTCGGTGTGACTATGGTTGTATCTGGTGAGTACAGCTTTGATCCAAAGGCTGGCTTCTGTGATGATTAACCAGCCTCAGGGTATTGATGACACCACCGTTCATAACAGATCGGCATTACTTTGCATACGTACTGCTTCATATTCTCGCCAAAACACTTTTTAATGCCTTTGCGAATTCATCCAGACTTATATTGTCAATTTTTTGCCCAACGACGACTGACTCCGAAACATCGGCCATTGCTGGCCATCGCGTTTTGTAATCAGCATAAATTGCAACAACGGAGGTATTATAGGCACTTGCCATATGTAATATTGAGGTGTCAGGAGTTATTGCGATATAAGCATCTTTTATGATTGCTGCTGAAAGTTTAATCGAGGGTGATAAGGATAAACGGTAGACATTATTATAACAATCCACTAATGCCCTGGCTTTATCTTCCCCTTTGGGTCCATGAACGATCACTATTGGCATATCTGTTTCATTTTTAATTTTTGCTATTAGATTTTCTGCTATCGATAATGAAAATGTACGTTCCTGTGCACTACCTTCTAAATTGAGCGCAATGTAAGCTCCTAACGATCGCATTTCCTCGCGCACCTCATCGAGTACATCCTCGCTTAATGGCAATTCATATATTGGCCTGACTGCAGGAAAACCCGCTTCACGCATCATAAACGCCCATGTCATGGGTACGGGAGCCCTGAGATTCTGATCCATCCGGGACGCGTTCTTACACAAAGGGGAATAGCACTTCATGGTTAAACCGACAACCTGAAAATTCGTTTTTGCTTTCAACTGACTGATAAATAACATCGTTTTCAGGTTCTTTTTACGCATCGCCTCTATACAAAGATCCGGCGTACCGTATCGCTGTGTTATGTTCTTCGCTAAATCTTTTATTTCTTTTAATGTTGCGTGATCCTGCATAGTCATTGTTACTAATGTTAATTTAGTCTGTTCAAGGTTGAGCGCATTAAAGACTTCTAAATTAATAGTCGAAGTAACAATTAAAAGATGCTTAATTTTATGCAATTCAAGCGCCCGAATAACTGGAAAGATGGCCATAGCATCGCCAATTTGATCGGGAATGTGGATAACAACAAAGTCTGTTTTTCCAATATTGAAATTATTAGCTTTATAATCGTAGTAACTAAATGCAATACGTCTCAACAATGATGCTAAAAACATACCTAACCTCGCCTCCCTACTGGTTATAATGCAATGCAGTCTATCAGAATCATCAGGGTGCAATTTTGTGCATATGCGGACTTTTATGTTTCATATCTCAAAACTGTAGGTGCTCTGCTCAATCCTTATGCAACTCCTGCGATTTCATCTTCCATCGAATTTTTCATGTTGCCGTTAATCAGCCATAAAATCATTTGCAGATGCGCTCTGTCGAGGTAGTCTCATAAGGTTCGTTTATAGATCGACGGCAATGTGAGTTACCTTTTCCATACTAATTATAAAAAGACAGTACAAACAGGATCATTATGGACTCCACGCTCATCTCCACTCGTCCCGATGAAGGGACGCTTTCGTTAAGTCGCGCCCGACGAGCTGCGTTAGGCAGTTTCGCTGGTGCCGTCGTCGACTGGTATGATTTTTTACTCTATGGCATTACCGCCGCACTGGTGTTTAATCGCGAGTTTTTCCCGCAAGTCAGCCCGGCAATGGGAACGCTCGCCGCATTTGCCACCTTTGGTGTCGGCTTCCTTTTCCGTCCACTTGGCGGTGTCATTTTCGGTCACTTTGGCGACCGACTGGGACGTAAGCGCATGTTAATGCTGACCGTCTGGATGATGGGCATCGCGACAGCCTTGATTGGCATTCTTCCTTCCTTCTCGACCATAGGTTGGTGGGCCCCCATTTTACTGGTGACGCTGCGTGCCATTCAGGGATTTGCCGTCGGCGGCGAATGGGGAGGCGCGGCGTTGCTTTCCGTTGAAAGCGCACCTAAGAATAAAAAAGCCTTTTACAGTAGCGGTGTACAAGTTGGTTACGGTGTAGGTTTACTGCTTTCAACCGGACTGGTTTCACTGATCAGTATGATGACGACTGACGAACAGTTTCTAAGCTGGGGCTGGCGTATTCCTTTCCTGTTTAGCATCGTACTGGTGCTGGGAGCATTGTGGGTGCGTAATGGCATGGAGGAGTCCGCGGAATTTGAACAACAGCAACATAATCAAGCGGCAGAGCAAAAACGCATCCCGGTTATCGAAGCACTGTTACGACATCCCGGTGCTTTTCTGAAGATTATTGCGCTACGACTGTGCGAGTTGCTGACGATGTACATCGTTACCGCCTTTGCGCTTAACTATTCAACCCAAAATATGGGGTTACCGCGCGAACTTTTCCTTAATATCGGTTTGCTGGTAGGTGGACTAAGCTGTCTGACAATTCCCTGTTTTGCCTGGCTTGCCGATCGTTTTGGTCGCCGCAGGGTGTATATCACAGGCGCGTTAATCGGAACGTTGAGCGCATTTCCTTTCTTTATAGCGCTTGAAGCACAATCTATTTTCTGGATAGTTTTCTTCTCCATAATGCTGGCAAACATTGCGCATGACATGGTGGTGTGCGTGCAACAACCGATGTTTACCGAAATGTTTGGTGCCAGTTATCGCTATAGTGGAGCTGGAGTCGGATATCAGGTTGCCAGTGTGGTCGGCGGCGGATTTACACCTTTTATTGCTGCTGCACTCATCACTTATTTTGCCGGAAACTGGCATAGCGTCGCCATTTATTTGCTGGCTGGGTGCCTCATTTCAGCAATCACCGCTTTGTTAATGAAAGACAATCAACACGCTTGATAGTCAGGCGAAGATCATCCGATCTTCGCCTTACACTTTTGTTTCACATTCCTGTGACATACTATCGGAAGTGCGGTAATTGTATGGAACAGGAGACACACATGAATAATAAGGGCTCCGGTCTGACCCCAGCTCAGGCACTGGATAAACTCGACGCGCTGTATGAGCAATCTGTAGTCGCTTTACGCAACGCCATTGGCAAATATATTACAAGTGGCGAATTACCTGATGAAAACGCCCGCAAACAAGGTCTTTTTGTCTATCCATCACTGACCGTAACCTGGGACGGTAGCACAACCAATCCCCCCAAAACGCGCGCATTTGGTCGTTTTACCCACGCAGGCAGCTACACCACCACGATTACTCGCCCTACTCTCTTTCGTTCGTATCTGAATGAACAACTTACGTTGCTGTATCAGGATTATGGTGCGCATATCTCGGTGCAACCCTCGCAGCATGAAATCCCTTATCCTTATGTCATCGATGGCTCTGAATTGACACTTGATCGCTCAATGAGCGCTGGGTTAACTCGCTACTTCCCGACAACAGAACTGGCGCAAATTGGCGATGAAACTGCAGACGGCATTTATCATCCAACGGAATTCTCCCCGCTATCGCATTTTGATGCGCGCCGCGTCGATTTTTCCCTCGCGCGGTTGCGCCATTATACCGGTACGCCAGTTGAACATTTTCAGCCGTTCGTCTTGTTTACCAACTACACACGTTATGTGGATGAATTCGTTCGTTGGGGATGCAGCCAGATCCTCGACCCTGATAGTCCCTACATTGCCCTTTCTTGTGCTGGCGGGAACTGGATCACCGCCGAAACCGAAGCGCCAGAAGAAGCCATTTCCGACCTTGCATGGAAAAAACACCAGATGCCAGCATGGCATTTAATTACCGCCGATGGTCAGGGTATTACTCTGGTGAATATTGGCGTGGGACCGTCAAATGCTAAAACCATCTGCGATCATCTGGCGGTGCTGCGCCCGGATGTCTGGTTGATGATTGGTCACTGTGGTGGCTTACGTGAAAGCCAGGCCATTGGAGATTATGTACTTGCACACGCTTATTTACGCGATGACCACGTTCTTGATGCGGTACTGCCGCCCGATATTCCTATTCCGAGCATTGCTGAAGTGCAACGTGCGCTTTATGACGCTACCAAGTTAGTCAGCGGCAGGCCCGGAGAGGAAGTTAAACAGCGGCTACGTACTGGCACTGTGGTAACCACAGATGACAGGAACTGGGAATTACGTTACTCAGCTTCTGCACTTCGTTTTAACTTAAGCCGGGCCGTAGCAATTGATATGGAAAGTGCAACCATTGCCGCGCAAGGATATCGTTTCCGCGTGCCATACGGGACACTACTGTGTGTTTCAGATAAACCGTTGCATGGTGAGATTAAACTTCCCGGTCAGGCTAACCGTTTTTATGAAGGCGCTATTTCCGAACACCTGCAAATTGGCATTCGGGCGATCGATTTGCTGCGCGCAGAAGGCGACCGACTGCATTCACGTAAATTACGAACCTTTAATGAACCGCCGTTCCGGTAATAAGTTCTGTTCCTTTTTATCAGGAATAGATGTGAAGGATTTAGTAAGTCATCCAGCAAATAGCCTGCAATAAAGCAGGCTGTTTGCTTCCTGGGGCGGATACGAGTTTTATTATAGCCTTAATGATTTACATATATTAAAAGCAAGTATGCTTTCAAAACACAATTATAAAAAAATCCGCCAACAACATTAGTTTTTATGAGATTAAATATAAGATTATGGATTTAGAATATTTTTATTTCTAATAGACGAGATTTTTCCTGTTATGATATAATATGCCGAATTAACGCATGTTAACGATTTACCAGTAATGTAAATAAATTTTCGAGGAGATCATTCCAGTGGGACGTAAATGGGCCAATATTGTTGCTAAAAAAACGGCTAAAGACGGTGCGACGTCTAAAATTTATGCAAAATTCGGTGTAGAAATCTATGCTGCTGCCAAACAAGGTGAACCCGATCCAGAATTAAACACATCTTTAAAATTCGTTATTGAACGAGCAAAGCAGGCACAAGTTCCAAAGCATGTTATTGATAAAGCAATTGATAAAGCCAAAGGCGGCGGAGATGAAACGTTCGTGCAGGGCCGTTATGAAGGCTTTGGTCCTAATGGCTCAATGATTATCGCTGAAACCTTGACTTCAAATGTTAACCGTACGATTGCTAACGTTCGCACAATTTTCAATAAAAAAGGCGGCAATATCGGAGCGGCAGGTTCTGTCAGCTATATGTTTGACAATACGGGTGTGATTGTATTTAAAGGTACAGACCCTGACCATATTTTTGAAATTTTACTTGAAGCTGAAGTTGATGTTCGTGATGTAACTGAAGAAGAAGGTAATATTGTTATTTATACTGAACCTACTGACCTTCATAAAGGAATCGCGGCTCTAAAAGCAGCTGGAATCACTGAGTTCTCAACAACAGAATTAGAAATGATTGCTCAATCTGAAGTTGAGCTTTCCCCAGAAGATTTAGAAATCTTTGAAGGGCTTGTTGATGCCCTTGAAGATGACGACGATGTTCAAAAAGTTTATCATAACGTCGCAAATCTCTAATTATAATTTAAAGAAATCTGTCTTTATGGCAGATTTCTTTAATCTCATATAATTCTTATAATAAATGTAATATTCAACTCGTCATATTGATTATAAAAATACCGGTCCCAGAGAAATAATATTTATTAAAATTCCAGGTTTTCTTTTTCTGATTACAGAAGACAAAGTGGCAATTACGTTTAGTTTCCCGATAAAAACGCGACAGCAACATCCCGCATAAGGCATTTTTCTCTATACCTTTGTACGGTACTTCACGGAACGAATTTTTTGACCTTGCGAATCGTGATGTCTGTTGGGGGGCAATTTGCTCACTGAAGCGTGAGACTCGATTAAGCGCACGAAACACAGAAATCAAAAAACCCAGTCACTTTTTTACAAGGTAACCGGGTAAAAATAATTTTTATTTTTTAACTGTCTTGAGACTCATAGAGATGTCTCAAAACTAAAATTTGGCTCCTCTGACTGGACTCGAACCAGTGACATACGGATTAACAGTCCGCCGTTCTACCGACTGAACTACAGAGGAATCGTGAGAACGAGGCGAATATTAGCGACGCCCATCCACAATGTCAAAGCCTGTTTTTTAAATTTGAAATCGTTTGCTGAAATAATCTGCACTTTGTCGTTTATTCCGACACAGCTGGCTTTTTTTCACACTTTTGCGGCTCAGGTCGAGGGTATTTCCACAGCCAACGTCCAGTAACCATGCGCCAGTAAAACAGCACGGCCCGCACAGCCCAGTCGGCAAACATTCCCATCCAGACACCAACCACACCCCAGCCAAGCATGATTCCCAGCACATAACCGACTACAACCCGGCAACCCCACATGCTCAACATAGAAACCCACATGGCGTAACGGGCATCGCGAGCACCCTTAAATCCAGCGGGTAGCACCCATGAGGCAGACCAAATAGGCATAAATAAAGCATTTAGCCAAATCAGAATCACAACGACATGTTTAACCTGTGGATCCTGGGTGTAAAACGATGCCATAACCCCAGCAAAGGGAGCCGTTAGCCAGGCGATGGCCGTTAATCCAAGAGTGGACAGCCAGAACACATGCCGCAACTGAATCTCTGCTTGCGCTATCTGCCCTACCCCCAACCTTCGGCCTGTAATGATCGTAGAAGCAGAGCCGAGCGCACTTCCGGGTAAGTTGATAAGAGCCGCAATTGAAAACGCGATAAAATTCCCGGCAATAACACTGGTCCCCATCCCGGCAACGAACATTTGGGTTAATAACCGACCACTGGTAAATAACACTGATTCGACACTCGCTGGAATACCAATCCCCATGACTTCCCAGATAATGCTAAAATTCAGCGGTTTAAAATAGCTCTTTAACGAAATCCTTAGCGCAGGATTAAAACCAATCGCCAGCACCCACAAAATTGCCACTGCGCCAATATAACGAGAAATGGTTAACCCCAACCCAGCCCCGACAAATCCCAGTCCCGGCCAGGAGAAAAGGCCGTAAATCAATATGCCGCTAATAATAATATTAAGAATATTCAGGCTACCGTTAATCAGTAGCGGTATTTTCGTATTCCCTGCACCACGAAGTGCCCCGCTACCAATCAAAGTGATGGCAGCTGCTGGATAACTGAGTACCGTCAGCTCCAGATAAGTCAACGCCAGTGCTTTAACTTCTGTCGTGGCATCACCCGCGACGAAATCAATAATTTGTTCGCCAAAATGATGAATAAGCGTTGCCAACAGTACGGCAAACAACGTCATGATCACCAATGACTGTCGCGTCGCCACCCTCGCTCGTCGTCGATCCCGCTTACCGAGACTAAATGCCACAACGACAGTAGTACCAAGATCGATAGCTGCAAAAAAAGCCATAATGACCATATTGAAGCTGTCCGCCAATCCCACGCCGGCCATCGCATCTTTTCCCAGCCAGCTGACCAGAAAAGTGCTCAGGACACCCATCAACAGGACACAGGCGTTCTCCATGAAGATAGGAACAGCAAGCGGGGTTATCTCGCGCCAGAACAACACTTTGTAACTCTTGCGTTTGGCGTGCCAGCGAGTGCCGTGAACAACCTGGCGTAAAGCAGAGGAGATATTCAAAGCCGACCTTAATTGCAGAAAGTGAAACCACATTTCAAATAATGAGGGAGAATCAGCAAAGCTGCAAAGATTTTCGCCAACAAATTGTCTGCAAATGCAACAAACTGTTGATAGAAACGGCAAACAGTTGGGAAATTTAAAAATCGGGTTTGACAAAAGATTTTTCGCCGTTAAGATGTGCCTCAACAGCGATTCCTCTGTAGTTCAGTCGGTAGAACGGCGGACTGTTAATCCGTATGTCACTGGTTCGAGTCCAGTCAGAGGAGCCAAATTTCTGAAAAGCCCGCTTTTATAGCGGGGTTTTTTGCTATATCTGATAATCAATTTCCTCTTCACTGTTCTCCATCACCTGGCGCTTGATATCCTCAACTGACAGTCCTGCATTACAAAGTTCCAGAAAGCGCCAGACATAGTTACGCTGAAGTTGTCCTCGCTTGAGTCCCAACCAGACAGTATTAGCATCGAAAAGATGCCGCGTATCCAGACGGATTAAATTCTTTTCCTCTTGTTCACCGCTGGATTGTTCGGCAACTAATCCGATCCCCAGCCCGAGTGCAACATAGGTTTTAATGACATCAGAATCCTGCGCACTTAATACAATATCTGCCAGCAAACCTTTGCGGACAAATGCGTCATCAATACGTGAGCGCCCCGTAATCCCCTGTCGGTAAGTGATTAACGGCCACTTCGCTATTGATTCCAGCGTCAACGGTATAATTTGCGTCAAGGGATGATCGAGTGGAACAAGCAAACTATGGTGCCAACGAAACCACGGGAAGGCGACGAGCTGCGGGTCATTACTTAAACGCTCGCTGGCGATACCAATATCAGCTTCGCCATTTTGCAACAACGTCGCAATTTCCTGTGGTGTACCCTGGATTAGCTCCAGCCGAACCTCCGGGAAAAGTTCGCGAAAAGCTTTAATGACCTCAGGCAAGCTATAACGTGCCTGAGTATGCGTCGTTGCAATAGTGAGAACGCCAGACGTATCGTTGGTAAACAGGTCTGCAAGCCGACGAACATTACTGGCTTCATTCAGAATACGTTCTGCAATGACCAGTAATGCTTTGCCCGGTTCAGTCATGCCCAGCAGTCGCTTACCTCGTCGAACAAATATTTCGATGCCAAGTTCATCCTCCAGTTCCCGAATGTGACGGCTGACGCCTGACTGTGAGGTAAAAAGCATATTCGCAACCTCTGTCAGGTTGTAATCCTGACGTGCAGCCTCGCGGATTATCTTTAGTTGTTGGAAATTCACGGTAAACTCCGGGCAGTTCAGATATCACGTTATTGTTAAAGTCTAATGCCCGGCATAACAAATAATAAAAACCCGCATCTTATTCCATCCCGATATAACGCTTAGCTCACCAATTGCCACTGCCTTTTTTCCATCACTGGAGAACTCATCACTGACATTAACAACTCTTTCACTGCTTGCGCCTGTGGTGATAAGTTCGCTCTGGCGGGTAAATTTAATGACAAAGAGAGACTCATTGAAGGTGTGGTAATACGTGACATCCATCCGTTTACTGCGCCACATAACGAACGCGCGGCCGATTCGGGTAATACTGCAACGCCCATGCCGCTGGCAATCGCTGCGGTAAGCGTGGCAATAGACTCAATTTCACCAATGACTTTTGCCGTGAGTCGCCGTAGGGAAAAAGCCTCATCAACACGAAGTCTAATAGCACTGTAATCACTGGGGAGAAAGAGGTTCATTTGCGCAATAGCATTAACATCAACGCTTTGCCCCGGGCAATCTTGCGTTCCTACCAGAAAAAGATCTTCTTTCAGTAAAGCCTGACTGGATACACCAGCCACAGGGGAATGCTCATAAATCACCGCCATATCGAGTTGGTGATTTATCAGTTTTTCGTTAAGCACTGCACCGCTATTTTCATGAAGATAGATAACGACCTCCGGGAATTCAGCGCGAACCGCCTGTAATAAGGGCATGGTGATGGATGACGCAGCGGTTCCTGGCGCAAAGCCAATCGAGACTTGCCCCGATAATGCCTGACCAACGTTATGCACCGCCAGTTGGGCCTGCTCACACTGACGTAAAATGGCCCGCGCATGGGTATAGAGAATTTTTCCGGCGTCAGTTGGCGTAACGCCCCGTTTTGTGCGAATCAAAAGTTGTTGATTTAACTCACCTTCCAGTGTGGCAACCTGCTGACTGAGCGCTGGTTGTGCGATATGCAATACTTCAGCAGCCTGGGTCAGGCTACCAATATCTACAATTTTTACGAAGTATTTCAGGCGTCTGAAGTTCATGTTGCCTCCGGTGTTTAAGAATCGGCCCAAGTGCCGCCATTACTTACAACCAGAGTGCAAGATGCTTGCCAGTTTTATTTTGGCGTTGATGTACAAGCTAAGCAACTGTCAAATAAGAGATTATGATAGATTCGTCATAGGCTCCTTTAATCAGCTGTCGCGTTCCCCTGCCCTATAAAAGGAGGGTATGCACCACGATGGTTCATTACCCAATAAGATTGAAAGCTCACCACTTTGTTGAAATTGACAGCAAACAAACAAAAAAATGCATTTCACCCTTTGACATCACCATGCACTGCCATTAATATGCGCCCCGTTCACACGATTCCTCTGTAGTTCAGTCGGTAGAACGGCGGACTGTTAATCCGTATGTCACTGGTTCGAGTCCAGTCAGAGGAGCCAAATTCAAAAAAGCCTGCTTTCGAGCAGGCTTTTTGCTTTCTAATTAACAACGCTCTTAAAACATCTGTCTTGAACCAGAACTAATTTGCACAGGCATTCCTGATCGGCGCTGCAATGCAGCATTTGCGCGATTCACATCAACTTCTTGCCCGTTGATAAACGCCCGCAAAGATGGCGTTACTGGCAAAGGCACTTTTCGGTCTGACTCATATTCCGCACGGTTGCGCGACAGCGGCTCATGAACTTCCAGCCACTTTGATCCATCCGGTTCCGTTGTGTATTTCACTGGCTGATCAATAATTTGTACACGAGTACCTACAGGAACATTATCAAACAGATATTTGATATCGTCATTGCGCAGACGAATACAGCCCTGACTTACCCGGAGCCCAATACCAAAATTGGCATTGGTACCGTGGATGGCATATAGCCTGCCAATATAAATCGCGTACAGCCCCATGGGATTATCAGGCCCCGCAGGAACAAATGCGGGCAAACTCTCCCCTCGTTTCGCATATTCGCGCCGGGTGTTCGGCGTTGGCGTCCAGGTTGGTGCTTCTTGTTTACGTTCAACGGTAGTCACCCAGTTACGCGGGGTTTCTCGCCCAGCCTGGCCGATACCAATAGGAAAGACTTCCACAGTATTACTGTCTGGAGGGTAGTAATAAAGACGCATCTCAGCGACGTTAATCACAATCCCTTTACGAACAGTGGCGGGCAAAATCAGTTGCTGCGGAATGGTGAGTTGCGAGCCTGACTTCGGCAAGAAAACATCAGCGCCCGGATTCGCTTCCAGCATGTTACTTAACCCTTGCCCGTATTGTGCGGCAAAAGTCTCCAGCGGCTGGGTATTGTGATCAGGAACAGTTACAGTAAGCGACTGTCCCACTAAACGGCTACCCTCTGGAGGTAATGGATAAGTTACCGCCAGGCTATTATGGCTGGCAAAAAGTAGAGCAAATGAGCAAAAAATATTTACACGACGCATCATGTCCCTTTCCTAAGTCGCGAATACTATCCGATAAGTATAGCTTTTATCAGACTTTTCGTTTTTAACTGTTCAAATCAGAAGTCGTATTCCCCGGTAGAACAATATTACTGGCAGCAAGTTCGCCCATGCTGTTGTATATCGCACAGGCAGCTTCGATGATGGGCATCGCCAGAGCTGCGCCACTTCCCTCACCTAAACGCATATCCATATTGAGATAAGGCTCCAGCCCCAAATGCGACAGCGCTATACGCGCCCCTTTTTCTGCCGACAGGTGAGAAGGAATGAGATACGGTTTGATTGCAGGAGACATCTGGCAGGCTGCGAGCGCGGCAGCATAAGAAAGAAATCCATCCAGCAACACGGGTAAACCGCAGGAAGCAGCGCCTAACATCACGCCAGCCATTCCGACCAAATCAAATCCACCCACTTTTGCCAGAACATTAACGCCATCCTGCGGATTTGGTTGATTCAACGTAATCGCCCGTCGCACAACATCAATTTTATTAGCCAGTTTATCTGTCGGCAGGTTTGCGCCAATCCCAACCACTTCTTCAGGATCCCGGCCAGTGATAGTGCTCACTATCGCCGCTGCCGGTGTCGTGTTTGCCATCCCCAGTTCACCTACGCCAAACAACGTGACACCGTTTGTTGCCAGCTCCCGCGTATAACATATGACGTCCAAAAGCAACTCTTCAGCCTGACAGCGACTCATTGCCGGACCTGAAGCAATGTTGCCGCTACCTCGTGCGACACGCATGTTGATAAGCCCGGGGATAGGCTCAGCAGTATCAATACCAACATCAATTACGTGGACGTTAGCGCCCGCTTGTGCTGCCAGCACACACACGCCGGTTGTTCCGCGGGTCATATTTTCAGCCTGAATGGCTGTCACTTCTTTTGGGGAAATAGCGACCCCTTCCTCCCAGACGCCGTGATCGGCACACATAACCAGTACCGCTTTTTTGCCCACATGCGGTATGCCATTCAACCCCGGCATTCCCGCCAGTTGTACGCCAAGCGCCTCCAGCCTTCCCAGGCTACCAACAGGTTTGAGTAACCCGTCAATATGCCGTTGTGCACGCGACATAGCGGCAGGATCGATGGCAGGGATCGTATTCAGTAAATTGGCAAGTGTTTGCATGTCACGTCTCTTTATAGCAGTGCCAGCAGGAAGACCAGTTCACCAAGCTCTATGGCTGCTCCCAGCGTATCGCCGGTTTGCCCGCCCAGCGTACGTTTGAGAAGCTGACCGAGGATGAAGATCGCCACCATCGTCACCACCATAGCAGCCACACCATGCATACCTGGCAATAATACGGCAGCAAAAATAGCGGCTAAACCGAGTGTGACGCAGGTTTGTCGCCCATCAATTTTGCCAATGAACACATTGCCAAGCCCTTCTTCCCGGGCATAACGATGACGATACATCAATAATGCGGCAGTCCCGCGGCTGACCGCGCATGCTGTCGCCAGCGATGCAAGGATCGGTTCGCCACGCAAAGCCAGCTCGCTTAACACCAGAATCTTTGCCAGTACAACAAAAATCAATGCCAGACCGCCGTGGGTGCCTAAACGGCTATCACGCATGATTTCCAACATGCGATCGCGGCTACGTGCAGAAAATACGCCATCACAGGTATCAGCGAGGCCGTCCAGGTGGAATCCCCCGGTCATCAGCGCCAGCACAAGTACGCTAAACAATGCCGCCAGTGGTACGCCACACCATGCCTGCAGCACCATGAAGACTAGCCCGCTAATCGCGCCAAGCAATAATCCAATTAAAGGAAAAGTAATAATACCGCGAGAATAATGCTCGAAATCCAGTCCCTGGGACCAGCGACGCGGTACAGGCAGACGCGTAATAAATGAGAGCATCGCCCAAAATAATTTACTCATTTGATTTTTACTCCAATACCCGAAACCACCAGCAATACTTCATTTGCCGCAGCGGCCAGCTGCTGATTTACTCGCCCGGCAATATCACGAAAATGTCGTGCCAGACGACTCTCCGGCACAATCCCCATTCCCACTTCGTTAGTCACTAATACAACCTTTGCGGGGCAACGTTGGCAGGCAGCAATCAACGACTGAATCTCAGCATTAATCGCCTGTTCCATCGCCTGATAATCCCATTCATCAGGGTCTTTATCGCCGCCATAATCAAACAACAGATTAGTCACCATTGTGGTAACGCATTCCAGCAACACAGCCTCATTCGGGTTAATGTCTGCATGAATTAATTCATCAAGATGTTGCCAGCGCTCCACTGTGCGCCAGTGAGCCGGGCGGCCTTGCCGATGATGTTCTATCCGTGCAGCCATCTCATCATCAAGGATTTGCGAGGTGGCGATATACAGAACCTGTGAAGAGTCCCCAATAAGCGCCTCTGCGTGGCGACTCTTCCCGCTCCGTGCGCCCCCCGTCACCAAAATCATCATACCGACTCCTGATTCAATTGTATGATGGTATTCATTGAACAGAACAATGGTTCCCCCACTGTTGCTGACCGCAAAACATTTACGCGATTAATACTGCGCGTAATATAATTAAAAATCCAGCATTCTCAATCCATTACGAAAGAAGATGGCATTGCGGAATAGCCAGACTTCCTCGTGTTAACGTCCGACAAAATGCGTCATTGACAGCGGTTTCTCTGGCATGACAGATTTCATTCAGATAATGGATCAATGCTACAGCCCCACCAGCCGGACCATTCAGCAAACGGGCATTGTGTTCTGCAATCAAAATTACCGTCGTTCCCTCAGAATGAGCGAGCCATTCTGGTACGGATATCTCGCTTTCAGCTGCTATCAATAGCAGCACTGAATAATCGCTATACGCATCTGATAACGATTGCACTGGCCCACCGTCAAAAGGCTGGAAATCTTGCTGCCAGTCCTCACCGATAAAACCGCAGCCTCTACAGTGCTCTGTTAGTCAGCGCCTGCGAAGCGGACATTATCGCCCTGGTGCTTAATGCGGACGCACCGTGGTCCCCTTTTTCGCCAGGCTTTACCTCGTCAATGAATCGCCCTGTTACTGGAGTAGTCACCAAAGCAGATTTAGCCAGTATGGAACAAATATCTTTGGTGAAATGTTGGTTACGGGAAGCTGGAGCGCACAACGTGTTAGTAACCAGTGCGGTTAATAACAATGGAGTTACAGAACTTTTTGCCTTGCTGCATACAGAAGAAGGCTGTCGCTAATTTCAATAGGTTATCAGATGGGAATGATGACGGTGATACACAGAAAAGAAACAATGAGCAATGAGGGTTACCGGGCAACCCTCATTGAATAAAACAGGAATTACTTCGCTTCGCCGTTTTTCATTTCGCCCATAGCTTTCAGCTTTTTGGAGATATCGCGGCGTTCTTTGGAGAGCTCGGCATTTTTGATGATGTAATCGTCAACGCGATCTTCATAGTCACCTTTCATGCTGGCGATGATGCCCTGGATTGCTTCAACGCTCATCCCCGGCTTGATGTAATCACTCAGGTTGTCCAGCAGCAGGACGCGCTTCTGGTTGTCACGGATCTTTTTCTCAACGTCCTGAATTTCACGTTGCAGTTTGTTCTTACGACGGAACAGACGAACAAATTCCAGTACATCCTGGAATGAAGGCTTGGTAGTTTCCATTTTTATACCCCTGATAATGTGAGAGTCGGATTCGTTTAAGCAACCGCTATTCGTTAGGGCCAACATTACTCATAGCTGCCGCAGATGACAATGCTTTTATCCCTTTTCACTATCATACCCTTTATCCTTGCTGAATCGAAGCAGCAGCAAGATGATTCTGAAGTTCAGGAATTATTTGCGCAAGGCCCGGCAAATCAGATTCGATAGCAACTCAAGCTGATGTGCCGTTTCCATGTTCAGCCACACATAGCCATAGATTGGTGTTTCCACGACCTTCAGGTCATGGTGGTTATCGAGCAACTGACGCAGCTCTTCCACAGCATCGTTCAATTTTTCCGTATTGGCAAAAACCGGCTGCGGATTACCTTCGTACAGCGCATGAACAAGGCTCAGCAGTATTTGCTGCATCATGTGCTGGGTATCACGAAGTTTTTGCGCGTTCAATAACACGAAATGGCTGGGGCGCGTGGCCCAGTATGCATTGATTTGCAACTCCAGCATACAAACCAGATTGCGATTAATGGTCTGGATACCTTCATATATCGATTTGGGAATACGGGTTTCTTTGCTGGCGGGCGCAATCAGCCCACGCATTTTCACGGCATCGGTCAGGAGTTTTTGTAGATGGCTTTCCAGACGTGGGCGTTCGAGTAAGTTCGGTGAGAATGCAGATTGATAGACCCGATTATACTCGGTCAGACTTTTCGCCAGTTGAATGCGCCAGTGGATGAACGCCCGTTGTGGCCAGATGCCGGTAAACAACATTGCCAGTAAAGAGCCGAGGATCACATCGCCGCTTCGCCATAACGCCGTATCAATTTCACCTGTCGGGGAACCAACAACAATTGCCAGCGTCACCCCAATCAATAAACCTTGATACGGTTTCTTGCCCAGCGCCAGCCAACCGCAAAGAAACATAGCCGCCGCGCACCAGACCAACATCAGAGGTAACGAGATTAACTCCAGTTGCAGAGCGATAAGACCTAAAATCGACCCCAACACCGTACCGCCAATACGTTCGAATGCGCGAGGGACAACGTTACCCCAGAACGAGATTGGCCCCATAATCACCACCATGGTGACCAGCGGCCAGGTGCTTTCCGGGATAGTAAACAGGCGGATAATGAGAAAAGTGAGCAGGAATGCCAGCGCGACCCGAGTACCATGCACAATGCGGTAATGGCGGTATACCCGGATTTCAAACGGGCTTAATGACTTATCGGCACGCACGCAGAAACTCCGTTAATGAAGATTAAAAGCGCTCATAACACATCTGTCGGCCAGAAGGCGCGCCTCTGAATTATCCGACGGACATACCGGGAACAGTGTAATTTCCCGGCAGGAGCGAAAAATTTGAAAGGCGCATCTTACTCTTTTCGCTTTCAAAAAAAGAGTGGTCTTCGCGTTAATACACCGCCCTGAGATGAATTAGTGATGTTTTGGCTGCACCGCAACATACATTTCGATATCCCAGTACCCCTCTTCCGCGCCATTGTTCAAATAAACCTCAAAGCAGGGCTTTGGTAACATTTCATAAGCACTGTCCTGCAAGAGACTATTAAAGAACTGATACCAGGGTTTAGCAAAATCATCACCGACTACACGAGCCACCGCCACCGCATACTGACCACCTGAAATTTCTGTCAGAATGACGCCCTCACTGTTTTCAGGGAGCGTAAAGTTATTCGGCACCGTCACGACGGTGTCGCAGCGTAATTTTTCGGCGGGTGTTTCATCTGGATTGTCGTAATAGACAGCAACCCACTCCTTCGGCACAATATTTTTGCTATCTACCCACATCATCAACTGCTCAAAGCCTTTCTTTACCGTCTGTTCCCACGGGCCAACGAGATGGAAACCTGCAACGGTACGTTTATCTTCCTGCTTAATCTCGTAGTTCATGACGCCTCCATTAATACTGTTTTTATATACAGTATAGTTGCAATATTAAAACCACAAGGAATGAGTGTTGATTATGCGAGCAGACTCGCACTCCTGCCAGTCTGCTGCAAAAGAAAGGTCAAGCCTTATGGTGGAAATAATCACTCAGGCGGGAAAACATGCTGCCTTCCCCGACAGATTCCAGGGTAACCAGCGGCCAGTGCGCCACCTGTTTATCACGGTCGTAAAGTTCAATTTCCCCTACCCGCTGATGGGCGTTAATTGGCGCGGTGAGTTCTTTACCATCAAGGGTATATTTGGCTTTGATATGTGGAATTTCGGCTTTCGGTAGCACCATCCAGAACTCTTGTTCCGTTCCCAGGTCGATATTTTCTTTATCACCATACCAGATGCGTTCCGTTCCGACCTTTTTCCCACGGTGCAAAATTTGCACCGTAGTAAAGTTTTGTTGCCCCCAACGCAGTAATTTTCTTGCCTCTTCCTCACGACCTTTTGCACTGTCAGCCCCCATTACCACTGCAATGAGACGACGCTGCCCGTCTACAGCCGAAGCAATGAGATTAAACCCGGCACCAGAAGTATGACCCGTTTTCAGGCCGTCAACATTCATGGTTTTATCCCACAATAACCCGTTACGGTTTTGCTGGGTAATACCGTTCCAGGTGAGGCTTTTCTCACTGTACATATGATAAAACTCGGGCTCGCCGTGGATGATAGCGCGAGAAAGCACAGCTAAATCATAAGCCGAGCTATGCTGGCCTGGTGCATCCAGACCATGCACTGTTTCAAAATGCGTATCCTTGAGATGCAGCTTTTCGGCATAGTTGTTCATCATTTCAACAAACTGCCGTTGCCCACCGGCAATATAGTCAGCCAGTGCAACACAAGCGTCATTTCCGGAATCCACAATTAAACCACGGCTTAAATCACGTACCGATACGCGATCGCCCTCTTTCAAAAACATCAGTGAAGAACCGACAAACACCGGATTATCTTTCGCCCACGCATCACGCCCCACGGTGACAATATCGTCTGGCGTAATGCGATGACTATCGATAGCGCGATCCACGACATAGCCCGTCATCAGCTTTGTCAGGCTGGCGGGATTGCGCTGTTGATGCTCATTACCCGCGGTGAGAATCTGACCGGTGGTGTAATCCATCAATACCCAGGACCCGGCATGAATCTCTGGAGGTTGAGGTGAAAAAGGAATGTTTTCCGCCGCAAAACCAGACGATAAATTAAAAACGAACAAAGAAGCAGCAATAATAAGACGGCGTTTCAACAGCAAACCCTCAGGTGTTTCAAATAGCTGTTCTTTTTACGGAAATACTTATGAACTGGCTGGAATAAAGTGCAAGAAAATGTGACTACTATCTCATTTTTATCTGACATGATCTGTTGCCACTCGCTGCCAAATTGTCGCGCTAAAGCTGATTAGCACGGTGATATTTGATACTCTGGCAGACAGCAGAAATAACGGATTTAACCTAATGATGAATGACGGTAAGCAACAATCTACCTTTTTGTTTCACGATTACGAAACCTTTGGAACGCACCCCGCGTTAGATCGCCCTGCACAGTTCGCAGCCATTCGCACTGATAACGAATTCAATGTCATCGGCGAACCCGATGTTTTTTACTGCAAGCCCGCGGATGACTATTTACCCCAGCCTGGAGCAGTATTAATTACCGGTATTACCCCGCAGGAGGCACGGGCGAAAGGAGAAAACGAAGCCACGTTTGCCGCCCGTATTCACTCGCTTTTTACCGTACCGAAGACCTGTATTCTGGGCTACAACAATGTGCGTTTCGACGACGAAGTCACACGCAACGTTTTTTATCGTAATTTCTACGATCCTTACGCCTGGAGCTGGCAGCATGATAACTCGCGCTGGGATTTACTGGATGTTATGCGTGCCTGTTATGCCCTGCGCCCGGAAGGAATAAACTGGCCTGAAAATGATGACGGTCTACCGAGCTTTCGCCTTGAGCATTTAACCAAAGCGAATGGTATTGAACATAGCAACGCCCACGATGCGATGGCTGATGTGTACGCCACTATTGCGATGGCAAAGCTGGTAAAAATGCGTCAGCCACGCCTGTTTGATTATCTCTTTACCCATCGCAATAAACACAAACTGATGGCGTTGATTGATGTTCCGCAGATGAAACCCCTGGTTCACGTTTCCGGAATGTTTGGGGCATGGCGCGGCAATACCAGCTGGGTAGCACCGCTGGCGTGGCATCCTGAAAATCGCAATGCCGTAATTATGGTGGATTTGGCAGGAGACATTTCGCCATTACTGGAACTGGATAGCGACACATTGCGCGAGCGTCTATATACCGCAAAAGCCGATCTTGGCGATAACGCCGCCGTTCCGGTTAAACTGGTGCATATCAATAAATGTCCGGTGCTGGCCCAGGCGAATACGCTACGCCCGGAAGATGCCGACCGACTGGGAATTAATCGTCAGTATTGCCTCGATAACCTAAAAATTCTGCGTGAAAATCCGCAAGTGCGTGAAAAAGTGGTGGCCATATTCGCCGAAGCCGAACCGTTTACGCCTTCAGATAACGTGGATGCACAGCTTTATAATGGCTTTTTCAGTGACGCCGATCGTGCAGCAATGAAAATTGTGCTGGAAACCGAGCCGCGTAATTTACCGGCACTGGATATCACTTTTGTTGATAAACGGATTGAAAAGCTGTTGTTCAATTATCGGGCGCGCAACTTCCCGGGGACGCTGGATTATGCCGAGCAGCAACGCTGGCTGGAGCACCGCCGCCAGGTTTTCACGCCAGAGTTTTTGCAGGGCTATGCTGATGAATTGCAGATGCTGGCACAACAATATGCCGATGACAAAGAGAAAGTGGCGCTGTTAAAAGCGCTTTGGCAGTACGCGGAAGAGATCGTCTGAAACAAAAAAGCCGGAGCGACAAACTCCGGCTTTTTGAGATTTACCGGATGATTATGTCATCCGGCTTGTAAGATTATGCAACGTCTTCGTACTGCGGAACCGGGTTACGGAAGCTCTTGGTGACACAAGCCAGGTAAATCAGGCCGATTGCCGCCCAGATCAGACCCAGAACCATTGAGCTTTCTTCCAGGTTAACCCACAGCGCACCTACAGTCAGCGCACCACACATCGGCAGGAACAGATACTGGAAGTGATCTTTCAGCGTCTTGTTACGCTTCTCACGGATCCAGAACTGCGAGATAACCGACAGGTTAACGAAGGTGAACGCCACCAGCGCACCAAAGTTAATCAGCGCCGTAGCCATTACCAGGTCAAAGTTGATTGCCAGCAGGGCAATCGCGCCAACCAGGATGATGTTCATTGCCGGAGTACGCCATTTCGGGTGCACATAACCGAAGAAGCTTTTCGGGAATACGCCGTCACGCCCCATTACGTACATCAGACGCGCCACGCCTGCATGCGCCGCCATACCGGACGCCAGTACGGTAATGGTGGAGAAGATCAGCGCGCCAACCTGGAACGCTTTACCCGCAACGTACAGCATGATTTCAGGCTGTGACGCATCCGGATCTTTAAAGCGAGAGATATCCGGGAAATACAGTTGCAGGAAGTAAGTTGCAAAGATGAAGATCATGCCGCCGATCAGCGCGGTCAGGAAAATCGCACGTGGGATCACGCGCTCTGCATCTTTGGTTTCTTCCGACAAGTTGCTGATGCCGTCAAAGCCGGTAAAGGAGAAGCACAGGATTGTCGCCCCGGTAATCATCGGAATGACATGTGCATCACCAGACCAGAACGGACGAGTGCTCGCCAGCGTACCAGCGCCTTCACCTTCAAATACGCCGTAAACTACCATGCCCAGAATTACCGCGATCAGCACTACCTGCAACACGACGATTACAGTGTTGAAGTTCGCTACGGATTTCAGACTACGCAGGTTAAAGGCGGTCATAAAGGCCACCAGCGCCACCACAAACATCCACGATGGAATGGAAGGCACCAGAGCTTCAAAATAGATTTTCGCCAGCAGAATGTTGATCATCGGCGCGAACAGATAGTCGAGCAGAGAAGACCAACCCACCATAAAGCCGACAGTCGGGCTAATGGATTTCTGGGCGTAAGTGTATGCAGAGCCAGCAGAAGGATAGCGGCGAACCAGCTTCCCGTAGCTCAGAGCCGTAAACAGGATCGCAATCAATGCGAACGCATAGGCTGTCGGCACATGACCATCCGTGAGGCCTGAAACGATACCAAATGTATCAAACAGCGTCATCGGCTGCATATAGGCAAGACCCATCATTACAACCGGAACTAACGTAAGCGTTTTACGCAATTCCACGCGAGAGGTGTTTGGAGTAACGTTATGCGACATGGTCATTCTCCTTTACGGTAATAACCGTCGCGTAAGCAAAAAATTGCCCCATTTTTTTGGATTCCTCAGCGACAACAACTGTCGATTTTTAGTAAATATCTATCCGGTACGAAGCCCGGCCTCTTGGTATGAATGATTGGTTTGAAGCAAAAAATAACCGACGCTAATTAAACGTCGGTTTTTAGTCATTTTTTGACAGCGGCGCATTGTGCCTAAATGGGGGGGAAATGACAAGAGAATGAGAGGCTTGTCATAATAATTTTTCTTTAAATGGCTGATTTTCCGTCATCAGATTTTGCATAAACACCGGCGATCGCACTATTTGCTAAAATCTCGTCTCGCCACCAGCCGCTGGCAAGTCCTGCGGTCTGTTCGTTCCAGCCAATCCAGACAGGTTCAAAGAGAGTTTGGGCGACCACTTTCTTCTCGATTAACGCGCCACTATCGAGAAAACGTTGCGCCAGATAACGGGGTAAATAGCCGCAGCCGAGGCCGCTAATTTGCAGCTCCAGCTTGGTTTTAAAATCGAAAACGGTAATGGCTTCTTGTTCGTCGAGAAGTTGCGAGGCCGTAGAAGCGCCTGCCTGCGCAGTATCCCCTACCACAATCGCCCTATATCGCTTAATGATACGACGGTTTAACGGTTCTTCTTCCTGGGCTAACGGATGATGGGGCGCGACCGCAAAGACTTGTTCAAGATCGCCCAACCGTGAAAAACCAAACTCACTGGAAGATGGTGGCTCATGCATCGCACCAACAATAATATCCGCTCGTCCCTGAGTCAGGGCATCCCAGGAACCACCGAGCACGCCATTGATAAACTTCAGGCGCGTCACGCTATGATGTTGATAAAAAGCTTCAATAAGTGGCGCGAGAAGAGAAAAAGGGAAGGTGTCGTCCACGCCAATCACCAGCTCGTTTTCCCAGCCTTCATGCAGTTTTATCGCCTGTTTTTCCAGTTCTCGCACGGTATGCAGAACTTCCCGCCCCTTCTCTAATAACATTTTTCCGGTGCGGGTGAATTTAGCGCGGTGTCCGCTACGATCAAGCAATTGAATATTAAGGTCGCTTTCCAGCTTGTGAACGGTGTAACTCAGAGCGGACGGCGTCTTGTAGAGTTTGGCCGACGCCGCCGCAAAACTGCCTTCTTTTTCTAAGGCATCGAGGATCATCAACACATCCAGCAGTGGTTTCATACACGCCCCCTTGCAGTGCATGCGGCATCCTGCTGGCGTGATCGTTTACTCCAGCGGCATTACCAGCGGATCGGGATACTGGTATTCAAATCCCAGTTCATTACAAATCCGGCTGCCATCAATAATCTTACCTTTGCCGCTATCCAGACTATTTCTGAACTGCGGAGGTTCAAGCCCCAGTAAACGGGCCATTTGCGGATAAAAAACATTACGCGCAGGGTGAGCTGGCGCACATATATTATAGATGTGTCCGCCTTTAGGTGCCTGTAACAACAGGGTGATAGCGCCAATAACATCTTCTAAATGGACTAAATTGACACCATGTTCACCATCAGGCGCGGTTTTTCCGGCAAAAAAGCGACCAGGATGACGTTCCGGCCCGACCAGGCCCGCAAGACGCAGAATATCGACTGAAGTACCGGGTAAATTGTGCAGCCAGTCTTCAAGTTCTTTTAATACTCGTCCACTGTTGGTCACCGGATTACGCGGGGTGGTTTCTTTAACGGTGCCTTGTGCGTCGCCATAGACAGACGTTGAGCTGGTAAAAATAATGCGGGGAATATGATGAGCCAGCGCGCTATCCACTAACTCTTGTACCGCTTGTAAATAGAACTCATCGCCGGGGCCGCTACGACGTGCCGGAAGCGTGATGACCAGCGCATTAGCATCCATCAGGGCATCCAGATCGTCAGAATCGCAAACTAACTCAGGTTCCATGCGAAGCAGATAGCTATCAATGCCACTCATTCGGGCCGCTTCGACACCATCTTGTGTGGTTTTACTCCCGGTGACTTGCCAGCCTCGCGCTGAAAGTGACATCGCCAGCGGCATGCCTAACCACCCTAACCCGACAATTGCGACCTTTTTCATCCGTTATCTCCTGATACACCTTAGATCTATAAGGCTACGCTAGCGTATCAAAACTGACAATTCATTCTATGAATGAAATCGAAACTGTTAGCAAATATACAATTGCCTGATGCGCTCCGCTTATCAGTCCTACAAAAACATCAATATATTGAATTTAGGCAACATTTGTAGACCAGATAAGGCGTTCACGCCGCATCCGGCATGAACAAAGCCCACTTTAGTTACAGAACACAATGTTCTTGAGGGTTTTAAAGACATATTTTCACGATTACTTTTTTTAACGTAGTCACTCCTGGCCCCCTCCTTTCCCCGCTCATTCATTAAACAAATCCATCGCCATAAAATATATAAAAAAGCCCTTGCTTTCTAACGTGAAAGTGGTTTAGGTTAAAAGACATCAGTTGAATAAACATTCACAGAGACTTTTATGACACGCGTTCAATTTAAACACCACCATCATCACCATCATCCTGACTAGTCTTTCAGGCGATGTGTGCTGGAAGACATTCAGATCTTCCAGTGGTGCATGAACGCATGAGAAAGCCCCCGGAAGATCACCTTCCGGGGGCTTTTTTATTGCGCGGTTGTTAACGGTTCAGACAGGTTTAAAGAGGAATAAGAAAATGACAGATAACACTCGTTTACGCATAGCTATGCAGAAATCCGGCCGTTTAAGTGATGACTCACGCGAATTACTGGCGCGCTGCGGCATTAAAATTAATCTTCACACCCAGCGCCTGATCGCGATGGCAGAAAACATGCCGATTGATATTCTGCGCGTGCGTGACGACGACATTCCCGGTCTGGTAATGGACGGCGTGGTTGACCTTGGGATTATCGGCGAAAACGTGCTGGAAGAAGAGCTGCTTAACCGCCGCGCCCAGGGTGAAGATCCGCGCTACTTTACCCTGCGTCGTCTGGATTTCGGCGGCTGTCGCCTTTCGCTGGCAACGCCGGTTGATGAAGCCTGGGACGGCCCGCTCTCCTTAAACGGTAAACGTATCGCCACCTCTTATCCTCACCTGCTCAAGCGTTATCTCGACCAGAAAGGCATCTCTTTTAAATCCTGCTTACTGAACGGTTCTGTCGAAGTCGCCCCGCGCGCCGGACTGGCGGATGCGATTTGCGATCTGGTTTCCACCGGTGCCACGCTGGAAGCTAACGGCCTGCGCGAAGTCGAAGTTATCTACCGCTCGAAAGCCTGCCTGATCCAGCGCGATGGTGAAATGGAAGAATCCAAACAGCAACTGATCGACAAACTGCTGACGCGTATTCAGGGCGTGATCCAGGCGCGCGAATCAAAATACATCATGATGCACGCACCGACCGACCGACTGGATGAAGTCATCGCCCTGCTGCCAGGTGCCGAACGCCCAACCATTCTACCGCTGGCGGGTGATCAACAACGCGTAGCGATGCACATGGTCAGCAGCGAAACCCTGTTCTGGGAAACGATGGAAAAACTGAAAGCGCTGGGTGCCAGTTCAATCCTGGTCCTGCCGATTGAGAAGATGATGGAGTGATCGCCATGAGCTTTAACACAATCATTGACTGGAATAGCTGTACTGCGGAGCAACAACGCCAGCTGTTAATGCGCCCGGCGATCTCCGCCTCTGAAAGTATTACCCGCACTGTTAACGATATTCTCGATAACGTGAAAACGCGTGGCGATGAGGCCTTGCGGGAATACAGCGCGAAGTTTGATAAAACCACGGTTACCGCGTTGAAGGTATCTGCGGATGAGATCGCCGCAGCCAGCGAACGCCTGAGCGACGAGCTAAAACAAGCGATGGCGGTGGCAGTAAAGAATATTGAAACCTTCCACACTGCGCAAAAACTGCCGCCGGTAGATGTTGAAACTCAGCCTGGCGTGCGTTGCCAGCAGGTCACGCGCCCGGTCGCTTCAGTGGGTTTGTATATTCCTGGCGGCTCCGCACCGCTCTTCTCAACGGTATTAATGCTGGCAACTCCGGCGCGTATAGCAGGCTGTAAAAAAGTAGTGTTGTGCTCACCGCCGCCGATTGCCGATGAAATTCTTTACGCGGCGCAGCTGTGCGGCGTGCAGGACGTGTTTAACGTCGGCGGCGCACAGGCCATTGCCGCACTGGCGTTTGGTACAGAATCCGTGCCAAAAGTGGACAAAATCTTCGGGCCTGGCAACGCCTTTGTCACCGAGGCAAAACGTCAGGTGAGCCAGCGTCTGGACGGTGCGGCGATCGATATGCCCGCAGGCCCATCGGAAGTGTTGGTGATTGCCGACAGCGGCGCAACGCCGGATTTCGTGGCTTCTGATTTGCTCTCTCAGGCTGAACACGGCCCGGATTCACAGGTGATTTTGCTGACTCCTGATGCTGATATGGCGCGTCGCGTTGCCGAAGCCGTCGAACGCCAGCTGGCAGAACTGCCGCGAGCCGAAACCGCCCGTCAGGCACTGAGCGCCAGCCGCCTGATCGTAACCAACGATTTAGCGCAGTGCGTGAAGATCTCCAACCAGTACGGCCCGGAGCATCTGATCATTCAGACCCGCAACGCCCGCGATCTGGTCGATGGCATCACCAGCGCCGGTTCGGTATTTCTCGGTGACTGGTCACCGGAATCGGCAGGTGATTACGCCTCCGGCACCAACCACGTGCTGCCGACTTACGGTTATACCGCCACCTGTTCCAGCCTCGGGCTGGCAGATTTCCAGAAACGCATGACCGTACAGGAACTGTCGAAAGAAGGTTTCTCCGCGCTGGCTTCGACCATTGAAACACTGGCCGCCGCCGAGCGCCTGACCGCCCACAAAAATGCCGTTACTTTGCGTGTTAACGTCCTTAAGGAGCAAGCATGAGCACCGTGACTATTACCGATTTAGCGCGTGAAAACGTCCGCAACCTGACGCCGTATCAGTCGGCGCGTCGTCTGGGCGGTAACGGCGACGTCTGGCTGAACGCCAACGAATATCCCACAGCCGTGGAGTTTCAGCTTACTCAGCAAACGCTCAATCGCTACCCGGAATGCCAGCCAAAAGCAGTGGTTGAAAATTACGCGCAATATGCAGGCGTAAAACCGGAACAGGTGCTGGTCAGCCGTGGCGCGGACGAAGGTATTGAACTGCTGATCCGCGCTTTTTGCGAACCGGGTAAAGACGCCATCCTCTACTGTCCGCCAACGTATGGCATGTACAGCGTTAGCGCCGAAACCATTGGTGTCGAATGCCGCACAGTGTCGACGCTGGACAACTGGCAACTGGACTTACAAGGCATTTCCGACAAGCTGGACGGGGTAAAAGTGGTCTACGTTTGCAGCCCCAACAACCCAACCGGGCAACTGATCAACCCGCAGGATTTTCGCACTCTGTTGGAGTTAACCCGCGGTAAGGCGATTGTGGTTGCCGATGAAGCCTATATTGAGTTTTGCCCGCAGGCATCGCTGGCTGGCTGGCTGGCGGAATATCCGCACCTGGCTATTTTGCGTACCCTTTCGAAAGCCTTCGCGTTGGCGGGGCTTCGTTGCGGATTTACGCTGGCAAACGAAGAAGTCATCAACCTGCTGATGAAAGTGATCGCCCCCTACCCGCTCTCGACGCCGGTTGCCGACATTGCCGCACAGGCGTTAAGCCCGCAGGGAATCGACGCCATGCGCGAACGGGTGGCGCAAATTATTGCAGAACGCGAATACCTGATTGCCGCACTGAAAGAGCTCCCCTGCGTGGAGCAGGTTTTCGACTCTGAAACCAACTACATTCTGGCGCGCTTTAAAGCCTCCAGCGCAGTGTTTAAATCTTTGTGGGATCAGGGCATTATCTTACGTGATCAGAATAAACAACCCTCTTTAAGCGGCTGCCTGCGAATTACCGTCGGAACCCGTGAAGAAAGCCAGCGCGTCATTGACGCCTTACGTGCGGAGCAAGTTTGATGAGTCAGAAGTATCTTTTTATCGATCGCGATGGAACCCTGATTAGCGAACCGCCGAGTGATTTTCAGGTGGACCGTTTTGACAAACTCGCCTTTGAACCGGGCGTGATCCCGGAACTGCTGAAGCTGCAAAAAGCGGGCTACAAGCTGGTGATGATCACTAATCAGGATGGTCTGGGAACACAAAGTTTCCCGCAGGCGGATTTTGATGGCCCGCACAACCTGATGATGCAGATCTTCACCTCGCAAGGCGTGCAGTTTGATGAAGTGCTGATTTGCCCACACCTGCCCGCCGATGAGTGCGACTGCCGTAAGCCGAAAGTCAAACTGGTGGAGCGTTATCTGGCTGAGCAAGCGATGGATCGTGCCAACAGTTATGTTATTGGCGATCGCGCGACCGATATTCAACTGGCCGAAAACATGGGCATTAATGGTTTACGTTACGACCGCGATACTCTGAACTGGCCGATGATTGGCGAACAACTCACTAAACGCGATCGTTATGCCCACGTGGTGCGCAACACCAAAGAGACGCAGATTGACGTTCAGGTGTGGCTGGATCGCGAGGGTGGCAGCAAGATTAATACCGGCGTTGGCTTCTTTGATCACATGCTGGATCAGATTGCCACTCACGGCGGTTTCCGTATGGAAATCAACGTTAAAGGCGACCTCTATATCGACGATCACCACACTGTCGAAGATACCGGTCTGGCGCTGGGCGAAGCGTTAAAAATAGCTCTTGGCGACAAACGCGGTATTTGCCGCTTCGGTTTTGTGCTGCCGATGGACGAATGCCTTGCCCGCTGCGCGCTGGATATCTCTGGTCGCCCGCACCTGGAATATAAAGCCGAGTTTACCTACCAGCGCGTGGGCGATCTCAGCACCGAAATGATCGAGCACTTCTTCCGTTCGCTCTCTTACACCATGGGCGTGACGTTGCACCTGAAAACCAAAGGTAAAAACGACCACCACCGTGTAGAGAGTCTGTTCAAAGCTTTTGGTCGCACCCTGCGCCAGGCTATCCGCGTGGAAGGCGATACCCTGCCCTCGTCGAAAGGAGTGCTGTAATGAACGTGGTGATCCTTGATACCGGCTGCGCCAATTTGAACTCGGTGAAGTCTGCCATTGCGCGTCACGGTTATGAACCCAAAGTTAGCCGTGACCCGGACGTCGTGTTGCTGGCCGATAAACTGTTTTTACCCGGCGTTGGCACCGCACAAGCAGCGATGGATCAGGTGCGTGAGCGCGAACTGTTTGATCTCATCAAAGCCTGTACCCAACCGGTGCTGGGCATCTGCTTAGGGATGCAACTGCTGGGGCGGCGCAGCGAAGAGAGCAACGGTGTCGATTTGCTGGGCATCATCGACGAAGACGTGCCGAAAATGACCGACTTTGGTTTGCCGCTGCCGCATATGGGCTGGAATCGTGTTTACCCGCAGGCAGGCAACCGCCTGTTTCAGGGGATTGAAGACGGCGCGTACTTTTACTTTGTTCACAGCTACGCAATGCCGGTCAATCCGTGGACCATCGCCCAGTGTAACTACGGCGAACCGTTCACCGCGGCGGTACAAAAAGATAACTTCTATGGCGTGCAGTTCCACCCGGAGCGTTCTGGTGCCGCTGGCGCTAAGTTGCTGAAAAATTTCCTGGAGATGTGATGATTATTCCGGCATTAGATTTAATCGACGGCACCGTGGTGCGTCTCCATCAGGGCGATTACGGCAAACAACGCGATTACGGTAACGACCCGCTGCCACGCTTACAGGATTACGCCGCGCAGGGTGCCGAAGTACTGCACCTGGTGGATCTGACCGGGGCAAAAGATCCGGCTAAACGTCAAATCCCGCTGATTAAAACCCTGGTCGCGGGTGTTAACGTTCCAGTGCAGGTTGGCGGCGGCGTGCGTAGCGAAGAAGACGTGGCGGCGTTACTGGAAGCAGGCGTTGCGCGTGTGGTGGTTGGCTCCACCGCGGTGAAATCACCAGAAATGGTGAAAGGCTGGTTTGAACGCTTCGGTGCCGATGCCTTAGTGCTGGCGCTGGATGTCCGTATCGACGAGCAAGGCAACAAGCAGGTGGCAGTCAGCGGCTGGCAAGAGAACTCAGGCGTTTCGCTGGAACAACTGGTGGAAACCTATCTGCCCGTCGGCCTGAAACATGTGCTGTGTACCGATATCTCGCGCGACGGCACGCTGGCAGGTTCTAACGTCTCTTTATATGAAGAAGTGTGCGCCAGATATCCGCAGGTGGCATTTCAGTCCTCCGGCGGCATTGGCGACATTAACGATGTTGCTGCCCTGCGTGGCACTGGTGTGCGCGGCGTAATAGTTGGTCGGGCATTACTGGAAGGTAAATTCACCGTGAAGGAGGCCATCGCATGCTGGCAAAACGCATAATTCCATGTCTCGACGTTCGTGATGGTCAGGTGGTGAAAGGCGTACAGTTTCGCAACCATGAAATCATTGGCGATATCGTGCCGCTAGCAAAACGCTACGCCGAAGAAGGTGCGGACGAGCTGGTGTTCTACGATATCACCGCTTCCAGCGATGGACGCGTGGTAGATAAAAGCTGGGTATCCCGCGTGGCGGAAGTGATCGACATTCCGTTCTGTGTGGCGGGTGGGATTAAGTCTCTGGAAGATGCCGCGAAAATTCTTTCCTTTGGCGCGGATAAAATCTCCATTAACTCCCCTGCGCTGGCGGACCCGACGTTAATTACTCGCCTGGCGGATCGCTTTGGCGTGCAGTGTATTGTGGTCGGTATTGATACCTGGTACGACGCCGAAACCGGTAAATATCATGTGAATCAATATACCGGCGATGAAAGCCGCACCCGCGTTACTCAGTGGGAAACACTCGACTGGGTACAGGAAGTGCAAAAACGCGGTGCCGGAGAAATCGTCCTCAACATGATGAATCAGGACGGCGTGCGTAACGGTTACGATCTCGAACAACTGAAAAAAGTGCGTGAAGTTTGCCACGTCCCGCTGATTGCCTCCGGTGGCGCAGGCACCATGGAACACTTCCTCGAAGCCTTCCGCGATGCCGACGTTGACGGCGCGCTGGCGGCTTCCGTATTCCACAAACAAATAATCAATATTGGTGAATTAAAAGCGTACCTGGCAACACAGGGCGTGGAGATCAGGATATGTTAACAGAACAACAACGTCGCGAACTGGACTGGGAAAAAACCGACGGACTGCTGCCGGTAATTGTGCAACACGCGGTATCCGGCGAAGTGCTAATGCTGGGCTATATGGACCCGGAAGCCTTAGACAAAACCATCGAAAGCGGCAAAGTCACCTTCTTCTCGCGCACTAAACAGCGACTGTGGACCAAAGGCGAAACGTCGGGCAATTTCCTCAACGTAGTGAGCATTGCGCCGGACTGCGACAACGACACATTGCTGGTGCTGGCGAATCCCATCGGCCCGACCTGCCACAAAGGCACCAACAGCTGCTTCGGCAACACCGCTCACCAGTGGTTGTTCCTATATCAACTGGAACAACTGCTCGCCGAACGTAAATCTGCCGACCCGGAAACCTCCTACACCGCCAAACTGTATGCCAGCGGCACCAAGCGCATTGCGCAGAAAGTGGGCGAAGAAGGCGTGGAAACCGCACTGGCCGCGACGGTACATGACCGCTTTGAGCTGACCAACGAGGCATCGGATTTGATGTATCACCTGTTAGTGTTGTTGCAGGATCAGGGGCTGGATTTAACAACGGTGATTGAGAACCTGCGTAAACGGCATCAGTGAGTTGCGTGCTGACCGGATGCGATGTTGTTGTCGCATCCGGCAAAAAAAAGGCAAGGTGTCACCACCCTGCCCATTTTCTTTAAAACCAAAAAGATTACTTCGCGTTGTAATTACGCAGAGCGTTACGCCCCAGCACAATCCCCGCGCCAACCATGCCGCCCAGCAGCACCGCCAGAATCAAGGTAATTGCCTTTTTCGGGCTATCGCGACGAATAGGTAACGTCGGTTTCATCACATAACGGTAAGCATGAATATCAAGATCATCAACCTTTAAGTTTTCGATATCCAGCAGGTTTTGACGAGTCTGATAGTAGTTTGGCGAGAACACCAACGGACGGGTCGCCTCGTGCTTAATCATCGACTCCAGCGCTTCGCTCCCCAAAAGGAACAACGTATCTTGCGTCACATCTTCAGTCTGCTGAACCTGTGGCTTTGTCACCTGCGCCTGATTTGCATACTGCAACGCTTCCTGAATCTGACGGATACGCAGATCTTTCTGTTCCTGCGCAACCACTTCCTGTGTTATTAAAGAGTCCTGCAAGTTTTTCCGTCCCAGAGCAATGTTGTCCTTGAGATCCTTTTCTAGCTCTTGATTCACTTTATCGTCAACTTGCTGAATGTATTGGGCCAACTTCATTTGTGCGCCCTCTGCAGTTTGCCCAACATAAGAAACAGTCAATGGTAATTGCTGGTTCTTAACAGAAGGTTCGATGGTAAGTTTTTCTGGTTCTTCCTGATTATCCAGCGTTTCTGCTAATGCAGAGAAGGCAGAACTGAAGCGACCAATTAACGTCTCCTGCAAATCCGATACTTTCGGTGCAGCCTGACCATAGATAACATTCATGGCATTGTTATAGCCAGCAATTTGCCCCACGTCGGGCTGAGTGATAATTGCTGTTGACGTCCATTTCTCCTTCGCTACTGCCAAATATCCAATAGCCAGGGCAATAGCCACAATGACGGAAATGATGATTGTCATCTTGCCACGCCACAACTGCACTAGTAAATCAATCAAATCAATCTGTTCCGGGTCATGGTTTTGCCCAGAAACATTATTATTTTCTACTCTCATCATTACCCTAACTGACGGAAATTTCCAAGTCCGCATAGTTTAGCGATAATCCTCGTGAATGCTATAGGATAAGTGATAAAAATAATGAATTGTTGAGGAAGTAACAAAAGACAATCAGGGCGTAAATAGCCCTGATAACCAGGGAAAGATTACGAAAGCCCGCTCCCCGCAAGGACTGACGCCAGATACTTTCTGTCCATGGCTGCTTTTCGCATCTTACGTCTTAACCCTGCCTTGAATACCTTATCATTCGTCAAAATATTAATAGCGATGTGCCGTATCCCTGAAAATAATTCTGCTGCATTTCCTCTTCTTATTTTGCAGTCGTCTTCATTCATTACCACGTCCAGACGCCAGTGCAGCTTATTCTCCACGTGCCAGTGGTTTCGGATTGCTGTGGCGAACTTCTCTGCGGTTAAATCAGCAGAACTGATATAATATCTGACCGTCATTTCAGACTCTTTATTTTGTTCTGCTATTACTGACCGAAAGGAGACTGCCACACATAATTTCTTCAGACCTTTCCATTCAAACGTGAAATCAATAAGTTCATCAGGGACATCGCAAACAATGTGAAGACGGATTTCTTCTCTGCCGTGACTCTTTTCACTAATTGCGTAACTGTCATGCTCTGGATTATTTAATTCTTTCAGCGGAAATTTTTCCTCGAAGCCTTTATTTAGCCGCCCCTGGTTTCCTTTTACAGCGAATAAATAATCACCTCCCTGTTTTTGTATCTTCTCTGCAATATCTTTCTGGCAACCCATCGCATCAGTTGTGATGATTTTTCCTTTAATATCCAGCATGTTAAGAAGTTCTGGGATAGCTGTAATCTCATTGGATTTCTCATCCGTCTTGATCTGTCCGATGACCAGACTGTGCATTGTTGAGAACGCACTAATGACATGAATCGCTCCCCTGCGGCGACTCTTGTCATAAGAGTGCCGGAGCGTTTTTCCATCAATTGCAATGACGCCTTTATCATCTGAAGAATGGCAGTCACGCATCCAGTTAATAAAGCACTCGTGAAATTTTGCAAGACTGATACAGGATACAACTCTGGCAATGGTATCGTGAACAGGAATACCATTTTCAAAATCACCATATTGCTTCAAAAAATC
The DNA here is from genome assembly GCF_030295215.1 of Escherichia sp. KS167_9B. Lineage (NCBI taxonomy): Bacteria > Pseudomonadati > Pseudomonadota > Gammaproteobacteria > Enterobacterales > Enterobacteriaceae > Escherichia > Escherichia sp. KS167_9B. The sequence continues at coordinate 2,448,023 of NZ_AP025754.1, forward strand.
GAGATGTGTTTCCCCAAAATCCTCTATATCTTCCCAACCTTCTGCACCCGAAATAACGGCGCAAATAGTCAACAGTAGAATATCCGATAATTTATGTTCCACTTTCCAGGCTTGTCTGTAATCGGGGATAATAGAAATATGTTCCATCAATTTTTTAAGTACCATTTTGTTCTCCTTAATTATGTAAGGAGTATTTGATCATGTATAAGCAATAAAAAACAGCTTCAGGTAATGAGGAATATCTCAATTTTTAAACATAAAATGCGAATTGTTTAGTACAAAAAAGCAGCGTTACGTGATCTTTCCCTGCCCTGATAACAAGATGTTAGTCGCTGCCAAAGAGATCGCGGGTGTAGACCTTATCTGCCACATCCTTAAGCTCTTCTGCCATACGGTTGGAGATAATGACGTCGGCTTGTTGTTTGAAGGTGGCGAGATCACGTTCCAGGCGAGAGTTGAAGAATGAATCTTCTTTCATCACCGGTTCGTAAATGATTACTTCAACGCCTTTCGCCTTGATACGTTTCATAATCCCCTGAATGGAAGACGCACGGAAGTTATCTGACCCGCTCTTCATAATCAGACGATAAATACCCACCACTTGCGGTTTGCGTGACAAAATGGCATCGGCAATAAAGTCTTTACGTGTGCGGTTAGCATCGACAATTGCCGAAATCAGGTTATTCGGCACAGACTGGTAGTTCGCCAGTAACTGCTTGGTATCTTTCGGCAGACAATAACCACCATAACCAAACGACGGATTGTTGTAATGGTTGCCAATACGCGGATCGAGACAAACGCCTTCGATAATCTGGCGAGTATTCAGACCTAAACTTTCTGCATAGCTATCCAGTTCATTAAAGTACGCTACGCGCATCGCCAGATAGGTATTAGCGAAAAGTTTAATCGCTTCTGCTTCGGTTGAGTCGGTAAACAGGGTCGGGATATTTTGCTTAATCGCGCCTTCCTGTAACAGAGCAGCAAAACGTTCTGCGCGTTCTGAACGCTCACCGATGACAATACGTGAAGGATGGAGATTATCGTAAAGGGCTTTACCCTCACGGAGAAATTCCGGAGAGAAAATAATATTTTCAGTACGATATTTCTTATGCATCGCTGCGGTAAAGCCAACGGGTACCGTTGATTTGATGACCATAACCGCATAAGGATTTATCTCTACTACGTCCTTAATTACTGATTCTACACTCGATGTATTGAAATAATTAGTTTTAGGATCATAGTCGGTTGGAGTGGCGATGATGACATAATCAGCATCCCGGTAGGCTTCATTTTTATCTAATGTGGCATTAAAGTGTATTTTATCTGATTGCAAAAACTGCTGAATTTCCTTATCAACTATAGGAGATATCCGATCATTCAGCATAGCAACGCGTGACGGTAAAATATCTAATGCCACAACCTCATGATTTTGTGCGATTAGAAGCCCGTTTGACAAGCCTACATAGCCAGTACCGGAAATGGTGATTTTCATTTCATGCTCTCAGAATTAACTTAACTGTGAATCATGATGTTTTTAGCATCCTGATAAGAGCTAAAAGTTTTAACGCTACGTTGTTCGATGGTCAACGCAACGAAAAACAATTCAGATTTTCTTTATAAGAATAGCTGATATTTATTAAGTTAATATTAAGCAGTAAAATTTAGTCTATAAGATAATTGGCAAAAAAAAGCCCGGTGCAATATACGCCGGGCCTCAATTTTATTGTTGGTTAAATCAGATTAATCCAGCCATTCAGTATGGAACACACCTTCTTTATCAATGCGCTTATAAGTATGTGCACCGAAATAGTCACGCTGTGCCTGGATCAGGTTCGCAGGCAGAACAGCGGCACGGTAGCTATCGTAATAGGCAACCGCAGCGGCGAAGGTCGGAACCGGGATACCGTTCTGTACTGCATAAGCAACGACATCACGCAGCGCCTGCTGGTAGTCATCGGCAATTTGCTTGAAGTACGGAGCCAGCAGCAGGTTAGCGATCTGCGGATTTTCGGCATAAGCATCGGTGATTTTCTGCAGGAACTGCGCACGGATGATGCAGCCAGCACGGAAAATCTTCGCTATTTCGCCGTAGTTCAGATCCCAGTTGTACTCTTCAGACGCCGCACGCAACTGAGAGAAGCCCTGAGCGTAAGAAACGATTTTGCCCAGATACAGCGCACGACGAACTTTCTCGATAAACTCAGCCTTATCGCCTGCTGGCTGTGCTTGCGGGCCAGAGAGAACTTTAGATGCGGCAACACGCTGATCTTTCAGAGAAGAGATATAACGTGCAAACACAGACTCGGTAATCAGCGACAGCGGTTCGCCGAGATCCAGCGCACTCTGGCTGGTCCATTTACCGGTACCTTTGTTAGCCGCTTCATCCAGAATCACATCAACCAGGTAGTTACCGTCTTCATCTTTTTTAGTGAAGATGTCTTTAGTGATGTCGATCAGGTAGCTGCTCAGTTCACCGTTATTCCACTCGGTAAAGGTCTGTGCCAGTTCTTCGTTGGTAAGGTTCAGGCCACCTTTTAGCAGAGAATAGGCTTCGGCAATCAGCTGCATATCACCGTATTCAATACCGTTGTGAACCATCTTCACATAATGACCTGCACCATCGGCACCAATATAGGTAACGCATGGCTCACCGTCTTCAGCCACTGCGGCGATTTTGGTCAGGATCGGTGCAACCAGTTCATAGGCTTCTTTCTGCCCACCAGGCATAATGGAAGGACCTTTCAGCGCACCTTCTTCACCGCCGGAAACACCGGTACCAATGAAGTTAAAGCCTTCTGCAGAAAGCTCACGATTACGACGAATGGTGTCCTGGAAGAAGGTGTTACCACCATCAATGATGATGTCGCCTTTATCGAGATATGGTTTGAGGGAATCAATAGCAGCATCCGTGCCTGCACCTGCTTTCACCATTAACAGGATGCGACGAGGCGTTTCCAGAGATTCAACAAACTCTTTCACCGTATAGTAAGGAACCAGTTTCTTGCCTGGATTCTCGGCAATCACTTCTTCCGTCTTTTCACGGGAGCGGTTGAAAATAGAGACGGTATAACCACGGCTTTCGATGTTGAGCGCAAGGTTGCGCCCCATCACTGCCATACCGACGACGCCGATCTGTTGCTTTGACATTGTTTACTCCTGTCAGGGGGGTAGTCACCGTGCCAGATTGACACATGTTGTAACATATAATTATGATAAATAATATATGTTTATTTATCATACTTATATTATATATAACATAACTTTTCCATTATTAACATTAGAATTAAATCAACTTGAAATATGATTTAATTTAAAAACACGCCTCAAGAACAGAATAAAAAACATGCAAAAACAATTTGGTGTTTATAACATGAATATACTCTACACGATCTTGTTTAAATACAGTTTTTCTATCTTTTTAATTCTACTTGAAATATTATGATTAATCATCACATCAAGACGCGAGTTTTTGCCAAGGATAGTTCTTAATCTTGAATCTTCAATAAGCAGTTTTAATTTATCATGTAAATCATGCCAATTTAAATTCAAATCAAACAATAGTCCATTATCAACTCCGTTAATTATGTTGCGATTCCCTTGAATATTGGATACGACACAAGGAAGCCCACAACTTTTGGCTTCAAGAATAGCTAATGGCATCCCCTCCCAAAGGGAAGGTAATACAAAGATATCCATAGCATTAAGTAAAATAGGTGTATCATTACGCCACCCCAATAATTGAACACTATCATGAAGTGCATTATCATTAATGAAGTCAGCCATTTCACCATATAACTCACCATCACCAATAAAAACACATTTTATTTTTTTATTACTTTTAATAAGTTGTGAAATAGCCTTTAATAAACAAAGTGGGTTTTTTTGTGGCCAAAGACGTCCTATCATCCCAATAATAATATCGTCATCGCAAATATTGTATATATTACGCCGGCAAAGTTCCTTATCATTTTTAGCATATGGTCTGAATTTTTCCGTATCAACGCCATTACTTATTATGAATATTTTATCCTTACCGGTCCTAAGTATGGTTTGTGCTATTTTAGCATCATCTTCATGCAAGCAAATTATTACGTCACCACAAAGAGAACCAATTTTTTCCATTAAATAAAATAATAATTTTTGTAATTTATTTTTAGCAGCAGGAAAGGAAAATCCATGGACAGTATGTACTATCAGTTTCGTGCTACCTAGCCACGCAGCAACTCGTCCTAGCACCCCTGTCTTAGATGAGTGGGTATGAACGATATCAAAATTATGCTGCTTAATAAGTTTCCATAAATACCAAAGTGCTTTAAAATCGTTTTTTAACGATATCTCTCTAACAAGAGATTTCACAAATAAACATTTTATTCCATATTTTTGCGCTTCAATTGTTAGGGGGCCCTCCTCTTTACATATCAAATACCTATCAAATGTCCTTGGGTCAAGACGAATTAATTCGTCCAGGCAAACTCGTTGGACACCACTTAATAGCGGAAGAAGTTGTATGTGAGCAATTTTAATCATATCAAAACTTATACTTACAAGGCCCAAACTTACCAGAAACGCCGTCCTTAAATGCAACGACAGTATATTTAGTGAAACTTTTCTTATCTGTACTCGTTGCAAACCCAATGATGACTCTTAAAATATTGAAGATAGTTTCACGAATTTTATATCCAATAGGAACATAAGGTAATCTCAGCATTTTGAAACTATTCCGAACAAGATAATAACGACGCAATGGACTATGACAAGATATAGTACGTCCAAAAAAAGAGATACGTTTATCACCAATTGAGTGAGCCATAGAAGATTTGGGAGTAATAAATAATTTATAGCCAAATTTTTTTGCACGCAGTGACCATTCAACATCAATGTAATCTATAAAAAGATCCTCAAGCATATATCCAATATGTTTGATAACATCCATATTAATCAAGCAACCTGATGCTATCAGAAAGGTTGCTTCAACTGGTTGTTTATCAAGCATAACTTTTCGTATGAATGGACCACAGTATAAAGTGGCCGGATAAATTTTATTATTCTCAGGGTCATAAAAGCTGGGACCTATTGCTGCAATTTTATAACCTTCATGTTTTAACTTTAATTCCTCATTAATTAAATTCACAACAAAGTTGGGTTCTATGATGCTATCCTGATCAAATAAAATTATATGTGTCGAATTTAATATATCTTTTGCATATTTAATGCCGATATTTTGTGCTGCCGCCAATCCTATATTATTCTCTTGGGGCAACAATATTATACCATTTTGCTGGTTTAGAAAAAATTCGAATTCCTTTCTGTTTTTGGATGAATTATCAACAATAATAATATTTTGTAATTGTGAAGATAAAGAGTCTATTACTTTATAAAATATATTTGGTTCCGGGTTGAATGTAACAAGGATCGCCGTTACAGATGAAGCTTCTGATGACACAATAAATTCCTTCTTATCATTTAATTTAAAATTTAATGATTGGATTAACATAATAATAAGCTATAAATCGATGTACTGAAATTAGCCAAAGAACTGAGAACAGTGTTCTTCTAAAAAAAGCCAGCCTTGAATCGGAATGAAAAATAATTTTAAAACTTTTAGCATATAGTATTGCAATAATAACAAAAGGGCTTAGGGAAAATAACTCATACAATCTTATTGATATAACCGGAGAAAATGATAATGCTGATAAAAGTATTATACTTGAAAGATAAAGAAATGAAAACAAATTATATTGTTTAAAAATAAAATCATTATTGGTATTATAACAGTTAAGTCTTCTGCCAAGGAAGAAATTTATTATAAAAAATGCAATAGCAAATATCGAAGTAAATGAAAACTTGTTTATCTGCGTATCATCGGAGTTCTGTAGATATAATGTAAATAATGGATTAATACTCTCCAATATATTTGAATATTGTTGTAAAAATAAAGGCATAATTGTTGATATAGAAATAACAACAAGTAACCAGGTAAACTTATACGGTTTGGCTACAATATTTAGCATATATAAGACGATGAATAAAATGGCTGAATAATGAAACATTGCTGAAAATAGAAGTAAGCAAACTCCAAGTCGTTTATTTTTACATCGGTATCCCACCATGCCTATGGCTATTGCAATAGCTGCGCGTATTTGCGTACCTTCGTGTAAAGCCAATAATGATATGCAATATAAAAAATATAACCAAAATAATACTGAGATTTTTGAATCAAACGATTTTAGTACATAAAATTTTAATAGTACGGAAGTAAAAGCAATTAAAAGCCAAAGAAATTCAAAACTAAAATCTATTGATTTAAATAACACCATAAAACTTTTGAATCCGACTTCCATTCTTTCATAAGATGAATCATAGATAGTAAATTTATATAAATCCAAATATGCTTGATGGTCGTTAGAATATGGCATTATTTTCATAGCAAAAATGGTAGCACACAGCACCATTATAAAAAACAATAAATTACGAGTTCTTATTTGCATGTTAATCTCTTAAAAGGTAATATGTTTTGCATGCATTTTAGTTTAGAGAAATAACCCTCCCCCAAGTAAAGATCTTGGTTTGCAATAAACGCTCCATGATCTTTTCTTATAGAAATCATAATCTTTAATATTTCAGAAAATACGTGAATAGATAATGTCCCTACGTCAGGTTTTTGACATCTTTTAATACATTAATTTTCCAAGTCCGTATTAGCCCCTTTAAAAATATTTATCAATACTAGTTTGGAATGCTCGGTTAGACTTTGAAAATGAGCTAACACTCTATAATTATTTTCAACTTTTTCATATAATTCTTCCATTTTAAGAGGACTACAAATTTCATCAACTTTAATAAATGAATAGCCTAGCGAATTGAAATCACCTATATCTGGAGATTTAACAACAGGAACAACACCACATTCAAGGTATTCAATTAATTTAGTTGGGCAGGCAACTCTATTTACAACTATGTCATCTCTTAAAACAAATCCCAAATGGCAGCTAGCCATAACATTAATTACATCTTCTTTTGGCAATGAATCAACTGTAATATTTTTATCATTAAAACAATTACCGATTCTACTATTGAATTCACAAATTAAATTTTGCGGAAAGAAAAAGTTGAATTTGATATTTTTATTATATGTCCGTTTAGTTGTCTCTATCATCAAATCAATATTTTGCCAAGCTTGCATGCCCCCTGCATAAATGAATTCATACACATTTGAATTCCATTTATTCTGATCAACATGAATCTTGTTCTTTTCAAAAATTGGCAATACAATAGATCTTTTATCTAAACTAGTATTATATTTAGCCTCGTAAAATTTTTTCATTTCCGAAGTAACATGTATTATTTTAAAGCACCTCTGTATCGATTCCCTCTCAATTATATTATAAATGGATGCTTTTGCTCTTTTACCAAGGAATCTCATTTCCTCAGGAACTACCCCGTGTATATCAAGAATAATTTTATTATAATCACCAAAGGGATATATTTTCAACATGTTATATACTGAGTGAACATAAATTATCGTAGCTTTTTTTAAATATTCTCTTATTGTCCGATTATGTAAAAAATAATTTAGACTCTCTACTTTGCAAGTATCGTAAACAGATATTTTTCTTTTTGTATTTTTCCTAAATGAAATATTTAAATATACTCTCTCCTTATTTTGCGTTAAAGAATCTATCGCAGAAATTCTTTGAAACATACCATCACGAATATTTTCTTCTGTAGGAAAGTCAGCTATAAACAAAATCATATTACACCGTTAGCCAGATTTTAATCAATTTTTTAAATTACTAATAATATTAACAAGTTACATATTATTAGTTTAAATTATACCATTCAGCCAATATCTCTGTTATTCGTGTCGAGGTTTGACCATCACCATACGGATTAGAAGCAGTTGACATTTTTTCATATACACTTTTATCAGTCAGTAAAAGGTTCAATTCATTAAATATTATGTCTTTATCAGTACCTACTAGTCTAACAGTACCAGCTGTAACAGCTTCCGGTCTCTCTGTAGTGTCTCTTGTAACTAAAACAGGTTTTCCTAAAGACGGAGCTTCTTCTTGAATACCACCAGAATCAGTCACAATAATATATGCTTTGTCCATTAAATAAACGAACTGCATATACTCTAATGGTTCAATCAGGTAGATATTACTTATGCCACTTAGTATGTCTTTTACCGGTTTCCGTACTGACGGATTAAGATGTACCGGATATACAAAATTATAATCTTTGAATTTCAATGCAGCATTACGAATTGCGAAAAATATATTTTCAAAACCAATCCCGAAGTTTTCTCTTCTATGACCTGTTATTAAGATAATTTTATTGGTGTTGACATCAAATGGAAGATTTTTCACCATTTCTTTCTGCAATTCCGGCTCTTTGCGAACTTTGGTAACAATAGCCATAAGTGCATCAATAACAGTATTACCAACTATATAAATATTTTTTTCAGCTATATTTTCTTTTAATAAATTTAATTTTGCAGTCTCTGTTGGAGCAAAGTGCAAATCAGTTATAGCAGCTGTAAGTTTGCGATTTCCTTCCTCAGGCCAAGGGGAGTATAAGTCTCCGGTACGTAGTCCAGCTTCTACGTGACCGATCCTTACTTGATTATAATATGCTGCAAGGGACGCAGCTATAGTAGTAGTTGTATCTCCATGAACGAGAATCATATCGGGTTTATCTGCTATAAAGATCTCATTAAGCTTGTCTAAGATAATACTAGTCAGAGATACAAGTGTTTGTCCCGGCTTCATTACATTTAAATCATAGTCCGGCTTTATTTGGAACAGGTCTAAAACTTGATCGAGCATTTCACGATGCTGGCCCGTTACACAAACCTTGCAGCAAAATCTATTATCCCCCTTTAAGCTTTCTATTAAAGGAGCCATTTTTATTGCTTCTGGTCGAGTACCAAAAATTAGAAATATCTTTTTCATATTAAATTTCTTTAAATAAAATGTTGATTTTTGATCTTACTTATATTACTTAGCAGCAGTATGCTTAAAAGTAGTTCTCCACTCGATACTGCTATTGCAGCCCCATAACCATTATATAAGCCTGCAAGTAATAAAAGAAAAATTACCGTAAATACAGCAGAATAAATGAAACTACAACTATACATTTTGGCAAAACCTGCGGCACTCAGGATTTGAATACCAAGAACATTATTAAGAACGCCCAAACACATCCATGGAGCAAGTAAGAAGGCAAAAGCCAGAGTTTCTTGGGGCAAATCTTCTCTAGAAGATACGATCCACCATGTAAGTATAAAAATCAAACTTACGATTAGACCTAATAAAACTAAGGGACGCCCAGTGCGTATAGCTGACGACATGCCGACATCAAATGATTCCTTAAACTTCCTACAACTATGTGGATAAAGTGACTGCGTCAACGGAGAAAATAATGATACTATAGCTTTTGCTATTCGCTCTACAACTGCATAGATACCTACAGTAGATGGCGTATGGTATATACCAAGAATAAAAACAGCACTGTTTGTTAGCAATGTTGAGGCAAGTGTTGCTAAAAAATAATCCCACCCTTCCTTAAGGGATACCATTATATATTTTATAGAAGGCAGTATGAAATTTATATATTTTTTTTGAATAATATATATGTTAGCATAAACCGCGCCAATAAGCACAGGAAATGCTTGTGAAAATATAGCAGTACTAATATCATTTTCATTACGAACAAAATATAACACACAAATACATGACATTATTCGCGATAAAATATTGATAACAGCAACTACTTTTAATCTTTCAATGCCTTGATAAAACCATAGTGGGTACATTGAATTAGAAAATGCCCATAAAAAGGCACTGAGTATTATAGTATAATAATTGCTATCATTAACAAAACTCCAGCATATAATATATAAGACGCTATATAATAAAATTGTTAGAACAAATTTGATGAAATTGGTTGCGAAATATATACGTGATATTTGACAAATATTATCTCTACTTTGTGAAATAGCTCGACTGGAACTGTAAGCAAATCCATAATCAATAACAACCTGGAAATAAGCCATCAGTACCAATGCAAATGCATATTTGCCAAAGCCATCAATTCCCAAGGTTGTTATAAGATGACCCAGCACGATAATCGGTGCAAGATACGCAACACCTTGAGTACATAGCAAATAGCCAGCATTATATATTACATTTTTGTAATCTTTATTTATCAACAAAAAAACCTCTTGCGTAATTCCACTCACCTGTAGAGAAATGGTTGCTTAGAATCTTTCTCTGATACAATAGGCTCATTATATAGAGGCCAATCGATTTTTAGATCTGGATCATTCCAAGCTAAACCACAATCACTGGTCGGAGCATAATAATTCGTCGTTTTATATAAAAACTCCGCCGTCTCACTCAGCACCAAAAACCCATGTGCAAATCCTTCAGGTATCCACAATTGTCGTTTATTCTCAGCAGATAAATTCACACCAACCCATTTACCAAACGTAGGGGATGATTTACGAATATCCACCGCAACATCAAAAACTTCACCAACAACGCAGCGTACCAGTTTTCCTTGCGCATAAGGTTCTAACTGATAGTGCAGCCCGCGTAAAACGCCTTTACTAGACTTCGAATGATTATCCTGAACAAATTCAACCTTACGCCCTACAGCCTCTTCGAAAACTTTCTGATTAAAGCTTTCCATAAAGAAACCACGCTCATCACCAAAAACTTTCGGCTCGAAAATTAACACATCAGGAATTTCAGTTTTAATTACGTTCATTTTATTAATAACCTTTAATCATTTTTAGCAGGTACTGACCATAAGCATTTTTCTTCAACGGTTCAGCTAATATTTTCACCTGTTCAGCATTGATAAACCCTTTACGGTAAGCAATTTCTTCCGGACAGGAAACTTTCAACCCTTGACGCTCTTCAATTGTAGCAATGAAGTTGCTTGCCTCAATCAGGCTTTGATGTGTCCCCGTGTCTAACCATGCATATCCACGTCCCATCATGGCAACAGATAAACGCCCTTGTTCCATGTAGATACGGTTAATATCGGTAATTTCCAGTTCACCGCGGGCAGAAGGCTTAAGATTTTTCGCCATTTCGACAACGTCGTTATCATAGAAATAAAGCCCAGTTACCGCATAATTACTTTTTGGCTGTAGCGGTTTTTCTTCCAGGCTAATTGCCGTACCGTTTTTATCAAACTCAACGACACCATAGCGTTCAGGATCATTAACGTGATAGGCAAATACCGTTGCACCACTTTCTTTGTTAACAGCGACATCCATTAACTTCGGCAGGTCGTGACCGTAAAAGATATTATCACCAAGAACCAGAGCACAATCATCACCACCGATAAACTCTTCACCGATAATAAACGCCTGCGCAAGACCATCCGGACTCGGTTGAACTTTGTACTGAAGATTCAGGCCCCACTGGCTCCCGTCACCCAGCAGTTGTTGAAAACGAGGAGTATCCTGTGGCGTACTGATAATCAAAATATCGCGAATACCCGCTAACATCAGTGTAGAGAGCGGATAATAGATCATCGGTTTATCATAAATCGGTAACAGCTGTTTACTGACTGCCATAGTCACAGGATAAAGACGAGTACCAGAACCACCTGCTAAAATAATACCTTTACGCGTTTTCATTTCATCATTCCTTTTAATTCATCTTGTTCCACCATCACGAACAAGATGCAAAAACTATTAAATTGCTGTAGTCGTAAATAATTCGTTGAGCATGCGTTTCACGCCAACCTGCCAGTCAGGCAAGACAAGCGCAAAGTTCTGCTGAAATTTTTCTGTATTAAGGCGAGAGTTATGTGGACGACGAGCTGGTGTAGGATAGGCTGTTGTTGGTACCGCATTGAGTTTGTTGAGTGCGAGGGGAATGCCTGCTTTGCGCGCCTCTTCAAAAACCAGCGCAGCATAATCGTGCCAGGTTGTGGTACCACTGGCTACCAAATGGTACAAGCCTGCGACTTCTGGTTTATTCAGTGCGACACGAATGGCATGTGCTGTACAATCAGCCAGCAGCTCAGCACCTGTTGGCGCACCAAACTGATCGTTAATAACGGCCAATTCTTCACGCTCTTTTGCCAGACGTAACATCGTTTTGGCGAAGTTATTTCCTTTACCTGCATAGACCCAGCTGGTCCGGAAAATAAGGTGCTTCACACAATGCTCTTGTAATGCTTTTTCTCCGGCTAACTTGGTTTCACCGTAAACATTTAGCGGTGCGGTTGCATCCGCCTCCTGCCATGGTATTTCACCGGTTCCCGGAAATACGTAGTCAGTAGAGTAGTGAATAACCCAGGAGCCGACTTCATTGGCTGCTTTCGCAATCGCTTCGACACTTGTCGCGTTAAGTAATTGTGCAAACTCCGGTTCTGATTCTGCTTTGTCAACTGCGGTGTGAGCGGCTGCGTTGACAATAATATCAGGCCGAATGCTTCTTACGGTTTCAGCTACACCTTCAGGATTACTAAAATCACCACAATAATCAGTGGAGTGAACATCAAGAGCAATCAAATTACCCAGAGGTGCCAGAGCACGCTGTAGTTCCCAACCTACCTGCCCTGTTTTGCCGAATAGGAGGATATTCATTACTGGCGTCCCTCATAGTTTTGTTCAATCCACGATTGATAGGCGCCACTTTTCACATTATCAACCCATTTTGTATTGGACAGGTACCATTCTACTGTCTTCCGAATCCCGCTCTCAAACGTTTCCTGTGGTTTCCAACCCAATTCGCGACTAATCTTCTCAGCATCAATCGCATAACGGCGATCGTGTCCTGGGCGATCAGCAACATAAGTAATTTGCTCACGATAAGATTTCTCTTTCGGGACTATCTCATCCAACAAATCACAAATAGTCAGCACAACATCGATGTTTTTCTTTTCGTTGTGTCCGCCAATGTTATAGGTTTCACCCGCTTTACCTTCAGTAACTACGGTATATAGCGCACGAGCATGATCCTCTACATACAACCAGTCGCGAATTTGATCTCCTTTGCCATAAATAGGTAATGCCTTACCTTCCAGTGCATTAAGAATAACCAGTGGAATAAGCTTTTCCGGGAAATGATAAGGGCCATAGTTGTTCGAGCAATTAGTCACGATTGTCGGTAAACCATAAGTACGTTTCCATGCGCGAACCAAATGATCGCTTGACGCTTTAGAAGCAGAATATGGACTACTTGGCGCGTATGCTGTCGTTTCCGTAAATAACGGCAATGTTTCATTGCTATTTACTTCATCCGGATGGGGTAAGTCACCATACACTTCATCAGTAGAAATATGATGAAAGCGAAAGTTTTTTTTCTTTTCATCATCCAGACCAGACCAATAATTGCGCGCTGCTTCTAAAAGTACGTAAGTACCTACAATATTAGTTTCAATGAATGCCGCCGGACCAGTTATTGAGCGGTCAACGTGGCTCTCAGCCGCCAGGTGCATTACCGCATCTGGCTGGTGTTGTGAAAAAATACGAGCCATCGCTGCGGCATCACAGATATCTGCATGCTCAAATGAATAACGTTCAGAATCAGAAACATCAGCAAGTGATTCCAGGTTTCCGGCGTACGTTAATTTATCGACATTAACAACACTATCCTGCGTATTATTTATAATGTGACGAACTACAGCAGAACCAATAAATCCTGCGCCACCAGTAACAAGTATTTTCACTTAATTTATTCCATATTACTTCAGAGCATGCTGTGAAATAAGCGGCTCTCAGTTTGATTAATAGAGATATTAATGCACGCTACCGCCCCTGGCTTTACAGCTACCAGAGCACTGCATGCATGTCTACGATGTGACGAGCGTTACCCACTCGCGCTAAACCCGAAAAATTCAAACGCTAATTGTCTTACCAATCCGCTCTGGAAACAAGGAAAATCCTGGAAAACTTTGACGAAAATCCTATTGCTAACTCGTTGTTATTCTGATTGTTTATATAAAACAACGGCAGGAAAATTCGCAACAAATTACTTTCGCCACGAATCTTCACTGCCGTTATAATTTTCTTATCAACCGTTACATCCGGTCAGATATTCATTATTCGCTTAACAGCTTCTCAATCCCTTTACGGAACTTCGCCCCTTCTTTGAGGTTGCGTAGTCCATACTTCACGAACGCCTGCATATAGCCCATTTTTTTACCGCAGTCGTAGCTGTCTCCAGTCATCAGCATGGCATCAACGGACTGTTTCTTCGCCAGTTCGGCAATGGCATCAGTGAGTTGGATACGTCCCCATGCACCTGGCTGAGTGCGTTCCAGTTCCGGCCAAATATCGGCAGAAAGCACATAGCGACCAACGGCCATGATGTCTGAGTCCAGCGTCTGCGGTTGATCCGGTTTTTCGATAAATTCAACAATGCGGCTGACTTTACCTTCACGATCCAGTGGTTCTTTGGTTTGGATGACGGAGTATTCAGAGAGATCGCCCGGCATACGTTTTGCCAGCACCTGGCTGCGGCCCGTTTCGTTGAAGCGCGCAATCATGGCAGCAAGGTTGTAGCGCAGCGGGTCGGCGCTGGCGTCGTCGATCACAACGTCCGGCAATACCACAACAAATGGGTTGTCACCAATGGCGGGTCGTGCACACAAAATGGAGTGGCCTAAACCTAAAGGTTCGCCCTGACGCACGTTCATAATGGTCACGCCCGGCGGACAGATGGACTGTACTTCCGCCAGCAGCTGACGCTTCACGCGCAGTTCAAGGAGAGATTCTAATTCATAAGAGGTGTCGAAGTGGTTTTCGACCGCGTTCTTGGACGCGTGAGTTACCAGGAGGATTTCTTTGATCCCTGCAGCCACAATCTCGTCAACAATGTACTGAATCATTGGCTTATCGACGATCGGTAGCATCTCTTTGGGAATCGCCTTAGTGGCAGGCAACATATGCATCCCAAGACCCGCTACAGGAATAACTGCTTTTAAATTCGTCATTATTTCATCCACCTGTAAAATGGTTGCTGAATTATAGCTTGTTCGATTTTTTTCGCCAGCATCAATTACCCTGAATTGATTACTGAATTACTTGTGATGTTACGCCGCTTCGTTGTGGATTGCAGTAGCATTGTTCCTAAGTATGGCTCCATTTTTCCAGGAATGGTCGCAAATCTACTCCCTCCGTTCCGGCAATCTAAAGTTAATCTTTTCCACATTAACAATATGGTGATTAATCCTGTCGATATCGACGGAGCTTTGTCCTTTTTCATTCACCGCATGAACATTTGCAAGAGACAGCAGTGTTTCTTTTTTAGCCATGAATTTACCACGAACGTCCTGGCGCAAGTCGAAGTTCATGGTCAATGCAGGCCCAACAGAAAATTCCTGCATCACATTGATATTTCTCATAAAAAAGTGTTGCGGCTGGTTATGTAGTTCCAGTGATGCGTGTTTCATTTCAATATTGGTGAGTGCAACAAAAGAGAGCGCATTTCCGGCAGAAATCTGAATTCCGCGTAATTTTCTGGTCAGCTGTGTATTATCCAAACGAATGTTATTGAGCTTAAAATTTTGTGGGATCGATAAGTATTTTCCTTTGATTACGCCATAACCAATTAATAACCCAGCGCTATTAGCTATATCTATATTATCGATTATGAAATTATCACAGCCATATATGGCAATCGTTGCGTTATCAATACCTGCTTTTTTACTGTAATCCGGTGTTATGTTCTTCGCATTTACGTTACGGATGACGAAATGTTTGCCGTTCTCAACATGAATCAACTGCCGACAGTCCGATCCGGTGATATTCGCCACAACAAAGTTTTTCACTGCCTGGTCTTCCGGGTAGTTGTTATCGTAAGTACTCCCCGCAAGACCTATGCCAATGCCCCAGTTGATTTTGCCGTTAGTACAGTTGATGCGCTCGATGACATGGTCAGATATCAAAATATCACGGTCGTTAATCGCCACATTCCATTCAATGGCGTCGCCCTGGAGGTCGCTGAACTTACAGTTGGTGATGTTGGCACCGATAATCTGGTTATGAAATCCCTGGCGTAAGATAGCGTAGTTAGCATGGCTAACGGTCAGGTTATCGATGGTCAGGTTGTGCATGACGCGTTTGTTTTTGCCACCGATATAAATCTGCGTTACTGGGCCAAAGCCGCTCATCGCCAGCCCTTTGATGGTGCAGTCAGAACCACGCACATCCAGGGTGATGTTATGCATACTGCCGCCCTTCTCCCCTGTCACCTGGCTACCGTCCTGTAAGACAAATCGCCCTCTGCCGTTGCCGCGCAGGCTTCCCAGGATGTGTAACGTTTTGCCAGGGGGGATGAAGATGCCAGTGTTGATATTGTCACAAACCAATCCGGCAGGCACGACAACTGTTTGCCCTTCGCTGAAGGCTTGTTTAAATGAGGCGATCCAGTCGTGTGGGTTGTAGTCGTTAATGTTAACGCTTTGTCGGGCGGGAAGTGCGCGAGCGAAAGGGGTATGGAGGAAGGCAAGCGCGGAGCTTGCCGTCAGGAAGGTGCGTCGGGAGAGTTTTTTAAATGGCATACGTTCTCCTCTATAAAGCCTGCAACAAGCTGGCGAGTTCTCGGTTAATCACCTGCTGGTTAAAATCGTGTTCGACTTTTTCGCGCGCACGTTTGATAACCGGAGCCAGTTCGTCAGTGTCCAGTTGGCTAAATGCCGCCAGACGTTGTGCCAGTGCGCGAGCATCGTTCTCAGGCACCAGCCAGCCGGATTTATCGGCCTCCACCAGTTCCGGTATTCCGCTATGCAGAGTGGAAACTACTGGAATGCCGACCGCCATCGCTTCCATTAGCGCTACCGGAATGCCTTCCATATCACCATCCGCGCCCGTTACCGATGGCAACAGGAAGACATCCGCGTCGTCGAGCATCGCTTTCACTTCATGGCTCGGTTTAAAGCCAGGCATCTCTACCACATCTTCCAGTTGATATTGTTCGATGAGCGTGCGCAGGCGTCGTTCCCACGGGCCAATGCCGAGAATGCGATAGCGAAATGCCACGCCCTGCTCTTTCAACTGACGGCAGGCTTCAATCGCCACATGCAGGCCTTTTTTCTCGGTTAAGCGTGCGACAGATATGATTTCCAGCGGCGTTGCGGGCGCTTTCACCGGACGCGGGCTAAAACGCGTCATGTCCACGCCCATGCGCGATACGGCAATTTTTTCCCTCGGGCAGCCCATTTTTTGCAGCCTTCCGGCCCACAGATCGCTTATCGGTAACATCAGGTCGCCACGGCGAAACAGTTGTTGATATTCGGGAGTGTAGTGGTTGAGCACTTCCCGACTGGAGATATCAATGCCGTGGAAGATAGTAGCGATTTTGCCGCGAATGACACCCAGTTCGCGTAGTTTTGCTGCGGTTACCCCCGCCGGGCCAAAATGAGCGATGAACACATCGGCGCGAAACGGTGTTGCGACCTGACCACAAATGGCAGACAAAATCAGGTTCCGCGACTCGGCACCATAGCGTTTGAGGTTGAGCGCCTGCCAGGTATTTTTACGATGAATGCCGCGTAAGGTCTGGCTGGCACGGTGGCGCAGTTTCGCTATTTTGCCCGTAGGTTCGTCCTGTAACCAGCGGGTTCTGGCGGCAAGGTTGTATTTCGTCCAGGCCGCGTGGGTGTTTTGTGTGTCGCCTTTTTGCAGCGCGACAATCTCCACCTCAAAGCCCATATCAATAAACGCGGTAATTTGATTGAGGACGAAGGTTTCCGACGACAGCGGGAATTTCAGTAAAAAGAAGCCGACCTTCATTTCGCCTCCCCGATGCGCTCAAGCACAGACTGCACCATCCGCATTCCCGTCTGGCGTTCGCGACTGACGGCTTCGCTAAGTCGTGCGTTCAGCGCCGGAAGTTGGCCTAAGGTATCCGCAACCATCGCTTGCAAGCTGCCGTCCAGTAAATGACGGATATCAATCGCCATCTCTTGCAGCCCCAGCTGCTGCATAATCCCGGCGGATTTGTGTTCGTAGTTGATGGCAATTGCCGGAGTGGAGAAATTCATCGAGATAATGGCAGAGTGCAGGCGCGTACCGACGGTGAGTTCACAGGCACCGAGGATTTTGCCCATTTCCAGATCGTTGAGCTCATCCATCACCACGTGATAACGAGCAGGATCGCTGATGTGCTGACGCAGGTTGAGCGCCACCATGCGGTCGTCTTTGTTATAACTGTCGATGCCCGTACAGGTGGAGAGCGCAATCACCTGATACCCTTCGTCGAGAATGCGATTGACCACCCCGGCAAAGGCTTTTTCATACGCTTGTTGAGTGGTGCCGAGACGTTTGTCGAACGGTGCCAGTTCGCGCAGGGTAATGGCCACCGTTTTCTGCTGTGCGGCTACGTCCAGCCAGTGTTGAACAGCATAGCTGGCGGTGAAGTCTTCGGTGTGGTGATCGACCAGCCACGCGGTATCGACGCCATGTTCAACTTTTGCGGTAGTGATATTGCTGCGTTTCATTAGATCCAAGCTGACCGATTCGCGCAGGATCAGCGCGTCGCAGTGCCCGAATACGTAGTTTGCCAGTTGGTTAAATTGCTCATCCTGGAACGGGCCGACGCTGTGACCAATCATAAACAGCGGCTTTTTCGCCATAAACGTGCAAAGCGCATGTTCAAACTGCGGCACGCCGTAGAGATCGACAAAAAACGATCCGCCGACCTGGATAATGGCATCGTAACCTGACAGCAGGCGCACAAAGTCAGTGAATCCCCGGGCAATGGCGATATTACGCAGCTTGCCGGTGTCGGTGACGCGTGAGAGCAATACCTGGTGCTGGTAGCGGCGACGGAGGACTTTTTTTACGCGCCCGACAACGCCCGCAGCGCTGTTGTGTTGTTTCATTTGCAGGAACAGCGGATCACCCATTACCGGGCGGTTGAGCAGCCAGGAAGAACTGACCGGATAGCGGCTCATTACGTCCACTTCGGCGTGTGGATTGAGAATGTTGATGGCATCAAGTAAGCCGCGCAAGATGGCGCTGTCGCCGCGATTGCCGCAAGTGTGGTTGCCCAGAATCAGTAATTTCATTTTTTCCTCATAAATTTGATGCCAGGTGAGGCTGTGTTTGTTGTGTTCGTTGCCGGAACCGAAAACAACTATTCACCCGGCCCGCAAAAGCATTTTCATTTTTTCGCTGCGACAAAACTGACGCTTCACTTCCACCACCAGCGGATGGCGCGACAGCACAATCATCACCACAAACGCCAGCACGCCCGCGGCTATTTGCACCGCCAGCAGCATCCCCAGCGCCAGTTGCCCTTTCAGCACAATGCCCAGCGCATAACTGACCACCAGCGTCGGCAGCGAGAGATAAAACGGCAGCCATAAACTCAGGATGTACTGGCGATAACTGGAACCAAGAACCGGTTTAATCATCACGAAATAACTCAGAATGGTGTTGATAATCTGCACCAGCAGGAAACCAAGCGTGACGCCGATTGCGCCCGCCATCTGCCCGCCAATAACAATCGCCGGAATAAACAGAAAGGTTTTGAATACATTGAATTTAAAGCTGATATCCACCCGCGCTTTCGCCATCAGCAGCGAGCCAATCGGGTTACCCACTGAGCGCAGTAGCCCCACAATACACAGCAATTGCAGCACCGGAATAATGCTGTTCCACTTTTCACCAAAGACCAGCGGTACAAAGTTATTCGACACCACCATCAGCCCCAGCAGCGCCGGAAAGTTGATAATCCCCACTACCGACAGCAGCTTGTAGAAGTTAACGCGCAGCTTTTCGGTGTCGTCCTGAATTTTGGCAAACGCCGGAAACAACACGCGGGTGATGATCGGGTTCAGTTTCATCGGCGGCACAACGGCCACGTTGTACGCCAGATTGTATCCCCCTGCCACGCCCGCGCCGAGAATACGCGCCAGCACCAGCGTCGAAAGGTTGGTGTTGAGATAGTTGATGATGCTGTCCGCCGTCAGCCAGGCACCAAAGCGTAAGTTCGGTGCAACAGACGCCAGCGAGAAATGTAGACCGGGGCGATAAATTTTGCGGCCAAAGTAGCCAAACAGCAGCGTTCTTACCGCACTATTGACCAGATAACCGAGGATCGCGGTCATCGCCAGCGGCCAGAAATGGGCGCTAACCACCGTAAAAGTAAAGCCCGCCAACACCGCGCTGGTTTCTATCATGCCGATTTTGTTGAACTCCAGCTCCTTCTGCATCAACGCGCGAAACTGTTGCCCGTGGGGGATCACCACAAACGCCAGCGACAATGTTTTAATCAATGGCGCCAGATCCGGGTTATTCAGCACGTCACCAATGGCATCACTCAACAAAAACACCGCCACACACACCACGATCCCCAGCCCGACGTTCAGCCAGTACAGCGTGGTGAGTTCAAGGTAGCTGATTTCTTTTCGCTGAATAATCGAGTTAGCGATGCCGAAGTCAGAAAGCGTGTCTGCCAGCGCGATAATCACCAGCGACACGGTAAGCAAACCGAACTGGTGGTTGTCGATAATCCGCGCCAGCACGGTCATCTGCACCAGCCCGAGGCCGATGATGATTACTGTGGCAATCGCCGACCACTTCGCGCCGCTGATGGTTTTTTCACGTAAGCTCATATCAATATGCCGCTTTGTTAACGAAGCCTTTGAATACCGTAAGGAAAACGATTTTGATATCGAACCAGACGCTCCATTCGCGGATGTACTCAAGGTCGAACTCGACGCGTTTTTCCATTTTCTCCAGCGTGTCGGTTTCGCCGCGCCAGCCGTTAATCTGCGCCCAACCGGTAATGCCCGGTTTCACTTTGTGGCGCAGCATGTAGCCTTCAATGAGCTGGCGATATTGTTCGTTATGCGCCACCGCGTGCGGACGTGGGCCCACAATCGACATCCCCCCGGTCAGCACATTGATAAACTGCGGCAATTCATCCAGCGAGGTGCGGCGCAGAAAGTTCCCCACTTTGGTGACGCGCGGATCGTTCTGCGTCGCCTGAGTCACCACTTTGTCGTTCTCCATCACTTTCATGGAACGGAACTTCCACACTTTGATCGGCTTGCCATCCATGCCGTAGCGAGTCTGGCGGAAAATAACCGGCCCTGGTGAACTGAGTTTCACCGCCAGCGCAATACAGCACAGCACCGGGGAGATCAGCAGCAAGATCAGCGTTGCCAGCACAATGTCTTCCGCACGTTTTATCAGGCGGTTAACCCCGGAAAGTGGCGTGTCGTACAGCGGCACCACCGGAACGCCGTTCATCTCTTCGAGGCGTGAATGGAGAATGTTGAAGGTAAAGACGTCGGGGATCAGCAGCACCGAACAGGTGGTGTCCGCCAGTTGATGGACCAGTTTTTTCACGCGTGCGCCGTCGCACATTTGCATCGCGATATAGACGTTGTGAATCTTGCCCGCTTTTGCATCCTCGACCAGCTGTTGCAGATTGCCCGCCCAGTCGTTAGAAACGCCGCCCGGTTTTGGGTCGTGGTAAACGCCCACCACTTCAAACCCTAACCACGGCTGATTACGGAAGCTCTCCATCAGCATTTGCCCGGCAGCTAAATCCCCCGCCACGGCAACCATACGCTTGTTAAAGCCATGATTACGCAACCAGCCCGCACCAATGCGAATACACGAACGACACGCCACCAACCCGATGCTGGTCAGCCCATACCACGCCAGCCAGATTTTCAGTTGCGTGTCGAAATCATTGTTGAACGCCACCAGTCCGGCGCTAAAAATCACGCTTAAGGTCCAGTTTTGCAGCAGCAGGGCAAATTCTGTCGTTGCCCGAACACCGCGCCATGAGCGATAAAAATCGGTGATGCCGCCCAACATCTGGAACACCACCAGCGTAATCAGCGCCACCAACAGGTGCATGTAGAGGAATGACAGTCCGCTGACTTCGCAAACCAGCCATAGCCCGGCAAACATGATGGTGATATCTGAAAAGCGTTGCACCATAGAGATTAACGATGCATTGGTTTTCGCTCGCTCGCGCTTTTTTAGATTTGTCATCGTTGTTCCTGTTATTAGCCCCTTACCCGCAATGGGGTAAGGGAAGATCCGACATTACTCGTTCAGCAACGTCAGCAGAGTTCGCGTTCGCGCTTCCATCAGCGGCACATCACCGCGCGATTCCACATTCAGGCGTACCACCGGTTCGGTGTTGGAGGAGCGCAGATTAAAGCGCCAGTCGGCAAAGGTCATGCTGATGCCATCGGTGCGATCCACCGCCAGCGCCTCGCGGCTAAAATGCTGTTCGACGCGATTAATCGCCTCAACGGGTTGCGCCAGTTTGCTGTTGATCTCACCGCTTGCCGGGAATGCCGCCATGCGGTCGTGCACCAGTTCGCCCAGCGTTTTCTCTTTCAGGCACACCAGTTCGGCGACCAGCAGCCACGGGATCATGCCGCTGTCGCAGTAAGCGAAATCACGGAAGTAATGGTGGGCGCTCATTTCGCCACCGTAGATGGCGTCTTCCTTGCGCATACGTTCTTTAATAAAGGCGTGTCCGGTTTTCGACATCACCGGGGTGCCGCCTGCGGCAGTCACTACATCAACGGTGTTCCAGGAAAGACGCGGATCGTGGATGATCTTCGCGCCGGGATTTTTTTCGAGGAACGCTTCTGCCAGCAGGCCGACAATGTAGTAGCCCTCGATAAACTGTCCTTTTTCGTCAAACAGGAAACAGCGGTCAAAATCGCCATCAAAAGCAATACCCATATCCGCGCCGTGTTTAATGACCGCATTGCGGGTATCGTCGCGGCATTCCGGCAGCAGCGGGTTAGGAATACCGTTGGGGAAATTGCCGTCCGGCGTGTTGTGCACTTTGATCAATTCCACGGGTGCGCCGAGGGCTTTAAAGCGGGCTTCGATGGCGTCCACCACCGGCCCCGCCGCACCGTTCCCGGAGTTGATCACCAGCTTGAGCGGCGTAAGGTTTTTGACGTTGATATAACCGAACAGATGATCAACGTAAGCGTCGCGCAGGTTGATTTGCTGATAGCGACCGCGTTTGGTTTCATCGACGGGAGGAAAATCGTTGGCTTCTGCCAGACGCTGGACGTCGCGCAGTCCAGTATCACCGCTGATCGGGCGAGCCCCTTCGCGCACCAGTTTCATGCCGTTGTAATCCATCGGATTATGGCTGGCGGTAACTTCGATGCCGCCATCCACGCCGAGATGGAACGTGGCGAAATAGATCTCTTCGGTGCCGGACATGCCGATATCCAGCACGTCAACGCCCGCATCCTGTAACCCTTTTGCCAGCGCCAGTTTTAAGGTTTCGCTGGTGAGACGGACATCACCGCCTAAAACAATGGTTTTCGGTTTGAGAAATTCGCCATAGGCACGCCCAATACGCCAGGCGATATCTTCATTCAGTTCTTCGCCTAATTTTCCGCGAATATCATAGGCTTTAAAGCAGGTTAATTTTTTCATATCGTTACCCTTTTTCAGGCAATAGTTGGCCCTGACCGAAGCGGCCAATTTTGTTTTTGTCGTTATTTACATCGCTGTTTTGCATTCATTGCCTGATGCGACGCTGCTGCGTCTTTTCAGGCCTACAAATCCGAACCGTAGGTCGGATAAGGCGTTCACGCCGCATCCGACAGCCAGCGCCTGATGCAACGCTGCTGCGTCTTATCAGGCCTACAAATCCGAACCGTAGGTCGGATAAGGCGTTCACGCCGCATCCGACAGCCATCGCCTGATGCGACGCTGTCGCGTCTTATCAGGCCTACAAATCCGTACCGTAGGTCGGATAAGGCGTTCACGCCGCATCCGACAAACAGCGCCTGATGCGACATTTACACCCGTCCGTAGCGATCCGCGAAGCGCACCACATCATCCTCTTCGAGATAAGAGCCGGAGCGCACTTCAATTAAATCGAGGGGAATTTTCCCCGGGTTTTCCAGGCAGTGCTTCGCCCCCAGCGGAATATAAATGGACTCGTTTTCACCAAGCAGTTTGATATCACCGTCAATGGTGACTTTTGCCGTTCCCGCGACCACTACCCAGTGTTCCGCGCGGTGATGGTGCATCTGTACCGACAAGCCCTCGCCCGGTTTCACGGTGATGCGTTTCACCTGGTAGCGGTCGCCCGCGTCGATAGAGTCATATTTGCCCCACGGGCGATACACTTCGCGATGCACCCGATGCTCATGGCGACCATCGGCTTTGATCTGCTCGACCACTTTTTTCACATCCTGCACCGCGTTACGGTCGGCAATCAGCACCGCGTCTTTGGTCTGCACCACTACCAGATCTTTCACCCCGACGGTGGTGACCAGGCCAGATTCGGCATACACGTAGCTGTTTTCGGTTTTGTGATTAATCACATCGCCGTGGCAAACGTTGCCTTCCGCGGTGTGGGCGCTGATCTCCCATAAAGAGGACCAGGAACCGACATCGCTCCACCCCGCATCCATCGGCACCACAACGGCATCTGCCGTACGTTCCATGACCGCGTAATCCACCGACTCTTCAGGGCAAGCGAGAAACGCCTCTTCATCCACGCGAATAAAATCAAGATCCGGATCGACGGCGCTCATCGCTTTTTCGCAGGCGTCGAGAATATCCGGGCGATATTTTCTCAGTTCTTCGAGATAACGTCCGGCGCGGAACAGGAACATACCGCTGTTCCAGTAATATTCGCCGCTTGCCACATAGGCCTGGGCGGTTTCCAGATTCGGTTTTTCGACAAACTGCGCCACTTCAAAGGCCACCGTATCCTGCTCGCCCGCAGACACTTCACCGCGACGAATATAGCCATAACCGGTTTCTGGTAGATCCGGCACAATGCCGAAGGTGACCAGCTTGCCCGCTTCGGCATACGGCATGGCATTACGCACGGCGGCGCGGAACGCGTCTTCGTCAGCAATCACATGATCTGCCGCCAGGACCAACATTAACGGATCGCTGTCCGGACTATGACGTTTTGCCGCCAGCGCCGCCAACGCAATGGCAGGCGCAGTGTTACGCCCTGCCGGTTCGAGAATAATGTTCTCGGTGAGTTTGTTCAGTTGACGCAGCTGTTCCGCGACAATAAAGCGGTGCTGCTCATTGCAAATCACCACCGGGCTTTCGCACTCCACGCCGTTCAGGCGGCAGATGGTGGTTTGCAGCATGGTGAGATCGCCTTTCAGGCATAAAAACTGCTTGGGGTAAAGTACGCGGGAAAGCGGCCATAAGCGGCTACCGGAGCCACCTGCCATCACAACTGGATAGAGTTTCGACTGCGCCATAATTATCCCCGAATATCATGTATAAATTGACGTAACACGTTCTCTTTATCGAGCGTGCGTTCGGCATATTCACGTGCCACCGTGTTGTGTTTGGGCAGCAGGAGCGCCTGACGGATCCCCGCCACCAGCGCCTCGACCGATTCTGGTTCTACGCAAACCGCAATTCCTGGGAAGGTTTCGCAAAGCTGCCCCAGTTCTGTGTGAGCTTCTGCGGTAATTACCGCGTTACCGCCTACCGCCAGAATATTGGTCAGTTTCGACGGCAATACGGCATCTGCCGCACCGCGTTTTTGCACCACCAGATGGCAGTCGCCCATCTTCAGCAGTGCAGGCAAGGCGTCATACGATTGCAGCGGGAAAAATTGCATATTGCGCAGTCCGCGCTGCTGCGCCATTTTTTCCAGCCGCGCTTTGCCGCCGCCCTGCCCGACAATGGCAAAAATCAGCGGTTCATCGCGCAGGCGATCGGCAGCTTCAATAACGTTTTCCAGCCCCTGCTTTTCACCAATATTGCCGGAGTAAAGAATGATTTTTTTGTTATCCGGCAGGCCAAGCTGGTTACGAAGGGCATCAACATCGGCGTCTGCAACATATTGAAAACGGGCGATTTCCGACCAGTTGGGGAAGAAGATGACGTTTTCTGCCGCCACGCCTTTTTCGATGGCTTTATTCATCATCGAGCGCGAAATCGTGGAAACGTTATCGACGTTATGCAGTCCGCTACGTTCGAAGGCTGTCGCCAGCTGTGCCACTTTGCCGCCTTTGCCTTTTCCGGCAAGGCCCAGCCCCAGCATCGCATCTACTTCGTAATCCTGAATATGCAGCACGGTACGCGCACCAGAGAGTTTCGCCAGCAGGCGCATTCCCGGCGTGCAAAACAGCGTTGGCACTACGCCGATAATGCGATCCGGCTTCCAGCGACGTTGCGCCATCAACGGGAAAAAACTGCTGACGGCAAAACTGCCGAGATGCAACAGGCGTTTCAGGGTGCTCGGCTGTTTTGGCACATACAGCGGGCAGCGCCACACCGTGGCGGCCCCCTCTTCTCGTTTGTAGCGCCAGGCGGAATAGTTCTCGCCCACCTGCCACTGCGGGTAGTACGGCGGTGCGGTAATGACCCGCACCTCATGACCTTGTGCTGCCAGCCATTCCACCATCTCGCCGGTGTATTTGCCGATGCCGGTTAACTCCGGCGAGTAGTTAATACCGTAGACCAGTATTTTCATAATCCGGGTACTCCGGCACGCTTCTCAGCGAGAAAATAGGCACGGCTGTTAGGGTGAACATTGTCACTGGCCAGCAGCGCATCCGGCGTCAGCCAGCGGTAATCGTCATGCTGTTCATCCGGCAGTAACAGCTCTTCTTCCGCGACGCTGAAGCGAAAACCGAGCACCACATAGTGCGTGGTGAAATCCGTGCCGGAGAAGTTATCGTCATAAAAGTGCTGCCAGACGCCGTAAAACTGGCCTGCTGTTATCGGCAGACGCAGCCCCAGTTCCGCCATCGTCAGCCGCTCAAATGCGGCTTCCAGCGTTTCGTCTTTCTGCACGCGCCCTCCCGGCACAAACCAGTAACCCTGCGCCGGGCGGTTGGTTCTTTTGCCAAGCAGAAACTCGCCGCGACTGTTCTCGACAATAAAGTCGAGAGAGACAAGCGGTGTGGAGCGCACTACCGTGGCAAAGTCTTCCTGACGTAAAAACATCATTACCCCCGAAAACGGTCTTGATTCTCAAGGAACCACTGGTAAGTGCTGGCAAGCCCCGCTTCCAGTGAGATTTCGTGATACCAGCCAAGCTGATGCAGGCGCGTCACATCCAGCAGTTTGCGCGGCGTACCATCCGGTTTGCTGGCATCGAAAACCACCCGACCTTTGTAACCCACCACTTTGGCGATGGTTTGCGCCAGCTCGCGGATAGTGCAGTCAACACCCGTGCCGACGTTAATGTGCGACAGCATCGGCTGGGTGTTTTCCAGCCAGACTTCGTGCGCCAGCTCCATGACATGAATGCTTGCCGCCGCCATATCATCGACATGCAGAAATTCGCGCATCGGCGTACCGCTGCCCCACACCACCACGTCCGGTGCATTCTGTGCCGTCGCCTCGTGGAAGCGGCGCAGCAATGCGGGGATCACATGCGAATTATTCGGATGGAAGTTGTCGTGCGGCCCGTACAGGTTGGTCGGCATGACAGAGCGGTAATCGCGTCCATACTGGCGGTTGTAAGATTCGCACAGTTTGATCCCGGCGATTTTGGCAATGGCGTATGGCTCGTTGGTCGGCTCCAGCGTGCCCTGTAACAGCTCGCCTTCTGCCATCGGCTGTTTTGCCAGTTTTGGGTAGATGCAGGACGATCCGAGAAACAGCAGTTTGTTCACGTCGTTCTGATGCGCAGCGTGAATGATGTTGCTCTCAATCATCATATTCTGGTAGATGAAATCCGCCGGATACGTGTTGTTGGCGACAATCCCGCCCACTTTCGCCGCCGCCAGATAGACCTGGTCAATGCGCTCGCTGGCAAAGAAATCATGCACCGCGCGGCTGTCCAGCAGGTTCAGTTCGTCGCGGGTGCGTAATACCAGTTCCACATCACCGCGCTGTTCGAGCTGTCGCTTGATGGCAGAACCGACCATCCCGCGATGGCCAGCGATAAAAATGCGTTGTTTACTCATGCTTATGACTCCAGCGCGATCGCCACGTCGTAGCCGTGAGATTTCAGCAGAGAGTGTTTTTTCGCCGCTTCAAGGTCATTAGCCACCATTTCAGACACCATCTCTCTGAGGGTGATTTCCGGTTTCCAGCCCAGCTTTTCGTGCGCTTTGGTCGGGTCGCCGAGCAGCGTTTCTACTTCAGCAGGACGGAAGTAACGCGGGTCAACGGCGATAATCACATCGCCCGGTTTAACGCCCGGCGCGTCATGCCCTGTGACGGAAACCACAATGCCCTTCTCTTCAACGCCCGTGCCTTCAAAGCGCAGTTTGATGCCCAGCTGTGCTGCCGCCATTTCCACGAACTGACGTACGGAGTACTGAACGCCGGTAGCAATAACGAAATCTTCCGGTTGTTCCTGTTGCAGCATCATCCACTGCATTTTTACGTAGTCTTTGGCATGGCCCCAGTCACGCAGGGAATCCATATTGCCGAGGTACAGGCACGATTCCAGCCCCTGGGCGATGTTGGCGATTGCGCGGGTGATTTTGCGGGTAACGAAGGTTTCGCCGCGGCGCGGGGATTCATGGTTGAAGAGAATACCGTTACAGGCGTACATGCCGTAGGATTCGCGGTAGTTAACGGTGATCCAGTAGGCGTACAGTTTGGCGACCGCATATGGAGATCGCGGATAGAACGGCGTGGTTTCTTTCTGCGGAATTTCCTGCACCAGACCGTACAGTTCAGAAGTGGAAGCCTGATAGAAACGGGTTTTCTTTTCCAGACCAAGGAAGCGGATCGCCTCCAGCAGACGCAGTGTGCCCATCGCATCAACGTCTGCGGTATATTCCGGTGACTCAAAAGAAACCGCAACGTGGCTCATTGCGCCCAGGTTGTACACTTCATCCGGCTGCACTTCACGCAAAATACGCGTCAGGTTGGAGGTATCACTCAGGTCGCCATAATGCAGATGGAATTTCGGGTTGCAGGTGTGCGGATCCTGATAAATGTGATCCACGCGCTCGGTGTTGAATGACGATGCACGACGCTTAATACCATGTACCTCGTAACCTTTTTCCAGCAGAAACTCTGCCAGGTAAGAACCGTCTTGTCCGGTTACACCGGTGATGAGAGCGACTTTTGACATGTCTTATTCCTCTGTATTTTTTGAATTTATTCAGTTTCAACGCGTTCGCGTATCACCACTGCGGGATTCCCCCGGCAAACTCTATTTGCCGGAAGCGATTTAAAAACACTGCTTCGCGCACCCACGACGGTGCCGTCGCCGATCGTGACGCCAGGAGCAACAAAAACATCGGTTGCCAGCCAGCATTTCTCACCAATCACAATGGGCGTGGCGTTTATGGTGAAATGTCGACTTGCATGGTCGTGGCTCCCGGTGCATAAATAACTTTTTTGCGATATCACCGAATGTGCGCCAATGGTTATTTCACCGAGGGTATATAAATTGACGTCATCGCCGACCCACGCGTAATCACCTAAGGTTAATTTCCACGGATAGGTAATTTTTACTGACGGACGAATAACTACGTTTTTTCCTATTTTTGCGCCGAATAAACGTAATAAAAATGCCCGCCAGCGATACAATACTTGTGGCGAACAGGCAAATAATGTTGCCTGTACTGCCCACCACAATTGCACTTTAATAGCGTTGCCGCCCCTGAACCCTTTCGGCACCGAGAAACCGCTTAAATCTTGCATTGGTATTCCTTATATTCAGACTTTGTTATATAAGGCTTTAGTCTTACCCGTCGTGCGCTGGCGTAAATGCCAGGATAATTCAGCCCAGAAGCCAGGCACATGTAATATTTGCCGTTGGACTTTTTTCGCGTCAGCACACAATTCCATATTATTGGTGGTAGATACCCCACCCATAGAAAATTCAGACACCAGGCCATTGAGATTTTTAAATGCATAACCGGCTTTATACATTTTGGCCGCTAGCGCATAATCGGAAGAAACTTTATACTCCAGGTCATAATGCCATTTTTTCAAGCCGGATACCGGGAAAAATATCGCCTGATGGCTGGCGGGCAGGCTGTGATAAATATACCAGCCCGGTTTAGCGCGACGTTTAATTTTATGCCCGTCGCCAAAATCCAGCAGCGCATCGCCGGTAATCATCACGTTATCTTTTTGCATTTTTAATCTACGGACAAAATTTGCGGCATCCTGATGAAAAATATCGCCCGAGTTGAGAAACAGCGCAAACTTGCCTTGTGCCATCGCAATGCCTTTGTTCATGGCGTCGTAGATGCCCTTATCTGGTTCACTGACAAAGCGTAGGTTATAGATACCATTGAGATTTTCCAGATACTCACGGGTGCCGTCATTGGAACCGCCATCGACAACAATCCATTCGAAGCTGATATCGTCAGCCTGCGCCAGATGCGCCAGCGAGGCGTGTGTTTTGACTATCCCTTCGAGGTTACGAAACGCAACGGTGATTATGCTAAGCAACATTTTTTACCTCGTAATACCCGTCATACTTCAAGCTGCATGTGCGTTGGTTTTCCTCGCTCACCCCAGTCAGGTACTCGTGTACGCTCCTGGGGATTCGCTGCGTCACCAACTTCCTGCAACTCGAATTATTTAGGGTGTATATTTAACGCTTTTCGCAAAATAAATGGACAGACGATTAAAAATGCATATTCCGGGCTAAATATCGAACCGGTAAAAAACAGCGACACCGGAGTAAAAAGATAGAGCTGCACACGAAAATTGCGATTATCACCAAAAGCGTTGATCATCATTTTTATCACTTTCCCCATGTACCACAGTGATAAAAGCACTGCGAACCAGGAAAAATAAATAATCAGCAGATACAAACCATTGTCTATGGTTTTTCCGACATCCGCACCGTTAAATATTCCGAATGATGCGACATATTCATAAAGTGAGCCAAATCTGACTACACCGTCAATATGGCTCAAAGAATAACCGACCATCACCAGTGGACCGACAATACGATAATACGATGACGATCCTTCCGTACCTAAATCGCCCAAGCGGGTGGAAATATAAGGAAACGCGATTACCACACCAACCAGGAATACAGCCAGAGAAATCAATGCTAACGGTAACTTTTTCTTAATCGCCTCTTTGTTCAGATATTGAAACGCCCACTCCAACAAATAAAACAGGATAAAGGTCATAACCCCTGAAAACGATCCGGATAATATTATCCCTGCGAGAATCATAGCATCGGTTTTAGGCGTTTTGATACCAAACTGTTTGATGCTGAGCCAAATTGAGATTAATGCCAGAGCGAAAAATGCCGGTTCGAAATAAAGTGCTGTCGTGCGCTTGCCGCCGAATTTAATGAAATTCAGCACATAACTGTTGCTGTAAATCAGATATTTCGAAATCGACTCCATAATACTGCTGCCGCCAGTGAGGATAATTTGCGCCATCTCCACCGCCGCCAGCGCCACCACCAGCCCCACCACCAGATAAAAGAAACGTAATATCTTGCGATAGTTGTGTGGCGAAATTGTTTTAAAACGAATACTCCACACCATGCCAATAATGATCACAATATAGACAAACAGCATAGTTGAAGTGACGTATTTACTGGCATCCAGCGACTGACCAAACAGGTAGTTAAACGCCGTGAGTCCCGCACCAATCCCTAAGGCAATCATCAATTTTTTAACGCTGATGCGCTCTAAAAACAGCAGTAACAAGACAGGTAAAAAAGTGACGATGGTGATGGGGAAACTTTCGCCAAGCTGGGCGATTTTGACGTTAACCAGCAGGTAAATCAGCGGCAGCAGCAGGTAGCTACAGATTCTGATAGAAGTTGACATACTCCTCCAGCATCTGTTGTCCACTGTAGGCGGCGCGGCTGCGTTGGCTGAACTCAGCCAGCGTGGTACCAAATATCGCCTGCGCGATTTCCGGTTTGCTTAACTGCACCAGTTTCAGCACCTCTTCTTCGCTGACGGTTTGACCGCCGGATTTTTGCAGCACTTCCCGCGCCGCATCGCTATGGGTGGCAATCACCGGCACACCAATCGATAGCGCCTCACACAAAATCAGCGGGTAGTTATCGACGCGAGAACTGAATACCAGCGCATCCATCTGATTGAGCGCGCTCATCAACTTGCGCTTGTCAGTTTCAAAGCCGTGATTAACCACGTTGCCAGCGGTGAACGGCGAGAACTTACCGAAGGTATGCAGTTCGATTTTGTCGCCCAGCGCTATCATCTCGCGCACCAGTTGCTGGTTAGTTTTGCCGTCGTAACGCAGGTCATGCGCCACCACCGCGATTTTCGGCTTGCCCTGGGTTTCGCGCACCGGAGGCAAGTCCGCCAGAATCGCTTCGGTTGCCATATCAATGCCATTATTGATAATCCGGCAACGCCCTGGACCGTACAGACTATTGAAAGCATCAGCCACATGCTGGCTGGGGGAAATAAACTGACAGCCCAGCGCCAGCATCTCGCGGAATAACTGGCGTTTGCCCGCCACCAGCTGGTGTGCGCGATCAATCTTCACCGGCGGATAGTTATTTAAGGTCGGGCATTTCTGGCAGCCCGTTTTCCAGCCTTCACAACCGTCGGTAAAGGCGCAGCGTCCGGTAACGCTCCAGTGATCGTGTAGCGTCCAGACCAGAGTGACGTCCGGTTTGTGGTTTTTCACTTTTTCGCAAAAGCGCACCACGCTCTTAAGATTCAACCAGTAGCTGTGTAGCACATGAAAATGCAGGACCACCGGTCCCGGTGTGCGAGTAATGGTGCGATATAACTCATTGAAATTGCCGAACAGATCGCGATTAAACAGACGAAACAGGGCAATGTTCGCCATCGCGGTCATCCGCGGCGTATGTTTGATGACCTGCGGATAGTTCTGATGGCTGACGCTCTCTTTGCCGCCTTTGCCGTAGCCGTAGACAAAATGTGACGCCAGCCCCTGTTGCAGCGCGCGCTGGTGGAGATCTAACGCCACACCTGCCGCCCCGCCTTCCGCCAGTCGCACATTAAATTGCAGAATATTCATTTAATTACCTTCACTCGCGCTTTTTCTCCCACCACCAGCGCGTTGTCCGGGATTGCGTCGAGCACCACGCTGCCCGCCCCCACGGTAACGTTGTTACCAATCGTGATATCGCCGAGAATAATGACGTTGGCACCGAGTTCGACGCCGTTGCCAATGTGTGGACATGCCATGTTATCGGCACCACGATTGCCGATAGTGACGCCGTGGCGAATGGTGAAATCATCCCCCGCGACCACGTTTTTATTGATCACTACGGCATAGCCGTGATGGATAGTAAAGCGTCGGCCAATGGTCGCGGCGGCCTGGATTTCATAACCGAAAATGCATTCGGTGATAATGCGATACAGCACCAACAGCGGGGCCGCCCACAGATTGTTGAGGACGTTTTTTTTGCGCCACACTGAACAAAAATGAGCAACGCGATAGGCAAGAACCATGCAGCACGGGCGTAAACTCCAGCTGTTGGCGCGCAGATCTTCCAGCATCTTTAGCGCCCCCGAATTCCATCAGCCAGACGTTTGCCGTTACGCACCGACAGCAGCGTCAACAAGGTGCGCCAGGTCATGCGTTTATTGCGGATCTGGTAGAGGGTAAACAACTGATATTTCTTGCTGGCGCGGTCGAATTTGTCTTTGTGCTTACGATAAAAGTGGAAGTACCCGGAGAATTTTTTCGGTGACGAGGTGATCTGCATTTCGCCGTGATTGAT
The DNA here is from genome assembly GCF_030295215.1 of Escherichia sp. KS167_9B. Lineage (NCBI taxonomy): Bacteria > Pseudomonadati > Pseudomonadota > Gammaproteobacteria > Enterobacterales > Enterobacteriaceae > Escherichia > Escherichia sp. KS167_9B. The sequence goes on from NZ_AP025754.1 coordinate 2,481,619, forward strand.
ATGCAGGATCTGCGTCGCCTCTTCCACTTTCCACGGTTCGCCGTACTCCACCACCATTCGCAGGAAGATGTCGTAATCCTGTGCCGCTTTCAGTTCGGTATCGAACAAGCACTCTTTGAAACGCCACGCCCAGGTAAAGACCTGATTACCAATGATATTGCGTTTGTAGAACAGGCGGCGTGAATACGGCGATTTGGGATACAGCGGCAAGCTTGCCGGTTGGGAATAAACTTCGCCCTGGCAAACGTAGTCGTTGGCGTACAAGAACGCATGTGTGACCAGTTGCTGTTTATGGGCGAGGAAGACGCTCAGGCGGTTGGGTGTCCATTCATCGTCGTCATCGATCCCGGTGATGTATTCCCCTTGTGCCAGCATAATCGCCTGGTTACGTACCGCGCACGCCCCGCTGTTAATGTCGTTGTGAATGTACGTAATACGCGGATCGTTGAGGGCGGTGACGTACTGTTGCAGTTGTTCCCAGGAGGTGGAGCAATCATCCACGATGATCATCTCCCAGTTGCTGTAGTCCTGGCGCAGGACCGATTTTATCGCCCGAATCGCCAGTTGTTGGCGGTTCCAGGTCGGCATATAGATTGAGATCAGCGGATTGTCTTTCATAGGTTGTTCTCCCGGAGTATCGAGATGTTCTGCCGGTTTATAAGCTGGTTTACAGGTTCTGTTGCCGGATGCGGCGTGAACGTAGGTCGGATAAGATGCGTCAGCATCGCATCCGACAGCGGATCTCGTTATTTCGCGTCCGACTTATATTCGTATTCGTAATAGCCATAATCCTGATACGCGCTGGCGCGGCGGAAGATAGAGTTCAGAATCACCCCTTTCACCGGAATACCGTTTTGCTCAAAGCGGCTCAGACTGGTTTCCACTTCTTTCAAGGTGTTGACCGCATAACGCGCCACCATTAACGTGGTTCCGACGTGACGCCCGACAATTGCGGCATCGGTCACAGCCAGAATCGGCGGCGTATCAATCAACACCAGGTCGTAGTTTTTACTCGCCCAGTTCACCAGTTCGGTAAAGCGTTCGCTCATCAACAGTTCAGAAGGATTTGGCGGCACCTGGCCGCGCGGGATCAGGTCAAATTTGGCAATCGAAGTGGGTTTAGCAGCGGTAGTAATATCGCCCTGACCAATCAGAATTTCCGACAGGCCATTGACGTTATTGGTGCCCAACAGCTCGTGGGTGTAGCCTTTGCGCATATCACAGTCGATCAACAACACCCGTTTATTGGTCTGGCTAATGACCGCCGCCAGGTTGGCGCAGACAAAGGTTTTACCGATTGACGGGCTAACCCCGGTCATCATCAACACATTGTTCTGTGCCTGCATCATCGCGAAGTGCAAACTGGTACGCAGACTACGGATGGCTTCAATCGCCAGATCGGTTGGATTCCCCACCGCCAGTAGCTGGCTCTGTTTATAGCGTTTAACCCCTTTGATGGTTTTGACGCTATCGCGCGCTTTCTGCCATTCCGACAACGGGATGCTGGCATAGACGCTGATACCGTGTTCTTCCAGCACCTGCGGGCTTTCAATGCCGCGATTGAACAACGAGCGCAGCAGCACACCCACGATAGAAAGCATCAGGCCGAGGATGATTGCGCCGAGAATAATCAGCCCTTTCTTCGGTTTCAGCACGCCAGGCTGGGTGATTGCCGGGTCAACAATACGCACATCGCCGACGGTGCTGGCCTCGGTAATTTTCAGCTCCTGCTCTTTATTCAACAGTTGCATATAGACCTGCTGCCCAGACTCGACATCGCGCGTCAGACGCACAATCTCCTGCTGGGTTTTCGGCATCGCCGTTACGCGACCGTTAAGTTTGGCCTTCTCTTCTTCCAGCGCCTGACGTTTCTCCAGCAGCGTGCGGTACGCCGGGTGAACTTTGGTGTACAGCTTGGAGATTTCCGCCTCTTTAAAGGTCAGTTCGTTCAACTGCGCGTCGATGTTCACCATTGAATCAAGCACCGCTTTCGCTTCCAGCGGCAGATCAACAGAATCTTTATCCTGACGGAAGGCATTCAGTTTGTTTTCAGCAACATCAAGGCGGCTGCGTACTTCTGGTAACTGTTGCGCGAGGAAGGCGAGGCTTTTCGACGCTTCCGCCGATTTGCGCTCAATATTTTGTTCCTGATAGTTACGGGCGATACTGTTAAGAATATCGCGGATCTGTTCGCGATCTTCACCGGTATATGTCAGGCTCAGTACGCCAGCGTCTTTGCCATTCTCTGTTACCGTCAGGCTGTTTTGCAGTTGATTGATCATCCCCAGCGTGGAGTATTTAGTGACGGTAAACTCACTGCCCGGGCTGGCGTGAATGGCTTCAACCATCAGCGTGACGCCTTCTTTTTTCAGCATCTGACCCGCTTGCCCACGAGCGCTAAAGCCGCCGTCGCTGCTCAAAGTGTAGTTTTTGTTGTCCAGCACATTAAGCGTAAACACCTGATCCACCATCTCTTTTGGACGGTTAAAGGTGGTCACTTTTACGGTCTCGTTCTGACGTCCCATCAGGCGATCCCAGCCCGCACCGAAAATCGGGAACGTGTTTTTGCTCACCGCAATATCGAGGTCGAGATCGTCCACCGTTTTACCAAGCACCAGGCGCGAACGAATCAACTGGATCTCAGCATCCGATGCTGGCGGTTTGTTGGCTAATGCCGAGCCGATATCCTGCACTAACGAATTGCCGCTGTTTTGCTCGATTTGTACCAGTGCGTCGGCGCTGTATATCGGCGTGGCGAAGAAGGTGTAAACCACGGCACAGAGGGCGAATACGGCGGTGATGCCAATTACCCACCAGCGCGCTTCAATGACGGTGCCGACCAGGCGACCAATATCGATTTCATCACTGCCCGTTACCGGAGCGGCATGTTGTTTTACTTTTTCTGTCATTGTTATACCTGCTCTGCGTTCAATGCCTGCGCCCACTGGCGGGCAGACCGTTCAAGTAATGTGTACACCGCTGCAAACGTTTCCCGGCTTTTGCGATACGGATCGGGGATTTCACATTCGTTATCCCAGTGACCAAACAGCATCACTTTGCCGCGCATCTCAGGTGCCATCTCGCATAAGCGTTCGATATGGCGCTTTTCCATAGTCAATATCAGGTCGTAGTTGCGACACAGGCGGCGGCTGATTTGCCGTGCACAGTGACCTTCCAGAGACAGTTGATGTTCTGCGGCGACGCTGATAGCGGTAGGATCAGCGCCCTTACCGACCAGCGCGCCGAGTCCAGCGGATTCTACTTTCAGCTCAGGGTGATAACGTTGCAGTAAGCGTTCCGCCGTCGGGGAACGGCAAATATTGCCGACACAGACAACTAAGATGTTGTTAAACATGACGATTACCAGTTATGAATGTCGCTGGCTGTATCCGTCATGTAACGGACACCGCTAATAGTTGGCAGCAACTGATTGATCAGACGGTTCCAGCGGGAAACCGGAGCGGTGGTGACATACACCACGTCATAAGGCTGCAGGCGGAATTCTGTCGCCATCACCAGCGACGTGGCATCGGACATATCCAGCTGATAGATATTGGCAATCTTGCCGTTACGCCCGCCCTCGCCTTTCAGCGGACGAATGACAAAGATGCCGCTGGCGTTGGAGGTGGTCATGTCGATGCCTTCAGCATTGCCCAGGGCTTCAGTCAGGGTCATGCCGCTAAAGTCCATTTTCAGGGTGCTCTGTTTCTTCACTTCACCCATCACAAATACTTTCAGATCATCATTACGCGGCACGTAGAGAATATCGCCGGGGTAAAGCAGTCGGTTCTGATTGAGGTCGCCGTTTTGCATCAGCGCCTGCAAAGAAATGCGTTCTTCACGACCATTGTGTGTTAGCACCACGTTGCGCCAGTCAGCGGTATCGGTCAGGCCACCTGCGGCGTTAATGGCGTCGAGAATGGTCAATGGTACGTTGGTGATCGCCTGTTGACCGGATTTATTCACCTGACCGGAGATATAGGCTTTTTGCGAGCGGAAGGCGGCGATATTAACGTCCACCTGCGGGTCAGCGATGTACGTCGCTAAGCGCCCGGTAATATCACTGCGGATTTCAGCGAGCGTTTTCCCCACCACGTGAACCTTGCCGATATACGGGTAGAACATAGTGCCGTCAGGCTGTACCCAGTTGCCGGTGTCGCTGGAGCTGCGGTACTGACCAGCTGGAGTGGTGAGTTCCGGGTGATCCCAGACGGTGACATTAAGAACGTCGCCCGGCCCGACACGATATTGATAATTGGCAATCTCGCTTTCCAGCGTCATATTGGGGCGCGCGACGTTGGGTCGTGGGCGTAATTGATCAATCAGGCGCGGGGTCAGCGGATAAACATTCACCATTTTGTCGAGATCGAAATCAGCATCCTGCTGTTTGATGACGTCTTTACCCATCGTCGACATATTGCTGCCCGGAAGTACTGTGCAACCGCTTATCAAGGTTACTGACACCAATAATGGCATCAATTTCATTTTGGATTTCATCATTGTTTATTTATCACTTTGGCAGAGTAATTATCCTGTGCACTATTAATAGCAATGTCGCCATGCACATTTACCTTGCAGTTAATTGAATAAAAATTTAACTGGCATCAGTCCTAAAAAAATTGATTTCATCCGCAGGCTATTGACAGAATAATTCAGACTGGTCTCTCAGGCGTCCAGACACGCTACCGCCCCTGGCTTTTTAGCTACCAATACACTGATTTAGTTTAGATTTTCTAACTCTTTCATCATGCAGTTGATTATGAAAAAGCGTTATTCCGTGAATTAATTTTCCAGATATAAGGTGGCATTATGGTAATTGAATATTGGCTTCCCATAATGCAGGAGGAAGTGTTACAGCTAACGGAATAGCAGGCAAGGTAACAATTCGGCAATTGGCTATTTTTAAGAATTATATTAAGTGTCATTCAATATGGTTTTTAGGAGTTTCTTTAGGTTGACAATATTTAATATAGTGTCTCCACATGCGATATTTCTTAAATAATGTTTTATTATTACCACTTTTAATTCAGGGATAATGTGAGGTTATAAACCTCAAATAATATGAGATAAATAGTGCTGCAACATTGCATTTTTGCCCCGATTTATCCATGATCGAATTGTGACATTTGTCATACAACGAATAGGTTTTGTACTTACTATGGAATGGATTGCCGATCCGTCTATCTGGGCCGGGTTAATCACGCTGATTGTGATCGAACTGGTCCTCGGCATTGATAACCTGGTCTTTATTGCCATCCTCGCCGAAAAACTACCGCCGAAGCAGCGCGACCGCGCACGGGTTACCGGGCTGCTGCTGGCAATGTTAATGCGCCTGTTACTGCTGGCGTCAATCTCCTGGCTGGTCACCCTGACTCAACCACTGTTCAGCTTCCGCTCGTTTACCTTTAGCGCCCGCGACTTAATCATGCTGTTTGGTGGTTTCTTCCTGCTGTTCAAAGCCACGATGGAGTTGAACGAACGGCTGGAGGGGAAAGACAGCAATAACCCCACGCAACGCAAAGGTGCGAAGTTCTGGGGCGTGGTGACGCAAATTGTGGTACTGGACGCCATCTTCTCACTTGACTCGGTGATTACTGCCGTCGGGATGGTCGACCATTTACTGGTCATGATGGCCGCCGTTGTTATCGCGATCAGCCTGATGCTGATGGCAAGCAAGCCGTTAACGCAATTTGTTAACAGTCACCCGACCATCGTCATACTCTGCCTAAGTTTCCTGTTGATGATTGGCTTTAGCCTGGTGGCGGAAGGTTTCGGCTTCGTCATTCCGAAAGGCTATCTGTATGCTGCCATTGGTTTCTCGGTGATGATCGAGGCGCTCAATCAGTTGGCTATCTTTAACCGGCGACGTTTTCTTTCCGCTAACCAGACACTGCGCCAGCGGACTACCGAAGCGGTAATGCGCCTGCTTAGCGGGCAAAAAGAAGATGCGGAACTGGATGCCGAAACCGCGTCCATGCTGGTGGATCATGGTAACCAGCAGATCTTTAATCCGCAGGAACGGCGGATGATTGAGCGGGTACTTAATCTTAACCAGCGTACTGTCAGCAGCATCATGACGTCGCGCCACGATATTGAGCATATCGATCTCAACGCGCCAGAAGAGGAGATCCGCCAGCTGCTGGAGCGAAATCAGCACACGCGTCTGGTCGTTACCGACGGCGATGATGCAGAAGATTTGCTCGGTGTCGTTCACGTTATCGACCTGTTACAACAGTCACTGCGCGGCGAACCGCTCAACCTGCGGGTGTTGATTCGCCAACCGCTGGTGTTCCCGGAAACTTTACCGTTGTTACCTGCCCTGGAGCAGTTCCGTAATGCCCGCACACACTTTGCTTTTGTGGTGGATGAGTTTGGCTCGGTGGAAGGGATTGTGACATTAAGTGACGTCACTGAAACCATTGCCGGTAACTTACCGAACGAAGTGGAAGAGATCGACGCCCGCCATGATATTCAGAAGAATGCCGACGGTTCCTGGACGGCGAATGGTCATATGCCGCTGGAAGATCTGGTGCAATATGTGCCGCTGCCGCTGGATGAAAAACGTGAATATCACACCATTGCCGGGCTGTTGATGGAATATTTACAGCGTATTCCAAAACCTGGCGAAGAAGTTCAGGTGGGGGATTATTTGCTTAAAACGTTGCAGGTGGAAAGCCATCGCGTGCAGAAGGTGCAGATTATTCCGCTGCATAAGGATGGCGAGATGGAGTACGAGGTGTGATGGTATGTAGGCCTGATAAGACGCGTAAGCGTCGCATCAGGCGTTTCATTCAACCGGGAGAGTATGTGACATTAGAGGCTGTTCCGTTCACTTTATGTTCCTCGCTACTTTGGAACGCTCAAGCCGGTGAACGTGCCAGGGTGGCTCAATCGCCACCACCCTGGCAACCCGGGCTCCCGGCGGTAAATCGCCGCTAGCGCGGTCCCCTCATCTTATTCCTTTCGGCTATCGGGTACGGGCGCGAGGTAACATCCCTGTAAAACGCGCCCTCAGCCCACATCCATGTGGGCTGCCCCGGCCTACAGGAAACGATTCGGCGATTTACAGCCGGACCAACACCCTCGCTGAAGTATCTTACTTATACAGATGATTCATCTTTGCTGAAAGTAATCTACGTGATTGCCTGATGCGACGCTTACGCGTCTTATCAGGCCTACAGCATATATCATCTGGATGACTTACATCTTCTCCAGCAACTTCTTCACATCTTTGCCATTGCGGGAATCTTTATTCCGCTCGGCCCAGTCATTCAGGCGACGTTTGGCTTCGTCCTGTAGATGTTTGCGTAGCAGCTGGTCCACTTGCAGACTGTAATTAAGTTGCTGCCAGTTGCCATAAACCCGCAGCGGTACTGGCGTTTCTTTGAGGAAATCAATCAGTTTGCTTTCCCCGTTCCAGCCACCCACGACCCGAATATCAAACTGGGTGTCGCAGGTTTGATCTGCCAAATTCAACATGCCTTCCCCTGTCAGCGCCAGCACAGGCGATTGACCTTGCATGTCGTTTAACGTCACAACGCCATCCTTCAACGTCAAATCGGTGGTAAAGCGGTCAAGACGCGTCACGTTATCGAAGTTTTCAGCGGCCTTCACATCACCACCATTACGCTCTACCGCTTGCTGAATCATCTGCTGGAAGTTCATCCCTTCCATACGTGTGTCCGTCATTTCGACATGCGCCTGTCCTTGCCAGTTGTGGCGGAATGCGTCGGCATCTATGTCAGCACCGGAGAAATCACCAGCCAGTGACATCTTTCCGGTCAACGAAATCGGATAGTTAAACGCCTTCAGAATGGTGCCAATCTCAACGTTTTCCAGCCGTGGCTGGAAGTTTATCCGCGGATTTGTTGATGTTGCATCCAGCGTGCCCGGCAGTGAAACCTGTCCACCGTTAAGCTTGCCCTGCAGTTGAGTAATTTCCAGCAAACCCGACTTGTTGGTCATTTGCGTGGCAACGTCTGTAAAATTCATTCCGCGCCAGCGCACGTTACTGGCCTGCAACAAAATATCAGCCGTAAAGCCTTGCAATCCCTGATAGGCCGGTTCATCAATACGCGAAGAAATGACCGGGCGCGGCAACGTGGATTGGCTCTGCCCCTGCTGCGCGGCACCGTTTTCACCGTTCGCTGTTTCTTTAAGCGGGATGAGGTTGTCAAGATTCAGTTGCGGGAATTGCAGTCTCAGCTGCCATTCCGGTTTCTCTGTCAGCGTGACCTGTGCTTGCCCGCTCAGCGTACTGTCATTGGCGGTCAAACTAATTTGGTTAAATGAAAGGCGTTTATGTGACTCCTGCCACTGGGCCTGGAAACTCCCCTGCCCCTGAATACCTTGTTTTGGTAAATCGGCACCCTGCAACTGCCAGTTAATTTGTTCAATAGCCGCCGTTAAATCATGCGGATAATCAGAAGCATCTACCGTACCGTTAAGGGATATCGTGAGATCGCGCTGATCGCGATTAACCCGCCCGGAGAACTCAAATGAACCACGATGTTGGGGATCTTGTTCCATTTGCAGGCGGATATTACGGATTGTCACCTGCTCGTCATCTTCATGCTGGAACACCAGCACGCTGTCCGCCACCTTAAGACTGGATATATCAAACGACCATCCGCGATCGTCTGACAGATCCGGCAAGGTATTGTCGCGCGGTGCAACCGGGGCATCTTCGCTGCGTACCGCTTCCGTCTGCGGCGTCAGTTGGATCACTGCCCCTTTTAGCATCACCTGCTTAACGCTCAGTTGATGACTCAGCAGTGGTAAAAGCGCCACGTCCAGACGCATGTTGTCTGCGCGAACCAGTGGCTGGCTCGCGCCCTGGGCAGTGAGAGACATTCGCCCGGAGAGGATACTAAGTTGCGGCCAGACGTGCCAACGCAGTGGCCCGTCGAGCTGCAATTGATAACCGCTACGTGCAGCAACTTGCTTGACCATATAGTCGCGGAAATCATTCGGATTCACCAGCAACACTAACGCAGATAACCCGGCCACCAGCACGACCAGGAGTATCATCAGCGTCGTCAGAAATCGTCTCATGGTATCCTCAATGGGCCTGAATTAGTCTTTATCGATTCGGCTGGCTACCGCGCCCTGCTGGTTGCGATATTTCGCATCTTCACGGCGGTTGTAAGGTCGCGCCGCCGGGCCGGAAAGCGGCTCAAAGCTCAGCGCACCAATTAACATGCCCGGACGCAGCGCCAGCGGCAGCTTACCGGAGTTGTAGAACTCCAGCACAATGCAGCCAGACCAGCCCGGATCGATACGGTGCGCGGTGACGTGCACCATAAGCCCCAGACGCGCCAGTGAGGAACGACCGTCCAGCCATCCCACCAGATCGGCTGGCAGCGTCACCGACTCCAGCGTCACCGCCAGCGCCAGCTCTCCTGGGTGAAGATAAAACGCCTCGCTTTCATCGAGTACGATCTCATCGCTCATCACGCGGTCAAGCGCGGCGCTCACTTCATCTTTGGGACCGCTCAGATCGATAAACGCTGCCGTGTGACCACGGAAGGTACGAAATTTATTGCCCAGGCGCACATCCACCGTCGCGCCATTAATACGCTCCACTGGCGGACGTGGGTTGATCGACAAACGGCCTTCATCAAGCCAGGCTTCAATATCTCGGTCACACAGACGCATGGCATTTTCTCCTTTCGTGCATCACTCCCTTAACGCCAATTACGTCAAGGGCATACCAGGTTATCACTGAACGGTACACAATTTATCAAGCTTATTCAAAGAACTGACTTATTTTCGCTTTCAATATATCGATGGCGATGCGGTTTTTCCCGCCGCGCGGCACGATAATGTCCGCATATTGTTTAGAAGGCTCAATGAATTGCAGAAACATCGGGCGCACGGTTTTTTGATATTGCGCCATCACGGAATCCATTGAACGCCCACGCTCGTTAACATCACGCTTGATGCGGCGCATCAAGCAGATATCCAGCGGGGTATCAACGAAAATTGAGAAGTTAAGTTCATCACGCAAACGCGCATCCGTCAGCAGCAAAATGCCTTCGAGAATGATGACCTTCTTCGGCTCAACCTTTACCGTTTCTTTCATACGCGTATGTTCAACATAGCTGTAAACCGGCAGGTCAATTGCCGAGCCGCGTTTCAATGCTTGTAAATGCTCAAGCAGCAGGCTGTGATCCATCGCGCTGGGATGGTCGTAGTTGGTCTTAACGCGTTCTTCCATCGACAGATGGCTTTGATCTTTGTAATAGCAGTCTTCGGGAATTACGCCGATGTGTTCATCACCGACTTGCTCACGTAATTCACGATAAAGGGTACTGGCAATAAGACTCTTGCCGGAAGCCGATGCGCCAGCGATACCGATAATGACGCACTGATGAGACTGATCAGTCATATATTTAGCGACCTGATTAACCTGGATGTTAGGAAGGGGGCGACGAAGCGCCAAACGCGGCAATTATAGGGATTTCATCCGCCTGATACCAGTCGAATAGCGTTGCCGCGCGCTCAGAGTTAATTGTTGACGAAGAATTCCCGGTGGCAAATTACGTTGATCAGTTTTATACAAGGTAAAAAATGTTATACGCAGTTGCGCAAATTATCCGCCTTTACGTCACTTTATGAGCAATTCGCATATAAAATGTAAAACTTTTGTACTAGCATAAACACAGAAACGAATACTGGCGACCAGGTCTTGCGGATAAAGCGGTAATGAGCAAACAATCACAGCATGTATTAATTGCCCTGCCCCACCCGCTGCTTCACCTGGTCAGTTTAGGTTTAGTCTCGTTTATCTTTACCCTTTTCTCGCTTGAGCTTTCGCAGTTTGGCACCCAACTCGCCCCATTGTGGTTCCCGACGTCCATCATGATGGTGGCGTTTTATCGCCATGCCGGACGCATGTGGCCAGGGATTGCACTGAGCTGCTCGCTGGGAAATATCGCTGCATCCATCCTGCTTTTTTCCACCAGTTCGCTGAACATGACCTGGACGACCATCAATATTGTTGAAGCCGTGGTCGGGGCAGTGCTGCTGCGTAAATTGCTGCCGTGGTATAACCCATTGCAAAATCTGGCTGACTGGCTGCGTCTGGCACTCGGTAGCGCCATTGTTCCACCTCTGTTAGGGGGTGTTCTGGTTGTCCTGCTGACGCCCGGAGACGATCCTCTCAGGGCATTTTTGATATGGGTACTGTCAGAATCCATCGGCGCACTGGCACTGGTGCCGCTGGGATTGTTATTTAAACCACACTATCTGCTGCGCCATCGCAACCCAAGGTTGCTTTTTGAGTCGCTGCTCACGTTAGCCATCACACTGATGTTAAGTTGGCTTTCGATGCTGTATCTGCCGTGGCCTTTTACTTTCATTATTGTGCTGTTGATGTGGAGCGCCGTGCGCCTGCCACGAATGGAAGCCTTTTTGATCTTCCTTACCACGGTGATGATGGTGTCACTGATGATGGCCGCTGATCCCTCCCTGCTTGCTACGCCGCGTACATACCTGATGAGCCATATGCCGTGGCTACCGTTTTTGCTGATCCTGCTGCCCGCCAACATCATGACGATGGTGATGTATGCCTTTCGTGCGGAACGCAAACACATTTCCGAAAGCGAAACCCGCTTTCGGAACGCGATGGAATATTCCGCCATCGGCATGGCATTAGTGGGCACCGAGGGGCAATGGCTGCAATCCAACAAAGCGCTCTGCCAGTTTCTCGGTTACAGTCAGGAAGAACTGCGCGGACTCACCTTTCAGCAACTGACCTGGCCGGAGGATCTCAATAAAGATCTCCAACAGGTTGAAAAGCTGATAAGTGGTGAAATAAACACCTATTCAATGGAAAAACGCTACTACAACCGCAATGGCGATGTTGTCTGGGCGTTGCTTGCCGTCTCACTGGTGCGCCACACCGATGGTACGCCGCTCTATTTTATCGCTCAGATTGAAGACATTAACGAGCTAAAACGCACCGAACAGGTGAACCAGCAACTGATGGAGCGCATCACGCTGGCTAACGAAGCGGGCGGGATTGGCATCTGGGAGTGGGAGCTAAAGCCGAATATTTTTAGCTGGGATAAGCGGATGTTCGAGCTGTATGAAATTCCTCCGCATATCAAACCGAACTGGCAGGTGTGGTACGAGTGCGTGCTGCCGGAAGATCGCCAGCACGCCGAAAAAGTAATTCGCGATTCATTGCAATCGCGCTCTCCCTTTAAACTGGAATTTCGCATTAACGTGAAAGACGGTATTCGCCATATCCGCGCCCTCGCCAACCGGGTACTGAATAAAGAAGGCGAAGTCGAACGCCTGCTCGGCATTAATATGGATATGACCGAAGTGAAACAGCTTAACGAGGCATTGTTTCAGGAAAAAGAGCGCCTGCACATTACGCTGGATTCCATCGGCGAAGCCGTGGTCTGTATTGACATGGCGATGAAAATTACCTTTATGAATCCAGTGGCGGAGAAGATGAGCGGCTGGACGCAGGAAGAAGCGTTAGGTGTTCCGCTCCTGACGGTGTTGCATATTACTTTTGGCGACAACGGGCCATTAATGGAGAACATTTACAGTGCCGACACCTCACGTTCTGCGATTGAACAAGATGTGGTGTTGCACTGCCGGAGCGGCGGCAGCTACGACGTGCATTACAGTATTACGCCGTTAAGTACTCTGGACGGCAGCAATATAGGCTCGGTTCTGGTGATTCAGGACGTCACCGAATCACGCAAAATGCTGCGCCAGCTGAGCTACAGCGCCTCCCATGATGCACTGACGCATCTCGCCAATCGCGCCAGTTTTGAGAAGCAACTACGCATCCTGCTGCAAACGGTAAACAGTACACATCAGCGACATGCCCTGGTGTTTATCGATCTTGATCGCTTTAAAGCGGTGAATGACAGCGCCGGGCACGCCGCTGGCGACGCTTTGCTGCGCGAACTGGCATCATTGATGCTGAGTATGCTGCGCTCCAGCGACGTACTTGCGCGACTCGGTGGCGATGAATTTGGTCTGCTGCTGCCAGATTGTAATGTCGAAAGTGCGCGTTTTATCGCTACACGCATTATCAGCGCCGTGAATGACTATCACTTTATATGGGAAGGACGTGTACATCGGGTAGGTGCCAGTGCCGGGATTACCTTGATTGATGACAACAATCATCAGGCGGTTGAAGTGATGTCGCAGGCTGATATCGCCTGTTATGCCTCCAAAAATGGTGTACGGGGCCGGGTGACGGTTTACGAACTACAGCAAGCTGCCGCACATAGCGAACGGGCGGCGATGTCGCTTGATGAACAGTGGCGGATGATTAAAGAGAATCAGTTGATGATGATCGCCCACGGCGTCGCTTCGCCACGGATCCCGGAAGCGCGTAATTTGTGGTTGATATCACTAAAACTCTGGGGTTGCGAAGGCGAGATTTTTGATGAACAAACATTTCGTCGTAGCTTCGGTGATCCGGCGCTTAACCATGCTCTTGACCGCCGGGTATTCCATGAATTTTTCCAGCAGACCGCAAAAGCGATTGCCAGTAAAGGCTTAAGCATCGCCCTCCCCCTTTCTGTTGCCGGTTTGAGTAGCGCCGCGCTGGTGAATGAACTGCTTGAGCAGCTGGAAAATAGCCCTCTACAACCACGGTTATTACATCTGATTATTCCGGCAGAAGCGGTTATCGATCACGCAGAAAGCGTGCAAAAACTGCGGCTGGCCGGTTGCAGGATCGTACTCAGCCAGGTGGGTCGCGATCTGCAAATTTTCAACACGCTGAAAGCGAATATGGCAGATTACCTGCTACTTGACGGTGAGCTATGCGCCAGCGTGCAGGGTAATTTGATGGATGAGATGCTGATTACGATTATTCAGGGGCACGCTCAGCGACTCGGGGTGAAGACTATCGCCGGGCCAGTTGTTTTACCCTTAGTGATGGATACGCTTTCTGGCATCGGCGTCGATCTGATTTATGGCGATGTGATTGCCGATGCCCAACCGTTGGATTTGCTGGTGAATAGCAGTTATTTCGCGATTAACTGAGGGAGCGTTTGCCCATTGCCTGATGCGACGCTAACGCGTCTTATCATGCCTACAAATCGCTCATTCCCCAGGCCGGATAAGGCGCTCGCACCGCATCCGGCGACCAACGTCATGCTTCGTCGGGTTGCCAGCCTTCCGTATACCAGATATGCAACAGCGCATAAGAACGCCAGGGCTTCCAGCGCTCGGCATATCGGCAGATTTGTGCCGGTGTCATTCCCGGAAATCGCTGTTTAATCAGATAATCATCCGGCAGAAAAACATCTTTCGCCTGCCAGCCGCGCAAGGCGAAATAATTCGCCGTCCAGCGCCCGATACCCGGAAAAGTTTGCAGCGTTTTCATCGCTTGTTCTACGTCGCCCGGTATTGTCATTGGTAAGGTGCCCTCCAGCGCCGCATTTGCCAGATGAATCAGTGCCTCTGCCCGTTTCAACGGCATACCTAACGCTTTTAATGCCTGCGGGTCGGCTGCAGCCAGCCGCTGAGGCGTGGGGAAGCAGACATACTCCGGAAAATCATCCAGCCGTTCGCCATAAAGCTGTGCCACTCTGGCGGTCAATTTTGCCGCCATCGCCACGCTCACCAGTTGGCCTAAAATCGCCCGCACGCCCTGCTCAAAAGCATCAACACAACCAGGTAAACGCAATCCGGGCCGCGCTGCGCCTAACTCGCCCAACGCCCCATTAACAATCTGCGGGTTACATTGCAGATCAAACAGGCGGCTCATTTTCGCCAGGCACTCAGCGGCAACAGGTTCTAAACCTGCACTTAAATTTATGTGCAGAGTAAGGCTGGCTATATCCGGAATAGCAGTCACCACGCCGCGATATTCGCCCACCGCCAGACTACGGGCATAAAAATCGTCAGCGACCGTTTCCACGCCGCTCACCGCGCGGGCGGCGAGAAATCCCAATATCCACGACCAGTCATACGGCGGCTGCCAGTTCAGGGTATACATCGCTTCTCCTTGTTTATCCGCTTTCAGCATAAACGTTATTCAGACGCTGCGCTTTGCTTTCATATTCCGGTTGTCGCGACGGCAACATTTCGCTAAAGTCACGCCCCTTCTTCACCGGCATGGGGATTATTTCGTGTTTATTGGTTTTGATTACGGTACAGCAAACTGTTCAGTGGCGGTCATGCGTGACGGTAAACCGCATTTGCTAAAAATGGAAAACGACAGCACGCTGCTGCCTTCAATGCTTTGCGCGCCAACGCGTGAAGCCGTAAGCGAATGGCTGTACCGCCATCATGATGTTCCGGCAGACGACGATGAAACGCAGGCGCTGCTGCGTCGGGCGATTCGTTATAACCGCGAAGAAGATATCGATGTCACGGCGAAAAGCGTGCAGTTCGGTCTTTCTTCACTGGCACAATACATTGATGATCCGGAAGAAGTGTGGTTTGTGAAATCACCAAAATCGTTCCTCGGTGCCAGCGGCTTAAAACCGCAGCAGGTAGCGCTGTTTGAGGATCTGGTCTGCGCAATGATGCTGCACATTCGCCAACAGGCACAGGCGCAATTGCCAGAAGCGATTACCCAGGCGGTGATTGGTCGCCCGATCAACTTCCAGGGGCTGGGCGGCGATGAAGCAAACGCCCAGGCACAAGGGATTCTGGAGCGCGCAGCGAAGCGTGCCGGGTTTAAGGATGTGGTATTCCAGTACGAGCCGGTGGCGGCTGGGCTGGATTACGAAGCCACCTTGCAGGAAGAAAAACGGGTGCTGGTGGTGGATATTGGTGGTGGTACGACTGACTGTTCTTTACTGCTAATGGGGCCACAGTGGCGTTCGCGTCTCGATCGTGAAGCCAGCCTGCTGGGTCATAGTGGTTGCCGTATTGGTGGTAACGATCTGGATATCGCGCTGGCGTTTAAAAACCTGATGCCGTTACTGGGCATGGGTGGCGAAACCGAAAAAGGCATCGCCCTGCCGATTCTGCCGTGGTGGAATGCGGTTGCCATCAACGATGTACCTGCGCAGAGTGATTTCTACAGTAGTGCTAACGGTCGTCTGCTTAACGACCTGGTACGCGACGCCCGCGAACCGGCGAAAGTGGCCCTGTTACAGAAAGTCTGGCGTCAGCGTTTAAGTTATCGGCTGGTACGCAGCGCGGAAGAGAGCAAAATCGCCCTTTCCAGCGCAGCGGAAACCCGCGCATCGCTGCCGTTTATCAGCGATGAGCTGGCAACACTGATTAGCCAACAAGGGCTGGAAAACGCCCTCAGTCAGCCGCTGGCGCGAATTCTGGAACAGGTGCAACTGGCGCTGGATAACGCCCAGGAAAAACCGGATGTCATCTATCTGACTGGTGGTAGCGCCCGATCCCCGCTGATTAAAAAAGCGCTGGCAGAACAGTTGCCGGGCATTCCGATTGCAGGCGGCGATGACTTTGGGTCGGTTACCGCCGGGCTGGCACGTTGGGCTGAAGTGGTGTTTCGTTAATTGAAAAATGGCTCAGCAGCGGCTTAAATCAGCCTGCGCCTGAGCCAGTTTCTCCGCTGCCTGACGTAATGGTTCCATCAACGGAATGGTCCGTGCAGGAGCATGAAGGCGGAATCGCTGCAACTCTGTCGCGCCGACAGTCAACGCCGATTCCAGCCGATGTCGTTTGGCGGTCATTTTCGCCATTACCGCTTGTCTGTCTGCTGGCATTATCGCTTCATTCGGCCTGAACACAAAACGGCGTTCGCAACTCGCTTTCCAGTCAATAACCGCCTGGGTCAGATGATCACCAAAACCTTTAACTTGCTTAACGCTCCGTCGGGTAACGTCTGCCGCCGTTTCAATACCAAAGGACCGTAACGCCGCTTTACGCGCAGGGCCAACGCCGGGAATAGAGGCAACATCAATAAAAAATCCCTCCAGAAACTTCTGCTTCTGCCGTTCCCTTGCGGTGTCGTGAAGTGCTGCCACCGCGCGCTTTTCTTCTTCCGGTAAACCGAGAATTTCGTCCTTCATTTTGTCGAGCATCGTCCGTTTGGCGATAAAACCTTCCAACCCGCCCAACTGTTGGATCTGGCTGACTAAATGGTCATAGTCCATTTTCGCGCGATTAAACGCCTCACGGCGTTGCTGGATTTCTGCTTTGTACGCTTTGCTTGTCAGGCTGCCAATAATCCAGATAGCCGCCAGCACAGGAACCAAAATAATATAACGCGGTTCTGCCTGAAGGCCGCAAAGCAACAGCGATAACGCTGACAGTGCGATCTCAATCAGAATGATGTATTCACGCCGTAACAGGCCTAAAGGAAGCGGCCTGCCAGTCGGTTGGAAATGATCGGGTAATGGTAACTGTAGTGCTGGCGGTGCTACTGACGCCATCACCATCGCCCAGACTTTCGCCAGCACAAAATCACCGCCGGTGGTAATCACCTCTTCGCCAAGATCAATAAAATAGATAACGCCTTGATTATCCAGTGTACACCACGGGCAGTCGGTTAAATGACCAGGGTAAACATGCATTGCTGAAACGGTACATTTCTTTAATTGTTGGCGTAGAGAATCCAGTGCCGCAACCCACGCTTTTGCCGTCGGACGCCCGGTTGCCACGCCACTTTCCGTGAACGCCTGCTGAAACATGGCTGCAACATCACCCGGTAACATCGATAGCGGAATCGATCGTGGCGGCGGTTTTAAGCCACGTCTCTGATTGTCTGACGCGTAGGCATAACGAAAATGGGCAATATCCGTCTCCAGCGCATTACCCGCATCAGAGATAAGCGGCACACCAGAATAAGGATGCCGCCCACCAAACAATACGTGAAAAATCAGCAATGCAAGGCCAAAATTATCGTGATTTTCTGTGCGTTCAAAGCCAATAAATGATGGCAAGGTTTGCAGCTCTGGCGACGTAAAATGCGACACGCCCACTTCGCATAAATGCAGCGTTCCATTGGCGTTAATCTGAAAGGAGTCGCTATCAATCAACACCACTTTGCTGTCACGGCCTACCATAAAGCTGTTCTGGTTTACGTCACCCACGACGTGCCCGTGCTCGTGAACCGTAGCAAAAGATGAAGCAATATTGCGCGCAACATAGAGGAGAAAATCCCACGCACAATGAGGGTAACTCTGACGACGATGTGCCGGGCTATAGATCATATGAATCGGTTCTTTACCTGAAACCTTCGGCATCATAAAACCGATAACCTTCCCACCTCGTCCACTATGAAGCGTTGCCTGCGGCCAGGCGACATAATTCAGCAACTGCGCGTCAACTGTCGCAGCCATAAAGGCAAGTTTATCCTGTTTTAAGGCGGGTGGCGGCGTGTGATAAATCTTGGCAACGCTATCGACAAACTCCTCGATATCATAAACCGCACCTTCGCCGCCTTTGCCCAGTTCACGCCCGAGAGTGGTCAATTCACCTGTCGATGTAAATACTTTTATATTTGTCTTCATAATGTTTCAAGGGCAGTTATATTATATTTCTATGAATAATAACACTGTCCATTATAATTATTTCTATATTGGAAGAGTCCCACTCAAGAATAAAAATGATAATGCAATTTCATCAGGATACAATTCAATTCCAACCTGATAATGATTCACTTCCACAGGTTTTTTGCTAACTTTTACTACACAGGGATTCTGGAGAAAAAATGAAAAAGATATTACTTATGTTGAGTCTGCTATTTTTTACTACCGCAAGCTATTGTGAGATTTCGGATACGTTAGTGACAGGAGGTTATGATAAAAAGGCGATGTCTGACGCCATTCAACATGCGCGGAAAGAAACCGATCAATTCATCGAAGTTATGAATAAAAAAGATGCTGATACTTTCGCAGTCAAAGCCCCGATAACCGATCGCGGAGAAACCGAGCATTTCTGGCTCACGGATGTCACTTATTCTAACGGCATGTTTATTGGTATAATAAGCAATGACCCTGGTATTGTTACAAACGTAGAATATGGCCAGGAGTGGAAAATCAAGAAAGAAGATATTTCAGACTGGATGTATACGCGCGGAGATAAAATTTACGGTGGTTATACCATTGATCCTTTATTGGTCACCTATCCAAAAGAAGAAGCCGACGAGCTAAGAGCAAAATTAGTTCGCTAGCCAGCCATTATATTGATTGCTTAAACTGGCGGTTGAACCGTTGTCTTCAACCGCCATGCGATGTTCATTCTGTCCACAGCGCCAGTGCCAACGTTTTATCATCATCCGTACGCTCGTTTACCGCCGGGCTGGACAAAAACTGCTTTAACAATTCAGGTAATAAATCGAGTTGTTCCTGCGTTGCTGACGCCAGTCCATTGAAAAACGGGGTAAAGAAAGGCACATGCGGAGAATTATCCAGCATATTTAACGCCAGTCTCTGAATACCATCCGTAAATGCTGCAACTCTATGCGCACGCTCAGTGCTGGTGAAAATTTCCAGTCTGGAAACGGCATCTTCATCGGTAATGAAATGCGTCATGTTGGCATATTCACCCACCATCGGCGTGAGCGGCAATTGCAGACCGTGCCCCAAATCTACCACCACGCCACCATCGCCAATCTGCATAATCAATGTGCCGTTAGGTGATGAAATCAGTCCCAGAAATGTGCAGGCAAAATCACGAACCGCTAATTCTTTGGCCTCTGCCTCGGCAAAAAGTCGCTGACGAATAGTCAGTACAATATCCGTGGCGAGGACATCATTAAGCTCCAATTCCCCACCCTGCACTTTTTGCGATATATAAGCCATCGCTTCATTGACGGCAAGCTTCGCACCTTCGCCTCCCTGCGAGACGCTGCCTGCGCCATCAGCGACAAATACCGACAATAATGGCTGCTGGTCTTCTAGCCAGGCAACCTGCATCTGGCAGGCATCCTGGCAAGACAAGTCAGCGCTGATGTGCGACGTTCCAACGGCTGATGCATAAACCAGACGCCAGCTCACACTGACGTCCAGCCTTTTGGCGCTTCCAGTACAACTTCCGTTCCCGGCGTGGAGCGGGAAACCGAACGCAGCGAACTGGATAACCAGCTAAACAGTTCGCGGAATTGTAATCCTTGAAGAGGCAAAGGCTGACGAACGCTGATTTGGGCCAGCGTCTTCATATCCGCCCCCTGAACACCGATGGAAAAGAAGGCAAACTTCTTATCTTCTTCCCCCTGAAACACCTTGTTGGCAGCAGCCTGCCACTCATCGGTTGGTGCGCCATCGGTAATCAGGAAAATCCACGGACGATAATAGGAAATACCATTGGCTCGATACTCACGTTTGCGCTCCTCAACCATATCCAGGGCTTTGGTAATGGCGGCCCCCATTGGTGTATCGCCCTGGGCAAACAGGATGGGCGGGAAAAAATTAGCGGCGCTGGTAAATGGTTGTTCCACATGCACCGGGCCGAACGTCACAATACCGAGTTCCACTCTTTTTAAAGCCAGCGAATCGGCAAGCAGCTCATCGCGAAAGGCAACCAATCCGGCGTTAAGTTCATTAATAGGTCTACCACTCATCGAACCAGAAACATCCAACAGCAAAATGCAGGGGCAACGTGGTTCCGGGTTACTGGCAAAATCGCTGGTGGCAAACGTGATTTGTTCGCTCATAAGAAATCCTTTCTTAGAGAATTATTGAGGTCCGGTATCATACCGACTGCAACAATGAAATAAGAGCAGGCAAAGCAACTTTCAGAATTCGGCCCATAAGCGCAGAGGGTTTTGCTATTCGCCCCGCAAGAACGTGGACTTACAGATTGACAATAAGGGTGGAGTAACATAACTTCAGGAGTGAGGGTAGAGCGGGGTTTCCCCCCGCCCTGGTAGTCTTAGTAAGCTGGCCAGCTAATAACTAAGAGCACCACGATGATGAGTAGCTTCATCATGACCCTTTCCTTATTTAAGGCCCCTTCCTCGGGAGGGGCTTTCCCGTTTCAGCGTCCCGCTGAAATCGGCGGCCTACCTCCTTTCGCCATGCAAGCAGTCTATCGCTAACTTGCAGATAAAATAGTTTCACATGTGATTATTGCGTAACGTCTCGCAAAGAATATTTGCTGGCAGGATCGCAGACTACAAAGCCTGCGGATTGACAATCTGATTGTGAAAGCATACTTTCAGGAGTGAGGGTAGAGCGGGGTTTCCCCCGCCCTGGTAGTCTTAGTAAGCCGGTAAGCTAATGACTAAGAGCACCACGATGATGAGTAGCTTCATCATGACCCTTTCCTTATTTAAGGCCCCTTCCTCGGGAGGGGCTTTCCCGTTTCAGCGTCCCGCTGAAATCGTCGGCCTACCTCCTTTTGCCCTGAATGCAGTCTATCGCTAACGCGTAGATAAAATAGTTTCATCTGTGATTATTGCGTAACGACTCGCAAAGAATATTTGCTGGCAGGATCGCAGACTGCAAAGCCTGCGGATTGACATTCTGACCGTGAAGGCATATTTTCAGGAGTGAGGGTTGAGCGGGGTTTCCCCCGCCCTGGTAGTCTTAGTAAGCTGGGTAGCTAACGACTAAGAGCACCACGATGATGATCCACTTCATCATGACCCTTTCCTTATTTAAGGCCCCTTCCTCGGGAGGGGCTTTCCCGTTTCAGCGTCCCGCTGAAATCGTCGGCCTACCTCCTTTTGCCCTGAATGCAGTCTATCGCTAACGCGCAGATAAAATAGTTTCCTGTGTTATTACTGGATGCGTGCTCGCAAAAGTGCCTGCCATTCAGACGATTCCCGACAGTGTTTCATAATTCCTCCATTTTTCTCCCTTATTGGCTGGCTACACTAGTATCATTCCGCGAAACGTTTCAGGAAGAGAAACTCTTAACGATGAAAGGCAGTAATAAATCCCGTTGGGTAATCGTAATCGTGGTGGTTATCGCCGCCATCGCCGCTTTCTGGTTCTGGCAAGGCCGCAATGAATCCCAGAGCGCAGCGCCAGGTGCGACGAAGCAAGCGCAGCAATCGCCAGCGGGTGGTCGCCGTGGTATGCGTTCCGGCCCATTAGCCCCGGTTCAGGCGGCGACAGCCGTAGAACAGGCAGTTCCGCGTTACCTCACCGGGCTTGGTACGATTACCGCTGCTAACACCGTTACGGTGCGCAGTCGCGTAGATGGTCAACTGATGGCATTACATTTCCAGGAGGGTCAGCAGGTCAAAGCAGGCGATTTACTGGCAGAAATTGACCCCAGCCAGTTCAAAGTTGCATTAGCACAAGCCCAGGGCCAACTGGCAAAAGATAAAGCCACGCTTGCCAACGCCCGCCGTGATTTAGCGCGTTATCAGCAACTGGCAAAAACCAATCTCGTCTCCCGTCAGGAACTGGATGCCCAACAGGCGCTGGTCAGTGAAACCGAAGGCACCATTAAGGCTGATGAAGCAAGCGTCGCCAGCGCACAGCTGCAACTCGACTGGAGCCGCATCACCGCGCCAGTCGATGGTCGCGTTGGTCTCAAGCAGGTTGATGTTGGTAACCAAATCTCCAGTGGTGATACCACCGGGATTGTGGTGATCACCCAGACGCACCCTATCGATTTAGTCTTTACCCTGCCGGAAAGCGATATCGCTACCGTTGTGCAGGCGCAAAAAGCCGGAAAACCGCTGGTGGTAGAAGCCTGGGATCGCACCAACTCGAAGAAATTAAGTGAAGGCACGCTGTTAAGTCTCGATAACCAAATCGATGCCACTACCGGTACGATTAAAGTGAAAGCACGCTTTAATAATCAGGATGATGCACTGTTTCCCAATCAGTTTGTTAACGCGCGTATGTTAGTCGACACCGAACAAAACGCCGTGGTGATCCCAACTGCCGCCCTGCAAATGGGCAATGAAGGCCATTTTGTCTGGGTGCTGAATAGCGAAAACAAGGTCAGCAAACATCTGGTGACGCCGGGCATTCAGGACAGTGAGAAAGTGGTTATCCGCGCAGGTATTTCTGCGGGCGACCGCGTAGTGACAGACGGCATTGATCGCCTGACCGAAGGGGCGAAAGTGGAAGTAGTGGAAGCCCAGAGCGCCACCACTTCGGAAGAGAAAGCCACCAGCCGCGAATACGCGAAAAAAGGAGCACGCTCCTGATGCAGGTGTTACCCCCGAGCAGCACAGGCGGTCCGTCGCGCCTGTTTATTATGCGTCCTGTTGCCACCACGCTGCTGATGGTGGCGATCTTACTCGCCGGGATTATCGGATATCGCGCCCTGCCCGTTTCGGCGCTGCCGGAAGTGGACTATCCGACCATTCAGGTGGTCACGCTCTACCCTGGCGCCAGCCCGGATGTCATGACCTCCGCCGTTACTGCGCCGCTCGAACGCCAATTTGGGCAGATGTCTGGCCTGAAACAGATGTCATCGCAAAGTTCCGGCGGCGCGTCAGTTATCACCTTGCAATTCCAGCTAACATTGCCGCTGGATGTCGCCGAGCAGGAAGTGCAGGCCGCGATTAACGCCGCCACTAACCTGTTGCCGAGCGATCTGCCTAACCCTCCGGTATACAGCAAAGTGAATCCGGCAGATCCGCCGATCATGACGCTTGCCGTCACATCAACCGCCATGCCGATGACGCAAGTGGAAGATATGGTGGAAACCCGCGTCGCGCAGAAGATCTCGCAGATTTCCGGCGTCGGGCTGGTGACGCTTTCCGGCGGTCAGCGTCCGGCTGTTCGCGTCAAACTTAACGCCCAGGCGATTGCCGCCCTCGGCCTGACCAGCGAAACCGTGCGCACCGCCATTACCGGTGCTAACGTTAACTCGGCTAAAGGTAGCCTCGACGGCCCTTCCCGCGCGGTCACCCTTTCCGCGAACGACCAGATGCAATCCGCCGAAGAGTATCGCCAGCTAATTATTGCCTACCAGAACGGCGCGCCGATTCGTCTTGGTGATGTCGCAACCGTTGAACAAGGCGCAGAAAACAGTTGGCTTGGCGCATGGGCGAACAAAGAACAGGCCATTGTGATGAATGTTCAGCGCCAGCCTGGTGCTAACATTATCTCCACCGCCGACAGCATCCGGCAGATGCTGCCACAGCTCACCGAGAGTCTGCCGAAATCGGTAAAAGTGACGGTACTTTCCGATCGCACTACCAATATCCGCGCATCGGTCAACGATACCCAGTTTGAATTGATGATGGCTATCGCGCTGGTAGTCATGATTATCTACCTGTTTTTGCGCAATATTCCGGCGACTATCATTCCTGGCGTCGCCGTGCCGCTGTCGTTAATTGGCACCTTTGCGGTTATGGTGTTTCTCGATTTTTCAATCAATAACCTGACGCTGATGGCGTTAACTATCGCCACCGGATTCGTGGTCGATGACGCCATCGTGGTGATCGAAAACATTTCCCGCTATATCGAAAAAGGCGAAAAACCGTTGGCGGCGGCGCTCAAGGGCGCGGGTGAAATCGGCTTTACCATTATCTCGCTGACCTTCTCACTGATTGCGGTGTTGATCCCACTGCTGTTTATGGGCGATATCGTCGGGCGACTGTTCCGCGAATTTGCTATTACTCTGGCCGTCGCGATTTTGATCTCAGCCGTGGTGTCTCTGACCCTGACACCGATGATGTGCGCGCGGATGCTCAGCCAGGAGTCGCTGCGTAAACAGAACCGCTTCTCCCGGGCCTCGGAAAAAATGTTCGACAGGATAATTGCCGCCTATGGTCGTGGACTTACGAAAGTGCTGAATCATCCGTGGCTGACCTTAAGCGTGGCGCTCAGCACGCTGCTGCTGAGCGTTCTCTTATGGGTGTTCATTCCGAAAGGTTTCTTCCCGGTACAGGACAACGGCATTATTCAGGGCACTTTGCAGGCACCGCAGTCCAGCTCCTTTGCCAATATGGCCCAGCGGCAACGCCAGGTCGCGGATGTGATTTTGCAGGATCCGGCAGTGCAAAGTCTGACCTCATTTGTTGGCGTTGATGGCACTAACCCATCACTGAACAGTGCGCGTTTACAAATCAACCTCAAACCGCTGGATGAACGTGATGACCGGGTGCAAAAAGTTATCTCCCGTCTACAATCGGCGGTCGATAAAGTGCCGGGTGTCGATCTCTTCCTTCAACCAACGCAGGATCTGACTATCGATACTCAGGTCAGCCGCACCCAGTACCAGTTTACCTTGCAGGCCACATCGCTGGATGCGCTCAGCACCTGGGTGCCGCAACTCGTGGAAAAACTCCAGCAGCTGCCACAGCTTTCTGATGTCTCCAGTGACTGGCAGGACAAAGGGCTGGTGGCGTATGTCAATGTTGATCGCGACAGCGCCAGCCGTCTGGGGATCAGCATGGCGGACGTCGATAACGCCCTGTACAACGCGTTTGGTCAGCGACTGATTTCCACTATTTATACTCAGGCCAACCAGTATCGCGTGGTGCTGGAACACAACACCGAAAATACCCCAGGCCTCGCGGCGCTGGATACTATCCGCCTGACCAGCAGCGACGGTGGCGTGGTGCCGCTAAGCTCAATTGCCAAAATTGAGCAGCGTTTTGCGCCGCTCTCCATCAACCATCTGGATCAGTTCCCGGTAACGACCATCTCCTTTAACGTGCCGGATAACTATTCGCTGGGCGATGCGGTGCAGGCGATTATGGACACCGAAAAGACGCTGAATCTGCCGGTGGATATCACCACGCAGTTCCAGGGTAGCACCCTCGCCTTCCAGTCGGCATTGGGCAGCACTGTCTGGCTGATTGTCGCGGCGGTGGTGGCGATGTATATCGTGCTCGGCATTCTGTATGAAAGTTTTATTCACCCGATCACCATTCTCTCGACGTTGCCAACGGCAGGTGTTGGCGCACTGCTGGCGCTAATGATTGCCGGAAGTGAGCTGGATGTGATCGCCATCATCGGCATTATTTTGCTGATCGGTATTGTGAAGAAAAACGCCATCATGATGATCGACTTCGCGCTGGCTGCCGAGCGCGAGCAAGGCATGTCGCCGCGCGATGCTATTTACCAGGCCTGTTTGCTGCGTTTTCGCCCGATCCTGATGACCACTCTGGCGGCTCTGCTTGGCGCGTTGCCGCTGATGTTAAGTACCGGGGTCGGCGCGGAACTGCGTCGTCCGTTAGGTATCGGCATGGTCGGCGGTCTGATTGTTAGCCAGGTGCTGACGCTGTTTACCACGCCGGTGATTTATCTGCTATTCGACCGCCTGGCATTGTGGACCAAAAGCCGCTTTGCTCGTCATGAAGAGGAGGCGTAAGTGAAGTTTTTTGCCCTCTTCATTTACCGCCCGGTGGCGACGATTTTACTGTCGGTCGCCATTACCCTGTGCGGCATACTGGGCTTCCGTATGCTGCCGGTCGCCCCGCTGCCACAGGTCGATTTTCCGGTGATTATGGTCAGCGCCTCGCTGCCCGGTGCGTCGCCGGAGACAATGGCGTCTTCCGTTGCCACTCCGTTGGAGCGCTCACTTGGGCGCATTGCCGGGGTCAGTGAAATGACCTCCAGCAGTTCGCTCGGCAGCACGCGCATTATTTTGCAGTTTGATTTTGATCGGGATATCAACGGCGCAGCGCGCGATGTGCAGGCGGCGATCAACGCTGCACAAAGTTTGCTGCCCAGTGGGATGCCCAGCCGTCCGACCTATCGCAAAGCGAACCCGTCGGATGCGCCAATTATGATCCTCACGCTGACATCCGATACTTATTCGCAGGGTGAACTGTACGATTTCGCCTCGACGCAACTGGCTCCGACAATTTCGCAAATCGACGGTGTCGGTGATGTCGATGTCGGCGGCAGCTCGTTGCCCGCCGTGCGCGTTGGGCTGAACCCGCAGGCGCTGTTTAATCAGGGCGTGTCGCTGGACGACGTACGCACTGCCATCAGCAATGCCAACGTGCGTAAACCGCAGGGCGCGCTGGAAGATGGCACTCACCGCTGGCAGATACAGACCAATGATGAGCTAAAAACCGCTACCGAATACCAACCGCTGATTATTCATTACAACAACGGCGGCGCGGTTCGTCTGGGCGATGTAGCGACGGTGACCGACTCAGTGCAGGATGTGCGCAACGCCGGGATGACCAACGCCAAACCGGCTATTTTGCTGATGATCCGCAAGCTGCCGGAAGCCAATATTATCCAGACGGTTGACAGCATCCGGGCAAAATTACCGGAGTTGCAGGAGACCATTCCGGCGGCGATTGATCTGCAAATTGCCCAGGATCGCTCCCCCACCATTCGCGCCTCGCTGGAGGAAGTCGAGCAAACGCTGATTATCTCGGTGGCGCTGGTGATTCTGGTGGTCTTTTTATTCCTGCGCTCGGGTCGCGCCACTATTATTCCCGCCGTTGCGGTGCCGGTTTCGCTGATTGGTACGTTTGCGGCGATGTACCTGTGCGGTTTCAGTCTCAATAATCTTTCGTTAATGGCGCTCACCATCGCTACTGGTTTCGTGGTGGATGACGCCATCGTAGTGCTGGAAAACATTGCCCGTCATCTGGAAGCGGGGATGAAACCGCTACAGGCCGCGCTGCAAGGTACTCGCGAAGTCGGCTTTACGGTACTGTCGATGAGTCTGTCACTGGTGGCGGTGTTCCTGCCGCTGCTGTTGATGGGCGGATTGCCGGGCCGACTGTTACGCGAATTTGCCGTGACGCTTTCTGTCGCCATTGGTATTTCGTTGCTGGTTTCCCTGACGTTAACGCCGATGATGTGCGGCTGGATGCTAAAAGCCAGCAAGCCGCGCGAGCAAAAGCGTCTGCGTGGTTTTGGTCGCATGTTGGTTGCTCTGCAACAAGGCTACGGCAAGTCGCTGAAATGGGTGCTCAATCATACCCGTCTGGTGGGCGTGGTGCTGCTTGGCACCATTGCGCTGAATATCTGGCTGTATATCTCGATCCCGAAAACCTTCTTCCCGGAGCAGGACACTGGTGTACTGATGGGCGGGATACAGGCGGATCAGAGTATTTCGTTTCAGGCGATGCGCGGCAAATTGCAGGATTTCATGAAAATTATCCGTGACGATCCGGCAGTGGATAATGTCACCGGCTTTACCGGTGGCTCGCGGGTGAACAGCGGGATGATGTTTATCACTCTCAAACCACGCGACGAACGCAGCGAAACGGCGCAGCAAATTATCGACCGTCTACGGGTGAAGCTGGCGAAAGAACCGGGAGCGAATCTGTTCCTGATGGCGGTGCAGGATATTCGCGTTGGCGGACGTCAGTCGAACGCCAGTTACCAGTATACGTTGCTCTCCGACGACCTGGCGGCGCTGCGCGAATGGGAGCCGAAAATCCGCAAAAAACTGGCGACATTGCCGGAACTGGCGGACGTGAATTCCGACCAGCAAGATAACGGCGCGGAGATGAATCTGGTTTACGACCGCGACACTATGGCACGGCTGGGAATCGACGTGCAGGCCGCCAACAGCCTGTTGAATAACGCCTTCGGTCAGCGGCAAATCTCGACCATTTACCAGCCCATGAACCAGTATAAAGTGGTGATGGAAGTGGATCCACGCTATACCCAGGACATTAGTGCACTGGAAAAAATGTTCGTCATTAATAACGAAGGAAAAGCGATCCCTCTGTCATATTTCGCTAAATGGCAACCGGCGAATGCCCCGCTGTCGGTGAATCATCAGGGATTATCGGCGGCCTCGACCATCTCGTTTAACCTGCCGACCGGGAAATCGCTCTCGGACGCCAGTGCGGCGATCGACCGCGCAATGACCCAGCTTGGTGTGCCTTCGACGGTGCGTGGCAGTTTTGCCGGAACAGCGCAGGTATTCCAGGAGACGATGAACTCGCAGGTAATCCTGATTATCGCAGCCATCGCCACGGTGTATATCGTGCTGGGTATCCTTTACGAGAGTTACGTGCATCCACTGACGATTCTCTCCACCCTGCCCTCGGCGGGCGTTGGGGCGCTGCTGGCGCTGGAGCTATTCAATGCCCCGTTCAGCCTAATCGCCCTGATAGGGATCATGCTATTAATCGGCATCGTGAAGAAAAACGCCATTATGATGGTCGATTTTGCGCTCGAAGCCCAACGGCACGGTAACCTGACGCCGCAGGAAGCTATTTTCCAGGCCTGTCTGCTGCGTTTTCGCCCGATTATGATGACTACCCTGGCGGCGCTGTTTGGTGCGCTGCCGTTGGTATTGTCGGGCGGTGACGGCTCGGAGCTGCGCCAACCCCTGGGGATCACCATTGTCGGCGGTCTGGTAATGAGCCAGCTCCTGACGCTGTATACCACGCCAGTGGTGTATCTCTTTTTTGACCGTCTGCGGCTGCGTTTTTCGCGTAAACCTAAACAAACGGTAACCGAGTAAATGACAGATCTTCCCGACAGCACCCGCTGGCAATTGTGGATTGTGGCTTTCGGCTTCTTTATGCAGTCGCTGGACACCACCATCGTTAACACCGCGCTTCCCTCAATGGCGCAAAGCCTCGGGGAAAGCCCGCTGCATATGCACATGGTCATCGTATCTTATGTACTGACCGTGGCGGTGATGCTGCCCGCCAGCGGCTGGCTGGCGGACAAAGTCGGCGTACGCAATATCTTCTTTACCGCCATCGTGCTGTTTACCCTCGGTTCGCTGTTTTGCGCGCTTTCTGCCACGCTAAACGAACTGTTGCTGGCACGCGCGTTACAGGGCGTTGGCGGCGCGATGATGGTGCCGGTCGGCAGGCTTACGGTGATGAAAATTGTACCGCGCGAGCAATATATGGCGGCGATGACCTTTGTTACGCTGCCCGGTCAGGTCGGCCCACTATTGGGTCCGGCGCTCGGCGGCCTGCTGGTGGAATACGCGTCCTGGCATTGGATCTTTTTGATCAACATACCGGTAGGGATTATCGGTGCGATCGCCACGCTGATGTTAATGCCAAACTACACCATGCAGACGCGGCGTTTCGATCTCTCCGGTTTTTTATTGCTGGCGGTCGGCATGGCGGTATTAACGCTGGCGCTGGATGGCAGTAAAGGCACGGGACTTTCACCGCTGGCGATTGCCGGACTGGCAGCGATTGGCGTGGTAGCACTGGTGCTTTATCTGCTGCACGCCAGAAATAACAACCGCGCTCTTTTCAGTCTGAAACTGTTCCGTACTCGTACTTTTTCGCTGGGTCTGGCGGGGAGTTTTGCCGGACGTATCGGTAGCGGCATGTTGCCCTTTATGACGCCGGTTTTCCTGCAAATTGGCCTTGGCTTCTCACCGTTTCATGCCGGACTGATGATGATCCCGATGGTGCTCGGCAGCATGGGGATGAAGCGAATTGTGGTACAGGTAGTGAATCGCTTTGGTTATCGTCGGGTACTGGTGGCGACCACGCTGGGTCTGTCGCTGGTCACCCTGCTATTTATGACCACTGCTCTGCTGGGCTGGTACTATGTTTTGCCGTTCGTCCTGTTTTTACAAGGGATGGTCAACTCGACGCGTTTCTCCTCCATGAACACCCTGACGCTGAAAGATCTCCCGGACAATCTGGCGAGCAGCGGAAACAGCCTGCTGTCGATGATTATGCAATTGTCGATGAGTATCGGCGTCACTATCGCCGGGCTGTTGCTGGGACTTTTTGGTTCACAGCATGTCAGCGTCGACAGCGGCACCACACAAACCGTCTTTATGTACACCTGGCTTAGCATGGCGTTTATCATCGCCCTTCCGGCGTTTATCTTTGCCAGAGTGCCAAACGATACGCATCAAAATGTCGCTATTTCGCGGCGAAAAAGGAGCGCGCAATGAAGTTCTGGCGACCCGGTATTACCGGCAAACTGTTTCTGGCGATTTTCGCCACCTGCATTGTCTTATTGATCACGATGCACTGGGCGGTACGTATCAGTTTTGAGCGCGGCTTTATCGATTACATCAAGCATGGTAATGAACAACGGCTGCAAATGCTCGGCGATGCGCTTGGTGAGCAGTACGCCCAGCACGGGAACTGGCGCTTCCTGCGTAATAACGATCGCTTTGTATTTCAGATCCTACGTTCGCTGGAGCATGATAACAACGAAGATAAGCCCGGCCCCGGTATGCCGCCACACGGTTGGCGCACGCAATTCTGGGTGGTTGATCAAAACAACAAAGTGCTGGTTGGCCCGCGAGCACCGATTCCACCAGACGGCACACGGCGGCCCATTATGGTCAATGGGGCGGAAGTGGGTGCGGTGATCGCCTCCCCTGTTGAACGACTGACCCGCAATACCGATATCAATTTTGACAGACAACAGAGGCAAACCAGTTGGCTGATTGTCGCTTTATCTACCTTGTTAGCGGCGCTGGCGACATTCCCACTGGCGCGCGGTTTGCTGGCTCCGGTCAAACGACTGGTGGACGGTACACACAAACTGGCAGCGGGCGATTTCACTACTCGCGTGACGCCCACCAGTGAAGATGAATTGGGCAAACTGGCGCAAGACTTCAACCAGCTCGCCAGCACGCTGGAGAAAAACCAACAGATGCGCCGCGATTTTATGGCCGATATCTCCCACGAGCTGCGCACGCCTTTAGCGGTACTGCGCGGCGAACTGGAAGCTATTCAGGATGGCGTGCGTAAATTCACGCCGGAGACGGTGGCTTCTTTACAGGCAGAGGTCGGTACACTGACCAAACTGGTGGATGATCTTCATCAATTGTCGATGTCTGATGAAGGCGCTCTCGCCTACCAGAAATCGTCGGTGGATCTGATCCCGCTACTGGAAGTCGCGGGTGGCGCATTTCGTGAGCGTTTCGCCAGCCGCGGGCTGAAACTGCAATTTTCCCTGCCAGACAGCATTACCGTATTTGGCGATCGCGATCGTTTAATGCAGTTGTTCAATAACTTACTGGAAAACAGCCTGCGCTATACCGACAGCGGCGGCAGCCTGCATATCTCTGCCGAGCAACATGACAAAACGGTGCGCCTGACCTTTGCCGACAGTGCACCGGGCGTTAGTGACGATCAACTGCAAAAATTGTTTGAGCGTTTTTATCGCACTGAAGGTTCCCGCAACCGTGCCAGCGGCGGTTCCGGCCTGGGGCTGGCGATTTGTCTTAACATTGTTGAAGCACATAATGGTCGCATTGTTGCCGCTCATTCGCCTTTTGGCGGGGTAAGCATTACAGTAGAGTTACCGCTGGAACGGGATTTACAGAGAGAAGTATGACCGAGTTACCAATCGACGAAAACACGCCACGTATTTTGATCGTGGAAGATGAACCGAAGCTGGGGCAGTTGCTTATTGATTATCTGCGTGCTGCGAGCTATGCGCCGACGCTTATCAGCCACGGCGATCAGGTACTGCCATATGTGCGCCAGACACCACCGGATCTGATCCTGTTGGATCTGATGCTCCCTGGCACCGATGGCCTGACGTTGTGTCGGGAAATTCGTCGTTTTTCTGACATTCCGATCGTGATGGTGACAGCAAAAATCGAAGAGATCGACCGCCTGCTCGGGCTGGAGATTGGCGCAGATGATTATATCTGTAAGCCGTACAGTCCACGGGAAGTGGTAGCGCGCGTCAAAACCATTTTGCGCCGTTGCAAACCGCAGCGCGAGTTGCAGCAACAGGATGCCGAAAGCCCGTTGATTATCGACGAAGGTCGTTTTCAGGCTTCATGGCGCGGTAAAATGCTTGACCTGACGCCTGCGGAATTTCGTCTGCTGAAAACGCTCTCTCATGAACCGGGAAAAGTATTCTCCCGTGAGCAGTTGTTGAACCACCTTTATGACGACTACCGCGTAGTAACTGACCGCACCATCGACAGCCACATTAAAAACCTGCGTCGCAAGCTGGAAGCTCTGGACGAAGAGCAGTCTTTTATCCGCGCCGTCTACGGTGTCGGTTATCGCTGGGAAGCCGACGCCTGCCGCATCGTTTAACATTTTTACCTGCCGGAGAAGGCATTCACGCCACATCCGGCAGCATTATCCCGCGCATTGTCGGCTATCTGACATTATCTCTCCGCCCTGGCAAGCACCTGAAAATCGCTCATACTTTAATCGGCAAACAGTCCTTTTAGATGCTGTTTTCGATACGCAATTTCAATCAAGGAGTCATTATGGCTGGTTGGTTTGAACTCAGTAGGAGCAGTGATAATCAATTCCGGTTTGTGCTAAAAGCGGGCAATGGTGAGACTATCCTCACCAGCGAGCTGTATACCTCAAAAGCCTCTGCGGAAAAGGGCATCGCGTCAGTGCGTAGCAACAGCCCACAAGAAGAACGCTATGAGAAAAAAACAGCAAGCAACGGCAAATTCTATTTCAATCTGAAAGCCGCCAATCATCAAATTATCGGCTCCAGCCAGATGTACGCCACCGCGCAATCTCGTGAAACCGGAATTGCCTCCGTTAAAGCCAATGGCACAAGCCAGACGGTGAAAGACAATACGTAATTACGATGCCGGGCGTAGGTTGTTGGCGTCCGGCTTTATTTTCTCTCATCACAGAGTTACTATCCCTCAGGAAATTATTAATCATGAAATGAGTTTTCTCCTCATAACTGATAAGGAAAATTATGCTCAAAGGATTGCGTACATTATTTACACGCAGGGTTTTGTTTAACGTCGAAATGAATAATTCTGTTGACTGTGAATTATTTCTTATCCAGCAACAACTCCAGTCGATGATAGCCGATCCAGGCAATTATATAGCGCATGATTGTGATCTCAACGATACTCTGGTTCTTTGCCAGCTTACCCATCACCACAATGGATATATACGAGAAAAGGCCGTGCAATGTCTGGGACAAAAAGAGGATGTTGCAGCTATAGAAGAATTATTACTTGCAGCTAATGACTGGGTAAAAGAGGTTCGCCTTGCTGCAACCATAGCGTTACGTCATTTAAAGAAGGATAAGAATGCAGCGGCATTTGCCGTTAATCTTCCCTTGATACGTAACCTTCTCCAATGCCAGCGTTACGATCACCGTGCATTTGTAGACGAGATACTTAGATTTTTATTGACAGAAAATAGCCGTCCACAATTAACGTGTTGGCTTACTTGCCCTGATAAAAAACTCTCCCGCGCAGTATTACAAACGCTGATTGAATATGGCTACTTTAATGATGAATCTTCGCTGCTTTTAATACTCAAGCAGCCCGACGAAGGTTTACGAATGCTGGCGGTCACCCACTGGCTGCGTCAACAATTACCGTTAAGCGAAGCGGTATTAACTCGTCTGTTAAAAGACCGCTGGCCGCGTATTCGACAAGCAACGTTGTTTAGCCTTACTGACCGAGCTATAGAAATTCCTCCGGCGTTGTACAGCGCATTACTGCTGGATAACAATATGTTGATCCGTCTACGCGCTAAAAACATGCTTAATGACGTCATGGATGTTGTGCAATTCTGGCGTCATGTTGTCACCTCGACTGAATATACTCCCTCACAGCGCCGGGCAGCTTTATACGGGCTGGACTCCATTCATGATGCCAATATTTTAAAACTGGCAGAATGGGGATTATCACAGGATGTATTCCCACTGCGATTAGCCGCTATGTATATTCTTGCGAAAGCCAATCCTGATGGTGGTGTCAAAGGGATTATTCTGACCACACTGGCTAACCCGGACGCCTCCGGGCTTCGATTTATGGTTAACATCTGTGTATGGTGTCGAGTTCCGCTCACGTTCGAGGAAATACGTCAGTTGCTGGAAAACGCACCATCAGTTAAACATGCTTGCGCATATTGTCGGCTGTATCATAACTTGAACAAATGGGCCTGTTTAATTCTTCTTCTGCAATCGCAACACAAGCTAACTGAAGAATTTGCAGGTAAACAGCTCGCGATATGGCAACGCAATTTCAATCTTTCGGACATTCAACCAAATGCTCCTCAGCGTCAGCAACTTCAGGCGCTTTTTACCTGCAATCCGGAACTTCACAACAAGTTATGGGGTTATATTCCCTTTCTTTAACACCAAATTAAGGTCAACTGATAACAATTGAACCTGACGACTATCGGAATCAAAACGAAATAAATGCGCTCAGTCTTTCCCTTAACATTGTCACTGGAGTCAACCCCACCGATTGCGCTACAATGCCCGCCCTTAAAGTGGGGGCACTCCCCTAACCGCTTCATCAGGTGAAGCGGATCTGACCTGTCATCAGAACGAGAGAATTATGTTTAAACCGGAACTCCTTTCCCCGGCGGGAACGCTGAAAAATATGCGTTACGCTTTCGCTTATGGCGCAGATGCTGTTTATGCGGGCCAGCCGCGTTACTCCCTGCGTGTGCGCAACAACGAATTCAACCACGAAAATCTCCAGCTCGGCATTAATGAAGCCCACGCGCTGGGGAAAAAGTTTTATGTTGTGGTCAACATTGCACCGCACAACGCTAAGTTGAAAACCTTTATCCGTGACCTGAAACCGGTGGTGGAAATGGGGCCGGATGCGCTGATTATGTCCGATCCAGGGCTGATTATGCTGGTGCGTGAGCACTTCCCTGAAATGCCGATCCATCTCTCGGTACAGGCTAACGCCGTGAACTGGGCGACGGTGAAATTCTGGCAGCAAATGGGCCTGACCCGTGTGATCCTCTCTCGCGAGCTGTCGCTGGAAGAGATTGAAGAGATCCGCAATCAGGTGCCGGATATGGAGGTAGAGATCTTCGTTCACGGCGCGCTGTGCATGGCCTACTCCGGTCGCTGCCTGCTCTCTGGCTATATCAACAAGCGCGACCCGAACCAGGGCACCTGCACCAACGCCTGCCGCTGGGAGTACAACGTCCAGGAAGGTAAAGAAGATGACGTTGGCAACATCGTTCACAAGTACGAACCAATTCCGGTGCAAAACGTTGAGCCGACGCTGGGTATCGGCGCGCCAACCGACAAAGTGTTTATGATCGAAGAAGCCCAGCGTCCGGGCGAGTATATGACCGCGTTTGAAGATGAGCACGGCACTTACATCATGAACTCAAAAGATTTGCGCGCCATTGCCCACGTTGAACGCCTGACCAAAATGGGCGTGCATTCGCTGAAAATCGAAGGTCGTACAAAATCTTTCTACTATTGCGCACGCACCGCGCAGGTTTACCGTAAAGCTATCGATGACGCAGCTGCGGGAAAACCATTCGATACCAGCCTGCTGGAAACTCTGGAAGGTCTGGCGCATCGTGGCTATACCGAAGGTTTCCTGCGTCGTCATACTCACGACGATTATCAGAACTACGAATACGGTTATTCAGTTTCTGACCGCCAGCAGTTTGTTGGTGAGTTTACCGGTGAGCGCAAGGGCGACCTCGCGGCGGTAGCGGTGAAAAATAAATTCTCCGTTGGCGACAGCCTTGAGCTGATGACGCCGCAAGGGAACATTAACTTTACCCTTGAGCATATGGAAAACGCCAAAGGCGAAGCAATGCCGGTCGCACCGGGCGATGGTTATACTGTGTGGATCCCGGTCCCGCAGGATCTTGAGCTAAATTACGCGCTGCTGATGCGTAATTTCTCCGGGGAAACCACGCGTAACCCCCACGGTAAGTGATTAATTTCGATTATTTTTCCCGGATGGAAAATTCTTAGAAACCGATCACATACAGCTGCAGTTATTAAGGTTATCATCCGTTCCGCTGAAAAACATAACCCATAAAATGCTAGCTGTACCAGGAACCACCTCCTTAGCCTGTGTAATCTCCCTTACACGGGCTTATTTTTTATGCGTAATTCAATGAAACAGAAGGAAGGATTCATACCTGGTTACCTCCTTCCATTGACCATATCGATAGAATTCCCCTTCATAGCACGATGCCTTTCACTTAACGGCATCGTGCTCGCACAGGGTCCGGCTACGCACAGCCAGAACGCGCATGTTTGACGCTTACAAAAAATGAAGCTAAAGCATAGGAATATTTATGCCATCATTTTCTGATAGCCGCATAAAATAAAAATTCTGCTGTAGTTTCATCTATCTGCTTGTCATTATTACTCACATTCAATAATGGTGTTGAAGAATACCTTATCAGAGATAAAAATGGATGTGTCCATGGTAGTCTTGAATCTATTCTCACTCTCCACATTTGAATGTCAGACGCGCGACGCCATGTAATCCTGCCCCTTCAGTCTTCAGGTTAACTATCTGCATTTTTTTGCCCTGAGTAACACAGAAATTAGCTGCATCATTTTTCACTATATTTTCCGCACCAGATATTCTGCCCCTGGCTAAAGATGCTTCGGCTTCAGTGTAGTATTGGTTATCGAGTTTACGCTGGATATTACTTTTATAGGCAAGACCGAATTTACCGATACTTGTCTCATCATTATGCACAGCACAACCAGACATAAGAAAAACACTAATTAATGATATAGCAGCTGTCTTTTTCATCTCACCTTCCCCCATTAAACACCAACGACACTCTCTAGTGTTGAAATATAATAATGACATCATTGTCATTATTGAATAGGATTATAATAAATGTTTTGTGCAGAATTTCCTACATAAGTAGGAAATACAGACATGGAGGCCTATCACAGATAACCTCATAGGAATTATTTAATATAATTGGAATCGTACATTGAGGATGCCATTGCTTTGTTGAATATGATGCATATGCTCTTTTGAAGTTTGTCCCTGACTACCGTTAATGTTCGCTGCCACGCTGAATCCACAGTAAAATAATGCTTAAGTGCTTTCAGTGATCATTTATGCCGATAAAAACCGAGTGTACCGTTGCCCCCCTTACTGGTAACCACTGAATTCCCCATCCTTGAACTGATTTTTTATCCTCCGATTTTCATCCTGTTCTGACTCCGCCTTTTCTTTTCTGCTCTACACTATCTACAGACCAATCATAAAGGCATACGATTATGGCAGAATTTCCCGCCAGCTTACTGATTCTTAACGGCAAAAGTACTGACAATCAACCCTTGCGCGAAGCAATTATG
Organism: Escherichia sp. KS167_9B; assembly: GCF_030295215.1. Classification (NCBI taxonomy): domain Bacteria; kingdom Pseudomonadati; phylum Pseudomonadota; class Gammaproteobacteria; order Enterobacterales; family Enterobacteriaceae; genus Escherichia; species Escherichia sp. KS167_9B. The sequence goes on from NZ_AP025754.1 coordinate 2,519,382, forward strand.
CTGTTGCGCGAGGAAGGAATGACGATCCATGTGCGGGTCACCTGGGAGAAAGGCGATGCCGCCCGATTTGTAGAAGAGGCCCGGAAGCTGGGCGTCGCAACGGTAATTGCCGGTGGTGGCGATGGCACTATTAATGAAGTTTCCTCGGCGCTGATTCAGTGTGAGGGCGATGACATACCCGCGCTGGGGATTTTGCCACTAGGTACAGCGAACGATTTCGCGACCAGCGTGGGTATACCTGAGGCACTGGATAAGGCGCTGAAACTAGCAATTGCTGGTGACGCTATTGCGATTGATATGGCGCAGGTCAACAAGCAAACCTGTTTTATTAATATGGCAACGGGTGGGTTTGGGACACGTATTACCACAGAAACGCCGGAAAAATTAAAAGCCGCGCTGGGTGGCGTCTCTTACATCATTCACGGCTTAATGCGCATGGATACACTGCAACCGGACCGTTGTGAAATCCGCGGTGAAAACTTTCACTGGCAAGGTGACGCACTAGTCATTGGTATTGGTAACGGCCGTCAGGCAGGTGGCGGTCAGCAATTGTGCCCGAACGCATTAATTAACGACGGCTTACTGCAACTGCGCATTTTCACCGGCGATGAAATTCTTCCGGCTCTCGTATCAACCTTAAAATCTGACGAAGATAACCCGAATATTATCGAAGGTGCTTCGGCGTGGTTCGATATACAAGCACCACACGAAATTACCTTTAATCTTGATGGCGAACCGTTGAGTGGGCAAAACTTTCATATTGAAATACTTCCGGCGGCGTTGCGCTGTCGATTACCACCGGATTGTCCATTATTGCGTTAATCAAATTTCCCTTTCTTAATTCAGGGAGTATCAGTGATGCCGGATTCGGTGTACACACCTTATCCGGCATAAAGAACAATGCTACACCGTAATTAATTTCACCCGTGTTTTCTGCAATGCCAGTTTATCCACCTCTGACACGGCATCATCAGTAATAATAATATCAATTTTTTCGATTGGCAGTACCTGATTAAAACCGCGACGGTTAAATTTCGATGAATCGAGAACGGCAATCACTTTATTAGCGGCTGTGACCATCGCACCGCTAATCGAATAACCTTCATTAAAGGTCGTAATACCATTAACCGCATCAATACCATCAGCACCGACAAACATTAAATCGGCATTAATATCCTGCAATGAACGCTCGGCAATGGAGCCATGCATCGAGCGCGTTTTATGGCGGACCGTGCCACCACAGACGACCAGAGTAATGTCTTTATTTTCGGAAAGGGCAAACGCCGCTGGGAGACTGTTGGTAATCACCGTGATATTTTTGGCGGTCATTAAACCTTCGGCGATAAGCATTGTCGTACTTCCGCTGTCGAGAATAACGGTCATCCCTTCGTGGATCATTTTGACTGCCGCCTGCGCTATTCTGTTTTTCGGCGCGCTGGCGAGCTGAAATCGCTCTTTAAACCCGACTTCCTGGGTCTCGGTTTCACTATTACCGGACATTATTTTCGCCGCACCGCCATGAAAGCGCGTAACCACGCCTTTTTGTTCGAGAAAGCGCAAATCGGCACGGATTGTCGCTTCCGAGGCAGCAAAAACTCCCGCCAGATCCTGAACAAGCACGGTTCCCTGTTCATTCACTAATTGGATGATCTTATTCCTTCGCTCGAATGAATTCATCGTCATTTACCCATATTCAATTGTGGCTAGTGTAAACGAAGGGGGACCATTGGTGAATGATCTGTTTTGCACAATACCGGGCCAGCATCACGCTGGCCCGCGGTTTCAGGGAATAAGCAACACTTTGCCCGGCATAGCATTACGAGCGATGTCACGCACCGCCTGGGCGAAGCTTTCAAAGCTTCCACGGTGAGCGATTAATGGCTCCAGGCTTAACTTACGTTCTGTCAGCAACCGGCTCGCCGTTTCCCACTCCTGCCCCGGCCAAGGGCTGGAGTAGTTCATCCAACTGCCGATAACCGTCAGCTCTTTACGTAATATTTTGCCAAACGTTGTCGATGTTAAATGCAGATCCTGATGCAACGTGCCCACCAGCGCCAGCTGGGCATGAGGCCCGGCAATCTCTACCGCCAGTTCGACGGTTTGCGGGACGCCAGCCGTCTCGAGGATAAGCTGATTAAAGCGCAGCTCGCGTAAAACGCCCTGCATTTGCGGCGCGCTCATTTCAAGGCTGTTAAATGTTTGCATCGCACCGAAAGATTTTGCCAGTGCCAGTTTTTCTGAGCTAATGTCGATAGCCGTCACACTCTTTGCTCCCAGCGCGACAGCGCACTGAATGGCCAGCAGGCCAATGGTTCCGGCACCAATAATAATAACGTTTTTATTCTCACAACCTTGCGCTAAATGGAAAGCATGCAGGCCAACGGTAATCGGTTCAATAAAAGCCCCATCCTCAATAGGCATATGCGCAGGTAGAGCAAAGACATTTTTCCGCTTAACGACAATATATTCGGCAAACCCACCATCACGCCGTGAGCCAATAAAATCATATTTTGCGCACTGGGAATAAAACCCTTTCAGACACTCTGGACAAGTAAAACAGGGTAATAACGGCACACAGGCAACCGCATCGCCAGGATGTAAATCATCAACACCGGATCCCACAGCATCAATATAGCCGCTAAATTCATGGCCTAACGTTATTGGATAATAATGTGCACCATTTTTAAAAATTCTGGGTAAATCGGAACCACATAATCCCGAGCTGGCAATTTTTACCCGCACCTCATCCTGATGTTTAATTTCAGGAATGACTCGTTGGGCAACGCGTACGATACCATCAGTATCATTCACCACTGATTTCATAAAAACTCCTGATTATTAAGGGGGATAAACTCCCCCTCAGGTAAAAATTATTCTGCGAGAACGGCTTTTTCTTGTTTAATAAAGCCGCGCGCTCTACGCCAGGTCATGAAAATACCGGTAAGATAAATGGCACCGATAATAATGAAACCGGGAATATTTTGCGGGGAGAAAACCTGAATCAGTAACCAGGTAATGGGAGAACCGCCCTGATCCATTGAAGCCACCATGCCCCCGGCTTTTAACGCCCCAGCATTAGCCGCCAGTTGGGTGTGCAAACCAATAGTTTGCGTCGCGATCCACAGGGTGATGCTCATAATGATGACACCCGAGATTAAGGTGCGGAACAGATTTCCACGATGCACGGCAACTGCCATCGCAACAAAGAAGCCGATGGTGGCAAGGTCGCCAAACGGCAGTACCTGATTACCCGGAACACAAACAGCAATTAAAATGGTGAGCGGGATAAAAATCAGGCTTGCCGATACCACCGCCGTATGCCCCAGCAGCAACGCCGGATCAAGGCCAATCAGGAACTCCTGACCGCCGAACTTCGCCTGTAAACGACTACGGGCCTGCTTAGCGATGGGCGTTAAACCATCCATGATGGGTTTAATCACCCGTGGCATCAGCAGCATAACTGCCGCCGTTTTTACCGCCAGCTGCAATACACCTTTGACATCGTAACCCGCGAGGATGCCGATAATCAGCCCCATCACAAAGCCCACGGTGACAGGTTCGCCAAATGGGCCAAATTTGCGCTGAATATCGTCGGCGCTAAATTTAATACGGTTAACGCCTGGGATTTTCTCGATGATAGCATCCACCAGCACCGCAATTGGCCCCAGATACGCCGACGTACCGTGCGGAATAGCAATGCCTTCCAGCTCAAAGAAATTTCGGGTATCGCGGGCAAACCAGTCGCCGAGCTTATAAACAAACGCCGCGTGAATTACCACACCCGCCATCCCTATCATCCATGAACCGGTTGCCAGATGCAGCAATGCGCCGGTGAAGGTCATATGCCAGATATTCCATATATCAACATTTACCACCCGCGTCATACGGGTCAGTAGCATCGCCACGTTAACCAGAATCGCAATCGGAATCGCCACCAGCGCAATTTGCGACGCCCAGGTCATTGGTGAAGAGCCCGGCCAGCCGACATCGACCACATGCAGATTCAGGTCGAAATTTTCCGCCATCGCTTTCGCCGCCGGGCCAATGGAATCCAGCATTAAGCCAATCACAAGGCCAATGCCAACAAAGCCAATCCCGATATGCAGACCCGCTTTAAAGCAATCGCCTGCCTTCATGCCTAATATCTTAGAAAAAATAATGATGACAATCGGCAACATGACCGTAGGGCCGAGGTCGAGAATATAACGCATGACTTCTGAAAACATAGGTCACCCCTGTAAGATAGTCAGAATTTTATTTTGTAATGCTTCGATACCGACACCAGAAACAAAAGGCATGCCGTGAACTAACGGAATATCGCCAAAACTGCGGTCAACTCTGGCGGTAGTACAAATAAGATGTACACCATCCATATAGGTTTCTATTTCATTAACCCGACACTGGATTAATTCAACAGGAATATTATGACTCTGACACAACTCTTTAATTTCTTCCGCCGCCATCGTAGAGGTCGCAACCGCGCCTCCGCAAGCGACAATAATCTTGCGTTTCATAAATAGTCCTTTTTATTGTTACAGAGGGATTTATTCGTCTGAATCTAAAACATACTTTGTGAAGTATTCCTTTAACTGGGTTTCAGGAAGAGTGATTAGTGTCTCGACGATCTCGGGCTGTTGTAACTTGCCAAATAAACAGCGTAAAAGTTTCAATTGCTGCTGCGGATTTTCCACAATCAACGCAATAACCAACGATACCGCCACGTCGTTATCATCATCCGCTTGCTGAAAATGAACTTTATTTGTTGGCCTTAACAGATAAATGGCTGACGACTTAGCATGAATCGCCTCACAATGCGGTATTGCAATGGCGTGCTGTTCAAGCATTATCCCGGTGGGGAATTCTGCTTCTCTGGCAATTAATGCCTGTGGCCAGGTTTCATGAACCACACCTTTCGCGATCATCTCATTACCGATATGGGTTAAAACTTCGCTACGATCGACAAAAGAAATTCCGCTACGAACAAACAGGTTAGTCATATACCGTCCTTATTCCGCACAGCCGTAGCGATAGGCACGCAAAACATCATAAATTTTATCCATAATCAACTGATACGGTATTGCCGATAATTCCCCGGACTGTATGCGTTCAAATTGTTTGGGTAGATACTGACTAATCATGCCCAGTGGGATGTCCACGTCTTCCAGATTCGCCATCATCGTTTCAACGCTATTTTTAATTCGACTATGCGGCCAGTAATAACGAATACGATCCGACAGGCTGTAACGAATATCCAGTAATGAATCGTTAAAACCCGTGCGATAATATTTTTTCCAGTACTGCGGTTCATCGAGCATCACTTCTTCAATTACCGCCAGGCAACTGCTACGATTTTCGGGGCCGATAAGCTCCTGCTCAATTTGTGCCAGCGCAAATATCGCCTCGCGTAAAGCAAAGGTTAATGCGGGGCCGACTTTCAATATTGCAAAGTGATCGCGGACTAATTCCCAATAAGCCGTCCGGGTCTGGTAATCGGTAGAATGTGCTTCATAAACCATACGGGTGTTTTCTATCCATTGTGCCAGGGCCTGCGCTTCTTGCGGCTGATAATGGATAATATTGCTGTGATCAAATTCCACACCCGGCTGTACCACGATGGCAATCACGCGTGTTAACGCCTCTGCCAGCCCACGGGCAATAAAGGCCTTTTGATGCGTACGTAAAGTATTGGCGGCATCTTCAACCTGGGTGATGTGTACTGACTGAATGGCACTGGCCTCACCGCCTGGAACCGGAACTTCTGTGCCAATGACATAGCTCAGTTGCTCACGCTGGTAATCTGTCGCCACACTTTCCGCCACCTGACAAAGCACGGCAGCACGTTCAGCAACCGTTTCTGGCGCTAATGGTATTGGATCCCCCGCACATGACATTGACGCATCAAGGTGAATTTTACTGAACCCCGCTCGAACATATGCTTTTACCAGCTCGACGGATTTTTCCATCGCCGTATCCGCATTTTCTTGCTGCCAGCAGTTCGGTCCCAGATGGTCGCCGCCGAGAATGATACGCTCACGAGCAAATCCGATTTTATCGGCAATCGCAAACACAAATTCGCGAAAGTCCGCCGGTGTCATTCCGGTATAACCGCCAAATTGATTGACCTGGTTTGACGTTGCTTCAATCAGCACTTTGCGCGTGCTGTTGCGATCAAATGCCAGCGCCGCTTCGATAACCAACGGATGGGCAGAACAGACTGAACATATGCCGATATGTTCACCAGCTTTATGCCGGGCAATTAACGTTTTCATGTTTTTTCCTTGTTAAATGGCAGGTGCGTTATGCCCTGCCCTCGCAGCCACAATCGGCAATCACTTTGCTCACCACATCGCGCATTGCGGATTTAGCCGACTGCAAATAATCCCGGGGGTCAGTCGCTTCAGGGTGCTCGGTCAGGTAATTTTTTAACGCCTGCGAGAATGCATTTTTCAGCTCCGTTGCAACGTTGATTTTGCATATCCCCAGTTTGATGGTTTGCTGAATATCCTTAGTCGATAATCCTGACGCACCATGCAGCACCAGCGGTAAGTTCACCCACTGGCGAATGTTCTCCAGTCGAGAAAAATCAAGCGCCGGTGCGCTGGCATACATACCGTGAGCCGTGCCGATGGCGACCGCCAGGGAATCAATCCCGGTTGCCTCGGCAAATTCACGCGCCTGAACGGGGTTGGTGTACAACGCATCTGCTTCATTGACTTGCACATCATCTTCCTGGCCGCCAAGTTGCCCCAGCTCCGCTTCGACGCTGACATCAAAGCGATGGCAAAAATCCACCACCTCTTTGACCCGTGAAATATTTTGTGCAAAAGGCAGATGCGAGGCGTCGATCATTACCGAGCGCACACCTGAACGAACTTTCTGAGCGATATCGTCAAATTTCGTGTGATGGTCGAGGTGAATCGCCAATGGATGGTGATAGTGCTTCGCCATCGCGCTGACCAGCGCCACCAGATTTTCTGTACCAGCATGAGTAAATGTACCGGGCGTTCCGGCAATGATGACCGGCGCATGCATGCTGGCAGCGGTTTCCACCACCACGTGCATCGTTTCGAGATTATGAATATTGAATGCCGGAACCGCGTAACCGCCTCGCTGCGCGTTGTTCAGCATCTGCTTTGTCGATACCACGTACATTTTCACACCCTGTCGTTTGTTTTCGATTTCAAAATATAATGAAATTATTTGTTTTCAAATGTCGAGATAACGATCACAAAAACGACAATATGAAAATTAATCAGAATGACAGGAAAAAAAAACGGCCTCCCGGGGGAAGCCGTAACGAAGTGCGCGTGTTTTTATGCCGGATGCAACGTAAACGCCTTATCCGGCATACGTGGCAGCGCTGTGTAGGCATGATAAGACGCTTCAGCGTCGCATCAGGCATAGGTTGCCGGATGCGGTGTGAACGCCTTATCCGCCCTACGGGGTAGTGCTGTTCGTATGAGGCGTATCAGGCGATAGTAATTTTGCTATCGAGATAAACGTCCTGCACGGCGTTAATCAGTTTCACGCCGTCAGCCATCGATTTCTTGAACGCCTTACGTCCAAGAATCAGCCCCATTCCGCCTGCGCGTTTGTTGATAACCGCAGTACGCACTGCATCGCTGAGGTCAGTTTCACCGCCTGCAGCACCGCCGGAGTTTATCAACCCTGCCCGGCCCATATAGCAGTTAGCTAACTGATAACGCACCAGATCAATCGGGTTTTCGCTGGTCAACTTGCTGTACACGCGATCGTCGGTATAACCGTAATTAATCGCTTTATAACCGCCGTTATTTTCCGCCATTTTTTGTTTGACGATATCTGCACCTATGGTTGCCGCCAGATGGTTCGCCTGACCTGTCAGGTCGGCGGAAACATGGTAATCAACGCCATCTTTCTTAAAGGCGGAGTTACGCAAATAGGCCCACAGCACGGTCACCATGCCCAGCTCATGCGCGCGTTCAAAGGCCGCAGAAATTTCTTCAATCTGGCGACGTGACTCTTCCGAGCCAAAATAGATAGTCGCGCCAACCGCCACCGCGCCCATGTTGAACGCCTGCTCCACGCTGGCATACAGCGTTTGATCGTAAGTGTTCGGGTAACTTAGCGTCTCGTTGTGATTAAGTTTGACAAGGAATGGAATGCGATGCGCGTAACGCCGCGATACCGATGCCAGCACGCCGTAAGTTGACGCCACACAGTTACAACCCGCTTCGATCGCCAGTTCAACAATGTTTTTTGGATCAAAGTAGAGCGGGTTAGCGGCAAATGAAGCTCCGGCAGAGTGCTCAACGCCCTGGTCAACCGGCAGAATAGAAAGATATCCTGTGCCAGCCAGACGCCCAGTGTTGTACAACGTCTGCATATTACGTAACACCGCTGGCGGGCGATTATTGTCAATCATCACGCGGTCTACGTAGTCATGTCCGGGGAGATAAAGCTGGTCAGAAGGAATAGTCATACAACGGTGCTGTAAAAGGTTGTCGGCGTCTTTGCCAAGCAACTGCGCAATATCTGTCATTACTATGCTCCCGTAAATTCCGATTGGATATCGGCTATGGATTGTCCTGGCCCGCCTTTTGCGGGCAATCATAATCCTGGTCGTTACAGGCGAGTTTTTCCATCTTTTGGATGTTTTTTCAGCGTTTTCTGTTGGCTCGATTCATCAGAAAAAATGTTACCGCGGTCAAGTTTTCACCGCAAAGGTATTTAAAAGGTATTATTAAATGGTATTGTCATCGCGTACCTTACATTACCTGTCATGAAGGAATTAAAAGATGAAAACAACAGCAAAGCTGTCGTTCATGATGTTTGTTGAATGGTTTATCTGGGGCGCGTGGTTTGTGCCATTGTGGTTGTGGTTAAGTAAAAGCGGTTTTAGTGCCGGAGAAATTGGCTGGTCGTATGCCTGTACCGCCATTGCGGCGATCCTGTCGCCAATTCTGGTTGGCTCCATCACTGACCGCTTTTTCTCGGCGCAGAAAGTGCTGGCGGTATTGATGTTCGCTGGTGCGGCGCTGATGTATTTCGCTGCGCAACAGACCACTTTTGCCGGGTTCTTCCCGTTACTGCTGGCCTACTCGCTAACCTATATGCCGACCATTGCGCTGACTAACAGTATCGCTTTTGCCAACGTGCCGGATGTGGAGCGTGATTTCCCACGCATTCGTGTGATGGGCACTATCGGCTGGATTGCCTCCGGTCTGGCATGTGGATTTTTGCCGCAAATGCTGGGTTATGCCGATATCTCTCCGACTAACATCCCGCTGCTGATTACCGCCGGAAGTTCTGCTCTGCTCGGTGTGTTTGCGTTTTTCCTGCCCGACACGCCGCCAAAAAGCACCGGCAAAATGGACATTAAAGTCATGCTCGGCCTGGATGCGCTGATCCTGCTGCGCGATAAAAACTTCCTCGTCTTTTTCTTCTGTTCATTCCTGTTTGCGATGCCACTGGCGTTCTATTACATCTTTGCCAACGGTTATCTGACAGAAGTCGGCATGAAAAACGCCACCGGCTGGATGACGCTCGGCCAGTTCTCTGAAATCTTCTTTATGCTGGCATTGCCGTTTTTTACCAAACGCTTTGGTATCAAAAAGGTATTATTACTTGGTCTGGTCACCGCTGCGATCCGCTATGGCTTCTTTATTTACGGTAGTGCGGATGAATATTTCACCTACGCGTTACTGTTCCTCGGCATTTTGCTGCATGGAGTAAGTTACGATTTTTACTACGTTACCGCTTACATCTATGTCGATAAAAAAGCCCCCGTGCATATGCGTACCGCTGCGCAGGGGCTGATCACGCTCTGCTGCCAGGGATTCGGCAGTTTGCTCGGCTATCGTCTTGGTGGCGTGATGATGGAGAAGATGTTTGCTTATCAGGAACCGGTAAACGGGCTGACCTTCAACTGGGCCGGGATGTGGACTTTCGGTGCGGTGATGATTGCCATTATCGCCGTGCTGTTCATGATTTTTTTCCGCGAATCCGACAACGAAATTACGGCTATCAAGGTCGATGATCGCGATATTGCGTTGACACAAGGGGAAGTTAAATGAAAACAGAACGTATTCTCGGTGCTCTTTACGGGCAGGCGTTAGGGGATGCGATGGGGATGCCGTCCGAGCTTTGGCCACGCTCCCGCGTCAAAGCACACTTTGGCTGGATTGACCGTTTTTTGCCTGGCCCAAAGGAGAATAACGCGGCCTGTTATTTTAACCGCGCCGAATTCACCGACGATACCTCAATGGCGCTGTGTCTGGCGGATGCGTTACTGGAACGTGAAGGCGAGATCGATCCGGATCTGATTGGGCGTAATATTCTCGACTGGGCGCTGCGTTTCGACGCCTTTAACAAAAACGTACTAGGTCCGACCTCGAAGATTGCTCTCAACGCCATTCGCGACGGTAAACCCGTTGCTGAACTGGAAAACAATGGCGTGACCAACGGCGCAGCGATGCGCGTCTCGCCATTAGGTTGTTTGCTTCCGGCGCGTGATGTTGATTCCTTTATTGATGATGTAGCGCTGGCGTCCAGCCCGACTCATAAATCCGATCTGGCGGTGGCAGGCGCGGTAGTCATCGCATGGGCGATTTCTCGTGCCATTGACGGAGAAAGCTGGTCAGCGATTGTTGATTCACTGCCTTCAATTGCGCGACATGCACAGCAAAAACGCATCACTACCTTCAGCGCCTCACTGGCAGCACGTCTGGAGATTGCGCTGAAAATTGTGCGCAATGCCGACGGCACCGAATCCGCCAGCGAACAGCTGTATCAGGTGGTTGGGGCAGGTACCAGTACTATTGAGTCCGTTCCGTGCGCCATTGCGCTGGTTGAACTAGCACAAACCGACCCGAACCGTTGCGCCATTCTGTGCGCCAATCTTGGCGGTGACACAGACACCATCGGTGCTATGGCGACGGCAATTTGCGGCGCGTTGCATGGCGTTAACGCTATCGATCCTGCGTTAAAGGCGGAACTGGATGCGGTAAATCAGCTTGATTTTAATCATTACGCCACGGCGCTGGCGAAGTATCGTCAACAACGGGAGGCGGCATGAGCGGCGCTCGATTACACACGCTGCTGCCTGAATTAACCACGCGTCAGCCGGTTATGGTGATTGGCGCGGCAGTCATTGATGTGATCGCCGACGCTTATGCCCTGCCCTGGCGCGGGTGCGATATCGAACTGAAACAGCAGAGCGTTAACGTTGGCGGCTGTGCACTGAATATTGCCGTGGCGTTAAAGCGCCTCGGTATCGAAGCGGGTAATGCCCTGCCGCTCGGCCAGGGTGTGTGGGCGGAAATTATTCGTAACCGGATGGCGAAAGAAGGATTAATCAGCCTCATCGATAACGCTGAAGGCGATAACGGCTGGTGTCTGGCGCTGGTTGAGCCTGATGGTGAACGCACGTTTATGTCGTTCAGTGGTGTTGAAAATCAGTGGAATCGCGAATGGTTGGCGCGATTAACCGTTGCCCCTGGCAGCCTGCTCTATTTTTCCGGTTATCAACTGGCCTCGCCCTGCGGTGAATTGTTAGTGGAATGGCTGGAGAGTCTGCAAGACGTGACGCCGTTCATCGATTTTGGCCCACGTATTGGCGATATCCCGGATGCATTACTGGCGCGAATCATGGCCTGTCGACCTTTAGTGTCACTCAATCGTCAGGAGGGTGAGATTGCCGCCGAACGTTTTGCTTTATCAGCAGAGATAACAACACTTGGCAAGCAATGGCAGGAGAAATTTGCCGCGCCGTTGATCGTTCGTCTGGATAAAGAAGGCGCATGGTATTTCAGCAATAACGCTTCTGGCTGCATCCCGGCATTTCCAACGCAAGTTGTAGACACCATTGGGGCGGGCGACAGTCATGCAGGTGGCGTATTAGCTGGACTGGCCTCTGGTTTGCCACTGGCGGATGCCGTATTGCTGGGCAATGCAGTGGCGTCGTGGGTTGTCGGGCATCGCGGCGGTGATTGCGCGCCAACCCGCGAGGAACTACTCCTCACACACAAAAACGTATAGATCACTGCGACAGTGGCTGATGCTGTACTCAATAGGCCGTTGCTGTTGGTCAAGCGCCACTTGCTTGATCACCAGCACCGGTATTTTACTATCTAATTGAATATGTGACTGAAACTCGGCATCCGGCATCCGGGCGCTAACGCGGGAACGGGTACGCTTTGGAAAAATATGCTGACTGCGGAAGTAGTCATAAAGAGAGATTCCGATGGCATCAACATCATGAATTAAATGCGCCGGAACCCACGACTCCTCAATAGAGACCGCTTCTTCATCAACATAGCGAATACGCTTAAGCAAAAAGACATCACTACCCGCTTCGACCGCCAATTGCTGCGCCACCTCTTCAGGGCATTTAACCACTCGCTTGTTAACCCATAGCGTATCGGGCTTTTTCCCGCGCAACACCACCTGCTGAGAAAATCCTCGCGCTTCTTTTAACGAGTATTCAAAGATGTTATTAATCTGCGTGCCGTAGCCGCGCGAACGTGTCACCACGCCCTCTTCTTCCAGCGCCTGCATCGCCTTGCGCACCGTAATACGCGAAACGCCGGTTAACTGACTTAAATCGCGCTCGCCGGGTAAAATATTGCCATGTTCCAGCACCCCGCTGCGCACGGCATTTTTCACCGTTTCGGCAAACTTAATATAAAGCGGCGTGTTATCCGCCGCTAAAATACGTTCGTTCAGTTGGGCAATCAGCTGGGTATGCGCTTGTTCCATTTGTCTTTTTCCTGCCAGGGAGTCTGGTGGGAGTATATCACTGCTTCTTATTTAAGGCGTTTCTTTAATCCCATCAACGAATGCCTGCAACTCCTCCACCGTGCCATTAAACACATTAAAATCCACCGGACCATTAATGCCATCTACCTGTCCACGGTCGGAATGCTGCCAGAAGCGCCAGGCCATTCCGTCATTGTCCGGACGACGTTGATAGTAGTGAGCCACCCACCACGGATATTCATTGAAATAGCCCGCCAGATTCGTGTGATAAAAAACGGCTCCTGAGTAAATAATCGGCTTTTTTCCCGTGCGTTTTTCGACCATTTTTAGCCACTGACTTACCCGCTTGCGTAATTCTTTTGCCGATAATTTTCCCCGTTCTTCTACGTCCAGCACGGCAGGGAAATCGCCTTGTGAGAAATCCACCGTTTGCAGAAATAATCGCGCCTGAACTGAAGCGGATACCGACGGGGAGAAATAATGATACGCCCCGCGCAGCAGGCCATTTTCGCGGCTTAGTTGCCAGTTACGCGAAAAATAGGGGTCCACCAGCTTTTCGCCCTCCGTCGCCTTGATAAAGGCAAATTGCAAGCGAATACCGTTATCGCGCATTTTTGCCACCCGCTGCCAGTCGATTCGCTCCTGCCAGCGTGAAACATCAATACCATGAATGGTGTAACTGGCAGGAATGCGAATAGCAAAAGATTTGACCGGACGATAACCGTAGAAGTGGATGTAGTCTTTAATCTGAATTGCTGTCGAGTAGAAAAAATTCACCGTCTGACGCGGATAAATTGCAACGATGGAAATTAGCCCAAGAGCGCATAATAAAGCGGTGAATTTTTTTCGACTGGTGATGCTCAGCTGCATTGGTTTCATCCCTGAATGTCAGCGCCAAAGACTGACAATAACCAAAGCAGCTATAGTACGGTGCTCACCACCAGGCGTGGAAGTGGTGAACCGGACCAATACCGTGACCAACTTCCAGCGTGTCGGCCTGGGCTAATGCCGATGAAAGCCAGCTTTTTGCCTCCTGTACGGTGTCAGCCCAGTTTGTATGGCGCGGGCGCAGTGCAGCCAACGCCGCAGAGAGCGTACAACCAGTGCCGTGGGTGTTTTGGGTCATAATGCGCGGTGCGGTAAACCGTTGTTCACCCTCGCGGGTAAACAGCCAGTCCGGGCTTTGCTCATCATCCAGATGACCACCTTTCATTAGCACTGCGCCACAGCCCATCGCCAACAGCGATCGCCCTTGTTCCAGCATTTCCTGTTCGTTGCGCGCGTGTGGCGCGTCGAGCAAGGCGGCTGCTTCGGGCAAGTTTGGCGTTATTAATGAAACCTGTGGCAATAATCGACTGCGCAGCGTAGCAACCGCCGAAGGTGAAAGCAGCGGGTCGCCGCTTTTTGCCAGCATAACGGTGTCGAGCACCACGTTTTGGATCTGATAACGTTGCAACCGTTCTGCCACCGCTTCAACAATATCAGTTTCCGCCAACATACCGATTTTAGTGGTATCGATTCGCACATCGCTGAACACCGAATCGAGCTGGGCGGCGACAAAATCAGGCTCAATGCGATACACCGACTGTACGCCACGGGTATTTTGCGCCACCAGTGCAGTAATCACTGAGCAACCATAAGCGCCAAGTGCCGAGAACGTTTTGAGATCTGCCTGAATTCCTGCGCCACCACTGGGATCAGTGCCTGCAATTGTCAGAGCGTTAATTCGTTTCACGCCTGCACCTCCTGCGTCAATTGCCAGAGCGCATCAAGAAAATGGGGAACAAAACTGCCAGGCCCTTCACTTCTGGCGACGGCGCGTTCTCCGGCTTGTTTCATCCAGTGACAGGCAGATGCGATATTTTCCAGCATATCGCCAGGTAATGCACAACAGGCAGCGACAACTGCCGATAATGCACAGCCAGTTCCTACCACTTTGGTCATTAACGGATTGCCGCCGTGAATGCCAACGGTGCGACGACCATCGGTAACATAATCCACCTCGCCTGTGACCACGACGATTGCGCCAGTTTCCCGTGCCAGTGTTTGTGCAGCGGGTATCGCATTAGCTGCGGCGTCAGTGGTGTCCACTCCCCGTCCACCATTAGCAACGCCAGCTAATGCCATGATTTCCGAAGCATTACCACGTATCGCTGCCGGTTTAAAAGATAAAAGTTCATGACAAAAACGGCGACGATAATCGAGTGCGCCAACCGCGACCGGATCAAGCGTCCAGGGGGTTTGAGAGTGTGTTGCCTGTTCAACGGCAGCACGCATCGCCTGTGCGCGTGGCTGCGTCAGCGTGCCGACGTTAATTAGCAAGGCACTGGCGATAGCCGCAAACTGACTGGCTTCTTCGGTTTCGATAACCATCGCTGGCGATGCACCGAGCGCCAGCAAGGTATTGGCAGTAAAGGTTTGCACCACATCATTGGTCATGCAATGCACAAGAGGGGAATGTTGGTGAAAAAGGTGTAACGCGTGCGCAGATTGCGCGGAACTCAGCAGGTCGACTTGCATAGTTTGCTCCTGCCATAACGTGAAGAAGCAATGACCTGGTGGTCCGTGACTTCCCTACGCTGGCATTATCCAGATCAGGTGATACGGGTATTTCTCAGCCTTCACGCAGAAGGGCACCCCGAGTCGTTTGGTTGAATCTCTATATTTTGTGCCAGATTAGGGGAAGAGGCTTGCAGATGCAAGCTCGCCTCCATTCATCGCTTCTTCATTGTGACCCCATTTTGTACTCCATATCAGAAATGAAAAAGAAACAATCCACATCCATTATTCATATGGTAAAAACTATTGATTATCTTATTTATCTAATTTATATTATTTATCTAAATTTGATAGGTGAGATAAAAAATGACAGAAACCCAGATCTACGAGAACATTAAGCAAGCCATTAGCAGCGCACCACGAAATAGCCAAACGATGGAAATGCACCTCCAGATGATCAAATACGCTGACCATCTTAAAAACGTCACGGCAAAAGAGTTTTGCGAAGGTGTAGGACTTAAAGCCAGCTTTGGTACAGAGTTCAGCAAAATGAGAAATCTTACCGAGCGACTCAAAGCCGCCGGACTTGATACCACGAAGTTATAACAAACGAAATCATCAATATATTACTTTTGTTTTCCAGGGTTCCCTGTATATGTGTACCTATGATCATAAACACCAGTTACCACCACGTAGCTGATACCATAATATTTTCATTTTTACTTTAAATAAAGAGATAAGTTTAGAGAGTGGAATAATTAAGGTCTATTTCCTCTAGCTTTTTGAGATTGAAAGTTGAGAAAGATAATTCTTTCATCTCAATAACACCGAAGTTTGATAGCTGTTTAAGCCACAGTTGAAGACCAGCATCAGAGCAACCTGCTCGATGTGTTACATCACTATATTTTATTAGTGTTGATTTCCTCTTATAGAGATAAACAAGGACTTCATAGATGCGTTCTCCGGTGTCATTGGATACGCGCTATACCACCATTCTTGGCTAAATATTGGTTCATAATCATACTTTAATTAAAATGGATCTAAAAATTCATCATAGATGGCTGGATTTTTCATAGAAAAATATGTTTGAACACCATTTGATATTTTTATTTATTGATCACAGGTTAACGTTCTTGAATATTCTATAAATGATGCCTCCTCTATTCTAACTCTACCCACGCAATATATATACAACCCTACCTATACTCGAAGTACGTTCAACACATAAGACAACGAAAAGTAGTTGTGTGCTGTAAAATTTAAATATCTTAATAATTAATTTCAAGAGCATGCTGTGCCCCCTATATTATGCAAATGAAAAGTAGGAAAAAATCCATAAGACACATTAAACGATTACAATAATCAAACCTATATTAAGGTGAATAGAAGGTATTCGAATGAGTCATTTCTAATATTTTTAGTCTTACGGGCAAAGGCTATCTATTACCTAACATACAATGGAAAGCGGGAAAGTATGTAGATAGTGCAACTTGTTCCCTGAACTGCTGTTTATCCAACCTATTGCTATGAAAGTACGTAATAATTTCAAACCTAAACAATACCATTACTAAACAAATGAAAACTTGTTCATTTTACTAATTAATAGTTTTATAATGACTACCCCAAAATAGGTAACTCAAATCCAAGCAAAGGGAAAATATGAAGAGTAAAATTTTTGCTGCACTTCTGCTACTACCTCTATTTACTTATGCAAGCTCCTATAAATGTGATGCTCTTCAGCAGGGTCAAATTGGCAGCAATGGGAAAACCGTTACGGCACAATCCTCCATCGATATTGACGGCAAACAGATGCATTTTAGCTTGAACGGAGTGAGTTGGGATCTTTCATATATTGGTGAAAAACAGATTGCAAAGATGTATAGCACCGAAAGCGGGAACGTCTCTGTATCTTTCATTGATGCCAATCCCATCATCTTCGTGCTACATCTCGTAAACGATGATGGTAGAAAAGGCACTTACAACATCAGTGAATGTTCTGAATTATAAGAGGCTACAATGAAAAAACTACTCGTTACCGTCATCTTTGTGGCAATGATGCCAAATGCATTCGCACTAAGTCACGGAGACAGCGCAACACTTAAAGAAGGTACATTTAACTGTAAAAAGTTAACTGACTTTTACGAGATGATCAGTTACATTCAGGACAATGACCAACAGGCTATGCTGAGTCTCATTACATCCAATAAATGTCGCGTGTTAGATGAATCAATGACAGTAGAAATCCAGAGCGTCGATGACAAAGGTTTTGTTTCATTCATAACTCCAGGTGGTCATGGTGGCTGGGCTGTGAAGCAATTTTTCGAAAATTAATCAAACTATATCCTCGAATGGCGTGTGTCCTCACGCCATTTACTCTAATTCAGCTTAACGTCACTTGTCCCTCTATTTATTGCCTCAACTACGGCCATATTAGGCACTTTCATTTGATATAAGAATCCAGCACCTTCAGAACGACATCCAGATCTTCTTCACGTTTTAGCTCATCCCCCTGGTGAACGATGTGTTCCGTCAGATGCCCCTTAATCACTTCGCGCATCAGGCCGTTTACCGCGCCACGGATAGCAGCAATCTGTTGTAGAACAGCTGCGCATTCGTGCGGCTCGTCGAGCATTTTCTTGAGCGCCACGACCTGGCCCTGAATCTTACTGGCACGCGCTTTCAGTTTCTGTTTATCACGGATTGTATGAGACATGGCAACACCTGGTTAACAAGAACATGAAAAATCATAGCACTATTAATCTACTGGGGGGTAGTATCATGTACTGGGGGGGAGTAGAATCAGATTGTCGAATTAATACTAAGAATTATTATCATGACTGAATTTACCACTCTTCTTCAGCAAGGAAACGCCTGGTTCTTCATTCCCAGCGCCATCTTACTTGGTGCGCTTCATGGCCTGGAACCAGGGCACTCAAAAACGATGATGGCGGCGTTTATCATCGCCATCAAAGGCACCATTAAACAGGCGGTGATGCTCGGACTGGCAGCAACCATTTCGCATACCGCGGTGGTCTGGTTGATTGCCTTTGGCGGGATGGTGATCAGCAAACGTTTTACTGCTCAATCTGCAGAACCGTGGCTCCAGTTGATTTCCGCGGTGATCATTATTGGCACCGCGTTCTGGATGTTCTGGCGTACCTGGCGCGGCGAACGTAACTGGCTGGAGAATATGCACGGGCATGATCATGAGTATCATCACGATCACGAAGATCACCACGACCATGGACATCATCACCATCACGAACATGGGGAGTATCAGGATGCTCATGCACGAGCCCATGCCAATGACATCAAACGACGCTTCAATGGCAGAGAAGTGACCAACTGGCAAATTTTATTGTTTGGGTTAACAGGTGGACTGATCCCCTGCCCGGCAGCAATTACCGTGCTGTTGATTTGTATTCAGTTGAAAGCCCTGACACTAGGCGCAACACTGGTCGTCAGTTTCAGCATTGGCCTGGCGTTAACGCTAGTCACCGTAGGCGTTGGCGCAGCAATCAGCGTTCAGCAGGTCGCAAAACGCTGGAGCGGATTTAACACTCTCGCTAAACGTGCCCCCTATTTTTCCAGTCTGTTGATTGGCTTAGTTGGGGTGTATATGGGCGTGCATGGCTTTATGGGCATTATGCGATAGGCTGCATGTTATCTTCAGCCCAGGATGATTCTTAAATCAGCTATTTCCGCTGGCTCTCTGCTCGCTAAGGATGCTTTTAGGGCATCCTTTCATTTACACTTTTTACGAAATCATGGGATCACTAACAAAATATCGCTTGTCAGTTATATTGTATGGCAGGAAAGATATGCGACTGATATTACAGATCCCCAAAGTGGAGAGTATATGACCATTAAAAATAAGATGTTGCTGGGTGCGCTTTTGCTGGTTACCAGTGCCGCCTGGGCCGCACCAGCCACCGCGGGTTCGACCAATACCTCGGGAATTTCTAAGTATGAGTTAAGCAGTTTCATTGCTGACTTTAAGCATTTCAAACCAGGCGATACCGTCCCAGAGATGTACCGCACCGATGAGTACAACATTAAGCAGTGGCAGTTACGTAACCTGCCCGCGCCTGATGCCGGGACGCACTGGACCTATATGGGTGGCGCGTATGTGTTGATCAGCGACACCGACGGTAAAATCATTAAAGCCTACGATGGTGAGATTTTTTATCATCGCTAAAAAAAGCCCCCTCATCATGAGGGGGAAATGCAGACACCTTGTTATTTTTTATTATTAGCCACTTGCTCGTCTTGCTTGTTATTAGTCGTATTTCACGTTGATTAATGCGGTTGCCTCCAGTGCGCCAGATTTAATTTTATTTGTATCGTAGACGTAGTAACTGGCAGTTATCGGAATTGAAACCGTTGTATCTGTAAGTATTGACTTTGCCGCAATTTCTTTTAAATTTGTGTATTCTTTACTGCTGTTAGTGATATTTAAAAGTGTGACTGGAGAACCATTACTTTCAAGAATAAATCCTACACCATTATCTTCCGCACCTTTCAGTATTGTGTTGCTGTTGGTTAACAAGTCAGAACTTGATAAATACACCTGCATTTTCCGTGATGTTTGATTTTGTTGACCTAATAAGTTTTTACAACGCAGAACAATATCCCCTTTGTTACTATTTATTGTTGCTTTGTTACCTGTAGCTGGTAATTGTGAAACGGGAATACTCTCTAAAGTAATTAATAAATCGTCCGGTTTGCAGGTTGTGGTTATCGGGTTGTATGACAATGTCAGATTAAAGGAATAGACACCTGCATTTTGTGCCAATGCATTTCTGTAGCTATTTACACATGCATCCCATGACTTGCCACCGAATAAACACAGTAAAAATTGTACTGCAGCACTCCCGCGTGTCGATGATGAAGCACTGGATAATGTCGCAACACCATTAATCATCACTGAACCGCCGCCCCCCGCAGAAACATTCACTTTTGCATTACTGGCCGCAGGTGTCACCGTTACCGAATAACCATTGGTGAAACTGGTCTGATTATTTGACAACGTGATGTTGTTTTTATTGGCCCATTCAAAATGTAAATTTAATTTAATGGTATCGTTATAAAGTCCAACAATAACATCCGACGGGCTCATAGGGGTGATAGTATTTGTACTCACGCATGACGAATCATTAAAATTATGCTCATATGTTGCCATTTGTGTTTGAGTAAGTGCAAAATCCCCCTGAACAATCAAATTGTGCTGAACAGATAACTCACTATAACATGCTGCATAGCTCACAGGCATAACCATCATCGTTAATATAAATAGCATTATGCGAATTTTCATAGAACCACCTGACTATTACTGGCAAATATAATTTCTACTTTCATCAATCTCTTTACCGAAGGTGATTGTGCATGAAAGCCCTTGTTGCTTATCAATTGCTACATTAACCGATGGCGGTACTTCATTGGTGCGAATAAATAACTGGCTTCCCTGGCCGACAACGCCAATATTATGACCATGGATATCATTGACTTCATAACCAAACGTTAATGGTTGCCCATCCGTTCTTAACGCTTTTATAAACCAGGGCTTGCGCTGATCGGTATCAAAATTAACCAGTACAACCGCGCCGCGAAAAGGGGCGGCAATGTTCCGGTTGCCACGTAATTCTGCTTCGCTATCGCTTTGCGACACATCCAGCATCAGGTGATTTTCCCGATAAGGTGTCATTCCGTCGTATACCACCACTCCATTACGGTTTGTTGTGCGATATTTTTGCCCATTGACATAAGCATCTTTAATTCCTGGCGCATTCATCACAGCAAACGTTTCGGAAAGACGGTTCGCCAGATTAACGCCACCCGACCAGGCGACAATGCCCCCTGAAATACTGGCTCCAGCTTGTCGATAAGCACTCGACTGACTATAACTGCCATTCACTGTCGCAACCGGCGCGTTCCAGGTCAAATTCGCGCCAGCTGTCGTTTCATTTCCCTGATGCTGATGACTTAAGTTGACCCCATAGTTAAATTGATCCCGGCTTCCAACGGTTCCCGATAATCCCGTATTATTTGAGGCAAACCCCTGATCATCAAACGTCGTTGAGTTAGATATATATATTTGCCGACGAGGCGTCGTAACGTCATCACCCCAATCAAAGGGAATCGCTATAAAAATATTAAAACGTTTCTCTTCATGATGATTCTCGTCATAAGCCTGGCTTGCCGCGAGGGTATAGCTTATCCGTCGCAGGTTGTTGGAATAACTCAACTGATAATCCTTACTGCTGCCGCTACGCCCCCAGTAATCTCGCCATAACGTACTTAAGGACACAGAACCCCAGCCTTCTGGCAATGACTGGCTCATATTGGCAGAAAAGCTATTTTTACGGCCAAAATCGTTCTGGTAATAATCGGCAATGTCATAGATATCGTTTTCATCACGGCGATAATTATCTTTATTGTTTGCCCAAACGTGATCGTTAAATGTCCGGTAATCACGCGACGAATAACGCCAGGCCGCCAGACCAAAACGCGTCGACGTTTGGCTCACAAATTTGTTGTAGGCAATTTGATAACTTTGCCCGTCAAACACATCGCCGTTGTCTTGTTTACTATGCGACTTCGTGGCATCGACGGAAATGGCACCAATGCGTGTATTCCAGCCAGTCCCCAAAGTGAACGCGTAATAATTATTCGCGACCATCGATCCGCCATACAGCGTCAATAAGTTATTAAAACCATACTGATAACCCGCCTGAACAAAATCACTTTGTTTGCTCGCCCCTTCAATATGGCTACGACCTGCCGCAAAATCATATTTCGACACGCCGGGTTGCAGCATATTCGGCACTGCTGCATAAGGCACCAGATAGGTGGTTACCGAACCGTCCGCCTCTTTCACGCTGACATCAAGATCTGCTCCACCACCGGCCAACTGCAAATCTGTAATCGCAAACGGGCCAGGAGGAACCTCTTTCTGATAAACCACAAAACCGTTCTGTTCAATAGTTACCAGCGCGTTACTCTGAGCAATCCCCTGCACCCGTGGAGTAAAATTTTGTTTCGAGTTAGGCAACATCTGCATATCACGAAACAACCGCACACCGCTGAAGCGAACAGAATCAAAAATATCGCTTGATGTGTACATATCACCCACGCGAAGCGTGCCGAGAAGTTGGGCAAATCCACGTTCCAGATACAGGGTATTGCTTTTCCACACCCCTGGATTGCTATTTGTTTTACTTAAACTGGCATCAGAATGCAGTTGCCACCCCAGTAAGTTTAACCCGCTGTTAAAACGTACATATGTACTCTTGCTATTACCCGACGCTTTATAGTCGCTGTAATACTGACTCACATAATAAGAGGTATAAAACGCATTAATACCCCGCTCCCAGTTTTCCGGTGGAACATAGCCACTTTCCAGTTCTTCCACCCACGCCTGCGGTACACTGAAATCGAGACGAAAAACTCCGATATCCCAGGTATAGCTCCCACCGTGAACAAGTTGCTCAAATGTTAAACATTGCTTACCGCTGGCAAAGTTATCGGTATTAATGCCTAACCGCTTGATAATTTCCCTTGATAAACATGTTTCTTGCGGGTTGTCTTTAACAATAATCTCATATTTCCCGCGCCATTGCTTATTGACATAAATATCGATGTCATACTGCCCCGGCAAGGGTTGATTATCATCAAGACGAATATTTGCAACCTGCTGGTCTTTCATTCCACCTATCATAAAATGGGTATCAAAGGTTTCTTCAGCTGCATAAGCTTCAATGCCGAGCAATAACGCTACGATTGCTGATGCAAGTGGGGTCATTCTCAACATAGGCAGCTCCTGCAATTAAATTTTGTCACTAATATAGTTGCCATGGTCATCGATAATGGTCAGATACCAGTTATTCGCATTATTACTTTTGACATTAATACTCTGACTTTCTAAGGGGGCAATCATAATAGTTTCATAATTGACTTTGACATTATTAGCTTTGACATCCGAAATCGTTACCCAATTTGCTGAGTCATTTTTTATCACCAATCCATTGCCACTGCGATTTACCAGTAACTTTTTAAATGTCGCTTTATTTACCGGTGCAATACCCGCAGGCCGGTAAAACAATTTGATTCTGTTTTGCATTGCAAATTTCAGTGCATTCTTGCCCTCTTGCTCTGGACTATTTGGTGGAATATCCAGAACATTCAGATAAAAAATGCTCTCTTTATTAGTGGGCAGTTTATTCGACATAATTTTGATTTTTACTTGCTGCCCGGAATTTGCCCCTATTTTGGCCACTGGTGGCGTTAACATGAAAGGAACCTGAATTTTTTCTGGTGGTAACGACGTATCGCCATCATCAATCCACGCCTGCAGCAGCGAAGAACGGTTTCCCTGGTTCATCAACTGCACCATCACTTCTTTATTTTCTGCCGGGTAAATAATGCGCGTCCCGTAGATAACAATTCCGGCATGCGCAGGAAGGACCATAGAAGAAATGAGTAAAGCTAATAATCCTTTCATCTTAATGCCTCTTAAATTAAAAGGCCGCCATGGGGATAGCGGCCATGTTTATTACCTGGAGAAATTTGAAATTTTATTTATTAATCCTGCGCCACACGCATAACCAGAGAAGATAACACATCACCTGATTGCACTGAATTATCTGTCAGCTTCAGGTATTTTGCTTTAAACGGAATAGCATATTGACCTTCCGCTGTTTTATAACTCTCAATGTTAAAAGGTGCAGAAACATCCAGGACATCGCTGTTATCACCTAAATAGAGATAGTACCCCACGGTATCGTTGCTACTGGCTATCGCCTTATCGTTTCCGGTTATTTTATCGTTGGTAATCAACGAGAGTTTTACACCAGCAACTTCTTTCGGACAGCTAATTTTTAACATGCTGCTGGTTACACCGACTGCATCATCATAGGTCGAGTATTTAGCTTTACCTTCAAAGACAGTGGTTGGTACAGTTGGCATATTAATACTTACTGAATCACCACCCGCTTCGAATTTACACGGAGATTCTGCAATATTCCCTTTAATGGTTAATGTTCCGGTATCAACGTCTGCGGCAAATACCCCAGCGCTCATAAAAAAAGAAGAAAAGACAGCGGCAGCAATAATTGAACGTTTCATAATATGTTCCTTAATAAAATTTATTTTTTGGTTGTTAAGAGTCTGTATCTCTTGGAAACAAATTTCTCACATCAAAAAAGTTGCCGCAATGTAAACATATTGTTTTATTGATTTAAAACAAATTAACTATTGCAATATAAATACAACAAATACTTAAGCATATTAAATATTTATCACATCTATTAATTAATGCAGATTTTTTTAAATGGTATTATTAATATCAATAAAAAAGCTTAAATCATTCACACGAATGATTTCAGCTTTCTAAATCCGCTTAAAAAACCAGGGTGGCAAATTAATCGTAGCGATTTAACACGATTCGACGTTTGCTATCACTACCTGCAACAACCACTTCTGTCGTCACACCTTTAACTGGCGAAGAAACCTGATGACGAGTATCAACATTATACGTTAACTGACCACAATGCTGTTGAGGTTGACCATTAACCATAGCCATACTGCATGTTGGGGGACTGATCCTGCCATTAATCGTTAATGTGGCAGTCTGTGAAGAGAACGCGGGAGAAGCCATTCCATAGGCAAGAAAAATAATTCCTGACAGCCAGTACTTATTCATTGAACGTTATCCCTGTAGTAAAGGTTATGCCTGGATAGAATGAGTGCATAACAAACTATAGCTGTACATCCACTACACAGCCACGAAGGATGATAATGAAGCATTGCCTGTACAATCAATCGACTTTATAGAGTTTCGGACGAAGGTCCGCAGAATATTCGCAGCATTAAATAAGTGTTCATTAATGCGGCAAAAACAAATACACCGCATCAATGTAACATCTCTGCGGTGTACGAAAAACAACCAAAAAGGTTAATACGCGTCAGACCGCGCGGAAGGAAATCTCGCCAGGAATGACTTCTCCCTGCCAATAAAGCTGGGCTGCAACGCGGTCAGCCAGCTGGCGGTAGATAGCAGTAAATTCGCTCTCCGGACGGCTGATAACCGTTGGCGTGCCTTTATCGAGATCTTCACGTAAGGAGATGTGTAACGGCATCTGCCCCAGCAACTGCGTGTGGTATTTCTCGGCCAGTTTCTCTGCACCACCGGTACCGAAAATCGGTTCATGGTGACCACAGTTACTGCAAATATGCACACTCATGTTCTCGACAATACCGAGCACCGGAACCTCGACTTTCTCGAACATCACAATGCCTTTTTTCGCATCGATCAACGCAATGTCCTGCGGGGTGGTGACCACTACCGCGCCAGTTACTGGAATGTTTTGTGCCAGTGTCAATTGAATGTCACCGGTGCCTGGCGGCATATCAAGCACCAGATAGTCGAGATCCGGCCACAAGGTTTCCTGCAACATCTGCATTAACGCCTTGCTCGCCATCGGACCACGCCACACCATCGCATTGTCGTCAGTGACCAGATAACCAATTGAATTGGTTGCCAGTCCATGAGACATAATCGGTGCCATATGGGTACCGTCCGGCGAAGTTGGACGCTGATTTTCTGCGCCCAGCATGGTGGGTATTGATGGGCCGTAGATATCGGCGTCCAGAATGCCGACTTTCGCCCCTTCCGCCGCCAGTGCCAGCGCCAGATTTACCGCCGTGGAGGATTTACCCACGCCGCCTTTACCGGAGCTGACCGCAATGATGTTCTTCACGCCGTTAATTCCCGGCTGATTCTTCACGCGTTTTAAGGTGGCGATATTGTGCGACAGTTTCCAGTCGATAGCTTTCGCCCCGGTGATGCGCAGCAGTTCAGCGCTACATTGCTCTTTTAACTCTTCGAACGCGCTATGCCAGACGAATGGCATAACCAGTTCCACATGCAACGTGTCGTCCATCCAGGCGACATGGTGCAACGCTTTCAGCGTGGTGAGGTTATGCTTCAGGGTTGGGTGCTGAAAATTGGCCAGTGTCCCGGCGACCATTGCGCGCAAGGCTTCTGGTGATTTGGCCTGGGATTGTTCGTTCATCCCGACTCCTTTTTTGTATAGATAAACCATCAGCTGATAGTTTACCTGAAGAATATAGAGAAGTACTTACTTAACATTTTCCCATTTGGTACTATCTAACCCCTTTTCACTATTAAGAAGTAATGCCTACTATGACTCAAGTCGCGAAGAAAATTCTGGTGACGTGCGCACTGCCGTACGCTAACGGCTCAATCCACCTCGGCCATATGCTGGAGCACATCCAGGCTGATGTCTGGGTCCGTTACCAGCGAATGCGCGGCCACGAGGTCAACTTCATCTGCGCCGACGATGCCCACGGTACACCAATCATGTTGAAAGCTCAGCAGCTTGGTATCACTCCGGAGCAGATGATTGGCGAAATGAGTCAGGAGCATCAGACTGATTTCGCAGGCTTTAACATCAGCTATGACAACTATCACTCGACGCACAGCGAAGAGAACCGCCAGTTGTCAGAACTTATCTACTCTCGCCTGAAAGAAAACGGTTTTATTAAAAACCGCACCATCTCTCAGCTGTACGATCCGGAAAAAGGCATGTTCCTGCCGGACCGTTTTGTAAAAGGCACCTGCCCGAAATGTAAATCCCCGGATCAATACGGCGATAACTGCGAAGTCTGCGGCGCGACCTACAGCCCGACTGAACTGATCGAGCCGAAATCGGTGGTTTCTGGCGCTACCCCGGTAATGCGTGATTCTGAACACTTCTTCTTTGATCTGCCCTCTTTCAGCGAAATGCTGCAGGCATGGACCCGCAGCGGTGCGTTGCAGGAGCAGGTGGCAAACAAAATGCAGGAGTGGTTTGAATCTGGCCTGCAACAATGGGATATCTCCCGCGACGCCCCTTACTTCGGTTTTGAAATTCCGAACGCGCCGGGCAAATATTTCTACGTCTGGCTGGACGCACCGATTGGCTACATGGGTTCTTTCAAGAATCTGTGTGACAAGCGCGGCGACAGCGTAAGCTTCGATGAATACTGGAAGAAAGACTCCACCGCCGAGCTGTACCACTTCATCGGTAAAGATATTGTTTACTTCCACAGCCTGTTCTGGCCTGCCATGTTGGAAGGTAGCAACTTCCGTAAGCCGACCAACCTGTTTGTTCACGGCTATGTAACGGTGAACGGCGCGAAGATGTCCAAGTCTCGCGGCACCTTTATTAAAGCCAGCACCTGGCTGAATCATTTTGACGCTGACAGCCTGCGTTACTACTACACTGCGAAACTCTCTTCGCGCATTGATGATATCGATCTCAACCTCGAGGATTTCGTCCAGCGCGTGAATGCCGATATCGTTAATAAGGTTGTAAACCTGGCATCCCGTAACGCGGGCTTTATCAACAAGCGTTTTGACGGCGTGTTGGCAAGCGAACTGGCTGACCCGCAGTTGTACAAAACCTTCACGGATGCCGCTGAAGTGATTGGTGAAGCATGGGAAAGCCGCGAATTTGGTAAAGCAGTGCGCGAAATTATGGCGCTGGCTGATCTGGCTAACCGCTATGTCGATGAACAGGCTCCGTGGGTGGTGGCGAAACAGGAAGGCCGCGATGCCGACCTGCAGGCAATTTGCTCGATGGGCATAAACCTGTTCCGCGTGCTGATGACTTACCTGAAGCCGGTACTGCCGAAACTGACCGAGCGTGCAGAAGCATTCCTCAATACGGAACTGACCTGGCATGGTATCCAGCAACCGCTGCTGGGCCACAAAGTGAATCCGTTCAAGGCGCTGTATAACCGTATTGACATGAAGCAGGTTGAAGCACTGGTGGAAGCATCTAAAGAAGAAGTGAAAGCCACTGCCGCACCAGTTACTGGCCCGCTGGCAGATGATCCGATTCAGGAAACCATCACCTTTGACGACTTCGCCAAAGTTGACCTGCGCGTGGCGTTGATCGAAAACGCAGAGTTTGTTGAAGGTTCTGACAAACTGCTGCGCCTGACGCTGGATCTCGGCGGTGAAAAACGCAATGTCTTCTCCGGCATTCGTTCTGCTTACCCGGATCCGCAGGCACTGATTGGTCGTCACACCATTATGGTGGCTAACCTGGCACCACGTAAAATGCGCTTCGGTATCTCCGAAGGCATGGTGATGGCTGCCGGTCCTGGCGGGAAAGATATCTTCCTGCTAAGCCCGGATGCCGGTGCTAAACCGGGCCATCAGGTGAAATAATCCCCCTTCAAGGCGCTGCATCGACAGCGCCTTTTCTTTATGAATTCCTAAAGTTGTTTTCTTGTTTGTTCAACGCTCTTAATTTTTTTCATTAACTGCTAGCATCCGCTTATAACTGGATATAAATACAGGGAACGCGGATGAAGAGTTATATCTATCAGGACGAAAAATCGCATAAATTCTGGGCGGTGGGGCAGCAAGGTAACGAGTTGCATATCAGTTGGGGAAAAGTTGGCACCCAAGGGCAAAGCCAGATAAAAAGCTTTGCGGATGCTGCGGCGGCGGAAAAAGCGGAACTGAAGCTTATCGCTGAGAAAACGAAAAAAGGCTATGTGGAAGACGCTTCGGCAAACGTACATATCCCCCCCGTCACCAAAGTCACTCCTGAAGTTGAAACTTCACCTGAGAGTAAAAACAAACGCCCATGGCTGGCTGATGATGCAGCCATTCCGCTAACCGACGATATTAACCGATTTGCTTTTCCACATCGCTCTCGCCCCAGAGATATCAATTATCTGCACAAAGATGGCCAAATATGGAAGCGCATCGCGAATAACACGAGGGCATATGACCCCGACAATAATTACCGCTCTTATCCAGAAAACTGGCAGCAGGCTTTTGCTGAGTTACAAATGCGAGTTCAGGGTAATCAACCGACAGGGAGTGCGCAATCTGATGCAGCATTGCTCTGGGGCTTTTGGAACTCTTACTCTCAAGATGAACTGGTCGATGACTTAGTCATTCGCTGTGGTCTGGAAAGTGCCGTTGAAATCGCCCTTCTCGCTCTTCAACTCAAATATAAACCAGTAAAAGGCGCAGTAACCACCATCATTCCACCTAATCACGAAGCAGAATCGCTACCGAGTTGGCATCAACGTCTATGTCATCATCTTTCACTCGCTTCAGAAGATGAGTGGCAACGCTGTGTGGATAAAGTGCTTACTGCTATTCCGACGCTATCCCCCGCACGGCAACCTTTTGCTGCATTACTGATCCCTGAACGCCCGGATATTGCCAATGCTATGGCGCTACATTATGCAGATCAAAACGTCCCTGCGATGACCTGGTTAAGACTGGTGGTAACCAATGACGCTGCTCCCACTACAACCGAAAAATACGACTTCCCACCATTGCATCGTGATTTTCGCGCTTATCTGGCAATGTTGCTGGCGAATAATGGCGTGCGCGGTGTAAGCCGGATACTTACTGAGTTTGTGGAAGAGCATTCTGACAATCCCACTTATCTCTTCGAGCGCATCAGCGAGACTGAAGATCTTGTCAAATGGCTATGGAAAACGAATCACCCGGATGCGATTCAAATTCTGATCCTCGGTGTAAATAGCAAGAAAAAGCACCTGGAATACTTAAGCAAAGCCTGCCAAAAACATCCCGCTGCGGCTATTGCCGCTTATGCAACTTTGCTGGCAATACATGAAGACGCACAGTGGCGCAACGCGCTTGTCAAACTGGTTACCGTCACGCCAGAGTTAGTATGCGACGTCATTCCCTGGGTTAATGCTAAGGCGGCAGGCATATTATCTGAATGTCGTCCTCAGTCAGTCGCTGAAGAATGTGAGTATGCCACTGCGGATATGTTGCCAGAGCTGCTTGTCGCTCCACCGTGGGCAATAAATAAGAAAAAGAATGTAATACCCGTATTTGATTTACCGGTACTTCCCATCCCTTCCGTCACTGACATCACACCTGGAATTACAGAGTTAATCAGTCACACTGACATATCCAGATTCAGTGAAATCGCGAAATATCAGGCATCACAGCAAACCTTATTTACCGATCTGCCACTAATTGAAAAGGAAAGCTGGGAAACGTCTTTCATCCCTTTAACGCCAGAACAGCAAATCCTTTGGCTACTGGGGTTTAAGGAATGGAGCAGAACCGGAGAAGAACAATACGAAAAAAACAATAATGCCACAAAGCGCAGTTGAGGCCCTGTTACGTTTCGATTTCCCCGCGCTGAAAGCAGAATGCGCAGGTAATCAGTGGCGAAGGTGAAGATAATGTGCTGACGTTATCACTGCCAGCTTCAGCCAGTGCGCCCTTTGCTGTTGAACGCATGGCAGCTCTGTTACAACAAACAGAAGATCCCGTTAGTCTGGTTTCTGGGTTTATCAATTTTGCTGAGGGGCAATTGACACTGGAACCACGAGTAATGATGACGCAAACCCTCGCCTGGGCGCTGGACGCAGAAACTGCGCCTGTGGCACCGCTACCTTCTGCCAGCGTTTTGCCTGTGCCGTCTACCGCTCATCAGTTGCTGATGCGCTGCCAGGCGTTACTTATTCAACTGCTCCATAACGGCTGGCGCTATCAGGAACAGAGTGCTATTGGTCAGGCAGAGTTGCTGGCGAATGACCTCACTGCGGTGGGTTTTTATCGGCTGGCACATGTGTTGGGACAATTTCGTAATACAGAAGGCGAGGCACGGGGAGATGCAATGAATAACTGCGTTTTGCTTTGCGAACAATTATTAACCTTGCTTGAGTAACAAGGACAAATAGTGCTTTTTACAAAGAGTTCTACTCCAGTTCCGGACTGCTCACGCCAAGGTATTAGGCATATCCTATATGGCCCCTGGTGTGGTCACCAGTTCCTTGATTAAATAAAATGGAGTTTTACATGAAGGCTTTCAATAAGCTGTTTTCCCTTGTTGTTGCATCTGTTCTGGTTTTCTCTCTTGCTGGCTGCGGTGACAAAGAAGAATCGAAGAAATTTAGCGCTAATCTGAACGGTACTGAAATTGCTATTACCTATGTCTACAAAGGTGACAAGGTTCTTAAGCAATCTTCTGAAACCAAAATTCAATTTGCCTCCATTGGTGCAACCACCAAAGAAGATGCTGCCAAGACACTTGAGCCGTTAAGTGCCAAATATAAAAATATCCCTGGCGTTGAAGAAAAATTAACCTTTACCGATACTTATGCTCAGGAAAACGTGACTATCGATATGGAAAAAGTTGATTTTAAAGCCCTGCAGGGTATTTCAGGTATCAACGTTTCTGCTGAAGATGCCAAAAAAGGTATCACTATGGCGCAAATGGAACTGGTGATGAAAGCCGCTGGTTTTAAAGAAGT
Organism: Escherichia sp. KS167_9B; assembly: GCF_030295215.1. NCBI lineage: Bacteria > Pseudomonadati > Pseudomonadota > Gammaproteobacteria > Enterobacterales > Enterobacteriaceae > Escherichia > Escherichia sp. KS167_9B. The sequence goes on from NZ_AP025754.1 coordinate 2,550,948, forward strand.
GAAATAATCTGTCGGCGGCCATGTTTTTCGCATGGCCGCCATGCCCGTCTTAGCTTTTCTTCACATGCTGGCGCGCTGCCAGTCCACGCAAAAAATAACGTAAAAATTGATCGCCGCATTCGCGGAAGTTTTTATGATCCGGTGCACGCATCATCGCCGTAATTTCCGGCATCGAAACGCGGAACTGCTGTTCGGTAAGGATCGCCAGAATATCATCAGTTTTCAGCGAAAACGCGATACGTAATTTTTTCAGCACGATGTTGTTATTAATGCGACGTTCCGGCTCCAGTGCCGGCGCTGACTCATCCTTGCCACGTTTTTCATAAATCAGGCCATTCAGGAATGAAGACAGAACAATGTCCGGACAACGCTGAAACCCTTCTTCGTCTTCTTTGCGTAGCCAGACGGCGATCTGTTCCGCAGTGGCTTCGACATTACCCAGCGCCAGAATGCGCACCAGGTCGTTATTATTGGCTTTCAAAATGTAGCGCACGCTGCGCAGAATATCATTACTAAGCATGAGGCCTTCAGGTGTTGATGAGGCAAAAAGCCATTTTAGCAGTCTTTTACAGGCCAATCGCCTCTTTTAAACTTTTCAGATAGCGGCGGCTGACAGGGACGGTTAAACCATTACGCAAAATCAACTCAGCCTGACCGTTATCTTCCAGGCGAATCTCCTGTAAATGCGCGAGGTTAACCAGATACTGACGATGGCAGCGCAGTAGTGGTGTACGGCTCTCCAGGGTGCGCAAAGTCAGTTCGGTAAAACCTTCTTTCCCTTCGTGGCTGGTAACGTAGACACCGCTCATCCGACTGCTGACAAATGCTACATCTCTCATTTGCAGCAAATAAATCCGACTATGCCCCGTACAAGGGATAAATTTCAGCGCCTGTTGATTTTCCGGTAACAGCGAAACATCCTGCTTGCTGCGCTCCTGACGCAAACGCGCCAGCGTTTTCTCCAGCCGCGCTTCATCAATTGGCTTCAGGAGATAATCAAATGCATGTTCTTCAAAGGCTTTAATGGCGTATTCGTCAAACGCGGTGAGAAAAACGATATACGGACGATGTTCCGGGTCGAGCATTCCCACCATTTCCAGACCACTGATGCGCGGCATCTGGATATCGAGGAACAGCACGTCCGGGCGCAGTTTATGCACCGCGCCGATCCCTTCTACAGCGTTTGAACACTCGCCGACAATTTCAATATCACTCTGCTCCTGCAAAAATACGCGCAGGTTCTCCCGTGCTAACGGTTCGTCATCGACAATTAAGACTTTAATCATGCCTCGTCCCTCCATGGCAGTCGTAACGTTATTCGGGTGTAATTATCAGGTTCACAGGCGACGCTTATCCCATAGTCATCGCCAAACCGTTCACGTAAACGCTTATCCACCAGATTCATCCCCAGCCCGCTGGCATTGGTTACCGGTTGATACAAGCCAGCATTGTCTTCGATCTCCAGCATCAAATGTTGCCCCTCACGTCGGGCGCTGATTGCTACTCGCCCTGTATCCAGCAGTTGTGATGTCCCATGTTTAATGGCGTTTTCCACAATCGGTTGCAGGGTAAACGCGGGCAATTGCTGCTGGGATAATTCTTGCGGAATAGCAATGCTGACCTGCAACCGCGACTGGAAGCGCGCCTTTTCAATTTGCAGATAAGCGTTCACATGTTCAATTTCGTCGGCGAGAGTAACAAACTCCGAAGGCCGCTTTAAGTTTTTACGGAAAAAAGTGGAAAGATACTGCACCAGCTGACTGGCCTGTTCGCTGTCGCGTCGGATCACCGCTTTAATGGTGTTAAGCGCATTGAACAGAAAATGGGGGTTCACCTGGGCGTGAAGCAGTTTGATCTCTGACTGGGTGAGCATCGCTTTTTGCCGCTCATATTGCCCGGCGAGGATCTGCGCCGAAAGCAGTTGCGCAATCCCCTCGCCCAGCGTGCGGTTGATTGAACTGAATAAACGGTTTTTGGCTTCATACAATTTGATGGTACCCATCACCCGCTGATTTTCACCACGCAACGGAATTACCAGCGTCGAACCCAGTTTGCATTGCGGATGCAACGAGCAACGGTAAGGCACTTCGTTGCCATCGGCGTAGACCACTTCACCGGTTTCAATCGCTTTTAAGGTATAAGTCGAAGAAATCGGTTTGCCGGGTAAATGGTGGTCGTCACCAATTCCGGTAAAGGCCAGCAATTTCTCTCGATCGGTAATCGCGACTGCACCAATATCCAGCTCCTGATACAGCACCTGTGCCACTTTCATGCTGTTCACTTCGTTAAACCCCTGGCGCAAAATGCCTTCCGTCGAGGCAGCCACTTTCAGCGCAGTAGCAGAAAAAGCCGAAGTGTATTTTTCAAACATCGCGCGTTTATCGAGCAATATACGCATAAACAGCGCCGCGCCGACGGTATTGGTGACCATCATTGGCGCAGCAATATTACTCACCAGACGCACCGCATCTTCATAAGGTCGGGCGATCGCCAGGATGATCAACATTTGCACCATTTCAGCGACGAACGTGACGGCACCGGCGGTAATGGGGTTAAAGACTTTATCAGTGCGCCCGCGACGGATCAGGATGCTGTGTACCAGGCCGCCGAGCAATCCTTCAACGATGGTCGAGATCATGCAACTTAGCGCGGTCATGCCCCCCATCGAATATCGATGTAACCCGCCGGTCAGACCAACCAGCCCACCGACGACCGGACCGCCGAGTAAGCCGCCCATTACCGCGCCTATCGCACGGGTATTGGCAATAGAATCGTCAATATGCAGCCCAAACCAGGTGCCCATGATGCAGAAGATGGAAAAGACGATGTAGCAGAGAAATTTATGCGGCAGACGAACCGTGACCTGCATTAACGGTATGAATAATGGCGTTTTACTCATTAACCACGCAATGACTAAAAAAACGCACATCTGCTGAAGCAGCAGCAACACCAGATTAAAATCGTACATACCCGCAAACCACACTTCCCTTTAAAACGCGTAACATACATTGCCTGCGTTTAACTTTCTTTGAACTCTTGCAGAAAAATGAGAATTCGTGAGTACGATCACTCAAAATCGCCTGGCAAAAATAAAATCACCCTATAGATGAACAAAAAACGGGCAAAACTACCTGGTTCGCAAAACTGCGTCTAAAGTTAAACTGGGACCTCGCGAGCAAGGGTGAGACGATGGCGCTTTACACAATTGGTGAAGTGGCGTTGCTTTGTGATATTAACCCTGTCACGTTACGCGCGTGGCAGAGGCGTTACGGATTGCTGAAACCGCAACGGACAGACGGCGGTCATCGGCTGTTCAATGATGCCGATATTGACCGGATCCGCGAGATCAAACGCTGGATCGACAACGGCGTGCAGGTCAGCAAAGTTAAAATGCTGCTCAGTAATGAAAATGTTGATGTGCAGAACGGCTGGCGCGATCAGCAAGAAACATTACTGACTTACCTGCAAAGCGGCAATCTGCATAGCCTGCGAACGTGGATCAAAGAGCGCGGTCAGGATTACCCCGCCCAGACACTCACCACGCACCTGTTTATTCCTCTGCGCCGACGACTTCAGTGCCAACAACCGACTCTCCAGGCGCTGCTGGCGATCCTCGACGGCGTACTGATCAACTACATCGCCATTTGTCTGGCTTCGGCACGTAAAAAACAAGGTAAAGATGCGCTGGTGGTTGGCTGGAATATTCAGGATACCACCCGTCTGTGGCTAGAGGGCTGGATTGCCAGTCAACAAGGATGGCGCATTGATGTCCTCGCCCACTCGCTCAATCAACTACGCCCTGAACTGTTCGAAGGCCGTACATTGCTGGTGTGGTGCGGTGAAAATCGAACCTCTGCCCAACAGCAGCAACTTACCAGTTGGCAGGAACAAGGCCATGATATTTTCCCACTCGGCATTTAATGATTCGTTAACAAATGCGCTTTACTGTACAATCCTTTCGTTAACATAAGGAGTGCATTATGCGCATAGCTAAAATTGGGGTCATCGCCCTGTTCCTTTTTATGGCGTTAGGCGGAATTGGTGGCGTCATGCTCGCAGGTTATACCTTTATTTTGCGTGCTGGCTAAGCGCCTGCACCAGCCTTTCAAACAGGCGGTCTGCGATGATCGCCGCCAGTGCCACCAGTAACGCCCCCTGGATCACATACGCGGTATTAAATCCGCTAAGCCCGATGATGATGGGCGTACCCAGCGTGCTGGCCCCTACCGTTGAGGCGATCGTCGCCGTACCAATGTTGATAATCACCGAAGTTCGCACACCCGCCAGAATCACCGGAGCCGCCAGCGGTAGCTCGACCTTACGCAGTTGCTGTCCACGGCTCATTCCCATACCCTTAGCAACTTCTGTCACGCTGGCATCAATCGCTCCCAGCCCGGCAAGTGTCGCCTGCAGGACGGGCAGCACACCGTACAGGATCAAGGCGATAATCGCGGGTTGCAGACCAAACCCAATCACCGGAACGGCAATCGCCAGCACCGCAACGGGCGGAAAAGTCTGCCCAACGGCGGCAATAGTTTCCACCAGTGGGCGAAATTCCGCGCCCCACGGGCGAGTAACAATAATTCCGGCACCTGTGCCAATGATCACCGCAAACAAACTCGAAATTCCCACCAGCCAGAAATGAGCCAGTGCCAGAGCAGCAAAACTTTCTTGCTGATAAACGGGGCGTGGCAGTTGTGGGAACAAGGCAGAAAACAGCGGCTGGCTGTAAGGCAGCCAGAAAATCAGTGCCACAAACAAAGCAATGAGCCAGAACAGCGGATCGCGCAACATCTTCATACGCTTACGCCTCCACCAGCAGATCCTGAAAATGCAGCGTGCCGCAAGGCTCGCCCTGCGTGTTCACCACCGGCAGCACTTCACAACCCCGCGCGACAAACAGGGAGAGCGCATCGCGTAGCGTCATCTCTTCTGCCAGTGCCTCACCTTCTGCCCGTTCTTCGCGACGCACGTAATCCGCCACGCTACGTAACGAAAGCAGGCGGACCCCCAGTTCACTATGCCCAAAAAACTGGCGGACGAAATCATTCGCCGGACGAGTCAGCATCGTCAGCGGATTGCCCTGCTGCACCACTTCACCGTGATCCATCAATACCAGATGTTCTGCCAGCCGTAGCGCCTCATCAATATCATGAGTGACCAGCACAATGGTACGCCCCAACAAACGGTGAATACGCGTCATCTCTTGTTGCAACGCGCCGCGCGTTACCGGGTCCAGTGCGCCAAAGGGTTCATCCATCAATAAGACTTGCGGATCGGCAGCCAGTGCGCGCGCCACTCCCACACGTTGCTGCTGACCGCCGGAAAGCTGATGCGGATAACGCTCACGCAAATTTGGCTCCAGCCCCAGTAGCGCCATTAATTCGTCAATACGGTCGTCGATCCGCGCCCGAGGCCATTTTTGTAATTGCGGCACAGTAGCAATGTTTTGCGCCACGCTCCAGTGGGGAAACAGGCCAATAGATTGAATGGCATAGCCCATCCGGCGGCGTAACTCCAGCACTGGCAGCGAGCGAATTTCTTCTCCGGCAAAGCGGATCACGCCACTGTCATGCTCCACCAGGCGGTTAATCATTTTCAGAGTGGTGGATTTACCGGAGCCTGATGTACCAATCAGCACCGAAAAACTCCCCTCCTGAAAATTGAGATTGAGATCGTTAACGGCTTTTTGTGTGCCGAACAGTTTGCTGACATGGCTAAATTCAATCATTACGTTTCACCTTCAGCAGTGCGATAAGCAAATCGAACAGCGCGTCGATCAGCACCGCCAGAACAATTACCGGGATCACCCCCAGCAACACTAAATCAATGGCACTGCTTAGCAGCCCCTGGAAAACCAGCGCACCAAAACCGCCTGCGCCGATTAACGCCGCAATCACCGCCATGCCGACGGTTTGCACCATCACCACCCGCAGGCTGCGCAGAAATACCGGTAACGCCAGCGGTAACTGAACATGCAGGAATCGCTGCGCCCCGCTCATGCCCATCGCTCTGGCGCTCTCCAGCACATCGCGCGGGATCTGGTTCAAGCCGACTACCACACCGCGCACCAGCGGCAGCAAGGCATAGAGCACCAGCGCAATCAGTGCGGGTGTCATTCCGGTTCCTGCTATGCCGAGCTTACCCAGCCACGGAAAGGCCGTAACCAGCGCGGCAAGCGGCGCAATCAACAGGCCAAAGAGCGCCACCGAAGGCACGGTCTGAATGACATTCAGCAGAGAAAAAATCGCCCCCTGCCGCGCAGTGGAAAAGTAGCACCAGACGCCCAGCGGCACACCAATCACTAACGCAGGCAGCACCGCACCAAACAGCAACGTCAGATGTTGCGCCAGCGCGTCATTAAACACATCCTGACGGTTGGCGTATTCTTTCATTAGCGAAAGATCGTTAAGCGTGCCGGAGTACAGCAACCACAGCGGAATGATGGCAATCTGCATATGCAACAACCAGCGCCACAGCGGATGCGTGGAAATTCGGCGGATGGCATCGCTACAGGCCAGCAGTGCCAGCGCCGCAGCCAGCCAGAAACCACTGCCGAGGCTGGTACGCGCCAGCGCACTGCCATTTTGCGCCAGTTGTGTCGCCGCCTTTCCTGCCCCCCATACCAGCAACACGAAGACGAGTTGCGCCAGGATGAGTGCAAAAATGCTGCCTTTTCTACCGGGAATAAAACAGGCTGTCAGCCAGGCGCAACATACGCCCACCAGCATCCAGATCGTTTGCGGCCACAACTGCCAGAGATGACGCCCCTCACCAGAGACTAAACGATTAGGCGCGTAACTGATAAACGGCAGCGCCGCTGCGATTGCCGTCAGCAACAGCAGCAGCGCCAGAACAGGATTAATACGGAAATAAGTCACGGGAAATTACTTCGTCCACCCTTTTTGTTTCAGGTAGTCGGCAGCCACTTTTTTGGCATCCAGACCTTCCACAGCAATGCTGGCATTCAGTTGCTGCAATGTTTTTGCATCGAGGCTGGCGAAGACTGGCTGTAGCCACTGTGCCATTTGCGGATACTCCTTCAACACCGATTCACGCACCACTGGTGCAGGCGCGTAGATAGGTTGCACGCCTTGCGGATCGCTTAAGGTTTGCAGCCCCAGCGCCGCGACCGGGCCGTCAGTGCCGTAAGCCATCGCCGCATTAACGCCGGATGTTTGCTGGGCAGCAGCTTTGATTGTCACCGCAGTGTCGCCACCGGCCAGTGACAGCAACTGATCCTGACTGAGCTTAAAGCCATAGGCTTTTTCAAAAGCGGGTAAGGCATCGGCGCGTTCGATAAACTCTGCTGAGGCCGCCAGTTTGAAGGTGCCACCGTCTTTCAGATAACGACTCAGGTCGGCAAGCGAAGTGAGTTTGTTTTTCTCTGCAACATCCTGACGCACGGCGATGGTCCAGGTGTTATTTGCAGGCGCAGGCGTCAGCCAGATTAACTTGTTTTGTTCTGCATCGAGCTTTTTGACTTTCTCGTAGCCTTGCCCGGCATTTTTCCACGCCGCATCGTTTTCATCTTTAAAGAAAAACGCGCCATTGCCGGTATATTCCGGATAGATATCCAGTTCACCGGAAGTAATCGCCCCGCGCACCACCGGCGTGGTTCCCAACTGGACTTTATTCACCGTCGGTACGCCGTGGCTTTCCAGCACTTGCAAAATAATGTTGCCGAGTAGCGCGCCTTCGGTATCGATTTTCGAACCGACTTTAACGGGGGAAGCCGCCTGTAGCGGCAGGCTCACGGCTGCCAACAAAACCAGTGAACCTGCCCAGAGCTTTGAGAGTGGCATGATGCTTTCCTCATTCTTTTACTGTTGTTTTCAGCGAATTAAGAGAAAAGCATAGTTGATAATGGCGGGGTTAGCCTGAGCGGAAGGATTCAGTTGCAGAATCAGATAAATACTTAAAGGGCATATTTTGCCCGTCGTTTCTTGCCGGATGCGGCGTAAACGCCTTATCCAGCCTACAAACAGCGAAAATTCAAGAGGTTAAAAACCCCTGAAGGCCTGATAAGCGCAACGCATCAGGCAAAGGGCGCAGACGTCGCGCCCTGACTAAAGCATTACAGCAATTCAAACTCGCCTTTCTTAACGCGCGCGGAATCGGTGCCGATGAAGACATTGAACTTGCCAGGCTCGGCGTCATATTTCATCTGTTGATTCCAGAACTTCAGCGCCTCAATATCGATCGGGAAGCTGACGGTCTGAGTTTCGCCCGGTTTCAGGGTGATTTTCTCAAAGCCTTTCAGTTGCTTCACCGGACGACTCATGGAAGCGGTCACATCCTGCAAGTACATCTGCACTACCGTCGCCCCTTCGCGCTTACCGGTGTTCGTCACCTGCACACTGGCGGTCACTTTGCCGTCACGCTTCATGGTCGGCGCAGAAAGTTTCACATCAGAGACGGTGAAGGTGGTATAGCTCAGACCATAGCCGAACGGATACAGCGCCCCGTTAGCTTCATCAAAATAACGCGAAGTGTATTTGTTCGGCTTGTCGGCATTATACGGCCGACCGGTATTCAGATGGCTGTAGTACACCGGGATCTGCCCGACAGAACGCGGGAAGGACATCGGCAGCTTGCCCGACGGGTTGTAATCGCCAAACAACACATCGGCAATCGCATTACCGCCTTCAGTCCCCGCAAACCAGGTTTCCAGAATCGCATCAGCCTGCTGATCTTCTTTCACCAGCGCCAGTGGACGTCCGTTCATCAGCACCAGCACCAGCGGTTTACCGGTGGCTTTCAGCGCCGCAATCAAGTCACGTTGGCTTTGTGGAATAGTAATATCGGTACGGCTGGAAGCCTCGTGCGCCATCCCCTGAGCTTCACCGACCACAGCCACCACCACATCAGATTGTTTTGCGGTTTGCACCGCTTCATCAATCATCTCTTGGGGCGAACGCGGATCGACTTTGACCGCCTCTTCATACTGATTCAGGAAATCGATAATGCCTTTGTCACTGGTAACGTTCGCCCCTTTGGCGTACAGCACTTTACCGTTTTCACCGACGGCATTTTTAATCCCGGTCAGTACGGTCACGGATTGATCGGCAACACCGGCTGCGGACCAGCTGCCCATCACGTCACGTTTGCTGTCCGCCAGTGGCCCAACCACCGCAATGGTGGCTGATTTTTTCAGCGGTAACGTTTCGAGACGGTTTTTCAGCAACACCAGGCTTTCGCGTGCCACTTCACGCGCTTCTTTGCGGTGCAGGCGGCTTTCGGCATTGGTATCCACCGGGTCAGACTCTTTCGGACCGAGATGGCTGTACGGGTCGTTAAACAACCCCATATCATATTTCACGTTCAGTACATGACGGGCAGCGTCATCCAGCTCTTCCATCGTCACTTTGCCGGATTTGATCAACCCAGGCAGATACTTCGAGTAATACTCGTCGCTCATACTCATGTTGATGCCGGATTTCAGTGCCACGCGCACCGCATCTTCCGGGTCTGCCGCCGTGCCATGTTTAATCAGCTCTTTGATTGCGCCGTGATCGGAAACGGTGATGCCTTTAAAGCCCCACTGGTCGCGCAGAACATCTTTCAGCAGCCAAGAGTCGGAGGTGGCTGGCGTGCCGTTCAGCGAGTTCAGCGCCACCATCACCGCGCCGCTGCCTGCATCCAGCCCCGCTTTGTACGGCGGCATATAGTCGTTAAACAGGCGCTGCGGACTCATATCGACGGTGTTGTACTCTTTACCACCTTCTACCGCGCCGTAAGCGGCAAAGTGTTTGACGCTGGTCATCACCGAGTAGCGATCTGCCGGGCTTTTACCCTGCATCGCTTCCACCATAGTCTTACCCATAATCGAAGTGAGATACGTATCTTCCCCAAAACCTTCGGAAGCACGTCCCCAGCGCGGATCGCGCGAGACATCGACCATCGGTGCCCAGGTCATGTTCAGGCCATCATCTGCGGCTTCATAAGCAGAGACACGCCCGACCGTTTTCACCGCATCGAGGTTAAAAGACGAGGCCAGACCGAGGCTAATCGGGAACACCGTGCGCTGACCGTGCAGCACGTCGTAAGCAAAGAAAAGAGGAATTTTCAGGCGGCTCAGTTCCATCACCTGATCCTGCATGGCGCGGATATCCTGACGGGTTACGGTGTTGAAAATCGCTCCAACCTGCCCGTCTTTGATCATCTCGCGGATCGCCTCTTTCGGGTTATCCGGGCCGACGCTGATTAAGCGCAGCTGACCAATTTTCTCATCAACTGTCATTTTCTTGAGCAGTTCGGTGACGAACGCATCACGCGCTTCAGGCGTTAATGGATGGTTACCGAATAAATCATCCGCCAGTGCTGGTTGCAGGGCCAGACTCACCGCGATACCTACTGAACATAGCCATTTCATATGGATTATTCTTCCTCTGTTGCCCGACGAGGCAGCGAAAATGGTGCAAAAACCGTAGTTTGCCATAAGCATGATGGAGAGAGAAAAAGAATGCTCAGTTTATTGTCTGAATTTTCAAAATATTCACTCGCTGAATTGTCATACAAGGCGCTATGCTAGTTTGTGATATTTTTTCGCCACCACAAGGAGTGGAAAATGTCTTCCATGACAACAACTGATAATAAAGCCTTTTTGAATGAACTTGCCCGTCTGGTCGGTCATTCACACCTGCTCACCGATCCCGCAAAAACGGCCCGCTATCGCAAGGGCTTCCGTTCTGGTCAGGGCGACGCGCTGGCTGTCGTTTTCCCTGGCTCACTACTGGAATTGTGGCGGGTGCTGAAAGCCTGCGTCACCGCCGACAAAATTATTCTGATGCAAGCCGCTAATACCGGCCTGACCGAAGGCTCGACGCCAAACGGTAACGACTATGATCGCGATATCGTGATCATCAGCACCCTGCGTCTCGACAAACTACATGTTCTCGGCAAGGGCGAACAGGTGCTGGCATATCCTGGCACCACACTCTATTCGCTGGAAAAAGCTCTCAAACCGCTGGGACGCGAACCGCACTCAGTGATTGGATCATCGTGTATAGGCGCATCAGTCATCGGCGGTATTTGTAACAACTCCGGCGGCTCGCTGGTACAGCGTGGCCCGGCGTATACCGAAATGTCGTTATTCGCGCGTATAAATGAAGACGGCAAACTGACGCTGGTGAACCATCTGGGGATTGATCTCGGCGAAACGCCGGAGCAGATCCTTAGCAAGCTGGATGACGATCGCATCAAAGATGACGATGTGCGCCACGATGGTCGTCACGCCCACGATTATGACTATGTCCACCGCGTTCGTGATATTGAAGCCGACACACCAGCACGTTATAACGCCGACCCGGATCGCCTGTTTGAATCCTCCGGTTGCGCCGGTAAACTGGCCGTCTTTGCGGTACGTCTTGATACCTTCGAAGCAGAAAAAAATCAGCAGGTGTTTTATATCGGCACCAACCAGCCGGAAGTACTGACCGAAATCCGCCGTCATATTCTGGCTAATTTCGAAAATCTGCCGGTTGCCGGGGAATATATGCACCGGGATATCTACGATATTGCGGAAAAATACGGCAAAGACACCTTCCTGATGATTGATAAGTTAGGCACCGACAAGATGCCGTTCTTCTTTAATCTCAAGGGACGCACCGATGCGATGCTGGAGAAAGTGAAATTCTTCCGTCCGCATTTTACCGACCGTGCGATGCAAAAATTCGGTCACCTGTTCCCCAGCCATTTACCGCCGCGCATGAAAAACTGGCGCGATAAATATGAACATCATCTGCTGTTAAAAATGGCGGGCGATGGCGTCGGTGAAGCAAAATCGTGGCTGGTGGATTATTTCAAACAGGCCGAGGGCGATTTCTTTGTCTGTACGCCGGAGGAAGGCAGCAAAGCGTTTTTACACCGTTTCGCCGCTGCGGGCGCAGCAATTCGTTATCAGGCGGTGCATTCCGATGAAGTCGAAGACATTCTGGCGCTGGATATCGCTCTGCGGCGTAACGACACCGAGTGGTATGAGCATTTACCGCCGGAGATCGACAGTCAGTTGGTGCACAAGCTCTATTACGGCCATTTTATGTGCTATGTCTTCCATCAGGATTACATCGTTAAAAAAGGCGTGGATGTGCATGCGTTGAAAGAACAGATGCTGGAACTGCTACAGCAGCGCGGCGCGCAATACCCTGCCGAGCATAACGTCGGTCATTTGTATAAAGCACCGGAGACGTTGCAGAAGTTCTATCGCGAGAACGATCCGACCAACAGCATGAATCCGGGGATCGGTAAAACCAGTAAGCGGAAAAACTGGCAGGAAGTGGAGTAAATACGGCTGGATGCCTGATGCAAATAGAAGCATCGCATCAGGCATCGTGCACCGAATGCCGGATGCGGCGTGAACGCCTTATCCTGCCTACGGACGCGTCACGTTTGTAGGCCTGATAAGATGCGCAAGCATCGCATCAGGCATTGTGCTCCGAATGCCTGATGCGGCGTAAACGCCTTATCCTGCCTACCCTTAATCGTTCTGTGCCGTCTGCCCCGCCGCCGCCATCTGGGCGGCTTTTTGTTTTTTATAGCTCAACGCTGCTGCCGGAACAGGCATCACTTTACCGGTTTCAATCCAGGTACGCAGGCGGCTGGCATCGGCAAAATGGGTATATTTGCCAAACGCGTCCATCACCACCAACGCTACCGGTTTATTATTGATAACCGTACGCATCACCAGACAATGGCCCGCCGCATTGGTAAAGCCCGTTTTGGTTAACTGAATATTCCAGTTATCGCGATACACCAGATGGTTAGTATTGCGGAACGGCAGCGTATACGTCGGGTTAGAGAAGGTTGCCATATCTTCCCTGGTAGTACTTAACTGACCAATCAACGGATATTGTTTGCTGGCAATGAGCAGTTTGGTTAAGTCACGGGCAGTTGAAACGTTATGCACCGACAATCCGGTCGGTTCAACAAAGCGCGTGTTGTTCATTCCGAGCGATTTCGCTTTCGCATTCATCGCCTTAATAAAGGCTTTGTAACCACCGGGATAATGGTGCGCAAGGCTTGCCGCCGCGCGGTTTTCTGAAGACATCAGCGCCAGCAACAGCATATCTTTACGGCTGATTTCGCTGTTCAGTCGTACGCGCGAATAGACCCCTTTCATCTCCGGCGTCTGGCTGATATCCACTTTCAGTTTTTCATCCAGCGGCAATCGTGCATCCAGCACAACCATCGCGGTCATTAATTTACTGATAGACGCAATCGGACGCACCAAATCCGGGTGGTTCGAATAGATCACTTTGTTGGTATTCAGATCAACAATCATCGCGCTACCGGAGGCAATTTCCGGCTGTGAAGCGGTGGTAGCGGCTGCCGTTTTCGCAACGGCCTGCGGTGCAAAAGGCACAGCCAGCATCAGGGCCAGGCTAAATAAAGAAACTCGAAATTTCGGCATGATGAGCATTCAGATAGTGGTTCACGCGCACAGGTTGCGCACCGCCGGAGTAAGGATTTACTGAGGCTAGCAACGCCATCATAACGAGCAAAAAGTGCGATCGTCAAAGGAGAATCGTGAGGAAATGCTGCATTGCTGACATTTACGCCAGCAATGCAACGCAAAAGAACTTGCTAGAACAAACGATAACCGTAGCCCCATAGTATAACGGTAAGGGCGAGCAGCACTTCCAGTACCAGCACGCCAATCGCCAGCGTCGAACTGGAGAAGCTAAGGCCTTCCTCTTTGTTGATATTCAGGAAGCTCGGAATACCGAGATAAAGCAGGTAGCCGGTGTAAAACAGCGCCACCGTGCCGACCAGCGCACACAACCAGACCAGCGGATAAAGCGCCACCAGACCGCTTAAAAACAGCGGAGTTGCAACGTAGCCCGCAAAGACCATGCAGTGCGCAAGTGACGGACGCTGCGGATAATTGCGCGCCATCCACCAGATGACCCGCCCCATCACCGCGACCCCAGCCAGCATAACGCCATAAAACAAGACGGCCAGCGCCAGTCCGGTAAACCAGGATAACTTCAGGATGGTGCCATCGCCAAAATTCCAGCCAATTTGTGTGGTGCCAATGAAGGCGCAAATCACCGGAATCGCCGCCATCAGCAAAACGTGGTGGGTGTAATGGTGAGAAATCGTTTCGTTTTCGCGATTAATCACCTGCATTTCACGATCGGGATGGGAAAACAGTCCCCAGACATGGCTCATACCGCCCCCTTGTTGTGAGTTCATGAACCTGACAGTTCAAGTATAAGTCAGCTTGTGATTATTTTTTGTGCATTCATAGAATTTGCACCGTCTGATGAGCGTCCTTTTTCAGCGTGAATGATTCACAGGGTGTATGCTTACAAGCAACCAAAGGGAGACAGACGGGCCTATGGATCTCAATACACTCATCTCACAATATGGTTATGCTGCGCTGGTGCTCGGAAGTCTGGCGGAAGGTGAAACCGTGACGTTGCTGGGAGGCGTTGCGGCACATCAGGGGTTATTAAAGTTCCCGCTGGTGGTACTTTCTGTGGCGCTTGGCGGCATGATTGGCGACCAGGTGCTTTATCTGTGCGGGCGGCGCTTTGGCGGCAAGCTATTACGCCGTTTCTCGAAACATCAGGATAAAATTGAGCGGGCGCAGAAACTTATCCAGCGCCATCCGTATCTGTTTGTCATTGGTACGCGTTTTATGTATGGCTTTCGGGTCATTGGCCCGACGCTGATTGGTGCCAGCCAGCTGCCGCCGAAAATCTTTCTGCCGCTGAATATTCTCGGCGCATTTGCCTGGGCGTTGATTTTTACCACTATCGGTTATGCTGGTGGTCAGGTGATTGCGCCGTGGTTGCACAATCTCGACCAGCATTTGAAGCACTGGGTCTGGTTGATTCTGGTCGTGGTTCTGGTGGTTGGCGTGCGCTGGTGGCTGAAACGGCGCGGGAAGAAAAAGCCGGATGATCAGGCGTAAAACCATTGCCTCGGATAAGGCGGTTTGCGCCGCATCCGACATCCGTCGCACCATGCCTGATGCGACGCTTGCACGTCTTATCATGCCTACCAAATATTACCCATTGAAATAACCACGCACCTCACTGTGCTATTCTGGGTTGAACTGCGGATTCGCCAGCATAAAGCCACCATCGACAATTAACGACTGCCCGGTGGTGTAATTTGCGCCTTCAGAGCATAACCACGCCACCAGGCTGGCAATCTCATGCGTTGCGCCGAAACGCCGCAGGGGAATCGAAGGCTCCGCGTCGGGCTTCACGTCGCCGTCATCCATGCCATTCATTGGTGTGGCGATAGCCCCAGGCGCGACTGCATTCACCAAAATCTTATACCTGACCAGCTCAAGCGCCATCGCTTTGGTTAGCCCACCGAGTGCATGTTTAGCAGCTGTATAGGCGCTGGCATCCGGCAGCGGCGTATGCTCATGTACCGACGTAATGTTGATGATGCGACCGCCCTGCCCTTGTTTCACCATCTGGCGGGCCGCAATTTGCGAGCATAAAAATGCACCATCAACATCAACGGTAAAAATCTTGCGCCACTCATCGAAAGCCATATCAAGAAACGGCGCTTTGGTCATTGTGCCCGCATTATTCACGAGTACATCGATGCGCCCCAGCCGTTGAATAAGTTTCTCCAGCGCCAGTGCCCCCTCTGGCAGTTTACCGAGATCGAGCTGCACCATCTCCGCACGTACGCCGTGGCTAACCACCTCACGCGCGGTATCTTTTGCCCCTTCTTCATCTGAGTGCCAGGTAATACCAATATCAAAACCCTGCTGCGCCAGTAATAACGCGCACTCTTTGCCGATCCCCGAATCGGAAGCGGTAATAATCGCGACCTGTACCATCGAGTTCTCCACTTAACGCTGAATAAACGTTAAGTATAGAAGGCGTATATCATCAGCGTTTGTACCCCCCGCCCAACGCACCAGTGAGTTGAATGGAGGCATCCAGCCACTGCCCTTGCAATAACAGGCCATTGGCCCGCTCACGCAGCGCCGGGATCCTGGCTTCGCTGACGCGGGAACCAGCAATGATACCCGCGTTAAAGCGGGCCTGCGCAAGACCTACCACACGCAAGGCATCGCGCTCAATTTGCGCCTGATGCTGGTTTTTCTCCGCCAGCGTCTGAACCTGACTGGCTGCCCGCGCCACGTCATTCACCGCTTCAACCACCGCTTTGTTGTAGCTGGCGATAGACAAGTTGCTTTCGGCTTTTGCAATATCGAGGTTGGCGTTAAGACGACCACTATCGAAAATGGGTAGCGTCAGGCCTGCCGTAACGCCCATTTGCTGCGCGGAATGACGGAACAAATCGCTTAAGTGCAACGCATCCTGTTGCAGGAAGGCCATCAGGTTGATGTCAGGGTAAAATGCCGCTTTTGCCGCATCAATGGTGCTTAACGATGACTCAACGTACCAATGCGCTGCCTGCAAATCTGCCCGCCGTGCCAGCAATGAATACCCCAGTTCATCAGGAAGCTGACTTGCCACTTTCGGCAACTCAACCGGTTTAAGCTTCAATGACTTTATCTGGTGATTTGTAAGTGCGCTTAACCGTGCCTCAATAATTTTCATTTTTCCCACGACATCGTTGAGCTGCTGCCGGGTCTTGCTGGCATTAATATCGGTTTCCACACCTTCAACTGAAGAAGTAATCCCGTTCTGATATAGCTGGCGATCGGTCGCGATAATGGTGTTCTGCTCTTTTTCGATTTGCTGCAAAACAGTGTTTAACGCTGCCTGGGTTTGCCACTCCCAGTAAAGGCGGGCAACGCTGCCAGCCAGCAATTGGCGGGTTTGCTCGCGTTCCGCCGCTCGTGCTTTAACCGTACCCAGGCGAGCAGTTACCTCCGCCCGATTCTTTCCCCAGATATCGAGATGCCAGCCCGCCGTTAAGCCAAAAGTACCGTTGGTGTACCACGGACCGGTCGTACCTGCGGCAGGATCGTTCAGAGCAAACGGCCCCATTAGCCCTTCTGCCGACATTTTTTGCCGCTCCATATCCGCAGAAAAATCGATCTGAGGGCCATCCTGAGTGGCAACTGCCTTCGCCTGGGCTTCAGCCAGCTGAATGCGCTGTTCAGCCACCTGCATATCCGGTGCGTTCTGCAGTGCATAGTTAATTAATGAAGTGAGTTGATTATCGTGATACTCCAGCCACCATTGGCTGTCTGGCCAACCATTTTTCAGCGCCGTAGGTAATGCGGTGTCAACTTGCGCAGCGGGTGTTTGCTGGCTTAACGCCTGGCGGGTTTCATGCATAGGCGCACACCCGGCCAGCATCAGTAACAGAGGAAAACAGGCGATGGCTGGGTAAAAGGAATCACGATTCATGGAGGAATAGTCAGGTAAGAAAAGGTGCGCGGAGATTACCGTGTGATGCAATATATTTTTTAGTTTCGCGTGGCAATACATCAGTGGCAATAAAACGACATATTCAGAAAAATATACAGTAAGTGAATGATATTCTCCGATTTATCTTAATCACTTATGAGTAACGGCAAAGGGCTTCGTTTTTTCCTATACTTATTCGACACTCACAAATAAAGGAACGCCAATGAAAATTATACTCTGGGCTGTATTGATTATTTTCCTGATTGGACTACTGGTGGTGACTGGCGTATTTAAGATGATATTTTAAAATTAATTAACGTCATCAGATCCGAAAATAACGAGAATATTTCAGTCTCTCATCCTGTTGCGCTCCTGTCATGTGCATTGCTTCATATAATCACTAGCGCAAGGAGCGCGCAGGGGGCGACCAGTCGCCGCCGCCCCCTGCACCCCCGGGCTCTGGCGAACAAAATCGCCGCTGCGCGGTGCCCTCGGCTTATCCCTTACGGCTACCGGGTCGGGCGCGAGGTAACATCCCTGTAAAACGCGCCCTCAGCCCACATCCATGTGGGCTGCCCCGGCCTTCAGGGAACGCCTCGGCGATTTTGACGCCACCAAACAACCGTGCGGCCTATTGATAAAGAGCTAACACATTGTCAAAAAACATCACTATGGTTTCTTAGAGTTTCTCGATATCAATGGTCTGAATAGCCCTTGCAATATCAAGGGAATTATTCAACACCCGAACATGCTGAAATAATTCCGTTGCTTCATCGTATTCTTTACGCAAATAACTCAACCACTGTTTAATCCGCGCAACGTGATATAACCCAGTATCGCCCTGCTTTTCCAGACGGGTATATTTTTGTAGCAAAGCAACCACCTCCGGCCACGGCATTCGCGGTTCGTTATATTTTACCACTCGGCTCAGATTGGGAATATTGAACGCTCCGCGACCAATCATCACCGCGTCACAGCCGCTGATCGCCATACACTGTTGCGCGCTCTGCCAGTCCCAGATTTCACCGTTGGCAATCACCGGAATATTCAGCCGTTGGCGAATCTCGCCAATCGCCTGCCAGTCAATATGCTCCGCGCGGTACCCCTGCTCTTTTGTCCGCCCATGCACCACCAACTCCGTAGCGCCAGCCTGTTGAACCGCATCGGCGATTTCAAATTTCTTCTCACCGCTGTCCCAGCCCAGACGCACTTTCACACTGACGGGCAAATGCGCCGGTACAACTTCACGCATCGCTTTTGCACCCTGGTAGATGAGTTCAGGATCTTTGAGTAGTGTCGCCCCGCCGCCGCTACCGTTAACCGTTTTCGACGGACAGCCGCAATTAAGATCCACACCCCAGGAACCTAACTCCACCGCACGGGCGGCGTTCTCTGCCAGCCATTGTGGGAACTGCCCCAGCAATTGCACGCGCACCAGCGTACCGGATGGCGTTCGGCTGGCGTTTTGTAGCTCCGGGCAAATGCGATGAAAAACTTTTACCGGCAGCAGTTGATCCACCACGCGGACAAACTCGGTGATGCACAGATCGTAGTCGTTAACTTCGGTCAGCAATTCACGCACCAGAGAGTCGAGTACACCCTCCATCGGTGCCAGTAACACACGCATATCATCACCCGCAAAAAAATGAGGCGCTATGTTAGCGCCTCTGGTGTTTGCAGACAAACTGACTTACTGATTAATTCGGGCAAGATTTTTCCCCTCACCCTAACCCTCTCCCCAAAGGGGCGAGGGGACCGTCCGTGCACCTGATTGGGTAAGAAGTACTCAGCGTGGTTGCAGACAGTTATCTTCTTTCCAGCCGTACAGCCACTCCATGCCGCGATAAAACTCTGCCTGCGATTTCCCTTTCCACAGCAGATTACGTACCTGACGTTCTACCCCTGCGGCGTGATAAACCCGCCCCATTTCACGGGTCGACCAGACGATGCGCGCGGTACGCGGAATACGTACCGACTCATACAGCGCAAAAGCTTGCGCCGCATCACCCTCACACTGCGCCAGCGCCTTACCCAGCGTTACTGCATCTTCCAGCGCCATACAGGCACCTTGTGCCATATATTGCGCCACCGGATGAGCCGCATCGCCCACAAGCGTTATGCGCTTCGTTCCCCACTTCGCCACCGGTTCACGGTCAGCGGTTGACCAGCGTCGCCATGAAGTCGGTTTATCCAGCATCTGGCGCGGACGGGGGTGAATCCCTTCAAAGTAAGAGAGCACTTCCTCTTTACTGCCATCCTTCACGCCCCACTCTTCCTGGTGGCGACTGTGGAATGTCACCACCAGGTTATACTGCTTGCCGCCGCGCAAAGGATAATGCACCAGGTGACAGTGCGGACCCGCCCACAATACCGGCGCATTAATACGTAAATCTTCCGGCATATCCGCACAATCGATAACCGCACGGTAGACCACATGACCGGTGACGCGCGGCGCATCGCCTAATAAGCTCTGGCGCACCACTGACTTCACGCCATCACAGCCAATCAAAATATCGCCGCTCCAGCTATTACCTCGATCGTCGAAAACGGTGACATCGTCCGGCGTCTCGCGAATATCAACGACGTTTGTGGAGGTGTGATACTCCACGTCCGGATGCGTCAGTACCGCTTCCCATACCGAGGCATGAATATCAACGCGATGGATCACCGCGTAAGGGCCGCCGAAATGGTCACGAAAGGCCTGCCCGGTTTCAATACGCACCACTTCTTCGGCGTTCACCGCATCCATCATGGTGATGTGATCGGTAAACACCGCGCGCTGGCGGGCGATTTCGCCAACACCAAGACTATCCAACGCCGAAAACGCGTTTGGCCCCAACTGGATGCCTGCGCCGATCTCACCGATCTCATGCGCCTTTTCCAGCAGCACCACTTTGATCCCCTGGCGGGCCAGTGACAGCGCAGTTGCCGCACCGCCGATCCCGCCTCCCACAATTACTGCGCGTGTCACTTTAGTCATTATGGTTCTCCTGGTCAGGCTGAAATTTTATCTTGTTGATTTTCTGGCGCTGCGGCAATGAACGCTGGCAGTTGTGTGCAGGCGTCGTACACCGCTTTGCAGCGCGGATATCCACTCAGATCGCAGTTCATACGTAGCGCGTTCGCCCACTGCGGAACAAGGCAGCAGTCTGCCAGCGTCGGCGTCTCACCCACACAAAATTGCCCCGACTGGCTCTGGCGCAGTAGCTGTTCCACCGCGCTTAACCCTTGCTGGATCCAGTGCGCATACCAGCGTTTTTTCTCTTCTTCACTGACGTTCAGCTCTTCGGTCAGGTAGCGCAGCACGCGCAGGTTATTCAATGGATGAATATCACAAGCGATGGCATAGACAATTTCCAGCACCTTGTTGCGGGCCGGTTCTTCCTGCGGCACCAGCGGAACTTGCGGGTAGTGACGATCCAGCCAGTCAATAATCGCCAGCGACTGACCGAGTGACTCGCCCTCGTCAGTCAGCAGCGTCGGCACCAGCCCGACAGGATTCATCCGCCGATAGGCCAGTTCATTTTGCTGACCAATACGGATATTCACCCCTTCGGTCTGGTAATTAATGCCTTTCAGCGCCAGCGCAATGCGTACCCGGTACGATGCTGAACTATTAAAAAAACTGTACAGCTTCATCATGCACCTCAGACAATCTTCACCGCGATAGGGGTTAAGCCCTCGACGTTGCCCGTGATCACATCACCTTTCACTACCGGGCCCACCCCTTCTGGCGTACCAGTGAAGATCAGATCGCCCGGTTGCAGTTCAAAGAAGCCTGACAGGTAGCTGATGGTTTCATTCACTGACCAGATGAGATGACGAATATCGCTGCGCTGGTGATCTTCACCGTTTACCTGTAACCAGATTGGTGCGTTATCAATACCGCCGGTTTCGCTGGCTTTGTGCAGCGGTGCGATGGGGGCCGAGAGATCAAATGCTTTGCCGATTTCCCACGGGCGGCCCATCTGACGCATTTCCATTTGACGGTCCCGGCGCGTCATATCAAGGCCTGTGGCATAACCCCAGACATATTCATGGGCCTTTTCCAGTGGGATATCGCTGCCCTTTTTACCAATCGCCACCACCAGTTCAATTTCGTAATGATAGTTATCGGTCTGCGCCGGATACGGCAGCGCCAGCGTTTCGCCAGCGGCGACCGGAACAACGGCATCTGCTGGTTTGCAGAAGAAGAAGGGGGGTTCACGATCCGGATCAAAGCCCATTTCGCGGGCGTGGGCGGCATAGTTACGCCCGACGCAGTAAACGCGGCGCACGGGGAATTGTTCATCACCGCCAACAACCGGTACGGTAACGGGCGCTTGTGGTTCGAATACATATTGAGTCATTTTCTCTCTCCCAAATTAATAACGCGCTTCGCGGAACAGCCCCAGGGCTTCTTGTACCGGTCTGTCCGAAAAACTGAATAAAACGGTATCTTGCGTGGTCTGGAACGACACGCCGTGCCAGGTCGGCACCACAAAGAGATCTTTTGCACTAAAGCTGAAGGTTTCATTGCCGATAGTGACCTGCCCGTCGCCTTCCACCACGTGATAGATGGTGCTGTCAGTAGTACGCGCCACGCGTGAGGCGAACCCTTTCGGCAGCAGTTGCAGGAAAGCGCCCATCGACGGCATCGGATAGCCGCCGGTGACCGGGTTGACGTAGCGCATTTTGTAGCCATCCCACTCATCGGCATCGCCCAGGCGGGTTAAATCGTGCAGCACTTCGCGGCTACGGTCATAACGGTAGTTAAAGATGGGTGAGGAGTTCCCGGTCTGATGGCGCAGCGGCAACATATTGGCAGCGTAACGTGGCAGATAATCGCCCTCTTTACGCGTTACCGGTTGTTGCTCTTCCGGGTAATCTTCGGCAAAACCGCAGCCCAGAGTGTTCACTAATGGCAGATCCAGCCCATCGAGCCAGATAACCGGTTCGTCGCCAGGGTTACCGTGATCGTGCCAGCGCCATTGTGGGGTCAGGATAAAATCGCCCTCATTCATTGGCGTGCGTTCGCCATCAACGGCGGTAAATGCCCCTTTGCCTTCAACAATAAAACGCAGCGCCGATTGGTTATGACGATGACTCGGTGCCACTTCGCCCGGCATGATCAGTTGCAAACCAGCATACAAAGTCGCGGTGATGGAAGACTGCCCGCGCAGCGCCGGGTTTTCCAGTACCAGCACACGACGCACAGCTTCTTTCGCGCCAATCAGGCTGCCGCTCTCCAGCAGCAGCGGGCGGATCTCCTGATAATTCCAGTACGCTGGCGCACAGTTGGCGTTGGGCGTTTTCGGCACCAGGTGGTGCAGTGACTCCCACAGCGGGGTCAGGTTTTGCCCGGAAATATGCTGATAAAATTGCTCGCGGCTTTTTTGATTGTTATCAGTCATTAGGATGCTCCTTATTCGTTCACAATGCCTGCGCGAGGCAGTGAGTCAGGGACAGAGGTCGACTGGCGAACCACGGTGATCAGCAGGCTTAACATCACCGCACTGATCGCCGCGGGCACAGCGATAATGAAAAACAGGGTGTCGAAAGAGAAATTCATCGCCATCATCAGGCCGCCAGAAAGCGAGCCGACAATCGCGCCGCAGCGGCCTACGGCGTTTGACCAGCTCACGCCCGTGGCGCGGCTTTGCGTTGGGTAGAGCGTTGCGGTCAACGCGTTCAACCCCACCTGAGATCCGCTAATGCCAATGCCGGTGCCGAAAATCGCCAGCGCCATCAGCCATAATCCATCCTGGCTTAAGCCAATCATCACGATGCATACAGCGCCTACGGCATAGCTCAGCGCCAGCACGCGGAAAGGATTGAACTTATCCATCAGCACGCCCAGCGCCAGCGCGCCTAACGTACCACCAATCTGGAACGCGGCGGTGACCCAGGACGCGTGTTGCAGGTCGATGCCGCGATGGTTCAGTAGCGTCGGCATCCAGCTTGAGAGCAGGTAAATAATCAGCAGGCTCATAAAGAACACTACCCACAACATCAACGTGATGGGTAACTGACGTCCCATAAACAGTTGACGAATGCTGCCTTTTGTAACGGAGGCTGATTCAATGAGATAAAAGTGGGTATCGACATAACGCTCGCGGGTGATGGCGCTGACGGTTTTCGCAATCACCGCCTGCGGTAGCTGGCGGCGCACCTGCCAGCGTGGCGATTCCGGCAG
Source organism: Escherichia sp. KS167_9B (assembly GCF_030295215.1). NCBI lineage: Bacteria > Pseudomonadati > Pseudomonadota > Gammaproteobacteria > Enterobacterales > Enterobacteriaceae > Escherichia > Escherichia sp. KS167_9B. Next base: position 2,574,423 of record NZ_AP025754.1, read on the forward strand.
AACTACCAGCAGTGCGACAAACAGCATCAGCGGTAACACGCCACCCAACACCAGAATGCCGTGCCAGCCAATCACCGGCACCAGCTGTGCGCTGACAATCCCGCCAAACGCCGAACCCAGCGTAAAGCCGCAAAACATCAGCGTCACCAGCGCGCCTCGGCGGCGGGCAGGCAGATATTCCGAGGTCATGGTGATGGTGTTCGGCATCGCGCCGCCCAGACCCAGGCCGGTGAGAAAGCGCAGGAAGACCAGCGTTTGCAGATCCGGTGAGAAAGCCGAGGCGAGGCTTAACGCGCCAAACAAAAAGACGCACAGCTCAATCACCCGCTTGCGACCAAAGCGATCGGACAACGGGCCACAAAGCAGTGCGCCTGCGGTTAATCCCAGCAGACCCGCGCCAAAAAGCGGGGCGAGATCGCCTGCGGTGAGTTGCCAGTGAGTGCGAATATCAGGGGCGATAAATCCGATAGCCGCGGTGTCAAAACCATCGAGCATTACCACCAGAAAACAGCAGATGATAACGCGCCACTGCATCTTGCCGACCGGAGCAGCATCGATCAGTGCTTGTAAATCACGTCGTTGAGTCATAGTAAATGCCTCAGTGCAGGTAAGGTAGATGTTTCTTTTGTTTTATGTATGTTGCGATAATGTAATTAAAGAGATGAGATGTACAATGGCATTTCGGACAGAGAGATAACCTGGAGGTTATGGCAAATGGCGAACTGGGCGCAAAAACTAAAACTACATCACCTGCAAATGCTGGTGGCGCTGGGTGAACAGGGCAATCTGACCCATGTCGCGCGGATGATGAATATCACCCAGCCTGCGCTGTCGAAATGGTTGTCACAACTCGAAGATGAGATCGAACTCACACTTTTTGAGCGGCACAGCAAAGGACTTCGTCCTACTGAAGGCGGCAAATTGTTATTGCAACATGCCCAACGGTTAATCAATGACATGGAAAGATCGCAATATGAACTGGCTCGCTTTAAACAAGGTGGACTGGTCGGCAGTCTGAAAATTGGCTGTTCTCCCGTCGCCACTGACTGCGTATCCCAGGCGATTTTGCATTTGCTCAAGGAGATGCCAACTCTACACCTGAATATCGAAGAGAAGGTGATGACCCCATTGCTGCAAGATCTGTTGGCAGGTTCTATCGATGTGGTGGTTGGGCGAATTGGCGGTCGCGCGTTGCAGCTGCCGCTGAATTATCGCGTGCTCTACACCGAGCCGGTATGCTTTGTCGCCCGTCCTGAGCATCCACTGGCGAAATACGCCACCCTCAGCTGGAATGATCTTGCTAACTGGCGGTGGATAGTCTGGCCGACAGGTACCCCCATCCGCATCAGCATTGATAATGCGCTGGTAGACCACGGCGTGATGCTGCCAGAAAACACGATTGAGTCGGCGTCGATGAACGTCAGTACCAACCTGTTACAAAGCAGCAATATGATCTCTATTTTGTCATTACGCCTGGCGCAACGTTATGCCAGCCAGGGGCAACTGGTGATCCTCAACCTGCCAAAGATTGAACAGAAAGGCAGCGTCGGTGTGTTTTGGCGTAATAACGAAACGCCTTCTTATGCTTTAAGTCAGTTTCTGCACTTTTTACAGCAGAATTAGTGTGCTGAACTGGGCACTCGCCCGATGTTACTTCCCTGTAATTCAACTATGCTGAGAATTCTTAATGTGATCGGTAGCACGTTTTACGAATTAATTGTATGATGAATCCATCTCATCTGGGGTGTTGATTATGAGTAAGACACTGAACATTATCTGGCAATATTTACGCGCTTTTATCCTGATTTATGCCTGCCTGTATGCAGGCATTTTCATTGCTTCCCTGCTACCGGTAACCATTCCGGGCAGCATCATCGGGATGCTGATCTTGTTTGTCCTGCTGGCCTTGCAAATTCTTCCTGCAAAGTGGGTCAATCCGGGATGCTACGTACTGATTCGCTATATGGCGCTATTGTTTGTGCCGATTGGCGTAGGCGTCATGCAATATTTTGATTTGCTCCGCGCACAGTTTGGTCCGGTAGTGGTTTCCTGTGCAGTCAGTACGCTGGTGGTTTTTCTGGTGGTGAGCTGGAGTTCGCAACTGGTGCACGGTGAACGTAAAGTCGTAGGTCAGAAAGGATCAGAAGAATGATGGCAAATATCTGGTGGTCATTGCCGCTAACGTTAATTGTCTTTTTTGCCGCCCGCAAACTGGCGGCGCGGTATAAGTTTCCCTTGCTTAACCCATTGCTGGTTGCAATGGTGGTGATCATTCCTTTTTTAATGCTGACCGGCATCTCTTACGACAGCTACTTTAAAGGTAGCGAAGTGCTAAACGATCTGCTGCAACCGGCGGTTGTCGCACTGGCCTATCCTTTATATGAGCAGCTGCACCAGATCCGCGCGCGCTGGAAATCGATCATCACCATCTGTTTTATCGGCAGCGTGGTTGCGATGGTGACGGGGACTTCCGTGGCATTGTTGATGGGCGCTTCACCGGAAATCGCCGCGTCAATCCTGCCGAAATCAGTCACCACGCCTATTGCAATGGCGGTTGGCGGCAGTATTGGTGGTATTCCGGCAATCAGCGCAGTTTGCGTGATTTTCGTCGGTATTCTGGGCGCAGTGTTTGGTCATACGTTACTTAATGCGATGCGTATTCGCACCAAAGCAGCGCGCGGTCTGGCGATGGGGACAGCCTCGCACGCCCTCGGTACGGCACGCTGTGCTGAGCTGGATTATCAGGAAGGTGCATTTAGTTCGCTGGCGCTGGTGTTATGCGGGATTATTACTTCGCTGATCGCACCGTTCCTTTTCCCGATTATTCTGGCAGTAATGGGCTAAAATTTGCGATGCGTCGCGCATTTTTGATGTAAGTTTCATTCGTTGCACAATTAATGAGATTCAGATCACATATAAAGCCATAACGGGTTCGTAAACTGTTATCCCATTACATGATTATGAGGCAACGCCATGCATCCACGTTTTCAAACCGCTTTTGCCCAACTTGCGGATAACTTGCAATCTGCACTGGAACCTATTCTGGCAGACAAGTACTTCCCCGCTTTGTTGACCGGGGAGCAAGTCTCATCGCTGAAGAGCGCAACGGGGCTGGACGAAGACGCGCTGGCATTCGCACTACTCCCGCTGGCGGCGGCCTGTGCGCGTACGCCATTGTCGAATTTTAATGTTGGCGCAATTGCGCGCGGTGTGAGCGGAACCTGGTATTTCGGTGCCAATATGGAATTTATTGGTGCGACAATGCAGCAAACCGTTCATGCCGAACAAAGCGCGATCAGCCACGCCTGGTTGAGTGGTGAAAAAGCGCTCGCAGCCATCACCGTTAACTACACGCCTTGTGGTCACTGCCGTCAGTTTATGAATGAACTGAACAGCGGTCTGGATCTGCGTATTCATCTGCCGGGCCGCGAGGCACACGCGCTGCGTGACTATCTGCCGGATGCCTTTGGGCCGAAGGATCTGGAGATTAAAACGCTGCTGATGGACGAGCAGGATCACGGCTATGCGCTGACTGGTGATGCGCTTTCTCAGGCGGCGATTGCAGCGGCAAATCGTTCACACATGCCTTACAGTAAGTCGCCAAGCGGTGTCGCGCTGGAATGTAAAGACGGTCGTATTTTCAGCGGCAGCTACGCTGAAAACGCCGCATTTAACCCGACTCTACCACCGTTGCAGGGGGCGTTAATTTTGTTGAATCTCAAGGGTTATGATTACCCGGATATCCAGCGCGCGGTTCTGGCAGAAAAAGCCGATGCGCCGTTGATTCAGTGGGATGCAACCTCCGCAACGCTGAAAGCTCTCGGTTGTCACAATATCGACCGCGTGCATCTCGCTTAAGACTGGTGCCGGATGTGGCGTGAACGCCTTATCCGGCCGCCTTCAGGTCTGACACACTGATAAACGTCGCATCATACTTGCCTGCTCTCTCCCGGTGTCGAAAATCCCGGCAAACAGTTTGCCGTTTCTTGCGCAAAACCAGCGGGTAAAGTAGCCTGATGGAAATTTTCCTTAGATCGAGTCTCCTGCATGTTAAAGCGCGTGTTCTACAGCCTGTTAGTCCTGATCGGCTTGCTGCTGTTGACTGTGCTCGGCCTCGATCGCTGGATGAGCTGGAAAACCGCGCCTTATATCTACGACGAATTGCAGGATCTCCCCTACCGCCAGGTCGGCGTGGTGCTCGGCACAGCAAAATATTATCGTACTGGCGTAATTAATCAGTATTATCGCTACCGTATTCAAGGAGCGATTAATGCCTATAACAGCGGCAAGGTAAATTATCTATTACTGAGCGGCGATAATGCTTTGCAAAGTTATAATGAGCCAAAGACCATGCGCAAAGATTTAATCGCCGCAGGTGTCGACCCATCAGATATTGTCCTCGATTACGCAGGTTTTCGTACGCTGGATTCCATCGTGCGTACACGCAAAGTTTTTGATACTAATGATTTCATTATTATCACCCAACGTTTCCACTGTGAGCGGGCATTATTTATAGCGCTACATATGGGGATTCAGGCCCAGTGTTATGCCGTACCGTCGCCGAAAGATATGCTGTCAGTACGTATTCGCGAATTTGCCGCCCGTTTCGGTGCGCTGGCCGACCTTTATATTTTTAAACGTGAACCACGTTTTTTAGGGCCGCTTGTGCCTATTCCGGCTATGCACCAGGTGCCGGAAGATGCACAGGGGTATCCCGCCGTCACGCCCGAACAGTTACTTGAATTACAGAAGAAACAAGGAAAGTAGTTATGGATGTACAGCAGTTTTTTGTGGTTGCCGTTTTTTTCCTTATCCCGATATTTTGTTTTCGCGAAGCATGGAAAGGCTGGCGTGCAGGCGCGATTGATAAACGGGTTAAAAATGCAGCGGAACCGGTGTATGTCTGGCGAGCAAAAAATCCCGGACTTTTCTTTGCTTATATAGTGGCATATAGTGGCTTCGGAATTTTATCTATTGGTATGATTATTTATCTTATTTTCTATCGTTAATATTGTCCCTCCCCTGTTAATTATTGAGAATAATTATTACTTCAGTCAATAAGCTGCGGATATAACATTCTGAACCGCAGCTATTTGTGAATGCTTTCACAGTTTAAATTTCCCCACACGCTTAGCCTTAATATCAGCAAGCAATATTTATGCTCTAAATAATTCGAGTTGCAGGAAGGCGACAAGTGACTGGGGTGAGCTAACGCAGACGCAGCACATGCAACTTGAAGTATGACGAGTATATTTAGCGTTCGCCTTAATTACTCATAGCATTAAGGAAGATCACATGCCGCAACAAAATTATCTGGATGAACTCACTCCGGCTTTTACGCCTTTACTGGCGATTAAAGAAGCCTCTCGCTGTTTATTATGTCACGACGCGCCCTGTAGTCAGGCTTGCCCGGCACAAACCGATCCGGGGAAATTTATACGCTCAATCTACTTTCGTAATTTTAAAGGCGCTGCCGAGACAATTCGCGAAAATAATGCCCTCGGTGCCGTTTGTGCCAGAGTGTGCCCGACGGAGAAATTATGTCAAAGCGGTTGTACCCGTGCCGGTGTTGATGATCCCATTGATATCGGTCGCTTACAGCGTTTTATCACTGATTTTGAACAACAAACCGGGATGGAAATTTATCAGCCTGGTACTAAAACGCTCGGCAAAGTCGCCATTATTGGCGCAGGTCCTGCTGGATTGCAGGCCAGCGTGACGCTGACAAATATGGGGTACGACGTCACTATTTATGAAAAAGAAGCGCAACCCGGTGGCTGGCTGTGTAACGGTATTCCGCAATTTCGTTTGCCGCAAACCGTGCTGGATGCAGAGATCGCCCGTATCGAAAAAATGGGGGTGACCATTAAGTGCAATAACGAAATCGGTAAAGTACTCACCCTGGAGCAACTGAAAGCGGAAAACCGCGCAGTACTTGTCACCGTAGGGTTGTCGGGCGGTTCCGGGCTACCGCTGTTTGAGCATAGCGACGTTGAGATTGCCGTCGACTTCTTGCAACGTGCACGGCAGGCGCAGGGCGATATCAGCATTCCACAAAGCGCATTAATTATCGGCGGCGGTGATGTCGCGATGGACGTTGCCAGCACGCTGAAAGTTCTCGGCTGTCAGGCGGTAACCTGCGTAGCACGTGAAGAGTTAGATGAGTTTCCGGCAAGCGAAAAAGAGTTTGCCAGCGCCCGGGAGTTGGGCGTTTCGATCATCGATGGATTCACACCAGTGGCCGTGGAAGGCAATAAAGTCACGTTTAAGCATGTACGCTTACCGGGCGAACTGACGATGGCGGCAGATAAAATTATTCTCGCCGTCGGTCAGCATGCCAGACTGGATGCCTTTGCGGAGTTAGAGCCGCAGCGTAACACCATCAAAACACAAAATTACCAGACCCGCGACCCGCAAGTCTTTGCTGCTGGCGATATTGTTGAGGGTGACAAAACCGTGGTTTATGCCGTGAAAACCGGGAAAGAAGCCGCCGAGGCGATTCATCACTATTTAGAGGGAGCTTGCTCATGTTAACGAAAGATCTTTCGATTACCTTTTGCGGCGTGAAGTTTCCCAACCCGTTCTGCCTCTCTTCTTCGCCGGTAGGCAACTGCTATGAGATGTGCGCCAAAGCCTACGACACGGGCTGGGGTGGCGTGGTATTTAAAACGATCGGCTTTTTTATCGCCAACGAAGTCTCACCACGTTTTGATCATCTGGTGAAAGAAGATACCGGTTTTATCGGCTTCAAAAATATGGAGCAGATTGCCGAACATCCTCTGGAGGAGAATCTGGCCGCCCTGCGTCGGCTGAAAGAAGATTATCCGGACAAAGTATTGATAGCTTCGATCATGGGCGAAAATGAACAGCAGTGGGAGGATCTGGCGCGGCTAGTGCAAGAAGCTGGCGCCGATATGATCGAGTGTAACTTCTCCTGTCCGCAAATGACTTCTCATGCGATGGGTAGTGATGTCGGGCAAAGCCCGGAACTGGTAGAAAAATATTGTCGGGCGGTGAAACGCGGTTCTAAGCTGCCGATGCTGGCGAAGATGACGCCAAATATCGGTGATATGTGCGAAGTGGCGCTAGCGGCAAAACGCGGCGGCGCAGATGGCATTGCGGCGATTAACACCGTTAAATCCATTACCAATATCGATCTTAATCAGAAAATTGGTATGCCGATCGTTAACGGTAAATCGAGTATTTCCGGATATTCCGGTAAAGCGGTAAAACCGATCGCCCTACGCTTTATTCAGCAAATGCGCACCCATCCAGAGCTGCGCGATTTCCCGATCAGCGGTATCGGCGGTATTGAAACCTGGGAAGATGCTGCGGAGTTTTTATTGCTCGGCGCAGCAACGTTACAGGTGACCACCGGCATTATGCAGTACGGGTATCGGATAGTGGAAGATATGGCGAGCGGGTTATCGCATTATCTCGCCGATCAGGGATTTGATTCGTTGCAGGAGATGGTAGGTCTGGCGAATCACAATATTGTCCCGGCGGAAGATTTAGACCGTAGCTATATCGTCTATCCCCATATCAATCTCGATAAATGTGTTGGCTGTGGACGCTGTTATATTTCCTGTTACGACGGCGGTCACCAGGCGATGGAATGGAGCGAGAAAACGCGCACACCGCATTGTAATACCGAGAAGTGCGTGGGTTGTCTGCTTTGTGGTCATGTTTGCCCGGTTGGTTGTATTGATCTCGGGGAAGTGAAGTTTAAGAAGGGAGAGAAAGAACACCCGGTAACGTTGTAAAATCAGAGACGCATCCGGCATTTGGCACCGATTGCCGGATGCGGCGCATCCGGCAATACCCACATTCACATCATTTCTTACGCGCGTATTTCAGTGAATCCAGCGCTACGGCGAAGATAATAATCGCCCCTTTGATGATGTACTGCCAGTATGGGTTTACGCCGATATACGTCAGGCCATAGTTGATGACGGTAAAGATAATTACCCCGGTCACCACACCAATCACCGTCCCTACACCACCGCTGAACGATACACCGCCCACCACACACGCTGCGATAGCATCCAGCTCATACATAAAGCCGAGGTTGTTGGTGGCAGAGCCGATACGGCCGGCTTCTAACATCCCGCCAAAGGCATAGAACACACCAGACAACGCGTAGATCATCAGCAGGTTCAGGCCAACGTTGACACCAGAAACTTTCGCCGCTTCCGGGTTACCGCCAATGGCAAAAATGTTCTTACCGAAACGGGTTTTGTTCCACAACACCCAGACGAATGCCACCGCAATCAACGCGTAGAAAGTGATGTAAGAGAGACGGAAGCTCCCCAGCGCAACAAAGCCCTGAGCAAAGGTAGAGAAACCACTGTCAAAACCAGAAATTGGCGACGCCCCGACAAAGTCGTAATAGAGCGAGTTGATGCCGTAGACGATAATCATCGTGCCGAGCGTGGTAATGAATGGCGTCACGTTGAGATAAGCGATAATCAGGCCGTTGATCAAACCGATCACCGCGCCAATGGCACAGACAATCAGAATTACCAGCGCAATCGGCATCGTCGCCATTTCCGGGAATACTTTGTTAGCGTTATCCATGGACTGCAATAACGTCGCTGCCACCACGGCTGCCAGCCCTACCTGACGTCCCGCAGAAAGGTCGGTCCCCTGGGTGACAATTAATCCTGCCACACCAAGCGCGATAATAATACGCACCGATGACTGGGTGAGAATATTACTTAAGTTCAACAGACTTAAAAAAGTTGGGTCCTGGAAAATAATAATCGCCAGCAAAACTAAAAGAACGACGTAAATACCGCCCTCTTTCAGGTAAGTAAGAAAACTTTTCTTATTTAACGCACTCATGGGAGGCCCCTAATCTTAAAGGTGCAAAGACGCAAGACGCAGAATTTCGTTTTGCGTTGTTGTTTTTGTATCGACAATTCCGGAAACGAGACCATTGCTCATGACCAGAATACGGTCTGTTATCCCTAACAACTCTGGCATTTCGGAGGAAATAATAATAATCCCCTTGCCTTTCTTCGCCAGTTCGGCAATTAACTGATAAATTTCAAACTTCGCTCCGACATCAATACCGCGCGTTGGTTCATCGAGCATTAATATTTCTGGTTGCGTAAGCAGCCAGCGCCCAATAATTACCTTTTGCTGATTACCGCCGGAGAGTGAACCAATTTGCGTACGATGTCCCGGCGTTTTTACCCGCATCGAATCAATTACCCACTGGGTATCGCTTTTCATCCGCGAGTTATCCAGCAAGCCAACTTTATTTTTGTAGTTGCGGATATTGGAAATTAACGAGTTAAAGCCAATATCCAGATAGGCATAAATTCCCGTTGAGCGGCGCTCTTCAGTTACCAGTGCAAATCCGTGGTTTATGGCTTCGTTAGCGTTATGGTTATTGATCTTTTTACCGTGCAACGTAATGGTGCCAGCCGATTTCTCGCGAATACCAAATAACGTCTCAACAATATCGGTACGTTTCGCCCCCACCAGACCGGCAATACCGAGGATCTCCCCTTTATGCAGATCAAACGAGACATCGCGAATCGACGGCTGGCGCAGCGACGTCAGATTACGCACTTCCAGAATCACTTCGCCCGGCTTGTTTTCTTTGTCAGGGAAACGCTGGTTAAGAGAGCGTCCAACCATCATGGCGATGATCTTGTCCATCGTTAGCCCTGCCAGCGGTTCGGTAGCGATCCACTGACCGTCGCGCAATACGGTGACTTCATCACATAACTGGAAGATTTCTTCCATTTTATGCGAGATATAAACAATACCGCAACCGCGCTCTTTTAATTTACGAATAATAGTGAAAAGATGATTGACCTCTTTTTCAGTTAACGAAGATGTCGGTTCATCCATAATCACAATTTTCGCGTTATAGGAAAACGCTTTGGCGATTTCGATCATCTGCATTTGCGAAACGGATAATGTGCCGACGCGCGCACGCGGATCGATATCAATATCCAGCTCATCAAAAATCGCTTTGGTTTCGCGGTACATTTTGTCCTGATCGACAAACATGCCTTTGGTGGGATATCGCCCCAGCCACATGTTGTCCATCACCGAACGTTGTAATACCAGGTTTAATTCCTGGTGTACCATCGAAATACCATTTTCCAGTGCTTCTTTGGCAGAATGAAAATCGATCTCTTTACCCTGGAACAAAATGGTGCCGGAGTCTTTTTGATAAATACCAAACAGGCATTTTAATAATGTTGATTTTCCTGCGCCGTTTTCCCCCATTAATGCATGGATAGAATGTGGCCGGACTTTTAAATTAACGTTATCAAGTGCCTTAACACCCGGAAAAGACTTGTTGATACCGCTCATTTCCAACAAGTATTCCCCGGAAGACGGAGTCGTTGAGCTGACCATATAATTTTACCTTGTTGGCCATACAATAAGGGCGCAGTAAATGACTGCGCCCAATCAGTCTTATTTCTTGCTGAATTCAGCCAGGTTGTCTTTATCTACGCCAACGTAAGGTACGCGGACCACTTTGTTGTCGATTTTCCAGTTGGTACCATCAGCCGCACCTTTGCCATCGGCCAGGTTTTTCGCCAGATCAAAAGTCGCTTTCGCCTGGTTGTTAGCGTCGTTCAATACGGTGCCCGCCAGTGCACCGGATTTCACCAGTGCCAGAGCTTCTGGCAGCGCATCGACACCAAACACTGGAATGCTGGACTTGTTGTGTGCTTTCAGTGCTTCTACTGCGCCCATTGCCATCGCATCGTTGTTGGCGATAACCACTTCGATTTTGTTGGCGTTCGGGCCAGACAGCCAGGCGTCCATCTTATCTTTCGCCTGAGCGGTATCCCACATAGCGGTATCTAACTGTAACTGTTCAGTTTTGATGCCTTTGTCGTTCAGCTCTTTAATCACGTAAGTGGTGCGTGCTTCTGCATCCGGATGGCCCGGTTCACCTTTCAGCAGTACGAATTGAATCTGACCGTCTTTGTTGAGATCCCAACCCTGGTTTGCCGCCCAATGCTTAGCAATCAAATCGCCCTGAATAATGCCGGACTCTTTGGAGTCAGTGCCAACATAGTAGGCTTTATCGTAGCTATCCAGCGCCTTACGAGACGGTTCTTTGTTAAAGAAAACCACCGGCACGTTTTGCCCACGCGCTTTCTCAATCACCGTACCCGCAGCTGCCGGGTCAACCAGGTTGATTGCCAGTGCCTTCACCCCTTTCGCCAGCAATACGTCGATCTGATCGTTCTGCTTGGACTGGTCATTCTGAGAATCATTCATCAGCAGCTGAACATCTGGCGCGGCTTTCGCATCTTGTTCGATAGCCTTGCGCACAACAGACATAAAGTTATCGTCGTACTTATAGATTGTTACACCAATACGGGTATCAGCAGCGTGTGCAGTGGCACCGAATAACATACTGGCCATTACAGCAGACAGGGTTAACACCTTCTTATTCATGGTATCTCCGGTTTTTCTTATGCAGGGTAGTGCTTGAGATAAATGCTCGGCGGGGCAGTAGAGTTAATGAAGTGTTACTGAACGCCGAAGCTCACTTTTTAAAATTCGTTCTTCCATGCCCGGTAACGCTCCAGAAAACGGCTTTAATTGTTGTTATGACGCTATTACCTCGGTGAAAGTGATGATTCACTGTTACATGCAGGTTACAGCGTTAGAACGGTGCAATCATAGCTATCGCATTGTTAATATACTGTGAAATCACTCACAGATTGAAAGCGGTTACATCGACTGATTTGTTGAGTTAGTGATCGCTGCCGCATTCTGGCGCGTTGCGACAGAATGGCGACGCACTAACGTCGGCATAAAACAGTGGCTGGCGTGAGGATCAATGTTGCCTGCTGCCCCTTGTAAGGCCAGTTCGGTAGCTAATTTTGCCATCGAAGCAATAGGATAACGCACGGTCGTTAATTGTGGGTCGGTGTAACGAGCGATGGGAATATCATCGAAACCGATGATTGAGAGATGTAACGGAATCGCAATACCATTATCTTTTAATGCCGTCAGTGCGCCAGCGGCCATATTGTCGTTGTATGCAAATACAGCGGTAAGGTGTAGATTGCGCCCCAGCAGTTCAACCATCGCCGCCTCACCGCCTGGCATGTCCGGGGTGCCAGTGCCAATCCAGCTTTCCGACGGAATAATATCCTGCTCTTTCAACGCACTCATCCAGCCTGCTTTGCGCATGGCATCATCTTCAATGCCGTGGCTGGAAGAAAGATAACCAATACGTTGATGACCATTATTGAGCAACATGCGCGTGGCCATTCGGGCACCACTGAGATTATCCAGGCAAACGCAACGATGGGCGTAACCTGGCACAACGCGGTTGATTAACACCATACCGGGAATGTTATCCATAAACTGCGCTAATTCATCATCGCTTAACGCTTTTGAATGAACAATCAACGCGTTACAACGCTGGCGAATTAACACCTCAATGGCTTGACGCTCTTTTTCCGCTTCATGATAGCTATTACCTATTAGCACATATTTCTGGTGCTGCTGGGCGACGAGATCCACCGCTTTTACCAGCGCGCCGAAAAACGCATCAGAAACGTCCATCACCACCACGCCAATGGTATCGCTAACCTGAGTTGCCAGCGCCTGGGCATTGGCGTTTGGCCGATAATCCAGCTCGCTCACTGCTTTCATTACTGCTTCACGCGTGTCGGCACTGACCAGCGTGCTGTTATTGAGCACCCGGGAAACCGTTGCCACAGAGACGCCAGCCTGACGCGCTACATCACGAATGGTGATCATATTCACTACCTGTTATGAGATTGCAGTAAATGCCTGCTTGCTGGCGGCTATTTTGTCAGCACTGAATTCAGGACTTCGTGAATCGAGTCACAGCAATGGAAACGGTTACAACCATTTTGTTAATGAATGTGATCCAGATCGTTATCTTGATGTTTTAGATAATGCAGGTCCGGCAGCACGTAAAGTTAACTGACGCCAGAGCCATTCCACCGGCCCATGACGGAAGTAACGCAGCCAGATAACAGAGAAGAGAATATTCGCCAGCCATACCGGAATAACAAACGCCAGCAATTCCAGACGGTCAAACTGCATAAACAAACCGAGGTGATAAAAAAGCGTGGTACAAATCAGCGTTTGCAATAGATAGTTGGTCAGCGCCATCCGTCCGACGCAGGCGATCGCGAGCACCAGCTTAAAGCGGCTCAATTGCGGCCAGAAACCATAAAACAGCGACGCATAGCCAACCGCCTGAAACGGCGCACTCAGTTCCCGCGGCATCTGAAGTAAGAAGGCGCACCAGCGATATGCCCAGTCCAGCCGCCATTGCAGGGCGATCGCTGGAAGGTTAATGATCACCCCAATCGCCACCAGCACAAAACCGGTACGCCGATAATGGCGCAAGCTAAACTGCCCTTTCAGCCAGCCACTGCGCATCAGCGCCGCGCCAATTAGCATCATCCCTGCCAGTTGCCAGCCATACTGTGCGCCCAGTGCCAGTAAACTGTTCCCAACTCCATCGGCACGGTTACCGATCGCTTCAACGCCGCCATGAAGCTTCCAGTATTTTTCATACAAAATAGCCGATGCATCCGGCGTCCAGGCGCGGCTGGTCTGACTGTCTGAAATCAACCCCAACAACAGCAAAACGCCAAGCCCCACCAGATAAAGCATGACGCCGGTATTAAACAGGCTTTTTACCGATGGCGCATCGCGCACCAGCCGCCAACAGATTAAGCCCACCAGCCCGTAAGCCAACAGAATATCGCCGTCCCAGAACAATAAACCGTGAATAAAGCCCAACAAGACTAACAGTGTTAACCGCGACTGGATCCAGCGTTTGCCACGGGGTAGCAACATTTGCAGGCCAGCACCAAACAGCAACGCAAAAAGCGTGAGGAATTTCACCTGACCGATGAGATCGAGTAATGCCCAGGTCCATGCATCCTGCGGCGTAATAGCGCCGTACCAGGCGGGATTGAGATAAGCCGCCTTTGGTAACCCAAAGGCGCTGATGTTTAATAGCAGGATCCCCAGAATGGCGACGCCGCGAACAAAATCGAGCGTGACGTTGCGCTCCATGGTTCCTGCCTTTTAATCAGTTGTGATGACGCACAGCGCGCAGAAACTCGTGGCGCGTATTCTGACTGGATTTGAACAATCCACCAAGAGAGGTCGTTGTCGTGGCACTGGTTGCATCGCGGATGCCGCGCGCCTTCACGCAGTAATGTACCGCATCGATAGAGACAGCCACGTTATTGGTGCCCAGCAGCGTTTGTAGCGCAATGAGAATTTGCTGCGTCAGACGTTCCTGCACCTGCGGACGCTGGGCAAAGAACTGCACGATACGGTTAATTTTTGACAGACCGATCACCGAATCTTTCGGGATATAAGCCACCGTCGCTTTGCCATCGATGGTAACAAAATGGTGTTCACAGGTACTGGTCAGGGTGATATCGCGCACGGTGACCATTTCATCAACCTTCATTTTGTTTTCAATGAGGGTGATTTTCGGGAAATTGGCGTAATCCAGACCGGAGAAAATTTCATCGACATACATTTTAGCGATGCGATGCGGCGTTTCCATCAAACTGTCATCAGCCAGGTCGAGATTCAGCAGCTGCATGATTTCGGTCATATGACCAGCAATAAGGCTTTTGCGCGTTTCGTTATCCATTTCATGCACGGGCGGGCGCAGCGGTGTTTCCAGTCCTCGCGCAACTAACGCTTCATGAACCAGGGCCGCTTCTTTACTGAGTGATGGCATTTATGATTTCTCCTGCAGGTGTGACGCCTCCGCCCTGCGTGGGGGCAAAGTTATTAAGCTGATTTACAGCCTGATTATTGTGCGTGAGGCGGCGCACATAATCCAGTATTCACAGCGATAATTATTGTAATTGCCGCTGCCTTTCATCAGCAGATGTTAAAACATCGTTATGTATATACGGAAGTGAAAGTTACTCACAGCACATTGAATAAACGGTATGATGAAGAAATTGCAAACAACACAACAAGGAGCCACGCATGGAAATGCTCGAAGAGCACCGCTGTTTTGAAGGCTGGCAACAACGCTGGCGGCACGACTCCAGTACCTTAAATTGCCCGATGACGTTCAGCATCTTTCTTCCACCGCCTCGCGATCACACCCCGCCGCCGGTGCTGTACTGGCTCTCCGGATTAACCTGCAATGACGAGAACTTCACCACCAAAGCGGGGGCCCAACGCGTAGCGGCAGAACTGGGGATTGTACTGGTGATGCCAGACACCAGTCCGCGCGGCGAACAAGTTGCCAACGACGACGGCTACGATTTAGGTCAGGGCGCGGGGTTTTATCTCAACGCCACACAAAAACCGTGGGCGACGCATTACAGGATGTACGATTATCTGCGCGATGAATTACCGACTCTCATTCAATCGCAATTTAACGTCAGCGATCGCTGCGCTATTAGCGGTCATTCCATGGGGGGTCACGGCGCATTGATTATGGCGCTGAAAAATCCTGGCAAATACACCAGTGTTTCCGCCTTTGCGCCGATTGTGAATCCGTGCAGCGTCCCGTGGGGAATAAAAGCGTTTAGCACTTATCTGGGTGAGGATAAAAATGACTGGATGGAATGGGACAGTTGCGCGCTGATGTATGCGAGTAATGCGCAGGATGCGATCCCGACACTGATTGATCAGGGCGATAATGATCAGTTTCTTGCCGACCAGCTACAACCCGCAGTGCTGGCAGAAGCCGCGCGTCAAAAAGCGTGGCCGATGACGCTGCGTATTCAGCCGGGATATGATCACAGTTACTACTTTATTGCCTCTTTTATAGAGGATCATCTGCGCTTCCATGCGCAGTATTTACAGGAATAATCACCAGCAGAGGGTATTTTCCAGCGCCGTACTAAAATTATGGTCATCTGCGTGCGGGGCTGGAGACTTCTGGTTTAAATCTGTCAGTTGCTGGCGTACCTGTAGTCGCCCTGCCCCTTCGCCGCTGGAACTATTTTCGTTGAAATTACGCATTTCTGCTTCGAACAATATGGCATCGAGATTTTGCAATTTATTCAGCGCGCGCAGAAGAGAAATGAGAGTATCAAGATTTAAACTTCCCCCCTTTTCAATCCGCTTGACCGTTGCTATGCCCACCAATGCACGCTCGGCTAACTGCTGTTGGGTCAATGATAATGAGATACGCGTTTCTTTAATGCGAGCGCACAGTGATAAAATAATTTCGTTGTTATTCATCGTATTATATTTCATCTTACGCATCCTTTTTTCTTGGCTGCAATTTGCTCAGACAGCCATGATAAGTTTCACGGTATTTAGCGCTCATATCCTTTCCGGTTTCATACATCGCGGAAATTATCTCATCCAGCGTAATGCACGGCTCGCTTATGCGACTCAACGCCATCGTCGTTGCGTTGATAGCTTTCACAGCTGAAATAGCATTTCGTTCAATACAAGGAATTTGTACCTGCCCGCCAACTGGATCACAGGTCAAACCTAAATGATGCTCCATCGCAATTTCTGCCGCGCTAAGTACCTGAGCCACTGACCCGCCCATAAGTTCTGCTAATCCTGCTGCCGCCATTGAACTGGCAACACCTATTTCCCCCTGACATCCAACTTCAGAACCCAGAATAGAGGCATTTTTTTTGAACAGAATGGCGATGGCACCAGCGGTCAGTAAAAAGCGGGTAACGGAGTATGTATCAAGCTCGTGAATGAATTTATCATACCAGCACAGTACAGCCGGGATAATACCGCTCGCGCCGTTGGTGGGTGCTGTCACGACACGTCCACCCGCAGCATTTTCTTCGCTCACCGCAATGGCAAAAGTATTGACCCAATTGAGCGTAGTCAGGAAGTCATTGGAAAACCCCTTTGACTGCAACGATTTATATAAAGCACAGGCACGACGGTTAACCTGAAACGGACCTGGAAGTAATCCTTCTGTATGCATCCCGCGATAAACCGCCTCCTTCATTACTTCCCATTTTTTATGAAGATCGTCATGCAAAAAAGCTGCTGTCTGGCAGTGCAGTTCGTTTTTCATCATTAATGCCGCGACAGATAATCCGTTTTGCTGACAAAGTTTTAATAATTCGTTTGCGTTCTGGAATTCAAAAGGATGTGGAGTGACTGATGGAGGAATAATCGCCTCTCCTGCTTTTAGCACTTGACCGTCGCCGATAGAAAACCAGGTTTCTTCATAAAGTGTAAACCAGTCATCTCTGGCACGAAATGTCATCGCATAAGGGTGCCCCGGATACGCTTGTAGATTAGAAAGAATGGATACACTGACGTTGACACCAGGCATAACTTCCAGCGTCGCCTCAGTTTCTGCACGCCTGATGGCGGACATTTCCATGCGAATGTCAACGCTGTCAGGTAAGTGTCCTTGCAAACCGAGATAAATCGCCACATCAACATTATGGCACTTGCGGCTTAATGACAGCGCACCATAAAGTTCGACATCAATTTTCCGCAACAAAGGTAACATTTCTTGCTGTTTCAATTGTGACACAAAATTATAAGCCGCACGCATTGGCCCGACTGTGCGGGAACTGGATGGACCAATAACTATCTTGAATATATCTATGCAGCTTTCCATATTTGTAAATGATTCCTTCAACGTTGAAAAATAGTTATTCTTTATATCCTGGTAAAGATATCAAAAATGGTACTTTTAGTATCTTATTATTTCAAAGTATCAAAAAAAGTACTTTTTTATCTTTTATTTAACATTCACAACTGTGATTGTCAGATACATCAGCTTCTACGAAATCTTATTATAATCATTGCAGATAAAAAGGAGCGGTAAATGACGATTATTTATTTCTTGTCGCCAACAGGCATCGACATCACCCAAAAATGTCTGAAAGATTATCTGCAACATTTAAAGATTTCCCCCTCGGTGTTTTCGCTAACAACGAATTACAGTAGGCAAATAAATAGAGAGTATCTAAAGCTAGTATTACCAAATGATGTTACCAACCCTGCTTTTTATGCTGGTTTACGTCACCGTGCTGATAATCATCAGTTTGATTTTTTCCGTAAACCCAGGGTCTTACCGGATCAGGGAATTATTGCCTTTGATATGGATTCCACCTTTGTTGAAGAAGAAGGTGTCGATGAAATAGCCCGTAGACTCGGCATCTCTGAAAAAATCACCGCACTGACCCGTGAAGCGATGGAAGGGAAAATCGATTTTGATACCAGTTTTACCCGGCGAATTGCCATGCTTAAAGGAACGCATAAAGATATATTGCATCAAGTTTGTGAACAGATGACTCTTTCACCAGGTCTTGAAACTATTCTTCCCATACTAAAAGAAAAAGGATTCAAGACGGCAATTATATCTGGAGGTTTGGATATTTTTACTGAGCGATTGAAGGAAAAATATCAACTTGATTTTGCATTTTCTAACTCTGTGCGCATTAAGGAAGATCTGTTAACTGATACAATTACCTTACCTATTATGAATGCAGAAAAGAAAAAGCAAACCCTGATAAATTTAGCGACAGAGTTAGCTATCTGCCGTGAAAACATCATTGCCTGTGGAGATGGTGCCAATGATATTCCTATGCTTTTGCATGCCGGAAATGGCGTGGCATGGAAAGCAAAACCTAAAACCCGGGAAAAAATTGCTGACCAGATTAATTTTAATGGTTTCGAGTCGCTTCTCTTTTTTATAGAAGAAAAATTATAGCGCCATAAGGTTCACAGAAAAGGAAACTCACAATGAGTTTGAAAAAATTTATTTTCAGCCAGGCCGACCAACCGGTGGTCAAACCAAAAGAAGAAGTTGATCATACTTATAAAAAATTTCGCATTGAAATCATCACCTCTGTATTTATCTCTTATGCCGTATTTTACTTAACCCGCAAGAATTTCTCTGCGGCCATGCCAGCGATGTTAACGGATACGTCATTAACCGCACAAGATTTCGCTATCATGTCGTCGGTCTTTTACATTCTTTATGGCTCCATGAAGTTTGTAGGTGGCATGTTAGTCGATAAAATTAACCCACGAGCGATGACTGGCCCCGTACTTATTGGCGTCGGTATTGTTAACATTCTTTTCGGTTTTTCAGACAGCGTTGCTGCGTTCTATATCCTGTATAGCCTTAATGCTATTCTCCAGGGTACCAGTTTTCCGCCAATGGCAAAAATTATGGCCTCGTGGTTCTCGAAAAATGAACGCGGACGCTGGTGGGCAGTTGTTGAAGCTGCGCATAATATTGGCGGTAGTCTTGCGCCTCTCCTGACAAGCTTTGCTATTGCTTTTAGTGGCAGCTGGAAGATGGGCTTTTATGTTCCGGGTGTAATCTCACTGATTATGGGGATTGTTGCCTTATTTACGATAAAAGATCGTCCCAGCACGCTCGGTTTGCCTAACGTCGGTAAGTGGCGCAACGACCCGACAGAACTTGCACAAGTTAAAGCAAGTCCGGTTGATCTCAGTTTTTGGCAAATATTCGTTAAATATATTCTTACCAACCCATTAGTTTGGCTCATTATCCTCGGGGATATGTCGGTCTATATTGCACGCACCATCCTCAATGACTGGCCACAAATTTATTATTCTCAGGTTCATAACTGGAGCCTGATTAAAGCGAACTCCATTATATCCTGGTTTGAAGCAGGTGGACTTGCTGGGGGATTACTGGCGGGGTACTTGTCCGATTTCATGTTTAAAAGTAACCGCTGGATGACAGGATTAATCTTTGCCATCGCTTTATGTATTTGCATCGTTCTCGTACCGCTGGTGCAGGACGTCTCCTACACATTAACGGCTATTCTGTTTACAATCATGGGGTTTGCATTGTATGGACCGCATATGTTATTCGCTGTCGGGTGTCTTGATGTTACGCATAAAGATGCGGCAGGTTCCATTACTGGATTCAGGGGCTTGTTTAGTTATTTAGGCGCGGCAATGGCAGGGCTTCCAGTTATTATGGTGAAAAACAGTTGGGAATGGTCAGGAGTGTATATTTACGCAGTCATTACCATTTTGCTGACAACATTTTCACTGGCCTTACTGGCAAAATTTCATCGGTTATAAAGCCAGAAGCGAATTTCTGGGATTATGCCCGGCGGGATCGACGCCGGGCATCTTCGCATCAGAAGCGATAATCCACTGCCATAAAGTAACGACGTCCGTCTTCGTTATAGCTGTAGTCGTCACGACTGAGATCCTTGTCGCCAAGGTTCAGCACGCCCGCACGCAGTTTGACGTCTTTGGTCACCTGCCAGGCCGCGCCGGTATTCCAGATGGTATAACCGCCCGGAGTTTTAGCCGTCGCGCTGTCGGCGCGTTTCTGCCCGGTATAGTGTCCGGAAACATAGAATGACCAGTCTTCCAGCGCCAGCGGTTTCCAGTCCAGCGTACCGTTAGCAGTATGGAACGGCAGATCGGACAACGGTTTGTTTTCGCCGTTGCTGACATCACGACCATCGTTGTAGGTGTAGTTGATCGACAGTTTCCATTCATCGTTGAACGGAATTTTCAGTTCGGTTTCCACGCCCTGAATACGTGCTTTGTTAACGTTGTAGTAGCTGAATACTGGCACACCGTCCGCTGTAAAACCGACAAAGTTTTGGTAGCCCGGAGCAGCATTGACGTCAGACGTACGGCTGATGCTGATACGATCTTTTACATCGTTGCGGAAAACGGTCACGCTGGATTCAACCCCTTCCAGCCAGCCTTCTTCACCCATGTAGTAAAGCCCCAGCTCCCAACTTTCGCTGGTTTCAGGTTTCAGATCCGGGCTACCCACAATCTTGCATGCGCCACGGCAGGAATTGCTCGTCCAGTCAGGGCTAAGTTGCAACAGAGAAGGCGCTTTAAATGCCGTTGCCCAGCCCCCTTTCACCGTTACGGTGTCGGTGGCGTTGTAAACCAGGTAGGCACGAGGACTCCAGTGTTCACCGTAGGTTTCGTGATCGTCCATACGCACGCCGGTCGTCAGCGCCAGCGGCTCGAAGATCCGCCATTCATCTTCCACAAACAGCGCGTACTGGCTGGCAGACGTTTTGGAGCTTGTTCCTCCGGTCAGGTTTACTGCATCGCTAAGTTTGTCGTGACGCCATTCACCGCCAACCGTAACAAACTGATTAATCGCCGTCAGTGGCAACGTGTATTTACCATCGACCGTATTGCTTTCGGAAGTAATCGGGCTGCTGTTGCCAGGATTTTTGTTTTCGACTTTCTCACCGTAGTATTTCAGTTCGCTGGTGCCGTAATCCCAACGCCCATTATGGCTGACGGAGTAGTTCTGACGTTCCAGGCGGTTTTTGTCCAGCGAGTCGGAATCACGATCCTGACGGTCAAAACCGTATCCGGCAGTAAAATCGTGATTTTGATTCGGTGTCCAGGCAAATTCCACATTGCCGTCGCGGCTGGAGAATCCTTCAATA
This sequence comes from Escherichia sp. KS167_9B, assembly GCF_030295215.1. NCBI lineage: Bacteria > Pseudomonadati > Pseudomonadota > Gammaproteobacteria > Enterobacterales > Enterobacteriaceae > Escherichia > Escherichia sp. KS167_9B. The sequence continues at coordinate 2,595,812 of NZ_AP025754.1, forward strand.
CGCGGCGTTTCTCCGGTATCGGTGGTCGTTGAGTTTTGTGGGTCATCCTTTTCACGTTTTGCCAGGCTGCCGTAAGCTTTCATTCCCAGCACGCCGTCAATTAATGGTCCGCTGGTAAAGAACTGACCGTTATAGGTATCACCGCGATCGCGATGTTCCTGAATGGTGGTATCGACAGTAACGGTACCCGACCATTTCTGACCGATTTTTTTGGTGATGATATTCACGACACCGCCGAGCGCATCGGAACCGTACAGCGACGACATCGGGCCACGGACCACTTCAATACGTTCGATGGAATCGACCGGGATCCAGTTCAGATCGAAATCATTGTGGCGGAAGACGGCATTGCGGGAGTTAACGCGTTTACCGTCGACGAGAATCAGGGTGTAGCTGCTGTCAAGACCACGAATACTAACGCCCTTACGGTTATCCCCTTCGTTCGTCAGTTGTACGCCAGGCACTTCTTTGAGGACATCCTTCAGATTCTGTACCGGTTTTCGCTGCAGGTCTTCCTGGGTAATGACGCTGATACTGGCGGGTGCATCTTTAAGGTTTTGCTCAACGGAAGATGCAGTGACAACCATCGTTTCGCCATCATCATCGACCGCTAACACAGGCCATGCACAAGAAATAGCGGACAAACACAGCCCGACCCGTACGAAGGGGTTAAACCTAAACATTCCATATCTCCATGAGGTAACTACGAAAATAAAATGGGTTATCGCTCACATCTTCTTCACGTCCCCTTGCGTACGGCAGCATCGCGGTGGACTTATTTGTATGCAGGTGATCATCCCAGAAAGCCGGAACAGCCCCTGATTTGTCAGCCTTTTTTGATTTCGGCGTAACGATAATGCAAACGATAACAATTATCAATCCAAATGTTAAAATTTATATCCGCATGATTTGTCAGTGAAATAGAATTAAAAAAGCCCTCTCGGTTGAGAGGGCTTAGCAAAGAAGGGAGGAAACTTATTTCTTATCGTTCTGCGGGAACTTCATTTCGCTGTAGCGTACGAAGTGAGTTCCTTTAATCAGCTTGTATCCGAACCAGATAATCAGGAACAGCGGGATACCAATATATGTTGCCGCTACGCCGCCCCAGTCAATGGTGTCTTTCAGGAACGCTTCGTAGTTCTGGCCCAAAGTAATAATCAGACACAGAATGAATGCGAAGATCGGCCCCAGTGGGAAGAAGCCTGAACGGTACGGCAGATCGTTAATGTCGTGTCCCTGCAATACGTAACCGCGACGGAAGCGGTAGTGGCTAATCGCAATCCCCAGCCAGGCAATAAAGCCTGTCATACCAGAGGTGTTCAGCAACCACAGGTATACCGTCTGGTTACCAAACATCGAGGTCAGGAAGCACAGACCGGCAATCACCGTCGTCGCATACAGCGCGTTACGCGGCACGCCACCACGCGACAATTTAGCGAAAATGCGCGGCGCTTTACCGTCACACGCCAGGGTGTACAACATACGAGTAGACGCATACATACCGGAGTTACCCGCTGACAGCACCGCCGTCAGAATAACAGCGTTCATCACCGCCGCCGCAGAGAGCAGACCCGCGTGTTGGAATACCAGGGTGAACGGACTGACGCTGATGTCTTTCACATCATTACGCAGTAGGCTCGGATCGGTGTACGGAATAATCAGGCTGATGATCAGGATCGCGAACACATAGAACAACAGGATTCGCCAGAACACCTGACGTACCGCGCGTGGAATGTTTTTCGCCGGATCTTCGGACTCGCCTGCAGCAATACCGATCAGCTCGGTTCCCTGGAAAGAGAAGCCGACAATCATAGCTACGCCGATCATCGCCGCAAAACCACCAGCAAACGGTGCTTCGCCGATTGTCCAGTTGCTCCAGCCCGCAGGCTGTGCGCCTTTGAAGATACCGATAATCATCAGCACGCCGACAACAATAAAGACAATAACCGTCGTAACCTTGATCAGTGAGAACCAGTATTCTGCTTCACCAAAGCCACGGACCGAAATGTAGTTCAGCAGGAAGATAACGCCGAGGAACAGCGCACTCCAGATCCAACCGGGTGTATCCGGGAACCACCAGCTCATAACCAGCTGCGCAGCAACCAGGTCAACGGCGATAGTCACCGCCCAGTTGTACCAGTAGTTCCAGCCCAGCGCGAAGCCAAAGCCTTCTTCAACATAGTTCTGACCGTAAGTGGCAAACGAACCGGAAACCGGCATATATGCGGCCAGTTCACCGAGACTGGTCATCAGGAAGTAAACCATCAGGCCAATCAACATATACGAGAGCAATGCCCCGCCCGGACCTGCCTGAGAAATCGTTGCGCCAGAGGCAACAAAAAGACCTGTACCGATGGAACCGCCAATGGCAATCATCGTCAGGTGACGCGCCTTTAATTCACGGCGTAAGCCCGGCGCTTCTGTGGTTTTAGTTTCGGAAACCATACAAAAATGCTATCCATCTTAAAAATGAGGCGCGATTGTAGCAGACGATTGGCAATCCTTCCGGCAGAAATACACGGTTATAAGACACCTTCATGATCGCCCCGGGATTATAAGTAAAGCAGCCAATCTCTTTTCTGGCGAATGCATGCTGCGGGCGCTGCGTCACGAAATCGACACAGCACCAGCATGTTCTTGTACAGCAACTTAACGCGGTACATTCGCGGGATCGCAATAGTCCAGAAAGCGCCGTAGCGCGTTGGAAAGGTGTTTTTGCCGATGATGTATACGCCACAACGTACGCATCAGGCGCGGCAGAGGGACCGCAACTTCACTTAATGTGCCTGCCTGCAATTGATCTTCAATGACCCGTCGCGACAGGCAACTAATTCCCAATCCATGACGCACCGCATGTTTGATTGCCTCGGAGTTACCTAATTCCATTGCCATCTCAAACTTCGGTAAATGTGACAGCAACAGATAATCGACAATCTCCCGCGTGCCGGAACCGCGTTCACGCAGGATCCACGGCGCGGCAGCCAGCTGCTCTAAGGTGACCGGACCACGAGCCAACGGCGAAGTCGGCGCGGCGAAAACCACCAGCTCGTCTTCCAGCCACGGTTCAGAGATGATTTCAGTGCTGTGGCACGGTCCTTCAATAAAGCCAATATCAACGCGGAAATCCAGCACCGCTTGCATCACGTCCTGGCTGTTCCCAACGCTAAGTTCAATCGGCAACTGCGGATAATCATGGCGATAACGGGCAATGACTGCAGGCAGAATGTAGTTACCGATAGTACTACTGGCATAGATACGAATCGCGCCGTTGTCTTCGCGAAACAGTTGTTCGATTTCAATCGCCTGTTCAAGCAGTGCCAACGCACGCGGATAGAGCAGCCGCCCGTGTTCATTAACAACCAGTCTTTTCCCCACGCGATCAAACAGTTGCACGCCAAGCTGCCCTTCCAGGTCAGTCAAGGCTGCGCTCACTGCTGATTGCGACAACGCCAGCATCACCGACGCCTGGGTGGTTGATCCACTTTTCAATACTTCTGCAAAAACTTCCAACTGCCGGAGGGTGATGTGCATAGTCGCTTACCACTTATAAAGATTGATTATAAATATATAATCAATTTTATTTTTAAACCAGTTAGTCGTAACCTTATGCCCGGTTAAAGGAGAGGGTTATGACGAATATCACCTTACAGAAACAACATCGTACACTGTGGCATTTTATTCCGGGGTTAGCCCTGAGTGCAGTTATCACCGGGGTCGCCCTGTGGGGTGGTTCCATTCCCGCGGTTGCGGGTGCCGGGTTTAGTGCCCTCACCCTCGCAATCTTGTTGGGGATGGTTTTAGGCAACACCATCTATCCGCGCATCTGGAAAAGCTGTGACGGTGGCGTGCTGTTTGCCAAGCAATATTTATTACGTCTGGGTATCATTCTTTATGGCTTCCGTCTGACGTTCTCGCAAATTGCCGATGTCGGTATCAGTGGGATCATCATTGACGTGCTGACGCTGTCCAGTACCTTCCTGCTGGCTTGTTTCCTGGGGCAGAAAGTGTTTGGTCTGGATAAGCACACCAGCTGGTTGATCGGTGCCGGTAGCAGTATCTGTGGTGCTGCCGCGGTACTGGCGACTGAGCCGGTAGTGAAAGCGGAAGCCAGTAAAGTAACCGTGGCTGTTGCAACCGTTGTTATCTTCGGTACCGTCGCGATTTTCCTCTACCCGGCGATATATCCGCTGATGTCTCAATGGTTTAGTCCGGAAACTTTCGGTATCTACATTGGTTCTACTGTGCACGAAGTGGCGCAGGTGGTGGCGGCAGGTCATGCCATCAGCCCGGATGCAGAAAACGCAGCAGTTATTTCCAAAATGCTGCGCGTGATGATGCTGGCTCCGTTCCTCATCCTGCTGGCGGCGCGTGTTAAACAGCTGTCTGGGGCGAACAGCGGCGAGAAAAGCAAAATCACTATTCCGTGGTTTGCCATCTTGTTCATCGTCGTTGCCATCTTTAACTCGTTCCACCTGTTACCGCAGAGCGTAGTGAATATGCTGGTAACACTGGATACCTTCCTGCTGGCAATGGCGATGGCGGCGCTGGGTCTGACCACTCACGTCAGCGCGCTGAAAAAAGCCGGGGCGAAACCTCTGCTGATGGCTCTGGTACTGTTTGCCTGGCTGATTGTTGGTGGTGGTGCGATTAACTATGTGATTCAAAGCGTCATCGCATAAACCACTACATCTTGCTCCTGTTAACCCGCTATCATTACCGTTTTCCTCCAGCGGGTTTAACAGGAGTCCTCGCATGAAATACATTGGAGCGCACGTTAGTGCTGCTGGCGGTCTGGCAAATGCCGCAATTCGCGCCGCCGAAATCGACGCAACCGCGTTTGCCTTGTTCACCAAAAACCAACGTCAGTGGCGTGCCGCACCGCTCACGACGCAAACCATCAATGAATTCAAAGCCGCCTGTGAAAAATATCACTACACATCGGCGCAAATTCTTCCCCACGACAGTTATCTGATTAACCTCGGACATCCGGTCGCTGAAGCTCTGGAAAAATCGCGCGATGCGTTTATAGATGAAATGCAGCGTTGCGAACAGCTGGGGCTTTCTTTGCTCAACTTCCACCCTGGCAGCCATCTGATGCAGATTTCAGAAGAGGATTGCCTTGCGCGTATTGCCGAATCCATCAACATTGCGCTGGATAAAACTCAAGGTGTGACAGCGGTGATTGAAAATACCGCCGGTCAGGGCAGCAACTTAGGGTTTAAATTCGAACATCTCGCGGCGATTATCGACGGCGTGGAAGATAAATCCCGCGTCGGCGTCTGCATTGATACCTGCCATGCTTTCGCTGCCGGGTATGATTTGCGTACTCCAGCCGAATGCGAGAAAACGTTCGCGGATTTTGCCCGTATTGTCGGCTTTAAGTATCTGCGCGGGATGCACCTTAACGATGCGAAAAGCACCTTTGGCAGCCGCGTTGACCGCCATCATAGCCTCGGTGAAGGCAATATCGGTCATGATGCGTTCCGCTGGATCATGCAGGACAACCGTTTCGACGGAATTCCGCTGATCCTTGAAACCATCAACCCGGATATCTGGGCAGAAGAGATCGCCTGGCTGAAAGCGCAACAAACTGAAAAAGCGGTGGCCTGAAGATGAATAACCGGGAGAAGGAGATCCTTGCAATATTAAGGCGTAACCCGCTGATTCAGCAGAACGAAATTGCGGATATGCTGCAAATCAGCCGTTCGCGTGTTGCAGCGCATATTATGGATTTAATGCGCAAAGGTCGGATTAAAGGCAAAGGTTACATTCTCACCGAGCAGGAATACTGCGTAGTGGTGGGGACAATCAATATGGATATTCGCGGGATGGCGGATATCCGTTACCCGCAAGCGGCTTCTCATCCCGGTACAATTCATTGCTCGGCAGGCGGCGTTGGACGCAATATCGCCCACAATCTGGCGCTGTTAGGCCGCGACGTCCATTTGCTTTCAGTGATTGGCGATGACTTTTATGGCGAAATGCTCCTGGAAGAAACGCGCCGCGCCGGCGTGAATGTCTCCGGCTGCGTTCGTTTACATGGTCAAAGCACATCGACGTATCTGGCAATTGCCAATCGAGACGATCAAACCGTGCTGGCGATTAACGATACCCATCTGCTGGAACAGTTGACACCGCAACTACTGAACGGGTCGCGCGATTTACTTCGTCATGCGGGCGTGGTACTGGCTGATTGCAACCTGACAGCCGAGGCGCTGGAGTGGGTCTTTACCCTCGCTGATGAAATCCCGGTGTTTGTCGATACCGTTTCAGAATTCAAAGCGGGCAAAATCAAACACTGGCTGGCGCATATTCACACTCTGAAACCCACTTTGCCGGAGCTGGAAATTTTATGGGGCCAGCCGATAACCCGCGATGCTGATCGTAATGCCGCAGTGAATGCGTTGCATCAGCAAGGCGTTCAGCAACTGTTTGTTTATTTGCCCGATGAGTCTGTTTATTGCAGCCAAAAGGATGGCGAACAATTTTTGCTGACTGCGCCAGCGCATACGACGGTAGACAGTTTTGGTGCTGACGATGGTTTTATGGCGGGCCTGGTGTATAGCTTTCTGGAAGGAAGCAGTTTCCGTGATAGTGCCCGTTTTGCGATGGCCTGCGCGGCAATTTCACGCGCCAGCGGCAGCTTAAACAACCCTACCCTGTCTGCCGATAACGCGCTTTCATTAGTGCCGATGGTGTAACAATCTTGCCGGATTCGACGCTTGACCGCGTCTTATCCGGCTCATAAATCGCGCACTACGCTAAACCAATAAAGAACCCGGCAATGGTCGCGCTCATCAGGTTGGAAAGCGTTGCTGCTGCCAACGCCCGTAACCCAAGCTGGGCGATTTCCGGTGCACGGTGTGGCGCAACCGCAGAAAATGCGCCAACCACCACCCCGATAGAGCCGAAGTTAGCGAAGCCACACAACGCGAAGGAAATAATCGCCACGGTTTTAGCATCGAGAGTGCCAGCCGTTTGCAGATAGGGTGAGAAATTGAGGTAAGCGACAAATTCATTAATCGCCAGCTTCTGTCCAATCAAACTTCCGGCAAGATTCGCATCACTCCAGTCAACACCCATCACCCACGCCAGCGGGGCCAGCAGGTAACCTAAAATGGACTCCAGCGAGGCATGTTCAAAACCAAACCAGCCACCAACGCCGCCGATAACACCGTTGATCAACGCAATGATGGCGACAAATGCCATCACCACTGTCGCCACACCCGCAGCGATTTTCAGCCCGGTCATTGCCCCTGTAGCAGCGGCTTCAATAATGCTTTTTGGCGGTGTTTCGGTGAAAGAGAGGTTATTAAAGGAAACCTGCGAAGATTCCGTAGCCGGACTTAACATGCGGGCAAACAAGATCCCGCCAGGGATAGCCATTAACGATGCCGCCAGCAGATATTCCACAGGCACGCCCAGTGCGGCGTAACCAATCATTGTCGAACCAGCAATCGAGGCCATGCCACTACAAATAGCCGTAAATAATTCATTGCGATTCAGACGATCGATAAAGGGTTTGACGATTGCCGGAATTTCGTTTTGCCCGAGGAAAATGGTAGTGACCGCGACGAATGACTCGATCTTGCTGATATTTAAAGCTTTCTGGAAGATACCGCCGAGAATGCGAATTAAGATCCCCATCACACCGATGTAGTAGAGAATACTCACCAGTGCTGTAACGAAGATAATTGCCGGTAATACCCTGAAACCAAAGATAAATCCTGCGCCATCAAATAAGGTGTCCATTTTCGGTCCAACCAGAGAACCGAAGATAAATGCGCTACCTGCGTCGCTGTACGCCATCACTTTATGCACGCCAAAAGCGACTTTTTCTGCGACCCAACGCCCTGGCGGTAACCAAAGCATAATGCCGCCAATCACGACCTGTAACACTAACGCCGCGCCAACGGTACGCAGGCTGATCTTCTTCTTGTTTACTGACAGCAAAAACGCAATTGCCAGCAGTACCACCATTCCCAGAACACTTCTCATGACATCCATAGTTATTATCTCTTCATGTCATTTTGGGCGACGGCTTTCTGCCCATCAGAAATAGCCGGGCCTGCATCTTGCGATACTGTCCCGGCTTGTTATCAACACTTAATGGGTTTTGATGTAGCCGCGCACGCACTCTTCAACTAATCCCCAGAACCAGTCGGTATCAATAGTGATGCCGACTTTGGTATTGGCGGGCTTGCCAAGAACGCCCAGCTCGTCGCAGACGGTACGCCCGTAACAAGGGCCACTGTTGACGTCCACTTCGACGTACATCTCCTGGGTTTTAATGCCATCGGGGTTAATCAGATAACCGATACAGGTGGCGTCATGTACCGGGCCGCCAGCCAGACCGTAGTTTTCGAACTGGGTTTTCAGAGTGAAGTTCATGATGTCGCTGAACAACTCTCCGGCAGGGCCGCCTGCCCTTTCCATCCGAGCAATCACGTCCGGAGTGCAAACGGTCTGGTTGGTGAGATCGAGGCCCATCATCACTAATGGAACGCCGGAGGTGAACACCACTCGCGCCGCTTCCGGGTCAGCAAAGATGTTGAACTCGGCAGATGGGGTGAAGTTGCCAGTACCGTAAGCGCCGCCCATCAGTACAATTTCACGGATTTTCGGCAGGATTGCGGGCTGCATACGCATTGCCACCGCGATATTTGAAAGCGGACCAACCGGCACCAGAGTGATATCGCCATCGCTTGCCATCAGGGTATCGATGATATATTTCACCGCATGGGTACTTTCTGCCTGGCGGGTCAGCGGCTCGAATACCGGGCCATCAAGTCCGGTTTCACCGTGAATATTATCGGCAACGATTTGTTGACGCATAATGGGTTGCGGCATCCCCGCATAAACCGGAACATTAATCTCCAGTTTCTGGCAAACATTCAGGCCATTAATTAATGTTTTATCGAGGGTTTGATTCCCCGCCACAATAGTGATACCTAATAAATCAATCGCCGGATGTTTCGCGGCCATCATTATGGCAATAGCATCATCATGACCCGGATCACAATCCAGAATAATTTTTCTCTTTTCCATTGTTTATTTCCTCTGTTTCCAGTTGCGTTATTTTTTCTACAGCAAAGAAAATTCGACCGGGCCGATGATTGAATCTTAACAACAGCGTACGTATGCTAAATATGAGAAATCTCATAGCGGATAAACATCGTGAAAGAAATCCACAATAATGATCTTAAGCAGCAATTGATGAGTGAGTCCGCGTATAAGAATTGCTTTTCAACGGATGTTTCAGCCGATACACGGCTGTTTCATTTTTTAGCGCGTGACTACATTGTGCAGGAAGGGCAACAGCCGTCATGGCTGTTTTACCTGACGCGAGGCCGCGCCAGGCTTTACGCCACGCTTGCCAATGGTCGCGTGTCGCTGATTGATTTCTTTGCTGCACCCTGTTTTATTGGCGAGATTGAGTTAATCGATAAAGATCATGAACCACGAGCGGTACAGGCGATTGAAGAGTGTTGGTGCCTTGCGCTCCCTATGAAACATTACCGCCCGCTGTTATTAAACGATACGCTATTTTTACGAAAACTCTGCGTCACCTTAAGTCATAAAAATTATCGTAATATTGTTTCTTTAACTCAGAATCAATCATTTCCGTTAGTGAATCGCCTGGCAGCATTTATATTACTCTCGCAGGAAGGTGATCTTTATCACGAAAAACATACCCAGGCGGCAGAGTATTTAGGTGTTACTTATCGTCACTTGCTATATGTGATCGCTCAACTCATTCACGACGGTTTATTAATTAAAAGTAAGAAAGGGTATTTAATTAAAAACAGAAAGCAGTTGTTAGGGCTGGCGCTGGAGATGGATCCGGAGAATAAATTCTCCGGGATGATGCAGTAAAAAATAATCTGGAATAGCGCGATTGCCGGATGCAACGCTTAATAAGCGCGTACATCCGGTAATGAAACTCAAGCTAAACCAATAAAGAACCCGGCAATGGTCGCGCTCATCAGGTTGGAAAGCGTTGCTGCTGCCAACGCCCGTAACCCAAGCTGAGCGATTTCCGGCGCGCGTTTTGGCGAAATAGCCGAAAACGCCCCAACGACAACACCGATAGAACCAAAGTTAGCAAAACCACAAAGCGCAAAGGAGATAATCGCAATGGTTTTCACTTCCAGCGTGCCGCCCGTTTGCAGGTATGGGGAGAAACTCAGGTAAGCGACGAATTCGTTAATCGCCAGTTTCTGCCCAATCAGGCTACCCGCAAGGTTGGCATCACTCCAGTCCACGCCCATGATCCACGCCAGCGGTGCCAGCACATAGCCAAAAATACTTTCCAGAGAGGCATTGGAAAAACCAAACCAGCCACCAATTCCGCCGATTATGCCGTTGATCAGCGCAATAATTGCCACAAACGCCATTACCACCGTCGCCACACCAGCGGCGATTTTCAACCCGGTCATCGCACCGCTCGCCGCCGCTTCGATAAAACTTTTTGGCGGCGTTTCGCTGAACGACAGATTTTCAAATGTCACCTGCGAAGGCTCGGTGGCTGGGCTAAGAATACGTGCAAACAAAATACCACCAGGGATCGCCATCAGCGATGCCGCTAACAGGTAGTCAATTGGTACGCCCATTCCGGCATAACCAATCATCATCGAACCGGCAATGGACGCCATCCCGCTACAAATTGCCGTAAATAGCTCGTTGCGATTCATGCGATCGATAAACGGTTTAACGATCGCCGGGATCTCATTTTGCCCGAGGAAAATAGTGGTAACCGCAACAAAAGATTCGATTTTGCTGATGTTGAGGGCTTTCTGAAAAATACTGCCAAGAATGCGGATTAGCAGCCCCATCACGCCAATGTAGTACAGCAGGCTGATGAGCGCTGTGACGAAAATAATTGCCGGAAGTACGCGAAAGGCGAAGATAAAGCCCGCGCCATCAAACAGGACATCCATTTTCGGCCCAACCAGCGAACCAAAAATGAAGGCGCTACCGGCATCACTGTAAGACATCACTTTATGAACGCCTAATGCCGCCTGCTCTACTGCCCATTTTCCCGGTGGGAAGTAGAGCATAATGCCACCAATAGCGATTTGCAGCAGCAATGCAGCTCCGACCGTGCGTACGCTGATACGCTTTTTATTCACTGACAATAAGAATGCAATTGCCAGCAATACCACCATACCCACCAAACTTCTCATTATATCCATAATGATTTTCCTTTCATGCCAGTAAACCCGGCGCAAGCGCCAGGTTTTGGTATGTATGATCAGTACGGGCGACGGCTTTCTGCCCGTCAGAAATTAACCCGCGAGACGCTGGTATTCTTTGGCAATTTCGCTCGCCAGAATGGCGTTATTGAACACCAGTTGGATGTTGGATTTCAGACTGTCACCACCGGTCAGTTCAGCAACACGCGCCAACAGGAACGGTGTACTTTCTTTACCAATAACGCCCTGCTCTTCGGCTTCGGCGACGGCTTGATCTATGGCTGCATTGATAGATTCCTCCGGCATCGCAAACTGCTCCGGGATCGGATTCGCCACTACCAGGCCGCCGTTCAAACCGGTTTGCCATTTCACTGCCATTGCACGAGCGATTTCCGTGGCACTATCAAGGCGAATACTGACTTCAAATGGACTGGTACGGCAGAAAAACGCAGGCAGCGCTTTTGTCTGATAGCCAATTAACGGTACACCGAAGGTTTCTAAATATTCTGTTGTTAATCCTAAATCGAGAATAGATTTTGCACCGGCACAAACAACGGTGACATTAGTATTTGCCAGTTCCTGTAAATCGGCAGAAATATCGAATGTATGTTCCGCACCGCGATGCACACCACCAATCCCCCCCGTTGCAAATACTTTAATTCCTGCCAGTGCCGCGATAATCATCGTTGAAGCAACGGTGGTCGCGCCATTTTTTCCTGCGGCAACGACAAAAGGTAAATCACGGCGACTGACTTTCGTCACGTTATGTCCTTCACGGCCTAACAATTCAATTTCTTCTTTGCTCAAACCTACTTTCATGACACCACCAATAATGGCGATTGTTGCAGGTACTGCACCGTGCTTACGAATTGTGTCTTCTACTTCAATTGCCGTCTCAGCATTTTGCGGGAATGGCATCCCGTGAGAAATAATGGTCGATTCCAGTGCCACAACCGGTTTTTTGTTTTTTAAAGCGTCCTGCACTTCCGGGGAAATTTGTAATAATTCAGGGGAAATTTTTAATTCAGACATTCTGCGTTCTCCACTAACGATATAACGTTGGCAATCGATAAATCGGGGTTATTGGTGTATTCACAGGAGAGCGCCATTGACGAACATCCCTGTGCGAAACGAACAGATTCGGCAAACGGCATTCCGTCTACCCAACACGAAGCAAGTCCCGCCATCATGGCATCGCCCGCTCCGGTAACATTAATGACATTGGTTTTAATCGGCGCAGACCAACCACTTTCACCGCTGATATCACTGTAATAAACGCCGTCGCCGCCCATGCTCAATACCAGTCGGTTCAGGCCATGTTGATGGAACCAGGCGGCAACCTTTGCCACATCTTCACGCCCTGACAGCGCAATCCCACTCAGGGTTTCCGCTTCAAGGCGGTTTGGCTTGAGAGTGTGGATCAGATTTAGACGGTCGCGCACTTTGACACATTTCCACGCAGAAACAGGATCGACAAATACGGGTACGTTGGCGGCATTATCCAGAATCCATGCCAGTGCCTCTTCACTGATATTACAGTCCGCGACAATGACCTTTGCCCTCTGAATAAATTCACGGTGCTGTGCGAGATATTCAGCTGTAATAGCGTTGCTAATATTCATGTCATTTATAGCAACCAGCATTTCACCGGTATTATCGAGTAATGATAAATAGCTCGACGTATTTTCTCCCGGCACAATCAGGCATTTATCGACATAAACGCCAGATTGATTGGTTTGCGTTAGCAGCGATTGACCATAAAAATCACTGCCTACGGCGCTCAGTAGCCAGGCTTTATTACCCAGCAACGCCAGGTTTTGTGCAATATTGCGCCCTACCCCACCAGGCGTAAATTTTATTTTACCTGGATTTGAATCCGCATAATTTAATGATTCATGTGAATATCCGGCGACATCAATATTCGCCGAGCCTATAATTACGACATAATCCTTTTCGCGCATAGCACGTCCTCTGGTAAAAAATTACCAACCCTGTCAATCCACAAGAATATAGATACTGCAAAGACGGTTTAAACATGTGTTCATATTTAAACATGTGCTCATAGTATGCATGTTTTACGTAAAGTAAATTGCCGCCAGAGAGGCAAAATGGGCAGATTTGAGCAGGCTCACAAAATGCGATTAAATGCCTGAATTACAAAAGTGAGGAATTTGTGACGGGATGCACAGAACAGGAACACTAAAAAAGGGCAGAAAATAATCTGCCCTTAAGGAAATAACCTTAGTGTTTGATGAACATTTCAGGTTTCTACTGAAAGATAAAACCATTTAAATTCATAAAATTATATTCACAAACTGGTCATTCCCTTTGCGCTCATCAAATGTTACAGGGCAGGAAATTTCTGCCCTGTAACACACCTTTTATTACGCTGCTTTCGCTACTGCGTCCACTTCCGGACGTTTCAGGAAGGCATAGGCCAAACCCGCCACCAGCGTACCGGCAATAATTGCTACCAGGTAACCCAGTACCGGCGTAATAGCGCCAGGGATCAGCAGAACAAACAGACCACCGTGCGGTGCCATCAGTTTCGCACCAATCGCCATTGAGATTGCGCCAGTCAGCGCCCCACCAACGATACAACACGGCAGCACACGCATCGGATCACGAGCAGCAAACGGAATTGCACCTTCCGAAATAAAGCACAGACCAAGAACCAGAGCGGCTTTGCCACCTTCCTGCTGCGCTTTGTCGAATTTGCGACGCGCCACCATTGTTGCCAGACCCATTGCCAGCGGTGGCACCATACCTGCCGCCATAATCGCCGCCATCGGGCCATAGGTTTGAGTACTCAGCAGACCCACACCGAATGCGTACGCTGCTTTATTTACCGGACCGCCCATGTCAGTACACATCATGCCACCGAGGATCGCCCCCAGCAGAACCGCATTCGCAGTCCCCATGGTCTGCAGCCAGTGAGTCAACCCTTCGAGAATGCCAGCAACCGGTTTACCGATCAGGTAGATCATCGCCAGACCGACCACCAGACTGGAAATTAGCGGAATGATCAGGATCGGTTTCAGCGCCTCCATACTCTGTGGCAGTTTCAGTTGCGTACTGATTAACTTCGCAATGTAACCAGCCAGGAAGCCCGCAATAATACCCCCAATGAAGCCAGAACCGGTGCTGACCGCCAGCATACCGCCAATCAGACCCGGCGTGAGACCCGGACGATCGGCAATGGAGAAGGCAATGTAACCTGCCAGTACCGGCACCATCAGCGCAAAGGCTGAACCACCACCAATCTGCATCAGCGCCGCTGCCAACGTACCCGGCTCTTTAAACGCTTCGATACCAAAAGCAAAAGAAAGCGCGATACACAGACCACCTGCAACGACCATCGGCAGCATGTAAGAGACGCCCGTCAGCAAGTGACGGTAAGCGCCTGCACCCTCTTTCTTACCTTCAGTGGTCGCTGTTTGAGCTTTGCCCGCCGGTTCATACGGCGTTGCTTCAGCAACCGCTTTATCCAGTTCCTGCGCGGTTTTCTTCAGCGCCAGACCGGTAGAGGTGCGATACATCGGTTTACCAGCAAATTTCGCCAGATCCACTTCGATATCTGCCGCCACAATCACCAGATCCGCTGCTGCGACTTCTTCAGGGGTGATCGCATTACCCGCGCCAACAGAACCACGGGTTTCAACTTTCACCCACCAGCCACGTTTTTTCGCTTCGGTTTCAATGGCTTCAGCCGCCATAAATGTGTGTGCTACGCCAGTCGGGCAAGCTGTCACCGCAACTACGCGTTTCGGACCGCTGGTGGCAACTGGTGCTGTTGCAGCGACCGGTGCAGTGTAAGGTTTCGCATGGCCTTTGGCTTCACTCAGGAACAGCTCAGGGTGCGCAACTGCCCGGGAAATATCGCCCAGCCAGACATTTTTACCGTTCAGCGCGCTGTCGTTCGGGATGGAATCACCGAGAACAATCGCCATTTCAGCGTCGTTCGGATTGTCGATGATTTCCAGTTTTGCTTTTCGCGCCGCCGCGCCCAGCAGGGTCTTCGCCATATAGGCGCGTGCCTGACCGAGATTAGCGTCAATAATCAGCAGCGTTTTCATTATGCCTCTCCTGCTGTCAGTTAAAAGGTTGTAAGTCGACGCGCGCCATCATTGCGGCCAACTGCGGACGATCGGTAATACCCACATTGCTTTGACTTACCGCCAGGGCTGCAACAGCTGTCGCCAGACGCAGTGTGTGTTCACTGGATTCACGCATCAGCAAGCCATAAATCAGGCCACCAACCATAGAATCCCCTGCGCCAACGGTGCTTACGACATCGACTGACGGTGGTTTGGCGATCCATTCGCCGGAGGCATTAACCCAAAGCGCGCCTTCGGCACCCAGTGAAATAACGACATGCGCGATACCTTGTTCACGCAGCGCATGCGCAGCTTCAATCACATCTTTCATTTCAGGCAGTTTACGGCCCGCCCAGATTTCCAGCTCGCGGCGGTTAGGTTTCACCAGCCACGGTGCCGCTTTCAAACCTGCCACTAACGCTTCACGGCTACTATCAAAGATAATGCAAGGACACTGACTACGCAGGCGAGTCATCCAGTCGGTGAACGCTTCCGGGCTGACGCCTGACGGTAAGCTTCCGCTGACACAGACCATATCGAACTGACCGAGCCAGCTCAGAGAATCAGTCACAAAGCGTTCCCAGTCGGCGGGGGTAACCTCAAAACCCGAGAAGTTGAAGTCGGTCACTTCGCCGTCTTTTTCCGTCAGCTTAACGTTAATTCGGGTGCGCCCCTGTACAACCTGGAAACGGTTGGCAATGCCCAGCTCGCTGAACAGTTGCTGAAAACCATCCTGATTGTCTTTACCGAGGAAGCCGCCAACGGTGACATCAATTCCCAGGTCTTTTAATACTTTGGCCACGTTGATGCCTTTACCCGCCGCATGCAGACCGGTGGTTTTCACCAGGTTCACTTCGCCGCGTTCAATTTCCGGGCAGAAACCAACAAGGTCATAAGCCGGATTAAGGGTGATAGTAGCAACACGTCTGCTCATTATGCGCCCTCCCCAAGACCGGCAGCGATAGCGTCGCCAATGGCTTTCAGCGCCTGCTCAGCATCTGCACCCTGGGCGGTAAAGCGTAGGCGATGACCTTTCTTAACGCCAAGTGCCACAACTTTCATCAGACTACGTCCGTTTGCCGGTTTGCCGGTGCCATCAAGGTTTGTCACGGTAATATCACTGTTAAATTGTTTAATAGTATTGACCAGCATGGTACCTGGACGAGCATGCAGGCCGTGTTCATTGCGCACCACAAACTCCGCGCTTAACACGTCGTCGGTCGGCGCATCATCGCTGGTCAGCAGCGCCAGCAACGTTGCCGCATCCGCTTTCAGCAAACGGTCAGCTTTATTGTCGAGCAACAAATCAGCGAGACGCTTAAGAACCGCGACGGGCTGATCGTCATTCATCGCCACACTCACCAGCATGGCTGCCGTTTCGCCGTCCACATCAAAAGCATTTGCCGCACGGCTTACCGCAATCGCGCTACGCAAATTGCCTTCAGCGCTATCGCTCAGCCAGATGCCCTGTCCGAGGTTCAGCGGTTGTTCATTGATGGCTTTAGTGACGAAGGTGGCGTCAACTGCCCCTGCTTCTTTCAGACGCGCAGCGTTAAGCGCCTGAAGCGTCAGCAGATCGCTGGCGACAATATCCAGCGTCAGCATTTCGTTATCGAGCTTCAGCTGCTCACTCTGCTTTTCGCCCATCAGCAATGCGCGAAGTTCTTCTGCTGTCGTTGCTGACTTCAGCTGTTCAGCAACGGAATCATCGCTCAGTACATGGGTCAGCTGGCGTAACAGACCCAGATGTTCATCCGAGCTGGCAGCAATACCGATCGCCACGTACGCTACCTGGCCGTCACCCCAGGTGACGCCTTCCGGGAACTGAAATACCTGAACGCCGGTTTTCAGCACCTGATCGCGGGTGTCGGTAGTGCCGTGTGGAATAGCAATACCATTGCCGAGGAACGTAGAGGTTTGCTGTTCGCGCGCCAGCATGCCATTGACGTAGCCTTCAGCTACATTACCGGCCTGCACCAGCGCCGCAGCGACCTGGCGAATCGCCTCTTCTTTGTCTCCGGCCTTTTCGCCCGGATGGATGTCCTGTACGGATAACTGGAACATAGTTCTCCTCTCTTGCTGAATTGAAACGATTCAGCTTCTATGAGAAAAAAAGCGCCAACCTGGCTTAGGGTTAAAGACAAGATCGCGCTGAAACGTTTCAAGAAAGCATAATACTTCTGTTTCAGCACGCAAGGAAAGCCGTAAAGTTATGAGCAAAAGTTTGATGTGCTGCACAATTTTTTGTCATTTTTCCTAATTGCTGATGGGAAAATCCGTTATCAGCAATTTCATTTCAGCAGCGTCAGCAGCCAATCAGCAACAGTGAAATGGCATTTTGATTATTCGTGGCGCTTTTGATTTCGCTGTCTGTTTATTTTCTGACAAGCAGCGTAAACTCCGCGTCTTCCTCTTCCAGTGATCGACCAGCATGCATAACTCCCCCGCAGTCTCCAGCGCGAAATCGTTTGATCTGACCTCGACGGCGTTTTTAATCGTTGCCTTTCTCACCGGTATTGCGGGCGCTCTGCAAACCCCGACACTCAGTATTTTTCTTACTGATGAAGTACATGCCCGCCCGGCGATGGTGGGATTCTTCTTTACCGGCAGCGCTGTCATTGGGATTCTGGTAAGTCAGTTTCTCGCCGGGCTCTCTGATAAGCGCGGCGATCGCAAATCGCTGATTGTCTTTTGCTGCCTGTTAGGCGTGCTGGCCTGCACTCTTTTTGCCTGGAATCGCAACTACTTTGTTTTGCTATTCGTTGGCGTCTTTCTTAGCAGCTTTGGCTCGACTGCTAACCCGCAAATGTTTGCCCTCGCCCGTGAACATACTGACAAAACCGGACGTGAAGCGGTGATGTTCAGCTCTTTTTTACGCGCTCAGGTTTCACTGGCATGGGTCATTGGCCCGCCGCTGGCTTATGCCTTAGCGATGGGTTTCAGCTTTACGGTAATGTATCTGAGCGCAGCGGTAGCGTTTATTGTTTGCGGCGTGATGGTGTGGCTGTTTTTACCGTCGATGCAAAAAGAGCTTCCACTGGCGACCGGCACGGTTGAAGCGCCGCGCCGTAACCGTCGCGATACGCTGCTGCTGTTTGTCATTTGTACATTGATGTGGGGCTCGAACAGCCTGTACATCATCAACATGCCGCTATTTATTATCAACGAACTGCATCTTCCCGAGAAACTGGCCGGTGTGATGATGGGGACCGCCGCCGGGCTGGAAATCCCGACCATGTTGATTGCCGGATATTTCGCCAAACGTCTGGGTAAGCGTTTCTTAATGCGCGTTGCTGCCGTGGGTGGCGTCTGTTTTTACGCAGGAATGCTGATGGCGCATTCACCTGTCATTCTGTTGGGCTTGCAGCTGCTAAATGCTATTTTTATTGGCATTCTGGGCGGCATCGGGATGCTCTATTTTCAGGATTTGATGCCCGGTCAGGCAGGTTCAGCCACCACGCTCTATACCAACACTTCGCGCGTGGGCTGGATCATCGCAGGATCAGTGGCGGGCATCGTCGCCGAGATCTGGAATTATCACGCTGTGTTCTGGTTTGCGATGGTGATGATTATCGCCACTCTGTTTTGCTTACTGCGGATTAAAGATGTTTAAGGCGCGGTCAGGATTTCCAGATCGATAAGCCAGGTCATGGCCTGCTGACGCGAGTTACCGCACATTTCAGCGCTGGCTTGTAAGCCTGCACAGACTTTCGGTCGCAGTGGCGAGGTGAAAATTTTACAGCGTTGCTGTTCATCAAGCTGAATGCAGGGCGTATTGGCGGGCTTGCCATCGGGCATACCGGGAATAGGGCTGGAAATTGAAGGGGCAGTGCAACACGCCCCGCAACCCGGACGGCATTCCATACGTTGTTCTCTTAAGGTTAACCACCGGATTGATGAGCGCGCACAGTACCACCTTTTTTGCACCAGCAAAAGTGCGAATACCACTTGCCCGAAAGGCCCGTCGCGAGTACTTTGTCGCGATATTTTTGACATTTTCGACTACAGGAATTTTTCGATGCCAAGAGCGAACGAAATTAAAAAAGGTATGGTACTGAATTACAACGGCAAACTGCTGCTGGTTAAGGACATTGATATTCAGTCGCCCACTGCCCGCGGTGCCGCTACGCTGTACAAAATGCGTTTTTCTGATGTCCGTACCGGGCTGAAAGTAGAAGAGCGTTTCAAAGGAGATGATATCGTTGACACCGTGACGCTGACCCGCCGTTACGTTGACTTCTCCTATGTCGATGGCAACGAATATGTCTTTATGGATAAAGAAGACTATACCCCGTATACCTTCACCAAAGATCAGATTGAAGAAGAGTTGCTGTTTATGCCAGAGGGCGGCATGCCGGACATGCAGGTGCTGACCTGGGACGGTCAACTGCTGGCGCTTGAGCTGCCGCAGACCGTTGATCTGGAAATCGTTGAAACCGCACCAGGCATCAAAGGGGCATCTGCCAGCGCCCGTAACAAACCGGCGACATTGAGCACTGGTCTGGTGATTCAGGTACCAGAATACTTAAGCCCGGGCGAAAAAATTCGTATCCATATCGAAGAACGCCGTTATATGGGTCGTGCTGACTAACTTCAGCCGCATGCAGAAAAGGGATAGCTCAGGCTGTCCCTTTTTAATTTATTATACCAATCTTCTATTTTGCGCTTCCTGAATATAGTTCTCCCGTAATATTCACCAGTTCATTGATCGCCCTCACACTTCATCGCATTAACAATCCAGACCAATTTCAATTTCTGTCATATAACTTTACACTGTCATTGTTAATCAATCGTTACTAAGACGTGATTCCTATGAATACAATCGCCTCCGCTACGCTCCCGCCTCAGGTACACGCTCCACGCTACGATCGCCAGCAGTTGCAATCACGTATCGTTCATTTTGGCTTCGGAGCCTTTCACCGCGCACATCAGGCGTTACTGACCGATCGTGTGCTGAATGCCCAGGGCGGCGACTGGGGGATCTGTGAGATCAGCTTGTTCAGCGGCGATCAACTGATGAGCCAGCTCCGCGCACAGAACCATTTATATACCGTGCTGGAGAAAGGTGCGGACGGCAATCAGGCGATAATTGTCGGTGCCGTTCACGAATGCCTGAATGCAAAACTGGATTCCTTAGCGGCAATTATTGAGAAATTTTGCGAGCCACAGGTGGCAATTGTTTCCCTGACGATTACCGAAAAAGGCTATTGTATTGACCCGGCCACCGGTGCACTCGACACCAGCAATCCGCGGATTATTCACGATCTTCAAAATCCTGAAGAACCTCACTCCGCGCCGGGTATTCTCGTCGAAGCACTGAAACGACGCCGTGAACGCGGCCTTGCACCGTTTACCGTACTCTCCTGCGACAATATTCCCGACAATGGCCATGTGGTGAAAAACGCGGTGCAGGGGATGGCGGAAAAACGTTCACCAGAACTCGCCGGGTGGATAAAAGAACACGTCAGTTTTCCGGGAACCATGGTCGACCGTATTGTTCCGGCAGCAACCGACGAATCACTGGCGGAAATCAGCCAACATCTGGGGGTGAATGATCCCTGCGCGATTAGCTGCGAACCGTTTATCCAGTGGGTGGTGGAAGATAACTTCGTCGCTGGGCGTCCTGCCTGGGAAGTCGCAGGTGTACAAATGGTGAATGATGTCCTGCCATGGGAAGAGATGAAACTGCGTATGCTTAATGGCAGCCACTCTTTTCTCGCTTATCTGGGTTACCTCTCAGGATTCGCGCACATCAGTGATTGCATGCAGGATCGCGCATTTCGCCATGCCGCCAGAGCATTAATGCTGGATGAGCAAGCGCCGACACTGCGAATTAAAGATGTCGATTTAACACAATATGCGGATAAGTTAATTGCACGTTTTGCTAACCCGGCGCTGAAACATAAGACCTGGCAAATCGCAATGGATGGTAGCCAGAAATTACCGCAACGTATGCTGGCTGGTATTCGCATACATCTGGCGCGCGAAACGGACTGGTCGTTGCTGGCATTAGGCGTTGCAGGCTGGATGCGTTACGTCAGCGGCGTTGATGATGCCGGAAATGCCATTGATGTTCGCGATCCGCTTAGCGATAAAATTTGCGAACTTGTTGCGGGCAGTAGCAGTGAACAACGCGTAACCGCCCTGCTTTCTCTGCGTGAAGTTTTCGGTGATGATCTGCCAGATAACCCGCATTTTGTACAAGCTATCGAACAAGCCTGGCAACAAATCGCACAATTCGGCGCGCATCAGGCGCTATTAAACACCCTCAAAATTTAACGATTTCTGCGGTTAAAGCGGATGAAGCTCGCCTTCGTCCGCTCTCCCCTTCTCTTTTCTGCCTTTTTTAGCCAGGATTAACGCTCAGTTAACTTTTAAGAGTATTGCGGAGCCGTTGTGACCAGGACCAACCTCATCACCGGTTTTCTCGGCAGCGGGAAAACTACGTCGATTCTTCATCTGTTAGCCCATAAAGATCCCAACGAAAAATGGGCGGTACTGGTTAATGAATTTGGGGAAGTCGGAATTGATGGTGCTTTGCTCGCCGATAGCGGCGCATTGTTGAAAGAGATCCCCGGCGGCTGTATGTGCTGCGTTAATGGTTTACCCATGCAGGTAGGGTTGAATACCTTACTGCGTCAGGGAAAACCAGACCGCTTGTTGATAGAGCCGACCGGGCTGGGCCATCCGAAACAGATCCTCGATCTCTTAACCGCGCCCGTGTATGAACCGTGGATAGATCTGCGCGCCACGTTGTGCATTCTCGATCCACGCCTGCTGCTGGACGAAAAAAGCGCCAGCAATGAAAACTTCCGTGACCAGCTGGCTGCCGCAGACATTATTGTCGCCAATAAATCCGACCGTGCGACGCCCGAAAGTGAGCAAGCGCTACAGCGCTGGTGGCAGCAAAATGGTGGCGATCGGCAATTAATTCACAGCAAGCATGGGAAAATTGACGGTCATCTTCTGGATTTGCCACGTCGCAATTTAGCCGAGTTGCCCGCCAGCGCGGCGCATTCTCATCAGCATAGCGTGAAAAAAGGATTAGCAGCGTTAAGCCTGCCAGAGCATCAACGCTGGCGTCGCAGTCTGAACAGTGGACAAGGGCATCAGGCCTGTGGCTGGATATTCGACGCTGATACGGTATTCGACACCATTGGCATTCTGGAATGGGCGCGACTTGCACCGGTGGAACGCGTCAAAGGCGTGATGCGTATTCCCGAAGGGCTGGTGCGAATCAACCGTCAGGGCGATGACCTGCACATTGAAACGCAAAACGTTGCGCCACCGGACAGTCGTATTGAGCTGATTTCCAGCAGCGAAGCTGACTGGAATGCTTTGCAGAGCGCGCTGTTGAAGCTTCGTTTAGCGACTACCGCGTAAGGTTGCCTGCGTTTTTCAGTAAGATAATTAGAGAAAATATGATTAAAAATTTGCCGCAAATAGTGTTGTTGAATATTGTCGGCCTCGCGCTGTTTCTTTCCTGGTATATTCCCGTTAATCATGGATTCTGGTTGCCGATTGATGCGGATATTTTTTATTTCTTTAATCAGAAACTGGTCGAAAGTAAGGCCTTTTTGTGGCTGGTTGCATTGACCAATAATCGTGCCTTCGACGGTTGTTCACTGCTGGCAATGGGAATGTTGATGCTGAGTTTCTGGCTGAAAGAAAACGCCCCAGGCCGACGACGTATCGTGATTATTGGCCTCGTCATGCTATTAACTGCAGTGGTCTTAAACCAACTGGGACAGGCATTAATTCCTGTAAAACGGGCCAGCCCAACATTAACTTTTGCCAATATTAACCGCGTCAGCGAACTGCTCCCTATCCCCACGAAAGATGCCTCACGAGACAGCTTTCCCGGCGATCACGGCATGATGCTGCTTATTTTTTCGGCATTCATGTGGCGTTATTTCGGCAAAGTCGCAGGCCTTATCGCCCTTATTATTTTTGTGGTTTTTGCATTTCCCAGAGTAATGATTGGTGCACACTGGTTTACTGACATCATTGTTGGTTCGATGACCGTGATATTGATTGGTTTGCCCTGGATGTTGCTGACGCCATTAAGTGATCGATTAATCACCTTTTTTGACAAATCACTACCGGGAAAAAACAAACATTTCCAAAACAAATAACTCACGGTAATTAACATCATCAGGTTTATTTTTATAGTAAGGATATTCCTGATGATGTGCGCCTTTGCTTTCTTTCATCGAACACAAAAATCATTCCCTAAGTAAATGAATGGATTGTATGCGTTTCACTCAATCGTACTTTAATTGACCAATCCCGCTTATTAACTTTCTGTATCACTTTTTCTTATAAAAAATCATGTAAAACCACTCGCCAAGACCGCACCAATCGGGTAATCTCGAACTCGTTTTGCCTCGGCGGTAGATTATCCTCACAGCATATAATTTTGTGCGTTAGTCCACAGATTTGGCCTTAAGGAATTGTTTCAACATGCCCAGGTAATTAGTCTCGTGTCGCTTGGCATTTTTTTATAACGATATTTGTCGTTAAGGACTTCAAGGGAAAACAAACAACATGGTCAAATCTCAACCGATTTTGAGATATATCTTGCGCGGGATCCCCGCGATTGCAGTAGCGGTTCTGCTTTCTGCATGTAGTGCAAATAACACCGCAAAGAATATGCATCCTGAGACACGTGCAGTGGGTAGTGAAACATCATCACTGCAAGCTTCTCAGGATGAATTTGAAAACCTGGTTCGTAATGTCGACGTAAAATCGCGAATTATGGATCAGTATGCTGACTGGAAAGGCGTACGCTATCGTCTGGGCGGCAGCACTAAAAAAGGTATCGATTGTTCTGGTTTCGTACAGCGTACATTCCGCGAGCAATTTGGCTTAGAACTTCCGCGTTCGACTTACGAACAGCAGGAAATGGGTAAATCTGTTTCCCGCAGTAATTTGCGTACGGGTGATTTAGTTCTGTTCCGCGCCGGTTCAACGGGACGCCATGTCGGTATTTATATCGGCAACAATCAGTTTGTCCATGCTTCCACCAGCAGTGGTGTTATTATTTCCAGCATGAATGAACCGTACTGGAAGAAGCGTTACAACGAAGCACGCCGGGTTCTCAGCCGCAGCTAATAAACCGTTTGGATGCAATCCCTTGGCTATCCTGACGAGTTAACTGAAAGCACTGCTTAAGCAGTGCTTTTTTGTTTTCATTCATCAGAGAAAATGATGTTTCCGCGTCTTGATCCAGGCTATAGTCCGGTCATTGTTATCTTTTAAATGTTGTCGTAATTTCAGGAAATTAACGGAATCATGTTCATACGCGCTCCCAATTCTGGACGTAAGCTTATGCTTACCTGCATCGTTGCAGGCGTGATGATTGCGATACTGGTGAGCTGCCTTCAGTTTTTAGTGGCCTGGCATAAGCACGAAGTCAAATACGACACACTGATTACCGACGTACAAAAGTATCTCGATACCTATTTTGCCGACCTGAAATCCACTACTGACCGGCTCCAGCCGCTGACCTTAGATACTTGTCAGCAAGCTAACCCCGAACTGACTGCCCGCGCGGCGTTTAGTATGAATGTCCGTACGTTTGTGCTGGTAAAAGATAAAAAAACATTCTGTTCATCTGCGACCGGTGAGATGGACATTCCACTCAATGAATTGATTCCGGCGCTCGACATTAATAAAAACGTCGATATGGCGATCTTACCCGGCACGCCGATGGTGCCGAACAAACCCGCAATCGTCATCTGGTATCGCAACCCTTTGCTGAAAAATAGCGGCGTGTTTGCCGCTCTGAATCTCAACCTGACGCCTTCTCTCTTTTATAGTTCACGGCAGGAAGATTACGATGGCGTCGCCCTCATTATTGGCAATACTGCGCTATCTACCTTTTCTTCACGTTTGATGAACGTTAATGAATTAACCGACATGCCGGTCCGTGAAACTAAAATTGCGGGCATTCCTCTGACCGTTCGGCTTTATGCGGATGACTGGACATGGAACGATGTGTGGTACGCATTTTTACTGGGCGGCATGAGTGGAACAATGGTTGGACTTCTCTGCTATTGCCTGATGAGCGTGCGTATGCGACCGGGCAGAGAAATCATGACCGCCATCAAGCGCGAACAATTTTACGTGGTATATCAACCGGTGGTTGATACACAAGCTTTGCGGGTAACAGGCCTGGAAGTACTACTACGCTGGCGGCATCCTGTAGCGGGAGAAATTCCCCCGGATGCCTTCATCAACTTTGCCGAATCGCAAAAGATGATTGTGCCGCTGACTCAGCACCTGTTTGAGTTGATTGCCCGTGATGCCGCAGAATTAGAAAAAGTACTGCCGGTAGGCGTCAAATTTGGCATTAACATTGCGCCGGACCATCTGCATAGCGAAAGCTTTAAAGCTGATATCCAAAAATTGCTCACTTCCCTGCCCGCACATCATTTCCAGATTGTGCTGGAAATTACCGAGCGCGATATGTTGAAAGAGCAAGAAGCCACGCAACTCTTCGCCTGGCTGCATTCAGTCGGCGTTGAAATTGCTATTGATGACTTTGGCACCGGGCACAGCGCGCTTATCTATCTTGAGCGTTTTACGCTCGATTATCTGAAAATTGATCGTGGATTTATCAACGCCATCGGTACGGAAACGATCACTTCACCCGTACTTGACGCGGTGCTGACGCTGGCGAAACGTCTCAATATGCTGACGGTTGCTGAAGGGGTTGAAACGCCGGAACAGGCGCGATGGCTAAGCGAACGCGGCGTTAATTTCATGCAAGGCTACTGGATCAGTCGCCCATTACCGCTGGACGATTTTGTCCGCTGGCTGAAGAAACCGTATACGCCGCAGTGGTAAGGCGTGCTTACGTCCCTTATTATTCATAGTGAAAGCATGCCGGTTTGCGGCTAATGATGAGTAAAAGGAAATCTGTTGCAGATGATTGTGCGCATACTGCTGCTGTTTATCGCTCTGTTCACCTTTGGTGCGCAGGCGCAGGCTATCAAGGAAAGCTATGCCTTTGCCGTGCTGGGCGAACCCCGGTACGCGTTTAATTTCAACCATTTTGATTATGTGAACCCCGCCGCGCCAAAAGGGGGGCAGATAACGTTGTCAGCCCTCGGCACCTTCGATAATTTCAACCGTTATGCACTGCGCGGCAACCCAGGCGCACGCACCGAGCAGTTGTACGACACGCTATTTACTACTTCCGATGACGAGCCAGGTAGTTATTATCCGCTGATTGCCGAAAGTGCGCGCTATGCTGACGATTATTCCTGGGTGGAGGTCGCAATTAATCCGCGCGCCCGTTTTCATGATGGTTCCCCCATTACTGCCCGCGATGTCGAATTCACTTTTCAAAAATTTATGACCGAAGGCGTACCGCAATTTCGTCTGGTCTACAAAGGCACCACCGTCAAAGCCATTGCACCATTAACCGTGCGTATTGAGTTAGCGAAACCCGGCAAAGAAGATATGCTGAGCCTGTTTTCGCTGCCGGTCTTTCCAGAAAAGTACTGGAAGGATCACAAACTTAGCGATCCGCTCGCCACGCCTCCGCTTGCCAGTGGTCCGTACCGCATTACGTCCTGGAAAATGGGGCAAAATATTGTCTATTCCCGCGTGAAAGATTACTGGGCAGCAAACTTACCGGTAAACCGTGGACGCTGGAATTTCGACACCATTCGCTACGATTACTACCTCGATGATAATGTCGCCTTTGAAGCGTTTAAAGCCGGTGCCTTTGATTTGCGTATGGAAAACGACGCCAAAAACTGGGCCACGCGCTATACCGGTAAAAATTTCGATAAGAAATACATCATCAAAGATGAGCAAAAGAACGAATCAGCCCAGGATACGCGCTGGCTGGCGTTTAATATCCAACGTCCGGTATTCAGCGATCGCCGGGTCCGGGAAGCGATCACTCTTGCCTTTGACTTTGAATGGATGAACAAGGCGTTGTTTTACAATGCCTGGAGTCGCACGAACAGTTATTTTCAGAATACCGAATACGCAGCCAGAAATTACCCCGACGCCGCGGAGCTGGTGCTTCTGGCACCAATGAAAAAAGATCTTCCGCCAGAAGTCTTCACACAAATCTACCAGCCGCCGGTATCGAAAGGCGATGGCTACGATCGTAACAACCTGTTAAAAGCCGACAAACTTCTCAATGAAGCGGGCTGGGTGCTGAAGGGTCAGCAACGCGTTAATGCCACAACGGGTCAGCCTCTCAGCTTTGAATTATTGCTTCCCGCAAGCAGCAATAGTCAGTGGGTATTACCGTTCCAGCACAGCCTGCAACGGCTGGGTATCAACATGGACATTCGCAAGGTGGATAACTCGCAAATCACCAACCGCATGCGCAGTCGCGACTATGACATGATGCCGCGCGTATGGCGGGCGATGCCGTGGCCCAGTTCCGATTTACAGATTTCCTGGTCATCGGAATATATCAACTCCACTTATAATGCCCCCGGCGTGCAAAGTCCGGTTATCGACTCGCTGATCAACAAAATTATTGCCGCGCAGGGAAATAAAGAAAAATTACTGCCGTTGGGGCGAGCACTGGATCGCGTATTAACGTGGAATTATTACATGCTGCCAATGTGGTATATGGCGGAAGACCGTCTCGCCTGGTGGGATAAATTCTCTCAACCCGCAGTGCGCCCTGTTTACAGCCTGGGTATCGATACCTGGTGGTATGACGTTAATAAAGCGACGAAACTGCCGTCAGCCAGACAACAGGGAGAGTAGATGGGCGCTTATCTGATTCGCCGTCTGTTGCTGGTGATCCCAACGTTATGGGCGATTATCACTATCAACTTTTTCATCGTGCAAATTGCGCCTGGCGGTCCGGTCGACCAGGCCATCGCCGCCATTGAGTTTGGTAATGCCGGAGTATTACCCGGCGCAGGCGGTGAAGGTGTTCGCGCCAGCCATGCGCAAACGGGCGTCGGCAATATCAGCGACAGTAATTACCGTGGTGGACGCGGATTAGATCCAGAAGTGATCGCCGAGATCACTCATCGCTACGGTTTCGATAAGCCGATCCACGAACGTTACTTCAAAATGCTCTGGGACTACATCCGCTTTGATTTTGGCGATAGCCTGTTTCGCAGCGCCTCGGTGCTGACGCTGATTAAAGACAGTCTGCCGGTTTCCATCACCCTCGGATTGTGGAGCACGCTGATTATCTATCTGGTGTCGATTCCGCTGGGTATTCGCAAAGCTGTTTATAATGGTAGCCGCTTTGACGTCTGGAGTAGCGCATTTATCATCATCGGCTACGCCATTCCGGCCTTTTTGTTTGCCATCCTGCTGATAGTCTTCTTCGCGGGCGGCAGCTATTTCGACCTGTTCCCTCTGCGCGGCCTGGTTTCCGCTAACTTTGATTCGCTGCCGTGGTATCAGAAAATCACCGATTATCTGTGGCATATCACGCTGCCGGTGCTGGCGACGGTGATTGGCGGCTTTGCGGCGCTGACCATGCTGACAAAAAACTCATTCCTTGATGAAGTGCGCAAGCAGTACGTGGTGACCGCCCGTGCGAAAGGGGTAAGTGAAAAAAATATTCTCTGGAAACATGTGTTCCGCAACGCCATGCTGCTGGTGATTGCCGGTTTTCCGGCGACGTTTATCAGCATGTTTTTTACCGGCTCGCTGCTGATTGAGGTGATGTTTTCACTCAATGGTCTTGGCTTACTGGGCTACGAAGCGACCGTCTCGCGCGATTATCCTGTAATGTTTGGTACCTTGTATATTTTCACCCTGATTGGCCTGCTGCTGAATATTGTCAGTGATATCAGCTATACGCTGGTCGATCCGCGTATAGATTTTGAGGGACGTTAATGTCGCGACTCAGCCCCGTCAATCAGGCCCGTTGGGCGCGTTTTCGTCATAACCGTCGCGGCTACTGGTCGTTATGGATGTTCCTCGTCTTATTTGGTTTGAGTTTGTGTTCTGAACTTATCGCCAACGATAAACCGTTGCTGGTACGTTATGACGGCAGTTGGTATTTCCCGTTGTTGAAAAACTACAGCGAAAGCGATTTTGGCGGTCCGCTGGCAAGCCAGGCTGATTATCAGGACCCGTGGCTGAAACAGCGGTTGGAAGATAAAGGCTGGGTACTGTGGGCACCGATTCGCTTTGGTGCTACCAGTATCAACTTTGCTACCGATAAGCCCTTCCCTTCTCCACCCTCCCGGCAAAACTGGCTGGGAACGGATGCCAATGGCGGCGATGTGCTGGCGCGCATTCTCTATGGCACGCGGATCTCAGTTCTGTTTGGCCTGATGCTGACCCTCTGCTCCAGCGTGATGGGCGTGTTGGCGGGGGCGCTACAAGGCTATTACGGCGGTAAAGTCGATCTCTGGGGGCAACGTTTTATTGAAGTATGGTCGGGGATGCCGACGCTGTTTTTGATTATTTTACTTTCCAGCGTCGTACAGCCTAACTTCTGGTGGCTGTTGGCAATTACCGTCTTGTTTGGCTGGATGAGTCTGGTCGGCGTGGTGCGGGCGGAGTTTTTACGTACCCGTAATTTCGACTACATCCGTGCGGCGCAGGCGCTTGGCGTCAGCGATCGCAGTATCATCCTGCGTCATATGTTGCCAAATGCCATGGTCGCTACCCTCACCTTTTTACCGTTTATTTTATGTAGTTCGATCACCACCCTGACCTCACTCGATTTCCTCGGCTTCGGTCTGCCGCTCGGTTCACCGTCACTCGGCGAACTGCTGTTACAAGGGAAAAATAACCTTCAGGCCCCGTGGCTTGGGATCACCGCCTTCTTGTCGGTGGCGATATTGTTGTCTTTGCTGATCTTTATTGGTGAAGCCGTCCGCGACGCATTTGATCCTAATAAGGCGGTGTAGCATGACGCAAACTCTGTTAGCGATTGAAAATTTGTCGGTGGGTTTTCGCCATCAGCAAACCGTACGCACAGTAGTCAATGATGTTTCACTACAGATTGCGGCTGGCGAAACGCTGGCGCTGGTGGGTGAGTCTGGTTCAGGTAAGAGCGTTACCGCGCTGTCAATTTTACGCCTGCTCCCTTCCCCGCCGGTTGAATATCTCTCCGGCGATATTCGTTTTCATGGCGAATCGCTGCTTCATGCCAGCGATCAAACGTTACGCGGTGTACGCGGTAATAAGATTGCCATGATTTTTCAGGAACCGATGGTGTCGTTAAATCCATTGCATACCCTGGAAAAACAGCTTTATGAAGTGCTTTCACTCCACCGCGGGATGCGTCGGGAAGCGGCTCGTGGCGAAATTCTTAACTGCCTTGATCGCGTCGGTATCCGCCAGGCGGCAAAACGGCTGACAGATTATCCACATCAGCTCTCCGGCGGCGAACGCCAGCGGGTGATGATTGCGATGGCGCTGTTAACGCGACCGGAATTATTAATTGCCGATGAACCGACCACCGCGCTGGACGTCTCTGTCCAGGCGCAGATTTTACAGCTGTTGCGCGAACTGCAAGGCGAGCTGAATATGGGCATGCTGTTTATTACTCATAACCTCAGTATTGTCAGAAAACTGGCTCACCGCGTGGCGGTAATGCAAAACGGTCGCTGTGTCGAGCAAAATGACGCTGCTACGCTATTTGCCTCACCCACTCATCCTTACACACAAAAGCTACTCAACAGTGAACCGTCAGGCGACCCGGTCCCATTGCCAGAACCTGCCTCAACGTTGCTAGATGTTGAACAGCTTCAGGTTGCCTTCCCCATTCGCAAAGGGATTTTGAAGCGCATTGTGGATCATAATGTGGTGGTGAAAAACATCAGTTTTACGCTACGGGCGGGTGAAACACTGGGTTTAGTGGGCGAGTCCGGTTCCGGGAAAAGCACGACGGGACTGGCGCTGCTGCGACTGATTAACTCTCAGGGCAGCATCATTTTTGACGGTCAGCCATTGCAAAATTTAAACCGCCGTCAGCTATTACCTATTCGCCATCGCATTCAGGTGGTATTTCAGGATCCTAACTCCTCGCTCAACCCACGACTCAACGTTTTGCAAATTATCGAGGAAGGTTTACGGGTTCACCAGCCGATGCTTTCTGCCGTGCAACGCGAACAACAAGTGATAGCCGTGATGCATGAAGTGGGATTAGATCCTGAAACACGCCACCGTTATCCGGCGGAGTTCTCTGGTGGTCAGCGGCAACGTATTGCGATTGCCAGGGCGTTAATTCTTAAGCCCTCGCTGATCATTCTTGATGAACCAACATCATCGCTCGACAAAACGGTACAGGCGCAAATATTGACGCTATTGAAATCATTGCAACAAAAGCATCAATTGGCCTATTTGTTTATCAGTCACGATTTGCACGTTGTCCGCGCGTTATGTCATCAGGTTATCGTACTGCGACAAGGGGAAGTAGTGGAACAAGGACCGTGCGCGCGCGTGTTTGCCGCACCGCAGCAGGAGTATACGCGTCAGCTACTGGCGTTGAGCTGACGCTTAAAAAGGATTGTAGTTTGAGAAGGGTTCGGCAATTGCCACACCAAAATTTTTCAATCGGCATGTTGCAGCAAACTCGTCCTGGCGATTTACAAACAGGCACGGCTCACCTTCACACTCCAGTACCGAGCATGGAACTTCGATGTCGCTTAACGCCTGGCTTAGTTTGTACATCACCGACCATGCATTATCACCATCC
The DNA here is from genome assembly GCF_030295215.1 of Escherichia sp. KS167_9B. NCBI lineage: Bacteria > Pseudomonadati > Pseudomonadota > Gammaproteobacteria > Enterobacterales > Enterobacteriaceae > Escherichia > Escherichia sp. KS167_9B. The sequence continues at coordinate 2,627,764 of NZ_AP025754.1, forward strand.
GGGCTAAGCAATTTAAGCGCCACCAGGCTGTTGTCACCGCACGGTCCATTTTGCGGAATCGGTTCAACCTTCGAACCTGCGAAACCAGCAGACCAGCGATAGTTCTGCGGCAGTCGATGGACGATTGAGAGTTGTAATGAAGTCACTTATTTTCCCCGGAAGCACATTTACTTCACAATTTGTTTACATCAATTTTAACACATCATCAACAATCCGTCTTTATACAGATCGTAAAGATTGATGCCTCGCCAGCGTGGCCTCTATGGCTCTGATTTAAATAATATCTGCGGGCGTGGTCACGTTTGCGGGGCTATATGTACCCGTTTCTGCGATCTAACTCAACCTTTTTAACTACAATGATGTGACTTTTTACATAAATTGATTTTACATAAAATAAACATATATCGGGGGAATGATGGATTTGTGGTTGACATGCATCAACAAAGGAAGCCTTTTAGCTTCCTCGTTGTGCAATAGATCACCGTTTTTTCGGCCGACTGGCGTACAGACAGAAGAGAATGGAGCTGGTTGCGCAGAATGCAATTGACCAAATCATCGGCCATGCAGAGTTAAAGGTCGCAAGAGAAAGCAATGCGCCAACAATTGCCCCTATGCCAAAACGGAAGGTTCCTGCCAGCGAAGATGCCGTTCCCGCCATATGGGGAAACTCATCAAGAATGACCGCCATCGCATTAGATGACACCATCGACACGCAGCCCACAAACGCCGCAACGCCAACTACCAGCGACCAGAATCCCAGCCCCAGCAGCGCACTGATGACCATCCACGCCGCCATAATAAACTGTATCCACAACCCCGAGCGGAACATATTTAACGCGCCAATACGGCGGACGAAGCGACTGTTAAAGATGGTCATCACGAACAGGAAAACAATGTTTAGCGCAAAGTAATAACCAAAGTTTTCCGGCGCGACGTGGTTAATTTCAATGTAGACAAACGGTCCGGCGCTCAGGAACGAGAACATTCCGGCAAAGCTGAAACCGCTGGCCAGCATATAACTCAGGACACGCTTATGACGAAACAGCGCCGCAAAGTTACCAATAGTGGTACGAATGTGAAAAGGCTGGCGACGCTCCGGTGGTAAGGTTTCTTTGATCAGAAAGAAGATCATTGCCGAAGCCAGAATCGCCGCTACGGCGAGGATCCAGAAGATGTAATGCCAGCTCAGCCACACCAGCACCCAGCCGCCAACTATCGGTGCCATCAGCGGTGCAATGGTCGTCACCAGCATGACAAACGACATCATCCGTGAGAACTCTTCCTTCGGGTAGATATCACGCATTAAAGCGTTGATAACCACGCTGGCCGCAGCCGCAGCCAGACCGTGGAAGAAACGCATCACAATCAGCTGATCGATGGTTTGTGCCAACGCACACGCCACCGCGGCGGCGGCAAACACCAGCGTACCGCCAAGAACCACCGGCTTACGCCCAAAACTGTCTGCCATCGGCCCGTAGATTAACTGCCCCAACGCAAAGCCCAGAATATAAGTACTGAGGGTCATCTGCGTACTGCCCGCAGGTACGCCAAATTGCGCTGAAATTACCGGTAGCGCGGGCAGATACATATCAATCGACAGCGGCATCAACATGGCCAGCAGGCCAAGGATAAAAACAATAGCAAACGACGAATGCTGTCGGGTGGTCACAACGGGCTCCTGAAAGTCATTAAAAAGTTAGACGACGCTGGCAATTTCTTCTTCAGTTAACGGACGATATTCACCGGGGGCTAAATCAGCATCCAGCGTAATGCCACCAATACGTTCACGATGCAGCTCAACCACGTGGTTACCCACGGCGGCGAACATGCGTTTCACCTGATGATAACGCCCTTCGCTGATGGTCAGACGAACCTGCGTTGGGGTAATCACTTCCAGCATCGCCGGCTTAGTGAGATCTTTTTCGTTATGCAGCTGCACGCCTTTAGCAAATTGCTCTGCCGTATCGTCAGCTACGGGTGATTCCAGCGTCACCAGATAGGTCTTCTCGCAATGATGACGTGGAGAAGTAATGCGATGCGACCACTGACCGTCGTCAGTCATCAGCACCAGACCAGTGGTATCGATATCCAGACGCCCTGCGGCGTGCAGTTTCCACGCTACCGGTTCATCAAGAAAATAGAGCACCGTTGGGTGATCCGGGTCATCAGTTGAGCAAACATAGCCCTGAGGCTTATTGAGCATGAAGTAACGAGGACCGTGTTGCTGCGCCAGCGGGTTGCCATCGTAGGCGACTTCATGTTCAGGTAGCAGTTTGAACGCTGCGTTACGGACGATTTCGCCATCGACGGTGACACGATTGCCGCGGATTTCACGCCCGGCAATAGCACGGCTAACGCCGAGTTGCTGTGCGATAAATTTATCAAGTCGCATGTGTGTGATTTTGCCTGTAAAAACGGAGGTCGGGCATTGACCCGAAAATCTGAACTGTTGTCTGCCCAGTATAGCGGTCTAATAACATCCCTCAAGGGAAAAAGATCCATGGCATACTATTGGCAGAATAATCTACCTACGCGAGACCATGATTTTTACACTTCGTCCATATCAGCAAGAAGCTGTGGATGCCACGCTCAACCATTTTCGTCGTCATAAAACCCCTGCCGTTATCGTGCTGCCCACCGGTGCCGGTAAAAGCCTGGTGATAGCGGAACTGGCGCGGCTGGCGCGTGGTCGCGTGCTGGTGCTGGCACACGTTAAAGAACTGGTGGCGCAAAACCATGCAAAATATCAGGCACTGGGACTGGAAGCCGATATCTTTGCCGCTGGGCTAAAGCGTAAAGAGAGCCACGGTAAAGTAGTATTTGGCAGCGTGCAATCGGTCGCCCGTAACCTTGATGCCTTTCAGGGTGAATTTTCACTGTTGATTGTCGATGAATGCCATCGTATTGGTGACGATGAAGAGAGCCAGTATCAGCAAATCCTCACTCACCTGACAAAAGTGAATCCCCGCTTACGCCTGTTAGGGCTGACTGCCACGCCTTTTCGGTTGGGCAAAGGCTGGATTTATCAGTTTCATTATCACGGCATGGTACGCGGCGATGAGAAAGCCCTTTTCCGCGACTGTATTTATGAGCTGCCGCTGCGTTATATGATTAAACACGGCTATCTGACGCCGCCAGAACGACTGGATATGCCAGTAGTGCAATACGATTTCAGCCGATTGCAGGCACAGAGTAACGGGCTGTTCAGCGAAGCCGATCTCAACCGCGAGCTGAAAAAACAGCAACGTATTACCCCGCACATCATCAGCCAGATTATGGAGTTCGCCGCAACGCGCAAAGGGGTGATGATTTTCGCTGCGACAGTCGAACACGCAAAAGAGATTGTCGGCTTGCTGCCCGCTGAGGATGCAGCACTTATTACTGGCGACACGCCAGGCGCTGAACGCGATGTATTAATTGAAGATTTTAAAGCCCAGCGTTTTCGCTATCTGGTCAACGTCGCGGTACTGACCACCGGATTTGACGCCCCGCACGTCGATCTTATCGCTATTCTGCGCCCTACCGAATCAGTGAGTCTTTACCAACAAATTGTCGGGCGCGGTCTGCGTCTGGCTCCCGGCAAGACTGATTGCTTAATTCTTGATTATGCGGGTAATCCTCACGATCTCTACGCGCCGGAAGTTGGTACACCTAAAGGCAAAAGTGACAACGTTCCGGTACAGGTTTTCTGCCCTGCCTGCGGTTTTGCCAACACCTTTTGGGGGAAAACGACCGCCGACGGGACATTGATTGAACACTTTGGTCGTCGTTGTCAGGGATGGTTTGAAGATGACGACGGTCATCGCGAACAGTGTGACTTCCGCTTCCGTTTTAAGAATTGCCCACAATGTAACGCAGAAAATGATATAGCCGCCCGCCGCTGCCGCGAATGTGACACCATTCTGGTTGATCCGGACGATATGTTAAAAGCGGCGCTACGACTGAAAGACGCGCTGGTATTACGCTGTAGCGGCATGTCTTTGCAACATGGGCACGACGAGAAAGGCGAATGGCTGAAAATCACCTATTACGATGAAGACGGCGCGGATGTGAGTGAGCGTTTCCGTCTGCAAACGCCCGCCCAGCGTACCGCCTTCGAGCAGCTTTTTATCCGCCCGCATACGCGTACACCGGGCATCCCTCTGCGCTGGATCACCGCTGCTGATATCCTCGCCCAACAAGCGTTGCTGCGCCATCCGGATTTCGTCGTCGCACGAATGAAAGGCCAGTACTGGCAAGTGCGCGAAAAAGTGTTTGATTACGAAGGTCGTTTTCGTCGGGCACACGAATTACGCGGTTAATGGTAGTTTTAATTGATGTGCAAGGCGATTGAGTATAGAATCTCGCCCGCTTTTGCATACGCAAAGCAGATCATTTGCCTGTTGCTGGGTCGCCTGTAGCAGGATTAATTTAAGAGAGAAAGAAATGTTTACTATCAACGCAGAAGTACGTAACGAGCAGGGTAAGGGTGCGAGCCGCCGCCTGCGTACCGCTAACAAATTCCCGGCAATCATCTACGGTGGCAACGAAGCGCCGCTGGCTGTTGCTCTGGATCACGACAAAGTCATGAACATGCAAGTTAAAGCTGAATTCTACAGCGAAGTTCTGACCATCGTTGTTGACGGTAAAGAAATCAAAGTTAAAGCTCAGGACGTACAGCGCCACCCGTACAAACCTAAGCTGCTGCACATCGACTTCGTTCGCGCTTAATCGCTGAATAAGTTGTAAAAAAAACCCCGCTCCGGCGGGGTTTTTTGTATCTGCAAATTATGCCTGATTACGGTATTGCTATTTTTTGTAGGCCAGATAAGGCGTTCACGCCGCATCTGGCATTCATAACACCAAACCGATTAATTGCCGCCAGACGTCCGGCGCTGCAATTGATCGCGCAAGTTCGGCGGCGTGCCTTTAATGGTCAGGGTATCGGTCGCCGGGTCCCAGAAAATGCGCTCACCTAACAGCATCGCATCAAAGTTAATGGTCAAGCCACCACCGCTACCGGCAAACTTCGTCAACTGACGCAACGTGCTACGGTCTGCCGGGAAGCTCTCTTCAAGTTCGTAGCCTTTTTCAGCCGCAAATTCCGTGAAGCTCACTTCGCTGACGCCCGCCAGCTCTTTCGACAGCGATTCAAGCTCGATCTCTTCACCCGCCTGCAATTGCTCATTACAGTAGCTGTAGACCTGCTGACGCACGTTCTGCCGTTCTGCTTTATCCAGTTGTGCTTCGGCAGTGAAATCATCAACCGCCTGCAATAATCCGCGGTTTTGCGCTTTCGCGTTCAACCCTTCGCTGGCACCGAGGAAGTCCATGAAGAAATCGGCCACTTTGCGCCCGACTCGCCCTTTCAGGAAAGTGAGATACCGGGTCGACTCTGGATTGGTTTCCCATTCGGTTAAATCAATACGCGCAACAATATCCGCATGATTGATATCAAGATAATGGGTCGGGTTGATGTCGAGATTTTCGTTAACGCGCATACTGCTCAGGTTGCTCAGAACCGCCACCAGCAGATATTCGACAGCTAAATAACGGTAGTGACAAAACAGCACGAAGCCACCGTCAGCAAAAGGATATTTCGCTAATTCGTCACGCAGGCGACCGGTTGCCGCGCGGCTAAAGGCCAGAAAGTCCTCTTCGCCCTGACGCTGTAAGCGTAGCGTCTGCGCCAGTTCACTCTCTTCGCTGAACAAGCCGTATGCTTTATTTTTGGCGCTATAGACCCGATGCAGTTCTGCCACCATCTCAACGACGGTTTCTGTCGGTTCCAGCAATGAATCGCGCAACACCAGCTCAAGGTTCTGCTCATCACGCTTGATAAGCTGGTGCAGAGCAATCTGGTTGATATCCAGACTCATGATAAACTCTCCTTTAAGACCGGCCGGTATTCAACCACCGCCGGTAAAGCGACGCAATAAAAGATGGCGGTCATTTTACAGAAGGCGGCGTAACGAGAATGATTTAAAGCATAAAAAAGCAGAAAAAAAACCGTTGCTACGGTAATATGTTGCCCTTTCATCAACTAACTGATTTCGATTTATGCCACAAATTTCCCGCTACAGTGATGAACAGGTTGAACAATTGCTCGCAGAGCTGCTCAACGTACTGGAAAAACATAAGGCTCCGACCGACCTTTCCCTGATGGTGTTAGGCAACATGGTCACTAACCTTATCAACACCAGCATTGCCCCGGCCCAACGCCAGGCAATTGCCAACTCTTTTGCCCGCGCCTTACAGTCCTCTATCAACGAAGACAAAGCGCACTAAGGGAAACAGATAACAGGTTATGGTAACTCATCGTCAGCGCTACCGTGAAAAAGTCTCCCAGATGGTCAGTTGGGGGCACTGGTTTGCACTGTTCAATATTCTGCTTTCGCTCGTCATTGGCAGCCGTTACCTGTTTATCGCCGACTGGCCGACAACGCTTGCTGGTCGTATTTATTCCTACGTAAGCATTATCGGCCATTTCAGCTTCCTGGTGTTTGCCACCTACTTGCTGATCCTCTTCCCGCTGACTTTTATCGTCGGCTCCCAGAGGCTGATGAGGTTTTTGTCCGTCATTTTAGCAACGGCGGGAATGACGCTATTACTGATCGATAGCGAAGTCTTTACTCGTTTCCATCTCCATCTTAATCCCATCGTCTGGCAGTTGGTTATCAACCCAGACGAAAATGAGATGGCGCGCGACTGGCAGCTGATGTTCATTAGCGTGCCGGTTATTTTATTGCTTGAACTGGTGTTTGCGACGTGGAGCTGGCAAAAGCTTCGCAGCCTGACGCGTCGTCGGCGCTTCGCGCGCCCGCTGGCCGCATTCTTATTTATCGCTTTTATTGCCTCGCATGTGGTGTATATCTGGGCCGATGCCAACTTCTATCGCCCGATCACCATGCAGCGCGCTAACCTGCCGCTTTCGTACCCGATGACGGCACGACGTTTTCTTGAGAAGCATGGTTTGCTTGATGCACAAGAGTATCAACGCCGTCTCATTGAGCAAGGTAACCCAGACGCTGTTTCCGTTCAGTATCCGTTAAGCGAGCTGCGCTATCGCGATATGGGCACCGGGCAGAATGTGCTGTTGATCACTGTCGATGGCCTGAATTACTCACGCTTCGAGAAACAGATGCCTGCACTGGCAGGTTTTGCTGAGCAAAATATTTCGTTCACACGTCATATGAGTTCCGGCAACACTACAGACAACGGCATCTTTGGCCTGTTCTATGGCATCTCGCCAAGCTATATGGACGGCATTCTGTCGACCCGTACGCCTGCGGCGTTAATTACTGCGCTTAACCAGCAAGGCTATCAGCTGGGGTTATTCTCGTCAGATGGCTTTACCAGCCCGCTGTATCGCCAGGCATTGTTGTCAGATTTCTCGATGCCGAGCGTACGTACCCAATCCGACGAGCAGACCGCCACGCAGTGGATCAACTGGCTGGGCCGCTACGCACAAGAAGATAACCGCTGGTTCTCGTGGGTCTCTTTCAATGGCACTAACATTGACGACAGCAATCAGCAGGCATTTGCACGGAAATATAGCCGGGCGGCAGGCAATGTCGATGACCAGATCAACCGCGTGCTCAATGCACTGCGTGATTCTGGCAAACTGGACAATACGGTGGTGATTATCACTGCCGGCCGGGGTATTCCGCTGAGCGAAGAGGAAGAAACCTTTGACTGGTCCCACGGTCATCTGCAGGTACCATTAGTGATTCACTGGCCAGGCACGCCGGCGCAGCGTATTAATGCGCTGACTGATCATACCGATCTGATGACGACGCTGATGCAACGCCTGCTACATGTCAGCACACCTGCCAGCGAATATTCGCAAGGTCAGGATTTGTTCAACCCTCAACGCCGTCATTACTGGGTTACCGCCGCGGATAACGATACGCTGGCAATTACCACCCCGAAAAAGACGCTGGTGCTGAACAATAACGGTAAATACCGTACTTACAACTTACGTGGTGAAAGAGTGAAAGATGAAAAACCACAGTTAAGTTTGTTATTACAAGTACTGACAGAAGAGAAGCGTTTTATCGCTAACTGATTAATTATAAATCAGTTAGCAAAATATCTTACTTGCAATCGGTGTGGAAAACGGTAGTATTAGCAGCCACGAGTCGGCACGTAGCGCAGCCTGGTAGCGCACCGTCATGGGGTGTCGGGGGTCGGAGGTTCAAATCCTCTCGTGCCGACCAAAAATCCCAAGAAAACCAACCTATTGCGGTTGGTTTTTTTATATCTGCGATTAATTTGATAAACAGACCGCGACACATTACGGCCTGTTTATTTTCTGTTATCAGAACGTCCAGACCACACCCGCCTGGGTATTCCACGCTGATTCTACCCCCGCGCCATTGCCATAGCTGACTGACAAATGACCGCTTAACGTCGGGGTAAACGATGACCTTATCCCAGCCTGATAAACGCCACGGGTTCCAGCCACATCGTTATTAAATTTGCCGTCGTCATTAACATTCACCTGGTTAGAATCGGCGTATTCCTGACGTACGGCGGCTTTCAGCCAGGGTTCCAGCGTCGTACCGTTTTGCAGGTCCATGTGATAGCTTACCGCCGTTCCCGCTTCAGCGCGTAATATGCGGGTATTTCCCACATCCGCGCGCATGCCGTTTGATAACGTGTAGTCCTGACCATCTGTGGTAAAGCCGGTAAAGGCCAGATAAGGTCTAACACTCCACAATCCGTCAACCCAACGGAACCCGCTCTCGACATGAGCACCCGCGCCGTTACTACTGTAATCGCCAAACGCTGTTGCCCCATTACTCATCTTGCCATGGATGGTGTTGGCAAAACGGTCAACTTTCACCACCCCATCAACATAGGCACCGTTCTGATGCTCCCAACCGGCATAAGCCCCCAGGGTATAGCTATCGACATTGCCTTTGCCGCCGCGATCAAAACCAATATCAGAATGAGAGTAACCAAAGAACAAGCCGCGAATTGTACTGCTTTCTTCACGGGAGAAACGGCTATCGATACCGAGCGTCAGCCCCGTCAATGTTTGCTCAAAGCCAGCTCCCGCATCAGTGGTCACGTTGTTGCGGGTGTTAATTGCCGAACTCCACATCGCCGTATCGTAATTAACGCCTTTTACGCTACCAAGACGCTCACGCACGGTGTCCAGTTCTGCATCAAATACCAGCGGTTGTGCTGCCGCCATATTCAACACATCAGTGGTTGAAGGGGTAATTTGCGCGCGATTCTCTGCCAGACTCCAGCTATGGTTGCCATTATCCAGCAAGGTATATTCATACGTACCGATATCAACAACGCCTCCGGCATTGCCCAACGTAAATGCAGCATCACCGCCGCCCGTTGTTACCAGTGTAAGGCTATCTCCTGCTGCCGGGCTGGCACCGGTGTCCGTCACGAATATTTTGAAATCACCTGTAGCCTGACCGGTGACGTTAAGCTGATCGCTCTGATGATTAGCCATATCGGTACGCATATAAAAATTGCCGTTTCCCGATAGGGTATTGGTGGTCAACGTAGTGAAATTTTCCGCACTTGCCGTCACAGATGAACGAGTCACTGGCTCAGCCATCATAACGACAGTTCCGTCTGACATCACCAGGTTTGCTAAATTGAGACGGGTGTTTTGGTTTATATTATTGATATCGGCAATAATAGCCCAAAAACTCTCTTCGATAGAAACATCTGCTTTACTGGTATCCACTGCGCCATGCGTTCTTAAAGATGCACCATCAGAAACCACCACGTCACCTAAAAATGTAGCCGGTGTATAAAAATTTAATTCCAGCGCCATTGCATCAATAATGCCCTCATTTCCTCTGACTGTTACGTTAACCATTGTGCCAGTCCAGACATTAGCGCGACCATTATCGATAACCATATTTTCAGATATGGCATTTGAGGAATATTTTATGCTTCCATTCTGCACTGACCGACCAAGATCATAAACTGCATGTGCCTGCACTCTCGTACCAGTATCTCTTCCCAACGATTGCATGGTTGCATGCTCATCAAGGATAGTGTCAATTGCCTGAGTGCCCTCCATAACAATGAGCCCGGAACCATCATCCAGTTCATAATTTTTTGACACACCATCTTTTATACTAAATTGGCCTTTACTGTTTGTACCACTCACTTCCAGCGCATTCGTTGAGACAATTAATTTTCCGCCTGCTTTTTTATCAACGCCAGTTGCAGTCCCGCCATCCATAACCTCCAGTAAACCGCCGTTATCCACAGTAGTATTATAAGCGAAGTCATTTTCTTCAACTCGCAAACTTCCACCGTTTTCCAACAACATATTATTAGCAATACCATCCTTGATATCGAACTGACCGAGACGGTTTGTTCCGAATACCTCCATGGCCCGCGTGGTTGTTTTAATCGCACCGCCTGCTTTCTGATCTACCGCAAATGCTAATCCCCCCTCTTTAACCTCCAGTAATCCTCCCTTTTCGATAGCGGCAAAGACGGTAATCCCATCTTTTTCAATAATTAAGCGCCCGCCTTTAATGGTAGTATTATTCGCTGCGCCATAAACCTGTAGCACACCATTATTGAGGGTTGTCTGGTTTGCCGCGCCACCCATTTGAACAATTTGATAACCGTCATTTAATACTGAGTATTCTGCGGTGCCATTCATTTCAATGTACTGATACCCTCCGTTAATTTCAGTATTACTACTTACACCAAATTCTTTTATATGCTGTTCTCCGCCAGGATTGATTTTCGTATTATTGGCGGTCCCATAAACCAGCTGGATATCTTTTTCCAGGACAACACCATCAACTGTCTCACCATACTCAACAGTTGATGCCAATGCTATGGGTGAATATAACGCTGTAGCCACCAGAACAGATATTGCGGAACGACAAAGAGAAACAGAACCAGAGTGATGCATTAATCTTTCATCCTATGAAATTAATTGCTGTCAAAAGCATTGGGTACTGAAAATACCCATAGCGCCATACCCGGAGTCAGTTTTTAAAAACTGTTTAAAGAAATGCACAAGTATTGTGATTGATTTTTTAGTTGTTTTTCTTGATGGGAAGTTGATGCAAAATTCCATATTTATAATGAAAATGATGCGAGGATGAACTACTGAGCTGTACTTTTCACTACATGTCCATACATAAAATGGGGTAACATTCACGCGCCTGGTAGCGTTTCCAACGCTACGCTCAAACATAATGATTCTAATAAAACCTCAGGAGACTACTATGCCTGAAGCAACGCCTTTTCAGGTGATGATTGTGGATGATCATCCACTTATGCGACGCGGTGTTCGTCAGTTACTGGAGCTTGATCCTGGCTTTGAAGTGGTCGCCGAAGCGGGCGACGGCGCAAGTGCTATCGATCTGGCGAATAGACTGGATATTGACGTGATCTTGCTGGATCTCAATATGAAAGGTATGAGTGGCCTGGATACCCTCAATGCCTTGCGCAGGGATGGCGTTACCGCGCAAATTATTATCCTGACCGTATCAGATGCCTCCAGCGATGTCTTTGCGCTGATAGACGCAGGCGCAGACGGTTATCTGTTGAAAGACAGCGACCCGGAAGTGTTGCTGGAAGCGATTCGTGCCGGAGCGAAAGGCAGCAAAGTCTTTAGCGAACGCGTCAATCAGTACTTACGTGAACGTGAAATGTTTGGCGCGGAAGAAGATCCCTTCAGCGTGCTGACGGAGCGCGAGCTGGATGTTCTGCACGAGCTGGCACAGGGACTGTCAAATAAACAGATTGCCTCGGTGTTGAATATTTCCGAGCAGACAGTAAAAGTACACATTCGTAATCTGCTGCGTAAACTCAATGTCCGCTCACGCGTGGCGGCCACTATTCTGTTCCTGCAACAACGTGGGGCGCAATAAAAAAATAGCCCGATGGATTTACCCTCGGGCTGATATTGATGACAAACGCAAAACTGCCCGATGCGCTACGCTTATCAGGCCTACGCGGATCGAGCAATGTATTGAGTTCGCACGATTTTGTAGGCTGAATAAGGCGTTTACGCCGCATCTGGTATAAACAAAGCGCACTTTGCCATCAGTCTGGCCCGATGGCATCACCATCGGGCTTGTTCTTATTTACTCTCCTGTGGTGATAAGTGTTGCATCGCCTGCGCGATACTACGTTCAATCACCGCACGGCGAGTATCGTTGGCAGGTAAGAGTTTCAACATCATCTCCCACGCGGCAACGGCTTCGCCAAATCGCTGCTGCTCAAAGGCATTAAACGCATACATGCTTAACACACGGATATTGCTATGGTCCGTTCTCACCAACTGGCGTAGCAGTTCACCACCCAGGCGGTTGTCGTTGGGATCAGATGAACGTGTCAACGCTTCAGCGTATCCCAGTGCAGCATCGCTGTTCTTCGGATCGAGGCGATACGCAGTGGCGTATGCATCGGTGGCAATACTGGCGTTACCCAGCGCCATGCCAACGCGGCCCAACATAATCCAGCCTTCTATATCTCCCGGATTTTTTTGCAGTTGAGTACGCATCCCCAGCGCAAGGCGGGACATCTCTTCTTCGTTGAGCGGATCGGCTTTCGGATCCAGCGCCCTGTCCAATAACGCCGGCGCCTGTGCCGTGGCCTGCTGCCAAATTTTCACCTGCTGATAATTGCCGGTCTGGTAGTAGCTGACGCCAGCCACAATTAACGCCACCACAATACCCGGCAGATAAACAACATATCCGGCACGCTTACCTTCCGGCACGCTTTGTTCAGGAAACTCTTCCAGCACCACGCGTACCCGACGCCGTGAGCGGGAGTAAATAACCCAACCGCCAATGCCAATAGCCACCACCGGTAGCACCCACAGCAGAACGGTCAGCGGCGTTAACGGCGGGTCGTAAGTGACGAAGTTGCCGTAACGCGCCACCATATAATCGACAATCTCTTTCTTACTTTTACCTTCCTGCATCAGTTCGTACACTTTCTGGCGCAGGTCGGTGGCAATCATCGAGTTGGAATCGGCAATGCTGTTATTCTGGCATTTCGGGCAGCGCAGTTCTTCAGTAAGCTGACGAAACTGTTGTTCCTGTGCTTCATCTTTAAACTGCAACACGTCGATGGTCGCCAGCGCTGAGCCGGAGATCATCAGCATCAGCACGCCCAATAAAAACCTCATTGTGCGGCCTCCTTACTGTATTTCTCCCACAGCGGCTTGATCTCTTCTTGCCAGACGCGGGGATTGAGATCACCCGCATGGCGATAGCGAATGATGCCGTTGCCGTCGATGAGGAACGTTTCTGGCGCGCCATAGACACCGAGATCCAGCCCTAACATGCCGTCGCCATCAAACAGGCTTAACGCGTAAGGATTGCCCAGCTCTTTCAGCCAGCTGATCGCTTTCTGGCGATCGTCTTTATAGTTCATGCCAACTACGCGGATGCCCTGCGCAGAAAGCTGATTCAGATATTGATGTTCCGCGCGGCAGGTCGGACACCAGGTCGCCCAGACGTTAAGCAGCACTGGTTTGCCCTGAGTCAGCACATCCGCCTGATAAAACTGCCCCGGATTGTCCAGTGATTCGAGGCGAAACTTTGGCACCGGCTTGCCAATGAGCGCCGATTCCAGATTGGTCGGATCATCCCCTTCGGCATTACGTGCCAGCTGCCACAGCAGCGCCGCGGCAATCGCCAGGAAGATAATCAAAGGAATTAACAATACTTTGCGCTTCATACAGCCTCCGGCGCAGTTTTCTGCGGGTTCACGCGCTTACGATAGCGAGGATCAAACAGGCACAGCAGCCCGCCCAATGCCATCATCAGCCCGCCCGCCCAAATCCAGCGAACAAACGGTTTGTAGTAAAGACGCACGGCCCACGCGCCGTTTTCCAGCTCTTCACCGAGCGCGGCGTACAGATCACGCGTGATACCGCCGTCAATCGCCGCTTCGGTCATCATCGACCCTGCAGTGTTGTAATAACGTTTTTCCGCATACAGCACCGTTTCCGGCTTGCCATCGCGCGTTACGCCGATAGTCGCCACACCGCCGCGCCAGTTCGGACCAGTCACTTCTTTGACATCACGGAAGGTGAAGCGATATTCATGAATATCGACGCTATCGCCGGACTTCATGCGCACATCACGCTCAACGCTATAGTTCTGGCTAAAGGCAATACCAACAATTGTTACCGCCAGCCCCAGGTGAGCCGCCACCATGCCCCAATAACTGAAGGTGGTTTTCATGCCGCGTGAAATACGCAGCGCAGCTTCCGCAATCGCCAGCACTGCAATCCAGCAGGCCATTGCCAGGCCGAGCACCGTCATCGCCACAACTTTGCTTTCGAACAGCCACGGCAACAGCAGAGACAGCACCAGCGTAGAGATGAAGGCGATAATCAATAAATTGCGGATTTTACGTGGGCGATCGCGCCCCCAGCGCACCAGTGGACCGACACCCAGCAGTAGCGCAAACGGCACCATCAGCCAGGTAAACATGGTGTTGAAGAACGGTTCGCCAATCGAAATGCTGCCCAGTCCCAGTTGCTTGTGCACCAGCGGCAGCAGCGTCCCCAGCAACACCACCAGCATCGCGGCGACCAGCAAAACGTTGTTCGCTAACAGCAAAGATTCCCGCGACCACAGCGCATTGTTTACGCGTGAGCGAACTTTGTGTCCACGCGCGGCAAACAGCAGCAGCGAACCGCCAATCACCAGCACCATAAAGGCGAGGATAAACATACCGCGCGCCGGATCAGACGCAAACGCGTGTACCGATACCAGCACGCCGGAACGCACGAGGAAAGTCCCCAGCAGACACAGCGAGAAGGCACTGATTGCCAGCAGTAATGTCCACGCTTTGAAGCTGGCGCGTTGTTCAGTGACCGCCAGTGAGTGCATCAGCGCAGTCCCCACCAGCCACGGCATAAACGAGGCGTTTTCTACCGGATCCCAGAACCACCAGCCGCCCCAGCCGAGTTCGTAATAGGCCCATGCGGAACCGAGCACAATGCCGAGCGTCAGGAAAATCCACGCCGCCAGCGTCCACGGACGGGTAAAACGCGCATAGGTGCTGTCCAGACGTCCACTCAACAAAGAAGCAATGGCGAAAGCAAACGCCACCGAGAAACCGACATACCCCATATAAAGCAGAGGCGGATGGAAGATCAGCCCCGGATCCTGCAACAGCGGGTTAAGATCGCGCCCTTCAATCGGGAAGTTCGGCAACGTGCGTGAGAACGGGTTAGAGGTAAAGAGAATGAACAGCAAAAAGCCGACACTGACCATCCCCATTATCGCCAGTACACGGGCCACAATATCCAGCGGAATACGCTGACTAAAAATCGCCACCGCAAATGTCCAGCCGCTCATCAGCAGCACCCACAGCAGTAGCGAGCCTTCATGCGCACCCCAGGTTGCCGCTACGCGATACCACACCGGAAGCTGGGTATTGGAGTTGCTGGCAACATAGGTGACAGTAAAGTCATTCACCACGAAAGCATTGACCAGCACCAGAAATGCGCCAGCCACAGACATAAATAGCAGCCAGGCAAACAAGCGCGAAGAAGCCATCATGCGCGCATCCCCGCGCGCCACGCCCCATAGCGGATACACGGACAGCAACAGCGCAATTCCTAGCGCCAGGCACAGCAGTCCGTTACCAATTTCTGGCATCATGATGCTGGGTCCTTATAAACACTCGCCGGGCGACGGTGATTAGCTTCCATCGCTTTCTCGACTTCTGGCGGCGTGTAGTTTTCATCGTGTTTCGCCAGTACTTCTTTCGCGAGGATATGATTACCTTTTTCCAGTTCGCCCTGCACCACTACGCCCTGCCCTTCACGGAACAGATCCGGCAAAATGCCTTCGTAAGAGACATCCACTGAGCCTTCAGCGTCGTAAATGGTGAACGTTACTTTCAGCGAATTGGGATCGCGCTGCACGCTACCCGGCATCACCATCCCGCCAACGCGCAGACGCTGCCCGACTTCCGGCATCTGCTGAGTTTCACGCTTGCCGTAGAGAATTTCCCCCGGCGTATAAAAAAGATCGATATTCGAGCGCAGCGCATATAGCACCAGACCGATAGTCAGCGCCAGCCCCGCCAGCACGGCACAGGCAATCCACAAGCGGTTTTTACGGCGAATATTCATGCAGCCTCCTGCTGTTGCGCAGCACGTAAACGCGCCTCACGCGCCCGCTGTTGCGCCACGCCACGCAGAATTGCGCGATGCTGCATCACCGAATGCACGACCAAAACCACCAGCGGAATAACGGTCATCACCACCGCCAGCCAGACAAAAAAGGCGTAACCGCCCATTGCGAAAAATTCATTCCAGGAAGCAAATGCAGGGGTCATTTACGGCCTCTTTTCAGTATCAGTTCACTCACCCACGGACGGCGTTTTTCCATCAGCAAAATTAAATTACGCATCCGCATCAGCGTCAGCGTGGCAGACAGCAGCAGGAAGCCAAAAATCGACCAGCGCAGCGGCGAACGCATCGCCGGATCGATACTTTGCTGCATCCGCGTTGATCCCTGATGCAGGGTGTTCCACCACTCCACGGAGTAATGAATAATCGGCAGGTTCACCACGCCAATTAGCACCAGAATACCTGCCGCACGGCCCGCCAGACGGCGGTCGTCGAAGGCGTGCCACAGGGCAATCACACCCACATACAAAAACAGCAGCACCAGTTCAGAAGTCAGGCGTGCATCCCATACCCACCAGGTGCCCCACATCGGTTTTCCCCATGCAGAGCCGGTAACCAGGGCAATAAAGGTAAACACGGCACCAATGGGGGCCATCGCCGCCACCGCCAGGTTGGCCATTTTCATCTGCCAGACCAGGCCAATAAACGCTGCCACCGCCATTGATGCATAAATGCCCATCGACCAGATCGCCGCAGGCACATGCAGGTAGATAATGCGGTAGCTATTTCCCTGCTGATAATCAGCCGGAGCAAAGCCGAATCCCCAGATCCAGCCGACGGTAAGCACGACCACACTGGCAATTGCCAGCCACGGTATAAACCAGCCACAGATTTGATACAGCCGTGGTGGGATCGCCAGTTGATGCAGTGTTTTCCACATAGTTTCGATACCAGACTCGAACAAAAATCAGTAATCCAGCGTTATTGAATGCTGATTCGTAACGCTGCCGCCGTCGCAAAAGGACTTAATGTCGCGGTGCCTGCCAGCAACGCGCCTAAAATTGCCAGATACCCGTCAACGGGCAAATGCATGGAAGCCGCGTCCATCGCGGCGGTGGCAAAGATGAGTAATGGGATAGTCAGCGGTAATACCAGTATGCTGAGCAGCACACCACCGCGCTTAAGTCCCACTGTCAGCGCCACGCCCGGTGCACCGAGAAAACCAAGCGTTGGGGTTCCCAGCAGCAGCGTCAGCGCCATCACTTGCCAGCCATAAACATCCATTCCCAGTAGCATTGCTACCAGAGGCGAAAGGATGAGTAACGGCAGACCTGTTACCATCCAGTGCGCCATCACCTTCGCCAGCACAACGGCGGGCAAGGGTAACGGCAACAACATCAATTGTTCAAGACTGCCGTCCTGCAAATCGTCACGGAACAGTCGTTCCAGTGCCAGCAAGGATGAAAGCAGCGCTGCAACCCAGATAATGCCTGGGGCAATACGCGCCAGCAGTTGCGGCTCCGGACCGATACTGAGCGGAAAAAGGGTAATTACAATCAGGAAGAACCACAGCGGGTTGGCGATTTCGGCGCTATGGCGAAACGCTACGCGCAGCTCAAGACGGAAAATGCGCCAGAACATCATGCGGCCCCCGTTTGCGTCAGTGAAATGCGGCGAATTTTACTTTCAGCAACGTTGAGCGGCTGGTGGGTAGTCAGAATCACAATCCCCCCCTGCTCCGTATGCTGCGCCATACGCTGGGTCAGACGATCGACGCCGTTAACGTCAATCGCGGTAAAAGGCTCGTCGAGTATCCATAACGTGGCACGGGTCAGCCACAGACGCGCTAAAGCGACGCGGCGTTGTTGCCCGGCAGAAAGTTGATTTACAGGAATATCTTCGAATCCGGCAAGCCCGGCCTGCGCCAGGGCTTCCAGACATTGTGCGGTATCGCCATCGCGATGATAAAAGTGCAGATTTTCTAACGCCGTCAGCCGGGTTTTGATCCCCGGCTGATGGCCTATCCATAACAGGTTTTGATGGTAGCTGTCGCGTACCTGATGCAAGGGCTGCCCTTGCCAGAGAACCTCGCCTGCGTCAGGGCGAGACAACCCCGTCAGCAAACGGAGAAGCGTTGTCTTCCCCGCGCCGTTGCTACCGGTGATTTGTACCCACTCGCCTGCGTTCAGCGTAAATGACAAGCCACTAAATAAGGTTCGTTCATCCCGCTCGCAAAGTAACTCTCTGGCTTCAAGCATACCCACGCAATAACCCTGTTAAAAACCTGGCTCGACTTCGCGCATATCGGGCAGCTTGTGCGCTATCCCTTTATGGCAATCAATACAGGTTTGCCCATCTTTCACCGCCTGGTCGTGCATCTTAGCGGCAACTGATTTCTGGGCGGTTGTATCCATATACTCGAAGTTGTGACAGTTACGACACTCCTGCGAGTTATTGTCCTTCATGCGCCGCCACTCATTCTGTGCCATCGTCAGGCGATGAGCTTCAAATTTCTGCGGCGTGTCAATAACGCCAAAAATTTTACCATACAGCTCTTTACTTGCTTTGAGCTTGCGTATCATCTTCGGCACAAACTCGTGCGGAACGTGACAATCCGGACAGGTCGCACGGACGCCGCTACGGTTGTTGTAGTGCACGGAATCCATGTATTCCTGATACACCGTGTTACGCATTTCGTGGCAGCTAATGCAGAACTCTTCGGTATTGGCTTTTTCCATCCCGGTGTTAAAGCCGCCCCAGAAAACGATGCCGCCGACAAAACCGATCAACAGCAGCGTCCCTAGCGCCAGACGGCTGGGGGTACGCCACCATTTCCACAGGCGCTTAATCAGACCAGGCTTACGGTCAGAATTTCCCATAATAACCTCTTATTTCCCGTAACCTTTTGATGGGGTAAAGGTATTCCCCACGATTGGCGCGGTATCAGCCTGCGGTACGTGACATTGCAGACAGAAATAACGACGCGGAGCCACTTCTGCGCCCACTTTGCCGTCGCTGTCCATAAAGTGAGTAGGACTAATGCGCGGCGCGCCAGTGGTGCGATAGCTTTCGACACCGTGGCACTGCAAGCAGCGGTTGGTATTGGTCGTTACCTGATAACCTTCAACGCTATGCGGGATCATTGGCGGCTGATTCACATAGTTCAGCGGCATCCGATCCTGCTCTTTTGGCATCCGAATGGCCCCTTCCTGCGTCCCGGATACTTCCGGCGACTGGCTAAAATCGACGCCATTAGCCGCCCAAACCGCGCCGCTTACCACCAGGGCCAGCATCGCCGTCCATTGACACAGCGCTTTCTTCAGGTCATGGCTTTTCATGATTTCGCTCCCGAACTCCATCGTGTAGTTATTGTAAATACATCCTCAGAACAGACATCCACGCAGCGACCGCACGTCATGCAATCGCGGCTGGTGACCTGCACCGGGCTTTGTTCATCCAGCACCGGGGCACGTAGAACATGCGGTTCCGGGCAAACATGAAAACAATCCATACAGCGGTTACATTTCTGCCGATCGGTGGCCGCAACGGTAATCACACCTTTACTACCCAGCACGCCATACAGTGCACCAACCGGACAAATGTGCCCGCACCAGCCGTGTTCAACGACCAGTAGATCAAATAAAAACAGCGCGAGAATAAGCAGCACGCCGCTGCCGAAGCCCATTACCAGGCTACGCCCCATCAGGGAAACGGGGTTGATCCATTCCCAGATGAGCGTGCCAGTTAAGGCCGATCCCACCAAAATGATCACCAACAGCACGTAGCGAATGTGGCGAGGGATCGTCGCAGACTGATTGAGGTCAAATCGTCTGCGTAACCAGTTTGCTAAATCGGTAATCGGGTTCAGCGGGCAGACCCAGCTGCAAAATAATCGCTTTCCTGCCAGGGCGTAGAGCACGGTGATAATCACCGCACCGGTCAGCGCCACCGTGGCAGGCAGATGACCGCTGGCAAGACTTTGCAACGTCATCAGCGGATCGGTCAGTGGAACGGTGTCGAATAACAAGCTACTGCTGTAGTTGCCGTGCAAGATCCACACACCAAACCACGGGCCGCTCAAAAACATCCCCAGCACGAAGAACTGACAAAGGCGACGTAACACTAACCAACGGTGACTGCGCCACCAGCCTTTTTTCTCCAGCGCCTCGCGCCCGGCGTCACGTTTACGATTTGCCATTGTTCCCCTCCAGCCAGCCGAAGCGGTAATGGTGACCTAACTCCCCTTTCGCCAGTGACAGCGGTAACACCTTGATTGCGGGTTGTTCCAGCACGCACACTTTTTCGCACTTACCGCAGCCGGTACAGGCGTCGCTGTGAACCGTCGGCAGAAAACGGGCGTGCTTACCGGTACGCGTGTTACGCTCCAGCTCCAGGGTGATTGCCTCATCAATTTTCGGGCATTCGCGATAGCAAACATCGCAGCGCAGCCCCTGAAAGTTGAGGCAGTTCTCCTGATCCACCAGCACCGCCAGCCCCATCCGCGCGTCGTCGATCGATTCGATCTCTCGATCCAGCGCACCGCTCGGGCACACTTTGGCGCACGGAATGTCCTCACACATTTCGCAAGGAATATCCCGTGCAACAAAATATGGCGTGCCCGCCGACAGGCCAGAGGCCAGTGTCGCCAGTTTTAAGGTGTCGTAAGGGCAAGCCTGAACACACTGACCGCAACGTACACAGGCACTGGCAAAGGCGTTCTCGTTTATGGCTCCGGGCGGGCGCAACCGCACACCAGATGCGCGTGCGGTTTGCTGTTGTAACCCCAGCGCCACACCCACGGCAGCCAGCCCGCCAGCTGTGCGAACGACATCGCGCAGAAAGCGGCGGCGACCATTTTGAGGTTTCGCTGACCGGGACATAATGGCTTACACCTTCTCCAGTTTGACCGCACACTTCTTGAAGTCCGTCTCTTTCGAGAGCGGATCGGTCGCATCCAGCGTCAGTTTGTTAACCAGCTGTGCGGCGTCGAAGAACGGCATATACACCAGGCCCTGCGGCGGACGGTTACGACCGCGCGTTTCAACAATCGAGATGACTTCGCCACGGCGAGAAACCACTTTCACTTTGTCGCCACGACGCAGATCGCGCGCTTTCGCATCCAGCGGATGAATAAACAGGACCGCTTCCGGGAAGGCACGGTGCAGTTCCGGTACACGGCGAGTCATACTGCCGGTGTGCCAGTGCTCCAGGACACGCCCGGTAGAGAGCCACAGATCGTACTCTTCATCCGGTGCTTCCGCCGCTGGTTCGAACGGCAGTGCGAAGATCACCGCTTTGCCATCCGGTTTACCGTAGAACTTGTAGCCTTCGCCCGCTTTCACGTATGGGTCGTTACCTTCGCTATAACGCCACTGCGTTTCTTTACCGTTCACCACCGGCCAGCGCAGACCGCGTGCTTTGTGGTAGTCATCGAACGGCGCGAGATCGTGACCGTGACCGCGACCAAACCATGCATACTCTTCGAACAGCCCTTTTTGCAGATAGAAGCCCAGCTCGCGGGATTCATCGTTCAACTGATCTTCTGCCAGTTCGGATACCGGGAATTTGCTCACTTCCGGGGTGGCATACAGAACCTCATACAGCGTTTTGCCACGCAGTTCCGGTTTCTTCGCCAGCAACTCTTCCGGCCACACTTCTTCAGTTTTGAAGCGGCGGGAGAACTGAACTAACTGCCAGAGATCCGATTTCGCTTCGCCCGGTGCCTGTACCTGCTGACGCCAGAATTGAGTACGGCGTTCGGCGTTACCGTAAGCACCCTCTTTTTCTACCCACATTGCGGTCGGCAGGATCAAGTCGGCTGCCAGCGCACTGACTGTCGGATACGGATCGGAAACGATGATAAAGTTGCGCGGATCGCGCCAGCCCGGCATACGCTCTTCATTAATGTTCGGCCCGGCTTGCATGTTGTTGGTACACATGGTCCAGTAAACATTCAGTTTGCCGTCTTTCAGCGCACGGTCCTGTGCCACCGCGTGCAGGCCGATTTTCGCCGGAATGGTGCCGCTCGGGATATTCCACTTCTTCTCGCAGATATCACGGTGTTTCTCGTTAGTCACCACCATGTCCGCAGGCAGACGGTGAGCAAAGGTGCCGACTTCACGCGCAGTACCGCACGCAGAAGGCTGCCCGGTCAGGGAGAACGGACCGCAACCCGGCTGAGAAATTTTGCCAGTCAGCAGGTGCAGGTTGTAGACCAGGTTGTTGGCCCACACGCCACGGGTATGCTGGTTAAAGCCCATCGTCCAGTAGGAGATGACTTTCTTGTTCGGATCGGCATACAGCTGCGCCAGTTGTTCTAGCTGGTCTTTCGGCACGCCGGTCATTTCAGCGGTTTTTTCCAGCGTATACTCGGCAACGAAGGCTTTGTAATCTTCAAAGCTCATCGGCTCGGAAGCGTCAGAACCTGGATTCTTTGCTGCTTTTTCCAGCGGATGGGTCGGACGTAAACCGTAGCCGATGTCCGTCGCCCCTTTGCGCAGGTTAACGTGTTTGCTAAAGAAGTCCTGATTTATCGCGTTGTTTTGAATGATATAGTTGGCGATGTAGTTCAGGATCACCAGGTCAGACTGTGGCGTAAAGATGATGCCGTTATCCGCCAGCTCGAAGCTACGATGCTGGTAGGTAGAAAGCACCGCCACGGTGACGTTCTGGTTAGAGAGACGACGGTTGGTGATGCGCGACCAGAGAATCGGGTGCATCTCCGCCATGTTAGCGCCCCACAGCACAAACGCGTCAGCCTGTTCGATGTCGTCATAGCAGCCCATCGGCTCATCCATACCAAAGGTACGCATAAAGCCAACTACCGCCGACGCCATACAGTGACGCGCGTTCGGGTCGATGTTGTTCGAACGGAAGCCCGCTTTGAACAGCTTGGACGCGGCATAACCTTCCCAGATAGTCCACTGACCAGAACCGAACATACCGATCGATTCCGGCCCTTTTTCTTTCAGGGCAGTTTTGAATTTTTCTTCCATCACATCGAAGGCTTGATCCCAGGTGATTGGGGTGAACTCGCCTTCTTTGTCATATTTACCGTTTTTCATACGCAGAAGCGGCTGCGTCAAACGGTCTTTACCGTACATGATTTTGGGCAGGAAATAGCCCTTAATGCAGTTCAGACCACGGTTAACCGGTGCGTCCGGGTCGCCCTGACAGGCCACCACACGCCCCTGCTGCGTTCCGACCAGAACGCCACAACCAGTACCGCAGAAACGGCATGGTGCTTTATCCCATTTAATGGCTTCCTGCTGACCAACAACGGCGCGGGCAACGCCCGGCACGCTGAGACCGGCAGCCGCCGCAGCGGCCGCAACGGCGTTAGCTTTCATAAAGCTACGACGACTGAGTTTCATGGTGTTTCCTCACCTTGCTCTTCCTGCTGGTGATAAACCAGCGACACCGCCAGCACGCCCTCTACGTTGCGTACTGACTCAATGGTTTGGATCAGCGTTTCGCTGTCTTCTGCTTCCACCACCACAATCAACTGACCGCTCGGCGCGTCGCTGACAGCGACTTCACAGCCGGGAAAGGCGTTCAGTTGGGTGCTGATGTCTGAAATTCGTTCGCTTTTGGCCTGCACGACCAGGCTGCAAACTTGCCAGTTAGTGTGCATGGAGATACTCCGCAGTTATGGCTGATACCGGACAGCTGGCTGCACATGCTCCACATCCGTTGCAAAGTTGGCTATTAAGTTGCGGCTGGTAGATCCCGGAGAGCGTCGGGCGAAAGATAATTGCCATTGGCTCACAGCTATCCTGACAGCGGCGGCATTCAACTGACTGATACGCCAGGCACGCGTCCCCAATGGTGAACTGCAAATCCCAGGCCCTGGTGTGGCGCGGAGAAAATAGCGATTCGGGGCAAGCTTGCGCGCAGGCATAACAGAAGCTGCACTCGTTATTTTTGAAATTAACGCTCGGATAGCCCCCCGCGCCGCGTTGCAGAATGTTGTTTTCACAAGCATTAATACAGGCGTCACAGCGGGTGCAATGGGTCAGAAAATGAGATTCATCACCGGACCAGGGCGGACGGATACCGTTACTGGCTTTGCGCCAGCGACCAGTGAGTATGCCCCGACGGGATGCATCAATCTTCACATTGACCTTCCATCATTAACGCGCTCTGAAAATTGAGAGCGACCAAATAAACCACACAACTAATAAGCTATTTTTATAGCCGCTAAGATATTAAAGGTTGTGTCAAAGATGCATACCCCGATCGGGGTAAAACCTGTAGCAGGATCAAAAGAGTGGTGGGAAGAGTGGCAAAAACGGGCTTTTGCTCACATTTCAAATGGTTATAAACATATTTATATAGCGATTAATTCGCCAGAGATATTTCTCAAGGCTTTACCACTCCTCAGAATTTAACACTAAAAGAGAAGGTAAAATTGTCTGAATGTTCTTTTAGTTATTCATAAAGCAAATTAATAAATCTGATGAATATGTTAACCTTCAGCGACATCATCGGTGAAAACCTATAAATGACGAAGGGAATACAACAATGAAGACCATTCTACCTGCAGTATTGTTTGCCGCTTTCGCTACCACTTCCGCCTGGGCGGCAGAGAGCGTCCAGCCACTGGAAAAAATCGCGCCTTATCCGCAAGCTGAAAAAGGCATGAAGCGTCAGGTGATTCAGTTAACCCCGCAAGAAGATGAATCTACCCTGAAAGTAGAACTGTTAATCGGTCAGACGCTGGAAGTCGATTGCAATTTGCATCGTCTCGGCGGGAAGCTGGAAAGCAAAACGCTGGAAGGCTGGGGCTATGATTATTACGTCTTTGATAAAGTTAGCTCGCCGGTTTCCACGATGATGGCCTGCCCGGATGGCAAGAAAGAGAAGAAATTTGTCACCGCGTATCTGGGCGATGCTGGAATGCTGCGTTACAACAGCAAGCTGCCGATCGTGGTGTATACGCCAGACAATGTAGATGTGAAATACCGCATCTGGAAGGCGGAAGAGAAAATTGACAACGCGGTAGTCCGCTAAACTGCCGTGAAGTGTGGCACCCCGTAGGTCGGATAAGGCGGTCACGCCGCATCCGACATCTAACGCCCAAGCCGGTTGACTGATGCGACGCTGACGCATCTTATCAGGCCTACACCGCTGTGAAGTGCTCCACCCCGTAGGTCGGATAAGGCGGTCACGCCGCATCCGACATCTAACGCCCGAGCCGGTTGCCTGATGCGACGCTGGCGCGTCTTATCAGGCCTACACCGCTGTGAAGTGCTCCACCCCGTAGGTCGGATAAGGCGGTCACGCCGCATCCGACATCTAACGCCCAAGCCGGTAGCCTGATGCGACGCTGGCGCGTCTTATCAGGCCTACACCGCTGTGAAGTGCTCCACCCCGTAGGTCGGATAAGGCGGTTACGCCGCATCCGATCTAACGCCCGAGCCGGTTGACTGATGCGACGCTGGCGCGTCTTATCAGCATACGCCACATCCGGCATACCATGCCGGATGTGGCACATCATTACAACACAATATCCGCCACTTCTTTATGAACGGGTTGCGGTTTCAACTGCGGTTTCGGCGTATTATCTGCTGCCTGCGGCTTGTCGTATTTCAGCCCCAGCACTTCGCTGGTGTACTGCAACTCGCGTTCGGTTGCCGCTACATCACCGTTCAGCTTGCGTCCATAAGACGGAACAATCGCTTTCAGCGTGGCCTGCCATTGTGGGCTTGAAACGCGATCGCCAAATACTTTTTCCAGCAGATTCAACATAATCGGCGCGGCGGTTGACGCCCCTGGCGATGCCCCCAACAACGCGGCAATGGTCCCTTGCTGGTCACTGACCACTTCGGTACCCAGACGCAGTACGCCACCTTTCTCGGCATCACGCTTGATAATCTGCACGCGCTGCCCCGCTTGCCACAAACGCCAGTCCTCTTTTTTCGCCTGCGGATAGTACTCTTTCAACGCTTCAAAACGATCCTCTTCACTCAACATCACCTGACTCACCAGATATTTCACCAGATCGAAATTATCCAGCCCAACGTGCATCATCGGCATCACGTTTGAGGTGGTGGTGGAACTCATCAGATCCCACAATGAACCGTTTTTGAGGAATTTGGTTGAGAAGGTGGCAAATGGCCCAAACAGCACGACGCGTTTACCGTCCAGAACACGGGTATCGATATGCGGAACCGACATCGGTGGTGCGCCAACGGATGCTTTACCGTAAACCTTCGCCAGATGGTGATTAACCACGTCCGGGTTTTCCGAAACAAGGAACTGTCCGCCCACCGGGAAACCGGCGTAGTCTTTCGCCTCCGGAATCCCCGATTCCTGTAACAGTTTCAGCGCCGCACCGCCCGCGCCGATAAAGACAAATTTGGCGCGGATGTTCTGTGCAGTGCCGTTTTTCAGATCGGCAACGGTGACGGTCCAGCTGTTATCGTCATTACGCTTTAGGGCGCGGACTTCGCTGCTGAGTTGCAGCGAGAAGTTAGATTTCTTCTGTAAGGAGGCGATCAACTGGCGGGTGATCTCGCCGTAGTTCACATCTGTGCCAATTTCTGTGCGCGTAGCCGCCACTTTCTGTTGCGGATCGCGCCCTTCCATCACTAATGGTGCCCACTCCTTGATCTGCGCGTGATCTTCAGAGTAACGCATGCCACGAAACAGCGAGCTTTGTTGCAATGCGGCGTAACGGGCGCGCAGGAAATTGACGTTATCCTCGCCCCAGACAAAACTCATGTGCGGAACGGTATTGATAAATGAACGCGGAGTACGCAGTACACCGCGCTCGACCTGGTGCGCCCAGAACTGGCGGGAAATCTGAAATGCTTCGTTAATGGCGACTGCTTTTTCAATACTGATGCTGCCATCGGCGTTTTGCGGGGTGTAATTGAGTTCCATCAGTGCAGAATGCCCGGTTCCGGCGTTGTTCCAGCCGTTCGAACTCTCCTGCGCGACACCCTCCAGGCGCTCCACCATGGTCATCGACCATTCAGGCTCCAGCTCGCGTAAATAGGTCCCCAACGTGGCGCTCATAATGCCGCCGCCAATCAACAGTACATCAGTTTCCTGCTCCTCGGACGCTTTCGCTTTTGCCGTCATCGAAACGGCATTAAGCCCCACGGCCATCGAGAAGAGCATGGCAGTCACTTTTTTCATCTTGTTAATGCCTTACTTTTAGTCGCTTTATTGCAGGTGAGATTTGCGCGGCATCAACGGTAACACTTAAGTAACAACATTTAAATAATGTTTATAAATTATATTCCAATTTTAGAAACATTATAATTTCGTTGATTAATTATAGGGTTATTAGAAACGAAGGGTTATTTAGAATATTGACCTGGCGGCAGCAGTCCGCCAGGTCAGCGTCGAAATATTACGCCGTCCGGGCAACGGCATCACGCGAAGCAGCATCGCGCTCTTCACCTGTCAGCTCGCTAAGTAGCCCGTTGCGCATTTCCAGCAGGCGGTCAGCGTGGATAAAGTAATGATCATCATGACTGATGGCGAAAATCGTTTTACCCATCTCCTGCATCAGCGGCAGCAGCACCTGATAAAACTCACGACGGAAGTGTGGGTCCTGATCCGCCGCCCATTCATCCAACAGGATAATATCGCGTTCTTCTGCCAGCGCCAGCAACAGCGCGACGCGTTTTTTCTGCCCTTTTGATAACTTCAGGTTAACAATACGCCCGTTGCTTAACTCAAGCTTATGAGCCATTTTCAGCTGCGCCAGCCACTTCTCAACCAGTTGCGGGTTAGCAGGTTTCCCCTCCGGCCCCAGCAGTTGATCAAACAACCAGACATCGGTAAACACTGCCGAAAACAGTTTGCGATAATCTTCCGGTTGTTCGCCGCTGACAGGTTTGCCATCCAGCAAAATTTCGCCGCTTTGTGGTTGATACAAGCCCGTCAGCAACATCGCCAGTGTCGATTTTCCGCTACCGTTGCCGCCAATCAGAAACAGCAGTTCGCCACGTTTAATGGTGAGGTTAATCGGCCCAACGGAAAACGCGTTATCCTGATAAGCAAACGTAACATTGCGCAGCTCCAGCGTTTGCCAGTTGAGAAACGTCTGCGGACGCGGAAACTCAGCTTTGAAAGGTGCGAGCGCGAATTTATTCAGCTTGTTAAACGCTACCTGCGCCGTCAGCAGCGTCGGCAACGCACCAACCGCCGAAAGCAGCGGCGTACGCAGAAATAACAGCGTTAGCGAATAGGTCGCGGCAACGTTGGTATCAGCCCAACCGAGACTGTTCGCCATCCAGAACACCAGGCCGATTGCGCCCAGCATCATGATGTTTGACCAGTTCACAGCACTAAGATGGAAGGTGTCTGCGCGGATGATATGATGGCGATACTCTTGCGCATCAGGAATGTAGAGGTTGTTAAACACATACTCGGCGCGTTCACGGTTCAGAGTCAGTTCTTTGCGCCCTTCCAACACGGTTTGAAAGTCCGTGTACAGCTTGTCTTCGGTTTCACGCAGGGTCGCCATATGTTTGTAAACCCGCGCCACCAGTACAAAACCGCCCCAGATGGTGACCGCCATCCAGATAGCCGTTACCAGCAACATCTTGCCCGACAGCATCCACAGATACGCCGCCGAACCGATAGTGAGAATGATCCCCTGCACCAGTTCTGGCAGACGAACAAACGCAATAGTGATATTGCGCACATCGCTGGTTAACCCCGCCAGCAACGAGGCGCTACCAAGTTGTTCGATACGCTCGACGTGAGTATCCAGTATCCGCTTGATAAATTCGCTACGCAGTCGGTAAACGAAATGATGCCCCAGAGTGGTGAGCGCCAGTTGCGAACCTAGCGTCACCGCCATTAGCAGCAGCAATAAACCGAGAAACTCCGGCAACACCAGCAGACTGGTATCCGCCGTTTCGATAAGGCGCTGATTGATAAAAGCAATTAAGCCAATGCCTAATGCCGCACTGGCGAGGCTTAGCGCCATCACACTGATAAATGGCCAGCGATACTGCCGCCAGACAAGTACAAGAAGTTCCATGCAAAAAAACCGGACAATGAATTACAGCCCGCAGTTTAAACATCTCCGCGCGCACAGCAATAATAATTCTTATTTTTATTCTTTTTTACCTGCCTGACGGAATGTCAGGTTGTAGCGGCAGTCGGCGGTGAGTGGATGAAAGCCCGCTTTCAACGGTTGAATGCCGTGATAAAACAGCCGCGATTCACCGCCCCATACCACCACATCGCCATGTTCCAGCAATAAACGTTTGAGCGGATCATTTCGTTTCAGGCCACCAAATTGAAAAATCGCGGGTAAGCCCAGAGAAACAGAAACTATTGGCGCACGCAGATCCGGTTCGTCTTTATCCTGATGCAGCGACAGTTTCGCGCCAGGAGCGTAGCGGTTGATGAGGCAAGCATCAGGTTGGAAATCTGGATAGCCCGCCGCCGTAGCCGCACGTTGACATAAATTATGAAAACTCTGCGGCATGGCGGGCCACGGTTTATTTGTTTGCGGATCAATGGGCGAATAGAGATAACCTTGCCGATTGGTCGTCCAGCCCAGATGCCCACAGTTGGTCATCGCCA
The DNA here is from genome assembly GCF_030295215.1 of Escherichia sp. KS167_9B. Classification (NCBI taxonomy): domain Bacteria; kingdom Pseudomonadati; phylum Pseudomonadota; class Gammaproteobacteria; order Enterobacterales; family Enterobacteriaceae; genus Escherichia; species Escherichia sp. KS167_9B. Next base: position 2,657,417 of record NZ_AP025754.1, read on the forward strand.
CCGACATGGTATATCCGCCTGGAGTGACCATCTGGCGAAACGGCGACTGGCTGGCAACGTCATTAATATCGCGGATCAGTTGCTCCGCAGCGTTAAAAGCAAAACGGTGCAAAATCACCGCACCAGCCGCCAGTGGCTCTTGCCACGGTTCAGCATCGGCAAACAGATCCAACATTACCTCTCCTCATTTTCAGCTTCACGGCGCAGCAGTTGCGCTTTGCGCGACACGCCCCAGCGGTAACCGGAAAGTGTGCCATCACCATGGACTACCCGATGACAGGGTATTACGATAGCGAGCTTGTTGGCTGCACAGGCGCTGGCAACGGCCCGTACCGCTTTCGGTTTGCCGATGGCGTTCGCCAGTTGCTGATAACTGACGGTTTCACCACAAGGTATCGTGCGCAGTGCCTGCCAGACTTGTTGCTGAAAAGCAGTGCCGCGAATGTCCAGCGGTAACGTCAGCGGCGTATCGCGTTGATTGAGACTGGCGATCACTTCACGCACATGTTGCTGAAACGTCAGATCGGCAGGCGCGTTGTCGGCAGCGGGAAACATCTGCTGCAACTCGCTGATTAGCGTCGCGTCATCATCGCCCAGCAATATCGCGCAAATCCCCCGCTCGCTTTCTGCCACCAGGCAACGGCCCAGCTCACAATCAGCCAGCGCGTAACGCACCGCCAGATTTTCGCCACCATGACGGAATTGTTTAGCCGTCATGCCCAGCGTTTCGTCAGCTTTGCGGTAGTAACTGCTGCTGTCGGGGAATCCGGCGTTAAGAATAGACGTCGTCACGCTCTCCCCTTTCGCCAGCGATTCACGCAAACGGCGAGCGCGCCAGGCCTGTTGCCAGGCTTTAGGCGTCATTCCGGTAGTCGCTTTAAACAACCGATGCAGATGGAACGGACTCATCGCCACCTGGTCGGCTAAGGCTTCCAGCGTTACAGGCGTTTCCTGTTCCAGCAGTCGGCAGGCGTGGGTAATTTTATCAAGGCGATGTTGCCGGGGATTGGCTTTGTCTGGCTGACAACGTTTGCAGGGGCGAAATCCGGCGGCGAGTGCCTCGCTGGCATTTGCGTAGAAGGAGACATTTTCCCGCAAGGCATGTCTGGCTCGGCAAGACGGACGGCAAAAAATACCCGTGGTGCGCACGGCGAAAACGAATTCGCCGTCGGCGTTCGGGTCGCGGGCTAAGACAGATTGCCAGCGTTGATCGTCAGTTAAGCATGTGGCGTTTTTCATAATCAGCTCCCTGGTTAAGGATAGCCTTTAGTCTGCCCGGTCACCATCACGCAAAAACCAACAATCTTGCGCTTTAATTTTTTTCGCTGATAAGGAAGCTTTTAAACTGCGGCGACATCCAGGTTTTAAAGCTATCGCCCTCTTTGGTGATCATATAAACCGCCAGCCCTTCCCGGCGAACAACCTCTTTGGCTTTCTCCGGCCCGAGTACCATTAAGCCAGTATCCCAGGCATCGGCTTCCAGCGCCGTCGGGGCAATCACCGTCACGGATACCAGATTGTGTTCGATGGGACGCCCGGTTTGCGGATCGATAACATGGGAAAGACGTTTGCCGTCCAGTTCGTAATAGTTACGGTAGCTGCCAGAGGTGCTAATGCCATGACCGTTGATATCCACCACGGCCTGAACCGCGTTTTCTTTATCGGTTGGTTTTTGAATCGCTACCCGCCACGGCTGGCCTTCACCGTTCATACCACGGCTGTTCAGCGCGCCGCCCACCGACACCAGATAGCGGGAAATCCCTTCCTGCTCCATCAAGCGTGCCAGATGATCCGCCGCATAGCCTTCGCCGACGGTGGAGAGATCGACATATAATTCCGGCAGGTCTTTTTGCAGATATTGCTGATGCGACTGATTAATGACCGTCAGGTGCTGTAAGCCGGTTTTGGCTTTCATCGCATCGATCTGTTCCTGGCTCGGAATTTGAACCGGCTGTTGTTCCGGGCCAAAGCCCCACAGATTCACCAGCGGCCCGACGGTTATATCCATCGCACCATCGGTCCTTGCGCCAATGCGCAGCGAGGTAGTGACGATATCGGCCATCGCTTCACTTACCGGCCACGGCGATAAACTTTGCGAGTCGTTAAATCGCATCAGCGCGGAATCTTTTTTATAGGTCGAAAGCAGCTGATCGTCAGCGTCCAGCTGGGTCTGAATCTTTTCTTTAAGTCCGGCACTGCGTTTGGCGTCAATGCCCGGAATGCTGGCACGCCAGAAGGTACCCATGGTTTTGCCTTCGAGAACGGTAACTTCAATAGCGTGGGTTTTGGCGGGTTGTGGTTTTTGATCGCAACCAACAAAGAAGAGCGCGGCAGCCAGCAGTGCCACGCGGGTAAAGCTTATTTCCATACGTGATTATCCTCATGCGAACGGTCGCAAGAGTACACCAAAAAACTGTGTTTGTACGCTGAAAACAATGAAAAAAGGGCCCGCAGGCCCTTTGTTCGATATCAATCGAGATTAGAACTGGTAAACCAGACCCAGAGCTACGATGTTATCAGTGTTGATGCCAGCGTCACGAGTGAACTGGTTGTCGTCCAGCAGGTTGATTTTGTAGTCAACATAGGTGGACATGTTTTTGTTGAAGTAGTAAGTAGCACCAACATCAACATATTTCAGGATATCTTCGTCGTCGTAGTTACGACCATTGATGACACCCAGGTTTTTACCTTTAGACTGCAGGTAAGCCAGGGACGGACGCAGACCGAAGTCGAACTGGTACTGAGCAACAGCTTCGAAGTTCTGTGCTTTGTTCGCCCAACCCAGGGAACCTACGCGAGTTGCGTTGTAGGTCTGGGTGTACTGAGCAGCCAGGTAGATGTTGTTAGCGTCGTATTTCAGACCACCAGTGTAGGTTTCAGCACGGTCGCCAGTACCGATCAGACCAGTGTTGTTCTGATCCCAGGTACGTTTGGAGCTGGAGATCGCACCACCGATACCAAAGCCTTCGTAATCATAAGTGATAGATCCACCAACGCCGTCGCCGTTCTGACGCAGAGCTTTACGACCATTGTTGGTGATGCCATGACCAGTGAAATCCGGATCATTTTCACCGCTTACGCTGCCATTCTGGCCCTGGTACTGAACAGCAAAGTTCAGGCCGTCAACCAGACCGAAGAAGTCAGTGTTACGGTAGGTCGCGAAGCCGTTACCACGCTGCTGCATGAAGTTGTCAGAACCGTAGGTGTCGCCACCGAATTCTGGCAGGACGTCGGTCCAGGAAGTTACGTCGTAAACTACGCCGTAGTTACGACCGTAGTCGATAGAACCAATGTCCTGGAATTTCAGACCAGCAAATGCCACACGGGTCCAGGAGTTGTTTTCGCTTTCCGGAGCGTTGCCCTGGATCTGATATTCCCACTGGCCGTAACCGGTCAGCTGGTCAGTAACCTGAGTTTCACCTTTGAAGCCAAGACGCATGTAGGTCTGGTCGCCATCTACAGACTTGTCGTCAGAGAAATAGTGCAGGCCGTCTACTTTACCGTACAGATCTAATTTGTTGCCGTCTTTGTTGTAAACTTCAGCAGCGTTTGCTGCGCCTGCTACCAGCAGAGCTGGGACCAGGAGGGACAGTACTTTAACTTTCATGTTATTAACCCTCTGTTATATGCCTTTATTTGCTTTTTTATGCCACTGCATACTGATTAACCCTCATTAATCAGTCGGCAAGTCCATTCTCCCCAAAAATGCAGAATAATCCAACACGAATATGATACTAAAACTTTTAAGATGTTTCATTTATCGCTATAGATGTTTCAGAATGTAAATACAAGGGAACTTTTTAAGATTATTGCGGAATGGCGAAATAAGCACCTAACATCAAGCAATAATAATTCAAGGTTAAAATCAATAACTTATTCTTAAGTATTTGACAGCACTGAATGTCAAAACAAAACCTTCACTCGCAACTAGAATATCTCCCGCTATCATCATTAACTTTATTTATTACCGTCATTCATTTCTGAATGTCTGTTTACCCCTATTTCAACCGGATGCCTCGCATCCGGTTTTTTTTTACCCTTCTTTACACAATTTTCATTATTCTGTGCTACCACAGAAAAACTATAACGCTTGTTAACTATTTCACAAATAATTAACATCAGCATAATTTCCAGCAATCTTCGTTTATTTGCAATTAATTTCGTTAGGCTTTTTGTAGGTTATTTGTACAGCAAAATGGCGCTTGTACATCTATTTCCCCCAATGCAGGATGATAAAATATCACGGGAGAATAGAGAATCATCAATCAGGTAAGAGTCTGGAATTTCACACTGTACCCTTTATACTGCCCTATCACTTCGCGAAGTTTTAACAGGTCATAAACACGAATGCGTCAGAAAGAGACAACGGCCACGACCCGCTTTTCACTCCTACCGGGGAGCATTACCCGCTTCTTTTTACTGTTGATCATTGTGTTACTGGTGACGATGGGTGTAATGGTACAAAGCGCCGTTAACGCCTGGCTGAAAGATAAAAGTTACCAGATTGTCGACATTACCCACGCAATCCAAAAGCGCGTCGATACCTGGCGTTACGTGACCTGGCAGATCTACGACAACATTGCCGCGACGACTTCCCCCTCCTCCGGCGAAGGTTTACAAGAGACGCGCCTGAAACAGGATGTCTACTATCTGGAAAAACCACGCCGCAAAACGGAAGCGTTAATCTTTGGCTCTCACGACAACTCAACGCTTGAGATGACTCAACGGATGTCCACCTATCTGGACACATTGTGGGGCGCAGAAAATATACCGTGGTCGATGTATTACCTGAATGGTCAGGATAACAGTCTGGTGCTGATCTCGACCCTGCCCCTCAAAGATCTCAGCTCCGGATTTAAAGAATCGACCGTCAGCGACATTGTTGATTCACGTCGTGCAGAGATGTTGCAACAGGCCAACGCCCTCGATGAACGCGAAAGTTTTTCTAACCTGCGCCGCCTGGCCTGGCAGAACGGTCATTACTTTACCTTGCGTACCACGTTCAACCAGCCGGGACATCTGGCAACGGTCGTTGCTTTTGATCTGCCGATTAATGATTTGATCCCACCGGGTATGCCGCTGGACAGTTTCCGCCTTGAGCCAGACGCGACGGCAACGGGAAACAATGAAAATGAGAAAGAAGGGACGGATAGCGTCAGTATCCACTTTAACAGTACGAAGATTGAAATCTCCTCGGCACTCAACTCTACCGATATGCGCCTGGTCTGGCAGGTTCCTTATGGCACCTTATTGCTGGATACGTTGCAAAACATTCTGCTGCCACTGCTGCTGAACATCGGTTTGCTGGCGCTGGCGTTATTTGGCTATACCACATTCCGCCATTTCTCCAGCCGCAGTACAGAAAGCGTCCCCAGCACGGCGGTCAATAACGAATTGCGCATTTTACGGGCAATTAATGAAGAGATAGTCTCACTGCTGCCGCTCGGCCTGCTGGTTCACGATCAGGAATCGAACCGCACTGTCATAAGTAACAAAATTGCCGATCATTTGCTGCCGCATTTGAATCTGCAAAACATCACCACCATGGCGGAACAGCATCAGGGGATTATTCAGGCGACGATCAATAACGAGCTGTATGAGATCCGCATGTTCCGCAGCCAGGTTGCGCCGCGCACACAAATTTTCATTATTCGCGATCAGGATCGCGAAGTGCTGGTAAACAAGAAACTCAAGCAGGCGCAGCGTCTGTATGAGAAAAACCAGCAGGGGCGGATGACCTTTATGAAAAACATTGGTGATGCGCTGAAAGAACCCGCACAGTCCCTGGCGGAGAGCGCGGCTAAACTCAACGCCCCGGAAGGCAAACAACTGGCGAATCAGGCAGATGTGCTGGTGCGGCTGGTCGATGAAATACAGTTAGCGAATATGCTTGCGGACGATAGCTGGAAAAGTGAGACGGAGCTGTTCTCCGTGCAGGATTTGATTGATGAAGTTGTGCCTTCAGTATTGCCTGCCATCAAGCGTAAAGGTCTGCAACTGCTGATTAACAATCATCTGAAAGCACACGATATGCGCCGCGGCGATCGCGATGCCTTACGACGTATTTTGCTACTACTGATGCAATATGCCGTGACCTCAACGCAATTGGGAAAAATCACCCTTGAGGTTGATCAGGATGAGTCCTCCGAAGACCGCCTGACGTTCCGCATTCTGGACACCGGAGAAGGCGTAAGCATTCATGAAATGGATAATTTGCACTTCCCGTTTATCAACCAGACCCAAAACGATCGCTTTGGCAAGGCGGACCCGCTGGCATTCTGGCTGAGCGATCAACTGGCGCGTAAACTGGGCGGTCATTTAAACATCAAAACGCGGGATGGGCTTGGTACACGCTACTCTGTGCATATCAAAATGCTCGCAGCTGACCCGGAAGTTGAAGAGGAAGAAGAACGATTACTGGATGATGTCTGCATAATGGTGGATGTTACTTCGGCAGAAATTCGGAATATTGTCACTCGCCAGTTAGAAAATTGGGGTGCAACCTGTATCACACCCGATGAAAGATTAATTAGTCAAGATTATGATATCTTTTTAACGGATAATCCGTCTAATCTTACTGCCTCTGGCTTGCTTTTAAGCGATGATGAGTCTGGCGTACGGGAAATTGGGCCTGGTCAATTGTGCGTCAACTTCAATATGAGCAACGCTATGCAGGAAGTGGTCTTACAATTAATTGAAGTGCAACTGGCGCAGGAAGAGGTGACAGAATCGCCTCTGGGCGGAGATGAAAATGCGCAACTCCATGCCAGCGGCTATTATGCGCTCTTTGTAGACACAGTACCGGATGATGTTAAGAGGCTGTATACTGAAGCAGCAACCAGTGACTTTGCTGCGTTAGCCCAAACGGCTCATCGTCTTAAAGGCGTATTTGCCATGCTAAATCTGGTACCCGGCAAGCAGTTATGTGAAACGCTGGAACATCTGATTCGTGAGAAGGATGTTCCAGGAATAGAAAAATACATCAGCGACATTGACAGTTATGTCAAGAGCTTGCTGTAGCAAGGTAGCCTATTACATGAACAATATGAACGTAATTATTGCCGATGACCATCCGATAGTCTTGTTCGGTATTCGCAAATCACTTGAGCAAATTGAGTGGGTGAATGTTGTCGGCGAATTTGAAGACTCTACAGCACTGATCAACAACCTGCCGAAACTGGATGCGCATGTGTTGATTACCGATCTCTCCATGCCCGGCGATAAGTACGGCGATGGAATTACCTTAATCAAGTACATCAAGCGCCATTTCCCAAGCCTGTCGATCATCGTTCTGACCATGAACAACAACCCGGCGATTCTTAGTGCGGTATTGGATCTGGATATCGAAGGGATCGTGCTGAAACAAGGTGCACCGACCGATCTGCCGAAAGCTCTCGCCGCGCTGCAGAAAGGGAAGAAATTTACCCCGGAAAGCGTTTCTCGCCTGTTAGAAAAAATCAGTGCTGGCGGTTATGGTGACAAGCGTCTCTCGCCAAAAGAGAGTGAAGTTCTGCGCCTGTTTGCGGAAGGTTTCCTGGTGACCGAGATCGCTAAAAAGCTGAACCGCAGTATTAAAACCATCAGTAGCCAGAAGAAATCTGCGATGATGAAACTGGGTGTCGAGAACGATATCGCTCTGCTGAATTATCTCTCTTCTGTGACCTTAAGTCCGGCAGATAAAGACTAATCATCTGTAGGCCAGATAAGACGCGTCAGCGTCGCATCTGGCATTTGCACTGAATGCCGGATGCGGCGTAAACGCCTCATCCGGCCTACGATTCCCATTATTTCAATGGATTACAACAAAGTAGGCCAGATAAGACGCACCAGCGTCGCGTCTGGCATTTGCACTGAATGCCAGATGCGGCGTAAATGTCTTATAAGCCTACGATTCCCGCGATTTCCTGACCCTCTCGGCATATACCGTCAGTGTCTGTTTTATAACATCCAGCGTTACCGGCTTCGACAGGCAACTGTCCATACCGGACTCCAGACACCGCTGCTTCTCTTCAGCCAGCGCATTAGCAGTTACTCCGATTACCGGCAACGTCAGCCCCAACTGACGAATGCGTTGCGTCAAGCGGTAACCATCCATATTTGGCATGTTGACGTCGCTAAGCACGATATCAATATGATTCTTGCTAAGTACATTAAGCGCATCGACGCCATCATTCGCGGTTTTACATTGATAGCCCAACGATCCCAACTGATCTGCAAGCAGACGCCGGTTAATCGGATGATCATCCACGACCAGAATCATCATATCGTCGTTATCGCTGACCGCTTTGTCCGTCGACGGCAGAGCGTTAGCAGGATCATCGCTCTCCATCTCGATCAAATAAATACGCGCCAACAATGCCGGTAGCTCATGCGGTGCAGCCACACTGTGTACCCACTCCCCTGGCGCTTTCTCCAGCGGAATACCAATATGGCGACGACAGAAGGTCACTACCGCTCTACCCTGCCATTTTTTGCTCACTACCTCGTCAGTGATTAACACATCTTCGGGAGTCGGTTCCTGCCCTTCGTATGTTGTAACGACGATGCCGCTACGCTGCAAACTGGTTTCCAGGAACTGACAGAGCGACGCATTGCGGACCGCCAGCCAGCAGCGTTTACCACTCAACCCTTCCACGCCTTTTTTCTGCGGGTACTGAGCGCCGTACAACGGAATACGCACGGTAAACTGGCTGCCCATTCCCGGTTCTGAATCTACCGAGATGTCGCCGTCCATCATGCTGATCAGTTTTTCACAAATCGCCAGCCCCAGACCGGTCCCCTGGAAGTTACGCTGTACGCCCGTGCCGACCTGGAAGAAGGGATCAAACAAGCGCACCACTTCTTTCGCCGGAATCCCCACCCCCGTATCACGCACACGGATAGAGAGATAATCGCCATCAGCGCGAACATGCAGAACTATACAGCCGGTATCGGTGAATTTTATGGCGTTACTCAACAGGTTGGAGATGACCTGCTGTAAACGCATTGGGTCGCCATTTAAGGCCACTGGCACATCCGGTTCAATAAAGCAGTACAAGCCTAGCTGCTTGCGTACCACCAGCGGTAAATAGTTGGCGGTGATGTGGTTCATCACTTCACGCGGTGAAAACTCACGCGGTTCGATCTTCAACTGTTCTGATTCAATTTTCGAGAAATCGAGAATATCGCTGATAATTTTCAACAACAGGCTGGAAGAGTTGTTCATTGCCGTCACCAGACGATCGACGCCTTTTGGCAGCTCTTTGGTTTGCAACAGATCCAGGTTACCGATAATGCCATACAGCGGCGTTCGCAGCTCATGACTGACGGTGGCAAGGAACATCGATTTTGACTGACTCGCCTGTTCCGCTGCTTGTGCCATCTCCTGCAACGACTCTTCCATCTTCACGCGCGAAGAAACATCCACCAGCACACAAATAGCCACGTTTTCATTACGATAGCGCGAATGGACGAAGCTGATTTGCAGATTGGTATTGTTGCTGGTCAGGACATCAACAAAATTGACCTGCTGACCACAGATAATTTGCGTCAGTCGTTGGCGATCCTCATGCGTAAGCATATTGAGATAGGTATGCGCAAGTTCGTTACTTAAAATATTAACACCATCAGCGGTACGCAAAATGCAGATACCCACTGGCGCGGAGGCGACAATCTTGCGATTAAACTGCTCATGCTCTTCCAGTCGCAGGGCGTCGCTTTCCGCAGGAATGAATATACGCCGCTCGTACATCCGTGCGAGAGTAAACAACGCGGCTCCGGCAAGCACATTCAGCAAAATCGCGTTAAGGATCAACATGCGAATGCGCTCCAGCACCTTATCAACCGGCACCGAATAGACGATGCTTAACGATGAAGGTGGCAGGTTTTTCTTCAGCACCAGTTCCCGGAACCCTTCCGTATAGCCAAACCAGGAACGTTCCTGCATCCAGCGAGGATCGCTCTTAATCTTGCTTTCCGGTCCGGTAAGCGAAATCAGGGTATGACCATTTTCATCAAGAATGGTTACCCCCATCGGCAATGTACCAGGTAAGAAGAAGTTCTCCATCCTGATAGTCTGCTCGACACCTAAAAGCGCCTGCAACCGGTTCGCCAGATAAACTGGCGTCAAGGCGTAAAAATACCCGACGCCAGGGCGCGGACCTTCGCTGATCCAGTAGAGGTTACTGCCGCTATCATCTTGTGGTGCATTTCGATATTTATTGATGCGTTCATGCAAAGCTTTCAATGCGGTATCGCGTTCCACTGGCATATCACGTAGACCGAAATTGGCCATGCAGAGGTTATCGCTGCCGATTAAAAATACCCGGTTGAGATCGTAAGCCGCAGAGAAATTATCGCGCCAGTAGCGCATAAACCACGCCAATGGCTCCAGAGAACCTCGCCAGGTGTTACTCATTGCGGAACAATCGGAGTCGGCAAACAGTGGTTCAAACACAGGCACATCTGCCTGCGTTTCTCGTCCACGCGGCGAAAGCACACCGTTTTCTGCCGATAAGCGATTTTCAGCTATGTACTTCAGCTCTTTCATCACATCAGAGGTGCGTTGAATAAAGCGCTGAGCCTGATCGGAACTCAGATTAAATTCCTGACGAATTTCCGATTCTCGCTGATGCAACGCATTAACGATGTAAAAAACGGATGAAAAAGCAATCAACAGCCAGAGCACTAACGCCAATGCTCTGAACATGTAGCGCGAGGCTTTCAGGGTTGTACGAAAAGAAGCAAGGTATTTCAAAGGGGCGAAGCTCCGCCTCAGGTGACCGATGGAGTGTGGTTAAGGTAGCGGTAAAAGCGTGTTACCGCAATGTTCTCTCTTCTCTGGAATATGATACACCGCCGAGAAATCATCACCTTAACCTCTGATAATCGTCATATACCGGACAAGACTAGTGGGATTCAGCATGCATTATATGAAGTGGATTTATCCACGCCGCTTACGCAATCAAATGATCCTGATGGCAATCCTGATGGTCATTGTCCCAACGCTTACTATTGGTTATATCGTAGAAACGGAAGGACGTTCAGCAGTCTTATCTGAAAAAGAGAAAAAACTTTCTGCCGTGGTCAACCTGCTTAATCAGGCGCTAGGCGATCGCTACGATCTCTACAACGACTTACCACGTGAGGAGCGAATCCACGCACTGAATGCAGAACTTGCTCCCATTACTGAAAATATCACTCACGCCTTTCCTGGCATAGGCGCTGGTTATTACAACAAAACGCTGGATGCGATAATCACTTACGCGCCTTCAGCGCTGTATCAGAATAATGTGGGCGTTACTATTGCCGCAGATCACCCTGGTCGCGAAGTCATGCGTACAAATACTCCTTTGATTTATTCAGGCAGGCAGGTGCGCGGCGATATTTTGAATTCAATGATCCCCATTGAGCGTAATGGTGAAATCCTCGGTTATATCTGGGCCAATGAATTAACCGAAGATATTCGCCGCCAGGCCTGGAAAATGGATGTGAGGATTATCATTGTGCTCACCGCCGGTTTGCTGATAAGCCTGCTGTTGATTGTCCTTTTCTCCCGTCGCCTGAGCGCCAATATAGATATCATCACCGATGGTCTCGCGACTCTGGCGCAAAATATTCCCACTCGATTACCACAATTGCCCGGTGAAATGGGGCAAATTAGTCAGAGTGTCAACAACCTCGCCCAGGCACTGCGTGAAACGCGAACACTTAACGATCTGATTATTGAAAACGCTGCCGATGGCGTCATTGCCATTGACCGCCAGGGTGATGTAACCACCATGAACCCGGCAGCAGAAGTCATCACTGGCTATCAACGTCATGAACTGGTAGGGCAGCCTTACTCCATGTTGTTCGACAATACTCAGTTCTACAGTCCAGTACTGGATACGCTGGAACATGGCACCGAACATGTGGCGCTGGAGATCAGTTTTCCAGGCCGTGACCGCACCATTGAACTCAGTGTCACTACCAGTCGTATTCATAACACGCACGGTGAAATGATAGGTGCTTTGGTGATTTTCTCTGATTTAACTGCCCGCAAAGAAACCCAGCGCCGCATGGCGCAAGCAGAACGCCTCGCCACACTGGGTGAGCTGATGGCTGGCGTGGCGCATGAAGTACGTAATCCGTTAACGGCTATTCGTGGTTATGTACAGATCTTGCGCCAACAAACCAGTGACCCAATACATCAGGAATATCTGTCCGTAGTACTCAAAGAAATCGATTCAATTAACAAAGTTATTCAGCAATTGCTCGAATTTTCACGCCCACGCCACAGTCAATGGCAACAAGTCAGCCTCAATGCATTGGTTGAAGAAACTCTGGTACTGGTACAAACCGCCGGCGTACAAGCGCGGGTCGACTTCATAAGCGAACTGGATAATGAATTAAGCCCGATTAACGCCGATCGTGAACTGCTCAAACAGGTACTACTGAATATCCTGATCAATGCCGTCCAGGCTATCAGTGCACGAGGGAAAATTCGCATTCGAACCTGGCAGTATAGCGACTCACAACAGGCCATTTCGATAGAGGACAACGGGAGTGGCATTGATCTCTCGCTGCAAAAAAAGATCTTCGATCCCTTTTTCACTACCAAAGCCTCAGGAACCGGGCTTGGTCTGGCGTTAAGTCAACGCATCATTAATGCCCATCAGGGTGATATTCGCGTCGCCAGTTTGCCGGGCTACGGCGCAACCTTCACGCTTATTTTACCGATCAACCCGCAGGGAAATCAGACTGTATGACTGCTATTAATCGCATCCTTATTGTGGATGATGAAGATAATGTTCGCCGTATGCTGAGCACCGCTTTTGCACTACAAGGATTCGAAACACATTGTGCGAACAACGGGCGCACAGCATTACACCTGTTTGCCGATATTCACCCTGACGTGGTGTTGATGGATATCCGCATGCCAGAGATGGACGGCATCAAGGCACTAAAGGAGATGCGCAGCCATGAGACACGGACACCCGTTATTCTGATGACGGCCTATGCTGAAGTGGAAACCGCCGTCGAAGCACTACGCTGCGGAGCCTTCGACTATGTTATCAAACCGTTTGATCTCGATGAGTTGAATTTAATCGTTCAGCGCGCTTTACAACTCCAGTCAATGAAAAAAGAGATCCGTCATCTGCACCAGGCACTTAGCACCAGCTGGCAATGGGGGCACATTCTCACCAACAGCCCGGCGATGATGGACATCTGCAAAGACACCGCCAAAATTGCCCTTTCTCAGGCCAGCGTCTTGATTAGCGGTGAAAGCGGCACCGGGAAAGAGTTGATTGCCAGAGCGATTCACTACAATTCGCGGCGGGCAAAGGGGCCGTTCATTAAAGTCAACTGCGCGGCACTGCCGGAATCGTTGCTCGAAAGTGAACTGTTTGGTCATGAAAAAGGCGCATTTACTGGTGCACAAACCCTACGTCAGGGATTATTTGAACGTGCCAACGAAGGTACTCTGCTCCTTGACGAAATTGGCGAAATGCCGCTGGTACTGCAAGCCAAATTACTACGCATTCTGCAGGAACGGGAATTTGAACGGATTGGCGGTCATCAGACCATAAAAGTTGATATCCGCATCATTGCAGCCACCAACCGTGACTTGCAGGCAATGGTAAAAGAAGGCACCTTCCGTGAAGATCTCTTTTATCGCCTTAACGTTATTCATTTAATACTGCCGCCTCTGCGCGATCGTCGGGAAGATATTTCCCTGTTAGCTAATCACTTTTTGCAAAAATTCAGTAGTGAGAATCAGCGCGATATTATCGACATCGATCCGATGGCAATGTCGCTGCTTACCGCCTGGTCATGGCCGGGTAATATTCGAGAACTTTCCAACGTCATTGAACGCGCCGTCGTGATGAACTCAGGCCCGATCATTTTTTCTGAAGACCTTCCGCCGCAGATTCGTCAGCCAGTCTGTAATGTCGGTGAGGCAAAAACAGCTCCTGCCGGTGAGCGTAATTTAAAAGAGGAAATAAAACGCGTCGAAAAACGCATCATTATGGAAGTGCTGGAACAACAAGAAGGAAACCGAACCCGCACTGCTTTAATGCTAGGTATTAGTCGCCGGGCATTGATGTATAAACTCCAGGAATACGGTATCGATCCGGCGGATGTATAACACCAAAACTTGCTATGCAGAAATTTGCACAGTGCGCAAATTTCTGCATAGCCGTTCATTCAACCTCTTAATCCCTACCTTATTTATTCTTTACTATTCAATGAGTTAAAAAACAATATCAAACATTTTCATTCTGGCACTCCCCTTGCTATTCCCTGACTGTACCCACAACGGTGTATGCAAGAGGGATAAATAATGAAAACAAAATTGATGACATTACAAGACGCCTCCGGCTTCTTTCGTGACGGCATGACCATCATGGTGGGCGGATTTATGGGAATTGGCACTCCATCCCGCCTGGTGGAAGCATTACTGGAATCTGGCGTTCGCGACCTGACATTGATAGCCAATGATACCGCGTTTGTTGATACCGGCATCGGTCCGCTCATCGTCAATGGTCGAGTCCGCAAAGTAATTGCTTCACATATCGGCACCAACCCGGAAACCGGACGGCGCATGATTTCTGGCGAAATGGAGGTCGTTCTCGTACCGCAAGGTACATTGATTGAGCAAATTCGCTGTGGTGGAGCTGGACTTGGTGGTTTTCTCACGCCAACTGGTGTCGGCACCGTCGTAGAGGAAGGCAAACAGACGCTGACACTCGACGGTAAAACCTGGCTGCTTGAACGTCCACTGCGCGCCGACCTGGCGCTCATTCGCGCCCATCGTTGCGACACACTTGGCAACCTGACCTACCAACTTAGCGCCCGCAACTTTAACCCCCTGATTGCCCTTGCGGCTGATATCACGCTGGTGGAGCCAGATGAACTGGTCGAAACCGGCGAACTGCAACCTGACCATATTGTCACCCCTGGTGCCGTTATCGACCACATCATCGTTTCACAGGAGAGCAAATAATGGATGCGAAACAACGTATTGCGCGCCGTGTGGCGCAAGAGCTTCGTGATGGTGACATCGTTAACTTAGGGATCGGTTTACCCACAATGGTCGCCAATTATTTACCGGAGGATATTCATATCACTCTGCAATCGGAAAATGGCTTCCTCGGTTTAGGCCCAGTCACTACAGCGCATCCAGATCTGGTGAACGCTGGCGGGCAACCATGCGGCATTTTACCCGGCGCAGCGATGTTCGACAGCGCAATGTCGTTTGCGCTGATTCGTGGTGGTCATATTGATGCCTGCGTACTCGGTGGTTTGCAGGTAGACGAAGAAGCCAACCTCGCGAACTGGGTAGTGCCTGGAAAAATGGTGCCCGGTATGGGTGGCGCGATGGATCTGGTGACCGGGGCACGCAAAGTGATCATTGCCATGGAACATTGCGCCAAAGATGGTTCAGCAAAAATTTTGCGCCGCTGCACCATGCCGCTCACTGCGCAACACGCGGTGCATATGCTGGTCACTGAACTGGCTGTCTTTCGTTTCATTGACGGCAAAATGTGGCTCACCGAAATTGCCGACGGGTGTGATTTAGCCACCGTGCGTGCCAAAACCGAAGCTCAGTTTGAAGTCGCCGCCGATCTGAATACGCAGCGGGGTGATTTATGATTGGTCGCCTCTCGCGTTTTATGACGCGTTTTGTCAGCCGGTGGCTTCCCGATCCACTGATCTTTGCCATGTTGCTGACATTGCTAACGTTCGTGATCGCGCTTTGGTTAACACCACAAACGCCGATCAGCATGGTGAAAATGTGGGGGGACGGTTTCTGGAACTTGCTGGCGTTCGGTATGCAGATGGCGCTTATCATCGTTACCGGTCATGCCCTTGCCAGCTCTGCTCCGGTGAAAAGCTTGCTGCGTACTGCCGCTTCCGCCGCAAAGACGCCCGTACAGGGCGTCATGCTGGTTACTTTCTTCGGTTCAGTCGCTTGTGTCATCAACTGGGGATTTGGTTTGGTTGTCGGTGCAATGTTCGCCCGTGAAGTCGCCCGGCGAGTACCCGGTTCTGATTATCCGTTGCTCATTGCCTGCGCCTACATTGGTTTTCTCACCTGGGGTGGCGGTTTCTCTGGTTCAATGCCTCTGTTGGCTGCCACACCGGGCAATCCGGTTGAGCATATCGCCGGGCTTATCCCGGTGGGCGATACTCTGTTCAGTGGTTTTAACATTTTCATCACTGTGGCATTGATTGTGGTGATGCCATTTATTACCCGCATGATGATGCCAAAACCCTCCGACGTGGTGAGTATCGATCCGAAACTACTCATGGAAGAGGCTGATTTTCAGAAGCAGCTACCGAAAGATGCCCCACCATCCGAGCGACTGGAGGAAAGTCGCATCCTGACGTTGATCATCGGCGCACTCGGTATCGCTTACCTGGCGATGTACTTCAGCGAACATGGCTTCAACATCACCATCAATACCGTCAATCTGATGTTTATGATTGCGGGTCTGCTGCTACATAAAACGCCAATGGCTTATATGCGTGCTATCAGCGCGGCTGCGCGCAGTACCGCCGGAATTCTGGTGCAATTCCCCTTCTACGCCGGGATCCAACTGATGATGGAGCACTCCGGTCTGGGTGGGCTCATTACTGAATTCTTCATCAATGTTGCGAACAAAGACACCTTCCCGGTAATGACCTTCTTTAGTTCTGCACTGATTAATTTCGCCGTTCCGTCTGGCGGCGGTCACTGGGTTATTCAGGGACCTTTCGTGATACCTGCAGCCCAGGCGCTGGGAGCCGATCTCGGTAAATCGGTAATGGCGATCGCCTACGGCGAGCAATGGATGAACATGGCACAACCGTTCTGGGCGCTGCCAGCACTGGCAATCGCCGGACTCGGTGTCCGTGACATCATGGGCTATTGCATCACTGCCCTGCTTTTCTCCGGCGTCATTTTCGTCATTGGTTTAACGCTGTTCTGACGGCAACTTTACAGACAGAAGGAATATAAAATGAAAAATTGTGTCATCGTCAGTGCGGTACGTACTGCCATCGGGAGTTTTAATGGTTCACTCGCCTCCACCAGCGCCATCGATCTGGGAGCAACAGTAATTCAGGCCGCTATTGAACGCGCAAAAATCGATTCACAACATATCGATGAAGTGATTATGGGTAACGTGTTGCAAGCCGGGCTGGGGCAAAATCCGGCGCGTCAGGCACTGTTAAAAAGCGGACTGGCCGAAACAGTGTGCGGATTCACGGTCAATAAAGTGTGTGGTTCGGGTCTTAAAAGTGTGGCGCTTGCCGCCCAGGCAATTCAGGCAGGTCAGGCGCAAAGCATTGTGGCGGGGGGTATGGAAAATATGAGTTTAGCGCCCTACTTACTCGATGCAAAAGCACGCTCTGGTTATCGTCTTGGAGACGGACAGGTTTATGACGTAATCCTGCGCGATGGTCTGATGTGCGCCACCCATGGTTATCATATGGGAATTACCGCCGAAAACGTGGCTAAAGAGTACGGAATTACCCGTGAAATGCAGGATGAACTGGCGCTACATTCACAGCGTAAAGCGGCTGCCGCAATTGAGTCCGGTGCTTTTACAGCCGAAATCGTCCCGGTAAATGTTGTCACTCGAAAGAAAACCCTCGTCTTCAGTCAAGACGAATTCCCGAAACCAGATTCTACTACAGAAGCTCTGGCTGCATTGCGTCCGGCCTTCGATAAAGCAGGTACTGTCACCGCCGGGAACGCGTCAGGTATTAACGACGGTGCTGCCGCTCTGGTGATTATGGAAGAATCTACGGCGCTGGCAGCAGGCCTTACCCCCTTGGCTCGCATTAAAAGTTATGCCAGCGGTGGCGTGCCCCCCGCATTGATGGGTATGGGGCCAGTACCTGCCACGCAAAAAGCGTTACAACTGGCGGGGCTGCAGCTGGCAGACATTGATCTTATCGAAGCCAATGAAGCATTTGCCGCGCAATTCCTTGCCGTTGGGAAAACACTGGGCTTTGATCCTGAGAAAGTGAATGTCAACGGTGGGGCCATCGCGCTGGGGCATCCTATCGGCGCCAGCGGTGCGCGTATTCTGGTCACACTATTACATGCAATGCAGGCACGCGATAAAACGCTGGGTCTGGCAACGTTGTGCATTGGCGGCGGTCAAGGAATTGCGATGGTGATTGAACGATTGAATTAACATTTAAAAACGCCCGATAGCGAAAGTCATCGGGCGTTGTCTTGAACATTGACAGTAAAGATAACCTCAGTAATCACCAGTCAAAACTTTTCACCAGCGTCAACTCGCCAGCATTACGCATCGGTACAATGAAAGTTTCCTGTTTCTCATTGACCGATCCTTCATCGGTGATCAGCGTCAGTTGGGCGGTCGTCAATTCCGTTTCGCTGCGTCCGCCATAGTAGTTGATATACACCTGATAACGTCCGTGAATCGGCGCTGGCATGGCGAAAATCTCGGGTCCGTACCCCGTCGTGACATCCATATCCAGTGCACCACTGTTTTTCAGCACGGTGTTACCGTACCAGGCGTGTTCGCCATCAGGTGTGACAACGTGAAGATCGAGGTCGGTATTGTCCGTATCCCAGGAGAGAACCAGCCGTAAACGCGCGCGGATCACTCCAGCGCCCGGCGTTGAGTAAAACTGCATTTTTTGTCGGCTTTGCCCATCTGGGCTGATGACCTGCACGCTGTTGCTGCCTTCAGTGAAAATATAAGGGCGTGCAAATGAACCATCGGATTCAATTCTCTGCGGCATACTGGCACCGTTGACCACCAACCGGCCCTGCTGAACTTTACCCGCCGCCGCATAATTCTTTATTTTGCCGCGGATCTGCGCTGAGATATTTTGATCATCTGCCATGTTGACGGACGACGCGGGGTAATTGATCGATTGTGAAAAGCTGGCATCTTCACCCTCTGCCGGATGCCAGCCAGAGAGCGGTGCATCAATCTCGACTTCCTGTACACCTTCACTGTGAGCGACAGGCGAAAGCGCCACCAGTAACAACGGAAGAAAAATCTTTCGCATAGCATTAGTCCATTAATAATTGTCGGGTCAGCGTTTCGATATAGTTCTCATCAAGCCCGGTGGGATAACCATCAAAGGCCAGGTGCAGATACTCATGGGTTAAATCAAGCCGATCCTGAAGCGTAAAGAAGTTACGAATAAACAGCCGTTTCTGCTGCCGATCGGTATAGGGGAAACCTGAGACTAAACGGCAGACCGCAAACACGTCTGGTTCGTTGTACCCCGTCTCGCCTTGTAACATACCCCGCCACTGCGGCATTTTTTTCGCCAGCCAGGCCTTCGCTTTGGGTAATAACTGGCAGGTTGAGCGTGGCGCTCCCCAGCGGCTAAGGCTATTGTCGGGATAAGCAAACGCGAGTATCTGGTCGTAACGCTCTCCCTGCCCCGCCTGGGCGGTGGCTTGCCGCCAGGAAAGCGTCCCTTCGGTAGCGCGACTGCCGTGATAATGGACCGGGTCGCCCGCATAGATGAGATCCTGCGTCCAGGCGGTCATCATTCGCGCCCCCGTGGTAGCTGGCGAAGCAGAAACACGCTGCGTGGCGCTGCTGTCAGGGATGGTCAGGCAATCGCCTTCCCGATTGGCGTTTTGCTGTAAAAAAGTGCGAATCGCCACGGTCATAGCTTTCGCTGCCTCAGGGGGCGTACTTTTCGCCTCGCGATCCAGTACTCTGGCAACGTACTCTTCACGATCAAGATGCGACTGCAATTTCAGTTTGCCCTTTTCTGTCAGTAAGGTCGTCTCACCGTGGCTGACAAACGTAATGTGGTTACCATTGGCAAACGTCACACGATAGCGCCCATTAAGTACGCCGGGTTTTACTGCTGTCGTACTCTTTTCCGCCGTGATTTTCTTCAGCGGATAACGGGCAAACAGCTCCACCTCTACACATTGCCCACTGGCAACTTGCGTCGGCACTGGCAATACCCGATTAAGCACCGTCGCATAACGGGTCAGTACCGTTTTGCTGGTGCCACTGCCAGTAACCCACAGCGGTGTACCATCCGTTAACCAGCCGGCAAAACCACCCTGCCGGATTTCCTGCCCATCATCGGCAAACCAGCTCCAGGTTTTCACCCGTACCCGACTACCGAGCATGGATGCGACACCGATTTTCGCCTCGTCCAGCACCACATCCAGTAAGATTTCCTGAGCTTTGTTTTGCGCGGGTAACGTCGCTAATGAATCAAGCAGCGATTTAACCGTTACCGAGGTTTCTGGCTTCAGCGTCGGAAGAGACGCTAACCACGCAGGTGCCTGACGCCGTTGCCAGTATTGCCCCCAAACATCTGCACCAATATGCAACCGTTGCGGCGCAAAATAGAGTCCACAGGAGCGTACCAGCGCGGTATCGCGCGTTATGCTCTCCCCAGCCTGACAACAATAAACCTCTTCCGGGGAGTTTCCGCGACACTGGTAGGGCTGCTCTGGTTGATGGGTATCCTCCAGCCAGGCGTAAACATACAGTTTCCACAAACTCCCTAACGGCGTGGTGAGTGTGTCAGGTAATGCCGAGACTTTGGTCACGCCTGATGACGACAGCTGATACAGTAGATCGTGCTGCGCGCCCCGCAGCGCCAGTTGTAACGGCGTCTCCTCCGCAAGCGTTGGCAGAGTAACCAACGCTAATAGCCAGACGATTCTGCGCCAGTTCACTTATTTCACCTGCATCCCGGTCCATTCGCTCCCTGCCGCAACACTTTGCTGTGCAGGTGCATAGGAACGCACATAACGAGCAGGAGGCAGAACGAATTGCCCTTTTTGCGAGAAGCGCAGCAAATGGCGGAAAGTGACCGTTCCCGTCAGTTCTTTCACCGGCACCATATAGGCCAGTTCGCCCATTTCATTTCGCGCTTTTTCCAGCAGTTGTCCTTGCTGTTTTCCGGCGTTCGGTTTATTGACCGAAATGCCCCAGGTTGTACGCTCAACATCGGCTCCCGGCGGCAGCGGTACTTCTACCTGGCCGTAGCGCAGAGTTGCATCTTGCTCGCTGGTAAGCATGATTTCATCGAGATACAGCGCATCGCTGTCAATCTCATTGCTGTTGACAGGCTGTAAGGTAAAGTTCATATCCTCTTCACCCGGGATAAGCCGATACAACTGTCGTTCAACGGTCACCGGAATGTTACTTTGTTGAGCCGTTTTTGCCGGTTCACGCCAGCGAACCTGCACGTTTTGCGGCGGTAATTCGTCACCAAAAGAGAGAATGTCCGGCACGCCCTGACCAACCCAACGCCAGTATTCACCCCCTCCGGTTAACTTATGTTTGGCCCATGCGCCCGCAGGAGCAGGTAACACAACCGGAGGCATCGTCGCCATATATTTCGCCAGCCAGTTCATTGCCAGCGCGCGCTCAATGGTGGATTGCTCAGCGGTTAAACCACTTAAAATAGCGGCTGCCTGGGTGGCGTCGCCTCCGCTATTGAGCAGCACAACCGTGTGCGCCAGCGGCTGGTTACTGTTTGCCGCTTTATCCCACGCATATTGCTGAACCTGTGGCATCACAGTGGACTTCAACTGCGCTTTTTTCAGCAACGTCATGGTTAAGACGTTTGCCACCGCATCTGCCAGTGGAGATTCAGGTGTATCGAGGATCAGGCTGTCATTGATATCGCTGGTGTCTGCCTCAGAGAAATCTTTAGTTTTAGTTCCGCGCCGGGCGATAGCTTCATCCAACCCTTTCAACAACGTTTTGCACGGCAGATTCATCTCCTGCGCCCACGCCAGCACCAGCGCCCGATGCAATAACGGCATGTTATCCGCCTGCTCCGCGTAGCTGTCGAGCATATGCTGCCAGTATTCCGGTTGTTGCGTTACGCCGAGCGCCTGGCTGGCCTGCCAGTCGGCGTACCATGCCCATGCCGTGAGGAATGCGTCGCCATTGCCATCTTCACCCCACCAGGTAAAGCGCGCTCCGGGCCCCGCCAGTTGCATCAGCCGCAGACGGTTATCCTGAATCCTCTGACGAATGTCGTTAGCGGCGGCACTTTGATGATCGGCAAGTGAACGCCAGGCGAGACTGAGCGGGATCAGACGGCTACCGGTGTTGATCACGCCACCCCACGGTTCATCGACTAACGCATCAAGATTGTTACGGAAAATCTCCTGCGGCGTTTCGCTACTTTGTAGCCGGATATTGCTCGCCTGCTCGGGCAACATCAGCGCGTTATCGCCACCGCCGAGCATGACGTTTTTCTGCTGTTCAACGGGCCAGCTGTTATCCACAAAAGACAGTTTTGTGCTAATACTGTCCTGCACTTGCCCATTTTGTTGGAGTTCTGCACTTAACAAGCCAGATTGCTGAATATTCTGCGTCAGCGAAATATAATTCGCCCCTTTATGCAACGTCAGCGTCTGACGCACCTCAGCGCCTGAAAATTTAGTCACCAGCGCCACCGGTTCGTTATCCTGCTGACTGAAGATAAACAGTCCTGCCGCCGGTTTGTCACCCATGCGATATACCGTTGGCATACTCCACTTCATGTAGAGATTTTTTTCCGAACGCAAATAAGCACGCCCCTGCCCGACCAGCCCGTCGCCGTTCATCCCACGCGCGGTGATGCGCCAGCGGGTTAATGAATCAGGCATCAGGAACGTGAAATACGCTTTGCCTTGTTTATCGGTTGTGAGTGACGGCATCCAGGCAGCGGTATCCACTTCTTCACGCCGTGGACGTTCCAGCATTTTCACTCGCCGCTCGCTGCGGTTAGTCGCGCCAGGCGCAACAGGTTCGCTGGAGAGCGCCTGGTCGTAGCTGATAAATGACAGGCTGGAGCTGGTGCGCACATTGTTACGCCCCAGCGGATAGAAAAATTTGCCGATATTCGGCGCGATTTCCGGTTGCAGCGCGTAGATCATTTCATCGACCACGCCAACCGTTAACTGCGCAGAAACTGGTTTACCTTTCAGCAACGAGGTTAATTCGACATTGACCAGTTCACCTGGCTGGTAATGGGTTTTGTCCGTTTTCACCCGGATATCCAACTGGGGAACGGCAACTTTGATCCCGGCGTTCTGAAAACTGTACTGACCGTTACGGGTATACAGCACCGAAAAAGTGATGTTAGGCGCAAAGGAATTGTTCACCGGTACGCGGGCTTCATACTGGGTATCGTTTAAACGTTGTAACGTCAGCCAGTTTGCCGGATGCGATAGCAGCGACTGCTGTTCAACGCGATCACGTTCCAGCGTCAATAACGCTTCATCAATTGGCTCCGGGAAGGTAATCAGCATCTTCGCGGTTTCGCCTGGCTGGTACAACGTTTTATCTGCCACGATATCTACCGTACCAGTATGCGCCGTGCTGCCCTTACCGCTGACGGCATGGCTTAACCCGGCGAGAATTAAGCCGTCTTTATCGCGTAACGTCAGGTTGTAATTGCCTGGTTTATCGAAATTGACGGTAAAGGATTTGCCGCCAGAAGGTAGATCTCCGCTGTGGCTCGTGCGGTCTTCCAGACGCAACCACTCATACGTAACAGGAACCTGTTTTGAAGATTCCAGCGCAGCATAACGGAAAACAACCGATTCACCGCTATTGCTGTATTGTGCGGCGGTGCTCAAAGTGTAATGCGCCAGACCACGTTCAATGAGGATCTCTTTGGTGGTGGTGACACGATACGCCGCGCCGTCACTGGCGGAGACAGTTAACAAATAACGGCTTGGTTTATCGGCGGCGGGGAGATTTAACGCCACATGACCATTATCGTCGGAAACCGTTTCACTGCCTTCCAGCGACACCGGGAAACGTCCGGCATAACGCAAATCGTTACCGACCATTGATAATTGCTGAGCGCGCAAACTTAACTGCACGCGGGCATCTTTTACCGGCTCGCCATCCGGGTAAAGCAGTTGCAGTTTGCCGCTAACCGCTTCGCCTGTTTTGAACTCTTTTTTGTCGAGAGCTAAACCAATCTCAAAATGTGGCTTGATATAGTTGGCTACGCGAAAACTACTGCTATAGACCTGATTGCGGTAAGCAAGACGTAATTCATAACCTCCGGCAACGGCATTTTCTGGCAGGCGGAAACTCCCCTGCCCGCCATTACGCGCATCCAGCGTGACATTGACGGTTTGCAACAGGCTGCCATTAGCATCCAGCACTGAAAGTTTCGCCGGTGCGCTGACGATAGGGGATGAATGCAACGGATCGTGGAACTCGCGGCCCATCACTTTAACATCGACACGATCGCCTGCGCGATATAGCGGGCGATCAGTAAAGATATACAAGCGGGTATTGTAGATTTCACTTTCGTAGAAAAAATTCTCTGAGACAAAAACGCCGCCTTCTGCATCTTTACCCAGAATGTATGAACGTTCCGGCGATATATGTTGTAACTGCAAGGTACCGCTGTCATCGGTCACACCACGAGTCATCACGCCAAGACCGTCAGTCCACAGGATCTCTGAGCCTGGCTTCGCTTCACCCTGTTTTTTGCCAGCAGTCCACACCAGAAGTTCGTTGCCTGACACTTTGCTAAGCGCCACGGTATCGGAAACAAACACCACCGTCGTTGCCCGATACCCACCGACCATCGCTTCGACGAGATACAGTCCCGGCTCTTGTTTGCCGAGAGGAATATAGATGTTGCCCGGCTGCGGCGAGATGAAATTGCTGGATGCGCCTTCCAGTTTTACCCCTTGCTGCGGCTCGACCGGTTTTGCCTGCCATAGTGGATAGCGGAACTGTTCCACCAGTGGATATTTTTTCAGCGGTGAAAACTGGCTGTTCTGTACATAACGGGAAGGTTTAACAATGGCATTACCGAGCTGTAATTCGGGTAACGCCTGAGTCACATTCTGCCGTGACTGAGAAGAGAAAGTACGCTGCATTACACGGCGAGATTTGCCATACCAGTTATCCCACAGCCAGGTTAGCGTATTGTTCAGCCCGTCGCCCAGATATTGCGGTTGCACCACAATGCGATGCAGGTTTTTCTGCTGGCGCAAAAATGCCATCGGGTCAGGAATACGATACAGGCGAACGTCCACGCCGCCGTACTCTTCCATCTGGTAACGCCGATAATCACGCCCCGGCGCTTCCAGTCGCACTTTCGCCTCTTCACTGCTGCTAAAACTGCTGTCAGCGAGCAAAAAGAATGTTCCCCCGGCGGGCGGCGCATAGTTACTGGAAGGAAGCGAATCATCAGCATTAGCAAGCCCTGTTCCCACAAGAGACAGGCACAAGCACGCTGCTATCGCGCCAGAAAATTTAAACGATAAATGCCAATGAAATTGGGATTGGAATCGTTGGGTATCCATCGGGTGTCCTTCCATGTCATAAGTTGTTGCAGACTGACTGC
Source organism: Escherichia sp. KS167_9B (assembly GCF_030295215.1). Taxonomy (NCBI): domain Bacteria; kingdom Pseudomonadati; phylum Pseudomonadota; class Gammaproteobacteria; order Enterobacterales; family Enterobacteriaceae; genus Escherichia; species Escherichia sp. KS167_9B. Next base: position 2,682,719 of record NZ_AP025754.1, read on the forward strand.
GCGCATTCCGTTGTCAGTTTTCGTGGCGCTTCCGGTGTGGTAGATGACGTAACGCCCCATCCAGACCATTAAGTGCTGGGCATCGCCCTGATCGAAAAAAATCATATCGCCAGGCAACGCCTGGTTTATGTCCTGGCCAATAAATTGGCTGTTGTACTGAATCAAATTAATCGCGGTCACATAGGGGCCGGTTTTTCCGTTCCCCTGATTCCAGTTTTGCGCCAGTTGACGCTGTTCAGGTGTTAGCGTCATTTCAGGCGGCAAATACTGACTTGCTATACCGTTACTTTTTAGCCATTTGCTGTCGTGAACTTTCAGCGCCTCGTTCGCCGAAAATCGCACCAGGCCCGCACAATCCTGCTGATACCAGCGCGGACTTGGCCCCTGGCGAAGCTGTTCCTGTGCAATACGCACAAACCAGGCGCGAAACAGCCCCGATTGTTCGACATTCAGCATTTCGCTATGAGCAACAACACAACACAGCCAGCAAATCAGCGCCAGCAGCCCGTGCCTCATAGTGGCTGCCAGGTAATGGGTAGCCACTGCCAGGCGGCACCGGGTTCCATCTGGGCCAGCTTCATGACATAACGCGGTTGTTGAGATAAAGCGTCCAGCTTCGGCATTAATAAAGTTTGTGCGGCGTTATAAAAAACCGGTTCGAGATTCTTCGGCAGACTGGTCAGCGTTTCGTTACGCAGCAGTTTCGCCACGCCTTGTGGATTGATATAGACCGGAACAATGCCTTCAGTGGGTATCACATCCACCATTGCCGGGCGGGTTTTATTCAGTGTTTGCAACGCGTTATTGACCAGCGTGTCATCGAGGGAGAAAAGCATCGTCTTGTTTTGCATCGCCAGCGACACGCGGAAAAAATAATCCGACATTAATTGATCTGGTTGCGCCGCCTGTGCTTTCGGATACTGACCGTATCGGGAACTCACTTCGCGACGCCAGATTTGCGCTTCGCCCTGCTGCGTCTGGGTTACTGGCAATATACCTTCTGCGGCTTTGCTTTCGTGCGCACCAATATTTTGCGTAAACAGTTTTCCTGGCAATTGCACTTGTTCGGCAGAGCCATCAAACTGACCGACAAACAGCGGAGTTTGCAATTTTGAATCTTCATACCAGCACAGCCCCGCAGCACCGTCTAACGCCCCGTTGAGCTTGTCGTTTTCCTGGCTGATGTGGGAAAGCATCTCTTCAGCAATACCATGTGAATAAGGCACCGCCACACAGAAGCTGGCCCCTGCAGGCATACTGTTCCATACAGGCGTAAAATCGAAACTGGCATCTACGCTTGCGGATTCATCATTTAACGCCAGAAAACTGTGCCAGCCGTCGTTGCTCATTTCGAAGCGCACACCAGCAAAAGAAGGCATTAATCGCTGGTAGCCAAAACCCAGCAAATTTGCACTGACCACGATGCGCTGGCGTACTGGCGTTTTTTCGGCAGTACGCTCTTCCAGGCCAAAGCTGGCTTGCCAGCGTTTTTTACCGCTCAACAAATCACTTGCGATCGCCGTGGCTTCGGTATCCTGCTGATCATCTTTAAACAGCATGTCCGTGCTGGAAAACACCAGCATCTTGTCCTGATAAGTTGCGAACATCAGGACGTTATTGCCGTTATAGCGCAACTGATAAACCGGGATGGTTTCACTATTTAGCTTAATACTACTGATTTCCGTTTTACTTAACTGGCTGTCGCTGGTAGCGGCAAACAGCAATGGCTCCAACAGCTTGCTTAAACCACTTCGCTGGATCAGCACCATATAATGAGAAAGATGGCCTTGTTTATCGTGCCATAGCGCCGCCTGCGCGGGCTGATCTAAGAGTGACGAAAAGAGCTTATCTTTTAGTGTGAGATCGTGTTCGTAGACAATGCGGCGAATGCTGCCTTCAATGCCCAGACGGTCGGCATGGTTCTGATAATAAAAAACGAAATCTTCGCTTAGAACATCGTGAAGAAACGGAATAGTGAGAAGATCTTTGGGAAGCTGGCTCAGAGAGTCGCTATCGAGAAAGAGATCCGGCTCATTGAGATCGATTTGCAGATTGTTGTGTACCACCAGCGGCGACAACGTTTTTTCTGGCCCACTACCAGCATATTGCAATGCCCAGACACCAGCGGAAAGCAGTACTATTGCGCCAAAACCTACAAGACCATAGAACCGCCAGCCTTTCGCTTTTTTTCACTACCCATTGCCACATTCCTTGTGTAAAGCCAGCCATTTTTTATGGGTACAGCAAAACTTTACCGCGCCCTAATACGACAAAAGCCCAGACTTTGCAGCCTGGACTTCAATTCAAAAAAGGGAGATAACTCCCTTTTGGCATGAGGCGATGAAATTATTCTTCTTCTGGCTCGTCGTCAACGTCCACTTCCGGAGCGATTTCATCGTCCCCTTCCGCAGCACTGCCGTCGATGGTATCCAGATCTTCCTCGTCAACCGGTTCAGCAACACGTTGCAGACCCACCACGTTTTCATCTTCCGCAGTACGGATAAGGATCACGCCCTGGGTGTTACGGCCCACGATGCTGATTTCAGAAACGCGAGTACGTACCAGCGTACCGGCATCGGTGATCATCATGATCTGGTCGCAGTCATCTACCTGCACCGCGCCAACCACTAAACCGTTACGTTCGGTAACCTTGATGGAGATAACCCCTTTCGTCGCACGCGACTTAGTCGGGTATTCCGCTACCGCAGTACGTTTACCGTAACCATTTTGCGTTGCGGTGAGGATTGCACCATCGCCACGAGGCACGATCAGAGAGACGACTTTATCGCCTTCACCTAAGCGAATACCGCGAACACCGGTGGTGTTGCAGCCCATCGCACGGACAGAAGACTCTTTAAAGCGCACCACTTTACCTTCAGCGGAGAACAGCATTACTTCGTCTTCGCCGCTGGTCAGGTCAACGCCGATCAGCTCATCGCCGTCAACCAGTTTGATCGCCACTTTACCGGCGGTACGCAGACGGTTGAACTCGGTGAGGACGGTTTTCTTCACAGTACCGTTAGCGGTCGCCATGAAGACTTTCACACCTTCTTCAAACTCAGTCACCGGCAGGATCGCGGTGATACGTTCGTCCTGTTCCAGCGGCAGCAGGTTGACGATCGGACGACCACGCGCGCCACGAGTCGCTTCCGGTAACTGGTAGACTTTCATCGAATAGACGCGACCACGGCTGGAGAAGCACAGGATATGATCGTGAGTATTCGCCACCAGCAGTCGGTCGATAAAGTCTTCTTCTTTGATACGTGCGGCAGATTTACCTTTCCCGCCACGACGCTGCGCTTCGTATTCAGAAAGCGGCTGGTACTTAACGTAGCCCTGGTGAGAGAGCGTCACTACCACATCTTCCTGAGTAATCAGATCTTCCAGGTTGATGTCTGCGCTGTTGGCAGTGATTTCAGTACGACGTTTGTCACCGAACTGTTCACGAACCAGCTCCAGCTCTTCGCGGATCACTTCCATCAGACGATCGGCGCTACCAAGAATACGCAACAGTTCCGCGATCTGATCCAGCAGCTCTTTGTATTCATCGAGCAGTTTTTCGTGCTCAAGGCCGGTCAGTTTCTGCAGACGCAGATCCAGAATTGCCTGAGCTTGCTGTTCGGTCAGGTAGTACAGACCGTCACGCACGCCGAACTCTGGCTCCAGCCATTCCGGACGCGCAGCATCATCGCCCGCACGTTCCAGCATCGCGGCAACGTTGCCCAGCTGCCACGGATTAGCAACCAGCGCCGTTTTCGCTTCTGCAGGCGTCGGCGCATGACGGATCAGTTCGATAATCGGATCGATGTTTGCCAGCGCCACGGCTAATGCTTCAAGGATATGAGCACGGTCGCGAGCTTTACGCAGCTCGAAAATAGTACGACGAGTCACCACTTCACGGCGGTGACGAACAAACGCAGCGATGATGTCTTTCAGGTTCATGATCTTCGGCTGACCATGGTGCAATGCCACCATGTTAATACCGAAAGAAACCTGCAACTGGGTCTGGGAGTAGAGGTTGTTGAGCACCACTTCACCGACCGCATCGCGTTTGACTTCAATCACGATGCGCATACCGTCTTTGTCAGATTCGTCACGCAGCGCGCTGATGCCTTCCACGCGTTTTTCTTTTACCAGTTCCGCAATTTTTTCGATCAGGCGCGCTTTGTTCACCTGATACGGAATTTCGTGGACGATAATGGTTTCACGCCCGGTTTTGGCGTCAACTTCCACTTCCGCACGGGCGCGGATATATACCTTGCCGCGACCGGTACGGTAAGCTTCTTCGATACCGCGACGACCGTTAATGATTGCCGCCGTCGGGAAGTCCGGCCCCGGGATGTGTTCCATCAGCCCTTCAATGCTGATGTCTTCATCATCGATATACGCCAGACAACCGTTGATGACTTCCGTCAGGTTGTGTGGCGGGATGTTGGTTGCCATACCTACGGCGATACCGGAAGAACCGTTCACCAGCAGGTTAGGAATTTTGGTCGGCATGACGTCCGGAATTTTTTCCGTGCCGTCATAGTTATCAACGAAATCGACCGTCTCTTTTTCGAGATCGGCCATCAGTTCATGGGCAATTTTCGCCAGACGGATTTCCGTATAACGCATTGCCGCCGCAGAGTCGCCGTCGATGGAACCGAAGTTACCCTGACCGTCTACCAACATGTAACGCAGCGAGAATGGCTGCGCCATACGGACGATCGTGTCATAAACCGCCGAGTCACCATGGGGATGGTATTTACCGATTACGTCACCAACGACACGGGCAGATTTTTTATAGGCTTTGTTCCAGTCATTGCCTAGTACGTTCATGGCGTAAAGTACGCGACGGTGTACCGGCTTCAGGCCATCTCGGACATCCGGCAGCGCACGGCCAACAATGACCGACATCGCATAATCCAGATAGGAGCTCTTCAGCTCTTCCTCAATGTTGACCGGTGTAATTTCTCTCGCAAGGTCGCTCATCTAACCGCTATCCCTCTACTGTATCCCGGATTCAAAGGTCGCAAATTATAACACAGCCGCGCTGATTGAGGTAAACCTATACGCTTTATTCACATCCAATGCCTGATATACTCGTTTGTCTTGCCAATTACGGAGTAGAAGTGCCAATGAATGCCGAAAAATCGCCGGTAACCCCTAACGTAGACCACGAAGAGATCGCTAAATTTGAAGCCGTCGCCTCCCGCTGGTGGGATCTGGAAGGTGAGTTCAAACCGCTGCACCGCATTAACCCGCTGCGTCTGGGCTATATTGCCGAGCGTGCTGGCGGTTTATTTGGCAAAAAGGTACTCGATGTCGGTTGTGGCGGCGGCATTCTGGCCGAGAGTATGGCGCGCGAAGGCGCGACGGTGACCGGTCTGGATATGGGCTTTGAGCCATTGCAGGTGGCAAAGCTGCACGCACTGGAAAGTGGCATTCAGGTGAATTACGTGCAGGAAACCGTGGAAGAGCACGCCGCAAAACATGCCGGGCAGTATGATGTGGTGACCTGCATGGAGATGCTGGAGCACGTTCCCGATCCGCAGTCAGTGGTCAGAGCCTGTGCGCAACTGGTAAAACCGGGCGGCGATGTCTTTTTCTCGACGCTTAACCGCAACGGCAAGTCGTGGCTGATGGCGGTGGTTGGTGCGGAATATATTTTACGCATGGTGCCTAAAGGTACGCATGATGTGAAGAAGTTTATTAAACCGGCAGAATTGCTGGGCTGGGTGGATCAGACCAGTCTAAAAGAACGGCATATGATCGGACTGCATTACAACCCGATCACTAACACTTTTAAGCTCGGCCCCGGCGTCGATGTGAACTATATGCTGCACACGCAGAATAAGTGAGGTTGTTGTTTGGATTCATCCGGCAACCGTGCCAATGCCTGATGCGACGCTTGCCGCGTCTTATCAGGCCTACAAATGCTCCCGTAGGCCAGATAAGGCGTTTACGCCGCATCCGGCAATAGTGCCGGTCAGACAGCGATTACCATTTCACCGTCATCGACAAAAACCCTGCCGTCTGGGCAAAATCATCACTCCCTTTCTGCCACGCCACGCTACCACGCAGGGACACTCGCTGACTGATATTGCCCGTTACTCCCACTTTTATTTCCCCCCGTTGCTTCACCGCATCGTCACTGATAGTGCTGCCATCTTCTTCAATTTCCGTCGAATGGGGATCGTGATAATAATTCAGATCTAATGTTGGTGTGACATGAACAGCGGTACGCCATTCGCTGTGTATCCCCAACCGCGTCTGAAGATCATCGCCCTGCGATTGCGATACCCGCGCATGGTTAGCAGCGGTAAAATCATCCTGCTGCACCCCCTGATAAATCACCTGCACCTGTGGTTCAATCACCACACCATGCCCCGGTAACCACTGATACCCGGCTTCCAGCGAGGCGATAATCCCCGATGAGTGGTAATGATCCACGCCATCTTCATGTTCGGAAACATCATTGTTAAACCACGCGTATTGCAGCCAGATATCCAGCCAGGCCCCCTGTTTTTGGCTACCGTGCTGAAACCAGCTTGAGGTCAGCCCAACGGCATAACCGTGGTTCTGGTTATCGGCGCGAGTTCCGATCATATTCGAGCGGCTGTCGCCCTGGTTATCGCTGTAACCACCAATGGCCCCTAGCATCCATTCGCCGTCATCACCCCAGCGCCCCCTAAACAGGTCACCGCTAAGCTGCACCGTAGAAGTGTCTTCATGCTGAGCCAGTTGCCCTGCCGCCGTGTAATGATAACGTCCGCCGATAACACGTAAATTCAGCGTCTGACCATCGCCACCAGCGTGATCGCGTCGCTCCATCATAAACGCCTGATTTGCCGCCCGCAGGTTATTAAAATATCCACCAACTTTGGCATTCAACACCGGCTGGTAGGCAGGCGTAGGGGCTGGAGCCGGGTCGGGTGTTGGATCAGAATCTGGCGTGGGAGCAGGATCGGGAGTTGGGTCCGGGTCTGGATCAGGTGGCGATGGTGGCGTTACTTCTTGCGATCGCAGATACCAGTCGTTGTTATCTTCCACCAGCGTGTAGTCATACGCGCCCATATTGACGTAGCCGCTGCCCGCAAGACTAAACTGCGCATTGTTTTGAAATTGCGTGGGATCAGCAGTGAAATCAACCACTTTAATACCTGTAGAAGTCGGTTCACCAATGCCGGTAATGGGGTTAACCACCACGGTCGTGTTACCTGAGGTATTGCCGTTCAACACCAGTTGGTCGCTTGCCGAGTCATCGCCGTTTAATTCGCTGTCGAGAAACAACGTACCACCGCCGGTGTAATCACCGTTTACCGTGAGCGTATCGCCAGCGACACCATTTTGCAGACTGACTGTACCGGACATATTGGTTAGATCACCATTAACCGTCACATCGGAAAGATAGGTCAGGCTGTCAGTTTCCAGGTTAGTATTAAGCTCGCCTGTCAACGTCACGCCATCGGTGGCATTCACCAACGTACCGTCGCCGTTAAACAGCGAGGCATCCAGTGCGGCGGAAGTATCCTGACTCGTCAGGCGCAAAACGGTGCCATCACTGATGTCGATAGTGCCGCTGGAAGTAGCATCAATAGACTGGATATCCTGATCTGCGCCAGTCTCGAATGTTGCTCCGTCACCGACCCACAGCGACGAAGCATAAGGAAAGATATTCACAGCATCGCCTTGCAGCGTGCCTTCTTCTACTCTCACCGCCGACTGCGTCGTACCGCTGGCGGTCAGCTCCAGGGTGCCAGCCCCCGTTTTAGTCAATGTGCTACCCTCATCCTGATGCTGCCCGCTGCTGTCAGCCATCAGTGCGCCCCACTGCGTGTCTACCCCCGCATCAACTGCCACTTCACCGTCGGCGCGCATTTCAATATCACGCCCATGCTCAACCGTTGTAGAGCGAGTATCGACATTGGCAGTAATCTCCATCACGCTTTCTTGTTGATTATCGGTAAAGATAACCTGGCGGTTATAGAGGGTATCTCCAAGCTACGAGTTGTCACTCACCACCAGCGTACCGGAAGCAATTTGCGTTGTGCCGAGGTATTGATTGTCATTTGCCAGGCTGACCTGCCCATCACCCGCATCGACCACCACGTAGACGCCATCTTTCCCGTCGCCGCCGATATGCATATCGTTTCCGCCTGCAAGATCTACCACATCCTGACTGCCGATAACCGTTCCGCTGCTGCCGCTGACTTCAAGGCCATCGTTGTATGATGTGCCGCTCTGCCAGGTGGAGAAATCAGAGAGATCGAGCACACCGCCGTTTAACACGATCGACTGCGGCTCGTCCTGGAGAGCGGCGAGATCTGCCGCGTCGCCTTCTAGCGTAAGCACCGCGCCATCATCAACGACTATATCGCCAGTTAGCGCCATCGACTGCGCCCCTGCCAGCACGTAGCTGCCGTTTTGCGCAATGGTGAGCTGACCAGCACCTTCGATGGTGCCAGCAAAACTGCCTTGATTAACAGTAACATTGCCACCAGCATCGATATTTAAAGTGCCATTCTGAAAGCCCGTCAATGCGTGCACAAAGGTTTGTTGGGTGGAGCCAACATTTAGCTTTGCCTGATTCTGGTACTTATCAATGCTCCCTATCGTCAGACCGTAGCAGTCTTGCGGATCGTCCTGGCAATGATTATCTCCGACATTCATCAGGGAGTTGCTGCGACCCAGGGTAACTTCACCGTTTTCAATCTGCATCTCACCAGTAAAGTCATTGTTATCTGCATTAAGTACCAGATCGCCGGAACCTGTTTTGGTGATCAACCCGGTACCAGCAATAGAGTCAACAGCTCCATCATTCTCTGTATTGCCGATAACCAGCGTTTTTCCGTCAGCAATATCAAAGGTAACTTCACTTAAGCCGAGATACATAAAGCCGCCCGCCGCAGTGGAAGGACCATCCCCATAGCCTGCTGCGCTATTGTTCTCATCGATTAACACACCGCCGTTCTGGCTGTAGCTGTCATCAACAGAAATATCAATAAGATAGGGAGCCGTCACGCTATTGGTATAAATTGCCCCGCCATAACCTTCGGCAGTGTTATTTGTAAATGCGGTGTTATTTATTATTGTGAAACCTGACGGATGCGTGATATCGCTATTATTATCGGTGACATCGATTGCACCGCCATCGCCATCACTGTAACTTGTTGATGTATATGCCTGGTTATTATTAAAAACATCATCACTTAAATAGACATCATTATTGATGGTATAAATTGCGCCACCTTTGCCATCATTAGCGATGTTATTGCTAAACATGGCGTTAGTGACACGTAAATCGACGGCACCAGTATCATTAGTACCAGAAGAATAGATTGCGCCACCATAGCCGCCTGCGACGTTACCGGAAAAAATAACATCAGTAAGATTCAGCGTTGAGTTTTCTTTAGCAAATATTGCCCCGCCATTATTATATTCTCCTGAGACAGTATTATTGGCAAACAGAGTCATTCCAGTTTCATTTTGTGGCGATATCGTAAATTCAGCACTTTGCTGCAAAAATACGGCCCCACCGCTGGCATTATTGGCCATACCCGAAAAAATCACCCATTGCCCATCGGCGATGCTCCAGTCCTGCGTAATGCCTGAAAGGCTTTGCCTGCTGGCCTGACAACTCGCTTTGATATCATATCCCTGGCATGAATCCAAAACCTCCGCGATACTGTTAACAGAGAAAAGAGATGCAATAATTGACGGGAGTAAAGATAAATACTCCTTGCGTAGAAAGATAATCCGCATATTCATCTAACCATCATTTTCTATAAGACGGCGTATTTAATCGCATTATGCGCTATGGGGTATATTTCTTTTGTAAATTGTACAACCCGGCGCAATGACTATTTTGTTATTATTTGATGAATAATATCAGTGTGTCATAATTCAAATTAATAACCTTAAGGTAAATCGGTTATATGTAAACTGAATTAAAGTAATAAATAATATTCTTATAATATATGCAAAAGTAACAAATTGGCTTGGTATTTAACAATAACCGAATAGAAAACAACCATTTCCGACTCAACAATCGCTTACATTCGCTTATATATTGACCACAACTGATACATCAGATTATGTGATGATTCGTGCTTAGATCAATTTTGACAATCATTAGCGACAAGATTAATAAACCATCTATATCAATTTACCCATACTATTCTGCCGTTCAAGAAATCGCCGAACAGTTATTTTTAACAAATTTTTCTCTTCCCATTGACTTTCCCGGATACCTTGTCTGACCTAAGGTGCGCGGAAGCCACTTTTTCCTTCCTGAGTTATCCACAAAGTTATGCACTTGCAAGAGGGCCATTTTCACACTATCTTGCAGTGAATCCCAAACATACCCCCTATATATAGTGTTCTAAGCAGCTTCCCTCACTACAGGTAGTCTGCATGAAGCTATTGCGGAAAGAATTCCAAAAACAGGTACGACATACATGAATCAGAATCTGCTGGTGACAAAGCGCGACGGTAGCACAGAGCGCATCAATCTCGACAAAATCCATCGCGTTCTGGATTGGGCGGCAGAAGGACTGCATAACGTTTCGATTTCCCAGGTCGAGCTGCGCTCCCACATTCAGTTTTATGACGGTATCAAGACCTCTGACATCCACGAAACCATTATCAAGGCTGCCGCAGACCTGATCTCCCGTGATGCGCCGGATTATCAGTATCTCGCCGCGCGCCTGGCGATCTTCCACCTGCGTAAAAAAGCCTACGGCCAGTTTGAGCCGCCTGCGCTGTACGACCACGTGGTGAAAATGGTCGAGATGGGCAAATACGATAATCATCTGCTGGAAGACTACACGGAAGAAGAGTTCAAGCAGATGGACACGTTTATCGATCACGACCGTGATATGACCTTCTCTTATGCTGCCGTTAAGCAGCTGGAAGGCAAATATCTGGTACAGAACCGCGTGACCGGCGAAATCTATGAGAGCGCCCAGTTCCTTTATATTCTGGTTGCTGCGTGCCTGTTCTCGAACTACCCGCGTGAAACGCGCCTGCAATACGTGAAGCGTTTTTACGACGCGGTTTCCACATTTAAAATTTCGCTGCCGACGCCAATCATGTCCGGCGTGCGTACCCCGACTCGTCAGTTCAGCTCCTGCGTGCTGATTGAGTGCGGCGACAGCCTGGATTCCATCAACGCCACCTCCAGCGCGATTGTTAAATACGTTTCCCAGCGTGCCGGGATCGGCATCAACGCCGGGCGTATTCGTGCGCTGGGTAGCCCGATTCGCGGTGGCGAAGCGTTCCACACCGGTTGTATTCCGTTCTACAAACATTTCCAGACGGCAGTGAAATCCTGCTCTCAGGGCGGTGTGCGCGGCGGTGCGGCAACACTGTTCTACCCGATGTGGCATCTGGAAGTGGAAAGCCTGCTGGTGTTGAAAAACAACCGTGGGGTGGAAGGCAACCGCGTGCGTCATATGGACTACGGGGTACAAATCAACAAACTGATGTATACCCGTCTGCTGAAAGGTGAAGATATCACCCTGTTCAGCCCGTCCGACGTACCGGGGCTGTACGACGCATTCTTCGCCGATCAGGAAGAGTTTGAACGCCTGTACACCAAATATGAGAAAGACGACAGCATCCGCAAACAGCGTGTGAAAGCCGTTGAGCTGTTCTCGCTGATGATGCAGGAACGTGCGTCTACCGGTCGTATCTATATTCAGAACGTAGACCACTGCAACACCCACAGCCCGTTTGATCCGGCTATTGCACCAGTGCGCCAGTCTAACCTATGCCTGGAAATCGCCCTGCCGACCAAACCACTGAACGACGTCAACGACGAGAACGGTGAAATCGCGCTGTGTACGCTTTCTGCTTTCAACCTGGGCGCAATTAATAGCCTGGATGAACTGGAAGAGCTGGCGATTCTGGCAGTACGCGCACTCGACGCGCTGCTGGATTATCAGGATTACCCGATCCCGGCCGCCAAACGTGGAGCGATGGGTCGTCGTACGCTGGGTATTGGTGTGATCAACTTCGCTTACTACCTGGCGAAGCACGGTAAACGCTACTCCGACGGCAGCGCCAACAACCTGACGCATAAAACCTTCGAAGCCATTCAGTATTACCTGCTGAAAGCGTCTAATGAGCTGGCGAAAGAGCAAGGCGCGTGCCCGTGGTTTAACGAAACCACTTACGCGAAAGGGATCCTGCCGATCGATACCTATAAGAAAGATCTGGATGCCATCGCTAATGAGCCGCTGCATTACGACTGGGAAGCACTGCGTGAGTCAATCAAAACGCACGGCCTGCGTAACTCCACGCTTTCTGCTCTGATGCCGTCAGAGACTTCTTCGCAGATCTCTAACGCCACTAACGGTATTGAACCGCCGCGTGGTTACGTCAGCATCAAAGCGTCGAAAGACGGTATTCTGCGCCAGGTGGTGCCGGACTACGAGCATCTGCACGACGCCTATGAGCTGCTGTGGGAAATGCCGGGTAACGATGGCTACCTGCAACTGGTGGGTATCATGCAGAAATTTATCGATCAGTCCATCTCTGCTAACACCAACTACGATCCGTCACGTTTCCCGTCAGGAAAAGTGCCGATGCAGCAACTGCTGAAAGACCTGCTCACCGCCTACAAATTCGGGGTCAAAACGCTGTATTATCAGAACACCCGTGACGGTGCTGAAGACGCACAAGACGATCTGGTGCCGTCAATCCAGGACGATGGCTGCGAAAGCGGCGCATGTAAGATCTGATATTGAGATGCCGGATGCGGCGTGAAGGCCTTATCCGGCCTACGGCTCGGTTTTGTAGGCCTGATAAGACGCGCCAGCGTCGCATCAGGCACAGGACGCGGCGTAAAATGCCTTATCCGGCATTAAACTCCCAACAGGACACATTCATGGCATATACCACCTTTTCACAGACGAAAAATGATCAGCTCAAAGAACCGATGTTCTTTGGTCAGCCGGTCAACGTGGCTCGCTACGATCAGCAAAAATATGACATCTTCGAAAAGCTGATCGAAAAGCAGCTCTCTTTCTTCTGGCGTCCGGAAGAAGTTGACGTTTCTCGTGACCGTATCGATTACCAGGCACTGCCTGAACACGAAAAACACATCTTTATCAGCAACCTGAAATATCAGACGCTGCTGGACTCCATTCAGGGTCGCAGCCCGAACGTGGCACTGCTGCCGCTGATCTCGATCCCGGAACTGGAGACCTGGGTAGAAACCTGGGCATTCTCAGAAACAATTCATTCCCGTTCCTATACTCATATCATTCGTAATATCGTTAACGATCCGTCTGTTGTGTTTGACGATATCGTCACCAACGAGCAGATCCAGAAACGTGCGGAAGGGATCTCCAGCTATTACGATGAACTGATCGAAATGACCAGCTACTGGCATCTGCTGGGCGAAGGCACCCACACCGTTAACGGTAAAACCGTAACCGTTAGCCTGCGCGAGCTGAAGAAAAAACTGTATCTCTGCCTGATGAGCGTTAACGCGCTGGAAGCGATCCGCTTCTACGTCAGCTTTGCTTGTTCCTTTGCCTTTGCAGAACGCGAACTGATGGAAGGTAACGCCAAGATTATTCGCCTGATTGCCCGCGATGAAGCCCTGCACCTGACCGGTACGCAGCATATGCTGAATCTGCTGCGCAGCGGCGCGGATGATCCGGAGATGGCGGAAATTGCCGAAGAATGTAAGCAGGAGTGCTATGACCTGTTCGTCCAGGCGGCACAGCAAGAGAAAGACTGGGCGGATTATCTGTTCCGTGACGGTTCGATGATTGGTCTGAATAAAGACATTCTCTGCCAGTACGTTGAATACATCACCAATATCCGCATGCAGGCAGTCGGTTTGGATCTGCCGTTCCAGACACGCTCCAACCCGATCCCGTGGATCAACACCTGGCTGGTGTCTGATAACGTACAGGTTGCTCCGCAGGAAGTGGAAGTCAGTTCTTATCTGGTCGGGCAGATTGACTCGGAAGTGGACACCGACGATTTGAGTAACTTCCAGCTCTGATGGCTCGCGTTACCCTGCGCATCACTGGCACACAACTGCTGTGCCAGGATGAACACCCTTCCCTTCTGGCGGCGCTGGAATCCCACAATGTGGCGGTTGAGTACCAGTGCCGCGAAGGTTACTGCGGTTCCTGTCGCACACGCCTTGTTGCAGGCCAGGTGGACTGGATTGCCGAACCGTTAGCCTTTATTCAGCCGGGGGAAATTTTGCCCTGTTGTTGCCGGGCAAAAGGCGATATTGAAATCGAGTTGTGATCGGGTACTTGTGCCAGATGCGACGCTTACGCGTCTTATCTGGCCTACGTGATTACATGGCGTAGTAATACGCTTTAACCTGCTCCCAGTCCGCTTTAGGGATCGGCTCCAGATATTTTTCCAGCTGGCGGAAATCATGATTAATCGCTTTATGCCGACGTAAGCGGCGACGACTTTTCTCCAGATCAAGAAAACCAGCTTCTACCATACCTTCTGTTTTCACATAGATGTGGCGAACGTAACAACAGCCATGCTGACGATTAACGCTATGCATTTTCTTAAACGCCATCGCCACAGCTTTCAACATGGCTTGCCGAACATCGTCAGAATAAGGTGTTACTGCATGCTGGGCATACCAGTCAGCAATACTTATGAACCCCGCCATATCTTCCGTCACCAGCAACGCGCGCCATTCACCCTCAATTTTCACCGCTTCACCAAAAACGATTTTCGGCACAATGACACCAGCCCGTTCCAGTTCTTTAATTACCGCAACCTCACGGACAATCGTCGGTCGACCGAACGGATAACGTACGGAATGAAACAGATGATGCGTCATGCGCTTCACATACAGCTTTTTGCCATTGCGCTCGACGCATTGCACCCCGCTCATCCCATTACGGCGATAGTTAGGCTCTTCAACCCAGTCGCCCTCTGTTGCCCACCAGTGATTAAATTCGTCGTACTTTGCTGAAACTGCCATACCCTATCGCCTGTCATTTTTTATTAACGACAATGACTATAGGTGGTTACCTGCGAAAAATCTTAATGAAACGTGTCGTATTAATGAATTTCTTTTGCCACTACTAGCGCGACACCGCTTTTACCCTTCATTTGCAGCGCATAGACTCCACCAGCCACTACCACTAATAGTGCACCCAGCAGATAAAATATGAATTTAATCACCCGGATACAGCGATCAGTTTTATTCGACAGGGATTAGGCATCGCCTTATTACCAGAGTTAACGCTGAAAACCATTGCAGGTGAATTGTGTTCCGTTCCTCTCGAACCAACCTTCTATCGACAGATTTCGTTGCTGGCTAAAGAAAAGTCGGTAGAAGGCAGTCCACTGTTTTTACTACAAACGTGTACGGAACAACTCGTGGTGAGTGGAAAAATTTGATGTAAGACATGAGATTGATGACAAATGCAAGACTGCCTGATTCGCCACACTTAGTTGTACTATAGCCTTTACCAGGCGTAATAATTCGTTTTCACCTGATTTTGGCCCACTTTGTGAATTGGCGATATATATTTATTCAGTTGGGAGAAGTGACAATGACTCCAGGTAGAAACCGGTATGAAGCGCCCGACTCACTGTCAAAACCGATTGTTGAGAGTAATGACACTCCGGCGAACAGTACACAGTTTACTCTGGAGCCATTCTCAATCTTCAAGTGGGATACCTAATAACTAGTCAGGGAAGTTATCAATATCTGTTTGTTACTTATTACCGTATTTATTAACAATAATGATACTTTCTAACATGCGTAAAGGTCTTCGTAATAAAATGAGCTAAATTTGATAGTGAATATATTCTGCAAAGATTAAATTGTATCTTGTTAACTCACAATACAAGGAATCATTTATGCCAAATACATCTATTCAATTATCTCGCTGTAATATTTTACAAAATAATAAATTGCAAACAGCAGAAATTTACAAAGAATCACAACAAACCGCGAAACTTGAGATTTTTTGCAATGAGTTTCTAAAAATATCTCAAAGTAGATTCGGGTTATCAACCTCAGCAGACAACATAGCTAATTTATTGGCTTTTTTCACGAAAGCCTCAGATGAAATTGATAGTGTCAAGACCAAAAAAATTGACGTTCACAGTTATGGTTTCGTACCAATAAGACATTTTGTCGAGCATGTCATAACGTATAAAAATGAATTTGCAGAAGATTATGAACCCTATATCCTTACCTTTACCCGAGGTGAAAACAACGAAGGTGTTTTGAGTATCGAAAGCAAAGAAGGGTTTCTTTCACAAAGAACAATAAATTTAAATGAATATGAAACTGCAATTAACATCATCAATGAGCATGTTGCAAAAGAAAATATCAATAACAAGATCCAAACATTGACAGACAAAGACACACCAAAAATAACCAACTCTGACAAAATTTATAAATTTATCCACGAGTTAAATATAAGAACTCAACTTTACAGCAAGCAAAAAGAATATACAGACCTGCTACAACATTCTGAGAAAAATACAGAATGGTACAAATACACATCCTCCGAGGAACGCTATGATGTATTTAAGAATTCTTCTAAAAAAATTGAAAATACCTACAAGCAAATTGTGCAAGCGCAGAAAAAATTGAAGCAAATGAAATACATCAATAAATTAAGTGGTGAGCTTATCGATATCGCCGACAAAAAGTTAGCACCATTAATAAATGATAGTTTCAGCTATACACGAGATTTCTTTGCTTACTCAAAACAGGAAAAAAATATCTTCACATATGATAATTCTAATTTTGTAGATCCAAAGGAAAAAGAAGGTTTAATGGTACAACACAGCAATGGACAACTGGTTATTACTGGTAAATATTGCCCTGAAGGTGTGCAAACAGCATTCACCCAAGAACAATATGATAAATTAATAAGATACATTAATATTTTCTTTACCTTTCCGAAATTCGAATAATACTTTACAGTATAAACTGCATTACAATTTATTATTGAGACCTATTCATACTGTTTAAAGAATAACAATGCCCAGTGTTAGCTTTTTTAACGAATGAGTTTTACGAAAATTATGTTGGCATCTTTTTACAGGATGCACCCGTTAATGAAAAGAATAACCGGTAGTAGCATTATTTCGCTTTAGCAGAGGATGGCGCATGAACGCCATCCTGCAGTAGCATTACTCTTTATTAAGGAATTTTACTGCCTTATCAGGGAAATCAGTAAACAGCCCATTTACACCCGCTTTGTTATACAGAGCATCATATAACTGATTCACATCAGTAGTGTATTCAGGCAGCTTATCTGACCGCACGGTATAAGGATGCACCACCAGCTTATTCTGCTGTGCATCTTTTACCATTCCGGTAAGCTTGATATTACCCGGCTGCGATGTCTCCTCAATCACCATATGGTAATCCGGACCAATGCCATCAGCATATTCCGCTACCTGTTTCATGGCGCCCGGCTTGAACATCCAGTCATAGCTGTAATTAACCCAGCTTCCGTCCGGCTGTTTCTGCTGCGTTTCGTTCCAGTCGGTATAGGCAATCAGCTGTACAAGATTGAGGTCCATGCCCATTTTCGGTTCCAGCTCATTTTTAATGCGTTTCAGCTCATCAGCATCAAAACATTGCAAATAAACTTTGTCGTCCTTACCGAGGTAACCATATTTCTTCAGCACTTCCAGCGTTTTTGCCGCAATATCCTTCCCTTCCTGATGGTGGAACCACGGCGCTTTAATTTCTGGATAGATACCAATATTTTTCCCGGTCGAATGGTTTAGCCCCTGAACAAATTCAATCTCTTCTTCAAAGGTGTGCACCCGGAAGTCAGATTTACCCATCGGGAAACGTCCGGGGAAAGTCTGCACTTTTTTACCGTTTTCAATATCGAAGCCTTCCGTAAATTTCAAAGACTTAATTTCATCCAGCGTAAAATCTATCGCGTAGTAACGGCCATCTTTACGCGCCCGATCCGGGAAACGATCGGCGACATCGGTTACCCGGTCAAGATAGTGGTCATGCAGAACGACCAGATGATCATCCTTCGTCATCACCAAATCCTGTTCCAGATAATCCGCTCCCTGCGCATAAGCCATCGCTTTTGCTGGCAGCGTATGCTCCGGTAAATATCCACTGGCACCGCGATGGGCGATGACTATTTTTTCGTTGCTATCCGCCGCCATTGCACTGCTTCCCATGATCATTCCACTCATCATGATCGCCATGCTAAGGTTTTTCAGCGTCAATTTCATGCCATTAGCCTCCATTGCGTTTTTGCAGTAATTCCTGATGGCGACGTTTTTCGCCAATCATCACAACTATCAACAGGATAACCGCCAGGATGCTGCCGCCAATCATTACCATAAAACCGCCATCCCAGCCGAAGAAGTCCACGGTGTAACCAACAATCGCGCTCGCCGCCACCGAACCGCCCAGGTAACCAAACAGACCAGTAAAGCCCGCTGCCGTACCTGCCGCTTTTTTCGGTGCCAGTTCCAGCGCATGCAGACCGATCAACATAACAGGACCGTAGATCAGGAAGCCGATAACAATCATACAAATCATATCTACGGTTGGGTTGCCTGCCGGGTTCATCCAGTAAACGATAGTTGCGATGGTCACCAGTGTCATAAAGAAGACTCCGGTGGCCCCACGGTTACCGCGGAAGACTTTGTCCGACATCCAGCCGCACAGCAGGGTGCCCGGAATGCCCGCATACTCATAGAAGAAGTAGGCCCAGGAGGATTTATCCAGCGCGAAATGCTTAACTTCTTTCAGGTAGGTCGGTGACCAGTCGAGGATGCCGTAACGCAGCAGATAAACGAACACGTTGGCGATGGCGATGTACCACAGCAGTTTGTTCGGCAGCACGTACTGCATGAAAATTTGCTTCGCGGTCAGCTCCTGCTCCGCTTTTTCGTTATAGTCGTCCGGATAATCGTTTTTGTACTCTTCGATCGGCGGCAAGCCACAGGATTGTGGGGTATCGCGCATCATCGCAAAGGCGAATAGTGCCACCAGAATGGCGCAGAAAGCGGGCATATAGAGGGCCGCGTGCCAGTCATTGAACCAGGCCATCCCCAGCAGGAACAGCAGCGGCGGAATACCACCACCGACGTTGTGCGCACAGTTCCACACCGACACAATGCCGCCACGTTCTTTCTGCGACCACCAGTGCACCATAGTACGACCACACGGCGGCCACCCCATCCCCTGGAACCAGCCGCAGAGGAACAACAGTACAAACATTACCGCAATGCTCGATGTCGCCCATGGCACAAAGCCCATAAACAGCATCACTGCCGCCGCCAGAATCAAACCTGCGGGGAGGAAAACGCGCGGATTCGAGCGATCCGACACCGAACCCATGATGAATTTCGAAAATCCATAGGCGATCGAGATCCCAGAAAGCGCGAAACCTAAATCACCGCGTGAGAATCCCTGCTCCACCAGGTAAGGCATCGCGAGAGCAAAGTTCTTACGAACCAAATAGTAAGCAGCATAGCCAAAGAATATCCCCAGGAAAATTTGCCAGCGCAATCGACGATAAGTCGGATCGATCTCCGCGGCAGGTAAGCGCGCTTTGTGTGGCGCCGGTTTAAAAATACTCAACATTGAAAGCCTCCGTGGCCCGTGGTCTTATTTATGATTAACAGCCTGATTCAGTGGGAGAACCTGCCGTTTCTTGAGTTGCCGCGATGTTAAGAAAACATTCAGAAATTAAATGTGAATTGCCGCACACATTATTAAATAACATTTACAGAATGTTCAAAATAACGCATGAAATCACGTTTCACTTTCGATTTATGAGCGAATATGCGCGAAATCAAACAATTCATGTTTTTACTATGGCTAAATGGTAAAAAAACGAACTTCAGAGGGATAACAATGAAAACTCGCGACTCGCAATCAAGTGACGTGATTATCATTGGCGGCGGCGCAACGGGAGTCGGGATTGCCCGCGACTGTGCCCTGCGCGGGCTGCGCGTGATTTTGGTTGAGCGCCACGACATCGCAACGGGAGCCACCGGGCGTAACCACGGTCTGCTGCACAGCGGCGCACGCTATGCGGTTACCGATGCGGAATCGGCCCGCGAATGTATTAGTGAAAACCAGTTTTTAAAACGCATTGCGCGTCACTGTGTCGAACCAACCAACGGCCTGTTTATCACCCTGCCGGAAGATGATCTCTCCTTCCAGGCGACTTTTATTCGTGCTTGCGAAGAGGCTGGAATCAGTGCTGAAGCCATTGATCCGCAGCAAGCACGCATTATCGAACCTTCCGTTAACCCGGCACTGATTGGCGCGGTAAAAGTTCCGGATGGCACTGTTGACCCATTTCGCCTGACCGCAGCGAACATGCTCGATGCGAAAGAACACGGTGCCATTATCCTCACCGCGCACGAAGTGACAGGTCTGATTCGTGAAGGCGCGACGGTGTGTGGCGTTCGTGTACGTAACCATCTCACTGGCGAAATTCAGGCACTTCATGCGCCTGTAGTGGTGAACGCCGCCGGGATCTGGGGGCAACATATTGCCGAATATGCCGATCTGCGCATTCGTATGTTCCCGGCCAAAGGATCACTGCTGATCATGGATCATCGCATTAACCAGCATGTGATCAACCGTTGCCGTAAACCTTCCGACGCCGATATCCTGGTGCCAGGCGATACCATTTCGCTGATTGGCACCACCTCTTTACGTATTGATTACAACGAGATTGACGATAATCGAGTGACGGCAGAAGAAGTGGATATTCTGCTGCGTGAAGGGGAAAAACTGGCCCCCGTGATGGCGAAAACGCGTATTTTACGGGCCTACTCTGGCGTGCGTCCGCTGGTTGCCAGCGATGATGACCCGAGCGGGCGTAACGTCAGTCGCGGTATCGTGCTGCTCGATCATGCTGAACGCGATGGTCTGGACGGATTTATCACCATCACCGGTGGCAAACTGATGACCTATCGGCTGATGGCGGAATGGGCTACCGACGCGGTATGTCGCAAGCTGGGCAATACGCGCCCCTGTACGACCGCCGATCTGGCACTTCCAGGTTCACAGGAACCCGCTGAAGTTACCTTGCGTAAAGTCATCTCCCTGCCTGCCCCGCTGCGCGGTTCTGCGGTTTATCGTCATGGCGATCGCACGCCTGCCTGGCTTAGCGAAGGCCGTCTGCACCGCAGCCTGGTATGTGAGTGCGAAGCGGTAACTGCGGGTGAAGTGCAGTACGCAGTAGAAAATTTAAACGTTAACAGCCTGTTGGATTTACGTCGTCGCACCCGTGTGGGGATGGGAACCTGCCAGGGCGAGCTCTGCGCCTGCCGCGCTGCCGGACTGCTACAGCGTTTTAACGTCACGACGTCCGCGCAATCTATCGAGCAACTTTCCACCTTCCTTAACGAACGCTGGAAAGGCGTGCAACCCATCGCCTGGGGAGATGCATTGCGCGAAAGCGAGTTTACCCGTTGGGTTTATCAGGGACTTTGTGGTCTGGAGAAGGAGCAGAAAGATGCGCTTTGATACTGTCATTATGGGCGGCGGGCTCGCCGGATTACTCTGCGGCCTGCAACTGCAAAAACACGGACTGCGCTGTGCCATTGTTACGCGTGGTCAAAGCGCGCTGCATTTTTCATCCGGATCGCTGGATTTGCTGAGCAATCTGCCTGACGGTCAGCCGGTGACAGACATTCGCAGTGGACTGGAATCTTTGTGTCATCAGGCACCTGCCCATCCATACTCTCTTCTCGGGCCACAACGCGTGCTCGATCTCGCTTGTCAGGCACAGACATTAATCGCTGAAAGCGGTGCGCAATTACAGGGCAGCGTAGAGCTGGCTCACCAGCGAGTTACGCCGCTCGGTACTCTGCGCTCTACCTGGCTAAGTTCGCCAGAAGTCCCCGTCTGGCCGCTGCCCGCGAAGAAAATTTGTGTAGTGGGAATTAGCGGCCTGATGGATTTTCAGGCGCATCTTGCGGCGGCTTCATTGCGCGAACTGGATCTTAATGTTGAAACCGCAGAAATAGAGCTGCCAGAACTGGATATCCTGCGCAATAACGCCACCGAGTTCCGCGCAGTGAATATCGCCCGTTTCCTTGATAACGAAGAAAACTGGCCGCTGTTAATTGATGCGCTTATTCCTGTCGCCAATACCAGCGAAATGATCCTGATGCCCGCCTGCTTCGGCCTGGCTGATGACAAACTCTGGCGGTGGCTGAACGAGCACTTGCCCTGTTCATTAATGTTACTGCCGACATTACCACCTTCAGTGCTGGGCATTCGTCTGCAAAACCAGTTACAGCGCCAGTTTGTGCGCCAGGGGGGCGTGTGGATGCCGGGCGATGAAGTGAAAAAAGTGACCTGTAAAAATGGCGTGGTGAATGAAATCTGGACCCGCAATCACGCCGATATCCCGCTGCGTCCACGCTTTGCCGTGCTCGCCAGCGGCAGTTTCTTTAGTGGCGGACTGGTAGCGGAACGTGAAGGCATTCGTGAACCAATTATTGGTCTTGATGTGCTACAAACCTCTACGCGGGGTGAATGGTATAAGGGAGATTTTTTTGCGCCGCAGCCGTGGCAGCAGTTCGGTGTCACCACTGATGAGGCGCTGCGCCCGTCGCAGGCGGGGAAAACCATTGAGAACCTATTTGCCATCGGTTCGGTGCTGGGCGGATTTGATCCCATTGCCCAGGGATGCGGCGGCGGTGTTTGTGCCGTCAGTGCTTTACATGCCGCTCAACAAATTGCCCAACGCGCAGGAGGCCAACAATGAACGACACCAGCTTCGAAAACTGCATTAAGTGCACCGTCTGCACCACCGCCTGCCCGGTGAGCCGGGTGAATCCCAGCTATCCGGGGCCAAAACAAGCCGGGCCGGATGGCGAGCGTCTGCGTTTAAAAGATGGTGCACTGTATGACGAGGCACTGAAATATTGTATTAACTGCAAACGTTGCGAAGTCGCCTGCCCGTCCGATGTGAAGATTGGCGATATCATCCAGCGCGCGCGGGCGAAATATGACACCACGCGCCCGTCGCTGCGCAATTTTGTGTTGAGTCATACCGACCTGATGGGTAGCGTTTCCACGCCGTTTGCTCCAATCGTCAACACCGCTACCTCGCTGAAACCAGTACGGCAGTTGCTTGATGCGGCGTTAAAAATCGATCATCGCCGCACGCTACCGAAATACTCCTTCGGTACGTTTCGTCGCTGGTATCGCAGCGTGGCGGCTCAGCAAGCGCAATATAAAGACCAGGTGGCTTTCTTTCACGGCTGCTTCGTTAACTACAACCATCCGCAGTTAGGTAAAGATTTAATTAAAGTGCTCAACGCGATGGACACCGGCGTACAACTGCTGAGCAAAGAAAAATGCTGCGGCGTG
The DNA here is from genome assembly GCF_030295215.1 of Escherichia sp. KS167_9B. Classification (NCBI taxonomy): domain Bacteria; kingdom Pseudomonadati; phylum Pseudomonadota; class Gammaproteobacteria; order Enterobacterales; family Enterobacteriaceae; genus Escherichia; species Escherichia sp. KS167_9B. Next base: position 2,706,057 of record NZ_AP025754.1, read on the forward strand.
CCGCTCATCGCCAACGGTTTTACCGATAAAGCACGTAAACAAGCAATCACGAATGTAGAGTCGATCCGCGAAGCGGTAGGGGTAAAAGGCATTCCGGTGATTGCCACCTCCTCAACCTGTACATTTGCCCTGCGTGACGAATACCCGGAAGTGCTGAATGTCGACAACAAAGGCTTGCGCGATCATATCGAACTGGCGACCCGCTGGCTGTGGCGCAAGCTGGACGAAGGCAAAACGTTACCGCTGAAATCGCTGCCGCTGAAAGTGGTTTATCACACACCATGCCATATGGAAAAAATGGGCTGGACGCTCTACACCCTGGAGCTGTTGCGTAAAATCCCGGGGCTTGAGTTAACGGTGCTGGATTCCCAGTGCTGCGGTATTGCCGGAACTTACGGTTTCAAAAAAGAGAACTACCCCACCTCACAAGCCATCGGCGCACCACTGTTCCGCCAGATAGAAGAGAGCGGCGCAGATCTGGTGGTCACCGACTGCGAAACCTGCAAATGGCAGATTGAAATGTCTACAAGCCTTCGCTGCGAGCACCCGATTACGCTGCTGGCCCAGGCGCTGTCTTAATCTTCCTTGTGATGCCCGGTAAGCGCATTGCTTATCGGGCATTTCTGCGTACGTGATTCCGCATCCAGTGTATGCGTTGCATCGCTTTGAAAATTCTTCTGAAAACGTCTCGCAAAGGCAGAAACTGGCAGATGTCATTGTTCTGAGATCCCCGTAATGTCGCGTCATCATAAATATCAGGTGACGGACAACCATGACCGAATCAACAACCTCCTCCCCGCATGATGCGGTGTTTAAAACCTTTATGTTCTCGCCCGAAACCGCGCGGGATTTTCTCGAAATACATCTACCGGAGCCACTGCGTAAACTTTGCAACCTGCAAACCTTACGCCTGGAACCCACCAGCTTTATTGAAAAAAGTTTACGCGCTTACTACTCGGATGTTTTGTGGTCGGTGGAAACCAGCGATGGTGACGGCTATATCTACTGCGTGATTGAACATCAAAGTTCCGCAGAAAAGAATATGGCTTTTCGGCTAATGCGCTATGCCACCGCCGCCATGCAGCGTCACCTGGACAAAGGCTATGACAGAGTCCCGCTGGTGGTGCCGTTGCTGTTTTATCACGGCGAAACCTCGCCCTACCCATACTCACTTAACTGGCTGGATGAGTTTGATGATCCGCAACTTGCCCGGCAGTTGTACACCGAAGCTTTTCCGTTGGTGGATATCACCATCGTACCTGACGATGAGATCATGCAACATCGGCGTATAGCTCTGCTTGAACTGATTCAAAAGCATATTCGCGACCGCGATTTAATCGGTATGGTCGACAGGATCACCACGCTTTTGGTTAGAGGCTTCACTAATGACAGCCAGCTACAAACGCTGTTTAATTATCTGCTGCAATGCGGCGATACCTCCCGTTTCACCCGCTTTATTGAGGAGATTGCCGAACGTTCACCACTACAAAAGGAGAGATTGATGACTATTGCTGAACGGCTACGGCAGGAAGGGCATCAAATTGGCTGGCAGGAAGGCATGCATGAACAAGCCATTAAAATTGCCTTGCGCATGCTGGAACAGGGCATTGATCGTGACCTGGTGCTCGCTGCCACCCAGCTAAGCGAAGCCGATCTGGCAGCGAATAACCACTAATTAACACAGGCCCACAGCCGATCCCCGTGGGCCTTTGATATCAATAACTACCTTTTATGCGTGGCTCATTTTTGCCTGATTTAAACATCGCCAGTCGTTGATCCAGGGCATCGCTGTAGAGCATCGTGTCAACGCCAACAGCGACAAAGTTCGCTCCCCATGCCAGGCATTGCTGCGCCATATCAGGAGCCACAGCCAGAAAACCAGCCGCTTTACCCGCAGCACGGATCCGCCGAATACTGGTTTCAATAATTCGCTGCACTTCCGGGTGCCCGGCGTTATCCGGGTAACCCAACGAGGCAGAAAGATCCGCAGGTCCAATAAACACGCCGTCAATCCCTTCGACGTCGAGGATTTCGTCCAGGTTATCCAGTGCTGTTTTACTTTCCACCTGCACCAACAGACAAAGCGAATCGTTGACTTGCGCCATGTAATTCTCAATGCGTCCCCAGCGCGCAGCCCGTGCCACACTGGCCCCGACACCACGCTCACCGTAGGGAGGATAGCGCGTGGCAGACACCACCTGACGTGCCTGATCGGCAGTATCGACCATCGGGATCAGTAGAGTTTGCGCGCCAATATCCAGGACTTGTTTAATCAGTGACTTACTGGCTTCCACCGGACGGATCACGGGTTGGCTGGCATAGGGCGCTACCGCCTGTAGCTGGTGATAAAGATCCTGAATGGTGTTTGGCGCGTGCTCCCCGTCAATCAGCAACCAGTCATAACCGGAGGTGGCGGCAATTTCTGCCATATAAGAAGTAGTCGAGCTTAACCACAGACCAATTTGCACTTCGCCCTTGCGTAAACGTTCTTTAAAGGGATTGGTTAATAATGCGTTCATGGTGTTCCTTAACCTATTAATGATGTGCCACGTCGGTCTGCGCAACAGTGCGATTTACACGCAGAGTGAAAATAATCAGCGAACCGATGACCGCCACCGCTGCCAGCGTCAGTAATCCAGCCGCATCGCTGGCAAACAACGTTTCTGCTTTCACGCGCAGGATCGGGGCAATAAACCCGCCCACTGCACCAAACAGGTTTACAAAACCAATCCCCGCCGCCAGCGCCGTACCGGAAAGCAGTTGTGTCGGCATCGTCCAGAACACCGGCTGCACGGCAATAAACCCGATGGCTGCAACACACAGCGCTACGATCGCCAGTACTGGAGAAAGCAGCCCGGAGAGACCAATACCAATGCCCGCCGCCAGTAATGTCAGCGCCGCGACATTACGCCGTTCGCCGGTTTTATCGGAATAGCGCGGAATAAGCCAGGTCCCAAACAAGGCCGCGACCCACGGAATGGCGGTGACCACCGACGCCGTAAAGCCCACTTTTGTCCCCAACAATGCAGCAACCTGCGTCGGCAGGAAGAAAATTAATCCGTAAACCGCCACCTGAATGGTCAGGTAGATAATCGCCAGTTGCCAGACTCGCCCATTACGCAGCGCATCGCTCAGTCGAGAAGTCACTTTCTGTTGTTCTTCACTTTCCAGTTGGTTGATAAGCAACGTTTTTTCATCTTTACTCAGAAAACGAGCCTGCTCCGGCGTGTCATCAAGCCAAAAGAATGTGAATACACCAGCGCCGACTGCCAGCAATCCTTCAATCACAAACATCCAGAACCAGCCGGGATGCCCCATAAATCCATGCATCTCCAGCAGCGCGCCGGAAAGCGGTGATCCCAGTGTTAACGCCAACGGTGCGCCCATATAGAACAGCCCCATAATGCTGGCGCGATTACGCTGCGGAAACCATTGCGAGGTGAGATAAATCATACCAGGGAAGAACCCGGCCTCCGCAGCACCAAGCAGAGTGCGAACGATCAGAAATTTCGCTTCAGTATCGGCCCATGCCATGGCTGCCGAAAGAAATCCCCACAGCAGTGTTGTCGTACCAATCCAGGTTCTTGCCCCCAGTTTGCGCATCAAAAGATTCGCCGGAACACCCAGAAACGCATATACCACAAAAAAAATGCCTGCTCCCAGCGCATAAGCTTCATTACTCAGCCCGGTATCAATCTGGTAGGTCTGTTTGGCAAAACCGATATTCGAACGGTCGAGAAACGCCAGCACATACAGCGCCAACATAAACGGAATTAAACGCGCACGGTTTTTCTTCACCACGGCGTCAAGCAAAGCGGTGCTCATAAAAAGCTCCTTAAAATATGTGGGCGTTACCGTTGTCACAGCAACGCCCGGAATGATTAGTGGCTGTAGGGGCGTTTCAAATTGCAGTCACGATTGAGCTCGACGCCGAAACCGGGTTTATCAAGCACTGATTTATGAATACGACCATTCACTGGCACTGGCTCATTAAGCAGAATCGGATCAAATTGCGGACGCATCGTTGAACAATCCGGGCTGGTCATCAGGAATTCGCTGAATGGCGTATTGGTGAAGGTGATCACCGCATGGTGAGAGTAAACAGACGAACCGTGCGGCACCACCAGTTGCCCTCTGGATTTGGCGATTGCGGCAATTTCCACCAGCGTGGTTAAGCCACCGCACCAGCCAACATCCGGCTGCATAATGTCGATACCGGTTTCTGAAAGCGTACGGAAAGATTGCAGTGTGCCGTGATGCTCACCGCTGGTGACCATCATTCCGACTGGCGCGTTGCGTTTCAGTTCACGATAACCTTCATACTGCTGTGGCGGCAGGCACTCTTCGATCCATTTCAGGTTATAGGGCGCGCAAGCGTGGGCCAGTTTGGTGGCATAGTTCACGTCCTGACTCATCCAGCAGTCGAGCATTAACCAGAAATCCTCACCGCATTTTTCACGCATATCCGCGACCATAGCGGCATCTTTGCGGATCCCCGCATCGCCATCATGTGGCCCCCAGTGCGTCGGCATTTTGCCACCGATAAAGCCCATCTCTTTTGCCAGATCCGGACGCGCACCTGTGGCGTAGAACTGAATCTCATCACGAACTGCGCCGCCTAAAAGTTTATAAACCGGAAGCCCGACCACTTTGCCGAACAGATCCCACAGAGCCAGATCGACACAGGAAATCGTATTCATCACCAGGCCACCAGAGCCGGAGTAATACAGGGTGGCATTGAGCATTTGATCGTGGATCAGTTTGATATCACTGACACATTTACCCTCAATGAAACGGTTAAGGTGTTTTTCGACAATAAAACAGCCCATTTCACCGGCTGTCGAAACGGCGAATCCGGTCTGGCCGTTTTCTGCTTCGACTTCAACAATCAACGTGCCAAGAACGTTAATGCCAAATGACTGGCGTGACTGCTCGTAATCGCGGTATTTACTCATCGGGGTGGCAATATGATCGTCAATCCAGTGATTCGCCCCCTGGTCGTGATAATCACCGCCGCCAGCGCCTTTTTCTGCTGTCGCACCGCCAGTAAACCAGGCGCGAACCTGTTTGATTTTTGGTAGGGTCATGCTGTTCTCCATTGTTATGAGGCCTGTAAGTCAAAGGGACTTTTCCATCCCAACAGACGTGAAATATCCCTGGCGCAGGCAATGGCCTTGCCCGCCAGATAATCACGGTATTCTTCATTGATTTGTAAGCGGGTACCGACCACCGAGATCGCAGCGGTAAGCTCGTTATTGGCGTTAAACACCGGCGCAGCAACACAACGGACATCGGCGTAATCTTCGCCATTGTCATAGCTCCAGCCCTGACGGCGAATACGCGCCAGTTCTTCGTGAAGTTGCTGTGGATGAGTAATCGTTGTGGGTGTCACCTGCTCCCAGACCAGCCCTTCGATAATACTTTGCTGTACAGATGCAGGTTGCCAGGCTAGCAGGCATTTACCTATTCCGGAGCGATAAAGCGAAAGGCTTTTTCCTTCATGGGAACGCACGCTGATAGTGGCTGATGACTCCACTTTCAAAATGTAATAAGCGCTGCCGTTATCAATAATCCCCAGGTGACATAACAGCCCGGTGGTATCCATCAGTTGCGTCAAACGCGGTCGAGCCAGTTCCCGGAGATCCATCTTGCTTAACGCATGACCGGAAAGCTCCACCAGCTTGGTCCACAAACAAAAATTTTCCTGGTGATCAAGGCTAAGAAAACGCTGACGCCTGAGTTCATTAAGCAGCAAATAGGCCGTGCTTTTAGGGATCCCCAATGTGTCAATGATCGTCGCAGCACTACAGGGGCCAATGCGGGCAATCAAATTGAGAATATCAATAGCCCGTGTCAGGGCGGGAACTTTGCTTGATTCCAACATACTGGACTCCAGTCTTAGATACTGGAATCAGTCTCGTTGCTCAGGGGGAGTAAAATTGTGAAGCGCATCAAATCCCGCACCTCGTCCAGCGGACTGGAGAAATTACGCACAAATTTGTGAATCAGCGCACGGATTTTTTCTTATTGAGTACAACAGGTTGGACAAATTTTGCCGGAGGGGGAATGTGCCGGTGCAGTAAACCGGCACGGAGTGGCGGAATCAGACAGATAAAGCCATGGACTCAACAACCTCAATCCAGCCATGCTCACTGGCGATGTCCTGACCGTTTAACCAACGGCGCAGCATATTCAGTGCCATCATTGCGCACACTTCCTGACGGATAGCCAGGCTGTAGCGCGTAGTGCTGAAACGCACACGCAGAGCGAAAGTGCCGTCTGGCGAGGCTAGCGCAAAGTTGAGATGTTCGTTCTCGAAACCAGAAACAGCCAGTGCCAGCCCGGCAAAATGGTTGGCACGCCGTTCTGTAATCCAGTGCGCAGTTTGCGCCAGGGTTTCTTCCTGTGAAGGAACTACTTCACACGCCAGCAATGGAGCACCTGCGCGAGAAAGTTGCAAAGCCAATAAACCACCGGTGAATTGCTCGCTCAACGTCAGGCTGAACTGGCGGCTCTGCAATTCGCGACTGATCTGCGCGGGCAGTCCTTCGGTACCTTCGAAAATCACGCTCTGTCCGGCAACACGTTTAACGTCCAGCCACAGTTTTTCCATCGCCTGTTGCTCGCTTGCCGGTCCGGTCAGCTTAAGTTCAATTATCGGCATGGAAGAGCGATAGCCCATTGTTACGCCCGGCGGTAGTTGCAGGGAGTCCAGGCTTTGCGCCAGATCGCTTTCCGAACGACCAAAGGTAGTCAAACGCAGACAAACCGGCGGCTGCGGTAAAGAAAAACGCTCGCGCAGGCGCGGCAGGATTTCGTGCTCGACCATCACCTTAAATTCTGACGGTACGCCGGGGGTAAAGAACATCAGGCAACGATTAAGCTGCACGGCAAAACCACAGGCGGTGCCTACTGGGTTATTGATAAATTCTGCACTGGCAGGTAGCTCCGCTTGTTTACGGTTGCTCGGTGCCATCACCCGTCCACGTTCGCGAAAATAACGTTCCATCTCTTTGAGCCAGGCCTCATGCAGCACCAGGCCTTCTCCTTTTGCAGTCGCAGCGGCGAGTGCGCTTAAATCATCACTGGTCGGCCCCAGCCCGCCGTTCACAATCAGCACATCGGCGTGCTGACTACGTTCACGAAGAATGGTCACTAAGTCATCGAGGTTATCCCCCACCGTATTACGGCGAGATAATGGCAACCCCTGATGAAAGAAAAAATCGGCCAGCCAGGCAGCGTTAGTGTCAACGATTTGCCCGTGTAACACTTCATCCCCGGTGGATAACATTTCCACTGTTAACATGGTTATCTCCTGCTTTTGTTATCGAATCACTATAACGCAAAGGGAGATAAGGCGTAGTAAGAAACTGAATGGCGCGACAGAATGCCGCGCCGGAAGGCATCAGAAACTGGCGTTAACCCCAACATATGGACCGTCAGCCACGGCGTTGTCGCGGTTACCATCTTTACCCGACAGATTCAGATAGCGATAACCCGCCTCAATACTGACTGGACGCATAATGGTGTAACGCGCACCAGCATTCGCTTCCTCATAACTTTGAATACCGCTGGAGAGCGAATCTGGAGAGTAGTAATACTCGCCAAACAAACGGAAGCTGTTGCCAATTTTCCACTGCAAACCACCACCAACAGCAGCGGCATAGCCTTCATCACCATCATTCGGATTGGTATAAATACCTTTACCGCCAACGGTCGCCATTAACGGACCAAGAGGCAGATTCAACCCCAGCCCCACACCCGCGACGTCACCGTCGTCGTCGTTATGTGTCCAGTTACCGCTTAACGCCAGGCCCGTCGATTCCGTACCAAAACCGACACCAATATTGGTGTATTCTTTACCCGCCTGACCGCTGATACTCATTGCATTGACCGATGCAGAAACCAACAGCATTCCGGCCAGACCTGCTAGCGCAATTTTTTTCATTTTCCCCTCTCCCACAAGCAATAAATCAAAATTCCCAAAGCTGCGGGATTGTACTGCCTGGCACAGAGGATTCAATGAGCGAAAAAAGGGATCTAGTCACTTATTGTAACTAAATACTTCTTAAATAATTAAACGCCGAAAAAATAAACACACTTTACCGATACACACAAAAATAATAATAAGTACAGTTATCATCGCAAAAGAGATTACTGTCACTTTCACATATTTCTGAGTTGCCGTATTCTCATGGTTTCTTTTTATTTATAAGGAATACTCCTGTGCGACAACGGACTATTGTATGCCCTTTGATTGAAAATGATGGTGCTTATTTGCTGTGTAAAATGGCCGACGATCGCGGCGTTTTCCCCGGTCAATGGGCGCTTTCGGGTGGCGGCGTGGAGCCTGGTGAACGAATTGAAGAGGCACTACGCCGCGAAATTCGCGAAGAACTGGGAGAACAGCTGATTTTGACAGAAATCACGCCGTGGACCTTCAGCGATGATATTCGCACCAAGACGTATGCAGATGGCCGCAAGGAAGAGATTTATATGATTTACCTGATTTTTGACTGCGTTTCTGCCAACCGAGAAGTGAAAATAAACGAAGAGTTTCAGGACTACGCGTGGGTAAAACCTGAAGATCTGGTGCATTATGATTTGAATGTCGCCACCCGAAAAACGTTACGTTTGAAAGGTCTTCTGTAACAGTGATGGCAGCCATTACTGGCTGTCAGATTGAAAATTTAGTGGTTAACGAATTCCCCATCCAGATAAACTTTGCCTTTTTCTACATGCATGACTAAACCATCCAGATAATCAGGTTTAAATGTCGCATCACGCTTATCTTTAGCAATATATGTCAGGCAATGATTATGGGTAAAAATAACGATATTTTTATCAGGTGCTTTGCTTTGTAAGTCCTTAATTGCACTATAAATCTCATTACCGCATTGAAGAAGTCGTTTATCTACCGTCAGCTTTTTCCCCGCTGAAAACCAGGTCGCCGACTGAATGGTCCGGACGGTATTACTGGAATAAAGATCGAAATCAGGGATGTCAGCGCTAAAAGCGTTGCCCAGTTCACGGGCATCCTGGGTACCTTTGACCGTAATACCTGTTTTATCTGACAAGCATTGATTGGTTGAACGATCGCAACGTTCAGCATGGCGAAACAAAACGACAACCGTGTGCTGCTGTGCCAGTCTGGCCAGTGTTTTATTGTCGATACGTGGCAAACCATTACTACTCCAGGCGGCATGAGTACCCAGTCCGGCAATTGCAGCGAGCACCAGTAAAATGATGAAATATTTTTTTGACTTCAACGAAGAGCGGCAAAAAGCTAACACGTAAACTCCACCTATAGACAAGTGCAACCAGACAATTACCGTGAAATTGAGCGACATTTCTGGCGATAATTAGCAGTTGGTGTAATATTAAAAATCCTACGATGCCGGCAAAATGCCTCAAAATTTTGCCAAATGCAAAGCCTAAATAAGAAAAAATATAAAAATTTCAATATTTACGTCTAATATTAATTTCTTAAGGTTAAGTTAATATTCTATCCTTAGAATTTCGCTCCAAATGGCAAAATATACACAACACTCTTTATAGCAAATATAAGTGGACAGGTATTCAATGGCGGAAGGAAAAGCAATGTCAGAATTTTTGCCTTTTTCGCGACCAGCAATGGGCGTGGAGGAACTCGCAGCAGTTAAAGAGGTTCTCGAATCCGGTTGGATCACAACCGGTCCGAAGAATCAGGCGATTGAACAAGCCTTTTGCCAGTTGACGGGAAATCAGCATGCCATCGCGGTCAGTTCAGCCACCGCCGGAATGCATATCACGCTAATGGCGTTGGAAATTGGCAAGGGCGATGAAGTGATTACGCCTTCCCTGACCTGGGTTTCAACCCTCAATATGATCTCCTTGTTGGGTGCAACGCCGGTAATGGTGGATGTCGACCGCGATACGCTGATGGTCACGCCTGAAACGATCGAAGCAGTCATTACGCCACGCACTAAAGCCATCATTCCGGTGCATTATGCCGGTGCGCCAGCAGATATTGACGCCATTCGCGCCATTGGCGAACGTTACGGCATCGCAGTTATCGAAGATGCTGCCCATGCCGTCGGTACGTATTACAAAGGCCGACATATTGGCGCAAAAGGTACCGCTATTTTTTCGTTTCACGCCATCAAAAATATTACCTGTGCGGAAGGTGGGTTGATTGTTACCGATGATGAAAACCTCGCCTGCCAGCTACGGATGCTGAAATTTCACGGTCTGGGTGTCGATGCATATGACAGACAAACCTGGGGCCGTGCACCGCAAGCTGAAGTCTTAACGCCGGGCTATAAGTATAATCTGACCGATATTAACGCCGCGATTGCCCTGACCCAGTTAGCCAAATTAGAGCACCTCAACACCCGTCGGCGCGAAATTGCTCTGCAATATCAGCAAGCTCTGGCAGCTCTCCCCTTTGAGCCATTAAGCCTTCCCGCCTGGCCGCACGTTCACGCCTGGCATCTGTTTATTATTCGTGTCGATGAACAACGTTGTGGTATCGGTCGCGATGCGTTGATGGAAGCGTTAAAAGAAAGAGGCATTGGTACCGGGTTACATTTCCGCGCCGCTCACACGCAAAAATATTATCGCGAGCGTTTTCCCACGCTGTCGTTACCGAATACCGAATGGAATAGCGAACGCATCTGTTCGTTGCCGCTGTTCCCGGATATGACCACCGCCGATGCCGACCGCGTCATCACAGCCCTTCAGCAACTCGCAGGACAATAAGCCATGTTTGAAATCCACCCTGTTAAGAAAGTCTCGGTGGTTATTCCCGTTTATAACGAGCAGGAAAGCTTACCGGAATTGATCAGGCGCACCACCACAGCCTGTGAATCACTGGGGAAAGAGTATGAGATCCTGCTGATTGATGACGGCAGTAGCGATAATTCCGCGCATATGCTGGTCGAAGCTTCGCTAGTGGAGGGCAGCCATATTGTGTCTATTTTGCTTAACCGCAATTACGGACAACATTCAGCGATTATGGCGGGTTTCAGTCACGTTACCGGCGACTTAATTATTACCCTCGATGCCGATCTCCAGAATCCTCCAGAGGAGATCCCCCGCCTGGTGGCAAAAGCCGATGAAGGTTACGACGTAGTAGGAACTGTACGCCAGAACCGCCAGGACAGCTGGTTTCGTAAAACCGCTTCGAAGATGATCAACCGACTTATTCAGCGCACCACCGGCAAAGCAATGGGTGACTACGGTTGTATGCTGCGCGCCTATCGCCGTCATATTGTCGATGCGATGTTGCACTGCCATGAACGCAGTACCTTTATCCCGATTCTGGCGAATATCTTCGCCCGCCGCGCCATTGAAATTCCAGTGCATCATGCCGAGCGTGAGTTTGGTGAATCCAAATACAGCTTTATGCGCCTGATTAATTTGATGTACGACCTGGTGACCTGCCTTACCACTACGCCGCTACGTATGCTGAGTCTGCTTGGCAGCATTATTGCGATTGGAGGTTTTAGCATTGCGGTGCTGCTGGTGATTTTACGCCTGACCTTCGGACCACAATGGGCGGCAGAAGGCGTCTTTATGCTATTTGCCGTGCTGTTTACTTTTATTGGCGCTCAGTTTATCGGCATGGGATTGCTCGGTGAATATATCGGCAGGATCTACACCGATGTCCGCGCCCGCCCCCGCTATTTTGTTCAGCAAGTTATCCGTCCATCCAGCAAGGAAAATGAATAATGAAAACCGTCGTTTTTGCCTACCACGATATGGGATGCCTCGGTATTGAAGCCCTGCTGGATGCCGGTTACGAAATTAGCGCTATTTTTACTCATACTGATAATCCCGGTGAAAAAGCCTTTTATGGTTCGGTAGCTCGTCTGGCGGCGGAAAGAGGCATTCCGGTTTATGCGCCAGATAACGTTAATCATCCGCTGTGGGTGGAACGCATTGCCCAACTATCACCTGATGTGATTTTTTCTTTTTATTATCGCCATCTTATTTGCGACGAAATTTTGCAGCTCGCTCCCGCAGGTGCATTTAATCTGCATGGTTCGCTGTTACCAAAATATCGTGGTCGCGCGCCGCTGAACTGGGTGCTGGTGAACGGTGAAACGGAAACTGGCGTGACATTGCACCGAATGGTGAAACGTGCCGATGCTGGGCCCATTGTGGCCCAATTGCGCATTGCCATTGCGCCAGACGATATCGCCATTACGCTTCATCACAAGTTATGCCATGCCGCGCGCCAGCTACTGGAGCAGACATTACCTGCCATTAAACACGGTAATATTCTGGAAATCGCCCAGCGCGAAAACGAAGCCACCTGTTTTGGTCGCAGAACGCCAGAAGACAGCTTCCTCGAGTGGCATAAACCGGCAGCAGTATTGCATCACATGGTGCGTGCCGTCGCCGATCCGTGGCCGGGTGCCTTCAGCTATGTTGGTAATCAAAAATTTACCGTCTGGTCGTCACGCGTGCATTCTCATGCGCCCGCAGCACAACCGGGGTGCGTGATTTCTGTTGCGCCACTGCTGATTGCCTGTGGCGATGGCGCGCTGGAAATCGTCACCGGACAGGCGGGAGACGGCATTACTATGCAAGGCTCGCAGTTAGCGCAGTCGCTGGGTCTAGTGCAAGGTTCACGCTTGAATAGCCAGCCTGCCTGCACCGCCCGACGCCGTACTCGGGTACTCATCCTCGGGGTGAATGGCTTTATTGGCAACCATCTGACAGAACGCCTGCTGCGCGAAGATCATTATGAAGTTTACGGTCTGGATATTGGCAGCGATGCGATAAGCCGTTTTATGAATCATCCGCATTTTCACTTTGTCGAAGGCGATATCAGTATCCATTCCGAATGGATTGAATATCACGTCAAAAAATGTGATGTCGTCTTGCCTTTGGTGGCGATAGCCACGCCGATTGAATATACCCGCAACCCGCTGCGCGTCTTTGAACTCGATTTTGAAGAGAATCTACGCATTATCCGTTACTGCGTGAAGTACCGTAAGCGAATCATCTTCCCGTCGACTTCAGAAGTTTATGGGATGTGCAGCGATAAATACTTCGATGAAGACCATTCTAATTTAATCGTCGGCCCGGTGAATAAACCACGCTGGATTTATTCGGTGTCAAAACAATTACTTGATCGGGTGATCTGGGCCTATGGCGAAAAAGAGGGTTTACAGTTCACCCTCTTCCGCCCGTTTAACTGGATGGGACCACGACTGGATAACCTTAATGCAGCGCGAATTGGCAGCTCCCGCGCGATTACGCAACTCATTCTCAATCTGGTAGAAGGTTCACCAATTAAGCTAATTGATGGCGGAAAACAAAAACGCTGCTTTACTGATATCCGGGATGGTATCGAGGCGTTGTACCGCATTATCGAAAATGCGGGAAATCGCTGTGACGGCGAAATTATCAACATTGGCAATCCTGAGAACGAAGCGAGCATTGAGGAACTGGGCGAGATGCTGCTGGCGAGCTTCGAAAAACATCCGCTGCGCCATCACTTCCCACCGTTTGCGGGCTTTCGTGTTGTCGAAAGTAGCAGCTACTACGGCAAAGGATATCAGGACGTAGAGCATCGTAAACCGAGCATCCGCAATGCCCGCCGCTGCCTGGACTGGGAACCCCAATTTGATATGCAGGAAACCATCGACGAAACGCTGGATTTCTTCTTGCGCACCGTCGAGCTTACGGATAAACCATCATGACAAAAGTAGGCTTACGCATTGATGTCGATACCTTTCGTGGCACCCGTGAAGGCGTGCCGCGTCTGCTGGACATCTTGAGTAAGCATAATATTCAGGCCAGCATTTTTTTCAGCGTCGGCCCGGACAATATGGGCCGCCATCTCTGGCGACTGGTGAAGCCACAGTTTTTGTGGAAGATGCTGCGCTCAAACGCAGCATCGCTTTATGGCTGGGATATTTTGCTGGCGGGTACGGCATGGCCAGGAAAAGAGATTGGTCATGCCAATGCCGATATCATTCGAGAAGCGGCTAAACACCACGAAGTCGGCCTACACGCCTGGGATCATCACGCCTGGCAAGCCCATAGCGGTAACTGGGATCGGCAAACGATGGCCGACGATATTGCACGCGGCCTTCGCACCCTGGAAGAAATTATCGGCCAACCGGTAACCTGCTCCGCAGCCGCTGGCTGGCGTGCCGACCAGCAGGTGATCGAAGCAAAAGAAGCGTTCCATTTGCGCTACAACAGCGATTGTCGTGGGGCGATGCCGTTTCGTCCATTGCTCGAATCAGGAAAACCCGGTACTGCGCAAATTCCGGTGACCTTACCCACCTGGGATGAAGTGATTGGTCGGGATGTGAAAGCAGAAGATTTTAACGGTTGGCTACTCAACCGCATCCTGCGAGATAAAGGCACGCCGGTTTATACCATTCATGCAGAAGTTGAAGGCTGCGCTTATCAGCATAATTTTGTGGATCTCCTGAAACGCGCAACCCAGGAAGGCGTGACATTTTGCCCTTTAAGCGAACTGTTATCAGGGACGTTGCCGCTCGGACAAGTTGTTCGCGGAAATATTGCCGGACGTGAAGGCTGGCTGGGTTGCCAACAAATTGCGGGTAGTCGCTGATGAAATCGGTACGTTACCTTATCGGCCTCTTCGCGTTTATTGCCTGCTATTACCTGTTACCGATCAGCACGCGTCTGCTCTGGCAACCAGATGAAACGCGTTATGCGGAAATCAGTCGGGAAATGCTGGCATCCGGCGACTGGATTGTGCCCCATATGTTAGGGCTACGTTATTTCGAAAAACCCATTGCCGGATACTGGATTAACAGTATTGGGCAATGGCTATTTGGCGCAAATAACTTTGGTGTGCGGGCAGGCGTTATCTTTGCGACCCTGTTAACTGCCGCGCTGGTGACCTGGTTTACTCTGCGCTTATGGCGCGATAAACGTCTGGCTCTACTCGCCGCAGTGATTTATCTCTCACTGTTTATTGTCTATGCCATTGGCACTTATGCCGTGCTCGATCCGTTTATTGCATTCTGGCTGTTGGCGGGAATGTGCAGCTTCTGGCTGGCAATGCAGGCACAGACGTGGAAAGGCAAAAGCGCGGGATTTTTACTGCTGGGAATCACCTGCGGCATGGGGGTGATGACCAAAGGTTTTCTCGCCCTTGCCGTGCCGGTATTAAGCGTGCTGCCATGGGTTGCAACGCAAAAACGCTGGAAAGATCTCTTTATTTACGGCTGGCTGGCGGTTATCAGTTGCGTACTGACGGTTCTCCCCTGGGGACTGGCGATAGCGCAGCGGGAGCCTGACTTCTGGCACTATTTTTTCTGGGTTGAGCATATTCAACGCTTTGCAATGGATGATGCTCAGCATAGAGCTCCGTTCTGGTACTACTTGCCGGTCATCATTGCCGGTAGCCTGCCGTGGCTGGGATTACTCCCCGGAGTACTGTACACAGGCTGGAAAAACCGCAAGCATTCCGCAACCGTCTATTTATTGAGCTGGGCGGTAATGCCGCTGCTGTTTTTCTCCGTCGCCAAAGGCAAATTGCCCACCTATATTCTTTCCTGCTTTGCACCTCTGGCAATGCTGATGGCGCATTACGCTTTGCTGGCAGCAAAAAATAATCCTCTGGCGTTGCGGATTAATGGCTGGATTAACATCGCTTTTGGCGTCACTGGCATTATTGCTACGTTTGTGGTCTCCCCCTGGGGACCTATGAGCACGCCGGTGTGGCAAACCTTCGAGAGCTATAAAGTCTTCTGTGCATGGTCGATTTTTTCGCTATGGGCATTTTTCGGCTGGTACACCTTAACAAACGTCGAAAAGACCTGGTCTTTTGCCGCGCTTTGCCCGCTGGGGCTGGCGTTGCTGGTAGGATTTTCAATTCCTGACAGAGTCATGGAAGGAAAACATCCGCAATTTTTTGTCGAGATGACACAAGAATCACTGCAGCCAAGCCGCTATATTCTTACCGATAGCGTCGGCGTTGCTGCTGGTCTGGCATGGAGCCTGAGACGTGATGACATCATCATGTATCGCCAGACAGGGGAATTGAAATACGGCCTAAATTATCCGGATGCGAAAGGGAGATTTGTCAGCGGTGATGAGTTCGCAAACTGG
Source organism: Escherichia sp. KS167_9B (assembly GCF_030295215.1). Taxonomy (NCBI): domain Bacteria; kingdom Pseudomonadati; phylum Pseudomonadota; class Gammaproteobacteria; order Enterobacterales; family Enterobacteriaceae; genus Escherichia; species Escherichia sp. KS167_9B. The sequence continues at coordinate 2,722,146 of NZ_AP025754.1, forward strand.
CTTAATCAACATCGTCAGGAGGGGGTTATTACACTCGTGCTTTCGGTTGACCGCGATGAAGATATCAACAGTCTCGCCATTCCGCCCGCAGATGCCATCGATCGTCAGGAGCGTCTGGTGCTGATTCAGTATCGGCCCAAATGATCTGGCTAACATTAGTCTTTGCCAGCTTGCTTAGCGTTGCCGGGCAGTTGTGTCAGAAACAAGCAACCTGCTTTGTGGCGATAAACAAACGGCGCAAACATATCGTGCTGTGGCTGGGACTGGCGCTGGCTTGTCTTGGCCTTGCCATGGTGCTCTGGCTGCTGGTCTTGCAGAACGTACCGGTAGGCATTGCCTACCCGATGTTAAGTCTGAATTTTGTCTGGGTGACGCTGGCTGCAGTAAAACTGTGGCACGAGCCGGTATCACTGCGTCACTGGTGTGGGGTGGCGTTCATTATTGGCGGCATTGTGATCCTCGGGAGTACGGTGTAATGGGCCTGATGTGGGGATTATTCAGCGTCATTATTGCCTCAGCTGCGCAATTAAGCCTGGGTTATGCGGCGAGTCATCTGCCGCCGATGACGCACTTATGGGATTTTATCGCGGCGCTGTTAGCTTTTGGCCTGGATGCCCGGATACTGTTACTCGGGCTGCTGGGTTATCTGCTTTCCGTTTTTTGTTGGTATAAAACGCTACATAAACTTGCGTTAAGCAAAGCCTATGCCTTGCTCAGTATGAGCTATGTGCTGGTATGGATTGCATCAATGATACTTCCCGGCTGGGAAGGAACTTTTTCGCTGAAGGCACTACTGGGAGTTGCTTGTATTATGAGCGGGTTGATGTTGATTTTCCTGCCCACGACAAAACAACGTTACTGAGTGTTCCCTGCCGCTTTACACTGCCGTTCCCACTCATCGGGGCTGTAACTGCTTGCCGAGAGGACCTTCACCGTGTGCAGCTTTTCACGATTAATACAGTAAAGCGCATTCTGCAAAGGGGAGAGTAAATCGCCCACTTTCACGGCGAAGTCACTCTTCACTTCGGCGATCATTTTTATCGCGCCGCCAGCATCGCAGAGCATAAGTACATGTCTGTTATCTTGTTTATCGCAGCACGATTTTTTGACCAGCCATTCCATTGCATTATCCTGTTTGCTAAGAGTTTTCACATCAATTTACAGATTAACAGATAAACTCTTTATCAACGGCAATGGAATGGCAGAAATGAGAAGTGCAACGGATGGTTAATTATTGCTGGCGTTGCACCCACTCTTTTAGCGCCTGACGTGAAATTTTAATACCACCGTTTTTCAGTTCAGGTGGAAGCGTCAGCCAACGCACCGGTTGCTGAAAACGGGCCAGCTTATCTTTCACCCATTCGCCAAGATCAACGGTTTGCTGGTCATACTCCACCACCGCTACCGGTCGATGACCAAACTCCTTGTCAGCAACGGGAACGATAAACACCTGCAAAACCGCAGGATGTGCAGCAATAACGCGCTCGACTTCTTCTGGCTGAATGCCTTCGCCACCACTGAAGAACAGATTGTCTAAACGTCCGACAATGGTCAGCTTGCCATTATGCATCTCACCGCGATCGCGCGTAGCGTACCAGCCTTCGTCATTCACCAGCGCCACCAGTTGCCCGTTACGCCAGTAACCTTCAGCCGTGCTGGCAGCCCGCAACCACACTTCGTCGTTTACGATTTTCACTTCCCGACCCGGCAGCGGCGAACCGACATCTGCCAGACCGTCGGCTTCTTTCGCACACACCGTGGAGGCAAACTCGGTCAGACCATAGCCGCAAAAGCAACGAATCCCCTGCTCGCGCGCCTGTTCCGTCAACTCGACCGGGATAGCCGCGCCGCCAAGTAACACCGCTTTCAGGGAAACGGAACTGCGGTTAACCAGCAAACGCCAGAGCTGTGTTGGCACCAGTGAAGCGTGCGTACAGCCTGCCAGCATTTGCTCCAATGGCTGTTTATCACGCACCGTCATCCGCGCACCAGCGTATAACCAGCGCCACAGAATTCCCTGACCGGAGACGTGAAACAGCGGTAAAGAGAGCAACCAGTCATCGTGATCGCCAAACGGAATCAGCGATAACACCCCTTCGGCGCTGGCAAGATGGGCCTGATAAGTATGAACAGCGGCTTTCGGCAACCCGGTGGAGCCAGAAGTTAACGTCATTGAGCACAGACGCGTCGGCTGCCACGCAGCGGCATGTACGCCTTCAACCTGCTGAATATGCAGCGACGTTAACGCCGAAAATGTGTTTTCCCCTTCCGGCACCAGTGCAAATTGCAGCGTCAGATTGGGCAACAACTCCTCAAGCAACGGTTGCGGCAACTGTGGATTCACGGGCAGCACCCGCGCTCCGCATTGCAGTAGCGCCAGCCAGGAGAGCAGCGTTTGCGGCGTATTCCACGCCCGCAACATCACGCCGCTGCCCTCAACCACGCCCTGCGCCGCAAAGCCTGAGGCTAATTCATCGACGCGAGCACAAAGCTCGCGCCAGTTGAGTTGCTCATCATTGAGACGTAAGGCGATGGCTTCTCCCCTCACTTGCCGCCAGTGACGCCACGGCCAGTCAGAGAAGATCATAACAACCGCTCCAGTGCATCAACGTCGACAAAAGGCAGCGTGCTACCCGGCCAGCGACGAACCTGCTGCGCCTGCATCAGATCCAGCGTGTCCAGCCCCGGGATAGTGTCTGGCGTTAACCAGGCGGCAATCCGCGCCAGTTGCGTTAAGCCTAAGCTCGACTCAATAGATGAACTGATCACCGCCGTCAGCCCCAGCGCGTGCGCCGCCTGCACCTGCTCGCGCACTTTCTCCAGGCTGCCCGTGAGCGTGGGTTTGATCACCACCGCTCGCACGCCTTCTTCCGCCACAAAGGCAAAATCCGGCTCACGCAGGCTTTCATCCCAGGCAATGGCAATACCCGTTTCACGGGCAAAGGCGCGGGAATCCTCGCGGGTTTTGCACGGTTCTTCGAGAAACGCGATGCGGCCGCGATAATCCGGGTTAACGTATTTGGCAAACTGCTGGCCTTTCAGCGGCGTCCAGGCACGATTCGCATCAAGACGCAAATGCAGATCCGGAATGGCCTCCAGCAACAGATTAACCACCATGCCGTCGCGCACCGCTTCATATAATCCCACTTTGACCTTCGCCACTTTCTCACCTGGCATATCGGCAAGTTTGAGGATCAGATCGTCAGGATCACCATTACACAACGGTGCAGCACGGAAATTTGCCGCCTGTGGTAACGTGTCTGCCAGCTCAGCCAATGCACAGCTTACGCCAAAGGCGACGGAAGGCATTTGCGGTAATTCGCAATCGCCAGCCAGCCAGTTATTTACCCAGGTAAGCAGCACACTTTGCGCCTCTTCCCAGGTTTCCTGACTGAAGCCCGGCAGTGGGGAGATCTCCCCCCACCCTTCGCGCTCGCCCTCGCGCAGGCAAACGTATAGCCCGTCGCGGGTTTTTAACCGCCTGTCGCGCAGAACCACCCCCGCGTCCATGGGGATCTGCCAGCGGTATACCTGCGCGCTACGCATTACGGATTCCGTTTAAATTTGCTGAAGTCAGGCTGACGTTTCTGGTTGAAGGCGTTGCGACCTTCCTGACCTTCTTCTGTCATGTAGAACAGCATGGTGGCGTTGCCTGCCAGCTCCTGCAGACCCGCCTGACCGTCACAGTCAGCGTTCAGCGCAGCTTTCAGGCAACGCAGCGCCATCGGGCTGTTTTGCAGCATTTCGCGGCACCAACGCACGGTTTCTTTTTCCAGATCTGCCAGCGGCACCACGGTGTTCACAAGGCCCATATCCAGCGCTTGTTTCGCGTCGTACTGACGGCACAGGAACCAGATTTCACGCGCTTTTTTCTGCCCAACAATGCGCGCCATATAGGAAGCGCCCCAGCCGCCATCGAAGGAACCGACTTTCGGGCCAGTCTGACCGAAGATGGCGTTTTCCGCCGCGATGGTCAGGTCGCACATCATGTGCAGAACGTGACCGCCGCCGATGGAGTAACCCGCTACCATCGCGACAACCGGTTTCGGACAGGTACGGATCTGACGCTGGAAGTCCAGCACATTCAGATGATGTACGCCGGAATCATCTTTATAGCCGCCGTAATCGCCACGCACTTTCTGGTCGCCACCAGAGCAGAACGCTTTATCGCCTGCACCAGTCAGAATAATTACGCCGATGTTATCGTCATAACGCGCATCTGCCAGTGCCTGGATCATCTCTTTTACCGTCAGAGGACGAAAGGCATTGCGCACCTGCGGACGATTAATGGTGATTTTTGCGATACCGTCGGTGGATTTTTCATAACGAATGTCCTCGAAACCTTCGGAGCAGTCGTGCCATTCAACCGGTGCGTAAAGCATTGCTTCATCAGGATAAATCATATTGTGTCCTTTAGTCAGAAACGCAAGATCTGCGCCAGACTTGCGATTACGCCAGCGGGATTTTCCCGGTGCGCGTTATGTCCGGCGCGAGGAATGACATGGCAGTCGGCAGCCAGTTCCGCCGCCAGAGCGCGGAATTTGCTGTCACGTTCACCACATAAATAATAAAACGCAAATGTGCGGGCGCTAAGGTTAGCACGTAAATCAGGCTGGACGGCGAGAGAAGTGGCCTCCAGCATAGTAGCAAGCGTTACACCGTTATTGTGGCTACGCAGCGCCACCAGCTCCCGGCGTTGATCGTCATTGAGCGAGGCAAAGACAGGCTGTTGATACCAGTCGGCAAATACCGCCGTTAATGGTTCTGTGCGAAAACGCTGCGCCCATTGGCGATCGGAAAGCAGACGTTCCGTGCGTTGTTCAGCACTTTGCAATCCCGGATGCCCGCCTTCGATCATAACCCCACTCAGCCCCGTCATCCCCTGGCAAGCCGCCATCATCGCCACCCGTCCGCCGAGCGAGTACCCCACCAACCAGAAGTTAAGGATGTTGTAACTAACCAGGGTTTTACGCAGTACGTCGGTGACATCAGCAAATCCATCGACGCTAATTGCCGCCGAACCGCCGTGACCTGGGAGATCAACATACAACCGCGAGTAGTCGGCAAACGCCTCGCCCACTTCTTGCCATTCCTGGCAATCGCCGGAAAAACCGTGCAAAAACACCAGCCAGGGTAAACCTGGTTTGCCGTGTTTTGCCTGCGCGTGCAGGATCATAAATGGCTTACCTGCGCCAGCAGTTGCTGGAGGGTCTGCGCGCCATCGGTGTCGTTAACCACCATTTCAATTACCGTGGTGGTCGGCGTACGCCAGGCGTCGGCAAGTGCCGTTTCAAGTTCCTGCCAGTTTTGCGGACGATGATATTTCAGCTCGAACATCGCGGCGGCGTGCTCAAAATGGACGTTTTGCGGCATCAGATAGAAACGCTCACGCTCACTTTTCGGTGTCGGCAGCAGCGAGAAAATTTGCCCGCCGTTGTTGTTCACCACAATTAATACCAGCGGCGCGGAAACCTGGCGCAATAGCGCCAGCGCGTTGAGATCGTAAAGTGCTGAGAGATCGCCCACAATCGCCAGCGTCGGTTTGCCACTGGCCCGCTGAACGCCTGCGGCGGTCGAAAGCAGTCCGTCGATACCGCTGGCCCCACGGTTGCTGTACACCGGGTAACCTGCCGGAAGTTGCGAAAGCGCATCAATCAGACGTACCACCAGGCTGTTACCGACAAACAATTGCCCCTGTTCAGGCAGATAGTCGCTGATGCGATGCGCCAGTTGCGCTTCGCCAAACGCATCGCGACGGGCAATAACCGCCTGCATTGCCTGTTCCGCCAGGCGCGGGATTTCAACGCACCAGGGCTGGCGTTTTTCTGCCGGATGCAGCTCCAGCCAGTCGGCAATATTGGCAATTAAGCGGCGTCCGCGATGGTGTGCCGGATCAAGTCGACCTTCAATGTCATCAACAATCCAGTACTCTTCTGGTTCACAGCTTGCCTGCCATTGCAGGAGCCGTTTGCCCGTCAGGCTGCTGCCCAGTTGCACCACAATCTGCGCCTGTTGCAGTTCGCTGGTCGCTTTGGCATTGCCTAACCAGAGATCGGCACACGGCAGCGGCTGTCCGGTTTGCGACAGGACGTCGCCAATCAGCGGCCAGCCAAGAGTTTGCGCCCACAGAGCAACTTTTTTGCCCTCTTCCGCACTCATGCGACCAGCAACTACCACGCCGCGCTTTTGTCGCCAGAAGAACCAGTCACGCTGTTTTTCACTTTCCAGACGAGGCGCTTCACGCAGCCACGGTTTATCGTCCTGCCACCAGTCGCCAAGACGCTGTTGCCAACTAAGCCCGGTGTCGTCCATCTCGCCATATAGCGGTTCAGCAAACGGGCAGTTGATATGGACTCCTCCAGCATGAAGCGTACCAAGGGCGTGGTCGATAGTAGAGACCAGCCAACGGGCAGAAATATCCTGCGTCGGGCGCGGCAGTGAAATGCTATGCGTAGGATGAGAGGCGAACATTCCCGGTTGACGAATCGCCTGATTCGCACCGCAGTCAATGAGCTCCGGCGGGCGATCGGCAGTTAGCAGGATCAGTTTTTCTCCGGTTAACCCAGCTTCAATCAATGCCGGATAGAGATTCGCAACCGCCGTACCGGAGGTCACTATCACCGCCACCGGCTGCTTGCTGACTTTCGCCAGCCCCAGCGCCAGATGCCCCAGTCCACGCTCATCAAAATGGGTGTGGTGAATGAATGCGGAATTCTCCGCTGCCGCTAACGTTAACGGTGTAGAACGCGAGCCAGGGGCGAGACAAATGTGTCTGACGCCGTGACGCGTTAATGCTTCCAGAATGACCGCCGCCCAGCGTCGGTTAAATGCGCTTACTGACATGAGTTTGTCCGGTATCAATATTGCGGCTAAGTATAAGGAGCTACAAAAATAGATTATTGATATGAATCGGTAATGATGCGACTCATTACTATTCCATTTGTAATAAAGTACGCAGCCCTGCCGCTTTGTTGTCGATTTCCTGCCACTCTTGCTCGGGGTCGGAGCCACGGACAATGCCCGCGCCAGCATATAACCGCACGACATTGCCGCTAATTTTTGCTGAGCGCAGGGAAACGCAGAATTCGCTTTGTTGTAACGAAAGATAGCCCGCGGAACCGGCATACCATTCACGGGTGAACGGTTCGTGACGGGCGATAAACTGCCGCGCCAGGTCACGCGGTAAGCCCGCAACCGCGGCCGTTGGCTGCAACTGATGTAAACAGATCACATCATCCGCTTTGTTGAGTGAAGTCCAGATACAGCGGCGCAGATGCTGCACTTTACGCAGACGCAGTACCTGCGGTGGTAAAACATCCAGCGTCTGGGTATCGGCCTGCAATCGTTGGCAGATATCTTCCACCACCAGCATGTTCTCGCGCTGGTTTTTATCATCCGCCATCAGCCACTCACCTAACTGCTGCGCCTGCTTATCATCAGGATGATTTGCTACCGTTCCCGCCAGCGCTTCAGTACGCAGCGCTTTGGCACGCCGCCGCCATAGCCGTTCCGGTGAAGAGCCAAGAAAAGCATTGTCGCTATCAAAGGCCATGTAAAAATGGTAGCAGTTCAGATTGAGCCGACGACTGGCAGCCATCATTGCTGCCGCATTGACCGGACTTGCGAAATGCAGGTCAGTCGCCCGAGCAATAACCACTTTGTCGAGTTCACCTTCGGTGATGGTTTTCGTTGCCAGTTCGATTAATTGCGTCCAGCCCGTTTTGTCCGGCCAGTGTTGTTCTCGCGTGGTGGTTAAATGTAACCCTGGCAGGGGCTTGATACTCACCAGTGTAGCGATAAATTCTTTTGCCTTTATCGCATCGTGCTGAAGGGAGCTTTCGCTGAATAGAGTCAGCCGCAGCGTGGCTTTACCGCCACAACGTCGCCATTCCAGGCGTGGTAAAAGTAAATTGCCCTGCGACGGGTCAAACGCATTCAGCCCCCAGATGCGTAAGTCGGCGTGTTCCGGGTGCTGACGAAGAAAACGTTGTGCCTGGTCCAACGACGTAAAATGGGTAATCGCGCCCAGGACGGCAGCTTCTTCATCACCATTACGTTGTTGCCAGTAGAATTGCGGATACGTTTGCTGACTGGCCAGCCAGCTCAAGGCATCAAAAGCATCTTTGAGAGGGAAAGGAGTATCAATAACCCGAATGCCGGGTGTCGCTGGAATCTCTTGCGACAAAAGGCGCAGTAGATTTTCCAGCGCCGTAGTGAGTGATTGCACGCGGACCTCTCCCTGTTAAAAGCCTCACATTATACGGGGTACTACAAAAAAAATGCAGTACCCCGGTGTAGGGAGGTTTTAACGGCGTGCCAGCAACAGTCCTAATACCAGCCCAACGGCCGCGCCCACCCCAATTCCTTGCCAGGGTTTTTCGTGGACGTAGTCATCAGCACGATAAACAGCCTGCTTCGCCCGATAGTAATAACTGTCTGAAGCCTGGCTAACCCGTTTTTTCACATCATCCAGCGCTTTTTCTGCACGCGCTTTCAGCTCAACATATTTCTGATCGGCGGGATCGCCAGAGGAGCGGAGCACCTCTTCCAGTGTTTCACTAAGCAGCGTCAGGTCGTCATCGATACGTGTATCACCAAACTGATTAGACATTCTCGTTCTCCATTTGCGTAAAACCTGTCACTAACTATAGACAATGGTTATTGATTACGCCTGAATTACCTCGCGTGCCATCCCAATGTGTGGGATACCATCTTCTTCATAGACTTCCGTCACAGGGATAAAGCCAAAACTTTGGTAGAAGTTTTGCAGATGCGCCTGCGCCCCGAGGTAAACAGGTTTATCAGGCCAGTGACGCGTACATGTTTCGAGTGTTTTACTCATCAGCTGCTGCCCCACTTTTTCGCCACGCAACGCTTCACTGACAATCACCCGACCTATAACGACCGGCTCAAGATCATCATCACTTTTCAGAATCCTCGCATACGCCACCAGTTCATCATTTTTCCAACCGAGAATATGGCGATTATCCCCCGTCAAATCATCACCATCGATATCCTGATAAGGGCAATTCTGCTCGACAACAAACACCGCGCAACGCAGTTGTAATAAGGCATAAAGCTGGGAAACCGATAATTCAGAGTGATGCAGATCTTGCCATTCAATCATAATGCTCTCCTTTTAGATGTATGCCTTATACTAGCCGGAATATTTTTTGAAACGTGATGAACTCATGGAATTAATTTTTTTAGGTACTTCAGCCGGTGTGCCAACCCGTACGCGCAATGTCACGGCAATATTGCTTAACCTGCAACATCCGACCCGGAGCGGTCTTTGGTTGTTTGACTGCGGTGAAGGCACCCAGCATCAGCTACTGCATACCGCCTTTAACCCTGGAAAACTGGACAAGATTTTTATCAGTCACCTTCATGGCGATCATCTCTTTGGTTTACCCGGCTTGCTGTGCAGTCGTTCTATGTCTGGTATTGTCCAACCCTTAACGATTTATGGTCCGCAAGGTCTCCGTGAATTTGTGGAGACTGCGCTGCGGATTAGCGGCTCATGGACCGATTATCCGCTGGAAATTGTCGAAATTGGCGCTGGCGAAATTTTCGATGATGGCCTGCGCAAAGTAACCGCTTATCCGCTGGAACACCCACTGGAATGTTATGGCTATCGTATTGAAGAACATGATAAACCGGGTGCATTAAATGCCCAGGCATTAAAAGCTGCTGGCGTGCCGCCTGGCCCACTGTTTCAGGCATTAAAAGCGGGCAAAACAATCACGCTGGAAGATGGAAGGCAGATTAACGGCGCAGATTACTTAGCTGCTCCAGTGCCAGGTAAAGCGCTCGCTATTTTCGGCGATACCGGCCCCTGCGATGCCGCACTTGACCTGGCTAAAGGTGTCGATGTCATGGTGCACGAAGCGACGCTGGATATAACCATGGAAGCCAAAGCCAATAGTCGCGGTCATAGCTCTACACGCCAGGCTGCGACACTGGCCCGTGAGGCTGGAGTCGGTAAGCTAATCATTACCCACGTCAGCTCGCGCTATGATGACAAAGGTTGTCAGCACCTGTTACGTGAATGCAGGTCAATTTTCCCGGCGACTGAACTGGCGAATGATTTCACCGTGTTTAACGTTTAACTCTGCCTATTATTAAAAACAGGGCGAAACTTGCCCTGTTATCGTAACCCGCGCTACATATATCCACCCACACGGGCATATTGAGCGATTTTTGATATTTATTCATCTCCTTACGCACTATATTCAGAGCAATAAGTTGCCTCTTTTTATCTTCATTCAGCACAACCTTTGCAACTAAAAGGAGCCTATGATGGTTACAGTTGTCAGCAATTATTGTCAATTATCTCAAACCCAACTCAGTCAGACATTTGCAGAAAAATTTACTGTGACCGATGAATTACTGCAGTCTTTAAAAAAAACAGCGTTATCCGGAGATGAAGAAAGTATTGAGTTACTGCATAACATTGCGTTAGGTTATGATGAATTTGGAAAAAAAGCTGAAGATATTCTTTACCATATTGTTAGAAACCCAACAAATGATACCCTATCGATTATCAAGCTTATAAAAAATGCCTGTTTAAAATTATATAATTTGGCACATACCGCAACCAAACACCCCCTCAAATCACATGATTCAGATAATCTCCTGTTCAAAAAACTATTCTCCCCGTCAAAATTAATGACAATTATCGGTGAGGACATTCCTCTCATATCAGAAAAACAGTCGCTTTCAAAGGTACTTTTAAATGATAAGAATAATGAACTGAGCGATGGTACAAACTTCTGGGATAAAAATCGTCAATTAACCACGGATGAAATAGATTGCTATCTTCAGAAGATCGCCGCTAATGCAAAAAATACTCAAGTCAATTATCCTACTGGTCTCTACCTCCCCGATTCCAACAGCACTTACCTGGAAATCGCTCTCAATGATAATATTAAGAGCGATCCATCATGGCCGAAAGAAGTCCAGTTATTCCCCATAAATACTGGCGGACACTGGATATTAGTTTCGCTACAAAAAATAGTTAATGAAAAAAATAACACACAACAAATAAAATGCGTCATATTCAACTCATTACGTGCACTAGGCCATGATAAAGAAAATTCACTTAAGCGTGTCATTAATAGTTTCAATTCTAAATTCATGGGGGAAATGCCGAATAATAAGAATATAACAGATCATTTAACTGAACAAGAGATAACATTTTTACATGCCGATCTTCAGCAATACTTAAGCCAAAGTTGCGGTGCATTTGTGTGCATGGCAGCCAAAGAAGTGATTGAACAAAGGGAAAGCAATTCTGACAGCGCTCCCTATACGTTATTAAAAAACTATGCTGACAGATTTAAAAAATATTCAGCAGAAGAGCAGTACGAAATTGATTTTCAACATCGACTGACAAACAGAAATTGTTATTTAGATAAATATGGCGATGCAAATATCAATCATTATTATAAAGACTTAGAATAAAACACTCACAACCCAAAAATAGATCATCAGGAAAAAGAGTAAGTTAACATCATTGTTAGTCAATTCGACCAGTCAGCAAATATGCTGACTGATCGAACATAGTTTGCTAAAAAGTCATCACTGACCGATGTCAGTCACACCATCCGCCAGTTCAATCTACGGGTATTTCCAGCGTATCGCGGCACGCGATTGCTGGTCTGTTGATGTAGTGGATTGTAGTTGCTGACTTTTCTTACCCTCAGATTTCTGCCCCCTGTCAATTCAATCTACCAATAAATAACATAATTATTTTTTATTTCTCATATGAATTCCTTTTTAAAATAGCGAACCCACTGAAAAAATACTTTTTGTATATTACTACCAACCGTAATAAAATAAACGCTCATAACTCATTAAAATAATAATGAAATAACGCCCTTTATTGATAATTTACATATGAAAAAAAATAACACCTCTTTGTTTTATATCATTACTACTATCACTTCCTTTTATTATTTTTTATCAACCCTGGGTCAATGCATTACCGCCAACGCCCCGACACGCAAGTCCTGAGCAATTAGAAAAAACAGTTCGTTATCTTACACAAACTGTGCATCCACGTAGTGCCGACAATATTGATAATCTGAAAAGGTCCGCAGAGTATATAAAAGAGGTCTTTATCAGTAGCGGTGCCAGAGTTACCGCGCAGGACGTCCCCATTACGGATGGCCCCTACAAAAATATTGTAGCTGATTATGGTCTTGCCAATGGACCGCTGATTATTATTGGTGCGCACTATGACTCTGCCAGCAGTTTTGAAAACGATCAATTAACCTATACGCCTGGCGCGGATGATAACGCCAGCGGCGTAGCAGGATTACTTGAACTGGCACGTTTGTTACAGCAGCAAGCGCCGAAAACAGGCGTGCAGCTGGTCGCCTATGCGTCGGAAGAACCGCCCTTCTTTCGTAGCAATGAAATGGGGAGCGCGGTACATGCAGCTTCGCTTAATCGCCCAGTACAGTTAATGATTTCTCTGGAGATGATTGGCTATTACGACTCTGCGCCTGGAAGCCAGGATTATCCTTACCCGGCAATGTCCTAGCTTTATCCCGATCGGGGAGACTTTATTGCCGTGGTCGGCAGAATGCAGGATATCAACGCCGTTCGTCAGCTAAAAGCGGCATTGTTGTCATCTCAGGATTTATCTGTTTATTCTATGAATGCCCCAGGGTTTATTCCCGGTATTGATTTCTCTGATCACCTTAATTATTGGCAACACGATATTCCCGCCGTAATGATTACCGACACCGCTTTTTATCGTAATAAACAATACCACTTGCCCGGTGATACCGCAGACAGATTGAATTATCAGAAAATGGCTCAGGTAGTGGATGGGGTTATAACTTTGTTATACAACAGTAAATAATAAAAATTTCTCGAGGCGGGTCCAGAAAAAGCGACATGTACATTTTATTTTCCCTCGTCTGTTTTAAGATGCGAAACATGAAATTCAACGGAGGAAAATAAAATGGGAATGATTGGCTATTTTGCAGAAATTGACTCAGAAAAGATTAACCAACTTCTTGAGTCTACTCAAAAACCTTTGATGGATAATATACATGACACGCTTTCAGGATTACGCCGACTGGATATTGATAAACGCTGGGATTTTTTACACTTTGGGCTGACAGGCACCTCTGCTTTTGATCCCGCGAAGAATGATCCGCTGAGTCGTGCCGTGCTTGGTGAACACAGCCTCGAAGATGGCATAGATGGATTCCTGGGATTGACCTGGAATCAGGAGTTAGCCGCGACAATCGATCGCCTGGAATCACTGGATCGAAGTGAGCTGCGTAAACAGTTTTCCATTAAACGACTCAATGAAATGGAGATTTACCCTGGTGTGACTTTTTCAGAAGAGTTAGAGGGGCAACTCTTTGCTTCGATCATGCTGGATATGGAAAAGCTGATTAGTGCGTATCGACGTATGCTGCGACAGGGGAATCATGCGCTGACGGTTATTGTTGGGTGATGGGGTCAGGGCACCAAAAAAAACCGCCGAACATGTCGGCGGCTTTCTGACTTACGAACTGACAGCTTACATCAGCGGCATGGCTAACCGCACAATGCTAATCAGCGGTTGTGGCCATACACCCAGCACCAGTACCAACAGTGCAGAGATCAGCACCACGATACCGCCCGCGCTGTACTGCCAGTTTGATGGTGCATCGCGACCCGGTTGTTCCGGGGCGTGCAGGTATAAGCTCACCGCTACGCGCAGGTAGTAGTAGAGGCCGATTGCCGAACCGACAACCACCGCACCCACCAGCCACCACAAGTGTGCCTGGACACCGACCGCCAGCACATAGAACTTACCGATAAAGCCCAGCGTCATTGGGATACCCGCCAGTGACAGCATCATCACCGTCATCACTGCCGCGAGGATCGGACGATGCCAGAACAGACCGCGGTAAGAGAACAGGGAATCAGCATCCGGGCCACGGTACGGGCTGGACATCAGGCTGACTACGCCAAATGCGCCGAGGCTGCTGAACAAATAACCCGCCAGGTAAACCCCTACCGCTTCCATCGACATCTCGCCGGTTTGCAGCGCAATCAGCGCCACCAGCAGATAGCCGAGGTGAGAGATAGACGAGTAACCGAGCAGACGTTTGATGTTGGTCTGGCTCAGTGCCATCAGGTTACCGAAGATGATAGAGGCAAAGGCGATAATCGCCAGCACCACGCGAATCGCTTCGCTGTCACCCACTGGTGCGTAAAGGAACAGACGCATCACCACGCCGAAGATAGCGATTTTGCTCGCCGTCGCCAGGAAGGTAGAAACCGGCGCAGGCGCGCCCTGGTATACGTCTGGTGTCCACAGGTGGAACGGCACCAGAGAGAGCTTGAAGCCGAGGCCGACAATCATCAGGCCAAAACCTGCCAGCAACAGCGGCTCGTTGAGCATGCCGTCGCCAAGGTTTTTACCCAGTGCAACGAACGACAGGTCGCCAGACTGCGCGTACACCAGTGCCATACCAAACAGCAGGAAAGAAGACGCTGCAGCAGAAAGGATGGTGTATTTGATACTGGCTTCCAGCGAACGTTTCTGGCGGAAAGCGTAACCGACCAGGCCAAACAGCGGCAGAGAGATCAGTTCAATACCGAGGAACAGAGACGCCAGGTGATTGGCATTCGCCAGCAGGATCCCGCCCAGAGCGGCAATTAACACCAACAGGTAGAACTCGTCCTTGTTGTCGTTATAGCCTTCAAGCCACGGGTAGGCGAAAGTACAGGTGGCGAGGCTCGCCAACAATACAAGCCCAGTGTAAAGCATGGCGAAACCATCAACGCGTATCAGCGGCGTAACGTCCATAGCACCCGCCTGGCCGACAAACCAGAGCGAAACCAGCGCCGCGTTAAGCCCAATAACCGAGAGCGTAGCGTTGAGGAAATGATTGCGTCGCCACGCAATGGAGAGCATCACAACCACCACCGTCAAGCCGACGATCAGCAACGGTAGCAGTGCGATCAGGTTTTGTGGAGTTATTGTCATGGCGATTTACGGCCTTGTAGTAGTAACGGAATTAACAAACCACTGCTGGATATTGCCAATCGCGGAGTGCGAGGTATCCAGAATCGGCTGCGGATAGAAGCCCAGCAGTACCAGCAGCACCACCAGCAACAGGATCATAAACAGCTCACGCAGCGACATCCCTGGCAGTTCCTGGCTGGCAATCTGGCTTTTCGCTTTACCGAAGTAAGCGCGATGCAACATCGCCAGCGAATAAACAGATGCAAAGACTAGCCCAAAGGTAGAGATAACGGTAATCACCGGGACAACCTGGAAGCTGCCGAACAGAATCATAAATTCGCCGACGAAGTTACCGGTGCCCGGCATCCCAAGCGTTGCCACCGCAAAGAACAGTGACAGTGCTGGCAGCCATTTCATCTTGCTCCACAGACCGCCCATCATGCGCATGTCGCGGGTATGGATACGTTCATAAAGCTGACCGCAGAGAATAAACAGACCCGCTGCCGACAAGCCGTGCGCAATCATCTGGATTACCGCGCCCTGGTAGGCCAACTGGCTGCCGGTGTAGATAGCAATCAGCACAAAGCCCATGTGGGAAACCGAGGTGTAGGCGATCAGACGTTTGATATCGGTCTGGGCGAAGGCCATCCACGCACCGTAGAAGATGCCGATAACACCCAGCCACATAGCGATTGGTGCAAACTCTGCCGACGCGTTCGGGAACAGCGGCAGGGAGAAACGCAGCAAACCGTAAGCGGCAGTTTTCAGCAAGATCCCCGCGAGGTCAACGGAACCGGCAGTCGGTGCCTGAGAGTGCGCATCCGGCAGCCAGCCATGCAGCGGAACCACCGGCATTTTCACTGCGAAGGCGATGAAGAAGCCCAGCATCAGCAGGTATTCCACGCCGTTAGACATCGGCGTATTCAGCAGCTCTTCATAGTTGAAGGTCCAGACGCCAGTCGCATTGTAGTGAACAAAAACCAGCGCCAGGATGGCGATCAGCATCACCAGACCACTCGCCTGGGTGTAAATGAAGAACTTGGTTGCCGCCGTGATACGCGTTTTACCGTCAGAGGCTTTATGCCCCCACAGTGCGATCAGGAAGTACATCGGCACCAGCATCATTTCCCAGAAGAAGAAGAACAGGAACATGTCGATGGCAAGGAACACGCCGATAACGCCGCCCAGGATCCACATCAGGTTGAGGTGGAAGAAGCCCTGATATTTTTCGATCTCTTTCCACGAACAGAGTACCGCCAGCACACCGAGCAGACCGGTCAGCACGACCATCAGCAGCGATAGCCCGTCAATGGCGAGATGGATAGAGATACCAAAACGCGGGATCCACGGCATGTCGAATTCAGACTGCCACTGCGGAATTCCGGCGGATTGCGTCAGTGAATAACCGCCCTGCAACCACAGTTGCAGCGACAGCGCCAGCGTCAATCCCATGGTGATCAGCGCGATCCAGCGCGGCACCTTGACGCCAAAGCGTTCGGTCTGCCAGCACAGGAAGCCGCCGATAAAGGGAATTAATATTAGCCAGGGTAGTAACATGGCGATCTTTATTCCTTGTAAAAGTCCCGTCAGGACCGGATTTTCAACGAATTCTCACGACAGAAAATTCTCTTCGGATTGTGGTTGTAGTGTCGGATGCGCCGCGAAGGCGGCTTATCCGACCTACGTTCTTATATGCCCAGGGGCAAGCCCACAATCCTTAACTCAACGCAGTACCATCAACAGTGCCAGCACCACGACCGCACCGATGCTCATGGATGCCACATACCAGCGCAGATAACCGTTCTCGCTTAACAGCAGACCTTTACCTGCAAAGCGGGAAAGGACAGCCGGGATGTTCATCATTGAGTTCAGCGGATCGCGTTTCAGCAACCAGGCAATACCCAGGAACGGCTTGACGAACACTTTGTCGTACAGCCAGTCAAAGCCCCAGGCGTTGTACCACCAGGTACCCAGCAGACGGCCCGGCGCACTGTTGGCGATGGAGGTCACCAGAGTACGTTTACCCAGCCACAGCCAGGCTGCCAGCAGAATACCAACCACCGCGACCACGCCAGAGGTAATTTCCAGGGTCAACATGCTGCCGTGCGCCAGTTCCGTAGTTTGCGGAAGCACGCCCTGCAGCGGCGGTACAATCAGTGCGCCAACGAAGGTGGAAAGGATCAGCAGCACAATCAGCGGCAGGCTGTGAGTAATCCCTTTCACGGCGTGAGCGTGAATTTGTTCTTTCCCGTGGAAGACGATGAAAATCATACGGAAGGTGTAGAGCGAGGTCATAAACGCACCGACCAGACCTGCCACCATCAGATTGATATGACCATTCGCCATCGCACCCGCGAGGATCTCATCCTTACTGAAGAAGCCCGCAGTAACCAGCGGCAGTGCCGACAGTGCTGCACCACCCACCAGGAAGCAGAGATAAACCAGCGGAATAGATTTACGCAGACCGCCCATCTTGAAGATGTTCTGTTCGTGATGGCAGGCCAGAATGACGGAACCGGATGCCAGGAACAGCAGCGCTTTAAAGAACGCGTGGGTCATCAAGTGGAAAATCGCCGCATCCCATGCCTGTACGCCAAGCGCGAGGAACATGTAGCCAATCTGGCTCATGGTAGAGTAAGCGAGAACACGTTTGATATCGGTCTGTACCAGCGCGGCAAAACCGGCCAGCAGCAGCGTAACTGCCCCGACAATACCCACCAGATGCAGAACTTCTGGTGTCATCAGGAACAGGCCGTGGGTACGGGCGATCAGGTAGACACCCGCGGTTACCATTGTTGCAGCGTGGATCAGCGCGGAGACAGGCGTCGGGCCCGCCATCGCGTCGGCAAGCCATGTCTGCAACGGTAGCTGCGCAGATTTACCAACCGCACCGCCCAGCAGCATCAGCGTCGCCCACATCAGCATGTTATTGCCGTCAGCAAAGTGCGCGGGTGCCAGTTCCACCATTTCACGGAAGTTCAGGGTGCCCAGTTCGTTGTAGAGAATGAACAGCGCGAAAGCGAGGAACACGTCACCCACACGGGTCACGACAAACGCTTTCATTGCCGCTGCGCCATTCTTCGGATCGGTGTAATAGAAACCGATCAACAGATAGGAGCACAGGCCCACGCCTTCCCAGCCGAGGTACATCAGCAGCAGGTTGTCGGCAAGAACCAGAACCACCATGCTGGCGATGAACAGGTTGGTGTAGGCGAAGAAGCGAGAGTAGCCCTCTTCACCACGCATATACCAGGAGGCGTACATGTGAATAAGGAAACCGACACCGGTGACCACCGAGAGCATGGTCAGCGACAGGCCGTCCAGCACCAGATTGAAACCGATGTTAAAGTCGCCTACCGACATCCATGTCCACAGTGGCTGGCTGTATGCCTGCTCACCGTTAGCGAAGAAGTCAACGCCGATAAAGGCAGTTACCAGCGCCGCCAGGCCCACAGAGCCTACGCCCACGATCGCCGAGACGTTTTCAGACCAGCGCCCACGGGAGAACGCCAGCAGGACGAAGCCAATCAATGGCAAAATAATGGTTAAGGCAAGCATGTTCATCCGCGCATCTCACTTACTGAATCGATGTTCAGGTTCTGGCGACGACGGTGAAGTTGCAGCAGCAGCGCAAGGCCGATACTCGCTTCCGCCGCCGCGAGGCTGATGGCGAGAATGTACATCACCTGACCGTCGGTCTGGCCCCAGTAGCTTCCGGCGACCACAAAGGCCAGCGCAGAGGCGTTAATCATGATTTCCAGACCAATCAGCATAAAAAGCAGATTGCGACGGATAACCAGACCGGTTAAGCCAAGAACGAATAAGATTGCCGCGAGGATCAGTCCATGTTGTAAGGGGATCATGCGTGCTCCTCCGTTTTTCTTTTCGCGCTGTCGTCTTTACGATTGCTCAGCACTTCACCCGCACGCTCTTCACGACCGACGTGGAAGGCCACAACCAGACCAGCCAGCAGCAGCATAGAAGCCAGTTCCACCGCCAGTACGTAAGGCCCGAACAGCGTAATACCCACTGCTTTAGCACTGATTGGCGTACCGTCGATACCCTGATCGTTAACACCGAGAATGGCGTAAACAATCACCACCAGCATGATGGCTGACAAAATTGCCGGACCAATCCACACCTGCGGTTTCAGCCACTGGCGTTCCTGTTCGATTTCCGAACCGCCCAGGTTGAGCATCATCACCACGAACACGAACAGCACCATAATGGCACCCGCGTAGACGATAATTTCCAGCGCACCGGCGAAGTAAGCGCCCAATGAGAAGAACACCCCGGAAATCGCCAGCAGCGAAATAATCAGGTACAGCAATGCGTGTACCGGATTGGTATGGGTGATCACTCGCAAGGTCGCAAGTATGGCTATCAGGCCACAGATATAAAAAGCGAACTCCATTGCCCCTCTCCTTACGGTAACAGGCTCTTGACGTCGATAGGCTTGGCTTCGTTCTCTGCTTCGCCCTTATCTTTGCCGTCGATTGCCATACCTGCCATCCGGTAGAAGTTATATTCCGGGTATTTGCCCGGACCGGAGATCAGCAGATCCTCTTTCTCATAAACCAGATCCTGGCGCTTGTATTCCCCCATTTCGAAATCCGGGGTTAACTGAATCGCCGTAGTCGGACAGGCTTCTTCGCACAGACCACAGAAAATGCAGCGTGAGAAGTTGATGCGGAAAAATTCCGGATACCAGCGACCGTCTTTGGTTTCTGCTTTTTGCAGCGAGATACAGCCGACCGGGCAGGCTACCGCGCAGAGGTTACAGGCTACGCAACGCTCTTCGCCGTCCGGGTCGCGGGTCAGAACGATGCGACCACGATAACGGGGCGGCAGATAGACCGGCTCTTCCGGGTACATTCGCGTTTCGCGTTTGGCGAACGCGTGCAGGCCGATCATCCAGATACTACGAACCTGGGTGCCGAAACCTACTAACAATTCTTTTAAGGTCATGGTCTTAGTGCCCCTTATTGCGCCTGCCAGAGAATGACAGCCGCCGTTACCAGCAAGTTGATCAGCGTCAGCGGCAGGCAGATTTTCCAGCCGAAGGACATTACCTGGTCATAACGCGGACGCGGTAACGACGCACGAATCAAAATGAACATCATCATAAAGAACGCGGTTTTCAGCGCGAACCAGATGAATGGCGGTAAGAACGGGCCTTGCCAGCCACCGAAGAACAGCGTCACCATCAATGCGGAGATGGTCACAATCCCGATGTATTCGCCCACGAAGAACAGACCGAACTTCATGCCGGAATACTCAATGTGGTAACCATCCGCCAGTTCCTGCTCGGCTTCCGGCTGGTCAAACGGGTGACGGTGACACACCGCCACGCCCGCGATGGCAAAGGTAATAAAACCAAAGAATTGCGGGATGACGTTCCACACGTGCGCCTGGCTGTTAACGATGTCGGTCATGTTGAATGAACCGGCCTGCGCCACCACGCCCATCAGGGAAAGCCCGAGGAACACTTCGTAGCTCAGGGTCTGCGCAGAAGCACGCATCGCACCCAGCAGCGAGTATTTGTTGTTACTTGACCAGCCCGCAAACAGCACCGCGTAAACCGCCAGACCTGCCATCATCAGGAAGAACAAAATCCCGATGTTCAGGTCGGCAACCACCCAACCCGGACTGACTGGCACAATCGCAAAGGCCAGCAGCAGCGAGGTAAAGGCAATCATCGGTGCCAGAGTAAAGATGACGCGATCCGAGAATTTCGGGATCCAGTCTTCTTTAAAGAACATTTTGATCATGTCCGCGACCAGCTGGAGCGAACCGCCCCAGCCAACACGGTTAGGTCCGTAACGGTTCTGGAACAGACCCAGCAGGCGACGTTCGCCAAAGCTCATGAATGCCCCGCAGGTGACAACCACCAGCAGGATCACCACCGCTTTGAGGATGGTCAGCAGGATCTCAATCAGTTCCGGTGATATCCAACTCATTGTTGTGCCTCCTTGAGATCCTCAAGATGCGCGCCAGCCAGCACCGGAGCAATGCCGGACATGCCCATCGGCAAGCCCACCTGCCCTGCCGTCAGTCCTTCGGCGATTTCAACCGGCAGCGTGACCGTGTTGCCATCGTAACTAAAGGAGACGCGTGTACCCCCGTTCACCCCCAACTTCGCGGCATCCGCGGGGTTGAGTTTGATGTACGGCTGCGGCATACGGCTCTGGAAGACCGGAGCACGCTGTGACAATTCATCGCTGCCAAACAGGTGGTAGTACGGCGCGATACGCCATTTCCCGTCCTGCGGTTGGAAGCGTGCCGGTACGCTGGTGAAGTAATCCAGACCGTTTTCGCTGGTTTCAAACAGACGCACGCCCGGATCGCCAAAGCGCAGTTTGCCGCCCACTTCGTCCTGGAATTTGTTCCACGCCTGCGGGGAGTTCCAGCCCGGCGCCCAGGCAAACGGCACTTGCGAACGGTGCGCGGTCGGCTGGTTGTTACCTTCCATCGAGAAGGTGAACATGGTGTCAATATCCTGCGGCTGACGCGGCTCATGAACGCTGATGTTGGCGCGCATGGCGGTACGACCGCTGTAACGGTGCGGCTCACGGGCCAGTTTCTGCCCACGAATACGGAATGTCGCATCCGGCGCAGCATCTTTGATACCTGCCAGTTCCGGGATTTTCGCCACAACAGCGTCAATCACATGGTCGAGCTGCGTCCAGTCCACTTCACGGCTCAGCAGGGTGCTGTGCAGCGAGTGCAGCCAGCGCCAGCTTTCCAGCATCACAGTTTTGCTGTCGTAATAAGCCGGATCGTAAACCTGGAAGAAACGTTGGGCGCGGCCTTCGTTGTTGATCACCGTACCGTCGCTTTCAGCAAAGCTGGCGGCGGAAAGCACCAGATGGGCGTTTTCCATGATCGCCGTACGTTGATGGTCAACCACCATCACCAGCGGCGCTTTCGCCAGCGCAGCATTCACGCGGGTAGCGGAAGCGTGACGATGCAGATCGTTCTCCAGCACCACCACCGCGTCGGCGCGTCCTGTTTCCAGTTCGGTCAACGCTTCTTCAAGCGAACCGCCGCCCATAATGCCCAACCCCATGCTGTTGACAGAGCGGGCAATCATGGTGATACCGACGTCAGCGCCGCGACCTTTCAGGGCTTTCGCGACGTTAGCCGCAGCCTGAATCACTTCAGCGCTACCAGCGTTCGTCCCGGAGATAATTAACGGTTTCTTCGCACCAGCCAGTGCCTGCACGATGACGTCGATTTTGCTTTGCAGCTCAGGTTCGATACCGTCAACCGCTGGTGCAGAGTTATCCAGCGCATGGGCGATGGCAAAACCTAAACGCGCCTGATCTTCAACCGGTGCGCGGTAAGTCCACGCCGCGATATCATCCAGACGGGTGTCATCAACGTTAGTCACAAACAGCGGATGCTTCGCACGTTGACCGATGTTGAGGATTGCCGCAATCTGCCAGTCAGCCACTTTCTGTGCTGCTGCCATTTCGCGCGCTTTACCTTTCACCGCCTGACGCACTGCCAGCGCGACGCGCGCGCCGGTCTGGGTAACGTCTTCGCCCAGCACCAGTACCGCATCGTAAGATTCGATTTCGCGCAGAGCCGGAGTATAAATGCCGCCTTCACGCAGTACTTTCAGCGCCAGTTGCAGACGTTCCTGCTCACCGTGAGCGATACCGGTGTAGAAGTTTTCTTCGCCCACCAGCTCACGCAGCGCAAAGTTGCTTTCCACGCTGGCACGCGGAGAACCGATGCCGATGACTTTCTTCGACTGACGCAGAATATCTGCCGCGCCCTGCATTGCCTGTTCGGCGTTGAGGGTAATGAAATCATCGCCACGACGCTGTACTGGCTGACGCGGACGATCTTTCAGGTTGACGTAACCGTAACCGAAACGACCTCGGTCGCAGAGGAAGTAGTGGTTTACCGTACCGTTGTAACGGTTTTCGATACGACGCAGTTCGCCATAACGCTCGCCGGGGCTGATGTTACAGCCGATGGAACATTGCTGGCAGATGCTCGGCGCAAACTGCATATCCCATTTACGGTTATAACGCTCGGAGTGGGTTTTGTCGGTGAATACGCCGGTCGGGCAAATTTCGACCAGGTTACCGGAGAATTCGCTTTCCAGGGTGCCGTCTTCCGGGCGACCGAAGTAGACGTTGTCATGTGCACCGTAAACGCCCAGATCTGTACCGTCAGCGTAATCTTTGTAGTAACGCACGCAGCGGTAGCAGGCGATGCAACGGTTCATTTCGTGAGAGATGAACGGCCCCAGATCCTGATTGCGGTGGGTACGTTTGGTGAAACGGTAGCGACGGAAGCTGTGTCCGGTCATCACGGTCATATCCTGAAGATGGCAGTTACCGCCCTCTTCACATACCGGACAGTCGTGCGGGTGGTTGGTCATCAACCACTCGACCACGCTTTCACGGAACTGTTTCGCTTCTTCGTCGTCAATGGAAATAAAGGTGCCATCGGAAGCCGGTGTCATACAGGACATCACCAGGCGACCACGCGTGTCTTCCGCGTTTTGGTATTGCTTCACCGCACACTGGCGGCAAGCACCGACGCTTCCCAGCGCCGGATGCCAGCAAAAGTAAGGAATATCAAGGCCCAGAGACAGACAAGCTTCCAGCAGGTTGTCCGCTCCGTTAACCTCGTATTCTTTGCCGTCTACATGAATTGTAGCCATTAGCATGCTTCCAGTTTTCTCAGTCAGAGACTGAGCGTTAATCGAAATTCGGTTACCAGCGCTCTTTCAGCAGGTTCGGCTGAATCCCATTAATCAAATGGGTATTGCTGAACGGCTGTTTGATTCCCGCCTCAAATTCTTCGCGGAAATATTTGATGGCGCTCTGTAACGGCTCCACTGCACCAGGTGCGTGGGCACAGAAAGTTTTACCCGGACCCAAGAATCGACACAGTTGCTCAAGTGTTTCGATATCGCCCGGCTGACCTTCGCCACGCTCCAGCGCGCGCAGAATTTTCACGCTCCACGGCAAACCGTCGCGGCACGGCGTACACCAGCCGCAGGACTCACGGGCGAAAAATTCTTCCAGGTTTCGTACCAGCGACACCATGTTGATCTCGTGATCAACCGCCATCGCCAGCGCCGTACCCAGACGGCTGCCCGCTTTACCGATACTTTCGAATTCCATCGGCAGGTCAAGGTGCGCTTCGGTCAGGAAGTCGGTCCCCGCGCCGCCTGGCTGCCAGGCTTTGAATTTCAGGCCGTCACGCATACCACCGGCGTAATCTTCGAGGATCTCGCGTGCGGTGGTGCCAAACGGCAGTTCCCACAGACCCGGATTTTTCACCCGACCTGAGAAGCCCATCAGCTTGGTGCCAGCATCTTTGCTTTTCGAGATGTTCTGATACCACTCCACGCCGTTAGCGAGTATCGCCGGAACGTTACACAGGGTTTCGACGTTGTTGACACAGGTCGGTTTGCCCCAAACGCCAGAGGTTGCCGGGAAAGGGGGCTTCGAGCGTGGGTTAGCGCGACGCCCTTCCAGGGAGTTGATTAACGCTGTTTCTTCCCCGCAGATGTAGCGCCCTGCCCCGGTATGGACGAACAGTTCGAAATCGAAACCTGTTCCCATAATGTTTTTGCCGAGCAGCCCTGCTTCGGTGGCTTCGGCAATGGCACGGCGCAGATTCACTGCCGCCTCGATATATTCGCCACGCAAGAAGATGTAGCCACGGTAAGCTTTCAGCGCAAATGCGGAGATGAGCATACCTTCCACCAGCAGGTGCGGTAGTTGCTCCATCAGCAGGCGGTCTTTATAAGTGCCCGGCTCCATTTCATCGGCGTTACACAGCAGGTAACGGATGTTCATGGATTCGTCTTTCGGCATCAGGCTCCATTTCAGGCCAGTCGAGAAGCCCGCACCGCCGCGCCCTTTCAGGCCAGCGTCTTTAACCTGATTGACGATCTCGTCCGGAGACAGCCCGGTCAGCGCTTTACGCGCTCCTTCGTAACCGTTTTTGCTGCGATATTCGTCCAGCCACACTGGCTGTTTGTCATCACGCAGACGCCAGGTCAGCGGATGCGTTTCGGGAGTACGGATAATGTTTTTCATTTATACCGCTCCAGCAGTTCAGGAATCGCTTCTGGGGTCAGATGCGCATGAGTGTCCTCATCGATCATCATGTTTGGCCCTTTGTCGCAGTTCCCCAGGCAGCAAGTTGGCAGCAGCGTAAAGCGACCGTCAAACGTCGTTTGCCCTGGTTTGATGTTCAGTTTTTTCTCCAGTGCCGCCTGAATGCCCTGGTAACCGTTAATGTGACAGACCACGCTGTCGCAATAACGGATCACATGGCGACCAACCGGCTGGCGGAAGATCTGGCTGTAGAAAGTAGCCACGCCTTCGACATCACTTGCGGGAATACCCAGAACGTCAGCGATCGCGTGGATCGCGCCGTCTGGCACCCATCCACGCTGTTTCTGAACGATTTTCAGCGCTTCAATGGACGCCGCACGCGGGTCTTCGTAGTGGTGCATCTCGTGCTCAATCGCTTCACGCTCAGCCGCACTCAGCTCAAAAGCCTCGGTTTGTGGTTGTTGATTCTCGTGCATAATTAGCGGTCCACATCTGACATAACAAAATCGATACTGCCCAGATAAACAATCAGGTCAGACACCAGGCTGCCGCGGATCGCCGCCGGAATTTGCTGCAAATGCGCATAACTCGGCGTACGGATACGGGTGCGATAACTCATGGTGCTGCCGTCGCTGGTCAGGTAGTAACTGTTGATCCCTTTGGTCGCCTCAATCATCTGGAAAGATTCATTGGCAGGCATCACCGGCCCCCACGACACTTGAAGGAAGTGGGTGATCAGGGTTTCGATATGTTGCAGCGTGCGCTCTTTCGGCGGCGGCGTGGTCAGCGGGTGATCCGCTTTGAACGGGCCTTCCGGCATGTTGTTGAGGCACTGCTCAAGAATGCGCAGACTCTGACGCAGTTCTTCCACTTTCAGCATTACGCGGGTGTAGCAGTCAGAAACACCACCACCAACCGGGATTTCAAAGTCGAAGTTTTCATAGCCAGAATAAGGGCGCGCCTTACGCACATCGAAGTCGATCCCGGTAGCACGCAGGCCCGCGCCAGTGGTGCCCCACTCCAGCGCCTCTTTCGCGCCGTAGGCGGCTACGCCCTGGGAACGGCCTTTCAAAATGGTGTTTTGCAGCGCCGCTTTCTCATAAGACGCCAGACGTTTCGGCATCCAGTCGAGGAACTCACGCAGCAGGCGATCCCAGCCACGCGGCAGGTCGTGCGCTACGCCGCCAATACGGAACCACGCCGGGTGCATACGAAAACCAGTGATCGCTTCCACCAGATCGTAGATTTTCTGACGATCGGTAAAAGCGAAGAACACTGGCGTCATCGCACCGACGTCCTGAATAAAGGTCGAGATGTACAGCAGATGGCTGTTAATGCGGAACAGTTCGGAGAGCATTACGCGGATCACGTTAACGCGATCTGGTACGGTGATCCCGGCCAGTTTCTCTACCGCCAGTACATACGGCATCTCGTTAACACAGCCACCGAGATATTCGATACGGTCGGTATACGGAATGTAGCTGTGCCATGACTGGCGCTCGCCCATTTTCTCCGCACCACGATGGTGGTAACCGATGTCTGGTACGCAGTCGACAATCTCTTCGCCATCGAGTTGCAAAACGATACGGAAAGCACCGTGCGCCGACGGGTGGTTCGGACCGAGGTTGAGGAACATGAAGTCTTCATTTTCGGTGCCGCGCTTCATCCCCCACTCTTCCGGTTTGAAGGTCAGGGCTTCCATCTCCAGATCCTGTTTGGCTTTGGTCAGCTCAAACGGCGAGAATTCGGTAGCGCGCGCCGGGTAATCTTTACGCAGCGGGTGACCTTTCCAGGTTTGCGGCATCATGATGCGGCGCAAATTGGGGTGACCGTCGAAAGTAATGCCAAACAGATCCCAGGTTTCACGCTCATACCAGTTAGCGTTCGGGAACAGCTTGGTGAAGGTCGGTACGTGCAGGTCGTTTTCTGCCAGCGCCACCTTCAGCATGATGTCGCGGTTACGATCAATAGAAATCAGATGGTAGAAAACGGAAAAATCCGCGGCAGGTAACCCTTCGCGGTGTGTGCGCAGACGTTCGTCCATGCCGTGTAAGTCAAACAGCATGACGTAAGGTTTCGGCAGTTTCTTTAAGAAATCACCCACTTCCAGTAATTGTTCACGCTTGATCCACACAACGGGAACCCCGGTGCGAGTCGCCTGAACAGTAAAGGCATCCGGCCCAAAACGGTTGCGCAGTTCGCCAATCACCGGATCATCAAGATGATCGCGGGTCTGCCAGGCGGGTTCTTGCGCGGTTAAGTCGGTCATATTGTTCACCATTGCAAATGGTCCGTGGTGACTGTCGGCGCAGTAAGCTTCGCGAAATAGATTTAGGAATAAGCGAAGAAAAATCCCTTTGCCGACAGGCGCAAATTAAATCTCGTCAGGTGTACGCAGGTTGGTAACGGCAATGCGTTCACCGCGCTTGCGTTCGCGCTCTGATTGCATATTGGCGCGATAAACGCCCTGATCGCCAACCACCCAGGAGAGCGGACGACGTTCTTTACCGATAGATTCCTGCAACAGCATCAGTGCCTGCATGTACGCTTCAGGACGTGGCGGGCAGCCCGGGATATACACATCAACCGGGATGAATTTATCAACGCCCTGCACAACGGAATAAATATCGTACATACCGCCAGAGTTGGCACAGGCACCCATTGAGATAACCCATTTTGGCTCCAGCATCTGGTCATACAGACGCTGAATAACCGGTGCCATTTTGGTAAAGCAGGTTCCTGCAACCACCATCAGGTCAGCCTGACGCGGCGAAGCACGCAATACTTCTGCGCCAAAACGTGCCACGTCATGCACCGCGGTAAACGAAGTCACCATCTCAACGTAACAGCAGGAAAGACCGAAGTTATACGGCCAAATTGAGTTTTTACGACCCCAGTTAACCATGTCATTGAGCTTGCCCATAAACACGTTTTTGTTAACTTCTTGCTCCAGAGGGTCGGTTACGATCTCCTGCTTTTGCAGGGGGTAACGGTCGTTCTCACCGTTGGGATCTATGCGGGTGAGCGTATAATCCATCTTAATGCCTCGCGGTTAGCGTTGACGATTAGCGATACTGTTCGTTTCCGGGTTCATACGCTCGCGGCGTGAACGCGCGGGCGTCCAGTCCAGCGCGCCAATACGCACCAGATAAACCAGACCTGCCAGTAACACAAAAATAAAAATTGCAGCTTCCACAAAGCCTACCCAGCCGCTTTCGCGGATAGAGGTTGACCATGCGAACAGATACAGCGCTTCAACGTCGAAGATAACGAAGAACATGGCCACCAGATAAAACTTGGCGGACAGGCGTAAGCGGGCGGAGCCGACCGAGTCGATACCGGATTCAAACGGAACGTTTTTCGACCTCGCGCGTGCGCGACCGCCTAAAAACCAACCGCCTACCAGCATCAGGCAACACAGGCCAATGGCAACGATAAGAAAGATAGCGAATGCCCAGTGATGAGCGATGACTTCAGTGGATGTTGACATACTCATTGCTTACTCATCAAAAGTAGCGCCAGATTCACTGCTCTTCACGGCAGATGGACGCCACATCGATTCATGGGGAGGAATAAAAAAAACCTTACAATCACTGTAGAAACTCTTTTATACAGCTAATTGATGTGGTCTTTTACTCCTTTCTATAACCTTTTGTCAACTTTAACAAAAGTTTCTTCACATTAGTTTACATAATATCAACACCATTAGCATTTAATGCCCTTTCACCCCAGATCCTTGACGACTCCAGGATAATTAGATGTTGTTGAATCGTGTCCGTTGTGAAGCAATGGAAAAAATACGGGTCTATTTTGACAGGAATTTGTGTCGATTCCTCCCCCCAAAAGAGAGTATTTTCTTGATCTGTGACACGCTTTTGTCATTCCATAACAAAAACGCAGCAACAAATTTACGTATTTTTTAACATCATTGTAGCAGGTGATTTTTTTCAGGCGATTATTTGTGCGTTCGGGACGTGAATCTCTGTTGATTGAAAAATGAACAGTTTTGTGCGTTCTGCACGATACGAGGAAGGCTTTTTACTAAAAAAAAGCCGCTGGGGTTTAAAACACCCCCAGCGGCTCGTTTTTACACTATTGTCCCAGGAATTATCTATGGTCCGTCGATTACTCGATATCCCTTTCAATTAACAATGAGTCATCGCCTTCCGGAGCAGACATTGGGCTGTATTGCCACGGATTATGGTAGCTCTCCATCGCCTGATAAATCACCTGAGCCAGCTCATTATTACTGGACGGGTCATAGCACAACAAATATTCGGTATCGGGTAGCGGCGGTAAGCCATCTACCCCACTCAGCACACGCAGATCAGGACTCATCATCTCGACCGGCCTTGCTGTCACACCAAGACCGGCTTTCACTGCCGCACGAACGGCCGGAAGCGTCGAGGCGACATAAGCCAGTCGCCATGGAATATCTGCTTTATTAAGCGTCGCCAGCACCATATCGCGAAACGGGCTAGGATCATCCAGCAATACAAGAGGGATCGGCTCGCCTTTTTGCAATACGTATTCCGCTGCGCAGTACCAGTGTGTTGGCGAGGTACGCAGGTTCAATGCCTTAAACGTTGAAGGACGATGGGTGGTTACCATCAAATCCACTTCCTGGGATTCCAGCATTTCTGCCATATAGGCATTACGTTTAACGCGGACATCCAGCGCTAGTTTCGGATAAACCGAACTCACGCGATTTAACAGGAAAGGTAAGATCGTATCGGCAGATTCATCTGAAGCACCGATAGTTAACACGCCCTGAAGATTGCTGAACATTAATGATGAGCAGGCCTCATCATTAAAACGCAGGATTTTCCTGGCGTAACCAAGAAGTTGAATGCCATGTTCAGTTAACAGTTTGTTGCGACCGTGACGAGCGAACAGTTCTTTCCCAACGAGTTGTTCCAGACGCTGCATTTGCTGACTTACGGCGGACTGAGTACGACACACAGCGGCAGCTGCGGCAGCAAAAGTGTTCAGATCGGCAACAGCAACAAATGTTCTCAGCAGATCGAGGTCGAGGTTAATTATCGGACGATTTGCACTTATCATATATTATCACTTACTGGCGGCTCGTACTGAGCTGGTTAATGCTGTGCACACACAAACAAGCAATTCCATTTGTAATGTGCCTCCCTGGCAGTTTCATCCGGAACCCGGACGAAAGTAAAAATGCATATGAGTTGCACTAAAAAAGCGACTCACATTGTTCCGTTATAATGCCTGAAGTAGATCACAGAATATATCTTCAGGAATCGCATATCTATTAAGTTACTCACTCTTTTGTATTTATGACATGCGCGTGTTTGTATAAATGTAAATGTGAGTCCTTGTTCCACTCTCGTGCAGCATCGCTGGTCATACGCGAACACGTACAAACAGCAATGGTGAGGCGGCATCAAGAGCAGGGATCCGTTATTTATGCGAGCATTTTACCCCAAAAACCTTTTATTTATAAGGGTCATTGCGAATTATCTGATGCAAAGTTATGTTATGTTAGGCAAAGTAATCTTCTATTATTAATAAGCACAACAAAACCTTTTTGAATATTAAATAATAATTAATTAGCATCATCCTCATTCATTAATCCCGCTTAACAATAGTTTCACACCTTGCACCCATTACGACACCTCGGAAATCATCACGCTGTTAAACTCTCCGTAATGCGGAAATATCATCATCACGATTCATTAGTGAATTCTTAAACGAGGCATTTTCAAACAATTATCTTACAGATAAAAAAACCACACTCACAATTAAGAATCAGAACAATTCACTACATAACATTAATTGCTAAGCATATACACCTCATTATTTTGCCATTATTAAGTTATTAACAGCACAATCGAGTCTTCCCCTCTGGCAAAATCTTATTCTGCAGACCTTCAAAACGCCGTCCTGGGGGAGTACATTGTTCTAAGCTGACTTCCACGGCAGGGAGTGGCGATAACAGCAAAAAAGGTCAAGATTCATGTCCCCCATTGAAAAATCCAGCAAATTAGAGAATGTCTGTTACGACATCCGTGGTCCGGTGCTGAAAGAAGCAAAACGCCTGGAAGAAGAAGGTAACAAGGTACTGAAACTGAACATCGGCAATCCTGCCCCGTTCGGTTTTGACGCGCCAGATGAAATCCTCGTTGACGTGATTCGCAACCTGCCTACCGCTCAAGGGTATTGCGATTCCAAAGGGCTTTACTCCGCGCGTAAAGCCATCATGCAGCACTACCAGGCTCGTGGCATGCGTGATGTTACCGTGGAAGATATTTACATCGGCAATGGTGTATCGGAGCTTATCGTTCAGGCAATGCAGGCATTGCTGAACAGCGGGGACGAAATGTTAGTTCCTGCGCCTGATTACCCTCTTTGGACTGCGGCGGTTTCGCTCTCCAGCGGTAAAGCGGTGCATTATCTTTGCGATGAATCCTCTGACTGGTTCCCGGACCTTGATGATATTCGCGCTAAAATTACGCCTCGTACGCGTGGAATCGTTATTATCAACCCAAATAACCCAACCGGCGCAGTTTATTCCAAAGAGCTTTTAATGGAGATAGTGGAGATTGCACGTCAGCATAATCTCATTATCTTCGCCGATGAAATTTATGACAAAATTCTCTACGATGACGCTGAGCATCACTCAATTGCGCCGCTGGCACCTGATCTGCTGACCATTACCTTTAACGGATTGTCGAAAACGTACCGCGTTGCAGGCTTCCGTCAGGGGTGGATGGTGCTGAACGGGCCGAAAAAACACGCTAAAGGTTACATCGAAGGTCTGGAAATGCTGGCTTCGATGCGCCTGTGTGCTAACGTTCCTGCGCAACACGCCATTCAGACCGCACTAGGCGGTTATCAGAGCATCAGTGAATTTATTACTCCCGGCGGGCGTCTTTATGAGCAGCGTAACCGCGCGTGGGAATTGATCAACGACATTCCGGGCGTTTCCTGCGTGAAACCGCGCGGTGCGCTGTATATGTTCCCGAAAATCGACGCTAAACGCTTTAACATTCACGACGACCAGAAAATGGTGCTGGATTTCCTGTTGCAGGAAAAAGTCCTGCTGGTTCAAGGGACAGCATTCAACTGGCCGTGGCCGGATCACTTCCGCATTGTCACACTACCACGTGTTGATGATATCGAGCTGTCTTTGAGTAAGTTCGCGCGTTTCCTTTCTGGTTATCATCAGCTGTAATCTTAATTTCACTGCCGGAGATTGCATCCGGCAGTGTTATCCCGCCACAATGACCTGATGATGTCATCATACGTAAGGTCACTATGAAACAGAGCCATTTTTTTGCCCATCTCTCCCGCCTGAAACTCATTAACCGCTGGCCGCTAATGCGCAACGTGCGGACGGAAAATGTGTCCGAACACAGTTTGCAGGTAGCGATGGTCGCCCATGCGCTGGCAGCTATCAAAAATCGTAAATTTGGCGGTAATGTCAACGCCGAACGTATCGCTTTACTGGCGATGTACCACGATGCCTCAGAAGTGCTTACCGGCGATCTCCCTACCCCGGTGAAATACTTCAATTCGCAAATCGCTCAGGAATACAAGGCTATTGAAAAAATCGCTCAGCAAAAACTGGTCGATATGGTTCCGGAAGAGCTGCAGGATATTTTTGCGCCGTTAATTGACGAGCATGCATACAGCGATGAAGAGAAATCTCTGGTGAAACAGGCAGATGCACTGTGTGCATATCTGAAATGTCTGGAAGAACTCGCGGCGGGAAATAATGAATTCTTGCTGGCAAAAACGCGACTGGAAGCGACGCTTGAAGCGCGCCGCAGCCAGGAGATGGACTACTTCATGGAAGTCTTTGTTCCCAGCTTCCATCTTTCGCTCGATGAGATTAGCCAGGATTCACCGCTGTAAGCAGCCGGAGTCTGCGTCGCATCAGGCAATAAGCGCCGGATGCGACATCAGGCTCTTGTCAAAACGGAAACAGCATCGGGATCATCACCACACAAACCGCCATCACGATAATGGTGAACGGTACCCCCAACTTCACAAAGTCACTGAAGCTGTAATTTCCCGGGCCTAAAACCAGTGTGTTAACAGGTGAAGAAACCGGTGTCATAAAGGCGGCGGATGCTGCCATCGCCACGACCATCGCAAATGGATAAGGCGACACACCCATCGTTTTGGCAGCAGCCAGCGCAATCGGAGCCATCAACACCGCCGTTGCGGTATTAGAGATAAATAGCCCAATAACCGCCGACAAGACAAACAAACAACCCAGCATCATATGTGGCCCGTAACCGCCGCCAATGTCCATCAGCCCTTTCACCGCCAGCGCGACACCTCCCGTTTTCTGTAATGCCACAGCAAACGGCATCATCCCAACGATCAAAATAATGCTCGGCCAGTGAATGGATTTATAGGCGCTTTCAGCATCGATACAACGGAATTTCCCCATCAGCAGGCAGGCGATGATAGCGGCAACAGGATTAGGGATTTCATCGGTAAGCATTAACGCTACCATCAACACCAGGCAAAAAATGGCATGAGGTGCCTGACTGTGTGCTGGCGATGCTTCACTTACCTCTTCGGGTAAGTTCAGCGCCACAAAGTCACGCCCCTGTTTTGCCAGCATACCGATCAGTTTCCAGTTACCCACAACCAGGATGATATCGCCCAGCAGCAGAGGCTCATCCGCCAGCGAACCTTCCATCGCCTCGCCATTGCGCTTTAGCCCCACCACATTCAGTCCGTAGCGGGTACGAAAACCAATTTCGCGCACCGATTTACCAATAAGTTCTGACTCAGGAATTAATGAAATCTCTGCCATGCCCACATCAAGTGCCTGGTCAGAAAAATACTCGCCGCGTAGTACCATCGGCTCCAGCAATTGCTCACTACAGAATTGCCGGAGATCGACATCAGCCGCAGACATATCAATAAGCAAAACGTCACGCGCGCGAAATTCAGAAACCCCGTTAACATTCACGATAACGCGACGAAAACGCCGCCAGCGTTCAACACCGATGACGTTAGCACCATAACGCTCACGTAATTTGAGATCGTCCAGCCGTTGACCAATCATAGGCGAACCGGGGCGAATAGCCAGACGACGCGCACGCCCGGTCAGTCGATATTCACGAATAAGATCGCGAAAAGTTCGACGCGTCCAGCCTTCGCGCTGTGGGGTCTGGGTATCCCCTTTCAGCATGAAACGCATCACTAACATATACAAAATACCCAGCACCAGCACGACCAGGCCAATAGGTGTTACGCTAAAGAAACTAAAACCATGATAGCCTTCACGCAGCAATTCACTGTTGACTACCAGGTTCGGCGGCGTCGCCACCAGCGTCATCATGCCGCTTATCAGCCCGGCAAAACTTAACGGCATCATCAGGCGCGACGGCGACGTTTGCATACGCATGGCAACGCTTAACACCACGGGAATAAAGATAGCGACAACGCCGGTTGAACTCATAAACGCGCCAAGCCCCGCGACGGTCAGCATCAACAAAACCAACATTTTGATTTCACTGTTGCCTGCCACTTTGACCAGCCATGTCCCCATTACGGTGGCAACACCGGTACGGACCAAACCATCGCCAATAATGAACAAGGCGGCAATCAGGACAACGTTAGGATCGGAAAAGCCGGAAAATACTTCGGGGACCGTCAGCGTTCCGCTTAATGCAAACGCGACAATAACAAACAAAGCGACCGCATCCATACGCACTCTGCCCGTCGCAAACAAGACGATGGCAACGGCCAGTAATGAAAGAACCCAAATCAATTCACCGTTCACAACTTATCCTTGTTAATTGAGGGGGATGACTTGATTCTGCCATAAAAAAGCCCCGACGAGACGGGGCTAAATCATGATCAGGTGTTTCACTGAATAATAACATCGCCATTTGGCTGTTTGGTCACAGTAATTTGCTCCAGACTGTGGAGGACTAAATCGACCTCATTCAGGCGCGGGGTATCTGCCGGAGCGTTAACTGCAATCACATGGCAACCCGCCGCCAGGCCTGAAAGCACGCCAGCGAGAGCATCTTCCACCACCACACACTCCTGCGGCGCAAGCCCCAGCAGCTGCGCGCCTAACAGATACGCATCAGGTTCTGGTTTTCCGCGCTTCACTCGCTCAGCGGTTACAAACACCTCTGGCGCGGGAAGTCCGGCTATTTTGTGGCGCGCTCGCGCTACGGGCATGGAGCCAGACGTCACAATGGCCCATGGAATCCCCACTTTATTCAGATGATTGAGTAAAGCGACTGCCCCCGGAAGTGCGGTAATACCTTCGGTTTCCGTGGCCTCGATTTGCTCCAGACGCGTAAATTCGGCAGCAATGTCTGCCTCGGATTTGCCCACCATAAAATGGCGCAAAGAGGTGATGGCCTGTTTACCGTGAATGAAAGCCAGCACCTCTTCCGGCGCTAACCCATGACGTCTGGCCCAGTTGCTCCACGCCCGTTCTACCGCAGGCAGGGAGTCCACCAGCGTTCCATCAAGATCAAACAGAAAACCTTTGCACCGCACATGGGCCTCCTCAGGCGTTGATAATTTGATTAATTTCGTTGGCACTCAGATGGTACTGACGCGGGCAGGCATGCCACACATTAAGCATACGCTGATATTTTTCCCACATTGGCGTCTGGGCGTTAAAACCGTGAGTTCCGGCGTCAAAATGGGTATAGCGCCCCTCCACGTTAACCATAAAGCGCACATAACCGAGATAACGAGCTTCGGTGGCGGCGTCAAAGCCGAGGAAGGTAACACGGCGTTCATCGATGGACTGCTGGTCCTGCAAATTAGACCAGGACACATGCAGTGCGTGATACATCTCCATAATGTCGATGATAGTGCGGCAGGTTTCTTCTTTCAGCTCGCCAAACTCGCGATCCAGTTCACGCATCTGTAATCCATAACCACGCTCAATGATTGTTTGCAGGCGACGGTAACGTTCAGCATTTGCCGGATCAAGCATAGTCATCATTTTGTACTGGTTAGACAAAATAAGACGTTGCGCGTTGGTCATTTCCATTGTTGACTCCTGTATCACTCTACTACGGTGAAAAAAAAGAAGGCTGAGTATGCCTTCTTTTATATGCGTAATCAGGGGTCAATTACAAATCATCAAGGAAAGTTTTATCCAGTTGTTTGAAGGCACGCTTAAGCGTGTCAGCTAATGCCTGGTAATCAGGCTTACCTTCAACGGGTGCCAACACCTGTCCAGACTCTTGCAATTTACCGCGAACTTCATAAAACCAGTTAAGGATTGCAGGAGGTAATGGCGTTACAGAACGCTTGCCCAGCCACCATAGTCCTTGCATGGGTAAACTTAAGGCGAACAGCGCAGTGGCAACTGCCGGGCCCAGCTGACCGCCCAGGGCAATCTGCCAGCAGAGAGTAAATACGGCGATTGGCGGCATAAAACGGATCGCATAGCGCGTCATCTTGATAACGCGATTTTCGACAAAGACCGGGGCAAGGCGTTTTTCCAACGGCCACGTCTTTGAGTAATGCTGTCCCCGGCGAAACAAGCTAAAAAAATTAACAGAACGATTATCCGGCGTTGACATGCTTCACCTCAACTTCACATATAAAGATTCAAAAATTTGTGCAAATTCACAACTCAGCGGGACAACGTTCAAAACATTTTGTCTTCCATACCCACTATCAGGTATCCTTTAGCAGCCTGAAGGCCTAAGTAGTACATATTCATTGAGTCGTCAAATTCATATACATTATGCCATTGGCTGAAAATTACGCAAAATGGCATAGACTCAAGATATTTCTTCCATCATGCAAAAAAAATTTGCAGTGCATGATGTTAATCATAAATGTCAGTGTCATCATGCGCTACGCTCTATGGCTCCCTGACGTTTTTTTAGCCACGTATCAATTATAGGTACTTCCATGTCGAGTAAGTTAGTACTGGTTCTGAACTGCGGTAGTTCTTCACTGAAATTTGCAATCATCGATGCAGTAAATGGTGAAGAGTACCTTTCTGGTTTAGCCGAATGTTTCCACCTGCCCGAAGCACGTATCAAATGGAAAATGGACGGCAATAAACAGGAAGCGGCTTTAGGTGCAGGCGCCGCTCACAGCGAAGCGCTCAACTTTATCGTTAATACTATTCTGGCACAAAAACCAGAACTGTCTGCGCAGCTGACCGCTATCGGTCACCGTATCGTACACGGCGGCGAAAAGTATACCAGCTCCGTAGTGATCGATGAGTCTGTTATTCAGGGTATCAAAGATGCAGCTTCTTTTGCACCGCTGCACAACCCGGCTCACCTGATCGGTATCGAAGAAGCACTGAAATCTTTCCCTCAGCTGAAAGACAAAAACGTTGCTGTATTTGACACCGCGTTCCACCAGACTATGCCGGAAGAGTCTTACCTCTACGCCCTGCCGTACAACCTGTACAAAGAGCACGGCATCCGTCGTTACGGCGCGCACGGCACCAGCCACTTCTATGTAACCCAGGAAGCGGCAAAAATGCTGAACAAACCGGTAGAAGAGCTGAACATCATCACCTGCCACCTGGGTAACGGTGGTTCCGTTTCTGCTATCCGCAACGGTAAATGCGTTGACACCTCTATGGGTCTGACCCCGCTGGAAGGTCTGGTAATGGGTACTCGCTCTGGCGATATCGATCCTGCGATCATCTTCCACCTGCACGACACTCTGGGCATGAGCGTTGACGCAATCAACAAAATGCTGACCAAAGAGTCTGGCCTGCTGGGTCTGACCGAAGTCACCAGCGACTGCCGTTATGTTGAAGACAACTACGCGACAAAAGAAGACGCGAAGCGCGCAATGGACGTTTACTGCCACCGTCTGGCGAAATACATCGGTGCCTACACCGCGCTGATGGATGGTCGTCTGGACGCTGTTGTATTCACCGGTGGTATCGGTGAAAATGCCGCGATGGTTCGTGAACTGTCTCTGGGCAAACTGGGCGTGCTGGGCTTTGAAGTTGATCATGAGCGCAACCTGGCTGCACGTTTCGGCAAATCTGGTTTCATCAACAAAGAAGGCACCCGCCCTGCTGTTGTGATTCCGACCAACGAAGAGCTGGTTATCGCGCAAGACGCCTGCCGCTTGACCGCCTGATTCCACACCGCCAGCTCAGCTGGCGGTGCTGTTTTGTAACCCGCCAAACCGGCGGTAACGAAAGAGGATAAACCGTGTCCCGTATTATTATGCTGATCCCTACCGGAACCAGCGTCGGTCTGACCAGCGTCAGCCTTGGCGTGATCCGTGCAATGGAACGCAAAGGCGTTCGTCTGAGCGTTTTCAAACCTATCGCTCAGCCGCGTACCGGTGGCGATGCGCCCGATCAGACCACGACTATCGTGCGTGCGAACTCTTCCACCACGACAGCCGCTGAACCGCTGAAAATGAGCTACGTTGAAGGTCTGCTTTCCAGCAATCAGAAAGATGTGCTGATGGAAGAGATCGTCGCGAACTACCACGCTAACACCAAAGACGCTGAAGTCGTTCTGGTTGAAGGTCTGGTCCCGACACGTAAGCATCAGTTTGCCCAGTCTCTGAACTACGAAATCGCTAAAACGCTGAACGCGGAAATCGTCTTCGTTATGTCTCAGGGCACTGACACCCCGGAACAGCTGAAAGAGCGTATCGAACTGACTCGCAACAGCTTCGGTGGTGCAAAAAACACCAACATCACTGGCGTTATCGTTAACAAACTGAACGCACCGGTTGATGAACAGGGTCGTACTCGCCCGGATCTGTCCGAGATTTTCGACGACTCTTCCAAAGCAAAAGTAAACAATGTTGATCCGGCGAAGCTGCAAGAATCCAGCCCGCTGCCGGTTCTCGGCGCGGTGCCGTGGAGCTTTGATCTGATCGCGACCCGTGCGATCGATATGGCTCGCCACCTGAACGCCACCATCATCAACGAAGGCGATATCAACACTCGTCGCGTGAAATCTGTCACTTTCTGCGCACGCAGCATTCCGCACATGCTGGAGCACTTCCGTGCCGGTTCTCTGCTGGTAACTTCCGCAGACCGTCCTGACGTACTGGTTGCAGCTTGCCTGGCTGCCATGAACGGCGTAGAAATCGGTGCCCTGCTGCTGACTGGCGGCTACGAAATGGACGCGCGCATTTCCAAACTGTGCGAGCGCGCTTTCGCTACCGGCCTGCCGGTATTTATGGTGAACACTAACACCTGGCAGACTTCTCTGAGCCTGCAGAGCTTCAACCTCGAAGTTCCGGTTGACGATCACGAGCGTATCGAGAAAGTTCAGGAATACGTTGCTAACTACATCAACGCTGACTGGATTGACTCTCTGACTGCCACCTCTGAGCGCAGCCGTCGTCTGTCTCCGCCAGCCTTCCGTTATCAGCTGACCGAACTGGCGCGCAAAGCGGGCAAACGTATCGTGCTGCCGGAAGGCGACGAACCGCGTACCGTTAAAGCAGCCGCTATCTGTGCTGAACGTGGTATCGCAACTTGCGTACTGCTGGGTAACCCGGCTGAGATCAACCGCGTTGCAGCATCTCAGGGCGTAGAACTGGGTGCTGGCATTGAAATTGTCGATCCAGAAGTGGTTCGCGAAAGCTATGTTGGCCGCCTGGTTGAACTGCGTAAGAACAAAGGCATGACCGAAACCGTTGCCCGCGAACAGCTGGAAGACAACGTGGTTCTCGGTACGCTGATGCTGGAACAGGATGAAGTTGACGGTCTGGTTTCCGGTGCTGTTCACACCACCGCAAACACCATTCGTCCGCCGCTGCAGCTGATCAAAACTGCACCGGGTAGCTCCCTGGTATCTTCCGTGTTCTTCATGCTGCTGCCGGAACAGGTTTACGTTTACGGTGACTGTGCGATCAACCCGGATCCGACCGCAGAACAGCTGGCAGAAATCGCGATTCAGTCCGCTGATTCCGCCGCGGCCTTCGGTAT
This sequence comes from Escherichia sp. KS167_9B, assembly GCF_030295215.1. NCBI lineage: Bacteria > Pseudomonadati > Pseudomonadota > Gammaproteobacteria > Enterobacterales > Enterobacteriaceae > Escherichia > Escherichia sp. KS167_9B. Next base: position 2,762,134 of record NZ_AP025754.1, read on the forward strand.
CGAACCGCGCGTTGCAATGCTCTCCTACTCCACCGGTACTTCTGGTGCAGGTAGCGACGTAGAGAAAGTTCGCGAAGCAACTCGTCTGGCGCAGGAAAAACGTCCTGACCTGATGATCGACGGTCCGCTGCAGTACGACGCTGCGGTAATGGCTGACGTTGCGAAATCCAAAGCGCCGAATTCTCCGGTTGCTGGTCGCGCTACCGTGTTCATCTTCCCGGATCTGAACACCGGTAACACCACTTACAAAGCGGTACAACGTTCTGCCGATCTGATCTCCATCGGGCCGATGCTGCAGGGTATGCGCAAGCCGGTTAACGATCTGTCCCGTGGCGCACTGGTTGACGATATCGTCTACACCATCGCGCTGACTGCGATTCAGTCTGCACAGCAGCAGTAATCTCGTCATCATCCGCAGCTTTGCGCTGCGGATACCTGAACCGGAAATAGTCACTATTTCCGGTTTTTTATTCTCTTAATTTGCATTAATCCTTTCTGATTATCTTGCTTAACTGCGCTGCATCAATGAATTGCGCCATCTCACTTTGCATACTTACCACTTTGTTTTGTGCAAGGGAATATCTGCGCTATGTCCGCAATCACTGAATCCAAACCAACCAGAAGATGGGCAATGCCCGATACGCTGGTGATTATCTTTTTTGTTGCTATTTTAACCAGCCTTGCCACCTGGGTAGTTCCGGTGGGGATGTTTGACAGTCAGGAAGTGCAGTATCAGGTTGATGGTCAAACAAAAACACGCAAAGTCGTAGATCCGCACTCATTTCGCATTCTGACTAACGAGGCGGGCGAACCTGAGTATCACCGCGTGCAACTGTTCTCGACGGGCGATGAACGCCCGGGCCTGATGAATTTCCCGTTTGAAGGATTAACCTCAGGATCGAAATACGGGACAGCCGTTGGCATCATCATGTTTATGCTGGTGATTGGCGGCGCGTTTGGCATCGTGATGCGTACAGGAACCATTGATAACGGCATCCTGGCACTTATTCGGCATACACGCGGGAATGAAATTCTCTTTATCCCTGCCTTGTTTATTCTCTTTTCACTTGGCGGCGCGGTATTTGGTATGGGGGAAGAGGCCGTCGCCTTTGCCATTATCATCGCACCGCTAATGGTCCGGCTGGGCTATGACAGTATTACCACCGTCCTGGTGACTTATATCGCCACGCAAATCGGTTTTGCCAGTTCGTGGATGAACCCGTTTTGTGTGGTTGTTGCTCAGGGGATCGCTGGTGTTCCGGTGCTTTCTGGCTCCGGTTTGCGCATCGTGGTATGGGTAATCTCTACTCTGATTGGTCTGGTCTTCACTATGGTGTACGCCTCGCGGGTGAAAAAGAATCCGCTGTTGTCACGCGTTCATGAGTCCGATCGTTTCTTCCGCGAAAAACAGGCGGATGTAGAACAGCGTCCATTTACCTTTGGTGACTGGCTGGTATTGATTGTTTTAACCGCCGTCATGATCTGGGTAATTTGGGGCGTTATCGTCAATGCCTGGTTTATTCCAGAAATAGCCAGCCAGTTCTTCACGATGGGGCTAGTAATTGGCATCATCGGCGTTGTTTTCCGCCTAAACGGTATGACGGTTAATACCATGGCTTCATCCTTCACCGAAGGGGCGCGAATGATGATCGCCCCTGCCCTACTGGTGGGTTTCGCCAAAGGGATTTTGTTGCTGGTCGGTAACGGTGAAGCGGGTGATGCCAGTGTGTTAAATACCATTCTAAACAGCATTGCCAATGCCATTAGCGGTCTGGATAACGCAGTTGCAGCCTGGTTTATGTTGCTCTTCCAGGCGGTATTTAATTTCTTCGTGACATCCGGTTCTGGTCAGGCGGCGTTAACCATGCCGTTACTGGCACCGCTTGGCGATCTGGTCGGTGTTAACCGTCAGGTTACCGTGCTGGCGTTCCAGTTTGGTGATGGCTTCAGTCACATCATTTACCCGACCTCAGCTTCGTTAATGGCAACGCTCGGTGTTTGTCGGGTGGACTTCCGTAACTGGCTGAAGGTGGGCGCGACACTGCTTGGACTGCTGTTTATTATGTCCAGCGTCGTGGTTATCGGCGCTCAGTTGATGGGCTACCACTAAAAATGTTAAGAGCCGCAATTGCGGCTCTTTTTTCATTCTGCCGTTTCAGTCTCTACGGCTTCATTTTTGGCATTGCGCTTCATCCACAACGCCAGCGCTTTCAGCGAGTCTGGAGTGAACTCATCGCAGCGTGCGGTGATTTCTTCCGGCGTCAGCCAGCAAACTTCACTGACTTCATCTTCCTGTAGGGCGAAGGGACCGTGCGAGACACAACTGAACAACGCGCCCCAGACACGGCAATTTTTATCTTCGAAATAGAACTGCCCGTGCTCGGCAAAGGGGACACCGGCAATGCCCAACTCTTCTTCCGCTTCGCGACGCGCTGACTCCAGCAGTTGCTCATCGGCCTGGACCACACCGCCTGCGGTCGCATCTAACATGCCGGGTAAAAAGTCTTTTGTCTCGGTACGACGCTGGACCAGAATTTTGCCCATGCCATCATGCACGACGATGTAAGTTGCACGATGACGCAGACACTGTGCCCGCATTTGTTCCCGGCTGGCTTGTGCAATGACTTCATTCTCTTCATTGACAATATCCACCCATTCAGTACTTGCCAAACGACGCTGTTCCATTATCAGGAAACCTTCTTTTTCTGGCGCTCTTACGGCGCATTTTGAGTTGTGGGTAAATTACGGATTAATCGCGACCTGCGCAATGATACTTTGATCATTGAGTGCGATTACACTCAGTACGTCATTATCCAGCATGCCATAACTCGCCGGATTACCGCCTTTCGGAATACTCACCGAGCCGGGGTTGAAGTGGAATATCTCCCCCCGCTGTTCTGCCACTGGCAGATGGGTATGACCGTACACCAGCACATCGTTCTGGTTTAAAGCGGGCAGATTTTCCGGACCAAATAGATGACCATGCGTCAAAAACAGACGTTGTTTTTCCAGTAATACCTGTTGCCACGGCGCGGTTATCGGGAAATGCAGCAGCATTTGGTCCACTTCGCTGTCGCAGTTGCCGCGCACAGCGATAACTTTATGTGCCACTTCATTAAGCCGTTCAGCGACTTTGGCTGGCGCGTAACCCTCCGGTAAAGCATTACGCGGGCCGTGATTCAACACGTCGCCAAGGATCACCAGCCACTGGGCACCGCTTTGGGCAAACAACTCCAGAACACGTTCCGTCGCCGGTAACGACCCATGAATGTCCGATGCAAACATCAGTTTCATCACTCACTCCTCGTCGAAAAAACGTAAGCTATGATACTGGATTCTGCCATTGCTATCAGCCAGATTGCTTCGCCGAAAGTGCAATAAAACGCTGGACAGACGCTCGCTGCCACTGGAATGTTGCATAATCCACCAGGCGTTCTGGCACCTCATCGCCATGTAGTACCAGGCGGTTAATCATTAGCGCCAGATCAGTATCAGCAATGCACCATTCACCAAATAAATTCGGCTGACCCAGTGCTAACAAATGTTCTGCCATCGCGAACAGTTTCTCTGCACTGGCTTTTCCCTGCGCCGTCAGTGGCGCTTTTTTCGCACCCGCAAAGACAACGTCCGTAGGGCGCTCTTCGCGGATGGGCATCAGATCGCTGCGCAGCCAGGCCTGAATCTGTCGTGCACGCGCACGATTTTCTAAATCAAGCGGATAAATGCGTTCCCAGGTCGGTGGCGCAAATCGATCTTCCAGATACTCCGCAATGGCAGAAGATTCACTCAACTCAAAATCATCGATTTGTAATAACGGCACACGGCGTGTCTGACCGTAACCTTGCCACGTCGGCTGCAAATGTTCACCGCTGTCGAGGTCGATGGTCTTGATATGAAACGACAGGCCTTTTTCCTGCAACGCCACCCAGGCGGATAACACATAAGGGGAGAAAAAATGGGCATCTGACCAAAGCGTGATAGCGGGTTTACTCATTATGTCCTCGGCAATAAAGGGGGGGGCTAACTATCAAACTATAGAGCCTTTTTGTCACTGTCACGTGACGAATACTCACGCAAGTCGCCGCGCTTTCTATACTTGTGGTGTTCAGATGATTAGACAACCGGAGCTGCAATGATCGATCTCTATTTCGCCCCGACGCCAAATGGTCACAAAATTACGTTGTTTCTCGAAGAAGCAGGACTGGATTATCGCTTGATTAAGGTAGACCTGGGGAAAGGTGGCCAGTTTCGCCCGGAATTTTTGCGCATTTCGCCTAACAACAAAATTCCGGCAATTGTTGATCATTCCCCAGCCGATGGCGGCGAACCGTTAAGCCTCTTTGAGTCCGGGGCCATATTGTTGTATCTGGCGGAGAAAACGGGACTCTTTTTGAGTCATGAAATGCGTGAACGCGCCACCACATTACAGTGGCTATTCTGGCAGGTAGGCGGGCTGGGGCCGATGCTTGGGCAAAATCATCATTTTAATCACGCTGCACCACAAACCATTCCTTACGCTATTGAACGTTATCAGGTTGAAACTCAGCGTCTGTATCACGTGCTGAACAAGCGGCTGGAAAACTCGCCCTGGTTGGGCGGAGAAAACTACAGCATTGCGGATATTGCCTGCTGGCCGTGGGTTAATGCCTGGACTCGCCAGCGCATTGACCTCGCAATGTATCCTGCAGTTAAGAACTGGCATGAGCGGATCCGTTCGCGCCCTGCCACCGTGCAGGCACTGCTAAAATCACAACTCGGTGATGAGTGTTCGGATAGTTAACAGAAACAGGTTCTCGTGTATTATTTAATCCTAAGTAAAACAACGGAGAACCTGCAATGGCACAACCTGCCGCTATTATTCGTATAAAGAACCTTCGTTTACGTACGTTTATCGGAATTAAGGAAGAAGAAATTAACAACCGTCAGGATATAGTTATCAACGTGACGATCCACTACCCCGCCGATAAAGCGCGCACCAGCGAAGATATCAACGATGCGCTGAATTATCGCACCGTAACGAAAAACATTATTCAGCACGTAGAGAATAACCGTTTCTCTTTGCTGGAGAAATTAACTCAGGATGTGCTCGATATCGCACGTGAACATCACTGGGTAACGTATGCTGAAGTAGAGATCGATAAACTGCACGCGCTGCGCTACGCTGATTCGGTATCCATGACCTTAAGCTGGCAGCGTTAACCGCCATATCGGGAGGCTGCATGAACATAGTGATCACCGGAGGGACGGGATTAATTGGTCGCCATTTGATTCCGCGTTTGCTGGAGCTGGGCCATCAAATCACGGTAGTGACGCGTAACCCGCAGAAAGCCAGCTCCGTTATCGGCCCCCGGGTGACACTATGGCAAGGGCTTGCCGATCAAAGTAACCTCAACGGCGTTGATGCGGTAATCAACCTGGCCGGAGAACCGATTGCTGATAAACGCTGGACTCACGAGCAAAAAGAGCGTCTCTGCCAAAGCCGCTGGAATATTACGCAAAAACTGGTCGATTTGATTAATGCCAGCGACACGCCGCCGTCGGTACTCATTTCCGGTTCGGCAACGGGCTATTATGGCGACTTAGGTGAAGTGGTGGTTACTGAAGAGGAACCGCCGCATAACGAATTTACCCACAAACTCTGCGCTCGTTGGGAAGAGATTGCCTGTCGGGCGCAAAGCGACAAAACACGTGTGTGCCTGCTGCGTACCGGCGTGGTGCTTGCACCGGACGGCGGGATCCTCGGTAAAATGCTGCCGCCGTTTCGTCTTGGCCTGGGCGGGCCGATTGGCTTTGGTCGGCAGTATCTGGCCTGGATTCATATCGATGATATGGTCAACGGTATTCTCTGGCTGCTGGATAACGAGCTACGCGGGTCGTTTAATATGGTTTCGCCCTACCCGGTACGCAATGAACAATTTGCCCATGCGCTCGGTCATGCACTGCATCGTCCGGCCATTTTGCGCGTCCCCGCGACCGCCATTCGGCTGTTAATGGGCGAATCTTCAGTACTGGTATTAGGTGGACAACGGGCTTTGCCCAAAAGGCTGGAAGAAGCGGGTTTTGCGTTTCGCTGGTACGATTTAGAAGAGGCGCTGGCGGATGTTGTTCACTGATGTGGTGTACTGCAAACATCCGCCAGTTAATTCCCGGTGTTACAGGATTAGTGGCTTTGCGCGATAAGATCGTCTGCCGAAAGTCGGGTCACCATCAGAACTAATTCTCTGTCTAAACCTCTCTCCAGCATCTCCTGAGCAATACGCAGAGCTTCTTCGTGTTTGCCCTGCATTGCGCCTTCTTCACGTAATCTGTCAGCAATGGTCATCAGTTTCTCCTTTTCTTGTGGTGCGCGTTCTGTTATCTCACCAATAAATGCACGGAAACGCTGGGCATCTCCCGTTTGTAATACGTAATTAAACAGGGCTTTTAGCTGTCTGTCATTAGTGTTCCCTGTAACTAGCAGCGAAACAATTTGGTCGACTAATCCCAACAGATCGCGCTGACGAATATGTTTCTGAATTAACTCCAACAGCGCCATTTTGCGATGTTGCATAATCTCGTCATCCGGCACCACGGTAATATCCACCAGCGGAAAAGCCGATGAATATATTGTGCGGGCTATCGCAGGCTCGGCAAATTCATCAAGCCAGCAGAGTGAATAAGGATAAGGACTTCTGCAACCATGATAAAACAGCATTGGGATCACCAATGGAAGCTCTTTATAGCCTGCATCCAGATGGTTTTGCATCGCCGCGATGGAATAGCGCATCATGCGAAAAGCCATTAATTCCTCCGGCTTACTTTGGTGCTCTATCACCACATAAATATAACCCGCTCCCTCCTGCGTTTTCACAGACCACAAGAGGTCGGAATAATATTGCCGCAGATCTTCATCAATAAAACTGTTTGGTTCCAGTTTGAGCGTCGTTAAATCACACAGTTTGCGCAGCGGCGCGGGAAGATGAATATCAATAAAATCCCGCGCGGTGTCTGGATGGCGTAAAAAAGATTTAAATACCGCATCATGCGGCGTGGAAGTTGTCGATATTGTCATGGCGTTCCGTCACCCCTCAAATTTAAGATGACGCGACAATAACCACGATTTACACCCAATGCAGCAGGCAGTTTTTATCTTTGGACAGCGAATTCAGAAGTATTTTTAGCGGACTGCAACTTTTACATTTCAGCGGAAGCGGACTCGCAAATTCCCCATGAAATACTCCGGCAGCGTTAGCCACCGGAGAGGGAATTATTTCAGCGAACCTTTAAGGAACTGTTGCAGACGAGGACTTTGCGGGTTACCGAATAACTGTTCTGGCGCGCCCTCTTCCTCTATTTTCCCCTGATGGAGAAAAATGACGTGAGTAGAAACATGGCGAGCAAAGCCCATTTCGTGAGTCACCACCACCATGGTTTTTCCCTCTTCTGCCAGTTGCTGCATAATACGCAGCACTTCGCCTACCAGTTCAGGATCGAGCGCCGAGGTAGGTTCATCAAACAGTAAAACTTCCGGTTCCATCGCCAGCGCCCGCGCGATGGAAACACGCTGTTGCTGACCACCGGACAGATGCACCGGGTATTTCCCCTGCGCACGTTCGTCTATCCCGACTTTCGCCAGATACTTCACCGCCCGCTCGCGCGCTTCCTGCTTGCTCAGGCCTAACACCTGAATCGGCGCTTCCATGACGTTTTCCAGCACCGTCATATGGCTCCAGAGATTGAAGTGCTGGAATACCATCGTCAGGCGTGTGCGCAGTAAGCGCAGCTGATTTTTATCGGCGACTTTGAGTTGACCGTCTTTATCGCGCACCAGATTGATCGTCTGGCCGTTAACGACGATCGATCCTTCGCTCGGTTTTTCGAGGAAGTTAATGCAGCGCAGAAAGGTACTTTTCCCCGATCCCGACGAACCGATGATACTTATGACATCACCGGCATTCGCTTGCAGTGAGACCCCTTTCAGCACTTCGTGTTCGCCGTAGCGTTTGTGCAAATCGATAACGTTTAATTTATTCTCGGACATCGTATTCTCAGTGCGTTGAAGAAGGTTTCACATGCTGCAACCAGCGTTTTTCCGCTTTGCGGAACAGACTGATCAGGACATAAGAGATGATTAAATAGAGCACCGCGGCGATACCGAAAGCGGTAAAAGGTTGATACGTGGCGGCGTTAATATCACGGGCTATTTTCAGCAGATCCGGCACCGTGGCCGTAAACGCCAGCGCAGTAGAGTGCAGCATCAGGATTACTTCATTACTGTAGGCCGGTAACGCAATACGCAGCGCTGAAGGCAAAATAATGCAGCGATACATTTTAAAGGTCGAAAAGCCATAGGCTCTGGCGGCTTCAATTTCTCCGTGCGGTACCGAACGGATTGCTCCGGCAAAAATCTCGGTGGTGTAAGCACAGGTGTTAAGCGTCAGCGCCAGCACAGTACAATTCAGGCCACTGCGGAAAAAGGCGTTAAGGAACTCGGTACCCTTAACAATCTCCAGCGTGTACATGCCGGAATAGAACACCAGCAATTGAACATACAGCGGTGTACCGCGAAAAATATAAGTAAATAACCAGATTGGAAACTGGATGTATTTATTGCTGGAGACGCGACCAATCGCCAGAAACAGCGCCAGAACTCCACCTATCACAACCGACAAAATCAGCAACCAAAGGGTAATCGCCACACCGGTAAAGCGATAACCGTCGGTCCACAACAGCGGTTTCCAGTATTCATGTAAGATTTCGATCACAGGTCAGCCCTCTTCACACCCACGGAGTAGCGGCGCTCAAGGAACAGCAGCACACCATTGGAAACGGTGGTGAAAACCAGATAAATCACGCCACAGACGATGGCGAAATAGAACGGTTCCCAGGTACTTTTGCCTGCCAGTTGCGTGGCTTTGACCACATCTTCCAGGCCGAGTAACGAAACCAAAGCGGTAGATTTGAGAATCACCTGCCAGTTGTTGCCAATGCCTGGCAGGGCGTAACGCATCATCGCCGGAAACATGATCCGCCGAAACACTTGCCCACGAGTAAAACCGAACGCCGTCGCCGCCTCTATATGCCCTTTCGGCACAGCCATAAACGCGCCACGGAACGTTTCGGTAAAATAAGCACCGTAGATAAAACCGAGAGTAATAATACCAGCGACCATCGGATCGATATCAATCTGCCCGACGCCCATCGCCTCCGTCACCGTGTTTAGTGCAATCTGCAAACCGTAGAAAATCAGCAGCATCAACACCAAGTCCGGCACGCCACGAATCAGCGTGGTGTAGCCTTCGAAAATAAGGCCCGAAAGCCGATTTTGCGAGAGCTTACCGCCAGCGCCAATTAAACCGATGATTACAGCGAGCACTACAGAGCTGATAGCCAGCTCCAGCGTGACGAGCGCACCCTGTAAAATAACACCTGAAAACCCATACAACATGCTGCCTGTCCTGTCGTGTGTGGTGAATTACCGCCTCTTGTCTCCCTCCGGTTACCCGAAGGGAGCGGGCTTTCTTTCACCGATGGCGATTAACCACCATAAACATCAAAATCGAAGTACTTTTTCGCTAATTTCTCGTAAGTACCGTCAGCGCGCATTTCGGCAAAGGCTTTGTTCAGTGCCTCGCGCAATTCGTTATCTTCTTTACGCAGACCCATGCCGGTCCCTACGCCAAACAGTTTTTCATCTTTAACAGACGGGCCACCGAATTTGTAATCTTTACCAACGGGTTGTTTGAGGAAACCTTCGCTGGCGGCGACCTCATCCTGGAATGCGGCATCAATACGTCCGGCAGTCAGGTCAGAATAAATGTTGTCCTGCCCCTGATAAGAGACGATTTCAATGCCTTTTGGTGCCCAGTGTTCGTTACCGAACGTCTCCTGGGTGGTGCCCTGCAATACGCCTACGCGCTTGCCTTTCAGCGACTCGACTGTCGGCTGAATATCGGAATTTTTCGCCACTACCAGACGAGAGTCGGCAGCGTACAGTTTGTCGGTGAAGGCAATTTCCTGCTGACGTTTTTCCGTAATGGAAAGCGATGACATGATGGCGTCAATCTTCTTCGCTTTTAAGGACGGGATTAACGCATCCAGCGGGTTTTCGACAAACGTACATTGCGTATTGATGCGTTTGCACAATTCCTTCGCCAGATCGATATCGAAGCCAACCAGTTCACCTTGTGAATTTTTTGATTCAAATGGCGCATAGGTCGGATCGGTACCGATGCGGATGTTTTGCGGAATCGCAGCAAACGCCGCCGTTGCGCTGGAGAAGGCCAGAACCAGAGAGAGCGATAGCACCAGTTTTTTCATAATGTCCTCAACTGACAGTCTTTTTATAGGGAATATTTACAGGTTTGTTACACTTATCGTGCCATAAAATTGACCATCAAGGCAAAATATCCCGCCCCGTTAGACGTATTATTTTTCATTAAAAATGCTTAAGTATGCATTTTAATGCACCACGATAGTGCAACAAACCTGGCGTGCACCATGATCATTCCATCAGGTACAGCTTCCCTGCGACGTATCAGTCACCGTAGACATTAAAGTCGAAATACTTTTTCGCCATCTTGTCGTAGGTGCCGTCCTGACGCAGCTCGCCAAGCGCCTTATTAAACGCAGCCGTCAGTTCAGCATCATCTTTACGTAGCCCGACACCGGTGCCGTCACCGAAGTATTTTTTGTCTTTCACTGAAGGGCCTGCAAAAGCGAAATCTTTACCGGCAGGTTGCTTGAGGAAACCTTCGCTGGCAGCAACCTCATCTTGCAGAGCGGCATCCAGGCGTCCTGCAGCCAGATCGGAATAGACCAAATCCTGGTTAGCATAGGCCACCACATCGACACCCTTACTGCGCCAGTTATCATTGGCATACGCTTCCTGGGTTGATCCCTGCAGCACACCCACATGTTTACCTTTCAGTGAATCCAGCGTTGGCTGAATCGGTGAACCTTTGGCAGCAATCAGACGAGAGTCTGCGGCGTACAGTTTGTCGGAGAAGGCAATCTCCTGCTGACGTTTATCGGTAATGGAAAGCGACGAAATAATGGCGTCGATCTTTTTCGCTTTCAGTGAGGGGATCAGCGCGTCAAAGTCACTGGCAACCCAGGTACATTTCACCTGCATCCGTTTGCACATCTCGTTACCGAGATCGATATCAAAGCCAACAAAGTCACCTTTGGCATCTTTCGATGAGAACGGTGCATAGGTGGTATCCGTTCCGATACGTACCGTCTCCGGCAGCGCCGCGTAGCTGGAAGCTGCTGCGGAAATCCCGACTAACAAAGACAGAGCGAGAATCGACTTCTTCATACATAACCCTCAAGTGAAATGGCTTTTTTATGTTGTGTATTGTGTTGTGTGTTTGCAGGCTCGTTCATGCAGGTCTTATGCCATCTTGACGACAACAGTAACATTCAACGTTAAATATGTTAACAAGACGTTGCATTATTGTCCTGAAGTTGAAGATAGCAGGTATAGCGGTTGAATCGCAGCGTTTCGATTGAATGGCAGAAACAAAATGTTGAGGATTTGATCGCGGTTGCAAAATTGCCCTGAAACAGGGCAACAGTGGAGTTATGCGCCCTGCCAGCGGGCAAAGAGATCTTCGGGTAGATTTATCGCAAACTGGTCAAGAACACGGTTAACCGTCTGATTTATAACATCATCAAGGGATTGCGGGCGATGATAAAATGCCGGAACGGGAGGCATAATTACCGCACCGATTTCCGCCGCCTGAGTCATTAAACGCAGGTGGCCTAAGTGCAGCGGTGTTTCACGCACGCAGAGCACCAGCGGGCGACGCTCTTTCAGCACCACATCTGCCGCACGGGTCAGTAAGCCATCCGTATAGCTATGCACAATGCCGGACAGGGTTTTGATTGAACAGGGTAAAATCACCATCCCCAACGTCTGGAAAGAACCAGAAGAGATGCTGGCGGCAATATCGCGCGCATCGTGCGTGACATCGGCTAATGCCTGCACATCACGCAGGGAGAAATCCGTTTCAAGGGATAAGGTCTGGCGCGCCGCCTGGCTCATTACCAGATGCGTTTCAACATCTGCGACATCACGCAGAACCTGTAATAAACGCACGCCATAAATCGCGCCGCTGGCACCGCTGATGCCTACAATGAGTCGTTTCATAAATAGTTGCCCTGTCAGACTTGCAGGCAGACTTTGCAGGATTTCGGCGGGAGTTGCAAGTCAGGGTGCCAGACCGGCACCCTGAGCGAAGGCATCATCCTTCGTTATGCATTTCGAGATTTTCCACTTCGTTCTGACGTTGCACTGCTTTGGCGTCGTCATTACGTAAAGTATCGAGAAAATCGAGGTAGCCCTGATCAACATCTTTGGTGACGTAGACGCCGTTGAACACCGAGCATTCAAACTGCTGGATATCCGGGTTTTCAGCGCGAACGGCTTCGATCAAATCGTTGAGGTCCTGGAAAATCAACCCGTCAGCACCGATGATCTGGCGAATTTCATCTACTTCGCGACCGTGAGCGATCAGTTCCGTGGCGCTCGGCATATCGATACCGTAAACGTTCGGGAAGCGAATTTCCGGTGCCGCTGAGGCGAGATACACTTTCTTCGCTCCGGCTTCGCGTGCCATCTCGATAATCTGCTCAGAAGTGGTGCCACGGACGATGGAGTCATCGACCAGCAGGACGTTTTTATCACGGAATTCAGCGCGGTTGGCGTTCAGTTTACGGCGCACGGACTTACGACGCAGCTGCTGACCCGGCATGATAAACGTGCGACCAACGTAGCGGTTTTTCACAAAGCCCTGACGATACGGTTTACCCAGAATACGGGCGATTTCCAGCGCGATATCACACGAGGTTTCCGGAATGGGGATCACCACGTCGATATCCAGATCTTCCCATTCACGAGCAATTTTCTCGCCCAGCTTGGTGCCCATATTCACACGTGCGCTGTAAACGGAAATTTTGTCGATGAACGAGTCCGGACGGGCAAAGTAAACATACTCGAACAGGCACGGATTGCTGACCGGGTTGTCAGCGCACTGACGGGTAAACAGCTGCCCTTCTTCAGTGATGTAAATCGCCTCGCCTGGGGCGACATCACGCAGGAACTCAAAGCCCAGGGTATCGAGCGCAACGCTTTCGGAAGCGACCATATATTCTGTGCGATTGTCGTCGATATCACGTTTCCCCAGTACCAGCGGACGAATACCGTTAGGATCGCGGAAAGCCACCATACCGTGGCCGATAATCATCGCCACACAGGCATACGCGCCGCGGATTAAGCGGTTTGTAGCGGCGATGGCGGCGAAGATGTTGTCGGCTTCCAGCGGGTAGTGGCGGAAGTTGTCCAGCTCGCTGGCGAAGATATTAAGCAGAATTTCCGAGTCGGAAGTGGTGTTGATGTGGCGGCGTTTTTCTTCAAACAGTTTTTTACGCAACTCATGAGCGTTGGTCAGATTGCCGTTGTGGGCAAGCGTGATGCCATACGGGGAGTTAACGTAAAACGGCTGCGCTTCAGAGGCGCTGGAGCTACCAGCCGTGGGGTAACGCACATGACCAATGCCCATATTGCCCTGCAAACGCTGCATATGGCGAGCTTCGAAGACATCGCTCACCAGCCCGTTCGCTTTACGCAAACGGAAGCAGTTATTGGCATCAATGGTGATGATGCCGGCGGCATCCTGACCGCGATGCTGAAGCACCGTTAAGGCATCATAAATCGACTGGTTAACCGGCATAACACCGGCGATACCGACAATACCGCACATACGTCTTTTTCCTCGTTAAGCCACATCTCAGAGCACTTACGCTCTGGGCAAGAAACTTGACGAGCTTTGCAGATAATCAAAAAACCATCTGATGATAAAACTGAACTGCGGGATCAGCTGTGATTTGCTCCAGTCTTCGCTTTTCGACACCCCGGTAAAGGAGTCGAGAAAGAAGAGAATGGCAGCAACAATCAACACACCGCGCAACGCACCGAAACAGACGCCCAGCACCCGGTCGGTGCCCGTCAGGTGGGTTTTCTCAACCAACTGACCTATCACGAAGTTCACGATAGCGCCAACGATCAGTGTCGCGATAAACAGTACCGCGATGGCAATCCCATTTCGAACCAGTTCGTCTTCAAAGCCCGTAAACCAGACTGACAGGTAAGTGTAGTAATGACTGGCGACAAAGAAAGCACAACCCCATGTCACCAGCGATAACGTTTCACGAACAAAGCCGCGGATCAGGCTAACCAGAGAGGAAAAAGCAATCACCGCGATTATGGCGTAATCAATCCAGACCATATGTGTCCCACGATTTTACGCCCTGTCATCCTGTTCGGGGCGCATTCTAACAGAAAAAGAAAACGTTTGCGTAGGGATTTCCTTCCCGCGCATCAATAAAAATGGCGCTGAAAATATATTCAACGCCATCGACTTTTCATGCCTTTGCGGCATCGGGCAATCATTGTCGGATGCGGCGTGAACGCCTTATCCGACCTACGGTTCTACTCCTGCACAGACCTCGTCGCATCAGGCAAAACCGTATTAATTCGGTGTATAGCCCATCACCACGCCACTTAAGCCAGAAAGCTGCTTGAGTTCACCCAGCGAACCTTTCAGCTTATCTTTCGAGGCATCTGGCCCAACCAGAATACGGGTAATTTTACCCTGCACCGGCGTGGATGGCGACGTATAAACCCGATAACCGGCACCGCGCAGCTTACCGACAATCTCATTCACTTTATCGGCATTTTTCAGCGCGCCCAGCTGGACGACATACGCTTTACCCGTCGGGGCGGCTTTTTCTTCCACGACCGGCTTCGGTTCTGGCTTCGGCGCAGGTGCTGCTTCAACCTTCGGTTTAGGCGGTTCCACCGGTTTCGGCTTCGGTGGAGCGACCGGTGCAGGTTCCGGTTCAAACTCGGTGTTATTGGCTGCAATAGTGGCCGGATCGAGCGACGGCGCGGCGGCATCACCTGCCCGCACCTCTTCCGCTGCGCCTTCCGGCGGCTGCGTCGGCAGCGCCTGGGTGGCGGCTGGCATCATATCAGGCTCATCGCGATCGCCCGCTTTTGGCACCAGCGGGATAGCCGCGAACTCATCCTGATAATGTTTTTTCTGCCCGTCCAGCAACCCTGGAAGTACAATCACCCCCAGCGCCACCAGCACGATCGTACCCACTAACCGATTCTGAAACTTACTTGCCACCGCTTCTCCTCGCGTCAATCACTTCCATGACATGTGCGACCGTGTGGAACGAACCACACACCAGCACGGTATCTTCCGCTTTAGCGTCCGCCATTGCGGCATCCCATGCCTGCGCCACGCTATCAAATGATTTGCCGTTACCCAAATGCTCAAGCAGTTGTTCTGCCGTGGCACCGCGCGGCCCTTCCAGTGGCGCACAATACCAGTCATCAACCACGCTTTTCAACCAGGCCAGAGTTCCGGCAATATCTTTATCATGTAGCATACCGATAACCGCCAGCACGCGCCCGTTTTTCGGTAGCGCTTTCATACGCCCGGTGAGATATTCCGCCGCATGTGGATTATGCGCGACATCAAAAATAACGCGTGGCGACTCGCTCACAATCTGGAAACGTCCCGGCAAAATTGCGCTGGCAATCCCGTCGCGAATGGCATTTTCACTGACCTCCAGCCCGCTGGCACGCAGTGCCGCCAGCGCCGTTGCGGCATTCGGTTGCGGGACAAGCGGCAACGGCAGATTTTCCAGCGTGCCGTGAGCATCGCTAAACGTCCAGTCATGATCGCTGACGGAATAGTTCCACTCAACGCCCCGACGTTGTAACAGTGCACCTTTTTCCTGCGCCACATCAGCAATGGTAGAAGGCATTTCCGGCTCTCCGACAATTGCCGGTTTTTCATTGCGGAAAATCCCTGCTTTCTCACGACCAATGCTTTCGCGATCTGGCCCCAACCAGTCGGTATGATCCAGCGCAATGCTGGTCACCACCGCAACATCAGCATCGACAATATTGGTTGCATCCAGACGTCCGCCCAGCCCTACTTCCAGAATCACCACGTCAAGTTGTGCCTGTTTGAACAGCCACAACGCCGACAGCGTACCGTACTCGAAATAGGTCAGGGAAATATCACCGCGTGCCGATTCAATCTCCGCAAAAGAGGCTGTGTGGGCCGATTCCGGCAATTCCTGGCCCTGCACACGTACGCGCTCGGTATAACGCACCAGATGCGGCGAACTGTAGACGCCCACTCTGTACCCTGCCGCCATCAGAATCGACTCCAGCGTACGGCAGGTGGTGCCTTTGCCATTCGTACCCGCAACGGTAAACACAAATGGCGCTGGTTTCAGAACGCCAAGACGTGCCGCGACCTGGCTTACGCGCTCAAGGCCAAGATCGATAGTTTTACTGTGCAGGTTTTCCAGATAAGAAAGCCACGAAGCCAGAGGCGACGCGGCTTGAGGAGTGCGTTTGATAATCATGGTATCCGCTGATTCGTTACGGTGAGAATAGCAAAAGGGCAGAGCCAGTGGCCCTGCCCTTATCAGTTATCAGGCCTCAGGTTCCTGATCCGGTACCGGTGGCACCACTACGCCTTCACGCGGCGCTTCAGGATTCGGCGCTGGCAAATTCATCAACTTCGCCAGAATACTCGCCAGTTTCAGGCGCATTTCCGGACGACGGACGATCATGTCAATCGCACCTTTCTCGATCAGGAATTCACTGCGCTGGAATCCTGGCGGCAGTTTTTCGCGAACGGTCTGTTCGATAACACGCGGACCGGCAAAGCCGATTAACGCTTTCGGTTCAGCAATATTGAGATCGCCCAGCATGGCGAAACTTGCAGAAACACCGCCCATGGTCGGGTCGGTCAGCACGGAGATGTACGGCAAGCCGCGCTCCTGCATTTTTGCCAGTGCCGCAGAGGTTTTCGCCATCTGCATCAGCGACATCAGTGCTTCCTGCATACGTGCGCCACCAGAGGCGGAGAAGCAGATCAGCGGGCAGTTATCTTCCAGCGCCTGCTCAACGGCACGTACGAAACGTGCACCTACCACAGACCCCATGGAACCGCCCATAAAGGCGAACTCGAATGCCGCAGCGACAACCGGCATTCCATACAGGGTGCCTTTCATCACCACCAGCGCATCTTTTTCGCCGGTTTCTTTCTGCGCAGATGCCAGACGGTCTTTATACTTCTTGGAGTCACGAAACTTCAGCACATCTTTCGGCTCAAGCTCGCTACCCAGCTCCACAAGGCTTCCTTCATCTAACAGGCTATGCAGGCGATTACGCGCTGTCATACGCATGTGATGGTCACACTTCGGACAGACCTCAAGATTACGTTCCAGCTCAGCGCGGTATAATACCTGACCGCAGCTATCACACTTAGTCCACACACCTTCAGGAATGCTCGCCTTGCGGGTGGGAGTAATGTTGCTTTTAATTCGTTCAATCCAGCTCATTAGGGACCTTTCTGTCTGAACCTGGTTCGATGCCAGTTTTATCTTTGGGGACGCATAATGCCATTTTTGCCCCCAACAGACCATGAATGTTGCACATTAAAACATAACAGCCCGAAACTTTGGATAAAAAAGTGGTCGAACCGCGGAGTTACTTTTTATTTTGCGGCGCGTGCCGCAGCGCGTTTGTGACGGATAATTTCGATAACGCCCGGCAAAATGGAAACCACAATAATCCCGACGATCAGCAGCTTAAGGTTATCCTGAACCATCGGAATTGTACCGAAGAAATAGCCTGCGTAGGTAAAAAGCAGTACCCACAACAGTGCGCCGATCACGTTATAGGCAGCGAAATGACGGTACGACATGTGGCCCATCCCTGCGACAAAGGGGGCAAACGTTCTGACGATTGGCACAAAACGGGCGAGAATAATGGTTTTGCCGCCGTGTTTTTCATAAAACTGATGAGTTTTGTCGAGATAGCTACGACGAAAAATTTTCGAGTTCGGATTACTGAATAATTTCTCACCGAACAACCGTCCTATGGTGTAGTTGACCGCATCACCAACAATCGCGGCAATTAACATCAGTACCACCATCATATGAACATTGAGATCGTTGGTTTCAAGCGAGGCCAGTGCCCCTGCAACAAACAGCAGCGAATCTCCCGGTAAGAACGGCGTTACCACCAGACCGGTTTCACAGAACAAAATCAAAAACAGGATGGCATAAACCCAGACGCCGTACTCTGCGACCAGTTCTGCCAGATGCACGTCAATGTGCAGGATAAAATCGATGAGGAAATAAATCAGGTCCATATTTGCCTATGCCTTGTACTCGTTATCTCTCAGGCCGTAACTACGTTGGCTACAGCCTGAAATTTTCCGAGCTTTATTCTCGTTAGTCCGCCAGAAATAGCGGGCCCATTGGCGGTTTTGGAAGATCAAACCGGTCAGGGTAATCCACCGCAACCAGATACAGCCCTTCCGCTTTTGCCGTTGCTGCCGCCAGCGTTCTGTCCTTTGCTGCCAGCAGTTCTGCTATCCAGCTCTCCGGCTGGTTGTTGGCACCGACTTCCATCAGGCTGCCGACAATATTCCTCACCATATGATGTACAAAGGCATTTGCTTTGATATCTACCACCACATAAGGACCGTGACGCGTGACGTTAATATGCATAACATTGCGCCACGGGGTTCGGGACTGGCACTGCACCGCACGGAACGAGGTGAAATCATTCTCGCCCAGCAGGCATTGCGCGGCCCGATGCATCCGTTCAGCGTCCAGCGGTTCGTAAAAATGGGTTACCCCTTTACTCAGCACTGCCGGACGCAGCCGATGATTGTAGATGATGTAGCGATAACGGCGAGCCGTGGCGCTAAATCGGGCATGAAAATCATCAGGTACAGCTTTAACCCAACGCACGGCGATGTCACCAGGTAAATTCGCATTTACGCCCAACGTCCACGCAGCGTCTTTACGCTGCGCGGTAGTTTCGAAATGCACAACCTGCCCTGTACCGTGTACGCCTGCGTCGGTACGCCCGGCACAAAAGACGGTGATCGGTTCGTTCGCCACCTGAGAGAGTGCCTTTTCCAGTTTCTCCTGCACACTGCGTACTTCGTTCTGCCGTTGCCAGCCGTAATACTTACTGCCGTCGTACTCAATGCCCAGCGCAATTTTGTAAACTGGCGGTTGTTGCTGGTCGGACATTAGTACAGATACTCCTGCACCAGTTTCTCGGCGATTTTTACTGCCATCAGCGCGCCGCCAAAGCGAACATTATCGGCCACTGACCAGAACTGGACTTGCTCCGGCATACCGTAGTCATTGCGTACGCAGCCAACGGAAAGATGCGGCGTACCAGAAGCATCCCCCACCTGCGTCGGGAATTCGTTCTCTTCAGAGAGCACAATATCTTCGCCCTGGGCAAACGCATCACGCGCTTCTTCTGCCGCCAGCGGACGCAGAGCTTCAAAGTTGACCATCTGAGCATGACCGTAAAATACCGGTGCCTGAACAACACTTGCCGAAATCATCAGCCCTTCGTCTTGCAGAATTTTGCGTACTTCGTCAACGATACGACGTTCTTCACGCACGCTACCTTCGCTATCCGGCAGTAACGGCAGCATATTGAACGCCAGCTGACGACCGAAGAAATCTTCTTCGTCAATCGGAATACCGTTCAGCAGTTTCGCGCTCTGCCCTGCTAACGCATCGACCGCTTTTTTACCCTGGGCGGAGGCAGAAATCAGGCTGGTGACGCTGATACGTGACAAACCGCCCTGATCGATTAACGGTTTCAGTGCTGCCAACAGCTGGCTGGTCAGGCTGTCCGGTACGGCGATGACATTTCGGTTGCGGTAATCGGTCAGTACAAACGGGTTAACTTCCGGCACCACCAGCGGTACGTCAGGTTCGAGAGCAAACAATCCGCTGCTGTCGATCACCAGGCAACCTGAG
Organism: Escherichia sp. KS167_9B; assembly: GCF_030295215.1. Classification (NCBI taxonomy): domain Bacteria; kingdom Pseudomonadati; phylum Pseudomonadota; class Gammaproteobacteria; order Enterobacterales; family Enterobacteriaceae; genus Escherichia; species Escherichia sp. KS167_9B. The sequence goes on from NZ_AP025754.1 coordinate 2,782,012, forward strand.
TTGGTCGCTTCTTCAACCCAGGCAGCGGTAGCTTCTTTGCCTGCGACAAAAAACGCCAGTTGCGCCTGCGTCCAGTCGAATTCAGCGGCATCCTGCACGGTGATTGTCTTACCACCAAAGCGCAGTTGTTCGCCTGCGCTTTCGTTACGTGCCAGTGCATAAATTTCCCCAACCGGGAACTGACGTTCAGCCAGCGTTTCAAGCAGGGCTTCGCCCACAGCGCCAGTTGCGCCCAGGACGGCAATGTTCCAGCCTTCAGACATGGTGGTTTACTCCAGAAATAGCAAAGCTCTCTGCCAATGTTACAGCAGAGAGCATGAAGAAGAGATTAACGTGCCGGATGATGAACGGCGTTAAAACCCAGTTTACACAGCAATGATGCCGCACTGGCGTCATCACAAATCACATACAGAGATGACCATTCACGGCGCTCAAGATAGTTTTTGCGCAGTTTATCGAACTCACCCGGTATCCCGGCGACTTTACGCAGCGGTGCGTCATCGCGGCGCACATCATACACCAAATGCACCAGCCTTTTCAGCGTCGGTTGATCGAGCGGACCATGCAGTGTAATACGGCCAAACTCTGGCGCGGGTAGCAACGTATCAAGCGCAACGTGTTGCTCACGCCCAATAAACTTGCTATACGCTTCAAACACTTGCGTCGTGCCACGGGCTTTACCTTCGAGGGTGTAGCCCGCAATATGCGGCGTGCCGATATCCACTTTTTTCAGCAATTCTACGTTGAGTTCCGGTTCGCCTTCCCAGACATCCAGCACTACGCTTAACTTCTGACCTTCATTCAGACAGGTCAACAGGGCAGTATTATCGACGACTGCGCCACGGCAGGCGTTAATCAAGATCGCTCCCGGCTTCAGGTTACGAATCAGTTTTTCGTCCGCCAGATGCAGCGTTTTGTACGGTCCGTCTTTAAAGAGTGGCGTATGGAATGTCAGGATATCCGCATGCTGGACTAATTCATCCAGCGAACGGAAATCGCCCTCATCCCCACGATCGGCACGCGGCGGATCGCAAAGCAAGGTTTTGATCCCCAGCGCTTCCAGTCGCGCCTGTAAACGCCGACCAACGTTACCAACGCCCACGATCCCCACGGTACGCTCATGCAGTGAAAATCCATCGCGTTCAGCAAGCATCAGCAGTGAGGAGAAAACATATTCCACCACCGCAATCGCATTACAGCCAGGTGCTGCGGAAAAACCAATTCCCGCCTGCTTTAACCATGCTTCATCGACATGGTCGGTTCCCGCTGTGGCTGTGCCAACAAATTTAATGGGTTTTCCTGCCAGCAAAGATTCATTCACTTTCGTGACCGAACGCACCATCAGCGCATCCGCGTCTGCCAGTTGAGCTACTGGGATTGGACGCCCCGGAACCGCAGTCACCTCACCCAAACGGCTAAATAAGTCGCGGGCATAAGGCATATTTTCATCAACAAGGATTTTCACGTTTGTGTTACCTGTATGAGACGAGAGTTAACCGGACAAGTGTGCCATAATCTCGCGGCCAGGCATACTTGCGATGATTTCAGGTATAAGGATACGTAATGATACAACCTATTTCCGGCCCTCCTCCTGGGCAACCACCAGGTCAGGGAGATAACCTGCCGTCTGGCGCGGGCAATCAGCCTTTATCCAGTCAGCAACGTACTTCGCTGGAAAGCTTAATGACGAAAGTGACTTCGCTGACGCAACAGCAAAGAGCAGAACTGTGGGCGGGTATCAGGCATGATATTGGCCTGTCGGGAGATTCGCCGCTGCTTTCGCGTCACTTTCCCGCCGCAGAGCATAATCTGGCGCAACGTTTGCTGACCGCGCAAAAAAGCCATTCTGCCCGCCAGCTTTTAGCCCAATTGGGTGAGTATTTACGTCTGGGGAATAATCGTCAGGCGGTCACGGATTATATTCGTCATAACTTTGGTCAGACGCCACTGAATCAGCTCTCACCGGAGCAATTAAAAACCATTCTCACCCTGTTGCAGGAAGGGAAGATGGTTATCCCGCAACCGCAGCAGCGCGAGGCGACCGACCGTCCGTTATTACCGGCGGAGCACAATACGCTCAAACAGCTGGTTACCAAACTTGCGGCGGCAACGGGAGAACCCAGCAAGCAGATCTGGCAATCGATGCTGGAACTTTCCGGGGTGAAAGATGGTGAGTTAATTCCAGCGAAACTGTTTAACCATCTGGTGACCTGGCTGCAGGCGCGTCAGACGCTAAGCCAGCAAAATACGCCGACGCTGGAATCACTACAGATGGCGCTGAAACAACCTTTAGATGCCAGTGAACTGGCGGCGTTATCGGCATATATCCAGCAAAAATATGGCCTTTCTGCACAATCATCGCTTTCTTCAGCCCAGGCTGAGGATATCCTTAATCAGCTTTATCAACGGCGGGTTAAAGGGATTGATCCGCGTGATATGCAACCGCTGCTTAATCCTTTTCCACCGATGATGGACACGTTGCAAAACATGGCAACGCGTCCCGCGCTGTGGATACTATTAGTCGCGATTATCCTGATGCTGGTCTGGCTGGTTCGTTAACCCCGACGAAACGACAGTATCGTGACAATAATTCCCAGCACCGCAGAGATCGCCCCGGCAAGAAATACCGAAGAGTAACCAAACGTGGTCGCCAGCATTCCCGCCAGCGGCCCGGAGACGCCGAGGGCGATATCCTGAAACGCGGCGTAACCGCCCAGTGCGGTGCCGCGAACTTGTGAGGGGACGCGTTTAACCACCTCCACGCCCAGCGCAGGAAAGATAAGCGAACATCCAGCTCCGGTTAACGCCGCGCCCGCTAATGCGACCCACGCCCCTGGGGCTTGCCAGAGCAGCAACAAGCCCACAGTTTCTACAAGCAGAGAAACAATCGCCACTTTCACACCGCCAAAACGGTCCGGCATCCAGCCAAACATTACGCGCATCACGACAAATGCCCCGCCAAACGCGGTAAGAGTAAAGCCCGCCATCGCCCATCCTTTGCTGGCAAAGTAGAGCGAAACGAAAGTTCCGATAACCGCAAAACCCACGCCTTGTAGCGCCAGACCTAACCCTGGTTTCCAGATAAGCCCGACAACGCTCCACAGCGATGGACGTTCTCCCGCCAGGGCCGGTACTTTGCGCACTGTGCCGTTACAGGCCCACGCCAGTATGGGTAATGCCATTGTGGTGAGCGCCAGTGCAGCAAAACCGTAATGGCTATGAATCAACAGGCCAAGCGGTGCACCAACAGCGAGGGCACCGTAAATAGCCATTCCGTTCCATGACATCACTTTGCCGGAATGTTTTGGCCCAACGATGCCCAATCCCCAGGTCAGAGCCCCCGTCAGTAACTGGCTTTCACCAAAGCCAAGAATCAAACGTCCGACGACCAACAGAGCAAATTTGAACGGTGCGGAGACGGGCAAAATCGCCGCCAACAGCAGTGCGCCCCCCGCCAGACCACAAGCTAACATCCCCTGAAGCGCCGAACGTTTTGCACCATATTGATCGGCCAGTCGCCCGGCATAGCCACGCGTCAGCACCGTAGCCAAAAACTGAATGCCGACGGCAATCCCGACCATGGTGTTGCCATAGCCCAGCTCATGATGAACAAACAGCGGGATAACCGGCAATGGTAACCCTACGGTCATGTAGGTGAGAAAAACCGCAAAAGCGATGCGGAAAAGCGAAAAATTGGCAGAAGATCGTGTTTCGGTTTGGCTTACAGCAGTCATGCATTACTCCAGAATGCAGCGCAAGGCGAGGAATTTCCCCGTCTCATCTCTCTGGTTTCAGGGTTACGGTACGCGTTGGCAGGATTTAACGCGTACGTCTTTTCAGAAGGAAATCGACAAAGCGGGAAGTTTGCCTGGAACAGGCGGCGATTGTCAATGATGTGAAAAAGGGAACCATCGGGTTCCCTTTTTCTTTAGTGCCGGAGGCGGCACTGGCGCGTATCGTCGGATGCGACGCTGACGCGTCTTATCCGACCTACTCCGAATTAATCTTTCAGCTTACGCATTACCAGCGTGGCGTTGGTGCCACCGAAGCCGAAGCTGTTAGACATAACGGTAGTCAGTTCGCGATCGGTCGTTTCGGTCACAATGTTCAGACCCGCAGCCTGCTCGTCCAGCTCTTCAATGTTGATGCTCGGTGCGATAAAGCCGTGTTCCAGCATCAGCAGAGAGTAGATAGCTTCCTGCACACCCGCAGCGCCCAGAGAGTGACCGGTCATTGCTTTGGTTGCAGAAATCGCCGGGCTCTTATCACCGAATACTTCACGGATAGCCGCCAGCTCTTTCACGTCGCCAACCGGAGTTGAAGTACCGTGAGAGTTCAGGTAGTCGATTGGCGTATCAACACCGTGCATCGCCATCTGCATGCAGCGAACTGCGCCTTCGCCAGACGGAGCAACCATGTCTGCACCATCAGACGTTGCGCCGTAACCAACGATTTCAGCATAGATGTGAGCCCCACGCGCCAGCGCGTGTTCCAGCTCTTCAACCACCACCATACCGCCGCCGCCAGCGATAACGAAACCGTCGCGGTGAGCGTCGTAAGTACGGGAGGCTTTTTCTGGGGTGTCGTTGTATTTAGTAGACAGCGCGCCCATCGCGTCGAATTCGCAAGCCATTTCCCAGCACAGCTCTTCGCCGCCGCCAGCAAACACAATGTCCTGTTTGCCCAGTTGGATCTGCTCTACTGCGTTACCGATACAGTGTGCGGAAGTCGCACACGCGGAGCTGATGGAGTAGTTAACGCCGTGAATTTTAAACGGCGTGGCGAGGCAGGCAGAAACGCCAGATGCCATCGCTTTGGTGACCACATACGGGCCAACCGCTTTCAGGCCGCGCGGGCTACGCATAGCGTCAGCGCCGAACACCTGGAAACGCGGGGAACCGCCGCCAGAACCTGCAATCAGGCCAACGCGCGGGTTATTCTGATAAGCTTCCGGGGAGAGGCCAGCATCTGCAATTGCCTGCTCCATAGAAAGGAATGCATAAATGGATGCGTCGCTCATAAAGCGCACAACTTTGCGGTCAATGAGGCCAGTGGTATCCAGTTTTACGTTGCCCCAGACGTGGCTACGCATGCCGGAATCCTTCAGCTCCTGAGAGAAAGTGATCCCTGAACGTCCTTCACGCAGAGATGCCAGGACTTCCTGCTGGTTATTACCGATGCTGGAAACAATGCCCAGGCCAGTAATCACTGCACGTTTCATTCAATACCTCTGTAAGTCGCACATAGAGTAAGTTTCGAATGCACAATAGCGTACACTTGTACGCCGAACAAGTCCGATCAGCCAATTAATAGAGAAATTTGCGCAGCCTGACACACATCGCTAAGATCGAGCCACCGCCTGTAAGACGAGTAACTTACGTGAAACACTACGCCATACAACCTGCCAACCTCGAATTTAATGCTGAGGGTACACCTGTTTCCCGAGATTTTGACGATGTCTATTTTTCCAACGATAACGGACTGGAAGAGACACGCTATGTTTTTCTTGGGGGTAACCAATTAGAGGCACGCTTTCCTGAACATCCGCATCCTCTGTTTGTGGTAGCAGAGAGCGGCTTCGGCACCGGATTAAACTTCCTGACGCTATGGCAGGCATTTGATCAGTTTCGCGAAGCTCATCCGCAAGCGCAATTACAACGCTTACATTTCATTAGTTTTGAGAAATTTCCCCTCACTCGTGCGGATTTAGGATTAGCGCATCAACACTGGCCAGAACTGGCACCGTGGGCAGAAAAACTTCAGGCGCAGTGGCCTTTGCCCTTGCCCGGTTGCCATCGTTTATTGCTCGATGAAGGCCGCGTGACGCTGGATTTATGGTTTGGCGATATTAACGAACTGACTAGCCAACTGGACGATTCGCTAAATCAAAAAGTAGACGCCTGGTTTCTGGACGGCTTTGCACCAGCGAAGAACCCGGATATGTGGACGCAAAATCTGTTTAACGCCATGGCAAGGCTGGCGCGTCCGGGTGGCACTCTGGCGACATTTACGTCTGCCGGTTTTGTCCGCCGGGGTTTGCAGGAAGCCGGATTCACCATGCAAAAGCGCAAAGGGTTTGGGCGTAAACGGGAGATGCTTTGTGGGGTGATGGAGCAAGCATTACCCCTCCCCTGCTCCACGCCGTGGTTTAATCGTACGGGCAGCAGCAAACGGGAAGTAGCGATTATCGGCGGTGGTATTGCCAGCGCGTTGTTGTCGCTGGCGTTATTACGGCGCGGCTGGCAGGTAACGCTTTATTGCGCGGATGAAGCCCCCGCGCTCGGTGCTTCCGGCAATCGCCAGGGGGCGCTGTATCCGCTCTTAAGTAAACACGATGAGGCGTTGAACCGCTTTTTCTCCAATGCGTTTACTTTTGCTCGTCGGCTTTACGATTTATTGCCTGTTAAATTTGATCATGACTGGTGCGGCGTCACGCAGTTAGGCTGGGATGAGAAAAGTCAGCACAAAATCGCACAAATGCTGTCGATGGATTTACCCGCAGAACTGGCTGTAGCCGTTGATGCTAAGGCGGTTGAACAAATTACGGGCGTTGCGACAAATTGCAGCGGTATTACTTATCCGCAAGGTGGTTGGCTGTGTCCGGCAGAGCTGACCCGTAATGTGCTGGAACTGGCGCAACAGCAGGGTTTGCAGATTTGTTATCAACATCAGTTAAAGGATTTATCCCGTCAGGATGACTGTTGGTTGTTGAATTTTGCAGGAGATCAGCAAGCAACACACAGTGTAGTGGTACTGGCGAACGGGCATCAAATCAGCGGTTTCAGCCAAACGTCGTCTCTGCCGATGTATTCCGTTGCCGGTCAAGTCAGCTATATTCCAACAACGCCGGAACTGGCGAAGCTGAAGCAGGTGCTGTGCTATGACGGTTACCTCACGCCACAAAATCCGACGAATCAACATCATTGTATTGGTGCCAGTTATCATCGCGGCAGCGAAGATACGGCGTACAGTGATGAAGATCAGCAGCAGAATCGCCAGCGGTTGATTGATTGTTTCCCGCAGGCGCAGTGGGCAAAAGAGGTTGATGTCAGTAAGAAAGAAGCGCGCTGCGGTGTGCGTTGTGCCACCCGAGATCATCTGCCAATGGTAGGCAATGTCCCCGATTATGAGGCAACGCTCGCGGAATATGCCTCTCTGGCGGAACAGAAAGACAACGCGGTAAGCGCACCGGTTTATGACGATCTCTTTATGCTTGCGGCTTTAGGTTCGCGTGGTTTGTGCTCTGCCCCGCTGTGTGCCGAGATTCTGGCAGCGCAGATGAGCGACGAACCGATTCCGATGGATAGCAATACGCTGGCGGCGTTAAATCCAAATCGGTTATGGGTGCGGAAGTTGTTGAAAGGGAAAGCGGTTAAGGCAGGGTAATCTGCTTTGGCAGCGTTTGTCGGATGCGGCGTGAACGCCTTATCCGACCTACGTGAAATCTGTAGGCCTGATAAGACGCGGTAAGCGTCGCATCAGGCATTATGCACTCAATGTCGGATGCGGCGTGAACGCCTTATCCGACCTACGTGAAACCTGTAGGCCTGATAAGACGCGGTAAGCGTCGCATCAGGCATTATGCACTCAATGTCGGATGCGGCGTGAACACCTTATCCGACCTACGTAAAACCTGTAGGCCTGATAAGACGCGATAAGCGTCGCATCAGGCATGACGCTCCAGACGCCAACAACTTACTGCTGTGACGCCTGTTGAAACAGATTTTCCCACATATCGGTCACCAGCGCCTGGTCTCGCGGCGACAATTCACCGGCACCAATGGCTTTTTCCAGACTCTGGCTAACGGTCGTATGTACCGCCTGGGCGGAGTGGTCATCACCACTTTCCAGTTCTGCGATGGCTAATGTCAGGTGGCCACGCAAATACCCACTGGCAAACAACTCATCATCACTGGCATGGTCAACCATACCGTCGATTAATGCCAGAATGCGTGATTCAAACTCCGCGATCATCTTCTTTCCTCATTGTAAAACGTGGCGCAGGCTTCAGTTGAGCGCTTCCGGCCACGGGAACTGTTCCGCCGTAAGTTTCGGCGTGTGATAATAATTTTGTAGTGCTTTAATGAAGCGTGCCGGACGCTCGGGAATACCGTTTGCCAGATAATCCATCACCTGTGCATGTACCCGCCGTTGAAATACCACGCGGTCCGGTTCGAAATCCCCTTCCAGATTGTCGCAACTGACATTAAACGGATATCCCGCCGCCACACAGAACAACCAGTCCAGCGCCTGCGGCTTCACTTCAACATCTTCAAACTGGCCTTGCGTTTGGGCATCGCGTCCATCGGGACAATACCAGTAGCCGAAATCAACCAGCTCACGGCGCGCTTTCCCGGCAATACACCAGTGCGAAATCTCATGAATTGCGCTGGCATAAAAGCCGTGAGCAAAGACGATTCGGTTATACGGTACTTCCGCATCAGCAGGAAGATAGATCGGTTCGTCGTCGCCTTTAATCAGACGGGTATTAAATTCATCGGCAAAGCAGCTATTAAAAATTTCAATCAACTGCTCATAGTGGTGTGTACTATTCATTAGTTCATCCCCAACCAGTGGAGGATCTCCTGTCCGTGGCTATCATAAAGTAATTTGGCACTCATCACCGCCGAGACGATAACAATCATCGGGCGAATCAGCTTTTGCCCTTTGCTCAACACCAGTCTTGACCCCATGCGCGCGCCGAGGAACTGCCCCACCAGCATCACAAATCCTGTCGCCCAAATCACTTTGCCGCCGAGAATAAACAGCAGCAAACCGCCGATATTAGACGTTGCGTTGAGTAATTTGGCGTGGGCCGTGGCTTTGGCGAGGTTAAAGCCGCACAGCGTAACGAAGGCTAACGCGTAAAACGATCCGGCAGCCGGGCCAAAGAATCCATCGTAAAAACCAACGCAGCCCCCTGCTACCAGCGCAAATGGCAGTCCATACATCCGACGCTGGCGATCTTCTTCTCCCAGTTTGGGCATCAGTAAGAAATAAAGACCAATACAAATCACCAGAATGGGCAAAATCTGCCGCAAGACATCAGCCTGAACGTACTGCACCAGCAAAGCGCCGCTCATTGAGCCAATAAAGGTCATGGCGATATTGAGTTTCTGATCGCTTAAGCTAACCACTTTGCGGCGAATAAAGTAGATAGTGGCAGAAATAGAGCCACCGCAGGCTTGCAGTTTATTGGTTGCCAGCGCGTTAGCCGGAGACATCCCCGCCGCCATTAATGCCGGAATGGTGAGTAGCCCACCGCCCCCGGCAATAGAGTCGATAAATCCCGCCAGTATGGCGACAAAAAAGAGGAGTCCCAGCAACAGCGGGGAAACCATAAACAGGCTATTAAACGTTTCCATTAGATCACGTGCTCATCCAGTAGCGCCTGGCAGGAAGGCGGCAACGGAGGCGGTGTCTTCTTCTCAGGCTTTGTTGTTCCCGGTTTTGGAGGTTCAAACCAGCTTTGCAGTTCTGCCCCGCAACCATCGCCCGGTGGCGGTAAAGGTTGATCTTCACACTCCAGACTATCGGCAGGACAACGTAATCGTACATGCATATGGGCGCGATGCTGGAACCAGGGTCGCACTTTGCGCAACCAGTCGCGATCGGTGCCCGCATCAAGGCAAAGTTGTTGTTTAATCGCCGGATTAACAAAAATGCGCGTGACGTCTTTGTCCTGCGCGGCGAGTTTAATCAAGCTGAAAATTTCGGGCTTCCACAGCGTGGGGACAACGTGTTTACCGTCGCGGGAAACCAAATCTAATGCTTGCGGGCGCAAGAGTTGCGCGGAGGTCCAGCGTTTTTTCGGCAGTTGCAGGAAGATGTCCACATCCAGTCCGGTCTGGTGGCTGGCGTGACCGCCGTTGAAACGACCACCAGCAGGCATCCCCATATCGCCAATCAGCACTGTACCCATGCCCAGATTGCTCACCTGGCGACTCAGACGCTGGATAAACATCACCAGGTCCGGGTGCCCGAAATAGCGACGCTGATCGGTACGCATGACCTGATAATGTTCGGACTGTATCGGCAGCGTATCAGCACCGACGATACAGCCATTAGAAAAACTGCCTATCGATTGTGCGCTACCCGGCACAGGTTGGGTTATTTTTTGCCACGGCGTCGCTGCCAGGCTGGCGCTACTGGCAAGCAGGGCCAGCAGCGCAATCGCAGTTTTGTTCATTTTTACCAGCGTGGAATATCAGTCTTCACATCAGCATTTTGCGCCCGTTGCCGTAACAGGTGATCCATTAAAACGATCGCCAGCATCGCTTCCGCGATCGGCACCGCGCGGATCCCAACACAAGGATCGTGACGGCCTTTGGTGATCATCTCAACTTCTTCGCCAAAGCGGTTAATGGTGCGTCCAGGCACAGTAATGCTGGAGGTTGGTTTCAGCGCCATATGGGCGATAATTTGCTGCCCGCTGCTGATGCCACCAAGAATGCCGCCCGCATGGTTGCTCTGGAAACCGTCTTTGGTGATTTCGTCGCGGTTCTGGCTGCCGCGCAGCGCCACCACGTCAAAGCCGTCGCCAATTTCCACGCCTTTCACCGCGTTGATGCTCATCAGCGCGTGGGCGATGTCGGCATCCAGGCGATCAAAGACCGGCTCGCCAAGTCCGGCAGGGACGCCACTGGCCACCACGGTGACTTTCGCGCCAATAGAGTCGCCCTCTTTTTTCAGCGCGCGCATCAGTTCATCTAAGGCTTCGATTTTGTCCGGATCCGGGCAGAAGAATGGATTTTGCTCGACCTGAGACCAGTCTTTGATTTCCAGCGGAATGTCGCCCATTTGGGTCAGGCAGCCGCGAATTTCAATACCAAATTTCTCAGCGAGATATTTTTTGGCAATCGCCCCTGCTGCAACGCGCATGGCGGTTTCGCGAGCGGAAGAACGACCGCCGCCGCGATAATCGCGCAGGCCATATTTTTGTTCGTAGGTGTAATCGGCATGGCCTGGACGGAAAACGTCTTTAATTGCGCTGTAATCCTGAGAACGCTGGTCAGTGTTTTCGATCAACAAACCAATGCTGGTGCCGGTAGTAACGCCTTCAAAAACACCGGAGAGAATTTTGACCTGATCCGGCTCACGACGCTGGGTGGTATAGCGCGATGTCCCAGGGCGACGACGGTCGAGATCGTGTTGCAGGTCCGCTTCCGTCAGCGGAATACCTGGCGGAACACCATCGACGATGCAGCCGAGCGCCAGCCCGTGCGATTCGCCGAAGGTGGTTACGCGAAAGAGTTGTCCAATTGTGTTTCCAGCCATCACGGCTCCGTTATTGTTGTGTTTGCGTGTTTACTTAATCTTTATAAATCGCGAAATGTTCTCGTGCAGCAATAAGCTGCTCTTTGGTGAGCATAAACACACCATCACCGCCGTTATCAAACTCCAGCCAGGTGAACGGAACATCTGGATATTGTTCCATAAGATGTACCATGCTGTTGCCGACTTCACAAATCAGCACACCATCATCAGCAAGGTAATCTGCCGCATTACCGAGAATACGACGCGTCAGTTTCAGGCCGTCAGTACCAGATGCCAGACCCAGTTCCGGCTCGTGACGGTATTCATTTGGCAGGTCGGACATATCTTCCGCATCAACGTACGGCGGGTTAGTGACGATCAGGTCGTACTGCACTTTCGGCAAGTCCCGGAACAGATCGGAACGAATCGGAATGACGTTGTGGATCAGACCATGTTCTTCGATGTTCTGTTCAGCAACCGCCAGCGCGTCAGGAGAGATGTCTACCGCGTCGACTTCCGCTTCCGGGAAGGCATAAGCACAGGCAATCGCAATACAGCCGCTTCCAGTGCACATATCTAAAATGTGCTGCGGTTGCTTGCTGATGAGTCCGGCAAATTTATTGTTGATCAGTTCACCAATTGGCGAGCGCGGCACCAGCACACGTTCATCGACGTAAAATTCATGGCCGCAGAACCAGGCTTTGTTGGTCAGGTAGGCCACCGGAATGCGTTCGTTGACGCGGCGGATCACGCGTTCAACAATACGGTGTTTTTCGCTGGAAGTCAGACGCGCGGTGCGCATATCTTCCGGAATATCCAGCGGCAGGTAGAGCGATGGCAGCACCAGTTGTACGGCTTCATCCCACGGGTTATCGGTGCCGTGGCCGTACCAGATATTTGCCGCGCTGAAGCGGCTCACCGACCAGCGCAACATGTCCTGAATGGTTTGCAGCTCATTTACTGCTTCATCAACGAAAATTTTATCCACGTATTCCTCCAGGGCATGGTCGCATTAATTTCGGCGGCTAGTTTGCCATGAAGATGACGATAAATCAGCATTCACGCGCGGTGAGTGAGGAAAAATACGTTTAAAACGATCGATTAGACGACGAGTCGGGTAAACTGTAGGAAAATTAGAAATGAGAGATGTAAATGAAAAAGAAATCATCACTTAGCGAGGAGGACCAGGCGCTGTTCCGCCAGTTGATGGCGGGGACCCGCCAGATAAAGCAGGACACCATCGTCCATCGGCCGCTGCGTAAAAAAATTAGCGAAGTACCGGTCAAGCGGTTAATTCAGGAACAGGCCGATGCCAGCCATTATTTCTCCGATGAGTTTCAACCGTTATTGAATACCGAAGGTCCAGTGAAATATGTCCGTCCGGATGTCAGCCATTTTGAAGCGAAGAAACTGCGCCGCGGCGATTATTCGCCGGAGTTGTTTTTGGATTTACACGGTTTGACGCAATTGCAAGCTAAGCAGGAACTTGGGGCTCTGATTGCCGCCTGCCGTCGTGAACATGTGTTTTGCGCCTGCGTGATGCATGGTCATGGTAAGCATATTTTGAAGCAGCAAACGCCGCTGTGGCTGGCGCAACATCCCCATGTGATGGCGTTTCACCAGGCACCGAAAGAGTACGGCGGTGATGCAGCTTTATTAGTGTTGATTGAAGTGGAAGAGTGGTTGCCGCCTGAGTTGCCCTGACATCATTATCAACATGTACTTTCACCGACCAGCTAACTGGTCGGTGAAATAATGCTACAACATATTCAATACATACTGAAAGCGACACGTGGAGTCTATTGCCTGCCTGTTACTGGTATCAACACGCACTAACATATCGTGCAGTTGCCGATCGGTAATAGGGTGCTGCGTTGGCGCGACTGTTACTCTGGCGTCATCGCACCCTTCAGCCGTAAACGTGATTTGCTGACTGACAAAGCGGCAATACGCACCGCGCTCATCTATTTTACTGCCATCACAAAGCTGACCATCTTTCATCAGGTAGGTAGATAAGTTTTTTTCAATAACTGAACCTGTCGATTGCAGATTCAAAAGTTGACTGTGTTCAACCCGGCTGTCACTCCAGGAGATATCATAGTTTGTTAATGGTTCACCCGGACACGTTGTTGTATAGCTTGTCGGCCCCCTATAGTATTCCACCTTATGTGAAAGAACTAAATTTACAGAACTGTTAGCCGTAAAACCCACCAACCACGGACATGTCTCTGCCGAGCCATCAACCTCTATGGATAATCTTAAATATGAACAACTCCAGTCGACATTTGGATCAATGTTGAGAACCCCTGGGCACTTATAGGCATCAGTATAAGTGCCGTCAAGGACGGTGATTTTGGGCGCGGGTATGTTTCCAGGTCCGCTCCATGACTGATTAGGGAGATCCCCTGTCACAACGGCAGCTGATCGATTCTGATAATACTCCCCATGATACACCCCATTGGTCGTCAACAAATCAAGGAAGAAGTCAATCTTTGCGGTAGCCTTAACAGTCCCATAATAGATGTACACGTTATTATAGGTTGTCCCCAGTTTCGCCAGGGCTCCCTGGCTAAAGCACAGCGCCAGCATGACGTAAAACAGAAATCGTATTTTTTTCATATTAGATATACTCGAAGGTCGCCGTCAGGTTGGCGGTAAAATCGCCCATCGTCACTTCCCGACCGCTTTTCGCCTGTAACCAGGCCCTGAAATTAATGTCATTACTGCCATCGCTAAGCGTGAATTTCGCCCCGGTTGGGTCGTTAATCGCCACCCGTACACCGTCCGTCGTTTCCATCCCAATCCCGACGCCCTGCGCGGTTGATGTGGTATCCAGCGCCAGGAAACCGGGCTGTTCACTGTCTTCCGTACCGGTAAGGGTCACCTGGACCTGATAACTCGCAGGCCCCTTACAATCTTTCAGCTTAAACACCACCGGAACGTGCGCAGACTCCCCCGCAGCCATAAGATCCCGACGACTGATAGTTGGAAAATGGACTTCTGCCAGATTTCCGCTTTCAACCACCAGCGTACAAGAGCGGCTAATTAAATTGCCGTAAAAATGCAGGTTGTTGTCCACGGCCAGGGCACGCGTGCTGCCGATCAACAACAGGCCCGCTAACAGCCCATAGCCGAGCGAATAAATACGTTCTGTCTTCATTGATAATCCACCCGCAATGTTGCATAGGCTGAAAACGTGGTATCACTCAGCACCGCATCGGCTGACTTCACTGGCACGGCTTCCAGCTTCGGCTTTTGGGTAAAATCGGTGGCGTTAATAGTAAGCGGAGTATTCAGCTTAAAAGGCTGACCATCGTGCTGAAGTTCAATACCAAAGCCGGGAACGTCTGTTTCGATAGCCGAGTCATTGTAGGCGGTCTGCGTACCCGTCCAGGTGAGTGTCATATTCCACTCGGGATCGCGCGTGTCAGAGTCACAGCTCAGGCCATATACCACTTCCTTGCGGCCATAGTCTCCGTTGATACTGTCGATGATGAGATCGCGAAATTCCACTTCGAGGGTCTTTCCATCGCTGATAGCACAGGCAGGCGGTGCAACCAGCGTACCGTGGAAGGTGATGTCATCCCCAGCCGCCAGCGCAACGCCACCGCAGGTGCAGAGTAAAAGTAACAAGCGTTTTTTCATTGGTAATCCACCACCATCGTCATACTGGCGTTAAATTCCGCTGGAGTAAGCTGCGCTCCGCTCTGTTTTACCGGCACCGCTTTGAGATTGGGCAACTGGTTAACATTGAAATCAGACCAGTTACCTTCACCCACTCTGAACAGGGAGTTATCGGCACCGTTTTCGATGCGAATGCCCAGGCCGGGTATTTCCGTCGCAATGACAGTTTCCCCGTTAATCACGGTAGTGGTGCCTTTAAGCTGCATCCGCAGATCATCAACACCTGAAGCCCTGCTACTACAGTTCAGGGTATAAAGCGGCTGCGTGGTGCGGTAATTCGTGCCATTGATTTTGCTAATGTACACATTTTCAAATTCAACACTGCTCCCCTTTACGGAACAGGGCGGCGGCCCATCCACCAAAACGTGCAACGTCAATAACACCGGTTTACTTTCCGCTGCCACGGCAAGGTTCCCCATCAGCCAGCCGCTCAGGAGAAAAATGCCCGTTCCCACCAGAAACGTGTATTTCATAAGACTCTCCCGGCATCAGCCTTTGCGGCTTTGCTCTGCATCCACCTGGCAATTATTGCCAGTGCATTTAAAGTTCAGCGACATTCGCGCGCCGTAGTCGTTGACGTAAGTCAGCACCGGCACAGTGTCCATCTTCACATTCAACGGTGCGGACGATTTCGGCGGCATGACCAGCGGCGTAAACCCGGCTGCCGGATTACCATTTTTCTGTGTGCTGGCATTGCTGATAATCACGTAATAGGGCGTGGGGTTATTGACGGTGAACGCCTGGCCATTGCGGGTTAACGTCACCTTGTGCTGCCACGGGTCTCTCATGTTAATTTTTGCCAGTGCCTTGGGTCGCCAGAACAATTTGATACGCGTTTGCAGGGCAATTTGCAGCGTATTAGGTTTGTTCGATTTTGGCGGGATTTCACGCACGTTAAAGTAGAACATGCTCTCACGATCGGCGGGTAACTTGTTGATATCCGGCATTCCCTGGACTTTTACCTGACCATTCATCATCGCATCAATACGCTGTACCGGCGGCAGTACCATAAGTGGCGAGCTGATTTTGTTGCCCTTTTCGTCCTCCATCCAGCTTTGTGCCAGGTAGGGCTGCTTCGGGTCGTTATTGCGCAACGTGACGCTGATAGATTTGTCGCCTTCATTGAAGACCAGGCGTGTACGGTCGGGCGTCACCGATGCGTGGGTTGTAAAACTGGCGGCCGCCGCCAGCAACGTCAGCGCCGGGGCAACTCTTTTTGCAGAGCGAGTCAATGTAAACATGGATCAATCCTTAATCACGTTATTGGTTTGCTGTAATAGCCATGGGTTCCGCGCCAGGAGTGACCTGCTGCGTTTGTTCCTGAATCATCGGTTTAATCTCTGCCGGAGCCGCAGGCATCACCGCGCCTTGTTGCTTGCACGGCAGTAACAGGCCATTGAACAGGTCGGCGGGTAGCGGGTCTGGCAGAGAAATCTCACAGTGGGGTTCGCCATTCCATGAGACACGCATGTGTTCGCCCGCTTTTACCCCGGCCAGATAGACGTTGCCGTCATCATCAACCAGGCCGACCTGCTGGTCATGTTCGTTTCTCACTTCCGCACCAAATGGCGGGTAACTGCCATCACTCATGCGCAGGACAGCCATCGCCTTTTGCCCACTGATGACCGCAAATTGACGATAGCCAATGGCGCCTTCGGTAAGCGTCGCCTGCACCACTGACTGCGTGGCTTCGGCGTTTTCTGGCAGTCTGGTCAGGTCAATCGTGGCCTGGTTACGGTAGTAGTTATTGACGTCGGCAACGACGGCTTTACCAAACATATTGGTGTAAACCGCTGCACCATTTCCTTCGACCGGTACGTCCGCGACACCGTCAGCGTCAATCAGTAATCGCGTACCGCCCATATTTTGAGTACGGTGCAACGCGCCACCGTGAGCCGTGAGCGTAGCGCCGCCCTGTAGCGACAACCCGGCAGAGGTGTACTGCCCTTCATGGTAGTTGGCATTGAGATCCACATGGGCCATTGAGCCGTCACGGCTGTAATAACCATCCACGCTGGAGTGATTTTCACTGTTGCCCACGTTTATCTGATAATGACTGGCGTCATCGATACGACTGAAATACCCTACCTGGCTGCTGTCTGAACCGCTGCCGTAGTTGCCGTTGTAACTCACAACGCTGCTATCGCCCCATGGCATACTTAAGGAGATGTAGACGCCTTTGTCAGCACTGTCGTCATACTCGTAGCGATAACCAGTCAGAGAGATACTCATGTTACGAATGCCCCCCATATTGAAATAGTGGGAGAGCATGACGTTGTAGTTGGTCTGTTCATCACGATCCCAGTAGGTGTGGCGCGTATAGTTCAGGTAAACAGAAACACCGGCATCCCTGAAGTTCTGGTTATAAGTGGCGGTGTACATCTCTTTATCATTGCCTGAGCGAACCATTGCGCTGTCATTCGCGTCCAGATATTCGCTCATGGTCATATAGTTCTCTTCCGAGAAGCGGTATCCGGCGAAGGTGACGCGGCTGTTGAGTTCATCAAAGTCTTTGGAGTAACTGACTCTGAAAGAGTTACCGTCGAGCGTGCTTTTTCCGTAAGCGGTCGAATCGTCAAGTCGGGTATGCGAGTGGGTGATATCAAAGGCCATCGCACCGAAAACGGAAAGATCGCGACCAATCCCAAGCGCGGCTGACTGGTAATTTTCATCGCCAAGCGCCCCGCCATACAGTGACCAGCCGTTTGCTATCCCCCAGGACGCTTCGCCACCGGAAAAGAACCCGCCTTGCACATGGTGCCCCCACTCCTATGGTCGCCCCATCATAATTTTGTAGCGCACCTGGCCCGGGCGAGTCAGGAACGGCATGGAGGCAGTGCTGATGTCATACTCCTGCACCTGACCGTTCACCTCTTCAATGCGCACATGCAGCGTACCAGAGCTAAAATCGGCGAGATCCTGGATACGGAATGGCCCGGCTGGCACCTGGGTTTCATAGATTACGCGCCCGGCCTGGCTAACGGTGACTTTCGCCGCCGTATGGGCCACGCCGGAAATATCCGGGGCATAGCCGCGCAGGTTCGGCGGCAGCATTTGATCGTCAGTACTTATACTACCGCCGATGTAGTTAAAGCCATCGAAAATATCGGAATCGAGGTAATCTTCACCGAGTGCCAGTTTGGCTTTCAGGCTCGGTAACGCGCGCCAGGCATAGTAACGGCTCCAGTCCCAGTTTCTTTCGGTGCTGTCTTCCGTCTCTTCATCATTACTGCGGGTATGCTGATAATCGCTCTGCCAGTCGGCTCGCAAGCGCCACGGCCCGAGGTTAACGCCAACCGTACCGTTGCCACTGATATCGTTGCTGTCATCACCGCCATTTTCTTCGTGTCGGGTTTGGGCATTGATGCTGTAATCGGCAATTAAACCTGAGATGCCATCATCCCAGCGCGAGGGAGGGTCCCAGTCGACATCGCTGTATTCAAGATAAGCCTGCGGCAAACTGATAAGGAGTGCGGACTGGCTTAAGTCAGCGCGCATTTCCAGACCGTCAAATTGGCCTGGCTTGAGGCATTTACCGTCGTGAACCCATTGCAAATTTTTCGCAATGTCTTCTTTGAAACCAAGCAGTGCCACCAGGTCTGGCGACAGGCAGGCGTAAGTCTTATTGGCATCATTTTCTGTTGCATACCAGTAAATATCATATTCACCGGGTAATGGCTGTTTATTCACCTCAACCTGTAAACTGTATTTACCCGGTTCAACATAACCCTGGCTTGAAAAGCGTTTTAAATCGATTTTCGTGTCGCCTTTTAATTCCAGAAAACGGGAATCAAACTGAATATCTTCATCAGCCCAGGCATTGATATGGCATCCAGAGATGGCCACGGCAACGCACCAGGGAAGCGCCCGTAAGCGGAAAAGGGAATGGTCAGGCATACACGTATTCATCCGTGATTATTATAATAAGTCCAAAAACTCGCCAAAATCCCCCATAGCGAGATGCTATGGGGGTGAATTACCTTAGAGATAGGTAATCTGGAAAGTGGTATTCGCTTCAAAACCACCCAGGTCAGGCGTACCCGTCGCACCGACTAACCAGGCTTTGAAGTTCAGAGTCTGTTTAGGTTTGCCTTTATTGGTTGCTGAGTCATTTACGATCGCCTGTTTAATGCCAGCACCGCTTTTATAGGAAGTACCTTGCTTATCACCAATCGCCAGGCTTACATTGTTAAACGCAGCACCTGTATCGGTATTAAAAATGGTGTAGTAATTCTCGTTTCCCGTAGAAACGTTACCGGTGAACGTCGTTTCCATGTTCGTTTGGGTATCAAATACGCAGTCCTGCAAACGAATCTGAAAATCTTTCGGCGTGGTGGTCCCGTTGTTTTTCAGTACTTCGGCACCGATGTTACCTAAATCCACTTCCAGTTTGTGATCGTCTGGAACGATAGAGCACGGGGAGTCTTCAATGGTGCCGTAGAAACGTGCAGTACCGTTGTTGCCTGCAGCAAATGCTGACGCGGAGACAACTGCGCCCATCACCATTGCGGCAGCAATGGCTGTTTTGGCAAACTTACTCATTATTTGTCCTTAAATCATTAAAATGTATAATACAAGCAACTGACATAATATTATTGTATATATTATGTCTGACGCTTTTAGTTAACCATTGAACATCATATGTCCCAAATAATCATAGAATGTAAACAGATATTCTCTGGTGTGTCGTTATGTTGGTCTTATCTTTAAGAACAATCAATGTAGTAATGCTTAAACACTTATGTAGATTTAATTAATCAATACACAACCAGAATATCCCTCTCGATTTTCAATAAAAATACATGCGCGCCATCAAAAAAAAGAAAAATTTCATAACTAATATGAATGAATTGGATATAAAAACCACTAAAAGAATTTATAATGATTTTGCATTTATTTATTGCTAAGATTCATTCTTGATTAAATTAATTAATTTATATTCAAGATACAAAACCATTATTCCACTGTGTTATTACAATATTCAATAACAAGAAAGATAATAAAATTCGTGATATGTAAAATATATTCACAATTAGGACAGAAAAAATTTGCCCGGTATACGCGTACGCAACCGGGCATATGAGCTTTTAAATTGCTTTTGCCATCTTCAGATTACACGGGCTCATCTGCCAGTTGAATTGGCCGTTTCCACTTTCATCAAGTGTTACGCTGGCAATCGCTGAAGTGGTAAACATAGGCGGCGTTTCGCCCGGACATAACTCGGCAACCAGATACCCGACTAATGGTAAGTGGGAGATAACCAGTACCGATTCGACACCTTCGTTGGTCAGTGCCTGGAGATACGCACTGACCAGACCAACATCGCCACAGGGCGTTAGCTCAGGCAGAACTTCTACGCTGGAAGGCAGGTCCATACAATCCGCCACTTCTTCCAGTGTTTGCTCGGCTCGCAGGAACGGGCTCACCAGAACACGTTCGATTTCCACTTTTTGACCTTTCAGCCAGTTCGCCATCAGGCGAGATTCGTCACAACCATTAGTGGTCAGAGGACGAACCGAATCACTGGCGGCATCGAGGGCTGCGTCGCCGTGACGCATGATAAAAACTTGCATATTGCACCGCTTTTGTTAACCAGATTCGCCCGTCGTGTTTCATCTGAAACCAGAGAAACACGACGGTGGCCGGCATTGTGCCTTATCCATTCACCGAATGAAACGCTGTTTTTTACCTCAATGGCGTAAGTATAGTCAATATGCGTTTACATTTTGACCAACGCTCCGCCATTCAGCGCGGATTCATATAACTTTGACCTTCTTATTGCAGGTCAGTTGCAGTTGTTTTCCAAAAACTTTCCCCACGTTCGCTCATCTCAACTAAACGATCGCAAGGGGTAAAACGAGAACCGTACCGCGCGGTCAGACGTTGCATTATTGCAACCACTTCTGCCGCACCGAGAGCGTCGATATAGCGAAATGGGCCACCGAGAAACGGCGGAAACCCAATTCCAAATACCGCGCCGATATCCCCGTCACGCACGCTACGGATAACCTGCTCGTCCAGACAACGTACAGCTTCATTCAGCATCATCATCACACACCGTTCAGCAACCTGCGGTGCGGAGAGTCGCCCCTGCCCTTGCGCGCCAATCAGCGGATAAATAGCAGGATCGACCTGTTTTTTGCTTTTACGCCCTTTCGGCCCATAAAGATAGAAACCCCGACCATTTTTTCTGCCTTTGCGATCATCATTCAAAATTGAAGAAACAACATTTGCAGGCGCGCTAAAACGTTCTCCATAAGCGGCTTCCAGTACAGGAATAATTTTAGTCCCGGTGTCGATTCCTACCTCATCCAAAAGTTGGATTGGTCCCACCGGAAAACCAAACTTGACCAGTGCGGCATCGATATGCTCAACCCGTTCACCTTCAGTCAACATGCGGATAGCTTCATTGATGTAAGGCGCTAAAATGCGATTGACATAAAACCCGGCTTTGTCACGCACAACAATTGGTGTTTTTCCCTGTTTTTTCGCCAGTTTTACCGTTGTAGCGATGGTTTGCGCCGAGGTCCCCGTATGAGGAATGATCTCCACCAGCGGCATTTTTTCTACCGGGCTGAAGAAATGAAGACCGATAACCAGCTCCGGTCGCGAGGCGTGAGCGGCAATATCACTAATTGGTAAAGATGACGTATTCGAAGCGAAGATGGTATGAGTGGCGCAATTTTCCTCTACTTCCGCCACCATCTTTTGTTTTAATTCGAGATTTTCAAACACCGCTTCAATAATTAAGTCACGATGGGCAAAGCCGCGATAATCCGTTGTTCCCGAAATTAATGCCAGCTGTTTGTCACGTTCGCTGGCTTTGAGATGTCGGCGGCGCACTTTGCCCTCCAACTGATCCCAGCTGTACTTCAATGCATGATTTATGCCCTGCGGGTTGATATCTTTAATTCTGACCGGCAAGCCCGCTTTACAAGCAGTAACATAAGCAATACCGCCCCCCATCAAGCCACCACCTAAAATCCCTACGCTATTTAACGGCGCGGGCGGAGCATCACTGCCCGGATCTTTCTTCACTTCGGTACTGGCAAAAAAGATACTACGCAGAGCCTGCGATTGTGGTGTCATCGCCAGTTCACCAAAGGCACGGGCTTCCGCGTCATAGCCGCTACTGGTGCCTTGCGCTAATCCGGTTTCGATGACTTCAAGAATGCGTTTTGTCGCCGGATAGTTCCCCTGAGTTTTCTGCTCTGTTTTCTTGCCGACCATTTTGAACAACAGTGCACGACCTAGCGGCCCCGCCAGAATGCGCTCGCGTACAGGTAGCGGGCGGGAAGATAGTCGATCCTGCTTTGCCAACTCAACGGCGGATTCCAGTAAAATAGAGTGCGGAACGACATCATCCACCAGCCCCAGTTTTAAAGCCTGCTTTGCCCGTAGTTGCTTGCCTGTGAGGATCATCTCCAGCGCGGTGCTGACGCCAATGAGGCGCGGCAAACGCTGAGTACCGCCTGAACCTGGCAATAATCCAAGCTGAACTTCCGGCAAGCCAAGCACCGTTTTAGGATCGTCACTGCAGACGCGGTCATGACACGCCAGTGCCAGTTCCAGCCCGCCCCCCAGGCAAGCGCCATGAATAGCCGCGATAACCGGAACAGGCAGAGCATGAATCTCCGCCATTAACTGTTGCCCCTGCCGCGCCAGCTCTTCCGCTTCTTGCGCCGTTTTGCAGTTGCCGATCATGTTGATGTCTGCTCCGGCGATAAAGTTGTCCGGTTTCGCTGAGATAAATACAACTCCACGTAATTCTTTGTTTTCGCGAAGTTGCTTAATAATGGTGCGCACCTGCGAGGCAAACTCCGCCTTCAGGGTATTCATTTTCTCACCGGGAACGTCGATGGTGATGACTGCAATGTTGTCCAGACGAACATTAAGAGTAAAAGCTGATGCCATTTCCATTATTCCGCCTCCAGAACCATTGCCGCACCAAGCCCACCCGCAGCACAGGCGGTCACTAAACCAAATCCACCGCCGCGACGGCGAAGCTCATGCAATGTCTGGGTAATCATCCGCGCTCCAGTCGCTGCGAAGGGATGCCCGTACGCAATGGAACCACCAAGCACGTTAAACTTACTATCGTCCACTTCACCAGTAGCATGGGAACGCCCCAGTACGTCGCGCGCAAAACGTTCGCTGCCAAGCAACTGAATATTAGCCAGCGTCTGGGCGGCAAAGGCTTCGTGCATGTCAATCAATGTCAGATCGGCCATCGTCAATCCAGCGCGTTCCAGCGCCAGCGGCGTTGACCAGGCCGGGCCGAGCAACATGTCCTGCCAGACATCAATAGCGGTAAATGCGTAGCTACGCAGATATCCCAGCGGCACCAGGCCCAATTCTTTCGCCCGTGATTCAGTCATCAGGATCACCGCCGCTGCGCCATCGGTCAGCGGCGTACTGTTTGCTGCCGTTACCGTCCCGTGTTTGCGATCAAACGCCGGACGCAGCTTTGCGTAATCAGCAAGCGTGGAATTGCCGCGAATATTGTTGTCTTCCGCGAGCGGTTGTTTATAAGGAGGAACGTAGGCGGTCATTACCTCTTCTTTGAGTTTACCTTCTGACCATGCCTGAGCAGCACGCTGATGTGAACGGTGCGCCAGCGCATCTTGCTGTTCGCGAGTAATACCGTAGGTTTTCGCCATTTGTTCGGCGGTGTCGCCCATCCGCAAGCCTGTGGAATACTCCGCCACCGCAGGCGGTACGGGCATTAAGTCACGCAAACGCAGGCGAGAAAAAAGTTTCAGTCGTTGGCTCATCGTGCGGGCTTTGTTGACATCCACCAACACGCGCGCCAGTTTTTTACTAACACCAATGGGCAATACGGAAGAGGAATCTGCCCCGCCGGCAATCCCCGCACGAATAGTTCCCGCCATCAGGCTTTCGGCGACGTTTGCAACCGCCTGAAAACTGGTAGCACAAGCGCGGCTGACGCTGTAAGCATCGGTATGGACATTCATTCCGGTGCCAAGAACAATTTCACGCGCAATGTTGGGGGCTTCAGGCATTTGTACGACCTGACCAAAAACCAGTTGTTCAATCACTTCGGCGGGGATCTCGCTGCGTGCCAGCAATTCGCCTACGACCATCTTCCCCAAATCAACAGCGGGAATGCCATGAAAAGCCGTCGCCTGACGGGCAAAAGGCGTACGTAAGCCGCTAACAATGGCGATACGATCGCCCTGGCGGGTAATCAGCGGTAAAACCTGACCCATAACACTCCCCTGTAAAAAAATAAATAAAGTGGTCTGACCTGATCATAGTCTTAACCATTTTTTTACATTTAGCCAAGTGGAGAAAAAGGAAAGTGGGAGCTATGACACAGAGAGAAAAGAGGAAGAGAAAATAAAAACGCCCCCGCCAGGAACTGACAGGGGCGTATATACCCGAGAGGAATTAACGCAGACCCAGCTGGAAGATCAACATTTCAGCTTCGCAGGCAAAAGTGAAATCGATATCCAGGCGCACACCGTCAGACTCTTCAGTGAAAGTCGGGGTGATTTTGCAAGGTTCGGATTCCACGCTACGGGCTTTTTCAGTCAGCGCCGCCAGCGTTTGTTCTGCTTCTGCGCGGTTTGCAAACACGCGGCTGTAAGACGCGGTGCAGTCGGAGTTGTCCATAATGGTGCCAACATCCATACAGCAGCAAACCGGGGTTTCATCAGCACTACATTTACTCATCGTTGATTTCCTCTGTATGTGCACCTAAGGTGCCAGATAAACGTTGGGGATATTTTACGCTTCCGGAAAGTACTGCTCCAGTTGTTAATTCTGCAAAATCGGATAAGTGACCGAAATCACACTTAAAAATGATCTAAAACAAAATTCACCCGAATCCATGAGTGCGCCACCTCCAAATTTTGCCAGCTGGATCGCGTTTCTTAGATCATATTTGAAAAAATATAGAAACATACTTGCAACATTCCATCTGGTCCGACCTATACTCTCGCCACTGGTCTGATTTCTAAGATGTACCTCAGACCCTACACTTCGCGCTCCTGTTACAGTACGTAACATAGTTTGTATAAAAATAAATCATTGAGGTTATGGTCATGAGCCAGAAAACCCTGTTTACAAAGTCTGCTATCGCAGTCGCAGTGGCACTTATCTCCACCCAGGCCTGGTCGGCAGGCTTTCAGTTAAACGAATTTTCTTCCTCTGGCCTGGGCCGGGCTTATTCAGGGGAAGGCGCTATTGCCGATGATGCAGGTAACGTCAGCCGTAACCCCGCGTTGATTACCATGTTTGACCGCCCGACATTTTCTGCGGGTGCGGTTTATATAGATCCGGACGTAAATATCAGCGGAACGTCTCCGTCTGGTCGTAGCCTGAAAGCCGATAATATCGCGCCTACGGCATGGGTTCCGAACATGCACTTTGTTGCACCGATTAACGACCAATTTGGTTGGGGGGCTTCTATTACCTCTAACTATGGCCTGGCAACAGAGTTTAACGATACTTATGCAGGCGGTTCTGTCGGTGGTACCACCGACCTTGAAACCATGAACCTGAACTTAAGCGGTGCGTATCGCTTAAATAATGCATGGAGCTTTGGTCTCGGTTTCAACGCCGTCTACGCTCGTGCGAAAATTGAACGTTTTGCAGGCGATCTGGGGCAACTGGTGGCTGGTCAGATTAAGCAATCTCCTGCTTGGCAGACTCCTCAGGGGCAAGCATTAGCAGCTACCGCCAACGGCATCGACAGTAATACCAAAATCGCTCACCTGAACGGTAACCAGTGGGGCTTTGGCTGGAACGCCGGGATCCTGTACGAACTGGATAAAAACAACCGCTACGCATTGACCTACCGCTCTGAAGTGAAAATTGACTTCAAGGGTAACTACAGCAGCGATCTTAACCCGGCTTTTAATAACTACGGTTTGCCAATTCCTACCGCGACAGGTGGCGCAACGCAGTCGGGTTATCTGACGCTGAACCTGCCTGAAATGTGGGAAGTGTCGGGTTATAACCGTGTTGATCCGCAGTGGGCAATTCACTATAGCCTGGCTTACACCAGCTGGAGTCAGTTCCAGCAACTGAAAGCGACATCAACGAGTGGCGACACGCTGTTCCAGAAACATGAAGGCTTTAAAGATGCTTACCGCATCGCGTTGGGTACCACTTATTACTACGATGATAACTGGACCTTCCGTACCGGTATCGCCTTCGATGACAGCCCAGTTCCGGCACAGAATCGTTCTATCTCCATTCCGGACCAGGACCGTTTCTGGCTGAGTGCAGGTACGACTTACGCATTTAATAAAGATGCTTCAGTCGACGTTGGTGTTTCTTATATGCACGGCCAGAGCGTGAAAATTAACGAAGGGCCATATCAGTTCGAGTCTGAAGGTAAAGCCTGGCTGTTCGGGACGAACTTTAACTACGCATTCTGATAACGCGTTTACCGGGTTAAAGTCACCTGCATAGCAGGTGGCTTTAACTCCCTCTCTTCACCGAAAGTTGTTTCCTCATTGCTTGCCTCCTGAGATAAGACAATTTTGCAAACAGCCTGATGTCAGCTTGCCCTTGCAAATCTGTAAGCGTTATCCACAAACAGGCCTGAAGGGAAAGACAGATTATCAGGCATTCTGCTCGTCCTTCTCAATGAGTTTACTTTTCTGAATTTCCAGGATACTCAAACCACCCTGGCTATTATGCGCTCATACACTCAAATTAAAGATAGGTTCTAAATAAATGAGCGTTTTTTGATAGTCTATTTTATTAGGTAATATATATTTGCAACAAATCAATCAACGTGGAATAAAATCATGCTACCAGCTGTTTCAATCAACAATACCTGCCCTACTTACACAGAATCCACCAATGAAAATAACAATAATGAAGTTAATGGATTAGTACAAGAGTTCAAAAACCTTTTTAATGGCAAGGAAGGAATAAGTACCTGTATTAAACATCTACTTGAGCTTATAAAAAATGCCATACGAGGAACCGGTGAACTTGATAGAATAATTATCAATAATTCCTCAGTTACTTATATTGATATTGGCTCCAATGATACAGACTATATTACTATTGGTATCAACAACCAAGAACCAATAAAATTATCTGCGAACTATAAAGACAAAGAACTCGTCCGTACTATCATTAATGACAACATAGTTGAGAAGACTCATGATGATATAAATAATGCTGAATATACTGATGATGGTATTATTGGTATTCATAATCAAGAACCAACAAAATCACCTGCGAACGATGAAAACAAAAAAGTCGGTCAAACCATCATCAGTAAAAATGTAGTAGAGAATACTCATGATATCCATAACAAGGAAATGATCTTCAGCGCAATAAAAGAAATATATGATGGAAATCCTGGTTTTATCTTCGATAAAATATCGCACAAACTCAGACATACGGTAACGAAATTTGATGAGAGCGGGAAAAGCGAACCAACGGACTTATTTACCTGGTACGGTAAAGATAAAAAAGGCGACTCTCTCGCTATTGTAATTAAAAATAAAAACGGAAATGATTACTTATCTCTCGGTTACTACGATCAGGACGACTACCACATTCAAAGAGGAATTCGTATTAATGGTGATAGTCTCACCCAATATTGTAGTGAAAACGCCAGGAAAGCTTCAGCGTGGTTTGAAAGCAGTAAAGCTATCATGGCAGAGTCATTTGCAACAGGTTCCGATCATCAGGTTGTAAACGAGCTCAACGGGGAAAGACTGAGAGAACCTAACGAAGTTTTTAAACGTTTAGGTCGAGCAATAAGATACAATTTTCAAGTGGACGATGCAAAATTTAGACGCGATAATGTAAAAGAAATAATTTCTACTTTATTCGCTAACGAAGTTGACGTTGACAACTCTCAAAATGAATATAAACAGTTTAAGGAAATCGAAGATAAAGTTGAAAAAAGACTTCAAAATCGCCAGATGAAATATCAAAGTGAAATTAAACAACTCTCTGCGTTGGGTGTTAATTTTGATGATAATTAAAATTATTTGTCCAGTTTTTTGATTTTTCAACGTCTGAATATCGGAAACAGTCAGTGACGAACATCAGTATTTTTACATAATTCGTCCGGGTCATTGTCGGTTTGTCTCCTTTTACTTGTGGTAATTGAGGGATAACAACAAAAAAGGTGAGTTTTGCGACTCACCTTTTTATTTGTTTCTTATTCAGAATCGATATCTTTTAACTCATCCTGAATCGCTTGCGCGTTCGGGTTTTCCTGCGGTTTGAGTTCGCCGCCATTGGCGATGAAATCATGACGCTGGAAGTACGCTTCGCGCACCATAATGTATGGGTCGGACGACTGACGCAGCAGGCCGTCGGAATCCAGCAGTTGCGCACGGGTTTCGATACCTTCAAGCGTCCATTTACCCACGGACATCGGCCAGGTCAGCCAGGAAAGTACCGGGTAAAGACCATCCGCCATATCACCGCCGTCATCACGCAGCGTGAAGCTTCCGTAGAACGGTAATTGTACGTACGGCCCATACCCCACGCCATAATGACCAAGCGTACTACCGAAGCGGTGAGGTTCAGTCCGTTGCAGTTTCGGGTTCGCCATCCCCGCAACATCAATAAAGCCGCCCATCCCCAAAATAGTGTTCAGGAAAAAGCGGGTAAAGTGGACCATCCCCTGATAAGGGTCGCCCTGCAAGAAGTAGTTAACCATCACCGCAGGTTCTTCAAGGTTGCCGGTAAAGTTGCTCAAACCGTTACGCGCCGGTTGCGGAACATAATCACGCCAGGCGACTGCGACCGGTCGAACAATATACGGGTCTAATACATTGAAGTTGAAGTTGTACATGGTGCGGTTGAACCCTTCTAATGGGTCAGAACGCCCTTGCTGATCTGTACCGGAACTCGCACACCCCACCAGAAGCGTAGTTCCAAGAGCAAGCGCCGACAGGCGAAGCTTCATAAATGTCTCCCTGTTTTTTTTATGGCTTATGCAGTTTGCCATCCATGACGGAACGATACCGTATCCGCCTGTTTAGGTGTGGGCGATTGTAACAGCACGTCAACTGATGTCCAGACGCCCTGATTTGCTGATTTGATCATAGCCTGGTAATCGACGCCCTGTAGGCTACTTGATTCTATAGAAACAGAAAAAGGCAAACACAGCCTTTTCTACATTTTCAGAGTAACTCCCGCCAGTTGCGAGCAAAAAAGCCGCTACGCTTTAGCTATACGTGCTAATTCAAGAGAAGAGACCATGGACAACGACAAAATTGATCAACACAGCGACGAAATTGAAGTTGAGAGCGAAGAAAAAGAACGCGGCAAAAAAATAGAAATAGATGAAGACCGACTCCCCTCCCGGGCGATGGCAATTCATGAACATATCCGCCAGGATGGTGAAAAAGAGCTGGAACGCGACGCAATGGCGCTACTGTGGTCAGCCATTGCGGCGGGTCTGTCGATGGGCGCTTCACTACTGGCAAAAGGGATATTTCATGTCGAACTGGAAGGCGTGCCGGGCAGTTTCTTGCTGGAGAATCTCGGTTATACCTTTGGCTTTATTATCGTCATTATGGCCCGCCAACAATTATTTACCGAAAACACCGTGACTGCGGTACTACCCGTCATGCAAAAACCGACAATGAGTAACGTCGGCTTACTTATGCGGTTATGGGGCGTCGTGCTGCTGGGGAATATTCTCGGGACAGGTATTGCGGCGTGGGCATTTGAATATATGCCTATCTTTAATGAAGAAACTCGCGATGCATTTGTAAAAATCGGCATGGATGTGATGAAGAACACCCCCAGTGAGATGTTTGCCAACGCGATCATTTCCGGCTGGCTGATCGCCACTATGGTATGGATGTTTCCTGCAGCGGGTGCGGCAAAGATTGTAGTGATTATATTAATGACCTGGCTTATCGCCCTCGGAGACACCACCCACATCGTTGTCGGTTCTGTAGAAATCCTCTATCTGGTATTTAACGGCACGCTGCACTGGAGCGATTTCATCTGGCCCTTCGCGTTACCTACTCTGGCAGGAAACATCTGCGGCGGCACCTTTATCTTCGCGTTAATGAGTCATGCACAGATCCGTAACGACATGAGCAACAAGCGCAAAGCAGAAGCACGACAAAAAGCAGAACGTGCGGAAAACATTAAGAAAAATGATAAAAACCCGGCATAAATGGCGAGGGTTTAAGCAATCGAGCGGCAGTGTACTTACCCCGCTGAGCATTAGCGGGTATACTCATGCCGCATTGTCCTCTTAGTTAAATGGATATAATGAACATAAATATCAATCCATTGATTTAAATGCATTAAATACCAAAACATCCATCACAACAGTACTCACTTATGTACACATTATGTTAAGAATGCCCCGCACTTCAGTACGGGGCAATTTCTCTTACTCCACCCCCACTTTTTTGTTGTACTCGCGGTTAAACCGATCCACGGCAATCTTCATATCCCGCTCAACCGATTTCACCATCGCCGACTGTTGCGCCAGACTGAGAGTACTGTCGGCATAAATGGCATCACGCTGTTTACGCAAATCCTTCAGTCTCTTCCGGGTATCCTGCATAAGCCCGTTCATCGACAATTTTCCGTTGTTCTCGTCAATGAATGCCGTTCTTTCGGAACCCCTCAGGCTCTTCAGCTCTGCGTGGTACTGCACAACCTCCGTCATCCGGTCATACATCTTCTGCTGGTCAGCATACGGCATCACCTCTCCCGAAATTTTCCCCAGGAAAGGCACCTGCTGCTCCGGTATATCAATACCATTCAGCGATTTCACCGCCGCATCCGTGGTTTTGGAAATGAAGCGCCCTGTCCCTCCGGAGATATAGTCCACCCAGTATTTCAGCGATTCCGGTGTGATATCCACCGCGCCGGGACGGTACTGGCTGCCACCAGAGAACGCATTCAGCCAGGATGCAAACGCCTTGTACGCTTCTGGCGTTGAACGTCTTCCCAGCTGGCTGTCAGGTTTTGGTGTACCAAACGGCATGTTCTCCTGGTAAATCTGCGCCCCCATGAAGTTTTCATTCATGGCAAGGTTCGCAAACGGACGCAGAATGGTCGGCGCTGCATTTTTCAGCAATGCCCCGGACAGTGTTTCCGACGTCTCACTGCCAATCGGGCTGAATGCACCAAGCACACCACCAACAACATTACCGGCAGCACGGGACGCCGTCAGGTCACCCGCCGCCACACCTTCAGCAGTATGCCCGAGCAGGAAGAAAACGTTGTACCCGTAAGGCAGAGGAATACTCCAGTACTCTCCGGCCTTGCCCCCGAACACCGATTTCATAATGACGAGGTTACGCTCTTTCACATGAGACGGCACCTTGTCATACCAGTTAACCCCGTCATCATCCTCACCCGCCACGCTGCGGTTAAGCGAGCCAAGCAGATAACCTGCTCCCACAGCGGCAAGCGCGATTTTCTGCGGAACATTCAGATTCTTCCAGCGAAGGCGCTCCAGTAAAGGTCCCTCACCATTAAGATGTCCGAGCGTTCTCACCAGATTTGCCGTTCCCTGAATGCTGGCGTTGGCGAACATGTACAGCGAATTCATCAGCGCCCCCTGCTCACCACGACGGTTAAAGTTCACCGTCATGTTTTTGGCAAGAGACGCCGCCTGCTGGCGTGACAAACCGGTATCACGGGCGTGCTTATAGGCAGAAAGACGCAGAGCGTTTTCAACCGCACCGTTGGCATCCTCGACAAGGTTAAGGAACGAATTCCATGCACCGATACTCTGGCCTTTCCATCCCCCCTTCGCCAGTGAGACAAGGCGATCCATTTCCTTCTGCTGGCCTTCAAGGTCACCCATGTTAAACCAGCCGGTTTTCCCTCCGTCCTCAACAAACTCTTTCCACACCTTCTGCCACTGTGCACCTTTTCCCGTGAGGGTTTTACCACGCAGACTGGCGTATACGGCTGACATGGCAGAACGGCTGTCTTTCACCACAGCCAGGGCGGATAAGTTATCCAGCCCTTTCAGTTTACCGTCGCTCCTTCCCTGCTCCGCCTTCAGGTTCATCACCGCCGTCTGCACGTCACGGATGAAGTTACTGACCAGGAATTCCGGGTTATACGACGTGTTCACCGTTGCCAGGAAGCGGTTAACTTTCCCCAGCGTGCGGATTACGGCGTTACTGGTTTCCGGTCCCATATTCTTCATCGCACGCATCAGGCGCGGATCATGGAGTTTGATGTAGTACGTTTTGCCGTTCTTTTTGGTGGTGAAGTACCGGTCTGCCATCATTGCCATCGGTACAGGGCGTTCGACAGCTTCGCGAATGGTTTCACCAGTTTCCTGGTCCTTGCGCTCTGCAATCGTCCGCATGGTATCCGGTCTGTCATCGGTGAATACCTGCCAGTAATCCTTGTCGGGATTATCCTGCACCAGTTTCAGGAAGGCGTTACCCACTTCGTTTTTGCGATGGCGGATCAGCGATTCGCTCAGGTCCTGTATCGCCTGAGTGGACGGAGACTGTGCCCGGGATGCACGCCCCATGGCCTGCCTGCTTTCACGTCCGCCGATGGTGAAGCCCTTACCTGTACGGGGCAGTGACACCACACCGTCAACATCCTGACCTTTCAGGGGAACGTAGTAACGGTAGGCGTTCTGCCAGGCATCCACCACACCGTTCTCTTCAAGTCCGGCCTGACGGATAAGCTCACGGCGACGGGCCAGCATATCGTCAATAATCCCTGCCAGACGGTCATACTGTGCCTGTTTGCCACTGTTACGTACACGCTGCATGATTTCCGCCGCTTCCGCGTTGGTCATCCCCGAACCGCCGTCCGGCATTTTCGGGTTGATTTTCGCGATATGCGCGTTACGTTCCGGCGCGTGACGGGCGTAGAGGTACTCATCCAGATCGGCCTGCGCAATTTTGTAGTCCGCCAGTAATTTAGCCAGTGGCTGAACGTAGCGCTCCTTCATCACGTTCAGGTCGTTTTCCGCCTTCCCGTGGAAGAGTTCTTCCGCCATATAAGCGTTGTTACTGTCGTCTATTTTTCCGCCAGTTTTACGGATGTTCTCCTGAACAGCTTTCAGCACCTGGAATTTATCCTGCATCTGACGCACAAAACGCGATGCAATTGTCTCTTCCGGTGTCAGACTGCTGGTACGGGAGTAATACGGCCCATTGCGAATATCTTCAGGATAGAGTATTTTATCTACAGAGCCGCGATAAGAACGCTCCTCTTTGGGCAATTGAAGCCCACTGTACTGAGGGTTATCGCGGCTTAATTTTTCCTTCCGGTAAAGCGTCAAACCTGCTTTATCCAGGCTATTAGCTTTGTTCATCCCCCCTTTTGTTCCATATACAGAAGCCACCTTGTTAATTTCTATTCGTTTATCTGTTGCCTTCATGTGCACTGCCGACACCACCGGATCACCATTTTTATCCACGGCATCAAGCAGCATCACAACCGCATTTCTTTCTGTCGCGGAACGGTAAATTGCATCCGGATCGTGCATCAGCTCAGGAAGTCTCTCGATAACATCCATTGGCACCACATGTTTCACTCCATTGGTTGCCTTCCGCACAGTGTCGCGGGAGATAACCAGCGGCAAATCTGGTGCGCCAAGGTGGCGCAATACCGGCGGCGTACGCCCGATGTTTGCAGTCATTGCACCAGAACGTAACGACTTCATCATTCTGGCAAGGTCATCACGATAACGCTCGCCCTCACCTTCCGGCACTTTGAACGGATCAGGTTTACCACTACGGGAGTACTGAGACGATGCGCCCGCGCCATCCTCACGCGGCGTGTAACCTTCCCGCACACGCAGGCCTAACGTGCGAATAGTTTCGCGAACAAGTCTGATATCGTTCAGTTCCGTCGGCTTCAGTAACCCCGTACGACGCAGTACCCCTTTGACCAGGGCAACAACACGCTCCCATGCCGCCACGAATTTATTCGGCTGTTTCTCCGCCATATGTGCCAGAAATTCACCCGCCTGTACTTCCGGTGATTCCTTACCATAGGAAGCATCAACCTTACGCCAGGCTTCACGGATGGTGACGTTATCACTGTCGCGGGTTTTCAGCACGGTTTTGATAATCGTCTGATATTCCGCTGGTGTGACAACATGCTCCATGGCATGGTGAATGATCTCGTGACGCAGCTTCTCGCGAACGGTCCGCCCGTCAGGGATGTTATCCGCCACCAGGACAATTTCTCGTTTATCCGGACGATAGAATGCGTGCACCCTGCCGTAACCATCGAACAATTCACCCGCCAGCGCTTCAGCCTCTTTCTGTGACTTCACCACACGGACCTTCAGGTCACTGTCCTTAATGCCGCTCATCACGCCACGGGCAACCGCTTCAACCTGCGGGACCGGACTGCCTTTGGCTTCCGCACTGCGGTTAACATCCGAAATCAGATTGCCTTCAGGTGTGCGGGTCACGCCCTTACGGGAATAAAACGCAACTCCCTTGTCCGTCTCACGGGTTTTCAGTGTTCGGAACAAGTGATCGAATGCCTCACGAATACCGCCATCCAGTTCTGCATTCGTCGGATAAGCGTAGGTGTCCGGCTGTCCATGGTCATCCGCCTTACGGATATTGACCAGATAATCATTCTCCACGCCAGCCATACGCGCTTTATCCTGAACATAACGCTCAAAGGCTCGCGCCGCCATTTCAACATCCGTTGACCAGTACGGTTTTGAACGAACGCCATCCAGGCGTTCAGAACGACGCAACATGTCACTGCTGTTAATGGCTTTCATCACGCCTTTAAACGCGTCGTAAACCTCCTGACGTACCGGATATTCCGCATCAACATACCTGCCGTCTTTAAATACGCGCCCGGCACGCTGTGCTTCCGTCATATAGTCGCCACCTGACGTGATCTTCCCGTCAGTGGAAACATCATAACGACCAAAATAATTATCCAGTGAATGGAACCATTCGTGGGCCAGCGCCCCCGGTCCGTTACCTTTTGTCAGGTTGATTGCCACCTCACCCGGCTCATAGTGTGCCGCCGCCTTACCCTTACCACGGGCACCAAAAGCAAGCCCAAGACGACCGTTCAGAGAAAGCGCTTTTGTCGGCACGTTCAGCACGTCAGCCAGGTCATGCAGCGAGTCATAAGCCCGGTTCAAATCAGCCTGACGACGCGGACTTTCCACATAATTACCAAACTGCACACCACGAAAACCAAACGCATCACTGAACTGCTCCGGCGAAACATCCCCCTTGCGGCGTTCTGGTCCGGTACGATCGCGGTTGGTGGCGTTACGCTGCTCCTCACGCGAGACTTCACGCAGCGCCTTCACCTGATTAACCAGCTCATCACGATGTGTGCGCACATAATCATGTGCATCACGGGCAGACTCAAAACCGCCCTTCAGTTTCTGCCTGTTTTTGCCATAACCGATAAAAATGTCGCCACTGGCCTTATGCCGGTACACGTCAAAGGTTATTCTGTCATCAGCAGAGGTTGCTGGCGTTTCCCTTTCTCTGGAGCCTTGTTCATCGAAATATGCTTTCGCCTTTTTCAGTAACTCATCCCGGCTTTCCGAGAAAAAGAGGTCGCGCCCCTTGCTATCACGAAGCGAATACATCATTTGCGGCGGATCGTAACGTTTTCCCCCGACAAACGAATAAACACCGGACCTGACACGATAGCCGGATGCTTTATCAATCTGCAATGCAGAAAGCGTACGGAGCAGTTTCCAGGTATCCGACATGCTCCGTAACCCCGGCTTACTGTCCATCATATCAGCCAGTTTCGCTGCCGGAATTTTCCCCTCCAGCATACCGGCAGTAGCTTCGCGACCGCTTTTAACAATGCTGATCCATTTCTGCATGTTACGGCTTGTTCTGGTGGGAATTTCACTGCGATACAACGCCATCATTGCCAGCGTGTCACTATCCACACCTTCTTTTTCCAGACGGGCATAATCCGGCTTTGGAAACAGTTTGCTCAGTGGTTGTGTCGCGTACTCCCCATCCTCCAGCGTTTTACCCATAGCTTCAGCAAGCTGCGCATAACGGTGTTTTGCCGCGCCCTTAATCTCCTCGCCAAAGTCTTCAATTTTCGCACCACGCGCCTGCTGGTGAGTGCTCGGTTTATCTACCGGCACCGGCACCTCAGTATCCGGAACATCGGTTATGGTCTGGCGATTATCCCCGGTCTGTCTGCGTGCTTCTGCCTGCTGTGCCAGTTCCGGAAGGGAGTCACGAACCATACGAGGGAGTGATTCAGGCTGTGGCATATCAACCCCACGCTGACTTTCAGGTGCAGGAAGACCTTCACGCACTGGTGCTGTGGCGTTCTGCTCATCCGGTGACGGCAGACCACGACGAACTGTTTCGCCCTCCAGTATTTCCCCCTGGCGACCAGCGGCATTTTCCGGTGCCTGCGCACGTCCTTTCTGGAAACTCTGGCCCTTCACCTCACCGGTTGTGGTAAAACGACCACCACGTCCGGCCTGATTTTCATCCGGCGTACGCGCTACTTCTCCTGGTAACGGATATCCCTGTCCGGGATGAATATCGCCGGGAGCGGGAAGGCGTGGACGCTCAGTTAACTCCTGTGCTGTCGGACCGGCATCACCTTCAGCCATCTGGGAACGCACCAGTTCTTCCGCCGTCGGCGCGTTGCCACGAGCAAGACGGGCCTGCACTTCTGTATCATCCCCCGTAAAACCACGGAATCGCGGGTCACGCATGAACGCGGGCTGTTCCATCGGATCAGCATCAGTAATACGCTCTCCGTCAGCCAGAGTGTTAATGGTCTCCGTTGCCACATCTTCAGAGAACGCAGGATTATCCATTTCAACGGCATACTGATTCTCGCCTTTCTTCACTACGGACGGTTTCAGGCCGGTGGCGCTGGCATTGCGGAAAACGTCGCTCCCCAGAGCACTTTTTTCATCCGTGAAATAACGGTTGTCCGGACGCACCTTTTCAATGCGTTCTGCTGGTCTGGACGCACCACTCTCGTTAATTTCAATACGAACTTCATCCGGATCGCGGAACCGCACCGTCGGGTAAATACTCCCGTCGCCATCATCCGCATTTTCCGGCTGTGGCTGTGCCTCCGGTCTGGCCTCCCGCTGAGGGCGAAGCACATCACGTATTGCCTGTAACTGCTGCTCTTCAGTATCAGTACGCCCTTCCTTCTGGCTGAGTTTTCGGTATTCCTCAAGCAGTTCATGGCGCGGCTTCGCCTTCAGCTCATCCATCACCGCCTGTCGCTTCGCCTGTTCATCCAGTTCATTCAACAGCTGGCTGGCGGCTTCCCGGCGATGAACGGCAGACGTGTCTCCCTCATGTGCCATATCCGCATCAGCATACTGTTCCAGAAGCTGCTCGCGATTCATCCCCTGCATAGATTCACGATGCTGTGCCACCGGATCAACCGGTTCGGGTTGCGGAGCCGATTCGTCCTGAGGAACGCTTTCAGCCTCACGCATGGCTGCTTCATCTGCCGCCTGACGTTTTCCACGATATCCGGCAGCCGCACCGAATGGTGCCCCCATTGCAGCACCAAGGGCTGCACCTTCGATCGTTGCGTCAGCCACGCCCTCCCACGGTGACACATCCATTCCGGCGGTCTCACGCAATGCCGTGTTTTCCTGATAGCGTGAATAGCCACCCTGCGCCGCATTAATCGTCCCCTGTTCCGTGGCATTTCTGACAATGCCGCTTTTAACGGTATTCGCCGTGCCCCGCATCGCCAGATTAAGCAACTGAGCATCGCCCAGTTTTGCCGCCATGGCATTCACAGCCAGCAATTCAGGATCTGTTGCCAGCTGCGCGCGCACCTCATCGGCAACACGCTCTTTTGCCAGATCCATTTTCTGGCGATCAGTAAGCTGTGCGTGCTGCGGATCGGCGTCAATGGACAAAAACGTCTGCTGAAATTTCGGTGACTGCGCCAGCTCAGAGTAATCCGCATTAAGAACAGCATCTGCTGCCGCCATTGCACTCTGCCCCTGTGCACTGGCTGTGGAATGGGTGATCAGGCCCGCCTGGAATAAATCCGGCATTTTTTTATCGACAGCTTCTGCTGCCAGTGCCGTGGCTCTTTCCGGCTGCATCCCTGCCGCGATGTATTTTTTCTCCAGCCCGGCGGTCAGCGTTTTTCGCAATGTGACATCACCCACCTTTTTAGCCACACCGCCAGCAACCATATCAGGTACAAGGGCACCAATCAGGTTTACGCCCTTCGCCACCCAGACCGCAGAATCATCATAGCCTTCGGTCATCGGCGTATTCAGCGCACGCAGAGCACCCGGAGACATCTTACTGGTCAGCCATTCATCCGAGGATTTAGCGCCGTCACTGACAGCCTTACCGGTGACCTTCAGACCTTTACCGACAGTATCTGTAACCGCGTTTTTGCCATCAGGCAGGGTATCGATGACCTCATCAGCCCCCCTGCTGCCACCGGCAAAAATATCCTGCACAGTTGCGACACCCGGCAGCCCCATACGGCTGAACTCATTTAAAATACGCGCCCCTGTTTTTACCGGGCTCTGAATCATCGCATCACCGAGTCCACGGGCCATTTCCCCTGTTCCCCGGACGGACCGGGCGAAACCTTTACCCATTGTTGGCAATACATCGCCCAGGCTGAACGACGTACTGTTATCCTTCCAGCGATTTGAATCAGAGAAAAATGCTTCATAGCTGTCAGTTTCGCCGGGTTGCTGAATGTTCAGGCTGTTACGATTCTGGTTACCGAGTTGCGCCTCAGGACGCTGTTCCTCTGAATAGGCCATACAGACTCCATAAAAAAACCCGGCACAATGGCCGGGCATCAGGAAATGGTATTAATGGAATATCGTGAATTACTGGGCGTAATTCTGTTTCAGTCCACGGATAAACTGAGATGCAGATGAAGCACTTTCATCTCTGGCCTGTTCCCCCCTGGCCTTTTGAATACGGAGAAAATTCGCATACCCGTTCTCCAGCAATTTCTGATTCTGAGGTTCCAGCATTTCAGGCTGACGGGCCGCTACATTTCTGGCAAATGACAGCTTATCAGGATCATCTCCCGCCCAGTTGATAACCTGTTGCTGAAGTTTTTGTTGCTGAATTTTCTGTTGATGCGGTTGTGAACCAGTCGCAGCATAATATTCATCCACCGCAGCCTGAGCATTACCGCCATTCTTAATCGCGTCCGCCGCTACGTTGCTGGCCCCCTTCTGAAGCTCTTTCAGAGAAAGTCCCTGCTGCTTCGGCATAAAATAACCATAATTTTTCGATATCTCTGCAAATTTGCTGCGATCCCTGACCTGAGCGATAGCCTTATCAACGGGTATCGCCAGCACGGTTTGATCATCAGGGTGCGCACTGCCGTATTCTGTTACAGGTTTATGCGCGGTGGAGCCATCGCTGTATGTGAGATCAAGGCCAATAAGTACGTACCCTTCCTGCTGCGCCGGTACGATACTGCCAATCCTGGCCTCTTTTATCGTTTTTTCCCCGGTTGAATCAGGCATGCCAATACGCTGTTGTAGTTCCGGGGCAAACACGCCGGAAAGCACATCGAGATTTTCCGGGGTATTCAGCGAATCGATCGCCCTGTCCGGCTTATCATCAAAGATTTTCTGCAGGTTGTTCACGGCCTGACCCGCCTTCGCAGCATAGCCTTCCGTTGATATTATTTTAATGGGGTTGGCATCCGATAATTTTCCGAACAGACGAGAGGCCGCATCATGGTCACCTGCATCAATCGCTTTTCCCAGCGCCACCATCACCGACTGATCACGTGCCAGCATATCGTTATACTCAAGCCGTCGCTGGTTGTATTTCTGCAACTGGAGTCGTTGCTGTTCCATCCCCAGCGACGCATTCCGGTAATTCTGGTTGGCGTTAAACTCCCTTTCCTGCAGTGCGTAATTGCGGTCATCAACTTTGGCTCTGTAATCAAAGTTCCGCTGATCAACGTCTTTATTATGTTCAAACTGAGACTGCGCAAATTCAAAATCGCGCTCGTTATTTTTCTGTTGCTGAGCAAGCTGTGCTTCTCGCAAACCAAGCTCCTTACGACGGGTCATTGCCTGGTCAACAGTGCTGAATCCGGCAAGTAACCCCTGTGCAAATCCGCTCATTCACCACTCCTTAAAACAAAGAACCAGCAATGCCGCCAATTACTGCACCAGCAACAGCGCCAACAGGACCACCAACGGATGCGCCAATAGCCGCCCCCGTACCAATGCCCGTACCGATATTCTGCTTGTTCTGCGCTTTCTGTTGCGCCGCCATCTGTTTGTTCGCAGCCTCAATTTCTTCACGTCGTCGGTCTGCGTCACTTATTCCCTGTAATGCCTCACGCCGTGACTGATTCGCAATATCCAGTAAGCCGTACCCCATATCTTCCCCCTTACGCTGTCATCATTTGACCGCCAACACTCAGTTGTTGTCTTGCAGGTGCAGAAGCCCCCGTCAGTATGTTCATCTGGCGATCCTGCTCTGCTTCACGGATACCATTTTTCGCGCCAGCAATTGCCAGAGCATTACGCAAACCCAGTGTGTTACTGTTGGGATTATCCGGACGATTTACCCCGTATCTCGCCATCTGGTTATCCTGTGCCATCTGCGCTGTACGGAGACTGGAAGTGGCAAGGCCGCCCACCCGGGCAAGCTGTGCATTCATCAGGCTGTTGTTCTCACCAAGGTCAGCCAGCCTTGCCACGCGGGGCAAATATCTGGTTCGCCAGTCGTCGTATTGTTGGCGTGTCAGCGCTGCTGACGTCTGCCAGTCACCCTGTGGGCGGTCTGCTCCTGAA
Source organism: Escherichia sp. KS167_9B (assembly GCF_030295215.1). NCBI lineage: Bacteria > Pseudomonadati > Pseudomonadota > Gammaproteobacteria > Enterobacterales > Enterobacteriaceae > Escherichia > Escherichia sp. KS167_9B. The sequence goes on from NZ_AP025754.1 coordinate 2,822,687, forward strand.
TAACCAGCCCTTGCGAGAGTTTCGTATTTGCCATACTCCATAATTACAGTCTCCAGTTCTGAGCCTGACTCTGAATAGCGTTAGCGCCGGTGTCTGGCGTTTTAGAACCTCCACTTCCGCTACCGCCAGCCTTATGCATTGCATAAGCCCCAACCGCCCCCAGACCAGCGCCAACAAGAGAGGCCCGCCCCTGTTGTTTTGTAAACGCCGCCTGTGCATCTGATTTGGCTTTTGCCAGACTGCTGTCTGCCAGAGAGTTAAAACTCTGTAACGCATCGGCCTTCTGACCGGAACCGAGAGCCGCAACATCCTGTAGCCCGGCAATATATTTATCTGCCTGCGATACCTGCCCCCGTGTGGTCGTGTCAATCTGCCCGGTCACCTGGTCGCTTTGATTTGCATCCATTACCGCATTAAAACGACCACTGGATGGGTCAACGCCGGACTGAGCAAGATTACCCGCAAGCTCCCTTCGCGTTTCACCAAACTGTTTCTGATATCCCAGATTTGTTGTACCGGCGATATTGTCGTACTGCTGCTCACTGTTAAGGTCATCGACCTTTTCCATGAAGTTATCTTCTGCCGGACGGAGAATATTTTTGTAATCCTGCCACCCTTTCCAGGCCACCTCTTCCTGTGCTATTTGCGCTGCTGTTGGTTTTACTTTGGTATCACCACCGCCTTTTTTTCCGCCCATTATGGCTCCTCAGATAACAAAAAACCCTGCCGGGGCAGGGTCAGAATGTGAAGTGCAATGTTGGTTTACACACGATGATGAATACAGTGGCAGTCAGACCGCTATCCTGAACACCATGAAGCCATCCTCATCATCCGGCATTCGCTCAAAGCCCAGACGTTTTCCCAGCCGGATAAATCCCCGCCTTGCCGTGTGGAATTCAGCCCAGCGTCCGCCAGCCAGACTGGTTAATGTCTTCACCTCCGGCAGATAACGCTCAACACCGGCACTCCCCGTACACACACCCAGCAACACCAGAACATAAGGGATACCGTCGTCACTGAGCACAGAACGCAGCACCAGAAAACCATCCGGTGCCTCAAAGCAAAACGCCTGCTTTTTAAGGCAGGCGTCTTTAACTTCATTCATAAATTCAGGGTTGCGGGAATTTCTCACAACACGCTGCATATACCGGAGAATTTTGTCGTCCATTCTCTCACCAGAAACGGGTGCCATATCGGCTGAACCTCAGCAACCAGTTGACGGGGACTTTCGTCCCCGTCGCGGTTTTCCTACTGCTTACACTGTAAGAACGCCGCAAACTCCGCTCCCCACAAATTCAGCCGGAACTCACACAACGAGCCGTGTAACATCCAGATGGTGAAGATTACCGTCATACAAATTGTGACGGTGATGAGCGATTTTTGCGACATAGCGCTTGCCTCCTGAGTGGAGAGGCGCTAACCTTCTACTTGCTTAAGGTATGATGGTTAGGGCCTCGGGTTAAACAAAATGTTTGACTCGGGGCCTTTCCACATCAGGCCTTCAGGTTCTCCCTCCAGCCATCAGCCGAAAGGCACCCGCGCATAATCTACGATTTTTGCCCTGCACGGGCAACAAAAAACCCGCCATCACAGCGGGTTATGACATGTTGTCGGGTATTACTCAGAATTTCAGGCCAATGCCTGCAAATAAACCATCAGTTTTCCAGTCGCCAGAGCCTGAGCTTTCATAAGTGACGTCCATAGTAACACTTTCATTGAAGTTAAATTGCGCGCCGACAGACCATGCAATAGACGTTTTTTTGGTGCTGTTACTTTCAGAAAAACTACCGGCACCATGATTAAGATTGTCGTTAATTTTCAAGTCAGTGGTGACTTTTGCAACCCCCATACCAGCCATTGCATACACACTGAGGTATTCGTTAAACCGCCACGAAGGACCGGATAGTAGACTCCAGTAATTAGCCCTGATATCAGTTCTCGCTGAAGCTGCCGGGTTTTTTACCTCTCGTGATGGATCGGAAGGCTTAACATCAATAAATGCCTGCGCATTAGTCATGGAGCGCGCCCATGTAAAAGAGGCTATAACACCCAGTTCATCAGTTATCTCGTAACGATACCTGATGCTCATCCCCAGGGGGCTTTTGGCTGTGCCGTCATGCCCCCGGGCAATAGCATTTTCGTATTCACCTGATGAATTAAAATGGTTTACGTTTACAACATTCCTGAACGTATCCCGGTTATAAACACCCGCGTCTCTAACAAAATCCTTCAGCCCGGGGAAGCGTATGTGTGCAAACCCGAGAGATACCGTACTATCGCCTGATGCTGCATTTACCTGTGCAGTTAAGCAACTCATCACCAGAACTGCACACGCAAAAAATTTCATGATACTTTTCATTTTAAGTATTTCTCTGAATTAAAGGATGCGATGTCTGAAAGGAACGCTTTCGTTTTACACTATTAAAGTTTTTCTTACGCTAATCATATATTGAGGAATTAATAACCAGAACTTTATCTATATACGGCTTTCGGATATCCCATGTTGCACCACCGGAATAATGCTCACAGGAATATATTTTATTTCCTGTAGCACCAGTGGATGTGGTGTAAATCGGTCGGTCATAAGGTGTTCGTTTCCAGTTATAATATCCAACCAGTGCAGGCATAATTGCGCATGGATATCCAAGGTCCTTCTCAAACTTGATATCAACTGGTATTAACTTCGCGTCAAGCAGCATCATTTCGCCATGGTAAATCATCTCACCCGACGGGTTATACATGGCGATACCATACTCAGAAGGTTGAGTAACCATATTCGCAAAAGCATAAACAGTCGTAACACCAGGATTCGTTCCCCTGACAATTTGATGAAGCCTTAAGGCATGATATCCATCAATCTGTTCATGCGTGTACATGACATCGGCCTTATTCTCTGTTCTGATAAAGAAAAAACAACTTTTTCCTGACGGAATTGACGTTTTAAAAAAAGCCTTCTCAGTCGCCGGAATAGTTCCCTTATTGATCAGACACTGAGGCGTAAACCCCGGGCTTATCCACAAGCTGCCATCTGGTTTCGTAATGCTTAAACCATACATACAACTCACCCCCAGAATGTATAAATATATGACCCCATCCCCTGCTCAAGATTTGACCACGTCACCGTATTGCCATTAATGGTTATCTTCGGTACTTTCCGGTCCTTAAATACATTATTCCACGGAAATAATGAACAGACTGCCTGCAATGTTTTCCCTTCTGGTTTATTCGTATACGTTTTTGATCCCGACTCCGCCGTAAACCTGTCCAGGAAAAATATGGGAGTAAGCACGCCCGTAACATTAACGTTATTTCTGTTATAAATGGCAAAACCGTATTCCAATACTCACCTCCTGATCAGCGTAATCTGCCTATGCGAACAGCCAGTCGTCCATTCTGATCATAAACCTCAATTTTATCATTGCGGATCACCAGTCCTACATTCTGATTAGAGTAACGAATTGTCAGTTGCCCTTGTGACGTAACACTGAAAAGGCCTCCAATATTCAGGTTACCCTGAGAATCAACCTGAAAGTTTCCGTTCTGAATAACGGCACTCCGGATAACTGGCGAAGTGATACTTACCCCGGCTTTTACCTCATCCGCCACAACCTTCCGCGACACCAGTGTTTCAATCACCGCGTCATAAATCATCGCTTTCGGGATCACAACCTTGCCACCTGATACCGCAAACGGATAGGCGGTGTTATCCGGGTTGTTCGGGTCAAAGACAAACAACTGCGACGCAGAAATTGCAACCTGACTTACAGGCCTGCCTTCACTGTCTTTTCCGGCGACAATCCCGATCCCCGCAGTGATACCATCAACTCCCGCTTTTTTTGACCACATTGCCAGAAACGCCTCACCGCCTTCTTTATCCAGTTTAGTGATGCGCTTGTCGACCTCATTAAGCGATTCACTGGTTGACGAATCCAGTGTGCTAATGCGGGTTTCAATACCACCAATCGTTCTTGTCGTTTCTTCCCTGAGAGTCCCCACAACTTCGGTTGTCTTAATTGCAGCATCCTTTACAGCCTGCCCCTGCGCGTTTTTTATTTCTTTACGCAGCTCGGACACAACCGGCGACTTTGCAGCCTCATCGCGGATCTGGTCAATGATGGCCTTCACGCCGATCTGTGTTTGTGCCTGAGTGCCTTTTTCAGCATTCCATGGACCTTTCACTCCTGCCGCGTTAACAAAACGTATCCAGTAAAATCCCGACCAGCCAGGGTCAACCGGATCGCCGTAAACCTGCCCCGGCGTCGTGGCAACAAGCACTGCATCAGCAAGGTCATCCTCCGTACCCCGCCAGATTTCAGTCAGTGAATGTCCGCGATAATTAGGCATATCCCATTCAAGAAGAACCGAGCCAAATCCACCGGCCGCCTTAAAATTCAGCGGTTTTGTGGGAAAATCAACAGTCATTAAAGTACTGTCAATCTCAATACCCGGATTCAGTGCATATGAGGCACCACCCGATGTTCGACGCCGGGCGAGTTTAAGACCAACCAGTTCCTCACGGGTCACAAATGCGTGGCGTCCGTCACCACGCTGCCCGGTGCCAATTTCCATGTTCTCCACAACTGTGGATAAATCCTTCCCCGCACGCCACGGTTTTCTGGTCATACCGGCATCTCCGACATCGATGTACTCAGGGTTATTCGTTCCACCTGCCCGAATCCGGATACCATCACCTGCCAGTTTTGCCCGGTTGCTGCCGGAAGTCTCACCACACTTCCCTTAAACGTACCCGGCGCAAAATTAATCACAGGAACATCATCAGCCATAATGGTGATCCCCACCCGCTCAGGCGCCGGAGATTTCACCCTGATACAGGAAAAAGAGGTTCTTTCAGGTAATGAAAAAATTTTTGAATGCCACCTTATCGTGGAGGGCAGAGAGCCCCCGGCAAGCACTGACATTTTGTCTCCTGTCACCACGCGCATCATATCTTTCGCGAGATCAACCCATGCGCAGTCAAACGGTGTACTGAGATAACGGATATCCATGTTCACCGGACTGAATACAAACACATCCTGCTTACCATCCGGTTTCGTGTAACAGGCAATGTACTCACCACGCCAGGAATAAGCCACAATGGACGCCGGGTTAAACTGACTCTGCCACTGTTCAGGTGAAATAATCTTTTCCGTTGCCAGTGCTGTATTACCGTTTACATCAACAGATACCAGACCGTTTGTCCCGGCATAGAGTACGAATCCCTCCATCGCCACCATACTTCTTCGGCTCAGGCATGCCTGCATGGAAGGAATTCTGGAGCCAGAAATTGTGGACGGTGATACCCCACTGAACAGATAAGGCTCCCCCTTTGTCGCCACCACCAGTGACGTTCCCAGCGGACAGATAGCCACAATATCTTCTGCCGTCGTGTGACGATTCACTTCCGGCCATGCATACGGCAGATACGCTTCCGAAAACATCACTTCATTACCGGCAAACCCGGCGGCAATACCATTAGCCATCAGGCAAAGGCCTGTCATATTCTCTGGCGGCGGCAGGTAATCCCATGTCGCCAGAGAAGGTCCAAGGTTTTTCCCCGGTATTTTGTCCGTGTAACTGAGCACGGATGCATCCAGTTCAGCCACAAGTAAAAAATCCGCCTCCCCTCCACCTGATGCAGAGCGATAAATCCGGCGGCGTTTAATACTGGCATTCTGCAATGGCACCGGAGACAGCGTCAGCTGTACCGCAGTCCCCGGAGTACGGAGTGTTACCTCCAGAGACGCCGGACCTGGCGGACCTTCTTCACCATAATCTGAGACAAAGGTTTCCGTATAAAACCGGGTTTCGTCATCATTCGGGTTATCGTCAGAAACATCACCGCCCTGCTGAACAGTACAGACAGGTGCTGTCGTCGGCGCGGGGATCCCCAGACGATACGATGATGTCGGATGATTCCCGTCCCCTTTTGTGGCAATGGTTGCATCCGTCACTTTAGGAAAACGCCCGTCAGTGTAGTAAATACGCCCGTGGGGGTCCTGAGCGATCGGACTGCGGATCACATCCACCACATCCGTCCATGCAAACCAGAAATCGTCACGGTAATGAAAAATTGTTTTTGGCTTAATTGTGAATGTTTTCTCAACCTCTGACATCTCGTGTTCAGGCGTGATCACGCCATAGCGAAAATGACAGTTTTCTGCCAGTACAGCAGAATTATCAGGAAGCATAGATGCAATAACGCCTGGCATCATCCCGCGCATAGTGGTTATATCGATATAAGGCATGGTTATCTGGTATCCGAAAATTTGAATGGCAGACGAGGTGGAATAATTAATCCCGGCACAATTTCACGACGTCAACCCGTACAGGAGTCGCTCTTACCGGCCCCCTCCCGGTGAAAACGCATATTGCTCTGTTTACAAAAACCGCCCGTCCACATGCAGGGAATTCGCAATGTCCGGCGAAAATGGCATCGTAAATGAAGCATGTAATCGCGCACGGGAAAAATATGGATTTCCAAAAATCTGAATATTCTCCGCCGTGAAAAAATGCGAACAACATCACTTCACTAATCAGCCTGATATGGCATACTTAGCACGCTAACTATGATAACAAACTAATACCCTAAAACTCATGGTTCCGGGACTGGTCGTGGTCCCGTTTTTTTTATTCAGCCAGCAGGCCATCCGACAACATAACTGCGGATCGCCTTCAGCTCTGTCAGCGCCTCAACCTCTGCTTTCATCTGCAACTGCCGTGTATTAATCTCCACTCCCTTCGCAAACATCGCCTGCTCTGTCGCATCTGCCAGCGCAATGATGTCAGCCGCCGTTACCGGCACCACATTATTATCCCCGTCCGTCCAGGCAAAACCTTCCGGAAGACGGTTATTCTCTGCCATCAGGCGTGTCGTGCTTATCCTGGACAACGTCTTCTTGCCGTAATCCCAGTTCCTTCCGTTGAATTCCATCACGTATTCCATATTCTCCTGCACATCACGCCAGATATTAATCTCTTCCCTTTTCGCCGCTTTTGCCGCTTCCAGTACTGCTTCCGTGGCAACAAAGGCACTCACACTTCCGTACGTTCCTGCTGTCAGCCCCGACCACAAGGCTTTTCCGTGTTCTGTATTATCCGTTTCCGTTGCGGTATACGGCAGCCATACCTGCTCTCCTTTTTCATTCACCGCATCTTCAAACTGCACCTCGCAGTTTATCCCGCCATTTTCGTTATACGCAGCATTACGAACGGCAATAACACCAGTTACCGTCTCTGCCATAACTTTTTCCTCCTCGTTTATTTTATACGAATAAACAGTGACTTCCCTGTCGACATCCCTACATATCCAAGGCAACGCCATGTCCCTGACAGAGTGACAGCCGAGTTGTCGAAACTTACATCAGCATCATAAGAAGATGACGGGTGCAACTGGCTGGCTGCAACACTGTCGCCATAGTCTGCTGTGCCTTCGTACATGGCATAAACCAGAGAACCTATATCCCCCGCACTGACCTGTTGAGCACCTGGTCCAGGATCGCCTTTATCACCTTTCGGACCCTGCGCACCTGCCGGGCCTGCGGCTCCCGTATCCCCTTTAGGTCCCTGTGGCCCCGCCGGACCTGCTGGACCTGCTGGACCTGCTACTCCCGGATCACCTTTATCGCCTTTCGGCCCCGGCGCACCTGCCGGACCTGCTGGTCCAGCCACACCCGGATCGCCTTTGTCACCTTTTGGCCCCTGTGCGCCTGCCGGACCTGCTGGCCCCGTATCCCCTTTATCTCCTTTCGGACCGGGAACACCACCTCCTGCTGCAGCCTCTTCTGCCTTTGTTTTCGCTTCATTTGCCACATCCATTGCCGCTTTCACCGCTTTCGGGGTGGCTGCCTTCGCTTCATCATCACTGTCCGTTGCGCTGCTTAACTGCACAATTCCCTTCTGTGCCGTCGTCGCATCAGCCACATTTGCAGCGCTGCCTGCCGGACCTGGCTCTCCACGAGGTCCCTGAGGTCCGGTCTCTCCTCGTTCGCCTCTCGGACCTGCAGGACCAGGTTCACCTCGGGGGCCAGTCTCCCCACGCTCACCTCGTGCTCCCATCGGTCCCTGTGGTCCGGCTTCTCCTCGTTCACCTTTAGGACCTTGCGGGCCTGCAGGACCTCCCGGATCACCTTTCTCGCCTTTTGGCCCCATATCCCCCTGGTCCCCTTTAGGCCCCCGCTCTCCGGTATCCCCCTTCAGGCCTGGTATTCCCTGCGGTCCTCGCTCCCCCTGTTCGCCCTTCTCACCACGCGGACCAGCGGGCCCTACAGCCCCCTGAGCACCAACGTCACCACGCTCACCTTTCGGCCCTGCGGGCCCTTGAGGGCCCACTGGACCTGTTTCGCCTTTAGGACCGACATCCCCCTTCGGACCAGTTTCTCCCTGAGGCCCCCGGGGCCCCCGTGCATTCTCAGCCATACGTCTGGCCTCTTCAGCACTGACAGTGGCAGCCTCTGCCCGCTTAAGGATCTCTCCGGCGCTCTCCTGCGCCAGCCTGGCCTTTTCAGCATGCTGTCTGGCTTTTTCTGCATCAGCTCCGGCGGCTTTTTCAGACTCTCCGGCACGGGTCGAGCTTTCCTCTGCATTCCCCGCTGCTGTGACTGCACGGGTCGCAGCCTCAGTGGCATCAGTCGCTTTTTGTCCGGCTTCAGCCGCCCTGCTGGTTGCCGTCTTTGCACTGTCAGATGCACTCTTCGCACTGGCTTCCGCACTTTCTTTTGACTTTATCGCCTGAGTGTTTTTTGTCGTAGTGTCTTCATTAAGGCGACGAATGGTGGCAAGGTCATCCGCAACATTGTTCTGTATCTGCCGGAAATCTGTCAGTAGTTCTCCGGGTATGCTCACCTCAACAAGACTGCGGCGTAACAGCATATTGAGCGTCACCGTACTTTCGGTCCCCTCAATACGCACACGTCCGTAGACAGCAGTTTTCCCTTTCACCGTCACCGAAACCGAATACTCCCCCGGTTCCATCGTCATTCCGTAGTATCCACCTTCACGGGTCACTGCCGACGCACTGGTGCCGCTGAGCGCATCCGGTGAAACTGTCAGCGCCGTCAGGGTAATATTTGCTCCTGATATCGCCTCACCATCAGGAGATTTCAGCGTCCCCGAAACAACAACACTCACACTCCACCTCCGTTAAACACTTTTTTACGGGCAGACAATGCACTGTCTGCCCCCTGTTTGATCCCTAGTTGCTCAACAAAACTCTGATAATGCTGCGCAGCCAGCCCCGATTCTGCGCCACCGGCAGCATCCTTACTGAAAGCGCGAAACAACATCCAGTCCACCAGTGGGTTAACATAAGCCTCTTCCAGTGGAACTGGCGTATCATCGTCCTGCGTCAGAACATACACTGCCTCCGGTATCCGGCTTACCACTGCATCAATACTTATCTCTTTGTCAGGAGCAGGAAACAGCCAGAATACGCGCGGGGACAGGTCGTTGCTGATAAAACATTCAGGAATACCCTTCATTGTGGGCCACTCAGGATACTGCGCATCCAGCACCTCCCGGGATAATGGTCTGACTGCACTACCGTCACTGAGGCATATCACGTCAAGAAGTTGTATTACACCATCGGGCAAAACCTGACGGGCGCCAGGAACACAACTGATTGTTTCCAGGCTTGCGCCAGCATCCGGTCTCGCCAGAATCACTGCCCTCACAGCATCATTGTAATAATCGCACAATTCCTGCAGGGGCCAGCGAACCATCATCGGGTCAACCAGTTGTGTATTCACACGTCCGATGATTTCTGTAATCGTCGTCATCAGTAAAACCTCTGCCTGCGTACAGGGTTGCGGTATGAAGAGTACGGGCTTGTCGCCAGTGTATGACGATATGCCCGACGGATCCCCTCAGAAAACTGCACAGAAAAATACTGTGCGCGTGACGGATCTGACCATGAAACACCAGTCTGCATGAACAACCGCTCAAGTGCCCCCGCTGCCACTTCTTCAGGCCATGTGAGGAGTTCATCCGGTATCTGGCTGCGTCCGGCTTTCGGAGCGACGGCATAAAGCACGCTCACCTCACCGGGAGAACAGGCAAATCGCAGGGAGCGTCCGGAGCTGATATCCACATCCCGACCGACAAAAAGCTCATGATTATCGTCAGAGATACGGATGATATGAACGCACTCCTCATCATCTTTATCATACGGAAGCACAATTTCTTTTCCTGCTACTGGTACAACAGTAACCTCCCGACGGCACACCAACGACTGGCGGCTGAATGCCACGGCAGCCATTGACAGAGCATCCGTCATCATAATGTTCAGTGGACCGCTGATATGACGACGGACATACGGTAAAAAATCACTCAGTTCCGCCATGCTGTTCAGTCTCCGCAACACGACGGCAAAATGCCTCACGCACCCGGATACGGAATGCCTCAGCCGTTTCTTTCGGGTCTTTGTGAATATCCAGCTCTTCTGCCTCACACAGCGTCGCCAGTCGTGCTGAGGTGAGCTTACTTAAATCCACCTCCTGCCCGTTAACAGAAACAACAAAACTGTTCTCCGCTTCTGCCCGCGCAGCAAGCACTCTTTCCTGCGCCTGCTGTGCCTGCCTCAACTGCTCATTCTGTTGTTGCTGTTTCAGAACATCATCAAGCTCTTCATGACGAACCCAGACATCAGGAAACCCCAGCAGTTGCCAGGCCATCGCACTGTCAACATGCACCGGCTCAAGACGTGGGAACAATGTGCGGCTTCCGGTAATGGTGTCCTTTTTCACGGGTTTTGGGCCGATATAGACAACGGCAATTTTCTCACTCATATAATTCCCCGGATAAAAAGCCCGCATGACGCGGGCCGGAAGGTTTTAATCAGTATCCCACCACTGTATAACGCAGCAGAACATTCAGGGTGCCGGTTGCAGCGGCAGTCTTAATGGTGACAGTAACCAGCTCCCCGTCACGCTGTGTGGTGTACGGCTCCACTGGCACATATCTGGCAAATTTTGCAGAAACAGCTTCGCTGTTATCGATGAGAACATGCTCACCGGACTTAATGCTGACGGTTGCAGTACCCAGACCGCCCGTTGAAACCAGCTGGAGTGAGTTGATACGGATGCCCACTGGCAGTGAGAGAAGATGAATAACACTGTCCGCTTCCGCAGCATTCACCGTAAATACGCCTTCTGCCACCGACTCATTACCGTGCGTACCCGTATAGACCCGTTCACTCAGTGACGGGGCAAGGATAGTCTTTGCCATAATTAATGACTCCTGAAAAAGCCGGGCGAAAACCCGGCATGGGGAAAGGAAAAATCAGAGCTTCACTGCTGTATCAACGGCAATCACACCGTGATCCTGCATCTTGCCGCTCTTCTCGGGGAAACGGATTTTTTTCAGACCGTTGATCCAGCTGATTGCTATCTCAGTACGGTTATCCATATCCGTTTTCTTCTCAACCATGTTGAAGTGACCGCCCGCCTTCTGACCGTAAGCATTTGCCAGCGCCTGAGCCCCCAGTAACATGGCGCGGTCAATATTGGTTGCAGCAGCGACCTCTTTCGTGGTTGCCGTCAGGTTATTCTCTGATACCAGAACCTTTGACCCCTGATAGAAACGGATCGGCATACCCGCATACTTACGAACCAGGATATTGCGCCACATCGCACATTCACCTTTGAACAGCGGATGATTAAAACCTTTTGCACGGTTCACGGCACGAACCATCATCTGGTTCCAGTCCTTACCGGACGTCGAGGTGTACCAGTCATTCCACTGACGCGGCGTGACGTACAGGACGTAATATGGATCTTCTCCGTGAAGTTCATCACCGGACAGACGAACCGGCTGTAACGGATGCGCCATTTCGTCAATGAACAGGGAGAGATTGTCCACCAGGCCAATAGAAAAAATATCTGCCGCTTCAATCTGCTCAAAGCTTGTCGCATCACCGCCAAAAAAGTGACGGTCATGTGTCGGAGGCAGTACATCGTTGATCATGATTTTTTTGAATTCAGGGTGCTCCGCTGTCGGCAGAATAGTGTCGTCAGCAACAAAATCACCACGAGCTCCAGCAAGATGCACTATCGCACACTGGTCCTGCAGGTCATTAAAGTACGTCCCCAGAAGCGTTCTGGCTGAGGATGCCAGGTTAAACTTCGTGCGCTGCTGACTCATACGTCCGCCTGCATCCACCAGGTGACGTCCCTGATTGATTTTCAGGGAGAAGTCAGCATGGCTGAGATCCTCACCACGACCTTCAACACGCTCATCTCCCATCGTCGGACGTTTTGAGAGTTTGTGCATGATGCTGAAGGTCACTTCATCACCGGCCTGTTTGTTAAGGTCTGTGATACGGACAACCGGCGCACCCGCGCTGGTCTGCTTCGTGCTTTTCTTGTCCGGCGAAACCGCTTTTGGCGCTTCCTGCTGTTCAGTGAGGATATTTACCATCGAGCGGTTGCGGTTGGCAGCGGTAAAAAGCGCCACCTGATACAGCTTATTCGCCTGGGCTGATGTTACAGTCGTCATTACTTCAGTTCTCCTTCAGTAAGTTACCCGAGCTTCTCCAGAAGCGCGTCTATTTCAGCATTCGTCATACCGCGCATAATCGCCTCTGCCTCTGAATGAGAAGCGCCAAGTAACCGTTCAAAATTATCACCGGTTCCGACGGAAGCCGTGGTGCCTAAATCTGACGGGGAAGCAGGTACTGCCTGCTCCTGTTCAGCGGTCTTCACTTTCTCTTCCGCCGTTTTCCGGATATCCGTTTTGTCTGCCTTGTTGTCAGCAGACGACTCACTGACTTCACCGAAAGCAACCTGCGTACGACGGGCCACTTCAGCGAAACGTTCAGTGAGCGTTTTGTCTTTCCATGCGGGGTCATTCTGGAGCTTCCCGTCGATGGATACAGCAACCGAGAAGCGATCTGGATCGGACTCCTGCCACGTTTTCAGCACCGGCACGGCATTCATCGCATCAAGAACCGGTGATAAATCCTCACCACCATTACCTTCTGCCTGCTGTGCTGATTGCTGAACACGGGACTGGAGATAGTTATTTTTACGGATGAGCGAAGCCACCGCGTCACCAATTTCCGGATACATCTCCCTGATACGGGCAATCTGCTCATCAGAAATTTTTTCGTTTTCCGGTAACGGTGTGGGCTTCATACCGGCCTGGTGGATCTGAGACGTCAGCAGTTCCACCCTGCGTTTTTCTTCAGCTATCTGCCCACGAAGAAGTGCGGCTTCCTGTTCGGCCCGTTGCTTACCGGAACGTTCAGCCTCAAGGACTTCATAGGGAATGACGTGTTTACCGTCGCGGGTGAGCACCCCCTTCGCTTCCGGCTCCTTCACGTCCTGCGTCTGCTCCACACTGGCATCCGGCGTCGGTGCCACATTGTTATCGCCCGTCTGAGTCTGTGCTTCCTCATCCGCATGTTTTTCCGTGGTATCTTCCGTCACGACGTCCTGTGCGTGACTGTCAATATCCACATCCCCAAGTCCTTCCAGCATTTTTTCCAGTTGTTCCGGGGTTTCTTCACCCGTAAATTCAAAATCCATAAATAACTCCGCATGGTCTGTTTATCGGACAGATCCGAATGGTTGAGTAAATAAGGCTTATCGCTGCCCCCGCGAATAAGCGCACCGCTCCCGGAACGCTTACCTCCGGAAACAAAAAACCCCGTACGATGACGGGGTTCAGTTGAAGCCAGAGTTTTCAGAGCGACATTTCATTCATCCGCTGTTGTAACGTATACAGCATCTGTTGCTGAAGAACGTCCTGCTCCTGTTCCATATTCTGTACGCCGGTAATGATTTCTGCCGTATGTGCCTGGTTAAGCGCATCCACATAACGCTGCCCCTGTGTCAGGGCGACTTCCCGCTGTGCACTGGCATTATCCCGTTGTGCAGCTGCATGTGCCCTGGCGGCGTCAGCTTCCAGTTTTGCCACTCTGCCAGCCATCTCGCGCATCTGGAGTTCTGCCTGTTGTTGCTGAAGTGCCTGTTGTTGTGCCGCTACTTCCTGTTCTTCCGGCGTCATTTCATCCGGTGATTTTGGCGTCCCCAGCGCAGCACGAATACGCTCAACAAACTCCTGTTTCTGCGGCACATCCAGAAGATTAACCCACAGGTCGAGCACAACAGCCTGCACCTGAGGCGGCAGCCCCTGAATAACCTCTGACATTCTCTGTGCAAGCTGTGCCTTAAACGCCGGTGTCTGCTGAACAGGCGCCAGCGCAATATGTGTATTTAACCTTGAAATATCATTGGTCAGTTCACCATTATCACCTTCAGCATTGAGGACAATGGTCTGGCGACGCTGGCGATCATCGCGATTAATCACCACTGCATGATTACGGCGTTTTTTCAGGTCATCGAGAAGATAAGCCAGCAACAGTCTTCCCACCTGCTGGCAGGCAAACTGGTAGTTATCGTTGATTTCCGCAAGGGTTGTGGCCCCCTGCTCCACCAGGTTACTGATAGCCACGCCTGACGTCGCACCTGACTCCTGCCCGAGAAATGCGGAATACACTCCCATGGTATCCTGGATAAGTTTTTCCGATTCCTGCATGACCTGAAACTGCTGGCTGGCAACCTGAAAATCCTGCTCAACCCGAAAAACATCTGCGACACTTTTCTGATTTTTTCGGACCGGATTCAGTTTAATAATGCCATCCGGACGTTCGATCTGCTCCATCAGGTCGTTGTCTGACAACTGGGTGGCATCCTCGTCCATAATCACGCGTTTGGCCTGAAGCAACCAGGTCAGCTTGATACGACGAAAATTCACCTCATCCTGTGCCGGAATGGCGCGGGAAATTAGCCCGTATGGCTCCCCGGTTTTATCCTTTCGGTATCCCCAGAAAGGAACCAGCGGAAACATCCCCTGCGGAGCACTACAGGGGCGATCCACAATAAAGTGTGGCCCGACAAACCAGGCTTCACGAATACGGCTTACCCGCCCGACTTTCACCTGAACCCGCCCGGATGCCACAGCTACCGCCTGCATCAGATTATTTTTATCAAAGGCCACCACCCGTCCATTACTGAGTTCAATCACCGGAAGACGCTCGAATGTACGGTAATAAACCACCTGAAGCAGCACACGACGGCGTTCACGCTGAAGCCATTCGTTCTGCTGTCGATCCCATGACTGATACTCTTCCCATGCACTCATCAACGGACTGGGCTGGCCTTCAGTAACCGTGGTATCGACAAAACCACGCCAGTCATCAATGGCATAATCGATAACCTGAGCCATTCCCGGGAATGTAGCTTTTGCCTCATCGGTATCCATCCAGCGGCGACGCATCAGCCATCGGCAGTCACTTAAATCAGCCTCCCGGCTCAGCCAGTCCCAGAAAACCTCATTCCGGCTGACAGTAGACACCTTAAATTCAGGCCCGAACGGATCGCTGTTTCGTCTGACCTCCACCCAACTGAGGCCCGCCTTGATTTGTTCCGCATAGGCATCAGAGCGGGCTTTATTCATATTGCCAAGGCGGCATGCATCGGCAAATTCAGCATTAATAGCTTCAGCCAGTTTTTCAGTTTCATCATCTGGCTCGTCTGACATCACCACCAGATCAGTCCGTGTTTTGGCCTCCATTCCCAGAACGCCATCGACGGTAGGCGCGATGAGGTTATGGATAGTCATCGGCTGACCGCGATCTTTCAGTACCTGAAGAACTTCCGGTGGCAACTGATCGCCATCGTAATACGCACAGGCCTTGTTTGCGGCATCACGCCATTTAGGCTGGCTGTCAATATCAGAACAAAGCGCCTGTAACTGGCGCTGAGAAAAACGCGGCGTGGCTCCATTGTCGTTTTTCGTCGCCATGGTGTTAGTTTCATTTTTCATCAGTGAGCCATCCAGTGTGTGGTTCTGCGTTTATCCGTTTTCTGTTTTACCCTCACCGGCATTCTGGCGCGCATCTCCTGGGCAATCATGTAGCTCATGAGCTGATCATCAAAGCAGCCTTCCTGTGCATTCATGGAGCCTTTCGCGTCATAAACGTAGGTGTTCATTTCCGATAATGTGCCTGACCAGCGGATCCCTGATATTCCATTATTCAGAAGCGTTTTCATTCCTTCGGTCAGAACAGGTTTGCTCTGACGGGTTGTCAGCCAGCCAAGGCGGGGCGTATCGTCGTCATATGCCTGGTCAAGATGCTGTTCGTTGTAGATATAACGTGTCGGATAGAGTTCCCGGAGTTTCAGGATAACTGCATGTCCGTGATTATTACGCTCCGGCCCCACAAACGCGTTGTTATACATACGACAGACCTGCGAAATGAGATGAGCAAAAAGTTCAGCATCGAGATGCCCGAACCAGTGAGCCACCTGCTCGCCATTACTGCGTTTGACAACATCCAGCGATGAGCGGTCTCCGTGCTCCAGCCCTTCGGCAGTATCTGCCCCACAAACATACTCTTCATCCGGATCCGGCAGTTCCCATACCAGCAGATAATTCATCAGCGTCCGCTGCAACTCGTTTTTATTTCCTTCACGCAGAGACTGAGCTTTAGTCTTCGCTCCTGTAACAGGTTCAATGTCATAAACAATCATCGGTGGCGAACAGAATGATTCTGCCTGCAACGTACTTTCGGCACTGAACACACGTCGTCCGGACGTCAGAAACGCCTCCTGTGGCGTTGAGGGAAACTCCTGCTTCATTTCCTCACGCTGTTCAGTTTCCTTATTGATGTACCACTGCTTCTGTTCATCAGTAAGCGTGATGTTCATTGCCTTCTCAACCGCAGAAAAATACGTCATTTTTTCCCGTGACAGCTTCAGCCCGCTTTCCGGCACTCTGGCGCTGTATTTAGGATCCTGCCACCAGGCGTAAAAATGGAATTTATAATCCTGTGCCGTCAGCAATAAGCCTGATGCAGTGATCTCCTGTGCACGGTTACTCATATCGTAAAAATCACCACCCACGCCTTCAGCCGTGGATTCATCAAAAATAATGCATTCATCAGAGACGGCATTAAGCGTACCAGTTCGCAGCTCTTTCGCCTTAGCCGGATATTTCGCGCAAATTTTGCCGTGCTCTGAGATATGCAGGCGCTGCACCGTACCTGAACGGAATGAGGTTGCCACCTGGATACTCGAGCCGTGACCAAACAGGATATAGCCACCGCTGGCACCGCTACGACGTTCAACGATGGTGAATGAGGCTCTCAGCCAGTCAGGGAGATGATCAAACGGTACAGCAATTTTTGTGCGGAAAATTTCACTGGCAGCCTGTTTATCCTGAGCGACGATCCCGCATTTGAGATGCGGAATGAATAATGCCTGGTCGAGAAGATAAATATCAATGGCTGTGGAAAATCCCAGCTGGCGCGCTTTCAGGATAATATTTTTATTGTGCATGCTCCGGAACAACTGGCGCTGCGCCGGTCGCATTCTGAAGGTGACCAGTTCACCTTTTTCGTTCTGTATTTTGTAGAGATGATTGAGCCGCCACCAGGGATTGCTCAGTTTAGTCATGATGAACAGACGTTGTTCAGCCTCGGTCATTTCTGACGGCTCATCACATCGCGGTTCATTCTTCCGGAATGTCATCCAGTCTCCCCGAATTACTCATTTCATGCAGCGATGACACGATGTCACTGACAGGCGTAACAACGCCCCGACGCTGGCTGGTCAGAATATCGGTTTCAGCTCTGAGTTTATCTCTGGCGGCGTTGATTCTTTCCCGGTCAGCACGAAGTTTTGGTGCTGTCTCAGCCAGGACGTCCAGCGTCAGCAATGAGCGTTCAATTGACTCGATACGGGCAATATTCCGGTCAAGGGCCTGTTCAGCTTTGAGTATTTTGTCGTAAAGAGCAACACGGGTTTCCACGTCAGTTGCCTCTTCCAGGTCGGCGAACATCCCTTTAAGTGCCTTAGTTACTGAAAGTGCGCGGGCCCGGGTGAACACCAGTTCATCGAACAGCACCATATCGGACGCATCATCCATGAGGTTATCTGCCTCAAGATACTTCGCGTATCCACGGTGTCTTACAGCGTGGGTGTTTCGCTGAGAAAAAGCGTTTGAAGGTGGTAAAAGTCGGGAACCACGAATCCGTTTCGTTTCTGCCGAATTTGCGCAGTTTTTTTCAGAGTTTTTTGCGCATTTTTCATCGCCGGAACCCGCGTCATTGCAGGGTTCTTCATCTGAGATGTCATGATCGATTTCATGATCGGTTTTATGATCAATTTCATGATCGATTTTGCCCATTTTTATACGGGTTCTGGCGGTGTTGTAATTAATCTTTTTCTTCCGGCACCAGTCCAGTAATGTTATTCCCGTTTCGGCATGTTCGCGTCGGAATGCCTGCTCCAGCTTTTTCCAGTCCAGCTTTGCCATGTCACGTTCTGACGTCCTGTGTTAAAAACTGATGCATAATGACCGCTGTGATTTTTCAGATTTCACACAGCAGCACCATATTTGATCGATATTTGCACAATGCGGTTGTTTTATCCGGTTTCTTCCACCACCGCACCGGACAGGCGGCTTCGCGGGAAATCGCTCCCATCTCGTGAAAAATGAGAAAACCCGGTGTGCATCGTTTTTGATTATCCCCGCACACTCACGCAGATAAGGTGGCTGCGGTCTCTGTTAATGCGGGAATACGGCGACGATGCGGCGCATGGCTATGTCAGGCTGAAATGCCTTTATCCGTTAAAAGGGATATCAGTTAAGTTATCCCGTGTAGGGTATAAGCCATTATCAAAGCCACTCTGTAGGGAATGGCTTTTGTAATAACTACTTCGCTTTTGCTTCCGCTCGCTTACGCCGGCACTCTTCTTTCCTCTCGGCTTTTGCCATGTCCATGAATGCCTGCATGATCGAGTTCCGCATCATGTAGCTGACAAAGTGATGATTGACACAGCCGTTGAGGCGCAGCTGCTCGCCAAACTCATCCACCGAGGCCAATGCTTCCATCATGCCCTTCTCGCCTTTCATGAACTCTGAGAAGTCGCGCCCCGCTCTGGAGGCGCATTCAATGACACGATCACTCATCCCGGAAGCCCGGGGATCGTAATCTGCAGCTGGTTAGCCAAGGAGTTAATCTCAGCGACCAACACTGGCTTCGTATAGCGCCATGCCGCGAGCCCTTGTCCACAGAAGCTCGCCATATCTTTTTTCTGATCAAACTCATGGCACTTCATATTGAGCTGCGCACTTAAGCTGTTGCGATGCTGAAGTTCTCCGGTGAAGTAGTCATCCAGGACTTTATAGGCTGCATATTTAAATCCGGGGTTTAGCCATGCTGCATAATCATAAGCAACAAACTTCCCGCCATATGTTCCACCGTGTACACCGCGCTCAGTAAAAACCACAGATTCGTGGTTTTTCTCCAGCTCGGCTAAGAACTCTTTGGTCTGCTTGTTTCTCAGGTAGTGGTATGGAGATTCAGATTCACTTTTACCACTGGCTTTCCACATATCAGTGAGGCAGATCATGCCATCTTCAGCGACACGGATTGGCTGATTGAAGAGGGTTAATGATTTCATGTCGTATACCTGTTCTTTGAAATGAACCTTTGCCGCATAGGAAACCAGCCCACCGAGGCTCGCCAGCACTAACTGGTATCCTCAAAGGCTCATTCCAAAGGGGCAGGTTCGGTGGTTATCATGCGCTGCGGTGCGCGGTGAAATTCAGATATGAAAAAGCCAGCGATCATGCTGGCTCTGTTAATTCAAGCACTGAGTGCGGATATATTCCTGAAGCGTTCTCAGTGCTGCCTGGTCGCTGATGATTCCGTCTCTGATACCGAGAACGTTTCGTCCAGCAACTGGAGAGAGTTCGACGCTGGCATCATTGCCCACGCCGGAGGTGCCGGTGGCTTCACGCACGGTACCGGGGCAGGTGGCGTTGAGCCGCAGGCGCTTACGACCAGCGGCAACATCAGCACGCAGAGTTTCATTTTCAGCTCTCGCATCGGCTAATTCCCTCGAGTATTTAGCATCAAGCGCAGCAACATCACGCTGGCGCACCTGCATATCAGTAATGGTTGCGTTTGCCAGCTCCAGCTCTCTGACTTTTTTATCTCGCTGCGCTTTGTAGGTGAGCGCGTTGTCACGGTAATGGTTTGTTGCCAGCCACAGCGCACCACAGCCAACCGCCAGGACAATAATCACCACACACAGAACACGGTTCATCTCTCTTTCACCCCACCAGTCCCGATAACGTCAGGACTCGCCAGGCGGTGGAAAAGAAAATGGCAACCAGCATGACTAAAAATGAAATGCCGACGATTACACAGAGGATCTTCGCCAGCGTTATGAGTTTATCCGATATCATTAGCCACTACTCCATCAATCCGCCTTTGTTATTTTCCCTTTGCCTGTATCAGCTAGGACAAAATCAATCAGCAGATTCGCTTCGTTTATCAATGTGCGGATTTTTGATACATGCGCGGCTTTAACCTGTTTCCACTCATTCAGCCCGGTAGCAAACACACTGGCAATGTTTTTATCCCGTTTCATGTCAGCGCAAGCCTGATTGAGTTCTTCCATCACACTCATTCGACGGGGATTAACGACAACCCCCTTCGTCCAGTATTCATAGAGAACATCGTCGCACTCTTCCTGATACTGGATTACCTTGTCGCGGATTTCAGGTTTAACTTTGTTTGAGTTGATGGTCTGAAGCCAGGCAGCCAGCTTACGCAGAGCAAGACAAGTCATTGTTTGCTCACCACCAGCAGAAGGTATTATGATTTCCGTAACGCCTTTGGCAAATCGTTGTTTTAACTTAGTAAATTGTGGAGCCCAAGCCAGCCCCATCCCCTCAACAATGGGTTTCATTGGAACATACGGTTCGCCATTATGGTTAACCACATAAAGAGAATCGCCGTGAAACGGCACGGTCATCATATTCATCGGTTATTTCCTTTTAGTGATGAACCCTGCGCACAGGAATAACCAGCCCAAAGAGGGTTAACCAGACCAGCCGGTTATCCACCAGGGCTCATCCTGAAAGGTTCTTTGGTTTATTTACGCTTGTGCGAAGCGCAGAAATGACAAAGACACCATTACGGTGCCTCAGCGTGAAACAATGTTCCTGACTTTATTCACTTAGGTTTTGCCAGTTCGCAGGATTTCGTGTTATCCGCCCGCGTTGGCCAACGTCATTTTTCAGCAAAATATTCTGCTTATCTGTCGATTCCCCAGCACGCCAGCGCACTCTCCTGGTCGCGACGGGATACCTGACCATAACAGTTATTTGAGCGGATACGGCAGTCTCTGCCACCGTCTTTAATCCACCAGCGAATCGCCTCGCATGCACCCCGGCGATCGCCTGCATTAATTCGTTTATAAAACGTCGACGGGAAACACTTACCGGGGCCAATGTTATACGGGCAGAATGACGCGATCCCCGCTTTCTGGGGTTCAGTCAGTGGCACTTTGATGTTTTTCTCCACCCATGCCAGCGCCTTATCACGCTCAATGGCGTTAACCCGGTCGCATTTTTCCTTCGACAGCTTCATGCCAGGAATAACAGGCTTACCATCCACCCGGGTGGCTCCACGGCAGATGGTCCAGATACCCGCACTATCACGGTATGCCGTGGTGTGGTTACCTTCTTTTTCATCCAGAAACTGATCCAGGATTTCAGGCGCAGAAGCCCCTGCGGCAATCAGCGCCAGAACGACAGCTGATAAACCATAGCGGAATTTCCGGCTCATCAGCTTACTCTCCCCGCGCCGCCTTACGCCGGTCCTCTCTGATTTTGAAATACAGGTTCGTCAGGTACGTCAGCAGACCAAACAGCAGACTCCCCAGCACGCCTATTGCCGCCCACTGAGACGGGGAAACCCTGTCCAGCAACTGCAGGAACCAGTAGCCCGTTCCCACCGCTGACGTGGTGTATGACACACCTGTTGTGATTTTTTCCATCTGGTACATACCCCGTCTCCCGCAATCCGGAAGCTCACAACAATAAAAAAGACCACCGGCACACACCGATGGTCCCTGACGCATGCTTACATCATCATGTCGCTGTCCGGTGTGGGGTCACCGCTATCTGAAGCACTCCCCTCACCCGCGATGCCTTCCGGCTCCGGAGCTGCCGGTGCGCCCAGCAGTTCATCCAGAATGGCATCCACTTCTGCATCAAGACGCGCTTCCAGGTTATGGCGAAGTTTCTGTTTCAGTGCGCTCCGGACTTCTTCAGAGCGCAGGACTTCCTTCACTGCTTCAGCAGTGACCAGGGATGTAATTTCTGACATGGGATTTTCTCGTCGAAAGATGTGATTAAGAAAGTTGCCGCTAAATGAGCGGCTCTTCGGGTTTGCTTCCGGCTGACTGACTGGCGCTGATTTTCTCAGCGGCCCTTTTGTCAATCTGTCTGCGCCAGACGTCACGCATGGCCCGGTATCCACCCGAAAGGAGATACAGCACACAGACCACCGTACAGAAGTACAGCATTAACTGGTTCAGAAATGTCATAATTTCTTTCCGTTATTGTTGACAATAAGAACTGTTTTCATTAAAAAACCAGAGTACGAAAGTATCGTTCCTTTATTTTTTCTCCATAGGTATCACCACCGCCAGCGTCCATTCCTGTCGCTGGCGGTTTTTTTATCATGCCGCAGTGTCTGTGCTGTTCACTTCCACCGCAATGCTGTCTATCAGTACCGGGTAAGTCGCACCTCTGGTAATGTCTGTCACATGCAGTTTATCCGCCGCAAAGGCACTGACCGGTGACTGCGTCAGCGTGAACGGTGTGCCATCCTGACCATCAATAACCGGCGTCACCTGCAGGCTGTTATTCCCGGCAAAGCGGAAAGCCAGCGTATGCCATTCGTTATCAAATGCGCCAAAGGTTCCCAGTTTCAGGTTGTTTGTCGCCACTTTCGCATTGTGGTACATCACATTCAGGTCTTTTGCATCTGTCTGGATGTAGAACGCTGCCAGCAGGTTATTCCCCCCGTCTCCGGTCAGGGCAACGCCCTGTGGCAGTGAAGATACCGGCCAGTAAAACGCCATAACATACTGGTTCGCAGCCAGCGCTCCCGAAACCTTAAAGCGGCAGCGAATCTGCCCCCCTTTCTGTAACAGAGCCGCACCGTTGCCCGCGGCGTACTCCAGCACCCAGCTGCTTTTACCGGCTTCCTTGGTCAGCTTCACTGCCTTACCTCCGGTTCCCTCCGCATCGCTGACCACTTCTGCCCTGCCGCCACTGGCTGACCATCCCTGTACTTTCAGGCTTCCCTCTGACTCGCTGGCAAGGTAAGAGAGCAGTGTTGTGACGCCTGTGGCTTCTGCACCGGAAGGCGATGACGGGCGCACCTCTGATACTGTCGATGATGCCCCCGCGTTTAGCGCCACTCTTCCCGCATGGCGCAAAATCGCCGTTGCCAGACGGTCGGAAATAATCCCGCGGCGAGCCCATGAACTGAAATGGCTCGCCCTGTCCTGTGACGTCCAGGTGGCTGAGCTGTCACGCCATTTCGAACCGTAATATCCGATACCCGGAATGTCCGGGTCTTCTTCCGGTTTGTTCGTCGGCACATTCACCCCGTTCTCATCCGTCATGAACGGTACGAAATGGATATTCTTTTCCGTTTTGTTTTTGTAGCTGCCGTACACCGTCTGGTACGTGGATTCGTTCTTCTGCTTCCAGAAATACGTCGTATCTCCACATATCCAGGGAACACCGCCAGCAGAGCCACCGACGCACTGACCTGCCATATCCGCCAGGTCTGCACGGAATTTATCAACCAGCGCACCAAACTGTGCTGCGTGATTTACCGGCGTACCGCCAAAATCAAATTCCCCCTGCATCCACACCACGGCAAGCAGCACATTTTTCGGGTTCTTCTTCAGTGCTGCTTTTGTTCGACCGATAAGGTCCTTATACAGCGGCTTGTCCACACCCCAGCGGGTTGAATTCTCCGAGGCACCACTCGCGTCACTGTATGTGCCATCGGCTCCGGTGGTGAACGCTGAACCACCACGACAGCACGGAACCAGCAGAATGCCCGCATTCGCCGGTATAAACGGCAGCAGTTTTTTGGCGATATGCAGCCCCTGCCCCACGGTTCCGTACTGCCCCTTTGACAGGTCCGCTTTCGGATGGTTAAGGCGGCTCATGTCCTGCACATCATGCAGACAATGGTCCGCCGGAATGATGTCGTTATATTTGCATACTGCACCGCCCGGTGTCACCGTACTGCGACGCGCTAACTGTTTAATACGTGGATCAGGGCTGTCGAATGTATCCGGCAATGGCAGTCCCTCACCGTATGACATACCATTGGACTGACCAGCAAGCGCGATCACATAGTAATATTCTGGCGCAACAGAAGGCGCTGAGGTCGTCGGACGGTTGCCTGGCTCCTCTGGTGATGAGATGCTCCCCTCACTCACAACTGGCTGGATGAACTCCGCACCATAACCAGCTGTCGAAATCAGCGCACTACCATAAGGCTGCCACCCTTCCTTCAGTTTTTGAGTTATTCGTTTCGCAAGGTCTGACGGCGACGCCGCCCTGACAACATCATAGTGTTTAAATGCCATGAATCCTCCCGGCCGGGATAATATTGTGAGTAAAATAAGGAGCGGGCTGAAGTCCGGAAGTTACAGGACAATGGCAGAAGGAAGACTACAGCCCGAAATACGAAAAAGGCCGCGCAGTTGCGCAGCCTTATGAATCCTGGTTAAAATGATTTCGATTATTAAAACGAGTATCTCATGCAATTGCCCGAACCCACTCGGGCTTTTTTACATGTAAAAAGGCCCCTGCTATGAGAGGCCTTGGTATATGCCTAATCTCTGTATACTGCATGGTGCCGGGTGCCTCCCGGTGAGTTCGGCCTGGTACCACCGAACCCGTGTCGATAATGAATCACAAGCAAGGATTTTTCACCAGTCGCCCCTCCACACAGGGGGATTCACCATGCGAAATTTTTTTAACAAATGCTCAGTCTGACAGGCAACTGTCAACTGACTGAATTGTGACACAGATTACACTTGTTACCCACATACCACGAATCAGGTTATGCCTCAGTCATTATTAAACTGCACTTCAGCAAATCCGGAGCCTGATTCACAGGTACTGGATTTGATTGTGACAGTCATTCCTGTCAACTGAGCACTTTGCAGTAACGGTTGCAGATTCCAGCGACTGGTCCAGTATTCTTTCCCGTCAACCTTCACTGTAAATGTGTCATCCTCATTATACTTGGAAAACTCAATTTTACCTTTAGCACAATCCGCCGCCATTGCATTAACAGAAGCTAATGCAAATAAAACCGCCATAAACATCTTCTTCATGCTTAACTCCTTTATTTACCCGTTGTATATAAAAACTGTGACTTTCTGTTCAGAAACGCTGCAGCTGTATTACTTTCCCATAATGTATTGTTTATTTTTATAACAGGCCTGTCGCCAGTTATCTGACATTCTGGTTGACTCTCTTCATTCACGGCGCGAACAGAACGCGCCCCCTGATGATGGCAATTCAGTATAACGGCCACAGTCCCCAGTATCGCTGATATATTATTAAAGGATATTCTCCCCACTCTGACACCATCCTCTCCCCGATACTCCGGAAGCACATTGCTGATTCGCCCCCAGTTCAGAGTGAGGTCCACGTCTCCCGGCGTCATCGTATACACAGGAGCAGTTTCAGACAGTGCCTGACGAAATTCTCTCTGTATCTGCCTGAAGCGTAAGGCTTCTGCTGTGACAGTGACAAAACGCAGAACTGCTCTGGATGCATCTCTGGTCATTGTATTACCACTGAACTCCATTAACGCCAGATATGATGAAACCAGTGAGTGACGACTGATTTGCATTCCGGAACGTTCCAGCGCTGCGACACGTTGCAGAGTGGTATAACTGCTGTCCGTTGTCATGGAAACCGTTGTCACACCGGGCACTGATATATGTGTAAAATCTGAAAAACGGTAGAAAGTATTTGTTGCCGTATTAACGAACCCGGCCACATATAAATTATTTTGCTCAATAATCAGACGAAGATGGTCAAAACGCGCCTGATAGACATCAAGCCCTCGTATATCCACAGCAAAATAACTGCCCGGTGGGGTGTGGTTAATAACAGACACCGATGTGGTCCCCTGAGATATATGTTCAAGAGGGGTCGATATCTCTGTCCGTATACTATTTAACGAAGAGACATAACTTTGTTGGGTCGAAAAGTCTATCGTAAACTCCCGGGAATAGGATACCGAAGAAAAACCCAGTAACAGGCACAGTACCCATTTAAATAATATACACTTCATATACAGGTGTTCCTTTTGGCTGAAGTAATCAGCACCAGACCCGGCGCAGATATAAAAAAGGCCCGCAAAAGCGAGCCTGGTAAATAAATATGGCGCGTTGTACTGGATTCGAACCAGTGACCGATTGCTCAGAAGGCAATTGCTCTGTCCGGCTGAGCTAACAACGCATAATGCAGATAATGGACCGCCATCGAGGACTCGAACCCCGCGCAGCCAGCTTCGAAGGCTGGCGCTCTGTCCCGATGAGCTAATGGCGGTATGTGATATGGTGGCCCTTGCTGGATTTGAACCAGCGACCTGGCGATTATGAGTCGCTCGCTCTCACCACTGAGCTAAAGGGCCGGGCGCAGGATAATAACGGTACGTAACTAATCCTGCAATATCATCCGTTCTGACTGACTACATTCTGAACTTCCCTGACCGTCTGCTCAAAACGCCCGCTCTCCAGCTCAACGCCAATTGCACGACGCCCTAGCGCCATTGCTGCTTTGACGCTACGGACATAAAAAAGCCAGCCACTGGGGGAGGCTGGCAAACTCGTAGAGCAAAATGCTGTTACGCAAACTTCGTTACAGGGTTATCCTGCAATACTTAAAATATACAATATTTAGAAAACTAATAGTGCTATATGCGATTTTTAAGATTTTGTTATTAATTACGGTCGCACCTTCCTTTCTGTGTACTTTCCGTATAGCTCACAGGATTCGGGGTACAAAAAAACCCGCGCATCGGCGGGTTCGACTGCGTGGCAATGTAACCACTCTTATCATGATATGCAGATTTTTACGATCGTAAACTATTTTTTCGCTGATAAAATACAGAGGTTCTCCCTCCCGGCAATTCACGCTCAACATACCGATCCATCTCAAGCCTCACTCCCAGCATCATCAGCATGCCTTCAACAATCCCCTCCGCTTTGTGAAGGCGTTTACCTATACAGGTGTCAGAGCACCCATGTTTCCGTGCCAACGCCATGAACGTCTCCCCCAACACGTAATAATCAACCAGCAAGTCATGCAGATCGCGATTGTTCCGGTAAAGGCGGGCTATGCACCCGCATATCACCATCGCATCATCGTCACAGCACTGTGGACGTGATTTTACTTTTTCGGGGATCAGTCCCTTAAATCCGGCAGCAATGGGCGACCATGTAACATCCTCATAGTTATTTGCCGCCCATGCCCCCCAGCGCTCAAGAACCTGCCGGATATCACGCATCAGTATCTTTACCCCATCCGCGGTGAACCATAAGAACACCGTTGACGATAGCGTGTCTTTTCCCTTCTTTATCGCCAGTGTATTTTCTGACCGTGTTGCGACTACAGTTCAGTATTCTGGCTACCTCGGTCTGATTTTCATATGCCTCAACGAGCATGTCAGGAATGGTTTTTACTGTGAACGTCATGCGGCCTCACTTCTGCTGTTTCGCAGGTCTTTAAGTTTCTGTTGATACTCTGCCTTGATCGCCTTGCACTCTTCGACAGTCCAGCGGTGGCGACTATGGTTTGATTCGATTTCGTCTACTGCTTCCTGCCCGATGCGGTTAATCAGTTCGACACGATACGGAACGAGATTTCCGCTTTTGTACTGGTTACACACCACGCATTGCTTATGGATATTGCGTTCATCAAATCTGAGCTGAGGTGCCGCAGCTGTTGTACGGTAATGGCCTGCATCCCACTGGGCTGAATCGAACGTCCCGCATGAAACACACGGCAAATGACGGTCCCGCTCCCTGATATAAGCATTCACAGCCTGTTGTGCCTGCTTAATCCAGTAACTGCGGGGCTGTAAGTCCCTCCTGCGCGCTTTCAGCTTGTCTGCCTGCTCTTTTGCTGAAGCTATCGCCTTTTCTTTTCTGACCAGTTCCAGTGCGCACTGACCACAGCAAACTTTCTGATATGAGCGGAACGGCACAAACGAGGAGCCGCACACTTTGCATTTTTTTGGTTTACGTTGCTTCATCATCACCTCAGAAAAACGACAGCAGGCGGTTATTCAGTTCAGGATTGTTTGAGCGCCCGAACACATGTTTTAACGCGGCATTAATCATTGCGTTGTAGCAACGTTCAAACTCATCCTGATCCATATTCGCGTAACTCAGGCTTTTTGCCCGATATCTCACCTCGCCTCTTATGGTTGTGACCACATCATAGAACCCGGCAAGAATTGTCAGATTTTTACGAAACTCATCAAACTGCGTCGCTTCATCAGAGAATTCGTATCCAGCATGTTCAGCGCACCAGTACTGAAAGCAGAAATTAAGAAAAGCGAACATCTTCCGGTGAAAAGATGGGTTACGGGTAAGTTTTGCTTCCAGTGTATACAGCTCACCGTTTTTAAATTTTGCCAGTCGGGGTAAATCGCGCTCATACGCCGGTACAAATACGCCATTAGCCGCCTTGATCATCTCTATTTCCATCAGGCAGCCTCCGCTTTGAATTTGCGCGTCAACACATGTTCACGGGCTTCACACCCCTGAATGAGCATGTCGTTAAAATCCGGCAAGTCAGGCCAGCGAATGCTGACCTTCTCAACGTCATTACGACTCATGAGATTCTTATGCCCACATTTAAAGGCAGCCGCCAGACCTGCGCCGTGCTCATCATTGTCTGCAAAGATAATCAGGTGATTAACGCCTGGTGGCGCAATAAACTTCTCCATAAAACCGGAGTTCATTGTTGACCACACATTGCAGCGGAAGATTTGACGGCATGAAAGCGCAGTTTCGATACCCTCGGCTATCCCCAGAGTGGACGACACCGGATACAGGCGTATTGCCACCGATTTGGCATGCTGCAAACCAGGCAACTCCTGTAGCGCGGTCATTTTTTTAGCCGCCTCTACATTCGCCTTGCGATCACCATCCAGCAACGTACGATGCAGATAGCAAAGAGAACCTCTGTCATCTGTTGCAATGGCGTAAATTGCCTGATATTCGCGCCCGCTGGCGATCTGACGGTCACAAAAACGCACGGATTCGGTCGGTAACTGGAGTATTCCCCTCCCCTGCAGGTACGCCTCACCTGTTGTGCCCCGCAGACACGGGAGTCCGGCAAACTTATCCATGACCAGCTCCCGCTTTCTGCTTATCTCTGTTACAGGCTGGCTGACTTTCTCCCTCTTCCAGGTATTTCCGATCAGCCGATCGATTTCATCACACAACGTCACCCAGGGCTTACCCGTGGCAAGTTGCAACAGATTCATCCCGTCCCCGTGACCACAGACACAAATCCATGAACCGGAACCATCCTTATCATCACAGCGAAATTTACCTCTGGCACCACATATCGGGCAGGGGCCGCTATAATGTTTCAAGCCAGTAACAGGAGGCATGCCGTAATATTCAAAAATTCGCCCCCAATGCCCGGCCGCTGCCTTCTTAGTCTGCATGCTGGCCTCCTGTCATGGCTTTCTTGCGCCCTTTGGCATAGGCAATGGTCTTTGACTTGATGAAGTTGTACACTTCAACTGAGGTTTGCAGCGGCGCATTACTGAAGCCTTTAGGCCACACACCGAACTTCTCCTTGTAGGTATGAGCGCACCATCCGTCACTCAGGGGTTTACCCGTCGCGTTGCGGTAATTCTGATACCCCTTGATCTCACTCCACCAACGCTGCTTTTCCTCGCGACTGTATTCGCGTTTCCCTTTGTTTACGCGAGAGAGTTTTCGATCGCGGTCTGTTGCCACATCATCGCCACCAAGAGGACGAAACCCACATTTGGGACACATGTGTACACCAGCAGGCTTCATGAAGTGGCATTTGGGGCATTCTCTGGGAAGTTTCTCAGCCTTAACCTCGCCACCGCCAGCAGACGCTTTCATTCCGTCATTTTTACCCGGCAGTTCGTCATACTCGATATCCTCGGGGAAGCCCAGCCGATGAACCGTACCAGAATGGTCGAAAATCAACGCACGTTTTTTACCTGGGGCTGTACGTAACGCTCTACCTATGCACTGCAACCAACGGATTTCTGATTTTGTCGGACGGGCGTAGATCAGGCAGCGAACATCGCTGTCAAATCCCGCAACCAGTACACCAACGTTGACAATTATTTTGGTCGCGCCCTCTTCAAAACGGCGAATGATGTCCTGTCGTTCATCATGGAGGGTATCTGCCGTCATCACCTCTGCGCCAATACCGGCCTGTAAAAACTCACGGGTAACAAAATTCGCATGCGCAACATTCACGCAAAAGCAGATCGTCGGCAAATCCTCGCCATTCTCAAGCCAGTTGCGAACGATATCGCCAACCAGATCCGAACTCCCCATGATGGATGCGAGCTGCTCCTCGTTGTAATCCCGTCCAAATACGGTGTTACTGGTTTTTACGCCAGCCAGATCAGGCATTGAGGGGGCAAAAAACTCGTAATCGCTCAGATCACCACGCTGAATAAGTTCACGAATCGTTGTAGGCTTGATCAGGCATTCGTAGTACTTCCCCATCCAGGCTGCGAACGGGGTGCCGGAAAGTCCAAGAACCCTGATGTCTCTGTCCCGGATAACCTCAAGTAACGCACGACGCTTCATGTGTGCTTCATCGATGATCAGCAGATCGATGTTGTCAGGAAACTCACGACGGATCAGCGTGTCGGCACTGGCAATCTGAATCAGTCGTGACGGGTCATAGTTAGGGTGATCACGCCATACAAAACTGATTTCTTCCCACGGCAAACCGTATTCGGTGAAACGTTCCGCTGTCTGGTTCAGCAGGATGGTGTACGGACAGACAAACATCACCCGCATACCACGTTCAACCATTCCGGCAGTGACGAATGCTGCAAGACCAGTTTTGCCAGAGCCAGTGGGTGCATACATCAGGTACGTGCGATGCAGTTTCCACTGGTGCCGCAGCTGGTTTAAACCGCGCTCCTGAGCAAAGTTTGGGGTGATTTTCAGCATGACGCCCCCTTGCCATTCGCCGGGATGATATCGATCCCAGCATCGCTATAACTGGTCAGTTTCTTTGGCATTCGAAGCAACACAAAGCCTTCAGTGCCACGACGTGCCAATTCACGCAATTTCATGACTGAGCGGGGTCGCGGAGAGCTACGATCGATCTCGATAGCCACACTCCCACCAGTTTTTGCTGTTGCGAGAATATCAACACGGAAATTTCTGCCATCGATTCTTACTGTGACATTGCTTGCCACATGCATCCCCTGTGACTCAAGGATCGTTACGACATCAGCCAGAAAGCTGTAACGCTCCTCTGTTCTCAGTGGTACAGTGCTCAGTGTACGGATCAGTGCCGATTTGGTTGCTGCTGACATAGTTTATCACTCAATAGTTAGCTCGATAATTATTTCACCAGAAACTATCGCGCGCTTATACAGTGATCTACCTAACCTATGTACCTGCCTTCTGGCCTAGGCCAAGGGATACAGGCCTTACCAACGACTCCACCCCCTTACCCCCTCCTCGCTTCCTTTCAGGAAATTAGTTGCATGTGAAATTATTTCTAGCGCAACTAACCGCCATCATGGTGTCGGGGGAAACTTCCGTACCGCTACTGGCGAAAGCATCCAGCCACGGCTGGCTCTCGCGTACTTCTGGACATACACCCGTAACCGGGTGTTGGCGCTCCGTCTTGCCCTGTTGCCCTTCCTGAACGATACAGGCTCCTTGTCCCACTCTTCCTGGTACACTCTCGCGTACTCTGCTGCAATTTTTACCCGGGTGGTCGGGTCTAGCTGTAACAATTGCTCCTGTATCCAGTCCCGATCAGCATCACAGTACTGCTCGGGCATAACCGTTTTGATTTGCCTGTTCACTCACACCTCCGATGGGCTGTGTGTCCAGGATTAATCATCGCCTCTTACGAACGCAGGGAACGGACGAACCTCTTCCGCCTCAACTGTGCCGTCATCAAAGGTTTTGACGTATATTTCTCGTCCGACGAGAAGCGCTTTACTGATTGCACTCTGCGCCACGCCAAAGTCCTTAGCGGCTTTCTTTTGGCCGAACCTGTATACGTAATCAGCCAGGGTCTCTTTTTTCATCGCCATAACTGACTCCTTCAAAATGCCCATATCATTACGCACAGTTATTAAAATGTCAACACCGCAGATATTTCATTACATATAACCAAAGGTGATATGGTATGAACATGAAAAAGAAACCGTTAACCCCTGAGCAACTGGAAGACGCCAAGCGTCTGAAAAGTATTTTTAACGCTAAAAAGAAAGAGTTAGGCCTGTCGCAGGAATCATTAGCCTATGAATTAGGTGTTACCCAAAGCGCTGTTAATCAGCTAATGGCTGGCATCAACGCCATAAATGCCAGCCACGCAGCACAGCTTGCTAAGATACTGAATGTAAAGGTCGGAGATTTCAGTCCCAGCCTGGCAAAATCTATTGCAGAAATGGCGCTCGCAATTGAAGAGCCATTAACTCGTGTCCCCGCTTACGAATATCCGTTACTCTCCTGCGTACAAGCTGGCGCATTCTCAATGGATGATATTTCGTACACCGCAAAAGATGCGATTAAATGGATCTCCACCACCACAAAAGCCAGTGACAGGTCGTTCTGGCTGGAGGTCAAGGGGCATTCAATGACCGCACCGCAGGGTGGTAAACCCAGCTTCCCTGAAGGTATGCTGATACTCGTTGACCCTGAACGGGAAATCGAGGATGGCGATTTTTGCGTGGCCCGAATGAACGGCGATGAATTTACCTTCAAACGATTCATTCGTGAGAGCGGTAAAGCGTACCTGGAGCCGCTCAACCCACGATTCGACATGATTGAGTGTAACGAAAACTGCCAGTTTGTCGGAAAGGTCATCAAATCGCAGTGGAATGATGAGACTTTTGATTGAGCTCACAGAGTGATTTGACATCCTTCACGCCTGAAGAATGTGGAGGATGTCAAAAGCACGTTGGCATCATCATGCCACGTAAAGAGGATTAGTTATGCTTCAAAAGCTAGACGTCGCAGACAGCGTGCGTCGCGAGCTGTCTCCCCGTACCGCGCGTAAACACAAAGCAGAGTTCGGCCAGTTCATGACGCCTTCTGGCGTGGCCCGTTTTATGGCCTCCTTGTTTCCACCGAGCACAATGAAAACTTGCCGTCTACTGGACGCAGGCGCTGGTTTAGGCGCACTGTCTTGCGCCTTCCTCGACCGTTGGCTGGTTGGCGAGTTTGGCTTTGAGTCTGTCGAGGCAACAGCCTACGAAATCGACAAAAAGCTGTGTGGTCACCTTGCGAAGCACTTAACCGGGTACAGGAGAGTGACGCCCCGCATCATCGAAGGGGATTATATTGAGCTGGCAACCGCCGAAGGTCTACAGGATCGAGGTTATACCCATGCAATACTTAATCCGCCTTACAAGAAGATCAATAGCCAGTCAGCCCACCGGCAGGCTCTTCGCACTGTCGGTATCGAGACGGTAAATCTGTATTCCGCCTTTGTTGCACTGGCTGTAGGTGAGGTTGCACCTGGCGGGCAGATAGTGGCCATAATCCCACGTAGTTTCTGCAACGGACCGTATTACCGTCCGTTCCGTAATTTCATACTTGAGCGGGCAGCAATCCGCCATATTCATTTGTTCGAATCACGTAGCAAAGCTTTCAGGGATGACGATGTGTTGCAGGAAAATATTATCATCCGCCTGGAGCGTGGAGGCCGTCAGGAGGCTGTTACAGTCACAACTTCGACCGATGATAGCTTTTTTGACCTGGTCACCTACGAACACCCATTTGACCAGATTGTGTACCCGGACGATTCGGAGCGGTTTATTCATGTGCCGACCACGCTCGAGAAAAGCACCATTGAGTTATCATCTGCCGTACAATGTTCGCTGGCTGATATTGGCGTGAAGGTATCGACCGGACCGATAGTTGATTTCCGACTGAAAGCTCATTTGCGCAGCATGCCAGAAGAAGGAACTGTTCCCCTGATCTACCCGAGCCATTTGAGTATGAGTAGCACTGTCTGGCCTGTGGAAGGTTTGAAGAAACCCAACGCAATCATGCGCAACGACGAGACAGAAAAGTGGCTTTACCCGAACGGTTTTTATTGTGTGGTGCGTCGTTTCTCGTCGAAGGAGGAAAAGCGCCGAGTGGTAGCAAGCGTCGTTGATCCTGCTACCTTCAGTGAGTATTCAGTGTTGGGATTTGAAAATCACATGAACGTGTTTCATGAGAACAAACATGGGTTACCCGAGGCGCTGGCCCGTGGCTTGGCCGTGTTCCTGAACACTACCGCAGTGGATAAGTACTTCCGTCGCTTCAACGGGCATACACAGGTCAATGCAACCGACCTCAAGATGATTAAGTACCCAAGCCGTGACACTCTGATAGAGCTTGGCAAGTGGGCTATGCAACAAGAAACTCTCACGCAAGAACATATTGACGCTAAGCTAGGAGCTCTGACTGCATGAACAACCAAAATGATTATATTGAGGCCGCTCAGCAAATTATAGCATCCTTAGGCCTGCCCAGAGCGCAGCAGAATGAGCGTTCTGCTTTGTGTTTGCTGGCACTCCTGAACCTCACACCGGGAAAAGCATGGGCCGACGCGGAAAATCCGCTTGTGGGCATTACACCAATCATGAATTGGGTTCGGGAGCACTACGGCAAGGTCTACGCACCCAATACTCGTGAGACATTCCGCCGCCAGTCTATGCATCAGTTCTGCGCTGCTGGAGTAGCCCTCTACAATCCGGACAAGCCCGATCGCCCAGTGAACAGCCCGAAGGCTGTTTATCAGATCGAACCTGCTGCTCTGTCCATGCTACGCACTTTCGGCAGCCCGGCATGGCACGATAGCCTTGCAACCTATTTAGCCGAGCGTGAAACGCTGGTTACCCGCTATGCTAAGGAGCGCGAACAGAATCGTATCCCTGTTGAAATTGCTGCGGGCCAGCAAATAACCCTCAGTCCCGGCGAGCACAGCGAACTTATCCGTGCCATAATAGAGGACTTCGCCCCACGTTTTGCTCCGGGTAGCGTGCTGGTCTATGCTGGCGACACTGGCGAAAAGTGGGGCTACTTCGACGCTCCACTGCTGGCCGGGCTAGGTGTTGATGTGGATTCACACGGTAAAATGCCAGATGTGGTGCTACATTTTACTGCGAAAAACTGGCTGCTACTGGTTGAGTCTGTCACCAGTCATGGACCGGTTGATGGGAAGCGGCATGCTGAGCTTGCCAGGCTGTTTGCCGGATCAACAGCCGGACTTGTCTATGTGACCGCTTTTCCAAATCGCTCCATCATGGGGCGATATCTTGGTGAAATCGCATGGGAAACAGAGGTATGGGTGGCTGATGCACCTTCTCATCTTATTCACTTCAACGGAGTGCGATTTCTTGGCCCCTACTCTACTGAATGAGAACAGGACCAGATAAATAGCCCGGCCCATGCGCCGGGTTTTTCTTTGCATATCCCCTCCTGTTATCTGTCCCCTTAAAAAATAAATCACTTTAAAAATCAGTTAAGTAATATTTTTTCACCCCCAATAACCACTAACGGTATTTACATAAAAATCACCGCAAGTTATATTTCTTTCAAGCCAGAAACATCGCGCCCTTACACAGGGCTACATAAATCAGTCGTACGGCGCGACTTAACCCGCCGCAAAATGCTCTTTAACAACCTGGAGCTTTACAGCGTCAATGACCTGTTTAGACCCCTACACGTAAACGTGCTGTATCATCGGGTGCGATCCGGTCGATGAGAGAGTATCCCCGCGCGAGAGCGAGAACGGCGTGAGAACGGGCAACACTGGCAGGAAGTTGGCGCTGACCAATACAGGGAATGTTTTGGGGTGCAGGCGGCACCGCCAAAGCGTTTCTGAGAAAGGACGGTATTGACTGCGTGTGATGTCGGGGGCTATATTTGGCGAACACCTTATAAAACGGGTGTCGGGATTAGGACCCCGCTGACAATCGAGGCGATACAGACGCGCCAGCGTCTTTTTTTGTATCGATATACACGCACATCTTATCAATGGTGGGCTGTATGGGGCCGACTTCGGTCGGGCTGGTTCCCTTGATTGCCAGTAGTCCTAACCCTGTACAGTCCACCGCCAGCGAGCTTAGGACCTCCTGCGGTGGTTCTCAATCACCAATCAAGGAGGCTGCCATTATGGCTACTATCCCTGCCCTTTCTCAACCTGAAATCACCATTACCAATGGTCGCGTTGTCACAACGTCTATTGCTATTGCTGAATTTTTTGACAAGCGGCACGACGACGTTTTAAAAAAAATCCGATTGATGGATTGTTCTACGGAATTTAACGCCCGCAATTTTGCGGACGTTACCTACACCGACGCCAAAGGCGAACAACGCCCAATGTACCAAATCACCAAAAACGGATTCGTTTTTCTGGTGATGGGCTTCACCGGCAAAAAAGCAGCTGCATTCAAGGAAGCCTACATTGCTGAATTCGATCGCATGGAAAAACAACTATGGGAACAGAAACAACTGGCCCTGTCTTCTCCTGCGATGAATATCAATTTCCCTTTATCGTGGTTTTCAGAGCATCACCCCTATGCCACGATGAACTATGTTGATAGAAATACATTGCAGCTTGATACCTCCGTCTTATTCGACATGCCAAGCCCTGCAATGCGCATATTTAATGAATTACGTCGTAACGGCTATAACGTCGATGCAGCTGTCGCCGAATTTAACGCCTTCAAGCATCTGACGGAAGAAATGCGCCGTAAATTGCTGGATATTTCCCGCACATCGGAAAAATCTTCCCGCTTTGGTTTCAACGTTAATCTTTAATTAACCCCATCCCCGATCACATATCGGGGATTAAATAAAATATCTGGATTAATTAACCGGAGGATTTGTCATGCTCAAACCTCACTACGGAACCGCATTAGTTTCTCGCGAGGACGTTAAACCCGGCACAGCAATTCTTTACAACGGGCGTTATTACATGGCGTCAGCGAACGTTAATAATGCACTTTACGCACATTCACTGATTGAAAAAATTCGCATTATCTCAGATGCAATAGAAGTTTACCTGAACAATAAAGGCCAACCGTTAATCTCACCAGCCTGAAAGGAAATATCATGCTCAATCAAAAAATAAATATCAATGTAAAAAGCGTCGTAACTCCAGCAGGAACGATAATGGGAGAAGTTTTTATGGATGATAAAATCATCGCCTATTTTGTCATCCTGTCTGATGAGGCTATTTCTGTTATTGATACGGAAGGCAATGTTATGTTTATCGCGGAACATCCAGAAGACATCGCATTACAGGCCGCTGCATATTTCTTCGCTAAGGAGCAGGAGGAAGAATGTAACTGCCCTGTATGTCAGCTTTCCCGACAAATTAATTTAATGCATTAACCGGAATCAGGAGTTCCGCCATGAACGCATACCTCACCTGCGACCGCATAGAGGAGCGTCGCTGGATTAATCAGCAAATTCAGGATGAAAAGGATAAATGGATTGATGATCGGGCGCAGGAGCTTATCAGCATGTTCCCCGATAAACCATTGCTTATGAGCAGCCTTTTTTTACCCAAAGAAGCCCAACTAGCACTCACTGGCGAAAAAGCTGAAGAGGCGTACAACGATTATATCTCAGCGATCGCCTATGCTCGGGCGGAAGAAGAATGGGAGAGAAAATTCTCCCCCTGTCCTTTCTGATTTTCAGGACCAAAAAATGTTCGATATCGTTGAATTTGTTAAGCAGCAGGAGCGCTTTTTCTGCGAGGCATTAACTGAACCGACGCTGACATGGGCGAAGGAAAGTCAGTTTGCAATTCAGCAATTCCAGAAAAATGCCTTTCTGGCTGACACAGCAAGGGCAAATCTGCCCAGCGCACAGAACGCTATCATCAATGTTGCCGCCATCGGCATAACCCTGAACCCGGCCAGCAAGCTGGCGTATCTGGTCCCACGAAAAAAGGCTGTATGCCTGGATATCAGTTATATGGGGCTTCTGCATCTGGCACAGGTCACAGGAGCCATTCAGTGGGGGCAATGCAAACTTGTTTACGAGAAGGACATTTACGAGTCCAACGGTATTGACTGCGCCCCCACGCACAAATACAACCCCTTCGTAGACAGGGGCGCACGCATTGGCGGTTATTGTGTCGTAAAAACATCCGAAGGCGACTATCTGACCGAAGAGATGAGCAACAGGGAAATCGAGGTCATCAGGGCGTGCAGCAAAGCCGGAAATAACGGAGGAAGTAGCCCGTGGGATAGTTTCCCCGATGAAATGGCCAGAAAAGCCATTGTTAAGCGCGCCAGCAAATACTGGCCCCGTCGCGATCGCCTGGATACAGCTATCGACTACCTGAACACTCAGGCCGGTGAAGGTATCATCCTGAATGCTGATCATATCCCTGAGCGTGACGTCACTCCCGCATCAGATGAGATTATCAATGAGATCACTCAGGCAATCACCGAAATTAACAAGACATGGGATGACCTGCTTCCCGTATGTTCCAAAACATTCCGTCGCACGATTGCATCACATGAAGCTCTCTCTCAGGAAGAAGCTGTCAAAACGCTTGATTTTGTCAAAAAGAAAGCTGCCAGAAACAAGGCCACGGCGGAAGCGAAAATTCACGCCACCACGGAAAATAACAGCGAGGCCGTGTCATGACACCAGAAATTATTCTCCAGCGAACTGGCGTGGATATTACCAGCCTCGACCAGGGCGATGATGGATGGCACAAGCTGAGACTCGGTGTTATCACTGCTTCAGAAGTTCACAATGTGATAGCAAAGCCACGTTCCGGCAGCAAATGGCCTGATACAAAAATGTCATACTTCCACACCCTGCTGGCTGAAGTTTGTACTGGCGTGGCACCGGAAGTTAACGCTAAGTCGCTCGCATGGGGAAAGCAATATGAAGATGATGCCCGTGCCCTCTTTGAATTTATCGCGGATGTTACCGTCTCGGAAACACCCATAATTTTTCGTGACGAAAGCATGCGCACCGCCTGCTCTCCCGATGGTTTATGCAGTGACGGCAACGGCCTTGAATTGAAATGCCCGTTTACCTCCCGGGATTTCATGAAATTCCGGCTCGGTGGTTTCGAGGCCATAAAGTCGGCTTACATGGCCCAGGTGCAGTACAGCATGTGGGTGACGCGAAAAGATGCCTGGTACTTTGCCAACTATGACCCACGAATGAAGCGTGAAGGCCTGCATTATGTCGTGGTTGAGCGGGATGAAAATTACATGGCGAGTTTTGACGAGATGGTGCCGGAGTTCATCGAAAAAATGGACGAGGCACTGGCTGAAATTGGTTTTGTATTTGGGGAGCAATGGCGATGAAGCATCCTCACGATAATATCCGGGTAGGCGCGATCACTTTCGTCTACTCCGTTACAAGCGAGGCTGGGTATTTCCCGGTCTTTCTGTTATCCGAAATCCACTGAAAGCACAGCGGCTGGCTGAAGAGATAAATAATAAACGAGGGGCTGTATGCACAAAGCATCTCCTGTTGAATTAAGAACGAGTATCGAGATGGCACATAGCCTTGCTCAAATTGGAGTCAGGTTTGTGCCAATACCAGTAGAAACAGACGAAGAATTTCATACGTTAGCCGCATCCCTTTCACAAAAGCTGGAAATGATGGCGGCGAAAGCAGAAGCAAACGAGAGAGACCCGGCATGACAACAACAGAATGCATTTTTCTGGCAGCGGGCTTCATATTCTGTGTGCTTATGCTTGCCGACATGGGACTTGTTCAATGACACCTCAGCAGGAAAACGCCCTTCGCAGCATTGCCCGTCAGGCTAATTCTGAAATCAAAAATGCCAGACAGCAGTTTCCGGATAAAAACGTCGATGACATTTGCCGTAGCGTACTGAAGAAGCACCGCGAAACGGTAACGCTGATGGGATTCACACCGACTCACTTAAGTCTGGCAATCGGTATGTTAAACGGCGTCTTTAAGGAACGGTGAACATGAAAAGCAAAATCATCAGGGAGCTACAGGCTCCTTTTTTATTATTCGCATTCACCCTCAAGCGTATTAACCAACAATTCAGGGATTAATGAAAGATGGCAGATATCATTGATTCAGCATCAGAAATTGAAGAATTACAGCGCAATACAGCAATAAAAATGCGTCGCCTGAACTACCAGACTGTATCCGCAACTCATTGTTGTGAGTGTGGCGATCCGATAGATGAACGAAGACGCCTGGCAGTTCAGGGTTGTCGGACTTGTGCAAGTTGCCAGGAGGATCTGGAGCTTATCAGTAAACAGAGAGGTTCGAAGTGAGCGAAATTAATTATCAGGCACTGCGTGAAAAGGCAGAAAAAGCAACTAAAGGAAGCTACATCGTAGGGCATACATCTGTTAACCAGCACGGCAATTTAACAGGAGTTTTTGTTTGCCAAAAATGGAAAGGAGAACCCGGTGGCGTGATTGCGGAATGTCATGTTAACTGCCTGATTGAATCAGATGATCAGGCTTATGCAAACGCTGAATTCATAGCAGAGGCTAACCCGGCTACCGTGCTGGCACTGCTGGATGAACAGGAAAGAAACCAGCAATACATCAAACGCCGCGACCAGGAGAACGAGGAGATTGCGCTTACGGTTGGGAAGCTGCGTGTTGAGCTTGAAGCAGCAGAGAACAACCTTATTGATAGTGAATGCCATGTTGCTGAACTGGAAGAAGCTCTACGCGATAAGCAGGCGTTACTTGAAGCCTCAGAAAAGCGCAACGCAAAATTACAAAGCGAGAATGCATACATCCGCAACCGGTACAAAGAACTGGACCTATTAATCGGGAAAAACATTCTGGTCATGCAGGCTGCCATTATCGAATGGCAGGCAACTGGCGACGCTAAGAGCGGACTAGCATGGATTTATAACACACTGTTTGGCCCTGGCGAATTACCGGACGAATCTGAGAAAGATGCTCAGGCCTACTTTAATCGCAAATATGCACCGATTGACGAAAAGCTTATGGCGCTTCACAAGTGGTTTTGGGAACAAAGTGAAGCCGAGCGCGCCGCTGGCATTCGCATCAAAGGAGGTGAGTAATGCGTGTGGCATGTATCGGCTTGTTACCGTATCCGACTCGTTTTTGGGCTTCTGCGCTAATTGCAAAGAACATCATCCCGACACCAAAGCGCCGCCATACCGGTATTGCAGCGGCACGACGAGCAGCAAAGAGATGCAGGAGAGCAAAACGATGAAAAACCGTAAAGCAAAGATTCTGTTAGTTCGTAGAAACGCTCCTGGCGTCTGGCAGTGGGTGAGACTCAGCAACCGACGGATGGGGTTGATGAAATATTACGGGATGATGGATTGTGGTTTTTGCAAAAAGCCCAGCGCGGAGCAAAACCGCTGGAAAAACCACTTGCGCACTAAAGGAGAGTGATATGGCTATTGCTGCAAGTTACACCATGCATCTCTATTGTGATTGCCTCCAGTGTACAGATGGCAAATATAAGTCGCCAGACTTCGGTGAGTATATAGGTACGTCATGGGCTGGCTGTGCAAAAGAGGCGCGCAAGGATGGCTGGCGAATAAGCAAAGACAAAACGCGTGCTTTTGCGCCCGGGCATAAAGTTTTGAGGATTAACAAATGACCACTATTACCAAAGAGCGACTGCTGACAATCAAGCAGTGGCGCGAAACATACGGACCTGGTAGCAACGTTGTACTGCCAGCAGAAGAAGCGGAAGAACTGGCACGGATTGCTCTGGCAGCGCTGGAAGCTGAACCTGTTCTGTATCAGTCCTGCACTCGCCCCACTTGGAATAGCGGTGTTCCGTGGACGGAATGGAAAGAACGTAGTCGTGAGGGCTACGAAAACGATTTGCGCTTTACAGACACGCCTGACCATGCCGGTTGGATAAACAAATGCCGAAAACTATATACCACTCCGCCAGTTCCGGTAATACAGGCTGATGTCGCGCAAGCAATTGAAAACCTCAAGCAGAAGTTAGTGGAATGCAATCGCTATAACTACTGCGCAGATGCAGTTAAGGGCGTAGAGGATGCCTGCCGCGCTGCCATGCTTAAGGGAGATAAATCATGATTAATCGTACCAAGCTGGAGCACATCCTCGAATATGCCAGACAGCAGAGGCATACTGGTCAGCATTGTAAAATTCCACCAGGGGATATGGTTGAAATCATGGAGATTGCCATGCGCAAGGCTGGCAATTCTCCGGTAACTACGGATGGCTGGATAAGCTGTAGTGATCGAATGCCTGAAAAGGGCCAGAACGTGCTTATTTCGGTGAATTTCGATAGTGATCTGGTTGAGCCGCTAATATGCTCCGCACGCTATACCGGAAGCACCTTTCGGCGTGGGCAGATAACGGTTGCGCCTGGTAATGGTATTGATGGTAATGGTATTGAACAGGCCACACACTGGATGCCGCTACCAGAACCGCCGCAGGAGGTTAATTGATGGACTCCTTCGCGAAATATACGATTATTGACTGGATTGCCTTCCTTCAGGTTTTGCTCATCTGGTTTATATGGCTTACAGGAGTGGACAGTGGATTGTCAGTGTAGCCTGTAGCAAGGGATGGCGTTGGTGGAACCGAAAGAATAAAAAAGCGCTGGCCTTGGATTCGTTTTACGAAGCATTCAATCTTAACAGCCTTCAGCCTGGTTCTATCATTGTAGTCACCACTCAAAGCGACATGACGATACAAATTCACAAGCCAAAGGAGGAAGGTCGTGGCTAACCTGCAACTTGCCGTCAAAGGTGAATACTTCGCAGATAGTTTCCCCCAAATCTGGGGAAAAGCCCGAATGGCGCGGCTTACAGCAAGATAAGGCCTACATGATTTGACAAATCCGCCAGAGCTATCGCATACTGACCGCACTAGAACTTCAAAGCGGTCATCCGCACCCGATAGCTTTGCGGCTTTTTTATGCCTGCAATTTGGCATAGTCACATCCGTACAAAGGTCGGGTGGAGAGGCGTAATACAATACCCGCAAGGGGAATATGCCCGGAGCATCTTTGAAGGCTCTAGTTGACACCCGATCACC
The DNA here is from genome assembly GCF_030295215.1 of Escherichia sp. KS167_9B. Classification (NCBI taxonomy): domain Bacteria; kingdom Pseudomonadati; phylum Pseudomonadota; class Gammaproteobacteria; order Enterobacterales; family Enterobacteriaceae; genus Escherichia; species Escherichia sp. KS167_9B. The sequence goes on from NZ_AP025754.1 coordinate 2,865,846, forward strand.
AGCCACTAACTGGTGATTGCTAACTAAAACTTCAAAGGAGGTCATCATGACCAGTCAACTCATCCCCGTATTCAACGGCACTATCGACAACGAAACAATTCTTCTAGTTAACGCTCGTGAGCTACACTCTTTTCTTGGTGTGGGCAGAATGTTCGCGCACTGGGTTAAAGAGCGCATTGCTGAATATGGATTCGTTGAAAATCAAGATTTTGTTATTGCTTGCCAAAATTGGCAAGCAAAAGGTAGAGGCGGTCACAACCGCAAGGAATACCACCTCACCCTCGACACAGCCAAAGAGCTTGCGATGGTTGACGACTGCGTCCAATACTGACTATACTCCGCGCCGAGGCCTCGAAAACCTCCCAAAAGCGGATTAAACCAACCCCGTCAGTGTTGGATTTTTTATGCCTGTTATTCAGTGATAGCACAGTGTGCGGTCACATCCCCGATCAATGTCGGGAGGGCGACGAATACAACACCCGCAAGGGGAATAAGTCCGCGGTATCTTTTGGGCCGTTTCGAGCCTCCCGGCACCACATTTTGTGGTGGCATTTCTCGAAAAAAGCCAAAGGAGGTCATCATGACCACTCAACTCATCCCTGTGTTTGAAGGTACAATCTCAAATGAACCTACGCTTCTGGTGAACGCGCGTGATTTGCATGGATTTTTAGAGGTAGGTAAAGATTTTTCTAACTGGATACGGGCCAGGCTAAACGAGTATGGATTCGTAGAAAATTTAGACTACATTCTATTTTCGCCAAATTTGGCGAAAACTCCAGGCCGCCGCCGCAAGGATTACCACCTCACCCTCGACACAGCCAAAGAACTGGCGATGGTTGAGCGTAACGAAAAAGGCCGCCAGATCCGCCGATACTTCATCGAGTGCGAAAAGAAACTTCGCCAGAGCCTTTTACCTGCACCAATGAACATCAACTACCCTCTATCGTGGTTTTCAGAGCACCACCCCTACTCCATGATGAGCTATGTTGATCGAAAAACTCTTAACCTGGACGTTTCTGTGCTCTTCGACATGCCAAGCCCAACTATGCGCATCCTCAATGAGCTACACAGCAAAGGCTATAACGTTGACGCCGCTGTCGCCGAATTTAACGCCTTCAAGCATCTGACGGAAGAAATGCGCCGCACGCTACAGGATATTTCAAGATTGTCAGATCGAAATTCCCGAAAAGGCTTCTCGTTAAGCCTGTAACTTCCCCTACCATCCCCGACATCCCGTCGGGGTTTTCATATCTGGAGACAAAAATTTGAAACAGATCGCTTTCTACAGGCGTTCTGGAAGGCCCGGTGCCTTCCGTGGGTTAAAAGAACGCGTCACTTGGATGATTCAGTCTCGTGGTCGTCCTGTTACTGGCAGTGAAATAGCAGAGAAATTTGGTGTTTCACTTTGCGAGTTCAACAAGGTAGCTCGCGGCCTGACAAAGGGCAGTAAGGTTGTGAAAATAAAGGCTTCAGAACCATTCACCACAGACACCGGAATCGTTGATCGCTTTTTCTCCCTCGAATCAAATCCTCGTCGTGACACACCTCGCTCACGCAATGCCGTTCCTCCATTCAGTCGCAGAAGCCGTGAACACGCAGCAAAAAACTGTCGCGAGGAATACGTGCAAAAGGCCGAACGCCGTCGCCGACTGATTAAAGCAGGACTTTACATTGATGAGTTTGAAAACGCGCTATGACGAAAAAATACACCCTCATTTACGCAGATCCCCCCTGGACATTCCGCGACAAAGCAACCGATGGTCAACGCGGTGCAAGTTTTAAATATCCGGTCATGAGTCTTCTGGATATCTGCCGCCTCCCGGTGTGGGAACTGGCAGCCGATAATTGCCTGTTGGCTATGTGGTGGGTGCCTACACAACCACTTGAAGCATTGAAGGTTGTAGAAGCGTGGGGCTTTCGTCTGGTGACGATGAAAGGATTAACCTGGAACAAATGCGGGAAAAGACAGACCGACAAGCTGGTCATGGGTATGGGTAGCACCACTCGCGCTAACAGCGAAGACTGCCTTTTTGCAGTGAAAGGAAATCTGCCTGAACGCATTAACGCCGGAATAATCCAGTCATTCACTGCACCGCGCCTTGATCACTCCCGCAAGCCGGATATGGCGCGAGAAAAACTTGTGCAACTTCTTGGCGATGTTCCCCGGATAGAACTGTTCGCCCGTCACACCTCGCATGGATTTGATGTCTGGGGTAACCAATGCGGAACACCATCCATTGAGATGGTTCCGGGTATTGTTAAATTTCTGGAGAAAACCAATGAGCGAAAAAACGACGTTGACAAAGGCATCACCAGTTGAATTAAGGCAGTGTCTGGAAATCGCAAATCAACTTGCCAGAAGTGGAATACGATTTGTTCCAATCCCGATTACAGCAGATGCAGAACTTCATCTGTTTGGTGAAATTCTTTCCCGAAAGCTGGATGAACTGGAAAAGCTGGTAGAAGAAGCTGACACCTCACCAACCGTATAACAGCCCCACCGACATTAAAATATCAGGAGAAAAAAATGAACGCAGTGCTCACAGAATTGAACAAATTAGGAAAAGCATCAGCCGAAAGTATTTCTAAAGGTCTCAATATTGATTTGAATGACGTTATTGACACTCTATGGAAGTTAAAAAACCAGGGGGTAGTAACTGTAAAAAATGGCATCTGGCAGGCAGTTGCAAGGGAAGTGGACAAAAAACCAAATATCGCCTCAGTGCAGCCAGTGCAGCCAGTGCAGCCAGTGCAGCACAACATTATAGGCGACCTGCTACGTAAATCACGGAAAGAAGCGCGCCGCGCCGGGCGGAAACAGAAACGATGGGAGGGTGCATGTAAGGCGTTGCAAGAACTGAATAAATACCGTGACTTGATCAACGAATTGTCAGAGTGAACGTAGCGGGAATCCACGTCCTTTAGGGCGTGGATGATATCAGGCTGTTGAAATACATGTAGAAAAGGAGCGCATACTATGGAAGTCAACTTAATGACCGAAAAAGAGGTTTCTGATTTGTTACAAAAAAGGCGCACAGCTTTGTATAATTTGCGAAAAAAACACGGATTCCCGGAACCAGTACTTACTCATCCGGCGCGATATAGTCGTCAGGCCGTTGAACAATGGCTTAAAGCCGGAGGAATTAACCGAGCTGTTTAGCGTGCCAGAAAATTTTATCAGCATACAACTCATACGCATCTTTCTGTTCCGACAACCAGTCGTGTTTATTATACACGGCCATAACTCCCCCAAGTTCATGCCCCAGCATTTTTTCAGTGACGTGGGGCATAATTCCTTCCCCAGATAAATTCGTTACCAGAGAACGCCTAAAATCATGCGTTCTCCATTCAGGAATATCAATTTTCTCCCTTAACTTTTTCATGTACAAATTAGCCGACGAACGATCAATAGGTTTATCTATTTCCTGCCCGGGGAATAGCACATCAAAACCCGCATTAAGCAATCTCTCGATATAAGGTTTAACCTGAGTGAATACCGGACGCCGGATAATATTCCCCATTTTTGAATGCTCTTTTGGGGTTGTCCAGACCAAATCTTCCATGTTGAACTCACTGGCTGTCGCGAGACGTAGCTCAGAAAGTCTGGCCCCCCATAGCAATAGCAATTGATGTAACACCTTGTTGGAAGTAACTACTTTTGAGTTCTCCAGCGCCAGCCAAATTTTTGCCAGTTCCGTATAGGTAAGTACACGACTCCCTACATCTGGTTTTTTCCCAATATTCTTAACACTAAGCTTGAGTAATTCGCATGATGGGATTAACTGGCGGCTGATACACCAGTTAATAACTGAACGCAGTTGTAACAACAAAACACGAGCCTTTTTCTTGTTGAGGCTTTCTTGTTTGTCAAAGAAACGAGCCCATGCCGATACTGGGATACTGGCAACTGGCGAGCCTTCAAACTGTGTGTACATAGTGTTGTACACGACGGATCTGTAAAGCGTCTGTGTATTGGGTTTCAGATCAGTAACATACTTATCCCACCACTGATCCAGGCATTCTTTTAATGTCAGTTCGCCGTCACTGGGCGCAAAATAATTTTTAGGGTTAACTCCCTTCATGTACAATGCGCGCATCTCACCGACGATAACACGCGCGTCCTTCAGTGAAGTAGACGGATAGCGCCCGACAGTAAGACGTACTGGCTTACCATTCCAGCGATAACGGTACTGAAACGTGATAGTTCCTGCTGGAGTAATCCGCACACTTAACCCGTCACCATCGGTGATTTCAGCAGGGCCAGAGTAGGGTTTTCCGTAGAGGCCTCGTAGTTTGGTGTCGCTCAGTGCCAATGCTTTATATCCTGTACACAAGTTTATAATGTATTCTGTACTCAATATGTACGCATTAGCAAGTGAACAAAACACTTTTCAACGCAAAAGAAGATAATCAACCATGAACAAAAACAAACTTACACCTTGATTTTAAAACCATAAAGACGGTATTATCAGTCATATGGTGAACAACCAAAATCAATACGCAACAATGTCCTCTTAGTTAAATGGATATAACGAGCCCCTCCTAAGGGCTAATTGCAGGTTCGATTCCTGCAGGGGACACCATTTATCAGTTCGCCACCATCCGTACCAGTCCGCAAAATCCCCTGAATATCAAGCCTTCCGTGGATTCGCAGTTCGTCATAGTTCGCGTCTGAACGTTGACAGCCGCACTCTATGATGGGTAAAAAGTGGGTAAAATAATTTTACCCACCGGATTTTTACCCATGCTCACCGTTAAACAGATTGAAGCGGCAAAGCCGAAAGAGAAACCATACCGACTTGTTGATGGTAATGGTCTGTACCTTTATGTCCCTGTATCCGGAAAAAAGGTCTGGCAGCTTCGCTACAAGATTGACGGTAAGGAGAAAATCCTGACCGTCGGAAAATATCCGCTTATGACTTTGCAGGAGGCAAGGGATAAAGCATGGACTGCGAGGAAAGACATCTCGGTTGGCATCGATCCGGTAAAAGCGAAAAAGGCTTCGTCTAACAACAATTCCTTTAGTGCGATTTACAAGGAATGGTACGAGCACAAGAAGCAAGTCTGGTCAGTAGGATATGCAACTGAACTTGCAAAAATGTTTGATAACGACATTTTACCTATCATCGGCGGTCTTGAGATTCAGGATATTGAGCCGATGCAACTGCTGGAAGTAATCCGCAGATTTGAAGATCGCGGTGCAATGGAGCGAGCCAACAAAGCCTGTAGTGGTCAACAAAAACTGGCCACCGCTTTAGAGTTTTTCCAGTATCGGTTTTCCGATTCATTTGGTGGCAACCCACCGTTATATTCGTGCGGCCTGAGCGCGTTGTAATACCCAACGATATAGTCCGTTATTTCATGGGCAGCATCGCTGAAGTTCATGTAACCCGTCACCGGTATCCACTCGTTTTTCAGACTCCTGAAGAAGCGCTCCATCGGGCTGATATCCCAGCAATTTCCTCGTCGACTCAGACTCTGTTTGATCTGGTAACGCCACAGTAACTGCCGGAACTGCCTGCTTGTATAGTGGCTGCCCTGATCGCTGTGGAACATTACCCCGGCTGGTTTACTGCGGATTTCCCAGGCCATTTTCAGCGCTTTGATGGTCAGTCTGCTGTCCGGAGAGAACGACATTGCCCAACCTACCGGTTTCCTTGCAAACAGGTCGAGAACAACGGCAAGGTATGCCCAACGTTTCCCCGTCCAGATGTACGTCACGTCGCCGCACCATACCTGATTTGGCTCTGTCACTGCGAACTGCCGCCCAAGGTGATTCGGGATAGTGACATGTTCACGACCACCTCGTTTATAACGGTGCGCAGGCTGCTGGCAACTGACCAGTCCCAGTTCTTTCATGAGCCTGCCGGCAAGCCAGCGCCCCATTCTGAAGCCTCTCAGGGTTGCCATTGTGGCGATGCTTCTTGCCCCGGCAGAACCATGGCTGATGTTATGCAACTCAAGTACCTGACTGCGTAATACAGCCCGTCTGCCGTCTGGTTTTTCAGGACGGTTTTTCCAGTATCTGTAGCTGCTGCGATGAACCCCGAACACATGGCAGAGTGTGACCACAGGATAATGCGCTCTGAGTTTCCCGATTATCGAGAACTGTTCAGGGAGTCTGACATCAAGAGCGCGGTAGCCTTTTTTAATATTTCATTCTCCATTTCAATGCGTTGTAGCTTTTTCCTCAGCTCACGTATTTCGATTTGTTCTGGTGTTATCGGAGAGGCTTTTGGTGTTTTGCCCTGACGCTCATCACGCAGTTGTTTGACCCATCTTGTCATTGTGGAAAGGCCGATATCCATAGCTTTGGCGGCATCTGCCACCGTGTAGTTCTGGTCAACAACCAGTTGAGCGGATTCGCGTTTAAACTCTGCGCTGAAATTTCTTTTTTTCATTGGAGCACCTGTGTTGTTCTGAGGTGAGCATATCACCTCTGTTCAGGTGGCCAAATTCAGTGTGCCACTACAGGAAGATAAATTGAAGATCAACATGGAGCGCCAGTGGCCTGAACCAAAAGATGGTGAGCCTCGCTTGCACATTAAAGAACGCGGCAACTCTCCGGTAACTCCGGGTGGTTGGATAAGCTGTAGTGAGCGAATGCCCGCTCAAGATGATTGGATTTTAATTTATTCAAAGCACGGTGAGTATATGGCAGGACAGGTGCAAGGGGAATACGTGGAGTTGAGCGACGGCACTTTATCGTGGTTAGGGAACGCCTTGTTCTGGATACCACTACCAGAACCGCCGCAGGAGGTGAATCAATGAGCTGGCCTGAAGCATTCGCAACGGTAGGAATTGCAATGGCGGTAGCACTGGTTTTGTATTCAATTTGTCGCTGGGGATAACGATGATGCTCATGCGGAAATCATCAAAAAAATGGAACTGCTAACATGATTTAGGTGGGAGCCTGGAAGATGGCTCCACATATCAACATAGATTATTTCAGGATTCCATATTTTAACTAATCTAAGTTCGACTATTTGGGGCATTGATATGCTGTAAATGATGCTTAAGCCAATTTCCAGCCGCGCCTGGTGGCGATTTTTTATTCCAAAGCAGATCGATAGAAATTGCCTTTGGCCAGCCAGGTACGTCGAGCTGAACCAGCGGTTTTTCTGTTGCAAACTCCTCAACCAGAGCACAGGGCAGAGAGCACCAGCCAAATCCCTGTACGGCCATACTGAGTAACAACAAATAGTTAGGTGCAGACCAAACCGGTCCACGGGCAATCATCTCCCGGTTATCGATATAAGTATTAAGACGAAGTTCTCGCCATGAATGAAGTTGTTCCCGCTGGATTGTTTTTTCTGCAGACAGTGGATGTGACGCCGAAACATAAATGCCCATCCACGCTTGCATCGGTAAACGGGTTGAGCCAATATCGGTGGGGTAGTGTTCCCGAGACTCAATTAAGCCGATCTGCGCTCGTTCTTTTTGCAAAAGATCGATGACATCGACATCCTCACCAATTAAAACCTCTAACTCAGTATGTGGAAACTGACTATCAAACTGCACCATGATGTCTTCTAATAAGTCAGGGTGTAGGGTATCGGAAAGCACAAACGTCAGACGAGCTTCAGTCTCTCCGGCAAGCGAAACCGCCACCTCCTCAAGACGTTCACTGGCTGACAAAATCGCATGAACGTAACTCAATACTTTCTTTCCTTCCTCTGTCAGCACAGGTTCTCGCGAAGAGCGATCGAATAATGATATACCAAGATCGACCTCAAGATTGGCAATTGACGTACTGACTGCGGACTGACTTTTGCGTAATCTTCGTGCCGCAGCAGAAAAGGAGCCACAGGAAACCGCTTCAACAAATGTACTTAACGCTTCAAGTGAGTAACGCATAATCTATCAATTTTTTCGATGGTATCTATCTTTTATATATCACATAAATCGATAAAAATCTCACAACTCCATAACGCGGTCGAAACTGTAAGAAAGGTAAGTTATGCAACATAATGCGATTCAACACAGATCGTTACTTGAGCGTATTTTTCACGCTATTTGCTTTGAAGGAATTGCCACTGCGATTCTGGCCCCCACCACAGCATGGTTAATGCAGCGAACTATACTCGAAATGGGCGGGATGACTATCTTGTTGGCTTCAACTGCAATGATCTGGAATATCATCTATAACATGCTATTTGATCGCTACTGGCCTGCTCATCAGGTAAAACGAACTGCAAAAGTTCGTGCATTCCATGCTTTGGGCTTTGAAAGTGGATTTATCGCGATCGGCGTCATTATGGTGTCCTGGATTCTGAGCGTCAGTCTGTTACAGGCTTTTACACTAGAGATAGGATTCTTCCTTTTCTTTCTACCATATACCATGTTCTACAATTGGGCCTATGACAGCTTACGTTTACGTGTTGTGAAACAGCATCAACAACGTATGCTTGCCAGATAATGTTTTCCCAGGGGAGTAATGAGAATCGCGCAATAATTTTCGATATCCATACTGTACCCCCACCGACTTAACATCCCCGCCCTCGCGGGGATTTCTTTTATCTGAACTCGCTACGGCGAGTTTTGTTTTATGGAGATGATAAATGCACTTCCGAGTCACAGGAGAATGGAATGGAGAGCCATTCAACAGGGTTATCGAAGCAGAGAACATCAACGACTGCTATGACCACTGGATAATATGGGCGCAGATAGCACATGCAGACATAACCAATATTCGAATTGAAGAACTGAAAGAACACCAAGCCGCCTGATGGCGGTTTTTTTATTGGAGACAAGAAATGTCAGATTTGGCTATGAAGGTTTTGAAATGGCAATCGACTGGCGATGTTGGCATCAGTAGCGCAACTCTTGCCTCAATCGCATGTGGACTGAAAAAGAATATCTATGGTCATAGCTTCGGTGCTCCACATGACGCAGCCGATTTCCGACGATGCGTTGCGCTTGTCGAGCAGATTCCAGAAATCAGGGATTCATTCGACAAGGTTGCAAAGCGCGTTCCGGCATTCAAAGGCATCCTCAACGAATGGGATTCTCTCGTTGCTCTGTTGAAGTCTGAAATGAAGATACACGGAAACAAAGCACCAGAGACTTACAGAAGAATTAGCGAGTTACGCAAGGACTAACCACAGCCTCACACTCGATGAGGCCCGTTCATTTCTCAAGATATCCAGACCTACCATTGCCGCATCAATGCGGTTTTTTATTGCCTGATTTGCAGGTTCGATTCCCTATTCGGAGATAGCACTCATGCAACACGAACTACAACCTGATTCACTGGTTGATTTGAAATTCATCATGGCCGATACTGGCTTCGGTAAAACCTTCATCTATGACCGGATTAAGTCCGGCGACCTACCAAAAGCCAAAGTTATCCACGGGCGAGCAAGATGGTTATATCGTGACCATTGTGAATTCAAAAATAAGCTCTTAAGCCGCGCCAATGGGTAAAATAGCGGGTAAAATATTTCTCACATCTAAAAAACACCATTCCAATCAATCCCCTGCCGCCTCAAGTAGATGTCTGCAGGGGACACCATTTATCCTTCCAACGAAATCTACCTTCCCCGCGTAAAAGTTGGGTTTGGCAGCACACTTGCCCTAAATCTACTCATTTTCCCTGCAACAGGTTGAAATCTCAGCACTGTGCGGCGATGACTAAACAGCCCCGGGCCTGGCAATGTAATCATCACACAGAATCCTGATCGCGAAATCTGGCTTGACTCGATACTTCACTCCGCAATGCATTCCTTGATGGATTAGCAGGCCCGTGATACACGGGACAGGTCGCTGAATTACGACAATTTCCTGGAAATCAGCGAACCGCGTATCATGAGTACATTTGAGCGACTGTTCCAGAACATGAATGAGGCGTTTGGATTAGGCGATTATTAGCCGCGCTAAGCATTTGGGTATTATTATTTTCCGGTTGAGGGATATAGAGCTATCGACAACAACCGGAAAGAGTTTACGTCTATATTGCAGAAGGTACAGGCGTTTCCATCACCATTTGCTCACGTTTTTTACTCAGGAAGAAAATGCCAAATAACAACATCAGGCAGACAATACCCGAAATTACGAAGAAAACCGTCTGGTAACCTGCATGGTCAAAAAGTATTCCAGTCGGCGTTGAAAGCAACACAATCCCCAACGAACTGGCAATTTGAAAACCAATCAGAAAGATCGTCGACGACAGGCGCTTATCAAAGTTTGCCACGCTGTATTTGAAGACGGAAATGACACACAGTGGAACCTCAATGGCATGTAACAGCTTCACTAATGAAATAATCCAGGGATTAACGAACAGTGCGCAGGAAAGAATACGCAACGCCATAATCACAACACCGATAAGTAATGCATTTTTTGGCCCTACCCGATTAACAAAGAAAGGAATAATGGCCATGCACAGCGCTTCGAGTACAACCTGGAATGAGTTGAGATAACCATACAGGCGCGTTCCTACATCGTGTGATTCGAATAAACCTGCATAAAAAACAGGAAAGAGCTGTTGATCAAAAATGTTATAGAAAGACCACGTCCCCACAATAAATATGACGAAAATCCAGAAGTTTCGATCCTTGAAAACTGCAATAAAATCCTCTTTTTTTACCCCTCCCGCATCTGCCGCTACGCACTGCTGATCCTGATATTTAAAACGCATGTTGATCATCATAAATACAGCGCCAAATAGCGAAACCAACCAGAAGTTGATATGGGGACTGATACTGAAAAATATGCCAGCAAAGAACGCGCCAATCGCATAGCCAAAAGATCCCCAGGCGCGCGCTGTTCCATATTCGAAATGAAAATTTCGTGCCATTTTTTCGGTGAAGCTATCAAGCAGACCGCAGCCCGCCAGATACCCCAAGCCAAAAAAGAGCGCCCCCAAAATTAGACCTACAGAAAAATTGCTTTGCAGTAACGGTTCATAAACGTAAATCATAAACGGTCCGGTCAAGACCAGGATGAAACTCATACACCAGATAAGCGGTTTCTTCAGACCGAGTTTATCCTGGACGATGCCGTAGACCATCATAAATAGAATACTGGTAAACTGGTTGACCGAATAAAGTGTACCTAATTCCGTCCCAGTCAACCCTAGATGTCCTTTCAGCCAAATAGCGTATAACGACCACCACAGCGACCAGGAAATAAAAAAGAGAAATGAGTAACTGGATGCAAAACGATAGTACACATTTCTGAATGGTATATTCAGTGCCATAATTACCTGCCTGTCGTTAAAATATTCACGTCCTATTCAGAGACAAGAACGGCCTCGCCGTTTATTTCTCACTATTCCAGATCTTGTCGACATGGCAGCGCTGTCATTGCCCCTTTCGCCGTTACTGCAAGCGCTCCGCAACGTTGAGCGAGATCGATAATTCGTCGCATTTCTCTCTCATCGGTCTCTAATCCCGTAGAGGAAAGACCTGTGAGTAACCCGGCAACGAACGCATCTCCCGCCCCCGTGCTATCGACACAATTCACAGACATTCCAGCAAAATGGTGAACTTGTCCTCGATAACAGACCACCACCCCTTCTGCACCTTTAGTCACCAACAGCATGGCGATCTCATACTCTTTTGCCAGAGCACATATATCCCGATCGTTCTGTGTTTTTCCGCTGATAAGTCGCCATTCTTCTTCCGAGAGCTTGACGACATCCGCCAGTTGTAGCGCCTGTCGCAAACACAAGCGGAGCAAATGCTCGTCTTGCCACAGATCTTCACGAATATTGGGATCGAAGCTGACAAAACCTCCGGCATGCCGGATCGCCGTCATCGCAGTAAATGCGCTGGTACGCGAAGGTTCAGCAGACAACGCAATAGAACAGAGATGTAACCATTCGCCATGTCGCCAGAAGGGCAAGTCAGTCGTCTCTAAAAAAAGATCGGCACCAGGGCGGACCATAAACGTAAATGAACGTTCCCCCTGATCGTTCAGATCGACAAGCACCGTGGATGTTCGGTGCCATTCATCCTGCTTCAGATACGTGATATCGACTCCCTCAGTTAGCAGCGTTCTTTGCATTAACGCGCCAAAAGGATCATCACCCACCCGGCCTATAAACCCACTTATTCCGCCTAATCTGGCGATTCCCACCGCAACGTTAGCTGGCGCGCCGCCAGGACAAGGCAGTAGGCGCCCGTCTGATTCAGGCAAGAGATCGACAACCGCATCCCCTAAAACCCATACTTTGGCTGACATTTTTTTCCCTCAAATTCATCTGACTTACGCATAGTGATAAACCTCTTTTTCGCAAAATCGTCATGGATTTACTAAAACATGCACATTCGATCACAAAACGTCATAGTTAACGTTAACATTTGTGATATTAATCACATTTATAAAGATAAGGGGCTTTATTTTTATAAAAGTTAACGTTAACAATTCACCAAATTTGCTTAACCAGGATGATTAAAATGACGCAATCTCGATTGCATGCGGCGCAAAACGCACTAGCAAAACTTCACGAGCGCCGGGGGAATACTTTTTATCCCCATTTTCACCTCGCGCCTCCAGCCGGGTGGATGAACGATCCAAACGGCCTGATCTGGTTTAACAATCGTTATCACGCGTTTTATCAGCATCACCCGATGAGCGAACACTGGGGGCCAATGCACTGGGGACATGCCACCAGCGACGATATGATCCACTGGCAGCACGAGCCTATTGCGCTAGCGCCAGGAGACGAGAATGACAAAGACGGGTGTTTTTCAGGTAGTGCTGTTGATGACAATGGTGTCCTCTCACTTATCTACACCGGCCACGTCTGGCTCGATGGTGCAGGTAATGACGATGCAATTCGTGAAGTACAATGTCTGGCTACCAGCCGGGATGGTATTCATTTCGAGAAACAAGGTGTGATCCTCACTCCACCAGAAGGAATCATGCACTTCCGCGATCCTAAAGTGTGGCGTGAAGCCGACACCTGGTGGATGGTAGTCGGGGCGAAAGACCCAGGCAACACGGGACAGATCCTGCTTTATCGCGGCAGTTCATTGCGTGAATGGACTTTCGATCGCGTACTGGCCCACGCTGATGCGGGTGAAAGCTATATGTGGGAATGTCCGGACTTTTTCAGCCTTGGCGATCAACATTATCTGATGTTTTCCCCGCAGGGAATGAATGCCGAGGGATACAATTATCGAAATCGCTTTCAAAGTGGTGTAATACCCGGAATATGGTCGCCAGGACGACTTTTTGCACAATCCGGGCATTTTACTGAACTTGATAATGGGCATGACTTTTATGCACCACAAAGCTTTTTAGCGAAGGATGGTCGGCGTATTGTTATCGGCTGGATGGATATGTGGGAATCGCCAATGCCCTCAAAACGTGAAGGCTGGGCAGGCTGCATGACGCTGGCGCGCGAGCTATCAGAGAGCAATGGCAAACTCCTACAAAGCCCGGTACACGAAGCTGAGTCGTTACGCCAGCAGCATCAATCAATCTCTCCCCACACAATCAGCAACAAATATGTTTTGCAGGAAAACGCGCAAGCGGTTGAGATTCAGTTGCACTGGGCTCTGAAGAACAGCGATGCCGAACATTACGGATTACAGCTCGGCACGGGAATGCGGCTGTATATTGATAACCAATCTGAGCGACTTGTTTTGTGGCGGTATTACCCACACGAGAATTTAGATGGTTACCGTAGTATTCCCCTCCCGCAGCGTGACACGCTCGCCCTAAGGATATTTATCGATACATCATCCGTGGAAGTATTTATTAACGACGGGGAAGCAGTGATGAGTAGCCGAATCTATCCGCAGCCAGAAGAACGGGAACTGTCGCTCTATGCCGCCCACGGAGTGGCCGTGCTGAAACATGGAGCACTCTGGCAACTGGGGTAACATAATATCAGGTGGAACAACGGATCAACAGCGGGCAAGGGATCTGCGTTACCCTTCCCCCTTCACGACCTTCAATAATATGCAATGCAGCTTCCCGCCCGATAATGTCATGTGGAAGCTGAATTGTGGTCAGCGGCGGTAAAAACAGATGCCCGACGCCAACCAGATTATCAAAGCCCATTACGGCGACATCCTGCGGGATACGTACCCCCTTCGCCAGAAGAACCTGATAAGCCACAAAGGCTGCGCGATCGTTACCACAAATCAGAACATCAAAATCTGGTTTTCCAGACGGGAAGTGGGCATTGAGTATACTTGCGAGATCGGTGTAGTGATCATCACCTATGACCATGTGAAATTGTTTCACCTCAGCCAGATCTCGTCCAGCATCACGCCAGGCCTGCTCAAATCCCTGCCGACGATACCCTGTTGCCAACGCACCTTCCGGTAGCCAGAAGCATAACGGTTGACGATAGCCTGCCGCGAGCAAATGCTGTGTTGCTTCATATTGGGCAGTGTAATCATCAGGGATATAACTGGGTAACGCTGGGTCATCCGCCACACAGTTCGCCAATACAATATTTTCACCATGCAGAGACTCAGGCAGCGTGATATGCCTCAGTCCCATTGTAGAATAGATAATGCCATCCGGACGGAGGGCAAGCAGCTGACGTGCCGCGCGGGCAGCGTCATCTTCAGAAAAAATATTGATTAAAAAACTATTCCAGCCAAACTCGCTGGCGGTTTGTTCAATGGCAAGCAGAATATCAACAGAGAAAGGAGTGGTAGCAGTATCCTGCGCCAGCACGGCGAGAGTCGACGGCTTACGTCCCTGAGCGCGCATCTTACGAGCGGAAAGATCAGGAACATAATTCAGGGTTTGGATTGCCTGCAATACGCGGTCACGCGTTGCAGGACGCACAGATTCTGCATTATGCATCACCCGGGAGACAGTCATCATCGACACTCCCGCCAGGCGTGCGACATCCTTTAATGAAGCCATACCCAAGCCGTTTGCCGTAAAACGGGCACTGTAGCAGAAACAGACGTCACTGGCGAGATCCAGCGATATTCTTAACGTCCTATCACCCGACACGACAATACAGTAAAAAATAACAAGAATTCCCGGACAATTGTAACCAATTCCGCCTCTGTTCTCGCCAACGAGTCACCATGCAGACAAGTAGGTAAAACATGCCGACTGGCATCACCCACCCGGAGAAAAAATATAAATATGGATCATTGTGCTGTGGCTGTAACCAGACATCAGCCCGGAAATTATTGCGATTGGCTGCACGATCGTTACGGACTCGTTTTTCTGGCTGATGAAACAATTTTGCGGCGCTACGCTCAGTGAAACATATAAATACTATACGACAGCGACATTTATCGCTTCAGTCGTCGCTCTGGCGGGCACATTCCTGCTGTCATTTATCATCGAAGCGCAAAGAGACATACTATGGAAAACGCTAAAATGAACTCGCTCATCGCCCAGTATCCGTTGGTAAAGGATCTGGTTGCTCTTAAAGAAACCACCTGGTTCAATCCTGGCACGACCTCATTGGCTGAAGGTTTACCTTATGTTGGCCTGACCGAACAGGATGTTCAGGACGCCCATGCGCGCTTATCTCGTTTTGCCCCCTATCTGGCAAAAGCATTTCCTGAAACGGCTGCCTCTGGAGGGATTATTGAATCAGAACTGGTTGCCATTCCGGCTATGCAAAAACGGCTGGAAAAGGAATATCAGCAACCGATCAGCGGGCAACTGTTACTGAAAAAAGATAGCCATTTGCCTATTTCCGGCTCCATAAAAGCACGCGGCGGGATTTATGAAGTCCTGGCACATGCAGAAAAACTGGCTCTGGAAGCAGGGTTGCTGACGCTTGAAGATGACTACAGCAAACTGCTTTCTCCGGAGTTTAAACAGTTCTTTAGCCAATACAGCATTGCTGTGGGCTCAACCGGAAATCTGGGGTTATCAATCGGCATTATGAGCGCCCGCATTGGCTTTAAGGTGACAGTGCATATGTCTGCTGATGCCCGAGCATGGAAAAAAGAGAAACTGCGCAGCCATGGCGTTACGGTCGTGGAATATGAGCAAGATTATGGGGTTGCCGTCGAGGAAGGACGTAAAGCAGCGCAGTCTGACCCGAACTGTTTCTTTATTGATGACGAGAATTCCCGCACGTTGTTCCTTGGGTATTCCGTCGCAGGCCAGCGTCTTAAAGCGCAATTTGCCAAGCAAGGTCGTATCGTCGATGCTGGTAACCCTCTGTTTGTCTATCTGCCGTGTGGCGTTGGCGGTGGTCCTGGTGGCGTCGCATTCGGTCTTAAACTGGCGTTTGGCGATCATGTTCACTGCTTTTTTGCCGAACCCACGCACTCCCCTTGTATGCTGTTAGGCGTCCATACTGGATTACACGATCAGATTTCTGTTCAGGATATTGGTATCGACAACCTTACCGCAGCGGATGGCCTTGCTGTTGGTCGCGCATCAGGCTTTGTCGGGCGGGCAATGGAGCGTCTGCTGGATGGCTTCTATACCCTTAGCGATCAAACCATGTATGACATGCTTGGCTGGCTGGCGCAGGAAGAAGACATTCGTCTTGAGCCTTCAGCACTGGCGGGTATGGCCGGGCCTCAGCGCGTGTGCGCATCAGTAATTTACCAACAGATGCAAGGTTTCAGCACAGAACAACTGCGTAATGCCACTCATCTGGTGTGGGCGACAGGAGGTGGAATGGTGCCGGAAGAAGAGATGAAGCAATATCTGGCTAAAGGCCGTTAATAACGTTTCACCGCAGCATCGCCATCCTTTCCCTGGGTGAGCGATGCTGCCTGATAATATCCATATAAAATGATGGTACAGGTTCAAAATTCCGCGGACTTGCCTGCTCTAGCCTCCTCTTTTTACCATCACCCAACACCTTTCGCTGTAAACGGCGGTTTCGCAAACCAAACCAATACCGTAAGTAAGATAAAAGCAATAGCCGCCATACGGAAAATCTCATTTGCAGAAATTGAAAGTGACTGCTGAGTTATTTCATTATTAATTTCATTAAGAACCCCTGAAAGCGAACCATAGTATTTATCCATAATTTGTGATGATGAATTAAACACGGGGTTAAATTGATCGATGGTTGCTGTCAACTGACTATGGTGTAACGATTCGCGTCGTCCCCACAACGTCATTGTCAACGACGTACCAACTGATCCTGACAGGGTACGAAAAAAATTACTCATACTCGAGGCATTGGCAAATTTATTATCTGGCAACCCTGAAAACGAAATCGTTGTTAAGGGTAAAAAGAAACAGGCAACGGCGAATCCCTGGAAAAACTGTGGCAAAATGATGCCTGTGAAATCAATCGTTGGCATAAATGTCACAGAACGCCAGTAATAGCAAACCGCATACATCAAAAAACTAAATGTAACCAATGCACGCATATCAATTTTGTTGCCATAACGTCCTATTAAAGGCGATATTAATAGTGGCATTATGCCGATTGGCGCATAGGCAAGCCCGGCCCATATCGCATTATACCCCATAGTTTCCTGCAGCAACTGCGGCATAAGTACAATCGCCCCAGAGTAAAATAAATATGCGCATGTGATACACACAATACCAATGGTGAAATTACGCGACGTGAATAAACTGAGGTCAAGAATCGGGTTCTCTGAGGTCGACTCCCAAATGACTAGAGAGATCAGAGAAATAACTGACACTATTGTTAATATTATGATTGTACTCGAGTTAAACCAATCCAGATCGCGCCCTTTATCAAGCATAATTTGCAAGCCACCAACACCGAGCACTAACAGGGTCAACCCTGGTAAATTCATTTTGACCGGTGAAGTTTCAGTTTCTCTTCCTTTAAGTAAAGTTAAACATAATGTCAGGACGATAATCCCCATAGGGACATTGATTAAAAATATCCATCCCCAACTAAAGTTATCACAAATATAGCCACCCAATATCGGCCCACAAATCGGAGCGATAATTACGGTCATTGACCATAACGCCAAAGCAAATGTTCTTTTTTCTGGCGGATAATTCCTTAATAATAAACTCTGTGACAATGGAATTAACGGCCCCGCCATTAATCCCTGGACGACTCTAAAAAATATAAGAACATCAAGATTAGTCGAAAGACTACACATTAATGAAGACAGCGAAAAGAAGGTTACTGATAGTAAAAATAACCTTAATTCGCCTATTCTTTGTGCCAGCCTGCCGGTAACAGGGATCGCAATGGCATTTGCTACGCCAAACGATGTGATAACCCATGTGCCTTCGTCCGTTGATGCTCCGAGAAAGCCAGATATTGTGGGTATTGCGACGTTAGAAATAGTGGAGTCCAACATTTGCATAAACGTCGCTAATGACAATGCAATAGTGACGCACCATAACGTCCCACCGGTTAATGGTGCCGGAGTTGATTTAGTGATTGCCATTAAAGTTGTCCATTATGAGAAATAATGTTGTTAATCTCTTTTTCTATCGGACTGGTATCGATAACTAAGGCCTTACTGGTGTAAGCAGGCATTGACGTCACGGATGAAGCCAGATCAGGCATATCGGCAATGTCTTCGTTCCTGGTATCAATGGTTGCAGTCATCGATAAACCAATGCGCAAGGGATGTTCCATGAGTTCTTTTGGATCCAGAGACACCTCAACCGGTACACGCTGAACGATTTTGATCCAGTTCCCTGTCGCATTTTGTGCAGGTAATAAGGAGAACGCATTGCCGGTTCCCATATTGATCCCTGTCACCCGACCATGAAACACAACATTTTCACCATAAAGATCGCTGATTATATTAACCGATTGACCAATCCGTACATCCGTGAGTTGTGTTTCTTTAAAGTTGGCATTAACCCACATTTGACGTGCCGGTACGACAGCCATTAACGATTGTCCAGGACTCACTGTTTCGCCGACCTGAACACTTCTCTGGGCAATATAACCGGTAACCGGACTCTTAATATCCGTACGTTTAAGCGCCAACCAGGCTTCTTTGGTTGCATCCGCAGCTTCAACAACTTGTGGCTGGCGATTTAATGGTGTGTTCATTACTAAGGCTTTGTTCGCTTTATAAGCCTGAATAGCTGCATTCAATGCCGCTTTGCTACTTATTAACGTATCTTTGGTGTGCTCCAGCGTTTCTTTTGAAATAACCCCCTGCTTTGCTAGCGGCACACGACGATTATAATCTTCTAAAGATTGTTGATACTGGATACGTGCTGAAGCGACTTCGGCACTGTATTGTTTATCCTGTAAGTATAGTTTATTCGTTTGTCGCACAATATTTGCCAGATTATTTTTAGCTTTATTGAGTGCAATCGTAGCATCAGTTTTATCCAGTGAAACTAAAATGTCACCCTGTCGAACAAAGTTCGTATCTTTATGATTAACGACAGTGACACTGCCTGAGACTTGTGCAGAAATTGGATCAGCATTCCCCGTAACATAGGCGTCATCTGTACTAATCATGTCTTCTAATTCCAGTGACCAATAGGCATAGGCTCCTGAAAACGCAATAAATAAAACCACTGCTAATAAAGCAAAATATTTTCTTCTGTCAGAATGTTTTTTATTTGAATTAATCTGTTCCACTATTATCTCTCATTTCGCATAGATGAAATTTATGAATTGAATGAAAAGAGTATTCATTCTTCATATCAAACACAGTGCATGTGTTACACATTATCCCAGGAACGTTGGAGGCCTAATTTAAAGGAGTTGCAGAAGATACAACAGAGGACTAAACCGTGACTTTTGCAATACAATTCTTACGCCTGTAGGATTAATAAGAAGCCTTATAGTACTCATTTGAAACTATAAGTTAGCGGTATTATCCCTGATTTTATTGTTGACATTTCATTTATGCCGACTATTTATATGGTATACTTGTTGAATTATCTTAAAGGAAGCTCAAATTTTCTTATTTTGATTGAGAAAATGAGATGATGCCTTATGTCTGTATTACTACAGGGAGAAGGGAGATGCTTCATTGCAAAGGGAATAATCTATGAACGCAATAATTATTGATGACCATCCTCTTGCTATCGCAGCAATTCGTAATTTATTGTTCAAAAACGATATTGAAATCTTAGCGGAGTTGACTGAAGGGGGAAGTGCCGTTCAGCGGGTGGAAACACTTAAACCTGATATCGTCATCATTGATGTCGATATCCCCGGAGTTAACGGTATCCAGGTGTTAGAAACGCTGAGGAAGCGCCAATATAGCGGAATTATTATTATCGTCTCCGCTAAAAATGACCATTTTTACGGGAAACATTGTGCTGATGCAGGCGCTAATGGATTCGTGAGTAAAAAAGAAGGCATGAACAATATCATTGCGGCTATTGAAGCTGCAAAAAATGGCTACTGCTATTTCCCTTTCTCTCTCAACCGGTTTGTTGGAAGTTTAACGTCCGACCAGCAAAAACTCGACTCCTTATCGAAACAAGAAATTAGTGTCATGAGGTATATTCTTGATGGCAAGGACAATAATGACATTGCGGAAAAAATGTTCATCAGCAACAAAACTGTCAGCACGTATAAAAGTCGCCTGATGGAAAAATTAGAATGTAAATCACTGATGGATCTTTACACATTCGCGCAACGTAACAAAATCGGCTAATCACATGAAGTTTTTACCCTATTTTTTTCTTCTCTGTTGTGGTCTTTGGTCGACCATAAGTTTCGCAGACGAAGATTACATCGAATATCGTGGCATCAGTAGTAACAACCGTGTCACGCTTGATCCACTACGTCTGAGCAACAAGGAATTACGTTGGTTAGCGAGCAAAAAAAATCTTGTGATTGCAGTACACAAGTCCCAAACGGCTACGTTGTTGCATACCGATTCGCAGCAACGGGTTCGTGGTATTAATGCTGATTATTTAAATCTTTTAAAAAGAGCGTTAAATATCAAATTAACACTCCGGGAATACGCAGATCATCAAAAAGCAATGGACGCGCTTGCAGAAGGTGAAGTCGATATAGTGTTATCACATTTAGTTACTTCGCCGCCTCTTAATAATGACATTGCTGCAACCAAACCATTGATAATTACCTTTCCGGCGCTGGTAACCACCCTTCACGACTCAATGCGACCGCTTACCTCACCAAAACCAGTAAATATTGCTCGGGTAGCAAATTACCCCCCAGACAAGGTAATTCATCAATCATTTCCAAAAGCAACAATTATCTCTTTTACAAATTTATATCAGGCATTAGCATCCGTTTCTACCGGACATAATGATTACTTTATTGGTAGTAACATCATTACCAGCAGTATGATTTCCCGCTATTTCACTCACTCCTTAAATGTAGTGAAATATTATAACTCGCCGCGTCAATATAATTTTTTCTTGACCAGAAAAGAATCCGTCATTCTTAATGAAGTACTCAATCGGTTTGTTGATGCTTTAACAAATGAAGTTCGCTATGAAGTATCACAAAATTGGCTTGATACAGGAAACCTGGCCTTTCTGAACAAACCATTAGAACTCACTGAACATGAAAAACAGTGGATTAAGCAACATCCCGATTTAAAGGTGCTGGAAAATCCTTACTCCCCTCCCTATTCTATGACTGATGAAAATGGCTCGGTTCGGGGCGTTATGGGGGATATTCTTAATATTATTACATTGCAAACAGGTTTAAGATTTTCTCCGATCACCGTTTCACACAATATCCATGCCGGAACACAGCTTAATCCCGATGGATGGGATATCTTACCTGGCGCTATTTATAGTGAAGATCGAGAAAATAATGTTTTATTTGCTGAAGCATTCATAACAACGCCTTACGTTTTCGTCATGCAAAAAGCGCCTGATAGTGAACAAACTTTAAAAAAAGGAATGAAAGTTGCCATTCCATATTATTATGAGCTTCATTCGCAATTGAAAGAGATGTATCCGGAGGTTGAGTGGATACAAGTCGATAATGCTAGCGCTGCATTTCACAAGGTTAAGGAAGGTGAACTTGATGCCCTGGTCGCGACACAGCTAAATTCGCGTTACATGATCGACCATTACTATCCTAATGAGCTTTATCATTTTCTTATTCCCGGCGTTGAGAATGCATCGCTTTCGTTCGCTTTTCCTCGCGGAGAACCAGAACTTAAGGATATTATTAATAAAGCATTGAATGCAATTCCCCCAAGCGAAGTTCTGCGCCTGACGGAAAAATGGATCAAAATGCCCAATGTGACCATTGACACATGGGACCTCTATAGTGAGCAATTTTACATTGTTACGACTTTATCCGTTTTATTAGTTGGCAGTAGCCTTTTATGGGGATTCTACCTGTTACGCTCAGTTCGTCGTCGTAAGGTAATTCAGGGTGATTTAGAAAACCAAATATCATTCCGGAAAGCACTCTCGGATTCCTTACCGAATCCAACTTATGTTGTAAACTGGCAAGGTAATGTCATTAGTCACAATAGTGCATTTGAACATTATTTCACTGCTGATTACTACAAAAATGCAATGTTACCATTAGAAAACAGTGACTCCCCCTTTAAAGATGTTTTTTCTAATGTGCATGAAGTCACAGCAGAAACAAAAGAAAACAGAACAATATATAGCCAAGTTTTTGAAATTAATAATGGTACTGAAAAAAGATGCATTAATCATTGGCATACATTATGCAATTTACCTGCAAGTGACAATGCAGTATATATTTGTGGTTGGCAAGATATTACCGAGACGCGTGATTTAATTCATGCACTCGAAGTAGAAAGAAATAAAGCGATCAATGCAACTGTCGCAAAAAGCCAGTTCCTGGCAACAATGAGTCACGAAATAAGAACACCAATAAGCTCCATTATGGGCTTCCTGGAACTTCTGTCGGGTTCAGGTCTTAGCAAGGAGCAACGTGTGGAGGCGATTTCACTTGCTTACGCCACCGGACAGTCGCTCCTCGGCTTAATTGGTGAAATCCTTGATGTCGACAAAATTGAGTCGGGTAACTATCAACTTCAACCACAATGGGTCGATATCCCTACTTTAGTCCAGAACACTTGTCATTCTTTCGGTGCGATTGCTGCAAGCAAATCCATCGCATTAAATTGCAGCAGTACGCTTCCTGAACGCTACCTGGTTAAAATCGACCCTCAAGCATTTAAGCAGGTGCTGTCTAATTTACTGAGTAATGCCCTTAAATTTACCACCGAGGGGGCAGTAAAAATTACGACTTCCCTGGTTCATATTGATGACAACCACGCTGTTATCAAAATGACGATTATGGACACCGGAAGCGGATTATCGCAGGAAGAACAACAACAACTGTTTAAACGCTATAGCCAAACAACAGCAGGTCGTCAGCAAACAGGTTCTGGTTTAGGCTTAATGATCTGCAAAGAATTAATTAAAAACATGCAGGGCGATTTGTCATTAGAAAGTCATCCCGGCATAGGAACGACATTTACGATCACAATCCCGGTAGAAATTACCCAACAAGTGGCGACTGTCGAGGCAAAAGCAGAACAACCTATGACACTCCCTGAAAAGTTGAGCATATTAATCGCGGATGATCATCCGACCAACAGACTATTACTCAAACGCCAGCTAAACCTATTAGGATATGATGTTGATGAAGCCTCTGATGGTGTACAGGCGCTACACAAAGTCAGTATGCAGCATTATGATCTGCTTATTACTGACGTTAATATGCCGAATATGGATGGTTTTGAGTTGACTCGCAAACTCCGTGAGCAAAATTCTTCCTTACCCATCTGGGGGCTTACAGCCAACGCACAGGCTAACGAACGTGAAAAAGGGTTAAATTGCGGCATGAACTTATGTTTGTTCAAACCGTTAACCCTGGATGTACTGAAAACACATTTAAGTCAGTTACACCAGGTTGCACATATTGCACCTCAGTATCGCCACCTTGATATCGAGGCCCTGAAAAATAATACGGCGAACGATCTACAACTGATGCAGGAGATTCTCATGACTTTCCAGCATGAAACGCATAAAGATCTACCCGCTGCGTTTCATGCGTTAGAAGCTGGCGATAACAGAACTTTCCATCAGTGTATTCATCGCATCCACGGTGCGGCTAACATCCTGAATTTGCAAAAGTTGATTAATCTTAGCCACCAGTTAGAAATAACGCCAGTTTCAGATGACAGCAAGCCTGAAATTCTTAAGTTGCTGAACTCTGTTAAAGAACACATTGCAGAGTTAGACCAGGAGATTGCGGTTTTCTGTCAACAAAATGACTAAATAGCGGCTCCCACAATGTTCAAATGTGGGAGCTATTTACCAGCACATCTAACATTTACGATGAGAATTCCTGGCGAATTTGTTCCCCATGCTGGTCGAGCGTTGCCGCTCCCGGCATAACATGCGGGTCCGCGCAGCCGCTGATTTTTATCGGATTACCCGGCATCATTATTCCCCCGGCTTCAATCAACATATTTCTCGCCTGAGTTTGTGGCAAATTAATGGCCTCAGCCACACTTAATAACGGCGCTACGGGTACACCAACTTCATGTATTCTGGCTAACCAAACTTCAGCTGCCTGCGTTTTTAACGTCCGCTCAATATATTGTTTAAGAATAGCTTGATTTTGTACACGTAAAATATTGCTGTTAAATCGGGGATCATCAACAAGTTCCGTCAGATCCAGTGCCTGGCATAACGCAGAAAAAAGCTTGTCATTACCACAACAAATAGTAATTGGTTTATCCTGAGTATCGAAAACATCAAAAGGAGCCATGTAGGGATGGCGATTTCCCAGACGTTGTGGTGACTTCCCAGTCGCGATATATGCCATCAGTCCATGCTCCAGAAAACTCAGAGTGGCATCAAACATCGCGATATCGACATGCGCCCCTCGCTGGCTCTTTTCGCGGCCATAAAGCGCACTCACGATTCCACTGAATAAATAGACACCGCCACAGAGATCTGCAAGAGAGGTGCCAACACGCACTGGCGGAGCATCAGGATATCCCGTTTCCATCATTATTCCACTCATTGCCTGAATAATGGTATCGTAGGCCGGAGCATCTTTTAGCGGACCGGTATGTCCGAAACCTGACGATGAAGCATAGATGAGACGTGGGTTGATTTCTTGTAGCGTTTCCCACGAAAACCCCATTTTTTCCATTGTACCTGGGCGGAAATTCTCGGCTAATACATCAGCTTGTTTAAGCATATTTATAAATATACTTTTATCGTGGTCATTCTTTAAATCAAGAACCACGCTCTCTTTGCCATGATTAATAAAACTGTAATAGAGTGACTGCCCATCCACATAGGGACCAAATGTGCGGGTATCATCACCATGACCCGGCGGCTCAACTTTAATGACCCTTGCGCCCATATTACAAAGGAGTTGAGTTCCGAAAGGCCCATTAAGGACATGAGTCATATCAATAACTAATAACCCTTCAAATGGGCCTTTGCTTTCAGTATTTGTCATTTGCTTATGCCTTGAAAAAAAGCCGAAGGTGAAAAGACTCTTCGGCATTTATGAAAATTAATAACATGATTAATTATGAAACCAGTCGACTGACATAAATCCACAAGGGAGCCGTGACGACAAAACCCAGCACGCTAACAGCCAATGACGCTGTACCAGTGCGGGTGTAGACATTAAACCGGCTGGCAATAATGATTCCGGAGAATGCCGGCGGTAATGCGCCTGCCAGTACCATCATCTGCAGATGTTCGCTGTTCAAATGACATGCCATACCAACGAGAAGCAGTGCCAGTGGCATCAGAATCAGCTTCAGGAAGGTGTTATAAGCAATTTCAGCACTGAACTCGAATTTATGTGCAGCCAGAGTCAAACCCGCAGCGAATACCGCTACCCCTGAGTTGGCCTTCGCAATCAGATTAAAGGTTGGATCCCATGCTGCCGGAATTTTTACCCCAACCAACACCAGGATCGTTGCCAGAACAGGTGCCCATACGACTGGCTCCTTTGCCGCAGAGATTAACGCGCTCAGATTGCTATTCTTCTTACCATCCGCTCCTGAGGAGGGATTCAGCAAATACAGACCAATAGGAATAGTAATTGCGTTAACAATAATAGAAATAATTGCTACCACTAAACCTGTTGATACGGAATCACCATAAATAGGGTCGAGAACTGCAAACCCCAGGAATCCAATGGTAGGTGAACCTGCAATTAATGCACATACTGCTGCTTCTGCATGGGTACGTTTAAAAAATTTGTAGCAACCAAACCAGGAGAAAAAGAAACATCCGACAATAACCACAAGTGATACAAGGGTCAGGCGAGTGTCCGCAAAAATCATTTCCCTGTTTGCCCGGGTAATAGAAACAAATAGGGCCGCAGGAAGAGCGTAATTTAATACCAGTTTATTAAATGCCCGGGCTTGATCTTCTGAAAAAGTTTCTCGTCTGCCGCTAAAATAACCCAACAGCATGATTACGATAATAGGCAATAAATCGCCAATAAAAAATGTTAGCATAATAGTATTTCCGATAAGGGTCCCCTCACCATCGATAATGAGTTGGCAAGAGGAGACGATGTCAGTATTTAATTACCAGCGACTTGTTTTGGGTTAAGTTTGGTAATATGGCCACTTTCAGTTCCTGCTGCTGGGTCGATGACCACATTAATAATGGTCGGTTTGCGCGACTGAATACCGGTGGTTAAAGCATCACGAAGTTCATCTGTCGTGGTGACGTTATATCCAACGCCACGAAATGCATCCATTAATTTGTCATACCTTGCATGGTGCAATAGATCTGTTGGTGATGGTGCACCAGCGCCACTGAGATCAACACCGTCTCCTCTGTAGATGCCGCCATTATTAAAAATAACGATTGTCACCGGCAGGTTATATCGACAAATCGTTTCAATCTCCATCCCACTGAAACCAAAAGCACTATCACCTTCAATGGCAACAACTGGGGAACCAGAGGTTACACTCGCGCCGATAGCATAACCCATACCGATGCCCATAACCCCCCAGGTGCCACAATCCAGACGACGACGTGGTTTATACATATCAATAATATTTCGTGCATTATCCAGGGTATTTGCCCCTTCATTAACTAAATAAATATCCTGGTTCTCGCGCAATACATCGCGCACCGCACTCAATGCATTAAAGTAATTTAATGGTTGGGTATCTGTACTTAACTTTTCATGCATTTTTTGCGCATTTTGCTGCTTGTGGATATTTAAAATATCGCGCCACACCAGTGGAGTCGTAAATGTGTTTTGTTTCAGTTCTGCCAGCATACCTTGCATACTGGATGCAATATCGCCAACGACTGGCACAGTAATGGGTCGATTGCTGTCAATTTCCTGCGGTTCTATATCCAGTTGAATAAACTGTGTATCTGCCGCCCATCCTTTTTTACCGTGCGCCAGTAACCAATTCAGTCGCGCCCCAACAAGCATGACAACATCAGCATTTGCCAGCGCAAACGAACGCGCAGCCGCCGCAGAAAGTGGATGCGTATCTTCCAGGATCCCTTTCGCCATAGACATTGGCAGGAATGGAATCTGGGTACTTTCAATAAACTCACGAAGCTGCTCATCAGCTTGTGAATACGCCGCGCCTTTACCAAGGATAATTAATGGCCGTTCTGCTTTTGCTAACAGCGAAATTGCACTAGTGACTGACTTCGGGCATGGCAATAACGCTGGCGATGGGTTTTCAACTTTAACAATAGTGGCTAATGCTTCGTCTTTTTCCATCGTCGCAGCCAGGACATTTGCTGGCAAATCAAGATAAACACCACCAGGGCGACCCGAAACGGAGACCCGGATAGCGCGTGCCAACGCAATGCCAAGATCCTGCGGCTGGTTAACGCGGAATGCCGCTTTGGCATAGGGTTTTGCCGCATTCATTTGGTCCAGCTCTTCATAATCACCTTGCTGGAGATCAACGATCGCGCGATCGCTGGAGCCGCTGATCATGATCATCGGAAAACCATTTACTGTTGCGTTGGCCAATGCAGTCAAACCATTGAGGAATCCTGGCGCAGAAACGGTCAGGCAGATCCCTGGCTTTTGGGTAAGAAAACCGCTTGCCGCAGCCGCATAGCCTGCAGATTGCTCATGACGAAAACCAATATAACGAATGCCTTCCGCCTGGGCATGGCGCGCCATATCCGTCACAGGAATACCTACAACACCATAAATAGTGTCAATATTATTCTGTTTTAATGCTTCAACGATGATATGCATACCATCTGTCATTTGAAGTTGATCTGACATGATTAATAACCTCGAAATTTTTATAAATTGGGAGCCAGAAGCCCCCGTTAATATCAGATGGCGTGGTTTTGCTTCATTGCAGCAATTTCATCGTCGCTATAACCCAGCTCCTGCAATACAGCAGCGGTATGTTCACCTAATAGCGGCGCAGCTTTAATATCCGGCGTAAAGGCAGAGAATTTCATTGGACAACCAACTGTCAGATATTTTCCACGCAACGGTTGCTCTACTTCGACAACACTGCCACTTTGGCGCAAAGAGGGATCGAGTGAAATTTCTTTCATACTTAAAACCGGTGCACAAGGAATATCAAACTGAGTCAAATAGGCCACCGCTTCATGTTTATCAATAGTGACAGTGTATTTTTCGATTTCAGCAAAAATATCGAAAATATGTGGCTGTCGGGCATGAGCTGTACTGTATGCCGGATCGGTAATCCATTCTGGTTTGCCGATAGCTTTACAGGTGTTTTCCCAGTTTTGCTCCTGAATAGTGAAATAAATATAGGCGTTAGGATCGGTTTCCCAGCCTTTACATTTCAGGATCCAGCCAGGCTGACCGCCACCACCCGCATTACCACCGCGTGGTACTGCGTCGCCAAATGTGCCATTCGGATACTGCGGGTATTCTTCCAGATAACCCAGCTTATCGAGGCGCTGCTGGTCACGTAATTTCACGCGGCAAAGGTTCAACACGGCATCCTGCATTGACATGGTAACTCGTTGCCCACGCCCCGTTTTTTCGCGATGCAGCAAAGCAGCAAGTAAACCGATCAGCAAATGCATTCCGGTGTTGCTGTCACCCAACGCTGCAGCGCTTACCAGCGGCGGGCCGTCCCAAAAACCCGTAGTGGATGCCGCGCCACCCGCTGCCTGAGCAACGTTTTCATAGGCTTTTACATTCACATAAGGTGAACACTCATCAAACCCTTTGATCGAACCAAAAATCAGACGTGGGTTGATTTCCTGAATATGCTCCCAGGTGAAGCCCATGTGATCAATAGCCCCTGGATGAAAGTTCTCGACCAAGATATCAGCTTCGCGGATCAGCTTTTCCATTACCTCTTTGCCTTCCGCTGTTTTGGTATTTAATTCAATAGAACGTTTGTTGCTGTTAAGCATGGTGAAGTAAAGCGCATCGATATCAGGAATATCTCGCAGCTGGCGACGCGTTACGTCACCAACGCCGGGACGTTCAATTTTAATGACGTCAGCGCCAAACCACGCCAGCATCTGAGTACAAGATGGGCCAGATTGCACACCGGTGAAATCGAGAACTTTAATTCCTTGAAGTGGAGTTGACATAGCAATACCTATTAGTTAATTAAATATATGTTAATTTAGCGTTTACTTAAGGCATAACGCCCTCTATAAATAATCCGCAAAATATCGTCGTAGCTGCACTCGATATTTTTAAATTCCTGTATCAAGTGCGGAAAATCATTTCATCGCCACTTCCAATTCCTTTTTGCATGGTAAGTAGTGAGGACGAAAAGAAGAATATGATAAATATTGGTTTGCGGTAATCAGAGAGAGCCGCGACATTTGTGATGTTATTCTTACAACTGTAAGAAGCGATTGTGATTTACAGTTAGGGAAATGATTACGATTTTTAAATCGTACCATAAAACATAACATAAACAATGATTTCGTGATGACACGGGATTATTGATGTTTACTTTGAGGAATAGAAAATTCGTGTTAATAGAACCGCGAGCGCCAAATAATTTTATGACCACAATCGGTCGTATTGTGGTCATAAAAAATTGTCGCCAGGAGGGAGTAAAATCTTTTACTTCAATATGCTGCCTGTCAGCATTAGTTCACAAACAGTGCTTCGCTATCGACGATGATTCCATCTTCCGCACCTTTAAGCGCCAGGTTTGCCTCGTAGTATTGCTTTTTATCAAGCAGTTTCTGCGCATCAGCAAGTGCATTACGAGTCTGTTTAAGCGGCATCAGATATTGGTTTTCCATTACACCAACACCGGCCAGGCGAAGCTCTTCCATTGCGCCCTTTTTATCCCCTTTCGCCATTTTTTCGTTGGCAATTTTTATCGCGGCTTCTTTTTCGGGTGTCGCTACATAACTCTCAGAAATTCCGACAGATGCATTAATGACAATATATTGGTCATCATTGACATTGGTCTTTTTACCTGGCTTAGCGAACTTTGCCCATTCAGTACTGTCATCTGACAGCAAAGCGGAAGCTTCATTGGTCAGTTCTTTTGCCTTTTCCGGATCGCCATGAAACAGAGCCAGGCGCGCTACCTGCACGTCACGCATCGCATATAAACCCTGTTCAGAGATACGCTCTGCTGCTACCGTTTTCTGGGTTTGCTGAACTTGCTGAGTTTGCTGTTGTGCTGCTACCGGTGCATTATCAGCAGCCCATACAGTTGAAGATGCCAGAACTGCTGTGACCATCGTAGCCATAATTAAACGTTTCATACTTACCTCATTCTTTAACAGTTTTAGAAAACGCCGCCATCATATTGGGTGAGCATGAAATGAGAAATCAGAGAGCAACGGTCATTTTGAAAGGGTTATCTTACAGTTGTAGTTATTATCGCAAGAAGTATTTAGTCTTACAATTGTAGGAATATGCTTCCTGTCGCAGAGAACTATTCTTATATACCACAAAGAGATGTCATTTATTATATCGATGTAAATACTGATTAATTAAATGTAAATACAGCCATAACATCGTAGGTTCTCAGTGAGCCATTCTCAGGATAACTTTCTATGAAAGTAAACTTAATGCTTTTTAGCTTATTTTTATTGGTCTCTATTATGGCATGCAATGTTTTTGCATTTTCCATTTCTGGTGGTGGAAGTGAGACGAGCTATAAAGGGACAGAAAAAACGTCAGTGATGACGACAACTCATTCTACAAAACTTCAACCATCACAGGCGATTTTGTTTAAGATGAGAGAAGATGCGCCACCATTAAATCTCACAGAAGACATCACGCCCCCTTTTCCGACAAAGGCGAATTATCTTATTCATCCTGTGCGATAGCGTCTGTCACATGGCAGGTGAACAATCATATCTGTTGATGATGTGAGCACCTGCCCAAATGATCCATCCTGAACTACTACCGCCTGCCATACCCCACCATAAAGCGAATCATCAAGCCACAAGCCGGGGCAAGAAACATAAATATCCCCGTCACTAGTTCATTACCGCCAGTTAACCACATGGTGAAGTAGTAAATGAGTGCAGCGAGGATCACCATGCCGAAGAAAGAAGAGACCGCCGAGACCACGTTCAGTACCTGACCGATGTATCCGCTTACGCAGACAATACACAGGGCGAGAAACATCCATAAATAAATCATAGCTCAACCTCCTGCCGCGCTAAAAAACCTGTAACTTCAGTCACTTTAATAGTAAGACAATCCTTAACCTCTGGCAATTTTTGCTAAGTATTAATGAAAACAGCACGTTAAATGCAAGACTGTAATGTGCGAAAAAAATATTTACTTTGCACGATAAATAATCAGTAGCTGAAAGCAGTCAGCCAGTGATAAAGTAAAAGCACCGCATTCATGCTCCTCGTGGTTATGTCCTGACTAGTCTTTACACTCTTTACAGGAACCATTGTCGTACATGATGGCCCAACCAATTGAGTGTACCGCTGTCGACATGGAATCTTCTGCGATACAACAATTCGTATCTACAGAAGGTAACTATGTTTCCAAAATGCAAATTTTCCCGCGAGTTTCTACATCCTCGCTACTGGCTCACATGGTTTGGGCTTGGTGTACTCTGGCTTTGGGTACAGCTTCCTTACCCTGTTCTCTGTTTTCTCGGCACGCGTATCGGCACGATGGCGCGACCATTCCTGAAACGTCGTGAATCTATCGCCCGTAAGAACCTGGAACTTTGTTTCCCACAGCATTCTGCTGAAGAGCGCGAGAAGATGATTGCCGAAAACTTTCGTTCACTCGGCATGGCGCTGGTAGAAACCGGCATGGCATGGTTCTGGCCCGACAGTCGCGTACGTAAATGGTTTGATGTTGAAGGGCTGGATAACCTCAAACGCGCACAACTGCAAAATCGTGGCGTGATGGTTGTCGGCGTCCATTTTATGTCGCTGGAATTGGGCGGCCGCGTGATGGGACTATGTCAGCCAATGATGGCCACCTATCGTCCGCATAATAATCAGCTGATGGAATGGGTGCAGACCCGTGGTCGCATGCGCTCTAACAAAGCGATGATCGGCAGAAATAATCTGCGCGGTATTGTCGGTGCGCTGAAGAAAGGTGAAGCCGTATGGTTTGCTCCCGATCAGGATTATGGTCGTAAAGGCAGCTCCTTCGCACCGTTCTTTGCGGTAGAAAATGTTGCCACAACCAATGGCACCTATGTCCTCTCTCGTCTCTCTGGCGCAGCCATGTTGACCGTAACGATGGTCAGAAAAGCGGATTACAGCGGATATCGGTTGTTCATCACCCCTGAAATGGAAGGCTACCCGGCAGATGAAAATCAAGCCGCTGCCTATATGAACAAGATTATCGAGAAAGAGATTATGCGCGCACCTGAGCAGTACCTCTGGATCCACCGTCGCTTTAAAACGCGCCCGGTGGGAGAATCGTCGTTATACATTTAACAAATTGCTCTTACTCTTTCCCTCCTCAAATCAGCCATAATAACCTCATGTTTTTTATGGCTTTTTTCTTAAGGTTTTTTCCTTCGCTGAATCTCTAATTATTACCGTCAGAAATTAAACTGTCGCCGATATGAGACACCTGTAAGTTACTAAAAGTAAATAAGAAAATGCCTCTTGTCTCGTTTCAGTTTTAGGCGTACATTAGCGCCGTCTGGAGCAGTTTAGCTCAGAATTCTGGGGTGATGCCCACGGTAAAATACGGACTTTCAATGTCGTTTTGCCCGGTGTCAACTCACTGTATCAGGTGTAATGAAGTCATTCAGGCGTAACAGTAATTACGCGGAGAGATGTAAAGTGAAATATTTCTTTATGGGCATTTCTTTTATGGTCATCGTTTGGGCCGGTACTTTTGCCCTGATGATCTAAAAGCAAACTGTGCAATGAAAAACAGGAGCCATCTGGCTCCTGTTTGCATTTCTGGCGATGGTGTTTATTCCGCGTTTTCGTGAATATGTTTGCTGCTGGCGGGTAGTAAACCGTCGGCACGGAACATCGCTTTAATTCCACGAATCGCCTGGCGAATACGATCGCGGTTTTCAATCAGCGCAAAGCGAACATGGGTGTCGCCGTAGTCGCCAAAGCCAATCCCTGGAGAGACACAGACCTTCGCTTCGTTAAGCAGTTTCTTGGCAAATTCCAGTGAGCCCATGGCCGCATATGGTTCCGGGATTTTCGCCCAGACATACATCGAAGCCTTCGGCATTTCGACCATCCAGCCCGCTTCATGCAGCCCTTTAACCAGTACATCACGGCGGCGTTTGTACTGTTCGGCAATGTCGCGAACGCACTGTTGATCGCCCTCCAGTGCCGCAATCGCCGCCACCTGCAACGGCGTAAAGGTGCCGTAATCGTGATAGCTTTTAATACGTGCCAACGCGCTGACCAGCGTTTTGTTACCGACCATAAAGCCGATACGCCAGCCCGCCATGTTGTAGCTTTTCGACAGCGTAAAGAACTCGACCGCCACATCGCGTGCACCTGGCACCTGCATGATTGACGGCGCTTTCCAGCCATCGTAGACGATATCGGCATAGGCCAGGTCATGGACCACCAGCACATCGTAGCGTTTCGCCAGCGCTACAACCTTCTCAAAGAATTCCAGTTCCACGCATTGCGCGGTTGGGTTCGAGGGAAAGCCGAGGATCATCATCTTCGGTTTCGGATAACTTTCGCGAATGGCGCGTTCCAGTTCGTTGAAGAAATCGACACCGTCCACCAGCGGCACTGAGCGTACCTGCGCCCCGGCAATCACCGCGCCGTAAATATGAATCGGGTAGCTTGGATTAGGCACCAGTACAGTGTCACCGTGATCCAGCGTCGCCAGCATCAGATGCGCCAGCCCCTCTTTCGAGCCAATGGTGACGATAGCCTCTGATTCCGGGTCGATCTCGACGTCGTAACGATCCTGATACCAGCGGGAAATGGCGCGACGTAACCGCGGAATACCACGCGAGGTGGAATAACCATGCGTGTCCGGTCGCTGGGCCACCGTACATAATTTTTCGACGATATGCGGCGGGGTCGCACCGTCCGGGTTACCCATACTGAAATCGATAATATCTTCGCCGCGCCGACGCGCAGCCATTTTCAGTTCAGCGGTAATGTTAAAAACGTAGGGTGGGAGACGATCAATACGCGTAAAGCGACGTTCAGGGCGAGTGTCAGCCATAATTTCCTCAGATTAACGTGAGCGCCCGGACCGTCCGAGCGACGCTGCCACGATGGTGGCTGTTTTGAAAATAGCCTGATTAATTTCTGTCTGTCCAGCGTTTTAGAACATTTTTGTTAATAGCCTTAAATGAGGAACTCCGCTTTAAAAACAGGAAATTTATCTACGCTAACAAGAAAATTACCACCCAATCTATTAACATTATAATTTCAATAAATTTACCAAACAGATATGCATTATCAAGAGATGCATTGCTAATACACCATTTAACTTTCAATCCCCTTTTAAAGTTGTGGTCTTTCCTCAAAAACGGCCTGCTGGTCATCGGCCTTCAGGTTACCTATCATAGAGGTTTAATCCTTATTCAGAGTCACCCGTGCACGAAATATTCAATATGCTGCTGGCGGTCTTCGATCGGGCAGCGTTAATGCTTATCTGCCTGTTCTTTCTCATCCGTATCCGCCTGTTTCGCGAACTGTTGCACAAGTCGGCGCACTCCCCAAAAGAGCTGCTCGCCGTTACCGCCATTTTCTCGCTGTTCGCCCTGTTCAGCACCTGGTCCGGCGTGCCCGTAGAAGGCTCGCTGGTTAATGTGCGCATTATCGCGGTGATGTCAGGCGGAATTCTATTTGGCCCGTGGGTAGGCATCATTACCGGTGTGATTGCGGGTATTCACCGTTATTTAATTGACATCGGCGGCGTGACGGCAATTCCGTGCTTTATCACCAGTATTCTCGCGGGTTGCATATCAGGCTGGATCAACCTGAAAATCCCCAAAGCACAGCGCTGGCGCGTCGGTATTCTCGGTGGCATGTTATGTGAAACGTTGACGATGATTCTGGTGATTGTCTGGGCGCCCACCACTGCACTGGGGATTGATATCGTCTCCAAAATCGGGATTCCGATGATCCTCGGCAGCGTTTGTATCGGCTTTATTGTGTTGCTGGTACAAAGCGTTGAGGGCGAAAAAGAGGCCAGCGCCGCGCGGCAGGCCAAGTTGGCGCTGGATATCGCCAACAAAACGCTGCCGCTGTTTCGCCATGTCAATAGCGAGTCATTACGCAAAGTTTGTGAAATTATCCGCGATGATATTCACGCCGATGCGGTAGCGATTACCAACACCGATCATGTGCTGGCCTATGTTGGCGTAGGTGAACACAACTATCAGAATGGCGATGACTTCATTAGCCCAACAACGCGTCAGGCAATGAATTACGGAAAAATCATTATTAAAAATAATGATGAAGCCCACCGCACGCCAGAGATTCATTCGATGCTGGTGATCCCATTGTGGGAGAAAGGCGTGGTGACAGGAACACTGAAAATTTACTACTGCCACGCGCATCAGATCACCTCGTCATTACAGGAAATGGCTGTCGGTCTGTCGCAAATCATCTCCACCCAACTGGAGGTTTCACGCGCCGAGCAGCTACGTGAAATGGCAAATAAGGCAGAGCTTCGCGCTCTGCAAAGCAAAATTAATCCCCATTTCCTGTTTAATGCTCTGAATGCTATCTCATCGTCGATCCGTCTGAATCCGGATACCGCTCGCCAGTTAATCTTTAATCTGTCGCGTTATCTACGCTATAACATTGAATTAAAAGACGATGAGCAAATCGATATCAAAAAAGAGCTGTATCAAATTAAAGACTATATTGCCATTGAGCAGGCCCGCTTTGGCGACAAGCTGACGGTTATCTATGATATTGATGAAGAGGTCAATTGCTGCATTCCCAGCCTGCTGATCCAGCCGTTGGTGGAAAACGCCATTGTCCACGGTATTCAGCCTTGCAAAGGTAAAGGCGTTGTCACCATCAGCGTTGCAGAGTGCGGTAATCGGGTACGCATTGCGGTGCGAGATACCGGGCACGGCATCGATCCAAAAGTCATTGAGCGGGTCGAAGCGAACGAAATGCCGGGCAATAAAATTGGCCTGCTGAATGTCCATCATCGCGTGAAGTTATTGTATGGCGAGGGGCTGCATATCCGCCGCCTGGAACCAGGAACGGAAATTGCGTTTTACATTCCTAACCAACGCACCCCTGTCGCCTCACAGGCTACGTTATTGCTTTGAGCCGGAGTGATATTGTGAAAGTCATCATTGTTGAAGACGAATTCCTGGCACAACAGGAACTGAGCTGGCTGATTAAAGAGCACAGCCAGATGGAGATTGTCGGCACCTTTGACGATGGTCTGGACGTGTTGAAGTTTTTGCAGCATAACCGCGTCGACGCCATTTTTCTGGATATCAATATTCCGTCGCTGGATGGCGTGTTGCTGGCGCAAAACATCAGCCAGTTTGCTCATAAACCGTTTATTGTATTTATCACCGCCTGGAAAGAACATGCGGTAGAAGCGTTTGAACTGGAGGCGTTTGACTACATTCTCAAACCGTATCAGGAATCACGCATTACAGGAATGCTGCAAAAGCTGGAAGCGGCCTGGCAACAACAGCAGACCAGCAGTACGCCTGCCACGACGGTAATGCGTGAGAATGACACCATTAATCTGGTGAAAGATGAGCGCATCATCGTCACGCCAATTAACGATATCTATTACGCCGAAGCGCACGAGAAAATGACCTTTGTCTATACGCGGCGTGAATCCTACGTAATGCCGATGAACATTACCGAGTTTTGCAGCAAGCTGCCGCCGTCACATTTTTTCCGCTGCCATCGCTCATTTTGTGTCAATCTGAACAAAATCCGCGAAATCGAACCGTGGTTTAATAACACCTACATTCTGCGACTGAAAGATCTGGATTTTGAAGTACCGGTCAGCCGTAGCAAAGTAAAAGAATTCAGGCAGTTAATGCATCTGTAATCGGGATTTTCATGAAAGCAACAGGCTTGCCCGCCGATCAACAATTTTTCGCCGATCTGTTCAGCGGCCTGGTGCTTAACCCGCAACTACTGGGGCGCGTCTGGTTTGCCAGCCAGCCTGCCTCATTGCCGGTGGGCAGTTTATGTATTGATTTTCCCCGTCTGGATATCGTGCTACGCGGCGAATACGGCAACCTGCTGGAAGCAAAGCAGCAGCGTATGGTGGAAGGAGAAATGCTGTTTATTCCAGCGCGCGCGGCTAATTTACCGGTCAACAACAAACCGGTAATGCTGTTAAGCCTGGTATTCGCGCCGACCTGGCTTGGGTTATCGTTTTACGATAGCCGCACCACGTCGTTGTTGCATCCTGCTCGCCAGATCCAACTTCCCAGCCTGCAACGCGGCGAAGGTGAAGCAATGCTTACTGCCCTCACCCATCTTAGCCGTTCGCCGCTGGAGCAGAATATCATTCAGCCGCTGGTGTTAAGTTTGCTGCATCTTTGCCGCAACGTGGTGAATATGCCGCCGGGTAATTCGCAGCCGCGCGGCGATTTTCTCTATCACAGCATTTGTAACTGGGTTCAGGATAATTATGCCCAGCCGCTCACCCGTGAGAACGTGGCGCAGTTTTTTAATATCACGCCCAATCATCTGTCAAAACTGTTTGCGCAGCATGGAACAATGCGTTTTATCGAATATGTGCGTTGGGTGCGAATGGCGAAGGCGAGGATGATTTTGCAGAAATATCATCTGTCGATTCATGAAGTGGCGCAGCGTTGCGGCTTTCCGGACAGCGACTATTTTTGTCGCGTCTTCCGGCGTCAGTTTGGCCTGACGCCGGGAGAGTACAGCGCCCGTTTTCAGGGCTAACGTCAGAAGGTTAATTCCGTTTCCAGCAGCGTCAGGATGCTTTGTGCATCTTGCGCGGC
The DNA here is from genome assembly GCF_030295215.1 of Escherichia sp. KS167_9B. Lineage (NCBI taxonomy): Bacteria > Pseudomonadati > Pseudomonadota > Gammaproteobacteria > Enterobacterales > Enterobacteriaceae > Escherichia > Escherichia sp. KS167_9B. The sequence continues at coordinate 2,903,999 of NZ_AP025754.1, forward strand.
AAACAACGACTGGCGGAAGTTTTTATTCACCAGTTTACGCGCCAGCTGCGAGAAGACTTTCACATGATTCATCCCTTCGTTAGCGCCCAGCGTCAGCATAATCACCAGTTCGACTTCGCCCATTTCTGACTGCCAGTCAACCGGTTTCACCAGCCGGGCAATGCTGATACTGGAATGACGGATCCACTGAGATTTGGTGTGCGGGATCGCCACGCCAAAACCAACGCCAGTAGTAACAATCTCTTCCCGCTGCCAGACATCTTCTTCCAGCTCAAACGGATGTTCAGTACGCCCGTTAACGCCAAGGTTGCCGCACAGGAACTGGATCGCCTGCTCTTTATTGCTAAATGACTGATCAACAAAGATATTCTCCAGCGCCAGCAGTGGGCGAACGTCTTCTTCCGGCGTAAAGGCGGTGAGTAACGCTTCAATTTCCTGCGCACTGCGGCATTCACATGCCTGACGAGCCAATTCCCGACACGCCTCGCTATCCAGTTGACGAAGCTGGCTTTTCACCGCCGGAATACGCGGGCTACTCATACTCAGCTCATCCAGGCCCAGTCCAAGCAGTAGCGGCAGATAACGACTTTCACCGCCCAGTTCACCGCAAATACCTACCCATTTACCCCGCTGATGCGCAGTGGTAACAATCTGCTGCAACATGCGCAGGAACGATGGCGTAATCGGGTTATACAGCGGCGATACGCGCGGGTTATTACGATCGACCGCATACAGATACTGGGTCATATCGTTAGAACCGATACTGAAGAAATCGACCTCATCGCAGAAGTGGTCGATGATGTAGCACACCGACGGTACTTCCACCATGATACCCAGCGTAATCGACTCTGCATGACGCAGGCCATCGCGCTTAAGCTCAACGATCGCTTTTTGGATCTCGCCCTTCACCCATAAGATCTGATCGAGGCTGTGGACCATTGGGATCATTAACTGGGCATTACCGAAACTGGCAGCGCGCAAAATAGCCCGCAATTGAGTGCGGAACAGACCAGCAAATTCCGGGTAAATACGTACCGCGCGATAGCCGAGGAACGGGTTCTCTTCCTGGGGAATGTTGAGGTAAGGAATGCTTTTATCGCCGCCGATGTCCATCGTGCGGAAAATAATCGGCTTGTCGCCCGCCGCCAGTAGCACCTGTTGGTATGCTTCAAACTGTTCCTGTTCGTCCGGCGCACTGTCGCGCTCCATATAGAGCATTTCGGTACGGAACAGTCCAACGCCTTCCGCGCCGTTGGCAAACGCGCCAGGCGCTTCAAGAGCGGTGCCAATATTCGCCGCGATATCAATGCGCTTGTTATCACGGGAATAGGCCTGCTGCGCGGCAGCTTGCGCCTGTTGTTGCTGACGTTTATCCGCCAGCGTCTGCGCAACCTGATAATAACCGCTCACCGCGTCATTCGGGTTAATCGCCAGCACGCCGCACTGGGCGTCAAGCACCGCCGGTTGCCCGGCATAACGCGCGATCGCATCCAGCGGCAGGCCGCTCAAAACCGGGATCGCCGAGGCACGGGCCAGAATCAGGGTATGCGAGGTGCGCCCGGTTTTCTCCAGAATCATGCCCGCAAGATTTTTTAAATCGAGGCTCAAAAACTGGCTTGGGGTTAAATCCTCGGCTACCAGAATAGTCGGTTTTTCCAGCACCAGATTGTTGCGCGGCTTCAGTTCCGGCCAGGTGATATGCAGTAACTGTTCGCTGATATCGCGAATGTCGCTAACACGTTCGCGCAGATAATCACTGGCAGAAGCAGAAAGTTTGGCGCAAACCTGCTCCATATTGCTGATGATCGCTGCACCCAACCCCTGATGTTGTTCTGTCATCAGGCGACGGATATTGCCCGCGAATTCATCATCCTGAATCAGCGACAAATGGGCGCTGAGAATGGTTTTGCTTTCGCCGTCACGCTCGCGCAATTGCTGGTTCAGTTGCTCGGCAAGCGTTGCCAGGCTGTGCTCCAGCCGGGTGGAATCTTGCGCACTGGCGGGGATCGCCCGGTAACTGTCGAGGCTGTCGCTTTGTAACAGGGTCAGCGTACCCACGCCGACGCCGCTTGCCAGCACATTGCCGTACAGTAAATCCGGGTTAAGGCGGCTTAATGAACGCGGCAGCGGATGCGCCGTCAGTTCTGCCTGCGTCGGCTGAACGCTGTCGCTGTCGATAAAGCGCACCTGGATATACTCTTCCAGCACGCGCCGCGCCTGCTCTTCATCGCTGCCGCTAATGTTCAAGCTGCAACTGTCATTAAATAAGGTGCTGGTGCCAATCAGCGCCAGCGAGCTTTTGGCATCAGCCCTGGCGTTCTGGCGATGATTAATAAAGGTGACTTCACTTTGCCACTGGCTGCACTGCTCTTTAAGTTCCCACGCCGGACGAGCATGCAGACCGTTTGGCAAAGGACAGAGAAATTGAATCGTTAACATAACCGCTCCGGGTTAATCAGGAGATCATCTGAAATCCGTCAGTTGAACAACCGTCTCACGGGTAAGACGTTGAATAAGGGCAGATAAAAGCTGCTGCATCTGCAAAATGTCGCGGCAGTCGGCAATCGATGCGGCGCAATGTCCGTGGCGGGTTGCTGGCCCCATCACCACTGTGGGTACGCCAGTGCCGGTTAAATGCACCGCCCCGCCGTCCGTTCCGCCGTTGCTGAACATATCGGCCTGCAACGGCACGCCAATTTCTGCCGCCACGGTTTCGATCCACGCGGTAAGTTTTGGCGGCGCAATCAGCGACTTGTCGCTTAACACCAGCATCGGGCCGTTACCAATCTGGCGATGGTTAGCCGCGCCATAATCAAAGTTTTTCGCCCAGCAGGCGGTATCAAGCACAATGGCGATGTCCGGCGACACCGCGCGGGTGGCGGTTTGCCCGCCGCGTAATCCCACCTCTTCGCTGGAACTTGCCACCAGCCACACTTCCGCAGGCAGCTCGGTGTTGTGCAGCTCACGTAGTAACGTCACCAGCAGGTAGCAACCGAGGCGGTCATCAAAGGCTTTACCCATCACTCGCTGGTGAGGGAGAACCTGAAAAGTGGTATCAAACGTGACACGATCGCCCGGACGAATACCTGCCTGCATCACTTCGTCATACGAGCGCGCACCAATGTCCACGCGCATGGCGCTGACGTCATTCCCCTGCCGCTCGCCATCGAGCAAACCGGGAATTTTGCACTCTTCACGAGTAGTGATCCGTACTGGCTGAAGCTGGCGGGCAGCCATGCGCACATTGCCAACTGGCAGGACATCAATCGCCCCTTCGCGGGAGATGCTACGCACCATAAATCCCACTTCGTCCATATGCGCACAGATCATCACCTTCGGACCTGTCGATTCATTGAGGCGGATCAGCACCGATCCCAGACCATCAAATCGCACCTCCTTTTGCAGGCGATCCGCTTCATCCAGCAGGATCTGCCGCACTTCCTGTTCCGAGGAGGCGATCGCATCTGCCTCGCTCAACGCTTTTAATAGCGATAAATCCATTATGCCTCTCCCGTGAGCAACACTGTTTTTGGCATGGCGTAGAGCACTTCCGCGCCTTGCGGGGTAACCAGCACGACATCTTCGATGCGCACGCCCCCTCGCCCTGGCAAATAAATCCCCGGCTCCACGGTCAGTAACATCCCTGGCTGTAGCGTCGTGGTGTCCCGCGGTGAAAAACGCGGATCTTCATGGACTTCAATGCCGATAGCATGACCGGTGTTATGACCGAAATAGTCGCCATAACCGGCTTCTGTAATGACCCGGCGCGCGGCGTCGTCAACCTGCTGGCAGCGCACGCCGGGGCGAATCGCGGAGATTGCCGCGAGCTGTGCCTGCAGGACAATGTTATACACATCAAACAGTGGGTGAGATTCGGCGCTCACCCCTTCGCCATTCACCAGCAAGGTGCGCGTCATATCAGAGCAGTAGCCCTGATACAGCGCACCGAAATCGAGAGTGACAAACTCGCCCGCTGCAACAATCTTGTCGCTGGCTTTGCCGTGCGGCAGCGCCCCACGCCAGCCGCTGGCGACAATGGTGTCAAAAGAGGCTTTTTCTGCGCCCTGCTGGCGCATAAACCACTCCAGTTCAGCAGCAATCTCGCATTCGCTCATCCCCGCCTGAATAAAGCGGCGAATATGCTCTGCACCGCGATCGGCAATCCCACAGGCGAGGCGGATTTTCTCCACCTCCTCTGGCGTTTTGATTTGCCGCAGCACATCCGGCGTGGCGCTTACCAGTTTCGCATTGAGTTCAGACTGCCAGCGGTGCGCGGTTTCCCAACTTACCTGCTGGCCTTCAAAACCGAGCGTTTGCAACTGCTCATCGGCAATGATTTGATTGACGATAGTGGTAAGCGTGTTCGTCGCGTCAAGCAAATGCAGCTGGTAGCCTTGCGTGCGGGCTTCTACATCCGCGTAATAGCGCGAATCCACCAGAATGTGCGCACTTTCACGGCTAATCACCACATAGCCTGATCCGGTGGAGATCCCCAGATGCGGTTGTTTGTTCTGCCGTGAGGAGAGAAGCACTGCATCCAGTTGTTGTGCCTTAAGCCAGTCGCGCAGCGAAGCGAGTAATGTCATCTGGATTTTCCTTCTTACAGGCTATCGATTAACAATTTGCCTTTACGGAACATCATCAGACGCAGGAATACCACCATCAGCGCAGTAATGATTGCTCCCAGCGCGATCCCCGCCATATAGACACCGAGGTTAGTGACCAGCGGCCATGCCCAGATAGCAGATTCCGGGAACCATTGAACTGCACCCAGCCAGACAGCGGCGGTTGAGCCGACAATCGCGCCAACCATATAGGACGGAATAGCGGTGATGGGGCTTTCCAGCGCAAACGGAATCGCACCTTCACTGATCCCCATAAAAGCAAGGAACATCGCGGTTTTACCCTGCGGATAAAGCTGAGCGTTGAACAGGCGTTTGCCAGTTAAACGACGGTCGATAATGGTCGCCAGACCCAGGCCTATCGGCGGAATAACGATAGCGATTGAACGCGCGGTAACCGGTAATACGTGGTCGGTGGTAAAGCTAAAGGCAACGAAACCTGCTGCTTTGTTGATTGGACCACCGAGGTCGATGGCGGTCGCTGCTGCGATACCCATCGCATACATCAGCGCGCCCTTCTCACCCGCGGCGGTCAGCACGGTACGGATACCACCGTTAATCCAGCCACCAAAGGGGGTGATGACGTAGTACATCGCCAGCATGACAAAAATGGCGGAAAGAATCGGTAGCAAAAATGTGGTTTTGAACGCTAACAGGAAATCCGGTAACTGGATTTTCTGGTTCATCCACTTCACAAGGTAACCCGCAACGATAGAAATAATCAGGGCACCAATGAAGGTGGACGGCACCGGCGAAGAGGTCGCCCATTGCATCGTGCTGGGATCGAAGTTCAGCAGTTGCGTAGGCTGGGTAGACATCAAGCCGCCGATAAAACCAGCCGGGAACGCCAGTTTGCCGCCGATGGAGTTCGCCACAAAAGCGGCAAACATCGGTATGGCAAAGCCAAACAGTACGCCACCAAAGGACTGTGACAGCCAGGCAAACTTCAGTAAGGAGAGGTCGAAACCGGAGAATTTCCCGCTATTAAGCGCATCCATGATGCCGATATCCGCAGGAATTTTAAGCCAGCTATAAGCAATCAGCTGGCTGAAAGCGAGGATCACACCGCCCATAATTAAGGTCGGCACCATGCGTGAAATCCCTGACATCACATGCTGCGGGAGTTCACCCCAGAAGCTGGTTTTAGAGGCCTGCGGATTCTTAATTGCCGCTGCCGCACCGGATGCGCCAGGCACAACGGTTGCACTGCGTTTTTTAATGGCCATAACAATTATCCCTGTCGAATATTACTGTTGTTCAGCGGCAATCATCTCTTCGATTTCTTTGATGATGCCCGCAGCGTTTTTAATTGCGTCCTGCAAAGTGATTTCATAAACGTCGCGTGATTCGAAACGTTCGTTATCTTCCGGGGTAACCGCCACGGAGTGGATGATGATGGTCGCTTCGGCGATATCCTGCGCGGTCAGACGATTCTGGATGCCGTCCGCACCCTGGGTTTCAATTTTCACTTCATAACCGGCTTCTACCGCCGCTTCTTCCAGCGCCTGAGCGGCCATAAAGGTGTGAGCCAGGCCCATTGGGCAGGCACATAAGGCAATCAGTTTCTTACTCATCGTTAATTCCTCGTTCGGTGATAGTTGACGAGTGAAATTATGAACGTGCAAAACAAATCGCCGTTACCAGACAAATAATGCATTTACTGGAGAATTAATCCCGCTGTACGGAAGTGTGACGCAGGTCGGCCTTGTGAGGGGACACAAAGAAAAATTGAATTAACTGTTTGATTTAAAAGATTATCGGGAGAGTTATCTCCCGATATAACAGGAAGGATTTACAGAATGTGACCTAAGGTCTGGCGTAAATGTGCACCGGAACCAAGAAGGCCCGGATTGTCATGGACGATGAGATACACCGGAATATCATGGACATATTCTTTAAAGCGCCCTTTATCTTCAAATGCGGCACGGAAACCAGAGGCTTTGAAGAACTCAAGGAAGCGCGGCACGATACCACCGGCAATAAACACGCCGCCAAATGTCCCGAGATTGAGCGCCAGATTGCCGCCAAAACGGCCCATAATGACGCAAAACAGCGACAACGCGCGGCGGCAATCGGTGCAGCTGTCAGCCAGCGCACGTTCGGTAATATCTTTTGGCTTGAGATTTTCTGGCAGGCGGTTGTCGGCTTTCACAATCGCGCGATACAAATTCACCAGCCCAGGACCAGAAAGCACGCGCTCTGCCGAAACATGACCAATTTCTGCACGCAGTATTTCGAGGATAATGGCCTCTTCTTCACTATTCGGCGCAAAATCAACGTGACCGCCTTCGCCTGGCAAGCTTACCCAACGCTTATCGACATGGACCAAATGCGCAACCCCAAGCCCCGTTCCGGCACCGTAAACCGCAATAGGCTTACCTTCGACCGGTTCTGCGCCACCAAACTGGATCAGATGCTCTTTTTTCAGCATCGGGATCGCCATCGATACAGCGGTAAAATCGTTAATAATTTCCAGATGGCTAAAACCGAGATTCTTTTTCATTTCGGCAATTGAGAACGCCCAGGTATGGTTGGTCATTGCCACCCAGTCACCGGTAATTGGGCAAGCGATGGCAATACAGCCGTCTTTCACCTCGACCTTATGTTCTTCAAGATAAACGCGAATGACCGCTTCGAGGCTGGGGTAATCAAGCCCTGAATAGGTCTTAGCCTGCGAGATTTCACCACTGGCAATATCACACAGAGCAAGACGTGCGTTGGTGCCGCCCACATCACCGACTAATGCATACTTTGTCATTCTTCAACTGCTCCGCTAAAGTCAAAATAATTCTTTCTCACACTGTAAATACCTGGGGGCATAACAACAACGCCGGAAAGGCAGGCTCCCTGTAAATATCGATCTGGGTCACACAATTACTTTATCGTTTCAGCACCAATTGCAGCGATGCCTTTTTGCAAGCTGGGCAAACTAAGTATCTGACCCCGCATAAGGAATAGACCATGCTCCATCCGCGAGCCAGAACCATGTTGTTATTATCACTCCCCGCCGTGGCAATTGGGATTGCGTCCAGTCTTATTCTGATTGTGGTGATGAAAATCGCCTCGGTATTACAGACTCTGCTCTGGCAACGACTGCCGGGAACTCTGGGAATAGCCCAGGATTCACCTTTCTGGATCATCGCCATATTAACGCTAACGGGTATTGCGGTGGGGTTGGTTATCCGTTTCAGCCAGGGGCATGCTGGACCAGACCCCGCCTGTGAACCGCTGATCGGCGCACCCGTTCCGCCCTCTGCGCTACCAGGACTTATCGTAGCATTAATTCTCGGTCTTGCTGGCGGCGTCAGCCTGGGGCCGGAACATCCGATCATGACCGTCAATATCGCCCTTGCCGTCGCCATTGGCGCTCGTCTGTTACCGCGCGTCAACCGAATGGAGTGGACTATTTTAGCCTCTGCCGGAACCATCGGCGCGCTGTTTGGCACACCTGTTGCGGCGGCGTTGATATTTTCGCAAACCTTAAATGGCAGTAATGAGGTTCCGCTATGGGACCGTCTCTTTGCGCCGTTAATGGCCGCAGCAGCTGGTGCACTTACTACCGGATTATTTTTCCATCCTCATTTTTCACTGCCCATTGCGCATTATGGGCAGATGGAGATGACCGATATTCTCAGCGGTGCAATTGTGGCGGCGATTGCCATCGCAGCAGGGATGGTTGCCGTATGGTGTCTGCCACGGTTGCACGCGATGATGCATCAGATTAAAAATCCGGTGCTAATGCTGGGAGTGGGCGGATTTATTCTCGGTATTCTGGGGGTTATTGCTGGACCGGTTTCGCTATTTAAAGGGCTGGATGAGATGCAGCAGATGGTGGCAAATCAGGCTTTCAGCACCAGCGATTACTTTTTGCTGGCAGTGATTAAACTTGCCGCTCTCGTGGTTGCTGCCGCCAGCGGCTTTCGCGGTGGGCGAATCTTCCCGGCAGTGTTTGTCGGCGTGGCATTAGGATTGATGCTACATGAGCACGTTCCCGCTGTCCCGGCGGCAATAACCGTTTCCTGCGCTATTCTCGGCATCGTGCTGGTGGTAACACGCGATGGCTGGTTAAGTCTATTTATGGCTGCGGTTGTTGTCCCTAACACCACATTGCTACCGCTGCTCTGTATCGTCATGCTTCCTGCATGGCTGTTATTAGCCGGTAAGCCGATGATGATGGTCAATCGTCCGAAGCAACAGCCACCCCACGATAACGTTTAGCAAAAAATGCTCTCCTTTATGATTTAAGAGTTATGGCGATGATACGGGGCTTTACCTCCCCGTAATATTGCGTTAACAGGCCGCTGACGGCTTCGATCGTGAAGGAGAATAACAATGTTCAGGTCACTGTTTCTGGCGGCCGCCCTGATGGCATTTACCCCGCTTGCGGCAAACGCAGGTGAAATCACCCTACTGCCATCAATCAAATTACAAATTGGCGATCGCGATCATTACGGTAATTACTGGGACGGTGGTCACTGGCGCGACCGTGACTACTGGCATCGCAATTATGAATGGCGTAAGAACCGCTGGTGGCGTCATGATAATGGCTACCACCGTGGCTGGGATAAGCGTAAAGCCTATGAGCGTGGCTATCGTGAAGGCTGGCGCGATCGTGATGATCATCGCGGAAAGGGCCGCGGACATGGGCATCGCCATTAAACACATTCGCCACTGGAGCACAATGCCTGATGCGACGCTAGCGCGTCTTATCAGGCCTACAAACCGGCTCTTTAACGCGTAGGGCGGATAAGGCGTTTTACGCCGCATCCGCCAGTGATGCCTGGTACGACGCCAGTTGAACTATAGCCCCAGCGCCGTACCCACTAACAACCAGATATTCAGCGCCACTACCAGCACCACAATCACCCAGCCTATCTGTTTTACGCGTTTGCTGTTCACCAGATCGCCCATCAACTTACTGTCGCTGGTAAAAATCAGTAGTGGAACCAGCGCCAGAGCGATACCAAAACTTAACAGCACCTGACTCATAACCAGAATCCGTGTCGGATCTAATCCCATCAGAATGACAATAAATGACGGCAACATGGTAACGGTGCGACGCACCCACAGCGGGATATGAAAACGAATGAAGCCCTGCATCACTACCTGCCCCGCCAGTGTCCCCACAACCGTTGAGGACAGTCCCGCAGCAACCAGGCTTAAACCAAAGACCGTTGCCGCAGCATGGCTTAACAACGGTTGCAGCGTCAGATAAGCCTCATCAAGATCGGCAACGCCAGTATGACCGGAAAAGTGGAACGCCGCCGCAGCCGTCGCCATCATCGCCAGATTGACAAAACCGGCAATAGTCATAGCGATAGCCACATCCCATTTGGTGGCAGAATAACGTTGTTGACGCGAACCACCATGTAAATGCTGAGTCAGCGAAGAGTGCAAATAAATCACGTGCGGCATAATCGTCGCTCCCAACACACCTGCCGCCAGGAAGACTGCCTCCGAGGTGGGTAAACTCGGGATTACCATTCCTTTACCCAGTTGCGCCAGGTTAGGCTGGGAGAAAATCAACTCGACAATGTAAGCCGCAGCAACAAACAGCAGTAACCCGCCAATCACTTTCTCCAGCGGTTTTTGCCCTCGACGTTGCAGCATTAAAATCAGGAAAGTCGCGATCCCCGTCAGCACCGCGCCCTGCAACAGCGAAACACCCAGAATGAGTTTAAAACCGATCGCCGCACCAATAAATTCTGCCAGGTCGGTTGCCATCGCAATGATTTCTGCCTGAACCCAATAGAACCACACTACGGGACGCGGATAGTGATCGCGAATCTGCTCCGCCAGGTTTTTACCGGTGGCAATCCCCAGTTTGGCAGACAGTATCTGAATCAGCATCGCCATCAGGTTGGCCCAAACGACAACCCACAGTAGCTGATAGCCGAAGCTGGCCCCGGCCTGAATATTGGTCGCAAAGTTACCAGGATCGATATAACCAATCGCCGCAATGAACGCAGGTCCCATTAATGCGAGCCTCATCTTGCGCGCCGCCCGTCCGCTGCTACTCTCAACGCGATAGTTAGTCATCTTGTGCCTCTAAAACATAGCCTTTGCTATGTTTCATGCTATGTCAAACGAGAATGATTATCAAATTCATTTAAATGGATTGTGATGATTTCTTTGAAAGACCAGAACTATGACGACGAAAAGATTGATGACTTGAATGTTGTGATTATGTTTAATGTTAGCACATTTACATAACTTTCAGCTTCCATACACAACATAGCAGAAATGTATGACAGCTCACTATTTTTGAAGCTTGTCACAGGACGTCATTATAGTGTGTGTCAGATCTCGTTTTCCTTAACCATGTTACATAGAATGTGCACGGAAATTTAACCTGCCTCATATTTGGAGCAAATATGGACCGCGTCCTTCATTTTGTACTGGCACTTGCCGTTGTTGCGATTCTCGCACTGCTGGTAAGCAGCGACCGCAAAAAAATTCGTATCCGTTATGTTATTCAACTGCTTGTTATCGAAGTGTTACTGGCGTGGTTCTTCCTGAACTCCGACGTTGGTTTGGGCTTCGTGAAAGGCTTCTCCGAAATGTTTGAGAAACTGCTCGGATTTGCCAACGAAGGGACTAACTTCGTCTTTGGTAGCATGAATGATCAAGGCCTGGCATTCTTCTTCCTGAAAGTGCTGTGCCCAATCGTCTTTATCTCTGCGCTGATTGGTATTCTCCAGCACATTCGCGTGTTGCCGGTGATTATCCGCGCAATTGGTTTCCTGCTCTCCAAAGTCAACGGTATGGGCAAACTGGAATCCTTCAACGCCGTCAGCTCTCTGATTCTGGGTCAGTCTGAAAACTTTATTGCCTATAAAGATATCCTCGGCAAAATCTCCCGCAATCGTATGTACACCATGGCAGCTACGGCGATGTCCACCGTGTCGATGTCCATCGTTGGTGCATACATGACGATGCTGGAGCCGAAATACGTCGTTGCGGCGCTGGTACTGAACATGTTCAGCACCTTTATCGTGCTGTCACTGATCAACCCTTACCGTGTTGATGCCAGTGAAGAAAACATTCAGATGTCCAACCTGCACGAAGGTCAGAGCTTCTTCGAAATGCTGGGTGAATACATTCTGGCAGGTTTCAAAGTTGCTATTATCGTTGCCGCGATGCTGATCGGCTTTATCGCCCTGATCGCTGCGCTGAACGCACTGTTTGCCACTGTGACTGGCTGGTTTGGCTACAGCATCTCCTTCCAGGGCATCCTGGGCTACATCTTCTATCCGGTTGCGTGGGTGATGGGTGTTCCTTCCAGTGAAGCACTGCAGGTGGGCAGTATTATGGCGACCAAACTGGTTTCCAACGAGTTCGTTGCAATGATGGATCTGCAGAAAATTGCTTCCACGCTCTCTCCGCGTGCTGAAGGCATCATCTCTGTGTTCCTGGTTTCCTTCGCTAACTTCTCTTCTATCGGGATTATCGCCGGTGCGGTTAAAGGCCTGAATGAAGAACAAGGTAACGTGGTTTCTCGCTTCGGTCTGAAACTGGTTTACGGCTCTACTCTGGTGAGTGTGCTGTCTGCGTCAATCGCAGCACTGGTGCTGTAAGTCCAATTCATTAATTAAAAAGCCGGGGATAATTCCCCGGCTTCAATTCCATGTAGGCCTGATAAGCGTAGCGCATCAGGCATTTTTCTGTTTGTCATCAGCCACAAAAGCCGGGGATAATTCCCTGCTTTTTTTACGCCTGTTAATCAGTTAATGGCTGAGGGCGACCAATCAAATACCCTTGCAGATATTGCACCCCGAGCTTATGCAATAGCGCCTGCTGCTGTGGCGTCTCGACAAACTCCGCGACCACACTCAATGACTTCGCTTTCGCCAGATCGGTAATTGATCTCACAATCATCGCATCCAGCGTGTTCGTGACGATATCTTTCACAAAGACGCCATCAATTTTGATGATATCAGCCTGCAAACGCTTTAGCCGTTCGTAGTTGGCATAGCCGGTGCCAAAATCATCAATCGCAATCCGGAAACCAAACTTATGCAGCTGCTCGATGTTGTACATACTGCTTTCTGCGTTAGAAAACGCCTGTTCCTCGGTGATCTCAAGAATGACCGCCTGCGGGGAGATGTGATAACGCTTAAACAGACGAATAATCCGCCCGGCGATATTTTTTTGCAGCAGCGTGAGCGGCATTAAATTGACTGAAAAGCGCGGACCTTTTTTGTCGCAAGGGTGTGTTGCCAGCCACTTCAACAAGGATTCCAGCACTTGCAAATCAAAACGCGCGCTAAGGTTAAACTGAGCAATAAGGGGCAGAAACTTATCCGGGGTCATAATGCCGCCGTCATACTTCAGTCGCGCGAGGATCTCATCATAACCTTCACCCTCTTTGTTGCGAATTGGCTGGGCGTAGAGCAGCAAATCACCCTGATCTAACGCCGTGCGAATGGTATTCAGCAATAGCACCTGTTTAGTGGTTTGCCCGGAAACCATCTCCTCTCTGCTATCCAGCGCCAGCACATGATGATGTGCGCAGGATTGCTCCGCCAGCCAGCTTAACTGCCCCAACAAGGGTTGCAGGGTTTCCTGATTTCCATCGAAATGCCCCCAGGCGGCACCATAGCCCATATCCAGCCCGGTATTGTTCCAGTGAATTTGCCGACTATTCAGGATGTTAACCATATGCTGGAGTCGCCCTTCCGTTTCCGGCCCGCTCAGTACTAATAGCAGTTCACTCCCCGGCAATTGATACAACTTTTCGTTTTCCTGCATCAGCGGCATTAACGTACGGTAAATTGAGCGGATACAGTGAACGCGCATCATTAACCCGTAATGACGACTCATAAACTCAAGGTTATCAATACGCAGGCAGCAAAAACTCTTGCCAGCCTCTTGCTCTGGTGCTTGTTCCAACGCGCGAAAGTTGGGTAAGAGCGTTAACGGATCGGTCAGCGCCTGCAAATGCCAGCGTCGGTTAAGCCATTCACTACGATGATAAATGCGCACCATATAGAGCAGGCAAACACTAAAGGAAATCAGCACCGCGAGAATAAATGCCAGCGAATATTCGGTTAGTACCCCTTGCAAAAAGTTCTGGTTGTAATTCAGAAGGCAAAGCGTTGAAACAGCCCAGGTGAGATTTAAAAACGGATAGCGAAGCTTACCGACCCCGAGGGTAAAGATGATAAAGAAAACAGGTACCAGGTAACCGGCAATGAAGTCATTTTCATACGGTGTACACATCAGAAGTAGCAGCACGCTAAGAGCTGCCAGCCAGCTTAAGGTAAATACGCGTTTCTCTTGGCTCAACGACGGAGCGATATCCCTGCGCCACAGTATCTGCGCAAAGTGGGGACTTACAATCATGCGGGTGAGATAGTAAAACAGCATGTTGTAAATCAGCACTGCGGTGAAAAGGCTTAGCAAATCAACGACCGTGAAAATGGCATCCGCATCGCCGAAAAAGGTAGATATCTTTAGCGGAAAATCAAAGAAATTCCCCACAAGATACATGCTGCATTTGATGCCAATCGGTGCCACCAAACCAAGCCAGAAGAGACGTTGCCAGACGTATCGGCTGGTCAAACCATAACGCCAACGCGTTCCCAATTGCCAGCGTAATATTGCACAGGCACACAGGACTGCAAACGTCTGGCTGCCGAGCATGACGGAGTTCTGTAAAAAAGAGAGATGAAAATTCCACAGATTGGTGCAAAACATCCCGCCTAAAACAGGAACGACACCGCGCCAGCCAAAGATAAACAAGATTGCCAGCATTACGCACAGTGGCATCCACGCCAAAAAGATATAACTGGAATGGATAACGGCAAGTGGCGAAATAAAACGGGATAGCTGAATAAGTACCACGGTGAGCGTAAACGCTAGTGTGAATATCTTGATATTTTTTATCAGGTTATGCTCCACAAACATGAGTACACTACTCTCACTGATCGGGGTTTTCAGGCACACAAATAATAAGTTTATTCGCATCGCGAAGCAAACAGAGGCCAGCCTGTTGCCGATTTTTCATCCAATGATGCTTTCACCAGGCGGCGCTGACCCGGACGTAGACTGTATTACAAAAGCGGCAAAAAGCAGAGACAAAAAACCCCCGCTTTACAGCGAGGGTTTGAAATTTGGTGGAGCTAAGCGGGATCGAACCGCTGACCTCTTGCATGCCATGCAAGCGCTCTCCCAGCTGAGCTATAGCCCCACGAGTCGTTTACGTACCAAATTTGCTGGGTGCAAAATTTGGTGGAGCTAAGCGGGATCGAACCGCTGACCTCTTGCATGCCATGCAAGCGCTCTCCCAGCTGAGCTATAGCCCCATCACGTAAAGCTTGTCGAGTTGACGGGCGGCATCATATGAATTCCGCCCGAATGTGTCAACGGCAAATTGCAGCGTGTAGTTTCAATCGCTGAAAAATCAGGCAAATGAACAATTTTGGAAAACCGCTCGCATTCAGTAGTTATTCATGTCACGGTTTCCTGTAAAGTGGTGTTATAAAATGAACCGCTAATAGACCTACATACATTCAGGGAATTGTTATGTTCAAGGAGAGGATGACGCCAGATGAACTTGCCAGACTGACCGGTTATAGCCGTCAGACCATTAATAAATGGGTACGCAAGGAAGGCTGGACGACATCACCAAAACCAGGCGTCCAGGGTGGCAAAGCTCGACTGGTTCACGTCAATGAACAGGTTCGTGAATATATTCGCAATGCTGAACGTCCAGAAGGTCAGGGAGAAGCGCCAGCCCTTTCTGGTGATGCGCCGCTTGAAGTGTTGCTTGTGACACTGGCGAAAGAGATGACGCCAGTTGAACAAAAACAGTTTACATCCTTGCTTCTGCGGGAAGGGATTATCGGGTTATTACAACGCTTAGGGATTCGCGATAGCAAATAATATGAAAAGATTACGCAATAAAATGACCACCGAAGAACTGGCGGAATGCCTCGGTGTGGCTAAACAAACTGTTAACCGTTGGATCAGAGAGAAAGGCTGGAAAACGGAAAAATTTCCCGGCGTGAAAGGCGGTCGTGCCAGACTTATTCTGGTCGATACGCAAGTTTGCGAGTTTATTCAGAACACGCCAGCCTTCCATAACACGCCGATGCTTCTGGAAGCCGAAGAACCGCTTGCCGAATATGCACCGGGGATTCGCACTCCCGCTTATCGGCAAATCATCAGCGCAATAGACAACATGACTCACAGTGAGCAGGAAAAAGTTGCGCAATTTTTGTCACGTGAAGGAATTCGTCATTTCCTTGCTCGTCTCGACATAGATGAATCAGAATAAATAAAAAACGGCAGGGGGCTCTCTCCTGCCGTTTATCTTTTATGCGCTAATTACTGCTGATTTTCGCGTTCAGCAATAAAAGCCAGCGCTTTGTTGATACGCTCGATACTGCGGGTCTTACCGATTGCGTGAACGGTAACATCCAGCGCCGGAGACTGCCCCGCACCGGTTACGGCGACACGCAGCGGCATACCAACTTTACCCATACCCACTTCCAGCTCATCCGCCGTCGCCTGAATAGCGTGATGAACGTTTTCAGCGGTCCAGTCAGTAATCGCAGTCAGTTTGTCACGAACCACTTCCAGCGGCTGACGCGCAACCGGACGCAGATGTTTTTTCGCGGCGTCAGCATCGAACTCAGCAAAATCTTCGTAGAAATAACGGCAGCTCTGTGCCATCTCTTTCAGCGTCTTGCAGCGTTCGCCCAGCAGTTTCACCAGATCAGCCAGCTGCGGGCCGTTACGGGTATCGATATTTTCCTGCTCAATGTGCCACTGTAAATGAGTAGCAACATACTCCGGCGGCAACGCGTTAATGTAGTGATGGTTCAGCCACAGCAGCTTGTCGGTGTTGAACGCACTGGCAGATTTGCTGACGGCATTCAGAGTGAAGTATTTGATCATCTCTTCACGAGTGAAGATTTCCTGATCGCCGTGGGACCAGCCCAGACGCACCAGATAGTTCAGCAATGCTTCTGGCAGATAACCGTCGTCACGATACTGCATGACGCTGACCGCCCCGTGTCGTTTGGACAGTTTTTTACCGTCATCGCCGTTGATCATAGAAACGTGCGCGTAAACCGGTACCGGTGCTTTCAGCGCTTTCAGAATGTTAATCTGGCGCGGTGTGTTGTTGATATGGTCTTCGCCACGTATAACGTGGGTGATTTCCATATCCCAGTCATCGACAACCACACAGAAGTTATAGGTTGGGGAACCATCGGTACGGCGGATAATCAGATCATCCAGCTCCTGGTTGCTGAACTCGATCGGACCACGGATCTGATCGTCAAAAACAACAGAACCTTCCTGCGGGTTAGCAAAACGTACGACACACGGCTCATCATCAGCGTGATGCTCATGACTGTGGCGGCAGCGACCGTCATAACGTGGTTTCTCACCTTTTGCCATTTGCTCTTCACGCAGCGCTTCCAGACGCTCTTTGGAGCAGTAGCATTTATAGGCAGTGCCCTCTTCCAGCATCTGATCGATCACCGCGTTGTAGCGATCAAAACGTTTGGTCTGGAAGTACGGACCTTCATCCCACTCCAGGCTCAGCCAGTTCATACCATCCATAATGGCTTCGATAGCTTCCGGCGTGGAACGCTCAAGATCGGTGTCTTCAATACGCAGCACGAACTCACCGCCGTGGTTACGTGCAAAAAGCCAGGAGTAAAGAGCAGTACGCGCGCCGCCAACGTGCAGATAGCCTGTTGGGCTTGGCGCGAAGCGAGTTTTGATTTTCATGAAATGGCCTTACGTTTAGAAAGATGCCGACAACCGGCAAATCCTGGAAAAATTGAGTGGGCGATATTCTATCACTCCCGCCTGATTCCTCAATGTAGTTCGGGTTGCAACCTTACGCATTATTGTTTTCGTTGACAAATTGCGCAACACGGTCTGTTTTGCGATCATCTTGCTTAAATTTACGACGAACGAACAATTTCTTTAGAAAATGCGTTGACTCATTTTGAACTCTCCCTATAATGCGACTCCACACAGCGGGGGTGATTAGCTCAGCTGGGAGAGCACCTCCCTTACAAGGAGGGGGTCGGCGGTTCGATCCCGTCATCACCCACCAACTACTTTATGTAGTCTCCGCCGTGTAGCAAGAAATTGAGAAGTGGGTGATTAGCTCAGCTGGGAGAGCACCTCCCTTACAAGGAGGGGGTCGGCGGTTCGATCCCGTCATCACCCACCACTTTCTCGCCAGCTAGATTTCTTGTAAAAATGTGAAGTACCGAAGTGGGTGATTAGCTCAGCTGGGAGAGCACCTCCCTTACAAGGAGGGGGTCGGCGGTTCGATCCCGTCATCACCCACCACTTCGGGTCGTTAGCTCAGTTGGTAGAGCAGTTGACTTTTAATCAATTGGTCGCAGGTTCGAATCCTGCACGACCCACCAATGTAAAAAAGCGCCCTAAAGGCGCTTTTTTGCTATCTGCGATACTCAAAGATTCGAACCTGCAGCAGGTTCGAGTTGAGCGCAGCGAAACAACGGAGCCGCTCGCGGCGACGGCCCGAAGGGCGAGCGAAGCGAGTCATCCTGCACGACCCACCAATGTAAAAAAGCGCCCTAAAGGCGCTTTTTTGCTATCTGCAATTTGCGAAATTGCCTGATGCGCTTCGCTTATCAGACCAACTATGTCCGGCAGTTCCCGTGCCTCTCATCTACTGCGCCAACGCCGCCAGCAGTTTAACCAGCGCGGGCGTCACCTGCTGCGTTTCATAAACAATATATAAGTCTGCCGGGATGCGTTCTTTGAGCGGACGGAATATGACACCGGGCCAGTTCATCTGCGCGTAGCTGTCCGCTATCAATGTGATACCAATACCCATACTGACCATGGCGAGTACCGTTTGCGGTTCATTAACTTCGCGAATAACAACCGGTGAAAATCCCACCTGCTGGCAAACTCGCTGCAAAAAATCCCAGTCAGTGTACACGGGCGGCATTGTAACGAAATACTCGTCACGTAGCGCTTCCAGCCGGACGGTGGAAAATGATGAGAGATGATGCTCTTCAGGCATCGCCACCAGAAACGCCGATTCATGCAACCGTAAGCTGGTAAAACCAGTCGGTGGTTCTGTCGCCATTCGCCAGATCCCGGCATCAAGTTCGCGGCGTTCCAGCAAGGCCATTTGCATCGCGGGCATCTTTTCGCGAAACAGAACTTCAACGTTAGGATTTTCTCTAAGGAATCGCCGCATAACCGGGCGCATCCGTCCCCACATTGCCGTTCCCACAACCCCGAGTTCAATCCGCCCTGCTTCTCCCCGACCTATTTGTTCAACCCGAGCCAATATATTATTTGCATTCACCAGCAATCGACGCGATTCTTCCATCAAGATTTTGCCCGCGTGTGTCAGTACGACGCTGCGCGAATGGCGAATAAAAAGCTGCGTGCCGAGTTGATTTTCCAGCTCTTTAATATGAATACTGAGCGGAGGCTGAGACATATTTAAACGCGCTGCTGCGCGACCAAAATGCAACTCTTCCGCTACGGCAAGAAAATAACGGAGCAACTTAAGATCTGTTCTATATACGCGTTCCATAATTAAGTGCTCCATATAAAAAATACATCATATTAAATTATCATGGCATAAAGTATTTCACCACCAGATATCCGACATACATAAACACGATGGATAATATACCCGGCAATACATTTGGAACAGGAATAGGTAATCGCACGATTGTAAACAAAGCACCAATGCCAAAACCAACGCCAGAAGAAAATAAAATATCTTTCACTAATTAACCTTTATCATAAAAGCAGCCCCAAGGAACAGAGCTGCGAATCCTTTTAATGTGTAACTGAACGATGCGTTATCTTTTCAGGGTCATGGTTATATTTAAACCCAAAGAAAAATATCACTGCGAGGAAAAGAGCATACCCTGCAAACATCAGCCAAATGGTATGCCAATCTTTTACGCCATCCACCGAGAAGTAATCCACTGCCATACCGCTCAGAATCGAGCCAACCCATGCGCCGACGCCATTTACCATCGTCATAAAAAGGCCCTGGGCGCTGGCACGAATGCTGGAATCAACTTCCTGTTCGACAAAGACCGAACCAGAAATATTGAAGAAATCGAATGCACAACCGTAAACAATCATCGACAGCAACAGCAAAATAAACCCGGTTGGTGATGGATCGCCATAGGCAAAGAAGCCAAAGCGCAGCGTCCACGCCACCATACTCATCAGCATGACGGTTTTAATACCGAAACGCTTCAAAAAGAACGGTATCGTCAGAATGAAACCGACTTCAGCCATCTGTGAAACTGACAGTAAAATGGACGGATATTTCACCACGAAGCTATCAGCAAACTCAGGATTACGGGCGAAATCATGCAGGAACGGGTTGCCAAAAACGTTGGTAATTTGCAGCACCGCACCCAGCATCATGGCGAAGAGGAAAAAGATAGCCATGCGTGGATTTTTAAACAGCACGAAGGCATCCAGACCCAGCTTGCTGGCAAGCGATGTAGTCGCTTTTTTCTCCGCAACCGGAATCTTCGGCAAAGTCAGCGCATAAGCCGACAGCAGCAATGACGCACCGGACGCGATATACAGTTGCAGACTACTCAATTCCAGATGCAGC
Organism: Escherichia sp. KS167_9B; assembly: GCF_030295215.1. NCBI lineage: Bacteria > Pseudomonadati > Pseudomonadota > Gammaproteobacteria > Enterobacterales > Enterobacteriaceae > Escherichia > Escherichia sp. KS167_9B. Next base: position 2,924,228 of record NZ_AP025754.1, read on the forward strand.
AGGCTTACTGCCCACATGGCGACAATGAACCCCACCGTACCAAAAACGCGAATGGGCGGGAAAGCGGTCACCGGGTCAAGCCCTGCCTGGGCAAGACAGGAATAAGAGACGCTGTTCGATAACGCAATAGTCGGCATAAACGCCATCGCATTGACTAACATCACCCAAAACATCATATCCGGATCAGTTACGGATGCCGCATAAAAAAGTACGCCCGCACACACCAGGTGACACAGCATGTATGCACGTTCTGCACGCAGCCATTTGTCTGCGATGATCCCCATTATACCAGGCATAATAATCGCGGCGATCCCTTTGGAACTGTAAACCATGCCAACATTAGCGCCGGTGAAATGAAGGGTATTAATCATGTAAGAACCGAGGGTAACCAGCCAGCTCCCCCAGATAAAATATTGCAAAAAGGACATTACCTTTAAGCGCAAAGCGATGCTCATAATCGTTTCCTTGTCGCATCATATGGCCTCACTCAGTGAGGCCGTTTATTGTTGTTTTACTCAGGCAATTTTGCGCAGAAAGCCGCAAATAAGATTAATAAAGTTTTGCTTTGAGAGTTCCGCTGCTGCCAGCGTTTGGGCATGAGAAAGCTTCACGTCACTCAGACCTTCCGCCATGTTGGTAATCGCAGAGACCGCAACGACTTTAAGTTCGCAATGGCGAGCTGAAATAACCTCAGGCACCACAGACATACCAACAACATCCCCACCAATAATTTGCATCATGCGAATTTCCGCCGCAGTCTCGAAATTCGGCCCCGGATACGAGACGAACACGCCCTCCGTCAGAGGGAACCCCTCTTCTTTCGCCACTTTTTGTAACAGTGCGCGGTATTCCGCATCGTAGGCATTCGCCAGCGAGAAGAAGCGCTCACCAAAACGTTCATCATTAAGACCCACCATCGGCGTTCCCGGCATGGTGTTGATGTGATCTTTCAATGCGACCAGACTGCCGGCCCCCACTTCAGGATGCAGTGAGCCAGCCGCATTGGTGCAGAACAGCAACTCGCAGCCCAGCAACTTAAAGGTACGGATTGCATCCGTCATGATGGTCATCCCACGACCTTCGTAGAAATGTCCGCGACCTTTCATGCACGCCACTGGCACCCCCTGGAGATAACCCAGCACCAGCTCACCCGCATGACCGTGTACGGTACTTACCGGGAACCCAGGCAGCTTTTCGTAGGAAATTGCGACCGCGTTCTCAATCTGATCGGCCAGCGCGCCCAGCCCGGAACCTAAAATAAAGGCCACTCGTGGCGTGAAATCAGGTTTATAAGTCTTGATAATATCTACGCAATACAGTGGGTTATGAGAAAACTGAGCCTGATACATATATATCCTTTTTTTGTAGGGTGGAATCTAACGCCTTTTTATAACGAGATTGCCCTACCTCATACCAATACACTTTTTTCATGTATCCGATAGTTATTCGATATCGATATATTTATATTTTTTCACTATTAATAGGCTGAAAAAACTGTATTGGTACTCTCCTTTCCCTTGCATTAACAATATGCCGCTTTTAATCAACCTTTTTATTAAGCAATCAACTAATAACGATCGGCATAGGGAATTATGCTATGAAAAAACATCTTTTTACTCTGACACTCTCTTTTGTATTGGCGATACCAGCAGTATCCCATGCAGAATTTAAAGGCGGTTTTGCTGATATAGGTATTCATTATCTTGACTGGACTAGCAGAACCACTGAGAAATCGTCGACCAAATCACACAAAGATGATTTTGGATATCTGGAACTGGAAGGCGGCGCTAACTTTAGTTGGGGAGAAATGTACGGGTTCTTCGACTGGGAAAACTTTTATAATGATCGTCATGATAAACAGGGTAGCGAGCAGCGTTATACATTTAAAAATACCAACCGTATTTACCTGGGTGACACCGGATTTAATCTCTACTTGCATGCGTATGGCACCTACGGTTCTGCGAATCGTGTGAATTTCCATGACGATATGTTCCTTTACGGGATCGGCTACAATTTCACCGGCAGCGGTTGGTGGTTCAAACCGTTCTTTGCAAAACGCTATACAGACCAAACCTATTATACCGGCGATAACGGTTATGTCGCCGGTTGGGTTGCAGGTTACAGCTTTATGCTGGGCAGTGAGAAATTCACCCTCACCAACTGGAACGAGTACGAGTTTGATCGTGATGCCACCTACGCGGCAGGTAATGGCGGCAAAGAAGGTCTGAACGGTGCCGTCGCACTTTGGTGGAATGCAACTTCACACATCACCACAGGGATTCAGTATCGTTATGCGGATGACAAACTGGGCGAAGATTTTTACCAGGATGCGATAATCTACTCCATCAAATTTAATTTCTGATTGATTACTGCCGGAGCTCCCGGCAGTATGAATTCACTCTATATCTGATACAACGGATCCCCTTCCCGCCCAGCCATTAGCGCATTGCCCTGGTCTCGTACTACGTCCCATAACGCTTCAGCGGCGGTGGAAAGTGAACGGTTCTTCCTGCGCACCAGCATCAACTGGCGTTCAACCACCGGCGTAATGCGCTTTACCACCAGTGGGCTACCTTCAGGCAATGGTAGCGCCAGTGCGGGAAGAATACTGATGCCGATGCCTGCGGCTACCATCGGGAACAGCGTCGCCGGATGACCAATCTCCTGCACAATATTCGCCTGAATACCATTGCGCGTCAGCGCTGCGTCAATCAGCGGTCGGCTGCCTGACGCGTAATCCTGCAACACCAATTTCGCTCCCTGTAATGCCTGCCAGGGTACATAATCTTCCACGGCCAAAGCGCTATCGCGATGGCAAAGCAGAAAGAAAGGCTCGGAAAGAATCGCTTCACATTGCAGATCGCCCACTGGGCCTGGATCGATGACGATGCCAAAATCGACATCTCCCTGGCGAATACTTTCCATCACCCACTGCTGCGGACGATCGTGCAGGACAAACTGAATATCTGGATAGCGGCGATGGCTTTCAGCAATGCATTGCGGAATAAGATGCGCGGAAATGGTCTGGCTGGCAGCGACCCGAACTTTTCCGCTCAGTTGTTGCCCCATACGCCCGGTATCGCGCAACGTGCTGTTAAGTTCATCCAGCAGTCGCTCAAGACGCAAAGCCAACTGCTGCCCTGCATCTGTAAGCACCACTTCACGCGTGGTTCTGTCCAGCAGGCGAACACCAGTATGATTTTCCAGCTCCTTCACACTGTGACTCACTGCCGACTGGCTCAGGCCGATACGCTCTCCTGCACGACTAAAACTTTTCTCCTGCGCTACTGTGACGAAAACCTTTAATTGCTTTAAAGAATAATTCATCTGTTTTCTTCATGAATGGATGCAATAAATCGATTTTATTTCTCAAACTGGAAGAAGCACAATAGAACCATCGATCATCTGGAGTCTTTATGAAACTTTTTCGTATCCTCGATCCTTTTACCTTAACCCTGATCACGGTGGTGTTGCTGGCCTCTTTCTTTCCGGCCAGGGGCGATTTCGTTCCCTTCTTTGAAAATCTGACTACCGCAGCTATTGCCCTGCTGTTCTTTATGCACGGTGCGAAGTTATCGCGAGAGGCCATTATTGCAGGCGGTGGTCATTGGCGACTGCATTTATGGGTGATGTGTAGCACCTTCGTGCTGTTCCCAATTTTGGGCGTGCTGTTTGCCTGGTGGAAACCGGTAAATGTCGACCCGATGCTCTATTCCGGTTTTCTCTACTTGTGCATTCTTCCTGCTACCGTGCAGTCTGCAATCGCCTTCACGTCAATGGCGGGCGGTAACGTCGCGGCGGCGGTTTGTTCTGCGTCGGCATCCAGCCTACTGGGGATTTTCCTTTCACCATTGCTGGTTGGTCTGGTGATGAATGTTCACGGTGCAGGGGGCAGCCTTGAGCAGGTCGGTAAAATTATGCTGCAACTGTTGCTGCCATTTGTGTTGGGGCATCTTTCCCGCCCTTGGATTGGCAACTGGGTGTCGCGTAATAAAAAATGGATTGCGAAAACTGACCAGACGTCCATTCTGTTGGTGGTTTATACGGCATTCAGCGAAGCCGTCGTTAACGGCATCTGGCATAAAGTTGGCTGGGGATCATTGCTGTTTATCGTGGTGGTCAGCTGCGTTCTTCTGGCTATCGTGATTGTAGTTAACGTCTTTATGGCACGCCGACTGGGCTTCAATAAGGCAGATGAAATTACTATCGTCTTTTGTGGTTCGAAAAAGAGTCTGGCAAATGGCATCCCGATGGCAAACATTCTGTTCCCCACATCGGTGATCGGTATGATGGTGCTGCCTCTGATGATTTTCCATCAGATCCAATTGATGGTCTGTGCGGTGCTGGCGCGTCGATACAAACGCCAGACCGAACAGTTACAGGCGCAGCAGGAAAGCAGCGCCGATAAAGCTTAAAGTGGGCGTTTCAGGGGCTGGACCAGTTGCGTCAGCCCCTCGGTTTTAATCAGCAGCGTGATTTGCATTAGCTCACCGAGCTTCCCTGCCGGGAACTCATCTTTGCGGGCAAACCACAGAAGATACTCCTCCGGCAGGTCGATTAAGCGACGCCCTTTGTATTTGCCAAACGGCATTATCGTATTGGCTATTTCAATCAGCTGCTCTTTTTCCATCTCAGCTACCCAGCAAACGCAGCATTTCCGTTTCGTCGATGACTTCAATGCCCAGTTCCTGCGCCTTCGCCAGTTTAGATCCTGCAGCTTCACCCGCTATCACCAGATCGGTTTTCTTCGACACGCTGCCCGCGACTTTCGCGCCCAGTTCGACCAGTCGAGCTTTAGCGTCATCACGCGACATCTGGCTTAAGCTGCCCGTAAGCACCACGGTTTTACCAGCAAACGGGCTGTCAATCTCTTCCGCGTTAATCACCACCGGCGCAGGCCAGTGAACGCCTTCCGCCAACAGCTCGCTGATGACATTGCGGTTGCTTTCTTCGGCAAAGAAGTTGTGAACGTGGGAGGCAACGACAATGCCAACATCAGGCACCTTTTGCAGCTCTTCAATCGAAGCGGCTTCCAGCGCTTCCAGCGTGCCGAAATATGCCGCCAGACCTGCTGCGGTGGCCTCGCCGACTTCACGGATGCCAAGTGCATAGAGGAAGCGGGCAAAGGTGGTTTCTTTCGCTTTTTCCAGCGCGTTAACCACATTTTGTGCCGATTTCGGCCCCATGCGCTCCAGTCCGGTCAGTTTGCCTGCGGTGAGTTTGAACAGATCCGCCGGGGTATGGACATATTCTTTTTCAACCAGTTGATCGATGATTTTGTCGCCCATACCGTCAACGTCCATCGCACGGCGGGAAACAAAGTGTTTCAGCGACTCTTTACGCTGAGCACCGCAAATCAGGCCACCGGTACAGCGGGCAACCGCTTCACCTTCCACACGCTCGACGTCAGAACCACATACCGGACAATGCGTCGGGAATACAACCTCACGGGTATCTTCCGGGCGTTCAGAAAGCACGACGTTAACCACCTGCGGGATCACGTCGCCAGCGCGGCGAATCACCACTTTATCGCCAATGCGTAAACCAAGACGTTCGATTTCGTCAGCATTATGCAGTGTAGCGTTACTCACCAGCACACCAGCAACATGGACTGGTTCAAGACGCGCAACAGGCGTAATCGCGCCAGTACGCCCAACCTGAAACTCGACGTCACGCACAAAGGTCATCTGTTCCTGCGCCGGGAATTTAAACGCTACCGCCCAGCGCGGGGCTCGCGCGACAAAGCCAAGCTGCTCCTGCTGTGCCAGAGAGTTGACCTTAATTACCACGCCGTCGATATCAAAGCCCAGCGTCGGGCGGTCTTCTTCCACTTTGTGGTAGAACGCCAGCACTTCTTCCGCCGATTCACAAAGCGTTACTCGATCGCTGACCGGCAAACCCCACTTTTTAAATTGCAGTAAACGGCCAAGATGAGTATCCGGCAGCTCGCCACCTTCCAGAACACCGACGCCATAGCAGAAAAAAGTGAGCGGTCGCTTCGCTGTAATACGCGGATCAAGCTGACGCAGTGAACCTGCAGCCGCATTACGCGGGTTAGCAAACACTTTCCCGCCTGTGCGTCGCGCATCTTCGTTGATCTTTTCGAAGCCGGCCTGCGGCAGGAACACTTCACCACGAACTTCCAGACGCGCCGGGATATTCTCGCCGTGAAGCTTCAGCGGAATGGCGCGAATAGTACGCACGTTTGATGTAATGTCTTCGCCGGTAGTGCCATCGCCACGGGTCGCTGCACTGACTAAAACGCCATTTTCATACAGAATGCTGACGGCAAGACCATCCAGTTTCAGCTCACAGCACCAGGTCACTTTTTCGTTGCTTTTCAGACGATCCTGTACGCGTTTGTTGAAAGCAAGAAAGCTTTCTTCATCAAAGACGTTATCCAGCGACAACATGGGCACTTCATGGCGGATCTGGCTGAAAGCCGCCAGCGGCGCAGCACCTACACGTTGGGTAGGTGAATCAGGTGTAATCAGCTCTGGATGTTTGGTTTCCAGCTCGCGCAGTTCACGCATCAGCCTGTCATATTCAGCGTCGGGAATTTCCGGCGCATCCATCACATGATAAAGATATTCATGATGGCGAAGCGTCGTTCGCAGTTCTGTCAGTTGTTGTTCGATTGATTCCATATCGCACCATCAATGCTAAAAACCCCCGACAAGCGGGGGTTCGAAGATAAGTTAATTTGCCTTAAGTGTATCAGGCGTTGGCGTCTTTGACTTCGCGGATGATGTCCTGGTACTCGCGCAATTTCTGCGGAGTCATCATACGGCGCTGATCGTCAAGCACTACACCGCCCACTTCATCGGCAATATGCTGCGCAGATTGCAGCATCAGCTTAAAGTTCTGCAGCTCGTCACCGTAAGACGGTACCTGCATAAAGATAGTGACACCCGGAGTAGTGAAATCCTTCATTTCAGGATCGAAGGTTCCCGGTTTCACCATATTCGCCAGGCTGAATAACGCCGGGCCGCTGCCATCCGGGCTAAGATGACGATGGTAAATGTTCATATCGCCAAAAATAAAGCCCGCTTGTTGAATGCTGTTAAGAAGCAGTTCACCGTTTAACTCGCTACCATGATGCGCCGCGACGTTCATGATAATCACCGCTTCTTTGCGCTTCGGTTTATCCATAACTGGAGCCGGTTCCGCTACAGGCTCAGGCTGTGGTGCCGCTACAGGTTCTGCAGGCTGGAAAGCCTGTTGTGCCGGTTGCGGTGCTGAATGCACTGGCTGCGGCGCTGACGCGACCTGTGGCGAAACTGGCTGCTGCAACGGCTGTTCAGGCTGAGGCTGATAGGCAGGCTGCTGCACGGGTTGCTGCACCGGCTGCGTTGGACGCGGAGCATGTTGCGGCGGTACCTGCGCTTCAGGCGGCTGCTGGACCGGTTGACGCGGCTGCGCAGACGCATAAGGCGGTTGGTACTGGTGTTGCGGCGACGGACGAGCAGCCTCATGCTCCTGGGCGTTAGCCGGGGCATGATTCACGCGGTGAACACGAACCTCACCAACGCCCTCATCATCTTCGACATCCTCGTCATAAGAATCGTCGTCACGTTTTGACTTCATTCGTTTTAATGGCCGATCGCGGAACATAGAAGATCGTTCTTTACGGCTGGTCCAGAAACCATGTACCAGTAAAGCGATTATGGCGATCGCGCCAACAATGATTAATATCAGACGCAAATCCTGCATCATTATATTCTCTGTTGTTCTAACACCTTGCCACCACGGCAAACATTTACTCACTAAGAGTATTTGCCGATTACCTCAAGTGCAAGTGCACTATTAACTTTCACAGCACAAAGATAGATGAAATCGTGCTTTTTGCTGTTTTTTCGAACATATCCTAACTGTCCATTGCGCAATTACCCGGTAAAATACGCAGAATTTTCCTGGGATTGGTCAAAAGGAGCTCATCCTGATTATGGTTTCATCATTCACATCTGCCCCACGCAGCGGTTTTTACTATTTTGCGCAAGGCTGGAAGCTCGTCTCGCAACCTGGGATTCGGCGTTTTGTTATTTTACCGCTGTTGGTCAATATTTTGTTGATGGGGGGCGCATTCTGGTGGCTCTTTACGCAACTCGATGTCTGGATCCCGACTCTCATGAGTTATGTTCCGGACTGGTTACAATGGCTGAGCTATCTGTTGTGGCCCCTGGCTGTCATCTCTGTGCTGTTAGTGTTTGGCTATTTCTTCTCAACGATTGCTAACTGGATTGCTGCTCCGTTCAACGGTTTATTGGCTGAACAACTGGAAGCAAGACTGACTGGCGCTACACCGCCAGATACCGGAATTTTCGGTATCATGAAAGATGTGCCGCGAATCATGAAACGCGAATGGCAAAAATTTGCCTGGTATCTGCCGCGCGCAATTGTATTGCTAATTCTTTACTTCATCCCTGGCATTGGGCAAACCGTCGCACCGGTACTGTGGTTCCTGTTTAGCGCCTGGATGTTAGCCATCCAGTATTGCGATTACCCCTTCGATAACCACAAAGTGCCGTTTAAAGAGATGCGCACCGCCCTGCGCACACGCAAAATCACCAATATGCAGTTTGGTGCTTTAACCAGCCTGTTTACGATGATCCCGCTGCTTAATCTGTTCATTATGCCCGTTGCCGTTTGTGGCGCGACGGCGATGTGGGTCGATTGCTATCGCGATAAACACGCGATGTGGCGGTAACAATCTACCGGTTATTTTGTAAACCGTTTGTGTGAAACAGGGGTGGCTTATGCCACCCCTTATTCCATCTTGCATGTCATTATTTCCCTTCTGTATATAGATATGCTAAATCCTTACTTCCGCATATTCTCTGAGCGGGTATGCTACCTGTTGTATCCCAATTTCATACAGTTAAGGACAGGCCATGAGTAAGATTTTTGAAGATAACTCGCTGACTATCGGTCACACACCGCTGGTTCGCCTGAATCGCATCGGTAACGGACGCATTCTGGCGAAGGTGGAATCTCGTAACCCCAGCTTCAGCGTTAAGTGCCGTATCGGTGCCAATATGATTTGGGATGCCGAAAAGCGCGGCGTGCTGAAACCAGGCGTTGAACTGGTTGAACCAACCAGCGGTAATACCGGGATTGCACTGGCCTATGTGGCTGCCGCTCGCGGTTACAAACTCACCCTGACCATGCCAGAAACCATGAGTATTGAACGCCGCAAGCTGCTGAAAGCGTTAGGTGCAAACCTGGTGCTGACCGAAGGTGCTAAAGGCATGAAAGGCGCAATCCAAAAAGCAGAAGAAATTGTCGCCAGCAATCCAGAGAAATACCTACTGCTGCAACAATTCAGCAATCCGGCAAACCCTGAAATTCACGAAAAAACCACCGGTCCGGAGATCTGGGAAGATACCGACGGTCAGGTTGATGTATTTATTGCTGGTGTTGGGACTGGCGGTACGCTGACCGGCGTCAGCCGCTACATTAAAGGCACTAAAGGCAAGACTGATCTCATCTCTGTCGCCGTGGAGCCAACCGATTCTCCGGTTATCGCCCAGGCGCTGGCAGGTGAAGAGATTAAACCTGGCCCGCATAAAATTCAGGGGATTGGCGCTGGTTTTATCCCGGCTAATCTTGATCTCAAGCTGGTCGATAAAGTCATTGGCATCACCAATGAAGAAGCTATTTCTACCGCGCGTCGTCTGATGGAAGAGGAAGGTATTCTTGCAGGTATCTCTTCTGGAGCGGCTGTTGCTGCAGCGTTGAAACTACAAGAAGATGAAAGCTTTACCAACAAGAATATTGTGGTTATTCTACCGTCATCGGGTGAGCGTTATTTAAGCACCGCATTGTTTGCCGATCTCTTCACTGAGAAAGAATTGCAACAGTAATGCCAGCTTGTTAAAAATGCGTAAAAAAGCACCTTTTCAGGTGCTTTTTTGTGGCCTGCTTCAAACTTTCGCCCCTCCTGGCATTGATTCAGCCTGTCGGAACTGGTATTTAACCAGACTAATTATTTTGATGCGCGAAATTAATCGTTACAGGAAAAGCCATAGCTGAATCGATTTTATGATTTGGTTCAATTCTTCCTTTAGCGGCATAATGTTTAATGACGTACGAAACGTCAGCGGTCAACACCCGCCAGCAAAGGACTGTATTGCGCTCTTCGTGCGTCGCGTCTGTTAAAAACTGGCGCTAACAATACAGGCTAAAGTCGAACCGCCAGGCTAGACTTTAGTTCCACAACACTAAACCTATAAGTTGGGGAAATACAATGTTCCAGCAAGAAGTTACCATTACCGCTCCGAACGGTCTGCACACCCGCCCTGCTGCCCAGTTTGTAAAAGAAGCTAAGGGCTTCACTTCTGAAATTACTGTGACTTCCAACGGCAAAAGCGCCAGCGCGAAAAGCCTGTTTAAACTGCAGACTCTGGGCCTGACTCAAGGTACCGTTGTGACTATCTCCGCAGAAGGCGAAGACGAACAGAAAGCGGTTGAACATCTGGTTAAACTGATGGCGGAACTCGAGTAATTTCCCGGGTTCTTTTAAAAATCAGTCACAAGTAAGGTAGGGTTATGATTTCAGGCATTTTAGCATCCCCGGGTATCGCTTTCGGTAAAGCTCTGCTTCTGAAAGAAGACGAAATTGTCATTGACCGGAAAAAAATTTCTGCCGACCAGGTTGATCAGGAAGTTGAACGTTTTCTGAGCGGTCGTGCCAAGGCATCAGCCCAGCTGGAAACGATCAAAACGAAAGCTGGTGAAACGTTCGGTGAAGAAAAAGAAGCCATCTTTGAAGGGCATATTATGCTACTCGAAGATGAGGAGCTGGAGCAGGAAATCATAGCCCTGATTAAAGATAAGCACATGACAGCTGACGCAGCTGCTCATGAAGTTATCGAAGGTCAGGCTTCTGCCCTGGAAGAGCTGGATGATGAATACCTGAAAGAGCGTGCGGCTGACGTACGTGATATCGGTAAGCGCCTGCTGCGCAACATCCTGGGCCTGAAGATTATCGACCTGAGCGCCATTCAGGATGAAGTCATTCTGGTTGCCGCTGATCTGACGCCGTCCGAAACCGCACAGCTGAACCTGAAGAAGGTGCTGGGTTTCATCACCGACGCGGGTGGCCGTACTTCCCACACCTCTATCATGGCGCGTTCTCTGGAACTGCCTGCTATCGTGGGTACCGGTAGCGTCACCTCTCAGGTGAAAAATGACGACTATCTGATTCTGGATGCCGTAAATAATCAGGTTTACGTCAATCCAACCAACGAAGTTATTGATAAAATGCGCGCTGTTCAGGAGCAAGTGGCTTCTGAAAAAGCAGAGCTTGCTAAACTGAAAGATCTGCCAGCTATTACGCTGGACGGTCACCAGGTAGAAGTGTGCGCTAACATCGGTACGGTTCGTGACGTTGAAGGTGCAGAGCGTAACGGCGCTGAAGGCGTTGGTCTGTATCGTACTGAGTTCCTGTTCATGGACCGCGACGCGCTGCCCACTGAAGAAGAACAGTTTGCTGCTTACAAAGCAGTAGCTGAAGCGTGTGGCTCACAAGCGGTTATCGTTCGTACCATGGACATCGGCGGCGACAAAGAGCTGCCATACATGAACTTCCCGAAAGAAGAGAACCCGTTCCTCGGCTGGCGCGCTATCCGTATCGCGATGGATCGTAAAGAGATCCTGCGCGATCAGCTCCGCGCTATCCTGCGTGCCTCTGCTTTCGGTAAATTGCGCATCATGTTCCCGATGATCATCTCTGTTGAAGAAGTGCGTGCACTGCGCAAAGAGATCGAAATCTACAAACAGGAACTGCGCGACGAAGGTAAAGCGTTTGACGAGTCAATTGAAATCGGCGTAATGGTGGAAACACCAGCGGCCGCAACAATTGCACGTCATTTAGCCAAAGAAGTTGATTTCTTTAGTATCGGCACCAATGATTTAACGCAGTACACTCTGGCAGTTGACCGTGGTAATGATATGATTTCACACCTTTACCAGCCAATGTCACCGTCCGTGCTGAACTTGATCAAGCAAGTTATTGATGCTTCTCATGCTGAAGGCAAATGGACTGGCATGTGTGGTGAGCTTGCTGGCGATGAACGTGCTACACTTCTGTTGCTGGGGATGGGTCTGGACGAATTCTCTATGAGCGCCATTTCTATCCCGCGCATTAAGAAGATTATCCGTAACACGAACTTCGAAGATGCGAAGGTGTTAGCAGAGCAGGCTCTTGCTCAACCGACAACGGACGAGTTAATGACGCTGGTTAACAAGTTCATTGAAGAAAAAACAATCTGCTAATCCACGAGATGCGGCCCAATTTACTGCTTAGGAGAAGATCATGGGTTTGTTCGATAAACTGAAATCTCTGGTTTCCGACGACAAGAAGGATACCGGAACTATTGAGATCATTGCTCCGCTCTCTGGCGAGATCGTCAATATCGAAGACGTGCCGGATGTCGTTTTTGCGGAAAAAATCGTTGGTGATGGTATTGCTATCAAACCAACTGGTAACAAAATGGTCGCGCCTGTAGACGGCACCATTGGTAAAATCTTTGAAACCAACCACGCGTTCTCTATCGAATCTGATAGCGGCGTTGAGTTGTTCGTTCACTTCGGTATCGACACTGTTGAACTGAAAGGCGAAGGCTTCAAGCGTATTGCTGAAGAAGGTCAGCGCGTGAAAGTTGGCGATACTGTGATTGAATTCGATCTGCCGCTGCTGGAAGAGAAAGCCAAGTCTACCCTGACTCCGGTTGTTATCTCCAACATGGACGAAATCAAAGAACTGATCAAACTGTCCGGTAGCGTGACTGTGGGTGAAACTCCGGTTATTCGCATCAAGAAATAATTCTTGCCGCAGTGAAAAATGGCGCCGATGGGCGCCATTTTTTTATGCTTCCGTCAGGGGCGGCAAAATCAATTCATCACTACCATGCTGCTGGGTATAGCGCATCACCTGCAGCACGCGTAATCCCGCGCTATGTACCGCGTCAGTTAATTCCTTACCTTTCAACAAGCCACTGATAAGCTGGGCGCAAAACAGATCGCCTGTTCCTTTAAGATCCGTCTTTACCCGAGAATGGGAAATGACATTCACGCTGTCGGCACTGACCACCACCACCTGCATCTCCTGATTTTCTTCGTTACCGGAGGCGCTGGTAATGACCACCCATTTTAAGGTGTCTGAAAGCAGACTTTTTGCTGCGGCAATGGCACTGTCGAGATCGCGGCAATCTTTACCGGTCAGGATTTCCAGCTCAAAGATATTAGGCGTAATACCCTGCGCCAGAGGCAGTAAATATTGTCGGTATGCCTCAGGAAGGTCAGGTTTGACATAAATTCCGCTATCAATATCGCCAATCACCGGATCGACCATAATCAATAAGTCAGGATGGTCTTTGCGTAGCGCAGTCAGCCACTCGGCAAGGATTTTGATTTGCGATGCCGTTCCCATATAGCCCGTGGTGACAGCGCGCAGCTGGCGCAGCGCATCACGCTCCTGAAGCGCACGCAAATAACCGCTAAACCATTCGTCCGGAATCGCACCACCGTAGAAAGTGTCATAATGCGGCGTATTGCTCAGCAATACCGTCGGCACGGCAAAGACATTCAGGCCGTTCTGTTTGATAGCAGGCACGGCAATGCTGTTGCCTACGCTGCCGTACACTACCTGCGACTGCACGGCGACGATATCCGCCTGCAATGCCCTGCTCTTATCGTTAAACAACAACAAACTACTCATTTAATTTTTTCTCCTTGCCGATGATCCTCATCGTATTCCAACCGAAACTTTACCTGATTCTGGCAGTCAAATCGGCTATCACAAAACAAGGATAAGGTAATTCAATGAAGAAAATCATTTGTCTGGTCATTACGCTGCTAATGACACTCCCCGCTTACGCGAAGTTAACCGCCCACGAAGAAGCCCGCATCAACGCCATGCTGGAGGGATTAGCACAGAAAAAGGATTTGATATTTGTGCGCAACGGCGATGAACATACCTGCGATGAAGCGGTTTCCCATTTGCGTCTGAAGCTGGGCAATACCCGTAATCGCATTGATACTGCTGAGCAATTTATTGATAAGGTTGCTTCGTCATCATCGATTACCGGGAAGCCGTATATCGTGAAGATGCCCGGTAAGAGCGATGAAAACGCGCAACCTTTTTTACATGCGTTAATTGCGCAGACGGATAAAACGGTGCCTGCGGAAGGGAATTAATCCGCTTTGGCAAGGCATTTACAGGAGGTAACATGAAAAAATGCTTTATTTATAACGATGAAAAATCGAATAAATTTTGGTGGATAGATTACGAAGGGGATAGTTTAGCTATCAACTATGGCAAGGTAGGTAGTATTGGTAAATTCCAGACAAAAGAGTTCGATAATGAAGAACAGTGTCTGAAAGAAGCCAGTAAATTGATTGCCGCAAAAATGAAGAAAGGCTATCAAGAAGATCCAAACTTTAACTACATGGATCGCTACTATTTTGATGATGAAGAAATTGGGTTACATGTTAAAACGTCACACCCAAACTTCCAGTGCCATTTTACTGATCCACTTTATGTGTGTTGCTGGGATGAAGAATCTCCTTTTGGCAGCGATGAAGGTGCTGATGCTCTAAACGTTCTTGAAAATAGCCTGCGTAAAGAGCCGGATCTAGATTGTGCTGATTTCCCTCAAATGTTAATTGAAACTATCTGGGGTATGAAATATATCGCTATGGAAAGTATTCTTGAAGAGGATATTCGTGCGCAATTACTAGCCGATGAAATGAGCACTATCCAGAGCAATATGATTACCTACGCAACTGCATTCGGTCAGATTAAAGTCATGGGTAAAATCTCCCATAAACTTAAAAAGATGGGACTCAATGCACTAGCCCGTCATCAGCTTACCGCAAAAATTCTTCAATGGGGTGATGGTCAGGACTCACCAATACTTCAAAAAATGATTGATGACCTTACTACGTTTCCACACGAAAATTAAAAACTGCATTTGTCGGCAGCAACAACTGCCGACAAAGCAGATTATTGACAAAGTGCACTTTGTTTATGCCAGATGCAGCGTAAACGCCTTATTCGGCCTACAAAATATTGCTAATTCAATATATTACAGGAACCTTGTAGGCCTGATAAGCGTAGCGCATCAGGCAGTTTTGCGTTTGTCATCAGCCTCCAATGCTATTAATCCTTAAATCCCCGCCCCCTGACTAAAGTGCTCTTCCCCAAACACCCCGGTAGAAAGGTAGCGATCGCCGCGATCGCAGATGATCGCCACCACTACAGCGCCGGGGTTGGCTTTTGCCACCCGCAGTGCTCCGGCAACCGCGCCACCGGAACTTACACCGCAGAAAATCCCTTCCCGCACTGCCAGTTCGCGCATGGTGTTTTCCGCATCACGCTGATGAATATCCAGCACCTCATCCACCAGCGAAGCGTTGAAGATGCCTGGCAGATATTCCTCAGGCCAGCGACGAATGCCGGGAATGCTGCTGCCCTCTTCCGGCTGCAGACCAACAATCGCCACCGGTTTGGATTGCTCGCGCATAAAGCGCGACACGCCGGTAATCGTACCGGTCGTCCCCATGCTGGAGACAAAATGGGTAATGCGACCGCCGGTTTGCTGCCAGATTTCCGGCCCGGTGGTGGTGTAATGCGCATAAGGATTATCGGGATTATTAAACTGATCGAGCAGCTTGCCTTCGCCACGATTCGCCATCTCCAGCGCCAGATCGCGCGCACCTTCCATGCCCTGCTCTTTGGTGACCAGAATCAGCTCCGCACCGTAGGCACGCATCGCCGCGCGACGCTCCTGGCTCATGTTATCGGGCATCAGCAATTTCATGCGATAGCCTTTTAGCGCAGCGATCATTGCCAGCGCAATCCCGGTGTTACCACTGGTGGCTTCGATTAACACATCACCCGGTTTAATTTCCCCGCGCTTTTCCGCCTCGACGATCATCGAAAGCGCCGCACGATCTTTCACCGAACCGGCCGGATTATTGCCTTCCAGCTTTAACCACACTTCACTGCCGTTATCCGGCCCCATTCGTTGTAATTTCACCAGAGGCGTATTGCCTATTGTTTGTTCTAATGTACTCACGATTTCTGTCCATACGTGGTGTTGCCTGATGCGACGTTTACGCGTCTTATCAGGCCTACAGGTTACAAAACCTTGCCATTAAAAAGCCCGGATCGCGGGAAGCGCCTCCGGGCGTTTAACATTCACTCAACCTATCAGGCGCTTTGTGCGAGAGCAAGTTCCTCATCGCGGGTTTCAATACGCTCGTCGCCGTTATACAGCCGCGCATGTTGCAGCCCGACGAACAAACGATCGCCGCGCACCGGCGCATCATCACCACGCATTACCACGGTGAGCGGATCTTCATACCACCCCAGCGGCTGCACGACTAATTGGGTGTAGTGACCTTTCGGGCTGGCTTCCAGCACCTGCACCGGCAGCGGCGAATCGAGGCTGGTGCGGCGGCTGATATCCACTTCCCACGGGCGCAGGAAGAGATCCACCGGCCCCTGATACGCAGGGGTGTATCCCAGCGGCCAGCGGTGCGCACCAACGTGGAACTGCCCACCGCGAATCGTTCCCTGCAAGCGGTTCACTTCGCCCATAAACTCCAGCACAAAACGGGTCGCCGGCTCGCGCCAGACCTGATCCGGTTCATCGGCCTGTTCGATATTGCCCTGGCTCATGACCACCACGCGGTTGGCGACTTCCATCGCTTCTTCCTGGTCGTGGGTCACGAACACGCTGGTGAATTTCAGCTCTTCATGCAACTGACGCAGCCAACGACGCAGCTCTTTACGCACCTGCGCATCCAGCGCGCCAAACGGTTCATCAAGCAGCAGAATTTGCGGTTCGACAGCCAGCGCCCGCGCCAGCGCCACACGCTGTTTCTGGCCGCCGGAAAGCTGGGCCGGATAACGATCCGCCAGATGCGCAAGCTGCACCATTTCCAGCAATTTTGTCACTTTCGCTTTGATGGCTGCGGCATTCGGGCGCTCGCGACGCGGCAGCACCGTCAGGCCGAAGGCGATATTGTCGAACACCGTCATATGGCGGAACAGGGCGTAATGCTGAAACACGAAACCGACTTTACGATCGCGCGCGTGAAGGCGGCTGACGTCGGTGCCGTGGAAACGAATATGCCCGCTGGTTTGATGCTCCAGCCCGGCGATAATCCGCAGCAGCGTGGTTTTCCCGGAACCGGACGGCCCCAGCAATGCGACCATCTGACCAGAAGGAATATCCAGTGAGATATCGTTCAGCACCTGGGTGCGACCAAACGACTTCTTAATATTGGCAATCTCAATGCTCATGATGTTCCTCCTGTTGCGCGCGTTTTTCCTGATTCTCCAGGCGCCACTGCAACATACTCTTTAAAAACAGGGTGATAATCGCCATCAGCGTCAACAGCGCCGCGGCGGTAAAGGAGCCGACGGTGTTGTAGTCCTGCTCCAGCAATTCAATCTGTAACGGCAGCGAAAGTGTTTCACCGCGAATCGAGCCGGAAACCACCGACACCGCGCCAAACTCGCCAATCGCACGGGCGTTGGTCAGCACCACGCCATAAAGCAGAGCCCAGCGGATGTTCGGCAGCGTGACGCGGCGGAACATCTGCCAGCCAGACGCGCCAAGCAAAATCGCCGCTTCGTCTTCCTGGCTGCCCTGGCTTAACATCACCGGCACCAGCTCGCGCACCACAAACGGACAGGTCACGAAGATGGTGACCAGCACCATTCCCGGCCAGGAGAACATAATTTGCAGATTATGTTCATCCAGCCAGCCGCCGAGCGGGCCGTTAGAGCCGTAGAAAAGCAGATAGACCAGACCGGCAACCACCGGCGACACGGCAAACGGAATGTCCAGCAGCGTCAGCAGCAACTGGCGTCCGGGGAAGTTAAAGCGCGTCACCAGCCAGGCCAGCAGAATCCCGAACACCAGGTTTACCGGTACGGCAATCAGCGCGATCATCACCGTCAGCCAGATGGCGTGCAGCATGTCCGGATCGGCCAGATTCTGTAACACCGGCATCAGCCCTTTGCTGAATGCCTGCACGAAAATGTAAATCATCGGCACCAGCAGGATGAACGCCGAAACCAGCATTCCGGTGCCAATCAGAAACCATTTGCCCCAGTTAATTGGGCGCGTGTCATAACGCTTCAATTGGGTAACTTCCGCCATTAATGACCTACCACACGCCGACCAAAGCGACTTTGCAGAGTGTTAATTGAGAACAGCAGCAGCAGGGATGCCGCGAGGATCACCGAAGCAATTGCGCTCGCCGCCGGGTAATCAAACTCCTGTAAGCGAACAAAAATCATCAGCGACGTCACTTCCGTCTTCCAGGCGATGTTCCCGGCGATAAAAATCACCGCACCAAACTCACCGAGACTACGGGTAAACGACAGCGCCACGCCCGCCACCAGCGCCGGAGAAAGCTCCGGCAGCACCACTTTGCAGAAACTCTGCCAGCGCGTTGCGCCGAGCGTTTCTGCCGCTTCTTCATATTCCGGGCCTAACTCTTCCAGCACCGGCTGCACGGTTCGCACCACAAACGGAATGCTGGTAAAGGCCATCGCCACCGCAATACCAAGCCAGGTGTAGGTGACTTTGATATCAAATTTCGCCAGCCACTCGCCGTAAAAACCGTTCACGGAAAAGAGCGAGGCCAGCGTCAAACCTGCGACCGCCGTCGGCAGCGCAAAGGGTAAATCCATCAACGCATCGAGCAGCGTGCGACCCGGAAAGCGGTAGCGGGTTAAAATCCACGCCATAAGCAGGCCGAAAACGCCGTTAAAAATCGATGCCACAAACGCCGACAGCAGCGTCACTTTATAGGCCGCGACCACCTGCGGGTTGGTGATCACCTCCCAGTACTGCGCCCAGCTCATCTGAGCCAGTTGCATCACCAGTGCGGAGAGCGGCAGCAGCAAAATCAGGCACACAAACAGCAGACTGGTGCCGAGGCTTAAGGTAAAGCCCGGCAGCACGCGTCTGGAAGAAACTGCAAACATTAGTTACGCCCCGCCGCTAACAGCTTGTCTAACTCGCCGCCGCTGTTGAAGTGGGTTTTCATCACTTCCGGCCAGGAGCCAAATTTATCTTCCACGCGAAACAGCTCGGTCTGCGGGAATTTGTCTTTCAGTTTGTCCATGACTTCCGGGTTGTTTACGCGGTAGTAATAGTCGGTAATGATCGTTTGCGCCTGTGGGCTGTAGAGCCAGTTCAGGTAAGCTTTTGCCGCTTTTTCCGTGCCGTTGGCCTGCACGTTTTTATCGACCCACGCTACCGGGAATTCCGCCAGAATGTTGGTTTTCGGAATCACCACTTCAAAGCCCTGCGCTTCATACTGCTTGCGGATGTTGTTCACTTCCGATTCGAAGCTAATCAGCACATCGCCCAGCCCGCGCTCGGCAAAGGTGGTAGTTGCGCCACGACCGCCGGTATCGAACACTTCCACGTTTTTCAGGAACTGAGTCATAAACTGTTCGGTTTTGGCTTTATCGCCACCGTCAGCTTTATCCGCTGCACCCCATGCCGCCAGATAGGTATAACGCGCGTTACCGGAGGTTTTTGGGTTCGGGAAGATCAGCTTCACGTCGGAGCGCACCAGGTCGTTCCAGTCATGGATATTCTTCGGGTTGCCCTTACGCACCAGGAAGCCCATGGTGGAGTAAAATGGCGAGCTGTTATTCGGCAGACGCGACTGCCAGTCAGCCGGGATCAGCTTGCCTTTATCATGCAGGATCTGCACGTCGGTCACCTGGTTATAAGTGACAACGTCTGCTTTTAAGCCCTGCAAAATCGCCAGCGCCTGTTTTGATGACCCGGCATGAGATTGTTTAATCGTTAGCTTGTCGCCACCGTTATCTTTCGCCCATTGTTGCTCAAACGGGGTATTCAGGGCGGCAAAGAGCTCGCGGGAGACGTCATAAGAACTGTTCAGCAGTTCCGTTGCCTGTACATGGCCCGCCAGCAGCAGAGAAGCGACCAGCGCGAGTGAGTTCTTTTTCAGTAAGTTAACGGCCATTGCGCACCCTTATTAATTAAATGACTTTCTATTAGTCATCATATTTATAACGGACGTGAAAGGAGTAACGGTTTTATATACCGTTTGGTGATTTGGAAGTTGAAAAGGGAATAAGAACTTGGTTCAACAGGCGTAATTGTTGCAGTCAGTTTGGACACGAACAGCGCGGAGAAACCGGAGCGTACACATAGTACGTGAGGATTTCGAGCACTGCCCGGGGCCAAAATGACAAATAAAATAGCCTGGTGAACTTAGTTCAAGACGAAATCCTCCCCACAAATACAGGGAGGAAACAGAGGTGAATCAGATGCCGACGCTAACCGTCTCCGGCAGTGTGCTGCCGCCATCAATCACATTCTGTGTACCGGTTAAATAGCTGGATTCATCGGATGCGAGGAAGGCCGCCAGTTCGCCAACTTCCAGCGGATCGGCGAGGCGACGCAGCGGGATTGCTTTCGCCATTTCAGTCAGCACCGATTCCGGATCCTCCGGGTTTGACTGACGCGCGATGCTTTCCGCCATTGGCGTGCGAACGTATCCAGGGCAGATGGCGTTAACGCGAATACCAGACTGCGCGTACTCCACCGCCAGCGATTTAGTCAGGCCAACAATCGCCGCTTTCGTTAAGGCATACGCCGTTTCGCCCGGATCGGCCACCATATCGCCAGTGACCGAAGACATCATCACAATGCGACCATCTTTGCGGGCAATCATCTCCGGCAGCACCGCCTTCGTGACGTTCCATACGCCTTTTATATTGATATCAATATGGAAATCGCGATCTTCATCGCTCATATCGAGGAAACTGCCCAGACGACAAACGCCTGCGTTATTCACCAGGATATCAATGCGCCCTTCTTTTTCCTTTGCGCGCTTGATAGCTGCGGCTACCGACGCCGGGTCACGCACATCGGCGACAACCGCCATACAGCGATGACCACGACCACACAGTTCGTCCGCCAGCTTTTCGATCTCAGGGGAGATATCCAGCAAGATTAGGTTTGCGCCATGACGCGCAAAAGTTCTGGCAATTCCTTCGCCAATTCCCTGCAATGCGCCCGTAATCAGTGCTGTCTTGCCCGTGAGTTTACCCATTTTAATGCTCTCCTTGTTAATACAGAGCGTTACACTCCATTCCCTCTGAAAATACAGGATAAACAAAATATTGCTGCGGATCAGCTCACTAATTCAGGAAAATCTCAATCCAGTCGCTGCTTTATGCATCATTTCAGGCGTTGTGTTAGCTCACTGCTGCGCTCAATCATTTTCAATGACTCGACATCATTAAGTTGTACCAGCCCAACAAACAGTAAATCGGTAACCGAATTTTGCGCCGTGCGGGTGGACATCGACGAGCTACGCCATTCGGTTTCACCAGAAACGGTATCGAGGGTGAAATGTGCCAACCGCCGCAGCGGAGAGTCAGTCAGTGAAGTAATGGCAATCACCGTTGCCCCCTGCTTTCGCGCTGCCTCGGCGCATAGCAAAATCTCTTTTTTACTGCCGCTGTAAGAGATAGCGATTTGTACATCACCTTTTTTCAACGCCTGGGAAACGGTAGCTTGTACGTGCGTGTCGGCTTCACAGGCCACGCGATAACCAATTTTCATCAGTTTGAATGAAAGATCGCGCCCCACCAGCGCCGACCCGCCCAGGCCTGTTATCTGGATAAACGGCGCTTTACTGATGACCTCAATGATTTTTTGCAGCCGCGCGTAATCGAGTAAGGCGCAGGTTTGCTCCAGTGCCAGCTCTTTTTCGCGATTCAGTTTGCGGGCAATCACTTCCAGCGAATCATCACTGGTAATCGAACTGTGCAAGTGCAGCGCCGTGGCATTCGTTTTCTCCCGGCTGGCACTGTATTCGCCAATTAACGCCATACGCAATTCAGTAAATCCTTGCGCGCCGAGCTTCTGGGCAAACTTCACAATACTCGACTGGCTGATGCCGAGCTGTTTCGCCATCTTGCGCGAAGAGACGGATTTCAGCTCACTCACTTTAGCCTGCAGAAAGTCAGCTATTTTTTGCTCGTTCTCGGTAAATTCACTTTCTGCATTGCGTATTTTCGTCAGGTACAACATCTTCCACTCTCCTGGGCTGGCAGCAAAAATTCCGCTTAAGTTCTTATGACGCTCTTCACACTCTGCGAGTGTAGACTCAATGATTCCTTTAAGTCTGTCAATTCGGGATATATGATTCCATCCATCTGCAATTATTTGATCGTAAATAGTAAGGTCACCACCGATGCAACTTGAAAAGATGATTACCGAAGGCTCGAATGCCGCTTCGGCTGAAATTGACCGCGTATCAACGCTGGAAATGTGCCGGATTATCAACGATGAAGATAAAACCGTACCACTTGCCGTTGAGCGTGTACTGCCGGATATCGCCGCAGCGATCGATGTTATCCACGCCCAGGTAAGCGGCGGCGGTCGACTGATTTACATCGGTGCGGGGACTTCCGGTCGTCTGGGTATTCTTGATGCCAGCGAATGTCCGCCGACCTACGGCGTCAAACCGGGCCTGGTGGTTGGTTTGATTGCTGGCGGTGAATATGCCATTCAGCACGCGGTGGAAGGCGCAGAAGATAGCCAGGAAGGTGGTGTTAACGATCTAAAAAATATCGGCTTAACCGCACAGGATGTGGTGGTTGGTATTGCTGCCAGCGGTCGCACACCGTATGTGATTGCCGGGCTGGAATACGCACGCCAACTCGGTTGCCGCACAGTGGGCATTTCCTGTAATCCGGGGAGCGCCGTTTCAACCACCGCTGAGTTTGCTATTACTCCGGTGGTTGGTGCCGAAGTGGTTACCGGTTCTTCGCGAATGAAAGCAGGCACAGCGCAGAAACTGGTGCTCAATATGCTTTCTACCGGGCTGATGATTAAATCCGGCAAAGTGTTTGGCAACCTGATGGTCGATGTGGTCGCCACCAACGAAAAATTGCATGTGCGCCAGGTCAATATCGTTAAAAACGCCACCGGATGTAACGCCGAACAAGCGGAAGCGGCGTTAATTGCTTGCGAGCGCAACTGCAAAACGGCCATTGTGATGGTGCTGAAAAATCTCGATGCCGCAGAAGCTAAAAAACGCCTGGATCAACACGGCGGCTTTATTCGTCAGGTTTTAGACAAGGAATAACCCATGGCCAAAGAGATCAGCAGTGAACTTCTGAACACCATCCTTACCCGTGTCGGCGGACCGGGGAATATCGCCAGTTGTGGTAACTGTATGACGCGCCTGCGTCTGGGTGTACATGACAGTTCACTGGTTGATCCCGATATCAAAACGCTGGAAGGCGTGAAGGGCGTCATTTTGACCAGCGATCAGGTACAGGTCGTTTTTGGACCAGGTAAAGCGCATCGTGCCGCCAAAGCGATGAGCGAACTGCTGGGCGAAGCCCCGGTACAGGATGCCGCAGAAATCGCCGCTCAGAATAAACGCCAGTTAAAAGCCAAACAGACCTCCGGCGTGCAACAGTTTCTTGCCAAATTCGCCACTATCTTCACGCCGCTGATCCCCGGTTTTATTGCTGCGGGTCTGTTGCTGGGGATAGCGACGTTAATTGCCACCGTGATGCACGTTCCGGCAGATGCTCAGGGAACGCTACCCGATGCGCTGAATTTTATGAAAGTGTTCAGCAAAGGTTTGTTCACTTTCCTGGTGATTCTGGTGGGCTATAACGCCGCCCAGGCATTTGGCGGCACGGGCGTCAATGGCGCAATTATCGCCGCGCTCTTTTTGCTCGGTTATAACCCTGCTGCCACCACCGGTTACTACGCCGGTTTTCACGATTTCTTCGGTCTGCCCATCGATCCACGAGGCAATATTATCGGCGTGTTGATTGCCGCCTGGGCCTGCGCCCGCATCGAAGGCATGGTGCGCCGCTTTATGCCGGACGATCTCGACATGCTGTTGACCTCGTTAATCACTCTGCTGATCACCGCCACACTGGCGTATTTGATCATTATGCCGCTGGGTGGCTGGTTATTCGAAGGCATGTCGTGGCTGTTTATGCACCTGAACAGTAATCCGCTCGGTTGTGCAGTTTTAGCAGGGCTATTTCTGATCGCCGTGGTGTTTGGCGTGCATCAGGGCTTTATTCCTGTTTACCTGGCCTTAATGGACAGCCAGGGATTCAACAGCCTGTTCCCCATCCTTTCAATGGCAGGCGCGGGCCAGGTGGGTGCGGCGCTGGCGCTCTACTGGCGGGCGCAACCGCACAGTGCATTACGCAGTCAGGTCCGCGGGGCAATTATTCCCGGCCTGCTGGGCGTTGGCGAACCGTTAATTTACGGCGTTACCCTACCCCGCATGAAACCGTTTGTTACTGCCTGTTTAGGTGGCGCGGCGGGCGGTTTGTTTATCGGCCTGATAGCCTGGTGGGGCCTGCCGATGGGCTTAAACAGCGCCTTGGGCCGTCTGGCCTGGTGGCGCTGCCGCTGATGACATCCGCGCAAGGCATCCTTCCGGCAATGGCGGTTTATGCAGGTGGGATTCTGGTGGCATGGGTTTGTGGGTTTATTTTCACCACACTCTTTGGCTGCCGTAACGTCAATCTGGACTGATTATGAAACGGACAATGCTCTATTTTTCTCTGCTGGCTGTCAGCTGTAGCGTCAGCGCCGCAAAATACCCTGTTCTGACAGAAAGTTCGCCAGAGAAAGCAGGGTTCAATGTGGAACGGCTTAACCAGATGGATCGCTGGATAAGCCAGCAAGTTGATGATGGTTATCCCGGCGTAAACCTGCTGATTATAAAAGATAATCAGATTGTGTATCGCAAAGCCTGGGGCGCGGCGAAAAAGTACGATGGCAGCGTGTTAATGAAGCAGCCAGTAAAAGCAACCACCGAGACGCTGTATGACCTGGCCTCAAACACAAAAATGTACGCCACTAACTTCGCCCTACAAAAGCTAATGAGCGAAGGCAAACTACATCCTGACGATCTGATTGCGAAATATATTCCGGGATTTGCCGACAGTCCAAATGACACCATCAAAGGCAAAAACACGCTGCGGATTTCTGATCTGCTGCATCACAGCGGCGGTTTCCCGGCGGACCCGCAATACCCAAATAAAGCCGTCGCGGGCGCGTTATATTCCCAGGATAAAGGCCAGACGCTGGAAATGATCAAGCGCACGCCGCTGGAATATCAGCCCGGCAGCAAACATATCTACAGCGATGTCGATTATATGCTGCTTGGATTTATCGTCGAGTCAGTTACTGGTCAGCCGCTTGACCGCTATGTTGAAGAGTCGATTTATCGCCCGCTCGGCCTGACGCATACGGTGTTTAATCCGCTGCTGAAAGGCTTTAAACCACAGCAAATTGCCGCCACGGAACTGAACGGCAATACCCGCGATGGCGTGATTCACTTCCCGAATATCCGCACCTCCACTCTCTGGGGTCAGGTGCACGATGAAAAAGCATTCTATTCGATGGGCGGCGTTTCCGGGCACGCAGGTTTGTTTTCCAATACCGGTGATATTGCGGTGTTAATGCAAACGATGCTGAACGGCGGCGGCTATGGTGATGTGACGCTGTTCAGTGCGGAAACGGTTAAGATGTTCACCACCAGCTCAAAGGAAGACGCCACTTTTGGCCTCGGCTGGCGCGTGAATGGTAATGCCACCATGACGCCGACGTTTGGTACGCTGGCAAGCCCGCAAACCTACGGTCACACGGGCTGGACCGGGACGGTGACCGTTATCGATCCTATCAATCATATGGCGATTGTGATGTTAAGCAACAAGCCACATTCGCCAGTTGCCGATCCACAAAAAAATCCCAATATGTTCGAAAGCGGTCAGTTACCGATTGCAACTTATGGTTGGGTGGTGGATCAGGTGTATGCGGCGTTAAAGCAGTAATAAAAAGGCCAGTCAGTTGTGATACTGGCTGGCCTTTAATCATCGAATCAGAAGCGCTTACAGCGCCATCAGTTTGTCCAGCGACGGCGCGAAATAATAGCCGCCAGTGACCGGTTTGGTGAAACGCAACATCGCATCACGTTTGCCATCGGTATCGCCAAACATGCTCAGCAGTTGCTGCTCAATGTTATGCAGACGCGCGCAGTAGGCGCAGAAGTACAGACCGTGAGTGCCGCTGGCAGTGCCGTATGGCAGGCTCTGGCGAACAATCTTCAGTCCTTTGCCATCTTCTTTCAGATCAACACGGGTCAGGTGAGAAGTTTCCGGACGCTCATCGCCGTCAATCTCTTCGTTAGCCTCTTTGGTACGCCCGATCATCATCTCCTGATCGTGAACGCTCATCCGGTTGAGCTGCTTCAGGTTGTGCTCCCAACGCTGCACAAATACATAGCTGCCGCCCGCATCCACGCCGTCTTTGATAACCGCCACTTCGCGGCGCGTCTCTTCACCCGCCGGGTTTTCAGTACCGTCAACGAAGCCGCTCAGGTCACGCTCTTCAACCCAACGGAAGCCGTGAATCTCTTCTTTCACTTCAATGCAGTCACCAAAGGCTTCCATCGCCGCCTGAGCGACAGAGAAGTTTACGTCGTGACGCAGAGAAAGAATGTGGATCAACACATCGAACTGGGTGGTCGGCGCAAGGCCTTTACCGTAGCCCGGAAAATCTTTCAGCTCTTCGGCCCCAACGCCGCCGCTCAGAGCGCGCCAGGTGTTGTTACCAAAGGCAACCACCGCACCAAGATGCGCGTCCGGGAATTTCGCTTCAAAAGTTGCCAGTTTGTCGGCAAATGTTTTACTGGCCGCACGCAGGGCGTCAACTTCCCCTTTCACGTTGGCTTCGATCCAAATCGCCGCGCGGCAATGTTCTGGCAAAATGCCACTCTGAACCTGAGACATTGTTCCTCCTGAAAATAAGAATGCCACGCAATCCGTGGCATTGTTGGGCGCTATTTTACGTGTTTTTTCGCGGCGGCGGTTTGTTCAGACGCAAATTAACGCCGCCAGATAATTTTACTGACTTTCCAGTTTTTCAGGGTATCGTCCGAAGGCATTAACCCTTCAGGACCACTCCATTCCCCGCTGAACTGGTAGCTAATATGTTGACTGCCTTCGGCTTTACATTCGACGGCACGATTATCATCACCATCAGCTTTTTGGCAATTGCCAAATGCTTTGCTGTAAAGGTCGCTAAACGGTGTACCGATTTTAACACCGGTGTCAGCAGGAATATCGCTATCCAGCACATCAATGCGGCTGATCGTGCCCTGATCGCCGTTAATTACCATCGCCACGTTGTCGCCTTTCATCACTTCAAAAAAGCGCACCACGTTGCCGTTCGCGGTTTTCATTCCGCTGCGCAGGCGATAATCGCCATCAAGCGCATCGGCAATGGCTTGTTCTTGCAGTGGTGTGGACGCCGTTAATTCACCAACGCCCTGCTCGCTCACTTTGGTGGACGACCCAAACCAGTTCCACGGGTTAGCGGCAGACCAGTTAACTGACGACATCGTGGAACAGCCGGTCAGCATCAACGGCATAGCGCATAACATTAAACGCAGCGATTTCATGTCACTTCCTTTGGTTATTCAATAACGTTGCTTGGAGTGCAAATTCACCAAAAAGTGCCGTTATTCTTTTTCTTCATTAAAACAAGCGCGTAAACGTCGATTGGTCAGCAGCCAGATTAACGCCACAATATCCGCCACCACCAGCGCCAGACCGATACCGCTAACGGATTCACCGTTCAGCCACAGCCACGGTTGCCAGCAAAGTAAAACCACCTGCGCCAACAGCAACAGAAAATAGAGCACATGCCAGATACGGGGAAATGAAGCCCGCCGACCACTCAACAAAAACGCCAGCACCGCCGGAATACCGGGAATCAACCCCAGCCAGAAATTATCGTGATCGGGATAAAACAGATTTAGCAGCGCAGTACCCTGCTCGCGCGACGCACCGGCAATGACAAACAGCACCCAGGTTCGCGCCTGAAGCAATAGCACAAGCCAGAAGAGCAAGGGTAAACGCAGGCGACCGTGCGCATCATAATGGACAGGATGAAACTCAGTACTCTTCATCTTCAATCAAACGCTTACCCAGACTCAGCACGTCGGCGTGTTCATATCCCAGGCGTTCATACATTCCGAGCACCATGTCGTTATCTTCCGGCACGTTGATCTGAATTTTCGGGCAGCCGCGAGCAATCAGCTTTTTCTCCAACCGATTAAGCAACGCATTAGCAATCCCACGCCCACGAAACTCTGGATGCACGCCAAGATAATAAGCAGACCCGCGATGCCCGTCATAACCGCCCATCACCGTTCCGACCACTTCACCGTTTACCTCAGCGACCAGAAACAAACTGACGTCATGGTTCATCTTACGCTCGATGTCCATTTCCGGATCGTTCCACGGACGCAGCAAGTCGCAACGCTCCCAAAGGGTGATGACCTCTTCGAAATCTTCCTGGCGAAATACGCGTATCTCCATGGTATTCGTTACCTTTTTGCGGGTTAAAAGGCTGATTATGGCGTGAACGGTCGAATTAGCCAATATCTGACGAAAATCGGTTGAAAAAGTGGCATAATGGGGAGTTGTCAACTATTGAAATGAAAAGTAAAACAATTCTCAACAGCAAACGGTCGTAACGGATTACGCGATACGATATAACATCTGGAACTTTATTATTACAACTCAGGCCGTATGAGCACTTTTAAACCACTAAAAACACTCACTTCGCGCCGCCAGGTGCTGAAAGCCGGATTGGCTGCCCTGACGTTGTCAGGAATGTCGCAAGCCATCGCCAAAGAAGAACCTTTAAAAACCAGCAACGGACACAGCAAGCCGAAAGCAAAAAAAAACGGCGGCAAACGTGTCGTTGTTCTCGATCCAGGCCACGGCGGGATTGATACCGGGGCGATTGGTCGCAACGGTTCGAAAGAAAAACATGTGGTGCTGGCAATTGCCAAAAACGTCCGTTCCATTTTGCGTAATCATGGCATTGATGCGCGTTTAACGCGTTCTGGCGATACGTTTATCCCACTTTACGATCGCGTTGAAATCGCCCATAAACATGGCGCAGATCTGTTTATGTCAATTCATGCCGATGGCTTTACCAACCCGAAAGCTGCCGGTGCTTCGGTATTTGCTCTCTCTAACCGTGGGGCAAGTAGCGCAATGGCGAAATACCTGTCTGAACGCGAAAACCGCGCTGATGAAGTTGCCGGTAAAAAAGCGACTGACAAGGATCACCTATTGCAACAAGTGCTGTTTGATCTGGTACAAACCGATACTATTAAAAACAGCCTGACGCTCGGCTCACATATTCTGAAGAAGATTAAGCCGGTGCATAAGCTGCACAGCCGCAATACCGAACAAGCCGCGTTTGTAGTGTTGAAATCGCCATCTGTTCCTTCGGTGCTGGTGGAAACTTCTTTTATCACCAACCCGGAAGAAGAGCGGCTGTTAGGCACGGCGGCATTTCGCCAGAAAATCGCCACAGCCATTGCCGAAGGCGTGATCAGTTATTTCCACTGGTTTGACAACCAGAAAGCACACTCGAGAAAGCGGTAAGAGATGAAACCCAACGCACACCAGGTTAAACAGTTTCTGCTCAACCTTCAGGATACAATTTGTCAGCAGTTGAGCGCCGTCGATGGCGCAGAATTTGTCGAAGATAGCTGGCAGCGCGAAGCTGGCGGCGGCGGACGTAGCCGGGTGTTACGTAATGGTGGTGTTTTCGAACAGGCGGGCGTCAACTTTTCACATGTCCACGGTGAGGCGATGCCTGCTTCCGCCACTGCTCATCGCCCGGAACTTGCCGGACGCAGTTTCGAAGCGATGGGCGTTTCGCTGGTAGTGCATCCGCATAATCCGTACGTTCCCACCAGCCACGCGAATGTGCGCTTTTTTATTGCCGAAAAACCGGGTGCCGATCCCGTCTGGTGGTTTGGCGGTGGATTCGACTTAACCCCTTTCTATGGCTTTGAAGAAGACGCTATTCACTGGCACCGCACCGCCCGTGATCTGTGCCTGCCATTTGGCGAAGACGTTTATCCGCGTTACAAAAAGTGGTGCGACGAATACTTCTACCTCAAACATCGTAACGAACAACGCGGCATTGGTGGCCTGTTCTTTGATGACCTGAACACGCCAGACTTTGACCACTGTTTCGCCTTTATGCAAGCGGTAGGTCAAGGCTACACCGACGCTTATTTACCGATTGTTGAACGACGCAAAGCGATGGAATACGGCGAGCGCGAGCGCAATTTCCAGCTCTACCGTCGCGGTCGCTATGTCGAGTTCAACCTGGTCTGGGATCGCGGAACGCTGTTTGGCCTGCAAACTGGCGGGCGCACCGAGTCTATCCTGATGTCAATGCCGCCACTGGTACGCTGGGAGTATGATTATCAACCGGAAGAAGGCAGCCCGGAAGCGGCGTTGAGTGAGTTTATTAAGGTCAGGGATTGGGTTTAATATCATGAAAATAAAAGAAAAATAACCCTCGGTTGGTGGCATAAAATTAATGCTGTTTTAATTTGTGTGCCATAGTGACACCCTAATATCTAATAATAATCTCTTTCGACTTAATATCCTCAGGCAAGGAGCGCCTCTATGACTCACCGTATTCCCTGTAAAAGCCCCGCTTGTATATCAACCATTCTTCCGGAAACCGCAGCGCGTACTAACGGATACTGCATGCCCTGCGAGCAGGCCCAACAGCAACGTGAGCACGACGAATATATCAAGAAAAACAAAAAGATCGTGAATGCGTTTGCAGGGTTAAGCGATCCGGTTGTCATGCTGAAATTAATTCACCAACCGCGGAAATTCGATGCGTTAATCGACTGGACTCCCTGCCCCGTTCCCACAGATGCCCTGTATCAACAACTGACCACCGATCAAGCGCAGCTGATGGCTGATTACGCCACAGAACGCTTTGCATCTGGTGAATATAAGCTCGCTCAGGAGATTTGCCTTTGTCTGGCGGCATTTACCCAGGCGAATCTGAATGCCTATTTCAGAGAATGGATCTCTTACGATGATTTGGACAATGATTCTTATATGCCTTTCCACCGCGCCCCCACAGATGTACGCGACAGGCTGTTAGAACGGGTTGAGGATGATGCAGAAAACAGAAATTGTATTCTGCAATGTCTGGCATGGATTGGGGATGACGTTGTCGTTGAACGTTTTGCCCACTGGCGCAATAGCCCACCGCCGTGGCGCAGCTCCCTTTACATCGAGCCTGAAGAATATGCGCATGAGGCCGGTTGGGAGTTAACCGCTGAAGATCAAAGGCGTAATCTCTATTTTCCTCAATGTTTTCATCTGGAGATGAAAAGCACCGGGTCTTGCGAAGCTTTGCGTGTTGTTGATGAACGCAACGATACCTGTCCAAATTGCGCATTGCCACTAACAAATCTTTTCGACGTTGACCTGAAGGCAACGGGTCTTAGCGATAACGGCAGTTTTCGCGTCGTGACTTGCGAATGTTGCACCGCCTACAGCACCATTTTCGGCTACATGGACTCAAAGGGTAACGCTCATTTGTCTGCAAAAAATATCCCGCCTGCCTGGCTGCCGGATGATGTATCGGAATGGCGTCGACTCCCTGTAAACAGCATGAGACAGGGAAACCTTAGGTCACCGTTATTTGCCGCAGACCCATTTTTACCTGTCTCTTTCTCGCAACTTGGCGGGCATCCAACCTGGATTCAGGACGCGGAATATCCTCTCTGTCCGCAATGTTCCCACACAATGATGTTTCTTGCGCAACTGGATTATGCCGATATTGAACAATACGGCGAAGGGATAATTTACGCGTTTATCTGCCCGGAGTGCCGGACAACAGCGACGTCTTATCAGCAATCTTAGAAATTATTTTGCGCCAGTTTGCTCACGGGAGCATTTAAGAATGTCAGACACATCACATAAAGAAAGTAAATGGCACCCTCATCTGGATATGAGTTTTCTGGGATGTGTGCTGGCATTTGCTATAGAAGTTTATTTTGAAGAACACATTTTTATTCCCCACGGTGGAGGAGCAAGTTTTGGATTGATAGCACTCATCGTTATTAATTTTATGACTATCCCGGTAGTGATCGTGGTAACAACACTATTTTGCTATTTATTTAAAATTTCGCGAAAGCGCGTAAATTGTATGTTGGTATTCCTGCTGGCGTGTATTTTGACAATTGTCGGTTTGTTTATCGCCTATCCCGTTGGGCAATAAAATACATAGCAATTCAACGTAATTTGTAACTTCACTATGGACCGGATCAAACACCATCCTCATCCGGCCCTCACCCTCACTCCAGTTCCTGCATCCGCTGATGCAGCGTCAGTGAAGGCTTTTCTGCAAACAATTGCTGATAATCCGTGGCAAACTGCCCAAGATGCCAGAATCCCCACTGCATGGCGGCGTCTTTTACCGTCATACTTTGCGACCACGGGCTAATCAGTTCACGGCGCACGGCGTTCAGGCGAATGCGTTTCAGCCACGCATTCGGGCCAATGCCCAAAATAGCGTGAAATGCGTTTTGCAAGGTGCGGCGACTGACGTGCAGTTGATTACACAAGTCCAGCACCGTCACCGGTTCGGACATGTTTTCCAGCACATATTCACGGGCGCGGGAAAGCAACCGACGGTAACTCTGATGACTGATGCTTTCCACCGTCACCATTGGCTGCGCTTCTTCCAGCATCGCCCCCATCGCCATTAGCAAATTATCCCCCAGCACTTTTCGCACTGCAGGCTGATGGAGATTTTCCGGGTTCTCGCAAAATGTCGCCAGAGCCTGTTGGACAAAGCCCCACAGCGCGGCTTTATGCTGCTCTTTCACTTCCAGCGCCGACTGGTTACGTAACATATGCAGCACCCTTTCCGGGTTATGCAAAAAGTTAGCCTGCCGGGTGATGACATCTTCAGAAAGCACCACGCCAAGGATCGTGTAATCGTCCGGCGTACTTAATTCAAACTCGGTTCCACCAGGGCGCGTCGCTATTTCTGCGCTTCCCAGACATTGCGAACCGATAAATCCCTGCTCACCGCGCGTCGCCGGAATGCCAAACCAGAACGAATTCGGCCAGACCAGGCACGACTGACGCAGCGCCAGCCCCGTGTATTCACGGAAAACCTGAATATCATCGAGCAGAATTTCCGTAAATTCACCATGAAATTTGCCCGGATGCAGCTGATCGTAAATCTGCTGCCAGGCGGTAATCGTCAAAGCATGTTCATAGACATCCGTTGTTTGCCGTTGATGAACATTATCCACTTCGACCTTCGGCGTTAGCTTCAGGTTTTCGGGTAAGGGTTCATGATAAAGATGGTGCAAATTAGCTGTACGGGTCTTTTTCATGATGTTAATGCCGGGTGTTGTAGGACACCCGGCACCTCCGACAGGTTAATGGGGCTTGAGACGATAACGACTACTGCGTTTACGTAACGTCCCGGCAGAAAAGAGCTGTTCGAGCGCATTTCTGGCTTTTTCCAGCGGCCAGCCAAAGTGGGCAGCCACTTCTCCTGCCGTCATTCCCTGACGTACTGATGTTAACAGCGCCAACAACTCGTCAGCAGATTCCGCGACGATAACTGGCGCGTCGGGTTCCTTTACGGGTTGCTTCGGCTGGCGGTTAAAGCCAGTAACCAGCCACTGGGTGTCATCGTCTGGCCGACCGACCTCCTTACGGCTGATGACACGCCCGGTACGCATCGCGGCAGCACAACCTGCGTCCAGCGCCGCACGACACGCCGCCAGATCGCCTTCCACCACCAGCGTTAGGCGACCAGGGTCAAGCACTTCGTGACTGAGCAGACGAACGTTAGCTGCTTTGAGCATGGCATCAGCTGCATCTATCGCGGCGACCATGCCGTCCACTTCCAGCAATCCCAGTGCATTGATCATCGGCAACCTCCGTTACGCACGCTGGATTGGATTACGCGCGATTTCCAGCACTGCATCGGTAAAGGCGTTACAGGCTGCTTTACACGCGGCCTGGCTACCGGTTAAAAATGCTGCCGAGTAGTTGGTTTCAGACGGTGGCGGGACATAGGTCACCAGCTGCACGTCGGCAGATTTCAACGCTGCATCAATGCCGTAGGTCGCTTCCAGCGGCGGTGCCACCAGATACGCCAGCGGATCGCCAAGCGTGATCCCGGCGGTTGATGAGAGATAAGAGCCGGTACGCGAAACGACATGCGCCAGGAAGGCTGTGTTTTCTGCATCATTAGCCCACTGGAAAGCAGCGCCATTTTCAATATGCGCAACCATCGCATCCAGACCAGCACGCACTTCCGCCGGGTTTGGCCCACCAAGCATAATCAGCACCTCACCGGCAGTCGGTGACGGCCCGTGTGCAGCTCCCGCATACAGCGAGCGACCATACACGACTTCAACCATCGCCTGCTTGGTCGCTTCGTCAGCCGCAATGTAGGTGACGTCATCGGAATCAGCAGAAATCAGCCCGAGGCTACGAATATGCGGCGGCAATTTCAGTTCACGCGCAAATTCGGCGTTGACAGAGGCAATCACCCGCATGGCGGTTACCGACGGTCGAATCAAATCTAAAGCTGGCATGATGCCTCCTTATCGGGTCATGTTGATGCCGGATGCTTTCTGCTCCAGCATACGTTTCGCCAAATCCACAATGACGGCTGCGGCTTCAACCGGCGGCGTGCCGCCCTGGTGAATGTTAGAGATACAGGTGCGATCGGCCTCAACGGTGGTTGCCATACGCGGCGAGTAAACGGCGTAGCAGGAGAGGCTTTCTGACTGCCCTAATCCTGGGCGTTCCCCCACCAGCAGGATCACCACTTTCGCGCCAAGAAGTTCGCCAATCTGATCTTCAATCTTCACGCGACCGTAACGCACAAAGAACGGTGTGCCGACTTTCAACCCGGCCTGTTTCAGGCCCGCCATCAGCGGTGGCAGGATCTCTTCGTAGTTCACGGTGATCGCATCAGTTGACAGGCCATCAGAAATAACGACCTGTACGTCCGGATTGGCAACACACTGCGCTTTCAGCGCTTCAACAGCCTCTGCACACAAGCGGCGGCCCATATCCGGGCGAGTCAGATAGAGATTTTTGTCGCTAATTTCAGAGCGGACCTCCAGCAAGCCCTGCGCTTTCACCCACTCTTCCGGCACTTCTTTCAGTACGGTGTCTTTCGAACGAGAGTGATCGGCCAGGAAACGCAGCAACGCCTGGGTACGCGGACGCGGACCGGCACGACCGGTACAGACGCGAGCCACGGTGCTGCGGCGCAGTTCAGTTAATACGTCTGCGCGATGTGGGTTTTCAACGCCAATCCACGCTTTTGCTTCTGCGGAACCTAAATCCAGCGCGCAGCTTTCCGAGGTCATCGGTGCTGCACAGGTGGTAGTGGCGCATTTTGCTTCTGACGGCGCGGGGGCCGCTTGTCCCATTGACGCCATCACGCTGCGTACAATTTCTTCAATCTGTTTTTGATCCATGATGTGTTATCTCCGCGTCATCAGAAGAACAGTGACGGATCGCCCGCCCGTTTGGTCAGGCGACCGTTTGCCATAATGCCCATGCTTTCCAGCCAGCGTTCAAACTCCGGTGACGGGCGCAGGTTGAGTAACTGACGCACAGTGGCGGTATCGTGGAATGCGGTGGTCTGGTAGTTGAGCATGATGTCATCACCCAGCGGCATCCCCATGATGTAGTTGCAGCCTGCGGTGGCGAGCAGGATCATCAGGTTTTCGTTGAGGTTCTGGTCAGCGTCAGCGTGGTTGGTGTAGCAGCAGTCACAGCCCATAGAAATGCCGCTCAGTTTGCCCATAAAGTGATCTTCTAAGCCCGCACGGATAATCTGCCGGTCGTTGTAGAGATACTCTGGCCCAATAAAGCCCACTACGGTGTTGACGATAAACGGATCGTAATGACGTGCCAGCCCGTAGTTACGCGCTTCCATCGTTACCTGATCTGCGCCGAAGTTAGCGCCCGCCGATAGCGCAGAACCTTGCCCGGTTTCGAAGTAGAGGCAGTTTTCCCCGGCGATACGGTTAAACTCTGCGCCCACTGCGCGTGCTTCATCGAGCATCGCCAGCTCCACGCCAAATTCTTTCAGCCCTTTTTCGCTGCCGCAGATGCTCTGGAAAATCAGCCCGCCCGGCGCGCCGCGACGGATCGCTTCAATCTGGGTAGTAACGTGCGCCAGCACGCAGCCCTGGGTCGGAATGTTGAATTTGTCGATCACGCCATAGATGGTATCCAGCACGCGGCTTAAGTTTTCCACGTCGTCAGTCACCGGGTTAACGCCGATCACCGCATCGCCTACCCCGAAGGAAAGCCCTTCGTAGATTTGCGCGGCGATACTCTGCACGTCGTCACGGGTATCGTTCGGCTGCAAACGGGCGCTAAAGGTGCCCGGAATACCGATGGTAGTATTGGCCTTTTTGATAATCGGCATTTTCTTCGCGCCGTAGATCAGGTCCGCGTTGGAGCAAATCTTCGCTACCGCCGCGACCACTTCCGAGGTCAGCCCTTTGCGGGTAAAGGCAATGTCGTCCACGCTGGTTTCATCACTCAGCACATACTCACGCAGTTCGCTGATGCTCCAGTTTTTAATCTGGTTGTAGGCCGTTTCGTTAACGTCGTCCTGAATCAGCCGCGTCACGCAGTCATCTTCATAGGCAATCACCGGATTATTGCGGATGTCCGCTACGGTCATTTCCGACAACACCTGCTTTGCCGCCACGCGCTCCTGTGAACTTGCCGCTGCAACGCCCGCCAGCACATCCCCCGAACGCAGTTCGTTGGCTTTAGCCAGCACCTCTTTTACATCCTTAAACTGATATACATTGCCGAACAATGTGGTCTTTAGTTTCATAAGTCGTTCCCTCAGGAAGGAAATGCGAGTGATTTCACCGTCACCGGCACAACCGATCCGCCAAAAAGAGGCGTACCAATGTCGATATAGTCCCCCGCGCGGACAATCACTTCGTCAATGACTGCCAACGGGAGTTGTTGTAGCTGTGGGCGCAACAACATGCCCAGAGCTTTACCAAAATCCTGCCCGGCCACCACCAGCAGGGGATGCGGATTCGGAAAACGCGCGACGAAATCGACCAGCGCGTTGATGACCGTCAGTACCGCGGCGTAACGCACAGGCAGCGAGGCGGGAAGCGCCAGCACGTACGCGTCAGTTTTGGGGCAAAGATCCAGCTGAATTAGCGCTTGTTGCCAGGCACTCACCAGATCCGTTTCATCAATTGGGATCGCCACCGGCAAATTGCGCAGCGGCAGTTGTACCCCCTCCAGCCAGATTGTGCTGCCAGAGAGCGAAAGGGTATGTGCGCCCGCGCCAATCACCGTGGCGCGTACGGTTTGCGCCGGAAACTGCACGTTCATCTCACGCAGGCGCGGATGGTCATGCAGCGCCGTTGCCAGAAGCGGGCCAATATCGGCAAAACAGAACGGGTCAGCGGGCTGGTGGCGATAACATTCGCCCACGCCGCCAGAAAGCGTAATGATTTCTGGCGTAACACCTGCGGGCAGCAAACCGGTTTGCATCAATGCCTGCGCGAGCGGCGAGAGCGTTCCGTCAATCACTTCGACAATCAGTTCCGCCATCCGCCGGGTAACCTGCACCAGCTGCGCGCCAGTCAGCGAACGGGCGTCAGTGCCTGCACCGAAGCACTCATCCACTATCATCTGCCCCGGTTTATGAGCGTAAACCACGCGCCCCTGGCTGTCGGTTTCCAGCAGGCGACCGCCGACGTTGAGGCAAGCGGTGCCGCTGATTTTTCCGGCATCGAACAAAGCGTAGTTCGCGGTGCCACCGCCAATATCGATATTCAGTACCCGACACAGCCGTTGTTCAGAAAGGGTTTGCGCCCCGGCACCGTGACCGGCGATCACGGATTCGAGATGCGGCCCGGCGCTGGCGACGACAAAATCGCCAAGCGACTGGGAGAGCGTCATCACCGCCGGGCGAGCATTGCGGGTTTTCGCGCTTTCACCGGTGATGATGATGGCACCAGAATCAACGCTTTCCGGCGCAATGCCCGCAGCCTGATATTGCTCGAGGATTAAGGTTTTCAGTTCCGCTTCTTTTAAACCGCCCAGTTTATCGACAGGGGTAAAGAACACCGGGCTTTGCCAGCTAATTTCGCGTTTGATGAATTCGTAGCGCGGCACCTGCGACACCGCCGCACGGTTAACCAGCTCCAGGTGGGAGAAGATCACCTGGGTGGTGGTAGTGCCGATATCGATACCGACGCTCAGTAGCTGGCGAGTGTTCACGATTGTGCCTCCGCTTCGGTTTTAGCCGCGGTCGCGTCTTCTTTTGGCACCAGCATCATCGCCACGCCAATCGCCGTTACGCCGCCGATCAACTTGCCGACAATCATCGGGAAGATCATGGCGTTCATGTTGGCAGCGGCGAAGCCTAAGTGGTCACCCAGGGCGAAAGCAGCGGAAACGGCGAAGGCACAGTTGATGACTTTGCCGCGGGTATCCATCTGCTTCATCATGCCAAACATCGGGATGTTGTTGGCAAGCGTTGCCACCATGCCGGCTGCCGCGATGTTGTTCATATTCAGCACTTTACCGACGCTCATCAGCGGTTTTTCAAACCAGCGGGTCAGCAGCAGCACCATCGGATACGCCCCTAACAGCACGCAGGAGATAGAACCGATAACTTCAATGGCGCGCATCACTTCACCGGGTTTATCGCCAGGGGCCATAAAGATCGGATCAAGACCGGGGATCAGTTCCCAGCCAAGGAGGAATTTCACTACCGCGGCAGCAAGACCGAGGGTGATCAATGCAACGAGGAACTTGGCGAAGATCTGGAAGCCGTTGATCATTTTTTCCGGGATGAATTTCAGCCCCAGCGCCACCAGTACCGCGACGATAAGTACCGGGATCATATTCATCAGGATAAGCGCAAAGGTGAATTCCACCGGCTGCCCGTTGATCTGCACACCGGAATACATAGCTACCAGACCTCCAGCGATACAGCCAATTGGAATGGTCACAATGCCCGCCAGCACGCCGAGCGCCAGATAACGACGGTCAGAAGGTTCGATAATGCCGAGCGCCACCGGAATGGAAAACACAATCGTTGGCCCCATCATCGATCCGAGAATTAACCCAGAGTATAGCCACGCTGCCACATCGCCGCCCGCCAGCTCTTTCGCGAGGAAGAAGCCGCCCATGTCGCACGCCAGCAGTGTTCCGGCGAACATCGATGGGTTAGCACCGAGCATTTCGTAAACCGGGATAATCACCGGCCCAAGTACGTGGGCCAGAACTGGTGCCAGTGCGGTCATACCGACCATCGCCAGGCCCAGTGCGCCCATTGCCATAAAGCCTTCTTCGAACTGGCCGCCGGATCCTTCGATACTTTTACCGAACTTACCGAGGAAACGAGCAGAACCGCCGAACTGCGACAGGATCCTGTCCACGGCAGCTATCAGCATAAAGAACATCATGATGTACATGATGATTTCGTTAATTCCCATCGCCTTTACTCCCTGTTAGTTGTTATTTATTGGCGGATGCGGCGTGAACGCCTTATCCGCCCTACATGTGCAATCCTGTAGGCCGGATAAGACGCGACAAGCGTCGCATCCGGCATTTATTGCGCCGCTGCGTACAAGCCGACAATCTGCTCCAGGCTGGCGGTACGCGGGTTGCTGCGCAGACAAATATCTTCCAGCGCGGCCTGCGCCCATGCGCCGTAATGCGCAGATGCCGCACCAACATCGCCCAGTCGTTTACCAATCCCGACTTCCGCAATCAGCTCACTTACCGCGTTAATAGCATCACGATCGTCGGATTTTTTAGTTCGCAGCGCCCGACCAATCTGACTAAAGCGTTCGCGACAGACCATCCGGTTAAACTCCATCACCGTGGGCAGCAGCATGGCGTTCGCCAGTCCGTGCGGAATATGCAGCGCCGCCCCCGGCTGATGCGCCATCGCGTGACATAACCCAAGTCCGGCACTGGAAAATGCCATTCCCGCCATGCATGAAGCCAGCAACATACTCTCGCGCGCGGCAAGGTCGTGACCGTAGCCCACTGCTTTCGGCAGTGATTTGCCAATCATCGCAATGGCACCAATCGCCAGACTGTCGGTAAACGGTGTAGCGTTCAGCGCGCTGTACGCTTCAATGGCATGAGTTAACGCGTCGATACCGGTCATTGCCGTGACATGCGACGGCACACCTTCGGTCAGCGCGGCATCGAGAATCGCCACATCCGGCATCAACGAGGCATGTGCTAACACCTGCTTGCGCCCGCTCACCGCGTCGATAATCACCGTTACATTGGTGGTTTCAGAGCCGGTTCCGGCGGTAGTTGGAATGGCAATCAGCGGCAGACGCGGTTGCAGAATGC
Source organism: Escherichia sp. KS167_9B (assembly GCF_030295215.1). NCBI lineage: Bacteria > Pseudomonadati > Pseudomonadota > Gammaproteobacteria > Enterobacterales > Enterobacteriaceae > Escherichia > Escherichia sp. KS167_9B. The sequence goes on from NZ_AP025754.1 coordinate 2,964,564, forward strand.
TGGTTTCTGACATTTCTGCCAGCGTGCTGTCGGGGTTCGTCACCAGCAACGCAACGGCTTTTGCCGCATCCAGCACCGAGCCACCGCCAAACGCGATCACCCCGTCACAGCCTGATTCGCGCAGTTGCGCCACGGCGGCACACACGTCAGTGATGCACGGTTCGCCCACCGGACATGGCCAGAGCGTCATGGCGATGCCTTTAACGGCCAGACTGCGCGTCAGCCCGGCGGTCATCCCCGCCTGATGCAAAAAGCTGTCTGCCATCACGAACAGATGTTTCAGCCCACGCGTTTGTGCTTGCTGTCCGCAACTGCTCACCGCGCCCGGGCCGCAAAGCGTCACCGGTGGAACGCTAAATGTTTTTACCCGTTGCAGATTCAGGGTATCGAACGCCTGAAAGAGCGCGGTCTGCAATTCATTTTGCATAGATCCCCTCCGCTTTCTCTCGCCCGCTACTGGCGATCGCCAGCGGGGTCATAAACAAACTGTGCTGCGGTAGATGCACCTGTAACGCCGGGAATTGTTTGCAAAACAGTTCCGCCACGCCCGGTTGCATACAGGAGCCGCCCGCCAGCCATAAATCAGTAATGCCCTGCCCTTCAATATGTCGGGCAACAATGTCCGCCATTTTTTCGTACACCGGCTTCACCGCAGGCCAAATCTCGTCACCGTGACCGCGCTTGTACTGCTCTGCCTCTCCCAGCGAAATACGGCGATTTCCGGCGAGAGTCAGAGAAATGTGATGTCCGCCGGTCGCTTCATCCGCTGAATAAGTCACCTTGCCCTTTTTCACGATGGCAATTCCGGTAGTGCCGCCGCCAATATCCACTACGCCTGCGTTATCCAGTTGCAGTAGATCCGCGACTGCGGTTGGCTCATCCAGCACATGGCTCACTTCCAGCCCGGCAGACTCCAGCACGTTGATGGAAATACGCGGGTCCGTACCAGGAGGAAATGAGGTCGCCGCATGGCTAAAACGGCGACCAAATTGCTGCTCAAGGGTATCGAGATGGCGACGAACAATGGTGACAGCACCGAAGAAATCCCAGACGATGCCGTCGCGGACCACATCGGCCCAGTCGAGGCATACCGCCACCGGCTGACCGTCGCCGTCGACAACCATCGACACCACATCGCAGGTGCCCAGATCCACCCCCAGCCACAGCGGAGATTCCGACGCGGCGGGCGTCTGGTTACACAGCGTTGCCGCCGTTTGCAGCCGCGGGGTAAGCCATTGTTCGTCGTGCGCCATCGGTTACTCCTTAAACAATGCGAAACGCATCGACTAATACACAGCGACGCAGACGGACAAACGTACGCGCGCTGGTTACCCCTTCACCGGTTGGCGTAGTGATGGTCATCGTGGTCCAGCCTTCCCCGCCCAGCCCCAGCCCGGCAATGCACGGTCCGTTCTTAACGAAAATACTGGTATCAATGGCGTTCGCCATTTGGTTCATGTTCTCGATATTGCGCGAGTGCATTGCCGCCGTGTGGTGGCAACCGCCTTCCAGTTTCACCGCCAGCGCAATGGCATCCTCCACGTTGGCGACGCGCACGACCGGCAGCACCGGCATCATCAATTCGGTTACGGCAAACGGATGTTCTTCGGTGGTTTCTACAAACAGCAAGCGCGTTTCTTGCGGCACGTTCAGGCCGATTGCCGCCGCGATTTTCGCCGCATCGCGCCCCACCCAGTCACGGCTGACGGTGCCTTTTCCGCGCTCGTCGATATTTTTCAGCAACACCGGTTGCAGTCGCTGCGCCTGTTCTGCGGTCAGTTTCACCGCGTGCTGGCCTTCCATCAGACGCATCAGTTCATCGGCTACGCTATCAACAACAATCAGTACCTTTTCATCGGCACAAATGATGTTGTTATCGAAAGAAGCGCCTTTGACGATAGACTGAGCGGCACGGGCGAGGTCGGCGGTTTCATCCACCACCACCGGCGGGTTGCCAGCACCTGCGGCAATCAGACGTTTATTGGTGTGTTTGCGCGCCGCTTCCACCACCGCTTCGCCGCCGGTCACCACCAACAGACCGATGCCCGGAAACTTGAATAAGCGTTGCGCGGTTTCGATATCTGGATTTGCCACAGTAACCAGTAAGTTTTCCGGCCCGCCTGCGGCAACAATCGCCTGGTTGAGCAACGTAATAGCCCGTTGAGAGACTTTTTTCGCCGCCGGATGCGGGGCAAAAATGACGCTGTTGCCCGCGGCAATCAGGCTGATGGCGTTATTAATTACGGTTGCCGCCGGGTTAGTGGAAGGCGTCACCGAAGCCACCACGCCCCAGGGCGCGTTTTCAATTAAAGTCAGGCCGTTGTCACCGGTCAGCACCTGTGGAGAGAGGCACTCAACGCCTGGCGTACCGCGTGCCTGAGCGACGTTTTTGGCAAATTTATCTTCTACGCGGCCCATACCCGTTTCACTGACGGCAAGTTCCGCTAAATCTCTGGCGTGTTTTTCGCCTGCTTCACGAATAGCAGCAATGGCTAACTGGCGCATTGCCACGCTTTTTAACCCTTGCTGGGCAATTTTGGCCGCCGCAACGGCGTCATCCAGGGAAGCAAAAACGCCCATCTCATGAACGGCGGCGGGCGACGTGTCACTGCTTTGCATTTTCAGCAGTACCGCTTTCACCACCTGTTCAATATCCTGTTGATTCATGATGTTCTGCCTTATTTGTGGAAAATTACCTGACCGCCAGAGACCACCTCATCGACAATGCCAATTACGCACAGATCGACCGGTGACGTTTCGCTTTTATGCGCCTGGCGGGCGGAACTGCCACTCACCAGCAACACCCACTCCCCGGTTCCCGCGCCAATATTGTCGATGGCGACAGCACATTGCCCATCAGGATTACCTTGTGGATCAATCATTTCCACCATCAGCAATTTGTCATGCGCCAGTCCGTGATGGCGTACGGTACAAACAATTTGTCCTGTGACGACTGCCAGTTTCATACCCGCCTCCGTGGCGTATTTCAGGTAAAAGCTCTCCTTACCCTCCGCGGAAGGTAAAAGAAAACGGAGAGAGCGTGACGCCCGGATCGACGTCACACAGGGTGATTACAGGTTGCTGCTATCGCCTTTCAGGCCGATCGGGAAGACCTCTTCCAGATCGCCGTGCGGACGCGGAATAACATGTACGGATACCAGTTCACCGATACGCTGTGCCGCTGCGGCACCGGCATCGGTCGCGGCTTTACAGGCTGCAACATCACCGCGAACCATGGCAGTACACAGGCCGCCACCAATCTGCTTAACACCAACCAGTTTGACGCGCGCAGCTTTCACCATCGCATCAGAAGCCTCAATCAGTGCAACCAGGCCCCGGGTTTCGATCATTCCTAATGCTTCCATTGTGCTTTCCTCTTTATCAGGGTCCAGAACGGGACCGTTCATTCAACCAGTGTTTGTAAACTGCTTTCGCGGTTCACTTCTGTCTGACGCGGCACAGCTGCCACCAGCGCCAGCTCGATAATTTCCTGCACGCTACAACCACGAGAGAGATCGTGCATCGGCGCGGCAAGTCCTTGTATCAATGGCCCGACGGCACGATATCCGCCAAGTCGTTGTGCGATTTTGTAGCCAATATTTCCCGCCTCCAGCGACGGAAAAACCATCACATTGGCTTTGCCCTGTAGCGGGCTGGCTGGCGCTTTTTGCGCCGCCACTTCTGGCACAAAGGCGGCGTCAAACTGCAACTCGCCATCGACGACCAGCTGCGGTGCGCGCTCACGGACGATTTCTGTCGCTTGCTGCACGTTGGCAACGCAGGGGTGACGGGCGCTGCCGTTACTGGAGAACGACAACATCGCCACGCGCGGCTCTTCTCCGGTGATGGCTCGCCAGGTTTCGGCGCTGGCAAGCGCGATATCCGCCAGTTGTGCCGCCGTCGGCTGTGGCACTACGCTGCAATCGGCAAAGCCCAACGCGGGGCCACTGTACTGTGGCAGCATCAGGAAAATGGAGGAGAGCGTTTTACAGCCTGGCTGTAAGCCAATAATGCGTAATCCGGCACGCAGCACATTTGCCGTGGAAGAGAGATTGCCCGCGATACAGACATCCGCTGTCCCGGCGCTGACCATTGCGGCAGCGAACATCAGCGGATCGGTGAGTTTTTCCAGCGCATCCGGCGGCGTTTTTTCGCCCGCACGGGCCAGCCAGCGGAGAGCAAATTCTTCCCGCATTGCGAGGTTGCCATGCGGATCTATCACCTGTAGCCCGTCCATCGCCACGCCGTGACTGAGCGCAAACTGACGAAGTTCAAACGGATTGGCGACCAGAATGGGCGTTGCCAGACCTTGTTGATGTAAATATTGCGCAGCTTTCAGCACGCGTTGGTCTAACGCATCAGGAAAAACCACTCTGGCGGGCGCTCGCAACGCCAGTTCACGACAACGTTCAATAATCATTGCGTTTCCCCCAGTCGTTGTTGGATCTGCTTCACCGTTAGCGGCTGCTTCGTTACGCTCAAAATCATCATCACGTAAACCGTGCTGGAAAGGCGGTTCAGCGCCTGCAAGATGTCCGGGCGTAATACTTCAAAACTACGGGTAATAAACACCTGCGCCGCGACGGTTTCGGTTTCCCGCACTTTGGTGCGTAGCAGATTCAGCAACGCCGCATCGCGTCCGTGGCTGGCTTCCGGCACCAGATGATCGTGGTCGAGATAACGCAGTGGCTGGTGAGAAAGTCGATGCAGATCTTCGTCAGAAAACCCGACAATCGCCTGGCAGCCCATCGGTTCGCCCAACACATCGGCACGCATAATGTTGCCAAGACGCGAACGGATATCCGCCAGCCACGGCTGCCACGGTTCTGTCAGCTCAATTTGCAGCCACACTACCAGCGCAATGGTGCTGTCGAGAACAGCGCGAAAACCCAGGCGCGGATCGCTTTTGGCGACCATTTTTTCCGCCGACAGGTGAGTCAGCGTGTCCGGCTTTTTCGCCACTGGCTGGTGACACAGTTCGCAGCACGCCTGCGGATGTTCATCACTACTGGTCAGCACGTGAACGGGCTGTAGCTGCTGCTGTTCATCGTCAACAAACAGGCGGCCCTGCTCGTCAATAAACTTGATGCGCAGATGGCGGCTTTCCAGTAACTCCCGGGCAGAGGGCGTCAGGCGACTGTCCGCAGGGAGATGGATCTCTGCGCCTTCGCTGAGCGTATGGTTCGCTCTTAGCCATGCTTCGGTGATGAAATCTTTCATAGGGATTGCCAGTTAGCCGGCCAGGCGACATACAGGAATTTCACACTGGATGTCGTACCAAATTCGATGCTGGAACCTTTCGGGATAAACATCATGTCGCCTGCTTTAGCGATCATGGTTTCGCCTTCATGGCGAACATGAAGCTCCCCTTCCAGTACCATGTCGATTTCGTCGTAGTTCAGGGTCCACGGGAAGAAGGCGTTCTCCCACTGCATAAAACCGGCGGCCATGCTGCTGCCGTCGTCTCCGGTCACGAGATCAGTCAAGCCTACGCAGTGCGGTTCCGCGCCATCGAAACGACCAAACTTCACGCTGCTGCCATCAATAACTTTGATGCCGCCTTTGCCGGTCACCGATTTAAAACTCGGCTGCATTGCCCCCTGCTCCAGCGACTGTTTTTCCTTCATCACTTTTTCCATCAGCTGCGCGACCAGGCTTTCGGTAAACTGGCCTTCCGGCAGCTGGGCGATGATGGTTTCGCGGATACGCTGGCTTTCAGTTTTATCGGCAGGCACGCTGACGGGAACAGATGCCGCTACTGGCGTCGATTCAGTGCATTCGGTGATGGTAAACCCCAACAAGTCCGCCACTTCGCGGGCTTCCGGGGTAATAATGCTGGCGCGCAGAACCACAGACATTGCCTGTTCGCCGCGCGCATGTGCTTCACGAATATCATTCGCTGTGATGAGTTTTTTCACCTGCTTCCTCCTGTTCGGTGAGAGATGCCAGATAATTCACCAGTTGCTGCACGCTTTGCGGGTCGTGGCTGTTTAGCTCGAAAATCGGCTCTTCAAAACCAGTTTCAAGCAATAACTTTCGCGTTGCTGCGACGTCAGCATCCGGCATGTCCGTTTTACTGATGACGGCGATTTGCCGTTTGCTGGCACCAATATCCAGCAACCCGGCAGGCAATCGGCTTTCCGGGTCATTCGCGCCGTGGACATAAATCAGCATGTCCACATCCTGTAGCGTGGTAATTAAGGCGTGATACCAGCGGGGATGGCTAAAATATTCACCCGGCGTATCAATATCGCCCTTATCATTAAATTCCACGGCCTGTGTTTTTCTGGCGAGGGTATAATTCCCCTGCAACGCATTAAATAACGTTGTTTTTCCTGCCCCGACGGTACCCACAAACGCAATTCGTTTCATGAATGCCTCGTATTAACTTTTGGTCATTTCACACAGCGTATAATTTAATAAGCGACCTAAACCACTGACGGTTTGTGATAACGCTTCTTCTACTGCACCCACCGAGCCATAAATCACCAGCGCGCCGCTAAAACGGTCGAGAAAACCGATATGCACATCGGCGGCTTTCAGCGCTAAATCACCGGCGATCATCGCCGTTTCGCCGGGTGTTAGCGTCATAATGCCGATTGCGCCCGCATCCGGAACGCCGATTTTCTTCGCCAGTTCCTCGCCGGGATGCGCGATGAGATGCGCCAGTGTGACCTGTTTGCCGGGCACAAATTCCTGAATGATGCGTTCTTTATCCATGAGTCGCCGCCTGTGAAAAACTTGCGTGTATCGTGACAATTTTTCGTCAGAGTAAATAACAAAATTCGGCAAGCGCGTTTAAAAGGTGAGGTAGATCACTAAGAATGGAGAGATATTTACTGTGATGCATAAACTTTCATATGCAACGCATGAATATAAATAAAATAATATCGAGATAGTTTATATGCTGCTTTTTTATTACTCGAAAACTTAGTAATAAGCTTTACTAATATATTGCAGTAAAACCGCTTACCCTGAATATTCAGGGTAAGCGTGAGAGTTAAGAATGAATTACAGCGGTTGGGTTTGCGCTTCAACCACGGCCAGCGCCACCATGTTGACGATACGACGTACGGATGCGATTGGTGTTAACACGTGAACCGGTTTCGCCACACCCATCAGCACCGGACCGACAGTCACACCTTCCGAGCTGGAAACGCGCAGTAAGTTGTAACTAATACGGGCAGCTTCCATGTTCGGCATCACCAGAATATTGGCGGAACCTTTCAAAGGGCTGTCCGGCATACGATCGCTGCGAATCGCTTCCACCAGCGCTGCATCGCCGTGCATTTCACCATCAATCATCAGTTCTGGCGCACGCTCCCTGACCAGTTCCAGCGCTTGACGCATTTTGCTCGACGACGGGCAGTCAGAAGAACCAAAGTTGGAGTGTGACAACAGAGCCACACGCGGCTCAATACCAAAACGACGAACAGTTTCTGCCGCCATCAAGGTGATCTCCGCCAACTCTTCTGCGTCTGGCTCGTCATTGACGTAGGTATCGGCAATAAAAGTGTTACCACTCGGCAATAGCAGCGCGTTCATTGCGCCTGCGGTGTGAACGCCATCGCGATAACCAAAGACATTTTTCACCACGCTGAAGTGTTCATGATAATCGCCCACCGTACCGCAAATCATTGCATCGGCTTCGCCACGCTGAACCATGATCGCGCCGATCACTGTCGGGTTACTGATCAGTGCCCGCTGTGCCTGCTCCTGAGTTACACCACGGCGCTTCATGATCTGGAAGTATTCGGTCCAGTATTCTTTAAAACGCGGATCGGATTCGTTATTGACGATCTCAAAATCAACGCCCGCTTTGATCTGCAAGCCCAGTTTTTGAATGCGCATTTCGATCACGTTCGGACGACCGATAAGGATCGGTTTCGCCAGTCCCAGCGTCACCAGTTCCTGAGTAGCATGCAGAACGCGTGCCTCTTCCCCTTCCGGTAAAACAACGCGCTTCGGCGCTTTGCGGGCCTGGGAGAAAATCGGCTTCATAAACAGGTTGGTTTTGTAAACGAACTCAGTCAGCTTGTCGATGTAGACGTCGAAATCAGCAATCGGACGCGTCGCCACGCCCGACTCCATCGCCGCTTTAGCGACCGCAGGAGCGATCTTAACGATCAAACGCGGATCAAACGGTTTTGGAATGATGTATTCCGGGCCGAAGCTCAGATCTTGATCGCCATACGCCGAAGCAACGACTTCGCTCTGTTCCGCATGGGCCAGTTCTGCAATCGCGCGTACCGCCGCCAGTTTCATTTCCTCGTTGATGGCTGTTGCACCAACGTCCAACGCGCCACGGAAGATGAATGGGAAGCAAAGCACGTTATTAACCTGGTTCGGGTAGTCGGAACGGCCGGTACAGATGATGGCATCCGGACGCACTTCTTTCGCCAGCGGCGGCAGAATTTCTGGTTCCGGGTTCGCAAGCGCCAGGATCATCGGCGCACGAGCCATTTTCTTAACCATTTCCTGGGTCAGCACTTTCGGGCCGGAACAGCCCAGGAAAATATCCGCGCCTTCAATTACATCATCGAGGGTACGTTTGCCGTCATCTACCACCGCATATGCGGCTTTGGTTTCCGCCATATTTGGCTCACGGCCCTGATAGATAACGCCTTTTGAATCACAAACCACGATGTTATGTTTTTGCAGCCCCAGCGCCACCAGCAGGTTCATACAGGCAATTGCTGCTGCACCCGCGCCGGAAACCACCATCCGCACGTCGGAGATGTTTTTCTCCACCACGCGCAATCCGTTGAGGATGGCTGCAGTGCTGATAATTGCCGTGCCGTGCTGATCGTCGTGGAATACTGGAATATTCATCCGCTCGCGCAGTTTCTGTTCAATATAGAAACATTCTGGCGCTTTAATGTCTTCGAGGTTGATGCCGCCGAAGGTCGGTTCGAGCGCAGCGACAACTTCAATAAATTTGTCCGGGTCAAGTTCATCAACTTCAATGTCAAATACATCAATCCCGGCGAATTTCTTAAACAGAACGCCCTTGCCTTCCATCACCGGTTTGCCTGCCAGCGCGCCAATGTTGCCTAACCCCAGCACCGCCGTACCGTTAGAGATCACCGCCACCAGGTTACCACGAGCGGTATATTTGTAGGCTTTTAACGGGTCTTTTTCGATTTCTAGACAAGGTGCGGCAACGCCTGGTGAGTAGGCCAGCGCCAGATCGCGCTGCGTTGCCAGAGGCTTGGTTGGAGAAACCTGGATTTTCCCTGGAACTGGAAATTCATGGAAATCAAGTGCACTTTGTTTTAACTGGTCATCCATTTGGTTGTTCCTTTCACGTAACGTTCACAAATAAAGTGTGTGGGCAACAGCCCCTGCCCACAACGTGGCGCACATTATTACCTTGCCGGAGTCTACAGACTTTGAGCAAGTCCAAACTCTCACCATTAATATAATGTTTTGGTAATAATCCTATAACACTGATGTTACCTGCTTAATCCAGCAATACCATGCCTGTCTGCTATGCTTTTTTGATGCGTTTAGCGAAATTTCTCAGAAGTGTGAATTAACGCACTCATCTAACACTTTACTTTTCAAGGAGTATTTCCTATGAACGAGTTAGACGGCATCAAACAGTTCACCACTGTCGTGGCAGACAGCGGCGATATTGAGTCCATTCGCCATTATCATCCCCAGGATGCCACCACCAATCCTTCGCTGTTACTCAAGGCTGCCGGATTATCACAATATGAGCATTTAATAGACGATGCTATCGCCTGGGGTAAAAAAAATGGCAAGACCCAGGAACAACAGGTGGTCGCTGCATGTGACAAACTGGCGGTCAATTTCGGTACTGAAATTCTCAAAATCGTACCCGGTCGCGTGTCAACAGAAGTTGATGCACGCCTCTCTTTTGATAAAGAAAAAAGTATTGAGAAGGCGCGCCATTTGGTGGACTTGTATCAGCAACAAGGCGTTGAGAAATCACGTATTCTGATCAAGCTGGCTTCAACCTGGGAAGGAATTCGCGCGGCAGAAGAACTGGAAAAAGAAGGTATTAACTGCAACCTGACGCTACTGTTTTCTTTTGCTCAGGCGCGGGCCTGTGCAGAAGCAGGCGTTTTTCTGATTTCGCCGTTTGTCGGGCGTATTTATGACTGGTATCAGGCGCGTAAGCCGATGGACCCGTATGTGGTGGAAGAAGATCCGGGCGTTAAGTCAGTGCGCAATATCTACGACTACTATAAGCAACACCACTACGAAACCATTGTAATGGGCGCGAGCTTCCGTCGCACCGAACAAATCCTCGCCTTAACCGGCTGCGATCGACTGACTATTGCGCCGAATTTGCTGAAGGAGCTGCAGGAAAAAGTTTCTCCAGTAGTGCGTAAATTAATCCCGCCTTCTCAGACGTTCCCACGCCCAGCCCCGATGAGCGAAGCGGAGTTCCGTTGGGAGCACAATCAGGATGCAATGGCGGTAGAAAAACTCTCTGAAGGCATCCGCCTGTTCGCCGTTGATCAACGCAAACTGGAAGATCTTCTTGCCGTCAAACTATAAACCAGCCACGGAGTGTTATATGTCCCGAAAAGACCTTGCCAATGCGATTCGCGCGCTCAGTATGGATGCGGTACAAAAAGCCAATTCTGGTCATCCCGGCGCGCCGATGGGCATGGCTGATATTGCCGAAGTGCTGTGGAACGATTTTCTTAAACATAACCCCACCGATCCAACCTGGTATGATCGCGACCGCTTTATTCTCTCCAACGGTCACGCGTCGATGCTGCTCTACAGTTTGCTTCATCTGACCGGTTACGACCTGCCGCTGGAAGAGCTGAAGAACTTCCGTCAGTTGCATTCGAAAACCCCTGGTCACCCGGAGATTGGCTATACGCCTGGTGTTGAAACCACCACCGGTCCACTTGGACAAGGTTTGGCGAACGCGGTCGGACTGGCGATAGCAGAACGTACACTAGCGGCGCAGTTTAACCAGCCGGATCATGAAATTATCGATCACTTCACCTATGTGTTTATGGGCGACGGCTGCCTGATGGAAGGTATTTCTCACGAAGTCTGTTCGCTGGCGGGCACGCTGGGGCTGGGCAAGCTGATTGGTTTTTACGATCACAATGGTATTTCCATCGACGGTGAAACCGAAGGCTGGTTTACCGACGATACGGCAAAACGTTTTGAAGCCTATCACTGGCATGTGATCCATGAAATCGACGGTCACGATCCGCAGGCGGTGAAGGAAGCGATTCTTGAAGCGCAAAGCGTAAAAGATAAGCCGTCGTTGATTATCTGCCGTACGGTGATTGGCTTTGGTTCGCCGAATAAAGCAGGTAAGGAAGAGGCGCATGGCGCACCACTGGGGGAAGAAGAAGTGGCATTGGCACGGCAAAAACTGGGCTGGCATCATCCGCCATTTGAGATCCCCAAAGAGATTTATCACGCCTGGGACGCTCGCGAAAAAGGCGAAAAAGCACAGCAGAGCTGGAATGAGAAGTTTGCCGCGTATAAAAAGGCTCATCCGCAACTGGCAGAAGAGTTTACTCGCCGGATGAGCGGTGGTTTACCAAAAGACTGGGAAAAAACGACGCAGAAATATATCAATGAGTTGCAGGCGAATCCGGCGAAAATCGCTACTCGTAAGGCTTCGCAAAATACGCTTAACGCTTACGGGCCCATGCTGCCTGAACTGCTTGGCGGTTCGGCGGATCTGGCTCCCAGCAACCTCACCATCTGGAAAGGTTCTGTGTCGCTGAAGGAAGATCCAGCGGGGAATTATATTCACTACGGGGTACGTGAATTTGGCATGACCGCCATCGCCAACGGCATCGCGCACCACGGCGGCTTTGTGCCGTATACCGCGACGTTCCTGATGTTTGTTGAATACGCCCGTAACGCCGCGCGGATGGCGGCACTGATGAAAGCGCGGCAAATTATGGTTTATACCCACGACTCAATTGGTCTGGGGGAGGATGGTCCGACGCACCAGGCGGTTGAACAACTTGCAAGTCTGCGCTTAACGCCGAATTTCAGCACCTGGCGACCGTGTGATCAGGTGGAAGCTGCGGTGGGCTGGAAGCTGGCGGTCGAGCGTCACAACGGGCCGACGGCGCTGATCCTCTCAAGACAGAATCTGGCCCAGGTGGAACGTACGCCAGATCAGGTAAAAGAGATTGCCCGCGGTGGTTATGTGTTGAAAGACAGCGGCGGCAAGCCGGATATTATTTTGATTGCCACTGGTTCAGAGATGGAAATCACCTTGCAAGCAGCGGAGAAATTAGCGGGAGAAGGTCGCAATGTACGCGTAGTTTCCCTGCCCTCGACCGATATTTTCGACGCCCAGGATGAGGAATATCGGGAGTCTGTGTTGCCTTCTAACGTTGCGGCTCGCGTGGCGGTGGAAGCAGGCATCGCCGATTACTGGTACAAATATGTTGGTCTGAAAGGGGCAATTGTCGGGATGACGGGTTATGGGGAATCTGCTCCTGCGGATAAGCTGTTCCCGTTCTTTGGCTTTACCGCCGAGAATATTGTGGCAAAAGCGCATAAGGTACTGGGAGTGAAAGGTGCCTGATGGTGATCGCCGGATGCTGATTGCCGGATGCTGATTGCCGGATGCGACGCTGACGCGTCTTATCCGGCCTACCGCGTCTTATCCGGCCTGACGCGTCTTATCAGGCTGACATGTTCCCGCTATTATGTTTAACGGGTGATCCACAACGTGGGCCAGGCGTCTGGTCCATGCCAGTTATCGCAGGTGGGTTCTGCAGCGTAACGCACCAGGCGAAAACGCTGACCGTCAAAGCGCCAGCGCGCCTGAATGCCACAATCGCTTAATCCGCGCCCTTTCGCTAAGGTCACCAGTTCACGCGATTTTTCATCGAATGTTGCGTTCATCAGTTCCAGTTCATTGGTCTCCTGACCGTTGTTGAACGGTAAACGCAACCGTACCGGGCGCGAGGCCAGTGGCTTTTTACGCGACACAATCCACGCAAGATCAATGGTGTTATACGCGCCTGCTTCACAGCTAATCATCATTAATGCTTTATCGTCGGTCAGCGCAGTCACATTCACTTCACGACGCAACGGATCAAGCGAACAGCGCAGACCATTCATCCGCCAGTTACCGTAATCCAGCAAATCGTTACGTTCTTCACGAGAAAGTGGGGTCGGCGTCGGGTTCACTACCGCGACCTCTTTTAGCGCAGGCGCTGGCGGTACGCTGAGCGGCGGTTCGTCCCCTTTCTTGATCCACGCAGTTTCACTGCCGAGGCGCTTTTGCTGGGCATCAATAAACAACAACGCTGCTTTTAAGCCACTCAGTGAAATGGTCTGATCGCCGTCGCGTAAGGTGATCGCTTTCCCTTCCTGAATCATCTGCAAAAACGCGGTGATGGTTGTCGTATCATCGGTTACTAATAACCATGGTGAAATCCGCCACTTGTCACCACTTAACGCCAACGGCTCGCCATCTAACAGCAGCCGTGGCGCTATCTCCCCTTCTGACGCATCCGGCGACTTCAACCCGCCGCGCTCAATACGTAAAACGGCATCGGTACGCGCCCCGGCGCTGCGGCTCAGGGTCATCACCAGTCCGTTATGATTGCCCGTATTGCGCGCCACACAGAAATTTTGATTATTACAGGTGACCTGCCAGTCGGAAAATGCCCGTTGCGCTGGTGCCGCCCACACCAAAGACGTCGGCAATAAAGCGAAAAAAAAGAGAAGAAAAATGCGATAGCGCATGGACGGTACGACCCCAGAAGTTCAAACAAACAGCACAAGTCGTATCTTCGTTGCGCAGGTAGCGCGGCTCAATCGGATTTATCGGATTGAGCCAATAATAAACAACGAAATATTATTGTTATTTTTCAGTCCATTAAATGTGACATTTGCAAATAGTTAAGCAATAACACCGTCTTACCGTCACGTATCTCGCCGGTTTTGATCATCTCCAGCGCCTGGCTGAACGGCAGCTCGAGTACTTCAATATCTTCATCTTCGACACCACCGCCCGCATTAGCGCGCTGGCTGTCACTGTATTCGGCGATAAAAAAGTGGATTAGCTCAGTCACACCGCCTGGCGACATATACAGTTCAAATAATTTGCGGACTTCGCCAACTTCATACCCCGTCTCTTCAATCGCTTCTTTGCGAATACACACTTCCGGTTCGTCGTTATCCAGCAGCCCGGCGCAGGTTTCAATCAACTGCCCGCTGTCATTGCCATTAACCCAGGTAGCGACGCGGAACTGACGAATCAGAACGACGGTCTTTTTCTTCGCGTTGTACAGGAGGATCGTCGCACCATTACCGCGATCATAAACTTCACGTTTATGGCGGATAACTTCGCCATCTTTTCGCGTGAGATCGTAAGTAATGTTGTGCAGGGTGAAATAGTTATCGGAGAGAATTTTGTCTTTAATGAGGGTGATTTGTTGCGTCATACCGACTCCACAGCGCGAAATGAACAATTATCTTACGCTGTGAAGTCAGTTTTGTCTGCGCAGGCTATCAGTGAGATTTGACTGATTTTACCCCCAGCCAGTCAATAATCCCCTGTGCCGCATGACGTCCTTCTGCCATTGCGGTAACCACCAGATCCGCACCACGCACGGCATCGCCACCTGCGAAGATTTTCGGATTCGTGGTCTGATAACGGTACTGGCTTTCCACATCCGCGATGATGCGGCCCCATTTGTCTACCGTTACACCGTGCGACTCCAGCCACGGCATCCCGTGCGGATTGAAGCCAAACGCCATAATCACCGCGTCTGCTGGCATCACAAACTCACTGCCTTCCACCGGCACCGGACGCCGACGCCCCTGGGCATCCGGCTCGCCAAGACGCGTACGCAGGAAACGAATTCCGCAAACATGACCTTGCTCATTCAGCTCAAGCGCCACCGGCTGGACGTTAAATTCGAAGTTTGCCCCCTCTTCGCGGGCGTTCTTCACCTCCTTCTTCGAGCCAGGCATGTTAGCTTCATCACGACGATAGGCACAGGTGACGTTACTCGCGCCATGGCGCAGCGCGGTACGCACACAGTCCATCGCGGTGTCGCCACCGCCCAGTACCACGACATTGAGTCCGGCGGTATTGATAAACGGCTCTTCAGGTAACTCTTCAAGTCCCATCACCTGTTTAGTATTGGCGATGAGGAATGGCAGCGCGTCATAAACGCCCGGCGCATCTTCATTAGGTAAACCCGCTTTCATGGAACGGTAAGTGCCTACGCCAACGAAGACCGCGTCGTATTGTTCCAAAAGCGAATCCAAAGAGACATCTTTACCCACTTCACAATTGAGTTCGAAGTGAATCCCCATCGCGCTGAAGATTTCCCGGCGACGCGCCAGCAGGGACTTATCCAGTTTGAAAGAAGGAATGCCGAAGGTGAGCAGGCCACCGATTTCTGGATGGCGATCGTACACCGTCACCTCCACGCCATTGCGGATCAGAACATCCGCACAGGCTAGCCCTGCCGGACCTGCACCGATAATCGCCACCCGCTTATCCACTTTGGTGACATGGCTTAAGTCAGGACGCCAACCTTTCGCCAACGCCTGATCCGAAATGTAGCGTTCGATGTTGCCGATAGTTACCGCTCCGTGCTCATCGCGAATGGTGCAGGCTCCTTCGCACAGACGGTCTTGCGGACAAACGCGTCCGGTAATTTCTGGCAGGGTGTTGGTCTGGTGAGAAAGCTCGACGGCGGCGTCGATATTTCCGGCTTTCACCAGCTCTATCCACTGTGGAATGTGGTTATGCAGAGGGCAGGTCCATTCACAAACGCTGTGCTCGCCGCACTTCAGGCAACGCGAGGCTTCCCGTTGTGCCTGGTCGGCGCGAAATGGCAGATAAATTTCATCAAAACCAGTTTTGCGCGCTTCAATCGCCAGTTTATCCGGCTCGCCTCGTGCGGGGGTTGCCTGCATTTGCTCGACTTTACTCATCGCCGGCATTTCTGGTGCCCCAGTACTGGCATGCCACGGTTGATGCTCCTGACGTGCGGTGCGCAGGCGGCGAGATTTCGCTATGCCGGAGAGTGCGGCGTCAGTGACCAGTTGCAGAGCGTCCGCCGGACAATTCTCGACACAGGCAGGACCGCTTTCGCGACCTGCACAAAGGTCGCATTTATGCGCCGTGGCTTTAACTTTGCCTGCCGCGACGGGTGTCAGGACGATTTGCATCGTACCAAATGGACAAGCTACCACGCAGGATTTACAGCCAATACACTTTTGCTGATTGACCTGAATGCTGTCATCAACATGGCTGATCGCGCCATTAGGGCAACTACGGGCACAGGGCGCATCTTCGCAATGGTGACAGGTCACCGCACTACGTTGCTGCTGATGTTTGATAACCGTAATTCGGGGATGAAAATGGTGTTGGCTCAGGACATGTTGCTCATCATTGTGAGCCATGACGCAGGCGATTTCACAAGCATGACAACCCAGACATTGCTGACTGTTGGCCATAATAAAACGATTCATAACGACCTTCTTTTTTGGTTGTAAAAACCTTATTCTTTATATGAGTGTTGTTATTACCCGACTTACAGGGGAATCGGCAATGTTCATGTGCCCAGAATAAGTCACTATTTCGCTATAAACTGTGGCAGATCAAATAATCCCATCACTGACTAAATTGCATTTCAGCAAACTGGAACATTAATGATTTTATGTGGAGAAGACGCGTGTGATTGTTAAACGCCCCGTCTCGGCCAGTTTGGCCCGGGCCTTTTTTTACATTGTGCTGCTGTCGATTCTTTCCACGGGTACCGCACTGCTAACTCTGGCGAGCAGTTTGCGCGACGCTGAGGCTATCAATATTGCCGGATCGCTGCGTATGCAGAGTTACCGCCTGGGCTACGACTTGCAAAGTGGCAGTCCACAACTCAATGCACATCGCCAGTTATTTCAGCAGGCACTGCATTCACCGGTATTAACCAATCTCAACGTCTGGTATGTGCCAGAGGCAGTAAAAACTCGCTATGCGCATCTGAATGCCAACTGGCTGGAGATGAATAATCGGCTCAGCAAGGGCGACTTGCCGTGGTATCAGGCCAATATTAATAATTATGTTAATCAGATAGACCTGTTCGTGCTGGCTTTACAGCACTACGCTGAACGCAAAATGCTGCTGGTGGTGGCGATTTCCCTGGCTGGCGGCATCGGTATTTTCACGCTGGTCTTTTTTACTTTGCGCCGCATACGCCATCAGGTGGTTGCCCCGCTGAATCAGCTGGTTACCGCCAGTCAGCGTATTGAACACGGCCAGTTCGATTCGCCGCCGCTGGATACCAGTCTGCCCAATGAGCTGGGACTGTTGGCCAAAACCTTTAACCAGATGTCGAGCGAGCTGCATAAATTGTATCGTTCGCTGGAAGCGTCAGTAGAAGAAAAAACCCGTGATCTCCACGAGGCCAAGCGTCGCCTGGAAGTGTTGTATCAGTGTTCGCAGGCGCTGAACACCAGCCAGATAGATGTGCATTGTTTCCGCCATATTTTGCAGATTGTTCGCGACAATGAAGCGGCTGAATATCTGGAGTTGAATGTCGGTGAAAACTGGCGGATTAGTGAAGGGAAACCAAACCCCGAATTGCCGATGCAGATTTTACCGGTAACGATGCAAGAGACGGTTTACGGCGAACTGCACTGGCAAAATAGCCACGTGTCATCATCAGAACCGCTGCTTAACAGCGTTTCGTCGATGCTGGGACGCGGTTTGTACTTTAATCAGGCGCAGAAGCATTTTCAGCAGTTACTGTTGATGGAAGAACGTGCCACCATCGCACGGGAATTACATGATTCGCTGGCCCAGGTGCTTTCTTACTTACGTATCCAGTTGACGTTACTTAAACGTTCGATACCGGAAGATAACGCCACCGCACAAAATATCATGGCCGATTTCTCCCAGGCATTGAATGATGCTTATCGACAGTTACGCGAGCTGTTGACCACGTTCCGCCTGACGCTGCAGCAAGCGGATCTTCCCTCCGCGTTGCGGGAAATGCTGGATACGTTACAAAATCAAACCAGCGCAAAACTGACTCTCGACTGCCGTCTGCCAACACTGGCGCTGGATGCGCAAATGCAGGTGCATTTGTTGCAAATTATTCGCGAAGCGGTACTCAATGCGATGAAGCACGCCAACGCCAGCGAAATAGCCGTCAGCTGCGTCACCGCGCCGGACGGCAATCACACAGTCTATATCCGTGATAACGGGATTGGCATCGGAGAACCGAAAGAACCCGAAGGTCACTATGGTCTGAATATTATGCGCGAACGCGCGGAACGACTGGGTGGAACGCTGACTTTTTCACAACCTTCCGGTGGCGGCACGTTAGTGAGTATTAGCTTTCGCTCTGCGGAGGGTGAGGAAAGCCAGCTAATGTAATGCCACCTACTGACCAAAGAATACTTGCACTTAAGGTTCAGTATAAAAGGGCATGATAATTTACATTAACTCCTTTTTTTCTCCACGATTGGTCCGTACCTTGCCGCTACAGTGAAGCAAGGCATGCCAACAACAATACGCAGAAACACGAGGTCCTCTTTTAATGGCGAATTTCTTTATTGATCGCCCCATTTTTGCCTGGGTGCTGGCAATCCTGTTGTGTCTGACAGGAACCCTGGCGATTTTCTCATTGCCCGTTGAACAATACCCCGATCTTGCACCGCCTAATGTGCGAGTAACCGCTAACTATCCCGGCGCATCGGCTCAGACGCTGGAAAACACCGTGACCCAGGTTATCGAGCAAAATATGACCGGCCTCGATAATCTCATGTATATGTCGTCTCAAAGCAGTGGCACCGGTCAGGCATCTGTCACCTTAAGTTTTAAAGCGGGCACCGATCCGGACGAAGCAGTGCAGCAAGTACAAAACCAGCTGCAATCAGCCATGCGAAAGTTGCCGCAGGCGGTGCAAAATCAGGGCGTGACGGTGCGTAAAACCGGCGATACCAACATTCTTACCATTGCCTTCGTCTCTACCGATGGTTCGATGGATAAGCAAGATATTGCCGATTACGTTGCCAGTAATATTCAGGACCCATTAAGCCGCGTGAATGGCGTCGGGGATATCGATGCCTATGGTTCGCAATATTCAATGCGTATCTGGCTGGACCCGGCGAAACTCAACAGTTTTCAGATGACGGCTAAAGATGTCACTGATGCCATTGAGTCACAGAACGCGCAGATTGCGGTTGGGCAACTTGGTGGTACGCCTTCCGTCGATAAGCAGGCGCTCAACGCCACCATTAACGCCCAGTCACTGCTGCAAACACCAGAACAGTTCCGCGATATCACCTTACGGGTGAATCAGGACGGCTCAGAAGTAAGGCTGGGCGATGTCGCCACCGTCGAAATGGGGGCAGAGAAATACGATTATCTCAGCCGCTTCAACGGTAAGCCAGCCTCCGGGCTGGGGGTAAAACTGGCCTCCGGCGCGAACGAAATGGCAACAGCGGAGCTGGTACTCAATCGTCTCGACGAACTGGCGCAGTACTTCCCACATGGACTGGAATACAAGGTGGCATATGAAACCACCTCATTTGTTAAAGCCTCCATTGAAGACGTGGTGAAAACGCTGCTGGAAGCTATCGCCCTGGTTTTCCTCGTTATGTATCTGTTCTTGCAAAACTTCCGTGCCACGCTGATACCAACTATCGCCGTGCCGGTGGTGTTGATGGGAACCTTCTCCGTACTTTACGCCTTCGGTTACAGCGTCAACACCTTAACCATGTTCGCGATGGTGCTGGCGATCGGTCTGCTGGTGGATGACGCCATCGTGGTGGTGGAAAACGTCGAACGTATTATGAGTGAGGAAGGACTCACTCCTCGCGAAGCCACACGTAAATCGATGGGGCAGATCCAGGGGGCACTGGTCGGGATTGCGATGGTGCTGTCGGCGGTATTTGTGCCAATGGCCTTCTTCGGTGGCACCACCGGAGCTATCTATCGCCAGTTCTCTATTACCATTGTTGCGGCGATGGTGCTGTCAGTACTGGTAGCGATGATCCTCACTCCGGCTCTGTGCGCCACGCTACTTAAGCCGCTGAAAAAAGGTGAGCATCACGGGCAAAAAGGCTTTTTTGCCTGGTTTAACCAGATGTTTAATCGTAACGCCGAACGCTACGAAAAAGGGGTAGCGAAAATTCTCCACCGTAGCCTGCGCTGGATTGTGATTTATGTCCTGCTGCTTGGCGGCATGGTGTTCCTGTTCCTGCGTTTGCCGACGTCGTTCTTGCCACTGGAAGACCGTGGCATGTTCACTACCTCGGTGCAATTACCCAGCGGTTTAACTCAGCAACAGACCCTGAAAGTCGTTGAGCAAATCGAGAAGTATTACTTCACCCATGAAAAAGACAATATCATGTCGGTGTTTGCCACCGTTGGTTCTGGCCCCGGGGGGAACGGGCAAAACGTGGCACGAATGTTTATCCGCCTGAAAGACTGGAGCGAACGCGACAGTAAGACCGGCACCTCGTTTGCCATTATCGAACGAGCAACGAAGGAATTTAATAAGATTAAAGAAGCTCGCGTTATCGCCAGCAGCCCGCCAGCAATTAGCGGCCTTGGCAGTTCTGCGGGTTTTGATATGGAGTTGCAGGACCACGCTGGTGCGGGTCACGATGCGCTGATGGCAGCACGTAACCAGTTGCTGGCTCTGGCGGCGGAAAATCCGGAGTTAACCCGTGTACGCCATAACGGCCTCGACGACAGTCCGCAGTTGCAGATTGATATCGATCAGCGTAAAGCTCAGGCGCTGGGCGTTGCTATCGACGATATTAACGACACGCTGCAAACCGCGTGGGGTTCGAGCTATGTGAATGACTTTATGGATCGCGGTCGCGTGAAGAAAGTCTATGTGCAGGCCGCTGCGCCATATCGCATGCTGCCAGATGACATCAATCTCTGGTATGTACGAAATAAAGATGGTGGCATGGTCCCCTTCTCTGCTTTCGCGACCTCACGCTGGGAAACAGGCTCGCCGCGTCTGGAACGCTATAACGGTTATTCAGCGGTAGAGATTGTCGGGGAAGCCGCGCCGGGGGTCAGCACCGGTACGGCGATGGATATTATGGAATCGTTAGTGAAGCAGCTGCCAAACGGCTTTGGTCTGGAGTGGACGGCGATGTCGTATCAGGAGCGGCTTTCCGGCGCGCAGGCTCCGGCGCTGTATGCCATTTCATTGCTGGTGGTATTCCTGTGTCTGGCGGCGCTGTATGAAAGCTGGTCAGTGCCGTTCTCGGTAATGCTGGTCGTGCCGCTGGGCGTTATCGGCGCGCTGCTGGCAACCTGGCTGCGCGGGCTGGAAAACGACGTTTACTTCCAGGTAGGCCTGTTAACGGTCATTGGTTTATCGGCGAAAAACGCCATCCTGATCGTCGAGTTTGCTAACGAGATGAACCAAAAAGGCCACGACCTGTTTGAAGCGACGCTCCACGCCTGCCGTCAGCGTTTACGTCCGATTCTGATGACCTCTCTGGCCTTTATCTTCGGCGTATTGCCAATGGCAACCAGCACGGGGGCCGGTTCCGGTGGCCAGCATGCGGTGGGTACTGGCGTAATGGGCGGGATGATTTCGGCCACGATTCTGGCTATTTACTTCGTGCCGCTGTTCTTTGTGCTGGTGCGCCGCCGCTTCCCGCTGAAGCCACGCCCGGAATAAGCAATTAAAAAGGCGACATACTAATGTGTCGCCTTTTTCAACTTTCCGATAAAGAACCTGTTCAGCAGGTACTTTCTGTTTGTACTTTGTCTCAGGAATTACTTACGAAGCATAACTTCGATAAAGTCTTTCCAGTTCCCCAGTTCACGTTCAATCATAACAACCTCTCTTATAATTATGGGTATTCTACGGAAACAATATACCGTGGTGAAGCTAATTTACTCGATTGCTGCGATGACTACCTCCGGGGGACAAACCTTATGTAAATACTATGGTCCTGCGGTGATGATTTGTATGTGATACACAGCAACATTTCGAGATATTCATACGGCATCTAATACTTATTTAATTCTGGTTAAAATACAGACAGATAACAAGATGAATATTCTTAATGTTTACGTTAAAAATGTTTAATATTATTTAATAGTTGTTAATTTGAATACTTCGATAATGTTATATTTCCTGATAATCATTTGCAGGCAAAATGTTTTCACTCTTAAATGAGTATTTATTCTCATAAATCGAAAAAGGATTCATTATGGTTACACTTTACGGCATCAAAAATTGTGACACCATTAAAAAGGCTCGCCGTTGGCTGGAAGCCAATAACATCGACGATCGTTTTCATGATTACCGCGTCGATGGGCTGGACAGCGAATTATTGAACGGTTTTATCAACGAATTAGGCTGGGAAGCGTTACTCAACACCCGTGGTACAACCTGGCGTAAACTGGACGAAACCACCCGCAATAAAATCACCGATGCGGCCTCTGCGGCGGCATTAATGACTGAAATGCCTGCAATTATCAAACGCCCATTGCTCTGTGCGCCCGGGAAGCCTATGCTGCTGGGTTTCAGTGATTCCAGTTATCAGCAATTTTTCCATGAGGTGTAGTCTATGTCGTGCCCGGTTATTGAGCTGACCCAGCAGCTTATTCGCCGCCCTTCCCTGAGTCCTGATGACGCAGGATGCCAGGCTTTGTTGATTGAACGTTTGCAGGCGATCGGTTTTACCGTTGAACGCATGGACTTTGCCGATACGCAAAACTTTTGGGCGTGGCGTGGGCAGGGCGAAACGTTAGCCTTTGCCGGACATACCGACGTGGTACCGCCTGGCGACGC
Source organism: Escherichia sp. KS167_9B (assembly GCF_030295215.1). Taxonomy (NCBI): domain Bacteria; kingdom Pseudomonadati; phylum Pseudomonadota; class Gammaproteobacteria; order Enterobacterales; family Enterobacteriaceae; genus Escherichia; species Escherichia sp. KS167_9B. Next base: position 2,987,342 of record NZ_AP025754.1, read on the forward strand.
CGACCGTTGGATTAATCCGCCGTTTGAACCAACCATTCGTGACGGCATGTTGTTCGGGCGTGGTGCGGCAGATATGAAAGGCTCACTGGCGGCGATGGTGGTAGCAGCAGAACGTTTTGTCGCGCAACATCCCAACCATACAGGTCGACTGGCATTCCTGATCACTTCTGATGAAGAAGCCAGTGCCCACAACGGTACGGTAAAAGTCGTCGAAGCGTTAATGGCGCGTAATGAGCGTCTCGATTACTGCCTGGTCGGCGAACCATCGAGCATCGAAGTGGTTGGTGACGTGGTGAAAAATGGTCGTCGCGGATCGTTAACCTGCAACCTTACCATTCATGGCGTGCAGGGGCATGTAGCCTACCCGCATCTGGCTGACAATCCGGTACATCGCGCAGCACCTTTCCTTAATGAATTAGTGGCTATTGAGTGGGATCAGGGTAATGAATTCTTCCCGGCGACCAGTATGCAGATTGCCAATATTCAGGCGGGAACGGGCAGTAACAACGTTATTCCGGGTGAACTGTTTGTGCAGTTTAACTTCCGCTTTAGCACCGAACTGACGGATGAGATGATCAAAGCGCAGGTGCTTGCCCTGCTTGAAAAACATCAACTGCGTTATACGGTGGATTGGTGGCTTTCCGGGCAGCCATTTTTGACCGCGCGCGGTAAACTGGTGGATGCGGTCGTTAACGCGGTTGAGCACTATAATGAAATTAAACCGCAGCTACTGACCACAGGCGGAACGTCCGACGGGCGCTTTATTGCCCGCATGGGGGCGCAGGTGGTGGAACTCGGGCCGGTCAATGCCACTATTCATAAAATTAATGAATGTGTGAACGCTGCCGACCTGCAGCTACTTGCCCGTATGTATCAACGTATCATGGAACAGCTCGTCGCCTGATGAGTGGTTCTGCAAGAGGAAATAAGCATGGACTGGCTGGCTAAATATTGGTGGATTCTGGTGATTGTCTTTTTGGTTGGCGTCCTGCTGAACGTGATTAAAGATCTCAAGCGCGTCGACCATAAGAAATTTCTCGCCAACAAGCCGGAGCTTCCCCCGCATCGTGATTTCAACGATAAGTGGGACGATGACGACGATTGGCCGAAAAAGGATCAACCGAAGAAGTAAGCTAAGTGGCCGGATAAGGCGTTAATGCCGCATCCGGCAATGGTGAACGATGCCTGATGCGACGCTCACGCGTCTTATCAGGCCTACCAGGCTATTATTGCATCATTTCAATTACATCATCATCGCCAGGTTTGCCACCACTTAGCGCTTCGTCGAAATAATGTTTCGGTATGGTATAACGCAAGTGATCCAGGGCAAATTGCATACTGCGATTGTCGATTGCATGGCCTAAATCCTCCACAATATCCAGCGTCACGTCACCACCGGCACTGATTAACGCTTCCTGCGCCGCAACCGCATGCGCCAGATCGATAACCGGATCTTCACCGCCATGAATCAAGTGAATTGTCGTGGCTGTAGACGCGTTTTCCGGCAAGCTGGCGTAACGTCCGTTAAAGGCAATGACGCGCGAAGCAAGACCCGGTTCGGCTTTAATGCTCTCCAGCGCCATAATCGCGCCTTGTGAGAAACCGATTAGCGCCGTGGCGTTTGCCCCTACTCCGCTCTGTTTCTGCCAGTAGCGCACCGTCTCAATAAACGTCGGCATGATGGCATCCACACGCGCCTGGCGATTATCTTCCGTAATACCCTGCACCGAAAACCACTGACGCCCCGCCGGATTACCGCTCGGCTCCGCGCCACCGACGCTCACCACCAGTGCATCAGGAAACAGCGGCGCAAACCAACTGCCGATCTCACCCATCGCTACCGGGTTATCCCCGACACCGTGGAAAAGCAGTAACAACTGTTGTGCAGGTTTATCCGGGCTTTGAACAACAAAATGGTCATGTTTCATGGCGAACTCCTTAACTGATGTCATTAATTTTACGCCGCTGACTCACAATGACCATGGGAGAAAATTGAAGGAGTCAGTGAAAAAATTGCCATTGCGTTATGCGATCGCGCAGACGCTCAGTGCGAACATTATCAAGTGCGAACAGCGCCTGCGCGGCCTCTTCTCGCTGACGGGCCAGTAACATCTTGCGGCCTGAAAGTTTAAGTGTGGTACATAACTGCGCGTCACTGGCGTTTTTCTGTAAACGACCACGCAGCGCCGGTAATGCCAGTTCACTGGTTTGTAGCAGACGCGTTAAGCAACCTAACGACGTTAATAGCGGACGATGAGCGAAAGCAAAACCGGCCAGTTCAAGCCAGTCGTCCTCAGAAAGGACGGCATCATTTCGTGGATCGACGGGGAGCGTTTCGCCATTCCACTGCGTGAGAGCATGCGCATCGCGACGTAAACGGTAATGCTCACGTTCAGCCAGCTGTTTACCCGCATCACTCATCGGTAACAGTGCCATCGCCGTATAGCAACCGCTGCTGGCTTCACGATGATTACCCATTCGCACCAGCACAAAACCGCAGCGTTGCCAGAAACGCCATAACTCCGCGGTGTAGCCAAAACTCACCGAAAGATAGTCGAGGTCATGCGTATAGTTTAAAGCACGGGCAATAAGCTGTTGCCCAACGCCTTCACGCTGACGAGCTGGATGAACTGCTATCCTGCTGACCCGCCGTCCGCGCAATGTCGCTGCCAGTGGATTGCTGCCGTGCGCCGCCAGCGACTGGGCTACCAGATTACCGCGCGGGCGACGAAAACCTGCCCATACCGCCTGGCTGAGTTCTTGAGATAATCCGCCCTCATCCACCAGCCACAGCGCCCCGGCGATCTCGTTTTCACAAGCCGCCTGGAAAAAATGTTGCCCAGGTGCATCCATCATGCGGCGTAAATCCAGCGGCGAGGTCCGGTAGTGCGCGCCAGACAATAGCTGATATACCTTTAACGGTGTATCCGGATCGCTTCGCCATAAGGTCTGTTCAAAAGCGGAAATGACGATGTCACCTTGTGGTTCGTGAGTGAAGTTTTCATCGTCAAAAACCAGTGCCTCGCTGACCATTTTTTCCAGCGGGCATCCCTGCGCCCAGCGGATCGGCTGTTGCAATTCGAAACGGTGTAAATGCGGGAAACGCGCACAAAATTTCAGCAAAAAACCACGTCCGGTACCTTCGTAGCCCTGCACCGTAGTGGTTAACAACGTTCGAGGAAAACGCGATACCAGTTGATGCAACAACGGCGCAGGTATGGCTGCGGCTTCATCGACCACCAGCCAGTCGGCTTGCTCATCGCTGGCTAACAAGGCATCCGGCGCAATAAAGCGAAACTTTTCGCCCGCAAATTGTGCCAGTACATCCGTTGCCGCTTTTGCAGGCGCGGTGACAATCGCACTGCCCGCAATACGAGAAATGAGTTGCCCTGCCAGCGCCGACTTACCGCGCCCACGCGCAGCAGTTACCGCTGACACACCCGGCGGCATGGTGAGTAGCTGCTGTAAGAGTTGCTGTTGTTCCGGTTGTGGTGCGCCAGTCGCGGGTTGCCAGTCAGTACGGGGAATAAAATGCGTCAACGTGAACGGCTGGTTTTGCCGCCAGAGGATAGCGTCGTGATCCGCCGTAAGTACGCGTTTGAGGTGCCGGACAAAATGCGGCGTCGCAATAGGGTCAGGGCAATCACTCCAGCGCAGCGAATCGGCATCAGGTTGGTTTTCCCACTCTTCCCATACAGGGAGTAACAACACCAGCCAGCTTCCCGCTTTCAACGTTCCGCTAAGTGCCGCAAAGGCAGCGGCATCAAAGCCCTGGCGGGCGTCGAATATCGCATGCCGGAACTCGCGTCCAAGTAAAGTTTGTAGCGCCGAGGGAGTACAGTGGTTTTCAGCGACTGGCTGCGGTGAAACCCACAACCAGTCGCCAGGTAAAGCATCACGCAACTTAAGCGCACAGTTAAAGCACCAACGTTCTTCCCCGCTCAACACCAGCAAGCGGCGGATCCCTTCACGTTTCATTTGCGCTGTTAATGGGTGAAGCGCAGTCAGTTCAGCCATCCCTGCCCCGAAAGTTAAATGCTTTTACCAAAAGTATTGCATTGTGCCGGATCGCCGCTGTCGAAACCACGTTTAAACCAGCTGTAGCGTTGCTGAGAAGTGCCATGAGTGAAACTGTCTGGTACGACTCGCCCCTGACTTTGCTGCTGTAAACGGTCATCGCCGATGGCCTGCGCCGCGTTCAGCGCTTCTTCCAGATCGCCGGTTTCCAGAACGCCTTGCTGCTGCATGCTATGCCCCCAGACACCGGCAAAACAGTCGGCCTGGAGTTCCATACGCACAGATAAGCGGTTTACTTCCGCCTGCGTCGCGTTTTGTTGCAGTTGACGGACTTTCGGCTCGATGCCTAACAGTTTCTGCACATGATGACCGACTTCATGGGCGATAACGTACCCCTGGGCAAAATCGCCATCCGCGCCAAGTTTGTCTTTCATGTCATCATAGAAGGAGAGATCGATATAAACCGTGCCATCCGCCGGGCAATAGAACGGTCCCATAATGGACTGGCCCGCCCCGCAGCCGGTGCGCGTCATTCCACGGTACATGACCAGCTTCGGTTGCTGATAGGTTTTACCCATCTTCTCGAATTGCTGTCCCCAGGTGTCTTCCGTGGTTGCCAGAATCACCGAGGTGAATTTTGCGGCTTCGTCTTCATTAGGGCTAATTGACCGCGTTGATTGCTGTTGGGAAACCGGCTGTCCGGTCATCAATCCGGTTAAATCAACGCCATAGTAGCCTGCAACCAGCACGACTATCAGTAAAATCAGCCCGCCTTTACCGCTTGGCAGACGGAAACCGGGACCGCCCATTGACGGACCACCGGAGCTATTGCGCCTGTCTTCAACATTGTCACTTTCACGTCGCCCTTGCCAACGCATAGATACCTCAACAATATATTCATTATAGAAATGATCGTAGGTGGTTCAGAGGAAGATTACCACAGGAAAGCGGGATGAAATGGCGGAGGAATGAGCGTTCAATGCACATCTTATGAGAGCGGTTGTCTTGCCGTGCCAGCAGCACGGCAAGATGATGAATAGAAAAATCAGTCCAGCTGTACACCCAGGCGGCGGGCAACGGCTTCATATGCTTCGATCAGGCCACCGAGGCTCTGGCGGAAACGGTCTTTATCCATTTTCTCCAGCGTTTCTTTGTCCCACAGGCGGCTGCCGTCCGGGGAGAACTCATCGCCCAGAACCACTTCGCCTTTGTACAGACCAAACTCCAGCTTGAAGTCGACCAGAATGAGACCAGCATCATCGAACAGTTTTTTCAGCACGTCGTTCGCTTTGTAGGTCAGCTCTTTCATACGCGCCAGGTTCTCTTTACTTACCCAGCCAAAGGTTTCGCAGTAAGATTCGTTGACCATCGGATCGTGCATGGCGTCGTTTTTCAGGAACAGATCGAACAGCGGCGGGTTCAGCTCAATACCTTCTTCGATTCCAAGACGTTTCACCAGAGAGCCAGCAGCACGGTTACGCACGACACACTCAACCGGCACCATATCCAGCTTTTTCACCAGACATTCGGTATCGGAGAGCAGACGCTCCATTTGAGTCGGGATACCCGCTTCAGCCAGTTTGCTCATAATGAAGTAGTTGAACTTGTTGTTCACCATACCTTTGCGATCAAACTGCTCAATGCGCGCGCCATCCCCTGCTGACGTATCATTGCGGAATTCGAGCACCAACAGGTCCGGGTTTTCCGTGCTGTATACGGTTTTCGCTTTACCACGATACAACTCAGCTTGCTTTTGCATCTTTATCACTCCTGGGTGTGAATTAACGTTTTAAAATCTTTTGCTGTCTGGTGTGCCGGATGTTTTGTCGGATGCGGCAAGAACGCCTTATCCGACCTACGTCCGACAAACAAATTTCGTGCGAATTACCGCTAAAATCGCATTTTTCTGCCGACGCACACGTTTGCGTATCATATCAGAAAAAAGGGCCGGATGACTCCAGCCCTGTATTTTTACTTGCTAAACGCAGCCTGGAAGACAGCTACCAGCGCGTCGTTCTGACTCTGAGTCAGAGTATGACCTTTCGGATCGATGAACTGTAGGCTGCTGCGGTTATCTAAATCGCCAACCTGCAGTTTATAGTCACCGGATGCCAGGCCTGGATCGCTCGCGCCCAGTTCCTGCCAGTCGCTGTCAGACAGCGGCTTGTAAGTTACGGCCATGTTGCCCTGCGAACGGGTGCTGTCGGTCACTTTCATGCCCACTTTTTCCAGCGCCGCTGGCAGACGTTGCCAAACCACATTGAACGGCCCGCGTACGACCAGCATCGGTAAACCGGTGTCATCAGCTGCACTTTGTACGTCCATAGTGGTGGAGGCACGATTTTGCGCAGCGTTCGCGGCGTCAGTGGCAGATTTATCCAGACCGGCGGAAATAACGTTCATCATCTCCGTGCTGTAACGCTGCATGGAAGCCGCGTCTGCAACCGGTTTGCCCGCCTGTTCCAGGTTCAGCAGTTTAACCGTAACCGCCTGCTGATAACCTTGCGGTTTAACAGAGATTTGATAACGACCACGATACTGCTCGTCTTCGTCCAGACGGTTCCATTGTACCCAATCGGTGGTCAGCGTCTGACCCGCATCATCACGTTGGGTGATGGTGTAGTTTTTCGCCTGCAGCACGCTAACCACCTGCGGCCACAGAGTATTGCCACGACCATTTTCCACCAGCAATGAAGCGGTATCGCCCGTGAACTGGGTACGCGCGCCAGAAACCAGTGCCAGCGGCTGGGCTGGTGGACGAATGTCCAGCGCCTTACCGACAGCACCACTACCGTTGGTCACCGGGATTGCATAATCACCGGAGGTCACCGGCAAAATCATTCCAGCCGGGGCATGAAGCTCCGCAAGCGGTGCCGCTTCCAGGTAGGCTTCATCACCACTGACCTGACGCTTATAGCGTGAGTCAGAACTACAGGCTGCGAGTAATAAAACAAGCGAAACACCCGCAACCTTTGCCAGGCGCGACTTTTGAACAGAGTAAGCCATCAAATCTCCCTAAACTTTACAGCAAACCGGCATGCTTAAGCGCCGCTCTGACCGTCTCACGACCACTGTCGGTGATTGGAGTCATTGGCAGGCGCAGCGTATCGGTCGCCACAAGACCCAATTCCTTACATGCCCATTTCACCGGGATTGGATTGGGTTCGACAAATAGTTTGTTGTGTAATGGCATCAGACGCTGATTAATAACGCGTGCCTCGGCAAAATGCCCTTCTGCCGCCAGTTTGCACATCTGGGCCATATCACGCGCTGCGACGTTAGCCGTAACGGAAATAACCCCATGACCGCCTAATTGCATGAAGTCCAGCGCGCTCGCATCATCGCCGCTCAGCAGAACAAAATCATCTGAAACCAGCTCTTTGATCTGGTTTACACGCGTTAAGTTCCCTGTAGCCTCTTTGATTCCGATAATATTTTTTACTTTCGCCAGACGGCCCACCGTTTCCGGGAGCAGATCGCAACCAGTACGGGACGGCACATTATACAGAATTTGCGGCAGGTCAGTATGCTCAGCGATGGCTTTGAAATGCTGATACAAACCTTCTTGCGACGGACGATTGTAGTAAGGGGTTACCGTCAGGCAGCCGACGATACCACTGTCATTGAAACGCTGCGTCAGGCTAATGGCTTCCGCAGTAGCGTTAGCGCCGGTCCCTGCAATTACCGGAATGCGCCCGTCAGCCAGCTCCAGCGTCATCATCACCACATCAGCATGTTCGTCATGATTTAAGGTAGCGGACTCGCCAGTGGTGCCAACAGAAACGATCGCCGAAGTACCGCTGGCGACATGATAATCAATCAGTTTTTTCAAGCTAGCCCGACAGACATTACCTTTTTCATCCATCGGAGTAACAATCGCGACAATACTTCCCGTGAACATGGGCCATCCTCTGTGCAAACAAGTGTCTCAATGGTACGTTTGGTATGGCATTAAAAGCAAGCAGACAGAACCGTTCTGATTGTTGTATGCATGTTTTTTTTATGCTTTCCTTAAGAACAACTCACCCCTTAAAGGAATAACCAGTTTGACACTGTCATCGCAACATTATCTGGTGATCACTGCGTTGGGTGCCGATCGCCCTGGAATTGTGAACACCATCACCCGTCATGTCAGTAGTTGCGGCTGTAATATTGAAGACAGTCGCCTGGCGATGCTGGGAGAAGAGTTCACGTTTATCATGCTGCTTTCCGGTTCATGGAATGCCATTACTCTGATTGAATCAACGTTACCGTTGAAAGGTGCCGAACTGGATCTTTTAATCGTGATGAAGCGCACGACGGCTCGTCCGCGTCCGCCAATGCCAGCATCTGTCTGGGTTCAGGTCGATGTGGCAGACTCCCCGCATTTAATTGAACGCTTCACGGCACTTTTCGACGCGCACCACATGAACATTGCGGAGCTGGTATCGCGCACGCAACCTGCTGAAAATGAACGGGCTGCACAGTTGCATATTCAGATCACCGCCCACAGCCCCGCCTCTGCGGATGCAGCAAATATTGAGCAAGCGTTTAAAGCCCTATGTACAGAACTCAATGCACAAGGCAGTATAAACGTCGTCAATTATTCCCCACATGATGAACAGGATGGAGTTAAGTAATGAATCCACTGAAAGCCGGTGATATCGCACCGAAATTTAGCTTGCCGGATCAAGACGGAGAACAAGTTAATTTGACCGACTTCCAGGGACAGCGTGTTCTGGTTTATTTTTACCCAAAAGCCATGACTCCCGGCTGTACCGTACAGGCCTGCGGCTTACGCGATAACATGGATGAATTGAAAAAAGCGGGCGTTGATGTGCTGGGTATCAGCACCGATAAACCCGAAAAACTCTCCCGTTTTGCGGAAAAAGAGCTGCTTAACTTTACGCTCCTGTCTGATGAGGACCACCAGGTGTGCGAACAATTCGGCGTCTGGGGTGAAAAGTCCTTCATGGGCAAAACCTACGATGGTATTCATCGCATCAGCTTCCTGATTGACGCTGATGGCAAAATCGAACATGTCTTTGACGATTTCAAAACCAGCAATCACCACGACGTTGTGCTGAACTGGCTGAAAGAACACGCCTGATTACTTTGCTCCATTCAGTGCTGGCTGCGCTTGCGGCCAGCACACCTCACTTCTCGTGATCAAGATCACATTCTCGCTTTCCCCTGCGACACGGGTGTCGAATCCATTTATTGCTGAACGTTAATGACCATCATTTTTGTACCGTTCAGAACCCAGTTAACACATAACTTATTGAATATATTAAATTAATCAGACTGGCATCCTTTATGCAAAATGAAATGCAATGTTTCATATCATTTTCAAGGAGCCGACATGAACCGCTTTGTGGTGGCCGAACCACTGTGGTGTACAGGATGTAATACCTGTCTCGCTGCCTGTTCGGACGTGCATAAAACGCAAGGTTTACAGCAACACCCGCGCCTGGCCCTGGCGAAGACGTCAACACTCACTGCCCCTGTCGTGTGTCATCACTGTGAGGAAGCCCCTTGCCTGCAGGTCTGCCCGGTCAATGCCATCTCCCAGAGAGATGATGCGATCCAACTCAACGAAAGCCTCTGTATTGGCTGCAAGCTTTGCGCCGTGGTCTGCCCATTTGGCGCAATCAGCGCTTCAGGAAGCCGTCCGGTGAATGCCCCTGCGCAATATGTTTTTCAGGCTGACGGCTCACTCAAAGACGGCGAAGAAAACGCGCCGACCCAACATGCTTTGCTGCGCTGGGAACCGGGTGTCCAGAGCGTCGCGGTGAAATGCGACCTGTGTGATTTCTTGCCAGAAGGTCCGGCCTGCGTTCGCGCTTGCCCGAATCATGCGTTACGGCTGATCACCGACGATAGCCTGCAACGTCAGATGAAAGAAAAACAGCGCCTTGCCGCAAGCTGGTTTGCCAATGGCGGGGAGGATCCCCTTTCCCTCACTCAGGAGCAACGCTAATGGATGCCCTGCAATTATTAACCTGGTCGCTGATCCTCTATCTGTTTGCCAGTCTGGCTTCGCTGTTTTTACTCGGTCTGGACAGACTGGCTATTAAGCTTTCCGGCATCACATCGCTGGTGGGCGGCGCGATTGGCATCATCAGCGGAATTACGCAATTACATGCAGGCGTAACTTTAGTCGCCCGTTTTGCCACGCCTTTTGACTTTGCCGATTTAACCCTGCGAATGGATAGCCTCTCGGCATTTATGGTGCTGGTTATCTCCTTGCTGGTGGTGGTTTGTTCGCTCTATTCATTGACTTATATGCGCGAATACGAGGGCAAAGGCGCGGCGGCGATGGGCTTCTTTATGAATCTTTTCATCGCATCGATGGTTGCCCTGCTGGTGATGGACAACGCTTTTTGGTTCATCGTGTTGTTTGAAATGATGTCGCTGTCTTCCTGGTTTCTGGTCATTGCCAGGCAGGATAAAACGTCAATCAACGCTGGCATGCTCTACTTTTTTATCGCCCACGCCGGATCGGTGCTGATTATGATTGCCTTCTTGCTGATGTGGCGCGAAAGCGGCAACCTCGATTTTGCCAGTTTCCGCACGCTTTCACTTTCTCCGGGGCTGGCGTCGGCGGTGTTCCTGCTGGCCTTCTTCGGTTTTGGCGCGAAAGCCGGGATGATGCCGTTGCACAGCTGGTTGCCGCGCGCTCATCCTGCCGCACCATCGCACGCTTCGGCGTTGATGTCTGGCGTAATGGTCAAAATCGGTATTTTCGGCATCCTGAAAGTGGCGATGGATCTGCTGGCGCAAACGGGTTTGCCGCTGTGGTGGGGCATTCTGGTGATGGCGATCGGCGCAATCTCCGCGCTCCTGGGCGTGCTGTATGCGCTGGCGGAACAGGATATCAAACGGCTGCTGGCCTGGAGTACCGTCGAAAACGTCGGCATTATTTTGCTGGCGGTCGGTGTGTCCATGGTCGGTCTGTCACTGCACGACCCGCTGCTCACCGTGGTTGGACTGCTCGGCGCACTGTTTCATCTGCTCAACCATGCGCTGTTCAAAGGGCTGCTATTTCTCGGCGCGGGTGCGATTATTTCGCGTTTGCATACCCACGACATGGAAAAAATGGGGGCACTGGCAAAACGGATGCCGTGGACAGCCGCAGCATGCCTGATTGGTTGCCTCGCGATATCAGCCATTCCTCCGCTGAATGGTTTTATCAGCGAATGGTACACCTGGCAGTCGCTGTTCTCACTAAGTCGTGTGGAAGCCGTAGCGCTACAACTTGCGGGTCCTATTGCTATGGTGATGCTGGCAGTCACTGGTGGGCTGGCAGTAATGTGCTTCGTCAAAATGTACGGCATTACTTTCTGTGGTGCGCCGCGCAGTACACACGCTGAAGAGGCACAGGAAGTGCCAAATACGATGATCGTCGCCATGCTACTGCTCGCGGCACTCTGCGTATTCATTGCGCTTAGTGCCAGTTGGCTGGCACCGAAGATAATGCACATTGCCCATGCGTTTACCAATACCCCTTCCGTCACTGTCGCCAGCGGAATGGCACTTGTACCCGGCACGTTTCATACACGGGTCACTCCCTCATTACTGTTGCTGTTACTACTGGCGATGCCTTTGCTGCCTGGCCTTTACTGGCTGTGGTGTCGTTCGCGCCGCGCAGCGTTTCGTCGCACAGGAGATGCCTGGGCATGCGGCTACGGCTGGGAAAATGCGATGGCCCCGTCAGGCAATGGCGTGATGCAGCCGCTGCGTGTGGTCTTTTCTGCGCTATTTCGTCTACGACAACAGCTCGACCCTACGCTGAGGCTGAACAAAGGTCTCGCGCACATCACCGCCAGGGCTCAGAGCACAGAACCCTTTTGGGATGAGCGGGTGATCCGCCCCATCGTGAGCGCCACCCAACGGCTGGCCAAAGAAATACAGCATCTGCAAAGCGGCGACTTTCGTCTCTATTGCCTGTATGTGGTCGCCGCACTGGTTGTGCTGCTAATCGCTATTGCCGTCTAAGGAAATCACCATGAGACAAACTCTTTGCGACGGATATCTGATCATTTTTGCGTTAGCACAGGCCGTGATTCTGCTGGCGCTAACCCCGCTTTTTACGGGGATTTCCCGGCAGATACGCGCGCGTATGCACTCCCGTCGCGGACCGGGGATCTGGCAGGATTATCGCGATATCCACAAACTGTTTAAACGCCAGGAAGTTGCGCCGACATCTTCAGGTCTGATGTTCCGCCTGATGCCGTGGGTATTAATCAGCAGCATGCTGGTGCTGGCGATGGCCCTACCACTATTTATTACTGTTTCCCCTTTTACGGGCGGCGGCGATCTGATCACCCTTATCTATCTTCTTGCCCTGTTTCGTTTTTTCTTTGCTCTTTCCGGGCTGGATACCGGAAGTCCGTTTGCGGGTGTCGGTGCCAGTCGCGAGTTGACGCTCGGCATTCTGGTCGAACCCATGCTCATTCTCTCACTGCTGGTATTGGCGCTGATAGCGGATTCCACGCATATCGAGATGATCAGCAAGACGCTGGCGACGGGCTGGAACTCGCCGCTAACCACCGTACTGGCGTTACTGGCCTGTGGTTTTGCCTGCTTCATTGAGATGGGAAAAATTCCCTTTGATGTTGCTGAAGCAGAACAGGAATTACAGGAAGGCCCGCTGACCGAATATTCCGGTGCCGGGCTGGCGTTGGCGAAATGGGGGCTGGGGCTGAAACAGGTCGTGATGGCAGCACTGTTTGTGGCCCTGTTTCTGCCCTTTGGGCGCGCGCAAGAGCTTTCTCTCACCTGCCTGCTGACTTCACTTGTCGTTACGCTGCTCAAGGTTTTGCTGATTTTTGTTCTGGCCTCTATCGCAGAAAACACGCTGGCACGCGGGCGTTTTTTACTCATTCACCATGTGACCTGGCTTGGCTTCAGCCTTGCTGCGCTTGCCTGGGTCTTCTGGTTAACCGGTCTGTAAGGAGCACTGACGGAATATGGAAAATCTTGCTCTGACGACGTTATTGCTGCCTTTTATCGGCGCACTGGTCGTTTCGTTTTCGCCACAACGTCGGGCCGCCGAATGGGGGATTTTGTTCGCCGCGCTGACCACGCTGTGCATGTTGTCGCTGATCTCCGCGTTTTATCAGGCCGATAAAGTTGCCGTCACGTTGACGTTGGTCAACGTGGGGGATGTGGCGTTGTTTGGCCTGGTCATTGATCGCGTGAGTACGCTGATTCTGTTTGTGGTGGTGTTCCTCGGTTTGCTGGTCACGATCTACTCCACGGGTTATCTGACGGATAAAAATCGCGAACACCCGCATAACGGCACGAATCGTTATTACGCATTTTTGCTGGTTTTTATCGGCGCGATGGCGGGACTGGTACTCTCCTCGACGCTGCTCGGTCAGTTGTTGTTTTTTGAAATTACGGGCGGCTGCTCCTGGGCGTTGATCAGTTATTACCAGAGCGATAAAGCGCAACGTTCAGCACTAAAAGCGTTACTTATCACTCATATCGGTTCGCTGGGGTTGTATCTTGCCGCCGCCACGCTGTTTTTGCAGACCGGAACGTTTGCGCTTAGCGCGATGAGCGAGTTACACGGCGACGCACGTTATCTGGTTTATGGCGGCATCCTGTTTGCCGCGTGGGGAAAATCGGCCCAGCTACCGATGCAAGCGTGGCTACCGGATGCAATGGAAGCGCCAACACCGATCAGCGCCTATCTCCACGCCGCATCGATGGTGAAAGTGGGCGTTTACATTTTTGCCCGCGCCATTATCGACGGCGGCAATATCCCGCATGTGATTGGCGGCATTGGCATGGTCATGGCACTGGTCACCATTCTTTACGGCTTCCTGATGTATTTGCCGCAGCAGGATATGAAGCGGTTGCTGGCCTGGTCGACCATCACTCAACTTGGCTGGATGTTCTTCGGCTTGTCGCTCTCCATCTTCGGCTCGCGGCTGGCACTGGAGGGCAGCATCGCCTACATCGTCAACCACGCGTTCGCTAAAAGCCTGTTTTTCCTTGTAGCAGGTGCGCTGAGTTACAGCTGCGGCACGCGCTTGTTGCCGCGCCTGCGTGGCGTATTGCACACCCTGCCGTTGCCAGGCGTGGGTTTCTGCGTGGCCGCGCTGGCGATTACTGGCGTGCCGCCGTTCAACGGCTTCTTCAGTAAATTCCCACTGTTTGCTGCCGGTTTTTCGTTGTCAGTGGAGTACTGGATCCTGCTGCCCGCCATGATTCTGCTGATGATTGAATCGGTCGCCAGTTTCGCCTGGTTTATTCGCTGGTTTGGTCGCGTCGTGCCTGGCAAACCGAGCGAAGCCGTCGCCGCTGCCGCACCGCTGCCAGGATCAATGCGCCTGGTGTTGATTGTACTAATTGTGATGTCGCTGATTTCCAGCGTATTCGCCGCGACCTGGTTGCAGTAAGGAGATGATGAATGACCGGTTCTATGATCGTAAATAATCTGGCGGGACTGATGATGCTGACATCGCTGTTTGTGATTAGTGTCAAAAGCTATCGCCTGTCATGCGGATTTTACGCCTGCCAGTCGCTGGTGCTGGTGTCTATTTTCGCCACCCTCTCGTGCCTGTTCGCCGCAGAGCAACTGCTGATCTGGTCCGCCAGCGCCTTTATCACCAAAGTACTGATGGTACCGTTAATCATGATTTACGCTGCACGAAATATTCCCCAGAACCTCCCGGAAAAAGCGTTATTCGGTCCGGCAATGATGGCATTGCTCGCGGCATTAATTGTCCTGCTTTGCACATTTGTCGTTCAGCCCGTGAAGCTACCGATGGCTACCGGGCTGAAACCGGCGCTGGCGGTGGCGTTAGGTCATTTTCTGCTTGGCCTGCTGTGCATTGTCAGCCAGCGCAATATCCTGCGGCAAATTTTTGGTTACTGCCTGATGGAAAACGGCTCCCATCTGGTGCTGGCGCTTCTTGCCTGGCGTGCACCGGAACTGGTGGAAATTGGTATCGCTACCGACGCCATCTTCGCCGTCATTGTGATGGTGTTACTGGCAAGAAAAATATGGCGTACCCACGGCACGCTGGACGTGAACAACTTGACCGCGCTGAAGGGATAATGAGATGAGTTATTCTGTGATGTTCGCTTTACTCCTGCTCACGCCGCTGCTTTTTTCGCTGCTCTGTTTTGCCTGCCGGAAACGGGGATACTCTGCGACTCGCACGGTGACAGTACTACATAGCTTAGGGATCACACTGCTGCTGATTCTGGCACTGTGGGTGGTCCAAACTGCCGCTGATGCGGGAGAAATATTCGCTGCGGGACTGTGGCTTCATATTGATGGTCTGGGCGGTTTGTTCCTCGCCATTCTTGGTGTGATTGGCTTTCTCACCGGTGTTTACTCGATTGGCTACATGCGTCATGAAGTGGCTCACGGCGAGCTTTCACCCGTTACGCTGTGCGATTACTACGGTTTCTTCCATCTGTTTTTGTTCACCATGCTGCTGGTTGTTACCAGCAATAACCTGATTGTGATGTGGGCGGCAATCGAAGCCACCACCTTAAGCTCGGCGTTTCTGGTAGGCATTTACGGTCAGCGTTCATCTCTGGAAGCTGCATGGAAGTACATCATTATTTGTACTGTTGGTGTCGCTTTTGGTCTGTTCGGTACCGTGCTGGTATACGCCAACGCCGCCAGCGTTATGCCGCAGGCAGAAATGGCGATATTCTGGAGCGAGGTTCTTAAGCAATCGTCCTTGCTTGACCCAACATTAATGCTGTTGGCCTTTGTGTTTGTGCTAATTGGCTTTGGCACCAAAACCGGGCTATTTCCCATGCACGCCTGGCTGCCGGATGCTCACAGTGAAGCGCCGAGTCCGGTCAGCGCCCTGCTCTCCGCCGTATTGCTGAACTGCGCGCTGTTGGTGCTGATTCGCTATTACATCATTATTTGCCAGGCCATCGGCAGCGATTTCCCCAACCGGTTGTTGCTCATCTTCGGCATGTTGTCGGTTGCCGTGGCGGCATTTTTCATTCTGGTACAGCGGGACATTAAGCGTCTGCTGGCGTACTCCAGCGTGGAGAACATGGGACTGGTCGCGGTGGCGCTAGGCATTGGCGGGCCGCTGGGAATTTTTGCTGCGCTGCTGCACACCTTAAACCACAGTCTGGCAAAAACGCTGCTGTTCTGCGGTTCCGGCAATGTACTGCTCAAGTACGGCACGCGCGATCTCAACGTCGTCTGCGGAATGCTCAAAATCATGCCATTTACCGCCGTGCTGTTTGGCGGCGGTGCGCTGGCGCTGGCCGGGATGCCGCCCTTCAACATTTTTCTTAGCGAATTTATGACCGTTACCGCCGGACTGGCTCGTAATCACCTGTTGATTATCGTCCTGCTGTTATTGCTGTTAACGCTGGTGCTGGCGGGCCTGGTACGGATGGCTGCGCGGGTATTAATGGCGAAACCGCCGCAGGCCGTTAACCGGGGTGAACTTGGCTGGTTGACCACCTCGCCAATGGTGATTCTGCTGGTCATGATGCTGGCGATGGGAACGCATATTCCACAACCTGTCATCAGGATCCTGGCGGGCGCTTCCACTATAGTCCTCTCAGGGACGCACGACCTGCCTGCACAACGTAGCACCTGGCATGATTTTTTGCCTTCAGGCACCGCATCTGTTTCGGAGAAACACAGTGAACGTTAATTCATCGTCAAATCGTGGCGAAGCGATTCTCGCCGCCCTGAAAACGCAGTTCCCCGGCGCGGTGCTGGATGAAGAGCGACAAACGCCTGAACAGGTCACCATTACGGTGAAAATAAATCTGCTGCCTGACGTTGTACATTATCTTTATTATCAACATGATGGCTGGCTTCCGGTCCTGTTTGGCAACGACGAGCGGACACTTAACGGTCATTACGCGGTTTATTATGCCCTTTCAATGGAAGGGGCCGAAAAATGCTGGATCGTGGTGAAGGCACTGGTCGATGCCGACAGTCGGGAGTTTCCGTCAGTCACACCGCGCGTCCCTGCCGCGGTCTGGGGCGAGCGAGAAATTCGCGATATGTACGGGCTGATTCCGGTTGGCCTGCCGGATCAGCGTCGCCTGGTGTTGCCCGATGACTGGCCGGAAGATATGCATCCGCTGCGCAAAGACGCGATGGATTATCGACTGCGCCCTGAACCGACGACTGATACCGAAACGTATCCGTTTATCAACGAGGGCAACAGCGATGCGCGGGTGATCCCTGTTGGCCCGCTGCATATCACCTCCGATGAACCAGGTCACTTCCGCTTGTTTGTGGATGGCGAGCAAATTGTCGATGCTGATTACCGCCTGTTTTATGTCCATCGCGGCATGGAGAAACTGGCAGAAACGCGGATGGGCTACAACGAAGTGACCTTCTTGTCGGACCGCGTGTGCGGGATTTGCGGTTTTGCCCACAGTGTGGCCTATACCAACTCGGTTGAAAATGCACTGGGGATTGAGGTGCCACAACGAGCGCATACCATTCGTTCGATTCTGCTGGAAGTCGAACGGCTGCACAGTCATTTGCTCAATCTTGGCCTCTCCTGCCATTTTGTTGGTTTTGATACCGGTTTTATGCAATTTTTCCGCGTGCGGGAAAAGTCGATGACGATGGCGGAATTGCTGACCGGGTCGCGTAAAACCTACGGTCTGAATCTGATTGGTGGTGTTCGCCGCGATATTCTCAAAGAGCAACGTCTGCAAACGATGAAACTGGTGCGCGAGATGCGCGCCGACGTGTCGGAGCTGGTAGAGATGCTGCTTGCCACGCCGAATATGGAACAACGCACTCAGGGCATTGGCATTCTCGACCGACAAATCGCCCGTGATTATAGCCCCGTAGGGCCGCTGATCCGTGGCAGTGGTTTTGCCCGTGATTTGCGCTTTGATCACCCCTACGCCGACTACGGCAATATTCCAAAAACGCTGTTTACCTTTACCGGCGGCGATGTCTTCTCCCGCGTGATGGTCCGTGTCAAAGAGACGTTTGATTCGCTGGCAATGCTGGAATTTGCCCTCGACAACATGCCGGATACCCCACTGCTGACCGAAGGCTTTAGCTATAAACCTCACGCATTCGCGCTGGGCTTTGTTGAAGCGCCACGCGGTGAAGACGTGCACTGGAGCATGCTCGGTGATAACCAAAAATTGTTCCGCTGGCGCTGTCGTGCCGCCACCTACGCCAACTGGCCAGTGCTGCGTTACATGCTGCGCGGCAATACCGTTTCTGACGCACCGCTGATTATCGGTAGCCTTGATCCCTGCTACTCCTGTACCGACCGTGTGACGCTGGTTGATGTGCGCAAGCGCCAGTCAAAAACCGTGCCGTATAAAGAGAGCGAACGCTACGGCATTGATCGTAACCGTTCGCCGCTGAAGTAAGGACAGAAAATGCTGAAGTTACTGAAAACTATTATGCGCGCCGGAACCGCGACGGTGAAATATCCCTTCGCGCCACTGGAGGTCAGCCCAGGCTTTCGCGGGAAACCGGACCTGATGCCCAGCCAATGTATTGCCTGCGGTGCCTGCGCCTGTGCTTGTCCGGCAAATGCGCTGACTATCCAGACCGACGACCAGCAAAATACGCGCACCTGGCAGCTCTATCTGGGGCGTTGTATTTACTGCGGACGTTGTGAAGAAGTGTGCCCGACCAGAGCCATTCAGCTTACCAATAACTTTGAACTGACCGTCACCAATAAAGCCGATCTCTATACCCGCGCGACGTTCCATCTACAACGTTGCAGCCGTTGCGAACGCCCGTTTGCCCCGCAAAAAACCGTCGCACTGGCTGCAGAACTGTTGGCACAGCAACAAAATGCACCACAAAACCGCGAAATGTTGTGGGCGCAAGCGAGCGTCTGCCCGGAATGCAAACAACGCGCGACGCTGATCAACGACGACACAGATGAACCCCGGGTGGCTAAGGAGCAGCTATGAGTCCAGTGCTTACGCAACATGTCAGCCAGCCCATCACGCTGGACGAACAAACGCAAAAGATGAAGCAGCATTTGTTACAGGATATCCGTCGCTCGGCCTACGTTTATCGCGTCGATTGCGGCGGCTGCAACGCCTGCGAAATCGAAATTTTTGCCGCCATCACACCAGTATTCGACGCAGAACGTTTTGGCATTAAGGTTGTTTCATCACCGCGTCACGCCGATATTTTGTTATTTACTGGCGCAGTCACCCGGGCGATGCGTATGCCTGCACTTCGGGCATATGAGTCTGCCCCCGATCATAAAATCTGTGTTTCCTACGGCGCGTGCGGTGTCGGCGGCGGTATTTTCCACGATCTCTACAGCGTCTGGGGCGGCAGCGACACCATTGTCCCCATTGATGTTTGGATCCCCGGCTGTCCGCCAACACCGGCCGCCACCATTCACGGTTTCGCCGTGGCGCTCGGTTTGCTACAACAGAAGATTCACGCGGTGGATTATCGCGATCCCACCGGGGTGACCATGCAACCGCTGTGGCCGCAGATCCCGCCATCACAGCGTATTGCCATTGAGCGAGAAGCGAGGCGGCTGGCGGGCTATCGTCAGGGGCGAGAAATTTGCGATCGGCTCCTGCGCCATTTAAGCGACGATCCTACAGGAAATCGGGTTAACACCTGGTTGCGCGAAGCCGACGATCCGCGTCTCAATAGTATCGTTCAGCAACTCTTTCGCGTTCTCCGGGGGTTACATGGCTGAGGAGTGCGGGGAAATTGTTTTCTGGACGCTGCGAAAAAAATTTATCGCCAGTAGCGACGAGATGCCGGAACACAGCTCCCAGGTAATGTATTACTCGTTGGCTATCGGTCATCACGTTGGCGTGATTGATTGTCTGAATGTCGCCTTCCGCTGCCCACAGACGGAATACGAAGATTGGCTTGCACAGGTCGAAGAGGAGCAAGCCCGACGTAAGATGCTGGGGGTGATGACCTTTGGTGAGATTGTTATTGACGCCAGCCACACCGCCCTGTTGACCAGGGCATTCGCGCCACTAGCAGATGACGCGACGTCTGTGTGGCAGGCGCGTAGCATTCAATTCATTCATCTGTTGGATGAAATTGTGCAGGAACCGGCCATCTATCTGATGGCCAGAAAAATTGCGTGAGAAGGATTTCTCATTAATAAGGACTGTTGATGGCTATGTCAGACGAGGCGATGTTTGCCCCGCCACAAGGAATAACAATTGAAGCGGTAAACGGAATGCTCGCGGAGCGGTTAGCGCAGAAACACGGCAAGGCGTCTTTATTACGCGCCTTCATCCCGCTGCCGCCGCCGTTCAGCCCGGTACAACTTATTGAACTGCATGTTCTCAAAAGCAACTTCTATTACCGCTACCATGATGATGGCAGCGATGTGACGGCAACAACAGAGTATCAGGGCGAGATGGTCGATTATTCGCGCCACGCCGTCCTTCTCGGCAGTAGTGGAATGGCGGAGCTACGCTTTATTCGCACCCACGGCAGTCGTTTTACTCCCCTGGATTGCACACTGTTTAACTGGCTGGCACACATAATCACTCCGGTTCTGCAATCATGGCTCAATGATGAAGAACAGCAGGTGGCGCTGCGTTTGCTGGAGAAAGATCGCGATCATCATCGGGTACTGGTGGATATCACTAATGCAGTGTTGTCACATCTTGATCTCGACGATCTGATCGCTGACGTCGCTCGTGAGATCCATCATTTTTTCGGTCTGGCTTCAGTCAGTATGGTACTGGGCGATCATCGAAAGAACGAGAAGTTCAGCCTGTGGTGCAGCGATCTTTCTGCCTCACATTGTGCGTGTCTGCCACGCTGTATGCCTGGCGAAAGTGTATTGCTGACACAAACGCTACAAACCCGACAACCGACCTTGACGCACCGTGCAGACGATCTGTTTCTCTGGCAACGCGACCCGTTATTACACTTACTTGCATCTAACGGCTGCGAATCTGCGCTCCTTATACCGCTCACCTTTGGCAACCATACACCGGGTGCATTGTTGCTGGCGCATACCTCTCCCACTCTCTTTAGTGAGGAAAACTGCCAGCTACTACAACATATTGCCGATCGCATCGCTATTGCCGTTGGCAATGCCGATGCCTGGCGTAGCATGACCGATTTGCAGGAAAGCTTACAGCAAGAAAATCACCAGCTTAGCGAGCAGCTCCTTTCGAATCTGGGCGTCGGTGACATTATCTACCAAAGCCAGGCAATGGAAGATTTACTCCAGCAGGTAGATATTGTGGCGAAGAGCGACAGTACGGTGTTGATTTGTGGTGAAACCGGAACCGGCAAAGAGGTGATCGCCAGGGCGATCCATCAACTGAGCCCGCGACGCGACAAGCCGCTGGTCAAAATCAACTGCGCCGCTATCCCCGCCAGTCTTCTGGAAAGTGAGTTATTCGGTCACGACAAAGGGGCATTTACTGGCGCGATTAACACTCATCGTGGTCGTTTTGAAATTGCCGATGGCGGCACGTTATTTCTCGATGAAATTGGCGATCTGCCGTTAGAACTTCAGCCCAAACTGCTACGCGTATTACAGGAGCGGGAAATTGAGCGTCTCGGTGGGAGTAGAACGATCCCGGTGAATGTCAGAGTCATTGCCGCCACCAACCGTGATTTGTGGCAAATGGTAGAAGATCGCCAGTTTCGCAGCGATCTCTTTTATCGACTTAACGTCTTTCCACTGGAATTGCCGCCGCTACGCGACCGTCCGGAAGATATCCCTCTTTTAGCAAAACATTTTACACAAAAAATGGCGCGCCATATGAATCGCACAATTGATGCCATTCCAACAGAAGCGCTACGCCAGTTGATGTCGTGGGACTGGCCGGGCAACGTGCGCGAGCTGGAAAACGTGATTGAGCGAGCGGTATTACTGACTCGCGGTAACAGTCTGAATTTACATCTTAATGTCCGCCAAAGCCGTTTACTGCCGACGTTAAATGAAAATTCGGCGCTTCGCAGTTCAATGGCGCAGTTACTGCACCCGACGACGCCAGAGAATGACGAAGAAGAACGTCAGCGCATTGTTCAGGTATTGCGAGAAACCAATGGCATTGTTGCCGGGCCCCGTGGCGCGGCGACGCGATTAGGGATGAAGCGCACCACGCTGCTATCACGAATGCAGCGGCTGGGGATCTCGGTTCGCGAGGTGTTGTAATCTGTTTTTGCAGGAGTATGCATGAGAAACAAACTCTCTTTCGACTTGCAGTTGAGCGCCAGAAAAGCGGCAATCGCTGAACGGATTGCCGCCCATAAAATTGTCCGCAGCAAAGTGTCGGTCTTTTTAATGGCGATGTCCGCAGGCGTGTTTATGGCGATCGGATTTACTTTTTACCTTACCGTTATCGCCGATGCCCCGTCTTCACAGGCATTAACCCATCTGGTGGGTGGCCTTTGCTTTACACTCGGCTTTATTTTGCTGGCGGTTTGCGGCACCAGCCTGTTCACCTCGTCGGTAATGACGGTGATGGCAAAAAGTCGGGGCGTTATTAGCTTGCGAACATGGCTGATTAATGCACTTCTGGTGGCCTGCGGTAATCTGGCAGGTATTGCCTGTTTCAGTTTGTTAATCTGGTTTTCCGGGCTGGTGATGAGTGAAAACGCGATGTGGGGAGTCGCGGTTTTACACTGCGCCGAGGGCAAAATGCATCATACATTTACTGAATCTGTCAGCCTCGGCATTATGTGCAATCTGATGGTTTGTCTGGCGCTGTGGATGAGTTATTGCGGACGTTCATTATGCGACAAAATCGTCGCCATGATTTTGCCCATCACCCTGTTTGTCGCCAGTGGCTTTGAGCACTGTATCGCCAATTTGTTTGTGATTCCGTTCGCCATTGCCATTCGCCATTTCGCCCCTACCTCCTTCTGGCAACTGGCGCACAGTAGCGCAGACAATTTTCAGGCACTGACGGTCAGCCATTTTATTACCGCCAATCTGCTCCCGGTGATGCTGGGTAATATTATCGGCGGTGCAGTGCTGGTGAGTATTTGTTATCGGGCTATTTATTTACGTCAGGAACCCTAAAAATCAGCCCGGCGAAACAGTTCGTCGGGCTGAAGATTAGTCTTGCGCGATTTGACCATCGGGCCAGGCGTGAATCACGGCTTTGATCAGCGTCGCCAATGGAATGGCGAAGAATACGCCCCAGAATCCCCACAAACCACCGAAGATCACTACTGATAAAATAATGACCAGCGGATGCAGGTTAACCGCTTCGGAGAACAACACAGGTACTAACAGGTTGCCGTCCAGCGCCTGAATGATCAGATACACCGCGAAGCAGCTCCAGAATTCCGTGCCAGCACCAAACTGGAATAGCGCCACGCCAACCACCGGAATGGTCACCACAAATGCACCAATGTACGGAATAAGTACCGAGAAGCCGACCAGCACCGCCAGCAGCAGCGAATAGTTCAGCCCGAAGAGTAAGAATCCCAGCCAGGTGGCGATCCCCACCACGATCATCTCCAGCACTTTGCCGCGGATATAGTTGGTGATTTGTTGATTCATCTCCTTCCATACCTGTCCTGCCAGTCCACGGTTACGTGGCAGCACCCGACGAACGGCGTTCAGCATCTGCTCTTTGTCTTTCAGCAGGAAGAAGACCATCAATGGTACCAGCACCAGATAGACGGCAATGGTCAGCAAACCGACCAGCGAGGCGAGGGAAATTTTCACCACCGAATCGCCCATGGTCAGCATCCGACTGCGCATATTTTCGGCCATTGCATCAATAATGCCCGCATCCATTAACGCCGGATAGCGGCGCGGCAACGTGGCGGCAAAGTCAGAAAGCTTATTGAGCATCCCCGGCATATCGCGAATTAAGTAGATGCCCTGCTGCCAGGCGATAGGCAGTACCACGAACGCCATCAATAGCAATATACCGACGAAAACCACCAATACAATCGACGTCGCCCAGCGGCGGGAGCAGCCAATAGATTGCAGGCGCACGGTTGGCCATTCCAGCAAATAGGCCAGCACAATAGCCACCAACAGCGGAGCAAGCAGGCCACTAAAGAAAAAAATAATGCCAAATCCGGCAACTAAAATAACCAGCAAGGCAATCGCTTCCGGGTCGCTAAAACGGCGGCGATACCATTGCATCAACATTTCGAGCATAAAGACCTTCCCTGAACCTCAAGAGCGGGATTGCGATCCGCGATTGTATCGAAATGTCACAAAAAAGACTTCGCTTTTTATGACGGATTCAGGAAACTGAAAAGTCATTTGAGTGGGCTAATCTTCGCCGTTACACTCAAAGGCGGCGCGGTGGGAACGATATTTCACAGTATCGGTCAAATGACTATCTTCAGAAATACAGGATAGAGGTTATGTTCAGGCAGTTGAAAAAAAACCTGGTTGCAACCCTCATTGCTGCTATGACCATTGGTCAGGTAGCCCCGGCGTTTGCCGACAGCGCAGACACCTTGCCGGATATGGGAACCTCCGCAGGAAGCACGCTTTCCATTGGCCAGGAAATGCAGATGGGCGACTATTATGTCCGCCAGCTACGCGGCAGCGCGCCGTTAATTAATGACCCGCTGTTAACGCAATATATTAATTCGCTGGGGATGCGTCTGGTTTCGCATGCCAATTCGGTTAAGACACCGTTTCATTTCTTTCTGATCAACAACGACGAAATTAACGCCTTTGCTTTCTTTGGCGGCAACGTGGTGCTGCACTCTGCCCTGTTCCGTTATTCCGATAACGAAAGTCAACTGGCTTCAGTTATGGCGCACGAAATCTCCCACGTCACCCAACGTCACCTGGCGCGAGCGATGGAAGATCAGCAGCGCAGCGCACCACTGACCTGGGTCGGGGCATTAGGTTCTATTTTACTGGCGATGGCCAGTCCACAAGCAGGGATGGCGGCGCTAACCGGTACGCTGGCGGGAACGCGCCAGGGTATGATCAGTTTCACCCAGCAAAATGAACAGGAAGCGGACCGCATTGGTATTCAGGTGCTGCAACGCTCAGGATTCGATCCGCAGGCGATGCCAACCTTCCTCGAAAAATTGCTCGATCAGGCGCGTTACTCCTCGCGTCCGCCGGAAATTTTATTGACTCACCCGTTGCCGGAAAGTCGTCTGGCAGATGCCCGCAACCGTGCTAATCAGATGCGCCCGATGGTGGTGCAGTCGTCGGAGGATTTCTATCTGGCGAAAGCGCGCACACTGGGGATGTATAATTCCGGACGTAATCAGCTCACCAGTGATTTGCTGGATGAATGGGCGAAAGGAAACGTTCGTCAGCAACGAGCGGCGCAATATGGTCGTGCTTTACAGGCGATGGAAGCCAATAAATACGACGAAGCGCGTAAAACGCTGCAACCGTTACTGGCGGCAGAACCTGGCAACGCATGGTATCTCGATCTGGCTACCGATATCGATCTTGGGCAAAACAAAGCCAATGACGCTATCAATCGCCTGAAAAATGCCCGCGATTTGCGCACCAATCCGGTGTTGCAGCTCAACCTGGCGAACGCTTATCTGCAAGGGGGGCAACCACAGGAAGCGGCCAATATTCTGAATCGCTACACTTTTAACAATAAAGATGACAGCAACGGCTGGGATTTACTGGCACAGGCGGAAGCCGCACTAAATAACCGCGATCAGGAACTGGCTGCGCGAGCAGAAGGTTATGCGCTCGCCGGGCGACTCGATCAGGCCATTTCCTTGTTGAGTAGCGCCAGTTCTCAGGTGAAATTAGGCAGCCTGCAACAAGCGCGTTACGATGCGCGCATCGACCAGTTGCGCCAGCTGCAAGAACGCTTTAAGCCTTATACCAAGATGTAATTCGCATTAAAGGAAGAACAATGACCAAACAGGTAAAAATCTACCATAACCCACGCTGTTCAAAGAGCCGGGAAACGCTGAACCTGCTGAAAGAAAACGGCGTGGAGCCAGAAGTGGTGCTCTACCTTGAGACACCCGCCGATGCGGCAACGCTGCGCGATTTGCTGAAAATGCTGGGAATGAATAGCGCTCGTGAATTGATGCGCCAGAAAGAGGATCTTTATAAAGAACTGAACCTGGCTGACAGTTCGCTTAGCGAAGAGGCGCTGATTCAGGCAATGGTGGATAATCCGAAGCTAATGGAGCGCCCGATTGTGGTCGCGAATGGCAAAGCGCGAATTGGTCGTCCACCGGAGCAGGTGCTGGAAATCGTGGGTTAATAAGTGCTCCATCGCTAGTTGAAGCACATTGCCGGATGCGACGCTTGCCGCGTCTTATCCGGCCGACGAATACTATGGGTGCATATCCGACAATAAACGTCTTGTCTACAGTTTCAGAATTTCTTT
Source organism: Escherichia sp. KS167_9B (assembly GCF_030295215.1). Taxonomy (NCBI): domain Bacteria; kingdom Pseudomonadati; phylum Pseudomonadota; class Gammaproteobacteria; order Enterobacterales; family Enterobacteriaceae; genus Escherichia; species Escherichia sp. KS167_9B. Next base: position 3,013,610 of record NZ_AP025754.1, read on the forward strand.
CACAAACGGAATGGTCAGCTTACGTTGCGCGGTAATCGACGCACGATCCAACTGATCCAACGTCATAAATAACGTGCGCATCTCTCTGTCGAGCCGCTTCAGCAAGAAACGCCCCACATCTTCCGGCAGTTCAAAACCACGCAAACGCGCGCGTAACTGTAGCGCCTGCAACTTATCTTCATCAGAAAGAGGCTGCAATTTGTAGATCTGCCCCCAGTCGAGTCGCGACGCGAGATCCGGTAATCCCAGATTCAACTGCCGCGGTGGACGATCGCCGGTGATTAACAACCGTGTTTTACCCGATTCCAGAATTCGATTGTAGAGATCGAAAATCGCCATCTCCCACAACTCATCGCCTGCAATACACTCAATGTTGTCGATACAGACCAGCGACAAATGCTCCATACCGTCGAGCACTTCCGGAACAAACCAGGTGCGTTTATCCAGCGGGACATAGCCCACCGCATCGCCACGCTGCGACAATTCCGCGCAAGCCGCGTGCAGCAGATGGCTGCGCCCCGCGCCTTCGCGTGCCCAGAGATAGATGTAACCGCTATGTTCCTGACGCAGCACGTTTTGCAGCGCGGCCAGTAAAGAGGAGTTATCCCCCGGCCAGAAACTTGCAAAGGTTTCGTCGTCAGGAAGATAAAGTGGCAAAGAGAGCTGTGCCGGTGTGTTCAGAGATACCTCAACCAGGATTTCACAAAATCGCGAGAAGTTTACCACAGAATCCCATGATGTTTGAACCGGGCAGCAACACTGCCCGGTCGGTACATTATTTGTCTGTTATATCCGCGTCTTCTGCGTCCAGCACCACTTCTTCAGGTCGCAGCACACTAATCAGTTTGAAGATCAAACTTAAGCCGATACCGACGATGGTCGCCAGCGCCATACCTTTCAGCTCCGCCGCGCCGATGTTTACCTTCGCGCCACTGACACCGATGATCAAAATCACGGAAGTCAGGATCAGGTTCTGTGCTTTGTTGTAATCCACTTTCGATTCGATCAAAACACGAATACCGGAAGCACCGATAACACCATAAAGCAGCAGCGAAACGCCGCCCATCACCGGCAATGGGATCATCTGGATAGCAGCAGCCAGTTTACCGACGCAGGAAAGCAGGATAGCGAAAATCGCCGCCCCGCCGATAACCCAGGTACTGTAAACACGGGTGATCGCCATCACGCCAATGTTTTCCCCGTAGGTGGTGTTTGGCGTGGAGCCAAAGAAGCCGGAGATCACGGTCGACAAGCCGTTAGCAAACATCGAACGGTGCAGACCTGGATCGCGCAGCAGATCTTTTTTGACGATATTAGCCGTTACTACCAGGTGCCCTACGTGTTCGGCAATAACCACTAACGCCGCTGGCAGAATAGTCAGAATGGCAAACCACTCGAAGCGCGGCGTATAGAGAGTTGGCAGCGCAAACCAGTGAGCATTAATAATCGGCGTGGTATCGACAATTCCCATTGCGAAAGAGAGCGCGTAGCCCACCAGCACGCCAATTAAAATCGGGATAATTGCCAGGAAACCACGAAACAGCACGGAACCTAAAACCGTGACTGCCAGCGTGGTAATGGAGATGATGATGGTTTTGGAGTCTGGCGTTTGCCCTTCAGCCGGGAGTAAACCTGCCATACCGGCAGCTACGCCCGCCAACTCCAGACCGATGACGGCAACGATTGCGCCCATTGCCGCAGGTGGAAACAGCACGTCCAGCCAGCCGGTCCCCGCTTTCTTCACGATAAAAGAAACCAGGCAGAACAGCACGCCGCACATAATAAAGCCGCCCAGCGCGACTTCATACCCTAACGGCAACAGTAACAATACCGGTGAAATAAAGGCAAAGCTGGAACCAAGATAAGCCGGGATTTTCCCTTTACAGATGAAGAGATACAGCAGCGTTCCTATACCGTTAAATAACAGTACAGTCGCCGGGTTAATATGAAATAAGACGGGCACCAGGACGGTTGCACCAAACATGGCGAACAAATGTTGCAAACTAAGCGGGATTGTCTGTAAAAGTGGCGGTCTTTCACTCACCCCGATAGCACGGCGCGTCATAGTATTATCCTCTGTATTATGTGTTATAGGCGCTTTACTCAAAAAAAAGCCGACTCTTAAAGTCGGCTTTAATTATTTTTATTCTTTATTTCGTACCAAAGATTTTGTCACCGGCATCGCCGAGGCCCGGAATAATGTATCCGTGCTCGTTCAGTCCCTGGTCAATCGATGCAGTATACAGTTCGACGTCCGGGTGCGCTTTTTCCAGCGCTGCGATACCTTCTGGCGCAGCTACCAGCACCAGAACTTTGATGCTGCTGCAGCCCGCTTTTTTCAGCAGGTCGATGGTCGCGATAACGGAACCACCGGTTGCCAGCATTGGGTCAACGATCAGCGCCATACGCTCATCGATGTTAGAAACCAGTTTCTGGAAGTACGGTACCGGCTCCAGCGTTTCTTCATTACGGTACATACCGACGACGCTAATGCGCGCGCTCGGAACGTTTTCCAGCACACCGTCCATCATCCCCAGACCCGCACGCAGAATTGGCACAACGGTAATTTTCTTACCTTTGATCTGGTCGATTTCTACCGGGCCGTTCCAGCCTTCGATAGTTACTTTTTCCGTTTCGAGGTCGGCGGTCGCTTCGTAAGTCAGCAGGCTACCCACTTCGGAAGCGAGTTCGCGAAAGCGCTTGGTGCTGATATCTTGCTCACGCATCAGTCCCAGCTTGTGTTTGACGAGTGGGTGTTTGACTTCCACGATCTTCATACTCTTTCTCCTTTGAGGGGCAGCCACAAAAAAAATCGACGGATTATACCTCCTTTCTTCAAGGCGGCAATATTATTTTCGTTGATTTGAGTCAAAATGATAACGGTTTTAGATAAAGTTACTTTATATTCATGTGGTTATGAAAGAATATTATTCCATCCAAAAACTCTTCTTTGCCACAGTGCAGCTATTCTTTCGCCGCGCGCTTGGGAAAATGAAGTGCAAAAAGGTTGTGTAAAGCAGTCTCGCAAACGTTTGCTTTCCCTGTTAGAATTGCGCCGAATTTTATTTTTCTACCGCAAGTAACGCGTGGGGACCCAAGCAGTGACCGATAAAACCTCTCTTAGCTACAAAGATGCCGGTGTTGATATTGACGCGGGTAATGCTCTGGTTGGAAGAATCAAAGGCGTAGTGAAGAAAACGCGTCGTCCGGAAGTGATGGGCGGTCTGGGCGGCTTCGGTGCGCTGTGTGCATTGCCGCAAAAATATCGTGAACCCGTGCTGGTTTCCGGCACTGACGGCGTAGGTACCAAGCTGCGTCTGGCGATGGACTTAAAACGTCACGACACCATTGGTATCGATCTGGTCGCCATGTGTGTTAACGATCTGGTAGTACAAGGCGCAGAACCCCTCTTTTTCCTCGACTATTACGCAACCGGAAAACTGGATGTTGATACCGCTTCAGCGGTGATCAGCGGCATCGCTGAAGGTTGTCTGCAATCGGGCTGTTCGCTTGTGGGTGGCGAAACGGCAGAAATGCCGGGGATGTATCATGGTGAAGATTACGATGTCGCCGGATTCTGCGTTGGCGTGGTAGAAAAATCAGAAATCATCGACGGCTCTAAAGTCAGCGATGGCGATGTGCTGATTGCACTCGGCTCCAGCGGTCCGCACTCGAACGGCTATTCGCTGGTGCGCAAAATTCTTGAAGTCAGCGGTTGTGATCCGTTAACCACCGAACTTGATGGTAAGCCATTAGCCGATCATCTGCTGGCACCAACCCGCATTTACGTGAAGTCCGTGCTGGAGTTGATTGAAAAGGTCGATGTGCATGCTATTGCGCACCTGACCGGCGGCGGCTTCTGGGAAAACATTCCGCGCGTATTGCCAGATAATACCCAGGCAGTGATTGATGAATCTTCCTGGCAGTGGCCGGAAGTGTTCAACTGGCTGCAAACGGCAGGTAACGTTGAGCGCCATGAAATGTATCGCACCTTCAACTGCGGCGTCGGGATGATTATTGCCCTGCCTGCTCCGGAAGTGGACAAAGCCCTCGCCCTGCTCAATGCCAACGGTGAAAACGCGTGGAAAATCGGTATCATCAAAGCCTCTGATTCCGAACAACGCGTGGTTATCGAATAATGAATATTGTGGTGCTTATTTCCGGCAACGGAAGTAATTTGCAGGCAATTATTGACGCCTGCAAAACCAATAAAATTAAAGGCACCGTACGGGCAGTTTTCAGCAATAAGGCCGACGCGTTCGGCCTTGAACGCGCCCGCCAGGCGGGTATTGCAACGCATACGCTCATCGCCGGCGCGTTTGACAGTCGTGAAGCCTATGACCGGGAGTTGATTCATGAAATCGACATGTACGCACCCGATGTGGTCGTGCTGGCTGGTTTTATGCGCATTCTCAGCCCGGCGTTTGTCTCCCACTATGCCGGGCGTTTGCTGAACATTCACCCTTCTCTGCTGCCGAAATATCCCGGATTACACACCCATCGTCAGGCGCTGGAAAATGGCGATGAAGAGCACGGTACATCGGTGCATTTCGTCACCGATGAACTGGACGGTGGCCCGGTTATTTTACAGGCGAAAGTCCCGGTATTTGCTGGTGATACGGAGGATGACATCACCGCCCGCGTGCAAACCCAGGAACACGCTATTTATCCACTGGTGATTAGCTGGTTTGCCGATGGTCGTCTGAAAATGCACGAAAACGCCGCGTGGCTGGATGGTCAACGTCTGCCGCCGCAGGGCTACGCTGCCGACGAGTAATGCCCCCGTAGTTAAAGCGCCAGCTCTGCCGCTGGCGTTTTTCAATTCACCTGTAAATCGCAAGCTCCAGCAGTTTTTTTCCCCCTTTTCTGGCATAGTTGGACATCTGCCAATATTGCTCGCCATAATATCCAGGCAGTGTCCCGTGAATAAAACGGAGTAAAAGTGGTAATGGGTCAGGAAAAGCTATACATCGAAAAAGAGCTCAGTTGGTTATCGTTCAATGAACGCGTGCTTCAGGAAGCGGCGGACAAATCTAACCCGCTGATTGAAAGGATGCGTTTCCTGGGGATCTATTCCAATAACCTTGATGAGTTCTATAAAGTCCGCTTCGCTGAACTGAAGCGACGCATCATTATTAGCGAAGAACAAGGTTCCAACTCTCATTCCCGCCATTTACTGGGCAAAATTCAGTCCCGGGTACTGAAAGCCGATCAGGAATTCGACGGCCTCTACAACGAGCTGTTGCTGGAGATGGCGCGCAACCAGATCTTCCTGATTAATGAACGCCAGCTCTCCGTCAATCAACAAAACTGGCTGCGTCATTATTTTAAGCAGTATCTGCGTCAGCACATTACGCCGATTTTAATCAATCCTGACACTGACTTAGTGCAGTTCCTGAAAGATGATTACACCTATCTGGCGGTGGAAATTATCCGTGGCGATACCATCCGTTACGCGCTGCTGGAGATCCCATCAGATAAAGTGCCGCGATTTGTGAATTTACCACCAGAAGCGCCGCGTCGACGCAAGCCGATGATTCTTCTGGATAACATTCTGCGTTACTGCCTTGATGATATTTTCAAAGGCTTCTTTGATTATGACGCGCTGAATGCCTATTCAATGAAGATGACCCGCGATGCCGAATACGATTTAGTGCATGAGATGGAAGCCAGCCTGATGGAGTTGATGTCTTCCAGTCTCAAGCAGCGTTTAACTGCTGAGCCGGTGCGTTTTGTTTATCAGCGCGATATGCCCAATGCGCTGGTTGAAGTGTTACGCGAAAAACTGACTATTTCCCGCTACGACTCCATCGTCCCCGGCGGTCGTTATCATAATTTTAAAGACTTTATTAATTTCCCCAACGTCGGCAAAGCCAATCTGGTGAACAAACCATTGCCGCGTTTACGCCATATTTGGTTCGATAAAGCCCAGTTCCGCAACGGTTTTGATGCCATTCGCGAACGTGATGTGCTGCTCTATTATCCTTATCACACTTTTGAGCATGTGCTGGAACTGCTGCGTCAGGCTTCGTTCGATCCGAGCGTACTGGCGATTAAGATTAACATTTACCGCGTGGCGAAAGATTCACGCATCATCGACTCGATGATCCACGCCGCGCACAACGGTAAAAAGGTGACCGTGGTGGTTGAGCTACAGGCGCGTTTTGACGAAGAAGCCAATATTCACTGGGCGAAGCGCCTGACCGAAGCAGGCGTGCACGTTATCTTCTCTGCGCCGGGGCTCAAAATTCACGCCAAGCTGTTCCTGATTTCACGTAAAGAAAACGGTGAAGTGGTGCGTTACGCGCACATCGGGACCGGGAACTTTAACGAAAAAACCGCGCGGCTTTATACTGACTATTCGTTGCTGACCGCTGATGCGCGCATCACCAACGAAGTACGGCGGGTGTTCAACTTTATTGAAAACCCATACCGTCCGGTGACATTTGATTATTTAATGGTGTCGCCGCAAAACTCCCGCCGCCTGTTGTATGAAATGGTGGACCGCGAAATCGCCAACGCGCAGCAGGGGCTGCCCAGCGGTATCACCCTGAAGCTAAATAACCTTGTCGATAAAGGTCTGGTCGACCGTCTGTATGCGGCTTCCAGCTCCGGCGTGCCGGTGAATCTGCTGGTTCGTGGAATGTGTTCGCTGATCCCTAATCTGGAAGGCATTAGTGATAACATCCGTGCTATCAGTATTGTTGACCGTTACCTTGAACATGACCGGGTTTATATTTTTGAAAATGGCGGCGATAAAAAGGTTTATCTTTCTTCCGCCGACTGGATGACGCGCAATATTGATTATCGTATTGAAGTAGCGACGCCACTACTCGATCCACGCCTGAAGCAGCGAGTACTGGACATCATCGACATTTTATTCAGCGATACGGTCAAAGCGCGTTATATCGATAAAGAACTTAGTAATCGCTACGTTCCCCGCGGTAACCGCCGCAAAGTGCGGGCGCAGTTGGCGATTTACGATTACATCAAATCCCTCGAACAACCTGAATAACCCTATGCCAATACACGACAAATCCCCTCGTCCGCAGGAGTTTGCTGCGGTCGATCTTGGTTCAAACAGTTTCCACATGGTTATTGCCCGTGTGGTGGATGGCGCTATGCAGATTATTGGTCGCCTGAAACAGCGGGTCCATCTGGCAGACGGTCTGGGGCCAGATAATATGTTGAGTGAAGAGGCAATCACACGCGGATTGAACTGCCTATCGTTGTTTGCTGAACGCCTGCAGGGATTTTCGCCTGCCAGCGTTTGTATTGTTGGCACCCATACGCTGCGTCAGGCGTTGAATGCTACTGACTTTTTGAAACGCGCGGAAAAGGTCATTCCCTACCCGATTGAAATTATTTCCGGTAATGAAGAAGCCCGTCTGATTTTCATGGGCGTGGAACATACCCAGCCGGAAAAAGGTCGCAAACTGGTTATTGATATTGGCGGCGGATCTACGGAACTGGTGATTGGTGAAAATTTCGAACCGATTCTCGTTGAAAGCCGCCGGATGGGTTGTGTCAGCTTTGCCCAACTCTATTTCCCGGGCGGGGTCATCAATAAAGAGAATTTTCAGCGCGCTCGCATGGCAGCAGCACAAAAACTGGAAACTTTAACCTGGCAATTCCGTATTCAGGGCTGGAACGTGGCAATGGGCGCTTCCGGTACCATAAAAGCCGCCCATGAAGTGTTAATGGAAATGGGCGAGAAAGACGGGATAATTACCCCGGAACGTCTGGAAAAACTGGTAAAAGAAGTTTTACGTCACCGTAATTTCGCATCGCTGAGTTTACCGGGTCTTTCCGAAGAACGGAAAACAGTCTTCGTTCCTGGACTGGCGATTTTATGCGGTGTGTTTGATGCTTTAGCCATCCGTGAACTGCGCCTTTCTGACGGGGCGTTACGCGAAGGCGTATTGTATGAAATGGAAGGACGTTTCCGTCATCAGGATGTGCGTAGTCGCACCGCCAGTAGTCTCGCTAACCAGTATCACATCGACAGTGAACAGGCCCGACGGGTGCTGGATACCACTATGCAAATGTACGAACAGTGGCGGGAGCAGCAACCGAAGCTGGCGCATCCGCAACTGGAAGCGCTACTGCGATGGGCCGCCATGCTGCATGAGGTCGGGTTGAATATCAACCACAGCGGTTTGCATCGCCACTCCGCTTATATTCTGCAAAACAGCGACTTGCCGGGTTTTAATCAGGAACAGCAGTTGATGATGGCGACGCTGGTGCGCTATCACCGTAAAGCGATTAAGCTCGACGATCTGCCGCGCTTTACCTTGTTTAAGAAGAAACAGTTCCTGCCACTGATTCAGCTATTGCGCCTTGGCGTCTTGCTCAACAATCAACGTCAGGCAACCACCACACCGCCAACATTAACGCTGATTACCGATGACAGTCACTGGACATTGCGTTTTCCGCATGACTGGTTTAGTCAGAATGCACTGGTACTGCTTGATCTGGAAAAGGAGCAAGAATACTGGGAAGGCGTGGCTGGCTGGCGATTGAAAATTGAAGAAGAAAGTACACCAGAAATCGCCGCTTAATGCTTTGCGGGCCGACAAGAAATGTCGGCCCTCGCTGTTCAGGCACTTTCGCGAATGGGTTCGATTTCATTCAGCGTATCAATTAACGGTTGCGGCTTACCAATAAGATAACCCTGCATATAATCTATCCCTAAAGAAAGCACCGCCTCGCGGATCTCTTCGTTTTCAACGTACTCTGCCACTACCAGCATTTTCTTCATTCGCGCCAGGTGACAAATCGACGCCACTATCTGGTAATCCAGACTATTTGACACAATATTGCGGATAAAACTGCCGTCAATTTTAAGGAGATCGGCATTCACATTTTTAAGCCGCGCATAGCTGGCGTAGCCGGTGCCGAAATCATCAATCGCAATCTGGCAGCCTAATTCCTGAAGATGCTGCAAGGTGATTTGCGCCTGCTTAACATTGGTCAGAGCATTACTTTCGGTGACTTCAAAAATAAGTTGCCACGCTTCAATTTGATATTTAGCCAGCAGTTGACTGACTTCAACGGGAAAACGAGCCTGACATACCGAGGTTGGCGACAGATTAATCGCAAAACGGTGAGCGGGCATCTTCGCTCTGTTTTCAGCCATAAATTGCAGCGTATGCTCAATGACCCACATGTCGATACTCGACGATAAACCAAATTCGTGCGCGACCGGCAAGAAGCTGTCGGGGCTGATCAGTTCATCATTATCACCTTTCATGCGCAGAAGGATCTCATGGTAGACATCACCACGCATACCGTTAATCGGCTGGGCCATCAGGAAAAAATGGTTGTGTTCCAGCGCCTGCTGTAGCCGATTCATCATCGCGACTTTATCTTTCAATTCGCGTTGCAAATACATTGCCCCGCGACGCTGCATATTTTCCGGGGCGTTGGTCACGATGGAAAGTTCGGCGACCGTATTTAGCTCTCCCAGCAGTAAGTAGATATGATTCACTGGCGAGCGCACATAGCAGTAACTGACGCCAATCTGCGGTTGCATCGGCATTCCATCCCAAAAGAAACGAAATTGCTTGAGATGGCTATCCAGTGCGGTAATGCGCTCCTGGTGCGCTTCTGTATTCAGTCGCAGCGCGAGATCGTTACCCGAAAGCTGATAAACATCTTCACCCGGTTCCAGCAATGGTGACAGCCAGTGAGAAAGTTTTTGCTTGTATTGAATCCGTAGCATGATGCCATAGTTCTTAACCAGCATTTCCATGCCGGGGATGCGTAAATAACAAAGCGCAGACCAGGGGGCATCACGCAACGCGCGATTCAGGGCGCGAACATTTGGCAAATGAACCACCGGGTCCACATACGCAAGCCGCTGAATGCGTCTGACTACCGCTCGCTGACGGGTTGCCAGTACAGCCATATAATTGACAATAAAAGAGAATACCAGATAACTGGAGGAGGTTATGGTCAGCTGCGTGGTATAGCCAGGATAAATGGGAATGTAATTTTGATAGCTGTGGATGCTGATCATCAGCACGACCGCCCAGAGCAGCGAAATCAGCTTATAACCATAGCGCATCGCTCCCCACATCATCAGGGGCAGCAATAATGACAAGGTATAATTGGTGCTAAAAATTGTGCTTTTTTCATTTAACGGCATGCACAACAGCAGCAACAACGCACCTAATGCCAGTAGCCAGAGCGCGAACTCTTTTTTGGTAACTTTGGCATCAACCTGCTGTTTTAATTGCGAATAATAGCTACGTAAATAAAACGGATTTCGCACCACCCGAATGATGAAATAGCACAGCGGGACACCAATCAGATTACCTACCAGCAAGGCCTGATAATTGATTAAGGTCCCGAGGTTAAAGGGCATGACGCCGACCAGATTTTCTCTGCTCGCCAGTAATCCAACAAACGCAGCAAATTGGAAAAGTATTAGAAACAGCGTTGCAGGAAATACAATCTGCCAGAATATACGCTGGGCAATTAAACGGGTATCACCATGTGAAACGTTGTTACGCCGGGGAGTAAAGACCCTGTAACCGCCCCAACAGAGAATGATAATGATAATAAAATTAGCTGTTAATGAGAGCGTTTCGTAAATACCCAGCTCTGCATATTTGCGAACAAAAATCCCTAAAGCGATACCTGGCAATGCCGCCCAGCTGAAAAACATCATCATGCTGATCATCAGTGCCAAAGGCAGGTAAAAGAGAAAAACCTCACCGGAAGAAATATGCGCGAAAGTATTAATATGGGCGAAAACGGGCAAGATGAAAGAAGGCAGGAACAGCGGAAGCCCCCACCATTTATCACGTATTTTTATATAAGTTGCATTCAGTTTCATAGATGCTCAGCAGAATCCCCCACATCCTGAAGGAGGTGTATTCAGACAGGCATCCCACCTGACTTCGAATGATGATTATTCATCACTATAGAGAGCATTGATTCTAAGTGTCATATGAAAGTTCCAATTGATATATATCAAACAAAATAACCCTGATTAATGAATTATTACGTTTATCATGTTAATTCATCATTATTACATCATCACTGTAAATAATTAAATTAACTTCCATAACATTAAAATATGTATCCACTGACGCTTTTTTACATAATGAAGAATTGACCATTTTGTCCTGGTGTGCCTTAATGTAAGTACCGTCCACGATGTGGGACATACTTCAAGGAACCTTTTGTGAGTCAGGCAACCAGTATGCGAAAACGACACCGATTTAACAGTCGCATGACCCGTATCGTACTGCTCATCAGCTTTATCTTCTTCTTTGGCCGCTTTATCTACTCGTCCGTCGGTGCCTGGCAGCACCATCAGAGCAAAAAAGAAGCTCAACAATCCACACTCTCCGTCGAATCACCGGTACAACGTTAGCGGTTACCTTCTCCACCTTCACTGAACATAACGGCACCTCGCTGTCGGATGCAGTTGCTCTTTGAGATTATCAAAGCGGCAGATATTCTTTCATCTTAAATTTTACGTCTTTGTCCTGACTGATGTTTATCCTGTTTGGCTGCGAAATAAATATAAAATTAATACATATGTTTTAATGATGTATTTTTATAAATTATTTTCCACATGAATTTTAATAAATTTAATCTATTCCTTTATACGCAATACATTTACTTTCCTCTTTTGATGATCTTAAATGTCTTATTTTTCGTAATGTGTATAACAAGGAATAGTGATGAAATTTAAAAAATGTCTTCTGCCTGTGGCAATGTTAGCGTCATTCACTCTGGCAGGATGCCAGTCAAATGCTGATGATCATGCCGCCGATGTTTATCAAACCGATCAACTGAATACCAAACAAGAAACTAAAACCGTTAATATTATTTCCATTCTTCCCGCAAAAGTTGCCGTAGACAACTCCCAAAATAAACGAAACGCACAAGCCTTCGGCGCGCTTATTGGTGCAGTCGCTGGCGGTGTTATCGGCCACAACGTGGGGTCTGGCAGCAATTCCGGAACGACGGCAGGTGCAGTTGGCGGCGGAGCTGTTGGCGCGGCAGCAGGTTCTATGGTGAATGATAAAACCTTAGTGGAAGGTGTTTCTCTAACGTATAAGGAAGGCACCAAAGTGTATACCTCCACCCAGGTGGGTAAAGAGTGCCAGTTTACGACAGGTTTAGCCGTTGTTATTACCACGACGTATAACGAAACGCGTATTCAGCCAAATACCAAATGTCCTGAAAAGAGCTAATAATCAGGAGGAGTCATGAAGAAAGTTTTTCTTTGCGCCATCTTAGCCTCCTTAAGCTATCCGGCTATCGCCTCATCATTGCAGGATCAACTCTCTGCTGTCGCAGAAGCGGAACAGCAAGGTAAAAACGAAGAGCAAAGGCAGCATGACGAATGGGTCGCGGAGCGCAACAGGGAAATCCAGCAAGAGAAGCAACGTCGCGCAAACGCCCAGGCCGCGGCTAATAAAAGAGCGGCAACGGCAGCGGCGAATAAGAAAGCTCGTCAGGATAAACTGGACGCCGAAGCCACTGCGGACAAGAAACGCGATCAAAGTTATGAAGATGAGCTACGCAGCTTAGAGATTCAGAAACAAAAACTGGCGCTGGCGAAAGAAGAAGCCCGCGTTAAGCGAGAAAACGAATTTATCGATCAGGAACTGAAGCACAAAGCTGCGCAAACCGATGTGGTGCAATCTGAAGCTGACGCAAACAGGAATATGACTGAAGGCGGTCGCGATCTGATGAAAAGCGTGGGCAAAGCAGAAGAAAACAAATCGGACAGCTGGTTTAACTAAGCGATGTCAGTAACTTCAATCCTATGATTCGTGAGTATAAAAAACCCTCTGTAGTAACAGAGGGTTTTGCTAATTCATAGTGCAGGGATCAAATCATTCCCACTCGATTATCTACAGTCGACTTAATCACTTGATTTTACTAATCTAAATCGAGACCCACAACCCAATTTACCGTCAGTTTTACCGTCCACAGAAGAAAGTAACCCAATGGCAACTAGTTATCATTACCGGGCATATTAACATGCTGGCCAGTGGAAGAATGGGAAGTAAATAGCTGGCAAACATAACGGCTACTTTTTAACCTATCTATATATACCAAAGTCCGTGGGGACTTCGGAAAAAGGTAACCTTAGTAACCTGCAACGAAAAATCAAAATAACTTAATGAATAAAAAGGATTTTTCAAAAACAGAGAAAGGTAATCTTTTGGTAACCAAAGCGTAATCAGGTTACCTTTTATAATAGTGATGTCTTCTAATTTGTAACATCATGATTTATATGAAAATATAAAACAGGTTACCTTTTGGGTTACCTCAGATTACCTTTTAGGGGTAACCAAATTTCTCTTTTATAAACAATAGAATAAGCATTATTTTTACTGCTAATTACTGAGGTTACCTTTTCCCGACAGGCGATCCAAAAATACCGAAAGGATCGTGGCATTGCCCTCCCGATCGTCTCTGGCGCATACACAGGGCGTATAAATCCGCATGATTCTGCTGCAACTGCAACCCGACCACGCCCTCCCGTTATGGCCCGCTCCGACGCTTACGCACCAGTGCAAAAAAAGCGATCTATTTACTGCGCAGGCGTGGCGGGGTCACAACCGCGCGCTGGCGGTGCTGACCGGGGATTCTGGCGGTGAGAAGGCGTAAAAAAGCCCGCAGGAAGCGGGCTGAATGGCGCATGGTGGCTCTGATAGTGAGCTGGTCGTTGGTGGGGTTACTCTGAATCGTCGTCGGCAAGGCGGTACTTTTTGAAGCGAATAACCTCCAGCCCCAGCCAGTCGTTCAGCTCCTTGAACCGTTCCTGTAGCGGCTCGATCTCATTGCAGTTGAATACCTTCGCCGCTTTGATGGCATCACCAAAGCCACCGGCGTTACTCGGTACCACGCCCATGAGCGCAGGTGGTACCCGGTGCGCAGCTAACTGGTCGTCACGGCTGACACTCTTGATATCGGAGAAGTTATCTTTCGCCGCCACCTCGCCAATCGGGATAACCTTTACGCTGTCTGGCTTGCCGTTCGGCAGATACATCAGCAGATTGCGGAAGTTGCCGGGGCCACGGCTGTTCGCTAGCGCTTCCTGTAACGCCCCAATATCCGCCTCGTTGTGGGCCGGGTCGCTCAGGTAGAGGATGAAACCGGCATGACTGCCGTTCTTGTAGTAACGACGGCGAAACAGCGTGGCGGAGTTATCCAGCCATGCCGCGTTCAGCGCAGAGAGGTATTCCGACAGGCCGTAGATTTCCTGATTGATATCCGGCTCCAGCAGGTGGCCGATACTGCCCGACGCAAACTCATGATCCACTTTACCGGGCTGAACAAAGAAATAGCTGTCCAGCGCCTTGCCGCGCCGGACATACTTCGCCAGCGCAGGCACCAGCGTTAACGGCTGGCCCAGCCGGTTATCCTGCCGCTCCAGATAGGCATTGCCGAATACCAGATAGTCCAGCGCAAGGCGGCTGAACGCCTGCCGGGTCAACAACGGATGAGGTATGAAGGTACCAACCAGCACGTTGCGCTTCACGCAGATCGGGCTGGTATGATGCGCCGAAGCGCGGAACGACAGCGCCAGCGAATTAAAATCCACCGGCGGCGCATACCATTTGCCAAAGTCCACGCACTCCAGATAGTTCAGTATTTCCCGCCTGTCCAGCAGGGCTTCAGGTTCACCGAAGGTGAAAGCCATTGAGTTATTCATCCGTACACCTTAATTAAGCCCCGCCCGCTGTTCGCGCCGCCGGAGCTTTCCAGTGGTTCATTGATAATGGCGTGCATACACGCCCATGCCAGATCCGCGTGGGAGACTTCTTCCGAACGGCTGGCCTCGAAGGTCACCTGACGCCCGGACGGAGTCAGGGTTTTGCGAATTGCCATAAACGCCTGCGCCAGATCCGTCCATCCGGCGTCAAACTCCAGTCGGCGTTTACGGACAACGTCCAGCGTTTTCAGCACCAGACGCTGTTTCACTTCTGGGGAATAAGAGAATGCCTGCACTGCCGGGAAGAACTGTTTCACCAGTTGATGCACGCCGTGGCCGATGCCGGTCACGTCAATACCGATGTAAGTCACGTTATAGCGCTCGGTAATTTTGCGGATATTTTCCGCCTGCGCCGCGAAGTCCATCCCGTGCCACTGGTGCTTTTCAATTACCCGAAACTTGCCGCCCTCAATGACCGGCGGCGCGACCATCACGCACCCGGCGCTGTCACCGCTTAATGCGGGATCGTACCCCACCCACACCGAGCGTTCGCCGAGCGGACGCAGGGCAAACGGCTTGTAGTCGTCCCAGACTTCCCAGCTATCGACCATGCAACCCTGCAACATGCTTAGTGGGAATACCGATGCGGTATCGTCGATAAACTGGCACATAAACAGGTTGGCGAACTCTTCCGGCGAGTTCTCCAGCCTGAGTTGCTCAAGGTCGAACAGGTCATAACCCTGATTGATGGCATCCTCAACGGTGACGATTTGCCGCCACTGGCCGTCTTCACACAGACGCCCCGCCGCCAGCGCCCGATGGCTGATATCCAGTCGAATCTGTTCGCTCTTCGGCCTGCCCTTGTTGAACAGTTGCCCTGTCCAGAACTTATAGGCTTCGTGGGTAATGCTGGACGGTGTGGAAAAGTAGGTCTGCCGCCAGCGTTTCTGGCTGGCCATCCCCGCCGCGTTACGGCGCAGTTCCAAAAAGCGGTGTATCCAGAAGTATTCATCCAGATACAGGTTGCCATGATAGGTCTGGGCGGTGCGGGCATTGGTGCCGAGAAAATACATCCGGCTATCATTATGCGGCAAGTGAATGACTTCGCCCTTCAGCTCAACATCCGCCTCACGAGCAAAATCGACAATGTACTGGCGGAACTGGTGCGCCTGCGCTTTGGAGGCCGAGAGAAAGATCTGGTTGCGCCCGCTCTCCACCGCATCCATAAATCCTTCCCGCCCGAAGAACATCGTCGCCCCAATCTGGCGCGACTTGTTGATATCGCGGATACGGTGTTCCAGCCCGGCGCGGTACCAGTGTTTCTGGTGCGGATACAGTCCGTCCAGAAATAACTGTTTCAGCTTCTCCGCCTGCTCCTCGCTGATATGGTTGGTTTCCGGCTGTCTGCGCGGCCCGGCGTTACGCTTCGCAAGAGCAGGGTTCAGGTCGACCTCATTGCCCCCCTGCTGATAGCGTTCAACCCTTGCCCCGCGCTCCATCTGCCGCCAGAGCAGGTCGATCTCCTTAAAATCCTTTCCCTCCTTATTTTCCTTCACCGTGAGCTGGATCAGCCGCGCTTCGGTCACCGCCGTCACCCGCTCCAGCGGGGCGGATTCGTCCCAGCCATCGCGCCGCTTCCAGCTATGCAGCGTGGTAACTTTCACCCCCAATAGTTCAGCGATCCGCGCAATGCGAAAACCCTGCCAGTACAGATAGCGGGCTTTACGGCGTGGATCTTCGTCCTGAAGGGCAAGCAGATGTTTTTCGATGTCTGGCGGCATAACGTCCTCTCGTTTCTGCCGTCAGCGTAAACAAGCCGCTGTCTGCGCGTAGCAATGCCGCTTGTAACCCGGATGATTACAAGCGAAGCCCGTTGCCTGATAGCGGAGGACTACCCGACCATTCGCTTATTTAGCCAACGCCGGGACTGAACGTTATGGACAAAAAGCCAAAGAAAAAACTGCTCTCTAAATGGGTGCGTATCGCCGTAGAAGGCGCAACCTGCGACAAGCGCACGATTGAACGCCAGTGGATCGAGCAAATGGCCGATACATACAGCCCAAAAGTGTACGGCGCGCGCATTAATCTGGAGCACCTGAAAGGCATCCTGCCGGACGGCCCGTTCCAGCGCTACGGCGACGTGGCGATGGTGAAGAAAGAAGAGATCGCCGAAGACGGTCCCCTGAAAGGCAAACTGGCGCTGCTGGCGCGTCTGGCCCCAACGGATTCGCTGGTCGAAATGAACCGCAAAGGGCAGAAGGTTTATACCTCGGTGGAAGTCAATCCGAAATTTGCCGACACGGGCAAAGCCTATCTGGTCGGGCTGGCGGTCACCGACGATCCGGCCAGCCTCGGCACCGAAATGCTCTCCTTCTGCGCCAGCGCGCAAAGCAACCCGCTGGCGGCGCGTAAACGCTCGCCGGAGAACATTTTCAGCGTGGCAGAAGAGATTGAACTGGAGTTTGAAGAAGTGGAGGAAAGCAGCGGCGAATCTCTGTTTACCCGCATCAAGGCGCTGTTAAGTAAAAAGCAGAACCACGACGACCAGCAACGGGACGACGTGCATCTGGCGGTGGAGGAAGTAGCGACGTTCTGTAGCGAACAGGTCGACCAAATTCGCGCTGAGCTGTCTGAGCTGCAAACGCAGCATCAGCAGCTACAGACCGATTATTCCACGCTGAAAACTCAGCTTGCAAAACAACCGGCCACACCGCCGCGCCAGCCTGCCACCGGTGGCAACACCGACCTGAAAAGCGACTGTTAAGGAACCCCCGATGCGTAACGAAACCCGCTTAAAATACAACGCTTACGTTGAAACCGTCGCCGGGCTGTCCGGTGTCCAGAGCGCCGCCGTCGAATTCACGGTAGAACCTTCCGTACAGCAGACGCTGGAAACCAAAATTCAGGCGTCCGTAGAATTCCTGACCAAAATCAACGTCCATGAAGTGGTGGATCAGGAAGGTGAAAAAGTCGGTATCGGCATTGATCGCCCCACGGCCAGTCGTACCGATACCAGTCAGCGTGAACGTGAACCCGTCGACCCCACGTCAATGACGACTAACCGCTACCGCTGCGAAAAAACCAACTACGATACCGCGCTGAAATACGCCAAACTGGACGCATGGGCCGCCCACCCAGATTTTCAGATCCGCGTGCGCGACAGCATCACCCGGCGACAGGGATTAGACCGCATCCTGATTGGCTTCAACGGTATCCTCGTTGCAGCCCAGACCGACTTCCAGCGTTACCCCCTTCTGCAGGACGTTAACAAAGGCTGGCTGCAGCAGTATCGCGATCACGCCCCGGAACGCGTCATGAACGAAGGTGTGGAAGGTTCCGGCAAAATCATCATTGGCAAAGGCGGCGACTATGAGAATCTGGACGCCATGGTCAATGACGGCGAAGAAAACCTGATTGACGAATGGCATGTCGACGGCGCAGATCTGGTCGCCATTTGTGGCCGTGGCGTCCTGCACGACAAATACTTCCCGATCCTCAACCAGCACAATGAGAACAGCGAAAAACTGGCGGGGCAGATTCTGGTCAGCCAGAAAACCATCGGCAGTCGCCCTGCCGTGCGCGTGCCGGGTTTCCCGCACAACACCATTCTGGTCACCGCCTTCAGTAACCTGTCTATCTATGTCCAGAAAGGCACCCGCCGCCGCGCCATTATTGATAACCCCAAACGTGACCGGGTAGAGAACTTCGAGTCTTCCAACGATGCCTTTGTGGTGGAAGACTTCGGCTGCGGTTGCCTGTTTGAAAACATCAAGTTTGAGGATAAAGACGCATGATGACGCCTGCCCGCCGCCACCTGCTGCGCCATCAGGCGCAGGCCGCAAATCAACAGGAAAATCAGACCTACGCCAGCGGCTATGAACTGATGCTGGCAAAGCTGGCAACCGATAAACGCCGCCTGAAAGCGATCCAGTCCATTGAACGCAAAATCGAGGTTAAGGGTGAACTGCTGCCCGATTACCAGCCATGGGTAAGCGGCGTTCTGGCTGCCGACAGCCAACAGCAGGACGATGTGTTTATGACGGTGCTGCTCTGGACGCTGGATACCGGCGACTTTCCCGCTGCCTACCCCATGGCGGAACACGCCCTGAAACACGGCTGGGTAACGCCGGATCAGTACCAGCGGCAGACCGCCTGCATGGTGGCTGAAGAGGTCGCCGACACCACCCTGAAACAGCTTACCGCCGGTACCTTTGCGGCGCTGGACAGCCTGCTGGCCTTTGCCGGGCTGTTAGCCGATCAGGACATGCCGGATCAGGTTCGCGCTCGCCTGCACAAGGCATTGGGGCTGGCACACAGCGAAAGCCAGCCGCAGGAGGCGCTGGCGCAGTTCCAGCGCGCGCTACAACTGGATGAGAACGTCGGCGTGAAAAAGCTGATTGAGCAACTGGAGCGACAAATTCGCAACAGTCAGCCTACCGAGTGAGACCCTCACGACCGGCGGCACGGCTGGCCGCGCGTGGTTTTACCACTGCAACGCCCGCCGTCCACCGCCGAACAGGGAGAATATAATGAGCTTTATTCAGGTTGCCCCCGCCGCCAGTCTGCCGGGGCTGGTTATCAGCAACCACCCTTTCTTTCCCAATATCGATACGCAACATCTGCGTGCAACCCAACCGCTGGACAGCACCATCACCAACGAACGGCTGCGCGAGGCGCTGCTGATTGCGCTGGCCAGCGTGAACGACGACCTGCGGGAATGGCGGCTGGAGCAGGAAAGCCGTGGCACAACCGGCATTGTGGAAACTACTACCGAACGGCTGGACGGCGAAAGCGTTAACCTGCACCGCTACCGCTACGCGGTGTACAGCCTGACGCACGCAAACCTGCTGGAACGCTACCGTAACTTTGATGCCACCGCCCACGGCAGCAAACTGGCGGAACAGAAGGAAAGCACCGCCGACGATCTGGCGCGCGATGCCCGCTTCGCCGTGCGGGATATTCTGGGCAAGCCGCGCAGTACGTTTGTTCTGGTATAAAAAGAGTACGGATATGCGATGCGCATCACCGTATCGCCTCATCTGAACGCTGGATGCCCCTTCCCCACCAGAGTTAGTGTCTGACCTAACAGAAAGAATCTACAGGGGAAAATACCATGACTATTCAGGCAGCCAGAACCCGCCCAATGACCGATACCGCTCGCCGCATCAGAGACACCATAGTTAGCGTCGGCGTTCGCAGCACATGGCCGCTGCGCGATCTGGCCGACTACGCAGGTATAGAAATGGTTAACGCTGAATTTATTGTGACGCAGATGGAACTGGCCGGTTACCTGAAAAAAAACCACTGGGGCCACTATATGTTAACCAACGCGGGTATTGAGGCGGCATAATTAAAAACAGCCCGATCTGTCGGGCTGTAACGTCAGGAAGCATTTACATCACTAAGGGTATAGAAAATATCGGCTAAATCATCCAGATTTAGCGTTCCCTCAGCCACATCCACCATAATATCTTCCAGCTTTTGTGTTCGCTTGAGGTTCACACCCTGCATATCAAGGTATGTCAACGCCGTCACCAGTGCCGTTCGCTTGTTGGCATCAGCAAAAACGTGCCCTCTGGCGATGGCAACCGCATAAGATGCGGCGATCTGGAAAATATCATTCATCTGCTCATACAGAATACGGTTATCCACCCGTGCCAGTGTTGCCTCGACCCGGCCAGCATCCTGATAACCAACCAATCCCGGCTCATGAGCAAGAATAAAGTCGTGAATTCCAATCACCAAATGTGCATCAATCATCGGTTAGCCAGCGCCTTAATGACTTTGTTGTGTCTGGCATAAATACGCTCTGCCGACTTTTTAATCACACGCTCACCTTCCGGGCCGTCCAGCTTCATTTCGACGGGTACAAACTGCCCGCTCATACTGTCTCTTTTTACGACCTTGATACCGTATCGGCTGGCAGGACTGCTATTCTTCGCCATTATTTTTTACCTCTAATACTCTTTATTCAAAGTATATACCTATCTGCTAATCTTTTGGTTCTATACCCCGTGACTGAAGCTCTTTTCTGATAATTCGCTTAATCCACGCAGCCAGTGATTCATCACCATCTTGCTTTTTAGCTTCTTCCATCGCGTTTCTCAGTTCAGGATCGAGTCGAAACTGAAACGGAGGATTTCCTCTTCTTTCATTCATGTGTATTGACACCTAAATCACACTCAGGTTAATGTAGTACTGTGTGATGACACATTACTATCACATGACATAAATAACAATGCCCCGACAGTGCGCGAACACTGCCAAGGCATCTAACCACAACATTAATCGAGGTAATGCTATGGCTACCGCTAATAGTAACACAACTCTCACGTGGGACGATCTCAGCCCACAGGAGCAAGTCCTGTTAACTTACTACCGTCTTGCGCATCCCGAAGGTAAGCAGGCACTGAGCGTTATCGCTCAGTCGTTCAATCCCCCACGTAGCACCCCGGTAGAGGAGGTGAACCATGCCTAAGCTCTACACCTTCCTGAACGCCCGTTCCAACCGCCTGCTGCGCGAGATCCAGCCACTGCGTCTGGTATCCGTACTGGCGACAACAGAGACAGAGGCTCGCGGCCTGCTGGCGGGTTTCCCGCTGGTGTTCGTCTCCTGCAAACCGCTGGAGGTGCGCCATGGTGCCTGAAACCAATATTCTGTCCTCTGAACTGGCGGACGCGATCCGCAAGCTGGATATTTCACACCTGAACGCCGACGATACTCTGCAACTGGCCAACAGCAGCGAAGAGTGCTATGCCGGGCTATGTCACGGCCTGCATTTTCTGGGTAAAACCTTCGTCTCCTTTGCCGACAGCAACGTGCTGGAATTCTCCGCTGAAAGCCTGTGCCAGTTAGGGCACGGCCTGTCGGCTACCGCGCTTCTGATCCCGGCGCTGATCCAGCTCCAGAAGTCCGCTGAACTGAAAATCATCAATACCGACAGCGACGAGGCATAGCCCTCGCCAATCGCTTCCGCTTGTACTGTCCTCAGTTACAAGCGGAAGCCTTCCCTTCACTTCCCGCCCCTGTGCCACCATCCCCGCATCACCTGACGCCGCGCGGGAAACACCATGATTGTCTATAGCCTGCAAAACGAAACGCTCGACCAGCTCTGCTGGCGCACCTTCGGGCGCACTGCCGGGATTGTCGAACGGCTTTACCGCGACAACCCGCGCCTATGCGAACTGCCGCTGCGCCTGCCGCACGGTACGGCGGTGAACGTACCTGAACAGGCTCCCGCCGCCGAACGTCAACGAATCAACCTGTGGGACTGACTATGAACGAACCCGTAACCGGCACCGTCGTCGCCGCTTCCGTAAGCGCATTCTCCATTGCCACGCTGTTCCCGACGCTACAGGCTCCGGTGGTGCTCGGCGCATTGTGTGGCGCGCTGCTGCTGGTGATTTCGCAAAAAGAGATCGGCCTGTTCCTGCGCATCATTTTCTTCTGCGTGGCGTTTGTGATCGGCCTGCTGACCGCCGACCTGTTCACTGCACTGGTCGCCGGATATCTGCCGCAACATCTGACGGAAAAAGTCTCCCCCGGTATCGGGGCGCTGCTCTCATCGGCGCTTACCGTCAAGGCGCTGCTATGGGCCATCCGACAACTGGATAACCCCGGTCAACTGCTCGACTTTTTAAGGGGACGCAAATGAAACTAATCCTGAGCCTTAACGCCATTATTTGCCTGCTGATTACCATCCGTCTGTTCCTCTATCGCCGCGTTCACGGTACTACCTATCGCCCGCTGTATAGCTGGCTGGCGTGGCTGCTGATGTGCTGCACCGCATCAGTGGCGGTACTGATTTGTTTCAGCCTGTACCGCTACGTGTTTATCGCCGAAACCGCCATCAACATCGTGCTGCTGATTTGCCTGACTGCCGCACGCGGCAACGTCGCCAGCCTGATTAAACCCTTACGTCACCACCCGAAGGAGCCACGCCATGACTCGTACACTCACTCATGATCAGCAGCAGGCCGCCGCGCTGTATCTGGGCATCCCGCTGGCGACATTACAGGCAGTGCAGGAGGTTGAAGCCCGATCTCACGGCTTCTTGCCCGATGGCCGCCCAGCTATTCTGTTTGAACGCCACGTCATGTACCGCCAGTTAAAAAGCCACGGACTGGACGCCGATCGGCTGGCGCAGAATTACCCGGATCTGGTGAACAAGAGCGCAGGCGGCTATCAGGGCGGAAGCCGTGAGCACTACCGTCTGAATCTGGCGAAACAGATCCACAGCGCCGCCGCCATTGAGAGCGCAAGCTGGGGACTGTTCCAGATTATGGGCTTTCACTGGAAAACGCTGGGCTACACCTCTGCTGCCGACTTTGAAAAACAGATGAACGACAGCGAGCAGATGCAGCTTGATACCTTCGTGCGCTTTGTTGAGGCCAATTCGAAGATCCACGACGCGATGAAGGTACAGAACTGGCCAGAGTTCGCCCGCCGCTACAACGGGCCACAGTACAAACGCAACCAGTACGATACTAAGCTGGCGGTCGCCTTCGAAAAATTCAGTAAGGCGGCAGCATGATGGGCTGGATGAAAGCCGCGCCGCTGCTGTTGCTCGGTGTGATGCTGCTCTGGACTAACTGGCAGCGTATGACGCAGCAGGAACAGCTTATTGAACAGCAGCAGCACATCAGGCTGGCCGACACTCAGATTGCCAGCCTGACCGAATCCCTGATGACAAAAGTGCGGGAACTGGACGAACTCCAGCAACAGGCCGACGCCGACCAGCAGGCATACCTGACGCTGCAACAGCAAACCGCCGCCGCCCATGACCAGCTACGGCAGCGCAATCAGCAACTGGAGAAACTGAAACGTGAAAATCAACAGCTTCGTGAATGGGCTGATACTGCTTTGCCCGCTGATATTATCCGCCTGCACCAGCACACCACCATTACCGGCAGTGCGGCTTACCGTCAATTGCCCGAAACTGAGGCCCTGCCAGCTTCCGGCGCTGCAACCGCAGAGTAATGAAGATTTAAGCCGCGCACTGCTGGACACTGAAAACGCGTGGCACCAGTGCGCTGCGCAGGTGGATATGACGATTAGCTGTCAGGAGCGTATCGATGCACAAAGCGCAGCTCATCCGTGAACTGCTGGCCGCCAGCGTCCCGCATCTACAGCAGAACCCGGACGCGCTGCGGATCTTTATCAATAAGGGCCGGATCGTCGCCACCGCAGGGCGCAGCACCAGTTTTGAATACCAGTACACGCTGGAACTGTTGATCACCGACTACGCCGCCGATCCCGATACGCTGATGGTGCTACTGGTCGGCTGGATGTCGCTTCACCAGCAGGAAGCCTTCGCCAATAGCGACCTGCGCGAGCAGGCGTTTCAGTTTGAGGCCGAAGCCATCGACCATCAAAGCTACGATATCAGCATCAAACTGGCGCTGACCGAGCGCGTCATTGTTCGCCAGCGCGACGGTGGTCTGGAAGCAAAGCACTGTAACGACCAGCAGCCAGAAAGCGGTTACAACGGCTGGGAAATCGCCTGTCGCGGTGAAACGATTGTGAGCACCTGATGAGCGAAGACCTGCAACAACTCCACCGCTGGGCCGATGGCCTGCTCGTAAAGCTCTCCCCGGCAAGCCGAACCCAACTGGCGCGGGAAATCGCCCGCAGCCTGCGCCAGTCACAAAGCCAGCGGATAGCCGCGCAGAAAAACCCGGACGGCTCATCGTTCGCCCCCCGTAAGCCCCAGCTACGCAGTAAAAAAGGAAAGATCCGCCGCCAGATGTTCCGTAAGCTGCGTACCGCACGCTATATGAAAGGAAAAGGCGATGGGCAGGGTGTAACCATTTCGTTTCTCAGCAGCGTTCGACATATGGCCGCCGTTCATCAGTATGGCCTGCGCGATCGGGTAAATCGCTACGGGTTGGAGGTGGATTACGCACAAAGGCAGTTGCTGGGGGTTTCGGCGGAGGATGTGCGAAAGATAGAGGCGCTAATCGTTCACTTCCTGACTTGAAATGATATCAAAAAATGATATCATCATTATATCTTGGCGGAAGAATAAAATAACTTATGGAAAATACCCTGTATGAATACGTTAAGCGCCAAACATAAAAAAACCTTACAAGCTGTTTTTTCTACGCCAACACCTGTCACGCTGGAATGGCGAAAAATAGAAGCCTTATTTATTGCTTTGGGGGCTATTGCTACGGAAGGAAACGGTTCCCGCGTCAGGTTTGAAATTAATCAGGTTGTGGCTTCATTTCATCGTCCACACCCGGAAAAAGAAGCGAAAGCCTATCAGGTTCGCGATGCCAGAACATTCCTTGAAGCTGTAGGGGTAACACCATGATGAATACCATGACATATAGAGGCTATGCCGCAAAAATTGAATACAGCGATGAAGATCAATGCATTGTTGGTCACGTTGCAGGCATTCGGGATGTCATTGGCTTTCATGCCGATAATGTTGCCGATCTGCGTAAAGCGTTTGAAGAGGCGGTAGACGACTATCTGGCTTACTGCGAGGAACGGGGCCGGGAGCCGTTGCGTCCGGCCAGCGGAAAAATCAGCCTGCGTATTCCACCTGAAATTCACTCTGCCATTAACGTTGCGGCAGAAGTCTCCGGTAAAAGCGTTAACCAGTGGATTAACGATACACTGATGAAGGCTGCGCACGGTTAAGCTCTTTTTCGTTCAACGCCCCTACTCAGGGGCGTTTTACTTGTAGCCCATTATCCTACAAGCCTTAGCCCTTCCCTCTTCGCCCGCGAATCCCAATGATTCCGGCATGAGCGACGCAAACCACCCAGCCAACCTCGCCGAGCTGCACCGGCGCATTGAAAACCTGATCCGTACCGGCACCGTTGAAGAGGTGAAGGGCGATCGAGTACGCATTCACACTGGTGAACTGACCACCAACTGGATACCGTGGCTGACGCTACGCGCCGGTGATGCCCGGACGTGGTGGCGGCCATCAACAGGCGAACAGGTGTTACTGCTCTGTTTAAGCGGTGAGTTAACCACCGCCGTGGCACTTCCGGCCATTTACTCTGACGCCAACCCCGCCCCGCTGCTGGATGAACAGGTTCACCATAGCGTTTACCCCGATGGTGCGGTGATTGAATATGATCCGCGCTCCAGCACGTTAAAAGCTACCGGCATCAAGACCGCACTGGTCGAAGCCAGCACCCGCGTCACGCTGGATACACCGCTCGTCGTCTGCACCCAGCATCTGGAAACCGCCACGCTGTCGGTTAAAAAAGGCGGCACGCTTAAAGGTGCTTACACCCACAGCGGCGGCAGTTTTACCTCCAACGGCGTCACCGTTCATACCCACACGCACACAGGCGTAGAGCGCGGGGGTAGCAATACCGGAGGGCCGCAGTAATGTACCTCGGTATGAACGCGAAACCGGCAGAGTGTTAAGCGACGAGTTGCACATTAAGCAATCCGTAAAAGATATTTTGACCACGCCGGTAGGTACGCGCGTGATGCGTCGCGATTATGGCTCACTGATCGGCAACCTGATCGACCAGCCCAACGATGGCGCTACCCGGCTACGGGTGATGTCGGCAGTGGTCATGGCGCTGACGCGCTGGGAACCCCGCATCGAGATTATCGGTGTGGACTTTGCTGCGGATAATGCCGATCTTAGCGTCACTATTGAAGCCGAACGTACCGATATCCCCGGCCAGCCGTGGACATTCTCCATTCCAATCGACAGGAGACGTCCATGAGCGCACTGACCGATTTAAGCCAATTACCGATCCCCGATGTGGTGGAAACAGTCGATTTTGAAACCCTGCTAACCGCCCGCAAGCAGCGCTTTATCAGCCTGTATCCTGCCGAACAGCAAGCAGAAGTTACCCGCACACTGGGCTATGAATCAGAACCCTTCGTCAAGCTGTTGCAGGAAAATACTTACTTAGAGATGGCGCTGCGGGTACGCATCAATGAAGCCGCCGTTGCTAATATGCTGGCCCATGCCGCCGGGCGCGATCTGGATAATCTGGTCGCTAACTTTAAGGTTTTTCGCCTGCAAATTTCGCCCGGAGACAGTACGGCGATACCGCCCGTTGATCCGGTTTATGAATCCGACAGCGATTTACGAATGCGCGCACAGCAGGCGTTTGAAGGTCTGTCCGTCGCAGGCCCGACCGCCGCCTACGAATATCACGCCCGCAGCGCAGACGGGCGTATCGCAGACGTCTCCGCTATCAGCCCCTATCCTTGTTACGTCACCGTGTCGGTACTCTCCCGCGAAGGCAACGGGCTGGCCAGCGCAGAACTGCTGGCGATAGTCGATTCCGCCCTGAACGATATTGATATTCGTCCGGTAGGTGATCGCCCAACCATTCAGTCCGCCGAAGTGATCCCATATCAGATTGATGCCGTACTTTATTGCTATCCTGGCCCGGAGCAGGAACCCATTCGGCAGGCCGCCGAGCAGCGGCTAAAAAGCTACGTTAATGACCAGCATCGGATCGGGCGTGATATTCGCCGCAGCGCGATTTACGCCGCACTGCATGTCACCGGTGTTCAGCGCGTAGAACTGCTCTCCCCTGCCGTTGATGTCATTATCAACAAAACGCAGGCCAGCTACTGCACCGGATGGAAAATTGCCATCGGGGGAAGCGATGAATAGCTCCCTGCTCCCCAACAATGCCAGCCCGCTGGAGCAGAATCTGGCACAAACCGGCAGCCTGACTGAACAAGTGCCAGTCCCGCTGCGTAGCTTGTGGCAACCGGGTAGCTGCCCCGCCGCGCTGTTGCCTTATCTGGCATGGGCGTTTTCCGTTGACCGCTGGGATGAAAACTGGCCAGTCGATACCAAGCGGCAGGTGATTGCCGCCTCTTTCTACATCCATCAGCACAAAGGCACCATCGGCGCACTGCAACGTGCGGTGGAACCGCTCGGTTTCCTTATCCGGGTAACCGAATGGTGGCAACTGCGCCCGGAAGGTATTCCCGGCACCTTCGCACTGGAGGTCGGCGTGCGCGAACAGGGCATCACCGAGCAGATGTATGTGGAGCTGGAGCGCCTGATCGATGATGCCAAACCCTGTTCACGCCACTTAATCGGACTGGCGATCAGCCTGCAGAGCAACGGATACGTCTGGTTCAGCGCGACGAACTATACCGGCGATACGCTCACCGTTTATCCCTTTATTCCCGAACATGTATACAGCGTGGGCCGTAACTACCGCGGGGCTGCGCTGCATCTGATTGATACGCTAAGGATCGCCCCATGAGCGCTACCTATTTCACGCTATTAACCACTACCGGCGAATCCGCGCTGGCGACCGCCACCGCACAGGGTTCACCTCTTCATCTGACGCAAATGGCCGTGGGCGACGGAAACGGTAACCTGCCAACACCGGAGACTGGCCAAACCCGGTTAATCAACGAACGCCGACGTGCGCCGCTGAATACGCTCAGTATTGACCCTAACAACCCCAACCAGATTATTGCCGAACAGGTACTACCGGAGGATGTAGGCGGATGGTGGATCAGAGAAATTGGCCTGTACGACGAGCACGACCGGCTGATTGCCGTCGGCAACTGCCCGCCAACCTACAAGCCGCAGTTAATCGAAGGTTCGGGCCGCACGCAGATTATCCGCATGGTGCTGATTGTCTCCCATACGGAAAACGTGGAGCTGAAAATCGACCCTGCCGTGGTGCTGGCAACAAGACAGTATGTGGATGAAAGCCTGACGTGCCACGTGCAGTCCCGTAACCATCCTGACGCCACGTTAACTGCCAAAGGTTTTACTCAATTAAGCAGTGCGACCAACAGCATCAGCGAAACACTGGCCGCCACGCCCAAAGCAGTGAAAGCAGCCTACGATCTGGCTAATGGAAAATATACCGCACTGGATGCCACCACCTCACGTAAAGGGATTGTCCAGCTTAGTAGCTCCATCGACAGTATCAGCGAAACGCTGGCCGCCACGCCCAAGGCGGTGAAAGCGGCCTACGATATGGCTAATGGCAAATATACCGCTCAGGATGCCACCACGGCGCGTAAAGGGATTGTCCAGCTTAGTAGCGCCATCGACAGCACCAGCGAAACACTGGCCGCCACGCCCAAGGCGGTGAAAGCGGCCTACGATATGGCTAATGGCAAATATACCGCGCAGGATGCCACCACGGCGCGTAAAGGGATTGTCCAGCTTAGTAGCGCCATCGACAGCACCAGCGAAACACTGGCCGCCACGCCCAAGGCGGTGAAAGCGGCAGTAGACAAAGCGCTGGCGGCGGAAACCTGTCCGGTCGGCACGCCGATACCGTGGTCATCCGATGCAATCCCCAGCGGCTACGCCCTGATGGTCGGTCAGTCCTTCAATAAAACCGCCTACCCTAAACTGGCAATCGCTTACCCCTCTGGGGTAATCCCGGATATGCGCGGCTGGACAATCAAGGGGAAACCCGCCAGCGGACGCTCGATACTGTCTCAGGAACAGGATGGCGTTAAATCTCATAGTCACACAGCCAGCGCCACTAACACAGATTTAGGCACTAAAACTGCCAGTTCCACCGATTTGGGTACTAAAAATACCAGCGCGTTTGACTACGGGACAAAATCAACAGCGTCAGCCGGTGCTCACAACCACGACAGCGGATGGGGTGAAGCCAGCGGTGGACGTCACGGTTACTTCGACAGTACCCGTAATAATCAGGGGTCTGCAGACACAGACTGGGATAACTACAAATTCAGAACCAGTACAGACGGTGTCCATACTCACACAGTAGCCATCGGCGCTCATACCCATTCGCTGACTATCGGCGCGCATAACCACGCTATCGCCTTGGGTTCCCACAGCCACACTATTACGGTGAACGCCGCCGGGAACACCGAAAACACCGTTAAAAATATCGCTTTCAACTATATCGTGAGGCTGGCATGAGCACATTCGCATTTTCCGACGAACCGCAAACCCTGCGCATCTTTAACTACGCGGCAGATACTCAGGAATTTATCGGCGTCAGCGACGCCTATATCGCCCCCAACACCGGCTTACCGGAATGCTGTACCACTATCGAACCGCCCGAATGCCAGAGCGGCTTTGCCCTGACATTCAACGGAGAAACATGGCTTGCGGTAGAAGATCATCGCGGTAAAACCGCGTTTGATACCGATGCGGGCAGTGAGGTACAGCTTCATCATCTGGGGCCATTGCCGGATAACGTCACTCTGCTGAAGCCCGATAACGCCTTTGTCCGTTGGGACGGCAAACGCTGGCAGCCCGATATCGAAAAAGCCCGACAGGCAAAGGTGGCAGAAATAAAGCAGTATCGCGATCGAATCACCGCTGACTACATCATCATCGATAATCACCATTTCCACAGCGACGCTAACAGCCGCATCCAGCAGCTCTCGCTCACCAAAATGGGCGTGGCTAAACAAATACCGGCAGGCTTAATGTGGCAGACCAAAAATCACAACCTGATTGAACTAACCAACGAGATCGCCGCCCGGTTTGAAACCGAAACAATGGCGCACGATATGCGCCTGTTCGCCGCTGCCCAGCAGCATATTGCCGCCGTTGAAGCGTTGACGGAGGTGCAGGCGGTTATGGGTTACGACTACTCATCAGGATGGCAACCATGAGTCAGGTTTACATGGCGTTCTACCGTGGCCGGGCTGAACGCTTTTTCAGCCTTGCCCGGCTCTCCGACTGGTTGACGCGACAGGTCACGCGCGGCCCTTACTCTCACTGCGAACTGGTCGAACGCCTGCCGGATGGCCTGTTTATCTGTTACTCATCATCGGTACGGGATAAAGGCGTGCGCAGCAAACGAATGCCGCTGCCGATTGAGAAATGGGATTTACTCCCGATCAACGCCGATCCGCTGGCACTGGAAACCTTTTTTCGTCAGCACGACGATAAAGGTTACGACTGGCTGGGCGCCATGGGTTTTGTGTTACTCAGTCAGGGTAAACAGGAACGCCTGTTTTGCAGCGAGTTCTGCGCCGAATTTCTGCACCTGCGCGATAGTTGGCGCTGGTCTCCTAATCTGCTGTATGCGTTGGTCAGCAGTCGGTCTGGAAAATTGACAATTTGAATACGTTACCCGTTATTCCGTGGATCGGCGGTAAGCGCAGGCTGGCAAAACACATTCTGCCACTGTTTCCCAAACACCGCTGCTACGTTGAACCGTTCTGCGGGGCGGCAGCGTTGTTCTTTATGAAACAGCCCGCACAGGCCGAGGTGCTGAACGATATCAACGGTGACGTTACCAACCTCTACCGCGTACTTCAGCACCATTTAGAAGAGTTTGTCCGCCAGTTTAAATGGTCGCTGGTCAGCCGCGAAATGTACCGCTGGCTCCAGATCACCCCGGAAGAAACGCTGACCGATATCCAGCGCGCGGCGCGCTTCTACTATCTGCAAAAGCTGGCATTCGGCGGCAAAGTGGAAAGTCGCACGTTCGGTACCGCCACCACCTCACCGCCGCGCCTGAACCTGCTGCGTATGGAAGAGGATTTATCCGCCGCCCATCTGCGGCTGGCGCGCGTCTGCATTGAAAATCTGGACTGGGCCGACTGTATTCGCCGCTATGACCGCCCGCATACCCTGTTCTACTGCGACCCACCATACTGGAAAACCGAAGGCTACGGCGTACCATTTGGCCTTGAGCAGTACCAGCGTATGGCAGAGCTGGCGCGCACCATGCAGGGCCGGATGATTATCTCGGTTAACGACATCCCGGAAATGCGCGATATCTTCCACGGCCTGACATTCTCAACGGTAGGGATTCGCTATACCGTAGGTGGAAAGCCAGCCAGCACCACATCAGAACTGATTATCCTGAATTAAAAACCGCTTCTGCTTGTAGTGCCAGTGGTTACAAGTGGAAGCCGTCACCGCCCTTTTCGCTCTGTGCCACCATCGTCATTTATTGACCTGATGGAGGCTCGCCTCATGGCAACCGACTACCACCACGGCGCGCGCGTTATTGAAATCAATGAAGGCGTGCGCCCGATCCGTACCATTTCCACTGCCGTGATCGGCATTGTCTGTACCGGTTCAGATGCCGATGAAAAAACCTTTCCCCTTGATACCCCAGTACTGTTAACCGACGTGCGATCTGCGCTGGGTAAAGCCGGTGATAGCGGTACGCTGGCACACTCTCTGGATGCCATCGCCGACCAGACGCAGCCGGTGGTGGTCGCCGTGCGCGTAGCCGAAGGTGACTCCGCCGCCGAAACCACCGCCAATATCATCGGCGGCAGCACGCCAGCCGGGAAATACACCGGCATGAAGGCGCTACTGGACTCGCAAACCAAACTGAAAATAAAACCGCGCATTCTGGCGGTACCAGGGCTGGATTCTCTGCCCATCGCCACCGAACTGGTCAGCATTTCACAACAGCTTCGCGCCTTCAGCTATCTGTCGGCGTTCGGCGCGCAGACCAAAGAAGAGGCGGTGCTGTATCGCGATCAGCTAGGTGCGCGAGAGGCGATGATTATCTGGCCGGATTTTGTCGGCTTTGATACACAGGCTGCCGCCGAACGTACCCTATACGCCACCGCCCGCGCCGTGGGCCTGCGTGCAAAAATTGATGAAGAAACCGGCTGGCATAAAACGCTGTCCAACGTTGACGTCAACGGCGTGACCGGCATTTCCCGCAGCGTATTCTGGGATCTGCAGTCCACCGCCACCGATTCGGATTACCTCAACAGCCACGACGTCACCACGCTGATTTGCAACGCCGGCTATCGCTTCTGGGGATCGCGCACCTGCAGCACCGATCCGCTGTTTGCCTTTGAGAACTACACCCGCACCGCGCAGGTGCTGGCGGATACCATCGCCGACGCCCACTTCTGGGCGATAGATAAACCGCAACACGCTTCTCTGTTCCGCGACATTATCGAAGGCGTGAACGCCAAATTCCGCGAACTGAAAGGCAACGGCTACATCGTCGACGGCTCCGCATGGTTCGATCCCGCCGCCAACACGCCGGACATCCTGAAAGCGGGTAAAGCGTATATCGACTACGACTACACCCCGGTGCCGCCGCTGGAAAACCTGATGTTCCGCCAGCGCATCACTGACCGCTATCTGGTCAATCTGGCTGAATCCATCGCCACCACCGTGTAACAGGAGAACGCACCATGGCACTACCCAGCAAACTGAAATACCTCAACCTGTTTAACGAGGGCGATATCTATCTGGCACAGGTGGAGTCCTTCACCCCGGCAAAGCTGACGCGCAAGCTGGAAGCCTATCGCGGCGGCGGCATGAACGGCGCGGCGCATGTCGATCTGGGACTGGATGACGAGGCGCTCAGCGTGGAATGGTCAATCGGCGGCTATGAGCTGCTGGCGCTGCGGCAGATCGGCTGGACGAAGATCAGCGGCGTGATGCTGCGATTCTCCGGCGCTATCCAGCGTGAAGACAGCGAAGAGTACGACGCGGTGGAAATCGTGGTGCGTGGTCGCCACAAAGAGCTGGATCGCGGCGAATACAAGCAGGGCGAGAACTCCGCGACCAAAATCAGCACCCTTTGTACCTATTACAAAGAGAGCGTCAACGGTGAAACCATCGTCGAAATCGACACCGTGAACTTTATTGAAAATATCGACGGCAAAGACCGTCTGGCTGGCGCACGTCGCGCCATTGGCCTGTAAGGATGAACCATGAGCGAACGTAAAACCGTTACCCTGAATACTCCCCTGAAACGCGGCGAAACCGAATTTGTCGAGTTCCAGATCCGTAAACCACTGGGCGGCGACCTGCGCGGTGTCAGTCTGGTGGAGCTGTTAAGCCTTAACGTAGATGCACTCACCAGCGTTCTACCGCGCATCACCGCACCGCCGCTGAATAAGCATGAGGTGGCGCAACTGGATTTTATCGACCTGACGGCTTTCGGTACGGCGCTTGTCGGTTTTTTGCCGCAGACCTCGCCGGAAGCAACGGATACCCCGGACGCATAGAGGAGGCTCAAGGCGACATAGCCGTCATCTTCCATTGGCCACTATCCGCGATGGACGCATTAACCCTTGGCGAAACCCTTTACTGGCGGGAGCAGGCCCGCCAGCGCAGCGGTGTTGAATCATGAGCACACAAAACCTTCGTTTACAGGTACTACTCAGCGCCGTAGATAAAATCACCCGTCCGCTAAAAGCCGTCACGCAAAGCAGCAGCGACACCGCCAGAGCACTGAAAGCGGCGCAGCAGCAGGTCAAAGACCTGAACAAACAGGCCGGACAAATCGATGGCTACCGCAAGCTGGCGCGCGATGTCGCCGTCACCGGCAATCAGCTTAAAAGCGCGCAGGATCGCGTCCGGGCGCTGGCCACGGCAATGCAAAGCAGCACTGCGCCCACGGCTGCGATGCGTCGGGAGTTTGAACGTGCTCAGCAGGAGGCGCGGCGACTTAAAGAACGGCATGGTCAGCTTACTCAGGCCCAGCAGCATAGCCGCACCGTACTGCGCAACGCTGGTATCGATACCCGTAATCTCAGCCAGCGCCAGAGTGAACTACGGCAACGACTGGAGAGTGCTAACCGTAGCATGGAGGAACAGCGCAGGCGACTGGAACGGCTAAACCGGCAGCAGCAGCGGATGAACGCAGCAAAAAATAGCTACGCAGGAGCAATGGACGCCCGCAACAAACTGGCCGGATTCGGCGCAACCACGACGGCCACCGGCGTGGGTATGCTTTACGGCAGCGCGCGGGTAATGATGCCCGGCTACGATTTCGACGTGGGCATGTCGCGCGTACAGGCGTTAACACGCACCGATAAAAACTCTGATGAACTGAAACGGCTGCGAACGCAATCGCGAGATTTAGGCGCATCAACCAGCTTTACCGCCAACGATGTGGCGCAGGGGCAGGGTTTTCTGGCAATGGCGGGCTACACGCCAGATAAAATCGAAAAGGCGATGCCGCACATGTTGGATCTGGCGAAAGCGGCGGGGATGGACACGCAGCTTGCTCAGGTTTCCGATATCGCCTCCAATATTCAGAGCGCCTATAAAATCCCGGCAGACCAGATGCAACGCATGGCTGACGCGCTCACCTTCACGTTCACTACGTCTAATACCGACCTGCAGATGCTGGGTGAAACCATGAAATACGTCGGCCCGGCTGCACAGGCTGCGGGGCAGGACTTTGAAACCATGTCAGCGATGGTCGGGATGCTGGGTAACGTGGGGATTCAGGGAGCGCAGGCAGGTACATCCTTACGTATGGCGCTGTTGCGGCTGGCATCACAGCCGAAAAAAGCCGCCGCCGCGCTGGAAGACCTGAAAGCCTCGGTGGCGGACAGCACCGGAAAAATGAAAGAGATGCCGCAGCTACTGGCAGAAATCTCCGCCGCGTTTGAGAAGCAAGGGATCGGCGGCGTCGGCAACGTGAAGAAAATGTCCTACATCAAGGATATTTTCGGTGTGGAAGCCTCTTCCGCGATGATGGAACTGCTCGACAAACAGGCGTCACTCGATCCGTCGCAGCGTATTGAAGCCTATGCCGAACAGGTGAAAGCCTCCCTCGGTACCGCTGGCAAAGTTGCCAAAACGATGGCCGATAATATGAAGGGTGATCTCCAGAATCTTGACTCGGCGTGGGAAGATCTCGGTATTGAGATGTTCGAATCAGTTGACAGCCCGTTGCGCAGTATTACCCAACGCATAACCGGCGTTTTACAGTCCATCGGCGCATGGATGAAGGCCAACCCACAATTAACCGCCACGCTGGTGAAAATCGGCATGGCGATCGGCGCGTTCGCCGTGGCGCTCGGAGGCATATCCCTGACGCTGGCCGGTATCCTCGGCCCGATGGCGGCGCTAAAACTCAGCCTGTCGGTGCTCGGTATTAAGGGCGGCAGCGCGCTGGGGCTGCTGGCGAATGCCTTTAAAGGCGCGGGAAAAGCGGTAATTTGGCTGGGCCGCGCAATGATGGCTAACCCGATTCTGGCGGTGATTGCGCTGATCGCCGGTGCCGCCATCTGGATCTGGAGTAACTGGGACTGGCTGGGGCCGAAGTTCGCCGCGCTCTGGAATAGTTTTAAGCAGGTATGCAGCGATGCGTGGAACAGTGTAAAAGCCACAACCAGCGCCGTCTGGGAAGGGATTAAAACGTTTCTCTCCGGCTGCTGGAACGGGCTGGTGAATATCCTGCTGAACTGGACGCTTCCCGGCCTGATTTACCAGCACTGGGATACTATCAAAGCCAGTACCGCTGAGGCGTGGAACAGCGTGGTGGCATTTCTGGGGCAAATCTGGACGGGCATTACCACTACCGCCACCGGTATCTGGGAGGGAATTAAAACCACCGTCAGCACTGCCCTGAATGCCATCATTGCTTTTTTCACCAACTGGAACCTGTCCACGGTGTTTACCACAGTCTGGGATAACGTTCTGAACAGTTTCAGTAACCTGTCCACCCGCTTTACCGAGATCAGCGGCAATATCATGGAAGGGCTGAAACAGGGGATCTTTGCCAAATGGGAAGCGATTAAACAGGGCGTGCTGGATCTGGGCAGCAATATTTCCAACTGGTTTAAGGACAAGCTCGGTATTCATTCACCGTCGCGGGTGTTCGCCGAAATGGGCCGCTATACCGTGGACGGGCTGGCGGTCGGGATTGAGGGCAACACGCAAACGGCGCTGGCCAGCGTAGGGCAACTCTCGAAGCAGTTAATCGCCGCCGGTGCCGGGCTGACGCTCAGCGCCGCCGCTGTCGCCATGCCCCCTATCGCCGCCCTGCCGGATAATCGCGCCCCGCTCGCGCCAGCATCCCTTTCTGTACCGGCAGCCAGCGGCGGGCCTGTCACTATTCACATCCACGCTGCTCCCGGCATGAATGAACAACAACTGGCGAAACTGGTGGCGCAGGAACTGGACAAGCGCGAAAGGCAGAATGCCGCCAGAACCCGCAGCAGCCTGCGCGATATTGATTAAGGAGGCTCTTATGATGATGGTACTGGGGCTGTTCGTCTTCAGCCTGAAAACCCTGCCCTATCAGGATATGCAGCACGCCGTAGCGTGGCGGCATCCTGCCAGTTCCCGCGTGGGGCTACGTCCGGCCAGCCAGTTTATCGGCGTGGGTGACGAAACCATTACGCTAAACGGCGTGCTGTTGCCGGAACTGACCGGCGGGCGATTTACCCTGTTTTTCCTGCGAAAGATGGCCGATCAGGGGATGGCTTGGCCGCTGATTGAAGGCACCGGATCGCTGCATGGCTGGTTTGTGATTGAGAGTCTGAACGTCACCCGGAGCGTCTTTTTTCGCGACGGTGCGGCCCGGCGCATTGAGTTTACGCTGGCGTTAAAACGTGTCGATCCGCCGAAGCTGGGTGGCTTGCTGGGCGACATCATCACGATGGTAGACGGACTATGACGATGTTAAACGCACTCTTAAACGCCCAGCCGCAGCCGGAGTACAGCGTGGTGCTGAACGGTAAGGACATTACGCGGAATCTGGACAACCGCTTAATCAGCCTGCGTATCACCGACAACCGGGGCTTTGAGGCCGACGAACTGCAGCTCGAACTGGACGACAGCGACGGCCTGCTGGCGTTTCCGGCAAAGGGCGAAAAGCTAACGGTTTCTCTAGGCTGGAAGGGTGACGGCGTGATGCACCAGAATGTCTTCACAGTGGACGAACTGGAGCACAGCGGCGCACCGGACGTACTCAGCCTCCGCGCCCGCAGCGCCGATTTCCGCGATTCGCTGAACGTTAAACGGGAACAGAGCTACCATGATGCGACGCTGGGCGCGATTGTGCAAACCGTGGCGGCGCGTCATAAGCTGGAATCAACCGTCAGCGGCGAGCTGGCTGGGATCGCCATTGAGCACGTTGACCAGACTAACGAATCCGATGCCTCCTTCCTGACCCGGCTGGCGCAACTGCACGGCGCTATCGCCTGCGTGAAAAATGATGCTCTGCTGCTAATGCCGACAGGTTCCGGTAAAAGTGCCAGCGGCAAACCGCTGCCGGTCGCAACCATTACCCGCGAGGACGGCGACAGCCACCGGTTCAGCATCGCGGACAGGGAGGCGTATACCGGTGTGACGGCCTACTGGCTGGATACACGGCAGGCAAAAAAGCAGTCCACTGACATGAAGCGCAAGACACGGAAAAACCGTCCACAAACGCAACCAACAGAATCTCCGCCGTCAGACGCCTCATTCAATGCTGATAACGTGATGGTTGGCGAAGAGGGAAATATCAAGGTGCTGCGCCACACCTATGCCAACAAAAATAACGCCTACAGAGCGGCAAAAAGCGCGTGGGAGCAGCTACAGCGCGGCGCGGCAACGTTCAGCCTGAATCTTGCGCGTGGACGGCCCGATTTGTTCCCGGAATTACCGCTGCAGGTGAAGGGGTTTAAGGCGGAAATTGATGGCACCGCGTGGGTGATTACGCGGTGCGTGCATACGTTGGATGGCGGTACTGGTTATGTCACCGCATTAGAAATGGAATTAAGTTTATAGTAATCCTAAATGAACCATAATAGCCATTAAGATCATTCCACCACCTAAGGCTGTCGGAATCCAGCATAAGCATTGAAAGAAAAGAAGGTAACGATTTAACATGACCTGATTTTTGTCTAAATTATCCTTTGCATTGCATACTAATTTTTTCAAATCTTCTGTATAACCTACAGATTTTTTCACTAATGGGGAAAATATAATATCTTTAGCATCACAAATCATCCTAAACTGTGTGTATTGACTTCTTACAATAAAAAACATAATTATCGACGTGAGCAATACACCTAAAAAAACCACTAACATTTCCGGCAGGGTATTTAATTTTATCATGCCAAAAGTAGCAACCAAAGAAACAGGAATACCTAAAAGCTTAGCTATCATGTCTGACATTATTTTTGAAAAACGCTCAGCTAAATTAGCTTCTGCCTCTGCCACTTCCTTTCTTACTTTATGAAATGAAAAACCACTAAGATATACACCGAGGTTATTATGGTATAGTTTTAGAAATTCATCCCACTCACAGAATAAAAAATGAAACTGTTTCTTTACATCGATTGATTCAAGAAAATCGACCACCGTATTAATGAAAATCCCTTTTCGCTCAAAATAATTATCATCCGTTATAGCTTTTTTTCATCAGAAAAAGATTCGATGATTTTTAAATCCTTAATACCTGTTAAAAGAAGTGAATAATCAACATTAGTTTCAATAATTAAAGGTAATGACTTAGCATTAGTATTTTTCAAGAAAACTAACTTATGGCATACATCATCACTTTTACTATTGCTGTAGTGTGCAACTTTTGATAGACATAAAATAAAATCACAAAGATTCTTTAAAACAGATAGTTCTGGTATTTTTGCTAATCCCTCAACCATTCCTTCATTAAAATAAAAATCTTCCTCAACCAAGTAAAAAGACTTTCTTAAAATACCTCTATTTAACATCGGAGACTTTTGAATTAGATCTTTAATATCGATAAAAAATGACTCACTAGCTCCAGTTGATATAGAGATTGTCAGTGTTATTGATGTTCCTTTAGCGGGAAGGCTATCATCAACATCTATATCCACATCATCAATGACAATCTCTTCAATTTCTCCCCACGCTGTATGAGGTTGCAAAGAAACTAAGAGTTCATATATATGAGCATCATAAGAAATAGTTGCTGAAAAACGATTATTAATAGCATCAAATTTAGGACGCCCTACATATCTGAAAAGCTCAACAACCGTTTCAAAACATGACATATTAAGCAACCTTATTTTTCGCTATTTCTTTCTTTTATTAACTCATCAAGCAATTGAGCTATTTCACTTTTTTTCTCAGGAGTAATCCGAGTAAAAGTTAAATGTCCAGTTTTCTTATTATAGCATATCTCATTATCAAGAGTATTGCCTAGTAAACTAGATTTAAACTCAAAATTAACATTATCACTTGTATATTTAATATTTCTGTTTTTCTTAACTACTGATTTGCTTACCCTAAATTCCACAGGCACACGAATACTTTCACTATTCAAATGAGCATATAATTCTTCTGACAATTTATCTTTAATGTCATCTTCTAAATTAACCATATGCTTCGCCGCCATCTCACTAACAACAGAGAGCTTAGCTGAAATGTTATTTTCAGAACAATCGAATAAATACTCAATAATTTCATTTTTAAATTTACGGGCATTATCCTTTAATTCTTGATGATTTCTGAAGAAGTTAAAAGATTCATTAATTAAATTACTCGTAGCTTTAGTTGATGTATTACCTTTATCACAACCTAAGGCAGTAATGAAATACCCTGAAGTTGTCTGGTTAGAACTGGGACTAACAAAACTTAAATAATTAACATCCTGTCTTTCATTCTCATCAGCGGAAATATATTTATCATACAAATCATAGTTTATTCGTGCCGCCTGGTTTAGTTTTGCCAGATCAAGATGCTCTAACTCCTTTGGCTCTAATTTATCACTAATAACTATACCTTCCTTTTGCTTAATCATTGCAATAAGAAAGTAACGCACGGATTTACTGATATAATCAGCAAAAAGAAGTAATCCTCCTGATGCAGCAGGTCGATCCTTTGCCTCAATATATAACTGATGCATAACATTTTTTGATAATCCTATAAACAATTCATCGTCTAACTTCTTGGATGTATCATTCCGATATTTATCAAATTCCGCTGGAAAAGGCCCCCTGCGTGTTTCATCTAAATTAAATATACCATAATGCGAGCTATTAGATTTTTTACCATACAATGCGGCTATACTGGACACTAGTTTAATTACGATTTCATTATTTCGGTCAAGAACCGTATCACGGCGACTATATGGTTTTGAGTGATCGAAATCTTTATGTTGCTCTTTTATCAACCTATGAACAACCACGCACCCTAATGAAATATCAGACATATAACCTCACAATCCTATGGTAAATAAAAATCTTTTGCTTTATTTTCTAAATCAGTCCATCTACTGCTAATATTCTTTTCCTTACAAACAAGAAAAGCCTGATACCCTAAAAACTCTTTCGTTTTCTTTAAATTATCTTCAGTAACATGACTCTTTTCTTCATTGTTGTTTTTCCATCCACAGAAATATATTCTGTCTGCTTCTTCAACATCCCTGACATGCACAGCAATATCAGTATATTTTGCCTTATTCTTAACAGTAACCGATGTAGGGATTTTCCCATCAAAATCTTCAAAAAACTTACTTGTTCTAAATGGATTGGCAGGGTCATATTTCAAACCTAGCGCCTTGCATAATTCTTTATAAGTCTCACTTCCCAGATTAGGATTTATGACGAATCCCTTCTCGACTTTTAGACGAAAGCAAAGATTAGCGCCTAATGCTCCGAAAAGAAGCTCAAACGGTTTTCCATCAATAAAGAAAAATACATCAAAATGTAAATTATTGTGTCTGTATGGGAATTTAACCCTATCCAATTTTTGCTCTGTCATGTTCCTGTAAAGAGCAACCAGATTATTCAACTTCATTTTGCCTCCATACAGACAATAACCAAATTCATTCTACTCGTTATCCCTTAGCTGCTTTCCCTACTCCCGGTTGCGCAAGCGCAGCGCTAACCGTGTCAAGGGTGGACTGGTGTTCTGGCGTAGCAGAACGATAGTTCTCCACCAACACACTCTCTTTACTGGACAACGTAGCCACAGGCGTGCGGTTGCCTGTTAGAACATACAGAACATCAACTCCCGCTGCCGCTATGCCAGCAAGATAGTCACTGTCCGGCTTGCGCAGTCCATTCTCATAGTTACTTTGTGCGTTTTTCTTCACGCCCCCAAGTTGTCCAAAGCCGTCTTGATCAAGGCCAAGTCGGATACGTTCTTCCTTCAAACGGATGCCAAATTCTTTCATTTGGATATAATTACCATTGACAATTCACTCAATTGAGGGAATTATAGATTGTGTAATGTTAATAACCACAATATACCACCATGAAAACAAATGAGAACGTCTTACGCTCACGAGCACCCCGCGGGGTGATGTCGAACAAACCGGTGGCAATGCGTCTGCTCCCCGCTGAAATCGCGGAACTGTAAGCATTAGCGCTGGAGCAGAACCGTTCGATGTCCAGCATGGCAAGAATCATTTTTTTGAACGGCATCACACTATTTCGTCAGTCCGTTAACGAAAAGCGTTAGTGTTTCAGTTAGTTAAAAGTGGTAAGGAGATCGGACATGATGAAATGCCCACACTGCGACGGTAAGGCGATAATTCGCAGCAGCGAATATATGTCACCGCTGGTACGTAAGCTCTATTACCAGTGCAAGAACGTTAACTGTTCGTTTTCATTTATCGCGATGGAGACCGTGATGGGAACGGTAGTACCCAGCGGTTGCCCGAATCCTAAGATACACATACCGCTATCCACACGCGGGCAATTTCTGCAAAAGCAGAAAATCGCGTAACGCTCAGTAAATAAAAGACTCACAACCACAACGCATAAACAACGTGTCTATGCGACGGGTAAGTATTACCTGAATAAAGGTACTGGCAATGCAACCACAACTTCATCAGGAAATTACGCGGCGACTGCTAGCCGATTTTTCCTTTAAAGAACAGGGCGACTGGCTGCGGCAGGGCGTCTGCCCGGACTGCCAGAAAAAAGAGCTGTACACCTACGCCATCAGCCCGTGGGTACTGCGCTGCGGTCGCCTGAATAAATGCAATGCCGAAATCCATATCAAAGAGGTGTACCCGGATCTATTTGAAAGCTGGTCAGACAGATATCCCCCAACCCCGGAAAACCCACAGGCCGCCGCCGATGCCTACCTGCGCGAGATGCGCGGCTTTGACCTTTCGCTGCTCCGTAACTGTTACGCTCAAGAGAACTACTATGACGCACGGCGCGATCTCGGCTCGGCCACTGTGCGTTTCCCGCTGGCTGACGGCGTGTGGTGGGAGCGGATCGTTGACCGCCCACAGCGTTTCGGCGATCGCAAAGCCAATTTTCACGGCGCTTACAGCGGGCTATGGTGGCAATTGCCAACGCTTAAGCTGGAAGAACAGCAGGAGATCTGGCTGGTTGAGGGCATTTTTGACGCTATCGCCCTGCACCACCACGGCATTGCCGCCGTTTCCCTGATGACCTGTAACAACTATCCGGCGCAGGCGTTAAGCCAACTGGCCGCGCTGTTCGTGGATAAAAAGCGTCCTTTACTGGTCTGGGCGCTGGATAACGACAAAGCGGGCATGAATTACACCCGCCGCTGGGTAAAACGCAGCCGCGACGACGGCTGGCTTTCCACCGCCGCACAAACGCCCTATTCCCGCACCAAGCTGGACTGGAACGATTTGCACCAGCGCGATCGGCTAAACCCGGATCTGATTAAAAAATATCGTTACTACGGTTCACTGTTGATCGCTCCCAATCCGAATGCCAAAGCATTACTGATGCATGAGCGTACCGAACGCAAAGAGTTTCACTTCGAGTTCGACAGCCGCCTGTACTGGTTCAAGCTGGATATTGACCGTTATATGCGTGCCTTTGATAACGTGATGTATAACGGCAAAGAGGAGCTGGACGAAGAAGAAGCCAAACATAAAGCGCTACAGGAGTCAGCCGCCGTTGTTGAGATAGCCAACTGCTACCCGACCGCCCTCTACTATCAGGCCAACACCATTACCGACGAAAGCTGGTATTACTTTCGCATTAACTTCCCCGACGACACTCCACCGATAAAAAACACCTTCACCGGCTCCCAACTTTCCAGCGGCTCAGAATTCAAAAAGCGCCTGCTGCATATCGCGCAGGGCGGCATCTTCACCGGCACCAGTCAGCAGTTAGATAAGTTGCTGCTCAAGCAGCTTCCCAAAATCAAAACTGTCCAGACCACTGATTTTATCGGCTACAGCAAAGAATACCGCGCTTACGTGTTCAACGATCTGGCCGTTCGCGATGGTCGGCTGTACACACTCAACGAAGAAGACTTCTTCGACATGGGCAAACTTAGCCTTAAAAGCCTGAACCAGTCGGTCAGCCTGACGCTGAACGACAATTTAAAACAGATGGACAGCCAGTGGCCCCAGCTACTCTGGCAGGCGTTTGGCGCAAAGGGGTTTGTGGCGCTGGCGTACTGGTTTGGGACGATGTTTGCCGAACAGATCCGCGACAAGCACAAGAGCTTTCCATTTCTGGAAATCGTTGGCGAACCCGGCAGCGGTAAAACCACGCTGATAGAGTTCCTCTGAAAACTGTTGGGCCGACGCGACTATGAAGGTTTCGATCCGTCTAAATCAACGCTGGCCGCCCGCGCGCGCAACTTTGCGCAGGTAGCAAATATGCCGGTGGTGCTGATCGAGGGTGACCGTAATCAGGAGGGGGCAAAGCAGCGTGGCTTTGATTGGGAAGAGCTGAAAACCGCCTATAACGGGCGGTCGGTGCGTTCTCGCGGTCTGCGTAACAGCGGCAACGAGACCTATGAACCGCCGTTCCGGGGCGCGATTGTGATTGCGCAAAACGCCGATGTTAGCGCCTCTAACCCGGTGCTGGAACGTATTATTCACCTGTACACCGACCGCAGCGGCCAGAATACTCAGACCAAGGTCGCTGCCGAGCAGCTCGAACGCCTGCCGGTAGAACAGCTTTCCGGCTTTATGCTGAAGGCAGCGCTGGCGGAACAGGCCGTGCTGGAGTGCGTTAACCGTCAGATCCCGCTATACGAGCAGCAACTTCACTCCCACCCAGATATTCGCCATATCCGCATCATTAAAAACCACGCCCAGC
This sequence comes from Escherichia sp. KS167_9B, assembly GCF_030295215.1. Lineage (NCBI taxonomy): Bacteria > Pseudomonadati > Pseudomonadota > Gammaproteobacteria > Enterobacterales > Enterobacteriaceae > Escherichia > Escherichia sp. KS167_9B. The sequence continues at coordinate 3,057,967 of NZ_AP025754.1, forward strand.
TTATGGCGCTGCTCGACGCGCTGGCGCTGGTTATTCCGGTCACGGAAGAGCAGCTACAGGCGACCAGAGAAATGTTTATCCGCCTCAGTCTGGAGCGCCAACAGGCCATCAGCGCCGACCATCCTCTGGTGCAGGAGTTCTGGGATATTTTCGACTTCCTCGATGGCGACGACGAACCACAGCTCAACCACTCGCGCGATGAACAGCTTATCGCCGTTAACCTTAACCACTTTATTCAACTGGCTACCGAGCGCCGCCAGCAGATCCCGCCGATCAGCGATTTGAAGCGAGTGCTAAAAACCAGCCGTACCCACAAGTTTATTGAAGTCAGAACGGTTAACAGCGGCATCAACGCTGAATTTAACCGCCGTTACCCAGCCGCACCGCGCCGCCCGGCGACGGTGAAGTGTTGGGTTTTTCAACGTTAAAAAGGAAATTATGATGAAATCCTCTGGAAATAATTCACAAACACTCTCTGGCCTGCCAGAGAATAGCGGTGCGCCCTTCGCTGATTACGAATATCGGCTCAATGAACTCTATCCCAAAGCGGTCGAACTGGCCGAGGCGGAAGGCATTATCAGTATCAGCCGCCTGCAGCGCAAATTCAGAATTGGATGGAATACAGCTGCAACATTGAAAGAAAAGATGGAAGAGCTGGGCGTATTACACCCGATTGGATTATTAACGCTGGCAAAAGAAGATAACAGCCAGCAGAAACTCCGCGTCACGCCAGAGGAATATGGCGCAGCCGTCAATACACTTGCCAAAATCGCGCTCACAGAAACCAGCGGCGGACGCGCCGCCGCGCAAGTGCTACTTTCAGCATGGAATGGCTATGTGTGGCAACTGGATATTCCCGATCTCTGTTATCTGGACTATGGCCTGCTGGAACAAGCGCTGATCGTTATTCGGGGGCGGGTCATGTTGATGAAGGAGCCGCAGGAGGTGATCCCAGAGGGGAATGCGGTGATGAAACGGATTGCGGTGCAGTGGCGACACCTGAACGTAGAACGGCGTGGAGAAAAACTGGATGATTAAGCACCCTGCAATCCGCTACCACGGCGGCAAGTGGCGACTAGCTCCGTGGATCATTAGCCACTTTCCGGCCCACAGATGCTATGTGGAACCCTTCGGCGGTGCAGCCAGCGTACTGCTCAGAAAACCACGTAGCTACGCCGAGGTTTACAACGATCTGGATGGCGACGTCGTTAACCTGTTCGCCGTTCTTCGTACCCCACAACTGCGCGAAAGACTGGTTGAAGCCTGCAGCCTGACACCCTATTCCCGCACCGAGTTTATTTCGGCCTATCGCTATGGGAAAAATTCTGTTGAACAGGCAAGGCGTTTAGTGATTCGCGCCACGATGGGCTTCGGTTCTGCCGGGGCAACTAAAGGCACTACCGGCTTTCGGCTGGACACTAAACGCGCCAGTGGAACGGCCCAACACATCTGGAGCCGTATGCCCGATAATCTGGCCGCCGTTGGTCAGCGTTTTGAAGGGGTTCTGGTGGAAAACCGCGATGCCATCCAGTGTATTCTGGATCATGACGCCGCCGACACGCTGCATTTTGTCGATCCGCCGTATGTTCATAGCACCCGTAATCTGACTAACAAATATTATCGCCACGAAATGGACGATGGTGCCCACCTGCGCTTACTGGAGACCGTCACCCGGTTACAAGGAAGCGTGGTTATCAGCGGCTACGACACCGAAATGTATAACGATTTGCTAACCGGCTGGCGTAAAGAGACAAAGCAATCTGCCGCTGCTGGTAAAAAAGGATCTGTTATCAGAACTGAGTGCCTTTGGATTAAAGGAATAAACAATGAAAATTGCCATTAGAAAAAACGTGCTTTTACAGATGGTGCCACTCTCTGAAAGTACGATTTATGCGTTGGAGCAAAAAGGCCTGTTTCCCAAACGTTTTGCGCTAACGAAGCGCGCCGTCGCGTGGGACAAAGAGGAAGTGGAACGCTGGCTCAAAGCACGGCAGGAAAATAACCATCACCATATTGATAACGCGGTACAGAAAAATCTGGCCAAAGTCCCAAAGCGCTCTGGTACCAAGATCCCCGCATAGTACTTACGGGCGGTATTGCTTGATCCACCCATCAACCATATCCGCCCACTGCTGCAACATATCACGGCGCTGCTCTGCGTATTCCGCTTTGTTATAAACGGCTCTGACGCTTCTTTCCTCGTGCGCGAGGCATTTTTCTATCCAGTCGGAATTAAACCCCGCCTCATGCAATAACGTCGATGCCGTTCGGCGCATATCGTGAACGGAAAACGACGCCAGCCTGATCCCCCGTTCCTGCGCCTGCTTAACCGTAAGATTAATGACCCGGTTTAAGGTCGCCGCCGACATGGTCTTATGCGACGACTGATTGCATGAAGGCAAAACCCAATCACTGCTTCCTGCGCACATTTTCAGGGCAATCAGAATGTCCTGTGCCTGCCGGGACAGATAAACATTATGATCCCGTGATCCCTTCATCCGGCTGGCGTCAATCGTCCAAAGGCAGGCATTAAAATTAACCTCACCCCACGGAGCGTTCAGCAGTTCACTTTTACGTACCATCGTTAATAAAACCAATTTAATGGCCAGCTTGATGGTGGGTAATGTACCCGTTTGTTCAAGCTGATTGAAAAACCAGCCTATCTCCTCTGGCTTGAGCGCCCTGTCGCGCGCTTCGAATGTCGCAATTGAAGCCGGTAAAACCTCTTCGGCAGGATTGGGGTAATAGTCGCCGTGAAGCGCGGCGAACTTAAATACCGCACTAACGATATTGCGAACCTGAATCGCCGTCGCTGGCGCACCACGCGCTTTTATCTTGTCGCAATACTCACGTAGGAGAGAGGGGGTTATCTCTGACAGCAGCTTGCGCCCCCATACTGGCGTGATGTCTCTGTCGATAATGCTTTGCTTCATCGCCCTTGTGCTGTCCGCCAGCCGGGTGTGTTTCATGTAGCTGACGGTAAAATCGTGGAGTGTCTTTTCTTCTTTTCGCTTTGTTTTACCGTCACGCTTCTCTCCAGCGGGCGATATTCCTGCATTTACGCGTTTTTTGGCTTCCACTAATTTTTCGCGCGCCTGCGCCAGAGAAATACCGTCACCATAGCGACCAATAGTTAACGTTTCACGACGACCATTGATTCGATAGTCATAGCGAAACGTCACCAATCCCTTGGGAGATACGGTTACATACAGCCCATCACGGTCTGCAACTTTATAAAGTTTTTCCCGCGCTTTGAGGTTTTTCAGTTTGGTATCGGTCAGCATCGGGTCACTCTCCATTGTGAAATTTTACCGTCACCGCTGGCTAAAACCTGACGGTAAAATGGAGTGTAACACTGACTAAAAATTTCTTATACCGTCAAATTTACCGCTAAAAACAACAGATAGTAACTGATGGTTATTAATGACTGAAAATAAAAAAACCGCCTGTAAATCAAGGCGGTTAGTATTATTTTCGATGGGTGTTAATCGCAGAAAAGCGTTAACGAATCATTCCCACTCAATAGTCGCCGGTGGCTTGCCGCTGATGTCATACACCACGCGGGAAATACCGTTCACTTCATTGATAATGCGGTTGGAAACGCGACCAAGGAAATCGTACGGCAGATGCGCCCAGTGTGCGGTCATAAAGTCGATGGTTTCGACGGCACGCAGAGACACAACCCAGTCGTATTTACGACCATCGCCCATTACGCCAACAGAACGTACCGGCAGGAACACGGTAAACGCCTGGCTAACTTTGTCGTACAGGTCCGCTTTACGCAGTTCTTCAATGAAGATGGCATCAGCACGGCGCAGCAGGTCGCAGTACTCTTTCTTCACTTCGCCCAGCACACGAACGCCAAGGCCTGGTCCCGGGAACGGGTGACGGTACAGCATGTCGTACGGCAGGCCCAGCTCCAGACCAATTTTACGCACTTCGTCTTTGAACAGCTCTTTCAGCGGTTCAACCAGGCCCATCTTCATCTCTTTCGGCAGGCCGCCCACGTTATGGTGAGATTTGATGACGTGAGCTTTACCGGTTGCAGACGCGGCAGATTCGATAACATCAGGGTAGATAGTACCCTGCGCCAGCCACTTCACATCTTCCAGTTTCAGCGCTTCTTCATCGAATACTTCAACGAAAACGCGACCGATGATTTTACGTTTTGCTTCCGGATCGTTTTCACCAGCCAGCGCTGACAAGAAGCGATCTTCTGCCGGAACGTGAACAATGTTCAGACCAAAGTGATCGCCAAACATATCCAGAACCTGCTCTGCTTCGTTGAGACGCAGCAGGCCGTTGTCAACGAATACGCAAGTCAGGTTTTTGCCGATTGCGCGGTGCAGCAGCATTGCAGTCACGGAGGAATCCACGCCACCAGAGAGGCCGAGGATCACTTTATCGTCGCCTACCTGCTCGCGGATACGGGCTACTGCATCGTCGATAATTTTCGCTGGCGTCCACAGGGCTTCACACTGGCAGATATCACGCACAAAACGCTCCAGCATGCGCATCCCCTGGCGGGTATGAGTCACTTCCGGGTGGAACTGTACGCCATAGAAGCGTTTTTCTTCATTTGCCATGATGGCGAACGGGCAGCTTTCGGTGCTGGCTACGGTGATGAAGTCGGACGGGATAGCGGTAACTTTATCGCCATGGCTCATCCAGACATCGAGCAGAGGTTTACCGTCTGCTGTCAGCGCATCTTCGATACCGCGAACCAGTGCGCTGTCGTTTACGACTTCAACCTGCGCATAGCCAAATTCACGTTCGTTAGAGGCTTCAACATGACCACCCAACTGCATTGCCATGGTCTGCATACCATAGCAAACGCCGAATACCGGTACGCCTGCTTCAAAGACATACTGCGGCGCACGCGGGCTGTTTTCTTCGGTGGTGCTTTCCGGGCCGCCGGAAAGAATAATGCCGCTTGGATTGAAGTCACGAATTTGTGCTTCTGTCACATCCCACGCCCACAGTTCGCAGTAAACACCCAGTTCACGCACGCGGCGCGCAACCAGTTGGGTGTACTGAGAACCGAAGTCCAGAATGAGGATGCGATGCTTATGAATGTTTTCCGTCATTGACGCTTATTCCGAGGCAAGTGAAACAGATAATATAAATCGCCCGACATGAAGTCGGGCGAAGAGAATCAGGAGCCCAGACGGTAGTTCGGGGACTCTTTAGTAATGGTCACGTCGTGAACGTGGCTTTCCTGAATGCCCGCACCGCTGATACGTACAAACTCCGCTTTAGTACGCAGTTCGTCGATAGTACCACAGCCGGTCAGGCCCATACAGGAGCGCAGGCCGCCCATCTGCTGGTGAATGATCTCTTTCAGGCGACCTTTATAGGCTACGCGACCTTCGATACCTTCCGGCACCAGTTTGTCGGCAGCGTTGTCGCTCTGGAAGTAACGGTCAGAAGAACCTTTGGACATCGCGCCCAGAGAGCCCATCCCACGGTAAGACTTGTAAGAACGGCCCTGGTAGAGTTCGATTTCACCCGGGGATTCTTCCGTACCTGCCAGCATGGAGCCTACCATCACCGCGCTTGCACCAGCAGCGATAGCTTTCGCGATATCGCCAGAGAAACGAATACCACCGTCAGCGATAACCGGAATCCCGGTGCCTTCCAGGGCTTCTACTGCGTCAGCAACGGCAGTGATCTGCGGTACACCGACGCCAGTAACAATGCGGGTAGTACAAATAGAACCTGGGCCGATACCCACTTTAACGGCACTGCAACCGGCTTCTGCCAGCGCGCGGGCACCTGCAGCTGTTGCCACGTTGCCGCCGATGATTTGCAGGTCAGGATATTTAGCGCGAGTTTCACGGATACGCTGCAGAACGCCTTCAGAGTGACCGTGAGAGGAGTCGATCAGCAGAACGTCAACGCCTGCGGCAACCAGCGCATCAACACGCTCTTCGTTACCCGCACCTGCGCCAACCGCTGCACCTACACGCAGACGGCCTTGTTCGTCTTTACAGGCGTTCGGTTTACGTTCCGCTTTCTGGAAGTCCTTCACAGTGATCATGCCGATCAGGTGGAATTCATCATCAACCACCAGCGCTTTTTCAACGCGTTTTTCGTGCATTTTTGCCAGCACCACTTCACGGGCTTCGCCTTCACGCACGGTTACCAGACGCTCTTTCGGCGTCATGTAAACGCTAACCGGCTGGTTCAGATCGGTAACAAAACGCACGTCACGACCGGTGATAATGCCGACCAGTTCGTTTTCTTCGGTCACAACCGGATAGCCTGCAAAACCGTTACGCTCGGTCAGCTCTTTCACTTCGCGCAGCGTCGTGGTTGGCAGAACAGTCTGCGGATCGGTTACCACGCCAGATTCGTGTTTTTTCACGCGGCGAACTTCTTCAGCCTGGCGTTCAATGGACATGTTTTTGTGGATAAAGCCGATACCGCCTTCCTGAGCCAGGGCGATAGCCAGGCGCGCTTCCGTTACGGTATCCATTGCTGCGGAGAGCATAGGGATATTCAGACGAATAGTTTTTGTCAGCTGGGTGCTGAGGTCAGCGGTATTCGGCAGAACGGTAGAATGTGCAGGAACGAGGAGAACGTCGTCAAACGTCAGAGCTTCTTTAGCGATACGTAGCATGGGCAATATCTCGACCAGAGTGGTTAATAAATATTGCCGCGGCATTATACAGAGCGTAACCGATTGCATCTACCCCTTTTTGCAAAAAATGCTTGCTATCCCCGGAGGGCGGGTTACTATCGACTGAATAACCTGCTGATTTAGAATTTGATCTCGCTCACATGTTACCTTCTCAATCCCCTGCAATTTTTACCGTTAGCCGCCTGAATCAAACGGTTCGTCTGCTGCTTGAGCATGAGATGGGGCAGGTGTGGATCAGTGGCGAAATCTCTAATTTCACACAACCGACTTCCGGTCACTGGTACTTTACGCTTAAAGACGATAACGCCCAGGTGCGCTGCGCGATGTTCCGCAACAGCAATCGCCGGGTGACCTTTCGCCCGCAGCATGGGCAACAGGTTTTAGTTCGCGCCAACATTACGCTGTATGAACCGCGCGGCGATTATCAAATTATTGTCGAAAGTATGCAGCCCGCCGGTGAAGGTTTGCTGCAACAGAAGTACGAACAGCTTAAAGCGAAGTTGCAGGCTGAAGGGTTATTCGACCAGCAATTCAAGAATCCGCTACCGTCTCCTGCGCACTGCGTGGGCGTTATCACCTCAAAGACCGGTGCTGCACTGCACGATATTTTGCATGTGTTGAAACGCCGCGATCCGTCTCTGCCGGTGATCATCTACCCGACCGCCGTTCAGGGCGATGATGCGCCGGGGCAAATCGTTCGCGCCATTGAGCTGGCGAACGCCCGCAATGAGTGCGACGTACTGATTGTCGGGCGTGGCGGTGGTTCGCTGGAAGATTTATGGAGTTTTAACGACGAGCGGGTAGCGCGGGCGATTTTTGCCAGCCGCATTCCGGTGGTCAGCGCCGTCGGGCATGAAACCGATGTGACGATTGCCGACTTTGTTGCTGATCTACGTGCGCCAACGCCGTCAGCCGCCGCCGAAGTGGTGAGCCGCAATCAGCAAGAGTTACTGCGCCAGGTGCAATCAGCCCAGCAGCGGCTGGAAATGGCGATGGATTACTACCTCGCCAACCGCACGCGACGTTTTACGCAGATTCATCACCGTTTACAGCAGCAGCATCCACAGCTCCGGCTGGCGCGTCAGCAAACCACGCTTGAGCGTCTGCAAAAGCGGATGAGCTTTGCGTTGGAGAATCAGCTTAAACGCGCCGGTCAGCAACAGCAGCGATTAACACAGCGGCTGAATCAGCAAAATCCACAGCCAAAGATTCATCGCGCACAAACGCGGGTCCAACAACTGGAATATCGTTTAGCGGAAAACATGCGCGCGCAGCTTAGTGCCATGCGCGAACGCTTTGGTAACACAGTGACGCACCTTGAAGCGGTGAGTCCACTGTCCACACTCGCGCGCGGTTATAGCGTTACCAGCGCCGCTGATGGCGCGGTGCTGAAACAGGTTAAGCAGGTGAAAGTGGGTGAGACACTGACCACTCGCCTGGGCGATGGCGTAGTGATCAGTGAAGTGAGTGCTGTGACGAAAATCCGCAAGCCTCGCAAGAAAACCTGAAGACGTATTGCGTACCAGACTTTCCCCCGCTTACAGACCCGATAAGACTACTGGAAACAAGTCGCAAACCCTGCGGTACTGGATGCCTGAATACCGCAGTTTTGTGTCCCCGCCCCTTCATCCATACCACAATAGAACGAACCGGCCCGATCGGTAGAGAAATAGGGGAAGCTTATCGATGATGGCCATCCCAGCGCGCTAAAACCGCTATGCAATGACTGTAAATCGGTATAGCTCGGTGCTCTACTAAAGTCACCGCACTGCTTTGCAATATCCCATTTTTGAGCATCGATCACATGTGCCAGCGCCCAGATTTCATTATTCACCGTTGGCGCTACTGCCGCTGTAGCCCCTGACGGCAACTCTGATTTCAATAGCGGGCGATGTAACGTCTTGCCACTTACGGTGGCGGTATCCGCCATATGCCCCCAGAAATACGCCGTGGCGACATTCGGGCTGGTCGGCACGGTGAAAATCGTATCCAGCGTCGCCGTTATTGTGGCGTTATCCGTCAGCGTCACCGTCAACGGCGTTTTATATCCTGGCGTATTATCCTGACGAACGGCAAAACTTGCCGTACCGTCCGCCCCTGTCACACCGTCGATCGTATTCCCACTGTCAGCCAGCGTTACCACCGTCCCGCTGGCAGGTTGTACCGTCATATCATCCATCGCCGCAACATCACCATACAACGTCGCCCCGCTGTTACGCGGCACGGCATCACCACGTTTTAAGGTGAAAGCGACATTAGGTACCGGCTTCCCGGCGCTGTCTTTTACGGTAACAACGACGGGCGCGGCTTCACCTTTTTTTACCTTCGCCGCCTGCGTAGTGGCATCTATCGCCGTCGATGTCAGCGTGACGCTGGAGACGGTCGCGCGGGGATTGACCAGACATCCCTGATACCCCGTACTCGCCGTCGACGACTCAAAACCATTATTCAGACTGACAACCAGGGCATTCCCCTGCTTGTTATCCAGTGCCCACCATGCATACTTCGTAGACCAGCCGATTTGAGTCGTCAGCGTGTTCCCCGGATAGCGCGCGTAGAGCGATAATAAATCATCGCTCAATGGCCGACGTGCCGCTTCACAAGGACTGAGGCTGCTATCTTCCCTTTGCGTTGCCTTAAACAACGGCCACACTTCATTGTTATCCGTCACCTGACTGACTCCGGCGCTCGACGGCAGCTCTTTCAACAATTTAGGCCGTTCAAAGACCACGCCGTTTTCCGCCGTTACCGTATCCGGCATATGGCCCCAGTAGGTCGCCATTGCGGAATCCGGGCTGGTGACGACGGTAAAGATCGCATCAATGACGCTGGTAGTTGCGACATCTCGCGCCAGTATAGCGGTGAACGAGATAGCCAGGCCGATGGTCTCAGGCTGTTCAACATTGAAAGTGGCCGTACCATCACTACCGGTGAAACCTTGCCATTGCGTATCGTGTGCGGCCAGAGAAAACTCCGCCGACACAGGTGTCAATTCTGTCAACGTCATTGCATTTGCCGGCGTGCCCACTCCTGCTCCTGAACGACTCATCGCTGAACCACGCCTGAGCGTCACGGCCTCTCCCGCCAGCGGGTTGCCATCACGATCTTTGACCGTCACCACAATTGGCAGTGGGTTACCTTTTTTCACTGACGCGCTGGGTCGCCCGCCATTACTGAGGGTTCTGGCGTTATCCATTGCGGATGACGTCAACATTACGCTGACGCCTGCCGGATGCGGCTTCGCCAGGCAAAGCATCAGCGCGTTGTTTGCCGAGCTCTTCGCGATATCTCCTGCGCTCAGGCTGACAGTCTGATACTGCCACGTATATAAATCCGGCATGACCATATCATAAGCCCACCACTTGCCTGCATATATCGGCAGCCCCAGGTCAGTCATTATCGCGCCGTTGGGATGATCATTATACAAATCCAACAATTCATTACTGCGCGGTTGATTCTCCAGCGGACAATCTGTCGATGTTAAATTTTGAACGTTGCTCATATACGACCACACTTCACCATTGCCGTTAGTGCTAATCGATGACCCTGAAGTCGCTTCGGCTTTCAGGAGCGGTCGTCTGAAGGTGACGCCTGCCGAACTGGTAAAGGTGTCCGGCATGTGTCCCCAGAATTTCGCGCTCGGTGAGTCCGGGCTGGTTATCACCGTGTAGATAACATCCAGCGTGGCGGTTTTGGTTGTATCGCGCGCCAGCGTGACGGTTATCGGTGTCGCCAGACCTGTCGTGGCATTCTGGCTCACTTCAAAGGTGGCAGTGCCATCACTGCCCGTTGTTCTGAGCACTTTTGCCCCATTTGCCGTCAGCCCAGCGTCGCTGTTCGCGGGTATCAATGACTTCACGGTAAGATCGTCCGCACTCGAGTTAACGGTTGCTTTCGAGCGATCCAGCGTCGTTCCACGCGTGAGGGTAAAGTCGGCGTAGGGTACCGGATTCCCGGTGCTATCACGTACGGTCACCGTCAGCGGAATCGTCTCACCTTTCTTCGCTACGGCGCTCGGTCGACCACCATTGCTGACCGTTTTTGCCGCATCCTGTGCTGTTGAAGTGATCTCTATCATCGCCGGAACGGTATGCGGTTCCACCAGGCACATCACTACCGCCGTATAACTGGACGATGCCTGAACTGTCTGACCATTAACGAGCGAATATGCCTGGTTGCTCCAGCTGCTGCCAGAAACCGTCATCATGTCGTAGGCCCACATATACCCGGCGGAAGTCGGCAAGCCGAGCACCGTGCCCAACTGGTTGTTAGGGTAATCCGCATACAACCCCTGCATGTCAGTCATCAGCGGTTGATAACTCTCATCACAACCCGCCTTGCTGGCATCCGTTTTCTCCGTTGCTGTCAGGCGCGACCAGACTTCATTATTGGTCGTTACCGCCGTACCACCAGAAAGTTCAGCTTTGAGGAAAGGCCGTTTGAAGGTGACGCCCTTGCTGCTGGTAAAGGTTTCCGCCATATGCCCCCAGTTGGCCGCCAGCGGTGTATCCGGGCTGGTGACGACGGTGAAGATCACTGGCAAGGTGTTCGACGACACGCCGGTATCGTTCAACAGAGCATAAAAGTCGGTTTTGAGTCCAGTAGACGCATCCTGTCGGAGTGTCATCGTGGTGGTTCCGTCTGGCCCGGTCACGCCATACACGGTGGCCGATGCATTGGTATCAACTGTACTGGCCGCTGCGGGTGTCACCGAAACCGTCTGCATCGTCACTAATGCATTCTGGCGATTGAAAGAACTGCTACGCTTCAGTGTAAACGGCGTATTACCCACCGGGTTTCCTTGCGCATCTTTGGTCGTGACGCGAATAACAACCTCATCGCCTTTTTTCACCTTAATGGCGCTCAGAGTATCGTCAACCTTAACGAATTGCGTGGCGTCCGCAGGCTCCAGAGACACCTGGCTGGCAATAACCGCAGGCGTTGTGCGACAAGTTTGTAATGCCAGCACGGTGGTCACGATTTGAGAAACCGCGCCGGAATTCAGTTGCACCACATTGTAATAACGGTTACTGGGTTGCGTATCACTCGGTGTATTGGTGAGATAACTATTAGCTACCGGCCATCCCTGCACTGTACTCATCGCATTACCACTATTGGCACTGTACAAGGACTGCAGGCCATCCAGTGTCGGCATATACTCTGCACCGCATCCATCCATATCGGTGTTATTTGACTGAACCACACTGAATCTTGCCCAATCTTCACCATTCTCAAAAGTGCTATAGCGTGCATAGTTATTGGTAAGTTCTTTAAACAGTAATGGTCGCTTATACGTCATGCCATCAGCGGCCGTTACCGTTTCAGGCATGTGTCCCCAAAAATTCGCTTTAGGAGAATCTGGACTGGTTACCACGGTAAAGACCATCGGGAGGGTCGCCTGAACGCTGCTGACGCCATCCAGTGATGCCGTGAGATCGGTTCTTAACCCGGTACTGTTATCCTGTTTCAGCGTAAAGGTTGTCGACCCGTCAGCCCCCGTCACGCCATAGATCATTTCAGTTGTTGCCTGAAAATTACTCCGCGTATTTCCCCAGGCATCGGTTACAGTCAGCGCACCTACACTCGCTGTCGCTGATGTATACCTCCGGTTTATGCTGGTGGCACGTTTCAGAATAAACGCCGCATTGCCAACCGGGTTACCTTGCGCATCTTTCGTGGTGACGCGCACTACCGACTCTTCGCCTTTTTTGGCTTTAACCACACTCAGTGTATCGTCAACATAAATCAGAGCCGCAGGATCTGCCGCTTCCAGCAGAATCTGGCTCACCGTGGTGACTGGCGTGGTTTGGCAGGTCAGTAGATCCAGTGTCGACGTTGACACCATGGCACTGGTGCCATTGCCGAGATCCACCGCTTTGTAGTTACGCTGTTCCATGCCAGTGTTGTCGGGCGTGCTGGATAAATAACGCGTTACTACCGGCCAGCCCTGGACGGTTTTGATGGTATTGCCAGCGTGATTATCAAACAACGACAACAACCCTGCCTGAGTGGGAACATAGCTAGTGCCGCAGCCGTTACTGGTTGAGTTCGCCTGGGTTTGAGTAAACAGCGCCCAGTTTTCATTGTCTTCGAATATTGCTGTTCGCCCGGTCTGACTCGACAGTTCCTTTATCAGCAATGGGCGTTTAAAAACGGTACCATCTGCCGCCGTTAAGGTTTCCGGCATATGGCCCCACATTTTCGCTTTGCTACTATCCGGGCTGGTGACCACAGTAAAGATTGTATCCAGGCTGTCTTTTTTTGTTGGATCGGAATACAACGTCGCCGTCAGCGCCGTTTTGGTACCGTGAGTATCCGGGCGGGTAATATTGAGGATTTTGCTGCCGTCGCTGCCGGTCATGGCAGTATAAAATCCCGCGGTGTCGTTCAACGTCGTTTCATCCGCCAGCCCACTGTTAATCACCACCGGTGCCACCAGCGCATCGCCACTACCGGCAATATGTTTTTCGCCCGTGCGGGTATAACCGTCTCCGCGACTCAGTTTAAATGGCATATCCGTGAGCGGATTACCCTGCGCATCTTTTACCGTTACCTTAACCTGTAGCGTTTCGCCTTTTTTCAGCTTCGCCGCGTTATTTCCGGCAGCCCACTGTGCGTTATCAACCACATCCAGCGTAATGCTGCTGGCAGGTTTGTTCGCCGTCGTCAGGCAACTGACGTAAACCGGCGTATCGCCGCCGATGGCCTGTGCGCCGTTATCCAGGGCAATGGTGTAATTGTGCGGCGTTAAATCCGCGGGGGAACTGCTCCAGTAGGGCTGACGCTGCGTCGGCCAGCCGTGTGTGGCTTGCACCGCATTACCGTTATTAGCGTCATAGAGCGCACTGAGCTGGGAGCGGCGCGGCAGCATATTGGTTCCGCAACCGCCTTTACTGGTAATGGCCGTACTGGCCTGGCTAACGCGCGCCCAGACTTCGTTTTTTTCCGTTAATGTGCCATCCGGACTGGTGATTTCTGCTGCCAGCTTAGGCCGGGTAAAGGTTAATGAATCAACGGTAATCGTTTCATCCATATGGCCCCACATCTGCGCCCCACTAACATCCGGGCTGGTTGGGGTGGTAAAAATAACATTGTAATTAATGGCATTTGGTAGATGGGAATTGACCGGCGTAATGCTCAGCACGGTTCTTAACCCCACCCCCTGGGGTTGCTCTATTTCGACCGTTGCCACGCCTTGTGCATCTGTCGTACCTGTGTAGACCATCGACGGCTGAGATGTGCCGTATTGCGTGCCATTCATCGAGATTGCGCCGCTGCTCGGGTCATCAAACCCGCTCACCAGCCCCGCTCGGTTATACCCCATGCCTTTAGTGATGGTGAAGGCAGTAAAGGGAACGGGGGTATTATTGAGCGCGTTAACCGTACGCACGGTCATCACGACGGTGTCTCCCACTTTGGCCTGCGCTTTGGTGCCAGGGGTGACATCGTGATCGGTGCTCACTTCAACCTTCGCGACCATCTCATTGCCCGAACAGGAGAGGTAATTTCGCTTAAAGCCGGGGTAGCTGTCGACGTTTCCGTTCGCCAAATTCACCGATGAATGCGTGGCTTGCTCCACCGCGCTTAGGTAGTTCTGTTGTGCGGTGGGCCAGCCATACTCAGTGCCAATCGCGTTACCGGGATGGGCTGAAAAAAGGCTTTCCAGCCCACTCTGACTTGGCGTATGGCCGACGCCGCATTCAGCCTGCATACTGGTGTCTTGATCGAACAGCGCCCAGTCTTCGTTATTTTCCCGCACCGATCCCAGTTCATGCTCAGTTTCATCCGCCAGCACTGGGCGTTTGAACAGACTGCCAGATACAACAATGCCGCGCATATGGCCCCACATCCGCGCCTTGTCGCTGTCCGGGCTGGTGATCACAGTAAAAATCACGTCTTTGGCATCTGTAGCCGTAAAATTGCTGCGCATTTTCGCCGTGATATGGGTTTTCACGCCTGCGCCGTCGGGCTGACTCAGGGTTAGCGAAGCCTGACCGTTGACATCGGTCATGCCTTCATAGGTGTGAGCATCAACCTGTTGCAAATTCGAACCACCAGTAATCTGCACCGGATGGGCTTCCCAGGCGGAATCGGTTTGATTTTTGCGGTTAACGCCGTCATCCAGATGCAGCGAGAAGTAGTAATACGCCAGTGGTTGATCGTTATTTTTATTGTCGGTGATCGTCAGACGCATCGTGGCGTCTTCGCCCACCTGCGATTTCATCGCCTGTGCCGTATCATCATAGTTTTCGGGCGTAAGGACGATTTTCGGCTCGACATCAGGCGCGGGTTTATCCACGCAGCTTACAAGAAACGGGGTGCTATCCGGCTTTTGCGTTTCACCACGGTTAGAGACATCCGCCGCATGGTGCTGCCCGGTGGTGCCCGCCAGCGATGACCAGTAATAATCCCCCTGCATCGGCCAGCCAAGGACTGTCTGCACCGATGTGGGGATAACGGTCGCCAGCGCGCCGAAGTGGCGCATGCCGGGCAGCACGGTGCAGTGGTTATCTGCGCCGCTCCAGGTGAAGGTGGACCAGGTTTCGTTGTGATCGACGACCGTGGCGCTTTCATTGCTGACTTCTGCCGCCAGCTTTGGTCGACTGAAGGTGTAACCGTGCGCTTCTACCGTTTCCGCCATATGGCCCCACATCGTAGCCTGCGCCGCGTCCGGGCTGGTGAGCACCGTAAAAATCACCGCGGTTTCGCTGGTTTGCGCAATGCCGGAAATGCTGACCACCAGTGGCGTTTTGACGCCAGGGCCGTTCGGTTGGCTCACCGTGATGGTGGCCGTGCCGTTGGCATCAGAGGTGCCATGGTATTCGGTAGCCGTCGTCGTTAACTCGGTGCTATCCAGTACCACTGGCGCACTATTATTCACTGCCCCCTGGCGATTTTCAGCATCTTTACGTTTGATAATAAACGGAATATTACCCGCGACGTTGCCCTGACAATCTTTAGTGGTGACGGTGAGCGTGATGGTGTCGCCAACGGTGGTTTTTGCCGCCGCGATCGTTTCGTTATAACCGCTGGCGCTCACCGAGATTAAATCGCCCTGCGCGGGCGCGATGTTCAGGGTCACTTTCTGGTCCACCAGCGCCACCGTCCCCGCATAGGGATAGCCGGTCGAGGTCAACAGGTAGAGCAGTGGGAGGGTTTGCTGCGCATCAATCTGCGGCCAGGCCACCAGCGAGCGTCCGGCCAGCCCCTGAGCGCAAAAGCTACGGTTAGCAATAGGTTGTGGGTTAAGGGGCACATCGGGCGTGGCGGCATCGGCCCACACCAGGCTGACGGTAGGGGGTGTTTGATTTTCCCAGCGCAGCGCAGGTGGTGTGGAAAACTGGTCGCCTTCATTGTCCTGAGGATTAGCGACAATCAGGTTAGCAGCGTCATCGTCAACGCTAAATTCATTCGGTTTAGCAGAAAACCCGACATCATGAGATTCAGCAGGATTAAGCTGAACACTGCCCTGATAGACGGGTACGCTGGCGCTGTCGGCAAAAGGAACGGTTCCGTTAAACTCGCCTGTAGAATCAGGATATGTCTGCCATTCCGCCCCTGCCCGTGCAAAGTCAGACAGCATAAAAGCTGCCAACATGCCCAGAAGCATAATGATTTTCCCTGGTTTCAGACATACCGACATGTAGAAAACTCCAGCATGATAAACAAAACATCAACCTGTTTTGCTTAACGCGTCGCTAAGCAAAACAGGCGAAAACAGCATTCCCGTATGGGAATGCTGTTGTGCGCATTAGTGGTGTTTGTAAATGATAGACAGCGTATAGCCCTGAACGCCGTCGCCGTTTGCCGGGATCGCAAGACCACTCTTACCATTACGATCACTACCGTTAAGGCTGGTTCTTGCTTCTTCGTTAGTTTGCGGGATAACAATGTCATTGTTATCGAAGCTGGCATTAGCAATACCGCCCGCCGCAGCAAGTTGTTTACTGTTACCGTTAAAGACCCATGCAAAGTCATAGTTAGCGGTAACGTCCATATCCGTACCTGCGTCGTATTTATCGTTCTGGTTTTCATCCGAGTACAGTTTGGCCACATACGTTTTATTAAGCGCAATGGCCGTGTTACCACCGATAAGGTTGGTAGTGGTGCCTTTCTCGAAGATGGCAACTTTCAGATTCTGGTTCACAACCGGGCCGGGATCGACATTGTCCGTATCGCTGCCGCCACCGCTGGCCGTTGAAATATCCAGCAGAGTCAGCGACGTTCCCTCGAAGGGATTACCGGTCTGGGTGATGGGCTGGATTTCAACACCGATATAACGCCCACGATCGTCATCAGTGAGTTTATAACTCGTCTTGCCTGCCGCTGCGGTCAGCTCCGTTTTATCGCCACCCGCATTATTGCTGTAGCTGTACCATTTGATAGTGGCCGTCGTTTTCGCATCAATGCCTGCGGGACCATCATCAACATCCCCTTCGGTATCGCCGATATCCCATCCCAGCGTGATGGTATCCCCTGAGTAAAGGCGTTTATCCGTCTCGCTACCTGCAGGGCGGGTCCCTTACTTTAATGTGATCCGCATCTTCCGAGTTAATCGTGGCATTCCCCCCTTCGCGATAGAGCCAGGGTATAGTCCCTTCGAATTCAGCGGTCGCTCCACTGGCGACCCAGGCGGCATCTTCCGCCATAGCGGCTGGTACGGCACAGTATCCAGCCAGCATCAACGCGAGCGCGACTTTTGTCAGGCCACGTTTCATATCAGGTTTCATAAACACTCTCCTTGATTAATATTCAGCGGTGGCCCGATCAGCCATGGCGCCGACCCTATTTCTTGCTGTAATTGACCTGCAAACCGTATCCCTGCACGCCATCGGTTACCTGGGCACTAAACTTTGCTGCCGCTTCCTTGTTGGTTGCCGGGATCTCTATATCGACGTTCGTGGTATTGGTTTGCGCACCGGTATTGCCATTTACGCTATGCCCCGTGAATTCCCACTGATAGTCATACTGTTTCATCTCATCGTCAGTGAGCTTCTCAGAAAGCTGGAACACGCCGTCTTTGTTAGCGTCGCGCCACAGCACAAAGCGATAGCGGCTATTGAGAGGCAACGGTTCTTTGTTGCCGATAAGATTGACGGGCTTAGCTGCACCAACGCGGTAGATAAAAGCATTCAGCCCGCCGATGTCAGAACCCAGGAACGTTACGTCAACATAGTTACTGTCATCATAAGGGGCGGCTTTCGCTTTCCAGCGGAAGGTGCCGGGCAACGTACTGGAGAGCGTAACGGTCCCCTTTTCTTTATCTTGTTTGGCGATAAAAACGCACGGCACCTCGGTGGTGCAGGGTTTATTTGTCAGCGTCACTTTTTTATCATTGGCGTCAAACAGCTGCGGGCTGAGATTATCCTGCGGCAAGACATTACCGTTACGGTCAGTGTTGTCGCCAAAACTATCGGTAACGTCGAGATCCATGACGACACCATCTACACCATCCGCTTGCGCGCTGGCTTCGTGGCTGTGATTGTTCTCATCCGGTACATTGGCGATGTTGTTAACAATGAGCTCAATTTTACGGTCCTGCTGAACGGTAATTTCCACCACGCCGGAGTTCTGCCGATTGCCCTTTTCATCTTCCAGCGACAGGCGTACCCGCCAGGTATTGAGTTTTTCCTGGTCGGCTTTATCAGAGCTGTACTGCCAGGCAGGCAGCACCAGATTCCAGTGATTGTTGTTCCCTTCGGTAAGCGTATTTTCTTTGATAACCGGCATCACCAGCGTACGTGCAGCATTGTTTTTCGCCTGCCAGGAGGCAGCAACGATTTTGTAGTGATGATTAATGAGCGCGTTAATGGTCCACTTACATTTTTCCAGCCCGATGGCTGCTTCTGGCGTATCTTTAATCACGCACTCGGGATGTTCATTCGTCGCATCGGCTTTCAGCCACAAAGTGACATCGAGGGGATCTTTCTCTTTGTATTCCAGAACAATAAAGTTGTTACGTTCAACAAAGTCGTGACGGCTGCCCATGAGCGAGTGAGCCGCGCTCACTTTGTCAGGATCAAGCTGGTCTTTGAGCGGGACACCAAACTGGTAGTTCAGCGTTGCGTTAACAGAAAGATCGGTATTATCGCCAGTGCCGGCTTTGAAATCCGTTCCTACGGCAATGAGTGGTAGGGGCTGGTATTTCACACCCAGCGTGACGGCGAAGGGATCATTCTCCAGATTATCGGTGCCAAAAAGCGCGACTTCATCACCGTAATACTGTTCGAAAACGATTTTACCGCCAAGCTGCGGGTAAGCAGGTAGCCAGGCTTCGGCGCGAATATCCCAGCCGCGCGCCGGGCGCTCCTCATAAAAATCGAAATCTTCGGAGTCTTTCCAGTCAGAAAGCGGGTGATAATAGTTGCCAGAGAATTTTAAATAATCAGTCCACGCTTCGGCGCCTAAACCTAAACGGCGATGCCCACGGGTAAAGTCATAATCATAAAATATATTTCCACCCAATAACCATCTATCAAAATTATGTCTTACACCAAGCCCAATATTCCCGATCGTACGATCTTCTTTTCGTTGTGCAGAAAATTGGCTGAAATAAACAGTAGTTTGATTATCATACCAGGGAACAAAATAATCGATGGAACTGCCATCCAGATCGCCGCCCTGACCAAGAGAAAGATTCGTTCGGACCTTACCGTAGGGGGAGAGTGTATCCTCAATATAAGATTGTGTCGTAGAGGTAATTTGACTTTGCAGATAGCTTCTGGCCTGGGACTCCAGCGCCTCGGGTGTCAGGTTTTCAAACCCTTGCGTGGCAGAGTTAATGACGTAATCGGCACCACGCTCTTTTAGCGATTTACCCTTGTTAGTTTGCTCTTCCTGTTGTGCGGCCTGACTACCTAAATCAGGTAACGATTCTTTATGCTCAACATTTATCTCTGGAGCCGCAAAAGCAGCTCCAGAGATAAATGTTAGCATAATACAGCGTTTCCATCGCAGCATGCACATCCCCTGTGACATTAATAATGCTTAAAATTAGCTCTAATATTCTATTCCAGATTATTCAGAAAGGCACGCCAGGAAAACTAAATATAATCTTAAATTTATAACACAGTGATTTCGCTCACTTACATTTGCGTTTCAACAAATAAAATAGGATGCAATCATTTATATTATGAATACAAATGATTACACCATATATTTAAATAATATTAAGCAACAATAAATTCAACGCGCTTTTTGGATATTAAACCGTGCCCATGCTGGCAGAAATAATCTACTGCACCACAAGCTTTTAACACCTGTAATGGCTGATGGCAGTCAGGACAAAGCGCCTGAATGGTGAAATCTTTGGCACAAGTTGCACAGTGGGCAGTTTCACCGTTGCGTTCGAGAGGGTTATGGCAGGTTGGGCAGTTGAGTTCCATAAATACTCCTCGCCTGTTGTTCAGTTTCCCTCTCCGTTTGGAAAGGGAAACCAGATAAGTGATTACTTACTTTTCTTAATATGCTTCATCAAACGCTTACGCTTGCGCATCTGGGTCGGCGTCAGGGTGTTACGCTTGTTCGCATATGGGTTTTCCCCTTCTTTGAACTGAATACGAATCGGCGTACCCATCACGTCCAGAGACTTGCGGAAGTAATTCATCAAGTAGCGTTTGTACGAATCAGGCAGGTCTTTCACTTGGTTGCCGTGAATCACCACAATCGGCGGATTGTAACCACCGGCGTGGGCATATTTCAGCTTCACACGACGCCCGCGAACCAGCGGCGGCTGGTGATCTTCAACCGCCATGGTCATGATACGCGTCAGCATAGATGTCCCCACACGACGGGTGGAGCTGTCATACGCTTCACGTACTGACTCAAACAGGTTACCAACGCCGCTGCCGTATAATGCAGAGATAAAATGCACACGGGCGAAGTCGATAAAGCCCAGACGGAAGTCCAGCGTCTCTTTTACTTGCTCTTTCACTTCCTGGCTCAGGCCGTCCCACTTGTTCACTACAATGACAAGTGAGCGCCCACTATTGAGAATAAAGCCCAGCAGGGAGAGATCCTGATCGGAAATACCTTCGCGAGCATCAATCACCAACATCACCACGTTGGCATCTTCAATCGCCTGCAATGTTTTGATTACGGAGAATTTCTCTACCGCATCGGTGATTTTGCCGCGTTTACGTACGCCCGCAGTGTCAATGAGTACATACTCACGCCCATCGCGTTCCATTGGAATGTAGATACTGTCACGCGTAGTGCCCGGCATGTCGTAAACTACGACGCGTTCTTCGCCAAGGATACGGTTAGTGAGTGTAGACTTACCGACGTTAGGACGACCCACTATCGCCAGTTTGATTGGCAGACTTTGCGGGTCAAAGTCGTCTTCCTCTTCTTCTTCGCCGTTCTCTTCCGCTTCAAATTGCGCCCAGTACTCAGCGTCTTCATCCACTTCTTCTTGTGGTGCGATATCTTCCATCCACGGCAACAGCACGTGCTCCAGCAGACTTAATACGCCACGACCGTGAGACGCGGCGATAGGATAGATTTCACCTAAACCGAGCGAATAGAAATCAACAACGGCCTGATCCGGATCCAGACCATCGGTTTTGTTTGCCACCAGAAAGGTGGGTTTTTCGCGGGAGCGCAGATGTTTGGCAATCGCTTCATCCGCAGGCATCAGGCCCGCGCGCGCATCCACCATAAACAGTACGACGTCCGCTTCTTCAATCGCCAGCAGCGACTGTTCCGCCATGCGGGTTTCTACACCGTCTTCTGTTCCGTCAATCCCGCCGGTATCAATACAGATAAACTCGCGGCCTTCAATTTCCGCACGACCGTACTTACGGTCACGAGTCAGACCCGGGAAATCCGCAACCAGCGCATCTCGGGTGCGAGTTAGACGGTTAAATAACGTGGATTTTCCTACGTTAGGGCGCCCGACAAGCGCGACCACAGGTACCATGTTTAAAGCCTCATTTTTATAAATCATCAGACAACGCACGCTATATTCGTGTCGTTGTTAAAAACAGGAAAACGGCCCCTGTCCAGGAGCCGTTTTCAAAGTGAACGACAGAGACGATTAACGTGTAATAGAGTACACAGTCCCGTCTTTTGCCTGGATCAGCAGTTTGCCGTCAGCGGCAACCGGTTCAGTCTGGAAACCGGAACTATCAACTTTTTGCTGGGCAACGAAACGACCATCTTCGACGTTGATCCAGTGCAGATAACCTTCACTGTCACCTACCACCAGGTTGCCATTATACAGCACCGGAGAAGTCAACAGGCGATGCAGCAGATCGCTTTGTGTCCACAGCGTAACGCCGCCATCAATGGTCAACGCCATCACCCGGTCATTTTGATCGACCAGATAGATGCGGTTGCCGTCGACGATGAAATCATTCACCGAACCCAGTTCGCGCTTCCACATAATCTGACCGCTGCGCAGATCAAGCGCTGTCAGGTTACCATTATAGGCCAGCGCGAAAACAACGCCGTTAACAATGACGGGAGTCGTGTCAACATCGCTCAGGCGGTCAATTTCGGTAGAACCGGTCGCCTGGGAAATACGCTGCTGCCAAATCATCTGGCCCTGTTCCATTAGCACTGCGCTGACGCGACCATTATCGCCACCCACGACGGCCGCACCAAAAGCCGTTGCTGGCGCAGACTCGCCACGCAAAGAGAGTGAAGGCATATCGAGGTTAACTGTCCATTTGACAGCGCCGTCAGCTTCGTTCAGGGCTTGCAACTGACCGTTACTGGTGTGGATTAACACCAGACCGTCGCTGACCACCGGGCGAGAAAGCGCTTCACCCGCGACTTTAGTTTGCCATGCCACAGTACCATCGCTGGTATTCAGCGCGTAAACCTGCGCCTTTTCGCTACCAATGTAGACATGTCCGCCAGACACGGTCACGCCGCCAGAAAGTAATGCAGGCTCTTTAGAGAACCAGCCATCTTTCTCGGCCAGACTGACAGACCAGATTTCTTTGCCATCATCCGCATTCAGCGCTTTTACTAAACCAGCGCGGTCTGCTGCATAGACAATGTTGTCCGCCAGTGCCGGATGAAGATTGGAATAGAAGTTGCCAATGCCGCTACCAACGGAAGTGCTCCACGCCGTGGTCGGCGTAAACTGGTTTTCAACGGTTGGCAATGGGGACATCTTTACCACATCTTCTTCGCTGTTAAACAGCGAACAGCCGCTTAAAAGGGTAACGGAAAGCAGTCCTGGCAGCAGTAATTTACGCAATTGCATCGGGTCCCTCTCAGATGGACAAATTATTAATTTTCATCTGCATCATTTCGCTCAGTGCCGGGGTAACATCGCTTTTCACGCCTGCTTCCCATGCACTACGCGCACCTTGCTTATCACCTTTGCTCAGCAATGCTTCACCACGCAGGTCGGCAACAATGGCAGCCCACCCTTCACCTTTGATGGTATCAAGGGTTTTCAGCGCGGCATCAGCCTGCTTGAGCTGAACCTGAACGCGAGCAAGACGCAGATTTATCACGGCTTTGAGATTTTCATCGCTCGTGTCCGCCAATCCCTGTTGTAACTGGGTGGCAGCTTTCTCTAGTTCATTTTTGTCAACAAATTGCTGCGCAAGTTCCAAAGAAGCCAGCGCACCATAGGTATTTTTATTTTCAGCAGCAAATTTTTCCGCCGCCGGGATGCTATCCGGTTTGCCTTCGCTCACTGCGGTAACCGCATTTTGATAGGCAAGAGAAGCGGAGCGTGTAGAATCAACCTGATGGCTGTTCCAGTAGCGCCAGCCAATCAATGCGCCAACGCCCAAAATCACCCCAACAGCCAGTGCTTTGCCATTTTCAGCAAAAAAGCGTTTAACCGCTTCAACCTGGTCGTTTTCGTTCTCGTAAATTTCCACGCTGTCCTTCTCCTTCCTTAACCCAGTAACGTGCGCAAATGCGCGGCTACGCTATCCTGCGCAACTGCCGTTTGCTCACCAGAGCGCAAATCCTTCACTACTGCTGTGCCGTTAGCCACTTCAGACTCACCCAGCACCACAGCAACGCGGGCGCCCCATTTATCAGCACGGGCAAACTGCTTCTTAAAGTTGCCGCCGCCGTGGTTGGTCATCAGTTTCACGCCCGGTAATTCATCACGCAAACGCTCTGCTAATGCCATAGCCGCAGATTGTGTGTCAGCACCTGAAGCCACCAGATATATATCGACAACAGGATCGGCTTTAAATTCCGGATTAACGGCCTGAACTAACAATACAAGACGTTCGAGGCCCATCGCGAAACCGACTGCCGGTGTTGCACGACCACCCAGTTGTTCCACCAGACCGTCATAACGACCGCCTGCGCACACGGTGCCCTGGGAACCGAGGCTGTTAGTCACCCACTCAAAAACAGTACGGTTATAGTAATCCAGACCACGCACCAGACGCTGGTTTACGGTGTAAGCGATACCCGCGCTCTCCAGCAGTTTGCACAGACCAGCAAAGTGCTCACGAGATTCCTCGTCAAGATAGTCACCTAATGCTGGGGCGTCGTTGAGAAGGGCCTGCACTTCCGGATTTTTGGAATCCAGCACGCGCAGCGGGTTAGTGTACATGCGGCGTTTGCAGTCTTCGTCCAGCTTTTCTTTATGCTGCTCAAGGAATGCAACCAGCGCATCGCGATAATTGGCGCGTGCTTCCAGCGAACCGATAGAGTTCAGCTCAAGAGTTACGTGTTCAGAGATACCCAGCGCACGCCACCAGCGGGCGGTGAGCATAATCAGTTCAGCGTCGATATCAGGACCTTGTAGACCGAAAACTTCGCAGCCCAACTGGTGGAACTGACGATAACGCCCTTTCTGCGGACGCTCGTGACGGAACATCGGCCCGATATACCATAGACGCTGTTCCTGATTGTACAGAAGACCATGCTCGATGCCGGCGCGTACACAGCCCGCCGTCCCTTCAGGGCGCAGAGTCAGGCTGTCGCCATTGCGATCCTCAAAGGTGTACATCTCTTTTTCAACCACGTCGGTGACTTCACCAATCGCACGTTTGAATAGCGGGGTCTGCTCTACAATCGGCAAGCGGATTTCACTGTAACCGTAGCTGCCGAGCACGTTTTTCAGTGTGCCTTCAATGCGCTGCCAGATGGCCGTTTCGCCAGGCAGGTAATCGTTCATGCCGCGAATGGCTTGAATGTTTTTTGCCACGTTTATTCTCTTTCTGAATATAAAAATGAACCCTCAACGCGCCCCTCAATATTTCGGGAGCCATGCGGGTTCAATCATACACGGGAAGCGAGGCGCTTCCCATCACGTTATTATTTTTCAACCTGCTGAATGTCAATTCGACGCGCTTCATCCAGTTGGCTGGCTTTCGCACGAATGCGCGCTTCCAGCTGGTCGATCATATCGTTGTTGTCCAGACGGTCTTTGCGCACGCCATCTTCATAGAGGCCGCTTTTCTTGTTGCCGCCGGTGACGCCGAGTGTAGAAACCAGCGCCTCACCTGGTCCATTCACCACGCAGCCGATAATCGAAACGTCCATCGGAGTGATGATATCTTCCAGGCGTTGCTCCAGGGCGTTAACCGTACCGATAACGTCAAACTCCTGACGCGAACAGGTCGGGCAGGCGATGAAGTTGATCCCGCGCGAACGGATACGCAGCGATTTCAAAATATCGAAACCGACTTTGATCTCTTCGACCGGATCGGCCGCCAGCGATACGCGCAGCGTGTCGCCGATGCCTTCAGACAGCAGCAGGCCTATACCAATGGCAGATTTTACTGCCCCACTACGTGCGCCGCCCGCTTCGGTGATCCCAAGATGCAGCGGTTGATCGATCTGTTTTGCCAGCAAACGATAAGACTCAACAGCGAGGAAGACGTCAGACGCTTTCACGCTGACTTTGAACTGATCGAAGTTCAGGCGATCGAGATGATCAACATGACGCATGGCAGATTCCAGCAACGCCTGCGGCGTCGGTTCGCCATACTTTTCTTGCAGATCTTTTTCCAGCGATCCAGCGTTAACGCCAATACGGATCGGAATGTTTTTATCGCGCGCGCAGTCAACCACCATGCGAATACGCTCTTCATTACCGATATTGCCAGGGTTAATACGCAAACAATCGACCCCGTATTCCGCTACTTTCAGCGCAATGCGATAGTCAAAGTGGATATCAGCCACCAGCGGTACGTTAACCTGTTGTTTGATGAGCTTGAACGCTTCTGCCGCGTCCATCGTCGGTACGGAGACACGGACGATATCAGCGCCAACACGTTCCAGCGCCTTAATTTGATTGACCGTAGCTTCGACGTCTGTCGTACGCGTATTGGTCATGGACTGTACGGCGATGGGGGCACCATCGCCAATCGGCACATTCCCAACGTAAATACGTGTTGATTTTCTACGTTGAATTGGAGCCTGGTTATGCATGAAAAATCTCCCGCGTTACCCGTCTGTTACTGCGCCGGTGATTGTTCGGCATTTAGGGTCAGACGCGCAACCTGGTTAGTTCTGATAAAACGACTCAGATCGACAGGTTTCCCTTGATACTGGATCTGTACTGCGGCTGGCGCACCAATTTTCAGTTTATACGGAGCCTGGCCGGTTAAGTTCAAATTACCGTCTTTACGCTGCATACCGCTAAACAGTTTTTTACCGGTAGCATCAGTGACTTCCAGCCAGCAATCGGCAGTAAAGTTCATCACCAGCGCATTCGGGTCAGCCGCCGGCGTGGTCACGCCAGCCTGATCGGTTGGCAACGGCGCAGCACCATCTGGCGTTGTTGTTGCCGTTGGTGCCGGGGTCGCAGCGGTATCAACATTTGCCTGCGAAGGTGAAACAACTGCATTCTGTTGTGAATCAACAGCTGGTGCTGGCGAAGTTATGGCAGGTGTTTGCGTGTTAGTTGCGGTAGTATCCACAGACGCTGGCGGCGTGGACGTCGTAGTCGGGTCTGTGGTTGTCGACGTATCTAACGGAACACTCTGCCCCTGTTCGTTATTACTGCTCAGTTCCGCAGAAGATTGATCGGCCATAGTAGTGATCTCTTCCTGCTGAGCTTTGTGGTCTTGCCACCACCAGGCACCGCTCAGGCCAATAACCACAAACAACACCAGCCAGGTGAAGGTCATCAGCCAGCCGTCACGTTTTTTGCGGCGTTTACCGAGGGAAAAACTCTGCATCGGCGCAACTTTTGCAGCTCGTAGTGGAGCCTGTTTTTCCAGCCCCGGTAGCAGTTCTTCTTCTGGAATATGTACCAGACGCGCATAAGAGCGGATATATCCGCGCAGGAATGTTGAAGCAAGATCGGCAGGTGCCTTATCTTCTTCAATGTCGCGTACCGTGGAAACCTTCAGGCAAAGTCGCTCAGCAACGGCCTGCTGACTAAGTCCTAGTTGTTCGCGAGCATTACGCAGGCGAGCGCCGGTAGTAAGTGCTTCATTTTGGTCGTGCGTGGCTTCAGTATTCATTCGCTGCAGGTACGTTTAAATGAGAATTGAGATGCCGGTGAACCATCATGCTCACCCACACCGCGAAACATCCGTTAAGTTAACCGTTATCATACAGTATAAGACCGTCTGTGTGCTCGTGACAAAGCCCACATTCACTAAGGCTAACTTACTGTTGCATCGTTACATACTGCCTTAAAGTCAGCAAAAACGCACCGTTAATATTGACCAGACAATTGCAACTTAATACTTCATTCATAAAAGATTACGCCACGGTACATAAAGTAACCGTGGCGTAATGGCTATCAGACCGCTTTAATGTCGATGGCCTCACCCTGCATTCGTTTACGCAGGGTACGTTTCGTACGGTCGATAACATCGCCCGCCAACTGACCACAGGCAGCATCGATATCATCACCACGAGTTTTACGCACAATAGTGGTGAAACCGTAGCTCATCAGCACTTTTGAGAAACGGTCGATACGACTGTTTGAGCTGCGTCCATACGGCGCGCCAGGGAACGGGTTCCACGGGATCAGGTTGATCTTACACGGCGTATCTTTCAGCAGCTCCGCCAGTTGGTGCGCGTGTTCAGTGCCGTCGTTAACGTGATCAAGCATCACGTATTCAATAGTGACTCGGCCCTGATTGGCGTTAGATTTCTCCAGATAGCGGCGCACCGCAGCAAGGAACGTTTCGATATTGTACTTTTTGTTGATCGGCACAATTTCGTCACGAATTTCGTCGTTCGGCGCGTGCAGGGAAATTGCCAGCGCTACGTCGATCATATCGCCCAGTTTATCCAGCGCCGGAACAACGCCTGATGTAGAGAGCGTAACGCGACGTTTAGACAGACCAAAACCGAAATCATCGAGCATGATTTCCATCGCCGGAACGACGTTGTTCAGGTTGAGCAGCGGCTCGCCCATACCCATCATCACTACGTTAGTGATTGGGCGCTGACCGGTGACTTTTGCTGCGCCAACGATTTTCGCTGCACGCCACACCTGGCCGATAATTTCCGACACCCGCAGATTGCGGTTAAAGCCCTGCTGGGCGGTGGAACAGAATTTACACTCCAGCGCACACCCCACCTGCGAGGAAACGCAAAGCGTGGCACGGTCGTCTTCCGGGATATACACCGTTTCAACGCGCTGATCGCCAACGGCAATCGCCCATTTAATGGTGCCGTCAGATGAACGCTGTTCTTCAACCACTTCCGGTGCGCGGATTTCCGCCACCTCTTTTAGTTTGCCGCGCAACACTTTGTTGATGTCGGTCATCTCATCAAAGTTGTCGCAGCAATAGTGATACATCCACTTCATCACCTGATCGGCGCGGAAGGGTTTTTCACCTAAATCTTTAAAAAACTCCCGCATCTGCTGACGGTTGAGATCCAGCAGGTTGATTTTTCCATCTTTCGTGGTGACGTTTTCAGGTGTGACTAATTGTTCAGACATATGCTATTCCGGCCTCGTTATTACACGTTATGGCCCCTGGAGGGTTGAAAAAAGAAACGCCCCGGTGAGCGGCTGCTCGTCCGGGGGCGCTGCATTGTACAAATTCTGGCGCATGGATGCCACGTTTGCACGCGGCATTTACGAAATTATTAACGCGTGCGCGAGCACACTTCACCTTCGCCGAAGAAATAAGCGATTTCGCGAGCGGCAGATTCGACGGAATCAGAACCGTGAGTACCGTTTTCGGTCAGGCTGTCAGCGTAATCAGCACGCAGAGTACCAGCCAGTGCGTTTGCCGGATTGGTCGCGCCCAGCAGATCGCGGTGACGCTGAACGGCGTTTTCACCTTCCAGCACGGAAACCACGATCGGGCCAGAGGTCATGAATTCAACCAGACCATCAAAGAACGGTTTTCCATCGTGTTCAGCATAAAAGCCACGAGCCTGTTCAACGGTCAGGTGCAGCATTTTGGTGCCGACAATTTTGAACCCTGCAGCTTCAAAGCGCGCAAAGATATTGCCAATGACGTTTTTTGCTACCGCGTTCGGTTTGATGATGGAAAAAGTACGTTCAATAGCCATTTTTACCTCTGTAAATTATTCTGTTGTTGTCTGTACCAGCGTACGAGATGGCGCGGATTATAATGAGCAACAGGGCCGTTGACTATTGATGAAGGTAACATTTTTTTAAAATAAAACGAGTTTAAGCAACAAATATGAGCAAAACAGACTACTGCATGACAAATCTCACTGTCGCCACCTGCCCCATTTCGTCCATTACCAGCAATTGATAATCGCCTTTCTCTGTCAAATGCAGAGTCACGTTACGCCCGCGTTCAGCTAACGGTTCACCATTAAGAAACCACCAGCGTTCGCCTGTTCCTCCGCTTAATTGTACTGGTAATGACGCATCAGTAGCTCCTGGCAGACGTTTGATAATTACGCCATCACGCACACCAATCAACTGTAAAGGTACCTGAGCATCGCGACCATAGGGCGGGCAATTTGTTGATGCTCCAGGTAAGCGCGCTACTCGTCGTTCAGCAGCAGGTAGCCAGGGTTCAAGTGGTAATGGCCAGACATTAATCATTTCTTGTCGAGCCTGAGGACAATCAGCAGCAACACGTTTACCTTGCTCATCAAGCCAGATGGGGAAACGAATCCCACTTATTCCTTCTTGCTCCGGTAAAAGTAATGTTGGTGGCTGGCTATCTTCGAGCAGCCAGGTGGCAAGACGACGGCGGCAATTGCTATCGCCTTCTGGCAATGATTGCCCACCCGGCCAGCAGATAACGCCACGGCTTACAGAATCAGGACGCGGGTCTTCCGGCAGATTCGCACTGCGCGACAGTAAGATATTATTGACCTGATTCAACAGCGGTACGGCGCTGGCAAAGCCAAACTGACCGACAACGGGCGTACCGTCCGGTCTGCCAGTCCAGATCCCAATTACGTAACGAGCGTTAACGCCAATAGCCCATGCATCGCGATAGCCATAACTGGTTCCTGTTTTCCACGCCAGTGGTACGACGCGTGGCAAAGCGCCATCCGGAAGCGGCTGCGCTTCATCTGCCATAATACGGCGGATAATCCACGCGGCCCCCGGCGACATTAACGGTCGCTCAAGTAATGGGTCCCCCGGCTGTAAGCGCAACTTACCCGCCTTACCGTGGCGAGCAAATGCGGTATACGCTGCAGCCATATCCTCCAGTTTTGCACCTGCGCCGCCGAGAATGAGCGAAAGATTCGGTGCAGCGCCGTTGGGCAGATATAACGGCAATCCAACATTGCGTAACTTTGCCGCAAACCGTTTCGGCCCATAGGCTTCCAGCACCTGCACAGCAGGTAAATTCAGAGAGCGCACCAGCGCCTCGCTCATGCTGATCGGGCCATGAAAACCGCTGTCAAAGTTGCCTGGTCGATAATCACCAGTGCGCCGGGGAACGTCTTGCAACAGCGATGCAGGGTGGATCAAGCCTTCATCCAGCGCCAGACCATAAACAAACGGTTTGAGTACCGATCCCGGCGATCGGATCGCATTGACCATATCGACATGCCCAAAGCGGGAATCATCATTAAGATCAACCGATCCTACCCAGCCGCGCACACTCATATCAGTATGATCAACAACGATCATTGCCAACGAACTGCGCGGTGGCAATCGTCCTTTCCAGTTTTGCGCCAGTTCTTCCAGACGACGCTGTAAACCAGCATCCAGCGTAGTAACGATTTTGTCGCTTTTGCTTTTACCGAGCATCATGCGCGAAAACAGCGGTGCCAGTTGCGGCATTTGTCTGGGTGCCAACCAGATGGGCTCTTCACTAGATTCTTTTACCTGCTCACGGGACCACACACCTTGCGCAGCCATCCGATTGAGCACTTTATTACGTGCGGCCTCGGCTCGTTCCGGCCAGCGATCCGGACGCAGTCGGCTGGGCGCTTGTGGTAACACCGCCAGCATTGCCGCCTCGGAATAGCTTAAATTCGCAGGCGATTTTCCGAGATATGCCCAGCTTGCCGCACCGATCCCCTGCAACGTACCACCAAACGGAGCGCGATTAAGATACAAGGTCAGAATGTCACGTTTAGACAAGTGCCATTCCAGTTGAAACGCGCGCCAGAGCTGGCGAATTTTGCCGCCAAAAGTTTTGGGGTGAGGATCAAGCAGACGAGCAACCTGCATGGTGAGTGTGCTGCCGCCGGAAATAACCCGTCCCGAAGTGAGATCTTGCCATGCTGCGCGCGCCACCGAGAATGGATTCACCCCCGGATGCTTCCAGAACCAGCGATCTTCATAATTGATCAGTGCTTCAAGGTAACGCGGAGAGACATCTTCGATGGTTACCGGATAGCGCCAGATGCCCTCAGCATCGGCGAAACGCCAGAGTGGCGTACCATCCTGCGCCACGACTACGCGTGCGGGATTGACTTCATGCAATGGCAGGGGCCAGAGTTTATCTGCTCCCCACGCGGCAAAAAAAAGGAGAAAAGGCGCAGCTGCCAGCGCTATCCAGCAGCCGCGTTTGGTTAACAGGCGAGGCATTTACGGTCTGACAATCAACAGATCTTCAGCCGCGCCAGTCGCCCGCCAGTGGGGAACATACATCGATTCCACCATTGGTTGCGGAACATTGTATGTTCCCGGCGTTACCGCCCGCGCCAGATACACCAGCGTGACTGGTTGATATTCATCAACGGCAACCGCCGCCACAAAGCGATCGTCACGAAACTCAATATGCTTAATGTTCGCTTGTTGCATTTGACTGAGTAGGTTTTGCACTTCGCTACCACTTTGCTCCAGGCTGGCGCTGCCGTTAGCCAGGTTCTGGTTTTCCAGTTCCAGGCCAGCAGGCAGTAAATCAACGACCAAA
The DNA here is from genome assembly GCF_030295215.1 of Escherichia sp. KS167_9B. Taxonomy (NCBI): domain Bacteria; kingdom Pseudomonadati; phylum Pseudomonadota; class Gammaproteobacteria; order Enterobacterales; family Enterobacteriaceae; genus Escherichia; species Escherichia sp. KS167_9B. The sequence continues at coordinate 3,089,827 of NZ_AP025754.1, forward strand.
GCATCCGGCACGCTGTTACTGGCTTTGACCTGCAACCAGACCAGTACCAGATCGCCGCTACGTAACGAATCCAGCGATTTGCTCTTACCGTCAGTGCCAAGAATATGGCGCTCGATTTGCAGCACATTGCTCGCCGGTAAAGGGGCGGATTGCGGATAACCGCTGGCATCCACACGCAGCCATAACGGCTGATCGCCACTGTTGGTCACCTGTAAGGTGGCAAGTTGATCGCTATTCAGATTGCTGGTTTGCGCTTTCTCACCTGTCAGCAGCTCAGCAGAGAAAGACGTTTGCGCCTGCCATTTGCCCGGTAAATCCTGAATCGTACGGGCAGCCAGGAACAGCGCGTTACTTTCCTGAGTTGATAACCAGCGTTCACCGAACGCCTGCTGCGAAAGTGTGTTCAGCAGAGGGTACTGCTCATCGGATAGCAATTTGTTCTCTTCCAGCAAGGAGAGCATCAATGCGTTGTCGCGCAGTGGACTACCGTAATCACCCAGCCATATCCGCTCATCACTATTGCGCGGCGTTTTCAGCGCCAGCACAATCGCTTCTTCACCACGCGTTGCATCGCCCATGGTTTTCAGCGCAACGCCAAGTTGCAGCAGCGGTAATCCAGACGCAGCATCGGCACGATGCTCCCAGATTTCACGCAGCGCACCCAGCGGTGCCTTTTGCTGACGGGCCAGCACCAGCGCAGCGTAAGACTGTACGGCGAATTTACTGGCTTTGAGATTATCCGCATACGGAATCGACATCATGCCCGGATCTTGTAAATAGCGCAGTAGACGCTCATTCCCCCGGTTAATGGCTTCTGTCGGCACGCTGTAACCCTGCTCACCTGCGCGGACCAGGAAATCCATCACGTAAGCCGTCAGCCAGTACTCTTCATCACCGTTTTTATCCCACAGCGCAAAGCCACCGTTATCACGTTGCATTTGCAGTAAACGAGAAATGCCGATATCGACTGCCGCACGGCGCTTCTCATCACTGTCGCCTTTGATTCCCAACGCCTGCAGTTGGGCTGCGTTGGTGTAAAGTGACGGGAACAGGCCGCTGGCGGTTTGCTCCAGACAACCGTACGGATACGCTTTTAACTCTTTGATATAACGTGCAATATTCAACGGTGCTTTGCCGCTCAACAACAATTGCCCTTCCAGCGTAACAGGCGAGAAGTTTTGCAATCCATCAGCTGGAATCGCCCATGTCTCACCAGGCTGCAACGCCGTACCGTAATTGACGGTTTGTGCCGGAAATGCCGGACGGACACCCATTTTCCACTGCTTATGCTGATCGGCAACGGTTTCGCCCGGTAACGCTAACCCGCTAATAGTGGCCTGAATTTCACCATCACCATAACCCGGCAATGCTCGCACCGGGATAAACAGCGTGGTTCGCACGCCCGGCGCTAATTCAACGGCTGCGGGTGAATCGCTAACCAGTTCAAGCAAGCCACTGGCGGTCAGAGCAACGTTCAGTTTTTGCGGTTTATCGGTAAGATTAGTGATATCCAGCGTCAGACGTGAGGTGTCACCGCTGGCCATAAAGCGCGGCATATTCAGTTCTGCTATCACCGGTGCGGCAACAACCACTTTGCTTTCGTTGCTACCGAAATCATCTGCCGTCCATGCTTGTGCCATGACGCGCAATTCACCGTTAAAATCACCAATCGGCAATGTAACCGTGCCTTCGCCCTGTTCGTTGAGTGTTACCGGTAGCGCCTGTTGCGCAACAATATTGACGTGATTTACTGGCGGTTTACCACCGCGTTTCAGTTCATCACCATCGCCACCAAAACGCAGAGCTGCCAGACGCCCCTGACCTTCAATAACCTGACCGTAAATATCGTAAATATCTGCGCCATAGCGTTTCTGACCAAAGAATGCCTGCCACGGATCTGGCGTGACATAATCAGTAATATTCAGCACACCGCTATCAACCGCAGACACCAGCACATTCACCTGTTTTGGCATCTCACCATTTTTATTGCTGGCTTTAATTTTCACGGTTAATGGCTGATTGGGGCGTATTTTCGCTGGAGTTTCCAGCGCCAGATCGAGACGACGGTTTTCATCGCCAAGCGGCAAATGCAACACGCCAACTGCGCGTTTTGGCGTCGCGGAGCGAGATTTATCGCCAGGACGTACCACCAGCGTACTTAAATAAAGATCATGACGATTCCAGGTTTTATCGACCGGAATCGTCAGATCCAGCCCTTGTGCCGGAACATCAATCTCCTGCCACCACAGCGGCCCTTCACTGGACTCGACCATCGCATAGCCTTTACCCGCCGTTGGTGCGGCAATGTGCAACTTAATGGTATCACCAGGGCGATAACTGGCTTTATCCAGTTTCAGCGTGACACGGTCTGGTCGCACAGCACCGCTACCGTCGCTATTGTCCTGCCAGCTATAGCCAGCCCAGAAACGCACACTACTGACCGCTTCATTCGGCGCTTTGACTTCCAGACGATAAGCGCCCCACTCTACCGGGAAACTGACTTTACCGGTTTCATCAGCCTGAAGATCCAGTGTTTGTTCATTTTCGATCAGATCTTTTTGATCAAACTGTGACTGCCAGCCTTCATCTTCTGACCAGTTCCAGTAGTAATCGCGGCGTTCGCGAATCAGGCGCACTTGTAAGCCAGACACAGCTTTTTTGACGCCCTGTGCATCGCTATAAACGATGTCAAAAGCGGCGTTACTGCCTTCATCAACAATGGGCTGTTTTACCGTACTGTCAGTGCGATAATCGTAAACCGATTTCGAGGCGAATTGCGGACGGATCCCCGGCAATGCATCGGCAGGCCAGATAGCCTGCTCAGCACGGCGCGTCACCGGGCGACCGCCAGACTCCAGCAAACTGCCCTGGAAAATAACCTGTAATGGGGAATGCGTTTCCTTCCACTGGCTTTCTGTAGAAACTTCGCCGCGCCCTTTATCATCCAGCGTCAACTGAACTTCATCCAGCGTGCGCGAAAGGTTTTCAGCAGCTATATCGCCGAATTCGAAACCAGGTAAGGCTGACACAGCTTCACGCAGTGGGCGCAGGAAAAGTTGCCCTTGCAAAGTATTACCATTAGCAGGCGCCCCGTACAGGTAGTAACCCACCACGGAGAATTTCACTTCATCTTTCGGCGTTAACGGGGTTTTCTCACCGGTCAGATTCAGCGCCATGCGCTCTGGCATAAAATCTTCGACGTGGAAATCCCACATCCGATACTGGTTATCGCCCGTGTTGGCTCGGATATGCCACATGCCGGTGGCCGCATTACTATCGAGTGGCCAGGTAAAGTGATAGAGGCCATTCTCCGGCTGACTAACGACGCTCCTGAGTACCTGCCCGTCGGGTTTAATTACGTCCAGCTTGATGGGTTGATCGGGCAACGCTTTACCGTCTGCATCACGCAATAAACCATTAAGGATGACTGTTTCACCCGGGCGATAAAGATCGCGCGGGCCAAACATGAAAAACTGTTTGTTATAGCCTGGCGCGCCAGCAATGTTAAATTCTGCTAAGTCCAGCGCCGGAAGTTTTAAATCGAGTAGCGTTGTCTGACCGTCTTTACGCGCCAACAGTAATGCCGCGTTTTTATCATTTTCCAGCTGCACATGCCCCTGGGCGTCACTGGTTGCCTGAGTCAGAGTCTGCCCTTTCTCATTTAATAATGAGACTTCAACTCCTTGCTGGGCCGCGCCGTTTCCCAGGCTTTGGGTAAAGATATCCAGACGATTGTGATAACGGTGGGCCGATACGCCGATATCACTTAATGTAAACAGCGTCGCGGGATTACTGTAATCGTAACGTCCAGCCTGATTCATCACAGCCAGATACACACCCGCCTGCTGAAGCGGTTTGATATCACCCAGCGGCAGCAATAATTTTTCACGGGTGTTACGCGCAGGATTGAGATCAAAACGTCCGGTATAAACCAGATCCGCCATTTGCAGCAGTTTGTCTGACTGCCAGTTCGCCAGCGAATTTCGGTATTCCCATTGGCTAATAAATGCTGGCAGAGATTCTGGCTTAACACGGAAGAAGTTAACATCGACATTGTTAACATTGAGCGCCATTACCGGCAGCCCTTCAATAACTTTTCCAGGCAGCAGCGAACCACGGCTGGCAAAACCGACGCTCGGCTGGATATCGCGGGTAGTTATAGTTTTTTCGTAATCTTTACTGAAGGTTGCGTTGTTGAGTGCCTTGACCTCCTTGCCAATAGTAACGATCAAATCACGTTTCGGCTCGAGGTGGCGTAAACGCAGCTCTTTAAGATTATCTGACAACTCCCAGGCACCATCCACTTTGCCGCTCTTTTTATCGACGACGTGAATAACGCGCGAGAAATCCTGATCCGGGTCGAGAGGGATAGAGAAAGTCAGCACCAGCGTGGCTGCGCCATCGAGTTGGACTTCAGACAGATCCAGCAATGTCAGCGCCTTACCGGCACTCTGTTGTGCCAGTTTTTGTCGCTCCGGTGCAGAGAGTTTTGCTGAACTCGCGTTTTCTGAAGATGCCGCTTTAGTAACTTCAGAAGGTGCATCTTTTTTCACCGCTGTTGGCGCGTTATCGTTGTTGTCGCACCCTGCCAGCGCCAGCATTAGCATGCAGGCGGCTACGCGTAACTTTTTCATTTTTCATCCCTGCCACAATGGCCCGTTAGCAACGTCGAATAATTATTATGCGTGAGAATTTACGTTATGTAATTCAGTATCGCGCTCATGGAATCCGAATTTTAGTGAGAATTGTGGCTCAGACAGCCAAATCAGCCTCTTTTGCTTGTCGCTTTTCACCAAACATCCGACAATTTAGCCTAACCCGGCAAAAATGGAGATGCCTATGTCCACGACATGGTTTGTAGGAGCCGACTGGCTCGCCGAACATATTGATGACCCGGAAATTCAGATTATCGATGCCCGCATGGCACCGCCTGGACAGGAAGATCGTAACGTTGCCCAGGAGTATCTGAATGGACATATTCCCGGCGCAGTGTTTTTTGATATCGAAGCGCTTTCTGATCACACTTCCCCGCTTCCGCACATGCTGCCGCGCCCGGAAACGTTCGCCGTTGCAATGCGTGAGTTAGGCGTTAACCAGGATAAGCACCTGATTGTCTATGACGAAGGTAATCTTTTCTCAGCCCCACGCGCATGGTGGATGCTGCGCACCTTTGGTGTAGAGAAAGTGTCGATTCTGGGTGGTGGACTTGCAGGCTGGCAGCGTGATGATCTGCTATTAGAAGAAGGCGCAGTAGAGCTGCCGGAAGGAGAGTTTAACGCCGCGTTTAATCCTGAAGCCGTGGTGAAAGTAACCGATGTATTATTGGCAAGCCATGAAAATACGGCGCAAATTATTGATGCCCGCCCGGCTACACGTTTTAACGCAGAAGTTGATGAACCTCGCCCAGGTTTACGTCGCGGACATATTCCCGGTGCATTGAACGTTCCGTGGACGGAACTGGTCCGTGAAGGCGAACTAAAAACGACCGATGAACTGGATGCGATATTTTTTGGTCGCGGTGTCAGCTACGACAAACCAATTATCGTCAGCTGCGGTTCTGGTGTAACAGCAGCCGTGGTTTTATTGGCACTCGCGACGCTGGATGTGCCAAACGTGAAACTATACGACGGCGCATGGAGTGAATGGGGCGCACGGGCCGATTTACCGGTTGAGCCAGAGAAATAAGCTTTTTACAGGCAATAAAAAACCGCCAAATTTGGCGGTTTTTTATTGCTGGTCTGGTTCGCGGCCTTTCCAGCAGGTTGACTTGTGTTGCCGGAGCAACGCAGGCACCCCACAGTGTTGAAATACTCTCTTTTATGCCTGGCTAAGTCAAGATAATAAATAGAGTAATTATTCAAATATGAGAGTATTATTCGTGACGGCCCTTTTCGCCGTCTCGCAAACGGGCGCTGGCTTTAGGAAAGGATGTTCCATGACCGTAAATGCAGGCACCCCACAGCGCTTGCTATCGCGGCAATATCGCCAGTGGTGCTGTCGTGATGCGGTCTTCGCATGGACCGCACAATGAAGATACGGTGCTTCTGTATCGTACTTATTGTTTCTGGTGCGCTGTTAACCGAGGTAAATAATAACCGGAGTCCCTCCGGCAACAATTTACTGATGGTTAACAACCTTCAGAACAGCAAGTAAGCCCGAATGCCGCCCTTTGGGGCGGCATATTTTAAATTATTCGATTCTGTTTAAAATCACGCAGGAATCCACCCCAACGACGTTCATAGAATGGCGCAATATGTTCGGTAATAAAGTGGCTAATTCCTTTTTCCCCTTTTTTCACCTGGCAAATATCTATTGGTTCATCACCAGGTAATGTATCGGTCGCTACACTTCCCGCCGCCTGAATAATTTCTTCGATATCGCCATCGGCTTCAATGCCAATAAGTAAATTAGGCTGTGCCTCTTCGTTCTCTTTAATTGAACAAATAAAAGCACGCTTCACCGGCTTAATGGTTTTAAATAAGGTGGTAAGTGAATCAATCATTTGTGCTGGCGGCTCTGCGACTTCCGATAATATCAGCGATTCGCCGCCTTCCAGTACTTCCTGACTACTCAGCGGATTTCCTTCTTCACCAATCAACAAACTGATTTCACGCGGCATAAATTCTTTACCGATTGGCAGTTTGGCATTAAGGAAGAGCGTTTCGCCAAGGGTCATCTCAAACAATGTGCGAACGGGCATTACGACAAACGCCTGTTCGTCTTCAACCGCCTGTTGCAGTGCTTCTAACGAGGTGAAAAAAGGAATGACGCTGGTACCGTCTTCTTTTTCCCAGTGCTGTAAATCAAGCGCGCTATCTTCAGCCACTGCCTCGCCCTGCGCCGCCGTACCTGGTACCCAGACAGTGGATTCCAGTAGAGTACGGAAAAAGGCCGGGCGGTGCGCCGGTTCAGTTGCTGCTTTTTCCAGCAGCTCTTCAAGTTCGTTTTTTGTTTCGGACATAAGAACCACAATTCATTCAACGTTCGGGGCACAAGTGCCTGATGCGCTACGCTTATCAGGCCTACAAGGGAATCGCAATTTTTTGAATTCACAATACTTTGTAAGCCGGATAAGGCGTTTACGCCGCATCCGGCATATTAGTTTACGCCGTTAACAGATTAGCAATCGTGCGCACACCCAGCCCGGTCGCACCCGCAGACCACTGTTCAACCGGTGCTTTACGGTAAGTCGCCGAACAGTCGATATGCAGCCAACCTTGTTTATAGTTCTCAACAAAGTGCGACAGGAAGCCCGCCGCCGTACTTGCACCCGCCGGATACGCCGCGCTTCCGGTATTGTTCAGTTCCGCAAAGTTAGACGGCAGCTGGCTACGGTGGAACTCCGCCAGCGGCAGACGCCAGAACGGTTCGTTCTCCTGGGCGGCACTCTCCAGTAGGCGACCGGCCAACGCATCGTCAAAACTGAACAGCGCGTGATAATCATTACCCAGCGCGGTTTTCGCCGCACCGGTGAGTGTCGCGGCATCGATAATCAGTTCCGGTTTCTGCGCACTGGCGTCAATCAGGCCATCTGCCAGAACCAGACGCCCTTCCGCATCGGTGTTCATGACTTCGACTTTTTTACCGTTGCGATAGGTAATGATATCCCCCAGTTTGAACGCGTTGCCGCTAATCAGGTTATCCGCACAGCAGAGGAACAGCTTCACACGCTTGTTCAGACCGCGCGTAATGGCAAATGCCAGCGCCCCGGTAACCGTTGCCGCACCGCCCATGTCAGACTTCATTGAGTCCATAAACGCGGTCTGTTTGATGCTGTAGCCGCCGGAATCAAAGGTGATGCCTTTACCTACCAGGCACGCGTACACCGGCGCTTCTTTATCGCCAGTTGGGTTGTAATCCAGCGCCAGCAATACCGGGGAACGTTCTGAACCACGCCCGACAGTGTGCAGCCCCATATAACCTTGATCACGAAGATCTTCACCTTTGGTGATCCGGTAAGTCACACGATCGCCTGCGACGTTGCTGATCAGATCAACAGCACGCTGTGCCAGTTGCGATGGCCCCAGTTCTTCTGCCGGTGCGTTGATGGTGTCACGCACCCAGTCGATGATCATCAGGCGGTTATCCAATTCCTGACGCTGGGCATCGTCCAGATCCGGCCACTCCACTTTACGCGTGCCTTTCGGGGCTTTGTAACCTTGCCAGAATGCCCAGCAACGATCCGCATCCCAGCCATCACCGCTTAGCTGAACATGCTTGATGCCCAGACCGTCAATCTTGCGCGCCGCACGCTGGATCAGCCCCAGATCGTCTGCCCCGTTCAAATGCAGGGTAATGCCGTCATTATTAATGCTGTAAGTTGCTTTTTCTCCCCAGCGCGCGTCGGCAGGTTGGGTCGAGAGGGTAATCTTCATCGCTTCTGTCATTTTAGTTATCCTTATTTGTAAAAGGGCCGCCAGTTGGCAGCCCCAGGATTTTTCCGCTAAATGATTCGCGTTGCAGGAAGGCGGCAAGTGAGTGAAGCCCCAGGAGCATAGATAACTATGTGACTGGGGTGAACGAGCGCAGCCAACGCATCTGCGGCGTGAAGCATGACGCGGAAATCACTCGGCTTCGTCCAGCCAGACTAATAAAATCGCTTCGAGGATTTTCTCGTTCGATGCCTGCGGGTCGTCGTCGAAATCTTCCAGATCGCAAATCCACTGATGCATATCGGTGAATCGAACCGTTTTCGGATCAAGATCCGGATACGCATCGTACAGTGCTTCGCCAATTTCGCGGCTATCGGTCCACTTAAGTCCCATACTAACCTCTGTTAATGCTCACGCGCATGGTTGATAGTGTAACGCGGGATTTCGACCACTAAATCTTCGTCGGTAACGCGCGCCTGGCAGCTTAAACGGCTTTCCGGCTCCAGCCCCCAGGCTTTGTCCAGCATGTCGTCTTCCTGCTCTGAGCTTTCCGGCAGCGAATCAAAACCTTCACGAACGATGCAGTGGCAGGTGGTGCAAGCACAGGATTTTTCACAGGCGTGTTCAATCTCGATGCCGTTACGCAGCGCAACGTCGAGAATGGTTTCACCGCTATTCGCTTCCAGAACAGCGCCATCAGGACAGAGATCCTGATGAGGCAAAATAACAATCTTTGGCATATTAAACCTCGTCCACGGAATGGCCCTTCAGCGCACGACGAACCGACTGGTCCATGCGGCGAGCGGCGAAATCCTGGGTTTGTTTGTCTACGTTTTTAATCGCTTGTTCGATGGCGTCAACATCATCGCCCTGCGCCACTTCACTCAGGTGAGCGGCAGCATCGTCAATGACCTGACGCTCTGGGGCGCTTAACAGCGCGGCATCAGCAGCCAGCGCGCCGTGCAAACTTTCCAGCACACGCGCCGCTTCTACTTTTTGTTCAGCCAGCATACGGGCTTTTACGTCCTGCTCGGCATAGCTCATTGAGTCTTTGATCATCGAAGCGATTTCACTGTCGGTCAGACCATAAGACGGTTTAACCTGAATAGACGCCTCAACGCCGGTGGATTTCTCCATCGCCGTCACGCTCAAAAGACCATCAGCATCGACCTGAAACGTTACGCGAATATGCGCGCCGCCAGCCGGTAGCGCCGGAATACCACGCAGCGCAAAACGTGCCAGCGAGCGGCAGTCCTGCACCAGCTCACGCTCACCCTGCATTACATGGATAGACATCGCCGTCTGACCATCTTTAAAGGTGGTGAAATCCTGGGCGCGCGCCACCGGAATTGTGGTGTTACGCGGGATCACTTTCTCCACCAGGCCACCCATGGTTTCGAGGCCCAGCGACAGCGGGATCACATCAAGCAACAGCATTTCGCTGTCCGGCTTGTTACCCACCAGAATATCCGCCTGAATCGCCGCGCCAATAGCGACGACTTTATCCGGGTCGATGGAAGTCAGCGGTGGACGACCGAAAAATTCACCCACCCGTTCACGCACCAGCGGCACGCGGGTAGAACCACCAACCATCACCACTTCCAGTACGTCGTCAGCCTCAACGCCCGCGTCTTTCAGCGCACGACGACAAGCCAGTAAGGTTCGTTTTACCAATGGCGCGATCAGTTCGTTGAATTGTTCACGGCTGATTTCACCCTGCCAGCCCGCAACACTCACGGTCACAGAGTCCGCATCGCTCAGCGCGATTTTGGCCGCAATGGCGGCATCCAGCAGTTCACGCTGAACGCGGTTATCGCTACGGTCAGGAATGCCCGCCTGTTCGCGAATGTAATCTGCTAACAGATGGTCAAAGTCATCGCCGCCGAGCGCGGAATCACCGCCGGTCGCCAGCACTTCGAACACGCCGCGACTTAAGCGCAGAATGGAAATATCAAACGTCCCGCCACCGAGGTCATAAACAGCGATCACGCCTTCCTGACCGGAATCCAGCCCGTAGGCGATAGCCGCAGCGGTCGGTTCGTTAAGCAAGCGCAGAACATGCAGCCCAGCCAGACGCGCCGCGTCTTTGGTGCCCTGACGCTGGGCATCGTCAAAGTACGCCGGAACGGTGATAACGACACCATCCAAGTCGCCTGCCAGGGCTTCAGTTGCCCGCGCCGCCAGTGCTTTGAGGATGTCCGCAGAAACGCGCACCGGATTCAGCAATCCCGCTGCTGTTTCAATCATCGGCAAGCCGTTTTCGCTGGCCTGGAATTGATAAGGCAAATGCGGGTAGCGTTGCTGGATATCAGCCAGCGAGCGCCCCATCAGGCGTTTAACAGAACTAATGGTGTTGGCGGTGTCAAGCGCTGCGTTAGTGCGCGCGTCATAACCCACCGAATGCCCCTGCTGTTGATAGTGAACAACAGAGGGCAGCAGGTGACGGCCTTCATGGTCGGCTAACGTTTCGGCCTGACCGCTGCGCACTGTCGCCACCAGCGAGTTGGTTGTGCCCAGGTCAATACCGGCCGCCAGACGACGCTGATGCGGCGCAGCACTCAAACCAGGTTCACTAATTTGTAATAAGGCCATGTTTAGCTTCCAGAAATTAAAAATCGAGCAGTTTTTCTTCGAGTTGTTCGGCACTGCTTCGCAGTTTATCGAGAAAACGCAGCTTACGCACGGTATCCGCCGCCGCGTCCCACGTCTCGTTGTCTAACTGTTCAACCATCAACTGATGGCGGGTATCAAACATCTTTTTCACACGTTTGATAAAGCTTTCCAGCCGCGCTTCATCTTTCGCCTGTTCGATCTCGTCCAGTTCTTCGCGAAGCTCCAGCTGTTCCATCAGGAACGCGGTGTCGCGCACAGTATGCTGCTCGCTGGCGAGATCAAAACCGTGCAAAGAAAGTAAATATTCCGCGCGCATTAACGGATGACGCAGCGTTTGCCAGGCCTGGTTAATGGTTGCAGATTGCTGTACGGCGGCGAGTTGTTCCGCCTGGCTTCCGCTGGCGAATTTATCAGGATGATACTGACGTTGTAGATCCTGAAAACGCAGGCTCAGTGCCTGGGTATCGAGTTGATAACGGGCAGGCAAGCCAAAGAGGGTGAAGTAATCCATAACATTCTCAGGGCTGCGATCCGCCGCAATAACGACGAATCAGGTAAAACAAACCCCACGCGCAGCTGACCACGATGGGGTTATCGGTATGCGCATCAAACGTGGAAGCTTTCGCCGCAACCACACTCATCTTTGACGTTCGGGTTGGTAAATTTAAACCCTTCGTTCAGGCCTTCTTTTACGAAATCCAGTTGCGTACCGTCCAGAAATTGCAGGCTTTTGCCATCGACCACGACTTTCACGCCTTTGTCTTCAAACACGATGTCTTCCGGCGTCGGTTCGTCAACAAATTCCAGTACATAAGCCATACCTGAACATCCGGAGGTTCTCACGCCCAGACGCAGGCCAAACCCTTTGCCGCGGTTAGCCAGAAAGGTATTTACTCGCGCTGCTGCACTGTCGCTCAGTGTAATCGACATAACCAAACCTCAACTCTTATTTTGCTTCACGTTTGCTTTTATAGTCCGCAATGGCGGCTTTGATCGCGTCTTCTGCCAGAATAGAACAGTGAATTTTCACCGGCGGCAGTTCAAGTTCTTCAGCAATATCGGTGTTTTTGATCGCCTGTGCTTCGTCGAGAGACTTCCCTTTCACCCATTCGGTGACCAGGGAGCTGGAAGCGATAGCGGAACCGCAGCCGTAAGTTTTAAAACGCGCGTCTTCAATGATACCTTCATCGTTGACTTTAATCTGCAACTTCATCACGTCGCCACAGGCCGGTGCACCCACCATGCCGCTGCCCACGTTCTCGTCGTTGTTGTCAAAGGAACCCACGTTACGTGGATTCTCGTAATGATCGATAACTTTTTCGCTGTAAGCCATTATAAATTCTCCTGATTCCGATACCGATTAATGATGTGCCCATTCGATGCTGTTCAGATCCACGCCCTGCTTGTACATTTCCCACAGCGGAGAAAGGTCACGCAGACGACCGATGGATTTACGAACTAACTCGATGGTGTAGTCGATCTCTTCTTCAGTAGTAAAACGACCTAAAGAGAAACGGATAGAGCTATGTGCCAGCTCGTCGTTCAGCCCCAGCGCGCGCAGCACGTAGGACGGTTCGAGGCTTGCTGACGTACAGGCAGAACCGGAAGAAACCGCAAGGTCTTTCAGCGCCATAATCAGCGACTCACCTTCAACGTAATTAAAGCTGACGTTGAGAATGTTCGGCGCACCGTGTTCCAGGTCACCGTTCAGGTAAACTTCTTCGATATCTTTGATGCCGTTCCACAGACGGTTACGCAGGCCGCGCAGACGTTCCATCTCGGTCGCCATCTCTTCTTTTGCGATGCGATAGGCTTCGCCCATACCGACGATCTGGTGAACAGGCAGAGTACCGGAACGCATACCGCGCTCGTGACCGCCGCCGTGCATTTGTGCTTCGATACGTACGCGCGGTTTACGACGCACATACAGCGCACCGATACCTTTCGGGCCGTAGATTTTGTGACCGGAGAAAGACATCAGGTCAACTTTCAACTGGCTCAGGTCGATAGGCAGTTTGCCCACGCTCTGGGTTGCATCAACGTGATAGATAATGCCACGAGCACGGCACATTTCACCGATAGCCGCGATATCCTGCACCACGCCGATTTCGTTATTTACGTGCATGATGGAAACAAGGATGGTGTCATCACGCATCGCTGCTTCGAGTTCTTTCAGGTCGATAATACCGTTACGCTGCGGTGCCAGGTAAGTGACTTCAAAACCTTCGCGCTCCAGTTGACGGCAGGTATCCAGTACCGCTTTGTGTTCGGTTTTGCTGGTGATGATGTGCTTGCCTTTTTTCTGATAAAAGTTAGCAGCACCTTTGATCGCCAGGTTGTCAGATTCGGTAGCACCAGAGGTAAAGACAATTTCACGCGGATCAGCGCCAACCAGATCGGCAATCTGATTACGAGCGATATCTACCGCTTCTTCAGCCTGCCAGCCGAAACGGTGAGAACGGGAGGCCGGGTTACCAAAGGTTCCGTCCATCGTCATAAACTGCATCATTTTCTCGGCAACACGCGGGTCCACCGGCGTGGTTGCGGAGTAGTCGAGATAAATCGGTAATTTCATTGCTCTATAAACTCCGTACATCACTCAATGCAAGGAACCAGGCTACCGGCTGGATGTACGACCGTGTTTACGGAGCGCGAGACGCCCCGGCCTGATTCTAATATCTTGTTATCTTTAACCTAACTGTTTCGGGTTTCAGCAAGTTGACAAACTTACGAATCTCCGGGAGCTTACATAAGTAAGTGACCGGAGTGAGTATGTGCAGTCAACGCAGATGCAACACGAAACAGGACGGTTAAATTAAGCGCGTAACTTAACGTCGATCGCGTCTTGTGTGCGGGTGCGTGGCGCGTCGTGAGTATGCTGACGACCAGATACATCCAGCACTTCCTGGTTATTAACCAGTTCGCCTAAAGTAATGTTGTTGAGAAAACCGGTGAGGCGGTCGCTCAAATCACGCCACAGCGCATGGGTCAGGCATTTATCGCCCCCCTGGCAGCCGCCTTTACCCTGACAACGGGTGGCATCTACAGATTCGTCAACGGCGCTAATCACTTCGCCAACGGCGATGCTGCTGGCATCTTTGCCTAACAGATAACCACCGCCTGGTCCGCGTACGCTGGAAACCAGACCATTTTTACGCAGACGGGAAAACAGTTGTTCCAGATAAGAAAGGGAAATTCCCTGACGTTCGGAAATATCAGCCAACGGTACCGGGCCCGCTTCAGAGTTGAGCGCAACGTCAAGCATTGCGGTCACGGCATAGCGCCCTTTAGATGTCAGTCTCATGTCTTACTTCACCTCAAACTCGCCCCTGCCCGGGGTTTTTTATTGTAAAAGTGGGGGTATTGCATAGCAGGGTCAAGTCTGACATTCCCGAGTAAATTGGTCAACTATTTACTTGACTGATTTAGTCGGGTATTTAACCTTCAGTGCCATTTTTTTATCGTGGCGTTTGTACCTGTTGTCGGGTGCGGCGTAAACACTTTATCCGACCAGGGGTTCAGTACAATGTAGGCCTGACAAGACGCGTTAAGCGCCGTATCAGGCAACCTCGGTTATTCGGCCTTGTTACCTTTATTCTGCTGCTCAATAGAAGCCAGAATCCCGCGCAGGATATTCAACTCCTGGCTTTCCGGGCGCGCACGGGTAAACAGACGACGCAGCTTATTCATCACCTGCCCCGGATGGTTTTCACGGATAAAGCCGGTTGCCAGCAGCGTTTGTTCAAGATGACCGTAAAAACGTTCCAGATCATCGACCAGCGGATACGGCGTCTCGTCATGTTCAACCTGCTCGCTGTTCTCCTGAGTCGCCAGCCAGGCCATGCGCACTTCATAGGCAATAACCTGAACAGCCATCGCCAGGTTCAGCGAACTGTATTCCGGATTAGCGGCAATGGCGACATGATAATGGCACTTTTGCAACTCTTCATTGGTCAAGCCAACGCGCTCACGACCAAAAACCAGTGCCACCGGCGTATTTGCCGCTTCAGCGACGCTTTTCAAACCGCATTCACGCGGGTCGAGCATCGGCCACGGCAGCGTGCGGGAACGTGCGCTGGTGCCAACCACCAGGCTACAACCGGCTAACGCTTCGTCGAGCGTATCGACAATGTGAGCATTACCAATCACATCGCTGGCCCCTGCTGCCAGAGCAATCGCCTGGGAGTCAGGTTTCACCAATGGATTAACCAGCCACAGATTGGTTAAGCCCATTGTTTTCATGGCACGGGCAACAGAACCCATATTGCCGGTGTGTGACGTCTCCACCAGCACAATTCGAATATTTTGCAGCATTGTCTTTCTTCGTCTAAAGATTATTTGCGCATCTTATCATAAAACGAAGACAGATGCCGATCTCGCTGCTATACTCTGCGCCGTTTTCCCGTTCTTTAACATCCAGTGAGAGAGACCGATGCATCCGATGCTGAACATCGCCGTGCGCGCAGCGCGCAAGGCGGGTAATTTAATTGCCAAAAACTATGAAACCCCGGACGCTGTAGAAGCGAGCCAGAAAGGCAGTAACGATTTCGTGACCAACGTAGATAAAGCTGCCGAAGCGGTGATTATCGACACGATTCGTAAATCTTACCCACAGCACACCATCATCACCGAAGAAAGCGGTGAACTTGAAGGTACCGATCAGGATGTTCAATGGGTTATCGATCCACTGGATGGCACTACCAACTTTATCAAACGCCTGCCGCACTTCGCGGTATCTATTGCCGTTCGTATCAAAGGCCGCACTGAAGTTGCTGTGGTTTATGATCCTATGCGTAACGAACTGTTCACCGCGACTCGCGGTCAGGGCGCACAGCTGAACGGCTACCGTCTGCGCGGCAGCACCGCTCGCGATCTCGACGGTACTATTCTGGCGACCGGCTTCCCGTTCAAAGCAAAACAGTACGCCACCACCTACATCAACATCGTCGGCAAACTGTTCAACGAATGTGCAGACTTCCGTCGTACCGGTTCTGCGGCGCTGGATCTGGCTTACGTTGCTGCGGGTCGCGTTGACGGTTTCTTTGAAATCGGTCTGCGTCCGTGGGATTTCGCCGCAGGTGAGCTGCTGGTTCGTGAAGCGGGCGGCATCGTCAGCGACTTCAACGGTGGTCATAACTACATGCTGACCGGTAACATCGTTGCCGGTAACCCGCGCGTTGTTAAAGCCATGCTGGCGAACATGCGTGACGAGTTAAGCGACGCCCTGAAGCGTTAATTTCTCTGGCGGGTGATTTCTCTCACCCGCCCTCGCCTTTCAGGCGCTATTCCGAAATGCTTCCGCTCTGCTTTACTTTCTTTCGTCACTCTCCCACCATCTTTCCCCGATTAATGGATTATAAAGAAGTCGCAAGGAAAGGTTATGGCACTGCCAGTGAACACACGCGTTCTCAAAATTCTGTTTATTCTCTTTGTTGTTGCCTTCTGCGTTTATTTAGTGCCGCGCGTTGCCATCAACTTCTTCTATTATCCCGACGACAAAATTTACGGTCCCGACCCCTGGTCGGCGGAATCCGTCGAATTTACAGCTAAGGACGGTACTCGTCTGCAAGGCTGGTTTATCCCTTCTTCGACAGGCCCCGCTGACAACGCCATCGCAACCATCATTCATGCTCACGGCAATGCCGGAAATATGTCCGCCCACTGGCCGCTGGTCAGTTGGTTACCTGAGCGTAATTTCAACGTTTTTATGTTTGATTATCGCGGGTTTGGTAAATCAAAAGGCACGCCGTCTCAGGCCGGATTGCTGGACGATACGCTAAGTGCCATCAATGTGGTGCGCCATCGCAGTGATGTAAACCCACAACGACTGGTACTGTTCGGGCAGAGTATTGGCGGGGCGAATATTCTTGATGTTGTTGGTCAGGGTGATCGTGAGGGCATACGTGCAGTGATCCTCGACTCCACATTTGCCTCTTATGCAACCATTGCCAACCAGATGATCCCCGGCAGTGGCTACTTACTTGATGAGAGTTACAGCGGCGAAAATTACATCGCCAGCGTCAGCCCGATCCCAGTTTTACTCATTCACGGTAAGGCCGATCACGTTATCCCATGGCAGCACAGCCAAAAGTTGTATGATCTGGCAAAAGAGCCAAAACGTTTAATCTTAATCCCTGACGGCGAACACATTGATGCTTTTTCCGATCGTCACGGTGATGTTTATCGCGAACAAATAGTGGATTTTATCCTTAGCACGTTGAATCCGCACAACTAACCCATGATCGCTAGCGCGATAATCATTCACAAATCCACCTTTAGACGAGCTAATCCACTGGTCAGAACAGTTTAAGATGAGAAAAATTCTGTGACGCTTGCCAACATTTCTGATGATTAGCATTCCCTTCGCCATTTCCCTGGGCAAACTTTAGCTATTCTTATCAATTATGCTTATGGGAGATCTACAGATGATGCCTACGCTTGCTTCACCATCTGTCCTTTCGGCTCCCCAGCGCCGCTGCCAGATCTTGCTGACACTCTTTCAGCCGGGGTTGACCGCCACCACGGCAACTTTCAGCGAGCTTAATGGTGTGGATGATGATATTGCCTGTCTTGATATCAGCGAAACAGGACGGGAGATCCTGCGCTATCATCAACTCACACTGACTACTGGTTATGACGGTAGCTACCGGGTTGAAGGCACAGTGCTTAACCAACGTTTGTGTTTATTTCATTGGCTACGACGTGGTTTCCGTCTGTGTCCGTCATTTATTACCAGCCAATTCACACCTGCTCTGAAGAGTGAACTAAAGCGGCGCGGAATTTCGCGTAACTTTTACGACGATACCAATCTACAAGCGTTAGTGAATCTCTGCTCTCGACGGCTACAAAAACGCTTTGAATCGCGCGATATTCATTTCCTGTGTCTGTATCTGCAATATTGCTTGCTGCAACACCACGCTGGCATTACGCCTCAGTTTAATCCGCTCCAACGTCGCTGGGCAGAATCCTGCCTGGAATTTCAGGTAGCGCAGGAAATTGGACGCCACTGGCAGCGTCGGGCGCTCCAGCCTGTACCGCCTGATGAGCCACTATTTATGGCATTACTTTTTTCCATGTTGCGAGTTCCCGATCCAATTCGGGATGCGCATCAGCGGGATAGACAATTGCGTCAGTCTATCAAACGTCTGGTAAACCATTTTCGTGAGCTGGGAAATGTTCGTTTTTATGATGAACAGGGGTTATTAGATCAGCTTTATACTCACCTCGCCCAGGCGTTAAATCGCAGTTTGTTTGCCATCGGTATTGATAACACCCTGCCAGAAGAGTTCTCCAGACTGTACCCACGCCTGGTGCGCACCACCCGCGCGGCGCTGACCGGATTTGAAAGTGAATACAGCGTCCATCTTTCTGATGAGGAAAGCGGTCTGGTCGCGGTGATTTTCGGTGCCTGGCTAATGCAGGAAAACGACCTGCATGAAAAACAGATTATTCTACTGACCGGGAATGATAGCGAGCGTGAAGCGCAGATTGAGCAGCAGTTACGTGAACTAACGTTACTGCCGCTCAACATTAAGCATATGTCGGTAAAAGCATTTTTGCAGAGAGGTGCTCCACGCGGCGCGGCACTGATTATTGCGCCTTACACCACGCCGTTACCGCTCTTTTCACCACCGCTGATCTACACAGATCTGACGCTGACAACACACCAACAGGAGCAGATCCGCAAAATGCTCGAATCAGCATGAGGGAACAACTTTCGGGCGCAAGAACATTGCCGGAAGCGCCACCAGCGCCATCACCCAGAACACGCCGTGGCCCAGATATTGATACAGGAAACCGGCGAAGACGGTCATGATGGCGATACTACCGCCCATTGCAACGGCAGAGTAAACCGCCTGCAAACGAATGACTTCGCTACCCTGGCGGGCGGCAATATAACGCATGGCCGCCAGGTGGCAGACCGTGAAGGTGCCGCAATGCAGAATTTGCACTACTATCAACCACGGCAACGCCGTCGTTGCTCCCATAATTCCCCAGCGCATTACGCCGCTAATTGCCGAGATCAGCAGCATATCGCGTGCACTACAACGGCGGAAAAGTTTATTACTCAGCGCAAAAATAATGACTTCTGCCACCACGCCCAGCGACCACAAATAGCCCACCGCTGAAGCAGAATACCCAGCTGCCTGCCAGTAAATAGCGCTAAAACCGTAATAGGCTGCATGCGCTCCCTGTAATAAACAAACGCAGGCCAGAAAGCGCCAGTTCTGGCGGACCAGTGTCAGCCAGGCTGGCCCTCCCGTGCTCTCCTGCTGACGGCTAGCCCCTTGTGGCTGAATCGTTGGACGAATGAGAAATCCGAGCAGCATGGACGCCACGCCCAACGTCAACAGCGCGAGGATCACCCGATAATCCAACATACTGACCAGTTTGCCTGTCAGCGCCGAGCCAATGACAAACGCCACCGAGCCCCACAGTCGCACTTTGCCGTAATCAAGCGGGAACTGTTTTTGCCATGTATTCGCCAGTGCATCGGTCAACGGTACCAGCGGTGAGAAAAAGAGGTTAAAGCCAATCATCACCACCATCAACCACGCTACATGCGCCCCCGCCCAGAAGGCGACAGCAAAGAGAAGTGTCAGCAGTGCCAGTACGCGCAAGGCGGAAATCAGGCGGGAAGGATCGCTAACGCGGGGCGCGATGATCAAACTCCCGAGAAAACGGGCAACCAGACCAGCCCCCAATAACAGGCCGATAGTTTCTGGCGTTAAGCCAATCCCCTTAAGCCAGACGCTCCAGAAAGGTAGAAAAATGCCGTAACTAAAAAAGTATGTGAAATAACCGAGCGCCAACCAGCGCGTGGATTGCAAAACCATGAGTCCCTCCCGTCAGGAGGCGTTAGTCTGGGGTTAATCGAATGTTGGTGCAAGTTGAAAAATAAGAATATTCGAGCCTGCTTCCCGATGTCTGTAACGCCTGTTCGCAAGCACTAAAAAAGCTGCGCCCCACAACGCACCTTGCAAAATTATTGCGTATTTATGCCGTTACGCTTGCCAAACGTTCCTGCACAATGGCGATGAAATCGCGTAATGCCGGTTTCATTTCGCCTTTCTTCCACGCCATTAGTAGGGCAATGGAAGGCACATTTCCGGCAATTGGCCGAAATACCACCTGCCCGGTATTAAAATTATTCATATAACCGGGTATCAAAGTTACGCCAAGCCCCATCCCCACCAAATTCATCGTTACCAGAATATTGGTTGCCACCTGGACGATATTCGGCTGGCTGTTTTCTTGCGCAAACCACTCCTTAACGATCGGCGCAAGCGAACCGGAATACGCCGGATCGGTACTAACGAAATTCACGCCATCCAGCTGCGCGGCGGTGATCTCTTTTTCTTGTGCTAAAGGATGATCAACCGGCAACACCACCACTAATGGTTCGTCAAAAAGTTCCAGATAATCAATCTCCGGGCTATAAACAGGATGGCGCATTAAGCCGACATCCAGTTCACCACGGCGAATTTTTTCTTCCTGTTCCGTGGTAATTAAACTCACCAATTCGATCAAAGTTTCTGGCTGTTTCAGTCGGAACATGGGCAATACTTTTGGCAGTAAATTCACTTCCGCCGATGGAACGAAACCGATGATTAAATGCTTATCTTCCTGAACAATTTTCCGCGCCCGTTGTTTGGCCTTTTCCGCTTGTTCCAGGATTGCCTGCGCGTCCTGGAGAAAACATTCTCCCGCCGCCGTCAACGCGACTTTACGTTTATCACGTACCAGTAGCGGAACACCAACACAGTTTTCGAGATCGCGGATCTGGCTGCTTAACGAAGGCTGTGAGGTATGCAGTTTTTCCGCCGCACGGGTAAAGTTCAGTGCCTGCGCCACTGCGACGAAATAGCGTAAATGCCGTAGTTCCATCACCTTCCCCCTGTTATCGAAAAAACGTCTCAGTTGGTAGAAATTAACTATTTCACATATCAGCAACCAACCAGCAACATCCTTATGGCACAAAAATAGAAGGTCAATACATCTTATCTTTCAGGATTAAAAAATATGACCACACCCTCAGATTTGAACATTTACCAACTGATTGACACCCAAAACGGTCGGGTTACTCCGCGTATTTATACCGACCCGGATATTTACCAACTGGAGCTTGAGCGCATTTTCGGTCGTTGCTGGCTATTTCTCGCCCACGAAAGCCAGATCCCAAAACCCGGTGATTTCTTTAACACCTACATGGGAGAAGATGCGGTTGTCGTGGTGCGCCAAAAAGACGGCAGCATCAAGGCGTTTCTCAACCAATGCCGCCATCGAGCCATGCGTGTGAGTTATGCCGATTGCGGCAACACTCGCGCCTTTACCTGCCCGTATCATGGCTGGTCTTATGGTATTAACGGCGAGTTGATTGATGTACCGCTGGAACCTCGCGCCTACCCACAAGGGCTGTGTAAATCCCACTGGGGGTTAAACGAAGTTCCCTGTGTGGAGAGTTATAAGGGGCTGATTTTTGGCAACTGGGATACCTCCGCGCCGGGCCTGCGTGATTACCTGGGTGACATTGCCTGGTATCTGGATGGCATGCTGGATCGTCGCGAAGGCGGTACCGAAATTGTCGGCGGCGTACAGAAGTGGGTGATCAACTGCAACTGGAAATTCCCGGCAGAGCAGTTCGCCAGTGACCAGTATCACGCCCTGTTCAGCCATGCTTCTGCCGTACAGGTATTAGGAGCGAAAGATGATGGCAGCGATAAGCGTCTCGGCGATGGACAAACCGCCCGCCCGGTATGGGAAACCGCTAAAGATGCCCTGCAATTCGGTCAGGACGGACACGGTAGCGGTTTCTTCTTTACCGAAAAGCCAGACGCCAATGTCTGGGTCGATGGCGCGGTTTCCAGCTATTACCGCGAAACCTATGCCGAAGCAGAACAACGTTTAGGTGAAGTTCGCGCTCTGCGCCTGGCGGGTCATAACAATATTTTCCCCACGCTTTCCTGGCTCAACGGCACTGCCACACTCCGCGTCTGGCATCCGCGCGGCCCTGATCAAGTTGAAGTGTGGGCGTTCTGTATTACTGATAAAGCCGCCTCCGATGAAGTTAAAGCCGCTTTTGAAAACAGCGCCACCCGCGCTTTTGGTCCTGCTGGTTTTCTCGAGCAGGATGACTCGGAGAACTGGTGTGAAATCCAGAAATTGCTGAAAGGTCACCGCGCCCGCAACAGCAAACTGTGTCTGGAAATGGGGCTTGGTCAGGAAAAACGTCGCGACGACGGCATTCCAGGCATTACAAACTATATCTTCTCAGAAACGGCCGCCCGTGGAATGTATCAACGCTGGGCCGATCTCCTGAGCAGCGAAAGCTGGCAGGAAGTGCTCGATAAAACCGCCGCATACCAGCAGGAGGTGATGAAATGAGTGCGCAGGTTTCACTGGAGTTACATCACCGCATTAGCCAGTTTCTCTATCACGAAGCCAGTCTGCTGGATGACTGGAAATTTCGTGACTGGCTGGCGCAGCTCGACAAAGAGATTCGTTACACCATGCGCACCACGGTTAACGCGCAAACGCGTGACCGCCGCAAAGGCGTTCAGCCACCGACAACCTGGATTTTTAATGACACCAAAGACCAGCTGGAGCGGCGAATCGCGCGTCTGGAAACGGGCATGGCCTGGGCAGAAGAGCCGCCGTCGCGCACCCGTCACTTAATCAGCAACTGCCAGGTAAACGAAACCGACATCCCAAACGTGTTTGCTGTGCGGGTAAATTATCTGCTTTATCGGGCACAAAAAGAGCGCGATGAAACATTCTATGTCGGGACTCGTTTTGACAAAGTTCGCCGTCTGGAAGATGACAACTGGCGCTTGCTGGAACGGGATATCGTCCTGGATCAAGCGGTGATCACGTCCCATAACCTGAGTGTACTGTTCTGATGAATCGAATTTATGCGTGTCCCGTTGCGGATGTGCCGGAGGGTGAGGCTCTCCGGATCGATACCTCGCCCGTCATCGCCCTGTTCAACGTTGGCGGCGAGTTTTATGCCATTAACGATCGTTGCAGTCATGGTAATGCGTCGATGTCAGAAGGGTATCTGGAAGATGATGCTACGGTAGAGTGCCCACTGCACGCCGCCAGTTTTTGCCTGAAAACGGGGAAAGCGTTATGCCTGCCCGCCACCGATCCGCTAACCACTTATCCAGTACACGTTGAAGGTGGTGATATCTTCATCGACTTACCGGAGGCGCAGCCATGAGCGATCTGCATAACGAGTCCATCTTTATTACTGGTGGCGGATCGGGATTAGGACTGGCACTGGTCGAGCGATTTATCGAAGAAGGTGCGCAGGTTGCCACGCTGGAACTGTCGGCGGCAAAAGTCGCCAGTCTGCGTCAGCGATTTGGCGAACATATTCTGGCGGTGGAAGGTAACGTGACCTGCTATGCCGATTATCAACGCGCGGTCGATCAGATCCTGACTCGTTCTGGCAAGCTGGATTGTTTTATCGGCAATGCGGGCATCTGGGATCACAATGCCTCACTGGTTAATACTCCCGCAGAGACGCTCGAAACCGGCTTCCACGAGCTGTTTAACGTCAACGTACTCGGTTACCTGCTGGGCGCAAAAGCCTGCGCTCCGGCGTTAATCGCCAGTGAAGGCAGCATGATTTTCACCCTGTCCAATGCTGCCTGGTATCCCGGCGGCGGTGGCCCGCTGTATACCGCCAGTAAACATGCCGCAACCGGACTTATTCGCCAACTGGCCTATGAACTGGCACCTAAAGTACGGGTGAATGGCGTTGGGCCATGCGGTATGGCCAGCGATCTACGCGGCCCACAGGCGCTCGGGCAAAGTGAAACCTCGATAATGCAGTCTCTGACGCCGGAGAAAATTGCCGCCATATTACCGCTGCAATTTTTCCCGCAACCGGCGGATTTTACGGGTCCGTATGTGATGTTGGCATCGCGGCGCAATAATCGCGCATTAAGCGGTGTGATGATCAACGCTGATGCGGGTTTAGCGATTCGCGGCATTCGCCACGTAGCGGCTGGGCTGGATCTTTAAGGAAGTACGATGAAAGAAAAAACGATCATTATTGTCGGGGGCGGGCAAGCGGCGGCAATGGCTGCGGCCTCGCTACGCCAGCAAGGGTTCACCGGTGAGCTGCATCTGTTTTCCGATGAGCAACATCTTCCTTATGAACGCCCACCGCTCTCGAAATCCATGTTGCTGGAAGATTCCCCGCAGTTACAGCAGGTGTTACCTCCTCACTGGTGGCAGGAAAACAATGTTCATCTGCATTCCGGTGTAACCATCAAATCGCTGGGCCGCGACACAAGAGAGTTAGTGTTAACCAACGGCGAAAGTTGGCACTGGGATCAGCTGTTTATGGCAACCGGCGCGGCAGCCCGACCGCTGCCATTGCTTGATGCACTGGGAGAACGCTGCTTTACCCTGCGCCATGCCGGCGATGCCGCCAGACTGAGAGAAGTTCTGCAGCCCGAACGGTCAGTCGTGATTGTCGGTGCCGGAACTATTGGTCTGGAACTGGCTGCCAGCGCCACGCAGCGTGGATGTAAGGTGACAGTGATTGAACTGGCGGCAACCGTCATGGGCCGTAATGCACCATCGCCCGTGCAACGCTATCTTTTACAGCGCCATCAGCAGGCTGGTGTGCGCATTCTGCTCAATAATGCCATTGAACATGTGGTCGATGGTGAAAAAGTAGAACTGACGCTGCAAAGTGGCGAAACGCTTCAGGCCGATGTGGTGATTTACGGTATTGGTATCAGCGCCAACGACCAACTGGCTCGCGAGGCCAACCTTGATACTGCCAATGGTATTGTCATTGATGAAGCTTGCCGCACCTGCGATCCCGCGATCTTTGCCGGTGGCGATGTGGCAATCACCCGTCTTGATAATGGTGCACTACACCGCTGCGAAAGCTGGGAAAACGCCAATAACCAGGCGCAAATTGCCGCTGCCGCAATGTTGGGGCTACCGCTTCCGCGACTGCCGCCGCCGTGGTTCTGGAGCGATCAGTACAGTGATAACTTACAGTTTATTGGCGATATGCGTGGCGATGACTGGATTTGTCGTGGCAACCCGGAAACTCAGAAGGCGATTTGGTTTAATCTGCAAAACGGCGTGCTTATCGGTGCGGTAACACTGAATCAGGGCCGTGAGATTCGCCCAATCCGCAAATGGATCCAGAGCGGCAAAACGTTTGATGCGAAACTGCTGATAGATGAGGACATCGCGCTTAAATCACTGTAACCAGGATAATTAGCGAATATCTCAACGCCTGGGGCGTGGCGAGGTACCAGAGTGTGTATTACGTTTAAATCACATTATCTTGCAAAGGGATTGGTTATGAACACACTACGTTATTTTGATTTTGGTGCTGCCCGCCCCGTTTTGTTATTAATTGCCCGTATCGCCGTGGTCTTAATTTTCATTATTTTTGGTTTTCCCAAAATGATGGGCTTTGACGGTACGGTCCAATATATGGCCTCGCTGGGCGCGCCAATGCCGATGCTGGCAGCGATTATTGCGGTAGTTATGGAAGTGCCCGCCGCGATTTTAATCGTGCTTGGCTTTTTCACCCGTCCGCTGGCGGTGCTGTTTATTTTCTACACGCTGGGTACGGCGGTGATTGGTCACCATTACTGGGATATGACCGGCGATGCGGTTGGGCCAAATATGATTAATTTCTGGAAGAATGTCAGTATCGCTGGCGCATTCCTGCTGTTGGCAATTACCGGGCCTGGAGCGATTTCTCTCGATCGACGTTAGGAAAGATGCCGGATGCGGCGTGAACGCCAGATCCGGCCTACCGTTCCAACACCGATTGTAGGCCTGATAAGACGCGGCAAGCGTCGCATCAGGCATTTTATAAATTACAGCAACTCCACCCGCAACGACATCTCTGAGGTTGTTGATTCCCCCGGCGCAAGCGCAATGAGATCACCCCCTTCCGGGCGATGATGGTCATCCGGCGCATGACTCATCGGCTCCAGACAGAAGAAATCAAACGCGTACCCTTTATCAAACGCGGGGTCGGAGACAAAGATGAAATAGCACGGCGCGGGCGGCATCGTTTCCATAGTGATAGCGTAACCCTCCTGCGGCTGCTCGATGCGGGCCTGACCATTCCATCCGGCAAAGCCATTGTTCACCCACTGGTGCGGCAACGGCGCGAACTGGTTGAAATCCAGCGCCTGCGGTAGCTGCTCGCAAAACTCACCCGCCAGCCACTGCTCCCGCTCCAGCCAGTAACCGCTCGCCTGCGCCTGAATCCGCGTTTGTGGTGACAACGGAAAATAAGGATGCCAGCCGGTACCAAATGGCAGCGTCTCTGTCCCTTGGTTGGTGACAGAGAGCGTCACCGTCAGCGTATCTGCCGTTAAATGAAACGCCTGACTTACCCGATACTGATAAATACCTGTGCGATGTTCATATACCAGACACAAGCTTTCATCGCTGCGCGAGACACATTGCCACTCGCCCAGCCAGCCGTCGCCGTGCAGATAGTGCGCATCCCATTCAATATTCGGTTGCAGTTGATACTCACGCCCCTGCCAGACAAAATGGTTGCCGCTCACCCGGTTTGCAAACGGCACCAGCGGAAAACAAGAGGCATCGGTTGCCACACCGCTTTTTTTACCGGGACGTAAGAGCGGCGTCGCGTCACGCCAGAAGCCTTCGATGACGCCGCCCCGGTCAGAAACGTCCAGCTTTAGCGGCCCGTGAGATAAGGTATAGATGGTCATCCGCTGACTCCTTAATCCGGGAAGTTAATCACAACTTTCCCGCATTTACCGCTCGCCATCAGCGCATAGGCATCTCCTGCCTGTTCCAGTGAGAAGCGATGGGTAATGGCATTACGCGGCCACAGTTTCCAGTCCGTTAAATCGTGGGCGCATTTTTCCATATGGAACAGACTGGTCACCCAGGAGCCAATAATCCGCCGTTGATGATGCATCAGATCAGCGCTAACCTCGAACTCCACTTTTCCGGTTTCCCCGATGTAAACCACCCGTCCCCAGTCAGCAGTGGATTGCAACGCCAGTAAGCGACCTGCGGCATTACCGGAACAATCGAGCGCAACATCCGCGCCACCGTGGGTGAGTTCGGCGATAATCTGCGGCAGACCTTCGGTCGTTGCTAAATAGCCGTGATCCATCACCCCTAACTGTTTCGCCATCGCCAGACGTTCCGGCAGCATATCAACGCCGATGATCCTTTTTGCACCGCGACCTTTCGCCAGCATCATCGCCATCATCCCGACCGGCCCCAGACCGACCACCAGCACGTTATCACTGCCGGAAACTTCGCCGCGCAAAATCCCTTCATACGCTGTACCAACGCCGCAACTGATAAACGCACCATCTTCATAGCTCAGCGCGTCCGGCAGGAGGATCAGATCTTTTTCTTCCGCCAGCAGGTATTCGGCATGACCGCCGTCACGCTGCCAGCCGTAAGCGGCTTTTCCTTCGCCAGTACAAGAGATAGGAAAACCGCGACGGCAGTTCGGGCAAAAACCACAGCCAGAAATGTGATACACCAGCACGCGGTCGCCCTCTTTAAAATGGCGACAACCTTGCCCCATCGCCACAATTTGCCCGCACGGTTCATGACCGTTGATAAATCCCTGGTATAACGGTTTATCGGGAGCCGCCGCTGTGGCGCGGTGTTGATGATAGATATAGTGGACATCGCTTCCGCAAATCCCGGAGGATTTCATTTTAATCAGTACCTGGTTAATCCCCGGTGTCGGCACCGCAACTTCCCGCAGATCGACGGTCGAATTTCCTGGTAAATAAGCTGCCAGCATCGTTTTCATAATTCCCTCATTAACAATACGATTAATTTTCATCCCTGCCGCACCCGCGCCAGGGGCGTTAAGGTTTAGCGTTTCGCTTTACTGCTTCGCTGGGTCAGCAAGATATTCGCCAGAACCGCCACCACGATGATGACGCCGCGCACCACCTGCTGGAAAAAAGAGTTAATCCCGAGCAACACCAGACCGTTACCGATTAGCGTAATCACCAGCACACCAAGCAACGTACCGAACAAGGAACCGCGACCGCCGGAAAGTGCCGTACCGCCGACCACGACCGCAGCGATGACGTCAAACTCCAGACCGTTTGCCGCACCTGCGTTACCAGAACCGAGGCGAGCTGCCAGCAAAATGCCGGTCACCGCCGCTAATAATCCCGAAAGGGTAAAAATAAGAATGCGCACCCGACGAACGTTGATACCGCACAACTGCGCTGCCGTCGCATTACCGCCAACAGCAAAAACCGAGCGCCCGAAGGCGGTTTTGCGGCTGATGAACACAAACAGCGCAAACAACACCATCATGATCAGCGCGGATACTGGCACACCGAGAAATTGTCCCCCCAGCCAGTCCAGTACCTCGTTTTCGTCAATCGGCACTGGCAGGGCGTTAGTCATAAACAGCCCCATTCCGCGCAGGGCGCTCCACAGCCCCAGCGTGGCAACGAAACTGGGCACGTTAAACACGCCGCGCAGCACGCCGGCCAGCGTCCCCATCAGCGCGCCTAACAGCAACACCAGCAGACAAGCAATCGCCAGCGGAACGTTAAATTGCAGCAAAAATGCCAGGCACACCGAGACAAAAGCCACCATCGGTCCAACGCTGACATCAATTTCACCGGAGATAATAATCAGCGTCATCGCCCAGGCGGCGATCCCGATGGTGGCAGCATCGCGCAGCACGTTCATTTGGTTATTCAATGAGATAAAGCCAGGCGCATTCAGGGAGAAGACCAGATAAAGAATGGCGATTACCACCAGCAAACCGATCTCATTAATATGGCGACTGACAAATTGTTTGAGCGAGACGCTCTTGCCCTGCGGCAATGGTAATGACGAAGCAGACATCTTCAGGTTCCTCGGTAAAATTCATCAGTGCACAGACAGAATGGCGGACATCAGCTCATCCACATTGACCGGCGAGTGAAACTCCTGCGAGAACGTACCGTGCTGTAATAACAGGATGCGGTCGCACACCAGCGGCAACTCCTCCACTTCACTGGAGATAAACACCACGCTTTTCCCTTCGGCAGCCAGCTCACGGACAATACGGTAAATCTGCTGTTTGGCTTCGATATCGACGCCGCGCGTTGGCTCGTCGAGCAATAAAATCTGGCTGGCGGCATAGACCCAACGACCGATCACCACTTTTTGCTGATTGCCGCCAGAAAGCGTGCCGATGGGCGTTTCGCTACTGGCGGCCTTGACCGTCATCCGCTGCATCACCTCTTCGGTCAGGCGGCGGATGGTGGACCATTGCAGCACACCGTTGGCGCTGATTTTTTGCCGATTGGTCAGCACTGTATTTTCGTCAACGCCCAGCCAGGGAATGATCCCCGCTTCTTTGCGGTTTTCTGGCGTATAGCCAATGCCGCGTTTCAGCATGTCGCCGTAATCGGGGCGCGTGATTTTCTCGCCGTTGATAACAATTTCGCCCTGTTCATACGTCTCCAGCCCAACAATCGCCTTCAGCAATTCACTGCGCCCTGCCCCCAGCAGGCCAGCAATGCCGAGCACTTCGCCGCGACGTAGCGTAAAGCTGATATCCTCCAGCTTGGGCTTATGGCGTAACGCACGGACTTCCAGCACGGCTTGATCCATAATTTCCTGAGGGGCAACCGGCGCAATATCAACGTGATCGCGCCCTAGCATTAGCGACACAATATGATGCGTAGAGGTGTTTTCGAGCATCACATCGCCCGCCACCTGACCATCGCGCATGACGGTGGCACAGGAGGCAATGCGGCGGATTTCTTCCATTCGGTGGCTGACATAAATCACCGCCACGCCCAGTGCTGACATTTTTTTCACGGCGCTGATTACCAGTTCAACTTCCGTACTGGCAAGCGAGCTGGTCGGTTCATCAAGGATGACCACGCGCGGCTCGCCCTTCATCACCCGCGCAATTTCCACCAGCTGCTTTTGCGCCGGGCTTAGTGTTGAAACAAGTTGTTCAGGGCTAACATCGACGCCCAGCGCCTGTAAACAACGTCGGGCATCCTGCGCCATTTGCGGGTAATCAATCATGCCGTTGCGGCGGGGCCATTGACCAAGGCAGAGGTTTTCCGCCACCGTCAGCCCCTCCACCAGACTTAACTCCTGATAAACCGCGCGTACCCCCAGTTCAGCGGCACGGCGAGTCAGCGTAGCTTCGTCGCCTTCCAGTCGCGTCTCGCCAATCCAGATATCACCGCTATCCGGACGTTCGCTACCGGTAAGCATTCGAATGAGGGTCGATTTTCCCGCACCGTTTTTGCCTAACAGTGCGCGAACTTCGCCTTTATTGAGCGTAAAGTTAACGTTATCCAGCGCAACGACGCCGGGGTAACGCTTATTTCCTGCCACCACTTTTGCTACCGGAACTGCCTCTGTTGCCGTGAACATAGGGACCTCTACGAATCAGCTATTAGGGCAGACCATCAACGTGCGTTGCCAGCCACTGTTTACCGTCTTCCGTTTTGGTATAGAGATCGATTGGCACCTGAATCACTTTTTCACCGTCGGCTTGTTTATTGATAACCTTCAATGTTTGCGCGAAAACAGCGTTACCCATTTTCTTACCGGAAATATCTACCACCGCTTTCAGCACCTGGTTGTTTTCCAGCTCCTGAGCAATTTCAGTGGTCATATCCGAACCGAAAACGGCAATTTTTCCAGCCTGATTTTGATTACGTACCGCTTTTACCGCGCCGAGTGTCGCTCCCCCCGATTCCCCCATAATGGCGTTGAGATCTGGCGTGGAGATAATCAATTTTTCACCAACAGAAATCGCTTTATCTAAAACAGTCCCTTCCTGATTAGCGACAATTTGCGCGCCGGGAACGCGGGCTTTTAATACTTCCTCAAATCCTTTACGTCGTTGCACACAAACTTCAAAGGCTTCGCAATTGATGACAGCAATTTTCGGCTGGTCAATTTTGTTGGCAATAAAATAATCGGCGGCAGCGTTACCCAGTTTTTTACCAAATTCCAGCGGATCGCCAACCAGATATGCCGAGACATATTTATCGACACCCTTTTGATTAATACAGGTGTTGTAGCAAATCACCGGAATACCCGCCTCACTGGCGCGGCGAACGGTGCGGCTACTGCCATTTTCAGACACTGCCGACAAAATAATGGCATCGACATTACGCGCCACGAGGGTATCAACAAAGGTACTTTCTTTCGAAATATCGCCCTGAGCGTTAGTTTCAATTAACTGTACCTGTACTGAAGAATCTTTTGCCGCATCCTGAACGCCCTGGCGCACTCCAGCGTAATATCCCTGGGTATCAAGGTATATTGCGCCAATGGTCATTTCTTTATCCGCAGCGTTGGCAAATAGTGCGCTACCTAATAGCGTAGCCATTAATAATAGATTACGGGTTGTTCTCATTTTTTTAGGCATAGTGCCTCCTGTAGGGTTTTTATTTACAACGGCTTATTTTAATTATTTGAGCGTGAGCGGCAGCGCGTGCCGCTCAAATATTACAGTTAATAGTGTTTAGTGAACGTAGCTAAAAATAAAAGGCATCACGGTGGTAAATAATGCCGCTTTCGGCCAGGCTGGATTAATCGCCGTCAATTCAGCGCGAGCAGATTCGTATTGCGTAATCTCGCCTAATCCCGCAGCCGCCAGCATCGCCACCATCAGACATTTTTCTTTATGTTGCTGTTGTAAATCGCCATACAGCGATAACAAGTCAGGTTGCGAGACGGCAAAGAAATCCGCTTCGATACTGGTTTTCGCCATCTCTTGCGCCCACTGTTTCATTTCAATAAACAGTTGCTGTGCGGTTTGTTGTTCGCCCAGTAATCGCAGCGCCATCCCTTGCCAGAAGAGATAATCAACCGGTTGATCGTTGTAATAACTGTGGATGTTAATGGTGCGATCACCCGTCGCCGCCAGACGTAAACAACGCGTCGCTGCAGTTTCATCGCCCTGGGCTTTGGCACATATCGCCTGCCAGAACCAGATGTCGTTGTCAGTTTGCCCCGGTAAACGGCCTTCGCTTAAATTCTCCGGATAATGCAGCGCGGCATGAAGCAGTTCGCTGGCCTGCTGCGGTTGTCTGGCATCAAGGTGTTGCCAGGCGCGTAACAACTGGTTGAGGATAAACTGACTGGTGACTTTCCCTTCTCCGCCTTCCCACGGATGGAATTTACGCGTGGCGAGAATGTCTGCCGCTTTGTCCGCCTGACCCGTGAGATGCCACAAATTGAGCAATTCTGCGGTCATGTCGTCGCGTTTCAGAGCAATTTCCAGATTATTTTCCAGACGAGCCAGTCGTTTCTCCGGTGCGGCTCCGGTTAGCTTATCCAGCAAATCCCGTTCAAAAAGCAGACGAGCATCCTGCGGCGCAAGCTGATAAGCACTATCAAGATAACGCGCGGCCAGTTCATAATCATGCTGCTTATTCCACGCATGGATTGCCAGCCCACGCCAGCCGTCGGCAAACTCCGGCGACATCTCAACGCAACGTTGCCATAAGGCAATGGCTTTGCCGTAGCTGCGCTTGTTGTAGTAGAAACAGGCCAGTAAATGCCGGGCAAACCAGCACTCTTCGATACTCTCCAGCGCCGCCACTTCTTCCAGCGTATTAGGGAAACGGACAAACTGCGGGAAGACATCAATAGCTTTTGCGACCAGTTCTCCGCGTTCAGCTTTTGGCAGCAAACTGGCTTGCAGGTAAAGCGGTAGCGTGCGCTGACAGTCCAGTGCGTTCAGCATCTCTGCCGCCAGAGCGGGCATGCCCCAGTTAATCAGTTGCCCGGCGGTCATCAGGGCGTTAACGTCGCGTCCCTGACACAGACCTCGCCACTGTACGAGGGCAGATTCGCTACAACCATCGAACCAGTTCAGCCACCACAGAGTGGCGTTCAGCGGATAATCACGCAGCAACTTCTCTCGCTGCAAACGCGCGTTGTCCTGACGACCACTTAACACCAGCAGCAGGTTATGCAGGCAAAGCACTTCCTGATTGGTTGGGCAGGCGCGAAGACTTTGTTGGCAAAAATCCAGACCCGCGTCGAAGTGACCATTACGCGCCGCCAGCCGTGCCAGACCATAATAGCCACCGGCTTTACTGTTTCCGCTCCAGACCGCACGCCAGAAATCCTCTTCGGCTTGTTGATATTGCCCCTGACGTTCGTAAGCACTGGCGCGAATTAAACTCGCCTGTCCGCACTGCGGGTTTTTGTTCAACGCATGTGCGCGTTTCAGCGCCTGAGTGGCATACGACACCGCTTGTGGGTAATCGGCGCGGTTATATTCCAGCATTGCCAACGCCAGGTTACAGCGATAATCCAGCGGATCCAGCGCCACGCCGCGCAGGTAGTAATCGAACGGTGAACGGCTGGCGTGATGATATTGCTCCAGATGCTGACCGATAAACCAGGCTTCATCTGTACTGGCAATGTCTTGTGCTGCCAGTGGCGCTTTGGCGACGTCCGGCAACGGCAACTCCTGCGGCTGATGTTCCTGATAACTCAGTACAATATTGCCGTCGGCATCGGAGAGTTCAATGGTCAGTCTGTCAGGATTGATACCGTGCAACACGCCCTGGATGGCGGTCGCTGGTGTCAGGGCCACGGCATCATCGAGTAACGCGTTGCATTTGCCGATTTCGCGGATCGCCAGCCGGTATCCGTTCAACGGAGAGATGGCATACAGCCCCCACTCAATCCCCCGCTCGCTACGCTGGAGTTTAATCACCGCATCGCGGGAGGCGTTTTGCACCATGCCCAGAGAATGATAAGGCAGGAAATACTGCTCGAAACGCTTCTCTTCGTAAGCATCAAGCCAGGTAAAATCGGGCTGGTTGTCAGCGAAAATGCCCGTCATCAATTCGATATACGGGCCGTTATTGTCGGTCAGGCTCTTATCCCATGCCTGGCCGAATTCACTGTGTCCCCAGCTCCACTGTTTTTTACCTGGCGCGATGTGGTGGTTGGCAACGTGTAGCAAACCGCCATCTTCATCGTGACACCATGCGCCAACAAAATCGTACTGCGATTTTTCGGCCATATACGAAGTCGGCACTGGCACATTTTTATAGCGAGAAATATCCACTCCGGCGGAGTAGTCCACTTTGTAGTAGGTGCCGGTGGCGATGGGGAAAGCGGATACGGCCCGTTTGCCGTGATCAAACACCGCCGTTACATCCGGCGGGAAAACGCTCTGATGCCCTTCACCCCCTTTCACTGCCGGGTTGGCCCACCACAAGAAATGACGCGGCGTGGCGTTGCCGTTATAGACGCGGCTGGCGATTTCCAGCGCCGCCCGGTCAGGGCGCAGGGTGAAACTTGTCATCACCTGTAAACCATGCATCGGCTCCGTTTCGCCTACCCACACCGTCTGTGCGCCGTCTTCATGGGCTTCGAGGGTGAAATCAACGGGCATAAAGGTAGTCGGGCGATGGTGTTGTGGCCAGTTAAACTCAATCCCGCCAGAGATCCACGGCCCCAGCAGCCCCACCAGCGCCGGTTTAATGACTTCATTGTGATAGACAAAATCGCGCTGTTTCACTTTATCCCACGCGCGATGCACCCGACCGCCCAGCTCCGGCAGGATCATCACTTTGATGTAGTCGTTTTCCAGCCACACCGCTTGCCAGGATTTCAGGACTTTCTGCTCGCTTAGCGTATCGGTCACGCCGTAGGGATAAACCGCACCGGACGATCCCTGATAAACGCGATTTTCCAGGAACATAGGGTGTATATCCTGCGGCCCGGTTTCATAAGTCGGGATCTCAACGCGCTCTTGCCACACTTTTACTGGAGTCATGGTGCCCTCAATATTAACAAGACATACTGAATTAAAAGATTTGTGGCAGTGTATTGAACAATCTGGCACTGTTTTCGCGGAATAATCACGCAATTAACTAAACAAGGTTTAGTGAAGATGAAAGCCTGCATTAATAATCAACAGATTCGCCACCATAACAAATGCGTGATTCTGGAACTGCTGTACCGGCAAAAGCGCGCCAATAAATCAACGCTGGCCCGGCTGGCGCAAATTTCAATTCCGGCGGTCAGTAATATTTTGCAGGAGCTGGAAAGCGAAAAACGGGTGGTGAATATCGACGATGAAAGCCAGACGCGCGGGCACAGTAGCGGTACATGGCTGATCGCGCCGGAAGGTGACTGGACGCTGTGCCTGAACGTGACGCCCACCAGCATTGAGTGTCAGGTCGCTAATGCCTGTTTAAGTCCGAAAGGCGAATTTGAATATTTTCAGATTGATGCACCGACACCGCAGGCTCTGTTGTCCGAAATCGAAAAATGCTGGCATCGCCATCGTAAACTGTGGCCAGACCGTACCATCAACCTGGCGCTGGCTATCCACGGTCAGGTTGATCCAGTGACTGGCGTGTCGCAAACCATGCCGCAAGCGCCGTGGACAACGCCGGTTGAGGTGAAGTATCTGCTGGAAGAGAAGCTGGGCATTCGGGTGATGGTCGATAATGACTGCGTGATGCTGGCGCTGGCGGAGAAATGGCAAAATAATTCGCAAGGACGGGATTTCTGCGTGATCAACGTTGATTACGGTATTGGCTCGTCGTTCGTGATTAACGAGCAAATTTATCGCGGCAGTTTGTATGGTAGCGGACAGATTGGTCACACCATCGTTAATCCGGATGGTGTCGTCTGCGACTGCGGACGTTATGGCTGCCTGGAAACCGTCGCCTCGTTAAGTGCATTAAAAAAACAGGCGCGGGTATGGCTAAAATCACAACCGGTTAATACTCAGCTTGATCCTGAAAAATTGACAACCGCACAATTAATCGCTGCCTGGCAGAGTGGAGAACCGTGGATCACCAGCTGGGTTGACCGCAGTGCCAACGCCATTGGTTTGAGTCTGTATAACTTCCTGAATATCCTCAATATTAATCAGATTTGGCTGTATGGTCGCAGCTGCGCCTTTGGTGAGAACTGGCTTAATTCCATTATTCGCCAAACAGGATTTAACCCGTTCGACCGTGACGAAGGACCGAGCGTGAAAGCGACGCAAATTGGCTTTGGGCAATTAAGCCGCGCACAACAGGTGCTGGGGATTGGCTATTTGTATGTTGAGGCGCAGTTACAACAGATTTGATGGCGCGATAACGTAACAAGGCTTCCCGAAGAAAGCCTTGATGATCACAAACGAAAAATTGCCTGATGCGCTACGCTTATCAGGCCTACACGGAGATTGCAATATCTTGAATTTGCAATAATTTGTAGGCCGGATAAGGCGTTCACGCCGCATCCGGCATGAACAACGAGCACATTGTCAGCAAATCACCGTTTCGCTTATGCGTAAACCGGATAACGTGCGCAGATGTCGAGAACTTTACCTTTGATGCGCTCGATAACGGCTTCATCATTGATGCTGTCCAGCACGTCACACATCCAGCCAGCCAGTTCTTTCGCTTCGGCTTCTTTAAAGCCACGACGTGTAATCGCCGGAGTACCCACGCGAATACCGGAGGTTACAAACGGGCTCTTCGGATCGTTCGGTACGCTGTTTTTGTTGACGGTGATGTTAGCACGGCCCAGAGCGGCGTCAGCTTCTTTACCGGTCAGGTTTTTATCAACCAGATCAACCAGGAACAGGTGGTTATCAGTACCGCCGGAAACCACTTTGTAACCGCGCTCCAGGAATACTTCTACCATCGCTTTAGCGTTTTTCGCAACCTGCTGTTGGTAAGTTTTGAACTCAGGCTCCATCGCTTCTTTCAGAGCAACCGCTTTACCGGCGATTACGTGCATCAACGGACCACCCTGACCACCAGGGAAAACGGCAGAGTTCAGTTTTTTGTACAGCTCTTCGCTACCACCTTTCGCCAGGATCAGGCCACCGCGCGGACCCGCCAGGGTTTTGTGAGTGGTGGTAGTCACTACGTGAGCATGAGGAACCGGGTTCGGGTAGACGCCAGCAGCGACCAGTCCCGCAACGTGCGCCATATCAACGAACAGGTAAGCACCGATGCTGTCAGCGATTTCACGCATTTTCGCCCAGTCAACCACGCCGGAATATGCAGAGAAGCCACCGATGATCATTTTCGGCTTGTGTTCTTTGGCTTGTTTTTCCAGATCGGCGTAGTCGATATGACCGGTAGCATCGATACCGTAAGGAACGATGTTGTACAGTTTACCGGAGAAGTTAACCGGAGAACCGTGAGTCAGGTGACCGCCATGCGCCAGGTTCATACCCAGAACGGTGTCGCCGGGTTCCAGCAGCGCGGTGTACACCGCAAAGTTCGCCTGGGAGCCGGAGTGCGGCTGGACGTTAGCGTAGTCAGCGCCGAACAGTTCTTTCGCGCGATCGATCGCCAGTTGTTCAACGATATCAACATACTCGCAACCGCCGTAGTAGCGTTTGCCCGGATAACCTTCAGCATATTTGTTGGTCAGCTGAGACCCCTGCGCCTGCATTACGCGCGGGCTGGTGTAGTTTTCGGAGGCGATCAGTTCGATGTGCTCTTCCTGACGTACTTTTTCCTGCTCCATAGCCTGCCACAGTTCGGCATCATAATCGGCAATGTTCATTTCACGCTTTAACATCCGCATCTCCTGACTCAGCTAACAATAAAATTTTCGGCCTTTATAGGCGGTCCTGTTGGACAACGGCGAACAGTATAACCGAATCATTGTGCGATAACAGGTCTTGACAAAGGAATTTACGCAAACGATTACCTTCAGGCTGCGCAAGGCTTTGGAGAATAAAGAGCTTGCAACCGTAAACGGATTTCTTTTCAGGTTTGTGATGCAAATTTTTCACTTCATCACATTCTTTCTGAAAAACACCAAAGAACCATTTACATTGCAGGGCTATTTTTTATAAGATGCATTTGAGATACATCAATTAAGATGCAAAAAAAGGAAGACCATATGCTTGACGCTCAAACCATCGCTACAGTAAAAGCCACCATCCCTTTACTGGTGGAAACAGGGCCAAAGTTAACCGCCCATTTCTACGACCGTATGTTTACTCATAACCCAGAACTCAAAGAAATTTTTAACATGAGTAACCAGCGTAATGGCGATCAACGTGAAGCCCTGTTTAACGCTATTGCCGCCTACGCCAGTAATATTGAAAACCTGCCTGCGCTGCTGCCAGCGGTAGAAAAAATCGCCCAGAAGCACACCAGTTTCCAGATCAAACCGGAACAGTACAACATTGTCGGCGAACACCTGTTGGCGACGCTGGACGAAATGTTCAGCCCGGGCCAGGAAGTGCTGGACGCGTGGGGTAAAGCCTATGGCGTACTGGCTAATGTATTTATCAATCGCGAGGCGGAAATCTATAACGAAAACGCCAGCAAAGCCGGTGGCTGGGAAGGTACTCGCGATTTCCGCATTGTGGCTAAAACACCGCGCAGCGCGCTTATCACCAGCTTCGAACTGGAGCCGGTCGACGGTGGCGCAGTGGCAGAATACCGTCCGGGGCAATATCTCGGCGTCTGGCTGAAGCCGGAAGGTTTCCCGCATCAGGAAATTCGTCAGTACTCTTTGACTCGCAAACCGGATGGCAAAGGCTATCGTATTGCGGTGAAACGCGAAGATGGCGGGCAGGTATCCAACTGGCTGCACAATCACGCCAATGTTGGCGATGTCGTGAAACTGGTCGCTCCGGCAGGTGATTTCTTTATGGCTGTCGCAGATGACACACCAGTGACGTTAATCTCTGCCGGTGTCGGCCAGACGCCAATGCTGGCAATGCTCGACACGCTGGCAAAAGCAGGCCACACCGCACAAGTGAACTGGTTCCATGCGGCAGAAAATGGCGATGTTCACGCCTTTGCCGATGAAGTTAAGGAACTGGGGCAAGCACTGCCGCGCTTTACCGCGCACACCTGGTATCGTCAGCCAAGCGAAGCCGATCGCGCTAAAGGTCAGTTTGATAGCGAAGGTCTGATGGATTTGAGCAAACTGGAAGGTGCGTTCAGCGATCCGACAATGCAGTTCTATCTCTGCGGCCCGGTTGGCTTCATGCAGTTTGCCGCGAAACAGTTAGTGGACCTGGGTGTGAAACAGGAAAACATTCATTACGAATGCTTTGGCCCGCATAAAGTGCTGTGATTTGAGGTTGCCGGATGGAGACATCCGGCAACCCTGACGCGGTTTAAATTGCCGCGTCGTCCTCTTCGCCAGTACGGATACGAATGACCCGTGCCACGTCAAAGACGAAAATTTTACCGTCACCGATTTTGCCGGTTTGCGCCGTGCGAATAATCGTATCTACGCAGATATCGACAATGTCGTCCGGCACGACAATCTCAATTTTTACCTTCGGCAGAAAATCCACCATATACTCCGCGCCGCGATACAGCTCGGTATGGCCTTTCTGGCGGCCAAAACCTTTCACCTCGGTGACCGTCATGCCAGTAATGCCGACTTCAGCCAGTGCTTCGCGGACATCGTCCAGCTTGAAGGGTTTAATAATCGCATCAATCTTTTTCATGCTATTCCTTGAAAAGGTCGCCTGTCTTTTGATCTGCTAAACGTAACACATTACGCCGATTCATTCCTTGAAATCGTTTGCATCCAGCTCGTGTCGGGAAAGCAGTTTATAAAATTCTGTCCGGTTGCGCCCCGCCATTCTCGCCGCGTGGGTGACATTCCCTTTGGTGATTTGCAGCAGCTTACGCAAGTAGTTGAGTTCAAACTGATTACGCGCCTCAACAAAGGTTGGCAGAGCCGTATTTTCGCCCTCCAGCGCCTGCTCGACTAACGCATCACTAATCACCGGAGATGATGTTAGCGCCACGCACTGTTCAATCACGTTGACCAACTGGCGCACATTACCCGGCCAGCTCGCGGTCATCAGTCGTTTCATTGCATCGGTGGAGAATGCGCGGACAAACGGTTTATGTCGCTCTGCCGCCTGGCGCAATAAGTGGTTTGCCAGTAGCGGAATGTCTTCTGTGCGCTCCGCCAATGCCGGAATTTTCAGACTGACAACGTTGAGGCGATAGTAGAGATCTTCACGGAATTCCCCGCGCGCCATCGCCTTTGGCAGGTCACGGTGAGTGGCGGAAATAATCCGCACGTCGATATCAATATCGCGGTTGCTGCCCAGCGGGCGCACTTTGCGCTCCTGCAACACGCGTAGCAGTTTGACCTGCAACGGTGCGGGCATGTCGCCAATCTCATCGAGAAACAGCGTACCGCCTTCCGCCGCCTGGAATAAACCTTCACGATTGCTGACAGCGCCAGTAAACGCGCCACGCGCATGACCAAACAGCTCTGACTCCAGCAATTGCTCGGGCAATGCGCCACAGTTAATAGCAATAAACGGTTTGCTGTTGCGCGGGCTGGCGTTGTGGATCGCCTGGGCAAAAATCTCTTTCCCGGTACCGCTCTGACCGTTAATCAAAACGCTAACATCTGACTGCGCCACCAGCCTCGCCTGTTCCAGCAAACGCAGCATCAGCGGGCTGCGGGTGACAATCGCCTCGCGCCAGCGTTCGTCGGTAGTGGGGGCTGATTGCTCCAGCGCATCGTCAATTGCCTGATACAGCGCGTCTTTATCGACAGGCTTGGTGAGGAAACTGAACACGCCCTGCTGTGTCGCG
This sequence comes from Escherichia sp. KS167_9B, assembly GCF_030295215.1. Classification (NCBI taxonomy): domain Bacteria; kingdom Pseudomonadati; phylum Pseudomonadota; class Gammaproteobacteria; order Enterobacterales; family Enterobacteriaceae; genus Escherichia; species Escherichia sp. KS167_9B. The sequence continues at coordinate 3,130,382 of NZ_AP025754.1, forward strand.
GCAACGGCATCGGGAATGGAACCATGCGCGGTGAGGATGATTACTGGCATACCTGGCTGCACTTTCTGGATTTCGGCAAACAGTTGCATACCATCCATTTCATCCATCCGCAGATCGCTGATGACTAAATCTACTTTTTCACGATTCAGTATCCGCAATCCTTCAGCTCCACTTTCCGCCGTAACCACGCTATAACCTTCGCTGGTCAGACGCAGACCAAGCAGTTTCAGCAATCCTGGATCGTCATCGACCAGTAATAAATGCGCAGGTTTATGGCTCATCAGGAGTGACCTCATGGGTAGATGGCGCGGGCTTTTCACTCTCGTGCGGCGTATCCGGCGAGAAATTGCCAGCCGGTTTGCGGGTAGAGAGCTGACGTTCAATATCGGTCAGATTTTCCAGCTTGCGGGTGGTGAGCTCCAGTTGCTGCTGTAGAACGTGATGTTGCTGGCGCAAAGTATCCAGTTCGCTGTCGCTGGACTGCTGGAGTTTGCTGTAGCGTTGGCGCTCTTCCGCCAGTTGCAGTTGCAGCGCCTGACCGTCGCGCCAGAGTTGATACAGTGGGCGAACCTGTGCCGGGATCTCGGTACTTAACGCATCAATGCGCGCGACCAGCTGGCGGCGCTCATAAGGCGTAATTTTGGCGTCGGCGAGCAAAATCCCTTGTTTGAAGGTATTTTGCCAGCTGCCGTCGTCATATTGGCGGGCTTGCTGCCGCGACTGCGCAGGCATTAAACGATCAGCACAATCCATCGCCCGCAGCCAGTAAAGCGGATTGGTTTCGGTTGACTTACCTTGCAGTGCCCAGATGTCGCTACATTCAGTAGAAAGATAGTCAGCCAGTTGATAAACCGGAATTTTTTCTTCTGCTGGCGTATCAATAGCTGGCTTATTGTGACTCTGCACGCAACCCAGCAATGCCAGACATGGCAGCCCTGCCAGCCATAGCCGTCGGGGCAATAATCGTTGAAAAATGTGTCGCATATTCACCAGACTTAAAACCTACCCCAGTGGGCGTAATTGTTGCAGGCAGTTTGGACATGGACAGCGCGGAGAAACCGGAGCGTACACGTAGTACGTAATGATTTCGCGCACTGCACGGGGCCAAACTGGCAAATAAAATAGCCTGATGGGATAGGCTCTTAACATTATTTCGTGTTTTTCGACGACGGTAATTCAATGCGGAAGCAAACCTCTTGCCCGCTCTCGTCGACCAGATACAGTTCCCCCTGCATACGGCGAATACAATCCCTGGCAATGCTTAATCCCAGACCGCTGCCCTTCACCGCCCCTTTTCGCTGGTGGCTTCCCTGAAAAAAGGGTTCGAAGATCATGGCGCGTTCCTCTTGCGGAATGGGTGTGCCTGTATTGATGACATCAATATAAACCCGCGCGCCATGTAAACTGCTGCGAAGGCAAATGTTACCGGATTCAGCCCCGTAGTGCACCGCATTGGAGTAAAGATTATCCAGTACGCTCATCAGCAGCATTGGCTCCGCCAGGCAAACAGTTGCTTTGAGATCGACGTCGGTATGCATCATTTTAGCCCGTGCGGGCAGGCTATGAGCAGAAACCACCATTTCCACCAGCGGTGCCAGCTCTACACTCTCCAGTTCCACCGCGCCGTCCGCCTGTTTACGGTTGTAATCAAGCAGTTGTTCGATCAGTTTTTGCAAATTGCGGCTGCTGCTATCAAGGATGCTCACCACCTCTTTTTGCTCGGGCGTAAGCGGCCCGACAACCTGGTCAGCCAGTAATTCAGTGCCCTCGCGCATACTCGCCAGCGGCGTTTTTAATTCATGAGATAAATGTCTTAAAAATTGATGGCGCTGGGATTCCAGCCATGACAGGCGTTCGCTTAACCAGAGAATACGTTGCCCAACCGAGCGTAACTCACTCGGTCCACTGAACGAAACGCTATTGCCCAGAGAACGCCCTTCCCCCAGACGGTTGATCATCCGTTCAATATTTTTCACCGGGCCGATAATCATCCGCGTGAAGAGCAGTACCATCACCAGACTTACCAGAAATAACACCAGCGATTGCCAACCAAAATATTGCCCACGTTCGGCGATTTCACGCTGAAGCTGCTGTCCGCGAGAGAACACCACTGTGCGCGTGGCCTGTACCATTTCGGTATTGGCACTGGCAAAGGCTTCCAGACGCGCGGCGGCAGCAGCATCGGGACCGCTGTTGTTACACTGAAGTTGAGCCAGATTGTTCAAATCCTGACGCAATGCCTGGTAAAGTTTATCGTCCGGCAGTACGCCTGCGTGGGCATCGAGCATTTCGCTGTAACGCTTGCGCTGGCTTTGATAAACCTTCGCCAGAGTTGGGTCGTCCAGCACGCAATACTGACGGTAGCTACGCTCCATCTCCAGCGCCGCGTTGGTCATCGCTTCACTGCGCCGGGCATCAATAAGCGTAGTGCGGTTAACCAGCGCCGCCTGATCGCTAAGCGCATTCAGGCTTTGCCAGGCTTGCCATGCCAGCACCAACAGGGGTAGCAGAATCAGCAAAAATGCCAGCATTACCAGTTGTCGTAATGAGCGGGGAAAAACGGGCCAGCGTTTCAAGGTGTTACTCTCGTCAGACGCGAATAGCCTGATGCTAACCGAGGGGAAGTTCAGATACAACAAAGCCGGGAATAACCCGGCTTTGTTATGGAATAAGGCGGTGCCTAACTCGACGTTTCGCCCGAGGGTTGATATAGCTAAGCTGATATCAGAAGTTGGACGGCAGGCACCTTGTTGTGCGTCATTCGAATTTTATGTAGCACGTCCCGAAGGGGCTGACATAAGTCGGTGAATGAGCCACTGATGACTATTATGCAGTAACTGTGCCAATAAATAAAATAGTTTGGTAACGTACTGATTATACGTTGTTTTGATGGGTTAATGACTTCTTCGCTATTTGGCTGTAAATCAGCCATTGTGTCGCCAAAAAGAGACAACTTAAGATAAACTTATTAAATTACAATAAAATCAATCAATAAAATGTCGTCAAAAAGCGACACGGTAAACCACCCATTGTCGTGATTTACAGACACAAAAAAAGCTCCCGGAGCTGGGAGCTTATGATAGTGGTTGGCGTTTAATGCCGGATGCGGCGTGAATGCCACAGCCAGGCAGCAAAACCAATAGCTTGACGACTTACCCCAACTGCTTACGCGCATTGCGGAAAATACGCATCCATGGGCCATCCTCGCCCCAGTTTTCCGGATGCCAGGAGTTACTGACAGTACGGAAAACACGTTCCGGGTGCGGCATCATAATGGTGACTCGACCATTTTCAGTCGTGACCGCCGTAATACCATTCGGAGAACCGTTCGGGTTAGCCGGGTAGGTTTCAGTGACTTTGCCGAAGTTATCGACATAGCGCAGTGCCACCAGCCCTTTGCTTTCCAGTGCCGCCAGATGCGCCGCATCGCGCACTTCCACGCGTCCTTCGCCGTGAGAGACAGCAATCGGCATCTGCGAACCCACCATCCCTTGCAACAGCAGCGACGGGCTTTGTGTCACTTCTACCAGGCTGAAACGCGCTTCAAAGCGATCGGAGGTGTTACGCACGAAACGTGGCCACAACTCGCTACCTGGGATCAGTTCACGTAGGTTAGACATCATCTGGCAACCGTTACATACCCCCAGCGCCAGCGTTTGCGGACGGTGGAAGAAGGTTGCAAACTCATCGCGTACACGGTCATTGAACAGGATAGACTTCGCCCAACCTTCACCAGCACCCAGCACATCACCGTAGGAGAAACCGCCGCACGCTACCAGAGCGTGGAAATCCTCCAGGCCCGTGCGTCCAGCCAGCAGGTCGCTCATATGCACATCGATTGCATCGAAGCCTGCACGGTGGAAAGCTGCCGCCATTTCAACATGCGAGTTCACCCCCTGCTCACGCAGCACGGCAACTTTCGGACGCGCACCAGTGGCAATATACGGTGCTGCCACATCTTCGTTGATATCAAACGACAGTTTCACATTCAGGCCCGGATCGGCGTCGTTAGATTTCGCCTGATGTTCCTGATCGGCACACTCCGGATTGTCACGCAGGCGCTGCATCTGCCAGGTAGTTTCTGCCCACCAGACACGCAACGTAGTGCGGCTTTCGCTGAATACAGTCTGCCCGTTGGCGGTAATCACAAAACGGTCACCGGAAACCGCCTGGCCAACATAATGGACGCAATCAGCAAGCCCATGCTGTGCCAGTACCGCTTCAACTGCTTTACGGTCAGCGGCTCGAACCTGAATCACCGCACCCAGTTCTTCGTTAAACAACGCCGCCAGGCGATCGTCACCCAGAGTGGCGATATCCGCGTCAATGCCGCAATGACCAGCAAAGGCCATTTCCGCCAGCGTTACCAGCAGGCCGCCATCAGAGCGGTCGTGGTACGCGAGCAGCTTACGCTGTGCTACCAGCGCCTGAACCGCGTCATAGAAGCCTTTCAGTTGCGCGACATCGCGTACATCTGCCGGTTTGTCGCCAAGCTGACGATAAACCTGCGCCAGCGCCGTTGCGCCCAGCGCGTTATTGCCTTTGCCTAAATCAATCAGCAGCAGTGCGTTATCTTCGGTAGAAAGCTGCGGCGTGATGGTGTGACGTACATCTTCCACGCGGGCAAATGCAGAAATCACCAGCGAAAGCGGCGAGGTCATTTCGCGCTCTTCGCTACCTTCCTGCCAGCGGGTTTTCATCGACATGGAGTCTTTACCCACCGGAATCGTCAGGCCCAGCGCCGGACAAAGCTCTTCGCCCACCGCTTTAACGGCTTCATACAGGCCTGCATCTTCACCAGGGTGGCCTGCCGCCGCCATCCAGTTGGCGGAAAGTTTAATGCGTTTGATATCGCCAATCTGCGTTGCGGCAATATTGGTTAACGCTTCACCGACCGCCAGACGGGCAGAGGCGGCGAAATCCAGCAGTGCAACCGGCGCACGTTCGCCAATTGCCATCGCTTCGCCGTAGTAGCTGTCGAGGCTGGCGGTAGTGACCGCGCAGTTAGCGACCGGCACCTGCCACGGCCCCACCATCTGATCGCGCGCCACCATACCGGTTACGCTGCGGTCGCCAATGGTCACCAGGAAGGTTTTTTCCGCCACAGTCGGCAGATGCAGCACACGTTTCACCGCGTCTGCAATGGTGATCCCTTCACGGGCCAGCGCGTCGCCTTTCGCTTTCAGCGTTTGCACATCGCGGGTCATCTTCGGCGTTTTACCAAGCAGGACGTCCAGCGGCAGATCGATCGGCTGATTATCAAAATGACGATCGTGCAGAGAAAGATGCAGTTCTTCGGTCGCTTCACCAATCACCGCGTAGGGCGCGCGTTCACGCTTACACAGTTCGTCAAACAGCGGTAACTGATCGGCAGCAACCGCCAGCACGTAGCGTTCCTGGGATTCGTTACACCAGATTTCCAGCGGGCTCATGCCCGGTTCGTCGCTCAGAATATCGCGCAGTTCGAATTTACCGCCGCGTCCGCCGTCGCTCACCAGTTCCGGCATCGCGTTAGAAAGACCGCCTGCGCCGACGTCGTGGATAAACAGAATTGGGTTAGCATCACCAAGCTGCCAGCAACGGTCGATCACTTCCTGACAGCGACGCTCCATCTCCGGGTTATCGCGCTGTACGGAAGCAAAGTCGAGGTCGGCATCAGACTGACCAGACGCCATGGAAGACGCCGCGCCGCCGCCAAGACCGATGTTCATTGCCGGGCCGCCGAGAACGACCAGTTTCGCACCGACGTTGATCTCACCTTTTTGTACGTGATCGGCGCGAATGTTGCCGATCCCACCCGCCAGCATGATCGGTTTGTGATACCCGCGCAGCTCTTCGCCGTTGTGGCTGTTCACTTTTTCTTCATAGGTACGGAAGTAGCCGTTCAGTGCCGGACGACCAAATTCGTTGTTAAATGCCGCGCCGCCCAGCGGACCTTCTGTCATGATGTCCAGCGCGGTGACAATGCGCTCAGGCTTACCGAAATCTTCTTCCCACGGTTGTTCAAAGCCAGGAATACGCAGGTTGGATACGGAGAAACCGACCAGGCCAGCTTTCGGCTTCGCGCCGCGGCCGGTGGCACCTTCATCGCGAATTTCACCGCCGGAACCGGTAGCTGCGCCCGGCCACGGAGAAATCGCCGTTGGGTGGTTGTGGGTTTCGACTTTCATCAGAATGTGCGCCGGTTCCTGATGGAAATCGTAGCGGCCCGTTTCGTGGTCAGCAAAGTAGCGGCCCACTTCAGAACCTTCCATTACGGCGGCGTTATCTTTATAAGCCGAGAGAACGTGATCCGGCGTGGTTTCGAAGGTGTTTTTGATCATCTTGAACAGCGATTTCGGCTGTTGTTCTCCGTCGATAATCCAGTCGGCGTTAAAAATTTTGTGGCGGCAGTGCTCAGAATTCGCCTGGGCGAACATATACAGCTCGATGTCGTTCGGGTTACGACCCAGCTTTGTGAACGCATCCTGCAGATAGTCAATTTCATCTTCCGCCAGTGCCAGGCCAAGACGCAGGTTAGCGTCGATTAGCGCCTGACGGCCCTGCCCCAGCAAATCAACGCTGGTGACCGGAGTCGGTTGATGGTGTGCAAACAGCTGCTCTGCATCATCTAAAGCAGAAAAGACCGTTTCCATCATGCGGTCGTGCAGTTCAGCGGTCACCTGCTGCCATTGTTGATGGGTCAGCGTACCGGCTTCTATATAGTAAGCAACGCCGCGCTCAAGGCGGTTTACCTGTTGCAGCCCGCAGTTATGGGCGATATCGGTCGCTTTCGAAGACCAGGGAGAGATGGTACCAGGACGCGGAGTCACCAGCAGGAGTTTGCCTTGCGGGGCGTGGCTGGCGAGTGCCGGGCCATATTTCAGCAGGCGTTCAAGTTGTGCGTGCTCATCATCGTTTAACGGCGCATTGAGGTCAGCAAAATGGACATACTCGGCGTAAATATTGTGAACCGGGAGCCTGGCAGCCTGAAAACGTGCCAGCAGTTTGTTGATTCGGAATGCCGACAATGCAGGCGAACCACGCAGAATTTCCATCATAAGTCTCTCGTCTTCTAAGCTTTCGGTGTACCCAAGGGGGGGAAACGGGCGTCATTATAAAGAATCTGATGCGCTGACGAAACCGTTTGCGTGGAAATAAAATCACCATTGTGAATTAGCAACGCGTGCCGCCAATGGCTGTAATAAGTTGCCAACTGGCGCTGGTTTACGCAAAATGCCGCTCATTTATGAGTAAACCTTTCACTATTATTACGTTTTTTCAAGCTGGGATGCGCACGACACAGAGAATTAACTAATTGAAAAAATTAAAGATTAATTATCTGTTCATCGGCATTCTGGCACTGCTGCTCGCGGTCGCTCTCTGGCCATCCATTCCCTGGTTTGGTAAAGCCGACAACCGTATCGCCGCCATTCAAGCGCGGGGAGAGTTGCGTGTGAGCACTATTCATACCCCACTGACTTATAACGAAATCAACGGGAAACCTTTTGGCCTGGATTACGAACTGGCGAAACAGTTTGCCGAGTACCTCGGCGTAAAACTGAAAGTGACCGTGCGGCAGAATATCAGCCAGCTGTTTGACGACCTCGATAACGGCAACGCCGATCTGCTGGCTGCAGGACTGGTTTATAACAGTGAGCGGGTAAAAAATTATCAGCCTGGCCCTACCTACTATTCCGTGTCACAACAACTGGTTTATAAAGTGGGTCAGTATCGCCCGCGTACGCTGGGCAATCTGACAGCGGAGCAACTTAACATCGCACCAGGCCATGTGGTGGTTAACGATCTCCAGACCCTGAAAGAAACAAAATTCCCGGAATTAAGCTGGAAGGTAGACGACAAAAAAGGCTCAGCAGAATTAATGGAAGATGTCATCGAAGGAAAACTCGATTACACCATTGCTGATTCTGTCGCCATCAGCCTGTTTCAGCGCGTTCACCCGGAACTCGCTGTAGCGCTTGATATCACCGACGAACAGCCGGTGACCTGGTTTAGCCGATTAGATGGCGATAATACCCTTTCTGCCGCTCTGCTCGACTTCTTCAACGAAATGAATGAAGACGGTACGCTGGCACGCATTGAAGAGAAATACCTGGGGCATGGCGATGATTTTGATTACGTCGATACGCGCACGTTTTTACGCGCCGTCGATACCGTACTGCCGCAGTTGAAACCGCTGTTTGAGAAGTACGCCGAAGAAATTGACTGGCGTTTGCTGGCCGCTATTGCTTATCAGGAATCGCACTGGGATGCACAGGCCACTTCCCCGACGGGTGTGCGTGGCATGATGATGTTAACCAAAAATACCGCGCAAAGCCTCGGCATTACGGATCGTACCGATGCCGAACAGAGCATCAGCGGCGGTGTGCGTTATTTGCAGGATATGATGAGTAAAGTGCCGGAAAGTGTGCCGGAGAACGAACGGATCTGGTTTGCCCTCGCCGCGTACAATATGGGCTATGCGCATATGCTGGATGCCCGCGCCCTGACGGCAAAAACTAAAGGTAATCCTGACAGTTGGGCTGACGTGAAACAGCGCCTGCCTTTACTTAGCCAGAAACCCTATTACAGCAAGCTGACTTACGGCTACGCACGTGGGCATGAAGCCTACGCTTATGTCGAAAATATTCGTAAGTATCAGATTAGCCTGGTGGGGTATCTGCAAGAGAAAGAGAAGCAGGCTACAGAAGCGGCGATACAACTGGCGCAGGATTATCCGGCAGTATCGCCAACGGAGCTGGGCAAAGAGAAATTTCCTTTTCTCTCGTTTCTTTCCCAGTCGTCATCAAACTATTTGACCCACTCTCCCTCTCTGCTGTTTTCGAGGAAAGGGAGTGAAGAGAAACAAAATTAATCCGTCGAGGATTGCGCTTTTTTCTGCGCTTTAATTTCCTGTCGGCGCATGCGAAAGAAGTCACTGAGCAACGCCGCGCACTCATCCGCCAGTATTCCTTCTGTAATTTCCACTCGGTGATTCATACCCGGATGGTGCAGCACATCCATTAAAGATCCCGCAGCGCCCGTTTTCGCGTCACGCGCACCAAAGACCACGCGACCAATGCGACTGTGGATCATTGCTCCGGCACACATTACACAGGGCTCAAGCGTGACATACAATGTGGCGTCGATCAGACGATAATTTTGCATCACCAGACCGCCCTGCCGCAGGGCCATGATTTCTGCATGCGCGGTGGGATCATGTCGACCAATCGGACGGTTCCAGCCTTCGCCAATAACACGATTGTTATGCACTAATACCGCGCCGACCGGCACTTCCCGCTCATCCCAGGCACGCTTCGCCAGCGTCAGCGCGTGACGCATCCAGTATTCGTGGCTAAATTCGACTTCAGACAAAAAGAAAACTCCGGTTATAAAAGCGCGGCGCATTATACACGTACGCTATGCTTTACTCTATTCCAGTTGCTGGAGTTCACCACGCGGGGTTACCCGCCAGCGATGCTGGCAGAAATAAAGCAGCGGGTTGTCCTGATTACTGTCGCTATAGCCACTGTACAGCCGCAGCGGCGTGCCAATTTTGCGCTCCAGTTGTGCGACCTTTTCATGTCCCAGACAACGCATCGTCAATATCCAACCGCCATAACCCCGCTGGATCTGACTGGCAATAAGATTAACCCGCGGCAACCAGGGCGTATCATAATAAACCGCTTCAACCAGCGGCTGCGGAGAGCCTGTGATCAACCAAATATCCGCATCGGAACTTAACAGGTAGGTAGTCAAACGCTCCTGGACAAGCGGAAAAGCGGTAACATTGTCGCGAAACCAGTGCACAAAATCGGCCTGCAACGCCTGTAAACGCGCTTCACTGTGACCAAAAGTGCATCCCCAAAGAAGCAGACTCATCGGCCATCGTGCTGCACGACCTTTTATCAATAACGCGATGGCAATGACCGGCAACAACGGCAGGACAAGTAATGCATTCAGCGGTTGGCGACGCAGTAAATAACGCATAAAACTGCCGAACATATCCTGCTGATGCAATGTTCCATCTAAGTCAAAAAACACCACACGACGCTCGTGAGTTGCCAAACCATACTCCTCTGGACTGAAACATCCTGATTAATTTTCGCTACTACATAGCCTAACAGATAGATCATCACTTTTCCGGCAACAATCGACCGCATCATGGCTAACTGGAATTTTTAATTCATGGCAATTAGCGGCAATGGAATATAAAATTCACCCGCGTTTGTCTCATATTGCCTGTTGTCGCCACTATTTCATCGCGAGGAAAGATATGAACGGCTTACTTCGTATCCGTCAGCGTTACCAGGGGCTTGCCCAGAGTGATAAAAAACTGGCGGACTATCTGCTGCTACAACCTGATACGGCGCGCCATTTAAGCTCTCAGCAACTGGCCAACGAAGCCGGAGTCAGTCAGTCCAGCGTCGTGAAGTTCGCGCAAAAACTCGGCTATAAAGGTTTTCCGGCACTTAAGTTGGCGTTGAGTGAAGCGCTGGCAAGCCAGCCGGAATCTCCCTCCGTGCCCATTCATAACCAAATCCGCGGTGATGATCCGTTACGGCTGGTCGGCGAAAAACTGATTAAAGAAAATACTGCCGCTATGTACGCAACGCTAAATGTTAATAGTGAAGAGAAACTGCATGAATGCGTAACAATGTTGCGCTCTGCACGGCGGATAATTCTGACCGGTATTGGCGCTTCGGGTCTGGTGGCGCAAAACTTTGCCTGGAAGCTGATGAAGATTGGCTTCAATGCTGCCGCAGTGCGCGATATGCATGCGCTACTCGCTACAGTACAGGCGTCGTCCCCTGACGATCTGTTATTAGCCATTTCCTACACCGGTGTACGACGCGAGTTAAACCTGGCGGCAGATGAGATGCTGCGAGTGGGCGGAAAAGTGCTGGCGATTACCGGCTTTACTCCCAATGCCCTGCAACAGCGTGCTTCTCATTGCCTGTATACCATTGCCGAAGAACAAGCGACAAACAGTGCTGCAATCTCTGCTTGTCACGCTCAGGGAATGTTAACGGATTTACTGTTCATTGCGCTGATTCAGCAGGATCTGGAGCTGGCACCAGAACGTATTCGTCATAGTGAAGCGTTGGTGAAAAAACTGGTTTGAGTAAAGAATGCGCGTATAATGCCCGCCCGGTTTGTGTTGTTTTGAGAGTTTCCTTATGGCGCTGTTAATCACTAAAAAATGCATCAATTGTGATATGTGTGAACCCGAATGCCCGAATGAGGCGATTTCGATGGGTGAACATATCTACGAGATTAACAGCGATAAGTGTACCGAATGCGTAGGCCACTACGAGACGCCCACCTGCCAGAAGGTGTGCCCGATCCCCAATACCATTGTGAAGGATCCACAACATGTCGAGACGGAAGAACAGTTGTGGGATAAATTTGTGCTAATGCACCACGCGGATAAGATTTAATATTTTGCTCTGGAAGTAGAGTATTAAATATTTTACAGGAAAGCCTTAACGCCATTATATTTATTTAATTGATGACATTAGCATAATTATTCACCAAATGAATTTATATAATATCTGCCCAGACATTTATTTATAATTATTAAAGGCGCGCCTGGCTGGTTAACCTGACGCGCCTTAAGTACGTTTCCTGGTGTTACAAGAACAGAAGGATCAGCTGTAAAACAGCAATGACGACTTTAATGACCCGTTTAATCAGGTATCGGCAATCAGTCATTCGTTTTTCCTTAAACAAGGAATGCAGCCGTTCAGATTAGCCCTTACATCTCCCCAAAACTGAACGTGCGAGTTATTGGAATCGAGTGCCGCACTCCACACCAGAGCTTTGACGACACCACTCGTTTCAATGGGGGAATTCAGTGGCATGGCGTAGAACACAGCAAAATATCCAATAACGACGCCGATTCTAATGTACTTATCAAAAAGCGGTCACGTTAATCTTTTCATCAATATCGATTTCTTCGTAAAGGCTCGAGTTTTTATGCTAAAGATTGCAAGTTGCTTGTACAGGATAACTAAATTGATCCATAATCATTTTTGTTGGAATCGTGTGCTGCACAAAATTAAAGTTGTAAAGTAAAACCCCCGTTCCTTACCAGTTCGGGGGTTTTACTTTTTAAAGAGAACGGTATTATTTTAACTTTCGATAATTACCGTGGCGCAAGCATAGTGGCGTTCATCTGCCAGCGTTACATGCATATTTACAACGCCGAGCTTTTCCGCCAGTTTTAATGCCTCGCCCCACAGTCGCAGCCGTGGCTTACCAAGCTCATCGTTAAATACTTCAAACTGATTAAACGCCAGACCATTGCGGATCCCGGTGCCAAACGCTTTTGCTGCGGCTTCTTTTACGGCAAAGCGCTTCGCCAGAAAACGCACTGGCTGGTGGTGCGTTTTCCAGATTTCCCATTCGTTATCGCTTAATACGCGGCGAGCCAGGCGCTCACCGGATCGGGCGATCACCGCTTCTATGCGAGCGATCTCCACGATATCCGTGCCTAAACCTAATATTGCCATTAGCCACGCGCTTCCAGCATCAAACGCTTCATTTCTGCCACCGCATCTTTCAGTCCGGTCATCACTGCACGACCAATAATGGCATGACCGATATTCAGTTCGTGCATCTCAGGAATGGCGGCAATGGCTTTCACGTTGTGATAGGTCAGACCGTGACCAGCGTTAACTTTCAGACCGAGACTTGCGGCAAAGGCCGCGGCTTTGGCGATACGCGCCAGCTCTTGCGCCTGTTCGGCGTCAGTTTTGGCATCAGCATAGCAACCGGTGTGGATCTCGATAAACGGTGCGCCAACCTCTGCCGCAGCTTTGATCTGCTCTTCATCGGCGTCGATAAACAGAGAAACCAGGATCCCGGCCTCCGCCAGACGTTTGCAGGCATCGCGCATTTTTTCACGCTGTCCAGCGACGTCCAGGCCGCCTTCGGTTGTTACTTCCTGACGCTTTTCCGGTACCAGGCAGCAAAAATGCGGCTTTGTTTCAACGGCGATCGCCAGCATCTCTTCGGTCACCGCCATCTCCAGATTCATGCGGGTATCCAGCGTCTGACGCAGGATGCGCACGTCGCGGTCGGTAATGTGGCGACGATCTTCACGTAGATGCACGGTAATGCCATCCGCCCCCGCCTGCTCAGCAATAAACGCCGCCTGCACCGGATCCGGGTAAGCAGTACCACGTGCGTTACGCAGCGTTGCAATATGGTCAATGTTGACGCCTAACAGTAATTCAGCCATGACAATCCTCATCATTCATAATGTGTTTTCACCGTTCGCTTAGGCATAAACTGCCGGAACAGTTCCCTGCTCTTTAATGGTTTACCGCCAAGATACGGCTTAAGCGCCATACGGGTAAAGCGTTTCGCGGCGCGTAGTGTGTCTGCGTCAGGAAATTCCCGCGCGTTTAACGCTTTTAACTGCCTTCCAGTGAACGTTTTATTGTCGATAACGACGCTTGCGATAAACCCTTTTTCTTCGCGATAACGATACGTCATGGTGTCATCTACCGGCTCGCCGCTACCCGCACAATGGGTAAAATTGACGCCATAACCCAGATGACCGAGCAGTGCCAGTTCAAAGCGGCGCAGCGCGGGTTCTGGCGTACCAGTGGCACCTGCAAGAGACTGAATGCAGTGCAAGTAATCGAAAAAGAGTTCAGAGAAGCGCGTCTCGTATTCCAGCACGCGGGAGAGAAGTTCGTTAATGTACAAACCACTGTAAAGGGTGATACCGCTTAATGGCAGCGCCAGCGAGACAGCTTCGGCACTGCGCAGCGTTTTGACTTCGCCACGCCCGCCAAAACGTAGCAAGAGAGGGGTGAAAGGCTGTAATGCACCTTTCAGAGTAGAGCGTTTAGAGCGTGCGCCTTTGGCAACCAGACGCACGCGACCCGATTCCTCCGTGAAGACGTCCAGCATCAGGCTGGTTTCGCTCCACGGGCGACTATGCAATACGAATGCGCGCTGCCAGCCTTCCATCATACTCGTCGCCTTTCAAGTTGCAGGTGCCTTGGCTGCACCCGTTCACCCTGGTCACTTACTTTAGTAAGCTCCCAGGGATTCACGGTCTTGCCGCCTTCCTGCACCTCGAAAGTCATAGAGTATGCTAATTAAAGATCGTCAACGTAACCGAGACTGCGCAGTGCGCGTTCGTCGTCGGCCCAGCCAGATTTCACTTTTACCCACAGTTCAAGGTGGACAGGCGCTTCGAACATTTCCTGCATGTCTTTACGCGCTTCAATTCCGATGGTTTTAATCTTGGCCCCTTTGTTGCCAATCACCATCTTCTTCTGCCCCTCACGCTCAACGAGAATCAAACCGTTGATGTCATAACCACCGCGTTCGTTAGAGACGAAACGTTCGATCTCCACGGTCACGGAGTACGGCAGTTCAGCGCCGAGGAAACGCATCAGTTTTTCGCGGATGATTTCAGACGCCATAAAACGCTGTGAGCGATCGGTGATGTAATCTTCCGGGAAGTGATGGGTCGCTTCAGGCAGATGCTTACGCACGATTGCCGCGATAGTGTCGACATTCAGCCCGGTTTCGGCAGAGATCGGCACGATATCGAGGAAGTTCATCTGGCTTGCCAGGAACTGTAAATGCGGCAGCAGATCGGCTTTTTCCTGCACGTTATCCACTTTGTTCACCGCGAGGATTACCGGCGCTTTGCCATCGCGCAGTTTGTTGAGCACCATTTCATCGTCCGGCGTCCAGCGGGTGCCTTCAACGACAAAAATCACCAGCTCAACGTCGCCAATGGAACTGCTCGCCGCTTTGTTCATCAGGCGGTTAATGGCGCGTTTTTCTTCCATATGCAGGCCTGGGGTATCGACGTAGATCGCCTGATACGCGCCTTCAGTATGGATCCCCACAATGCGGTGACGAGTTGTCTGCGCCTTGCGGGAGGTGATGGAGATTTTCTGCCCCAACAATTTATTCAACAATGTGGATTTGCCAACGTTCGGACGTCCGACGATAGCAATAAATCCGCAGTAACTTTTATCGTTGCTCATTCCAGCTCCAGTTTTTTCAACGCCTGTTCGGCGGCAGCCTGCTCAGCCTTACGACGGCTTGAACCTGTGCCTACCACCGGTTCACTCAGGCCGCTGACCTGGCAGTGGATAGTAAATTCCTGATCGTGCGCTTCGCCACGTACCTGGACGACCAGATAAGTCGGCAGCGGCAGATGGCGACCCTGCAAATATTCTTGCAAGCGCGTTTTCGGATCTTTTTGTTTATCGCCTGGGCTAATTTCGTCCAGACGGGTTTGATACCAGTTAAGGATTAATTTCTCGACGGTTTGAATGTCACTGTCGAGGAATACGCCACCAATTAATGCTTCGACGGTGTCGGCGAGAATTGACTCACGACGAAATCCACCGCTTTTAAGTTCACCTGGCCCTAAACGTAAGCACTCACCTAACTCAAATTCGCGCGCCAGTTCAGCCAGCGTATTGCCACGGACCAGCGTGGCGCGCATCCGGCTCATATCGCCTTCATCCACGCGAGGGAAACGGTGATAAAGCGCATTGGCGATAACGTAGCTCAGAATAGAGTCGCCTAAAAATTCTAAACGCTCGTTATGTTTGCTGCTGGCACTACGATGGGTTAATGCCTGCTGCAACAGTTCCTGATGATTAAAAGTGTAGCCCAGCTTCCTTTGAAGCCGATTAATTACGATGGGGTTCATGCGATACCAATAAATAAATGCGTCAACAATTCAGCACACGAAACAGACCTGATATACATGGCTCTGCTAACTGCTTCGCTGCAGTTTCAGTTTACCGGTATATGGGGACCAACGCTGTTTCGTGTGCCGTGGCAACCTGGAGGTGCCAACCTTAAACTTCGGGGGAATATTCTATACACAACGACGGGGGATGTCGTTAGCCACGGGGGATTTATCTCATAAATAATTCACGTTGTCGCCATAACGGCGACAACGTGAACGAAGATAAGCTATTAATGGATGCCGCCAATACGACTTAAGCGCACACCAGTCGGCCATTCGCCTTCTTGCTTATCGAAACTCATCCAGATAGCCGTTGCCCGACCTACCAGATTCGCTTCCGGCACAAAGCCCCAGTAACGGCTGTCCGCGCTGTTGTCACGGTTGTCACCCATCATGAAGTATTGGCCCGGTGGAACAATCCAGGTTGCCAGTTGTTGCCCTGGCTGCTGGTAATACATCCCCACCTGATCCTGCGCAATCGGCACTGTCAAAATACGGTGCGTCACATCACCCAGAGTCTCTTTACGCTCGGAAAGACGAATTCCATTTTCTTTGGTTTCGTTTTTCGGCACTTCAAAGAATCCGCTGGTTGCTTCCCCACCATTACGGCGCGAGAAGGTCTGAACGAAATCGCTCGGTTCCACGTTTGAGTAGGTGACCGGCAGCGCGTTTTCACACGCCTGACCGGAACTGCATCCCGGCTGAATCGTCAGCTCTTTTGAAACCGGATCGTAAGTGACTTTATCGCCCGGTAAACCCACCGCACGCTTGATGTAATCAAGCTTTGGATCTTCCGGGTATTTAAAGACCACGATATCGCCACGCTTCGGATGACCGGTTTCGATCAGCGTTTTCTGGTAGATAGGATCTTTAATGCCGTAAGCAAACTTTTCTACCAGAATAAAGTCACCGATTAACAGAGTCGGCATCATCGAACCTGACGGGATCTGGAACGGTTCATAAATAAACGAACGCACAATCAATACAATAGCCAGCACTGGAAAAACAGAAGCCCCGGTTTCCAGCCAACCTGGCTTCGGTGCAACTTTTTTCAGCGTTGCTTTATCCAGTGAGTCACCAGCAGCCGCTTGAGCCGCTGCCTGACGTTCCCGTCGCTTAGGTGCGAAAAAGAATTTATCCACGCACCATAAAATGCCCGTCACCAGTGTGGCAATCACCAGAATGAGGGCAAACATATTCGCCATGCCAACTCCTAAGGGTTATTTGTTGTCTTTGCCGACGTGCAGAATGGCGAGGAACGCTTCCTGCGGCAGCTCGACGTTACCGATCTGCTTCATGCGTTTCTTACCTTCTTTCTGCTTCTGCAGCAGCTTTTTCTTACGGCTGATATCGCCACCATAACATTTAGCCAGTACGTTTTTACGCAGCTGTTTCACGGTGGAGCGCGCAATGATGTGCGTACCAATCGCTGCCTGAATGGCAATATCAAACTGCTGGCGTGGGATCAGATCCTTCATCTTTTCCACCAGCTCGCGACCACGGTTTTGCGAATTATCACGGTGGGTGATCAGCGCCAGCGCATCAACACGTTCACCGTTGATTAATACGTCTACACGTACCATGTCGGACGCCTGGAAGCGTTTGAAGTTGTAATCCAGAGACGCATAACCACGAGAGGTAGATTTCAGGCGATCGAAGAAGTCGAGCACCACTTCAGCCATCGGGATCTCGTAGGTCAACGCTACCTGGTTACCGTGGTAAACCATGTTGGTTTGTACGCCACGTTTTTCTACGCACAGCGTAATAACGTTACCGAGATATGCCTGCGGCAATAGCATGTGACACTCTGCAATCGGCTCGCGCAGTTCGTAGATGTTATTTACCGCTGGCAGCTTCGATGGGCTGTCGACGTAAATAACTTCTCTTGACGTAGTTTCAACTTCATACACTACGGTCGGCGCCGTAGTGATCAGATCCAGATCGTATTCACGTTCCAGACGTTCCTGAATGATCTCCATGTGCAGCAGGCCGAGGAAGCCGCAGCGGAAACCAAAGCCCAACGCGCTGGAGCTTTCCGGCTCATAGAACAGTGAGGCATCATTCAGGCTGAGTTTGCCCAGCGCGTCACGGAAGGCTTCATAGTCGTCAGAGCTTACCGGGAACAAGCCTGCGTAAACCTGCGGTTTGACTTTCTTAAAGCCAGGCAGCGCCTTTTCTGCCGGATTACGCGCCAGTGTTAAGGTATCGCCTACCGGTGCACCGTGGATATCTTTGATCGCACATACCAACCAGCCAACTTCACCGCATTTCAGTTCAGTGCGGTCAACCTGCTTCGGCGTGAAAATACCCAGACGGTCGGCGTTATAGGTCTGCCCGGTACTCATGACTTTCACTTTGTCGCCCTTACGCAGGGTGCCGTTTTTAATACGGATAAGTGAAACAACGCCCAAGTAGTTGTCGAACCAGGAGTCGATAATTAGCGCCTGTAACGGGCCTTCCGGATCGCCTTCCGGCGGCGGAATATCGCGCACCAGACGTTCGAGAACGTCCTGCACACCAACGCCGGTTTTCGCTGAGCAGCGCACTGCGTCGGTGGCGTCGATACCAACGATATCTTCAATTTCTTCTGCTACGCGTTCAGGATCAGCTGCCGGCAGGTCAATCTTGTTCAGTACCGGCACTACTTCGAGATCCATTTCCATCGCGGTGTAGCAGTTTGCCAGGGTTTGCGCTTCTACGCCCTGCCCGGCGTCGACCACCAGCAATGCACCCTCACAGGCAGCCAGCGAACGGGAAACTTCATAGGAGAAGTCTACGTGGCCCGGGGTGTCGATAAAGTTAAGCTGATAGGTTTCGCCGTCAGACGCTTTGTAATCCAGCGTCACGCTTTGCGCTTTGATGGTAATGCCACGCTCACGCTCAAGATCCATGGAATCGAGAACCTGCGCCTCCATTTCACGGTCAGACAGGCCACCGCAGATCTGGATAATACGGTCAGACAGCGTCGATTTACCGTGGTCAATGTGAGCTATGATCGAAAAGTTACGTATATTCTTCATAAAGTATGATTATTGTGCCTTAATGCCCGGTTAACCAGGCTTTTAGAAGTCGCTGTTCTGAGCTTAACGTCTGTATTAATAGAAACGCCGCATTCTACACTACAACATTGAGGCGAGGAAATGTTCATACGGTATGGATTGTGGTATCTGGAAACGTCCTCGCATTTGTTATGCAAAATGCAACAAAGCCAGTGAAATCACTGGCTCGCGTCTTCCGAAGATGTTTCAAATCGCACAAGGCCTGGCGGCAATGCCACGCTTAAGATGATCGGTTGCCATTCTGCCCGGGCAGCAAACTTTCGCGAGTAGCTGCGTGCAATCAGGAATCCACCAACGCCGCCGAGAATCGCACCGCATAATGCTGCAAGATCTGAAGCAAAGAGTAGCTGAAATAACGAAGCGATGAGGAATAATCCCACCAACGGCGACATATAAACCAGTAATGCGGAGCTAAGCAGGCTGCCTTCGGTGATTCCTAATTCCACTTTTTGCCCCGGTACTAACGGTTCATCACAGGGTACGACAATGGTATGCGTGGTTTGTGGGCCAAGTTTATTCAGCACGCGGCTACCGCAACCGACACGGGAAGCACAGCTGCTGCATGAGGCTTTAACATCACAACTGACCAGCGCCTGCCCGTTTTGCCAGGAGACGACCGTAGCCCACTCTTTGATCATTGCGCTGCCCCGAACTTAATATTCTCGGCAATGCGTTTCGCCGTTTGCGGCGGCAGTTCGCCGACAATGGTGATTTCGGCGTTATCACGTACGCTTGTACTGACGGTTCTGCGTCCGGTGCGCAACATCTGATCGGTGCTCGATGGCGTAGCGCGGTTAACGTTTACCGAGAAGCTGAATAATCCGTCGGAATAGAGACGTGATTCGATAGGCATGTTGTCCATCGTCGGTAACGGACGTCGGCTGCTGGAAACTTCACTAAACCCCTGTGGCAACCAGGTTGGCGTCCAGCTGAATTTAGCTTTTTCACCTACAGGAACAGAAAGCAGCGGCGGCAGATTTGCTTTCGCCAGCGTCTGCATACTGCTGCTGATATCCTGATTAACGTTAAAAGCAATCACGCGAAATTGTTCCAGCGTTTCACCATCGCGATCAAGGAGATCAACCCGCATCGGTAATTTCGATTCGGTGTCCATCCACACGATGTAGCTGTAGCGTGTGCCATCACGGGCCACCACGCGAATGACTTCGCAAAGACGATCAGCAATACGCGTGCGTCCCACGGAGATAAAGTCGTAGTAAGGAGAAAGGCGTTTGAAATCGGTATAGATGAGCGATGGCAGAGAATCAACAATGTAATCGCCATTAAGCGTGAACGGTTCAAGGCCCGGTTCAAAGTAGCTGATTTCATTGCCGCGCTGTACCACTTCCCGGCGCGGGCCATCCATTTGCAACAATTGTGCAAGAGGACGGTTATCGAGGCGTGCATGTCGATAACGCAGAGACTCAACACCCTGTTTATTGATGCTGATGAATGACAGCTCGTAATTCAGTGACTGACTGGCCAGGTTCATCTGCTGTAATAACGCCCCGGACGCGGGAGTGGCCGAGGCGTTAGCAGAGAATAACAGGCTACCTGTCACTAATGACATGGCAAACCAAAGTTGCTTCATTACTGCGATTGCGTTCCTAAAGTTTGAATTCCTGGCACCTGTACAGCGGCTTGCTGTGTTTGGGCCTGCTCAAACTGAAGCTGTTCAGAGTGGAGTCGACGTTGCAGTTCGTAATCCTGCAACATTGCATTAATGCGACGACGCTGCTCCTGTACCTGCTGCTGTTGACCATTATTTGCAGTCGCTTCAGAAGGTACTCCCAGGCTAACCGGGCTGGCTTTACCCATCATCGGCAGTGTATTAAATACTGGCGTTTCGGGCTGCTGGGACGTTTCAGATTGCCCATTATAGTGCTGGACGCCAACGATAACTGCAAGCGATACGCATGCTGCTACGCCCATTTGGGTAAGCTGTGCTGCCCATGGACGTACTTTCTGCCAGAATGGCATTTTCTGCCATTGATGCGGCGCAGGCTGGGCCTCTGGGATCAGTGTCGCCGGTTGACGTACTGGCTCTTCTTCAATGGCGGCCATTACGCGTGAAGAGATATCGAAATGGAGCACCTCGGGAGTATCACCCCGCATTGAGTCACGGATTAAGTGATAGCTTTCCCAGGTTTTCTGCATTTCTGGGTTATGAGCCAGTTCGTTAAGCAGCTCACTATCCAGCGTTTCGCCATCCATTAAAGCGGAAAGTTGTTCTTTCTGCATGCCTAATACCCTTATCCAGTATCCCGCTATCGTCAACGCCTGATAAGCGGTTGAACTTTGTTATCAATAGCTTCCCTCGCTCGGAAGATACGTGAACGCACCGTACCTACCGGACAATCCATGATAGCGGCTATCTCTTCATAGCTCAGGCCATCCAGCTCCCGCAAGGTTATTGCCATGCGTAAATCTTCCGGGAGGGACTCAATAGTTCGGAAAACTATCTGTCTCAGTTCTTCTGACAACATTAAGTTCTCAGGGTTCGAAATTTCTTTCAACGCGCCGCCACTTTCGAAGTTTTCAGCTTCAATGGCATCCACATCACTGGAAGGTGGACGGCGTCCCTGAGCAACCAGGTAATTTTTCGCTGTATTTACAGCAATCCGATACAGCCATGTATAAAAAGCGCTATCTCCCCGGAACGAATCCAGCGCACGATAGGCTTTAATAAAAGCTTCTTGTACCACATCGGGAACATCACCCGACGGCACATAGCGGGAAACCAGACTCGCCACTTTATGCTGATAGCGCACTACCAGTAAGTTAAAGGCTTTCTGATCTCCCTTCTGGACCCGTTCAACCAGGACCTGGTCCGTTAACTGCTCGCTCATCCGAGGTAAAGTCTCCCCAAACCAAATTTCCACGCGCTATCGAAACGCCACTCCATTAGCTGCAATTTGAGCAAGCAAAGGGTTAGAGTGTCTCGTTTTTGTAAAGTTCCGTAACGCATCTGTTTTTGTTTGTCATGCTGTAGACGGATCATTATCTATCATTATAAGTCTACAGAATCTGAACATCGCATTATCTGTGTAGAAATGCCCATTTAACTGCCTGAAGAGTAACCCAACGGCCTTTTTATTTCACCACATAATCCTTCGCCAGCCAGTAACTTCTCGTTTTCTCGTCGCCGTGATTCGGTCTGTTTAGCCTCTGTAACAAAAATTAAAATAGCAGGTGTTTAATCGCACAACATGATGCTATGCTGACCAAACCGTGTTTAGTAAATTAAACAAAATAATGAATACTCTCCCTGAACATTCATGTGACGTGTTGATTATCGGAAGCGGCGCAGCCGGGCTTTCACTGGCGCTACGTCTGGCTGACCGGCATCATGTCATCGTTCTAAGTAAAGGCCCAGTCACGGAAGGTTCAACATTTTATGCCCAGGGCGGAATTGCCGCCGTGTTTGATGAAACTGACAGCATTGATTCGCATGTGGAAGACACAATGATAGCCGGTGCTGGTATTTGTGATCGCCATGCAGTTGAATTTGTCGCCAGCAATGCGCGTTCCTGTGTGCAATGGTTAATCGACCAGGGGGTGTTGTTTGATACCCACGTTCAATCGAATGGCGAAGAAAGTTACCATTTGACCCGTGAAGGTGGACATAGTCACCGACGAATTCTTCATGCTGCGGACGCCACCGGTAAAGAAGTAGAAACCACACTAGTGAGCAAGGCGCAGAACCATCCGAATATTCGCGTGCTGGAGCGCAGCAACGCGGTTGATCTGATTGTCTCTGACAAAATTGGCCTGCCGGGCACGCGACGAGTTGTAGGCGCGTGGGTATGGAACCGAAATAAAGAAACGGTTGAAACCTGCCACGCAAAAGCGGTTGTGCTGGCAACCGGCGGTGCGTCGAAGGTTTATCAGTACACCACCAATCCGGATATTTCTTCTGGCGATGGCATTGCTATGGCGTGGCGCGCGGGCTGCCGGGTCGCCAATCTCGAATTTAATCAGTTCCATCCTACCGCGCTGTATCATCCGCAGGCACGCAATTTTCTGTTAACGGAAGCACTGCGCGGCGAAGGCGCTTATCTCAAGCGACCGGATGGCACGCGTTTCATGCCTGATTTTGACGAGCGCGGCGAACTGGCTCCGCGCGATATTGTCGCCCGTGCTATTGATCACGAAATGAAACGCCTCGGCGCAGATTGTATGTTCCTCGATATCAGCCATAAGCCCGCCGATTTTATTCGTCAGCATTTCCCGATGATCTATGAAAAGTTGCTCGGGCTGGGGATAGATCTCACGAAAGAACCGGTGCCGATTGTGCCTGCTGCACATTATACCTGCGGTGGTGTAATGGTTGATGACTATGGGCGTACCGACGTTGATGGTCTGTACGCCATCGGCGAAGTGAGCTACACGGGATTACACGGCGCTAACCGCATGGCCTCGAATTCCTTGCTGGAGTGTCTGGTCTATGGCTGGTCGGCGGCGGAAGATATTACCAGGCGTATGCCTTATGCCCACGGCGTCAGTACGTTACCGCCATGGGATGAAAGCCGCGTTGAGAACCCAGACGAGCTGGTGGTGATTCAACATAACTGGCACGAGTTACGTCTGTTTATGTGGGATTACGTTGGCATTGTGCGCACAACGAAACGTCTGGAACGCGCCCTGCGGCGGATCAATATGCTTCAGCAGGAAATAGACGAATATTACGCCCATTTCCGCGTCTCAAATAATTTGCTGGAGCTGCGTAATCTGGTACAGGTTGCCGAGTTGATTGTTCGCTGTGCGATGATGCGCAAAGAGAGCCGTGGCCTGCATTTTACGCTGGATTACCCACAGCTACTCACGCATTCCGGTCCATCGATCCTTTCCCCCAGCAATCATTACATAAACAGATAAAAAGCCTGGGTCAGCGCCGTATACGCTTCGGAATAGTTCTGGTCTGGCCCACGAATGACTAAGCGATCGCTAAAGCATTCTCCCGCCTGCGGGGAGAATGCCAGCAGCACCCGATGCGGCAGTCGCGCTTCGTTTTCCGCCACATCCGTCCGCAAACGTAAATGCCAGCCCATACTTAATGCCAGTTCAGTAAAACCATTACCAATCTGCTCTGGCAGCACCACGCAGAAAAATCCCTCTTCGGTAATGCACTCCGCCGCACAGGTCAGCAACGATTGGTGATCAAGCGTAGTGGTATAGCGTGCCTGTTCCCTCTGCGGCGTAGCGCACTCAACGCCCTGCTGATAATAAGGCGGGTTACTGATGATTAAATCAAAGCGTGCTGTCTGCTGGGTGATCCACTGCTGAATATCCGCCGTATAGACATTAATCCGCTCTGCCCACGGGGACTGGTTGATATTTTCCTGCGCCTGAGTCGCAGCTTCACTTTCCAGTTCAACGGCATCAATCATCACGCTGTCATCGGTTCGCTGCGCCAGCATTAATGCCAGCAACCCGCTACCCGCGCCGATATCAAGGCAACGTTTTACCCCAGCCACCGGTGCCCATGCGCCCAGCAAAATGCCATCCGTTCCCACTTTCATCGCACAACGATCGTGAGCAACAAAAAACTGTTTAAAAGTAAATCCATTACGACGAAGCACGGATGTAGACTGTGACATGAAAATAAAACCTTGCAGGAAAAACGGCGATAGCACCGGGTGAGAACAATACCCGAGAAGCGATATCCATACAAACAGATGAAGATTGCAGCCGTAACGTCTATAATCAGCGCCCCACACAGAGGTAGAACATGACTGTAACGACTTTTTCCGAACTTGAACTCGACGAAAGCCTGCTGGAAGCCCTCCAGGATAAAGGTTTCACTCGCCCGACCGCCATTCAGGCTGCCGCCATTCCGCCTGCGCTCGATGGCCGTGATGTACTCGGTTCTGCGCCGACAGGCACCGGTAAAACGGCGGCGTATCTGCTGCCAGCGTTGCAGCACCTGCTCGATTTCCCCCGTAAGAAATCCGGTCCGCCGCGTATTTTGATCCTCACCCCGACTCGCGAACTGGCGATGCAGGTGGCCGATCATGCCCGCGAACTGGCGAAACATACGCATCTGGATATCGCCACCATCACCGGCGGCGTAGCCTATATGAACCACGCGGAAGTATTCAGCGAAAACCAGGATATCGTGGTTGCCACGACCGGACGTCTGCTGCAATACATAAAAGAAGAGAACTTCGATTGCCGCGCGGTTGAAACGCTGATCCTCGACGAAGCAGACCGTATGCTGGATATGGGTTTTGCTCAGGATATCGAACATATTGCAGGCGAAACGCGCTGGCGTAAACAGACCCTGCTCTTCTCGGCAACGCTTGAAGGCGATGCCATTCAGGATTTTGCCGAGCGTCTGCTTGAAGATCCGGTGGAAGTTTCTGCGAATCCATCCACCCGTGAGCGCAAAAAGATTCATCAGTGGTATTACCGCGCCGATGACCTGGAACATAAAACCGCGTTGCTGGTGCACCTGTTAAAACAGCCGGAAGCGACTCGCTCAATCGTATTTGTGCGTAAGCGTGAGCGTGTGCATGAGCTGGCAAACTGGCTGCGCGAAGCGGGCATCAACAACTGCTATCTCGAAGGCGAGATGGTACAAGGTAAGCGTAACGAAGCGATTAAACGTCTGACCGAAGGTCGCGTAAACGTACTGGTTGCCACCGATGTTGCCGCGCGCGGTATCGACATTCCGGATGTCAGCCATGTTTTTAACTTCGATATGCCACGCAGTGGCGATACTTATTTACACCGTATCGGACGTACTGCTCGCGCTGGTCGTAAGGGAACCGCGATTTCACTGGTTGAAGCTCATGACCATCTGCTGCTGGGCAAAGTAGGCCGTTATATTGAAGAGCCAATTAAAGCTCGCGTAATTGATGAGTTACGCCCGAAAACGCGTGCGCCAAGTGAGAAGCAGACCGGCAAGCCATCGAAGAAAGTACTGGCAAAACGCGCCGAGAAGAAAAAGGCTAAAGAGAAAGAGAAGCCGCGGGTGAAAAAACGCCATCGCGACACCAAAAATATTGGTAAGCGCCGTAAACCAAGCGGAACGGGCGTGCCACCGCAAACGACAGAAGAGTGATCTTAATTCCGGGTTTAAGCCCGGAATTAAAAGTGCTGGCAAACGCAAAACTGCCTGATGCTCTACGCTTATCAGGCCTACATGGCTCATGCAATATATTGAATTTGCACGATCTTGTAGGCCGGATAAGGCGTTCACGCCGCATCCGGCATGAACAAAACGCACTTCGTCGACAAGTTAGGTGCCGGGTTTAAGCCCGGCATTATTTTTATCCCGGCAAAAAACACTCTTCAACACACTGAATAAAAGTGTGCATCGCCGGGCTAACCGCTTTCCCGGCATGGTGAGCGCACATTGCCGTAATGGTCTGCGACTGTTCGCCAAAAGGCAATTCGATTAATTCGCCACTCGCAAGTTCATTTGCCACTGCAAAGCGCGGCAGGTAACTGACCCCGATATTCGCCGCGACACAACGCTTGATGCTTTCAATGCTTATAAGCTCAATGGTATTTTCCACCGTGATCCGCCGCTGGCGCAGCGTGCTCTCAAATATCTGCCGGAAGACACATTGTGGTTCGTTGATAATAAAGCTACAGGCGTTATGTCTTCCAGGCTGAGTAAAATCGACATCTGCAATTTGCGGTGAAGCCACCAGCACCAGCGATTGTTCACCCAATTCTCGTCGATTCAGAGCATCATCATTTCCTACGCGATAAAAAACACCGACATCGGCCTCATCATTCAGTAGAGCATCACGGATCACGTAACAGTTCAGCGACTGCAGTGATAAACGCACTTTTGGTGCACGTTGCCGAAAACGCTGCAACACCTGCGGCATTCGGTAAGAGAGCAGCGTTTCGCCTGAAACAACGCGCAGTTCTCCGTCCGGATCAGACTCTTTTTTGGCAGCCTCACGAAGCGTATCCATCACTCTGGTGAGTTCATAGATGTGCGGCAGCAACTTTTTGCCTTCGCGAGTGAGGCACATCCGTCGGCCAATTTTCTCAAACAATTGTACTGAGAACTCCTGTTCAAGCTGCTGAATATGAAAAGTCACCGTCGATTGTGTGCAACACAATTTTTGCGAAGCTCGCAAAAAGGAACCCTCTTCCACCACGGTTTTAAGCGTAATAAAACGGCGCAGATCCATAACTCCAAACCTATCGAAAATATCGAATTTAGAATGTGAAAACATTCATTTTTTTAAATGTTTCGTGTCGGGTACTGTCTACCAAAACAGAGGAGATAACAAGTGACACCGACCCTTTTAAGTGCTTTTTGGACCTACACCCTGATTACCGCCCTGACGCCAGGACCAAACAATATACTCGCTCTTAGCTCTGCCACGTCGCATGGATTTCGTCGGAGTACCCGCGTGCTGGCAGGGATGAGTCTGGGATTTTTGATTGTGATGTTACTGTGTGCAGGAATTTCATTTTCACTGGCTGTTATCGACCCGGCAGCGGTGCACCTTTTGAGTTGGGCAGGAGCAGCATATATTGTCTGGCTGGCGTGGAAAATCGCTACCAGTCCAACCAAGGAAGACGGACTTCAGGCCAAACCGATCAGCTTTTGGGCCAGCTTTGCTTTGCAGTTTGTGAACGTCAAAATTATTTTGTACGGCATTACAGCACTGTCGACATTTGTCCTGCCACAAACGCAGGCGTTAAGCTGGGTGATTGGCGTCAGCGTTTTGCTGGCAATGATTGGGACCTTTGGCAATGTGTGCTGGGCGCTGGCGGGGCACCTGTTTCAGCGATTGTTTCGCCAGTATGGTCGCCAGTTAAATATCGTGCTGGCGTTGTTGCTGGTCTATTGCGCGGTGCGCATTTTCTGTTAATGAAAAAAAGCGGAAGAGGTCGCCCTCTTCCGCTTAGTAACTTGCTACTTAAACCTTACAGGCTTTCAGTAAAGGTACGAGCGATAACATCGCGCTGCTGTTCCGGAGTCAGAGAGTTAAAGCGAACTGCATAACCGGATACACGGATGGTCAGCTGCGGATATTTTTCCGGATGCTTAACTGCATCTTCCAGAGTTTCACGACGCAGAACGTTTACGTTCAGGTGCTGACCACCTTCAACGCGAACTTCTGGTTTAACTTCTACTGGAACTTCACGGTATTCAATGTCACCCAGTTTGCTTACTGCAACCACTTCGTCTTCTGCAAAACCTGCTTTCGCAACGATGCAACGCGCTTCGCCTTTTTCGCTGTCCAGCAGCCAGAAAGAGTTCAGCAGATCGTCATTAGCAGCTTTAGTAATCTGGATACCTGTAATCATGTGATGCCTCCCCGGCAAAATTATTTGATTTGTTTAGCCTGTCGCGGCCAATTGGTAAAACCATTGTTGCTTGAGTGTATATATACTCCTCAAACACCCTTGATTCTTTGATTTAAATCAATAAAAACCACGCATCAAGTGTGCTCGCAAATGGATTTTATTGTTTTACATCAACTTATACGGGTGTGAAATTTTACCAATTTACATTTTTTTGCACTCATTAAAGTCTAAAAAATGAGCTTGGTTTTGTTCTGTAGAAAGAAGCAGTTAAGCTAGGCGGATTGAAGATTCGCAGGAGAGCGAGATGGCTAACGAATTAACCTGGCATGATGTGCTGGCTGAAGAGAAGCAGCAACCCTATTTTCTTAATACCCTTCAGACCGTCGCCAGCGAGCGGCAGTCCGGCGTCACTATCTATCCACCACAAAAAGATGTCTTTAACGCCTTCCGCTTTACAGAGTTGGGTGACGTTAAAGTGGTGATCCTCGGTCAGGATCCTTATCACGGACCGGGACAGGCGCATGGTCTGGCATTTTCCGTTCGCCCCGGCATTGCGACACCGCCGTCACTGCTGAATATGTATAAAGAGCTCGAAAATACTATTCCCGGCTTCACCCGCCCTAATCATGGTTATCTTGAAAGCTGGGCGCGTCAGGGCGTTCTGCTGCTCAATACCGTCTTGACGGTTCGCGCAGGTCAGGCGCATTCCCACGCCAGCCTCGGTTGGGAGACCTTCACCGACAAAGTCATCAGCCTGATTAACCAGCACCGCGAAGGCGTGGTGTTTTTGTTGTGGGGATCACATGCGCAAAAGAAAGGAGCGATTATAGATAAGCAACGCCATCACGTACTGAAAGCGCCGCATCCATCGCCGCTTTCTGCACATCGTGGATTCTTTGGCTGCAATCATTTTGTGCTGGCAAATCAGTGGCTGGAACAACGTGGCGAGAAACCGATTGACTGGATGCCAGTATTACCGGCAGAGAGTGAGTAAATTTGAGGGAAAACGCCGGATGGCAGAATTGCCACCCGGCTGATTTATCAGGCTTTGTTCTGACGCCACCATTCGCCAAGCAAAACGCCGGTTGCAACAGAGATATTCAGCCCGGCAACATTGCCAGTTCCGTCAATCTTCACGCGCAAATCGTTCGGATCGCGTGCGGCATCCGGTAACCCTTCATATTCCTGACCCAGCACTAGCACCATTTTCTCTGGCAGACTGGTTTTGAACAGCGGTTTACCCTGCTCGCTGGAAGTGGTCACTACGGTGTAACCCGCCTGACGGAAGTCATCCAGCACGTTAACAATGTTGTCGCCAGTAATCGGCTGGACATGCTCTGCACCGCCTTCTGCGGTACGGATAGCCGCACCGGATTCCAGCAACGCCGCATCCTGCACCACAACGCCTTTCACGCCGAAGTGTGCGCAACTGCGCATCATGCCGCCCAGGTTATGCGGGTTAGATTCGTTTTCCAGTGCCAGTACACAATCCTGCGCACCTGCCTGACTTACCCACTGCTGCACGGTTGTACCGTTACGCTTTTTGATCAGGAAGCAAACGCCGCCGTGATGTTCCGTGCCTGACGCTTTGGTCAGTTCCGCTTCATCCACCACATGATACGCTTTGCGGTTTGCCGCCATCCAGCGCAATGCTTCTTTAAAACGTGGCGTTACGCTCTGAATAAACCAAGCGCGAACAATCGCTTCGGGGCGGCTCTGGAACAGTGCCTGACAGGCGTTTTCGCCGTAGACGCGGGTTTCTTCCGCACGCTGACGACGCAAAACTTCCGGATCAATAAAACTTTTACCACTGATGCCACCGTGATCGGCCTTTTCCGGCGTCTCATCACCCGGCGCGCGGGAAACCGTGCGCCACGGAGACTCTTCCCACTTGCGGTCACGGGGCTGACTTTGTTTGTCATCGCGGGCGGGGCGACGGCCACCGTCGGCACGAGATTTTCCTGGACGCCCGCCCCCTTTCCCGGTACGCGGGTTATGGGTACGTTTATCAGAATCATCATCACTGCGGACATACATCACTTTGACCTTGCCGCTTTTACCTTTCATCTCATCGTTCATGCTTTTCTCCACCAGCGCTGCGCGAAGCGCGCAGATTACCCGAAGTGCGCGCGGTTCGCCATGATTTCGTACCAAAGCCTGCGACTATCATACCTATTGAATAAAACAGATTGTTGTCTGGAACAATGTCCCCGATAATATGTAACATATTAGAAACATACCGGCGTCGTTGCCGATAAGTCTCCTTACTCATCCCGAGGTTAGTTATGAATACCGTTTGTACCCATTGTCAGGCCATCAATCGCATTCCCGACGATCGGCTCGAAGATGCGGCAAAATGCGGACGCTGCGGTCACGACTTGTTTGACGGAGAGGTGATTAATGCGACCGGTGAAATGCTCGACAAATTGCTGAAAGATGATCTGCCTGTGGTGATCGACTTCTGGGCGCCGTGGTGCGGCCCCTGCCGTAATTTCGCACCAATTTTTGAAGATGTTGCGCAAGAGCGTAGCGGTAAAGTGCGCTTTGTGAAAGTGAATACCGAAGCTGAACGTGAATTAAGCAGCCGCTTTGGTATTCGTAGCATTCCGACAATCATGATTTTCAAAAACGGTCAGGTTGTCGACATGCTTAATGGCGCAGTACCAAAAGCACCTTTCGATAGCTGGCTGAACGAATCGCTTTAATCTTGTCGGGGTGCATCTTGTGCCCCGTTTTCTCCTCTGCGACAATGGCGTTTTTTCGACGCTCTCTTATGACCGAAAACGTTGTTCTCCAGTTACGCGCCGAGCGTATTGCGCGCGCAACACGTCCTTTTCTTGCCCGCGGTAATCGCGTTCGTCGCTGCCAACGCTGTCTTTTGCCAGAGAAATTATGTCTCTGTTCGACAATTACTCCAGCGGAAGCTAAAAGTCGCTTTTGTTTGCTGATGTTCGACACCGAGCCAATGAAGCCCAGTAACACCGGGCGTCTGATTGCCGATATCTTGCCAAATACCGTCGCGTTTCAATGGTCCCGTACCGAACCCTCGCAGGATTTGCTAGCTCTGGTACAAAACCCGGATTATCAACCGATGGTGGTCTTCCCTGCCTCATATGCTAATGAACAACGGGAAGTGATTTTTACACCACCTGCTGGTAAGCCACCGCTGTTTATCATGCTCGATGGTACCTGGCCGGAAGCTCGCAAGATGTTTCGTAAAAGTCCTTATCTGGATAATCTTCCCGTCATTTCCGTCGATCTTTCCCGGCTATCTGCCTATCGCCTGCGTGAAGCCCAGGCTGAAGGCCAATACTGCACTGCCGAAGTTGCCATCGCACTGTTAGATATGGCCGGCGATACCGAAGCGGCGGCAGGTCTAGGCGAGCATTTCACCCGCTTTAAAACACGCTATCTGGCAGGAAAAACGCAACATCTGGGTAGCATCACAGCAGAACAGTTAGAAAGCGTTTAAAATCATTCGGTCACTTCTGCGGGAGACCGATATGAGTCAGCGAGGACTGGAAGCATTACTGCGACCAAAATCGATTGCGGTAATTGGCGCATCGATGAAACCCAATCGCGCAGGTTATCTGATGATGCGTAACCTGCTGGCGGGGGGATTTAACGGGCCGGTACTCCCGGTGACGCCTGCCTGGAAAGCGGTGTTGGGTGTGTTGGCCTGGCCGGATATTGCCAGCCTGCCCTTTACACCCGATCTTGCGGTTTTATGTACCAATGCCAGCCGCAATCTTACTCTTCTGGAAGAGCTCGGCGAGAAAGGCTGTAAAACCTGCATTATTCTTTCCGCCCCGGCATCGCAGCACGAAGATCTCCGTGCCTGCGCCCTGCGCCATAACATGCGTCTGCTGGGGCCAAACAGTCTGGGATTACTGGCCCCCTGGCAAGGCCTGAATGCCAGCTTTTCGCCGGTACCGATTAAACGCGGCAAACTGGCGTTTATTTCGCAGTCTGCCGCCGTCTCCAATACCATCCTCGACTGGGCACAACAGCGGGAAATGGGCTTTTCCTACTTTATTGCTCTCGGCGACAGCCTGGATATCGACGTTGATGAATTGCTCGATTATCTGGCGCGCGACAGCAAAACCAGTGCAATCCTGCTCTACCTCGAACAATTAAGTGATGCGCGACGTTTTGTTTCGGCTGCACGTAGCGCCTCACGTAATAAACCGATTCTGGTGATTAAAAGTGGACGTAGCCCGGCGGCGCAACGACTACTGAACACCACGGCAGGAATGGATCCTGCTTGGGATGCAGCTATTCAGCGCGCCGGTTTGTTGCGAGTACAGGATACCCACGAGCTGTTTTCGGCAGTCGAAACCCTTAGCCATATGCGCCCGCTACGTGGAGAGCGGCTGATGATTATCAGCAACGGTGCAGCACCTGCCGCACTGGCGCTGGATGCCTTATGGTCACGCAATGGCAAGCTGGCTACGCTCAGTGAAGAAACCTGCCAAAAATTGCGCGATGCACTGCCAGAACATGTGGCAATCTCTAACCCGCTCGATCTTCGTGATGACGCCAGTAGTGAGCATTATATTAAAACGCTGGATATTCTGCTCCACAGTCAGGATTTTGATGCGCTGATGGTTATTCATTCGCCCAGCGCCGCTGCCCCCGCAACAGAAAGCGCACATGCATTAATTGAAGCGGTAAAGCATCATCCCCGCAGCAAGTATGTTTCTCTGCTGACGAACTGGTGCGGCGAGCACTCCTCGCAAGAGGCACGACGTTTATTCAGCGAAGCCGGGCTGCCGACCTACCGCACCCCGGAAGGAACCATCACCGCTTTTATGCATATGGTGGAGTACCGGCGTAATCAGAAGCAACTACGCGAAACGCCGGCGTTGCCCAGCAATCTGACCTCTAATACCGCAGAAGCGCATCTTCTGTTGCAACAGGCCATTGTCGAAGGGGCAACGTCGCTCGATACCCATGAAGTTCAGCCTATCCTGCAAGCGTACGGCATGAACACACTCCCCACCTGGATTGCCACTGACAGCACCGAGGCTGTGCATATTGCCGAACAGATTGGTTATCCGGTGGCACTAAAATTACGCTCGCCGGATATTCCACATAAATCAGAAGTTCAGGGCGTCATGCTCTACTTGCGTACAGCCAATGAAGTCCAGCAAGCCGCAAATGCTATTTTCGATCGCGTAAAAATGGCCTGGCCGCAGGCGCGTATCCACGGCCTGCTGGTACAAAGTATGGCTAACCGTGCTGGCGCTCAGGAGTTGCGAGTAGTGGTTGAGCACGATCCGGTTTTCGGACCGTTGATCATGCTGGGCGAAGGCGGTGTGGAGTGGCGTCCTGAAGATCAAGCCGTCGTCGCACTACCGCCGCTGAACATGAACCTGGCACGTTATCTGGTCATTCAGGGGATCAAAAGTAAAAAGATTCGTGCGCGTAGTGCGCTACGCCCGCTGGATGTGGCGGGATTAAGCCAGTTACTGGTGCAGGTTTCTAACTTGATTGTTGATTGTCCGGAGATTCAGAGGCTGGATATTCATCCTTTGCTGGCTTCCGGCAATGAATTTACCGCGCTTGATGTCACGCTGGATATCGCTCCGTTTGAAGGCGATAACGAGAGTCGCCTGGCTGTGCGCCCTTATCCTCATCAGCTGGAAGAATGGGTAGAATTGAAAAACGGCGAACGTTGCTTGTTCCGCCCGATTTTGCCGGAAGATGAGCCACAGCTTCAGCAATTCATTTCGCGAGTCACCAAAGAAGATCTTTATTACCGCTACTTTAGCGAGATCAACGAATTTACCCATGAAGATTTAGCCAACATGACGCAGATCGACTACGATCGGGAAATGGCGTTTGTAGCGGTACGACGTATTGATCAAACGGAAGAGATCCTCGGCGTCACGCGTGCGATCTCCGATCCTGATAACATCGATGCCGAATTTGCCGTGCTGGTTCGCTCGGATCTCAAAGGGTTAGGCTTAGGTCGACGCTTAATGGAAAAGTTGATTACCTATACGCGAGATCACGGACTGCAACGTCTGAATGGTATTACGATGCCAAACAATCGTGGCATGGTGGCGCTGGCCCGCAAGCTCGGGTTTAACGTTGATATCCAGCTCGAAGAGGGGATCGTTGGGCTTACGCTAAATCTTGCCCAGCGCGAGGAATCATGAGTAAGGTACTGGAAATGTTGACCACTTAATCGGGACTGGTGTTATTATTGCCCGCTTATGTCGTCTGCATTGCACAGAGGACCCTTCAATGAACAGAGAAGAAATGCACTGTGATGTTGTCAAAATTTAAGCGTAATAAACATCAACAACACCTTGCCCAACTACCCAAGATTTCTCAATCAGTTGATGATGTCGATTTCTTTTACGCTCCCGCCGACTTCCGGGAGACGCTGCTGGAAAAAATAGCCAGCGCGAAGCAGCGCATTTGCATTGTCGCCCTGTATCTCGAACAGGATGACGGTGGCAAAGGCATTCTGAACGCGTTGTATGAGGCTAAAAGGCAGCGTCCGGAACTGGATGTACGGGTGCTGGTCGACTGGCATCGTGCACAACGTGGACGCATTGGCGCTGCGGCATCTAACACTAACGCTGACTGGTACTGCCGCATGGCACAGGAAAATCCGGGCGTAGATGTTCCAGTTTATGGCGTTCCAATCAATACCCGTGAGGCCCTTGGTGTTCTGCACTTTAAAGGCTTTATCATCGACGATAGCGTACTTTATAGCGGTGCCAGCCTGAACGATGTTTACCTGCATCAGCACGATAAATATCGCTACGACCGTTATCATCTGATCCGTAACCGTAAGATGTCAGACATTATGTTTGAATGGGTTACACAGAATATTATGAATGGCCGCGGCGTTAATCGTCTGGATGATGTTAATCGGCCAAAAAGCCCGGAAATCAAGAACGATATTCGTCTGTTCCGCCAGGAGCTGCGTGATGCCGCTTATCATTTCCAGGGCGATGCTGACAACGATCAGCTTTCCGTAACGCCGTTGGTAGGTCTGGGGAAATCGAGTCTGTTGAACAAGACCATTTTCCACCTTATGCCTTGTGCCGAGCAGAAACTAACCATCTGTACGCCATACTTCAACCTGCCAGCAATCCTTGTGCGCAATATCATCCAGTTGCTGCGCGAAGGGAAAAAGGTCGAAATTATTGTTGGTGATAAAACCGCGAATGACTTCTACATTCCGGAAGATGAACCTTTCAAGATAATTGGCGCATTGCCTTATCTCTATGAGATCAATCTGCGTCGTTTCCTGAGCCGTTTACAGTATTACGTCAACACTGACCAGTTAGTGGTTCGGTTATGGAAAGACGACGACAACACCTATCACCTGAAAGGGATGTGGGTTGATGATAAGTGGATGCTGATCACCGGCAATAACCTGAACCCACGCGCCTGGCGTCTGGATCTGGAAAACGCCATTTTGATTCACGATCCGCAACTGGAGCTTGCGCCACAGCGAGAGAAAGAACTGGAGCTGATCCGCGAGCATACCACCATCGTTAAGCACTATCGCGATCTGCAAAGTATTGCCGATTATCCGGTGAAGGTTCGTAAACTCATTCGCCGTTTGCGCCGTATCCGCATCGACCGATTAATTAGCCGCATCCTGTAATCACAACCCCGTCCTGTACGGGGTTTGTTTTTGGAGGCCACGTTTTGCGTATTCTTTTTGTCTGTTCGCTATTGTTACTTTCTGGATGCAGCCATATGGCTAACGATAGCTGGAGCGGGCAGGATAAAGCTCAACACTTTATCGCCTCGGCGATGCTTTCCGCTGCCGGAAATGAATATTCACAGCATCAGGGGATGAGTCGCGATCGCAGTGCCACTTTCGGGCTAATGTTCTCTGTTGGGCTGGGCGCGTCAAAAGAACTTTGGGATAGCCGCCCCGAGGGGAGCGGCTGGAGCTGGAAAGATTTTACCTGGGATGTCGCCGGTGCAACTACTGGCTATACCGTCTGGCAGTTGGCGCATAATTAAAGGCGCATCCCCTTCCCTTTGCGATGTAGCATCAAAGAAACCAGAAACGCCACCACGGCCATCAAGGTCACATACCAGAAGAAGGCTGTTTCCATTCCTATTGATTTCAGCGACAACGCTACGTACTCTGCTGAGCCACCAAATATCGCATTAGCGACGGCATACGACAGACCAACACCTAATGCGCGAACCTGGGCCGGGAACATTTCAGCCTTCAGTATTCCACTGATTGAAGTATAAAAACTCACTATCAGCAGGGCGCACATCACTAGACCAAAAGCGGCATAAGGCGAAGATACGTTCTGCAATGCTGAGAGAATAGGAACGGTAAAAATGGTTGCCAAAGAACCGAAACATAACATTGAGGTACGACGACCAATCTTATCCGACAGCGCGCCAATAAGTGGTTGAATAAGCATGAATACAAACAATGCGGCAGTCATAATGCCACTCGCCACGTTGGCATGCATTCCCGCAGTATTTACCAGATACTTCTGCATATAAGTGGTGAAGGTATAGAAACAAAGGGAGCCCGCAGCGGTAAAACCGAGAACCATGATGAATGCACGGCGATTGCGCCATAATCCTTTCAGAGATCCAGCTTCTTTTAAAGCGCGTGTTTCTTGTTGTGAAGTTTCATCTAACTGACGACGTAACCACAACGCCACAACAGCTAACACAGCTCCTAACGCGAAAGGAATACGCCATCCCCACTCTCTGAGTGCAGCGTCTTCCATGGTGTGTTGTAAAACCACGACAACCAGTAGAGCTAGCAGTTGCCCGCCGATCAACGTCACATACTGAAATGATGCGTAAAAACCTTTGCGCCCTTCAACGGCAACTTCACTCATATAGGTGGCGCTGGTGCCATATTCTCCGCCAACGGATAATCCCTGGAATAAACGAGCGAGAAGCAATAATGCCGGAGCCCAGGTACCGATTGTTTCGTAGCCTGGCAAACAGGCGATAACCAGTGAGCCGAAACACATCATACACACCGATAATAGCATCGATTTTTTGCGACCATGTTTATCGGCTATGCGGCCAAATAGCCAACCGCCTATTGGGCGCATCAGAAATCCCGCAGCAAAAACACCTGCTGTTTGCAGTAGTTGAGTCGTCGTGTTCCCGGAAGGGAAGAAGATGTGGGCGAAGTAGAGTGAACAGAACGAGTAGACATAGAAATCGAACCACTCGACCAAATTACCTGAAGAGGCCCCCACAATTGCCCAAATGCGGCGACGAGTATCACTACTTGTCAGTTTGCTGTCTGCCGTTACAGTACTTTCAGCCATGCCATTATGTCTCCTGCCGTAATCCGATGCTTTTGTCGGTCGCTGTTGTTTATTTTTTGGTAAAGAAAATGTTATACATTTGTTGCGTATCATTATGCAACCTTAACCATGAATTTAGTTAGCAGGAAAATGGTTATTAAGGAGCTTAAGGATAGATTTCTGGTAAGGAGGAAGTATTTAAGTGGGCAATTTGGGGAAGCCGTATTCGCTGTTGAATCTAGCTTATGTGGGAGCGTAGGCTGGATAAGACGCACCAGCGTCGCATCCGGCATGGTTTTCTGCACCATGCAAAAAGGCCCAGTCTTCCGACTGGGCCTTCTGCTTAATTTGATGCCTGGCAGTTCCCTACTCTCGCATGGGGAGACCCCACACTACCATCGGCGCTACGGCGTTTCACTTCTGAGTTCGGCATGGGGTCAGGTGGGACCACCGCGCTAAGGCCGCCAGGCAAATTCTGTTTCATCAGACCGCTTCTGCGTTCTGATTTAATCTGTATCAGGCTGAAAATCTTCTCTCAATCCGCCAAAACATCTTCGGCGTTGTAAGGTTAAGCCTCACGGTTCATTAGTACCGGTTAGCTCAACGCATCGCTGCGCTTACACACCCGGCCTATCAACGTCGTCGTCTTCAACGTTCCTTCAGGACCCTTAAAGGGTCAGGGAGAACTCATCTCGGGGCAAGTTTCGTGCTTAGATGCTTTCAGCACTTATCTCTTCCGCATTTAGCTACCGGGCAGTGCCATTGGCATGACAACCCGAACACCAGTGATGCGTCCACTCCGGTCCTCTCGTACTAGGAGCAGCCCCCCTCAGTTCTCCAGCGCCCACGGCAGATAGGGACCGAACTGTCTCACGACGTTCTAAACCCAGCTCGCGTACCACTTTAAATGGCGAACAGCCATACCCTTGGGACCTACTTCAGCCCCAGGATGTGATGAGCCGACATCGAGGTGCCAAACACCGCCGTCGATATGAACTCTTGGGCGGTATCAGCCTGTTATCCCCGGAGTACCTTTTATCCGTTGAGCGATGGCCCTTCCATTCAGAACCACCGGATCACTATGACCTGCTTTCGCACCTGCTCGCGCCGTCACGCTCGCAGTCAAGCTGGCTTATGCCATTGCACTAACCTCCTGATGTCCGACCAGGATTAGCCAACCTTCGTGCTCCTCCGTTACTCTTTAGGAGGAGACCGCCCCAGTCAAACTACCCACCAGACACTGTCCGCAACCCCGATAAGGGGCCTACGTTAGAACATCAAACATTAAAGGGTGGTATTTCAAGGTCGGCTCCATGCAGACTGGCGTCCACACTTCAAAGCCTCCCACCTATCCTACACATCAAGGCTCAATGTTCAGTGTCAAGCTATAGTAAAGGTTCACGGGGTCTTTCCGTCTTGCCGCGGGTACACTGCATCTTCACAGCGAGTTCAATTTCACTGAGTCTCGGGTGGAGACAGCCTGGCCATCATTACGCCATTCGTGCAGGTCGGAACTTACCCGACAAGGAATTTCGCTACCTTAGGACCGTTATAGTTACGGCCGCCGTTTACCGGGGCTTCGATCAAGAGCTTCGCGTTACCGCTAACCCCATCAATTAACCTTCCGGCACCGGGCAGGCGTCACACCGTATACGTCCACTTTCGTGTTTGCACAGTGCTGTGTTTTTAATAAACAGTTGCAGCCAGCTGGTATCTTCGACTGATTTCAGCTCCACGAGCAAGTCGCTTCACCTACATATCAGCGTGCCTTCTCCCGAAGTTACGGCACCATTTTGCCTAGTTCCTTCACCCGAGTTCTCTCAAGCGCCTTGGTATTCTCTACCTGACCACCTGTGTCGGTTTGGGGTACGATTTGTTGTTACCTGATGCTTAGAGGCTTTTCCTGGAAGCAGGGCATTTGTTGCTTCAGCACCGTAGTGCCTCGTCATCACGCCTCAGCCTTGATTTTCCGGATTTGCCTGGAAAACCAGCCTACACGCTTAAACCGGGACAACCGTCGCCCGGCCAACATAGCCTTCTCCGTCCCCCCTTCGCAGTAACACCAAGTACAGGAATATTAACCTGTTTCCCATCGACTACGCCTTTCGGCCTCGCCTTAGGGGTCGACTCACCCTGCCCCGATTAACGTTGGACAGGAACCCTTGGTCTTCCGGCGAGCGGGCTTTTCACCCGCTTTATCGTTACTTATGTCAGCATTCGCACTTCTGATACCTCCAGCATACCTCACAGTACACCTTCGCAGGCTTACAGAACGCTCCCCTACCCAACAACGCATAAGCGTCGCTGCCGCAGCTTCGGTGCATGGTTTAGCCCCGTTACATCTTCCGCGCAGGCCGACTCGACCAGTGAGCTATTACGCTTTCTTTAAATGATGGCTGCTTCTAAGCCAACATCCTGGCTGTCTGGGCCTTCCCACATCGTTTCCCACTTAACCATGACTTTGGGACCTTAGCTGGCGGTCTGGGTTGTTTCCCTCTTCACGACGGACGTTAGCACCCGCCGTGTGTCTCCCGTGATAACATTCTCCGGTATTCGCAGTTTGCATCGGGTTGGTAAGTCGGGATGACCCCCTTGCCGAAACAGTGCTCTACCCCCGGAGATGAATTCACGAGGCGCTACCTAAATAGCTTTCGGGGAGAACCAGCTATCTCCCGGTTTGATTGGCCTTTCACCCCCAGCCACAAGTCATCCGCTAATTTTTCAACATTAGTCGGTTCGGTCCTCCAGTTAGTGTTACCCAACCTTCAACCTGCCCATGGCTAGATCACCGGGTTTCGGGTCTATACCCTGCAACTTAACGCCCAGTTAAGACTCGGTTTCCCTTCGGCTCCCCTATTCGGTTAACCTTGCTACAGAATATAAGTCGCTGACCCATTATACAAAAGGTACGCAGTCACACCCCAAAGGGTGCTCCCACTGCTTGTACGTACACGGTTTCAGGTTCTTTTTCACTCCCCTCGCCGGGGTTCTTTTCGCCTTTCCCTCACGGTACTGGTTCACTATCGGTCAGTCAGGAGTATTTAGCCT
Organism: Escherichia sp. KS167_9B; assembly: GCF_030295215.1. Lineage (NCBI taxonomy): Bacteria > Pseudomonadati > Pseudomonadota > Gammaproteobacteria > Enterobacterales > Enterobacteriaceae > Escherichia > Escherichia sp. KS167_9B. Next base: position 3,170,770 of record NZ_AP025754.1, read on the forward strand.
TGGAGGATGGTCCCCCCATATTCAGACAGGATACCACGTGTCCCGCCCTACTCATCGAGCTCACAGTATGTGCATTTTTGTGTACGGGGCTGTCACCCTGTATCGCGCGCCTTTCCAGACGCTTCCACTAACACACACACTGATTCAGGCTCTGGGCTGCTCCCCGTTCGCTCGCCGCTACTGGGGGAATCTCGGTTGATTTCTTTTCCTCGGGGTACTTAGATGTTTCAGTTCCCCCGGTTCGCCTCATTAACCTATGGATTCAGTTAATGATAGTGTGACGAATCACACTGGGTTTCCCCATTCGGAAATCGCCGGTTATAACGGTTCATATCACCTTACCGACGCTTATCGCAGATTAGCACGTCCTTCATCGCCTCTGACTGCCAGGGCATCCACCGTGTACGCTTAGTCGCTTAACCTCACAACCCGAAGATGTTTCTTTCGATTCATCATCGTGTTGCGAAAATTTGAGAGACTCACGAACAACTTTCATTGTTCAGTGTTTCAATTTTCAGCTTGATCCAGATTTTTAAAGAGCAAATATCTTAAACATGACTCGTAAGTCATCTTTAACGATATTAAGGTCGGCGACTTTCACTCACAAACCAGCAAGTGGCGTCCCCTAGGGGATTCGAACCCCTGTTACCGCCGTGAAAGGGCGGTGTCCTGGGCCTCTAGACGAAGGGGACGTATCAGTCTGCTTCGCAAGACGCCTTGCTTTTCACTTTCTATCAGACAATCTGTGTGAGCACTGCAAAGTACAGTTCTTTAAGGTAAGGAGGTGATCCAACCGCAGGTTCCCCTACGGTTACCTTGTTACGACTTCACCCCAGTCATGAATCACAAAGTGGTAAGCGCCCTCCCGAAGGTTAAGCTACCTACTTCTTTTGCAACCCACTCCCATGGTGTGACGGGCGGTGTGTACAAGGCCCGGGAACGTATTCACCGTGGCATTCTGATCCACGATTACTAGCGATTCCGACTTCATGGAGTCGAGTTGCAGACTCCAATCCGGACTACGACGCACTTTATGAGGTCCGCTTGCTCTCGCGAGGTCGCTTCTCTTTGTATGCGCCATTGTAGCACGTGTGTAGCCCTGGTCGTAAGGGCCATGATGACTTGACGTCATCCCCACCTTCCTCCAGTTTATCACTGGCAGTCTCCTTTGAGTTCCCGGCCGGACCGCTGGCAACAAAGGATAAGGGTTGCGCTCGTTGCGGGACTTAACCCAACATTTCACAACACGAGCTGACGACAGCCATGCAGCACCTGTCTCACGGTTCCCGAAGGCACATTCTCATCTCTGAAAACTTCCGTGGATGTCAAGACCAGGTAAGGTTCTTCGCGTTGCATCGAATTAAACCACATGCTCCACCGCTTGTGCGGGCCCCCGTCAATTCATTTGAGTTTTAACCTTGCGGCCGTACTCCCCAGGCGGTCGACTTAACGCGTTAGCTCCGGAAGCCACGCCTCAAGGGCACAACCTCCAAGTCGACATCGTTTACGGCGTGGACTACCAGGGTATCTAATCCTGTTTGCTCCCCACGCTTTCGCACCTGAGCGTCAGTCTTCGTCCAGGGGGCCGCCTTCGCCACCGGTATTCCTCCAGATCTCTACGCATTTCACCGCTACACCTGGAATTCTACCCCCCTCTACGAGACTCAAGCTTGCCAGTATCAGATGCAGTTCCCAGGTTGAGCCCGGGGATTTCACATCTGACTTAACAAACCGCCTGCGTGCGCTTTACGCCCAGTAATTCCGATTAACGCTTGCACCCTCCGTATTACCGCGGCTGCTGGCACGGAGTTAGCCGGTGCTTCTTCTGCGGGTAACGTCAATGAGCAAAGGTATTAACTTTACTCCCTTCCTCCCCGCTGAAAGTACTTTACAACCCGAAGGCCTTCTTCATACACGCGGCATGGCTGCATCAGGCTTGCGCCCATTGTGCAATATTCCCCACTGCTGCCTCCCGTAGGAGTCTGGACCGTGTCTCAGTTCCAGTGTGGCTGGTCATCCTCTCAGACCAGCTAGGGATCGTCGCCTAGGTGAGCCGTTACCCCACCTACTAGCTAATCCCATCTGGGCACATCCGATGGCAAGAGGCCCGAAGGTCCCCCTCTTTGGTCTTGCGACGTTATGCGGTATTAGCTACCGTTTCCAGTAGTTATCCCCCTCCATCAGGCAGCTTCCCAGACATTACTCACCCGTCCGCCACTCGTCAGCAAATCAGCAAGCTGATTCCTGTTACCGTTCGACTTGCATGTGTTAGGCCTGCCGCCAGCGTTCAATCTGAGCCATGATCAAACTCTTCAATTTAAAAGTTTGATGCTCAAAGAATTAAACTTCGTAATGAATTACGTGTTCACTCTTGAGACTTGGTATTCATTTTTCGTCTTGCGACGTTAAGAATCCGTATCTTCGAGTGCCCACACAGATTGTCTGATAAATTGTTAAAGAGCAGTGCCGCTTCGCTTTTTCTCAGCGGCGCGGGGTGTACATAATACGCTTTCCCGCTCCAGAGTCAAGCATTTTTTTGCTTTTCTCTGTCGAGATTCTCAGGAGAACCTCGCTGACCCGGCGGCGTGTTTGCCGTTGTTCCGTGTCAGTGGTGGCGCATTATAGGGAGTTATTCCGGCCTGACAAGCGAAAAATATAAAAACTTTATCGTTCGCTCATTTTTCAGGCAAAACATCTTGAATATAGTCTTTTCCGTCTAATTTATAGACAAAAACGAGCCCCGAAGGACTCGTTTTATCATTACTGGACGGCGACAATCCTGTCTTCATTAACTTCCAGGCGAATAACTTTACCCGGAACCAATTCACCAGACAGTATTTGCTGTGCCAGCGGGTTTTCGATCTGCTGCTGGATAGCACGTTTCAGAGGACGTGCACCATAGACCGGATCGTAACCGTTCTCGCTCAGCAGTTTCAGCGCCTCGTCAGAAATGTGGATTTCATAACCACGTTCTTCCAGACGTTTGTACAGACGTTTCAACTGAATCTGCGCAATCGACGCAATGTGCTGTTCACCCAGCGGATGGAAGACCACCACTTCATCGATACGGTTAATGAATTCCGGACGGAAGTTATGGCTTACCACACCGAGTACCAGCTCTTTCATGTGCGCATAATCCAGTTCACCGAAGCGTTCCTGAATCAAATCGGAACCGAGGTTAGAGGTCATAATGACAACCGTATTACGGAAGTCGACCGTTCTCCCCTGCCCGTCAGTCAGACGCCCATCATCCAGTACCTGCAACAGAATGTTGAAGACATCCGGATGCGCTTTTTCCACTTCATCCAGCAGGATGACGGAATACGGACGACGACGCACCGCTTCGGTCAGGTAGCCACCTTCTTCATAACCGACATATCCCGGAGGCGCACCAACCAGACGAGACACCGAGTGTTTCTCCATAAACTCGGACATATCGATACGGACCATCGCCTCGTCGCTATCAAACATAAAGTTCGCCAGCGCCTTACAAAGCTCAGTTTTCCCCACACCCGTTGGGCCGAGGAACAGGAATGAACCAATCGGGCGATTCGGGTCAGCAAGCCCCGCACGGCTACGACGAATAGCGTTAGATACCGCATCAACCGCTTCGTTCTGACCAATAACGCGATGGTGCAGCTCTTGCTCCATACGCAGCAGTTTTTCGCGCTCGCTTTCCATCATGCGAGAAACCGGAATCCCCGTCCAACGCGCCAGCACTTCAGCAATTTCGGCGTCGGTCACTTTATTACGCAAGAGACGCATAGTTTTGCCTTCGAGCTGCGTTGCGGCTTCCAGTTGCTTTTCCAGTTCTGGAATTTTGCCATATTGCAGTTCAGACATCCGCGCCAGATCACCCACACGGCGAGCCTGTTCAATGGCGATTTTCGCCTGTTCCAGTTCCGCTTTAATGGTCTGCGTACCAGAAAGCGACGCTTTCTCAGCTTTCCACTCTTCTTCTAACTCGGAATACTGACGTTCTTTGTCGCTCAGTTCTTCGTTGAGCATATCCAGGCGTTTTTTACTGGCTTCATCAGACTCTTTCATTAACGCCTGTTGTTCCAGTTTGAGCTGGATGATACGACGATCGAGTCGGTCGAGTTCTTCTGGTTTTGAGTCAATCTGCATACGAATGCTGGATGCTGCTTCATCGATCAGGTCGATGGCTTTATCCGGCAGCTGACGGTCAGCAATGTAGCGATGAGATAATGTCGCAGCTGCAACAATTGCCGGGTCAGTAATTTGCACATGGTGGTGCAGTTCGTAACGTTCTTTCAGGCCACGCAGAATAGCAATGGTGTCTTCCACGGTTGGCTCGGCAACAAACACTTTCTGGAAACGACGTTCCAGCGCAGCATCTTTTTCGATGTACTGGCGATATTCGTCCAGTGTCGTGGCACCTACGCAGTGCAATTCACCACGCGCCAGCGCCGGTTTCAGCATGTTGCCGGCATCCATTGCGCCATCGGCTTTACCCGCGCCGACCATGGTATGTAATTCGTCGATAAACAGGATGACGTTGCCTTCCTGTTTGGCAAGATCGTTAAGCACGCCTTTTAAACGCTCTTCAAACTCACCGCGATATTTCGCCCCAGCCACCAGCGCGCCCATATCCAGCGCCAGTACGCGGCGGCCTTTCAACCCTTCCGGCACTTCGCCATTGATAATACGCTGAGCCAGACCTTCAACGATGGCTGTTTTACCAACGCCTGGTTCACCAATCAGCACCGGGTTATTTTTAGTACGACGTTGCAGTACCTGAATGGTACGGCGAATTTCTTCATCACGGCCAATCACCGGATCGAGTTTGCCTTGTTCGGCTCGTTCGGTGAGGTCGATAGTGTATTTTTTCAAAGCCTGACGTTGGTCTTCAGCTCCTTGATCGTTCACGCTTTCACCTCCACGCATTTGTTCAATCGCTTGAGTAATGTTGGCGGTGGTCGCCCCTGCTGCTTTCAGGATGTCGGCCAGCGTGCCGCGAGACTCAAGTGCCGCCAGAACGAACAGTTCTGACGAGATAAAGTTATCACCACGTTTTTGCGCCAGCTTGTCGCAAAGATTAAGAACGCGCACCAGATCCTGTGAGGGCTGGACATCGCCGCCAGTGCCTTCAACCTGCGGTAAACGATTTAATGCCTGATTGATATCTGTGCGCAACTGACCAGCATTGATGCCGGCGGATGTTAATAAAGGACTAACCGAACCCCCTTCCTGATTCAGCAGGGCGCTCATTAAATGAAGTGGTTCGATGAATTGGTTGTCGTGCCCGAGTGCAAGTGATTGGGCATCGGCAAGAGCAAGCTGGAATTTATTAGTAAGACGATCCAGACGCATAACTCCTCCCATAACGGATCAAAGTTGCTACTGGAGATTAAATGAGGTCATCCCTCAATTATTCAAGGTTATTGACCAGATTAATGTGAAAAGAAAATCACGCGTACCGGATCGTCTTGATTCTTTAGGTTATATCAGCCAAATGAAACTTGCCATACGACCGGTGGTCTTGTCGCGACGATAAGAGAAGAATGTCTCATTTTCCGTATATGTACAACGGTCGCCGCCGAAAATTTGCTCAACACCAACGTTCGCCAGACGCTGCCGGGCAAGCTGATAAATATCCGCCAGATATTTATCTCCATGCTGAATGAAAGCTGCACTCGCTTTGGCGTCTACTGCCATAAACGCCTCGCGAACCTCCGCTCCCACTTCAAACGCGCGTGGACCAATTGCCGGCCCTAACCAGGCGAGAATGTTTTCGGGATTATCAGCAAAACAGGAAACCGTCTCTTCCAGCACGCCTGCGCACAGTCCACGCCAGCCAGCATGAGCGGCGGCGACTTCCGTTCCCGCTCGATTGCAAAACAGCACAGGGAGGCAGTCAGCCGTCATCACGGCGCAAACCGTGCCGGGCGTATTGCTATAAGAGGCATCCGCTCGTTTTGAGGCATAAGGTTCGCCAGTAAGATTAAGCACATCTTTGCCGTGTACCTGCTCAAGCCAGACCGGTTTTGAAGGCAAATTGCCCGCAGCAAAAAGTCGCTTACGATTTTCCTCGACGTGATCCGGGTTATCGCCACAATGGGCACCGAGGTTGAGCGAGTCATACGGCGGCAAGCTCACGCCGCCGATACGGGTAGAGCTACAGGCCGCAACACCTTTTGGCAGCGGCCACTGCGGGACAATCAGCTTACTCATAACCAGTCCACTTCATCCTTATGCTCTTCGAAATCGGCGCGCATCACCTCAATCAGCTCCACCATATCTTGTGGAATAGGCGCATGCCATTCCATTTCGATGCCGGAGATCGGGTGATAAAGACGCAGCATGGTTGCATGAAGCGCCTGGCGGTCAAACTTACGCAGCGTGGAGATAAACGCTTCCGAAGCACCTTTTGGCGGACGCGGACGGCCGCCATAAACCGGATCGCCCACCAGCGGATGAGTGATATGGGCCATATGCACGCGGATCTGGTGCGTACGTCCGGTTTCCAGACGCAACCGCAGACGCGTGTGCACACGGAAGTGTTCCATGATGCGATAGTGAGTGACCGCCGGTTTACCCATCGGATGCACCGCCATGTGAGTACGTTTGGTCGGGTGGCGGCTGATTGGTTCATCTACTGTACCGCCAGCGGTCATATGACCAATTGCCACCGCTTCATACTCACGAGTAATTTCACGCCGTTGCAAAGATTCGACTAAACGCGTCTGAGCCGGAACGGTTTTTGCCACAACCATCAGGCCGGTGGTGTCTTTATCCAGACGATGGACGATGCCCGCACGCGGTACATCGGCAATGGGCGGATAATAATGAAGCAACGCATTCAGTACCGTGCCATCCGGGTTACCCGCGCCAGGATGTACCACCAGGTCGCGTGGTTTATTAATGACGATGATATCTTCATCTTCATAGACGATATCCAGCGGGATATCCTGCGGTTCAAAACGCGCTTCTTCTTCAATCTCAGCGTTGATGGCCACCTGCTCGCCACCCAATACTTTTTCTTTCGGCTTATCACAAACTTTGCCGTTAACCAGCACGCGCTGGTCGAGGATCCATTCTTTTATTCGCGAACGTGAATAATCCGGGAACATTTCGGCCAAAGCCTGATCTAAGCGTTGACCGAGTTGGTTTTCGGACACCGTTGCAGTGAGCTGTACTCGTTGTGCCATATATACTGCTTCTTCGTTTATCGTTGGGGTTTTACGGCTTTGCCGTTTAATATAGTGTGCTATTGTAGCTGGTCTTAACCGGGAGCAGGAACAGAGAATCTCCCGTATTACATTTTGAGGAAAGTCAAAACGTCATGACGCGCATGAAATATCTGGTGGCAGCCGCCACACTAAGCCTGTTTTTGGCGGGTTGCTCGGGGTCAAAGGAAGAAGTACCTGATAATCCGCCAAATGAAATTTACGCGACTGCACAACAAAAGCTGCAGGACGGTAACTGGAGACAGGCAATAACGCAACTGGAAGCGTTAGATAATCGCTATCCGTTTGGTCCGTATTCGCAGCAGGTGCAGCTGGATCTCATCTACGCCTACTATAAAAACGCCGATTTGCCGTTAGCACAGGCTGCCATCGATCGTTTTATTCGCCTTAACCCGACCCATCCGAATATCGATTATGTCATGTACATGCGTGGCCTGACCAATATGGCGCTGGATGACAGTGCGCTGCAAGGGTTCTTTGGCGTTGACCGTAGCGATCGCGATCCTCAACATGCACGAGCTGCGTTTAGTGACTTTTCCAAACTGGTGCGCGGCTATCCGAACAGTCAGTACACCACCGATGCCACCAAACGTCTGGTATTCCTGAAAGATCGTCTGGCGAAATATGAATACTCCGTTGCCGAGTATTATACAGAACGTGGTGCATGGGTTGCTGTCGTTAACCGCGTAGAAGGCATGTTGCGCGACTATCCGGATACCCAGGCTACGCGTGATGCGCTGCCGCTGATGGAAAATGCATACCGTCAGATGCAGATGAATGCGCAAGCTGAAAAGGTAGCGAAGATTATCGCTGCTAACAGCAGCAATACATAACAGAAGATTGAAATAAAAAAACGGCAGCCCTTGAGCTGTAATGCCGATCAGTTAAGGATCAGTTGACCGATTCAGTGGCTGTGTAAGAATCCGGAAACGCTCACTCGTTTCCGGATTTTTTTGTGCACAGAAAACCCCCAGCTAGGCTGGGGGTTCCGGAAAGCTTTCAGCTTTGAGCCAGTTATTAAAACCCCTTTTGATTTGTTAAAACACCTTGCGGTCTGGCAACTGCAAGTGTCAAACAAGAAATCAAAAGGGGGTCCCAATGGGGGACGAAAAGAGCTTAGCGCACACCCGCTGGAACTGTAAATATCACATAGTTTTTGCGCCGAAATACCGAAGACTGGCGTTTTACGGAGAGAAGCGTAGGGCGATAGGCAGTATTTTGAGAAAGCTGTGTGAGTGGAAAAGCGTACGGATTCTGGAAGCAGAGTGCTGCGCAGATCATATCCATATGCTTGTGGAAATCCCACCCAAAATGAGCGTATCCGGCTTTATGGGATATCTGAAAGGGAAAAGCAGTCTGATGCTTTACGAGCAGTTTGGGGATTTGAAATTCAAATACAGAAACAGGGAGTTCTGGTGCCGAGGGTACTATGTCGATACGGTGGGTAAGAACACGGCGAAGATACAGGACTACATAAAGCACCAGCTTGAAGAGGATAAAATGGGGGAGCAGTTATCGATTCCATATCCGGGCAGCCCGTTTACGGGCCGTAAGTAACGAAGTTGAATGCAAATGTCAGATCGTATGCGCCTGTTAGGGCGCGGCTGGTAACAGAGCCTTACAGGCGCATTTGAAAAACCTCCGGCTATGCCGGAGGATATTTATTTATGCTCATTGGACAGGCCCTTGATTTGGTATCCCGTTACGATTCTCTGCGTAACCCACTGACTTTTCTGGGGGATTACCTCGACCCCGAACTCATCTCTCGTTGCCTTGCCGAATCAGGTACTGTAACGCTACGCAAGCGCCGTCTTCCCCTCGAAATGATGGTCTGGTGTATTGTTGGCATGGCGCTTGAGCGTAAAGAACCTCTTCACCAGATTGTGAATCGCCTGGACATCATGCTGCCAGGCAATCGCCCCTTCGTTGCCCCCAGTGCCGTTATTCAGGCCCGCCAGCGCCTGGGAAGTGAGGCTGTCCGACGCGTGTTCACGAAAACAGCGCAGCTCTGGCATAACGCCACGCTGCATCCGCACTGGTGCGGCCTGACCCTGCTGGCCATCGATGGTGTGTTCTGGCGCACACCGGATACACCAGAGAACGATGCAGCCTTCCCCCGCCAGACACATGCCGAGAACCCGGCGCTCTACCCGCAGGTCAAAATGGTCTGCCAGATGGAACTGACCAGCCATCTGCTGACGTCGATGACGGACGCCATGCGCTTCACCGGGACGTATACCGGAGCTGATGCGCGATCTTGCAAGTATGGGACAACCAGTGAAATTACCGACAAGAAGGGAAAGGGCCTTCCCGAGAGTGGTAAAGGAGAGGCCCTGGAAATACCCCACAGCCCCGAAAAAGAGCCAGTCAGTTGCTTAACTGACTGGCATTACAGCCTTGAGCTGCCGTTTTTTTATTCTGTTAGTTGTGAAACTGAAGCGATTTAGTCACTATCGATCTCATCAAATATGGCTCGCTTTGAGATATTCCTCAAGTAAAAAAACACCTCTTCCTGCGATTTCTCACAAAAAAGATTCGTTGACAAAAAGTGACAAAATTATGAGATTTCCATCACACATTTTGACATCAGGAACGGTATGCTGAATTCACCAAGACGGGAAGACAAGAGGTAAAATTTATGACAATGAACATTACCAGCAAACAAATGGAAATTACTCCGGCCATCCGCCAACATGTCGCAGACCGTCTCGCCAAACTGGAAAAATGGCAAACACATCTGATTAATCCACATATCATTCTGTCCAAAGAGCCACAAGGTTTTGTTGCTGACGCCACAATCAATACTCCTAACGGCGTTCTGGTTGCCAGTGGTAAACATGAAGATATGTACACAGCAATTAACGAATTGATCAACAAGCTGGAACGGCAGCTCAATAAACTGCAGCACAAAGGCGAAGCACGTCGTGCCGCAACATCGGTGAAAGACGCCAACTTCGTCGAAGAAGTTGAAGAAGAGTAGTCCTTTATATTGAGTGTATCGCCAACGCGCCTTCGGGCGCGTTTTTTATAAAGCTAACAAATTGTTTCTATTAGCTTATTTCTTATAAACATCCACAAACTGTCCACATCAGTAATGATATACAAGCCCGCAAAAAATGCGGGCTTTGTCTTATATAGCCGAAATGGTTGTGGTAATAGTCCCCCGAAGCCGCTGCGCTGCTACCTCAAAATAATGATCACTGGTTTCTATACCAATAAATTTTCGCCCTGCTTTCAGTGCAGCCACACCCGTTGTCCCTGACCCCATAAAAGGATCAAGGACTGTTCCGCCACTATTCACAGTCCTGACCAGTTCCGCCATTAGTTCTTCTGGTTTTCCGGTCGGGTGCATTTTCTTTGACGGGATAACCGGGTACGTCATGCAGCCGTCGAACGGCCCCGAAGGCGATTTATCTAAATGGCCTTTGCTGCCCCAGACGATGTATTCGCACTGATGCCTGAAATACCCCGTATGGGGTGTTCGTGACCCCCTCCCCTTATTCCACGCAATGATGCCGCGCCATGTAAAGCCGCTGGCCTGAAACGCATCGGTTAAAGCTGGTAGTTGTCGCCAGTCAGTAAATACTAGGGCATAACCGCCCGGCCTGACTGCGCGGTGTGCCTGTGCCATCCATAATTGTGTCCAGTAAGCCCACGAACGGGCGTCCATGTTTTCACCCGCGAACCCATCAAAGCGGTGAAGGTTCTCGCCGTTCAGATATTTTGCATGGCTGCCTTGGTTGGTGCGTCCGGCCTTGTGTGTCGCACCCGAACTGTAAGGCGGATCAGTGATTAAGGCATCAATGCTTTCTGGCTCAATCAGCGGCAATATTTCCAGCGCATTCCCACGACAGAGCGTGGCATTGTCAGTCTGATAAACCTTAGTGTGTTCCGGTGTATGTGCTGGTTGGTGCTGGATTGCGATCCCCACGGTCATAACTCCTCATGTGTGTGGGGTGCTCGATGGCTCTCGTTATCTGGTTAAGTGTTTTGCAGCGCGGACATTTTATTTCAATGTAGTGAAATGAGGCGCGGGCAAGTAGTTTGTTGCAATTTTTGCATCGTACATTTTGCGTCATTTGCGGCACCTCTTGTGTGGTTACTGCTGCCGATATGATAACAAATCGATCGCTTTTATCGATCGGATTTATTGCATCGATCTGCTATGCCTATCACTTATGAATGGTGTTACCCTCATTTATGAGGACACCAAAAAGAAAACCCGCAGTTTTTACGCTGCGGGTTTGTCATTCTGATTCGCCCACTAGGCATTAGCCATATTTGCGGGCAAAGTCTTCATCAGAGGTGCATAGATAGATAAAAAACTCAATAAATGCCACGATTGCCGGAATGAATGTCCAGCAAAAAATAAGGTAAAGGAATCCTTGCCCCACTTTACCTAAATAAAATTTGTGTGCACCAAGACCACCTAAAAAGAAAGCCAGTAGTGCTGCTGTCATTCTGCTTTTTGAACTTGCTGTTCTTTGAGGTGCTCCACAATTGGGGCAGGATGTGGCATCTTTATGTATTTCCTTGCCGCATCCGCGACAAAATACCATTTCACTCATAAAGAGTTCCTTTCAAATTTAAATAAGCGTTAAGCCCACCACTCTTACTGGTGGGCCTCAATTTAAATTTGGGTGCCACTTCGACCATACCCTGGCAACCGATTGACGGGGGATTGCTCCCCCGTCGCGGTTTCCTTACTGCTTACACTGTAAGAACGCCGCAAACTCCGCTCCCCAGAAGCTCATCCGTATTTCACACAGCGAACCGTGCAGCATCCAGATGATGAGGATTACCGTCACGCAGAACGTGATGGCCGTAAGCGATTTTTGCGACATAGCGCTTGCTCCTTTGTTGGAGAGGCGCTAACCTATCACTTGCTTAAGGTAGATATGTTAGGGCCTCGGTTAAACAGAAATGTTTTCCGGGGCCTTTCCACATCTGGCCTTCGGGTATTCCCTCCGACCATCAGCCGAAAGGCACCCGCGCGTAATCTATCGCTTTTTTGTTACTCCGGCAATTCTGCCTGTTAATTCTGAGGTAAAGGCAAACTCATCTGATTGTTTCCCCTGTGTGAAGCTGGCAGCTCATGCCACGGGATACCTTCTGAAGAGTGAACGCCGGAGGCGTGTTTTGATGTGAATTTATGGAAGGCTTCCAGTGTTGAGAAGCATACGCCGCATTCCAGGTTGTTACACTGGTAATATTTTTTCCGTACGGTGTTTGAATCATTTTCCGAACGACTGGTGCGGATACGGGCAGATGCGCCACAAAGCGGACAACGGAACATAGCGACCTCCCTTAACGTGGTGCTGCCGCTATTCTAAGTTGCTCACTCTGTTTCTGCTATCCATTCCGGGATTTTTGCCTCAAGCTCAAGCTGCGTGGTAAAGCCGCTGTTATCAATGGTGTGCTCGGCTTTCGCAATAATCCAGTCCTGATTATCAATCTCGCTTTTAAATCCTGTTACCGTGCCATGCATTTCGGGGTAGAGTTCTGCGCGTCCACGTGCCAGTGTGATGGAGAACGCTGCGGCTCCGCGTTGTAGCTGCTGCCACTTTGCCGCCGCTGCGCGTCTTGCTGCCTGTTCGTTCTGATAAGTCTTGCGTAACACAAACACATTGCCTTCCGCACCTTCCATATAGTCACCTTCACGGCTGCTGCTTTTCTCCTTTTTCGGTTTGCGGCGTTTCACGCTGACTTTTTTCTTTTTCCCGTAATTAAGATCAAGCCAGTAGGCGCGTACCCCCGTATACGCCTCGCGGTCAGCAATGCGGAACTGATGGCGATCGCCGCTGCTGCGTGTGATGGCAAACGATGGCAACGGCTGGCCCTGCGCGTTCACGCCACCGCCGGGCATGATGAATAACAGATTACCGCTTTTTACCGTGGTGATTGCGCCCAGCATTTCCGCCATGCGCGTAAGGAAGGACATGTCGCTTTCTTCGGTCTGGTCGGCGTGGTCGATTTCGATATCCATCAGCATTTCGCTGATTTGCGGTTTCAGACCATACCGATGAGCGATGGCGGATACCACACGCTCAACGGTCACATCATGCCAGGACACCTCACGTTTAACGTTAAATTCATCCCGAAAATCTGCGCTTCTGGCTGAAACAGTCAGCCTGTCCGGCGGTCCTTCGTGAGCGATTTCATCAACAATGTAAGTGCCTTTTTCTGTCAGCGGTTCTCCTTTCCAGCCAATGAGAACCGTCAGGCGCGCGCCCCTTGACGGTAGCTGCAACTGACCATCCGCATCATCCAGCGTGATGGTGAGCTGGTCCGCCTCAAATCCCCGGTTGTCGGTCAGTGACAGGCTCATCAGGCGCTCTGCCACGCCTGACAGCGTTTTACCCTCCGCGAGAATATCAAAATCCGGCATTTTCACGGGGTCTGTGCCCTGACTGAGCAATTGCATGGTGGTGTCGGTCATCTGCTCCCTCCCTGTGTGGCATGGTCGCATGTGCGTGCGGAGGGGGTTACTGCTTTTTGTTGTCGCCGTGGCGGGAGAATGGCGCAGGGGTGAGATTACGCGCGTGGTGGGTGATGATTGTTGCCGAATCATTTAACGGATACAAGGGGCTGAAGCTATGAGTGAAACTCGTTTTCATGGTGCCCGTGTTACGGAAAATACCGACCTGGTAACAGCGATTAACGATGTTGATTCCAGCGTTATCGGTATCGTGGCAACGGCGGATGATGCGGACGCGAAGCTGTTCCCGCTGAACAAACCCACACTGCTGACCCGCGTCAATGACGTGCTGGGAAAATGCGGAACAACGGGGACGCTTTATCGTGCGCTTAAGGCCATCGCAGACCAGGTGAGCACAAAGGTGATCGTCGTTCGCGTGGCTGAACACAAAGAAGAAGACGGAAAGACGCAGGATCAACTGGTTATCGGTGGTTCTGAGGATGACGGCAGCTATACGGGGATGTATGCGCTGCTTGTTGCAGAGCAGGATGAAAGCATCGGATACCGTCCGCGTATTCTGGCCGCGCCGGAGCTGGACACGGAGGCGGTGACAAAATCCCTGTGCGTGATTGCGGGTAAGCTGCGCGCGTTTGTGTATGCCTCATGTCACGGCTGTAACACGATGGCTGAAGCGATTACCTACCGCCAGAAATTCAACGAACGTGAAGTGATGCTCTTGTGGCCGGACTTTATCGCCTACAACCCGAAAAGTGGCGAAAACGAAACGTTCCCCGCGCCTGCCTATGCGTGCGGCCTTCGTGCGTACATTGACCATGAGCAGGGCTGGCACAAATCGCTGTCCAACGTTCCGGTTAAAAATGTGCTGGGGATGTCCAGGCATGTGTTCTGGTCGTTACAGGCCGAAGACAGTGATGCCAACAGCCTCAACAACAAAGAAATCACGACCATTATTCGTCGCAACGGGTTCCGCTTCTGGGGCAACCGCACACCGGAAACGAACGCCTACATCTTTGAGGTGTATACCCGAACCGCACAGGTGCTGGCTGATTCAATTGCGGAAGCGCAGTTTGAAACCATCGACAGTCCACTGACGCCTGCGAACGTGAAGGATGTTATCAGTGCCATCAGGGCAAAACTGGATTCACTGGTTACTGCCGGGAAACTGATTGGCGCGGAGTGCTGGTATGACGTGGTGGATAACAGCACCACGGATTTACGTCAGGGGCGTGTGCGTATTCGCTACAAATATACGCCCGTTCCGCCACTGGAAGACATGGAGCTTTACCAGACGTTTACTGATGAATACTTTGAACCCGCATTTGCGGTTCTGGGAGGTGCCTGATGGCTGTGCCAAAACATCTTCGCTTTTTTACGCTGTTTGTGGATGGTGAAAACGAAGTGGGTAAGGTGACGTCCGTCACTCTGCCTAAGCTGACGCGCAAAACCGACAGCTACCGGGGTGGTGGCATGATGGGTGCGGTAAGTATTGATCTCGGTCTGGACGACTCCGCGCTTGATGCGAGCTTTGTCATGGGGGGCGCAGTTCGTGAGCTGTTCCTTAAGTATGGCGGCACGATTGACGGCACGCTGCTGCGTTTTGCGGGTGAATATTACACTGATGCAGAAAGCGACCTGTATGAAGTCGAAATGCGCGGACGTGTGACGGAAATTGATATGGGGGAAGCCAAACAGGGCGAAGCCACATCACACACTTACGCCATTAAAAACACCTACTACAAGCTGAGTGTTAACGATCGTCCGTTGTGGGAGATTGACCTGCTGAACTTCATTTACCGGAAGGACGGCAAGGACATTGTGCCCGATCGCATCCGTTCCGCGCTTGGGCTTGGCTGATAAGTAATATGCAGGCGGCGCAGTGCGTCGCCTCTGACTGAAAGGAGTTTCCTGATGAAAGAGACGAAAAACATCGATACCGAAAACACGGTAGTTGCTGACACTGTGAAAGAAACCAGTGAGCGTGGCGTAAAACTTACCCAACCAATTGAGCGAGGCGGCGAAAAAATCACGTATGTGGAGATCACCGGAGCTATTGAGCAGGCTGGATCTCTGCGAGATTTGTCGCTGTCTGATGTGCTGAATCTGAAAGCGGAATCCATGTTTACGCTGCTGTCACGCGTGACATCACCGCGACTGGATGAAGTGACGATCAAAAAAATGGCATCCCGTGACTTTATTCAGTTATGTGTGGTTGCCGTAAATTTTTTGAGCGGTGCGGACTCTGGCGGGAAGAACGAACAGGCGACGGAAGCCTGATCACGGTTGTGTGCTTTGAGCACATAGAAGACTTTGTGGCAGATATTGCCGTTATTTTTAACTGGTCGCCCGCCGAAATCTTCATGATGACGCCCGGCGAAGTGGTTAGCTGGCGTGAGCGGGCGGCACTTCGCAGCGGGAATGCAGACAATGAAGACTCTTGATATCCGGGTCGCTTTCAGCGCCGTTGACAGGCTGACCCGGCCTGCCGAAAACGCCCGCCGCCTGATGGGGCAGTTTGGTGACTCCATCCAGCGAACGCAGGTGGCGATCAAAAATCTCGAGCGTCAGGCGCGTTCATTTGAGCGCGCCCGCGACGCTGTCAGTAAAGCGGATGCGGGTATCGTGAAAGCACGACGCCAGCTTAACGCCCTTAATCAGTTACAACGCACGGGTACAGTGCTCAGCGAAAAACAACAAAAGCTGATGCAGCAGTTAAGCACCCGACTTGAACGCCTGAATGAATCGCGCGCACGGGAAATTCAGAAAATGCGGGAGCTTGGCGGAGAGCTGAAACGCCACGGCATTTCCCTGACAGGCAGCGATAACACCATTCAACAGGCCATCAGACGCACCGAACAGTACAACAACCAGCTTGAACGCGAACGGCAGGCGCTTGCGCGTGTAACGCTGGCGCGTGAGCGGTATTCGCGCGCGCAGGAAACAGCGGGAAAACTGAAAACAGGTGGTGCACTGGCAATTGGTGCGGCAGCGGCGGGCGGCTATGCTGCCGGGCGTTTTTTGCAGCCCGCAATCGGGTTCGGGAAAGAGATGTCCCGCGTTCAGGCGCTGACGCGAATCGACCAGAACAGCCCGCAGTTTAAGGTGCTGCGTGAGCAGGCGTTAAAACTTGGCTCTGAAACGCAGTTCACCGCAGGCGATGCCGCCAGTGGGCAGGCATTTCTTGCAATGGCTGGCTTCACTCCGCAGGCCATTCAGGCTGCGCTTCCCGGCGTGCTGAGCATGGCAACGGCTGGCGGCATGGATCTCGGCGAGACGGCGGATATTGGCTCAAATATCCTGACTCAGTTCGGCCTTTCTGCTGACCAGATGGACCGGGTTGGCGACACACTCACCGCAGCGTTTACCCGTACCAACACTGACCTTCGCGCACTGGGCGAAACCATGAAATATGCAGGTCCGGTGGCGGGTAAGCTGGGAATATCGCTGGAGCAGGCCGCAGCGATGGCAGGCGTGCTGGCGAATATGGGTATCAGAGGGAGTGATGCCGGGACGGCAATGCGTGCCAGCCTGGCTCGTCTGGCATCACCGCCTAAGGCGGCAGCAGAGGCCCTGAAAGAGCTTGGCGTGTCTGTCTCGGATGCCGGGGGCAAAATGCGCCCGATGGAGGATGTGCTGGCTGACCTTTATAAAGCTACCCGCAAATACGGGGAAGTTGACCGGGTATCGTTCTTTAAGGACATTGCCGGAGAAGAGGCTTTCACATCATTTATGGCCCTCGTTGATGCGGCAGGTGACGGCTCCTTACCCAAACTGAGAAAAGAACTTGAAGGCGCGCGCGGTGAGGCTGAACGCACAGCAAAGGTTATGGCCAACAACCTTGACGGCGATCTGAAATCACTCGGCAGTGCATGGGAAGGTCTGCGCATCCGCATTGCAGATCTGATTGACGGTCCACTGCGTTTTGTCACGCAGTGGCTCACGCGGGTGGTATCAAAGGTGACTGCGCTGGCGCAGGCCCATCCGGTACTGACGCGCCAGCTACTGATAGCAGGCGGTGCGTTGCTGGCAATGACTGCAACGGTTGGCTCGTTGTCGCTGGCTATTGGTGTGCTTGCTGGCCCGCTGGCAAAACTGCGTCTTGGTTTTTCTCTCCTGACCGGATCAATGAATGCTGTCAGGGTCCTGCCAGCACTATGGGGAATGGTGACGGGGTCCGTTTCTTTGCTGGGAGGTGCTATCGGGGCGCTGTTCAGTCCGGTTGGTCTTATCGTGGCTGCGCTTGCCGGAGCTGCCATTCTTATCTGGAAATATTGGGATCCCATCAGGGCATTTTTTGCCGGGGTGTTCAGCGGGATTATGGAAAGGCTGACCCCGTTGCGCGAAACCTTTGAACGGTTTGGCCCTGTTTTTGACGCAATCGGAAGCGGGATCGGCCAGGTGTTTAACTGGTTTAAATCGCTGCTGTCACCAATGGAGTCCAGCAAGGAGACGCTGGATAAATGTACCAGTGCTGGCGAGATATTCGGTAACGTTCTTGGTGGCGCGTTACAGCTTGTTCTGACGCCTGCAAAAATGTTGCTGGATACGCTGGCGTGGATACTTGAAAAACTCGGTGTGCTTCCGGATGAAGCAGAAAGGGCGAGAAAGAAAATCGAAGACGCACAGCGTGCGGCTATTCTCCAGGACAAGGTTGCCTTGCTTCAGGGGGACCTGGCGAAAATCAATCCGCCGAAGCCTGTAGAAAATGGCAATGGCACCGGAGGTGATAAACCCAAAGATAATAAACCGCTCACAGACAGCAATACCGGTACGCTACGCAGACTCAGCAAAATTGCTGATAACACAGGTAAGCTGGTTGATGAGACGAAAAAACGCATTGGCCCCGGCGATATTGTCTTTAAGAACCTGCCCCGCGCACTTACTGTTCGTGGGGAGTGGCAGGAGCGGAAGATTGCACAGGTCAGTAAGCCTGCCCCCGCAATTAATATCACGCCTGTGGTTCCGGCCCCGCTGCCTCCGGCGCTGGTCCCTGTTGTTGCGGCCAGCTCCCGCCCGGTGGCGGAAGCCATACGATCGCCAGTGGCATCAGCCCCAGCACCTTCGCGTAACCGGGAACCTGTTGCCTCAGGATTTGGCGGTGAAATTCATGTTCATCTGCATAACGTCGTTACACAGAATCCCCGCGAACTGGCGAAACTGGTCGGTGAAATGGTCAGGGCAGAAATGGAACGGCGCGCCCGTGCCGGGCGTGGCAGTTTTTACGATAAAGATTGAGGAGTCATGGCCATGATGATGATCTACGGCATGTTTGTTTTTGAGCTGCGCACGCTGCCGCATCAGCAGTTACAGCAAAACAAAAGCTGGCGGCATGTGAAAAATGAACGCGTTAACCGTTCAGCAAGCTGGCAGTATATCGGTGCAGGTGATGATCGCATCGTGCTTTCTGGCGTGCTTTATCCTGAAATTACAGGTGGCGAAGTGTCGCTTTCGCTGCTGACCACGCAGGCATATACAGGACGCCCCTGGCCTCTGATTGATGGTGTCGGGCAGATTTACGGCATGTATGTACTGACTGAAACGAATACGACCCGCTCCGAGTTTGATCGCTACGGTAAGGCGAAAAAGATAGAATTTTCACTGACTCTTGAACGCTGTGATGAGGATTTGCGGGAGCGCCTGCAATCCTCATCGTTCAGTGATATGCTGTCCGGCTTCAAAGATAAGGTCACATCATCCCTTAACAGCGCGGCCAGCTCCGTTAAAGGGCTGTTTTGATTAACGCAAAACCGCTAATGGTCAGATTAGCGGTTTTCATTTTCCTGAGTCTGCCTGGTTGTTTCTTCAGCCTGTATATCGCCTACAGGGTGATAACGATAAATCGTCGATATGCCGATGTCGTAAATGATCGCCAGTTGTTTCCTGTCATGACCGTTTTTAATCAGCCTCGCTATTTGCTCGTGTTGTTCTTTTGTCAACTTCGGGCGACGTCCGCCAATGCGTCCTTGTGCGCGTGCTGCTGCCAGCCCGGCCAGTGTACGCTCTACAATTAATTCACGTTCCATTTCGGCTAAAGCCCCCATGACGTGAAAAAAGAAACGCCCCATGGGTGTTGATGTGTCAATGCTGTCCGTCAGACTACGGAAATTAACACCTTTTTCCCGCAATTCCTCAATAAGTGTGATCAGGTGTTTCATACTTCTGCCCAGTCTGTCCAGCTTCCAGACAACCAGCGTATCTCCTTCTGATAGCGTTCTGAGCAGTTTTTTCAATCCCGGTCTGGCTGATTTCGTTCCGCTGATTTTATCTTCAAAAATCAGTTCACATCCTGCGCAGTTCAGTGCATTGCGTTGTAAATCCGTGTTCTGGTCATTTGTTGACACACGAATATAGCCAATTTGCATAAAAAACATCCTCTTTGTTTCGTGAAAAATACATAGTTGGTATAGGTAGGGATAAAGACGGAAACGTTGGTTTGGGGGAAGGCTCTGCACTGCCCGTTGGTGTACCTGTTCCATGGCCCTCAGCCACGCCGCCAACGGGGTGGCTGAAATGTAACGGCGCAGCATTTTCTTCTGAAATGTACCCCAATCTGGCAAAGTCTTATCCGACAAATAAATTGCCTGATTTACGTAGTGAGTTTATTCGTGGCTGGGATGATGCGCGAGGCATTGATAGCGGACGAATATTATTATCAAGTCAAGGGTATGCAACGGAAGATCACGCACATGGATTACCATCCAAATCCTCCATTGTGACTGATTCAACGATTAATTTTTATTTTGATGAAGGCTGGGTAAATAGTGGTACTGATATCATCAGAAGGGGGAATACGAACGATGCCGGATTACCAGCTCCAGATTATGGAACCTTTAAAACATATAAGCAATCCGTGGCAGGTTTAGGTATTGCAGCGTCTGAAACTCGCCCTCGCAACGTTGCATTTAATTACATCGTAAGAGCCGCATGAAAACGTTGGTTTGGGGGAAGGCTCTGCGTTGCCCGTTGGTGTACCTGTTCCGTGGCCCTCAGCCACACCGCCAGCAGGGTGGCTGAAATGTAACGGTGCAGCATTTTCTTCTGAAATGTACCCCAATCTGGCAAAGGCTTATCCCACCAATAAATTACCGGATTTACGGGGCGAATTTATTCGTGGCTGGGATGATGGGCGCGGGGTGGATGCCGGAAGGGGCATCTTAAGCATGCAGGGGTGGTTAACAGGAAGTCATTATCATAATATTCGGTCATGGGATGCGTGGGATAACACGGTACTGGTGCCAAATGACAAAGGAGGGGATAGTCTGTTGTCGACAGATAACGCCGTCCGGCAAGGTGCAATTAACGGTAGATTTACCAGTCAATACAGAACGGAATCCTCAGAGGGGAATGAAACCCGCCCACGCAATATTGCCTTCAATTATATTGTGAGAACCGCATAATGAATAACGCGATATTAAATGATGACCTTATTGCCGTACAGGCAGGAAACATCGTCGTTTATAACTATGATGGTGAGACACGGGAATATATTTCCGAATCAACTGAATATCTTGCTGCGGGTGTCGGTATTCCGGCAAATTCCTGTTTAGATGCCCCGGGCGCACATAAAGCGGGCTATGCTATCCGCCGTTCGGAGAATTTAAATTCATGGGAGTATACGCCAGATCATCGTGGTGAAACCGTCTATAACACTGACACGGGAAACACCGAAGAAATCACGACGCTGGGTGACTACCCGAAAAATACAACCACTATCGCCCCGTCAACACCATACGATAAATGGGATGGTGAAAAATGGGTGACAGATACTGAGGCACAACATCGTGCCGCAGTAGAAGCGGCAGAAACCAAGCGCCAGTCACTGGCTGATGCGGCAATGGATTCCATAAGTCTGATTCAGTTGAAGTTGCGGGCCGGGCGGAAGTTGACGCAGGCAGAAACCACCCAGCTTAACGCCGTGCTGGATTATATAGACGCGCTGAACGCAATGGATATAAACATGGCACCAGATATCAACTTGCCGGAAATACCACTGGCAGCAGCCAGTTGAATATAACTAAGCCGCCCTCACGATATAGTTAAATGCAATATTGCGGGGGCGGGTTTCACTACCACCTGTGTTACCAATACTTCCTCGTGAATGAAGCGTTGGTGATGGAATCAAACTCCCTCCTGTATTTGTGGCATCAAGCCCCCTGCCTTGTGTATATGTTTTTTTGAAAATCGTGGCCAACTCCCATTCATCCTTTGTGTCATATCCATCGTTAGCTACAACAATATGGCGGTGTTTTTCCAACATCCCGGTTTGAATGCTCAATAAAGCGCGTGCTGCATCAATTCCTCGCCCATCATCCCAGCCACGAATAAATTCGCCCCGTAAATCCGGTAATTTATTGGTGGGATAAGCCTTTGCCAGATTGGGGTACATTTCAGAAGAAAATGCTGCTCCGTTGCATTTCAGCCATCCCGTTGGCGGTGTTTCTAAGGGCCACGGAACGGGTACACCAACGGGCAGTGCAGAGCCTTCCCCCAAACCAACGTTTTCATGCTGCCCTTACGATGTAATTAAATGCGATATTTCGCGGCCTGACAGCAACAAAATTTATACCATCGCCTACAGAGTTACTGGTGAAATTAAATCGTGAAAATCCTGGCTGATTTCCGACTATGCCATCATGAAAATTAATTGCGTGGCCCGCACCATCGCCTATATTTCCGGCACGCTGAGAAAAATTTGTAGCCTCTTGGCTGCTTAATAATGCCCTCCCATTGTCCACACCACGTCCATCATCCCAGCCACGAATAAATTCGCCCCGTAAATCCGGTAATTTATTGGTGGGGTAGGTCTTTGCCAGATTGGGGTACATTTCAGAAGAAAATGCTGCGCCGTTACATTTCAGCCACCCCGTTGGCGGCGTGGCTGAGGGCCATGGAACAGGTACACCAACGGGCAGTGCAGAGCCTTCCCCCAAACCAACGTTTTCATGCTGCTCTTACGATGTAATTAAACGCAATGTTGCGTGGGCGGTTTTCGTTTGCAGTTGGAACAATTCTTGAAGCATCAAGGCCAATCACTTTTGGGTAAACAGCGCCATCTGTTCTTTCAGTCACCATACTTCTGATTAAGGAGAAATAACTATTGTTCGTTGAGGGACTCAAAGGCACCACTGCCCCCTTAAATGAGCCTACTGATTCCCATATTGAATAATTTTCGGTGTTTACAGTCTTGAACTCACCATAGATATTACGTATGGCATCACCTTGAGCGGATAATATTGTTCTCCCCGCATCCACACCACGTCCGTCATCCCAGCCACGGATAAATTCACCGCGTAAATCCGGTAATTTATTGGTGGGATAAGCCTTTGCCAGTTTTGGGTACTTTTCAGAAGAAAATGCTGCTCCGTTGCATTTCAGCCATCCCGTTGGCGGTGTTTCTAAGGGCCACGGAACGGGTACACCAACGGGCAGTGCAGAGCCTTCCCCCAAACCAAGGTAATCAAGAACTCCCTGAGTGCTGGTTTTACCAAGAATGGCACGTCCAACACTTGTCAACGCGGTTAACGCGGCACGATCTGCCCCTGTAAAATATGGGAGTTTATCTGCTGATGTAGCAAGCTCTGCCAGCGCCGTCAGGGTGGCATCCTTCGGTTGCTTACCCGCAAGCGCGTTAGTCATGGTGGTCGCAAAATTCGGGTCATTGCCCAGCGCCGCAGCCAGTTCGTTCAGCGTGTTCAGTGCATCAGGTGACGAATCTACAAGTGCGGCAATCGCGGCCATAACGAAAGCCGTGCTTGCGATCTGGGTACTATTATTCCCCTGTGGCGCTGTTGGTGTTGTTGGCGTTCCGGTCAGTGCCGGGCTGTTTAATGGTGCTTTCTTGTTCGTTTCATCCATTACCGCCTTAACAGCTTTTGGTGTTGCTGCCAGCGTTTCAGACGTGCTGTTCGTGGCGCTACTGAGCTGAACAATCCCTTTTTGTGTAGTGGTGGCGTTCTGGGCGGTATATTTCCCGTTAGCCAGGTCATATGCAGCCTTAACCGCTTTCGGTGTTGCGGCCAGTGTTTCTGATTCACTGTTAATTGCACTGCTTAACTGAGTAAAACCTTTTACGGTCAGCGAGGCGTCCGGGTGACGTCGTGACTGTTCGTGCTCTGAGATTTTATCATCCACATATTTGCGGGTTGCCAGAACTACAGACGGGTCGATTTTCAGCGTGATGGCTTCGGTGTTCGTGACAACCAGAATCATGCGGATAGTCTGGGTGCGTCCACTGCCTTCCTGCAACTGCGGTTTGTACGTTTCCGGGCAGTTTGCCACCGCAATGAGTACACCTTCATCATCATAAAGACCAATCTCACGGATCCAGAATCCTCCCTCGTTTTCAGGGATGATTTGCTCCGCAATAATCTGGCTCTGATTGTTAGGGTCAACACTCAGAAGATTCAGCGGTGCAATGCGTTTCTGGTTAATCAGTTTTGTTTGTGCAGGGTCTGGTGTTGGTAACACACCATTTGCATCACCAACGGCCATTTGCGTCAGATTCAGCTTACTGCCGAGCATCGTCGCGTTAGCCAGTCGTGCCGCGCCCTGATTAGTCAGAATGGCGTAGTATTTCACTGTCATGCGTTTACTCTCAGATTATCAATTAAATGAATGGCCGGGGCAGGGAAATAATCCCCTTCGACAATAATGGACTCCGGGGTGTAGGGATAAACCGTCAAGGCATCGCCGTGATAGCATCCCGTACCAACGAAAATCTTTCCGTTCACACTCAGGCTGATCGCCAGCCCCGTCAGATGGCGACTTACTGGTTTTGCATCCGCAATAAGGCGCTCAAGTTCCTGATACATTTCATCGGTGATGCCCTGATCAAGTACTCCGACAACAATGCGAAATGTTCCCGGCTCCTCGTTGAGTTGCCACCACTCCTTTACTTCAATCAGGTAGCCGAGAGGCTCCACGGCTCTTCGCAGTGCGCTGATGGTCCCTTTGTGTCGGTGTATCAGCCATGCATCACGAATCACCTGTCGCTTTGTCTCTTCCGGCCAGTTGCGATCCCAGCGGTCAACGGAAAACGCCCAGGCGAGATAAGGCAGCAGATGCACCGGGCAGGTGTCCGGCGACCACAGCGTGTTGAGGTCTACCGGAATGTCTGTAATGCGTGTTCCGACGGCTTCGGCACAACGCATGAAATTGCTGGCTGATGGTGGTAACAACGAATTACTCATTACGCCCACCTTCGCTGATGGTGAATGACTCACAGCGCGCCGCCTGTATGTCGCTGATGGCCATATTCTGTGTGGGTTCGATTATCTCCACGCGTTGCACACCGTGCACATGCAGTGCGGCAGCAATGGCGGACAACGCCACGTCCTGACCGATAAGCCCCTGTTCAGCCAGCCACTTCCTGAACGACGATTCAGCCGCGGCCAGAATAGGTTCGGATTCCGGGCCGGGGTAAAAGTACAGTTTTGCATTCAGCCGCCATGTCACGATTCTGGCGCTCTGTACGGTCAGGCGATCGGCCACCGGGCGGGTATCCTCTGCATTCAGAACGGCGCGAACGGTATTAAGCAACGCCTCCGTTGCTGTGCCGTCGCCTTCAGTGGACAGGATGGAAACCGTCACACAGGCCGGAGACGGACTGATAGCCCGCGCATCGCGCACCAGACCGCTGGCGCTGCGGGCAAAATACTCGTATGCACCTGACGGGCCAGCAACACTCAGGCCGTCGTACGCCCGCTGCGCCCGCAGTCTCAGCGAGGTGTCGCTCTCCATCACCGCGTCGGTGGTATCCGTTGCCGGAGTGATAACCAGGCGCTTTGTGTTCATATTGCCCGCGAGGTTGTCCAGGTCTGTCCCGGCGCTGTGGCTTAACATGCAGGCGCGTGCACCCTCATTGACCCGCTGGCGTAACAGCATTTCACGAAACGACATGGTTTGAGCGATAACGTTCAGGGGTTCCGATTCCAGCTCCAGCGCGGCGGAAACGGCTTCACGCTGTTCGGCGGGATAGGACGCAATCATCATGGCTTTTGTGTCAGCCAGAATTGCTTCAAAGTCAGGCTCCGCGATGATGGCGGGTTCCGGTAACTGGGAAAGGTCAACGGCGGGCATGATTTACTCCCTCAGCGTGATGGTTAACTCAACATTCTGCATGGTCTGCATGACAGTGCCCGACAGTGTCACCCCGGCGCGGCCTCCCGCTTTCCAGACAACGTCGATGGCATCCAGGGCAATGCGGGGTTCCCATCGTGTCAGCGCAATCACGGCAGCACTCATGCATTGCAGACGCGTGGTGTTATTCATGGGTTCGTCAATCAAATCAGGCACAAGGCTGCCATATTCCCGTCGCATAACCCGGCTGGCCAGCGGGGTGGTCAGGATGTCCCTGACTGACTGTTTCAGGTGCTCCATATCGTTCAGGTTTCCCGTTCCGTCCAGGTTCATTCCTGTGTAGCGGGTTGTCACTGCGGGCCTCCTGTCGAATCGCTGCCACCTTTAACGCCACCGTGCTTATGCGTATGCACTGTGATGCCGTTTGAGGTGAAATCGCCGCCGCTGTGCGTGATATTGCCGCTCATCTTTCCCCCTTTTGTGACGTCAAGCGTCGCTGTTCTCAGAAGGTTTGTGCATTCCACGACGGGCGTATCCAGTGTCACGCTGACGGATGCCTGCAGGGTGGCTGTTTTCATGCCGCTGGCGCTCAGTGCGCCAGCGTCTGCGTCGTAGCGGAACACCGCGCCATCCGGCGCGCTGACCACGATTTCTTTCAGGCTTTTGCCGGGGGCTGGACTGGCATCACTCCACAGGCTGCCAATTATCATGGCGGTTTCCGGGTTGCCGCCAATGCAGGCAATTACCACCTGTTCGCCTGGTGATGGCGGCAGCCACACATTGAAGGCTCCCGCGCGCGTGGTGTTCCAGCGCAACCAGCCTGTTTCCAGTTCGCCGCTGCGAACGCGCACGCGCCAGGACTTCTCATCAACTTCAGAGATGATCCCGGTGCGGATGATATTGCTCAGCAGTCGCATGAGTTCTGCGCTCACCGTACAGCCTCCGCAATCCGGCCCAGCACCGTGTTATAAATCAGGCGCTCATCTGCCTGGCTGATACCCAGCAGCTCACGTACCGGGTAATCGGTGAAAATGCCCGGCGCAACCTGATCGCGCTCACCGAACTGATGAACGCGGGCAATACGTGCGGCCACGCCGCTGTAACCCACCGTCACACCGGAAGCATCTGCACGGGCTTTCAGGTAGCGGGCGGTGCGCAGTTTTACGAACATGGGGACGCGCTTTGTGCTGTCCTGGTTGATGCGCCGGGTGCGTATTTCCAGAAAACGGTCGATGTCATCCCGGTAAAACGTGCGGATATTGTTTTTATCCTCATCCCACCCGGTAATGGTTCGCCCGTATTTCCCCGTGTCGTGATGCCAGTTTTTCAGCGTGCGTGCTTCGTTATTCCAGATAAAGCGAATGCGTTCCTGTATCCGGGTTACGCGGCGTCTGCGTGGTGTCCACGCGGTCCCGTCCGGCGCTTTCTGTGACCGGATACGCGCCTGCTGGGCGCGGCGTAAATCCTGTGCCAGCTTTCTGGCAATGTTATTGATGGCCTGCTGATTCAGGCTGTCGCGGATGGCCTCAAAGGTTTCATCCACGCGGGTGAATGCCTTATCCATCGCTTTCACCCCACGTCACATCCTGGAATACATGCGACCAGTCGCCTTCGGAAGATGGCAGGCGGGGTTTTGGCTCCGGCAGGTGTTCTGCCTGCGGCGTGCCCTGACTGCTGCGCGTGATGCGAACGCGTTCCCGCAGAGGGAGCGTAAACAGGAGATCGGCGCTGTCATCGTCATTGATAACGGCGGAGAATTTGATGTCCTGATTACGCTCCGGATTGAGCAACAACTGTGGCTGATTTTCTGATAACCACGCCAGTAGCGGCAGCGTGAGGTCGTCCAGCTCCCCGGCGTAATCCATGACAAACATCACCATCTGATAGCGGTAAACAAACGAGGGCGTTTCTCCGGTCGTTTCAATGTTGCCGCTCTCCACGAAAATGGTGAATTTTTCCGGGTTGGCCTGACACCATCGGCATGAACGGGTCATGGCTTCACGCAGGGAATCAGTTTTCAGCATGGTTGTTGTCCTCGTTGTTCAGTCGTTGCAGCCTGCGCTGTTCCAGTAATTCAATGGCCCGTTTATCCGCGTTACAGGTTTCCAGTGCATCCAGAAGGCGGTCGCCCCATATACCGAGATTTCCCCATGTGGGAGTATCAGGGAAGGGGGGAGGCATTACCGGTATGGTCAGCGTCTGCGGTATAAGCCGGACTGACGGCGCTGGCCGTGGCGCGTTCTGCGTGCCTGCGCAACCTGTCAGTAAAACGAGCGTCAGGCAAAGCGTGGGCGCATTCATCTTTTGCAATATCGTTGCGTAGCTGTTCACGTCTTACCTCTCCGTCCTGATTGCGTTGCTGATTTTCCACGCGGAGTTGCGCCAGCACCTGCTGCATATCCTGTACCCCGGCGCTGATGATATTCAGGGTGTCGGCGGTACTTTTCAGGGTGCTGGCCTGCGCTTCGTTTCTGGCGTTCTCCCGGCCCAGCGACCACGACAGACGCATGGATGTTCCCCATCCGGCAATCAGAAGGAAAGCGACGCCAAGCGTGGGCCAGAGCTTCATGCCGGATAGGCTCCGTGTGGTAACTGAAAATGCGGTCCGTCTTTCAGGGTCTTCCAGTCGCCGCCCCATTCCACCGGAATATTCAGTTCCCGGCTGGCCTGTCTGAATGCTGCTGCGATTTTTTCGTACAGCGGCCATTCCCATGACACCTGGCTGCCGATATAAGCCACAACATCCACGGCATGCCCCGTAAGGTGGCGGCTGTTCATGGTCTGGCTCTTACCTGTGGCCACAAGTTGCTTCTGGCGGTAACGGCTGCGCAACCCTTCGGTGATACCAAAATCCACTTCCGAGATTTCCAGTGCCCGTCGGGTCACTTTCACCAGATCAGGATTTACGCCCTGCAAATTCTTTTCGCTCCGGCTGCTGAATTTAAATGTGTTGCTCATTCGTCCTTCTCCTTCACCCTGCGATTAAAGGCCGCAATAACCTTGTCGCGTGCTTTCTCTGCCCCCATAAAACCGATTGATGCGCCGATAAACGTCACGGCATCTTCAGGAAAACCGAAGAAGCGCAACGACCCGGCCACGGCCATGGCAAGAACGCCGCACGCCAGCGATCCCGTTACGGTCTGAACCAGTGTTCGTCCGTCATAAAGACTCATCAGCGCGGAAATGCTGACCGCCGCGCCTACTGCATACACCGTTGGCAGGTGGTCAAAGAGCCATGCAATAACCTGCTCTGTGATCCCTGTTTGAATGGTGCTCACTGCTACTCCCCCCACAACTGAATCATTTCTCGTTTCTTCTTCTCCGGCTCCGGCATCTCAACTTCCTGCCCGGCGTCCAGAAATACCTGCTGACAGAGTCCGGGGTTGGCATCCAGCACCTTTTCGGTGACGCCCTGCGTCGTGCCGTAGTACCGGAAACAGAGCGAATCCACGGTGTCGCCTTCCAGTGCCTTCACTTTCATCAGCACAGCTCCGCAAAGATTCGCGGGCGGCACAGAATGTCAGAGATGGCCCAGCTCACATCACGCCACAAATCCGATGTCTGTATATCCAGAGCGTCCGCCCGGCGGTCGCCCTTGTCCGTTGTGTCTGCATCACGATAACGCTCCAGAATCAGGGCGCGCGTGGCGGTATAAACAGCATTGCGCCAGTGCCAGAGATTGACGCTTTCTCCGTTAATTACGGGTGCCGGAACATCGGCCAGCGTCTGATGGCCAGCTGCCTGCTGTTCCTGCTGCCATGTTTCCAGCTCGCGGGTAACGTGTGCCACAGCCCCGGTGGCAGTATGCAGCAGGCGGGAGGTGGTCACGCGGCCCGGCAGTCGTACCGCCAGACGCAGCTCGCGCAGCACAATATCCGGCCAGAATGCACCCGCTGAAATGCGGGTATCGCCATCATCGGTATCGGTGATGTCGTCCTCTGCGGGTCTGGGTTCAGTTCTGGCAACCATACTCATGGGGTTCACTCCTGAAAAAAATCGGGCGGTGGGTGCGCGGTGTAAACGGTCACGGAGTCAAACCGGAACACCGCGCACGCCGCCCGCTGACGGGGTCAGTCGTTAACCGCGCTTCGCCTTCTGCGTCGCGGTGGTTTTTCGTGTTGCAGGCTTCCGCGTTGTCTTTTTACTTTTGCTGCTTTCGTCCTGCGCCTGCTGTGCGCTGGCGTCTTCTGGTTCGGCTGCGGAATCGGCTTTTTTCAGGGCGCGGGAAAGGGTTGCAATCTCGCGTTTCACACCTGCGTTCGGGTTCAGGTGCATCGCTTCGCGCAGCAGCTTCAGTGATAAGGCCATGTTGTCTGCATCGGTCAGACCACGACGGGCAAAGGCGCACGCCTTGCATAATTTGGCGCGTACTTCGTCCGGCATGTCCTGGTCGGTGACAATCTTCCGGAGGGTGTCCAGTGGTTCGATAAAGGCGGACAAATCCGCGTCGGCATCCGCCCCGGCCTGCGTCAGTACCGGGTTGCAGATTTCTTCGGTCAGCACTGTGGCAGCAGTACGGCCAAAGTTATCCGGCATAATGAGGTTATGACGGACCACATACGCACCAATACGCAACGCCAGCGGAAGATCGCCGCAGTCAATCGCCCACACCATCAGCGTGGCAATCACTTCATCCTGCTGCCCGCCGTCAGCCTCCAGCGTTCCCTCAATCCAGCCGGAAAAATCCGGCAACAACTCTTTTTTGATGGCGGCTTTCGCGCTTCTGGCCTGTACGCCCTTAAGCCGGGCCTGTGCCAGACGCAGACGATACAGCACCTCTTCATGCGCGGTACGCGCGGCGTGGTCCACGCCTTCATTCGCCCGGCCTGCGCGCTGTGCCATCACGTTCTGCCAGTGTTGCTGTGCAGGAGTAATCATTTTTTCTCTCCGTTACAGGCGGGCATGATGCCCGCCGTGAGTTGATTAGCTGTCGGCGAACTTCAGGCCAGTGACCATCGCGCACTTGCCATAGTCTTCAACGACATAAGCGTCATTGATGGACTGGTAGGTGGCGATGCGGTTGTATTCCGGTTCGTCTTTCATCAGACGACGCATTGAACCTTTCTGCCAGTAAATTGACAGGTTGTTGAATGAGGTGATCAGCATCGTTGAATCCGGGAAGAACGGCGCAAGGAACACGCCCAGCCCGCCAATGGTGCGCGATGACAGAATGAGCTGCCCGGCGAGTAATTCCGCATTAGGATTCTGGCCGCTGATGCTGTTCAGCACGGGCAGACGCAGCGAGTTAAACAGGTTGCGCCCCATAATCACCACGAGGTCGTCAGCTTCCTTGTGCCATTCATCCAGCAGGGATGAACGCGCGTCCTGTACCAGTGCATCAGCGTTCGCATACTTACCCGCGTGTGCCACGGTGTTGTCCATGTTGCGGGAGGTCAGCGTCACGTCATTCATAACGCGTTCGCTGGCGTCGGTTCTGATGTGCTCCAGCCAGCCCACGTTAACGTCCTGAAGCAGCTTGTTGGTGCTGAAGTTGGACTCATCCGCGTGAGACGTGCCGTTGAAACCGATCATGATGCGGTCAAGCGCCACCTGTCGGGCAATCTGTGCGCTGATGCGGGACTGAAAATCAGGGTGTGCCGACCAGGCATCAAGCTGCGGATACGAAATAAACGTGTCGTAGTTCACCTGTTCACACTGATATTTGCGGTTTTTCAGATCAACCACGTTATTCGGGTTACGGCGTTTTGTGCCGTCATAACTGGTATTCGTGCGTGCAATTGGCCCGGTGGTGTCCAGGAGGATTTTTTCGCCTTTCTGGTCGGTCACGCCGATCACGTTAATTCTTTTTGTAAATTCGGTGCTTTCCTTTGAGGCGTTTTCAAAACGCTGCTGCACCGAGGGTTCCACGGTAAATCGCGATACCAGTGCGGAAACCGGGATATTATTAAGCGACGCCTGCTGCGCCATATAGCAACCCAGCTTGTTGCGGGTAATATCTGACATCACCAGATTCATAAAAAATTTGCTCCTTTGTCTTATCAGAAGTCAGCCAGCTGGTCGGAGGCTGCGCCCGTTGCGGTGAACCGGTTCTGCGGATCGCCGTCCTGCGTGCGCAGTTTTTCCTTCAGTGCTGCCAGCTCTGTGGTCAGTGACGTAATTTTCTGGCGGTCCTGCTGATGGCGGGTTTCCAGCACATTAAAACGGTCGATAATGTCGGCCTGTGACGTTGCGACGCCTTCCACCGCTTCCTGAATACGGGAAAAACTGGCGTCATCCGCTTTGCGGCCACGGCCAATAATTCCCATTACGCGGTTAAACCACTGGGTGCCTTCTTCCTGGCGTTGTTCTGCCATTTCGATGATTTCAGACTCGATGGCTTCGGAGATAAGCGGTGCTTCACCCTGGATACTGTTGAACGTCATCACTGCCTGACGTTGCTGTGCCGTGAATTTCAGGCGCTCAGTGCCCAGGCTTGCCGGGGTGTCGGTCATCGCCAGCCCGACCAGATAGGCGCGCCCGTTAACGGAGAACTGCGGGTGCAGTTCGATACTGGAATAGATTTTCTTGCCGTCAGCGACAAGCTGCTTCATGCGCTCGGTCGGTTCGATTTCTGCATACAGCGCAGTACGTCCGGCCAGCGGGCCTTCCGTAATATCTTCCGTACTCAGCGCGGTGACATCGCCCATTGCGGAAAATTCGCTTGACGGGCATGGCGAGAGATAGTGCTCAACGTTCACGCGGGCAGCGTAAACATCCGGGTTGAAGTTCTCGGCAGCTTCACGCAGATGTACCGGACTGATTTCGCGTCCATCAACAGTTGATCCGGAGACAGCCACGCGAAACTTTTTGCGGGATGTCTTTTTTTCATTAGCCATAGTTTTTGCCCCTCTGACTGGTTCTTCAGTCATGATGGCAAAGCGTAACAGGCTGATACAAAGGGCTTTTGTTGTAAGAAAACGGCCAGAACAGGGGGTTAAGGAGAACGGTTTCGCGCGCGGGTAATCTTCCTGTAATTACTCAGGGGGAGCAATGATTCAGGACGCTTTTGTGCGCCAGCGTGCGCGTCAACTTTACTGGCAGGGTTATCCGCCCGCAGAAATATCACGTCTGATGGGAATAAACCCGAACACGATTTATGCGTGGAAAAAACGCGACCAGTGGGATGAAACGCCACCCGTGCAGCGTGTCACGCAGTCCATCGATGCGCGCCTCATCCAGCTCACTGAAAAACAGAATAAAACAGGTGGTGACTTCAAGGAAATAGACCTGCTGACCCGGCAGCTTAAAAAACTGCATGATGGCCAGCCGGATGCGGCGGCCACAGGAAAGAAAGGCCGGGCGAAAAAACTCAAAAATCATTTCACGCCGGAACAGATTGCCGCACTGCGGGAAAAAATCATCAGCAGGCTGGAGTGGCATCAGCGGGGTTGGTTTGACTCCCTGACCCTTTGCAGGGAAGCCGGGATACGTAACAGGATGATCCTGAAATCCCGACAGATTGGGGCGACCTGGTATTTTGCACAGGAAGCACTGCTGATGGCGCTGCGTGACGATGTGGCGCAACCTTACCAGCGTAACCAGATTTTTTTGTCTGCGTCGCGTCGTCAGGCGTTCCAGTTTAAAAGCATTATTCAGAAGGCCGCGGCTGAAGTTGATGTGGAGCTGAAAGGGGGCGATAAAATCATCCTCTCCAACGGCGCAGAACTGCATTTTCTCGGTACTTCTGCTGCGACGGCACAGTCCTACACAGGCAATTTTTATTTTGATGAATTTTTCTGGGTCAGTCGCTTTGCTGAACTGCGCAAGGTGGCTGGCGCTATGGCAACCCTCAGCGGGCTGCGACGCACCTACTTCTCCACGCCATCCACCGAAACGCACGAGGCATACGTCTACTGGAACGGCGACCGCTGGAACGAGAAAAAGGCCGCGCATAAACGCCAGCGTTTTTCTGTGGACTGGAAAACGCTGCATAACGGGCTTATCTGCCCCGACCGGACGTGGCGGCAAATTGTCACGCTGGAAGATGTGGTTAATCACGGCTGGAAACACACCGATATTGATGAAATTCGTGATGAAAACACCGAAGACGAGTTCCGCAATCTCTATATGTGTGAGTTTGTCCGCGAAGGGGAATCGGCATTTAACCTGAATATCCTGATTGGCTGCGGTGTTGATGGATACGACGACTGGAAAGACTGGAAACCTTTTGCTCCCCGCCCGATGGGGAATCGTCCGGTATGGATTGGGTATGACGCAAACGGCAGCAGTGGCAACGGCGACAGCGGCGCTGTGTCCGTGGTGGTTCCTCCGGCTGTTCCTGGTGGCCGTTTTCGAACGGTGGAGACGCGACGCGTTCAGGGGCTGGAGTTTGAAGAACAGGCCAGAGTCATTGAAGAGTTCACGTGTCGCTACAACGTGGAACACATCGGCATTGATGTGACGGGCGGGAACGGGGAGGCTGTTTATCAGATAGTGAAACGGTTTTTCCCTGCCGCTATTCCGTACACCTTCACGCTGTCATCAAAACGGTCGCTGGTACTGAAAATGCTGCAAATAATGCGTGCCGGGCGATGGGAATACGATCGCGCCGAACGCGAGCTGGTCGCGGCCTTTAACGCCGTGCGTAAGGTGAAAACACCGGGCGGCTTTATCACTTACGAAACGGACCGCGCGAGGGGGATCAGCCACGGCGACCTTGCGTGGGCAACCATGCTTGCTGTCATTAACGAACCAATTGGCGGCGAAGGAGAAAACGAGCGTTTCACGGTTATGGAGTTCTGATGAGCAGAAAAAATAAAAAAGTGCGCATGAGTTCACGCATTGATCTCGCTGATGCGCTCAGGAAAGAATCGTCGCTCAGTGCATTCACTTTTGATGGTCCTTATCGCCTGACCGGGCATGATTTGCTGGACAATATGTACTGTGCTGATAACGGGCGGTGGTATGAAACCCCGGTGGACTGGTACGGTCTGGCAAGAGCCGCCCGGCAAACGTCCTGGCATCAGTCTGCGCTTTACTTTAAGCGCAATGTATTACTCGGTTGCTACATCCCGCACCCGCTGCTTTCCCGGCAGGATTTCTCGGCGCTGGCGCTGGACTGGTTTGTGTTCGGTAACGCATTCCTTGAGCTTCGAAGCAATATGCTCGGCGAACCGCTTAAATTACGGCACGCCCTGGCGAAATACATGCGACGCGGAAGCGATCTTGAATCATGGTGGTATGTGCAGGATGGTAAGGACGCGTTTCAGTTTCGCCCTGGCAAAGTGTGCCACCTGATGAATCCTGACATTAACCAGGAAATCTACGGCATGCCGGAATATCTCGGCGCATTACTCTCGGCCAGCCTGTCTCATTCGGCGGACATGTTCAGAAAACTGTATTACGACAACGGATCCCACGCCGGGTGCATCATCTACATCGGTGCAGCGCAGGTAAACCGCGAAAGCATGGACTCCCTGAAAGAAACGCTACAGGGTGCGCGTGGTGGTGGTGCGTTTAAAAACGTGCTCATTCATGCGCCCAACGGGGGCAAAGAGGGGGTGCAAATTTTGCCGTTCCAGCAGATCACCGCAAAGGATGAGTTCATGAATGTTAAGGCGGCATCCCGTGATGATGTGCTGGCTGCGCACCGCGTTCCGCCGCAACTGATGGGGGCGATGCCGGGCGAAAAAAGTGCGTTTGGTGATGTGGAGAAGGCCGCGCGGGTTTACGCAATTAACGAGCTGATGCCCGTCATGGAGGCTATGAAGCACATCAATGACTGGCTTGGCGAAGAGGTGATCCGCTTTAACCCTTACGCACTGTTAGATACCCAGCCCACATCCTGACGCGCTTCGCTTGTCTGCTGCTTCGCCGGGGCATAAAAAATTTATGCCCCGACTCTCCAGCTCCTGTATCAGTCAGATAATTTCACGACGCTTTCCTGCTTATTGCCATCATCGACGGTCAGACTCTTACGCAATCCCACTGCGCTGACTGCATGTTCTCGCCGCCTCAGTGCGATTTTGACGGCCTTACCTTTCACCCCATCAAACCAGAATCCCTCACGTATTTTTCACGCTCAGCGTGAGAAATACGGCCATTCTGTCGTGTCGCTGCGACATCGTTAAGGGAACGCTATTTACCCCCTGAAACGCGGGCTGTTCCCCCGTCACCTGCGCGCAGAAAAAACGCGTTTTTTTGTGCACGCACGGATCCTTGACGGATCCAGCCGCCATGCGGGCCGGAAGGGTAAAAAGTTGTTCAAAAAAATTGTGCAAATTTGTGCACTATTGTGCAGCAGGGCGATGCGCGATTATCGCCCTGGTTTGAGGGGGATCAGGTGTTATTTTTATCTGTCGTCAGTGGGCTACACCATCCACGATTTACATCGCAGGACTGGTGCGTTCTGTCCTCGTGTTTCTCCTGCCACAATGCCTTTCCGCCAGCCTTTATGATGGCTCTTTCAACATCCCGCTCGTATCGCAAGGGCTGAAATACGTCATTAATGAAATATTCGCTTATGTCCGGAAGCGATACTGCAAAATTATTGGTTTGTTGCGCCGTCCGGCTATGCAGCAAAGCGGCATGCTTTAATGCGTCCTGTGCTTTCTGGAATTTAAGTGCATAGTCAGTGGCGATTTTTTCCAGTTCAGCGATTCGGTTGTCTTTAGTTTCCAGCCAATCAAGTAGCGCCAATACTTCAGGATCCCCGACATCCAACACTGTTACGCGTGATTTTTCATAATGTTCGTCGGCAAGAGTTCGACCAATTTTGAAATCTCCATCATCACCATAACCGGAGCAGGCATAAACAACCTGTGCTCCAGATATTCGCTGAATTGACATTTCCTCGCCGCAAATAGGGCATTTCGGTACTGGCGCAGGTGAATAACGTTCGCGTAATGCCTGATAGTCAATCTTGCTCACTGGTTGCCTCCTTTGTGTTGCGTCAGCTCTTCCTGCGCCTGCATCATGCGATTGACCTGAACGCGTGTGCGTCGAACGGCAAAATTAAATTGAAACATGAGCCGGAACATTTCTGAGGCTTCCGTGTGAGCATCATGGAGAGGTGACAGGCGGTACAGTTCTGCCTCCGTAGCTTGTTGAATCAATGACAGATCAAATTGAAGTGCGGGTCTGGTACATTTTGCACATCTGGCAGCAAGCTCCGGCATCAGTTTCTTAACGAAGGTGTTTTGCACCGCCTTGTTGAGTTGTGTCTGCATCCAAATCGCAAATTTCAGCGAACGCATAAGTTTGATAGCCTCGGGCAGCGGCAGATAGATCATGCTGGTAGATTTGGGTGGTTGGTGAATCATCTTCACGGATACGCGATTTCGCAGCGTTCGGAAAATCGTGTTCCCAACAACAGCTTCTACGGATACAGGACAAGGAGCCAGACCAGCCCGCAGTGCTTCTTTCATTAGCATGTATTCGTATTTTTTCATCGTGTTTTCCTCGTGCGGGGCGACAGTGCGCCCCGATAAAATTAAAAGTCGTCAAATTCGTCATTCAGGAAATAATGCCCGGATATTCCCTGCCATCTGACTGGTTATCTGTGCGGTTGGTACTGGCTGTGACACGGGGCGTTCTGTCCTGGTTTGTGTCACTGATAACGCCTCATCGTCAGCCCATGCAGCCAGTCGGTAAGCCTCTGCTGGATTCATTTTCAGAAGTGCCAGCCCGGCCAGAAAAGCCACGCGTTGGCCGCTTTTGCGGGCTTCTGGTGTAAGGCTATCCAGCCAGGCGCATGCTTCGCTTTCGTTCTTGACGGCCGCAGGCTTCAGATAGAAACTTATCCGTCTGGTTGGTGTCGTCATTGGTTTACTCCTTGTCCATTGCGTACAGCCCATTAACCAGAGCAAACTGTGGCACCCCGTCCGCGATGAAAGTCGCATTAACTCCGCAGGCTTCGCGGATAGCGGGTGCCACAATCTCCGCCCCTCCACCGACAACCATCACCCGCCCGTAACCCGAAAAAACCGCCAGCGCGCGGATCACGCGTTGTTTCAGTGTTTCTTCCTTTTCACGAATAACCGCCATCAGGCTGGCGTAATGCGCGTCATTGTGGATGTGCTGGCGCAGCCAGGCTTCATCATGGCGATGTTCGATAATGGTATTGGCGATGTGGTGACTGGTGCGCATACCGTTAGTGGCCATCACCGACAGTACGGCATCGGCCATCAGAGAAACGCCTACGTGTGGATCGCAAAACACCTGGCTGATACCTGCCAGTTGCCCCTGAACCTTTGCCACATCCAGCGTGGTTCCGCCCAAATCCACAATCAGCAGGGATTCAAACGGACTCATGTCAGCCAGTGCCTTAAAGCCAGCCGGAATGGATTCAGGCATAACCCGCACGTTACGGATAGTGAATGCTTCGCCGTTCTGGTACTCCACCGGGCGCATAACGTTCGCTTTTTTGCGGTTGATGTTGGCCATGTCCGGCTGTGCGTTTGTGTCGAAATACTCGCTCAGTGGCAGGGTGACAACCACATCCACCTCCTGTGGTGTGATGCCTGATTTGACCAGCGCGTGATGAATGGCAATGACATTCACATCGCTGTATTGGTATTGCGTGTCGGTCGTCTGGACAAAGCGATCGCTGACCGGATCAAAACCATAGCGCACGCCATCAAGCATGTAGTTCGCGGGCTGCGTGCCACCGAACGGCGCAGACCATTCCGACTTGAAGCTGTTCGGGCTGATGGCGTTGCGGCGTTCGCCGTTCTCAGTCCATGCCAGCTTGATGTTGGTGGAGCCGTCGTCGATACAAATTTTCATGTCGCTTTTCCTTATGTTGATTAATTAATCGTTTACGGGATTCTGAAATCCCGTTTTTGCCTGTTTTGTGCGCGCTTCATATATCGCTGCGCGTTTTTTGCTCATTTACGGGATTCGTGAGTCCCGTTTCTGTCTGTTTTTTGTTTCCACTGGTCAGGCCACCCCGCAGCAGGTCTGCTTTGCGGCGGGCGCGTTCAGTGGTTTCACTGATTCTCTGTGCGTGCTCTGCGTCGCGGATGGCGCGCAGCATGTCAGAAAGCACGGTAACGGGTGTTTTCATGGTGTTCTGGTCCTGCTGAAGTGTGGATGCCAGGCGTGCGGCGGCTTCGGGGTCTGATGCCCCCAGCTGTTCCAGATAGCTGGCGACAGGGTTATGGCGGATCTCCGTGCTGCTTACGCCGTGATTACGGCTCAGGCGTTGCCAGAGCTGCGTGATTCGGCTGTCCGGGCGGGTATCCGGTTTGCGTACAATTTCAAATCCCTGCGGTGCAATGATGCTGCCGTCAACGTACAGACTGCCGCCCCGTAACAGGTGCTGCATCTGTTGTTCACCGATATGCAGGCCGAGAGATTCAGCAGACTCCCGCCATTCTTTAGCGAGTAATTCGTGGTTATCAGGCAAAGGCCGCTGCTGTTTGCGGCTCTGTGTCCAGCTCTGCATTTCATCACTGCTGTTTTTTGCCTGTTTGTCACGAAGCGAACGCATCAGCGCCCGGCGTTCGTGCCGTTTCAGTGAGCGCATCCATTCGTTCACTTCAACGCCGTCAGGGAGCTGCGGCCACGGTGCTGGCCGTTCTTCCGGCTGTTCTGTCCCGTTGTTGTCCGTTTCCTGTACACGGGGACAGTTATTGCCACGAGTCCAAGGGGCGGCAGGGCCGCCCTGAAGGTCAAAACCATTTTCGCGGGCGCTGTCTTCCGCTTCCGGTTTGCGTCTTACCAGCTTCCAGTTATCCGGATGTGTACATACGCGGGAAGACTCCCCGATGAGTGGCGACCAGATCCCGTAAATCTGTACGCTCTGTTCACCGTAATCGTTCAGCTCATCTGCGAGGTCGTAGGCGGTGCGAATCAGGTAGTCTTTGCGTGGAACAAGTACGCCGCCCTGTTTCTCAATGTAGGTGGCAAAACATCCGGCATCAGCGGCAGCAAGAACCGCGTCCATTGCGTCATCCTTCAGCCGTTGCGGGCCTTCCGGGTTGCGTGCCATCTGGCTGGCAAGGCGGCGGAGTTCACGCCACACCTGACGGGAGG
Organism: Escherichia sp. KS167_9B; assembly: GCF_030295215.1. Taxonomy (NCBI): domain Bacteria; kingdom Pseudomonadati; phylum Pseudomonadota; class Gammaproteobacteria; order Enterobacterales; family Enterobacteriaceae; genus Escherichia; species Escherichia sp. KS167_9B. The sequence continues at coordinate 3,210,472 of NZ_AP025754.1, forward strand.
GAATGCCAAAGAACTGGAACTGGCGGACCCGGTGAAGGCGCGCCCAGCCGATGGCGCGCTCCACGCTCTCGGCCATTGATTTTCCTGTTTCGTGGTCAACGCGTGGCTTGCCCGTTTTCGGGTCGATGCCATCCACGGCGCGGCTGTCCAGGTTCTTTCCGATGTAGGTGGCGATGTAGCTGGTTGGCGTGCCTTTTGAGCCGTCTACATACTCCGCCTTAAAGCGCGGAGTAATATCATCGCCCAGCTCGTGACGATCTTCCTGAATGGCAATATCGCGGGTGTGGGACACAATGGTGTCGATTTCTTCCGGATGGGCAAAGACCATCATATGCCAGTGCACGGTGCCGTCATGGTGAGGCTCCACCGTGCGGATGCCATACCAGCGCAGGCCGTCGCGGTTCAGTTTCTTGCGGACCGCCGCAAAAAACGTGTTAACCAGGTAATCGCTGGAGTCGCGCATGGTGGCCCCGTTCCATTTGGGATTCGGATGACCGTTCTCCGTTGTTGCGTGGTATTTTGACGGGCAGGTGACAGTCAGAAACACCGCTTTGTCACCACGGGCTTCGGCCAGAAGTTCCAGCCCCTTCATGGTGGCCATCATTTCTGCCTTACGGTGAACCGGGTTACTTACTCCCGCGTAATACACTGTCTCGAGATCAATCGTGAACCCGTCTTCGTTTTCCAGCATGAAACTTTTCAGGAAATCGCGTGTTTTCTCGCGCTGTGCGCGAAACTCGCTTAACGCGTCCTGGCTCAGATAAGGCGATGTTTTTCTGGAAACCAGACAGGCGGCGCGGAGTTGTTCTTCTCTCCACTCGCAACGTAACAGCCACAGTTTGCGTTTCCACCAGTCCGCACAGGTCAGGCGAAGGATTGCACCCGGCAGCAGTTCCGTATCCGGTTCGCTCTTGTTCAGGGCTTCGTAATGTGGCGGCATGATGTGCAGGCGTAATGCGATACGAGCCAGCATCCGGTAAGCCTTCAACATTACATCCATGGTCAGCTCGCCATCTCTGGCACCAAAGCCATCGCAGAGTGTTTCGAAGGTGCTGCTGAACATCGCCGCGGTCATGGTGGCCAGCGTCTGTATCTGGTGCTTGTTGAGCTGCGGCAGGTAAAGCAAATCGTCCAGGCGTTCGCGCCCGGCAAGGGAGCGATAACCCGGTGTCAGCCAGCGTCCGTCAGTGCGATCCAGACGTTCGAATATTTTGCGCAGGGTTCCGCGTGCATAGCGTTCAGCCTGCCAGCTCTTTTTGCCTTTCTGGCGATCGGCTTCCTGTTTTTTGCGCAGGAAAGAGAGGTGGCGGCTCAGTGGTTCACGCAGATAAACAGGTAGTGCCTTTAGTGTGGCAAAGGCACGGGCTACTGGGTCTTGTTCTGTTGCCCGGCGCTTACTGATGATGCTCTGTGCCAGCTTTTCACGCTGTCCGGCTTCCTCAAGGGATGCCATGAGTTTTTTACCCATGGCGGATTGTGCGAAAAAGGCTTCTTCCTTCGCTTCCTGTTCTTCCTGTGCCCTTTTGTCTGCCTCAAGGTAGTAACGGATGGCGCGTTGCAGGTCGGTTTCAGTTTCCTGCCTGCGCTCCGTAAACCTGGCCGGATCAATGGCTGGCCGTGGTTCATTCCAGCTCCATGCAAACTCGCTCATGGCTGGTATCCCGTCACGCGCTGCCACTCCTGCGAGAAGATGGCGGAAAGGCGGTTAAATTCAGCGGTGTATTCACTCAGCGAGGCACACCCGCCAGCAGTGCGATGCGCCAGCATTGCCGCGAATACGGAGGCCGGGGAGTCGTAATACGCCAGCAGTGATTCGCCGTGTGGTGTCAGGCAGTGCAACGCCAGCCCGTGTGGTGTGAAGTCCACGCGGTAGCAGTCGTCTACTGTGAAATAAAGGGTGTCCGCATTCTCCGGTTTTGTAGTGCGTGCTCTGTTGTCACGACCACGGATGTAAAGATCAAATAATCCCTGAAGAACGGGAGCCAGACGGGTGTCCTGTGTGCGCACCCATCTTGTGAAGTCATGAGCGTCAATCATGCTGCAATTCTCTTTACTACAGATGTGCGAAGGCCTCCCGCCGCAAGGTGCAGGAAAGGCCCGGAACAGGAATTAATGGAGTTTGTTTTGCTGCTGGATGAGCTGCTGAAGCTCGCGCAGATCATCCGCCAGATAGCTGAAAACAGCGGATGAGTAGAGGTTTGAAAGTTCGCAGCTACGCTCATGCAGCATATTGATGTGCATGATTTTAGCGACGCGGAATGCGCGGGAAAGTCTGCGGTTGATTTCAGTCTGGATGTGACGACGCTCCGCGATAGCGCGGTGCTGTTTGCGGTTTGCCATGATATGTGGCCTCTTGTAGTAAGTTGTGAAAACTCACCATCCAGAGGTTCCAAGCTCGGGGTGGTGAGACGTACAGGGTTGGAACTACCGGCTACAAGAGATCCCGGCCCGACCGAAATCGGCCCCGTACGCCCCACCATAATTCGTGTGCGAAAAAGACGTGGCAATACAGTACGCACAAAAAAACCGCTGGCGCGGTTGTGCGCTCTTGTAGTCTGCGGGGTTCCAATCCCGGCACCCGTTTTATGAGGTGCAGCGGAAATGTAACCTGACTGATTGCGGCATGGCAAGCGGTTTTTTTGTGAGAACGGCATACTAAAAAATCCTGATGCTGCTCCGGCCAGCGGTTTCCACTGGCCGGGTTTAATTACTTCACCGGAACAAACGGAACAGCGGTATTACTGGTCATGTATTGCGGCAGCGTGCCGTTCCATTTGTTGATAGCTTCCAGCTCCATAACGCCGGGGTTCTGGCGCAGAGCTTCACCGCGCAAACGAATGGCGTCGGCTTCAGCCTGGGCTTTTGTGCGAATGGCATCAGCCTGTCCGGCTGCTTCTGCGCGTAGCATGTTGGCTTCTGCTTCGCGCTGCTTGACTTCCTGTTCGCGTTGCAGAGTTTTCTGGTTTGCCGTGACTTTGGCATTAATGCTGTCGATAACGGTTGGTGGGTATTCCGGTTTACCGACATAAGAGAGGCTCATTACCTGAATGCCGATAGGTGTCATTTCTGCCTGAATGTCTTTAAGTGCTGAATCCAGCAGTTCAGACTTGCCACCGTCGATAAATTTATCGGTGGTCATTTTGCTGGCCAGTCGGTTGAGTGCGTCGGCGATCTTCTGGCGCAGGTCAGTGTCGGTAATGTCATCCACGCCTTTGCGGTAGGTCTGAAACACTGTAGTAACTTTGGATGGATCAACCTTGTAGGCCACACCGATGTGATAGCCGATGGTTGTGCCGTCACTCATCTGAAAGCTGAACGGCTCATCGTAGGTCTTCATTTGTTTGAAGGTTGGGAAGATGTAAACCTCTGTATTCCAGCCTGTCCAGTAGCGGCCAACGCCAACCACTTCACCGACGCCTTTGTCGTCGCCCAGTTTGTTGACTTTGATGCCCACATTACCTGGCTCAACGCGATCGCAACCAACCAGCAGGATGGCAGCAAAAAGCGGGAGAATCTGAAAGAGTTTGAATTTCTTCATTGTTTGATTTCCTTGATGTACTTACTGAAAAGGCGAACAACGCCTGCCGGGTACAGCATGGCAATGAAAATGCCCAGCAATACCAGGAAGGAGCTGTCTGATGAAATCATTCGGGGGAGTAGTCCTGCATACAGAATGAGAGAAACGAGGACGCATACCAGCGCCCACATGTATGCGCGAAACCAGGTCTTTTTGTTCATATCGAGGTCCTTTACTGGTTAAGGAAGAAATCAAAAACCTTGTCGATGCGTTGCAGTAGCTCTCGTTGCATTGCTTCCGGCGTTTCTGGTTCACCGGGCGAACCCAGTGGTGCGCAGAAATCAGCGATTTCATGATGGAGCGCCAGGCGAATGGCTGGAGACATGGTTCTGGCGTGCTCCAGCTCATCCAGCAGTGCCAGCACGGCAGACGGCGAGAGCATTGCACGAAACGCCAGTAATTTTTGATGCGTTGCCATTCGTTGCAGGTCAATCGCCAGTTCGCGTAATTCCTGGTGGTTGATGGCGCTCATGCTCTGGCTTCCTTCAGTAGCTGGTTAAACATGTTGGTAAGTGGATTGCCGCACCCGAACGGCATCGGGTTTATCTGGTAAGAAAAGCGACCGCCTGTTTTGCGTTCTTTTCTTATGACTGAACCGCTGCGCCAGAGTCGGCGTAACTCCGCATTAATGGCTGTGGTTGGGGTATTCAGTGCTGCGGCGATTTCTCCACCGCTACACCCCGGATTGGCGGCGATATAGTCCAGAATGGTCATCTGCGTGACTCCTGTACCTGTCGGATAAGGTTCACCCGCACCACATTCGTGGCGCAGAAGTAAGTGCCGTCAGTGAGATAGATGTGATGTGCATCCTTTTCTGAACGGTGTTTGTCGATTGTGGTAATCAGGCGTTCGTCGACTTCGTATTCACGTCCTCTGGAGGTAAAACGAACGACAGGAAAATGCTTAATTGCCATTACGCCTCCTTGGCGTGTGCGAATACCTCCGCGAATGCGGATTGTTTTTACATTTTCTTATTTAACCTGTGGTTTTATTTGCTCTGTTATTCGCCAGTGAAAAAGCGTTCAATCTTTTTTACTGAATGAATAATTCGCATAATCCCAATGGCGCAGGCCACCGAAATAATCAGAACAAGCCATGAGATAAATATACTCATGCAATATTCCCCAGCTTATACGGTTCAATATGTTCCCCGCATTCTGCGGCACAGATCAGCTCGGAAAGTTCGTTAAGTGCATCCAGATCATCAGCGTAAAAAGCCACGTCATACAGACTCCGGATTGCCCTGGTCAATGAGTCACGGGCTGCACGTTCAGCATGAGCGCCTGATGCGCTTAAGCGAAAATAAAAACGCTCAAGTGCTTTGTTAATGAGAGTTTTATATTCTTTGCCCATCACAACGCCCTTTAATCTGCTTTTTTAATTTCAGCTTCTGAATCCATACAAATAATTTCGATATAGGGTTCATCGCTATTAGCCTGGCGCGCTTTTTCAGCTTCGTTAATGGCTTCGCGAACGGTCTGGTACGGAAGCTCCACGATCAGTTGTGCGTTGTTCGCATAAACGTGAGTAACTGCTTTTTTTTCTGCCTGGGCTACAGCATCAATAGCTGATGCACGTAATAACAGTTCACCGCGAAAATCAATAAAACGGATAAATACACCTTGTGCATACTCTTTGGTCATAAATCACCTGTTATAAATCAACCTGTTTAATAAAACTTTGTCCGCGAAGCAGACGATCAACCGTGCGAAGTGCTTCGTATAATGTGAAATCCTGCCCGAACTGATTGTCGCCGCTGCTCAGTGCAAAAATGCGGTTTCCGGTAAACGGATTGCGTGGGCATTTGTGGACCACGATTCCAGCTTTCTCAATCAACCAGGCGTGCTCGCCGATTTGTTTTACTGGGTAGCCATCCGGCGTTGCGTGTGTTTCGCTCAGGCTGTAGCGGATGTTGCTGCGTGATGCACTGGTAGCGAAACGATTAGCGTGGCGTTCAGCACCATTACGAAAGCGTGAATTACGTTGCTGTTTCATATCAAAACTCCCTGCATCTCATGCAGCAAAATTAAGAAAGCCTAATCCCAAATCTTCCGCCAGCTTCTTGGCTTTCTTAAGCCAGTGATTGCGCCAATCTTTACGCTCAGGAGGAAGCTGTTTCGTTGCGTCATAGACCATTTCGAGCCACTCATTCCAAAGGATGAGAAGACGGCGCGAACTCCCTTCCTCGCCTAAAACCTCGCGCTCAGTAGTTAGAGGGATGAGTCGACGCTCTACCAACTTTCTTACGGCTGATTCGGTCTTACCTGTGCGGCGGGAAAACTCATCGACGGTGATGGGGTCTGGGATCTTAAACAATGCCCTCAATAGTTCTTCATTCATGTGATAATCTCCCTGTTTGGGGTATTTCTTGCGACGGATGCCCCAAATCAAACTCATTTGTATAAACATTAATACAGACGTTGGAGAATTGCAACATGCGTATGACTATTGGAGAGCGCATAAAAATCATGCGTGAAAGCGAGAGACTTACTAGCCTCCCGGATACAGCAAAAATGCTTGGTTTAAACCGTGATGCTCTGTGGAGATATGAAAGCGGTAAAACTATCCCTAATGCTGAAGTAATTGAGCAAATACTAAACAACCCCAGATTTGAGAAATATGCGTTGTGGTTTATGACTGGAAAAATTGCGCCTGAATCCGGGCAGATAGCTCCGGCTCTCGCACACTATGGGCAAGAACCAACGGATTTACCCCCATCCGAAAGGAAAATTGGTTAACCCTTTATTATTCTTACGTTTTACAAACTGGAAATGTCTTTCCTCGTTTCACCGGAGGGCTTGCCAATGGCAATTAAAGCACTCGATGGTGGACGGTATAAAGTGGATGTTAGACCGCGTGGCCGAAGTGGACGTCGGATTCAGCGGATTTTTAAGAAAAAGGCAGATGCAGTGGCCTTTGAGCGCTATGTTCTCAGCCACATGCACGATAAGGAATGGCTTGAAAAGCCAACAGAGCAACGTCATCTCTCAGATCTGCTTCCGTTATGGTGGGAATTGGGTGGACGCAATAAGCCATATGCTAACGGCGTTCTAACCAGATTGAAAAAAATCATCAAAGAAATGAATGATCCAAGGGTTAGCCAGATTAATGCTCGTTTCATGGCAGCTTATCGAAGCTCCCGTTTATCCTTGGGAGTAAAAGAGTCTACTGTTCGGCGTGATGAGTCGGATCTCGGAGGAATGTTTACACTCCTGGCAAATGCCGGAGAATTTCACGGAGAAAATCCACTCCGCGCCCTCCCCTCTTTGAAACGAAAATCACCCGAAATGACGTACCTCACTACGGAAGAAATCGCCAAATTGCTGGATGCAGTAAGCGGTGATGCTCGGCGGATTACGCTACTTTGTCTCAGTACTGGGGCGAGATGGGGAGAAGCGAAAAATCTGCGCGCGGAACACATCATCAATAATCGCGTGACGTTTAACAAAACTAAAAACGGAAAAGTTCGAATTATTCCTGTCTCTGATGAAGTTGTTAGTGAGATCAAAACAAAGAAATCCGGCCTTTTGTTTGACGTCAATTATGAGGAATATCGCAAGGTGCTTCGCAGTGTTAAGCCAGACCTACCAAAAGGACAGGCTGTACATGTTCTACGCCATACCTTTGCTGCTCACTTTATGATTAATGGAGGAAATATACTTACGCTCCAGCGAATTATGGGGCACGCCACGATCCAGCAAACTATGACCTATGCGCACCTCGCTCCTGATTTCCTCCAGGATGCAATTTCACTTAATCCGTTAAAAGGAGGCATCCACATTTCATCCACATAAGTGGGTTTTATAGGGTAATCAGTAACCCCCACCAATAACAAAACCCACTGAAAACAAAGGGAAAACATTGAATTCAGTGGGTTTTACAACGCACCTTCGGGCGCGTTTTTTGTTGACAGCGTGAAAACAGTACGGGTACTGTACTGAAGTCACTTAAGGAAACAAACATGAAACACACACCGTTTTTCTTCGCATTCTTTTTTACCTTCCCCTGAATGGGAGGCGTTTCGTCGTGTGAAACAGAATGCGAAGACGAACAATAAGGCCTCCCAAACCGGGGGGCCTTTTTTATTGATAACAAAAAGGCAACACTATGACATCGGAAAACCCGTTACTGGCGCTGCGAGAGAAAATCAGCGCGCTGGATGAAAAATTATTAGCATTACTGGCAGAGCGGCGCGAACTGGCCGTCGAGGTGGGAAAAGCCAAACTGCTCTCTCATCGCCCGGTACGTGATATTGATCGCGAACGCGATTTGCTGGAAAGATTAATTACGCTCGGTAAAGCGCACCATCTGGACGCCCATTACATTACTCGCCTGTTCCAGCTCATCATTGAAGATTCCGTATTAACTCAGCAGGCACTGCTCCAGCAACATCTCAATCAAATTAATCCGCACTCAGCACGCATCGCTTTTCTCGGCCCCAAAGGCTCCTATTCACATCTTGCCGCTCGTCAGTACGCTGCGCGTCACTTTGAGCAATTCATTGAAAGTGGCTGCGCCAAATTTGCCGATATTTTTAATCAGGTGGAAACCGGCCAGGCCGACTATGCCGTCGTACCGATTGAAAATACCAGCTCCGGTGCCATAAACGACGTTTACGATCTGCTGCAACATACCAGTTTGTCGATTGTTGGCGAGATGACGTTAACTATCGATCATTGTTTGTTGGTCTCCGGCACTACTGATTTATCCGCCATCAATACGGTCTACAGCCATCCGCAGCCATTCCAGCAATGCAGCAAATTCCTTAATCGTTATCCGCACTGGAAGATTGAATATACCGAAAGTACGTCTGCGGCAATGGAAAAGGTTGCACAGGCAAAATCACCGCATGTTGCTGCGTTGGGAAGCGAAGCTGGCGGCACTTTGTACGGTTTGCAGGTACTGGAGCGTATTGAAGCGAATCAGCGACAAAACTTCACCCGATTTGTGGTGTTGGCACGTAAAGCCATTAACGTTTCTGACCAGGTTCCGGCGAAAACGACGTTGTTAATGGCGACCGGACAACATGCTGGTGCACTGGTTGAAGCGTTGCTGGTACTGCGCAATCACAGTCTGATTATGACCCGTCTGGAATCACGCCCGATTCACGGAAACCCGTGGGAAGAGATGTTTTATCTGGATATTCAGGCCAATCTGGAATCAGCGGAAATGCAACAGGCGTTGAAAGAGCTAGGTGAAATCACTCGCTCGATGAAAGTCCTGGGCTGTTACCCAAGCGAGAATGTGGTACCAGTCGATCCGGCATAATGAAATCGTGCCGGGTGAAACACGCCACCCGGCACTGGATTATTACTGGCGACTGTCATTCGCCTGACGCAATAACACGCGGCTTTCACTCTGAAAACGCTGTGCGTAATCGCCGAACCAGTGCTCCACCTTGCGGAAACTGTCAATAAACGCCTGCTTATCGCCCTGCTCCAGCAACTCAATCGCCTCGCCGAAACGCTTATAGTAACGTTTGATTAACGCCAGATTACGCTCTGACGACATAATAATGTCGGCATACAGTTGCGGATCCTGGGCAAACAGTCGCCCAACCATCGCCAGCTCAAGGCGGTAAATCGGCGAAGAAAGCGCCAGAAGTTGCTCAAGCTGAACATTTTCTTCTGCCAGGTGCAGCCCATAAGCAAAAGTAGCAAAGTGGCGCAGTGCCTGAATAAACGCCATATTCTGATCGTGCTCGACAGCGCTAATACGATGCAGCCGAGCGCCCCAGACCTGAATTTGCTCCAGAAACCATTGGTATGCTTCCGGCTTACGTCCATCACACCAGACCACAACTTGCTTTGCCAGGCTACCGCTGTCCGGGCCGAACATCGGGTGTAACCCCAGCACCGGACCATCATGCGCCGCCAGCATGGCCTGTAATGGTCCATTTTTCACCGATGCCAGATCGACCAGAATACAATCTTTCGGTAAAGGCGGTAATTTGCCAATAACTTGTTCAGTAACGTGAATGGGCACACTAACAATCACCATTCCGGCATCGGCAACAATATCAGCCGCTCGATCCCAGTCATGTTGCTCCAGAATCCGCACCTGATAACCCGAGAGCGTCAGCATCTTCTCGAACAGACGTCCCATCTGACCGCCACCACCGACGATAACCACCGGACGCAGAGACGGACAAAGCGTTTTAAATCCTTTGTCGTTTTCACTGGAGTAAGATTCACGCATCACCCGACGCAAAACATCCTCAATCAGATCTGGCGGTACACCCAGAGCTTCCGCCTCTGCACGCCGCGAGGCCAGCATAGATGCCTCGCGCTCCGGAACATAAATAGGCAGTCCAAAGCGGCTTTTCACCTCGCCAACTTCAGCAACCAGTTCCAGACGCTTCGCTAATAAATTCAGTAGCGCTTTATCGACTTCATCAATTTGATCGCGTAATGCGGTCAATTCAGCAACCATAATAAACCTCTTAAGCCACGCGAGCCGTCAGCTGCCCGTTCAGATCCTGATGAATTTCACGCAGCAAGGCATCGGTCATTTCCCAACTAATGCAGGCATCGGTTACGGATACACCGTATTTCATTTCACTGCGCGGTTGCTCGGAAGACTGATTGCCCTCGTGGATATTACTTTCGATCATCAGACCAATAATTGAGCGATTGCCATCTTTGATTTGAGCAACCACGGATTCTGCCACCGCAGGCTGACGGCGATAATCTTTATTGGAATTACCGTGGCTGCAATCTACCATCAGAGACGGGCGCAGTCCCGCCTGTTCCATCTCTTTTTCACATTGCGCAACATCCGCAGGGCTATAGTTTGGCGCTTTACCACCGCGCAGGATCACATGCCCGTCCGGATTCCCCTGAGTTTGTAGCAACGCAACCTGCCCTGCCTGGTTAATGCCAACAAAACGGTGCGGCTGGGCGGCGGCGCGCATAGCGTTAATAGCCGTTGCAAGGCTGCCGTCGGTGCCGTTTTTAAAACCAACCGGCATGGAAAGCCCGGAGGCCATTTCACGGTGTGTTTGCGATTCCGTTGTACGAGCACCAATTGCTGACCAGCTAAACAGATCGCCCAGGTATTGCGGGCTATTTGGATCTAACGCTTCCGTCGCCAGTGGCAGTCCCATATTCACCAGCTCAAGCAGCAATTTACGCGCGATCTGCAGCCCGGCTTCTACATCAAAAGAGCCATCCATATGGGGATCGTTAATTAACCCTTTCCAGCCGACAGTGGTACGGGGTTTTTCAAAATAGACGCGCATTACCAGATAGAGGCTATCGCTGACCTCTGCGGCAAGGGCTTTAAATCGACGAGCATATTCCAGAGCAGTTTCCGGATCATGAATGGAACAAGGACCACATACTACCAACAGACGAGGATCGCGCCCGGCGATAATATCTGAAATGGTTTTACGCGAGTCAGCAATCTGGGCTTCCTGTTGCAGGCTTAATGGAAAAGCGGCCTTCAGTTGTTCCGGAGTCATTAAAACTTGTTCGTCGGTAATATGTACGTTATTCAGCGCGTCTTTTTGCATGATGGCGATCCTGTTTATGCTCGTTTGCGATAGTTGATCCTCAGCGAGGATGACGTAACGATAACACATAAAGTAAAGTTTTCAATCCATATATCGTACATTTTTCTTTACACAGGCAATTTATTCGCGCTTTTAACCCTTGTTTATGTATAAATAAATTTACACCTCCTTTGAAAACAATCCGCTATGCTTTGAAAAAGGAGAAAGAAATGATGAAAAAGTTTATCGCCCCCTTGTTGGCTTTACTGGTTAGCGGATGTCAGATTGATCCTTATACTCACGCGCCAACCTTGACCAGCACCGACTGGTATGATGTTGGTATGGAAGATGCGATATCGGGCAACGCCATAAAAGATGACGATGCATTTAGCGATTCACAGGCGGATCGCGGTCTATACCTTAAAGGATATGCCGAAGGACAAAAGAAAACTTGCCAGACCGATTTTACTTATGCCCGAGGACTTTCCGGTAAAAGCTTTCCTGCCAGCTGCAACAATGTTGAAAATGCCAGCCAACTGCATGAAGTATGGCAAAAAGGGGCTGATGAGAATGCCAGCACAATACGATTAAATTAATTAACCCCCCCAACAATAAATTAAACATGAGATTTTACTTATTATTTTTTATTTCCCACTCTGATGACGACTGCATAAAAAAATGATATTTTAATGAGCATTCTGAAAAATTATCGATGCATTGCAAGCGAAGATGGTGAGGATCCCTGAATGCGTTTTTCTCATCGTCTGTTCTTACTGCTGATTCTCCTCCTGACGGGAGCACCAATACTCGCTCAGGAACCTTCAGACGTTGCGAAAAACGTGCGTACGATGGTTTCCGGTATTGTCAGTTACACTCGCTGGCCTGCGCTATCAGGCCTACCAAAGTTATGTATCTTTTCATCTTCACGTTTTAGTACCGCCCTACAAGAGAATGGCGCGACATCTTTGCCTTATCTGCCTGTCATCATTCACTCTCAACAAGAGGCGATGATATCAGGCTGCAATGGTTTTTATTTTGGCAACGAGTCACCAACATTCCAGATGGAATTAACCGAACAATATCCGTCAAAGGCGTTATTATTAATTGCCGAACAAAATGCCGAGTGCATTATTGGCAGCGCCTTTTGTCTGATCATCCACAATAATGACGTCAGATTTGCCGTAAACCTGGATGCCTTATCGCGTAGCGGTGTAAAGGTGAACCCAGATGTCTTAATGCTCGCACGGAAGAAAAATGATGGATAACGATAATTCTCTTAATAAGCGCCCCACGTTTAAAAGAGCATTACGCAACATCAGTATGACCAGCATATTTATCACTATGATGCTGATCTGGTTGCTGCTTTCCGTGACCTCGGTGCTGACCCTGAAACAGTACGCGCAAAAAAACCTGGCACTGACAGCAGCAACAATGACTTACAGTCTGGAAGCAGCGGTCGTTTTTGCCGATGGCCCTGCAGCAACTCAAACACTGGCAGCGCTGGGGAAGCAAGGGCAATTTTCAACTGCAGAAGTGCGTGATAAGCAGCAAAATATTCTGGCATCCTGGCATTACACCCGTAAGGATCCAGGCGATACTTTCAGCAATTTCATAAGCCACTGGCTCTTCCCTGCCCCCATCACTCAGCCGATTCGTCACAATGGTGAAACCATTGGCGAAGTACGCTTAACCGCTCGCGACAGTTCAATCAGCCATTTTATCTGGTTTTCGCTCGCTGTCCTGACCGGTTGTATTCTGCTGGCATCAGGCATCGCAATTACCCTCACCCGCCATTTGCACAATGGCCTGGTGGAAGCGCTGAAAAATATCACCGATGTCGTACATGATGTGCGTTCCAACCGCAATTTTTCCCGACGAGTTTCGGAAGAACGTATCGCTGAGTTTCACCGCTTCGCTCTCGACTTCAACAGTCTGCTGGATGAAATGGAAGAGTGGCAGCTTCGCTTACAGGCTAAAAATGCGCAGCTGCTACGTACCGCGCTACATGACCCATTAACCGGGCTGGCGAACCGGGCTGCGTTTCGTAGCGGCATCAACACGTTGATGAGCAGTTCCGACGCCAGAAAAACGTCGGCGTTACTGTTTCTTGATGGCGATAATTTTAAATATATCAACGATACCTGGGGTCATGCGACGGGCGATCGGGTCTTGATTGAGGTAGCAAAACGGTTAGCAGAATTTGGCGGGCTGCAACATAAAGCATACCGCATAGGCGGCGATGAATTCGCGATGGTGCTCTATGGTGTACAGTCGGAATCTGAAGTGCAGCGGATATGCTCAGCACTGACACAAATCTTTAATCGCCCGTTTGATCTTCATAATGGTCATCAGACCACCATGACATTAAGCATTGGTTACGCGATGACCATTGAGCATGCCTCTGCGGAAAAATTACAAGAGCTGGCCGATCACAATATGTATCAGGCCAAACACCAGCGTGCCGAAAAGCTGGTGAGATAACAAGGATATATCGATATGATAAAGCACCTGGTAGCACCCCTGATTTTCACCTCGCTAGTACTGACTGGCTGCCAGTCCCCTCAGGGAAAGTTTACTCCTGAGCAAGTTGCCGCTATGCAATCTTATGGATTTACTGAATCCGCCGGCGACTGGTCGCTGGGATTATCAGATGCCATTCTGTTCGCAAAAAATGACTACAAATTGCTCCCGGAAAGCCAGCAACAGATCCAAACCATGGCAGCCAAATTGGCCTCGACAGGGCTAACGCATGCCCGTATGGATGGACACACCGACAACTATGGTGAAGACAGTTACAACGAAGCCTTATCATTGAAACGGGCGAATGTTGTGGCCGATGCATGGGCTATAGGTGGACAAATTTCGCGCAGCAACCTCACCACACAGGGTTTAGGAAAAAAATATCCCATAGCCAGTAACAAGACCGCCCAGGGCCGCGCCGAGAACCGCCGCGTCGCAGTAGTGATTACTACCCCTTAAAACACGAGCAAACAGATAAAAAAAGGGCCAGCCAATTGGCCAGCCCTTCTTAACAGGATGTCGCTTAAGCGAAATCTTAGTTAAGACGCTCTTTGATACGAGCAGCCTTACCAGTACGCTCACGCAGGTAGTACAGTTTAGCTTTACGAACAGCACCACGACGTTTGACAGAAATGCTGTCAACTACCGGAGAGTGAGTCTGGAAGACACGCTCAACGCCTTCGCCGTTGGAAATTTTACGAACAGTGAATGCAGAGTGCAGACCGCGGTTACGAATAGCGATAACCACGCCCTCGAATGCCTGCAGACGTTTTTTGGAACCTTCAACAACCCATACTTTCACTTCCACGGTATCGCCCGGACGGAAGGAAGGTACGTCCTGCTTCATCTGCTCTTGTTCAAGTTGCTTAATAATGTTGCTCATAATTTAATCTCTTATCCTGGGTAAACTGATATCTCGGGGGCTTACGCCATCCCATCATGTTTATGTTGCTGTTGTGCGTGTTCCGTTTTGAACTCCGCCAGCAACCTTGCTTGCTCTTCAGTCAGAGCCAGGTTTTCCAGAAGTTCAGGTCTTCTAAGCCAGGTACGGCCCAGCGACTGTTTCAAACGCCAGCGACGTATCTCGGCATGGTTGCCCGACAGTAACACTGGCGGAACTTCCATCCCTTCTAACACCTCAGGCCGCGTATAGTGCGGGCAATCCAGCAATCCTTCAGCAAAGGAATCTTCCGTTGCCGAGGCTTCATGTCCCAGTACTCCCGGAATAAACCGGGAAACGGAGTCAATCAGCGTCATTGCTGGTAACTCACCACCACTGAGAACGTAATCGCCGATTGACCATTCTTCGTCAATTTCGGTTTGGATCACGCGCTCATCTATACCTTCGTAGCGACCGCACACCAGAATCAATTTTTGATTCGTTGCCAGTTCGCTGACGCCTGCTTGATCAAGCTTGCGCCCCTGCGGTGACAGATAAATCACCTTTGCGCCTTCACCCGCCGCGGCTTTTGCTGCATGAATGGCGTCCCGTAAAGGTTGCACCATCATTAACATCCCCGGTCCGCCGCCGTAAGGACGATCGTCCACGGTACGGTGCCGGTCATGCGTGAAGTCACGAGGACTCCAGCTCTGGATGCTCAGCAGGCCATTTTTAACTGCCCGGCCAGTTACCCCGTAATCGGTAATTGCGCGGAACATTTCAGGAAACAGGCTAATTATGCCAATCCACATAGCGCCGTCTTTTACCGTTTATCCGGTGGTTTAAAAACCAGGATCCCAATCTACTTCGATTGAACGAGTAGTGAGATCGACTTTCTTGATAACCTGCCCATCGAGGAACGGTACGAGACGTTCCTTGATACCAAACGCATCTTTCAGGTTTGCCTTAATGACGAGAACGTCATTAGATCCGGTTTCCATCATATCGACGACTTTACCGAGATCGTAGCCTTCAGTGGTTACTACCTGGCAGCCCATCAGGTCTTTCCAGTAGTAGTCACCCTCTTCAAGCTGAGGCAACTGCGATGAATCCACGACAATTTCACAATTCGTCAGCAGGTTCGCCGCATCACGATCGTCAACGCCTTTCAGCTTGATGATCATGTCCTGATTGTGGTGCTTCCAGCTTTCCAGCTGGACTTGCTGCCACTGACCCGCCTTCTGGATAAACCAGGGCTGATAGTCAAAAATGCTTTCGGCGTCTTCGGTGGAAGAAAACACTCTGAGCCACCCACGAATACCGTAAGACGAACCCATTTTTCCCAAAACGATGGGATCAACAGGTGCTTGCGCGGTGAGTTGTTTGCTCATCATGACCACCGTGACAGATTAAGCTGCTTTGTTTACTTCTTTGATCAGCGCAGCAACGCGATCAGAAATAGTTGCGCCCTGGCCAACCCAGTGAGCGATGCGATCCAGATCCAGGCGAGTGCCTTCTTCTTTTTCGCTAGCGATTGGGTTGAAGAAACCAACGCGCTCGATGAAGCGACCGTTGCGTGCATTACGGCTGTCAGCGACAACAACCTGGTAGAACGGACGCTTTTTAGCGCCGTGACGTGCTAAACGAATAGTTACCATAACATCCTCTTGTGTGAATAAAACAACCGGACCCCATCGAGGAACGGAGTCCGGTGTCATATTAAAAGCCCGAAAATTTTACTGATTTCTGGAGAAAATGCAATCAGCAGTTAATAACTCTGTCGCATAAGGTCATTTAGCGACCAGGAAATCCCGGCGGCATCATCCCCTTCATACTTCTCATCATCTTCGCCATCCCGCCCTTCTTCATTTTCTTCATCATGCGCTGCATGTCGTCGAACTGTTTCAGAAGACGGTTAACGTCCTGCACCTGCATACCGCAACCGGCAGAGATACGGCGTTTACGCGAACCTTTGATGATTTCTGGCTTAGCGCGCTCTTTCATCGTCATCGAGTTGATGATGGCTTCCATACGCACCAGCACTTTATCGTCCATCTGCGACTTGACGTTATCCGGGATCTGCCCCATGCCCGGCAGTTTGCCCATCAGGCTAGCCATGCCGCCCATATTTTTCATCTGGCGCAGTTGCTCAAGGAAGTCGTTGAGATCGAAGCCGTCACCTTTTTTCAGCTTGCTGGCTAATTTCTCTGCCTGCGCGCGGTCAACTTTGCTTTCGATATCTTCGATCAGCGACAGTACGTCGCCCATGCCGAGAATACGGGAAGCGATGCGGTCCGGATGGAACGGCTCCAGCGCCTCGGTTTTCTCGCCAACACCGAGGAATTTGATCGGTTTGCCAGTGATGTGACGAATCGAGAGCGCCGCACCGCCACGAGCATCGCCGTCGACTTTAGTCAGTACCACACCGGTCAGCGGTAACGCTTCATTGAATGCTTTTGCCGTATTGGCCGCATCCTGACCAGTCATGGCATCAACCACAAACAGGGTTTCAACCGGATTAATCGATGCATGGACCTGTTTGATCTCGTCCATCATCGCTTCGTCAACGTGCAGACGACCGGCGGTATCCACCAGCAGCACGTCGTAGAATTTCAGTTTGGCTTCTTTCAGCGCCGCGTTAACGATATCAACCGGCTTCTGACCAACATCAGAAGGGAAGAAATCAACGCCCACCTGCTCTGCCAGCGTCTCCAGCTGTTTGATTGCCGCCGGACGATAAACGTCGGCAGAAACCACCAGCACTTTTTTCTTGTGCTTCTCACGCAGGAACTTACCGAGCTTGCCCACGCTGGTTGTTTTACCGGCACCTTGCAGGCCCGCCATCAGTACCACCGCTGGCGGTTGCGCAGCCAGATTCAGGGTCTGGTTCTCTTCGCCCATCGCCGCAACCAGTTCGTTACGGACGATTTTGACGAACTCCTGCCCCGGCGTCAGGCTCTTATTAACTTCATGACCAACCGCTTTCTCTTTTACGCGATTGATAAACTCACGCACTACCGGCAGGGCGACGTCCGCCTCCAGCAGCGCCATGCGCACTTCGCGCAGCGTATCTTTTACGTTGTCTTCAGTGAGGCGTCCACGGCCACTGATATTGCGCAGCGTGCGCGACAAACGATCGGTTAAATTATCAAACATTGTCTCTCGCCTGGGGTGGAAACGGTTGGCCGCAATCGCGACACATCATCAGTATTTTGCCGCAGTATAACATGAAGGCGTCTTTGTTGTTATGCAACGGTTGGAGCAGCGTTCACCTGACGCTATACTGCTTCTCTTTCTTATTGCTCAAACTGTCGACATTACTATGCCCGTTTTTGCTCTGCTCGCGCTTGTCGCCTACTCCGTCAGTCTTGCGCTGATTGTTCCCGGTCTGCTGCAAAAAAACGGCGGCTGGCGGCGCATGGCTATTATTTCTGCGGTCATCGCGCTGGTCTGCCACGCAATCGCTCTGGAAGCCCGTATCTTGCCCGACGGTGATAACGGACAAAACCTCAGCTTACTGAACGTTGGTTCGCTGGTCAGTTTGATGATCTGTACGGTAATGACCATCGTGGCTTCCCGCAATCGTGGCTGGTTACTGCTACCCATTGTCTATGCCTTTGCGCTTATCAACCTGGCGCTGGCCACCTTTATGCCCAATGAATACATCACCCATCTGGAAGCAACGCCTGGGATGCTGGTTCACATTGGCTTATCGCTCTTTTCCTATGCCACGCTGATTATCGCCGCTCTGTATGCATTACAACTGGCGTGGATTGATTACCAACTGAAGAACAAGAAGCTGGCGTTTAACCAAGAAATGCCGCCGTTGATGAGTATCGAGCGTAAAATGTTCCACATCACGCAGATTGGCGTGGTGCTGTTAACGCTCACTCTTTGCACTGGTCTCTTCTACATGCACAACTTATTTAGCATGGAAAATATCGACAAGGCCGTGCTCTCTATCGTGGCGTGGTTTGTCTATATTGTGCTGCTGTGGGGACATTATCATGAAGGATGGCGTGGACGCCGCGTCGTCTGGTTTAACGTTGCGGGAGCGGTCATTCTGACACTGGCCTACTTCGGTAGCCGAATTGTCCAGCAGTTAATCAGCTAACCCCAGAAAAGGAGTTTCCCCTGGAACACATATCTACTACCACGTTGATCATTATTCTGATCATCATGGTGGTCATTTCAGCCTATTTTTCCGGGTCCGAAACCGGAATGATGACCCTCAACCGCTATCGTCTGCGGCATATGGCGAAACAGGGTAATCGCTCGGCCAAACGTGTCGAAAAATTGCTGCGTAAGCCAGACCGCCTGATAAGCCTGGTGTTAATCGGCAATAACCTGGTCAATATTCTTGCCTCCGCGCTCGGCACTATTGTGGGGATGCGTTTGTACGGGGATGCGGGCGTGGCAATTGCGACTGGTGTGCTTACTTTTGTCGTACTGGTTTTTGCTGAAGTATTGCCGAAAACCATTGCCGCGCTGTACCCGGAAAAAGTCGCCTATCCAAGTAGTTTTCTGCTGGCACCGCTGCAAATTTTGATGATGCCGCTGGTCTGGTTGCTAAACGCTATTACCCGCATGTTAATGCGCATGATGGGCATCAAAACCGATATCGTGGTCAGTGGCTCTTTAAGCAAAGAAGAATTACGCACCATTGTGCACGAATCGCGGTCACAAATTTCCCGTCGCAATCAGGATATGCTGTTGTCGGTACTCGATCTGGAAAAAATGACCGTCGATGACATCATGGTGCCACGTAGTGAAATTATCGGTATTGATATCAACGATGACTGGAAATCGATTCTCCGCCAACTCTCCCACTCACCTCACGGACGCATCGTGCTCTACCGTGACTCGCTGGACGACGCCATCAGTATGCTGCGTGTGCGTGAAGCCTGGCGACTCATGTCGGAGAAAAAAGAGTTCACCAAAGAAACCATGCTACGCGCCGCGGACGAGATCTATTTTGTCCCGGAGGGTACGCCGCTCAGCACACAGTTGGTGAAGTTTCAGCGTAACAAAAAGAAAGTCGGCCTGGTCGTCAACGAGTATGGAGACATTCAGGGGCTGGTGACGGTCGAAGATATTCTCGAAGAGATTGTTGGTGATTTCACCACGTCGATGTCGCCAACGCTCGCCGAAGAGGTCACGCCGCAAAACGACGGTTCGGTGATTATCGATGGCACTGCCAACGTGCGGGAAATCAACAAAGCCTTTAACTGGCATCTACCGGAAGATGATGCCCGCACGGTTAATGGCGTCATTCTTGAAGTACTGGAAGAAATTCCTGTCGCAGGAACTCGCGTGCGTATTGGCGAGTACGATATCGATATTCTCGATGTACAGGACAATATGATTAAGCAGGTAAAAGTTTTTCCTGTGAAACCGCTGCGTGAGAGTGTGGCGGAGTAACGAAAACGGCCCGGCATTCGCATGCTGGGCCGTGATTTATTACGAAAGCAGAAATTAAGCTTTTGCTTTCGCTACAGTAACCATCGCAGCACGAATCGTACGACCATTCAGCGTATAACCCTTCTGCATAATACCCAGTACGTTACCTGGCGCAACGTCATCAGATTCCACCATTGCGATGGCCTGATGCACGTTCGGGTCCAGCGGCACGTTAGTTTCGGCGATCACTTCAACGCCAAACTTACGCACAACATCCAGCATCGACTTCAGCGTCAGCTCAATACCTTCAACCATCGCGGACATATCCGGGTTAGCTTTATCAGCCACTTCCAGCGCACGATCCAGGCTATCAATCACCGGCAGCAATTCGTTGATGAATTTCTCCAGCGCGAATTTATGGGCTTTTTCGATATCCAGTTCAGTGCGGCGACGCAGGTTTTCCATTTCGGCTTTTACGCGCAAAATGCCGTCACGTTCACGGGTCTGGGCTTCAGCCAGCTGAGCTTCGAGATTCGCAATTTTTTCATCGCGCGGATCCACCTGCTCAGCAGAAGCTTCTGGCTCAACTGCCTCAATCTCTTCGTGCTGATCCATGATAATTTCTTCTGGGGCTTGCCCCTCAGGCGTTTTCTGTTCTTTACTACTCATGAATTTCTCCGCGTTTTTTTTCGCATTCATCTCGCTAACTTCGCTTATTATGGGGATCAGTTTCAGGGTTTCAAGGGAAGCACTCACATTGTCATCAATCTTCGCAACAAGGACCTCGGAAAAATGAATAATCATTTCAAGTGTATTGGCATTGTGGGACACCCACGGCACCCTACTGCACTGACAACACATGAAATGCTCTACCGCTGGCTGTGCACAAAAGGTTACGAGGTCATCGTCGAGCAACAAATCGCTCACGAACTGCAACTGAAGAATGTGAAAACTGGCACGCTCGCGGAGATTGGGCAACTGGCTGATCTCGCGGTAGTCGTTGGTGGCGACGGTAATATGCTGGGCGCGGCGCGCACGCTCGCCCGTTACGATATTAAAGTTATTGGAATCAACCGTGGCAACCTGGGTTTCCTGACCGACCTTGATCCCGATAACGCTCAGCAACAATTAGCCGATGTGCTGGAAGGTCACTACATCAGCGAGAAACGTTTTTTGCTGGAAGCGCAAGTCTGTCAGCAAGATTGCCAAAAGCGCATCAGCACCGCGATAAATGAAGTGGTGCTTCACCCAGGAAAAGTGGCGCATATGATTGAATTCGAAGTATATATCGACGAGATCTTTGCGTTTTCGCAGCGTTCCGATGGACTGATTATTTCGACGCCAACAGGCTCCACCGCATATTCCCTCTCGGCAGGCGGTCCAATCCTGACGCCTTCTCTGGATGCAATTACCTTGGTGCCCATGTTCCCGCATACGTTGTCAGCACGACCACTGGTCATAAACAGCAGCAGCACGATCCGTCTGCGTTTTTCACATCGCCGTAACGACCTGGAAATCAGTTGCGACAGCCAGATAGCACTGCCGATTCAGGAAGGAGAAGATGTCCTGATTCGTCGCTGTGATTACCATCTGAATCTGATTCATCCGAAAGATTACAGCTATTTCAATACATTAAGCACCAAGCTCGGCTGGTCAAAAAAATTATTCTAATTTTACGCCAGCCTCTTTACTGTATATAAAACCAGTTTATACTGTACACAATAACAGTAATGGTTTTTCATACAGGAAAACAACTATGTTGGCACAACTGACCATCAGCAACTTTGCTATCGTTCGTGAGCTTGAGATTGATTTTCACAGCGGCATGACCGTAATCACCGGCGAGACTGGCGCGGGTAAATCTATTGCAATAGATGCCCTGGGCCTTTGTCTCGGCGGTCGCGCTGAAGCCGACATGGTGCGTACCGGAGCTGCTCGCGCAGATCTGTGCGCCCGTTTTTCTCTGAAAGATACACCCGCAGCACTGCGCTGGCTGGAAGAAAACCAACTGGAAGATGGCCGTGAATGCCTGCTTCGTCGCGTAATCAGTAGCGATGGTCGCTCTCGTGGTTTTATCAACGGTACAGCTGTTCCACTGTCACAACTGCGCGAACTGGGCCAGTTGCTCATTCAGATCCATGGTCAGCACGCCCATCAATTACTCACCAAACCCGAGCACCAAAAATTCCTGCTTGATGGCTATGCTAATGAAACCTCTCTGCTTCAGGAAATGACCGCACGTTATCAGTTGTGGCATCAAAGCTGCCGCGACCTCGCTCATCATCAACAGTTAAGTCAGGAACGCGCCGCTCGTGCGGAGCTGCTGCAATACCAATTAAAAGAACTTAACGAATTTAATCCGCAGCCCGGAGAGTTTGAGCAAATCGACGAAGAGTACAAACGTCTGGCGAACAGCGGTCAATTACTGACCACCAGCCAGAATGCATTGGCATTAATGGCCGACGGCGAAGACGCAAACCTGCAAAGCCAGCTTTACACGGCTAAACAACTGGTGAGCGAATTGATTGGCATGGACAGCAAACTGTCCGGCGTACTTGATATGCTGGAAGAAGCTACCATCCAGATTGTTGAAGCCAGCGACGAACTGCGCCACTACTGCGATCGTCTGGATCTCGATCCCAACCGACTGTTTGAACTTGAACAGCGCATCTCAAAACAGATTTCGCTGGCACGTAAACATCACGTCAGCCCTGAGGTATTGCCACAGTATTACCAGTCGCTACTGGAAGAGCAGCAGCAACTGGACGATCAGGCCGACTCACAAGAAACGCTCGCGCTGGCGGTAACGAAACATCATCAGCAGGCACTGGAAACGGCGCGCGCGTTACACCAGCAACGCCAGCATTATGCAAATGAGTTGGCACAGCTGATCACCGACAGTATGCATGCACTCTCTATGCCGCATGGGCAGTTTACGATTGATGTTAAATTTGACGAGCATCACCTGGGCGCTGACGGCGCTGATCGTATTGAGTTTCGGGTAACCACCAACCCAGGTCAGCCAATGCAGCCTATTGCCAAAGTCGCATCTGGTGGTGAATTGTCCCGCATCGCATTGGCAATTCAGGTCATCACAGCGCGTAAAATGGAAACCCCGGCACTGATTTTTGATGAAGTGGATGTAGGGATTAGCGGTCCAACAGCGGCAGTTGTCGGCAAACTGCTGCGTCAACTCGGCGAATCAACTCAGGTGATGTGTGTTACCCACCTGCCACAAGTCGCGGGATGTGGTCATCAACACTATTTTGTCAGCAAAGAAACCGATGGTGCGATGACAGAAACGCATATGGAGTCGCTGGACAAAAAAGCGCGGTTACAAGAGCTGGCGCGCCTGCTTGGTGGCAGTGAAGTCACACGTAACACACTGGCGAATGCGAAAGAACTGCTTGCGGCGTAAACTTTTTTCCTGCTTCACGGTCAGAGTAAACAGCAAAACGCCGTAAGACCGGAAAGCAAAAGGTTTTAAAGTGATGAAAGGTCTATTATCATCGGCATATTACAGATGAGCCACGTACTGCTCGGGCCCGAAAAGGAATCAAATCACTATGCGCTGTAAAACGCTGACTGCTGCAGCAGCAGTACTATTGATGTTGACCGCAGGCTGTTCCACTCTGGAGCGAGTGGTTTACCGTCCTGACATCAACCAGGGGAACTATCTGACCGCTAACGACGTATCCAAAATACGTGTTGGCATGACGCAACAACAAGTTGCGTACGCATTGGGTACACCGCTGATGTCCGATCCATTTGGTACGAATACCTGGTTCTATGTCTTCCGCCAGCAACCAGGTCATGAAGGTGTAACGCAGCAAACGCTGACGCTGACCTTTAACAGTAGCGGGGTGTTGACCAACATTGATAACAAACCTGCGCTGAGTGGTAACTAATAATAAAGTTGCTCTCAAAGACGTTAAAAAAGGTGCTCAATGAGCACCTTTTTTCTGTCTGTTATTTATTCGCTGATTTTTCTGCTCGTTGCCTGCGAAGCTCTTTCGGATCGGCAATGAGAGGACGATAAATCTCCACCCGATCGCCATCATGCACGGTATCGCTCAGTTTTGCCGGACGGCTGTAAATGCCGACTTTGTTTTTAGTTAAATCGATATCGGTACGCAATTCCAGCAAGCCACTGGTGCGAATAGCTTCTTCAACCGTCGCGCCCTCCTGCAGCGTCACGCGCTGCAGGTACTGCTTCTCAGGTAGAGCATAAGCCACCTCAACGGCAATTTTACCTGGCACTGTAAACCTCTTTCGCACGAACCGTAAAAGCCTGGACCATATTAGCCGCCAGCTCTTTAAACACGCGGCCAAAGGCGAGTTCAATCAACTTATTGGTAAACTCAAAGTCGAGATGAAACTCGATACGACACGCCTCCTGGCTCAGCGGCGTAAACTTCCATCCACCGATCAATTTCTTGAACGGCCCATCCACCAGATTCATAAGAATACTTTGGTTACTGGTCAACTGGTTGCGGGTAGTAAACGTTTTGCTGATCCCAGCCTTAGAGACATCTACCGCCGCGGTCATCTGCCCAGGAGTGGACTCCAGAATCCGACTTCCGGTACAACCCGGCAAAAACTGAGGATAAGACTGAACGTCATTCACTAACTGATACATTTGCTCCGCGCTGTAGGGTACCAGTGCGGTCCGGCTAATCTGAGGCATAACAATTTCCATCAACAAAAATCCAACAAATAATATCATTTATCCTGCTGTAAAAAAAACGCTATCCCGGCGCTGGGTAACATCGGGTTCATGCTAAGATAGAGCCTTGTCCCCCGCAGGATTGATATGGGGTGTTTTCGATTTCAGATTACCGATGATTCACGACGCTTATGACGAAGAAAAAAGCACATAAACCTGGTTCAGCGACCATCGCGCTTAACAAGCGCGCCCGTCACGAATACTTTATCGAAGAAGAGTTCGAAGCGGGACTTGCCCTGCAAGGCTGGGAGGTTAAATCCCTGCGCGCAGGAAAAGCCAATATCAGCGACAGCTACGTCCTTCTACGTGATGGAGAAGCATTTCTGTTTGGCGCTAACATCACGCCAATGGCTGTGGCATCCACGCATGTGGTGTGCGATCCTACCCGTACCCGCAAGTTACTTCTCAACCAGCGCGAACTGGACTCATTGTACGGTCGCGTCAATCGAGAAGGCTATACCGTAGTGGCGCTCTCCCTGTACTGGAAAAATGCCTGGTGCAAAGTGAAAATCGGCGTCGCTAAAGGTAAGAAACAGCACGATAAACGTTCAGACATCAAAGAACGCGAATGGCAGGTGGATAAAGCGCGTATCATGAAAAACGCCCACCGTTAAATCTGCACTCCAATTATTGACCAGTTCCTCACCGCGCCACCCTCTCCGGCGGCGCGAATGAACATCTTATTGGCTATCACATCCGGCACAAATGTTGCCATCCCATTGCTTAATCGAATAAAAATCAGGCTACATGGGTGCTAAATCTTTAACGATAACGCCATTGAGGCTGGTCATGGCACTCATAAATCTGGTATACTTGCCGTTACACATTGGGGCTGATTCTGGATTCGACGGGATTTGCGAAACCCAAGGTGCATGCCGAGGGGCGGTTGGCCTCGTAAAAAGCCGCAAAAAATAGTCGCAAACGACGAAAACTACGCTTTAGCAGCTTAATAACCTGCTTAGAGCCCTCTCTCCCTAGCCTCCGCTCTTAGGACGGGGATCAAGAGAGGTCAAACCCAAAAGAGATCGCGTGGAAGCCCTGCCTGGGGTTGAAGCGTTAAAACTTAATCAGGCTAGTTTGTTAGTGGCGTGTCCGTCCGCAGCTGGCAAGCGAATGTAAAGACTGACTAAGCATGTAGTACCGAGGATGTAGGAATTTCGGACGCGGGTTCAACTCCCGCCAGCTCCACCAATCATGATTGGACGGTGCAAGGACAACACCAACAAAAACAGGAAGTTAGAAGTATCAGCAAGACACCGACCAGACGGTGAGGAGACATAAAAGGATACGCAAAGGAGCCGCGGCTCTTGGTGATATGAAAGCCCACAGATGTGGGCTTTTTCGTTGATGGTCAGAACGACCAGTTCGCACCAGCCACCGCGTTCCATGGCGATTCCACACCGGCACCATGGCTATACCCCACCCCGAGATGCCCGCTTAACGAACTGCTGAATGAGGCTTTAATACCTGCCTGGTATATTCCACGTCTGCCCGACAAATCATTGACAAAATTACCGTCATTATTCACTTTCACCCGGTTATCATCGACAAATTCTTTGCGCACAGCCGCCTTCAGCCACGGCTCAACTTCCATGCCGTTCCCCAGACGCATGTTGTAACTCAGCGTTGCGCCCAGTTCACGATATATACTGCGGGTATCGACTGATTTCGATTCCATACCATTGGATAAATGATATTCGGGGTTGTCAGCGGTGAACCCCGTTAACGATGCATACGGCGTCAGGTTCCAGTTACCATCGGTAAATCGCATCCCGGTTTCAATGTGACCGCCCAGCCCGTTGCTGCGATAACTGCCGTTGGCGGCTCCACCGCTGCTCATTTTACCGGCTACGTTACTTTCAAAGCGGTTCAGCTTCACGATACCGTCCAGATAGAAACCACTTTCATGTTCCCAGCTGACATAGCCCCCCAGAGAATAACTGCCCACACTGCCATGTCCTCCACGATCAAAACCGATATGTGAATGGGAATAACCCATAAAAGCGCCCAGCGTCGCAATCCCCTCAGGAATACCATTACGGCTATCGATCCCCACCGTCATTCCGGTCAGCGTCTGCTCAAACCCGGCACCCGCATCGGTGGTGACATTATTACGGGTGTTATACGTCGTCCCCCAGACATTATTGTTGTGTGGACTCGCTTTCATTATGTTCAACCGCTCGCGAATACTGTTTAGCTCAGCATCAAAGACCAACGGTAATGTTGCTGCCATATTGAGTACGGCTGCCGTAGAAGGCGTGATGCGTTTCTCCGGGACGGGTGTCGGCGTTGGATCGGGAGTCGGGTCTGGTTTCGGATCCGGTTTTGGGTCTGGTTTTGGATCCGGTTTCGGATTTGGGTTGGGGTCCGGGTTGGGTTTGACATCATTGGTCAGGTTCCAGTTGCTGTTGCCGTCGCTTTTCAGGACATACTCATAGGTCCCAAGATCAACGAAACCGCCGGTATTACCCAGCGTAAACGAAGCATCCCCTCCCCCTGTTTTCACCAGCGTCATCGCGTCGTCAGACTGAGGGCTGACGCCGGTATCCTGAACAAAGATTTTAAAATTGCCAGTGGCGTTGTTGTTGACGACCAGTTGATCGCCCCGGGAGCCTGCAACGTTGGTATGCAGGTAGAAATTACCGCTGCCGGAAAGTTCACTGGTGGTCAGCGTATTGTAGATACCGTTAGTTGTGGCAGGCGCTGCTGTTTGTGCTGATAAATAAACATCACCGTCGTTGAGGAGCAAACTGTTTACTCTATATTCGCAGTTGCTGGTGCCTGCACAGGAATTATTGCTGTTAAGCCAGACATTGCCCCGGCTGGCAGCCGTCAGGTCGGCAAGCGTCGTATCGACGCCATTTCCGATAGTTAATGTCGCGCTATCGGTAATCCGGACCACCCCTTCAAGTTTAACTGGCGTAACATTATCCCGTGGCGTCATTAACGACAGGCTTCCTGTCGCGCCACTGACCGATGCATCCGCCAGCGTACCTGCGTAGACGATTGCCGTCCCGCCAGCGACCTGTAGATCTTCTGCCCGGGCCAGAGCCTGAAACTCATCTTTTGACCGACCAAGGGTATATTGCCCACCGGAATTAACCTTTGTGGCGAAGTCCTGACCCAGGTTTTGCATTGCCCCACCGTTGCCAACCGTGGAATCGCGAGCTTCGGTACCTGCTAATACCAATAAATTACCGCCATTTTCCAGCAGCACATTGGTCGCTAAATTTCCGGCAATGGAAAAGGTGCCGTACTGGTGAGTACCGCTGATTTCAATACCGTTAGCCGTGCTCGTCTGGAGAGCGGCACCGCTGTTCTGGATGATATCTGTCGCTTTGCCATTATCGTTGACTGTCAGCGTACCGCCTTCATTAATCGTTGTTTTTACTGCCTCACCGTTAGCCGAAACTGTTTGTATTCCGCCGTCGTTAATCGTTGTCTCATTCGCCACACCCTCGACGATTTGTTCACCGCCGGTAAGCATCGTGCCAGTCGCAGTGGCTTTTGTTTTGACGATCTCCCGTCCGCCCGCATTGACCTGTGTTTTGGCGGAAGTGGTGTCTGACTCCACGGTTAACACGCCGCCATTTGCCAGCAGGATATTGTTCGCCGCATCCTGCTCGATGCTGAACGCGACGCCATCAGCGCGTGTCCCTGTGACCCGCGTCGCCCTGGTGGTTGCCACCAACGCGCCCTGGCTACTCTGCTGTATCCCCGTAGCGCTGCCTTTCTCCCGCACATCGAGTGTGCCGCCGTCATTAAGTACCGAGTTTTCAGCCAGACCGCCCTCATTAACTACCTGTGAACCGCCATTAATAATGGAACCTTCCGCTGTCCCGTTTGCCATAATTTGTTGTAGGCCAGAGACGATATCGGTATTGATCGCCTTACCATAATTCTGAACGGTTTGCGTGCCGCCTTTGATGTGCGTTTTATCTGTTGACCCACCATCAACAATTTGTTCACCACTTTCGATATTTGCCTCAGTGGCTAAACCATATACCGTTTGCTTGCCACCTTTGATATTTGCTTTATCAGAAGTGGCACTGGCATATATTGTTTGGGTGCCCGCACTATTGAGTACAGTGCCAACATCTTTTCCATAAACATCCATTTTGCCGTTGGCATTAATAATCGTATCAACTGCCCGGGAACCAGTAACGACTGTTAATGAGCCAGCGTTTTCCAGCACTACATTTTTAGCTTCTGAATTCCTGATGTAGAAAGCATCACCATAACTGTTGGTTCCTTCGATAAGTGTTCCGGAAGTCGTGGAAGCAATCAATGCGCCGCCGGATTGTTGCTCAACATGCTTAGCCTCACCACCGTCCTGAACCTCCAGAACGCCACCATTATTAAGTCTGGTGGTATCTGTTTTAGCCTCCTTCTGGACAATCAGCTTACCGCCAGCATCAACGGTAGTATTTTTCGCCGTGGTTTTAGCCACTACCGTCAGTTCGCCGGTATTTTCCAGCACAACATAATTAGCCTCCCCTCCGGTAATAGTGAAGTGAGAGAGCTTGTTGTATCCTTCAATATCAGTCCCTGCGCCCGTGTTGGCAACTAAAGCACTGCCCGTCTCCTGGTTAACCCCATGTGCGATACCACCGGTATAGACAATCAGCGAGCCTCCGGTGCTAATATTGCTGCCAGTTGCCGTACCATCTTTCTCAACAACCTGCCGGCTCCCGGAGGAGATATTTGTCGTGTCAGCTTTCCCGCCGCTCTTGATATTTTGTGTTCCGCTGTTGATATTGGTTCCCGTGGCAATACCATGATTATTTATATTCTGTGTGCCACCATTAATTATGGTATTGGTCGCGTTTCCGGCAACATCCATAACCCCGCCATTATCTATTCGGGTCGCATCAGCTTTAGCATTCGCTAAAACTGACATTGTTCCTTTATCTTTAATAATCGTCTTGTTTGCCGAACCATATACGTCTAAATGGCCACCGTTTTCCAGCAACACATTGTCTGCCACGTTATTGTGAATAGAGAATGCACCTTCACTATTCGTACCGCTCACCGTCGACCAGTCAGTCATTGCTTTTAAAGCCGCGCCATCGTGCTGAGTAACATTTGTTGCCATACCACCTCTAACATCAAGCACGCCACCGGAATAAATTTCAATAACATCCGAGGTGCTGGTGTTATCAACAATTTGCGTACCACCAGAATAGATCTGAGTATTTTTTGCCGTTGACTTACTATTCATAGACTGAGTTCCGCCTTCAATCGTGGTGAACATAGCCTGGCTGTTATTTAATTGTTGCGTTCCTCCACTCTTAATGGTGGTTATTTCTGCGGTACTTGAATCGACAACCTGTAGACCACCATCTATTGTGGTGTTCAGCGCATGGCTCTTAACTTTTCTTTGCTCGCCTCCATTCTTAATGGTAGTATTTTCTACACTGCTTGAGTCCACATACTGCCACCCCCCATCTATTGTTGTGTTCGTTGCCAGACTTCCTTGCGTAATCTCCTGATGCCCGGACATATTTATCGTCGTACCGTCAACACGCCCCTGACTCGATACTGACTGGCTCCCACCATTAATTATTGTTCCATTCGCAGTTCCCCCCATTACTGTTGAACGACCGCTTATTATCGTTGTTGCATTACTGGTACCACCTGCATAAACATACTGACTGCCACTCTGGATTATCGTCCCTGTGGAAATTCCCCCGTCCAGAATTGTCTGGCTGCCACCGTTAATGACTGTATTATTGGCCTGCCCCTGATGAGTACCATTGGCTGATACATATTGACGGCCACCAGATTCAATAATACTTCCATTAGATACCCCGCCATAAACATCCTGATAACCGTGGTTGATAATATGAGTGTTATTTGTTGTACCTCGTTCATCTACTTTTTGGCTACCATCTACAGTCTCATCGTTTACCACACCAATAACATTAGAGGTAAAGGCCGCCATCCCGGGCGGAGCATATATCAAGGCAGATATCAGTAAGGAAAGTACTGAGCGACGACAATAATGGGGACTGGTCCTGTTCATAAATTTCATCCTCTGAAAAGTGAATACTGAGTAGCGTTTAAGCAACCTTAGCTCTGCTGCAACATCAGCCCACAGGCACCAGACCAGGGGATTAATCCTGAAGAGACAGCGCAAGTGTATTGTGTTCACCGCTCATCAAAGACATCATGATGAAATGATGATATTCCGCATAAGAAAGAGGCATTTTTTAAACGCAGTGCGCTGAAGTGTGGTTGGATAAAAAAGTCAATCTATTCAGGAAATACGGGCGTATTCTTTTCTTTCGACATTGAAGCCGTCGGAAAAATAAAATGATTTACATAATCGTTTCTGATGAATATCTTCTGCTCACATAAAAATCACACAATAATATTGAGATTGCAGATTGTTTTACTTTTACAGCTTTCGTCCCCCCATTGTTGGGCAAATATTGGTAGAGTCAGAGCACGAAAGTTAATACCACGTTCTCACAGCTCCTCCAACAGCACGGCAAGATGCCGCATACTGCGCCCCAGTCGGTTTAGTTTACAGACTACCAGTACGTCCCCTACCGATAATGTCCTGAGCCGTTTGTTCTGTCCGGGCCTGCTGCCACGGTTATGCGCTGAAGTGGTAACTCTGAGCACGCAGTTCATCAGTCAGGCGTGGTACACCGTCACCCTATTATTGATGGGTAATATCAAAAAAACTTTCAGGCAGCTAAGGAAAGTTGAACCAGACATTAGATGAAATATTTCAACCAATTACAGCACCAGTTCAGACACCGCAAACTTATCAAATAAATCAAGGGGTTACGTGAAAGCGTAGCCCCTTTTACTTTGGTAGTGACAGCAAAATGGATGCAGTGTGAAGAATAATCCCGTTTACTCAATCAATAATACATATTATTTCAATCTACGTTATTATCTCTTTGTAAAAATCGCCATTTATTTATCATTGAAAACTGCTTTTAGAACTTTATACAAGGGGCCTAGTCACAACAGGACTATTCTCAACGGGCTCATCCTCAGAGGAACTATCATCAAAGTCATCATCCATAGATGAAATACCATCGAATGGTGCCACGCCCGTGATCATTTTTATTTTTTTATTACGATCAGATAAGACTCCATTTAAACCGTTTTCGCTCACAGGCTTTAATGATTTTTCATAACTCTCATTGTTAGCAGGCGTATTAAAAATACACGGAGTATCAACATCAAACAATGACGTCCCCCAGTTCACATATTTAATATCATAGTTACTGAAGTTCTGTCCAGAAAAGAAGCACCCCTTAAAGTCCAATCCACCTAAATTATATAAACCACCCTCTTCTTTTGGGAGAGTAATTTTAATTCTGGCTATCTCCCAGACAAAATTGCCATTTTTGTATTTGAATACCGTTTCAAGATCTCCTCCAGACAGCTTGACTTCTGGAAATAATTTGAAATTAAACCCTACATTATTATGTGTCAACGTAGATGAACAAAAGATGGAAAAAGCTTGCAGTGCTGAATTATAGCTATCGATTTTATCTTGAGGCTGCGCTCTTGGTAAAAACTTATAGCAACACTCATAAAAATTAAGTAGAAACTCTGATGACCTTCCATTTTTATCAAATAATACCCGCTGAAAATGCTGCACAAACTTATTCGTTTTTTCTTGAATATCTATGGTGTGTTCCTTTGACTCTAACAAAGATGAATCCTGTTGAAGTGCATTGCTCATCTGGTTGAGGAACAACTGCATTTCTTTCAACTTATCTCCATAGTGACCTTTAACTTGCTGAGAATTTTTAGTTACAGTTGAAACCTTATCTGTGTGGTTTTCATATAAATTAGGTGATTCCATACAGTCATTTGGCGGCGTTTCTGAAATAACACTACGCGTTCTACCTGGCTGAAGTGAAGCAACATGAAAATCACTTTTTCTTATATTGTCGAATAGGGTCTGTTCATTTCTCTTAGCGCATTCAATAAACTGATCAACATTATTTTTATTAGATGACAGGTTAATTTCAGAAACCGCATTTTCTTTGTTCTCCAGCTTTAGTTTAACGAGAAGGTCTTCCCACACCGTTTTTTTTAAAAATACTACGTCAGGCTCACCATCAGCAACTAACTCTTGATTATTATCAAAGTGTACGTTGTTTACTTTTAATTTATTTTCATTAGCATCATATTTAATACGTTTTAATTGTTCTCCGGCTCCCATAATGACAAAAGCATTGCCTTCATGATATTTACATTCAGACATCATTTTTTGTAAAATTTCAAGAGCACCGTTATACGTCCCTGAGGCAGCTTCTTTACAAATTAATTTTATAATACTATAAGCTAGTAACTCCATGGATTTAGAAGATTTTCTTTCATTACAATTTCCACTATTTATAAATGTGCTAGTGTTAATTACTAACTAACATTGTCTTTTCCTCAGTTAATGTCTACATGACTATTTTTAATGTTATTATTGTTTGTCACTATAAAAAATCGCTCATTTGAGACAATTGCTGGCATTAACAGCTTCATATGCTACACATGGTACTTTTAATTAATTTAGCACAGGAATGTTAAATTTAATAAACAAAAGGTTATTTCGCTGTATGATAAAAACCACCCGTTATAATTTATTTGTGAAAATCGTTTTTCGAGTATTAGAAATTTATATCTAAATAGCGTTGATTAATGAGCAAAGCCAGACTCCTGTAACGCTCACAAGACTCTTCTGCATGCGACGGCGGTTCTAGTCAGTAGTAGATGTTTAAGGCGTGGCAGAGACATTTCATCCTTACTCTACGGCATTGTTCTACATACATTGGTCGTGGTACTCACTCAGCATAAGTGAGCGAACAGAGAATAGTTCAGTGATTTGAGTAATTAACCTGATTAAATGAATGGGTATAATAAATGATAATACTCTGGCTTTATCGTTAATTACTTAATTCCACATGTAAGCAATTTGCCCGCTTGGCATAGCGGGCATTTTTTCCAGGTACTTTTGAATGAGTACTGATGGATAAATACATTGCAGTGGCGTGCCACGTACCAAAACACCAGCCCTCATTCGAAACCACCCACCACACTTCTTCCTTGAAATGGCGTTAGTCGTGAAATATAGACCGCCATCGAGTACCCCTTGTACCCTTAACTCTTCCTGATACGTGAATGCTGATTTGGTGGCCCTTGCTGGACTTGAACCAGCGACCAGGCGATTATGAGTCGTCTGCTCTAACCACTGAGCTAAAGGGCCTTGAGTATGCAATAACAATACTTATAAACCACGCAATAAACATGATGATCTTATGATGTAAATAACAGATTTTTATGCGTTCTCATTCATCCTGGGTCGTCATTACCTGCGACATAAAACCCGACACCGCTTCCATTCACAAAGTCGATACTCTCAGTCAACAAGCAAATGCTAATACTTAGCACTATTTATAGTTACCATCGATTCAATGATAGTTTGTAATGATTTTGTATCTAATAATATAACTTTATTACATTAGCTGAAGAGTTTTCGCATCATTATGATATCTGTTACTTTTCACCCCATAAAAATAAACTTCATATAGCAATATATTCTTTCATAGATCTTATTCTGCTAATCATTAGTTTCGTATGAGCGATTTTTGACAGTTGCCTCTCCAGACCACATCGATAATTAAAAAAACAGATTTAAGCATTATCCTTTTCCATATAAATATTGGATAAAAGTAGGACATCTGTTTGCAATTACTTTCACAACAATTAAACATTTTTATGTTTCCGTATACACCATATTACTCTACCATTAGAGGAACTTTATTATGTTTTCTATAAAACCAGGACCAAGAAATTTACCTATCGACAACCCCACATTGTTATCATGGAACATTACTGACGGGGATCTAAATTCCAAATTAAATACATTAGAATATCTGAACTGTATAACAAATATTATTAATTCTTGTGGAGTTTATCCTCAGGATTTAAAAGACAGAGAAATTATATCAACTTTTCACGCAGAAAAAGTCATTAATGATCTGTTAAAAAACGATTATAAAATTTCCCTTTTTCCAGATACAACTTACCGAGAGTTGAATAAAGCAGCACAGCGTAGCATTACAGCGCCAGACAGGATAGGAGAAGGAAAAACATGGGTTTATCAACGAGATACAATGATTGAAAGAGGTGATAACAGCGGTGTTCATCAGTATGGTCCAGCTGAACATTTCACTCACATTATATCTGACAAACCGTCTCCAAAAGATAAGTATGTTGCATATGCTATTAACATTCCTGACTATGAACTGGCAGCTGATGTATATAATATTAACGTAACGTCACCTTCCGGCCAGCAAGAAACATTTAAAATATTAATCAATCCAGAACATCTACGGCAAACACTTGAGCGTAAATCTCTTACTGCTGATCAGAAATCACAATGTGAAATCATCACACCCAAAAAACCTGGCGAGGCGATTCTTCATGCTTTTAATGCCACCTACCAGCAAATCAGGAAAAATATGGCCGAGTTTGCACGTTGCCATTATGGTTATATACAAATCCCTCCCGTAACAACTTTCCGCGCCGACGGACCAGAAACACCTGAAGAAGAAAAAGGTTACTGGTATCACGCTTATCAACCCGAAGATCTTTGTACCATCCATAATCCAATGGGAGATTTGCAGGATTTTATCGCATTGGTTAAAGATGCCAAAAAATTTGGCATCGATATCATTCCTGATTATACATTTAACTTTATGGGAATCGGGGGTAGTGGTAAAAATGATCTGGATTATCCCTCTGCCGATATACGAGCGAAGATTAGTAAAGATATAGAAAGTGGTATCCCTGGCTATTGGCAAGGTCAGGTCTTGATTCCCTTTATTATAGATCCAGTAACAAAAGAACGTGACCAAATCCATCCAGAAGATATACATCTCACTGCAAAAGACTTCGAAGCAAGTAAAGATAATATTTCTAAGGATGAATGGGAAAACCTCCATGCATTAAAAGAAAAGCGTTTAAATGGAATGCCTAAAACAACACCCAAAAGTGACCAGGTTATTATGTTGCAAAATCAATACGTTCGTGAAATGCGAAAATATGGCGTACGAGGTTTACGTTATGATGCAGCAAAACACTCAAAACATGAACAAATAGAGAGGTCGATAACCCCACCGCTTAAAAATTATAATGAGCGGTTGCACAATACAAATTTATTTAATCCAAAATATCAAAAAAAAGCTGTTATGAATTACATGGAATACCTGGTAACTTGTCCGTTAGATGAACAACAAATGTCATCGCTGCTTTATGAAAGAGATGATTTAAGCGCCATTGATTTTTCATTGCTCATGAAGACGATACAAGCCTTTTCATTCGGTGGAGATCTCCAAACCCTTGCATCAAAACCGGGTTCCGCAATCTCAAGCATCCCATCAGAAAGACGGATATTGATTAACATCAACCACGATTTCCCTAACAATGGTAATCTTTTCAATGACTTTTTATTTAACCATCAGCAAGATGAACAATTAGCAATGGCATATATGGCCGCTCTCCCGTTCAGCAGGCCTTTAGTTTACTGGGATGGTCAGGTATTAAAATCAACGACTGAGATTAAAAATGATGATGGGTCCACTCGTGTCGGCGGTGAGGCGTGGCTTAATAAAGGTTGCTCTACCTATCAGCAGCTCTACAATGAATTCCACGCATTATATATAGATAAAGAAGGAATATGGAGCGCATTTGAGGGTGTATTTGCAACTAAAAATGTTCTGGCCTTTAGTCGTGGGGATTCTGTGAACATTAATCACTCTCCTCATGATGGACTAGTTATAATAAATAAAGGAAACGAAGAAGTTGAAGGTACCTGGCCTAACAAATTGCAACCAGGAATATATAAAAACATGGGGAGTAATAGCGTTACCATTAATAATAATAATACACGCAAAAGTATTCCCCCTGGTAAAGTATTTACGCTTAGAGGCGGAGCTCTAAATATCAATATTCCTGGGCGCAGCGCTCTTCTTTTAGGGAAAACAGGAGAACCGCCGAACTATTTCTATTTGTAATTTAATGTTATATCTGCCCCGCTAAAACGGGGCAGATGATATGTTTAGTTTACTAACGGTCATTTTGCAGTGAAGCCATTTACTGTTTTTTATCGACCAGATAATCTGTTCTCTGATGGTAGCTCTCCCTAACCTGTTGCTTTAGTTATTCATTTCCTGTCTCCTTTGCCTTAATACCCTTCATTAAATGTTACTAATTTGTTGCTTTTGATCACAATAAGAAAACAATATGTCGCTTTTGTGCGCATTTTTCAGAAATGTAGATATTTTTAGATTATGGCTACGAAATGAGCATCGCCATGTCACCCTACATCTCATAAGAGGATCGCTTCTGATGAATGCACTGACCGCCGTACAAAATAACGCTGTCGATTCAGGCCAGGACTATAGCGGATTCACTCTCATCCCGTCGGCGCAATCCCCGCGTCTGCTGGAACTCACCTTCACCGAACAGACGACCAAACAGTTTCTCGAGCAGGTTGCCGAATGGCCCGTGCAGGCACTGGAGTACAAATCGTTTCTGCGCTTTCGGGTAGGCAAAATTCTTGATGATTTGTGTGCGAATCAGCTGCAACCGTTGCTGTTGAAGACGCTGCTAAACCGTGCTGAAGGTGCGCTGTTAATTAATGCGGTAGGTGTCGATGATGTCGCGCAGGCAGATGAGATGGTGAAGCTGGCAACGGCGGTGGCGCATCTGATTGGTCGCTCAAATTTCGACGCCATGAGTGGTCAGTATTACGCGCGTTTTGTGGTGAAAAATGTCGATAACTCAGACAGCTATCTGCGTCAGCCGCATCGCGTAATGGAGTTGCACAACGACGGCACCTACGTCGAAGAGATCACTGATTACGTGCTGATGATGAAAATCGACGAGCAAAACATGCAGGGGGGTAACTCGCTGCTGCTGCATCTCGATGACTGGGAACATCTGGAGCACTATTTCCGCCATCCGCTGGCGCGCCGTCCGATGCGCTTTGCTGCGCCGCCGAGCAAAAACGTCAGCAAAGATGTTTTCCATCCGGTGTTCGACGTCGATCAGCAGGGGCGCCCGGTGATGCGCTATATCGACCAGTTCGTCCAGCCGAAGGATTTCGAGGAAGGCGTGTGGTTGAGCGAGCTTTCAGACGCCATTGAAACCAGCAAAGGCATTCTGTCTGTACCCGTTCCCGTTGGCAAATTCCTTTTGATAAACAATCTGTTCTGGCTACATGGACGCGACCGCTTTACTCCACATCCGGATCTGCGTCGTGAACTGATGCGCCAGCGTGGCTATTTCGCTTACGCCACTCACCACTACCAGACGCATCAGTAAGCGCAAAGGAATCGAGCGGATGTATGATTTTGTGATTATTGGCGGCGGCATCATTGGCATGTCGACCGCCATGCAACTGATTGATGTCTATCCGGACGCCCGCATTGCGTTGCTGGAAAAAGAGTCCGGCCCGGCCTGTCACCAGACGGGCCACAACAGCGGCGTGATCCATGCTGGGGTCTATTACACGCCCGGCAGCCTGAAGGCGCAGTTTTGCCTGGCGGGAAACCGCGCCACTAAAGCCTTTTGCGATCAAAACGGCATTCGCTACGACAACTGCGGCAAGATGCTGGTCGCCACGTCTGAACTCGAAATGGAACGGATGCGCGCTTTATGGGAACGCACGGCGGCGAACGGGATCGAGCGCGAGTGGTTAAACGCCGAGGAACTGCGCGAGCGCGAACCGAATATCACCGGGCTTGGCGGCATTTTTGTGCCGTCCAGCGGCATCGTCAGCTACCGCGAAGTAACGGCGGCGATGGCAAAAATCTTCCAGGCCAGAGGCGGTGAGATTATTTATAACGCCGAAGTCAGCGCCCTCAGTGAGCATAAAAACGGCGTGGTGATACGGACCCGTCAGGGCGGTGAATATGAAGCATCGACGCTGATTAGCTGTTCCGGGCTGATGGCTGACCGGCTGGTGAAAATGCTCGGCCTCGAGCCGGGCTTTATCATTTGCCCGTTCCGTGGCGAATATTTCCGCCTTGCCCCGGCGCATAACCAGATTGTTAACCATCTGATTTACCCCATCCCCGACCCGGCAATGCCGTTTTTGGGCGTGCATCTCACTCGTATGATCGAGGGCAGCGTGACCGTTGGGCCAAACGCAGTGCTGGCGTTCAAACGCGAAGGCTATCGCAAGCGCGACTTCTCATTTAGCGACACGCTGGAGATTTTGGGCTCGTCGGGGATTCGCCGGGTGCTGCAAAACCATCTACGCTCAGGACTGGGCGAGATGAAAAACTCGCTGTGCAAAAGCGGCTATCTGCGGCTGGTGCAAAAGTATTGTCCCGGGCTTTCGTTAAGCGATCTCCAGCCCTGGCCCGCCGGTGTGCGGGCGCAGGCAGTATCGCCGGACGGCAAGCTGATTGACGATTTTCTGTTTGTCACCACCCCGCGCACGATCCACACCTGCAATGCGCCCTCCCCGGCAGCGACATCAGCAATTCCTATTGGTGCGCATATTGTCAGCAAGGTACAAACGCTGTTGGCAAGCCAGAGTAACCCCGGACGCACGCTGCGAGCGGCACGTAGTGTGGATGCCTTACACGCCGCCTTTAATCAATAACCTTTGAAAACAGGATGTAGCGATGAAACTGAACGACAATAACTTATTCCGCCAGCAGGCGTTAATTAACGGGGAATGGCTGGACGCCAACAATGGCGAAGTCATCGAGGTCACTAATCCGGCGAATGGCGACAAGCTGGGTAGCGTACCCAAAATGGGCGCAGATGAAACCCGCGCCGCTATCGACGCCGCCAACCGCGCCCTGCCCGCCTGGCGTGCCCTTACCGCCAAAGAACGCGCCAACATTCTGCGTAACTGGTTCAATTTGATGATGGAGCATCAGGACGATTTAGCGCGCCTGATGACCCTCGAACAGGGCAAACCGCTGGCGGAAGCGAAAGGCGAAATCAGCTACGCCGCCTCATTTATTGAGTGGTTTGCCGAAGAAGGCAAGCGTATTTATGGCGACACCATTCCCGGTCATCAGGCCGATAAACGCCTGATTGTTATCAAGCAGCCGATTGGCGTTACCGCCGCTATCACGCCGTGGAACTTCCCGGCGGCGATGATTACCCGCAAAGCCGGTCCGGCGCTGGCGGCAGGCTGCACGATGGTGCTGAAGCCCGCCAGTCAGACGCCGTTCTCTGCGCTGGCGCTGGCAGAGCTGGCGATTCGCGCGGGCATTCCGGCTGGCGTATTTAACGTGGTGACCGGTTCGGCGGGCGCGGTCGGTAACGAACTGACCAGCAACCCGCTGGTGCGCAAGCTGTCGTTTACCGGCTCGACCGAAATTGGCCGTCAGTTAATGGAACAGTGCGCGAAAGACATCAAAAAAGTGTCGCTGGAGCTGGGTGGCAACGCACCGTTTATTGTCTTTGACGATGCCGATCTCGATAAAGCCGTGGAAGGCGCGCTGGCCTCGAAATTCCGTAACGCCGGGCAAACCTGCGTCTGCGCCAACCGCCTGTATGTGCAGGACGGCGTGTATGACCGCTTTGCCGAAAAATTGCAGCAGGCGGTGAGCAAACTGCACATCGGTGATGGGCTGGAAAAAGGCGTCACCATTGGGCCACTGATCGATGAAAAAGCGGTAGCAAAAGTGGAAGAGCATATCGCCGATGCGCTGGAGAAAGGCGCGCGCGTGGTTTGCGGAGGCAAAGCACGTGAACGCGGCGGCAACTTCTTCCAGCCGACCATTCTGGTGGATGTTCCGGTCAACGCCAAAGTGTCGAAAGAAGAGACGTTCGGCCCCCTCGCCCCGCTATTCCGTTTTAAAGATGAAGCCGATGTGATTGCGCAGGCCAATGACACCGAGTTTGGCCTTGCCGCCTATTTTTACGCCCGTGATTTAAGCCGCGTCTTCCGCGTGGGCGAGGCGCTGGAATACGGCATCGTCGGTATCAATACCGGCATTATTTCCAATGAAGTGGCCCCGTTCGGCGGCATAAAAGCCTCGGGGCTGGGTCGTGAAGGTTCGAAGTATGGCATCGAAGATTATTTAGAAATCAAATACATGTGCATCGGTCTTTAACTGGAGAACGCGAATGAGCAGCAATAAAGAGTTAATGCAACGCCGCAGTCAGGCGATTCCCCGTGGCGTTGGGCAAATTCACCCGATTTTCGCTGACCGCGCGGAAAACTGCCGGGTGTGGGACGTTGAAGGCCGTGAGTATCTTGATTTCGCGGGCGGGATTGCGGTGCTCAATACCGGGCACCTGCATCCGAAAGTGGTTGCGGCGGTGGAAGCGCAGTTGAAAAAACTGTCGCACACCTGCTTCCAGGTGCTGGCCTACGAGCCGTATCTGGAGCTGTGCGAGATTATGAATCAGAAGGTGCCAGGCGATTTTGCCAAAAAAACGCTGCTGGTGACGACTGGTTCCGAAGCGGTGGAAAACGCGGTGAAAATCGCCCGCGCCGCCACCAAACGCAGCGGCACTATCGCCTTTAGCGGTGCATATCACGGGCGTACGCACTACACGCTGGCGCTGACCGGCAAGGTGAATCCGTACTCTGCGGGTATGGGCCTGATGCCGGGCCATGTTTATCGCGCGCTTTATCCTTGCCCACTGCACGGCATCAGTGAAGATGATGCTATCGCCAGTATTCATCGGATCTTCAAAAATGACGCTGCGCCGGAAGATATCGCCGCCATCGTGATTGAGCCGGTTCAGGGTGAAGGCGGTTTCTACGCCGCGACACCAGCCTTTATGCAGCGTTTACGCGCGCTGTGTGACGAGCACGGGATCATGTTGATTGCCGATGAAGTGCAAAGCGGTGCGGGGCGTACCGGCACACTGTTTGCGATGGAACAGATGGGCGTGGCGCCGGATCTCACCACCTTTGCGAAATCGATCGCAGGCGGCTTCCCGCTGGCGGGCGTCACCGGGCGCGCCGAAGTGATGGATGCCGTCGCTCCAGGCGGTCTGGGCGGTACCTATGCGGGTAACCCGATTGCCTGCGTGGCAGCGCTGGAAGTGTTAAAGGTATTCGAGCAGGAAAATCTGCTGCAAAAAGCCAACGATCTGGGGCAAAAGCTGAAAGACGGATTGCTGGCGATCGCCGAAAAACACACCGAGATCGGCGACGTTCGCGGGCTGGGGGCGATGATCGCTATCGAGCTGTTTGAAGGTGGCGATCACAGTAAACCGGACGCCAAACTCACCGCCGACATCGTGGCGCGCGCCCGCGATAAAGGCCTGATTCTTCTCTCCTGCGGCCCGTATTACAACGTGCTGCGCATCCTTGTCCCGCTCACCATTGAAGAGGCTCAGATCCGTCAGGGTCTGGAGATCATCAGCCAGTGTTTTGATGAGGCGAAGCAGTAGCTCCGCACCCATGCCGGAGGCGACGCTTCGCGTCTTGTCCGGCCTACGAGAATCCAGGTCGGATAAGGCGTTTACGCCGCATCCGACAATCTGTACGTGAACAGGAATAAATCTATGTCGGCCGGATAAGGCGGAGCCGCTCTCCGGTAAAAAGAACCAATAACAATTACACGCGTGACCCGACGCGGGAAATGTCGGGGCGCTCTCCCAAGTGACACACTTTCGAGAGGATTCAGGATGGGGCAATCATCGCAACCACATGAGTTAGGCGGCGGGCTGAAGTCACGCCACGTCACCATGTTGTCTATTGCCGGTGTTATCGGCGCAAGTCTGTTTGTCGGTTCCAGCGTCGCTATCGCCGAAGCGGGCCCGGCGGTATTACTGGCCTATCTGTTCGCCGGATTACTGGTGGTTATGATTATGCGGATGTTGGCGGAAATGGCGGTTGCCACGCCCGACACGGGTTCGTTTTCCACCTATGCCGATAAAGCTATTGGTCGTTGGGCGGGTTATACCATCGGCTGGCTGTACTGGTGGTTTTGGGTACTGGTTATCCCGCTGGAAGCCAACATCGCCGCCATGATCCTGCACTCGTGGGTTCCAGGCATTCCCATCTGGTTATTTTCCCTCGTCATTACCCTCGCCTTAACTGGCAGTAATTTATTAAGCGTTAAAAACTACGGCGAATTTGAGTTCTGGCTGGCGCTGTGCAAAGTCATCGCTATCCTGGCCTTTATTTTCCTTGGTGCAGTCGCAATTAGCGGTTTTTACCCTTATGCCGAAGTGAGCGGGATCTCAAGATTGTGGGATAGCGGCGGCTTTATGCCCAATGGCTTCGGTGCGGTATTAAGCGCGATGTTGATCACCATGTTCTCGTTTATGGGCGCAGAAATTGTCACCATTGCCGCCGCGGAATCCGACACGCCGGAAAAACATATTGTCCGCGCCACCAACTCGGTTATCTGGCGTATTTCTATCTTCTATTT
The DNA here is from genome assembly GCF_030295215.1 of Escherichia sp. KS167_9B. Taxonomy (NCBI): domain Bacteria; kingdom Pseudomonadati; phylum Pseudomonadota; class Gammaproteobacteria; order Enterobacterales; family Enterobacteriaceae; genus Escherichia; species Escherichia sp. KS167_9B. The sequence goes on from NZ_AP025754.1 coordinate 3,253,462, forward strand.
GTGCTCTATTTTTGTCGTCGTGGCATTAATACCGTGGAATATGCCGGGGCTGAAAGCCGTTGGATCTTATCGCTCGGTTCTGGAATTGCTCAATATTCCCCATGCGAAATTAATCATGGACTGCGTGATATTACTTTCCGTAACCAGTTGCCTGAACTCGGCTCTGTATACCGCTTCCAGAATGCTCTACTCCTTAAGCCGTCGCGGTGATGCTCCCGCGGTAATGGGCAAAATTAACCGCAGTAAAACCCCGTACGTGGCGGTGTTACTCTCCACCGGCGCGGCGTTTTTAACGGTGGTGGTTAACTATTACGCACCGGCGAAAGTGTTTAAATTTCTGATCGACAGCTCCGGCGCTATCGCCCTGCTGGTTTATTTAGTCATCGCCGTTTCGCAATTACGAATGCGCAAAATCCTGCGAGCAGAAGGAAGCGAAATTCGCCTGCGAATGTGGCTTTACCCGTGGCTCACCTGGCTGGTAATCGGCTTTATTACCTTTGTGTTGGTAGTGATGCTATTCCGCCCGGCGCAACAGTTAGAAGTGATCTCCACCGGTTTATTAGCGATAGGGATAATCTGTACCGTGCCGATTATGGCGCGCTGGAAAAAACTGGTATTGTGGCAAAAAACACCCGTTCATAATACGCGCTAATAATGATCAGGAGTCACACCATGACCATTACGTCTCTGGATGGCTATCGCTGGCTGAAGAACGATATTATTCGCGGTAATTTTCAACCGGATGAAAAATTACGGATGAGTTTGCTGACATCGCGTTATGCACTTGGCGTTGGGCCGTTGCGGGAAGCGCTTTCGCAACTGGTAGCAGAACGACTGGTCACGGTGGTGAATCAAAAAGGGTATCGGGTGGCGTCTATGTCAGAGCAGGAGCTGCTCGATATTTTCGACGCCCGCGCCAATATGGAAGCGATGCTGGTCAGTCTGGCGATTGCCCGCGGTGGCGATGAATGGGAGGCAGACGTTCTCGCAAAAGCGCATCTGCTGAGTAAGCTGGAGGCCTGTGACGCCAGTGAGAAAATGCTTGATGAGTGGGATCTGCGTCATCAGGCGTTTCATACTGCAATTGTGGCGGGCTGTGGTTCTCACTATTTGCTGCAAATGCGTGAACGGTTGTTTGATCTGGCGGCGCGCTATCGATTTATCTGGCTGCGGCGAACAGTGCTTTCGGTGGAAATGCTTGAGGATAAACGCGATCAGCACCAGACCCTGACTGCGGCGGTACTGGCGCGAGATACCGCGCGCGCCAGTGAGTTAATGCGCCAGCATTTACTGACGCCAATTCCCATTATCCAGCAGGCAATGGCTGGCAATTAACTACTCTTCAGGAATACGCAACACTTGCCCCGGGTAAATTTTATCCGGGCTTTTTAGCATCGGTTTATTCGCTTCGAAGATTTTATTGTACAGATTGGCGTTACCGTAGACCTGTTTGGAAATGGCACTCAGAGTGTCGCCAGACTTAACGGTATAAAACTGGCTGGCAGTGGCTGGTGTCGCCGTTTTCACCTGATCATCGACACTGGCAATACCGGAAATATTCCCCACCGCAACAAGGATTTTCTCCTTCGCCTCCTGACTTAAGCCGTCACCAGTGACCGTCGCTTTGCCGTCGGCAATTTGAATATTCACTTTATCGGCATCAGGTATACCGGTTTTGTTCAAATGCTCCTGCACCTTCTTCGCCTGATCGTCTTTATCGTGCTGACCTGTAACCGCGTCCCAGAGTTTTTCTCCGGCATCTTTCACAAAATTGAACAGACCCATAGCTACCTCATTCGTTAACGGAAACACTCAGAAAGTGTAGCAGAGGAACGCGGCGCGTTAACGCCGCGGGGGTGAGGACAGGTTTAATCGCGGGTTTGCACCCAGAACGCGTGAATCAAACCGGGGATATACCCAAGCAGTGTCAGCAGAATATTAATAATGAACGCCCAACCGAACCCTTTACCGAGCAGCACGCCGAGCGGCGGCAGAATGATGGTGATGACGATTCTCCAGAAACCCATATGTACTCCCTATAAGAAAATTACTCATTGTTTAAAAAGAGATTTTATCTCTTAAGCGTAGTAATTTTAGCGGAGCCTGCCAGTTTCAGCTTACGCTTTTACTCTCATTTACGCTGCTGATGCTGGCATATGTTGTATTTTTAGTTTAGAGTTTACTTAATTTAGTAAACACTTAAATGACTATGACTGAACTCGCGCAATTACAGGCCAGTGCCGAACAGGCAGCGGCCTTATTGAAAGCAATGAGCCACCCTAAACGGTTGCTGATTCTGTGCATGCTTAGCGGTTCCCCCGGTACCAGCGCGGGAGAGCTGACGCGCATTACCGGATTGAGTGCCTCTGCGACATCACAGCATCTCGCTCGTATGCGAGACGAAGGGCTTATCGACAGCCAACGGGATGCCCAACGCATTCTATATTCCATTAAAAATGAGGCGGTAAATGCCATTATCGCCACCCTGAAAAATGTCTATTGTCCGTAAGGAGTCACTATGGCTTTGACAACCATTTCGCCGCATGATGCACAAGAATTAATCGCACGCGGCGCAAAGTTAATCGATATTCGTGATGCTGATGAATATCTTCGTGAACATATTCCTGAAGCAGATTTGGCTCCATTATCTGTGCTCGAACAGTCAGGTCTTCCGGCTAAATTACGTCGTGAGCAAATTATCTTCCACTGCCAGGCAGGTAAACGCACCAGTAATAACGCCGATAAATTAGCAGCGATTGCCGCACCCGCAGAAATCTTTTTACTCGAAGATGGGATTGATGGCTGGAAAAAAGCAGGATTGCCAGTTGCGGTAAATAAGTCTCAACCCTTGCCGTTAATGCGCCAGGTGCAGATCGCCGCGGGTGGTTTAATATTAATCGGCGTTGTACTGGGTTATACCGTAAATAGTGGTTTCTTCTTATTAAGTGGCTTTGTTGGTGCCGGGTTACTGTTTGCAGGAATTAGCGGTTTTTGTGGGATGGCAAGGTTGTTAGATAAGATGCCGTGGAACCAACAAGCTTGAGAAGCGACGCCGGACGCGCCATAGCAGCGACATCCGGCCTCAGTAATTAGATCAGGAAATCGTCGAGAGATTTACCTTCTGCCAGCGCCTGAGCGATTGGCTTCGGTGTACGGCCCTGACCGGTCCAGGTTTTAGTTTCACCGTTAACATCGGTGAATTTATATTTTGCCGGACGCGGCTGGCGTTTTTTACCAGCGCGTGGTGCAGCAGCAGAGCTATTACCCAGTAACTCTTCCGGATTAATTCCGTCAGCTTTCATCAGCTCCAGCCAGGTGCTAATTTTTTCCTGGCGCTCTGCCAGTTCACGCTGCTGCTGTTCTTCTTCTTCACGTCTTTCTTTAGTGACAACCCTGAATTTTTCGAGCATTTCTTCAAGAACGTCAATGGAGAATTCGCGAGCCATCGCACGGAGAGTGCGAATGTTATTTAAACTTTGTAACATTACGGACATAATAAAGAAAACCTTTTAACGCCAAAACAAAAAAGTATTTCGTCGCGTAGTGTAAGCGATCACTTATTATATTTCCACAAAATTTAATCTATTTACAGTCCTGCACGAGATTATTTCAGCTGTTATTTTCTGAAACTCTCAGAATAATTTCAAGATTATATATTAGCCAATTTGATGAGTAATTTCGGTTATTGGTGAACAGAGCGGCGCTCTCTGCTCGCTAATCCCGAAAGCCTGATAAAACCAAATCGAATAAAAATGCAATATATACGAATAAAAATAAACATCACTCACTGGTGCTTTCTGCTGTTAATGTACATTGTCTGGCATAAAAAATGCTGAAAATGACCCAGTCACTGCATACACCGAACTCTCTACGCTTATAGCGTTACCTCACCCCCAAACTTTCATTAGTGAAAATAAAGATAAGTGCATATCTAATTGATTTAATTGAAAATAAATCATATCAGCATGTAAAAATCCACAATGTACAAAAAACGCGCCGCTACGGAATATTTTATCTACAAAAACAGATTAAATAAAAATTTTTCACTAATTGATTAGTAATAGCCAGCGATATACGCTATGCGAAAATGCAGATGGCAATGAGATCCACTGCTTTCATCTCTATTAACGTCCCATTACGCTTTTATTAAGGAGCATTAGCATGTTCTCACCGCAGTCACGCTTGCGTCATGCAGTTGCAGATACGTTCGCGATGGTTGTTTACTGTTCTGTCGTGAACATGTGTATTGAAGTTTTCCTCTCCGGAATGAGCTTCGAACAGTCTCTTTATTCCAGATTGGTAGCGATTCCGGTGAACATCTTAATTGCATGGCCATACGGTATGTACCGCGATCTGTTTATGCGCGCGGCACGCAAAGTTAGTCCGTCGGGCTGGGTAAAAAATCTGGCGGATATCCTGGCGTATGTGACGTTCCAGTCACCGGTGTATGTGGCGATCTTGTTAGTGGTGGGCGCAGACTGGCATCAGATTATGGCGGCGGTCAGTTCAAACATCGTTGTTTCGATGTTGATGGGGGCGGTTTATGGCTACTTCCTCGATTATTGCCGCCGACTGTTTAAAGTCAGCCGTTACCAGCAGGTAAAAGCCTGACCCTTCCTTTCGCGACTGGCATCGCCAGTCGCGTCTTTAACTGGCTTCGCCAAATAAACCATTCAAATAACGTTCAAGCGCAACACGCGAACTAAAGCCATGTGGGATACCGTAATGCTCATGACGTTCACCCGCTAAATAGAGCGGAAATTGCTGGTAATGATCGCAAGTTTTAATATCGGAAGCGGGTTCAGCCAGTGTTGAACTGCGTTCTTTTAATGTTGGATGAATTACCAGAGCGGTACGTCCCATTCGTGCTTCGCGATTAACATAGACATAATTTTCCCCACGGCGGTAACCATAAGCTTTCTGAGTTACCACATCGACAGTAAAACCGACTTTTTCAAGTACGCGCGCCACCTCGTCTGGTCGTAAATACATATTTGATCCTCGTTATTATCAACCGCGGGCCTACCTTACCTGATTGCGCATTCACAACGCTTTCAGAAAAGTCCATAAAGCCGCGATGAACCTCAGTTAAGAAAATTATGGTCTACACTAAAAATTACATCGAATTCTAATGGGGGATCATATGTTTAACCGACCGAACCGCAACGACGTCGATGATGGCGTGCAGGATATCCAGAATGATGTCAATCAATTGGCTGACAGTCTCGAATCTGTATTGAAGTCCTGGGGCAGCGACGCCAAAGGGGAAGCCGAAGCCGCTCGTAGTAAAGCGCAGGCTCTACTGAAAGAAACCAGAGCGCGAATGCATGGTCGTACTCGCGTCCAGCAAGCCGCGCGCGATGCCGTTGGCTGCGCGGATTCTTTTGTTCGTGAAAGACCCTGGTGTAGCGTGGGTACAGCAGCTGCGGTAGGTATTTTTATCGGCGCACTGTTAAGCATGCGCAAATCGTAGTGCAACAATGATAATAAATACGCGTCTTTGACCCCGAAGCCTGATTTCGGGGTTTTTTAGCTTAAGGCTTTACGTAATTGTTGTGCTACCTGTCGCGCCATACCTTCGTTAACGATATTGGTAAAAGAGAGAAGTAATCCACCTTCCCCACTTGAGCGGATACGCCAGTCGCTAAGTGCCTGCACCGCAAGGCCTGCAGCATTGGCTTTACGCGCATGGGCAATATCATCGCCCATCATTCTGATCACCATCTGGATACCACCTTTCTGCGGCACAACCTGAAATCCCTGCTGCGTCAACGCTTGCTCAATCCATTGCCGACGTTGAGCATAATGCTGACGCATTTTCTTCAGATGCCGCCAGAAATGCCCCTCGCGAAGAAAGTCTGCCAGTGTGTTCTGCCATAGAACAGGTACCGCACATGGAGCCAGTGACGCCTGGTGGCGGAATTGTGCAATTTGCTTCACCGGCACCACCAGCCACGCACAGCGCAATGCAGGAAATAGTGCTTTGCTGAATGTTCCGGCATAAATTACCCGCTGCGGTGCATCGAGACTTTTTAACGCCGGTAACGGTTTACCGTGATAGCGAAACTCACTGTCATAATCATCTTCAATAATCCATGCCTGACTACGCTCTGCCCATTCCAGTATCTGATGCCTGCGCGCTAAAGAGAGCGCCACACCCAGCGGGCTTTGGTGTGCTGGTGTTATCAGGGCAAAACACGCATCAGGATAATTTTGTATTCCGCTTGTGATATCCAGTCCGTTGTCATCAACCGGCACAGGCAAAATTTCCACACCGTGGCGAGTGACAATCGGGCGAATCAGTGGAAAGCCGGGATCTTCCATCCACATCCCGTTTCCCGGTTTCGCCAGCGCGTGCAGAATTAAAGCCATTGAGGCCGCATAACCGTGAGTGATAAAGACCTGCTCTGGCTGACAATCAATCCCACGTGAAACGCGTAAGTAATCAACTATTGCCTCACGCAACGCCGCCTCACCGCAGACATCGCCTAAAGCCAAATCAAAGCGCGTCTGGGTACGAAGGCGACGCCCCATCACCCGCGCCCACAGCTCTCGCGGAAAGAGATCGAGTGCGGGTAATCCCATTTGAAATGGCAACGGTTGCTGACTTTCACCGGCAAAAGCCACAACTTGTACAGTAGATTGTTGTGGATATATCTGCTCACTGACAAATGTGCCAGCCTGTCCCCGCCTGATCAGCCATCCTTGCGCCACCAGCTCAGCATACGCATTTTCGACAGTGGATCGAGACATCCCCAGTTCCTGCGACCAGGTACGACTTGAAGGTAGCCTTGCGCCGGGTTTCAGTTCCCCTTGCTCAATAGCCGTTTTTAACTGACGGGCGATATCCTGATAGCGCGGCATATGGTCTGCTTTTTTAGGTAATTTATGGCTCTCTTTAGCAGTCCATTATAGTGCTACATTGCGGGCGTTAATAAGAGGAGAAACTGTATGACTACATTACGTCAGCCTTACTACGAACTTAGCCCAACGGTATATAACGCGCTGGTGCAGGCCAAAACGGCGCTGGAAAATAGCACGCTGGAAACTACGCTGATGGAGTTAGTTTATTTGCGCGTCTCGCAAATCAATGGTTGCGCATTTTGTCTGGAGATGCACAGCAAAGCATTACGCAAATCCGGTGTGCCGCAGCATAAGCTGGATGCCCTGGCAGGCTGGCGCGTAAGCCATCATTTTGACGATCGCGAGCGGGCGGCGCTGGCATGGGCGGAATCGGTGACCGATATTGCCCGAACCCATGCGGAAGACGACGTTTATCAGCCTTTGCTTGAGCATTTCAGCGCAGCAGAAATCAGCGACTTAACATTTGCCATCGGGCTGATGAATTGCTTTAACCGCCTGGCCGTTTCCATGCGGATGTAACTTCCTGATGCCGGGCAATCACCCGGCAAAAAAACACAAAATCCCCTACCCCGTTGAGCCATTCATCGGTGGTGTAATCAATCTAAAATTCCCATATCTTGTATGGTTGAATCTTTTTTCAACTACATCTAGTATCTCTGTATCAACAGAGAGACAACCCGACGCGTATCATCGCGCCGTATCTTCATTTTAAACGGAAATACGAATCATGCGCATTACTATTTACACTCGTAACGATTGCGTTCAGTGCCACGCCACCAAACGGGCGATGGAAAACCGGGGCTTTGATTTTGAAATGATTAATGTCGATCGCGTTCCTGAAGCGGCGGAAGCGTTACGTGCTCAGGGCTTTCGTCAGTTGCCGGTAGTGATTGCAGGCGATCTTAGCTGGTCTGGTTTCCGCCCGGACATGATCAATCGTCTGCATCCAGCGCCACACGCGGCCAGTGCATGAGCCAACTCGTCAACTTTTCCAGCAGCTCCGAAAATACGCAGCGTTTTATCGAACGTTTAGGACTGCCCGCGGTGCGCATCCCGCTCAATGAGCGGGAACGGATTCAGGTAGACGAGCCTTACATCCTGATCGTGCCCTCTTACGGCGGCGGCGGTACGGCTGGCGCGGTGCCACGACAGGTAATTCGCTTTTTAAACGACGAGCACAACCGGGCGTTGCTTCGCGGCGTTATTGCTTCGGGTAATCGCAACTTTGGTGAGGCGTATGGCCGCGCCGGAGATGTGATAGCCCGGAAATGCGGCGTGCCGTGGCTGTACCGCTTTGAACTCATGGGTACGCAAAGCGATATCGAAAACGTTCGTAAAGGAGTAACCGAATTTTGGCAACGACAACCGCAGAACGCCTGACGCAGGAAACGATGGATTACCACGCTCTGAATGCGATGCTTAACCTTTACGATAGCGCAGGTCGCATTCAGTTCGATAAAGATCGCCAGGCCGTTGACGCCTTTATGGCGACGCATGTACGCCCGAACAGTGTGACCTTCAGTAGCCAGCAGCAGCGCCTGAACTGGCTGGTCAACGAAGGTTACTATGATGAAAACGTCCTCAACCGCTACTCTCGCGATTTTGTCATTACACTGTTTGCCCACGCACACGCCAGCGGTTTTCGTTTTCAGACATTCCTCGGAGCATGGAAGTTTTACACCAGCTATACGTTGAAGACATTCGACGGTAAGCGTTATCTGGAAGATTTTGCCGATCGAGTCACGATGGTGGCGCTGACGCTGGCACAAGGCGATGAAACACTGGCGACGCAACTGACCGATGAGATGCTGTCAGGACGCTTTCAGCCTGCAACACCGACATTCCTCAACTGCGGTAAACAGCAGCGTGGCGAACTGGTTTCCTGTTTTTTGCTGCGTATTGAAGACAATATGGAGTCGATTGGCCGGGCAGTAAATTCCGCACTACAACTGTCGAAACGCGGCGGCGGCGTGGCATTTTTGCTGTCGAATCTGCGGGAAGCGGGCGCACCAATTAAACGTATTGAAAATCAATCCTCTGGCGTGATTCCGGTGATGAAAATGCTGGAGGACGCATTTTCTTATGCCAACCAGCTCGGCGCTCGTCAGGGTGCTGGCGCAGTCTATTTACATGCTCATCATCCCGATATTCTGCGTTTTCTCGATACAAAGCGGGAAAATGCCGACGAGAAAATCCGCATTAAAACACTGTCGCTGGGCGTGGTTATCCCGGATATCACCTTCCATCTGGCAAAAGAGAATGCGAAGATGGCGCTGTTTTCGCCCTATGACGTTGAGCGAGTTTATGGCAAGCCGTTTGCCGATATCGCCATCAGCGAACACTATGACGAACTGGTTGCCGATGAACGCATCCGCAAAAAATACATCAACGCCCGTGATTTCTTCCAGCGGCTGGCGGAGATCCAGTTTGAATCCGGCTATCCCTACATCATGTATGAAGACACGGTTAACCGTGCTAACCCTATTGCCGGGCGTATAAATATGAGCAATCTCTGCTCAGAAATTTTGCAGGTTAACAGCGCCTCAGAGTATGACGAGAATCTCGACTATGCCCGCACAGGCCATGATATTTCCTGCAATTTAGGTTCGTTGAATATTGCCCACACCATGGATTCCCCCGACTTTGCCCGCACGGTAGAGATCGCCGTACGCGGTTTAACTGCGGTGTCAGATATGAGTCATATTCGCAGCGTGCCGTCCATCGAAGCCGGAAATGCCGCCTCACACGCCATCGGGCTGGGGCAGATGAATTTACACGGTTACCTGGCGCGAGAAGGCATCGCCTATGGTTCGCCGGAAGCACTGGATTTCACCAATCTCTATTTCTACACCATCACCTGGCACGCGCTGCGTACCTCAATGTTGCTGGCGCGCGAACGCGGTGAAACCTTCGCCGGGTTCAAACAGTCACGCTATGCCAGCGGTGAATATTTTAGCCAATATCTGCAAGGTAACTGGCAACCGAAAACGGCGAAAGTTGGCGAGTTGTTTGCTCGTAGCAGTATCACGTTACCTACCCGCGAAATGTGGGCGCAACTGCGCGACGACGTGATGCGCTATGGCATTTACAACCAGAATCTCCAGGCAGTGCCGCCAACCGGCTCCATCTCTTATATCAACCATGCCACGTCGAGTATTCATCCGATTGTGGCGAAAGTAGAGATACGCAAAGAAGGCAAAACAGGACGCGTTTACTACCCTGCCCCATTTATGACTAACGAGAATCTGGCGCTGTATCAGGACGCTTACGAAATCGGCGCAGAAAAGATCATCGACACCTACGCCGAAGCGACTCGCCATGTCGATCAGGGACTGTCGCTGACGCTGTTTTTCCCTGATACCGCCACCACTCGCGATATCAACAAAGCGCAGATTTATGCCTGGCGTAAAGGTATCAAAACGCTCTACTACATCCGCCTGCGTCAGATGGCGCTGGAAGGTACTGAAATTGAAGGCTGCGTCTCCTGCGCGCTTTAAGGAATATCTATGAAACTCTCACGTATCAGCGCCATCAACTGGAATAAGATATCTGACGATAAAGATCTGGAGGTGTGGAACCGCCTGACCAGCAATTTCTGGCTACCAGAAAAGGTGCCACTATCGAACGATATTCCCGCCTGGCAGACATTAAGTGTCGTAGAACAACAACTGACGATGCGCGTTTTTACTGGCCTGACGCTGCTCGACACGCTGCAAAATGTTATCGGCGCACCTTCGCTGATGCCCGATGCGATCACGCCCCATGAAGAGGCGGTTTTATCGAATATCAGCTTTATGGAAGCGGTTCATGCCCGCTCTTACAGTTCGATTTTCTCGACGCTGTGCCAGACCAAAGATGTCGATGCCGCCTACGCCTGGAGTGAAGAAAACGCGCCGTTGCAGCGAAAAGCACAGATTATTCAGCAACATTATCGCGGTGATAATCCGCTGAAAAAGAAAATCGCCAGTGTGTTTCTTGAATCATTTTTGTTCTATTCCGGTTTCTGGCTACCGATGTATTTCTCCAGCCGCGGAAAGCTAACTAATACCGCAGACCTGATCCGTCTGATTATCCGGGATGAAGCAGTCCACGGTTACTACATCGGCTATAAATATCAGAAAAACCTTGAAAAGATCTCCATGGCACGACGTGAAGAATTGAAGAGTTTCGCCTTCGATATGTTGCTGGAACTCTATGACAACGAGTTGCAATACACCGATGAGCTGTACGCCGAAACCCCGTGGGCTGACGATGTGAAAGCGTTTCTCTGTTACAACGCCAATAAGGCGTTGATGAATCTGGGCTACGAACCGCTATTTCCCGCAGAAATGGCGGAAGTAAATCCGGCAATCCTCGCCGCGCTTTCGCCGAATGCCGATGAAAATCACGATTTCTTTTCCGGTTCAGGCTCTTCATATGTGATGGGAAAAGCGGTCGAAACAGAAGATGAAGACTGGAATTTCTGAGTGTGTTATTTTCAAAAATATCACCAACCACAGTAGGGAAATAATTCCTGCCAAATAGCTTTTTATCACGCAAATATTTTGTGGTGATCTACACTGATACTCTGTTGCATTATTCGCCTGAAACCACAATATTCAGGCGTTTTTTCGCTATCTATGACAAAAAAATATCAACTTTCTCGATTTGCTCTCAGCCCTTATATCATGGGAAATTCCGGCGATTTGCTCGCATCAATATTCATGCCACATTTGCCATCAGGGGTTGCCTCAGATTCTCAGTATGTTAGGGTAGAAAAAAGTGACTATTTCCATTGGGTAATGTATCGACATAAACAAATAACAGGAATCTTTCTATTGCATGGCAATTAAATTAGAAATTAAAAATCTCTATAAAATATTTGGCGAGCATCCTCAGCGAGCGTTCAAATATATCGAACAAGGACTTTCAAAAGAACAAATTCTGGAAAAAACCGGGCTATCGCTTGGCGTAAAAGACGCCAGTCTGGCCATTGAAGAAGGCGAGATATTTGTCATCATGGGATTATCCGGTTCGGGTAAATCCACAATGGTACGCCTTCTCAATCGCCTGATTGAACCCACCCGCGGGCAAGTGCTGATTGATGGTGTGGATATTGCCAAAATATCCGACGCCGAACTCCGTGAGGTGCGCAGAAAAAAGATTGCGATGGTCTTCCAGTCCTTTGCCTTAATGCCGCATATGACCGTGCTGGACAATACTGCATTCGGTATGGAATTGGCCGGAATTAATGCCGAAGAACGCCGGGAAAAAGCCCTTGATGCACTGCGTCAGGTCGGGCTGGAAAATTATGCCCATAGCTACCCGGACGAGCTCTCTGGTGGGATGCGTCAACGCGTCGGATTAGCACGCGCATTAGCAATTAATCCGGATATATTATTAATGGACGAAGCCTTCTCGGCGCTTGATCCATTAATTCGCACTGAGATGCAGGATGAGCTGGTAAAATTACAGGCGAAACATCAACGTACAATTGTCTTTATTTCTCACGATCTCGACGAAGCTATGCGTATTGGCGACCGAATTGCCATTATGCAAAATGGTGAAGTGGTGCAGGTTGGCACACCGGATGAAATTCTCAATAATCCGGCGAATGATTATGTCCGAACCTTCTTCCGTGGCGTCGATATTAGCCAGGTGTTCAGTGCAAAAGATATTGCCCGTCGTACACCGAACGGCTTAATTCGTAAAACCCCCGGCTTCGGCCCGCGTTCTGCACTGAAATTATTGCAGGATGAAGATCGCGAATATGGCTACGTTATCGAACGCGGTAATAGATTTGTCGGTGCAGTGTCTATCGATTCGCTTAAAACCGCGTTAACGCAGCAGCAAGGTCTTGATGCGGCGCTGATTGATGCGCCATTAGCAGTCGATGCGCAAACGCCTCTTAGCGAGTTGCTCTCTCATGTCGGACAAGCGCCCTGTGCGGTGCCCGTGGTCGACGAGGACCAACAGTATGTCGGCATCATTTCGAAAGGAATGCTGCTGCGCGCTTTAGATCGTGAGGGGGTAAATAATGGCTGATCAAAATAATCCGTGGGATACCACGCCAGCGGCGGACAGTGCTGCACAATCTGCAGACGCCTGGGGTACACCGGCGACTGCACCGACTGACGGCGGTGGCGCTGACTGGCTGACCAGTACGCCTGCACCAAACGTCGAGCATTTTAATATTCTCGATCCGTTCCATAAAACGCTGATCCCGCTTGACAGTTGGGTAACTGAAGGGATCGACTGGGTCGTTACCCATTTCCGTCCGGTCTTCCAGGGCGTGCGCGTTCCGGTCGATTACATACTTAACGGTTTCCAGCAATTGCTGCTGGGTATGCCCGCACCGGTGGCGATTATCGTTTTCGCTCTCATCGCCTGGCAGATTTCCGGCATCGGAATGGGCGTGGCGACGCTGATTTCGCTGATTGCTATCGGCGCAATCGGTGCATGGTCGCAGGCAATGGTCACTCTGGCGCTGGTGTTAACCGCCCTACTGTTCTGTATCGTCATCGGTTTGCCATTGGGGATCTGGCTGGCGAGAAGTCCGCGAGCGGCGAAAATTATTCGTCCACTGCTTGATGCCATGCAGACCACGCCAGCGTTTGTTTATCTGGTGCCAATCGTCATGCTGTTTGGCATCGGCAACGTGCCGGGCGTAGTGGTGACTATAATCTTTGCTCTGCCGCCGATTATCCGTCTGACGATTCTTGGTATTAACCAGGTTCCGGCGGATTTAATTGAAGCCTCGCGCTCATTCGGTGCCAGCCCGCGGCAGATGCTGTTCAAAGTTCAGTTACCGCTGGCGATGCCGACCATTATGGCGGGTGTTAACCAGACGCTGATGCTGGCCCTTTCTATGGTGGTCATTGCCTCGATGATTGCCGTCGGTGGGCTGGGTCAGATGGTACTTCGCGGTATCGGTCGTCTGGATATGGGCCTTGCCACCGTTGGCGGCGTCGGGATTGTGATCCTCGCCATTATCCTCGACCGCCTGACGCAGGCCGTTGGGCGCGACTCACGCAGTCGCGGCAACCGTCGCTGGTACACCACTGGCCCTGTCGGTCTGCTGACCCGCCCATTCATTAAGTAACTCTGCACTTGCCCGGTGACGCCGGGCATTATCACCCTGCCAAAAAAAGGAATAACAATGCGACATAGCGTACTTTTTGCGACAGCGTTTGCCACGCTTATCTCTACACAAACTTTTGCTGCCGACCTGCCGGGCAAAGGCATTACTGTTAATCCGGTTCAGAGCACCATCACCGAAGAAACTTTCCAGACGCTGCTGGTCAGCCGCGCGCTGGAGAAATTAGGTTATACCGTCAATAAACCCAGCGAAGTGGATTACAACGTTGGCTACACCTCGCTTGCTTCCGGCGATGCAACCTTCACCGCCGTGAACTGGACGCCACTGCATGACAACATGTACGAAGCTGCCGGTGGCGATAAGAAATTTTATCGTGAAGGAGTATTTGTTAACGGCGCGGCACAGGGTTACCTGATCGATAAGAAAACCGCCGACCAGTATAAAATTACCAACATCGCGCAACTTAAAGATCCGAAGATCGCCAAACTGTTCGATACCAACGGCGACGGTAAAGCGGATTTAACCGGCTGTAACCCAGGCTGGGGCTGCGAAGGTGCGATCAACCACCAGCTTGCCGCGTATGGACTGACCAATACCGTGACGCATAATCAGGGGAACTACGCAGCGATGATGGCTGACACCATCAGTCGTTACAAAGAGGGTAAGCCGGTGTTTTACTACACCTGGACGCCGTACTGGGTGAGTAACGAACTGAAACCGGGGAAAGATGTGGTCTGGTTGCAGGTGCCGTTCTCCGCACTGCCGGGCGATAAAAATGCCGATACCAAACTGCCGAATGGCGCGAATTACGGCTTCCCGGTCAGTACCATGCATATCGTTGCCAACAAAGCCTGGGCCGAGAAAAACCCGGCAGCAGCGAAACTGTTTGCCATTATGCAGTTGCCGGTGGCAGACATTAACGCCCAGAACGCCATCATGCATGACGGCAAAGCCTCAGAAGGCGATATTCAGGGACACGTTGATGGCTGGATCAAAGCCCACCAGCAGCAGTTCGATGGCTGGGTGAATGAGGCGCTGGCAGCGCAGAAGTAATTTTTATTCGGGCGGATAAGGCGCTTTTGCCTCATCCGCCGCTCTGTACACAATGCCTGATGCGATGCGGCCGCGTCTTATCATGCCTACAAACCACACCGCACATTTCAACAATCTATCTTTCATCCCATATTCATCAACATCCGCTATTATTGATTTCCAGCTTAATCATCACCTGATGAACAAAAATAATGACTAAACCTAATCATGAGCTTAGCCCGGCACTGATCGTGCTGATGTCTATCGCCACCGGTCTGGCGGTAGCCAGTAACTATTACGCCCAGCCATTACTCGACACCATCGCGCGTAACTTTTCCCTTTCCGCCAGTTCGGCGGGCTTTATTGTTACCGCCGCGCAGTTGGGCTATGCCGCAGGTCTGCTGTTTCTTGTTCCCCTCGGTGATATGTTTGAACGCCGCCGCCTGATTGTCTCGATGACCTTACTGGCAGCGGGCGGTATGTTGATTACCGCCAGCAGTCAGTCGCTGGCGATGATGATCCTCGGTACGGCATTAACCGGTTTATTCTCGGTCGTGGCACAAATTCTGGTTCCGCTGGCAGCGACGCTGGCTTCACCGGACAAACGCGGCAAAGTGGTCGGCACCATTATGAGCGGGCTGCTGTTGGGGATCTTGCTGGCACGAACCGTTGCCGGGTTGCTGGCAAACCTCGGCGGCTGGCGCACCGTCTTTTGGGTTGCCTCGGTGTTAATGGCACTGATGGCGCTGGCGTTATGGCGCGGCCTGCCGCAGATGAAATCAGAAACCCACCTCAACTATCCACAGTTGTTAGGTTCCGTTTTCAGTATGTTTATCAGCGATAAAATTCTGCGCACCCGCGCGTTGCTGGGCTGCCTGACCTTTGCCAACTTCAGCATTCTCTGGACCTCAATGGCCTTTTTGCTCGCCGCTCCACCTTTTAACTACAGCGATGGCGTCATTGGTCTGTTTGGACTCGCGGGAGCTGCCGGAGCGTTGGGCGCTCGTCCGGCGGGCGGTTTTGCCGATAAGGGCAAATCGCACCACACCACAACTTTCGGTCTGCTGCTGCTGTTACTTTCATGGCTTGCTATCTGGTTTGGCCACACTTCCGTACTGGCCTTGATTATCGGCATCCTGGTGCTGGACCTCACCGTGCAGGGCGTGCATATCACTAACCAGACGGTAATTTATCGAATACACCCTGATGCGCGTAATCGCCTGACCGCAGGTTACATGACCAGCTACTTTATTGGCGGTGCCGCCGGTTCGCTAATTTCAGCCTCAGCCTGGCAACATGGCGGTTGGTCTGGCGTTTGTCTGGCTGGCGCGACGATTGCCCTGGTTAACTTACTGGTCTGGTGGCGAGGTTTTCATCGTCAGGAAGCCGCAAATTAAGCAATCAGCAACCGTTTTCGTGGCTTTACACTTATAAGGGTGTTAAGAAGCCCATCAGTCTGATAAGGTTAAGATATTCATTCAGTCTATTTATAATATTAACAATCGTTAAGCGTACACTCTATGGAAAGCCCTACTCCACAGCCTGCTCCTGGTTCGGCGACCTTCATGGAAGGATGCAAAGACAGTTTACCGATTGTTATTAGTTATATTCCGGTGGCCTTTGCGTTCGGTCTGAATGCGACCCGTCTGGGATTCTCTCCTCTCGAAAGCGTTTTTTTCTCCTGCATCATTTATGCAGGCGCGAGCCAGTTCGTCATTACCGCGATGCTGGCAGCCGGGAGTAGTTTGTGGGTTGCTGCACTGACCGTCATGGCAATGGATGTTCGCCATGTTTTGTATGGCCCGTCACTGCGTAGCCGTATTATTCAGCGTCTGCAAAAATCGAAAACCGCCCTGTGGGCGTTTGGCCTGACGGATGAGGTTTTTGCCGCCGCAACCGCAAAACTGGTACGCAATAATCGCCGCTGGAGCGAGAACTGGATGATCGGCATTGCCTTCAGTTCATGGTCATCGTGGGTATTTGGTACGGTAATAGGGGCATTCTCCGGCAGCGGCTTGCTGCAAGGATATCCCGCCGTTGAAGCAGCATTAGGTTTTATGCTTCCGGCACTCTTTATGAGTTTCCTGCTCGCATCTTTCCAGCGCAAACAATCTCTTTGCGTTACCGCAGCGTTAGTTGGTGCCCTTGCAGGCGTAACGCTATTTTCTATTCCCGTCGCCATTCTGGCAGGCATTGTCTGTGGCTGCCTCACTGCGTTAATCCAGGCATTCTGGCAAGGAGCGCCCGATGAGCTATGAGGTTCTGCTGCTTGGGTTACTGGTTGGCGCGGCGAATTATTGCTTCCGCTATTTGCCGCTGCGCCTGCGTGTGGGTAATGCCCGCCCAACCAAACGTGGCGCGGTAGGTATTTTGCTCGACACCATTGGCATCGCCTCGATATGCGCTCTGCTGGTTGTCTCTACCGCACCAGAAGTGATGCACGATACACGCCGTTTCGTGCCCACTCTGGTCGGCTTCGCGGTACTGGGTGCCAGTTTCTATAAAACACGCAGCATTATCATCCCAACACTGCTTAGTGCGCTGGCCTATGGGCTCGCCTGGAAAGTGATGGCGATTATATAACCCACAAGAATCATTTTTCTAAAACAATACATTTACTTTATTTGTCACTGTCGTTACTATATCGGCTGAAATTAATGAGGTCATACCCAAATGGATAGTTCGTTTACGCCCATTGAACAAATGCTAAAATTTCGCGCCAGCCGCCACGAAGATTTTCCTTATCAGGAGATCCTTCTGACCCGTCTTTGCATGCATATGCAAAGCAAGCTGCTGGAGAACCGCAATAAAATGCTGAAGGCTCAGGGGATTAACGAGACGTTGTTTATGGCGTTGATTACGCTGGAGTCTCAGGAAAACCACAGTATTCAGCCTTCTGAATTGAGTTGTGCTCTTGGATCATCCCGTACCAACGCGACGCGTATTGCCGATGAACTGGAAAAACGCGGTTGGATCGAACGTCGTGAAAGCGATAACGATCGCCGCTGCCTGCATCTGCAATTAACGGAAAAAGGTCACGAGTTTTTGCGCGAAGTTTTACCACCGCAGCATAATTGCCTGCATCAACTCTGGTCCGCGCTCAGCACAACAGAAAAAGATCAGCTCGAGCAATTCACCCGCAAATTGCTCTCCCGTCTCGACCAGATGGAACAAGACGGTGTGGTTCTCGAAGCGATGAGCTAACGCGTCATCTCGCTCAAAAATCCAGATTTATAACAGAAAAAATGACTGGCCAGCATCGCAACATGCTGGCCTTTTTGGCAAGCAGGTCGGCTCAGCCGATGAGTTAAGAAGATCGTGGAGAACAATATGAGCGCAAATGCGGAGACTCAAACCCCGCAGCAACCGGTAAAGAAGAGCGGCAAACGTAAGCGTCTGCTCCTGCTTCTCACCTTGCTCTTTATAATTATTGCCGTAGCGATAGGGATTTATTGGTTTTTAGTACTGCGTCATTTCGAAGAAACCGATGACGCATACGTGGCAGGGAATCAGATTCAAATTATGTCTCAGGTGTCTGGCAGCGTGACGAAAGTCTGGGCCGATAACACCGATTTTGTAAAAGAAGGCGATGTGCTGGTCACTCTCGACCCGACAGATGCTCGCCAGGCGTTTGAAAAAGCCAAAACGGCACTGGCTTCCAGCGTGCGCCAAACCCACCAGCTGATGATTAACAGCAAACAGTTGCAGGCGAATATTGAGGTGCAAAAAATCGCCCTCGCGAAAGCACAAAGCGACTACAACCGCCGTGTGCCGCTGGGCAATGCCAACCTGATTGGTCGCGAAGAGCTGCAACACGCCCGCGACGCGGTGACCAGTGCCCAGGCGCAACTGGATGTCGCCATTCAACAATACAATGCCAATCAGGCGATGATTCTGGGGACTAAACTGGAAGATCAGCCTGCCGTGCAACAGGCTGCCACCGAAGTACGTAACGCCTGGCTGGCGCTGGAGCGTACCCGTATTGTCAGTCCGATGACCGGTTATGTCTCCCGCCGAGCAGTACAGCCTGGGGCGCAAATTAGCCCAACGACGCCGCTGATGGCGGTCGTTCCAGCCACCAATATGTGGGTGGATGCCAACTTTAAAGAGACGCAGATTGCCAATATGCGCATCGGTCAGCCGGTCACCATCACCACGGATATTTACGGCGATGATGTGAAATACACCGGTAAAGTGGTTGGTCTGGATATGGGGACAGGTAGCGCGTTCTCGCTGCTTCCGGCGCAAAATGCCACTGGTAACTGGATAAAAGTTGTTCAGCGTCTGCCTGTACGTATTGAACTGGACCAAAAACAGCTGGAACAATACCCGCTGCGTATCGGTTTATCCACGCTGGTGAGCGTCAATACCACTAACCGTGACGGTCAGGTACTGGCAAATAAAGTACGTTCTACGCCGGTAGCGGTGAGCACCGCGCGTGAAATAAGCCTGGCTCCTGTCAATAAACTGATCGACGATATCGTAAAAGCTAACGCTGGCTAATCCAGAGGTGCGTGTAATGCAACAGCAAAAACCGCTGGAAGGCGCGCAACTGGTCATTATGACGATTGCGCTGTCACTAGCGACATTCATGCAGGTGCTGGACTCCACCATTGCTAACGTGGCGATCCCCACTATCGCCGGGAATCTGGGCTCATCGCTCAGCCAGGGAACGTGGGTAATCACTTCTTTCGGGGTGGCGAATGCCATCTCGATCCCGCTTACCGGCTGGCTGGCAAAACGTGTTGGGGAAGTGAAGCTGTTCCTCTGGTCGACCATCGCCTTTGCTATTGCATCGTGGGCATGTGGTGTCTCCAGCAGCCTGAATATGCTGATCTTCTTCCGCGTGATTCAGGGGATTGTCGCCGGGCCATTGATCCCGCTTTCGCAAAGTCTATTGCTGAATAACTACCCGCCAGCCAAACGCTCGATCGCGCTGGCGTTGTGGTCGATGACGGTGATTGTCGCGCCAATTTGCGGCCCGATCCTCGGCGGTTATATCAGCGATAATTACCACTGGGGCTGGATATTCTTCATCAACGTGCCGATTGGCGTGGCGGTGGTGTTGATGACACTGCAAACCCTGCGCGGACGCGAAACCCGCACCGAACGGCGGCGGATTGATGCCGTGGGGCTGGCACTGCTGGTGATTGGTATCGGCAGCCTGCAGATTATGCTCGACCGCGGTAAAGAGCTGGACTGGTTCTCATCGCAGGAAATAATCATCCTCACCGTGGTGGCGGTGGTGGCTATCTGCTTCCTGATTGTCTGGGAGCTGACCGACGATAACCCGATAGTCGATCTGTCGTTGTTTAAGTCGCGCAACTTCACCATCGGCTGCTTGTGTATCAGCCTCGCGTATATGCTCTACTTCGGCGCGATTGTTCTGCTGCCGCAGTTGTTGCAGGAGGTCTACGGTTACACGGCGACCTGGGCAGGTTTGGCCTCTGCGCCGGTAGGGATTATTCCGGTGATCCTGTCGCCGATTATCGGCCGCTTCGCGCATAAACTGGATATGCGGCGGCTGGTAACCTTCAGCTTTATTATGTATGCCGTCTGCTTCTACTGGCGTGCCTATACCTTTGAACCGGGTATGGATTTTGGTGCGTCGGCCTGGCCGCAGTTTATCCAGGGCTTCGCAGTGGCCTGCTTCTTTATGCCGCTGACCACCATTACGCTGTCTGGTTTGCCACCGGAACGACTGGCGGCGGCATCGAGCCTCTCTAACTTTACGCGAACGCTGGCGGGGTCTATCGGCACATCCATCACCACCACCATGTGGACTAACCGCGAGTCGATGCACCACGCACAGTTAACCGAGTCGGTAAACCCGTTTAACCCGAACGCTCAGGCGATGTACAGCCAACTGGAAGGGCTGGGGATGACGCAACAACAGGCATCAGGCTGGATTGCCCAGCAGATCACCAATCAGGGGCTGATTATTTCCGCCAATGAGATCTTCTGGATGTCAGCCGGGATATTCCTCGTCCTGCTGGGGCTGGTGTGGTTTGCTAAACCGCCATTTGGCGCAGGTGGCGGCGGAGGCGGTGCGCACTAAGGTTGTCAAAGGGAGCTGCGGCTCCCTTTTTATTTGCTCATTCTGTAAACGGTTGTTTTATCATCTCAAACGGTGTATCTTTTCGCCGCCCCAAACTCTTCCATTCACCATTAACCGGTTCTGAGCATTCGCTCAGGTTGTTAATTCTCTTTTTCCTTCGCCCTCGCTTTCGCGGGTGATACTCACATTTTTCTTTTAACCCCATAACTCGCACCCTCGCGGGCGTACATTTATTACACACAAAATAATGGATTATTATGAATACCCAACGGAAATACGGGAGAACCTGGCATTATCCTTTCTCCCCTGGCACCACCAGCGATGACCGTATTAATGCCGATTACTGGCAGGATTTACAGGCCATCACGCAATTGGTGCATACAGAAAAACTCGACGGCGAAAATAACTGCCTTAACCGCTACGGCGTGTTTGCCCGTTCCCATGCTGCGCCTACGCAGTCGGCATGGACTTATAAAATTCGCCAGCGTTGGCAACTGCTGAAAAACGATCTCGGCGATCTGGAACTGTTTGGTGAAAATCTCTACGCCGTTCATTCCATTGAATACCGCGCCCTGGAACAGGACTTTTACCTGTTTGCCGTTCGCTGCCAGGATATGTGGCTGAGCTGGGAAGAGGTGCAGTTTTACGCCGCTCTGTTTGATTTCCCCTGCGTTCCCGAAATCTCCGGCCCGCAGCCGGGGAATGATGAAAAAAGCTGGCAACGTGATTTTCTGGCGCTGACCAATGCGCGCGGCGCGTTCGATCCCTGGGATACACAAACCGGGCAACCCTGTACGCTGGAAGGCATTGTCAGCCGGAATCGTGATGCGTTTTCCGTCGCTGACTTTTCGCATAACGTCTTCAAGTATGTGCGCAAAAATCATGTCAAAACCACCGAGCACTGGAAACGCCACTGGCGACGGGCGCGGATGGCCCATGAGTTCGCTTATGGAGAACAGTCATGATTTGGCAACTTACCGACGACAAACGCTGGTCGACGCTACGCCAGCGTTTTAGCTGGGTTGAGGATATGCATAACACGCCGCAAGACCCGGAGCATCATGGTGAAGGCGACGTTGGTGTGCATACTGAAATGGTGCTGAACGCACTCGTTGCGATGGCTGAGTTTCAGCAACTCCCCGCTCAGCAGCAGGAAATTTTATGGGCGGCGGCGTTATTGCATGACGTTGAAAAGCGCAGTACTACCGTGCAGGAAAACGGACGTATTCAGTCCCCTGGTCATGCTCGTCGGGGGGAATTGACGGCCCGACAAATTTTATGGCGCGATATCCCGACGCCGTTCGTGCTACGCGAGCAAATTGTTGCACTGGTGCGTCTGCATGGGTTACCGCTATGGTTACTGGAACGTCCGGAACCGGAGCGTTTGCTGCTCACGGCTGCAATGCGTATCGACACACGTCTGCTCGCTTTGCTTGCTCGTGCCGATCTGCTTGGTCGCCATTGTCATGATCAGCAATCAATGCTGGAACGCATCGATCTGTTCGAGCTATTTTGCCAGGAGCAACAATGCTGGGGAAAAGTGCGTTCATTCGCTTCGGATTCCGCACGCTGGCATTACCTGACCCATGAACAAAGTTCTCCTGATTTTGTTCCCTGGGAGGCTGAATCTTTTGAGGTTATTTTGCTGTGTGGTTTACCGGGTATGGGCAAAGATCGCTTTATCAGTGAACAGTGCCAGAGAGTGAACGTTATCAGCCTTGATGATATGCGGCGGCGAATCAATGCCAGTCCGGACGACAAAACCGCCACCGGGCGTATTGTGCAACAGGCAAAAGAAGAAGCGCGCGTTTTTTTACGCCAGAAGAAGCCGTTCATCTGGAATGCAACGAACATTACCCGCCAGTTGCGTAGCCAGCTCATCAGTCTATTTACGGCTTACGGTGCACGAGTAAAAATCGTTTATCTGGAAGTACCGTGGGCGCAATGGAAGCAGCAAAATGCCAGGCGCGAGTATGCCGTTCCTGAAGCGGTCGTGATGCGGATGGCCTCAAGGCTGGAAGTTCCTCAACCTGATGAAGCACATAGCGTGGAATATCGGGTGACTGACAGGTAATAAAAGCCGGGCGGTGATTTCACCAGCCCGGCCTCTTCTGCTTAAACTGACTAGATGTGCAATTCCTGCAACTTCTCTTTTGGCAGTGCCAGTTCTTCATTACTGTTAATGCGTACATCGCGCTCCAGAATGCTACGCGCAATATCCTGCGCTTCCTGCAACGAATGCATCTGGTAAGTGCCACACTGGTAGACGTTCAGTTCCGGGATCTGATTCTGATCCTGCACTTTCAGCACGTCTTCCATTGCCGCTTTCCAGGCATTAGCGACACGCTGCTCATCTGGCGTACCAATCAGACTCATATAAAAACCGGTGCGGCAGCCCATTGGCGAGATATCGATAATCTCTACGCCATTACCGTTAAGATGGTTACGCATAAAACCAGCAAACAGGTGCTCCAGGGTATGGATCCCTCTTTCTGGCATCACTTCTTTGTTCGGCACGCAGAAGCGCAGATCGAACACGATGATTGC
Source organism: Escherichia sp. KS167_9B (assembly GCF_030295215.1). Classification (NCBI taxonomy): domain Bacteria; kingdom Pseudomonadati; phylum Pseudomonadota; class Gammaproteobacteria; order Enterobacterales; family Enterobacteriaceae; genus Escherichia; species Escherichia sp. KS167_9B. The sequence continues at coordinate 3,277,041 of NZ_AP025754.1, forward strand.
GTCGCCATGCGGGGTGTTCATTGTTTTCGCCACCCGAACTGCAGGCGCTTCCATCCGGGTATGATCGACTGTGAAGCTATCTAACAACGGCATTTAGCCACCTCCGGTATTTTTTTTAAAAATTTTCTGAACTCTTTCTTCCCAGGCGAGTCTGAGTATATGAAAGACGCGCATTTGTTATCATCATCCCTGAATTCAGAGATGAAATTTTGGCCACTCACGAGTGGCCTTTTTCTTTTCTGTCAGGCGTGTTTTTCCAGCCACACCGCAAACGGTTCGGTATCAGCGGCTTCCATTTCCTGCTGACGGCGTTCAGACGCCTCGCGCTCAGCTACAAAATCCTCTTCGCGCAGAATTTCCAGCGGCTCTTCACGCAGCAGATTACGGTACGCTTCAGCAAACGCTTTACCTGTTCCGCCAATACCATTATCAATCATAGACCTTAAGATACGGGCAGAGAAAGTCAGATCGGGATTATCGAAGCAGGCGACCAGTTCATCACACACTTTCTGGTACGCTTCGCCGCCGTTAATGCTATCCAGCGTTTGCGCCACGCGTTTCAGATCGCGGAACAAATCTTTCCCCACCTGCGGCAACGGGAACTGCGCGGTTTCGCAGCCGATACCCAGCGTCAGGCCCGGTTTGCGACCTTCGAGGATCACCCGGTTCCAGTTAACGCGTGTACAGGCAAGCTCGCTACTGCTCATTTCCGGTGCATCAGCCAGCGCACACCAGACCATAAACAGATCGAGGAATCGCACCTGTTGTTCATCTACACCAATCGGCGAGAACGGGTTGATGTCCAGCGAACGCACTTCAATATATTCAATGCCGCCACGTAACAGTGCATCAGAAGGCGACTCGCCGCTGCGGGTAACGCGTTTTGGACGAATCGGCGCGTACAGTTCGTTTTCAATCTGCAGCACATTGCTGTTGATTTGCAACCGCTTACCGTCTTTCTCAATACCAATCTTTGCGTACTCTTCCGATGGCGTTTTGATTGCCTGTTTAAGGCCCGCTACGTACTCGTAGAGATCGTTGAAGGTGATACCAAGATTGCTTTGCGATTTATTGGTATAGCCAAGATCGCTCAAACGAAGAGAGGTTGCATAGGGCAGGTAATACATACCGCACTCGGTTTTCTCAAACGGCAACGACGTTGGTTTTCCTTGCAAGAAAGAAGAACAAATCGCCGGAGACGCGCCAAACAGATAAGGAATGACCCAACCGAAACGATAGTAATTGCGAATAACGCGGAAATAGCCCGCAGAAATTTTCTCTTTGGCATCAGCGCCCGAGATATCGCCGCACTTCGCTTGCCAGAATGCCATTGGCAAAGAGAAATTGTAGTGCACGCCGGAAATGGTTTGCATCAGCGCGCCGTAGCGATTTTTCAGCCCTTCACGGTACAGCGTTTTAAAGCGTCCGGTGTTAGAAGTGCCGTACTGTGCCAGTTCGATGTCCTGACCTTCTGCGATGTAGCATGGCATACTTAACGGCCACATCCGCTCATCGCCCATATTGCGCGCCGTATAGCGATGCAGATCGCGCATAAAGGTCAGCATATGTTCAATATCACCATCCACTGGTGTAATGAATTCCAGCAATGCTTCCGCAAAATCGGTAGTAATCCATTTGTGCGTCAGTGCGGAACCTAATGCTTCAGGATGACCTGTTGTTGCCAGTGTGCCATCAGCATTAACACGCAAAGTTTCGCGCTCAAGCCCACGCTGTATCCCCTTTAACGCCTGAGGATGTTTTTCCAGCCAGGCCAGCGCCTGTGATACGTCCGGGATCAAATTGACCTCCCGCCTGTCAAAATCGTTTTAATTAGCATAACTGTAATGGTGACCATGTGTGCAGGCCTACAATTAGTGCCACCATATCATGCCCTGAACGGTCGCTGCTGCAACTGCAACATAACGTAACGCTTTACCAAGACACAAAAAAAAGATTACTGGCCCCCAGGAGATGCGCATCCATCCCGCTAACAGACACAGTAAATCGCCAACCACGGGCATCCAGCTTAATAATAGCGTGACTGCACCATAGCGTTTCAGCCAACCAGTAGCTTTCTCTTGCCAGCGCGATGTTTTACGCAATGGAAAGAAACGCCCAAGAATAACGTTAGTTAACCCTCCAAGGCTATTACCCATTATTGCTGTTAACACTAAAACCCAGGGATGACTTACCCCGGAAAGCAACATTGCAACCAGCACGACTTCGGAATTACCGGGTAATAGTGTAGCGCTGAGGAAACTACTGGCAAACAACGAGAAAAGCGATAAAGCTTCACTCACAGCAAGCGAACATCCACAGCGTCCATGCCTGCAGCACGGGCCGCCTGAATACCGAAATCAGCATCTTCAAAGACCACACACTGCGTTGGTTGCACGCCCATACGCTGCGCGCACAACAAAAATGTGTCTGGCGCAGGTTTATGATGTTTGACGTGATCGGCAGCAACGACGGCGTCAAAATAACGGCGTAATCCCAGGTGCGTTAGCAGTGCCTCAGCGATGGCGCTTTCACTCCCCGTTCCTACAGCCATTGGTCGACGTCCGTGCCAGCTTTTCACCACTTCAACAAGGGGGAGTGGTTCGACGCTATCGAGTAACATGCTTCTGACTGCTTCTGTTTTTTCACGCGCCAGCGCATGCGGGTCGAGATCGGCCTGATTCAGTTCAATAATCGCCTGAGCAATGCGCCACGTGGGCGAGCCATTAAGCGCAATCATCGACTGAACATCGTACTGAAGACCGTAGTGCCCTAATACTTCGCGCCACGCTTTACGGTGCGTAGGCTCCGTATCCAGGATTGTGCCATCCATATCAAAAATTAAACCTGCATAACGCTCGTACATGGTCTTCTCGCAAGTCGAAAAATATGACGCTACTTTAGCGTAATTGCTTGATTTTGTCGCTGATGGCGAAGGAGAAGAATATTCAGGAAATGGATAAAATAGTTATTTAGAAATGAAATATTTTTGAAGGGGATTTTTTGGAGGAGATGGTGCCTGCGGTTAGTACCGCTACCTCTTCGATACGTTCATTGCTGAAGGTTACGGAGAATATGGTGCATCCGGGAGGATTCGAACCTCCGACCGCTCGGTTCGTAGCCGAGTACTCTATCCAGCTGAGCTACGGATGCATCGGGAAAACTTATTTTACTGCTGATATTGATACCGCTACTAAAGCCATATCAAATAAGAAAATCCATCTTAACCATCATCACTGATGATTACGGAGAATATGGTGCATCCGGGAGGATTCGAACCTCCGACCGCTCGGTTCGTAGCCGAGTACTCTATCCAGCTGAGCTACGGATGCATCGGGAAATTTATTTTACTGCTGATATTGATACCGCTACTAAAGCCATATCAAGTAAGAGATGGTGCATCCGGGAGGATTCGAACCTCCGACCGCTCGGTTCGTAGCCGAGTACTCTATCCAGCTGAGCTACGGATGCATCGGGAAACTTACTTTACTGCAGATTTTTTGATACCGCTACTAAAGCCGTATCAAGTAAGAGATGGTGCATCCGGGAGGATTACTCGCCTTACGGCTCGCCCTTCGGGCCGTTGCTAAAGCAACGTTATCCTCCCTGGTGCTTGCGGTTAGTACCGCCACCTCTTCGACACCTTCATTGCTGAAGATTTCGTAGAATATGGTGCATCCGGGAGGATTCGAACCTCCGACCGCTCGGTTCGTAGCCGAGTACTCTATCCAGCTGAGCTACGGATGCAAATGGCGGTGAGGCGGGGATTCGAACCCCGGATGCAGCTTTTGACCGCATACTCCCTTAGCAGGGGAGCGCCTTCAGCCTCTCGGCCACCTCACCACACGCCTCTTACGAGTGCTTCGAAGAACTTGTTTATCGCTCATCGTCGCTGCGTGGCGCACATATTACTTTCTGAGACTTATAAGTCAAACAATTTTTCCCACACTTTTATCGTTTGCACACTTCACGCTCAATTAGTCTGTAAAAACGTCAAAAAGAGTGTTTTATCAACAGAAAAACGGAGGTCTGACAGATAGCAGTAATGCAAAAAAATGGAGACTTAAGTTGAATGAACGGGAATAACGCGAAAAGAAATGGAGTGAAGGAGGAATTTTGAGGGTGCGTCTCACCGATAAAGATGAGACGCGGAAAGATTAGTAACTGGACTGCTGGGATTTTTCAGCCTGGATACGCTGGTAGATCTCTTCACGGTGAACAGAAACTTCCTTCGGGGCATTTACGCCAATACGTACCTGGTTGCCCTTTACCCCTAAAACTGTCACGGTGACCTCATCCCCAATCATGAGGGTCTCACCAACTCGACGAGTCAGAATCAGCATTCTTTGCTCCTTGAAAGATTAAAAGAGTCGGGTCTCTCTGTATCCCGGCATTATCCATCATATAACGCCAAAAAGTAAGCAATGACAAACACATTACATGTAAGCAGTCATGGCATTACATTCTGTTAAACCTAAGTTTAGCCGATATACACAACTTCAACCTGACTTTATCGTTGTCGATAGCGTTAATGCGAATGCCGTGAAGCGAGTCCACGGCATTGCCTGACGCTTATATTATTGCAATTTCGCGCTGACCCAGCCTTTCACACTGGCTAACGCTGCAGGTAAGGCCGCAGCATCCGTACCACCGGCTTGCGCCATGTCAGGACGTCCACCACCCTTGCCGCCCACCTGCTGAGCGACCATACCAATCAGTTCCCCTGCTTTCACACGATCTGTGACGTCCTTAGATACGCCTGCAATCAGAGAAACCTTACCTTCGGCTACCGTTGCCAGCACGATAATTGTCGACCCCAGCTGATTTTTTAAATCGTCAACCATGGTACGCAACATTTTCGGCTCAACACCGCTAAGCTCGCTAACCAACAGCTTAACACCATTAACATCAATTGCCTTACTGGAAAGATTTGCGCTCTCCTGTGCGGCAGCTTGTTCTTTAAGCTGTTGTAACTCTTTTTCCAGCTGACGCGTACGTTCCAGTACTGAGCGCACTTTATCAGCCAGATTATTGCTATCGCCTTTCAACAGATGTGCGACTTCGCTTAAGCGATCGCTGTCTGCATGAACGGTGGCGATAGCGCCTTCTCCGGTTACCGCTTCGATACGACGAACGCCTGCAGCAGTACCCGATTCAGAGATGATGCGGAACAGACCAATATCACCGGTGCGGCTGGCGTGAGTACCGCCACACAGCTCGGTGGAGAAATCGCCCATGCTCAGCACGCGTACGCGCTCATCATACTTCTCGCCAAACAGCGCCATCGCACCTTTCGCTTTCGCCGCTTCGAGATCCATGATGTTGGTTTCGATCGGCAAGTTACGGCGAATCTGCGCGTTCACCAGGTCTTCAACCGCACGAATCTCTTCTGGTTTCATCGCTTCGTTGTGTGAGAAGTCGAAGCGCAGCACTTTGTCGTTAACCAGTGAACCTTTCTGCGATACATGAGTACCCAAAACCTGGCGCAGCGCAGCGTGCATCAGGTGCGTTGCGGAGTGATTCAGACGAATACGAGAGCGACGAGCCTCATCAACATCAGCCTGCACCGCGTCGCCCACTTTCAGAGAACCCGCAGCAAGTTTACCGATATGACCAATCGCCTGGCCGTATTTCTGCGTATCTTCCACCGCAAAGGAGAAGTTAGCGCCTTTCAGTTCACCTTTATCGCCAACCTGACCGCCAGATTCCGCATAGAATGGCGTTTGATCCAGCACGACCACAGCTTCCTGGCCTGCATTGATGGCATCAACCGCTTTACCATCAACAAACAGCGCAGTCACTTTGCCGTTCAGTTCCAGATGGTCATAGCCTTTAAATTCAGATGCACTGTCAACACGGATCATTGCGTTGTAATCGGCACCAAAGCCGCTGGCTTCGCGCGCACGACGACGCTGCTCTTCCATTGCTGCTTCAAAACCAGCTTCGTCAACTTTGATGTTGCGTTCACGACAAACATCAGCCGTCAGGTCAACCGGGAAACCGTAGGTGTCGTACAGACGGAAAGCAGTTTCGCCATCCAGCGTATCGCCAGAAAGTTTCGCCAGCTCTTCGTCCAGCAGCGCCAGACCGCGTTCCAGCGTGCGGGCAAACTGCTCTTCTTCAGTCTTCAGCACCTGCTCAACCTGCGCCTGCTGGCGTTTCAGGTCTTCACCTGCAGATCCCATAACGTCGATCAGCGGACCAACCAGTTTGTAGAAGAAGGTTTCTTTCGCGCCGAGCATATTGCCGTGACGCACTGCGCGACGAATGATACGACGCAGTACATAACCACGGTTTTCGTTGGACGGCATTACGCCATCCGCGATCAGGAACGCACAAGAACGAATGTGGTCAGCGATTACGCGCAGTGATTTATTGCTCAGATCGGTCGCGCCAGTGACTTTCGCTACTGCCTGGATCAGCGTGCGGAACAGGTCAATGTCATAGTTAGAGTTAACGTGTTGCAGCACCGCAGCAATACGCTCCAGACCCATACCGGTATCTACAGACGGCTTCGGCAGCGGTTCCATCGTGCCATCGGCCTGGCGGTTGAACTGCATGAAGACGATGTTCCAGATCTCAATGTAGCGATCGCCGTCTTCTTCCGGACTTCCCGGAGGGCCACCCCAAATGTGGTCGCCGTGATCGTAGAAGATTTCGGTGCACGGGCCACACGGACCAGTGTCACCCATCTGCCAGAAGTTGTCAGATGCGTATGGCGCACCTTTGTTATCGCCGATGCGAATAATACGTTCGCGCGGGATCCCTACTTCTTTTTCCCAGATTTCGTAGGCTTCGTCGTCGCTTTCATAGACGGTAACCCACAGACGCTCTTTCGGCAGGGCAAACCATTTTTCGCTGGTCAGCAGTTCCCATGCAAACTGAATAGCATCGTGTTTGAAATAGTCGCCGAAGCTGAAGTTGCCCAGCATTTCGAAGAAGGTATGGTGACGCGCGGTGTAACCGACGTTTTCCAGGTCGTTGTGTTTACCACCCGCACGCACGCAGCGTTGGGAAGTGGTAGCGCGGGAATAATTACGCTTGTCGAGCCCAAGGAACACATCCTTGAACTGGTTCATCCCGGCGTTGGTAAACAACAAAGTTGGGTCGTTATGGGGTACCAGGGAGCTGCTGGCAACTACCTGATGTCCCTTACTATGGAAAAAGTCGAGAAACGCCTGACGGATCTCAGCGGTGCTCTTGCTCATAATTATCCTGAAATCAAGCTAACGAAATATCGCCACCAGCTACAGCGTGTCTTAACCGCCGGGCTGGTAACTGAAAAGTGGGAATAAGATAAGTTTTCTTGACTGGGAAGTAAAATACCGTATGCGTTCAGTCGGCAAAATTTCGCCAAATATCCTGGATATCCTCCATCAGATAGCCGCGATAGAGCAGAAAACGCTGGATCTTAACTTTTTCTGAAAAGACAGTTGGCAAAGGTTCGCCATATTTTCGCGTCGCCTGATCGCGCGCCAGTGCACACCAGTCGATGTCACATTCACGCATCGCTTTTTCTGTCGCTTCGCGGGAAATACCTTTCTGATTCAGTTCCTGACGAATACGCGCAGGTCCATAACCTTTGCGGCTACGGCTGGCGATAAAGCGCGCAACAAATCGGCTGTCATCGAGATAGCCATGTTCATGGCACCAGGCAATAACACGCTCGTAATCCTCTGCCGTGGCATCAATCTCTTCCGGGCCATTTTTGCCCATGATCGGTGCCGCGAGTTTACGTCGCACTTCTTGCTCACTGTGATCGCGCACCGCCAGAATGCGTACCGCACGATCCAACAGGCGAGCATATGCCGGGCGACGGGATGTTGATTCTGTCATGGCATACCCTTACAACTTAAAAAGCAAAAGGGCCGCAGATGCGACCCTTGTGTATCAAACAAGACGATTAAAAATCTTCGTTAGTTTCTGCTACGCCTTCGCTGTCATCTACAGAGAAATCCGGCGTTGAGTTCGGGTTGCTCAGCAGCAACTCACGTACTTTCTTCTCGATCTCTTTCGCAGTTTCCGGGTTGTCTTTCAGCCAGGCAGTCGCATTCGCTTTACCCTGACCGATCTTCTCACCTTTGTAGCTGTACCACGCGCCCGCTTTCTCGATCAGCTTCTCTTTCACGCCCAGGTCAACCAGTTCGCCGTAGAAGTTGATACCTTCGCCGTAGAGGATCTGGAATTCAGCCTGTTTAAACGGCGCAGCGATTTTGTTCTTCACCACTTTCACGCGGGTTTCGCTACCCACCACGTTTTCGCCCTCTTTCACCGCGCCGATGCGACGGATGTCGAGACGAACAGAAGCGTAGAATTTCAGCGCGTTACCACCGGTAGTCGTTTCCGGGTTACCGAACATCACACCAATTTTCATACGGATCTGGTTGATGAAGATCAGCAGCGTGTTGGACTGCTTCAGGTTACCCGCCAGCTTACGCATCGCCTGGCTCATCATACGTGCCGCAAGGCCCATGTGAGAGTCGCCGATTTCGCCTTCGATTTCCGCTTTCGGTGTCAGTGCCGCCACGGAGTCAACGACGATAACGTCTACTGCGCCAGAACGCGCCAGAGCGTCACAGATTTCCAGTGCCTGCTCGCCGGTGTCCGGCTGGGAGCACAGCAGGTTGTCGATATCGACGCCCAGTTTACGTGCATAGATTGGGTCCAGCGCGTGTTCAGCATCGATAAACGCACAGGTTTTACCTTCGCGCTGGGCTGCGGCGATCACCTGCAGCGTCAGTGTAGTTTTACCGGAAGATTCCGGTCCGTAGATTTCGACGATACGGCCCATCGGCAGACCACCTGCCCCAAGCGCGATATCCAGTGAAAGCGAACCGGTAGAGATGGTTTCCACATCCATGGAACGGTCTTCACCCAGGCGCATGATGGAGCCTTTACCAAATTGTTTCTCAATCTGGCCCAGTGCTGCCGCCAACGCTTTCTGTTTGTTTTCGTCGATAGCCATTTTTACTCCTGTCATGCCGGGTAATACCGGATAGTCAATATGTTCTGTTGAAGCAATTATACTGTATGCTCATACAGTATCAAGTGTTTTGTAGAAATTGTTGCCACAAGGTTTGCAATGCATACGCAGTAGCCTGACGACGCACCGCATCACGGTCACCGCTGAAGCATTCCCGGCGGGTAATGCCTTCGCCGCGGGCAGTGGCAAAAGCAAACCAGACAGTGCCGACAGGTTTCTCTTCACTGCCGCCATCCGGCCCGGCGATACCGCTGACAGACACAGCATAATCAGCACGAGCCGCTTTCAGTGCGCCTATCGCCATTTCCACCACGACGGGTTCGCTCACCGCGCCGTGCTGCGCCAGCGTCTCTTCGCGTACGCCGATCATCTGCGCTTTGGCTTCGTTACTGTAGGTGACAAATCCGCGTTCAAACCAGGCGGAACTACCGGCAATATCGGTAATCACTTTCGCTACCCAACCGCCGGTACAAGACTCGGCAGTTGTTACGGTTGCGCCACGGGCTTTCAGCGCCTGCCCAACCTGTTCGCTTAACTGCATCAGTTCACTGTCAGTCATCACAACCTCTGTCAGTCAAAAATTTATGTCGGACAAGATAGCACTTTCGTCAGGAAGATGGTGTTGGCGTTGCAATTTTACGAGGAGGATTCAGAAAAAAGCTGATTAGCCAGAGGGAAGCTCACGCCCCCCTCTTGCAAATAGTTACTGCACGCGCGCCAGTGCCACGGCTTGTCCTAACTGCCAGACGGCCATTGCGTAATGGGTGCTGTGATTGTAACGGGTGATAGTGTAGAAGTTCGGCAAACCGTACCAGTACTGATAACCGGTGCCAACATCCAGGCGCAGTAAGCTGGCCTGCTGATGATTGCCCAGCGGCTGCTGTGGCGTTAGTCCAGCTGCAGCAAGTTGTGAAATGCTGTACTTGGTTTTGAAGCCATTCGGTAAGCCTGGAGCCTGACCGTTTGCCATCACCGCAACCTGATCACCTTTCACCCAGCCGTGCGCTTTAAAATAGTTCGCCACACTACCGATGGCATCAACCGGATCCCACAGGTTGATATGCCCGTCGCCGCTAAAATCCACTGCATATTGTTTATAAGACGATGGCATAAACTGACCGTAGCCCATCGCACCGGCAAAAGAGCCTTTCAGATTGAGCGGATCGTCCTGCTCGTCGCGCGCCATCAGCAAGAAGGTTTCCAGCTCACCAGAGAAATACTCCGCGCGGCGTGGGTAGTTAAATGACAACGTTGCCAGCGCATCGAGGATACGAGTTTTCCCCATCACGCGTCCCCAGCGAGTTTCGACGCCGATAATCCCGACGATAATTTCCGGCGGTACACCATACACCTGCCACGCACGATTCAACGCGTCTTCATACTGATTCCAGAAAACCACGCCGTTTTGCACGTTGTCCGGCGTAATAAATTTTTTGCGATAACGCAGCCATGCGCCGTTCGGACCTGATGGCGGCTTCACCGATGTGGTTGGTGCCTGGTTATCCATCAGCCGCAATACCGAATCCAGACGTTTCGCCTGGGAGAGAATTTCCTGCAACTGCTGACGATTGAAACCGTGTTTGTTCACCATTTTGTCGATGAACTGCTGGGCATTCGGGTTGTTAGCGAAATCGCCGCCCATCTGCATCACATTGTGCTGCGGCTCAAGCAGGAAGCCGCCAGACGGCGTTCCGGTGGTCGTTTCAGTCTCAGTAGATTTTGGCTTGCTGCTACAGGCGGCAAGCAACACAAAAAGGGGAAGCAATGTTACATAACGACGCTTGAACATGAGGGGTCCATTTAACAGATTCAACCAGGGGCAAGTATGGTAAAGCATCACGCCCCGCACAAGGAAGCGGTAGTCACTGCCCGATACGGACTTTACATAACTCAACTCATCCGCCTCACTATCCTTTTATACAAACTTTCAAATTAAAATATTTATCTTTCATTTTGCGATCAAAATAACACTTTTAAATCTTTCAATCTGATTAGATTAGGTTGCCGTTTGGTAATAAAACAATAAATCCTGAAGGAGAGAACAATGATAGAAACCATTACTCATGGTGCAGAGTGGTTTATCGGGCTGTTCCAAAAGGGCGGAGAGGTATTTACCGGTATGGTGACCGGCATTCTTCCGCTGTTGATTAGCCTGCTGGTTATCATGAACGCACTGATTAATTTTATCGGTCAGCATCGTATTGAACGCTTTGCTCAACGTTGCGCCGGTAACCCTGTTTCCCGTTACCTACTGCTTCCGTGCATTGGCACGTTTGTCTTTTGTAATCCAATGACCTTAAGCCTGGGTCGTTTTATGCCGGAAAAGTACAAACCCAGCTATTATGCGGCGGCCTCTTATAGCTGCCACTCAATGAATGGCCTCTTCCCCCATATCAACCCTGGCGAACTGTTTGTTTATCTTGGCATTGCCAGTGGTCTGACAACGCTAAATCTGCCACTTGGCCCACTGGCGGTGAGCTATCTGCTGGTTGGTCTGGTGACCAACTTCTTCCGCGGCTGGGTAACCGATCTGACCACCGCTATTTTTGAGAAAAAGATGGGCATTCAACTTGAACAAAAAGTTCACCTGGCAGGAGCAACATCATGACACGTATTCGGATCGAAAAAGGAACGGGTGGCTGGGGCGGCCCGCTTGAGCTGGAAGCCACACCGGGCAAAAAAATCGTCTATATCACCGCCGGTACACGTCCTGCAATTGTCGACAAACTGGCACAGCTTACTGGCTGGCAGGCTATCGACGGATTTAAAGAAGGTGAACCTGCGGAGGCAGAAATTGGTGTCGCGGTAATCGACTGTGGCGGCACATTACGCTGCGGCATCTATCCGAAACGGCGTATTCCCACCATTAATATCCACTCGACGGGCAAGTCCGGTCCACTGGCGCAGTACATTGTGGAAGATATTTATGTCTCTGGCGTGAAAGAAGAAAACATCACTGTAGTGGGTGATGCGACACCACAACCCTCTTCCGTGGGCCGTGACTATGACACCAGCAAGAAAATCACCGAACAAAGCGATGGTTTACTGGCGAAGGTGGGAATGGGTATGGGTTCTGCCGTTGCCGTGCTGTTTCAATCTGGCCGTGACACCATCGACACTGTATTAAAAACCATTCTGCCGTTTATGGCGTTCGTCTCGGCGCTCATTGGCATCATTATGGCTTCTGGCCTTGGTGACTGGATTGCCCACGGTCTTGCTCCGCTGGCGAGCCATCCACTGGGTCTGGTCATGCTGGCGCTCATCTGCTCCTTCCCGCTGCTTTCACCTTTCCTCGGCCCAGGCGCAGTTATCGCACAGGTTATCGGCGTATTGATTGGCGTGCAGATTGGTCTCGGCAATATTCCGCCGCATCTGGCTTTACCTGCACTGTTTGCCATCAACGCGCAGGCGGCCTGCGACTTCATCCCGGTCGGTTTGTCGCTGGCGGAAGCCCGTCAGGACACGGTTCGCGTCGGTGTCCCTTCTGTACTGGTGAGCCGCTTTTTAACCGGCGCGCCGACTGTACTGATCGCCTGGTTTGTCTCCGGTTTTATCTATCAATAGAGGCTGAAACATGACCGTTATTTATCAGACCACCATCACCCGTATCGGCGCGAGTGCCACTGACGCCCTCAGCGACCAGATGCTCATCACCTTTCGTGAAGGCGCGCCTGCGGATCTCGAAGAGTATTGCTTCATTCATTGCCACGGCGAGTTGAAAGGTGCACTCCATCCCGGTTTGCAATTTTCACTCGGGCAGCATCGCTATCCGGTGACCGCCGTTGGCAGCGTGGCGGAAGACAACCTTCGCGAACTGGGTCATGTCACCCTGCGCTTCGATGGTTTAAACGAAGCGGAATTCCCGGGCACTGTCCATGTGGCAGGCCCTGTACCCGACGATATCGCGCCGGGATCGGTTTTGAAGTTTGAATCTGTTAAGGAGTAAAAAATGAATCAGGTTGCCGTTGTCATCGGTGGTGGGCAAACCTTAGGCGCGTTCCTGTGCCACGGTCTGGCTGCCGAGGGGTATCGCGTCGCGGTTGTCGATATTCAGAGCGACAAAGCCGCAAATGTGGCACAAGAAATTAACGCCGAATATGGTGAAGGAACAGCGTATGGTTTTGGTGCTGACGCCACCAGCGAGCAAAGCGTTCTGGCGCTCTCTCGTGGGGTAGATGAAATCTTTGGTCGCGTGGATTTGCTGGTCTACAGCGCCGGAATTGCAAAAGCAGCCTTTATCAGCGACTTCCAGCTCGGTGATTTTGACCGTTCGCTACAGGTGAATCTGGTGGGTTATTTCCTGTGTGCGCGTGAATTTTCGCGTTTGATGATCCGCGACGGGATTCAGGGGCGCATTATTCAGATCAACTCGAAATCCGGCAAAGTGGGCAGCAAACACAACTCTGGTTATAGCGCCGCGAAATTTGGTGGCGTCGGGCTGACTCAATCACTGGCGCTGGATCTGGCGGAGTACGGCATTACGGTGCATTCACTGATGCTCGGTAATCTGCTGAAATCGCCGATGTTTCAGTCGCTATTGCCACAATATGCGACCAAGCTGGGTATCAAACCGGATCAAGTCGAGCAGTATTACATCGATAAAGTACCGCTCAAACGCGGCTGCGATTATCAGGATGTGCTGAATATGCTGCTGTTCTACGCCAGTCCAAAGGCATCGTACTGCACTGGTCAGTCGATCAATGTCACCGGCGGTCAGGTGATGTTCTGATCAACAGCGGAGATCCGTTAAGGATCTCCGCGAGACTAATAGAATGCCTGATGCGCTACGTTGATCAGGCCTACAGGACTTCCGCCGCTACATTAAGGAAAAGTTATGGTATCCACACTCATCACCGTCGCCGTTATCGCCTGGTGTGCGCAACTGGCCTTAGGCGGCTGGCAAATTTCTCGTTTTAACCGCGCCTTCGACGCACTTTGCCAGCAAGGGCGGGTTGGCGTGGGCCGTTCCAGCGGGCGCTTTAAACCGCGGGTCGTGGTCGCCATCGCCCTGGACGATCAGCAGCGCATCGTCGACACCTTGTTTATGAAAGGACTGACTGTCTTCGCCCGACCGCAAAAAATTCCCGCAATTACGGGCATGCATTCTGCTGATTTACAGCCCGATGTGATCTTTCCCCATGATCCACTATCACAGAATGCTCTATCATTGGCGCTTAAACTGAAACGTGGATAATTTCGTTGTGAATGTTACTAGCTTGCGAAGTTATCATTTTGAAACCTAAATCAGGTAATCACGCCCATGAAACCTCGTCAGCGTCAGGCCGCCATTCTGGAGTACCTGCAAAAGCAGGGGAAATGCTCGGTTGAAGAATTGGCGCAATACTTTGACACCACAGGCACAACCATTCGCAAAGATCTGGTCATTCTGGAACATGCAGGAACCGTCATTCGTACTTATGGCGGAGTGGTGTTGAATAAAGAGGAATCCGATCCGCCTATCGATCATAAAACACTCATCAACACCCACAAGAAAGAGCTGATTGCAGAAGCTGCCGTCAGTTTTATTCATGATGGCGATTCAATCATTCTTGATGCTGGAAGTACTGTATTACAGATGGTGCCCCTGCTCTCGCGCTTTAATAACATCACGGTGATGACCAACAGCCTGCACATCGTCAATGCGCTATCCGAACTGGATAACGAACAAACTATCCTGATGCCAGGCGGCACATTTCGTAAAAAATCGGCCTCATTTCACGGGCAGCTGGCAGAGAACGCCTTCGAACATTTCAGCTTCGATAAATTGTTTATGGGCACCGATGGCATCGATCTCAATGCAGGCGTAACCACCTTCAACGAGGTCTATACCGTCAGTAAAGCGATGTGTAATGCCGCGCGCGAAGTGATTTTGATGGCTGACTCATCGAAGTTTGGCCGTAAAAGCCCCAACGTGGTTTGTAGTCTTGAAAGCGTCGATAAGCTGATTACCGACGCAGGTATCGATCCGGCGTTTCGTCAGGCGCTGGAAGAGAAAGGGATCGATGTGATCATAACCGGAGAGAGCAATGAGTGAAGCACTACTGAACGCGGGGCGTCAGACGTTAATGCTGGAGTTGCAGGAAGCAAGCCGTTTACCAGAACGTCTGGGCGATGATTTTGTTCGCGCCGCCAATATCATCCTGCACTGCGAAGGCAAAGTGGTGGTTTCGGGAATTGGCAAATCGGGCCACATTGGTAAGAAAATCGCCGCAACGCTTGCCAGTACCGGCACGCCTGCTTTTTTTGTCCATCCGGCAGAAGCACTGCACGGCGATCTGGGGATGATTGAAAGCCGCGATGTGATGCTGTTTATCTCTTACTCCGGTGGCGCAAAGGAACTGGATCTGATTATTCCGCGTCTGGAAGACAAATCTATCGCGCTGCTGGCGATGACCGGTAAACCGACATCACCGCTGGGCCTGGCGGCGAAAGCGGTGCTGGATATCTCTGTAGAACGCGAAGCCTGCCCGATGCACCTTGCGCCGACCTCCAGCACCGTCAATACCCTGATGATGGGCGACGCGCTGGCGATGGCGGTCATGCAGGCGCGCGGATTTAATGAAGAAGATTTTGCCCGCTCCCACCCAGCTGGGGCTCTGGGCGCTCGCTTGCTGAACAAAGTGCATCATCTGATGCGCCGTGATGACACCATCCCGCAGGTGGCGTTAACCGCCAGCGTGATGGATGCGATGCTGGAACTTAGTCGCACCGGTCTGGGACTGGTAGCCGTGTGCGACGATCAACGGCTGGTGAAAGGCGTCTTTACCGACGGGGATTTACGTCGCTGGCTGGTTGGCGGCGGTGCACTCACCACGCCAGTTAATGAAGCGATGACGGCAGGCGGCACGACGTTGCTATCGCAAAGTCGCGCCATCGACGCCAAAGAAGTTCTGATGAAGCGCAAAATCACCGCCGCACCAGTGGTGGATGAAAATGGCAAACTTACCGGCGCAATTAACCTGCAGGATTTCTATCAGGCCGGGATTATTTAATCCTTCAGCCCCAGACGTTTCGCCAGCCGATGCAGGTTGGCGACGTCGGTTTCCAGCATCCGTGCGCTGGCAGCCCAGTTGTGATGATTTTGTGCCAGCGCCTGGCGAATAGTTTCACGCTGGAACGCTTCTGTCGCTTCACGCAGGTTTTGCTTAACAATAGGCACCGCCGCCGCTTCTGGCGGCGGCAACGTCACCTCAGGAAAAGCAAAATGTTGCGCCTCGAGAATCACTTCATCGCCGCTGCGGGTCGCTCTCGCCAGCACCACCGCCCGATGAATAGCATGTTCCAGTTCGCGCACGTTCCCCGGGAAACTATAATGTTGCAATAAATTCCGCGCCCCGGAACTTAACACCACGCGGGAAAGCCCCAACCGCAGGCGGCACTGTTCGCAGTAATACCCCGCCAGCAGAATGACGTCATCACCCCGCTCACGCAGCGGCGGCACCGAAAGCGGAAACACACTCAGGCGATGAAACAAGTCAGCACGAAATCGCCCTGCCAGCACCTCTTCGCGCAAGTCGCGGTTAGTCGCCGCCAGCACGCGCACATCGACCCGCAAACTGCGGTCATCGCCAACGCGCTGAATATCGCCATACTGCAACACCCGCAGCAGCTTGGCCTGCAATGCCAACGACAACTCGCCGATCTCATCCAGAAACAGCGTGCCGTTATCCGCCATTTCAAACTTCCCACTGCGGTTACTGATAGCGCCAGTAAACGCCCCTTTCACGTGCCCAAACAACTCACTTTCCGCCACACTTTCCGGCAGTGCGGCACAGTTGAGATAGACTAACGGATTCACCGCCCGTGGCGAGGCTTCATGAATCGCTTTCGCCACCAGCTCCTTACCCGTTCCCGTCTCACCACTGATTAGGACGTTGAGATCGGACGCCGCCACAATCTCAATCTCTTTTTTCAATTGCGTCATGCCTGGCGACAGGCCGATCATCTGCGTCTCTTTCAGCGCTTCAAACGGCGCGGCATCGCCCGGCAGCATATTCTGACTTTCCAGCTGTTCAATCAGCAACGCATTGCTTAACGCTCCCGCCGCCAGCGCGGCAATCAGCCGTAACTCTTCGTCGCTGAAAACATCGAACTGATCGGGCTGCATCCCGTCGAGTGTCAATGCACCGATCAGGTTTTGTCCGGCAAATAACGGCAGACCAACGCAGGCGTGAACCTTCAGACTCTCCTGCCCGGGAATCAAACCGTCATAGGGATCGGGCAATTCGCTGTCTGCGGGAAAACGCACCACGTCCCCGGCGCGGGCAATCGCTTCCAGCCGTGGATGACCTTCCAGCGCAAAGCGTCTACCGAGTACATCCTTCGCCAGCCCGTCGATGGCAAGCGGAATAAACTGCCGCGAGTCGTAACGTAGCAACGCAGACGCATCGCACTCCAGCACCTGACGCAGCGTGGTGATCAGGCGCTGAAAACGATCCTGATGACCAATCCCACGCTGCAATTCGATGGCGATATTCGCCAGCACATCAACGGAAAAACTCATCTTTGCCTCACTGTCAATTTGACTATAGATATTGTCATATCGACCATTTTATTGATAGTCATTTTGACTACTCATTAATGAGCATAAATTAATTTATAGATTAAAAACAATTAGATAAAAAACTGGCACGCAATCTGCAATTAGCAAGACATCTTTTTAGAACACGCTGAATAAATTGAGGTTGCTATGTCTATTGTGGTGAAAAATAACATTCATTGGGTTGGTCAACGTGACTGGGAAGTGCGTGATTTTCACGGTACAGAATATAAAACGCTGCGCGGCAGCAGTTACAACAGCTACCTCATCCGCGAAGAAAAAAACGTACTGATCGACACCGTCGACCATAAATTCAGCCGCGAATTTGTGCAGAACCTGCGTAATGAAATCGATCTGGCGGATATCGATTACATCGTGATTAACCATGCTGAAGAGGACCACGCCGGGGCGCTGACCGAACTGATGGCGCAAATTCCCGATACGCCGATCTATTGTACTGCCAACGCTATCGACTCAATAAATGGTCATCACCATCATCCGGAGTGGAATTTCAACGTGGTGAAAACCGGCGACACGCTGGATATCGGCAACGGCAAACAACTCATTTTTGTCGAAACGCCAATGCTGCACTGGCCGGACAGCATGATGACTTACCTGACGGGCGACGCGGTGCTGTTCAGTAACGATGCTTTCGGTCAGCACTACTGCGACGAGCATCTCTTCAACGATGAAGTGGATCAGACCGAGCTTTTCGAGCAGTGTCAGCGTTACTACGCCAATATCCTGACACCGTTCAGCCGCCTGGTAACGCCGAAAATCACCGAGATCCTGGGCTTTAACTTGCCGGTCGATATGATAGCGACCTCTCACGGCGTGGTATGGCGCGATAACCCGACGCAAATTGTCGAGCTGTACCTGAAATGGGCGGCGGATTATCAGGAAGACAGAATCACCATTTTCTACGACACCATGTCGAATAATACCCGCATGATGGCCGATGCTATCGCCCAGGGTATTGCGGAAACCGACCCACGCGTGGCGGTGAAAATTTTCAACGTTGCCCGAAGCGATAAAAACGAAATCCTGACCAATGTCTTCCGCTCAAAAGGCGTGCTGGTCGGCACGTCGACGATGAATAACGTGATGATGCCGAAAATCGCCGGGCTGGTGGAGGAGATGACCGGATTACGCTTCCGTAACAAACGCGCCAGTGCTTTCGGCTCTCACGGCTGGAGCGGCGGTGCGGTGGATCGTCTTTCCACACGCCTGCAGGATGCAGGTTTCGAAATGTCGCTTAGCCTGAAAGCCAAATGGCGACCGGACCAGGACGCGCTGGAGTTATGCCGTGAACACGGTCGTGAAATTGCCCGTCAGTGGGCGCTTTCGCCGCTGCCACAGAGCACGGTGAATACGGTGGTTAAAGAAGAAACCTGTGCCACCACGACGGCTGACCTCGGCCCACGGATGCAGTGCAGTGTCTGCCAGTGGATTTACGATCCGGCAAAAGGCGAGCCAATGCAGGACGTTGCGCCAGGAACGCCGTGGAGTGAAGTCCCGGATAACTTCCTGTGCCCGGAATGCTCTCTCGGCAAAGACGTCTTTGACGAACTGGCATCGGAGGCAAAATGAGCAACGGCATTGTGATCATTGGTTCAGGCTTCGCCGCCCGCCAACTGGTGAAAAATATTCGTAAACAGGATACCGGTATTCCATTGACCCTGATTGCCGCCGACAGCATGGATGAGTACAACAAACCTGATCTTAGCCATGTGATCAGTCAGGGGCAACGTGCCGACGACCTTACCCGCCAGACGGCGGGTGAATTTGCCGAGCAGTTTAATCTGCGCCTGTTTCCGCACACCTGGGTGACGGATATCGATGCCGAAGCCCATGTGGTGAAAAGCCAGAATAATCAGTGGCAATACGACAAGCTAGTGCTGGCAACCGGTGCCAACGCCTTTGTCCCGCCGGTGCCTGGGCGTGAGTTAATGCTGACGTTAAATAGTCAGCAAGAGTATCGCGCCTGTGAAACACAACTGAGGGATGCCCGACGGGTGTTGATTGTAGGCGGTGGTTTGATTGGTAGCGAACTGGCGATGGATTTTTGTCGGGCAGGCAAAGCGGTCACGCTAATCGACAACGCTGCCAGTATTCTGGCGTCGTTAATGCCACCGGAAGTAAGCAGTCGCTTACAGCATCGGTTGACGGAGATGGGCGTTCATCTGCTGTTGAAATCTCAGTTGCAGGGGCTGGAAAAAACGGATTCTGGCATTCTGGCAACGCTGGACCGCCAGCGCAGCATCGAAGTGGATGCGGTAATTGCCGCCACCGGACTGCGCCCGGAAACCGCCCTGGCACGACGTGCAGGGCTGACGATTAATCGCGGCGTTTGCGTCGATAGTTATCTGCAAACCAGTAATGCCGATATTTATGCGCTGGGCGATTGCGCGGAAATTAACGGTCAGGTATTGCCGTTCCTCCAGCCGATTCAACTTAGCGCGATGGTGCTGGCAAAAAATCTTCTCGGCAATAACACGCCGCTGAAACTCCCGGCGATGCTGGTGAAAATCAAAACGCCGGAATTACCGCTGCATCTGGCAGGCGAAACCCAGCGTCGGGATTTGCGCTGGCAGATTTGTACCGAAAGCCAGGGAATGGTGGCGCGCGGCGTTGACGATGCCGACCAGCTTCGCGCCTTTGTAGTCAGTGAGGATCGGATGAAAGAGGCGTTTGGATTGTTGAAAACCTTGCCGATGTAGGCGGGCTAGTGTGCCCAAAATGTCGGATGCGACGCTGGCGCGTCTTATCCGACCTACGGGAAGCGCATGTGTAGGCCGGATAAGGCGTTCACGCCGCATCCGGCACTGCGCCCAAATGCAACACGTTTATCCGTTCTGGGCTTCACCCGCCACCCAACGGGCCGCAGCAATAACCCCCTGCCCCAGAGACAACCCGCCATCCCCCGCAGGTAAACTCTGCGGGAAGAGCAACGTAAAGTCAGCAAGATAATGCGCCAGACGTGCACGCAGCAAACGGTTATGAATAACCCCGCCGCTAAATACCAGCGTAGTGATACCACGCATCGTGGCCTGCTCACGCATCAACGCGGCAAAACCCTGCGCCAGCGCATCATGAAATGCCCACGCGCGTTGATTAACCGGTGCCTGCCAGTTCAGCCACTGCTGCCAGAAAGTGGCGAGATCCAGTTGATTGTCCACCAGCGGCATCGTCACCGGATGCGTCACTCCCTGGCACGAAGCCGCCAGCGCCTCGAGGGCACAAGCCGCTTCACCTTCATAACTTAACGTGGCTGGCGCACAGCCCAGTGCCGCCGCCACAGCATCGAACAAACGCCCACACGATGACGCCAGCGGCGCGTTAATTCCACGCTCAATGGCCCGCGCCAGCACGCTCCAGTTTTGCTGTTGCACACTTACCGTTTCAGGGTAATTCTGCCACTCCGGCACAAAGCGCAGGCACTGCGCCAGCAGGTTTCGCCACGGCTGCTTTGCCGCAAGATCGCCCCCCGGAAGCGCCACCGCAGGCAAGCCGCCCAGGTGCTGGCATTCGCGATAGTTCACCCGCAAGCACTCGCCGCCCCATAAAGCGCCGTTTTCGCCCATACCAATACCGTCGAGCGTCAAAGCAATGACATCACTGCCATCCAGCGGCCAGTGATGTTCTGCCAGACACGCCGCCGCGTGGGCATGGTGATGCAGCACCGTTTGCGTCGGCAGATTCATCTCACGCGCCCACTGGCTGGAGACATAGCCCGGATGCGCATCATGCACCACAAACTGTGGAGTAAAATCGTAGATGTTTTGCATCAGGCGCAACGCTTCGCGCCACTGCATCTGAATGCCATCGTCACTTAAATCGCCCAAATGTTGACTCAACACCGCCTGTTCACCACGCACCAGACAGAAGGTATTTTTCAGATCCGCACCGAGACACAGCACAGGAGGAATATTTTTAAAGCCCGGAGGCAAAGCCAGCGCATCCGGTACATACCCCCGCGAGCGGCGCAACATTTCGCCACTTTCGCGCACCACTGAATCATCCATCCGCTGCACGATGTCGCGGTTATGAATCAAGAATCCGTCGGCAATGTCCTGCAAATCCTCCAGCGCCTGTTCGTTGCTGATAGCCGGTGGTTTACCGCTCAGGTTGCCGGAGGTCATCACCAGCGGGCATTGCAGTTCCTGTAACAGCAAATGCTGGAGCGGATTCGCAGGCAACATCACCCCGACTTCGTTAAGGCCAGGGGCGATATCGTCACAAAGTTCCGGAACATATATTTTATCCACCAGAACAATCGGCGCGGCAGGCGTGGTGAGCAACTGACGGGCAGCGTCGGGTAAACCTTCTGCCGTTGGCAACATAACCGCCAGCGGTTTCGCCGGGCGATGTTTGCGCGCCCGTAGTGTCGCCACCGCGTTACTGTTACGCGCATCGCAGGCGAGATGAAATCCGCCAATCCCTTTGATAGCGACAATGTTGCCCATTTTTAACTGAGCGATAGCCGCCTGTAATGCCGCATCTTGTTTCGCATGTTCACCATGACTTAGCCATTCAAGATGTGGGCCACACTCCGGGCAGGCCACCGGCTGGGCGTGGAAGCGACGATCGAGCGGGTCGCGATATTCTTTATCGCAGGCCGGACATAGCGGAAACGCCGCCATCACGGTAAATGGACGGTCGTAAGGCATCGCGCGAATAATGGTGAAACGCGGGCCGCAATGGGTACAGTTGATAAACGGATAACGATAACGCCGTTCGCCTGGGGTATTCATTTCGGCAAGACAGGCAGGGCAAGTTGCGGCATCGGGAACAATTTGCGTATTCATGACGCCGCCCGCGCTCTGGCGGATGGTGAACTCAGTGGGCGGCTGCATCCAGATAAACGGCTCACATTCGACGCTATCAATACGCGCCAGCGGCGGGCAGTGCTGATGCAATTGAACAAGAAACGTTTTCGGGTCTTCCAGCAGCCGGACTTCTACGCCATCGCCGTCATTACAGACATCGCCGTGAAGATTTAATTGCTGTGCCAGTTGCCAGACAAAGGGACGAAAACCGACGCCCTGCACTTTGCCACGAATACGCAGTTGGACACCGCAAGATGTGTTTTTTGCCATTGAGTTATTCCCGCCATCATGAATTGCGTAACCCGCCCAGCCGGACACGACCGCGTCGCATCCGGTAGTCACAGGTTGGCGATACCGCCCGCTCCGTATTCTACGAATATTTCCGGGAATTCCTTTGATGCCAGAACAGTTCTGTAAGATTTTTAGAACATTAGCGCCGTGCGGCGGCGTTTTTCTGCGCTCAGTTGTTCAAGTTTATTACGATCGACACAAATCAGCGCATGGGTCGGGCAAGCAGCCATACAGGCCGGGCCGTCTTCACGATGGTTACAGAGGTCGCATTTATTAGCTTCGGCTTTGTCAGCGCGTACGTTAAGCCCTGCGCCGCTGTTGCGAATCACCGGACGCACTACCACTTCCATCGCACCATACGGGCAAGCCACAACGCAGGTTTTGCAACCAATGCAACGTTCCTGCATGACATGAACAAACCCTTTATCACGGCTGATAGCACCATTCGGGCAGACGTTAGCGCACGGTGCATCTTCACACTGACGGCAAACTGTCGCCGTGGAAATGTTCACACCTTTAATGACATGGATTCGCGGTAAAAAAGTTTCCGGGGTCAGCGATGCACAGTCCTGATTCTCCTGATGAGAAACCACGCACGCCACTTCACAGGTACGACAACCAATACATTTACTCGCGTCAGCAATGATGAAACGGTTCATCAAATTCTCCAGCAATGACAGTTAATGCGCCGATACATTCACAAATCATGCCAACTTTTAATTGATTGTTATTTAAAGAAATTAAATTCTGCAATGCAGAAAAAACGATGTCATCGACACTAGTGACGATGACATGTGATGACAATGCTTATCGCGAAAGATCAATGAGGGAGTCGCGGCGGATCAGTTTTCCGCTGAAGGTTTTCGGCGGTGTGTAAGCACCACCATCGAGCATAAATATCAGCCGCCCAATTATTTCCTGAATCATCTCAGTCACAGGAATTTTTACGCTGGAGAGCGCCGGAACGGTGTAGGGGGCAATTGCGATATCATCAAATCCAATAACCGATACTTGCCCCGGCACCGCTACACCACGGTCATGCAACGCTTTCATCGCACCTATCGCCATATCGTCGTTACTGGCAACTAACGCGCTAAATTTAGCACCACGTTCGAGCAACGTTTCTACCCCTTCGGCCCCGCTGGCAGGCGTCCATTTACCGTTAGCGATAAGTTTTTCATTGAGTGCAATACCATGCTGCGCCAGCGCGTCTTTATATCCGGCAAGGCGTTCAATGCTGGTGGGGGAATCCATCGAACCGGTAAGGAAAGCAATCTCCTGATGTCCGGCGTTTATCAACTCTGCCACGGCGTTAAAGCTGGTCTGTTTATGATCGCACCAGACGCTATGGCTACTGTTTTTGCGCAGGCGGCGATTGAGCACCATTATCGGCTGATTGTGTGCATCAATGATGTCATCAATCTCATCCACGCTTAAAAAGCGCGGGTAAATCATAATGGCGTCGCAGCGCAGATCCAGTAGATACTGAATCGCCTGGCGTTCTTCTTCGGCGCTATGTTTGCCATCTGCCAATAGCAGCTGACGCCCTTTCTCTTCCGCCATTCTCGCGGTATGAAACAGTAATTCACTAAAATAAATGCCGTGGTAAAGCGTGTTGGTCACTACCAGCCCCAGCGTCTGGGTACTCTTCGCTGACAGATTGCGCGCCAGCAAATTTGGGCGGTAGCCGCTCTCTTCCACCGCCTGAAACACGCGATCTTTAGTTTCCTGGCTGACGTAGCCATTACCTGAAAGCACGCGGGAAACGGTCGCTTTTGAAACCCCGGCGCGCTTCGCCACTTCCAGCATTGTCGTCATCATTTTCATCCCTTTACACGCAATCAACGCAGTGTACTGCACCGTTGGCTGATTGTCCTTGTGCAAGCAGCGGGAAAAATATTCAGGTGACCGGTTTCACAAATATAAAAAATGAGCAATTAACTCTCTTGCTTAATCAGTATCAACTATTCATGATTTTGTGAAACCGGTTTCTTAATTCCGTTTCAGCATCGGCAATTTCCCGTCACGTCGACTGATAACAACTACCTCTACCCTACTGATAACAGGATAAAATCCGATGGCCAAAAATTATGCGGCGCTGGCACGCTCGGTGATAGCGGCACTGGGCGGCGTTGATAACATCTCGGCAGTCACGCACTGTATGACGCGTTTACGCTTTGTTATCAAAGATGATGCATTGATCGACAGCCCAACGTTAAAAACTATCTCCGGCGTGCTCGGTGTGGTACGTAGTGACAACCAGTGTCAGGTGATTATAGGTAATACGGTTTCGCAGACCTTTCAGGAAGTTGTCAGCTTGTTACCTGGAGATATGCAGCCCACGCAGCCCGTGGGGAAACCCAAACTCACGCTACGTCGCATTGGTGCGGGGATCCTGGATGCGCTGATCGGCACCATGTCACCGCTGATCCCGGCGATCATCGGCGGATCGATGGTCAAACTGCTGGCGATGATCCTCGAGATGAGCGGCGTGCTGACAAAAGGATCGCCGACCTTAACCATTCTCAATGTGATTGGTGATGGTGCTTTCTTCTTCCTGCCGCTGATGGTCGCTGCTTCTGCCGCCATCAAATTTAAAACCAATATGTCGCTGGCGATTGCCATTGCGGGTGTGCTGGTACATCCGAGTTTTATTGAGCTGATGGCGAAAGCGGCCCAGGGTGAACATGTTGAATTTGCCCTGATTCCGGTCACCGCGGTGAAATACACCTACACGGTGATCCCGGCGCTGGTGATGACCTGGTGCCTGTCATATATCGAACGCTGGGTGGACAGCATTACACCGGCGGTGACGAAAAACTTCCTCAAGCCAATGCTGATTGTGTTGATTGCCGCACCGCTGGCAATCCTGCTGATTGGCCCGATTGGTATCTGGATCGGTAGCGCCATTTCGGCGCTGGTTTACACCATTCATGGTTATCTGGGCTGGCTTTCAGTCGCCATTATGGGCGCACTGTGGCCTCTGCTGGTAATGACCGGGATGCACCGCGTCTTTACGCCAACCATCATTCAAACTATTGCCGAAACCGGCAAAGAAGGAATGGTCATGCCATCAGAGATCGGCGCTAACCTGTCGCTGGGCGGTTCATCACTGGCGGTGGCGTGGAAAACGAAAAACCCGGAACTGCGCCAGACGGCGCTGGCTGCGGCGGCATCAGCCATTATGGCGGGGATTTCCGAACCCGCGTTATACGGCGTGGCGATCCGCCTGAAACGTCCGCTTATCGCCAGTCTTATCAGCGGTTTTATTTGCGGCGCGGTTGCCGGTATGGCGGGGCTTGCCAGCCACTCAATGGCAGCGCCGGGATTATTTACCAGCGTGCAGTTCTTCGATCCGGCGAATCCAATGAGCATCGTCTGGGTGTTCGCCGTCATGGCGCTGGCGGTCGTGCTGTCGTTTATCCTCACACTGTTGCTCGGCTTTGAGGATATTCCTGTTGAGGAAGCGGCTGCCCAGGCGCGAAAGCATCAGAGCGTACAACCGACTGTCGCCAAAGAAGTAAGTCTTAATTGAGGATGAAAATGTCAGTATTTCCGCAAGGTTTTTTATGGGGCGGCGCGCTTGCCGCCAACCAATCTGAAGGTGCGTACCGTGAAGGTGGCAAAGGGCTGACCACGGTCGATATGATCCCGCACGGCGAACATCGAATGGCGGTGAAACTGGGGCTGGAAAAACGTTTTCAGTTGCGCGATGACGAGTTTTATCCCAGCCATGAGGCGACGGATTTTTATCATCGTTATAAAGAAGATATCGCCCTGATGGCAGAGATGGGATTCAAGGTTTTTCGTACCTCGATTGCCTGGAGCCGCCTCTTCCCGCAGGGCGATGAACTGACGCCCAACCAGCAGGGCATTGCTTTTTACCGCACGGTTTTTGAAGAGTGTAAAAAGTACGGTATCGAACCGCTGGTCACGTTGTGTCACTTCGACGTGCCGATGCATCTGGTCACTGAATATGGCTCCTGGCGTAACCGCAAGCTGGTGGAGTTTTTCAGCCGCTACGCCCGGACCTGCTTTGAAGCATTTGATGGGCTGGTGAAATACTGGCTCACCTTTAATGAAATCAACATCATGTTGCATAGCCCGTTCTCCGGCGCGGGTCTGGTTTTTGAAGAAGGAGAAGATCAGGAGCAGGTGAAATATCAGGCTGCGCACCACCAGCTGGTTGCCAGTGCGTTAGCCACCAAAATCGCCCATGAGGTTAACCCGCAAAATCAGGTGGGCTGTATGCTGGCGGGCGGCAACTTCTACCCTTACAGCTGCAAGCCGGAAGATGTCTGGGCAGCGCTGGAGAAAGACCGGGAAAACCTGTTTTTTATCGATGTGCAGGCGCGGGGTGCGTATCCGGCTTACTCTGCCCGCGTATTTCGCGAAAAAGGGGTAACCATCGACAAAGCACCGGGCGATGATGAGATCCTGAAAAACACCGTCGATTTTGTCTCTTTCAGCTATTACGCCTCGCGCTGCGCCTCGGCGGAGATGAACGCCAACAACAGCAGTGCGGCGAACGTGGTGAAATCGCTGCGTAACCCGTATCTACAGGTGAGCGACTGGGGCTGGGGAATTGATCCACTCGGTCTGCGTATCACCATGAATATGATGTACGATCGTTATCAGAAGCCGCTGTTTCTGGTGGAAAACGGCCTGGGCGCAAAAGATGAATTTGCTGCCAATGGCGAGATTAACGACGACTATCGCATCAGCTATTTACGCGAACATATCCGCGCAATGGGCGAAGCGATTGCAGACGGCATTCCGCTGATGGGCTACACCACCTGGGGCTGTATTGATTTAGTTTCCGCGTCAACGGGTGAAATGAGCAAACGCTACGGTTTTGTCTATGTAGACCGTGACGATGCAGGCAACGGCACGCTGGCGCGCACGCGTAAGAAATCATTCTGGTGGTATAAAAAAGTGATTGCCAGTAACGGTGAAGATTTAGAGTAAGCAAACGTGCCGGATGCGGCGTGAACGCCTTATCCGGCCTACATAGTTCGTGCGACATGTAGGCCCGATAAGCGCAGCGCATCGGGCAATCTGGCGTTTGGCATCAGAGCTGATTCACCCCATCAAGCATATCCTCTGTTATCAAGCAACGCTGGGTCAACGCCAGATCTTCCGTTTGCGGGTCGCGCCCGGCAATGGGTTTGAGGACGAGTTTACGGTTGGGGGTATAAGTGAAACGCGTGAGCGCGGGATAGCTTAACTTGCCAAACCAGCCGTGAACACGTTGCCATTTGGCGTCTTTTACCTGATACAGACTGGTTATCCAGTAACCAGAATTAAACTGCATATCCAGCAATTGTGTGTGGCCATTGCCTTGCAAATCCAGCAAATCATCTACGCCAGTTTTGCTTGCGGTGTAGAATCCCCAGGGTTCAAAGACACAGGGACGACCATCGCGCGTGAACGTCATAAGGATTAAATGTGCATAAGGAGCCAGACCATTACCAGCACTTGGTAACCAGATAACCAGATCCTGAATGCCGTTACGATCCAGATCGGCGCGATAGAGTTGCCCTTTGCCCGCCATATTTGCCAGCATACCCACAGGCACCTTCCAGGATTTACCGGCGCGGTCTTTAGCAGTTAATTGCCAGTAATCCTCTTCATTTGGCATCTTCTCAAGCGTCACGCCAGCAACGCCCACTTTTCTAAAATGCCAGGTTTGCTCGGTATAATAAGGCATAGTCAGGAGAGGTTTCAGCGCCCGCTTTTGCGCGTATTCGCTGTCACTCATTGGCAGATATTCGGTAAAGCTGGTAGCCTGCGCAGGAAGCACTAAGCAAAATAAAAAAGCGCACATCCCTGTTCTGATTTTCAATTCCCTGAATTCCTTACTGAAAAACTACTCTTCTTCCACCGCTAACTGCGCAAATCCACCATTCCCTTCCCAGCCTTCAAGTCGTTGATAAACGGTTTCTACGGCGTCTTTAATCGGCTGGGTCATCGGGTAGTAAAAACCGACGATATCCGGCTGGATGCCGAGGAAAATCACTTCGCCAATGTCTTCTTTTAACTGGTCGATAAGGTAGTTCAGCGGCATGTTATGGGTAGTCATCATAAACATCTCGGCGATGTCATCCGGGTCGATGATGCGGATCTCGCCGGGGTTTAGCCCCATATCAGTGGCGTCGACAATCAGCAGTCGCGTAGGGCGCAGTTCACGGATGGCGACAATGTCGTTTTCCGGTGCGCTACCGCCGTCAATCACCACCCAGTTACCTTTCGGCGCGGCGGCGCACTTTTCCGCCAGCAGCGGACCTGCGCCATCATCGCCCATCATGCTATTGCCAACACAGAGTAAAACGTCAGTCACGCAGTCTCCTCACCATCAAATAGATGGCATTTTCCTGATAAATATCATGCAGCATACTTAACAGCATGGTACTCCATTCTTTCTGCTGCGAAGTTTGCGTTGCCCGGGCTTTATCGAATGCGTTGGCCAGCATCGGCACATGGTTAATGTCGATAACGATCTCACCATATTTCGGCACGCCTTCCATTTTACGGCGGGCTTCACTGCCCGCCTCCAGAGTGGCAATCCATGCCAGATATTCATCCCACGGGCAGGTGAGCGCGGCTTCCAGGCAATCGATAACCCCAAGGTGGTGACCAATCGCCAGGCTGTAATAGACCACCTGCTGCGCCTCGGCGGGCGTAGCATCGTTCTCATCAATAAATTTACGGCTCAGTTGACTGAACACCACCTTTTCACTCATCGAATACGCGCCTCTTCAACAACATGATTCAGATGGCTGACAATCTCGTTCAGACGCGGATCGTTTTCCGCTTCCAGCCAGCGTGCAACCTGCTCTTCACCCTGCCCTAACTGCGTCAGGAAATCATCGGCAATCTGGCGACCGTAACGATAACCCGCCAGGCGGCGTGCTTCGCGATCTACTTTTACACGCAGCGGCTGCACCATATCGCCATGCAGGATCTCTGCCGGTTGTTCATCCAGTTCACCCGGCCCACGGGCGTGAATTTTCTGCTCCAGCAGGCCGAGCGCCATTGCAAAGCCGTACAGCGTGGCGGCTGGCGTTGGCGGGCACCCCGGAATGTAGACATCCACCGGGACGATTTTATCCGTACCCCCCCACACGCAGTAGAGATCGTGGAAGATCCCGCCGCTGTTACCGCAGGCACCGTAGGAGATACAGATTTTCGGGTCCGGCGCGGACTGCCACGCACGCAGCGCAGGGGATCGCATTGCACGGGTGACCGCGCCGGTAAACAGTAAAATATCCGCATGACGCGGAGAAGGAACGACTTTAATGCCGAAGCGTTCTGCATCGAACAGCGGCGATAAGGTTGCGAAAATTTCAATTTCGCAGCCGTTGCAGCCGC
Organism: Escherichia sp. KS167_9B; assembly: GCF_030295215.1. Classification (NCBI taxonomy): domain Bacteria; kingdom Pseudomonadati; phylum Pseudomonadota; class Gammaproteobacteria; order Enterobacterales; family Enterobacteriaceae; genus Escherichia; species Escherichia sp. KS167_9B. Next base: position 3,307,051 of record NZ_AP025754.1, read on the forward strand.
CGCAGTCCACGCGGTAAACGTAGGCAGAACGTTTGATTTTTTTCAGTAACGACGCCTTCATACTGGCGATGGATTCATCCACCGTCATCGGGACCGGAATGCCGTTGGCGTCACGGGGGCCTAATAAATTGCTCATCAGATGGCCTCTTTCATATGGCGAGTCAGTTCAATACGGTCGGACGGCACCAGGCATTTCTGGCGCTTACATTCCGGGCAAGTCTCAAAGCTTTCGCGGTGGTTTTCCGCACGGCTGTCACCATTGTGCTTAAGCAGCGCAATGGCGTAGTCGATCTCTTTCTGGACGGCGAAAGGACGATTGCAGACGCGGCAGTTGCACAGCGCGAAGCGAGACTGTTGCAGGAAATCTTCTTTCTTCCACACCGCCAGTTCGTACTCTTGCGACAGTTTGATCGCCGCCGTCGGGCAGACTTCTTCGCAGCGTCCACAGAAGATGCAGCGACCGAGATTGAACTGCCATGCCAGCTCACCGGTGGCGAGATCAGTTTCAACCGTTAAGGCGTTTGACGGGCAGGCATTGACGCAGGCTGCACAGCCGATGCACTGCTGCGGGTTCTGCTCTGGCTTACCACGGAAGTTTTTATCAACCGCAATCGGCTCCAGCGGGTAAGACGAGGTCGCCGTGCCGGTTTTGATGACTTTTTTGATAAAGGTAAACATGGCGATTCCTTATTTCAGCGGCGAGTTTTTACGCTCAATGCTGTAGCGCTCAAGTTCTTTGTACGGCACCACTTTGCTCTTCTTCTTACGCACATCGACCACGGTCATGCGGTCGGTACAGGAGTAGCAAGGGTCCAGGCTACCAATAATCAGCGGCGCATCAGAAACGGTGTTGCCGCGCAGCATGTAGCGCAGGGTCGGCCAGTTCGCGTAGGTCGCGGCACGGCAGCGCCAGCGGTACAGCTTCTGGTTGTCGCCGGTCATGCTCCAGTGAATATCATCACCGCGCGGCGCTTCGGCAAAGCCCAGCGCAAAACGGTGCGGAATGTAGGTAAAGCCTTCCACCATCAGCGGGCCGCCCGGCAGGTTATCCAGACCGTAGTCAATCATGTTCAGCGCGGTATAGACTTCGTTGATACGCACTTTCAGACGGGAAATCACATCGCAGCCCTGCTCACTGTGAACTTCCATTGGCAGTAAGCCATAGCCAACAAACGGGTGATCGGCGCGGGTATCGCGGGCGTGACCACTGGCGCGGACCATCGGGCCGACGTTACTGAAGTCGCGGGCAATTTCCGGGTCCAGACGACCAATGCCGACAGTGCGCTGTTCCATGTTCGGTGTGCTCAGCAGCACATCCACCAGCTCCTGCACTTCACGACGCATCTGCTGCGCCAGTTGACGGGTCTGGATCATGTCATCTTTCAGCAGATCGCGACGAATCCCGCCGATCAGGTTCAGGCCGTAGGTTTTACGCGCACCGGTAAGGATCTCCGCCATTTTCATGGAGGTTTCACGCACGCGGAAGAACTGCATAAAACCAGAGTCAAAGCCAGTGAAGTGGCAGGCAAGGCCAAGGTTGAGCAGATGCGAGTGCAGGCGTTCCACTTCCAGCAAAATGGCGCGAATCATCTGCGCACGTTCTGGCACCTGAATACCCATCGCGTTTTCCACCGACGTGGTGTAAGCGGTGCTGTGGGCGAAGCCGCAGATCCCGCACACACGGTCGGAGAGGAAGGTCACTTCGTTGTAACCCATGCGGGTTTCCGCCAGTTTTTCCATGCCGCGATGGACATAGAACAGGCGGTAGTCGGCGTCGATAATGTTTTCGCCATCAACGAACAGACGGAAGTGGCCCGGTTCGTCAGAAGTGACGTGCAGTGGACCAATCGGCACGACGTTGTTTTTCTTGTCGCCCAGTTCGTTGATGAACTCGTAGGTTTCAGCATCAGTAGTTGGTGCCGGACGTTGACGATAATCCATGCTGTCTTTACGCAGCGGGTAGAGTTCATCCGGCCAGTCATCCGGCAGCACCAGACGGCGTTCATCCGGAAGCCCTACCGGAATCAAACCGTACATATCGCGCACTTCACGCTCGCCCCACACCGCCGCCGGAACGCGCGGCGTCACGGACGGATATTCTGGTTTGTTGGCGTCAACTTCGACGCGAACCGTAATCCAACACTTGGTGCCCTTCTCCATCGACAGCACGTAATAAACGGCGTAATGACCATTCAGTTTGCGTTCATCGTTACCAAACAGCACCGACAGCCAGCCCCCCTGCTTGTAGTAGAGGAACTCCACCACTTCCGGCAGATAGTTCACCTTCACGGTGACAGTCAGCTGATCTTTGGTCTGCCAGGCGTGGTCCAGCACGACGCCCGGAAATGCCTCATTCAGCGCGGCGAGATAATGTTGACCTAATTTTTCTTCAGACATGCTCAAACTCTCTTTAATCACGCCGCCAGCAAGGAGACGAACGCTAAAAATGCAAAGCCAAAACCAGCCCAGGTAATGCGTGGAGTAATATCAAGACGCAGACGGGCCATGCTGTTTTCGAACAGCGCGATAACCAGTACGCCGACCACAAGTTTGACGATGGCAATCACCAGCGCCAGCAGCAGCCCACCGGCAGTGAAGGTTTCCATTTGTCCCCACGGAATAAACACCCCGACGAACATCTGTAACACCACCAGCTGTTTCAGGCTGATACCCCATTTCATGACGCCAAAGCCGCTGCCGCTGTACTCAGAGAGCGGACCTTCCTGCAGCTCCTGCTCGGCTTCCGCCAGGTCGAACGGCAGTTTGCCCATTTCGATAAAGGTGGCGAATGCGCAGGCACAGAGCGCCAGCACCAGCGGAATGCTCTGGCTCAGCGGCCAGTGATAAACGGTGTCGGTGATGTTGCTGATGTTGGTGGAACCAGCCACCTGCGCGGCGACCCACAGACCAAGCAACAACATCGGTTCGACCAGCACGCCCAGCATCGCTTCACGGCTCGCGCCAATAGCAGTAAACGGACTACCGGTATCCAGACCAGAAATGGCAAAGAAGAAACGCGCAATGGCGAAGAGATACAGTAAAGTGATCAAATCCCCCAGTTGCGGCAGCGGAGAACCGACGGTCACCACCGGCAGCGCGGTAGCGATAGTCAGCATGACGCCCACCATCACATACGGCGTCAGGCGGAACACCCAGCCGGAGGCATCGGGGCCAACGCTCTGACGACCCAGCAGTTTGATAATGTCGCGATACTCCTGCAACACGTCCGGCCCGCGACGGTTATGCAAGCGGGCGCGCGCCACGCGGGTAATACCAGAGAGCAGCGGCGCAACGGCAAATAACACCAGCGCCTGAATTAACGGATATAAAACACTCATTCTCAGGCTCCTCGTGAAACAATAATCACCACCAGCACCGCCAGTTCAACCAGCGCCATCCGGCGGAACAGCAACGCACTCCCCTCGCACTGCCAGCCTGGTACCAGCGACACCGGATTCAGCCATTTGCGCAGTTTCAGCACTGGCGCAAATGCCTGTTTCACCGGCATGGCAAAACCGTGAGCGGTAATCACCATTGATTTTTCATGGTCGTAGCCGCACACCCAGGCCGCGCCGCGGGAACGCGACGGCAAACGATCGCCTTTGCAAATCGCCATAATGATGAATGGCAGCAGCGGGCAGGCAATCAGCAGCAACGTGATCATTGGTTGAGAAACGGTTGTATTAGCAGGCTCCAGCGGCAGAGGTACGGCAGCAGACAACATCGGCAGCAGCCACGGCGCAGCAACACCGCCAATCACGCAGCAAATCGCCAGTGCCACTACGCTTACGCTCATCAGGAGCGGCGCACAGGTGGCGTTTTCGGCTTCTTTGGTACGCGGCGCGCCAAGGAAAGTAACGCCATAAACTTTCGCCATACACATCACTGCCAGCGCACCGGTAATTGCCAGCCCCACTGCGAGCAGCGGCCCCAGCAGACGGGCAACAAACGCGCCACTATTGCTCAGTTTGAAGAAGGATTGATAGATAACCCATTCCCCGGCAAACCCGTTCAGTGGCGGCAACGCAGCCATTGCCATCAGCCCAACTAACATGGCGATGGAGATAACCGGCATTTTTTTGCCAATACCACCGAGTTTTTCGATATCGCGATGCCCGGTACGGAACCAGACGCTCCCCGCACCAAGGAACAGTACGCTTTTGAACAGGCTATGGTTAAGCAGATGGTACAGACCACCGACCAGGCCAAGGGCAATCAGCGCCGGTTGTTCAAGCGCGATACCCGTTACGCCAGCGCCTAGCCCCAGCAGGATGATGCCGATATTTTCCAGAGTGTGGTAAGCCAGCAGACGCTGAATGTTGTGCTCCATCAGCGCATACAGACCGCCGACGAACGCGGTGATCATGCCGAGTACCAGAAGTGCAATTCCCCACCACAGCGGCGCATTACCGCCCAGCAGAGACAGGGTTAAAATACCCAGCAGGCCAATTTTCATCACCACCGTGGAAAACAGCGCGGCAGCTGGCGCAGAGGCGTTAGCATGAGCCTGTGGCACCCAGCCGTGCAGCGGGATAATCCCGGCCAGCAGGCCAAAACCAATCACACCGAGCAGCCAGATATCGGAACCAAGCGGCAGCTGTTGCATGCGCATATCCAGCAGGCGCAGATCCAGCGTGCCGTAACGTTGCCACAGCAGCCAGCAAGCAATCGCCAGCAGCAAAGTGCCAAGACGCCCCAGCGCAAACCACAGTTTGCCCTCTTTGCTGTTGTTGGTGAGGAACACCGCACACAGGGCCATGATTTCTGCCATTACTACGAACATGCCCAGATTGCTGGCAATGACGGCACAGACGGCAGCAGCCATCAACATATTGATCTGCAAGCCGTTACACTTCACCTGCGCATGGCGATGCCAGTCAATGTTGTAGAGGCTGACAAACAGACCGCACAGGCCGAGGGTTATCAGCCAAATCGCATTAAGCGGAGAGATTTGCACATTGTAGCTTACCAGCGACAACGCGCCGCTCACGCCAACCGCGCCAGTCAGCACAGTGAAGCCTGCGGCTGCCGTATACAGGCTACCCACCGCGCCGCCAATTCCGGCAATCCAGCTGCTTAACGCCTTTTGAAAAGAAAAGAGAAATGCCAGAACAGCAGCAGCAACAAACCACGCCACGCCGCTATTGATCAGGGAAATTGCGCTCATTTAGCCTCTCCACTTTGAGCCTGCTGAAACAAGGTGAGATCGCCAAAGTCCGTGTTAAAGGTCAGCTCACGCTTACGCTTGCTGACGCGGGCGATATCGGTGTTATCCACCAGATGCAGGGCTTTGGTTGGGCACATCCGCACGCAGGCCGGACCTTGTTCATCAAAGCTACAGAGGTCACATTTGACGGCGATCGCGCGAATACCCGGCACCCAGTCAAGCAACGTGCTGACACGCGCCGGAGCAGGCGGTGCCGGTGGTGCTTTCGGGGTATTGGCGTTTGCCGGAATATCCAGCGGACGGCTGCCGGAAAATTCGATTGCGCCAAACGGGCAGGCGATGCCGCACAGTTTGCAGCTTACGCACAGGCTTTCATTCAGCTGCACTGCCCCATCAACGCGGGTGATAGCGTTAACCGGGCAGACCACCGCACAGGGTGCATCTTCACAGTGGTGACAGAGCTGCGGCGCAGATTCTTTTTCATTTAGCATCACTCGCAGGCGCGGCATTGATTGCAGGCCGTGCTGGCGATGCGTCTCTGAACAGGCGGCCTCACAGGTGTGGCAGCCGATACAGAGCGTGGAGTCAGCAATTACAAAACGATTCACCAGGCATTCCTCAGGTGATTGTCATTTTTGACGAAAACATGCCGATGAAATGTCATTTTCGACACTCATCGACACGCCCATCCCCAAACAGGCGTAACGCCTGCAAAACGGGCAAAGCCTCAGCTCATGCCGCCGGGCTTTGTCCCTTTACCAGTTGGCTTAAATTCACCGGTACATTGTTTTCAATGGCGGTGTATAAGCTGTCGTAAACGCCAGCGATTTTTTCGAGATAGTGTTCCAGTACCTGTTCGCGATCGCGGATGTTGACCTTGCCATCTATCATTCCGTCAATGCTCAATTGTGCCTGCGCAATCCGCTGTTTTTCTTCACCCTCTTTCGTTTCGACGTAATACTCGATGGTGTGGCTGTTAAAGCCATCCGCCAGGGTGACGTAAATGCGAAAATGTTCAAAAAGGACGAAACAGAGTTCTTTGTCTGGCGCACAGCTCATGGCGTGATGCAGGCGCGCTTTCGATAACGTGATCCCCTGAACCAGCGAATTGCAGTAGAGATGCCACTGGTCCTGTAGGCGACGATGCCGCTGTGCGATGTAATCGGCTTTCTCGCTTATTTCCCAAATAGTCATTGTCAGGTTACCCGTTTAACAGAGATGCCAGCTTTAAGCATTTTCTGTGCCAACTTTTAATTTATTGTTATTAAAGCAATTTTTAAGCTAAAGATGAATTTCGTCGCCGTGTCGACGTGTCATTTCGACATCATCGACATTATTCACTTTAGGGATAATCAACACTGGCACAATTATTGCTTGTAGCTGGCAATAGTTAATGGGAGGCGATATGCACGAAATAACCCTCTGCCAACGGGCACTGGAATTGATCGAACAGCAGGCCGCAAAACACGGCGCAAAACGCGTAACTGGGGTCTGGCTCAAAATTGGCGCATTTTCTTGTGTCGAAACCAGCTCTCTTGCCTTTTGTTTTGATCTGGTTTGCCGCGGCAGCGTGGCAGAAGGTTGTAAACTGCACCTCGAAGAACAAGAGGCCGAATGCTGGTGTGAAACATGCCAACAGTATGTGACGCTACTGACCCAGCGCGTCCGGCGCTGTCCACAGTGTCATGGCGACATGCTACAAATTGTGGCAGACGACGGTTTACAGATTCGGCGGATAGAAATAGACCAGGAGTGAGCGATGTGTACAACATGCGGTTGCGGTGAAGGCAACCTGTATATCGAGGGTGATGAACATAACCCTCATTCCGCGTTTCGTAGCGCGCCATTTGCCCCGGCGGCACGCCCGAAGATGAAAATCACCGGCATTAAAGCGCCTGAATTTACCCCCAGCCAGACTGAAGAAGGCGACCTGCATTACGGTCATGGCGAAGCGGGCACTCACGCGCCGGGCATGAGCCAGCGTCGGATGCTGGAAGTCGAAATTGACGTGCTAGACAAAAACAACCGTCTGGCTGAACGCAACCGAGCGCGCTTTGCTGCCCGCAATCAGTTGGTACTCAACCTGGTTTCCAGCCCTGGTTCCGGTAAAACCACCCTGCTGACGGAAACCTTGATACGCCTGAAAGACAGCGTTCCGTGCGCAGTTATTGAAGGCGATCAGCAAACCGTGAACGATGCCGCGCGCATTCGCGCTACCGGCACACCAGCGATTCAGGTGAATACCGGTAAAGGCTGCCATCTTGACGCACAGATGATTGCCGACGCCGCGCCGCGCCTGCCACTGGACGATAACGGTATTCTGTTTATCGAAAACGTTGGCAACCTCGTATGTCCGGCGAGCTTCGATCTCGGTGAAAAACACAAAGTGGCGGTGCTTTCCGTTACCGAAGGTGAAGACAAACCGCTGAAATATCCACATATGTTTGCCGCCGCCTCGCTGATGCTGCTCAACAAAGTTGACCTGCTGCCGTATCTCAATTTCGACGTTGAGAAGTGCATCGCCTGCGCCCGCGAAGTCAATCCAGAAATTGAAATCATCCTTATTTCCGCCACCAGCGGCGAAGGGATGGACCAGTGGCTGAACTGGCTGGAGACACAGCGATGTGCATAGGCGTTCCCGGCCAGATCCGCACCATTGACGGCAACCAGGCGAAAGTCGACGTCTGCGGTATTCAACGCGACGTCGATCTAACGTTAGTCGGCAGCTGCGATGAAAACGGTCAGCCACGCGTGGGCCAGTGGGTACTGGTTCACGTTGGCTTTGCCATGAGCGTAATTAATGAAGCCGAAGCGCGCGACACCCTCGACGCCTTACAAAACATGTTTGACGTTGAGCCGGATGTCGGCGCGCTGTTGTATGGCGAGGAAAAATAATGCGTTTTGTTGATGAATATCGCGCGCCGGAACAGGTGATGCAGTTAATTGAGCATCTGCGCGAACGTGCTTCACATCTCTCTTACACCGCCGAACGCCCTCTGCGGATTATGGAAGTGTGTGGCGGTCATACCCACGCCATTTTTAAATTCGGCCTCGACCAGTTGCTGCCGGAAAACGTCGAGTTTATCCACGGTCCGGGTTGCCCGGTATGTGTACTGCCGATGGGAAGAATCGACACCTGCGTGGAGATTGCCAGCCATCCGGAAGTCATCTTCTGTACCTTTGGCGACGCCATGCGCGTACCAGGGAAACAGGGGTCGCTGTTACAGGCAAAAGCGCGCGGTGCCGATGTTCGCATCGTTTACTCGCCAATGGATGCGTTAAAATTGGCGCAGGAGAATCCAACTCGTAAAGTGGTGTTCTTCGGCTTAGGGTTTGAAACCACCATGCCGACGACGGCCATCACTCTGCAACAGGCGAAAGCCCGCGATGTGCAAAATTTTTACTTTTTCTGCCAGCATATTACGCTGATCCCAACGCTACGCAGTTTGCTGGAACAGCCGGATAACGGTATCGATGCGTTCCTCGCGCCGGGCCACGTCAGTATGGTTATCGGCACCGACGCCTATAATTTTATCGCCAGTGATTTTCATCGTCCTCTGGTGGTTGCTGGATTCGAACCGCTTGATCTACTACAAGGCGTGGTCATGCTGGTGGAGCAGAAAATAGCGGCCCACAGCAAGGTGGAGAATCAGTATCGTCGGGTGGTGCCGGATGCCGGTAACCTGCTGGCGCAACAGGCGATTGCGGATGTCTTCTGCGTCAACGGCGACAGCGAATGGCGCGGCTTAGGCGTGATTGAATCTTCTGGTGTACACCTGACGCCGGATTATCAACGATTTGACGCCGAAGCGCATTTCCGCCCGGCACCGCAGCAGGTCTGCGATGACCCGCGCGCGCGTTGTGGCGAAGTCTTGACGGGCAAATGTAAGCCGCATCAATGCCCGCTGTTTGGTAACACCTGTAATCCTCAAACCGCGTTTGGTGCGCTGATGGTTTCCTCCGAAGGAGCGTGCGCCGCGTGGTATCAGTATCGTCAGCAGGAGAGTGAAGCGTGAATAATATCCAACTCGCCCACGGCAGCGGCGGCCAGGCGATGCAGCAATTAATCAACAGCCTGTTTATGGAAGCTTTTGCCAATCCGTGGCTGGCAGAACAGGAAGACCAGGCGCGCCTTGAGCTGGCGCAGCTGGTGGCAGAAGGCGACCGTCTGGCGTTCTCCACCGACAGCTACGTCATCGACCCGCTGTTCTTTCCTGGTGGCAATATCGGCAAGCTGGCGATTTGTGGCACCGCGAATGACGTTGCGGTCAGTGGCGCTATTCCGCGCTATCTCTCTTGTGGCTTTATCCTCGAAGAGGGATTGCCGATGGAGACGCTAAAAGCCGTGGTGACCAGCATGGCAGAAACCGCCCGCGCGGCAGGCATTGCCATCGTTACAGGCGACACTAAAGTGGTGCAACGCGGCGCGGCAGATAAACTGTTTATCAACACCGCTGGCATGGGCGCGATCCCGGCGAATATTCACTGGGGCGCACAGACGCTAACCGCAGGCGATGTTCTGCTGGTGAGTGGAACTCTCGGCGACCACGGAGCAACTATTCTTAATCTGCGCGAGCAACTGGGGCTGGATGGCGAACTGGTCAGCGACTGCGCAGTGCTGACGCCGCTCATCCAGACGCTGCGTGATATTCCCGGTGTGAAGGCACTGCGTGACGCCACCCGTGGTGGAGTGAACGCGGTAGTTCATGAGTTCGCGGCAGCCTGCGGTTGTGGTATTGAAATTTCAGAAGCGGCACTGCCGGTTAAACCTGCCGTGCGCGGCGTTTGCGAACTGCTGGGGCTGGACGCCCTTAACTTTGCCAACGAAGGCAAACTGGTGATCGCCGTTGAACGCAACGCAGCAGAGCAAGTGCTGGCGGCGTTACATTCCCATCCACTGGGGAAAGACGCGGCGCTGATTGGTGAAGTGGTGGAACGTAAAGGTGTTCGTCTTGCCGGTCTGTATGGCGTGAAACGAACCCTCGATTTACCACACGCCGAACCGCTTCCGCGTATATGCTAATAAAATTCTAAATCTCCTATATTTAGTCAATGACCTTTTGCACCGCTTTGCGGTGCTTTCCTGGAAGAACAAAATGTCATATACACCGATGAGTGATCTCGGACAACAAGGGTTGTTCGACATCACTCGGACACTATTGCAGCAGCCCGATCTGGCCTCGCTGTGTGAGGCTCTTTCGCAATTGGTAAAGCGTTCTGCGCTCGCCGACAATGCAGCTATTGTGTTGTGGCAAGCGCAGACTCAACGTGCGTCTTATTACGCGTCGCGTGAAAAAGACACCCCCATAAATTATGAAGACGAAACTGTTCTGGCACACGGTCCGGTGCGCAGCATTTTGTCGCGCCCTGATACACTGCATTGCAGTTACGAAGAATTTTGTGAAACCTGGCCGCAGCTGGCCGCTGGTGGGCTATACCCCAAATTTGGTCACTATTGCCTGATGCCACTGGCGGCGGAAGGGCATATTTTTGGTGGCTGTGAATTTATTCGTTATGACGATCGCCCGTGGAGTGAAAAAGAGTTCAATCGCCTGCAAACTTTTACGCAGATCATTTCTGTCGTCACCGAACAAATCCAGAGCCGCGTCGTCAATAATGTCGACTATGAGTTGTTATGCCGGGAACGCGATAACTTCCGCATCCTGGTTGCCATCACCAACGCGGTGCTTTCTCGCCTGGATATGGACGAACTGGTCAGCGAAGTCGCCAAAGAAATCCATTACTATTTCGACATTGACGATATCAGCATCGTCTTACGCAGCCACCGTAAAAACAAACTCAACATCTACTCCACTCACTATCTTGATAAACAGCATCCCGCTCACGAACAGAGCGAAGTCGATGAAGCAGGAACCCTCACCGAACGCGTGTTTAAAAGCAAAGAGATGCTGCTGATTAATCTCCACGAGCGAGATAATTTAGCCCCCTACGAACGCATGTTGTTCGACACCTGGGGCAACCAGATTCAAACCTTGTGCCTGTTACCGCTGATGTCTGGCGACACCATGCTGGGCGTGCTGAAACTGGCGCAATGCGAAGAGAAAGTGTTTACCACGACCAATCTGAATTTACTGCGCCAGATTGCCGAACGTGTGGCAATCGCTGTCGATAACGCCCTTGCCTATCAGGAAATTCATCGTCTGAAAGAACGACTGGTTGATGAAAATCTCGCCCTGACCGAGCAGCTCAACAATGTTGATAGTGAATTTGGCGAGATTATTGGTCGCAGTGAAGCCATGTACAGCGTGCTTAAACAAGTTGAAATGGTGGCACAAAGTGACAGTACAGTTCTGATCCTCGGTGAAACTGGCACCGGTAAAGAACTGATTGCCCGCGCGATCCATAATCTCAGTGGGCGTAATAATCGCCGCATGGTAAAAATGAACTGCGCGGCGATGCCTGCCGGATTGTTAGAAAGCGATCTGTTTGGTCATGAGCGTGGTGCGTTTACCGGAGCCAGCGCCCAGCGTATCGGTCGTTTTGAACTGGCGGATAAAAGCTCCCTGTTCCTCGATGAAGTGGGTGATATGCCGCTGGAGTTACAACCGAAGTTGCTGCGTGTATTACAGGAACAGGAGTTTGAACGTCTCGGCAGTAATAAAATTATACAGACGGACGTGCGTTTAATTGCCGCGACTAACCGCGATCTGAAAAAAATGGTTGCCGACCGCGAGTTCCGTAGCGATCTCTATTATCGCCTGAACGTATTCCCGATCCACCTGCCGCCACTACGCGAGCGTCCGGAAGATATTCCGCTGCTGGCGAAAGCCTTTACCTTCAAAATTGCCCGTCGTCTGGGGCGCAATATCGACAGCATTCCTGCCGAAACGTTGCGCGCGTTGAGCAATATGGAGTGGCCAGGTAACGTACGCGAGCTGGAAAACGTCATTGAGCGCGCGGTATTGCTGACACGTGGCAACGTGCTGCAGCTGTCATTGCCTGATATTGCTTTACCGGAACCTAAAACGCCGCCGACTGCAACGGTCGTCGCTCAGGAGGGCGAAGATGAATATCAGCTAATTGTGCGTGTATTAAAAGAGACTAACGGCGTGGTTGCCGGGCCGAAAGGCGCGGCGCAACGTCTGGGACTAAAACGCACCACACTGCTATCACGGATGAAACGACTGGGGATTGATAAATCGGCATTGGTTTAACTGCATGAGGTGCCGGACAGATCTGCCTGTCCGGTATACTATTCACGATTTTTTTTCGGGCGATATTTTTCTGGCAACTCCGGCACCGGACGCTTGTCATCAATGAGATGGCGTACGGTTAGGATCGGATGACGCCACAGCATGCGCGGCCCGGCCCAACGCATAATCTGTTTCATCTCTTCACGCTTTGCAGACTGGTAACAGTGCACCGGACACTGCTTACAGGCGGGTTTGTCTTCGCCGAACACACATTTATCCAGCCGTTTTTGCGCGTAGGCAAACAGCGCTTCGTAATGCTCCGGCTCCGCTGACGCCTGCGGGCATTTCGCTTGATAAAGATCGATCATTTTTTTAATCGTCAGTTTTTCACGAGAGATACGCTTGCCAGACATGCTGCCTCCATACTCTTAAGATGTATTTATATTACAACTTAATTTGAAAGGGGACTATGGCTCTGAAGAAGAAGGGTTCGCCAACTGATACAATTTTGCGTACTTGCTTCATAAGCATCACGCAAAAGCTGCAAAACAGCATCTTTCCCGGAATCACCATCAAGAACTCGCCGTTCGCTTCTTCCCCTGAAATGATTAACTCCGGTATCATGTGCGCCTTATGTGATTACAACGAAAATAAAAACCATCACACCCCATTTAATATCAGGGAACCGGACATAACCCCATGAGTGCAATAGAAAATTTCGATGCCCATACGCCCATGATGCAACAGTATCTCAAGCTGAAAGCCCAGCATCCCGAGATCCTGCTGTTCTACCGGATGGGTGACTTTTACGAACTGTTTTATGACGACGCAAAACGTGCGTCACAACTGCTGGATATTTCACTGACCAAACGCGGCGCTTCCGCGGGAGAGCCGATCCCGATGGCGGGGATTCCATACCATGCGGTGGAAAACTACCTCGCCAAACTGGTGAATCAGGGCGAGTCCGTTGCCATCTGCGAACAAATTGGCGATCCGGCGACCAGCAAAGGTCCGGTTGAGCGCAAAGTTGTGCGTATCGTTACGCCGGGCACCATCAGCGATGAAGCGCTGTTGCAGGAGCGTCAGGACAACCTGCTGGCGGCTATCTGGCAGGACAGTAAAGGTTTCGGCTACGCGACGCTGGATATCAGTTCCGGTCGTTTTCGCCTGAGTGAACCGGCTGACCGCGAAACGATGGCGGCAGAACTGCAACGCACTAATCCGGCGGAACTGCTGTATGCAGAAGATTTTGCTGAAATGTCGCTGATTGAAGGTCGTCGCGGCTTGCGCCGTCGCCCGCTGTGGGAGTTTGAAATCGACACCGCGCGCCAGCAGTTGAATCTACAATTTGGCACTCGCGATCTGGTCGGTTTTGGCGTCGAGAACGCGCCGCGCGGACTTTGTGCAGCCGGTTGTCTGTTGCAGTATGCGAAAGATACTCAACGTACGACTCTGCCGCATATTCGTTCTATCACTATGGAACGTGAGCAGGACAGCATCATTATGGATGCCGCGACGCGTCGTAACCTGGAAATTACCCAGAACCTGGCGGGCGGTGCGGAAAACACGCTGGCTTCCGTGCTCGACTGCACTGTAACGCCGATGGGGAGTCGAATGCTGAAACGCTGGCTGCATATGCCAGTGCGCGATACCCGCGTGTTGCTTGAGCGCCAGCAAACTATTGGCGCATTGCAGGATTTCACCGCTGAGCTGCAGCCGGTACTGCGTCAGGTCGGCGACCTGGAACGTATTCTGGCACGTCTGGCTTTACGGACTGCCCGCCCACGCGATCTGGCCCGTATGCGTCACGCTTTCCAGCAACTGCCGGAGCTGCGTGCACAGTTAGAAAATGTCGATAGTGCACCGGTACAGGCGCTGCGTGAGAAAATGGGCGAGTTTGCCGAGCTGCGCGATCTGCTGGAGCGGGCAATCATCGATACACCGCCGGTGCTGGTACGCGACGGTGGTGTTATCGCATCAGGCTATAACGAAGAGCTGGATGAGTGGCGAGCGCTGGCTGACGGCGCGACAGATTATCTGGAGCGTCTGGAAGTTCGCGAGCGTGAACGTACCGGCCTGGACACGCTGAAAGTCGGCTTTAACGCGGTGCATGGTTATTACATTCAGATCAGCCGTGGACAAAGCCATCTGGCACCCATCAACTATATGCGTCGTCAGACGCTGAAAAACGCCGAACGCTACATTATTCCAGAGCTAAAAGAGTATGAAGACAAAGTACTCACCTCGAAAGGTAAAGCGCTGGCACTGGAAAAACAGCTTTATGAAGAGTTGTTCGACCTGCTGTTGCCGCATCTGGAGGCGTTGCAACAGAGCGCGAGCGCACTGGCAGAACTCGACGTACTGGTGAACCTGGCGGAACGGGCCTATACCCTGAACTACACCTGCCCGACCTTCATTGATAAACCGGGTATTCGCATTACCGAAGGTCGCCATCCGGTAGTTGAACAGGTACTGAATGAGCCGTTTATCGCTAACCCGCTGAACCTGTCGCCGCAGCGTCGCATGTTGATCATCACCGGTCCGAACATGGGCGGTAAAAGTACCTATATGCGCCAGACCGCACTGATTGCGCTGATGGCCTATATCGGCAGCTACGTACCGGCGCAAAAAGTCGAGATTGGCCCGATTGACCGTATCTTTACCCGTGTGGGCGCGGCTGACGATCTGGCATCCGGGCGTTCAACCTTTATGGTGGAGATGACCGAAACCGCCAATATTCTGCATAACGCCACGGAGTACAGCCTGGTGTTGATGGATGAGATTGGGCGCGGAACGTCCACTTACGATGGTCTGTCGCTGGCATGGGCGTGCGCTGAAAATCTGGCGAATAAGATTAAAGCGTTGACGTTGTTTGCTACCCACTACTTTGAACTGACTCAACTGCCGGAGAAAATGGAAGGCGTCGCCAACGTGCATCTTGATGCGCTGGAGCACGGCGATACCATTGCCTTTATGCACAGTGTGCAGGATGGCGCGGCGAGCAAAAGCTACGGCCTGGCGGTTGCTGCTCTGGCGGGCGTGCCAAAAGAGGTGATTAAGCGCGCACGGCAAAAACTGCGTGAACTGGAAAGCATTTCGCCGAACGCCGCCGCTACGCAAGTGGATGGTACGCAAATGTCTTTGCTGTCAGTACCGGAAGAAACCTCGCCAGCGGTCGAAGCACTGGAAAATCTCGACCCGGATTCACTGACTCCGCGTCAGGCGCTGGAGTGGATTTACCGCTTGAAGAGTTTGCTGTAATGGCATAATCCCCGATGGCCTTCCCATCGGGGATTATTAATTATTATTGGCTCAATAACAGATGGAGTATAATTAAAATCAGGACTCAACAATTAATTCATGGAATGTATGAAAAAGTTAATTTTATTTACTCTACTAATTTTGCATTTTCCTCTTACAGGTTATTGTGCCAAAGAACCCTCGCTTGATGATCTTATCCAGGCTGAACAACGTTATTCTAAAAACAAACAGGAAAACCTGAAAAATATCATCGCAAAGGCACAAGGCGGCGATAAATCTGCGCAAAAAGGATTGGGAATTGTTTACCAGGAAGGGGTAACGGGGGTTAAAAACCGCGATAAAGCATTTTACTGGTTTAATCTGGCAGCCAGTCAGGGAGATGACATTGCGCAATTTTATGTCGGGCTTTTATATCATCAGGGAGATGAAGACACACCGCCGGATTACCAGAATGCCATTCACTGGTATGAGAAATCAGCCAGACAGGGAAATCTTCAGGCACAGATAAACTGTGCCAATATCTATCAGTTTGGTCCAGAGAAGTTCCATGATATCGATAAAGCAAAATCCTGGCTCGTTAAAGCGGCGCAAAAGGGAAACCCCATTGCACATGCTAATTTAGGGCTCCTCGCAGCCGAGGAAAAGAATTATCTCCAGGCTGCGACATATCTTAAGTTTGCCGCAGAAAAAGGCGACAAAATTGGTCAGTATAATTATGGTACGCTCTTTTTAACGGGCGATGGTGTACCCGCTGATATTAAACAGGCTAAATACTGGTTTGAAAAAGCTGCCGCACAAGATTTACCTCATGCCCAAATATCCTTAGGCCGCATTTACGCCTGGGGCATTGATGAGAACGGTGTGGATAAAGACAAAGCGCTATACTGGTTACATAAAGCAGAAGCAGCTGGCGCAATCACTGATGTCGAGATTAACACCATTCTGTTTCAGAAGCCGGAATAATTCTTTTTACGGAACGCGATCAATGCCAGATATTCGTTATCGTAAAATTGAAACCACTCATTATCGCCATATCTGGGTGGTAGGTGACATTCATGGAGATTATCAATTATTGCAATCCCGCCTGCACCAATTATCTTTTTGCCCTGAAACCGACTTACTTATTTCTGTCGGCGATAATATTGATCGTGGGCCGGAGAGTCTTAACGTGCTGCGCCTGCTAAACCAGCCCTGGTTTACATCGGTTAAAGGCAACCATGAAGCGATGGCATTGGATGCGTTCGCGACCGGCGATGGCAATATGTGGCTTGCCAGCGGTGGCGACTGGTTCTTTGAGTTAAGTGATACGGAACAAAAAGAAGCAATAGACCTGTTGCTACGTTTTCATAATCTTCCGCATATTGTTGAAATCACTAACGACATAATAAAATATGTCATCGCGCATGCAGATTATCCGGGGAATGAATATCTCTTTGGCAAAGAAATAGCGGAGAGAGAATTGCTCTGGCCTGTTGATCGCGTACTGAAATCGCTCAAAGGCGAGTTACAGGAAATAAACGGCGCCGACTGCTTTATCTTCGGTCATATGATGTTTGATAACATCCAGACGTTCGCAAACCAGATTTATATTGATACCGGATCGCCGAAAAGCGGGCGGCTGTCATTTTATAAAATCAAATAACGTGGCCGGGTAAAGCAAAGCCTCTACCCGGCCCTTTTTTATTAGCGCTTATCTGCCGCCAGCAGCGGCGGAATGCTCGGCACCATCGGTGCGTCATCAATATCTTTTTGAGTCATACGGAACGCTTGCGGGTAATGTTCGCGGCTGGTGCGGCGTAGCGGTTCAGTATCGCGCCAGGTATAAAGGCAATGCTGGCACTGGTAGACCGTCCAGACATCTTTCACCGGCGATTTCGCCATCACTTCAATCTGTTCATCGGCACAACGTGGACAAATCATCTTGTTCTCCTTATTTACGTGCGGCCAGCATAGCGGTCAGTTTTTCAGCCCAGGCTTTGGTTTCCGGTAAGTCCACCACCGGCTGGCTGTAGTGACCACGGTTGTCCGGGGCGACAGGCGTAGTGGCGTCGATAATCAGCTTATCGGTGATCCCCGCCGGGCTTGAGCCAGGGTCGAGTTCCAGTACTGACATATTCGGCAACTGCACCAGATCCCCTGCCGGGTTCACTTTCGACGAAAGCGCCCACATCACCTGCGGCAGGTTGAACGGATCAACGTCTTCATCGACCATAATCACCATCTTCACGTAGCCCAGACCGTGCGGCGTGGTCATCGCACGCAGGCCCACCGCGCGGGCAAAGCCGCCGTAGCGTTTTTTGGTGGAGATAATCGCCAGCAGGCCGTGGGTGTACATGGCGTTCACCGCCTGCACTTCCGGGAACTCGGCTTTCAGTTGCTGATACAGCGGCACACAGGTGGCTGGCCCCATCAGATAGTCGATTTCGGTCCACGGCATACCGAGATAGAGCGATTCAAAAATCGGTTTGGTGCGGTAAGAGACTTTATCGATGCGCACTACGGTCATGTTGCGCCCGCCGGAGTAGTGGCCGGTAAATTCACCGAACGGCCCTTCAATCTCGCGTTTACGGCTTTCGATTACCCCTTCGAGGATCACCTCCGAGCCCCACGGCACATCAAAACCGGTCAGCGGGGCGGTGGCGATCGGGTACGGGCTTTCGCGTAGTGCGCCAGCCATTTCGTACTCTGATTGATCGTATTTCAGCGGGGTGGCGCCCATCAGGGTGATGATCGGATCGTTACCCAGCGTGATGGCAATTGGCAAATCTTCACCACGTTCTTCCGCTTTATGCAGATGCAGGGCGATATCGTGCATCGGCACCGGTTGCAGGCCGAGCTTACGCTTACCCTTCACTTCCATGCGATAGATGCCGACATTCTGCTTGCCGAAGTTATCCGGGTCGAGCGGATCGCGGGAAACCACGCAGGCTTTGTCGAGATAGAAACCGCCATCGCCATCGTTTAAACGAAACAGCGGCAGGATATCGAACAGGTTAATCTCTTCGCCATCGACGGTGTTCTGCGCCCACGCTGGATTAGCGCGGCGTTCCGGGGCAATCGGGAAGTTATCCCAGCGGCGGATAAACTCATCAATCTGTTTTTTAACCGGGGTGTTTGGCGGCAGGCCGAGGGAAATCGCGTGGTTCTGCCAGGAACCGATAGTGTTCATCGCCACGCGGGCATCGGTAAAGCCGCGAATATTGTCAAACCACAGCGCCGGTGCACCGTCGCCGATACGCCCAGTGGCGTTGGCAGCGGCTGCCAGATCCGGCTCGGCGTTCACTTCTTCACTGATTTTCAGTAACTGACCGTAGTCATCAAGCGCCTGTAAAAAGCTGCGTAAATCATCAAATGCCATTATTCATTCTCCTGGGAAAAATTCCGGGCCTGCGGCAATCCTTGCCAGCGCCTGGCGTGAGGATGTTCGAGGCCAAATTGATCCAGCACGCGGGCTACCACGTGGTGGACAATGTCATCTACCGTTTCGGGATGGTTATAAAAGGCAGGCATCGGCGGCACCATCGCCACGCCCATGCGCGAAAGTGCGAGCATATTTTCGAGATGGATGGTGCTAAGCGGCATTTCACGCGGCACCAGCACCAGTTTGCGGCCTTCTTTGAGCACGACGTCCGCCGCGCGCCCTACCAGGCCATCGGCGTAACCAGCGCGGATACCGGCGAGCGTTTTCATACTGCACGGAATAACGATCATGCCGTCGGTACGAAAGGAACCTGAGGAGATGGTTGCGGCCTGATCCGCCGGGTTATGGCAGAAGTCTGCGAGGGCAGCAACATCGCGGGCGTTGTAAAGCGTTTCCAGTTCAATGGTGGTTTTCGCCCACTTCGACATCACCAGATGAGTCTCGACATTCGGCATCTCCCGCAGCGCTTGCAGTAATGCCACACCAAGAGGCGCTCCGGTGGCCCCTGTCATCCCGACGATCAGTCTCATTGTTAATTCTCTTAATTGTTCGTATACGAACGTTATTATTAAAATACGCCTCTGTTCTCATCGCGGCAAGCACTGAAAAGTAACAACATCCCCTGCGTCACTGAAAAACCGCTATGATAGCGGCAGATAGTTTGCCCGGAGTTTACATGGCGTTACGAAATAAAGCGTTCCATCAGTTACGACAGCTTTTTCAGCAGCACACATCTCGCTGGCAGCACGAGCTACCTGACCTGACCAAACCGCAGTACGCGGTGATGCGCGCCATTGCTGATAAGCCTGGCATCGAACAGGTTGCGCTGATGGAAGCAGCAGTCAGCACCAAAGCAACGCTGGCAGAAATGCTGGCACGAATGGAAAATCGTGGCTTAGTCAGACGAGAACATGACTCTGCTGATAAGCGGCGACGCTTTGTCTGGCTGACTGCCGAAGGAGAAAAGGTACTTGCTGCGGCGATACCGATTGGTGACAGTGTGGATGAGGAATTTTTGGGGCGTTTGAGTGGAGAAGAGCAGGAGCTGTTTATGCAGCTGGTGCGCAAGATGATGAGCAAATAGGATGCTGATTGCCGGATGGGACGCTGACGTGTCTTATCCAGGCGACAAAACACACCAACTCCCCATACAAAAGAAAAAGGCCAGCCTCATAAGAGACTGGCCTTTCTGACAGATGCTTACTTATTCGCGGAACAGCGCTTCGATATTCAGCCCCTGCGTTTGCAGGATTTCGCGCAAACGGCGCAGGCCTTCAACCTGAATCTGGCGAACACGTTCACGGGTGAGGCCAATTTCACGACCTACATCTTCCAGTGTTGCCGCTTCGTACCCCAGCAAACCGAATCGACGTGCCAGCACTTCACGCTGTTTGGCGTTCAGTTCGAACAGCCATTTGACGATGCTTTGTTTCATATCGTCATCTTGCGTGGTATCTTCCGGGCCGTTTTCTTTTTCATCGGCCAGGATGTCCAGCAACGCTTTTTCGGAATCTCCACCCAGCGGGGTGTCCACCGAGGTAATGCGCTCGTTAAGACGAAGCATACGGCTGACGTCATCAACTGGCTTATCCAGTTGCTCTGCGATCTCTTCCGCACTTGGTTCGTGGTCCAGTTTATGCGACAACTCACGTGCGGTTCGCAGGTAAACGTTCAGCTCCTTTACGATGTGAATCGGCAAACGAATAGTACGGGTTTGGTTCATAATCGCCCGCTCGATCGTCTGGCGAATCCACCAGGTTGCGTATGTTGAGAAGCGGAAACCACGTTCCGGGTCAAACTTCTCTACCGCGCGGATCAGCCCCAGGTTGCCCTCTTCGATAAGATCCAGCAAAGCCAGACCACGATTGCCATAACGGCGGGCAATTTTTACCACCAGACGCAAGTTACTCTCGATCATCCGGCGGCGGGAGGCAACATCTCCTCGCAGTGCGCGACGCGCAAAATAAACTTCTTCTTCGGCCGTTAACAGTGGTGAATAACCAATCTCACCAAGGTAAAGCTGAGTCGCGTCCAACACACGCTGTGTGGCCCCTTGCGATAACAGTTCCTCTTCGGCCAAATCGTTATCACTGGGTTCCTCTTCTACTAAGGCCTTTTCGTCAAAAACCTCAACTCCGTTCTCATCAAATTCCGCATCTTCATTTAAATCATGAACTTTCAGCGTATTCTGACTCATAAGGTGGCTCCTACCCGTGATCCCTTGACGGAACATTCAAGCAAAAGCCTGGTTCCGCCGATTTATCGCTGCGGCAAATAGCGCAGCGGGTTTACGGATTTCCCCTTGTAACGAATTTCAAAATGCAAGCGTGTTGAACTGGTTCCGGTGCTACCCATAGTCGCTATTTTTTGCCCCGCCTTCACTTCTTGTTGTTCCCGGACCAGCATTGTGTCGTTATGGGCGTAGGCACTCAGGTAATCATCATTATGTTTGATGATAATCAGATTACCGTAGCCGCGCAGCGCGTTACCGGCATAAACAACGCGGCCATCTGCGGTCGCGATAATTGCCTGTCCTTTGCTGCCTGCGATATCAATCCCCTTGTTACCCCCCTCAGAAGCACCAAAGGTTTCGATCACTTTGCCCTCAGTCGGCCAGCGCCAGGTGGAGATAGGCGCACTGGTTGATGTACTGCTGACAGTCGGCTCGGTTGTGCTTGCTGTTGGTACCGTTACAGGCGCTGTGACCGTGGTCCCAGTTGGCTTGTTGTTCGGCAACATTTTGTTAGCACTCTGTTCACCCGAAGACTCAGAATACGTAATTGTCGGTTGCGACGCAACAGCAACGGTGGAATTTTGTGCAGGCTTGATCACAACTCCTTGCTCTGCTGCATCGGCCTGGGTAATGGCATTTCCACCAGTGATTGGCGTACCGGAAGCATTACCCACCTGTAAGGTCTGACCTACATTCAGCGCGTATGGTGCCTGAATATTGTTGCGCTGAGCAAGGTCACGGAAATCATTGCCAGTAATCCAGGCGATATAGAAAAGTGTGTCGCCTTTTTTCACGGTGTATGTACTGCCGCTATAACTGCCTTTCGGAATGTTCCCATACTGACGGTTGTAGACGATGCGTCCGTTTTCCATCTGTACCGGCTGCTGAGCTACTGGCTGCACTGGCTGGATTTGCGGTTGTTGTGCAGATTGAATTTGTGGCTGCTGTACCGGCTGAATTTGCGGTTGCTGCGTTGTAGACGTCGTCCCCATTTTCGGCGGCGGCGTAATCAACATACCAGAATTGGTGTTTGCAGACGCATTGCCATTAACGGAGCTGACCGGTGCCGGTGGATTTGAAGTGTCAGAACAGCCTGCCAGCCATAGCGAAACCAGTGACAAAGCCGCAATGCGGCGAACGGTGAATTTTGGGCTTCCCGCGCTCATTTATCCCCCAAGAAAAATTGGTTAATAACCAGTGACATAATTACCGTGCAAGGCACCATACTGAACACTGGAAAAGATGTTCACGATACGCTGACCTGCGGCAAAATAACCAGGAAAAATCCAGGTATTTCCTCACGTTTTAAGCCAGCTCACCCTTCACTAAAGGGACAAAGCGCACGGCCTCCACGGTATCGATAATAAATTCGCCTCCCCGACGACGCACCCGTTTCAAATACTGGTGCTCCTCCCCTACGGGTAAGACGAGAATCCCGCCTTCGTCCAGCTGCGTCATTAGCGCAGTTGGAATTTCCGGCGGTGCCGCCGTAACAATGATAGCGTCAAACGGCGCACGTGCCTGCCAACCTTGCCATCCATCGCCATGACGGGTTGAAACATTATGTAAATCAAGGTTTTTCAGGCGGCGACGCGCCTGCCACTGCAAGCCTTTAATACGTTCAACCGAGCAAACATGCTGAACAAGATGCGCCAGAATTGCCGTTTGATATCCCGAACCGGTGCCAATTTCCAGCACCCGCGACTGCGGCGTCAGCTCGAGTAATTCGGTCATTCGCGCCACCATATACGGCTGCGAAATTGTCTGCCCCTGACCTATCGGCAAGGCGATATTGTCCCAGGCTTTTTGTTCAAACGCTTCATCAACGAATTTTTCACGCGGCACGGCGGCAAGTGCATTCAGCACCTGCTCATCCTGAATACCTTGCGCACGTAATTGATCCAGAAGTGCTTGTACGCGTCTGCTTACCATTGCGTGCCAACTCCCACGCTGTTTAACCAGTCTGAAACCACATCTTGCGCGCTATGCGCAGTTAAATCCACATGCAGCGGCGTGATAGAGACATAGCCCTCATCGACCGCAGCAAAATCGGTCCCCGGACCGGCATCGCACTTACCACCCGGCGGGCCAATCCAGTACAGCGTATTGCCGCGCGGATCTTGCTGCGGGATCACCTGATCTGCCGGATGTCGGGTACCGCAGCGCGTCACGCGAATACCTTTGATTTGATCCAACGGTAAATCCGGTACGTTAATATTGAGAATACGCCCGGTGCGCAACGGCTCTTTACACAGAGCTCGCAAAATGGAACAGGTTACCGCCGCGGCAGTGTCGTAATGTTTATGCCCGTCAAGCGAGACAGCAAGCGCCGGAAATCCTAAATGACGGCCCTCCATCGCGGCGGCTACCGTACCGGAATAGATAACATCATCCCCCAGATTCGGCCCGGCGTTAATCCCCGACACAACAATGTCCGGGCGCGGACGCATCAGAGCATTCACGCCAAGATAGACGCAATCGGTCGGGGTTCCCATTTGCACAGCAATATCACCATTTTCAAAGGTAAACGTGCGCAAGGAGGATTCCAGTGTCAGAGAATTTGAAGCGCCGCTGCGGTTACGATCTGGGGCGACCACCTGAACGTCAGCAAACTCACGCAAGGCTTTCGCCAGCGTTTGTATACCGGGTGCATGTACCCCGTCATCATTACTCAGCAATATGCGCATAATCACCTGTTGTGTTGATAAGTTCCCTGACAACGCTGGTCGCAAAACTGCCTGCCGGAAGCCAGAAACGGATTTCTACGGTGACGTCATCCCACCAGTTCCAGCTTAATTGTTGCGGATACAGCAGCATCGCTCTGCGCGCGGCTTCAACTTTTTCGCGCACCAGTAAGGCTTGCAATTCAGTTTCTTCGGCGACAGCTGCTTGTTCGAATGCCAGCGCTTCACGCTGAGTTCCCCATTCGCCACTGCCCGGCAATGCAGCAGTAATCATCAGCTCTTTATCGTTGACGCGACGCTGTAATTCCGCCAGTTCTTCATTGGAGGCAACAAACCAGCTGCCACGTCCGGCTAATTGTAGCGCATCGCCGTCAACAACTTGATTAACGTCTGCTTTTTTGAGGCGCTCAGCAACAATCTGATTAAACAACGCACTGCGGGCTGCCGACAACCAAAAACTCCGTTTATTGCGATCACGCACCGGAGTATTGGTTTGCGCCCAGCGCAGCGCACCCTGCAAGTTGCTGCCGCTAATACCAAAACGTTGGGCACCAAAGTAGTTCGGTACACCTTTTACGCAAATATCGATCAGACGTTGTTCAACGTCATCACGATTGCTCACTTCGCGGAGTACCAGGGTAAAAGCGTTACCTTTCAGCGCCCCTAAACGCAGCTTACGCTTGTGCCGCGCATACTCCAGCACCTGACAACCTTCCAGTTGAAAAGCACTGAGATCGGGCATCTCTTTGCCTGGCACGCGAGCGCATAACCACTGTTCCGTAACAGCATGTTTGTCTTTTTGCCCAGCGAAGCTGACTTCACGGGCATGAATTTTCAGGAATTTCGCCAGTGCATCCGCCACAAAACGGGTATTACAGCCGTTTTTGAGGATTCTAACCAGAATATGCTCACCTTCACCATCAGGCTCAAAGCCCAAATCTTCCACCACCACAAAGTCTTCCGGATTGGCTTTCAGCAGCCCGGTACCTTGCGGTTTACCGTGGAGGTAAGTGAGATTATCAAACTCAATCATTTTGTTGCCTTAATGAGTAGCGCCACCGCTTCACAGGCAATCCCTTCCCCACGCCCGGTAAATCCTAATTTTTCCGTAGTAGTGGCTTTCACGTTAACATCATCCATATGGCAGCCGAGATCTTCGGCAATAAACACGCGCATTTGTGGAATATGCGGCAACATCTTCGGTGCCTGAGCGATGATAGTGACATCGACGTTACCGAGGGTATACCCCTTCGCCTGAATACGACGCCAGGCTTCGCGCAGCAATTCGCGGCTGTCGGCCCCTTTAAATGATGGATCGGTATCCGGGAACAGCTTGCCGATATCCCCCAACGCCGCTGCACCAAGCAATGCATCGGTCAGCGCATGTAACGCCACGTCGCCATCAGAATGCGCCAGCAACCCTTTTTCGTAAGGAATGCGTACGCCACCAATGATAATTGGGCCTTCACCGCCAAAGGCGTGTACGTCAAAACCGTGTCCAATTCGCATTATGTATTCTCCTGATGGATGGTTCGGGTGAGGTAAAACTCGGCCAGTGCCAAATCTTCCGGACGCGTGACTTTAATGTTATCCGCGCGGCCTTCGACCAACTGCGGATGGAATCCGCAATATTCCAGCGCCGAGGCTTCGTCGGTAATAGTCGCACCTTCATTTAAAGCGCGCGTCAGACAGTCATGTAACAGCTCACGAGGGAAAAATTGCGGCGTCAGCGCGTGCCATAAGCCGTTGCGATCAACGGTATGAGCAATGGCATTTTTGCCAGGTTCGGCACGTTTCATGGTATCGCGCACCGGTGCGGCGAGGATCCCCCCTGTGCGACTGGTTTCGCTCAACGCCAACAATCGCGCAAGGTCATCCTGATGCAGACAAGGACGAGCGGCGTCATGCACCAATACCCACTGCGCGCCGTCAGCGGCTTTCAGACCTGCCAGCACGGAATCGGCACGCTCATTACCGCCATCTACAACGGTAATTTGCGGATGATTCGCCAGAGGAAGTTGTGCAAAGCGGCTATCGCCAGGACTTATGGCAATGACGACACGAGTCACCCGGGGATGCGCCAGCAGCGCATGCACCGAGTGTTCAAGAATGGTTTGATTACCGATTGAGAGATATTGCTTAGGACATTCCGTTTGCATTCGACGGCCAAATCCGGCCGCCGGAACCACGGCGCAAACATCCAAATGAGTGGTTGCCATGTTAATTCCCGGGCTGATTTATCGAGTGTTTTGCCCCGCAGACTGTGCGCGTTTCGACGCGTCAGGCACCAGACGATAAAAAGTTTCGCCCGGCCTGGTCATGCTGAGTTCATTACGCGCACGCTCTTCGAGCGCCTCCTGGCCGCCATTGAGATCGTCAATTTCGGCAAAAAGTTGATCGTTTCGCGCTTTAAGTTTCGCGTTTGTAGCTTGCTGTGCCGCCACATCATCATTGACGCGGGTATAGTCATGTATACCGTTCTTACCGAACCACAGCGAATACTGTAGCCAGACCAGAATAGCCAGCAACAGCAGCGTTAGTTTACCCATCCTGCCCCCTGAAAAACGGCATCATCATCCCATGCATCCGAAGACGACTCTACATCCTCTGTTGGGGATACCGCGACAACGCGGGCAAATGTACCACATTTGTCCATTGTTACGTATACCCAGGGCGTGCAGAACATAATCTCATTATTCGTTACGGTTTGAATTATGAACAGAGGAGACGGGAAAGTACAAATTAGCCCAGTAGCCACATAAACAGTGCGCCAAACATAATGCCGACTGTCACCAGGGTGAAAACAATACTGTAGCGTAGCTTTCCGTCCATCAATGAATGCAGTGCAATCCCCACCACCACCGCGACAGGCATCAGTGCCAGAAAGAAAGGCCAGGTGTAGATAAAGAAGAACAGCGTGTTAGAGCCATAAATCAACATCGGCATCGCCAGCGCAAATAACCAGGAGACAAAACCGACCACAGCACCTGGCAGTGACCATGTGGTTTCTTCATCCTCAGTAAGGCTGTCGTTATTTGTTAGTGTAATGTTATGGCTATTACGCATATTTGATCCTGTAACTTTGACGGACCGGGCATGGAAACCCGGTGGTGTCTCAGGATCTGATAATATCGTTCTGTCTCAACAGATCTAATAATTGCTGTACCAAATTTGTTACTAATTGTTCACCATTGAGATGAATTTCTGCCGATTCAGGCGCTTCGTAAACGGAATCTATTCCCGTAAAGTTGCGCAGTTCACCGGCACGCGCTTTCTTATATAAGCCTTTTGGATCGCGGGCCTCGCAAATCGCCAGCGGCGTATCGACAAACACTTCGATAAAACGCCCTTCTCCTACACGTTCGCGAACCATCTGGCGTTCGGCGCGGTGTGGCGAGATAAACGCGGTCAGCACCACCAGTCCAGCTTCAACCATTAAATTCGCCACTTCACCGACGCGACGGATATTCTCTTTACGATCGGCATCGCTAAAACCGAGATCGCTGCATAATCCGTGGCGAACATTGTCGCCATCCAGCAGATACGTACTGACGCCGAGTTTATGTAACGCCTCCTCCAGCGCCCCGGCGACCGTTGATTTACCGGACCCGGAGAGGCCGGTAAACCACAGCACTACACCACGATGACCGTGGTGTAGCTCGCGTTGTTGTACAGTGACTGGATGGCTATGCCAGACGACGTTTTCGTCATGCAGCGCCATTATTTATCCCCCAGTAAATCGCGCGCGCCCCAGTGTGGAAAATGGCGGCGAACCAGGGCATTCAATTCCAGTTCGAATGCACTGAATTCAGATGGCGCAGTAGTTGCCTGGCTAACTGGCTCGTGCACCATACCGGCCCCCACGGTCACATTGCTCAGGCGATCGATAAAAATCAGCCCACCAGTAACCGGGTTTTGCTGATAACGATCTAACACCAGCGGCTCGTCAAAAGTGAGATCCACCAAACCAATGCCGTTTAGCGGCAGATTTTCAACTTCGCGTTGAGTAAGGTTATTAATATCAACCTGATAGCGAATACCATCAACACGGGCACGCGTCTTCTTACCGGCAATTTTGATGTCGTAGCTTTGTCCAGGGGAAAGTGGCTGTTCCGCCATCCACACCACATCCACCGACGCGCTCTGCACTGCCGGTAGCGCTTCGTCTGCCGCCAGCAGCAGATCACCACGGCTGATGTCGATCTCATCCGTTAGCACCAGGGTGATCGCTTCTCCGGCAAAGGCTTCTTCGCGATCGCCATCAAAGGTCACGATCCGCGCGACGTTTGATTCCACACCAGAGGGCAGCACTTTGACACGTTGTCCGACTTCCACGCGACCGGATGCCAGCGTTCCGGCATAGCCACGAAAATCGAGATTCGGGCGGTTAACGTACTGCACCGGAAAGCGCATTGGCTGAGCATCCACCACTCGCTGGATTTCCACGGTTTCCAGCACTTCGAGCAGTGTCGGACCGCTGTACCACGGCATACTTTCACTTTGCGAAGCCACGTTGTCGCCTTCCAGTGCAGAGAGCGGCACAAAGCGGATATCCAGATTACCCGGCAGCTGCCCGGCAAAAGTCAGATAATCTTCACGAATACGGGTGAACGTCTCTTCACTGTAATCCACCAGATCCATTTTGTTGATCGCCACGACCAGATGTTTGATCCCCAACAGTGTGGAGATAAAACTGTGACGACGGGTTTGATCGAGCACGCCTTTACGGGCATCGATCAGTAAGATCGCCAGTTCACATGTCGATGCGCCAGTCGCCATATTGCGGGTGTACTGCTCGTGCCCTGGGGTGTCGGCGATAATAAATTTACGCTTCTCGGTAGAGAAATAGCGGTAGGCCACATCAATAGTGATGCCCTGTTCGCGCTCAGCTTGCAGGCCGTCCACCAGCAGTGCCAGATCCAGCTTTTCGCCCTGGGTGCCGTGACGCTTACTGTCGTTATGCAGCGATGAGAGCTGATCTTCGTAGATTTGGCGGGTATCGTGTAGCAGGCGACCAATCAGGGTACTTTTGCCGTCATCGACGCTACCACAGGTCAGAAAACGCAGCAGGCTTTTATGTTGTTGCGCAATCATCCAGGCTTCGACGCCGCCTTCATTGGCGATTTGTTGTGCAAGTGCGGTGTTCATCTTAAAAATACCCCTGACGTTTTTTCAGCTCCATAGACCCCGCCTGGTCGCGGTCAATTACGCGGCCCTGACGTTCACTGGTGGTGGAAACCAGCATCTCTTCGATGATCTCCGGCAGTGTTTGCGCATTTGACTCCACCGCGCCGGTCAGCGGCCAGCAGCCCAGCGTACGGAAACGCACCATCCGTTTTTTAATCACTTCGCCTGGTTGCAGGTCGATACGGTTGTCATCAATCATCATCAACATACCGTCGCGTTCCAGAACCGGACGTTCCGCAGCAAGATACAGCGGAACAATGTCGATATTTTCCAGCCAGATGTATTGCCAGATATCCTGCTCGGTCCAGTTAGAGAGCGGGAAGACGCGGATACTTTCGCCTTTGTTAATTTGCCCGTTGTAGTTGTGCCACAGCTCCGGGCGCTGATTTTTCGGGTCCCAGCGATGAAAGCGGTCACGGAAAGAGTAGATTCGCTCCTTAGCGCGGGATTTCTCTTCGTCGCGGCGCGCGCCACCGAAGGCGGCATCAAAACCGTACTTGTTCAACGCCTGCTTCAAACCTTCGGTTTTCATAATATCGGTATGTTTTGCGCTGCCGTGCACGAACGGGTTAATCCCCATCGCCACGCCTTCCGGGTTTTTATGTACCAGGAGCTCGCAGCCGTAGGCTTTAGCCGTACGATCGCGGAACTCATACATCTCGCGGAATTTCCAGCCAGTATCGACATGCAGCAATGGGAAAGGCAGCGTACCCGGATAAAACGCCTTGCGCGCCAGATGCAGCATGACGCTGGAATCTTTACCGATAGAGTAGAGCATCACCGGATTTGAGAATTCTGCCGCCACCTCACGAATAATGTGGATGCTTTCCGCCTCCAGTTGCCGCAGGTGAGTAAGTCGTTTTTGATCCATAACCGTTCCTTTGCAATACCGCTATTTTCTTGCCATCAGATGTTTCGACTATAGGGAGCGTAAGAGAACGAATGAAATTACCAATTAGAATGAGTAGTTCCTTAACGGAATAACGATTTGGCAAAGCTAATATCAAAAAGTGCTTAAGGCACCGGATTTCGGGCGTTTAGGAAGATTTGAAATTGTTTTAGCGCAGCGGCAGTTTCATACTATGGCGGTAAAAAAATTTGCATGGTATTTAAGGACTCACTATGTTTTCCGCATTGCGCCACCGTACCGCTGCCCTGGCGCTCGGCGTATGCTTTATTCTCCCCGTACACGCCTCGTCACCTAAACCTGGTGATTTTGCTAATACACAGGCACGACATATTGCTACTTTCTTTCCGGGACGCATGACCGGAACTCCTGCAGAAATGTTATCCGCCGATTATATTCGCCAACAGTTTCAACAGATGGGTTATCGCAGTGATATTCGGACATTTAATAGCCGATATATTTACACCGCCCGCGATAACCGCAAAAACTGGCACAACGTGACGGGAAGTACGGTGATTGCCGCTCATGAAGGCAAAGCGCCGCAGCAGATCATTATTATGGCGCATCTTGATACGTACGCTCCACTGAGCGATGCCGACGCCGATGCCAATCTCGGCGGGCTGACGTTACAAGGAATGGATGATAACGCCGCAGGTTTAGGTGTCATGCTGGAACTGGCTGAACGTCTGAAAAATACGCCTACCGAGTATGGTATTCGTTTTGTGGCAACCAGTGGAGAAGAAGAAGGGAAATTAGGCGCTGAGAATTTACTCAAGCGCATGAGCGATACTGAAAAGAAAAATACGCTGCTGGTGATTAATCTCGATAACTTAATTGTTGGCGATAAATTGTATTTTAATAGTGGTGTAAATACACCAGAGGCTGTCAGGAAATTAACCCGTGATCGAGCGCTGGCAATTGCGCGTAATCATGGGATTGCAGCGACAACAAATCCAGGTTTGAATAAAAACTATCCGAAAGGCACCGGGTGTTGTAACGATGCAGAAGTTTTCGACAAAGCCGGTATTGCGGTACTTTCGGTGGAGGCGACCAACTGGAATCTTGGAAATAAGGATGGTTATCAGCAACGCGCAAAAACACCGGCCTTCCCGGCGGGAAATAGCTGGCATGATGTAAGGCTTGATAATCAACAGCATATTGATAAGGCGCTTCCTGGAAGAATAGAACGTCGCTGCCGTGACGTTATGCGGATAATGCTACCGCTGGTGAAGGAACTGGCGAAGGCGTCATGAGGCGTTTGAAAATGGGAGCTGGGAGTTCCCCGCTGACGCGGGGGAGCTCAGTTATGGGTAACAGTACCCCAGAACCGAGAGCGGTTTATCCCCGCTGGCGCGGGGAACACGGCACGCTGGACTGAACAAATCCCTGGGCCATCGGTTTATCCCCGCTGGCGCGGGGAACACCCCATCGCTTTCAGCGCATCAAGTACAGTTTCCGGTTTATCCCCGCTGGCGCGGGGAACACGCCAGAACTCCGTTTTTTCTTTGCCGGTGGCCACGGTTTATCCCCGCTAGCGCGGGGAACACCACATCCGATAGTGAGAACGTCATGGTTTTGGCGGTTTATCCCCGCTAGCGCGGGGAACACGATTTTGATATTTACAATCTCCGCTCCGCGCACGGTTTATCCCCGCTAGCGCGGGGAACACATATCGTCACCGTGCCCGTGATTTCCCTGCCCCGGTTTATCCCCGCTAGCGCGGGGAACACCGCAGTGAGTCTGTGCAGGCGCAATATGACCGCGGTTTATCCCCGCTAGCGCGGGGAACACTGAAGCCCATGCGGTAGCGACCTGTGGTAGCGCGGTTTATCCCCGCTAGCGCGGGGAACACCGAAACAGGTCGGCGTCAAAGATGATCGCCGCCGGTTTATCCCCGCTAGCGCGGGGAACACACTAAGCATACGTATCTGTTTTTAAACAATTTTATTCCACATCAACAATCTACCAACTAAATTCAAACATTTCCTTATTTTTAAAGAACGGGTAACTTATTGATTCTCAACAGGAAGAAACGAAACCAACCGTAACCCATCCAAATCCACCGGAATACGTCTGTTTTCACCCCAGGTCTGAAATTCAAAACCCGACTCGGTATTGGTCGCCCAGGCCATGACCACATTTCCGCAACCTGCCAGTTGGGAGATTTGCTGCCAGATCATCTCCCGAATACGTTTGGATGTATCACCAACATAAACACCAGCACGCACTTCCAGTAGCCAGATCACGAGCCGTCCACGTAAGCGCGGCGGGACATTTTCTGTAACAACCACGACCATGCTCATCCGCTGCGCCCCCGGTGACCACTATCACCCAGCGTTTCAGGTTCCGGGATAGCTGGCGGTAACATATCCGGCGCGGGTTGTGGTGGTTCAATTTCACCGGCGGCAAGGACTTCCTCAATTAACGGGATTAATTTGCCCGTTAACTTAGTGCTACGGAAAATATCGCGACAGGCCAACCTGACTTCTTTATCTGGTTCTGCGGGTTGCCTCGCCGCTATTTCAAATGCCTTTGGCACAACCAAATCAAATTTAATGATATCGGCTATGTCATAAACAAATGAAAGCGGTTTGCCACTATGGATAAATCCAATAGCGGGCGCATATCCCGCGGCTAATACTGCCGCTTCAGAAATACCGTACAGACATGATGTGGCAGCACTGATGCAGCGATTCACAACATCGCCTTTTTCCCAGTCTTTAGGATCGTATTTGCGACCATTCCATTTCACACCATATTGCTTCGCCAGTAATGCATAGGTCTGGCGTACTCGGGCTCCCTCAATTCCCCGTAGCTGCTCCACTGAACGGCGAGCTGGCGGTGGTTCACGAAAACGTAATTCATACATTTTGCGCACCACCTTCAACCGTAGATCTTCCGTTAAAGCCAGCTTTGCCTGGTAGAGTAATTTATCTGCCCGCGCCCCTCCGGGTTGTCCGGAGGAGTAAACGCGAACGCCCGCTTCACCAACCCAGACCAGCAGTGTCCCCACCGTGGCGGCCAGATGCACCGCCGCGTGGGAAACTCTCGTTCCTGGTTCGAGCATTATGCAAGCGACCGATCCCACCGGAATATGCGTGCGGATCCCTGTTTTGTCGATCAGCACGAAAGCGCCGTCCAGTACGTCGATCTGACCGTACTGGAGGAAGATCATGGAGGTGCGATCTTTTAACGGGATCGGACTCAGTGGTACAAACGTCACGCCTCTGCTCCGGGTTTGATTAACATCAGACCACAGCCGAACGCCCGGCTTTTGCCATACCCCAGGCAGAGACGTTGCAGAAATAACCCTGGCTCGGTGACCGTCAGCATCCCCGTATAATCCACGCTACTGAACTGGATCAGTTGCCGGGCATTTTCCCGCCGCAGTTGCTGTTGTCGGTAGGCATCGACCGAGGTATCCAGCAGTGTAAAACCACTTCTCTCTCCCTGCGCAGCCAGCCAGCCCAGCGCCGCCTGTTGTTGATGCAACCAGACATCACTTCCTTCCGCCTGCCCCCTCACCTGCCGTTTCGCCTCCATCAGCAGATCGTGGCGCTTACCCGCTTTACAGACTGTTGGATTCGCTCGCAGGTTGAAAAAAAGGGATTGTCCGGTACGCAGTTCCGGCGCAAATGACCGGCATTCGATGGTGAACGTTTCACTTTCCGCCGGGCGTTCCTGCGACAGGACAAAAAAGCGAAACGCGCCCTGGAGTTCTTCCCGACGATAAAGAAATTGCCTTTCTTTGCCGCCAGGAAAAAGATCCCACAGCCACTGATGCATCACATATTCACCGCGATCCACCAGATGCAGTAACTGCGCAGGCGAAAGCTGGCCGGTATGTAAGGTTATTCTTGAGAGGTACATGGTTCCTCCTTGCTGAGCCACGGCCCCTGATTGACGGTGCGTTCCCCAAACAGCCACTGCTGACGATTTAAAGGAACATCCCGGCGGCGTAATATTTTGCTCGCGACCAGGCCATCGTGCTCCCCTTCCCACCAGCATTCATCCTGAAGTTTCGGGAGTGAGACTTTTAGTTCGTGGAAACGATCCTGATACTGTTGATATGCGGTACGTAAGGCATCAGACGCGTTGCCTTCGAGCAGTAACGGCGCAAGGGGTAACGCCAGCGGATGGCTTTTTCGCCCCAGATAAAGCGGAAAAACCGGATGGCGTAAACCTTCCTGCAACTGTTCGAGGCTGTAAGGCGCATCAGCTGTTGTTGCCACGGCCACCATCCACCAGGCATCGGTGTAGTAGTCGCGCCGGGAGATAATCGCGCTTAGAAGATCAGGGTCGCTCAACTCTTCGCGACGGCTGAAATAACGCGCTTTACGCACCTCTTTTGGCATCTGGACCGTGTGATAATCCCGTGCCCAGCGCGGGTTACGGCTGGCGCAAACCACCAGTGAATAGTGGCGATTAAACGCGTTTAAGCATTCGGTGTCATCACGCCGTATCCCTAACCCGGCAGCCAGCAGCCCCAGCAATGCTGAACGCGAAGGCAGTTCATGGGTATGACGCACCTCACCGGGTGCATCAACGCCCCAGGATGCCATTGGCCCATGAAGCTGAAAAATCAGATATTGGCTCATAAGCCGCCCCTTACGCGCAGATAAAGTCCAGCACGTCCTTCATGCTTCCCTGTTTGTTCATCACGTCAAAACTTGCGCATTCGGTCTTCTGTTCGTAAACCGTATTCATGTTTTCGCGAAGCGTTGTAATACGCTGCACTGCCACATCTAACTGACGTGTGCCATTAATGGGTTCATAGAAAGCCGCCGCCAGAGAACGCGGTTGTTCGGTGCCTTTTTCTGCCAGCGCCCAGGAGGCGTAGGCACGGCTGGCAAAGCTGTTTTGTTTACCGGTTGGGGAAACTTTAAACGCTGCTTCCGTAAAGGCGCGCAGGGTCTGATTAGCTAATGCTTCGTCACCGCCGAGGTTTTCGACCAGCAGATCTTTATCAATGCAGATATAGGTGTAGAACAGCGCAGAACCAAACCCAGTTTCACCAAGATGCCCTGCACCAGCATCTTCAGAGGCCTGGCGCAAATCATCAACGGCGGTGAAAAAATCATCTTCGACAATCGTTTCACTGACACCAAACGCGTGCGCGACCTGACAGGCGGCTTCAACATTAAACTCGGGTTTATTCGCCAGCATACGACCAAACATGGCGATATCTACCGCCATACGATCTTTACGTAACAAAGCGAGATCGTCCTCTTTTGGCGCGCGCTTTTCTTCTGCCAGTTGATGGGCCAGCGCTTTTACGGCGTCAAATTCTGCCGGGCTGATATGGACGAGCTGTTCAGTTTCAGCGTTAGTGAGCGGATCTTTTGTTTTTTTGTCTTTTTTGGCTTTACCAAGATAATCGGCAATATCTGCCGCCCATTCGATGGCTTTTTTTTCTTCGATTCCTTTCTCAATCATGATAGTTGCTGCCTCGCGCGCGATACGCCCACTACGAATACCAATATGGCCCGCCAGCGCCTGTTCAAAAAGTGCAGAAGTGCGCCACGCACGTTTCAGACTTTGCGAGGAAACGCGCAGACGCGTTGCTCCACCCAGCACCACGGTTTTCGGCGCACCGGTGTCATCACGGTTAAGGTTGGCTGCAGGGTAAGCGGTTAACAAATGGAGCTGAATAAATGTCGTCATGAGATAGTCCTTTATTAATTTTGTTCGTTATCGGCGTCGCCAGCCTTGTAATATTCCAGCGCCCAGCGGATACGGATAAATTCTGTTGGCCGCTGCTGACGGCGGTGATGGTTGAGCAGGTCGTCACTCTCCTGGCACCAGCGGAAAATATCGTCTGCCAAAGAGATAAGATTGACGGAACCGTTTAATAATTTGACCGCGCGACGTAACTGGCGCAGTAAATCATCCGGCGTTTTTACTGCCGACAGGCGCGAAAACCGCCCTTCTGACATTACTGCCGCCAGCTGCGCGGCAAAAGGCTGCCGTTCATCAATGGCTTTTACATTGGCGCTAACTGCAGCGACCAGTGCCAGTGCGGTAAAACGCCACTCTTGCGCTTCAACTTTCCACAACGTGTGGGTCTGCATCAGCAGAGAACGAAACCCTTCTGACAAACAAACATCATTAACCGTCGTACTACGCCGCAGACTGGCACGATTGCCGCGTTTTTCCTGCAATTCCTCGTGCCATTTGCGCAGCGTGGCTTTGTGCTCCTCTTTTACAATACTCATTCAGCAGCCTCCTGCTTTTTCTCCCTGGCGGCTTTAGCACTTTGCTTCTCCGCCGATGTTGTAAAATATTTCTTGCGCGCGGTCATGACGCGTTTCAAATCAACGGGCTCATAAGGATTAGTGAATACCCGCTCGTCAAAATCCTGACGCGCGAATAACCACATTTCCTTTTGCCATTTGCTGAGTAATTCATCCGGCTCCTGACCTTCTTCAATTTGACGCACTAACCTCAGGAAGCGATGCTGAGTTTTGTTCCAGAAGTCGATATCCACAAAACTGAAATCACCCCGTGCACCTTTTGGATCGGAGAACCATGCTTCTTTCAATGCACTCCGTAACAGACTTAGAATCCGTGAAGCCGTTTGCGCAGCCAGCCGCAGCTTTGGTATCTGGCCTTCTTTTTTATTGAGCAGTAGCGGGAAATGGTGTTCGTACCAACAGCGCGCTTTCATGTTGTCGAAATCATAGCCAAATCCCCACAGGCCCACTTTTGCCTGTTTCAGACTGCTGGCATTAAAGAGTTTCACCACCAGCGCGGGAAATTCCGTATTGTTTTCTGACTTACCCGTTTCGATAAGACCTAACCAGTCGCGCCAGATTAAACCGCCCGGTTGTGGCTTGACCGAGTAAAGCTCGCCGCCCTCTTTAAGTGGTACACGGTAGGGCGTTAAGGGATGCTGCCACATGGCATAATTCGCACCGTAATTTTTGGTCGTCATCAGGCTCAGGAGCGCGTCGCTCTGCTCACCGCAAATATCGCAGTTGCCGACTGTCGTGGTATTAAAATCAACACGTAAGCGCCGAGGCATTCCCCAGTACGCCTGGAGTTTGTTGACCTGATCATCAGTTACCACCGCACCGGCCAGTTCACTGGTACGCGTCGGGCCAAGCCAGGGGAAAACCAGATCGTCAAATTTTTTGGGTAGCGGTAAGTCAGATTCATCCTGCGGCATCACGTTGAGCCACAGTTTGCGCCACAAGGGAGTTTGTTGATTGCCCTGATATTCCTGCAATTCAATCAGCGTCGTCATCGGCCCACCGCCGCGCAAACCGGTGCGATAGCCTTTGCCGCCCGCTGGTGCATTCAACTGTAAAGAGAACAAGGCCAATGCTAAGCAATGGGGGCACAGGTGTTCCGTTACACCACGCTTGATAAAGTGGTCTTTATTAAACTTCGTCGTTTGAGAGCCGGGAATTTCAGGCAGTAATGAAGCTACCGGAACTTTATCTCCCGTAAGCGCCTCGAAATCCTGCATAAATGAAGGGGAATCTGGGCCAAACTGGAAAACGTGTTCTAAAGACAGCAATGCTTCCCGTAGCTTTTCAACCTCCAGCCCGTCTTCCCAGATATCATCCCAACGACCGTGATTTTTGGGCGCGAAGCTGGTTTGTAGTAGTCCCAGCAAAAACTGCCATGCCGCCCCCTGGAGATCTGCCCGCGGCGCAGCGATATCGACAACATTTTCATCCGCCAGATCGACTGGCGCCAGTTTGCCTGTCGTTCCGTCTTTATAACGAACGGGCAACCACGGGGTTGTCAGAAGTGAAAACGAGTTCATACGCATCCTCTCGTAAAAAAGACCATCCCAGGTCGGTTATCCATCCTTCCATCCTTTTTTGTGTATCAACTATTCAGAGAATCCTGTCGCAGGCATCTCAACCAACCTTGCCAATCAATCCCTCCGTAGCCGAAT
This sequence comes from Escherichia sp. KS167_9B, assembly GCF_030295215.1. Taxonomy (NCBI): domain Bacteria; kingdom Pseudomonadati; phylum Pseudomonadota; class Gammaproteobacteria; order Enterobacterales; family Enterobacteriaceae; genus Escherichia; species Escherichia sp. KS167_9B. The sequence continues at coordinate 3,344,974 of NZ_AP025754.1, forward strand.
ACCCGCAACTTTCGTCATCGGTAACTAAAATCACATTTACCATCTCCGGATCTTGCCGCTGTTCAACGCACCACTGCCTGAACGCATCCCCTTCCAGTAAAGAAAACTCATCCCGATGTTTTTTCCACCAGCTTTGGCGCGCTCTGACAACGCTCATTTCCCATGCGTGAGCGCCAGTGGCATAAGGCTTCACCACACCGTCAATACAGGTAGCCAACCACAAGGAAACAGACTCCTCAGCCAGACGTGTCGACAGTTTTTCCGGAAGGTAATCGTTGATATTGGCGGCATAGCCGGGCCTGAAGTTCAGCACAAACTTATTAGCCATTGAACGATCGCAGTAGTATTTGCCCACTTGCTCCTGCTCGCTGCGGGCAAACCCTTCCGGCATTACCACGTCCTCACCGTAGACTGATTCAATCAGAAGCCGGGCTGAGTGTGGCATCTGAATCGCGCCTTGTTCACGCAGCACACGCTGCGTCAACCAGATTCGCCCATGATCGGGATAGACAAATGCACTGTTACGCATGGCACTGGCAAACCATTCTTCACCCGGAGAGTCGTCCCAGACGGGGGCCAGAATCAGCAATACAGGAGGGTGACGCTCGTCTTTACCGTCACGCTTTAACTGACCATTAATATCGCGGATATGTCGCTGTAATCGCCCTGCTCGCTGGATCAGTAAATCAACAGGGGCAAGGTCGGAAATCATTTCGTCCAGGTCGCAGTCGACGCTCTGCTCCAGGACCTGAGTACAAATGAGGACTTTTCCGGCACGCTGTGAACAGTCTTCTTTACCAAAGCGTGCCAGCGTCTCCGTTTCAATTCGCTGGCGATCGCTAAAAGCAAAGCGGCTATGAAAAAGTGAAAGGCTGGAAGCAGGAATGACGCCGCGGGCAAGCAGCTGACGATGAACCTGGATGGCGTCATCGACAGAATTCCGAATCCAGGCGATGCATTTCCCCTGACTTACCGCCGATTCGATACGCGCAATACACTCTTGTTCGCTATGAAGCCAACCCACACTCACGCTGCGCTCAACGTCTTTGCGCGTCGCTACCCGGTGCGAATGCACATCGGATTTCGTGACATGCGTCAGCCAGGGATAATCATCTTTTTCCAGCAACGGAGCTTCTTGCTGGCCCTCTGCACCACGCGCAAAGGCGGCGACGAGTTTGTCACGCTGCTGTTGAGACAACGTAGCAGAAAGCAAAATAACGCTGTTTCCGCCACGCGCCTGCCGCTCGATCAGCCCTTCAAGAATGCACGACATATAAGCGTCACAGGCGTGGATCTCATCGGCTAGCAGGATTTTGTTACTCAGCCCCAGAAGCCGCAGATTATTATGTTTGAACGGCATCACCGCCATCATCGCCTGATCCAGCGTGCCGACGCCAATTTCAGCCAGCAACGCCTTCTTGTTACTGCCAGCAAACCAGGCCGCACATCCCTGACTGAACGCTTGTTCATCCGGTTCTTCTGACCCCACAAAATCACCAGACCACAGCGATGCGTTAAAGCGATCCATTAGCGAACGAGCGCTGTGTGCCAGCACCAGGCTGGGGCGGGATTCCGGCGAATAGAAAGCAAGCCAGGTTTTGACCAGCCTATCGTACATGGCATTGGCCGTTGCCATTGTCGGCAAACCAAAAAACAGCCCCTGAGCGTTACCCGCAGACATCAACCTGTGCGCCAGGATAAGCGCCGCTTCTGTTTTACCTGCGCCAGTCACATCTTCCAGAATAAACAACTGCGGTTCTGGCTGGCTGATATCCAGATCCAGCACCTTTTGCTGTAACGGTGTTGGGTTCTCAATAAAAGGAAACAGCGTGTTAATTCCAGTGAAAGGTGCGGTTTCTGCTTTTGGAGGAAAGACGGTTAATGCGTTTTGAGCCTGAGCTAAAGCATTCTGCCAGTAATCTTTAATATCCATTACATGTGCGACGCGTGGAAAAAACCGCGTTGACGATCCCGTCCAGTCTGCGAGTACGACGGTTGCAGATATATACCAGGAAAGATGTTTTATAAGTTCAACGCCCTCGTCATCATCCCAGAATGTGGGGATCTCTATGAGCGGAAACAGTGACTTGATTGCAAGGAGAAAATCTCGTGCGGCAGCTTTGTCTTCAGGCAGAAAGTTGTCCAGTTCATCGATACGGTCAGGAGGCCGACCATGATGCCCGGTCGTCACGGGCATCCACATATCTATTACCCGTTTAAGTTTGCGCAAAGAGAGTGAAGATGAAGGAAGCAACTCTTCACATTCAATTAAATAATGATGCCACAACCAGTAACCCAGCGTTGAATGAGAGATCTTTTCGTAATTCTTTCTTGCGCCTTCCGGAACCTTGAGTTGTGGGTGCAGGTAAAGTTGCTGAAATGAGCGGGCAAATTTTCCAGTATCGTGCCAGCACAACAACCAGGCGAAAAATTGTGCTGCCTGATCCGTGTCAGCGAAACCTAATTGACGAAAATAGTCAGCCAGCCCGAAACAGTTGTTTTTGACCATTAAATAGCCTATCGCGGCTACATCCAGCGAATGCCAGCAAAGAAGGTGATAATCGTCGCCACCCTCTTTCTCGCCACGTCGGGTTTTTCCCCAGAAATCAAAGAAAGTCACAATGTTTTTATCCTTCAGTAAAACTTAAAGGATATTTACGCATATATTAAGAATTATCTGTGATATATATCGTTCAATAAAATATTTACATTGTAAATAATTCAATGATTTTCATTGGTGATATATATAAATAATAAACACAGGCATAATATTCACAAAAACAATATAAATGAAAAAAAGGGTGCAGGAGACCAAACCATCACAATTCAATACGCGGGGTTTTACCCCCGCGTGGTGGCTACTTCTTCGATTCGTAAGCGAGAACTGCCTTAAACTCCATACCACGTTCTCTGATACTCAACTCACACAACGAGTCGCCTACCATCAGCGTGAATCCCAGTACTGTACAACACAGTACGATGATTGCCACAAGGGCATATTTTGTCAGCATGTCTTGCCTCCCTGCAAAGAAGAGACTAACATCCGAATTGCTACGTTCGAACGCGAGCCTCAGGTTGATAGAAATATCGCCTGGGGCTTTTGTCCATCTGGAACCTCGCGAATGCTCAACGCCAGACAGCCTCAAGCACCCGACGCCATTCTATAACTGTTGATTTCCCTTGCTATATTCACGTTTAAATGCCGGAATGCTGCTCGCAAAATAAAAACGCCCCATCATTTCTGACAGAGGCGTTTATTTTATCCGGCAATATTTACCCTTCGTGCAGCCCACATTCCCTTTTTAAGCCAAAGAAACGCGTTTCTTCTTCCGCCATACCAGGTTCCCATTTACGGGTTGTATGGGTATCACCGACCGATAAATATCCTTCGTCCCATAATGGATGATATTTCAGGCCATGTTTTTGCAGATACTGATATATCGTCCGATTATCCCAGTCAATAATGGGCAGCACCTTAAATACGCCACGCTGAATTGCCAGCACCGGTAAATTAGCGCGGCTGCCGGATTGTTCACGGCGCAGGCCAGCAAACCACGTTTGCGCGTTTAGTTCTTTCAGCGCCCGGTTCATCGGTTCGACTTTGTTGATATCGTTGTACTTTTCAATGCCTTCAACGCCCTGTTCCCACAGTTTGCCGTAGCGTGCTTCCTGCCAGGCGGCGCTTTCGGTAGCGCGGTACACTTTCAGGTTGAGCTTGAGTTTGTCCGTTAACTCGTCAATAAAGCGGTAGGTTTCCGGGAACAGATAACCGGTATCGGTGAGGATCACCGGAATATCCGGGCGAATCTGATTCACCAGATGCAGGCTCACCGCCGCCTGAATGCCAAAGCTGGAAGAAAGTACATATTCACCGGGCAGATTATCCAGCGCCCAGGCAACGCGGCCTTCAGCATCCAGTTTTTCAAGCTCGGCGTTAGTTTCCGCCAGCGCCAGAATGCGATCTACCTTCGGCAGTTCGTTCAGGGCATTTAGATCGAGTTTGGACATAGATTCCTCACTGTTTGCCTTGCCTGATGCGACGCTTACGCGTCTTATCAGGCCTACAAGACTGGACTGATGGTTAATCCCACAAATCGCGCGCCGGATCGAGCACCGGGCGAATGATGCCCGCACGCACCGTAAAGTCGCCGAAGCCTTCACCCGCTTCACGTTCTTTCGCCCAGCGCCCTATCAGTTCATCAAGCGTCGCCAGGATTTCCGGCTCGGTGATGTTTTCTTTATGCATCCGTGGGATACGTGTCCCAATGCGGTTGCCACCAAGATGCAGGTTGTAGCGCCCAGGCGCTTTACCCACCAGGCCAACTTCCGCCAGCATCGCGCGACCACAACCGTTCGGGCAGCCTGTTACACGCATCACGATGTGCTCATCGCTGACACCATGTTTCGCCATTAAATTATCGATGTTATCGATAAACGACGGCAGGAAACGCTCCGCTTCCGCCATCGCCAACGGGCAAGTCGGGAATGACACGCAGGCCATTGAGTTTTCGCGCTGCGGCGTGACGGCATTCATCAATCCGCTCTCTTTGGCGATCTTCTCAATCTTCGCTTTCTCGCTTTCCGGTACACCAGCGATGATCAGATTCTGGTTCGCCGTAATGCGGAAATCACCTCTGTGGATCTTTGCGATCTCCAGCAGGCCGGTTTTCAGCGGACGCCCCGGATAATCAATAATTCGGCCATTTTCGATAAACAGCGTCAGGTGCCATTTGTCGTCGATCCCTTTTACCCAGCCGATACGATCGCCGCGTCCGGTAAATTCATAAGGACGGATCGGCTCAAATTTGATCCCCGCGCGACGTTCCACTTCTGCTTTAAACGTCTCAACACCCACGCGCTCCAGCGTGTATTTGGTTTTGGCGTTTTTACGGTCAGTACGATTACCCCAGTCACGCTGAGTGGTAACGACCGCTTCCGCCACCGCCAGCGTATGCTCCAGTGGCAGATAGCCAAACTCGCTCGCCGTGCGGGCGTAGGTTTTCTTGTTGCCGTGTTCGATAGAAAGCCCACCGCCCACCAGCAGGTTGAAGCCCACCAGCTTGCCGTTTTCCGCGATCGCCACAAAGTTCATGTCGTTGGCGTGCAGATCGATATCGTTCTGCGGTGGGATCACTACCGTGGTTTTGAATTTACGCGGCAGGTAGGTCTGACCGAGGATCGGTTCTTCATCGGTGGTGGCGACTTTCTCCTGATCGAGCCAGATCTCCGCGTAGGCGCGGGTACGCGGCAGCAGATGTTCAGAGATTTTCTTCGCCCACTCATACGCTTCTGCGTGCAGTTGCGACTCGTACGGGTTCGAGGTGCACAACACGTTACGGTTCATGTCGTTGGCGGTCGCCAGCGCATCAAGACCGACCGAATGCAGCATCTGGTGCACCGGTTTGACGTTCTTTTTCAGAATGCCGTGGAACTGGAACGTCTGGCGGTTGGTCAGGCGAATGCTGCCATAAATGGTGTTTTCACCGGCGAATTTATCAATTGCCTGCCACTGTTTAGTGGTGATCACCCCACCCGGCAGACGGCAGCGCAGCAGCATCGCATGACGCGGTTCCAGCTTCTGTTCAGCACGTTCCGCGCGGATATCGCGGTCATCCTGCTGATACATACCGTGGAAACGGATCAGCAGGAAGTTGTCGCCCTTAAAGCCGCCGGTCAGACCGTCGTTTAAATCTTCCGCAATGGTCCCGCGCAGGTAGTTGCTCTCAAGCTTCATGCGCTCCGCGTCTGTCAGTTTTCCTTCGACCACTAAAGGCCCTGGATGTTTTTCGTTCATTAGTAGACATCTCGCTGATAACGGCGCTCTACGCGCAGCTCACTTAAAAATTCATCCGCCGCTTCGGTGTCCATGCCACCAAATTCGGCAATCACTTCCAGAAGTGCCTGTTCAACGTCTTTCGCCATGCGATTAGCGTCGCCGCAGACATAAATGTGGGCACCGTCATTGATCCAGCGCCACAGCTCTGCGCCCTGTTCGCGCAGTTTGTCTTGTACGTAAACTTTTTCTTTTTGATCGCGCGACCAGGCAAGATCAATACGTGTCAGCACGCCCTCTTTGACGTAGCGCTGCCACTCCACCTGGTAGAGGAAATCTTCCGTAAAGTGCGGATTGCCAAAGAACAGCCAGTTTTTGCCCGGCGCTTCGTCAGCAGCACGTTGCTGCATAAAGGCGCGGAACGGCGCGATGCCGGTGCCTGGACCAATCATAATCACCGGCGTTTCCGGGTTAGCGGGCAGGCGGAAGTTATCGTTATGTTCGATAAAGACGCGGACTTCGCCCTCTTCTTCCACACGATCCGCAAGGAAGCTGGAGGCACCACCGGCACGGGCGCGGCCTTCAATGTCATAACGAACGACACCAACGGTGACGTGTACTTCGTTCTCGACTTCCGCCTGCGAGGAGGCGATGGAATACAGGCGCGGCGTCAGCGGGCGCAGCAAGTTAATGAGGGCTTCAGCGTCAAGCTGTGCCGGAGAGAAACGCACCATATCGACAATCGGCGTCGTCGCGGCGTAATGCTGTAACTTCGCTTTATCGCCCACCAGCGGCAGCAGCGTTTCACTGCGGGTAAGCGTGGCGTAGTTCTCAACGATGTTGGCGGTGTTGACGGTCAGTTCGAAGTGCCACTGTAGGGCCTCGTTCAGAGGTAACGTTTTGCCCTCGACGGTGACAGGTTCATCGCCTTTCAGCCACAGCAGTTCGACAAGTTCTTTCACCAGTGCCGGATCGTTCTGATACCAGACGCCCAGCGCGTCACCCGGCTGGTAACGCAGGCCCGAGTCACCTAAGTCAATTTCGATATGGCGAACGTCTTTTTCAGAGTTACGCCCGGTAATTTTCTGGTTAACAGAGAGGCTCGCCACCAGCGGCGCGTCTTTGCTGTACGGGCTGGTGTGGATTTCATTTACCGCGCCAGTAGCGACGGATTGCGAAGGTGCCGCGACAGGCGTACGGGACTTCAGAACATCAACCACGCGGGCGCGCCACTCGATGGCAGCAGCCTGGTATTCAACGTCGGCATCGACACGGTCGAGCAGGCGTTCACCGCCCAGTTCCGCCAGCTTGCTGTCAAAATCTTTCCCGGACTGGCAGAAAAATTCATAAGAGCTATCGCCGAGGCTAAACACGGCAAATGCAGTGTTTTCCAGCTTTGGCGCTTTTTTGGAGAACAGGAACTTATGCAGCGCGACGGCTTCTTCCGGCGGTTCCCCTTCACCTTGCGTTGACGTCACCACGATGAGCAGTTTTTCGCTGGCGATTTGTTTGAATTTATAGTCGCCCGCGTTCACCAGCTTAACGTTCAGTTTTGCCGCTAATAAATCATCGCGTAATGTTTCAGCAACCCGGCGCGCATTGCCGGTTTGCGAAGCGGAGATAATAGTTATACCCGGCATTTCTGCGGCGGGGGCGGGCGCTGGCGTCGCTGTAAGCGCAGCAGGCTGTTGGTTGAGCACGCCCCAGAAATAGCCAGAAACCCAGGCAAGCTGGGTGGGAGTTAAATCGGTCGTGGCCGCCTGAAGGCGTGCCAGTTGCTCCGGGTTCAACGGAAGCAACGCGGAAGGTGGGACCTGTGTCGTCATGCGTCGTTATGTTCCAGTAAGCAAAGCTGTTTCTGCGCCCTGTCAGCGCCCATAAAACAGAAGAGAAGGTAAGGTTAACGGGGTGAACGGTGTGGATTAAAGACGGGATAGCGATAACTAATAACCAAATCGACTAACCTGTTTTAGCAATAGTCTTTAACAACAAAACAGATTAACCAACCCAATGAAAAACAAATGAATTTAGCCAATCATTAAGATAAATCAGCGATTTTGCGCAACAAAGTCGTTTTAGATAATGCGAAAAAACAGCCTTTCCGGTACTCTACGGCGGTTTTATCGTCATGTAGAGAAATTATGATGTCCACCACGTTATTTAAAGATTTCACCTTCGAAGCCGCTCACCGCTTACCACACGTCCCGGAAGGACATAAATGTGGTCGCCTGCACGGGCATTCCTTTATGGTGCGACTGGAAATTACCGGGGAAGTCGATCCGCATACGGGCTGGATTATCGATTTCGCTGAACTGAAAGCAGCGTTTAAGCCAACTTATGAGCGCCTCGATCACCATTATCTCAATGATATTCCAGGTCTGGAAAACCCAACCAGCGAAGTTTTAGCAAAATGGATTTGGGATCAGGTTAAACCCGTTGTGCCGCTGTTAAGTGCGGTGATGGTAAAAGAAACCTGCACCGCAGGTTGTATCTATCGCGGCGAATGATAAGAGTGTGTCGGCGGTCAATTTCCCTTAAGTAACGCTATGTTAGGGTGTTGCGCTCTGGATATCTGGGGCATGACATGGAAGACGACTGCGACATTATTATTATTGGTGCGGGTATAGCAGGCACCGCTTGTGCTTTACGCTGCGCGCGGGCAGGTTTATCCGTTCTGTTACTGGAACGCGCTGAAATTCCCGGCAGTAAAAACCTTTCCGGCGGGCGTTTATACACCCATGCGCTCGCGGAACTCCTCCCTCAGTTTCACCTGACCGCGCCTCTTGAACGACGCATCACTCACGAAAGTCTTTCTCTGCTAACGCCGGATGGCGCAACGACGTTTTCCAGCTTACAGCCCGGCGGTGAATCCTGGAGCGTATTACGTGCACGGTTCGATCCGTGGCTGGTTGCCGAAGCCGAAAAAGAAGGTGTCGAATGCATCCCTGGTGCGACGGTGGATGCACTGTATGAAGAAAACGGCAGAGTTTGCGGCGTTATTTGTGGTGACGATATTCTCCGCGCCCGTTATGTGGTGCTGGCAGAAGGTGCCAACAGCGTCCTGGCTGAGCGTCACGGGTTAGTGACTCGTCCTGCTGGCGAAGTGATGGCGTTGGGGATCAAAGAAGTTCTTTCACTGGAAACATCCGCTATTGAAGAACGTTTTCATCTGGAGAATAACGAAGGCGCAGCGTTGCTGTTCAGCGGCGGAATCTGTGATGACTTACCCGGCGGCGCATTTCTTTATACTAATCAACAAACGCTCTCGTTAGGGATTGTTTGCCCGCTCTCTTCACTTACGCAAAGTCGTGTTCCGGCAAGCGAGCTGCTGGCTCGCTTTAAAACGCATCCGGCAGTGCGCCCGCTTATCAAAAACACGGAATCACTGGAGTATGGTGCGCATCTGGTGCCAGAAGGTGGCTTGCACAGTATGCCGGTGCAATATGGCGGTAACGGCTGGCTGCTGGTGGGCGATACGTTACGCAGTTGCGTCAATACCGGAATTTCCGTGCGCGGCATGGATATGGCGCTGACTGGCGCGCAGGCGGCGGCACAAACGCTGATAAGCGCCTGCCAGCACCGCGAGCTGCAAAATCTGTTTCCGCTTTATCATTACAACGTAGAGCGCAGCCTGTTGTGGGATGTTCTACAGCGTTATCAGCATGTTCCGGCGCTTTTGCAACGCCCTGGCTGGTATCGGGCGTGGCCTGCGTTAATGCAGGATATTTCCCGTGATTTATGGGATCAAGGTGATAAACCTGTTCCGCCGCTGCGCCAGTTGCTCTGGCGTCATTTACGTCGTCATGGCCTGTGGCATCTGGCGGGCGATGTTGTCAGGAGTATTCGATGTCTGTAGCCCGTAATCTCTGGCGCGCTGCTGATGCGCCACATATTGTTCCGGCAGACTCCGTTGAGCGCCAGACGGCAGAACGGTTGATTAACGCTTGTCCGGCTGGTCTTTTTTCGCTCACGCCGGAAGGCGACTTACGCGTTGATTATCGCGGCTGCCTGGAGTGTGGCACCTGCCGTTTACTGTGTGATGAAAAAACCCTACAACAGTGGCGCTATCCGCCTTCCGGATTCGGCATCACCTACCGCTTTGGATAAATAATAAGGATAATTTATGCCCCTCTTACACCTGCTCCGCCAGAATCCGGTGATTGCTGCCGTTAAAGACAATGCCAGCCTGCAACTGGCAATCGACTCTGAATGCCGGTTTATTTCCGTGTTGTACGGCAATATTTGCACCATCAGTCATATCGTCAAAAAGATTAAGAACGCCGGAAAATATGCTTTTATTCATGTCGATTTGCTGGAAGGCGCGTCAAATAAAGAAGTAGTAATTCAGTTTCTGAAACTGGTGACCGAGGCGGACGGCATTATCAGTACCAAAGCGTCAATGCTAAAAGCGGCGAGAGCGGAAGGCTTTTTCTGTATTCATCGCTTGTTTATTGTTGATTCGATTTCATTTCACAACATTGATAAACAGGTTGCGCAATCGAACCCGGATTGTATTGAAATTCTGCCAGGCTGTATGCCTAAAGTACTGGGCTGGGTAACGGAGAAAATCCACCAGCCGCTGGTTGCTGGCGGGCTGGTGTGCGATGAAGAAGATGCGCGTAATGCGATTAACGCCGGTGTAGTGGCGCTTTCTACCACGAATACCGGGGTCTGGACGTTAGCGAAAAAATTGCTTTGACGAGATAATCGTAACGAATTGAATTTGTGTGATTTGTAGGCTGCACGCCACATCCGACATTCAGCGCCTGATACGACGCTTGACGCGTCTTATCAGGCTTACAAGTCCCCAGCCCAGAACCGTAGGCAGGATCATCCGGCAGCACGTTATTGGCAATCTGCGTGAATGGTTGTCACCAGTGCCTCCAGCACCGCTTTCCAGTCATCAACCACGCCAACATCTGCCTGTGAAAATACCGCCGCGCTGGCGTCATGATTAATCGCCACCACAAACTTGCTATTGCGGACGCCCGCCATTAACGCTGCTGCGCCGGAAGCGCCAACAACAATACACACCTCAGGTGCCAGCAGATGTCCGGAAATACCAATCACTTTTTCGGCATCAACGCCACCGTTCATTACTCGCGCCCGACTGTAGCCCACTTCGGCTCCCAGCTTTTCTGCCAGCATAGCGATTTCCTGGTTATCTGCCTCTCCGCCCTGCCCCACCACCAGCACCCGTCTGGCCTCAGCTAATGGGTCACGGGTAACATTTTTCAGATCCTCTGTGCTAACCAGCCAGTCGGGAAGCGCGCCGGGGACAATGTTCAGTTGCTGCATACCAGAGGGCAACGTGGCATTTTTCACTGCTCCCGCCTGGCGGGCAAGGGAAAGGCATAGCGGGCGTTTTTCTGTTTGCAGCGTCGCCGTTAGCGCATTTCCCCAGTGGGATTTGCGTACGCTTCCGGTTGGAATATTTAATGAAGTCACCTGGCATATACTGGCACCATGTAAACGCCAGGACAGGCGGGTAGCCAGTTCATCGCCAAACGTTCCCGGCGGAAAGAGAACAACGTCCGCAGGCGTTCGCTGCCACTGTTCTACCAGCGCATCCAGCACCTGTTCCGCGACCATCGGCTGCGGCTCGATTTGCCAGTGCGTTAATGTGCTGCCGCTGAAATCCTGCTCCGCCAGCCAGCTCGCTATTGCGGCATGGTCCTGATTTATTGTCACAATTGCGATATTCATGGCTGCATCCTCTGGCACAAATAATCCCGCCACAGTTTTTGCGCTTTTTCTGCTACCGTTGGCCCATCAAGAAGCGTTGCACCGCGTCGTTGCTCTGGCCTTTCCAGTTGCCGGCACTGCATCGCTGGCGATTCAGCAGTAACAGTTTTGCGGATAATTTCAGCTTTCCCCGCAGCCATTCGCTGGCGCATTCCCGGTACTGGCAAGGCCACCTCGCCACACTGGCGCACGGCAATCACCGCAGGCAAGCGAACCCGACAACAGCGTAATCCATGTTCAGTACGCTGTTCGAGCGAGATAAACGGTGCGTCGAGAGTAAAACGCTCCACCTGGGTAAAGCAGGGCCAGGTCAGCATTTCCGCCAGCAAAAATGGCGTTTGCCCGTTCTGCCCTTCGCTGCTCTGGCAGCCAGTAATGATCAGATCCAGCGGATTCTGGCGCTGCCATTCGGCAATATGGCGAGCGACAAATTCCGGCGCAAAGCGCATATCTGCCGCCGTCTCCAGCAATACAGCTTCCTCAAACCCAAGAGCCATGAGATAGCGCAGCCAGTGCAACGCCCGTTCATCCCCCATGCTCAACGCGGTTAAAGACATCGACATACCGTTTTTTCTCTGCGCCAACAGCAGCGCGGCGGCAGCCTGTTCATCAGCACCGAGTAAACTTCGCAGAAGCGAAACATCCGGTCCGCTATTACCCTGAGCCGCTGCCTGCCACTCTTTTTCCGCCAGCATTCCGGCATCCGGTTCGGCTTTAAACGCTAACAGAATGTTCATTCGTACCTCCTACATTTCCCGCCGCCACCAGCGGGAGTGCTTTGGTTTCTGGTGCCCATAGCCAGGTCACAACAAAACCAACCAACAACACTGCCGCCAGGAGCAATAAGGTGACTTGCATTCCCCACTGCGCCAGCACCCACGGCAGCAGGCCAGTACTTACCGCCGCCCCCAACCGACTCATGGCAGTGGCAAAACCGACACCCAGCGAGCGAATGTCAGTAGGAAAACTTTCCGCAGGCAAAATGCCCACCAGATTACTGACTGCCGAAATGGTGGTGCTGAAGAGAACAAAAAGCAGCAGCGTTAATGAACTGCCAGAAGGCAAACAGGCCATCACTACCAGCGTTGCCGCCAGCAGCAAAAAACTTCCCAGCAAAAATTTGCGATGTGCCAGCAGGTGCGTCAGAAATAATCCCAGCAGCGCGCCCACAATTAACAACGCATTAAGCATCAGGCTGGCAGTCAGCGCATCTTCCAGTCCAATAGTCTGGGCGATAGTTGGCAGCCAGGTATAAATCACAAACCACGGGATCACGAGGCAGACAAAGAAGACACTGTTAAACGCCGTGCGCCGCCAGTAGCGCGAAGAGAACAAGGTTTTGATGTGTTTATGGGTCGCCGTTGCCACTTCATCGCCCAGTAAAACATGGGGACCAAAATAGCGATGCACGATAGCGTGAGCTTCTGCAAAACGCCCCTGGCGCAGTAGCCAGCGTGGCGATTCTGGCGTTCCCCAACGTAACAACGTAATCAACAGGGCAGGAAATGCCGCCGATGCAAGTAACCATCGCCAGGCTTCGGGGCTTTCGCTAATAAAGTGATGTCCGGCAAGACTTGCCAACACATAACCTACGGTCCACACCACGCTGAAAGCGCCCAGCAAAATACCGCGATGGCGGCGCGGAGAAAATTCAGCCAGCAAGGTGTGGCCTACTGAGTAATCGCCTCCCAGCCCAATGCCGATCAAAATGCGCAGTCCAATAAGATGCTCTGGCGTGGTGGCAAAAAATTGCAGGAACGAGGCGAGTGTAATCAGCATAAAGCTGAAGGTGAAGATTTTTTGCCGCCCGATATGGTCGGAGATCCAGCCCAAAACCAGGCTGCCGATAAACAGGCCAAGTAGCGCCGAGCCGCCGATCATTCCCGCCATAAACGGCGTCAGTTGCATGGCGGGTGTAAGCTGAATTATGGCGTAACCAATGACGCCGAGAACATAACCGTCGGTCAGGTGTGCGCCGAAAGTCAGCGCAGCAATTCGACAGTGAAAACGGTTAAGCGGTAAATCATCCATTCGCACCGGTGAAGTGTTCATCTTTACCCCTTCATTGTCCGGTAATAAGAACGGCTTCCCTGTTGAGAAGCCGAAAAGACAACGCCCCGTCATCGCGAAACGCTGCCTGACACATTATTTTTCAATCGGATAGATAGTACCCGTATTCATAATGCCGTTAGGATCGAACTGTTTTTTCAGCCCTTCCAGCAATGTCCACGCGCTGCCGTGTTCCAGTTTGCTCCAGTGAACACGATGTTTACCGATACCGTGATGGTGTACCATCGAACCGCCGAGGCGAATGGTTTCTTCGCAGATGATTTTGTTGAGCGGATTGTGGTATTTGTCGATTTCCTCTTCCGGCTTACAGTCAACGACGTTGTAGTCGTAGACGAAGTACATGTTGGTGCCGTTCTGATAGCTATGAGAGGAGTGACCGCCCAGCATGGTGATGTCGTCGGCGTGCGCGAACTCGGTACGAATACGGTTAATAACGCTTTCGTAGATTTCGTGTATACAACTCCAGCAGCCGGACACTTCGGTGGTAAAGCCCATGTTGCCGGTTTTGAGGATCTGCACACGTTCGGCAGCCACTTTATCCGGTCCCCAGTTCAGGTTGTTAAACCAGGTTTCGATCAGCTTACTGTCCACGCGCTGGCATTGCGGGTAACGTGCCACGATTTCTGCAATCCCTTCGCCCGTCGCCTTCGCAATGCGAGGGTTACCTTCAGCCATAAAGATCAGTACACATTTACCGTCGGCAAAATGGGTGAAGTGTTGCGTGCCATCTTCAGCATCATATAAACGAGCGATCGACGGACGATATCCTTCCACCATGATTTCACGTAGGATGTTGAAGCCGGTTTTCATGTTTTCCAGGATATAACCGTAGAAGAGGTTGTTTTCCGGGGTGAATTTAAAGATTTTCACAGTGACTTCAGTGATATAGCACAATGCGCCTTCGTTGCCGATGATGATGTGACGAATGTCCGGGCCCGCCGCGCGTCGTGGCACGTTTTTAATGCGTGTCACGGTGCCATCAGCCAGTACTGCTTCCAGGCCAACGACCATATCCTCGATTGCGCCGTAGAGTGTGGAGAACTGCCCGATACTACGGGTCGCCACCAGTCCCCCCATCTGCGCCAACGGTTTTGACTGCGGAGAATGCCCCGTGGTGTAACCTTTTTCACGCAACGCGTTTTCCAGCACTTCCAGCGGAACGCCACATTGCGCCGTCGCCTGCATATTCTCTATATCAATATTAATGATTTGATTCATTGCAGAGCCATCAAGCACTATCGAGTTTTCCACAACAGTTTCCAGTCCACCTTCGGTAGCGGAAGCACCGGTACGCGGCACACCGTTAATTTTGTGCGCATTCATAAAATTCAGCACACGGGATACTTGTTCTGTGGAACCGAGTTTTACGACCGCTGCCGGAATCGGCAAAGTATAAATGCCATGAATATCCGGAAATTTGCGAAAACGGTCAATACTGTTTTTCTTTAATACTGTTTCATCGGTAATTACGCGATCTGCACCAACAATTTCCTTTAGCTGGTCGACAATCGCTGCGCGAGATAAAGACATAGTAATTCCTTCCTGATAATAAAAATGGAATAATCATTAATAAGAGAAAACAGAAACCACCGTTATGGATTAGCGCACTAAATAACCGCCATCGACCACTAATAAATGCCCGTTAACATAATTTGAAGCCGGACTTGCGAGGAATACGGCTGCGCCCATTAAATCCTGAGTATCGCCCCAACGGTTTGCCGGAATATGATCAAGAACGCGCTGATTAGTTTCTGGATTACTGCGTGTCGCCAGGGTGATATCTGTTGCATAATAGCCAGGGGCAATACCATTTACCTGAATATTATATTGACCTAGTTCATCGCAATAAGCTTTGGTGAATCCGGCAAGAGCATGTTTAGTGGCAGAATAAGCAGGAGACCATTGACCACCTAAGTAGGAAAACAGTGAACAGATATTAATGATTTTACCGCTTTTCTGCGGGATCATAATTTTTGCCGCTTCGTAGCTTAACTCGAATGCGGCGGTCAGGTTCACGTCAATCATCGGGTCCCAGTCGGCACGACCGAAATCCAGCACCTTATTCAGCTTACATATACCGGCATTGTTAACCAGAATATCGACGGTGCCGAAACGTTCACAACAGGCGGCAATTATCTTCTGCGCCGCGCCTTCTGCGGTGATATCCACCTGCATGAAGCCCACCTCAACCCCCTGTTTTTCAATCATTTCCTTTGTTTCGCCATTATCTTTAACGAAACTAGGAATAAAGATATTTGCGCCTGCTTTTGCCAGTGCCATGGCAAATGCCTGGCCTAAACCGCTATTCCCACCAGTAACAATTGCGGTTTTACCTTTCAGGGAGAAAAAATCCATTGAGAACGCATTGAGAGATTCGATTGACATAGTTAGCTCCAATTTCCGTAAGGCAAAAAAAAAGAAAGGTAACTTCCCCCGCGAGAGGGAAGTTACCTTTCTCATTATCTCTGGTAACTGGAGATAATTTTTAGCATAAGGGCATAAGCGCTAATGTGATCGTAATCACAGTGTGATATTCGTATTATCAAATAATTTTAAAAAGCAGAAGCGTGACTACTCTCACACAACACCACTGCTTTCCATGTTATTTCTTATTGCAATTACTAGAGACCTGAGAAAAGTAATCCACCTGAAAGGGCGGCTTACTTTTCTCTTTTTTTTGTCTATTACAAATGGGAATACGATATGCAACACAACTCATATCGCCGTTGGATAACCCTCGCGATAATTAGTTTTAGTGGCGGCGTTAGTTTTGATCTGGCTTATTTACGTTATATTTATCAAATTCCCATGGCTAAATTTATGGGATTCAGCAATACCGAGATAGGTTTAATAATGAGTACCTTTGGTATTGCGGCTATTATTCTTTATGCCCCCAGCGGCGTTATTGCCGATAAATTTTCGCATCGCAAAATGATTACTTCCGCGATGATCATTACCGGATTGCTGGGTCTGTTAATGGCAACGTATCCACCGCTGTGGGTAATGCTCTGTATTCAGGTCGCCTTTGCGATAACGACGATTTTAATGCTGTGGTCGGTGTCGATTAAAGCCGCATCGTTGCTTGGCGATCATAGCGAGCAAGGGAAAATTATGGGCTGGATGGAAGGGCTGCGCGGCGTCGGTGTAATGTCGCTGGCGGTGTTTACCATGTGGGTCTTTTCTCGCTTTGCACCGGATGACAGCGCCAGCCTGAAAACGGTCATTATCATCTATAGTGTGGTTTACATCTTGTTGGGGATTCTGTGCTGGTTTTTTGTTAGCGATAACAACAACCTGCGCAATACCAACACCGAAGAAAAACAGTCATTCCAGCTTAGCGACATCCTTGCCGTTTTGCGTATCAGGACCACATGGTACTGCAGCATGGTGATTTTTGGCGTCTTCACCATCTACGCCATTCTGAGTTACTCCACCAACTATCTGACCGAAATGTACGGCATGTCGCTGGTGGCGGCGAGCTACATGGGGATTGTGATCAACAAAATCTTCCGCGCACTGTGCGGCCCACTTGGTGGCATTATCACCACCTACAGCAAAGTGAAATCCCCTACCCGCGTGATCCAAATCCTTTCCGTACTCGGCCTGCTGGCGTTAACTGCCCTGCTCATCACGAACTCTAACCCGCAATCGGTCGCGATGGGGGTTGGTCTGATTTTACTTCTGGGATTCACCTGTTACGCCTCACGCGGGCTGTACTGGGCCTGCCCCGGCGAAGCGAGAACACCGTCTTACATTATGGGCACCACGGTAGGTATTTGTTCGGTGATTGGATTCCTGCCGGATGTCTTCGTTTACCCAATTATCGGCTACTGGCAAGACACCCTGCCCGCGGCAGAAGCCTACCGCAATATGTGGCTGATGGGCATGGCGGCGCTTGGCATGGTGATCGTCTTTACCTTTTTGCTGTTCCAAAAAATTCGTACTGCTGATAGCGCCCCCGCAATGGCTAGCAGCAAGTAAGTCCAGAAAATTACAGGAGAAAAATCATGTCGAAAAAATACATCATAGGGATTGATGGCGGAAGTCAGAGCACAAAAGTGGTGATGTACGATCTGGAAGGTAATGTGGTATGCGAAGGCAAAGGCTTATTGCAGCCGATGCGCACGCCAGATGCCGATACCGCAGAACATCCTGACGACGATTTATGGGCATCATTATGTTTTGCCGGTCACGATTTGATGAGCCAGTTTGCCGGGAATAAAGAAGATATTGTCGGCATTGGTCTGGGATCTATCCGTTGCTGCCGTGCGTTATTGAAAGCCGATGGCACGCCAGCTGCGCCGTTGATTAGCTGGCAGGATGCACGCGTAACACGTCCCTACGAGCACACCAATCCTGATGTGGCATATGTCACCTCTTTTTCAGGTTATCTGACACACCGTTTAACCGGCGAGTTTAAAGACAATATCGCCAACTATTTTGGTCAGTGGCCGGTGGATTATAAGACCTGGGCATGGAGCGAAGATACCGCGGTAATGGAGAAGTTTAATATTCCCCGACAGATGCTTTTTGATGTGCAAATGCCGGGCACTGTTCTTGGGCATATCACACCACAAGCCGCGCTGGCGACACATTTCCCGGCTGGGCTGCCGGTTGTTTGTACCACCAGTGATAAACCGGTAGAAGCACTGGGAGCCGGGTTACTGGATGATGAAACTGCGGTAATTTCTCTTGGCACTTACATCGCGTTGATGATGAACGGCAAAGTACTGCCGAAAGATCCGGTAGCGTACTGGCCGATTATGTCTTCTATTCCGCAAACCTTGCTGTATGAAGGTTACGGTATCCGCAAAGGCATGTGGACAGTGAGCTGGCTGCGCGACATGTTAGGCGAGTCGTTAATTCAGGATGCCAAAGCACAGGATCTTTCACCGGAAGATTTGCTCAACAAAAAAGCGTCTTGTGTGCCGCCTGGCTGTAATGGTCTGATGACGGTGCTGGACTGGCTGACCAATCCGTGGGAACCGTACAAACGCGGGATTATGATCGGCTTTGATTCCAGCATGGATTACGCATGGATATATCGTTCAATACTGGAAAGCGTGGCGCTGACGCTGAAGAACAATTACGACAATATGTGTAATGAAATGAATCACTTTGCAAAGCATGTGATCATTACTGGCGGCGGTTCGAACAGCGATCTGTTTATGCAGATTTTTGCCGACGTGTTCAACCTTCCGGCACGCCGTAACGCCATTAATGGTTGTGCAAGTCTGGGGGCAGCGATTAATACGACGGTAGGTCTGGGGCTATACCCGGATTACGCAACGGCTGTCGACAAAATGGTTCGCGTGAAAGATATCTTTATGCCTGTTGAGAGCAACGCCAAACGCTACGACGCGATGAATAAAGGCATTTTCAAAGACCTAACCAAGCACACTGATGTGATCCTGAAAAAATCGTATGAAGTGATGCATGGTGAGCTGGGGAATGAAGATTCGATCCAGAGCTGGTCGAATGCGTAAGTGAGGAAGGCCGGGCGGGAAACTGCCCGGCCTGAACATACCTGAATGGTTATCCCCGCTGGCGCGGGGAACATAAGTTCGACAACTTAAAAAATGATAACAAGTCCGGTTTATCCCCGCTGATGCAGGGAACATAATAAAAACTTTAACTAGTTCGGTTTATCCCTGTTTTTACAAGGAATATTAACTACACTCGATGTCATTAGAATAAAAGACAATACGAATCGCACTTTATCAATTTTCACTTAAAGTATGAACTGGATATCTTTATTCATAAGAACTATTCATCAACAGCCTATAGAGGCGATTATGTAAAATCACTCATTAGCCTCAAAACAAAGACAAATTTCCAGATTTATTACTTAATCAATGAATAATAAGCTTAAAAAACAAACTATTATCCTAAAGAAAAAATTAACAAACATCAATTCAATATTAAAAAAATAATATATGATAATTTCTTAATGATTTAAGTATTATACAACTAACACTTTAATTAAATTTGATTTTTTGTATCGATAATTGTGAACTTCTCATATATGGAGAGCTATTTTGAACATGAGGTGTTACGTGGATATGTTGCTTAATACGAGTACTGCTAATATAAAAACTTGAGAAAGAGATAACGGGTTATATGGTGGTTTATTCCCGCTGGTGCGGGGAACTCTTGGCATAGGCGCTATAGCGGCGCTCTGTGTCCGGTTTATCCCCGCTAGCGCGGGGAACTCCGTAGTTCGTTCAATTCCGTGAGATCATCTTACGGTTTATCCCCGCTGGCGCGGGGAACTCACGTTGCTGGCAAAACCGGATGTGGGGCTGATCGGTTTATCCCCGCTGGCGCGGGGAACTCGATTGAATTAACCCCGGATGAGACATTATAGACGGTTTATCCCCGCTGGCGCGGGGAACTCCGGCGTGCCACAGTTCAGATGGCAAAAAACACCGGTTTATCCCCGCTGGCGCGGGGAACTCTGTCATCCAGTTAAACGCTGCGATATAGCTCTCGGTTTATCCCCGCTGGCGCGGGGAACTCCAGGCACTATTTGAACAATCCGCACTGGTGATCGGTTTATCCCCGCTGGCGCGGGGAACTCATTTAGTTACGTGTTGAGCGTACAAAATTACGCGGTTTATCCCCGCTGGCGCGGGGAACTCCTAATTAAACTGTTGATCAGCGATACTGACGGCGGTTTATCCCCGCTGGCGCGGGGAACTCGCCTATAAAAAAGTTAACGCCCGCATCGAGCAAGGTTTATCCCCGCTGACGTGGGGAACTCTCTAAACATAACCTATTATTAATTAATGATTTTTTAAGCCAGTCACAATCTACCAACTTTACAGGATCACACAAACAACACATCCATTATGTTAAAGAACACTTAATCCATTGATTAAAAAAGTAAATATTTAAAATAACTCTATACCCACTAAAATCTACCAAACTTTACCGCAATAATTTTCACTCCAACGAAAAATTAACGCCAGAGAATTTGTAGAGAATGATAATGATTAGTCCAGGATGGGCAAAATGGAGTTTTTTCAGAGGCGACAAAGAATATAAATGAGTGGAAGTCTTTACAGGTTCCACCCATTTATAACGCTTATAAATGTTTAATCAGGCAATATTTAAATATTTATGTGTTTGCATCGATAAACGCCAGTTACGCGCAATACAGGTTTCAATGCACAAACGTGTGGCATCGTCCTTCTGGCTAATTGGCTGCAGTGCAATGACTCGTGGTTTATCATCGGTCAGCGTTGCCAGTAGTTCATCCAGTGCTTCAATATCACGTACGCGTCCCACTGGATGCTTGATTTCGTTGGCTCGTTCCAGTGCCTGTGACAACACTTCATAGCCGCCGCGCATGTTCAGCTTTGGCGATACGGTAACCCAGGTATTCGGCGTGCAGCGTACTTCATGAGTACCGCTGGTTTCGATCTGGCAGCTAAAACCGTTCTTTTCGAGCAGGTCAGTCAGTGGCAGCAAATCATGAATGCAAGGCTCACCACCCGTAATCACCACATGCCGCGCGGTGTATCCCTGACGACCAATGACAGCCAGCAAATCTTCACTGCTCGCCGCCCCCCACTTATCACTCTCTTTGGTCTTCGCCAGAATGCTGAAAAGGGAGACTTCCCGATCCTCAAGCTTTTCCCAGGTGTGTTTGGTGTCGCACCAGGCACAGCCGACCGGGCATCCCTGTAAACGAATAAAAATGGCGGGGACGCCGGTAAAGTAACCCTCACCTTGCAGGGTCTGGAACATCTCGTTAATCGGGTACTGCATAGCATTCTCTGTGAAGTGGATAATTGTTAATTATTGCAGATCCTGCCACAACAATCATGTCTTATTAACATTCTGTTACAGGCAGGTTTAAGGCAAAAAGTGGATTAGATCATAAAGAATAAAATGAAGTGGCGTATTATGTTTTAAGGAATTAATTAAAAGGGATTTAACCATGCTCAGAACATTCATCGTAATTATATTTATTTTCAATTTATCAGGCTGTGGATATAACGATATTCAAACCTATGATGAGCAGGTTAACGCTTCCTGGTCTGAGGTATTAAATCAATATCAACGTCGCGCCGATCTTATTCCTAATCTTGTCGCCAGTATTAAAGGTTATTCCAGCCATGAACAAGAGGTACTGGAAGCCGTAACATTGGCACGTAGTCAGGCTAATCGCGCCAGTAGTGCTCTTCAGCAAACTCCGGGAGATGAACAAAAATTACAAACCTGGCAACAAGCTCAGGCGCAGGTGTCTCGCACTCTCGGTCAGTTAACGATAATTAGTGAACGTTACCCTGAGCTAAAGGCCCAGGAACTCTATCAAAATTTGATGGTACAGCTCGAAGGAAGTGAAAATCGAATTGCCGTTGCGCGAGGAAGATATATTAAAGCTATTGAACAATATAATGTCACTATCCGCAAATTCCCCGCAGTGTTAACCGCAAAGGTTATGGATTACACACCAAAGAAAAATTATTTGCCGGATGATGTCGCCGCTGTGAGTAAAGCCCCGACAATAGATTTTAGCCAGAATACTAATGCTCATTAAGCGAGGAAGTCCTGTGCGAAATTTTATCTTCCTTATGGCTTTCTTTTGTTCATCTGTGTTTGCCATACAAATTCCAGTACCTGAATCACCCAGGTATGTGAATGACTTAACCGGCAAATTGACGAACGATGAAGTAAATACGTTGACCAATCAGATTAAAGAGCTGACGCAAAAAAGCCACGCACAACTGGTCGTGTTAGTGGTTGAAACAACGGGCGATGAAACCATCGAGCAGTACGCTACGCGGGTATTCGATAGCTGGAAACCGGGTGATAAAGACCGCGATGATGGCGTTCTACTGTTAGTCGCCTGGCAGGATCATACCGTGCGTATTGAAGTCGGTTACGGACTGGAAGGCGTTATTACGGATGCGCAGTCCGGGAAAATTATTCGCAACAGTATTATTCCGGCATTTAAAAATGGCGACCTGGCTGGCGGCTTGCAAAAGGGAATAAGCGATATTGATAATCGTCTGACGGGGAATAATTTAGCAACGATAACACCGACCGATCACCCTTTGCCCTTTAACGGTTGGTGGGCTTTGTTAGTCTGGGCAATAGTACTGACCTTTATTTCCGCCAGAGGATATGTCAAAACGCTGGGACTAATTTGCTTCACAGCTATTGTACTGGCCTTTGTTTTACCTATAGCAGGTTTCAGCGGAAGCTGGGGAGTACTCGCAACATTACTCTGCTTCGCCACACCGTTCCTGGCTGTCGCCATCGCTTTTACCCCCTTCGGCAAAAAGGTTCGGGATTCGATGCGCAGTGCCAACCGACCGTCACATTACGAAAGAAGTAACTCGGCCTCCAGGCGTTCTTCATCATCGTCGTCATCTTCCTCTTCATCCTCTTTTGACAATGATAATTTCAGCGGCGGCGGCGGTTCATCTGGCGGCGGTGGCGCCTCCGGGCGCTGGTAACAAAAGGAATTGAAATGCGTATTTTTCTCTTACTTCTGATGCTATGTGGTTTCCAGGCATTCGCTGAACAATTGCCTTCAGTAACTGACTTAACCGGGACATTAACGACAGAAGAACAAACTGCTTTAACTCAACAATTACAGACTCTCGAGCAGCAAAACCACTTTCAGGTTGCCGTGTTGGTAACGCCGACCACTGGGGGTAAAGACATTAAACTTGCAGCCTCGCAAAGCTACGGGTTATATCACTGGAAACCTGTTGGAGAGAAGCGGTACGGCGAAGGTATCTTAATTCTCGTCGTTTGGCCGGAAGGGCTGGCGTCAATGAAGATTGGGCATGGACTGGAAGAGATGCTGCCACCGGAACAAGCTGCGCAAATTGTTCATTACCATATGCAACCGGAATTCAAAAAAAATAATCTCTTCTCCGGGTTAACGCAGGGAATTGAAGGCATTGCACAGTTTACCTATATAAAAGCGAATCTTAGCCCTTTGGATGCTTTAGCCAATCATCTGTTTGCTAATCCGCAACGCTCTCTGCCATGTCTTGCCTGGACACTGCTGATGATCGTTGCCATCGTTGTCCTCTGGCGATTTACCACCCATCCAGGGCCTGGCATATGGATGATATCGATGATTACCCCTATGGTCTGGTTTTTCTGCTTTCAGAACGATGTCATCATTCGACGGGTATCGGTCGTTTGTTTTAGTTTATTTTTCGCAGCAATCTGCTGGCAGCGTCTCGCGGTAGTTTTTAATATATGCCGCGCATTTCCTATGATGCTGGCCCCCC
The DNA here is from genome assembly GCF_030295215.1 of Escherichia sp. KS167_9B. Lineage (NCBI taxonomy): Bacteria > Pseudomonadati > Pseudomonadota > Gammaproteobacteria > Enterobacterales > Enterobacteriaceae > Escherichia > Escherichia sp. KS167_9B. The sequence continues at coordinate 3,368,824 of NZ_AP025754.1, forward strand.
AAAATAAAAACGCTAAAGTGAAAAAACAAAAGAAGGCTCCGCAGGTTCGTGAATCAGGACGAAATTCATTGTTTGTCGTGCTGCTGATAATTGTTGTGGGATGGTGCCTGGTATTTGCCAGTAATAAAGATATTGCGTTCATCTCAACAATTATTGGGCTAATTGATCATTTTATCGGCCCAATAACCATTGCTGGCATCGTTCTGCTGATCATTGTGGCCAAATTTACTGGCAATCTTAAACTGGGATCAGGACATAAAATCAACAGGAAAATGGGGAATCGTAATGCTCATTCTCGCTCTTCGTCGAAAAACTCTTTCCGCGGTGGCGGCGGTTCTTCTGGCGGTGGCGGTTCATCCGGCCGTTGGTGATCGTTATGCGTATAATCCTTTTTCTACTCACTTTATGGTGCCTTCCTGTGCTTGCCCAGCAAATTGCTGTGCCGGAGCTGCGCCAACATGTGACCGATATTACTGGTACCTTAAGCACGTCTGAACAACAATCACTGACACAACAGCTGCAGGATATTACACAAAAAACACGGGCACAGGTTGCCGTATTAATAGTGCCATCCACCGGAGACGATACCATTGAACAATATGCAACACGCGTTTTTGATAGCTGGAAACTGGGAGATAAGCAGCGAAACGATGGCATTTTACTTCTGGTTGCCTGGGAAGATCATGCTGTTCGTATAGAAGTCGGCTATGGGCTGGAAGGGGTGGTTACCGACCTGCAAGCGGCAAAGATTATCCGTGATATATTAATCCCTGCTTTCAAAAGTGATGACCTGATGGGGGGGGTAACACTGGCAAGCGAAAATATCGGCGCACTTCTGATGAATGGTGAATTACCGGAAGGCAGGGGGAATTATTACAGTATCAATCCCCCTATCCCATTTTCGCTTGCTGTACTTATATTGCTGGCAGTGCTTTCATATTTTATTGTTTTTACCGATCCGTCGAATCTACCCTGGATAACTCTCACTGCCGCAATTTACGGGATGGTATTCCTCTATGTTGCCGAGCCAGGACCATGGACGAATTTAATCGTTGCCTGCGGTATGTTAACGCCTTTTGCGATCGTAGCGCTGCTTATCTTTTGGCTTATCGTTAATAAAAAGCTACGAGCCAAATACAAGACGCTCGGTAAAGAAAGAGCTTCAAGAAAAGGTTCTTCTTCATCCTCTTCCGGTGGCGGCTCAAGTGGCGGCGGATTTAGCGGAGGTGGCGGTTCTTCTGGCGGTGGCGGCGCGTCTGGCCGCTGGTAACTCAGCCATAAAAAATGCCAGCCCGAAGGCTGGCATTTTTAAATCAGATAAAGTCAGGCTTATGCCTGGCCTTTGATCTCTTTACGACCGTTGTACGGTGCTTTTTCGCCCAGAGCTTCTTCGATACGAATCAGCTGGTTGTATTTAGCAACACGGTCAGAACGGCTCATAGAACCCGTTTTGATCTGGCCTGCAGCAGTACCAACAGCCAGGTCAGCGATGGTAGCGTCTTCAGTTTCGCCAGAACGGTGAGAGATTACTGCAGTGTAGCCAGCGTCTTTCGCCATCTTAATAGCAGCCAGAGTTTCGGTCAGAGAACCGATCTGGTTGAATTTGATCAGGATGGAGTTAGCGATGCCTTTTTCGATACCTTCTTTCAGGATCTTGGTGTTGGTTACGAACAGGTCGTCACCAACCAGCTGGATTTTGTCGCCCAGAACTTTGGTCTGGTATGCGAAACCGTCCCAGTCAGATTCGTCCAGACCGTCTTCGATAGAAACGATCGGGTACTGTTTGGTCAGTTCTTCCAGGAAGTGAGTGAATTCTTCAGAGGTGAACGCTTTGTTGCCTTCGCCAGCCAGAACGTATTTACCGTCTTTGTAGAATTCAGAAGCTGCGCAGTCCATCGCCAGAGTGATGTCTTTGCCCAGTTCATAACCAGCAGCTTTAACAGCTTCAGCGATAACAGCCAGAGCTTCAGCGTTGGAACCCAGGTTCGGCGCATAGCCACCTTCGTCACCAACAGCAGTGTTCATGCCTTTCGCTTTCAGAACTTTTGCCAGGTGATGGAAAACTTCAGAACCCATGCGGATGGCTTCTTTCACAGTTTTCGCGCCAACCGGCTGAATCATGAATTCCTGGATATCAACGTTGTTGTCAGCGTGCTCACCACCGTTGATGATGTTCATCATCGGAACCGGCATGGAGTATTTGCCCGGAGTACCGTTCAGTTCAGCGATGTGCTCGTACAGCGGCATACCTTTAGCGGCAGCAGCAGCTTTGGCGTTAGCCAGAGATACAGCCAGGATTGCGTTCGCGCCGAATTTGGATTTGTTTTCGGTGCCGTCCAGGTCGATCATGATCTTGTCAATGCCAGCCTGATCTTTGGCATCTTTGCCAATCAGCGCCTGAGCGATCGGGCCATTCACCGCAGCAACAGCTTTGGTTACGCCTTTACCCAGGAAACGGGATTTGTCGCCATCGCGCAGTTCCAGAGCTTCACGGGAACCAGTAGAAGCACCTGACGGAGCAGCTGCCATACCGACGAAACCACCCTCCAGATGTACTTCGGCTTCAACAGTCGGGTTACCACGGGAGTCGATGATTTCACGACCGATGATTTTTACGATTTTGGACATTAGGTTTTCCTCAAGTCACTAGTTAAACTGAAACTCCAGACAAACAACGCGTACCCAGGGTACGCGTTGCCGTTCTAACTTTTTTCTTACTTCGCCTGACGTTTCTGGAACTCGCTGGCGGCTTTCACAAAGCCTGCAAACAGCGGGTGACCATCACGTGGAGTAGAAGTAAACTCCGGATGGAACTGGCAAGCCACGAACCACGGGTGATTCGGAACTTCGATGATCTCGACCAACTGATCATCCCCGGAACGGCCCGCAACGCGCAGACCTGCATCTTCAATCTGTTTCAACAGCATGTTGTTGACTTCGTAACGGTGACGATGACGCTCAACAATTGTCGGCGCATTGTACAGCTGGCGAACCAGGCTATCGTCAACCAACTGGCACTGCTGTGCGCCGAGACGCATGGTACCGCCGAGATCGCTCTTCTCGCTACGAACTTCAACGTTGCCGTTTTCATCGCGCCACTCGGTAATCAGCGCCACAACCGGGTACTTACAGTCTGGCACAAATTCCGTAGAGTTGGCGTTCTCCATGTTGGCAACATGGCGAGCGTAATCAATTAACGCCACCTGCATACCCAGGCAAATGCCCAGATAAGGAATATTGTTCTCACGCGCAAAACGCGCGGTCGTAATCATGCCTTCTACGCCACGATAGCCGAAACCGCCAGGTACGAGGATTGCGTCAAGACCTTTAAGGATTTCAACACCGCGCGTTTCAACATCTTGTGAATCGATCAGTTTGATGTTGACGCTGACACGATTCTTCAGCCCACCGTGTTTCAGTGCTTCGATCACGGATTTGTATGCATCCGGCAGTTCAATGTACTTACCGACCATACCGATGGTAACTTCACTTACCGGATTCGCTTCTTCGAAGATAACCTGTTCCCATTCGGACAGATTTGCTTCCGGGCAGTTTAAGCTGAATCGTTTACAAATATAATCGTCCAGCCCCTGCGATTTCAACAGGCCCGGAATTTTATAGATGGAATCGACGTCTTTCAGAGAAATAACCGCTTTTTCCGGAACATTACAGAACAATGCAATCTTCGCACGTTCGTTCGCCGGAACGGCGCGATCTGAACGACAAATCAGGATATCAGGCTGGATACCGATTGAAAGCAGCTCTTTTACAGAGTGCTGAGTCGGTTTGGTTTTGACTTCACCAGACGCTGCCATGTACGGCACCAGCGTCAGGTGCATAAACAGGGTGTGCTCACGGCCAATTTCAACAGCCATCTGGCGAATCGCTTCAAGGAACGGCAGGGATTCGATATCACCTACAGTACCGCCGATTTCTACCAGTACCACGTCATGACCTTCGCCGCCTTCCAGCACGCGCTCTTTGATAGCGTTAGTGATGTGCGGAATAACCTGTACGGTTGCGCCGAGGTAGTCGCCGTGGCGTTCTTTGCGCAGAACGTCAGAGTAGATACGACCCGTGGTGAAGTTGTTGCGGCGGCTCATTTTGGTACGAATGAAACGCTCGTAGTGCCCCAGGTCCAGGTCGGTTTCAGCGCCGTCTTCAGTAACGAACACTTCCCCGTGTTGGATTGGGCTCATAGTACCTGGATCGACGTTGATGTACGGATCCAGTTTCATGATGGTCACATTGAGGCCACGGGCTTCAAGAATGGCTGCGAGGGAGGCTGCGGCAATGCCTTTACCCAGAGAGGATACGACCCCGCCGGTCACAAAAATATAGTTCGTTGTCATGCTGAACCTGAGAAGTTAGGTTGAAAAGACGATGGAATAACCAGGACGGGAAAGCAGTATACCCGAACATGACCTGTGCCACAAACTTTCATTATCCCTCCTCTTCGCCAGCGCACTATTGAAATCAGGAGTGAGAAAATAGCCCCTTTGGGGTAAATGTTTTTGACGCAAATCAAGCGCTTGTCATTTAAAAAATGACACAAATCGCGCTTGACCACGTAATTCCCTTAGAGATCAATTTCCTGCCGTTTTACCTGTTGCCAGACTTCTTCCATTGTTTCGAGGTCAACACCTGTCATTTCCAGTCCACGCGCGGCAACAATACGCTCCACTTCGCGAAAACGGCGCTCGAATTTTTCATTGGCTTTTTGTAGTGCAATCTCTGCTTTTGTCCCTAAATGGCGGGCCATGTTGACCGTGGCAAACAGCAGGTCACCCATTTCCTCCTCCAGTTTAGCCTGGTCGACAACAGCCTGCCGCGCCTCGTACATCACCTCGTCGATCTCTTCGTAGACTTTATCGACTACCGGACCAAGCGTCGTCCAATCGAAGCCAACGTTGGCGCAACGTTTCTGGATTTTTTGCGCACGCATTAAAGCCGGTAAACTACGAGGAATATCGTCTAGCGCCGAATGCTGCGCTTTCTGCGCGCGCTCTTCGGTTTTGATTTGCTCCCAACGGGCAAGCACTTCATTACTGTTTTCGGCAGAACTGCCTGCAAAAACATGTGGATGGCGACGTTCTAGCTTATCGCTAATCGCGGCGCAGATATCATTAAAATCAAAGCGCCCTTCTTCCTGAGCCATTTGCGCGTAAAACACCACCTGAAACAATAGATCGCCGAGCTCACCGCGCAGATCGTCAAAATCTTCACGGGCGATGGCGTCCAGCACTTCGTAGGTTTCTTCAAGGGTGTAAGGTGCAATGGTGGCAAATGTCTGCTCTTTATCCCACGGGCAGCCGTTTTCCGGGTCGCGCAGGCGCTGCATAATAGTGAGCAAACGGTCGATTTGATTCATTGAATTGTCCTGAAAATTGCGGGTCTGTCAGGTGGAAACCTGTGACCAGAATAGAAGTGAGTTAGTAACACTACCCAATCAGTACGTTAATTTTGGCTTTAATGAGTTGTAATTCCTCTGGGGCAACCGTTCCTTTCTTCGTTGCTCCTCTTGCCCGCCAGGCGATACTTTTTACCTGATCAGCTAACGCTACACCATCACGTTCCTGACCGGATAAAACAACTTCGAACGGATATCCTTTTGATTGCGTTGTACAAGGAACACACAGACACATACCTGTTTTGTTGTTGTACATGAACGGACTCAGGACAACAGCCGGACGATGTCCGGCTTGCTCGCTACCTTTTGTCGGGTCAAAATCAACCCAAATCAGATCGCCCGTATCGGGTACGTATCGGCTTACCATTACCAGACTTCCTTATCTTTCGGCTCCCCCCAGTCGATATTCTCGTGGAGGTTTTCCGGCGTGATGTCGTTGACCAGTTCAGCAAGCGTAAATACGGGCTCTTTACGCACTGGCTCAATAATTAATTTGCCATCCACTAGGTCAATCTTCACTTCATCATCAATATTCAGATTGAGCGCCTGCATTAACGTAGCCGGGATCCGCACCGCCGGTGAATTTCCCCAACGCTTTACGCTACTGTGGATCATAACCCTTTCCTCAAACCGCTATCATATGTAGATACAGTATATATCAATCTACATTGTAGATACGAGCTAATTTCGGCCTAACTCCCGTGCAACCGACGCGCGTCGATAACATCCGGCACCTGGTTGAGTTTACCCAGCACGCGGCCCAGCACTTGCAGGTTGTAAATCTCAATAGTCATGTCGATGGTTGCCAGTTGCTGTTTGGTGTCGCTACGGCTGGCAACGCCAAGCACGTTCACTTTCTCGTTGGCGAGAATGGTCGTGATATCACGTAACAACCCACTACGATCATTAGCCACCACGCGGACCACCAGCGAATATCCGGCGGAGTAGCTCTCACCCCATACCGCGTCAACAATGCGTTCTGGCGCATGGGAGCGCAGTTCCGCCAGTTGTTCGCAATCGGCGCGGTGTACTGAAATACCGCGCCCCTGGGTAATGAAGCCGACAATCTCATCTCCAGGAATCGGCTGGCAGCAGCGCGCGATGTGGTGCATCAGGTTGCCGACACCTTCAACCACCACCCGACCGTTATCTTTACTGCGGTTTTGTGGCGTATAGCTTTTTTGCTGAAGTTGCTTCAGCGCGGCGGCATCCTGCTCTTCGGCACTCGGTTTATTAAATTGTGATTGCAGGAAGTTCACCATCTGATTGAGACGGATATCCCCGCCACCAATCGCTGCCAACAACTCGTCGACATCATTGAAGTTGTAACGCGGCAGCAGATGTTTTTCTGCTTCTTTCAGGCTGATCCCCAGATGTTCCAGCTCGTCGTCAAGGATTTGCCGCCCTGCCAGAATGTTTTTGTCACGGTCCTGTTTACGGAACCAGGCGTGAATTTTCGAACGCCCACGGCTGGTTGTGACGTAACCGAGGTTTGGGTTTAACCAGTCACGGCTGGGGTTCGGCTGTTTCTGGGTGATAATTTCAATCTGGTCGCCCATCTGCAACTGGTAGGTGAACGGCACAATGCGCCCGCCTATTTTTGCCCCGATGCAGCGGTGTCCGACATCACTGTGGATGTGGTAAGCGAAGTCCAGCGGCGTTGATCCCGCAGGCAAATCAACGACATCACCTTTCGGCGTAAAGACATACACCCGGTCGTCAAAGACCTGGCTGCGTACTTCGTCGAGCATTTCGCCGGAATCAGCCATCTCTTCCTGCCACGCAATCAGTTTACGCAGCCAGGCAATTCGGTCTTCATGTCCCGAACGTGCGCCGCCAGCAGCCGCGCCCTCTTTATATTTCCAGTGCGCAGCAACACCCAACTCTGCATCTTCATGCATCTGTTTGGTGCGGATTTGGATCTCAACGGTTTTGCCACCCGGCCCCAGAACCACGGTATGAATAGACTGATAACCGTTTGGTTTCGGGTTAGCAACGTAATCATCAAACTCATCCGGCAGGTGGCGATAGTGAGTGTGCACTATCCCCAGTGCGGCATAACAATCCTGTAAACGCTCGGCGACAATACGTACCGCACGCACATCAAACAGCTCATCGAAGGCGAGGTTCTTTTTCTGCATTTTGCGCCAGATACTGTAGATGTGTTTCGGACGACCATACACTTCAGCTTTAACGCCTTCAGCTTTCATCTCAGCGCGCAGATGACCGACAAACTCTTCGATATAGTGTTCGCGGTCGAGACGGCGTTCATGCAGCAGTTTTGCGATGCGTTTGTATTCGGTCGGGTGGAGATAACGGAAGCAGTAATCTTCCAGCTCCCATTTCAGTTGTCCAATCCCAAGACGGTTCGCCAACGGCGCGTAGATATTGGTGCACTCTTTTGCCGCCAGTACGCGTTCATCTTCCGGCGCGTCTTTTACTTCGCGCAGATGAGCAATACGCTCTGCCAGTTTGATGACCACGCAGCGGAAATCATCGACCATCGCCAATAACATCCGGCGAACGTTATCGACCTGTTCGGAGGAAACAGAATCGGTATGCGTCGCTTTCAGCTGGCGGATCGCCGCCATATCACGCACGCCGTGAATAAGGTTAACGACCGACTTACCGACGCTCTCACGCAGCACATCTTCGCTAACTACGTTGGCATCCGCCAGAGGGAACAGCAGCGCCGCCCGCAGCGTGTCAATGTCCATACTTAATGTCGAGAGGATCTCCACCATCTCAACACCACGCCACAATAACAGACTGGCATCCGGATGCCCCTGCGTCTGTTGCAGACAATACGCCCAGGTTTCGGCTAAGCACTCACACGACTTCTGGCTGGTAATACCCAGACTTGCGATCCATTTTTCCGGATCAAATTCACCAGCCTTATTGATATGTGCACTTCTTACCGCAACCATCGTCCTCTCCTTTAGGGACCAGACCTGCCGAAATCGGCAAATCGTAACTATTTAACGCGCGAGAAAAGTACCATCGATTCCAGATGTCCCGTGTGTGGGAACATATCCAGCATCGCCAGTCGCGCAATGGTATATCCTGCTTTTAATAACGCTTCGCTATCCCGAGCCAGCGTTGCAGGATTACAGGATACATAAACTATACGAATAGGTTCCAGTTTTATAATTTGCTGCATAACACCTGCGGCACCTGCTCGCGCCGGGTCCAGCAACACTTTATCGAAGCCGTTTTTCGCCCACGGCTGCTTTGTGACATCTTCTTCAAGATTTTCGTGATAAAACGTCACATTGTGTAAGCCATTAAGACGCGCATTCTGCTGGCCTTTTTCAACCAGCGCCGGAACGCCTTCTACACCCACCACACTGGCAGCTTGTGTCGCCAATGGCAGTGTAAAGTTGCCCATACCGCAGAACAGATCCAGTACGCGATCTTCAGGTTGTACATCCAGCCATTCCAACGCACGCGCTACCATTTTTTGGTTCACACCCGCATTGACCTGAATAAAATCGCGCGGGCTAAAAGTTAAGCGCAACCCGTTTGAGTCATACCAGGGCATCTCACCAGAGACGGTTTCGAGTATCTCACTATCGGGGGCGAGATACAGATCCAGGCCTTCAGAATGCGAAAAGCGTTCCAGTTTTTCGCGATCTGCCGAACTTAGCGGTGCGGTATGGCGCAAAATCATCAGCTTGCCGCTGGTTGCCTGTACCAGTTCAACATGACCAAGATGGCGCATAGCTTGTAAGCTGCCCAGGCATGCCCTGACTTTGGGCAGCAATGCTTCAAGTTGGGGCACTAAAATGGGGCATTGTTTAACGTCGACAATGTCACTGGAGCCCGCTTTGCGAAACCCCATCTGAAGTTGCTGTGTTTTCGGTAAGTAGTTCAAACTTAAACGCGCGCGACGGCGATAGCCCCAGGGAACATCGGCGATCACTTCAGAGACTTCGTGTTTCATTAATCGGGCAAGTGCCGCACTTTTGCTTCGCTGCTGTAAATCCTCGCTGGCGTGTTGTTGCTGACAGCCACCGCATACGCCAAAATGAGGGCAGCGTGGCGTTTCGCGTTCCGGGCTATCGCTTAACCGGCGCACGACTTTAGCGCGGGCGTACTGTTTTTTATCTTCAGTAACAGTAACTTCCGCGTTTTCCTGTGGCAATAATCCAGGAATAAATAACGCTTTGCCGTTATGTCGTGCCACGCCCTGACCAAAAGAGTCGAGGTCGTTGACTGAAACAGTTATGATCTGACGCGTCGTCGTGCGTCGTTTTGCAGAGTAGAATTGCGCCATTGGCGAGACTTTCTCAATTTAACAGTGTGACCTTAATTGTCCCATAACGGAACTCCATGACCAACTACAGCCTGCGCGCACGCATGATGATTCTGATCCTGGCACCGACCGTCCTTATTGGTTTATTGCTGAGTATCTTTTTCGTTGTGCATCGCTATAACGACTTGCAGCGTCAACTGGAAGATGCCGGAGCCAGCATTATTGAGCCGCTTGCAGTTTCTACTGAATATGGCATGAGCCTGCAAAATCGCGAATCTATCGGTCAGTTAATAAGCGTACTGCATCGTCGCCATTCCGATATTGTTCGCGCGATTTCGGTTTATGATGAAAATAACCGACTCTTTGTCACCTCCAATTTTCATCTTGATCCCTCATCAATGCAGCTCGGCAGCAACGTGCCGTTTCCTCGCCAGCTCACTGTCACACGTGACGGTGATATTATGATCTTACGCACACCAATTATTTCCGAGAGTTATTCCCCCGACGAATCGCCCAGTAGTGATGCCAAAAATAGTCAAAATATGCTGGGATATATCGCGCTTGAACTGGATCTAAAATCGGTTCGCTTGCAGCAATATAAAGAGATCTTTATTTCCAGCGTGATGATGCTGTTTTGTATCGGTATTGCGCTTATTTTTGGCTGGCGACTCATGCGTGATGTAACCGGTCCAATTCGCAACATGGTGAATACCGTCGACCGTATCCGTCGCGGACAACTCGACAGCCGAGTGGAAGGATTTATGCTCGGCGAGCTGGATATGCTGAAAAATGGCATCAACTCGATGGCAATGTCGCTGGCAGCTTATCACGAAGAGATGCAGCACAATATCGACCAGGCGACGTCCGATCTACGTGAAACGCTGGAGCAGATGGAAATTCAGAACGTTGAGTTGGATCTGGCGAAAAAACGTGCCCAGGAAGCGGCGCGGATTAAGTCTGAGTTTCTGGCAAATATGTCCCACGAGCTGCGAACTCCGCTCAATGGCGTTATTGGCTTTACCCGCCTGACGCTGAAAACAGAATTAACACCAACGCAGCGCGATCACCTGAATACGATTGAACGTTCGGCAAATAATTTGCTGGCAATTATTAATGATGTTCTCGACTTCTCGAAACTGGAAGCAGGTAAGCTGATTCTGGAAAGTATTCCATTCCCACTACGCAGCACGCTGGATGAAGTCGTTACCCTGCTGGCACATTCTTCTCACGATAAAGGGCTGGAACTGACGCTCAATATTAAGAGCGACGTGCCCGATAATGTAATTGGCGACCCACTGCGATTACAGCAAATCATCACTAACCTGGTAGGGAATGCAATTAAATTCACCGAGAATGGCAACATTGATATTCTGGTAGAAAAACGTGCGCTGAGTAATACCAAAGTGCAGATTGAAGTGCAGATTCGGGATACCGGCATTGGTATTCCGGAACGCGATCAATCGCGCTTATTCCAGGCCTTCCGACAGGCTGATGCCAGTATTTCCCGCCGTCATGGTGGCACCGGGCTGGGGCTGGTGATCACACAGAAACTGGTTAATGAAATGGGCGGCGATATTTCGTTCCATAGCCAGCCGAATCGCGGTTCAACTTTCTGGTTCCACATTAATCTCGATCTGAATCCGAACATTATTATCGAAGGGCCATCCACCCAGTGCCTCGCCGGCAAGCGCCTGGCCTATGTCGAACCAAACTCCGCAGCAGCGCAATGCACGCTGGATATTTTAAGTGAAACGCCGCTGGAAGTGGTTTATAGCCCAACGTTCTCCGCGCTGCCTCCCGCGCATTACGACATGATGTTATTAGGCATTGCGGTGACCTTCCGCGAGCCGCTAACAATGCAACATGAGCGATTAGCGAAAGCGGTATCGATGACCGATTTTCTGATGCTGGCACTTCCTTGCCATGCACAAGTCAATGCTGAAAAACTTAAGCAAGATGGTATCGGCGCGTGTCTGCTGAAACCATTAACACCTACACGCCTGTTCCCTGCCCTGACGGAATTTTGTCATCACAAACAAAACACGCTTTTGCCTGTAACCGATGAAAGTAAGCTGGCAATGACAGTCATGGCGGTTGATGACAACCCCGCTAACCTGAAACTTATCGGCGCATTGCTGGAAGATATGGTGCAACATGTGGAACTTTGCGATAGCGGGCATCAGGCCGTTGAACGGGCGAAACAGATGCCGTTCGATCTGATCTTAATGGATATTCAAATGCCGGACATGGACGGAATTCGGGCCTGCGAACTCATCCACCAGCTCCCACATCAGCAACAAACGCCGGTTATCGCGGTAACGGCGCATGCAATGGCCGGGCAAAAAGAGAAGCTGCTTGGCGCAGGGATGAGCGATTATCTGGCGAAACCGATTGAAGAAGAACGATTGCATAATTTGCTGTTGCGCTACAAGCCTGGCAGCGGTATTTCCTCTCGCGTCGTGACCCCCGAAGTCAATGAAATTGTGGTGAACCCGAATGCGACCCTCGACTGGCAACTGGCACTACGCCAGGCAGCAGGAAAAACCGATTTAGCGCGCGATATGCTGCAAATGTTACTCGATTTCCTGCCTGAAGTTCGCAACAAAGTTGAGGAACAGCTGGTTGGAGAAAACCCGGAAGGCCTGGTTGATTTGATTCATAAACTGCATGGCAGTTGCGGCTATAGCGGTGTGCCGCGTATGAAGAATCTCTGCCAACTGATCGAACAACAGCTACGCAGCGGTACTAAAGAAGAAGATTTGGAGCCGGAGCTGCTGGAACTGTTGGACGAGATGGATAATGTAGCGCGCGAAGCCAGCAAAATTCTTGGGTAATAAATATGTTATCCAGTAAAAACCGGCTCCTGACAGAGCCGGTTTTGGTTTTCTGTCTTAACGCACCATGCACGGACGCTTGTTATCGAACGTCCAGCCAGGAATCAGATACTGCATTCCCATTGCATCGTCACGCGCGCCAAGCCCGTGTTTCTGATACAGCTCGTGGGCTTTCATCACCTGATCCATATCGATTTCTATGCCCAATCCTGGTTTTTGCGGCACCTGTACCAGCCCGCCTTTGATCTCAAACGGTTCTTTGGTCAGACGCTGATTGCCTTCCTGCCAGATCCAGTGCGTATCAATAGCAGTAATTTTACCCGGTGCAGCAGCGGCTACATGGGTAAACATCGCCAGGGAAATATCGAAGTGGTTGTTAGAGTGTGAACCCCAGGTCAGGCCAAATTCATGGCACATTTGCGCCACACGTACCGAACCTTGCATCGTCCAGAAATGCGGATCCGCCAGCGGGATATCAACGGATTGTAACGAGAGCGTATGGCCCATCTGCCGCCAGTCGGTGGCGATCATATTGGTTGCGGTCGGCAGGCCAGTCGCGCGACGGAACTCTGCCATCACTTCACGCCCGGAGAAACCTTGCTCCGCACCACACGGATCTTCTGCATAAGCCAGCGAACCTTTCAGGTATTTACCGATTTTAATCGCTTCGTTCAGCGACCAGGCACCGTTAGGATCGAGGGTAATACGCGCCTGCGGGAAGCGTTGCGCCAGTGCCACAATAGATTCGGCTTCTTCTTCTCCGGCCAGTACACCGCCCTTCAGTTTGAAATCGTTGAAGCCATATTTTTCATATGCCGCTTCCGCCAGGCGCACCACCGCATCCGGCGTCATCGCTTCTTCGTGACGCAGGCGATACCAGTCGCATGAGTCATCCGGCTGGCTTTGATACGGCAGCGGTGTGGCTTTGCGATTACCGACGAAGAACAGATAACCGAGCATTTCGACTTCGCTACGCTGTTGACCATCGCCCAGCAGCGATGCCACGTTAACCCCCAGATGCTGCCCCAGCAGATCCAGCATTGCCGCTTCTATCCCGGTAACCACATGAATAGTGGTCCGCAAATCAAATGTCTGCAAACCGCGCCCGCCGGCATCACGATCGGCAAATGTATTACGCACCAGCGTCAGAACGTTTTTGTATTCACCCAGCGTTTTACCCACCACCAGCGGAATTGCATCTTCCAGCGTTTTACGGATTTTCTCGCCGCCGGGAATTTCCCCTACGCCAGTGTGACCAGAATTATCTTTGATAATCACAATATTACGCGTGAAGAACGGTGCGTGTGCACCACTCAGATTCATCAGCATACTGTCATGGCCCGCCACCGGGATGACCTGCATTTCAGTAACAACAGGCGTCGTAAATTGAGAACTCATCTTTATGTCCTTTTTCAAAATCAATGACGGCCGAAAACGGGACGTTTACGGTCAAAGGTCCAGCCGGGGATCAGGTACTGCATCGGGCCTGCGTCGTTACGCGCACCGCCAGGCAGACGTTTATAGGCCTCATGCGCCTTTTGTACCTGCTCCCAGTCCAGTTCCACGCCCAGACCGGGCGCATCAGGAACGGCAATTTTTCCGTTTTTAATCTCCAGCGGATTTTTGGTCAGGCGACAATCTCCCTCCTGCCAAATCCAGTGGGTATCGATAGCGGTAGGATTACCCGGTGCCGCCGCACCCACATGGGTAAACATCGCCAGAGAGATATCGAAATGGTTGTTGGAATGGCAGCCCCAGGTCAGCCCCCAGTCGTCGCAAAGCTGCGCCACGCGGACTGCACCGGAAAGCGTCCAGAAGTGCGGATCGGCAAGTGGAATATCTACCGCATTGAGCATCACCGCATGGCCCATTTCGCGCCAATTGGTGGCGATCATATTAGTCGCGACGGGCAAGCCGGTCGCCCGCCGAAACTTCGCCATCACTTCACGTCCGGAGAAGCCCTGTTCTGCTCCGCATGGATCTTCGGCATAGGTAAGAACATCATTCAGCCCTTTGCACAGAGAAATGGCTTCATCAAGCAGCCATGCACCGTTGGGATCAACGGTAATCCGCGCATCCGGGAAGCGTTTCTTCAATGCACGAACAGTGTCGATTTCTTGCTCGCCAGGTAACACTCCGCCCTTAAGTTTGAAATCTTTAAAGCCGTAGCGATCCTGTGAGGCTTCCGCCAGACGCACAACGGCTTCGCTGTTCATCGCTTTCTGATGCCGCAATTGATACCACTCATGGTTGCCCGGCGTATTTTCCAGATAAGGAAGATCGGTTTTAGTCCGATCACCGATATAAAACAGATAACCGAGGACAGTAATAGCATCGCGTTGCTTGCCTGGCCCTAACAGTTCGCAGACCGGAACATTCAGCGCCTTACCTAGCAGGTCAAGCAAGGCGGCTTCCAGCGCCGCCACGGCATTAACGCGCAATTCAAAAGTCCAGGCACCTTTGCCGAAGGTATCAAAATCGGCTGCCTGATTACCTTTATGCACCTGCTGAACCACTTTATTCAGGCGTGCGACCTCCTGGCCCAGCACCATCGGAATAGCATCGACCAGTGTCTGATAAATCACCTCTCCGCCGGGCGCTTCACCAATACCGGTATGCCCGGCGTTATCGGTGAGTACCACAATATTGCGGGTGAAATATGCGTTATGTGCCCCACCAATATTAAGCAACATGCTGTCATGCCCGGCCACCGGAATGACTTTCATATCAGTAATAACAGGACTGGATTGTGTCGCCATCTTATTGCCCCGCAACAGGTTTCAACTCGATACGCTTGATATCGCCCACCAGCACCAGGTAGCTCAGTACCGCGATTAGGGCATGAACACCAACATAAATCAGCGCCCCATTAAAGGAGCCAGTCGTGCCAACGATATAACCAATTGCGATTGGCGTGACGATACCGGAAATGTTACCAAACATATTGAACAGGCCACCGGAAAGACCGCTGATCTCTTTTGGCGCGGTATCTGCCATTACTGCCCAACCCAGCGCCCCAATGCCCTTACCGAAGAAGGCCAGCGCCATAAAGCCGATGATCATCCACTCAACGTTGACGTAGTTACAGAACACCATCACCATTGATAGCAACATGCCCATCACGATCGGTGTTTTACGCGCAATGTTCAGCGAACCTGTGCGGCGCATCAGCCAGTCTGAAATAATCCCCCCCAACACGCCGCCGATAAAACCGCAAACCGCCGGTACGGAAGCCACAAAGCCCGCTTTCAGAATCGACATCCCGCGTGCCTGCACCAGATAAACCGGAAACCAGGTAATGAAGAAGTAAGTCAGGGCGTTGATACAGTACTGACCGATATAAACGCCGATCATCATCCGTGACCCGAGCAGCTGTTTGATCTGCCCCCACTTCACGCTGAACGACACTTTAACTTTGGTATTTTGCTGATCCATATTGATCAGCGCACCACCCGCGGCGATGTACTCCAGCTCTTTCTGATTTACGCCCGGATGTTGATTTGGCTCATGGATGACTTTCAACCAGATAAAGCTGATGACAATGCCCAGACCGCCCATGAAGAAGAATACATGTGACCAACCCACTTCATGAGTCAGCCAGCCCATAATCGGCGCGAAGATCACCGTTGCGAAGTATTGGGCGGAGTTAAAAATCGACACCGCCGTTCCCCTTTCCTGCGCCGGAAACCAGGCCGCAACAATGCGGCTGTTGCCAGGGAAAGATGGCGCTTCAGCAAGCCCGACCAGGAAGCGCAGCGTAAACAGGGCAACGATAATGCCGAATCCACTAAAGATATCGACGAAGCCTTGCAGCAAGGTAAACATCGACCAGATAAAGATCGACCAAAAGTAGACGCGTTTTGAACCAAAACGATCCAGCAACCAGCCACCAGGGATCTGCCCGATAACATAAGCCCATGAGAAGGCAGAGAACACATAGCCCATTCCCACAGGATCAAGGCCGATATCTTTGGCCATTTCCGAACCGGCGATAGAGAGCGTAGCGCGGTCGCCGTAGTTGAAGGATGTGACGATAAACAACATCACCACTATCCAGTAACGAGCATTCGTGCGTTTTTCCACACTGCTCGCAGCCTGACTTAAAGAACTCATTGTTGCACTCCTGAAAATTCGCGTTAGCCACGCTCACTCTGGACTGCGACATCGCCAGGAAATCAGAGGTGACGTAGGGTATTTTTTGCCGTTTTTATAGGTCGTTCGCCGAATACGGCGCGTGTTTATATCTGGCAATAACAGTATAAAAAGCGCGCCATAGCGGCTCACCGTGCAACAACACAACATTAATGCGTTCAATGAGGCCCGATTTTGGCATTAGCCCTGGACGGTGGAATCCACTTCACGGAAATGAAAACAAGAACAAGAAAGGAAGGGTTAAAACGAAGAAATAAAGAAGAGTATGAAATGGATCGCTTGACTCCAGGCAAACGCCAGTAAAAATCCGCGCTATGAAGCAGTTTTTACTGGCATTTGCCTGAAAAGATTCGATTCAGTTTGCTTAAAACGGCAATTTTTCAGGACAACAGCGTGCCCCACTGTTCGACCCACGGATTTGATTCCGTTTCCGGTTCCGGGTTATCACTGGCGTCAATCAGCAGCATTTCCCCTATCCGCTGCGCACTCTGTTCCTGCAACAAGGCATCGAACTGTTTGCCGCCATTGCAGAAATTCACATAACTACTGTCGCCGAGCGCAATCACGCCATAACGCAGATTCGGCTGGAAGCCCAGGGTATCTTTAATTCCCTGAAAGAGCGGCACAATGCTATCAGGAAGGTCGCCCTGCCCGGTCGTGGACGTAACCACCAGAACATACTTATCCTGATAGGGCAGCCAGTCGCTTAATTCAGGATCTTCAAATACCGTTGCTTTGTGGCCCTGCGCGGTCAGAATTGCTTCCGCTTCTTCCGCCACTAACAGCGAATTTCCGTACATTGTGCCCACAAAAATACCAATTTCCGCCATACCGTTTTCTCCCTGGATTAGGAACTTATCTCTCCATCCTGACCCGATGGCGCACTGAACTCAACCCTTTCATTTTCAGGAAGCAGACCCCGCCAGCCAAATTGTGATAACGCCTGCATCCAGGTGCCGTCCAGGCCCGCGTGAATAGTCAACGGCTCGCCAGTAAAAGGATGTGTCAATGACAACTGACTGGCATGCAGCATTAACCGCTGAAGGCCAAAATGTTCAGCACCGCTACGATTTTGACGTAAATCACCATGTTTGCTGTCGCCAATAATCGGATGGCGCAAGTGGGCAAGATGGCGACGGAGCTGATGCTTGCGTCCTGTTTTCGGCTCCAGTTCCACCAGACCGTAGCGCGTAGTCGGGTAACGTCCGGTCGCTACAGGCATTTCTACGGTCGCCAGACCGCGATAATGTGTCACCGCTGGCTGTGGACCTTTATCTTCGCGGACGAATTTATCAGCGATTTTGTCCAGTTCTTCCACCAGCGGATAATCCAGCACAGCCTCTTCCATCAGCCAGCCGCGCACAATCGCATGGTAACGTTTCTGGATTTGGTGCTGTTCAAACTGTTGTGCCAGCAGCCGTCCGGCCTCGCTGGATAGTCCCATCAGCAATACGCCGGACGTCGGTCGATCCAGCCGATGCGCGGTAAATACATGCTGACCAATCTGGTCACGCACGGTTTGCATAACCACCACTTTCTCGTCGCGATCCAGCCAGCTGCGGTGAACCAGCCAGCCGGAGGGTTTATTTACCGCAACCAGCCATTCATCCTGGTAGATTATTTCCAGCATCAGCTCGCATCATCCGCAAAAAGAGCATCCAGTTTTTCCAGCTCAGCCAGAATAAGCGCGCGTTGCGGATGGTCCGTCGCCAGCGCCATTTCATAATAGGGTGCAACAGCAAAAGCGCCCGGTAATGGCTGGTTATTATCTAACAAATCGTGCATTCGCGGGATCAGCACCCATTGCAACCACTCCAGTGGTTCCATGGTGTCCATAAAGAACGGTTGGGTACTGTTAAATTGATGCGGCTGAGGATCATCGTTTCGCCAGTGCTGATGTTCACGCAGTAATGCTTCAAGCGCCTGCAACTGGAGACGAACGCGGTCATGAGTGGTCATAAAGCAACCTCAATAAGAAAAACTGCCGCGAAGGATAGCAGGAATAAAAATAAATATCCTCCGGCATAGCCGGAGGTTTTTCAAATGCGCCTGTAAGGCTCTGTTACCAGCCGCGCCCTAACAGGCGCATACGATCTGACATTTGCATTCAACTTCGTTACTTACGGCCCGTAAACGGGCTGCCCGGATATGGAATCGATAACTGCTCCCCCATTTTATCCTCTTCAAGCTGGTGCTTTATGTAGTCCTGTATCTTCGCCGTGTTCTTACCCACCGTATCGACATAGTACCCTCGGCACCAGAACTCCCTGTTTCTGTATTTGAATTTCAAATCCCCAAACTGCTCGTAAAGCATCAGACTGCTTTTCCCTTTCAGATATCCCATAAAGCCGGATACGCTCATTTTGGGTGGGATTTCCACAAGCATATGGATATGATCTGCGCAGCACTCTGCTTCCAGAATCCGTACGCTTTTCCACTCACACAGCTTTCTCAAAATACTGCCTATCGCCCTACGCTTCTCTCCGTAAAACGCCAGTCTTCGGTATTTCGGCGCAAAAACTATGTGATATTTACAGTTCCAGCGGGTGTGCGCTAAGCTCTTTTCGTCCCCCATTGGGACCCCCTTTTGATTTCTTGTTTGACACTTGCAGTTGCCAGACCGCAAGGTGTTTTAACAAATCAAAAGGGGTTTTAATAACTGGCTCAAAGCTGAAAGCTTTCCGGAACCCCCAGCCTAGCTGGGGGTTTTCTGTGCACAAAAAGGGAGCACTGTATTCACAGTGCTCCCGGTTCGTTTCGCAGCATTCCAGCTACTTTTGTTGCTCCCTGCTCATCCTTGACAACTTTTCCTCTGGCCTTGCGGCCAATCGTTCATCCTGAACTATTGCTTCCTGCTCACACCACCCCGATGTGATACTTCATCCTGAAGTGTCCCTGGCCTTCCTGACCCACCGAATCATCCTGACCGGTTCTCATTCTCCATCCTGGAGGTGTCCTTTAACGCGTCCTGCGTCATCCTCTTCGCTTCATCCAGAAGCCTTTCCCTGAAACACCCTCCTGGTGTGTCCTGCAGAAGTGTCATCATCCTGATGTTCACTTCGTTGTCTGACTCCCTGTCGACGAAGATAGAATCGTCTTTTTCGCGAAGTCTTACAAGGCGCTTACAGACAATGCCTTAAGGAAAATTTCATATGAAAGTTAGGAATTAACAAGCAATATATTGATTTTAAATGAAAATAACGATTCTTATCTTTTTAAGTATTCGCTTATTTCCTGGCGATCTCCTACAGAGTCTGTAAGAGATCTCTCACAACAAGATGGGGTATTTGGATTACAGAAGAGGCTTAAGTTGATTAAGGAATTCCGCAAGATTTGAGGCTAAATGCGTCCGTTTACGTGTTCCCAGCGTCTCTTTGCACACTTCACCGGAGAGATTACACACCGAGATGACCTCTAACTCTTCTTCCAGCGTCGCGATAAATAGCGTGGGCGGCAGTTTTAGCCTTTTCTGAGTCACCAGATGACCAATCAGATTTTCCTGCACCCGACGGAAGTCGTCTTCACTCCAGGTTTGCAGCAATGTCAGTTTGATATCGCCAAACTGCGCGTGCATATCCCCGGCAAACTGGGTCGTGTAAAAAGTATGAACCGTGGGTTGTATCACAATATCAAAAGCACGTTCAACCGCGTTTACATTTTGTTCACCGGTAAACGGCTGGGGTTGCCAGTATACAGCGTCTTCGGTGGTTGAAATAATGCACGGTGAAGGAACGCCGTACAGTTCCTCACTTAACGGCCAGCTTTTATGCTCTTCATGCCACGCATCGCAGTAGCGTGCAGTAAAATCTTTCAGGGCTTGTGCGGTCAAATCGTCCACTAATTTCTCTCTTCACTTAAACCAGATACACTTGTCGTTTAGTTTATCTGGTTTATGACGGTGAAACATGTCTTCTTATGCAAACCATCAGGCACTTGCGGGCCTGACTCTTGGAAAATCAACCGATTACCGGGATACCTATGACGCCAGCCTACTGCAAGGCGTTCCACGCAGCCTGAATCGCGACCCGCTGGGTCTGAAAGCGGATAACCTGCCTTTTCACGGTACGGATATCTGGACGCTGTATGAACTTTCCTGGCTGAATGCGAAAGGTTTGCCGCAGGTCGCTGTCGGTCATGTTGAACTTGATTACACCAGCGTAAATCTGATTGAGTCGAAGAGTTTTAAGCTTTATCTCAACAGTTTTAACCAGACGCGTTTTAATAACTGGGATGAGGTGCGCCAGACGCTGGAGCGCGACTTAAGCACTTGCGCTCAGGGTAAGGTTAGCGTGGCGTTATATCGTCTTGATGAACTGGAAGGCCAGCCGATAGGTCATTTCAATGGCACCTGCATTGATGACCAGGATATCACTATCGATAACTATGAATTCACTACTGACTATCTTGAGAATGCCACCAGTGGTGAAAAAGTAGTAGAAGAGACGCTCGTCAGCCACCTGCTGAAATCAAACTGCCTGATCACCCATCAACCAGATTGGGGTTCGATCCAAATTCAGTATCGTGGACGCCAAATTGACAGAGAAAAACTGCTGCGTTACCTGGTCTCATTCCGTCATCACAACGAGTTCCACGAACAGTGCGTGGAACGCATCTTTAATGACCTGTTACGCTTCTGCCAGCCAGAGAAATTGAGCGTTTACGCACGTTATACCCGTCGTGGCGGTCTGGACATTAACCCGTGGCGCAGTAATAGCGATTTTGTCCCATCGACCACAAGACTGGTTCGGCAATAAATTTTTTCTCAATTTTGCGTGCTGGATTCACGCAGAAGGTTGTGAAAGGTCATCAGGCAGGGCTATTGTAATCAAAGGGAATGACGATATTCGTCCCATAAGGAGTTTTTCTTGATTACACATATTAGCCCGCTTGGCTCCATGGATATGTTGTCGCAGCTGGAAGTGGATATGCTTAAACGCACCGCCAGCAGCGACCTCTATCAACTGTTTCGCAACTGTTCACTTGCCGTACTGAACTCCGGTAGTTTGACCGATAACAGCAAAGAATTGCTGTCTCGTTTTGAAAATTTCGATATTAACGTCCTGCGCCGTGAACGCGGCGTAAAGCTGGAACTGATTAATCCACCGGAAGATGCTTTTGTCGATGGGCGTATTATCCGCGCTTTGCAGGCCAACTTGTTCGCGGTTCTGCGTGACATTCTCTTCGTTTACGGGCAAATCCATAACACCGTTCGTTTTCCCAACCTGAATCTCGACAACTCCGTCCACATCACTAACCTGGTCTTTTCCATCTTGCGTAACGCTCGTGCGCTGCATGTCGGTGAAGCGCCAAATATGGTGGTCTGCTGGGGCGGGCACTCAATTAACGAAAACGAGTATTTGTATGCCCGTCGCGTCGGGAATCAGCTGGGCCTGCGTGAGCTGAATATCTGCACCGGCTGTGGTCCGGGAGCGATGGAAGCGCCGATGAAAGGTGCTGCGGTCGGACACGCACAGCAGCGTTACAAAGACAGTCGTTTTATTGGTATGACAGAGCCGTCGATTATCGCCGCTGAACCGCCTAACCCGCTGGTCAACGAATTGATCATCATGCCGGATATCGAAAAACGTCTGGAAGCTTTTGTTCGTATCGCTCACGGCATCATTATCTTCCCTGGCGGTGTGGGTACGGCAGAAGAGTTGCTGTATTTGCTGGGAATTTTAATGAATCCGGCCAACAAAGATCAGGTTTTACCATTGATCCTCACCGGGCCAAAAGAGAGCGCCGACTATTTCCGCGTACTGGACGAGTTTGTCGTGCATACGCTGGGAGAAAACGCGCGACGCCATTATCGCATCATCATTGATGACGCCGCTGAAGTCGCTCGTCAGATGAAAAAATCGATGCCGCTGGTGAAAGAAAACCGTCGCGATACGGGCGATGCCTACAGCTTTAACTGGTCAATGCGTATTGCGCCCGATCTGCAAATGCCGTTTGAGCCGTCTCACGAGAACATGGCTAATCTGAAACTGTACCCGGATCAGCCAGTAGAAGTTTTGGCCGCTGATCTGCGTCGTGCCTTCTCCGGTATTGTGGCGGGTAACGTAAAAGAAGTCGGTATTCGCGCCATTGAAGAGTTTGGTCCTTACAAAATCAACGGCGATAAAGAGATTATGCGTCGTATGGACGACCTGCTACAGGGTTTTGTTGCCCAGCATCGTATGAAGTTGCCAGGCTCAGCGTACATCCCTTGCTACGAAATCTGCACGTAATCTCCCCTTCCCCGGTGACATTAGTTGCCGGGTTTTCTCGTTTTTGGTTACTTACCCATCAATTCATTTCATTTGTTATATAAATGTTTCTTACCGTCCTCACGCGATAAACATCATCACAGTTAATATGTCATACAATTTATATTACAACGCAAACGTTTCCCTGTTTTCACAAACCACATTTTATCGCTATGAAAAATAAATTATCCCCATTATTCACTAAAAGTATTGATTTTTTCAGCTCAACCTACATATATTGCGCGCCCCGGAAGAGGTCAGATGTCGTTTAATGGGCAAATATTGCCCTTAAATTCTATTTTACTTTTGATTTACAGAGTAAAGCGTTGAGATTATCTATCTTCCAAGTAGATTATTGTATTTGAGATCAAGATCACTGATAGATACATAACTTGTGTGTATCTTTCCGCCCTCAAATTATTACGGCGGAAAATGATTAAGCCATCGCCGATAGACAGATTTCATTTTTACGGTCAGGCACCTTCCCGGGCTGAACTGGCTAAAAGCTGAATTATTTGCATTCCTCCAGGAGAAATTGATGGAAACGACTCAAACCAGCACGATTGTGTCGAAAGACTCACGTAGTGCATGGCGCAAGACAGACACCATGTGGATGCTGGGCCTTTACGGCACGGCAATCGGCGCGGGCGTGCTGTTCCTGCCAATCAACGCCGGTGTTGGCGGTATGATCCCGCTGATCATCATGGCTATCCTTGCGTTCCCGATGACGTTTTTTGCTCACCGCGGCCTGACTCGCTTCGTACTGTCTGGTAAAAACCCAGGCGAAGACATCACCGAGGTTGTAGAAGAACACTTTGGTATTGGTGCAGGTAAACTGATTACCCTGCTCTACTTCTTTGCTATCTACCCGATCCTGCTGGTTTACAGTGTGGCAATCACCAACACGGTTGAAAGCTTCATGTCTCACCAGCTGGGTATGACGCCGCCGCCGCGTGCGATTCTGTCTCTGATCCTGATTGTGGGTATGATGACCATTGTTCGCTTCGGTGAGCAGATGATCGTGAAGGCGATGAGTATTCTGGTATTCCCGTTTGTTGGTGTACTGATGCTGCTGGCTCTGTACCTGATCCCGCAGTGGAACGGCGCAGCACTGGAAACGCTGTCTCTGGACACTGCATCGGCAACCGGCAACGGTCTGTGGATGACCCTGTGGCTGGCGATTCCGGTCATGGTGTTCTCGTTCAACCACTCTCCGATCATCTCTTCTTTCGCCGTTGCGAAGCGTGAAGAGTACGGCGATATGGCAGAACAGAAATGCTCGAAGATCCTGGCATTCGCACACATCATGATGGTGCTGACCGTAATGTTCTTCGTCTTCAGCTGCGTACTGAGCCTGACTCCGGCAGACCTGGCTGCGGCTAAAGAGCAGAACATCTCGATTCTGTCTTACCTGGCTAACCACTTTAACGCGCCGATCATCGCGTGGATGGCTCCGATTATCGCGATTATCGCTATCACCAAATCCTTCCTCGGCCACTACCTGGGCGCACGTGAAGGCTTCAACGGTATGGTGATTAAATCTCTGCGTGGTAAAGGTAAGTCTATCGAAATCAACAAGCTGAACCGTATCACTGCGCTGTTCATGCTGGTAACGACCTGGATTGTTGCCACCCTGAACCCGAGCATCCTGGGTATGATTGAAACCCTGGGCGGCCCAATCATCGCGATGATCCTGTTCCTGATGCCGATGTACGCAATTCAGAAAGTACCGGCAATGCGTAAATACAGCGGTCACATCAGCAACGTATTCGTTGTCGTGATGGGTCTGATTGCAATCTCCGCAATCTTCTACTCTCTGTTCAGCTAAGTCCTTTCGCGCCGCTTTCGGGCGGCGCTTCCTCCGTTTTAACGCGATGTATTTCCTATGATTAGCGTATTCGATATTTTCAAAATCGGCATTGGCCCTTCCAGTTCTCATACCGTTGGACCAATGAAAGCGGGTAAGCAATTTACCGACGATCTGATTGCCCGTAACCTGCTTAAAGACGTGACCCGCGTGGTGGTTGACGTGTACGGCTCGCTCTCTCTGACCGGTAAAGGCCACCACACAGATATCGCCATAATTATGGGTCTGGCGGGTAACCTGCCGGATACCGTGGATATCGATTCCATCCCTGGTTTTATTCAGGATGTGAATACTCATGGTCGCCTGATGTTGGCAAACGGTCAGCACGAAGTGGAGTTCCCGGTTGATCAGTGCATGAACTTCCATGCCGATAACCTTTCTCTACATGAAAACGGCATGCGCATTACCGCGCTGGCGGGCGATAAAGTCGTTTACAGTCAGACTTACTACTCTATCGGCGGTGGCTTTATCGTTGATGAAGAACATTTTGGTCAGCAGGATAGCGCACCGGTTGAAGTTCCTTATCCGTACAGTTCCGCTGCCGATCTTCAAAAACATTGTCAGGAGACCGGGCTGTCACTCTCTGGTCTGATGATGAAAAACGAGCTGGCGCTGCACAGCAAAGAAGAACTGGAACAGCACCTGGCGAATGTCTGGGAAGTAATGCGTGGCGGTATTGAGCGCGGTATTGCCACCGAAGGCGTTTTGCCAGGCAAACTGCGCGTTCCACGCCGCGCTGCGGCACTGCGCCGGATGCTGGTTAGCCAGGATAAAACCACCACTGATCCGATGGCAGTTGTTGACTGGATCAACATGTTTGCGCTGGCAGTGAACGAAGAGAACGCTGCGGGCGGTCGCGTGGTGACTGCGCCGACTAACGGTGCGTGCGGGATTATCCCGGCAGTGCTGGCGTACTACGACAAGTTTATCCGCGAAGTGAACGCTAACTCACTGGCTCGTTACCTGCTGGTTGCCAGCGCGATTGGTTCTCTTTATAAGATGAACGCCTCGATTTCTGGTGCCGAAGTGGGTTGCCAGGGTGAAGTTGGCGTGGCGTGCTCTATGGCGGCAGCTGGTCTGGCAGAATTGTTAGGCGCAAGCCCGGCGCAGGTGTGCATCGCGGCGGAAATCGCCATGGAACACAACCTCGGTCTGACTTGTGACCCGGTTGCTGGACAAGTTCAGGTACCGTGCATTGAGCGTAACGCCATTGCGGCAGTAAAAGCGGTGAACGCTGCACGTATGGCGCTACGCCGTACCAGCGAACCACGTGTCTGCCTCGATAAAGTTATCGAAACCATGTACGAAACAGGTAAAGATATGAATGCCAAGTACCGCGAAACCTCTCGTGGTGGCCTGGCGATGAAGATTGTTGCCTGCGATTAATCGCTCTCCAGAGGCCTCGATTTGCGAGGCCTCTTCCCGTTTTCTCATCCAGCCGTAGCCTCTTCCAGTAGTGAATGTTACCCTTATCACCTGATCTTTAAGGGGGTTATCGTGGCTGTTCATTTGCTTATTGTCGATGCACTGAATCTTATCCGTCGCATTCATGCCGTTCAGGGTTCGCCCTGTGTCGAAACCTGCCAGCACGCGCTCGATCAGCTCATTATGCACAGCCAGCCAACCCACGCGGTCGCCGTTTTTGATGATGAAAACCGCAGTAGCGGCTGGCGTCATCAGCGTTTACCAGATTACAAAGCGGGTCGACCACCAATGCCGGAAGAGTTGCACAACGAAATGCCTGCATTACGCGCCGCCTTTGAGCAACGAGGCGTCCCGTGCTGGTCAGCCAGCGGCAACGAAGCCGATGACTTAGCCGCCACGCTGGCGGTCAAAGTAACTCAGGCCGGGCATCAGGCAACGATTGTTTCGACAGATAAAGGCTACTGCCAGTTACTTTCACCTACATTACGTATTCGTGATTACTTCCAGAAACGTTGGCTGGATGCACCATTTATTGATAAAGAATTTGGCGTTCAACCGCAGCAGTTACCCGATTACTGGGGGCTGGCGGGGATCAGCAGTTCAAAGGTGCCAGGCGTTGCGGGGATTGGCCCCAAAAGCGCCACGCAGTTGCTGGTCGAGTTTCAGAGTCTGGAAGGGATCTATGAGAATCTGGATGCGGTTGCCGAAAAGTGGCGCAAGAAATTAGAAATGCATAAAGAGATGGCATTTCTGTGCCGCGATATTGCCCGCTTACAGACTGATTTGCATATCGACGGCAATTTACAGCAATTGCGGTTGGTACGGTAACGGCGTGCCGGATACGGCGCAAACGTCGCATCCGGCATCGTCACATCAGCGCAATTACCAGGCGGTATGGTAAAGCGCTACAATATCCTCAAGCGTTGCTTCACGCGGGTTGCCACCGGTACAAACATCGTCCAGAGCCGCCTGCGCCAGTGCCGGAATGTCTTCCTTGCGTACACCAACATCACGCAAATGTGGCGGAATACCGACATCACGGTTGAGAGCAAATACCGCTTCAACAGCGGCATTACGCGCGTCTTCCAGGCTCAAACCTTCCACTTTTACGCCCATTACACGCGCAATATCGCGGTACTTCTCACCGGTAAAGTCAGCGTTATAGCGCATGACATGCGGTAACAGGATGGCGTTCGCAACACCGTGTGGCGTGTTGTAAAACGCGCCCAGCGGATGCGCCATACCATGCACCAGCCCTAACCCAACATTCGAGAAGCCCATACCCGCAACATACTGCCCGAGCGCCATTTCTTCTCCGGCATCCTTATCACCAGCAACCGATCCTCGTAGCGCCCCAGCAATAATTTCAATCGCTTTAATGTGCAGCGCATCGGTTAGCGCCCACGCACCACGAGTAATATACCCCTCAATAGCATGAGTGAGCGCATCGACACCCGTCGCGGCTTTCAGCGCAGGCGGCATACCATCCATCATGTCAGCGTCAATAAATGCCACCTGCGGGATATCATGCGGATCAACACAAACGAACTTGCGTCGTTTTTCTTCGTCAGTGATCACATAGTTAATGGTCACTTCTGCCGCAGTGCCTGCTGTGGTGGGGATTGCCAGAATCGGTACACTGGGTTTATTGGTCGGGGAAAGCCCTTCCAGACTGCGCACATCGGCGAATTCCGGGTTGTTGCTGATGATGCCAATCGCTTTACACGTGTCCTGTGGAGAACCACCACCAATAGCGATCAGGTAATCCGCACCGCTACTCTGGAATACACCAAGCCCTTCTTTGACGACAGTAATTGTCGGGTTGGGCACTACACCATCGTAAATCGCCCATGCCAGCCCTGCAGCATCCATCTTATCGGTCACTTTCGCCACCACGCCGCATTGCACCAGCGTTTTATCGGTGACGATCAGCGCCTTCTGATAACCACGGCGTTTCACCTCCTCAGTTAAGGCCCCAACAGCTCCCCGACCAAACCATGCCGTTTCGTTCAGAATCATTCTGTTAGCCATCATCCTGCTCCTTTTTGCTTTACGAAATTACTCTTCAATCCGTAACCCGTAGGTTTTGAATTTCTCCAGCACTACGGCAATCTCTTCATCGCTCAGCACTGGCACCGGGTCCGTAATCGCCAGGGTCGTCAGGTAAAGCTGCGCCAGCACTTCAACTTCATGCGCCAGCCATAACGCTTTCTCCAGATTCACCTCACAAGCGATAAGCCCATGATGTTGTAACAAAGTTGCCTTACGGTTTTTGAGAGCCAGCGCAACATGTTCAGAAAGTTCCCGAGTTCCAAAGGTCGCATAAGGCGCGCAAGGAATAGAATTACCGCCAGCCGCCGCAATCATGTAGTGAATAGCGGGGATAGGTCGGTTAAGAATGGAAACTGCCGTGCAATGAACGGCATGATTGTGAACAACCGCGTTGGCATCCGGTCTGCTTTGATAGGCCGCCATATGGAAACGCCATTCGCTTGAGGGAAGCTTTCCTTCCTCATGTTTACCGTTGCCATCAATAAAGACAATATGCGACTCCGTCAGTTTTTCATACGGAATGCCTGTAGGCGTAATCAGCATCCCATCCTGATAACGTACACTGACGTTACCCGCTGTTCCCTGATTCAGTCCCAGGCGGGTCATTTCCAGGCAAGTGTCAATAATCTGACGAGCAAGTTTATTTCGTTCCATTAGCTACCTCTCTCTGATTCAAAACAGGGCAATAATGTTGTTCCTTTCACACTATTGAATTAGCCGTTTAATTACCCACCATCTTCTTCCTGATTAACCGGAAAGAAATTCACAAGCTTATATTTTGTGACCTGGCTCAACTAATCACAGTAAATAACTGCAAGTTCTCTTTTTATAACCCCGTTAAAAATGACCGCTCTTAAAAATATTTATCAAAACGGTCATTTTTCCATTTCCCCTCGCCAGAAATGCCCGTTTTCGGCATAAACAATTAATACGGTCATCTGGTTTGTGTTTTTTATGATTTATTTTCTGAAACGGGCATGAAATTTCGATTATTAAAGTGATGGTAGTCACATAAAGTCACCTCCCAGCTAATAAGTGTGACCGTCGTCATATTACAGAGCGTTTTTTATTTGAAAATGAATCCATGAGTTCATTTCAGACAGGCAAATATTCACTGATATGAAGCCCGAACTCGCTGGTTTTGCACTTTTGAAAACATAACCGATTACGTGCTTAAGCTTCTGAACCTAAGAGGATGCTATGGGAAACACATCAATACAAACGCAGAGTTACCGTGCGGTAGATAAAGATGCAGGGCAAAGCAGAAGTTACATTATTCCATTCGCGCTGCTGTGCTCACTGTTTTTTCTTTGGGCGGTAGCCAATAACCTTAACGACATTTTATTGCCTCAATTTCAGCAGGCTTTTACGCTGACAAACTTTCAGGCAGGTCTGATCCAATCGGCCTTTTACTTTGGTTATTTCATTATCCCAATCCCTGCCGGGATATTGATGAAAAAACTCAGTTATAAAGCAGGGATTATTACCGGATTGTTTTTATATGCCTTCGGCGCTGCATTATTCTGGCCCGCCGCAGAAATAATGAACTACACCTTATTTTTAATTGGCCTATTTATTATTGCAGCCGGATTAGGTTGTCTGGAAACTGCCGCAAACCCTTTCGTTACGGTATTAGGACCAGAAAGCAGCGGTCACTTTCGCTTAAATCTTGCGCAAACATTTAACTCATTTGGCGCAATTATTGCGGTTGTCTTTGGGCAAAGTCTTATTTTGTCTAACGTGCCACATCAATCGCAAGACGTTCTCGATAAAATGTCACCAGAGCAATTGAGTGCGTATAAACACAGCCTGGTATTATCGGTACAGACACCTTATATGATCATCGTGGCTATCGTGTTACTGGTCGCCCTGCTGATCATGCTGACGAAATTCCCGGCATTGCAGAGTGATAATCACAGTGACGCCAAACAAGGATCGTTCTCCGCATCGCTTTCTCGCCTGGCGCGTATTCGCCACTGGCGCTGGGCAGTATTAGCGCAATTCTGCTACGTCGGCGCGCAAACGGCCTGCTGGAGCTATTTGATTCGCTACGCTGTAGAAGAAATTCCAGGTATGACCGCAGGCTTTGCCGCTAACTATTTAACCGGAACCATGGTGTGCTTCTTTATTGGTCGTTTCACCGGCACCTGGCTCATCAGTCGCTTCGCACCACACAAAGTCCTGGCAGCCTACGCATTAATCGCTATGGCACTGTGCCTGATCTCAGCCTTCGCTGGCGGTCATGTGGGTTTAATAGCCCTGACTTTATGCAGCGCCTTTATGTCGATTCAGTACCCAACAATCTTCTCGCTGGGCATAAAGAATCTCGGCCAGGACACCAAATACGGCTCGTCCTTCATCGTTATGACCATTATTGGCGGCGGTATTGTCACTCCGGTCATGGGTTTTGTCAGTGACGCGGCGGGCAACATCCCCACAGCCGAACTGATCCCCGCACTCTGCTTCGCGGTCATCTTTATCTTTGCCCGTTTCCGTTCTCAAACGGCAACTAACTGAACATATTTTCCGAATAAAGTGAGGAATCTGTAATGAAAAAAATCAGCTTACCGAAAATTGGTATCCGCCCGGTTATTGACGGTCGTCGCATGGGTGTTCGTGAGTCGCTTGAAGAACAAACAATGAATATGGCGAAAGCTACGGCCGCACTGCTGACCGAGAAACTGCGCCATGCCTGCGGAGCTGCCGTCGAGTGTGTCATTTCCGATACCTGTATCGCGGGTATGGCTGAAGCTGCTGCTTGCGAAGAAAAATTCAGCAGCCAGAATGTAGGCCTCACCATTACGGTAACGCCTTGCTGGTGCTATGGCAGTGAAACCATTGACATGGACCCTACCCGCCCGAAAGCCATTTGGGGCTTTAACGGCACTGAACGCCCAGGCGCTGTTTACCTCGCCGCAGCTCTGGCAGCTCACAGTCAGAAAGGTATCCCGGCATTCTCCATTTACGGTCATGACGTTCAGGATGCCGATGACACATCGATTCCTGCCGACGTTGAAGAAAAACTGCTGCGCTTTGCCCGCGCCGGTTTGGCAGTCGCCAGTATGAAAGGTAAAAGCTATCTGTCGCTGGGCGGCGTTTCGATGGGGATCGCCGGTTCCATCGTTGACCACAACTTCTTTGAATCCTGGCTGGGAATGAAAGTCCAGGCGGTGGATATGACCGAACTGCGTCGCCGTATTGATCAGAAGATTTACGACGAAGCAGAACTGGAAATGGCGCTGGCCTGGGCTGATAAAAACTTCCGCTATGGCGAAGATGAAAATAACAAACAGTATCAACGCAATGCCGAGCAAAGCCGCGCAGTTCTACGCGAAAGTTTACTGATGACGATGTGTATCCGCGACATGATGCAAGGCAACAGCAAACTGGCCGATATTGGTCGCGTGGAAGAATCTCTTGGTTACAACGCCATCGCTGCGGGCTTCCAGGGGCAACGTCACTGGACCGATCAATATCCAAATGGCGACACCGCCGAAGCGATCCTCAACAGTTCATTTGACTGGAATGGCGTACGCGAACCCTTTGTCGTGGCGACCGAAAACGACAGTCTTAACGGCGTGGCAATGCTAATGGGTCACCAACTCACCGGCACCGCTCAGGTATTTGCCGATGTGCGTACCTACTGGTCACCAGAAGCAATTGAGCGAGTAACGGGGCATAAACTGGACGGACTGGCAGAACACGGCATCATCCACTTGATCAACTCCGGTTCTGCTGCGCTGGACGGATCCTGTAAACAACGCGACAGCGAAGGTAAACCGACGATGAAGCCGCACTGGGAAATCTCTCAGCAAGAGGCTGACGCTTGCCTCGCCGCGACCGAATGGTGCCCGGCTATCCACGAATATTTCCGTGGCGGTGGTTACTCTTCCCGCTTCCTTACTGAAGGCGGTGTCCCGTTCACCATGACCCGTGTCAACATCATCAAAGGCCTGGGACCGGTACTGCAAATCGCGGAAGGCTGGAGCGTTGAGTTACCGAAGGATGTGCATGACATCCTCAACAAACGCACCAACTCAACCTGGCCAACCACCTGGTTTGCACCGCGCCTCACCGGTAAAGGGCCGTTTACGGATGTGTACTCGGTAATGGCGAACTGGGGCGCTAACCACGGGGTTCTGACCATCGGCCACGTTGGCGCTGACTTTATCACTCTCGCCTCCATGCTGCGTATCCCGGTATGTATGCATAACGTTGAAGAGACCAAAGTGTATCGTCCTTCTGCCTGGGCCGCGCACGGCATGGATATTGAAGGCCAGGATTACCGCGCTTGCCAGAACTACGGCCCGTTGTACAAGCGTTAATACATTACTCCCTGATGTGATGCCCGGTCGCCCCGGCTTCCGGGCCTGAACAAGCAAGAGTGGTTAGCCGGATAAGCAATGTTATCCGGCTATATTGCAGGAGCGATTATGAAACAAGAAGTTATCCTGGTACTCGACTGTGGCGCGACCAATGTCAGGGCCATCGCGGTTAATCGGCAGGGAAAAATTGTTGCCCGCGCCTCAACGCCTAATGCCAGCGATATCGCGATGGAAAACAACACCTGGCACCAGTGGTCTTTAGACGCCATTTTGCAACGCTTTGCTGATTGCTGTCGGCAAATCAATAGTGAACTGACTGAATGCCACATCCGCGGTATCGCCGTCACCACCTTTGGTGTGGATGGCGCTCTGGTAGATAAGCAAGGCAATCTGCTCTATCCGATCATTAGCTGGAAATGTCCGCGAACAGCAGCGGTAATGGACAATATTGAACGGTTGATCTCCGCACAGCAGTTGCAGGCTATTTCTGGCGTCGGAGCCTTTAGTTTCAATACGTTATATAAATTGGTGTGGTTGAAAGAAAATCATCCACAACTGCTGGAACGCGCGCACGCCTGGCTCTTTATTTCGTCGCTGATTAACCACCGTTTAACCGGCGAATTCACTACTGATATCACGATGGCCGGAACCAGCCAGATGCTGGATATCCAGCAACGCGATTTCAGTCCGCAAATTTTACAAGCCACCGGTATTCCGCGCCGACTCTTCCCTCGTCTGGTGGAAGCGGGTGAACAGATTGGTACGTTACAGAACAGCGCCGCAGCAATGCTCGGCTTACCCGTTGGCATACCGGTGATTTCCGCAGGTCACGATACCCAGTTCGCCCTTTTTGGCGCTGGTGCCGAACAAAATGAACCCGTGCTCTCTTCCGGTACATGGGAAATTTTAATGGTCCGTAGCGCCCAGGTTGATACTTCGCTGTTAAGTCAGTACGCCGGTTCGACCTGCGAACTGGATAGTCAGGCAGGGTTGTATAACCCAGGTATGCAATGGCTGGCATCCGGCGTGCTGGAATGGGTGAGAAAACTGTTCTGGACTGCTGAAACGCCCTGGCAAATGTTGATTGAAGAGGCTCGTCTGATCGCGCCTGGCGCGGATGGCGTGAAAATGCAGTGTGATTTATTGTCGTGTCAGAACGCTGGCTGGCAAGGAGTGACGCTCAATACCACGCGCGGACATTTCTATCGCGCGGCGCTGGAAGGGTTAACCGCGCAATTACAGCGCAATCTACAGATGCTGGAAAAAATCGGGCACTTTAAAGCCTCTGAATTATTGTTAGTAGGTGGAGGAAGTCGCAACACATTGTGGAATCAGATTAAAGCCAATATGCTTGATATTCCGGTAAAAGTTCTCGACGACGCCGAAACGACCGTCGCAGGAGCTGCGCTGTTCGGTTGGTATGGCGTAGGGGAATTTAACAGCCCGGAAGAAGCTCGCGCGCAGATTCATTATCAGTACCGTTATTTCTACCCACAAACTGAACCTGAATTTATAGAGGAAGTGTGAAATGCTGAAAACAATTTCGCCGTTAATTTCTCCCGAACTATTGAAAGTGCTGGCAGAGATGGGACATGGAGATGAAATTATTTTTTCCGATGCTCACTTTCCCGCCCATTCGATGGGACCGCAGGTGATCCGTGCTGATGGCCTGTTGGTGAGCGACTTACTCCAGGCGATTATCCCGTTATTTGAACTGGACAGTTATGCACCGCCGCTGGTGATGATGGCGGCGGTAGAAGGTGACACTCTCGATCCTGAAGTAGAACGACGTTATCGTAATGCGCTTTCACTACAAGCCCCCTGTCCTGACATCATCCGCATCAATCGTTTTGCGTTTTATGAGCGGGCGCAAAAAGCCTTTGCGATCGTTATCACAGGCGAACGAGCGAAGTACGGGAATATTCTTTTAAAAAAAGGGGTAACACCGTAATCTCATACCGGTACGCCCGCATGACGCGGGCGGTTATCGAATGATGGGGTGAAAAATATGAAAGCGGCACGCCAGCAAGCGATAGTCGACCTGCTGCTGAACCATACCAGCCTGACCACGGAAGCTCTCTCTGAACAGCTAAAGGTCAGTAAAGAAACCATTCGTCGCGATCTCAATGAATTACAGACGCAGGGTAAAATTCTGCGCAATCATGGGCGCGCTAAATATATCCACCGTCAAAATCAAGACAGTGGCGATCCCTTTCACATCCGGCTGAAAAGCCATTATGCGCATAAAGCAGATATCGCGCGCGAAGCGCTCGCGTGGATTGAAGAAGGGATGGTGATAGCCTTAGACGCCAGTTCAACTTGCTGGTATCTGGCACGCCAGTTGCCTGACATCGACATTCAGGTCTTCACCAATAGCCATCCGATTTGCCATGAACTCGGTAAACGTGAACGCATTCAACTGATCAGTTCCGGCGGCACACTTGAGCGCAAATATGGCTGTTACGTCAATCCCTCGCTGATTTCCCAACTTAAATCGCTGGAAATCGATCTGTTTATTTTTTCTTGTGAAGGGATCGATAGCAGCGGTGCACTGTGGGACTCCAATGCCATCAACGCTGATTACAAATCGATGCTATTAAAACGTGCCGCGCAATCGTTGTTATTGATTGATAAAAGTAAATTTAATCGTTCAGGGGAAGCCCGCATCGGGCATCTGGATGAGGTCACGCACATTATTTCTGATGAGCGCCAGGTTGCGGCTTCTTTGGTAACAGCCTGACGGAAAGGGTAGCAGGCCGGAGACGACGCCCCGGCCTTGCCTGTTATCGCTCGTCGCGACGGCCTCCCACCGCAGCCCAGATGCGGCGGACATGCACCGTCACTTCTTCACGATCGTGATACAACTGTCGCGCCTGAATCTGAGCATTTATGCCATGTTCATCAAGCTGTGCCTGAATATACGCCAGATTATGTGACACTTCTTCGTAGCGTTTTTTCATCGGCAGTTTGAGGTTGAAAATGGTTTCACGGCACCAGCCATTAACCAGCCACTGCGCCATCAATGCCGCAACTTTCGCCGGTTTTTCAACCATATCGCATACCATCCAGGAGATATTGCTGCGTGTCGGACGGAATTTGAAACCGTCTTCCCGCAGCCACGTCACCTGTCCGGTATCCATCAGACTTTGCGCCATCGGGCCGTTGTCGACGGAATAAACCCACATGTTGCGCTTCACCAGTTGGTAGGTCCAGCCGCCTGGGCAAGCGCCTAAATCCACCGCCCACATCCCGTTCGCCAGACGTTCATCCCACTCATCCGCCGGAATAAACACATGAAATGCCTCTTCCAGTTTGAGCGTGGAACGACTCGGCGCATCTGCCGGAAATTTCAGGCGCGGAATGCCCATATAGAACGGCGAATTATTGTTGCTGTATGAGTAACCGGTATAGCAGCAACCTGGTGCAATAAAGAATACATGCACAACCGGACGCTTCGGCGTTTCATAGTTCGCCAGCACCCCGGCATCGCGCAAGGCAGCGCGTAGCGGCACGGTGAATTTACGGCAGAATTTCAGCAACTCTTTGCTTTCGTTGGTATCGGCAACTTCAACACGCAGTTCACCGCCCTTCTCTACTACGCCCTGTAACATGCCGACAATGGGGGTAATACGATCTTCTGGCGGCAAATGCTGCAGGAGTTCCCCGACCACAAACCACTGGCGGGCAAAAATTAATGAACTGAACGGCAGCTCACGGATTAACTTATCGCCATCATCAGGTTGATAACATTCATAAATGACATAACCCGCATTCTCTTTCACGCGGGCAAAACCGAAAATTTCCCGCTGGCCGGCTTTATCGGTAATTTCTGCGGCGCACTCTTTTTCAAAGCCCGGACGGCACAGCAATACAACCTTATTCATGACTTACGCCCTTGCGCTTTAAACGGATAGCACCAACTAACATTAACGCCCAGCCCGCGAGGAAGCTCACGCCGCCAACCGGTGTGACAAATGCCCACAAACGCAGATGGGACAGCGCCAGGCAATAAAGGCTGCCGCTGAACAGCACCGTGCCTAACGCAAGGAAAACGCTACTCCAGTAAAACCAGATACTGATGCGACGCTGCATTGCCACCGCCAGACCTAAGATCGCCAGCGTATGGAACGCCTGGTATTCGAGACCGGTCTGGATCCAGCCCATCTCAACGGCCCCCATGGTTTTACTTAACACATGCGCGCCAAAAGCGCCCAGAGCCACAAAAATGAAGCCGCTAATGGCGGCAAAAATCAGCATAAAACGGCTGGTCATGGTCGTACCCTACGTAAATTATTGTTCATAACGAAAGCGGAATTTTTCTTGTTCAGCAGCGGCTTTCGCCAGGATCCATTGGCGAAAGGCGGCTATTTTACCCAGTTCTGCCTGGCTGTCATGACAAACCAGATAAAAAGCGTTTTTACTGACCAGAACATCATTAAACGGGCAAACAAGACGTCCGGCTTCAATTTCAGATTGCGCCATCACGTTATTCGCTAGCGCCACTCCCTGCCCGTGGATAGCCGCTTGCAGCACCATGGCGCTATGACTAAATATTGGTCCTTGCTGAACGTTGATATGATTTAACCCCAATTGGCGAGTATATGTCTGCCAGTCACGGCGAGACGCATCATGTAATAACGTATGTTTAGCCAAGTCTTCCGGGGTCTTCAAGGGTTTATCGCCTGTCAGCAGTAGCGGCGAACACACCGGCAATAAATATTCGGCGTAAAGTTTTTCCACCCGTAGTCCCGGCCAGTTGCCCCGACCATAGAATATCGCCACGTCAACATCATCCGCCAACTTATCTTCCTGACGATCAACCGCCTGGATGCGAACGTCAATTCCCGGATAAGCTGAATTAAAGCTGGAAAGTCGTGGAACCAACCAATGAATGGCGAAACTGGGGAGTAAACTGACCGTCAACGCCCCCTTGGCGCTACGGGCCTGGAGTTTACGTGTCGCTTCGGTTAATTGCGAAAATATCTCTTTGATATCGAGGAAATAGCTTTGCCCTTCCTCGGTCAGCAGGAGTGAACGATTACGGCGGCGGAACAGTTTTAGCCCCAGAAAATCCTCAAGAGACTTGATTTGATGACTTACTGCGGCCTGAGTCACAAAAAGCTCTTCTGCTGCGCGAGTGAAACTTAAATGGCGTGCTGCGGCATCAAAAACTCGTAAGGCATTTAGCGGTGGTAATCGTTTAGACATGGCTTTTAAACTTTGATGTTAAATGAATTTAACAATTAGATCACTCTGTGTAACCTATTAGTTTTTTTAATCTGAGCCATTATAAATTGTCCGTTGAGCTTCTACCAGCAAATACCTATAGTGGCGGCACTTCCTGAGCCGGAACGAAAAGTTTTATCGGAATGCGTGTTCTGGTGAACTTTTGGCTTACGGTTGTGATGTTGTGTTGTTGTGTTTGCAATTGGTCTGCGATTCAGACCATGGTAGCAAAGCTACCTTTTTTCACTTCCTGTACATTTACCCTGTCTGTCCATAGTGATTAATGTAGCACCGCCTAATTGCGGTGCTTTTTTTTACCTTGCGATCGCGAATTACTGATCCAGTTCGACCATCTCTTTCACGTCGGTACGGTTGATCTGCTGTTTGTTGCCATTAGCGTCTTTATACGAAATCATACCGGTATCGTTATCAGTCTGTGGTTTGCCGTCAGAGACGATGGTACGTCCGTCATTGGTGTGCATCACATAGTTCGAACCGGAACAGGCGCTCAGGGCAAAAGTCAGCATACAGGCAGAAATAATTGCGGCAGTCTTTTTCATCATCTTCTCCTTAAAGCGATTAATAAATCTTAATAGTATTGATTAACAGGCTAAAATTAACGCCTAACACTATTTAGCATATGTTACTTACGCGGCTTCGCCAGGATATCCAGATAATTCTGATGGTTAGCACTCTCCTTGTATCAAAGTGAATTTTGCGTCACGATCGGTGCATCAAGCCGAGGAGTACCATGAACGTTTTTAATCCCGCGCAATTTCGCGCCCAGTTTCCCGCGCTACAGGATGCGGGCGTCTATCTCGACAGTGCCGCGACCGCGCTTAAACCTGAAGCCGTGGTTGAAGCAACCCGACAGTTTTACAGCCTGAGCGCCGGAAACGTCCATCGTAGCCAGTTTGCCGAGGCCCAACGCCTGACCGCGCGTTACGAAGCTGCACGGGAAAAAGTGGCGCTATTACTGAATGCACCAGATGACAAAACTATCGTCTGGACGCGCGGCACCACTGAATCCATCAACATGGTGGCGCAATGCTATGCCCGTCCGCGTCTGCAACCGGGCGATGAAATTATTGTCAGTGTGGCAGAGCATCACGCCAACCTCGTCCCCTGGCTGATGGTCGCCCAACAAACCGGAGCCAAAGTGGTGAAATTGCCGCTTAATGCGCAGCGGTTGCCAGATATCGATTTGTTGCCTGAACTGATTACTCCCCATAGTCGGATTCTGGCGTTGGGCCAGATGTCTAACGTCACTGGCGGTTGCCCGGATCTGGCACGAGCGATTACCTTTGCTCATTCAGCCGGGATGGTGGTGATGGTTGATGGTGCTCAGGGGGCGGTGCATTTCCCCGCAGATGTTCAGCAACTGGATATTGATTTTTACGCTTTCTCTGGTCACAAACTGTATGGCCCGACAGGGATAGGCGTACTTTACGG
Source organism: Escherichia sp. KS167_9B (assembly GCF_030295215.1). NCBI lineage: Bacteria > Pseudomonadati > Pseudomonadota > Gammaproteobacteria > Enterobacterales > Enterobacteriaceae > Escherichia > Escherichia sp. KS167_9B. The sequence goes on from NZ_AP025754.1 coordinate 3,408,070, forward strand.
CAAACCAGAACTGCTGGAAGCAATGTCGCCCTGGCTGGGCGGCGGCAAAATGGTTCACGAAGTGAGTTTTGACGGCTTCATCACTCAATCTGCGCCGTGGAAACTGGAAGCAGGAACGCCAAATGTCGCTGGTGTCATAGGATTAAGCGCGGCGCTGGAATGGCTGGCAGATTACGATATCAACCAGGCCGAAAGCTGGAGCCGTAGCTTAGCAACGCTGGCGGAAGATGCGCTGACGAAACGTCCAGGCTTTCGTTCATTCCGCAGCCAGGATTCCAGCCTGCTAGCCTTTGATTTTGCTGGCGTTCATCACAGCGATATGGTGACGCTGCTGGCGGAGTACGGCATTGCCCTGCGGGCCGGGCAGCATTGCGCTCAGCCGCTATTGGCAGAATTAGGCGTAACCGGCACACTGCGCGCCTCTTTTGCGCCATATAATACAAAGAGTGATGTGGATGCGCTGGTGAATGCCGTTGACCGCGCGCTGGAATTATTGGTGGATTAATGACAAACCCGCAATTCGCCGGACATCCGTTCGGCACAACCGTTACCATAGAGACGTTACGCGATACTTTCGCGCCACTGACGCAATGGGAAGACAAATATCGCCAGCTGATTATGTTGGGGAAACAGCTTCCTGCTTTGCCAGACGAGTTAAAAGCGCAGGCTAAAGAGATTGCCGGATGCGAAAACCGCGTCTGGCTGGGGTATACCGTGGCTGAAAACGGCACGATGCATTTCTTTGGCGACAGCGAAGGACGCATTGTGCGCGGCCTGCTGGCAGTGTTGTTGACTGCCGTTGAGGGGAAAACCGCCGCCGAATTGCAGGCTCAGTCGCCGCTGGCATTGTTTGATGAGCTGGGATTGCGTGCGCAGCTTAGCGCCTCACGCAGCCAGGGGTTGAATGCGTTAAGTGAGGCGATTATCGCGGCGGCGAAGCAGGGTTAAGCGCAAAACCAGGTCGGATAAGACGTTCACGTCGCATCCGACCTGATTGTTTACCCCTGACGCGCAGCTTTCGCCATCATCTTCTTCAACGCATGAGAAACCGCAACAAAACCAAAGGTGGCGGTCACCATCGTCGCCGCGCCAAATCCAGATGCACAATCCATCCGCTTCGGCCCTTCTGCCGTGGCTTTCATCGCGCACACCGTACCGTCTGACTGCGGGTACACCAGCGCTTCGGTAGAGAACACGCAATCCACGCCGAGCTTACCTTTGCTGTTTTTCACTACACCAAAATCGCTTTTCAGGCGCTCGCGCAACTTCGCCGCCAGCGGGTCCTGAATCGTTTTAGCCAGATCGGTAACCTGAATCTGCGTCGGATCAATCTGCCCACCAGCACCACCAGTCGTGACCAGAGGGATTTTATTGCGACGACAATAAGCAATCAGCGCCGCCTTGGGTCGCACACTATCAATGGCATCAATCACGTACGAATAACCGGCACTCATATATTGTGCTACGTTATCCACCGTTACGAAGTCATCCACCACCGTTACACGGCACTCTGGGTTAATCTGGCGAATACGTTCGGCCATGACTTCCGCTTTAGCCAGCCCGACGTTATCGCGCAGCGCGTGAATTTGCCGATTGGTATTAGTGACGCACACATCATCCATATCGATAAGTGTGATTGCGCCAATACCCGTGCGCGCCAACGCTTCCGCCGCCCAGGAACCAACGCCACCGATACCGACCACACAAATATGCGCATCAGCAAACAGTTGCAACGCTTTTTCACCATACAGACGCGCAGTGCCACCAAAACGCTGACGCCATGCATCACTAATTACCACAGACATAGCACCTCAGAATTAAAAAGGGCGAGGTTATCCCTCACCCTGTCGTATCCGTCAAAACGGTATACAGAATAACACATCAGCCGCTAAAGACGTTACCTGCGCCCGGGGCGGTTTTCAGCACCCAAACACGTCCATAGTGGTTGTACCAACCTGCGCGGTGTCCGGCTTCCGGCCCGATACCTTGATAAATATCGAAGTGTTGGCCTTTGATTGCACCACCGACATCCAGCGCCACCATCAGCCGTAGTTCGTACTGACCGTTAAATTTGCCGTTATTATCCAGCAGCGGCACTTCTGCCAGTAAGGTTGTACCAGGTGGGATAATGGAACGATCGGACGCAACTGAAGCGCGACCAACCAGCGGCACCGCACTTGCCCCTTTCACCGGAGCAAAAGATTGCGGTTTAAAGAAGACGAAAGACGGGTTCTGTTCCAGCAGCTCGCGAACCTCGGCTTCACTGTGTGTTTCACCCCAGTGACGAATCGCCTGCATCGACATATCTTCTTTTTTCACTTCGCCACGGTCAATCAGCACCTTACCAATACTGCGATAGGCATGACCATTCTTTCCGGCATAGCTGAAGAAGTTAAGCGGACTGCCATCACCAAAATCGATATACCCGCTACCCTGCACATCCATAATGAAGTTATCCATCAGAGAGTTGCTGTAAGCGAGGATGTATTTATCGCTCAATGCTCCCGCGTAGATCTCCGCACGAGACGGCAGACGACCACGTTTTGGCGGCATACGGTAAATAGGATACTGGAACTCGCCCTGACGGGTATGGCGCGCCTGAATGACAGGCGTGTAATAGCCCGTAAACTGCACGTTGCCATAGTTGTCGGCACCTTCCATCTGCCAGGCGTCAATGCCGAACTGACGCATATTGCGGGTATCACCGCCTGCGCGTAGCCACTCCTGCACCGCATTATAAACATTACTCTGGTTGCCATACAGACGCGGTGACGAAGTACGGATATGGTTAATTTGCTCGGCAAAATCACCGGCGTTAATTGGCGCGCCAACGGCATCTGGCTGGTTTACCAGAGAGAAAGGCTGGGTAAATTTCCCGTCTTTATATTGCTGTCCGCGATCGGTTGGTTTGGAAGAGCAGGCGGCAAGCATTGCCACAACCGTGCCCATAAGAAGGTACTTTACCCAACGTCCTTTCATTGTTCTCTTCTTCAGTTTAAAAAATAAGGCGCAATGAAGATAACAAACCGCCGCGTTTAATGAAATGAGCAGCCTCTCCCTGACGCAAATTTTGCACAAAAAACAGGCTTTAGTGATTTGTTTTTGCTCAAAATCATACCAAATCCGTGATCTGGGTAAAAAAAAGGTTGCATGAAAACGCGAGCGGAGTATAGTGCGCATCCACGGACGCGGGGTGGAGCAGCCTGGTAGCTCGTCGGGCTCATAACCCGAAGGTCGTCGGTTCAAATCCGGCCCCCGCAACCAATTAAAATTTGATGAAGTAAAGCAGTACGGTGACGCGGGGTGGAGCAGCCTGGTAGCTCGTCGGGCTCATAACCCGAAGGTCGTCGGTTCAAATCCGGCCCCCGCAACCAATCAAAATTTGATGAAGTAAAGCAGTACGGTGACGCGGGGTGGAGCAGCCTGGTAGCTCGTCGGGCTCATAACCCGAAGGTCGTCGGTTCAAATCCGGCCCCCGCAACCAACACTTATGATGCTGATAAACCGCAATGTGTTTCACAGATTGCGGTTTTTTTGTACCTGAAATCTTCCTTAGCTGAACTCACAGCACGTTTTTTATCTCCCTTCCTGCAAAGAAATCTATTATCGACCTGGCAACGTATATCCCGGTTTGCTGGTATGACTCAACGGTGGCGGCCGCAATATGCGGCGTTGTAATGATATTCCTGGCATGTAGCAATGGGCTAAATTGCGCTAGCGGTTCAGAGCTAAACACATTCAGTGCTGCAAAAACATTTCGTTCTTCAATTACCTGAAGTAAAGCCCCCTCATCCAGCAACTTTCCCCTTGCGGCGTTGATGATAAGAGCACCATTGCGCATCATCGACAAATATTTATGACTAATGAAGTTCTCCAGCTCAGGAGAAAATGGCAAAAGAACGATGATGACATGAGACTGCATAAAGATATCTTCAATTGATACGAACTGAACTCCATCTTTGCCTGCGGCCTGGAAATCGGGTTGTTTGTCAAAAGCTAAAAGCTCAACATCAAAACCAGATAACCTTTTCGCCAGTGTTTTGCCAATATTGCCGTAGCCAAGCAGGCCAATACGTTTACCTTGTAACTCGCAGCCATGCGACTCGCCCCAATAACCATTTTGCATCGCATGATAGCTACCGGGGATATTTCTCATGCTCGCAAAAATAAGACCAATGATAAATTCCGCGACTGCATTTGAATTAATCCCAACAGCATTATTGACCACAATACCTGATTGTCGAGCCGTATGAAGATCAATATTATCAATCCCTGTCCCGAATCTCGATATTATTTTCACTCCTGGTAGTCGCGATAACGTATCCGCTTGATAACAATCTTTTCCGGCAATGACTGCGCAAATAGATTCTCGTAATACTGTGGATTCTGATTTAACCAGATGCTCCACATTATTCTTGATAATAAGGTTAAAATGATTTTCTCTTAGCAGCTTGCTGGCAGAAACACAACGCGCTGAAAAGCTGGGAACGGTGACCAGAACGTTTTTCATAGCTGACACTCACATCAATGAACGCCACCCCAAAAGATGGCGTGACCGGTTACTGTTTTATATTCTAAAATTATGAGTTTGCTTTAATACCGAGCGCACCTCCTGGATGATATAAGCCGAAATCAGCACGAGTAAACTTTTTCAATTCGGAGAGCGCAAGCGCCACCGCATCACCAACAACCAGAACGACTGTTGATGAGCATGACGGCGCTAAACCTAAATTATCCGCCTCACTTTTTACGGGAATTTCAACGGATAAATCACAACTTATCGCAAGCGATGAGCGATGACTGCGGGTAAAGGAGATCAAATAATTACCCATTTTTTTCAGACTAGGTAGTGTTGCCAGGATTTCTGTCGTCTCACCACTGTTTGAAATAAGAATAACAACATCATCTTTCGCCACCATCCCAAGATCGCCGTGTACGGCTTCAGTACCGTGAACAAAAAACGAGGGAGTTCCAGTGCTGGCAAATGTTGCGGCGAGTTTTCGGGCAATAATACCGGACTTACCGACACCAATAAAAACAACTTTCCCCTGACAAGACTGTAATACTTTAATTAAATTTGCAACCTCCGAAAGGGGGGAATCAATAACTTCTTCAACTGCTTTATGTTCGTTACGCATAAAATGTTTAATGAGATGGATAAGATCCGTGCTGTTCATTTTTATTTTCCTTGATTAATATTTTTAATTACACTCGCAAGACGCGTAAGCCCCATATATAATTTTTCTCGACCGCAGGCCAGGTTCAGACGAAGGTAGCCCTCCCCCTCCGTTCCATAGACATTCCCCGCCATAATGCCCACTTTGCCTTCATGAATTAATCGACTGTAGAATTCATCAAATGGATAACCAATAGCAGAGCAATCTATCCACGAAAAATAGCAACCATCAGCTGGCCTTACGATCAATTCTGGAGTATTTTCGTTCAGATACTGCTGGGTGAATTGAATGTTAGAGGCAATATGTGCCTTTAATGACTTTAACCATCCCTCACATTCGTTATAGGCAATAATAGTTGCAATTATATTCAGTACGGATGGGGAGTTTACAAAATCGCGATATCTTGATATCGTTCTGAACTTATGATTAAAATTATCGTCAGTTGAAATCATATACGATCCTGTTAGCGCGGGAACATTAAATGTCTTCGATATCGAATTAAACACCACTACTTTTTCTTTTTTTATTTTAAGCGCAGATGTAAAGCTACGATTAAAAACAAAATCACTGTGAATTTCATCTGAACATAACCAGACATTATGTCTTGCACAGCTTGCAGCGATTTTATGCAGATCTTCTTCCGACCAGACGGTTCCTGTCGGGTTATGAGGATTACATAATAACACCATCTTTGCGCTTTGAATCTTAAGATCAAAATCTTGCCAATTGATAGCGTAGCCCCCCTCATTTTTTATAATCAAAGAGGCTGTCAGAATATTTCTCTCACTATGTTTAATTATATCAAAAAATGCATTATAGACAGGTGTAAAAACGAGAATATTATCACCATGCGATGTCAATAACTCTATTGCTTTAGCAATGGAGTACATCACGCTTGGGCTATAGGTGATCCATTCTGGTTTGATTTCAGTTTTATATTGTTGATGATACCAATTGACTATCGCATTCAGATAGTCATCATGCTGCCAACGGCTGTACCCTAAAATCGGGTGTTCCAGACGTTTTTTTAATGCCCTGATGATAGCTTCCGGTATCGGAAGATCCATATCTGAAATAGAGAATGGTAATACATCTTTTACACCAAATCTGTCCTCGCAAAAGTCCCATTGGGTACAATATGTTCCTTTGCGGGAAATAGGAGTATTAAAAACATCCATCAGCATATCCCCATGTAGTTATCCATATCCCGACGCAAGGCGATGACTTTAGTACCGATAATGACTTGTAGGGTATTTTGATCAAGTTTAACAACCGCAATTCCGCCAGCTCTTTTTATTGCTGCCTCGTCAATCAATCCCATATCTGCGATTGTTAAACGTAAACGAGTTACGCAATTATCCAGGGATTTAATATTCTCTTTACCACCAAGTGCCTTAACCATCTGCTCCGCTGCTTGCAGCTCTGATTTATCAAGCGGTGGGATATCCGCTATAGCCGTATCCTCATGAGCGTTCAGCGTGACAGGACTGGACTCTTCACGGCCTACCGTCATCAGGTTAAATTTGAGAATAGTCCAACGGAACACAAAGTAATAAATAAAGAAATAGGCCACTTCGACACACACCGCTATTGGCCAACCTGTTCTTGTGCCACGCAATACGCCAAAGCTAATAAATTGAATCAGATCGCCAGTAAATCCCATCTTCACGCCCATATATGGCAAGACCATGTTGGCGAATCCATTCATAAAAGCATGGAAGACAAATAGCAGTGGACTGACAAATAAGAACAGAAACTCAATCGGTTCGCTGACGCCGCCAATAATGACTGTAAGCACCCCGGAAATAAGCAATGCTTTGATAGCTTTTCTGTTTTGAGCATGAGCAGTGCGATACATCGCCAGCGCGGCACCAGCCAGACCATACTGAATCATCAGTTTGCCCTGTTCCATTTTCCCCGCCAAATCCAGCGGAATGACCGCATTCTCTTTGACGTACGCCATAAACATGTTCAGGGTGCCATAATACTCTTCTCCGCCGATCACTGCCGATCCGCCGATGGGGGTAAAGCGGAAAACTGACGTCACCAGGTGATTTAAACCAAAAGGTATCGTCACGCGTTCGGCGACTGCATAGAAAAAATAGCCAACAGGACCGGAAGTTGAAATCCAGTGGCCAATGAGCATGAAAAGATTGAAAAATGGCGGCCAGATAAAAGGGATGATCAGACCAAATCCGCTCATCACAATCAGTGTAATAATAGGCACCAGGCGTGGGCCACTATAAAATCCTAATGATTCAGGAATACGTAAGTTAACGATCTTTTTATACATACTGGCGACTAATAATCCTGCTATAATCCCACCCAACACACTGGTATTGTAGGACTGGATTCCCAGAATAATGGTTTGCCCATGTGTCGACATTTGATCAGCAGCGACCAATAAGTCATGTTGTTTAAGATAAAAGTTCGTTCCCAGATGCATCGCCATGAAACCAATTAAGCCAGAAAAAGCGCCATAGGCTTTATCCTCTTTCTCTTTTAATAACCCCAGAGGTATAGCTATCGCAAACAATACAGGTAAATTGACAAAGGCAAACAAACCAAGGCTAACAATAAAATCAAGAATGGTTTTAATTACGGGAATAGCCAGTAGTGGAATTAATTTTGCCATATCATCGCTGGCTAAACCACTTCCTAGCCCTAACATCATGCCACATACACTTAGCAGAGCGATGGGATACATAAATGCCTTTCCCAGGCTCTGAAAAAAACTCCAGGCTTTCTTTTGTTTCATGCGGGTTATCTCATATAAATGTTATATATAATCAGTCCATTAATACTTTGGTGCGAATAGAGAGATATAGTTTTTCTTCCAAAATCAATTCATATTTAAAAGTGGCGTACAAATACCTTTCAATTTCATGAATTGCGCGCTGTAACAGAATGTCTTTCTCAAGAAACTGTTCATAGAGATCACCAATATCTTTCTGTTTTATTTTTTCATTGCATAATACGCGACTTGAAAAATATTTAAGGTGTATCATGAACCTGGAATAATTAAATGAACTTCTGTCCACCTTTCTGTTATAAACAACTTCAATAAGCCCCGTGATTATTTGCGACAACTCAATAATCCGTACTGATTCATAATCAACTGAATTTTCATAATTATTTAAAATATGCAATGCTATAAAACCAATCTCATCATCAGGAAGTTGAACGCTGAATTGCTCATTAATGATAGTTAATGCATCGCGACTTATCGCATACTCTGCTTTGTACAACGCTTTGATTTCATCAAGGAAAACATTATTAATTTGTATGCCTGAAGCGACTCGGGATATTGCATTCGAAATATGATCAGCAAGAATCAATAGTAGCGATGGATTGAGATTTTTTTCGAGATTGTTCTCCGCATATTGCACTATTTTTTCGGCAACAAAAACATACTCAATATCCACATGTTCAATCAATTTGTAGAGTTTATTTTTTTGTTCATTTCTGACATAAAAAATCCGGTTAGCCGGATGCTCAGGGACCGACATTCCATATTTTTTGTTGTAACCGACGCCAGGCCCAGAAATGATAACCTCCTGTCCATTCATCGATGCCTGTACACAATTATTGTTCATGACTTTTTCGATGATCATTCCATAGCTCCAAAAAAAAAGGCAAGGCACGTCAGAAGTAATAATTACTTCAAACATTGCCTTGCCTGATTTAACAGTTACAAGATGATTAACTAATGCATATACATTACACGGAATTGTGCTTAATTAAAGAGATGGTCGGCTTATTTTTCAAGCCGACATTCAAATATTCGACATCAGTCACAAAACCAACGTCTAATATTCAGGTAAATATTATCTATTCAACGAAATATAAATTCATTGAATAAATAAAAACATTATCCCCTTCTCGCCAGCGTCGCCCCATCGGCAAAATACGCTTTTATCCCTGCGAGGATTGATTCCGCAACTTCCTGCTGGAAGGTTGCCGTTTTCAGTTTACGTTCTTCCTCAACGTTACTGATAAACGCCGTTTCGACCAAAATGGAGGGTATATCAGGCGCTTTCAGCACGGCAAACCCGGCTTGTTCAACCTGATTTTTATGCAGCTTGTTGATTTTACCGAGCTTATTCAACACAGCTTTACCAAACTTCAGACTGTCGGCAATGGTCAGCGACTGCACCATATCGAACATAGTATGGTCGACATAACGGTCGCCGCTCTTACTCACGCCACCAATCAAGTCCGAGGCGTTCTGAGTTTGCGCCAGATATTTTGCCGCGGTACTGGTTGCACCTTTGGTAGAGAGCGCAAACACAGAGGAACCGCTCGGCTGGCGACTGGTAAAGGCATCGGCATGAATAGAGACAAACAAGTCAGCACGCTGTTTCTGTGCTTTTGCTACGCGCACTTGCAACGGAATGAAGATGTCTTCATTACGGGTCATGTAAACTTTCATATTGCCCTCTTTCTCAATCAGAGAGCGCAAACGGCGGGCAATTTGCAATACCACATCTTTTTCACGCGTTTTGTATTTCCCCACCGCACCGGAGTCTTCGCCGCCATGGCCAGGGTCAAGCATAATGACAATCGGACGATCGCGCCCTGCTTTGCCTGGCTGCGGGCCACTCTGCGCAGGCGGCACCTGCTTTTCGAGATCGCCTTTATTGTAATCCTCCAGCAGCGCCAGCAGCGGGTCCTGCATGTCCTGAGCATTGGCAGGATAGAGATCCATCACCAGACGCTCTTTAAACCCGGCGACCGGAGCAAGGGCAAACAGCTGCGGTTTTACGTTTTGCTTTAACTCAAAAACCATCCGCACGGTTTGCGGGTCAAACTGCCCGACGCGCGCCGACTTGATGAACGGGTCATCAGCACGAATTTGTGCCGCCATCCCCTTGAGCACTGAGTTCAGGTTTACATCTTCGATATCCACCACCACGCGTTCAGGGTTACTCAACGCGAACTGCTTATATTTCAGCTGACGATTAGATTCTACCGTCACACGGGTGTAGCTGGACGCAGGCCAGACGCGCACCGCCACGACCTGGCTGACCGCAGCCAGACTGACCTGACTTACGCTCAATAGCCACATGGCACCCGCGCCTTGCAGTAAACGACGACGGCTGATTGCTGTGTTGGATCCCGACATGCATCTCCCGAGCAAAAAAATCTAAGCTGTGTAACAAATAAACGACTAATTTGACCGGAAACTTTAGCGAAAGACGCATAATCTGTCATCTAATAAACGGTAAACATTCTTTTTATATTCACGGCATTACTGATAAAAAAGTTGCTCATGCGTAAAATTTGCACTTGCACCCAGTGAAAAAACAGAATAAAAATACAATAATTACGAATAATCATGCAAAGAGGTGTGCCGTGGTGAAGGAACGTAAAACCGAGTTGGTCGAGGGATTCCGCCATTCGGTTCCTTATATCAATACCCACCGGGGAAAAACGTTTGTCATCATGCTCGGCGGTGAAGCCATTGAGCATGAGAATTTCTCCAGTATCGTTAATGATATCGGGTTGCTGCACAGCCTCGGCATCCGTCTGGTCGTGGTCTATGGAGCGCGCCCGCAGATCGATGCGAATCTGGCAGCGCATCACCACGAACCGCTATATCACAAAAATATACGCGTGACCGACGCCAAAACACTAGAACTGGTGAAGCAGGCTGCGGGAACATTGCAACTGGACATTACTGCTCGCCTGTCGATGAGTCTCAATAACACGCCGCTGCAGGGCGCGCATATCAACGTCGTCAGTGGCAATTTTATTATTGCCCAGCCGCTGGGCGTGGATGACGGTGTGGATTACTGCCATAGCGGGCGTATCCGGCGGATTGACGAAGATGCGATTCATCGTCAACTGGACAGCGGTGCGATAGTGCTGCTGGGGCCGGTCGCGGTTTCAGTCACTGGCGAGAGCTTTAATCTGACCTCGGAAGAGATCGCCACTCAACTGGCCATCAAACTGAAAGCTGAAAAGATGATTGGTTTTTGCTCTTCACAGGGCGTCACTAATGACGACGGCGATATTGTCTCCGAGCTTTTCCCTAACGAAGCACAAGCGCGGGTAGAAGCTCAGGAAGAGAAAGGCGATTACAACTCCGGTACGGTGCGCTTTTTGCGTGGTGCGGTGAAAGCCTGCCGCAGCGGCGTACGTCGCTGTCATTTAATTAGTTACCAGGAAGATGGCGCGCTGTTGCAAGAGTTGTTCTCACGTGACGGTATCGGTACGCAGATTGTGATGGAAAGCGCCGAGCAAATTCGTCGCGCAACAATCAACGATATTGGCGGCATTCTGGAGTTGATTCGCCCACTGGAGCAGCAAGGTATTCTGGTACGCCGTTCTCGCGAGCAACTGGAGATGGAAATCGACAAATTCACTATTATTCAGCGCGATAACACGACTATTGCCTGCGCAGCACTCTATCCGTTCCCGGAAGAGAAGATTGGGGAAATGGCCTGTGTGGCCGTTCACCCGGATTACCGCAGCTCATCAAGGGGCGAGGTTTTGCTGGAGCGCATTGCCGCTCAGGCGAAGCAAAGCGGATTAAGCAAATTGTTTGTACTGACCACGCGCAGTATTCACTGGTTCCAGGAACGTGGATTTACCCCGGTGGATATTGATTTACTGCCCGAGAGCAAAAAGCAGTTGTACAACTACCAGCGTAAATCCAAAGTGTTGATGGCGGATTTGGGGTAAGTGGTGGAAATCGCCAGATGCGACATGCGCAATGCCTGGAGGCATGATAAACACGCTAGCATCGCATCAGGTATTGACGCTCATCGTCGGATGCGGCGTGAACGCCTTATCCGACCTACATCAAATCAAAGGTGTTGATGGCGGATTTAGGGTAAGCGACGGAAATCGCCAGATGCGCATATGCGCAATGCCCGGAGGCATGACAGGACGCGCATGCATCGCATCAGGCAATCACGTTTATTCCCGCGAACTAAACAACGCCGCCAGACCACTGCGCCGCTCAGTACGAGTGGCGATTGCCGCACTTAATATGCGCTCATCGGCATACAACGACAGACGGCGACGCGCGCGGGTCACCGCAGTGTAAACCAGCTCTCGCGTTACAACTGGCGTGCGTTGGCTCGGTAAAATCAACGCCGCATGGTCAAACTCCGATCCCTGCGATTTATGTACCGTCATCGCCCACGTGGTTTCGTGTTCTGGCAGGCGGCTCGGTTGCACAGACTTAATATTGCCATCCGGCATCGCAAACCAGACGCGCGTCCCCTGCCCGCGATCCAGCGCAATACCGATATCGCCATTAAACAACCCAAGCGCGCTGTCATTACGGGCAATCATCACTGGTCGGCCTTCGTACCAACGAGAGTGCGGATGACGATGAATTTTGCGCTTCTGTTGCATAAACTGCTCAATTCGCTCATTCAGTCCAGCCACGCCAAACGGCCCTTCCCGCAGGGCGCACAAAAGCTGGTACTCATTGAACGCCTGAATGATTAAATCCGGCTCGGCACGTGCCTGAAGCAGATCCAGATAACGCCCGTAACCCGCAAGAGCCTCCTCAAGCATCGCAATATAGTCTTCGCCGCTCTGTAAAAGCCGTTTTTCGATATCAGTAAAATCCTGCTGAAAAACGGTTTTCACTGCCGTTTTATCACCACGGTTGATCGCCGCAGCTAACTGACCAATGCCAGAATCGCTGCCGAAACGATAGCTTTTTTGCAGCAGGCAGAGACTGTCGCGCAAAGATGCCGCTTCCGTACCGCTTCCCGCCGGGACGTGGCTTCCCGTCAGGCGGCTTAGCTGCCCGGCACGCTCTGCGGTAAAGCCCGCATTGGCATAAGCGCAGATATCGCCCAGCACAGCCCCAGCCTCAACCGAGGCTAGTTGATCACGATCGCCGAGAAAGATCACTCGCGCATGATCGGGCAAGGCGTCGATCAGTCTCGACATCATAGGCAGATCGATCATTGACGCTTCATCTACCACCAGCACATCAAGATGCAGCGGGTTACCGGCATGATGACGTAAACGCTGGCTACCCGGCTGCGCACCCAGCAATCGGTGCAAAGTGCTGGCATCTTCCGGAATGCGTTTCTTTTGTTCATCGGTCAGCGGTAACTGGCGCAAAGCCTTGCCGAGAGATTCGGTTAAGCGCGCGGCAGCTTTACCCGTTGGTGCAGCCAGACGGATACGGCAGCGTTCGCCGTCTGCCATTTGAATTAACGCTGCCAGCAACTTCGCTACGGTGGTCGTTTTACCGGTGCCAGGGCCGCCGGAAATCACCGAGATCCGCCGCGTCAGCGCCACTGCCGCCGCCACTTTTTGCCAGTTAATTTCATCGCTTACTGGAAAAAGTTTGTCCAGGGTTTGCGCCAGTAGAGCTTCATCAACCTCAATGGCATGATTCACTTCGTTGAAAAAGCGTGCCACTGTGCGCTCGTTACACCACATGCGATTCAAATAAAGACGATCACCACAGAGGATCATCGGCGTTGGTTCATCTCCCCGGCTGACCGCTTGTGAAGCCAGCAAGCATTCTTCCCAATTTTGTAACTCACCGATTTCGCTGACGCAGGTTGCTAACAGCGGATGTGACTCCTCGTTATTTTCCAGTCGTGAGAGCGGTAAACAGACATGCCCTTCCCCGGCGTCGTGGCTTAACAGGGCTGCCGCGAGGGTGACGGCAGGATGTTCATCTCCCGCCACGGTCAGGGCAAATTGCACATCCAGCGGGCGTAGCTGTTTGTGCTCCACAGCTTCCAGTAATTGCTTTTGCAATTTCATTACGCCTCCTCCAGGGTCATACCGGCAAACATCTCATCCATCAGGTCAATCAACCCGGCGTTGGGTCGGGTTGTGTAAATCCCTTGTTGCGGATGTTCTTTATCAACGCCACGCAGGAACAGATAGATAACGCCGCCAAAGTGACGATCATAGTCGTAATCAGCAATGCGATGGCGCAGATAACGATGCAGCGCCAGGGTATAAAGCTGATATTGCAGATCATAGCGGTGTGCCTGCATCGCCGCTGCCATAGCCTGTTGGGTATAAGCCGAACTGTCTTCACCCAGCCAGTTGGATTTATAGTCGAGCAGGTAATAACGCCCTTCGTGGCGGAATACCAGGTCGATAAAGCCTTTTAACATGCCGCGTACCTGCATGAACTCCAGCGGCGGGCAGCCAGCGGATAGCGGATCAAACTGGCGAATTAGTGCATCAAGCTGGCTGGCGATGAGCGGTTCACTAATCGGCAGGTAAAACTCCATCTCCACCTGTTTATCGCGGTCGGAAAGCTGATTCAGGCTAACACCCGTTTCATTGAGAGGTGCCTGGAGGACAGCCGTGATCCACTCGGTCAACACTGGTTCCCACTGCGATTCAAAGCCGCCGAGTTCCAGTTTTTCCTGTACCCAGTTCGGGTCAACCGGCTGGGTAAAATCGAGGTCTTCAAACAAACTGTGCAAGAATGTCCCTGGTGACGCACCGCGCGGGAACTGATGCGGTGTTAACGTCGGTTCTTCAACGACGCTGACCACGCCTGCGGCATCAACATCCAGCCGTGGCATCAGATCCTGAGCGATACCGTGACCACGCTGCTGCAAACCGGAGTAGCTGGTGACACGCCAGTTATCGCCGGGCAATCGTTGTAGCGTCCTCGCATTCAGTTCTGCAGTTAAAGCATCATTAACCTGCCAGGGCTGGTTATCACCAGTTTGTGCCGTTTGCCAGGCAATATCATCATCGCATAACGCTTCAATACAGGTGCGAAGCCCTGCCGCATCTTGCGGTTCCCCTTTTTGCAGCAAACGCCCGAGCGCACTTTGGTGGACGTCGGTGTCACCTTTTTTATCGCCACGACGGCGCACCAGCGGTGCAACGCCGAGACTGCAATGCCAAACCGAACGCGTCAGCGCAACGTAAAGCAAACGCAGATCTTCCGCCAGACGTTCGGCCTCCGCGAGGTCGACGCTTTCTGGCGCAGCATTAAGATCCAGAACAGCCTCAAACGAGTGGCGATCGTGATAAAACGCCTGATCCTGGACGCGGAAATTGGTGATAAACGGCAGCCAGACCAATGGATATTCCAGCCCTTTCGATTTGTGGATCGTGACAATCTGCACCAGATGTTTATCACTTTCGAGACGCATTTGTTGGCTGGAGGCATTACTGTCTGGCTCGAGGATATGTTGCGATAACCAGCGTACCAGCGCATGTTCACTTTCCAGCTGCGTTCCGGCTTCTTGTAGCAATTCGCTGATATGCAAGATATCGGTAAGACGCCGCTCACCGCCTGCTGTTGCCAGCAAGTTTTCTGCAATGTTACGCGCCGACATCAGCGCCCGCAGCATCGGCATAACGCCACGTTTGCGCCAGATTTGCCGATAACCATCGAACTCTTCGACTACCGCATCCCACGCATGTTCGTCATTATTCAGCGTTTCAATATCCAGCGCATTCAGCCCCATCATTGACGTTGCCAGCGCACTGCGCAGGGTGTTCTCACGTTCTGGTGTCATCACCGCCTGCAACAGCCAAAGCATCTCCTGCGCTTCCAGAGTTTCAAAAACACTGTCGCGGTTCGAAAGGTAAACGGAAGGGATTTCCAGCAGCGTTAAGGCATCGCGCACCTGAGCGGCCTCCTGGCGGCTGCGCACCAGCACACTGATGTCCGAAGCACGCACCGGACGCGCGTCGTCGCCGTTCATCAGCAACGCTTCGCCCCGCTGTCCGGCTTGTAGCCAGTCGCGGATTTGCGCAGCACATACCTGCGCCATGGTACTTTGATAATCGCCAACGCCGCAGCTTTCGCCTTCCATCAGCCACATTTTCATCGCAGGCTGCGTTTCACCTTTAAACACAAAACGTAACGCCTGATTTTTCCCGGCTGATTTCACTGGAATAAACGGTATTTCGCGAAACATGAACGCGTCATCAGTCTGACTGAAAAGCTTATTCACGCTGTTCACCATTCCTGGTGCGGAGCGCCAGTTGGTATCTAAGGTGTAGTGGGCGTGAACTTCGCTACGCGCCTTCATATAAGTGAAGATATCCGCACCCCGGAATGCATATATGGCCTGTTTCGGGTCGCCAATCAGCAACAATGCGGTTTCCGGCTGATGGTGCCAGATACGGCGAAAAATTCGGTACTGCTGGGGGTCGGTATCCTGAAATTCATCAATCATTGCCACCGGGAATCGCGTACGGATCGCCGCTGCCAACACCTCGCCGCTTTCGCTACGCAGCGCGGAATCGAGCCGACTTAACATGTCATCAAAACCCAATTCGCCACGGCGGCGTTTTTCACGCGCTACTGTTTCGCGGATCTCAGCCAATGCGCGGGTGATCACCAGATCACGGATCGACAATGGTTCTGCAAGCAGTTGATCGATCGCCTCAAACAGTGGATGTCGCGGGGTTTCCCCCCCGGCTTTCGTGCGATCTTCTAAGAAACGCTGAGAGAATTTTTCCAGCGACTCCGGTAACTGATAACTGTTGGTCTCTTCTTCTGCCCAGGCACTGATCTTCTCGATCCATTTAGCCTGATTGCTACGGTTAAACTTGCGTCGATCAATACCAGAAGATTCGATCAGCGCATCCAGTTCACCCACTGCGTCGCGCCACTGCTGTTTTACCGTATCAATACGCGCCACAATTTGCGCGTGGCGGGAAGCCAGCGTTTCATCATCGGGCGGCGGTGCTTTGATAACCGGTGCTTCGCCTTGCAGATAACGATTAATATCGCGCAGCAACGCCTGCGGCCCTTTCCAGGTTTCAAAGACCACCTGGGCAATTTCACGCGGCAGCGGGTAGCAGTGGCGACGCCAGAAATCGGCGCAGGCCTGGTAGCGTAGCAGAGACTCATCTTCAATCAGCTGCTGCTCAAACAGCATGCCGGATTCAAAGGCATTCAAGTTGAGCATGCGCTGGCAAAAACCGTGAATAGTAAAGACTGCCGCTTCATCCATCTGCCGTTCGGCTAACAACAACCACTGCGCGGCTTGCGCTTTATCGTCGATCTCTTCCAGCAGGCGTTCGTACAGTGGATTGTCGGTGGTTTCACGCAGACAGGCGATGCGCAACTCGTGGATATTGCTACGGATACGACCGCGCAATTCTGCCGTGGCAGCCTCGGTAAAGGTCACCACCAGCAGTTCTTCAACGGTCAGCGGGCGGGGAAAGGCGGCAGAACCGCCTAGTCCAAGTAACAGGCGCAAATAGAGCGCCGCAATCGTAAAGGTTTTGCCTGTGCCGGCAGAGGCTTCAATCAGGCGCTCGCCCTGTAAGGGCAAGCGCAAAGGATCTAGTGTCTCGGCGACATCACTCATTCTTTTCACTCATCAGGGGCATTGTTTGCTGCAACGCGCTGACGTTCTCCCACACTTTCCAACCTTCAGGATGCACATATTCGGCTTTCCCGTTCTGGCTGCCGGAAATCTGCGACAGAATAGCCATGCCTTGCGGCTCGACCACCGCCTGATGGAAGAAATCAGCAAGTTTTTGCGGCGTCAGCAGTTTTATCTGGGCCACGATTTTATCACGCGAATCGAAGCGCATATTGCCGCGATCGAAATCTTTACTTAACTTCGATGCTTCTTCGCCGAGCGTTTGCGGTGCCTGCAGCATCTGGGTTATTACCGCCTGCTGGATTTGCGCAAACTCTTCTGGCTTCATCGTCCGCAATTTTGCCTCTGCGGTTGGGAAAAACGCCTTGTAACGCTCCCACAAGAATGAAGGCTGTTTATCATTGCTTTGCAACAGGAAGCCCATGCCCCACTGACGTCCCACGCTCATTGGAAACGCAAACACGGCATAGCCCAACTGTTCTTCGGTACGCAACTGATTGTAGAACCACGGCTGTACGATCTGCCCCAGCAGAGAGCTATAGGCTGAGCTGGTGTATTCATCGTAGCCAGTCGGTACAAATACCGCTGCCAGTGCGGAGTCGGTGCTGTTACCGGCTTTTTCAAAGATGACGGATTGTTTTTTATCGACCACGACATCTTTGTTACGACACCACTCCGAACCATCAGCGCCCAACTGTTTTTGCACATCGCGTGCCAGCGTTGTTGCCTGGTCTTCGGTCATGTTGCCAATAACCATAAACTCTGGTCGAGCCCCTGATTTTAAGGCGTCGCGATAGGCCAGCACCTCTTTCAAAGTGATTGAAGGCAAAATTTTGCGCCGTTCATCTCGCGAGAAGTACGGCACTTGCGAGAGCATCTGCGCGGGCATAATCGCCTGCTCGAACGCTTTGCCCTTTTCTGCGGAATCCATCATCTGGTTATACCAGGACTTCGCCTGCTCAAGCTGATCTTCCGTAGCGGTATAGCTAAAGTAGCCCTCCAGCAGAGCCTGGAACAGCTGCGGCAGGCGCTGGGTGTAACCATTGGCATTAACCATAAGGCCGTTGTTAGCATTGGTGGAAAAACTTATGCCACCAACCGACGCCTGGTTGCTTAACTGATCAAGCGCCAGTCCGGCAAGATAATCATTGAGCGCAAACATCACCTGATTGCGGGCGCTGTCCATGGCTTTCGGGTTACGCAAAATCAGGCTAACATCAGCTTTGGGTTCGCTGGCAAAATAACGGCTTGGCGCATACACCACGCGCAGATTCGACTCATCAACAATCAGCTCTGGATGGTCGTATTTCTTCTCTGACTTAATCAGCGAGAAATCGTCAGGAATATAAGGGTTAAGCTCTGGCAAAGAGAGCACAATGTCGGCGGCTTTTTTCTGCCAGTCGGCGAAAGTTTGTGCGCTAATTTTATCTACCTGATACGGCGCATCGACAAAGTAAGCCGTTTTGTTGTGCGGCTCTTTCGGGCTGATATACCAGATACGCGCATTCTGCGGCGTCATCATCGCCAGGCGTTCTTTTACTGCTTTAGCATCGTACCGATCGGCAATATTGACTGCATCCAGCGTATGCTCAACAGGAACGCGAATCATGGTATCTGCCAGCCATTCAACGTAATCCATATCACGGGTGATTGACGGATAACGAAAGTCGATATCCAGCACATTCGCCAGTTCATCGAAGTATTGTTTATCAATCCCTTTTTCGCGTAACAGATTGAGGTAGCTAAAAATGGCCGCCACAACCTGATCGCGATTCGCCAGACCTTTATCGGTTAAAGACGCAGAGATCGCTAATACGCCACTGTTGCCGTTGACGATAGGATCGGAATTGGCGCTAATGCCCTCAACTAATCCCTGCTTTTGCAGCCAGTCAGAAAGTGTACCTGGGCTGCGATTACCAATCAGATAGGTAATCAATTCATCCGTTTTACTACGGAACTTCGCTGAATTGTTATCGATGCGAAACTCAACGCGCAGAACTTTACGCGGCAGCGCCGGGACGTAATGAATGATAATGCCCTTTTGCGCGTCGGTGACTACCGGCACGGTGATTTCCGGTTTTTTGCTCTCTTTGTTCGGCACGCGACCAAAAGTGTCCGCCGCCATTTTTGCCAACTCCGACAACGGTTTATTGCTGTATATAACCGCCTTCATCAGATTGGCAGAGTAATATTTCTCGTGGAAATCTTTCAGCGCCTGCTGTACCGGATTGCCGGGTTTATCGCTTAAAGTTTCGAGGTTACCACCAGAAAACTTTGAACCTGGGTGTGCCGGGTTAATGGTTTCTGCGCTGACCTGTGCCATGCGCATCCCATCACGCGTACGCGCCATGGTTAATTCAGCGTTCACCGCATTACGCTCACGTTCGGCGTATTTCTTGTCGAGCAAGGGTTCAGCAATAGCATCGGCCAGGCGGTCTACCGCACCGGGTAAGGCGTCGTTCTCAACTTCCAGATAGAAAGCCGTGCGATACGGTGCCGTGCTGGCATTGTGGCTGCCGCCGTGCATTTTGAGGTATTCAGCCAGACTGTCAGCCTGCGGGTACTTTTTCGAACCCATCAGACTCATATGTTCAAGGTAATGTGCCAGCCCCTGGTACGCCTCGGGATCTTCCAGCGACCCAACGGGCACCACCAGCGCCGAGAGCGATTTAACCGCCTGCGGGTCAGAAACCAGCAAAACCACCATACCGTTATCCAGACGTATAGCCTGATACTGGCGGTTATCTTTACCACTTTTACGGATGGTTTCCTGAATCGGCTGCCATCCCGTTTCTGCCTGACTTAAGGGTGCCCAAAGGGCAACAAACAACAATAATGCTTTGAACCAGGTGCTGCGGGGCATTCACGGACCTCATTATCAACTTTATTTTCTGTCCAGATTCAATACGTTAACGAAAATTATCCGGCAGAATTTAATCTTGTGCTGCACGAGTCAGCCTATGTCTATATAACCATCAGTCCGTGACTGGTGCGCATCATAAAGTAAGCAGATGAATTGCGCAATTTTTATACAGCACTCATGACTGATTAAAGCGAAACAGCGGTAACAGGAAACGTTGCGACTGTTCAACGATGGCTTCCATTGTCTCTGGTGTTAATTGCCGCCAGAGCCGTTGATACCAGATATCATCACCTTCTCCACGCACCATCATGTTGCCTTCGTAAGCCTGAAGGAATTTCGTACGGGCTTTCTGCAACGTGGAATCGTCATCCAGCATGGCATCGTTTTGCGCGTCATAACAGGTTTTTAGCCACGCGCCGCCACTTTCAGGTAACACCAGCAGCGGCGTGGACATCCCTTCACGATACCCCTCAATCAGTTCTGAGAGGTAATGTAAAGCCTGTTCGGCTGCAAGCGGCGGAAAACGCCACTCGCCGTCTTTGCGTAGAAAAAGGCGACTTTCACCATTACCACCGCTGGCACAGTAGACAAGGTGTTCCAGCCAAAGTTGCATTCCCTGCGCCACACTTAATAAAGAGGGACGCCAGCGTAACAGGCCATCCGGCTGCACCTGCGGCAACCAACCCGTTATTTGCACACCGTTGCAGGCGAGATCAATTTCCATACTTTGCCCCGGTTGGCGACAGGCAATGACTCTGTCGGCAAGCTGCTGCATCTCCTGACACTGTGTTTCCCAGAAAATTTCACCAAAAGCGCCATACGGTAAATCCCCTGCCGCCCGGAAGCGGCGGAATAAGCGATCGGCATCATCTTGCTCGACCAGAGCATTCAATAACTGCTGGTTGATTTGATAACGACTAAGCCCTTCAAGAATAAAAGGTTCGGTGTCGGGAATTTCGCTATCTTCGGTACGGAAGTTCACCTGCAAGCGCATCTGGAAAAACGCCCGCACCGGATGCGCCCAGAATCGTTGTAGCGTCTCCAGCGGCACGGTTTCCGGCAAGGTAAACGGCAGCGGCTGAACAAATTCAGAATGTGCCTTACCAGCCTGGCTTGCCGCAGGTAACCACTCACGTGCATAGCTTTGTCGTTCACCTGGCTGATAGTTTTGTGGATCAAACGGCATCCGGGTATGGAGGCAAGTAAGATGCGCTTTTACCCTCGCCTCGCTTTCATCACAATTGAGCGCTTCATCGCCCGGTAGATAATGGCTTTGCCCGATGTAGTCGATCAGTTCCTGCACCAGCACCGACGGGAAACGTTCACTGTTATCCTGAATGGAACGCCCGATATAGCTGATATAGAGTTTTTGCTGCGCGGAAATTAACGCTTCCAGGAACAGATAGCGGTCATCATCGCGACGGCTACGGTCGCCACGCTTCGGTTTCTGACTCATCAGGTCAAAGCCCAATGGCGCAAGCTGGCGTGGGTAAACGCCGTCGTTCATTCCCAGCAGGCAAACCACTCTGAATGGGATGGAACGCATTGGCATCAGAGTACAAATGTTAACCGGCCCGGCGAGAAAACGCTGGCTGATACGTTCCTGATCCAGACGTTGTGCCAGTTCATCACGCAATAGTGACAACGGCACCGCGTCGCCATACTGCGCACCTAAACCTTCGGCGATAATCGCCTGCCATTGTTGTTCGATCAGCGTCATCGCCGCTTCGGTTTCCGCATCCGGCAGGAAGAAGGCGTTGAGCATATCGCGACAAACCGGCAACCACTCTTCCAGCGGACGCTCCTGCGCCAGCCCGCGACGCCAGATGTTTAGCTGCATTAGCAGTGAAGCCAGATGCCCCACCAGTTCTGCAATTAAGCCGCTCGATTCATCATAAGGCAGAACCGATTGCCACTCGCCCTGCGCGCTTTCCATCGCGTAGCCCAGCAACATGCGCGTCAGGCCAAACCGCCAGGTGTGTTGACCTGTGGCGGGGAGTTCCAGCTCGCGAACGTTATCGTCATCTATCCCCCAACGAATTCCGGACTCGTTGACCCACTGACGTAAATAACGCAGCCCTTCTTCGGTGATGTCAAACCGCGCCGCCAGCACCGGCACATCCAGTAATGCCAGCACGTCTTCCGACACAAATCGGCTGTCTGGCAACGATAACAGGCTGATAAACGCTTCAAGTACCGGATGCGACTGCCGCGCTCGACGGTCGGAAATGGCGTAAGGCAGGTAACGATCCGCAGGTGCGCTACCAAACACAGCCTGAATAAACGGACTGTAGCTGTCGATGTCGGCCACCATCACGATGATGTCGCGCGGAGTAAGTGTCGGGTCTTCCTCCAGCATCGCCAGCAAGCGATCGTGTAAAACTTCAACTTCACGCTGCGGGCTATGGCAAACGTGGAAGGTGATACTGCTATCCAGTGGATCAAGAGGGCGTTTGTTATCGCTACGGGAAAACTCTTCGATGTTCACACCCGCAACGGCGCGGTTCTCCAGTTCCAGAATGTCAGACTGAATGTTATGCAGCAGGTTATCTGGCGTCACATCGACAAAAGCGTCCAGCTCCTGGCTGCTCTCCAGATCAGAAAGGAGATAAATGTAGTCGCGCCCAAGCTTGCCCCATGAGGCCAGCAGCGGGTTGCCGACATCCTGTTCACCATCGCTGTTAAAGAGCTGCCCGGCATTTTCGCTGTCGCGAAATAGCGGTAATTCGCGATCTTCAAAACTGTGTCGGCGCTGGCGAGTCAGCAGTTTCGCCAGATAAGCAGGATCTTTAACGTCGCCCCAGTAATAACGGCAGGGGTTGGTAAACAGGAGATGGATTTCAATATGTTTACCCAGCGCCTGTAGCGCCTGGAGATAAACAGGCGGTAACGCGGAAATACCGCATATAAAGACGCGCGAAGGTAACCCCGGCGGGCAGGTCGTCGCGGACTCCAGCGTTTCGATAAAGCGCTGATAGAGATTGGCGCGGTGCCAGCGCGGTTGCCCGAGTTGATGGGTATATTCCACCAGCGCCTTCCACAACGGCGCTTGCCAGGCCTGCGCCTCTCCAAGTCCTTCTACCAGATTCCCGGCTTCCCACTGTGCCAGCCAGTCCGGGCGATAGACCAGATACTGGTCAAACAGGTCCGCCGCTTTAGAGGAAAGCTGGAACAGTTTTCGCTTGTCGCTATCGTCAGTCAGATAATGCCGCAACAGGGTAAAGTCTTCGCGCTCCAACAGTTGCGGCAGCAGAGTCATCAGTTTCCAGCTCATGCTCTGTTTGTTAAAGGCGCTCTCTTTGGGGATCTCCGGTAACACCCGGACGAACATATCCCAGATAAAGCTCGCTGGCAGCGGAAAATCAATGTTTGCCGCAATACCAAACTTTTGCGACAGGGTCATTTGCAGCCACTGCGCCATACCGGTACTTTGCACCAGAATCATCTCTGGTTCGAAAGGATCGTCCAGCCGTTCGCGTTCGACAATAAACTCCATCAACGCTTCCAGCACGTCCAGACGATTGGAATGGTAGACCCTTAACATAGCGGCTCCTGACTACTGACGATTCGGGCAATGCAGGCGGGTCATCTCGCCTTCTCTGCCCCCGGGTGAAACTAGCGTAACGCTGATGCTGACACATCCCGCCTGCGATGTCTGCATTCGGTTGACCTGCCAGTTGGCAGGTGGCGAAATCGCACGCAGTTGCGTTTGCTGCCAGCCATGCCGCCAGAGCTGTTGGTACTGGTTTCTGCTGGCAAGACTGTTCATTAATGTTCGCTGGAAACCCGATAACGCAGTGACAATCATCACCATCAGCACCATCGCCAACATCACCTCCGGCAGGCTAAAGCCTTGTTGATTCTTCAGGGAAGCTGACATAACGCCCTCTCTTTCAGCGGACAAAAATCGCTCCAGCCGCGTGGCGAAAAAACAATGTTTCCATCGATGACTTCGCCTGTTCGCCACAACGAAACGCCTTCATAACCGGCAATCAATAAGGCTTCATTATCTGCCAATAAACGCAGACAAACCCGGGCACCGGTGGCAGCGTACAGTAAGCACTGAACTGCGGGCTGCGTCTGCCAGGCGTGCATTTTTCCCCACTCCAGCGTCGACTGAACGATGGCCTGGCGGCGCAATGACTGACTTTCCATGCTCACGCGAGAGGCAAAACTGCGATCCTGCTGACTCATTCCTTGCAATAGCAAGCTACCCAAAACCAGCAGCATAAGGACCAGAGCCAGTGACGAAACACCCTTTTCGCGGTTCACAGGTTGAATCCTGTCACGCTATAGCTGGCATCCACCACAGTTTGTGGATCAGCCTTGCTGGCAGCATGCATATTAACCGTCAACACCGGCGAGAAACCGCTGACATCCTGTCGGGTAACCTGAAAAGTGTCGATAATGATGGCATCCGGATTAGTGACTTTATCCCAGCCCTTACCTTCACAGGATGTCGCACCGCGTAGCGTTTCCAGCACATGCTCCTTCAGACGAAATGCAATCTGGTCGGACTCTTTTACCGGTTCGCGATCCCAGATACCGTTACTGTTCGCATCCCACTGCACAATGATACAGTCCCCCTGTCCGACAATTTCCAGCCCTTCGCCGGTACAGCTGCCATGACAATAACCCGCCCTCTGGAGATGCTTCGCGACGGTAAATACCCGCAGCCAGATTTCATCTTCCAGCGCCAGCTTACGGGTGCTCGTTAAACTTTCACGCTGTAACGCAGGCAGAAAGCGTGCTGCCCCCAGCAACAATACGCTACTGATCGCCATAGCAATCAACACTTCCAGCAGAGAAAAACCTAGCTCTTTTACAGGCATGCTTCTGTTTCTCCTTGCTGACAAAGCCGGAGTCTTCCCCACGGCGAAACCACCAGCCACCACTCGCCCGTTGAGTTTTTAAAGCGAATATGCCCGGCCCATGCGGTATTGCGCAGGCCAAAGAAAGCAAGCGAAGGTGTCAGGTCGCTCATTTCGACTTCGGGCCAGCGTGGCACAAAGACCAATGGTGAACTGCCATGACAGGTATTGGCCCCAGCCGCGGAACTCACAAGGCACCATAACGCCCCCTCCCTGATAACGCTGATACTGTGGTCGCGGTTATGCCAGTTGGCATCTTCACGTAAATAGAGCAAATAGTCCCGCGCCTGGCTGGCGGTTTGCCATAGCCGTTGCGACTGCTGCCAGTATTGCCAGCCATAGAGTCCACTTGCGCTTAGCATGACCAGAATCAGCATCGCGACCAGCGTTTCAATCAGCGTATAACCATGTTGTGTTTTCATGCCGGCAGTATGGAGCGAGGAGAAAAAAAGACGAGGGCCAGTTTCTATTTCTTCGGCGCATCTTCCGGACTATTTACGCCGTTGCAGGAGGTTGCAAAATTTCGGGAAGGCGTCTCGAAGAATTTAACGGAGGGTAAAAAAAACCGACGCACACTGGCGTCGGCTCTGGCAGGATGTTTCGTAATTAGATAGCCACCGGCGCTTTAATGCCCGGATGTGGATCGTAGCCTTCAATCTCAAAGTCTTCGAAACGGTAGTCGAAGATGGATTCGGGTTTACGTTTGATAATCAACTTCGGCAGCGGACGCGGTTCGCGGCTTAATTGCAGATGAGTTTGATCCATATGGTTGCTGTACAGATGCGTGTCGCCACCGGTCCAGACAAAATCACCCACTTCCAGATCGCACTGCTGCGCCATCATATGCACCAGTAACGCGTAGCTGGCAATGTTGAACGGCAGGCCGAGGAAGACGTCACAGGAGCGCTGATAAAGCTGGCAAGAGAGTTTGCCGTCTGCCACATAGAACTGGAAGAATGCATGGCACGGTGCCAGCGCCATTTTATCCAGTTCGCCTACGTTCCACGCTGAAACAATAATGCGGCGCGAATCCGGGTCGTTTTTCAGCTGGTTCAGTACCGTAGTGATCTGGTCAATATGACGACCATCCGGCGTTGGCCAGGCGCGCCACTGTTTACCATACACTGGCCCGAGGTCGCCGTTTTCATCGGCCCATTCGTCCCAGATGGTGACATTGTTTTCGTGTAGATAAGCAATGTTAGTGTCGCCCTGCAGGAACCACAGCAGTTCGTGGATGATGGAACGCAGGTGACAACGTTTGGTTGTCACCAGCGGGAATCCATCCTGCAGGTTAAAACGCATCTGATGACCAAAAATGGAAAGCGTTCCGGTTCCGGTACGGTCGTTTTTCTGTGTGCCTTCGTCGAGCACTTTTTGCATCAGTTCTAAATACTGTTTCATGGTTCCTCAGGAAACGTGTTGCTGTGGGCTGCGACGATATGCCCAGACCATCATGATCACACCCGCGACAATCATCGGGATGGAAAGAATTTGTCCCATGCTGATGTACTGCACCCAGGCACCGGTAAACTGCGCGTCGGGCTGGCGGAAAAACTCAACAATGATGCGAAACGCGCCGTAGCCAATCAGGAACAAACCTGAGACAGCTCCCATTGGGCGCGGTTTACGAATATACAGGTTGAGGATAATAAACAGCACCACACCTTCCAGCAGCAGCTCGTAAAGCTGTGATGGGTGGCGCGGCAGCACACCGTAAGTGTCGAAAATGGATTGCCACTGCGGGTTGGTTTGCAGCAGCAAAATATCTTCTGTACGGGAGCCGGGGAACAGCATGGCAAACGGGAAGTTCGGGTCAACGCGGCCCCACAATTCACCGTTAATAAAGTTGCCCAGACGCCCGGCACCAAGACCAAACGGAATGAGTGGTGCGATAAAATCAGAAACCTGGAAGAAGGAACGTTTAGTACGGCGGGCGAAGATAATCATCACCACGATAACGCCAATCAGGCCGCCGTGGAAGGACATGCCGCCGTCCCAGACACGGAAAAGATACAGCGGATCGGCCATAAACTGCGGGAAGTTGTAGAACAGAACATAACCAATACGTCCACCGAGGAAGACGCCGAGGAAGCCCGCATAGAGTAAGTTTTCAACTTCATTTTTGGTCCAGCCGCTGCCCGGACGATTCGCCCGACGTGTTGCCAGCCACATTGCAAAAATGAAACCCACCAGATACATCAGGCCGTACCAGTGAAGCGCTACGGGTCCTATTGAGAAAATGACCGGATCAAACTCCGGAAAATGCAGATAGCTACTGGTCATCTGTCACCACAAGTTCTTGTTATTTCGCTGAAAGAGAACAGCGATTGAAATGCGCGCCGCAGGTTTCAGGCGCTCCAAAGGTGCGAATAATAGCACAAGGGGACCTGGCTGGTTGCCGGATACCGTTAAAAGATATGTATATGATCCGCGCTATAACCCTCCGCGAATCAACCCGCCCATGCCGCGACGCTCCATAAAGGCCGCAACCTGATGGCGAACTTCGGTCGCCAGTTGCGCTTCCAGACTGCGCTGCGCAAGGTTTTCTGCTTCGGCAAAATCAATGCGCCGCAGCAGGTATTTTACGCGCGCAACAGACCGTCCGTTCATAGACAGATGGCGATAGCCAAGCCCAATGAGGATTGCCACGCACATGGGATCGCCTGCCATTTCACCGCACAAACGGAGATCGATGCCATGTATTTCCGCTTCCCGAGCGATCATCGCCAGAGCTCGTAACATTGCAGGATGAAGACTGTCATAAATGTTCGCCACCCGGGTATTGTTGCGATCAACGGCCAGGATGTATTGAGTCAGATCGTTGGTGCCAACAGAGATAAAATCGACCCGCTTTGCCAGATGCGGCAGCATAAATACCATTGACGGCACTTCAAGCATGATGCCGATACGTGGTTTGGGAATTTCGTAACCGATCATCTCCTCGACTTCACGTCCGGCACGTTCAATCAGGCGGCGTGCTTCGTCAACTTCATCGAGGCTGGTGACCATCGGCAACAGAATATTCAGGTTGCCCGTAGCGGCATTAGCACGCAGCATCGCCCGCACCTGAATCAAGAAGATCTCCGGCTGATCGAGCGTAATGCGAATCCCACGCCAACCCAGGCATGGATTCTCTTCGCTGATCGGCATGTAAGGCAGCTGCTTATCTGCTCCGACATCCAGCGTACGCAAGGTGACGGGTTTATCATTGAACATTTGCAGCATCCCCTGATACTGCGCCACCTGTTCTTCTTCCGACGGAAAACCACTTTGCAACATGAATGGGATTTCAGTGCGATAAAGTCCTATGCCATCAATACGGCTGCCCAGTTTTTGTTCATGTTCCGGGCTTAAACCGGCATTGAGCATGACTTTAATGCGCTCGCCGCTTTTTAACTGGGCGGGTAAATTGACGTCATCTTCCGCCAGACGGCTAAGCTCAATCTCTTCACTAATTAGCCGCTGATATTCTTGCAGCAGTACCGGCTCCGGATCGACCAGCAATTCACCGCGATAACCATCGACGATCAACGTCCGACGATGCAGCACAGAAGGCTGAATATCCGCGCCCATTACGGTAGGAATCCCCAGCGCACGTACCATGATCGCAGCATGGGAGTTGGCTGCGCCATCTCGCACGACAACACCGACTAAGCGATCCTGGGGCAGCTCAGCAAGCGTTGTCGCTGACAGTTCATCTGCCACCAGAATGAAACGTTCCGGCCAGGCGTTCGGCCCTTGATTAGCGTCATCAAGATGAAACAGCAATCGCTGACCCAGCGCACGTAAATCGCCAGCCCGCTCTTTGAGATAGTTATCGCTTAGCGCGGCAAACTGTTCGGCAAATTTTTCAATGACCGTTTTTACCGCCCACTCTGCCACCGAGCCTTTATCAACCTCGGCAAACAATTCGCGACGCAGCCGGGTGTCCGAAAGCAGGTGCGAGTAAAGATCGAAAATAGCCGCCGTTTCTTTTTGTGCACCGGCGGCAAAGCGTTTGCTGTAGCGGCGAAACTCGTTTGCCGCTTCTTCCAGCGCCCCGGTCAGTCGTTCGCGTTCCAGAGCCGGATCCAGCGTTGATGCCTGATACACCTGTTCCATTAAAGGTAACGTGGCATCCTGCCAGCCTTCGGCAATTGCTACACCGGGCGCTGCCGGTAATGCACGGATTCGCGTCTGGCGATATTGCCCAAACAAGGCAGTCAACTGCGACTGAGAAAGAATCGCTGCCATCTGGGTGGCAAGCGTCACCAGGAAGGATTCTTCACTTTCGTCATACTGGCGCAACTCTCGTTGCTGTACCACCAGTACACCAAGCAACTGGCGACGTTGAATAATTGGTACGCCTAAAAACGCGCGGAAACGTTCTTCTTTTACGGAGGGGATGTATTTGAAGCTGGGGTGCTTTTGCGCATCTGCAAGGTTTATCGGTTCCGCCAGCCTGCCAACCAGGCCGACGATCCCTTCATCAAACGCAAGCGTTACAGTGCGACCGCGTGGTTTTTTCAGCCCCCGGGTCGCCATCAGGTAGTAACAACGTCGGTCATGATCGGCCAGGTAGACCGAACAGACCTCGGTATCCATCGCAAGACAGATGTCGGTAACCAGAATATTTAACGCCTCATTCAGGCGTGGTGCGCTGGCTACCTTTTCGACTATTTCGCGCAGGCGAGTGAGCATAATTGGCGTGACTTAACCTCTTTTACGTCGATAAGCAGATGCGTTTTGTGGTTTTGGCGTATTATCCTGCAGCGCCATCACAACACTCGCGAACTCTTTCATTACCCTACGGTAGACATCACGTTTAAATGACACCACCTGTCTGACCGGATACCAGTAACTTACCCATCTCCAGCCATCAAACTCTGGTGTACTGCTGGTTTGCATATTGATTTCTGCATCGCCGCTCACCAGCTGCAAGAGAAACCATTTTTGTTTTTGGCCGATACAAACCGGCTTCGTGTCCCAACGCACCAAACGTTTCGGTAATTTGTAGCGCAACCAGTTACGCGTTGAAGCAAGGATTCGAACGTCTTTGCGGCTTAATCCTACTTCTTCAAACAATTCACGGTACATCGCCTGTTCTGCGGATTCTCCTGGGTTAATTCCGCCTTGCGGAAATTGCCAGGAGTGCTGACCAAATCGCCGGGCCCACATTACCTGCCCCTGGCGATTACAAATCACGATACCTACGTTTGGGCGGTAGCCATCGTCATCAATCACCGGACTACCTCAAAATAAAGCTTTATATACGAATGATTGTTTCATACTCCATGAAGACGGTAAACCACTCTCTGCAGGGCATTACACACTAATAACAATTGAATAACTCACAGTTATGTGCAGAGTTATAAACAGAGGAAGGGGTGGATAGCCGTTTTTATTCACCTTTTCTGTGGATAGAGTTGTGAAGAACTACGGAATTACTACGGGAAAACCCGGAGCATTCTGAATAAGCCTGATATCGACATTTTAAAATAATCATTATTAGTCAATGCATTACATGTAATTTAAGTAATAAAAAGGAGTAATTCGTGACCCAAGTCACACCTCTCATTTACAGGTTGGCGAAAGATCAACCAACGCCGTATTTATCCACAGAATGTGCCACTAAGTTAAGCACTGAACCACTAAAAACTGGAGTTTCGTCGCACGTCAAGGCTGTAAATGGAAACAGTAGTGGAGGTTTTTCACAGTTATCCCAGCTTTCTGTGGATAACATGGTGTAAGATCCTGTTTATTTTCAGTGACCAGATTTGGAAAACCCGTTGCAGTGTTGCGCAACTCGATTACCGACAATCTAAAAAGCAATATAAATCAGAGAATTGAACAACGCATGTGGAAAAAGTTACACTGCGAATATTCGGCACAGAAGTGCTGTTTGTTTTTTAACCAAGGTATCATGACATGTCCCAACCTCGCCCACTGCTCTCTCCTCCCGAAACTGAAGAACAATTGTTAGCGCAAGCACAACAACTTTCTGGTTATACATTGGGAGAACTGGCGGCACTTGCCGGGCTGGTGACGCCGGAGAATTTAAAACGCGATAAGGGCTGGATTGGCGTGTTACTGGAGATCTGGCTAAGTGCCAGCGCAGGGAGTAAACCTGAGCAAGATTTTGCTGCTCTGGGCGTGGAACTTAAAACTATCCCTGTGGATAGTCTTGGTCGTCCGCTGGAAACAACATTCGTTTGTGTTGCCCCGTTAACGGGTAATAGCGGGGTGACCTGGGAAACCAGCCACGTGCGCCACAAGCTCAAACGCGTACTGTGGATACCGGTTGAAGGCGAGCGCAGCATCCCGCTGGCGCAGCGTCGCGTAGGATCACCATTGCTATGGAGCCCGAATGAAGAGGAAGACCGGCAACTGCGCGAAGACTGGGAAGAATTAATGGATATGATTGTTCTCGGTCAGGTTGAGCGGATCACCGCTCGTCACGGGGAGTATTTACAGATACGCCCGAAAGCAGCGAATGCGAAAGCGCTTACCGAAGCCATTGGTGCCCGGGGCGAACGGATTCTGACGCTGCCGCGTGGCTTTTATTTGAAGAAGAATTTCACCAGTGCGCTACTGGCCCGTCATTTTCTGATCCAGTAGCCATCGCTTTGACCTGCCGCTTTCCGGGCATATAATTACCGCTTCATTTTTTTGGCAGGGCTTTTTAGATGTTATTTGCATGGATAACCGATCCTAACGCCTGGCTTGCGCTCGGTACGCTGACGCTGCTGGAGATCGTTCTTGGGATCGACAATATTATTTTTCTTTCTCTGGTGGTGGCAAAGCTCCCCACAGCACAACGTGCACATGCGCGCCGTCTGGGGTTGGCGGGAGCCATGGTTATGCGTCTGGCGCTGCTGGCATCCATCGCCTGGGTTACGCGCCTGACGAATCCGCTTTTTACAATATTCAGTCAGGAAATTTCCGCCCGTGATTTGATTCTGCTGCTGGGAGGTCTGTTCCTTATCTGGAAAGCCAGTAAGGAAATCCACGAATCCATCGAAGGTGAAGAAGAAGGGCTGAAAACACGCGTTTCATCATTCCTCGGCGCTATCGTGCAGATTATGCTGCTGGATATTATCTTCAGCCTCGACTCGGTGATTACCGCTGTGGGTCTGTCAGATCACCTGTTTATTATGATGGCAGCCGTGGTGATTGCCGTAGGCGTGATGATGTTTGCCGCGCGCTCGATTGGTGATTTTGTCGAACGCCATCCTTCGGTAAAAATGCTGGCGCTCTCTTTCCTGATTCTGGTGGGCTTTACCCTGATTCTGGAAAGTTTCGACATCCACGTACCGAAAGGTTACATCTACTTCGCGATGTTCTTCTCTATTGCGGTTGAAAGTCTCAACCTGATTCGCAACAAAAAGAATCCGCTCTGATACTCCGTACGCTCTCCTGCAGGAGAGCGTACTCACTCCTGTTACCCTCACAGTTTAAGATTTTCCTGCTTTCAAGATATATAACGTCGGTTTATAAAAAGACTATTATCATAGGTGGGCCAAATGAGGATAACCGGATGAAAAAATGGGCAGTAATAATTTCTGCAGTCGGACTGGCGTTTGCTGTTTCCGGGTGTTCCAGTGATTACGTCATGGCGACCAAAGATGGCCGTATGATTTTGACCGATGGAAAACCTGAAATTGATGATGATACCGGGCTGGTGAGTTATCACGATCAGCAAGGTAACGCGATGCAAATTAACCGTGATGATGTTTCGCAAATTATTGAACGTTAAAAAATAAGGTCAGCATCCGGCTGGCCTTAAGATTTTTCGCTTTCCCTTTTCCCTTCCCTCTGCCATTTTTATATTCCTTATGTCGTGATTATAAAAAGGAAACGGCTATGCAATATCACCGTATACCCCACAGTTCGCTGGAAGTCAGCACGCTGGGGCTTGGCACGATGACGTTTGGTGAACAGAACAGCGAAGCCGACGCCCACGCACAACTCGACTATGCCGTCGCTCAGGGCATTAACCTTATCGACGTTGCCGAAATGTACCCAGTGCCGCCGCGCCCCGAAACGCAAGGGTTAACCGAAACCTACGTCGGTAACTGGCTGGCAAAACATGGCAGCCGCGAAAAGTTAATTATCGCTTCCAAAGTGAGCGGACCGTCGCGCAATAATGACAAGGGCATCCGCCCGGATCAGGCGCTGGATCGGAAGAATATCCGCGAAGCTCTGCATGACAGCCTCAAGCGCCTGCAGACTGATTACCTCGATCTTTATCAGGTGCACTGGCCGCAGCGCCCAACCAACTGCTTCGGCAAACTCGGTTATAGCTGGACAGATTCTGCCCCTGCGGTTTCGCTGCTGGATACGCTGGACGCACTGGCAGAGTACCAACGCGCGGGAAAAATTCGTTATATCGGCGTGTCGAACGAAACTGCATTTGGCGTAATGCGCTACCTGCATCTGGCGGACAAACACGATCTGCCGCGTATTGTCACCATTCAGAACCCCTACAGTCTGTTAAACCGCAGTTTTGAAGTGGGTCTGGCAGAAGTCAGCCAGTATGAAGGGGTCGAGCTGCTGGCCTATTCGTGTCTGGGTTTCGGCACGCTGACCGGGAAATACCTCAACGGTGCAAAACCTGCTGGCGCACGTAATACGCTCTTTAGCCGCTTCACTCGCTATAGCGGTGAGCAAACGCAAAAAGCCGTCGCGGCGTATGTCGATATCGCCAGACGTCATGGCCTGGATCCTGCTCAGATGGCGCTCGCTTTTGTACGCCGTCAACCGTTTGTTGCCAGCACTCTGCTGGGCGCAACCACGATGGAGCAGCTGAAAACTAACGTCGAAAGTTTGCATCTGGAGTTAAGCGAAGACGTATTAGCTGAAATTGAAGCGGTACATCAGGTTTATACTTATCCGGCACCGTGATCCTTTCGCCTGGTGTTTTGCACCAGGCGTCTCTTTTCTCCACTTTTCAGAATATATTCACTACTTTTCTCCGCATCTTTCCTGACAAAGCGCAATAGACTCTTTTGGTCAACGCCAGCGCGCGTTTCAATGTCTGTGCCCATTGTTAAGGATAACCATGTTGATTTTCAAACCTATTCCCCTCGCCATGTTGCTTACCGGGTGCCTGTCCTCCGCTTGGGGGGCGCAGGTAACCCAACCGCTAACACTTAAAGACGTCACTGTTTATCTGCATGGTGCCAGCCTGCAAGGTGAAGAGATACTCCACTTACCGGCAGGTGAAAGCGAAATTATCTTTACTAATATCGCCAATTCAGTAACCGACGACAGCATCGCCATTTCTATCGATAACGGAGTGACGGTGCTTTCCTCACGTATCGCGCTAATGGAAACACAGCCGAATGCGCTGCCGTCAGATATTCAGCAACAGTTAAAAGCAGCAAAGGTGGAACAGGCAAAACTGACCGCCGAGAAAAACAATATCGCGGCTCAAATTAAGGTATTAGAGGCAAATAGCACATTAACCAATAAAAGTGCCGCCGAAGTTGGCAAGTATCTGCAAATGGTGAAAGAGAAAAATGGTGAGTTATTACAAGTCGACAATGAGTTGACGCAGAAACTTGCTGATAAGCAGCTTGAAATTGAAAAGCTGGAGCAACGCGAGAGCATGAGTAACGGCGATTCGGTGGCAGCCAATGATCCGCAGGTTATTATCGCTAAGGTCTATGCCCCAAAAGCCGTCACAGCGAAAGCGGTGGTACGTTATATGACCCCTGATGCTACCTGGACGCCGATCTATGATATTCACGCCACTGCCATAAACCAGCCGCTGCGTCTGGTTTACAAGGCTAATATTCGCCAGTATACGGGGTTGCCCTGGAAAGGCGTTAATCTCGTGCTCTCGACCAGTGAACCTGATACTCATCTTACGTTGCCACACCTGGAAACCCTGTATGTGGATGTTCCGGAGTATGGTGGTGTAAGCGGCTCGCTTTCAGCATCACCCGTGATGGAACAGCGTTCGGAATATTCGTCTAACCAGGATGCCTCAGAATTGCAGAAAACCCTGAAGGCAGAGATGCAAAAAACAAGGGAGCGACAAGCCGGGCGCAAGTATGCCGAACAGGCAGTGCCAGCTTCGGCTCGACCAGAAAGTTTCACTGCGCAAAATGTCCGCTATGCGCTTTCGCTGCCGTGGCAAATCGACAGCGATAATACCGCGCGCACGGTGGTCATTAAGGAAGAGTCGGTCAGCGGTAAATATCGCTTCTTTGCTATTCCGAAGATCAGTAATGACGCGTATCTCCAGGTGCAAATTAAAGAGTGGGAACAGTTAAATTTAATCCCCGGCGAAAGTCAGATCTTCTTTGGTAACAACCGTACCGGCGTGGGCTATTTGCAGCCGCCAGAAGATGGTAAGTCGCTGGATATTCAGCTTAACCGCGATCCTAAGCTGATTATTCAGCGTAAAGCCGTACTCAAAAAAGAGAATGCGTTATCTATCTTTAACGACAGCGCGGTACGCAACTTCAGTTACACCCTCAATGTAAAGAACAGCTACGGCGAAGCGGTGGATATCACTCTACTCGACCAGATCCCAGTCAGTGCTAACAGTGATATTACGGTGGAAAAAATGCAATATGGCCAGGCACAGTTTGATGCGAAAACGGGTGAACTGTCCTGGACGCTGAAACTGTCAGGCAAAGAGAACGTGAGTCTGCCATTCTCATACAGCGTGAAGTATCCGAAAGGTATGCACCCTTCGGGAATGTGATCTTCACCAGATGGCTGAATATGCCATCTGGTGAAAGCTTAATGACGGCGCTGCCAGATCCACAGCGCCGTTATTGCCAGCGCAAATAGCGCACCGAAGCCAATGCCAATGGGCACGACCGGGATGCCTACCATTACCGCCAGCGAGTAAATGCCCAGCATCAACAACATGGCGCTGTTTTCGCCAAGGTTTTGTACTGCAATTGCATTCCCCGCCCCGACGCTTTTTTTACCCCGTTCCTGTAGCAACGCATTGAGCGGAACGACAAAAAAGCCCCCCAGCACGCCAATCAGCATCAACAAGGCATAGGCTGGCAGCAGCTCGTGTTGCAGGGAGAAAATCAGTACCACCACGCCAATCAAAATCCCGGCAGGCATACAGCGTGACACGGTTTCCAGCGTAACCAGCTTCGCTGCCGCACCTGCGCCAACCACGATACCAATCGCTACCATCGCGTTGAGATAGGTGGGCGTAGCGTTATCGGTAATACCCAGCGCCACCGGTACCCACAGCACCAACAGGAAACGCAACGTGACACCCGCTCCCCAGAATAAACTGGTACCCACCAGCGAAAAACGCGTTTCACCATTGCGCCATAGCGATGTGCAGGCATTCAGGAAACTGCGGGTCATGCTGATGAGATTCCAGGACTGCCCCGGACGCGCCGCCGCCAGTTTAGGAATGTAGATATTGGCAACGACCGCACCACCGTAGGCCAGTGCGCATGCGGCCAGGGCGACCAGGACATGCCAGTCAGCCAGTACACCACCGGCTACGGAACCGAGCAAAATCGCCGCTATGGTAGACGCTTCCATTAAACCGTTAGCTTTCACTAACTTACTACCCGTGGTTAATTCGCCGAGAATACCGTATTTCGCCGGTGAATAGGCTGCAGCACCAACACCCACCAGCGTATAGCCGAGAAATGGATTGATACCAAAGCAGATACTGGCTGCGCCCAGCAGCTTCAGGCCGTTGGCAAACATCATCACCCGGCCTTTGGCGAAGCTATCCGCCACCTGCCCGACAAACGGCGCAAACAGAATGTAAGCACCTACAAACACCATTTGCAGGATGGGCTGGCTCCACTCCGGATAGAACTGCGCTTTCAGTAACGCCAAAGTGGCAAACAGCAGCGCGTTATCGCCAAACGCAGAGAGAAACTGCGCCACGATAACCGCTTTCATCCCCTTCGACCACAACGAAGTGTTAGTGTGCACTGACTCACTCATCGTGTTGTTCCGCTTCGTCTACCCAGCTTTTCAACGTGACAAAGTCAGGTTTGCCGCTGCCAAGTAATGGCATCTGTTTCAGATAGCGAATATCGCGCGGTACAGCAAGCTCCGGCACGCCGTGCTCGCGGGCATACTGTTGTAACTTATCGCGCGTCAGTTCGTTATCTGTGGTGAAAAGCACCAGCGCCTCGCCTTTGCTGGCATCGCTCTTAATCGCAGTGGCATGGACTTTATCTGGCGAAACACCAATTGCCAGTTGTTCCACCATTTCCAGCGATACCATTTCGCCTGCAATTTTGGCAAAGCGTTTTGCGCGGCCCTGAATCTGCACAAAGCCCTGCTCGTCGAAACGCACAATATCGCCAGTGTCATACCAGCCGCGCTCCATTTCGCCGCGAACATTCTCGGCGGTGGGCACTTCCAGTACACCTGGCTTCTCCACCCGGAGATAGCCGTTCATTATGTTCGGCCCTTTCAGTTGCAGGCGTCCGCCCTCTTCGATACCAGTAACCGACAACAGGCGCGCATCCATTCCTGGTAGAATACGCCCTACCGTACCGGGTTTCGCCGCCATCGGTACGTTGATGGAAACGACAGGCGCGCACTCGGTCACACCGTAGCCTTCAAGGATGCGCAGGCCAAATTTATCCTGCCAAAGCTGTTTGGTACTTTCTTGTAGTTTTTCTGCGCCTGCCACCACATAGCGTAGACGGTAGAAGTCATACGGGTTGGCGAAACGCGCGTAGTGACCGAGGAAAGTGGAGGTACCGAACAACACGGTGCAACTGCGGTCATACACCAACTCCGGCACAATACGGTAATGCAGCGGGCTTGGATAAAGGAACACTTCTGCACCTGTGAGCAGGGGCGTAAACAGGCCTACCGTCAGCCCAAAGGAATGAAACAGCGGTAACGCCGACATAAAACGATCGTTGGTAGTGAAGTCGGCAATTGTTTTAATCTGCTCGACGTTTGCCAGGATGCTTTTATGGCTATGGACGACGCCTTTCGGATGGCCTTCAGAACCGGAGGTAAAGAGGATCAGCGCCTCTTCTTCCGGCTGCTGTTTTACCTGTGCCAGACGCGGCATCAGCAAATGAGCGAAGATCCACATTTTGTCGGCAGTGGTGACATCTGCTTTTAAATCTTCCAGATAGACCCAGCGTACCTGAGTAAGTTGCTCCGGCAGATGCCAGAGTTTGCCTTTATCGAGAAACTGGCGGGAAGTGAAGATGGTTTTGATTTCAGCCGCCGTAATAGCACTGGTCAGCCCTTTTACCCCGGCGGTGTAGTTCATCATTGCAGGAATGCGGCGACGGGCGATGGCCCCAAAAATCACTGCCGCACTGATGCCTGCATTGGGCAGCATTAAGCCGATGCGTTCGCCTTCAACACTGTATTTTTCAAGGATGCGTCCAACAAACAGCGTTTTCGTAAGCAATTTGCGATAGGAGTCTGGGGTAAAGTTGACGTCTTCGACACATTTCTTCCCGGCTCCGAAGCGGTACATTGCGCTCAGTAAAGATTCGTACAGCGTTTCACGCGGGCGCACCGCCATACGCGCTTCCATCATTATTTGATGCAGCATTTCGCCAGCGTTTTTGCGACGGTCACGGGCACGCGGCGCATCCGGCATCTCCACCTGCGTTGGTGGCAAAATATGCAGCGTAATTTGCGGGAACAAGCGACGTTTAACCAGGCCTTTCAGGCGGCTGAAGTGCGTAAGTTCCGCCCCTTCAATACGCACAGGAATAACCGTTGCACCAGACTTCGCCGCGACAAAACCCGCGCCATCGTAGATTTTCATCAGCGAGCCAGTGGTGGTGATTCGTCCTTCAGGGAAAATCACCACCGGACGGCCCTGTTCCACCAGACGTACCAGATGTTTAATCGCCATAGGTTGCGTCGGGTCGAGAGGAACAAAGTCGATAAATGATTTCAGCCAACGCATATACCACTGTTGGCTTATTGAGGTGTAAACGGCAAATACCGGACGTACGGGTAAAAACAGTCCAAGCAAAATGCCATCAATAAAAGAGACGTGATTAGGCGTAATTAGAACGCGCTCGCCCTTCAGTGCCTGGGTGTCACCCGTAACGCGAACGCGATACAAAACACGGCACAAATTTCGAAAAAAGCTTAAAAGCATTCCAACTCCCTTTGCTCTGATTCAGTAAAAGCGAATGGAGGGAGATTACACGAGATAAAGAACGCGAGCGACAGTAAATTAGGTGCGAAAAAAAACCTGCGCATCCGCGCAGGTTGGTGCAAGAGACAGGGTACGAAGAGCGTACCGAATAATCTCACCAATCAATACCTCTGGGATCTTGATTGTGGTCTGCACGACGACTCTTCGCCAGCGAGAAAACGCAAAGGAATGAAGGGAAATGCAACGAGGTGTGTAAATTGTCGGTTACTGTTACAGATTGATGACCGGCAAAAAAAAACCTGCGCATCTGCGCAGGCTGGTGTAATTCATGTGCTCAACCCGAAGTTGACTTCACCTATCAATACCTCTGGGACCACCACTTTAGCAACCTGAAGCCAAACGCAACCAGCGGTCAATCGCAACAGCGTTTCGCAAAGTGTAACCAAAGGTTTGCAATCTCTTTTTTTGTCTTATTTATTTGCGTTTGGCTCACATTCCCACGATGAAAACACGTCGCCACTTGAACCAACAGGTATTTTCCGTAACACTGACAGAATGTAAGCGTTTACCCACTAAGGTATTTTCATGGCGACCATAAAGGATGTAGCCCGACTGGCAGGCGTTTCAGTCGCCACCGTTTCCCGCGTCATTAATAATTCACCCAAAGCCAGCGAAGCTTCCCGACTGGCTGTGCATAGTGCAATGGAGTCTCTTAGCTATCACCCGAACGCCAACGCCCGTGCGCTGGCGCAGCAGACCACTGAAACGATCGGTCTGGTCGTTGGTGATGTTTCCGATCCGTTTTTCGGTGCAATGGTGAAAGCGGTCGAACAGGTGGCTTATCACACCGGTAATTTCTTATTGATTGGCAACGGTTACCACAACGAGCAAAAAGAGCGTCAGGCCATTGAGCAACTGATCCGCCATCGCTGCGCTGCGCTGGTCGTCCATGCCAAAATGATCCCGGATGCCGACTTAGCCTCATTAATGAAACAAATGCCCGGTATGGTGCTGATCAACCGTATCCTGCCTGGCTTTGAAAACCGTTGTATTGCTCTGGACGACCGTTACGGTGCCTGGCTGGCAACGCGTCATCTAATTCAACAAGGTCATACCCGCATTGGTTATTTGTGCTCTAACCACTCTATTTCTGACGCCGAAGATCGTCTGCAGGGTTATTACGATGCCCTCGCTGAAAGTGGTATTCCGGCCAATGATCGGCTGGTGACGTTTGGCGAACCGGACGAAAGCGGCGGCGAACAGGCAATGACCGAGCTTTTGGGGCGAGGAAGAAATTTCACTGCGGTAGCCTGTTATAACGATTCAATGGCAGCGGGCGCGATGGGCGTTCTCAATGATAATGGTATTGATGTACCGGGTGAGATTTCGTTAATTGGCTTTGATGATGTGCTGGTGTCACGCTATGTGCGCCCGCGTCTGACCACCGTGCGTTACCCAATCGTGACGATGGCGACCCAGGCTGCCGAACTGGCTTTGGCGCTGGCTGATAATCGCCCTCTCCCGGAAATCACTAATGTCTTTAGTCCGACGCTGGTACGTCGCCATTCAGTGTCAACTCCGTCGCTGGAGGCAAGTCATCATGCAACCAGCGACTAACCGCAGTTAAAGCAATTCCAGCGCCAGTAATTCTTCAATGGTCTGGCGACGGCGAATCAACCGCGCCTGACCATTATCAAACAGAACTTCTGGTAACAGCGGACGGCTGTTGTAGTTGGATGACATTGATGCGCCATATGCCCCCGTATCATGCAGTACCAGATAATCACCCGCCTTCACTTCCGGCAAGGCGCGGGTTTCAACATTTCCCCCTTCCTGCTGGGTAAAGACATCGCCCGATTCACATAACGGTCCGGCGACGACGGTTTCCACCGTTGGTGCGTGTTCCAGAGAACGACCATCAGATGCCAGGGCACTGATATGGTGGTAACTACCGTACATTGCCGGGCGCATCAGATCGTTGAACCCGGCATCAACCAGCACAAAGTGGCGGCTACCCATTTGTTTGACGCTCCGCACTTGAGTAATTAATACGCCAGCCTGCGCTACCAGAAAGCGACCCGGTTCAATTTCCAGTTTCACAGGATGGCCCAAATGGCGGGCGATTTGCTCACGCGCGGCATTCCACAGACCATAATAATGTTCGGTATCAACCGCCTCTTCACCCTGTTGATAAGGAATAGAAAGCCCACCGCCCGCAGAAATAGCCTGTAAATCCTGACCAAATTCGATGACCTGACGCACCATAGCACCACACACCTGCTCCAGATGTGCGTAATCAACGCCGGAACCAATATGCATGTGAACACCGACCAGCTGCAGATGATGACGTTGTATCACTTCCAGTGCGGCGGGCAGGTCGGTATACCAGATACC
Source organism: Escherichia sp. KS167_9B (assembly GCF_030295215.1). Classification (NCBI taxonomy): domain Bacteria; kingdom Pseudomonadati; phylum Pseudomonadota; class Gammaproteobacteria; order Enterobacterales; family Enterobacteriaceae; genus Escherichia; species Escherichia sp. KS167_9B. Next base: position 3,449,766 of record NZ_AP025754.1, read on the forward strand.
GTGCTTGCTGTTTTCGCCACCGGTATTGGTTTTTTGGCTATGCCCGTGACCAAACCCCGGATTAACACGCAGCCATACCCGATGCCCTGGCGAAACCTGACCCAGTTGGTCGAGCATATCAACAGAACCCGCATTCACCGGAATTTGCAATTCACTGACGCGTTCAATCGTCGCCTGATCGATAACATCTGCCGTAAAAACAATATCATCGGGGTGCGTTTGCGGATTGTAACCCGCCACCAGTGCACGCTCTATTTCGCCTAACGAGACGGAATCCACTTTTACGCCCTGCTCACGCATTAAGCGCAAAATATGAATATTGGAACAGGCTTTCTGTGCGAAGCGCACCACATCAAACTGTTTTAGCGCTGCAATCTGCCGACGAATAATTTGCGCATCGTAGACCCACACCGGGCAGCCAAATTCTGCGGGCAAACGCAGCAGATTTTCGGCGGTGAGGTCGGTATCGGTGCTGAACAGTGAATGTGGCATAACAAACTCCAGATAAGTGCTTTTTTATGATTACGCCACATCATAAAAAGAATAAAAAATATCGATTTATGTCGAGTCTATGCAAAAATGATATGGATTACCGGATTGCGAGAGAGCGCTAATGGCTGCCGTTAACTTACGTCATATTGAAATTTTTCATGCGGTAATGACCGCCGGAAGCCTGACTGAGGCAGCACACCTGCTACACACCTCACAGCCAACCGTCAGCCGCGAACTGGCGCGCTTTGAGAAGGTGATCGGGCTGAAATTGTTTGAGCGCATACGTGGACGATTACATCCTACCGTGCAAGGACTGCGTCTGTTTGAAGAAGTGCAACGATCCTGGTACGGACTGGATCGCATTGTCAGTGCCGCAGAAAGTCTGCGCGAGTTTCGCCAGGGAGAACTGTCTATTGCCTGCCTGCCGGTCTTTTCGCAATCTTTTTTACCGCAGCTCCTGCAACCCTTTCTGGCACGTTATCCCGATGTCAGCTTAAACATCGTGCCCCAGGAATCACCGCTACTTGAAGAGTGGCTCTCGGCCCAGCGTCATGATTTAGGACTCACTGAAACGCTCCATACGCCTGCGGGAACAGAACGTACCGAATTACTCTCTTTAGATGAAGTGTGTGTGTTACCTCCGGGTCATCCGCTGGCGGTAAAAAAGGTATTAACGCCGGATGATTTTCAGGGTGAGAACTACATCAGCCTTTCCCGTACTGACAGCTATCGCCAGTTGCTGGATCAATTGTTTACTGAGAATCAGGTTAAACGACGCATGATCGTAGAAACCCACAGCGCCGCGTCAGTCTGCGCAATGGTACGGGCGGGGGTAGGTGTTTCGGTGGTTAACCCGCTCACCGCACTGGATTATGCGGCAAGCGGTTTAGTAGTGCGGCGGTTCAGTATTGCGGTTCCGTTCACCGTCAGCCTGATCCGCCCCCTGCACCGCCCGTCATCAGCGCTGGTTCAGGCGTTTAGTGAGCATTTACAAGCGGGATTACCGAAACTGGTCACTTCTCTTGACGCTATTTTGTCGTCAGCTACGACAGCATAAAAGCGACAGCATCCTCGGCATGGATCGCCGCGGTATCAAACACAGGCAGAACACTGCGCTCGTCTGGCACCAGTAAACCAATTTCCGTACAGCCAAAAATGACACCCTGTGCGCCCTGTTCTGCAAGGCGAGCAATCACTTGCGCATAATAAGTGCGTGACGCTTCGGTAAATTGCCCCAGACACAGTTCTTCAAAAATAATCTGATTAATTTTCGCCCGTTCATCCGCTTCAGGAATGAGACAGTTGATGGAAAATTGTTCCGTCAGCCGCCCGCGATAAAAATCCTGTTCCATGGTGTAACGCGTACCCAGCAGCGCCACACGAGTCATCCCAGCCCGGATAATTGCACGTCCAGTGGCATCCGCTATATGTAAGAAAGGCAGAGAGCAACGAGACTCAATGGCATCCGCCACTTTGTGCATCGTGTTGGTACATAACACAATGCCTTCTGCGCCCGCCCGCTGTAAGCCAAGCGCCGCCTCAGCCAGAATATCCCCGGTTTTGTCCCACTCGCCGCGACGCTGGCACTCTTCTATTTCATGAAAATCGACGCTATGTAGCAGCACTTGCGCAGAGTGAAGCCCACCAAGCCGCTGTTTAATACCTTCATTAATCAGACGATAATAAGGAATAGTGGATTCCCAACTCATTCCTCCCAGCAAACCAATTGTTTTCATTCCTCTCTCCTGATGTGTGTTACCGCAACAAGGCTGAATAAGGAACGAGACAAACGCCTCAACGGCCAGGTGCCCAATCTCTATTAACGAAAAAAGGGCCGGATGTACAGCACATCCGGCCCGTGAAATCAGACGCCGATATTTCTCAACTTCTCGCCTGCCATCAGTTTGCGTTCGATATGTTCCAGCGTGACATTTTTGGTTTCCGGAATGAGCCAGAAAGTGATGCCCACAAACGCAATGTTCAGCGCAGTGTAGAGCCAGAACGTACCGGCAGCGCCAATGCTATCAAGCAGTGTCAGGAAGGTCGCGCCGATAATCATATTCGACACCCAGTTTGTCGTCGTTGAGCAGGTGATGCCAAAATCGCGGCATTTCAGCGGCTGAATTTCAGAGCACAGGATCCACACCACTGGCGCGGCGCTCATCGCATAACCGGCAATACACATCATCGTCATGCCAACAGAGAGCCAGGACAAGCCACTGGAAGCCGTACCGTTCTCAAACTGCATCAGGCAGTAACCCAGCACCAGAGTGCCTAACGCCATCACGCTGAAACCAATTTTCAGAGCCGGCTTACGCCCTGCTTTATCTACCGTAAAGACCGCAATGAAGGTGGCGAACATAAAGGTCAGCCCTACGACCAGAGTCGCAATCATCTGTTGTTCTGTGGTCGTAAAGCCCGCCATTTTGAAGATACGCGGCGCGTAGTACATGATGATGTTCATACCGGTAAACTGCTGCATCGCCTGCAACAACATACCGAGAAACACAGCACGACGGACGTTACGGTTGATCTTAAACAGTGCCCAACCGCCCTGTTTTAACTTCAGGCTTTCACGAATTTCGTTGAGTTCTTCTCGCGCTTTTTCCGACGTATCGCGCAGCATACGCAACACTTCTTCCGCCTCAATATGACGCCCCTTTTCCGCCAGCCAGCGCGGGCTATTTGGCAGGAAGACCACCAGAATAATCAGCAGGACTGCTGGTAAAGCAAGAACCCCCAACATTGCGCGCCAGTTACCGCTATAACTGAACGCTGTATCGGATAAAAACGCCAGCACGATGCCGAGTGTGACCATCAACTGGTACATACTGATCATCTTACCGCGAACGTTTTCACTTGCCATTTCAGAAAGATACAGAGGAGCGGTGTAAGACGCGATCCCGACAGCAATGCCCAGCACCACACGAGCGGCGATTAACATCTCTACGCTGGTCGCAAAAGCGGACCCTATCGAACCGAGCACAAAAAGGATAGCCCCCGCCATCAGGCTGTATTTACGCCCCAGGCGGAACGACAGCCACCCATTAAACAGCGCACCAATTGCTGCGCCGAGCATCATGCTACTAACCACCCATTCCTGCAAACGGCTGGTCAGCACAAAGTGATCGGTAATGAACGGCAAGGCTCCGGCGATTACGCCGATATCAAGACCAAATAACAATCCTGCGACCGCAGCAGCTACCGAAACAAACATATTCATACGCCGCGTATCCCGCAAAGAACGTGGCGTTAAAGCAGATTCCGTATTGATAGTAACCATTTTTTCCTGCCAGCAGAGAGTAAGACATAGTGAAAAAATACGTGAACAATTCACACAGGTGTCAGGTCGGAAATAGCATAAATATGGATTAAATTGCTGCGACATGTCGTTATGTGATGGATATTCCAATTTTCAAATTAAGTTGAATTATTGAGATTATTATTAACCAACTAATTTTAAAGCAGATAAAATTCATAAAGTTCACTAATTGATAATTGATATGGATTATTTCATAACCATGATATGGATTATGATGATCTACAGGTATAAAAAACCCTGCCATGCGGCAGGGTCATAAAAGTAAGAAGAATGGATTAACGAGCCAGCCAACCGCCATCCACGGCAATGGTATAACCATTCACATAATCTGAAGCACTGGAGGCAAGAAACACTACCGGCCCCATCAGGTCACTCGGCAGTCCCCAACGGCCAGCTGGAATGCGGTCGAGAATTTCCGCGCTACGTTGTTCATCTGCCCGTAGTTGTTGAGTATTGTTGGTCGCCATGTAACCCGGAGCTATCGCATTAACATTAATGTTGTGTTTAGCCCATTCATTCGCCATCAATCGCGTCACGCCCATCACGCCGCTTTTTGATGCGGTATAAGAAGGCACACGGATCCCGCCCTGGAAGGAGAGCATTGACGCGATATTGATAATCTTGCCGCCATTGCCTTGTGCGATAAAGTGTTTCGCCGCTGCCTGAGACATGAAGAATACGCTCTTGATATTCAGGTTCATGACATCGTCCCAGTCTTTTTCGCTGAACTCGAGAGCATCTTCGCGCCGAATCAATCCGGCGTTATTCACCAGGATATCAATATGACCAAACTCAGCTACCGCGCGATCCAGCAGTCCAGGAATACCATCAATCTTTCGCAGATCGGCGGTCAGGCTTAAAAAACGACGCCCCAGCGCCGTGACCTGCTTGACGGTTTCAGTCGGTTCAACGATGTTAATGCCAACAATGTCACAGCCCGCTTGCGCCAGCCCCAACGCCATCCCCTGACCCAGTCCAGTATCACAACCAGTGACGACCGCAACTTTACCTTCGAGAGAAAATGCACTTAAAATCATAACAATACCTTATTCGTTTATGCCCACAACTAGCGCAAATCTTTAACGGCCACATGGTCCATATCATCAAAGACCTGGTTTTCACCGACCATGCCCCAGATAAAGGTATAAGCTTTGGTTCCGACACCGGAATGGATCGACCAGCTCGGGGAGATCACCGCCTGCTCGTTATGCATCACAATATGACGCGTTTCTTGCGGCTGCCCCATCATGTGGAAAACGCAGGCGTCATCATCCATATTGAAATAGAAATAAACTTCCATCCGGCGCTCGTGGGTGTGACACGGCATGGTGTTCCACAAGTTACCCGGAGCCAGCTCCGTCAGCCCCATACTCAATTGGCAGGTTTCCAGCACATCCGGGACAAAATATTTGTTAATCGTGCGACGGTTGCTGGTGAGGTTATCGCCTAACGTGACTGGAGATACTTCGTCCGGTGTGACTTTTTTGGTGGGATACGTCGTATGCGCAGGTGCGCAATTGTAATAAAACTTCGCCGGAGTAGCGGTATCAATACTGGCAAAGACAACTTCTTTTGCGCCTTTACCAACATACAGGGCTTCGCGGTGACCGATTTCATAGCATTGACCATCGACGGTAATCGTACCGGCACCGCCAATATTGATAACACCTAGCTCGCGACGTTCCAGGAAATAGCTTACCCCGAGTTGTTTACCAACTTCCCCGCCAACGGAAACCGTTTTAGTTACCGGCATAATGCCGCCAACAATAATACGGTCAATGTGGCTGTAAACCATGGTGTACTCATCGGCGACAAATACCTTTTCAACCAAAAATTCATTGCGCAACCCCTGGGTATCCAGCGTTTTTGCATGCGCACTGTGGATGCTCTGTCTTACGTCCACATCAACCTCCGATAATCAGTGAAGCGTGAAAATAGAAAACGATAGTGAAACGCTGTTTCGTTTTCTCTATAAGGGGATGATATGCCCACGGGATAGGGTTTTCAATTAAAAATAAAACAATGTTTCATTTTTAAGGTAAGGACTGAAAAAAGTGCAGTGTCGATCACGAATATGTCATGAGAATGGAAAAATCAGGGAGCCCTGAAAATGTATGTCGACTCGCCAGCCACCATTATTCAACAGATTAATGACGGCTGATATTTATCGGTAAGGAGGAAATGCAGAGCTATTCGTCACGTTCAATGGTCAATGCCACGCCCTGGCCCCCGCCGATACAAAGCGTAGCCAGTCCTTTGCGGGCATTACGTTTCACCATTTCATGAACCAGAGAAACCAGGATTCGGCAACCGGACGCGCCTATTGGGTGACCGAGCGCGATCGCGCCACCATTAACATTGACCCGACGCTCATCCCATTCAAGCATCTTGCCAACCGAAAGCGCCTGAGCAGCAAACGCTTCATTAGCCTCAATAAGATCGACATCAGCCAACTGCCAGCCGACACGTTCCAGGCAACGGCGTGTCGCATACACCGGCGCAATTCCCATTAATGCCGGATCTACACCAACGCTGGCAAATGCGCGAATGCGGGCAAGCACGGGTAAATTCAACGCTCGCGCTTTGGCTTCGCTCATCATCATTACCGCAGCTGCGCCATCGTTTATGGATGATGCATTACCCGTTGTCACAGAACCGAGACTATCAAATGAAGGATTTAAACGGGCCAAGCCTTCTGCACTGGCGTCAGTGCGTGGCTGTTCATCGGTATCAACAACCAACGCCTGACCGTTACTTTGGGTCATTACCGGGACGATTTCATCTTTAAATCGTCCGGCGTCAATCGCCGCTCGCGCTTTTTGTTGCGAGCTAAGTGCGTAAGCATCCTGCAACTGACGGCTGATGCCATATTCGCGAGCCAGATTTTCGGCGGTGACACCAATATGATAATCATTGAAGGCATCCCACAAGCCGTCATGCACCAGACTATCAACCAACTGGCTATTGCCAAGCTGTGCACCGGTGCGGCTATCTGTAAGAACGTGTGGTGCGCGGCTCATGTTTTCCTGGCCACCGGCGATGACAATATCCGCCTCGCCACACTGGATCGCCTGAGTAGCCAGATGCAGTGCTTTAAGCCCGGAACCGCAAACGTCATTAATAGTGATTGCAGAAACGCTGTTAGGAAGACCACCTTTAATAGCCGATTGCCTTGCCGGATTTTGCCCTGCCCCTGCAGTCAACACCTGACCAAGAATCACTTCATCCACCGCATATGCAGAAACACCGGTACGTTCTATTAACGCTTTCACGACCAGGCTGCCAAGTTCCACGGCGGAATGACCCGCTAACGCACCACGAAAACAGCCGATAGGTGTCCGTAACGCCCCGACAATCACAACGTCTTTCATCACAACCTCGCACCAATTGACAGTGCAATAGTAAATGATTGTTAATTACAGTTATCTTAATTGTTTAAAAAAAGTGATTTTTATCACAAAGGAAATACGCCTGACCAGCACTCAGAGACATAACTGGCACGTAAGGTTTGCAACCACTAACCCACCAATAGAGGGGTAGATATGGCGTTAATCTCCCATACTGAACCTGGTTTATGGTAAATTGCCCTCCATTTTGTTTAATTTGTAGATGATACGTTCAAATAATGTCTAAGATTTGGTCAAAAGAAGAAACTCTGTGGAGTTTCGCACTCTACGGCACAGCCGTTGGTGCAGGCACGCTCTTCCTTCCTATTCAGTTAGGTTCGGCAGGGGCTGTGGTCCTGTTTATTACTGCTCTGGTCGCCTGGCCTTTAACATATTGGCCACATAAAGCCTTATGCCAATTCATCCTCTCATCAAAAACATCAGCAGGTGAAGGGATAACGGGCGCGGTAACACACTACTATGGCAAGAAGATTGGTAATCTGATTACCACGCTGTACTTCATCGCCTTTTTTGTCGTCGTGTTGATATATGCCGTGGCAATTACCAACTCACTTACGGAACAGCTGGCAAAGCATATGGTTATTGATCTTCGCATCCGTATGTTGGTGAGTCTGGGTGTTGTATTAATTCTGAATCTCATTTTTCTGATGGGACGCCATGCCACTATTCGGGTAATGGGATTTTTGGTATTCCCATTGATTGCCTATTTCTTATTTCTATCTATTTACCTGGTCGGTAGTTGGCAACCTGATCTATTAACTACCCAGGTAGAGTTCAATCAGAATACCCTTCACCAGATATGGATATCGATTCCCGTGATGGTTTTCGCCTTTAGCCATACGCCCATTATTTCTACGTTTGCCATAGACAGACGTGAAAAATATGGCGAACACGCTATGGATAAATGCAAAAAAATTATGAAAGTCGCTTATCTCATCATCTGCATAAGTGTACTGTTCTTTGTCTTTAGCTGCCTGCTTTCTATTCCACCTTCGTATATTGAAGCGGCTAAAGAAGAAGGGGTTACCATTTTATCGGCGCTTTCTATGCTGCCGAACGCCCCAGCATGGTTGTCAATTTCCGGGATTATTGTCGCAGTAGTTGCGATGTCGAAATCATTCCTGGGTACGTACTTTGGCGTTATTGAAGGTGCCACGGAGGTCGTCAAAACAACACTACAGCAGGTTGGTGTAAAGAAAAGTCGTGCATTTAACCGCGCACTATCAATTATGTTGGTATCGCTCATTACCTTCTTTGTTTGTTGCATTAACCCGAACGCGATTTCGATGATTTACGCGATCAGCGGCCCGCTCATTGCCATGATACTTTTCATCATGCCTACGCTGTCAACATATCTCATCCCGGCGCTTAAACCCTGGCGTTCCATCGGAAATCTGATTACGCTGATCGTGGGTATCCTGTGCGTATCGGTAATGTTCTTTAGCTAATATCCGTTGTGAATGGTTCAAAATTGCTACAATTTTGAACCATTCCAGTTTTCATAATGTTCATTTGTTATTATTCCGCTCTATCACTTCTCTCGTCATATCCTAGTATTATCAGTTAGTTAAACACACAAAGAGATCTGAACATCTTAAATAAGACTATTTAAGATGCATAACTTAGATTCGCAAGATATCTTCTGGTCATTCAAAAACAATTTGCGATATAGATATTCTTATACCATGAGATAGTTATCTGGACCGTTCTCAACCATGCAAGATTAAATCAGTGAAACATAATCATATTTGATAACGAGAAATGCATTTTTAAATGCCTTACTCAGAATTATAGCAAATACAGATTAATCGCAATTTTTCCCAGCAAAATTACAAAATCATGGTGTATTGACATCATCAATAACCAATGAAATTATGCAATTATATACGGATAGGGAGGTTCTTAACATGGGGCTTTGTAGTCGTTATAAAAGTCTTACATGCAATAGTTGCTCAATGCATTGCCAAATAATGCCAGAAGAGTCACCGCGTTTGCAGTATTGCGCAAACTCGTGTTTTTGTATGTGGCCCGAAGAAAGTTCATATTTTAATCGTGGTGTGGTGGAAGGTATCTTAACAAAAAACCACAATGCGAGATTAAGCGGATATATTTTTGTCGATTTTTCAGTAAGTTTAGACTGGCCCCCTGAATCTCCAGACAACCAGTATCACTTAAATAAGTGATAGTCTTAATACTAGTTTTTAGACTAGTCATTGGAGAACAGATGATTGATGTCTTAGGGCCGGAGAAACGCAGACGGCGTACCACACAGGAAAAGATCGCAATTGTTCAGCAGAGCTTTGAACCGGGGATGACGGTCTCCCTCGTTGCCCGGCAACATGGTGTAGCAGCCAGCCAGTTATTTCTCTGGCGTAAGCAATACCAGGAAGGAAGTCTTACTGCTGTCGCCGCCGGAGAACAGGTTGTTCCTGCCTCTGAACTTGCTGCCGCCATGAAGCAGATTAAAGAACTCCAGCGCCTGCTCGGCAAGAAAACGATGGAAAATGAACTCCTCAAAGAAGCCGTTGAATATGGACGGGCAAAAAAGTGGATAGCGCACGCGCCCTTATTGCCCGGGGATGGGGAGTAAGCTTAGTCAGCCGTTGTCTCCGGGTGTCGCGTGCGCAGTTGCACGTCATTCTCAGACGAACCGATGACTGGATGGATGGCCGCCGCAGTCGTCACACTGATGATACGGATGTGCTTCTCCGTATACACCATGTTATCGGAGAGCTGCCCACGTATGGTTATCGTCGGGTATGGGCGCTGCTTCGCAGACAGGCAGAACTTGATGGTATGCCTGCGATCAATGCCAAACGTGTTTACCGGATCATGCGCCAGAATGCGCTGTTGCTTGAGCGAAAACCTGCTGTACCGCCATCGAAACGGGCACATACAGGCAGAGTGGCCGTGAAAGAAAGCAATCAGCGATGGTGCTCTGACGGGTTCGAGTTCTGCTGTGATAACGGAGAGAGACTGCGTGTCACGTTCGCGCTGGACTGCTGTGATCGTGAGGCACTGCACTGGGCGGTGACTACTGGCGGCTTCAACAGTGAAACAGTACAGGACGTCATGCTGGGAGCGGTGGAACGCCGCTTCGGCAACGATCTTCCGTCGTCTCCAGTGGAGTGGCTGACGGATAATGGTTCATGCTACCGGGCTAATGAAACACGCCAGTTCGCCCGGATGTTGGGACTTGAACCGAAGAACACGGCGGTGCGGAGTCCGGAGAGTAACGGAATAGCAGAGAGCTTCGTGAAAACGATAAAGCGTGACTACATCAGTATCATGCCCAAACCAGACGGGTTAACGGCAGCAAAGAACCTTGCAGAGGCGTTCGAGCATTATAACGAATGGCATCCGCATAGTGCGCTGGGTTATCGCTCGCCACGGGAATATCTGCGGCAGCGGGCTTGTAATGGGTTAAGTGATAACAGATGTCTGGAAATATAGGGGCAAATCCAAAGTTTTTTACGTCTATTCCTTGAAAAAGACTGGATTGACTATCTTGCAAGTACTGACATGGGGATTGTTTTAGTCAGCGACCGCAATATGCAATCGTTAGCTAACTACTGGCGAAAACACAACTCTGCAATATCTGCTGTCATATATAATGATGATGGTCTTGATGTTGCCAATGAAAAGATCAGACAACTATTTATTGGTCGTTATTTATCATTTACCAGAGGGAACACATTAACTCAGATGGAATTCACCATAATGGGGTATATGGTTTCTGGTTATAATCCATATCAGATTGCTGAAGTTCTGGATATGGATATCCGTAGCATCTACGCGTACAAGCAACGAATCGAAAAGAGAATGGGTGGTAAAATAAACGAGTTATTTATTCGTTCACATTCGGTCCAACATTGATACTCAACAATCTGCCAGAATCATACTCTGCTTATACGGGCATCTATTGAAATGCCCGTATTTTATAAATAAGCAGTAACCCCAAGAGTAAACAACATGGTATTTAAAACCATCACACGAAAAATTCAGAAGCATTACGAAATATGAATTTACAAACAATAGTGGCGTAAATGTTAATCATGTTAATTTACGTAAAGTTTTACGTTGCGACATTAAAGCCTCATTTCAATCATTATGATAAATATAAAATTAATATATATTTATGCCGTAAATACCAATATACTTAGCAAACTATGTGATTTCCATTTCGATTGATTTAGTGTCTATTGACGTATGTACTGGATTATTAACGATAATATCGAGTTCTGGCCTGAGCACCGAAAATTAATATCGGTACATAACGCCGATCTTAACGTCGTTCTGACAACGCCAGCCAGTCGTTGTTTATCACTTCTACTTGAAGCTTTTCCTGATGTGGTTGCACAACAAGATTTTTTCACCAGAGTCTGGGAAGAAGAAGGTATGCGTGTGCCAACTAACACGTTATATCAGAACATATCCATTATCAGACGCGGATTTCGCGCTGTTGGTGATACCACCCACTCGCTTATTGCAACCGTGCCGAGAAGAGGATTCAAGATTCATAATGACATTAACATACAAAATCATGCAATAAACTCTTCAACAGACGCACATACACACAATACCCCACCTGCCGTAAAAGGTAATGCGGGGTACAATGAGAGCATTGGTAGCGCAAACAATTTCAATAACAAAATCCTCAAACATATAAAAAGTTATCTAATTATGTTGAGCATATTTGCTATAGGCGTATATTCTGCACATTGGCTATGGAATAATAATCAACCGAAGCCATTCTTCAAGGATTACAAGACTGTTGCGGAAATTAATGGCTGCCATTTTAATGTGACAGAAGATACAATTGATGGGTTGAAAGAGTTCGATAAATATAAGACACGGATACTGGATTCGGGGATTAACTGTAAAAAATATCCGTGGTTATACTTCCCTCTTGCAAAATCCTCACCAAGGATGATTGTTATGGCATGCAATAAAAACTATAACCAACATGAAGTGGCAGGCTGTTTAACCCTGTCTTACCGTGAGGTTAATCGTGATTGATTATAAAAAAAACTTATTATTTATTTTAGTTTTCATCAGTGGGTTTATTCTCTTCATTGTTTACTCTTATACTGCAGAAAAAATGATATATAATGAAACATGCACTGCAAATTGGGTAATTTTTAATGACAAGGGGCGAGCAAATCTTACCATCGACTTTATGTATAACCAAAAAAATAAAACAGGAACTGTTGCGTTGAGCGGAACCTGGCAACAAGGCAACAGAGAAAGTAAATCAATACGGCGAAATATTGAATACACATGGATTGAAAACTATGACACAGCCCATTTAACATCAAAGAAAGTTAATAAATTTGAGATCATGGATCAAGTCGATGATGATAGACTTGCAGAACTTATTCCTGATTTTTATGTCTTTCCAGAAAAAAGTGTAAGCTATAATATACTAAAGCAAGGTAAGCATGCTTTTATTTTGAGTATTGGTAACAGAGCAATCATGCATTGTGCAAGGTAAACTTAAATAGATAACAAAAAGATGGAACCTCGTTAATCATAAAACAATAAAATTAAATATGCTTGTAGTATATGCCAGTATAAAGCATCAAAGTTTTGATCAACATCTTTCATTTTAGACATCACCTTGCAATGTAAAATATCATGTATCAACAACATCTGGTGCAAATCCATGAGTCGAACTCAACATTCATCTTAGCTCTATTATTATTCCTTCGTACAGTCGATGTAAACAATACAGAAAGAGGATTATTAAGAACCAGTTTACTTAGTGAATCAATAGAGGAAAGGACTAACGTTTCTTTAAAAGAATTGATTTCATCATCTGTTAAACTAAACTCATCATTGACAGATCGTGAGATATAACTGTTTTTAACTTTACTCTTTACGTTGACTTTACTGACAGAATTAACATTCACATATCTTGAATTTAGTGCCCATGATGTTGTTTGCGTGAGAACCTTCTCAGCATTAAGGAATTTTTTTAACGGAATCCTTGGTTTCTTTTTCGAGTCCGAATTTACAATATCATGCATATAGACCATTTCATGAATCTGCGAAAACTCAATGTCCATTATATACCTCACATTTTTACCGTGACTCGATGTTACTGTTCAATAATCACCTTCCATCAATACTAAATTTAATACCCCTAATGTGCCGATAACAAATATAGTCATTCTACGTAACGTCTCCATAAGGTGATAACCTTGATCAAATGAATTTCAAAAATAATAAAAGGAAATCTTTTGAGATGTTTGTCACGAATAAAGCTATTTATGTTACCAATATCATTTCGAGTGTGCACACTATCTATCTGTTTTTTCAGGATATAAAAAACAACATGTAAGTTATGTAAATTGCCGATGCTACTAAGTAACATTATGGTAAAAAAAGTAAAAATGAGCGATTTTTGATAGAATAAAGCATTAGAAAAGGTGATATTTGACATTATCAGAAGCTGCGAATTCGGATTTTGCTCTAATCAAATGAGAGAAATGTAAAATGAAGCCACGAAATATTAATAATAGCCTACCACTGCAACCATTAGTTCCTGATCAGGAGAACAAAAATAAGAAAAACGAAGAGAAATTCGTGAATCCAGTTAAAATTACGATGAGGTCTGGTTTAAATTATATTGAACAAGAATCTCTTGGAGGAAAATATCTAACACATGATTTGTCAATAAAGATAGCGGATATTTCTGAAGAAATAATTCAGCAAGCAATATTATCTGCTATGAGCATATATAAATTTCCGATAACAGATGATTTAATGAGTATGGCTACAAATGAACTCATAAAACTGGCCAAAATAGAGAATAATTTAGACCTGAATAAATTCTCTACTATATGCACCGACGTACTATCCCCCCTCGTCATCAGACATAATAAAGAAAAAAAACCAGACGACTTACTACCCTTCGCAAAAATCCCCTTTTTAATTTTCATCGAAAAAATGGAAATTGATAATATGAATCAAGGTCATGCATATTAAGGCATTTATGAAATATCGTAAATAAGATAACTAATAAGGTGAATATTAGAAAACAACTAATGACATTATTGGTTTATAGTGGTCAGTATTTTTACTAATAATGAACCAATATACCCATAAGCAATGCAAGCTTAAAACTCATAATTCAAAAAAGATAAATACAAAAAAAATTAATGAGTCAATCAATAATAATTTAGCATCACGAAACACATCACAGAGGAATATTATGAGCACAGATACACTTGAAATATTCAATAACAGTGATGAATGGGCAAGTCAACTAAAACACGCATTATCGCAAGGAGAAAATCTGGCATTACTACATGGATTGACTCCTGATATCCTTGATAGAATATATGCATATGCATTCGACTACCATGAAAAAGGTAACATAACGGACGCAGAAATTTATTATAAATTTCTGTGCATTTATGCGTTCGAAAATCATGAATATCTAAAAGGTTTTGCATCAGTATGCCAGTCAAAAAAGAAATATCAACAAGCATATGACCTTTACAAACTAAGTTACAATTACTCCCCGTATGATGACTATTCAGTTATTTATCGTATGGGTCAATGTCAAATTGGGGCTAAAAATATCGATAACGCAATGCAATGTTTCTATCATATTATTAACAATTGTGAGGATGAAAGTGTTAAGAGCAAAGCGCAGGCATATATTGAACTCTTAACTGATAATTCAGAAGATAATGGCTAAGCATTACAATCATTTGGTTAAAATTGCTGGTTATAGTGCAGTTAACCACTATGACCAGCTTCTCTTATGTTTTCTTAAATCAACATCTTAAAACAGTTAAGAACACACTATAAATTATTATTTTTCAACGCGTTAGAGAACAATCTATTTTATCAAAATTGAATAAGGCTATTTCAGATTACATCACTGAATTCCTAAGATAAATTAGTGAACACAACCATAGATATGTCGAATGTAAACTCCTATAGCATTAATGACACATAAATATGAATAGCCACTATTTCTATTGCTTATGCAGGATGCAAGAAACCAATTTTTTCATAGAGGTTAACTAATGGACTTAGAAAATAAATTCTCATATCATTTTCTTGAGGGATTAACGCTCACGGAAGATGGAATTCTTACTCAAGGAAATGAGCAAATTTATATTCCACCGAAAGAGTTAGGAGTATTGATCGTATTACTTGAATCCGCTGGTCATGTTGTCCTGAAAGATATGATCATCGAATCAGTATGGAAAAATATTATTGTAAGTGACGAGTCCCTGACAAGATGTATCTATTCTTTGCGCTGCATTTTTGAAAAAATTGGCTATGATCGTTGCATAGAAACAATCTACCGGAAAGGTTATCGTTTCAGTGGACAGGTTTTCAAAACTAGAATAAATGAAGATAACACTTCAGACTATGCCATAGCTATATTTCCTTTCACCACTTCATTGAATACCCTGGATCCATTAATACTTAATCAGGAATTAGTGCAAAACATTTCAAATAAAAAAATCGAGGGCCTTTATACCTATCCGATGGCTGCGACAAATTTTTGTAATGATCACATATCGCAAAATTCATTTTTGAGAAGATTCAAGCCAGATTATTTCGTTACAGGAAGAATAAACCAGAATAACGCAGTGAAAACTTTATATATTGAACTGATCGACGCTAAAAATCTTTTCCTCATCGCCAGTAATCATCTTCCTGTTGATGAACTACATAACACATCACAATTTATTATAGATAATATCCTTCAAACGGTACATAATCCAGAGCGTTCTGTAAGATTAGCTAAACCGGATCAAGGTTACAAGAATCATTATTTATCAGATGAACTGTTGGCTGGTAAGAAAGAACTTTACGAGTTTACTCCTGAAAGCATTTACAGGGCTATGACTATATTTGATGGATTACAAAATAAAAGTGATATACAGACGCTAAAAACAGAATGTTATTGTCTGCTAGCGGAATGCCATATGTCTTTGGCACTTCATGGAAAATATGAACTTGAACTTGCTGCTCAAAAAGCATTAGAGCTTTTACATTATGTATCAGACATAACCAATGTCGATGGAAAAATTTTAGCTATTATGGGACTGATAACTGGCCTGTCTGGACAAGCAAAAGTATCTCATATCTTATTTGAACAGGCTAAGATAAACACAACTGATATAGCCTCTCTCTACTACTATAGAGCACTTGTCAACTTTCATAATGAAAGAATTGAAGAGGCAAGGATTTGTATAGACAAATCACTACAACTCGAACCCAGAAGACGAAAAGCAGTCGTGATAAAAGAGTGTGTAGATATGTATGTGCCTAACCCGCTCAAAAGCAACATGAAACGCTACTATAAAGAAACTTCGAGTGAAAGCCATCGAGTTATAATTGACAACATTTTGAAACTAAAGCAACTGACGAGAATTTGTATGCGATAAATCTTTATTGTCGCAATTTTATTGTTTAGATGTATGCAGCTAGTTATTTAAACAGCAGAGATGAAAATATCTAAGATATTTACCTTATTGCAATATATATCAAATACTCTAGATTAAAAAGTATTGTGTATAGGCTATTGGCCTGGACAAATAAAAAGGGAACTTTATGACTAATCCAATCAATATGAATAATTTTTCTCAAAGTTTAAATATAGCAACTGCAACGGGTGAAGAAGTAGTTTCATTAGATAAACACATCACCACCAGTGCTACTGATACAGATCAAATACAAGCATTTATAGTTTCAACATGGATGGCATCTTTTCAAAATGATATGTATTCGAAAGATAATCCTATCTCTCCTTACTATGAACTGGAATGGTAGACAATTGACCACTTAAATGTTTAACGAGATACTGATTATATTAGTATCTCGTTCCTTTCCTTCAATCCTACACATAAAAATATATGCGCTTACCCAAAGTTAAAATCTTATCCATCTTCATGTTTTCTGTATTAATTACAAAAATGTCTTTCGCCAGTAGCGCTTGCTTTAATGAAGCAGGATCAATTTTCAGAATCGAACCAAATTTGATCAAAGCTATCGCTCTTGTTGAAAGTAATTTAAAAAATGATAGCATCGGCAAGAACAGGGATAAGAAAAACAATATAAATAGTTTTGATTATGGTTTAATGCAGATAAACCAGATGCACATTCCCATGTTAAAAAAACGTGGAATAATAAAAGATGAACGAGATTTGTTAGATAACCCCTGTCTGAACATTAAAATAGGGACCGAGATTTTATATAATCATTTTTCACGTTGTGGGGTAACGTGGCAATGTCTGGGGACTTATAACGCGGGTTTTGCAATGGAAAACCAAAAAAAGAGGCTGCAATATGCAAAAAAAATATATGTTGTATATACCAGACTTAATGAAATAGACAAGCGTAAGGCTTTAGCAAAATGAGCCTAAAGCCTCTTTTTTTATATAGTGCAAACACCCATACGTAAAGCTGTTTTGATCAACTCGATACCACTGTGAACATCTAATTTCTTCATGATATTGAGTCTATGAGTTTCGACTGTTTTCCTGCTTAACTGCAAGAAATTAGCGATTTCTTTGTTTGTTTTTCCATCAGCTATGAGTTGTAGTATTTCAGACTCACGATTTGTTAGTTGATTATCAGAGGAATATCTTGAAGATATTTTTTCACAATCCATATGTACACTATCAAAATAAGTGTAACCATTACTAATCGAATCAATAGCGCGATTTAGTTTCGCCGGGTGACTGGTTTTCCATACGCATCCTTTCGCACCGGCTTCAAGCAATTTTATTGAATCAATATACGGCATTTTTGCTACAAATGTAATAATATGAGCATCTATTTTATGCGATTTAACCCATTTTATGAGTTCGGACCCCATCATTCCACCTGCAAATTCTCCTAAAATAAATATTTGGGCTGCAGATTTGTTACACTCCGCTATAGCTTTCTTCAGATCTTTATAGCCCCCAACAACCTCATATAAATCGGGATAATGTCCGAGAAATCCAATTATCCCATCAATCATAAACGGCTGCTGATCTGAAACTACAATTTTAATCTTTCCCATATATTCATCCTGAGTGTAAATGCTATAACGCATTCATTTATAATCATCCCTTCCATTATTATTATAAGCAAAATCCAAAGAATACATTGATGAAATAATAATGAAATATAATTAAAAATAAAATTTTTGTGTAAGCAAAATAAGACCAGTGTTGAAAAATTATTAGGCGTTTAAAATATTAGAATTAGATTATATTCAAGTCATTAAACCGGAGACAGTGATCTATAAGTCCTCTGGGTTCGTCAAATCAGAATTATTCATAGCCAAAGAATCTATTTCACACATTCTTTCAACTAAATAATGTCTGGCATGTTCACAGATTTCATTGACCTTATCAGGGGAAAAACAGTGATTGCTAATTAAATATTGCTCACAATTATCCACAAATTCCTGCGGACTAAATTCAGCAATAAATTGATCTGTAAAAAAAATAAAACGTTTGTCATCATGATATGAAATATGGACATTCCATATTGACTTGTCGACAAAATATGACTCTACTTCAATAGACTTATCTTTGAAACTGTTAGGTATATAGAGATTTAAAGGGCCTGATATTGACGGTAATTTTGTTACCCAACTTTCAAAAATTTTGATAAATACTTCAACTTCCTCTGAAGATTTTAACAATATGCTCTTCAGATCGTTTATCATGTTTATTCTGTTTTTTTCTAATTCTGAGCTCAGCAAACTTATCAAGGGTATAAAATTATCCATCACATCAATAATGCCTTTCGCATAGCCATCATAATAACCTTGAATAACTTTTTCTTCTCTCTTTTCCTCAATACTCTGAATTTTTGCGGTGGTTTCAAGAAGGATCTGTTCTTTTAGAGAGACTATTTCTTTCAATCCATCAGAAATTATTCTTTTAATCACAACACCATTTGCAGGAGAGTTTATCAAGCTCATCTCTATTTTTTTTCGCATAAAATGTAATTCTCTCCAAAAGAGTAGACGCAAGTGGTAACGGAAATTGTATGTGGTCAACAAAATCAGGAAATAATAAATTAAATCGTTGCTGCATTGCCAACGGTTGTTGCCTTACATAGGGCAACAACGTTGAAAAACCACATGTGATGATATTCTGATAGTTAACGATGCCAGGTTTATATCGTGCCTTTTCATTTATTTCCATCGGTATCGCTGATAAATAATTCCTTAGCACATCAGGAACCTTGTAAAAAAATCCCCGTTCTGCAAACCTTTCTCGATAAAAGTGACAACCACTGAGTAAACAGATCAATGGAAATAATTTCCAATTGTTTATGTAGTAAATAAGTGAACTATTCAGACTGAAATGCTCAACTGAAAGATTGTACTGTAGGAGTATCATTTCATTGGTAATAGATCTAAGTACCGGATTGCTAATACGTGCATTATTCAAACTTACTCGTTGAGGATGAATATAACTAATTGGATCATATATAATCTTTCTTAGGGCAAGATTCATAACGTTCTCATATGTCTACTTATTTTTTAACCTGATTAAATTAGTTAGAATAGCCCTGTACTTCCATAACAGCCAGCAAGTCGCAATGGACATTAATGCAAGTAAGATAGAAACCGGCATAGTCTTATCATAAGCAAAAACAGGTTCGTTAATTTCATATGTTGGTGCTTGTTCAATAATATCTCTTCGTTTTGACAATACGACTGAAATATTATCATATTGTACGCTTGCAAAGCTATTAACAATAAATCTCTTAATGTCATTTATTTTTATTTCTGGATTGATATCTTTTTCATATACAGCGAGTACAGAAATATGAATTGGTAAAGCAGTTTTGCCACTATCACCTGTATCAACATCGTAACTAACATGTACTCTTGAAGAAACAATGCCATCCATAATTTTGAGAGATTGCTCTAAACGCTGTTCAATAGCAGAATACAATCTTGCTTTTTCCGCTCGTGGAGAGGAAACGAGTGCATCTGCAGGGAACATCTGCGATATTTGAATATCAGGCTTACCCGGGAGATTGTAGATTTTTAGCCAATCCACCGCAGAAGCAAAATCCGTTGGTTCTACATAGATTGAAAATCCAGTTTTGCCTTGATCCTTCTTCTCAGCATTAATATTATGTCTTTGTAAAACAGCAAGGACATCATTAGCTTGCTGTTGATCAAGATGGTTCAGTAATTCCTGCTGCTTGCAACCGCACAACAGCAGGATAAACAAGAATAATGATATATATTTCATGAGCGAGTCAACGTCTCAACTGCAGCGACAATTTTTCTTGCTAATGTTCCCACCAATGAAACCTCGACATTATAATTAAGCACATGATCCTGCAAGACTAATAATTTTTCAGGAGTTAACCCCTTTTTATCAGACCTTAATGCTTGTAACGCATTTTGCTGCCAATTTTCAGTTTGTACCGCATAGTTAGCAAAAGCGGAGATCATTTTATCATCCGGGTTATCAAGATTGAGAACCCGGTCATTTAAATCAATAACTTTCGCTTGCTGTATTTCATGAGCAGTTGATTGCTCAGCTCTATCAATAGGTGGCATATTGCTTACTGACATAATAAAATCCTTATCCAGTTTAGCGGAAGTTTTGTATGATTGCCGAATCAAGATCTTTATACGCTTTTACAACGTTAGATTGCGCATTTCGATATAATGTATACTCAGCTAATGCACTCTGATATTCGGCAAGGAATTTCGGGTCGGAAGGATTGGTTGCTAAATCCTCCAACGCCTTTTCAACTTGTTGGTTAAGATCATCAACGCCCTGATCAAATTGTTTGCTAATATCCATAATATAACCATTCCAATCTGCCATAAGTCCTCCTCAATTATTCCTGAAATGTCCACTTGCTACCTTGAGACTTCTCGAATCGGTTATCTCCGTAGCTAAATGAACTATTGTTTGTGTCCTGATTTTTCAAATTCACATTAAATCTTACATATTGTTTACCCCATTGTTTATAATATTCGTCAACATAATTATTAATTTTATTTAATTCACTGTCGCTTAACGTACCAATGATATTGAAATATACATTGTTAGCTGTTTTATATTTTTCATAAGAAAGACCTATTGCCGACAATGTTTCAATTGCCTGACTTTCCAATACATTATCATCTAATACCGCAATACTTATATTGCTGGCATATGGCATAGTTTGCAGTAATCCTTTAATAAGATTATCGATTAGTTGCTGTGTGATAGCATTCCGTTGCTTACTCACTGTCAGTCTTGGATTACTGGCATCTAATAGCTGTAGTTTAAAATATTGTAGATCTGGGAAATTATCAGCAAGCCATGAAAAAATTCGTATCGATTCATCATCAGGATTTATCACCCGTACTGGCTTTCCTGGTTGATTTTTTTCCAGTGCTTGTTTGACCCAGACAGCTTCATCCAAACTATTGGTATTGATATAGATGACATGATCCCTACCATATAAAATTTCATAATTTCTATTTTTGTTTACAAGAATTTTATCGATATGTCTCAGCTGCGGATCATTACTGGCATTAACAATATAAAAAGCTATAAAAATGATAGCAAAAAGAAAAAATAGCGTTACATATTTAAACAGCGTACTACTTAAGAAATGTTGTCTTGTTGAAGTAATGTTATTTTCAACAATACCTGGTATTGAATACTGCCAAACTTCATTTTTTCCTTTTACAGCAAATTTGAGGCCTAAAACTTCTATTTGCTGATTCAATGTTAACGTTCTATCTTCAGGTTCTTGTGCTGTTAATTCTCTGATTGTTACAACCAGATCAGGGTCGGTAGTGATTATTACCTCAAAACTGCCTGTAAGCTCTCCATAAGGAATGACTATCGTATTCTCTGGTAACTCAGAAAAAGAATCACTTCTTCCTAACGAAACATCATTACCAACGATAACGAGTACACGCCCATTAAGTATTTCATACTCGCATCCATTCAATGGTCCGCTCAATAAACGAATGGCATAAGATTCCAATAAGTCTTGTGATAAGAATTTATCATTATTTCCCATGAATACCACCCGCTAATTCCATAAGCTCTAGTTTAGAGTAGTGTAACAAGACGGAAATTTCATGACCAAATTATGATGACACACAATAAAAAGATTATAATTTTCGAGAACCATTTTAAATGCCTACATACATAACTTTATTTGCAATTTAAGGTATTCACCCTATTCCCTCATTGATATGCAAATATAACAATTACCATTATTTTAAATTTTACACGTAATATTTACCCTAAATGATTTTAGAGTGCAGGTTGGCATATGCAAGTCTTTTCCAGTGATGTCTACTTCACTGTAGGCACTAATGCATTATTAGCATCCCAAAAGGAATATTACAGCGATTTGGTTGCGTTGGTTGATCTTGGACATTCGTTCGTTGTTATTGATGAGCACCAACATCGAAATCTCAAACCAAATACAGAACCTGTAAACACCCTTTTGAGCAACAATTTCATCAGGATCAATAAGAATATTACATTATCTGATTTAACGCATTTCCTGGTTTCGAATCTTCATACACAAAATGTGTATTCCACTCAAGAACCACTTACCCATGATGAGATAGATATCCTGCGGTTATGTGTTTCTTATTCGTTAAAACAAATAGCCATTATCAAAGGAATTGATTATAAAACAGTATCATATCACAAAATAAGAGCCCTAAATAAACTTAACATAAAAGGTACTGTTGAGTTGTTTATAGCACTCTGTGAATGGGATAAACATTATTTTAAACTCCAATCTTGCATAAGAGAAAGTTGATATGTCATTAGTAAGATATAATAGTAAAATCATAATAACTGTCGCACTGATATCGTTGCTCTCTGCATGCACCAGAGAAAATTCATTAAAGGATACTCAGAATAAAAAAAGTGGCGAATCTCAAGCGATAGTAGATGCAAGACAGTTCTTTAGCGAACACCCGGAATATATATCATCAGCAGAACTAGAGCAGAAACTATATCGCGAATTTGCACAGGTTACGACTGTTCCAGCTTATAAAGAGATGAGTATGTATCAATTGCTTGTCATTTCGCAAGATCGTTTAACACATTAAATAAGAATCTACACGCTTTATGCGTGTAGATTCTTAAAAATTTCCGACTATGATAGATGTTTAATTTTTTTAATTATTGTCTTTATTCTCACTTTTTGTGTTTTCACCTTCTTTGCATTTATCTTCTGAGGGGAGCAGTTCATCTGGAATAGGTTGTCCAGCATTCTCCACATCTTCAAGCCACAGCAGAAGACGCAAGATCTCATCTATATTTTCGAAGCTAACATAATCGTAGCGACGATGGGTAGCATAAATTTTTCGTGCTAATTTTTTATCTGTAATAATTGGTATTCCGATTTCTTTTGCATATTTCCTTACGGCTAATGCGACCTCATTAGTTTCTCTTACAGAAATCAATGGTATAGGTGACAGATGTGGCTTAAAGTATATCCCTATGGCAATGTGCGTAGGGTTGGCAATCATCAGACGGCTATTACTGACATCAGATTTCAATTGCTCTGACAGAATTTCTTGATGGCGTTCTCTGCGTTTAGACTTAATTTCTGGATTTCCTTCTTGTTCCTTGTATTCTCTTTTAACTTCTTGTTTATCCATTTTCATATCTTTCATAAATAAAAAATACTCAGCGATAAAATCAAATATTAGAACAATTATCATACTGCCGAGACAATATAGTATGAGAAGGAATAGCATCTCTCCCCAATCTGATAATAAAGATATGATATCTCCATCAAGAGTTTTAAAAAGCAGTGATTTATGGTTACTCCAAAATACTTTGATCGCCAATGCAAAAAAAATAATATAAAGTATTGCTTTGACAAATTCTTTTACGGTTTTTAAGCCAAATATACGTTTTAAGCCATTTACTGGATTTAATGAATCAAACTTAAACTTAATAGCTTCAGTTGCTAATTGCATTTTACTTTGAAACCATGAGACAAGTATTGTTGTAAACATGCAAACCAGCAAAAAAGGAATGATCGTTTTCAACCAACCTATCCCCATAGCTTTAAAATAGTCCCAAATATCCGGTTTAGCGTTATGATCAAGGATGTATTCAAGAATCGACATAATATGATGCACATCAAATACATATCCGAGATATAAAGTGCCCACAAGCATTATTACAGAGACTGTTAAGTCTCTACTTTTTAGAATTTGCCCTTTTTTAGAAGCATCCTGGAGTTTCTTTTGTGTTGGCTTTTCAGTTTTATTTGCCATGAAACACTCTATTTATCAATGTATAATTGCAATTGTTCTGGGAAAAAGGATAACGGCATAACTCGTTCAGCCAGTATTGGGCCAAAATAAATAATTAATATTAAAAATGCCAGCGCACTTTTGACAGTCAGTGAGATGGCAAAAGCATTTAGTTGTGAAGCATAGCGTGCCAGCAATCCCAGGACAGCTTCACCGCCCAGCATAACCGCAATCACGGGGCTTGCGTAAACGATAGTATGAGTCATTATATTATTAATATATGAGAATAAAGGCTCTAATTTAGGAAAATTAAAATTTCCTGAAGGCCATAAGTTATAACTTTGCCATAGAGTCTCCAGAATAAAGTTCAATCCACCGTTAGTAAGATAAACTGCTGCAGAGAAAAGGTTAAATAATCTTGCTAATTCCGATGTATCGACACCTGTAGCCGGATCCAAAGTACTACTTAACGTTGCACCACGTTGGTTATCGATAAAGCTGCCTATAGCAAGGAAAATCCAAAATGGGGATGCTAATAAGCAAGCAATAAACAACCCTATGATAATTTCTCTGGCAGCAAACAAAGCGATATCTATTTCATTTAGGGTAGATAATTCATAGTGGTAATGCTGAACTAATGCACATGATATCACTATTATTATTGGATGGCGGACTACTGTTGGTATATTCCCACTGGCGAAAAATGGTAACAAATAGAAAGTTGGTGCCAATCGGCAAAAACCGAGCGCTGTAGCAGCCAGCAGACTATGCAACTGATAGAGTATCGCCTCCCCCATGCTATCCTCTCGCGAATGCTAAATTAAGCATTTCGATACCAAACGAATATAATTTTTCACCATACCATCCGCTCATTAAAAAAAAGCAAATACTTACGCACAATAATTTGACGCCAAATGGCAAAGTCTGTTCTTGCAACTGTGTTACCGTTTGAAAAAGCCCTACCAATAAACCAACAAATGTCGCAACTGCAATAGGTCCTGCAGACATAACTAAAATCAGATACAGCGCCCTATTCCCCGCAAAAACAATGTCGTCCATATTTTTTCCTCAGGGATTAATGGATAGGTCAAAATATTGTAAAATGAGTCCTTTCGATAACATTGTCCAACCGTCCATCGCGACAAACAGAATTAATTTTATCGGTGTAGATATGGTTACCGGACTCATCATCATCATACCTAACGTTAACAGAACGCTGGATATAACCAGATCAACTACAACAAAGGGTAAATAGATATAGAAACCTATAATAAATGCACTTTTTATCTCACTCAACGCATATGCCGGGAGTAACGAGAAAATTGAAATATTCTCATCATCGATTATCTCTTCATTGTCTTCAGAACTATTCACCTTCTGAATCTTTTCAAAAAAGCTAACCAACTCCGGTTCAGAATATTTTATCAAATATGATTTATAACCACTCATGCCTGTCTCAACAAAATTAACAACCGACGCTACATTATTGAATGAAAGATTCTCATTCTGACTGTTATTATATATTTCCTTCCCAACCGGCATCATTACGAACATTGACAATAGCAAAGCTACCCCATTAAGTGTCATATTTGATGGCACTTGCTGAAGTCCCAGTGCGTTTCGGACAATAACAAAAACAATCGAGAATTTAATAAAACATGTTCCGGATGCTATTATAAACGGCAATAGTGTAAATAATGATAATATCGCTATCAGCGAAATACTATTTGACATTATTATTCCCTGATAACCAAGAATGAATTTCTACGCCCAATTTATCATCCACTTCAACAAGTTCGCCATAGCCAGTTAGCGCGCCATTTACACGTATCTCTATATTTTTCTCAGCTTCAGGAAGCAAAGATATAATTCTTTTTGCACAGAGATCGTCTATTTCATATAGATTCATTATTTTCTTTCCAAGAACAAACTCAATTTTTACAGGCAAGTCTTCAAAACTATTAATCTGCTGATAGTCATTTTCATCATTAATCTCGATTTCGCTTTTTTTGATATCAAAGTCATCTGTTTCAAAATCTTCCTCGTACTCAAAATGATCAGCCATTTTTAACTCCTCTGGATAAATCAGATCACAAATCTTTGTATTATAAATAACCGCATAAGCAAAATTATCTGAAATTAATAAAACATCACCAACTTCAATATCAACAATGGTTCTGTAACATGTTTTACTAAATCCAATTACAAAATGAATGGGCCAATATAATGTTTTTTTGTCTAGCGTTAGAGCGTTTTCGTATTGGCAGACCGTGACTTTATCTAACCAAACATTTAATTCCCCTGTCCATATTCTTATTAGTGGTTGAGCTGGACTCAATACTCCATCAAATACTTTACCTACACACAAACGATTATATTTTAGTTCAGGATACTTTAGATTTAATGGGGAACTGGATAAACTGAGCCATTCCACTATTAACCTTTCCGTTTCTGGCATTAAAGCCATCCCAGCGAGCTCGGCAGAAATTAAGGGAAATATTTCTCGAAGTAACACCCATCCAGACCAGCTGCCGCTCTCTTCTGCTATCGGTAGCCATTTGGCGCTAAATTCGGGCATTAATAACGCAACATCTTCACCATTTTCTTTCCAGTTTTGAAAAGTGGTTTCAAAGGAATGAGTGTTTCCATTTACTTTTCTCAGACCGAACATTAACTTTCGTCCTTCTGATCGTTTTCGAATTTACCTTCATTTTCTTGCTCATCATGGGGCTGATGTCGTTGTCCTTGTCGTTCATCTTGCTCAGTCAATACCCAACGTTGTGCTGTAACATCATTGTGTTGGGCTTCATGGAGTCTGTCGGAGACAAGTGCGTCAGATGGTTTTAGTCGTATCCCTTCACTACTTTCCAGAATCCGGACTGTATGATTTTGTCCCCAACGCTGAAACTGATATGTCAATTCATTTTCTGGTACATTGGCACTATTAACAGAATTATTTATATCATTCTGATTGAGCGTATTAACATTCCTTTGTTTTTCGATATGTTGAGTAAACATGGTTCTGTTATCAGCAAACCTTCTTTCGTTAGTAATGTCTAATAAATGGGCCTGCGGTCCATTTATTTTGTCTCCATCGCGGTATTTTTTTTCACGATCTTTATTATTACTGTTTTTTTGATCTGTGATGAACTCTGTATGGCTACCATTATGGATTTTTTCCTTAATTTTTATCGTGTTATCAGATAGTTCAGAACTAATACCCTGACCTCGAGAAGTCATATTGAGAATTTTCTTTGTAGAAAATTGCTCTGTTCCATTTGTTTGCAAAGAAAGAGATGGATTCCTGTCAACCTGGAGAGACGATTTGTTGTCAATAGACTTCATTTGCCCATTCTTTTTCCCCAACGTAGAAAATTGGCTATCCTGAGTCTGACGTAATAACTGGAGAATGGTTCCAGCGACAATCTCACTCATTTCTTTATTTTTTTTGTTTTTCTTTAAGAAACGGTCTAAATCCGAAGCAGAATTATCGGGTGTGTCTGTGTTTAAAATTTTACCGTATTCAATTTTCTTGACTTCGTCCATTATATTTTTCCTCCTGTTCAAGCTCGTCTTGATAAAGCATCTGATTTAAAAGTTGTTTTTTGATGCGCTTCTTTAGTCGATCGTACTTTTCTCCTTTTAGCCACCAGTGTTTTCTTTGTGCTTGCTGCTGAACCATTTCCTTATTAAGTACTTTTCGCCGCTCTGCTATTTTTTGCTTTTCAAGATTTATCTCAGCGATCTGCTGCTGAATGACTGCAACTTTACGTAACGAGTAAAATATATCCTGGCGAAATACAACTTCACCGAGTAACTCCTTCATATCTAACAGTGACTGCAGGTTTTTAAGTTGCATATCATACAGGCGTTCCTGTTCGGCTAACTTTTCTTTTTCTGCGTTTAACCTTTGTAATGATGCTTCACATGCAGCCAGGCTCTGCGCTGTTCTTCGGATAAGTCGATTAACTTTACTTAACAATTCGGTCAAGCTCTTTTAGCGTTTCACTCATTGGCATTTTTTCATTAACTGATTGTTTCAACCAATTTGTGAGTTTAGGCCGGGCATTCATAGCAAAATCATTTTCAGCATTTTGCCCAGCGCGATATTCCCCTAAGTCAATAAACACCTGTAGATCTTCCAAAGTTGTGAGGATTTTTCTTACCCGTGCAGCATTATCTCTGTGTTTTTCATCAGTGACCTGACCAAATACTCGACTCACACTTTTTAGAACATCTATTGCCGGATAATGACCTTGCCCAGCGAGTTTGCGACTTAGATAGATATGGCCATCAAGGATTGAGCGAATTTCATCACCCAGGGGGTCTGATTCGTCTTCCCCTTCCAGTAACACGGTATAAAACGCGGTGATACTTCCTTTTAGTGTTGGTCCCGGCCTCTCCAGTAAGCGAGGCAAACTGTCAAAAACAGAAGCAGGATAACCACGTCTGGCAGGTGGTTCACCCGCTGCCAGTTTCATATCACGTAGTGCTCGTGCATAGCGCGTCATTGAGTCGATAAAAAGTACAACTCTCTTTCCTCGATCTCTAAAATACTCTGCCACGGTTGTCGCCATCAGGGCGGCATTACACCGATCTACTGACGAAAAATCAGAGGTGGCATAAACCAATACGCATTTTGCCGCATTTACTGATTGTTTCAGCGATTCCGCGCATTCCGTAACTTCCCTACCACGTTCGCCAATCAAGCCAATAACAAACACATCAGCTTCAGTATTGTTTACGAGCATATGCATTAAAACCGTTTTGCCACAGCCAGCCGATGCGAAAATCCCAACACGTTGACCAATGCCACATGTCAGTACGCCATCAATGACTCTTATGCGTGTCTCTAGTGGTGTATTAATAACTCGACGTTCCTGATACGACGGTGGCAGTTCATCAATCAGGCGTAAATTTCCTCTATCGCCTTGAGTGTCCGGGACAAACCTTTCCATAATTTGACCAGAGGCATTCAAAACCGAACCAAGAAAGGCATCACTGATCTGTATGGTTAACTGCTCTCCCGTTGGTTTCAAAACTGCAGTACGTGTAAGCCCCACAGAGCTGCCTATAAGGTTTAATAATGTCTTTCCATTGCGAAAGCCAACGACCTGAGCCCTGGCTATACGTTCATTTGCTTGCCAGTTCGCATAAATTTCGCATACTTCACCCACTGAAACGTCGTCAAGTTCTGCTTCAATCAGAGAGCCGTTTATGCTATGTAAGTAGCTGTATTTATTTAATAATTTTAATTTTTTCATACCGGCATGCTCCATATCGCAAGACATTATCCTAAATAGTTTTCAGAATATTAACGGGAACATTTTCCGTTAGTTCCCCGTACGAAAGTACTTCGAGGTCTCGATAACTAGATTCAATAAGTTTTTTGATAAAACGACGAATGTCCACAGATCCCAGTAAAATAATGTCTTTAATTGGAATATTGATTCCAGAAAGTGCCAGTTTAAAATTATCCAGAATCATCTCAGCTTCGGATGCATCGAGATTAAGAAAAGTACCGCCAGCGGTAGGCCTGACACCATCTCTGATTCTGTCCTCTATTTCAGGCGAAATCACAATTGCTTTAATTTCTCCAGAATATGAAAACTTATGGCAAATGTAGCGACCTAATGCACCTCGTACATGCTCAACGAGTGTAATTATATCTTTCTCTCGTGGGCTCCATAATGCTAAAGCCTCCATAACTAAACGCATATTGCGCACTGAAATTCGCTCCTGGATCAGACGCTGAATTACCTCTGAAATGCGCTGCACGGTTATATATCTTAATATTTCTTTTAATAGATCAGGATACTTCATCTCTAATTGATCAAGAATATATTTGGTTTCTTGTATACCAAAATACTCATTAATATTATGAGCCAGACATACAGATAAATGATTGTACATTTCATCCATGGCCGTGCGAGTATAACAGCCAATTTTTGTTAATTTTTGGGCATCACTTTTTGTAACCCAATAATATTGTTCACCATTACTATTTACGATGACAGGTTTCTTGATCAAAGTCGAAACCACTTCATCTGAATATTCAACCAACAAGACAAGATCATGATAAATTTTAAATTGCGAGGCTCTGACTTCATTTAGCATTAATATGACATCTTCATCATTAAGGCCTTCCCCCTCGCGAATGACAATACCGGGAATACGGATACCATACTCAATAAAAAACTGACTACGAATCCTATCAGCAAGATTGATTTCAGTGTATTTTTTAGCCTGTACACTATTCATAATCAAAACCAAGGGTACCGTTTCAGTAATAACCTGATCAAGTTTATTAATAATACCTAATGAAATATCATCATCCTGATTATAGGGTTCCAACCCAACGGTGATGTCTCCCTCAACAACCGTTTCTTCAACCCCTTTCTTTTTGAATTTAAAGTAAAAATAAATTCCTAAGATTACTGCCAAACATAAAAACACAAGAAGGGGAAAACCTGGAAGCAACCCAATACTTAGCGCGAGGACACATGTCACAATAATGACAAAAGAATTACTTAATAACTGGGACATTATATTTTGCCCAATATTATCACTATCGCCATTCACGCGCGTTACGATAAACCCTGCGCTAATAGCAATTAATAAAGCTGGAATTTGAGAAACAAGACCATCACCGACGGTAAGAATTGTGTAGACGGTCAACGCTGTCGAGAAATCCATTCCATTTTGGCCTACTCCTACTGATAGCCCACCGATAATATTAACAAAGATAATAATGATGTTTGCAATAGCATCACCTTTGATAAATTTCATCGCACCATCAAAGGAACCATACAGCTGACTCTCTCGCTCTAATACGCTACGACGTTCTTTTGCTAAATCTGCATCAATGATCCCGGCGCGTAGATCGGCGTCAATACTCATTTGTTTACCTGGCATACCGTCAAGCGAAAAACGGGCAGCAACTTCAGCCACACGTTCCGAACCTTTAGTAATCACGATAAACTGAACAATAGTAACAATGGAGAAAATAACAAAACCAACTACCAGGCTATCTCCAATAACGAATTCACCAAAACTCGTTATAATTTCTCCGGCGTCCGCCTCAAGAAGTATAAGTCGACTGGTACTGATCGCCAGCGCCAAACGAAATAACGTTGTGATGAGGAGAATTGATGGGAATGAAGAAAAACTTAAGATCCTATCAACATAGAATGATCCTAAAAACACAAGTATTGCCAATGTTAAGTTCAGCCCAATCAAAAAATCGATTAAGTAAGTGGGCAATGGAATTATGAGCATGGCGATAATCATCACCATTAATCCAAGAATTATTAATTCTGGATGACTCCTTAACCCTATCAAAACTTTGTTAAACATTGAACATTACCTTCTTCCATGGTTTTTTATTTTGTTTTTTATTACTGTTTTGTGTATCAAAGAGCTCTACTGCAAATGTTACTTTTATTGCCTGTTTACAACACTCCCTAATCTCTAATAATTGTTCATTATTAATAAAAAGTGAAAATGGAAGATTTGTACATCCGCTGTAAATCGCCTTCAGGAGTAACGTTTTGTCTTTATAATTAGCATCTGCGGGTAGGGTTACCAGTGCATTTTTCAGGAGTTCCTCTGCAGTCTCAGGAAATTTTATTAACGATATCAGAAAAAATATCCAGTAATCTTCTGCGCTAATAAATTTTTTAATTATTGGGTTATTCATTAAAGTTTTCAGAAATAAAGCCTCTGCCGACTGAAGAGACAATAGTTGTGACAACTTATTGAGAAACATACCAAATTCCAATGATGAACAACTCGCATCAAGTGCATTTATATCTGAGAAAAGCGTCTCTTTGATAAATTTTGTCACTAGCATTCTATTTTGATAGCCATAACTACCAATCCATTCTACATAAGTATCTACAGCATCGTCTTCTGCCATTAAAAATTGTCGATAACTTGCCCTTAGTAATTTTGGATTTAATGACAACGCCTGGCCAAATAACTTTGCTTTTAATGCCGAGTTAATGCCACTATTAATGAATTTTTTAGTAGTCTCTTGATTAACTTTTCTAAGTAATGCTTCAGCGTTCAGCCGCACATTTTCAGATATTTGTTTTTTACGTAAAATTGCACGTAATACAACCACCAGATCGCTTTCATCTGGAAATAATTTTTTAGCAAAGCTATACACTTCATAGTCATGGGTAGTTGCTGCCTTAAGCGCCTCCATGACTTTATCGGTTTTTTCTATTGGCTGATCTTCCAGGACATATTCTTCTCCGTCCAGAAAGTTGGCCAGTTGTTCTTCGTAGATTTTTTTCTTCATAAACTGCGTTAACGCTGCTGACATCTCGTCAGTAGCTTGTAAGAATCGAGCTTCTTTACCGGCGGGATCATCTCCCATTTTAGGCATTTCAGCTTCAATATCTTCATTATCTTCTGTGATAATGTCCTCTAAGCGAGAAACTTCTCTGGCTCTTTCTAATACACCGACATGCTCTACATGAATCGCCATTTCACTATCCTCCGACGACTTCACGATTCAGGTAAGTTTTTATCCATTTCTGCAGTAATTCATCGTTGATTTCTTTATTTTTTGCCATTTGCTGTGTTATTGCTCTGGCGTCAACCGCAGCCTCATTCGCATTATTCATCATGCGCTCATCGATCTCTCTTGGCTCAATAAGAAAGACACGAACGATGTTATTCGCATTTGTTCCTTCATATCCAAATAATTTACCAATAAATGGAATACTGCCTAATATTGGGATCTTGCGACTTTCATAGGTATTCGTATCTCGTGTATATCCACCAATCAAAAGACTTTTCCCTTGAGGCACGCGCGCAATAGTACTTATAAGCGTTCTACCAACCTGAGGCAGGTCATCAACATTGGTCTTGTCGGAATTGATTTCATTGCCATCTTCAATATTCAAGAGTAATTCAATTTGATTTCGCGAAGCAAATCGTGGTAGCACGCTAATCATCGTACCATAGGTTACTTCATCCAACTCCGCAGTACGCTCGCCGACTAATTTAGTATAGAAAGTACGGTTATTATCAAATATAGCAGGAATATTCTCCTGTGTTAAAACGACAGGACGAGCAACAACGGCGGCTCTTCTTTTTTGCGCAAGTGCCTGTATTGTTGCAATAAACTGTGTCCCATCCAGGGTACTAATTGAACCTGAATTATTAAATGATGCACTTAGGCTGGATCCAATTTTTATCGTGCCCGACCAGTCAGCTCCTAACTGTTCTAGATCAGTCTTATCAATATCTATTATCCATAAAGATAATTCAATATGTCGCTTTGGAATATCGAGCGTAGCTACTAACTTCTCGATAAAATCAACCTGAGATACTGTTCCTTTAACAAGTAAACTGTTGGTATCTGGATATGCAATAATTTGTATATCGTCAGTCTCTGGCGCTCCAGCTGTCGATATTATTTTCTCTACTTGTAGGTCATCATCTTCTTCAGCACCAGGAAAAGGAGGCATACGTGATACGTTTTTTAGTTGTTGACGACTTGAAATTTCAGAAAGTACGTTAACCCCAGTGCTTTGCTTAATGTTATTATTTAACAACGTCGATAGTACTTTTGCCATGCCAGGAATAACTATCTTTTCGCCACGTAATTCATAAGTCCGGTCATTAACGAATGTGTTGACCAGGTGAATAATACCTACTTTATTGCGTCCGATCTCAATGCCATCACTGTTTTGCTCCATTAATTTTGCAGCATTAACGACCAGGTCAACATAAACCGGTGGCCCCGATACATAGAAAGTACCATTGCCGCCCCCTTTAATTTCATAACGAGAGTTATACAGACCCGATTTTTTTAAAAAATTATTAAACTCATTCGTCGATACCTTTCTCAGATTAATCAGCGCATTACGCATCTCTGATGAGTCATAGATATAAATAGCTTTGCCATCATCGTACCAAATAAGTCCCATCTGCGCCGACAGGCGTTCAATCAAGGCATAGGGTTCGGTTAAATCAAAATTTCCGCTGATCTGTTTCTTCATGGCAAGCTTACTTACTATTGTAGGCTTACCCGCATATGATGAAACCGTTTCAAAAAAACTACGTAGATTTTCTTTATTTGCTACGTATCCATTCGCTGCTGTGGCATATGCACCAGGAGTCAATAATCCATTAAAAATGCATAAGGCTGAAATTAATATAATAGTAATACGTAATTTTATTTTCATAACTTTTTACATAGTTCTCTCGGTGTTTTTCCTAACCGGCTTTTTACTTCGGCTGAAAAGTGTGATGAGGATGAGTAGCCATATTTATGCGCAATAGTTGTCATATCACTGTTTCCTTCAATGATTTCCAACACGGCTCTGGCAACTCTCCAGCCACATAATTCCGTTTTAACTTTACCACCCAATGCATAACTACATAAACGGCGAAAATGTGAATACGATACGCCGTAAAGCTCACCAAGATCATAGAGTGAAGTCTGTATGAGCGATTGCGATAATAAATAGCGAACCAGTTTATAGCATTCTGTTTTTCTTAGATGCTGAAACAGAATTTCATTAATATTATCGCTGCTCAGATAAGTGGCTAAAAACCAGGCTTCACTTGCAACTTTACTGAATAGCACAACTTCTGATGCAAAGGGCAAGGCATCAGCAAACAAGTCATGGTGTTCCCTTTCCACACTCCCTGTTGATTCATCTATAAAAGCTAATAATTTACTCAGGATATCAATGCGAAGTGGATGATAAATTACTTTCCCTGCAGTTACCTCAATTTGGCTTCGGTCAATGAGCAGTAATATGTCTTCCACTACCATTAATTTTTGATGGTTATTACCAATCGTAATAACAAGGGTTACATCCTTGTTTTCATTTCCCCGTAAGAACCACATTTCAGGGTCCAGTAGGGTTAACTTCTGTCCTTGAAGCAAAACATTCATTGGAAGTAACAGCCCTTCTTCAATCATGTTTCATCTCCTTATTCCATATTCTCATTCTCCATAAACTTGCAATAAAAACATGATTAAAAAGTGATGATTCCTATTTATAAAATAATGATTTTGTTATGAGCGAATAGCTATCAGCCACTTACAGTAGTAAGTCATCCTGTCCATATACAGAATTGCAACTGTTGATATGTTTTACTTAAACATACCCCGTATTTCTTATAACACTTGTTTGGTGACTATTTTCAATAAAAATCATATTTGTTAGTTACACATTAACGCACTGCGAGTGTTTTGTTACTCCCCGCATATATTTTATTCTCCTGTTCGATTCTATTTTTCTTAATCGATCATATAATTTTCTTGTTAGTCGGATTTACGAATCATGAGACTTATAATGGAAGGAATGAGACTAAGCGGCCAGGTTAAACCTGTAATTATTGCAGCAAACAACCGATATGTTACTTTTTCTTCCGAGAAGATAAATATTAAAGTCGATGTCACAACCAGACCTATCAGGTAAGCTAACAGTAATTTATTGATCACTTTTACCTCCCCTTTCGATTTCTCTTTGAGCGGTCCTTTTAATCCAGGACCGCCTCATTATGAAAACTATTTATTTCCCTCATCATTGATAAGGTTGGACATCTCTTTCAACATGAGAGTCATTGAAGCTTTCGACCAATTTAGCGGAATGATAGGGCTTGGCGCTTCATGCAAAGTTCCCGACTTGTGGATATAGTTATAGCTTTCGGGAAGTGCCATTTCAGGTACACTCCTGCCATTTGCACCAATCATATTCTCGCCTGTTATTTGGGCCAATGATCTATTCATAAATTGCACTGAGTCATTCAAATACTCTTCTTTTCTTGATTCTTTATAAACAATTGCTGCTGTTTTTGCATACCATGAGTCAAAAAACCATTCTGCTTCTGTTGATGGTATGAAGCTCATTTCTCTTTTCGCATATGAATTTTGATCGGTATCGGTTTTAATATCATTGAACCAAAAATTTGCCGACTGATAATTATCCTTCTCGTATCTTTTTATACCATACGGACCTGCTAGTTTTTTAACTATTTTTAGAACTTGCTCTTTTCTTCTGGTATTTATCTTTGAAAGATTTGCAGGATAAATAACATTAAGTAAAGCCGCATCGGCTTCTCTGTAATGTTTATCTTTTTCCAGATAACCTGGGGATTCTCCCCCTAAATCAAGCTGTAACGTTATTCTTTCATAACCTTTATCTATGAGGTGGTTCAACCTCGTTGTTGAAAGAGGTTCATCCAGTTCATTAGCTTTAGCTTCGCGTAGTAAATCAGAGATAAAAACAGAGTCTTTCTTCGAGAGTAGGTTTGACAAACGTTCCAGTCCAGAGGTCACCAGTGCAACGGAAGATGTGTTTAATCTGGCATCTTCTTCTTCCCACGCTCCGGAATCTTCCATAACATAGAAATTGGCTTTATCCAGATAAGCAATCAGCAGCGCAACCGATTTTAATCGGTCACCTTTTTGCCAATCTTCAGCGTTAATAGTACCAGTGTCGATTGCTTGTATAAGGAGATCAAGATAAAGACCTAACGCATCATTTTGTTTATGGTTCCACAGCTGCGGCTTGCCTTCTTCCTGCACATCTGCCATCACGGGGGAGTTGCTGTCAAATCGGATATGCACAGCATTCATTTGCCCAGGAATACCATCCAGTCGTTTTGGGTTGCTAATGACGTCCTGCATCCGCTTAATCTGGTCGGGCGTAGACATATAATCCCACAGAGTGAGCAGAACCTTTTTTGCGGCTACACTATTTCCCTGATCTGATACTAATGCCATATAGCCCCATAAACTATCCCTCAGCCAGACAGCATCATAGTGGGTTTCTGCCGCTGTTTTGTCATCTTCGAAAGTAGAAGCAAGAATAAATGTTCCCCAGGGTTTCTCCGTCAACGTTAACTTTCGTGTATTTTCTGTTAATGTTAACAATCCTTGAATTTCGTCTTTGGTATAGTGGCTCTTTATTTCATTTTGTAATTTGGCTGAGTGAATCAGAAGACGATAATTAGGATACTTATCTGGATTTAACGATAAATAACTTTTATCAGTTGCTGCCCCTGTGGAATTAAGAATGTTAAATACAGATTCACTCGACACTTCTGCCCCTGTCGCCTGGCATGTGCCGCATGAAAATATACCAGCGAGCAGAAGAGTTAATGCAGATTTCCCTTTCATAAATGAAGCGGCGCACGAAAAACGCGAAAGCGTTTCACGATAAATGCGAAAACTTTAGCTTTCGCGCTTCAAATGAAACAGCAGTATTAATTACTGCTTTTTATTCATTACATGGGGATCACTTAGGGTATGGCTGAACCTTGAATAGCTTGGTATTTAGTCGCTTCCTTGCTCGCTTGTTCAGGAACCTGATGTAGCGATACTGATTAAATTTGTGCACCACAGCACGCTCTTTATTAGCCCGTAAATACACGCCTCGTTGTCCACCGCGTTTAATCGCGTTCATCGTTATCTCGTGATACCACTCACCATCCAGCTCGTAGAACGTGCTTTCATGGCTGCCAATAAAATCAAAATTTGACGCCTGATACACAACGCCAGCACGTCCGCAGCGTTCGTCTGCAAAAGACTGAACCCACTCCACTGACGGATACAGTAACCTTATGGTTTTCAGTGCATAACTGATGGCCCGTGATTCAGAGTTGCGGGGCATGTCGTCGTGTAGCCACATGCGGTTCAACTCCATATAGCCCCGGTTATCCGTTTCAAGCACGACACGACGACCTGAGTTGGGGTTAAGGGCATATCCCCACTGGAGAACGCCAACCAGATCGCGTCCGCTGAATACTCCCAGGTGGAGGTAAGAGTTATTCACAAAACGGCGGGAATAGTGCTTTGTCTGAATAATTGTGCGGGCCAGCCAGCAGGATATGGTTTCAACGCGCAGCTCCTTTGAACCATAGCCAACAATCTGGCCTTCATACTCAATAACGCACGGTTTCGTCAGAATGCGTGATTTTTTCTCTTTTCCCACAATGTTTCTCCGTGGGATGCTCGCAGGCATTCAGCATTATGATGTGACGTTTGCAACGCGGACACCTGATTTCAATGTGATCAAAGGAATCCGCCTTAAATAACAGTTTGTTGCAGTTTTTACAGCGAATTGATTTCATCTCACCTCCTTTGCATCAATTCGCCATTATCTTAAAAAACATCATGGGTTGAGTGTGGTTATTGAGACATAATCGATCTGTATTACCGATCGATTTGATTTATTCGATCGTCGTTTTCTATATGCGTTCGTTTCGCGGGGTGTTTTTTATACAGAGTTGACAGGGCCACATCGTAGATCAATGCAACCTGCTTGCGGGGGATTCCTTGTGCTAATAAACGCCCGGCCTGCTCCCATTCCGCTTTGGTTAGTTTAGGTGGTCGCCCACCAATACGGCCTTTATTTCTGGCGGCAGCAAGTCCTGCCATCGTTCGCTCGATGATTAGTTCTCGTTCCATTTCAGCCAGGGCACCCATAACGTGGAAGAAAAAACGCCCCATTGGGGATGACGTATCAATACTGTCAGTAAGGCTGCGAAAATTAATCCCTCGCTCCCGTAGTTCTCCGACGAGAGAAATCAGATGTTTCATGCTTCGCCCGAGGCGATCCAGTTTCCAGACAACCAGTGTGTCACCTTTTTGAAGACGCTTTAAAGCGCGCTTTAATCCAGGTCTGTCTGTCCTTGTTCCGCTTAATTTATCTTCAAATATTTGTTCACATCCTGCACAAAGAAGAGCGTTTCGTTGCAGGTCTGTATTCTGGTCATTTGTTGATACCCTTACATAGCCAATCAGCACTCTGGATCTCCCGTTTAAAAGCGCAAATCATGCCATGCAGGCCGGAAACAGCCATTATCTAAAACCTCGGTTTACAGGAAACGGTAAATCAGGCTTCTGGCGCATTGCAGAAAAACAAGAACGGTGAAGATATTCCGAATAAAGATAAATTCATACAAAACACAGGGGCTTGTCGTGCATTTAGCGGTCAGACTGATATCGATGGTTCACAAGGTGAATGGTCGACAGTTGCATTTATCTCGTGGCTGGAGAATAACGGAGCTTTCCGACATCCATACTGGATGTGTAAAGGGTCATGGTCCTATGCCAGAAACAGGGTTATTACGGATACCGGTTGTGGAAATATCTGCCTTGCCGGAGCCGTGATTGAGGTTATGGGAACCCGCGGCGCAATGACCATACGCGTTACCACGCCGAGCACATCAAGCGGTGGCGGAATTACTAACGCTCAATTCACTTATATTAATCATGGTGATGCTTATGCTCCTGGCTGGCGACGAGACTACAATACGAAAAACCAGCAGCCTGCATTTGCTTTAGGGCAAACAGGAAGCAGGGTTGCAAATGATAAAGCTGTTGGCTGGAACTGGAATAGCGGCGTTTATGATGCAGATATCAGTGGCGCATCGACATTAATCCTCCACTTCAATATGAATACGGGGAGCTGCCCTGCTGTACAGTTCCGCGTGAATTACAGGAACGGCGGTATTTTTTATCGTTCAGCGCGTGATGGTTATGGATTTGAGGCTGACTGGTCAGAGTTTTACACCACGACCCGCAAACCCTCTGCGGGAGATGTTGGTGCATACACGCAGGCAGAATGTAACTCAAGGTTTATTACAGGTATTCGCCTTGGCGGTCTGTCATCTGTTCAGACATGGAATGGTCCCGGCTGGTCTGACAGGTCAGGTTATGTCGTTACGGGTTCAGTTAACGGAAACCGTGATGAATTAATTGATACAACTCAGGCAAGGCCAATTCAGTATTGCATTAATGGAACGTGGTATAACGCGGGGAGTATTTAATTATGATGCACTTAAAAAATATTACTGCTGGCACCCCTAAAACAAAAGAGCAATACCAGCTAACGAAACAATTTAACATCAAATGGCTTTATACAGAGGATGGGAAAAACTGGTATGAGGAACAAAAGAATTTCCAGCCAGACACTTTGAAAATGGTCTATGACCATAACGGCGTTATTATTTGTATTGAAAAGGATGTTTCAGCAATTAATCCGGAAGGCGCAAGCGTCGTTGAATTACCTGATATTACAGCAAATCGCCGGGCTGATATTTCGGGTAAATGGATGTTCAAAGATGGCGTAGTGATAAAGCGAACTTATACCGAGGAGGAACAGAGGCAGCAGGCAGAGAATGAAAAGCAAAGCCTGTTGCAACTTGTCAGGGATAAAACCCAGCTATGGGACTCACAGCTACGGCTGGGCATCATTTCCAACGAGAATAAACAAAAATTAACCGAGTGGATGCTCTATGCGCAGAAGGTCGAATCCACAGACACCTCCAGCCTGCCAGTAACGTTTCCAGAACAACCAGAATGAAACAAGGCCCGCTATCGGGCCTTAATTTTTATTCAGGCTTTTGTGGCCATTCAGGATTTGCCGTATCCACACGGCTGACCAGAACACTGTAGCGTTCCCATGCTTCCAGTCGTGTGCGTTCCTCGTCTGTTGCCATATTCAGCCTGACAGCGCGTTCCAGCGGCTGGATGACTGATTCAGCTTCGGAAAGCAATGCGGCCTTTTGTGATTCGGCTTGTTGTTGCTGTTCGTCTGCCGTATAAATCCGTTTAACCACAGCTCCATCCTTAAACATCCACTTTCCTGAATCATCAGCGCGGCGGTTGGCTGTAATATCTGGAACCTCAACGACGCTAAAACCTTCAGGGTTAAGCGTGGAGGCATCTTTGGTGATGGCGACAATAATATTATTTTCATCGTAAACAATCTTTATTGTGTCTGGTTGAAAGTTTTTCACTTCCTCATACCAGTTTTTTTCGTCCTCAGAGTAAAGCCAGATGACTCCGTGTTTCTTTGTTAACTCATACTGTTCCAGTGTTTTAGCGTTAACCGCTTTTATGTTCTTTAAGTGCATCATATTAAACGCTCGCTACATTATACCAGGTGCCATTTATATACTTTTGAACGGGTCTGTAATAAACGCCCGCTATATTATCGGCAGAGTTGGACCCTGTATCCTGAACATTAATACCAGACAATACATGACCTGACGGGCACTGGAAATTCCATGTTTGCCAGTTGTTCACACCATAATATTGCTGTGAACCAAGTCGAACATCGTGCACGCCGATTTGTCTGAGGTAAGATGACAACCATCCTCCCCATGCAGTACCATTAATGTCACCATTCGATGCCAAAGTCGCTCCACCGGCAATTACCGGACCTGGCGAAAAAAATGATTTGTCGTTCGGGTTAAACTGCCATAAGGCTCCATTGCCGTTATCGCCACACACATGAATACATGGTACCGGGAATCCCTGCTGTTCAGTCAGCAAATAGCCAAAACTGACGGCTCCCGGATACCCCTGTCCATTGCGAATGGACAAGCCCTTAACTATCGGCACGTAATGACCACCAGGAGAGGGATTCCAGGCAAACTGCGTCTGAACAAAAGGCGCAGTGGCATTATTCAACTGGTCTGCAAATGCGCCACTTCCATCAGGAATTATTCCCTGATGAATATATGCAACCCGCTTATAAAAATCAGCAGATGCGGGTTGAAGCCCAAATGCCAGTTGTCCATTTGAATAGAATAAAAGGACACCGTCGCCGCCCTGTTTAATACCAGTGTCGTTATCTCCGAGAGTAATGGAATTACCGCCCAGTGCGTTATCTGTACCAAGCGCCAGCCCACCATCAAT
This sequence comes from Escherichia sp. KS167_9B, assembly GCF_030295215.1. Classification (NCBI taxonomy): domain Bacteria; kingdom Pseudomonadati; phylum Pseudomonadota; class Gammaproteobacteria; order Enterobacterales; family Enterobacteriaceae; genus Escherichia; species Escherichia sp. KS167_9B. Next base: position 3,491,912 of record NZ_AP025754.1, read on the forward strand.
TTTGGCCCCGTGGCTGACAGATATAGCACCTGTTCTCAGATTTATAGCGAATGGCCTTAATGGGCCGATATCACCGTTTTCGCCTTGTCCTTCAGCCGTCGGAATGAAATGAAGAAAATCTTCTGAACGACGGAAAATAAGACCGAAGGCATCATTGAAAATTCGCAGCGCATTCATCGTGCCAATTTTCAGTTCTCCGGTCATTTTATCGCCGGAACGCTGAACGGCGTTACCAGCCCTGTTTACCGTTTCCTGTAAACCGAGGTTTTGGATAAACAGCGGCTTATTGGGAATATCTGCTCCGTTCCGGTCTTTTGCCAGACGGGCATTAGCATTATCCATCGCAATTTTCACCGCTTTTGCGGTGGCTGCCAGCGTTTCACTGGGGCTGTCAGTGGCACTGGTTAGCTGAACGAGTCCTTTTTTGTTCAGGCTGGCATCATAGATATCCAGATTTTCACGTGCTGTACGCTGTGCTGATGCCCCGGCAGTTTTAATTTCGCTGAGGTTATTTTTTATCAGCAGCGCGTTATTGCTCATAATGGCTTTAATGGACAGTGCAAGCTGGTTTAATTTTGTTTTATCCGGTTGAATACCGGCTTCTTCCAGCGTGTTTAATAACTCCGCCTGCACAATATTAAACCAGTCCATGCCGGGCCATGTGATAACATTATTCCCGTTACCTTCTGAAAACCAGCGAACGATAGCACTACGCTGGGCGGATACGGGCGGCATGACGGTTACGCCGCTGTCGTTATCAATATAAAACATTAGTTATCTCCGTCATGGTAAACAAATTTATAAATCTGATGCGCGGGTTTATATTTCTCCAGTAAACATTCCAGCGCACCCGATTCATAAACACGTAACGGCGTCAGAACATTATCCAGCACCGTTGCGTTGCGATAATTTTTAATACCGTAAATATTGACCTGCGTAACCCACTGGCCTTCTGTGGAATCCGTCAGCCTGACGGTAAAACCGTACTGCGCAGCCAGCCATTCATAAAAGCGCCGACTCAGATTGCCGGTCATACGCATTTTATTTGCGGCAGCCCGCTGGCGTTCTGACAGGGTGCCGTTTTCGCTGGTACAGTCCGGCAACCCCAGAAATGATTCCCACTCACCCAGATACCAGCGGGATGTGGACGGGAAACGCTCCCGCAGCATTTGCCGCGCATCATCCGCCGCAGTGGCAATCACGTCGCTGATGGCCTGCGCCAGCGCAGATAATTTGCTGTCGGGGCTTTTATTCCAGGCAAGCCCTGACGGCAGTAATTGCAGAAAGGCCGTCTGATAGGGTGTTACAGCCATTCAATTGTCCCCGGTGTTAACAGTTCCGTATTCTCCGAACGCTGGATCTCTGTCGGGAAACGCACTTCAAAATCATCCAGACCGGTAACACCTGCCACCGCACGGATAATACGGGAGGGGGCAAGTGCGCCGCCCGGCGTCACCTCATTAAAAAACATGGTATTAATGGCGTGAGTAATAGCCTGTTTCAGTTCGGCTGTCTTCGGTGATATATAAATCCGTGGATTTACCGGCTTTGCCTTTGGCGCAAATACAGTGACATTTACACCGTCAGGCTGTCCGACAATCAGACCAGTGATCGGGTCAGTATGACCGGCGATATAATCCGCCACGCGTTCCACATCTGCCGGTTGTGGAAAAATATTGCTCCGGTTATCCATAACAAACGTCACCCCGACTGTGCCACCGCCTTTCCATGTCGGAAAACACCAGGCACGGGTAACGCCGCTGACTTCACGTGCCCAGCGAACGTAATCAAACTGATTACCGCCGAACGGAGGGTACTGGACACGATATTCCAGCCGTGACAGCAGTTCCGCTGCACTCTCAATATCAGCTCCACCGGAAAACCCTTTTACAGTGATGGCATCGGAAACAACACAGGCAACCGGGGTGATCAACGTTAAAAGGGTATTCTCACCGGTATTTCCTGCTTCACCGGCAGCCAGTGCGGTAACGGTAATTTCCGTCGTTCCTGCACGGTCAATCACAATGGCATCAGCCAGGCTGTAAACCACACCATCAGCACGCTGCCAGCGTGTACCGGCAGGAATGGTGGTCGCTGCCGATGTGGTGACAGTCAGCGGGCCGCTGGCGGCTGTCGCCTGTTTGCGGCGCACGCCCCAGAACCGGCAGTGCTCCAGCAACTCATCTTCATCTGCTGTCGACGGGATAATCTGCCGTCCAACCCATGAAATATGCTCGTGACAACCGGCAGCAAGGCCCGCCTGAGCATAAGCAATGGCACTCAGCGTTTTTTCACGGGCCTGAGGCCAGCTACCCGGCAGGCGCTGTTCAATATTCTGTTCTGTACGGGCAATCAGCGATGATAATGTCGGTGGTGAATAAGCCATTTAAACCCCGTTAAATGCTGCTTTAAACTCATAAGGAATAACGGAACCATCCGGTAATGTCAGTGCAATGTAGAGGTATAACCAGCCCTGATGTAACTGTTCCGCTCTGACGTTAATCGCACTTACCCGGCCCGCTGTTTTCAGCCATTCCAGCGCCTCTTCGGCATACCCTCTGGCGCGTTCCAGCGTATCCGGTGTGGCTTTTTCACGTGATAACAGCCACAACCGCGAACCGATGGGGCGGTCGCGGTAACTGTCACCCCACCATCCACGGCGATCATCTGAACCATCCGGCAGCGTGTCAGAATCCAGCGCGCGCCGGTCGGTAAACAGGGAGATTGTCACATCGGTTGTCAGGCTGTCGTCGGTCAGCATATCAATACCATCCTGCGCAATATCGCCGCGTCCGTTCGTCCAGATAATGGCTAAATCGGTCATTGCATCGGCCCTGTGGTTCCGCCGCTGTCGCCACGGTGGATATGCTTATCCGTCGATTTGCCATTGATGATGGCATCCGGGGCAGTAATATTGCTGTCGAACTGGCTTTTACCTTTAACGCCCAGACCTTTCTGGATCTCAACGTCGCCGGTAAACGTGGTTCTGGGTGTGTCAACGGTCATACTTTCATCAGCGTAAACCTCAACCGTTTTACAAGTAATGATGCAGCGCCCGTCCTTTGTCAGCCTGATACGATGCCCCTCGTGGTGGTAAATGCCTGCATCACCCGGTTCAAGATTTGTCGGGCGGTAGCGGCGGTCTTCCACCACAACGGCAATCCCCTGATCACGTTGTGCGCCTACACAGGCAATCAGCGCCTCTGCGCCCGGCAGGGGAACGCTGAAATGCCCGTAATTTTGCAGGCGCTCCACTTCATCGGCTTCCTCATCATCCAGCAGACCGACCTGCAGGTTCTGAACCTTTCGCCCGTCGTTAATCACGTTAACAACGGCACGCGCAAGCATCAGACGCACACGACGCATCAGCGGTGTCAGCAGGCGGTTCATGGCGGAATCATTTACTCTTTCCACGGCGGCGTTTTCTCCGGGTGTCTGCGATAATAATCTTCAACCAGCGCATCAATACCGCCGTTACTGTCGCCGCCTTTCCTGTTTTTACGGTCGCTTTCAACCGGCACCAGAAAGCCTTCGCGTGGTGCAAGGCTGACGCGGGTTTTCAGCCCGTCCTGGTCATTCAGTATCAGGGTGACTTTGCTGACCAGTAATTCCGTGGTTTTGATGGCATATTTCGAGGCATCAATAGTGACCAGCAGGTTCGGCATCCAGAGTTGCCCGTCCTTGCGTGTCCATCCGTCAATTTCAGCCTCAAAGGTGATGGATTTTGCCAGTCTGCGGCGTTGCTCACGCAGGGCGCGGGCCTGTGCATCCTTCGCCGTAATTTTGCTGTCAGCAATGATGATCATCGGTCTGTAACGGGTCACATCACTGTCAGTGGCGGTCCCTTTCCGGGAGACGATACTTTTCGCATCAATATCATCACCCTCAGCACCATTTGCGCGGGCATACCCCTTGACGGTGTATTCGCTGAACCGGTCGCGGAAGTCTTCCTCAAAATCCAGTGTCAGCAGATTTTCTCCGAGAACCAGCTCATCAGTGGCTGTGCTGGCAGCCCGGCTGAATACCAGCTCTCCGGCGGCATTGCTGGTCATCAGTACACCGCGTGCGCGGGAGGCACGCACCAGCGCCTCATAAACGGTTTCTGAATGGTCCAGCGTGAAGCCGGGAAAAGCTGCCGAACTTTCCTTATCGGAAAGCTCCCAGCGAACGGTAACGCCATAAGGGGTGCACAGGTCACGCGCAATCTGCTCCAGTGTGCGGTTTTTCCACTGTCCGCCACTGTAAACGGCAGCACAGTCAATCAGGTCAGCCGTTTTGTCACGTCCGGCGATAGTGATTTTCATACTGTCAGCGGTCATCTGGCGTCGCCGTGAATCGATATAACCGGTGCAGACAATCTGCCCCCCGATTTCCAGCGTGAACGCCTTCCCCGGTGCCAGACCGGATAAATCCGTACCCGGTGGCACGTTCACCCCCAGCTCAAAATATCCGGCTACGGATTCAATCGAGCGGGTGACAGAGACTGACGTCCAGCCGGTAAAAAGCCTGCCATCCGTTCGCAGCGTGACGGTATTACTCATTAATCACCTCAATACTGACACCACCGGGAACAAACAACGGGTTGCTGATACCGTTCCTGCGGGCCAGCCGTTGCCAGTTCCGGCTGTTTCCTGTGTAACGGTACAGGGCCACCATTGCAGGCATCGTCTCCGGCAGGCGGTGCGTTTCACTGCCCGCCAGTTGCAGCCCGCGTTTTTCCAGGTCGGCAACAACCAGCAGACGCAGTTGCGTAAGCTGAACGCTGTCTGTCGAAAAGCCCTGCTCAGATGCCGTCAGAATGACGGTATCCAGTGCAGCCCCCAGCATGGCGGCTGTTTTTCCGATATCGGACACACTTTCAAATACCGGGGGCGTGGCTGTACCACTGTCTGAAAAGGATACCTGTGAAAAGCCGCCGTCCGGGGTTATGGCAGTTAACTGTAACTGTCCCTGTGTGACGGTAGCAGATGTGCTGCTGGCCCCGCTGGCTGTGCCGGTTGTGGTGGACGGGGCATCCAGTACAGGTGCACGGGCGGCATTATCCATCCGGCGACTGAAATCCAGTGCCGCAGTCAGTGCCTGGCTGGCAGCTTCTGCCCGGTATGTCTGCGCCGCTGCCAGCATGACGTAGTTCAGTGTGGCAATATTTTTTTCTGCAACCGGACTGTTGTACGAGGTTGTGATTGTCCCCTGTCTGCCTGCGGTGGCGGCATGGCGACGTTCTAATCGCTGCGCCAGACGGTTCCATGTGGAAAATGCTGTCCGGGTATCGCATAACGATGAAACGCCGGACAGCGCCCCCATCAGCGAGGAGGCCAGCATGGCAGGCTGGTTAATCAGGCTGGTCACAGAGCCTTTCATCGCAGAAAGCGATCCCATCAGACCGCTGACAGTCTGCGTAACCCCCAGATTGTCCACCGCATCACTGATATCATCGATGACACCGGTTACAGCTTCCATCACGGCGGTTGCCGCCGCAGTGCCATCTTTTACGGTCTGCCAGACAGAGGACAGCGTATCTCCCAGAGAACCGGTTACAGCAACAGCCTGTGCCGGTACGGCTGCACTGGTGTCTGTTTCTGCGTCCGGGGCAGTATCCTGCAACGACGGATAAACGGTAACGGTGAACGCGTAATAATTCAGTTCATCCGCTTTAGTGCGGCATTCCCATGAATCCACCATGACGTCCACAGTGCCGAAATCAGGATGTACCAGCTCACCGCTGCCCGGAGCATCAAGAGCATCCATCAGCGCACCCGCTTCATCTCTGGCTGTTTCTGCGTTGCTGTTCAGAATGCAGGCGCTGAATGTACGGGAGCGAAGCTTTTTCCCCAGGTCATTGACGCCGCCGGTATCACGTAACGGGTACTCACGTTTAACCAGGCGACGTCCGCCAGCCTGTTTTTGCTCCTCGATGACGAGAAACGGCACGTTACGGAACGTGCCTTTGCCGGTTGTTTTCCTGCCTCCACCGGTTTTATCCCGGACAGCATTAACGGCATTTAAAGCATCTTCAAACATGGTTTTACCAGCCCGTAATGTAGTTATCGCCCGCGTAAATATTCAGCCCCATACCGTCCTCGGTGACGCGGGAACTGGTCAGACGTAACCCCTCGCCAAGTTCGACGCGCAGCGAGGCTTCCGCATTCACTTTTTGCTCCTGCGGCTCCTTATCCGGGGCCGTCCATTTCTGATACAGGTCGGTTACAAAACCGCCCAGATACTCCCCGGCGACACTGCCCAGCGTGGCACCGGCAACCGTACCCAGCGGTCCGGCAAGGCTGCCAACGGCACCGCCGAGCCATGCACCGGCTGTACTGCCAATTGCGCCTGCTTTTTCATGGGTTGACGCCTGCTCATCCATCAGGACGGGGGCAAGCTGGAGTGCCCCCATTACCGGGCCACCCAGACGTGACAACGCACGACCGGCACCTTTCCCCATCCAGCCCAGCGCCCCGGCACCTTTTGTCACAACCCGACCGATCGCACTGCCTGCAAGTTTGTTTCCGATACCGGAAAACCACCCGCCAACAGCACGCCCGGCATCAGCCAGCTTTCCGACCGTTCCCGTAACCAGTTGCCCGGCAGCACTGCCTGCAAGCCTGCTCAGAAGACCGGATTTACCGGGTAAAGGTAATGGTGCAGGCCGTGCCGTTACCGGTACGCCGGGTGGGGGTAATGCCAGTACAGGGCGTGGTGCAGGTAATGCCAGCGGCTGTGGCCCGGACAGCAATAACGGCTGGCGGGGTAACAGCTGGGCCATTCTTCCGCCGCTCCGTCCGCGACGACCGCCGCCACTCCCGTAGCCACCAAATCCACGGGGCCAGTTGATGACAAACACACGCTGAATGCCGATACCCTGCAACAGCGTCTCAGACGTCATGGCATCCGGGACCGGCAGACCTGCCTGCCCACGTTTGCGGTTTCGCATCCAGCGCCACATACGACGCCCGGTTTTAAACGGATAACTGGCAACCTGCCATGAGGGTTTTGCCACGGCCCAGCCTGCTCTCAGGGCTTTATTGGCAAGCCAGACAGACACCAGAACAGCAGCCAGTTTTTTCAGGCTGACAATATTCTGGTCAACCCATGCCAGCGCATCTTTACCCGGTTTCAGCCAGCGCCATAATTCCTGCGCCGCGATTTTTACCGTTCTGAACGTGGTCAGAAATTTCTGACCAATGTTTTCTGCCAGTGCGTCAAGTTCCCCGGATTTATCCGCCATGTCGTGCCAGTTAAGCACCCGGCGCATCTCGTTCTTGATTTCTTCAAAGGGGCCGCTGTTTGCCACCTTTATGCGAAATTCAAGCAGGTTAGCTTCCATCTGGGCGAACATCCCGTCCCAGGAGTTCATCGCACTGGCCTGTGCACCTTTTGACTGTTCTGACAGCGTTCTGAATACCGTCAGAATGGATTTCATGCCCAGCTTGCCCTTTGTACCCAGATCACGGATTTTTTTAACGTCCGTTCCCGTTGCATCCGCCAGCGCCTGATAAACGTTGATACCGTAACCGGTCAGCAGGTTGGCATCCGCCGCTGTGATTTGCTGGCGGGCAAACATCTGTTTCAGTTGCAGTGAGGCACCCTGTGCAGTGGGTAAATCCCAGCCGTGCATGGCCCCCTGATCCTGCAACATGGTGATGAACTGTTTCGTCTGTTCATCCGTCATGCCGAAGCCTTTCGACGAACGGATCTCATCAAGGACACCACTCAGCCCCCACGTGGTGTCCTTCGCGTTCTGCTTCGCCCAGGCCATCATGGCCTGCGCTCTGACCTTATCGCCGTGATACAGCGAGTTCATGGCGATGATCTGTTGCTCACGCTGGGCGGCTGCACCAATAAACAGTTTATTGGCGGTGTAACCCACGCCAGCGATACCCAGCGCCCCGGCTGACAGCATTCGGAATGTACGGGTTGACAGTGAACCCATTCTGTCAATGGCACCAGAAACGCGCACAACCTCCATACGCAGGGCACGAAGGGAACTTTGCCCGCTACGGGACAGGGCGTTTATCTGGTTCGAATACTGGCGGGAACGCCGGGAAAGATTGCCATTAAGATCAATAATGACAGACGCCTTTAAGCGTTTCCCGGTCATAGAGATTTCCTGATTTAACGGTGATATTGAGAGAGGGTTTTAGCCTGCTGGCAGTGCCGGAAAAAGCGGGACAGCGGGAGAGACAAGGCCCATTCCGGGCCACTTTTCAGAATAACGCCAATCGCTGTCGCCGCTTTCTCAATATCATTCCGGCACCGCAGCCACTCGCCCCCGTTCTTGTGTCAGCGATGCCGCCACAGCCATGTCGTGCATCTCTGTAGCCAGCGACAGACGCTGGAAGTCATCAACAGACAGCTTGCGCATCAGCGCCAGCGATAACGGGCCTTTGATGCAACCCACGCTGGCAATCTGTCGGCGCAGCATTTCCAGTCCCATCCGGGACGGGGAACTGACCAGCACCGGGCCTTCCTTGCTCATTACCAGCTTTTCAGCAGCCGCCTGGGCATCAATCAGATCGCCTGCGGTCAGTTCACGCAGTGTGACGTCATACTGCATTTCAGTCTCGTCACCGGTGCCGAACGGCAGGCCGTCTTTCAGTTTCAGACCACCGGACTGAAGCTCAGCCACAATGCTGCCACGCAGTTCTTGTGCTTCAGGACTTAAATTCATTTCGTCCATTGTTTCCCCTTATGCAATGCGTTTGCTTTGTTTTGCCATCAGTACCAGCGAAATTTCGCCGCCGTCGTTTTTCGGTTCATCTGCCTGCCAGGCATTCGCCATCATCCAGGTTTCACCGGTGTCTGCCTGAAACTCTGCCGTGATGTTTTCCCAGCCGATGATTTCATCAAGACCGATATCACCACCGCCCGGAATTTTGCATTCCAGCTTTGCGGCACGTGGTTTACCTTTCCAGCCATAAACCCGCGAGCCGGTCACTTCTTCACGGGTGATACCGGAAGGCGTGAAGGAGGAACCTTCCATCGTTTCAAGCTCCATGCCATTGACACGGATGAACGCCACCCCCTGACGCTGATTTCCAGCCATAAATGCTCCTTACAGAATGAACTGAACTTGTGCCGCGAAAATGCGGAACTGGTTAATCAGATTCGGGCCGCACAGCACATCAAGACGGTCTTTGTCGTCCTTGTTACGTGCCACATACAGCTCCTCTTTGAACGTGTCGAAATCCTCGACCAGTCCGGCGTTTTCCCATTCTTCAAACAGTGCCAGCAGCTCCGTTTTGATCACGGATGGCGTCACCACGGCCTGACCGGTGGCAAAGCGGGTGCCATCACTTGCCAGCTTGTAGTTCGGGAATTTCTGCGTGATGCGGGTTCGCAGCGAATAACGCAGATAACTCAGCGTGGCGATGGTATTCACGTTCAGATAAGACGGATCGCTGTCACCGTACTTGTTTGTGCGGTACATCGTGATCATGCGTTCAATCTGCATTTCACCACCATCATTCACGTTAAACGTGGAGATGCCGTCAAACAGCAGCGCATTACGTTCTGACCAGGTGAAACGATCCCCCACCGCAGGCGGCATTCTTCCGGGCAACGTCAGCGTCTGGAGTGGACGCGCCGGGTCGATGGAAAGCGCCTGGCTGGCAACGGCACACAGTGTGGCGGCGTACAGATATGACGGTTCCGGTGCACCGGCAATCCCCATACAGGAAATCAGATGGTCATTACGGCTGACACCAAACGTGGAAATGTCCCCATACGTGCCGGACAGCACTGTCACGGCAAAGCCATCAGCCTGATTGACCGGTCCCCAGCGTTCCTGCAATTCAGTGCGTAACAGATTCAGGTTCGGTTCATCGGTATAGGGCATCACAATATATTTGTATTGCAGATCGCCCATTCCCGCGATACTTGCGCTGATATCCGGGTTGCCATTTTTCCCGGAGGCGGCTTTGAATGCTGTGATAATCCCGTAAGGGGTGGTTTCACCCGCATAATAGTTCCAGCGCACGTCCACGGCAGATAATGCACCCGTAAATTTTGCACTCAGAACCACATCTGCATGGGTGTCATCATCCCCGCTGTCTGCGCGAACTTCTGCCGTCACCGGTAAATCCGGCTGGCCTTTGATTCGGGCAACCAGCAGGTCAGCCAGCGCCGCTCCCGTTGCACCTGCTGCGACAGATACCGCCAGTCGCTGACCGGCAATGTAAGTCACAAGCGAGCCGTTTTCGCCTGCCGTTCCTGACAGTGAAATTTCACCGACAGCAGCATTACCGGTGCCGTTCCCCTGCGGAATACACCACAGCTCCGCCACGCGGTTAGCGTTCAGGAATGCATCTGCCATCAGTGCCAGCATGGAACCCTGACCAAACGCCGCACTGGCCTGTGAGCCGGAACGGATACGGACAGGCACGTCTGGTGCCGCACTGGCTTGACTTCCGCTTTGCCCGAACATCAGCACACGCTGACGGGGTGCCGGTGTTCCACTGACGGCATTACTGTTATCAAATTCGATATACGTCAGAGGAACGCGAACATCTGACGGGATCGCGTTAAATGAAATATCGCTCATTTCGATTTACTCCGTTTTTTCGGCGCAGCGTCGGTATCATCCGCCGTGTTTTCGGTGCTCCCGACTTCAACCACATCACCGGCTGCAAGGCGACGTATCCAGAAACTGTTACGGGGCTTTTCTTCTCCCTCCGGAGCCAGTAATTTCATCGTGAGCGGGTCACGGATGGCTTTTCCCGCTGCGGGTTTAATTTTCAGCATCATGATCCTTTTCCTGATTCACATTGATATGTGCGGCAAATTCCGGGGTTTCATCCGGGAATTTCCAGGTCTGCCAGTGACGCTCGTAATCATCCAGCGAATCCATGTCCACCACGGATGGCAGCGGGGTAGTGCCACTGAACAGAACGCCGTAAAGCACCACACCGGCATTGATACGGTTGTCGTCACAAAGATTTCTGACCTGCGTCAGTCTCATCCCGGTGGTCGGGCCAAACGTCTGACCGTTAACACCGGCAATCAGTCGCTCCACAATCTGATAAATACCGGGCCGGTTTACCGGTTCCCCGTTCAGCAACTCCGCCACGACAAAAAATGCCCAGCGACTTTCAACTTCCCGACGCGTACGCCCCTCACCACAGCCCATCCATGCCAGAAATACCGATGGCGGGGCCAGAAAGAGACGGTGCACATCCTCGTTAGTCCATGTGCCGGTAAGGGGTTCCACCTGCCGCAGGGTTGCCCCAAACAACTCACGAACGCGCGCCAGCAGTGCGGCTTCGGTTTCTTCCAGCATCAGATAAACCCCTTCTGTTTTCGTGAGAAGACCGGCGCGTCAGACTGCACCTGCACAAGGTTTTCACCATCCGGCGAGGCTGCCGTCCTGCTTTCCACGCCGGGATCTGTTTTGCCATCGCGCACCTGTTCCAGCCAGCGCACTGTGTCCCTGTAGGCAGCGGTGATCTGCTCGGTGGGTTGTGATTCATTCAGATAAAACCAGGCCACTACGCAACACTGCCGTTTCAGCAGTGAGGGGACGACGGTAAGCGGCAGAACAAAACGCGCGGCGAGATAGCCATCAATAAAGGCCGAAGCATCTGCCAGTGCCTGTTCTGCCACGGCATCATCCGGCTGCCCGTCCGCTGTTTTAGGGCGGGTGAGAATATCCAGCCGCGTACGCGTATAGCGGGCGCACAGGTCATTTACCGTCGCGTAATTCATGCATCTGCCTCAGCCAGCGCCGCTTTGATTTGCGCACTGCTCACCGATTCCCCCAGCGCCGCACTGACGGCTTTCACTTTGGGTTCTCCCCCTGCGGTAAAGTGCTCCGGGTTTGCCTTATCCAGACCGGCAATGGTCGCACGGATACGGGCGTTCAGATCGCCCACACCCAGAACGTCCAGCCCCCCAGCCTCAGCGAGCGTTTCTGCTGACGATGCAGATACCACAGACAGCACGCTGTCGGCACGAATGATCGCCAGTTGTTCTTCGGTGACTTCCACGGTGTTTTCGCCACGAATAAAGGCGATTCCGGCGCGGCGGTAGACCGGACGAAGGCATTTAATAATCGCCGTGCAAATGATGCGAGAAGTGTCCAGCCGTTGTGAATTAAACGAAGTGCCTGACATAACACATGCTCCTCCTTTTCCTTTAAATCAGGTTAAAAGGCGGTCTGAACCGCCTTTTAATGACGGTTACAGGTAGTCAGCGACAACCAGTTGCAGCTTGCCCTTCATCTCGTTGGAGACGGTGGTATTGCCATCCGCGAACAGCTCACGGTTAAGCAGTTGCTCTGCGGCTTTTTCCAGCCCGACCGGTACAACGATATGCGTCGGCTTCAGGCCCAGCTTCTTACCGCCATCACCTTCAAAAGATCGCATCAGTTGCCAGCCCTTCCAGAGGTTATCCAGCGTCAGATCGCCTTTTACCGCGACAGCCATCTGCCAGAAGCCGTAACCGGCAGCACGGCGGGCGCTGGCACCAAACAGGAACTCGTTATCCATAAAAACGTGGTCGTCATCGATACGGGTACGTGCGACCAGTTCCGGTTTGCGGCGCTCCTGGAAAATCAGCGGTTTGACTGCGCGGGAGCAGTCCAGCAGATAGAATGGCAGACCGCTGAAGCTGTCCTGTTCAACGATGTTGGAGGTATTCGTTGCGTCGCCCGTGCCGTCCACATTCGGATATACCGGATGCTCCTTGTCGAAGAAGTTCTGACCGTCATAGCAGGGCTGGGTAAAGCCATCTTTCAGAAGTTTAAAAATCAGCTCATCCGGCTGAACTGCCGCAGAACGCCCCATCTCCTGAAAAATCGGCGCATAAATACCCAGATTGTCATCCTCGAAGTCATCACGGGAAATACCCACGGTGCCTTCAAACGTTTTATTGGCGATGGAGTAGCCATGCGCTTCCATTTGCTGAATGGTTCGCTTACCCACCCATTCTTTCATGGCAGGGAATTTACCCAGCCAGCCATAGGTATTACTGCGGGTGGAAGAGTTCACCACCATTGCAATTTTGCTGTACTGCGACGGGGCGTCTTCAAGACCGCCCTGAAAATCCTTACGCCAGGAGGTCATCAGGGCTTTAATGGATGCCGGGGTGACAATCATTTTTCTTGTTCCTGTTTCATTTTCAGATACTCAGCCTCTGTAATGCCGAGCGCCTTCACTGCTGCCTGTTCATCAGCAGACAGCACCGCCACAGCCGTTTTTTCCTGCGACGGGATTTTCGCTGTGGTGGTCTGCATGGCAGATAACGCAGCGATGGGCTGTTTTTTCTCAAGCTGTGCCGACAGTGCCGCCACGCCAATCTGACCGCCAAGCTGTTCCAGATAGGCACGTTCGCTTTTGAAAATGCGGCCTTCCTGTTCCGCCTTGTCCAGAACGGCGCTCAGGCTGGCTGTGGCGCTTAGTGCAGTCGCCTGTGCCAGTTCATCACGCAGGGCGTTGTAGCTTTCCACCGGGACGTATTTCGTCAGGTCAACGGCGGCTTTCTGTGCCTTTTCCAGTTCGGCGGATAACGACGCCACTTTTCCGGCATCTGTTTCGAGCGCATCAAGCGCACTCAGGGCCGCGCTGGCCTGTTCATCGGTGATGTCTGCATTTTCGGGGACAGTCACCCCAAGACGCGCAAGCAGCTTGCGCAGCGTTTCATTCATGGGTTTGTTCTCCTGTTGAAGGATGTCGGGAAGGTCTGCCGCCAGTGCGGTCAGCTTTTTCATGCCGGTGGCACCGGGGTCATTGGTCAGCGCAGCAAGGCGGATTTGCAGCACCGCACCGGTGGCGGTGTCATACGGAAAAACCGCAGAGAGATAACCAAATTCGCCGTCATCGATGCGCTGCTGGGCCGCCGCCGTCCAGCGTGGGTGGATAAATAACCCTTCACCTTCACGCCACTGCATTTCATCGGCGTTAAACCAGCCAGCCGCGACGAGTTGTTCCGGGGGTAATCCTTTGTCCTTACGTAGCTGGTTATGCTCGTAATCAATCAGCACGTCCTGGTTGAGCGCGCGAACGCCTTCAACCAGACGCCCGGCAATCTCACCGTCGATGAACCACCCCTGACCACCTGTCACATCAAACGGGCGACCATCACGGGCACTGAAATGACCGGCAGGCAATAGCTGGCACCAGCCGTTATCGTCAATGGACAGCGCATTCAGTGCGGCAATGCCAATCGCGTGTTTTTTCATGTCCTGCTGCTCATCATGGTTTGTGAGCAGTCAGTTTGCGGGAGGTGCGGGAAAATCTGGGGTTATGCTATTTGAGTAATGGAGAAAGAAAGTGAAAGGAAGATAAAACGGGATTCATACACCGTTAAATACCGGTTTAAAAATCCCGTGGCGCGTTTTAAAAAATCTGTGCGGCTGATTTCATGTCTGATTCCGTTTATTGCCTCAGAGCGGCGCTGACGCGTTTTCTGATGGCATCAAAAATTTCCTGTTCCCCGGTCTTATCCAGCCCCATATAAGGACGCGCAGGAACGCCTGCCGGGCGGGGTGCCATATCGGGTGTACCGCCCCACTGATGAATGGCAGCATAAATTTTTGGCGAACCAATCAGGGCATAATCCTGTCCATAATCGGTGGTAATGCTGCGTGCCAGATCGCCATGCAGGGTAAGAATACTGCCCGGAACAAAACCATGATCCTGACGCCATGCCTGCCACGAATCGCTCCACGCTTCCCAGCCTTTCCCTGTATCCGGGTCTGCCTGCCGTTCAAATGCCTGTTCCGTGGATGACAGCAGCGCCGCAGCCATCACACGGGGAATGGCGCGGTCACGTGTAACGGTTCCCAGTTCATCCAGTGCAAGCTGAATACGTCGCACATCCACGGCAACGTTCATATCAAGACTCACTTATTCACCTCCACATGCCCCTCCAGTACGTCAATCATCCCGTCAGCAATCGCGGCTTCAAGCGACTGTGCAGATACGCGGCTGATACTGACCAGCACATCCGCACGGTCATTCTGTCTGCCGACTGTCTGTGATGTTCTGACCACAATCCGGGCCATGCCGTCACGGGTTGCCACAACATACAGCAACTGGTGGTTCTCCCTGTCCCACAATACCGCCTGTGGTTTTGCCATCAGCGACGGCAGACGCTGTAAATCCTCCGGTTTCAGGGCGGCATCAGAAGTGGTCGCCAGACTTTTCCCGTTCATCACAAGCAGACGGGCTGGCATATTCCCGGTGCGCTGATATACGGCCTCCGCCACGGATCCCGTCATAAAACCCAGCGCACGGACCTCATGTCCTGCCCGGCGTGATTTCGCCAGACGTTTAAGCCAGAGGGAAAAAGCAAGCTGACGCTCCCGGCTGTTATTCAGCGTCTGAACAACCTGCTCACGCAGCTGCGCGTCACGAACTTCCACCAGTTTTCGAATCAGTGCCTGATCCGTACCAAATGCCGCCGAACCGGGGTTATATGACCAGCCCACATCTGGCGTCATTTTTACCCGACCGTTGTCAAACGTGGTTGACGATGTGCGGAAAATCTCTCCGGTGCTTTCATCCGTACCGGCATCCACTTCGCGGGTATTCATGAATGACGCACCATAACTGACCTGTAGCCCCAGTTCTTTCATGCGGGCCGCAGACAGCGCCCGGACGCGACAGCGGCAGTTCCAGCCATTGGGCGGGTAATGCGTCTGCCAGAAAATGTCGTCATACCGGAAAACCATATTGTGCAGCCGCGCATGTTCCGGGCGTGTTCTGCCATCCATAACGGCAACGTACTGCCAGTACGGGTACAAATCGGCGGTATTCATCATCTGCGCATAACGTCCTGCCCCATACGCCGTACGGGTATTGACGTTATAAATGGTTGCCAGACGACGCGGACTGCCCAGTTCGATTTCCTTCGCGTTTCCCTCTGCATCCACGATGATTTGTTTTCCCCACCATCCGAGTTTTTGCAGCCGGGGGGCCAGTGTGCGGGTAAATTCCTCACGGGTGATGCCTTCACTGACAGCCCGCTCCACTTCCTCACGGATTGTGGTCAGGACATCCATCCGGGTGGCTTTGGCAACGGTAAAGGCGCGGGCGTGCGCGTCTGCCAGTTGTTCGTACCAGTTCCAGGTGATGTTGTAGCCTTTGGCGCGGAAATACGCGACAGCCTCCTTTGGCGGGAGGCGTGCGGCATACGCCAGATCAATGGTCTGCTGCGGCATCCAGACGCCCCCATATATCGGCAACAAAAATGGCACGGGTCAGCATGTCGATAAGTTCTGCATCATCCATCTGCGGATATAATGAAGCGGCTTTGTTCATGGCGGCTTCCGGGCCATCTTTCAGCACAGAAAAAATGACGGGTTTCAGCAGGGGGTCAACCGAACGCTGCCAGTCTTCCGGTGAGACGCCCATCCGGTCGATATCATCCTCCTGCGGGATATCTTCAGCGGATAATGCGGCCTCTTTCTGCGAACCGTTATCCGGGACAACCGGTTGTATAGTAAACACGGCTTCATCACCGACCGGCTGTGGAATATGAAGTTTTTCCTGTATCCAGGAGACCGGAATACGCATTCCCGCCGCCAGTTTCGGAATGGCGTCAGACAGTGCCGTAATATCACCCGCTTCACTGGTATCAAATACAATGCCCGGCAGGCGGTTAATATCAATGGTGCTGTCACTGTTCAGTGCCAGCAGGGGATAAATCAGGTCACGGTTAATACTGCGGGCAAGCTGGCCCACATCCGCATTACGGATTTCCCGGCGAACCTCATCATGCACTTCACCCAGCGACCGCGCACCTTTATCGCCAGCCTCTGTGGTCAGGGTGCCGCCCAGAATGGCTTTTGAAATCGCTTTTTCTGCCCAGCCAATCATCGCCATAAAAGGGTCTGACTGACCATCTGCGGCGCTCTGAAAATCCAGCGTCATCCCCATCGGAATAATGCCACCGGCACGTCGCCCGATATCCATCACGGCCTGCATCAGCGTGGCTTTCTCGCGGTTCGTTGAGCCGGTCGGATATTTACCGACGCGCATGGGGAGTCCGTAAATTTCCAGAAACTCTGCAAAATCACGCACGGAATAGTTTTTAAAAATAAAAGGCCAGATAAGCGTGCGCACAAGGCCATTGGTGCCGACATACCCGGTGCGGGATTTGGCCCGGTGCATAAACCAGCCGAACGGTTGCAGCTCCAGCCCGTGATAAGACGCATCACGCAGGCGTAATTCGTTCAGATTGTCGGGGTTCGCGCAGAACAGCGCCGGATCGCGATGATGCAGCGCCACCGGCACGCGCATTTTCCCCAGCCAGCCCCATTCAATCTCCTGCATGGAATAGCCCTTGAGAATGGCATCACCGGCATCAAACAGGGCATCTTCAAACCACGCCGCATCATGCAGATATTCATTCAGCATGTCAGCGTCTTTTTTCTCCTGTGCGCTGGCATCACGTGCCGGAGCGATGCGCCATTCCAGCGCCTGAATGGCAAGGCGGCGTTTGCTCAGTTCGGAAAAAAGGTGGGTGTCCTTTTCTTCCATATCAAAGGCCAGGTCAGCCTGTGCTGTCAGATCACCGCGTTCGGCATCACGCAGCATCTGCGCGGCCCGGTTCGGCGTCACACCACTGGAAGGATGCTCCTGCGTACGCTTCATGACCATTGCCAGCTCATCGCTGCGGGTCTGCATTTCATCGTCAAAATCAAACGGCTGCCCGGAAATATCCAGAATACGGCCCATTACCAGCCCCCTCGTTCAAACTGGTGATAATCATCAAAATCATCGTTATCAACACCATCACCACGGTGGCGTGGTGGCAGCGCCTGTATGCTGTCCTCGTCGATAACAAAACCATTCATATAAGACGCCCTGACAGCCATACAGAGCGCCACGGCAAAGTCGCCATGTCGTCGGCCTTTACCGCCTTCGTCTTTTGTGCGCCCCTTATCAATCTGCGGAATACCTTTGTCCACCTTGATGTGGAGCAGGTCATCAAGTGTGGTCTGGTGCCGGGCAATCGTGATGTTCTGCGCTTCAAACTCGCCTTTCAGTTTCGGCATCCACTCCTGATACCAGGATGCGGTCAGATTCACACAGTCGATCATCTCCGGGCCATAAATCAGACGGGCGGCTTCTGCCAGATAACCGCCGTTACCGGTGGCATCAAATGCAGCGCCGGTAAAACGGGGCAAACGGGACAGAATGAATAAAAGGATTTGTCGCTGCTGGTCATAGGTCACATTACGCAGCTCCACGCGGAAACATTCGTGTTTGCGTAAGTCAGGAGTGATGGCAAGCGGCACAAACACCGTCAGGTCGCCACGGCGTGCAAAGTCTTCGCCCAGTACGTGTTTATTGAGCGGCGACAGCGCATCGAGCAACGGGAGCAGCTCCTGTTCACACCAGTCCTGAACGATGCCGTGGCGCATTTGTGGTGTCAGCGATTCAAAATCGTCCGGGGCTTCAAAACGCAGAATCGGGATATCCCGCGCTGGCGTCATGGCGGCTTCAATCAGCACGCGTGACAGATAAGCGCCCCCGGATTTTTTAGGAATGCAGCCGTATTCCTCGTCGGCACTCTCTTTATTCGGCGCATTACGGTACAGGCCATCACGCCAGGCTTTTTCCGCTTCCGGCGACCACGACTGATTCGTGACGTAACAGATACGCCGGTACAGTCCGTCAGCGATGGCATCATCCAGCGTGATGCGGTGAACGCTGTAATCCTTGCGCCCCTCGCGCGCATCCTGAATGTACTGGTTAAACAGGTTATCGACGCCGTTATGTGTCGATATGATGCGCACGCTGGCACCCCACATGTTTAGTGCAAAGGCCGCTTTCAGCAGTTCGTCCAGGGCTTCATGGAATGCCGCCTCATCAATCACCACGTCCCCCTGCAAACCACGCAGGTTAGACGGGCGGCTTGACAGCGCCTGTATCTTAAATCCGCTGTTCGGAAAGCGGATCATGTAGGTGAGGATTTCTTCTTTTTTGTCGCTGTCCCAGAAGGTCTGCTCCCAGACGTCAGCCTTTGCCAGCTGGTTAAAGGCGCGGGCAAACAGGGCACAGGCGGCGATGTATTCCAGCGCCATTTCCTGACGGGAACCCACATAAAAGACGTTGCGACCACCGCGACGCTTCGGCTTTGCTGCCGTCATGACATTGCGGCCCGCTTCAGCCCATGTCAGACCGGTACGACGGGATTTTTCAGCGATGCAAATCTGGCTTTCATCCTCAAACCAGCGCCGCTGATAGCCCAGAAAAACCGGTTCATTGCGGGGCTGTGCTTCCCCGATATCGGTCACGATATTCACGCCGAGCAGTCCGGCTTCCTCACGCAGGTTGATTTTGCGGGGGGCATGAAGGGCTTTAAGGTTGTTTTCTCTGGTGTTCATAACCCTCTCATGCCTTACCCAGCAGTACATCACGGATACGCTGCTCCAGCTCTTCGCTGATGCCATCCTGCCCGCGCAGTTCTTCACTCACGGCGTTTGCCGCTTCTTCTGCGAATGCCTGGCGGATTTCTTTCTCGCGCCGGTGGCTGGACATTGCCGTGGATTCCAGACGCTGTGCCGCCAGCATGGCATTTTTCAGCAGGTCAATATCCACGTCAGATTCCGGGGTTTCGATTTGCCGCATCATGGCCTTAAAAAGCTGGCTGCGGGCCATTTCCAGAATCAGCTTTGTGGTTTCTCCCATTGGCTTGTCGCCAAGTTCTGCGGTCAGTGCTGACGTCATTTCACGCATCTGTCGCAGGTTATGGCCTACCTGCTCGACGTTCGTCGCGTAACGGTTCAGACCGGAACGGGAGAGTTTCATCTCATCCGGCAGGCCAGCGTCTTCAATCAGTACGTTAATTTCTTCCAGAATGCGGGCCTGTGGGATCGCTTTATCACGCAGCATTTCATGCAGCGTTTTACGTACGTTTTCCGGCAGTAAATCCACTTTTGAAGCCCGGCCCCGTGTTTTCCTGTCCATCACGCCTCCTGTCATGCACGGGGACGAGGACGCTTGACACCGGCAACGCGGGCACGACCTTCTGCCACATCCTGACCTCGGGAGGTCAGCGTTACGACATAAAAGCCGCGCAGGTTTTCCACGGTGACCAGTTGCTGCTCTGCCAGCCAGTCAATCTGGCCGCGAACCACATCGCGGGAAACGTTGTGTCCGTATGCATCCAGACAGTCCTGAAGGATGGATTCGTTTGCTTCGTTATTGCAGTCCATCAGGGAACGCAGGATGACCAGACGACGGTCTTCGGTCAGAATATCGTTAATCATGAATTACTCCGGTTTACTGCGTTTTCAAGCAGCAGCTCCAGTTGATGGGAAAATGACTGCACCCGCTGGGACAGCACCCGGATATCGCCGGACAGCTCTGCAATTCGCAGGCGCATTTCGTGTACATCTTCTGTGCCAGGGATGCTGGCGTAGCGGGTTTCCATTTCGGTCATCCGGTTTTCAAGACGCTCCACACGCTCAGTGCTGGCAAAACTACGACGCATTGCCCAGACGGCCCCACCGGCCACAACAGGCAACAGGTAAGGCCATAACGCTAAAACTGAAATCAAATCCATTATTCTGCTCCACGGCACCAGTGGCAGTAGTTCGCCATCGGCTGCTGTCTCAGCACATCAGGCCGCAGCTCACGACCGCAACCGGCACACAATACAGGCGGGTCATACGCCGCCGGGCGGGGAATATCACGGGTATCCCCCTGCCAGAGTTCAGCGAGCAGCAGCG
Source organism: Escherichia sp. KS167_9B (assembly GCF_030295215.1). Lineage (NCBI taxonomy): Bacteria > Pseudomonadati > Pseudomonadota > Gammaproteobacteria > Enterobacterales > Enterobacteriaceae > Escherichia > Escherichia sp. KS167_9B. The sequence goes on from NZ_AP025754.1 coordinate 3,512,589, forward strand.
CCACCGCCCGGTTCTGGTCTTCGTTCATAAATTTCTTTCCTTCGGGTCTCCTGTTCCCGGACTGATGCCTTGTCGCGGTTGCACTGCCCGAGCGCCATCAACAGGTCAGCATTCCAGAGAAGGGATGCTCCCCACGTCAGGGGCTGTGGCATGGGCGGAACGGGCGTTGCTTCCGTCAGTTCTGCATCAGTTTCGGGCAGGATCACCACCGATGGCACGGGTGCGTTTTTCGAGTTCCCGCAACCTGTCAGCAGCAACGGCAGGCACAGGACGAGTGCTGCAATTGTCACCGGTAATGGCGGTTGTAATTTTTTGTTTTGCATCATGATGTTCTGTCTCATCTGCCAGCCGCGCGGCACGATTTGCGGCACGGATAGCGGAAAATACCTGCATCGTCTGTTCCTGACCGTGTAACAACCATTCAGCCGTGTTGCGGGCCTGTTGCTCCGTCTGTAATTCACGGCGCAGCGTCTGGTTATCGTGGCGGGTGCTGTCCAGCCTGTGCCACAACACCCCGGACAGAACGGCGGCAAACACGGCTGCCAGCAGTAAACTTTTACTGGCGAAGGTCATCCGCCCCCCTGATATTCCAGATAGCCATTTCCACTTCGCGACGGTTCATCAGTCCTTTCCATTTATGGCCTGCGGCAAACACCCAGCGGGCCATCTGGTCACGCGCTCCGGCGTAATCACCGGCATTGAGTTTTTTCAGCAGCGTTGATTTACTGAATGCGGTAACACCGGTGTTGAAAATAAACGTTGCCAGCGCCGTTTTCTGATATGGCGTCAGCGGCACCCTGACAAGACGATCGATTGCCGCATAAACCGGTTTTAAATCACTGTCGAGGAGAGCCATACACTCCGCATGGCTGTAACGGCGCATTTCGATATCCGGCCCGGTATGCCCCACACAGACCGAAAGCACACCGCCAATATCGCGGTAAGGCATATAAGCGATATTTTCCAGGTGGATCAGAGACTGACGGGTCATTTCCTGATAACCACCCACACCGCCACCGGCAATCGTTACAGCCAGCAGTGTGGCTTTCAGTTTTTTTGGTATCCCCGCCATCATGCTTCCCTGAAAAAATGCTCTGATGGCAGTCTAAAAAATCAGGTGGCAGGTGCGGGATTATGGTGACAGGAAATAACCGGCAGGATGCCGGTTATTTTGGGCTTTCAGGTGAGAACAGATCAGGCTGATGACGTCGTGTATGCAGCTTTCTCTGGCGGGCAATAATCTGGTAGATCTGCGGCTGGGACAGGCGGTACTGGCGACGCAGTTCTTCCATGTTACGACCATTAAACTGGCAGTAAAGCAAATCGTCGCGTAACGCGGTCAGGATCGTATCGCCGCAGGGGATGTAAAACTGCCGTCCACCCAGAAAACAGGACAGGGCAACGGCCTGTTTACGGGCAAGTTCACGGGGATTGCTGACGTTCTGGCGTTTCAGTTCGTTTTCCAGAACATCAATCAGATCAACCACCGAACGGGGCCAGCGTGATTCCAGTTCCGGGGCCGGGATGTTATCAATATGTCCGATTAACTGGCGAATTGCCGGATCGTGTTCAAATAAATCATGCTGCATATTTTCCCCCGGTTAACAGACAGAAAGATACACCACGGCACTGATGGTTATCAGAACCACAAGGGCAATCACTTTTATCGCACTCATCAGCGTGGACGGCCCGAAACATTCATCACTGAATTTTCTGTACATGGTATTTTTCTCTGTAACGCCGGCAATGGTGGATAATTTCTGGCATATCAACGGACTGCCAGCCTTTCATGTAATAACTTCCGTGGGTGCCATCGTGCCCTGTGTAATCCATTGGCTTTGGTGGTGGGCCTCCGGCCTCCCGATGTAATACCTCCTGTCGTAAACGTTCACGCCTGCCGAACTGAAAGGACGCATCCCACCCTTTACCCATGCAGAACCTCCCGACAGGCGCTGGCGAGCAGATCCAGACGGTTAAACCAGCCATTCAGATATTTCCCCTGCGAGGCACTGGATTTGATAATCCCTGCGTAATAGCGGGAACGACGCAGGAAGCACTGCAACAGCAGCCAGTCAGTATCGGCACGCAGAACGGCTGCGCGTGTGTTTTTACCGACGATGCCATCATCATCAACACCTGCTGCCGCCTGGAGGATCTGAATCGCGCGTTTAACACCGTGCTGAACGGCAGCATCAAAAACGAATAAGGAAACGCCATCAGGCCATTCGTTACACTTTGCCGCCAGCCAGTAATCACGCCAGTAGATCTGCGCCGCCTGCTCGCGGGTTAAATCCTTAATGCGGGTATCAGGTTTTCCGTCACCGTTAACATCGGTTTTGCCATCAATAACGCCGTCGCGACGGTCAGAAATACCGTATTTCGTTTCGCCGCCACGGTCGGCAGGATCATTAACATAGCCACCTTCAACATCAGGGCGTATAACGAAATTCAGCGAATGAAGGAATGCAGGGGAAAACTCAGGCATGTTGCCCTCCTGTCATGAACGTTTTATCGTCACAACAGAATATTGAGGGCGTAAAAAAAGCCGGATTAACCGGCTTTACTGTTTAAAACAAAGGGGGGGAATACTGACGATACTTTATACGCCGCATTCGTCGGATGGCTTTATAGACTGTGTTAAATGTCACACCATGACGGATTGCCAGTTCGTGAACATTGCGACCGTTGAAATCATTCCAGATACGCAAATCCCGAATAAGCGAATCCAGAACCTGACCGCGTGGAATGTAGACCTGACCGCCGCCCAGATGCTTACAGATAGCCACAACAATCTCCAGTGAATGGGCCGGGTCAACACCTAACCGGGACAATTCCCCGCGCAGTAAATCGTTCAGCTCCGCCAGCAGTGCCGGAAAGCGTGACGTATCCTCTGCGGGATTGTCAAGATGTGCCAGGATGGTGTCATCCTGCAAATCACCAAATAAATCTTCCGTCATTGTGCCATCCTCCGTGTCTTTCTGGCACGGGCATAAGCCGCCGTCATGGCATCATAGCCGCGCAGTTCACGCCCGGACGGACTGACTGGCAACGGAAGCCCGTGACGGGAAAAGGCTTCACGAATACAGCGGATATGCCACTGCTTGAGAGTTTCGAGAACAATCAACAGGGTGTCGCCATGACACCACGCCAGCGTGGAAACACCCTGTCTGCCATTACGTTTCGCCGTCAGGCGCTGAACATATTTATCCAGCGCCACATCACCGTCATCGGTAATAAAACCGTCTTCTGCCATCTGCTGCCAGACTTTGTATACCTTCTCGCGGGGCGTGACATGCCCCTTAAAGCGGCGACGTGGATGTTTATTCAGCTTCTTAAAGCCGCGTTCTTTCATGGCATCGAGCACCTGTTCCAGTTGCGTAACCGTCAGCTCGCGGCAACTGATTTTGCCCGTTTTCTGCATCAGAAAAGCGCGGTAAGTGTCGTCGTCGAGTTGTAGCTCCCGACGGGCGACATGGATTAATTTAATCAGGGATGTGCGATTCATGATCGTACCTCCGGAAAGAGGCGGTGCTGCAACACCGCCTGAATTTACACATCAATCAGAGAGGATTTTATGGAAAATAATGTACAACCTTATGATGTTGCAGGTTATGCGATTGCATCAGCACTGGTGCGCCTTCTGGTGAAGAAGGCGATCATCACCGCAGAAGAGGGCCAGGCCATTTTCAGCTCTTCAGCAGAGATTTTAAAAGATGCGCCTGCAATAAGAACAAGCCGCCGCGAAAACATGCAACTGTCAAAGATCATGGAAGACATTATCAGTTCGTTATACCCAGATGCTGACGGATCTCAAAAGCCTCAAACACATGAGCGTCAGTAACAATATCCTGGTCTGATAACCCCAGCCTGCGGCGGATGTACTCCTCGCGGGCTGTTTCATTTTGCAGTGCCACTACTGTTTCCAGACGATTCATTTCGCGGTTGATAATGTCACGGACTTCTCTGGCGGTGAGATTATGCTTAATACCATATTCAACGATAGCGCGAACACGTTCCAGCATCCCTTTTTCAGCCATGACGTTATCAATATTAAGGGGAGTAAATTTATCTTCATTTTTCATTTTGCGGCCCTCAGAATAAATTCAGGATAAAATTTCAGACTCATTTGCCGTAACACATCCAGTGCAGCAACGGCTGCTGATTTATCGTTGCCATCAGCAATAGCGCGGAGATTTTCAATAATCCAGTGAGGACTCAGTGACTCAGCAATAATGCCAAACCGGTACGCCATGACCTCATCAATAGCTTTTTCATGAGACGGCTCATATACAAAATTCACAAAGTCATGCACTTCTTTTTTCGGCAAACCACCGGCAATCAGCAGGGCGGCAAGCTCTTCTGATTTTGAAAATACACCATTATTCATGTCACTCACCTTCACAATTCATGCACGCCGTGTCATCGCCCATATCGCAGTGGTTACATTTCTGCCCGCCACAATGAGGGCACTCTTTCAGATATTCAGGGGATTCATTACCGCAGGTCGGGCATTCCTGTTTCACCGTGGTAAATTTCCCCAGCCACGAATACGATGTTTCATTGTTTTCCATTGTTTACCTCCGCCTGTTTTTGCGCCCGGATAAATTCGTCAGAAAGGATTTCAGTCATGCGGCCCTGTGCGGGAGTCATCCCTGTCATGACGTAAATCACATCACCAACACGGAACCACCGGAGCGGGCCGAATATTGTTGCGCTGAAATCCAGTCCCAGTGCGGGTAAGAGAGCGTCAGTACGGGCATAAGTGACCGGAATATTCTCCTGCCATATTTTCGCCAGCTCTTTTGACTGCTCCCGCAGATGTGCAGGAATGCGCGATGTTCTTGGCCTGCAACTGTTACCTGATGCGGAGCGTTGTACAGTCCACAACTCCGGCGAGAAAGGTCGCTCATTCCCCGGAAAATTCACGCCATGAAAATGACGCCCACCAATACCTGTGCTGAATACTGACCGGCAACCACAACCCAGAACCTTATCAAGATGGCGGGCTTCTTCGCGTAGTTTCAGGCAGTCCGCCATAAACTGGTCCCATGCCAGCAGTGCTGCGGGATTTGACGTTTTAAAAAACATCACGCCACCTCCTGCATCGTTGCGGGAGCCGGAGAACAATCAAGAATGAGATAACGCAGTACATGGTCGGTGATATTCCAGGCGCTTGAACTGCAAATAAAACGCCCCAGCCGGATATCGATATAAGCCATCACAAAACGGGGCATTCCCTGTTCGCACATTTCGTCATCCACTTCCGCAACGATGTAAACCGACTCGCAGGTCAGTACGCCTGTTGCAAATTCTTTTGCCAGTGCCGGAATGGCATTGCCTTCCAGCCAGGGCAATGAGCGGCGGAAGGAACACCACGCGGCATCATCAACAGCAGGCTGCTCAGTTGCGTTTCGTCTTACAGGCGGCGTCGGACGCGGGCGCGGAACGTCATAAAATCCGTTGCATTCGGTGAGCACTCCGGCATCAACCGCATCACGCAGGAAATACACCATTGACGAGGGCAGCATATTCATTTTTTCAGCCAGAACTCCGCAGGTCAGGCGTCCGTAAGCCCGTAATAATGTGCTGACACCATTCAGAATTTTTGCATCAACCATGTTTTATTCCTCAGTAATCTGTTTCAGGCGCGAGCAATCCCCTGACGCATCGCGCCATAATTAAAAGAATGTGAATTAATTAAATATTAATGGTGGTATTAAATACCGGCTTCCTGTTCAAATGGAATAATGGAAAAATCTTCAATTCCCGATTTAACCGTAATTCCGGCAACACCTGCGACGGCTTTTGGTTCCAGTAAAATCGCCTCCTTGTTGATTTCCTGCTTCGTGCGAATAAAGCGTTGCAGGCCAAGACGCTCCAGCGTTTCCATCACTGCATCCATACCACGAATACTTACTGATGGTGGACGGACCCGCCACGATACATCACCGGTGACAAGATTTGCCGTCTTCACTTTGCCGCCGTTCGTCAGTTCGTCGCGGTTCGCTTCACACCATCCCTGAACGCCTTTTGAAAGGGTTTCAATATCGGTTTTAATCGGTGCAATCCGGGCCGCAAATTTCTCCGTAATTTCCGCGATGGCATCATTCATTTCCGTTTCCAGACGTGATGCTTCGCGCTGTAAATCCCCGATGCGTTTAATATCGGTAATCACCGCATCGCGGTTTTGTGGCACATAAGCCGCTGCGGCACTTTTGATACGTTTTGCTGGTTTAGCCATAAATTAAAGCTCCTGTTAATTAATATCCGCTGTATACAATGCTGGATACATCTCGATTGCTTAATTCCATCTTTCGGGCAATGACATGAATATCCAGTCCTTCTTTATAAAGTTCACGACATAAATATTTGTCGTGTTCACTGATTCGGTATACACACAATGATATTCCGTGCCTTCTGGCATGTGCCCGGAGGGCGGTTGTGGCGACTTTCAGTTTTTCCGCCATTTCTTCAATGGTCATTTTCCCGACGTTGGCTTCGATAAATTCCCGGTCTTCGCGTGACCAGCGCTTACGATTACACTTCATGTCAGTCACCATTCAGTACAGCAGAGGCTCGCGCAGTGATGCCGGAATATGCCGCAGCGATAACTGAACCGCTTTCAGGGCAAGCGAGGAATAACAGCAGCGCGCCCAGCCTTTTGCCATTAACCGGTAATCGCGCCAGATACGCTGCCACATTTCACGGGCTTCAGGGTCTGATGCGCAGATGTATTCCCGGTCCATGACGTACTCCCATAAATCCACGTTGAACGCACCGCCAAATGCAATGGCGCGGGATATGCTTTCGCCGCAATAACGCGCACAGATGCTGTAATGGTCGAAAGCAATCAGGTAAGTCTTTTCACCACAATCATCAACTTTCCGGGCGCAAATAAACTCGCGTAATTCACCACCGTTGTTATTGCGTTCCTGAATTCGGATTAATGCCTGAATTTCATTTCGGATTTTGACATTCATTGTCAGCGTTCCTTTTAGTGACATGTTTTTTCAACAGCCATTTCAGTGACACTGCCACCTGTGATGACACCATCGTTTTTCAAAATCTCAATGGCTTCATGAGCTGACTCATTAATTATTTTCTGGCTTTTGTTAAGCACCAATAACGCCACCAGACCTGCAAGTGTAGCCTCATCCCCTTCCATTTCCACACTACCACCTACCGCAATACTGGTGCGCAAATGCCGTCCTTTAGTTCCAGATACTGTATTTTTAATTTCAATAATTACCTTTGCCATTTTGTTTCTCCTTATTGATTCTGAATAACTGCGCTGGCTTTTACCTTTGCGCCTTTTACCTGCTTAAAGAAAACCACGCTGCACCACGGACAACATGCAAAGGAGTCCCATACTTCATTTTCTGGTGAGCATTGCGTCATAATTTGCTCTTTGCATTTGGGGCAATTAAATGCAGTCAGAGGCACATTGTTATTCTGTACCCGTTTAACCCATTCAATATATTTTTCAGCTTTAGTACACATCGTTATCTCCAGATAATCTGGCAACCATTAAGACGGGCCGTCCATACAGAACGGGCCACCCCGGACTTATGCTCCATAATTCTGACCGCGCTTTTTACCAGTTCCACCGGTGGGTAAGTGATTTCAAGAATCGGACGCGCCACGCCGAGATATGATTCATTTACATGACTCCCGCGCGCCTGTAACCAGTTCTGCGCATCCGTTGCCATTTTTATATTTCGGGCCATCATAATTTCTTCTCCTTCTTAATTACGCAGCAGCGTTGAAATATCAACGTCCAGGTCTAATTCACGGAAAGCCTGACGCAGATAATCTTCGTTAACACGCTCACCTTTACCGTGAGCCGTCATGGCGGCAAGGCGAAGTGAATGATTCAGAATGCGAAGCGCACCTGGTTTCTGCGCAATCTGCTGTAATAACTCCAGTTCTTTTTCGCCGTTAATCTGCCAGGCATCCGCAATAGCTTTTACATCGGCTTTTTTGGTTTTATTAATTGCAGTACGCTTTGCAATACGGGAAAACAGACGGGCAAATTCAACCGTTCTGTTACCCCCCGTCATATTTGAATAAACCCGGTGATTTCCCATCAGTACAAGGCCAATACGGGTTGATTCCTGTAACAGGCGGAGTTCTTCCAGAACTTCGGCACCAAGATGATCAGCTTCGTCGATGATAACCAGCCCCTGTGTACCTTCAAGGCGACGTCGCAGGGCGCGGGAGAGCGGCCCTTTACGGCGTGGTGCGTCATTCATTCCCAGCTCAAACGCCAGTTCAGTAAGACATTCCAAAACGCTGGCACAGGATGGCGTAATGGTGATCATCCAGACATTGTTATTGGTGCGGCGATATTCACGGGCCGCTTCGGTTTTGCCCACACCAGGATTGCCACATACAACAGCAATACTTTCAGTCAGGCTGGCAAAACGCATACTTGTCCAGATTTGTTTTACCGTCTGCGTTTCCACAAAGCGGGGCGGTTCAGGTAGTTCTGCAACTGCATGATATTTTTCCAGCCAGCGTTGCAGCATTTGTGAAACACGCTCGTTATCCCCGTTGTACTTATCATTGATAAAACTACTGATAGTTCCGGTAGAAAGTCCGCTCTCAAGAGCAATTTGTTTAAAGGTGGTTTCTTCATTTTCTACAAGCGTGCGCAGTCCTGCGCGAATATCGGAAATATTCATCTGAATAACCTCGTAATTAAATTTTGTTAAAACGTTAATTAAATGACTTTTTTACGTCTGTTCTGTTCCAGAATATCCAGTGAATGATTCAGATATTCATCACGATCAGTTTCATATTCATCATCGGCTTCCTGGTATTTCACCTGCACCGTGTTACCGGAAGGCCGGAAAATACCAACAACCCTTGATTCTGGTGCTGCTGGTTCGGCTATCTGCGGCAGCAGTTCAGCAACTTCCAGCGCGTCCATTTGTTTCTGCGCCTTAATGGCTGCTTTAGTTGCAGATTTCAGTTGTTTCTGGCGGCGGCGATATTCACGGCCTGCCGCTGCATCATTAAATGCAACAGGTGCCAGACATTCCGCTTCACAGATAAACCGACCGTCCAGGGTGTAACAATAAACCGTGCTGTGTAGCTGCTGCGGATCAAACCTGACCACAACTTTTTTCACGCCGGCATTCATTAATGCCATGTTGTAATAAACGTTTTTTGCGCCTTTAAGGGAGCCGCCAACTTTAAGCGTAAACTCGCCTTTGCGTGAAACGTTCACCGCCTCGGCAGGCAGTAACAGCATCCGTTTTTGTTCTTCGGTTGGCTTACGCACAATCGTTCTGGCGTATTCACGCTCGAAAACATCATCAAACGAGAGTTTGCCCCCGCACATTTCTGTTTCACGGCCTGTTCTGGCATTGAACATCGCCACACCTTCGGCAAGGGTTTTCAGAAACAGCTCTGCATCAACAGCGCGGTCGCCATAGTTATCAGGTTTTGCCTGCGGATTTGGCCCCGTATATGCGCCAGCCAGTGCCGGATGCTTATCAACGTATTCCTCAAGCCCACCAACACCGAAAGCACGTTCAACAGGTTTTGCCTGGCCCCAGCCTTTACCGGCAACAACGCTTGTCCAGTGCATTTTCGCGCCCATCAGTAAAAACAGTCCCTTTGGATCGTCCTCTTTTACCTTAAAGCGGTAACGATTGGGCGCGCCCCCCGTCAGCCATTTATTCGCTGCACCACGGGTGTTATCAATGGTGATGTGAAAATCCTCCGGGATGCCGTAGCGTGTCACCACATCCATAAACGAGAGGCGAATTGAGTCGATGTTCTCGCTTACATCGCAACGCCAGCCCAGAATTTTTCGGGTTTTCACATCCTGCCAGAACCATGTTTTCGGGCGGATCACATCACCGTTAAACCAGCGTACAAAGACGTTATGCAGATAACCGTCGCCGTTGATCCACTGCATGGCGTCCAGGTGTTCCACAGTTCGCTGCTGTGCCGGTATCAGATGCATCAGTGCATGTTCACCTTCACGACAGGCAACAACCATTGCCTCGTCCAGTTGCTGAATCCGGCGAAAGGCCGTGGCACGGGAGGGAATACTCCAGCCATGCTCGCGGGCTGCCAGTTCCAGACGCTCATAACATTTGCGGAAGGCGGGCTTTTCCGGTCGCAGATAATCTGCAATCAGAAACTGCCAGGCATCCTCGTCAAATTCACTTTTGTGAACGTTGCGACGGGATGCACCACGTCCATCAACAAGCGCAGCCGCCCAGTCAGGCTTCGCAAACTTCTGTACCTGGTAATACTTGTCCCGCAAAGTGGATGCGCTGACCTGGTAATGCCCTGCAACGGTCGCAAAAGCCGTTTTTGTTGAAATCCCCTGGTTCAGCATTTCGTCTGCGGCCTGAACCGCAGGCAACCATTTTTCAGCAAGTCTGCGCTGGGAATCGCTGGCGTTATCCCATTTGCTCCACAGTGCCTCACGATCATAATCATGGGCTTCCAGCGTGGGGCGGGCGATTTCAAAACGGCCCTGGCTTGTTTCGATCTCTCCTTGTCTAAGCAACAACGCAGCTTGCGTTTCCTTTGGTAAAGATGAGATATGAAACTCATAGGCTACTCCTCTTACCCCGTGTATCTGTCGAAACACCCACTGTTCTAACCTTGCTTTACGAGAGATCGCGCTAGAGGATTTTGGAAGACCTATCAGCCCTTCTAATTTCTTTGCAGAAAACCAATCATTACATTGTGGTTGCATTTTCAATACCTCGAAGGCCAGATGTCTCGTGGCTCAACTCCCAATGCATCGGCAATGATTCTTTCCCCCCGAGGGTAAGGTTTATCCAAGGCATTTTTTACCGTAGAGATAGAGAGACCGTTCTCACGACCAAGAGCTGCTAGGCTTTTTCCTCTTTTGCGCAGATCAGCAACAATGTCGTATCTACTTTTGTCTTCACATTTACTTTTCTTTATCGCCATAAAATGCAATCCTCACAAGCTACGCCATCAGCTACGCCGCAAGGTAGCTGATAAGGTATGCAGCAATGCTAGTGTGAATACATTGTCAATACAATAGTGTATTCAAATGTTTTGTTTGAAATTCATCTATCTCGATGATTTTAAAGTGAATATATTTTTCATTTCTTTGAATACATCGTGTATTTAAAGCGAGGTTTGTGATGACACAAGAATGGTTTTCAGCTAAAGAGCTACAAGGGGTTGCTGGTCTTCCGTCTTCAGCAAGTAGTATTAGCCGCAAAGCAACTAATGAGGGATGGAAAAAGAGACAGATCAAAGGAGTAAAGGGTGTTGCTTATGAATACCATATCAGCTCATTACCTGATGCCACTCAGGCAGAATTAGGAGGGGCGCAGTTATTAGATAACGATAAGTCAGCTTATAAGTTAGCTTCTGTGTTAATGGCTTTGGTTGCAGAGTTAGAACCAGAGGAAATCCAGAGGGCATTAAAGCTACTTAGTAAAGGTGGACTTAGTGCACTAATGCCAAGTATCTTTGATCAGACTCAAATCCAATCTCTGCACGGCGTATCGCGTGAGTGCATACAACTCGCCCAAATGCTAGAAACTTTACCAGCAGAAGAGCGCAAAGAGATTTTGTCAGAGCATGGTATTCATGAACAGGAAGGTCTTGTAGCTCCTTCGCAAGAACCACAAGATGTAAAAAAAGCCGTATAACAACCATGAACCAGCTAAAACATACTTCACCTCACATAATCACACATGTAACATACCTAAACGGCATGAGCTGATTTGTGATATGAGTCATTTGGTTACAGCCTGGTTGTTATCGGTTTTGAACGTTTTTTGAAGCTGTTATTGAAATGATTTGCAGTGTTTTTGTTTTTCGTATTTTCAATGAAACAAAAGCAATTTTTTACTATCTTTCGCGTTTCATTGATTAACGACTAAAATTTGCGCTACAGGCTTGCAAGCCCCACCAAATCTAATCCCATCAGATCCCGAATAATCCAATGTCCTCCCGGTTTTTTTCGTACTTCAAGTGAATCAATACAATAAAATATTCCATCTATCGTTTGTTAAAAGCGTAGATAACCACTTATTTAACAACTTGAAAATAAGGTATTTTACCTGGGTTGTTACAAAAGGATTGCATTGCGTAAACGCTTTTTATTTACAAAAAAATGGGGAAGTGTTACAGCGATTGCGAAAAGTCTGAAGCAATTGAATTAAGATAATATAGAAAATCAGATACAGCAAAAATGGCAGATTGATGAGGTGAAGATAAATTGGAGCGGGCGAAGGGAATCGAACCCTCGTATAGAGCTTGGGAAGCTCTCGTTCTACCATTGAACTACGCCCGCTTCGAGATGCGTAAGGCATTATAAACCTTACGCTCTCCTTAGCAAGTGCCGCGCTGCTGACTGCTGATTAATTCGCCATCAGCATTTTGGCTTGCTGCCCTGAGGCGGCAAGTAACGTAGCGGATCAATTGCCGTTGCACGGTAACGAATCTGGAAATGCAGGCGAACCGATGCCGCATCAGTGCTCCCCATAGTGGCGATTTTTTGCCCAGCCTTCACGCTTTGCCCATTATTTACCAGCATCGTGTCATTATGGGCGTAAGCCGTAATGTAATCTTCACTGTGTTTAATCATGATGAGATTACCGTAGCCACGCAGCTGGTTGCCCACATACACCACCTTTCCTGCACCCGCGGCGTAAATAGGTGTACCCCGTGGAGCTGAGATATCAATCCCTTTATTGCCGCCATCAGCTGTCGAATACGGCATGATAACTTTCCCTGTCGTTGGCCATAACCAACAACGTTGCCCTACTGGCGGCCAGGAAGATTTTGGTACTGCTGATGACGGTGTAACCGATGCGGTTTTGGTCGTTGATTTGGCGGTTGATTTACGTGTACTGCTACTTTTCGCCCCACCCAGTTTTAGTTTCTGACCAACTTCAATGGTGTAAGGGGGGGAAATGCCGTTCAGCCGCGCCAGCTCTTTTACGCTGGTTCCCGTGGTGCGCGAAATACGATATAGCGTATCCCCCCGTTTCACGGTGTAAACGGAGCCGGAATACGTTCCTGTATCGGATGATTTGCTACCCGAACAGCCCGCCAAAAGCAGTCCAACCGATAACAACATCACGATACCCAGAGATTTTTTATTCAGGCGTCCCGCACTCAAAATCTTTCCTCGCTTAAAAAACAAGACGCCATATCATAGCAGCCAGCCTCTGGATACCCAATCTCTCGCTTCTGGAAAAACGAGGTAATTGAGAAAGAGATTAATTTCATTTGGCAAAGGGAAGTATCATAAGCAAAATATTTGCTGTGGTGGTATCGAAGTTCCTGACTCTTTTACCCTATTTCCCATCCTGATGCGTAATAATCCTGATTTATCACATTGATTTTATCGCCACTCATATTGATACGTATCACTGTCCCTATTCAGGGTCCTGTTTCGTATCGTATCTGTATTTTTTTAACGTCATCACACTTCCTTCCTCCCCTAACGTTTATCGTCGTTTCTGGCGTAAATCTTGCCTGCTTAGACTAAATCTTTGCCATAAGAACCAAATGTTCAAATCGAGGGGATTTCTATGGAAGCGCGGGAAGCAACCGCTACGGGTGAATCATGCATGCGCGTCGATGCCATTGCTAAGGTCACTGGGCGGGCACGATATACTGACGATTATGTTATGGCGGGCATGTGTTACGCGAAATATGTACGTAGCCCTATCGCACATGGTTATGCTGTAAGTATTAATGATGAACAAGCCAGAAGTTTGCCTGGCGTACTGGCGATTTTTACCTGGGAAGATGTGCCTGATATCCCATTCGCTACAGCGGGGCATGCCTGGACACTTGACGAAAATAAGCGCGATACCGCCGATCGCGCACTACTAACTCGCCATGTTCGTCATCATGGTGACGCAGTTGCCATCGTCGTTGCCCGCGATGAACTTACTGCAGAAAAAGCGGCGCAATTGGTCAGCATTGAGTGGCAAGAATTACCTGTTATCACCACACCAGAAGCGGCGTTGGCAGAAGATGCAGCACCAATCCATAACGGCGGTAATTTACTTAAACAAAGCACGATGTCGACGGGCAATGTCCAACAAACAATTGATGCCGCCGATCACCAGGTCCAGGGGCACTATCAGACGCCGGTCATTCAACATTGTCATATGGAAAGCGTGACATCGCTGGCATGGATGGAGGATGACTCTCGAATTACCATCGTTTCCAGCACCCAGATCCCGCACATTGTTCGCCGCGTAGTTGGTCAGGCGCTGGATATTCCCTGGTCATGCGTACGAGTCATCAAACCGTTTGTCGGTGGCGGTTTTGGTAATAAACAGGATGTGCTGGAAGAGCCCATGGCGGCTTTTCTGACCAGCAAGCTTGGCGGCATTCCGGTGAAAGTTTCCCTTAGCCGTGAAGAGTGTTTCCTCGCAACCCGTACCCGCCACGCTTTTACTATTGACGGGCAAATGGGCGTAAACCGAGACGGAACGTTGAAAGGTTATAGTCTGGATGTTCTGTCTAACACTGGCGCTTATGCATCTCACGGGCACTCCATCGCTTCTGCGGGCGGAAATAAAGTCGCTTACCTTTATCCTCGTTGTGCCTACGCTTACAGTTCAAAGACCTTTTATACCAACCTCCCCTCGGCTGGAGCGATGCGCGGTTATGGCGCGCCACAAGTCGTATTTGCCGTTGAGTCAATGCTTGATGACGCCGCGACAGCGTTAAATATTGATCCTATTGAAATTCGTTTACGCAACGCTGCCCGCGAAGGAGATGCTAATCCGCTCACGGGCAAACGTATTTACAGCGCAGGGTTACCGGAGTGTCTTGAAAAAGGCCGGAAAATCTTTGAATGGGAAAAACGCCGTGCAGAATGCCAGAACCAGCAAGGCAATTTACGCCGGGGCGTTGGCGTCGCCTGTTTTAGCTACACCTCTAACACCTGGCCTGTCGGCGTAGAAATAGCCGGCGCGCGCCTTCTGATGAATCAGGATGGAACCATCAATGTGCAAAGCGGCGCGACGGAAATTGGCCAGGGTGCCGACACCGTGTTCTCGCAAATGGTGGCAGAAACCGTAGGGGTTCCGGTCAGCGACGTTCGCGTTATTTCAACACAAGATACCGACGTTACGCCGTTCGATCCCGGCGCATTTGCTTCACGCCAGAGCTATGTTGCCGCGCCTGCGTTGCGCAGTGCGGCACTGTTATTAAAAGAGAAAATCATCGCTCACGCCGCTGTCATGCTACATCAGTCAGCAATGAATCTGACCCTAATAAAAGGCCATATCGTGCTGGTTGAACGACCGGAGGAATCGTTATTGTCGTTAAAAGATCTGGCGATGGACGCCTTCTACCACCCTGAACGCGGCGGGCAGCTCTCTGCCGAAAGCTCCATCAAAACCACCACTAACCCACCAGCATTTGGCTGTACCTTTGTTGATCTGACGGTCGATATTGCGCTGTGCAAAGTCACCATCAACCGCATCCTCAACGTTCATGATTCGGGTCATATTCTTAATCCGTTGCTGGCAGAAGGTCAGGTACACGGCGGAATGGGGATGGGCATTGGCTGGGCGCTATTTGAAGAGATGATCATCGATGCGAAAAGCGGCGTGGTACGTAACCCCAATCTGCTGGATTACAAAATGCCGACCATGCCAGATCTGCCACAACTGGAAAGCGCGTTCGTGGAAATCAATGAGCCGCAATCCGCATACGGACATAAGTCACTGGGTGAGCCACCAATAATTCCTGTTGCCGCTGCTATTCGTAACGCGGTGAAGATGGCTACCGGTGTTGCAATCAATACACTGCCGCTGACGCCAAAACGGTTATATGAAGAGTTCCATCTGGCAGGATTGATTTGAGGATAACATCATGTTTGATTTTGCTTCTTACCATCGCGCAGCAACCCTTGCCGATGCCATCAACCTGCTGGCTGACAACCCGCAGGCCAAACTGCTCGCCGGTGGCACTGACGTACTGATTCAGCTCCACCATCACAATGACCGTTATCGCCATATTGTTGATATCCACAATCTGGCGGAGCTTCGTGGAATTACGCTAGCGGAAGATGACTCGCTACGCATCGGCTCAGCAACGACATTTACCCAGCTCATTGAAGATCCTGTAACTCAACGTCATCTCCCGGCATTATGTGCTGCGGCATCATCCATTGCCGGGCCGCAGATCCGTAACGTCGCTACCTACGGAGGAAATATTTGCAACGGAGCCACCAGCGCGGATTCTGCCACGCCAACGCTAATTTATGATGCGAAGCTGGAGATCCACTCCCCGCGCGGTGTTCGTTTCGTCCCGATTAATGGCTTCCACACCGGACCGGGCAAAGTGTCCCTTGAGCATGACGAAATCCTTGTCGCCTTTCATTTTCCGCCCCAGCCGAAAGAACACGCAGGCAGCGCGCATTTCAAATATGCCATGCGCGATGCGATGGATATTTCAACGATTGGCTGTGCCGCACATTGCCGACTGGATAACGGCAATTTCAGCGAATTACGCCTGGCATTTGGCGTTGCCGCGCCAACGCCGATTCGCTGCCAACATGCCGAACAAACTGCACAAAATGCGCCATTAAACCTGCAAACGCTGGAAGCCATCAGCGAATCAGTCCTGCAGGATGTCGCCCCGCGTTCTTCATGGCGGGCCAGCAAAGAGTTTCGTCTGCATCTCATCCAGACGATGACCAAAAAAGTGATTAGTGAAGCCGTCGCCGCGGCGGGGGGAAAACTGCAATGAATCACAGCGAAACAATTACCATCGAATGCACCATTAACGAGATACCTTTTCAGCTTCACGCCACGCCAGGCACGCCGCTCTCGGAATTACTCCGCGAACAAGGGCTGCTAAGCGTCAAGCAAGGTTGCTGCGTGGGTGAATGTGGTGCCTGTACGGTGCTGGTCGACGGTACTGCGATAGACAGTTGCTTATACCTTGCCGCCTGGGCTGAAGGCAAAGAAATCCGCACGCTGGAAGGTGAAGCGAAAGGCGGAAAACTTTCTCACGTCCAGCAAGCTTATGCGAAATCCGGCGCGGTGCAGTGCGGGTTTTGTACGCCTGGCCTGATTATGGCTACCACGGCAATGCTGGCGAAACCACGCGAGAAGCCATTAACTATTACGGAGATTCGTCGCGGCCTGGCGGGAAATCTTTGTCGCTGCACGGGGTATCAGATGATTGTAAATACAGTTCTGGATTGCGAGAAAACGAAGTAAAAGGATATCCGGCCTGAACTCAGGCCGGATTTACTGAGGTTATGCGTTTAACAACTCATATTTCTTTATCTTGCGATAGAGCGTAGCAATGCCGATACCCAGTTCATCAGCAACTTGCTTCTTGCTGTTATGACGTGAAAGCGCCTCGCGGATCATTTGCTTTTCCATCTCCTCCAGCGCCGTGCCGCCCGCATCATCGAGTGCCAAGTGCGCCTCGCTGACCTCTGTTACATCACTTTGCTCCGTTGTGCCATTATTCAGCAAATTTGGAGGCAATAGCGTGCTGTCGATAACTTCACCTGAAGGAACAACGTTAACCAGATATTCCATTAAATTGCTTAACTCGCGCAGGTTTCCGGGCCAACGATGCTTACGCAATATCTCGACGACATCGGGAGCAATACCCGGATAAACCGATCCCAGACGACGGGTATGCAGATGTAAAAAGTAATGTACCAGCAGTTCAATATCTTCCTGACGTTCACGCAGCGGTGGAAGAGTGATCGGGATAACATTGAGTCGGTAGAAGAGATCTTCGCGGAATTTACCTTCGGCAATGAACTGGGCCAAATTCTGGTTAGTTGCAGAAATGATTCGGATGTCGACCTGAATTGGGCTACTGGCACCAATCGGCAGTATTTCACGCGCCTCAATAGCGCGCAGTAATTTAGCCTGCAACATTAATGGCATATCACCAATTTCATCGAGAAACAGCGTGCCCGTATTCGCCGCCTGAATCAACCCTGTTTTACCGTTGGCTGAAGCGCCAGTAAATGCGCCTTTAACATAACCGAATAGTTCGCTCTCCAGAAGTTGTTCAGGAATCGCGGCACAGTTGATAGCAATAAAGGGTTTATTTCGTCTTCCACTCAACTTATGGATTGCACGCGCGACGACTTCTTTACCCGTGCCGCTTTCACCAACCACCATAACGCTGGATGGGCTGGGCGCAATACGGCTAATGAGTCGTTTTAATTGCCGCATAACACGGCACTCGCCAACCAATTGTTCAATATGCGGTTCATCAGGTGCATTTGCTACAGAAAAACTGGTATGCGATTGGTGAAACGCCATTAAAAATAATTGTCTGCCCTGAATGTTATGCAATTGACCAATGATTAATTCACTTTTATCGTCCCACGAAACAATATGTTGCATATGTCCGTGGGTAAAATTACTCTCAAATGTTAATGGTCTGAAACGGATAGGTTTCCCAATAATATTATTTTGCACAACACCGAGTGTTTTTAAGGCCGTCTGATTAACAAACTGAACCCGATTATCGTCATCAACAACTAATACGCCCTGATCCATATTATCGATCATGGTCGCGAATATTTTACTGATGTTATCTCCTGGTCCCTGATCCTCCAGAAGTTTCGAAACAAAAATGGTGGATATATGGCGAACGTAATCAGAAAACTCGCGTAAATTATCACTGATATGTTCTTGTTGCTCGTGGGTAACTGCAATCAAACTTATCACCCCAACACAACGATCCTGTAAAATGACAGGCGTACCCAGAAATGCTTTTTCGCGACAATTATCTTTATTATCGCAACCTTCGCAAAGGGGATCGAAGCGAGACTGTGTCACAACTTTTTCAGTTTTCGTTTCCAGGACGTGGCGGAGCAGGCGTGAGTTGCCGCTCAACTGGCGGCCAAGAAACTTCCCATACGCGCCCGTTCCGGCGACGCGACACAAGTTTTCATCAACGATCTCAACCTCAAGCTGCAAAACGCTGGCAAGCATTCTGGCAAAACGCTGAATTGTCGGTTGAATTTGCATCAATACTGACTGCGTAGTAGCAAGCTCCATAGCTTTACCTTCCAGACTTACTTAAAAGTCGATCATTGAAGACGTTGATGGTTCACAGATCATCATGATATTAACTCAGGCGAAATTGGCTTTGATAAAAACATAAGGTTTTTATCACTTTCTAATGAAATTATGGAAGAGATATCACATTTCTATATCAATATGAGAATTACAGCGGTGAGTTTATCAAACTGACGAGGGATAGCCTGCCCCTTTATCTTATTTCTGATACTTAGCAGCAAATAAACAACGCAATAAAAAAAGCCAAACGTTTTCGTATTTTACACACAACCGGAAGCTGGCATCAATTTGTGATCTACACCACACATTACCCGTCAAATTAGTCTTTTATAGCCGCGTGGATAATTCTGGCACACTTATTGTTAGTCCCTGGTATAGCTGTGAAAACACCAATCACTTTGGCAAGTCACAGTGAAATAAACCACTTTGCCTGTCATTCCACTACCGGGACTTTATGATGAAAACTGTTAATGAGCTGATTAAGGATATCAATTCGCTGACCTCTCACCTTCACGAGAAAGATTTTTTGTTAACGTGGGAACAGACGCCTGATGAACTGAAACAAGTACTGGACGTTGCCGCAGCATTAAAAGCACTGCGTGCTGAAAACATCTCAACCAAAGTCTTTAATAGTGGATTAGGTATTTCCGTATTCCGCGACAACTCCACCCGTACCCGCTTCTCTTATGCTTCCGCGCTTAACCTGCTCGGCCTTGCACAGCAAGATCTCGACGAAGGCAAATCACAAATCGCTCACGGCGAAACCGTACGTGAAACCGCCAATATGATCTCCTTCTGCGCCGACTCTATTGGTATTCGTGACGATATGTATCTGGGCGCAGGTAACGCCTATATGCGTGAAGTTGGCGCTGCGCTTGATGACGGCTACAAGCAGGGCGTGCTTCCACAGCGTCCGGCTTTAGTGAACCTGCAATGCGATATCGACCATCCGACTCAGTCAATGGCTGACCTGGCATGGTTGCGTGAACACTTTGGTTCGCTCGAAAACCTGAAAGGTAAAAAAATCGCCATGACCTGGGCATACTCGCCAAGCTACGGCAAACCGCTCTCTGTACCGCAAGGCATTATCGGCCTGATGACCCGCTTCGGTATGGATGTCACCCTGGCCCATCCGGAAGGCTACGATTTGATCCCGGATGTAGTTGAAGTAGCTAAAAATAATGCTAAAGCCTCTGGCGGTAGCTTCCGTCAGGTCACCAGCATGGAAGAAGCCTTCAAAGACGCAGACATCGTTTATCCGAAGTCATGGGCACCTTACAAAGTGATGGAAGAGCGTACTGAACTGCTGCGTGCGAACGATCACGAAGGCTTAAAAGCACTGGAAAAACAGTGTCTGGCACAGAACGCGCAACACAAAGACTGGCATTGCACTGAAGAGATGATGGAACTGACCCGTGATGGCGAAGCCCTGTACATGCACTGCCTGCCAGCAGATATCAGCGGCGTATCCTGCAAAGAAGGTGAAGTCACTGAAGGCGTATTCGAAAAATACCGTATCGCGACCTACAAAGAAGCCAGCTGGAAGCCATACATCATCGCAGCAATGATCCTTTCCCGTAAATATTCCAAACCAGGCGCACTGCTCGAACAACTGCTGAAAGAAGCGCAAGAACGCGTGAAATAACCCCCTCGGGCCGATCGACAGGTCGGCTCTCTATTTCCAGAGGCCAAAAGGATAGGATATGTCCGTTTTCTCATTGAAGATTGATATCGCCGATAACAAATTTTTCAACGGCGAAACATCACCGCTCTTTTCGCAAAGCCAGGCAAAACTGGCGCGCCAGTTCCACCAGAAAATTGCTGGCTATCGCCCAACACCACTTTGCGCGCTGGACGATCTCGCAAACCTTTTTGGGGTAAAAAAAATTCTCGTTAAGGACGAATCAAAACGATTCGGTCTGAACGCATTCAAAATGCTCGGCGGCGCATATGCCATCGCTCAGTTGTTGTGCGAAAAATATCATCTTGATATCGAAACACTGTCATTCGAGCATCTGAAAAGTGCCATCGGCGAAAAAATGACATTTGCTACAACGACCGACGGCAACCACGGGCGCGGTGTTGCCTGGGCAGCACAGCAACTCGGTCAGAACGCGGTAATTTACATGCCGAAAGGTTCCGCTCAGGAACGCGTTGACGCCATTCTGAACCTCGGAGCCGAGTGCATCGTCACTGATATGAACTATGACGATACCGTTCGTCTGACCATGCAACACGCGCAGCAACACGGCTGGGAAGTGGTGCAAGATACCGCCTGGGAAGGCTACACCAAAATCCCAACCTGGATCATGCAGGGCTATGCCACTCTGGCAGATGAAGCCGTCGAGCAAATACGTGAAATGGGCGTAACCCCAACTCACGTTCTGCTGCAAGCCGGTGTCGGCGCGATGGCTGGCGGCGTACTGGGTTATCTGGTCGACGTCTACAGCCCGCAAAATCTGCACAGCATTATTGTTGAACCTGACAAAGCTGACTGTATTTATCGCTCCGGCGTCAAAGGCGACATCGTCAACGTTGGCGGCGATATGGCCACCATCATGGCGGGTCTGGCCTGCGGCGAACCTAACCCGCTGGGCTGGGAGATTCTACGTAACTGCGCCACCCAATTCATCTCCTGCCAGGACAGCGTTGCCGCATTAGGTATGCGCGTGCTGGGTAATCCGTACGGCAACGACCCGCGCATCATCTCCGGTGAATCCGGCGCTGTCGGTTTGGGCGTTCTCGCGGCGGTTCATTATCACCCGCAACGTCAAAGCCTGATGGAAAAACTAGCGCTGAACAAAGATGCCGTGGTGCTGGTTATCAGCACTGAAGGCGACACCGACGTGAAGCACTACCGCGAAGTTGTCTGGGAAGGCAAACACTCTGTAGCACCTTAATCACCCTATTGGAACTGCTCCCCGCCAAACGGGGAGTAAAAAATCTGGAGAAAAATAATGGCTAAGAATATTCCATTCAAACTGATTCTTGAAAAAGCAAGAGATTACCAGGCAGACATGACTCGCTTCCTGCGCGACATGGTTGCGATCCCCAGCGAAAGCTGCGACGAAAAACGCGTAGTGCATCGTATTAAAGAAGAGATGGAAAAAGTCGGCTTCGATAAAGTTGAAATCGACCCGATGGGCAACGTGCTCGGTTATATCGGTCACGGCCCGCGTCTGGTGGCGATGGACGCGCATATCGACACCGTCGGCATTGGCAACATCAAAAACTGGGACTTCGATCCGTACGAAGGCATGGAAACTGATGAGCTGATAAGCGGCCGTGGTACTTCCGACCAGGAAGGCGGCATGGCATCTATGGTTTATGCCGGTAAAATCATTAAAGACCTCGGTCTGGAAGATGAATACACCCTGCTGGTCACCGGCACTGTGCAGGAAGAAGACTGCGACGGTCTGTGCTGGCAGTACATTATTGAACAATCTGGCATTCGCCCGGAATTTGTGGTCAGTACCGAACCAACCGACTGCCAGGTATATCGTGGTCAACGCGGTCGTATGGAAATTCGCATTGATGTTCAGGGCGTTAGCTGCCACGGCTCTGCGCCAGAACGCGGTGATAACGCCATTTTCAAAATGGGTCCGATTCTTGGAGAATTGCAGGAACTCTCCCAGCGCCTGGGCTATGACGAATTCCTCGGCAAAGGCACCCTCACCGTTTCTGAAATCTTCTTCACATCTCCAAGCCGTTGCGCTGTAGCAGACAGCTGCGCAGTTTCAATTGACCGTCGTCTGACCTGGGGCGAAACCTGGGAAGGCGCGCTGGACGAAATCCGCGCCCTGCCTGCGGTACAGAAAGCTAACGCGGTTGTTTCTATGTACAACTACGACCGTCCTTCCTGGACTGGCCTGGTTTACCCAACCGAATGCTACTTCCCGACCTGGAAAGTGGAAGAAGATCACTTCACTGTTAAAGCCCTGGTGAACGCCTACGAAGGGCTGTTTGGCAAAGCGCCGGTTGTTGATAAGTGGACCTTCTCAACTAACGGCGTCTCCATCATGGGTCGTCACGGCATTCCGGTGATCGGTTTTGGCCCTGGTAAAGAACCTGAAGCGCACGCACCTAACGAAAAAACCTGGAAATCTCACCTGGTGACCTGTGCCGCTATGTACGCTGCAATCCCGTTAAGCTGGCTGGCAACCGAATAATTACTCTTCACTTATTCCCCTCCGGTTCGCCGGAGGGTTTTTGGAGTTTGCTATGCGCGTATTGATCAAAAACGGCACTGTCGTTAACGCAGATGGACAAGCCAAACAAGATTTGCTGATTGAGAGCGGGATTGTTCGCCAATTGGGCAGCAATATTTCGCCGCAGCTCCCGTATGAAGAAATTGATGCCACTGGCTGTTACGTTTTCCCTGGCGGCGTGGATGTCCATACGCATTTCAATATTGATGTCGGCATCGCGCGCAGTTGTGATGATTTTTTTACCGGTACCCGCGCAGCTGCGTGTGGCGGTACAACAACCATTATTGACCATATGGGATTTGGCCCGAATGGCTGCCGGTTACGCCATCAACTGGAAGTTTATCGTGGTTATGCCGCCCATAAAGCGGTTATTGACTACAGCTTTCACGGTGTTATCCAGCACATTAATCACGCCATCCTCGACGAAATTCCGATGATGGTCGAAGAAGGACTGAGCAGTTTTAAACTCTATTTAACCTATCAATACAAACTCAACGACGACGAGGTTTTGCAGGCGTTACGCCGCTTGCATGAGTCCGGCGCGCTGACCACCGTGCACCCGGAAAATGACGCGGCTATCGCCAGCAAGCGGGCGGAGTTTATCGCCGCAGGGTTAACCGCGCCGCGCTATCACGCCTTGAGTCGCCCTCTGGAATGCGAAGCGGAAGCCATCGCACGCATGATTAACCTGGCACAAATTGCCGGTAACGCCCCGCTCTATATCGTCCACCTCTCTAACGGCTTAGGTCTGGATTATCTGCGTCTTGCCCGCGCGAATCACCAGCCAGTCTGGGTTGAAACCTGCCCGCAATATCTCCTGCTGGACGAACGCAGTTACGATACAGAAGACGGCATGAAGTTCATTCTTAGCCCACCACTGCGTAACGTGCGTGAGCAGGACAAACTGTGGTGTGGCATTAGTGATGGTGCGATTGACGTAGTGGCGACCGATCACTGCACCTTCTCGATGGCCCAGCGCCAGCAAATTTCTAAAGGCGATTTCAGCCGCTGCCCAAATGGCTTGCCCGGTGTGGAAAACCGCATGCAGTTGCTGTTCTCCAGTGGCGTGATGACGGGACGTATCACACCGGAGCGTTTTGTTGAATTGACCAGTGCGATGCCCGCCAGGCTATTTGGCCTGTGGCCACAAAAAGGATTATTAGCGCCCGGCTCAGATGGTGATGTGGTAATTATCGACCCACGTCAGAGTCAACAAATTCAACACCGCCATCTCCACGACAACGCCGACTACTCGCCCTGGGAGGGTTTTACCTGTCAGGGCGCAATTGTCAGAACATTATCCCGTGGTGAAACGATTTTCTGTGACGGCACCTTTACAGGTAAAGCCGGGCGAGGTCGTTTCCTGCGACGCAAACCGTTTGTCCCTCCCGTGCTCTAACCACTGCCAGGGATCTATACACAATCAAGAATGATGAGTGAGGAAAAATGAGTAAGAAAATTGTTCTCGCCCTGGGCGGGAATGCGCTGGGCGACGATCTAGCCGGACAAATGAAAGCGGTAAAAATTACGTCTCAGGCAATTGTTGATTTAATTGCCCAGGGACATGAGGTCATCGTCACTCATGGTAACGGGCCGCAGGTGGGCATGATTAACCAGGCCTTTGAAGCTGCCGCAAAAACGGAAGCGCACTCGCCAATGCTGCCGATGTCTGTCTGTGTTGCCTTAAGCCAGGGTTATATTGGTTACGATCTACAAAACGCCTTAAGAGAAGAACTGCTTTCTCGTGGCATTAATAAACCTGTAGCAACGCTGGTTACCCAGGTCGAAGTCGACGCTAACGATCCGGCATTCCTCAACCCGACCAAACCAATCGGTTCGTTCTTTACCGAGCAGGAAGCCGAGCAACTGACAAAACAGGGTTACACTCTGAAAGAAGATGCTGGTCGCGGCTATCGCCGTGTTGTTGCCTCGCCAAAACCGGTTGATATCATTGAAAAAGAAACGGTTAAAGCTCTGGTAGATGCAGGCCAGGTAGTGATCACCGTTGGCGGTGGTGGTATTCCTGTTATTCGTGAAGGTAACCATCTGCGTGGTGCCAGCGCGGTTATCGATAAAGACTGGGCCAGTGCCCGTTTAGCAGAAATGATTGATGCCGATATGCTGATCATTCTGACCGCGGTAGAAAAAGTGGCCATTAACTTCGGTAAAGAGAATGAGCAGTGGCTCGACCGCCTGTCATTGGTCGATGCTGAACGCTTTATCGAAGAAGGTCATTTTGCGAAAGGTTCTATGCTGCCTAAAGTGGAAGCAGCCGCCTCGTTTGCTCGCTCTCGCGCTGGACGCGAAGCACTGATTACCGTATTGAGCAAAGCGAAAGAAGGGATTGAAGGCAAAACCGGAACGGTGATTTGTCAGTAATTTAAAGGCCGGGTGGGTAATACCATCCGGCCATTTTCATTTAAGCCACTTCCAGCACTTCTTTTGTCGCTTTAACGCCCTGATGCATCAACATCATTAATGCCTCAAGTACGCCGCCGCCAATTGCCCGGGCTTTATCAGAAACGCTGGTGAAATCAGCCGTTTCACCACGTGGATCGATATCACCAATTTTAAAACCACCGACCACCGCCAGTCCGTCGTTCAACAAGCCACGCACCATCCCCGTCAACGGTGCTTTAATTTCATGCTCACCAATCCAGGCAATCACATCGCCCTCTTTCACCAGATCGCCTAATTTCACGTTGGATCGCATAATGCCTGCAGCAGGAGCACGGATCACCCGTCGGGTGGTATGCCCCATAATATTGCCGGGAACACCGGTATTCTCCTGCGCACAACCAGAGTAAATCACCTGACCGAGCCAGTGCCCGCGATTTGTTTCAATTACCGCATGGCAATCCTTCCCAGCAGTAAAGCCCGGCCCAAGCGCGATTGTTACTGGTGCCATATCTGCCCGCGTACCCAAATTCTGTTTCGCCAGAATAGCGTCCACCACGCAAAGCGGTTTCAGTTCATCAAGCAATGAACAGGCGGGATCTACCATCACAGGGATGAATCCGCGTTCGGTAAGTTTCATCGCTTCCGCAGAGCTGGTTGCCAAGCGGGCAGTGACGCCTTCGACCGTCATTTCGCCATCGAACACGGCCTGGGCAAACGCCACGGTACAACGAATCACTGTCGGTTTTTCCACTTCCAGCATGATCACTTTAAAACCCGCATGATACAGACGTAGCGCCACACCACTGGCGATATCCCCCGCACCGCGAATCACCACCAGCTGGTGTCCGGAAGGATGAGAAGGTTTCATCATCAGCCCACCCGGCGCGTTATTTTTCACCTGTAATATTTCTGCCAGCACGCTGATGGCGATCTCCTGCGGCGTTTCCGCACCTATGTTGTAACCAACGGGCGCATGTAAACGGGCAATATGTTCTTCAGCCACGCCTTTCTCACGCAATTGACGTAGGAAAAGCTGAACCTTGCGGCGACTTGCCAGCAACCCCAGCCATGCAATGGGCTGTTCAATGAGTTTGTCGAGGGCTTCACGATCCTGATTATTCGTGGCAATCAGGACAAAATTATCAGGGCGAATATCCAGTGCTTCCACTGCCGCACCAAACGACTCAGCATGGAGAAGCGTGGTTGATGGTGGGAATAATTCAGGATTAAGGCTTTCGCGATAAATATCGGCAACGGCAATATCAAATCCTAATAGCGCCGCACTCTGGGCTATCGCCCGGTTGACATGCCCCGCGCCAATCAACACCAGACGAGGACGCATACCATGGACGCTGATAAACACGGACATTGCACCTCCACAATCTGACCCGACAGCATCCACACCGTTACGAGCCATACGTCCATGGAATAATCGCGGCTTACGTTCCTGCAATGCCTGAAGCGACTCTTCAATCACCTTCCGCTCAACCATTCCACCACCAATTGTACCGACGATAGAACCATCGGCGCGCACTAACATTTGTGCAGAATGGCGGGGAGTCGAGCCTCGGCTATCAACAATTTGCGCCATCGCAAACGGACAATTTTGCTCTTCAAGTTTTGCAGCCTCTGTGAAAATATTCATACCAACCTCAATGGATATCCTTTCAGTAACCCGGAATACCCGGGCCGCTAATTCACAAATCTGCGCGCGATTGCAGGATGTTCTTGTATATCGCCCAGCCAGATTGCCTCTACGTCGTGTTGTTGCAGCGGTTGAAGGAGCTCGCTTTGCGCAATCGCATTCTCACATTGAGAAAAACGGTTAATGAACCAGACTCGCCGACAACCTTGCGGTACGTTTTTAAATGCGCCCTGAGGGTGGCGAACCAGCGCAACGAGATCGCTCAGTTGCAAGGTTGCATCAGGTGTTAACCCGGTAATATCAGCAAACTGCGACCAGCGATGGACATTTTCTGTGCTCACTTTCGCACCCAAAATATGTCCTCCCATCACAGCAATCACGCAGCAACTGCTTTTGGGTATGCAAGGTTCGTGCTCATCAGGCGCTTTTAACGGCATTCCACGCGAGCCATCTGCCTCAATGAGAATTACGTCACACTCTGGTCGTTGCACCAGTGCATCAATCGCTTCTGGCATAAATCCCTGCACTTTTCCCTGGTTCGCTTTCCAGCTGTGAAAACAAAATGAAATGGGGGATGTAAGAGACGCATGAGGAAGCATGGCGGGATCACGACAGAAAACCACGGGCCAGTGAGACGTTGGCATAAACATATGTGTCGTCGTAGTGATTAACACACGCCTGCCGCTAGCCTGGAGCAGTTCTGCCAGCCAAAAAAGCAAGCTGGTTTTCCCCCCAGCCCCAACAACAGAAATCACAGTGGGGCGTTTCTGCGCGCCTAAATCAATGAATAATGCCGATGGGTCAACTATACTTTTCACGAGTCTTTATGACCTCTCTGGGATAAATTATCCCCAACTTAATCCATCAGGAAGTAACGCAATTATCAGGCGTTATTAGCCCCTATAAATAATGGAACCACTATGTCAGCCATCGACTGTATAATTACCGCTGCCGGATTATCATCAAGAATGGGGCAATGGAAAATGATGTTACCCTGGCAACAGGGAACAATTCTTGATGCAAGTATCAAAAATGCGTTGCAGTTTTGTAGCCGAATTATTTTAGTCACCGGCTATCGTGGTAATGAACTGCACGAACGTTATGCGAACCAGAGTAATATCACTATTATCCACAACCCAAATTATGCGCAGGGTTTACTGACATCAGTAAAGGCCGCAGTACCCGCGGTGCAAACCGAACATTGTTTTCTCACCCACGGTGACATGCCAACCCTCACCATCGATATTTTTAGAAAAATCTGGTCGTTACGTAATGATGGCGCAATACTGCCACTCCATAAAGGTATCCCCGGCCATCCGATTTTAGTGTCAAAGCCATGCCTGATGCAGGCAACCCAGCGACCCAATGTCACCAATATGCGTCAGGCACTCCTTATGGGAGAACATTATTCCGTCGAAATAGAGAATGCAGAAATAATTTTAGATATTGATACTCCGGACGACTTTATTACAGCGCAAAAAAGGTATACTGAAATTTAGAAAACGTAGTTAAACGTTTGCGTTCAAATATTTAAACCATCCAGCCTGCTTTATCATTATGATAAGGAATCACTGATTTTGAGAAAAGAGAAAAAGTGATAAATGGGCTGGTAATAATAATTTCCAGGAGTGATTTTAATTCTCATTTGGCACCTGTGAGTTCATTCACAAAAAGCCCTTAAGTTTCGAGCCGCCTCACATTTTTTTATATTTCCCGCCAAACCTGGCAAGAGTGGTGCGATTGTTGCTCTATCCCCCTAAACCACCGGATTTCTCAACACCGGTCACTCAATGATATCTGTATAAGCTAAGGAGAGGGTTATGGGGGATATTATGCGTCCCATTCCGTTTGAGGAACTTTTGACGCGCATATTTGATGAATACCAACAACAACGCTCAATCTTTGGTATTCCCGAGCAACAGTTTTACTCACCCGTAAAAGGTAAAACTGTTAGCGTCTTCGGTGAAACCTGTGCCACTCCCGTCGGCCCTGCCGCTGGTCCGCACACGCAGCTCGCGCAAAATATTGTCACATCCTGGCTGACTGGCGGACGCTTCATCGAACTAAAAACTGTCCAAATTCTTGACCGCCTGGAACTGGAAAAGCCCTGTATCGACGCTGAAGACGAGTGCTTTAACACCGAATGGTCTACCGAATTTACCCTGCTTAAAGCCTGGGATGAATACCTCAAAGCCTGGTTTGCCCTGCACCTTCTCGAAGCGATGTTCCAGCCTTCTGATTCCGGTAAATCGTTCATCTTTAATATGAGCGTCGGTTACAACCTCGAAGGTATTAAGCAACCGCCAATGCAACAGTTCATCGACAATATGATGGACGCATCTGACCATCCGAAATTCGCTCAATATCGCGATACGCTGAATAAATTACTCCAGGATGACGCATTTTTAGCCCGCCACGGCTTACAGGAAAAACGCGAATGCTTGCAGGCCTTACCCGCTCGCATCCCCACCAGCATGGTGCAGGGCGTCACCCTCTCCACGATGCACGGCTGTCCTCCGCATGAAATCGAAGCCATTTGCCGCTACATGCTGGAAGAAAAAGGGCTCAATACCTTTGTGAAACTCAACCCGACCTTACTGGGGTACGCGCGTGTTCGTGAGATCCTCGATGTCTGCGGTTTCGGTTACATAGGCTTAAAAGAAGAGTCATTTGATCACGACCTCAAGCTGACGCAAGCGCTGGAAATGCTGGAACGCCTGATGGTACTGGCAAAAGAAAAATCACTCGGCTTTGGCGTAAAACTGACTAACACTTTCGGCACCATCAACAATAAAGGCGCACTGCCTGGTGAAGAGATGTATATGTCAGGCCGTGCGCTGTTCCCGCTCTCCATCAATGTTGCAGCAGTTCTCTCTCGCGCCTTTGACGGCAAACTGCCCATTTCTTATTCCGGTGGTGCCAGTCAGCTGACTATCCGCGATATTTTTGATACTGGTATTCGCCCTATTACTATGGCAACCGACCTGCTGAAACCTGGCGGCTATCTGCGCTTAAGTGCCTGCATGCGCGAGCTGGAAGGCTCCGACGCCTGGGGGCTTGACCATGTTGACGTCGAACGACTGAACAAACTGGCAGCAGACGCGTTAACCATGGAATACACTCAGAAACACTGGAAGCCAGAAGAGCGTATTGAAGTGGCAGAAGACCTGCCGTTGACCGACTGCTACGTTGCACCGTGCGTTACTGCTTGCGCCATTAAACAGGATATTCCGGAATACATCCGTCTGCTTGGCGAACACCGCTATGCCGACGCACTGGAACTCATCTACCAACGCAACGCCCTGCCCGCCATTACCGGTCATATTTGCGATCACCAGTGCCAATACAACTGTACCCGCCTGGATTACGACAGTGCGCTGAATATCCGCGAACTGAAAAAAGTCGCGCTGGAAAAAGGTTGGGATGAATATAAGCAACGCTGGCACAAACCAGCCGGTTCTGGTTCACGCCATCCGGTTGCCGTGATTGGTGCAGGTCCGGCGGGTCTGGCAGCAGGTTACTTCCTTGCCAGAGCGGGCCATCCGGTTACGCTGTTTGAACGCGAAGCCAATGCGGGCGGCGTGGTGAAAAATATCATTCCTCAGTTCCGTATTCCTGCAGAGTTAATTCAGCACGATATCGATTTTGTTGCCGCTCACGGCGTGAAATTTGAGTATGGCTGCTCACCCGATCTGACCGTTGAACAGTTAAAAAATCAGGGCTTCCACTATGTTCTGATTGCCACCGGCACTGATAAAAATAGCGGTGTGAAACTGGCGGGCGACAACCAAAATGTCTGGAAATCACTCCCCTTCCTGCGTGAATACAACAAGGGCACAGCGCTCAAGCTGGGCAAACATGTGGTCGTTGTCGGGGCGGGTAACACCGCAATGGACTGCGCTCGTGCGGCGTTACGCGTTCCAGGCGTAGAAAAAGCAACGGTCGTTTACCGTCGTTCACTGCAAGAGATGCCAGCATGGCGCGAAGAGTATGAAGAAGCGTTGCACGACGGCGTGGAGTTCCGTTTCCTGAATAATCCGGAACGTTTCGATGCTGATGGCACCTTAACCTTGCGCGTTATGTCGCTTGGCGAACCTGATGAGAAAGGTCGTCGCCGTCCGGTTGAAACCAACGAAACAGTAACACTGCATGTAGACAGCCTGATCACCGCCATTGGTGAACAGCAGGATACTGAAGCCCTGAATGCGATGGGCGTGCCGCTGGACAAAAACGGCTGGCCAGACGTCGACCATAATGGCGAAACTCGTCTGACTGACGTCTTTATGATCGGCGACGTACAGCGCGGACCATCCTCCATTGTCGCTGCTGTCGGAACCGCGCGTCGGGCGACCGATGCCATCCTTAGTCGGGAAAATATCCGTTCCCACCAGAACGATAAATACTGGAACAACGTCAATCCGGCGGAAATCTATCAACGCAAAGGCGATATCTCTATCACCCTGGTGGATAGCGACGATCGTGATGCGTTTGTCGCTCAGGAAGCTTCTCGCTGTCTTGAATGTAACTACGTTTGCAGCAAGTGTGTGGATGTCTGCCCTAACCGCGCCAATGTCTCAATTGCGGTCCCTGGATTCCAGAACCGTTTCCAGACGCTGCACCTCGACGCTTACTGTAACGAATGCGGCAACTGCGCCCAGTTCTGCCCGTGGAACGGTAAACCATATAAAGACAAAATCACCGTATTCAGCCTGTCGCAAGACTTTGATAACAGCAGCAACCCAGGCTTCCTTGTGGAAGATTGCCAGGTACGCATACGTCTGAATAACCAAAGCTGGGTGTTAAACATCGACAGCGAAGGTCAGTTCAACAACGTACCACCGGAGCTGAACGATATGTGCCGCATCATTAGCCATGTCCACCAGCATCATCATTATCTGCTGGGCCGCGTGGAGGTGTAATCATGTTGATTCTGAAGAATGTCACCGCAGTGCAGTTACACCCGGCGAAAGTGCAGGAAGGCGTTGATATCGCCATCGAAAATGATGTGATTGTCGCTATAGGCGATGCTCTGACGCAACGCTACCCCGATGCCAGCTACAAAGAGATGCATGGTCGGATTGTGATGCCGGGAATTGTCTGCTCGCACAACCATTTTTACTCGGGGCTTTCCCGTGGAATTATGGCAAACATCGCCCCCTGCCCGGATTTCATCTCAACGCTGAAAAATCTCTGGTGGCGACTCGATCGCGCCCTTGATGAAGAGTCTCTCTATTACAGCGGACTGATTTGTTCCCTGGAAGCGATTAAGAGCGGATGTACATCTGTTATCGATCACCATGCCTCTCCGGCGTATATCGGCGGGTCGCTCTCCACATTGCGCAACGCATTTTTAAAAGTTGGCCTGCGTGCGATGACCTGTTTTGAAACCACTGACCGTAACAACGGCATTAAAGAACTACAGGAAGGAGTAGAGGAAAATATCCGCTTCGCCCGTCAGATTGATGATGCGAAGAAAGCGGCAACTGAACCGTATCTGGTAGAGGCTCATATTGGTGCTCACGCGCCGTTTACTGTGCCGGATGCCGGTCTGGAAATGCTGCGTGAGGCCGTGAAAGCCACAGGCCGTGGTTTACATATTCACGCTGCGGAAGACCTTTACGATGTTTCCCATAGTCATCACTGGTACGGCAAAGATCTGCTGGCACGATTAGCGCAATTCGATCTCATCGACAGCAAAACGCTGGTCGCTCATGGGCTTTATCTGTCTAAAGACGACATCGCGTTGCTCAATCAGCGTGATGCATTCCTGGTGCATAACGCCCGTTCAAACATGAACAACCATGTCGGCTACAACCATCATCTTTGCGACATCCGCAATCTGGCGTTGGGAACGGACGGAATTGGTTCGGACATGTTTGAAGAGATGAAATTTGCCTTCTTTAAACATCGCGATGCGGGTGGTCCGCTGTGGCCTGACAGCTTTGCCAAAGCTCTGGCTAACGGCAACGAACTGATGAGCCGCAACTTTGGCGCGAAATTTGGCCTTCTTGAAGCCGGTTATAAAGCCGATTTAACCATTTGCGATTACAACTCACCGACGCCACTGCTGGCAGACAATATCGCTGGACATATCGCTTTCGGCATGGGTTCAGGCAGCGTTCATAGCGTGATGGTCAATGGCGTTATGGTCTATGAAGACCGTCAGTTTAACTTCGATTGCGATTCCATTTATGCGCAAGCCCAAAAAGCCGCCGCCAGTATGTGGCGTCGGATGGATGCGCTGGCATAAATGACAGATACCCTCTTCCTTAAAGGAAGAGGGTTAAATAAGGAAAGAAGATGATTGAACAATTTTTCAGACCCGACTCTGTCGAACAGGCGCTGGAACTGAAGCGCCGCTATCAGGATGAAGCTGTCTGGTTTGCCGGAGGCAGTAAACTCAACGCCACACCAACCCGTACCGATAAAAAGATTGCCATATCCTTACAGGATCTGGAACTGGACTGGGTTGACTGGGATAACGGTGCATTGCGGATTGGCGCGATGTCTCGCTTGCAAACACTGCGTGATGCACGGTTTATTCCTGCAGCACTGCGTGAGGCTCTCGGCTTTGTCTACTCTCGCCATATTCGTAATCAGTCGACCATTGGTGGTGAAATCGCCGCCCGGCAGGAAGAGTCGGTGCTGCTTCCCGTCCTGCTGGCACTGGATGCCGAACTGGTTTTTGGCAACGGTGAAACTCTGTCAATTGAGGAGTACCTGGCCTGCCCATGCGATCGCCTGCTAACCGAAATCATCATTAAAGATCCGTATCGCACCTGTGCGACTCGCAAAATTAGCCGTTCTCAGGCTGGGTTAACGGTAGTAACGGCAGCCGTTGCGTTAACCGATCACGACGGTATGCGAATTGCGTTGGATGGCGTGGCCAGTAAAGCACTGCGTCTGCACGATGTTGAAAAACAAAACTTGGAAGGCGATGCCCTTGAACAGGCTGTCGCCAACGCCATTTTCCCGCAGGAAGATTTGCGGGGCAGCGTGGCCTATAAACGCTATATCACGGGAGTTCTGGTAGCCGACCTTTATGCCGACTGCCAACAGGCTGGGGAGGAAGCCGTATGATCATCCACTTTACATTAAATGGCACGCCCCAGGAGCTAACCGTTAATCCTGGTGAAAACGTGCAAAAGCTGTTGTTTAACATGGGAATGCACTCTGTACGCAACAGCGATGATGGATTCGGTTTTGCCGGTTCTGACGCAATTATCTTTAACGGTAATATCGTCAACGCGTCCTTACTTATTGCCGCACAGATAGAGAAGGCTAATATTCGTACCGCAGAGTCTCTGGGAAAATGGAACGAGTTAAGTCTGGTTCAACAGGCAATGGTTGATGTTGGCGTGGTGCAGTCTGGTTATAACGATCCAGCTGCTGCTCTGATTATCACTGATCTGCTCGAGCGTATCGCCGCACCGACCCGCGAAGAGATCGACGACGCGCTTTCTGGTTTGTTCAGTCGCGATGCAGGCTGGCAACAATACTATCAGGTCATTGAACTGGCGGTTGCACGTAAAAATAACCCGCAGGCCACCATTGATATCGCTCCGACTTTCCGCGATGACCTTGAAGTCATTGGTAAGCATTATCCTAAAACTGATGCCGCAAAAATGGTGCAGGCGAAACCCTGCTATGTTGAAGACCGCGTAACGGCTGACGCCTGCGTCATTAAAATGTTACGTAGCCCTCACGCTCACGCACTGATTACTCACCTGGATGTCAGCAAAGCTGAAGCCTTACCAGGCGTCGTTCACGTTATTACTCATCTGAATTGCCCGGATATCTACTACACCCCGGGTGGTCAGAGCGCACCGGAACCGTCACCGCTTGACCGCCGTATGTTCGGCAAGAAAATGCGTCACGTCGGCGATCGCGTTGCTGCGGTAGTCGCTGAAAGTGAAGAAATTGCGCTCGAAGCACTGAAGCTCATCGACGTTGAATATGAAGTGCTTAAGCCTGTAATGTCGATTGACGAGGCAATGGCGGAAGATGCGCCTGTCGTACACGATGAACCGGTGGTGTATGTGGCGGGTGCGCCAGACACTCTGGAAGACGATAACAGCCATGCAGCCCAGCGCGGCGAGCATATGATTATCAACTTCCCTATCGGTTCTCGCCCTCGTAAAAATATCGCCGCCAGTATTCATGGTCATATTGGCGATATGGATAAAGGCTTTGCCGATGCCGATGTGATCATTGAGCGAACCTATAACTCAACTCAGGCGCAGCAATGCCCGACTGAAACTCATATCTGCTTTACCCGTATGGACGGCGATCGTCTGGTTATCCACGCCTCCACCCAGGTACCATGGCACTTACGCCGCCAGGTCGCGCGCCTCGTGGGCATGAAACAACATAAAGTTCATGTCATTAAAGAGCGAGTTGGCGGCGGTTTTGGGTCTAAACAGGACATCCTGCTGGAAGAAGTGTGCGCCTGGGCAACCTGCGTGACCGGGCGTCCGGTACTGTTCCGCTACACCCGTGAAGAAGAGTTTATTGCTAACACCTCTCGTCACGTCGCGAAAGTCACCGTCAAACTGGGGGCAAAGAAAGATGGTCGCCTGACGGCTGTGAAGATGGATTTCCGCGCCAACACAGGCCCTTACGGCAACCACTCACTCACCGTACCGTGTAACGGACCGGCGCTGTCGCTGCCGTTATATCCGTGCGATAACGTCGATTTCCAGGTCACCACCTACTACAGCAACATTTGCCCAAATGGTGCTTATCAGGGTTATGGCGCACCGAAAGGTAACTTCGCTATCACCATGGCATTAGCGGAACTGGCTGAACAGTTACAGATCGATCAACTGGAAATTATCGAACGTAATCGGGTACACGAAGGGCAAGAGCTGAAAATTCTCGGTGCGATTGGTGAAGGTAAAGCGCCGACCTCCGTTCCTTCCGCCGCCAGCTGCGCGCTGGAAGAGATCCTGCGTCAGGGTCGCGAGATGATCCAATGGTCTTCACCAAAACCGCAAAATGGTGACTGGCACATCGGTCGCGGCGTCGCCATTATCATGCAGAAATCGGGTATCCCGGATATTGATCAGGCTAACTGCATGATCAAACTGGAATCGGACGGTACTTTTATCGTTCATTCTGGCGGTGCGGATATTGGTACTGGTCTGGATACGGTTGTGACGAAACTGGCAGCAGAAGTGCTGCACTGCCCACCGCAGGACGTGCATGTTATCTCCGGTGATACCGATCATGCGCTGTTTGATAAAGGCGCATATGCCTCGTCCGGTACATGTTTCTCCGGCAACGCGGCGCGTATGGCGGCAGAAAATCTCCGAGAGAAAATCCTGTTCCACGGTGCACAAATGCTGGGGGAACCCCTGGAGGATGTTCAACTGGCAACGCCGGGTGTCGTTCGCGGCAAGAAAGGCGAAGTTAGTTTCGGTGATATTGCCCATAAAGGCGAAACCGGCACCGGTTTTGGTTCACTGGTGGGAACTGCCAGTTATATCACGCCTGATTTCGCCTTCCCGTATGGCGCAAACTTTGCTGAAGTTGCCGTCAACACACGTACGGGTGAAATCCGCCTGGATAAATTCTATGCCTTGCTGGACTGCGGTACACCGGTCAATCCAGAGTTAGCGTTGGGACAAATCTACGGTGCCACCCTGCGTGCTATCGGGCACAGTATGAGCGAAGAAATCATTTATGACGCCGAAGGCCACCCGTTAACGCGTGATTTACGCAGTTACGGCGCACCGAAAATTGGTGACATTCCGCGTGATTTCCGCGCTGTGCTGGTGCCGAGCGACGATAAAGTCGGCCCATTCGGGGCGAAATCAATCTCAGAAATCGGTGTAAATGGCGCAGCTCCGGCGATTGCTACCGCAATTCACGATGCCTGCGGCATCTGGTTACGCGAATGGCATTTCACACCGGAGAAAATACTCACCGCGCTGGAAAAAATATAAATAATAAATGGCCGCTTCGGCGGCCTGTTTCTCTGTTTGAACGATGACTAAATAGTGACTGCGAAAATGAGATAAGCCGTTCTCAAGGCGTCCTGCGCCCCAAATTCGTGGGAATTTATTTTACTGATTCAGATGATCAAATTTACTTTAAAAGGAGTGAAGGGATGTCTGATATAAACCATGCAGGTTCTGACCTTATATTTGAACTGGAGGATCGCCCTCCCTTTCATCAGGCTCTCGTTGGTGCCATTACCCATCTGTTGGCAATTTTCGTTCCGATGGTAACCCCTGCGTTAATCGTCGGTGCGGCCTTACAGCTTTCCGCTGAAACAACCGCCTATCTTGTTTCTATGGCGATGATCGCCTCTGGTATTGGTACCTGGTTACAGGTAAACCGCTATGGCATCGTCGGTTCTGGCCTACTCTCAATTCAGTCAGTCAATTTTTCATTTGTTACAGTCATGATTGCGCTGGGCAGCAGCATGAAAAGCGATGGTTTTCACGAAGAGTTAATCATGTCGTCGCTTCTCGGCGTCTCCTTCGTTGGCGCATTTCTGGTTGTCGGCTCTTCTTTTATCCTGCCCTATTTACGTCGGGTTATTACACCTACCGTTAGCGGCATTGTGGTGCTGATGATCGGCTTAAGCCTGATTAAAGTCGGCATTATCGATTTTGGTGGAGGATTTGCTGCCAAAAGCAGCGGTACGTTCGGCAATTACGAACATCTCGGCGTTGGTTTATTGGTTTTGATTGTGGTGATCGGCTTTAACTGCTGCCGCAGTCCGTTACTACGCATGGGAGGGATTGCCATTGGGCTATGTGTCGGTTATATCGCGTCGTTATGCCTGGGCATGGTGGATTTCAGCAGTATGCGCAATTTGCCGTTAATCACCATCCCGCATCCGTTCAAATACGGGTTTAGTTTCAGCTTCCATCAGTTCCTGGTGGTCGGCACGATTTATTTGCTTAGCGTGCTGGAAGCTGTCGGTGATATCACCGCCACGGCAATGGTTTCCCGCCGCCCCATCCAGGGAGAAGAGTATCAGTCGCGTCTGAAAGGCGGCGTACTGGCAGATGGCCTGGTTTCGGTTATCGCTTCCGCTGTCGGTTCATTACCGTTAACCACGTTTGCGCAAAATAATGGGGTTATTCAGATGACCTGTGTCGCTTCACGTTATGTCGGGCGAACCATCGCGGTCATGTTGGTTATTCTCGGCTTGTTTCCGATGATTGGCGGCTTCTTCACGACCATTCCCTCGGCTGTTCTGGGAGGCGCAATGACGTTGATGTTTTCCATGATTGCCATCGCTGGGATTCGCATCATCATCACCAACGGATTAAAGCGCCGTGAAACACTTATTGTCGCCACTTCTTTAGGTTTAGGGCTTGGCGTCTCCTACGATCCGGAAATTTTTAAAATATTGCCAGCCTCTATTTATGTATTAGTTGAAAACCCTATTTGTGCTGGTGGGTTAACTGCGATTTTATTAAATATTATTCTCCCTGGTGGCTACCGACAGGAAAACGTTCTGCCTGGTATTACCTCAGCGGAAGAGATGGATTAACAGTAAAGGAGTCAATGATGTCAGGAGAACACACGTTAAAAGCGGTACGAGGCAGTTTTATTGATGTCACCCGTACGGTCGATAACCCGGAAGAGATTGCCTCTGCGCTGCGGTTTATTGAGGATGGTTTATTACTCATTAAACAGGGAAAAGTGGAATGGTTTGGCGAATGGGAAGACGGAAAGCATCAAATTCCTGACACCATTCGCGTGCGCGACTATCGCGGCAAACTGGTAGTACCGGGCTTTGTCGATACACATATCCATTATCCGCAAAGTGAAATGGTTGGGGCCTATGGTGAACAATTGTTGGAGTGGTTGAATAAACACACCTTCCCTACTGAACGTCGTTATGAGGATTTAGAGTACGCCCGCGAAATGTCGGCGTTCTTCATCAAGCAGCTTTTACGTAACGGAACCACCACAGCGTTGGTGTTTGGTACCGTTCATCCGCAATCCGTTGATGCGCTGTTTGAAGCCGCCAGTCATATCAATATGCGTATGATTGCCGGTAAGGTGATGATGGACCGCAACGCACCGGATTATCTGCTCGACACTGCCGAAAGCAGCTATCACCAAAGCAAAGAACTGATCGAACGCTGGCACAAAAATGGTCGTCTGTTGTATGCGATTACGCCACGCTTCGCCCCAACCTCATCTCCTGAACAGATGGCGATGGCGCAACGCCTGAAAGAAGAGTATCCCGATACATGGGTACATACCCATCTTTGTGAAAATAAAGATGAAATTGCCTGGGTCAAATCGCTTTATCCTGACCATGATGGTTATCTGGATGTTTACCATCAGTACGGTCTGACAGGTAAAAATTGTGTCTTTGCTCACTGCGTCCATCTCGAAGAGAAAGAGTGGGATCGTCTCAGCGAAACCAAATCCAGCATTGCTTTCTGTCCTACCTCCAACCTTTACCTCGGCAGTGGCTTATTCAACTTGAAAAAAGCATGGCAGAAGAAAGTCAAAGTGGGCATGGGGACTGACATTGGCGCAGGAACAACTTTCAACATGCTGCAAACGCTGAACGAAGCCTACAAAGTGTTGCAATTACAAGGCTATCGCCTCTCGGCATATGAAGCGTTTTACCTTGCCACGCTCGGCGGGGCGAAATCTCTGGGCCTTGACGATTTGATTGGCAACTTTTTACCTGGCAAAGAGGCTGATTTCGTGGTGATGGAACCCACCGCCACCCCGCTACAGCAGCTGCGCTATGACAACTCTGTTTCTTTAGTCGACAAATTGTTCGTGATGATGACGTTGGGCGATGACCGTTCGATCTACCGCACCTACGTTGATGGTCGTCTGGTGTACGAACGCAACTAATAATAAAACTTTAACATCCTCGTGAGGACATCATTATGTCTGGAGACATCCTACAAACACCGGACGCACCAAAGCCACAAGGCGCACTGGATAATTATTTTAAAATTACCGCTCGTGGCAGTACCGTTCGTCAGGAAGTACTGGCTGGCTTAACGACCTTTCTGGCCATGGTTTATTCCGTTATCGTCGTTCCGGGAATGCTGGGCAAAGCAGGTTTTCCTCCCGCAGCTGTGTTTGTTGCCACCTGTCTGGTCGCGGGCTTCGGCTCGTTGCTGATGGGCTTGTGGGCCAACTTGCCAATGGCGATTGGTTGCGCTATTTCCTTAACGGCATTTACCGCATTCAGTCTGGTACTCGGGCAACAAATTAGCGTTCCTGTCGCACTGGGTGCGGTCTTTCTGATGGGCGTCATCTTCACCGCCATTTCTGTAACCGGTGTGCGAACCTGGATATTACGTAATTTACCGATGGGTATCGCTCACGGCACAGGTATCGGTATCGGCCTGTTTCTGCTGCTGATTGCTGCTAACGGTGTGGGAATGGTTATCAAAAACCCGATTGAAGGCTTGCCGGTGGCGCTCGGCGCGTTTACCTCCTTCCCGGTGATGATGAGCTTACTGGGTCTGGCGGTCATCTTCGGTCTGGAAAAGTGCCGCGTACCTGGCGGGATCTTGTTGGTGATTATTGCAATTTCGATCATCGGCTTAATCTTTGATCCAGCGGTGAAGTACCACGGTCTGGTGGCGATGCCCAGTCTGACTGGCGAAGATGGTAAGTCTCTGATTTTCAGCCTCGATATTATGGGGACACTCCAGCCAACTGTACTTCCGAGTGTACTGGCATTGGTGATGACCGCAGTGTTCGACGCCACCGGTACCATCCGTGCCGTCGCCGGTCAGGCGAATTTGTTAGATAAAGACAACCAGATCATCAACGGCGGTAAAGCCCTGACCAGTGACTCAGTAAGTTCAATATTCTCCGGCCTGGTGGGTGCTGCGCCCGCAGCGGTTTATATCGAATCAGCGGCAGGAACCGCCGCCGGGGGTAAAACAGGGTTGACCGCAACCGTAGTGGGGGCGTTATTCCTGTTGATTCTGTTTTTATCACCACTGTCATTTTTGATCCCTGGTTACGCCACTGCACCCGCTCTGATGTACGTAGGTTTGCTGATGTTAAGTAACGTCTCGAAGCTGGATTTCAACGATTTTATTGACGCAATGGCTGGCCTGGTGTGTGCCGTGTTTATCGTTCTGACTTGTAATATCGTTACCGGTATTATGCTGGGCTTTGTGACACTGGTCGTAGGCCGCGTCTTTGCACGCGAATGGCAAAAGCTGAATATTGGTACGGTAATCATTACTGCCGCACTGGTCGCATTTTACGCGGGTGGATGGGCTATCTAATAGATTCTCCGCGCCTTTCAGCGCGGAGAATTCTTTCAGAGAGGATTCTCACCGCTGGCAACAATACGCTGCTGGCGGACTAGCCTGAGTTCTCTTTCAGTAAGCAACTGCAGCGCCTGTGTCGGGCAAGATTCAACGCAGGCAGGCCCCTCTTCCCGCTGTTCACAGAGATCGCATTTCACAATTTGTTGCCGGGTATCCCCCGGCAACGACTGAATGGTGATCATCCCAAACGGACACGCACTGACGCAACTCTGACAGCCAATACAACGGGCAGAATTGGCCTGCACCACCTGCTCGCCCATCGTCAGCGCTCCCACGGGGCAAGCGCCAACACAAGGGGCGTTTTCACACTGATGGCACATCACCGGCGCACTGATGCAGTCCAGTCGCTGTACCTTCAGCCGGGGTAAAAAGACATCGGCATTCAACTCCTGTTCTGAAGGGTGAGCGACCACACAGGCCACTTCACAAGTACGGCAGCCAATACAGTCAGCCGGATTAACGATAATTAACGATTTCATCACGATGCCTTCGTATCAAACAGAGTTAACATATCGCGCGCCGCCTGCCTTCCTGCGGCCATTGCAGTGACAACCAGATCCGCGCCATGAACTGCATCCCCACCAGCAAAGACTTTTTTCAGATGCGTCTGGGTGGGTAAATACCCGACGTCCCCGGTTTGAATCAGGCCCCATTTATCGAGCTTAATTCCGCTGCCTTGCAACCACGGCATGGCATGCGCCTGGAAACCAAAGGCCATAATCAGAACATCGGCAGGCAGCTCAAACTCTGAACCCGCTACCGGACGAGGACGACGGCGTCCATCCGGACCCGGCTCACCCATAGCGGTACGAATAAGGCCCACCGCAGTTAAACGCCCATCTTCGTCACAAGCGATATATTGCGGCTGAACATTGAACTGAAACTCGACACCTTCCTCGCGCGCATTGACCACCTCTTTGCGCGAGCCCGGCATACTGACTTCATCACGACGATACGCGCAGGTCACGCTGGCGGCATTGAGGCGGATGGAAGTCCGCAAACAATCCATGGTCGTATCGCCACCGCCCAATACCACGACTCGCTTACCTTCCACATCCGTCAGCGGATACTCTTCAGACTCCGGCAATCCCATCAACTGGCGGGTATGGGCAGTCAGGAACGGTAGAGCCTGAATGACACCGGGCGCATCTTCATGCGGCAGATCTGCTCGCATCATCCCGTAAGTCCCCACGCCGATGAAAACTGCATCATATTCAGAAGTTAAATCGCTAAAGGTAATATCGCGGCCAATCTCACAGTTGAGATGAAAGTCGATTCCCATTGCGGTGAATATCTCACGCCGCTGGCTTAAGACTGTTTTATCGAGTTTGAAAGGAGGAATGCCAAAAGTCAGCATACCGCCAATTTCTGGATGGCGATCAAAGACATCAACCTGAACTCCTGCGCGCGCCAGAATATCAGCACACCCTAACCCTGCAGGCCCTGCGCCAATCACCGCCACTTTTTCGATACGGGGAACAACATGGCTGACATCAGGA
Source organism: Escherichia sp. KS167_9B (assembly GCF_030295215.1). Classification (NCBI taxonomy): domain Bacteria; kingdom Pseudomonadati; phylum Pseudomonadota; class Gammaproteobacteria; order Enterobacterales; family Enterobacteriaceae; genus Escherichia; species Escherichia sp. KS167_9B. The sequence continues at coordinate 3,555,690 of NZ_AP025754.1, forward strand.
CGCCAGCCCATCGCCAACGCGGTATCGGTGATGTAGCGTTCCAGATTCCCGATAGAGACTGCGCCAGAGTGATCTTTCAAAGTACATGCGCCTTCACAAAGACGGTCCTGTGGACATACCCTGCCGCAGATTTCTGGTAAGGAACTGGTCTGGTGGCAAAGTTCTGCCGCTTCAATAATCTTTCCTTCCTGCACCAGACGGATGTAATCCGGAATAGCGTTATGCAGCGGGCAATGCCAGTTGCAGTTAGCTTTTTCGGCACAATAAACACAGCGGTCACTCTCATAAGTCGCTTGTTGTGGATCCAGCCCGCAATAAATTTCGCCAAAGTGGGTTTTCCGTTCACTCGCTGAAATTTTATCTGCGCCTTTACGCGAGTTAACGGGGAGCAACGCTGCACTGCGAGATGGCTGAGCGTCTGATGACGCTTTTCCTGCTGCCGTTTTGCGCTGGCGGGCCACCTTTATCTGCTGCAACCCTTTATCGTCCATCAGCCGTAACGCCTGTGTTGGGCATACGTCAATACAGGCTTGCGTGCCGGAACTGCGCTGATTACAAAGGTCGCATTTCTGCGCAATCGTATCGACCATCTCAACGACGCCAAAGGGGCAAGCGATTGCGCATCTTTTACAACCAATACATTTTTGCTCGTCCAGTTGTACGCTATCGGGCTGGAAAGTCAGAGCATTAACCGGACAAGCCGTAACGCAAGGAGCATTGTTGCAGTGATGACAGGCCACCGGATTCGCAGCCTGGCCTTTCCCTACAACGTGGATACGCGGTCGAAAGTCACTGTGACTCAGCGGCCAGTTTTCTTGATTGTGTGCCACCGCACAGGCAATTTCACAAGCATGACAGCCTATACATTCCGCAGCTTCAGCAGCGATAAACTTATTCATTTGCATCCCTTTCATTTAATGAGTTATGTCTTCTCAAAGTTCGCGATGCAATAAACGGGCATATATTAGGTAGAATGACTTTTTAATTATAAGTTTGTGACTAAGTTCAAATTATTACCCCTCAATCTGTGCCGCTTTCATTATTTCAACATTGCCGACCAAAAGAGCGCTATCCAGATAAAAACGATTAAATGCGAGAGTGCGACATGCCAGAATGATTAATGAAATATCAATATGAGAAAATTACAGATAATTCCATTGTCAGGTTCTCTTCTCATTTTCGTGGTTTAACCACGATTATGTGATTGCCTCCGCAATTCCTGTCTCTAACTCCCCTTCCTCGCAAAAACTGGCACTCCACGAGCATATGTTTAGACAGTTTCAATAACGTAAACGGTTGCTTTTTACTCTGGCGGGCGAAAGGAGAAACACTGATGAGCGCCATAGATTCCCAACTTCCCTCATCTTCAGGGCAAGACCGCCCAACTGATGAGGTTGACCGCATATTATCACCAGGAAAGCTGATCATACTCGGTCTGCAACACGTCCTTGTAATGTACGCAGGTGCAGTCGCTGTTCCTCTTATGATTGGTGACCGACTGGGCCTCTCAAAAGAAGCTATTGCGATGCTCATTAGCTCGGATCTCTTTTGCTGCGGGATCGTCACATTATTACAATGTATCGGTATCGGCCGCTTTATGGGGATCCGTCTGCCGGTGATTATGTCGGTAACCTTTGCTGCTGTAACACCAATGATAGCCATTGGCATGAACCCGGATATCGGCCTGCTGGGGATATTTGGTGCCACTATCGCCGCGGGATTTATCACCACATTATTAGCACCACTTATCGGTCGCTTAATGCCTTTATTCCCGCCACTGGTTACCGGTGTGGTTATTACTTCTATCGGGCTTAGCATTATTCAGGTCGGTATTGACTGGGCCGCTGGAGGTAAAGGGAATCCGCAATATGGTAATCCCGTTTATTTAGGTATCTCCTTTGCCGTCTTAATTTTTATCTTGCTCATTACTCGCTATGCGAAAGGATTTATGTCCAACGTCGCCGTATTACTGGGGATTGTATTTGGCTTTTTACTTTCGTGGATGATGAATGAAGTCAATTTGTCCGGGCTACATGATGCTTCGTGGTTTGCGATTGTCACCCCAATGTCGTTTGGTATGCCGGTATTTGACCCCGTTTCTATTCTAACCATGACCGCTGTGTTAATCATCGTGTTTATCGAGTCGATGGGGATGTTCCTGGCACTGGGTGAAATAGTCGGTCGTAAACTCTCTTCGCACGATATTATTCGCGGGCTGCGTGTCGATGGTGTAGGGACAATGATAGGCGGAACGTTTAACAGCTTCCCCCACACGTCATTTTCTCAAAACGTTGGCCTGGTTAGCGTGACTCGCGTTCATAGTCGCTGGGTGTGTATTTCTTCGGGGATCATATTAATCATGTTTGGCATGGTGCCCAAAATGGCGGTGCTGGTAGCCTCGATTCCGCAATTTGTGCTTGGCGGCGCAGGGCTGGTGATGTTCGGCATGGTACTGGCGACGGGGATTCGAATTCTGTCGCGCTGTAACTACACCACTAACCGTTACAACCTCTATATTGTGGCGATCAGTCTCGGCGTTGGCATGACTCCGACGCTCTCTCACGATTTCTTTTCTAAGTTACCGGCCGTACTGCAACCGTTGCTGCATAGCGGCATTATGCTCGCAACCCTTAGCGCCGTTGTGCTGAACGTCTTCTTTAATGGCTATCAGCATCATGCTGATCTGGTGAAGGAATCCGTCTCTGATAAAGATTTAAAAGTCAGGACAGTACGTATGTGGCTTCTGATGCGCAAGCTGAAGAAAAATGAGCATGGAGAATAATATGAATCTTTTAATGCGCGCTATATTCAGTCTGTTGTTGCTTTTTACTCTCTCTATTCCTGTCATTTCTGACTGTGTTGCAATGGCCATTGAAAGTCGCTTCAAATATATGATGCTGCTTTTTTAAATGGTTTTACCTGTCGACATCCGCTCAAAACGGGCGGTTGTCGATAAACGCTCACTTGGTTAATCATTTCACTCTTCAATTATCTATAATGATGAGTGATTAGAATTACATGTGAGAAATTATGCAAACGGAACACGTCATTTTATTGAATGCACAGGGAGTTCCCACGGGTACGCTGGAAAAGTATGCCGCACACACGGCAGACACTCTCTTACATCTCGCGTTCTCCTGCTGGCTGTTTAATGCCAAAGGGCAATTATTAGTTACCCGCCGCGCCCTTAGCAAAAAAGCATGGCCGGGCGTGTGGACTAACTCGGTTTGTGGGCACCCACAACTGGGAGAAAGCAACGAAGACGCGGTGATCCGCCGTTGCCGTTATGAGCTTGGCGTGGAAATTACACCTCCTGAATCTATCTATCCTGACTTTCGCTATCGCGCCACCGATCCGAATGGCATTGTAGAAAATGAAGTATGTCCGGTATTTGCCGCACGCACGACCAGTGCGTTACAGATCAACGATGATGAAGTGATGGATTATCAATGGTGTGATTTAGCAGCGGTTTTACGCGGTATTGATGCCACGCCGTGGGCGTTCAGTCCGTGGATGGTGATGCAGGCGACAAATCGCGAAGCCAGAAAACGATTATCTGCATTTACCCAGCTTAAATAAAAAACCCCGACATTTGCCGGGGTTGTGAGCATAACGTAATGCTTATTTCACCGGACGCATCGCCGGGAACAGAATAACGTCGCGGATGGTATGGCTGTTGGTGAACAGCATTACCATACGGTCGATACCAATTCCCAGACCTGCTGTCGGCGGTAAGCCGTGTTCCAGTGCGGTGACGTAATCTTCGTCGTAGAACATCGCTTCGTCGTCGCCTGCGTCTTTCGCGGCAACCTGATCCAGGAAGCGCTGCGCCTGATCTTCCGCGTCATTCAACTCGCTAAAGCCGTTACCGATTTCACGACCACCAATGAAGAACTCAAAGCGGTCAGTGATTTCCGGGTTAACGTCGTTACGACGCGCCAGCGGAGAAACTTCTGCCGGATATTCAGTAATGAAGGTCGGCTGGATCAGATGTGCTTCTGCCACTTCTTCGAAGATCTCGGTAACGATACGGCCCAGACCCCAGCTCTTCTCAACGTGGATGCCGATAGATTCAGCAATCGCTTTCGCAGAGTCGAAGTTGTCCAGATCCGCCATGTCGGTTTCCGGGCGATATTTCTTGATCGCTTCACGCATGGTCAGTTTTTCGAACGGTTTACCGAAGTCCAGCGTCACGTCGCCGTAGGTCACTTCGGTCTTACCGAGAATATCCTGTGCCAGAGTACGGAACAGCGATTCGGTCAGCTCGATCAGATCTTTGTAATCAGCGTAAGCCATATAGAGTTCCATCATGGTGAACTCTGGGTTATGACGTACGGAGATACCTTCGTTACGGAAGTTACGGTTGATTTCGAATACACGCTCGAAGCCACCAACCACCAGACGCTTGAGGTACAGTTCCGGCGCGATACGCAAGTACATGTCGAGATCCAGCGCATTGTGATGGGTGATAAACGGACGCGCCGCCGCGCCGCCTGGGATCACCTGCATCATCGGCGTTTCAACTTCCATAAAGCCACGATTCACCATGAACTGGCGAATGCCAGAGAGGATCTGCGAACGCACTTTAAAGGTGTTGCGGGATTCATCGTTAGAAATGAGATCCAGATAACGCTGACGATAGCGCGCTTCCTGATCCTGCAAACCGTGGAATTTGTCCGGCAGCGGACGCAGTGCTTTGGTCAGCAGACGCAGCTCGGTGCAGTGGATAGACAGTTCGCCGGTTTTGGTTTTGAACAGTTTACCTTTCGCGCCGAGGATATCGCCGAGGTCCCATTTTTTGAACTGCTCGTTGTAAACGCCTTCCGGCAGATCGTCACGAGCAACGTACAGCTGAATGCGGCCCCCCACATCCTGCAGGGTAACGAAAGACGCTTTACCCATAATACGGCGGGTCATCATGCGGCCAGCAACGGCAACTTCGATGTTCAGCGCTTCCAGTTCTTCGTTTTCTTTGCCGTCGAATTCTGCGTGCAATTGGTCAGAGGTATGATCGCGACGGAAATCGTTCGGGAAGGCAATCCCCTGCTCACGCAGGTTCGCCAGCTTCTCACGACGCGTTTTCAGTTCATTGTTAAGATCGACTACCGCGTCAGCGCCCTGTGCGTGTTGTTCAGACATGTTGGTTCCTCATAACCCTGCTTTCAAACTTGCTTCGATAAATTGATCCAGGCTGCCGTCCAGCACTGCCTGCGTGTTACGAGTTTCTACCCCGGTACGCAGATCTTTAATGCGGGAGTCATCAAGGACATAAGAACGAATCTGGCTGCCCCAGCCGATGTCAGATTTGTTATCTTCCATCGCCTGTTTCTCGGCATTTTTCTTCTGCATCTCCAGTTCATAAAGCTTCGCTTTCATCTGCTTCATGGCCTGGTCTTTGTTCTTGTGCTGGGAACGGTCGTTCTGGCATTGGGTCACAATCCCGGTTGGGATGTGAGTAATACGCACCGCAGATTCGGTACGGTTAACGTGCTGACCACCCGCGCCGGATGCGCGATAAACGTCGATGCGCAGATCCGCCGGATTGATTTCGATATCGATATCATCATCGACTTCCGGGTAAACAAACGCGGAGCTGAACGACGTGTGGCGACGACCGCCGGAGTCAAACGGGCTCTTGCGCACCAGGCGGTGAACGCCGGTTTCAGTACGCAGCCAGCCGTAAGCGTAATCGCCGGAGATTTTGATAGTCACGGATTTAATACCCGCCACTTCACCTTCCGACTCTTCGATGATTTCAGTTTTGAAACCACGCGATTCAGCCCAGCGCAGATACATACGCTCAAGCATGCTCGCCCAGTCCTGTGCTTCCGTACCGCCAGAACCTGCCTGAATATCGAGGTAGCAGTCGGCGCTATCATATTCGCCAGAGAACATACGACGGAACTCAAGCTGCGCCAGTTTTTCTTCCAGGGCGTCGAGTTCAGCAACGGCTTCGTTAAAGGTTTCTTCGTCGTCAGCTTCTACAGCCAGCTCCAGCAGACCAGAAACATCTTCCAGCCCCTGTTTCATTTGGTCGAGGGTGTCGACAACGGCTTCGAGGGAGGAACGCTCTTTACCCAGCGCCTGTGCGCGTTCGGGTTCGTTCCAGACATCCGGCTGTTCCAGCTCGGCGTTTACTTCTTCCAGACGCTCTTTCTTGGCGTCGTAGTCAAAGATACCCCCTAAGAACGTCGGAGCGTTCCGTGAGGTCCTGAATGCGATTATTTACCGGATTAATTTCAAACATGGTCTGATTTCTTTTATTGAGCTAGTCAAAATGCGGTGATAAGAGCGGGATTGTACCGAATCCACGCTCTTTTTTATAGATAATATGACGCTAAATTGGCCAGATATTGTCGATGATAATTTGCAGGCTGCGGTTGCCACGAAACTCGTTGATATCCAGCTTGTAAGCCAGTTGCACTTCGCGCACGCCATTATCCGGCCAGAGGGCGGTATCGACATTAAAAGCAATACCGTCCAGCAGCGGACCGCCGCCGACCGGTTCGACCATGACTTTCAAATGACGTTCACCCACCAGTCGCTGTTGCAGCAGACGGAAATGACCGTCAAACAGCGGCTCCGGGAACATCTGCCCCCACGGGCCAGCATCGCGCAGCAGCTGCGCCACTTCCATGGTCATTTCGGCTGGGCTTAGCGGACCGTCTGACACCACTTCGCCTTGCAATAGCGAAGGGTCCAGCCACTCAGTAACCAGTTCGCCAAACCGTTGCTGAAAGAGTTCGAATTTATCCTCTTCCAGCGACAGGCCTGCCGCCATCGCATGACCGCCAAATTTCAGCATCATGCCGGGGTAGAGTGTGTCTAGCCGCTCCAGCGCATCACGCATATGCAGCCCCTGAATGGAGCGACCGGAACCTTTCAGCGTACCGTCACCCGCAGGCGCAAAAGCGATAACCGGACGGTGAAAACGCTCTTTAATACGCGAAGCCAGAATACCAACCACGCCCTGATGCCATTCCGGGTGATACATTGCCAGCCCGCCGGGTAGTGTCTCGCGGCTGCGCTCCAGTTTCTCGCACAGGGTCAGGGCTTCAACCTGCATTCCCTGTTCGATCTCTTTTCGCGTCTGGTTTAGCGCATCGAGTTCATTTGCCAGTACGCGCGCTTCGCCGATGTTGTCGCACAGCAACAGCGCCACACCAACGGACATATCATCCAGTCGCCCGGCAGCATTGAGACGTGGCCCCAGCGCAAAACCTAAATCGCTGGCGGCGAGTTTTTGCGCATCGCGGTTGGCCACTTCCAGCAGCGCTTTAATCCCTGGACGGCACTTTCCGGCACGGATGCGACTCATCCCCTGCCAGGTCAGAATGCGATTATTAGCATCCAGCGGCACGACGTCTGCCACTGTCCCCAATGCGACCAGATCCAGCAGTTCTGCCAGGTTAGGAATTGCGATACCACGCTCATCAAACCAGCCCTGATCACGCAAAAAGGTGCGCAGCGCCAGCATTAAATAAAACGCCACCCCCACGCCTGCCAGTGATTTCGACGGGAAATTGCAGTCGCGCAAGTTAGGGTTAATGATCGCTTCCGCCGCGGGTAATGTTTCGCCCGGCAAATGGTGATCGGTAACAATAACCGGAATGCCCAACGAGCGAGCGTGTTCAACCCCCGCATGGGAGGAAATACCGTTATCCACCGTGACAATTAACTGCGCGCCACGGGCATGGGCCTGATCAACCACTTCCGGGCTTAAGCCGTAACCGTCTTCGAACCGGTTTGGTACCAGGTAGTCGATATTGCTGCAACCAAGCGAGCGCATCGCCAGCACGCTTAGAGCCGTGCTGGTGGCACCGTCGGCGTCGAAGTCACCGACCACCATAATCCGCGTTCCTTCGCGAAAAGCGTTGTAAAGGATCTCAACGGCCTTTTCGACGCCGCTCAGTTGCTGCCAGGGCAGCATACCTTTTACACTACGTTCCAGTTCTTGCGCACTGCGTACTCCCCGGCTGGCATATAAACGGCGCAGCAAGGGAGGCAATTCAGCGGGCAAGTCTGCCGTTTCATCGACTTCACGGCGACGAAGTTGTATCTGTTGTTTCACGCGAATTATTTACCGCTGGTCATTTTTTGGTGTTCGTCGAGGAATTCTTTCATCTCTTTCGGCGGCTGGTAACCCGGAACAAGTGTGCCATTGCTCAGCACAATTGCCGGAGTGCCACTAACGCCAAGCTGGACGCCAAGTGCGTAATGATCGGCAATATCGATATCGCAACTTGCCGGAGTGGCAGCTTTACCCGCCATCACATCATCAAATGCTTTCTTTTTATCTTTCGCACACCAGATGGCTTTCATTTGTTGCTCAGCCTGGCTCTCCAGCCCCTGGCGCGGGAAAGCAAGATAACGCACGGTGATCCCCAGCGCGTTGTAGTCTGCCATTTGCTCATGCAGTTTGTGGCAGTAACCACAGGTAATATCAGTAAACACGGTAATGACGTGTTTTTCCTGCGGCGCTTTATAAACGATCATCTCGTTTTCAAGCGCGTTCAGCTGCTTTAACAACATCTTATTAGTGACATTGACCGGAGTCGTTCCGCTAACGTCATACATTGGTCCCTGAATGATATGTTTACCATCATCAGTGATGTACAACACACCGCTGTTAGTCAGAACTGTCTTCATACCAGCCACGGGCGCAGGCTGAATATCACTGCTTTTGATGCCCATTTTGGCTAACGTTTGTTGAATTGCCGCGTCATCCGCCTGAGCAAAGCCTGAAAACGCCGCCAACAACGTAAATAACATAAAACCTTTCTTCATAAATCTTCCCGTTCTTTTCAGACATCACGCCCGCGGGTGATGCTGTTGATGAAGTTGCCGCAGACGCTCGGTAGCGACATGCGTATAAATTTGCGTGGTAGAGAGATCGCTGTGGCCCAGTAGCATCTGAACCACGCGTAAATCCGCACCATGATTTAATAAATGAGTGGCAAAGGCGTGACGCAACACATGCGGTGACAACTTTTCGCTGTCGATCCCCGCCAGCACAGCATAATGTTTAATGCGGTGCCAGAAGGTTTGTCTCGTCATCTGCTGCGCGCGCTGGCTGGGAAACAACACGTCAATTGACACACCGTTTAGCAACCACGGTCGCCCGTGTTCCAGATAAGTTTCCAGCCAGTAAACCGCCTCTTCACCTAACGGCACAAGGCGTTCTTTGTTGCCTTTACCAATGACCCGCACTACGCCCTGACGCAGGCTGATATCACTCATTGTCAGCCCGACCAGTTCAGAGACTCGCAGCCCGGTAGCATACAACACTTCAAGCATGGCTTTATCGCGCAGCTCCAGTGGCTGATCAATTAATGGTGCCTGTAATAATCGTTCGACCTGCGCTTCGCTTAAATCTTTTGGCAAACGCTGGGGCAATTTCGGCGAAGCGAGATGCGCGCTGGGATCGTCTTCACGAAACTTTTCGCGATAAAGATACTGGAACAATCGGCGCACTGCACTCAGCAAACGCGCTGAGCTGGTGGCTTTATACCCACCCTCCAGCCGTTCTGCCAGTAATGCCTGCAAATCGTCACTTTGCGCCGTCGCCAGCGTCAACCCGCGGTGATGCAACCACTCCACCATCATTGACAGATCGCGACGGTATGCGTTCAACGTATTTTCAGCCAGATTTTTTTCCAGCCACAGAGCATCAAGAAACTGCTCGATGCGTGCCAGATCCTGTTTCACTTGCGCCCCTTATGGTCACTCATTTGATCCATTATGCCTTATTGTGCCGTGACTAAAGCGATTCTGATACACTAGCCGCAAAAGCCACAGCAGAATCGAGAAGCTTACGTTATGAATATGGGTCTTTTTTATGGTTCCAGCACCTGTTATACCGAAATGGCGGCAGAAAAAATCCGCGATATTATCGGCCCAGAACTGGTGACCTTACATAACCTCAAGGACGACTCCCCGAAATTAATGGAGCAGTACGATGTGCTCATTCTGGGTATCCCGACCTGGGATTTTGGCGAAATCCAGGAAGACTGGGAAGCCGTCTGGGATCAGCTCGACGACCTGAATCTCGAAGGTAAAATTGTTGCGCTGTATGGGCTTGGCGATCAACTGGGGTATGGCGAGTGGTTCCTCGATGCGCTCGGCATGCTGCATGACAAACTCTCGACCAAAGGCGTGAAGTTCGTCGGCTACTGGCCAACGGAAGGATATGAGTTTACCAGCCCGAAACCGGTGATTGCTGACGGGCAACTGTTCGTGGGTCTGGCACTGGACGAAACTAACCAGTATGACCTTAGCGACGAGCGTATTCAGAGCTGGTGCGAGCAAATCCTCAACGAAATGGCAGAGCATTACGCCTGATGTCACTGACGGCTTAGCACACAGCCTTTGCCGTCATCTTTATCTTTGCGTCTCTTGTTGCAACAAAATCCGCCGTAAATCCCGCCATTCGGCTTCGTCCATGCTGTCGGCTGCCAGCCACAAGTGCTGACGTTTACCGCTATCAGAACGTAAACGCAACATCATGCCGCTTTTAATCATCCACGGCGCTTTGACGATGCACCACTCCTGCCCTTGCCAACGCAAACGCCCGTCCATCAACAGGCGAATTTCCCCCTGGCGAGCATTAATGCGTCGCTGGCTGCGAACGCAATCAAACACCACCAGCGAAAGTAACACCATCCATAACGGGGTGTAACTTAACGGCCAGGGCATGAGTAAAATAACAGCGGCAACCAGCCCATGAATCAGCAAGGAAAGCCACTGCGCGCGCCAGGAGACGCGTAAATCAGATTGCCACAGGACCACGTTCCCGATTCCGTGTCTGGATGAGTCGGACCATCATTTCCAGTTCTGCATCGGCCGGTTTACCGTGATTCATCAGCCAGTTGAACAGATCGGGATCGTCACATTCCAGCAGACGAATAAAGATGCGTTTTTCGTCATCACTTAAGCTGTCGTACTCATGTTCGAAAAACGGCATGATTGAAATATCGAGTTCGCGCATACCACGGCGGCATGCCCAGTGAATGCGGGCTTTGTTATTAATGTCCATCTTCTTCCTGTCTCACGAAAATCCAGTACCAGGCTATTGTAACGTGTTTTTCGACTTCTTTTGCGGGAATATCAGTAAACACAATCGCGATCGCGAAATTAACCCACAATATTTCAAGGGCTTCATTTTTTTGGAAGTCGCCTCGCAAAGCATATCAGAAGGCACAGATCGCGTAGTGAAAGCACTTGCATTGCCTCATAGCTCTTTTACCATTAGTCATAAATACGCCGTTTGTAAAACAGGACTCCATTATGGCTTTTACACCTTTTCCTCCCCGTCAGCCTACGGCTTCTGCCCGTTTACCGCTGACGCTGATGACGCTTGATGACTGGGCGCTTGCCACCATTACTGGCACGGACAGCGAAAAATATATGCAGGGTCAGGTGACAGCAGATGTCAGCCAGATGACAGAAGATCAGCACCTGCTCGCCGCCCATTGCGACGCCAAAGGTAAAATGTGGAGCAATTTACGTCTGTTCCGCGACGGCGATGGCTTTGCGTGGATTGAACGGCGCAGCGTGCGCGAGTCGCAACTGACTGAACTGAAAAAATATGCGGTGTTCTCTAAAGTGACCATCGCGCCAGACGATGAACGTGTGCTGCTTGGTGTTGCCGGTTTTCAGGCACGCGCTGCGCTGGCTAACCTCTTTAGTGAATTACCTTCGAAGGAAAAGCAGGTTATCAGAGAAGGTGCGACTACCCTGCTATGGTTTGAACACCCAGCAGAACGTTTCCTGATCGTAACCGATGAAGCTACCGCCAATACGCTGACCGATAAACTGCGCGGTGAAGCGGAACTGAACAATAGCCAACAGTGGCTGGCATTAAACATTGAAGCGGGTTTTCCGGTGATTGATGCCGCCAACAGCGGGCAGTTTATCCCACAGGCGACCAACCTCCAGGCGCTGGGCGGCATCAGCTTTAAAAAAGGCTGCTATACCGGACAAGAGATGGTGGCACGAGCTAAATTCCGCGGTGCCAACAAACGTGCCCTCTGGCTGCTGGCAGGTAGCGCCAGTCGACTGCCGGAAGCAGGTGAAGATTTAGAGCTGAAAATGGGCGAGAACTGGCGTCGTACCGGTACGGTGCTGGCTGCGGTAAAACTGGAAGATGGCCAGGTCGTGGTACAGGTCGTCATGAATAACGATATGGAACCGGACAGCATCTTCCGCGTACGCGACGATGCGAATACATTGCATATCGAGCCGCTGCCCTATTCGCTGGAAGAGTAAATCTCTGTATCGCATCAGGCATTTATCGCCTGATGCGACGCTGACGCGTCTTATCATGCCTACAACGGCGCACCAATTACGCCTGCCCAATATACAAATAGATCGCCAGAAAGTGGCACACGCTGCCGCCGAGCACAAAGCCGTGCCAGATGGCATGGTTGTAGGGAATGCGTTTGCAGACGTAGAAAATCACCCCGAGCGAGTAAACCACGCCGCCTACTGCCAGTAAGGTAACGCTGCCCGCCGCGAGCTTAACGGCCATTTCATAAATCACCACCAGCGACAGCCAGCCCATCGCCAGATAAGTCACCAGAGATAAAATTTTGAATCGGTGCGCGATGGTCAGCTTGAACAGAATCCCCAACAGCGCCAGGCTCCAGATAACAATCATCAACCCGCGCGCTAACGGAGAATCCAACCCCACCAGCAAAAAAGGCGTATAGGTTCCGGCAATCAACAGATAAATAGCGCAGTGGTCAAATTTCTTCAGCCACATTTTTGCCCGTTGATGAGGAATGGCGTGATACAGCGTCGAAGCGAGGAACAGCAGGATCATACTGCCGCCATAGAGGCTGTAACTGGTTATCGCTGTGGCGCTGGCATTGAGATCCACCGCCTGAACCAGTAGCAACACCAGCCCAACGATACCAAACACCAACCCAATGCCGTGACTGACGCTGTTGGCAATTTCCTCTGCCAGCGAATATCCCTGCTTAATGAGGGGCTTCTGAACCATAACTTACTCCGGAGAAACGTACACGCACATGTATACCTCTCCAGCGTAACTGAGAATAGTTCCAGTGAACACCTGTTAGCTAAAATAAATTCTGATTTGAGACTAATCTCCGAAAAATCATGAAATTAAATGCGAAATTTCAACTAACAGGCGTGAGTTCAATTTAAAGGCATTTAAATTCAATCACATAAAACTGTGTCTGGCCGGGATAGATATCGGCAATGACCTTTTTCAGATCAGTCAGGGTCATATTTTCCTGCTCTGCATGTTTTTCCGTCAGTGTATCCAGCGTTACGGTTGAGGTTGCGGTGACTTCAATCGTGCAAAAATAACCGTCATCTTCAAATCGCCCGACACGAAGCACATCACCCGTTTTGAAGTGCGATTCAGACTCGTCGCGGATGGTGATGGTTTTACACCCAGCCAGAATGTCATCCTGGAATCGTTGAAAAAAAGTGATGTCGTTTGGCTGCATGGTACTATTTCCTGTAAGAATTGACTCATTTGGAGCCTATGATAGTGAAAAAACTCACCTTACCGAAAGATTTCTTATGGGGCGGCGCAGTTGCCGCTCATCAGGTCGAAGGCGGCTGGAACAAAGGCGGCAAAGGACCGAGTATTTGTGACGTACTGACCGGTGGCGCACACGGCGTGCCGCGCGAAATCACCAAAGAAGTCTTGCCAGGAAAATACTATCCAAACCATGAAGCCGTTGATTTTTATGGTCACTACAAGGAAGACATCAAGCTATTTGCCGAAATGGGCTTCAAATGTTTTCGCACTTCCATCGCCTGGACGCGCATTTTCCCAAAAGGTGATGAAACTCAGCCAAACGAAGAAGGGCTGAAGTTCTACGATGATATGTTCGATGAACTGCTGAAATACAACATCGAACCGGTGATCACCCTCTCCCACTTTGAAATGCCGCTGCATCTGGTGCAGCAATACGGTAGCTGGACTAACCGTAAAGTGGTTGATTTCTTTGTCCGTTTCGCGGAAGTGGTATTTGAACGCTATAAGCACAAAGTCAAATACTGGATGACCTTCAACGAAATTAACAACCAGCGTAACTGGCGTGCACCGCTGTTCGGTTACTGCTGCTCCGGCGTGGTTTATACCGAGCATGAAAACCCGGAAGAGACGATGTATCAGGTGCTGCATCACCAGTTTGTCGCCAGCGCCCTGGCAGTGAAAGCCGCGCGTCGCATTAACCCGGAGATGAAAGTCGGCTGTATGCTGGCGATGGTGCCGCTCTATCCCTACTCCTGTAACCCGGACGATGTGATGTTCGCTCAGGAGTCGATGCGCGAACGCTACGTCTTTACCGATGTGCAGCTACGCGGCTATTACCCGTCGTATGTGTTGAACGAGTGGGAGCGTCGCGGATTTAACATCAAAATGGAAGACGGCGATCTCGATGTACTGCGTGAAGGCACCTGCGATTATCTTGGTTTCAGCTATTACATGACCAACGCAGTGAAGGCCGAAGGCGGCACCGGCGATGCGATCTCTGGTTTTGAAGGCAGCGTACCGAACCCTTATGTTAAGGCTTCGGACTGGGGCTGGCAGATTGATCCGGTGGGTCTGCGTTACGCACTTTGCGAACTGTATGAGCGTTACCAGAAGCCGCTGTTTATTGTCGAAAACGGTTTTGGCGCTTACGACAAAGTGGAAGAAAATGGCAGCATCAACGACGACTACCGCATTGATTACCTGCGAGCTCATATTGAAGAGATGAAAAAGGCGGTGACTTACGATGGCGTGGATCTGATGGGCTACACGCCGTGGGGTTGCATCGACTGCGTGTCGTTCACCACCGGGCAGTACAGCAAACGCTACGGCTTTATCTATGTGAATAAACATGACGACGGTACTGGCGATATGTCGCGTTCACGTAAGAAGAGCTTTAACTGGTACAAAGAGGTGATTGCCAGCAACGGCGAGAAGCTTTAAGTCGATGAAGTACCGGATGCAATACTTGTTGCGTTGCATCCGGTCAGACAACTGTCCTGTTTTATTTCCCGCCCGCCAAATCGATAAAACTTCCCGTAACATAAGAGGCTTTATCACTTAACAGCCAGACGATGGCCTGCGCGACCTCTTCCGCCTGTCCGCCACGCTGCATGGGGATGTTCGACTTAACGCGATCAACGCGTCCAGGCTCGCCACCGCTGGCGTGCATTTCGGTATAAATAAACCCTGGCCGCACGCCGTTAACGCGGATCCCCTGCGCGGCGACTTCCAGCGATAGTCCGGTGGTTAACGTATCAATCGCCCCTTTCGATGCCGCATAGTCAACGTATTCTCCCGGCGATCCCAGCCGTGAGGCCACTGACGAGACGTTGACGATAGCACCGCCATTACCGCCATTTTTAAGCGCCATGCGTTTTACCGCCTCGCGGCAACAGAGAAAATATCCCGTCACATTGGTGGAAAGTACCCGGTTGATTCGCTCTGCGGTAAGGTTTTCTACGGTGCACTGGGTAAACAAGATCCCGGCGTTATTGACCAGCGCGGCTAGCGGTTCATCGTGCTGATCGATTGCTGTAAACATTGCGATGACCTGATTTTCGTCGCTGATATCCGCCTGAAGCACGAATGCCTTGCCACCGGCTTGCGTGATTAACTTCACCACTTCCTGCGCCGCGTGGAGGTTTTGCTGATAATTAACCGCCACCGTATACCCTTCTTGCGCCAACAGTAATGCAGTTGCCCGCCCGATGCCGCGACTGCCACCGGTCACAAGTGCTATAGTCATTTGTTTTCCTAAAAAAATAAAGGCGCCGAAGCGCCTTTCAAATTATTGATGACAAAGTGCTTTTATTATGCCGGATGCGGCGTGAACGCCTTATCCAGCCTACAAGATCGTGCAAATTCAATACATTGCACAGACTATGTAGGCCTGATAAACGAGGTGCATCAGGCAATGTTGAGTTTGACATCAGTGTCAAAGGCGCCGAAGCGCCTTTAGAAGATAGTCGAATCAGTAAATTACTGGTATTCGCTAATCGGTACGCAGGAGCAGAACAGGTTACGGTCGCCGTAAACATCATCCAGACGTTTCACTGTTGGCCAGTATTTGTCTGCCACGCCTGCCGGGAATACTGCAACTTCACGGCTGTACGGATGCGCCCACTCGGCGACCAGTTCGCTCTGAATGTGCGGCGCGTTCACCAGCGGGTTATCTTCCAGCGGCCAAACACCGGCTTTCACCTGGTCGATTTCTGCGCGGATAGACAGCATCGCATCAATAAAGCGATCCAGTTCCACTTTGCTTTCAGATTCAGTCGGTTCAACCATCAGCGTCCCCGCCACCGGGAACGACATAGTCGGCGCGTGGAAACCATAGTCGATCAGGCGCTTGGCAATATCCAGCTCGCTGATGCCGGTTTCTTCTTTCAACGGACGAATATCAAGAATACATTCATGCGCCACGCGACCGTCGCGACCGGTATACAGCACCGGGAAAGCATCCTGCAGGCGGCTGGCAATATAGTTGGCGTTGAGGATTGCCACCTGGCTTGCTTTTTTCAGCCCTTCTGCGCCCATCATGCGGATGTACATCCAGCTAATTGGCAGAATAGAAGCGCTACCGAACGGTGCCGCAGAAACCGCGCCCTGACGGGTTAACATGCCTTCGATTTGCACCACGCTATGACCCGGAACAAACGGTGCCAAATGCGCTTTCACGCCGATCGGTCCCATACCCGGACCACCACCGCCGTGCGGAATGCAGAAAGTTTTATGCAGGTTAAGGTGCGAAACGTCCGCGCCAATAAAGCCCGGCGAAGTGATGCCAACCTGGGCGTTCATGTTCGCGCCATCAAGGTAAACCTGACCGCCGAACTTATGCACGATTTCACACACTTCACGGATCGTTTCTTCGTACACGCCGTGGGTGGAAGGATAGGTCACCATAATGCAGGAGAGATTATCGCCCGCCTGCTCCGCTTTCGCGCGCAGGTCAGTCAGATCGATGTTGCCGTTTTTATCACACGCCACAACCACCACCTGCATTCCTGCCATATGCGCGGAAGCCGGGTTAGTGCCATGCGCAGAAGCCGGGATCAGGCAGATATCGCGATGCCCTTCGTTGCGGCTTTCATGATAATGACGAATCGCCAGCAGCCCCGCGTATTCGCCCTGAGCGCCAGAGTTCGGCTGCATACAGACGGCGTCGTAACCGGTCAGTTTCACCAGCCAGTCAGCCAGTTGGGCGATCATCTGCTGATAACCTTCGGCCTGTTCCGGCGGGCAGAACGGGTGCAGTTCGGCAAATTCCGGCCAGGTGATTGGGATCATCTCGGCGGCGGCGTTCAGTTTCATGGTGCAGGAACCCAGCGGGATCATCGCCTGATTCAGCGCCAGATCTTTACGCTCCAGCGAGTGCATATAGCGCATCATTTCGGTTTCGCTGTGGTAGCGATTAAACACCGGATGGGTGAGAATTTCGTCATCGCGCAGCATTGCAGGCTGAATAGAACGGCTGTCGTGAGCCACGTCTTTGTCCAGCGTGTCGATGTCCAGTCCGTGATTATCGCCCAGCAGTACGCTGAAAAGCTGCATCACGTTTTCGCGCGTGGTGGTTTCATCAAGGGTGATCCCCACCGCATTCAGAATATCGCTACGCAGGTTGATTTCAGCCGCTTCGGCACGCGCCAGCACGCCCGCTTTGTCGGCCACTTCCACACACAAAGTATCGAAATAGTGCGCATGGCGCAGCTTCTGACCTTTTTGTTGCAGACCTGCAGCCAGGATATCGGTCAGACGGTGGATGCGGTTAGCGATACGTTTCAGGCCAACCGGACCGTGATAAACGGCATACAGGCTGGCGATGTTAGCCAGCAGTACCTGGGAAGTACAAATGTTGGAGTTCGCTTTCTCACGGCGAATATGTTGCTCGCGAGTCTGCATCGCCATGCGCAGCGCAGTATTGCCCGCGGCATCTTTCGATACGCCAATAATACGGCCCGGCATTGAGCGTTTGTATTCATCTTTCGCTGCAAAGAATGCCGCATGTGGGCCACCGTAGCCCATCGGTACGCCAAAGCGTTGCGCCGAACCAAAGACAATATCCGCGCCCTGTTTACCCGGTGCAGTTAACAGCACCAGCGCCATAATATCGGCGGCGACGCTGACTACAATTTTGCGTGATTTCAGTTCGCTGATAAGCGCAGTGTAGTCGTGAATTTCACCGGTAGTGCCGACCTGCTGTAACAGCACGCCGAAGACGTCCTGGTGATCGAGCACTTTTTGTGCATCATCGACAATCACTTCAAAACCAAAGGTTTCTGCGCGTGTACGTACTACATCTAAAGTTTGCGGATGCACGTCAGAAGCAACGAAGAAGCGGTTGGCATTTTTCAGTTTACTGACGCGTTTTGCCATCGCCATTGCTTCGGCAGCAGCAGTGGCTTCGTCAAGAAGAGAAGCCGAAGCCATATCCAGCCCGGTCAAATCCAGCGTTACCTGCTGGAAGTTGAGCAGTGCTTCAAGGCGGCCCTGGGAGACTTCAGGTTGATACGGAGTATACGCGGTATACCAGCCCGGATTTTCCAGCATGTTACGCAGGATAACCGGCGGTAGCTGCACGGCGGTGTAACCCATGCCGATGTAAGACGTGAAGCGTTTATTGCGACTGGCAATAGCCTTGAGTTCCGCCAGCGCGGCGTATTCGGTCGCCGGTGCGCCAACCTGCGGTGGTATCGCAAGCTGAATATCTTTCGGCACAATCTGGCCGGTCAGCGCGTTTAACGATTGTGCGCCAACGGCATTCAGCATTTCTTGCTGTTGCGCGGCGTCCGGTCCGATATGGCGTTCAATAAAAGCGCCGCTGTTTTCAAGCTGGCTTAACGTCTGTGTCATGAGCGATGGTTCCTGAAACGTGCAGTGAATTGTGAACCTCTCTCCTTGCGAAGAGAGTGAGGGTGAGGCGTAAATGTTCCTCACCCTAATCCTCTTCCGCAGAAGAGGAATAAAGCCGTTACTCGTCTTCTAACAATGCTTCGTATGCGGTCGCATCCAGCAGTGATTCCAGTTCGCTTTCATCGCTGGCTTTGATTTTGAAGATCCAGCCGCCTGCATACGGTTCGCTGTTCACCAGTTCCGGAGAATCGCTCAGTGCGTCGTTTACCGCCACGATTTCACCGCTTACTGGCGCATAAATGTCTGACGCCGCTTTTACCGATTCGGCAACCGCGCAGTCATCGCCCGCGCTTACCGTTGCGCCCACTTCCGGCAGGTCAACAAACACCATATCGCCTAACAGCTCCTGAGCGTGCTCAGTGATGCCAACAGTGTAAGTGCCGTCGGCTTCTTTACGCAGCCATTCGTGTTCTTTGCTGTATTTCAGTTCTGCTGGTACGTTGCTCATCAATTAATCTCCAAAAAAGTAAATCACGCGACGGCTTTGCCGTTACGCACAAAAACAGGTTTCGTCACTTTTACCGGCATTTCACGGTTGCGAATTTGCACAATCGCCGTTTCGCCAATACCTTCCGGCACGCGTGCCAGCGCAATGCTGTAACCCAACGTCGGGGAGAAAGTACCGCTGGTGATAATGCCTTCATGCTGATTGCCCTGCGCATCGGTAAAACGTACCGGCAGTTCATTACGCAGCACGCCTTTTTCGGTCATCACCAGACCAACCAGTTTTTCTGTGCCATGTTCACGCTGCGCTTCCAGAGCTTCACGACCGATAAAGTCACGATCAGCCGGTTCCCAGGCGATGGTCCAGCCCATGTTGGCTGCTAAAGGAGAAATGGTTTCGTCCATCTCCTGACCATAAAGATTCATACCCGCTTCCAGACGCAGCGTGTCACGCGCGCCCAGACCGCAGGGCTTAACGCCCGCTTCCACCAGCGCACGCCAGAAATCCGCCGCTTTTTCATTGGGCAGCGCAATTTCGTAGCCCACTTCACCGGTATAACCGGTGGTGGCAATAAACAGAGCGCCCGCCTGCACGCCAAAGAAGGGTTTCATCCCTTCCACCGCCTGACGCTGAGCATCATTAAACAGTGTGGCAGCTTTTGCCTGCGCATTCGGCCCTTGTACGGCAATCATGGAAAGGTCATCACGAACGGTAATTTCGATACCGAAGGGTTCAGCGTGTTGGGTAATCCAGGAGAGGTCTTTTTCGCGGGTGGCGGAGTTAACAACGAGGCGGAAGAAATCTTCAGTAAAGTAGTAAACGATGAGATCATCTATCACACCGCCAGAGGCATTCAACATCCCCGAGTAAAGGGCTTTGCCGCTTTTGGTGAGCTTCGCCACATCGTTCGCCAGCAGATAACGCAGAAACTCCCGGGTGCGACTGCCGCGAAGATCGACGATGGTCATATGTGACACATCAAACATTCCGGCATCGGTACGTACCGCATGATGTTCGTCGATTTGCGAACCGTAATGTAGCGGCATCATCCAGCCGTGGAAATCCACCATGCGAGCGCCGCAAAGCGTGTGTTGTTCGTACAAAGGAGTCTGTTGTGCCATCTTGTCCTCATTGAATAAGCGGGGCTGACAACTTTTCCATGGCGAAATTATCACCACGAAACCCAGCATCGGAGCCACTCCCGGTCCCCAACGCAATCGTTCTCTTTTCCCTGAACTTACCACCGAAACAGACTGTTAACCATAAGGTAAAATTGATCATCACATTAGCTTATGGTTAAAAAACGCCAGAATAACAACAGAATAAAAAACCAAAAAACATTCCATTCTCTATACAAAGATGATGTGATGAGAAACTTAATTTGAATAAGGCAATATTAAGAACTGAAAAAATGTCAAAAAACACTAAATCAAAAATTCGTGACATTAGAAAATATAATGCGAAAACGGAGGTGAAATTAGTTTATTTCAAATGAGGAAAATCTCCCGGCGAAAAAACCGGGAGATGAAAGTGTGATGGGTATCAAATAAACAACAGAGGAGAAATTTTTAACGCAGCCATTCAGGCAAATCGTTTAATCCCATTGCCTGGCGGATAAGTTGTGGTTTAACGCCAGGAAGCGTGTCGGCCAGTTTCAGGCCAATATCACGCAGCAGTTTTTTCGCCGGATGAGCCCCGGAAAACAGATCGCGGAATCCCTGCATACCTGCCAGCATCAGCGCCGCACTGTGCTTGCGGCTACGCTCATAGCGACGCAGGTAAATGTACTGCCCGATGTCTTTACCCTGACGATGCAACCGTTTCAGTTCAGCAATCAGCTCTGCAGCATCCATAAAGCCGAGATTCACCCCCTGCCCCGCCAACGGGTGAATGGTATGCGCGGCGTCGCCCACCAGCGCCAGACGGTGCGCGGCAAACTGGCGCGCATAACGCCCAGTCAGCGGGAACACCAGGCGTTCACTCTCAACCTTGCATAAGCCCAGGCGATTATCAAAAGCGATATTTAACTCGCGGTTAAATTCGTCTTCGCCTGCCTGCTGCATCCGCTGTGCTTCCTCTGGCGACAGTGACCAGACAATTGAGCAAAGATGCGGATCGCTAAGCGGCAAAAAGGCCAGAATGCCTTCGCCATGGAAAACCTGTCGCGCCACCGCATCATGCGGTTCTTCCGTGCGAATGGTCGCCACCAGCGCGTGATGCAGATAATCCCAGAAAGTCAGCGGAATATCGGCTTTGTTGCGCAACCAGGAATTAGCGCCGTCTGCGCCAATTACCAGACGCGCCGTTAACATGCTGCCATCTTTCAGCGTCAGGAAGGTTTCATTTTCTCCCCAGGCGACCTGCTGTAATTCTGCGGGGGCCAACAGAGTGATATCTGACGACTGCTGCGCTTTGTTCCACAGCGCGTAGTGAATCACTGAGTTTTCAACGATATGCCCAAGATGGCTATAGCCCATGCTTTGATCGTCAAACGAAATGTGACCAAAACTGTCTTTGTCCCACACTTCCATACCGTGATAACAACTGGCCCTACGAGAGAGAATGTCCTGCCAGACGCCAAGACGGGTGAGTAATTTTTCGCTGGCGGCATTGATAGCCGAAACGCGCAGTTGTGGTGGTGCATCCGCCGCCAGGGGTTCCGGTACGCGCTGCTCCAGTACGGCAACGCGTAAGCCGCTGCCCTGCAAGCCGCAGGCAACCGCCAGCCCCACCATGCCGCCGCCAACAATGGCTACATCAACACTTTGCATTGTTTATTCCTTAAAGCCGCCTTTAACGCGCCACCCAACCGAGGGTGCGCTGCGCCAGCACATCGCGTGCCGGAGTGAATAATTCCATTGCCATCAGCCCGATGTTGCGCCCGACAACCAGCGGCGTCCAACGGTTGGCAAAAAGATGTACAAGGCTGTCCGTGACACCGATGGTTGCTTCGCGATCGCTCTGCCGACGCTGCTGATAACGGCACAATACGCCGTAATCACCGATGTCATCTTCACGTGCCTGAGCCTGAGTCAGCGTTTCCGCAAGGCTCATGACATCCCGCATACCGAGGTTGAACCCTTGCCCGGCAATCGGGTGCAGAGTTTGCGCCGCATTGCCCACCAGCACGGTACGATGGGTAATAGGTCTGGCGGCGCGGGTTAACGCCAGCGGGTAAGCACTGCGTTTACCAGCGTGGGTAATTTTCCCAAGTCGCCAACCAAAGGCCGACTGGAGTTCACGGCAAAACGTCTCGTCGCTCCACGACAGCACCTCTTCGCGCCGTTCCAGTGGATGACACCAGACCAGCGAACAGCGTCCGTCAGACATCGGCAACATCGCCAGCGGGCCATGTTGCGTAAAGCGTTCAAAAGCGCGCCCTTCGTGCGCAACGGAAGTCGCAACGTTAGCAATCACAGCCAGTTGTTCGTAAGGCTCCTGCTGCCAGTCAACGCCGCACGCGGTGGCTAACGCGGAATGGGTGCCATCAGCGGCTACCAGCACGCAGCCCGTCAGCGTCTCGCCACTCTCCAGCGTCACTTCAACGTGACTCTGAGCACGGGCAACGTTAGCCACGCGATCAGGGCAATGCAGCGTTACGCCAGGTGCTTTGCGCAGCAATGCAAACAGCCGTTGCCCGACATTATGCAATTCGACAACCTGCCCCAGCGCCGCCAGTTGGTAATCTTCTGCGGCGAGGGTGACGAATCCGGCATGACCACGATCGCTGACATGAACGGTAGTGATGGCGGTTGCGCAATCTGCCAGAGATTGCCAGACGCCGATGCGCGCCAGTTGCTGACAGGTGCCCGCCGCCAACGCAATAGCCCGTCCATCAAAGCCCGGATGAGCATGAGACTCTGGCGCGGTCGCTTCAATCAAATGTACCGGCAGCGCCCCGTGACTTAACCGGGAAATAGCCAGCGCCAGCGTCGCGCCCGCCATGCCGCCACCGACGATGATTACGCTCATTGCTTTCTCGCAGATGCCATCAACGCTTCGATTTCTTCCGGCTTTTTCACCACGCTGGCGGTGAGGTTTTCGTTACCGGTTTCGGTAATCACAATGTCGTCTTCAATACGAATGCCGATACCGCGATATTGTTCTGGCACTTCTGCATCCGGCGCAATATACAGCCCCGGCTCTACGGTCAGTACCATGCCCGGTTCCAGAATGCGCGAGCGATCCTGGCCATAAACGCCAACGTCATGGACATCCAGTCCTAACCAGTGGCTAAGGCCATGCATAAAGAAAGGACGATGGGCGTTCTGAGCGATCAGTTCATCAACATCACCTTTCAGGATGCCGAGTTTTACCAGGCCGCTAACCATGATGCGCACCACTTCACCGGTGACTTCCTGAATGGACGTTCCCGGACGATACAGGCGCAGGCTGGTTTCAAGAGACTCCAGCACAATGTCGTAGATTTCACGCTGAGCCTGAGTGAATTTACCGTTAACAGGGAAGGTGCGGGTAATATCGCCCGCGTAACCTTTGTATTCACAACCCGCGTCAATCAACACCAGGTCACCGTCGCGCAGTTCACTCTCGTTTTCGGTGTAGTGCAGAATGCAGCCGTTTTCACCGCTGCCGACAATGGTGTTATAGGACGGATAGCGCGCACCGTGGCGGTTAAATTCGTGGTGAATTTCGCCTTCCAGATGGTACTCGAACATTCCCGGACGGCATTTTTCCATCGCCCGGGTATGCGCCAGGGCGGTGATTTCCCCCGCGCGGCGAAGTACGGCAATCTCTTCTGGTGATTTGAACAGGCGCATTTCATGAACAATGGGACGCCAGTCGATCATCGTTGCCGGGGCGGTGAGATTCTGTCGCGAACCTTTACGCAGTTTTTCAAGCGCGCTGTTCACGATTTCATCAGCATATGCATATTCGCCCTGGGCGTGGTACACCACATCCAGACCATTAAGTAGTTGATAAAGTTGCTGATTGATTTCGCTGAACGCCAGTGCGCGATCAACGCCCAGTTTATCCGGTGCAGCATCCTGACCTAAGCGGCGACCAAACCAGATCTCTGCCGTCAGGTCGCGTACGCGGTTAAACAGAACGCTGTGGTTATGAGTGTCATCACTTTTAATCAGCACCAGCACCGCTTCCGGTTCGTTAAAGCCGGTGAAGTACCAGAAGTCACTGTTCTGACGATAGGGGTATTCGCTGTCGGCGCTACGTGTTACTTCTGGTGCAGCAAAAATCAGCGCGGCGCTGCCGGGTTGCATTTGCTCCACCAGGGCCTGACGGCGACGCTGAAACTCTTGCCGGGATATCTCACTCATAACACTCTCCTTACGTTTTTTGTTTTTAGTGTAGAGTCGGTTTTTGTACTTCTGGCGCGGTCGGTTGCGGATGAGTAAAGGTGTCGTGGCATAACAGCGCGGCAACACGGACGTACTCGATGATCTCTTCAAGCGACATTTCCAGCTCTTCCTGATCTTCGTCTTCGTCGTAGCCCAGCTGCGCGATGTTACGCAGATCGTCGATGGCTTCACCGGTTTCGCCGGTCACTTTGTCCAGCTTCGGTTGCGTAACGCCAAGACCAAGCAGGAAGTGATTAACCCAACCTGCCAGCGCATCAGCCCGATCGAAAACGCTGACATCATCGCCATCAGGCAGATAAAGCTGAAAAAGGAAGCCGTCATCCTGCAGGGCATCGCTGGTAGCAGAGTGCATTTTGCGCAATGCCTGTGCCAGCTCATGACCGAAAGCCATGCCTTCGTTCGTCAGGTCGTGAAGCAGCGGCAGCCATGAGCTGTCATCGTTACCACCACATATCATCCCACTGATTAAACCATGCATCTCAGCAGGGGTCAGACCCGTCCCTTGTTGGTTCAGATACTGGTTCATTTCGTTGTAACCAGGCATTTCGTTCTGTATAGACATAAGCATTCGTCGTCAAAGGGAGGAATATTCATGATATGCTACCACTTTGGGCCCTGGTGGACCAGAAAAGGGCTTGTCTCTTCTCATCAGGGTAGCTATAGTGTCGCCCCTTCGCAGACCATGGGTCTAAAGACGAAGGCAGCGCAGTCAATCAGCAGGAAGGTGGCATGTCTGCACAACCCGTCGATATCCAAATTTTTGGCCGTTCACTGCGTGTGAACTGCCCGCCTGACCAAAGGGATGCGTTGAATCAGGCAGCGGACGATCTGAACCAACGGTTGCAAGATCTGAAAGAACGCACTAGAGTCACAAATACTGAACAGTTGGTCTTCATTGCCGCATTGAATATCAGCTATGAGTTAGCGCAAGAAAAAGCGAAGACTCGTGATTACGCGGCAAGCATGGAACAGCGTATTCGGATGCTGCAGCAGACCATAGAACAAGCGTTACTTGAACAAGGTCGCATCACCGAAAAAACTAACCAAAACTTTGAATGACACTTTTCGGTTTACTGTGGTAGAGTAACCGTGAAGACAAAATTTCTCTGAGATGTTCGCAAGCGGGCCAGTCCCCTGAGCCGATATTTCATACCACAAGAATGTGGCGCTCCGCGGTTGGTGAGCATGCTCGGTCCGTCCGAGAAGCCTTAAAACTGTGACGACACATTCACCTTGAACCAAGGGTTCAAGGGTTACAGCCTGCGGCGGCATCTCGGAGATTCCCTTCTTATCTGGCACCAGCCATGACGCAACTACCAGAAATCCCACTGACATTATCTCGACAAGAAATCCGCAAAATGATTCGGCAACGTCGTCGTGCGTTAACGCCGGAACAACAGCAGGAAATGGGTCAACAAGCCGCTACCCGGATGATGACGTATCCCCCGGTGGTGATGGCACATACGGTCGCTGTATTCCTCTCTTTTGATGGCGAACTCGACACCCAGCCACTCATAGAACAACTCTGGCGCGCCGGTAAGCGCGTATATCTTCCAGTTTTGCATCCCTTTAGTGCCGGTAATTTGCTGTTCCTGAATTACCATCCGCAAAGCGAACTGGTGATGAACAGGTTGAAGATCCATGAGCCAAAACTGGATGTGCGTGACGTGCTACCCCTTTCCCGATTAGACGTGTTGATCACACCGCTGGTCGCCTTTGATGAGTACGGTCAGCGCCTGGGAATGGGCGGTGGTTTTTATGATCGGACCTTACAAAACTGGCAGCGCTATCAAATGCAACCGGTGGGTTATGCGCATGATTGTCAGTTGGTGGAAAAACTCCCCGTTGAAGAGTGGGATATCCCACTTCCTGCGGTGGTTACACCGTCGAAAGTCTGGGAGTGGTAAGGGCGACACACCTGCATCGCCCTGATTGACATCGTTGATTCTTTAACCTAATTTAGTGAGTAAGGGTAAGGGAGGATGACTCCTCCCCTGTGACTGACTGTTAATAAGCTGGCAAACTTATCAGTAACAGTACAATCAGTATGATGACGAGTCGCATCATAACCCTTCTCCTTCAAGCCCTCGCTTCGGTGAGGGCTTTACCGTTACAGCCCCATGCTGCCCTGCCATCGTAAACTCTCTTTAAATAAGCACAACGCATTGATCTGGCTTTGATTTATTTCTTCGAGCAGACTCGCAAAGGCAATTGCAGCGCATTACAAATGGCAGTGACATGCGCGGGAAAAGGGATAATAAATATCCTCCGGCATAGCCGGAGGTTTTTCAAATGCGCCTGTAAGGCTCTGTTACCAGCCGCGCCCTAACAGGCGCATACGATCTGACATTTGCATTCAACTTCGTTACTTACGGCCCGTAAACGGGCTGCCCGGATATGGAATCGATAACTGCTCCCCCATTTTATCCTCTTCAAGCTGGTGCTTTATGTAGTCCTGTATCTTCGCCGTGTTCTTACCCACCGTATCGACATAGTACCCTCGGCACCAGAACTCCCTGTTTCTGTATTTGAATTTCAAATCCCCAAACTGCTCGTAAAGCATCAGACTGCTTTTCCCTTTCAGATATCCCATAAAGCCGGATACGCTCATTTTGGGTGGGATTTCCACAAGCATATGGATATGATCTGCGCAGCACTCTGCTTCCAGAATCCGTACGCTTTTCCACTCACACAGCTTTCTCAAAATACTGCCTATCGCCCTACGCTTCTCTCCGTAAAACGCCAGTCTTCGGTATTTCGGCGCAAAAACTATGTGATATTTACAGTTCCAGCGGGTGTGCGCTAAGCTCTTTTCGTCCCCCATTGGGACCCCCTTTTGATTTCTTGTTTGACACTTGCAGTTGCCAGACCGCAAGGTGTTTTAACAAATCAAAAGGGGTTTTAATAACTGGCTCAAAGCTGAAAGCTTTCCGGAACCCCCAGCCTAGCTGGGGGTTTTCTGTGCACAAAAAAACGGGCAAGCCAGTGACTTGCCCGTTGATTATTAAAGAAGGGAGATCAGTACAGCAGACGGGCGCGAATGGTGCCCGGAATAGCTTTCATTGCCTGCAGCGCTTTTTCGGCAACGTCTTCGTCAGCTTCAATATCAATAACCACATAACCCATCTGCGCTGAGGTTTGCAGATACTGTGCAGCGATGTTAACGCCCTGCTCGGCGAAGATTTTGTTCAGCGCAGTTAACACGCCCGGACGGTTTTCGTGGATGTGCATCAGACGACGCCCACCATGCAGTGGCAGCGAGACTTCCGGGAAGTTCACCGCAGAGAGCGTTGAGCCATTGTCAGAGTACTTGATTAATTTACCTGCAACTTCCAGACCGATATTCTCCTGTGCTTCCTGAGTCGAACCGCCAATATGTGGCGTCAGAAGGACGTTATCGAACTCGCACAGCGGAGAGGTAAACGGATCGCTGTTGGTCGCCGGTTCCGTCGGAAAGACATCGATTGCCGCACCTGCCAGGTGTTTGCTCGCCAGCGCATCACACAGTGCCGGAATATCCACCACCGTTCCGCGCGAGGCATTAATCAGCAACGAGCCGGGCTTCATTAGCGAAATCTCTTTCGCGCCCATCATATTTTTGGTAGACGGATTCTCTGGCACATGCAAACTCACCACATCGCTCATATTCAGCAGATCAGAAAGATGCTGTACCTGAGTGGCGTTGCCCAGCGGCAGTTTGTTTTCAATATCATAAAAGTAAACATACATTCCCAGCGATTCAGCCAGAATGCCCAACTGTGTACCAATATGACCATAGCCGATGATACCCAGCTTTTTGCCGCGCGCTTCAAAAGAGCCAGCTGCCAGCTTGTTCCAGACACCACGGTGCGCTTTAGCGTTGGCTTCCGGTACGCCGCGCAATAGCAGCAGAAGTTCGCCAATTACCAGCTCCGCAACAGAGCGCGTATTAGAGAACGGTGCGTTAAATACCGGGATCCCGCGTTTTGCAGCTGCATCCAGATCAACCTGGTTCGTTCCGATACAGAAACAGCCAATAGCGACCAGTTTTTCTGCGGCGTTGATCACGTCTTCAGTCAGATGGGTACGGGATCGCAGGCCGATGAAGTGGGCATCGCGGATGGATTCTTTTAATTGTTCATCATCCAGCGCGCCTTTGTGAAATTCGATGTTGGTGTAACCCGCTGCACGAAGGCTTTCCAGCGCCTTTTGGTGCACGCCTTCTACCAGCAGAAACTTAATCTTGTCTTTCTCCAGCGATACCTTTGCCATTTACCCAATCCTGTCTTTTGAAATGTTGTGTGCGGATTTGCATCCGCCTTTCAACATATCAAAAAATAATATTGCGGCAATATGAACGTTTGCGTCGCGATGTTGAGGAAATATCACGCAAAGGTTTTTCTTGGATGAATATGCTGGATTAGAGGATTTATTTAGAGCAATCGACAATAGCCAGGTAAAAACGTGACACATGTCACCAAATTTAATGAAGAGAATTTTTTTAACGGGGGAGGTTCCCCCGTCAGATCATTTCACAATGGTTTTGACACCGTCAGGTGTGCCAATCAGCGCAACGTCCGCGCCACGGTTAGCAAACAAGCCAACAGTCACCACGCCCGGAATCGCATTTATGGCGTTTTCCATCGCTATCGGGTCAAGGATTTCCATGCCGTGGACGTCGAGGATCACGTTGCCGTTATCGGTCACCACGCCCTGACGGTATTCCGGACGACCGCCCAGTTTCACCAGCTGGCGCGCCACTGCACTACGTGCCATCGGGATAACTTCTACTGGCAGCGGGAATTTGCCCAGAATATCAACCTGCTTAGAAGCGTCTGCAATACAGATAAATTTTTCCGCAACCGAAGCAATGATTTTTTCACGGGTCAGCGCCGCGCCGCCGCCTTTGATCATTTGCATGTGGCCGTTGATTTCATCTGCGCCATCAACGTAGATGCCAAGGCTGTCGACTTCGTTGAGATCAAAAACGTGAATGCCGAGGCTTTTCAGTTTTTCAGTGGACGCATCCGAACTGGAAACGGCCCCTTCAATCTGGCCTTTCATCGTGCCGAGCGCATCAATAAAGTGTGCGGCGGTGGAACCTGTACCTACACCAACAATGGTGCCGGGCTGAACATACTGAAGTGCCGCCCATCCTACTGCTTTTTTCAATTCATCCTGCGTCATGATCGTTTCGCCTGTGGTATGAAATTTCACTCGCATTATACTCTAAATAATTCGAGTTGCAGGAAGGCGACAAGAGAGTGAATCCCCAGGAGCTTACAGAAGTAAGTGACTGGGGTGAGCGAACGCAGACACAGCACATGCAACTTGAAGTATGACGAGTATATACAAAAAAAGCGATTCAGACCCCGTTGGCAAGCCGCGTGGTTAACTCATCCATAAAATATCGCGCAATGGCGGGCATCCCCTTTCGCCCGGCAAATAAAGCATATAAAGGTCTGGGTATGCCGCTCCAGGGCGCGAACTCGCTGAGCGAAATGCAATAGCGCAAATCCCTGATCTTTTAAGCTGCGTGTTTAACCACTGATACAAATGTACCCGCCGACGGCTTCGGTATATGCAACCTGACGCAAAATTGTGTCATAGTGCAGGAAAAAGCATTTACCAGGAGCAGACAACAGCAATGAAACGCCCGGACTACAGAACATTACAGGCACTGGATGCGGTGATACGTGAACGAGGATTTGAGCGCGCGGCACAAAAGCTGTGCATTACACAATCAGCCGTCTCACAGCGCATTAAGCAACTGGAAAATATGTTCGGGCAGCCGCTGTTGGTGCGTACCGTACCGCCGCGCCCGACGGAACAAGGGCAAAAACTGCTGGCACTGCTACGCCAGGTGGAGTTACTGGAAGAAGAGTGGCTGGGCGATGAACAAACCGGTTCAACTCCGCTGCTGCTTTCACTGGCGGTCAACGCTGACAGTCTGGCGACGTGGTTGCTTCCGGCGCTGGCTCCTGTGTTAGCTGATTCGCCTATCCGCCTCAACTTGCAGGTAGAAGATGAAACCCGCACTCAGGAACGTCTGCGCCGCGGCGAAGTGGTCGGCGCGGTGAGTATTCAACATCAGGCGCTGCCGAGTTGTCTTGTCGATAAGCTCGGTGCGCTTGACTATCTGTTCGTCAGCTCAAAACCGTTTGCCGAAAAATATTTCCCTAACGGCGTAACGCGTTCGGCATTATTGAAAGCACCTGTGGTCGCCTTTGACCATCTTGACGATATGCACCAGGCCTTTTTGCAGCAAAACTTCGATCTGCCCCCAGGCAGCGTACCGTGCCATATCGTTAATTCTTCGGAAGCATTCGTGCAACTTGCTCGTCAGGGCACCACCTGCTGTATGATCCCGCACCTGCAAATCGAGAAAGAGCTGGCCAGCGGCGAACTGATTGACTTAACGCCAGGGCTATTTCAACGCCGGATGCTCTACTGGCACCGCTTTGCTCCTGAAAGCCGCATGATGCGTAAAGTCACTGATGCGTTGCTCGATTATGGTCACAAAGTTCTTCGTCAGGAATAATCCATCAAATAATGCCTGGTAATACATACCAGGCATCACCTCCAGTTCTTTTTGTATTCCTTGAATCACATCACAAAATAGACAAATCTCAGGCGGCAAAAAACGACGTCTGGATGCATTTTTTTTGCTGGCGACAAACCCACGTAAAAAGCTCACCGTAAGCGCAAATACCCTCATTTTGATTGCGTTTTATGGAGCAAATAATGTCTAACGTGCAGGAGTGGCAACAGATTGCCAACAAGGAATTGAGTCGTCGGGAGAAAACTGTCGACTCGCTGGTTCAGCAAACCGCAGAAGGGATCGCCATCAAGCCGCTGTATACTGAAGCCGATCTCGATAATCTGGAAGTGACTGGTACCCTTCCTGGTTTGCCACCCTACGTTCGTGGCCCGCGTGCCACTATGTATACCGCCCAACCGTGGACTATCCGTCAGTATGCCGGTTTCTCGA
This sequence comes from Escherichia sp. KS167_9B, assembly GCF_030295215.1. NCBI lineage: Bacteria > Pseudomonadati > Pseudomonadota > Gammaproteobacteria > Enterobacterales > Enterobacteriaceae > Escherichia > Escherichia sp. KS167_9B. The sequence goes on from NZ_AP025754.1 coordinate 3,587,369, forward strand.
CAGCAAAAGAGTCTAACGCTTTTTATCGCCGTAACCTGGCCGCCGGGCAAAAAGGTCTTTCCGTTGCGTTTGACCTTGCCACCCACCGTGGCTACGACTCCGATAACCCGCGCGTGGCGGGCGACGTCGGCAAAGCGGGCGTTGCTATCGACACCGTGGAAGATATGAAAGTCCTGTTCGACCAGATCCCGCTGGATAAAATGTCGGTTTCGATGACCATGAATGGCGCAGTGTTACCCGTACTGGCGTTTTATATCGTCGCCGCAGAAGAGCAAGGAGTTACGCCCGATAAACTGACAGGCACCATTCAGAACGATATCCTCAAAGAGTATCTTTGCCGCAACACCTATATTTACCCGCCAAAACCGTCAATGCGTATTATCGCAGACATCATCGCCTGGTGTTCCGGCAACATGCCGCGATTTAATACCATCAGTATCAGCGGTTACCATATGGGTGAAGCGGGTGCCAACTGCGTGCAGCAGGTAGCATTTACGCTCGCTGATGGGATTGAGTACATCAAAGCAGCAATCTCCGCTGGGCTGAAAATTGATGACTTCGCTCCTCGCCTGTCGTTTTTCTTCGGCATTGGCATGGATCTGTTTATGAACGTCGCCATGTTGCGTGCGGCACGTTATTTATGGAGCGAAGCGGTCAGTGGATTTGGCGCACAGGATCCGAAATCACTGGCGCTGCGTACCCACTGCCAGACCTCAGGCTGGAGCCTGACTGAACAGGATCCGTATAACAACGTTATCCGCACCACCATTGAAGCACTGGCTGCAACGCTGGGCGGTACTCAGTCACTGCATACCAACGCCTTTGATGAAGCGCTTGGTTTGCCTACCGATTTCTCAGCACGCATTGCCCGCAATACCCAGATCATCATTCAGGAAGAATCAGAACTCTGCCGCACCGTCGATCCACTGGCCGGATCCTATTACGTTGAATCGCTGACCGATCAAATCGTCAAACAAGCCAGAGCCATTATCCAACAGATCAACGAAGCCGGAGGTATGGCGAAAGCGATCGAAGCAGGTCTGCCAAAACGAATGATCGAAGAAGCCTCAGCGCGTGAACAGTCGCTGATCGATCAGGGAAAACGTGTCATCGTTGGTGTCAACAAGTACAAACTGGATCACGAAGACGAAACCGATGTACTTGAGATCGACAACGTGATGGTGCGTAACGAGCAAATTGCTTCGCTGGAACGCATTCGCGCCACCCGTGATGATGCCGCCGTAACCGCCGCGTTGAACGCCCTGACTCACGCCGCACAGCATAACGAAAACCTGCTGGCTGCCGCTGTTAATGCCGCTCGCGTTCGCGCCACCCTGGGTGAAATTTCCGATGCGCTGGAAGCCGCTTTCGACCGTTATCTGGTGCCAAGCCAGTGTGTTACCGGCGTGATTGCGCAAAGCTATCATCAGTCTGAGAAATCGGCCTCCGAGTTCGATGCCATTGTTGCGCAAACGGAGCAGTTCCTTGCCGACAATGGTCGTCGCCCGCGCATTCTGATCGCCAAAATGGGCCAGGATGGGCACGATCGCGGCGCGAAAGTGATCGCCAGCGCCTATTCCGATCTCGGTTTCGACGTAGATTTAAGCCCGATGTTCTCTACACCTGAAGAGATCGCCCGCCTGGCAGTAGAAAACGACGTTCACGTAGTGGGCGCATCTTCACTGGCTGCCGGTCATAAAACGCTGATCCCGGAACTGGTCGAAGCGCTGAAAAAATGGGGACGCGAAGATATCTGCGTGGTCGCGGGTGGCGTCATTCCGCCGCAGGATTACGCCTTCCTGCAGGAGCGCGGCGTGGCGGCGATTTATGGTCCAGGTACGCCTATGCTCGACAGCGTGCGCGACGTACTGAATCTGATAAGCCAGCATCATGATTAATGAAGCCACGCTGGCAGAAAGTATTCGCCGCTTACGTCAGGGTGAGCGTGCCACGCTCGCCCAGGCCATGACGCTGGTGGAAAGCCGTCACCCGCGTCATCAGGCGCTAAGTACGCAACTGCTTGATGCCATTATGCCGTTCTGTGGTAACGCCCTGCGACTGGGTGTTACCGGCACACCCGGCGCGGGGAAAAGTACCTTTCTTGAAGCCTTTGGCATGTTGTTGATTCGTGAGGGACTAAAGGTTGCAGTTATTGCGGTCGATCCCAGCAGCCCGGTCACTGGCGGTAGCATTCTCGGAGATAAAACCCGCATGAATGACCTGGCGCGTGCCGAGGCGGCGTTTATTCGCCCGGTACCATCCTCCGGCCATCTGGGCGGTGCCAGTCAGCGAGCGCGGGAATTAATGCTGTTATGCGAAGCGGCGGGTTATGACGTAGTGATTGTCGAAACGGTTGGCGTCGGACAGTCGGAAACGGAAGTCGCCCGCATGGTGGACTGTTTTATCTCGTTGCAAATTGCCGGTGGCGGCGATGATCTGCAGGGGATTAAAAAGGGGCTGATGGAAGTGGCAGATCTGATCGTTATCAACAAAGACGATGGCGATAACCATACCAATGTCGCCATTGCCCGGCATATGTACGAGAGTGCCCTGCATATTCTGCGACGTAAATACGACGAATGGCAGCCACGAGTTCTGACTTGTAGCGCACTGGAAAAACGTGGAATCGATGAGATCTGGCACGCCATCATCGACTTCAAAACCGCGCTAACTGCCAGTGGTCGTTTACAGCAAGTGCGGCAACAACAATCGGTGGAATGGCTGCGTAAACAAACCGAAGAAGAAGTACTGAATCACCTGTTCGCGAATGAAGATTTCGATCGCTATTACCGCCAGACGCTTTTAGCGGTCAAAAACAATACGCTCTCACCGCGCACCGGCCTGCGACAGCTCAGTGAATTTATCCAGACGCAATATTTTGATTAAAGGAATTTTTATGTCTTATCAGTATGTGAACGTTGTCACTATCAACAAAGTGGCGGTCATTGAGTTTAACTATGGCCGAAAACTTAATGCCTTAAGTAAAGTCTTTATTGATGATCTTATGCAGGCATTAAGCGATCTCAACCGGCCGGAAATTCGCTGTATCATTTTGCGCGCGCCGAGTGGATCCAAAGTCTTCTCCGCAGGTCACGATATTCACGAACTGCCGTCTGGCGGTCGCGATCCGCTCTCCTATGATGATCCGTTGCGTCAAATCACCCGCATGATCCAAAAATTCCCGAAACCGATCATTTCGATGGTGGAAGGTAGTGTTTGGGGGGGCGCATTTGAAATGATCATGAGTTCCGATCTGATCATCGCCGCCAGTACCTCAACCTTCTCAATGACGCCTGTAAACCTCGGCGTCCCGTATAACCTGGTCGGCATTCACAACCTGACCCGCGACGCGGGCTTCCACATTGTCAAAGAGCTGATTTTTACCGCTTCGCCAATCACAGCCCAGCGCGCGCTGGCTGTCGGCATCCTCAACCATGTTGTGGAAGTGGAAGAACTGGAAGATTTCACCTTACAAATGGCGCACCACATCTCTGAGAAAGCGCCGTTAGCCATTGCCGTTATCAAAGAAGAACTGCGTGTACTGGGCGAAGCGCACACCATGAACTCCGATGAATTTGAACGTATTCAGGGGATGCGCCGCGCGGTTTATGACAGCGAAGATTACCAGGAAGGGATGAACGCTTTCCTCGAAAAACGTAAACCTAATTTCGTTGGTCATTAATCCCTGCGAACGAAGGAGTAAAAATGGAAACTCAGTGGACAAGGATGACCGCCGATGAAGCGGCAGAAATTATCCAGCATAACGACATGGTGGCATTTAGCGGCTTTACCCCGGCGGGTTCGCCGAAAGCCCTACCCAACGCGATTGCCCGCAGAGCTAACGAACAGCATGAGGCCAAAAAGCCGTATCAAATTCGCCTGCTGACGGGGGCGTCAATCAGCGCCGCCGCTGACGATGTACTTTCTGACGCCGATGCTGTTTCCTGGCGTGCGCCATATCAAACATCGTCCGGTTTACGTAAAAAGATCAATCAGGGCGCGGTGAGTTTCGTTGACCTGCATTTGAGCGAAGTGGCGCAAATGGTCAATTACGGTTTCTTCGGCGAAATTGATGTTGCCGTCATTGAAGCATCGGCACTGGCACCGGATGGCCGAGTCTGGTTAACCAGCGGGATCGGTAATGCGCCGACCTGGCTGCTGCGGGCGAAGAAAGTGATCATTGAACTCAATCACTATCACGATCCGCGCGTTGCAGAACTGGCGGATATTGTGATTCCTGGCGCGCCACCGCGGCGCAATAGCGTGTCGATCTTCCATGCAATGGATCGCGTCGGTACCCGCTATGTGCAAATCGATCCGAAAAAGATTGTCGCCGTCGTGGAAACCAACTTGCCCGACGCCGGTAATATGCTGGATAAGCAAAATCCCATGTGCCAGCAGATTGCCGATAACGTGGTCACGTTCTTGTTGCAGGAAATGGCGCATGGGCGTATTCCACCGGAATTTCTGCCGCTGCAAAGTGGCGTGGGCAATATCAATAATGCAGTCATGGCGCGACTAGGGGAAAACCCGGAAATTCCTCCGTTCATGATGTATTCGGAAGTGCTACAGGAATCGGTGGTGCATTTACTGGAAACGGGCAAAATCAGCGGGGCCAGCGCCTCCAGCCTGACTATCTCGGCCGATTCCCTGCGCAAGATTTACGACAATATGGATTACTTTGCCAGCCGCATTGTGTTGCGTCCGCAGGAGATTTCCAATAACCCGGAAATCATCCGTCGTCTGGGCGTCATCGCTCTGAACGTCGGCCTGGAGTTTGATATTTACGGGCATGCCAACTCAACGCACGTAGCCGGGGTCGATCTGATGAACGGCATCGGTGGCAGCGGTGATTTTGAACGCAACGCGTATCTGTCGATCTTTATGGCCCCGTCGATTGCTAAAGAAGGCAAGATCTCAACCGTCGTGCCAATGTGCAGCCATGTTGATCACAGCGAACACAGCGTCAAAGTGATCATCACCGAACAAGGGATCGCCGATCTGCGTGGTCTTTCCCCGCTTCAACGCGCCCGCACCATCATTGATAATTGTGCACATCCTATGTATAGGGATTATCTGCATCGCTATCTGGAAAATGCGCCCGGCGGACATATTCACCACGATCTTAGCCACGTCTTCGATTTACACCGTAATTTAATTGCAACCGGCTCGATGCTGGGTTAATGACTCGTCCCGTCACGATCTTCAGCAATATGCTGAAGCATCGTGGCGGTATAACGATGATTTCTGATTGAATAAAGATATTCCTGCATATACATCGGCCTGTGCGGCGCATCAAAATATTTCAGCGTTGCCGGATTAACCAGTCGCCAGGCAAAATGCGGGATCACCGTCAGAAAATGTCCGCGCTCCACGGCGCTGATTTTGGCCATAAAACTGTAAGGTCGATAAATAATGGTGGGATTGATCCCACAAGGACGCATATTCGCATCAATCATTGCTTCGAAGTTGGCCCGGTTCTGAAAGCGCATTTGTAGCCAGGGTAGCTCCTGAAGCAACTCTTGCTCTTGTCGCTCTTCATAACGGCGAGAAACGAGAAAGCCCAATCGCAGCGGTGGTAGTTCACTAATAGTCAGGTTTTCCAGTTCCTGAACTCGTGCAGATACATGCTGTGGGGAGATTATAAAATCTAACTGACGGTCAAAAAGATTATCGATAACGCCGTTTTCGCTGAACTCAACTGGCTGGGCGGTCACGCCTTCGTACTTATCTCCGAGACTAATCAACTGATCAAAAATAATGGTCGGATAAGTATTATCTATGCCTATCACAATTTCTCGTGAACGACGTCCTGAGTTATGGATTTCATTATCAATCGCAGAAAGCCGTTGATAAACCGGGAACAGTTTTTGATACAGTTCCTGCCCGGCTTTATTGAGGCTGATATTATTATCTTTGCGGGTAAATAGCGTATAGCCAATTTGTTCTTCCAGCGCGGCAATGCTTTTGCCAAATGGCGAAGCCGTCATATGGATTTTTTCTGCCGCCCGGGCAATATTATTAGTTTGCGCTAATAAAATGAAATTGCGCATCTTTTTCGAAATAAAAATGTCCATCCCAGCTCCCCCGCATCCTTGTCCGCTTAACCGTTTCAGTTAGCCTATCCTTGATGAAACCGCGAGCAAAGATAGGTGATTACGTCATGGTTTTACAGAAAATTACAGAAAAAGGAGGCAATATCGGGTAAAGGCATTAGCCCGACCAATACGTCGGGCTACAAGTATTATTGTGCGGCAGGTGTTTTAGCGGGTTGTTGATCCACAGGTTCTAACTGGAAGACCACATCGACCTGATCATCAAACTGAATAGCAGCCTGCTCGTAAGTTTCCTGGGCTGAGACCGGCGCGGCATCGGCTTTCATCATCCGCACCATTGGGCTGGGCTGATAGTTGGAAACATGGTAGCGCACGCTATATACCGGCCCTAGTTTACGATGAAAGCCGTTCGCCAGTTCCTGCGCCTGATGAATCGCGTTATCAATCGCTGCCTTACGCGCTTTGTCTTTATAGGCATCCGGCTGCGCCACGCCCAGCGATACAGAACGAATTTCGTTAAGACCCGCCTTCAGCGCACCATCCAGCAAGGAATTCAGTTTGTCTAACTGACGGAGCGTGACTTCCACCGTTCTCACAGCACGGTAGCCTTTCAGGATACTTTTACCATCCTGATAATCATAATCTGGCTGGGTGCGTAAGTTCGCTGAGCTGATATCTTTTTTCGCGATCTGATTGAGTTCAAGGAAGGAAATGTATTGTGCGACGCGCTCATCCGCCTGTTTCTTGGCAGTAGCGGCATCCTTCGCGGCCACGTTGACTTCAATCGCAAGAGTGGCAATGTCTGGCACCGCATCCACGCTTGCCGTACCGGAGGTGACAATATGCGGTCCATCCGGCAATTCGTTAGCCTGCGCTGCCATCCCGCTAATACCCATTAATGCCGCCAGGGCGATAACTTTGAACTTCACGTTAGTCTCTCCGTGTTAATTGACTTGCCCAAAATTCAGGACCTCTGGAGGCAAGCTTAGCGCCTCTGTTTTATTTTTCCATCAGATAGCGCCTAACTGAACAAGGCTTGTGCATGCGCAATACCGTCTCTCGCCAGCTGCAAGGCAATAAACCACATAACACATCCCACTACCAGATTGATAATGCGCTGTGCTTTTGCCGTACGCAGACGCGGTGCCAGCCAGGCTGCGAGAAGAGCCAGACCAAAGAACCAGAGGAAAGAGGCGCTAATTGTCCCGAGCGCAAACCAACGTTTTGGTTCGACGTCAAGCTGCCCACCAAGGCTGCCCAGTACAACAAAAGTATCCAGGTAAACATGCGGATTCAGCCAGGTCACTGCCAGCATGGTGGCGATAATTTTCCATCTGCCTTGCTTCATGACTTCGGCACTGGCTAACTCAATATTACTGCTCATTGCTGTTTTAAAAGCGCCATAACCATACCACAGCAAGAAGGCTACGCCGCCCCAGGTGACCAGCGCAAGCAACCACGGCGACTGCATCAATAACGCACTGCCACCAAAAATCCCGGCGCAAATCAGGACCAAATCGCTGATAGCACAAAGTAAGGCAATCATAATGTGGTACTGACGACGTATGCCCTGATTCATCACAAAAGCATTTTGTGGACCGAGCGGTAGGATCATAGCCGCCCCAAGGGCAAGACCTTGAAAGTAATAAGAAAACACGTTGGATATTCCGAATTAAGTATCTGATGCAGAGACTATATCGCGGGATTGTTATTAGCGGAAATTGATAATATTAATTGGCAATCAGAAAAACTAATAAGAGAGAGGCCAGAGAGTATTATCTGGCCTCAGCGTTGATTATGCAGCTTTGTCTTCTTTCACCCGCTTAAAGTTCACATCCATTTGCGGGTACGGGAAGCTGATACCGGCGGCATCAAATTCACGTTTAATACGCTCCAGCACATCCCAGTACACGTTTTGCAGATCGCCGCTTTTGCTCCAGACGCGGACCACGAAATTAATCGACGATGCGCCAAGTTCGTTCAGACGCACAGTCATTTCGCGATCTTTCAAAATGCGGTCTTCAGACTGGATAATATTGGTCAGGATCTGCTTAACCTGATCGATATCGGAATCATACGCCACGCCAATAATAAATTCGTTACGGCGAACTGGCTCGCGGGAGAAGTTAATAATATTCCCGGCAATAATTTTACCGTTCGGAATAACGATAATTTTACCGTCTGCAGTACGCATGGTGGTGGAGAAAATCTGCACGCTCAGCACAGTACCGGCTACGCCGCCGAGGTCAACATATTCTCCGGCACGGAACGGGCGGAACATGACCAGTAACACGCCAGCGGCCAGGTTAGACAGTGACCCCTGCAAAGCCAGACCAACAGCTAAGCCTGCGGCACCGAGTACAGCAATGACTGACGCTGTTTGTACGCCCACGCGGCCCAGTGCAGCGATTAGCGTAAAGGCGATAATTCCGTAACGGACTAATGCAGAAAGAAAATCAGCAACGGTGGCATCGATTTTACGGGAGATCATCAGGCGATTCACCGCGTTGGAAATCATCCGCGCGATAATCAAACCAACGATGATGATCGCGAGTGCCGCCACGATGTTTACTGCATAACTTAGCAGCAGCGCCTGGTTAGCCACCAGCCAGCTCCCCGCGCCGTTTATGCTATCGACAACATTCAAATCTTCCATTCAATATTCCTTTTCAACTGACTCAAAATGGAGAAATACACTCCGCCGCCTTATGACGGGCAGTCTGACAAGGGTAAACAATAAAGCATAATTTTGCCAAATAGATCACAGATTTCTCATCTGCATCACCTTGCTTTTGGTGAAAAAAGATCCGCAGAGCGGGCCTCAGACAGATAGCAATGTGCGATTTGTCATACTGGATGCGGCTTTAACGCCTTACCAGACCTACAAAAGCCTGTAAATTCAGTATATTGCAGGATACGTGTAGGCCTGATAAGCGTAGCGCATCAGGCATTTTTTCTTTTGGCGAAAAAAAGACCCGCAGAGCGGGCCTTGAGATAAGCAGAAAGGAATATCTTACAGAACGTCGATCGCGTTCAGTTCCTGGAATGCTTTTTCCAGACGAGCGATCATCGAAGTCTGACCGGCACGCAGCCATACGCGCGGATCGTAGTATTTCTTGTTCGGCTGATCTTCGCCTTTCGGGTTGCCCAACTGACCCTGCAGATAAGCTTCGTTCGCTTTGTAGTAGTTCAGAACACCTTCCCAGGTTGCCCATTGGGTATCGGTATCGATGTTCATTTTCACTACGCCGTAGCTTACGGAGTCTTTGATTTCCTGAGCAGTAGAACCGGAACCGCCGTGGAATACGAAGTTCAGGCTGTTGTGCGGCAGGTTGTGTTTCTTAGAAACATATTCCTGAGAGTCACGCAGGATGGTCGGAGTCAGAACAACGTTACCCGGCTTGTATACGCCGTGTACGTTACCGAAGGACGCTGCGATGGTGAAGCGCGGGCTGATTTTGCTCAGCTCGGTGTATGCGTAATCAACGTCTTCCGGCTGGGTGTACAGTGCAGAAGCGTCCATGTGGCTGTTGTCCACGCCGTCTTCTTCACCACCAGTGCAACCCAGTTCGATTTCCAGAGTCATGCCGATTTTGGACATACGCTCCAGGTATTTAGAGCAGATTTCGATGTTCTCTTGCAGAGATTCTTCAGACAGGTCGATCATGTGAGAAGAGAACAACGGCTTACCGGTAGCTGCGAAGTGTTTTTCACCCGCGTCCAGCAGACCGTCGATCCACGGCAGCAGTTTTTTCGCGCAGTGGTCGGTGTGCAGGATCACTGGAACACCATAGTGTTCAGCCATCTGGTGAACGTGATGCGCACCAGAGATCGCACCCAGGATAGCAGCACCCTGCGGAACGTCAGATTTCACGCCTTTACCAGCGATAAAGGAAGCACCACCGTTGGAGAACTGAACGATAACCGGCGCTTTAACTTTAGCCGCGGTTTCCAGTACGGCGTTGATGGAGTCAGTACCGACGCAGTTTACTGCTGGCAGTGCGAAGTTGTTTTCTTTTGCTACCTGGAAAACTTTCTGTACGTCATCACCAGTGATTACGCCAGGTTTTACGAAATCAAAAATCTTAGACATGTCTCTTGTCCTGTATCGTCGGGCCTTATACTCGTCATACTTCAAGTTGCATGTGCTGCGTCTGCGTTCGCTCACCCCAGTCACTTACTTATGTAAGCTCCTGGGGATTCACTCTCTTGTCGCCTTCCTGCAACTCGAATTATTTAGAGTATGAAAAAATGCGTGCTCTAAAAGCGCGCTGCAACAAGGGCAGGTTTCCCTGCCCTGTGATTTTTTACTTCTTAGCGCGCTCTTCGAGCATCGCTACTGCAGGCAGTACTTTACCTTCCACGAATTCGAGGAATGCGCCGCCGCCAGTGGAGATGTAGGAGATTTTGTCAGCAATGCCGAACAGGTCGATTGCTGCCAGAGTGTCACCGCCACCAGCGATGGAGAACGCTTCGCTGTCTGCGATAGCGTTAGCCACGATTTCAGTACCTTTGCGGAAGTTCGGGAATTCGAACACGCCAACCGGGCCGTTCCACAGAATGGTTTTCGCATTCTTCAGGATTTCAGCCAGTTCCTGCGCAGAAGCATCGCCGATATCCAGGATCTGCTCGTCAGCTTTCACATCGTTAACAGATTTCAGGGTAGCCGGTGCAGTTTCAGAGAACTCAGTTGCTACGCGAACGTCAGACGGAACCGGAATGTTGCAGGTGGTCAGCAGACGTTTTGCTTCGTCAACCAGGTCAGCTTCGTACAGGGATTTACCCACATCGTGGCCTTGTGCCGCGATAAAGGTGTTAGCGATACCACCACCCACGATCAGCTGGTCAGCGATTTTGGACAGGGAATCCAGAACGGTCAGTTTGGTAGATACTTTAGAACCACCAACGATAGCCACCATCGGGCGAGCAGGTTCTTTCAGTGCTTTACCCAGCGCGTCCAGTTCAGCTGCCAGCAGCGGGCCTGCGCACGCAACATCAGCGAATTTACCGATACCGTGAGTAGAAGCCTGCGCGCGGTGAGCAGTACCGAATGCGTCCATTACGAACACGTCACACAGTGCAGCATATTTTTTGGACAGGGTTTCGTCGTCTTTCTTCTCGCCTTTGTTGAAGCGAACGTTTTCCAGAACAACCAGTTCACCTTCAGCAACGTCAACGCCGTCGAGGTAATCTTTAACCAGACGAACCGGGTTAGACAGTTTGTCTTTCAGGTAGTTAACAACCGGCAGCAGAGAGAATTCTTCGTTGTACTCGCCTTCGGTAGGACGACCCAGGTGGGAAGTTACCATCACTTTCGCGCCTTGTTTCAGGGCCAGTTCGATGGTCGGCAGAGAAGCACGGATACGCGCGTCGCTGGTTACTTTCCCGTCTTTTACTGGTACGTTCAGATCCGCACGGATAAATACACGTTTCCCAGCAAGATCCAGATCGGTCATCTTAATTACAGACATGGTGAATCCTCTCGTTGATTCTAAAAGTTTTGCAGACGCTGCTTGCGTCTTACCTGAAAGCAACAGTAGCCATAGCTAACGTCGTGTCGAGCATTCGGTTAGCAAAGCCCCATTCGTTATCGCACCAGACCAACGTTTTGATCAGGTGCGCGCCACTGACCCGGGTTTGGGTGCCATCGACAATGGCACTGTGCGGATCGTGGTTAAAATCTACAGAGACCAACGGCAATTCCGTATAGTCAACTATACCATGAAATGCACCTTGTGCTGCTTTTTGCAGCAACAGGTTGACTTCATTGGCTTTTACAGGTTTCTTCACCGTCACGCTTAAATCGATTGCCGTCACATTTATGGTTGGTACACGCACCGCAATCGCTTCAAAGCGATCGTTAAATTGCGGAAAAAATCGTGTGATACCGGCGGCCAGTTTAGTATCGACTGGAATGATCGACTGGCTGGCTGCCCGGGTGCGACGCAGGTCAGGATGGTATGCATCAATAACCTGTTGATCGTGCATGGCGGAGTGAATTGTGGTCACTGTGCCGGACTCAATACCGTACGCATCATCTAACAATTTGATGACGGGAATTATGCAATTCGTGGTACAGGAAGCGTTAGAAACGATGCGGTGTTCCGCACGAAGTTGATCCTGATTGACGCCGTAAACCACGGTCGCGTCGAGATCGTTACTGCCAGGATGTGAAAAGAGCACTTTTTTGGCCCCGGCGGCAATATGCGCTTCGCCATGCTCGCGGGAGCCATATACGCCGGTGCAGTCAAGAACCACATCGACGCCAAGTTCACGCCATGGGAGCGATTGCAGTGAACGTTCGTGCAATACGCGGATGGCGTCATCACCAACAAAAAGTTGATCGCGTTCCTGTCGTACTTCCCATGCAAAACGGCCATGACTGGTGTCATATTTCAACAAATGCGCCATGCCCGCAGCATCCGCCAGTTCGTTGATTGCCACCACGGTAATTTCCGCCCGGCGTCCGGATTCATACAAAGCACGAACCACATTACGCCCGATGCGACCGAAGCCATTTATCGCTACGCGTACGGTCATAGATCTCCTGCAAGGTTTTCCCTGAGCAAATTTGCCAGACAGAGTAATCCAGCAAATCGTCCGGGGAAACCTTACCTGTCGCAAACTGCGACTGATTGGTTAATTGTCGAACATTTAATCGACTGAAACGCTTCAGCTAGGATAAGCGAAACGTGGAATAAAAGGAATGATTGTCCAGTCAAAGAAGACAATTATCTGACTTGTATCACACTTTCTTCCCTTCTTGCAGGAGGCTTTATTCCAGACTGGCGTAATAATAACCGCACAATAACTGGAATAAATTGTCAGCTTATGAAGTTATACCTGCCTTCTTCCGTCATCTCTAATATCAGATTGGCCTGACAACTATTCAGCAGCACACGCTCGACATTGGGACCATCGGTTCGGGCATAAAAAGCTTCGGCTTCATCCCGCGATAATCCCCCCGCAATTTTACGACTAATCAAGCGTTCCCGCAGAATTTGAACGGGGGCATGAATAAAAACAGAAAAATCGCAGAACGATGCCAACGCCCGCCACTTCTCGTCATCCAGCAACAACCAGTTTCCTTCGACGATGACGAGTGGTGCGGTAACGTGCAACACATCTTCAACAGGATCATGCTTTTGTCGATCGTACTGCGGCCACGTACAATCCCCTTCCACGACCTGGCGCAGATTTTCCGCCAGTTTCGCAACGTCAAATGTCTCTGGTGCGCCTTTGAAGGGGCGCAATTGATGCGCGTCCAGCCAGCTATTGTAATGGTGAAAACCATCCATCGGCAGCGTCTGAATAGCGGGTAGTTCCGGGTCTTGTTGCGCGAGATATTCCCAGAAAGTGGTTAGGGTAGATTTACCCGTCCCCGGCGGAGCGCAAAGAAAAACCACGGTACGCCGCTGCGGATTTACCGTCTGTAAGGCTGCCAGCATACGCAGCAACGGTTTATGCACATTTTCAATCTCTTCGTTCGGGTACTGCGCCTGTACCTTCAATCCATTCACCGTCAGTTCGATTTTCACGGCGTTAATTCCTTTAAGGTGGTCGTTACTGCCAGCGTCAGCGCCGTTTTGACCATCCCACTAAAACGCACCTCTGACCAGACGGCGAAATCAGCGAACTTCATCGCTTTTAACGCGTCATAGAGCGTCGCATTGCGGGTTATGCTATTGACGTTGCTGATAAAATCCCAGGTAATGTCATCGGCAAATCCGGGCGTTTCATCCTGTTCATTCAGGTAATGCCAGAACTGGGAAAAGTGCGTGATATCGGCATACAGCCATTTGTCCATTTTCCCCAGCGCAAAAATCAAACGTAGCGCAACATCAATATCGTCAAGCGGGCCGCTTTGAGCGAGTAACGGCTTCACTGCATATTCCACGATCTCTTCATCATTATCGACAAACAGCGACGGCAGAAACTGGCGTATCCCCTGGAGCAAAATGGCATATGCAGTTTTCATAAATGACAATAAATTGTCCTGTGCGTCCAGTTGCTCAAGCACATCATCTTCTGTCAGCGTCGCCATTCGTCTTCCGATAGATCACCATCAATGCAGGGAGTTTATTATATTACACGTTTGGTCCGCGCCGCCGATCAGTAATGTCTGCGTCCGCACCCCATTCGCCGTCTGTTGGATACCATTCACCAACTCGCCGCCCGTCACGCCCGTAGCGCTAAAGAGGATATCGTTCCCCCTCACCAGTTCATCGAGCGAGTACACACGGTTAACGTCAACGCCCATTGCCTTGCAACGCTGGCGTTCCTGTTCTGCAATCTGCCGATTTTCCGTGTAATCCCCTTTGGCCTGACAAAAATCAATCAGCTCGGCCTGCATATCCCCACCCAATGCTTTAACAGCACAGGCAGAAATAACTCCTTCCGGCGCGCCGCCGATGGTGTACATCACGTCGTAAGGATTATCCTGCCAGCAGGTCAGCACGCTGGCGGCGACATCGCCATCTGGCAGGGCAAAAACCTTCACGCCCAGTTGTGTCGCTTCCTCAATTGCGGCTCTCAGGCGCGGTTTATCCAGCGTAACCATACGTAGCTGGTCCAGCGGTTTGCCTAACGCTTTCGCCACATTGCGCAAGTTGTCCGCCAGGGGTAACGCCAGATCAATCGCGCCCGCCGCCAGCCGATTAACGACCAGCTTTTTCATATACATATCGGGCGCGTGTAACAGGCTGCCTCGTGGGGCGAAAGCCATTACCGCCAGCGCATTGCTCTGCCCCATCGCCACCATCCGCGTGCCTTCAATCGGGTCAACCGCGATATCGACTTCTGGCCCATCGCCTTTGCCCACCTCTTCGCCAATCCACAGCATCGGCGCATGGTCAATTTCTCCCTCGCCGATGACCACTCGCCCACGAAAAGCGACATCGTTTAATGCCTGGCGCATCGCGGTGACCGCCAGGCCATCAATTTTATTTTTGTTGCCACATCCGGTTTGCGGCCAGGCAGCCAACGCTGCCTGCTCCGTAACGCGAAATAATGGCCACGCCAGGGACATCATTGCGCGGCCTCCCCGATATCAACGCCAAATTGCGCCAGCAGATATTTCTCGGCCTGTTCATTCCAGATGCCGTGCGTTTCCTCAACCAGCCGCGCAAGCTCTTTAAACAGCGGATCTGTTTTACCTTTTTCGGCAAAATCGGCAATGGCGGTGAGCGGCATGGTAACGCCGTTGTAAATGAGTTTTTTACCACCGGGGATATCCGGTAAATTGAGAACGGTTTCTGGCACTGCATCCAGGCCACCGATATGCGTCACCATAAACGACGGTTGCAACTGCCCCGTGGCGCTCAGGGCAATCGCCTCTTTCATATCGTCCGTTGAACCACCCGATGTACCGACGACGTGCGTGCTGTTGTAATGGACGTTGTAGAAATTAAACGGCACTTTGAAGTTTTTATCCGTCGGCCCGGCAAAGAAGTTCAGGCAGCCATCTTCCGCCAGTAATTCGTCAGCCATCTCAACGACAGCAGGCACCGCCGCATAAACAAAAATGTCATCGAACCCAGCATCTCCTGTCAGCGCCCGCAGCTTCTGTACCGGATCGGCCATTCCTTTGGTATTCACATATATCAGCTCAATGCCTTTGCTGGCCGCCAGCTCCACCGGCAGCAGCTTCTGCACCTGTGCCAGGCGTTTGTCGTCGATATCGACCACCACTACCCGCGACGGTTGTATGCCGCCGTTAATAGCGTAATCGATAGCGCCTATCCCCATCGGGCCAGCACACGCCAGCAGCGCAATATTGCCACCAGGTTTCACGCCCATGCGATGCTCATAAACATATTGCGTGGTGTGATAATTGGCATGATAAGCGCCAATAATGCAGCACATCGGCTCTGCCAGAGACGCCGCAGCAAAATAAGATCCGTGATACGGTAATACGCAGCCCAGGTTAATGGCGATCTCCGGAATAATCATATAGGTAGCATTACCGCCAAAATATTCGTAGCTGTATCCCGCAGAATACCCGCTTGGTAGCCCCATCGCCGGTTGCAATACAAAACGTTGGCCTTTTTTATATTTGTCGGTAAGATTTTTCCCCACTTCAACAATAATCCCGGCACATTCATGCCCGGTAATGACCGGATGATTTTCTAAATCGTCGGGCACCCGTTTATGTTCGCTACCGAGTAACGCCGCTTTCCAGGTCGATAAACACACACTGTCAGAAATTACACTCACCAGCAGTTCATTATCGGTAATTTCGGGCAGTTCAAATTCGCGCAGACGGACATCCCGCTTGCCATAAATAGCAGCAACTTTGGTTTTCATTTTTACCTCGGCAATCAGTTTTTATGTTCAGCGGTTAATTGATTAAATAAAGTGTCGAGTTTGGGATCGCCAATATAGTTATTAATCAATATCAGCGGTTTATCCGTCACACGTTTCACGCGCCCTTCCAGACTAGCGTGAGTAACGACGATATCCACATCTGCAGGCACGTTTTCTATCGCGTAATGTTTTACTTCTATTGCCAGCCCCGCTTTTTCCAGGCGCTTACGGAAGGTGGTTGCGCCCATCGCGCTGGAGCCCATTCCCGCATCGCAAACAAAGGCGATACGCTTAACCCGGCTTAACGAGAATGTACCTTCTTGTTTCATCGCCTTAACCGCATTGGCGGACTGCACAAACTCATCTTCGCTCTCCGTTTCCACCGTTTTTTCCATCTTCAGTATTACGGAAGTGATAGCAAAGGACACCAGGGTACCTACCGTAACACCGGCAATTGTCGCCAGGAACGAGCCTTTCGGCGTCAGTGCAAGGTAAGCAAAGATAGACCCCGGACTTGGACCAGCCACCAGACCACCGTCCAGTAAGTTAAACATCCAGGTGCCAGACATACCGCCGGCAATCATGGCAATAATGGTCAGCGGCTTCATCAGCACATACGGGAAATACAGTTCGTGGATCCCACCGAGGAAGTGAATAATCATCGCCCCGGGCGCAGAACGTTTACTCATCCCTTTACCAAACAAAGTAAACGCCAGCAGCAGTCCTAAGCCAGGCCCAGGGTTGGACGCCACCATAAAGAAGATGGATTTACCGTTAACTGAAGCCTGTTGCATCCCCAACGGGTAATAGACGCCCTGATCTATCGCGTTATTGAGGAAAAGCACTTTCGCCGGTTCATTGATGACTGACAGCAAAGGCAGATAGCCCGCATGTACCAGCGCCTCAATACACTCTTTGACGAAAGTATTGGCAATTAACACCGCCGGGCCGATTACTTCAAAACCCAGCAGACAAAGGAGCATCCCGGTGATACCTAATGAGAAGTTATTGATAACCATCTCAAAACCAGCAGGTATGCGTTTTTCCAGTGCCTTATCGACATATTTTATGACCAGC
The DNA here is from genome assembly GCF_030295215.1 of Escherichia sp. KS167_9B. NCBI lineage: Bacteria > Pseudomonadati > Pseudomonadota > Gammaproteobacteria > Enterobacterales > Enterobacteriaceae > Escherichia > Escherichia sp. KS167_9B. The sequence continues at coordinate 3,604,807 of NZ_AP025754.1, forward strand.
CCACCTAACGGTCCCATGATCATTGAACCAAGGAACATCGGGATTTCTGCGCCGACGATTACACCAATTGTCCCTATTCCGCCCATGACTGCGCCGCGTTTACCGCCGACTAAATGGCCACCGGTAGAACCAATCATTACGGGCAATAAATAGGTAATCATCGGGCCGACAATTTTGGCGAAATGTTCGTTAGGCAGCCAACCAGTAGGAATAAATAATGCAGTAATAAAACCCCAGGCAATAAAAGCACCAATATTGGGGATGACCATTGCCGTCAAAAAGCCCCCAAAAGCCTGGACCTTTGCACGAGCAGACTTGTTTTCCATAATATTATCCTGTAGAGGAGAGAGTCATTATTCGCGGCTGATAATGTCCGCTAATTGTTTTTCTGATGTTGCAGTTAAGAGTTGTTCAAGTATTTCTTCTTCGCACAGCAATTCACTTAACGCCTGAATAGCACCAATGTGCGAATCGGCATCGGCAGCAGAAAGACCGATAAGTAATTTAATCGGTTCGTCATTCCCCGGAAAATAAACGCCTGGTTTAAGTAACGTCAAAGACATCCCGGTTTTAAGCGCCCCACATTCCGGTCGCGCATGAGGCATTGCCACGCCTGGTGCGAGAATATAATAAGGGCCATTGTTAATGGTGGAATCTTTAATAGCCTGAATGTAATTCTCGCTGATATAGTTTTTATCCAGCAATGATGCCATCGAGAAATTGATAGCTTCCTGCCAATCTTTTGCTGAATGTATAACTGAGATTGATGATTCTGGAAAATAATCAATAAGCCGCATAAATTATCCTTATTTTATTTTTAGGGTACCGTCCGGCGGTAAAAATAAAATACTCGTGCGATTTAATGAAAGCAATTGGGCACGCGAGAAGAAAAAAAACATGAACCAAAATAATAAAATGTTAAATAACAACAACATGAAATTTATACTTATAAAGTCAAGTTTGTGTTTGCTATGTTTATCACAAAACCAATGTTTTATCTGCCTATGTATTTGTGATGCATATCTCTATTTATCTATTGAATGTTCGAAAACATACTTTTTTAGCCGATGTTTTTCGCTCTCCCCCTTTATAGATTCTGAATTCTCACCTGTTGGCTGTTTTCTCCTCACCTCATGTGACATATTCCCACGCTTTACTCAAGGAAGATTCTCATGAAAGCACCTGTTTCAATAACCTCATTTCGCCCACAAAAATCTATTGCTATCGCCATTGGCGTGCTTACCGTGGTTGTGCTGCCATTTCTCTCGTATTACACCGTTAATGAAGGTGAACGCGGCATTTTGCTGCGCTACGGAAAAATCGTAAAAGTTGCCGAGCCGGGTCTGGGTTTTAAGATCCCTTTTATGGAAAGCGTAGAGAAAATTTCCACGCGTAATCAGGCTGTGGTTTATCAGGGATTACAGGCCTACAGCCGCGACCAGCAACCGGCACAAATGACAGTATCAGTCAGCTTCCACATTAAACCTTCAGAAGCAGGCGCGGTTTATACCACCTACAACACCATTGAAGCATTAAAAGATCGTCTGATTGTCCGTCAGTTGCCAACTCAACTGGAGAACGTTTTCGGCCAATATACCGCCATCAGCGCGGTACAGGATCGTACAAAACTGGTTCAGGATCTGCAAAATGCAATGCGTAAAGCCGTTGTTGGCCCGGTGGTGATTGATGGTGTCCAGATTGAAAATATTGATTTTTCTGACGCTTATGAAAAATCGATTGAAGATCGAATGAAAGCAGAAGTCGCCATTGCCACACGTAAGCAAAATCTGGAAACAGAGAAAATCCAGGCGCAAATAGCGGTAACTCAGGCCCAGGCAGAAGCAGACAGTAAACTGGCGGCAGCCAAAGCAGAAGCTGAGACTATTCGCGTAAGAGGCGCGGCAGAGGCTGAAACTATTCGTTTAAAAAGTGCGGCTGAAGCAGAAGCGATCCGCCTGCGCGGTGAAGCTCTGCGGGATAATCCCGGACTTGTTGCCCTCACCACTGCTGAGCGTTGGGACGGTAAGCTACCCGATACCATGATCCCCGGCAGTACAGTTCCGTTTATCTCTACTAAGTAAAAAAAGGGCCGCTTTCGCGGCCCTTCTCACAAAGCATCTTACCGATTACAGCAGTTCTTTTGCTTTCGCAACAACGTTGTCAACGGTGAAGCCGAACTCTTCAAACAGCAGCTCTGCCGGAGCAGATTCACCGAAGGTGGTCATGCCGACGATAGCACCGTTCAGGCCAACATACTTGTACCAGTAGTCAGCAATGCCAGCTTCCACCGCAACGCGTGCAGTAACCGCTTTCGGCAGTACAGACTCACGGTAAGCCGCATCCTGCTTGTCGAATGCGTCGGTAGACGGCATGGAAACCACGCGCGCTTTCACGCCTTCAGCAGTCAGTTTTTCGTAGGCAGCAACCGCCAGTTCAACTTCAGAACCGGTAGCGATGAAGATCAGTTCCGGCTGACCGGCACAGTCTTTCAGCACATAACCACCGCGCGCGATGTTTGCCAGCTGCTCTTCAGTACGTTCCTGCTGCGCCAGGTTCTGACGGGAGAGGATAAGCGCAGTCGGGCCGTCCTGACGCTCAACGCCGTATTTCCACGCGACCGCGGATTCAACCTGGTCACACGGACGCCATGTGGACATGTTCGGGGTCACGCGCAGAGAAGCGACCTGCTCTACCGGCTGGTGAGTCGGGCCATCTTCGCCCAGACCGATGGAGTCGTGGGTGTAAACCATCACCTGACGCTGTTTCATCAGCGCAGCCATACGTACGGCGTTACGTGCGTATTCCACGAACATCAGGAAGGTGGAGGTGTACGGCAGGAAGCCACCGTGCAGGGAGATACCGTTAGCAATCGCGGTCATACCGAACTCGCGAACACCGTAGTGGATGTAATTACCCGCAGCATCTTCGTTGATTGCTTTAGAACCAGACCACAGGGTCAGGTTAGACGGTGCCAGGTCAGCAGAGCCGCCGAGGAATTCCGGCAACAGCGGGCCGAACGCTTCAATCGCATTCTGAGACGCTTTACGGCTGGCGATTTTCGCCGGATTAGCCTGCAGTTTAGCGATGAATTCTTTCGCTTTGGCATCGAAGTCAGACGGCATTTCGCCTTTCATACGGCGGGTAAATTCAGCGGCTTCCTGCGGATAAGCTTTGGCGTAAGCAGCGAATTTCTCGTTCCATGCGGATTCTTTCGCCTGGCCTGCTTCTTTCGCATCCCACTGAGCATAGATTTCAGACGGGATTTCGAACGGTGCATATTTCCAGCCCAGCTGTTCGCGGGTCAGGGCAATTTCAGCGTCGCCCAGCGGCGCACCGTGGGAGTCGTGCGTACCGGCTTTGTTCGGTGAACCGAAACCGATGATGGTTTTGCACATCAGCAGGGACGGTTTGTCAGTCACTGCGCGCGCTTCTTCTACTGCGCGTTTGATGGATGCCGCGTCATGACCGTCGATGCCGCGAATAACGTGCCAGCCGTAAGCTTCGAAACGCATTGCGGTGTCGTCGGTGAACCAGCCTTCAACGTGACCATCGATAGAGATACCGTTGTCATCGTAGAACGCAATCAGTTTACCCAGCTTCAGCGTACCCGCCAGAGAGCAAACTTCATGGGAGATGCCTTCCATCATGCAGCCGTCGCCCATGAAGGCGTAGGTGTAGTGGTCGACAATGTCGTGACCTGGACGGTTAAACTGCGCCGCCAGCGTTTTTTCTGCAATCGCCATACCGACTGCATTGGCAATACCCTGGCCCAGCGGACCTGTAGTGGTTTCCACACCAGCGGTGTAACCCACTTCCGGGTGGCCCGGAGTTTTGGAATGCAGTTGACGGAAGTTTTTCAGTTCTTCCATCGGCAGATCGTAACCGGTGAGGTGCAGCAGGCTGTAGATCAGCATGGAGCCGTGGCCGTTGGACAGCACGAAGCGGTCACGGTCAGCCCAGGACGGATTCTGCGGGTTGTGTTTCAGGAAATCACGCCACAGGACTTCGGCAATGTCAGCCATACCCATAGGGGCACCCGGGTGACCGGATTTGGCTTTCTGTACTGCGTCCATGCTCAGCGCACGAATAGCATTGGCAAGCTCTTTACGTGAGGACATTTTGACTCCAGATCGGATGATGAAGGGCACGCCCTTAACGACTTGACGACAGCGCGTTTTGGGCTACGCCGGAAAATTTGCCAACAATTTACCGCAAGCCGCGCGTCATGTACATGGAACATCCTTTTACCGCTTCAGAAATCTCTGGATCATGCTCGCATGTTGCGCAATCTACTCGCCCGTCCGCTGCGCTTTTCCTTATACTGAGACTGAGCATCGATTCACCTGCAAACGGTGCATTTTTAGAATAATCCTGACCTTGTGCGGAAGAGAAAACATGAAAATTCGCGCCTTATTGGTAGCAATGAGCGTGGCAACGGTACTGACCGGTTGCCAGAATATGGACTCCAACGGACTGCTCTCATCAGGAGCGGAAGCTTTTCAGGCTTACAGTTTGAGTGATGCGCAGGTGAAAGCCCTGAGCGATCAGGCATGTCAGGAGATGGACAGCAAGGCGACGATTGCGCCAGCCAATAGCGAATACGCTAAACGTCTGACAACTATTGCCAATGCGCTAGGCAACAATATCAACGGTCAGCCGGTGAATTACAAAGTGTATATGGCGAAGGATGTGAACGCCTTTGCAATGGCTAACGGCTGTATCCGCGTCTATAGCGGGCTAATGGATATGATGACGGATAACGAAGTCGAAGCGGTGATCGGTCACGAGATGGGGCACGTGGCGTTAGGCCATGTGAAGAAAGGGATGCAGGTGGCACTTGGTACAAATGCCGTGCGAGTAGCTGCGGCCTCTGCGGGCGGGATTGTCGGCAGTTTATCGCAATCACAGCTTGGTGATCTGGGCGAGAAATTAGTCAATTCGCAATTCTCCCAGCGCCAGGAAGCAGAAGCCGATGATTATTCTTACGATCTTCTGCGCCAACGCGGCATCAGCCCGGCTGGTCTTGCCACCAGCTTTGAAAAACTGGCGAAACTGGAAGAAGGCCGCCAAAGCTCAATGTTTGACGACCATCCGGCATCCGCCGAGCGCGCCCAGCATATTCGCGATCGTATGAGCGCGGATGGGGTTAAGTAAAGCCTGGTGGTGCCGAACGTAGGTCAGATAAGGCGTTCACGCCGCATCTGACATGAATGGCACATTTGTTACCCTGTCCGCAATGCCGGATGCGATGCTGACGCATCTTATCCGGCCTACGGGCGACATCGCATCTGGCGCTTACTCGCCCTTTTTCGCCGCCTGAATATACAGCATCTCCAGCGCCAGCGTCGCTGCTGCCAGAGCGGTGATTTCCGACTGATCGTATGCCGGAGCCACTTCCACTACGTCCATCCCAACAATGTTGAGATCTTTCAGGCCACGTACCAGTTTAATGGCGCGATCGGAGGTCAGGCCGCCGATCACCGGCGTACCGGTGCCCGGCGCGAAAGCAGGATCCAGGCAGTCGATATCAAAGGTCAGGTAAACTGGCATATCACCTACAATCTGTTTCACCTGGGCGATAACGTCATCCACGCTGCGATCGTTCACCTGGCAGGCGTCCAGTACGGTAAAGCCGTTGTCTTTATCAAACTCGGTACGAATACCAATCTGTACGGAGTGATTCGGGTCGATCAGACCTTCTTTCGGCGCGGTATAGAACATGGTGCCGTGGTCAAATTCACAACCGTTCGCATAGGTATCGGTGTGGGCGTCAAAGTGTACCAGCGCCATTTTGCCGAAATGCTTCGCATGAGCACGCAGCAGCGGCAGGGTAACAAAGTGGTCACCACCGAAGGAGAGCATACGCTTACCGGCAGCCAGCAGCTTTTCGGCATGCGCCTGCAGCTTCTCGCTCATCTCACGAGCATCGCCGAAGGCATACACCAGATCGCCGCAGTCCACCACGTTCAGACGCTCGCGCATGTCGAAATTCCACGGGAAGCGGTTGTGTTCCCAGGCCAGATTCGTCGAAACCTGACGGATCGCCGCTGGACCGTGGCGTCCACCCGCACGACCAGAAGTGGCCATATCGAACGGCACGCCGGTAATTACCCAGTCAGCATCGCTGTCATACGGCTGGAAGTTCATCGGCAGGCGTAAAAAACCAAAGGCGTTGGAAACCAGTGAGTTATCGTATTGATGACCTAAGGTGCTCATGGGTGGACTCCTATTACAAAGTCGATATAAAAAAACCCTTCCGCGTCGTTAGGCCCGACGAGGAAGGGTTGGATTTGCGAAACACAATTTTGTGCTAATTATCGCCTTAAATGGGCGAGGCATCAAGCGAGGTTACTATTTCCGACACGGTGGCGGCGCATAGCCATTGTTGTCCGCCGGAAACGCTTGTCCAGAGCACGGTGGCAGCGCGTTTTGCGCTGGGCCTTGTAATTCAAAGGCGGCAAAGCCGATTACACCGGTATTACGCACATCGCCTTGCGCCGAATTGGCTGCGTAGGAATCCGCAACGTTGGCGAACTGAAAAGCCGCTTCGGTATGTTTATCTTTGCGGAATCCTTTAATCGCCAACGAATCCCCGGCATTCACAATATAGCCGTTGTTATTCAGGGAACCTTGTTTACCATTGAGAACATCCAGGCCATCAACTGTCGCAACGATCTCGTAGTTGGTGTTACGACTGTAATTGCGGACATATAATTGGTAATTCATTCCTACTCTGGCATGGACTATATAGCGTAGTTCTTTACCTGATGAATTATAAACCCGCGTAATAGGTAGAGAATTAAAATTACCATCGCGAATAGCATATTCAAGTTCGTTAATACGAATGCTATAAACGCGGTCGTAGCCGGAAGGAACATTAGTCGAATAACTAATAACGATCATCTCTGCCGGATCGCGCCAGGCTCGTTCAGCAGATACGCCCTGAACCGTTGAGTGCACATCCCCACCCCAGGCGGTGCCGACATTGCCCGATGCACTGCTATTATACTGCGCATTACTGGAACAACCGGCCAGCAGCACGACTAATGCCACCAACGCGCTACGTACTTTCCATTTTTTCATAACCGTTCCCTCTGCATTTAATTAATGCAGCGATTGTAGGGAGATTATTCAATAAGGAAAGCAGCTAAATTATTTTTAAGAATATATAAAAAGAAAGCGGGCCGATTTACGTAAATAAATCGACCCGATAGCGGAATAATCTTAATTATTCATCTTCAAGATAGGTATAACCGTACAAACCTGCCTCGAACTCTTCCAGGAACTGTTGTTGCAGTTCAGCATCAAGATCGGTTTTCTTCACTTGATCACGGAACTGGGTTAACAGCGTTTTCGGATCGAGCTGTACATATTGCAGCATGTCCGCCACGGTATCGCCTTCGTCAGACAGTTCCACTTCTACGCTACCATCAGGGAAGACGAACACATCAACCGCTTCGGTATCACCAAACAGGTTGTGCATGTTGCCGAGGATCTCCTGATATGCGCCGACCATAAAGAAACCGAGCATCGGCGGATTCTCTGGATCGTACTCCGGCATAGGCATTGTCGTGGCAATACCATCACCATCGATATAGTGGTCGATGGCACCGTCAGAGTCACAGGTAATATCCAGCAGCACGGCGCGCCGCTCCGGAACTTGATTCAGCCCTTCCAGCGGCAATACCGGGAACAACTGGTCGATCCCCCATGCGTCCGGCATCGACTGGAACAGCGAGAAGTTGACGTACATTTTGTCCGCCATACGTTCCTGCAATTCGTCGATAATCGGGCGATGTGCGCGGTTTTGCGGATCCAGCTGCTTTTGCACTTCATGACACATGCTCAGATAAAGCTGCTCAGCCCACGCGCGTTCTTGCAGGTTGTAAGTGCCCGAAGAATAGCCGATATGAATGTCGTGCAAGTCCATCTGGCTGTCATGTAACCACTCACGCAGAGAACGGCGAGTTCCCGGTTCGTGCATCTCCTGCCAGGTTTCCCACATGCTTTGCAGCGCGCGCGGCGCGTCTTCTGCTGGCGCGGTCGGCATCGTGTATTCGTTACGTTCCACGCCGATGATATTCGACACCAGCACGGTGTGATGCGCAGTCACCGCACGACCTGATTCGGTGATTACTGTCGGATGCGGCAGACCATTTTCTTCACACGCATCGCCAATCGCCCAAATGATGTTGTTGGCGTATTCATTGAGGCCGTAATTCACTGAACAGTCGGACTGCGAACGAGTACCTTCATAGTCCACACCCAGACCGCCGCCGACATCAAAGCACTGAATATTGACGCCCAGCTTGTGCAGTTCCACATAGAAACGCGCGGATTCACGAACGCCCGTGGCGATATCGCGAATATTCGCCATCTGCGAACCGAGGTGGAAGTGCAGCAGTTGCAGGCTGTCGAGACGTCCGGCTTCACGCAGGGTTTCAACCAGTTGCAGTACCTGAGTCGCCGCCAGGCCGAACTTCGATTTTTCCCCGCCAGAAGACTGCCATTTGCCAGAACCTTGAGACGCCAGACGCGCGCGCACGCCCAGACGAGGAACGACATTCAGACGTTCTGCTTCATCCAGCACAATGGCGATTTCTGACATCTTCTCAATGACCAGATAGACCTTATGGCCCATCTTCTCGCCAATTAATGCCAGGCGGATATATTCGCGGTCTTTATAACCATTGCAGACGATGACGCTACGGGTCATGCCAGCATGCGCCAGTACCGCCATCAACTCAGCTTTGGAACCGGCTTCCAGGCCCAGCAGTTCGCCCGAATGAATCAGGGATTCAATCACGCGGCGGTGCTGGTTAACTTTGATCGGATAAACGAGGAAGTAATCGCCGTTATAGCCGTAGGATTCCCGCGCACGTTTGAACGCGGCGTTAATGGAACGCAAACGGTGCTGCAGGATCTGTGGGAAACAGAACAGTGCAGGCAGACGCTGACCCTGTGCTTCACGAGTTTTCACTAACTGCGCGAGATCGACGCGAGCTTCCGGGACGTCCGGGTCCGGGCACACGCTAATGTGGCCCAGCTCGTTAACGTCATAGTAGTTATTGCCCCACCAGGCAATATTGTAAGTACGCAGCATCTTGCTGGCTTCCTGGGAGCTCATTGCAACCTCCTGCATGGAGCGTAGTACACCGTGTTCGCCCGCTGACGAAGGCAAACTCATAGACATGTCGTCAGACATAGCGAACCTCAAATTATTTTATTAAGTGTAAAACAGTTAACGACTATCGCAGCCTGGGACTGCGATAACAACCCATAAGCACACGGATTTTCCAGCAAAGTATGCTGACGCTCCGACTGCGCAACCGGTTTCTTTTTCATAACATTATTAAACACATAACCGAACGTAAGTGTGACAGTTCGGCGAAACCACGAGAAAACTCTTGTTTTTACAAGAGCGCCCTTGTTCAGTCCTCAGTAACTGTAACCAGCTCTTGAATCCTGAGAAGCGCCGAGATGGGTATAACATCGGCAGGTATGCAAAGCAGAGATGCAGAGTGCGGGGAACGAATCTTCACCAGAACGGTGAGACAGGTTAAGCAGCAGACAACGGTTCATTATTTCGTATCACCTCCACGGCCGCCTGTTAAGACGAACCCACAAGCCAAAACTCTGATTTCAACCCGGCTGGAAGTGGCAACACGAAAGAAACGTCGTGTGCTTTTTATTTAAGCCGCGCGCCGCGTTTTATACCCCACAATGGCAGAAAATTGCAAAAGATAAATACTCAGAATGCCAGCATTGTCAGGAAAAATTTCCAGCCACGTTTTTAACAGAATGAGACACGATTCAAAAAAAAGTGGAAATCGGGTGAAGAATTGACCTAAAATAGCCATCCAGATGTTAATCCATCCATACCGATTAACACTCAGACTGCCAGTGTTTTTAACCTGCAGAGTCGTGGTAGGATCCGCTACCACAGAAAATCCACACAACAGTTTGAGCTAACCAAATTCTCTTTAGGTGATATTAAATATGGCAAAACACCTTTTTACGTCCGAGTCCGTCTCTGAAGGGCATCCTGACAAAATTGCTGACCAAATCTCTGATGCCGTTTTAGACGCGATCCTCGAACAGGATCCGAAAGCACGTGTTGCTTGCGAAACCTACGTAAAAACCGGCATGGTTTTAGTTGGCGGTGAAATCACCACCAGCGCCTGGGTAGACATCGAAGAGATCACCCGTAACACCGTTCGCGAAATTGGCTATGTGCATTCCGACATGGGCTTTGACGCTAACTCCTGTGCGGTCCTGAGCGCTATCGGTAAACAGTCCCCTGATATCAACCAGGGCGTCGACCGTGCCGATCCGCTGGAACAGGGCGCGGGCGACCAGGGCCTGATGTTTGGCTACGCAACCAATGAAACCGACGTGCTGATGCCAGCGCCTATCACCTATGCACACCGTCTGGTTCAGCGTCAGGCTGAAGTACGTAAAAACGGCACTCTGCCGTGGCTGCGCCCGGACGCGAAAAGCCAGGTGACTTTCCAGTATGACGACGGCAAAATCGTTGGTATCGATGCTGTAGTACTTTCCACTCAGCACTCTGAAGAGATCGACCAGAAATCGCTGCAAGAAGCGGTAATGGAAGAGATCATCAAGCCGATTCTGCCCGCAGAATGGCTGACTTCCGCAACCAAGTTCTTCATCAACCCGACCGGACGTTTTGTTATTGGCGGCCCGATGGGTGACTGCGGTCTGACTGGTCGTAAAATTATCGTTGATACCTACGGCGGCATGGCACGTCACGGTGGTGGTGCGTTCTCTGGTAAGGATCCATCAAAAGTGGACCGTTCCGCAGCATACGCAGCACGTTATGTCGCGAAAAACATCGTTGCTGCTGGCCTGGCCGATCGTTGTGAAATTCAGGTTTCCTACGCAATCGGCGTGGCTGAACCGACCTCCATCATGGTGGAAACTTTCGGTACCGAGAAAGTGCCTTCTGAGCAGCTGACCCTGCTGGTACGTGAGTTCTTTGACCTGCGTCCATACGGTCTGATTCAGATGCTGGATCTGCTGCACCCGATCTACAAAGAAACCGCAGCATACGGTCACTTTGGTCGTGAACATTTCCCGTGGGAAAAAACTGACAAAGCGCAGCTGCTGCGCGATGCTGCCGGTCTGAAGTAATCTTTCTTCACCTGCTTTCAAAGGCCAGCTTCGCGCTGGCCTTTTTCTTTTCCAGAGAAATGCCTGATGCGCTACGCTTATCAGGCCCACAACCGCTGTCACATGTAAGTGGATAAGGCGTTCACGCCGCATCCGGCAAAAAAAAACCGCCTGCACAATAACATCATTCTTCCTGAACACGTTTTACCCTCAAATCATCACCACGACTGAAACCGATTACACCCACCACACCAGCCAAATATTTGTAATATTTTCATATTATTATTCAGTTTTCACAGCTGTTACATTTCTTTTCAGTAAAGTCTTAATTGCAGATAACTGCGTTTAATCTATGATGATATAACTCAATTATTTTCATGCACTTAAATCATAACTAAGATAAATGTTAGTGTAAGCGATTACACTGATGTGATTTGCTTCACATCTTTTTACGTCGTACTCACCTATCTTAATTCACAATAAAAAATAACCATTTTGGAGGGCATCATGCCTGACGCTAAAAAACAGGGGCGGTCAAACAAGGCAATGACGTTTTTCGTCTGCTTCCTTGCCGCTCTGGCGGGATTACTCTTTGGCCTGGATATCGGTGTAATTGCTGGCGCACTACCGTTTATTGCTGATGAATTCCAGATTACTTCACACACACAAGAATGGGTCGTAAGCTCCATGATGTTCGGTGCGGCAGTCGGTGCGGTGGGTAGCGGCTGGCTCTCCTTTAAACTCGGGCGCAAAAAGAGCCTGATGATCGGCGCAATTCTGTTTGTTGCCGGTTCACTGTTCTCTGCGGCTGCGCCAAACGTTGAAGTACTGATTCTTTCCCGCGTTCTGCTGGGGCTGGCGGTGGGTGTGGCCTCTTATACCGCACCGCTGTATCTCTCTGAAATTGCGCCGGAAAAAATTCGCGGCAGTATGATCTCGATGTATCAGTTGATGATCACTATCGGGATCCTCGGTGCTTATCTTTCTGATACCGCCTTTAGCTACACTGGTGCATGGCGCTGGATGCTGGGTGTGATTATCATCCCGGCAATTTTGCTGCTGATTGGTGTTTTCTTCCTGCCAGACAGCCCACGTTGGTTTGCCGCCAAACGCCGTTTTGTTGATGCCGAGCGCGTGCTGCTGCGCCTGCGCGACACCAGCGCGGAAGCGAAACGCGAACTGGATGAAATCCGTGAAAGTTTGCAGGTTAAACAGAGTGGCTGGGCGCTGTTTAAAGAGAACAGCAACTTCCGCCGCGCGGTGTTCCTTGGCGTACTGTTACAGGTAATGCAGCAATTCACCGGGATGAACGTCATCATGTATTACGCGCCGAAAATCTTCGAACTGGCGGGTTATACCAACACCACCGAGCAAATGTGGGGGACAGTGATCGTCGGTCTCACCAACGTACTCGCCACCTTTATCGCAATCGGCCTTGTTGACCGCTGGGGACGTAAACCAACGCTAACGCTGGGCTTCCTGGTGATGGCTGCTGGCATGGGCATACTCGGTACAATGATGCATATCGGTATCCACTCTCCGTCAGCGCAGTATTTCGCCATCGCCATGCTGTTGATGTTTATTGTCGGCTTTGCCATGAGTGCCGGTCCGCTGATTTGGGTACTGTGCTCCGAAATTCAGCCGCTGAAAGGCCGCGATTTTGGCATCACCTGCTCCACCGCCACCAACTGGATTGCCAACATGATCGTTGGCGCAACGTTCCTGACCATGCTCAACACGCTGGGTAACGCCAACACCTTCTGGGTGTATGCGGCTCTGAACGTACTGTTTATCCTGCTGACATTGTGGCTGGTACCGGAAACCAAACACGTTTCGCTGGAACATATTGAACGTAATCTGATGAAAGGTCGTAAACTGCGCGAAATCGGCGCTCACGATTAATCTCCTCAGGCTTCCTCCCGTCGCGGAGGAAGCCACCTCTTGCAGTCATCTTTTCTTCGCTCTATCCTCTGCCGCTATGAAAACATCCCGTCTCCCTATCGCCATCCAACAGGCCGTTATGCGTCGCCTGCGGGAAAAACTCGCCCAGGCCAACCTGAAGCTAGGCCGTAACTACCCGGAGCCAAAACTCTCTTACACCCAGCGCGGAACCTCTGCCGGAACAGCCTGGCTGGAAAGCTATGAAATTCGCCTCAATCCCGTTTTGCTGTTGGAAAACAGTGAAGCCTTTATTGAAGAAGTGGTGCCGCACGAACTGGCACATTTGCTGGTATGGAAACATTTCGGCCGCGTAGCGCCACATGGCAAAGAGTGGAAGTGGATGATGGAAAACGTGCTGGGCGTTCCCGCCCGTCGTACGCATCAGTTCGAACTGCAATCCGTGCGTCGCAACACCTTCCCCTACCGCTGCAAGTGCCAGGAGCATCAGCTTACCGTACGCCGTCATAATCGCGTAGTTCGTGGTGAGGCCATCTATCGCTGTGTACATTGCGGTGAACAGCTGATTGCAAAATAATCACCTGAACTATCAGGAACTTTCCTGATCTGGCTGATTGCATACCAAAACAACTTTCGCTACGTTGCTGGCTCGTTTTAACACGGAGTAAGTGATGTACCGTTATTTGTCTATTGCTGCGGTGGTACTGAGCGCAGCATTTTCCGGCCCGACGTTGGCCGAAGGTATTAATAGTTTTTCTCAGGCGAAAGCCGCGGCGGTAAAAATCCACGCTGACGCGCCGGGTACGTTTTACTGCGGATGTAAAATTGACTGGCAGGGCAAAAAAGGCGTTGTCGATCTGCAATCGTGCGGCTATCAGGTGCGCAAAAATGAAAACCGCGCCAGCCGCGTAGAGTGGGAACACGTTGTTCCCGCCTGGCAGTTCGGTCACCAGCGCCAGTGCTGGCAGGACGGTGGACGTAAAAACTGTGCCAAAGATCCGGTCTATCGCAAGATGGAAAGCGATATGCATAACCTGCAACCGTCAGTCGGCGAGGTGAATGGCGATCGCGGCAACTTTATGTACAGCCAGTGGAATGGCGGCGAAGGCCAGTACGGTCAATGCGCTATGAAGGTCGATTTCAAAGAAAAAGCCGCCGAGCCACCAGCCCGTGCCCGTGGCGCTATTGCGCGCACCTACTTCTATATGCGTGACCAGTACAACCTGACACTCTCTCGCCAGCAAACGCAGCTGTTCAACGCATGGGACAAGATGTATCCGGTTACCGACTGGGAGTGCGAGCGCGATGAACGCATCGCGAAGGTGCAGGGCAATCATAACCCGTATGTGCAACGCGCTTGCCAGGCGCGAAAGAGCTAACCTACACTAGCGGGATTCTTTTTGTTAACCCCTACCCCACGCGTACAACCGCGTGGGGAGACGACGCGGATTTTTAACTATGCGTATCCCCCGCATTTATCATCCTGAACCACTGACCAGCCATTCTCACATCGCGCTTTGCGAAGATGCCGCCAACCATATCGGGCGCGTACTGCGTATGGGGCCGGGGCAGGCGTTGCAATTATTTGACGGCAGCAACCAGGTCTTTGACGCCGAAATTACCAGCGCCAGCAAAAAAAGCGTGGAAGTGAAGGTGTTGGAAGGCCAGATCGACGATCGCGAATCTCCGCTACATATTCACCTCGGTCAGGTGATGTCGCGTGGTGAAAAAATGGAATTTACGATCCAGAAATCGATCGAACTCGGTGTAAGCCTCATTACGCCACTTTTTTCTGAACGCTGCGGCGTTAAACTGGATAGTGAACGTCTGAACAAGAAGCTCCAGCAGTGGCAGAAGATTGCAATTGCTGCCTGTGAGCAGTGTGGTCGTAACCGGGTACCGGAAATCCGTCCTGCGATGGATCTGGAAGCCTGGTGTGCAGAGCAGGATGAAGGACTGAAACTGAATCTTCACCCGCGCGCCAGTAACAGCATCAATACGTTGCCGTTACCGGTTGAACGCGTCCGCCTGCTGATTGGCCCGGAAGGCGGTTTATCGGCAGATGAAATTGCCATGACTGCTCGCTATCAATTTACTGATATCCTGTTGGGACCTCGCGTTTTGCGTACAGAGACAACTGCGCTCACCGCCATTACCGCGCTACAAGTACGATTTGGCGATTTGGGCTAACGGAGAAGAATAATGATCAAGCTCGGCATCGTGATGGACCCCATCGCAAACATCAACATCAAGAAAGATTCCAGTTTCGCTATGTTGCTGGAAGCACAGCGTCGTGGTTACGAACTTCACTATATGGAGATGGGCGATCTGTATCTGATCAATGGCGAAGCCCGCGCCCATACCCGCACGCTGAACGTGAAGCAGAACTACGAAGAGTGGTTTTCGTTCGTCGGTGAACAGGATCTGCCGCTGGCCGATCTCGATGTGATCCTGATGCGTAAAGACCCGCCGTTTGATACCGAGTTTATCTACGCGACCTATATTCTGGAACGTGCCGAAGAGAAAGGGACGCTGATCGTTAACAAGCCGCAAAGCCTGCGCGACTGTAACGAGAAACTGTTTACCGCCTGGTTCTCTGACTTAACGCCAGAAACGCTGGTTACGCGCAATAAAGCACAGCTGAAAGCGTTCTGGGAGAAACACAGCGACATCATTCTTAAGCCGCTTGACGGTATGGGCGGCGCGTCGATTTTCCGCGTGAAAGAAGGCGATCCAAACCTCGGCGTGATTGCCGAAACCCTGACTGAGCATGGCACTCGCTACTGCATGGCGCAAAATTACCTGCCAGCCATTAAAGATGGCGACAAACGCGTGTTGGTGGTGGATGGCGAACCGGTGCCGTACTGCCTGGCGCGTATTCCGCAAGGCGGCGAAACCCGTGGTAACCTGGCTGCCGGTGGTCGCGGGGAACCTCGTCCGCTGACGGAAAGTGACTGGAAAATCGCCCGTCAGATCGGACCGACGCTGAAAGAAAAAGGGCTGATTTTTGTTGGTCTGGATATCATCGGCGACCGTCTGACTGAAATTAACGTCACCAGCCCAACCTGTATTCGTGAGATTGAAGCAGAGTTTCCGGTGTCGATCACCGGTATGTTAATGGATGCCATCGAAGCACGTTTACAGCAGCAGTAACCCACCTTAGCGAGAAGGATCTCGTTGAGACTCTGAGTGACAGCGCCCTTCTTTCCACGCATACTGGGCGCTGTTGCTTTTTTGAACCAGGAAACAGAACCTCTGACAATGAATTTACAGCATCACTTTCTTATTGCCATGCCTGCTCTCCAGGATCCGATTTTCCGTCGTTCCGTGGTCTACATTTGCGAACATAATACCAATGGTGCAATGGGGATCATCGTCAACAAGCCGCTGGAAAATCTCAAAATTGAAGGGATTCTGGAAAAGCTGAAGATCACGCCGGAGCCGCGTGATGAATCAATCCGTCTGGATAAACCGGTTATGCTCGGCGGTCCGCTGGCGGAAGATCGCGGGTTTATTTTGCATACTCCACCCTCCAATTTTGCTTCCAGCATTCGCATTTCAGACAACACTGTGATGACCACTTCCCGCGATGTGCTGGAAACGCTCGGCACCGATAAACAACCGTCTGACGTATTGGTGGCGCTGGGTTATGCCTCCTGGGAGAAAGGTCAACTGGAACAAGAAATTCTCGATAACGCGTGGCTAACGGCCCCGGCAGATCTGAATATTCTGTTCAAAACGCCGATTGCCGACCGCTGGCGCGATGCGGCAAAACTGATTGGTGTGGATATTCTCACCATGCCTGGTGTGGCAGGGCATGCCTGATGAGTGGAACCTTACTCGCCTTCGATTTCGGCACTAAAAGCATTGGCGTAGCGGTCGGACAACGCATTACCGGCACCGCTCGCCCACTGCCCGCAATTAAAGCGCAGGACGGTACGCCGGACTGGAATCTCATCGAACGTTTACTGAAAGAGTGGCAACCGGACGAAATTATCGTCGGTTTGCCGCTGAATATGGACGGTACCGAGCAACCGTTGACTGCCCGGGCGCGTAAATTCGCCAATCGTATTCATGGCCGTTTTGGTGTTGAAGTTAAGCTCCATGATGAACGGCTTAGCACCGTGGAAGCGCGCTCCGGTCTGTTCGAACAGGGCGGCTATCGGGCGCTCAACAAAGGTAAAGTCGACTCTGCCTCTGCGGTTATTATTCTCGAAAGTTATTTCGAGCAGGGATATTAAGGCGATTTACTAGCGCACAGATTTCTGACAATGTGCTCGTTGTTTCATGTTGGATGCGGCGTAAACGCCTTATCCAACCTACGGTGAGTGCGAATTCAAAGTTACGCTTCCCTTGTAGGCCCGATAAGCTTGCGCATCGGGCATGTTTACAATTCGTATTAGACACAGCAACGTCACAAGCGCCCTTCTTTCACCCGCTGCTGATAACTCTGCTGAAACGTTAACATCCCCACTTGTTGCCCAGTTTGAATAACATGCGGTAACTGGTGGGTTTTCCCTTCACGTATCAAATTCCCCACCGCGGGTGTGTTAATCAGCAATTCAAACAGCGCCACGCGTCCTTCTTGTTTATCCACTTCCAGCTTTTGTGACAACACTGCCCGCAAGCTCCCGGCCAGTTGATTACGCACGGGATCTTTTTCCTGCGCCGGAAATGAATCCACCAGTCGCTCAACTGCCTGCGCCGCACCACGCGTATGTAATGTTGCCAGCACCAGATGCCCGGTTTCTGCCGCCGTCAGCGCCAGACGTATCGTTTCGCTGTCACGCAGCTCTCCGAGCAATATCACATCGGGATCTTCCCGCAATGCGGCACGCAATCCCGATGCGAACGTCATACAGTGCAAACCAATCTCCCGCTGCTGGATCAAACATCGCTGACTGGTATAGAGATATTCCACAGGATCTTCCAGCGTCAGAATATGCGCATCGGCATGTTGATTGAGATAGCCAACCATCGCCGCCAGCGTGGTAGATTTGCCACTCCCCGTCGCCCCCGTCACCAGAATCAGGCCATTCTCGCTCTTGAGTAATTCCGGCAATACCGGTGGTGCGCCAAGCTGTTCGAGCTGCGGGCAGTGCGAAGGTAACAACCGTAATGCCAGAGAAATACCTTGCCGTTGCGCGAACGCACTGCCACGCAACCGCTGGTTTTCCGCCAGCGACACAGCAAAATCTAACTGACCATTCTCCAGCAATATTGCCCGCTGATCGTCATCCAGCCACTCCCGCAATAGCTCTTCCACGTCCGGCGCATCAAACGGCGCAGCTTCCATTCTCCCGCGAATACGCCATCGTGCGGGCCAGGCGCTGCACAGGTGTAGATCCGAGACGTTATGCTTTACACTAAGGGCCACAATTTCTTCCATATTCATACTAAGATCCTCGGAAAATGAACGATATTGCGCATAACCTGGCACAGGTCCGGGACAAAATCTCAGCGGCTGCAACGCGTTGCGGTCGTTCTCCAGAAGAAATTACGCTGCTTGCAGTCAGTAAAACAAAACCTGCGAGCGCCATCGCAGAAGCCATTGATGCCGGGCAGCGTCAATTTGGTGAAAACTATGTTCAGGAAGGGGTAGATAAAATTCGCCACTTTCAGGAACTGGGCGTAACAGGATTAGAATGGCATTTTATTGGCCCGTTGCAGTCTAATAAAAGCCGCCTGGTGGCAGAACATTTCGACTGGTGTCATACCATCGACCGTTTGCGCATCGCCACCCGCCTGAACGACCAGCGCCCGGCAGAACTTCCCCCTCTTAACGTACTGATTCAAATTAATATTAGTGATGAAAACAGTAAGTCCGGGATTCAACTGGCTGAACTGGACGAGCTGGCAGCAGCGGTCTCTGAACTACCGCGTTTACGTCTACGCGGGCTGATGGCGATCCCTGCGCCTGAGTCAGAATATGTAAGGCAGTTTGAAGTTGCACGCCAAATGGCTGTAGCATTTGCCGGACTGAAAACGCGCTACCCGCATATCGACACGCTCTCTCTGGGAATGTCGGACGATATGGAAGCCGCCATTGCGGCAGGTAGCACGATGGTTCGTATCGGCACTGCAATTTTTGGTGCGCGTGATTACTCTAAAAAATAAGGAATTAAAGGAACGCCATGAATACGTTGACTTTCCTGCTTTCAACGGTCATTGAGCTGTATACCATGGTGCTGTTATTACGCATCTGGATGCAGTGGGCTCATTGTGATTTTTACAACCCCTTCTCACAGTTTGTGGTGAAGGTGACGCAGCCGATTATCGGACCACTGCGCCGCGTTATTCCGGCAATGGGACCGATTGACAGCGCCTCGCTGCTGGTTGCCTATATTCTCAGTTTTATCAAAGCCATCGTGCTGTTTAAAGTCGTGACTTTCCTGCCGATCATTTGGATTGCTGGTTTACTGATTTTGCTGAAAACCATCGGCCTGTTGATTTTCTGGGTCCTGCTGGTGATGGCGATTATGAGCTGGGTAAGCCAGGGTCGTAGCCCGATTGAATACGTCCTGATCCAGCTGGCCGATCCACTGCTGCGCCCGATTCGCCGCCTGCTGCCAGCAATGGGTGGGATTGATTTCTCGCCGATGATCCTCGTTCTGCTGCTGTATGTCATTAATATGGGTGTCGCAGAAGTACTGCAGGCGACCGGAAATATGCTACTACCGGGGCTGTGGATGGCGTTATGAGTGCCGTAACAGTTAATGATGACGGTCTGGTTTTACGGCTTTATATTCAGCCGAAAGCCAGCCGTGATTCTATTGTCGGTTTACATGGCGACGAAGTAAAAGTCGCCATTACCGCGCCGCCGGTTGACGGCCAGGCCAACAGCCATCTGGTGAAATTTCTCGGCAAGCAATTCCGGGTAGCCAAAAGCCAGGTGGTAATTGAGAAAGGCGAACTTGGCCGCCACAAACAAATTAAAATCATTAATCCGCAACAAATCCCGCCAGAAATCGCGGCGTTAATTAATTAGGTATCCTATGCAAAAAGTTGTCCTCGCAACCGGCAATGCCGGTAAAGTGCGTGAGCTGGCGTCGCTGCTTAGCGACTTCGGTCTTGATATCGTGGCCCAAACAGACCTCGGCGTAGATTCTGCCGAAGAAACCGGCCTGACCTTTATCGAAAACGCGATTCTGAAAGCACGACACGCGGCAAAAGTGACCGGTTTACCAGCAATTGCCGACGACTCTGGTCTGGCGGTAGATGTGCTTGGCGGCGCGCCTGGGATTTACTCCGCACGTTATTCCGGTGAAGACGCGACCGATCAAAAGAATCTGCAAAAACTGCTGGAAACTCTGAAAGACGTACCGGACGATCAACGTCAGGCGCGTTTCCACTGCGTGCTGGTATATCTGCGTCACGCGGAAGATCCCACTCCGCTGGTGTGCCACGGTAGCTGGCCGGGCGTGATTACTCGTGAACCGGCGGGTACTGGCGGCTTTGGTTATGATCCAATCTTCTTCGTGCCTTCCGAAGGTAAAACCGCAGCCGAACTGACCCGCGAAGAAAAGAGCGCCATTTCCCACCGTGGTCAGGCATTGAAACTGCTGTTGGACGCTTTACGAAATGGTTAAATTACCGCCGCTGAGTCTCTACATTCACATCCCGTGGTGCGTGCAGAAATGCCCGTACTGCGATTTCAACTCTCACGCGTTGAAAGGAGAAGTGCCGCACGACGATTATGTTCAGCATCTGCTTAACGATCTGGACAACGATGTGGCTTACGCTCAGGGCCGTGAAGTGCAGACAATCTTTATTGGCGGCGGTACGCCGAGCCTGCTTTCTGGCCCGGCGATGCAAACGCTGCTGGACGGCGTGCGTGCGCGTTTGCCGCTGGCAGCGGATGCAGAAATCACCATGGAAGCGAACCCAGGCACGGTAGAAGCCGATCGCTTTGTTGATTATCAGCGTGCTGGCGTGAATCGCATCTCTATTGGTGTGCAGAGTTTTAGCGAAGAAAAGCTGAAACGACTTGGGCGCATTCATGGCCCGCAAGAAGCGAAACGAGCTGCGAAGCTGGCGAGCGGTTTAGGGTTACGTAGCTTTAACCTCGATTTGATGCATGGGCTACCGGATCAATCACTGGAAGAGGCGCTTGGCGATCTACGCCAGGCTATTGAACTGAATCCGCCGCATCTTTCCTGGTATCAGCTAACCATCGAACCTAATACGCTGTTTGGCTCGCGCCCTCCTGTACTGCCGGACGATGACGCGCTGTGGGATATTTTCGAACAGGGGCATCAGTTATTAACCGCAGCGGGCTATCAGCAGTATGAAACATCCGCTTACGCCAAACCAGGTTATCAGTGCCAGCACAATCTCAACTACTGGCGATTTGGTGACTACATCGGTATTGGCTGCGGCGCGCACGGCAAAGTCACCTTCCCGGATGGGCGCATTCTGCGTACCACCAAAACGCGTCATCCGCGTGGTTTTATGCAGGGGCGGTATCTGGAAAGCCAGCGCGATGTTGAAACCGCAGATAAGCCGTTTGAGTTCTTTATGAATCGCTTCCGTCTGCTGGAAGCCGCGCCGCGCGTGGAGTTTAGCCAGTATACTGGCCTTTCAGAAGAGGTTATTCGCCCTCAGTTAGACGAGGCTATTGCTCAGGGTTATCTCACAGAATGTGCGGATTACTGGCAGATAACGGAACATGGGAAGTTGTTTTTAAATTCGCTGCTGGAGCTTTTTCTGGCTGAGTAAATTTGTATTGCCGGATGCGGCGTGTACGCAACATCCGGCTACAACTCTTGCGTCATCGCAAAAATTACTTAATCACCCCATTGCGCCGCAATTGTTCGGTATCTTTTTTCCAGCGTTCATTAGCCTGGTTGATATCGTCAATTTTCATCAAAATCGCGACTTTTTTACTGTTTATTTCTGAAACTTTCATCGTTAACGGATATTGCCCTTTTTCGAGCGTTATCCAGTCATCCTGCAATTTACGGCTAAGTTTTTGTGATTGCAGAAAAGTCTGTCGCCGTTGTTCGTTGATATCGAAATCTCGCTTCTGCTGAATCGGCACTTCATAACACTCTGCACTCTGTTTATGACATGCCGCAATCGCCGGTTGATAAACCTCTTTGTCATATTTAACCGCGAACGCCTCGCTATCGTTCTGTTTATTAAACTCATCACGCTGTTGGTGAATTTTTTTAAATGCGTCTTCGCGGGTCATTTGCTTACCGTTTGCATCTTTTCCCCAATATGCATCCGCTGCTTTCTGCGCCGCCACCATTTGCTTATCAAGCGCTTTCACTTCCTTTTCCAGCGCAGGAATCGAGTTCTTCTGGGTATTCAACGCTGATTCAAGCTGACTAAAGCGATAATTGAAATCTTCGCTATTCACTATCAGATATTTATTATTCGTTTTGATATCGTCGACCACCCGCCCACGATCGCTGGCTGCCGCCTGAAAAGAGTAAAAGTTCACCGACCAGCCAGACGCGGGCGTTCCTTTACTGGTTAACATCGCCGAGAATTTTACCGGTTTATCTTTCGTCCAGGTCTGTTCGAGCAGTTCGTAATCTGCCAACTGACCGACCCAGGTATAGAGATCGTCACTGGAAGAGACATCGCCTTCCGCTGACCAGGTGGCCTGATTACCCTTAGCATCAAGATTTTTTAAGCTGATGGCTTCAAGCTTGAGAATGCCGTGATACTGCTTTTTGAATTGATCTTTTAAGATATTTTCAGTTGGCGGTTCGCCATCTGCCCAGGCATTACCAGTCATCAACATAAGCAGCGCCGTGCCTACAATCCATTGCTTTTTCACCCGAAAACCCTCGCGCGGAATAATTCATTCCGGTGATTATCATTAGGGTGATGAAAATTGGCAATGGACGTGAGTCTGAAGTGAAAAGCCCCGGCACGATACCGGGGCGAGGTGATTAGTACTGATTGAAGAGCTGCTGGATCTGCTGCGGATCTTTGGTTTGCGTCAGAGCCAGTTGCAGCAGAACGCGCGCTTTTTGCGGGTTCAGCGTTCCAGAGGCCACGAAGCCATATTTCGCATCATCCACTTCGGCATCCTGAGTGGTAGCGCCCGTCGGTACGCGGGAAGAACGCACTACTGCAGTGCCGTTTTTCGCGGCGGTCGCCAGAGTGTCGAACACGGATTTATACAGGTTACCGTTACCCACACCAGCGCTGACGATGCCATCATAGCCCGCATCTACCAGTGCTTTAGCCGGAAGATCGGATGCGTTAGCGTAGTTATAAACGATGCCGACTTTCGGCAGTTCATTCAGCTTAGAGACATCGAACGGCGTGTCGCTGGTATGCTTACGTGCCGGGGTACGTTGGTAGTCAATCTTACCGTTGTGAATGTAACCCAGAGGACCGTAGTTAACAGACTTGAAGGTCGCTACGTCGGTGGTGTTGGTTTTGGTGACATCGCGACCGTCCAGTACGGTGTCGTTCATCACCACCAGCACGCCACGATTAGCGGAGGCTTTATCAGCTGCGGTCACTACCGCGTTATACAGGTTGAATGGACCGTCTGCGCTCATGGACGTGGACGGGCGCATTGCGCCGACCATCACCACCGGTTTGTCGCATTTCACCGTCAGGTCGAGGAAGTAAGCGGTTTCTTCCATCGTGTCGGTACCGTGAGTAATGACGAAGCCGTCGGTTTTATCGCAGTCGGTGTTAATTTTTTTCGCCAGTGTCAGCCAGACATTATCGTTCATGTCCTGGGAGCCGATATTCACTACCTGCTCGCCTTTAACGTTCGCAATGTCCTTCAGTTGCGGCACCGCATTAACCAGATTTTCTACGCCAACTTTACCCGCTGTGTAGTTAGATTTGGTTGCGGAGTCACCACCACCGGCAATGGTCCCGCCGGTTGCTAAAATGGTGATATTGGGTAATGCCAATGCTGCACCACTAAAACCCATAACCAGTGCGGCAAGTGCCGTCTTTTTGAAAAACTCCATTTCATTCCTCCAGTTACGTGAACGCTACGCATTATCCCTTAGCTTTATATGGGAAATTTGACGTTAAACAATTTACAACGTGAATATATTTTGGAGATCTACAAAGTTAGAGGCAGGTAACAAAACGAAGAATTAAACGGCATAAAAAAGTATTATGCCGTCTTAAAATAGAGGATTATTTTAAGTTCCCGACCAGGGCTTTGCGGCTATCTTCCAGAGTCACAACGCGGCTACAGACATCTTTGCCAAACTGCTGGAAGTCTTTTTCCTGCTTTTTCCACTCGGTCTGGATTGAGGATTGCAGACCGCCCAGGCTTCCCAGCACGTTCTGTAATGGGTTACCGCCGCTTTTCAGCACCGCTTTCGCGCCCATTTCATTAATGCTGTCCTGTAAAATTCCGCCCATTGCCTGATTCACTAATTGTTGACCTTCGGCGCGAACCTGATCAATGGCTTTATAGTGAAACGTCAGGCCGTCGCTGCGCGTTTCGATAATGCGGTTCATCTGCTCTTTCAGTTGCGCATCAAGTTTGGTCAGACGGCTGCGCATTTTACTGTTTTCGCCCATCTCCTGAACGATGATTTTATCCAGCGCGATACGGGCTTTCTCGACGCGGCTTTTCGCGCCTTCATCAATCCACGGCAGCGTGCTACGCAGTTCAGCCTGATAATCCTTCGCCTGCTCGCGCTGGGCGGCGTTCAGGGAATATTGCTTACCGTTATACATCACGTTGCCGTCTGGCGTGATCACCAGATTGCCGTTTTCGCCCTTCACCTGCACGGTTTGCGGGCTGACAATCACATCATCACGCGGCGTGACGCTGCACTGGTAGTCGGCGTGAGCGGTCATTGCCGTCACTGAAAGTGCTGCCGCCAGCAGCATTTTGCGCATCATAGTCTTCCCTCAAGAACAAATCAGGCCAGCATTTGCTGGCCCCAGATTGATAACAAAGTACACGTTATCCATGCCGGATGCGGCGTAAACGCCTTATCCGGCCTACTCGATTGTGCATCTTTCCAGGCCGGATAAGCGTAGCGCATCAGGCAGTTTTGCATTTGTCATCGCCCGTATGCTTTCTTAGTCCCACCAAACGTCGAAAAGTTCGCTGGTGCGTACCTCATCCAGTTTGCGCTCTTCCAGCCACTTACGCACAATCGCCTGATGTTCTTCGGTGCATTTGCCGATTTCCTGCATGCAGATCAGACCTTCCCAGGCCAGATATCCGCTGCCGTCAAAGGCCAGTTTGTTCGGTTCGATAACCTCGTTAATAAAGTCATCAACGGTTTTATCAATCTGTTCTTCCGATGTACCTTCCGGGAATCGCCATGCCACCGAAAATCCTAATTCCTGGAATTCGTCGATGTGCATTTTTTTACGCAGACGACGACTACGGTTCTTTGCCATTATTTCACCCTCTCGAACATTAAGTCCCATACTCCGTGACCAAGACGATGACCACGTTGTTCAAATTTCGTCACCGGACGTGATGCCGGACGCGGTACGTAATCATTGCTCTCTGACAGGTTTTTATAACCGTCAATAGAAGACATCACTTCAAGCATATGTTCCGCATAAGGTTCCCAGTCGGTCGCCATATGGAATACGCCCCCCAGCTGCAGTTTGCTTTTTACCAGTTCGGCAAACGGCACCTGAACGATACGGCGTTTATTATGGCGCGCTTTGTGCCACGGGTCAGGGAAAAAGAGCTGCACCATGCGCAATGAATTGTCAGGAATCATTTTGTGTAGCACTTCAACCGCATCATGACACATCACGCGCAGGTTGCTTAAACCTTCTTCATGCGCAGAAGCCAGGCACGCACCAACGCCCGGTGAATGCACTTCAATGCCGAGGAAGTCCTGCTCAGGGCGATCTTTAGCCATTGCCACCAGCGACGCCCCCAT
This sequence comes from Escherichia sp. KS167_9B, assembly GCF_030295215.1. Taxonomy (NCBI): domain Bacteria; kingdom Pseudomonadati; phylum Pseudomonadota; class Gammaproteobacteria; order Enterobacterales; family Enterobacteriaceae; genus Escherichia; species Escherichia sp. KS167_9B. Next base: position 3,630,696 of record NZ_AP025754.1, read on the forward strand.
GCCGAAACCAATCTCAAGCGTCACTGGCGCTTCACGGCCAAAAAGCGCAGGGAAATCCAGCATATCTTCGCTGAACTCAACGCCCATCACCGGCCAGTAGTTTTCCAGCGCATGTTCCTGGCCTTTGGTCAGTCGCCCCTGGCGGCGCACAAAACTACGGATACGGCGCAGCGGGCGGCCGTTTTCATCAAATTCCGGTGAGATGACGTCGTTTTTCATAAAGATTTAGTCGCTTGTGAAAGTGTTCTGAAAACGGGCATTATCCAAAGTTAGTTGCCGGATGCAAGCATGATAAGGCCGTGGCTGCGGAAAGTTCCGGTTTACACCCTGCCGTCGCTGTGCTGCAATCTTGCCCCCAACAACAGTGAATTCGGTGACCATGCAAGCGTCGCAATTTTCAGCCCAGGTTCTGGACTGGTACGATAAATACGGGCGAAAAACTCTGCCCTGGCAAATTGACAAGACGCCCTACAAAGTATGGCTCTCAGAAGTGATGTTGCAACAAACTCAGGTTGCGACCGTTATCCCCTATTTTGAACGCTTTATGGCGCACTTCCCGACGGTGACCGATCTCGCCAATGCGCCGCTGGACGAAGTTCTCCACTTGTGGACCGGACTGGGCTATTACGCCCGCGCGCGCAATCTACATAAAGCGGCACAGCAAGTTGCCACCTTACACGGCGGTAAATTCCCGGAAACCTTTGATGAGGTTGCCGCGTTACCGGGCGTCGGGCGTTCCACCGCAGGCGCGATTCTCTCGCTTTCTCTGGGTAAGCACTTTCCGATTCTCGACGGTAACGTCAAACGGGTGCTGGCGCGCTGCTATGCTGTAAGCGGCTGGCCTGGGAAAAAAGAGGTCGAGAACAAACTATGGAGTTTAAGCGAGCAGGTGACGCCCGCGGTTGGCGTGGAACGGTTTAACCAGGCGATGATGGATTTGGGCGCGATGATTTGTACGCGTTCGAAGCCGAAATGTTCGCTCTGTCCGCTACAAAACGGATGTATTGCCGCCGCCAACAATAGCTGGTCGCTTTATCCGGGCAAAAAACCGAAACAGACGCTGCCAGAGCGCACCGGCTACTTTTTGCTGTTACAGCACGAAGATGAAGTATTGCTGGCGCAGCGTCCGCCGAGCGGATTGTGGGGCGGTTTATACTGTTTCCCGCAGTTTGCCGATGAAGAAAGTTTGCGGCAGTGGCTGGCGCAACGACAGATTTCTGCCGATAACCTGACGCAGCTGACTGCGTTTCGGCATACCTTCAGCCATTTCCACTTAGATATTGTGCCTATGTGGCTTCCCGTGTCGTCATTCACCGGCTGCATGGATGAAGGCAATGCGCTCTGGTATAACTTAGCGCAACCGCCGTCAGTTGGCCTGGCGGCTCCCGTGGAGCGTTTGTTACAGCAGTTACGCACTGGCGCGCCGGTTTAGCGCGTGAGTCGATAAAGAGGATGATTTATGAGCAGAACGATTTTTTGTACTTTCCTGCAACGTGAAGCAGAAGGTCAGGATTTTCAGCTGTACCCCGGCGAGCTGGGAAAACGCATCTATAACGAGATCTCCAAAGAAGCCTGGGCGCAGTGGCAGCACAAACAAACCATGCTGATTAATGAAAAGAAACTCAACATGATGAATGCTGAGCACCGCAAGCTGCTGGAGCAGGAGATGGTCAACTTCCTGTTCGAGGGTAAAGAGGTACATATCGAGGGCTATACGCCGGAAGATAAAAAATAAAAACAGAGCCGGAGGTCACCTCCGGCAACTTGCATAAAAACAAACACAACACGCACCCGGAATGATGAAAAAATATCTCGCGCTGGCTTTGATTGCGCCGTTGCTCATCTCCTGTTCGACGACCAAAAAAGGCGATACTTATAACGAAGCCTGGGTCAAAGATACCAACGGTTTTGATATTCTAATGGGGCAATTTGCCCACAACATTGAGAACATCTGGGGATTCAAAGAGGTGGTGATCGCCGGTCCTAAGGACTATGTGAAATACACCGATCAATATCAGACCCGCAGCCACATCAACTTCGATGACGGTACGATCACTATCGAAACCATCGCCGGGACAGAACCTGCCGCGCACCTGCGACGGGCAATTATCAAAACGTTGTTGATGGGTGACGATCCGAGTTCGGTCGATCTCTATTCCGACGTTGATGATATTACGATTTCGAAAGAACCTTTCCTTTACGGTCAGGTGGTGGACAACACCGGGCAGCCGATTCGCTGGGAAGGTCGTGCGAGCAACTTCGCGGATTATCTGCTGAAAAACCGTCTGAAAAGCCGCAGCAACGGGCTGCGTATCATCTACAGTGTCACCATTAACATGGTGCCGAACCACCTTGATAAACGTGCGCACAAATATCTCGGCATGGTCCGCCAGGCGTCACGGAAATATGGCGTTGATGAGTCGCTGATTCTCGCAATTATGCAGACCGAATCTTCCTTTAACCCCTATGCGGTCAGCCGTTCCGACGCGCTGGGGCTAATGCAGGTGGTACAACATACTGCCGGGAAAGATGTTTTCCGCTCGCAGGGGAAATCCGGCACGCCGAGCCGCAGTTTCTTGTTTGATCCTGCCAGCAATATAGATACCGGCACCGCGTATCTGGCGATGTTAAACAATGTTTATCTCGGCGGAATTGATAACCCAACGTCGCGGCGTTACGCCGTCATCACCGCCTATAACGGCGGCGCAGGCAGCGTGCTGCGAGTCTTTTCGAATGACAAGATTCAGGCTGCCAATATTATTAACACCATGACACCGGGCGATGTTTATCAGACTCTGACGACCCGCCATCCCTCTGCGGAATCTCGCCGTTATCTTTATAAAGTGAACACCGCGCAAAAATCTTACCGCCGCCGATAATTCCACTTACCGCCCCTGACGATGCTCAGGGGTAAAAATGTTATCCACATCACAATTTCGTTTTGCAAATTGGGAATGTTTGCAATTATTTGCCACAGGTAACAAAAAACCAGTCTGCGAAGTTGATAGAATCGCATCATCTTGCACGGTCAAATGTGCTTTTTCAAACACTCATCCGCATCACGATGTGAGGAAATTAACATGAATCTTAAGCTGCAGCTGAAAATCCTCTCTTTTCTGCAGTTCTGTCTGTGGGGAAGTTGGCTGACGACCCTCGGCTCCTATATGTTTGTTACCCTGAAGTTTGACGGTGCTTCTATCGGCGCAGTTTATAGCTCACTGGGTATCGCCGCGGTCTTTATGCCTGCGCTGCTGGGGATTGTGGCCGACAAATGGTTAAGTGCGAAATGGGTCTATGCCATTTGCCACACCATTGGCGCTATCACGCTGTTCATGGCGGCACAGGTTACGACGCCGGAGGCGATGTTCCTTGTGATATTGATTAACTCGTTTGCTTATATGCCAACGCTTGGGTTAATCAACACCATCTCATACTATCGCCTGCAAAATGCCGGGATGGATATCGTTACTGACTTCCCGCCAATCCGTATCTGGGGCACCATCGGCTTTATCATGGCAATGTGGGTGGTGAGCCTGTCTGGCTTCGAATTAAGCCACATGCAGCTGTATATTGGCGCAGCTCTTTCCGCCATTCTGGTTCTGTTTACCCTGACTCTGCCGCATATTCCGGTTGCTAAACAGCAAGCGAATCAGAGCTGGACAACCCTGCTGGGCCTCGATGCATTCGCGCTGTTTAAAAACAAGCGTATGGCAATCTTCTTCATCTTCTCAATGCTGCTGGGCGCGGAACTGCAGATTACCAACATGTTTGGTAATACCTTCCTGCACAGCTTCGACAAAGATCCGATGTTTGCCAGCAGCTTCATCGTGCAGCATGCGTCAATCATCATGTCGATTTCGCAGATCTCTGAAACCCTGTTCATTCTGACCATCCCGTTCTTCTTAAGCCGCTACGGTATTAAGAACGTAATGATGATCAGTATCGTGGCGTGGATCCTGCGTTTTGCGCTGTTTGCTTACGGCGACCCGACTCCGTTCGGTACCGTGCTGCTGGTACTGTCGATGATCGTTTACGGTTGCGCATTCGACTTCTTCAACATCTCTGGCTCGGTGTTTGTCGAAAAAGAAGTTAGCCCGGCAATTCGCGCCAGTGCGCAAGGGATGTTCCTGATGATGACCAACGGCTTCGGCTGTATCCTCGGCGGCATCGTGAGCGGTAAAGTGGTTGAGATGTATACCCAAAACGGCATTACCGACTGGCAAACCGTATGGCTGATTTTCGCAGGTTACTCCGTGGTTCTGGCCTTCGCGTTTATGGCGATGTTCAAATATAAACACGTTCGTGTCCCGACAGGCACACAGACGGTTAGCCACTAATTACGCAAAGAAAAACGGGTCGCCAGAAGGTGACCCGTTTTTTTATTCTTACTTCAACACATACCCGTACAACCGTTTCATACCATCCGCATCGGTTTCGCTATATACACCTTGCAGCTCCGGTGAAAAACCTGGCAGCAAATTCACCCCTTCTTCCAGCGCAAGGAAATAACGCTGGACAGCCCCGCCCCAGACTTCCCCGGGCACCACGCAAAGCACGCCAGGCGGATAAGGCAAAGCCCCTTCTGCCGCAATTCGCCCTTCGGCATCACGAATCCGCACCAACTCCACTTCACCGCGAATATAAGCGCTATGCGCGTCCTGGGGGTTCATCACCACTGACGGGAAACTCTGCTGGCGGAACATCGCTTTTTGTAGGTCTTTGACGTCGAAACTGACATACAGATCGTGCATCTCCTGACACAACTGGCGCAGGGTGTAGTCGCGATAGCGCACCGGATATTTGTTATAAACGCTCGGCAACACCTCAGCCAGCGGTGAGTCATCCTCAATATGCTGTTCAAACTGCGCCAGCATCGCCACCAGTTGTGCCAGCTTCTCGTGGCTTTCCGCCGGCGTTAATAAGAACAGAATGGAGTTGAGATCGCACTTCTCCGGCACAATACCGTTCTCACGCAGATAATGCGCCAGAATCGTCGCCGGAACGCCAAAGTCGCTATATTCACCGGTTTCAGCATCAATACCTGGTGTGGTCAGTAACAGCTTACACGGATCGACAAAATACTGCTCCGCGGCATATCCTTCAAAGCCGTGCCACTTCGCCCCCGGCTCAAAACTGAAAAAACGACGGTCGCTGGCTAACACTGACGTCGGATAATCCTGCCACAATTTGCCATCAACAACGGGTGGAATAAACGGGCGGAACAGCTTACAGCGCGCAAGAATCGCCTTCCGGGCTTCAATCCCCAACGCAACGCACTCCGCCCACAGCCGACGCCCACTCTCCCCTTCATGAATTTTGGCGTTAACGTCCAGCGCGGCAAACAGCGGATAGAACGGGCTGGTAGAAGCATGGAGCATAAAGGCATTATTTAACCGCTTATGCGGGCAAAAACGCGCCTGCCCGCGAATATGGTTATCTTTTTTATGGATCTGCGATGTCTGCGAGAAGCCCGCCTGCTGTTTATGCACCGACTGCGTCACAAAGATCCCCGGATCGTTTTCGTTAAGCTCTAACAGCAGCGGCGAGCTATCTGCCATCATCGGGATAAACTGTTCATAACCGACCCACGCGGAATCAAACAGAATGTAATCACACAGATGCCCAACGGTATCGACCACCTGACGGGCGTTATAGACAGTGCCGTCATAGGTTCCCAGCTGAATAATCGCCAGGCGAAACGGACGCGGCAGGTCTGCTTTTTCTGGCGCAACGTCGCGAATTTGCTGGCGCAGATACTCTTCATTAAAACAGTGCGCATCAATACCGCCAATGAAACCAAACGGGTTACGTGAAGCTTCCAGATAGACTGGCGTCGCCCCCGCCTGAATCAGCGCGCCGTGATGATTCGACTTATGGTTGTTACGGTCGAAGAGCACCAGATCACCACGCGTTAACAGCGCATTCGTCACAACCTTATTTGCTGCCGATGTGCCGTTAAGCACAAAATAGGTTTTATCGGCATGAAAGACTTTGGCTGCGAATTTCTGTGCATCCTTCGCCGAACCTTCATGAATAAGCAAATCGCCCAGTTTCACGTCGGCGTTACACATATCGGCACGAAAGACGTTCTCGCCAAAGAAATCATAAAAATGACGACCAGCAGGATGCTTTTTAAAGAACGCACCATGTTGATGCCCAGGGCAAGCAAAGGTGCTGTTGCCCATCTCAACGTACTGCGTCAGCGTGTCATAAAACGGTGGCAGCAAATTCTCTTCATACTGACAGGCTGCGGATTCCAGCTCCAGCCACTGCTGCTCGTTGCCGTTGATTACCGCCGTAACGCCCGCGGGTAATTCAACAGCATGTTCTGAGTACAAAAACACCGGCAGATGAAAACCAGTGCGCTTAAGTAACGCAAGAATGCCACTGCGACTATCCGCAGCGGTAATGACGACTGCCGCGACGTCCGTAAAATCAGTATGTTCCAGCGCCACCACGCGACGATGGGTGGAAATTCGGGAAACCAGTTCACCACTGGCGGCAATACTCATTGATTTCATAAGCGCAAAACCCGTTTCGGGGAAGTAAGAGTACCGGACAGGATGGACAAACCTGCCCCATGAGATGTGGGTCAAACTGGTCACCAGCTCCGACCGCCAGACATCAGTAAAAGCAGAAACGCTCTGATTTTACTGTTGTCCTGCAGTGAGCGTGCGTTAACTTCACCGCATGAGCAGAAAAAGGGAGGAGTTTCGCGCGAAACGGCGATAAGCAAGAGAATGTAAGGAGGTGGCGTGCATCGGGCAAACTCCGTACAGATAGGAGAAAATTCGCGCAATCATGGCACCTTTCGCTAAAGCGCGCAAGCCAGGACTTTGCGAACAAACAAGCCATCGAAGGAGCCAAACGTTCATAATAAGAAAATCAAACAATACAGTTAACAGGAACTCTTGTGGTCATCGGCCCTTTTATCAACGCGAGTGCAGTCTTACTGGGTGGCGTTATCGGCGCACTGCTCAGCCAACGTTTACCGGAACGTATCCGCGTCTCCATGACATCAATTTTTGGTCTGGCATCGCTGGGGATTGGTATTTTACTGGTGGTGAAATGCGCCAACCTTCCAGCGATGGTTTTAGCTACGCTACTTGGCGCTCTAATTGGCGAAATTTGTCTGCTGGAAAAAGGTGTCAATACAGCAGTCGCCAAAGCACAAAATCTGTTTCGCCACTCGCGTAAGAAGCCAGCGCATGAATCTTTTATTCAGAATTTTGTCGCGATTATTGTCCTGTTTTGCGCCAGCGGCACCGGGATCTTCGGTGCGATGAACGAAGGTATGACCGGCGATCCGAGTATTTTAATCGCCAAGTCATTTCTTGATTTCTTTACGGCGATGATCTTCGCCTGCTCGCTGGGCATCGCGGTATCGGTGATTAGCATTCCATTACTGATCATCCAGTTAACGCTGGCGTGGGCTGCCGCACTGATATTACCGCTGACCACACCGTCGATGATGGCAGACTTCAGCGCCGTGGGCGGTTTATTGCTGCTGGCAACCGGCTTACGCATCTGTGGCATTAAAATGTTCCCGGTGGTCAACATGCTTCCAGCATTGCTTCTGGCAATGCCGCTTTCCGCCGCCTGGACCGCCTGGTTTGCCTGACAATGCGTGCAATAGTGGCAAAGTGATGATAGATTGTGCAGTCTGCAGTAAATTGAAGAAATTTGATTGACGAGACGAGGCGAATCAGGTTTAATGCGCCCCGTTGCCCGGATAGCTCAGTCGGTAGAGCAGGGGATTGAAAATCCCCGTGTCCTTGGTTCGATTCCGAGTCCGGGCACCAAATTCATATCAACGGACCTCCACGGAGGTCCGTTTTTCGTTTCAGAACGCCACAATTTAAGCGTTCTGCCTCCAAATCAATTCTACCGAACTCAACCAGATTCCCCCCACATCAACCCCATTGTGTGGGTATAATTGCGGGTATACCCCAGTTCGACAGAATTTTGTAGTGGCACAGTAAATTTGGCCACCTGATTAAAGGTGATATTCTCACCTCAACACAAAACAGGTGACTTAATGAACAAGAAAACCAAACGTACTTTCACCCCTGAGTTCAGGCTGGAATGTGCACAGCTGATTGTTGATAAGGGCTATTCGTATCGACAAGCCAGTGAGGCGATGAATGTCGGTTCTACCACGCTTGAGAGCTGGGTACGTCAGCTCAGGCGAGAGCGCCAAGGTATTGCGCCCTCTGCAACACCCATTACCCCTGAACAGCAACGTATTCGCGAGCTGGAAAAGCAGGTTCGCCGACTGGAGGAACAAAATACGATATTAAAAAAGGCTACCGCGCTCTTGATGTCCGACTCACTGAACGGTTTACGATAGTTTCCAGACTGAGTGACAGCCACTCAGTTGTCAGCCTCTGTTCCGCACTGGGAATACACCGTAGCAGTTACCGGTACTGGCGAAAACGACGCGATACGGTTAATTCGGCTCGCGTCAGGTTGTGCAGCGAAATACGCCGGGCATGGAACCAGAGCCGGGGCTCTGCAGGCGCGCGCACGCTGGCTGAAATGCTGACCCAAAACGGCGTCCCGATGAGCCGTTATCGTGCCGGACGGCTGATGAAATACCTGAACCTGAGCAGTTGTCAGCCCGGAAAACATCAATACAAAAATGCCTGTCAGGAGCATACGTGTTTGCCGAATCTGCTCGAGCGTCAGTTCGCTGTACCGGAGCCAGACAGGGTATGGTGCGGAGATATTACGTATATCTGGGCAGGAAATCGCTGGTGCTATCTGGCGGTCGTCATGGATCTTTTTGCCCGCAGGGTTATCGGCTGGAGCCTGTCAGCGAATGCCGATACTGCACTGATAAGCAGTGCCTTGCGGATGGCGTATGAGGTGCGTGGTCAGCCGCGGGACGTCATGTTCCATAGCGACCAGGGAAGTCAGTATACAGGACTGAAATATCAACAGCTTCTCTGGCGTTACAGGATAAAGCAAAGTGTCAGCCGACGGGGAAACTGCTGGGATAACAGTCCTATGGAACGCTTCTTCCGCAGTCTGAAAACAGAATGGGTGCCGACGGATGGTTACGTAGGCAAGGACGAGGCCCGGCAACAAATTAGCGGTTATATCCTGAATTATTACAATAGCGTCAGGCCTCACCATTACAACGGTGGGTTGACGCCGGAAGAATCAGAGAACAGATACCGTTTTTACTGTAAAACCGTGGCCAATATTACTTGACCACTACATACGGACGTTATCTGCTTAACCAGTATCCGCCACATTCTGGCTGTACGAAAGAGTACACTGCTGCAAATCGACACACTTATCCGGCAACTGGCTGAAATATCAGCAATGACAGAAAGTATTGGCGGTAAAGCCGCCCCGGACTGGGCCATGAAACAGGATTTTCGCTGCGGCTGCTGGCTGATGGAGAAACCGGAAACCGCAATGAAAGCCATCACACGCAATCTCGATCGCGAAATCTGGCGTGACCTGATGCAACGTTCAGGGATGCTTTCCTTAATGGATGCACAGGCCCGTGATACATGGTACCGGTCACTGGAGTACGATAATTTTCCGGAAATCAGTGAAGCGAACATTCTGAGCACATTTGAACAACTACACCAGAATAAGGATGAGGTGTTTGAGCGAGGGGTGATCAACGTCTTCAGGGGACTGAGCTGGAATTACAAAACCAATTGCCCCTGCAAATTTGGCAGTAAAATTATCGTCAACAACCTGGTGAGGTGGGACCGGTGGGGGTTTCATCTTATCACCGGGCAACAGACTGACCGACTCGTCGACCTGGAAAGAATGCTACATCTGTTCAGCGGCAAACCGATCCCCGACAACCGGGAAAACATCACTATTCGTCTGGATGGTCACATCCAGTCCGTTCAGGGTAAAGAGCGCTATGAAGACGAGATGTTCATCATTAAATACTTTAAGAAGGGATCTGCACACATCACTTTCAAAAGGCTGGAACTGATTGACAGAATTAACGATATAATAGCCAGGTACTTTCCTTCTGTGCTCTCAGCCTGATCCCGAGTGTGATTCCCTTTCGATATCAAAAGGGACTGCGGGTATAATTGAGGGTACATTTTTAATCAAACCAAACAAATTGTATTAATATCAATATGATAAAAGAAATTTTCGATTCCGAGTCCGGCACCACTAATTCTTAAGAACCCGCCCACAAGGCGGGTTTTTGCTTTTGGATCTTTATATAAAATAAACTTGGGAGCATAACGCCATCAGGTCTTAAACACTCCCGAATCATCAATAAACATCCCCCGTTAACAAAACACAGTTCAGTTCACATAACATCCCTGTTATCCCACACATATCTGCTGGCCGAACGACGCCAGTGCGCGTACGGAGGCAAGAGCAGCCCTGCACATGGCAGCGCTTGTGGTAACCTGGTTTAATCCGGTGATAAAGGCGTTTTACATGCATCTGCCAACAGCCGGAAAAACCAAAAAAGTGGCGCTGGTTGACTGTATGCGTAAATTGCTGACCATCCTGAACGCAATGCTCAGAAAGAACGAAGAGTGAAATGAATCGTAGCATCATGTTGCTCCATAATTTTTACGTTCAAGACAGTTGATTATCGGCGCATATGACTCAAAAAGAGCCTGATGATTGCCTCTTTTCCATAGGCTCTTTCTCTGAAATGAAGGAAGGCCCGGAAGAAAGCACTCGCTGGCATACGTGACTCCAGCTCAACCGGAGATAATCACCATTGTTATTTTTCTATTTAATAATAATCTCCTGAAAAACAGATATAGCAAAAATACAATCCGGCCAGATTTAATTCCGCATTCATTACCAGAAATAATCAACACCACAACTATCATATCATTCAATAGTCACCGCTAAAATTTTATTATTTTCCTCTTCTTTACATAGAAATCGTCAACCTGTTTATTATGCCACACTTAAATAGTTAATCACAAAACAACATCACCATTATTTGCGTATTTTATTTATTAATAACATAGTCATACGTTCTTTTTTTACAAGGAAATAATCAATTGATAAATTGTTTTTGATCTTAATAGTCAAGTAGGAAACATTTTAATAAATGATAAAAATCCTAAATTCCTTGTTCATAATGTAGGGGTGTGTTAAATAGGTGGGCAAAATTTGGTTCCCCTTCTCGCCTGTAATATTGCAGCATCTTCGCACCTCCATGAGACATTGCGACTTAATAAGAAGGTGATAAGTCCTGCATATAAGCATGGACTGACCATGGTTTTATATTCATTAAAAATTTTGTTACAACCCATTGATTTAGCATAAATAAATTATAGTGGGTTCGGGTTTGTTGTGACTGTGGCATTATTTCCGTGCAAAGGAGCTGATATGTCTGAAAGACATTTACCTGATGACCAGAGCAGTACTATCGATCCATATCTAATTACCTCTGTTCGCCAGACTCTGGCAGAACAAGGCGCAGCATTACAAAACTTGTCTAAACAACTGGATTCCGGGCAGTACCAGCGTGTCCTTAATTTGATAATGAACTGTAAAGGGCACGTTATTCTTTCGGGAATGGGTAAATCAGGGCATGTCGGTCGTAAAATGTCAGCGACGCTGGCCTCTACGGGTACGCCTAGTTTCTTTATTCATCCTGCAGAAGCTTTCCATGGCGATCTGGGCATGATTACGCCTTACGATCTTCTGATCCTTATTTCTGCCAGCGGTGAAACGGATGAAATCCTCAAGCTAGTTCCTTCACTGAAAAATTTCGGCAACCGAATTATCGCCATTACCAATAATGGAAATTCCACGCTGGCGAAAAATGCTGATGCCGTGCTGGAACTCCATATGGCGAATGAAACCTGCCCGAATAATCTTGCACCAACAACGTCTACCACGCTGACGATGGCGATCGGCGATGCGCTGGCGATTGCCATGATCCACCAACGCAAATTTATGCCGAATGATTTTGCGCGCTATCACCCGGGCGGTTCATTAGGTCGTCGCCTGCTGACCCGCGTTGCTGATGTCATGCAGCATGATGTTCCTGCGGTACAGCTGGATGCGTCATTTAAAACCGTGATTCAACGTATCACCAGCGGATGCCAGGGAATGGTGATGGTAGAAGACGCAGAAGGTGGGCTAGCAGGCATTATCACCGACGGTGACCTGCGTCGCTTTATGGAAAAAGAGGATTCTCTGACATCCGCCACGGCTGCGCAGATGATGACACGTGAACCGCTGACGCTACCGGAAGACACCATGATCATTGAAGCGGAAGAAAAAATGCAAAAGCACCGCGTCTCAACGTTATTGGTGACCAACAAGGCAAATAAAGTCACTGGCCTTGTGCGCATTTTCGACTAATTAAGCAACGGGGTGCGAGAGGTTAGTCTCTCATTGAGTTTGCGCCCCACTGAAACTTTGATAATCGTTACATGTTGATAAAAGTGAAGTCTGCCGTATCCTGGATGCGTGCTCGTCTGTCTGCCATCTCACTGGCAGATATCCAAAAACACCTGGCGAAAATCATCATTCTGGCACCGATGGCGGTGCTGCTGATCTATCTGGCTATCTTCAGCCAGCCTCGCTATATGAGCGAGTCGAAAGTCGCCATTAAACGCTCGGATGATTTAAACAGCGGCAGCCTGAATTTTGGTCTGCTTCTGGGTGCCTCTAACCCCAGTTCCGCAGAAGATGCGTTGTATCTGAAAGAGTACATCAACTCGCCGGATATGCTGGCGACGCTGGATAAGCAACTAAATTTTCGTGAAGCGTTTAGCCACAGCGGGCTCGATTTTCTTAATCATCTTAGCAAGGATGAAACTGCAGAAGGCTTCCTGAAGTACTACAAGGACCGTATCAACGTCTCGTATGACGATAAAACCGGATTACTGAATATTCAGACGCAGGGCTTTAGCCCGGAGTTTGCGCTTAAGTTTAACCAGACCGTGCTGAAAGAGTCAGAGCGCTTTATCAATGAGATGTCACATCGCATCGCGCGTGACCAGCTTGCCTTTGCAGAAACGGAGATGGAAAAGGCACGCCAGCGTCTGGACGCCAGCAAAGCGGAATTGCTCTCTTATCAAGACAACAACAACGTTCTGGATCCACAGGCACAGGCACAGGCGGCGAGCACGTTAGTGAATACGCTGATGGGCCAGAAGATCCAGATGGAAGCGGATCTGCGTAACTTGCTGACGTATCTGCGTGAGGACGCCCCGCAAGTAGTGAGTGCGCGTAATGCGATTCAGTCATTGCAGGCACAAATCGATGAAGAACAAAGCAAAATCACAGCGCCGCAGGGTGACAAGCTAAACCGTATGGCGGTGGATTTTGAAGAAATCAAATCAAAAGTAGAGTTCAACACCGAGCTGTACAAACTGACCCTGACCTCCATTGAAAAGACCCGTGTAGAAGCGGCTCGTAAGCTCAAGGTGCTGTCAGTGATCAGTTCGCCACAGTTGCCGCAGGAATCGTCTTTTCCAAATATCCCTTATTTGATCGCCTGCTGGTTACTGGTGTGCTGCCTGCTGTTCGGCACCCTGAAACTGTTGCTGGCTGTTATTGAAGATCACCGAGACTAACGCTGTCGCTGAATGAGTTTGTGATGAAATTATTTAAATCAATTTTACTGATTGCCGCCTGTCACGCGGCGCAGGCCAGCGCGGCCATTGATATTAACGCTGACCCAAACCTTACAGGAGCCGCGCCGCTTACCGGTATTCTGAACGGGCAACAGTCGGATACGCAAAACATGAGCGGCTTCGACAATACCCCGCCGCCCGCACCGCCGGTGGTAATGAGCCGTATGTTTGGTGCTCAACTTTTCAACGGCACCAGCGCGGATAGCGGTGCGACGGTAGGATTCAACCCTGACTATATTCTGAATCCGGGTGATAGCATTCAGGTTCGCTTGTGGGGTGCGTTCACCTTTGATGGTGCGTTACAGGTTGATCCCAAAGGTAATATTTTCCTGCCGAACGTTGGTCCGGTGAAAGTTGCTGGCGTCAGTAATAGTCAGCTAAATGCCCTGGTCACATCCAAAGTGAAGGAAGTATACCAGTCCAACGTCAACGTCTACGCCTCCTTATTACAGGCGCAGCCAGTAAAAGTGTACGTGACCGGATTTGTGCGTAATCCTGGTCTGTATGGCGGTGTGACGTCTGATTCGTTACTCAATTATCTGATCAAGGCTGGCGGCGTTGATCCAGAGCGCGGAAGTTACGTTGATATTGTGGTCAAGCGCGGTAACCGCGTGCGCTCCAACGTCAACCTGTACGACTTCCTGCTGAACGGCAAACTGGGGCTTTCGCAGTTCGCCGATGGTGACACCATCATCGTCGGGCCGCGTCAGCATACTTTCAGCGTTCAGGGCGATGTCTTTAACAGCTACGACTTTGAGTTCCGCGAAAGCAGCATTCCCGTAACGGAAGCTTTGAGCTGGGCGCGCCCTAAGCCTGGCGCGACTCACATTACGATTATGCGTAAACAGGGGCTACAAAAACGCAGCGAATACTATCCGATCAGTTCTGCGCCAGGCCGTATGTTGCAAAATGGCGATACCTTAATCGTGAGCACTGACCGCTATGCCGGCACCATTCAGGTGCGGGTTGAAGGCGCACACTCCGGTGAACATGCCATGGTACTGCCTTATGGTTCCACTATGCGTGCGGTTCTGGAAAAAGTCCGCCCGAACAGCATGTCGCAGATGAACGCAGTTCAGCTTTATCGCCCATCAGTGGCTCAGCGTCAGAAAGAGATGCTGAATCTCTCGCTGCAAAAGCTGGAGGAAGCCTCACTTTCTGCCCAGTCATCCACCAAAGAAGAAGCCAGCCTGCGAATGCAGGAAGCACAACTGATCAGCCGCTTTGTGGCGAAAGCACGCACCGTGGTTCCGAAAGGTGAAGTGATCCTCAACGAATCCAATATTGATTCTGTTCTGCTTGAAGATGGCGACGTCATCAATATTCCGGAGAAAACATCGCTGGTTATGGTTCATGGCGAAGTGCTGTTCCCGAACGCGGTGAGCTGGCAGAAGGGTATGACCACCGAGGATTACATCGAGAAATGTGGTGGCCTGACGCAAAAATCGGGTAACGCCAGAATTATCGTCATTCGTCAGAACGGTGCTGCCGTCAACGCGGAAGACGTGGATTCACTCAAGCCGGGCGATGAGATTATGGTTCTACCGAAATATGAATCGAAAAATATTGAAGTTACCCGTGGTATTTCCACCATCCTCTATCAGCTGGCGGTGGGTGCAAAAGTGATTCTGTCTTTGTAAGGAGTTGAAATGAGCAAAGCTGTTATTGTCATCCCGGCTCGTTATGGCTCATCGCGTCTGCCGGGTAAGCCGCTACTCGATATTGTCGGCAAACCGATGATCCAGCATGTTTACGAGCGTGCGTTACTGGTGGCGGGCGTCGCAGAAGTTTGGGTGGCAACAGACGATCAGCGTGTTGAAAAGGCCGTGCAGGCATTTGGCGGGAAAGCCATCATGACGCGCAACGATCATGAATCCGGCACCGATCGGCTGGTCGAGGTGATGCATAAAGTCGAGGCAGATATCTACATTAACCTGCAGGGCGACGAACCAATGATTCGCCCGCGGGATGTAGAAACGCTGCTACAAGGAATGCGTGATGATCCCGCGTTGCCAGTGGCAACGCTATGCCACGCGATTTCTGCCGAAGAAGCGGCTGAGCCAAGCACGGTAAAAGTGGTGGTAAATACCCGCCAGGATGCGCTTTATTTCAGCCGTTCGCCTATTCCGTATCCGCGTAATGCTGAAAAAGCGCGCTACCTGAAACACGTTGGTATTTACGCTTATCGTCGCGATGTGCTGCAAAACTACAGCCAGTTACCGGAGTCCATGCTGGAGCAGGCGGAATCACTGGAGCAGCTGCGGTTGATGAGCGCGGGGATCAACATCCGCACATTTGAGGTTGCCGCAACCGGTCCGGGCGTCGACACCCCAGCATGCCTGGAAAAAGTGCGCGCCCTGATGGCACAGGAACTGGCTGAAAACGCATGATTGGCATTTACTCGCCTGGCATCTGGCGTATTCCGCATCTGGAGAAATTTCTGGCGCAACCGTGCCAGAAACTTTCTCTGCTGCGCCCTGTTCCGCAAGAAGTTGATGCTATCGCCGTGTGGGGACATCGTCCCAGCGCGGCGAAACCAGTCGCCATCGCCAAAGCAGCGGGAAAACCCGTCATTCGTCTGGAAGATGGATTTGTGCGTTCGCTGGATCTTGGCGTCAATGGCGAGCCGCCGCTTTCTCTGGTGGTGGATGATTGTGGCATTTACTACGATGCCAGCAAGCCTTCAGCACTGGAGAAACTGGTACAGGATAAAGCCGGAAATACAGCTCTGATAAGCCAGGCCAGAGAAGCGATGCACACCATCGTAACCGGGGATTTGTCGAAATATAACCTGGCACCTGCGTTTGTGGCGGATGAATCAGAACGTTCAGACATCGTTCTGGTTGTCGATCAGACATTTAATGATATGTCAGTGACGTATGGTAATGCGGGTCAGAATGAGTTTGCCGCCATGCTGGAAGCCGCGATTACGGAAAATCCTCAAGCCGAAATTTGGGTGAAGGTGCATCCGGATGTCCTGGAAGGAAAGAAAACAGGTTATTTCGCTGATCTGCGCGCCACGCAACAAGTACGTTTGATTGCCGAGAATGTCAGCCCGCAATCGCTGTTGCGACACGTTTCCCGGGTTTACGTCGTGACCTCCCAATATGGCTTTGAAGCCTTACTGGCAGGAAAGCCAGTGACATGTTTCGGTCAGCCCTGGTATGCCGGCTGGGGCTTAACCGACGATCGCCATCCGCAGTCCGCTTTGTTATCTGCCCGACGCGGTTCTGCCACGCTGGAAGAACTTTTTGCCGCAGCATACCTGCGTTACTGTCGCTATATCGACCCGCTAACGGGGGCCGCAAGCGATCTGTTTACCGTGCTGCAATGGCTGCAATTACAGCGTCGACATCTGCAACAGCGTAATGGCTATTTATGGGCGCCAGGCTTAACGCTGTGGAAGTCGGCGATTCTGAAACCTTTCTTGCGTACCGCGACAAACAGGCTGAGTTATTCACGCCGTTGTACTGCGGCGACGGCTTGCGTGGTATGGGGTATAAAGGGAGAGCAGCAATGGCGAGCCGAAGCGCAGCGAAAATTACTGCCGTTATGGCGAATGGAAGATGGTTTTCTGCGTTCATCCGGGCTTGGCTCTGACCTGTTGCCGCCGCTATCGTTGGTCCTGGATAAACGCGGGATCTACTATGACGCCACGCGCCCCAGCGACCTAGAAGTGCTGCTTAATCATAGCCAGCTAACGCTGGCGCAGCAGATGCGAGCTGAAAAATTACGCCAGCGACTGGTTGAAAGTAAACTGAGCAAGTACAACCTGGGAGCCGATTTCTCTCTACCAGCCGAAGCCAAAGATAAAAAAGTTATCCTGGTGCCGGGTCAGGTAGAGGACGATGCCTCTATTAAAACAGGCACTGTCTCGATTAAGAGCAACCTTGAGTTATTACGCACAGTACGCGAGCGTAATCCGCACGCCTACATTGTTTATAAACCGCACCCGGATGTACTGGTGGGGAATCGCAAGGGCGATATTCCGGCAGAACTGACTGCTGAACTAGCTGATTATCAGGCACTGGACGCCGATATTATTCAATGCATTCAGCGCACAGATGAAGTGCACACCATGACATCATTGTCCGGGTTTGAAGCGTTATTACATGGCAAGCACGTACATTGTTACGGCCTGCCCTTCTATGCCGGTTGGGGTTTAACCGTCGATGAACATCGCTGCCCGCGTCGCGAGCGAAAATTAACGTTAGCGGATTTGATCTATCAGGCGCTGATTGTTTATCCAACCTATATCCACCCAACACGGCTACAACCTATTACGGTTGAAGAGGCGGCGGAATATTTGATCCAGACGCCGCGCAAGCCGATGTTTATTACCAGAAAAAAAGCGGGGCGAGTAATACGTTATTACCGCAAATTAATTATTTTCTGCAAGGTCAGATTTGGCTAAACAATTTCATAGTTGACTATTACGCAAATTATTTATGCAAGGTAATGCACTAACCGTTTTATTATCCGGTAAAAAATATCTGCTATTGCAGGGGCCGATGGGACCTTTTTTCAATGACGTCGCCGAATGGTTAGAGTCATTAGGACGTAACGCTGTGAATGTTGTATTCAACGGTGGGGATCGTTTTTACTGCCGCTATCGACAATACCTGGCTTACTACCAAACGCCGAAAGAGTTCCCCGGATGGTTAAGGGATCTCCACCGGCAATATGACTTTGATACCATCCTCTGCTTTGGTGACTGCCGCCCATTGCATAAAGAAGCAAAACGCTGGGCAAAGTCGAAAGGGATCCGCTTTCTGGCATTTGAGGAAGGATATTTACGCCCGCAATTTATTACCGTTGAAGAAGGCGGAGTGAACGCATATTCATCGCTACCGCGCGATCCGGATTTTTATCGTAAGTTACCAGATATGCCTACGCCGCACGTTGAGAACTTAAAACCTTCAACGATGAAACGTATAGGTCATGCGATGTGGTATTACCTGATGGGCTGGCATTACCGCCATGAGTTCCCTCGCTACCGCCACCATAAATCGTTTTCCCCCTGGTATGAGGCTCGTTGCTGGGTTCGTGCATACTGGCGCAAGCAACTTTACAAGGTAACACAGCGTAAGGTATTACCGAGGTTAATGAACGAGTTGGATCAACGTTATTATCTTGCCGTTTTGCAGGTGTATAACGATAGCCAGATTCGTAACCACAGCAATTATAACGATGTGCGTGACTATATTAATGAAGTCATGTACTCATTTTCACGTAAAGCACCGAAAGAAAGTTATTTGGTGATCAAGCACCATCCAATGGATCGTGGTCACAGACTCTATCGACCATTAATTAAGCGGTTGAGTAAGGAATATGGCTTAGGTGAGCACGTCATTTATGTGCACGATCTCCCGATGCCGGAACTATTACGCCACGCAAAAGCGGTGGTGACGATTAACAGTACGGCGGGGATCTCTGCACTGATTCATAACAAACCACTCAAAGTGATGGGCAATGCCCTGTACGACATCAAGGGCTTGACGTATCAAGGGCATTTGCACCAGTTCTGGCAGGCCGATTTTAAACCGGATATGAAACTGTTTAAGAAGTTTCGTGGGTATTTATTGGTTAAGACACAGGTTAATGGGGTTTATTATGGGGGGAATAAAGGAAATACGAGAACGTATTTTTATTTAAATAGTTTAGATAAATATTCATACAGTAAATGAAATCGTATGATATTTTATTTTAACGTTCTCTGAATGATAGATAAACTCAATTATTTCATAATTAGAGGAAAAGAAAAATCATAAAAGCACGCTTAATAAGAGCAAATAGAAACCATAATATTTTAACATCAAGTAATGTAAGTATAATCATAAAATCGTTTTATATGTTTGGTACAGTCGCAGCAAACAAACAACACAAAAATTTCAAATGTGCACGAACCACTTATTATTACTGTTGCAAATTCAAACAAAATGCACTTTCTTTACCTAAACAAAAGAGATACAATAAAATATTATTTATAAATAGCTCAATACATTTTAATATATATTCCACCACTTCCAGAATAGATGTGGTGGAATACACCATTATTTTAATATATATTTATTCAAAATACTCTTGGCAAGAGTTGACTTACTATCACAAATAAATTTATATGGTTCTGATTTGAACTTTGAAAATTTTTTATTATTTATAAGTTTCGCTTTATTGGCCAACGTTATAAAGGGAGTCATAACCTTTACAACCCTCGTCAACCTCCCCCTCATACGAAGAATGTCTTTATGGTTTTTAATTACTTGCTCTCCTTTTTTCCATAAACTAGAATCATTTTTATCTGTTAGCAAAAATTGAATATCACGACAAGAATATCTGTTCTCGAAGCTAATGTCCATAAAAGCATTAGCATCAATATAATTTGGTTGATTTAAGAAGTAAGAATATACTTTTATACTTGAAGCTGGAGAAACTTTTATTTCATCTATTAAATGGCCATAACGACTAACAAGATCAATATTAAAATCAATAATTCCTTTATGCAAATCATTTGCAAATTTGACTCGTTTCCCTTCATCGCGCACTGATAAATAAACAGGTTTTCCATGATGGAATCGAACAAAGCTTCCCTGATTGTTAAGAAACGCCATTTCATACATCAGAATATTCTTACTATAAGAATGCGCTGATGTCTTAGGATTTAATTTATCGTGTATATATCCCTTTGCAGAACCAATATCTTTTGTTATATTTTTATCTATTTCACTAAAAGTGCAAAAATAATACCCAATCAACTGTTTTCCTAGCAAATTGAACAACGAACGCTGCATTGTTCCGTTATGACCAATATCAACTATAGCATAATTTTCATTATTAAGAAGACCTTCATTTCTATAGTAATTAATTAACTCATCTCGTTCATGCTGTGTATGCAGCAATATATCACCAGATAGAATATCAATTAAAGCATTTAACTTAGCACGATCATCATCTGAGCGATAACTTACAGATTGTTCCATATCTGTAAATCCTGATGCAGAAATTGCAGAGTGATGCTTTGAAATATCAAAACCAAGCCTATTTAAAAATAATTTCTTTAATGAAACAGGGGAAAAATTAACATCAAACAGAGACTTTATATCTTCAGTCGTTTTAATTGATGCCACATTAACACTGCGACGAGACGCTAAAAGATAATAAGATTCTGGTGCGTTAGGATATAATTTAGCGACAACATCATACACTTTTTTAATTATATCACCATCTCTAGAAAGAAAATAAATTCTTTTAATATTATCTTGAATACTATTTCTATAAATCCACTGTGCAAATCCAAAAAATACATATCCTAACACTCCATATCCTAATTTATATGGTTCACCTGAAAACAGAGTATTTTCTTTAAATAAAAATGGATTGTCACAGAATTTATTTCCAATAATTCCTTTTATAATAGCGTTGAGTTTTTTATCTCCAGTATCAATTTGCGTTAATAAAGAAGATTTTTCCTTAAGACAGTCAATTGTACGAGGCATATACACTGCAGCAATACCGTGATGTACTGCCATTTTTATATCGGCATTTTGGTTATCGCCAATATGCAAAATATTGCCTGCAGATATATTAAGATCTTTCTTAATGTAATCGAACAAATTGCCAGTATGTTTCAATAACCCAACTTCGGAAGAAAGATAAAGCTTATCCCAATGATCATATCCATTTTTGTTAAGTAACTTCTGAATAAACTCTTTTCTAAAAAAAATGTCTGACGTAATGATAACTTTCTTACCTTTTAGTTTTGCATAATTATATAATTCATAGACCACTTCACGTTTACGACAGAAAATCATTTCAAATTTTAGTTCTAAATTTGTAAGTTCTTTTGCTATCGATTTTTTTACACCCAATTTTTCACATAAGGCTTCGTATCTCTGCTCTATGGTAATTTCTTCGCCAACATGATCAACAACTAATTTCCTTGCATTAAGACGTTCTTCTTTAAAATTTTTTACTGAATCACCAAGTAACGATAAAGCATCATCGTGCATTATATCAAATAAATCACTAGGCGTATCAAGATCGCGAACTAATAGTGTATCAAAGATATCAAACGAAACGACTTTTGCCCCATCAATTTTTCGTTTTATTTCTTTTAGCTTAAAACGCATTTTTTTATTATTTATTTTTGTTAATGGTAAAAGAGTTTCAGGCAATTTTTTTTGAGTATTTCCCGGTGTTTTATCTGAAGAATTTGCAATAAAGCTTTGCATTTTTCGATCAACCGCCAATAACCAGTTTCTAATATACTCATTTTTATCAATCTGTTTATACCCCCAATAAAAACCAAGCATATCTCGAATTTTATCTTTTTTGTTTAAAAATTCGATCTTTGGACAAACTCGAGTTTCTGTAATTGGAGATAAAATAATAGACCAGAAATGCGAGGTCATAAAATCTTGGAATATTGGAATATAATTTCTATCACCGAACTCCTTGCTTTCATTAAAAATCGGTTGATATAAAAACTCAATTTGCTTATCAAAATATTTAGCTTCTGTTGCAACGGACGAGGAAATTGTCACTACTTTTGAAATATTAGGATGACTTAGTAAATAATAAGTAGGTTCATTTATAACAGAAGCAAAACCACATGATTCGACATAGTCTATAATATGCTTATCTTCATTTTTTAAAAAAGGATGTCTACTATAATAAACTTTACCATATTCGATGCCGAGTTGCTCAAACTCTTTTTTAAAATCTAAAAGATTTAGCATTTTACCATTCTTAGAGACAGCTTTATCTTCAAGTGTTTGACCGATAAAAAGAGCACTATTAGGTTTTATTTTTATATTATCAATAATTCTTTTCCATCCTTTAAATGCTGATATTCTCAATCGGTCTGCATATAGCCAATATGTTTCTGTTGGGTAATAAAAATCTCCTAGTTTTTTAAAAACATTTCTATCATTCGAGGAAAAACCAAATAATACGTCATCCAAGAAACGAACTGGATGTAACCATATGTCGACATATTTTATATTAGCTCTAGTTAATATACTTCTTGTTTGCTCGGATAATTCGTACCCAATTACAAGATCGTCATGACTTATAAAATCATGCAGATACGCCAAGGAATCATTAATAATATCTTTGTGATTATAATAGAATTGAGTTTTATGTATATTAAGTTCAACATTAGATTTTTTGAAAAATTCTATTCGTGAAAATTTATCCAATGCAGTGAGGGAGGATGTAAAAATTCTTGCTTTTTTTCCTGAGCTCTGCTCAATCGGTCTTTTTAAAACTTCATACAACCATTTAACGTTGGAAAATTGCTCCTTTTCTTTTGTCATCAAAAAGTCAGATGAAATATAAATATTTTTAATCATTTCTTTGTAACCGGTTTATTAAAATATGTATGTAAAAGAGATATACCTTCACCGTTAGGGTGAATTGTGCCGTCGTTTAAAGTATGCTGCAATATATCGATCCCTAATTCTTCAACAGGGATCATTCGACTTTTATATTTTTCCTTCAGTTCATTTAAATTCCATATAGGATGTTTGTATTCCCCTTCACATATAAATTTGTTACTTTTTTTATTTAGCATTTCCCTTCCAGACAAACACCAAAAAATATATTTTAAGTTATTGATGTCAGTCAACTCATCAAGACATTTAATTCCTTTCTGATAGCAAAGACGATCATTATCACCATTCATGAAATTAGGGTCTATAAATACTCCATCTTGTTCATTATCAATTAATGTTGCATTTCCTATTCGAAAATCAGGCACAAAAAAATAAACCATTCTAAATATTTTACTCAGCCATATGATGGTTTTTTTTAAATTTATACTGTATGAAGATGCTCCTGGGATACCAAGCAAAAAATAATTACGAGGAAAGAGATGTCCTTTTGAAATTTCTTTTTGCCATAGATAAACATGAGAAGGTCCAACAATTATATTTTCACGTTTAATTTCTGATAGTTGTTTATTAAAATCGTTAAAATAATAAGAGTCATATTTTTTTTCAGGCAATCTGGATTCCGCAATCTGGAGAATAAAATTGGAATTATTTATAAGATTTGTTTTTTTATTCATCATCAATGATGATAAATCTAAATCCCACCATTTAATACTCAAAAGCAAATTAATTTTTTCAACAGAAAATCTATAACCTATTACTTGTGCAGGAATACCAGCTACAATAGCATAATCTGGAATATCTTCTTCGACAACTGAATTAGGATATATAACAGAGCCGTCTCCAATACTCACGCCAGAATATACAGTAACACCTTTGTGAATCAATACATCATTACCAATTAAGGTGATTTTATCTTTTTCGTAAAAAAAACGGTTGGGTTTGATGGATTGGTAATATTCATCATTAATAAATGGGCCATTCTCAGCGTAGTTGAAGAAATGATTACTGAATGATCCTTTTTTTTCTTTATTAAGCCCTATTAGACAATTTTCATCAATACGACTAAATCTTCCAATAAAGCAATTTCTTATCTTACTTAAGTTAGAAATAAATGTATACGCGCCTATATAAAAACGCCCCTCAATTTTGCTGTTAGCGTAACAAGGTGATTCAAGGATCCCCGAACCATTAATTTTATCAGAATTTAAAGTTAAATTTTTCATATGAAATTTATTATAGCAAACTCTATGTACAGAATATATAAAAATGATAGTGTAAAATGTAATAGCCTTCATTGTCATTAATAACACATCGTATCATTTCATGAATTATTTTATTATTTACAATATATTGCCACAAACGCTGCGTTATATTGCAAGGTTTTATTGGCAAATAATTTTAATATTTTTAATGAAGGATAAAATATTAGCACCATAAAAATTAATACGGCACTACAAAATTAAAAACAACAATTAAAAAACATGTAGAAAATATATAAGCGATGGTTATAAACAATCATTACTTCAAATTGACATATTTTACATTTTTAGACTTTAAAATACTCCGCCACCCCTTCCTGAACATCCTCATGAAAACTAACCACATTATCATCCTTAAATACAATCGCCACATCACAAAACTCTTTCAATGAATTCAAACTATGTGAAACCATTAAAAAGCTAGATTCTTTATGCCTTTCTTTAAACAATTGAGCGCATTTTTCTTTAAACCTGGCATCACCGACTGCGGTTACTTCATCGACGATATAATAATCAAACTTAAATGCCATGCTTAAACCAAAGCCCAGACGAGATCGCATACCTGATGAGTAAGTTTTAATCGGCATATCGAAGTACTTACCGAGCTCGGCAAATTCTTCGACAAACTCAATTTTCTCTTTCAGCTCTTCTTGCTTCGCGTATAACCGCGCAACAAATTTTACGTTTTCGCGTCCGGTTAAACTTCCCTGAAATCCACCTGCGAGGCCAACTGGCCATGATATTGTTTTATTAGTAATGATCTTTCCACTGTCGGGGCGGTCAATGCCGCCAATCATTCTCAGTAACGTTGATTTACCCGCTCCGTTGCGACCAATAAAGGCAACACTTTTTCCTGAAGGGATTTCGAGGTTTAAATCCTTAAAGACATAATGTCGACCCGTTGGCGTGCGATATGACTTCGTCAAATTCTCAATCTTAATCATGATGTCAGCATGGCCTCCTCACGAGTTCGGTATAACGCCAGACCAATGAACAGGGTTACCAGAGTGAACATTGCCAGGTAGTTCAGACTCACGCCTTCGCTGATATAGCCAGGCATGACGGCCTCGCGGCTTAACTCCACGACATGCACTAATGGGTTCCAGAGTATATACGACCAGTATTGCTTTGGAATTGAGTGCAGAGGGAACATGATGCAGGAGATGAAATAAAGGGGCTTAAGAAGTATCGGCAGAACCTTTTGCATTTCGGGGAAGGTTTTACCAACGACCATGAATATTAAGCCGACGCTGCATGAAAGAATGATCAGCAGACTCCAGGTAGCCACAAGTTGTAAAAAATTTGTTATCTCGAAATATTCGCCTGCCATCCTGACAATGAGCATAAGCAGAATATAAACAGCAACGTAAATCAGCGTCTCAAGCAGGGCGCGCGCAATGATCGTATCGATGGGTTTTACTGGTCGATAATTAAACAGCCCCTGATTCGCTTCAATAGCACCTACAGAACGATTGCTGATACTGCTAAAGATAAAAAAGGGAATCAGGCCATTAAGTAAAAACACCGGGAATGAGATGTCTGGCATCGTGCGGTGCATAATGTAACCAAAAATGCCCAACAGTAT
The DNA here is from genome assembly GCF_030295215.1 of Escherichia sp. KS167_9B. Classification (NCBI taxonomy): domain Bacteria; kingdom Pseudomonadati; phylum Pseudomonadota; class Gammaproteobacteria; order Enterobacterales; family Enterobacteriaceae; genus Escherichia; species Escherichia sp. KS167_9B. The sequence continues at coordinate 3,656,545 of NZ_AP025754.1, forward strand.
CAGCAAATGTGCAGAGGGCTCGAGAATCGCCCACAGATATCCCAGACGGAACTTACCAAAGCGTGTTCGTATTTCTCGTAGAAATAATGCCTCTACGGTGACTTTCTGGACTTCAAATCCACTTCTTGCCATTTGATGATGTGATCCTAATATCTTCAGGTATGCTACCGCCCTTGGCTTAACAGCTACCAATACACTGGAGGTAATACTTATTTGTAACTGGATAAATTTCGTTCAGACGGTTCGGCCTTTTTAATAGCCGTAAACAATTTCAGCAGAAATTATTTCCACAGGAATAAACTGTTCTATTTCCGTCTCGTTTCTTCTAATCCATTCTTCAGGCATGAATGCATTCGGTCTTCTGGTTCTTTCAGAAAACTGGCCATTTTTAGAATGTAGAGTTAATTTCTCAGGAAATTATTTTTACCCCTTTTTGCTTAACCAATATGGCTTGAAAAAGACATAAGGCCCCATGCGTTCTGGATTGCTCCGTAACACACTTATTCAAAATTGGTCGCTAATTTCGCGAGAAATTATTTTTTACTATTACTGTTAACTACTTGATTATAATGCCTCTATGAATTTTATGCGTAACAACACCTACAATCTGTCTCAAACCAGAACGCACGCGATTGATTACCAATTAATTATTTACCGAGAAACTATTTCCCTATTTAAAATTCACTCATGTACTTCTTATTTATATCTACGGCACCCTCTTTACAGCCATATTTGTGATTTACATCACATTTAAACGATATTATTTAAGCCGCACCAATAATTCCGCGAGCAATTATTTTTGTCGATTAAAATATACATCTTGATTATTTTGTGTATTTATTTTAACCAGCGTTACAGCCAGCATTATCCCTCAGTAGATATACCTGAGCAGATATTTCTTAAAATCGACGAATAGTTTCCTGGGGAATTATTGTGTTTATTTAAAATTCCCTTTCTGATTATCTCCAGGAATTTTACTAATTTCCAGGCTACACAAAATACAGATCACACAAGAATTATCCTATATGTTTTGACCTATCAATTGTTACTCAATGATTTATTACAACTATTAATAATCATAATGTGTCAAAACACTTAAGCATCTTTACATTCTGAAAAAGGTGATGATTAACGAAGGCTACATACTGAAAAACGAATTCTTACAGTATTGTCGAACATTCCGTGGTGGTCTGGTGGGAGATAATTCTTACTACATCAGAACTCAGCCCGGTGAGCGGGTTTGACAGTTCCGCACTCACCTTTGGGCTAAGGTTATCAGGTGGGGTTTAAGGGGATGGCAATACCTACCCCCGTCCAAACTCCAGTCGCTGCACATTCACCATCCCAGGCTTCTCACCCGCACTGACATCAATTTGTGTCACCCGCAGCGCATACTTTTCATCCAGCGCGTTTAACCAATTCAGCAGGTCATTAAACACCACAGGTTCTATCCAGACTTGAATATTCTCCCCACGCTCGGCTATCCGCTTGATGACCACCGAGTGCGCGGAAGCACTGTCACTGATAACCCGCGATACCTGTGCAGGCGTTGTTGTGGCGGATTTTCGCGCCGCAATAATATCCGGCGCGGAGCTCTTCAGTCGCGCGTTCATCGCCACCAGCTGCTGCAACATCGTCTCCTGTTGCTCAATCCGTTCGCTCAACGGCTGCCAGATGAGAACGTAATATCCGGCGCTAAACAGGAACACTACCGCTGCCAGTAACATGCCTTTTTCACGCGGAGAACGCCCCGCCAGGTGTTGTGTCAGCCAGTGTTCGCCACGGCTTAACTGGCGTTCACGCCATTGCTGAAAATAGTGAATAAATTTATCGCGTAACATGTTATTTCCTCCGCAACGTTACGCCGCCGGAAACCGCATCACCCTCTTTCTGTAACGCGTCCTGTTGCACAACATAATCTGCCGCCAGTGCGCTACGCAGTTTGTCGAAGCTGGCAAAGTTCGCAGCCCGTAGCTGGAGGTGAAGCGTCTGGCGTTTTTGATCAAAGGTGAAACCACGCATTTCGATGTCGGAAAGTGACGCTGATTTCAGGGTGCTGGCAATCGCTGACAACTCAGCGAGCAGCCGGGTATCATCGGCCTGCGGGCGATATTTTTTCAGCGCCATCGTCACCTGGGAACGCAAATTCACAATCCGCTTCTGCTCCGGGAACAGTGTTAAGAACTTTTTTTCCGCCTGGGTGCGGCTTTGCGCCACCTGTTCGCTGATGCTCCATAACGTCACGCCCCGTTCCACTGCCAGCGCAACCAGAATCAGCAATATCGGCAGAATCATCACCCGCCAGCGCGCCCACTGTTTTCGGTAGCTGACCCGAGGCTGCCACGGCCCTGTTAGCAGATTCCCTTCCGGTTCGCCATAAATGGTAATGGCGGGCAGAGCCGTAACGGTCAGGCGTTCGGCGTCCGCACCAGCCCATGCAGATAGTTCTTCCGGTGCAATGCCGACCACGGTTAGTGAAATCGGTAAATTCTGCTCATTGAGCTGTGCGCGGAACATGACCGGAGCCAGCGCCCGCCCGGCGCTCCATCCCCGGCATTCATCGATGCGGCAGATAACCCGTTGCGCATCGCCAGCCATAAACCCACAAGGAATGGACATCCAGTCTGGCGCGACGGTAGCGCGGGTGATGCCGTTTGCCTGCAACCACTGCGCAATGTTGCGCATATGCTGCTGGTGAATCACCGCCACGGTTGCCTGTTGTTGGTCGATTTTCAACGCGGCGAAATGCAGTTCGTCAATATCCTGATTCAGCTCTTCTTCCAGTAAGGCAGGCAGAATAGTTGGTATCTGCTTGCGGGAGACATCAGGCAGTTCAACCTGCCAGACGCTGATCCATTCGCCAGGAATGTAGAGTCGAATCGCATCAGTTTGCAGCCATTGCTGGAGACGTTCGTCAGCAACGTCAGGCCAGATGCCACACTCCACGTCGGCGGTACGACGCTGCCAACGGATGGAATCAGCGGCGCAAAGCGGGAAAAAAATCTCAGGCATGGAACTCACTCACTTTCTCCTGTCTGATGCCAGAGAACAGAAAAGTGTTGTGGGCCCATGCGGACAATTAACGAGTTCATCGTCAGTTCAATCTCATTCACGGTGATATCTGAACGCAGCCAGAAGTAATTGCTGTCCACGCTCAGGACGGTTTTTAGCTGTTTTTTAGTACGCTCATCGACGTCAGCAAGTAGCGGCTGTGCAAGAAACTGATCGACATCTTCCCAGCCCTTCGCCGGACGTTGTTGTAATAACGCCCGCGCCTGTACAGGGCTTAACCACGGGTCAAACAGCGCCTCAAGAATCACACTTTGCGTGACGTCCAGGGTGTTGATGTTGATTTGCTGGCTGGTCATCGGCAGCGCACAGACCAGCGGTTTCAGTTTTTGATAAAGTCCGGTGTCCATTCCCTGCACCACGCGCATCTCGCTGATATCAGCCAGCGGTTGATTCGCGGCGTAGAACGGTACCGAGCGGGCGAGATACTCGCTGTCTTCACGGCCCAGACGCGTCTGCACGCTGCGGTCCTCGTCAATAAATTCCCACAGGCTTTCGGCTATCAGTTCGGCCCGATAAGCAGGCACATCCAGGCGCGAGATCAGGGCAATCAGTTGTTGTACCGCGAGCGGACGCGACGCCGTTGTTGGTTGAGCAAGGGCATTCAGGTTAAAGCAGGCCTGAGCGTCACGCAGAGTGACGGCAATTTGCCCCTGCGGCAGTGGCAACAAACGAGGGCCGGAAGCCCACGGCTGCGCCAGATGCACGCGCTTTTCATTTTTCAGGCTCAGACTGAGTGCGCTCAGCGCGAGGCTTTCTGCACTGGCGCTATACCACAGCGCCTGCTGGTACCCCTGCTGGCTGCGCGTTCGCCCAAGTTGTTGCTGCATCCGCCCGGAAAGCGTGATGGTTACCAGCATCATGACCGCCAGCAATACCAGCACTACGACCAGTGCCATTCCGCGTTTTGGTGGTGAAGTGATCATGATAATTGCGGCCCGCGTAACAACCAGATGCGTTCAATCTCGCCCCATTGCGGCGAATGCAGAGTCATGCGCACTGCCACAGGGATCGCCTGCACTGATGACCAGATTTCCTGCCAGCGAGTGCCGTCGTAAAACTGCAAACGAAGTGAATCCGCCGGAATCAACTTTTGCGTTGTTGGCTTCACGCTGCCTGCGGCATCGGTCAGCGGCCAGGCTAACCGTTCGAGATAACCGTCATGAATGCGGTAACCGACGGTGAGCAGATTACTGCGCGGCAGACGCATCAATGGATTAACCACACCGCCGCGTACAAAGCGTATTCCTTCACTCTCAGAGGCCAGCACGCCAGCGCCCGCCAGTAACGCAGGTTCTCGCTGCCCCTGATCGCCTCTTACCGGACGCGGCATCATTTGGGTCAGATCGTGGGTCAGAAAACTCATCGTTTGCTGCATGAGGTTCAGTTTTTGATCGTGTCCGGCGACGGCGCTATTCACGCGTGTGACGCCGTTTGTCACCTGCTGTGCCATCAGTGCCAGTGAGGCAAAAATGGCGATTGCCACCAGCATTTCCAGTAACGTGAAACCAGCGCGAGTCCTTTTCACTGTTGGCCTCCCACGGCGCTAAACCAGGCGCGTCGTGACTGAATCACTGACGAAAAGTCTTCATGAAGACTGACTTCAATATCCACCGCCTGGAGCAGCGCATTACCGGTATTCAGTGGTGTGGTTCGCCAGAACCAGCGGCTTCCTGCCATATCGCTCTCGCCCTGGTGCCTGACCGCCCGTTGTTCGCGGGTCATCAGGTAGAGCAGTGCGGTCTGGTTTTCAGCTACCCAGCCCGCTACCGTTTTTTCCTCAAGGATTTGCTGATTACTCAGCGCACCGCTGGCAATCTGTAACACCGCCGTGGCAGCCAGCGCAAAAATCGCCAGTGCGATCATCACTTCCAGCAAGGTAAATCCGCGCTTCATGGCATCCTCTCATCACATTGATTGAGGGATAACGCGCCATCGTGCGCCAGCTTTACCGCCCAACATGCGTTTTGCGCCGCCGAGTAGAAGCGCAGCGTAAACGGCGTGGCGGGTTCAAAAGGCGAAAAACGGATCTGCGGCGTCTTCTTTTTCGCCTCTTTTTGCAGCTCCAGTTCAATATCGTGCAGCGTCAGGCGACGACGTTGCAGCTCCAGCGCATACTCCTTCTGCCAGATATCACTTCCGGGTTGTAACAGCATCTGCACCTGTTTCGGCACCGTAACCTGTGCCGATAACCGGGTCGCAGAAACAGGCAACCACTGCCCGTGACGACGCTGCATAAACTGATAACCAGGCGGGTCGATTAGCACACCGAGTGTTTGCCCTTCGATCACTGCCCTGTCCTTAAACTGCGCAAAGCGAGTCAGAAAATCCTGCGCTGCTTTTTTCGCAGGCGGTTCAGAATCGGTCGCAAAAGTCTGCACCACGCCCGCACTGGCAAGGCCGATAAGGAAAATCACCAGCATGATTTCCAGAAGAGTGAATCCGCGTCCAGGCACTGATTACTGAAACTCCTGCAAATTCCAGTTACCGATATCTGCGCCAGCGCCTTCCCCGTTTTCCTGACCATCTGCCCCCAGGGTATAAACATCAAACAGCCCTTTTTCACCCGGGCTGAGATACTGATAATCATTGCCCCACGGATCCTTTGGCAGTCGTTTAATGTATCCACCGGTACGGTAGTTGCGGGCGTCCGCCATATTGGCTGGTTGCTGGATCAACGCCTCCAGTCCCTGTTCGGTAGTCGGATAACGCCCGTTATCCAGTCGATACATATCCAGCGCGTTCTCCAGCGCCACGATATCGCTGATGGCTTTTTGCCGATCTGCTTTCTCTTTGTTGCCCAACAGGTTAGGCACCACCAGACTTGCCAGGACGCCAAGAATAACAATCACCACCATCACTTCCAGCAGGGTAAAACCTGCCCGTGGTTTTTGTGTGCGGGATAACGAATTCATGTGATAACTCCGTAAATTACATTCCAACCATATTGTTCAGTTGCAGCATCGGTTCGAGGATGGCGATGACGATAAACAGCACCACGCCCGCCATCATCACCACCAGCGCCGGCTCAAACAGCCCCAACGCCAGCCCCACCTGGGTATCAAATTCCCGTTCCTGGTTGACTGCGGCCTGTTCAAGCATGGTTTCCAGTTCACCGCTCTGTTCGCCGGAGGCGATCATGTACAGCATCATCGGCGGGAACAGGCGCAATTCCGCTAGCGCAGCGCGTAGACTGCTTCCTTCGCGGACGCGATCTGCCGCCAGCAGCAGTTGTTGCTCGACATAGCGATTTGCCGACACGGCGGCGGCGGTCTGAATGCCTTCCAGTAGCGGAACACTGCTGGCGGTGAGGATGCTTAAGGTGCGGGAAAAGCGCGCCGTATTCAGTCCGCGCGCAACACGCCCCGTCACGGGAAGACGCAGCAAGGTTTTATCCCAGCGCAGGCGCATCGCAGGATTTTTGAGTAGTCGTTGCCCCAGCACCAGAAGCCCCAGCAGACCCGCCAGCCAGTAAACGCCGCTGGTCTGCAACGCGTCGCTCATAGCGATAAGAGCGCGGGTGGAGGCAGGCAGCGCGTGTCCGAGATGATCAAACTGTTCGATAATTTTCGGCACCACCGCCGTCAGCAAAATAGTGACCACGCCCGTTGCCACCACCAGCAGTACCAGCGGATAGAGCATGGCCTGCAGCAGGCGTGATTTCAGGCGCTGTCGCTGTTCGGTGTAATCCGCCAGGCGATTGAGCACCACGTCGAGATGCCCGGATTTTTCTCCGGCAGCCACCATCGAACAAAACAGGGAGTCAAAGACGCGGGGATGTTCGCGCAGGCTGTCCGACAGGGTGTAACCTTCCTGAATCCGGCTGCGTAGCGCCATTCCGAGGCTTTTTACATGCAGTTTTTCACTTTGCTCACTGACCGCCTGTAAGCAGGTTTCCAGCGGCATTGCTGCCTGCACCAGCGTTGCCAGTTGGCGAGTGAACAGCGCCAGATCTGCCGCCGCCACACGACGATGTGCGTGTCGCCGACGCTGCAACATTCCCCCTGACGAAGCATTCATCCGGGCTTCAATGTGTACGGGGATAAGCTCTTTACCGCGCAACAACTGGCGGGCATGACGCGCGGAATCCGCCTCAATCATACCTTTGGTTTTGCGACCATTACGCTGTAACGCCTGATAGTAAAACAGTGCCATTACGCCTCCATCGTTACCCGCAGCACTTCATCGAGAGAGGTTTCTCCGGCAAGCACTTTCTCAATGCCGTTGCTGCGGATACCCGCAGAGTGTTGCCGGACATAACGTTCCAGCTCCAGTTCCCCGGCCTGACGGTGGATCAAATCACGCAATGTGGCGTCTACCACGATCAGCTCATGGATGGCAGTACGCCCGCGAAAACCTTTGTGATTACAGGCGGGGCAGCCCTGCGGATGGTACAGCGTGACGGTACGCACATCGGTAATTCCCAGCAGGCGTTTTTCTTCATCAGTGGCAGGCGCGGGCTGGCGGCAGTCGGTGCACAGTGTGCGAACAAGTCGCTGCGCCATCACGCCCGTCAGGCTGGAAGAGAGCAGGAAAGGCTCAACGCCCATATCCTGCAAACGCGTGATCGCCCCCACCGCCGTGTTGGTATGCAGCGTGGAAAGTACCAGGTGTCCGGTCAATGACGCCTGGACGGCGATTTCTGCGGTTTCGGTATCGCGGATTTCACCGACCATCACCACATCTGGGTCCTGACGCAAAATCGCGCGCAGGCCACGGGCGAAGGTCATGCCGACGCGGGTGTTAACCTGTGTCTGACCGATCCCTTCAATCATGTATTCGATGGGGTCTTCAACCGTGAGAATGTTGCGCGAGTGGTTGTTCAGCTCCTGCAATCCGGCGTACAGCGTGGTGCTTTTGCCGGAACCTGTCGGCCCCGTCACCAGAAAGATGCCGTGCGGTTTGTGCAGTAGCTGGCGCAGCTGCGCGGTCAGTTGCTGACTTAAACCCAGACGCTCCAGCGTCAGGCGGGCCTGGTTTTTGTCCAGCAGTCGCAGCACCACGCGCTCGCCCCAGGCGGAAGGCATAGTGGAGACACGCACGTCAATCGCCCGACCACCCAGCAGCAGCGCAATACGGCCATCCTGCGGTACGCGCTTTTCGGCGATATCCAGCCGCGCCATCACCTTAATACGTGATACCAGCAGCGAGGCCAGTTTGCGCCCCGGGCGCAGCATTTCATGTAATGTGCCGTCAACACGAAAACGGATAACCAGACTCTTTTCAAATGTCTCGATGTGGATATCCGAAGCGCCTTCTTTAATCGCCTCTGCCAACATGGCGTTGATCAGTTTGATGATTGGCGCATCGTCGTCACTTTCCAGCAGATCTTCCGTTTCCGGCAGTTCTTCAGCGAGGGTAAAAAAGTCCTCGGCGGAACCGAGATCTTCCATCAGCTGGCGGGCCTCGGAAGAGTCCCGTTGCCAGACCGCATTCAGCCGCTGTTCAAATTCGGCCTCGTCGATTTGCCGCAGCGTAAAAGACGCGTTCAGCCCCCGCTGCAGCTCCTGCAAAACAGAGAGCGACAACGGATGCACATGGAGGATCTCCAGCGACGCTTCGCACCATGCCACCAGGCTAAACCGACGGCTGAAACTGTAGGGCAGACGCACGGTGTTAGCAGTGGTTTCCTGTGCTACAGGCACCATTAACGCGTTCTCCCAGCATTAAGGAACGCGCGAACTTCTGGCGGTAAGGCCTGATTTTGCGCAGGCAATATCGGCTGCGCGGTGTGCGGCATCAGGCTTAAGCCCTGCTCATCGCGATAGATCTGTTCGGCGCGCATATAGTTATATTTGCGCTGCGACACGCCGTCTGCCGCCATACCATCACGCAGAATGGTCGGGCGGATAAACACCATCAGGTTACGTTTTTCTTTTTTATCCGCCGTCGATTTAAACAGGTTACCAATCAACGGGATATCGCCCAGCAGCGGCACTTTCGCCACGCTTTCTCCCGCCTGATCGTCCATCAGACCGCCAAGCACGATCAGCTCACCATCGTTTGCCAGCACGGTGGTTTTCAGTTTGCGCTCGCCAAACACGACGTCGAGGCTGGTCTGTCCTTCCACCTTCGACACTTCCTGCTCAATCACCATCTGTACCGCGTTTCCTTCGTTAATCTGCGGCGTGACTTTCAGCATGATGCCGACTTTTTTCCTTTCTACTGTATTGAAAGGATTGCTGTTATTGGAGCCAACGGTAGAGCCGGTTAATACCGGAACATCCTGGCCCACCATGAAGAAGGCTTCCTGGTTGTCCAGCGTAGTGATGCTCGGCGTGGAGAGAACGTTCGAGCTGGAGTCGTTTTTAACCGCCTGTACCAGCGCCATCCAGTCGCCTTTCACCACGCCAACCGCCGTACCGCTAAAGCCAGAAAGAAGCTGGGCGAGCGTGGAGAGATCGCCGTTAGTATCCGGGTTAATGGTGGTGGCACCGTTTTCGCTGATCACCGTTGAACCTTTCTGCGGTTTCGCCTGAGAAATGGCTGCGCCCAGCGTACCGATAGGGATCTGCGTACCGTTAGCAAACTGCATTAATCCGGCATCTTTCGACGCCCACTGCACGCCGAAGTTGATATTGCTGCCTTCGGCAACTTCCACGATCAACGCCTCGACATGCACCTGAGCACGGCGAATATCCAGTTGTTCAATCACGCTTTGCAGCGACTGCATGATGTCCTGCGGCGCGGTGACAATCAGGGCATTACTGTGTTTGCTGGCGGCGATGGAGACAACCTCACGCCCGCTACCAACCGTGCCTTCCGCCTCTTCTTTAGCCGCTGTGAGCGTGCCGCTGACCTGTTTCAACACATCGACCAGATCTTCGGCTTTGCTGTATTTGAGATAGAACACCTGGCTGTTGCCGCTGCGCTCCATTTCTGAGTCCAGCCGACGGATCAGGCGGCGCATTTTGTCTCGCGTGGCAGGGTCACCACTGACAATCACGCTGTTGGTGCGTTCGTCGGCGACAATTTGAGATTTCAGCGTCGCAGGCTGGTTCTCGCCGCTGTTTTTGGTCAGGCTTTCCAGCACGCGGGCAATTTCCGAGGCCGAGGCGTTATCCAGCGGGATCACCTCTTCGGTGCGGTTTCCCGCATGATCCACGCGCTGGATCACTTCCGTCAGGCGCTCCACGACGGAGGCGCGTCCGGTAAGCATAATTACGTTGGAGGGATCGTAATTAACAACGTTGCCTGAGCCAGCGCTATCGATCATCTGGCGCAGGATCGGCGCCAGCTCGCGTACCGAAACATTACGTACCGGCACTACTTTGGTGACCATTTCATCGCCCGCGTAGTTGTCGCTGCCTTCACCGACCAGCGGCAGCGGCTCAACTTTTGCGGCGCTGGATTTCACCACCTTCAGCACGTCGTTTTCCATCGGTACGACGGCATACCCCTGCGCTTCCAGCAGATTAAGGAATAACTGGTAATACTGGCGTTCATTGAGTGGGGTCATGGTACGAATACTCACTTTCCCCTGTACGCCCGGCCCCATAATGATAGTTTTATTAAGGTTAGCGCCGACGGTTTCGATGAACGATTTCAGGTCTGTATCTTTAAAATTAGCGGTGAAAGTGGCTTCTTCCGCCCAGACCGGTGAACTGCATAATGCCGCTGCCAGCACCAGCGGCAGTAAACGCTTTTTTGTTTTGAGGTCAGTTGTCTTCTTACGCCAGACCGACAACGTAATATCACGCCAAAACACGATGAATGATTCTCCTGGATTAAATGCGGTTAGCGCAGCGCGATGGAAATGTCGTGGCGCGCACCCTTGCGTAAAACCGTAAGTTGAATGGAATCCATTGAAGGTAACTGCCGCATCAGAGCAATCATTGCTCGTGGATCAGTGAAATCCTGCTGATTGAGCGCAATGGCGATATCGCCTTCCCTGAAACCGCTGGCATCGAACAGAGAACGATCTGCCCCCGGCTTCACTGCATAACCGACAATTCCCTCCTTACGCACAGGCGTAAGCTGGATATAGTTAAAAATTTTCTGCGGATCTTTCGCCAGTGCCTGACGCACGGCAGCCGGGATCTCAACGGGCGCACTGGCAGCAGGCTCAGCAATAGCTTGCTTTGCTTCGTCACTGACGGCTTTTTTGTTGGTCACGGCTACGGTGGAACGCTCCTCTTCTGCCAGACTGAGCCGCTCTATTTTTCCCTGATAGCGCAGCATCACATGGTCGCGATTGATTTCCTCAATCACTGCGTTGTGAGAGCCAAGCCGTTCACCCTGCAAATAGACCTGCTGTTTGCCACCTTCTTCAATAACCGCGCCGGGTCTGGCACCAAAGGCGATCCCGCGCAGCACCACATTAAGACGCGTTTCTGCTACAGGTTCAGGTTGCTTTACCGGTGTGGCGACGCGCTGATATTTACCAAACCAGTTTTGCTGGCTGATTAATTGCACATCTTTTTTATCGAACGTTTTTACATCCGCATGGGGCTGTTTATTCACCCATTGAGAAACCGCCGTATATTCCGCAGAAAAGGAGAAATAGCGCCAGAGTGAATACGCCATTTTTGCAGAAATAATAAGCAGCATCAGCCAGAACATCGCGCGTACAATTTTGCGAAGATGCTCTTTGTTTGTATTAAGAGATTGTCTCTGGTTAAGAGTGTGACGAATTTTAGTCAGCCATTGAATGAGATAAATTCGTGCGTCACGAAAAACAACCCGCGCCAATTTATATACCCGACGTTATGCTTTGACTATTCCACAAGTAGTGCGATCCAGTTTCCGCTGATACTGGTTACCTGTACGTGTATCATTAATCGTTATGCTGTAATTAATTCCCTCGGTGATCATTAATTTCACCGTTGGGTCTGCACACATTTGTCGTTGGTAGCTGGTTAAAAAGGCGTCAGGCGTCTGCGTGGTCTGAGCACCCGCTTCGCTGATGATGGTCATTTTTACCGTCGTGCCGCTGCTTTGCGCCAGCACTAAGGTATAACCCGCAGATTTAATCGGCAGGTTTTGGCTGATATTTTGCGCCTGTTTTTTCGCCAGTAAACTGGCATTTTCATTATGGCTGGCACAGCCACTTAATAATCCTGTAGCGCTCAATAATAGCGATATTAATACCCTCCCTGGCATCTGTTTTATCGACATGGTAAATAATCTCTAAGGTTATTAATAAGAGTTAAAATGTCACTTTGATAATGACGGGGTTATCATTAAAACAATACCTGTAGATAAAGTGTTGCTATACCGCCCAGACTTAAACACGGTCCAAAAGGCAGTGTGGTTGATCCTCTTTTTGTAATAACGGCATATATCAGGCCGCAGCATGAGGCGATTAAAGCCACATTGGGCAGCGACAACGCGCCCACCCAGCCACCTAACGCGGCGAAGAGTAATACATCGCCCATGCCTAATGCTTCTTTACGCAGAATTATTCCGGCTATCCAGCGCAGGGAGTAAAAAGTGATAAATCCCACCAGGACGCCGGTAACTGCGTCTTGTAGCGTTAACGGACTCTGTTGCGCCCATGCCGCAATCAGTCCTGTCCACAATACGCCCTGAGTAAAAACATCGGGCAGCCATTGGTTATCAAGGTCGATGATGCTCGCGGCAATAAGCCAGGCGGATAATATCATCACCGCCAGCCCCCATCCACTTTCCGGCCAGACCAGACTCGCCAGCAAAAAAGCGAGTGCCGTCAATAACTCCACCAGCGGATAACGCTTGCTGATTTTCGCCTGACAATCACGGCAGCGCCCTTTGAGCATCAACCAGGAGAGCAGCGGAATATTGTCACGAACGCGGATGGTCTGCTGACAATGCGGACAGTGCGAACGCGGTAGCGCAAGGCTTATTTTTGACTGCGCACTCGGCATTTCACCGTGAAACTCCGCCATTTGTTGGCGAATCATGATGGGATAACGCCAAATCACCACATTCAAAAAACTGCCGATGATCAATCCTCCTACGGTTGCCAGTATGGGCATCGCCGCAGGGTATTGCTGAAAAACATCAAAAAGCATGGTTAAAGGTTATTTGTTGTAACTTGCCGGATGCGGCGTAAAACTCCTTATCCGGCCTACGGGTGTCTGCCAGCGCAAGTAATCGCGACTTTCCCTGAAGACCCGATAAGATGGCGCATAGGGCAAATGTGTTAACCCAATGCGCCTTATTTCATGCCGGATGCGGCGCGAGTGCCCGCCTTATCCGGCCTACGGGTGTCTGCCAGCGAAAATAATCGCGACTTTCCCTGTCTGTAGGCCCGATAAGCTGGCGCATCGGGCATATGTGTTGACCCGGTGCGCCTTATATCATGCCGGATGCGGCGCGAGCGCCTTATCCGGCCTACGGGTGTCTGCCAGCGAAAATAATCACGGCTTTCCCTGTCTGTAGGCCCGATAAGCTTGCGCATCGGGCAAATGTGTTAACCCGGTGCGCCTTATATCATGCCGGATTCGGCGCGAGTGCCCGCCTTATCCGGCCTACGGGTGTCTGCCAGCGAAAATAATCGCGGCTTTCCCTGTCTGTAGGCCCGATAAGCTGGCGCATCGGGCAAATGTGTTGACCCGGTGCGCCTTATATCATGCCAGATGCGGCGCGAGCGCCTTATCCGGCCTACGGGTGTCTGCCAGCGAAAATAATCACGGCTTTCCCTGTCTGTAGGCCCGATAAGCTGGCGCATCGGGCAAATGTGTTGACCCGGTGCGCCTTATTTCATGCCGGATGCGGCGCGAGCGCCTTATCCGGCCTACGGGCTTACTCGGCTGACATCTTATGCTCGGTAACCTGATTAATGGTTTCCGGCCCTTGCTGCGGTTTCGGCAGACCAAGCGCCGCGAGCGTCTCGTAAGCCGACGGGCTCACACCGCCCTCGAAGTTCATCTCGCTCGCCCCCGGCAGCTGGTAAGCATTCGCGCCCGGATTCCATTTCTTAAAGAATGCGGAAAGATCCGTCTGGGCGACCCAGGAGGCACACAGCATCAGCGTGTCCGCTGCGTTACCGTTGGATTCAGCACAGTAATTCTTGCCGCCAAAGGTTTTGTCGCCAACCTCATCACCGCGCGCTTTACGATGCATCAACTGGAACAGGTTCCAGCCCTTCATCCCTTCACGATCGCTGTAGAACTTAGGCAGGTTACCTTCTGGATACCACTTAGTGATATCAAAGTTTTTCTCAGCCCATTCCTTCAGCTGCGCGTACATCAGCAGACGGTCACCCGCACCGCCGCGCGCCCATGCCTGACCGTTGCTCTCCTCCAGATATTCCGGCGCAACGGTAATATCGTCAGCAACACGGTTCATCTTGCCGAGATAGCGATCCTGCATGTACAGCGCCAGCACGTTGTTCGCCACTTCGGTCGCGCCTGGAACAGTCAGCGGCGTTTCTGCGGCGTTATGCCCTACTTCATGCCAGATCAGCCAGTCGTTCAGCGGCGTCGTCGGCAGCGTGGTGCTGTTCGGCGAGAAGCTGCTGTTCATCACCGGATAACCAGAGTGCGCATCACCGATGGAGATCTGCACATCGTTGGTGAAACGATGCTTGTGGCCCGTCAAGTTTTTATAGGTAAACATCCGGTGCTTACCGTCTTCATCATTACGACCGTAGAAGTCATTCATCGAGCTGGCAAAGGTATCCAGTTCCTCAGCGAATTGTTTCAGACCGCCAGTGAAATTGCTGGCCTCAAGGTTCTTCTTCGGCGTGGTATAGACGAAAGCGTCTGATTCCAGCTCGCCCAGCGGCGCAGGGGATTTCAGATCGTTTTTCCATTTGCCGTCTTTATAGAACGGCGCTTTCACCACACCGGTAAAGGTGAAGTTGGCTGACTCATTCGTTTGGCTATCACCCTTGATATAAATCAGACCACCATAAGGCACCTTGAAAGTATCCTTGCCTTTGGCGTCAAGAGTAAACGTTTTGGTCACTCTTGGCGGACGGTTCAGCGCGACTTCATGCTTCTCACGTCCGGTCAGGTCGTCAGCCAGCGCCACGGTTACAGTCACAGGGACTGACGCGGTAGACTCAATGGTGAACTCTTTCTGAGCCGGAGCCCACAGACCAGTTGACTGCATGTTACCCGCAAACCATTTGGTCGGGTTCGAGTACAGACTGATGCTTTCAGTAACCTTCTCACCTTCAGCCGATACCGCCCCCGGATACTTCTCGACATCAACCTTGATGTTCAGATCCCACCAGGAACGCCCCAGCATCAGACGCGTCAGCGGTTTTTCCATATAGTTGAGCGGGTAGCTCGGGTTCATCATGCCCGCTTTGCTGCCTTCACCGTAGATCATCTTGTTATCGATCAGCGATTGTTTCAGCTCTGCGGAGCACTGCGTGCCACCATCGTAAGCATCGTTGGCGTAGCAGTTCAGGAACTCGGTGAACGTTTTAAAGCCCAGCTCGTCTTCCTTGCCGCTTTCATAGCGATATTCAATTTTATTCCACAGCCAGACCGACATGTTCTGGTACAGACGTTCCAGATCGACGCTGTTCAGACGCTCACCTTTGCGACCATTGGTCCGGAAGTAGAGCTCATGCTGATACAGGCGCTGAATGTTGGTGCCTAAATCCGCAGCCTGCACCATCGCTTTCGCAGTGTCGGCGCTGAGATTCAGTTGCGTATAGCGCGGAACATACATGCCCCCGGTTACCGGAACGTTCGTACCAGGACGGTATTCCAGACAGTTGACCTCGTAGTGGTATGTCGAATCCTTACACTCCTGTAATCCAGGAAACTTCTCAACGATTTTTGCCTTTGCAGCATCCAGAGATTCTTTTGTTGTATATTCCGCTTCATCAATAAAGGCATAACGCGTTACCTGTTTGCCCTCAACTTCCTCCTGCCAGCTCGCAACTTCCAGTTTCGGCTTGTCATCAGGCTTGTTGTCTTGCTGGTATTTCCAGGTCACTTCCCCTGTATTTGGGTCGATGGTGTACGGCGGTTGCGCGCCGTCTGCAGCAGGATAACGTTCATAAACCCAAATGCCAGTCGCGCGACGCTGACGAACGCGATCCGGATACCCTTGAGGATCGTTATTCACCACCGATTTGTTCAGTGCCATTGACAGGCCCGCTGCATCCAACAGACGCACAAAGCCAGACGCGCTCTCTTCCTTAAGATTGCTCATCACGTTTTCCATGATCAGCACCGAGCCACCTTTGTTCAGATAGGCGATCAAATCGGTCACATCCTGCTGGGTCAGCTTCGGTTTGCTGGTATCTGCACGCAGAGGCACTGCATAGGGATCGCCCCCCACCTGAGTCACATACTCAAAGCCGTTAAGGATCAGCAGCGGCATTGCCTGCGGATCGAGATCGCCATAGCTACTTAAATGCTCAACAGAGATACCCGCGAAATCCGGATGGAAGCCGAACTCAGCACTGTTTCCTGTAACCTGCCCATGTTTTTTGAAATACACCGTGTCCAGGTTAGTACCCACGGTCATATTGGATTTTGCATCCGGCAACCAGCGATCATTTGACAGATAGCGCAACACGTTCTGCATAAAGTGCTTCATGTCATCCGAGTCGCTGTTGAGCGTACACTGTCCATCTTTATTAACGCTCCCGTTCCAGCTGTAACCGTTCGGGCAACGCAAAATGCTGTTGTAGTGCGGGTTACCGATAACCATCAGTTTGCCCTCACCGACTTGCCCCAGCGAGATAAACGGCAGGTTGAAAGTGGCAGTTTCGCGTGTCACGTTCTCCGGGCGCACAATGGAAGGCGCTTCAGTAATGTACGCCAACTCATTTTTATCCCAGGCGCGTTTTTCGCCAAACGCCAGCCAGTAGTTTTTATCATTACGCGCCATCAGAATCGGGAATGCCGCGTTGGAGATATTCACCACTGCCTGACCGCGCGCATTGCCGGTGCTGCCATAGAAGTTGGTAGAGTCATGGAAGACGTGGAATTTCGTCACAGATTTGTAATCTTGATCCACACCCCACAGCTTGTTGATAACGCCCTGAATCTGACCTTCGTTAACATTGCGTGCTGTCAACGAGAACCAACGTTGAGAGTTGCAGCCCCCAAGGGAGTCACAAATCGCCGTATCAATCTCTTTAGCCTGCCCGGATTTAAGCTGCTCAAGAAATTCGTTTGTCCGCGGAAAGTTTTGATCGCCTTCGCTCAACGCCTCGCCATTGGATAACGAGAGATTGATAATCTCGTTGATCACGTTGGGATACTCGGCAAAGACCTGGCGCACGACGTCAGGCACTTCACGCTCATCATTTTTTCCGGTCTGGGAATAACGATGAATAAGTTGATCGATATTCGCGCCGCGAACTTCGTCGCCCAGCTCAGTCAATGCAATGGTCGACTTATTGCCGCGCACTGAGCCCAGTTCAAAGGTGTCGATACCAAAGGAGATGGTTTCGCCCCAGCTGAAGTTGAATTTGCCATTTTCGCCAGTTACACCACGGCCTGAGCTGGTGTAGTAATTTACGCCAACCACACCATTGCCCATGCTATCTACCAGTCGACCTTCGGAGAGAATGATTTCCGTAGGTTGATACTGATAAAACTGTTCCGCGTTAGCCGACACGAAGGAAGCGTTCAGATCCGGTTGTGTTCCCGGAGTGGTGACTGGCACGACCGGTGAAGTATGAGTGGATGGCGCTTTATCGGTCGCGGCATTGTTTTCCACCTCTTCATTGACCAGCTTTTTGAACTCTTCCGGTGCCAGATCGATTTGCTTATACAGCGAGTCGAAGCGTTTACTCTCGATCACCGAGGAGAAAGTCAGACAAACTTGTTCTGTATTCGCCGGACAGCTGTTACTGGACGTTACCAGCGAAACCGCATTGTTTTTCTTGTCATCGGAGCCCGCCAGTTCTTGCGCGTCCTCAAGGCTAAACGACACTTTTTCAACCGCACGCAGGCTACGCGCAGCTTCTGACTGAGTGTTGAAGGTGGCAATTGTCGTGTTACCCGCCACGCAAGTAACGTCCTCGCCAGGTGTAAAATTAAAGCCGTCGCTGTTTTCACCATTACATTTAGCACCGACTACTCGCTGGCTTCCGCCCAGGGTCAGATAACCTGTTTTCGTCGGAACAGGTTCTGGCTCCGGTTCTGGTGTTGGCTCTGGATCAGGAGTCGGATCCGGCGTAGGTTCAGGGTCCGGCGTCGGCTCCGGGTTTGGCGTTGGATCGGGTTTCACTTCCGGTAAAGACCCAGTTCCAGAATCTACAGGCGGAGTATCGGAGGAAGAACCTGAACCGCCGCCATCACAACCGGTTAATAAGGTTGCGCTTAAAATAGCCGCTAAAAGCGATTTTTTATATTTAAATTTCTTATTCATTAATAACGCAAGTGACAAAATATAGTTAAAAAATTCGTAACTGGGGAAATAGTTTTATGTTTTATCTTCTCTAATAACTTCCTCCATTCTTAAAAAACTGCATTATTGATAACGAAACAGGTGAAATTTATAAGAATATCCCCTATTCGATGTCAGACGGGGTATTTATAAAAAGATTCAACAAACAAAAAAGTAACAATTATTCACAATGTAACTATCCCAATTTGTTGATAGTTTTAACGATTGCGATTGCAAAAGCAACAGATAGCACGGTGTTTGCTCATCAAGCGAACACAATTAATACAGACTTGTTTTGCGTGACAAAAAAATAGATATTCTCACCCCCTTAATTATTTAGCGAGTTATCTGAACATGAAATATTATTTATGCATGGATAATAAACCGTGAAATGATTTTACAATTATTTAGCCAGAATAATGAAACGAGAATAGAAAGAAGCCGGATGATATTTACGATCATCCGGCTGTATTGAATTACGAAATCAACATACCGGTAAACACATACGCCTGCAGCAGGGTGATAATGCCGATAACGCTGGCAAAAATCAGACTGTGCTTCACGGTGTAGCGAAACAGTTCAGATTCTCGGCCCACCATGCCCGTCGCGGCGCAGGCCACGGCGATAGATTGCGGGGAGATCATCTTGCCGGTTACGCCACCGCTGGTATTTGCTGCCACCAGCAGAGTGTCAGAGACGTTGATTTGCTGCGCCGTGGTCGATTGCAGTGAACCAAACAGGGCGTTAGAAGAAGTGTCCGAGCCGGTAAGGAATACCCCCAGCCAGCCGAGGAATGGCGAGAAGAACGGGAACATTACACCAGTACCCGCCAGTACCAGCGCCAGCGTGGTGGACATACCGGAATAGTTGGTGACGAAGGCAAATGCCAGCACCATCCCAATCGACAATATTGGCCACTTCAGGCTAATTAGCGTTTCGGCAAAGACGCCAATGCCTTTCTTGATCCCCACGCCGAGGATGAAGATTGAGATAATCGCCGCAATAAAAATAGCGGTACCGCCAGCAGAGAGGGGGTCGAATTTAAACACCGCATCCATTGGCGTTGGCTGAGCGACAATGGGTGCCGCTTTCAACACTTGTTGATGCAAATGAGGGATCTGGAAATTAATCACCAGCGAATAAAACGCACCGCCCGGAGCAAATAACGCTTTAAATGGTTTCATCGTCCAGATGGTAACCAGTACCGTTAAGATTAAAAACGGTGACCATGCACGAATGATTTGCCCCAGACTATATTCTGAAGGCACGGGACCGCCAGAAGATGGCTTATTTACCACCATCGCACCTGCGGATTGCCCCATGCTGATTGCCGTTTCGGTATTTTTCGGCCGCCAGACTTTAAGGAATAAAGCGAGTGAGACAATACTCACCAGCGCCGAAGTAATATCCGGCAGTTCCGGACCAATGTAGTTAGAGGTAAAGAACTGCGTGACAGCGAAGCTTCCCCCTGCAACCAGCGCCGCTGGCCACGTCTCTTTCACCCCTTTCCAACCGTCCATCATTGCCACCAGCCAGAATGGCACAAGAACCGACAGGAACGGTAACTGACGTCCCGCCATTGCGCCAATATCAAACGGATCGATTCCCGTTACCTGACCAGCGACCAGAATCGGCACGCCCAACGCACCAAACGCCACCGGCGCAGTGTTGGCAATCAGACACAACCCCGCCGCATATAACGGTTTGAAGCCCAGCCCCACCAGCAGAGCGCCTGTAATCGCCACCGGCGCGCCAAAGCCAGCCGCTCCTTCCAGCAGTGCGCCAAAGGAGAAACCAATCAGTAACACCTGCAAACGCTGATCGTCGGTGATGGAGATAACCGAACTGCGGATAATATCAAACTGCCCGCTGGCAACGGTTAATTTATACAGGAATACCGCCGCGACAATAATCCACGCAATAGGCCATAATCCATAAATAAAGCCATAGCCCGCAGCAGCAAATGCCATATCAATTGGCATTTTAAAGGCGAATATCGCAATCAGGATAGATAATATAAGGGTTATTGCTCCAGCAACATGCCCTTTCAGACGTAATACCGCGAGTGCAACGAAGAAGAATATTATCGGGATCAGGGCGACCAGAGCGGATAGCCCCAATCCTCCCATCGGCATATACATTTGGGTCCAGGTAACCATATTGTTCAGTCTCTTATTATCTTTATATACTTGATATATTTAAGGTTTGTAATAAGCAAAAGAGGACTGAACTGTAAAATATAGGCGTTATACTTTACAGCAACAGCACGCCGCTAACGCAATTGCTACCTCTGGCATAACAAGTATATCGGGTAAGGGTTTCTGTTCCGCACACACAGGCGCAGAGTATCGTAAAGATGTCCATAATGTTGTTTTAATCCCGCTAGTGATGCGCTACGGGTATTTAATATTGTTAAACCCTGATAATCGCTCCGGTTATTTCCGGGATAAATATACTACCGCAGTTACTATCATAGCCCCGACAATAAAACTTGCCGGGGCTTTTTTGATGCTATTAATGACTTTCTTTTTCACGTAAACGCCAGGCGTGTAATAACGGTTCGGTATAACCGTTTGGCTGTTTCACGCCGAGGAAGATCAAATCGCTGGCAGCTTTAAAGGCACACGAGTTAGCGAAATTCCCGACCATCGGACGATATGCCGGATCGCCAGCATTTTGCTGATCCACCACTTTCGCCATGTTCTCCAGCGACGCATGCACCTGATCTTTGGTCAGAATACCGTGACGTAACCAGTTGGCGATATGCTGGCTGGAGATACGCAACGTTGCACGGTCCTCCATCAGCGCCACGTTGTGAATATCGGGTACTTTTGAACAACCAATCCCCTGCTCCACCCAGCGCACCACGTAACCCAGAATCCCCTGCACGTTGTTATCCAGCTCTTGTTGGATCTCTTGTGCCGACCAGTTAGCGTTTTCAGCAACCGGAATGGTCAGCAGATCGTCCAGCAGCGGTTCAAATTCAGCATTGAACTCGGTCTGGGCAATGTTGGCTTGCACGCTCTGTACGTTGGTTTGATGGTAGTGCAGCGCATGGAGTGTAGCGGCAGTTGGCGACGGAACCCAGGCCGTGTTCGCCCCGGCACGTAACTGATCGCCCTTCTGGCTGTACATGTCTGCCATCAGATCCGGCATTGCCCACATCCCTTTACCGATTTGCGCTTTACCGCGCAGCCCGCAGAACAGGCCGGAAAGCACGTTGTTGCGCTCGTAGGCTTTGATCCACGGCGTCGATTTCATCTGGTTTTTACGCAACATTGGGCCCGCTTCCATCACCGAATGCATCTCATCGCCAGTACGGTCAAGGAAACCGGTATTGATAAACGCCACGCGGTTGCTCGCCTGAGCGATACAACTACGCAAGTTCAGCGAGGTCCGGCGTTCTTCATCCATAATGCCCATTTTCAGGGTATTCGGTTTCATACCAAGCATTGTCTCAATGCGGGTAAACAGTTTGTTGGCAAAAGCCACTTCCTGTGGACCGTGCATTTTCGGTTTCACAATATAAACGCTGCCGGTACGCGAGTTTTTCTGCACTTTTAAGTCGTAGAGGGCAATCGCACCAGTCATGACGCCATCAAGAATACCTTCCGGAATTTCATTACCTTCGCTGTCCCAAATCACAGGAATGGTCATCAAATGACCTACGTTGCGGATAAACAGCAGCGAACGTCCGTGCAGAGAAATTTCAGAGCCATCGGCGGCGGTGTACTGACGATCGTCATTCAGTTTACGCACGATTTGCCGACCGTTTTTCTCCATTTTCTCTTGCAGAGTCCCCTGCATCAGGCCCAGCAGGTTGCGGTACAGTAGGATTTTATCTTCCGCATCAACCGCCGCGACCGAATCTTCACAGTCGAGAATGGTACTGATAGCAGCTTCGACGATAACATCGTTGATGTGCGCCGGATCGTCTTTGCCAATCCGCCCGTTGGCATCGATTTGTAGCTCAATATGCAGGCCGTTATTTTTCAGCAAAATGCAGGTCGGCGCAGCAGTATCGCCACGGTAACCGACAAACTGTGCTGGAGTACGTAACGTGCTTTCTTGACCATTTTTCAACTGGATACGTAATTGTTTGTCGACCACGCTAAACGCCACCACATCCTGATAGCTGCCATTTTTCAGCGGTAGTGATTCATCGAGGAAACGCCGAACCCAGGCGATAACCTGCGCACCGCGCTGCGGATCGTAGCCGCTGACCATCGCCCCTTCCTGCGGGATGATGTCGCTGCCGTATAACGCATCGTACAGTGAGCCCCAGCGCGCGTTCGCCGCGTTCAGCGCGTAGCGGGCATTCATTGCCGGAACCACCAGCTGTGGCCCCGCCTGGCTGGTGATTTCGCTATCAATGCCCGTGGTTTCCACCGTCACGTGCTCCGGTTGCGGCACCAGGTAACCCAGTTCACGCAGGAAAGATTTATAGGCCGCTTTATCTTTTACCGGCCCCGGATTGCTGCGATGCCACTCATCAAGCGCCGCCTGAATGCGATCGCGCTCTGCCAGCAACTGACGATTTTCTGGTGCCAGATCGTGAACAATCTCATCAACATTGCGCCAGAACGCGGCAGCATCCAGTTCCACGCCCGGCAAAACTTCTTCATCCACAAAACGTTTAAAGTCGGCGTCAATGCGTAAACGGCCCTGGGTTATGGTTTCGCTCATCATTTATCTCCTCGTTTTCGCTTATTTCGCCAACACCGCTGCTGCCGCTTTCGCGACCTGCGCATCCTGTGCTCCGGTTAAACCAGAAACGCCCACGGCACCAATAATTTGCCCATCCACAACAACCGGTACGCCGCCTTCCAGCGACGTCAGTAACGGCGCAGTCACGAACGCGGTACGTCCGTTGTTCACCATCTCTTCATAGCCCTTAGTTTCACGACGCCCCAGCGCGGCGGTACGCGCTTTCTCCTGGGAGATGTAAGCCGCAATTGGCGCGCAATCATCCATGCGACTTAACGCCAGCAGATGACCGCCGTCATCGGCAACAGCAATGGAAACAGACCAGTTATTTTTCTGCGCCTCTTCCTGACCTGCGGCAATAATTGCACTCGCCATTTGCTGGCTAAGAATGACTTTAGTTTTCATTTTGTTATTCCTTATCAAGGGCTTGTTCTACAATTTCAATCCAGTGACGCACAGAGGTACGACCGGCGCTCGCCAGATGCGTCTGGCAACCAATGTTGGCGGTGACGATCATTTCCGGTTTGCCGCTTTCCAGCGCATTCATTTTGTTATCCCGCAGCTGGCGCGCCAGATCGGGATGCGTTAATGCATACGTTCCCGCCGACCCGCAGCACAGATGGCTGTCGGGAACGTCCGTTAAGGTAAATCCAAGACGAAGTAACACTTTTTCCACTTCGCCGTTCAGCTTTTGCGCATGTTGTAGGGTACACGGGCAGTGGAAGGCCAGTTTTTTATCGCCGCGAATTGCCAGTTTTTCCAGCGGTTCCTTGCGCAGAAGTTCGACTAAATCGACCGCCAGTTCACTGACCCGACGCGCTTTATCGGCGTACAACGCATCACTTTTCAGCATCTGCCCATACTCTTTCACGAACGCGCCGCAACCGCTGGCGGTTTGTAAAATTGCCTCGGCACCTGCTTCAATCGCGGGCCACCAGGCATCAATATTATTGCGCGCCCGCGCCAGCCCTTTCTCTTGCGCATTAAGATGATAGTCCACCGCGCCACAACAACCTGCTTCATTAGCTGGCGTCACGCTGATCCCCAGACGATCCAGCACTCGCGCAGTTGCCGCGTTGGTATTGGGCGAAAGCGTAGGCTGGGCGCAGCCTTCCAGCATTAAAACCCGACGCTTATGGCGCAGCGGCGGACGCGGTTTAGCTTTCACCGTTTCGGCAGGCAATTTTGCTCTGACCTGCTCCGGTAAAAACGGTCGCAGCACCAGCCCTACCTGCGTCAGCGCACGAAACACCGCCGGACGCGGCACAACCTGGCGCAACCCTTCGCGCAGCATTCGTTCTGGCAGTGGGCGTTTCACTTTCTGCTCGACAATATCACGCCCGATATCCAGCAAATTGTGATAGCGCACACCAGAAGGACAGGTGGTTTCACAATTGCGACAAGTGAGACAGCGATCGAGATGCTCCTGCGTTTTAAGCGTGACTTCGTTGCCCTCCAGCACCTGTTTAATCAGATAGATGCGCCCGCGCGGCCCGTCCAGTTCATCGCCTAAAAGCTGATAAGTTGGGCAGGTTGCGGTACAAAATCCGCAGTGAACACAGGCGCGCAGGATGCTGTCGGCTTCCAGCGCGCGCGCGTTCTGCCGCATCTCTTCTGTTAATCGGGTTTGCATAGCCTGCTCCTCAAAGTTCCGCGTACATGCGACCGGGGTTAAACACGCCGCAAGGGTCGAGCTGCTGTTTAAGCTGCTGGTGATAGCGGAATAAAGGAGCCGGTAGCGGGGCAAAGCCACCATCTCCGGCACTAAAGCGGGTCGCATGACCGCCTGCGTTGTGGGCAATGCGATGGATTTGATTGTCATCGGCTGTCGATTTCAGCCAACGCAACGCACCGCCCCAGTCGATCAGTTGCTCGCCGGGTAAATCCATCATCGGCGCATCGGTGGGTAAGGAAATACGCCATAAAGTGCCCGGTAATGAGAAGAACGGCAGTTGTTGTTCACGCAATTGCTGCCAGAACTGACCCGCAACCTCTTCGCCACCCAGCAGTTCACGTGCTGCTTTTACCGATCCTTCACCGCCTTCAAGGCGGATCCACAACGCATTGTCGAAGTAACATAAGCCACTAATGGGTAATGGCTGGAGTTGCCACTGGGCGATTTCACTCATGGCTTCTTGCAGGCTTATTTCCCGACGCAAGCTCAGTGTGGCGCGCGGTCGCGGCAACACTTTCATCGAGATTTCAGTGAGCACGCCAAGACAGCCGTAGCTTCCGGCCATTAACCGCGAGAGATCGTATCCGGCAACGTTTTTCATCACTTCGCCACCAAAGCGCAGATGTTTTCCAGTGCCGGTAATAATGCGCGTACCGAGGACAAAATCGCGTACTGAACCACTCCACGGGCGACGCGGCCCTGCCAGCCCGCAGGCGACCATACCGCCCCAGGTGGCTTCTTCACCATAATGCGGTGGCTCGCAGGGGAGCATTTGCCCCGCGCTCTCCAGCGCCGCTTCAATCGCCACCAGCGGTGTTCCGGCACGCGCGGTAATCACCAGCTCGGTCGGGTCGTAATTAACAATGCCGCGATGGCAACGCACATCCAGCGTTTGCCCGATGACAGGACGACCTAAAAAGGCTTTGCTATTGCTTCCCTGAATCACCAGCGGCGTTTTATCGCTAATTGCCTGATTCACCTGCTCCAGCAGTACCTGGCTGTAATCACACTCGCGTAGCATCAGAAACGCTCCAGTTCAGGGAAAGGTAAATGACCGTGATGCACGTGCATGGCACCAAATTCAGCGCAGCGGTGCAGTGTGGGGATGTTTTTCCCAGGGTTCAGCAAACCATCAGGATCAAACGCCGCCTTGACTGCATGAAAAGTAGTAATTTCATCACTGTTGAACTGGGCGCACATCTGATTGATTTTTTCGCGCCCGATGCCATGTTCCCCACTGATACTGCCGCCTACTTCAACACAGAGTTCAAGGATCTTCCCACCCAATTCTTCCGCACGGGCGAATTCACCGGGTTCGTTGGCATCGAAAAGGATTAACGGGTGCATATTGCCGTCTCCGGCATGAAAGACGTTGGCAACGCGTAAATCATATTGCTGCGATAAACGGGCAATGCCTTCCAGTACGCCAGGCAACGCGCGGCGCGGGATGGTGCCGTCCATGCAGTAGTAATCCGGGGAGATACGTCCTACCGCCGGAAAAGCATTTTTGCGACCGGCCCAGAAACGCACGCGCTCCGCTTCATCCTGCGCCAGACGGACGTCAGTCGCGCCCGCTTTCAACAAGATGTCGTTAACCCGCTCGCAGTCTTCCTGTACGTCAGACTCCACGCCGTCCAGCTCGCATAACAAAATCGCTTCGGCGTCGACGGGATAACCGGCATGAATAAAATCTTCCGCCGCGCGGATCGACAGGTTATCCATCATCTCCAGCCCGCCGGGGATAATGCCATTAGCGATGATGTCGCCAACCGCAAGTCCGGCTTTTTCTACCGAGTCAAAGCTGGCTAACAGAACTCGTGCCACAGGGGGCTTCGGCAGCAGTTTTACCGTCACTTCGGTGGTCACGCCGAGCATGCCTTCCGATCCGGTGAACAGCGCCAGTAGGTCAAAACCGGGCGAATCCAGCGCGTCCGATCCCAGCGTTAGTGCCTCGCCATCCAGCGTTTGCACTTCAATTTTCAGCAGGTTATGTACGGTCAGACCATATTTCAGACAGTGGACGCCCCCGGCGTTTTCCGCCACGTTGCCGCCAATGGAACAGGCGATTTGTGAGGAAGGATCCGGCGCGTAATAGAGATTATGCGACGCAACAGCCTGGGAGATCGCCAGGTTACGCACGCCCGGCTGCACACGCGCACGGCGACCAACGGGGTTAATGTCGAGGATCTCTTTAAAGCGCGCCATCACCAACAACACACCTTTTTCCAGCGGCAGCGCGCCACCAGAAAGCCCGGTGCCTGCGCCACGGGTCACTACCGGTACATGCAAACGGTGGCAGACAGCGAGAATCGCCGTCACCTGTTCCATCTGCTTAGGCAGAACAACCAGTAATGGACGCGTACGATACGCGCTCAACCCGTCACACTCGTAAGGAATGATCTCCTCATCGGTATGCAGGATCTCCAGTCCAGGGACATGCTCACGCAGTGCCATCAGTACCGATGTACGGTCGACATCGGGTAAAGCGCCATCAAGACGCTCTTCGTACAAGATGCTCATGAGTAGGGTTCGCTTTGTTGTGTTGTGTGGCAGCTGATTTTTGCGCGCTGCTTCTGTGAACAGTTATTAAGCGGGCTTTTCGTTTTCGTCTATCTCTTTAGCTACCGGTCAGACCATTTTTTTTCCAGCTCTGTGACCTTGCCTTGGTTAACTTAATGTTAAATTGATGTAACATAATCACTTACGTGATGTGCGTGTTTTGCGAATCAAGAACAGAAAAATTGGTCCTACCTGTGCACGAGGTCCGGGAATGAAAGATGAACGTCGCCCTATTTGCGAAGTGGTTGCAGAGAGTATCGAACGGTTAATTATCGACGGCGTGCTGAAGGTCGGTCAGCCGCTTCCCTCGGAACGTCGACTGTGTGAAAAGCTCGGCTTCTCGCGTTCCGCACTGCGTGAAGGGCTGACCGTGCTGCGCGGACGCGGGATTATTGAAACAGCACAGGGGCGCGATTCTCGTGTAGCACGCCTTAATCGCGTGCAGGACACCAGCCCGCTGATCCATCTGTTCAGTACACAGCCGCGAACGCTATACGATCTACTCGACGTTCGCGCATTGCTGGAAGGCGAATCGGCAAGGTTGGCAGCTACGCTGGGAACCCAGGCGGATTTTGTTTTGATAACCCGCTGTTATGAAAAAATGCTCGCCGCCAGTGAAAACAACAAAGAAATTTCGCTGATCGAACACGCGCAGCTGGATCATGCTTTCCATCTTGCCATTTGTCAGGCTTCCCACAATCAGGTGCTAGTTTTTACGCTGCAATCATTGACCGATCTGATGTTTAATTCAGTGTTTGCCAGCGTAAATAATCTCTACCATCGACCACAGCAAAAAAAGCAGATCGATCGCCAACATGCGCGGATCTACAACGCGGTGTTGCAGCGACTGCCGCACGTCGCCCAGCGCGCCGCACGTGATCATGTGCGGACCGTGAAAAAGAATCTCCACGATATCGAGCTGGAAGGCCACCATTTGATTCGCTCGGCGGTGCCACTGGAGATGAAGCAGGGGTGACTGCCATCAAATCTGCTTTTCATACAATCGGTAACGCTTGTACGGCTCCGCCCCAATGCGTTCCAGCATGTTATTCATGCCTGTATTGGTTTCGAGGATCCATGACATCTCCAGCGCATCGATCTTCCGGCGGGCAAACGGATCGCGTAAGGCTTCAATCAATAACAGCGCAATCACCGGGCCGATGCGGCTGAACTGATACTCGTCGCGCACGCCCATCAGCGGTACTCGCGCAGTTCGCACACCGCTGACTTTCAAACGCCACAGCAATTTTGCCCAGCCGAAGGGAAAGAGCGATCCGTTCAGATCGGCAATCGCCTCGTTGATGTTTGGCAAGCCGACAATAAACGCGCAGGGTGCAGAATCAATCTCAGCGATGTAGATCATATCGTCCGGCACCAGATATTTAAGTTGATCGCCCATGGTCGCGAATTCATGTTCGGTAAACGGCACAAATCCCCAGTTGTGTTGCCAGCCAGAGTTGAAAATCTCACGCAGGATCTGCATCTCTTCGGCAAACCGCTGGCGATTGATGCAGCGAATGGTCACCTTTTTGCGCACCTGATCCATCAGTTTTTTTAGCGCCGGAGAGAACGTGAGATCGGTTCGCTGCATCCACCACGCCAGTAAATCAATGCCTTTGTGATAACCCAGTTCTTCAATATGCGCGGCATACCACGGTTTGCCGTGTGGCATCATCGCACTGGGTGGTGTGTCAAACCCTTCAATCAGTAATCCGCTTTCCTGATTGATATTCAGGCTGAAAGGCCCGCTGATCTTACTTGCACCTTGTGACTTCAACCACGCTTCCGCTGCGCCAAACAAAGCGGCAAAAACCTGCGGATCATCAATGGCGTCAATCATGCCAAAATGACCGGTATCGTCACCGTAACGCTCGCGGTGCAAGGTATCGATTTGCGCGGTAATCCGCCCGACTATCTGCCCCGCTTTTTTTGCTACCCACGCCTGCCAGATAATATGGTCCGTCCCCGGATTCTTCGCCGACAAATGCTCGCTGCGTTCAATGAACAAAGGGGGTATCCAGTTTGGATCATCGGGATAAAGTGATGACGGAAAAGCGATAAATGCCTTAAGGTCATTTTTATTAATTACTTTTTCAATTTTAATCATCAGCAGATCGCATTCCATATCTCTGTGGATAACAAATAATTAACGGTGACAAACAGATTGCAACAGCAACGAACGGCATCTTAATAATCAACCCAATGAATACAAACAAAGAATAAATAGTATTTATTAATAATTAAGATAAAGTCAGAGACTACACAGAAGCGCCTCAATGCCTTTTGTCGATTTAAGGCAACCAAACAAGGCTTCTTCTTAATATATTCATAAATTAAATATCATTCACAATAAAAACAACAAAGCCAAACCTATTATTTAAATCAATGTTCAATATCGCACCGATGAAAATACTATCTCATTTATCTTTTATGCCTATATAATCCACCGCATTATTGTCATTTTATTTCTGATATCCAATTTTTTTCGTGGTGTATATGTCTAATAAAATCTTTACGCATTCCCTACCTATGCGCTATGCCGATTTTCCAACGCTGGTTGATGCTTTGGACTACGCCGCTCTGAGTAGCGCCGGAATGAATTTTTATGACAGACGTTGCCAACTTGAAGATCAACTGGAATATCAGACGTTAAAAGCGCGTGCCGAAGCTGGTGCGAAGCGGTTGTTATCACTGAATCTGAAAAAAGGCGATCGCGTGGCGCTGATTGCCGAAACGAGTAGCGGGTTTGTAGAGGCTTTTTTTGCCTGCCAGTATGCCGGCTTAGTCGCCGTCCCGTTGGCAATTCCAATGGGCGTCGGTCAGCGGGATTCCTGGAGCGCCAAACTGCAGGGTTTACTGGCAAGTTGCCAGCCCGCAGCCATTATCACTGGTGATGAGTGGTTGCCACTGGTCAATGCTGCTACGCATAACAACCCCGAATTACATGTTTTAAGCCACGCCTGGTTTAAGGCATTACCGGAAGCCGATGTTGTACTCCAGCGTCCAGTTCCGAACGATATCGCCTACCTCCAGTACACCTCCGGCAGCACCCGTTTTCCCCGTGGCGTCATTATCACCCATCGCGAAGTGATGGCTAATCTACGTGCTATAAGCCACGATGGCATTAAATTACGCCCTGGCGACCGCTGCATCTCCTGGCTGCCTTTCTACCATGATATGGGACTGGTCGGCTTTCTCCTGACCCCCGTCGCCACGCAGCTCTCAGTAGATTATTTGCGCACTCAGGATTTTGCCATGCGTCCTCTGCAATGGCTTAAATTGCTCAGTAAAAATCGCGGCACCGTTTCCGTTGCGCCGCCGTTTGGCTATGAATTGTGCCAGCGCCGCGTGAATGAAAAAGATCTCGCTGAACTGGATCTTTCCTGCTGGCGCGTTGCTGGTATTGGTGCTGAGCCGATCTCCGCAGAACAACTCCATCAATTCGCTGAATGTTTCCGTCAGGTTAACTTTGACGATAAAACTTTCATGCCGTGCTACGGACTGGCAGAAAATGCGCTGGCTGTCAGCTTCTCTGATGAAACCTCCGGGGTTGTGGTTAACGAAGTGGATCGCGACATCCTTGAATATCAGGGCAAAGCCGTCGCGCCGGGTGCTGAAACACGCGCCGTATCGACTTTCGTCAACTGCGGTAAAGCGTTGCCGGAACATGGCATTGAAATCCGCAATGAAGCAGGTATGCCGGTCGCGGAACGTGTGGTAGGCCATATTTGCATCTCCGGCCCCAGCCTGATGAGCGGTTACTTTGGCGACCAGGTTTCGCAAGACGAGATTGCCGCGACGGGCTGGTTAGATACCGGCGACCTCGGTTATCTGCTGGACGGTTATCTGTATGTCACCGGGCGCATTAAAGATCTGATTATTATTCGTGGCCGTAATATCTGGCCGCAGGATATTGAATATATTGCGGAACAGGAACCGGAAATTCATTCTGGCGATGCGATTGCTTTTGTTACCGCCCAGGAAAAAATCATTTTGCAGATCCAGTGTAGGATCAGCGACGAAGAACGTCGTGGGCAGCTTATCCACGCACTGGCAGCACGGATCCAAAGCGAATTTGGCGTAACAGCGGCTATCGATCTGTTGCCGCCCCACAGTATTCCCCGAACGTCCTCCGGCAAGCCTGCCCGTGCGGAAGCGAAAAAACGTTATGCTGCAAGCCTTCATGTGCAGGAATCCATGGCATGAATCAAACTGTCGCGGTGACGGGCGCTACCGGGTTTATCGGTAAATATATTATCGATAACCTGCTCGCCCGCGGCTTTCACGTTCGCGCATTGACGCGTACTGCCCGCGCTCACGTCAATGATAATCTCATCTGGGTGCGCGGTTCGCTGGAAGATACACATTCGCTTAGCGAACTGGTTGCCGGAGCCAGCGCGGTGGTCCATTGCGCCGGGCAAGTGCGCGGACACAAAGAAGAGATTTTTACCCGATGTAACGTTGACGGCAGCCTGCGCCTGATGCAAGCGGCAAAAGAGAGCGGCTTTTGCCAACGTTTTCTGTTTATCTCTTCGCTGGCGGCGCGCCATCCCGAACTCTCCTGGTACGCAAATTCCAAACACGTCGCCGAACAACGACTGACCGCAATGGCTGACGAAATTACGCTGGGCATTTTTCGCCCAACAGCCGTGTATGGTCCCGGCGATAAAGAGTTAAAACCGCTGTTTGACTGGATGCTGCGCGGCCTGCTGCCACGACTTGGTGCGCCAGATACACAGCTCTCTTTCCTGCACGTCACCGATTTCGCGCAAGCCGTGGGGCAGTGGTTAAGCGCCGAAACTGTACAGACGCAAACCTATGAATTATGCGATGGCGTCGCCGGCGGCTATGACTGGCAACGCGTACAGCAACTTGCCGCCGACGCCCGTTGCGGTTCCGTTCGAATGGTTGGTATTCCTCTGCCGGTACTCACCTGCCTTGCGGATATCAGTACCGCGTTGAGTCGCCTGGCAGGTAAAGAACCTATGCTGACCCGCTCGAAAATCCGTGAATTAACCCACGCCGACTGGTCAGCAAGTAATAACCGTATTTCTGAAGATATTAATTGGTTTCCCGGGATTAGCCTGGAACACGCATTACGCAGCGGGCTATTTTGATTGTCTTGTTTAAAGGTGTGTTAACGTTTCTATGGTAAATCGTGAAATAGTAATGGATTACATCCTTTCCTGTTTACAGGATTTGGTCGAAAACGGTGTGGAAATTAAGCCCGACAGCGATCTCGTCAACGATCTTGGCCTGGAGTCGATCAAAGTGATGGATCTCTTAATGATGCTGGAAGACAGATTCGATATTTCCATTCCTATTAATATTCTGCTGGATGTCAAAACCCCTGCGCAATTAATGGAAACTCTACTTCCATGGCTGGAGAATAAATAATGGGGCTATACGATAAATATGCGCGCCTTGCTGGCGAGCGACTGCAATTTAGTGACAACGGGTTAACGCCGTTTGGTACCTGTATTGATGAAGTGTATTCCGCCACCGAAGGCCGTATCGGCAATAAAAAAGTGATTCTGGCCGGGACCAATAATTATCTCGGTTTAACCTTCAATCATGATGCCATCGCCGAAGGTCAGGCAGCGTTAGCGGCCCAAGGCACCGGCACTACCGGTTCTCGTATGGCTAATGGCAGCTATGCGCCACATCTGGCGTTAGAGAAAGAAATTGCCGAGTTTTTCAATCGCCCTACCGCTATCGTTTTTTCAACCGGTTATACCGCGAATTTAGGCGTCATCAGCGCACTTGCCGACCATAACGCCGTGGTGTTACTGGATGCCGATAGCCACGCCAGTATTTATGACGCCTGTTCTCTCGGTGGAGCGGAAATTATTCGTTTCCGCCATAACGATGCTAAAGATCTGGAACGGCGCATGGTTCGCCTCGGTGAACGGGCAAAAGAGGCGATTATCATCGTTGAAGGCATCTACAGTATGCTCGGTGACGTTGCGCCGCTGGCGGAAATTGTTGATATCAAACGTCGTCTTGGTGGTTATTTGATTGTCGATGAAGCGCATTCGTTTGGCGTATTAGGTGCAACAGGGCGCGGACTGGCTGAAGCCGTTGGCGTTGAAGATGATGTGGATATTATCGTTGGTACTTTCAGTAAAAGTCTGGCCTCGATTGGCGGTTTTGCTGTCGGTTCGGAAGCGATGGAAGTGCTGCGCTACGGCAGCCGCCCGTATATTTTTACCGCCTCTCTTTCTCCGTCCTGCATTGCGACCGTGCGCTCGTCGTTAAGAACCATTGCCTCACAACCAGAGTTGCGGCAAAAGCTGATGGATAACGCCAACCATCTGTATGACGGTCTGCAAAAACTGGGTTACGAGTTAAGTTCACATATTAGCCCGGTAGTGCCAGTAATAATCGGTTCGAAAGAGGAAGGTTTACGCATCTGGCGCGAGCTTATTTCGCTGGGCGTTTATGTGAATCTTATCCTGCCACCTGCCGCGCCTGCAGGCATCACGCTGCTGCGCTGTAGCGTAAACTCTGCCCACACTCGTGAGCAAATCGATGCCATCATTCAGGCATTTGCTACTCTGAAGCAGTAATGTGAGCCCGCTGTGGTGCTGCGCCACAGCGGGTTTAATGTTGACTGTCATACCAATACACCAGGCTCAACGCCACCAGCATAAACGCTATCGGTAAACCGAGCGCGGTAACAGGTGCGCTCAACGCAAATAGCAATCCCAGATTGACCATGATTTGATAGCTGATCCAGGTGAGTAAGCCCACGATGACGCCTACAGCGAGACGGCTACCCATCCCAGGCGAACGCGGGGCACTAAAGGTAAACGGCACAGCCAGCAAAATCATCGCAAGGGTCAAGATGGGTTGTCCCAGTTTTTCCCACAGTGCAAGGCGGTATTCGCTGCTGGGTTGCCCGGTTTCCTGCAAATAATGGATGTAATGATTAAGTTGACGGACAGAAAAAGTATTTCCCGGCATCGATAACTCTTCAAGATTCATACTGGTGAAGGCCGATTGCCAGGCAAGATTATCAGATGTTTCCAGCGTTTCTTTGCCATTCAGCCATTTTTTATGATTCACACCATGCAGGATCCACGTTTTGTCGTCTTCAATGGTGGCACTGCGTGCATAAATGTAGGATTCGAGCGAGAGATCGTCGCGGTAATGAAATATCTCCACGCCCACCGGCTGGCCCTGCTCGTTCAG
Source organism: Escherichia sp. KS167_9B (assembly GCF_030295215.1). NCBI lineage: Bacteria > Pseudomonadati > Pseudomonadota > Gammaproteobacteria > Enterobacterales > Enterobacteriaceae > Escherichia > Escherichia sp. KS167_9B. The sequence continues at coordinate 3,691,040 of NZ_AP025754.1, forward strand.
CGATTTCACCGTCACAAATTCATTACCACGCCTGGCCCACAGCATATTGCCGGTAATGTCATCGTCCTCCCCCAACGCAGTGGCAGTCGATTTGATTTGCAGCGCCTGTTGCTGCAATGGCGACGCCACCCACTCATCTATCGCGCCTAATGAAACAGTCCACAATATCCCGGCAACCAGCGCCACCAGTGCAATACGGAAGATAGAAAACCCCGTGCTGCGAATGGCGGTAAGCTCACTGTTTTTCGCTAACTGCCCCAGGCCGACAATCCCTCCCAATAAGGCGATAAACGGCGAAAGTTCGACCAGTGTGCGCGGTAAGGTCATCAGCACCACCAGCACCGCCTGAGTCCAGCGATAACCACCCGGGCTGACATCATCCAGTTCGTTAATCAGGTTGAAGGTGGTAAAAAGCGGCAGCAATAGCCCTGCGGCGGCGGCAAAACCGAGAAAGAGATGACGGATTAAATAGCGACTGAAAACATTCATCGGGAAAATTTCTGCAGCAAAGAGAAGTCGCGTGCGACCAGCATCAGCAGGCCCATTAGCATGAGTCCGGGTACTAACCACAAACCAGGAATGAGGGGAATCGCGCCGTTAGCCACCAGCGTACGGCAGACGTCGCCGCCATAAAAAATGGCAACAAACAGCAACGTCAGTGGCAATAACGTTGAAAATCGCCCTTGCCGCGGTTTTACCCGACTTAATGAAATGGCCAGCAGCGCCATCAACAATGCTGTCAGGCCACGGCTTTGTCGCCATTGCAGTTCGGCATGATCGGCAGGAAAGGCGGAGCGCGCCAGCTCCGTGACCGATTTTGCTTTGCGTTTGACGTTAGGGCTTTGATCCAGCGGATTCAGATGCAATTGCAGATTACGGTAGATCTGTTCGTTGTCGTCACGCCCCTGATGATCGAGAAGATAGGCGGTCCCGTTATGCAACATAACGGTCGGTTTCTCGGGTGATGGGTCAACTACATCAACCGAACGGGCGCGGAAAATACGGGTTCGATTGGCAGTAGAAGTATAAATCAGCACGTCAGTCAGGCGATTATTATCCTGATCAACCGTCTGCGAAAGGATCATTCGTCCGTTATCGTTAGTGTTAAATTTCTTTGCCCGCAACTGGCGAACATCCAGCTCCGACTGCGACTGTTGCTCCAGTTGATAAATCTGCGCATAAGCCCACGGCCGACCATACATCGACAGAAGGGTGACAAAAATACTTAGCGGTATCGCCAGATAAAGAACGGCTTTGTACAAGCGTCCCGGACTCCCTCCCGCCGCAGAAATAGCGGTAATTTCCGAGTCGGTATACATCTGCCCTAGCGTCACGCCAACTGACACATACAGTCCAACAGGTAACAACATCTCCAGTGCAATCAGCACCTTGTAGAAAACAATATCCAGCACAACATCAAGAGCTAATGTCCCATTTGCCGCTTCGGTCAGATAACGCTGTGCGGAGTAGCTGGCGAAAATAAAGATCAGAAAACCGACGATAATCAGCACCAGACGGCGCGTACCACGCATGATGTAGTGTTCAACCAGCTTCATCTCACTAACGCCCTCAATCCTTTGAGTTTTTTATTCATTGATCAGCTTCTGCGCCAGCGCAATGACATGATCTACCTCTTCTGGCGTCAGGCTGCCGTCCTTTGCCCACTGAATTTGCCCGGCTTTATTCAGCACCAGAATGGTTGAACTCTGCTCCGGCAACCGCCAGGCAACGCGTCCCTGTCCATTGCCGTCAATAACGAATTGCGCCCACGGATAGCGGCGTTTATTTTTTTCGATTTTGCCAACGACAAAATAGCCAGTACCAAAGATGGCATCATCGGTGTTCACAATGGTGGTGGGCTGAAAACGATCCTGCGGAAAGTTTGCCGCTTCAACCGCTTTAATTAACAGTGAGTTCTTTTTCTTCGCCGACTTACGCCCGGCGATATACTGAATAATGCGGACTTTTCCCGCCAGCTGTGTGCTGTTCCACTTTTGGTAGTGAATTTCGTCGTCGCTATTCAGAAGCAGCTCGCCGCCTTCCTGGATATAAACAGGGGTAACCGTTTTACCAGTGACGAAATTGTGCGCCTGCACACCCGGGGCTAAGAGCATGATAATCAGCGCAATAATCAAACGAGATGACATCATTGCTCCGGTTATAGCGGAAAACGCGAAATCAGCAGTTCTAAGCGCTGACGAATATCGCTATCCAGCGCCATCGGTGCATCATACGACTGGCGGTTTTCCATATCATCCGCCACCATGTCGTCGTGTTTATCCCCCATCAGGCCATTAATGGCGGCGAGGAAGCGGGAAATCTGTAACGCTTCTTTATTTTCAAGATCAAGCGATCTTAGGGTGTCGTAATAAGAAACCTGCTGGCTGATGATTTTTCGCACATCATGAAATTCCCTGCCGGTTAGTCGCGGTTTGGCAATTATCTCTTTCAGGGTATGCATTTGCTTTTGCCGATAGGCAATAAAACCGCTTACGCTTTCTAACTGGCTATGGCGTAATGAATAGTTCACCAACGACCAGACCGGAGAGCTTAAATAAATTCGTAACAGGTTGCCGTAATACGACACAATATTTTTTTTACCGTTACGGAAACCATCCTGAAAATGGCCCAGACATACCGTCGTTTTGCCGAATAAAAATCCTGCCTGGTGTTTTTTCAGATACAGTCGCTGAGCGAAACGCAGATGCTTATAACGCGCCCGCATATATTTAAACTGTTTACGCTCGTCAGCCGTAAGCCCCTCGCCTTTGGCTTGTTTGTGGATTAAACGCAGTAATTCCTGACGATCAACGCCATTCAGCCAGAATTGCAGGCATAACGCGTAATTATCATGAATGATTTCGGTGGTACAACCTGTTACGATAGTCGGCGGTAAACTGACCTGCGCATCAACGACATCATCTTCTTCAACTGCAATAAATAGACGCTCGCTCGCCTCAAGCGGGAAATATTTTCTCATCATCAGGATTTCTCTCCGGCTGCGTTATAAAGCAAGGAATGGCGCTGAAAAAATGCCTTTAAGGTTGGAATTAACGAGAGCACCACATCCAGACATTGCCCACCGAAGTAAGCAAATGCAGCCCCCAGCACGCCAAACAGATGACAGAACATGAACAGCAATACGATGTAGCCGATTGAGGCGATGGTTTGCGCCACGAGAAAAGCGCGCTGTTTTCCCGCCATCAATAGCAATGACTCCTGTGGGAAGCCCAGCATCGAAATAACAATGGCTCCGAGCATTACCTGGATCAGGTCATACGCTTCGAGATACTTAACACCAAACACCAGTGAAATAAGTGGCTTACCAACGATTAACACAGCCAGCGCCACCAGAATGCCAATCCCGCCAGCCAGCAATCCAGACTTCACGCCAAGGAGCCACGGTCTGGTGGTACGCGGATCTAAACGCATTACCTCTGGGTAAAAACTTTTGCCCAGTAAACCCGCTGGCGTTCCGGCGGCATCGAAGAATGTCATGGCGATTTTAAATAACCCGGCGGCAGCGGGTCCTAACACGATCCCCACCAACACTGTGCTGCACGAGTTACGTGCCGACCAGATGGAGTGGGCAATGTTGGTTGACCAGACAAAACTCCACGCGCCTTTAATGTGTCGGGCAGACTCAAACAGATTCAATTTGAAGGCGTTATGGATATTTCTGCGGCGTAATTCGCGCGCGGCAAACCACCAGTACATGGTGCCGCCAACCAGATTCGATGCGTACCAGGCAATAACAAAACCCGCAAAACCAAAATCAAAATACCAGGCTACGACGCTCCCCGCTGCGCGCAGAAAAGGTTTCGTCGCCTGCTGTACAGCAATCAAATCGAAGCGATCTACCGCACGCAGAATGCCGGTCGGTGTGGAGGAAGCCATTGAAGGAATGAGCGTGCAATACAGCGCTGCCAGCCAAAAGCTTTGGTCATCCAGACCTAATGAATGGGAAAGAAAAGGGAGTAAGGCAATGCCGCCGACAATCGCCACCGCGCCGCTGACGATATCCAACGAGAAGGAAAATGAGACGACATTGCGAAATTGCTGCGGATTATTATTGGTCAAGGCTGGCGTTCCGTACTGAACCACCAGCTGCCATGTCTGAAACTTAATAAAATCGCTGATCGACTTGGCGTACGATTGCACAATCACCAGTACGCCAAACATGGCGGGCGTCATCCCTTTACCGGCACACGAGAGCGCCAACAGACCCAGCAAAGCGCTCACGACATTACTGGAGCCTAACCAGGCGCTATTGCGAATAATGGTGCGAAACGCGCCATCTGCAAACCAATGTTTGATGTTAAACCCCGCCAATTCAGCCTGACCTTATCGTTGATAGTAAAAAGTATCCCGCCAACCTTAAGTTAAACTTCGGCGGTCAGAAACGATTGCAACCAGAGAAACCGCCTTCTGTGCCTGTTCCAGCACTTCGCTGTAGGGAGCTCTGGAATCAATCTCAAGAATTTTTGTGCCGTTATAGCCAATCGTCGACATGACACCGATTTTGTCCTGCAGTCTACTCGGCATAGTCATGGTCAGGCTTGCGGGAGATGGCAGTATCAATATCAATCCCCAAACGAATAATTAATTCAGGACGGTATTGCGCCATTTTTTGGTATAAACGCCGTTCGCGCTGTGCCAGAAACATGCTGATTTTCCCGGTCGCACGCTCGACGCCAATCCCCGGTCCGTCATAATAAAAGCCCGAAATTTCAGCCTGCGGGAAGCGATCGCTGACCACCAGAACGCCACTTTGCGCCAGTCGCTGAACCTTGCGTAGATTCGCCATTCTTCGCAGCGAGAAGCAGTACATAATCACCGCCGCCCATAGCGCCGGAGATTTGGTTTTCATGCTTTGGGTTTTCGAGGATTTGGCCGCCAGTCGCCGTTCCAGCCAGACGCCAACGAGCGGCAACCGTTTGATTTTGTCGCCGTCTTCGCCGGAGAGCAGCCCCAGATAGCGGCGCTCGGTTTGCCAGTGTTGTTGCAGCGATTTCACCAGGTCAGTGGTCAATGTGGATTTACCGGTGCCATCACACCCGACCACCGCAATCAGCCCCGGAATGTAGTTGGGCTGCGGCGCGGTTGTACTATTAACAGTTTGTGTTTGTAGTGCATCCATTCGTTAAATCATCCCCTATCCATTTGGTGATCAGGAAAGCGCGGCGTGAATTGCGCGTAGTGACGCTTGCAGAATTTCATCGGCTGGTTGCCGACCATCCAGTTCAAGGATCTTTGCGCCATTGAATGTCAGTTGCGGCGTAACAGCGATTTTTTCCTGTAACGCCGCCAGTTGGTGGTCAGGTTTACGCGCAAACGCGGTTTGTTCATCAATGCCAAGACGAATCAACAATACGGGCAAATAAGACGCCATCCATTGGTAAAGTTTGAGCTCGCGCTGTCTTAACATTTTTATCCAGCCGTTACCGCCCGTGTTTTTTGCCAGTTGCGGGCCATCAAAGCGAAAACCCGGCACTTCAACCTGCGGGTAGCGGTCGGTGATGAGCAGATAGCCTTGCTGGCTTTTACACAACATTTTGCGAAACTTATACGCCCGCCAGCAGGAAAGCAGATAGATAACCAGCGCAGTAATATTGCCAGGCGGTGTGGAGGGCTTTTCGTGCACATGTGCCGCTTTACTTCGCAGATAACGCCCAAAAGGTGCGCCAATAACAGGGAGCTGTGAAATCCATTCGCCAATTCGCCCGGACGATTGCCCGAGATAAATGTGTTCTGTTGGCATTGTTGCTGCCAGTTCATTTACCAGGCTTGCCGTGAGGGTCGATTTACCTGAACCATCACATCCTACAATGGCAATAACACGCACTGGCGTGGAATTAATTATTGACATATTACGTTGATTCACGAAAAACCCGGCAGCAAATAATGTATTGAATATTACGTGGTCCGTGCTCAGAATATCCGTTCAACCTTATTGTGACAATGGTTAATTGTGACATTGACCTGAATTACGCTTTCATAAAAACATATTAACCAAATAAATATTTTGGATGGATATTTAAATTTAAGGACATATTCATGCAGTCAATAACACCTCCATTAATTGCCGTTATTGGTAGCGATGGTTCAGGCAAGTCAACGGTGTGTGAACATCTTATTACCGTTGTCGAAAAATATGGTGCTGCCGAAAGAGTTCATTTAGGAAAACAGGCCGGAAATGTCGGTCGTGCAGTGACAAAATTACCGTTGATGGGAAAGTCTCTGCACAAGACTATTGAAAAAAATGAAGTGAAAACGGCAAAAAAATTGCCGGGTCCGGTTCCGGCCCTGGTGATCACCGCTTTCGTCGCTCGCCGACTGTTACGCTTTCGTCATATGCTCGCCTGTCGTCGTCGCGGGCTGATTGTCTTAACCGATCGTTATCCTCAGGACCAAATTCCTGGCGCTTACGATGGTACGGTGTTCCCACCTAACGTTGAAGGCGGCCGGTTTGTCTCATGGCTGGCAAGCCAGGAACGTAAAGCATTTCACTGGATGGCGAGCCATAAGCCTGATCTGGTCATCAAACTCAATGTTGACCTTGAAGTTGCCTGCGCGCGTAAACCCGACCATAAACGGGAATCGCTGGCGAGAAAGATTGCCATAACGCCACAGTTAACCTTTGGTGGTGCACAACTGGTTGATATCGACGCCAATCAGCCACTGGAAAAGGTGCTGGTTGATGCAGAAAAAGCGATTACGGATTTTATGACCGCGTGTGGTTATCACTAGTCAAAAATGGAAATGCCCGATCGCCAGGACCGGGCATTTTCAGGAAGGTTAAATCAACTGCAATGCTATCCAGTACAACCCACCAGACAGAAAAATCGCCGCCGGTAAAGTAAACACCCACGCCATCAGGATGCTGGTTACCGTTTTACGCTGTAACCCACCGCCGTCCACCACCATCGTCCCTGCTACCGCAGACGAGAGGACGTGCGTTGTGGAGACGGGCATCCCAATATAACTGGCAAGGCCGATAGACACTGCCGCCGTCATTTGTGCCGCCATGCCTTGCGCATACGTCATGCCGCGCTTACCAATCTTCTCACCGATGGTCATCGCTACACGACGCCAGCCAATCATGGTGCCAATGCCGAGCGCCAGTGCTACCGCCATGATGATCCACACCGGAGCGTACTCAATGGTGCTTAACATATCGCTGCGCAGTTTTTTCAGCAGGTTCTGATCTTCTTTACTGACGCCTGGCAGTTTCGCCAGCTTCGCAGAGGTATCAGAGATGCACAGCATAATGCGGCGCAGCTGGCTGCGCTGACTCACGCTTAACGGCTCGTAGCTTTCCATATTACCTGGCAACATCGTTTTAACGCGCGCAATCGCATCAAAGGTATTTGCCGGATGACAATGAAACTCCGTTACTTGCGTGCCATCAGTCGATGCCGCAGGCAATGGAGGTTCCATCGCAATCAACTTCTGCGGCAGTTCAGGATGCTGTTGCAGATAGTGTTCAAAGTTGGTGACGGCATCGCGGGTACGGGTAATTTCATAGCCGGACGCATTCATATTGACGACGAAACCAGCAGGAGCAATCCCCACCAGTACCAGCATCACCAGTCCGATCCCTTTCTGCCCGTCGTTCGCGCCGTGCGAAAACGCCACGCCCGCAGCGGAAACAATCAGCGCAATACGCGTCCAGAATGGTGGCTTACGTTTGCCTTTTTTCTTTTTGCGATCTTCCGGAATGCGGTGAATACGGTCACGCTTTTTCGTCCCGCTCCAGTAGCGGCGCAGCAGGAATATCAGGCCTCCCGCAATGACCAGGCCGACGATAGGGGAAACAATCAGCGAGGAGAAAATTTTGGTCACTTCACGCAGGTTTAACGCATCCATCACCGATGAGCCGGTTAACAGCGCGTTGGTTAAACCGATGCCGATAATCGCACCAATCAAGGTATGCGAACTGGAGGCCGGTAAACCAAAGAACCACGTTCCCAGGTTCCAGATAATCGCCGCCAGCAGCATGGAAAAGACCATCGCCAGGCCGTGAGTTGACCCCATATTCAGCAACAAATCGGTTGGCAACATATGGACAATGGCATAGGCAACGCTAAGTCCGCCTAGCAATACGCCAAAAAAGTTAAAAAATGCCGCCATCACCACGGCAAGCTGTGGCTGCATGGCACGAGTATAAATAACGGTTGCCACCGCATTCGCCGTGTCATGAAAACCATTGATTGCTTCGTAGAACAACACAAATGCCAGAGCAAGTAATAACAAAAGCCCTGTGTATATATCAAGGCCAACAAATAAATTTAGCATATATTAGATTACGCCATTTTGAATTTACGAACGGACGCATTATCAGTGACTTTCACGGCGTGGGCAAAGTGAAATATCATCTTTTAACGATAAAAAGAGTGTTATTTCTTGTGTATCAGACAATAAGCATTCATTCAAAATATTTAAAAATAATTAGAACACAGGTATTCTGCTGGTTAATATATTCACATATGAAATGAATAAATATTGAAATATATAAATATTGAATATTTTGATTAATCCCCGCACTGATTATTCTTCATAATCAGTACGGGGCTGCTACAACATCTATTACTCTTTCACGACAATTAACGGTTCAATATCACTCTCTTTTTTGATGACCAGTGATTCATCACCGCGCAAGCAAGTACCGCCGTAGTTGCCGCCAACGGTGAAAGTACATACCTGGATGTATTTACCGTCCACTTTCGGCAAGCACCACAGTTGCTGGTAAATGTTTTTCTGCTCGGCAAATTTACCGCTGGTTTTGTCCAGCACCTCTTCATGATGGCTGACGAGGTCGATGTTACTGCCACAGCGACCGGCGATCGGTTTCACTGCGTAACCTGTTTTCACCAGTTCATCATTCACGGAGAAATCGGTATCCAGTAGGTAACGATGGTGCGGGAACAGCGACCAGAGGATCGGCAGAATCGCTTTGTTGCCGGGGATCACCGTCCACAGCGGCTCAAAGACCAGCACTTCCGGGCGCAGCAATACGTCAATTAAACGCACTTCATTTTGCGGATGACCGGTACGGATCGGCACCGCAGCAAACTCACGGTCGCTAACTTCACGAATCTGATCAAACGCGGTTTCCCACGCCCAGGTTTTCCACACGCAGTTAACCAGTCGCCCTTCCCCATCAATCAGTTGCCCGGCAGCATCCCAGCCCAGTTCATCCAACCCACGCAAGATACGCGTTTCAAAGCCCGCCTGGTGCAGCGCCTGCTCCATAAACTGCGCGTGATAGTTTTCCTCGATATCTTTGTCCTGCATGATATGGACAAACGGACGTGCACGACTGTGTTTCCAGGCACCAGCCAGTTCGTTAATCAGCCCTTCCGCAGGATTGAAGCCGTTGCCTTTATAGCCCTGCTCCGCCCAACGTTCGAGGATCAAGCCCGCTTCGGTATGACAGGAGGCGGAATCGGCGTTGTATTCGTAGACCTTCAGGCCACGTTCGTCCATGCAGAAATCCATACGACCGGTGATCATATGGTGACGGCGACGCTGCCAGGAGAGACGCAAACGTGGCCAGAGGATTTTCGGAATGTCGAACAGCGCCAGCAGGTTGTCATCTTTTAGCACCTTGTCGGTTGCGTGAAGATACATCAGGTGCAGCTCGTTGGTGGCTTTAATCAGCTCCTGCTCTGCGCTCTCGGTAATGGTGTAGTAATGATACGGATCCTGATTGATCACCTGACCGTTGGCCTGCACGTAGGCATTTTGTAGCGGATCTTTTTCATCCAGCCATTTACCGTCAAACTGACCTTTGTTTTCCAGACGCGCTCCGCTGATTTTCAGCAGCTCGCTTGCAATTTCCGGCTGCGGTAAGCTGTAGTCGGTATCTTCCGTCTGGATCATCCAGCCCAGAATGGTGGTGTCATCAAACGTGTCTTTAAGGGTATAGCAGCCGTTTTCGACCACCATCTCCAGCTCGCGTGTCCACTGTTGCCCTTGCGGTAACGGGGAATGAATCACGTTCTGTTCCGCAATACGGACTTTGTTGCCATGCAATTGGGTAATGATGGCGACATGGCCAGTGTCTTTAAATTCACCGCCTTTATCCCAGATAAGAAGCGCACCCGCGACCGGCGCACGCGGCGAGCCGTTAGGAAATGCCTGCAATGGCAGGATGTTGTCATTAACCACTTCACGCAGGAAGCGCAGCGAGAAAATCTCCCACGCCATACCCACGTCAGTGAAGACCACACCGTAATTCAGAAAGAGAAAACGGCGAGCAAATTCAACGCATTGCCATTTGTGGCCCATATATTCGTCGTCGATATAGCTACGGAATACGGCGTCATCTTCGTATTCCTGCGGATCGAGAGAACTGTAATCTGAAGAGTAGATTGCTACCCCACCTGGGGCGTAGCCCAATAATGTCCCGAACGGGGCATCCTGGCTGGTCGTTCCTTTGCTCATCACTTTACCTTTAACAATACAACCTAAGCAGTTGGCGTAATTGTTGTGCTCTGATTACCTGCTCAGCGACATTAACCGGACAGAGGTCAGACTAATCATACACCTCATCGCAGCGGCTGGCGCAAAGGGTTAAAAAATTCACATTCTGTACAGCAAGTGACCTGCTACACTGCTTCAACACTACCACTCAGAAGGCAACTCACTATGACAGACGATACTTATCAGCCCGCGAAAGTCTGGACGTGGGATAAATCCGCTGGCGGCGCGTTCGCCAATATCAATCGCCCGGTTTCTGGTCCGACGCATGAAAAAACGCTGCCGGTGGGCAAACATCCGCTGCAACTCTATTCGCTGGGAACGCCAAACGGACAGAAAGTATCGATTATGCTTGAGGAGCTGCTGGCGCTGGGCGTTACTGGTGCAGAGTACGACGCCTGGCTGATTCGTATTGGCGATGGCGATCAATTCTCCAGCGGTTTTGTCGAAGTGAACCCAAACTCGAAGATCCCGGCGCTACGCGATCATACCCATACTCCGCCGATCCGCGTGTTTGAGTCTGGATCGATTCTGCTTTATCTGGCGGAGAAATTTGGCTACTTCCTGCCGCAGGATCTGGCGAAACGTACTGAAGCAATGAACTGGCTGTTCTGGTTACAGGGTGCCGCGCCGTTCCTCGGCGGTGGTTTTGGTCACTTTTACCATTACGCGCCGGTGAAAATTGAATACGCCATCAACCGCTTTACCATGGAAGCCAAGCGCCTGCTCGACGTGCTGGATAAGCAACTGGCGCAGCATAAGTTTGTTGCGGGCGATGAGTACACCATTGCAGATATGGCGATTTGGCCATGGTTTGGCAACGTGGTGTTAGGTGGTGTGTATGATGCCGCTGAGTTTCTTGATGCGGGCAGTTATAAGCATGTACAACGCTGGGCGAAAGAAGTAGGCGAACGTCCGGCGGTGAAGCGTGGGCGTATTGTTAACCGCACCAACGGACCGCTGAATGAGCAGTTGCATGAGCGCCATGACGCCAGTGATTTCGAGACGAATACGGAAGATAAGCGTCAGGGGTAAGGGTTGGTGTTCGTCGCAGCAAGCCATCCAGGCCGGATAAGGCGTTCACGCCGCATCCGGCAATCGTGCACAATGCCTGATGCGACGCTGTCGCGTCTTATCAGGCCTACGAAAGCTAATCATCACGCGCTGGTAATGTCGTAATCCATTTGGCGCAGTGCGTCTAATGTGGCTTTGGCTTCGTCTTCGTCGATGATGCTCATGGCAAATCCGACGTGCACCAGCACCCACTGGCCCAGCAGATCGGCAGGATTACCTTCACAAATCAGGGCGATATTCACGTCGCGCTTGATACCACATACTTCAACCTGCGCAAGCTGGTGAATATCTTCACCGACAGCCAGCACCTGGCCTGGAACGCCAATACACATTGTTAACTCCGGTTATTCAACTTCAATACTTTTGACGATCAGCGAATCGCCGGTATCGACACGCAACCGCTCGCCATGACAGAGCGGGCATTGCGCATCGTGCTGATGAATCTCCACTACCTGGCTGCAATCCCAGCACCAGGCCTGGGCGGGTTTATAGACGATATGTAAATCGCACCCTTGCGCCACCGTTCCGTGGCAGACAATTTCAAAACTAAAACGGACGGCGCTCTCCTCAACGCAGGAGAGCGCGCCAATTTCCAGCCACACGGCGGTGACGCGCTTAACATCATGCTGCTCCGCCTGCCGTTGGATAATTTCAACGGCGCTCTGGCAAAGCGACAACTCATGCATTTTCGCCACTCCTGCGGCCAAAGAGCAGGGCACGACGCCCTGCGTGTGGTACATCCGGATTGGTGACCGGCAGCGAAAGGATCATCCGCGCGCAGTCATCCGTCAGCCGTTGGCCCTCTTCAATCGACATGCTATGCGAAAGCGGCGACATCAGCGAGCAGGAGAGGTATTGCGAAACACCGTCCAGTTCACCAACAGTAAAGGTCATGGTGCCATACGGCAGTTGCAGACCAATTTTTTCACTGACTTTGCGCAGTGGCCAGAGTTGATCCGGGCCGGGGAAGATAACTGCACTCAGCATCCACGGGGTGATTACACACCCCGTCCACTGACCTTCGAACAGCGTAAAGTCAGAAACATACACTGGCATTGAAGGATGCAGAAAAGAGAGATCGTGCATCGAACGCCGGGCAATTTCTTCAAACGCTGCCTGTACTTGCGCCTTCGGGGAGGTCTGAAAACCAGCTATCTCTTCAGTCATGAGTCGCCTCCCGTGGGATGGCTTCCACGCCTGATTCGCGCAGCGCAGCCAGAACCTGCTCAAGCGCAGGTTCAATCATCGCTTCAACCGTTGGTGTCAAACCGATGTGCGGCTCCAGCGATTCCGGGATCACGCCGACCAGGGTCAGTTTTTTCGGAAACTCGCCGGTGAAGCGCAGGGCCGACAATACGTCGGCCAGGCCAAGCTGATGCGGAGAGATTTTGTTGGTAAACAACGCCGGAACTTCTTCATCCCGCAGGATCATCATCGTTCCCGGCGCGTTCTTTTTCGACACAATGGCATCGGCGATAATCAGATGATCGCGATTTGCCATGTCGCCAAGCAGCTCCATTCCCGCCGTGCCGCCATCAAGGATCTCAACATAATCCGGCAGAATGTATCGTTGCTCTAATGCTTCGACAATCCGCACACCGATGGCTTCATCGGTCAGCAAAATATTGCCAACCCCTAAGACTAAAATACGCATTACAGAACCTTCACTGAAACCACTTCGTTGCCGTCGGCATCCACTACGTGTACCGCACAGGCCATGCACGGGTCGAAGGAGTGAATGGTACGCACCACTTCCAGCGGTTTATTCGGATCGGCAACCGGCGTGCCCACCAGCGACTGTTCGTAAGGACCAACGTCGTCATTGAAGTTACGCGGGCCAGAGTTCCAGGTTGATGGAACAACTGCCTGGTAGTTACTGATAATTCCGTCTTTGATCACCATCCAGTGAGAGAGCATACCGCGCGGTGCTTCAAGGAAGCCAACGCCTTTGAACTCACCTGTAGCCGGAATGTTCGGCTTCACAAAGGTGGTGTGATCGCCTTTGCCGATATTGGTAATCAGTGCACTGTATTGATTTTGCAGGATATCCTGCAATTCGCAGCAGTGAACGGTACGACCAATAATACGGCCCAGCGTGGAGTGCAGCTGCGCCACTTCCAGCGTGTTGCCTGTCAGTTTCTGATAAATCGCAACGATTTCATTCAGTTTGTTTTGGGTAGATTCGCGACCTGCCGCCAGTTTCACCAGCATGTTAGCCAGCGGACCCACTTCTACCGTTTTGCCGTAGAAAGTCGGTGATTTCACCCAGGAATATTTGCCGTCGTCAGACCAACCGTCGTAAGCCGGAATGGTGGTACCTTCCCACGGTGCCTGCGGCGCTTCGTCTTTATACCAGGAGTGCTTCGCGCTTTCCTGAATCCCTTTGATCAGGTATTCATCGGAATGAGAAGTGATCGGACGGTAAGTCGACAGATCGGCATTCTGGATGTAGCCTCCCGGGAACAGGAAGCTACCGTTTTTGCTGTCGGTCGGGAATTCCGGCACGCTCAGGTAGTTCACCGCACCTTTGCCGCGCGTCAGCCATTCCGGATAGAACGCGGCGATAACCGCGGTATCAACCTTGTAAACCTGCTCAACAAAGTCGCTCAGTTTGTCGATGAAAGACTTGATGTACATCAGGCGCTCAAGGTTCAGCACACCCAGACCGTCGAGGTTGATCGGGTTCGCGACACCACCTACCGCCAGGTTCTGAATGTGCGGCGTTTTACCGCCCAGCAGCGCCACGACGCGGTTAGCGTCACGCTGGCACTCCAGCGCCTGCAGGTAGTGCGCTACCGCAATCAGGTTCACTTCCGGCGGCAGTTTCATTGCCGGGTGCCCCCAGTAGCCATTAGCGAAAATACCCAACTGACCGCTGGCAACCAGATCTTTGATCTTGTTCTGAACTTTAGTGAACTCTTCCGGGCTGTTCAGATGCCAGGTCGAAACGCCTTTCAGCATTTCCGAGGCTTTGGTTGGGTCAGCTTGCAGTGCAGAAGTGATGTCCACCCAGTCCAGCGCTGAAAGCTGATAGAAATGAACGATATGGTCATGCGTGGTGTGCGCAGCCAGAATGATGTTACGGATGTATTGCGCGTTAACCGGAACGTCGATATTCAGCGCGCTCTCTGCCGCACGGACAGAAGACAGCGCGTGAGTGGTAGTACATACGCCACAGATACGTTGCACAATCATCCATGCATCGCGCGGATCGCGGTTTTTCACGATCTCTTCCATGCCGCGCCACATGGTACCGGAAGCCCATGCTTTCGAAACGACGCCATTTTCGATTTCGCAATCGATGCGTAAATGCCCTTCAATTCGGGTTACCGGATCAATAGTAATTCTCTGGCTCATGCTTTGCTCGCCTCATGACGATTATGATCGTTTTGTTTTAAAGGAGGAAGTATCGGCAGTAGACGAATGAGTACGATGTAAGCGCAAATCTCAATAGCCACAAAACCAATAGAAATCAACAGTTCTTCCCAGGTCGGGAAGTAGGCGTAACCGCCGCCCGGGTTGAATGCCACCAGCGAATAGGTCAGACGCCAGGTTGCACAACCTAACAGTGCGCTCAATGCTGACAGGAACAGCATGCGGGAATCATTACGCAGCTTCGCCACACGCAGAACAACCAGCGGGAAGAGCATCAGCAGGACTTCAATCCAGAACATCACGGAGTAGAAGTCACCGGCAAACGCTAACGACAGCTTGTCGCGATAGATCAGCTCGCCAAAGCGCAACACGATGAAAATCGCCAGCAACACACTGATGGTGTTGGTCAGTTTGACGAACAGGCTCTTTTCATCCGGACCGTTGCCACGCAGACCCGCCTGCACCAGCGAACCTTCAAAGATGACAATCGAGAAGCCCATGATGAACGCCGTCAACAGCGAGAACAGCGGCAACATTTCATAGCTTTGCCACAGCGGATGCACCTTGTAGCCCGCCGAGATCATCAGCGACCCCATTGAAGACTGGTGCATAGTTGGCAGCAGCGCGCCGAGCGCGATGATGAAGAACATCACCTTGTTCAGACGCTGTAGCGACACTTTCCAGCCCAGACGTTCAAACAGTGCCGGAGCAAACTCCAGTGCCATCACGCCGATGTAGATGGTCATACAGACCGCCGTCTCGAACAGTACCGAGTTCACGTTGAAGTGACCCGGAATGTAGAAGTACGGCAGGTTCCAGTAGCGCCCCACGTCGATAGTGATCGACAAGCCACCCAGTGAGTAACCAAACAGACTTGCCAACAGTGCCGGACGTACCAGCGGATGGTATTGCCCACGGTTAAAGACGTATACCGCCCACGCCAGCGCCCAGCCGCCACAGGCGAAGCCGGTGCCGATCAACAGGTCAAACGCGATCCACACGCCCCACGGGAAGCCGCCGTTCAGGTCAGAGACAGAGCCCAGACCGAACACCAGACGCTTCACAATCAGGAGCATACAGATGACGATTAACGGTCCAAAAATCATGACCGGTTTACTGATGATTTTGCCGCCCAGCGGTTGTGGATCATGACTCATGATCGTCTCCTCCGTCGTGATGGTCGTTTTTGGTGTTGCGACGAACCAGCACGGTTAAGCCCGCCAGCACAGCCAGTGGTAGCATCATGCCTTTATACAGGGTGTGTTGAACATGTTCGGAACGCGCACCAGTAGAAAGATCGTCCAGTTTCGGCAGGTCGAGATTTTCATAAGGCACACCCGTCAGTACCAGTACCTGAGTACCGCCGCCCTCTTTCTCGCCGTACAGATGCGGATAATATTTCGGCACCGTATGCAGGTAAGTGTCGCCAGATTTCAGCGTCTGACGCGGATAGTGGTATTCGCTGCCAGGCTTCAGCGCCAGACGTTTTTTCGCCTCCGCCATCAGCTCTTCACGCGTACCAAAAATCACCGCGCCCGCCGGGCACACTTCTACGCAGCCAGGCAGACCGCCTTTATCAAGACGTTCCACACCTTTCTGGTTGCACAGCTCGCACTTATGCAGCGCACCAAACGGGTTGTTGTAGTCGTACTTCGGCACGTTGTACGGGCAGGCGACCATGCAGTAACGGCAGCCGGTGCACACATCTTTGTCGTAATGGACAATGCCGGTTTTCGGATCTTTTTTCAGCGCGGAGACCGGGCACACGGAGACACAGTTCGGATCGACGCAGTGCATACACTGTTTCTTAATGTACGCATAGCCGTTCTCTTCCTGGTCTTTGTTGACTCCCGTGCCGCTGGTCCACACCTGGATAATGTTATTGGTGTACGGCGACAGTTTGTCGTTATTCGACCAGGTCTGTTCCCCTTGTGGGTTACGTTCAGGGAAGTTGATATCCTGACACTTAGTGACGCAAGCCTGGCAGCCTACGCACAGCGTCGAGTCATACAACATCCCCAGCGATCCCGGAATTGGCGGGCGGTTTTCAGCAGCCGCATGACTGACAGACGGCAACGCGCCCGTCAGCAATGCCCCGCAGGAGGCTGCTTTAATAAAATTACGTCTGTTCACGGTTATTCTCCCCGTGAGTCAGCGTTATCTTTCTTTTGCTGACGACCCAGTTCACGCACCGCCATCACGCTGACACCGGCAACCAGCCCAACCACACCGCCGAGCAAACCGATAGCGCCCGCAGAGACGTTGCCGCCCTCTTTAGCGTTAACATCCGGTTTCTGCGAACGCGGAGTCTGGTTTTCGACGTTGGCAAGCTGATGGATGCCTTTATGGAAGCCGATACCTTCTTCGTTACAGCCATAGCACGGGTGACCAATCGCCACCGGCCACACACCACCAACATCGCAGAATTGCAGCGTTGAGCAGTTGCCGTAAGTTTCTGGCCCTTTACAGCCGAGGTGGTACAGGCACCAGCCTTCGCGGTGGCCTTCATCACCGAACTCTTTGGCAAAACGACCAGCATCGAAGTGCGGGCGGCGTTCGCAGTGTTCGTGAATCAGACGGCCATAGGCGAAAGTCGGACGGTTTTTGTCATCCAGTTTCGGCGGTTTGCCGTAAGTGATGATGTGCGCAACGGTCGCGAGGAAGTTGTGCGGGTTCGGTGGGCAGCCCGGAATGTTGATAACGGTTTTGCCCGGCAGAACTTCTTGCAGGCTGACAGCGCCAGTTGGGTTAACTCCAGCTGCAGCAACACCGCCCCACGCAGAGCAGGAACCGATAGCGATAATGGCTGCTGCGCCTTCCGCCGCTTTGCGGATGTGATCCACAATCGGCTCACCAGCAACCATGCAATAAATACCATTATCTTTTAATGGGATGGAACCATCTACCACTAACACATACTGCCCTTTGTACTTCTCAAGAGCGTTATGTTTGTTCTCTTCGACCTGATGACCGAAGGCGGCGGAAAGCACTTCGTGATACTCCAGAGAGATCGTCTCCAGCATGAGGTTTTCTACCGTTGGATGCGTTGCACGAAGCAGAGATTCCGTACAACCGGTGCACTCCTGCGCGCCAATCCAGATAACTGGCGGACGCTGCGGGTTAGTAACCGATTCGGCCATCTCTGCAGCGGCTTTGCTACTTAACCCCATGGTGGCGGCTAATGCTGCACAAAGCTTCATGAAATCACGACGGTTAATGCCGTGAGAATGGATGAGGGTGTTATCTCCAGTCATTTATAGTTATTCCGTTGCGAAGACCTGGCATATATTTTGCCTCAATCGCAAAATCAATAATGCGATCGATGCGCCATTTACCACACATTTATTATGGTTATCGATATCATGATACTGCGGCGGGGCACTAAAACGAAGGGAATAAGCATTAGTGTAATTAATTAAAGCAAGATAATACGTATGTTTGATCAATTTTCGAGGCGATAACCGGCCATAAAAAAGCGCAACGTAGAACAGGAATTATTCTCACGAAAGAAATCCATTACCATCTCTTTATCCAGTCCATAGCGGCGCGTCAGAATCCCCGCTTCCCAGGCGCTAAGCTGGCGATCTCCGGTCTTTTCGTACATCCGGTGTGAGTAGCCTAATACAAAACCGCGTTTATAATCGGCACAGTATTTTGTCACATTAACCGCACTGTCGGCATGCGTTGCTTTTAATCCCGCCATTAAGCCTTTACCAAAATGGTTATTCATCGTTCACCTCATTCGCTATATATTGTCATATATAGCGATATTTTAGGCAAAGAACGACTTTTGCGCACGCTATTTTTTCATGCTTGTTTAAGACGTAATCCCGTAAGAGATAAACCTATCAGGAGAGATATTTATCGAACCATTTCAGCGTCCTTTGCCAGGCAAGATCGGCGGCAGATTTGTCATAACGGGGCGTGGAATCATTATGGAATCCGTGATTAACCCCCGGATAGATATACGCCTCATAGACCTTATTATTGGCTTTCAACGCCGCCTCGTAAGCGGGCCAGCCCTCGTTGATTCGGGTATCCAGTTCCGCGTAGTGGAGCAGTAAAGGCGCTTCAATCTTCGCCACATCGGCAGTGGGTGCCTGACGACCATAAAACGGCACCGCGCAGGCCAGTTCCGGATACGCGACAGCCGCCGCGTTCGATACACCACCGCCATAGCAAAATCCGGTAATACCCACTTTGCCTGTCGCTTGCGGATAGCGTTGCATAAACTCAATTGCGGCAAAGAAATCATTCATCAGTTTGGTTGGATCAACCTGCTGTTGCAGCTCACGACCTTTATCATCATTACCCGGATAACCTCCAACGGAACTTAAGCCGTCAGGTGCCAGGGCGATATACCCCGCCTTCGCTACTCGCCGTGCCACATCTTCGATATACGGATTCAGTCCACGATTCTCATGCACCACCACCACGGCTGGCGTTTTGCCGCTCATCTTTGCGGGCTTCACCAGATAACCCCGTACCTCGCCGTGACCATTTGGCGAAGAATACGTGATGTACTCAGCAACAATTTCCGGGTCGGTAAACTCTACCTGAGTCGCCAGCGCATAATTTGGCTTGAGCAAATCAAACAACGCTAATGCCGTCATCCCGCCCACCGCATACTTCGCCGCAAGGTTGAGGAACTCACGTTTCGAAATTTTCCCGTGAGCGTAATAGTCGTAGTAATCCAGCAACTCTTGTGGGAAATCTTTAGCGGTCAGACGCGGCATCATTGCACTCCTTAATTGGTGTTTTTTTAAGCAAAGCATAAGCACGTGTTTTTGCCCAGTTTTTCGTCACACTGTGAGCGATGCTACGGGATCCCCCCTGGTAAATCGCTAAACTGGAAACATTGTTTCGAAATTGAATGGTGGAAAGGAGAGGTCATGGTCTGGTTAGCGAATCCCGAACGTTACGGGCAGATGCAATACCGCTATTGCGGAAAAAGCGGTTTACGCCTGCCCGCGTTATCGCTCGGTTTATGGCACAATTTCGGTCACGTTAACGCACTGGAATCACAGCGTGCGATCCTGCGCAAAGCGTTTGATTTGGGCATTACGCACTTTGATTTAGCCAACAATTACGGGCCGCCTCCAGGAAGCGCAGAAGAGAACTTTGGTCGCCTGCTGCGGGAGGATTTTGCCGCTTATCGCGATGAACTGATTATCTCTACCAAAGCCGGATACGATATGTGGCCCGGCCCGTACGGCTCTGGCGGCTCACGTAAATACCTGCTCGCCAGCCTCGACCAAAGCCTGAAGCGGATGGGGCTTGAGTATGTCGATATCTTTTACTCTCATCGCGTCGATGAAAATACGCCGATGGAAGAAACCGCCTCTGCGCTGGCTCATGTGGTACAAAGCGGTAAGGCGCTTTATGTCGGGATCTCCTCTTACTCGCCAGAGCGGACGCAAAAAATGGTCGAGTTGCTGCGCGAGTGGAAAATTCCGCTGTTAATTCATCAACCTTCGTACAATTTGCTGAACCGCTGGGTGGATAAAAGCGGCCTGCTGGATACCCTGCAACATAACGGCGTGGGCTGCATTGCCTTTACTCCTCTGGCTCAGGGATTGCTGACCGGCAAATATCTCAACGGTATTCCTGAAAATTCACGTATGCATCGTGAAGGGAATAAAGTTCGTGGCCTGACGCCGAAAATGCTCACCGAAGCCAACCTCAACAGCCTGCGGTTATTGAATGAAATGGCACAGCAGCGTGGACAATCAATGGCGCAAATGGCGTTAAGCTGGTTGCTGAAAGATGAGCGAGTGACGTCGGTATTGATTGGTGCCAGCCGCGCGGAGCAACTGGAAGAGAATGTGCAGGCACTAAATAATCTGACATTTAGCACCGAGGAGCTGGCGCAGATTGATCAGCATATCGCCGATGGCGAGCTGAATCTGTGGCAGGCGTCTTCCGATAAATGACCTGTTAATAACGGGCGCGAGAACCGCGCCCGAATCAGATCAGTGATTATGACGAGTCAGTCGGTCAAGATAGCCCATCACAAATGCAGAGAGCACAAACGTCAGATGGATAATGACGTACCACATCAGTTTGTTATCAGGGACATTTTTCGCATCCATAAAGACGCGCAGTAAGTGAATGGAAGAAATTGCCACAATCGACGCTGCTACTTTGTTTTTCAGCGACGTTGCGTCCATTTTCCCCAGCCAGTTCAGCTTCTCTTTGTTCTCGGAGATATCCAGCTGCGAGACGAAATTCTCATAACCGGAAAACATCACCATCACCAGCAAACCGCCAACCAGCGTCATATCCACCAGCGACAGCAACACGAGGATCAAATCTGATTCCGCCATCGAGAAGATATTCGGCAGTACGTGAATAATCTCCTGGAAGAACTTCAGCGCCAGGGCAATCAACGCCAGCGAAAGGCCAAAGTACACGGGGGCAAGCAGCCAGCGAGAAGCATACATTGCATTTTCAAGAAAACGTTCCATACATTCCTGTCGTGTAGTTAAAACGGGCAACAGTATATCGCAATTGAGTAAACAGCGCGCAACAGCAAATCAACATATCCGTTAAACCTTTGTCGCATAAATCCGAGGTTTAGGGATCTTCCTGGTTCCCTTATCAACGCATCGAGAGCGTCTACCCTTAAAGGACGTTGAACCTGAAGGGAGAAAAACAATGTCTCATTTAAAAGACCCGACCACGCAGTATTACACTGGTGAATATCCCAAACAGAAACAACCGACGCCAGGCATCCAGGCGAAAATGACACCGGTGCCGGATTGCGGCGAGAAAACCTATGTTGGTAGCGGTCGCCTGAAAGATCGTAAAGCACTGGTGACAGGGGGCGATTCCGGAATCGGTCGTGCTGCCGCCATCGCTTACGCGCGTGAAGGCGCTGACGTAGCGATCAGTTATCTTCCCGTGGAAGAAGAAGACGCTCAGGATGTGAAAAAGATCATTGAAGAATGCGGACGCAAAGCCGTCCTGCTGCCTGGCGATTTAAGCGATGAGAAGTTTGCCCGTTCGCTGGTTCACGAAGCGCATAAGGCGTTAGGCGGGCTGGATATTATGGCGCTGGTCGCCGGGAAACAGGTTGCTATTCCTGATATTGCAGACCTCACCAGCGAACAGTTTCAAAAGACGTTTGCCATTAACGTTTTCGCACTGTTCTGGCTCACCCAGGAAGCGATCCCCCTGCTACCGAAAGGTGCCAGTATCATCACCACTTCGTCAATCCAGGCGTACCAGCCAAGCCCACATTTGCTGGACTATGCGGCTACGAAGGCGGCGATTCTGAACTACAGCCGTGGCCTGGCAAAACAGGTCGCAGAAAAAGGCATTCGAGTGAACATTGTCGCACCAGGCCCTATCTGGACAGCACTGCAAATTTCCGGTGGACAAACGCAGGATAAGATCCCGCAGTTTGGTCAGCAAACACCAATGAAACGTGCGGGGCAACCGGCGGAACTGGCCCCTGTATATGTTTATCTAGCAAGTCAGGAGTCGAGCTATGTCACCGCAGAAGTGCACGGCGTGTGCGGCGGCGAGCATTTAGGCTAAAAAAATGCCCGGTTGCGAAAAGCAACCGGGCATCATTATGCATTTAACTCTTGCCGGATGCGGTCTAAACGCCTTATCCGGCCTACATGTCATGCAAATTCAATATGTTGCAATATATTTTGTAGGCCTGATAAGCGTAGCGCATCAGGCAATTGTCTTTACTTCGCTTTGGCAGTTTCTTCGCCGACCAGACCTATCTTCAGGTAACCCGCCTGATGCAGCGTATCCATTACCTTCATCAACGTCTCGTAATCGACGGTTTTATCCGCACGGAAGAAGATAGTGGTATCTTTCTTACCTTCGGTTAACGCATTCAGCGCTGTAACCATTGTTTCATCGGTGACCGGATCGTTACCGATAAACATCGAGTTGTCCGCCTTCACCGACAGATAAACCGGTTTTTCCGGACGAGGCTGCGGCGTGCTGGTAGAAGCAGGCAAGTTCACCTTCACATCTACCGTCGCTAACGGCGCTGCCACCATAAAGATAATCAGCAGAACCAACATCACGTCGATAAACGGCGTCACGTTGATATCATGCATTTCGCCGTTATCGTCGAGGTTTTCGTTAAGATGCATTGCCATCGAACATTATCCTGCGCGTAATTTTTGGGCGACACGAACCGGATGCGCAGCGGCGCTGGCTTCCAGATCCAGGTCACGACTTTGCAGCAATAATACCTGCGCTGCGACATCACCCAGCATCGCTTTAAAGCCGCCAATCTGACGTGCAAATACGTTATAGATAACGACCGCTGGAATCGCTGCCACGAGGCCGATTGCCGTTGCTAACAGAGCTTCTGCGATACCCGGCGCAACGACAGCCAGATTAGTGGTCTGCGTTTGCGCAATACCGATAAAGCTGTTCATGATGCCCCAGACCGTACCAAAGAGGCCCACAAACGGCGAAATCGCGCCGATGGTTGCAAGGTAGCCGTTACCGCGGCCCATTTGACGCCCCACGGCGGCGACCCGACGCTCCAGACGGAAGCTGGTACGTTCTTTAATACCTTCGTTATCGTCGCTGCCTTCTGACAGTTCCAGCTCATCCTGCGCTTCATTGAGCAAATGCAGGCTTAAGCTTTTGCTACCAAAATCAGCGGCGATATCGTTGGCCTGGTTCAAGGAACGCGCTTGGGCCAGCAGTTGCTGTTCGCGTTTCAGGCGACGCTTCTGATTGAAGAACTCAACGCTCTTACTGAAGAAGATTGCCCAAGTGACTACGGAGGCCAAAATAAGCCCAATCATCACGCACTTAACGACAATATCGGCGTGCTGATACATACCCCAGACGGAAAGGTCCGTCTGCATTAAATTATTACCCACTGTGTATCTCCAGGACGCAAGTCACAAAATCTGCGCATAATAATATCAAAACGGCGTCGAATTGATAGTCGTTCTCATTACTATTTGCATACTGCCGTACCTTTGCTTTCTTTTCCTTGCGTTTACGCAGTAAAAAAGTCACCAGCACGCCATTTGCAAAAATTTTCTGCTTTATGCCAATTCTTCAGGATGCGCCCGCGAATATTCATGCTAGTTTAGACATCCAGACGTATAAAAACAGGAATCCGGACATGGCGGAAAACAAGCTTGATACTCAACTGGTCAACGCAGGACGCAGCAAAAAATACACTCTCGGCGCGGTAAATAGCGTGATTCAGCGCGCTTCTTCGCTGGTCTTTGACAGTGTGGAAGCCAAAAAACACGCGACACGCAATCGCGCCAATGGCGAGTTGTTTTATGGACGGCGTGGAACGTTAACCCATTTCTCCTTACAAGAAGCGATGTGCGAACTGGAAGGTGGCGCAGGCTGCGTGCTGTTCCCCTGCGGAGCAGCAGCGGTTGCTAATTCCATTCTTGCTTTTGTCGAACAGGGCGATCATGTGTTGATGACCAACACCGCCTATGAACCGAGTCAGGATTTCTGTAGCAAAATCCTCAGCAAACTGGGCGTAACGACATCGTGGTTTGATCCGCTGATTGGCGCGAATATTGTTAAACATGTGCAGCCAAACACTAAAATTGTATTTCTGGAATCGCCGGGCTCCATCACCATGGAAGTCCACGACGTTCCGGCGATTGTTGCCGCCGTGCGCAGTGTAGTGCCAGATGCCATCATTATGATCGATAACACCTGGGCGGCCGGCGTGCTGTTTAAGGCGCTGGATTTTGGCATTGATGTTTCCATTCAGGCCGCTACCAAATATCTGGTTGGGCATTCAGATGCGATGATTGGTACTGCCGTATGCAATGCCCGTTGCTGGGAGCAGCTACGGGAGAATGCCTATCTGATGGGGCAGATGGTCGATGCCGATACCGCCTATATAACCAGCCGTGGCCTGCGCACTTTGGGTGTTCGCCTGCGTCAACATCACGAAAGTAGCCTGAAAGTAGCTAAATGGCTGGCGGAACATCCGCAAGTAGCACGAGTTAACCACCCTGCTCTGCCTGGCAGTAAAGGTCACGAATTCTGGCAACGAGACTTTACAGGTAGCAGCGGGCTATTTTCCTTTGTGCTTAAGAAAAAACTCAATGATGAAGAGCTGGCGAACTATCTGGATAACTTCAGTTTATTCAGCATGGCCTACTCGTGGGGCGGTTATGAATCGTTGATCCTGGCAAATCAACCAGAACATATCGCCGCCATTCGTCCACAAGGCGAGATCGATTTTAGCGGGACCTTGATTCGCCTGCATATTGGTCTGGAAGATGTCGACGATTTGATTGCCGATCTGGACGCCGGTTTTGCGCGAATTGTGTAATGTTGCCAGTTTGGACAAATTTGCAGACATTTAATTGTGAAAAGTCTTAAATTGTTGCGTCCGGGATCAAGGCGTCCCGGGTGATTCAGGAGTACAATAGGCAGATAAAGGCTTAAACGCTGTTCCACAGGAAAGTCCATGGCTGTTATTCAAGATATCATCGCTGCGCTCTGGCAACACGACTTTGCCGCGCTGGCGGATCCTCATATTGTTAGCGTTGTTTACTTTGTCATGTTTGCCACGCTGTTTTTAGAAAACGGCCTGCTGCCCGCCTCATTTTTGCCAGGCGACAGCTTGTTGATACTGGCAGGCGCATTGATTGCCCAGGGGGTTATGGATTTTCTGCCAACGATTGCGATTCTGACCGCCGCAGCAAGTTTGGGCTGCTGGTTAAGTTATATTCAGGGGCGCTGGTTAGGGAATACTAAAACGGTGAAAGGCTGGCTGGCACAGCTTCCTGCCAAATATCACCAGCGTGCTACCTGTATGTTTGACCGTCACGGTCTGCTGGCGCTGCTGGCTGGACGTTTTCTCGCATTTGTCCGTACGCTGTTGCCAACCATGGCGGGTATTTCCGGTCTACCAAACCGTCGCTTCCAGTTTTTCAACTGGCTAAGCGGATTGCTGTGGGTCAGCGTAGTAACCAGTTTCGGCTATGCCTTAAGCATGATTCCGTTCGTTAAACGGCATGAAGATCAGGTAATGACATTCCTGATGATCCTGCCGATTGCCTTGTTAACTGCAGGCTTGTTAGGCACGCTGTTTGTGGTGATTAAAAAGAAATACTGTAACGCCTGACAATTTCCCCCGTTCCCGGTTGCGGTACCGGGAACGCATTTAACTCCCCTGCATCGCCCGCATTCTTGCCGCATCCTCCCCCGGTGTCACACCAAAGTAACGTTTAAACTCACGGCTAAATTGCGACGCGCTTTCGTAGCCGACGCGCATCGCTGCTGCACTGGCCTTCATGCCGTCGTGGATAATCATCATCCGCGCCTTATGCAGACGGTAATTCTTCAAATACTGCAACGGCGAGGTGCTAGTGACAGACTTAAAATTATGGTGGAACGCCGATACGCTCATGTTGGCTTCTGCCGCCAGTTGCTCGACGCTCAGGTTTTCGGTGTATTTATTCTCAATTCGTTTCAGCACACGACTAATCAGGCTGAAGTGGGTCTGACGGCTGACCAGCGCCAGTAACGCGCCACCGCAAGGTCCGGTCAGCACGTAGTACAGAATTTCGCGGATGATCTGTTTGCCGAGAATACGCGCATCCAGCGGTCGCTCCATCACGTCGAGTAACCGCTCCGCCGCACATAAAATCTCTTCTGATAACGTGGCAGAGTTAATCCCGCTGGCTGCCATCGACGGACGAAAATGCTCATCTTCGCCAATGTCCATCAACAGCTCTTGTAACTGCAAAACATCGACATTGAGACGCAACCCTGCCAGCGGTACCTCTGACGTTGCATAAGTTTCGCACTCAAACGGCAACGGCACCGTCAGCAGCAGATATTCATTGGCATCATAACGAAACACGCGTTCATTGATATAACCGATTTTATGCCCAGAAAAGAGAATTATGATGCCGGGCTCGTACATCACCGGCGTACGTGCGAAAGGCGTCTCGCCATACAACAAACGCACATCGGGCAATAGCTCTGACAAACTATTTTCTTTATTTTTCAGTTTATTAACTTTACCCGCCAGCAAGCGGCAAATCTCTTCACGTTTCATATCGCGTAATTTCTTAGGAATAATGCGGCAATTTGATTGTGCGCAATTTTGTAGCATTTCTCCAGCACTCTGGAGAAATAGGCAAGACATTGGCAGAAATGAGCATTGAGAGGTACGGCGCTGGCGACCACAATGAAAAACATCAGGCAGACCGATCTCTGCCCTCATATTGACCCAGCAAAGGGAGCAAGTAATGAACAACTTTAATCTGCACACCCCAACCCGCATTCTGTTTGGTAAAGGCGCAATCGCTTGTTTACGCGAGCAAATTCCTCACGATGCACGCGTATTGATTACCTACGGCGGCGGCAGCGTGAAAAAAACCGGCGTTCTCGATCAAGTTCTGGATGCCCTGAAAGGCATGGACGTGCTGGAATTTGGCGGTATTGAGCCAAACCCGGCTTATGAAACGCTGATGAATGCCGTGAAACTGGTTCGCGAACAGAAAGTAACCTTCCTGCTGGCGGTTGGCGGCGGTTCTGTACTGGACGGCACCAAATTTATCGCTGCGGCGGCTAACTATCCAGAAAATATCGATCCGTGGCACATTCTACAAACGGGCGGTAAAGAGATTAAAAGCGCCATCCCGATGGGCTGTGTGCTGACGCTGCCAGCAACCGGTTCAGAATCCAACGCAGGTGCGGTCATCTCCCGTAAAACTACAGGCGACAAGCAGGCGTTCCATTCTGCCCATGTTCAGCCGGTATTTGCCGTGCTCGATCCGGTTTATACCTACACTCTGCCGCCGCGTCAGGTGGCTAACGGTGTAGTGGATGCCTTTGTGCACACCGTGGAACAGTATGTTACCAAACCGGTTGATGCCAAAATTCAGGACCGTTTCGCAGAAGGCATTTTGCTGACGCTGATCGAAGATGGTCCGAAAGCCCTGAAAGAGCCAGAAAACTACGATGTACGCGCCAACGTTATGTGGGCGGCGACTCAGGCGCTGAACGGTTTAATTGGCGCAGGTGTACCCCAGGATTGGGCAACGCATATGCTGGGCCACGAACTGACTGCGATGCACGGTCTGGATCACGCGCAAACGCTGGCTATCGTCCTGCCTGCACTGTGGAATGAGAAACGCGACACTAAACGCGCTAAACTGCTGCAATATGCTGAACGCGTCTGGAACATCACAGAAGGTTCTGACGATGAGCGTATTGACGCCGCGATTGCCGCAACCCGCAATTTCTTTGAGCAATTAGGCGTGCCGACCCACCTCTCCGACTACGGTCTGGACGGCAGCTCCATCCCGGCTTTGTTGAAAAAACTGGAAGAGCACGGTATGACCCAACTGGGCGAAAATCATGACATTACGCTGGATGTCAGCCGCCGCATATACGAAGCCGCCCGCTAAGCTTTTTACGCCTCAAACTTTCGTTTTCGGGCATTTCGTCCAGACTTAAGTTCACAACACCTCACCGGAGCCTGCTCCGGTGAGTTCATATAAAGGAGGAACGTATGGCTAATCCAACCGTTATTAAGCTACAGGATGGCAATGTCATGCCCCAGTTGGGACTGGGCGTCTGGCAAGCAAGTAATGAGGAAGTAATCACTGCCATTCAAAAAGCGTTAGACGTGGGTTATCGCTCGATTGATACCGCCGCGGCCTATAAGAACGAAGAAGGTGTCGGCAAAGCCCTGAAAAATGCCTCAGTTAACAGAGAAGAACTGTTCATCACCACTAAACTGTGGAACGACGACCACAAGCGCCCCCGCGAAGCCCTGCTCGACAGCCTGAAAAAACTCCAGCTTGATTATGTCGACCTTTACTTAATGCACTGGCCCGTTCCTGCTATTGACCATTATGTCGAAGCATGGAAGGGCATGATCGAATTGCAAAAAGAGGGCTTAATCAAAAGCATCGGCGTGTGCAACTTCCAGATCCACCACCTGCAACGCCTGATTGATGAAACTGGCGTGACGCCGGTGATAAACCAGATTGAACTCCACCCGCTGATGCAGCAACGCCAGCTTCACGCCTGGAACGCGACACACAAAATCCAGACCGAATCCTGGAGCCCATTAGCGCAAGGTGGGAAAGGCGTTTTCGATCAGAAAGTCATTCGCGATCTGGCAGATAAATACGGCAAAACCCCGGCGCAGATTGTTATCCGCTGGCATCTGGATAACGGCCTGGTGGTGATCCCGAAATCGGTAACACCTTCACGTATTGCCGAAAACTTTGATGTCTGGGATTTCCGTCTCGACAAAGACGAGCTAGGTGAAATTGCCAAACTCGACCAGGGCAAACGCCTCGGCCCCGATCCCGACCAGTTCGGCGGCTAACGCGCAAATTCTCCCGGTGGCGGTAATGTTCCGCTACCGGACTTTTCAGAAATCATTTATTCCCCTCGCGTCCTGCCCATTGTTACTCTTCCTTGTTCAGGAATGCCAAATATAAGGACATCATCATGCAGAGCAGGAAGCTCTTAAAGGAACAATTCATCTACACCCGGGATAAACGCAACGGAGAGGTGAAAAACAGATGAAAATAATACTTCTGTTTTTAGCAGCCCTGGCAAGTTTTACCGTACACGCGCAGCCTCCTTCACAGACCGTAGAACAAACAGTCCGGCAGATTTATCAGAACTATAAATCAGATGCCAGTACGCCTTATTTTGGTGAAACCGGAGAGCGAGCGATAACTTCTGCGCGTATTCAACAGGCGCTTACCCTGAACGACAATCTTACGCTGCCGGGCAATATTGGCTGGCTGGATTATGATCCGGTTTGTGATTGTCAGGATTTTGGCGATCTGGTGTTAGAAAGCGTAGCGATAACCCAACCTGACGCCGATCATGCCGATGCCGTTGTGCGCTTTCGTATCTTTAAAGACGATAAAGAAAAGACCACGCAGACACTGAAAATGGTGGCGGAAAATGGTCGTTGGGTCATTGACGATATTGTCAGCAATCATGGCAGCGTCTTACAAGCAGTTAATAGCGAGAATGAAAAAACGCTGGCCGCTGTAGCTTCGTTGCAAAAAGAACAGCCGGAAGCCTTTGTTGCCGAACTCTTTGAACATATTGCTGATTATAGCTGGCCGTGGACGTGGGTGGTTTCCGACTCTTACCGCCAGGCGGTCAATGCCTTCTATAAAACCACCTTCAAGACTGCCAACAATCCCGATGAAGATATGCAAATAGAACGGCAATTTATTTACGACAATCCGATCTGTTTTGGCGAAGAGTCGCTATTTTCACGCGTTGATGAAATCCGTGTCCTGGAGAAAACCACCGATTCCGCCCGCATTCATGTTCGTTTTACGCTGACCAATGGCAACAACGAAGAGCAAGAACTGGTTTTACAGCGGCGCGAAGGTAAGTGGGAAATCGCTGATTTTATCCGCCCGAACAGCGGCAGCCTACTTAAACAGATTGAGGTGAAAACCGCCGCCAGATTAAAGCAATGAGCTGAATTAAATAACAATTAGCCGGAACAATAAATAAAAGGGAATACTATATGAAAACGATTTTCACCGTGGGGGCTGTTGTTCTGGCAACCTGCTTGCTCAGCGGCTGCGTCAATGAGCAAAAGGTCAATCAGCTGGCGAGCAATGTGCAAACATTAAATGCCAAAATCGCCCGGCTTGAGCAGGATATGAAAGCATTACGCCCGCAAATCTATGCGGCAAAATCCGAAGCTAACAGAGCCAATACGCGTCTTGATGCTCAGGACTATTTTGATTGCCTGCGCTGCTTGCGTATGTATGCGGAATGACGGTTCTGGAATTCATAATGAACAAACTTATCTTATCCATTCCGCTGGCGCTGTATCTTGTTGGCTGTACCAGCAATGCCAAAATTGAACACCTGGAACATGATATTCAGGCATTGAATAACAAAATTAATCAACTGCAACAGGATATTGACGCCCTGCGTCCGGAAATTCAGCAAGTTAAAGACGAAACAGCAAGAGCGCATTACCGCTTAGACGTTCGTAACAGTCCTTATAAACCAAGGTTATAAATTTCCCGGCAGTATCATTGCTGCCGGGCACATTTCACTTAACGACCAACCGCCGCTTTAGGCCGTTTCTTTGCACCAGCATTCACCGGGCGAGATGGCGTAGACGACGCTTTTTTTGCCGTAGCAGGCGTCTGACGCTGGGTCGCCATCGGCGTATGTTTAGTCAACGCCGGACGGGTATTGCGGTTCTGACGGCGGGCTTCGCGCATCTCTTCAATGGTTGGCGCAGGCACTAAGCAATCACGACGGCTGCCAATCAGATGCTTTTTACCCATCGCTTCCAGCGCCTGACGGATTAACGGCCAGTTTGCCGGATCGTGGTAACGCAACAACGCTTTATGCAAACGACGCTGTTTGTCGCCCTTCGGTACGAAGACGTCTTCACTCTTGTAACCGATCTTCGCCAGCGGGTTTTTCCCGGTGTAATACATGGTGGTGGAGTTAGCCAACGGCGACGGGTAGAAGTTCTGTACCTGGTCGAGACGGAAGCGATGCTTTTTCAGCCACAGCGCCAGATTCACCATATCTTCATCACGCGTACCGGGGTGTGCCGAGATGAAATACGGGATCAGATATTGCTCTTTACCTGCCTGTTTCGAGTAGGTATCGAACAGCTCTTTAAAGCGGTCATAGCTGCCCATGCCCGGCTTCATCATCTTCGACAACGGCCCTTCTTCGGTATGTTCCGGGGCAATCTTCAGATAACCGCCAACGTGATGGGTCGCCAGCTCTTTGATATAGCGCGGATCTTCCACGGCGATGTCATAACGCACGCCGGAAGCGATGAGGATCTTTTTAATGCCTTTCAGATCACGCGCGCGGCGATAGAGGTTGATCGTCGGTTCGTGGTTAGTGTCCATATGAGGACAAATATCCGGGTAAACGCACGATAAACGGCGGCAAGTCTGCTCGGCGCGCGGCGATTTGCAGCGCAACATATACATGTTGGCAGTTGGCCCACCGAGATCGGAAATCACGCCCGTAAAGCCTGGCACGGTGTCGCGGATCGCTTCAATCTCGTTGATGATCGAATCTTCCGAACGGCTCTGAATAATGCGACCTTCATGCTCGGTAATAGAGCAGAAAGAGCAGCCGCCAAAGCAGCCGCGCATAATGTTGACAGAGAAACGGATCATTTCGTAAGCCGGAATTCGGGCATTACCGTAAGCCGGATGCGGCACGCGCTTGTACGGCAGCGCAAAGACGCTGTCCATCTCTTCGGTAGAAAGCGGGATGGCAGGCGGGTTGATCCATACATAGCGGTCGCCATGTTTTTGCATCAGCGCACGCGCGCAGCCTGGGTTGGTTTCATGGTGCAGAATACGCGAAGCATGAGCGTACAGCACTTTATCGCCCTTCACTTTCTCGAAAGAAGGCAGCAATACGTAAGTTTTTTCCCACGGTTTCGGGCGCGGTGGCTGCACGGTTACGGCTTTCGCTTCCTGCTTTTTCGGGGCCACCGGTTTGTTATCCGCGCACGGCAAATCTTCACCATACGGATGCGGGATCGGGTCGATTTTCCCAGGAGTATCAAGACGGGTGGAATCCACACCGCTCCAGCCTGGCAACGCCTCTTTTACGATAATCGCGGTATTACGCACATCGCGGATTTCACTAATCGGCTCACCCATCGCCAGACGATGCGCCACTTCCACCAGCGGACGCTCACCGTTACCGAACATCAGCATGTCGGCTTTGGAATCCACCAGCACGGAACGGCGCACGGTATCAGACCAGTAATCATAATGCGCGGTACGACGCAAACTAGCCTCAATACCGCCGAGGATCACCGGCACATCTTTCCACGCCTCTTTACAGCGTTGGGTATAAACCAGGGTGGCGCGATCCGGGCGCTTACCCGCGACGTTATCTGGCGTGTAGGCATCGTCATGACGCAAACGGCGATCGGCAGTGTAACGGTTGATCATCGAGTCCATGTTGCCTGCGGTAACGCCGAAAAACAGATTCGGTTTGCCCAGACGCATAAAGTCGTCTTTGCTGCTCCAGTCTGGCTGGGCGATGATCCCGACACGAAAGCCCTGCGCTTCAAGCATACGACCGCAAATCGCCATCCCAAAGCTGGGGTGATCGACATACGCGTCGCCAGTAACCAAAATGATGTCGCAGCTATCCCAGCCAAGTTGATCCATCTCTTCACGAGACATCGGCAAAAACGGTGCCGGTCCAAAACAGGCGGCCCAGTACTGCGGCCAGGAGAACAGGTCGCGATCCGGTTGGATCAGGGAGATAGAGCTCATTTTGCTTCCAGAAATGATAAAAAAATAATCAAAGGCCGGGGATTATAAGCCGGAACGAAAGAGAAATCGAAAAGTATTCCATACTCGCCCTCTCGGGCGAGTATGGCGATTACGGTACCGGATTGACCAACAATTGCCCAATCGAGCCACGGTCCGCCATTTCCAGCGTCTGACTGTTGAAGTAGAACGGGAAGTGCGCCCAGGAAGGCTGACCGAAATAAACAAGCAGCTCCACTTGTCCGTCAACCCAAACGGTATCTTTCCAGCCTCTGTCTTCCGGGAACGGCATCGCGCCATTCACGTTACGGATCTGGAACATCACGCCTTCAATATGGAACGCTTGCGGCTCGTCCGCGCGTACCGTCCAGCGTTCCCACGTTCCTTGCTGCGCGGTGACATCAATACGGTTGACGTCCCACAGCTGCCCATTGATACCCGGGTCATCACCCAGACTGATATCGCGACTGCGAATCGGCGAACCGGCCATAATTTCAGTTGGCAGCAGGCGCATCGGCAGGCTGTCAGTAACCAGCGGCAGTAGCCCGGTCGGGCGCAACGTGAGCACCAGCGTAGAAACCAGAATGCTGGATGGCTCAAAGAAGCCACGAATACGATCAACAATGCTCGCCGCTTCGCCACAGGTGATCGACACTTCATCACCGTTGCTCATATCCACCAGAATCTCGCGGCGCTCGCCCGGTGCCAGCGAAAGTTGCTTCACCGATACAGGAGCAGGCAAGAATCCCTGATCGCCAGAAATCACATGTAACGGGCGACCATCGCTCATCTGTAGTTGATAGCGACGAGAGTTCGACGCGTTCAACAGACGCAAGCGCACCCAGCCACGCGAGACTTCAACGTACGGGCTTTGTACACCGTTGACCAGCAGCGTATCTCCAACAAAGCCGCCGCTTCCCGGTTCGTTGTATTCTGGCGTACCAAAATTATCCAGCCGTTTATCCTGGATAATGACCGGAAAATCATCTACACCATAATGGTTGGGGATAGGCAGCGACTTGCTGACTTCATCTTCCACCAGCCACATTCCGGCAAGGCCATTATAGACCTGCTGAGCCGTGCGATTGGGGGTATTAGCGTGATACCACAATGTCGCTGCGTTCTGGCGAATGGGTAATACGGGTGCCCAGTCAGCGTTTGGCGACATCATCCGTGCCGGACCGCCCATCAGCGGGCCAGGCACCTGTAAACCAGACACCGTCATTGAGACATTTTCTGTCAGGCGGTTACTGTAGATCAGCTTAACATCATCGCCCTTCCAGACGCGGATAGTCGGCCCCAGGTAACGACCATTGATTCCCCAGACCGATGCGCGCGTTCCTGGCGTAAATGACCAGTGCGCACGTTGTACAGTCATAAACAGCGGTTGCCCACGGCGAGATTCAAGCAGCGGCGGAACGGGTAGCGGTTGCTGTTGCCCGGCTGCGCTGGCCTTCAGGGGAACAGCGCCTGCACAAAGTGCAATCCCCGATGCCTGAATGAACTGACGCCGACTGAGTGACATATTTGCTCCATGTAAAACTGGCTAAAGTAATACCGTGCAGGAAAGTGTTCCCGCAAAAATACAGATTGCCGACTTAAACTCTTCCGGCGGCTTCGCGTTCTGCGACTTCTTTATCGAGCTCAGCGATTTTTTGTTCCATTATCGAACGACAATGGGCAGCCAACTCGCGAACCTGATCTTTGCCATACTGACTGACGTCAATTGGCGGCAGCATTTCGACAATCACCAGACCGTTGTGTAGCCGATTAAGATTAATCTTATTCGAAGTTGTAGAGACGCACACGGGAATAATCGGGACGCCCGCCGCAATTGCCGCGTGAAATGCTCCGGTCTTGAACGGCAGCAGGCCGCGACCACGGCTGCGGGTACCTTCCGGGAACATCCAGATGGAAATACGGCGTTTTTTGAAGTGATTCACTACTTCTGCAATGGTGCCGTGAGCTTTAGTGCGGTTATTTCTGTCGATCAATAAGTTGCCGGTTAGCCAGTACAACTGACCAAAGAAGGGGATCCACAGCAAACTCTTTTTACCTACCGTCACCGTCGGCGGCTGCACAATGTTCGATGCTGTCACCATGTCATAGTTGTTCTGGTGGTTAGCAATATAAATAGCATTGCCGTAGCTTTCAGCATCTGCAGGTTTGCGACACTCAACTTTCAGGCCGAACAGCGGCGCAAGACGACCAAACATATGCCCAAAGGTGGCTACATGTTTCGGGTTACGCGGGCTGAAAAGGCAGTAAATGGAGCCGAATACACAGACTAAGATGCTGTAAATCACGGTAATAATAAGACGAAAGATATATAGCATAACACCCTCTGAAGGTCTGAGAGACTGGCATTGTACGTCACCTGAAATCAGGTTAGGGCATTGTTAAAAGCCGCTCTCTGGAAAAGCGTATTGTTAATCGCAACGCATGAATAAACAACGGTTTCAAGGGAATTTTTATCGTTTCCGGGGGTTGAATATGCTGCCGGATGACGACTTAACGTTTCATCCGGCGTTCCTTGCAAGCGGGAGGAAGCAATACCCTCCCCGGCATACTACTCTTCGCTATCGCCGCTGCTGGCGCGGCGAGGAGAGTCGATCTCGACACGATCGATACGCTGCAAACCGCGCATCAACGTACCGCGGCGTCCACGTTCGCCAGTGACTTTCTGTAGCTCTTCCGGACGCAGTTTAATTTTGCGTTTCCCAACATGAATGGTCAGCGTGCTTTGCGGCGGCAGAACGTACAGTTGCGCCAGACCATCTTCTCCACGCGCGGCTTCTGCCGATGGAATGTTGATAATCTTGTTGCCTTTGCCCTTCGACAGCTGCGGCAGATCGCTTACCGGGAACATCAACATACGGCCTGCCTGAGTGATTGCCAGCAGCATATCAGAAGCGTCCTCAATCACCACAGGCGGCATAACATGGGCATTTTCCGGTAAAGTGATTAAGGCCTTACCTGCACGGTTACGCGCCACCAGATCGTTAAAGGTGCAGACGAAACCGTAACCCGCATCGGAAGCCATCAACAGTTTCTGATCGTCGCTTTCCATCAGCATATGGTCAACGGTCGCCCCAGGCGGCAACGTCAATTTGCCGGTGAGCGGCTCGCCCTGACCACGTGCCGACGGCAGCGTAATCGGGTCGATAGCATAGCTACGACCGGTGGAGTCAACAAACACTACCGGTTGGTTGCTCTTACCTTTCACCGCTGCTTTGAAACTATCACCCGCTTTATAATTCAGGCCCGGCGCGTCGATGTCATGGCCTTTAGCGCTGCGTACCCAGCCCATCTGCGACAGCACAATGGTGACAGGTTCAGACGGCAACATGTCGTGCTCGCTCATCGCTTTCGCTTCTTCGCGTTCCTGCAACGGCGAACGACGATCGTCACCATAGGCTTGCGCGTCTGCCTGCAGTTCTTTCTTCAGCAGGTTATTCATTTTACGCTCGGACGCCAGAATGCCTTGCAACTGGTCGCGCTCTTTTTCCAGCTCACTCTGCTCACCGCGAATCTTCATCTCTTCCAGTTTGGCGAGATGACGCAGTTTCAGTTCGAGGATCGCTTCCGCCTGAGTTTCCGTGAGGCCAAAGCGCGACATCAGCGCCGGTTTCGGTTCATCTTCATTGCGAATGATCTCAATCACTTCGTCGATATTGAGAAACGCCACCAGCAAACCTTCCAGAATATGCAGGCGCTTGAGGACTTTCTCCAGACGATAGTTCAGACGGCGGCGCACGGTATCACGGCGGAACACCAGCCATTCGGAAAGGATTTCCAGCAGGTTTTTCACCGCCGGACGCCCATCCAGACCGATCATATTGAGGTTAATACGATAGCTCTTTTCCAGATCGGTGGTTGCGAAGAGGTGGTTCATCACCTGATCCATATCCACACGGTTGGAACGCGGCACAATCACCAGACGGGTCGGATTCTCGTGGTCAGATTCATCGCGCAGATCGTCAACCATCGGCAGCTTTTTGTTGCGCATTTGCGCAGCAATTTGCTCCAGTACACGCGCACCTGAAACCTGATGCGGCAATGCGCTGATAACCACCGCGCCATCTTCTTTCTTCCACACCGCGCGCATACGCACTGAACCACGTCCGTTCTCGTAAATTTTACGGATCTCGGCGCGCGAAGTGATGATTTCCGCTTCAGTCGGATAATCCGGCCCCTGCACGATATCCAGCAGCTGGTCGAGCGTGGTTTTCGGCTGGTCGATTAATGCGATTGCTGCCTGAGCCACTTCACGCAGGTTATGCGGTGGAATATCGGTCGCCATACC
This sequence comes from Escherichia sp. KS167_9B, assembly GCF_030295215.1. Taxonomy (NCBI): domain Bacteria; kingdom Pseudomonadati; phylum Pseudomonadota; class Gammaproteobacteria; order Enterobacterales; family Enterobacteriaceae; genus Escherichia; species Escherichia sp. KS167_9B. The sequence goes on from NZ_AP025754.1 coordinate 3,728,549, forward strand.
GACGGCAATACCGGTGGTGCCGTTAAGCAAAATGTTTGGCAGACGGGCAGGCAGCATTTTCGGCTCCTGCAAAGTGCCGTCGAAGTTTGGCACCCAGTCAGCCGTCCCCTGCCCCAGCTCGCTCAATAGCAGCTCGGAATATTTCGACAACCGGGATTCGGTGTAACGCATTGCTGCGAACGATTTCGGATCGTCCGGCGCGCCCCAGTTCCCCTGACCATCAACCAGCGGATAACGGTAAGAGAACGGCTGTGCCATCAGGACCATCGCTTCATAACAGGCGCTATCACCGTGCGGATGGTATTTACCCAGTACGTCACCGACGGTACGGGCCGATTTTTTAAATTTGGCGCTGGCATTTAGTCCCAGTTCAGACATCGCATACACAATGCGGCGCTGAACAGGTTTCAGACCATCACCAATAAACGGCAACGCACGGTCCATGATTACGTACATGGAGTAATTTAAGTAGGCGTTTTCCGTAAATTCATGTAGCGCAAGGCGCTCTGCCATATCGCTCATTAATTCTGATTCCTCAACTTATTCGCCAGCCTTCAAAGGGGCAATATTGCCGGAGATACTACATTATCTGCCGCGTCGAGTCACAGGAGATCAGCGTGAATAGCGCCGCCGGACGTGCTCCGACGGCGATAAAGGCACCAATGTGCCTTTATATACAACTCTTTGCTATAGACATAATCCTGAGGATTATGCAGCGGAAAACCGCCAATGGCGGTTTCTGTGTGGAAGGACAAAATCCTGTGCCGTCAGAGTCTGAGCGGACAACATTACGCCTGTGGCATCGTTAACTTAAACTGATAGCGAGTGATTTGACTCACACTCCGGTAAAGATTCTTCATCACGCCAACGGCACATAAACATCCGTTTCCAGTCGCTGCTCTGTTACCCCTTCGGCAAGATTGGTGTAGTGAAACAGAATCGGTGCTTTACGCATTTTCTCGCCGCTTGCAGGCAGCCAGTGGCGAATGATGCCCCATACCGTATGTGAAATATCGTCCAGCTCGCCAACGTGGCGGGCCACGGCATAACGTCCACCGGTAAGTTCACCATTACTCACGCCATAACGATTATCGGGAATCGGTTCGTTAACGCTGCCGCAGATATCAAAGCGAAACGCTTCCGGTACGGTGGTGGCAGGGTCATCCCAGGCGACACCAAAAGTCTGGCTTTGGTTAACAGGAGAAAGCCCCGTTTCTTTACGCCACATGATAAATTTCGCCACGCTGTAGTTGAGCAATTCAGGGCTACAGCGATGTGGCAACATCGCCACAGGGATTGATGGGAAATCGATAATATTTACATCCAGTGTCAGGTTTTTCATTTTGCCTCCCTGCGAAATTATTCCCGGGAACGTGTCCCGGGAGCGCTAACAATTACGGATTTACTTTGCGGATCTGTTTGACGTCAATTTCAACAGAGTTCCAGTCTTTATCGACTTCACCCTGAATCTCAACGGTATCTTTCGGGGTCACCGTCACGCCGTTCCAGCGTTTGTGGTCGATATCAACATTGATAGTACCGCTGGCATCTTTGAACACGTAGAGATCGTCAGAGATACGTTCAACGATATTGCCGCGCAGGGTGACCCAAGTGTCATCACGCAGGGATTTTGCGCTTTCTACGGTCGTTACGCTGCCATTCGGCCCCTGGAATCCTCCGGCCTGACTTTGTGTTGCCGATGGACCAGAAAAACCGCCCTGCTCTGCTGCCATCACCGGTGCACTGCACAGGGCCATTACTGCGATTACTGCTGCGAATTTTTTCATGTTTATTACTCCCTTTAATGTCTGTTTTCGAGCATTTAACAAGATAGTCCTTAACAACTTCTTAAGGGAAAAAAATAAAATTTAGTGCTGTACAGAGCGCGTTACAACACGGTTTACTGGCAGCAAATATGGTTATCGCAGGGATGAAAAAATGCGAATTTTACTGATAGAAGATGACATGCTGATTGGCGACGGCATCAAAACGGGCCTTAGTAAAATGGGTTTTAGCGTCGACTGGTTTACACAAGGTCGTCAGGGAAAAGAGGCGCTATATAGCGCACCTTATGATGCGGTGATCCTGGATTTAACCTTACCGGGCATGGATGGTCGCGATATTTTGCGCGAATGGCGAGAAAAAGGTCAGCGTGAGCCGGTATTAATCCTGACTGCGCGCGATGCGCTGGCGGAACGTGTAGAAGGGCTGCGTCTGGGAGCTGACGATTATCTGTGTAAACCTTTTGCGTTGATAGAAGTCGCCGCCAGGCTGGAAGCTCTGATGCGCCGAACCAACGGCCAGGCCAGCAACGAGCTGCGCCACGGCAACGTCATGCTCGACCCCGGCAAACGTATCGCCACGCTGGCTGGCGAACCCTTAACGCTGAAACCAAAAGAATTTGCCCTGCTGGAATTACTGATGCGTAACGCTGGTCGAGTACTGCCGCGCAAACTGATTGAAGAGAAACTGTATACCTGGGACGAAGAGGTCACCAGTAATGCCGTTGAAGTGCATGTGCATCATCTGCGACGCAAACTCGGTAGTGATTTTATTCGTACCGTGCATGGTATTGGCTACACATTAGGTGAGAAATGAAATTTACCCAACGTCTTAGTCTGCGAGTCAGGCTGACGCTAATCTTTTTAATTCTGGCCTCGGTGACCTGGCTGCTTTCCAGCTTTGTCGCCTGGAAACAAACAACGGATAACGTCGATGAGTTGTTCGACACCCAACTGATGCTGTTTGCCAAACGGTTAAGTACGCTCGATCTCAACGAAATCAACGCGGCGGATCGCATGGCACAGACGCCAAATAAATTAAAACACGGTCATGTTGATGACGATGCGCTGACCTTTGCCATCTTTACCCACGACGGCAGAATGGTCCTTAACGATGGCGATAACGGAGAAGATATTCCCTATAGCTATCAACGGGAAGGTTTTGCTGACGGGCAACTGGTCGGTGAAGACGATCCCTGGCGTTTTGTCTGGATGACCTCACCTGATGGCAAATATCGCATCGTTGTTGGTCAGGAATGGGAATACCGCGAAGACATGGCGCTGGCAATTGTTGCCGGGCAATTGATCCCGTGGCTTGTCGCACTGCCGATTATGTTAATCATCATGATGGTACTACTGGGTCGTGAACTCGCGCCGCTGAACAAACTGGCGCTGGCACTACGTATGCGTGACCCTGACTCGGAAAAACCACTAAACGCGACGGGCATACCCAGCGAAGTGCGTCCACTGGTTGAGTCGTTGAATCAACTGTTCGCCCGCACACATGCGATGATGGTTCGTGAACGACGCTTTACCTCCGACGCAGCTCACGAACTTCGTAGCCCGTTAACGGCGCTGAAAGTGCAAACCGAAGTTGCGCAGCTCTCTGACGATGATCCGCAGGCGCGGAAAAAAGCGCTGCTTCAATTACATTCCGGAATCGATCGTGCTACTCGTCTGGTTGATCAACTGCTCACGCTATCGCGGCTGGACTCACTGGATAACCTTCAGGACGTCGCGGAGATCCCGCTTGAAGATCTCCTGCAATCGTCGGTGATGGATATTTACCACACGGCGCAGCAGGCGAAAATTGACGTGCGACTGACACTCAATGCCCACGGCATCAAACGCACCGGACAACCGCTATTGCTAAGTTTGTTGGTGCGAAATTTGCTGGATAACGCCGTGCGCTACAGTCCACAAGGTAGCGTGGTGGACGTCACGCTGAATGCCGATAATTTCATCGTGAGGGATAACGGCCCCGGTGTGACACCAGAGGCACTGGCGAGAATTGGCGAACGCTTCTATCGCCCACCCGGACAAACCGCTACCGGCAGTGGACTTGGGCTTTCAATTGTCCAGCGAATCGCCAAGCTGCATGGCATGAATGTTGAGTTTGGGAATGCGGAACAAGGTGGATTTGAGGCGAAAGTAAGCTGGTAACTTCTCTGTCTATGAGAGCCGTTAAAACGACTCTCATAGATTTTATTAATAGCAAAATATAAACCGTCCCCAAAAAAGCCACCAACCACAAACCAAACAAATAACGAGCGAGATTACATATAACCAAAACTCAAACATTTCTCGCACAAAGAGTTTTCTTAAGATAATAATAATAAGTGGCGTCAGAAGAAAAAATGCTGCAATCATTGTTTGCAATATACGATCTTCGCCTGAAACGGAAGGTATACTGCAAATATTGTCTCCCGACTCAAGCATCCAGTCATACTTATTGAATGCAAAAAAAGCATCTATTAACCAATAAGTAAGCATTATATATAACAGAGCTTCAAATATTGTTTGAATTTTATGCTTTAACATATGTTAGCACGCTCATAAAAATCCATTTATAATTATCAACGTGACGCGTTGATATTTTCATTTTTACTTATCCAACGCCATATTTTTAATCCCCAAAAAACCGAACCAAACCTGTAAATTAATCCGGTGCGAGTAGGAATTATGAGGAATGGCTATCAGTATTGTCATTTTCAGAAAATATTTATCCTGCATCGGTGAATCGGAGCAAGATCAGACTTTTGCTAAATTCGCAAAAGAGTTTGCACATTTTGCTAATTTCACCGTACCGCTCTGTGACGTACTATAGTCGGCAAACGTCTCACCTTGAGGTTAAAAAATGAGCAACATCCTGATTATCAACGGCGCGAAAAAATTCGCCCACTCCAATGGTCAACTGAACGACACCCTGACCGAAGTCGCGGATGGCACGCTGCGCGACCTCGGGCATGATGTCCGCATCGTTCGCGCCGACAGCGACTACGATGTCAAAGCGGAAGTACAAAACTTTCTCTGGGCTGATGTGGTGATCTGGCAGATGCCAGGCTGGTGGATGGGCGCGCCGTGGACGGTGAAAAAATACATTGATGATGTATTCACCGAAGGTCACGGTACGCTGTATGCCAGCGATGGTCGTACCCGCAAAGATCCGTCGAAAAAATACGGTTCTGGCGGTCTGGTACAAGGTAAAAAATATATGCTTTCCCTGACCTGGAACGCACCAATGGAAGCTTTCACCGAAAAAGATCAGTTCTTCCACGGGGTTGGCGTTGACGGTGTGTATCTACCATTCCATAAAGCAAACCAATTCCTTGGTATGGAACCGCTGCCGACATTTATCGCTAATGACGTGATAAAAATGCCTGATGTTCCCCGCTATACTGAAGAATATCGCAAGCATCTTGTGGAAATTTTTGGTTAACTAGAGCTCTGGCTTTAGAAGGAGTTAACCATGATTACAGTAATCGCAGAAATCCGTACTCGTCCTGGTCAACATCACCGTCAGGCAGTGTTGGATCAGTTTGCTAAAATCGTTCCAACCGTACTGAAAGAAGAAGGTTGCCACGGCTATGCGCCAATGGTGGATTGTGCTGCTGGCGTGAGTTTCCAGTCTATGGCACCGGATTCTATCGTGATGATTGAGCAGTGGGAAAGCATCGCGCACCTTGAAGCGCATCTGCAAACCCCGCACATGAAGGCGTACAGCGAAGCCGTAAAAGGCGACGTGCTGGAGATGAATATTCGTATTCTGCAGCCAGGGATTTAATCCTGCCTTGTTTGCCCGGCCATCCTGACCGGGCAATGTTCTTTCCTTTAAACCTCAATCTCCGCCATGTCGCCTTTCTCTTGCAACCAATTACGGCGATCTTCCGAGCGTTTCTTCGCCAGCAGCATATCCATCATCGCGTCAGTACGCTGATCGTCTTCATCATCGATAGTCAACTGCACCAGACGGCGAGTGTTCGGATCAAGCGTGGTTTCGCGCAATTGCATCGGGTTCATTTCCCCCAGACCTTTAAAACGCTGGACGTTCGGCTTGCCTTTCTTGCGTTTTAATTGCTCGAGCACGCCCTCTTTCTCTTCTTCCGTCAAGGCGTAATAGACCTCTTTGCCAAGGTCAATGCGGTAGAGCGGTGGTAGCGCTACATATACGTGACCGTGTTTCACCAGCGTACGGAAGTGTTTTACAAACAAGGCGCAGAGCAACGTGGCAATGTGCAGACCATCGGAGTCAGCATCCGCCAGGATACAGATCTTGCCATAACGCAGTTGGCTAAGATCGTCGCTGTCAGGATCAATACCGATCGCCACCGAAATATCATGCACTTCCTGCGAGGCCAGTACTTCGTCGGAAGAAACTTCCCAGGTGTTAAGGATCTTACCTTTCAGCGGCATGATCGCCTGATATTCACGATCGCGCGCCTGCTTGGCAGATCCGCCTGCGGAGTCACCTTCCACGAGGAACAGTTCAGTACGGTTAAGGTCCTGCGCGGTACAGTCAGCCAGTTTGCCAGGCAGCGCCGGGCCGCTGGTCAACTTTTTACGCACCACTTTCTTGGCCGCACGCATACGGCGCTGGGCGCTGGAAATCGCCATCTCCGCCAGCAGTTCAGCCGCCTGAACGTTCTGGTTCAGCCACAAGGTGAAGGCATCTTTCACCACGCCAGAAACGAATGCCGCGCACTGACGCGAGGAGAGGCGCTCTTTGGTCTGCCCGGCAAACTGCGGATCCTGCATTTTTACTGACAGCACATAGGCGCAGCGATCCCAGATATCTTCTGCCGACAGCTTCACGCCGCGCGGCAGAATGTTGCGGTATTCACAGAACTCGCGCATTGCGTCCAGCAGGCCCTGACGCAAACCGTTAACGTGCGTACCGCCCTGCATCGTAGGGATCAGGTTGACGTAGCTTTCGGTCAGCAGTTCACCGCCTTCCGGCAGCCACAATAGCGCCCAGTCCACCGCTTCGGTATCGCCAGAAAAATTGCCGATAAACGGTTTTTCCGGCAGCGTCGGCAGGCCATTTACCGCTTCCGCGAGGTAATCGTTCAGACCGTCCTGATAGCACCAGCGTTGTTCGGTATTGTTGATCTCATCTTTAAAAGTGATCTCAACGCCTGGGCACAGTACCGCTTTGGCTTTCAGCACATGTGTAAGACGGGAAACAGAGAAGCGCGGGCTGTCAAAGAAAGTTTCATCCGGCCAGAAGTGCACGCTGGTGCCTGTGTTGCGTTTACCGCAAGTACCGACAACCTGTAAATCCTGCACCTTTTCGCCATTTTCAAAGGCGATGTTATAGATCTGACCATCGCGGCGTACGTTAACTTCTACGCGCTTCGACAGGGCGTTAACCACCGAAATCCCCACGCCATGCAGGCCGCCAGAGAACTGGTAGTTTTTGTTAGAGAATTTACCACCCGCGTGCAAACGGCAAAGAATCAGTTCGACCGCCGGAACGCCTTCTTCAGGGTGAATATCCACCGGCATCCCGCGACCATCATCTATCACTTCTAACGACTGGTCAGCATGTAAAATAACGTCCACGCGTTTTGCGTGACCCGCCAGTGCTTCATCGACACTGTTATCAATGACTTCTTGCCCCAAATGGTTAGGGCGCGTGGTATCGGTATACATCCCCGGGCGGCGGCGAACCGGCTCAAGCCCGGTGAGTACCTCAATGGCATCAGCGTTATAAGTTTGCGTCATGGTTTAAGTTAGCAATTCGAGTTGATCGTCAGAGATGGTGCAGACCAAGAAAATCGACGATCGGGTTGAAATAATCTTCGAAGCCTGTGAATGCATGGTTGCCGCCTTCTATAACAGTCTGGCGGCAGGAAGCGTAGTACGCCACCGCCTGGCGGTAATCCAGCACTTCATCTCCCGTCTGTTGCAGCAGCCAAATCAAATCCGGCGCTTCCAGCGGGTCAATCTGCATGACTTTGAGATCGTAAATATGGCGTGACTCTAGCACATATTGCTGCCCGGTGTAGGGGTTCTCGTTCTGACCGAGATAGTCCGTCAGCAGTTCAAACGGGCGCACCGCTGGGTTTACCACCACGGCGGGCAGCATAAAACATTGCGACAACCAGGTGGCGTAATATCCCCCCAGTGATGAACCGACGATCCCCAGCGAATCGCCGCCATGTTCCAGGACAATGGATTCCAGCAGTTCTGCCGCATCGGAAGGGTACGGTGGTAACTGCGGAATGATCATCTCAACGTCAGGGTGATGTTCCGCCAGCCAGTTTTTCAACAAACTCGCTTTTGCAGAGCGCGGCGAACTGTTGAAACCGTGTAAATAAAGAAGCGTAGACATCAGTAGCCTTCTGAAGCGGTATCAGGTTGGAAACGTGTGTCCGCCAGGCGGTGCACCTCGGTGGTCAGCGTACCATCAGCATGTAACTCGAGCGTACGCCAGCCAGGCGCGATGGTGTCCAGCGTAAAGTTGGAACAATGCGGCTTAAACTGTACACAGGTCGATGGCGTTGCCAGCAGGCGGCGACCATTCCAGTCGAGATCCAGCTCCTGATGGATATGTCCACACAGCAAGTATTTAACGTTCGGAAACTTCGCCAGCACGTTATCCAGTTCGCCCGCGTTACGCAGACTGTGTTGGTCAAGCCAGCTACAGCCCGCAGGCAACGGATGATGGTGCAGCAGCAGCAACGTATGGCGTTCTGGCGCATCAGCCAGTTTACGTTCCAGCCACTCAAGCTGAAACTCGCTCAGCTCACCGTGCGGCACGCCAAACACCTGGCTATCCAGCAACAGGATTTGCCATTGCTCACCAATAAACACCCGCTTCGCCGGGGAGATCCCCGCATCCTGTAGCGCGCTGTACATCGCAGGCTGAAAATCGTGGTTGCCCGGCAGCCAGACGCAGGGCGCACGAAAACTTGCGATGCCTTCAGCGAAATGCTGATAGGCCGCAGAGGATTGATCCTGCGCTAAATCACCGGTCGCGACAATCAGGTCGAATTCGTGCTGGTGTGGACGAATCGCCTCCAGCACCGCCTGGTAGCTTTCCCAGGTATTTACCCCCAACAGGGCTTCGTGCTTTTGCGCAAACAGGTGAGTGTCGGTAATTTGTAAAATCCTGACTCTGGCCTCACCAGCCAGAGGAAGGGTTAACAGGCTTTCCAAATGGTGTCCTTAGGTTTCACGACGCTAATAAACCGGAATCGCCATCGCTCCATGTGCTAAACAGTATCGCAACCAGTCCGCTAAAAACTGGTTAATTTGATGCTTTTCGTCGCGTTGATGCAACTTTTTATTAGGATAATCATACCGCGCTTTGAAGCGAAAAATCTGCTGACTTGAACACACTTCAGCCACCATCGCGTCATGATACAGACGCACCGTCATTGACGGAAGGCTCCAGTAACTGATCGCGGGCGCAGTCTGTTCGATTGTCACCAGGGTAGTGTATCGGGTCGATTCCACAATCGTTAGCCGATATTGTGCGTTTGCCACCTGATAGCTTACAGTTTCGCCGGGTGCGTCATTGCGCGGTAACAAACGCCGCAATTGTGAAAAGTTCATCTCGCACAGGCGCATCATTTCAGGAAAGTCAGGTGTGTAACGCTTCATTTATGCCCACTCATTTTTTAACGCTTGATGATGCAGCTGCAGCCATTGCAAAGCGATGACCGACGCTGCGTTGTCGATTTTCCCCTCTTCTACCCATTGGTATGCCTGTTCCCGGCTTACCACATGAACGCGAATATCTTCGTTTTCATCAGCCAGACCGTGAATACCGCTTGCGGTCGTGGCGTCCACTTCGCCCACCATAATTGACGAACGCTCACTGGTGCCCCCAGGGCTTGCCAGGAAACTTAACACCGGTTTGGTCCGTTTGACTATCAGTCCCGCCTCTTCAATCGCTTCGCGACGGGCGACATCTTCCACACTTTCACCCTCTTCAATCATCCCGGCCACCATCTCCAGTAGCCAGGGGGTTTCGCTGGTGTCATACGCGGCAATCCGAATCTGCTCAATCAGCACAACTTCATCGCGCACTGGGTCAAAGGGTAGCAAGACTGCGGCGTGACCGCGCTCAAAAATTTCCCGCCGTACCTCACGACTCATTTGCCCGTTGAATAGACGATGACGAAATCTATAAAGATCTAATGAAAAAAAGCCGCGATAAAGTGTTTCTCGTGCAATAATTTCAACATCGTTTTTGCCAAAAGTAACGGGCAGGTTGTCTGGCTTAAGCATTGTTAATGTCCTGGCACTAATAGTGAATTAAATGTGAATTTCAGCGACGTTTGACTGCCGTTTGAGCAGTCATGTGTTAAATTGAGGCACATTAACGCCCTATGGCACGTAACGCCAACCTTTTGCGGTAGCGGCTTCTGCTAGAATCCGCAATAATTTTACAGTTTGATCGCGCTAAATACTGCTTCACCACAAGGAATGCAAATGAAGAAATTGCTCCCCATTCTTATCGGCCTGAGCCTTTCTGGGTTCAGTACGTTGAGCCAGGCCGAGAACCTGATGCAAGTTTATCAGCAAGCACGCCTTAGTAACCCGGAATTGCGTAAGTCTGCCGCCGATCGTGATGCTGCCTTTGAAAAAATTAATGAAGCGCGCAGTCCATTACTGCCACAGCTAGGTTTAGGTGCAGATTACACCTATAGCAACGGCTACCGCGACGCGAACGGCATCAACTCTAACGCGACCAGTGCGTCCCTGCAGTTAACTCAATCCATTTTTGATATGTCGAAATGGCGTGCGTTAACGCTACAGGAAAAAGCAGCGGGTATTCAGGACGTCACGTATCAGACCGATCAACAAACCTTGATCCTCAACACCGCGACTGCTTATTTCAACGTGTTGAATGCCATTGATGTTCTTTCCTATACGCAGGCGCAAAAAGAAGCGATCTACCGTCAGTTAGATCAAACCACTCAACGTTTTAACGTGGGCCTGGTGGCGATCACCGACGTGCAGAACGCCCGTGCACAGTACGATACCGTGCTGGCGAATGAAGTGACCGCACGTAATAACCTCGATAACGCTGTAGAGCAACTGCGTCAGATCACCGGTAATTACTATCCGGAACTGGCGGCACTGAATGTCGATAACTTTAAAACCGACAAACCACAGCCGGTTAACGCGCTGCTGAAAGAAGCCGAAAAACGCAACCTGTCGCTGTTACAGGCACGTTTGAGCCAGGACCTGGCGCGCGAGCAAATTCGCCAGGCGCAGGATGGTCACTTACCGACTCTGGATTTAACGGCTTCTACCGGGATTTCTGACACCTCATATAGCGGTTCGAAAACCCGTGGTGCCGCTGGTACCCAGTATGACGATAGCAATATGGGCCAGAACAAAGTTGGTCTGAGCTTCTCGCTGCCGATTTATCAGGGCGGAATGGTTAACTCGCAGGTGAAACAGGCCCAGTACAACTTTGTTGGTGCCAGTGAGCAACTGGAAAGCGCCCATCGTAGCGTCGTGCAAACCGTACGTTCCTCCTTCAACAATATTAATGCTTCTATCAGTAGCATTAACGCCTACAAACAAGCCGTAGTTTCCGCTCAAAGCTCATTAGACGCGATGGAAGCGGGCTACTCGGTCGGTACGCGTACCATTGTTGATGTGCTGGATGCCACCACCACGCTGTACAACGCCAAGCAAGAGCTGGCGAATGCGCGTTATAACTACCTGATTAACCAGTTGAATATTAAATCAGCTCTGGGTACGTTGAACGAGCAGGATCTGCTGGCACTGAACAATGCGCTGAGCAAACCGGTTTCCACTAATCCAGAAAACGTTGCGCCGCAAACGCCAGAACAAAATGCTATTGCTGATGGTTATGCACCAGATAGCCCGGCCCCAGCCGTTCAGCAAGCATCCGCACGCACGACTACCAGTAACGGTCATAACCCTTTCCGTAACTGATGCTGACGACGGGGCTTCGGCCCCGTCTGAACGTAAGGCAACGTAAAGATACGGGTTATCTGCCGCATTCTTCCCCCTTCCCGCTTCAATTTCGACCAGCCATCCTCTATTCTGATGGGTATTTACCACTGGTCCCGGAAGACAAAAATGAAACGGACAAAATCCATACGCCACGCATCGTTCCGCAAAAACTGGAGCGCACGCCATCTGACACCTGTCGCTCTTGCTGTTGCCACTGTTTTTATGCTGGCAGGCTGTGAAAAGAGTGATGAGACAGTGTCTCTGTATCAAAATGCTGATGACTGCTCAGCCGCAAACCCAGGCAAAAGCGCAGAATGTACCACTGCGTACAACAATGCGCTGAAAGAAGCCGAACGTACTGCGCCGAAATACGCCACTCGTGAAGACTGTATTGCTGAATTTGGCGAAGGCCAGTGCCAGCAGGCACCAGCCCAGGCTGGTATGGCACCAGAAAACCAGGCGCAGGCCCAGCAATCCAGCGGGAGTTTCTGGATGCCGCTGATGGCCGGTTACATGATGGGGCGTCTGATGGGCGGCGGCGCGGGCTTTGCACAACAGCCGCTGTTCTCCTCGAAAAACCCAGCCAGCCCGGCTTACGGTAAATATACTGATGCCACCGGTAAAAACTATGGCGCAGCGCAGCCAGGCCGCACCATGACCGTACCGAAGACAGCCATGGCACCGAAACCGGCGACCACCACTACCGTTACCCGCGGTGGCTTTGGTGAATCTGTTGCCAAACAAAGCACCATGCAGCGTAGCGCAACTGGCACCTCTTCTCGTTCAATGGGTGGCTGATACCGATGGAAAGAGTCAGTATTACCGAGCGTCCGGACTGGCGCGAAAAAGCCCACGAATACGGTTTCAATTTTCACACCATGTACGGAGAGCCATACTGGTGTGAAGATGCTTACTACAAGTTGACCCTCTCCCAGGTTGAAAAGCTGGAAGAAGTCACCGCCGAACTGCACCAGATGTGCCTGAAAGTGGTTGAAAAAGTGATCGCCAGCGATGAGCTGATGACCAAATTCCGCATTCCAAAACACACCTGGAGTTTTGTGCGCCAGTCATGGCTGACTCACCAGCCATCGCTTTATTCGCGTCTTGATCTGGCGTGGGATGGTACTGGCGAACCTAAACTTCTGGAAAATAACGCCGATACGCCAACGTCACTGTATGAAGCCGCATTCTTTCAGTGGATCTGGCTGGAAGATCAGCTTAACGCCGGTAACCTGCCGGAAGGCAGCGACCAGTTTAACAGTCTGCAAGAGAAGCTGATCGATCGCTTTGTCCAGCTGCGTGAACAGTATGGCTTCCAGTTGCTGCATCTCACCTGCTGTCGCGACACGGTGGAAGATCGCGGAACCATTCAGTATTTGCAGGACTGCGCGACAGAAGCTGAAATCGCTACTGAATTCCTCTACATCGACGATATCGGTTTAGGCGAAAAAGGTCAGTTCACGGATTTACAGGATCAGGTGATTTCTAACCTGTTCAAGCTGTATCCGTGGGAATTTATGCTGCGTGAGATGTTCTCCACCAAGCTGGAGGATGCAGGCGTACGCTGGCTGGAACCGGCGTGGAAGAGCATTATCTCCAACAAAGCGCTTCTGCCGCTACTGTGGGAGATGTTCCCGAATCACCCGAACCTGCTGCCCGCTTATTTTGCGGAAGATGATCATCCGCAAATGGAAAAATATGTGGTTAAACCGATCTTCTCCCGTGAAGGCGCAAACGTGTCGATCATTGAGAACGGCAAAACCATTGAAGCAGCAGAAGGTCCGTATGGCGAAGAAGGGATGATTGTTCAGCAATTCCACCCGTTACCAAAATTCGGCGATAGCTATATGCTGATTGGTAGCTGGCTGGTGAACGATCAACCTGCCGGAATTGGCATTCGTGAAGACCGTGCATTGATCACCCAGGATATGTCTCGGTTTTATCCACATATTTTTGTTGAATAAGCCATGATACCGGATGGCACTCGCCATCCGGTAATTATTAGCCTATCTGCACCGACAACATACTTAAACTGCCCATTTCTATACCATCGACCGGAATGGTAATTGGCTCCTGCCCATCCCACGCACCTAAGACATACAACAACGGCAGATAGTGCTCTGGCGTTGGGTTCGATAACGCGCCACCTTCATGGTCGAGATAATTCACCAGAGGATGCTGTTCTACCGGTCCTTGCCACGTCAGATTCGCTTTCACATACTCATTAAACGACATCGCCCAAGGATACGGTGAACTATCACCGTGCCACTTCACCGTACGCAGGTTATGCACCACGTTACCGCTGGCGACCAACATTATTCCTTCGTCTCGCAGAGCCGCCAGTTTACGCCCCATCTCAAAGTGCCAGGCGGCAGGTTTGGTACTGTCGATACTCAACTGCACCATCGGGATATCGGCGTCAGGATACATCTTAATCAGCACGCCCCAGGAACCGTGGTCAAAGCCCCAGGCTTCTTTATCCAGCGTCACAGGGACCGGCGCTAACAGCTCAACCAGACGCTGTGCCAGCGCAGGCGAACCCGGAGCAGGATAATGGGTGTCGTACAGCGCCTGCGGAAAACCGCCAAAATCATGAATCGTGGGCGGCGTCTCCATCGCGGTCACTCCAGTTCCACGGGTAAACCAGTGAGCCGAAACCACAACAATCGCTTGCGGGCGTGGCAATGTCATCCCCAACTTCTGCCAGCTGCGGGTATACAAATTATCTTCCAGCACGTTCATCGGACTACCGTGACCTAAAAACAATGCTGGCATACGTGTTGAAGACATGATGATATCCTTAACTAAAGGTGTCATTTTGATATCCTCACAATACGCTTGTTCGGCGGAGTAAGAACCCGGATAACAATGATGATGATCATCAGTTATTTTGACGATCTGCCTGAAGGTAAAGATTTATAAGGAGTTGTCGATGTCAGTACCTCTCATTCTGACCATACTGGCGGGGGCAGCCACGTTTATTGGCGCGTTTCTCGGCGTTCTCGGACAAAAACCCTCGAACCGCTTACTGGCGTTTTCGCTAGGATTTGCGGCGGGGATTATGTTGCTCATCTCATTAATGGAAATGCTTCCTGCCGCATTAGCCGCCGAAGGAATGTCGCCTGTGCTGGGTTATGGAATGTTTATCTTCGGTCTGCTTGGCTATTTTGGTCTGGACCGCATGTTGCCACATGCGCATCCGCAGGATTTAATGCAAAAATCGGTGCAGCCGTTGCCAAAATCGATCAAGCGCACAGCCATTCTGCTCACTCTCGGCATCAGTCTGCATAACTTCCCGGAAGGCATTGCCACCTTTGTCACGGCGAGCAGTAACCTGGAGCTGGGCTTTGGCATCGCGCTGGCTGTTGCATTGCATAATATTCCTGAAGGTCTGGCAGTTGCGGGGCCGGTTTACGCGGCAACGGGGTCAAAACGCACCGCAATTTTGTGGGCGGGCATTTCTGGGCTGGCAGAAATTCTTGGTGGTGTTCTGGCGTGGTTAATCCTCGGTAGCATGATTTCTCCGGTGGTCATGGCGGCAATCATGGCGGCGGTTGCAGGAATTATGGTGGCGCTCTCGGTTGATGAATTAATGCCGCTAGCTAAAGAGATTGACCCCAATAATAACCCCAGCTATGGCGTGCTATGTGGAATGTCAGTGATGGGATTCAGTTTAGTGCTACTACAAACGGCGGGAATTGGTTAAAAGCAACATCAGAAGTTGTCCAGCGCATGGACAACTTCTGCCAGCTTCACTAAAGCCCTATTCTACCTTCTCGGCTGTCTCTTCTCTCGTACTGTTTAAGTATTTATTCCGCGCTTCAAGCAGTGCGTCTCTGTCCTGACGAAACGCCCGACAATAACGTTTCAAATGCAGTAAATAACCCACCACAACCAGAGCAATCAATACAATCCAGTACCAGGCGATAAACATCCTTTTACCCTTAATATTTAACAATACTAAACATTTAGCGCATAAAATTCACATATCCTTTTTCGGATATATTCATATGGTCGCATAATAACGGAACAATTATATGATTTTGATCATAATGGAAAAGAATGCCTGATATTAATGAAATTTTCTCATAGAAAGAGAAGAGGAATTAACATCTTGCATAACAAGAGCAAAATAAAAACCGAAGCCAGTAATAGCTTCGGTTTCTTGATTAACGCGGTAAATTAAGCAGCGGTTTTCAGCTAGCTTTACGCTCATGTGCCTGACGGTATGCCACCAGGTCTTCAATAGTCACGAGCGCCATATTGTGTTTATTGGCAAACTCAATGCACTCTGGTGCACGCGCCATCGTGCCATCGTCATTAGTCAGCTCACACAGCACACCAGCCGGTTTAAAGCCTGCCAGCGTCATCAGATCAATAGTCGCTTCAGTATGGCCGCCACGCGTCAGCACACCACCCGCCTGCGCGCGCAGTGGGAAAACGTGGCCAGGACGATTCAGATCAGAAGGTTTTGCGCCATCGGCAATCGCTGCGCGAACGGTAGTAATACGGTCAGCGGCAGAAACACCGGTAGTCACACCTTCAGCCGCTTCAATGGTCACGGTAAAACCGGTGCCATAGGCGCTGGTGTTATTTTCTACCATCATTGGCAGATCGAGTTGTTTACGGCGATCTTCAGTAATGCACAGGCAAACAATACCGCTACCGTGGCGAATGGTCAGCGCCATCTGCTCAACGGTCATGGTTTCTGCCGGGAAGATCATATCGCCTTCGTTTTCACGGTCTTCATCATCAAGCACCATTACACCGCGTCCTTCACGCAGCGCAGCCAGTGCATTTTCAACACGTTCGAAAGGCGTACCAAAAGAGGAAAGTAGCGTCTGATTCATGGTAAAAAAACCTCACTAAAATTATGGTTACCAGAATCAGGGCAGTCTTAGGAGTGGCGGCATATAGCCAAAATAACGTGAGCGGGTCCATGCCCGACAGAATCGTTACTCTCTCCCATCCGGACTCTAACCGTCGGCCCCGGAATTACACCGGATCTGCTGTCCTTTGAGTTCGCACCCAAAGCGCTCGCGGGCTTTCAACTGAGTTGATTTACCGCCGGTGGGGAATTTCGCCCCGCCCTGAGAATAAGCGGATTCACTATAACGCTAATGATTAGCGGCAGCAACGCATAGCTTCACATAATTCTGGTTTATGACTTACCCTTATCGCACTACAATGGCACTCAACACCTATCAGTACAGGGAAACTACAATGATTGACCCGAAAAAAATTGAGCAAATCGCTCGCCAGGTTCACGAATCAATGCCTAAAGGAATCAGGGAGTTCGGGGAAGATGTGGAGAAAAAAATCCGCCAAACCCTACAAGCGCAGTTGACGCGTCTCGATCTGGTAAGCCGCGAAGAATTCGACGTTCAGACGCAAGTCCTGTTACGGACTCGTGAAAAACTGGCGTTACTGGAACAACGCATCAGCGAACTGGAAGCGCGCAATAATCCGGTAGCAGAACTTCAATCTCCTCCAGCTATCCCGCCGGTTGATAAAGCAGAATAAAGCACCACAAAAACGGGCCAGACGGCCCGTAATATCAATGTTCTAATTCCAGTTCTCTGGTTTGCATCATCTGTTGGCAATACCAGGCATAACGTGCGCAAAACCAGGTTCTATGTTCTTCATCCATGTTACCAGTAACGGCCAGAATATCGACCGGGCGACCTTCTGCGTGCATTCTGGCAAAACTACGCGCCAGGAAATCGAAGTTATTTAAAGAATTAAGACTATGATCCATAAGCACATCCTCCGGTTATCGCATACCTTTTAAGGCCATATGCTTTTTCTGATTTCAGTATTCCCCAATCAGTGTAGTGCCTTTAAACATAACGTGCGTAAATATATTGTTCCCGATCACACTTTTTAGTGAAAAATAAAAAAACAACATTAAAAGACTTTCTCTTTCAGAACATCGCTAACATGTGTTATTATTAACAAAGATAAATGTAAGCAAGGAAATTATCGCAAAATAAATATTGCGTCACTAAATGGACATTGGAGTGACATATGATTTTATTCGCTGACTATAACACCCCTTATCTTTTCGCTATTTCTTTTGTACTTTTGATCGGCCTTTTAGAAATTTTTGCACTTATCTGCGGTCACATGCTTTCCGGTGCTCTTGATGCACATCTTGACCATTATGATTCCATAACCACAGGTCATATTAGCCAGGCACTTCATTATCTCAATTTTGGAAGATTGCCAGCTCTCGTCGTTCTCTGCTTACATGCTGGTTTTTTTGGCCTTATTGGCATCCTGCTACAGCAGGTCTGCATCATGGTCTGGCAATCACCACTCACAAATCTGTTTGTGGTTCCTGTCAGTTTACTGCTAACGATTATTGCGGTGCATTATACCGGTAAAATAGTTGCGCCCTGGATTCCACGCGACCATAGTTCAGCTATTACAGAAGAAGAATATATTGGCTGCATGGCATTAATTACCGGACATCAGGCCACTTCAGGTAACCCCTGTGAAGGAAAACTCACCGATCAATTTGGCCAAATACATTATTTACTACTGGAACCTGAAGAAGAAAAAACTTTCACTAAAGGAGACAAAGTATTAATTATTTGCCGACTTTCTGCAACGCGATATTTGGCGAAAAAAAAACCCTGGCCCCAAATACTGTAATTTATTAATCAAAAGGAAATTTAATAATGGATGATATTGTTAATTCTGTGCCCTCCTGGATGTTTACCGCAATTATTGCCGTATGCATTCTGTTTATTATTGGAATTATTTTCGCCAGGCTCTATCGTCGCGCTTCGGCAGAGCAAGCTTTTGTTCGTACTGGTTTAGGTGGGCAAAAAGTGGTAATGAGCGGTGGCGCAATCGTGATGCCGATCTTTCATGAAATAATCCCCATCAATATGAATACTCTGAAGCTGGAAGTCAGCCGCTCAACCATTGATAGCCTGATTACGAAAGATCGTATGCGCGTCGATGTCGTTGTCGCTTTCTTTGTGCGGGTAAAACCGTCAGTGGAAGGTATTGCCACCGCCGCCCAGACGCTGGGGCAACGCACCCTGTCGCCTGAAGACTTACGTATGTTGGTTGAAGATAAATTTGTCGATGCCCTCCGTGCAACAGCTGCACAAATGACCATGCATGAGTTACAGGATACCCGCGAGAACTTCGTGCAGGGCGTACAAAATACCGTTGCTGAAGATCTGTCGAAAAACGGCCTGGAACTGGAAAGCGTTTCACTTACCAACTTTAACCAGACGTCGAAGGAACATTTCAATCCTAACAACGCCTTTGACGCCGAAGGTTTAACCAAGCTGACGCAGGAGACGGAGCGCCGTCGTCGCGAACGTAACGAAGTTGAACAGGATGTAGAAGTTGCGGTGCGTGAGAAAAACCGTGATGCGCTTTCGCGGAAGCTGGAGATTGAACAGCAAGAAGCGTTTATGACGCTTGAGCAGGAGCAGCAGGTTAAAACCCGTACCGCTGAGCAGAATGCGAAAATTGCGGCTTTTGAGGCCGAGCGTCGTCGGGAAGCAGAGCAGACGCGAATTCTGGCTGAACGACAGATTCAGGAAACGGAAATCGACCGCGAACAGGTCGTCCGTTCCAGAAAAGTTGAAGCTGAACGTGAAGTTCGCATTAAAGAGATCGAACAGCAGCAGGTCACCGAAATCGCCAACCAGACGAAATCGATCGCTATTGCCGCCAAATCGGAACAGCAGTCACAAGCGGAAGCGCGTGCCAACCTTGCACTTGCAGAAGCGGTAAGCGCCCAGCAAAACGTAGAAACCACTCGCCAGACCGCAGAAGCCGATCGTGCTAAACAAGTTGCCCTAATCGCTGCCGCGCAGGATGCAGAAACCAAAGCGGTTGAACTGACCGTGCGGGCGAAAGCAGAGAAAGAAGCCGCAGAGAAAGAAGCCGCAGAGATGCAGGCGGCGGCGATCGTTGAGTTAGCCGAAGCAACACGCAAAAAAGGCCTGGCGGAAGCAGAAGCGCAACGTGCGCTGAACGACGCTATCAACGTACTTTCTGACGAGCAAACCAGCCTTAAATTCAAACTGGCGCTATTACAGTCGTTACCTGCAGTAATAGAGAAATCCGTTGAGCCGATGAAGTCCATTGACGGCATCAAGATTATTCAGGTCGATGGATTAAACCGAGGTGGTGCTGCGGGGGATGCGGCATCAGGCAGCGTTAGTGGCGGAAACCTGGCAGAACAGGCATTGTCTGCCGCCCTTTCTTACCGCACACAGGCACCGCTGATTGACTCCTTGCTCAATGAAATTGGCGTTTCAGGCGGCTCACTGGCGGCATTGACTTCACCCTTAACCTCAACAACTCCCGTCGCAGAAAACATAGAATAAATTTTCAACTATGAACATCCCTGGCCCAAAAAGCCGGGGATTTTTTATATCTGCGTTCCGCTAAAAAGTACAAATGATCAGGTTGTTACAGCGTTTTGCGAGCCAACTCGGGGAAGAGAAAACTGCATAAGAGAAAGCATTGCGCGGGGTCTGGCGCTCATCAACAATCGGGGAGTCAGCAAGGGGCTGAAACGGGAAAGCCCCTCCCGAGGAAGGGGCCTTACATAAGGAAAGGGTTATGATGAAGTTCGTCATCATACTGATTGTGCTGTTACTGATAAGTTTCCACGCTTATTAACGGCCATTCAGAGGGGGGAGAAATCCTCCCTTACCCTTGTTCCTTTACTTTAGGTTGAAAAAAAATCAGCGTCAAGAAGGTTTCATTAACACATATCCCTGGCCCAAAAAACCGGGGATTTTTTATATCTGTGTTCCACAAAAAACTGCAAATGATCAGGCTGTTGCAGCGTTTTGCGTGACTGCTCGGGGAAGGCAAAACTGCCTCTGGGAAAGCATTGCGCGGGGTCTGGCGCTCATCAACAATCGGGGAGTCAGCAAGGGGCTGAAACGGGAAAGCCCCTCCCGAAGAAGGGGCCTTATAGAAGGAAAGGGTTATGATGAAGTTCGTCATCATACTGATTGTGTTGTTACTAGTAAGTTTCCAGGCTTATTAACAACCAATTCAGAGGGGGGAGAAATCCTCCCTTACCCTTGTTCCTTTACTTTAGGTTGAAAAAACAACAGCGTCAATAGGCCTGCCTGGTTCGAAGCGAGATCTGTGAACCGCTTTCCGGTTAGCCTTTTTTATCCTGTTGGATCTTCTTGATGATGTTGGTCGTTGAGCAACCGTCTTCAAAGTTGAGCACCAACACTTCGCCACCGTTGGCCCAGACTTCTTTACTCCCGGCAATCTCTTCTGGTTTATAGTCGCCGCCTTTCACCAGCAGGTCTGGCAAGATCCCGGCGATCAAGCGCTGCGGCGTGTCTTCTTCAAACGACACCACCCAGTCGACCGCTTCCAGTGCCCCCAGCACAATCATACGCTGTTCGAGAGGGTTAACGGGGCGGGAATCCCCTTTCAGCCGTTTGGTGGAGGCATCGCTGTTCACAGCGACAATCAGGCGGTCACCCAGTTTGCGGGCATTTGCCAGATAGGAGACGTGCCCGGCGTGCAGGATGTCGAAGACGCCATTGGTCATCACCACTTTTTCACCGCGTTTACGCGCCGCCGCTACAGCAAGCTTCAGTTCCTCTTCGGTCATCACACCAAAGCCGGTATCTGCACGTCCACGTACTGCATTTTCCAGCTCGATCGGCGAAACCGTGGATGTTCCCAGTTTGCCAACCACCACACCGGCCGCCGCGTTGGCAAAGAAGCAGGCTTCTTCCAGCGAATTACCCGCCGCCAGCGTTGCTGCCAGCACACCAATCACCGTATCGCCCGCACCGGTGACGTCATACACTTCTTGCGCCTGGGTTGGCATATGCAGCGGCTCTTTACCCGGTTGCAGCAGCGACATCCCTTGTTCGGAACGGGTCACCAACAGAGCCGAGAGTTCGTAATCGGCAATCAGTTTCATGCCGCGCTCAACAATCTCTTCTTCGGTCTTACATTTACCGACAACAGCTTCAAATTCCGAGAGATTCGGCGTTAACAGCGTAGCGCCGCGGTAGCGCTCAAAATCGGTGCCTTTTGGATCAATCAGCACCGGAACGCCCGCTTTACGCGCCAGTTGGATCATCTGCTGCACGCTTGCCAGCGCACCTTTCGCGTAGTCAGAGAGCACCAGCGCGCCAATCGAACTCAGCGCCTGATTAATCCGCTCGTGCAGCGGCTGCGGATCAACCCCTTCGAAACCTTCTTCAAAATCCAGACGGATCAGCTGTTGGTTGCGGGAAAGTACCCGTAATTTGGTGATGGTCGGATGCGTCGGTACAGAAACGAAGTCGCATTTGACGTTGACGTCGGCCAGAGATTTACTCAGCGCGCGCGCCGCATCGTCAATGCCCGTCAACCCGACCAGGCGTGCATTAGCACCGAGAGAAGCGATATTCATCGCCACGTTAGCCGCGCCGCCCGGACGTTCTTCGATGGTATTCACTTTAACCACGGGCACCGGCGCTTCCGGCGAGATACGGCTGGTGGGACCGTACCAGTAACGATCCAGCATCACATCACCAACCACCATCACTCCTGCACGTTCAAACTCTGGCAGCGTTACTTTCATTCCTGTCTCCTGAGAGATTCAAAATTTGCGCGCGATAATACCATACTTCATTCTTCCACCAGCCACTTCTGCCAGCTTGCCCGCACCAGTTCACGCTCTGCGGTAAAGCAATCTTCCGGCACATGACCCGGCAATTCCTGTAATGCCAGATGATGAAGTTCATCGCGCAGCGTCGTGTAAGCACGGGTCAGCGCCATCGCTTCCTGCTCTTCCATAATGTCGTTTTGCGCCAGCAGCTCCAGAATACGCACGTTGTCTGACCAGCGCGTTAACTTCGGTTTTTCATGAGCGTAGCGCAACACCAGATATTGGGTAATAAATTCGATATCGGTAATTCCGCCTTCATCGGCTTTGATATCAAAGCGATCGCGATGTTTATTGCCGAGATGCGCGCGCATTTTCTCGCGCATTTCCCGCACTTCCGTTTGCAGAGTTTTACCTTCACGCGGCAGCGTCATAATCTCGCGACGCACCGCGTCAAAGTGCGCGGTGAGCTGCGGATCGCCGTACACTACACGCGCACGCACCAGCGCCTGATGCTCCCACGTCCAGGCCTCGTTTTTCTGATAATCGGCAAACGCTTCTGCAGAGGTAACCAGCATTCCCGCCGCCCCGGACGGACGCAGCCGTGCATCCACTTCGTACAAAATACCGGAAGAAGTTCGCGTGCTGAACAGGTGCATAATGCGTTGCGCCAGACGCAGATAAAACTGTCGCCCGTCGATTTCCCGCTCGCCGTCAGTCATCGCATCCATTGGGCAATCATGGAGGAAGATCAGGTCAAGATCGGAACTGTAGCCTAACTCCCAGCCGCCCAGCTTGCCGTAGCCGACCACCGCAAAACCACGCCCTTCGCGTTCGTTCAGGTGATTCGGTTTACCGTAGCGGGCAACCATTTGAACCCACGCCTGCTGAACGACGGCATCTATCATAGCTTCCGCCAGCCAGGTTAAGTGATCGCTCACTTTCATTACCGGTAGCGTACCGGCGATATCCGCTGCCGCAATACGTAACAGTTGCGCCTGTTTGAACTGACGCAGCGCCTCAAGCTGTTGTTCTTCGTCATCTTCCGGCACGCGCAGCAAATACTGGCGCAGTTCATCACGGTAGGCATCCGTCGCCGTCGGCTGGTAAAGAGTGTTCGGATCGAGCAGTTCGTCCAGCAATAATGGATAACGCGCCAGTTGGCTGGCAATCATCGGCGATGCGGCGCACAGCGAAATCAAATGCTTAAGCGCTGCGGGGAATTCACTAAGCAGCTCAAGATAGGTAGTGCGGGTAACAATCCCCACCAGCAAAGCCGTAATGCGCGACAGCGTGACAGCAGCGTCTTCACGCGCACAGACATCACTTAGCAGATGCGGCATCAGATGGTCGAGCACCTGACGTCCTCGCGGCCCGATTGTGCGCTTATCCAGCTCTTTGCGGAAATCGGCAATCAGTGTTAGCACCTGTTTGCGATCATCTTCGCTAAGATGCGCCAGTACTGGCGTAGTGTCATCTTCCTGCAACGCATCCTGCCACAACTCACGCCACTGTTCCGATAGCGACTCTTCCTGTGTTTCGCTTTCGTCATCGCCAATCAATTCGTTAAACACCCGGCGCACATTGGTCATATGTCCGGTCAGCGCCCCGGTTAGTTGCGGCCAGTCCGCGAAATCCATTGCCCATGCCAGCCGCGCACGGTTAAGCTCATCCGAAGGAAGCGTCTGAGTTTGTTCGTCGTTAATGCTTTGCAGCAGGTTTTCCAGACGCCGCAGGAAGAGATACGCCACTCGCAATTGTTCGGCATCGTTTTCAGAAAGCAGATGCAGCGCGGCAATGGCGCTGAGCGTTGGCAGTAAAGAGCGCGATTGCAGCGACGGTTCGCGCCCGCCGCGAATGAGCTGGAATACCTGGACGATAAATTCAATTTCGCGAATGCCACCCGCGCCAAGTTTGATGTTATCGGTCAAACCACGACGACGTACTTCACGGGCAATCATCCCTTTCATGTTGCGCAGCGACTGGATGACGCTGAAATCGATGTAACGGCGGAAAACAAACGGGCGCAGCATCGCACGCAACTCGTTAGCATAGACGCCTTCGCTATCCCCCATAATCCGCGCCTTGACCATCGCGTAACGCTCCCAGTCGCGCCCCTGCTCCTGGTAATAGTCTTCCAGTGCCGCAAAGCTCAGCACCAGCGGGCCACTTTCGCCAAACGGACGCAGTCGCATATCCACGCGATAAACAAAACCATCCTGCGTTGGTTGATCCAGCACTTTAATCAGCCGCTGACCCATGCGGGTAAAGAACTGAGCGTTATCCAGTTCCCTGCGTCCGCCCTGCGTGCAACCATGTTCCGGCCAGACAAAAATCAGATCGATATCTGAGGAAAAATTCAGCTCCCCGCCGCCCAGTTTACCCATGCCTAAAATCAGCAGCGGTTGCGCTTCACCCTGCGCATTGCAGGGCGTACCCCACTCGCGGCAGCAGGCCTCATACAGCCAGTCACGCGCGGCGACAATCAATGTCTCCGCCAGATGGCTGAGCTGCTGCAATATGCTCTCTTCAGTAACCAGTGCCAGCGTTTGCGCCCAGGCAATGCGCACCATAATGCGCCGCCGGAACAGACGCAGCTCACGCATTAACCCTGCTTCGTCGCTTACATCACTGAGCGCCTTCTGCAACCATGCAGCGTAATGCTGCCATTCGTCGGCCTGCGGCGGCTGGCTTTCCAGTTCCGTCAGCCACTCTGGATGCGCAATTACGCTGTCCTGCACAAAATCACTGAAGGTAAGTACTGACTTCGCCTGTGCGCTAAGTGATTCCTCGGCTAAAGGCGCTGGCAGCCGCTCAACAACGGTCTGCCAGTACTGCTGTAACGGTGAAGAGAGCGGCTTCATAAGCGATTTTATCCTTGCCTGATTAACGTTTTCCGCTGTGCAACCAGAACGGTTCCTGATTGTTTGCCTCATTACGGAAATGTTCAATTTCAATGCGTTGCCCGGTCGCAATGGCATGACGCAGTCCCTGCCAGTTCTCCAGCCAGGCTTGCGCGACGAGAGGATCGTAGTAACCCGCCAGCAACAATATTGAGTCAATGTCACGCGTCAGGCGCGGCAATTGGTCACGGTAGCGATCGCCTAATGGCTGGCAGAAAACGCTTTTCAGTTCAGCGGCATGGCGGGAAAGATGGATATCGGCAAAGCGTTTGAAAGAATCGCTGATTTTGCCCTGCGCTTTGGCATCTAAAAACGGCTGCCAGGCTTTGCTTACCAGCCATTCGGTCAACGCCAGCTTCGCCATCGCCGTTTCGGTAGAGTAGACCGCCGTTACGGCAGACACCGCAGATGCGATGGTCGCTTCGCATTGAGTCAGCAGGTCACGTAAGTGAGTGCTCGCTTTACGCGGCACAATGCCACCGAACAGCATCAGCGTATGACGGACCAGGCCAATGGCAGCCAGCACTTGCTCTTTCGCCGCATCGTTGCCGCGGACCCACAGTTCTTCATGATACTGCCATTGCGCTAACGCCAGCTCGAGCGCCGCTTCCAGCCCCTGTTCCACATCGGCTTTTGCCGCAACATGCAAAATGGTGGTCGGTTTGATTTCACGCGCGGGATTGCCCTGCGCCAGATGATAGCCGCGCGCGGCTTTGCTCAGGCTGCCCTGACGTAATCCGGTTTGCGATACCAGTTGGTTCGCCAGTTTCAGCACGGCGCGCGTGTCGCCGCTAAGCAGTTCCAGTTCAAGCTCGCAGATAGGCTCAGCAAATTCCCCCGCTTTCACTTCCCCCTGGTCGAGAGCGATTTCAATTTGGCTACCATCGACCTCTACCAGCCACTTTTCGCGATAAAAATCGGTGCTGAACAGCGGTTGTACGCGGGAAGCGAGATCGGCAGGCAATTCGCCGTTCGGCCAGACTTCCGTCGGTAACTGCGCCAGGTCGAGCGTCGGTTCGCTCAAAGCCACGTTATATTCCGGGCGCTGGTGTAAGCCGCCTGTCACTCTTCCTGCAACTTTCATGGTCATCTCATAGCGACCGTTTTCGCCACGGATACGTAAGCCCATGTCGTGCCCACGCAGCCAGTTATCCAGCGTTTCGTAGTAAATATTCAGCAACTGCACGGGGTCATGGTGCTCGCCGCCCAGCGTATTGAGATGGTCACGCAACGCCTCAACGGCACTGTGATTAACAATAAACTTTAATTCGATTTCCTGAGCCATCCTTCCTCCACTGGGTACTCCCCCCCAACGTAGGCGGGAGGGGAATTTGGGCTGTTAAGCCCGCAGTTTATCAGCCACGCTGATTCTGAATATACTTTTTCACAACTTCCAGCGGTGCTCCACCACATGAACCGATGAAATAAGAGCGTGACCAGAGTACGGGCTTTGAATACGCGGCGCGCAAATCAATAAAATCATTCCGCAGCCGCCTACTGGTAACGGACTTAAGGCTGTTTACCAGCTTTGTGAGTTGCACCAACGGTGGGTATTCAATCAGCATGTGAACATGATCTGCCTCGCCGTCACATTCCTTTAACTCGGCGCCAAAGTCCGCGCATACCTCCGCTACATACTGACGCATGTTTGCATGATGCAATTCACCAAAAACTGGACGGCGGTATTTTGTCATAAAAACAACGTGAACATGCAACAGGTAAGCTGAATAGCGTGAACGATTGATTTCGCACACGTATTGATCCTCCCAAAAAAATGTGGATATATTGTACATTCTAAATAACCACATACTGAATGCAAAATGTTAATCCAGAAAGCATATAAATACAGGCTCTACCCCACTGACCAGCAGGCGCAAAGGTTGCGTCAGTTGTGCGGTTGCGCTCGCTTTGTCTGGAACTATGCACTGAATGAAACACTGAGCATTCATGACGCGGGCGGAAAAATTCCGTCAGCTTTCGACCTGAATAAACGACTTACGGGCTGGAAAAAACTCCCTGAGCTGGCCTTTCTTGCTGAGGGTTACACTGACAACCTCCAGCAGAAACTGAAAGACCTGCGGAGCGCATGGGATCGCTGTTTTGATAAATCCCTGACGGCTGAAAAGCCCGTTTTCAAAAAGAAAACCAAAGGCTGCGACTCTATCCGGTTCGTCAATTTCAGCAAATATTGTGGGCTGGATTATGGCCGTGTGAAACTCCCGTCAGGACTGGGCTGGGTTAAATTTCGTCAGTCCCGGAAGATTGAAGGCGTCATTAAAAATTGCACCATCAGCCAGCATGCCGGACACTGGTATGTGTCTTTTCAGGTCGAATTAGCTGTTACCGATCCGATTCACGCATCGACCAGCGCAATAGGCCTGGATGCAGGTATAACAAAGCTGGCAACACTTTCAGACGGCACGGTCTTTGAACCGGTAAACAGCTTTAAAAAAAATCAGGATAAGCTGGCTCGCTTACAGCGCCGTCTGGCCCGGATGGTTAAATTCTCCGCCAACTGGAAAAAGCAGAAAGCGAAGATTTCCCGTTTCCACTCTCATATCGCAAACATCCGCCGCGATTACCTTCATAAAACCACGACGACGATCAGCAAAAACCACGCGATGATAGTCATTGAGGATTTAAAGGTTTCGAACATGTCAAAATCAGCAGCGGGTACGGTAGACCAGCCGGGGCGCAACGTCGCGGCAAAATCAGGTCTTAACCGGGCGATACTGGATCAGGGCTGGGCAGAAATGCGCCGCCAGCTCGAATATAAGCAGGCATGGCGCGGCGGTGATGTGCTGGCGATTAATCCGGCGTACACCAGTCAGAAATGCGCATGTTGTGGGCATACATCGAAAAATAACCGCAGGACGCAGGCGAGCTTTATCTGTACCGCGTGCGGCTATACGGCAAACGCCGATGTAAACGGCGCTCGCAATATATTAACAGCAGGTTTTGAAGTCATGGCGGCAGGACAAATATTGCCGTCAGTCCGTAAAGGACGCGCCCGTAAGGCGGCGTAAGCCGTCGAGCGAGGAACCGGGCAATGCGGCAACGTATTGCTACCCTGACAAGGGAATCCCCCTCCTGAGTCGCTTTGCGCGAAGGTGGGGGAGGATGTCAAGGCCTTTACTTATCGGTTATGTCACATAAGTGACGATGAACGGCGAACTTAATGCGATCTTTTTTGTCAGTAGATAGTATTTTGCGCCAAATTGCCATGCAACGGGCAATTTGACGGGCGTAAAAGTTTGAAGCAGTGGCAAGACCTGACACAGAGGATTCCGATTGATGTCGAATGCTTTGCGTAGCGACACTGATGCCACTACTATCGTTCCACTTTCCATGACAATAACGACAGCCTGATGCCAAAATTACGCCTGATCGGATTAACTTTACTCGCGCTTAGCGCCACTGCCGTCTCACACGCTGAAGAAACGCGCTATGTTTCTGACGAACTGAATACCTGGGTCCGTAGCGGTCCGGGAGACCATTATCGCCTCGTGGGCACGGTTAACGCCGGCGAGGAAGTGACCTTATTACAAACTGACGCCAACACCAATTATGCCCAGGTGAAAGACAGCTCTGGCCGTACTGCCTGGATCCCGTTGAAACAACTTAGCACAGAGCCAAGCCTGCGCTCCCGTGTGCCAGATCTGGAAAATCAGGTCAAAACCCTGACCGATAAGCTCACCAATATCGATAACACCTGGAATCAGCGCACCGCAGAAATGCAGCAAAAAGTGGCGCAGAGCGACAGCGTGATCAACGGGTTAAAAGAAGAAAATCAGAAACTGAAAAACGAGCTGATTGTCGCGCAGAAAAAGGTCGATGCCGCCAGCGTGCAGCTGGATGACAAACAGCGCACCATCATCATGCAGTGGTTTATGTATGGTGGCGGCGTGCTGGGGCTTGGCTTGCTGCTCGGTCTGGTACTGCCGCACCTGATCCCAACGCGCAAACGTAAAGATCGCTGGATGAACTAAATCGCCTTCTTCGTTGCACTGTCTTATTATTAGGAATTGTGTATTTGACGAAGGGATGATGGCGTGAAGATTTATCTGGTCGGTGGTGCTGTTCGGGATGCATTGTTAGGGCTACCGGTCAAAGACAGAGATTGGGTGGTAGTCGGTAGTACGCCACAGGAGATGCTCGACGCGGGCTACCAGCAGGTAGGCCGCGATTTTCCTGTTTTTCTGCATCCGCAAACGCATGAAGAGTATGCGCTGGCACGTACCGAACGGAAATCCGGTTCCGGTTACACCGGTTTTACCTGCTATGCCGCACCGGATGTCACGCTGGAAGATGATCTTAAGCGGCGCGATCTGACCATTAATGCGCTGGCCCAGGACGATAACGGCGAGATTATCGACCCGTACAACGGTCTGGGCGATCTGCAAAATCGTCTGTTGCGCCATGTTTCCCCCGCTTTTGGCGAAGATCCGTTACGCGTACTGCGCGTGGCGCGTTTTGCTGCGCGTTATGCCCACCTCGGTTTTCGTATTGCCGATGAAACTCTGGCGCTGATGCGCGAGATGACCCACGCGGGTGAACTGGAACACCTGACGCCTGAACGGGTGTGGAAAGAGACGGAAAGCGCCCTCACTACCCGCAATCCCCAGGTGTTCTTCCAGGTACTGCGCGATTGCGGCGCACTGCGCGTTTTATTCCCGGAAATTGACGCCCTGTTTGGCGTTCCGGCCCCTGCCAAGTGGCATCCGGAAATCGACACCGGTATTCACACCTTAATGACGCTCTCAATGGCGGCGATGCTAAGTCCGCAGGTCGATGTCCGTTTCGCAACGCTATGCCACGATCTCGGTAAAGGACTGACGCCGCCAGAACTTTGGCCGCGTCATCATGGTCATGGCCCGGTGGGTGTGAAGTTAGTGGAACAACTATGCCAGCGTCTGCGCGTGCCAAATGAAATTCGCGATTTAGCCAGACTGGTGGCTGAGTTTCACGATCTCATCCACACCTTCCCAATGCTGAACCCAAAAACCATCGTCAAACTATTTGATTCCATCGACGCCTGGCGTAAACCGCAGCGTGTCGAGCAACTGGCGCTGACCAGCGAGGCTGATGTGCGCGGCAGAACCGGTTTTGAATCAGCGGACTACCCGCAAGGCCGCTGGTTGCGCGAAGCCTGGGAAGTGGCACAGTCAGTGCCGACAAAAGCCGTCGTTGAAGCGGGATTTAAAGGTGTGGAGATTCGCGAAGAGCTGACCCGACGGCGGATTGCGGCGGTAGCCAGCTGGAAGGAACAACGTTGTCCAAAGCCTGATTAAGCACTTGAATTTCAATTTATTGCAAACACCGGCCAGGTCGGATAAGACGCACAAGCGTCATATCCGACACTATTCCTCAATCAAAAGAACACGACATACACCGCAGCCGCCACAATAAAGCGATAAATGGCGAAAGGGATAAACGAAATGCGCTTAATCAATTGCAGGAAGGTTTTAATCGCTATCAGCGCCACTACGAAGGCAGTGATAAACCCAACGGCAAACATCGGGATATCGCCAGTTGTCAGGAAGCCCCAGCTTTTGTAGAGATCGAGCGCCGTTGCGCCCATCATCATCGGCACCGCCAGCAGGAACGAGAACTCAGAAGCCGCATAACGGCTCACGCCCATCAGCATCCCACCTGAAATGGTCGCCCCGGAACGGGAGAAACCTGGCCACAGCGCCAGACACTGGAAGCAGCCAATCATAAACGCCTGACGATAGGTCATATCATCGAGAC
Source organism: Escherichia sp. KS167_9B (assembly GCF_030295215.1). Classification (NCBI taxonomy): domain Bacteria; kingdom Pseudomonadati; phylum Pseudomonadota; class Gammaproteobacteria; order Enterobacterales; family Enterobacteriaceae; genus Escherichia; species Escherichia sp. KS167_9B. The sequence goes on from NZ_AP025754.1 coordinate 3,759,541, forward strand.
CCGGCGCACGCGGTTCTTTTGGTTTCAGGCATTCGGCGGCAATCAGCAACAGACCGCCAACGACCAGCGCATACATCACATTTATTGGATTAAACAACGACTTAATCGTGTCGTGGAACAACAGCCCCAGTACTACCGCTGGGATCATGCCAAGCAGAATGTGGATCAGCGTTAAACGGCCTTTGCTTTCTCCTTCGTGTTGCAGCGGACGACCAAAGTGAATACCAATAAGGCCAAACAGACGTCGCCAGAACATCACTACTACCGCCAGAATTGATCCTAACTGGATCACGACTTCAAAGGTTTTCGCCGTGTCGCCCTCAAATCCCAACAAGTGACCGACAATAATCATATGGCCCGTGCTGGATACCGGCAGAAATTCTGTCAATCCTTCGACCACACCCAATATTGCCGCTATCAGCAGCGAGTGCATATCGCTCATCAATAAACCCCTAAATTATAAAAATGTAACGCTTGTCCAAACTATTGCAGTATGACCAGGTTATAACCGTTTGGTTTAACAGCTGTAAAATTAATTATTTTCTTTCAGATTATTGCCACGCTCAATGATGACGCCAACATTCGCCGCCCGCGCCACTGCGCCTGGCTTGCTGAGTTTGATACGCACCCACGGCGAGTTGAAGCGTGCTAACAGCAGCTCCGCCACCTCTTCCGCCACACGTTCCACCAGCGCAAAACGCGCGCCCTCGACGTGGCTGACTACCGTTTCTGCAATGTCAGCGTAACTGAGGCAATCCGCCACATCATCACTTTTCGCCGCTTTACGGTTATCCCACGCCATTTCGATATCGAACACTAACTTCTGTTCGATGGTCTGTTCCCAGTCGTAAACACCAATAGTGGTGATTACCGAAAGTTGCTCTATAAATACAATATCCATCACGTCCTGCCTGCTTTTTGGCTAACCGGATACCACTTCCGGCGAAATGTGCGTATTATCCACAGATTCATCGTTGAACACGAATTTTCAAAACGGAACAGCTTATGAGTGCAATCGCGCCTGGAATGATCCTCATCGCGTACCTCTGCGGCTCCATTTCCAGTGCCATTCTGGTTTGCCGCTTGTGTGGGCTGCCCGATCCGCGAACCAGCGGCTCCGGTAATCCTGGCGCAACCAATGTGTTACGTATCGGTGGCAAGGGAGCAGCCGTAGCAGTACTGATTTTCGACGTTCTGAAAGGAATGTTGCCCGTCTGGGGCGCGTATGAATTAGGTGTCAGCCCCTTCTGGCTAGGCTTAATTGCCATCGCCGCCTGCCTTGGACACATCTGGCCCGTTTTCTTCGGTTTTAAAGGAGGAAAAGGCGTTGCTACCGCTTTTGGTGCCATCGCACCAATTGGCTGGGATCTCACCGGAGTAATGGCGGGAACCTGGTTACTGACCGTGCTATTGAGCGGATACTCGTCGCTGGGAGCGATTGTCAGCGCACTGATTGCTCCATTTTACGTCTGGTGGTTTAAGCCACAATTCACCTTCCCGGTTTCGATGCTCTCATGCCTGATCCTGCTGCGCCATCATGACAACATCCAGCGTCTGTGGCGTCGTCAGGAGACAAAAATCTGGACGAAATTCAAAAGAAAGCGCGAAAAGGATCCTGAGTGATTTTTCGCGAGTCTACATAACCTGATAGCCTTCGTCGGGCTTGCCCAGCCGCTGCTGGCACCATGCTGCCAGAAATTCCACGCAGACACGTAATTTCATGCTGCGATAGAGCGGCTCCCGGTAAACAGCCCAGATATTGGCGCTTTGTGCATACTCCGGCAATACTCGCACCAGTTTGCCACTCTCCAGAAACGGTAAAACATCCCACTCAGAACGCAGCATAATTCCTTTTCCTTCCAGCGCCCATTGCAGCACAATCTCGCCGCTATTGGAGGAAAGGTGCCCGCTTACCTTCACCGATTTTTTCTCCTGACCGTTCCCCAACTCCCATATTCCGTGGGTCATATCGCGCTCTTTGGTCACCAGACAGTCATGACGACTTAATTCCTGCAAGGATTGTGGCTGCGGATATTTTTGCAGATACTCAGGTGCTGCACATAATATTCGTTTATTTTTTGTCAAAAGATGCGCAATATAATAATCAGGAATTTCGTCATTAATACGAATATCCAGATCAATATTATCCTGCACTAAATCAATTTGCCGATCGAACAATTCAAAATGCACCTGTAACTCAGGATAATTGCGCATCAGTTCGGTAATAGCTGGCGCAATATGGCTGCGCCCAAAACCAAAACTACAGCCAATACGAATCATCCCCTCCGGGCGCGTTTTGATTTGCGTGACGTCATCGACCAGTCTCTGATATTGGGTGAGGATTTCCAGCGCATGCTCGTAACAACGTTGGCCACTTTCAGTCAGCGCCACGCCGCGAGCGGAGCGGTTCAGCAGCGTTGTTGCCAGCGTATTTTCAAGGATTTGGATCCGCTTGGTGACAAATGCAGGCGTCTGCCCAAGCGTCGCCGCTGCGGCGCTAAAACTCCCGCTGTGGACGATTTCTACCAGTACCTGCAAATCTTTGGCTAAAGGCCAGCTATTCAGCATCGTTAATTATCCGCAGTTGTGATAAGCGCAGTGTATTTCGCAAAACATTGCCATTCCCTGCTCTGGCGCAATATTCATTCTTATTTTCGCGTTGATTCACGAACTGTGAATTACATATTCACGGCGGCAAAAAATATAAAACCACATTTTTAGTGGTAGTTTGTGGCGGTGAATTTTTCCAGACAAATACATAAACTGGAGTTGCCATGATGAGCGAAAGTAATAAGCAACAGGCAGTGAATAAGTTGACGGAGATTGTCGCTAACTTTACCGCCATGATTTCTACCCGAATGCCCGATGACGTGGTGGACAAACTAAAACAGCTAAAGGATGCCGAAACGTCGTCGATGGGGAAAATCATCTACCACACGATGTTCGACAACATGCAAAAAGCAATCGACCTGAATCGTCCTGCCTGTCAGGACACCGGCGAAATCATGTTTTTTGTTAAGGTCGGTTCCCGTTTCCCACTGCTTGGCGAGCTGCAAAGCATTCTTAAGCAAGCCGTGGAAGAGGCAACCGTCAAAGCGCCACTGCGTCACAATGCGGTAGAAATTTTTGACGAAGTGAACACCGGCAAAAATACCGGCAGCGGCGTACCGTGGGTCACCTGGGATATCGTCCCCGACGGTGACGATGCGGAAATCGAAGTTTACATGGCAGGCGGCGGCTGCACGTTGCCTGGTCGTTCGAAAGTGTTAATGCCGTCGGAAGGCTACGAAGGCGTAGTGAAATTCGTCTTCGAAAATATCTCCACCCTCGCCGTAAACGCCTGTCCACCGGTACTGGTAGGCGTGGGCATCGCCACCTCGGTGGAAACCGCCGCTGTGCTCTCACGTAAAGCCATTTTGCGCCCAATTGGCAGCCGCCATCCCAATCCAAAAGCGGCAGAGCTGGAACTACGCCTGGAAGAAGGACTCAACCGTCTGGGGATTGGTCCACAGGGGCTGACTGGCAACAGTTCAGTGATGGGCGTACATATCGAATCTGCCGCCCGCCATCCGTCAACCATCGGCGTTGCTGTTTCTACCGGCTGCTGGGCGCATCGTCGCGGCACACTGCTGGTTCATGCCGATCTCACCTTTGAAAATCTGTCTCACACCCGGAGCGCGTTATGAAAAAGATCCTGACAACCCCGATCAAAGCTGAAGATCTGCAAGATATTCGCGTCGGCGATGTGATCTACCTGACCGGTACGCTGGTAACCTGCCGTGACGTTTGTCACCGTCGCTTGATCGAACTCAAACGTCCGATCCCTTACGATCTCAACGGCAAAGCGATTTTCCACGCTGGCCCCATCGTGCGCAAAAACGGCGACAAATGGGAGATGGTATCCGTCGGCCCGACAACCAGTATGCGTATGGAAAGTTTTGAACGTGAATTTATCGAACAGACCGGCGTGAAACTGGTGGTCGGCAAAGGCGGAATGGGGCCGCTGACCGAAGAAGGCTGCCAGAAATTCAAGGCGCTGCATGTGATTTTCCCGGCAGGCTGCGCAGTACTGGCGGCAACCCAGGTGGAAGAGATTGAAGAGGTGCACTGGACAGAACTCGGGATGCCGGAGTCGCTGTGGGTCTGCCGGGTCAAAGAGTTCGGTCCGCTGATTGTCTCTATTGATACCCACGGCAACAACCTGATAGCCGAAAACAAAAAGCTGTTCGCCGAACGCCGCGATCCCATCGTGGAAGAGATTTGCGAGCACGTCCACTACATCAAATAACCCTCCCGGAGAGGCTCACCCCCCTCTCCTTTTTCGCAGGCATAACACGATGAAACCTTCCACTGAATGGTGGCGATACCTTGCGCCGCTGGCGGTCATCGCCATTATTGCTCTAATTCCGGTTCCCGCAGGGCTGGAGAGTCATACCTGGCTCTACTTTGCCGTTTTTACTGGCGTGATCGTTGGACTGATCCTCGAACCCGTGCCGGGTGCCGTGGTGGCGATGGTGGGTATCTCCATTATCGCCATTCTCTCGCCGTGGCTGCTGTTTAGCCCGGAGCAGCTCGCCCAGCCAGGTTTTAAGTTCACCGCCAAATCCCTCTCCTGGGCGGTTTCTGGTTTTTCTAATTCGGTTATCTGGCTGATTTTCGCCGCCTTTATGTTTGGCACAGGCTATGAAAAAACCGGGCTGGGGCGACGTATCGCGCTGATTCTGGTGAAAAAGATGGGGCATCGTACGCTGTTTCTCGGCTATGCGGTAATGTTCTCCGAGCTGATCCTGGCACCTGTAACACCGTCCAACTCGGCGCGCGGTGCGGGGATTATCTATCCCATCATCCGTAACCTGCCACCACTCTATCAATCACAACCAAACGACAGCAGTTCGCGCAGCATTGGCTCGTACATCATGTGGATGGGGATTATTGCCGACTGCGTGACCAGCGCCATTTTCCTGACGGCGATGGCTCCAAATTTGCTGTTAATTGGCCTGATGAAAAGCGCATCTCACGCCACGCTGAGCTGGGGCGACTGGTTCCTCGGGATGTTGCCGCTCAGCATTTTACTGGTTCTGCTGGTTCCCTGGCTGGCTTACGTGCTGTACCCGCCGGTACTGAAGTCTGGCGATCAGGTGCCGCGCTGGGCAGAGACGGAACTGCAGGCAATGGGCCCGCTCTGTTCTCGTGAAAAACGGATGCTGGGGCTGATGGTAGGCGCACTGGTGCTGTGGATTTTCGGCGGTGATTATATCGATGCCGCGATGGTCGGTTACAGCGTGGTGGCACTGATGCTGCTTCTGCGCATTATCTGCTGGGACGATATTGTCAGTAATAAAGCGGCGTGGAACGTTTTCTTCTGGCTGGCCTCGCTTATCACCCTCGCTACCGGACTCAACAACACCGGTTTTATTAGCTGGTTTGGCAAACTGTTAGCAGGCAGCTTAAGCGGTTATTCGCCAACGATGGTGATGGTGGCGTTGATTGTGGTGTTTTATCTGCTACGCTACTTCTTTGCCAGCGCCACGGCGTATACCTCCGCTCTCGCGCCGATGATGATTGCCGCCGCGCTGGCGATGCCGGAAATCCCGCTTCCCGTGTTCTGCCTGATGGTTGGCGCGGCCATTGGTCTGGGGAGCATTCTTACACCATACGCCACCGGACCCAGTCCGATTTACTACGGTAGTGGTTATCTGCCAACGGTGGATTACTGGCGACTGGGTGCAATTTTTGGGCTGATATTCCTCGTGTTGCTGGTGATTACCGGCTTACTGTGGATGCCCGTGGTGTTGCTTTAAGTGAGGACGGTGCCGGAAGTGACTCTCCGGCACCTAATAGTTTTACGCGGCCGGTAACTCTGCCAGCGGCCAGCGCGGACGCACGCTAACGCCGAGATCCGCCGTCGCGCCTGCTTTAAACCGCACCATTCCGGCATAGGCGATCATCGCGCCGTTATCAGTACAAAATTCCGGACGCGCGTAGAACACTTCGCCACGGCGTTTTTTCATCATTTCAGCCAGCTTCGCCCGTAACGTGCGGTTAGCACTCACGCCGCCTGCCATTACCAGTCGCTTAAAGCCCGTCTGATCCAGCGCTCGCTTACACTTAATCATCAACGTATCGACCACCGCATCTTCAAAGGCGCGGGCGATATCAGCACGCGTCTGGTCGTCGGTGCCGTTGTCACGAATCGTGTTCGCCGCAAAGGTTTTCAGACCAGAAAAGCTGAAATCCAGCCCCGGACGGTCGGTCATCGGACGCGGGAAGACAAAGCGCCCGGCAGTACCCTGAGCCGCCATTTTCGACAGTAATGGCCCGCCAGGATAATCCAGCCCCAGCAGCTTCGCGGTTTTATCAAACGCTTCCCCGGCGGCATCATCGATAGACTCTCCGAGCAGCTCGTACTGACCAATGCCAGTCACGCTGATTAACTGCGTATGACCGCCGGAAACCAGCAACGCGACAAACGGGAATTCTGGCGGATTATCTTCAAGCATCGGCGCTAACAGATGCCCTTCCATATGGTGTACCGGGATCGCCGGAACGCCCCAGGCAAACGCCAGCGAACGCCCGACCGTTGCGCCAACCAACAGCGCACCGACTAATCCAGGGCCTGCAGTATAGGCCACGGCGTCAATGTCTTTTGCCGTTAAACCGGACTCTTTCAGCGCCTCCTGGATCAACGGTACGGTTTTACGCACGTGATCGCGGGAGGCCAGTTCAGGCACGACGCCGCCGTAGTCAGCGTGCAATTTCACCTGACTATACAATTGGTTGGCTAACAAACCTTTTTCATCGTCGTAAATGGCGATGCCGGTTTCATCGCAGGAAGTTTCAATACCCAGTACACGCATGACTTGTTTTACCTCGCTTTATTACCGCGCAGTGTAGGACCAATGCGGGTTGATGTAAAACTTTGTTCGCCCCTGGAGAAAGCCTCGTGTATACTCCTCACCCTTATAAAAGTCCCTTTCAAAAAAGGCCGCGGTGCTTTACAAAGCAGCAGCAATTGCAGTAAAATTCCGCACCATTTTGAAATAAGCTGGCGTTGATGCCAGCGGCAAACCGAATTAATCAAAGGTGAGAGGCACATGCCGGTAATTAAAGTACGTGAAAACGAGCCGTTCGACGTAGCTCTGCGTCGCTTCAAGCGTTCCTGCGAAAAAGCAGGTGTTCTGGCGGAAGTTCGTCGTCGTGAGTTCTATGAAAAACCGACTACCGAACGTAAGCGCGCTAAAGCTTCTGCAGTGAAACGTCACGCGAAGAAACTGGCTCGCGAAAACGCACGCCGCACTCGTCTGTACTAATTCCCCGAGAGCGTTGCTCTCCGATCAGACCGAGTTGTAGTTGTAAGGCCGTGCTTCCGAAAGGAATGCGCGGCTTATTTTCGTTTATGAATTGCTAAAAATCGGGGCCTATGGCTGGACGAATCCCACGCGTATTCATTAATGATCTGCTGGCACGCACTGACATCGTCGATCTGATCGATGCCCGTGTAAAGCTGAAAAAGCAGGGCAAGAATTTTCACGCGTGTTGTCCATTCCACAACGAGAAAACCCCGTCATTCACCGTTAACGGTGAGAAACAGTTTTACCACTGCTTTGGATGTGGCGCGCACGGCAACGCGATCGACTTCCTGATGAACTACGACAAGCTCGAGTTCGTCGAAACGGTCGAAGAGCTGGCGGCAATGCACAATCTTGAAGTGCCATTTGAAGCAGGCAGCGGCCCCAGTCAGATCGAGCGCCATCAACGGCAAACGCTTTATCAGTTGATGGACGGTCTGAATACGTTTTACCAACAATCTTTACAGCAACCTGTTGCCACGTCTGCGCGCCAGTATCTGGAAAAACGCGGATTAAGCCACGAGGTTATCGCCCGCTTTGCGATTGGTTTTGCGCCCCCCGGCTGGGACAACGTCCTGAAACGGTTTGGCGGTAATCCAGAAAATCGTCAGTCATTGATTGATGCGGGCATGTTGGTCACCAACGATCAGGGTCGCAGTTACGATCGTTTCCGCGAGCGGGTGATGTTCCCCATTCGCGATAAACGCGGTCGGGTGATTGGTTTTGGCGGGCGCGTGTTGGGCAACGATACCCCCAAATACCTGAACTCGCCGGAAACCGATATTTTCCATAAAGGCCGCCAGCTATACGGTCTTTATGAGGCGCAGCAGGATAACGCTGAACCCAATCGTCTGCTTGTGGTCGAAGGCTATATGGACGTGGTGGCGTTGGCGCAATACGGCATTAATTACGCTGTCGCGTCGTTAGGCACGTCAACCACTGCCGATCACATTCAGTTGTTGTTCCGCGCGACCAACAATGTCATTTGCTGTTATGACGGCGACCGTGCCGGTCGCGATGCTGCCTGGCGAGCGTTGGAAACGGCGTTGCCTTACATGACAGACGGACGGCAGCTACGTTTTATGTTTTTGCCTGATGGCGAAGACCCTGACACGCTGGTGCGCAAAGAAGGTAAAGAAGCGTTTGAAGCGCGGATGGAGCAGGCGATGCCGCTCTCCGCTTTTCTGTTTAACAGTCTGATGCCGCAAGTTGATCTGAGTACCCCTGACGGGCGCGCACGTTTGAGTACGCTGGCACTGCCATTGATATCGCAGGTGCCGGGCGAAACGCTGCGAATATATCTTCGTCAGGAATTAGGCAACAAATTAGGCATACTTGATGACAGCCAGCTTGAACGATTAATGCCAAAAGCGGCGGAGAGCAGCGTTTCTCGCCCTGTTCCACAGCTAAAACGCACGACCATGCGTATACTTATAGGGTTGCTGGTGCAAAATCCAGAATTAGCGACATTGGTCCCGCCGCTTGAGAATCTGGATGAAAATAAGCTCCCTGGACTTGGCTTATTCAGAGAACTGGTCAACACTTGTCTCTCTCAGCCGGGTCTGACCACCGGGCAACTTTTAGAGCACTATCGTGGTACAAATAATGCTGCCACCCTTGAAAAACTGTCGATGTGGGACGATATAGCAGATAGGAATATTGCTGAGCAAACCTTCACCGACTCACTCAACCATATGTTTGATTCGCTGCTTGAACTGCGCCAGGAAGAGTTAATCGCTCGTGAGCGCACGCATGGTTTAAGCAACGAAGAACGCCTGGAGCTCTGGACATTAAACCAGGAGCTGGCGAAAAAGTAATTTAACGGCTTAAGTGCCGAAGAGCGATCGGGAAGCCCCCGACAGCCGCACTGAGAGGCAGCGGCAAATATATAAGTACGCCCTCGTAATTATCGTTGGCGGTAAATAACCGTTGGATTTCAGCGTTAACGGCTGAAGGACAGCGGGTCAATCGCCCAACACCAACCTCATGAAATAAGTGTGGATACCGTCTTATGGAGCAAAACCCGCAGTCACAGCTGAAACTTCTTGTCACCCGTGGTAAGGAGCAAGGCTATCTGACCTATGCCGAGGTCAATGACCATCTGCCGGAAGATATCGTCGATTCAGATCAGATCGAAGACATCATCCAAATGATCAACGACATGGGCATTCAGGTGATGGAAGAGGCACCGGATGCCGATGATCTGATGCTGGCTGAAAACACCGCGGACGAAGATGCTGCCGAAGCCGCCGCGCAGGTGCTTTCCAGCGTGGAATCTGAAATCGGGCGCACGACTGACCCGGTACGCATGTACATGCGTGAAATGGGCACCGTTGAACTGTTGACCCGCGAAGGCGAAATTGACATCGCTAAGCGTATTGAAGACGGGATCAACCAGGTTCAATGCTCCGTTGCTGAATATCCGGAAGCGATCACCTATCTGCTGGAACAGTACGATCGTGTTGAAGCAGAAGAAGCGCGTCTGTCCGATCTGATCACCGGCTTTGTTGACCCGAACGCAGAAGAAGATCTGGCACCTACCGCCACTCACGTCGGTTCTGAGCTTTCCCAGGAAGATCTGGACGATGACGAAGATGAAGACGAAGAAGATGGCGATGACGATAGCGCCGATGATGACAACAGCATCGACCCGGAACTGGCTCGCGAAAAATTTGCGGAACTGCGCGCTCAGTACGTTGTAACGCGTGACACCATCAAAGCGAAAGGTCGCAGTCACGCAGCCGCTCAGGAAGAGATCCTGAAACTGTCTGAAGTATTCAAACAGTTCCGCCTGGTGCCGAAGCAGTTTGACTACCTGGTCAACAGCATGCGCGTCATGATGGACCGCGTTCGTACGCAAGAACGTCTGATCATGAAGCTCTGCGTTGAGCAGTGCAAAATGCCGAAGAAAAACTTCATTACCCTGTTTACCGGCAACGAAACCAGCGATACCTGGTTCAACGCGGCAATTGCGATGAACAAGCCGTGGTCGGAAAAACTGCACGATGTCTCTGAAGAAGTGCATCGCGCCCTGCAGAAACTGCAGCAGATTGAAGAAGAAACCGGCCTGACCATCGAGCAGGTTAAAGATATCAACCGTCGTATGTCCATCGGTGAAGCGAAAGCCCGCCGTGCGAAGAAAGAGATGGTTGAAGCGAACCTACGTCTGGTTATTTCTATCGCTAAGAAATACACCAACCGTGGCTTGCAGTTCCTTGACCTGATTCAGGAAGGTAACATCGGCCTGATGAAAGCGGTAGATAAGTTCGAATATCGCCGTGGTTACAAGTTCTCCACCTACGCAACCTGGTGGATCCGTCAGGCGATTACTCGTTCTATCGCGGATCAGGCGCGCACCATCCGTATTCCAGTGCATATGATTGAGACTATCAACAAGCTCAACCGTATTTCTCGCCAGATGCTGCAAGAGATGGGCCGCGAGCCGACGCCGGAAGAACTGGCTGAACGTATGCTGATGCCGGAAGACAAGATCCGCAAAGTGCTGAAGATCGCCAAAGAGCCAATCTCCATGGAAACGCCGATCGGTGATGATGAAGATTCGCATCTGGGGGATTTCATCGAGGATACCACCCTCGAGCTGCCGCTGGATTCTGCGACCACCGAAAGCCTGCGTGCGGCAACGCACGACGTGCTGGCTGGCCTGACCGCGCGTGAAGCGAAAGTTCTGCGTATGCGCTTCGGTATCGATATGAACACCGACCACACGCTGGAAGAAGTGGGTAAACAGTTCGACGTTACCCGTGAACGTATCCGTCAGATCGAAGCAAAGGCGCTGCGTAAACTGCGTCACCCGAGCCGTTCTGAAGTACTGCGTAGCTTCCTGGACGATTAATCGGTAGGCCGGATCAGGCGTTACGCCACATCCGGCACTTTTCCCTTTGCACAAACGCCACCTTTTCGGTGGCGTTTTTTATCGCCCACGCACTACCAGCGCCTGGTCCAGTTCCCGATACGCCTCAACCAGTTTCTCCAGTGAAACGCGACTTAAACCGCTGGGATTTGGCAGTACCCAAATCTGCGTCGAACCAATAGTGAGCGTTTGCTTCCCCCACTGTGCACCGCGTTGGCTGAATCCTTGCTCAAACGCCTGTTTGCCCAGAATTGCCAACGCTTGTGGTTGATAATCCTCAATTTTTTCAATCAGCTTACGCCCGCCTGCGTGCAGCTCCTGCTTTGAAACTTCATTGGCTTGCACCGTTGGACGGTCTACCAGTTTGGTGACACCACAACGATAATCCAGCAGATGCTGTGCCTCCTGCGGCTTCAACTGACGGTCGGTAAACCCAGCCTGATATATCACCTTCCAGAAGCGATTTGCCGGATGAGCAAAGGGAAAACCAGTTCCGGCGGATGAAAGACCAGGATTGATACCGCAAAACACAACCCGTAACCCTGGAGCCAAAATATCCTCAACCATATTTACTCCTTTCTAACATCACCAGGAAAAGTATAACGGATTGAAAATACATTGTTTATAAAAACAGCAGGCGAGCGGTAATGGCTGGATTGCGACACGGAGTTACTTTATAATCCGCTACCATGGCCCCTTAGCTCAGTGGTTAGAGCAGGCGACTCATAATCGCTTGGTCGCTGGTTCAAGTCCAGCAGGGGCCACCAGACATAGCAAAGGCTGACGAGAAATCGTCAGCCTTTTTCTTTTTATATATCAGTTACTTTTCGTGCCAGTAAGCCGCTGCGCGTACCCGCTGTGGGTCATACTGTTCCGCTTCAAAGCGGCTGCTTAAATTCTTAACTACTTTGCCTTCGCCGGTTATCCAGATGAAGTAATCATCGGCAGGGATTTGCAGCTGCGCCAGGCGTGCGTCTACCGCCTCCTCATCATGCGCCAACCATTCGATATTAAAACCATCAAGGTGCGCGAGATAATCCTGACAGGCGTTATCCTGTACACTGACCAGCGCGGTAACTTGCGGTTTAACGGCAAGTTTACTCAACGTTTCCAGGCGGCGGCGCAGTGCCGGCATTCCGGACTCATCGCAAACATACACCTGATACGCGTAATCTTCCGGCACCACCAGCGAACCGCGCGGCCCTGCCACCGTGAGTTTATCGCCCGGTTGCGCCTGCATCGCCCAGCTGCTGGCGACTCCGCCGTCGTGAATAAAGAAATCGATCGCCAGTTCATGACGTTGTTCGTCATACAGTGGCGTATAGTCACGCGACGGTGGGCGTGGTCCTTCCGGCCAGACGATCCCCTCTTCCGTTACCGTTGGCGGCACAAAGTGAACGTCAGATTGAGGAAAGAAGAGTTTGCTGTGATCGTCAAAGCCGCGCGATGTAAAACCGTCCAGCGCCTCGCCGCTGAGGACAATGCGCTGAAAACCGGCACTGATACGCTCAACGCGTAACACAGTCAGTTCACGGAAGCGCAGATCATTGCGAACGCGCTGTGGGTAGCTGGGGGAATTATTCATTGTTATCGCCTTCGTGATGATAATCAGATATATCTAAATAAAATTATTAAATGATAATGATTGTTAATCGTGATAAATGCAAGCGATTTGTAGAACTGATATGTCTATAGTCTGATAAGACGAACCGCCTCTTCTCAGGCATCATTACTCAACACCGGATGCGGCGTGAACGCCTTATCCGGCCTACGTGTGAGATGAGTCCACGTTTAAAAATCATTTTTACACTTGCACTAATGCTTACATCAGATATAAATTAGATATATCTAATTAAGCAAAAGGAGGCTGATATGAGCCATCATCACGAAGGGTGTTGTAAACATGAAGGCCAGCCACGCCATGAAGGCTGCTGCAAAGGTGAGAAATCAGAACATGAACACTGTGGACACGGTCACCAGCATGAACACGGTCAATGCTGCGGTGGTCGCCACGGTCGCGGCGGCGGTCGTCGGCAACGTTTCTTTGGTCACGGCGAATTGCGTCTGGTGATTCTGGATATTCTCTCGCGCGATGACAGCCACGGTTACGAATTGATTAAAGCGATTGAAAATCTGACCCAGGGAAATTACACCCCAAGCCCGGGCGTCATCTACCCGACGCTGGATTTTCTTCAGGAGCAGTCGCTAATTACCATCCGCGAAGAGGAAGGTGGTAAGAAGCAGATTGCGCTGACCGAACAGGGCGCGCAGTGGCTGGAAGAAAACCGCGAACAGGTGGAGATGATCGAAGAACGCATCAAAGCGCGTTGCGTTGGTGCTGCACTCCGTCAGAACCCGCAAATGAAGCGGGCACTGGATAATTTTAAAGCGGTGCTGGATTTACGCGTCAACCAGAGCGATATCACTGATGCACAAATAAAAAAGATCATTGCGGTGATCGACCGCGCCGCTTTTGATATTACCCAACTGGATTAATCACCGATTGCCGGATGCGGCGTACCCTACACACCCCGTAGGCCTGATAAGATGCGCCAGCATCGCATCAGGCATTGTGTACAAACGGCTATATCCGGCATACCGATTAATGCAGCACCGTCACCGCGTCTTCCAGTCGGCTGGCGCGGTGTTTCACCATCGCCGACACCTGCGCACTCTCTTCCACTAACTCGGCGTTTTTCTGGGTGATCAGGTTAAGCTCATCCACTGCACGGGTCAGGCTGGAAAGCCCATCGGACTGTTCCAACGTTGAATGGCTAATCTGAGCTATCAACTGGGTGACGTTTTTTACCTGCGCCACAATATCTTCCATCGTCCGTCCGGCGGCGTGTACCTGCTGCGAACCGGATTGCACCTTATCAGCACTGGCATCAATCAGCTTGCGAATATCGTTGGCGGCATTAGCACTGCGGCTGGCTAAATGACGCACTTCCCCTGCCACCACTGCAAAACCTTTGCCTTGTTCTCCGGCACGCGCCGCTTCCACCGCCGCATTCAGGGCCAGAATATTGGTCTGAAACGCAATATCGTTAATCAGCGAAGTAATGGTGCCAATGCGCTGGGTACTGTCAGCAATATCGTCCATCGTTTTGATCACCGTGGACATCGCCTCCCCGCCCTGCACGGCCGCATTACTGGCGGTGATCGAAAGTTTATCGGCAGCCGACGCCGTGGCAGAGTTCTGTTTCACCGACGCCGCCATCTGGTTCATGGTCGCCACCGTTTGCTGAACATTATCAACCGTCTGTTGGGTATGTTCGTTCAGTTCATCAGTGCCTTTCGCCAGCGTCTCGCTGCCGTTTCTGACACTGGACACCTGGCTCGAGACATCGTTAATTAGCCAACGGCACATCAGGCCAAGCTGCCCTACCGCGCGTAATGTCAGCCCCAGCTCATCGCTGCGATTCAGATGCTCAACACTATTACGTTCTCCGGTCGCCACCTTCAGTGCCTGACGGGCGACATTTTCTATCGGGCGCACAATCTGCCATTCAAAACAGGCGATTACTAACAATACCACTAACGCACAGAGGAAATATGACACCACCGGGGCAGCAACAAACCAAAGCATAGCCGCCAACAAGATAAACATCAGCGTCATCACTCCACGCGCCCGCCAGCGAAGCGGCAATGAAGGCAGTTTTCCCAGCCAGCCTTTACGCACCACCAGGCCTTTATGAATACGCTTACTGGTACGTCCGGCGTTCAACGCTTTGTACAGTGGCTCCACCGCCGCAATCTCTTCATCCGTCGCCCGGGTACGAATCGACATATAGCCACTGATTTTTCCCTCGCGCACCATCGGTACCGCATTGGCCCGCACCCAATAATGGTCGCCATTTTTGCGGCGATTTTTCACGATGCCGCTCCAGGGCTCCCCTTTTTTCAGGGTGAACCACATATCCGCAAACGCCGCTTTTGGCATATCGGGATGACGCACCATATTGTGCGGCTGCCCCTGTAACTCCTGCAAGGTATAGCCGCTCACCTGCACAAAAGTGTCATTAGCATGAGTGATATAGCTTTGCAGATCGGTAGTGGACATCAGAGTGGTATCGTCCGCCAGCGGGGTATTTTGCTGGGTGACATACGGATGAGAAGACATGTTCGCGTCCTGTGCAGGTTATATGGTTGTTAACTTCTTGTCAGAGTTTATGTCGGCCCCGCTGCGGTTATCTTTAACCGATTAATTTGATTTAGATCGCAATTTGCGATTAAAGCACAAATCTAATTCCTTGATTTAAAATACTTTCACTCTGTTACTATACGAAAACGTTAATTATGTTGCCCAAAAATCAGGCAATTATTGCCCTGAAAGCGTGCATTTGCGCAGCGATCACCACATCCATACCCAATATAGACCGTGCAAAATAACAGCAAATGTTAACAAATAGCATTAAATATTGCGTAATTGATAACCACATTTGTGTTTATCCCGATTTTCGCGATCGCAGCCGGAGTGGCGCAATCCCTGCAATACTTAAATCGGTATCATGTGATACGCGAGCCTCCGGAGCATATTTTGAACAGGTTACCTTCGAGCGCATCGGCTTTAGCGTGCAGCGCCCACGCCCTGAATCTCATTGAGAAGCGAACGCTGGATCATGAGGAGATGAAAGCACTTAACCGAGAGGTCATTGAATACTTCAAAGAGCATGTCAATCCGGGGTTTTTAGAGTATCGCAAATCTGTTACCGCCGGCGGGGATTACGGAGCCGTAGAGTGGCAAGCGGGAGGTTTAAATACGCTTGTCGACACCCAGGGACAGGAGTTTATCGACTGCCTTGGAGGTTTTGGAATTTTCAACGTGGGGCACCGTAATCCAGTTGTGGTTTCCGCCGTACAGAATCAACTTGCGAAACAACCGTTGCACAGCCAAGAGCTGCTCGATCCGTTACGGGCGATGCTGGCGAAAACCCTTGCTGCGCTAACGCCCGGTAAGCTGAAATACAGCTTCTTCTGTAATAGCGGCACCGAGTCCGTTGAAGCAGCGCTGAAGCTGGCGAAGGCTTATCAGTCGCCGCGCGGCAAGTTTACTTTTATTGCCACCAGCGGCGCGTTCCACGGTAAATCGCTTGGCGCGCTGTCGGCCACGGCGAAATCGACCTTCCGCAAACCGTTTATGCCGTTACTGCCGGGCTTCCGTCATGTACCGTTTGGCAATATCGAAGCCATGCGCACGGCTCTTAACGAGTGCAAAAAAACCGGTGACGATGTTGCCGCAGTGATCCTTGAGCCGATTCAGGGCGAAGGTGGTGTAATTCTGCCGCCGCCGGGCTATCTCACCGCCGTGCGTAAGCTGTGCGATGAGTTCGGCGCACTGATGATCCTCGATGAAGTACAAACGGGCATGGGGCGCACGGGCAAGATGTTCGCCTGCGAGCATGAGAACGTTCAGCCGGACATTCTGTGTCTGGCAAAAGCCCTCGGCGGCGGCGTGATGCCGATTGGCGCGACCATCGCCACTGAAGAGGTGTTCTCAGTTCTGTTCGACAACCCGTTCCTGCATACCACCACCTTTGGCGGCAACCCGCTGGCCTGTGCGGCGGCGCTGGCGACCATCAATGTGTTGCTGGAGCAGAACTTACCGGCTCAGGCTGAGCAAAAAGGCGATATGTTGCTGGACGGTTTCCGTCAACTGGCACGGGAATATCCCGATCTGGTACAGGAAGCGCGTGGCAAAGGGATGTTGATGGCGATTGAATTTGTCGATAACGAAATCGGCTACAACTTTGCCAGCGAGATGTTCCGCCAGCGCGTACTGGTGGCCGGAACGCTCAACAACGCCAAAACGATCCGCATTGAACCGCCACTGACACTGACCATTGAACAGTGTGAACTGGTGATCAAAGCGGCGCGTAAGGCGCTGGCGGCCATGCGCGTGAGTGTGGAAGAAGCGTAATATCAAATCGGATGGCGATACGACGTCGCCATCCGATTGTTTTATACGATACGTACGCCCGCAGGCATCATCCGCTCCGGCGTTAACAGCACACTTTCGCTGCCATCATCGGTTTCCGCACACAACAGCATGCATTCCGACGTTTCACCGCGCATTTTCGCTTTTTGCAGATTGCATAAGACCACCACCGTTTTTCCCATCAGCTCTTCTTCGCTGTAGTACGGCACCAGGCTGGTCACGGTTTGCAGCGTTTTTTCCCCCACATCAACCTGTACGATGTACAGCTTGTCGGCGTTTTCATGGCGTTTCACTTCCACAATCTTTCCGACGCGCATTTCCAGACGTGCAAAATCAGTGTAAGCCACGGTTTCCATTGCTTCCTCCCCTTGAGTAAAATTTTACTAAACTATAGCAAAAGTTTTTCTCAATCCTGTAGGCTAAAAATGGAGAATGCAGGCGTGATCACATTCGTGAGCCGCTGTGTTACCGTTACAGCGTCAAAGAAACGCGCTTTATTTACTGAAAACAGGTGACCCAAAAAGCACTTCCTCTACAATGGGGGCGCACATCAGGGAAAGTAAAAAAGGTAAACATGGCAACACTAAAAGACATCGCAATCGAAGCTGGCGTATCCCTGGCGACAGTATCCAGGGTCTTGAATGACGATCCGACATTGAATGTGAAAGAAGAGACGAAACATCGCATTCTCGAGATCGCCGAAAAGCTGGAGTACAAGACCAGTAGCGCCCGTAAACTACAGACAGGCGCAGTCAACCAGCACCATATTTTGGCTATCTACAGCTACCAACAAGAGCTGGAAATCAACGATCCTTACTATCTGGCGATCCGCCACGGCATTGAAACCCAGTGCGAAAAACTGGCGATCGAACTGACCAACTGTTATGAACACAGCGGCTTACCAGACATTAAAAACGTCACCGGTATTTTGATTGTCGGCAAACCCACGCCAGCCTTGCGCGCCGCCGCCTGCGCACTGACTGACAATATCTGTTTTATCGACTTTCACGAACCCGGCAGCGGTTACGATGCAGTGGATATCGATCTGGCTCGCATCAGTAAAGAAATCATCGACTTCTATATCGATCAGGGTGTTAATCGTATTGGTTTTATTGGCGGCGAAGATGAGCCTGGTAAGGCAGATATTCGTGAGGTCGCCTTTGCGGAATATGGCCGACTGAAACAAGTGGTACGCGAAGAGGATATCTGGCGCGGCGGTTTTTCCAGTTCGTCGGGCTATGAACTGGCGAAACAGATGCTGGCTCGGGAAGACTACCCGAAGGCGCTTTTTGTTGCTTCCGATTCCATTGCTATTGGCGTACTGCGGGCAATTCATGAACGTGGTCTGAACATCCCGCAGGATATTTCACTTATCAGCGTTAACGACATCCCCACCGCACGATTTACCTTTCCGCCGCTCTCCACCGTGCGCATCCATTCCGAGATGATGGGAAGCCAGGGCGTTAACCTGGTGTATGAAAAAGCCCGGGATGGTCGCGCGCTGCCGCTGTTAGTCTTCGTTCCCAGCAAATTAAAACTGCGCGGCACGACCCGTTAAATCCCCTTACACACTGTCCGGCAATCGTTTTTGCCGGACAGTGCTGCCGTTTATTTTCGTGATCCAGTTAAAGTAAATGCATTTACTCGCTATATTTTAGTAAAAATTTTACTAAACTCCTCAGCAATTACACAAACTACCATCACCATGAATGGTTCCGATTTCTCTCTACCGGGAGGCCCTATGAATCGCTGGGAAAACATTCAGCTCACCCACGAAAACCGACTTGCGCCGCGTGCGTACTTTTTTTCATATGATTCTGTTGCGCAAGCGCGTACCTTTGCCCGCGAAACCAGCAGCCTGTTTCTGCCCTTAAGTGGTCAGTGGAATTTCCACTTTTTTGACCATCCGCTGCAAGTGCCAGAAGCCTTCACCTCTGAGTTAATGGCTGACTGGGGGCATATTACCGTCCCCGCCATGTGGCAAATGGAAGGCCACGGCAAACTGCAATATACCGACGAAGGTTTTCCGTTCCCCATTGATGTGCCGTTTGTCCCCAGCGATAACCCAACCGGTGCCTATCAACGCATTTTCACCCTCAGCGACGGCTGGCAAGGCAAACAGACGCTGATTAAATTTGACGGCGTCGAAACCTATTTTGAAGTCTACGTTAACGGTCAGTATGTGGGTTTCAGCAAAGGCAGCCGCCTGACCGCAGAGTTTGACATCAGCGCAATGGTAAAAACCGGCGACAACCTGTTGTGTGTGCGCGTGATGCAGTGGGCGGACTCCACCTACGTGGAAGACCAGGATATGTGGTGGTCGGCGGGGATTTTCCGCGATGTTTATCTGGTCGGAAAACAACTCACGCATATTAACGATTTCACCGTGCGCACTGACTTTGACGAAGCCTATTGCGATGCCACGCTTTCCTGTGAAGTAGTGCTGGAAAATCTCGCCGCCTCCCCTGTCATAACAACGCTGGAATATACTCTTTTTGATGGCGAACGCGTGGTACACAGCAGCGCCATCGATCATTTGGCAATTGAAAAACTGACCAGCGCCAGCTTTGCTTTTACTGTCGAACAGCCGCAGCAATGGTCAGCAGAATCCCCTTATCTTTACCATCTGGTCATGACGCTGAAAGACGCCGACGGCAACGTTCTGGAAGTGGTGCCACAACGCGTTGGCTTCCGTGATATCAAAGTGCGCGACGGTCTGTTCTGGATCAATAACCGTTATGTGATGCTGCACGGCGTCAACCGTCACGACAACGATCATCGCAAAGGCCGCGCCGTTGGAATGGATCGCGTCGAGAAAGATCTCCAGTTGATGAAGCAGCACAACATCAACTCCGTGCGTACCGCTCACTACCCGAACGATCCGCGTTTTTACGAACTGTGTGACATCTACGGCCTGTTTGTGATGGCGGAAACCGACGTCGAATCGCACGGCTTTGCTAACGTCGGCGATATCAGCCGTATTACCGACGATCCGCAGTGGGAAAAAGTCTACGTCGAGCGCATCGTTCGCCATATTCATGCACAGAAAAACCATCCGTCGATCATCATCTGGTCGCTGGGCAACGAATCCGGCTATGGCTGTAACATCCGCGCGATGTACCACGCAGCGAAAGCGCTGGATAACACGCGACTGGTGCACTACGAAGAAGATCGCGATGCTGAAGTGGTCGATATTATTTCCACCATGTACACCCGCGTGCCGCTGATGAATGAGTTTGGTGAATATCCGCATCCGAAGCCGCGCATCATCTGTGAATACGCCCATGCGATGGGGAACGGTCCGGGCGGGCTGACGGAGTACCAAAACGTATTCTATAAGCACGATTGCATTCAGGGACATTATGTTTGGGAATGGTGCGACCACGGGATCCAGGCGCAGGATGACAACGGCAATGTCTGGTATAAATTCGGCGGTGACTACGGCGACTATCCCAACAACTATAACTTCTGTCTTGATGGTTTGATCTATTCCGATCAGACGCCGGGGCCGGGACTGAAAGAGTACAAACAGGTTATCGCGCCGGTAAAAATCCACGCGCTGGATCTGACTCGCGGCGAGCTGAAAGTAGAAAATAAACTGTGGTTTACCACGCTTGATGACTACACTCTGCACGCAGAAGTGCGCGCCGAAGGTGAAACACTCGCGACGCAGCAGATTAAACTGCGCGACGTTGCGCCGAACAGCGAAGCCCCCTTGCAGATCACGCTGCCACAGCTGGACGCCCGCGAAGCGTTCCTCAACATTACGGTGACCAAAGATTCCCGCACCCGCTACAGCGACGCCGGGCATTCTATCGCCACTTATCAGTTCCCGCTGAAGGAAAACACCGCGCAGCCAGTGCCTTTCGCACCAAATAATGCGCGTCCGCTGACGCTGGAAGACGATCGTTTGAGCTGCACCGTTCGCGGCTACAACTTCGCGATCACCTTCTCAAAAATGAGTGGCAAACCGATATCCTGGCAGGTGAATGGCGAGTCGCTGCTGACCCGCGAGCCAAAGATCAACTTCTTCAAGCCGATGATCGACAACCACAAGCAAGAGTACGAAGGGCTGTGGCAACCGAATCATTTGCAGATCATGCAGGAACATCTGCGCGACTTTGCCGTTGAGCAAAGTGATGATGAAGTGTTGATCATCAGCCGCACGGTTATTGCCCCACCGGTGTTTGACTTCGGGATGCGCTGTACCTACATCTGGCGCATCGCTGCCGATGGTCAGGTTAATGTGGCGCTTTCCGGCGAACGTTACGGTGACTATCCGCACATCATTCCGTGCATCGGTTTCACCATGGGGATTAACGGCGAATACGACCAGGTAGCATATTACGGACGTGGACCGGGCGAAAACTACGCCGACAGCCAGCAGGCTAACATCATTGATATCTGGCGCAGTACCGTCGATGCCATGTTCGAGAACTATCCCTTCCCGCAGAACAATGGCAACCGTCAGCATGTCCGCTGGACGGCACTGACTAACCGCCACGGCAACGGTCTGCTGGTGGTTCCGCAGCGCCCCATTAACTTCAGCGCCTGGCACTACACCCAGGAAAACATCCACGCTGCCCAGCACTGTAACGAACTGCAGCGCAGTGATGACATCACCCTGAATCTTGACCACCAACTGCTTGGCCTCGGCTCTAACTCCTGGGGCAGCGAAGTGCTGGACACCTGGCGCGTCAGGTTCCGTGACTTCAGCTACGGCTTTACGTTGCTGCCAGTTTCTGGCGGAGAAGCTACCGCGCAAAGCCTGGCGTCGTATGAGTTCGGCGCAGGGTTCTTTTCCACGAATTTGCACAGCGAGAATAAGCAATGAGGATCATCGATAACTTAGAACAGTTCCGCCAGATTTACGCCTCTGGCAAAAAGTGGCAACGCTGCGTTGAAGCGATTGAAAATATCGACAACATTCAGCCTGGCGTCGCCCACTCCATCGGTGACTCATTGACTTACCGCGTGGAGACAGACTCCGCGACCGATGCGCTATTTACCGGGCATCGACGCTATTTTGAAGTACATTACTACCTGCAAGGACAACAAAAAATTGAATATGCGCCGAAAGAGACATTACAGGTAGTGGAATATTATCGTGATGAAACTGACCGTGAATATCTAAAAGGCTGCGGAGAAGCCGTTGAGGTCCACGAAGGGCAAATCGTTATTTGTGATATCCATGAAGCGTATCGATTTATCTGTAATAACGCGGTCAAAAAAGTGGTTCTCAAAGTCACCATCGAAGATGGTTATTTCCATAACAAATAACAATTACGGCGGCATAAGGAGTTTGCCGCCGTTTACAGCTTTAACAACGTTATCAATAATAATATTGAGCTTGGACTGGCCTCAGCACCAATGTTTTTCCTCGCGACGATTTTTTATTTTATTCCCTTCTGTCTGATCATCGCAGAATTTGTTTCGTTAAATAAAAACTCGGAAGCCGGTGTCTACGCGTGGGTAAAAAGTTCGCTGGGCGGACGTTGGGCATTTATTACTGCCTATACCTACTGGTTCGTAAACCTGTTCTTTTTCACCTCATTATTACCGCGCGTTATTGCTTACGCCTCGTATGCTTTCCTCGGCTACGAATATATTATGACGCCGGTTGCCACCACCATTATCAGTATGGTGCTGTTCGCCTTCTCCACCTGGGTTTCCACCAACGGGGCGAAAATGCTGGGGCCAATCACCTCCGTCACTTCAACGCTGATGCTGCTGTTAACGCTCTCCTACATTTTACTGGCAGGCACGGCGCTGGTTGGCGGCGTACAGCCTGCCGATCCGATCACCGTTGACGCGATGATCCCTAACTTTAACTGGGCGTTCCTCGGCGTTACTACCTGGATCTTTATGGCCGCAGGTGGCGCGGAATCTGTCGCGGTGTACGTTAACGACGTCAAAGGCGGTTCAAAATCGTTTGTTAAAGTGATCATTCTCGCCGGGATTTTTATCGGTGTACTATATTCCGTCTCCTCGGTGCTGATTAACGTCTTCGTCAGCAGCAAAGAGTTGAAGTTTACCGGCGGATCGGTGCAGGTATTCCATGGCATGGCGGCGTATTTTGGTCTGCCGGAAGCGTTGATGAATCGCTTTGTCGGTCTGGTGTCCTTTACCGCAATGTTCGGCTCCCTGCTGATGTGGACCGCAACGCCGGTAAAAATTTTCTTCTCCGAAATCCCGGAAGGCATCTTTGGCAAGAAAACCGTCGAACTGAACGAAAACGGCGTTCCGGCGCGCGCGGCATGGATCCAGTTCCTGATTGTCATCCCGCTGATGATTATCCCGATGCTCGGTTCCAATACCGTGCAAGATCTGATGAATACCATTATTAATATGACCGCCGCAGCATCCATGCTTCCACCGTTATTCATCATGTTGGCTTACCTGAATTTACGCGCCAAATTAGATCACCTGCCACGCGATTTCCGTATGGGCTCCCGTCGTACCGGTATTATCGTTGTTTCAATGCTGATTGCGATATTTGCCGTAGGGTTTGTCGCTTCGACATTCCCGACTGGCGCGAATATTCTGACCATCATTTTTTATAACGTCGGCGGTATTGTTATCTTCCTCGGCTTTGCGTGGTGGAAATACAGTAAATATATAAAGGGATTAACGGCTGAAGAGCGCCATATTGAAGCGACGCCAGCCAGCAATGTTGATTAAGCAGAATAATAAAAAATGAGCAGGCATTTTCCCTCTTCCTGGATGGGGAGAGGGAAAATAGTTTCTGCCTTTATATTTTTATAATTACAACGATAAAAGGCTGTGCTTTTTCTTTAGCTCATGGATTAACACAATGAAATTAATCACTGCACCATGCAGAGCATTACTTGTTCTGCCGTTTTGCTACGCCTTTTCTGCGGCTGCTGAAGAAGCACGTCCGGCAGAACATGACGACACAAAAACACCCGCAATGACCTCGACATCTTCTCCTTCATTTCGTTTTTACGGCGAATTAGGGGTTGGTGGATATATGGATTTAGAGGGTGAGAATAAACATAAATACAGCGATGGCACCTATATAGAGGGTGGCCTGGAGATGAAGTACGGCTCCTGGTTCGGCCTGATTTACGGCGAAGGCTGGACCGTGCAGGCCGACCACGACGGCAATGCCTGGGTGCCTGACCATAGCTGGGGTGGTTTCGAGGGCGGAATTAATCGTTTCTATGGTGGTTATCGTACCCACGATGGCACCGAAATCATGCTCAGTCTGCGTCAGGATTCCTCGCTGGATGATCTGCAATGGTGGGGCGACTTCACCCCCGATCTGGGCTACGTCATTCCCAATACCCGGGACATTATGGCCGCGCTGAAGGTGCAGAACTTAACCGGCAACTTTCGTTATAGCGTCACCGCCACACCAGCCGGACATCATGACGAAAGCAAAGCCTGGCTACATTTTGGCAAATACGATCGCTACGACGACAAATACACTTATCCGGCAATGATGAACGGTTACATCCAGTATGACCTTGCCGAAGGCATCACCTGGATGAACGGTCTGGAAATTACCGACGGTACCGGACAACTCTATCTCACTGGCCTGCTTACCCCTAACTTTGCCGCTCGCGCCTGGCACCATACCGGACGCGCCGACGGACTGGACGTACCGGGAAGTGAAAGTGGGATGATGGTGAGCGCCATGTATGAAGCGTTCAAGGGGATTTATCTCTCTACCGCTTACACGTACGCCAAACATCGCCCTGACCACGCTGACGATGAAACCACCTCTTTCATGCAGTTTGGTATCTGGTACGAATACGGCGGCGGACGTTTCGCAACGGCTTTTGATAGCCGCTTCTACATGAAAAATGCCTCTAACGATCCCAGCGACCAACTCTTCCTGATGCAATATTTCTACTGGTAAAAGGACAATAATCTCATGAAAATCAAAACTATTTTAACGCCAGTAGCCTGCGCTCTACTGATGAGTTTTTCCGCCCATGCCGCTAATGCCGACAATTACAAAAACGTGATTAACCGTATCGGCGCACCGCAGTACATGAAGGATTACGATTACGACGATCACCAGCGTTTTAATCCGTTTTTCGATCTCGGATCCTGGCATGGTCATCTGTTGCCAGACGGCCCGAACACCATGGGCGGTTTTCCAGGCGTTGCGCTGCTGACAGAAGAATACATCAACTTTATGGCCAGCAATTTCGACCGCCTGACCGTCTGGCAGGACGGCAAGAAAGTCAATTTCACGCTGGAGGCATACAGTATTCCCGGCGCGCTGGTACAAAAAATGACAGCAAAAGATGTGCAGGTTGAAATGACTCTGCGCTTCGCCACGCCGCGCACGTCATTACTGGAAACTAAAATCACCAGCAATAAACCGCTGGATCTGGTGTGGGACGGCGAGCTGCTGGAAAAACTGGAAGCGAAGGAAGGGAAACCGATTTCCGATAAAACCATTGCTGGCGAATACCCTGACTATCAGCGCAAAATCAGCGCCACCCGTGATGGCCTGAAAGTCACCTTTGGCAAAGTGCGCGCCACCTGGGATCTGCTGACCTCCGGCGAATCAGAATATCAGGTGCATAAATCCCTGCCAGTGCAGACTGAAATCAACGGTAATCACTTTACCAGTAAGGCGCATATCAACGGGTCGACGACGCTCTATACCACCTACTCCCACCTGCTGACCGCTCAGGAAGTTAGCAAAGAGCAAATGCAGATCCGCGATATTCTGGCGCGTCCGGCGTTTTATCTCACCGCCTCGCAGCAACGCTGGGAAGAGTACCTGAAGAAAGGGTTAACCAATCCGGATGCGACGCCGGAACAGACGCGCGTCGCGGTGAAAGCCATCGAAACACTCAACGGTAACTGGCGCTCACCGGGCGGGGCGGTGAAATTTAATACCGTCACACCGTCGGTGACCGGGCGCTGGTTCTCCGGCAATCAGACCTGGCCGTGGGATACCTGGAAACAGGCGTTTGCGATGGCGCATTTCAATCCGGAGATCGCCAAAGAGAATATCCGCGCGGTCTTCTCCTGGCAGATCCAGCCCGGCGACCGCGTGCGTCCGCAGGATGTGGGCTTTGTCCCCGACCTGATAGCGTGGAACCTTAGCCCCGAGCGTGGCGGCGATGGCGGCAACTGGAACGAACGCAATACCAAGCCCAGCCTTGCCGCCTGGTCGGTGATGGAAGTGTACAACGTCACCCAGGATAAAACCTGGCTGGCAGAGATGTACCCGAAACTGGTGGCCTATCACGACTGGTGGTTACGTAACCGCGATCATAACGGCAACGGCGTGCCGGAATATGGCGCGACCCGCGATAAAGCCCATAACACCAAGAGCGGCGAGATGCTGTTTACGGTGAAAAAAGGCGATAAAGAAGAGACGCTGTCTGGGCTGAACAACTACGCCCGCGTGGTGGAGAAAGGCCAGTACGACAGTCTGGAAATTCCGGCACAAGTTGCTGCGTCGTGGGAATCGGGCCGTGATGACGCCGCCGTCTTTGGGTTTATCGACAAAGAACAGCTGGATAAATATGTCGCTAATGGCGGCAAACGTAGCGACTGGACGGTGAAATTCGCCGAAAACCGCAGTCAGGACGGAACGTTGCTGGGCTACTCGCTATTGCAGGAGTCGGTGGATCAGGCCAGCTATATGTACAGCGATAACCATTATTTGGCAGAGATGGCAACGATTCTCGGTAAGCCGGAAGAGGCCAAACGCTATCGCCAGTTGGCGCAGCAGCTCGCGGACTACATCAATACCTGTATGTTCGACCCGACCACGCAGTTCTACTATGACGTGCGCATTGAAGATAAACCACTGGCGAACGGCTGCGCGGGCAAACCGATTGTCGAGCGCGGTAAAGGGCCAGAAGGCTGGTCACCGCTGTTTAACGGTGCGGCAACGCAGGCCAATGCCGACGCGGTGGTGAAAGTGATGCTCGATCCTAAAGAGTTCAACACCTTTGTACCGCTGGGAACGGCGGCGTTAACCAACCCGGCTTTTGGGGCGGATATCTACTGGCGCGGGCGCGTATGGGTGGACCAGTTCTGGTTTGGTCTGAAAGGAATGGAGCGTTACGGTTATCGCGATGATGCCCTGAAACTGGCGGATACGTTCTTCCAGCATGCCAAAGGATTAACCGCCGACGGTCCGATTCAGGAGAATTACAACCCTCTGACTGGCGCGCAGCAAGGGGCTCCAAATTTCTCCTGGAGTGCCGCACATTTGTATATGTTGTATAACGATTTTTTCCGTAAGCAGTAATTTGCAACGGCTGGCGGATGCGGCGTAAACGCCTTATCCGCCCTACATGTACGTTCCCCCAGGTCGGATAAGACGCGGCAAGCGTCGCATCCGGCATTACCACCAGCGTATTCTTTTTGATTCCCATCACAAACCCCGCACTCCCCTTTTCCCTTTTCTCCAGCGACGGCTAAATTAGAACTCATCCGACCACATAACAATTATTTTACATACTGGACAATTTTATGAGCTACCCGTCGCTGTTTGCCCCGCTTGATTTAGGTTTTACCACGTTAAAAAACCGCGTGTTGATGGGTTCAATGCACACCGGGCTGGAGGAATACCCGGACGGTGCCGAGCGGCTGGCGGCGTTTTATGCTGAACGCGCCCGTCACGGCGTGGCGCTGATCGTTAGCGGCGGTATTGCACCTGATTTAACAGGCGTTGGCATGGAAGGCGGTGCAATGCTCAATGACGTCAGCCAGATCCCGCACCATCGCACCATTACCGAAGCGGTACATCAGGAAGGCGGCAAAATCGCCCTGCAAATTTTGCATACCGGACGCTACAGCTACCAACCGCATCTGGTAGCGCCCTCCGCGTTGCAGGCCCCCATCAACCGTTTCGTTCCTCATGAACTCACCCATGAAGAGATCCTGCGACTGATCGACGATTTCGCCCGCTGCGCGCAACTGGCGCGGGAGGCCGGATACGATGGCGTCGAAGTGATGGGCTCTGAAGGGTATTTGATCAACGAATTTCTGACTCTGCGCACCAACCAGCGTAGTGACCAGTGGGGCGGCGATTACCGCAACCGGATGCGGTTTGCCGTCGAAGTAGTGCGTGCGGTGCGCGAGCGCGTCGGCAACGACTTCATTATTATCTATCGGCTGTCGATGCTCGACCTGGTAGAAGGCGGCGGGACTTTAACCGAAACGGTAGAACTGGCGCAGGCCATTGAAGCGGCGGGCGCAACCATTATCAACACTGGAATAGGCTGGCATGAAGCGCGGATCCCGACCATCGCCACGCCAGTGCCGCGCGGCGCATTTAGCTGGGTCACACGCAAACTGAAAGGTCACGTCTCATTGCCGCTGGTGACCACCAACCGGATTAACGATCCGCAGGTTGCCGACGATATTCTCTCGCGCGGTGATGCCGATATGGTATCGATGGCGCGACCGTTTCTTGCTGATGCGGAGCTGCTGTCAAAAGCGCAATCGGGGCGAGCCGATGAGATCAACACCTGCATTGGCTGCAATCAGGCCTGTCTCGATCAGATCTTTGTCGGCAAGGTCACCTCGTGTCTGGTGAATCCTCGCGCCTGCCACGAAACCAAAATGCCGATCCTTCCCGCCGTGCAGAAAAAAAATCTGGCGGTGGTCGGCGCAGGTCCGGCGGGGCTGGCGTTTGCCATCAATGCGGCGGCGCGTGGTCATCAGGTAACGTTGTTTGATGCACATAGCGAGATCGGCGGGCAGTTTAATATCGCCAAACAGATCCCCGGCAAAGAGGAATTTTACGAAACATTGCGCTACTACCGCCGGATGATCGAAGTAACGGGCGTGACACTGAAACTTAATCACACCGTGACCGCAGATCAGTTAAAGGCGTTCGATGAAACGATCCTCGCCAGTGGGATCGTACCGCGCATTCCGCCCATCGACGGGATCGATCATCCGAAGGTGTTGAGTTATCTCGACGTACTGCGCGACAAAGCGCCAGTGGGCAACAACGTCGCCATCGTCGGTTGTGGTGGGATTGGCTTTGATACAGCGATGTATTTGAGTCAGCCAGGGGAGTCCACCAGCCAGAATATCACCGAATTTTGTAAAGAGTGGGGCATCGACAGTAGCCTGCAACAGGGTGGTGGGTTAAGCCCGCAAGGCATGCAGATCCCCCGTAGCCCACGACAGATTGTGATGCTTCAACGCAAAGCCAGCAAACCAGGGCAAGGGTTGGGCAAAACTACGGGCTGGATCCATCGCACCACCCTGCTCTCACGGGGTGTAAAAATGATCCCAGGCGTAAGTTACCAGAAGATCGATGATGAAGGGCTGCATGTGGTGATCAACGGCGAACCGCAAATTTTGGCGGTAGATCATGTGGTGATCTGCGCGGGGCAGGAGCCAAACCGCACGCTGGCGCAACCGCTCATTGATAGCGGGAAAACCGTGCATTTAATTGGCGGCTGCGATGTGGCTATGGAGCTGGACGCACGACGGGCAATTGCCCAGGGAACACGGTTGGCGCTGGAGATTTAAATCGTTATTTGAAGTGCCGGATGTGACGCATCCGGCACGTCGCGTTAATCAATAAACAAGGCGGGAGAAATGCCGAATCGCGTTGCCAGTTTTTTAGCGTGTTCCAGCGTTAATTTCCTCTTCCCGCTCAAAACGCGTGACACCATCGATTTACTGCCAATTTCCGGCAGATCGGAAAGGGTTAAACCATATTGATCCATAAGGGTACGAATCACAGCTATACCGCCAGGCATGGCTTGAGCCATGGCATTAAATTCAGCAAATTCGGGCGCTGATTCTTCCCACGCGGTTATTTTGGCACACACCAGATCCAGCAAGGGGTTTTCAGGATCGTTGAGCAGCAGATGATCTACCAGTTCCAGCGCCTGGGTGTATTGTTCCTCGTTCTGAATACCCGCCAGAAAAGGTGCCACAGCAGTTAGCTTTTCTCCTGCTTGCAAGATGTCGGCAATCGCAATCATTTTTTCCCCTTAGTACGATGAACGGCGGTAAAGAAATCGTATTCTTTATGCGTCATAACTTCACGTATGTAGCACTTTTGCGATTCAAAAAAGACCATTGCTACAACACGTAATTCATTGCCCCCGACATTGAAAACATAATGCTTATCCAGATATTTGAAGTTATCCAGAGAAGGGAATACTGCTTTTAATGACTCAGGTTTTTTGAAATATCCCTTAGCAATCGTGTTCCCCAGAGCCCCCAACTCCGTTTTATGTTGCGGGTATTTTTCCGCAGCATCTTTCAATTCTTTTTGAGTTATCAGGTGCATTCTTCATCACGTCCGTTGACAAATTGGCAACGGATGAATTTATCTGTGTGACGGAAGAATAAACGTAGAAAAACGCTAAACAAGAGAATGTAGAGGATGGTGACAGGGATTTTTTGTTTTATGGAAGCGCGATTCCAGAACTGGGCAGACATTGCCGGATGCGACGCTTGCCGCGTCTTATCCGACCTGGGGGTAATGTGCTGAACGTATGCCGGATAAGGCGTTTACGCCGCATCCGGCAGGTAGCTGTCAATCTTACCGACGACGCCCCAGCTTCACCGCTTTCAGCACCACAAATTTATTATTTGTGGCAATGGTGGTGCAGTTGCCAAAAATTTTCTTCAGTTTATGGAAGTAATCCAGGTGACGGTTGGCAACGATATACAGCTCGCCGTTGATTTTCAGGCAGCGGCGCGCGTGGTGGAACATTTCCCAGGCAACGTTATCGGTCAGTGCATGTTGCTGGTGAAACGGCGGGTTGCAGAGCACAGCATTAAAGCGGAACGGCTCCACGCCGGAGAGCGCGTTGTTGATCATAAACTCGCAGCGATCCAACGCCTCTGGCATGTTGGTTTCAACATTCAAACGGCTGGAAGCAACCGCCATCGGTGATTCATCGACAAACACCACTTTCGCCTGCGGGTTTTTATCAAGCAGCGTCAGGCCAATAACGCCGTTACCACAACCGAGATCGACAACCTCACCCTCGAGATTCTCTGGCAGATGCTGCATAAAGAAGCGCGCGCCAATATCAAGCCCGGTGCGTGAGAAGACATTCGCATGGTTGTGGATAGTCCAGTCAGTACCCTCCAGCTTCCAGCTAACGGTTTGCGGTGCATCAACCAGCGGCGGCTCGTTGAAAGTGCAGTTAATCAGGCGCGCTTTCTTCCATGCCAGCGTGGTGGTGGTCGGGCCGAGCACTTTTTCGAACAGTTCCAGCGTGGAGGTGTGAATGTCACGGGCTTTAGCACCGGCAATAATACGTGTATCCGGCGTGACTACTTTGCGCAATGCGCGCAGTTGCTGTTCCAGCAATGCCAGTGTTTTCGGCACTTTGATCAGTACCACGCCCGGCTGCTGCGGGTAGTCAGCGGTGCTGTCGAGAAACTTCACGCTCGATTCATCAATCCCGTTGAGGCGTAAATTCTCGCGCGTCGCCAGTTCGCTGATGTATGAGTCGCCAATGCTGTACGGCTTATGTTCCGCCAGCGCACAACTTAACGCCCCAAAGGCATCATTCAGGATTAACACCGGGCCGCGGATTTCTGTGTCGTCCAACTGTTGCAGCAAATATTCATCTGCCGCTTCCCACGCCTGTAGCGGGTTAACGTCATCCGTCGCCGGAAAACGTTGTAGTGTCAGTGAACGGAAACCGTTGTCTAAGTGGCTCATCGGCCCTCCTGAATGATAAAATTTCGACGTTGCCCCTGAAAAGGGTGCGTGAGTATACCCTTTTTCTCTTTTTCGTGGGCGGTTATGAGCAATCTTACTTATCTTCAGGGTTATCCCGAACAGTTGCTTTCCCAGGTGCGCACGCTGATTAATGAACAGCGTCTGGGCGATGTGCTGGCAAAACGCTATCCGGGAACACACGACTACGCCACCGATAAAGCCCTTTGGCAATATACTCAGGATCTGAAAAATCAGTTTCTGCGTAATGCTCCACCGATCAATAAAGTGATGTATGACAACAAGATCCATGTGCTGAAAAACGCGCTCGGGTTACATACCGCTGTTTCGCGTGTGCAGGGCGGCAAGCTGAAAGCAAAAGCAGAGATCCGCGTCGCTACCGTGTTTCGCAACGCGCCGGAACCGTTTTTGCGCATGATCGTGGTGCACGAGTTGGCGCACCTGAAGGAGAAAGAGCACAACAAAGCGTTTTACCAGTTGTGCTGTCATATGGAACCGCAGTACCACCAGCTTGAGTTCGACACCCGGCTGTGGCTAACGCAGTTGTCGCTTGGGCAGGACAAAATCTGAAAATGATGTCAGGCGTTATCTTTTCCTCCTTTAGCGCCTAAAATCGACCTCCCCCCCTTTCGTTAAGGATAACGACCATGCTGCGCGCATTTGCCCGCCTTTTTCGCCGCGTTTGTTTTTCTCGCCGGACTCTAAAGATTGCCTGCTTACTGTTACTTGTGGCAGGAGCGACAATTTTTATCGCCGATCGCGCAATGGTCAACGCCAGCAAACAGCTGACCTGGAACGATGTTAACGCCGTTCCAACACGCAACGTGGGTTTATTGTTGGGGGCGAGGCCGGGTAATCGCTACTTTACCCGACGCATTGATACCGCCGCAGAGTTGTACCACGCCGGAAAAGTGAAATGGCTACTAGTGAGCGGCGATAACGGACGTAAAAATTACGATGAAGCCTCAGGCATGCAGCAGGCTTTGATCGCTAAAGGCGTACCCGCAAAAGTCATCTTCTGCGACTATGCCGGATTCTCAACGCTTGATTCGGTGGTGCGTGCCAAAAAGGTGTTTGGTGAAAGCCATATCACTATTATTTCGCAAGAATTTCATAACCAACGCGCCATCTGGCTGGCAAAACAGTACGGCATCGATGCCATCGGGTTTAACGCACCAGACCTGAATATGAAACATGGTTTTTATACTCAGCTGCGGGAGAAACTCGCTCGCGTCAGCGCAGTGATTGACGCGAAAATCCTCCATCGACAGCCGAAATATCTCGGGCCGTCGGTCATGATTGGGCCGTTTAGCGAGCATGGCTGTCCGGCGAAAGAATAATGCGTATCTGCGCACGTCGAAGATGAAAAAGGCGTGCTACATTGACGGCAGAATCCCTTTATGGAGTATCCACGCGTTATGATACGTTTCGCTGTGATTGGCACGAACTGGATCACCCGCCAGTTCGTCGAGGCCGCCCATGAGAGCGGTAAATACAAGTTAACCGCTGTCTATTCCCGCAGCCTTGAAAAGGCCCAGCACTTCGCCAATGATTTTTCTGTCGAGCATCTGTTTACGTCGCTGGAAGCGATGGCAGAAAGTGATGCTATTGACGCGGTGTATATTGCCAGCCCGAATGCCCTGCACTTTTCCCAGACACAACTTTTCCTTAGCCATAAAATTCATGTGATTTGCGAGAAACCGCTGGCGTCGAATCTGGCGGAAGTGGATGCCGCCATTGCCTGTGCGCGGGAAAATCAGGTGGTGCTGTTTGAGGCATTTAAAACCGCCAGCCTGCCGAATTTCCATTTGTTACGCCAGGTACTGCCGAAAGTTGGCAAATTGCGTAAAGTCTTTTTCAACTATTGCCAATATTCCTCGCGATATCAACGTTATCTGGACGGCGAGAATCCCAACACCTTCAATCCGGCATTCTCCAACGGTTCAATTATGGATATCGGCTTTTACTGTCTGGCGTCGGCGGTGGCGTTATTTGGTGAACCGAAAAGCGTGCAGGCAACCGCCAGTTTGCTGGCAAGTGGTGTGGATGCCCACGGCGTGGTGGTGATGGATTACGGTGATTTCAGCGTTACCTTGCAGCACTCAAAGGTCAGTGATTCTGTGCTGGCAAGTGAGATTCAGGGCGAAGCGGGATCGCTGGTGATTGAAAAACTGTCTGAATGCCAGAAAGTTTGCTATGTGCCGCGCGGCAGCCAGATGCAGGATCTTACCCAACCGCAGCATATTAATACCATGCTGTACGAAGCAGAGCTGTTCGCTACCCTGGTGGATGAACATCTGGTAGATCATCCAGGGCTGGCGGTCAGTCGTATCACCGCCAGGCTGCTGACCGAGATCCGCCGCCAGACCGGGGTGATTTTTCCGGCAGATAGCGTAAAACTATAATAGCCAAAGTAAAACAGTGTAAAAGGGATGTAACAGACCATTGACTGACCGAATGGTCTGTCATACTTTGTTACCTGCAAAGGGGAGTAACTTCATTGCCGGTCGATCGTCATTACGATGTGTGAAAAACCACATCCGGTCACCGGGCAACCCGAAAGGAATACGCAGACGTATTCCTTTTTTGTTGTAAGTGAGACCTTGCCGGAAGGCGAGGTCTATGCATAAAAAGCAGCGGCTGACGTCTTCCGACGTTGGCCGTTTTTTTATGTGTAAGGAACTTCTATGAATACTGTCGGCACGCCGTTGCTATGGGGCGGATTCGCTGTTGTTGTCGTCATTATGCTGGCTATCGACCTGTTGTTGCAGGGGCGTCGCGGGGCACATGCCATGACCATGAAACAGGCTGCGGCCTGGTCGCTGGTCTGGGTGACACTGTCGTTATTGTTTAATGCCGCTTTCTGGTGGTATCTGGCGCAGACACAGGGGCGCGAAGTCGCGGACCCTCAGGCATTGGCCTTCCTCACGGGTTATCTGATTGAGAAATCACTGGCGGTCGATAACGTCTTCGTCTGGCTGATGTTGTTCAGCTATTTCTCTGTTCCGGCGGCATTACAACGCCGCGTGCTCGTGTATGGCGTACTCGGGGCGATTGTTCTGCGTACCATCATGATCTTCACTGGCAGCTGGCTGATTTCGCAGTTCGACTGGATCCTGTATATCTTCGGTGCCTTCCTGCTGTTTACTGGCGTGAAGATGGCGCTGGCTCATGAAGATGAATCAGGTATTGGTGACAAGCCGCTGGTGCGCTGGCTGCGCGGTCATTTGCGCATGACCGACACCATCGACAACGAGCATTTCTTTGTGCGTAAGAATGGTTTGTTGTATGCCACGCCGCTGATGCTGGTACTGATTCTGGTGGAGTTGAGCGACGTGATTTTCGCCGTGGATAGCATTCCGGCTATCTTCGCTGTTACCACCGATCCGTTTATTGTGCTGACCTCAAACCTGTTTGCGATCCTCGGCCTGCGTGCGATGTATTTCCTGCTGGCGGGCGTAGCAGAACGTTTCTCGATGCTCAAATATGGTCTGGCAGTGATTCTGGTGTTTATCGGTATCAAGATGCTGATTGTCGACTTCTACCATATTCCGATCGCCGTTTCGCTGGGTGTGGTGTTTGGCATTCTGGTGATGACGTTTATTATCAACGCCTGGGTGAATTATCGGCATGATAAGCAGCGGGTGGGATGATTTTTAATCTGCCTAAGCCGTGTACCTTGTCATCAACATGAGCACCGTTTTCTCCCTCTCTCTTCCAGGGAGAGGGGACTGACCGAGTACTTTTTTGACGTTGTCATCAGTCTGGAAGCCGCACGTTGGGCTTTATTTTTATGTCAAACAAATGTAACCATTAAGTTGCAAAATATGACCTCTCTTTAAAATCCAGCATTTTTCGCTTCCCGAAGCTGTAACTTTCCTTATACTCGACCTTGCAAACACTTTGTTACATCCTGAAAGATGCGTCGACAGAACGCACCAGGGATGTGCGACAACACAATGAAAGGATCGAAAAATGACTACGCAACGTTCACCGGGGCTATTCCGGCGTCTGGCTCATGGCAGCCTGGTAAAACAAATCCTGGTCGGCCTTGTTCTGGGGATTCTTCTGGCATGGATCTCAAAACCGGCGGCTGAAGCTGTCGGTCTGTTAGGTACTTTGTTCGTTGGTGCCCTGAAAGCTGTAGCGCCGATTCTGGTGCTGATGCTGGTAATGGCATCTATTGCTAACCACCAGCACGGGCAGAAAACCAACATTCGCCCTATTCTGTTCCTCTATCTGCTGGGCACCTTCTCTGCTGCTCTGGCCGCGGTAGTCTTCAGCTTTGCCTTCCCTTCTACCCTGCACTTGTCCAGTAGCGCGAGTGATATTTCGCCACCGTCAGGCATTGTAGAAGTGATGCGTGGGCTGGTAATGAGCATGGTTTCCAACCCCATCGACGCGTTGCTGAAAGGTAACTACATCGGGATTCTGGTGTGGGCAATTGGCCTCGGTTTTGCACTGCGTCACGGTAACGAAACCACTAAAAACCTGGTCAATGATATGTCGAATGCCGTCACCTTTATGGTGAAACTGGTCATTCGTTTCGCACCAATCGGTATTTTTGGTCTGGTAGCTTCAACGCTGGCAACCACCGGTTTCTCCACCCTGTGGGGCTACGCGCAACTGCTGGTGGTGCTGGTTGGCTGTATGTTGCTGGTGGCGTTGGTGGTTAACCCGCTGCTGGTATGGTGGAAAATTCGTCGTAACCCGTTCCCGCTGGTGCTGCTGTGCCTGCGCGAAAGCGGCGTGTACGCCTTCTTCACCCGCAGCTCTGCGGCGAACATTCCGGTGAATATGGCGCTGTGTGAAAAGCTGAATCTGGATCGTGATACCTATTCCGTTTCTATTCCGCTAGGTGCAACGATCAATATGGCGGGCGCAGCAATCACCATTACCGTGTTGACGCTGGCTGCGGTTAATACGCTGGGTATTCCGGTGGATCTACCAACGGCGCTGCTGTTGAGCGTAGTTGCTTCTCTGTGCGCCTGTGGTGCGTCCGGCGTGGCAGGTGGTTCTCTGCTGCTGATCCCGCTGGCCTGTAATATGTTCGGTATTTCGAACGATATCGCCATGCAGGTGGTTGCCGTCGGCTTTATCATCGGCGTATTGCAGGACTCTTGCGAAACCGCGCTGAACTCTTCAACTGACGTGCTGTTCACTGCAGCAGCTTGCCAGGCGGAAGACGATCGTCTGGCAAATAGCGCCCTGCGTAACTAATACTTAGCCCCTTTCGTCTACGGCGGAAGGGGTTGTTTTCTCTACTTTAAACGGATCAATTCCCCTTCTCTGCATACGCCAAAAACGAATGATATTCAGGCCATTCATCAGCAGAAAACTCCCCTCAATCATCGTGCCGCCTATCGACCCCGCCCAGAAGTTGTGAATCACCCAGCAACACGTTGAAAACCACATTACGCAGCGCATGGTCAGCCCTTTACAGCGGAATAGCGCCCAGGTACTGACAATCGTGCCGATAACCGGCAATAGTTCGACAGGATGATGGAACTTCGCGAGGCCAATTCCGCCAGTCAGCACAATAAAAATCGCCATTACCCATAAGCTGCGCGTGCGTAAGGTAATCAATGTACGAATGGCATTAAGGATGGCACTGGCACCAGCGGGATAGGTGCCCAGAAGAAAAAAATGTACGCCAATAACGGCGCTATAGACCGAAAGCTGCTTTTTGAAGCGACGTTCGTCACGATTGAAAAATGTTGTGATACCAATCAGAAAGGCGATGACACCCACGCCCTGGGCCAGCCAATACGCGGTCATGATAAATCCTTAGCAGGTATGGAAAAGCAAACGGCGCTTCACATTATGAAACGCCGTTTTTTATTAACAACTCATTTCGACTTTATAGCGTTACGCCGCTTTTAAAGATCGCCAGTTCGCGGAAGTCGTTACGCTCGTTGCAGGTTTGCTTACCGTTGGCAAACTCAACGATGGTGTCGATAAATTCTTCCAGCAACTGCGGCATCGCTTTACCGTGGATCAGCTGACCCGCGTCAAAGTCGATCCAGTGTTTTTTCTTCGCCGCCAGTTCACTGTTGGTGGCGATTTTCACCGTCGGCACAAATCCACCATACGGCGTGCCACGACCAGTACTGAACAGCACCATATGGCAGCCCGCACCCGCCAGGGCGCTGGTCGCTACGGCATCGTTACCCGGCGCACTTAACAAGTTCAGCCCCGGCGTTTTCAGACGCTCGCCGTAACGCAGCACGTCAACCACGACGCTGGAACCCGCTTTCTGGGTACAGCCAAGTGATTTGTCTTCCAGCGTGGTGATACCGCCCGCTTTGTTCCCCGGCGATGGGTTTTCATAGATCGGCTGGTCATGGGCAATAAAGTACTGTTTGAAGTCGTTGACCATAGTGACCAGTTTTTCAAACGTTGCTTCGTCGCGGCAATGGTCCATCAGCAACTGCTCTGCGCCAAACATCTCCGGCACTTCGGTCAGTACGGTAGTACCGCCGTTAGCAATCACGTAGTCAGAGAAACGCCCCAGCATCGGGTTAGCAGTAATACCAGAAAGACCGTCAGAACCACCGCACTCCAGACCAAACTTCAGTTCGCTGAGTTTGCCTGGCTCACGCTTGTCGTTGCGCATCACGTTATACAGCTGATGCAAATGCTCGATCCCGGCTTCGATCTCATCATCCTGCTGTTGGCAGATCATGAAATGAACGCGTTCAGGATCGATATCGCCCAACGTTTCACGGAATGCGGCAACCTGGTTGTTTTCACAGCCCAGACCAATCACCAGCACTGCGCCCGCGTTCGGGTGGCGCACCATATTTTGCAGCATGGTGCGGGTATTGATGTGATCGTCGCCCAGCTGTGAGCAGCCGTAGGTGTGGCTGAAGAGGAACACGCCGTCAGTACCTTCGGCGTTGTTGGTCTCTTTCAGGAAACGGTTCTGGATCTGCCGCGCGATGCCGTTGACACAGCCCACGGTTGGCAGGATCCACAGCTCATTACGCACCCCGACATCGCCGTTCGCGCGACGATAGATCTGCACTTCACGATCTGCCGCTTGCGCAGGCAGATCCTGAAAATCAGGTTGATAGCGATACTGATCCAGATCGCTCAGATTCGTGCGCGTATTGTGGGCGTGAACGTGTTCCCCCGCCGCAATATCCGCCAATGCATAACCAATCGGCAGGCCATATTTAATGACGTTGGCCCCTTTTGCGATATCCGTTAACGCAAATTTATGTCCACGAGCAACATCCTGGCGCAGCGTAACAGTCTGGTTATCGACACTGACTTCTATGCCTTCCGCCAAATCTGCTAAAGCAACCGCGACGTTATCCAGCGCATGGATCTTGATGTATTGCATATCAACCCCAGACCTTAGTTCAGTTCAATGGCGAAGTAGTCACGCGCATTGTTAAAGCAAATATTTTTCACCATCTCGCCCAGCAGGTTGATGTCCGCCGGTGCTTCGCCCGCTTCCACCCAGCGGCCAATCATCTGGCACAGAATGCGGCGGAAGTATTCGTGACGGGTGTATGACAGGAAGCTACGGCTGTCAGTCAGCATACCGACAAAGCGGCTCAGCAGACCGAGCTGCGCCAGTTGGGTCATCTGACGTTCCATACCGTCTTTCTGATCGTTAAACCACCAGCCGGAACCGAACTGCATTTTGCCCGGCATACCTTCGCCCTGGAAGTTACCGATCATGGTGCCCAGCACTTCGTTATCGCGTGGGTTCAGGCAGTAGAGAATGGTTTTCGGCAGCAGGTTTTCTTCGTTCTGCTTGCTCAGCAACTTAGACAGCTCTTCTGCCATCGGACGGTCGTTGATGGAATCAAAACCTACATCCGGCCCCAGCAGTTTGAACTGACGC
The DNA here is from genome assembly GCF_030295215.1 of Escherichia sp. KS167_9B. Lineage (NCBI taxonomy): Bacteria > Pseudomonadati > Pseudomonadota > Gammaproteobacteria > Enterobacterales > Enterobacteriaceae > Escherichia > Escherichia sp. KS167_9B. The sequence goes on from NZ_AP025754.1 coordinate 3,799,234, forward strand.
AGGTTGTTATTACGCAGTGCGCCGATGTGGTACTGCTGTACCCAGCCGCGACGTGCGTATTCGGCACCAAGGAACACCAGCACCGCAGTTTTGAACTGTGCCACTTCGTGCTCGCTCAGGGTTTCGCCTGCCAGACGGCGCGCCAGAATGCTGTCCAGTTCCGCTTCGTTCGCTTCAGCAAACATCACCACGTCCAGCGCGTGGTCAGACACTTTACAGCCGTGAGCGGCGAAGTGATCCAGACGTTTAGTCAGGGCAGTTTGCAGGTCAGCAAAGCGGCGAATGTCGGTATCGGAAACTTCGCCCAGCTTCGCCATGTAGTCGTTAAAGGTCGCCTGTTCGATGTTGAAGGCTTTGTCCGGACGCCAGCTCGGCAGCACTCTAATGGTGAAAGAGCCGTCTTTGGCGATCTCTGCGTGATGCTCCAGAGAATCGATCGGATCGTCGGTGGTGCCGACCATTTTCACGTTCATCTGCTGCATGATGCCGCGCGCAGAGAAATTATCCTGCGCCAGCAGTTCGTTACATTCGTTCCAGATTTCGTCAGCGGTAGACGGGGAAAGCAATTTGCCGGTAATACCAAATGGACGACGCAGTTCGAGGTGCGTCCAGTGGTATAACGGGTTGCCGATAGTGTGCGGAACGGTCGCCGCCCAGGCGTCAAATTTTTCACGGTCAGACGCATCACCGGTACACAGACGCTCAGCCACGCCATTAGTGCGCATAGCACGCCATTTGTAGTGATCACCTTTCAGCCAGATGTCATACAGGTTTTTAAAACGATAGTCTTCCGCAATCTGCTGCGGCGGCAAATGGCAATGGTAATCGAAAATCGGCTGGTCTTTTGCGTAGTCGTGATACAGACGGCGGGCAAATTCGGTATCTAACAGGAAATCTTCAGTCATAAACGGAGTCATTTTCGTCTTCCTCTCAACGAGTGAGCTAGCTTGCTTATGGTGCGATGCTGACAAAGTTATCACACCAATTTCCAGAGTCCGAAGATATTTTCGTGAGATAGATCAATAAACGTAGTTAAAAAAATTACTCTCAAAGTGGTAAATCTCGCTGCAAGCCGCGCCAGTACTGGCCTCGCTGTCATCAGGTAATGTCCCTACAAATATTCCCACATTTGTGATGGCTCTCACCTTTTAAAGTTGTATGACAAGTTATCTTTCTGCCGTCGCAAATCATAAGTCGACGGAATGCAAATTGCCGATTCATTCATTTGTTAGATGAATCGGGTTAACCGGTACGGAAGCCGAATTAGCACGAAACTTTCATGGCAACGTTCGGGGCGTGCCGGTTTTTTTTCGGTTACCCGGTCGTAACTAACATCTTCAGCCTCTGGCGGGATGATGGCCGCGCTTCCTGCGGATATAACAAAACGATGAGGTTTTACATGCGTAAAATTAAAGGGTTACGTTGGTATATGATCGCACTGGTGACGCTCGGCACCGTGCTTGGTTACCTGACGCGTAACACTGTGGCGGCAGCTGCGCCAACTCTGATGGAAGAGTTAAACATCTCCACCCAACAGTATTCCTATATCATCGCAGCCTATTCTGCTGCTTATACGGTCATGCAACCGGTAGCAGGTTATGTACTGGATGTGCTGGGTACGAAAATCGGTTACGCAATGTTTGCTGTACTGTGGGCTGTGTTCTGTGGCGCAACCGCGCTGGCAGGTAGCTGGGGTGGCCTGGCGGTTGCTCGTGGTGCGGTAGGTGCTGCAGAGGCGGCGATGATCCCGGCGGGTCTGAAAGCCAGTTCCGAATGGTTCCCGGCAAAAGAGCGTTCCATCGCGGTCGGCTACTTTAACGTAGGTTCTTCGATTGGTGCGATGATTGCGCCGCCGCTGGTGGTATGGGCAATCGTGATGCACAGCTGGCAGATGGCATTTATCATCTCCGGTGCGTTGAGCTTTATCTGGGCGATGGCATGGCTGATTTTCTACAAGCATCCGCGCGACCAAAAACATCTGACCGATGAAGAACGTGACTACATTATTAATGGTCAGGAAGCCCAGCACCAGGTTGACACAGCGAAGAAAATGTCCGTTGGTCAGATCCTGCGTAACCGTCAGTTCTGGGGTATCGCGCTACCGCGTTTCCTGGCTGAACCTGCCTGGGGTACTTTTAACGCGTGGATCCCGCTGTTCATGTTTAAAGTTTACGGCTTTAACCTGAAAGAGATCGCGATGTTCGCCTGGATGCCAATGCTGTTTGCTGACCTTGGTTGTATCCTCGGTGGTTACCTGCCGCCGCTGTTCCAGCGTTGGTTTGGCGTGAACCTGATCGTTTCCCGTAAGATGGTAGTAACGCTGGGTGCGGTGCTGATGATTGGCCCAGGTATGATCGGTCTGTTCACTAACCCGTATGTCGCGATTATGCTGCTGTGTATCGGTGGTTTTGCTCACCAGGCCCTGTCTGGCGCACTGATTACGCTCTCTTCTGACGTGTTCGGTCGTAACGAAGTGGCGACGGCGAACGGTTTAACCGGGATGTCCGCATGGCTGGCAAGTACGCTGTTTGCACTGGTAGTCGGTGCACTGGCTGACACCATCGGCTTCAGCCCGCTGTTCGCAGTTCTGGCAGTATTCGACCTGCTGGGTGCGCTGGTTATCTGGACCGTGTTGCAGAACAAACCGGCGATTGAGGTGGCGCAGGAATCACATAACGATCCCGCACCGCAACATTAAGGCTTCGTGTAAGTTTTAGTTTCCCTTCAAAGCCGCCTTCTCAGGCGGCTTTTTCATCACTGCGAGTAGAGCTAAACTCGCAAAAGTGGTATAACAAATATAGTCTGCCGTATCATGCCTGGAGCGCATATGGAAATCACTGAACCACGCCGTTTGTATCAACAACTTGCCGCTGATCTGAAAGAGCGCATCGAACAGGGCGTCTATCTGGTGGGTGATAAACTGCCTGCTGAGCGCTTTATTGCCGATGAAAAAAACGTCAGTCGCACCGTGGTTCGTGAAGCCATCATCATGCTTGAAGTTGAAGGCTATGTAGAGGTGCGTAAAGGCTCGGGTATTCATGTGGTTTCCAACCAGCCGCGCCATCAGCAGTCGGCTGACACTAATATGGAATTCGCCAATTACGGTCCGTTTGAGCTGCTTCAGGCACGTCAGCTCATCGAAAGTAATATTGCCGAGTTCGCAGCGACCCAGGTAACCAAACAGGACATCATGAAACTGATGGCCATCCAGGAGCAGGCGCGCGGCGAACAATGCTTCCGTGATTCCGAATGGGATTTGCAGTTCCATATTCAGGTTGCCCTGGCGACGCAGAACTCCGCCCTGGCAGCCATCGTTGAAAAAATGTGGACCCAACGTAGCCATAACCCATACTGGAAAAAACTGCACGAGCATATTGATGCCCGTACTGTCGATAACTGGTGCGATGACCACGATCAGATCCTCAAAGCGTTAATTCGTAAAGATCCCCATGCCGCGAAGCTGGCAATGTGGCAGCATCTGGAAAACACCAAGATCATGTTATTTAACGAAACCAGCGACGATTTCGAGTTCAATGCCGACCGCTATCTGTTCGCCGAAAATCCCGTTGTGCATCTTGATACGGCCACCAGCGGCAGCAAATGAAATCCCCATTCGGCAGGCGCAACGACGCGCCTGTTTGCCTCGTCGGTAAGCGAAAAGTATAAAGTGTCAGCCTGTGTAAATCCTCTCGCCACCCTCCCCTGCATTCAGCAAAATCAGACACCACGGACATGTAATTTTGATAACGAACAACGTTGACCTTTGTTACAATTAGATTCAATTTGAATTTATGCTTTTGAATGCTTTCTTATCTCACGATTTAACAGGGAATAGTTCAGGCTGTGTTGATGTATCAAACCCGCAGAACATACCAAAACAGCAATAACATTGCGGTAGTGCATCTTTTAAAACCAGCGTGGCGTTAACCGATTCACCAGGAATAATGAATGGAACTTTTGACCCAATTGCTGCAAGCCCTGTGGGCGCAGGATTTTGAAACCCTGGCCAATCCGTCGATGATTGGCATGCTCTATTTTGTTTTATTTGTAATTTTGTTCCTTGAAAACGGCTTGCTTCCGGCGGCCTTTTTACCGGGCGACAGTTTACTGGTGTTGGTCGGCGTATTGATTGCGAAAGGCGCGATGGGCTATCCGCAAACGATTCTGCTACTGACCGTTGCCGCCAGCCTCGGCTGCTGGGTCAGCTATATTCAGGGGCGATGGCTGGGCAATACCCGCACCGTACAAAACTGGCTATCTCATTTACCCGCGCATTATCATCAACGCGCACACCATCTTTTTCATAAACACGGTTTATCGGCGCTGTTAATTGGTCGCTTTATTGCGTTTGTCAGAACACTGCTGCCGACGATTGCCGGGTTATCAGGGCTGAATAACGCGCGCTTTCAGTTCTTCAACTGGATGAGCGGTCTGCTGTGGGTATTAATCCTGACAACTCTGGGTTACATGCTCGGCAAAACGCCGGTATTTTTAAAGTACGAGGACCAGCTGATGTCATGCCTGATGCTGCTCCCGGTGGTGCTGCTGGTGTTTGGCCTGGCAGGTTCTCTGGTCGTGTTATGGAAAAAGAAATATGGAAATCGGGGGTAAGGGATGCTAATACCTCGCATGTCGCTTCGCCAGCTAACCTGGTCCGGCGCTGTTTTACTTCTGGTCGGCACGCTGTTGCTGGCCTGGTCCGCGGTTCGCCAGCAAGAGTCTACGCTGGCGATTCGTGCCGTTCATCAAGGCACAACGATGCCAGACGGTTTTTCAATCTGGCATCACCTTGACGCTCACGGCATCCCTTTCAAAAGCATCACCCCTAAAAACGACACTCTGTTAATTACGTTTGACTCCAGCGACCAGAGTGCCGCAGCAAAAGCGGTTCTCGACAGAACATTGCCCCATGGCTACATCATTGCGCAGCAGGACAATAATAGTCAGGCTATGCAGTGGCTAACCCGATTGCGGGATAACTCTCATCGCTTCGGATAACTTCCTGTTATCCGAAACAGATCACTCACTTTGGTGATTTCACCGTAACTGTCTATGATTAATGAGGCGGTGGTTAACACTACCGCTTCGTTGTCTGGACAATCGTTCCTTTGTAATAGGTCCGAATCACAATGGAAGGTTCAAGAATGAAATACCGCATCGCTTTAGCTGTTTCTCTTTTTGCTCTTAGTACCGGTAGTTATGCCACTACCCTGTGTCAGGAAAAGGAGCAAAATATCCTTAAGGAGATCAGCTATGCCGAAAAACACCAAAACCAGAATCGTATTGACGGTCTGAATAAAGCCCTGAGTGAAGTCCGGGCCAACTGTTCAGATAGCCAGCTGCGTGCCGATCATCAGAAGAAAATCGCAAAGCAGAAAGATGAGGTGGCGGAACGCCAGCAAGATTTAGCCGAGGCGAAGCAAAAAGGCGATGCCGATAAGATTGCCAAACGCGAACGGAAACTGGCAGAAGCGCAGGAAGAGCTGAAAAAGCTGGAAGCGCGCGACTACTAACTCACAATAGTCACTACTTACTCACCTGGAGAAAACTATGTCGAAAGAACACACTACGGAACATCTGCGTGCTGAGTTGAAATCCCTTTCCGATACGCTGGAAGAGGTGCTTAGCTCATCTGGCGAGAAGTCGAAAGAAGAGTTGAGTAAGATTCGTAGCAAAGCGGAGCAGGCACTGAAACAGAGCCGTTATCGCCTGGGTGAAACCGGTGATGCCATTGCCAAACAAACCCGTGTCGCGGCGGCGCGTGCCGATGAGTATGTGCGTGAAAATCCGTGGACGGGCGTGGGCATTGGCGCTGCAATCGGTGTAGTGCTCGGCGTTCTGCTGTCGCGTCGTTAATTATGGCGGACACTCATCACGCGCAAGGGCCCGGTAAAAGCGTTCTGGGCATCGGGCAGCGAATTGTTTCCATCATGGTTGAAATGGTGGAGACACGTCTGCGGCTGGCGGTGGTGGAGCTGGAAGAGGAAAAAGCCAATCTCTTTCAGCTTTTACTGATGCTGGGCCTGACGATGCTTTTCGCTGCATTTGGTCTTATGAGCCTGATGGTGCTGATTATCTGGGCGGTTGATCCGCAATATCGCCTGAATGCGATGATTGCCACCACCGTGGTGTTGCTGCTACTGGCACTCATTGGCGGTATCTGGACGTTACGTAAATCGCGTAAATCCACCTTACTGCGCCATACGCGCCATGAGCTGGCAAACGATCGGCAACTGCTCGAGGAGGAGTCCCGTGAGCAGTAAAGTCGAACGTGAACGACGTAAGGCGCAACTGCTTAGCCAGATCCAGCAACAACGGCTGGATCTTTCCGCCAGTCGTCGTGAATGGCTGGAGGCGACAGGCGCTTATGATCGTCGCTGGAATATGCTGCTGAGTCTGCGCTCCTGGGCGCTGGTTGGCAGTAGTGTGATGGCTATCTGGACGATTCGTCATCCCAATATGCTGGTCCGCTGGGCCAGACGCGGTTTTGGTGTATGGAGCGCCTGGCGTCTGGTGAAAACAACCCTCAAGCAACAACAGCTTCGCGGTTAACTTCCTCTCTGGCCGGAGACATTCCGGCCTTATTCCTCAAATTTTTTGAAAATATTTGACAGTTTTCCTTGCTAACAATCACGCTTCGCCACGTTTATGATTCTCTCCATCGAAAGCAACGACGCTAATACCGCGCCCTTGCACAAAAAAACAATCAGCAGCCTGAGCGGCGCAGTGGAGAGTAAGATGAAAAAATTAGAAGATGTTGGGGTACTGGTCGCACGCATTTTAATGCCGATTCTGTTTATTACGGCAGGTTGGGGAAAAATTACTGGCTACGCGGGTACGCAACAATATATGGAAGCGATGGGTGTCCCAGGCTTTATGCTGCCACTGGTGATTCTGCTTGAGTTTGGTGGTGGTCTGGCAATCCTGTTTGGTTTCCTGACACGTACCACTGCCCTGTTTACTGCGGGCTTTACGCTGCTGACGGCATTTTTATTTCACAGCAATTTTGCAGAAGGCATGAACTCGCTGATGTTTATGAAAAACCTGACTATTTCTGGCGGATTCCTGCTGCTGGCGATTACCGGTCCGGGCGCGTATAGCATCGACCGTCTGTTGAATAAAAAGTGGTAAGTACGCGCTATACTTAACGATAAAAAACGAGGGGGAACACTCCTCGTTTCAGATTGTTGACAAAGTGCGCGTTGTTCATGCCGGATGCGGCGTGAACGCCTTGTCCGGCCTACAAAAACATGCAAATTCAATACGTTGCAGAAACCTCGTAGGCCTGATAAGCATAGCGCATCAGGCAGTTTTGCGTTTGCCATCAGTCTCAAACGAGGAGAAACGCTCCTCGTTTCAGATTGTTGACAAAGTGCACGTTGTTCATGCCGGATGCGGCGTGAACGCCTTATCCGGCCTACAAAAACATGCAAATTCAATACATTGCAGAAACCTCGTAGGCCTGATAAGCATAGCGCATCAGGCAGTTTTGCGTTTGCCATCAGTCTCAAACGAGGAGAAACGCTCCTCGTTTTTGCTATTGGAGGAGAGAAAAATGGGTCAACTGATTGACGGCGTCTGGCATGACACCTGGTACGACACCAAATCCACCGGCGGTAAATTTCAACGTTCAGCTTCCGCATTTCGTAACTGGCTCACTGCCGATGGCGCGCCAGGCCCCACTGGCAAAGGCGGTTTTGCCGCAGAGAAAGATCGTTATCATCTCTATGTTTCACTCGCCTGCCCGTGGGCGCACCGCACGCTGATCATGCGTAAACTCAAAGGGCTGGAACCGTTTATTTCCGTTTCCGTAGTGAACCCGTTAATGCTGGAAAACGGCTGGACCTTTGATGACAGTTTTCCGGGAGCAACCGGCGATACGCTCTATCAACATGAATTTCTGTATCAGCTTTATCTCCACGCCGATCCACACTACAGCGGACGAGTTACTGTTCCCGTACTCTGGGACAAGAAGAACCACACCATTGTCAGCAACGAATCAGCGGAAATCATCCGCATGTTTAATACCGCGTTTGATGCGCTGGGTGCGAAAGCTGGAGATTACTACCCTTCAGCCCTGCAAACGAAAATTGACGAACTTAATGGCTGGATTTACGACACCGTTAACAATGGCGTGTATAAAGCCGGTTTTGCCACCAGCCAGCAAGCCTACGACGAGGCGGTGGCGAAAGTGTTTGAATCGCTGGCGCGACTGGAACAGATTTTAGGTCAGCACCGTTACCTGACCGGCAACCAGCTAACCGAAGCCGATATTCGCCTGTGGACCACGCTGGTGCGTTTTGATCCAGTGTATGTGACCCACTTCAAGTGTGATAAGCACCGCATCAGCGATTACCTGAATCTGTATGGCTTCCTGCGCGATATCTACCAGATGCCGGGAATTGCCGAAACCGTCAATTTCGATCACATCCGTAATCATTACTTCCGCAGCCATAAGACCATCAACCCTACGGGGATTATTTCAATTGGTCCGTGGCAGGATCTCGATGAACCGCATGGACGAGATGTTCGCTTCGGTTAAAAAAAGGCACCTTACGAGGTGCCTCTGATAATTAGCTAAGTGCGTGTTGTTCATGTCGGATGCGGCGTAAACGCCTTATCAAACCTACAAAACATTTATATTCAATATGTTGCAATGACCGCGCAGGCCAGATAAGCGTAGCGCATCTGGCAATTTTGCGCTTGCCCTTATCCTTCACAGCGCCTTATTAATTCATCGAGATAATATTTACTGCCATTTCATTCACGTCTATTCTTAATTTGCTGCTTTAAAAACAAGTGATTGAGCAAAATTGAGGCAAAAATGGACTGGTATCTGAAAGTACTAAAAAATTATGTCGGTTTCCGGGGCCGTGCGCGGCGCAAAGAGTACTGGATGTTTATTCTGGTCAACATCATCTTTACGTTCGTGCTGGGGCTGCTGGATAAAATGTTAGGCTGGCAACGCGCCGGTGGCGAAGGCATCCTGACGACAATCTACGGTATTCTGGTGTTTTTACCATGGTGGGCAGTTCAGTTCCGCCGCCTGCACGACACCGACCGCTCGGCGTGGTGGGCACTGCTGTTCTTAATTCCGTTTATCGGCTGGCTGATTATCATCGTCTTTAACTGCCAGGCAGGTACGCCAGGCGAAAACCGCTTTGGACCAGATCCGAAACTGGAACCTTAAAACAAATCTCCTCGCCGGATGTCTGACTCATCCGGCTTTTATCATCATGTTGATGAATAAATAATCTACTAATGTTTATTTAAATTATTTCAATGTCGTTATATAAATTACATATAAAAAACGGCCATGTATTTATCTTAAATATCAAAACCTTTATAACATCCGAAAAAGAAAGATACGAATAGCATTTACTCCATCTCCGGAATAGACTTTCGCAACTTTTAATTAAAGGGATGTTTTTATGCAGTGGTATTTAGCCGTATTAAAAAATTATGTTGGTTTCTCTGGTCGTGCACGTCGTAAAGAGTACTGGATGTTTACTCTGATTAACGCCATCGTCGGCACTATTATCAATGTCATTCAATTGATTTTAGGTTTAGAGTTTCCATTCCTTTCTCTCATTTACCTGGCAGCAACAATCATTCCGGTCATTGCTCTGTGCGTTCGTCGTCTGCACGATACTGACCGTTCAGGTGCGTGGGCGCTTCTCTATCTGGTACCGGTCATTGGCTGGTTAGTTCTGTTTGTATTTGCCTGTTTAGAAGGCAATTCTGGCAGCAATCGTTACGGAAACGATCCGAAGTTTGGTTCAAATTAATCTTAGAATTGGGGCGATATTTCGCCCCTTTTTATTAAAAATAACAAATATTATTTTCCGCTAAAAAGTTTGGGAATTTCCCGCAGACACCAGGATTTCGCTTCCCCCATACTGTCACGACGCCAGGCCATAATAATATCGATCTCGCTGGTCGATTCCGGGCTGACGACACGCAACCGCCCTTCCGCAATATCTTTTTCGACCATCGGATACGGCATCGTCGCCACGCCAAGCCCCGCCAGTAATGCCTGACGTTTATCTTCAATCGTGCTCACCGTTAAGCGCGGCTGTTTGTCCAGCAGCTGTACGGTCAACACCGGGCGCTCACGAGCGGTATCCGCCACCGCAATTCCACGATATTTCACGCGCGTCACTTCAGATAACGGTTCCGGCTCCTGATGAATCGGGTGATCAGGCGCGGCAACATAGACGTTCATTAAGGTATAGAGTTTGCGCGAGTTGATCTCCGACGAGGAGCGAAAATGCATATCCGGCGCGATAACAATATCCGCCCGCCCCTGCTCCAGCCGTTCCCACGCCCCTGCCAGCACTTCAGTGATGATTGCCAGTTGGGTATTGGCTTTTACCGCCAGTTTGTCAATTAACGGGAAAAAGGCAGGTGTCGGTACCAGCGCTTCGGTCACAATGGTGAGATGCGTTTCCCAACCGCGCGCGAGAGCTTCCGCATCGGTAGTCAGTTTATCTGCGGCTTCCAGCAAAACGCGCCCTCGCTCCAGCAACATTCGCCCGACATTGGTGAATTTGGTGCGATGGCCCGAGCGGTCAAACAACACCACATCCAGCTCTTCTTCTAGTTTTTGCATGGTGTAGCTAAGTGCGGAAGGCACGCGTCCCAGCTCATCCGCCGCCGCCGCAAAACTGCCCCGGCGATCGATCGCATCCATAACCCGTAGTGCTTCCAGCGTTAATGCCCTTTCTTTGGCCATTTCGTTCTCATTCAGGAAATTTGAACATACCGGGCAGAATATCTGGCTAACAATGTAGCGTCCAGCCCCTTACCATAAAAGGAAGTAAAGAGAGGTCAAGAATTATGATTACTACCCGAACTGCCAGGCAGTGTGGACAAGCAGACTACGGATGGTTGCAGGCCCGGTATACTTTTTCCTTTGGACACTACTTCGACCCGAAATTGTTAGGTTATGCCTCCCTGCGTGTGCTTAACCAGGAAGTTCTGGCCCCAGGTGCCGCCTTTCAGCCACGAACCTATCCCAAAGTCGATATTTTAAATGTGATTCTGGATGGAGAAGCTGAGTATCGCGACAGCGAAGGCAATCATATTCAGGCCTACGCAGGTGAAGCGTTGCTGCTCTCTACCCAGCCGGGTGTCAGCTATAGCGAACACAATCTCAGCAAAGACAAACCGTTAACGCGAATGCAGCTTTGGCTGGATGCCTGCCCGCAGCGAGAGAATCCGCTGATTCAAAAGCTGGCGCTTAATATGGACAAGCAGCAATTAATCGCCTCGCCAGAGGGGGCGATGGGAAGCCTGCAGTTGCGCCAGCAAGTATGGCTGCATCATATTGTGCTCGACAAAGGCGAAAGTGCGAATTTCCAGTTGCATGGACCACGCGCGTATTTGCAATCGATTCACGGGCAATTTCATGCGCTTACGCATCATGAAGAGAAAGCGGCGCTGACCTGCGGTGATGGGGCGTTTATTCGTGACGAGGCTAACATTACGCTGGTTGCCGATTCCCCACTGCGCGCTTTGCTGATAGATTTGCCTGTCTAGTTGTTTTTACAGGGAGATGAAGATGAGTAAAAAATCGGCCAAAAAGCGTCAGCCGGTGAAGCCCGTGGTGGCGAAGGAACCGGCTCGCACCGCCAATAATTTTGGCTATGAAGAGATGTTGAGCGAACTGGAAGCCATTGTCGCGGATGCTGAAACGCGTTTAGCCGAGGATGAAGCTACCGCGTAAAGACAAGTTGCCGGATGCGGCGTAAACGCCTTATCCGGCCTACAAAACCAGCAACATCAACAAATTGCACAACTCGTAGGCCAAATAAGATGCACCAGCATCGCATCCGACACGATACCCAAAACCAGGCGTTTATCTGGCCTTGCTCGCCATAATCTCGATAATCTGCCGATCCGTTTGCTGCATCGAATGGCTTGCCAGCGCACACAGGTTGGCAATCGACTGCTCAACATCATGCGCCACAATACCTTCATTACCGGTCACAGCGGTATCATCCAGCGCCATTAACACTGCTTTCCACGCAGCCGAAGCACTGGTCGAAACCTTCATCGCGCAGCTGTTGGACGCACCATCGCAAATCATGCCGCTGACATCGCCGATCATACTACTGATCGCCATCGAGATGGTTTCATAACGCCCATCCACCAGCCATGCCATCCCGGCGGCGGCCCCCATTGCTGCGGTCGTTGCGGCACAAAGCGCAGACAAACGCGGTAACTGGTTATGGATGTAAATCGCGCTCAAATGCGAAAGCATCAGCGCACGCGCCAGCCGTTCATCATCGGCCCCGAAGTGTTCTGCTACCACCACCACAGGCATTGTTGCAGTGATCCCCTGGTTACCCGAGCCGGAGTTACTCATTGCCGGAAGCGTAGCACCGCCCATACGCGCATCGGATGCCGCGCTGGTACGAATCACAATGGATGAAGAGAGATCTTTCGCCAGCAAACCGCGTGCACACTGTTTCTCCAGCGTCGCGCCAATATGTAGCCCCCAGTTACCACTCAAACCTTCCTGCGATAACGCGCAATTTAACTTCGCGGAATCGAGAATAAAGCGGATCGCCGAAAACGGCACTTCATTGACGAACTTCAGGATCTCAGCCAGCGTCGTTCTGGAGAGCACCGTCAGTGGCGACTCTTGCTCGCCCTCTGCCACACTGGCCTGCTGGGTAAACACCACGCCATTGTGCGTCTCAATATGCACAATGTTGGTATGCCCGCCAACGATGGTGACACACGCCCACTTCTCACCGCTCCAGACTTTGGCGCGTGAGAAGAGGATTTCATCGCAAGGTTCCTGGATCTTAACCGAGACTTTCCCCGCCGCCAGCAGTGCTTTGGCATCGGCAATTGCCTGCGCCGTTGCGTCTTTCAGCACCTCCAGCCCGGCATTGGCATTACCACCTAACGCGCCCAGCGCCGCCGCAATCGGCAGCCCCACCATTCCCGTGCCGGGAACGGTGACGCCCAGACCGTTCTTCATCAGATTTGGCGAAACCCAGGCTTCTACACGTTCAACCGGACCTTCCAGTTTTGCCGCAGCAACCGCCGCCGCCAGCGCCAGTGAAATTGGTTCAGTACATCCCAGCGCCGGTTTTACTTCCTCCTGAACGGCGAGGATGTAACGCTGCCATAACGGATTTAAAGTCGAATCAAACATAATAAAAACCTTAAAATTTCAGGTAAATCAAGAAAATGCCAGGAACGGAGATACACAAAGCAACAAACCAGTGACGATAATCAGGTACAGAGACATCCCTTTGTATTTGTGCAATGCCGGTACTTTGTAAACCAGCCACGCCGGGATCAAGCACCCTACCATGCCGAAAATCGGGCTACAGATAGAGGTGAAGCTCAACACCGGTGCGTTCAGTACGATGGCGCTCCAGGCCAGCAAAATGGCGAAAATCATGATGCCGCGCTGAACGAGATTTTCGTTAATCTTCTCGGCGGGCATCTTACGACGCAGGATGTTCATTACGATCCCTTGCGTTGCTTCGCGAAAACCTAAATAGACACCAAAGAATGCAGTCATTACGGCAAAAATATTAAGAATGACGCTGACCACTTTCACCCACGCTGCGCCGTCACCGCTAATAAACTGCGCCGCAATTGCCAGCGCGGAAATATTCTGCTCGTAGGCTTTTACCGCTTCGTCATGTCCCATCGCCAGCGTGAACGACACGGCGTAGAAAAAGACGGTGACAAACAAAATGCCAAACGCGATATTCATTGCCCGCAATGCTTTATGCCGCGCCACTTCAATTGATTTTTCCCGCGAGCGATAAGAGATCACCATCGGGCTTAACGTCTGGATAAACAGAATCGACGTCAGGGTAAACGGCAGAGTAATAATGGCGTTTTTCACCAGTAGCCCCAGCGGCGGTAGCGAACCGACGTTATACAGATGCCACATTCCCACCATCGACACGCCCAGCGCCGCAACCACCAGCAGCTTAGTCAGCACCATGCCAGTCGAAATTTTGAATAACAATTTCTCGCCGCGTGAGGAGATCGCCACCAGAATGCAAATCAGTACCAGACCATAAAAGGGACTGTCTGACAGCAACCCTTCCGTCACACCGAAGGTATGCAGGTAGGAAGCACTATCGTTGGTGATGGCGGTGGAATAGACGAACATCCAGATCACCAACATCACGAAATAGAGCGCACCTAACAGGATGCCCCAGTTTTTACCTAAATAACCGCTGATGACGCTGGGGTAATCTTTACACTCTGGTGATTCTGCCAGCGTATTAATAAACAACCGCTGAAACAGATACATTGCCGGGTAACCAATCACCGATGAGAGCAAAAATACCCACAATCCCATCAAACCGACCTGCACCGGGAGAAAAACAATCCCCGCGCCAATCGCCATCCCGATACTCATAATCACCCAGCCGGTGTCAGTACTGTCGAATTTGATCGCTTCTCGCCACTCGCTCTCACTCATTCCAGCACGACCTGCCGGGGTCGAAGCGTCTGCAATGACGCCTTTATTCGATGCAATTTCCATAATTTCTCGCTCAATATTTTGTAGGGCTTATTATTTTTTTCCGAGCCGCATCAAGGCGATATGCGGTCTACATTTTTGCAGGCGAGTTATTAGAATAAGGAAATGATACGCGCGAGGTCAGAGAAAATCTTCACAATCAAGACTTTGAAATAACGGAGATGGATAAGAATTTTCTACTAAATTAACCGCAAGAGAATATTCATTCTCTATTTGCGGCAGATCACAAAAAAAAAGGTGCACATTTGTGCACCCAAGGATGAAAGCTGACAGCAATGTCAACCGCAGACCACTTTAATGGCCAGTCCTCCGCGTGATGTTTCGCGGTATTTATCGTTCATATCTTTGCCGGTTTCATACATCGTCTCGATCACTTTATCGAGTGAAACACGCGGTGCCGAGGTGCGGCGCATCGCCATCCGCGCAGCGTTTACTGCTTTCACGGCATTAATGGCATTACGTTCAATACATGGGATTTGCACCTGTCCGGCAACCGGATCGCAGGTCAGACCAAGGTTATGCTCCATCGCAATTTCCGCCGCATTGCATACCTGCGCAGGACTGCCGCCCAGTAGTTCAGTTAACCCTGCCGCCGCCATTGAACAGGCCACGCCAATTTCCCCCTGACAGCCGACTTCCGCGCCAGAGATGGAAGCGTTCATTTTATACAGCGCGCCAATAGCCCCCGCTGCCAGTAGATAGCGGGCAATCGACCGCTCATTTACTGGGCGACGGAACTTATCATAATAAGCCAACACAGCCGGAATAATGCCGCACGCCCCATTGGTCGGCGCTGTTACTACGCGCCCACCGGCTGCGTTTTCTTCACTCACTGCCAGCGCGTACATGTTGATCCAGTCGATGACGTTCATCGGATCGTTAGAGATGTTATCGCTGGAAACCAGCTGGCGACGCAACGCAACGGCACGACGAGGCACATTAAGCGGTCCTGGCAGCACGCCTTCGGTATTCATCCCGCGTTCAATGCCGTCGTGCATCACTTGCCAGATACGGGCAAACCCGGCATCAATTTCCGCTTTGCTGCGCAGCGCCAGCTCGTTGTGCATCATTAGGCCAGAAATAGACAGGCCGTTGTAATCACACATTTTCAGCAGTTCACCTGCTGAGTGAAAATCGTAAGGTACGAGGGTTTCGACATCGTGCGACAGACCGAAGTGTTCTTCTTCAACGATAAATCCGCCACCGACTGAGTAGTAAGTTTTGCTTAATAGCTCTTTCTGCCCATTCCAGGCAGTAATCCGCATCCCGTTCTCATGACGAGGCAACATTTCAGGATGGAAAACAATGTTCTTTGCTACAGGAAAATCAACAACATGCGCCCCAGAAGCCACCGGCAACCGCCCGCTGCGCGTCACTAACTCAATAAATGCAGGGATCTCATCAATAACAACATCCTGCGGACTGTTTCCTGCTAGTCCCATGATGATGGCGACATCCGTGGCATGGCCTTTGCCCGTCAGTGACAACGACCCGTACAGATCGACCATAATATGGCTCGTCGCGGTTAATAAGCCGCTATTTTCCAGCCGATCAATAAAACTTTTTCCGGCATTCATCGGCCCCACGGTATGCGAACTGGAGGGTCCAATCCCAATTTTGAAAATATCGAATGCACTAATCATATCCACACCCTCGGATTGCCGTTCAGTGAAGTGGAGCGGAACGACCTTGCGACCGTCCCGCTCACGAGGCTTTACGCACTACGTACTGCGATGGCTTCAATTTCCAGCTTCACATCTTTCGGCAAACGCGCGACCTGCACACAGCTCCGGGTCGGGTAGGTCGCCTGATGCTCATCGAAGAACTGCTTATAGACTTCATTGATGGTGGCAAAATCATTCAGATCGGTGATGAACACGGTCATCTTGATGATATCACCCACGCTCAGCCCGGCAGCAACCACGATCGCTTTGACGTTTTCGAGGCTTAAACGCGCCTGATCTTGCACATCAGCCGGGATCTCACCTGTCTGCGGGCAAACCGGAATTTGCCCGGAGGTGAAGACCATGCTGCCTAAATCAACACCCTGAACATAAGGGCCGATTGCGCCTGGGGCACGTTGCGTTTCGATAATCTTTTTCATACATCCTCCGGCGTCAGAGCGCCTGGGTAAAAGTACGTGAAATAACATCTTGTTGCTGTTCACGGGTCAGTGCGTTGAAGCGCACGGCGTAGCCAGAGACACGGATTGTCAGGTTAGGATATTTTTCCGGGTGCTCGATGGCATCCAGCAGCATTTCCCGATTCATTACGTTGACGTTGAGGTGTTGACCGCCTTCGACATCCGCTTCGTGGTGGAAATACCCATCCAGCAGGCCGACAAGGTTGGTTTTACGTACTGGATCTTCTTTGCCCAACGCCGCCGGGACAATTGAGAAGGTGTACGAGATACCGTCTTTGGCGTAAGTGAACGGCAGTTTCGCCACCGACGTCAGCGAGGCCACGGCACCTTTACGGTCACGACCGTGCATCGGGTTAGCGCCCGGTGCGAACGGTGTTCCGGCGCGACGACCGTCCGGCGTGTTACCGGTTTTCTGCCCGTACACCACGTTAGAAGTGATAGTCAGAATCGACTGGGTAGGGACGGCGTTGCGATAGGTCGGCAGCGCTTTAATTTTCTTCATAAAACGTTCAACGAGGTCGCAGGCAATACTGTCTACACGCTCATCATTGTTGCCGTACTGCGGATATTCGCCATCGATTTCAAAGTCCACCGCCAGGCCGTTTTCGTCACGGATTGGTTTCACGCGGGCATATTTGATGGCAGACAGGGAGTCCGTCGCCACTGACAGGCCCGCGATGCCACACGCCATAGTGCGATAGACATCACGATCATGCAGCGCCATCAGCGAGGCTTCGTAGCTGTACTTGTCGTGCATGTAGTGGATGATGTTCAGCGCGCTGATGTACTGCACCGCCAGCCAGTCCATAAAGTGGTCGAGGCTGTCCATCACTTTGTCGTAGTCCAACACGTCGTCCATCAGCGGTGCTGTTTTTGGGCCGACCTGAATCTTCAGCTTCTCGTCCACCCCGCCGTTAATTGCGTAGAGCAGCGTTTTCGCCAGGTTAGCGCGTGCACCAAAGAACTGCATTTGCTTACCAATCACCATCGGGCTAACGCAGCAGGCAATCGCGTAATCGTCGCTGTTGAAGTCAGTACGCATCAGATCGTCGTTTTCATACTGCAAGGAAGAGGTGACGATAGACACCTGCGCGGCATATTTTTTGAAGGCGATCGGTAATTCTTCCGACCACAGAATGGTCAGGTTTGGTTCCGGTGCTGGCCCCATAGTGTGCAGGGTGTGCAGATAACGGAAAGAGTTTTTGGTCACCAGCGTACGACCGTCCAGCCCCATCCCACCGATCACTTCCGTCGCCCAGATCGGGTCGCCAGAGAACAGCGAATCAAATTCCGGCGTACGCAGGAAGCGCACCATACGGATCTTCATAATGAAGTGGTCGATCAGTTCTTGTGCCTGCTGCTCATTGAGCACGCCAGCTTTAAAGTCGCGCTCAATGTAGATATCGAGGAACGATGCCGTACGGCCAAGAGACATTGCGCCGCCGTTCTGTGATTTCACTGCCGCCAGGTAAGCGAAGTAAAGCCACTGCACCGCTTCCTGCGCATTCTGCGCCGGACGGGAGATATCAAAACCGTATTTCGCCGCCATTTCCTGAATCTGCAACAGCGCACGACGATGTTCCGCCAGCTCCTCACGCAGACGGATAGTGGCTTCGAGATCTTCGCCTTTTTCCAGACGAGACTGGAGATCGGCAAATTGCAGTTCGCGTTCACGTACCAGATAACTGATGCCGTAAAGCGCCACGCGGCGGTAGTCACCGATAATACGCCCACGACCATAACCGTCTGGCAAACCAGTCAGTACACCCGATTTACGGCAGCGCAGCATATCCGGTGAGTACGCATCAAATACGCCCTGATTATGGGTTTTACGCAGATCGGTAAAGATGTACTCAAATTCACTGTCCATTTCACGGCCATATGCGTGGAATGAACTTTTAATCATATTAATACCGCCGAACGGATGCAGCGCGCGCTTTAATGGTGCATCCGTTTGCAGGCCAACAATTTTTTCCAGCGGCTGGTCAATATATCCCGCATCATGAGCGGTAATAGTGGTGGCAATATTAGTATCGAAATCCAATGGCGCGTGAGTCGCGTTTTCGATACGGATGCCTTCCATTACTTTTTCCCACAATTCCGTGGTGGCTGGCGTCGCTTCGGCGAGAAAAGATTCATCGCCTTCATACGGTGTATAGTTATGTTGAATAAAATCGCGGACATTAATTTCGTTTTTCCAGTCCGTACCTTTAAAGCCAAGCCATGCGTCGGCGTACAGCTTATCGCTGGTATCAATATCTACCTTCATGAAAAATAATCTCTCTACAATACTTCAACTAAATTATGCAAATTCTGCGGGCGCGTTAACTTTGCCTAAATGAATGGCATCCAAAGCAATCATTTTTTCTTCGTTAGTCGGAATAACGGCGCAAATGACACGCGCATTTTCACTAGAAACAATTCGCTCACCAAAGGAGTTAGAGCGGTTATTCATTTCTGTATCAATCTCTACGCCTAATACAGCCAAATGCTCCATGACCAAACGACGAATTAAACTTGAGTTCTCTCCTATTCCGCCGGTGAATATAATTCCATCCAGGCGACGTAATGAGGCTGCGTGTCCGGCAATATGACGGGCAATTCGGTGAACAAAGGTTTTAATTGCCAGTTGCGCGCGTTCGTGTCCTTCATGCCACGCTTTTTCCAGAACACGTAAATCCGAAGAAAGACCGGAAATACCTAATAATCCCGACTCTTTATTCACTACGCGTTCCAGGTCACTCAGGCTCTGGTTGGTTTGACTGGCGACCCAAGACATCGCCCCAAAGTCGACATCGCCACTGCGGGTACCCATCATCAAGCCTTCCAGCGGCGTCATTCCCATTGAGGTGTCAACACTCTGACCGTTGCTAACTGCGCAGATTGACGCGCCATTGCCAAGATGCGCCACGACCAGGCCGGAGTCATCTTCCGCCAGATTCAGCAAAGAATGCGCGCGCTGGGAAACGTAGCGGTGCGACGTGCCGTGGAAACCATAACGGCGTACACCTAACTCTTCATAATATTTCCACGGC
Source organism: Escherichia sp. KS167_9B (assembly GCF_030295215.1). NCBI lineage: Bacteria > Pseudomonadati > Pseudomonadota > Gammaproteobacteria > Enterobacterales > Enterobacteriaceae > Escherichia > Escherichia sp. KS167_9B. The sequence goes on from NZ_AP025754.1 coordinate 3,818,939, forward strand.
AGGCCGTATAAATAAGCTTCCGGAGCCATCGTCTGGTGGAAACTGGTATCAAATACCGCCACCTGAGTTACGCCCGGGAATAATTGCTGCGCCGATTCAATACCACTTAAATTGGCGTAATTATGCAGGGGTGCCAGTGGAGAAACGCGACGGATATTATCAATGACTTCATCGGTAATAATGGCGGACTCGGTAAAAATACTGCCGCCGTGAGCGATGCGGTGGCCAATTAAGGCCACGCTGTCATTTAAATTCCGTTTTTCCAGTTCAAATGCAATTGCCTTCAATGCACCTTCGTAGCTGTGGTGAGCCAGCGGTGCTGGCTCTCCCCCATTTACGGATAAGAATGCATTTTCCGAGTTAATACCGTCGGCAATACCTGACATTAATACTTCACAGTCGCTGGCATCGAGCACGGAAAACTTAATCGAAGACGAACCACAGTTAATAACCAAAACAACCGGAAATTCATTCATCTCTTTTCTCATCCTGAGTTACGGATTAAAACAGTTTGTATACGATGTTCAGGATGGTCAGCAGACCAATCACGGTAACAAACACGTTATCCAGACGACCACGGTATTTCGCCAGAGACGGCGCTTTACGGATGGCATACATCGGCAACAGGCACAGCAGGGATGCGATAATCGGCGCGCCCATGGCTTCAATCAGGTCGAGGATGTTCGGGTTGGCGTAGGCAACAACCCAGGTGGAGCCCATGATGAAAATCATGCTGAGAGTATTCAGTTTACCCAGCGACACTTTGGTTTTGTCACCTTTATAACCGAACTTCAGAATCAAACCATTCAGACCTTCCAGCGTCCCCAGATAGTGACCGAAGAAAGATTTGAAAATAGCCACGAGTGCGATGATGGAAGCTGCATATTCCAGTGTAATTGCAAACGTTGTTTTGGTACCGGTCATGGACGCAAAGTGGTTAGCCAGATAAGAAAGCACTGGAATATTCTGCGCTTTCGCTTCAGCCATATTCGCCGGAGACAGCGTAAACAGGCAGCTAAAGGCAAAGAACATCACCACTGCAACCATCAGCATACTGGCGCGAGAGATGATTTGTGAACATTTACGCTCGGTGAAATCGCGACCAAAATCTTTCTCATACTCTTCACGTTTAGAAACCACGAAGGAAGAGACGATTGGCGAGAAGTTAAAGGAGAAAACCATGATGGAAATCCCCAGCCAGACAGTGATCAGGATACCGTCATGGCCGGTTAACGACAGCGAACCGAGGTCAACCTGGTCGATAACTGCAGAGTTCCAGTAAGGGATCAGCGATAGAGAAATCAGCACCAGGCTGGCGATAAACGGCCATACCAGGTAGCTCATCACTTTAACCATCAGATCCTTACCAAACCAGATGACGAAAGCCATCAGCAGCAACAGGAACAGCGCCACAAAGCCGCGATTCAGCGGTGCAAAGCCGAGCTGGTTTTCCCAGAACGTCATAAAGGTATTGGTAATAGTAACGCCATAAATCCACAGCAGTGGGCAAATCGCGAAGAAGTACAGGAACGTGATAACCACGCCGCCAGTTTTACCAAAATGCTCTTCCACCGTTTCCGTAATGTTGCCGGAAGGGTTAGAGCCAGAAAGACACAGACGCGCCAGCGCCCGGTGGCAATAAAATGCAATGGGGTATGCCAATACCAACATCAGAAGAATCGGGATCAGTCCGCCAAAACCTGCGCGGATAGGGAAGAACAGCACCCCGGCGCCGATTGCCGTACCAAACAAGCCTAACGTCCATGTGGTATCTGATTTACGCCAGGACGATTGTTTTGTCTGGCTGGATACAATGCTATCTGAAGTACTCATATCCTATCCTCAACGAATTAATTAAGCGTCAACGAAACCGGTGATTTGAGAGACGCGAGAAAGATCGATATTGCCGCCGGAAATAATACTGACGGTTTTTCTGTTTTGAATATATTGGTCTAATTTACCGCTTAATAATGCAGCACATGCCAGAGCGCCTGCGCCTTCGGTGACGACTTTATTGCGCTGAATTAAGGCAATCATACTGTTTCTGATTTCGTCTTCGCTGACCAGCACGATGTCATCGACTAATTCACGAACGATTTCGTAAGTTAAATTACCCGGGCGGGCGACATCACAACCATCCGCCAGGGTGCCGGTAGTTCGGTGCGTGGTTATTTCTCCGGAGTGGAAAGAAGCCGCCATGCCGTGAACGTTTTCTGACTGTACACCAATAACACGAATAGTCGGGTTAATTGATTTAATCGCTACCGCAATACCAGCAATTAAACCGCCACCGCCAATTGGCACAATCACGTTATCGACATCATAGAGATCTTCCATAATTTCCAGACCAATCGTTCCCTGACCGGCAATCACTTTCGGATCATCATAAGGTGGGATAAAAATACGGCCTTCCATTTCGACAATTTCGCTCACTTTAGCGATAGTGTCGTTGAAGTTATCACCATGCAAAACAACTTCAGCGGAGTAGTCGCACGTTGCCGCTACTTTGGATTTCGGCGCGCCTTTTGGCATCACCACTTTACCGTCGATACCCAGCATCGCGCAGGAGAGCGAAACCCCTTGCGCATGGTTGCCCGCAGAGCAGGCCACTACACCTTTACGTTTTTCCGCATCGGTCAGTGAACTTAATTTATTAAATGCGCCACGAATTTTAAATGAACCGGTACGCTGCATGTTTTCGAATTTGAGGAATATTTCACCTTTGCAACGTTCACTAAAATAGTTGGAGCGAGGCATGCCTGTTTTATAAATTCGCCCAGCCAGTCGTTGTTTTGCTTCAATGATGTCATCAATAGCAACCGGGAGATCGTATGTAATATGCATTATAAAACCTCTTAGCCTGAATTAAATATGTAGGTAACCGTAACCGACACCTGCAAAACAGACAGGTGGATTATTTATGTTTAAATAAAAACAAATAACTAACCAACTTCAATTAATTGCCTTCGTCTACACCCATTATAAGATGAATACTCTTTGGCTAATTCCACCAAAACCGATGCTGCTTTTTTAATACGATAATTTTTCGACCATACCGCGGCATATTGTGCCACAGGTAATGTTTCTTCAACCGGAATAGTAATAAATTGATTAGAACCAAAAGGTGAAGTCATATCACAAGGAATTACAGTTAAGAAATCAGCATTGAGAACAAGATTATAAATTGTCACGACTGAGTCGGTTTTAACGATGTTTTCAATACTGATGCCATTTCTTTGTAACGTGGTGAGCAGCTCGCTGTAGTACCCCATATTGGTTTGTGGCAACACCCACTGTTCGTTCTTCAACGACTCCAGCGTGGTGGTGCCGGTGCATGTTCGGGACTTACTGGCTACCAGCACAAACTCGGACTCGAACAGTGGCTCAACATGTAAATCCTGAAGCTTCATTTCTGCGCTTAACGTACCAATCGCAAAATCCAGGCGACCGTCGCGGATTGCCGGTAGGAACGAAGACAGTTGCGCTTCATACATAGAAACCTGCGCTTTCGGGAACACCTCTTTGAACTTGTTGATCATCCCGGACATAAAAGTAAAACCAATCAATGAAGGAAAACCAAACGAGACTTCCACCACCGCCTCAGAAGACATACCGCTTATCTCATTCACCATATTTTTCATTTCACGGGTAATGGATTCGGAACGGGAGAGTAACAATTGACCGGCAGGTGTTAATGTTACACCGGTATTTTTCCGCACCACTAATTCCACACCAAAATAGTCTTCAATATCGTTAATGATTTTACTGACGGCGGGTTGAGTTAACCCTAATTCTTTTGCAGCCGAGCCGATAGAGCCACTTCTAATGACTTCCTGAAAGACTACCAGATGCTGCGTTTTCGGAAGAAGAATAGTGCTCATAACTACCTACGTTAATAACCTCATTGACGGCATGAAGTGTATCAAAATGAAATGAACAGGATATGTGCGACCACTCACAAATTAACTTTCAATACTTTTCTGGATATCACTGTATCAATTAAATGCTTTTATATATCAATAAGTTAAAGTATATAAATCAGCATAAACCCTGATTTTTGTCAAAAAAAATGACAGGGATAACCATATTTTATGGCGATAACATCATTCGTTATGTGGTTAATAAAAAAAAGCAGCTGCGACCATATTTCAAGCAATTAGCGGATAATTACCAGGCAAATTTTGAGTTAAATTTTATGAGCAAGTTATCAAATTTTATTATAAATAAATCATTTTCAGCGATAAATAATGCGGCACGTCACATTTTTTCTCGCTATTTGTTGGAGGGCAAACATTTATTTTATCAATGTTTTAAAATTTCGAATACAGATATTGATCATCTCGAACAATTGATTAACATCAACTTTCACCCTTCTTACAGGACGTCATTTTGTGAATGCAATCGTTTCCCCTCGTTTCTACTGTCACCATAGTTACTAAATAGCATTTTGTGTTGATGATCACAAAACGAATAATTGATGTTCATCGCTATACGATCAGAATAAGAGAACAAGGAGGATTTTCGTTGTGCTTTACATCGTTGTAGACCACAGAATTTTGCTTCGTTGACTGTAATGCCAGGTAATTGAGCGTTTTTTGATAGTTGTGAGCGAACCGTGCAAGGAAAATAAGCATTGATTATTGTTTGTCATGATGACAAGGCAGGCATCAATGAAAGGTTATTCGGTTTCACATTTTTTACCCCCTTCGATACCACCAATGTACGAAACTGTTAACACTTATAATAGAAACATTGATTATTGGAAGGTAAAAATAAAATTTGCCGAGATTATATCGACAAATGACGTTAATGAAATTTACAGCATAAGCAATGAATTGCGGAGAATATTATCTGCGATTACTGCATTGAATGTCTATAAAGGTGATGTTTCTTCTGTAATGATCCGAATCCAACCGGAAAATAGAAGTCCATTCATCATAGATATTTCTACAGGAGTAAATGATGATTATATAATACAAACTTTAGATGTAGGCACATTTTCACCTTTTGGCGAAAAATGTACTTGTTCAGCCATCAATAGAAAAGATCTGGAGTGTATCAAGGAGACAATTTTTAAGTTTTGCGCAAAGTTCACGCAAAAAGAAGTTATCTTAACGGAATTTAATCATTTTAATAAAACTGACAATGTTTCAGATTGTTGGCAAATTCTCTTTTTTTCACCAGATCATTTTAATCATGATTCTCATTGATTATTTAAAAAGGATAAAATAATGTTCCCGGTTTCATCAATAGGTAATGACTTAGGTAATGATTTAGTACGTATAAAAATGAATGACATTCCTGAAACCCCCATAATAAATGACCTCAAAGCACTAGCACCAGGTGTAGTAAAACTAAAACAGACTTCTAATCAAATGCTCACGTTAATCTGCGCGTTGCAACCTGGTGGAACATGTATTATCGATGGTGATTTTCAACAAGAATTAGCATACTTAAAAAATGTAATACTTTATAATAACTCGTCTCTTCGCATAGACTTTTTAGGTTATAATGCCCAAATAACGCAACGATCAGACAATACCTGCAAGCTTATAATTTGTGAACCGTTAAATAACATAAAAATTTCAGCAGACATCATGAACACAAATTGTTCATTAGAGGAAATTTACAATGAAATCAGAAGATTAAATGTAATCTTTAGCTCTGGAGCAGGCGACGTAATAGATTTATCCTATCTGGACTTGCATAACGTCGATTTAACTGGTTATGATTTTTCAAATAAACATATGGCTTACGCGACTTTAGATCCCTTTACATTGTTTGCAACAAAGTTTACTAAAACCAATATGTACAATATAAATTTTATGCGTTCGACACACAATGGTACTATCTCATGGAATTCTTTATTAAAAATCACCCCAGCGTTAACAAGTATCAGCGATGATTATTCCAGAGAAAAAATCAACTTTGTCGAAAGTTGTTTAAATGAGCTTGGAGATTTAACCGAAGATCAATTAAAAATCATGAGATATGCGATTATAAAATCCATACCAACAGCAAATATAACAGACAAATTAGAAAAAGAATTAACAAAAAGCATATATAAAAACTCCTCAAAAATTAATAATTATTTGAGCAAAGTTAAATTACCAGAGATGAAAAACTTCTCATTAGAAAAAGCATATGATTATATCGACAAAATTATTGAGGAATATGATTGCGTCAAAAAAAATGATTACCAAACCAATCCAGAAATTAATTATACTGTCGATTACAACCTAGATTATACTAACTCAAACGACTTGCTTTCAGATAATAGCCTGGAGGAAGAAAGAGATTCTGTTGACAATTCCTTTTCAGACGATGAATTTAGCTTCAACGAGTGTCGTTTTATTAGCAAAGAATATACGTATGATTACGATCTTTTAAATGAAATATAAATGTAATGATTTCTTGCAAAGTCTATTATTAATAGCTTAGATATTCGTTCATCTTTCCGTCTGCACCAAAAGTAAAAGCTTGCCGAAGCAGATTCGAGACTGATGATAAACACAAAATTGCCTGAGGCGCTACGCTTATCAGGCCTACATTGCCTCTGTGCAATATATTGAATTTTCGTTGTTTTGTAGGCCAGATAAGACGTTCATCTTTCCGACCACCCTCCTCAAAAGCAAAAACCCGCCAGTTTACGCTGGCGGGTTTTCGTTAAAATAGGTGAAACTGACCGATAAGCCGGGTTCTGTCGTGGACAGTCATTCATCTAGGCCAGCAATCGCTCACTGGCTCAAGCAGCCTACCCGGGTTCAGTACGGGCCGTACCTTATGAACCCCTATTTGGCCTTGCTCCGGGTGGAGTTTACCGTGCCACGGACTGTTACCAGCCGCGCGGTGCGCTCTTACCGCACCCTTTCACCCTTACCTGATCCCGCTTGCACGGGCCATCGGCGGTTTGCTCTCTGTTGCACTGGTCGTGGGTTTCCCCCCCAGGCGTTACCTGGCACCCTGCCCTATGGAGCCCGGACTTTCCTCCCCTCCGCCCGTCTCCCCCGAAAAGGACGACGACGAAGCGGCGACTGTCTGGTCAGCTTCGGCGCGCAGTATAGAGGGTTTGCGCGCCCTTGTCACCCCGCGTTGCGCATTCCAATCGCCAGTGTCGCGGCGATATTACGTGAAGCACGGTAAATATTGTCATAAGCCCCGCGGAATGCTTCGTCCAACGTACCAATACTGGTCAATACGCTGAAGACCGCATCAATGCCATGCTGATGTACAACGCCAACATCATTGGTCAGGCTACCCGCAATGCCAATCACCGGTTTATGGTACTTTTTCGCCACGTTTGCGACGCCAATCGGAACCTTGCCGTGTATACTCTGGCTGTCAATACGCCCTTCACCGGTGATCACCAGCGTACAATCGTGAATATGTTCCTCCAGATTCAGCGCCGTCGTGACGATTTCAATACCACTTTTCAGTTCCGCACCAAGAAACGCCATCAGCGCCGCGCCCATACCGCCCGCAGCTCCTGCGCCGGGGACATCTTTCACATCAACATGCAGCGCTTTTTTAATGACATCGGCATAGTGAGAGAGGTTATTGTCCAGCTCGACAATCATCGCTTCACTGGCTCCCTTTTGTGGGCCAAAGATGCGCGATGCGCCGTTATCGCCCACCAGCGGATTGGTGACATCACAAGCGACGCGAATAGCACAATCTTTTAAGCGCGGATCGAGGCCGGAAATATCAATATCATTCAGAGTATTAAGGCTACCGCCGCCAAAACCAATTTCATTGCCGTTGGCATCGCATAATTTCGCCCCCAGCGCCTGCACCATGCCTGCGCCGCCGTCGTTGGTGGCGCTGCCGCCAATGCCGATAATAATGTTTGTCGCGCCGCTCTCCAGCGCCTGCAGGATTAACTCGCCAGTACCGCGTGAAGTGGTCACAAGTGGATCGCGTTTTTCCGCAGGTACCAGTTCCAGCCCACTGGCCGCCGCCATTTCGATAAACGCGGTTTTGCCATCGCCAGAGATCCCCCAACTGGCATTCACTTTCTCGCCCAGCGGCCCTGTAACCCAGGCGTGACGTTCAGCCCCCTGGGTGGCTGCAATCATGGCTTCCACCGTTCCTTCACCACCGTCGGCAACCGGAACGGAAACATACTGTGCATCAGGAAAAATTTCCCGAAATCCTTTTTCTATCGCCTGCGCAACCTCGCTGGCAGATAAACTTTCTTTATAAGAGTCTGGGGCGATTACGATTTTCATACCTATGCCTGTTACCACATGACGCCGGAGGGCGTTTCTCTTATTCGGCCTGGATTCCAGGCCCGGATTGCAATACGCCATCCGGGCACGACGTCATTAGCGAGTAACTTCGACTTTCGCCAGTTTTTCGTAGTAGCACGCCAGGGCGCTATGATCCGCCGTTCCTAAACCATCTGCTCGCAGTGCCTGCATCATCTCCATAACCGCAGCTGTGAGCGGCAGTTGCGCGCCGACGCCGTGGGAAGTATCCAGCGCATTTGCCAGATCCTTAATATGCAGATCAATACGGAAGCCCGGCTTGAAGTTGCGGTCCATCACCATCGGCGCTTTGGCATCCAGCACGGTACTGCCCGCCAGTCCACCGCGAATTGCCTGATACACCAGATCCGGGTTAACGCCCGCTTTGGTTGCCAGCGTTAACGCTTCTGACATCGCGGCAATATTCAGCGCCACAATGACCTGATTTGCCAGTTTGGTGACGTTACCTGCACCGATTTCCCCGGTATGCACCACGGAACCCGCCATCGCTTTCATCAAATCATAGTATTTGTCGAAAATAGCCTTGTCGCCGCCCACCATCACTGACAGCGTACCGTCGATGGCTTTCGGTTCACCGCCGCTCACCGGGGCGTCCAGCATATCAATGCCTTTCGCTTTCAGCGCTTCGCTTATTTCACGGCTTGCCAGCGGTGCAATAGAACTCATATCGATCAATACTGTACTTGGCTTCGCGCCTTCAATAATGCCATTCTCACCCAGCGCCACCTCTTTCACATGAGGGGAGTTTGGCAGCATGGTTATGATGACGTCGCACTGTTCAGCGATCGCTTTAGCCGTAGAAGCTGTTTCTGCACCTGCAGCAATCACGTCAGCAATAGCTTCTGGGTTACGGTCAGCAACCACCAGCGAGTAACCTGCTTTCAGAAGGTTTTTACTCATTGGTTTACCCATAATCCCCAGGCCAATAAAACCAACTTTCATAGTCATATCAATCATCTCTCTTGTTGCGGTGGTGGTTATTTTTTAAAGGTATCAGCCAGTTTCTGAGTGGCAGAGCGGAAGACGCCGAGATCGCTGCCGACAGCCACAAACGTCGCGCCCCATTCCAGATAACGACGCGCATCGGCTTCGACCGGCGCGAGGATACCGCTGGGTTTGCCGTGCGCACTGGCACGGTTAAAAATATGCTGGATTGCTTTTTGTACATCCGGGTGCGAGGCATTGCCGAGATGGCCTAATGCCGCAGCCAGATCGCTGGGGCCGACAAAGATACCGTCTACACCTTCGGTAGCGGCAATGGCATCGACGTTATCTACGCCCTGCTGACTTTCTATCTGGACCAGAATGGTGATGTTCTTGTTCGACTGAGCGAAATAATCCGCCACGGTGCCAAACATATTGGCGCGGTGAGAAACGGAGACGCCGCGAATGCCTTCCGGTGGGTAACGGGTTGATGCCACCGCCTGCTCTGCTTCCTCTTTTGTTTCTACAAAAGGAATCAGGAAGTTATAGAAACCGATATCCAGAAGACGCTTTATAATTACCGGCTCGTTGGTCGGCACTCGCACTACTGGCGCGCTGGCGCTGCCTTTCAGGGCCATTAACTGCGGAATAAACGTGGAGATATCGTTTGGCGCATGTTCGCCATCCAGCACCAGCCAGTCAAACCCAGCCAAACCAAGAACTTCAGTGCTAATCGGGTTAGAGAGTGCTGACCAGCAACCAATTTGTACCTGTTTCGCAGCCAGTGCGGCTTTGAATTTATTCGGGAAAACATCGTTATTCATCGCTTATACCTTTGCTTATTTCTGCAATTCCATACGTTTAATGTCGCCAACTACGAAGAGGTAGCAGACCATCGCCATCAGCGCTGAACATCCCACGAAAACCAGTGCTGCATTGAAGGAGTGCAGTTCACTTACCAGGTAGCCAATCACCAGTGGAGTGACAATGGAGGCAACATTTCCAAAGACGTTAAAGACGCCGCCGCAGAGGCCAACAATCTCTTTCGGCGCGGTGTCAGAAATCACCGGCCAGCCCAGAGCACCAAATCCTTTGCCAAAAAAAGCCAGCGCCATCAGCGTGACCACCAGCGTGGTGTTGTTGGTGTAGTTACATAAGATGATGGTGGAAGCCAGCAACATTCCCAGCACAATCGGTAACTTACGTGCCAGGGTCAGGGACAAACCGCGTTTGATCAGATAATCCGAGAAGACACCACCGAGCACGCCGCCCGCAAAACCACACAGTGCCGGAATCGAGGCGACCAGACCCACTTTCAGAATCGACATGCCTTTTTCCTGCACCAGATAAATCGGGAACCAGGTAAGGAAGAACCAGGTGATGGTGTTGATAAAATATTGCCCGAAAAATACACCCAGCATCATGCGGTTAGAGAGCAATTGCTTGATGTAATGCAGTTTGGGACCGCTTGCTGCCGCGCTGCCCGGCTTTTTGTGGTCCATATCGACCACCGCGCCATTTTCAGATATAAACTTCAGCTCTTCCGCAGACATACGTGGGTGATCTGTCGGGTTATGAATCAACTTGATCCACAGCGCCGTCAGCACAAAACCAATCACCCCCATAACGGTAAAGACGTGCTCCCATCCCCAGGCGAAAGTCAGCCAGCCAAGCAGAGGCGAAAAGAGCGCCAGCGAGAAATATTGCGCCGAGTTAAAGATGGCGGAGGCAGTACCACGTTCTTTCGTCGGGAACCAGGCGGCGACAATACGGGCGTTCGCCGGGAATGATGGCGCTTCCGAGAAGCCGAGCATAAAGCGCATAAAGAACATGGAGATCCCTGCCCAGGCCAGCGGGAACATATCAACAAAGCCTTGCAGGAAGGTGAATAGCGACCAGAAAAAGAGGCTGTAGGTGTAAACTTTTTTCGAGCCAAACTTATCAAGCAGCCAGCCGCCGGGGATTTGCATCAGCAAGTAGGCCCAGCCAAAAGCAGAAAAGATGTAACCCATCGAAACCGCACTTAACTGCAACTCTTTTGCCACTTCGGTACCAGCAATAGACAGCGTTGCACGATCGGCGTAGTTAACGGCGGTAACAATAAAAATAATCAGTAATATTAAATAGCGGGTATGCACGCCTTTCTTTTTTACGTCAACGGTGTCCAGAATCATTTTATTTACCTCGGGTACTTATGCTGATTTTTATTATTATGGGGAATGTGTTATTTATGAGTTTTATTTATGCCGTTACGACAATGAACTCAGGAATTAGTATAAGCAGCGAGAGAATAATAATCATTGTGCAAATGCTAATTTTATTATTACTATTTAAATATTATTTTGAGCATATGCACATAAGGTTGCGCGCTAAAGCACAGATTTGCGCTTTACCCTGCCGGGCGGCACTGCAATCCCTGAAATGATTGACATTGATCACATTTCTGCGTTTAAACTCCTGACATTCTTATTTCACCCAATGAAGTCATTTATTTTTTAAATGAGACCAGATCCTCATTTTAATAACCCCTGGCTGGAGAATATTGCACAATGGCCAACATCGAAATCAGACAAGAAACGCCAACTGCGTTTTATATAAAAGTTCATGACACAGATAATGTGGCAATTATTGTTAATGATAATGGCCTGAAAGCAGGAACGCGTTTTCCGGATGGGCTGGAATTAATTGAACATATTCCCCAGGGGCATAAAGTCGCATTGCTGGACATTCCGGCTAATGGTGAAATTATTCGTTATGGTGAAGTGATTGGTTACGCCGTGCGCGCAATCCCACGCGGAAGCTGGATCGACGAATCAATGGTTGTACTACCGGAAGCGCCGCCGTTACACACACTGCCACTGGCAACCAAAGTCCCGGAACCCTTACCGCCGCTGGAAGGATACACCTTTGAGGGCTATCGCAATGCTGATGGCAGCGTGGGCACCAAAAACCTGCTCGGCATCACCACCAGCGTCCACTGTGTGGCAGGCGTGGTGGACTACGTAGTAAAAATCATTGAACGCGATCTGCTACCGAAATACCCGAACGTCGATGGCGTGGTGGGGCTGAATCATTTGTACGGTTGTGGCGTGGCGATTAACGCACCGGCGGCAGTTGTGCCTATCCGTACCATTCACAATATTTCGCTGAACCCTAACTTTGGCGGCGAAGTAATGGTGATTGGTCTGGGTTGTGAAAAGTTGCAGCCTGAGCGCCTGCTGACTGGAACGGATGATGTGCAAGCTATTCCAGTAGAAAGCGCCAGCATTGTCAGTTTGCAGGATGAAAAGCATGTCGGTTTTCAGTCCATGGTCGAGGATATTTTGCAGGTCGCCGAACGCCATATACAAAAACTGAATCAACGTCAGCGAGAAACCTGTCCGGCTTCAGAACTGGTTGTCGGCATGCAGTGCGGTGGCAGCGATGCGTTTTCTGGCGTAACGGCAAATCCAGCGGTTGGGTATGCGTCTGATCTACTGGTGCGCTGCGGTGCAACAGTGATGTTCTCGGAAGTCACAGAAGTGCGTGACGCGATCCATCTGCTGACGCCGCGCGCAGTGAACGAAGAGGTCGGCAAGCGTCTGCTGGAAGAGATGGAGTGGTACGATAACTATCTCAATATGGGAAAAACCGACCGCAGCGCCAACCCTTCTCCGGGCAACAAGAAAGGCGGTCTGGCAAACGTAGTGGAGAAGGCTCTCGGCTCCATTGCTAAATCGGGTAAAAGCGCAATTGTTGAAGTGCTATCGCCCGGTCAACGCCCGACTAAACGCGGATTAATTTACGCCGCGACGCCAGCCAGCGATTTTGTCTGTGGCACGCAACAGGTGGCATCAGGGATTACCGTGCAAGTGTTTACGACCGGTCGCGGCACGCCATATGGCCTGATGGTAGTACCCGTCATTAAAATGGCGACCCGCACCGAACTGGCAAACCGTTGGTTTGACTTAATGGATATCAACGCAGGCACCATCGCCACCGGCGAAGAAACCATAGAAGAAGTGGGCTGGAAGCTGTTCCACTTTATTCTCGACGTCGCCAGCGGGAAGAAGAAAACCTTCTCAGATCAATGGGGACTGCATAACCAGCTGGCGGTGTTTAACCCGGCACCGGTGACCTGATTTCTTTTGGAACGTCCCTCGCAAAACATGGCCTTAGTGCCATGTTTTTATTGTTTAAAGTCCACACATCCATTAATAATGCATTTGCATTACCTTAGTTCAAGCTTATAATTTGAGCAGAAAACAGGCTGTAAAAGGACAGTAAATAATGCCCGCTAATGCTCGCTCTAACGCTGTACTGACCACTGAATCAAAGGTCACGATACGCGGACAAACAACTATCCCCGCGCCAGTGCGTGAGGCCTTAAAACTGAAGCCAGGCCTGGACAGCATTCATTACGAAATTCTGCCTGGTGGGCAAGTATTTATGTGCCGACTGGGAGATGAACAGGAGGATCATACTATGAATGCATTTTTGCGTTTTCTGGATGCAGATATCCAGAACAACCCGCAAAAAACTCGTCCATTCGACATTCAACAAGGAAAGAAACTTGTCGCTGGCATGGACGTCAACATTGACGATGAGATTGGCGACGACGAATAATGGATTTTCCACAAAGGGTTAATGGTTGGGCGCTATATGCTCATCCCTGTTTTCAGGAAACCTACGATGCTTTAGTTGCCGAAGTCGAGGCATTAAAGGGAAAAGATCCTGAAAATTATCAGAGAAAAGCTGCCACAAAGTTATTGGCGGTGGTCCATAAAGTGATTGAGGAGCATATCACGGTCAATCCATCATCACCGGCATTCCGTCATGGCAAGTCGTTAGGCTCTGGGAAAAATAAAGACTGGTCACGGGTAAAATTTGGTGCTGGTCGCTATCGTCTCTTCTTTCGTTACAGTGAAAAAGAGAAAGTCATCATTCTGGGATGGATGAACGATGAAAACACGCTGCGCACCTACGGTAAAAAAACAGATGCCTATACCGTATTCAGTAAAATGTTAAAAAGAGGACATCCTCCTGCCGACTGGGAAAGCCTCACCCAAGAGACAGAAGAAAACCATTGATGGTGTTCACAATGCCCGCCGAACGCATTGGTGTTGACCAGCGGGCACCATTTCTCACTCCCCGACCAGAATCACTTCAACCCCAGCCTTTCGCAGTCCTTCCAGACTATCCGCAGGAATGCCTTCATCAACAATGATCATGTCGATACGTTGAGTATCAATGATCTTATGTAAACTGGAACGGTTGAACTTACTGGAATCGGTGACCACGATGATCCGTTCCGCAACTTCGCACATCCGACGGTTTAAACGGGCTTCATCTTCATTATGCGTGCTGACGCCGCGCTCCAGATCAATAGCATCTACGCCAAGAAACAGCATATCGAAGTGGTAATTTTGTAGCGATTGTTCAGCCTGATCGCCGTAAAAAGATTGCGACTGACGCCGCAGATGCCCGCCGGTCATAAGAAGTTCAACGCCTTCTGCTTCCAGCAGTGCATTGGCTACGTTCATACCATTGGTCATCGCAATTACGTCAGTGTGCTTGCGCATCAGACGAGCAATCTCAAACGTGGTGGTCCCGGAATCGAGGATCACCCGATGACCTGGCTGAATCAACTCAACGGCAGCTTTCGCAACGCTGCGTTTCATCGCAGTGTTCAGCGCGCTTTTATCTTCCACTGATGGCTCGACTGACGGCGTCGTGCTATCGCAGATCAACGCGCCGCCATAGGCCCGCACAGCGATCCCCTGCTTTTCCAGAAACGCCAGATCGTTGCGGATCGTCACAGTAGATACGCCATACAATGCCGACAGATCGTTAACCTGCACACTCCCTTGCTGTCGCAGGCGCTGAATGATTTGTTCTCGTCGCTCGCTGGTGCCTGTCACTCGCTTCTCGCCTGAAGCGTCGGTATTACTCATAGTAAGTCCTTTCGTAAAACTTTCGTTTCATTTCGTTTTGCCTATTAACGCCTTTCTATTGAGCAAATGCAAGCCCACCTTGCCCATTGACGCAAGCTACTCTCGTTTCAGTGACTTTCATTATGTTTCTTTTGTGAATCAGATCAGAAAACTATTATCTTTCGTTTTATTTTTATCTCACCATGACGCAGTATCAACTGAAACAAAACGAAAGATTAATATCGCAGCAATCTGAACTGGAGAGGAAAGTGAAACATCTGACAGAAATGGTGAGGCAGCACAAAGAGGGCAAAACAAATGGGATTTATGCCGTTTGTTCCGCACACCCGCTGGTGCTGGAAGCTGCAATCCGCTACGCCAGTGTAAACCAAACACCGTTACTGATTGAAGCGACATCCAATCAGGTGGACCAGTTCGGTGGTTATACCGGAATGACACCCGCCGATTTTCGCGGCTTTGTTTGTCAGCTCGCCGACTCATTGAATTTCCCACAAGACGCGTTGATTCTGGGTGGCGATCATCTGGGGCCAAACCGCTGGCAAAACCTGCCTGCAGCTCAGGCGATGGCAAATGCCGATGATTTGATTAAAAGCTACGTGGCGGCAGGATTCAAAAAAATTCACCTTGATTGCAGCATGTCCTGTCAGGACGATCCGGTTCCCTTAACCGATGACATCGTGGCTGAACGCGCCGCCTGACTGGCTAAAGTCGCGGAAGAAACCTGCCGTGAACACTTTGGCGAAGCCGATCTGGTGTATGTCATTGGTACCGAAGTGCCGGTACCTGGCGGCGCGCATGAAACCTTAAGCGAGCTGGCGGTCACTACGCCGGATGCCGCCCGCGCCACGCTGGAAGCCCATCGTCACGCCTTTGAAAAGCAAGGTCTGAATGCCATCTGGCCACGCATCATTGCTCTGGTGGTACAACCCGGCGTCGAATTCGATCACACCAACGTTATTGATTATCAGCCAGCTAAAGCGACCGCCTTAAGCCAGATGGTCGAAAACTACGAAACGCTGATTTTCGAAGCGCACTCTACCGATTACCAAACGCCGCAATCGCTGCGCCAGCTGGTGATTGACCACTTTGCCATTCTGAAAGTTGGTCCGGCGCTCACCTTCGCCCTGCGTGAAGCTCTGTTCTCTCTGGCGGCGATTGAAGAAGAACTGGTGCCAGCAAAAGCCTGTTCCGGTCTGCGTCAGGTGCTGGAAAACGTGATGCTCGACCGCCCGGAATACTGGCAAAGCCACTACCACGGTGATGGCAACGCGCGTCGTCTGGCGCGTGGTTATAGCTACTCGGATCGCGTGCGCTATTACTGGCCGGACAGCCAGATTGATGACGCTTTCGCCCATCTGGTTCGTAACCTGGCGGATGCACCAATTCCGCTGCCGCTCATCAGTCAGTACCTGCCGCTGCAATACGTGAAAGTTCGCTCCGGCGAGCTGCAGCCAACGCCACGGGAACTCATTATCAACCATATTCAGGACATCCTGGCGCAGTACCACACAGCCTGTGAAGGCCAATAAGCAAAACAAAGAGGAACACGCTATGCCAAATATTGTTTTAAGCCGGATTGATGAACGCTTGATTCACGGTCAGGTCGGCGTTCAGTGGGTCGGATTTGCGGGGGCAAATCTGGTGCTGGTAGCCAATGATGAGGTTGCCGAAGATCCGGTACAACAAAACCTGATGGAAATGGTACTGGCTGAAGGGATCGCCGTACGTTTCTGGACGCTGCAAAAAGTGATCGACAACATCCACCGCGCCGCCGATCGGCAGAAAATTCTGCTGGTTTGTAAAACACCTGCCGATTTCCTGACGCTGGTTAAAGGTGGGGTCCCGGTGAGTCGCATTAACGTTGGCAACATGCACTATGCCAATGGCAAGCAGCAAATTGCCAAAACGGTTTCTGTGGATGCGAGCGATATCGCGGCATTTAACGACCTGAAAGCCGCTGGGGTGGAATGCTTCGTTCAGGGCGTTCCGACAGAACCTGCTGTGGACCTCTTTAAATTACTTTGAGGGATTCATTATGGAAATCAGTCTGTTGCAGGCATTTGCGTTGGGCATTATCGCCTTTATCGCTGGCCTGGATATGTTTAACGGCTTGACCCATATGCACCGCCCGGTGGTCCTCGGCCCGTTAGTTGGGTTGGTGCTTGGCGATCTGCATACCGGTATTTTAACCGGCGGTACGCTGGAACTGGTGTGGATGGGGCTGGCACCACTGGCGGGCGCACAGCCGCCTAACGTGATTATCGGAACTATCGTCGGCACGGCGTTTGCCATTACTACTGGCGTGAAACCGGATGTCGCGGTCGGTGTCGCCGTACCTTTCGCTGTCGCAGTACAGATGGGGATTACCTTCCTGTTCTCGGTGATGTCTGGCGTAATGTCCCGCTGCGACCGGATGGCGGAGAACGCCGATACACGCGGCATTGAACGCGTGAACTATCTGGCACTGTTGGCACTCGGCACGTTCTATTTTCTCTGCGCTTTCCTGCCTATCTACTTCGGCGCAGAACATGCCAAAACCATCATTGATGTCCTGCCGCAACGATTAATCGACGGCCTCGGCGTCGCGGGTGGCATCATGCCAGCAATCGGTTTTGCCGTGCTGCTGAAAATCATGATGAAAAACGTCTACATCCCCTACTTCATCCTGGGCTTTGTTGCCGCAGCCTGGCTCAAGTTACCGGTGCTGGCTATTGCTGCCGCCGCGCTGGCGATGGCGCTGATCGACTTGCTGCGTAAATCTCCTGAACCGACTCAACCTGCGGCACAGAAAGAGGAATTTGAAGATGGCATCTAATCAAACCACCCTGCCGAACGTCAGCGAAAATGAAGAGACACTGCTGACAGGCGTCAATGAAAACGTGTATGAAGATCAGAGCATTGGCGCAGAGCTGACGAAAAAAGATATCAACCGCGTCGCCTGGCGTTCCATGCTGTTACAAGCGTCTTTTAACTACGAACGTATGCAGGCTTCCGGCTGGTTGTACGGTCTGCTGCCTGCTCTGAAAAAGATCCACACTAATAAACGCGACCTGGCGCGCGCCATGAAGGGACATATGGGTTTCTTCAATACCCATCCGTTTCTGGTGACGTTTGTTATCGGCATTATCCTTGCGATGGAGCGTTCTAAGCAGGACGTTAACAGTATTCAGAGCACCAAAATTGCCGTCGGTGCGCCGCTCGGCGGGATTGGCGATGCCATGTTCTGGCTAACGTTACTGCCGATTTGTGGCGGGATTGGAGCCAGTCTGGCATTGCAAGGCTCTATTCTTGGCGCAGTCGTCTTTATTGTGCTGTTCAACGTGGTACACCTGGGGCTGCGTTTTGGTCTGGCGCATTATGCTTACCGCATGGGCGTGGCGGCGATTCCACTCATTAAAGCGAATACCAAAAAAGTCGGCCATGCTGCGTCAATCGTTGGGATGACGGTAATCGGCGCGCTGGTGGCAACCTATGTTCGTTTAAGCACCACGCTGGAAATCACGGCGGGCGACGCAGTGGTTAAGCTGCAGGCTGACGTTATCGACAAACTGATGCCTGCCTTCTTACCGCTGGTCTACACCCTGACCATGTTCTGGCTGGTACGCCGCGGCTGGAGTCCGCTGCGCCTGATTGCGGTTACCGTGGTTCTTGGCATCGTCGGTAAATTCTGTCATTTCCTTTAAATACAATGAGGTATTAGATGTTAAGTATTATTTTGACAGGGCATGGCGGATTTGCCAGCGGCATGGAAAAAGCAATGAAGCAAATCCTCGGCGAGCAGTCGCAGTTTATCGCCATTGATTTTCCGGAAACCTCAAGCACTGCGCTGCTTACATCGCAGCTTGAAGAAGCCATCGCCCAACTGGATTGTGAAGACGGCATTGTTTTTCTGACAGATTTGCTGGGCGGCACACCGTTTCGCGTGGCTTCAACGCTGGCGATGCAAAAACCGGGCTATGAAGTGATCACCGGCACCAATTTGCAACTGTTACTGGAAATGGTGCTGGAGCGCGAAGGGTTAAGCGGTGAAGAATTCCGTGTGCAGGCGCTGGAGTGTGGACACCGTGGGCTGACCAGTCTGGTAGACGAGTTAGGCCGCTGCCATGAAGAATGTCCGGTCGAGGAAGGAATATGACACACGTTCTGCGCGCCAGAAGACTGCTGACTGAGGAGGGCTGGCTTGATGATCATCAGTTGCATATTGCTGACGGTGTAATTGCAGCAATCGAACCGATTCCAGTGGGCGTGACTGAACGCGATGCGGAACTGCTCTGCCCCGCTTATATCGATACCCATGTACACGGTGGTGCGGGCGTTGATGTTATGGATGACGCGCCGGATGTGCTCGACAAGCTGGCAATGCACAAGGCACGGGAAGGTGTCGGCAGTTGGTTGCCGACTACCGTAACCGCGCCGCTTAATACCATTCATGCGGCGCTGGAACGTATTGCTCTACGCTGCCAGCGCGGTGGACCTGGTGCGCAAGTGCTGGGGAGTTATCTCGAAGGACCGTACT
Source organism: Escherichia sp. KS167_9B (assembly GCF_030295215.1). NCBI lineage: Bacteria > Pseudomonadati > Pseudomonadota > Gammaproteobacteria > Enterobacterales > Enterobacteriaceae > Escherichia > Escherichia sp. KS167_9B. The sequence goes on from NZ_AP025754.1 coordinate 3,838,579, forward strand.
TCACGCCGCAGAATAAAGGCGCACATCCGCCGGAGCTGTTTCGCGAGCTGGAAATTGCCGAGCTGGATCAATTGATTGCTGTTTCACGGCATACCTTGCGCGTGGTGGCGCTGGCACCGGAAAAAACGGGCGCGTTACAAGCCATTCGTCATCTTAAACAGCAGAACGTGCGGGTAATGCTGGGACATAGCGCAGCAACCTGGCAACAAACCCGCGCCGCATTTGATGCTGGCGCAGACGGCCTGGTGCATTGCTATAACGGGATGACAGGATTACATCACCGCGAACCGGGAATGGTTGGCGCGGGTTTAACGGACAAGCGCGCCTGGCTGGAATTGATAGCCGATGGGCATCATGTACATCCGGCGGCGATGTCGCTGTGTTGTTGCTGTGCGAAAGAGAGAATAGTGCTGATAACTGATGCGATGCAGGCAGCCGGGATGCCGGATGGTCAATATACGTTATGTGGTGAAGAAGTGCAGATGCGCGGTGGCGTTGTCCGTACCGCGTCCGGTGGGCTGGCGGGCAGTACGCTGTCTGTCGATGCGGCAGTGCGCAACATGGTCGAGTTGACGGGCGTAACGCCTGCGGAAGCCATCCATATGGCATCGCTGCATCCGGCGCGAATGCTGGGTGTTGATGGTGTTCTGGGATCACTTAAACCGGGCAAACGCGCCAGCGTCGTTGCGCTGAATAGCGGACTGTATGTGCAACAAATCTGGATTCAGGGTCAATTAGCTTCGTTTTGATGGTTTGCTCCTTTATTGGGCCTTCACTTCCCCCGTAAGGCCTTTCTTTTTCTTTCGTTTTAATCTGTGCAGTGGTGTCGAATGCGACGCTGGCGCGTCTTATCCGCTCTACGGTACGCCGCTTCCAGCAATCGGTACACATAGCGACGTCATCACGCAATCCTTTAATCTTCCCTTGTCTTTTCTTTCAACGATCACAAATTTCGTTTTATTTCTTTTTTCTCCATTGAACTTTCGATTTCTTTTCTATAGATTTTAATCAACGAAACGAATCACCAAGTGAAATGAAACGAAAGGCAAGCGAAACCTGCAATGCCGGAAGTCAAGTTCATCAGACTAAGGATTGAGTTATGCCAGAAAATTACACCCCAGCGGCCGCCACCACCGGCACATGGACTGAAGAAGAGATCCGCCATCAGCCTCGCGCATGGATCCGTTCACTCACCAACATCGACGCGTTACGTACAGCTCTCAATAACTTCCTTGAACCGTTACTGCGCAAAGAGAATCTGCGGATCATTCTGACCGGAGCCGGAACCTCGGCATTTATCGGTGACATCATCGCGCCGTGGCTTGCCAGCCATACCGGCAAAAACGTCAGCGCCGTACCGACCACCGATCTGGTCACCAATCCAATGGAATACCTGAACCCAGCGCATCCACTGCTGTTGATCTCCTTCGGTCGATCTGGCAACAGCCCGGAAAGCGTCGCCGCCGTGGAACTGGCGAATCAGTTTGTACCGGAATGCTATCACCTGCCGATCACCTGCAACGAAGCGGGCGCTCTTTACCAAAACGCGATCAACAGCGACAACGCGTTTGCCCTGCTGATGCCCGCAGAAACGCACGATCGCGGCTTTGCGATGACAAGCAGCATTACCACTATGATGGCCAGCTGCCTCGCGGTTTTCGCACCTGAGACAATCAATAGCCAGACCTTCCGCGACGTAGCGGATCGTTGCCAGGCGATCCTGACCTCACTGGGCGATTTCAGCGAAGGTGTGTTTGGTTACGCACCGTGGAAACGGATCGTTTATCTCGGCAGCGGTGGCTTACAGGGCGCAGCACGCGAGTCGGCGCTGAAAGTACTGGAACTGACGGCGGGTAAACTGGCGGCCTTTTATGATTCCCCGACCGGATTCCGTCATGGGCCTAAATCACTGGTCGATGACGAAACGCTGGTGGTGGTGTTTGTCTCCAGCCACCCCTATACGCGTCAGTATGATCTTGATCTGCTGGCAGAACTCCGCCGTGACAACCAGGCAATGCGCGTAATCGCCATCGCCGCGGAAGGCAACGACGTTATTACCGCCGGTCCACATATCATCCTGCCGCCGTCACGTCACTTTATCGACGTTGAGCAGGCATTTTGCTTCCTGATGTACGCCCAGACGTTTGCACTGATGCAGTCGCTGCACATGGGCAATACGCCGGATACCCCATCAGCCAGCGGCACCGTTAACCGTGTGGTGCAAGGCGTAATCATTCATCCGTGGCAGGCATAAGAGGATCGCATTATGAGCATTATCTCCACCAAATATCTGTTACAGGACGCCCAGGCCAATGGCTACGCGGTGCCTGCTTTTAACATTCATAACGCCGAGACGATCCAGGCGATCCTCGAAGTGTGCAGTGAAATGCGATCGCCGGTGATCCTCGCCGGGACGCCGGGGACCTTTAAACATATCGCGCTGGAAGAGATCTACGCCCTGTGTAGTGCCTATTCCACAACCTACAACATGCCACTGGCGCTGCATCTCGACCACCACGAATCGCTGGATGATATTCGCCGTAAAGTCCACGCAGGCGTGCGCAGTGCGATGATCGACGGCAGCCACTTCCCATTTGACGAGAACGTGAAGCTGGTGAAATCGGTTGTCGACTTCTGCCACTCACAGGATTGCAGCGTGGAAGCAGAACTGGGCCGCCTGGGCGGTGTTGAAGATGACATGAGCGTTGACGCCGAAAGTGCATTCCTGACCGATCCACAAGAAGCTAAACGCTTTGTCGAACTGACTGGCGTCGACAGCCTGGCGGTAGCGATTGGTACGGCGCACGGCTTATACAGCAAAACGCCGAAGATTGATTTCCAGCGGCTGGCGGAAATTCGTGAAGTGGTGGATGTTCCTCTGGTGCTGCATGGTGCCAGCGATGTTCCTGATGAATTTGTCCGCCGCACTATTGAACTTGGCGTCACAAAAGTAAACGTTGCCACAGAATTAAAAATAGCTTTCGCTGGCGCGGTTAAAGCCTGGTTTGCGGAAAATCCGCAGGGTAATGATCCTCGTTATTATATGCGCGTCGGTATGGATGCGATGAAAGAAGTTGTCAGAAATAAAATTAATGTCTGTGGTTCAGCGAATCGAATTTCAGCATAATCATTAGTTTTTTATGATTTATCCCAATGTACTTCCCGATTAATATCGGGGAGTGCCTTAATGGTAAAGGAGATAACTAAACCTTAATAAATACATCAGTAAAATATCGCAACAATAATATATTTAAAAAAATTATATTATTCAACTTTATGGTGAGGATTACACAATGAGCAGTCCAAATATTCTCTTAACCCGTATTGATAACCGTCTGGTTCACGGTCAGGTTGGTGTGACCTGGACATCTACCATCGGTGCAAATCTGCTGGTAGTCGTGGATGATGTTGTCGCTAACGATGATATTCAACAAAAATTAATGGGTATTACCGCGGAAACCTACGGCTTTGGCATTCGTTTCTTTACTATCGAAAAAACCATTAACGTCATCGGCAAAGCTGCACCGCATCAGAAAATCTTCTTGATTTGCCGTACGCCGCAAACGGTACGTAAATTGATAGAAGGTGGCATTGACCTGAAAGATGTCAACGTCGGCAATATGCATTTCTCGGAAGGTAAAAAGCAAATCAGCAGTAAAGTTTATATCGACGATCAAGATCTCGCGGACTTACGCTTTATTAAACAACGCGGTGTGAATATTTTTATTCAGGACGTCCCCGGCGATCAAAAAGAACAAATCCCTGACTAAATTCAAAAATCGCCTTAATACTGGTTTGAGGTAATAAAAATGCATGAAATAACCCTAATTCAGGGATTATCCCTGGCGGCGTTAGTTTTCGTTCTGGGGATTGATTTTTGGCTGGAAGCCTTATTTTTATTCCGCCCGATAATCGTTTGTACCCTTACAGGTGCTATTCTCGGTGATATTCAGACTGGCTTAATTACCGGTGGCCTAACAGAACTGGCTTTCGCCGGATTAACCCCCGCAGGTGGTGTACAGCCGCCCAACCCAATTATGGCGGGTCTGATGACTACCGTCATTGCGTGGTCTACTGGCGTCGATGCCAAAACGGCAATTGGCCTTGGTCTGCCGTTTAGTTTGTTAATGCAGTACGTCATTCTGTTCTTCTATTCGGCATTCTCATTATTTATGACCAAAGCCGATAAATGTGCGAAAGAGGCGGATACAGCAGCGTTTTCCCGACTTAACTGGACAACGATGCTCATCGTCGCTTCAGCGTATGCGGTGATTGCTTTCCTCTGTACTTACCTGGCGCAAGGGGCGATGCAGGCGCTGGTGAAAGCGATGCCCGCCTGGCTGACCCACGGCTTTGAAGTGGCTGGCGGCATTCTGCCTGCCGTTGGTTTTGGCCTGCTGCTGCGCGTGATGTTCAAAGCGCAATATATCCCTTACCTGATCGCCGGTTTCTTGTTTGTTTGCTACATCCAGGTCAGCAACCTGTTGCCAGTTGCCGTACTGGGTGCAGGCTTTGCGGTGTATGAGTTTTTCAATGCGAAATCCCGGCAGCAAGCGCAACCGCAGCCCGTTGCCAGTAAAAATGAAGAAGAGGACTACAGCAATGGGATCTGAAATCAGTAAAAAAGATATCACCCGTCTGGGCTTTCGTTCGTCACTCCTGCAAGCGAGCTTTAACTACGAAAGGATGCAGGCGGGAGGTTTTACCTGGGCGATGTTGCCGATCCTGAAAAAGATTTATAAGGACGACAAACCGGGCCTAAGCGCGGCGATGAAAGATAATCTCGAATTTATTAATACCCACCCGAATCTGGTCGGATTCCTGATGGGGTTATTAATTTCGATGGAAGAAAAAGGAGAAAACCGCGACACCATTAAAGGCCTCAAAGTGGCACTGTTTGGCCCAATCGCCGGGATTGGCGATGCGATTTTCTGGTTTACCTTATTGCCGATTATGGCGGGAATTTGCTCATCATTTGCCAGCCAGGGAAACTTGCTGGGGCCGATTCTATTTTTCGCCGTTTACCTGCTTATCTTCTTCCTGCGCGTCGGCTGGACCCACGTCGGTTATTCAGTCGGCGTGAAGGCGATCGATAAAGTGCGAGAGAACTCGCAGATGATTGCTCGTTCGGCAACCATCCTCGGGATCACGGTAATCGGCGGGCTGATCGCTTCGTATGTGCATATTAACGTGGTGACATCGTTTGCCATCGACAGTACCCACAGCGTCGCGCTGCAGCAGGATTTCTTCGATAAAGTCTTCCCGAACATTTTACCGATGGCCTACACCCTGCTGATGTATTACTTCCTGCGGGTGAAAAAAGCGCATCCGGTGCTGTTAATCGGCGTGACTTTTGTGCTCTCTATTGTTTGTTCCGCATTCGGCATTTTGTAAATGGAACGAGGCACTGCGTCTGGTGGTGCCTCTTTACTAAAGGAATTTCATCCTGTGCAAACCCTTCAACAAGTTGAAAACTATACGGCGTTAAGTGAACGTGCCAGCGAATATTTATTGGCCGTGATCCGTAGCAAACCGGATGCCGTGATTTGCCTGGCGACCGGAGCCACGCCATTACTGACGTATCATTATCTGGTAGAAAAAATCCACCAGCAGCAGGTTGATGTCAGCCAACTGACCTTCGTGAAGCTCGACGAATGGGTGGATCTGCCATTAACGATGCCTGGCACCTGCGAAACTTTCCTTCAACAGCATATCGTGCAGCCGCTGGGGCTACGTGAAGACCAGCTCATCAGCTTTCGCTCTGAAGAGATAAATGAGACAGAGTGCGAACGGGTAACGAACCTGATTGCGCGCAAAGGCGGTCTGGATTTATGCGTTCTCGGATTGGGAAAAAACGGCCATCTTGGGCTGAACGAACCGGGAGAAAGTCTGCAACCAGCAAGCCATATCAGCCAGCTTGATACCAGAACGCAACAACATGAGATGTTAAAAACCGCGGGTCGCCCCGTGACTCGTGGGATCACTTTAGGCCTGAAGGATATTCTCAATGCCCGCGAAGTTTTGTTACTGATAACTGGCGAAGGAAAGCAGGATGCGACAGAACGTTTTCTCACGGCTAAAGTCTCTACCGCTATCCCGGCTTCGTTTTTATGGCTGCATAACTATTTCACATGCATGATTGATGAGATGTGTCGTCGTTAAATCGCCCGGTGTAGGCGTTGCAGCTCTATTCTTGCTGCGACGCCTGTAATCACTCCCCCTGCTGTTCCAGCGCATACTTATACAGCGCGTTTTTTTTCACGCCGTGAATCTCTGCTGCCAGCGCCGCCGCTTTCTTCAGCGGAAGCTCAGCCTGTAACAACGCCAGCGTGCGCAGGGCATCGGCAGGTAAGTCTTCTTCCTGTGCTTTATGGCCTTCAACAATCAGCACCATTTCACCTTTGCGACGGTTTTCATCTTCTTTGACCCACGCCAGCAGCTCGCCAACGGGCGCGCCGTGAATGGTTTCCCAGGTTTTGGTGAGCTCACGCGCCAGCACCACGTAACGGGACTCACCCAGCACAGCAACGATATCTTCCAGGCTATCTAACAGACGGTGGGTGGATTCATAAAAAATCAGCGTACGCGGCTCCGCTTCAATGGCTTTTAGCGCATCACGACGGCCTTTTGATTTGGCAGGCAGGAAACCTTCATAACAAAAACGATCGGATGGTAAACCCGCAGCACTTAATGCAGTGATAGCAGCACACGGCCCCGGTAGTGGCACCACGCGAATCCCCGCTTCTCGGCAGGTACGCACCAGATGATAGCCGGGATCGTTAATCAGTGGCGTTCCGGCATCGGACACCAGCGCAATGTTTTGCCCTTCCTGCAGCTTCGCCAGTAACGTTTCGGCTTTCTGTTGTTCGTTATGGTCGTGCAAGGCGAACAACCTGGCGTTAATTCCAAAATGTTGCAGCAGTAAACCGGTATGACGCGTATCCTCGGCGGCAATCAGATCAACGGCCTGTAAAACCTCCAACGCACGCTGGGTGATATCTGCCAGATTGCCGATTGGCGTCGGTACAATGTAAAGCTGGCCCTGAGAATTATCCGCCGATTGGTGTTGTTTCATTGTGTCGTCCGTATTGCCGATTTAATATTGAGCATTGCGTAAAAAAAATATCACTGGATACATTATGGTACCCTCAACATTTTCTCGTTTGAAAGCCGCGCGTTGTCTGCCTGTTGTTCTGGCAGCCCTGATTTTCGCCGGTTGTGGCACCCATACTCCCGATCAGTCCACTGCCTATATGCAGGGCACGGCGCAGGCTGATTCTGCCTTTTATCTTCAGCAGATGCAGCAAAGCGCTGATGATACCAGGATCAACTGGCAATTACTCGCCATTCGTGCACTGGTGAAAGAAGGTAAAACCGGGCAGGCGGTGGAGCTGTTTAACCAACTGCCGCAGGAACTGAACGATTACCAGCGTCGCGAGAAAACTCTTCTGGCAGTAGAAATTAAGCTGGCGCAGAAAGATTTTGCTGGCGCACAAACCCTGCTGGCGAAAATCACACCTGCCGATTTAGATCAAAACCAGCAGGCGCGTTACTGGCAGGCAAAAATCGATGCCAGTCAGGGGCGTCCTTCCATTGATTTACTGCGCGCCTTAATTGCTCAGGAACCCCTGCTCGGCGCGAAAGAAAAGCAACAGAATATTGATGCTACATGGCAGGCACTCTCCTCCATGACTCAGGACCAGGCGAATACGCTGGTGATCAACGCCGACGAAAATATTCTGCAAGGCTGGCTTGATCTGCAGCGCGTCTGGTTTGATAACCGTAACGATCCCGGCATGATGAAAGCTGGGATCGCCGACTGGCAGAAACGTTATCCGAACAACCCGGGCGCGAAAATGCTGCCTACGCAGTTGGTAAACGTAAAAGCATTTAAACCAGCGTCAACCAACAAAATCGCCCTGCTGTTGCCACTGAATGGCCAGGCAGCGGTATTTGGTCGCACTATTCAGCAAGGCTTTGAAGCGGCGAAAAATATCGGCACTCAGCCAGTGGCGGCACAGGCAACTGCCGCACCAATCGCAGACGTTGCAGAACAACCCCTGCAGCAAACTGTTGACGGCGTTGCCAGCCCGGCACAAGCCTCGGTTAGCGATCTGACAGGCGAAGAAACCGCGGCTCAACCAGTGCCTGTAAGCGCCCCGGCGGCAAGCACTGCGGCGGTAAGCGCCCCCGCGAATCCATCCGCAGAGCTGAAAATTTATGATACCTCATCACAACCGCTTAGCCAGATATTAAGCCAGGTTCAGCAGGATGGCGCGAGTATTGTGGTCGGTCCGTTGCTGAAAAATAACGTTGAAGAGTTACTGAAAAGCAACACCCCGCTGAACGTGCTGGCACTGAACCAGCCGGAAAATATCGAAAACCGCGTCAATATTTGTTACTTCGCGCTTTCACCGGAAGACGAAGCGCGCGATGCAGCGCGTCATATTCGTGACCAGGGTAAACAAGCGCCACTGGTGCTGATCCCTCGCAGTTCGCTGGGCGATCGCGTAGCCAATGCGTTTGCGCAAGAGTGGCAGAAGCTGGGCGGCGGCACCGTTTTGCAACAAAAATTTGGTTCCACCAGCGAATTACGCGCGGGAGTTAACGGTGGTTCTGGTATCGCTTTAACCGGTAGCCCGATTACTCCCAGAGCGACAACCGATTCAGGCATAACGACCAACAATCCAATGCTGCAAACCACGCCAACCGATGACCAGTTCACCAATAATGGCGGTCGTGTCGATGCGGTGTACATTGTGGCAACGCCGGGTGAAATCGCTTTTATCAAACCGATGATCGCCATGCGTAACGGTAGCCAGAGTGGTGCAACGCTGTACGCCAGTTCCCGCAGCGCACAAGGCACCGCGGGTCCGGATTTCCGTCTGGAAATGGAAGGTTTGCAATATAGCGAAATCCCGATGCTGGCAGGCGGTAATCTGCCATTAATGCAGCAGGCGCTCAGTGCGGTGAATAACGATTATTCGCTGGCTCGCATGTATGCGATGGGCGTTGATGCCTGGTCGTTGGCAAATCATTTCTCACAGATGCGCCAGGTTCAGGGTTTCGAAATCAACGGTAATACCGGAAGTCTGACGGCTAACCCGGATTGCGTAATTAACAGGAAGTTATCATGGCTACAGTACCAACAAGGTCAGGTAGTCCCCGCCAGTTAACCACTAAACAGACCGGCGATGCGTGGGAAGCACAAGCGCGTCGCTGGCTGGAGAGCAAAGGACTGCGGTTTGTCGCCGCTAACGTGAACGAGCGTGGCGGCGAGATCGATCTGATAATGCGTGAAGGCAGGACCACCGTTTTTGTCGAGGTGCGTTACCGCCGCTCAGCCCTTTACGGTGGTGCGGCAGCCAGTGTGACCCGCAGCAAACAACACAAATTATTACAGACTGCCCGCTTGTGGCTCGCGCGTCATAATGGGAGTTTTGATACTGTGGATTGCCGGTTCGATGTGGTAGCCTTCACCGGGAATGAAGTTGAGTGGATTAAGGATGCCTTTAATGACCACTCATAATTAAGGTTTAAGGATTAGCGTGCAAGAACGAATTAAAGCTTGCTTCACTGAAAGCATTCAAACTCAAATTGCGGCAGCAGAGGCGCTTCCGGATGCCATCTCCCGTGCAGCCATGACGCTGGTTCAGTCTCTGCTCAATGGCAACAAAATCCTCTGTTGTGGTAATGGAACTTCCGCTGCCAATGCACAGCATTTTGCTGCCAGCATGATCAACCGTTTCGAAACGGAGCGGCCCAGCTTACCTGCCATTGCACTAAATACTGATAATGTTGTCTTAACGGCGATTGCCAACGATCGCTTACATGATGAAGTGTATGCAAAACAGGTGCGGGCGCTGGGGCATGCGGGAGATGTGTTGTTAGCCATTTCCACCCGTGGCAACAGCCGCGATATCGTAAAAGCAGTAGAAGCTGCTGTTACGCGTGATATGACCATTGTGGCATTGACTGGCTATGACGGCGGTGAACTTGCAGGGTTGTTAGGGCCACAGGATGTGGAGATCCGCATTCCTTCGCATCGTAGTGCTCGCATTCAGGAAATGCATATGCTGACGGTAAATTGCTTGTGCGATCTGATCGATAACACGCTTTTCCCTCACCAGGATGTTTAAGGAGAATACATGAAGGCATTATCGCCAATCGCAGTCCTTATTTCCGCACTGCTGTTGCAAGGTTGCGTTGCTGCCGCCGTAGTGGGCACCGCGGCTGTGGGTACAAAAGCCGCAACTGACCCACGCAGTGTCGGCACCCAGGTGGATGATGGAACCCTGGAAGTGCGCGTGAACAGCGCATTGTCGAAAGACGAACAAATCAAGAAAGAAGCTCGCATTAATGTAACGGCCTATCAGGGCAAAGTGCTGCTGGTTGGGCAGTCACCAAACGCTGAACTTTCGGCTCGCGCCAAACAGATTGCTATGGGCGTAGACGGTGCCAACGAAGTGTATAACGAGATTCGTCAGGGCCAGCCGATTGGTCTGGGCGAAGCGTCTAACGATACGTGGATCACCACCAAAGTGCGTTCGCAGCTCTTAACCAGCGACCTGGTGAAATCGTCCAACGTGAAAGTGACCACCGAAAACGGTGAAGTGTTCCTGATGGGGCTGGTGACTGAACGTGAAGCGAAAGCGGCGGCAGATATTGCCAGCCGGGTAAGCGGCGTGAAGCGGGTAACCACGGCGTTTACGTTCATTAAATAACAACGCCTTGTAATGCCTGATGCGACGCTTGCCGCGTCTTATCAGGCCTGCAACGATGCAAACCGTAGGTCGGATAAGGCGCCTGCGCCGCATCCGACTGCCGTTGCCTGATGCGACGCTTGCCGCGTCTTATCAGGCCTACAACGATGCAAACCGTAGGTCGGATAAGGCGTTTACGCCGCATCCGACATGTTTTCCCTCAAATCAGAACAACAGCGCCAGCCCGCCGACAATCACACCAGACACCGCCACCATCGCACCCGTCAGCCATAAGGCTTTCGCCGGGAACGCTTTACGCAACATTATCAGCGACGGCAAACTTACAGCAGGAAGCGTCATCAACAATGCCAGCGCCGGAGCGGTTCCCATACCTGCCAGCATCATCGTTTGTACAATCGGAATTTCTGCTGCCGTGGGAATGACAAACAAGCATCCCGCTACCGCCATCGCAATCACCCACATCAGGCTGTTATCGACAGCACCATCGGCATGGGGGAATAACCAGACGCGAGCGGCACCCAACGCCAGTACGGCAAGGATATATACCGGGATCGTACTCCAGAAAAGCGTCCATAGCGCCCTACCCCAGCGGCTAAAGAATCCGCCCTGCACTTCCGGCATGTCAATTTCGACCGGTGCCTGTGTTTGCGGTGTTTCACGCACCCATTTTTGCACCAGGGTCGCAATCAGCAACACCATCACCAGTCCCGCCACCAGACGAATCGCCGCAAAGCCCCAGCCGAGGACAAAACCCATAAACACCAGCGTCGCCGGGTTTAACAACGGATTGCCCATCCAGAATGCCAGCGCCCCGCCCATCGACACCTGTTGGCGACGCATCCCCGCCGCGACCGGTGCCGCACAGCAAGTACACATCATGCCCGGCAGCGAAAACAGCGTTCCCAGCAGCGTGCCGCGAAAGCGCGATTGCCCCAGCGTGCGTAGCAGCCAGTCACGAGGGATCAGCACCTGAATCAACGACCCGAGGATCACCCCCAGTACCGCCGCTTTCCATACCGCGAGGAAATAGACCATCGCGTAGTCCCACGCAGCTTGCCACGGATTAGCATCCGCCTGCGCAAGGATAGATTTACCGATACTGTGAGTTTCGGCGGCAGTAAAGGCTTTACCGTAGTAAGGTTGCCATTTCACATACCAAAGTCCGGCAATGACAACGAGAAAGAAAAGCGCGGGTTTCCACCACTGAATGGGCGTTGCCGCCTGAGATGAAGACTGACCAGTCATAGCATTCCCCAGGAATAAATTATGATAATTAAGCGCGTGAATATTACGCTCACTATCAATTCTTGGGAATAATTATTCAGCTCTTTTGCGTAATTCTGAAGAGCTTAAAATAGTCACACCTTCATGCTCAGGCCGCATCGCCTCTGCCAGCATGACCCGCGCCACGTCTCGCGCATCAATGGATTTCCAGTTACCCGGTAGCAGACGAAACAACGGTGCAAAAAGCGTTTCGTTCATCCGCTGCTTGCTGCGATCGCCCAGCAACATCGACGGACGGGCAATGGTCAGTTTCGGCCAGTTCTGGGCGATTAACGCTTCTTCCATCTCCCCTTTGACACGGTTATAGAAAAACGGCGAGTGGGGATTGGCCCCCATAGCACTGACTACCAGCATATGCTGAGCACCCAGTCGCCGTCCGGTTAATGCGGTATCCACAACCAGCGTGTAATCGGCATGAATAAACGCTTCTTTGCTCCCCGCTTCCCGCCGCGTGGTGCCGAGACAACAAAACACAATGTCGATGGGATCGGTGACCTGTGCCAGCGCGTCGGTCAGTTGCGGATCATGGGGATTGAACACTCCTGGCATATCTCCCAACGGACGTCGCGTCGGTGCAGCAATAGCGTTAACTTTCGGTTCGTTAATCAACATCCGCAGCAGGTGACCGCCCACCAGCCCCGTTGCGCCTGTAATCAGTACCTGACTCATCTTCGCTCCTTTACAGAATTGTCTGCCTTGCGCTCCCCGGCTCATGCACCAGGCTTAATAGACCATGAGGTAATTATCCCCGATTGTGAGAAATTCGCCTCATCCAATGCAACAACGCGGAGGAAGCATGAGTAAGAAAATTGCCGTTTTAATCACTGATGAATTTGAGGATTCAGAATTTACTTCACCCGCAGACGAGTTCCGTAAAGCCGGACACGAAGTGATTACCATTGAAAAACAAGCGGGTAAAACGGTGAAAGGGAAAAAAGGAGAAGCCAGCGTGACCATCGATAAATCCATCGATGAAGTGACGCCAGCCGAGTTTGATGCCCTGCTGCTACCGGGCGGCCATTCACCGGATTATCTGCGTGGCGACAACCGTTTTGTCACCTTTACCCGTGATTTTGTGAATAGTGGCAAACCGGTGTTTGCCATTTGCCACGGTCCGCAGCTGCTGATCAGCGCCGATGTGATTCGGGGGCGCAAACTGACCGCCGTTAAACCGATTGTGATTGATGTTAAAAACGCGGGCGCGGAATTTTACGATCAGGAAGTGGTGGTCGATAAAGATCAGCTGGTTACCAGTCGGACACCGGACGATTTGCCCGCGTTTAACCGCGAGGCGTTACGCCTGCTCGGTGCCTGAGCTACGTAGCCAAATCATTTTTTTACCAAAGCCCAGCGTGTTGTCAGTGAATTTGATTTCATCAAGCCGGATTTCCCACACCGGCGCCGACAGCATTCTGGCAACCGGAAAGCGACGATTATACGCCTTGCGCGCAAAGTCGCTTTCCTCACCTTCCAGTCTGCGGATCTCACCTTTAAACTGCACGCCGCGAATTAACGCTACCGTTTTCGGCTGACCGTTTACCGTTCCAGCAACTGCCGCCTGCGGCCCACTCATCTGCGCGTGACGCGTTTTTTCCTCCGTCAAAATGTAGAAGGCAACTTTCTGTGCATCAAAAAGATAAAAGGCATTGGCGCACCACAATTCCCCTTCCTGCTGCACACACCAAGTGACAACATGTTGTTTTGCCAGCCAACGGCTGATGGCGGTGAGTGTTTCCATAGCTGTTCTCTTTTATACTGTGGGCCTGACCTTAACATGTGACGCAGACGATGACACCCTGGTTTCTTTACTTGATCCGTACCGCCGACAATAAGCTTTATACCGGGATCACCACGGATGTCGAACGCCGCTATCAGCAACATCAAAGCGGCAAAGGCGCAAAAGCACTGCGTGGGAAAGGTGAACTGACGCTGGCATTTTCCGCGCCAGTGGGCGACCGTTCGCTGGCACTACGGGCGGAATATCGCGTTAAACAACTGACCAAACGGCAAAAAGAACGTCTGGTAGCGGAAGGCTCAGGGTTTGCAGAGCTGATAAGCAGCCTGCAAACCCCAAAGATTAAAAGCGATTGAAGTGCTCGTGATACTCAACCAGACCGGTTACGCCGTTCAGCGCGTCATCCGCTAAACGATGTACCTGGAAGGCGCTTTCAGTGCCCGGCCAGCGGCAACGCAGATCGTGATGCGCCGCCAGCTCAAAGCCGAAACGACTGTACAGCGCCGGATCGCCCAGCGTCACCACTGCGGCATAGCCGAACTCATTAAGCGAATCGAGTCCTTCATAGACCAGTTGGCGTGCCAGCCCCTGTCCACGGTATTTTTCATCTACCGCCAGCGGTGCCATGCCGACCCATTGCAGGTCTTCGCCCTGCACATCAACCGGACTGAATGCCACATAGCCAATGACCTGACCTTCGTCATCTGTCGCCACCAGCCCCAGCGTCAGAAAGCCATCTTCACGCAGATCGTGAACCAGCTTCGCTTCCGCATCACTTTCGAATGAACGACGCAGCAGGGCATCAATACCCGGCGCATCAATGGGAATTTCTACTCGAATTAGCATGGTTCACCTACCGATGTCTGTTTGGTTTCAGGCGCGGTTTTCATTCCCGCCTCAACAAAATCCGCCAGTTGCAGCAGCATCATGCGTAAGGCTTTCGGCATTTGCTCCAGTTCAATGGCGTCCATCAGGTTTTTCACATACAGCCCCAGCTCCGTATCGCCTTCAATCACCAGCCGACGCTGGAAGAAGAGCGTGTCCGGATCTTGTTTACGCGCCGCAATCATCAGCAGATCGCTGGCGTCGGCACTAAAACTCACATCAGCTTGCGCGTTCTGGCTAACGACCAGTTTGCCATTCACCACCGAGGTAAACCATTGCAGGTCAATATCACGCACATGAATACTTAACCAGCGCCCTTCAAGAAACTCCAGCTCGCCATCATCCAGCGCCTGGCGGAATTGCCAGCTTAAGACCTGCTCAAGAACCTGGCGTTTTAGCGCAAATGGCGTCAGTTTTACCGGTACACTCAACAGAGATGGCCCCAAATGCACAATACGGGAACGCAGTTTATCCAACACGAGTTTTACTCCCTGTTTCAACAATCATCCTATTTTGCCATATCAGAAAAATAACATAGCGGTATAAATCAACAATTCCATATGAAATTGCTGCTACCACCAATACAACTTTAACTGCCTTAAATCAAAAATTGTCG
Source organism: Escherichia sp. KS167_9B (assembly GCF_030295215.1). Taxonomy (NCBI): domain Bacteria; kingdom Pseudomonadati; phylum Pseudomonadota; class Gammaproteobacteria; order Enterobacterales; family Enterobacteriaceae; genus Escherichia; species Escherichia sp. KS167_9B. Next base: position 3,853,823 of record NZ_AP025754.1, read on the forward strand.
CTGCAAGGTTAACTAAAATCCCAGTTCGTTAACATTTTTGCGTTTTGATAGCGCACCCTTCAGGAAAAATTATGGAGCTGCTCTGCCCTGCCGGAAATCTCCCGGCGCTTAAGGCGGCCATCGAAAACGGCGCAGATGCTGTTTATATCGGGCTAAAAGATGATACCAATGCCCGTCACTTCGCCGGCCTTAACTTTACCGAGAAAAAATTGCAGGAAGCGGTGAGTTTTGTCCATCAACATCGCCGCAAACTTCACATCGCGATTAACACTTTTGCGCATCCGGACGGTTACGCCCGCTGGCAGCGCGCCGTGGATATGGCGGCGCAGTTGGGTGCCGATGCGCTGATTCTCGCCGACCTCGCCATGCTGGAGTACGCCGCCCAGCGATACCCGCATATTGAACGTCATGTGTCAGTGCAGGCTTCAGCAACCAATGAAGAGGCGATTCACTTTTATCATCGCCATTTTGACGTTGCCCGCGTGGTGCTGCCGCGCGTGTTGTCGATTCATCAGGTGAAACAACTGGCGCGGGTCACGCCTGTACCGCTGGAAGTGTTCGCTTTCGGCAGTCTGTGCATTATGTCGGAAGGTCGTTGCTATCTGTCGTCGTATCTGACGGGTGAGTCGCCCAACACCGTGGGGGCATGTTCTCCGGCCCGTTTCGTGCGCTGGCAGCAAACGCCGCAGGGGCTGGAATCTCGCCTGAACGAAGTGCTGATCGACCGTTATCAGGACGGCGAAAACGCAGGTTATCCGACACTGTGTAAAGGGCGTTATCTGGTGGACGGCGAGCGCTATCACGCGCTGGAAGAACCAACCAGTCTCAATACCCTTGAGCTACTGCCGGAGTTAATGGCGGCGAATATCGCTTCGGTGAAAATTGAAGGCCGCCAGCGTAGCCCGGCGTATGTCAGCCAGGTGGCAAAAGTCTGGCGTCAGGCTATCGACCGTTGTAAGGCCGATCCGCAAAACTTCGTACCACAAAGCGCGTGGATGGAGACGCTCGGGTCGATGTCCGAAGGCACGCAAACCACTCTTGGCGCGTATCACCGTAAATGGCAGTGAGAAGAGCAATGAAATATTCCTTAGGGCCGGTGCTGTGGTACTGGCCAAAAGAGACGCTGGAAGATTTTTATCAGCAGGCCGCCGCCAGCAGCGCAGACGTGATTTATCTCGGTGAAGCGGTCTGTAGCAAACGCCGGGCAACCAAAGTTGGCGACTGGCTGGAGATGGCAAAATCGCTCGCCGGAAGTGGCAAGCAGATTGTGCTCTCCACGCTGGCGCTGGTGCAGGCATCCTCCGAACTGGGCGAACTGAAACGCTATGTTGAGAACGGTGAGTTTCTGATTGAAGCCAGCGATCTTGGCGTGGTGAATATGTGCGCTGAGCGCAAACTGCCGTTCGTCGCCGGACACGCGCTGAACTGCTACAACGCGGTGACGCTGAAAATATTACTCAAACAGGGCATGATGCGCTGGTGTATGCCGGTGGAACTTTCCCGCGACTGGCTGGTGAATCTGCTTAATCAGTGCGATGAGCTGGGCATTCGCAACCAGTTTGAAGTGGAAGTCTTGAGCTACGGTCATCTGCCGCTGGCCTACTCCGCCCGCTGCTTTACCGCGCGTTCGGAAGACCGCCCAAAAGATGAGTGTGAAACCTGCTGCATTAAGTATCCGAACGGGCGCAACGTGCTGTCGCAGGAAAACCAACAAGTGTTTGTGCTCAATGGCATTCAGACCATGAGCGGCTACGTGTACAACCTCGGTAACGAGCTGGCATCCATGCAGGGGCTGGTTGATGTGGTCCGCCTGTCACCGCAGGGTACTGACACTTTCGCTATGCTCGACGCCTTCCGCGCTAATGAAAATGGCGCTGCACCACTCCCGTTGACGGCAAACAGCGACTGTAACGGCTACTGGAGACGGCTGGCTGGGCTGGAACTGCAAGCCTAAGCAAATAGCTCACTTTGTTAACAACTTTAACTACTCTTTAATGCAGTATTAAAGATTAATCGGTAACAAAGTGAGCTGTTATGACTGATAAAACCATTGCGTTTTCGCTACTCGATCTGGCCCCCATCCCCGAAGGCTCTTCAGCGCGAGAAGCGTTCTCCCACTCTCTCGATCTCGCCCGTCTGGCTGAAAAGCGCGGCTATCATCGCTACTGGCTGGCGGAACACCACAATATGACCGGCATTGCCAGTGCTGCAACATCAGTATTGATTGGCTATCTGGCGGCAAATACCACCACGCTGCATCTGGGGTCTGGCGGCGTGATGTTACCAAACCACTCACCGTTGGTGATTGCCGAACAGTTCGGTACGCTCAATACGCTCTATCCGGGGCGAATCGATTTGGGGCTGGGCCGTGCTCCGGGTAGTGACCAGCGAACCATGATGGCACTACGTCGCCATATGAGCGGCGATATTGATAATTTCCCCCGCGATGTCGCGGAGCTGGTGGACTGGTTTGACGCCCGTGATCCCAATCCGCATGTGCGCCCTGTACCGGGCTATGGCGAGAAAATCCCCGTGTGGTTATTAGGCTCCAGCCTTTACAGTGCACAACTGGCGGCGCAGCTTGGTCTGCCGTTCGCGTTTGCCTCACACTTCGCACCGGATATGCTATTCCAGGCACTGCATCTTTATCGCAGTAACTTCAAACCGTCGGCGCGGCTGGAGAAACCGTACGCGATGGTGTGCATCAATATTATCGCCGCCGACAGCAACCGCGACGCCGAATTCCTGTTTACCTCGATGCAGCAAGCCTTTGTGAAGCTGCGCCGCGGTGAAACCGGGCAACTGCCGCCACCGATTCAAAATATGGATCAGTTCTGGTCACCGTCTGAGCAGTATGGCGTGCAGCAGGCGCTGAGTATGTCGCTGGTGGGTGATAAAGCGAAAGTGCGTCATGGTTTGCAGTCGATCCTGCGCGAAACCGACGCGGATGAGATTATGGTTAACGGGCAGATTTTCGATCACCAGGCGCGCCTGCATTCGTTTGAGCTGGCGATGGATGTTAAGGAAGAGTTACTGGGATAGTGTGTTTTAACGTGGGAAGCCTTATCCGAGCTGGCAACGCTGTCCTACGTAGGCCTGATAAGCGAAGCACATCAGGCATTGTGTAGGCAGCAGAAATGTCGGATAAGGCACCGCTAATTACTGATACACCGGCAGCAAATTAAAGCTCGATAAAATATGCACCAGTGCGTTGCCAACACCAAACACCAGAATCAGTGCAATCATCGGCTTGCCGCCCCAGACACGGAATTTAGGGCTGCCAAAGCGTTTACGCGATGCGCGGGCCAGCAGCGCCGGAACGATTGCCGCCCAGATGGTAGCCGCTAAGCCAGCATAACCAATGGCGTACAGGAATCCGTTCGGGAACAGCAAACCACCCACAACAGGCGGTGCGAAGGTCAACAGTGCCGTTTTCAAGCGGCCCATAGCCGAGTCATCGAAACCAAACAGATCTGCCAGATAGTCAAACAAACCCAGCGTAACACCGAGGAACGAACTCGCTACCGCAAAGTTTGAGAACACGACCAGCAGCAGATCCAGACTACGGCTGTTCAGCACGCCGCTTAACGCCTGTACCAGCACATCAATATTACCGCCCTTCTCGGCGATGCCGATAAACTCCGGACGAGGGATGTTGCCCATCGTCGCCAGCAACCAGATGGTATACAGCGCCAGCGCCATCAGCGTACCGTAGACCAGGCATTTCACGATAGTTTTCGGATCTTTGCCGTAATACTTCATCAGGCTCGGCACGTTACCGTGATAACCAAATGAGGCCAGACAGAACGGTAGGGTCATCAACAGATACGGTGCATAAGACGCATTGCTTTCCGCGACGTTAAACAATGTCGCAGGCTGCACATGCCCCAGCAAACTGCCGAAAGTGAGGAAGAAGGTAATAACTTTCGCCCCAAGCACAATCGCCGTCATCCGGCTGACGGCTTTGGTGCTCAACCACACCACAAACGCCACCAGTAGCGCAAAACCAAAACCTGCAGCTCGTGCCGGAACATTCAGCGACATCTCCGCGAAGGTGTGATGCAGAATCGAACCGCTGGCAGAAATATAGGCGTAAGTCAGGATGTAGAGCACAAAGGCAATGGAAATGCCGTTGACCACGTTCCAGCCTTTGCCTAGCAAATCTTTGGTTATGGTGTCAAAACTCGAACCGATTCGATAATTCAGGTTAGCTTCCAGAATCATCAAGCCGGAATGCAGCATACAGAACCAGGTAAAGATCAGCGCCGCCATTGACCAGAAGAACCACGCCCCGGACATGACCACTGGCAGAGAAAACATCCCTGCGCCAATAATGGTGCCGCCGATAATCACCACGCCGCCAAGCAGCGACGGTGACGTTTGGGTGGTGGTTAGTGTTGCCATGAGGGCTTCTCTCCAGTGAAAAATAGTGCGACTGCGTTGTTATGCATTGCACTGTACCAGTACACGAGTACAAAAGACAGAAAAAAAGCCCCGATTGTTAAAATCGGGGCTGTATATTTTACTTTACGGCAGAGTTCTGCGGGTCAGCGAATTACGCATCACCACCGAAACGACGACGACCAGTAGAGTCATCACGACGCGGCGCGCGGCCTTCACGACGTTCGCCGCTGAAACGACGACCATCACCACGACCACCTTCACGGCGTTCACCGCTGAAGTTACGACCGCCTTCACGACGTTCGCCACCGAAACCACGACCACCGCCACGACGCTCACCGCCAGTATGCGGCTGTGCATCGCCCAGTAACTGCATGTTCATCGGCTTGTTGAGAATGCGAGTACGCGTAAAGTGTTGCAGCACTTCACCCGGCATACCTTTCGGCAGTTCGATGGTGGAGTGAGAAGCAAACAGCTTGATGTTACCGATGTAACGGCTGCTGATGTCACCTTCGTTAGCAATCGCGCCAACGATATGACGAACTTCAACACCATCATCGCGGCCCACTTCAATACGGTACAGCTGCATATCGCCAACATCACGACGTTCACGACGTGGACGATCTTCACGGTCGCCACGCGGGCCACGGTCGTTACGATCGCGCGGACCACGGTCATCACGGTCACGGAATTCACGTTTCGGACGCATCGGCGCATCTGGCGGCACGATCAGAGTACGTTCACCCTGTGCCATTTTCAGCAGTGCGGCTGCCAGAGTTTCGAGATCCAGCTCTTCACCTTCTGCAGTCGGCTGAATTTTGCTCAGCAGTGCACGGTATTGATCCAGATCGCTGCTTTCCAGCTGCTGCTGTACTTTAGCGGCGAATTTTTCCAGACGGCGTTTGCCCAGCAGCTCTGCGTTCGGCAGTTCTACTTCCGGAATGGTCAGCTTCATAGTGCGTTCAATGTTGCGCAGCAGACGACGCTCGCGGTTCTCAACGAACAGCAGCGCACGACCAGCACGCCCCGCACGGCCTGTACGACCAATACGGTGAACGTAAGACTCGGAATCCATCGGGATATCGTAGTTAACTACCAGGCTGATACGCTCAACGTCCAGGCCACGGGCCGCAACGTCGGTCGCAATCAGGATATCCAGACGACCATCTTTCAGGCGTTCCAGAGTCTGCTCACGCAGCGCCTGGTTCATGTCACCGTTCAGTGCAGCGCTGTTGTAGCCGTTACGCTCAAGAGCTTCTGCCACTTCCAAAGTCGCGTTTTTAGTACGAACGAAGATAATCGCCGCATCAAAATCTTCCGCTTCCAGGAAACGTACCAGCGCTTCGTTTTTACGCATCCCCCACACAGTCCAGTAGCTCTGGCTGATGTCAGGACGGGTAGTCACGCTGGACTGAATGCGTACTTCCTGCGGCTCTTTCATAAAGCGGCGGGTAATGCGACGAATCGCTTCCGGCATAGTTGCAGAGAACAGAGCGGTCTGATGACCTTCCGGGATCTGCGCCATAATGGTTTCAACGTCTTCGATGAAGCCCATGCGCAGCATTTCGTCAGCTTCATCCAGAACCAGACCGCTCAGTTTAGAGAGGTCCAGAGTGCCACGTTTCAGGTGGTCCAGCAGACGGCCTGGAGTACCGACAACGATCTGCGGCCCCTGACGCAGGGCGCGTAATTGCACGTCATAACGCTGGCCGCCGTACAGGGCAACCACGTTTACGCCGCGCATGTGTTTAGAGAAATCCGTCATTGCCTCAGCAACCTGTACCGCCAGTTCGCGGGTCGGTGCCAGCACCAGAATCTGTGGTGCTTTCAGCTCAGGATCAAGATTTTGCAGCAGAGGTAAAGAGAATGCTGCCGTTTTTCCGCTCCCCGTCTGGGCCATACCCAGAACGTCGCGGCCATTCAGCAGATGTGGAATACACTCTGCCTGAATTGGAGATGGTTTTTCGTAACCCAGATCGTTAAGGGCTTCAAGGATAGGAGCCTTCAGGCCCAGATCTGCAAAAGTGGTTTCGAATTCAGCCATGTAGTACGTGTGCCTCAAAATTAATGGCGGCCAGTCTACATAACTCATCATGAAATTGATCAGCAATTTTCATTGAAAAGTGTGAACCGGCTCAAAGTAGGTGTATTAACGAACAACAACGCCCTCACCCGTTAAGGTGATGGCAATCAAAAAAGATTACGGGCTGATGTGTACGTCAGCTATTGCTGGTCCGATTCTGCCAGGTCATCTTGGTCCTGGCCCAGGAGCGATAATTCCAACAATGCGTATCGGTGCTCAACAAAGTTATGAACGTTGTTGGCAACCGCCAGTTTGAACAGTGCCGTGGCGCTGTCCAAATCCCCCAGACTTAGGTAGTACTTACCTAAATAGAAGTTGGTTTCACTGAGATGCTCAGCGAGCGAGGTGTTATCCGTTGCGTCCGCCTTGAGCCTTTCCATTAACGTTTGTTCGCTAATGTTGCCCAGGTAGAACTCGACAATGTTCCATCCCCACTGCTCCTTATCCGATTTTTCGAAGTGCTGTTTTAACACTTCTTTAGCCTGCTTCTCATCGAGCTTCTGCTCGGCGAGATAAAGCCACAGACTACGGAAAGGATCATTGGGATCGTCTTGATAAAACGCCAGCAGATCATCTTGCGCTAACTTGTCACGACCGCCGTAATATAATGCGATCCCGCGATTCAAGTGCGCGTAGTTGTAAGTTGGATCAAGCTCAAGTACAGAATCAAACGCTTCATAGGCAGCATCAAAATTGCCTGCCTGCGTTAAATATATGCCTAAGTAATTGAATACTTCAGGCATATCCGGTCGGATTGCCAGCGCTTGCGAAAAATCGTTACGCGCTAATGCCCTCAGACCGAGACTATCATACAACACTCCGCGCTCATATAAAAGCTGTGCGCGTTCGTCATCGGTTAAAGCCCGACTGGCAAGGATTTGTTCCATACGTGCCAGAATCACTTCCTGCTGCAAAGTCGGTTGCAATGGTACCGCGAGGACTTCACTTTTACGCCAGGAAGTATTACTGCATCCTGCAAGCGTAAGTGCTGTCGCAACGAAACACCAGCGCAAAAAAGGCTTCATTTCCCACTCCCGAAGACCACGGTTGAATGAACGTCCTGTTCCCGGTTGCTAACAAGGCGTCCTGCCCGGTTAAAAGCCCCCCGCCGCAGCGGAGGGCAAATGGCAACCTTACTCGCCCTGTTCAGCAGCCGGAGCTTCCGGTGCTGCAGCAGGTTGAGACTGCTCAGTCGCTTCTTTAATGCTCAGACGGATACGGCCCTGGCGATCGACTTCCAGAACTTTCACCGGTACTTCCTGACCCATCTGCAGGTAGTCGGTCACTTTCTCAACACGCTTGTCGGCGATTTGAGAGATGTGGACCAGACCTTCTTTACCGCCGCCGATGGCAACAAACGCGCCAAAGTCAACGATACGGGTCACTTTACCATTGTAGACGCGACCCACTTCGATTTCTGCAGTGATCTCTTCGATACGACGAATAGCGTTTTTCGCCTTCTCGCCGTCGGTCGCTGCGATCTTCACAGTACCGTCATCTTCGATTTCGATGGTAGTGCCAGTTTCTTCGGTCAGGGCACGGATAACAGAACCGCCTTTACCGATAACGTCTTTGATCTTGTCCGGATTGATCTTGATGGTATGGATACGCGGTGCAAACTCAGAGATATCACCACGCGGCGCGTTGATCGCCTGCTCCATGACGCCCAGGATATGCAGACGCGCACCTTTAGCTTGATTCAGCGCAACCTGCATGATCTCTTTGGTGATACCTTCAATTTTGATATCCATCTGCAGTGCAGAGATACCGTCGCGGGACCCCGCAACTTTGAAGTCCATATCGCCCAGGTGATCTTCGTCGCCCAAAATGTCAGACAGTACAACGTAGTTGTCGCCTTCTTTCACCAGACCCATTGCGATACCCGCAACAGCAGCTTTGATTGGCACACCTGCGTCCATCAGCGCCAGAGACGCACCGCACACGGAAGCCATAGAAGAAGAACCGTTGGATTCGGTAATTTCAGACACTACACGTACGGTGTACGGGAATTTGTCCATATCCGGCATTACTGCCAGCACGCCGCGCTTCGCCAGACGACCGTGACCAATTTCACGACGCTTCGGAGAACCGACCATGCCAGTTTCACCTACGGAATACGGAGGGAAGTTGTAGTGGAACAGGAAGGTGTCAGTACGTTCGCCCATCAGTTCATCAAGAACCTGTGCGTCACGTGCAGTACCCAGCGTTGCGGTAACCAGTGCCTGCGTTTCACCACGGGTGAACAACGCAGAACCGTGAGTACGCGGCAGCACGCCAGTACGCACATCCAGACCACGGATCATATCTTTTTCACGACCGTCGATACGCGGTTCACCTGCCAGTACGCGGCTACGAACAACATTTTTCTCGATAGCGTGCAGAATTTCACCCAGTTCGTTTTCGTCCAGGGTTTCGTCTTCAGCAAGCAGCGTCGCGATGGTTTCAGATTTGATGACATCAACCTGCGCATAACGCTCTTGTTTGTCGGTAATGCGATAAGCATCGCTCAGACGAGCTTCAGCCAGCGCAGCAACGCGCGCGTTCAGCGCTTCGTTTACCGGCTCCGGCTGCCAATCCCAACGCGGTTTACCGGCTTCTTTCACCAGTTCATTGATGTTCTGAATAACAACCTGCTGTTGTTCATGACCGAACACCACTGCGCCCAGCATCTGGTCTTCGCTCAGCAGTTCAGCTTCAGATTCAACCATCAGCACGGCAGCTTCTGTACCGGCAACAACCAGGTCCAGTTTGCTCTCTTTCAGCTCGTCCTGAGTCGGGTTCAGTACGTACTGGTCATTGATGTAACCTACGCGGGCAGCACCAATCGGACCATTGAACGGAATACCAGACAGAGACAGCGCAGCAGAAGCACCAATCATCGCGACGATATCCGGGTTAACCTGCGGGTTAACAGAAACCACGGTGGCGATAACCTGAACTTCGTTGACGAAACCTTCCGGGAACAGCGGGCGAATCGGGCGGTCAATCAGACGCGCGATCAGCGTTTCGCCTTCGCTTGGGCGGCCTTCACGACGGAAGAAGCTACCCGGGATACGACCAGCAGCGTAGGTACGCTCCTGATAGTTAACGGTCAGCGGGAAGAAGTCCTGACCTGGTTTGGCTTTTTTCTGACCAACAACGGTAACGAATACCGCGGTGTCATCCATGCTAACCATAACAGCGGCAGTAGCCTGACGAGCCATCATGCCGGTTTCCAGAGTCACGGTGTGTTGGCCGTACTGGAATTTACGAACGATCGGATTAAGCAATGTAATATCCTTTCTCTTTCTTAGACAGCACCTTACGGCACTGGTGTTAATACCCGATCTTCTGCGCATCCTCGCGACTAATGACAACCCTAACCCAGCCCAATGTGGGTAAAGCCTCTCATTAGCCGCGCGAACCTCTGCAACGGAAGATCATTCATAGCAACAATACATTAGTTTCCAGTGAATTGCTGCCGTCAGTTTGAAAAAAGGGGCCACTCAGGCCCCTTTTCTGAAACTCGCAAGAATTAGCGACGCAGACCCAGGCGCTCGATGAGCTGGGTGTAACGTGCTACGTCTTTACGTTTCAGGTAGTCGAGCAGTTTACGACGCTGAGAAACCATGCGCAGCAGACCACGACGGCTGTGGTGATCTTTTTTGTGCTCTGCAAAGTGGCCCTGCAGGTGGTTGATCTGTGCAGTCAGCAGTGCTACCTGAACTTCGGTAGAACCGGTGTCGTTTGCGTCACGACCAAACTCAGAAACGATTTTAGCTGTTGCTTCAGTACTTAGAGACATTTTAAAACTCCAAAGTATATAGAATGAAAGGACGCCGATCTCTAATTCAGCGATCCCAGTGTACGTTACGCAAAGTGTTAAACAATTTACGCGACGTTAAGCGGCAGTATTCTACTCGTAGCGACTTGTTATCGCAAGACGGTTAACATTACGCCGGGTATTCAACCACCAGGCGACGAGGCGCAACGCGGCCTTCATCGTCAATTTCGCCCATACCGATAAACTTGCCATTCTCACCTTCTGTAACGCGAACCAGTCCTTCCAGCGGCGCACCGGATGTACGAACCGGGTTACCATTTTTGAAGTAAACAGAAGACGTTAACGGAAGATTCACCACCGGATAGTCCGAAGCTGGACTGTCCATTGGCATCAGTAATGGATCAAGTAACTTCGCTGCCGGAATATCCTGCTGCTCGGCTTGCTCAACCAGTTCACGCAGATGTTCCAGAGTCACCATCCGTTCAACCGGATATTTACTTACAGCCAGGCGACGCAGGTAAATAACATGCGCGCCACAGCCGAGTTTTTCGCCGAGATCGTCAATGATAGTGCGGATATAGGTGCCTTTTGAGCAGTGAATTTCCAGCTCCAGTTCATTGCCTTCGTGGCGAATAAACAGCAATTCATAAACGGTAATCGGGCGTGCTTCACGCGGGACTTCAATTCCCTGACGCGCATATTCGTACAGTTTTTTGCCCTGGTATTTCAGTGCTGAATACATCGATGGGATCTGTTCGATATCACCACGGAAAGTATCCAGTGCCGCCGCCAGTTGCTCTGCACTAAAGGTTACCGGACGTTCTTCAACGATTTGTCCGTCGGCATCAGAAGTATCGGTACGCTGTCCAAGACGCGCAATCACCCGATAGCGTTTGTCGGAGTCCAGCAGATACTGGGAAAACTTGGTGGCTTCCCCGAGGCAAATCGGCAGCATGCCGGTCGCCAGCGGATCCAGCGCGCCAGTGTGTCCGGCACGGTTGGCGTTATAAATCCGTTTCACTTTTTGCAGCGCATCGTTGCTGGACATACCCTGTGGTTTATCCAGCAACAAAACGCCGTTAATGTCGCGACCGCGACGACGAGGACGACTCATTAGTCCTCCTTGCTGTCGTCCGGATTAACACGACGTTCTTCGTCATGTTTGACCACGCTGGTCACCAGGTTTGACATACGCATCCCTTCAACCAGCGAGTTGTCGTAGAAGAAGGTCAGTTCCGGCACGATACGCAGGCGCATCGCTTTCCCCAGCAGGCTGCGGATGAAACCAGAGGCTTCTTGTAACGCTTTGATGCCCGCTTTAACCGCATCTTCATCTTTGTCGTTAAGGAACGTCACATATACTTTTGCATACGCCAGGTCACGAGACATTTCGACACCGGAAACGGTGGTCATCATGCCCAGACGAGGATCTTTAATTTCGCGTTGCAGGATGAGAGCGATCTCTTTTTGCATTTCCTGCGCTACGCGCTGCGGGCGACCAAATTCTTTCGCCATAATAAATTCTCCTGACAAAAAAGGGGCTGTTAGCCCCTTTTTAAAATTAATTTCAGGTGGAAGGGCTGTTCACGTAGCCTGATAAGATGCGCCAGCGTCGCATCAGGCAATCCATGCCGGATGCGGCGTAAACGCCTTATCCCGCATAGAACCCTAAAAACCTTAAGCGATGGTACGTTGGATCTCGATGATTTCGAATACTTCGATCACATCGCCAGTGCGGACGTCGTTGTAGTTCTTAACGCCGATACCACATTCCATACCGTTACGGACTTCGTTAACGTCATCTTTGAAGCGGCGCAGGGACTCCAGCTCGCCTTCGTAGATAACCACGTTGTCGCGCAGAACGCGGATCGGGTTGTGACGTTTAACCACACCTTCAGTAACCATACAACCTGCGATGGCACCAAATTTCGGTGATTTGAACACATCACGAACTTCCGCCAGACCGATAATCTGCTGTTTCAGTTCCGGAGACAGCATACCGCTCATCGCCGCTTTCACTTCGTCGATCAGGTTATAGATGACGGAGTAGTAACGCAGATCCAGGCTTTCCGCTTCAATCACTTTACGTGCAGAGGCATCAGCACGTACGTTGAAGCCAACCAGGATGGCGTTGGACGCCGCAGCCAGGGTAGCGTCGGTTTCGGTGATACCACCTACGCCAGAACCGATAATCTTCACTTTAACTTCGTCAGTAGACAGTTTCAGCAAGGAGTCGGAGATCGCTTCCACGGAACCCTGAACGTCTGCCTTCAGAACGATGTTCACTTCGTGAACTTCGCCTTCGGTCATGTTGGCGAACATGTTCTCGAGTTTCGATTTCTGCTGACGTGCCAGTTTAACTTCACGGAATTTGCCCTGACGATACAGTGCAACTTCACGTGCTTTCTTCTCGTCACGCACTACGGTAACTTCGTCACCCGCTGCCGGAACACCGGACAAGCCAAGGATTTCAACTGGAATGGACGGACCTGCTTCCAGCACTTCCTGACCCATTTCGTTACGCATTGCGCGAACACGACCGTATTCGAAACCACACAGAACGATGTCGCCCTTGTGCAGAGTACCTTCACGTACCAGAACAGTAGCAACCGGACCACGACCTTTATCGAGGAAGGATTCGATAACCGCACCGCTCGCCATACCTTTACGTACCGCTTTCAGTTCCAGAACTTCTGCCTGCAACAGGATAGCGTCCAGCAGTTCATCGATACCGGTACCTGCTTTCGCAGACACGTGTACGAACTGGCTTTCACCGCCCCACTCTTCCGGCAGGATGCCGTACTGAGAGAGTTCGTTCTTAACGCGATCTGGATCGGCTTCTGGTTTGTCGATCTTGTTCACTGCAACCACAACCGGCACGCCTGCCGCTTTCGCGTGCTGAATTGCTTCGATGGTCTGCGGCATTACGCCGTCGTCGGCAGCAACAACCAGGACTACGATGTCCGTTGCCTGCGCACCACGTGCACGCATTGAAGTAAACGCGGCGTGCCCCGGGGTGTCCAGGAAGGTGATCATGCCGTTTTCAGTTTCAACGTGGTATGCACCAATGTGCTGGGTAATGCCGCCCGCTTCGCCAGAGGCCACTTTCGTTGAACGAATGTAGTCCAGCAAAGAGGTTTTACCGTGGTCAACGTGACCCATGATGGTCACAACCGGCGCGCGCGGTTCAGCCGCAGCACCCGTGTCACGGTCGCTCATTACCGCTTCTTCCAGCTCGTTTTCACGACGCAGGATAACTTTGTGGCCCATCTCTTCAGCAACCAGCTGTGCGGTTTCCTGATCGATAACCTGGTTGATGGTTGCCATTGCGCCCAGTTTCATCATCGCTTTGATGACCTGAGAACCTTTAACCGCCATCTTGTTCGCCAGTTCGCCAACGGTGATGGTTTCGCCAATCACAACGTCACGGTTAACGGCCTGAGCTGGCTTCTGGAAGCCTTGCTGCAGCGAAGAACCTTTACGTTTCCCGCCTTTACCGCCACGTACTGCTGCGCGTGCTTCTTCACGATCAGCTTTTGATTCAGAGTGTTTGTTGCCTTTCTTCGGACGCGCTGCTTTCGCGTTACGACCACGGCCACGGCCGCCTTCGACTTCACGATCGCTTTCGTCTTCTGCCTGGCGAGCATGTTGAGAAGTAGTAACGTGATAATCGCTGGAATCTTCAGTCGGTTCCGCGTTATCAGTCCATTTGTTTTCTTCCGCCATACGACGTGCTTCTTCAGCAACGCGACGTGCTTCTTCTTCGAGTTTACGACGCGCTTCTTCTTCAGCTTTACGCTTGAGCTCTGCAGCTTCCTGCTCACGGCGGGCTTTTTCAGCCTGGGCGTTTTTAGTCATATCGTCTTGTTGATTGCTCACTTTGTCTTTTTCCGCAGCTTCACGTTTCGCTTGTTCAGCGGCTTCACGCTTAGCTTGTTCTGCGGCCTCACGTTCAGCTTTTTGTTGCGCCTCGCGTTTGGCCGATTCTTCTGCCTCACGACGGGCTTGCTCTTCCGCTTCACGCTGCGCCTGCTCTTCCGCAGCAAGGCGTTCAGCCTCTTGCGGATCGCGTTTCACAAAGGTGCGTTTCTTGCGGACTTCGATTTGTACCGATTTGCTTTTTCCACCGGTACCAGGAATGTTAAGGGTGCTGCGGGTTTTACGTTGCAGCGTTAATTTGTCCGGGCCTGAATTTTTCTGATTCAGGTGGTCAATTAAAGTCTGTTTCTCTTGTGCGGACACAGAGTCGTCAGCAGACTTCCGGATACCTGCATCAGCAAATTGCTGTACCAGGCGTTCCACGGAGGTCTGTCGCTCTGCGGCCAGCGTTTTAATCGTTACATCTGTCATGCTGTTCCTTCCTGCTACAGTTTATTACGCTTCGTCACCGAACCAGCAAATATTACGGGCAGCCATAATCAGTGCTCCGGCTTTTTCGTCGGTCAACCCTTCGATATCAGCCAGATCATCAATGCCCTGTTCGGCGAGATCTTCCAGCGTACAAACGCCACGGGCGGCCAGTTTGAATGCCAAATCACGATCTATCCCTTCAAGGTTCAGCAGATCGTCAGCCGGTTTGTTATCACCGAGGCTTTCTTCCTGGGCCTGTGCAATGGTGGCCAGTGCATTTTTAGCACGCTCGCGCAGTGCTTCAACGGTCGGCTCATCAAGGCCTTCGATTTCCAACAGCTCTTTCATCGGCACATAGGCCAGTTCTTCCAGCGTCGAGAAGCCTTCTTCTACCAGAACAGTCGCGAAGTCTTCGTCGATGTCGAGATATTTGGTGAAGGTGTCGATCGCTGCGTGCGCTTCCGCCTGATGCTTAGCCTGCAGGTCGTCAACGGTCATCACGTTGAGTTCCCAACCGCTCAGCTGCGAAGCCAGACGCACGTTCTGACCATTACGGCCAATCGCCTGCGCCAGATTACCGGCTTCAACGGCGATATCCATGGTGTGTTTATCTTCATCCACCACGATAGAAGCAACGTCTGCCGGTGCCATTGCGTTAATCACGAACTGCGCCGGGTTATCATCCCACAGGACGATATCGATACGTTCGCCGCCCAGTTCAGTAGAAACCGCCTGAACACGCGCGCCACGCATACCTACGCAAGCACCTACCGGATCAATACGTTTATCGTTGGTTTTCACCGCGATTTTCGCACGAGAACCCGGGTCGCGAGCCGCTGCTTTAATTTCAATCACTTCTTCGCCGATTTCCGGCACTTCAATGCGGAACAGTTCGATCAGCATTTCCGGCTTGGAACGGGTGACGAACAGTTGTGCGCCACGCGCTTCCGGGCGAACGGAATAGAGCACACCACGAACGCGGTCGCCAGGGCGGAAGTTTTCACGCGGCAGCATATCTTCACGCAGGATCACGGCTTCAGCGTTGTTGCCCAGATCCAGAGAGATGTTGTCGCGGTTCACTTTTTTCACCACGCCGGTGATGATTTCACCTTCGTGTTCACGGAACTGATCAACCACCATCGCACGTTCGGCTTCACGCACTTTCTGCACAATAACCTGTTTTGCCGTCTGGGTGGTGATACGGTCAAAGGTAACAGACTCAATCTGATCTTCAACGTAATCGCCCAGATTCAGGCTTTCATCTTCAAAGCGCGCAGCTTCAAGAGTGATTTCTTTCGTTGGCTGGGTGACTTCATCAACTACCAGCCAGCGACGGAAGGTGTCAAAATCACCGCTTTTGCGATCGATTTGTACGCGAACGTCGATCTCTTGTTCGTATTTTTTCTTGGTTGCTGTAGCCAGCGCGCTTTCCAACGCTTCGAAAATTTTCTCGCGAGGCAGCGCCTTTTCATTGGAGACGGCTTCAACTACAGCCAAAATTTCTTTGTTCATCGCGGGCTTTTCACCTCATCCAGACTATTAAAAGTGGGGAACCAGGTTCGCCTTCTGGATATTACTCAGCGCGAACACTTCATCTTTACCTTCGACGGTAACTGTGATCATTTCACCGTCTACCGCTTTGATAACGCCCTGCCATTTACGACGGTTTTGTACCGCCATACGGAGAACCAGAGTCACCTCTTCTCCGACGAAACGGGCGTAGTGTTCAGCCGTGAACAGTGGGCGATCGAGACCCGGTGAGGAGACTTCCAGGTTATAAGCAACGGTGATGGGATCTTCGACATCCAGCACAGCACTTACCTGGTGGCTCACATCAGCACAATCATCAACATTGATGCCATCTTCACTATCAATATAGATGCGCAGTGTGGATGTGCGACCGCGAATAAACTCGATGCCAACCAGTTCAAAACCCAGGGCCTCAACTGGCGCAGTAATCATCTCTGTTAATTTTTGCTCTAATGTGGACAAGCCCACCCCCAAGACATAAAAAAAGGGCCTAAAGCCCAGTTATTCTGTAGTCAGATAACAAAAAACCCCGATAAATCGGGGCTTTATATAACTGAACCCTATAACCGCAACTGCGGTCTGGAGCACTTTCCAGAAGGATTTTTTCAAATCCCACTACGAAGGCCGAAGTCTTCACAGTATATTTGAAAAAGGACTCTAAGGGAAAGTGGTTGCGGGGGCCGGATTTGAACCGACGACCTTCGGGTTATGAGCCCGACGAGCTACCAGGCTGCTCCACCCCGCGCCTGAAACGTGGCAAATTCTACTCGTTTTGGGTAAAAAATGCAAATACTGCTGGGATTTGGTGTACCGAGACGGGACGTAAAATCTGCAGTCATTATAGTGATCCACGCCACATTTTGTCAACATTTATTGCTAATCGCGTGAATGAATATCCAGTTCACTTTCGTTTGTCGAATACTTTTGCCCTCTACTGCTCCTCCTTAAGCGCATTATTTTACAAAAAACACACTAAACTCTTCCTGTCATCGATAAAAGATGATTAAATTAAAACTCATTTATTTTGCATAAAAATTCAGTGAGAGCGGAAATCCAGGCTCATCATCAGTTAATTAAGCAGGGTGTTATTTTATGACGACGATTCTCAAGCATCTCCCGGTAGGTCAACGTATTGGTATCGCTTTTTCCGGCGGTCTGGACACCAGTGCCGCACTGCTGTGGATGCGACAAAAGGGAGCGGTTCCTTATGCATATACTGCAAATCTGGGCCAGCCAGACGAAGAGGATTATGATGCGATCCCTCGTCGTGCCATGGAATACGGCGCGGAGAACGCACGTCTGATCGACTGCCGCAAACAACTGGTGGCCGAAGGTATTGCCGCTATTCAGTGTGGCGCATTTCATAACACAACTGGCGGCCTGACCTATTTCAACACGACGCCGCTGGGCCGCGCCGTGACCGGCACCATGCTGGTTGCTGCCATGAAAGAAGATGGCGTGAATATCTGGGGTGACGGCAGCACCTATAAAGGAAACGATATCGAACGTTTCTATCGTTACGGTCTGCTGACCAATGCTGAACTGCAGATTTACAAACCGTGGCTTGATACTGACTTTATTGATGAACTGGGCGGTCGTCATGAAATGTCTGAATTTATGATTGCCTGCGGTTTCGACTACAAAATGTCTGTCGAAAAAGCCTACTCCACGGACTCCAACATGCTTGGTGCAACGCATGAAGCGAAGGATCTGGAATACCTCAACTCCAGCGTCAAAATCGTCAACCCGATTATGGGCGTGAAGTTCTGGGATGAGAGCGTGAAGATCCCGGCAGAAGAAGTCACAGTACGCTTTGAGCAAGGTCATCCAGTGGCGCTGAATGGTAAAACCTTTAGCGACGACGTAGAAATGATGCTGGAAGCTAACCGCATCGGCGGTCGTCACGGCCTGGGCATGAGCGACCAGATTGAAAACCGTATCATCGAAGCGAAAAGCCGTGGTATTTACGAGGCTCCGGGGATGGCGCTGCTGCACATTGCGTATGAACGTCTGCTTACTGGTATTCACAACGAAGACACCATTGAGCAGTATCATGCACATGGTCGTCAGTTGGGCCGTCTGCTGTACCAAGGACGTTGGTTTGACTCCCAGGCGCTGATGCTGCGTGACTCCCTGCAACGCTGGGTTGCCAGCCAGATCACTGGTGAAGTTACCCTGGAACTGCGCCGCGGGAACGATTACTCCATCCTTAATACCGTCTCTGACAATCTGACCTACAAGCCAGAGCGTCTGACGATGGAAAAAGGCGACTCGGTGTTCTCGCCAGATGATCGTATCGGTCAACTGACCATGCGCAACCTGGATATCACCGATACCCGCGAGAAACTTTTCGGTTATGCCAAAACTGGCCTGCTTTCCTCCTCTGCCGCTTCAGGCGTGCCGCAGGTGGAGAATCTGGAAAATAAAGCGAAATAAAACCTCAATTTTTCCCTGCCCTTTTATGGGCAGGGTCATTCAGTTACTGCTTGTCCGCATTAAAATTTCGTCTTAGTTCCCGGTAATCAAACATTTCATGGCTTCCGTCAATAACCCGCGATTCCCCCTGATAGTGAGAGATCACGTCTTTAAGTGTTTTAGGTTGTTCTGGTCGGGTAACTCCCATCCACGCATTGATAAGATAGTCGTTATAAGCAGTGGAAAAAATATCAGTTACTGTCGAACGATCAACGTTCTCACCGAGCATTGGGCTGTACCAGATAAACATCGGTACATGATAAGCTTCCTGACTAGGTTTCTTCCCACCGTGGAAATAGCTATGTTTTGCCGTTGGATCGCGTTCAAGCCCATGGTCAGCAAAATACATAACCGAGGCTCGCTTATTTTTAAGCAGCGCAAAGACCTGCCCTAAAATGCTATCGGTGTAATGAATTGAGTTGTCATAACAGGCATCCTGATTATCCAATGGATAATACACAGCTTTGGCTTCTGGATATGTGGCGCAAACAGGTTCATGACTGCCAACCAGATGGAGAACAATCAGTTTCTTATTTGGCGATTTTTTATTTAATGCCTCAGCCAGATGCGGAAGCAACAATTCGTCATATCCTCTGACATAGACTCTTTCTTTCGCTCGCATCGCAATACTGGCAACAGCAGTCCCGTTCTGTCTGAATGCAGCTTGAGCACTAAGCCAGTATGTGTCAAACCCAGCCTGATTAGCCATATTAATGATGTTGTCAGGGTAATGCTGGATATCGTGATCAAATACAGTATCCACAGTTAAAGTAAGAGGAACGGCTAACGCAGTATAAGGCGCTCCGCTTATCGCCTGAGTAAAAAGCTTAATACGCTCCTTCTGTTTTTCGAGCTGTGGCGTTGTCGATCTGTTATGCCCATAGATGGACATATTCGAGGCCCTTACTGACTCCCCTACAATTAATACATAATCATCGATGCCATTATCGCTTAGTTCTAATTGATAGCCTGGCACTTTGTCAGCAATGGCCATCAGCCTGTGGTATTCCTTTGCGGCTAAAGCGAAATAATTTAAGTTGAAAAATGGTGTATATGTTGCGAATCGGGATGCCACAATATAAGGATCTACCGTTTTCTTTGTTTTTTTATCTTTAAGGGCAAACTTGACTGAAGAAAATAAGCTTATCGCAATCAGAATCAGCAACAACGTCACTGTGATTTTTTTTCCCGGTAGCGAAACATCATATTTTATTACCGAGGATAAAAAGAGTGCGAACAGGGCAAGGAAAATAATGCAATAAACAATATAAAGCCCCAGCATCTTTGTAATCTCATCTGGATCACTTTGTAAAACGCTTATCGCAAAGCCATCATTGAAACTGGTGCCGAAGGTACACCATGCATAGAGGCTGATGCAGAGATCCGCAGCAGCCAACAGCATAACTGGGATACCAAATAATAAACGTAAAGGGAAAGACGCTGTGCGTTTTATAACAAGGATAAAAAGCACAAAGAAAAGTGTTCGATGAACCAGATGTGATCCTGAAGAAGCAATGATATTAATCAGAGAAAAAATAATTACACAAAAAATTATAAGCCAGTTATTTTTAATTTTTCGAAATACGTTATGTGCAGCCATCCCCAAACCCGTAGATAAGAACAGAGTAAATATCGACGGCGTGCGATTTTATACATTAGAAAAACTGAAGTCCTGATCTATATCATTTTGAAAAAATGTTTACACTTAGCTTATATGCTCTACCAAACAAAAGTGATTCAGATCTTATTTTGAAGGATTTATGCGGAGTCAGGAGGCAAAGAGAGAGGAGTTGAGGGGGCTCGTTATCCAGCCAATAAAATGCGGGGATATAAAACAAAAAAAGACGCTTTTCAGCGTCTCTTTTCTGGAATTTGGTACCGAGGACGGGACTTGAACCCGTAAGCCCTATTGGGCACTACCACCTCAAGGTAGCGTGTCTACCAATTCCACCACCTCGGCACGGATACTACTTTTTAGTTCGGGATATCGCTGGTCGGCTTAGCCGGAGCAGCTGGCTGAGTTTGTTCGGTTTTCGCCGGTGCACTCAGATTTTCCCATTCGCTACCTTTATTGGTTTTGTTGCTATTGATGTTACCCAGCACCAGACTGATGATGAAGAATAACGTTGCCAGCAGCGCCGTCATGCGGGTCATGAAGTTACCAGAACCACTTGAACCAAACAGCGTAGCGGAAGCGCCTGCTCCGAAGGAGGCTCCCATATCAGCGCCTTTACCTTGCTGCAGCATGATCAGACCAACAAGGCCAATTGCCACAATAAGGAAAACTACTAAAAGAGCTTCGTACATAATCAACCTGTTCCTTGCGGAGTTGCCGCGTACCAATGCTTCAACCAATAAAGCGGGAGTTTCTAATCTTTCCCACTGAAGCGGGTGTGAATACTAACCAAAGCGAATGACCTTCGCAAGGGCAATTTTATCGCATTGTATCAACTGCGGAAAAAAACAGCAAAACCGATGTGTTCGCTGAGAAAAAAGGCGACAATCGCCGCCTTTTTAGCCAGTTATATAACGCGTTAAACGGCTTTTACTGCATCGGCGATGCGGTGTGCAAATTCAGTCACCTGCGCTTCGTCTTCGCCTTCCACCATCACGCGAATTAACGGTTCGGTGCCGGATTTACGCAACAGCACACGTCCACGGCTACCCAGCGCCGCTTCAACTTCTGCGGTTACAGCTTTGACTGATTCATGCTCCAGCGGATCGCCACTACCTGCGGTGTAACGCACGTTAACCAGAATCTGCGGGAACATTTTCATACCACTGCAAAGGTCGTGCAGGCTCATATGGTTACGCGCCATCGCCGCCAGTACCTGCAAACCAGCAACGATGCCGTCACCGGTTGTGGTTTTATCCAGCAGGATCACATGACCAGAGTTCTCTGCACCGATACGCCAGCCTTTCTCCTGCATTTTTTCCAGTACGTAGCGATCGCCCACTTTCGCACGAGCAAACGGAATTCCTAGCTGTTTCAGGGCGAGTTCCAGCCCCATGTTGCTCATCAATGTACCCACCGCGCCACCACGCAGTTGGCCCTGACGCAGACCTTCGCGCGCGATGATATACATAATCTGGTCGCCATCGACTTTATTGCCTTCATGGTCAACCATAATCACGCGGTCGCCGTCACCGTCAAAGGCGATACCAAGATCTGCTTTTTCAGCCAGTACGCGCGCCTGTAACGCACGAACATCAGTTGCCCCCACTTCGGCATTGATGTTTACGCCGTTCGGCTCACAACCGATAGCGATAACGTTCGCCCCCAGTTCACGCAGTACGTTCGGCGCGATGTGATAAGTCGCGCCATTTGCGCAATCCACCACAATCTTCAGTTCACTGAGGCTAAGTTCGTTCGGGAACGTGGCTTTGCAAAACTCGATATAGCGACCCGCAGCATCAACGATACGGCTGGCTTTACCCAGTTCTGCCGAATCAACACAGCTGATCTCTTTTTCCATTTCCGCTTCGATGGCTTCTTCAACTGCATCCGGCAGCTTAGTACCGTCAATAGAAAAGAATTTAATGCCGTTATCGTAGAATGGGTTATGCGATGCAGAAATTACAATCCCGGCCTCTGCGCGGAAGGTACGCGTCAGATAAGCCACGGCAGGTGTAGGCATCGGGCCTGTAAAGAGTGCGGAAAGGCCCGCAGCCGCCAGACCCGCTTCCAGTGCTGACTCCAGCATATAGCCAGAAATACGCGTGTCTTTACCAATAATGATCTTACGCGAGCCGTGGCGCGCCAGCACTTTACCGGCGGCCCAACCCAACTTAAGTACAAAATCAGGGGTGATCGGCGCATCCCCTACACGACCACGAATCCCATCGGTACCGAAATATTTACGATTACTCATAGCGTTTGTTTTCCTTTGCAGACAGAGTGGCTTCCACCACCCGCATCGCTTCTACGGTTTCTTTGACGTCATGAACACGAATGATGTGCGCACCTTGCATTGCGGCAATGACCGCACAGGCCAAACTACCGCTCAGGCGCTCGGACGGCCCCACGTTCAGCAATTGCCCAATCATCGATTTTCGTGACATACCCACCAACAGCGGCAGGTTGAAATGGTGAAATTCAGCCAGGCGCGCCAGTAATGAATAGTTATGGGAGAGATTTTTACCGAAACCGAATCCGGGGTCGAGCAACAATTTCTCTTTTGCGATACCCGCCTGCTCACAACGAGCTATCTGCTCAATAAAGTAGCGATTCACTTCCGCAAAGACATCATCATA
The DNA here is from genome assembly GCF_030295215.1 of Escherichia sp. KS167_9B. NCBI lineage: Bacteria > Pseudomonadati > Pseudomonadota > Gammaproteobacteria > Enterobacterales > Enterobacteriaceae > Escherichia > Escherichia sp. KS167_9B. Next base: position 3,876,679 of record NZ_AP025754.1, read on the forward strand.
CTTCGGGGCTTCCTGCATGGTTTTTGGATTTCCCTGCATATGCATCAGGCAAACTGGCAAACCGGTTTCTGCAGCAGCTTCCAGAGCGCCAGGTTCGGAAAGAGAGCGAATATCGTTAATAATGTGAGCACCAACTTTCGCTGACTCACGGATGACTTCTGGTTTGGAAGTATCTACCGAGATCCAGACTTCGAAGCGTTGAGCAATTGCCTCAACCACAGGAATAACACGTTGCAACTCTTCTTCAACGCTAACTTCCGCCGCCCCTGGGCGCGTGGACTCGCCACCAACGTCAATGATCGTCGCACCAGCGTTAATCATCAGATTCGCATGTTTCACCGCATCTATCAGCGAGTTATGCGTGCCGCCATCCGAAAAGGAATCAGGCGTAACGTTGAGGATCCCCATTACGTGAGGATGGCTAAGGTCCAGTGAAGTGCCCTGGGCAAAGAGTTTCATGATGTTATCCCTGGTATGAATTGATAAGAAAAAACCCCGGAGCACGCCCCGGGGTTTTCGGTACAAATACAGTCATCTAATGCGGGAACTTACTTGTCGCCTAACTGCTCTGACATGGTGTTACCCGGGTTCGGCGTACGCGGTTCATCAACCGGACGCGGAGCCTTTGGACTACCATTGTCGCCAGAATTGTTAGAAGCGCCTGGTTCTTCCCAGCCCGCTGGCGGACGTACATCGCGACGTGCCATCAGGTCATCAATCTGCGGTGCGTCGATAGTCTCATATTTCATGAGAGCATCTTTCATCGCATGCAGAATATCCATATTGTCGGTCAGAAGCTGACGCGCACGATTATAGTTACGCTCGATCAGTGCTTTCACTTCCTGGTCGATGATACGTGCCGTTTCATCGGACATATGTTTCGCTTTCGCTACGCTACGACCGAGGAACACTTCACCTTCTTCTTCCGCATACAGCAGCGGACCGAGTTTCTCAGAGAAGCCCCACTGGGTAACCATGTTACGCGCCAGGTTGGTCGCAACTTTAATATCGTTGGACGCCCCGGTAGAAACATGTTCCGGCCCGTAGATGATCTCTTCTGCCAGACGACCGCCGTACAGCGTAGAAATCTGGCTTTCCAGTTTCTGACGGCTGGCGCTGATTGCGTCGCCCTCAGGCAAGAAGAAGGTCACACCCAGCGCACGACCGCGCGGGATAATCGTTACTTTGTGCACCGGATCGTGTTCCGGCACCAGGCGACCGATAATCGCGTGACCTGCTTCGTGGTAAGCAGTCGATTCTTTCTGCGCTTCCGTCATCACCATGGAGCGACGTTCCGCACCCATCATGATTTTGTCTTTCGCTTTCTCGAACTCAACCATCGACACAACACGTTTGTTGCCACGAGCAGCGAACAGTGCCGCTTCGTTCACCAGGTTCGCCAGGTCAGCACCGGAGAAACCTGGAGTACCACGGGCAATGATTGCCGCGTCGATATCGGGTGCCAATGGTACGCGACGCATGTGAACTTTCAGAATCTGCTCACGACCGCGAACATCTGGCAAGCCAACCACAACCTGACGGTCGAAACGGCCAGGACGCAGCAGCGCCGGGTCGAGAACGTCCGGACGGTTAGTCGCAGCGATAACGATGATACCTTCGTTACCTTCGAAGCCATCCATCTCAACCAGCATCTGGTTCAGAGTCTGTTCACGTTCATCGTGACCACCGCCCAGACCTGCGCCACGCTGGCGGCCTACGGCGTCGATTTCATCGATAAAGATGATGCACGGAGCCGCTTTCTTCGCCTGTTCGAACATGTCACGAACACGGGATGCACCCACACCGACGAACATTTCTACGAAGTCAGAACCGGAGATAGTAAAGAACGGAACTTTCGCTTCGCCTGCAATCGCTTTCGCCAGCAGCGTTTTACCGGTACCCGGAGGACCGACCATCAGGACGCCTTTCGGGATCTTACCGCCGAGTTTCTGGAAGCGGCTCGGCTCGCGCAGATACTCAACCAGTTCAGCAACTTCTTCTTTTGCTTCGTCGCAGCCCGCAACGTCAGCAAAGGTCGTTTTGATCTGATCTTCCGTCAGCATGCGCGCTTTGCTCTTACCGAACGACATGGCACCTTTGCCACCGCCGCCCTGCATTTGACGCATGAAGAAGATCCAGACACCAATCAGCAACAGCATCGGGAACCAGGAGATGAAGATAGAAGCCAGCAGGCTTGGTTCTTCAGGCGGTTCACCGACAACCTTGACGTTCTTGGTCAACAGGTTATCCAGTAATTTCGGATCCTGAACCGGAATGTAAGTGGTATAACGGTTACTATCTTTCTTGGTAACGTTGATTTCACGTCCGTTGATACGCGCTTCACGAACCTGGTCGTTATTGACCTCTTGTAGGAAGGTAGAGTAATCCACCTTACGGCCATTAGACTCGCTGGGCCCAAAGCTCTGGAATACTGACATCAGCACAACGGCAATGACCAGCCAGAGTATTAGGTTTTTCGCCATGTCACTCAAGGGATTAACCTCTTATTACAACTGTGTTAAAAACAGCGTCAGGATACTCTATATCCAGCATCTTTCAAACTTTCGTCTGAAATCTCCCGGTTAGGGTTTACGCCCGGTCGCTACAATATACACTTCCCGCGAACGTGCACGAGAAGAGTCCGGCTTACGAACTTTGACCTTCGTAAACAGGGAGCGAATTTCCCTTAGATACTCATCGAAACCTTCGCCCTGGAACACCTTCACTACAAAACTGCCACCTGGCGCTAATACATCACGACACATTTCTAACGCCAGTTCCACCAGATACATGGCACGGGGGATATCCACCGCCGGTGTTCCGCTCATGTTTGGTGCCATATCGGACATGACAACCTGGACTTTGCTGTCGCCAACGCGCTCCAGCAGTGCTTTCATCACCAGTTCATCACGAAAATCGCCCTGAAGAAAGTCCACACCAACGATAGGATCCATAGGTAAAAGATCGCAAGCGATGATGCGGCCTTTGCCGCCAATTTGGGTGACCACATATTGTGACCAACCACCCGGAGCAGCACCAAGGTCGACAACCGTCATTCCCGGTTTAAAGAGTTTGTCACTTTGCTGTATTTCATCAAGTTTAAACCAGGCACGGGAACGTAACCCCTTTTTCTGTGCCTGTTGAACATATTTATCGCTAAAGTGTTCCTGAAGCCAGCGGCTGGAGCTGGCAGAACGCTTCTTACCTGTCATTTAACTTTCCCATGGGGATAACTCATCGTAACCAATTGCGTAAATTTTTACGCGCCTATTTGGTGATATATGGGAGATGGCGGTAGAATGACCCGTTTTCAATCCCAACGTAAGCAAAAAATACGATGAATCTGAGTACTAAACAAAAACAGCACCTGAAAGGTCTGGCACATCCGCTCAAGCCAGTTGTTCTGCTTGGCAGTAATGGTTTGACCGAAGGGGTGCTGGCCGAGATTGAACAAGCGTTAGAGCACCATGAACTCATCAAGGTGAAAATCGCCACCGAAGATCGCGAAACTAAAACCTTGATCGTGGAAGCTATCGTGCGCGAAACCGGCGCCTGTAATGTACAGGTCATCGGTAAAACGCTGGTGCTTTATCGCCCAACTAAAGAACGTAAAATCTCGTTGCCACGCTAAGATTATCCTAAAGTTACACACATTTGCTGTGTAAAACGAGGGGTTTTCCGCAGGCAGGAGAGCAAAATGCCACGCTCTGTTCGTTGATAAAAGGCCGCATAGCGGCCTTTTTCCTTTCTTTACAATACATCAACATCTTGAGTATTGGGTAATTCTTACAGGTATTCCACCTTAATTACTTCAAATTCAACTTCGCCGCCCGGCGTTTTGATGACCACAACATCATCTTCTTCTTTGCCGATCAGGCCACGAGCAATAGGCGAGTTTACAGAAATCAGGTTCTGTTTAAAGTCAGCCTCATCATCGCCAACGATGCGATAAGTCTGCTCTTCGTCAGAATCCAGATTCAACACCGTTACGGTAGCACCAAAAATAACGCGCCCATTGTTAGGCATTTTGGTGACATCAATCACCTGCGCGTTCGACAGTTTGGCTTCAATATCTTTGATACGACCTTCGCAGAAACCCTGCTGTTCACGAGCTGCGTGGTATTCGGCGTTTTCTTTCAGGTCGCCATGCTCACGCGCTTCCGCGATAGCAGCAATGATTTCAGGACGGCGCACAGATTTCAGAAAATCCAGCTCTTCGCGTAATTTTTCAGCGCCGCGTAAGGTCATCGGAATAGCTTGCATTTGTTATACCTCTTGAATATTCCTGATGGGGCAAGTCTTCACCCACCCCGGCTGTTCGGCCTGCCCGGCATAACTCCTCACCGGGACCAGAAGCAAAAAAATACCGACCCGGGTACAAGTCCCAGGTCAGCTGCAATTCACATTTTGATAGTCATTTTACCCTGAAGTTCCCGCAGGGTCATCGTTTACTTTATAGGGCGTTGCGCCGTAGTATGACGGCTCGATTCCAGGTTGTTAGCGCGAGATTATGCGATTTTCCAGATTTATCATCGGATTGACCAGCTGTATAGCGTTCAGTGTTCAGGCCGCGAATGTTGATGAGTACATTACTCAACTCCCCGCTGGTGCCAACCTTGCCCTGATGGTGCAAAAAGTCGGCGCATCGGCCCCCGCTATTGATTACCACAGTCAGCAGATGGCGCTGCCCGCCAGTACGCAGAAAGTGATTACTGCGCTGGCGGCGTTGATTCAACTCGGCCCCGATTTTCGTTTTACTACTACGCTTGAAACCAAAGGCAATGTGGAAAACGGCGTACTCAAGGGTGACTTAGTGGCGCGATTTGGTGCCGATCCGACGTTAAAACGTCAGGATATTCACAATATGGTCACGACTTTGAAAAAATCTGGCGTCAACCAAATTGATGGTAATGTGTTGATAGACACCTCCATTTTTGCCAGCCACGATAAAGCCCCCGGCTGGCCGTGGAATGACATGACACAATGCTTTAGCGCTCCGCCTGCCGCCGCCATAGTTGACCGCAACTGTTTCTCCGTCTCGCTCTACAGTGCCCAAAAACCCGGTGATATGGCCTTTATACGCGTGGCATCTTATTACCCTGTTACGATGTTCAGCCAGGTACGCACCCTCCCCCGTGGTTCTGCCGAAGCGCAATATTGCGAGCTGGATGTGGTGCCAGGCGACCTGAACCGCTTTACGCTGACCGGATGCCTGCCACAACGTTCTGAGCCGCTCCCGTTGGCTTTTGCCATACAGGATGGAGCCAGCTATGCCGGTGCAATTCTGAAAGATGAGTTAAAACAGGCAGGTATCACCTGGAGCGGAACACTACTGCGCCAGACTCAGGTTAATGAACCCGGAACGGTAGTTGCCAGTAAACAGTCGGCCCCGCTGCACGATCTGCTTAAGATTATGCTGAAAAAGTCAGACAACATGATTGCCGATACGGTTTTCCGCATGATAGGCCATGCGCGCTTCAATGTGCCCGGAACATGGCGGGCCGGATCGGATGCCGTACGTCAGATCCTGCGTCAGCAAGCTGGTATCGATATTGGTAACACGATTATTGCCGATGGTTCAGGGCTTTCGCGGCATAACCTGATTGCACCTGCCACCATGATGCAGGTGCTGCAATACATTGCCCAACATGACAATGAACTTAACTTTATCTCTATGCTGCCGCTGGCAGGCTATGACGGCTCTTTGCAGTACCGTGCGGGCCTGCATCAGGCTGGCGTGGACGGAAAGGTCTCAGCAAAAACCGGCTCTTTGCAGGGGGTATATAACCTGGCGGGATTCATTACCACAGCGAGCGGGCAACGAATGGCGTTTGTACAATATCTTTCTGGCTATGCGGTAGAACCCGCGGATCAGCGTAATCGCCGCATTCCGTTAGTGCGTTTTGAAAGCCGTTTGTATAAAGATATTTATCAGAATAATTAGTCTAAAGAGAAACCCCGGCACATGGCCGGGGTTTAGCTGATTAACGCTTGTAAATGAACTCAACGCCTTCTTCGTCGTCTTCGTCCCAGTCGTCATCCCAGTCTTCATCATCCTCTTCAGCAATCTCTTCAAGCTGCTGACGGTGATAATCATCCCACATGAATTCGACTTTCTCTGGCTGTTTCGCTTCTTCGGCCTGCACAACTGGGTTTTCAATGATAAAAGTCATCACATCCCAGCAGAGATCTTTCACGCCCAGTCCGCTCGCCGCAGAGATCAGATAATATTTATCTTCCCAGCCCAGCGCCTCCGCGATTGCTTTAGCTTTCTCTTCAGCCTCTGCCTTATCCAGCAGGTCGATCTTGTTGAAGACTAACCAACGTGGTTTTGCCGCCAGATCCTGGCTGTATTTTTCCAGCTCGCTGATAATAATACGCGCGTTTTCAACCGGATCGGTGCCGTCAATCGGATCGATATCGATGAGGTGCAACAGGACGCGGCAACGTTCCAGGTGCTTCAGAAAGCGAATGCCCAGACCTGCGCCTTCCGCAGCGCCTTCAATCAGTCCTGGAATATCGGCAACAACGAAGCTCTTTTCGTTATCCATACGAACCACACCCAGGCTCGGTACCAGAGTGGTAAACGGATAATCCGCCACTTTCGGTTTAGCCGCCGAGACCGCGCGGATAAAGGTCGATTTACCCGCATTCGGCATTCCCAGCATACCGACGTCAGCCAGCAGCATCAGCTCCAGCAGCAGCTCGCGCTTATCGCCCGGCGTACCGTTGGTTTTCTGCCGTGGCGTACGGTTAACGGACGATTTGAAGCGGGTATTGCCCAGACCGTGCCAGCCGCCCTTGGCAACCAGCAGACGCTGACCGTGTTTGGTCATATCGCCCATGGTTTCACCGGTACCCTGATCGATAACACGCGTACCTACCGGCACTTTAATCGTGACGTCTTTACCGCGCTTACCGGTACAATCGCGGCTTGCGCCGTTCTGACCGCGTTCTGCACGGAAAGATTTTTCAAAACGATAATCGATCAGCGTGTTCAGGTTCTCGTCGGCTTCCATCCAGACGTCACCACCATCACCGCCGTCGCCGCCATCCGGGCCGCCTTTCGGAATATACTTTTCGCGGCGGAAGCTCACGCAACCATTACCGCCATCACCTGCAACGACCAGAATCGATGCTTCATCAACAAACTTCATTTTATTCTCCGTAAATCATTCGCCTGCGCGGGGTTGCGATACCACCGTTGTATGCTTACGTAAACCGCCCCAAATACGATGACCAATGGCGGAATACATCGCGCCCGCAACCACGACAAACGCACCGAGATAACCTAAAAGGTTTAACATCGGTCTGGCGAAGAAATCGGGCCAGGCCAGTGATAAAAGATCTGAAAAAAACAGCGTAAACAGTGGGGTGAGCGTGATGATCGCGCTCACCTGCGCTGCCTGCCAGCGAGCCATCGCTTCCGCCAGGGCGCCATATCCTACCAATGTATTCAGTCCGCAAAAAATTAAACATGCGAGCTGCCAGTGGCTAAGCTGCGCTATCACTCCAGGATTTGCCAGAGGGAAGAGCGCAATTGTACATAAAGTGTACAATAAAAACAGGATCTGCGGTGAGGCCAGCCGACGTAATAAAACCTTTTGCGCCACGCCATAACTCACCCAAACCGTCGCCGCACCGACCCCAAAAATAACTCCCCAGGTGTAATCGGTGAGCTTTGTAAATATCTCGACCAGACTGGTGTTAAAAAACATCACCAGGCCGCTCAGGAGCATCAATGCCCCTACAACCTGAGTGCTGCGCATTTTCTCTTTCAGGATAAATACGCTGGCAACCATCATGCCAACTGGCGAGAGTTGCCCAATCACCTGCGAAGCGGTCGGACTCAGGTATTGCAAAGATGAGCTGAACAGGATGAAGTTCCCAAACAGCCCGGCGGTCGCCACTGCTAACAAAATCAACCAGCGTGGCTTACGAAACACGCGTAATGGCGGCAACCTCTTCTTCACCGCAAGAATGGCACCAAGGCCAATACTCGCCATCAAGAAACGGTAAAACACGATTGTCGGAGGTTCCATCACCTCCAGCACCTGCTTCATTGCAATTGGCAACGCCCCCCAGCAAATTGCTGTGGTGAGCGCCAAAAGAATGCCAATGCCTGCCTGCTGCTTCATACCGTATTCCCTACAAAACGCATTTGCGAGTTAACGCCGCACGATGCGAATTTTTACCGGTTATCGAATGTAAAAAGCCCCGCAACGTGTTGCGGGGCTTTCATCCGTTACCGGGACGCGAAAAACTTATTCAGCTTCGATGCTGATAAATTTACGGTTTTTCGGGCCTTTAACTTCGAATTTCACTTTACCGTCTGCTTTAGCAAACAGAGTGTGGTCACGACCGCAACCTACGTTAGCGCCTGCGTGGAATTTGGTACCACGTTGACGAACGATGATGCTACCCGCCAGAACGGATTCGCCACCGAAACGCTTAACGCCCAGGCGTTTAGCTTCTGAATCGCGACCGTTACGTGTGGAGCCGCCAGCCTTTTTATGTGCCATTTGAAATCTCTCCTCAGGTCTTAGGCGCTGATGCCAGTAATTTTCACATCAGTGAACCACTGACGATGGCCCTGCTGCTTACGATAGTGTTTACGACGACGAAACTTAACGATTTTAACTTTCTCGCCACGACCGTGAGCAACAACTTCAGCTTTGATTACGCCGCCATCAACGAAAGGAACGCCGATTTTGACTTCTTCACCGTTTGCGATCATCAGCACTTCAGCGAACTCAACAGTTTCGCCAGTTGCGATGTCCAGCTTTTCCAGGCGAACGGTCTGACCTTCGCTTACTCGGTGTTGTTTACCACCACTTTGGAAAACCGCGTACATATAAAACTCCGCTTCCGCGCACACCTTTTCAATGATTCAGAGTGCGCTATAAATATTCACAATAGGGCGCGAATATTACGCAAAACGCACGCCTTTGACAAGTGCTACAGTCAATACACGAAGAAAAAAAACACAACTTGTACGGTAACGTTTATCTGTGCCATTTTTTCAGTACAATCACCCTATATTCCTAACCATAAACCCTAAGTTGCCTTTGTTCACAGTAAGGTAATCGGGGCGAAAAGCCCGGCTTTTGCGATGAATTTAGAAAAAATCAATGAGTTAACCGCGCAAGATATGGCGGGTGTTAATGCGGCAATCCTTGAGCAGCTTAATTCAGACGTCCAACTGATCAATCAGTTAGGCTATTACATCGTCAGCGGCGGCGGTAAACGTATTCGTCCGATGATTGCTGTACTGGCTGCACGAGCTGTTGGCTATGAGGGAAATGCGCATGTCACCATTGCTGCCCTGATCGAGTTTATCCACACGGCGACTCTGCTGCACGACGACGTTGTGGATGAATCAGATATGCGCAGGGGTAAAGCTACCGCCAACGCCGCATTTGGCAATGCCGCCAGCGTGCTGGTAGGCGATTTTATTTATACCCGCGCGTTCCAGATGATGACCAGCCTCGGTTCGCTCAAAGTGCTGGAAGTGATGTCTGAAGCCGTAAACGTCATCGCAGAAGGTGAAGTTCTGCAACTGATGAACGTTAACGACCCGGACATCACCGAAGAAAACTACATGCGCGTTATCTACAGCAAGACCGCGCGTCTGTTTGAGGCTGCCGCGCAGTGTTCCGGGATTCTGGCTGGCTGTACGCCGGAGGAGGAGAAAGGCCTGCAGGATTATGGGCGTTATCTCGGCACCGCTTTCCAGTTGATCGACGATTTACTCGATTACAATGCCGATGGCGAACAGTTAGGTAAAAACGTCGGCGACGATCTGAACGAAGGTAAACCGACGCTGCCGCTGCTGCATGCAATGCATCATGGCACACCAGAACAGGCACAGATGATTCGTACCGCCATCGAACAGGGTAACGGTCGTCATCTTCTGGAACCGGTTCTGGAAGCAATGAACGCTTGTGGCTCTCTTGAATGGACGCGTCAGCGTGCCGAGGAAGAAGCAGACAAAGCCATCGCAGCGTTACAGGTGCTCCCGGACACCCCGTGGCGAGAAGCACTCATCGGCCTCGCGCACATCGCTGTTCAACGCGATCGTTAATCCCCTCCCCCTCATCCCGCGCAGTGCGCGGGATGATTCCAATAAGTTCCATAAAAACACTTATTCAGCGTGATAACGCCTGAAAAACCAGTGTATGTATCTTTATATATTCTGAATATTCACACTCTTTACAGGAACTTTTTAGAGCAATAGGCCATCAGGAGTATAGTGATGCTCGACAGAAGAAGTGTTCTGAATGAAAGCGACTAACTTAAGGAGTGAGGAAAGATGGAAAGTAATTTCATTGACTGGCATCCCGCTGACATCATTGCGGGTTTACGCAAGAAAGGAACGTCAATGGCGGCGGAATCTCGTAGAAATGGTTTGAGTTCCTCAACGCTGGCGAACGCATTATCGCGCCCATGGCCGAAAGGAGAGATGATTATTGCGAAAGCCCTGGGAACTGACCCCTGGGTTATCTGGCCATCACGCTACCATGATCCGCAGACCCATGAGTTTATCGACAGAACGCAGTTGATGCGTAGCTACACTAAACCGAAAAAATGAGTGGTCTGGCGGTAGCCCCGCGAACGGGGCTGCCAGCTCTCGGACGATTACTCGCCTTTCACACGCTCAATATTTGCACCTAAAGCGCGCAGTTTGTCTTCAATACGTTCGTAGCCACGATCGATGTGATAAATACGATCAACCACCGTTGTCCCTTCCGCAATACAACCAGCCAGCACCAGGCTTGCTGAAGCACGTAGATCGGTTGCCATAACCTGTGCGCCAGAAAGTTTTTCAACACCGTGACAAATAACGGTATTACTTTCAATTTCAGCATGCGCGCCCATACGACTCAGCTCTGGTACGTGCATAAAGCGGTTTTCAAAGACCGTTTCGGTGATGAATCCGGTGCCTTCTGCCACCAGGTTCAGCAGTGTGAACTGGGCCTGCATATCGGTCGGGAATGCCGGATGCGGCGCGGTACGTACGTTAACAGCTTTCGGCCGTTTGCCATGCATATCCAGGCTAATCCAGTCTTCGCCGACTTCAATGTCCGCTCCAGCGTCACGCAATTTCGCCAGCACAGCGTCAAGAGTATCTGGCTGTGCGTTACGGCAGATAATTTTGCCGCGAGAGATCGCCGCAGCCACAAGGAAAGTACCGGTTTCGATACGATCCGGCAGCACGCGATAGACACCGCCGCCTAAACGTTCCACACCTTCGATGATGATACGATCGGTGCCCTGACCGCTAATTTTCGCACCCAGCGTAATCAGGAAGTTCGCGGTATCGACGATTTCCGGTTCACGCGCTGCGTTTTCAATAATCGTGGTGCCTTCCGCCAGGGTTGCAGCACACATGATGGTCACCGTTGCGCCAACGCTGACTTTATCCATCACGATATGTGCGCCTTTCAGACGACCGTCGACGGAAGCTTTAACGTAACCTTCTTCCAGTTTGATGGTCGCGCCTAATTGTTCGAGGCCAGAAATGTGTAGATCAACCGGACGCGCACCGATCGTACAACCGCCAGGCAGTGAAACTTGCCCCTGCCCAAAGCGCGCTACCAGCGGCCCCAGTGCCCAGATAGAAGCACGCATGGTTTTAACCAGATCGTAAGGTGCGCAGAATACATTAACCTCGCGGGCATCAATATGCACAGAACCATTACGCTCTACTTTCGCACCCAGCTGGCTTAGCAGCTTCATTGATGTATCAACGTCTTTCAGTTTCGGGACGTTCTGGATCTCTACCGGTTCTTCCGCCAGTAGTGCGGCAAAAAGAATAGGCAGAGCAGCATTTTTAGCGCCGGAAATTGTGACTTCGCCCTGGAGCTTCGTTGGCCCCTGAACACGAAATTTATCCATTTAGTTTGTTCTCAGTTAACAATTCATATCCGCTACCGGCGAATCGCCCATAGCTCAAAAGCCGTTCAGTTTGCGATCGCGCGCCCACTCCGCAGGGGTATACGCTTTGATCGACACAGCATGAATGCGGTTATCCGCAATATATTCCATCAGCGGGCCATAGACCGTCTGCTGTTTTTTAACCCGACTCATGCCGTCAAACAACTCACCCACGGCAATAACCTGAAAGTGGCTGCCATCGCCGGAAACGTGGACTTCCTGGAGGGAGAGAGCGTTCATCAACACGCTCTGAATTTCATTATTTTCCATGGGATCTTCAATCATCAGTTAATAAACCAGCGAAACATCTTAGAGCAAAGTTGCGCTGGCATAAATAAGCAAAAAGCCTCGCTGATAAATCAGACAAGGCTCAACTTGCAGGCAGGTTTGCCGGACAGGCGGTTAACGCCTTATCCGGCCTGAAAAAATTTAACGAGGCAGAACATCAGCAGGCAAATTATACAATTTCGCCAGGGTATACACTTTGTCGTTTACCCCCTGAAGCGTCACATTGTTGCCCTGCTTTTTCGCCAGATCGATAAGATGGAGCAGCAGCGCCAGTCCACCTGTATCAACGCGGGATACACGGCTAAGATCGATGCAGGTAATCCCCTTCACCGCCTCCTCACGCATTTCCCAAAGCGGTAGCAGAACGTCCTGATCCAGCTCTCCGGATAACGCCAGCGTGTCACCCGTCTGCATCCAGCTCAGTGACTCGCTCATTACTTTTTCTCTTCCAGAGTGATTTTCTGTTGAGAAATCGATTTCAGTTGCGCAGTCAGGCCGTCGATACCTTTGGTACGCAGCAGCGTCCCCCACTCATTTTGTTTGGTGGTGATCATGCTGACACCCTCTGCAATCATGTCGTAAGCCTGCCAGTTGCCCGTCTGGGAGTTTTTACGCCATTGGAAGTCCAGACGCACCGGCGGGCGGCCATTCGGGTCAATAATGGTCACGCGAATAGGCACAATGGTTTTATCACCCAGAGGCTGTTCTGGCGCGATCTGATAAGTCTGACCATGATACATCGCCAATGCCTGACCGTAAGCCTGCTTCAGATACTCACGGAAAGCGGCAAAGTAAGCATCACGCTGGGCGGGAGTCGCACTCTTGTAATACTGGCCCAGAACCAGAGCCCCGGCGTATTTCACCTGTACGTATGGCAGCAGTTCCTGATCAACAATGGTACGCAGATAATCCGGGTTGGCCCGAATTTGCGGTTGCTCATTCTTCAGGCGATCGAACGTTTTCTGCGCCGCCTCGTCCATCAGCTTATACGGATTGGTCTGGTCTGCCGCGGTTGCCGCACTCAGCGGTGCAATCACCAGCAAAGCGACCATCATTAAACGTTTAAACATGCGTCGGTTCTCCTGAAATTATTTCGTTGTACCCACAGGTTCAGTGGTTTCATTATTACCTGGCGCAGCAGCTGGCGCATCGCCACTATTCTTATTGTCATCGCCTTTACTACCGTAAAGGAACTGACCAATGAGATCTTCCAGCACCATCGCAGACTTAGTGTCCTGGATTGTATCGCCATCCTTCAGGATAGCAGTCCCCAGTTCCGGGTCTTCAAAACCGACGTTTAATGCCAGATATTGTTCCCCCAGCAGGCCGGAAGTACGGATGCTCAGCGAACTGGTATCAGGAATGTGGTTATAACGTTGTTCAATTTCCAGCGTTACGCGTGGCAGATAGGTTTTCGGGTCCAGCGTAATATCCGCCACCCGGCCCACAACAACGCCACCAATGCTGACCGGAGAGCGCGCTTTCAGGCCGCCAATGTTATCGAACGTCGCATAAAGCGTATAGGTCGGTTCAGTACGTATGGACGTCACGTTCGCCGCCTTCAGGCAAACAAACAGCGCCGCCAGCAGTGCTGCTAATAAAAAGATACCCACCCAAATTTCATTTTTTTTCGTTTGCATGAACTCAATTCCCAAACATCAATGCGGTCAGCACAAAATCCAGCCCCAGAACAGCCAGAGACGAGTGGACAACGGTGCGAGTGGTTGCCCGGCTAATCCCGGCAGACGTCGGGATGGCGTCGTAGCCGTTAAACAACGAAATCCACGTCACCGTAATGGCGAACACCACGCTCTTAATCAGACAGTTGACCAGATCCATACGCCAGTCGACGGCATTTTGCATTGCCGACCAGAAGAACCCGCTATCAATGCCTTTCCAACTGACGCCGACCAGTGATCCGCCCCAGATCCCCACGGCGACGAAGATGACCGTCAGCAGTGGCAATGAAATAACCCCAGCCCAGAAACGGGGAGAAATAACCCGACGCAACGGATCCACCGCCATCATCTCCATACTGGAGAGTTGCTCTGTGGCGCGCATCAGGCCAATTTCTGCGGTTAACGCCGAACCGGCACGTCCGGCAAACAACAACGCGGCAACCACCGGCCCCAGTTCACGCAGTAGTGATAACGCCACCAGCATACCCAGACTGGTTTCCGCACTATAAGTGGTCAGAACCAGATAACCTTGCAGCCCCAGCACCATTCCGATGAACACGCCAGAAACCACAATAATCAGCATCGACAGGACGCCAACATTATAGAGCTGACGTACCAGCAGTGGCGCATGTTTGCGAAATTCCGGTTTGCCGACCAGCGCATTGAATAACATTAACCCGGCCCGCCCGAACGTTCTCAGGGTTTTAATCCCTTTATGTCCGAGCGACGCCAGCGCATTTAACAGCATGAGTGGCTTAACTCCCTGGTAAAAGATCAGCGTGATAATCGCCGGCAGGATAGCGGAACGGAACAGGCCCGTCAGCTATCCCGTCCAGAAACTGACGTACGCGCGGATCAGGATTCGCCTGCAACGCCTGAGCACTGCCATGAGCGACAATTTTTTTGTCCGCCAGGATCCAGGCGTGATCCGCAATACTTAACACTTCCGGCACATCGTGAGAAACCACCACACAAGTCACGCCCAGCGCGCTGTTCAGCTCAGAAATCAGCTTCACCAGTACGCCCATGGTGATGGGATCTTGCCCAACAAAGGGTTCATCAAACATGATGAGATCCGGCTCCAGCGCAATTGCTCGCGCCAGCGCTGCACGCCGCGCCATCCCTCCGGAAAGTTCAGAAGGCATCAGTTTAGCCGCTCCGCGCAGCCCCACGGCCTCCAGCTTCATCATCACTGTGCTATGCAATAAAGGTGCGGGAAGTTGGGTATGTTCGCGTAGTGGATAGGCAACGTTGTCAAATACGTTCATATCTGTGAACAACGCCCCGGACTGAAACAACATGCTCATCCGTTTGCGCACTGTATACAGGCGCGAACGAGACATCGCCGGAATATTCTCACCATCGAAAAGGATCTCACCATGATCTGGTGCGATTTGCCCGCCAATCAGACGGAGTAGCGTCGTTTTACCGATGCCCGATGGTCCCATGATCGCCGTGATCTTCCCTCGCGGCACGGTCAGGGAAATATTATCGAAGATGCAGCGATTGCCACGCGTAAAACTGACATCGCGCATATCGACTAAATTCGCCACAGACTGCTCCATAATTCACCCTTCGTCTTGCGTTGATTTTCTAAGCATGGCGCTCAATTTAACCTTGAACCCAACATATTTACAGAATATTACCCGCCGTGGTTAGCGAAAGCTGGCATTTGTTTTACTTTTTAGCCGCATAAAGTCAAAATTAAGAATCCGTTACGGCTTTCTGAAAATCTTCAGCGGACCGGCGAGTATACCTGAAGAAAGGACGTTAGATGCTTTTAGCTACGGCACTGTTAATTGTTGGTTTACTTTTGGTCGTTTACAGTGCCGACCGCCTGGTATTTGCCGCGTCCATTCTTTGCCGATCCTTTGGCATACCGCCACTGATCATCGGCATGACGGTGGTCAGTATTGGCACATCGTTACCAGAAATCATCGTTTCGCTTGCCGCATCACTGCACGAACAACGCGATTTAGCCGTTGGTGTAGCCCTCGGATCAAACATTATCAATATTTTGCTGATCCTCGGTCTGGCTGCGCTGGTACGTCCTTTTACCGTCCATTCCGATGTTCTGCGCCGCGAATTACCCTTAATGTTGTTGGTCAGTGTGGTGGCCGGTTCCGTACTCTATGACGGACAACTTAGTCGCAGCGATGGTATCTTTCTCCTCTTTCTGGCTGTGCTATGGCTGCTGTTCATTGTTAAACTTGCACGTCTGGCTGAACGTCAGGGGACTGACAGCCTGACCAGAGAGCAGCTTGCAGAGCTGCCGCGTGAAGGCGGATTGCCCGTCGCGTTTTTATGGCTCGGCATTGCGCTGATCATCATGCCAGTGGCCACGCGGATGGTGGTTGATAACGCCACGGTGCTGGCGAATTACTTTGCCATCAGCGAGTTGACGATGGGTCTGACGGCAATCGCTATCGGAACCAGTCTGCCAGAACTGGCAACCGCAATCGCGGGGGTTCGCAAAGGTGAAAACGACATTGCTGTCGGGAATATCATTGGCGCAAACATTTTTAATATTGTCATCGTGTTGGGTTTACCCGCGCTGATAACGCCTGGAGAGATTGATCCACTGGCGTACAGTCGTGACTACAGCGTGATGTTGCTGGTGAGCATTATTTTTGCGTTGCTGTGCTGGCGGCGCTCCCCGCAACCGGGCCGTGGTGTAGGGGTATTATTAACTGGCGGATTTATCGTATGGCTGGCGATGTTGTACTGGTTATCGCCAATACTCGTTGAATAACTGGAAACGCATTATGTCGCACGTAGAGTTACAACCGGGTTTTGACTTTCAGCAAGCAGGTAAAGAAGTCCTGGCGATTGAACGTGACTGCCTGGCGGAGCTTGATCAATACATCAATCAGAATTTCACGCTTGCCTGTGAAAAGATGTTCTGGTGTAAAGGGAAAGTTGTCGTCATGGGGATGGGGAAATCGGGGCATATTGGGCGCAAAATGGCGGCAACGTTTGCCAGCACTGGTACACCTTCATTTTTCGTCCATCCAGGTGAAGCTGCTCATGGTGATTTGGGTATGGTCACCCCGCAGGACGTGGTGATTGCTATCTCTAACTCCGGTGAATCCAGCGAAATCACGGCCTTAATTCCAGTGCTTAAGCGTCTTCACGTGCCGTTAATCTGCATCACCGGTCGCCCGGAGAGCAGCATGGCGCGCGCCGCAGATGTGCATCTGTGTGTTAAAGTAGCGAAAGAAGCCTGTCCGTTAGGGCTGGCACCGACCAGCAGCACGACCGCCACGCTGGTTATGGGCGATGCGCTCGCTGTCGCGCTGTTAAAAGCACGCGGCTTTACTGCTGAAGATTTTGCGCTCTCACACCCCGGCGGCGCACTGGGTCGTAAACTTCTGCTGCGCGTAAACGATATTATGCATACGGGCGATGAGATCCCGCATGTTAAGAAAACGGCCAGCCTGCGCGACGCGTTGCTGGAAGTTACCCGCAAAAATCTTGGTATGACGGTCATTTGCGATGACAATATGATGATTGAAGGCATCTTTACCGACGGTGATTTACGCCGTGTCTTCGATATGGGTGTGGATGTTCGTCAGTTAAGTATTGCCGATGTGATGACGCCGGGGGGAATACGTGTACGCCCTGGCATTCTGGCCGTTGAGGCACTGAACTTAATGCAGTCCCGCCATATCACCTCCGTGATGGTTGCCGATGGCGACCATTTACTCGGTGTGTTACATATGCATGATTTACTGCGTGCAGGCGTAGTGTAAAGATTCAAGGATAAACAACAATGAGCAAAGCAGGTGCGTCGCTTGCGACCTGTTACGGCCCTGTCAGCGCCGACGTTATGGCAAAAGCAGAGAACATTCGTCTGCTGATCCTCGACGTTGATGGCGTACTGTCAGATGGCCTGATTTATATGGGCAATAATGGCGAAGAGCTGAAAGCGTTCAACGTTCGTGACGGTTATGGCATTCGTTGTGCGCTCACCTCTGATATTGAAGTCGCTATCATTACCGGGCGAAAGGCTAAACTGGTAGAAGATCGTTGTGCCACATTGGGGATCACTCACTTGTATCAGGGGCAGTCAAACAAACTGATCGCCTTTAGCGATCTGCTGGAAAAACTGGCAATTGCCCCGGAAAATGTGGCTTATGTCGGCGATGATCTCATTGACTGGCCGGTAATGGAAAAAGTGGGTTTAAGCATCGCCGTGGCCGATGCGCATCCACTGTTGCTCCCGCGCGCCGATTACGTGACGCGCATTGCTGGCGGTCGTGGCGCAGTGCGAGAAGTTTGCGACTTATTACTCCTGGCGCAGGGCAAACTGGATGAAGCCAAAGGGCAATCGATATGAGTAAAGCCAGACGTTGGGTTATCATTGTGCTATCACTGGCGGTTCTGGTGATGATCGGCATTAATATGGCCGAAAAAGACGATACCGCCCAGGTGGTCATCAACAATAATGATCCCACCTATAAAAGCGAGCATACGGACACGCTCGTCTATAACCCAGAAGGGGCACTAAGCTATCGATTGATTGCTCAACACGTTGAATATTATTCCGATCAGGCCGTTTCGTGGTTTACGCAGCCGGTACTTACCACGTTTGATAAGGATAAAATCCCGACATGGTCCGTAAAAGCAGATAAAGCCAAGCTGACCAATGACCGGATGCTCTATTTATATGGACACGTTGAAGTCAACGCACTCGTGCCGGACTCTCAACTTCGCAGAATCACGACGGATAACGCGCAGATCAATCTGGTGACGCAGGATGTTACCTCTGAAGACCTTGTCACGTTATACGGAACAACATTTAACTCCAGCGGTCTGAAAATGCGCGGCAACTTACGCAGCAAGAACGCCGAGCTGATTGAAAAGGTTAGAACATCCTATGAAATTCAAAACAAACAAACTCAGCCTTAATCTTGTGCTTGCCAGCTCACTTCTGGCCGCCACCATTCCGGCATTTGCCGTAACCGGAGACACTGATCAGCCGATCCACATTGAATCGGACCAGCAATCTCTTGATATGCAAGGCAACGTGGTTACCTTTACCGGTAATGTCATCGTCACCCAGGGCACCATCAAAATTAATGCCGACAAAGTGGTCGTTACCCGTCCGGGCGGCGAACAAGGTAAAGAAGTGATTGACGGCTACGGTAAACCGGCAACGTTCTACCAGATGCAGGACAACGGTAAACCCGTTGAAGGTCACGCTTCCCAGATGCACTACGAATTGGCAAAAGATTTTGTCGTTCTGACGGGTAATGCTTATCTGCAGCAGGTCGATAGCAACATTAAGGGTGATAAGATCACTTACCTGGTGAAAGAGCAGAAAATGCAGGCGTTCAGCGACAAAGGCAAGCGCGTAACCACCGTTCTGGTGCCGTCGCAGCTGCAGGACAAAAACAACAAAGGCCAGACCCCGGCACAGAAGAAGGGTAATTAATTCGTTATGGCAACATTAACTGCAAAGAACCTTGCAAAAGCCTATAAAGGCCGCCGCGTGGTAGAAGACGTTAGCCTGACCGTCAACTCCGGGGAAATTGTCGGTCTGCTGGGGCCAAACGGTGCCGGTAAGACCACCACTTTCTACATGGTTGTTGGCATTGTGCCGCGCGATGCGGGCAATATCATTATTGATGATGACGATATCAGTCTGCTGCCTCTGCATGCGCGCGCGCGCCGCGGTATCGGCTATCTGCCGCAGGAAGCCTCCATTTTTCGTCGCCTCAGCGTTTACGATAACCTGATGGCGGTACTGCAAATTCGTGACGACTTGTCTGCTGAACAACGTGAAGACCGCGCGAACGAGCTGATGGAAGAGTTTCACATCGAACACCTGCGTGACAGCATGGGGCAGTCACTCTCCGGGGGTGAACGTCGCCGTGTAGAAATTGCCCGTGCACTGGCTGCGAATCCGAAATTTATTCTGCTTGATGAACCGTTTGCCGGGGTTGACCCGATCTCGGTTATCGACATCAAACGCATCATTGAGCACTTGCGCGACAGCGGCCTGGGCGTGCTGATCACCGACCATAACGTGCGTGAAACGCTGGCGGTTTGTGAACGCGCTTATATCGTCAGTCAGGGGCATTTGATCGCCCACGGCACGCCTACAGAAATCTTACAAGACGAACATGTTAAGCGTGTATACCTTGGGGAAGACTTCAGACTCTGATAGGGTAGAAGTTTGCGACGTTTTATCAGGAGAGTACGATTCTGAACATGAAGCAAGGTTTGCAACTCAGGCTTAGCCAACAACTGGCGATGACGCCACAGCTCCAACAGGCTATTCGTCTGTTGCAGTTGTCGACGCTGGAACTTCAGCAGGAGCTACAGCAGGCGCTGGAGAGTAATCCGCTGCTTGAGCAAATCGACACTCATGAAGAAATCGACACCCGCGAAACGCAAGACAGTGAAACACTGGACACCGCCGACGCACTCGAACAAAAAGAGATGCCGGAAGAGCTGCCGCTCGATGCCAGTTGGGACACCATTTACACCGCTGGTACACCCTCCGGCACCAGCGGTGACTACATTGACGACGAGCTGCCGGTCTATCAGGGCGAAACAACGCAGACCTTGCAAGATTACCTGATGTGGCAAGTCGAGCTGACACCGTTTTCCGACACAGACCGCGCTATTGCTACCTCTATCGTCGATGCCGTTGATGACACCGGTTATCTGACTGTTCCGCTGGAAGATATTCTCGAAAGTATGGGCGATGAAGAAATCGACATCGATGAAGTTGAAGCCGTCCTGAAGCGGATCCAACGGTTTGATCCGGTCGGCGTAGCGGCGAAAGATCTGCGTGACTGCCTGCTGATCCAACTCTCCCAATTCGATAAAACTACGCCGTGGCTGGAAGAGGCGAGACTGATCATTAGCGATCATCTCGATCTGTTAGCCAATCACGACTTCCGCACCTTAATGCGCGTCACGCGACTGAAAGAAGATGTGCTGAAAGAAGCCGTCAATCTGATCCAGTCGCTCGATCCACGCCCCGGACAGTCGATCCAGACTGGTGAACCGGAGTATGTTATTCCAGATGTACTGGTGCGTAAGCATAACGGTCACTGGACGGTAGAACTCAACAGCGACAGCATTCCGCGTCTGCAAATCAACCAGCACTACGCCTCGATGTGCAATAACGCGCGCAATGATGGTGACAGCCAGTTTATCCGCAGCAATCTGCAGGATGCCAAATGGTTGATCAAGAGTCTGGAAAGCCGTAACGATACGCTACTGCGCGTGAGTCGCTGTATCGTTGAACAGCAGCAAGCCTTCTTTGAGCAAGGTGAAGAATATATGAAACCGATGGTACTGGCCGATATCGCCCAGGCTGTCGAAATGCATGAATCGACGATATCTCGCGTGACCACGCAAAAATACCTGCATAGTCCACGAGGCATTTTTGAACTGAAGTATTTCTTTTCCAGTCACGTCAATACCGAGGGCGGCGGCGAAGCTTCCTCAACGGCAATTCGTGCGCTGGTGAAGAAATTAATCGCGGCGGAAAACCCAGCGAAACCGCTAAGCGACAGCAAGTTAACCTCTTTGCTGTCAGAACAAGGTATCATGGTGGCACGCCGCACTGTTGCGAAGTACCGAGAGTCTTTATCCATTCCGCCGTCAAACCAGCGTAAACAGCTCGTTTGACCCAACCGATAAGGAAGACACTATGCAGCTCAACATTACCGGAAATAACGTCGAGATCACCGAGGCACTGCGCGAATTTGTTACTGCTAAATTTGCCAAACTTGAGCAATATTTTGACCGAATCAACCAGGTCTATGTTGTTCTGAAAGTGGAGAAAGTCACCCATACCTCAGATGCAACACTGCATGTAAACGGTGGTGAAATTCATGCCAGCGCGGAAGGTCAGGACATGTACGCTGCCATTGATGGCTTAATTGATAAGCTGGCACGCCAGTTGACCAAACATAAAGATAAACTGAAACAACACTAATTGTCCGGGCAATTAGCATGTGCATGGCGGCCTGTTGTGCGGCACAACGGGCCATTTGTACAGTTAATGCTCCGAACCTGTTCCACCGTTTGAGTGAGCAGGTTCTTAGGTGAAATTATGACAAATAATGATACAACTCTACAGCTTAGCACTGTTCTTAACAGGGAATGTACGCGAAGCCGCGTCCACTGTCAGAGCAAAAAACGCGCCCTGGAAATCATCAGCGAGCTGGCGGCGAAACAACTTAGCCTGCCGCCTCAGGTGGTTTTTGAAGCTATCCTGACGCGGGAAAAAATGGGCAGTACCGGTATCGGCAATGGTATAGCCATTCCGCATGGCAAACTGGAAGAAGATACTCTGCGCGCCGTTGGCGTTTTCGTTCAGCTCGAAACGCCCATAGCTTTCGATGCCATTGACAACCAACCGGTAGATTTACTGTTTGCGTTGCTGGTTCCGGCTGACCAAACCAAAACGCACCTGCATACTCTGTCGCTGGTGGCGAAACGTCTGGCGGATAAAACCATCTGCCGCCGATTACGCGCAGCCCAGAGCGATGAAGAGCTGTATCAAATCATTACGGATACCGAAGGTACTCCGGATGAAGCGTAGTTATTCGGTAATGTCTCTTTTAGACGTTGTGAGGAGAAACAGTACATGGTACTGATGATCGTCAGCGGACGTTCAGGTTCAGGTAAATCTGTCGCCCTTCGTGCGCTGGAAGATATGGGTTTTTACTGCGTGGATAACCTCCCCGTAGTGTTGTTACCCGATCTGGCTCGAACTCTGGCCGATCGCGAGATTTCTGCCGCCGTCAGCATTGATGTTCGTAATATGCCGGAGTCACCAGAAATATTCGAACAGGCGATGAGTAACCTACCTGACGCTTTCTCACCGCAACTCCTGTTCCTGGATGCCGACCGTAATACCTTAATTCGTCGTTACAGTGACACGCGCCGCCTGCATCCGCTTTCCAGCAAAAACCTGTCGCTGGAAAGTGCTATCGACAAAGAAAGCGATCTACTGGAACCACTGCGTTCGCGAGCGGATCTGATTGTCGATACCTCAGAAATGTCCGTTCACGAGCTGGCAGAAATGTTGCGTACCCGTTTACTGGGTAAACGTGAACGCGAACTGACCATGGTCTTTGAGTCTTTCGGCTTCAAACACGGTATCCCTATCGATGCAGATTACGTCTTTGACGTGCGCTTCTTGCCGAACCCGCACTGGGATCCAAAACTGCGTCCGATGACAGGTCTTGATAAGCCTGTCGCCGCGTTCCTCGACCGCCACACAGAAGTACACAATTTTATTTACCAGACGCGAAGCTATCTTGAGCTATGGTTACCTATGCTGGAAACCAACAACCGTAGCTACCTGACGGTCGCCATTGGTTGTACTGGCGGGAAGCACCGTTCGGTGTATATTGCAGAGCAGTTGGCAGACTACTTCCGTTCACGCGGTAAAAACGTCCAGTCACGCCATCGTACGCTGGAAAAACGTAAACCATGACCGTCAAGCAAACTGTTGAAATCACAAACAAGCTGGGCATGCATGCCCGGCCTGCAATGAAGCTGTTTGAATTAATGCAGGGTTTTGACGCTGAAGTGCTGTTACGTAACGATGAAGGCACTGAAGCTGAAGCCAACAGCGTTATTGCGCTGCTGATG
The DNA here is from genome assembly GCF_030295215.1 of Escherichia sp. KS167_9B. Classification (NCBI taxonomy): domain Bacteria; kingdom Pseudomonadati; phylum Pseudomonadota; class Gammaproteobacteria; order Enterobacterales; family Enterobacteriaceae; genus Escherichia; species Escherichia sp. KS167_9B. The sequence continues at coordinate 3,900,210 of NZ_AP025754.1, forward strand.
CTGGATTCTGCCAAAGGACGGCAGATTGAAGTCGAAGCGACCGGTCCACAGGAAGAGGAAGCACTGGCCGCCGTTATCGCCCTCTTTAACTCTGGTTTTGATGAAGATTAATTTTCATCACTTTGACATACAAATCCCTTCAAGCTCCCCCCGACAATAAAAAAAGCGCGTACTGAAATCGTTATTAATGACGGAAATTGTACATTTTGTGCGCTTTTCACTTTCAGAAGAACCTTAAGAAAACCTTAAGAGGCATTGTTTAGGTTTTGTTTAAGTTATTTGACCATACTGGAGATCGTCAGAAAATATTTCCAGGAGATGGTATGATTCGCTTATCTGAACAAAATCCCCTGGGCACCGGAAGACATCGGAAATGTTATGCGCATCCGGAAGATGCCCAACGCTGTATCAAGATTGTCTACAACCGTGGTGATGGTGGTGATAAAGAGATCCGCCGTGAGTTAAAGTATTACGCGCATCTTGGTCGCCGGTTAAAAGACTGGAGTGGAATACCGCGCTATCACGGTACCGTGGAGACGGATTGCGGAACGGGTTATGTCTACGATGTGATTGCCGATTTCGACGGTAAGCCCTCCGTTACGCTGACCGAATTTGCAGAACAATGCCGTTACGAAGAAGACGTTGCACAGCTGCGCCAGTTACTGAAACAGCTGAAACGTTATTTGCAGGATAACCATATCGTGACGATGTCGTTGAAGCCGCAGAATATCCTCTGTCACCGCATCAGTGAGTCAGAGGTTATCCCCGTCGTCTGCGACAACATTGGTGAAAGCACGTTGATTCCACTGGCGACCTGGTCAAAGTGGTGTTGTCAGCGAAAGCAAGAGCGGTTATGGAAACGGTTTATCGCCCAGCCGGCACTGGCTATTGCCCTACAGAAAGATCTGCAACCACGTGAGAGCAAAACGCTGGCCCTCACTTCGCGCGAAGCTTAATTCAGCTGGTGTTGTTGCATAAACGACTCACCGCCTAACTGATACATCTGCCGTAAAATCCACGCCTGACGGCTACGCACATAGCCCGATGGCGCGGAGACTTTGAAACGCAGTGGATTAGGTAATACGGCAGCCAGTAACGCAGCTTCCGACCGGGTAAGTTTGCTCGCGGGTTTGTGGAAATAACGTTGTGCCGCAGCTTCGACGCCAAACACACCGTCGCCAAATTCGGCGATATTCAGGTAAACCGTCAGGATACGCTTTTTGCTCCAGACTGTTTCTATCCCCAGCGTTAATCCAGCTTCCAGCCCTTTTCGAACCCAGCTACGCCCATCCCATAAAAAGAGATTTTTGGCTGTCTGCTGAGAAATCGTTGAAGCACCGCGAATACGGTTTTCATTGCGCTCGTTGTGCGCCAGGGCTTGCTCAATGGAAGCGACATCAAAGCCCCAGTGCTCAGGAAACTTCTGATCTTCTGCGGCAATCACCGCCAGTCCCATCCACGGCGAGATTTGATCCATACTGACCCAGTCAGAATGTGCCACGTAACGAAAATTGCCATGCAGCCAGGCGCTGACTTGTCGCTCGGCCATTACCGCTGAGAAAGGAACAGGCGCAACGCTAAACAACGCGATGCCCCCGCCCCAGAAAACGGCGAGGACAACCATTAACCGTAGAAGAAAACGGCGAACGAAACTAAACACCGTTAAGCGGCTTTTACTCATTCAGTCAGAACCAGCACGCGGGAAACCAGCTTATCAATGCCGCTCGCCGCTTCTGCAATGTTCTGCGCCAGCATATATGCCGGGGTGGTGACAATCTTATTGTCTTCATCAACCACGATATCATCGACAGGACACGGCACATGCTCCGCGCCCATCTCCTCCAGCACTTCTGCGGTATCGATATCAGTACCGATGGTCAAACGCAGCGGGAAATCGAAAATTTTCGGCAGCATCGCCGGGGCAATACACATAAAACCAAGCGGTTTTCCGGCCTGATGCATCGCTTGCGCCAGCGCCTGTAATTCACGCTCAACGGTGCATTCACTCCCCAGACGGGCAAAGTTGCTTAAATTCTTCGCCGCACCAAACCCCCCCGGCACAATCAACGCATCCAGTTCAGCGGCATCGGCCTGAGCCAGAGGACGGATTTCACCGCGCGTTATTCGTGCCGCTTCAATCAGCACATTGCGCGTTTCCGGCATCGCTTCGCCAGTTAAATGATTGATTACATCAACCTGCTGCTTATCCGGTGCAAAGCAGACCGCCTGCGCACCACTGCGTGAAATAGCTAACAACGTCAACACCGCTTCATGAATTTCAGAACCGTCATAGACGCCGCATCCGCTCAGAATTACGCCAATTTTCTTCATTGTGATCATCCTTTCGCAATTGACTGAAACACATTAATTTTTTTAATAAAAATGCTACGCATCACACATTTAACTGATTCATGTAACAAATCATTTAAGTTTTGCTATCTTAACTGCGTGCGGCCTGAAAAAAAGTGCTGTGCCCTTGTAACTCATCATAAAAATTTACGGCGCAGCCAAGATTTCCCTGGTGTTGGCGCAGTATTCGCGCACCCCGGTCTAGCCGGGGTCATTTTTTTGTGGCTTTTGCCACCCACGCTTTCAACACGTCTACGTCGTGACGCCACTCTTCTTTCATCTCTTCAATCCATTCACCGACGTTATCTTCCCACGCAGGAAGGTCAGGAGACTGAATTTGCTGACCCAGCTGTTGCAGATGGCGTAACCCCACTGAACCCGCCGCGCCTTTAATTTTATGCCCTTCCTCGACGATGCCTTTTTTATCCTGCGCCGTCAGGTTCGACTCCAGTACACTCACATAGCCCGGCATCATCTTCTCAAACACCGCTAACCCGTCGGTAATCAGCTTCGGTCCTACAAGTTCGAGATACTGTTCCAGCATGGGAATATCGAGCAATGCTTCTGATTTACTGTTCTCTTCTGTCGTCACCGTGCTCTCCTCATCATCCTGGGTATCCCAGAATTTCTTGATCATCGCGGTTAGCGCTGGAACAGAAAGCGGCTTACTCAGCACATCATCCATTCCAGCATTGAGGTACTCTTGTTTGTCTTTCAGCACGTTAGCGGTTAAGGCTACCAGCGGTGGTAAATCCTCGCGCGGATATCGCTTCGTCAGTTCACGAGAGATATCCAGCCCGGTCATATCTGGCAACTGAATATCCAGCAACACCAGGTCGTATTCGCCCGGTTTAAACATCTCCAGCGCCGTCTTGCCGGTCATGGCGACATCAACGCTGTTACCTAATTTTTCCAGCACAGAGCGTGCGACAATCACGTTCAGTTCAATGTCTTCCACCAGCAGCACATTCAGCGCCGGTAAAGGCATATCGTCTTCATCAAACGCATCATCAACCTCTTCTGCTACCGACGGTGCGTGGATCGTCAACGTAAAGGTGGAACCTTTGCCCTGTTCGCTGGTAACCGTAATATCGCCGCCCATATTTTTCGCCAGACGACGAGAAACGGCCAGACCAATACCGGTGCCAGTGGCGGGCTTACCGCCGTGACTGTCTTTCACCTGGTAATACATGGCGAAGATTTTATCCAGCTCATCCTGCGGAATGCCGATACCAGAGTCTTCCACTTCAAAATGCAGCATATCGCCTTCATCGTAGCGCACGCGCACGGTAACCTGGCCTTGCTGGGTGAATTTGACGGCGTTACTGATGAGATTCCACAGGATCTGCCGTAAACGCGTCCCGTCGGTAATGACCTGATGCGGTAATGGCAGCGTCGGCTCCAGATTAAAGCGCAATCCTTTCTGTTGCGCCTGCAATGCGGAGAGATTTTCCAGATCGGCAAGGAAGCTGGTGAAATCAACCGGCTGATTATCAAGCTGGACCTTGCGCCGTTCCATCTTATCCATGTCGATAATATCGTTGAAGATATTCCCCAGCGTGACGGCAGAAACATGGATGGTTTTGAGATATTTTTCCTGCTCGGCGGTGAGTTCGGTATCCAGCAGAATGCGACTCAGGCCGACGATACCGTTCAGCGGTGTACGCAATTCGTGACTGATGGTGGAAATAAACGTCGTTTTGTCGCGGCTGGCGCGTTCAAGTGCATCCTGATACCGCTTACGCTCGGTAATGTCACGACCAAAGCCCATCAAACCGTGACGTTTACCCACGCGGTCGTAGTACGGCACTTTACGGATTTCAAAGCAGGCTTTGCGTCCGTCGGGATAATCCAGCCACTGCTCATAGGTCAGTGACACATTATGACGGAACACTTTTTCATCGGTTTCAATGACTTTCGCAGCGGCTTCCGGTGAGTAAACATCAGCAGGTTTCAGGTGAACCAGTTGTTTTTCGCTTTTTCCGGTCAGCAGCTCCATCGCGCGGTTACAGCCGGAAAACTCTTTATCTTCGTTACGATAAAAAACCAGGTCGGGTGAAGCATCAAGGAAGGAACGTAAGAATGAGGATTGCTGCTCGAGCTGAATTTGTGTCTCTTCGCGCTCTTTAATTTCAATTTTCAGTTGGCCGAAGGTTTCCTGCAGTTCTGCTTCCGCTTTTTCACGAACGGCAATTTCCTGATTTAGCTGGGCAATATTATCTTTTAACTGAACGTTGAGGCTCAAATCGCGCTCGCGCATCTCCTCCAGTTTTTGCACCAGCCGTGACAGACGTTGTCGTGACTCCTCCAGTTGCTCGACGACCACCGATAGAAAGTAGACCGCCCACGGCGTAATCAGCAAACCAAAGAAGATAGAACGAATAACATCAATGCTTTCGACCTGACCATGCAGCACCATGGTCACTGCCATTTGTACAACAATGGCAAGAACGACGAGGGCCAGCGCCAGCAACATTGAGAAGCGCACCAGACCTAACTTCATCATCAGGTCAACATAATACTGCGCCAGCAGACGAATTTGCTTCATTAGGGAATTCCTTCACGACAACCTGCCCCAATAATACCCAATTCTGACAGTTACGTTATAAATTGTGTGAGAAATGCGGAATTCCCCTCAATGGCCTACGCCGTTGGAGGTAGCCACGGACGTCCCAGCGCCGATCCCTGTACGCCATGTTCATTCAGATAGCGATCCAGCTCGACCATTCCCGTCCATCGATTTTCGCACCACAGCGGAGCAAGCAGCGTCGGGCGACGGGCGCTGGCGGAAATGCGGTGGTAGATCACTTCCGGTGGCGTATGGCGAATCATTTCTCCGGCAGTGAGCGTGTAATCGTCCAGTTCAATACCGTTCAAACGCCCCGCTTCCCAGGCTTTCGCCATAATGCTGCCTTTTACTATATGTAGCGGATGCAGCTTTATGCCGTCCACGCCGGTTTCAACCACTCGCTCCAGCGTTTGCAAACATTCAGCCTGCCCTTCGCCAGGCAGGCCGACAATTAAGTGAGAACACACCTTCAGCCCGCGCTCACGCGCCAGCTGCGTCGTGCGCTGATAGCAGGCAAAATCATGACCGCGATTGATGCGATGCAGCGTTTTGTCGTGGGCGGTTTGTAGCCCCAGCTCCAGCCACACTTCGTAGCCCTGGTCCTTATATTCGCAAAGCAGATCCAGCACCGCATCCGGCACGCAGTCCGGGCGGGTACCAACACACAAACCGACAATATTGGCCTGGCTCACCGCCTGCTGATACATAGAACGCAGCACCTGAACTTCGGCAAAGGTGCTGGTATACGCCTGAAAGTAGGCCAGATAGCGTTTAGCGCGGTTAACTAAATTCGCCTGGTGCGCCAGTTGCTCGGCAATGGAATGATGCTGCTGCGCTTCATCGGCAAACGAGGCAACATTACAGAATGTGCAGCCACCTCGCCCGATGGTTCCGTCACGGTTAGGGCAGCTAAAACCGCCGTGCAGCGTCAGCTTATGCACCTTTTGCCCATAACGACGGGTGAGATCACCACCAAACATATTGACTAATTTCTGTAACTGCATAATCTGATAGACCGCGCCTTGAAAAGAGGCCAAAGCCTGCCATTTTTAGCTCAATTCGGCGATGACCTGGATCAATCGTCCCAGCCTGCTTTTATCAATTGCATAATCAATCAAAATTACCGAAATTTCATTCATAATCACATAAATCACTTTTGCTTATCTTGTGTCAGATTTTTTTATCTCCTTATGGATTTTAGGCAAAAACAGTAGCATGAAACGTCATTACCAATTAATGCAGTATAAAATACTGCCTTTCTCGTCAGTTCAAGGCAGGATAAGGGTTAACACGCCTTTATGACAGTCAGGAATTGACTGTTTCCCTAACGACGCCTCTTTTCAACTTAATTAACAAATCCTTTTTAATTTCAATAAATTAATAAAGAATTTTGCGCTAAAGCACATTTCTGTACCAATAAGCTTGCCATTTGACCTGTATCAGCTTTCCCGATAAGTTGGAAATCCGCTGGAAGCTTTCTGGATGAGCAGCCTGCTCATCATATTTATGCAGTAATTGAGATCCCCTCTTCACCGTATTAATCGATGCGAAAAGGACAACAAGGGGGCGAATGCGAGGCGCGCGTATGAAACGCAAACCCCGTCGCCACGCTCTTTCTGTGCCCGTGCGCAGCGGTTCGGAAGTGGGGTTCCCGCAGAGCCTGGGGGAGGTTCACGATATGTTGTACGATAAATCCCTTGAGAGGGATAACTGTGGTTTCGGCCTGATCGCCCACATAGAAGGCGAACCTAGCCACAAGGTAGTGCGTACTGCAATACACGCACTGGCCCGCATGCAGCACCGTGGCGCGATTCTCGCCGATGGTAAAACCGGTGACGGTTGCGGCTTGCTGTTACAAAAACCGGATCGCTTTTTTCGCATTGTTGCGCAGGAGCGAGGCTGGCGTTTAGCGAAAAACTACGCCGTCGGGATGCTTTTCCTGAATAAAGATCCTGAACTCGCCGCGACCGCACGCCGCATCGTTGAAGAAGAGCTGCAACGCGAAACGTTGTCGATTGTCGGCTGGCGTGATGTCCCCACTAACGAAGGCGTGCTGGGTGAAATCGCCCTCTCCTCTCTGCCACGCATTGAGCAAATTTTTGTGAACGCCCCGGCAGGTTGGCATCCGCGCGATATGGAGCGCCGTCTGTTTATCGCCCGCCGCCGCATTGAAAAGCGTCTCGAAGCTGACAAAGACTTCTACGTCTGTAGCCTGTCGAATCTGGTGAACATCTATAAAGGTCTGTGTATGCCGGCGGATCTGCCGCGCTTCTACCTGGACCTCGCGGACCTGCGTCTGGAATCGGCCATCTGCCTGTTCCACCAGCGCTTCTCCACTAACACCGTACCGCGCTGGCCGCTGGCGCAGCCGTTCCGCTACCTGGCGCATAACGGTGAAATCAACACCATCACCGGTAACCGCCAATGGGCGCGCGCCCGTACTTATAAATTCCAGACACCGCTGATCCCTGACCTGCACGACGCCGCGCCGTTCGTCAACGAAACCGGCTCTGACTCCAGTTCCATGGATAACATGCTGGAACTGCTGCTGGCGGGCGGGATGGATATCATCCGCGCCATGCGTCTGTTAGTACCACCCGCCTGGCAGAACAACCCGGATATGGACCCGGAACTGCGTGCCTTCTTTGACTTTAACTCCATGCATATGGAGCCGTGGGATGGCCCGGCGGGGATCGTGATGTCCGATGGTCGTTTTGCCGCCTGTAACCTCGACCGTAACGGTCTGCGTCCGGCGCGCTACGTCATCACCAAAGATAAGCTCATCACCTGCGCCTCTGAAGTGGGCATCTGGGATTATCAGCCTGACGAAGTGGTCGAAAAAGGCCGAGTGGGGCCAGGCGAACTGATGGTTATCGACACCCGCAGTGGGCGTATTCTGCACTCGGCAGAAACCGATGACGATCTGAAAAGCCGCCATCCATATAAAGAGTGGATGGAGAAAAACGTCCGCCGTCTGGTACCGTTTGAAGATCTGCCCGATGAAGAAGTGGGTAGCCGCGAACTGGACGACGACACACTTGCCAGCTACCAGAAACAGTTTAACTACAGCGCGGAAGAGCTGGACTCCGTAATTCGCGTACTGGGTGAAAACGGTCAGGAAGCCGTCGGTTCGATGGGCGATGATACCCCATTCGCCGTGCTCTCCAGCCAGCCGCGCATTATTTACGACTACTTCCGCCAGCAGTTTGCGCAGGTCACCAACCCGCCAATCGACCCACTGCGTGAAGCGCATGTTATGTCGCTCGCCACCAGCATCGGGCGTGAAATGAACGTCTTCTGTGAAGCAGAAGGCCAGGCGCACCGTTTAAGCTTTAAATCGCCGATTCTGCTCTACTCCGATTTCAAACAGCTCACGACGATGAAAGAGGAGCACTACCGCGCAAATACACTGGATATCACCTTTGACGTCACTAAAACCACGCTCGAAGCGACGGTCAAAGAGCTGTGCGACAAAGCAGAACAGATGGTGCGTAGCGGCACCGTGCTGCTGGTGCTTTCTGACCGGAATATCGCTAAAGATCGCCTGCCGGTTCCGGCTCCGATGGCGGTTGGCGCGATCCAGACTCGTCTGGTCGATCAAAGCCTGCGTTGCGATGCCAATATCATCGTCGAAACCGCCAGCGCCCGCGACCCGCACCACTTCGCCGTGTTGCTGGGCTTCGGCGCGACGGCTATTTATCCGTACCTGGCCTATGAAACGCTGGGCCGCCTGGTAGACACCCACGCGATTGCCAAAGATTATCGTACCGTGATGCTCAACTACCGTAACGGCATCAACAAAGGCTTGTACAAAATCATGTCCAAAATGGGCATCTCCACCATCGCGTCTTACCGCTGCTCGAAACTGTTCGAAGCGGTCGGTCTGCACGATGATGTAGTGGGCCTGTGCTTCCAGGGGGCGGTCAGCCGCATTGGTGGGGCAAGCTTTGAAGACTTCCAGCAGGATCTGCTGAATCTGTCGAAACGTGCCTGGCTGGCGCGCAAGCCCATCAGCCAGGGCGGCCTGTTGAAATATGTGCACGGTGGCGAATACCACGCCTACAACCCGGACGTGGTGCGCACGCTGCAACAGGCGGTACAGAGCGGCGAGTATAGCGACTATCAGGAATACGCGAAGCTGGTTAATGAACGTCCGGCAACCACGCTGCGCGATCTGCTGGCGATTACGCCGGGTGAAAACGCGGTCAACATTGCTGATGTTGAACCGGCAAGCGAACTGTTTAAACGCTTCGATACTGCTGCGATGTCTATCGGCGCATTAAGCCCGGAAGCCCACGAGGCGCTGGCGGAAGCGATGAACAGCATCGGCGGTAACTCGAACTCCGGTGAAGGGGGTGAAGATCCGGCGCGCTACGGTACCAACAAAGTCTCACGCATCAAGCAGGTGGCGTCCGGTCGCTTCGGTGTTACTCCGGCGTATCTGGTCAATGCTGACGTCATTCAGATTAAAGTCGCCCAGGGCGCGAAGCCGGGCGAAGGCGGTCAGTTGCCGGGTGATAAAGTCACTCCTTACATTGCCAAACTGCGCTATTCGGTGCCCGGAGTGACGCTGATCTCCCCGCCGCCGCACCACGATATCTACTCTATCGAGGACTTAGCGCAGCTCATTTTCGACCTCAAGCAGGTTAACCCGAAAGCGATGATCTCCGTGAAGCTGGTGTCCGAACCGGGCGTTGGTACCATCGCCACAGGTGTAGCGAAAGCTTATGCCGATTTAATCACCATCGCAGGCTATGACGGCGGCACCGGCGCAAGTCCGCTTTCATCGGTGAAATACGCAGGCTGTCCGTGGGAACTCGGCCTGGTGGAAACCCAACAGGCGCTGGTTGCCAACGGTTTACGTCATAAAATTCGTTTGCAGGTTGATGGCGGCCTGAAAACAGGTGTCGATATCATCAAAGCGGCGATTCTCGGCGCAGAAAGCTTCGGCTTCGGTACTGGCCCGATGGTGGCGCTGGGCTGTAAATATCTGCGTATTTGCCACCTGAACAACTGCGCGACGGGCGTGGCAACTCAGGATGACAAACTGCGTAAGAACCACTATCACGGTTTGCCGTTCAAAGTGACCAACTACTTTGAATTTATCGTCCGCGAAACCCGTGAGCTGATGGCGCAACTGGGCGTGACCCGTCTGGTTGACCTGATTGGCCGTACCGACCTGCTCAAAGAGCTGGACGGTTTCACCGCCAAACAGCAGAAGCTGGAACTGTCTCGCCTGCTGGAGACCGCTGAGCCGCATCCAGGTAAGGCGCTCTACTGCACCGAAAACAACCCGCCGTTTGATAATGGCCTGCTAAACGCGCAGTTGCTGCAACAGGCGAAACCGTTTGTCGATGAGCGTCAGAGCAAAACCTTCTGGTTCGATATTCGCAACACCGACCGTTCCGTGGGTGCATCGCTTTCGGGCTATATCGCCCAGACGCACGGCGATCAGGGGCTGGCAGCCGATCCGATTAAAGCGTACTTCAACGGCACCGCAGGCCAGAGCTTCGGCGTGTGGAACGCGGGCGGCGTGGAACTGTACCTGACCGGTGATGCCAACGACTATGTCGGTAAAGGCATGGCGGGCGGCTTAATCGCCATTCGTCCTCCGGTTGGCTCAGCCTTCCGCAGCCATGAAGCAAGCATTATCGGCAATACCTGCCTGTATGGCGCGACCGGTGGTCGTCTGTATGCCGCAGGCCGCGCGGGTGAACGTTTCGGCGTGCGTAATTCCGGTGCTATCACCGTGGTAGAAGGCATTGGCGACAACGGCTGTGAATATATGACGGGCGGTATTGTCTGTATTCTGGGTAAAACCGGCGTTAACTTCGGCGCGGGCATGACCGGCGGCTTCGCTTACGTTCTCGATGAAAGCGGCGATTTCCGCAAACGCGTTAACCCGGAACTGGTCGAGGTCTTAAGCGTTGACTCCCTGGCGATCCATGAAGAGCATCTGCGTGGTCTTATCACCGAGCATGTTCAGCATACCGGTTCCCAGCGTGGTGAAGAGATTCTGGCTAACTGGTCAACCTTCGCCACGAAATTTGCGCTGGTTAAACCGAAGTCCAGTGATGTAAAAGCACTGCTGGGTCACCGTAGTCGTAGCGCAGCAGAGTTGCGCGTGCAGGCGCAGTAAGGGGTAGCAACAATGAGTCAGAATGTTTATCAATTTATCGACCTGCAGCGCGTTGATCCGCCAAAGAAACCGCTGAAGATCCGCAAAATTGAGTTTGTTGAAATTTACGAGCCGTTTTCCGAAGGCCAGGCCAAAGCGCAGGCTGACCGCTGCCTATCGTGCGGCAACCCATACTGCGAGTGGAAATGCCCGGTACACAACTACATCCCGAACTGGCTGAAGCTCGCCAACGAGGGGCGTATTTTTGAAGCGGCAGAACTGTCGCATCAGACCAATACCCTGCCGGAAGTTTGCGGACGTGTCTGCCCGCAAGACCGTCTGTGCGAAGGTTCCTGCACCCTGAACGATGAGTTTGGTGCGGTGACCATCGGCAACATTGAGCGTTATATCAATGATAAAGCGTTCGAAATGGGCTGGCGTCCGGATATGTCTGGCGTGAAACAGACCGGTAAAAAAGTGGCGATTATCGGTGCAGGCCCGGCGGGTCTGGCGTGTGCGGATGTCCTGACGCGCAACGGCGTAAAAGCGGTCGTCTTCGACCGTCACCCGGAAATTGGCGGCCTGCTAACCTTCGGTATTCCGGCTTTCAAGCTGGAAAAAGAGGTAATGACGCGCCGCCGTGAAATCTTCACCGGCATGGGTATTGAATTCAAACTCAATACCGAAGTGGGCCGCGACGTGCAGCTGGACGATCTGCTGAGTGATTACGATGCGGTGTTCCTTGGCGTCGGGACTTATCAGTCAATGCGCGGCGGACTGGAAAACGAAGACGCCGATGGCGTGTACGCAGCGCTGCCGTTCCTTATCGCCAACACCAAACAGTTAATGGGCTTTGGTGAAACCCGCGAAGAACCGTTCGTCAGCATGGAAGGCAAACGCGTGGTGGTACTTGGCGGTGGCGATACCGCGATGGACTGCGTGCGTACTTCCGTGCGCCAGGGGGCAAAGCACGTTACCTGTGCCTATCGTCGTGATGAAGAGAACATGCCGGGTTCCCGCCGCGAAGTGAAAAACGCGCGGGAAGAAGGTGTTGAGTTCAAATTCAACGTCCAGCCACTGGGTATTGAAGTGAACGGCAACGGCAAAGTCAGCGGCGTGAAAATGGTGCGCACAGAAATGGGCGAACCGGATGCCAAAGGCCGTCGCCGCGCAGAGATCGTGGCAGGATCCGAACATATCGTTCCGGCAGATGCGGTGATCATGGCGTTTGGTTTCCGCCCACACAGCATGGAATGGCTGGCGAAACACAGCGTCGAGCTGGATTCGCAAGGTCGCATCATCGCCCCAGAAGGCAACGACAATGCCTTCCAGACCAGTAACCCGAAAATCTTTGCTGGTGGCGATATTGTCCGTGGTTCCGATCTGGTGGTGACCGCTATTGCCGAAGGTCGTAAAGCGGCAGATGGGATTATGAACTGGTTGGAAGTTTAAGCTCTGTCCCAGCGCCGCCTCCTCAGAAAAGAGTCGGCGCTGAAATTCTCCTTTCTTTCTGGAAAGCGCCTCGCATAATCTTAAGAAAACCAATGTAATACGCACATCTGGATTGTTACCGGCAGATGCCCGGCGTATAGCTGATTCCATTATTCAACACTGCGCCATATAAAGGGAAAGATAATGGAATCGCTCTCAGAAGGAACCACAGCAGGCTACCAGCAAATCCACGACGGCATTATTCATCTGGTCGATAGCGCCCGAACGGAAACGGTACGTAGCGTTAACGCGCTGATGACCGCGACATACTGGGAAATTGGCCGACGGATTGTCGAATTTGAACAAGGTGGTGAGGCCAGAGCTGCGTATGGTGCGCAGCTAATCAAGCGACTATCAAAGGATTTAAGTCTAAGGTATAAGCGTGGGTTCTCTGCAAAAAACTTACGCCAAATGAGGCTTTTTTACCTCTTTTTTCAACATGTTGAAATTCGCCAGACAGTGTCTGGCGAATTAACACCATTGGGAATTCCGCAGACACCGTCTGCAGAATTCCCATCGGCAAAGATTTGGCAGACGCTGTCTGCCAAATCCTTCCCACTGCCCTGGTCCACCTACGTCCGTCTACTTTCCGTTAAAAACGCTGACGCCCGCAGCTTTTATGAAAAAGAGGCGCTCCGCTGTGGTTGGTCTGTCCGCCAGCTAGAGCGGCAAATTGCGACCCAATTTTATGAGCGGACACTACTGTCATATGACAAATCAGCCATGCTGCAACAACACGCCCCTGCCGAGACGCATATTCTTCCGCAACAGGCGATACGCGATCCCTTTGTGCTCGAATTTTTGGAATTGAAAGATGAATACTCAGAATCCGATTTTGAGGAGGCGCTGATCAACCACCTGATGGATTTCATGCTGGAACTTGGGGATGATTTTGCCTTTGTTGGTCGGCAGCGAAGGTTACGCATTGATGACAACTGGTTTCGTGTCGATCTGCTGTTTTTCCACCGCCGTTTACGCTGCCTGCTAATCGTCGATCTAAAAGTGGGCAAATTCAGCTATAGCGATGCCGGACAGATGAATATGTATCTCAACTACGCCAAAGAGCACTGGACACTACCGGATGAAAATCCGCCCATCGGTCTGGTTCTCTGTGCAGAGAAAGGAGCCGGCGAAGCGCATTATGCACTGGCTGGTTTGCCTAACACCGTTCTGGCGAGCGAATATAAGATGCAACTACCTGATGAAAAACGACTCGCGGATGAACTCGTTCGAACACAGGCGGTGCTAGAGGAAGACTATAGACGCCGTTAATTTCAGCGGTTTCGAATTCTGCAGACAGTGTCTGCAGAATCTTTAAAACGAACTAAGTTTTAAGCCATTAAATCAGCCTTAACCTTCACCACAACCTTTTTAATCTCATCAGGTTCGCCGACAACGCATCCTGGTTTATGCGGTTCTCCCGGCATAAACACGGCGAACATTCCCGGTTTTAAGATGATGGCTTGCTCGTTCTCAATGGCGCTGCAAAGCTGGTAATCATCTTCATGGTGGAACTCTTCACACTGACGCGCAGTGCCTGCCATGCCAAACAGGATCCGTTCCTCACCGTTTAATAACAGCTGGATATCAATGTATTGCTCGTGCAGCTCCGCTTTTTTCTCAACGGGCGATTGAGTGTTAAACGTCATGACATTCATAAAGATATTGTCGCCCTGTAATTCGTAACGACCCGGTGCTTTTTCTTGCGGCCTGGCGGCTAAGGCTAGTGTTAACGCGTCCTGTAACGCAGGATGCAATCCGGCAGACGGTAATGACTGTACTTCACCCATCATCATAATTTTTCTCCCTGGGCCAACAGCGCAGCCCCAAGTAAACCTGCATCGTGGCGGTAGTGCGCCGCCAGTAAATCAACATGAAATGCCGCTGGCTCCTGCGCCAGATACGTTTCCACCAACGCCAGATACCCTTCTGCCAGACCAACGCTGCCACCGACCACTACGCACTGACAATCAGTTGTGGCTTTAATATCAGCGATCAGCCTTGCCAGCACATGTGCGGAGCGGTGAATCAGTTGCTGCGCCTGCTCATCGCCCTGCCCGGCGTGCGTGAAAATAGTTTTCGCATTCGCACCAGCCAACTCCCCTTGCGCTGCCGCCGCAATGCCGCGACCAGAAGCAATCGCCTCCACGCAACCTGTGCGTCCACAGCCGCAGACTGGACCATGCGGATCGGCAAGCGTATGCCCGATGTGCCCCGCCAGACCTCCAGGGCCGGTAAGCAGTTTGCCGCCGCTCACTACACCGCCGCCGACGCCAGTGGAAACAGTGATAAACACCATCTCAGTTATATCGCCTTCCAGCGCCTGATACTCTGCCCATGCTGCGGCCTGCGCGTCGTTAATGGCAATGGTCGGCAAATCGGTAAGCTGCTCCAGTGTTTTGACTAACGGAAAGTGTAGCAATCCACCGAGATTATGCGGATTTAGCGCCAATAAGCTGCCGTCGCGAATAATTCCGGTTGAAGCGATAGCAACCCTCTGCGCATGAGCTTGCAACGGAGAGACTAATGCGGATAAGGCATCACGCAAGGCTTCTGGTGTCTGGCTGGCTGGCGTAGGAAGTTCACGACGATCGCGGATCTGCCCGTCAGCGCCAATCAGCGCGGCGGCAAGTTTAGTACCGCCGATATCAATCGCCAGTGTGGTCATAGCACCGCCTTTTTCATCGCTGTGTTGTACCACTGGCAAATGTGTTCAAGACGTGTGATAGCAGAACCGACCGTCACCGCCCATGCGCCGTGGCGCATCGCATCCGCCGCCTGAGCAGGCGTGTTGTAACGCCCTTCGGCAATCACCCGACATCCGGCGTCGCTCAACGTTTTCACCAGCGCCAGATCCGGCTCTTCTGGCGTTTCAGGTGTGGTATAGCCAGAAAGCGTAGTGCCAATAATTTCGGCTCCCAGCTTTTGGCATGCCAGGCCGTCTTCCGGCGTTGAGCAGTCGGTCATCGCCAGTAAACCGTGATGGTGGATACGTGCCAGTAGCGTTTCAACAGGCACCGGACGCGGTCGGTCGGTGCCGTCAATCGCGATGATATCCGCGCCTGCCTGCGCCAGCGCATCGACATCTTCAATATATGCCGTGATGCGTACCGGAGAATCCTCCAGATCGCGTTTGACAATCCCGATAATTGGCACGCTCACCACCGCACGCGTGGCTTGCAGATTTGCCACACCTTCAATACGAATGGCAACCGCTCCCGCCTGCTCTGCCGCTAATGCCATGGCGGCGACGATTTCAGGTTTATCGAGTGGGCTGTCCGGAACCGGCTGGCAGGAGACAATCAGGCCACCGTTAGCAGCGATTTTTTGATCCAGTTGTGCAAGTAACGACATACATCTTCCCTTAGCGAAAGGCCCGGTAGAAGACCGGGCAACAGGATTAACTTTTGGTTTTGACTAAATCGTTTTTAGCGCTGCCAAACGGCACGGCACCGCTAAATGGTTTGCCGTCGATAGCGTCATGAGTACGCAACGCTTCCGGGCGCAACCAACGCTGAACGCGAGAAGGCATATCCAGCCCAATCAGCAGGATCACCACGAACGTCAGGCTAAACGAAAGCGATGCCAGCGCAGTACCCAGATCCAGACGTTGAGCGATCAACGCGCCGAGGATTGGGGCCAGTGCGCCGCCCAATGCGCCAACGTTGTAGGTAAAGCCCAGGCCCGCTGCACGCTGGTCGGTATCGAAATAACCGCCAATCAGTTTCGGTAAGATCCCGGCGATCCCTTGTCCAAGCATTTGCTGGAAGAACAGTAACAAACCGAGCACCCAGACGTTTGCGCCACCAATCGCAAATACCGGAATAATCAGCAGTTGCGAGGCCAGCAGGCTACAAACGTACGCTTTGCGGGTTCCCAGCCAGTCACCGAGGAAGCCGCCGACACAGCAACCCACAGCCGCCCCAAAGCCACTAAAGAACAGCACATTGGCGACAGTATGCGGGTCATAAGCAAGATCGGTTTTCAGATACGTTGGCAGCAGTGCCTGAATCGGCCATGAGTAGAGGAAAGCAAATAACACAACCACCATCAGCATTACGCCCGTTGGCCAGCGTTTGCCCGTACTCTGAACCATAAAGCTGATAAAGATTGCGGCACATAACAGCCCGAGAACAGCGACGATTGCGGCATTTTGCAGGTTACCAGCGAAGCAGAACCACAGCGCAGTGGCCGCCGCCAGCGTCATTACGATATTGGCAATGCGATGTTCACCACGGTAAAGAATGTCTACCATCGTGCGTACTGGTGCTTTACCTGCGTGTTTCTCTTTCCAGTCTTCCGCTTCCGGAATGTTTTTACGCAGCCAGAGAGCAAAGATGATTGGCAAAATGCCGATAAAGAACAGCGCTCGCCAGCCCCAGACCGGAACCACCAGGCTGTAGACCTGAGCGGCAACGACGGCACCCACCGAGAAGCCGGAAATCAGAAAGCCACTGGCTTTGTTACGCAGATGTTTTGGCCAGCTTTCAATGACATAGGTGGCGCTGGAGCCGTATTCTCCCGCCATCCCCATGCCGATGACCAGACGAGCAATAAACATGGTGATGTAGCCTGGCGCAAAGCCGCAGGCCAGCGTCCCGGCCGAGAAGAGAACGATACTGGTAACCATTGCCAGACGACGCCCGTAGCGGTCGCCCATAGCGCCAAGCATCAGGCCGCCGAACCAGCGAGAGATAAAGGCTGCGGAGATCAGACTTGCCGCCTGTACCGTCGTCAGCCCGAATTCACCTTGTACTTCGGTGAGTACCAGGGCGATTAAAACGAAATCAAAACCGTCAAGCAGATATCCCAACCAGGCAGCGGAAAATGCGCGCCATTGTGCGCGGTTGAGATGGCGATACCACGGGATATTCTGGGTTGTAGTACTCATTGTGAGTCTCCCGCGGTGGGCGATGCCCACACGCTTTGGTATAAAAATTGTAGGGTACAGATGCGTTTATTTCCCCTCACCCGGTAGGGGCGAGCGAGGGGAAACAACTCACCCGCGCTCTTGCATCAACTGCTGGGCTAGCGCCTTCAGTTCTGGCAGATATTTTTCATCGACCGGACCAAACGGTTTGCGGCACAGCGGCACAGAAACGACATCCATATAGTGCAGGACCGTTTTCAGGCCGCGGAATACGCCCGTTTTGATCAGTAAATCAATGACTTTATTACATTCGGTTTGCAGCTTCTGCGCGGTCTGGATATCGCCTTCTTTCAGCGCCTTCACGATACCCTGATAACGCCAGCCCATGATGTTGTAAGTACTGCCGATACCACCATCAGCGCCCGCCAACAAACCAGAAGCAAAGATTTCGTCGTAACCGTTATAGAGCACCAGATCCGGATGTTCACGACGGATCTGCTCCATCTGATAGAGATCGCCAGAGGTCTGTTTCAGCGCGCCGACACCAGGCAACTTAACCAGAGTGTTAATCTGATCCAGGGTCAGTTTAACGCCGCTTAACGCCGGAATGTTGTACACCACCATCGGCAAACCATCCGCCGAATCAATAATTGCCCGATAGTGATCGCAGTGTTCTTCAAAGCTGAAAGGATAGTAGAACGGCGTGACAGCGGAGACGGCATCGAAGCCATAACGTTTAGCCGATGCCGCAAGTTGTTGGCTTTCAGCAGTGCTGACGCAACCGACGTGGGCGATGAGTTTAATCTTGCCTTTCGCCTCTTCGGCGACGATTTCCAGTACCTGTTCACGCTCGGAAAGGCTTTGTACAAAGGCTTCGCCGGTAGAACCACCCACGTATAAACCGTCGATGCCCTGCTGAATATTGAACTGAACCAGGCGACGCAGACTCGCTTTATCCAGTGCTTGTTGTTGATCAAAAGGAGTCAGGAGTGCGGCCATTACGCCACGTAAATTCGTTGCCATAAATACCTCTGAAGTGATGCTTGTCTGATAAACGATATACCTTTATACCTGTTATACCAGATCAATTAAGCAACACCCCATACAGAAAGCTTATAATGCGATCTGCTTCACTAAAGTGGCATTATTTCTTTTTGTTGGTGGTCTGACCGAAGGCGTGCCAGGTAGCAGAGACGCTGTTGAGATGCGATTGCAACGCGCGATCGGCTTCGTCAGGATCATGACGACGGATCGCGTCAACGATCGCAATATGCTGTTGATAGCTAACGTTGTTATGCTCATGCAGAGCCTGATCAGCTACCGTTGGGCGCGCGGCGATCAGCCAATCGAGCAGGGCAACATGGATCGCCATGAAGATTGGGTTACCGGGGATCTCCGCCAGCACGCGGTGGAAATCAACGTCTGAACGAATGAATGCCGCGTTGTTATCAAGCGACTGACTGTTGATTTCCAGTGCTTTTGCCAGCAAATCGATTTGCTCATCGGTGGCGTGTTCAGCCGCATAGCGCACCAGGCTGGATTCAAAGAACAGACGTAATTGTTCGAAATGGGCAATTCCGCCAGGATGAGAAAGGAAATCTTTCGCCATGCCGGAAAGCTCGCCGATGATGGTGTCCGCTGAAGGACGCGAGACGCGGGCACGTTCGCCGTTGTTTATTTGCACCAGACCTTTGCGTTTTAACGCTGCCAGCGCTTCGCGCACAGAAGGACGCCCGACGTTAAAGAACGCCATCAGTTCGCGTTCAGACGGTAATTGTTCACCTTCGCCAAATTCACGGCGGCGGATCATCTGTTCCAGCTCTTCTTCCACCATTTCGGAGAGTTTCTTACGCGCCAGCGGGCGGCTACGCAAGTTGCGACCAATTGCAGGTGAAGAATCTTCGGTTTGCGAATCAAATGCGTTCATAAGGCCCATTCTGTAAGGTCAGTGTGATTAACATCATCAGTGACATCCTATCACAGGATTGAAAGTAGGGGGAAATGGCGGTTTTTTCTCTTTGTGTCTCATTATTATCATAATTAACGTAATAATTAACTATTGCGAAAATTAGTGTAACGCCGATAAAACATCCTGAATGAATTATTCATAAGACTATTCACAAGCATTATGAATATTACGAATATGTTCTTACAAAATAATCATAAATGCATATTTTATAATGAAAAATTGCCTCATCCAGAATTAAAAAATACGACACCAACACCATAAATAGCCTTGCAAAAAATATAACATCACTGTTTTCAATCTGCCGTTTATGGGATTGACCGTTTTCTTTTGACACGGAGTTCAACAATGTTCGGCATAATTATATCTGTCATCGTATTAATGACGATGGGCTATTTGATCCTGAAAAACTACAAACCTCAAGTGGTGCTGGCTGCCGCAGGTATCTTCCTGATGATGTGCGGTGTCTGGTTAGGGTTCGGTGGAGTACTCGATCCCACCCAAAGCAGCGGCTACTTGATCGTCGATATTTATAATGAAATCCTGCGCATGCTGTCCAACCGCATTGCCGGGTTAGGGTTGTCGATTATGGCGGTGGGCGGGTATGCCCGCTACATGGAGCGCATAGGAGCCAGTCGGGCGATGGTGAGCTTGTTAAGCCGCCCGTTAAAACTCATTCGCTCGCCGTATATTATTCTGTCGGCAACTTACGTCATCGGCCAAATCATGGCGCAGTTTATTACCAGCGCCTCCGGTCTGGGTATGTTGCTGATGGTCACCTTATTTCCGACACTGGTGAGTCTGGGAGTAAGTCGACTCTCTGCGGTGGCAGTTATCGCAACCACGATGTCCATTGAGTGGGGGATTCTGGAAACGAACTCTATTTTTGCGGCCCAGGTGGCAGGAATGAAAATTGCCACTTACTTCTTCCACTACCAGCTTCCGGTCGCCTCTTGCGTCATTATCTCGGTAGCGATCTCTCACTTTTTCGTGCAACGCGCTTTTGACAAAAAAGATAAAAATATCAATCACGAGCAGGCGGAGCAAAAAGCTCTCGATAATGTCCCACCGCTTTATTACGCCATTTTACCGGTGATGCCGTTAATCCTGATGCTCGGCTCGCTGTTCCTCGCCCACGCTGGACTGATGCAGTCAGAACTGCATCTGGTGGTGGTGATGTTACTGAGTTTGACGGTGACGATGTTTGTTGAGTTTTTCCGCAAGCATAATTTGCGCGAAACAATGGACGATGTGCAGGCGTTTTTTGACGGCATGGGTACGCAGTTTGCCAACGTGGTAACGCTGGTGGTCGCGGGTGAAATATTTGCGAAGGGCTTAACGACAATTGGCACTGTCGATGCGGTTATCAGGGGTGCGGAGCATTCTGGTCTGGGCGGTATTGGCGTGATGATTATTATGGCGCTGGTCATTGCCATTTGTGCCATTGTGATGGGCTCAGGCAATGCGCCATTTATGTCATTTGCCAGTCTTATTCCGAATATCGCAGCCGGACTACATGTACCTGCGGTTGTAATGATTATGCCGATGCATTTTGCCACGACGCTAGCGCGCGCTGTTTCGCCGATTACTGCGGTGGTGGTCGTTACATCAGGAATTGCAGGTGTTTCGCCTTTTGCAGTGGTGAAGCGGACAGCGATCCCCATGGCAGTCGGTTTCGTGGTGAATATGATTGCCACAATCACGCTATTTTATTAAGCGATAAAGAAGACAAAACAGGCCGCCAGGGCCTGTTTTCATTTTACTTCACAACGCGTAATGCCGGTCGACCACCGCGTGGTGGCTGCGGTGGTTCATCGTCAGGATGAGTGTCATCATCGTGATCTGGCTTGTCGCCATCAATAACCGACATAACGGTTTCGTTGTCTGCCGATGCCTCTTCATCATTCATGATGCTGGCATCTTCATCGTAGGCAGCTTCAGGTTCAAACATCGTGCCTGCGCCATTTTCACGGGCGTAGATAGCCAGCACGGCAGCCAGCGGCACAGAAACCTGACGCGGAATGCCACCAAAGCGCGCGTTAAAGCGCACCTCATCATTCGCCAGTTCCAGATTGCCGACAGCACGCGGCGCAATGTTGAGTACGATTTGCCCGTCACGCGCATATTCCATAGGAACCTGCACGCCAGGGAGCGTCACATCCACCACCAGGTGCGGCGTGAGCTGGTTATCCAGCAACCACTCATAGAATGCACGCAGCAGATAGGGACGACGTGGTGTTAGCTGTGACAAATCCATACAGATTAACTCCGGCCCAGACGCATTTCACGTTCAGCTTCAGTTAAAGAAGCAAGGAAAGAGTCACGTTCAAAGACGCGGGTCATATAGCCTTTCAGCTCTTTCGCACCCGGGCCGCTGAACTCGATGCCCAGTTGCGGCAGACGCCACAGCAGCGGAGCAAGGTAGCAATCGACCAGGCTGAACTCATCGCTCAGGAAGTACGGCTTCTGACCGAAGACCGGCGCAATCGCCAGCAGTTCTTCGCGCAGTTGCTTACGTGCGGCATCTGCTTCAGAAGCTGAACCGTTGATGATGGTGTTCATCAGCGTGTACCAGTCTTTTTCGATGCGATGCATGTACAGACGGCTTTCACCGCGAGCTACCGGGTAAACAGGCATCAGTGGCGGATGCGGGAAACGCTCATCCAGATATTCCATAATGATGCGAGATTCCCACAGGGTCAGCTCACGATCCACCAGGGTCGGAACGCTCTGATTCGGGTTGAGGTCAATCAGATCCTGAGGCGGATTGTCCTTTTCCACGTGTTCGATCTCGAAACTTACACCTTTCTCAGCCAGCACAATGCGGACCTGATGGCTATAGATGTCAGTAGGACCGGAAAACAGCGTCATTACCGAACGTTTGTTGGCAGCGACAGCCATGAAAACCTCCAGGTATAGTCAGAATTTTTACTGCTACCAGCCACCAGGTGGCCAGTCAGAAGTTGTGTTACCCAGTAAGGAACGACTCTCTTTGTTCGAAAATCAAACAAAAAATGAGCAATACCCGACATTTGGGCAGAAAATTGGATGATAGTTTACCAGATTTTGTGACCTTTGTGGTGAGTCGATGCCGGAAATGGGGAAAAAGAGATGCGCTTTAGTCTGAAATGGTTGACTTAGTCCCTTATCGGCGATGTGGTTTTTGTTTTCTGTCTGTCAGGCGATAGCAAAAATCAACATTCCTTTTTTTACGCTGATTCAGATTTTAGCCATAAAAAAACCCGCCGAAGCGGGTTTTTTCGCAAATTGTTTTCTGCCGGAGCAGAAGCCAATTAACGTTTGGAGAACTGCGGACGACGACGTGCTTTACGCAGACCGACTTTCTTACGTTCAACCTGACGAGCGTCACGAGTAACGAAGCCAGCTTTACGCAGTTCAGAACGCAGGGACTCGTCGTATTCCATCAGAGCGCGGGTGATACCGTGACGGATCGCACCAGCCTGACCAGAGATACCACCACCTTTAACAGTGATGTACAGGTCCAGTTTCTCAACCATGTCGACCAGTTCCAGCGGCTGACGAACTACCATGCGGGCAGTTTCACGACCGAAGTACTGTTCCAGAGAACGTTGGTTGATTACGATTTTACCGTTGCCCGGTTTGATGAAAACGCGAGCTGCGGAACTTTTGCGGCGACCAGTGCCGTAGTATTGATTTTCAGCCATTGCCTATAATCCCGATTAGATGTCAAGAACTTGCGGTTGCTGTGCCGCGTGGTTGTGCTCGTTACCCGCGTAAACTTTCAGTTTACGGAACATAGCACGACCCAGCGGGCCTTTTGGCAACATGCCTTTAACCGCGATTTCAATCACACGCTCAGGACGGCGAGCAATCATCTCTTCAAAGGTCGCTTGTTTGATACCACCGATGTGGCCGGTGTGGTGATAGTACACTTTGTCAGTACGCTTGTTGCCGGTTACAGCAACTTTGTCAGCGTTCAGAACGATGATGTAATCACCGGTATCTACGTGCGGAGTGTATTCCGCTTTGTGCTTACCGCGCAGGCGACGAGCCAGTTCAGTAGCCAGACGGCCCAGAGTTTTACCGGTCGCGTCAACAACATACCAGTCGCGTTTTACGGTTTCTGGTTTAGCTGTAAAAGTTTTCATTAAAAGCTTACCCAATAAATAGTTACACGTTGGTGAACACCCAAACGTCTTCAATTGTTGAGGTTCACACGACAAAGTCCGGCAAACCTACCCCTTCGAATAGCCTATGCCAGCACACAAAAAGTTTTGGGAAAAAAACTTTCTTGTAACGTGGGGTCGCAGGATTATAGAGAAGTCGGGGTCAAAGATCGACCCCTTTTTGTGATTTGTGGCAGGTTTTAACCCGCTAAATGCTCGCGCTTCAGATACTCTTCGCTTTGCATCTCTTGCAGACGTGACAGGCAACGCTGGAACTCAAACTTCAGCCGATCGCCCTGATAAATTTCATACAGCGGCACTTCTGCACTCACCACTAATTTGACATGGCGCTCGTAAAACTCATCCACCAGCGCAATAAAGCGCCGCGCTTCGCTCTCCATCAACCGCGTCATAACTGGTACATCAAACAACATGACCGTGTGAAAGAGGCGTGAGAGCGCAATATAGTCATGCTGACTACGGGCGTCGACGCACAGCGTAGTAAAAGAGACCGCCAGCGTCTGGTTCTCGACGCCCATTGTCGCCAATGGCCGATGGTTGATTTCTAACGTCGGTGAATTTTCTCGTTTCGCCCCCGCCAGCGCCAACCATAGTTTGTCCATTTGCGTCCGGGTTTCATCGTTGAGTGGCGAAAGCCACAGGTGCGCCTGAGTGAGCGTACGCAGTCGATAATCAACACCGGCGTCCACGTTCATTACATCACAATGCTGTTTAATGGCATCGATTGCAGGCAAAAAACGCGCACGTTGCAGGCCATTTCGATAAAGTTCGTCCGGCGGAATATTTGACGTCGCTACCAGGGTAATACCGCGGGCGAACAGGGCTTTCATCAGGCCGCCAAGTAGCATGGCATCGGTAATATCAGAAACAAAAAATTCGTCAAAACAGAGCACGTCAGTTTCTGCTTTAAAGCGATCGGCAATAATTTCCAGCGGATCGGTCTGCCCCTGCAAAGCAGTTAGCTCTTCATGTACCCGCAGCATAAAACGGTGAAAGTGCAGACGCTGTTTCCGCTCTCCCGGCAGGCTTTGATAGAAAAGGTCCATCAGCCAGGTTTTCCCGCGTCCTACCCCGCCCCACATATATAAGCCACGCACTGGCGTATGCTGTGTGTCTTCGCGTTTACCCCACAGCTTACCGACCCGCGCCATTAGCCCACTCGTCCTGGGGGCTGGAGGCGTGCTATTGATGAGTTCCTGATAAATAATTTCCAGGCGGCTGACGGCCTCTTTTTGAACGTCGTCGGGTTGATGGCTGCCTTCATTGAGCGCCTTCAGGTATTGCGATGTTGGGGTAACGCTTTGCATGATCTTATTGTTATTCCTTGAATAATCGGTGCGCCGTTGTTCACGGTTGACGAAAAAAAGGCCGTTCTACACTACGGGATATGGAGTCGGGATTCCACTTCTGTGGAATTAACGGTTATAGTGGCATAATCAGCCGCAGGCATGGAGCCTGAAGCCAACACCCTACGGAAACAAAAGACAACGGGAGATGTTCATGACCTGGGAATATGCGCTAATTGGGTTAGTCGTCGGCATCATTATTGGTGCTGTGGCCATGCGTTTTGGTAATCGTAAACTACGCCAGCAACAGGCGTTGCAGTACGAACTGGAAAAGAATAAAGCTGAACTGGACGAGTATCGCGAAGAGCTGGTTAGCCACTTTGCCCGCAGCGCGGAATTACTGGATACCATGGCGCACGACTATCGCCAGCTGTATCAACACATGGCGAAAAGCTCCAGCAGCCTGCTGCCGGAACTGTCTGCTGAAGCAAACCCGTTCCGTAATCGTCTGGCAGAGTCTGAAGCCAGCAACGATCAGGCGCCGGTGCAAATGCCACGCGACTATTCTGAAGGCGCGTCAGGCCTGCTGCGTACTGGCGCGAAGCGCGACTAATTTATTTTTCGGGCGCAGCCATTGCGCCCTCCTCTTCTTTCCCTCCCCGACTATCATTTAATCTGGTGTCTCATTGTTAGCCGTCTGAAAATTCAATAACATCAAACTGTTTTGAATCTCTTTTCTTATCATTCAGGTACGAGAGCAGGAATAATGAAAAAACAAACCCAGCTGTTGAGTGCATTAGCGTTAAGTGTCGGGTTAACTCTCTCGG
Source organism: Escherichia sp. KS167_9B (assembly GCF_030295215.1). Classification (NCBI taxonomy): domain Bacteria; kingdom Pseudomonadati; phylum Pseudomonadota; class Gammaproteobacteria; order Enterobacterales; family Enterobacteriaceae; genus Escherichia; species Escherichia sp. KS167_9B. The sequence continues at coordinate 3,925,855 of NZ_AP025754.1, forward strand.
CGTCATTTCAGGCCGTTGCGTCGATTCCAGGCCAGGTTGCCGATCAGGCCCCTCTCCCCAGTCTGGCCCCAATGCTGGAAAAAGTGCTTCCGGCAGTGGTGAGCGTACGAGTGGAAGGAACGGCCAGTCAGGGACAGAAAATCCCGGAAGAATTCAAAAAGTTTTTTGGTGATGATTTACCGGATCAACCTGCACAACCTTTCGAAGGTTTAGGCTCCGGTGTCATCATCAACGCCAGTAAAGGCTATGTTCTGACCAACAACCATGTGATTAATCAGGCACAGAAAATCAGTATTCAACTCAATGATGGGCGCGAGTTTGATGCAAAACTGATTGGTAGCGATGACCAAAGCGATATCGCCCTTTTGCAAATTCAAAACCCGAGTAAATTAACGCAAATCGCCATTGCCGACTCAGACAAACTGCGCGTCGGTGATTTTGCCGTGGCAGTCGGTAACCCATTTGGCCTTGGGCAAACCGCCACCTCTGGCATTGTTTCCGCATTAGGCCGCAGCGGATTGAATCTTGAAGGTCTTGAAAACTTTATCCAGACAGATGCTTCCATTAACCGCGGTAACTCCGGCGGTGCACTGTTAAACCTTAACGGTGAGTTAATTGGCATCAACACTGCAATCCTTGCGCCTGGCGGTGGGAGCGTCGGGATTGGATTTGCCATCCCCAGTAATATGGCGCGAACACTGGCGCAGCAGCTTATCGACTTTGGTGAAATCAAACGCGGTCTGTTAGGCATCAAAGGCACCGAGATGAGTGCCGATATCGCCAAAGCCTTCAACCTTGACGTGCAGCGTGGCGCGTTTGTCAGCGAAGTGTTGCCAGGTTCTGGCTCGGCAAAAGCGGGCATCAAAGCGGGCGATATTATTACCAGCCTCAACGGCAAACCGCTGAATAGCTTTGCTGAGTTGCGCTCTCGTATCGCAACCACCGAGCCGGGCACGAAAGTAAAGCTCGGCCTGCTGCGTAATGGCAAACCACTGGAAGTAGAAGTGACGCTCGATACCAGTACCTCTTCGTCGGCCAGTGCTGAAATGATCACGCCAGCGCTGGAAGGTGCAACGTTGAGCGATGGTCAGCTAAAAGATGGCGGCAAAGGTATTAAGATCGATGAGGTTGTCAAAGGAAGCCCAGCTGCTCAGGCAGGCTTGCAAAAAGACGATGTGATCATTGGCGTCAACCGCGATCGGGTGAACTCGATTGCTGAAATGCGTAAAGTGCTGGCGGCAAAACCGGCCATCATCGCCCTGCAAATTGTACGCGGCAATGAAAGCATCTATTTGCTGATGCGTTAATGTCGTAAACCGGGCATCAGGCTGACGTGTGATGTCCGGTTAACTCGTGGTATGCTGCTGCCGTTCCCTTTTTTAATGACGCCTCCATCATGTTTGTGAAGCTCTTACGTTCCGTTGCGATTGGATTAATTGTCGGCGCTATTCTGCTGGTTGCCATGCCTTCGCTGCGCAGCCTTAACCCGCTTTCCACTCCGCAATTTGACAGTACCGATGAGACGCCTGCCAGCTATAATCTGGCGGTTCGCCGCGCCGCGCCAGCGGTGGTTAACGTTTACAACCGTGGTTTGAACACCAACTCTCACAACCAGCTTGAGATCCGCACCCTGGGATCCGGTGTAATCATGGATCAACGCGGTTATATCATCACCAATAAACACGTCATCAACGACGCCGATCAGATCATCGTCGCCTTACAAGATGGACGTGTATTTGAAGCATTACTGGTGGGATCTGACTCTCTAACCGATCTGGCGGTACTTAAAATTAATGCCACTGGCGGTTTACCTACCATTCCAATCAATGCACGTCGCGTACCGCACATCGGCGATGTGGTACTGGCGATCGGTAACCCGTACAACCTCGGGCAGACCATTACCCAGGGGATTATTAGTGCCACGGGTCGAATCGGTCTTAATCCGACCGGGCGGCAAAACTTCCTGCAAACCGATGCTTCCATTAACCACGGTAACTCTGGCGGCGCGCTGGTGAACTCGCTGGGCGAACTGATGGGCATTAACACGCTGTCGTTTGATAAGAGTAACGATGGCGAAACGCCGGAAGGTATCGGCTTTGCGATTCCTTTCCAGTTAGCAACCAAAATTATGGATAAGCTGATCCGCGATGGTCGCGTGATCCGCGGCTACATTGGTATCGGCGGACGTGAGATCGCACCACTGCATGCGCAGGGCGGTGGCATAGATCAACTGCAAGGTATCGTAGTTAATGAAGTGTCGCCTGACGGCCCGGCGGCGAATGCGGGTATACAGGTCAATGATTTGATTATTTCGGTGGATAACAAACCGGCCATCTCTGCTCTGGAGACGATGGATCAGGTGGCGGAAATTCGCCCTGGCTCGGTGATCCCGGTTGTAGTGATGCGTGATGATAAGCAGTTAACGCTGCAGGTCACCATTCAGGAATATCCGGCAACCAATTAAGGCCAACGTGAAAGACAAAAAACCGGAGTCTGTGCTCCGGTTTTTTATTATCCGCTAATCAATTACTTATTAACGAACTCTTCGCCCAGGGCGATATCTTTCTTCAGCGTATCCAGCATACCTTCCAGCGCGTTCTGTTCAAATGCGCTCAGGGTGCCGATAGATTTACGCTCTTCCACGCCGTTTTTACCCAGCAGCAGCGGTTGAGAGAAGAAACGTGCGTACTGACCGTCGCCTTCAACGTAGGCACATTCGACAACGCCTTGTTCGCCCTGTAGTGCGCGAACCAGAGACAGACCAAAACGTGCAGCTGCCTGGCCCATAGACAGGGTTGCAGACCCGCCACCGGCTTTCGCTTCAACCACCTCAGTACCCGCGTTCTGGATACGTTTGGTCAGTTCAGCCACTTCCTGCTCGGTAAAGCTAACGCCAGGAACCTGTGACAGCAGCGGCAGAATGGTAACACCAGAGTGACCGCCAATTACTGGCACTTCAACTTCGCCCGGCTGTTTGCCTTTCAGTTCCGCAACAAAGGTGTTGGAACGAATGATATCCAGCGTGGTAACGCCGAACAGTTTGTTTTTGTCATAAACTCCGGCTTTTTTCAGCACTTCAGCAGCAATCGCAACTGTGGTGTTAACCGGGTTAGTGATAATACCAATGCACGCTTTTGGGCAGGTTTTCGCAACTTGCTGTACCAGATTTTTCACGATGCCGGCGTTAACGTTAAACAGGTCGGAACGATCCATACCCGGTTTACGCGCTACACCTGCAGAGATAAGAACGACATCTGCGCCTTCCAGCGCCGGAGTCGCATCTTCACCAGAAAAACCTTTGATTTTCACAGCAGTAGGGATATGGCTCAGATCGACAGCCACACCGGGAGTCACTGGAGCGATATCATACAGAGAGAGTTCTGAACCTGAAGGCAGTTGGGTTTTTAACAGTAGTGCAAGCGCCTGGCCAATACCGCCAGCAGCGCCGAGGACTGCGACTTTCATCCTAAACTCCTTATTATATTGATAAACTAAGATATGTTGCTCCGCTGCCGCGACCTTAATCCACAAAATTGCCGTTTACAATGACCACATCTCAAGAATGTGTAGTCACGCAAGTTTAGCGTTTATGCATTTAATTGCCGTAATCAGGAACCTAACTTACGTAATTAACAGTCGCTTATGCATTAGCGCAACATTCCAACAGGTGGTGACAATATACCCTACCGTTCAGCCAAAACAACATCAATTTGATAACAATTAATTTACTTTTAAGCAGAATTTGCATGCCGTGACGCAGGCATGTTTCTCAATAACGAAATTTGATAAAATCCCGCTCTTTCATAACATTATTTCAGCCATCTTCAGGGCTGACTGTTTGCATAAAAATTCATCTGTATGCACAATAATGTTGTATCAACCACCATATCGGGTGACTTATGCGAAGCTCGGCTAAGCAAGAAGAACTAGTTAAAGCATTTAAAGCATTACTTAAAGAAGAGAAATTTAGCTCCCAGGGCGAAATCGTCGCCGCGTTGCAGGAGCAAGGCTTTGACAATATTAATCAGTCTAAAGTCTCGCGGATGTTGACCAAGTTTGGTGCTGTACGTACACGCAATGCCAAAATGGAAATGGTTTACTGCCTGCCAGCTGAACTGGGTGTACCAACTACCTCCAGTCCATTGAAGAATCTGGTGCTGGATATAGACTACAACGATGCAGTTGTCGTGATTCATACCAGCCCTGGCGCGGCGCAGTTAATTGCTCGCCTGCTGGACTCATTGGGCAAAGCAGAAGGTATTCTGGGCACCATCGCTGGCGATGACACCATCTTTACTACCCCTGCTAACGGTTTCACCGTCAAAGACCTGTACGAAGCGATTTTAGAGCTGTTCGACCAGGAGCTTTAATCTCTGCCCCGTCGCTTCTGGCGGCGGGGAAAATGTTGCTTTTCCCTCTCATCCCCCTGCTTTCTCCTACGATTAATTTAACGAATAGTGCGTTTTAGCGCGACATGTCATTCACATAATGAATACATGAGTTAAAAAAAGCACATTATGCAAAATTCATTATCTAATTGAAAATAATGGAATTAATAATAAATAACCGTGTTTTTAATTCTTTTTTGTTATTAAAACTCACACTTTTAACACTTAGTATCAACTGAAACAGTTAGCGTGGTATTAATTAGTTCAATAATTAGTGTATACTTGATTTTGTGATATGGGTCACGAAACAAAGGCCCAGCTAAAAGATTATGTCGAGGTAAAAATCATGAAAATCAAAACCACTGTTGCTGCATTAAGCGTACTTTCTGTTCTCTCTTTCGGTGCATTCGCTGCCGACTCCATTGATGCTGCACAAGCACAAAATCGTGAAGCAATCGGGACCGTATCCGTAAGTGGTGTGGCGTCTTCGCCAATGGATATGCGTGAAATGCTGAACAAAAAAGCGGAAGAGAAAGGCGCAACGGCCTACCAGATTACTGAAGCTCGTAGCGGTGACACCTGGCACGCTACGGCTGAACTGTACAAATAAACCCTCATCGTCTTGTCCGACGATATTGCCCCCGGTTCGGGGGCTTTTTTTTGCGCTAATGACGAACATTAAAACGCAAATGCCCTTCCAGCTCTTCCTCTGCCTCATCAAACAGCAATATTAATGCGCCAAAACGGCGACGCGTTTTCTCTCCCAGATGAACAAATTCAATCTCAAGTGGTAGCGGCAGGACATCGTTCATTAACACATCCCATAGAGAGTCGAGATCGCGTACTTTATCTTTTGCCAGACCAAAGGTTTGGCTAAAGTCGCGATAAAAATCCTCCTGACTCTCAATCTCATCAAAATCAAAGGTATAAATATTCATCTGTTGCCACCGTCACGTTTCGCGGCGAGTTCTGCCGTTCATTGCTAAGTATAGCCATGAAAAAACCGACGCTTTTGGCGTCGGTTTTGACTTAACTATCGGTCAACGCATGTTGATACTTATGGAGCATACCCGTAAGCCGATGTACTGGTTCCGTCACCTGCGGTGGCGCTTGCCAGATGCGTAGCTTTTCCTGGTAGATTTCCAGTTCTTCCAGCAACTGGCCAAAGTACCGACGACGTTTATCATCGCTACGGGCAGATATCACATGGTCTGCTGTGCGGCGCATTTGCCGGTGAAACGCCGATAAATCCTCGTTAACCGGGATCGGCGCATCACGCAGGCGCTGGTGCGCGATAATCATCGTCAGTGCCAGGCGAAATTTCGGCAAATCCCCTGGGAACTTATTCATCAGCAAAAACAGCTGCTGATAAAGTGCCGGGAGGTGATTCTCTTTACGACGTGCCACATTGGTAGTCATCGCGGAAACAGCGGCAGAAACAAACTGATTAAGCAGTACACGTCCAGTCCTGTCGCGCGATTTATCCCGCACCAGCAAAATAACGGTGAACGCGAGCACACAGCCGACGATTTGCCCTAATGCGCTGTCGAGAAACTGACTGAAATGGAAAGTCATCGGGTTATCCAGCACGATAATGTTTATGGTGCTGGCCAGCGCCCCCATCGAGCCCAATCGCCGTTTCTGTACTTCAATGCCAAGGAAGAATCCCAGCACTGCCAGGCTAATACACAGCAATAACATGCTTTGTTGGGTATTAGGGATAATCACCAAAAAGTAGAGTAGCCCTAACGGCAGCGCCGCCAGCGTCCCATAAATAAAGTCGATCGCCACCATGCGTGGATTCGGCAAACGCATTGCCAGTGACGTCACTACCGCAATCATCACCATTGCACCACTGCCGGAAGTCCAGCCCGTCCACAGCCAGAAAAGCGTCCCCAGAATGCAGGAAAGTGTGGTTCGCCAGAAGTTAACCATCGCATGATGACGTTCGGCTGACTCTACTTTGACTTCCGGTTCGCCTTGCAGGATCTCTTCTTCAGTAGCGTTGATTTTTGTGTTACTGATAACGCCGCGCTTGAGAAGCTGATAACGCGTTGCCGCCGCGACCCAGCTATAAATGGTGACAGGCGTTTCCCGTTCCCCGGTCCAGGCGATAACTCTCCGCAGGCGTTTGAGCTGCTTGTGGACGTCCTGCGCGGTTTCTACCGGCGTGTCAAAAAATTCGCGGAAAGTATCAGTGATCAATTCCGGGCGCGTATTCTGAATAAGATAAGTTTCGCAGGATTGGGTAATCAGCGTCAGCGATAGCGTATTGATCGCTTTTAAACGTCGATTGGCCCGCGCCCAGCGGGAAGATTCCATATTCAGGTTGCTGCGCATACCTTGTAACGCCGTGGTGCGTCGCACAAGATCGCCCCAGGCTTTATCGACAACTTCACCATCGCCATGCTTGATACAGAGTTGCATTAATTGATATTGCGCGACCAGCAAACTTTCCAGCTCTCGATCCACTTCTTGTTTGATCGATCGCGGAGAAAAGAGCAAATCCGCCATAATTGCACACACAATACCGATAACGATCTCGCTACAACGTTCGACGGCAAACTGCGGCGTAAGAAGCGGTTCCGGCTGAATGGTAATCACAATGATCAGCGCGGTATAACCAGCCAGCCCCCACGCATACGAGTTTTCTATTCGTACCAGCGAGGATATCCAGGTACAAAAACCGGCCCAGATACAGCACACCAGAATCATCAATAATGGTGCGCGGATCATCGCAATGATGATCACCAGTCCGGCAATACAGCCAATAAATGTGCCGATGATGCGCAAAAAGCCACGATAGCGAATAGCGCCAGAATACGGTTCACCTCCCGCAGCAAAGGCCGGACCGGCGGCAACAATCGCCGCTGTCAGTACCGCCCAGCGTGGCGTTTCCAGCTGGAAGTGAAAGCCAACAAACAGCGCCAGTACAATGGCGGTCGCCAGTTTTACCGCAAAGCGAATATGTTGGTTAGCAATGGAGAAAATACCCATCGTGATTAACCAAACTCACGCAGGCGATGGGCCATTTTACGGAAGAACGAATCCTGGCTTTCGTCGCGATCTTGTTTGCCAGTGACCACCACTGTAGCAGTGGTGCCCGCAGGCCAGATGTTCTCTTGCTGGTTGTCGAGACGAATACGAACCGGAACACGTTGCGCCAAACGCACCCATTCAAGGTTAGAGTCGATGGTCGCCATCCCTTTGTCGTCACGCGTGCTGCTGGCGTTGGTGACCCCAGCAGCAACACTATCAACAGTCCCTTTCAGCACTTTGTTACTGCCAAGCGGCGTGATCTCTGCACGATACCTAGGGCGCACCCCTTCCAGCTTAGTTTCTTCCATATAGGCCAGTACATAGAAGGAGTTCTGTTTCACCAGCGCAACCGCCGTTGATCCACGGGTAATAAACTCACCGGTATAGACGTTGAGGTTGGTCACCCAGCCATCTGCTGGCGCGCGGATCACCGTGCGTTCAAGATCCAGTTTTGCCAGATCGCGGGTCGCCTGCGCTTTCGCTAACTGATGCAGAACCGTTTGTAGTACGTTGTTGGCCTGATCGATCTCTTCGCGAGACATCGCCTGCACACCGAGACGGTTACGACGTCCGGCCTCCTGGCGTTTCTCCTGTGCCAGTACCTGATAATAAGCAACATCGGCTTGCGCTTCCTCAAGCGCCTTTTGATAACGCGGCTGGTCGATGGTGAACAGTACCTGTCCTTTTTTCACCAGCTGGTTATCATGAACATTCACCTGGGTAATGAGTCCAGAAACGTCCGGCGCGATCGCAACGACGTCAGCGCTAAAGCGCGCGTCACGCGTCCACGGGGATTCGGTGTAATAGACCCAGGCATTAAAAATTGCGATGAAGGCCAGAATGACTAATACGACCGTGATGGCCGTACGGGAGAATTTTCTTATTAGTGTTTTCACTTCAACCTCAAACGAACAGTCGCGATATCAAATAAAACAAGCAGCAATAGAGCGCGGTGTTGAACAACGCCGGATGCCAGACAAAGTCGTAGATACCTGTTGGCACAAGTACCCGGCGCACCAGCCAGAAAATCGCCAGTGATAAAAGCAATTCGAAAAATATCGGTGGGAAGGACAGCCCAAACACCACGATAACGGGAAACAGACTCATGTTGACCTTGGTTGTATAGAGAGAGCAGGCGTTATTATTTTCAGCATCTGTCGCCGCAGAGAAGGGCATGGAAAGCCGGGCGAGAGCAACATTGCTGTAGATTGATATTTAATATATTAACGTAACTGTTATGCTGTTATCTATATTATGTGATCTAAATCACTTTTAAGTCAGAGTGAATAATGGAACGACTAAAACGCATGTCGGTGTTTGCCAAAGTAGTTGAATTTGGCTCTTTTACCGCCGCCGCCAGACAGCTACAGATGAGCGTTTCGTCCATCAGTCAGACGGTGTCAAAATTGGAAGATGAGTTGCAGGTAAAGCTGTTAAACCGTAGCACACGCAGCATTGGCCTGACCGAAGCCGGTAGAATTTACTACCAGGGCTGCCGTCGGATGCTTCATGAAGTGCAGGATGTTCATGAGCAACTGTATGCCTTCAATAACACCCCCATCGGGACGCTGCGCATTGGCTGTTCTTCAACTATGGCACAAAATGTTCTCGCCGGGCTAACAGCCAAAATGCTGAAAGAATACCCAGGTTTGAGCGTTAATCTGGTTACCGGAATTCCTGCCCCCGACCTGATTGCCGACGGTCTGGATGTGGTGATCCGCGTCGGCGCGTTGCAGGATTCCAGCCTGTTTTCCCGCCGTCTGGGCGCGATGCCAATGGTGGTGTGCGCCGCGAAAGGCTATCTCACACAATACGGCATACCGGAAAAACCCGCCGATTTAAGTAGCCATTCATGGCTTGAATACAGCGTGCGTCCGGACAATGAATTTGAACTGATCGCACCGGAAGGGATCTCGACTCGCCTGATCCCGCAAGGGAGATTTGTGACTAATGATCCGATGACGCTGGTGCGCTGGCTGACGGCAGGTGCCGGGATTGCCTACGTGCCGCTGATGTGGGTGATCAACGAGATCAATCGAGGTGAGCTTGAGATCCTGCTGCCGCGTTACCAGTCAGATCCACGCCCGGTTTATGCGTTGTATACTGAAAAAGATAAACTGCCGCTGAAGGTGCAGGTCGTGATCAACTCACTGACGGATTATTTTGTTGAGGTCGGTAAATTGTTTCAGGAAATGCACGGGCGCGGGAAAGAGAAGTAATTCATATTGTACTGTTACGTTGTACAAACCTGTGCCAACGGGTTCCCCTAACCTTCTCCACAGAGGGGCAAGGGGACCGTTCGTACACGGAGAAGGATTAATTATCCTTCTGAAAATACTGAAATTATTACGCGGTACCGCCAACAGTCAGGTTATCAACTTTCAGCGTTGGCTGGCCCACGCCAACCGGCAAACTTTGCCCTTCTTTACCGCAGACACCCACGCCGTTATCCAGTTTCAGGTCGTTGCCCACCATCGAAATCTGCTGCATGGTTTCGATACCGGAACCAATCAACGTCGCGCCTTTCACCGGCTTCGTTACTTTACCGTTTTCAATCAGATACGCTTCTGAAGTGGAGAAAACGAATTTGCCGGATGTAATATCCACCTGACCGCCACCAAAGTTCGGTGCATAGATACCGTACTCAACGGATTCAATAATTTCCTGCGGGGTCGATTTACCCGGCAGCATATAGGTGTTGGTCATACGCGGCATCGGCAGATGAGCGTAGGATTCACGGCGACCGTTGCCAGTCGGCGTCATTCCCATCAAACGCGCGTTGAGTTTATCCTGCATGTAGCCTTTCAGGATGCCATTCTCAATCAGCACGTTGTACTGGCCTGGCGTACCTTCGTCATCAATCGCCACCGAACCACGGCGATCGACCATCGTGCCGTCATCAACCACGGTACACAGTTCAGAAGCCACCAGCTCCCCGACCTGTCCACTAAATACTGAAGTGCCACGGCGGTTGAAGTCGCCTTCCAGACCGTGCCCCACCGCTTCATGCAACAGCACGCCCGGCCAACCTGCGCCAAGTACTACCGGCATGGTGCCTGCTGGTGCGGCGACGGCAGAAAGATTGACCAGCGCCATACGCACTGCTTCTTTTGCCCACGCATCCGCACGGACTTCACCGTCGAGATCGGCAAGGAAGAACTCATAACCAAAACGACCGCCGCCGCCACTGGCACCGCGTTCGCGTTTGCCATCTTCTTCGACCAGAACGCTCACGGAAAGACGCACCAGCGGACGAACATCCGCCGCCAGCGTGCCGTCGGTGGCCGCAACCAGAATTAATTCATAAACGCCGCTGAGGCTGGCAGTCACTTCCTGTACGCGCTTGTCCGCTTCGCGGGCAACCTTATCGACTCGACGCAGGATATCCAGCTTCTCTTCACGGCTCATGCTTTGCAGCGGATCTACCGAGGTATACAACGGGCTATGCTCTACCGCGCCCAGCGTCTGTACTTTGCCATCACCACTATCACGGACGATGGTGCGCGCCGCTTGCGCACTCTGTTCCAGCGCCAGCAGGCTGATTTGGTCTGCGTAAGCAAATCCGGTTTTTTCACCGCTGATTGCACGCACACCAACACCCTGATCGATGTTGTAAGAACCATCTTTAATAATGCGGTCTTCTAAAACCCAGGATTCGTGATAGCTCGACTGAAAATAGAGATCGCCATAATCAAGGCGACGTTCGGCCAGTTGACCGAGGATCGCGAACAAGTCCTGATGTTTCAGGCCGTTCGCCGCTAGCAATTGTTCACTTACCAGGTTCAGACTCATCGTTTTTGCTACTCGTTAGTTACTGCAGTAGAGGATTTTTTACGGCTGCCGGATGCGGCGTGAACGCCCTGTCCGGCCTACGGTTATGTTCCGGCTCGTTGGCCTTTGGCAACGATTATCATATGAGATTGGGGCAATTACGCGCCCTCGTCAAATCATTGCGCTTTTTCTTTACGCGGTTGGCGCAACACTTCGTTGATTTGCGGATCGTCCAGCGGACCCGAAATGTGATAGCGCAAAATGGAGACTTTGCTCCACAACGGTCCCAGCACTTTACTGGCGGCAAACACTGCCGCGCCAACAATGGGGTTAACCGCAAAGGCCGCAGCCACACCCACCGTCGCAGAAATCTCTGGTGCGACAACCGCTTCCATATTCAGGTCGCGACGTACCAGATTTACCGACCCTTTCATAGCGATGTCCGCCTCCAGGCCATCCACCAGCGTGTCGTCGGTGTGCATAACGCCGTCTTTAATCCACGCGGTGCTGCGAATAGAGTCAAAATAGAACCCTTCGCCAAAGGTGTCTCTGAAATCAAAACGCAGCTTACGCATCAGGGCATCAACGCTCAGTAGGCGCAGCAATTGCCCTGCATGTCCGGTGTTGATTTCGGTAATTTCGCCTTTGCCCAGTTGAGTATGAATGATGCCATTCAACGTCGCCTCATCTGGCTGCCAGGGTGCTTTGCGCCAGTGTAAATCGTAATCCACATTAAATGACGACTGGCGTATGGGCGTCGTGACACCAAAAAACTCTGCGGCGGCATCAATTTTCTGCCCGCGCAGTTTTCCTTTCAGCGAGGTGCGTTCATTTCCCGGATTGTTAACCCATTCACCATCGGCAGTGAGCCGCGAAAAGCCAGTATCAATCAGTCCATTAGTCAGTGTTAACGTATCGCCAGAAATAGTGATATCACTGTCAATGCGACCGAATTTTTGCCCCCAAAACCAGCACTCTGCGCATCGTATTTGTGCGTCTGGCCAGCCACGGAAGTTAATGCGTTCCGTTGTCGGGAAAGATGATGACTGTGTTGAATCACCACGAGTTTTCGCCACGCTTGGGTTGTAATAAAGATATTTGATATTCGCCAGCCACGGTGCGTTATTACGCATCGCCAGCGTGGCGTTGATTTCACGCCCTTGCGCCTCAACCTGGGAGCCATTTGCCGTCGGTTGCGAAACAATACTCAGGTTATTCCATTGCTGATTTCCCAGCGACAACATAGGCGTACGTAACGTTATGTGTTGTGGGAAACTCGCTGCACCACCGACACTCTCCGCCGCGCCTTTCTGGAACAGGGCCAGCCACTCGGCACCATTCATCGGCGGCATATTGAGTTCAACGCCACTTTGTTCCGGCAACGGCGGGAGCGTTTTACTGTCTGCCGCCCAAATAGCACGATCGAGCGTCAGCTTTTGACCGAGCAACCAGCGGCTATTGAAATGGTTATCCGCACCAGCCTGTCCGGTTAAATCAAAACTGTTGAGATTGCCATCAACCTTAACGTTTACCGGCAGTGGTTCACCCGCAGGTTTGGCTAACGGTGAAGGTAAGTGACTGCTCACATTCTTCAAATCGCCGTTTAGCTCTACGTTATACGTCGCGCCAGCTTGATAAGGCAGCTCAATGCCCACTTTACCATCCCACGCCACGCTGCCACTTAATGCTTCGTTCACCGCTGCAGGCAGAACGCCGGTTTTCGCTGGTTGCCAGTTACCGTTGAGATTCAACGCGACCTGGTAGGCTTTTGCCCCTTCTTTGGTGGAGAAATCCACGTTCAACGGCTGATTAAACCAGCTTGCTGTCAGTGGTTCACTTTGCAGATCGCCATTGATAAAGCTGAATTTACCGCTCAAATTTTTCAGGGTGCTGTCGAGTGGTTTGATAAACAGACTGTTATTACGCAGCGTCACTTCCCCTTTCGCGGTTACCAACTCGCCGTTCAGCGGGATATCAAGATGTAAGCGAGCATTCACATCGCCGTCGAGCTGGAGTTCTTGCAGGGTCGCACCCAGGGAATCTTTCAGCGGTGTCTCATCAAAGTAAGGGCCAACGGCTTTACCCGGACCTTTAATGTCAGCGTCAATCAGCAGTTTTTCTTTTGAGTAGTCAGGGATCACTGCGGTGAGATTACTCGCGCGCACGCCGCCCAGATTAACGCCATCGGTTTTCATCCATAAACCGTCGTTAATAAAATCCAGTTCAATATCAAGGTTAGTTAATGCAGGCCAGTCCGGCTGGAAGGCAAACTTCGCGTTGCGTAGCGGCACCAGCACTTCAAACTGACCTTCGTTGTGTTTATAGGGGAAGAGTTGCGGATTGCCACCATAAACCAGCGTCGCGTTATCCGCTTCACCGCCCTGAATCGCGCCACTTAAGTAATCAACCAGGTCTTTACCCATCAGGTTTTCCGGGAAATAGCGCCAGGCTTGTGAACCATCATCGGTACTGATGCCAGCCAGAATACCCAGCCAGGGTTCATCGTTAGCAGGTTGCAGGTAACGAAAACCGCCGCGCGCATGGACGGCTTTAGCTTTAACGTCAATATTACGCCCATCCAGCTGGAAACCTTTGTCATTGTTCAGCCAGCTTATCGTAGCCTGGCCGTCGGCGATTTCCAGTGGCGCACGGAATACCGTTTCGTAAGGCATCTTTGCCTGCTTCATCGACGCGGTAAGCAAACCATTTTCTACGCTGCCGGAAAGCGTCCCGGAGAAGTGTTCCGCACCCGGTAATAATTTCCATTGCTTCCAGGCCAGATCGCTCCACGATGCCTGAAAACGGGTCTTGTCTGCCGCCTGAAGCGGGATATCCAGCGCCAGCGTGTTTATCTTGCCGCTCGGTTGTGTGGAGCGCCAAACATCACCAAGTGCAGGTGAAAGTTTCGCGGCCAGCGGGCGTACGCCCTCCAGGCCTGCCAGCTCCAGATTACTGGCGCGAATCCGGAGTTCGTCACTGCGTTTATTGTCTTTGCCGCCGACGTTCTGTTCCGGTATCCAGGCCAGCGTCAATGCTCCGCTCGGCCAGGGTTTGCCGTCCATCGTGATCCGTGTGTCGGGAATAGAGAACTGCCAGCCCGGGTTTTCACGCGTAATATGCGCGGTCAGATTATCCACCGACAGCGTATGCGTTTGCTTCTCGCCCAACCAGCTGGCACCGCCCTGTTTCAGCCAGACGTCACCGCCGGTTACATCGCCTTTGTCGATCGTCATCCAGCCTTCAAGGGAGAACTGTGCCGTTTCCAGCGCAATATTGTCCTGCATCCATTTACCGAGCCACGGCTTCAGGTCGATGTCATCCGCCTGGAGCCAGACGCGACCATTGCTTAACAACCCCTCATCATCGCGCAAATCCATGCGCACCTGCATCACGCCGTGCTGTCCGGTAAGGCTGGAGAGGCTTACCAGGCCTTCCGCACGGTGTCGACGTGGATCGTTCAGCCAGGTGAGTTGTGGGATCGCCAGCTCGGCGCGCTGACCGGATGGCGTCAGGAAACTGACTTCACTGTCGCGGAGATCGAAATGGTCGAATTGACGAAGAAACAGATCGCTGATGTGACTAGCTTCCAGGCTATCATTACCACCGCTGCTGGTGATAGGAGTGTTGGTGCGAAAGCGCAGCTGCCAGAAAGTGAGGTCACGAAACTGCCAGCGCATATGTAACAGGCTTTGCCAGACATCCAGCGCCAGAGTAACGCGTTTAACCGAAAATTCGCCGCCATCTTTTAGTTCTGCACGGATGTCGTGCGCTTCAAGCGTCGGGCCAAAATTCTGCCAGCTGGCTGAGAGCTGACTGGCTTCAACCGGCATGCCAGTCGCGGATTCTATTTTGTTGAGGATTTCCGGACGCCAGGCGTCAAGATGCGGTAAAGCAATACGCAGGCCGCTAACCAGCAGGGCAGCGATCACAACGAGCGCGGCTCCAGTAAGCAGTAAAATCCCCGGCAATCGCCTCACCCGTCACTCCTTGTCTGCTAAAAATGTGACTCAAAAACCCTTTGCCGGATGGCGGCCCAGCATCTGTTTACATCATTACGACGTCAAACTGCTCCTGGTTATAGAGCGGTTCAATTTGTACTTTAACCTGTTTGCCAACGAAAATTTCCACTTCCGCCAGCGAGTGTGACTCTTCGCCTTTCAAGGCTTCGGCTACTGCCGGAGAAGCATAGACCAGGAAACGGTCGGAATCGTAAGCATGGTGTACACGAACAATCTCGCGCATGATTTCATAACATACGGTTTCCACAGTTTTCACCGTTCCGCGACCGTGGCAAGTCGGACATTCGTTACACAATACGTGTTCAATGCTTTCGCGAGTGCGTTTACGCGTCATCTCCACCAGCCCCAGCGCCGAAAAACCATTAACGCTGGTTTTCACCCGGTCTTTGCTCAACGCCTGCTCCAGCGAATGCAACACGCGGCGACGGTGATCTTCATTATTCATGTCGATGAAATCAATAATGATGATCCCGCCCAGGTTACGCAACCGTAACTGGCGAGCAATAGCCTGCGTCGCTTCAATATTGGTATTGAAGATGGTGTCGTCCAGATTGCGATGACCGACAAACGCCCCGGTATTGATGTCCACGGTGGTCATCGCTTCGGTCTGGTCGATAATCAGATAGCCACCGGATTTTAGTTCAACTTTGCGTTCCAGCGCCCGCTGGATTTCGTTTTCAACATCAAAGAGATCGAAAATCGGTTGGCGGCCTGTGTAATGCTCCAGCTTGCTGGTCATCTCGGGAATGTACTCCGAGGTAAACTCCAGCAATGCTTCGTAAGTCAGGCGCGAGTCAACGCGAATGCGGTCCAGCTCGGCGTCGGCGAAATCACGCAGAACACGCTGCGCCAACGCCAGTTCGCCGTATAGCTGATAACGGGTCTGCGGGCGCTTTTTACGCTCCATGACTTTGGTCCAGACACGTTTCAGATAAGCGGCATCGGAGGCCAGTTCAGCCTCACCAACACCTTCCGCTGCAGTACGGATGATAAACCCGCCCTGCTCGTCGCAATACTCCGCGACCACTTTTTTCAGGCGTTCACGTTCGGATTCGCTTTCGATACGTTGGGAAACCCCAACATGAGAAGCACCTGGCATAAAAACCAGATAGCGAGATGGCAGAGTGATATCGGTGGTCAGGCGCGCACCTTTAGTACCAAGCGGATCTTTCACCACCTGCACCATCAGATCTTGCCCCTGACGGACCAGTTCCGAGATGTCGCGCACCGTGAATTGCTTTTGCTCTTCACCCGCCACACACTCAGTATGCGGCATGATGTCGGATGCATGAAGAAACGCGGCTTTATCCAGCCCAATATCTACAAAAGCCGCCTGCATACCCGGAAGTACACGACTTACACGACCCTTGTAGATATTGCCTACTATTCCGCGTCGCGCCTCACGTTCAATATGAATTTCCTGCAGAATACCGCCATCAATATACGCCACTCGCGTTTCCGAAGGCGTTACGTTTACCAACAATTCAGCCGTCATGTTTATCCCTTTTCTCACGCAGTGCGTTAAAATTACTTAATAATTCATACGTTTCAACCAGCGGTAAGCCGACTACGGCGTGATAGCTGCCATTTATCTTCCTGACAAAACAGCCACCCAACCCCTGAATACCGTATGCACCTGCTTTATCTAACGGTTCTCCGCTGGCGACATAGCCCGCGATGTCTTCGTCTGTTAACGTTCTGAACGTCACATCGGTGACCACCAGGCAATCGAGAATGTGCTGACTGTCGGCCAACGCCACTGCCGTCATCACCTGATGGGTCTGACCCGATAGTTTGCGCAACATCTGCGCCGCATGATCTGCGTCGCGCGGTTTCTCCAGCACTTCTCCATTCAGGATAACGATAGTATCCGCACCC
Organism: Escherichia sp. KS167_9B; assembly: GCF_030295215.1. NCBI lineage: Bacteria > Pseudomonadati > Pseudomonadota > Gammaproteobacteria > Enterobacterales > Enterobacteriaceae > Escherichia > Escherichia sp. KS167_9B. The sequence goes on from NZ_AP025754.1 coordinate 3,942,950, forward strand.
AGCACCGGGAGATCCTGCGCCGTGTGCGTGACACCCGCCTGTGCTTTCTCGCGCGCCAGACGCATAACATATTGCTGCGCGCTCTCCTGCGGCTGACGCTGCTCCTCAATGCCCGTAACAATACGTTCAAAGGTCACGCCAAGTTGCGCAAGTAACTCGTGACGACGCGGAGAACCGGAAGCTAAATACAGAGAAGTCATAGAAACCTTTATTGCACTGCAAACTGCTGACGGACTTTACGCATCAGCAAGAAAATCCACGGCCAGAGCACTCCATTGACTACACTACTCCAGAACACTTCCGGTCTGAAAGAGACGTTAATCACTAAAAACTCTGCCCAGAAAACAATAATATCCACCACCAGCGAAAGCAACATGACGACCAGCGCCTGCTGCCATAATGCGAGGTTGCGGAAAAGCTGGTATTTCAGCGCCACCAGGTAAGCAATGATGCTCATCGCCAATACGCGTACGCCAAGCGTCGAGCCGCTGATCAGATCCAGTATGGCACCCATCACAAAACCTGTGCCCACATTTACGCGATGAGGCAAGGCCAGGATCCAATACAACAAGATGAGTAACACCCAGTTTGGCCGGAAAACAATCAGGTTATCCGGCCAGGGCATGATTTGCAGCAACAGCGCAATGAGGAAAGAGAGCCAGATTACCCAGCGTCCCTGGCTACGATAGCTCGCCACTATTGCCCTCCCGGCGCACGCGCAGGCGGTTGAGCACCACTTTGCGGCGGCGTAGCCCTTTGTGGAGAGCGATTAGCAGCAGGCTGTGTCGGCGCAGCAGGCGCAGTAGCTGCATTTCCTGTCGCCGGTTGCTGCGGAGTCGGCTGAGCGATCCCCGTTGCCGGTTCGGGTAACTTTGGCCCCATCGCGTCTGGCGAAGGCAATACCTGCGGCATCATCTGCATCAGACGTTCATTAGCAACACGATGCACCTCTTCCGGCGTCATCGGGTTAGCGCCGTTACGATCCGCGCCCCACAGCAGCAGCAGATAACGCAAACGTTGCAGTCCCGCAGTCGGACGCGCCTGAATCACAGTATAAGCGCGCTGGGTATCGAGTTTTACGGAAGAGACAACCGCCACCGGATAGCCTTCCGGGAAACGACCGCCCAGACCGGAAGTCACCAGCACATCACCAACACGAATATCCGTATTCGCTGGCAGATGCTCAAGCTGCAAATCATCCGTACAACCGTTACCGGCTGCAATTACGCGGATATCGTTGCGCAGCACCTGGATTGGCAGCGCGTGGGTCGCATCACAAATCAGCAGCACGCGACTGGTCAGTTTAGCGACGGCCACCACCTGACCAACAACACCTTTGTCGCTGATGACCGGCTGGCCTTCATAAACGCCATTAACGCTACCTTTATCGATAACAACTTGATCGCTATAAGGATCGTTAACCGTAGAGATAACCTGAGTCACCATTTTCTGCTCATCCTGACGCAGCGGGGAACCCAGCAGCTCGCGCAGACGCGCGTTCTCCTGTTTGTATTGTCCAAGCATCAGCAGTTCACTGTTTTTCAGCAACAGTTCCTGACGTAACGCCCGGTTTTCAAGTTCTAGTTGGTCACGCGAGGCCAGCGTCTGCGATACGCCATCCAGCAATTCACGAGGAGCATTGGAAACAAAGTAGAAAGGACTGACGGCGGTATCCATATAAGTACGGATTTGACTGAACGTCCCCAGGCGGCTGTCGGCAATAATAATGCCGAGCGCCACCAGCACCGCCAGAATAAGGCGAATCTGTAGCGACGGGCCACGGCTAAAAATTGGCTTCATAAGTTATGCGTATTCTCGTATCAGACCAGGCAGGGTAAACAGACGCTTCCCCTGCCTGTATCCGATTACTCTTCGCTGAACAGGTCGCCGCCGTGCATGTCGATCATTTCCAGTGCTTTGCCGCCACCGCGCGCCACACAGGTCAGCGGGTCTTCAGCAACAACGACTGGAATGCCGGTTTCTTCCATTAACAAACGGTCAAGGTTACGCAGCAGTGCGCCACCACCGGTGAGCACCATGCCGCGCTCGGAGATGTCGGAAGCCAGTTCCGGCGGACACTGTTCCAGTGCAACCATTACTGCGCTCACAATACCGGTCAGCGGTTCCTGCAGTGCTTCGAGGATTTCGTTGGAGTTCAGGGTAAAACCGCGTGGAACACCTTCTGCCAGGTTACGGCCACGAACTTCGATTTCACGGACTTCATCGCCCGGGTAAGCCGAACCGATTTCATGCTTGATACGTTCTGCGGTGGCTTCACCGATCAGAGAACCGTAATTACGACGCACATAGTTGATGATAGCTTCGTCGAAACGGTCACCACCAATGCGTACGGAAGAGGAATAAACCACGCCGTTCAAGGAGATAACGGCAACTTCAGTAGTACCACCACCGATATCAACCACCATAGAACCAGTCGCTTCAGAAACCGGCAGACCAGCACCAATTGCAGCAGCCATCGGTTCTTCAATCAGGAACACTTCACGGGCACCAGCGCCCTGCGCGGATTCACGAATTGCGCGGCGTTCAACCTGGGTTGCGCCAACCGGCACACAAACCAGAACGCGTGGGCTTGGACGCATAAAGCTGTTGCTGTGCACTTGTTTGATGAAGTGCTGGAGCATTTTTTCAGTCACGAAGAAGTCGGCGATAACGCCGTCTTTCATTGGGCGAATGGCAGCAATATTGCCCGGCGTACGGCCCAGCATCTGCTTCGCGTCATGACCTACTGCAGCTACGCTTTTCGGTGAACCGGCACGATCCTGACGAATGGCCACCACGGAAGGCTCATTCAATACGATGCCTTGTCCTTTTACATAAATGAGGGTATTCGCAGTACCCAGGTCAATGGACAAGTCATTGGAAAACATGCCACGAAATTTTTTCAACATACTAAGGGATAATCCTGAAAGCTGGGGCGGAAAAGAAAATCCGCTTACTTTACCAACCACACGCAGCAGCGACAAGGCGCAAAAATCATCTGCTACGGTGAAAATTAGTGCAGTTCGTTTCCTTTGTTACAAATCTCTGCCTGAGTCCAGAAAGGCTTAATGCATCAGCAGCATTCCTCGCCTGTTTGCAACCGCGTAAGGTCATTCATCTGCATATGTGCTGCAACAATCTGGCGAGCAGACAAGCACACTCCCATGAGACGCAGCGCGCGTTATTCTACGTGAAAACGGATTAAACGGCAGGTTAAACCGAGTATCTTTGTGAATATTTTTTCACGTTAGTATCAAGTGGCTGTGAGGACGCGAAAAAATCCCCTTGCCCACCTGTAACACCGCGCTGAATCAGGGTCTGCCACTCGCTTCGCGAACGCACGCCGGTGGCGTAAACCTGGGTGCTGGTCCCGGAGCAGGCTTCCACCAGGCTTTGAACCAGCAGCTGATTCTCCGTTCGCTTCTCAATGTTTCTGACCAGCCCCGGATGGAGCTTGAGTAACTCAACATTAAGTTCTTTGATCCAACTGGTGCTTACCAGCGTCAAACCAGCCTGGTTGACGGCTACCCGTACCCCTAAAGCATTCACTAAACGAATAACAGGTTGTAAACGACTGATATGTTGACCTACATCGGCCTCTGCAAGTTCAATAATTATGCGTTTTCGTTGCGATCTTTCACATTGCATTAACGTATCGCGCAGCCAACGCTGAAAACGCGGGCGAATCAGCGACTCAACGGTAACCTGAATCGCCAGATTTTCCTCCGGCCAGTAACGCAATAGTGGAATCAGACGGCTGATTTGCAGGCGGTCATACTCTTCCGATAAGCCAAACTGCAAGACCATCGGCATATACTCCGCCGAGCTAACCTCTTCATTACCATCGAAGATGCGGCACATGAGTTCTCGATGATGAACCTGACCTTCGCGAGTAACCGCCGGTTTTTGATAAAGGCGCGGGCCGCCGCGACTGAGCATTTGCTCGATAAGCGTACGCCAGCGAACATTACCGCGTCCTTTTTCAGGCAACGAGTCATCGTAAATAGCCCAGCTATTGCCGCCCTGCAATCCCGCATTACGCGTGGCAGACTCTGCATGTTCCATTACCTGCTCGGTATCCTGACCACTACGCCAGGCACAGATACCAATGTGGATCATATCGTCGCGATCGAGCATTTTATTGTTCGGCAAGGTATCGACGGCTTTGATTAACTGACTGGCTATGCTCTCAGCCTCTTTTAACGTCCGGTGCGGCAACAGCGCAGCAAAATCACTGCGGTGGTAACGCGCCAGCAGTGCGCCAGGGTAGCGCATCATAAATGTCGACAGCAGATTCGTCAGAGTGAAGAACTGTTCTTCAACCTGGCTGTGCCCCCAGGTATCGCTCAACATATTGAAATCCGGTAGACGAATCATCATCACGATCCCGTGGGTACCTACTTTCTCCTGATCTTCCAGTAACGTTGCCAACTGATTATCGAAGAAGAGTCGGTTATTGAGGCCGGTTTTCATGTCCTGGGCGGCATAAGAGCGGATCAGCGTATCAAGACGGCTGTGTTGTTCGCGTGCGTTCTGAATTTCACGAAGCAGCGTATCCAGCGCACTGCTGGTTCTGGGCGGCCATTCATAGATGGTTCCCAACACATTAGAGCCACGCTCACCGTTTAAGATACGAGTAGCCCGGGTTTCCAGCAATTCTTGCCCGGCAAGTTGCCGTTGTAACCAGCGTACCGCCAGGAAGAGCATAAGAATGATAAAGCCAATCGCCCCCGTGAGCGGCGCGGTGGTCATCAACGAATGGAAATAGTTGCCCATCGGATCCTGATAAACCAGACGCAGCGACATCCCCGGATGCTTTATCAACGGAACGCTCAGTTCGCGAAACAGATCGCTGGTGCCAACCGGACGATAACTACCATTTCTGGCGAGGGTATAAACCTGTTTATCACCATGTAGCAGGTCTACACGAACGATATCTGCTGACATCATTAATTCGGTAATTTGTGGCCTTAATGCGCTGAAGTCATTCGACACAAGGTGGGTATCAATCGCCGTCGCCACCGCCTGAACGCGATGACTAAACTTATACTGAATGGCGTTGTAGAAACTTAGCGAACAGCCCAACAAAGTCACAAAAATTGTTAACCCGGTGAGCAGCGTAACAAAGGCCGAAAATTTCGTCGTTAATCTCATCCTTGTGTTAACTCCGATAGTGAGGAAGCGGGCATACTAGCAAATCAGATTTATCTCGCAATTTATTGCGCTTCATCGGCTTTGCTTTTCCATTAGCGAGTATAGTCTTCAGAAATTATTTTCCAATCCATCATGCACATGAGGACCACTTATGCAGGCGTTACTTTTAGAACAGCAGGACGGCAAAACTCTCGCATCGGTACAGACTCTGGACGAAAGTCGCCTGCCGGAGGGCGATGTCACGGTTGATGTTCACTGGTCGAGCCTGAACTACAAAGATGCGCTGGCAATTACCGGTAAGGGAAAAATCATCCGTAATTTTCCGATGATTCCTGGGATCGATTTTGCCGGAACTGTACGCACCAGCGAAGATCCGCGTTTTCATGCCGGTCAGGACGTATTACTCACTGGCTGGGGCGTTGGTGAAAACCACTGGGGTGGGCTGGCGGAGCAGGCGCGAGTGAAAGGTGACTGGCTGGTTGCCATGCCGCAAGGGCTGGACGCGCGTAAAGCAATGATTATCGGTACTGCCGGTTTTACCGCCATGCTGTGTGTGATGGCGCTGGAAGATGCCGGTGTTCGCCCGCAGGACGGCGAGATTGTCGTAACGGGTGCCAGTGGTGGCGTCGGCAGTACCGCCGTGGCGCTGCTGCATAAGTTGGGTTATCAGGTCGTTGCCGTTTCCGGTCGCGAAAGTACCCATGAATATCTGAAAAGTTTAGGTGCCAGCCGTATTCTCCCTCGCGATGAGTTTGCCGAATCCCGTCCTCTGGAAAAACAACTCTGGGCTGGGGCAATTGACACCGTTGGCGACAAAGTGCTGGCGAAAGTGCTGGCGCAAATGAATTACGGAGGCTGCGTGGCAGCTTGTGGTCTGGCGGGTGGTTTTACTCTGCCAACAACGGTCATGCCATTTATTCTGCGTAATGTCCGTTTACAAGGGGTGGATTCAGTGATGACGCCACCAGCACGCCGCGCACAAGCCTGGCAGCGACTGGTCGCCGATTTACCGGAATCATTCTATACCCAGGCAGCAAAAGAGATATCTCTGGCAGAAGCACCAAAGTTTGCCGAAGCCATCATTAATAACCAGATCCAGGGTCGCACGCTGGTGAAGATTAATTAACCATTTAGCAAGGATTAATAAGAGAGGGAACTCATTTTGAAATCATTATTCAATCGATTAACGGGAAAAGCGGTTAGCCGGACAGCTTTCGTCGAACACCTTGGTCAGAAAGTTGTACAACATAATCCAAACTGGAAAGTCATGATTTCGACTGACCATAAATTGATGCGCATTGATACGGGTCACCAAACGGTGGAAAACACCCTTGATACTCCACTAAATAGTCATTATTGATACGTCCCGTCGTCTGTTAGGTTTAAGGCGCTTTGCCTGGGTGACGCTACGCTTAATCTGTACCTTAACTCTGATCCCAGGGGTGAATAATCTGATTTTATTTGATTATAAATTAACCACTCAAAACTATTTGATGCTGAGCATTGTCAGTTTGTTGATTTTGCGTGCTTTAGCATTGACGTCTATCCGGACGATGCCGTGAAAATTGAGTAATCCCCAGCAACCGCTGCGTAATGTCGTCTATCTTGTCGCGATCCTGGCAACCCTACATTATTTGTGGTCTGTGAGGATCATCTCATTGCAGCCCCTCATCTTCGCAGAGCTGGCTTTACAGCTTTTAGCCTTACGTTATAAGAAGTTCCGTCGACGATAGCGCTAATTTCGTGAATTGTGCGGCTTGTTGCAAATTACACGGTGTTGAAGGTTATTTACATGTTAGCTGTTGATTATCTTCCCTGATAAGACCAGTATTTAGCTGCCAATTGCTACGAAATCGTTATAATGTGCGACCTCGTCCTCCCTGACGCAGTTTTTGCGCTGCGGAAAAGGTGACATTGGCGCAACGAAGGTATATTTTGTTTTTTGCCGGAGGATAGCAGCAGATCGCTGCACAATGTCCGTCAAGTCTAAACATTGACACTCTGGGGCAAAATAGACCGGCGTCCCGGCCTGCTGGAATTTATCGCTATGCATACAGCTGTCGGGGCATACGCTTTACAGACGGCGGTGAAACGCCTGTCACAATCACACTAAACAAAGAGTACGGAACCCACTCATGGATATTCGTAAGATTAAAAAACTGATCGAGCTGGTTGAAGAATCAGGCATCTCCGAACTGGAAATCTCCGAAGGCGAAGAGTCAGTACGCATCAGCCGTGCAGCTCCTGCCGCAAGTTTCCCTGTGATGCAACAAGCTTACGCTGCACCAATGATGCAGCAGCCAGCTCAATCTAACGCAGCCGCTCCGGCGACCGTTCCTTCCATGGAAGCGCCAGCAGCAGCGGAAATCAGTGGTCACATCGTACGTTCCCCGATGGTTGGTACTTTCTACCGCACCCCAAGCCCGGACGCAAAAGCGTTCATCGAAGTGGGTCAGAAAGTCAACGTGGGCGATACCCTGTGCATCGTTGAAGCCATGAAAATGATGAACCAGATCGAAGCGGACAAATCCGGTACCGTGAAAGCAATTCTGGTCGAAAGTGGACAACCGGTAGAATTTGACGAGCCGCTGGTCGTCATCGAGTAACGAGGCGAACATGCTGGATAAAATTGTTATTGCCAACCGCGGCGAGATTGCATTGCGTATTCTTCGTGCCTGTAAAGAACTGGGCATCAAGACTGTCGCTGTGCACTCCAGTGCGGATCGCGATCTAAAACACGTATTACTGGCAGACGAAACGGTCTGTATCGGCCCTGCTCCGTCAGTAAAAAGTTATCTGAACATCCCGGCAATCATCAGCGCCGCTGAAATCACCGGCGCAGTAGCAATCCATCCGGGTTACGGCTTCCTCTCCGAGAACGCCAATTTTGCCGAGCAGGTTGAACGCTCCGGCTTTATCTTCATCGGCCCGAAAGCCGAAACCATTCGCCTGATGGGCGATAAAGTATCAGCAATCGCGGCGATGAAAAAAGCGGGCGTTCCTTGCGTACCAGGTTCTGACGGCCCGCTGGGCGACGATATGGATAAAAACCGCGCCATTGCAAAACGCATTGGTTACCCGGTGATTATCAAAGCCTCCGGCGGCGGCGGCGGTCGTGGTATGCGTGTAGTACGCGGCGACGCTGAACTGGCGCAATCCATCTCCATGACCCGTGCGGAAGCGAAAGCCGCTTTCAATAACGACATGGTTTACATGGAGAAATACCTGGAAAATCCTCGCCACGTCGAGATCCAGGTACTGGCGGACGGTCAGGGCAACGCTATCTATCTGGCGGAACGTGACTGCTCTATGCAGCGTCGTCACCAGAAAGTGGTCGAAGAAGCGCCAGCACCGGGCATTACCCCGGAACTGCGTCGCTACATCGGTGAACGTTGTGCTAAAGCGTGTGTTGATATCGGCTATCGCGGTGCAGGTACTTTCGAGTTTCTGTTCGAAAACGGCGAGTTCTATTTCATCGAAATGAACACCCGTATTCAGGTAGAACACCCGGTTACTGAAATGATCACCGGTGTTGACCTGATCAAAGAACAACTGCGTATTGCTGCTGGTCAACCGCTGTCGATCAAGCAAGAAGAAGTTCACGTTCGCGGCCATGCGGTGGAATGCCGTATTAACGCCGAGGATCCTAACACCTTCCTGCCAAGCCCGGGCAAAATCACCCGTTTCCATGCACCTGGCGGTTTTGGCGTGCGTTGGGAGTCTCATATCTACGCGGGCTACACCGTACCACCGTACTATGACTCAATGATCGGTAAGCTGATTTGCTACGGTGAAAACCGTGACGTGGCGATTGCCCGCATGAAGAATGCGCTGCAGGAGCTGATCATCGACGGTATCAAAACCAACGTTGATCTGCAGATCCGCATCATGAATGACGAGAACTTCCAGCATGGTGGCACTAACATCCACTATCTGGAGAAAAAACTCGGTCTTCAGGAAAAATAATTTGTGACGCGCGGTGTTTTCATCGCGCTTAGCAAAGAACGTAATCAACGCCGGGCCTGTTAACGCTGCCCGGCGTTTTTATTGCCGTTAGCTAACGGTAGCTTGCAATTTCCGCTTTCAACGCGCTAATTTCAGCATCGCCATCAACAATTCCCAGCTCAAAGCAGTATGTCTTTGTTTCCCCTGGCTCTATAAAGGGCAGACGCCCCTGCGCTCGTTCTTTATCACGACCGTCAGGAAAACTATTGCTGACCTCCAGCCCCATAACATATTCACCCGCGCCTAAATTTTTCCACTGGATAAAGTTGGGTAGCTGCATGGTGTCGAATTTCTCGTAAATTCCCCACCCCAGTTCGGCGTTCACCAGCGCAACTTTACTCATCCCCTGACTGTCGCTATTCAACGTGAGATAGTAAACCTGCTCGTCAAAACTGGGCTGTGGGGTACAAATCTCCAGATGACTGGTTAACCCTTCCGCCGCATGCGGGGTTCGTGGCGTTACGCTTTTAGCCGACAGCAAGATTTCTGCCTGTGGCGATAATAAAGGCCAGCCGTAATTAAAGTGATAAAGAATTTGCAGCGGCTGGCGGGTGAAACCATGATTAGTCACCTTGTCTTCAATGCGCAGCACATTTTCGCCATAACGGCAGCGAATGGTCCTTTCCAGCGTCAGATTTTCACCGAACAATCGTGTTTCCCGTACTTTGCCATTGATGACAAATTCAATGCCGTCGTCGGTCCGTTCTGTGCGATACCCCACCTCTTCTGCTGGAGTCGCAGCCAAACGCCCGTGTAACCCCAGCGTTTCTCCGTTATCCTCACAGGGCGTGCCAATGTAGCTAAGTCCGCAGGTAGTCAGTAACCCCGCGTAGAAGCTACGTAAAAACCCGTTGCCCTGAGACTCAAAAAAAGCGGGGGCGACAATGCCGTTGGGGGTGATAAAAGAGAGCGCAGTGTCCTTGTAGCTGGCCCATGCAATATCCAGCGCGCGATCTTTTACCACCGTAAATGCCAATCCCGCACCAGTACGGACATCAAACGCTTCTGTCCCCTTTGATCTGCCACTGCGTAACTCATAGTGTTTAATTCCGGCAACCTGCGAGAGATCGCCAATCCACGACCAAATTTCGTTTTTCATTGTGCTGCTTCCCGAATGGACATGTCATGGCGCTGGATGAACGCTTCGATTTCCGCAAGGCGAGACGTTCCCTCCATTGGGCCACGTCGGGTTACCGCCAGTGCACCGCAGGCGTTGGCATATTGTAATGCCCGATGGGCGTCAAACCCTAGCTGGCGGCAGGCAATCCACGCGCCACCAAAGCAGTCTCCCGCACCGGTCGGGTCAACTTCTTCCACCGGATAGCTCTCAACATGAAACTGCTCATTCGCGGAGTAGTAACTGGCACCTTGATTGCCGCGCTTCACAATCACCTCTTTAACACCTTCTTCAAGAAAACCAGCGATTGCACGCTCCGGTGTCGAGTGTGGCGACAAGAGCAACACTTCTCCCTCGCTGGGCATATAGATATCTGTTAACTCAAGAACAAAGTGGAGGGCGTCACGCATTTCTGGAATATCGAGCATCTCTTTACGAATATTCGGGTCGAAAGAAATAACGCCACCATTTGCTTTAACGATGGTTACTGCTTTTTTTACTGCGTCTACCATATGAAATGAAAACAGGGATGAGCCCATAATATGAAAATGGGTACAGTCTTTCAGTATATTTTCATCAACATGCTGCGCCGATAATTTACCGCAAGCGGCATTCTTGATATTAAAAATAAAATCGCGATCGCCAGAGTTATGATAAGTAACAAAGGCACTCCCGGTGGCTTCCAGAGGTAAGACTGAAATCCCCCTGATATCCACACCATCAGCAGCCAGACGATGTATATTAATATCACCAAAGCCATCATTCCCCACACAGCTAATGATGCCGCACGGAACACCAAGACGTGTCACCTGGTCGATAAAAATAGCGGGCGCACCACTGGGATAAGGGCCGTTCCAGATACCTGGTTGATCAAATGGCTGGCCGATTTTACTCGCCATAATTTCAACCAGAATTTCTCCAATTGTGAAGACCTTACTCATATAATTAATTCCTTGAAATGATTAGCTACGTTTTCTTTTATTTCTTACGTCAAAATAAACGGCTACAAGAATGACTAATCCTTTAACCACCATCTGATAGAAATAGGGAACGTTCATTAAGTTCATGCCATTATTAATAACGCCGATGGTTAATGCCCCGATTACCGTCCCCACCACCGTTCCATAGCCGCCGTTCAGGCTGGTGCCTCCCAGTACAGCCGCGGCAATAGCATCCAGTTCGTAGCTCAACGCGGAATTCGGTTGCCCGGAATAGAGGCGTGAGGCGAGGATCATCCCGCTGATACCTGCCAGCACTGCAGTAATCATAAAGACTTTAATTTTCAAGCGGGTGACATTTATCCCTGAATAAACTGCCGCTTCTTTATTACCACCAGTGATATAAATTTTTCGTCCAAAGGTTGTTTTAGTAAGAATGAAGTGGTTAATCAGCAATAAGATGATTAATATCCAGATAGGAATAGGTATATAGAGAAATTCTCCATTCCCCAGCGCCAGAAAGGCATCATCTTTAATCATGATGGGCATACCATCGGTCACTATATAAGCGATACCACGGAAGATCCCCATTGTAGCAACGGTGACAATAAACGAAGGGATACCCGCTATAGCCGTCAAGCCACCATTTATCATCCCCAGAGCCAGGGCTGCAATAATGGATAATGGGACCAATAAAATAAATGGAATTCCCCATGAAGCCCCAAGCGCAGCAAATGTGCCAATCAATGCAATGGTTGAACCGACTGATAAATCAATATCGCCAAGCAAAAGTACATAAGTCATTCCATAGGCGGTAATTGCAATTATCGAAACCTGAAGAATAATATTAGTAATGTTATTGGCAGTAAAAAAACTGTCATTAATAAGACTGAACAGAATGATTAACACCACCATTCCACTGAGGATACCGCCATATTGCCTGAAGACTTTTTTAAAATTATTTGCAATGGGAATTTCCGAAGGTTTCGGACTGGCAAGAGTTTTCTCTGTCATTTAACGTACTCCTGTTGCAGCGGTCATTACCTGTGTCTGCGTTAAATTTTCACATGAATAAATATCGGCAATCGTTTTATTACGCATTACCACCAGACGATCGCTAAGTGCCATGACCTCTGGCAGTTCAGAGGACACCAGAATAATTGCTGTCCCTGCCGCAGCCAGTTGACGTATCACGTTATAGATTTCAAATTTTGCGCCGACATCCACTCCGCGCGTTGGCTCATCGAGCAATAAAATACGCGGAGTTTTCTCCAGCCACTTGGATAACACGATTTTCTGTTGATTACCGCCGCTCAGCGCTCCCACTGCCTGATGTACAGAACTCACTTTAGTGTTCATTCTGGCAATAGATTGCAGCGTCTTCGCCTCTTCTTGTCGGTGATTGATGAGTCCCATCCGCGAAGCGTTATATTGAAACGCCACATGGTGCGTGTTCATATTGACGTCGTGCATCAGCACTAACCCTTCTTCCTTGCGGTTTTCGGTCACAAAAGCAATGCCATGATCAATAGCCTGTTTGGGATTAGCGATCCTGACTTCCTTACCATCAATCAACACAGTCCCGTGATACGAAACGAGGCCAAATAGCGCCTTCATCACATCGGAACGCCCGGCCCCCACCAGGCCAAAAAATCCGAGGACTTCCCCCGGACGCACAGCGAAACTGACCTCTTTAAAAAGCGAAGGATGGGAAAGGTTTTTTACTTCCAGTTTTGCAGGAACATTTTCATCCGGCTTTTCCCCAAGACGTGCTGGCCAAATATTTTTCATTTCCCGACCAACCATTTGGGCAATCAAATGCTGGATATCACTGTTTTTCTTTTCATGCGTAGCGATATACTCACCGTCGCGGATCACCGAAATATCATCTGAAATCCGCATAATTTCATCCATGCGATGAGAGATATAAATAACCGCACAACCTCGCTGCTTTAATTTCTCAATAATGTTAAACAGAATCTCTGCTTCATTATCACTTAGCGAAGATGTCGGTTCATCCATAATCACGACATCTGCTGCATAGCTTAAGGCTTTGGCAATTTCTACCAGTTGCCTATGTGCCATCGACATATTGCCGACCATTTCCAGCGGATCCAGTGGGATGCCCAGTTCCGCGAGGAGATTCTGGCAATCTGCGAGCATTTTTTTATCGTTAATAATGCCAAAACGTCGCGGTTCATTATTGGCATAAATATTTTCCGCCACTGTCATATTATTACTCAGGCTCAGTTCCTGAAAAATAATAGCAATCCCTAACTGACGTGAATGCTGCGGATTATTAATTGTGATAGTTTCACCACGTAGTTTTATTGTTCCCTGGGTTGGCGGATAAACACCGGCCAATATTTTCATTAATGTCGATTTACCGGCACCATTCTCACCTAATAAAGTATGTACCCGCCCTTTACGTAAAGAGAGTGTAATATCTTTTAATGCCTGAACATGACCAAATGTCTTCGCAATATGCGAAACATCAAGAATAACATCCGTCATAATGACCTCGGTGTCACAACAAAACGTCGATAACGTTTTGTTGTGAAATGAAGATGTTTATTATTTACCTGTATAAACGCCGGGTTGTACCGGGATCATTTTCTCTACCGGTTTACCATTGAGGTGATCAACAGCGGCATCAATGGCTTTAGCACCCATTTGATCGGGATATTGCCGAATCACGGCCGCAAACGTTTTTTCACTATCAACGGCATCTCGCGCTTCTTTCATACCATCAAAACCAATGATTTTGATGTTGTCGTTATGCGCAGATTTCGCCGCTATAACCGCCGCCAGCGCCGCATCATCACCAAAGCCAAACAGACCATTCAGGTTGGCGTTGGCCTGCATAATGTTTTGCGCAGTCGTTAACGCTTCAGCCCGCGTTATACCCGGCTGTTCAGCAACAATTTTAATATCCGGCGTATCGCTTAATCCTTTCTTAAAGCCATCAACGCGTGCAACCACCGATTGTAGTGCAGGATAAGAAATAATGGCTACAGTACCTTTACCATTCAAAAGTTTGCCCATTAACTTACCAGCTTCAACGCCTCCCGCGTAATTATCGGTCGCAACATGCGATACGACCGGAACGCCTTCCGCGGCAACGTCAACGGTGATAACGGGAATACCAGCCTTATCGGCTTTAATTATCGCTGCCTGGACACCTTTCGAATCGACCGGAGAGATAATAATGGCATCTACCTTTTTAGTAATAAAATCCTCAACATCAGAAAGCTGTTTGTTTAAATCCTGATTGGCAATAGAGACACTTAAATTGACATTGTCTTTTTTCGCCTCTTCTTTCATTGCATTTGCGAGGTCGATATAAAAAGGGTGTTGCTGTGTTAATAATGAAGCTCCAATTTTATACTCTTTTGCCAATGAACTTTGCGAGAACAATGCCAGGCTCACCATCATAGCGGAACCAAGTAATTTAATATTTTTCATAAACAATCCTCATTGTTTTTGTAGGGTACAACGTCTTAAATTTTTCCTTCACTGCCACAGACGCCAATAATGCGGGTTACAACTTCCTTCATGGCGGCCTTTGCCGGCTGCATATAATGACGAGGATCATTTGCCGCTGGATTGTTGTAGAAATATCCTTTTAATGCATCGGCAAACGCAATTTTCAATTCTGTCGCGACATTTACTTTACAAATACCGTGGCGAATACAGAGCTGAACGTCCTGTTCCGATAGACCTGAAGCTCCATGCAACACCAGCGGAATTTCTACCAGCTGGCGAATTTGTTCCAGCCGCACAAAATCCAGACGTGGTTCATGCGCATATAAACCATGTGCAGTGCCTATTGCTACCGCCAGAGAGTCAATTTGGGTACGTTGAACAAACTCTGCAGCTGCGGCTGGTGAGGTATAAGCTGAATCTTTTTCATCCACCAGCAGATCGTCCTCCTGACCGCCAAGACGCCCTAGCTCGGCCTCAACGCTAACATCAAAGCAATGGCAAAAGGCGGTAACTTCTTGCACTCGCGCAATGTTGTCTTCAAATGGCAAATGGGAACCATCAATCATGACAGAACGGATCCCTGCGCGGACCTTGTTAAAAATGTCATCACACTCTTCATGATGATCGAGATGCAGGACTAACGGTAGGTTGTACTCGCGAGCCAGCGATTGTACTAACGAAATCAAACTTCCCACGCCGCCATAACGATAAGTACCCGGTGTTCCCGCCAGCATAACGGGAGAGCGAAGTTGTGCAGCGCTCTCAACAACTACCTGTAAAGTTTCAAGGTTATGAATGTTGAAAGCAGGGACGGCATATCCCTCTGACTGGGCTTTTCTCAGCATGTTTTTGCTTGAAATGATGTACATCGCAGCTCCTGATATTTGTCGTTCACCTTACAAAATGAAGAAAGAGAATCTTCACTTTCATTTTGAAAGCAAACTAGCACAGCAAAAGCGGTAAAAAGCGTGATGCATGTCGAATATCATCAAAATAACTTACAAAAAATAACTTAATTTGTTTTTCACTTTGCAAGTGAAACCAATAACACCTCTGCATAAATATGAATTAATTCATCTATTTTTCAATGCATTAAGCTATTTTCGTTGCGATTTCTGGCCCATGATTTCCTTTTCGAATTGTCGATATTATTGAAGGATAACTTTCAAAGAAAAATACAAGGGGCTATAGTGTTACGCATTAAAGGCCAATGAAGAGTGTTAACGTGCCGAGAAAATCGTCTAACCTACTGAAACGCAGATTAAAAATTGCAGAAATTGTTGCCGCCCAGGGTGAAATCAAAGTTGATGACTTATCTGCGCAACTTGGTGTCTCTGGCGTGACGATCCGCGGCGATCTCAGTTATCTGGAGCAACAGGGATATTTAAAGCGATCATTTGGCGGTGCTATTGCGACCCCCCTCTCCTCTGAACCAGAAGCGATACAACCGATCGCGCCATTGTCTCTGGCACAACAAATGGAAATAGCACGACATTGCGCACGGTTAATTCGCGATCGTGACACGCTATTTCTTGGACATGGGACAATCTGCCGTAAGATCATTCCATTGCTCAGCGAAGTGAAAAAACTGCGTCTGATCACCAACGATCCCGAACATGCGCTGCTGGCAAATCAGTTTATTGATGGCGAAATAATACTGGCTGGCAGTGAAATGCTGCGCCCCGACACCGCACTGGCCGGAAAACCGCTCGAACAGGCACTTCAGCATTTCACCATTACACACAGCATTCTGGAAATCAGCCATCTGGATGCTGATGGTACTTTAAATATCAACGTTCCCAGACTTGCCGCTGCCTGGCAGCTCTGTTTCGATCATGCCCAGAATAAGACTGTTATCGTTGCCGCCGATCCTGCGCCATCAACGGCTGCCATTGGACATTTGCATCAGGCAGAAAATGTGATCGTCAGCCGCAGCATTAACGAACAATATCAGCAACAATTGCAGTCGGCTGATTTCGTTATCCTTTATACCAGTAATGAGTGCTTTACCTGGTCCAATCGCGAAAGGCTTCAGGAATGAGAGGGGTTTTGTGACAATAACTATCTGCGCTATGGGCGAATTGCTGGCCGAGTTTTTGTCCCGCAACCCACATCAAAAATTCACTCAGCCTGGGGAGTTTATCGGGCCATTTCCCAGCGGTGCACCAGCAATTTTTGCTGCTCAGGTGGCAAAACTGTCCCATCGGGCCATCTTCTTCGGATGTGTTGGTAATGATGATTTTGGCCGACTCATTATAGAGCGCCTCCGTCATGAAGGTGTCATTACCGATGGGATCCATGTTATGAACAATGCCGTAACAGGTACGGCATTCGTGAGTTATCAAAATCCCCAGCAGCGGGATTTCGTCTTTAATATCCCTAACAGCGCCTGCGGTTTGTTTACTGCCGAGCACATTGATAAGGATCTGCTAAAACAGTGTAACCATCTGCATATTGTGGGCTCATCATTGTTCTCATTTCGCATGATCGATGTCATGCGTAAAGCAATAACGACGATCAAATCGGCTGGCGGCACCGTTTCTTTCGATCCCAATATTCGCAAAGAGATGCTGAGTATTCCTGAAATGGCGCAGGCTCTCGATTATTTGATTGAATATACGGATATTTTTATCCCCAGCGAAAGCGAACTCCCTTTCTTCGCGCGTCACAAAAATCTGTCAGAAGAACAGATTGTTAGCGATCTTCTCCACGGCGGCGTAAAACATGTGGCGATAAAACGCGCCCAGCGTGGGGCCAGCTATTACAAGCTTAAAAACGGAACATTACACGCCCAGCATGTTGCAGGCCACGATATCGAAATAATCGATCCAACGGGTGCAGGCGACTGCTTTGGCGCAACGTTTGTCACTCTTTTCTTATCCGGTATCCCGGCACACAAGGCGCTGCAATATGCAAATGCCAGCGGCGCGCTCGCCGTAATGCGACAAGGTCCGATGGAAGGGGTATCCTCACTGACTGACATTGAAGACTTTTTGCGGCAGCACTGAACGGCAATTTTCTGTCAGATTATTTTCCCTGCCTGAAGAGTTGCCGTAGAATTGCCCGTTTCTCGTATCCCCCCATGAGGAGGACCCCTTCCGTGGACACTCGTTTTGTTCAGGCCCATAAAGAGGCGCGCTGGGCGCTGGGGCTGACCCTTTTTTATCTGGCGGTATGGTTAGTAGCCGCTTACTTACCTGGCGTTACCCCCGGTTTTACCGGCTTTCCACGCTGGTTTGAGATGGCTTGCATCCTGACGCCGCTGCTGTTTATTGGACTGTGCTGGGCGATGGTGAAATTTATCTATCGCGATATCCCGCTGGAGGATGACGATGCAGCTTGAAGTGATTCTACCGCTGGTCGCCTATCTGGTGGTGGTGTTCGGTATCTCTGTTTATGCGATGCGTAAACGGAGCACCGGCACCTTCCTTAATGAGTATTTCCTCGGTAGCCGCTCTATGGGCGGTATTGTGCTGGCGATGACGCTCACCGCGACCTATATCAGTGCCAGTTCGTTTATCGGCGGGCCAGGAGCTGCTTATAAATACGGCCTGGGTTGGGTATTGCTGGCAATGATTCAGCTACCTGCGGTCTGGCTTTCGCTCGGTATTCTCGGCAAGAAGTTCGCGATTCTCGCGCGCCGCTACAATGCGGTGACGCTGAACGATATGCTGTTTGCCCGCTACCAGAGTCGCCTGCTGGTGTGGCTGGCGAGTTTGAGTTTGCTGGTTGCGTTCGTTGGTGCGATGACCGTGCAGTTTATCGGCGGTGCGCGCCTGCTGGAAACCGCGGCGGGTATCCCTTATGAAACAGGTTTGCTGATTTTTGGCATCAGCATTGCGCTCTACACCGCCTTTGGCGGCTTTCGCGCCAGCGTGCTGAACGACACCATGCAAGGGTTGGTGATGCTGATTGGCACCATTGTGCTGCTTATTGGCGTAGTCCATGCTGCTGGCGGCTTAAGCAATGCAGTAGAGACGCTGCAAACCATCGATCCGCAACTGGTTACGCCACAAGGCGCTGACGATATTCTGTCACCTGCGTTTATGACGTCGTTCTGGGTGCTGGTGTGTTTTGGCGTGATTGGCCTGCCGCATACTGCGGTGCGCTGTATCTCTTATAAAGACAGCAAAGCCGTACATCGGGGGATCATCATCGGTACGATTGTGGTCGCAATCCTGATGTTCGGTATGCACCTGGCCGGAGCGTTAGGTCGGGCGGTGATCCCCGATCTCACCGTACCGGACCTGGTGATCCCGACGTTGATGGTAAAAGTGCTGCCACCGTTTGCTGCCGGGATCTTCCTGGCTGCACCTATGGCTGCGATCATGTCGACGATCAATGCCCAGTTGCTGCAAAGTTCCGCTACGATCATTAAAGATCTCTATCTGAATATCCGTCCGGATCAAATGCAAAACGAGACGCGTCTGAAGCGGATGTCGGCGGTGATCACGTTGGTTCTCGGTGCGTTGCTGCTGCTTGCCGCCTGGAAGCCACCAGAAATGATCATCTGGCTGAATTTGCTGGCCTTCGGTGGGCTGGAAGCCGTTTTCCTGTGGCCGCTGGTGCTGGGTCTTTACTGGGAACGCGCCAACGCCAAAGGCGCGCTAAGTGCGATGATCGTTGGCGGCGTACTGTATGCCGTACTCGCGACGCTGAATATTCAGTACCTGGGCTTCCACCCTATCGTGCCCTCGTTACTACTAAGTTTGCTGGCTTTCCTGGTCGGAAACCGTTTCGGTACATCCGTCCCGCAAGCTACCGTTTTGACTACTGATAAATAAAGAGTTTTGCCATGCCTTGGATCCAACTGAAACTGAACACTACCGGCGCGAATGCTGAAGAACTTAGCGATGCGCTGATGGAAGCGGGTGCCGTTTCTATCACTTTTCAGGATACCCACGATACGCCTGTATTTGAGCCGCTTCCGGGCGAAACGCGCCTGTGGGGCGACACCGATGTGATTGGTCTGTTCGATGCTGAAACCGATATGAACGACGTGGTGGCGATTCTGGAGAATCATCCGCTGCTCGGCGCAGGCTTCGCGCACAAAATCGAACAACTGGAAGATAAAGACTGGGAGCGCGAATGGATGGATAATTTCCACCCGATGCGCTTTGGTGAACGACTGTGGATCTGCCCAAGCTGGCGTGATGTGCCGGACGAAAACGCCGTTAACGTGATGTTAGACCCAGGGCTGGCGTTTGGTACAGGGACTCATCCAACCACCTCTCTGTGCCTGCAATGGCTCGACAGCCTCGATTTAACCGGTAAAACAGTCATCGACTTTGGCTGCGGTTCCGGCATTCTGGCTATCGCGGCGCTGAAACTGGGTGCAGCAAAAGCCATTGGTATTGATATTGATCCGCAGGCGATTCAGGCCAGCCGCGACAACGCCGAACGTAATGGCGTTTCTGACCGTCTGGAACTCTACCTACCTAAAGATCAGCCAGAAGAAATGAAAGCCGACGTGGTGGTCGCTAACATCCTTGCAGGCCCATTACGTGAACTGGCACCGTTAATCAGCGTCCTGCCGGTTTCAGGTGGCTTGCTGGGCCTTTCCGGTATTCTGGCAAGCCAGGCAGAGAGCGTTTGTGAAGCTTATGCCGACAGCTTCGCTCTGGACCCGGTCGTGGAAAAAGAAGAGTGGTGCCGCATTACCGGTCGTAAGAATTAACTTTCGCATCACCGTATAGTGATGCAGAGCGAAGTGCGAGCAATATCACAAAAGGCACGTTAATTTGCCGATTATTTACGCAGATTTGCGTGCCAAAATTTTCATTCATAAAGAAAAATTGAGAACTTACTCAAATTTCTTGGAGTGTAAATTTTAGTCACTATTTTCTAATATGATGATTTTTATGAGTAATTATCGCGCCAAGCTCATTTTAAATGCAATTCTTTGATCCATCTCAGAGGATTGGTCAAAGTTTGGCCTTTCATCTCGTGCAAAAAATGCGTAATATACGCCGCCTTGCAGTCACAGTATGGTCATTTCTTAACTCATGCGCATCGGACAATATCAGCTCAGAAATCGCCTGATCGCAGCGCCCATGGCTGGCATTACAGACAGACCTTTTCGGACGTTGTGCTACGAGATGGGAGCCGGATTGACAGTATCCGAGATGATGTCTTCTAACCCACAGGTTTGGGAAAGCGAC
Source organism: Escherichia sp. KS167_9B (assembly GCF_030295215.1). Taxonomy (NCBI): domain Bacteria; kingdom Pseudomonadati; phylum Pseudomonadota; class Gammaproteobacteria; order Enterobacterales; family Enterobacteriaceae; genus Escherichia; species Escherichia sp. KS167_9B. The sequence goes on from NZ_AP025754.1 coordinate 3,963,811, forward strand.
AAATCTCGTTTACGGATGGTGCACATTGATGAACCCGGTATTCGCACCGTGCAAATTGCTGGTAGCGATCCGAAAGAAATGGCAGATGCAGCACGTATTAACGTGGAAAGCGGTGCCCAGATTATTGATATCAATATGGGTTGCCCGGCTAAAAAAGTGAATCGCAAGCTCGCAGGTTCAGCCCTCTTGCAGTACCCGGATGTCGTTAAATCGATCCTTACCGAGGTCGTCAATGCAGTGGACGTTCCTGTTACCCTGAAGATTCGCACCGGCTGGGCGCCGGAACACCGTAACTGCGAAGAGATTGCCCAACTGGCTGAAGACTGTGGCATTCAGGCTCTGACCATTCATGGCCGAACACGCGCCTGTTTGTTCAATGGAGAAGCTGAGTACGACAGTATTCGGGCAGTTAAGCAGAAAGTTTCCATTCCGGTTATCGCGAATGGCGACATTACTGACCCGCTTAAAGCCAGAGCTGTGCTCGACTATACAGGGGCGGATGCCCTGATGATAGGCCGCGCAGCTCAGGGAAGACCCTGGATCTTTCGGGAAATCCAGCATTATCTGGACACTGGGGAGTTGCTGCCCCCGCTGCCTTTGGCAGAGGTTAAGCGCTTGCTTTGCGCGCACGTTCGGGAACTGCATGACTTTTATGGTCCGGCAAAAGGGTACCGAATTGCACGTAAACACGTTTCCTGGTATCTCCAGGAACACGCTCCAAATGACCAGTTTCGGCGCACATTCAACGCCATTGAGGATGCCAGCGAACAGCTGGAGGCGTTGGAGGCATACTTCGAAAATTTTGCGTAAACAGAAATAAAGAGCTGACAGAACTATGTTCGAACAACGCGTAAATTCTGACGTACTGACCGTTTCTACCGTTAACTCTCAGGATCAGGTAACCCAAAAACCCCTGCGTGACTCGGTTAAACAGGCACTGAAGAACTATTTTGCTCAACTGAACGGTCAGGATGTGAATGACCTCTATGAGCTGGTACTGGCTGAAGTAGAACAGCCCCTGTTGGACATGGTGATGCAATACACCCGTGGTAACCAGACCCGTGCTGCGCTGATGATGGGCATCAACCGTGGTACGCTGCGTAAAAAATTGAAAAAATACGGCATGAACTAAAGTCAAGCTGTAACGGCATGAAATTAAAGGGGCTATTTCAGCCCCTTTACTTTTTGTTGCAACCGTACTGACAACCCTTATGGTGTTTGCGCGCCATCTATCATCATGCTTCGCTGCCTTACTGCTTGTTGCTGTCGTAGTTGCTGTATCACCTTCCGGGCTAATGCATCTTCATTCATACCAGGTTCTGCCTTCACGCTGATGTGGTACTGGTCGTTGCTATGCACCGTAGTGCCACCAGAGCGGTTGGCCAGTGCAGGTGACGGCAGGGCAGCACCAGAGGCAGTGGTTGCTGCTGGCTGCTGTACATCGTCGCGGAATGGTGCGGTAAAGAAATCTTTGGTTTTCTGCCACGCACCACCAGCAACATCAGACACGGCGTTTTTAAACTCCAGTGCCTTGTTGGTCAGGTTGCCAATGTTGTCAGAAACCCAAATGATCTTATCAATCAGGAACTGAATCGGCCCCAGCACAAAATCAATGCCTGCGGCCAGCGCCTTGCCGAACTGCTGGCCAGCGTCACCGGCCTTTTTCAGTTCTTCGCCGCTGTAGCTCACCGGTTCGGCCAGTTTGGTGAACCAATCCCACGCCTTGCCAGCAGCGTCAGCAACCCACTGGAAAGCGGTTTTGACTGGTCCTAACTTATCCCACAGCGCCTGGAATTTCTCCGTTACTGGCTGCAATCCTTGCTGGATGCCCTGCAACGTGCCGGTCATGAACGCTTTGACGCCAGCCCAATTGCGGTAAATCCACAGGCCGCCAAGCGCCAGGCCGGTAATCAGGGCACCAATGCCGGTGGAAATGAACGCCGCACCGATGGCGCGCACGCCGGTAGCCACCGCAGGCAGGCCACGAGTGCTGGCCAGAACGGCGGATGCGTTCATGCGGGCAAACAGGCTGGACACGTTCAGCAATCCGCCTTTCAGGAACGTGAACGCAAAGCCAGCGGCGAACGTCGCCACACGCAGTGCCACCAGTGCACTGGAACCAATAACCACTGCTTTGGTCACGGTAGGGTATTCGCGCGCCAGTTCGGCAACCTTGCCGATAACCGGGCCAACGGTAGCCAGAACGCCGTTGAATGCTGGCAGCAGCACTGTGCCGATCGTGACGCCCAGGTTAGACACACGGTTGTTGAAAATCTTAAGCTGCGCCGACGTTTTGGCGGTGGCTGCCTCATATTCAGCCTGCATAGAACCGGCATATTTGGTCTTGTCTTTGACCATATCCAGATTCTTTTGGTACGTATCAAGCTGTGTCAGCATTGGTGCGATAGCGCCAATCGATTCCTTACCAAACAGTTGCGAAAGCGTTGCCGCCTGCATGTGTTTTGGCAGCTTGCTGATCTTGGACAGGATGACGCGGATTGTTTCATCGGCGTTCAGTTGCATTGATTTTGCAACCTGCTTGGATGTGAAGCCAAGCTGTTTAAACGCTTCACGCTGTGACTTCGTGGCGGATGCGCCAGCGGTCAGGGATAGCAGCAGGTTTTTAATACCGGTGGCCGCAATCTCATTCTGCACGCCCATACCGCGCAGCGTTGCACCCATCGCAGCGATAGAACCGGAAGCTGCACCAGCGACGCTGCCAAGTGGCCCGATGCGCTGCGTGATTTCCAGGATGTCTTTGGCTGATGCGGCGGTGTTGTTGCCCAGGTAGTTGATCTTGTCGGCCAGAACGTTCATCTGGTCCTGCGTCATCCCGAAGGCGGCGCGCATCTCTGCCATTGCCTGGCCTGCCTGGTCGGCGCTGACGTCAAAAGCCACACCCATTTTGATGGCCGATTCAGCAAACTTGGTTAGTTCGCTGGTGGCGATGCCTGATTGAGCACCAGCGGCAACAATCTTGCCGATTTCGTTGGCTGCCATCGGCATTTTGGTTGACATATCCTGGATAGCCTGGCCCATCTTAACCAGGCCGTCAGGGGTTTCGAAGTTGGCAACCTTGCGGATATCTGCCAGCGTATCTTCAAAATCCATAGCCTGTTTGATCGGTACAGCTACCGTTGCGCCAAGTGCGACAGTCCCCAGGATTCCTTCTTTGTAGCCTTGACGCTTCGCCAGGTTGCGTTCGCGGGCATCCTCCACGCGTTTCAGGCGTTCGGTGGCAGAACGAAGGCGTTCAACCTGCCCGACAACCGTTTGATAGCGGTCCTTCATGCGGGAGAATATCGCGCTATCCTGGCCATAACGCTTCATTGCTTCATTTAACTGGCGCTGTTCGCGCGACAGCTTAGAGATTGCGCTACCAATCTCGACGGTATTTTTCTTTACAGTTCCAAATGCACCACGAAGGCTGCCGGAAACGGCCCCACCAATCGTGATTGTTGCATTTAACTTCTTGTTGGCCATAATAATTGTGCTCTCAAGGAATTAATTAAGTAAATTTTCTGCAAGGGTGTGTTCACCGATTGCCCGCAAGGCGGCAGCGGCCAGTTGCAGGGCGCATTCGGTGCGGTAGTCTCGCTGTTTCTGCATTTCCTCCGCTGTGTTGCACGCCAGAACTTTTGGCAGGACCATATCCACCAGTTCAGGCCAGGGGTTTGTTCCTTCCGGTTTTGTGTGAATACGGTCCAGCATGGTGCCCCCTTATGCACTCCGTACCAGGATAGCGCCGCGCTTCACCGCCTGGCGTTTGGCCCGTTCACCGGAACTGATGCGGCTGGATGGTTGCCACTTCGTGCGTCCCAGGGCGGATGCGTGGCTTTCCGCTTCGTCACGCATGATGCGGCCCGCTTCATCGGTCATGTGTTCGAATGCGTTTAAACGGTTGCGAAGGCTTGCCAGCAGGTCGGCTGCTTCGTAGCTGATAGGGTTTTTCTCTGAAATGGTTTGGAAACGCTTTGTTTCGCTAAGGATCAAACGCGCTTCTTCTTTCATTGATTCGTACAGGTCATGTTTTTTCATAGTATTGGCCGCTAACAATAGTTGTTGATGATTAAGTGAGTGCGCGCTTTTAGGTGACAGGTGCGGCGCAACCGGTGTGGAATTAGTGGTGGTTTTGACCGTCCAGGATGACCACCAACCTGGTTCCAGCATCCATCGTCTGAGGAACGATGAAGGTTAAATTTGGCCGGTTATTTGGGGCACAGGGAACCGGTGAAACCTGTATTCTTGGCCATTATTTGCCGTTCAGCCCGCTACTCAGAAACTTTTCAATCACCTGGCTGCGTGAAGGGCGGATGCCTGTTCTGCGTTCCAGTTTGGCTTGCTCTCTTTCGACCTGGCGCACCAGGTCAGGGGCGAGGCGTACCGTTACGTGCTGGCGTGTTTCTTGTCGTTTCATGGCTTAGTACCTGTTCATCCAGCTTTCGCGCTTCTGTTTCGGGCGCTGCTCGCGGTAGTGACTGCGCACCAGGGAAGCGAGGTAATTCACGGCGCGTTCAATCTGGTACTGCTTAAGCTCCGGGTAAGCCTTGCGAATCCATTTTTCAGCAGCGTCATCGCTGTAGATGAATCCTGACCAGCCAACCGGCTGCACTACGATGCGCGGTGTGTTTTCATCACCGTGGCGCACATACATGGCCACACCTTCGATAGCTGCCAGGATTTCACCCGGCAGGGCAGCGCGCTCCGCTGCCGCTTTTTTGCTGCCCCACCACATGATCAAGCCTTCCAGAACATAGTTGAGTCAGGCACCAGTGCGGATGCGTTCACCCACACAACGATTTCAACGGCACCATTCAGCACGCGGCGGGCGGTGACGCGGATTTCATCATCCAGGGCAACGGCTGCATTGCCGAAAGCGCCAATGATTGTGCTGGAAGTCTGGCCGCTGATTTCAGCGCGTACACCGTAGGCACGCAGAACGCCGTCTTGCAGTTCCAGGCCGGTGCAATCACCGCCAACAATGGCTTTAACTTCATCAAAGCGCAGGTTTTTGGCTGCAATCTTCTGCGCCACTGCGGTGAATGACGGGCTGGCCAGCGTTTCCGCTGCGGTTTCCAGGTGGTTCAGCAGTACGAAATCAGCCAGGTCAGCAATTCCGCGTTCAATGGCGGTGTTGACCACTTCCAGCGTGGTATCGTCTGCGAAGTCGTGTTTCATCTGCTTGCGGCTAAGGGTGTAGCCCACGCCGTAAGCCGGTGCGTTGTTGTGGTTGAACGCTGATACCAGGTAAGGCAGGCCGCTCATGGTGATTTCTTCGCCGTCAGCCACTTTGGCGAACGCACCAGGGCGAACGACAACGAAGCGGTCAGCCACTTCGCGGCCAGTCGTTGCGCCGGTGTTGCCAGTCGGAGGCGTGGTCATCGGGCCAGGGATGCGGATGATTTCAGCGCCTGCCTGTGCCACCAGTGAACGTTCAGCCAGAACAGCGTTGAAGGTGGTCTGCTTGCCGCCTTTCGGGGTCAGCACGTCATTCATGGACAGGTAGCGAACTGCTGCAGGTTCCACAGGGATGAATTGAGTAATGTCACCGTTGCCATCAGTGCGAATGTGGCCGCCCTGGTGGTTCAACGCGTCGTTGATAAGTTGAGATAAAACGTTCATTAAAAATGCTCCGGTTGTTGTGCAATAAATCGTCTGGAATGACTTAAAGATATACAGTAACCAGGCCGAACACAATAGCCACAATGTGAGCTTTTTAATTTAAAATCAGTAACTTATAACCATGAATACTTGCAAATAACCAGGCATAATCCGGCGTAATCGATATTTACACATCTTTACAATTCAGCGTGTGTAAAACGTGTTCGCTTTATTTTGCAATCTCGCAAGTATGGTTCCAGTGCTTTGATAGGATTCACATAAATGATTGATTTACTTGACGTAATCATAAAGTGAGTTTTGTAGGGGCACGCACAACGCGAATTACGCGGGACCAATGCCCCCGCAGGCTGTACCCCCCTCGGAAGTACCTTGACTTTTTTGGCAGCAGATGGCGATGACACCTAATGTCACCATGACGGCGTTATGTTGGAAAGGTGTCATTAGGTGTCATAGCGGGAAACACGCTGATTATTAAAGAAAAATACAAACAAGATACTGTAATGAATGACACCTGTGACACCATGACACCCATTTCTATAAAGTATAACGACCACTGTTACATTATTGTAAGCGTCAACGGAGCACCGTATTGACGCTTATTTATTGGTGAGAACCACGTTCCATGGCAGGAGTTCGTCAACACGGTTGGAGGGCCATTCCGGCAGTACGCTCAGAATATGGCGCAGATACGCTTCCGGATCGATACCGTTCAGACGGCAGGTGCCGATCAGCCCGTATAGCAGTGCACCACGCTCGCCACCGTGATCGCTACCGAAGAACACGTAATTTTTCTTTCCAAGACAGACTGCACGAAGCGCTCTTTCCGCTGTGTTATTGTCCGTCTCCGCCAGTCCGTCATCACTGTAATAACAGAGGGCGTCCCACTGATTCAGTACATAGCTGAACGCTTCGCCCAGTCTGGATTTTTTCGACAGCGTGCCATTCTTCTCCACCATCCATTCATGCAGCGACGTCAGTAACGCTTTGCTTCGCTGCTGTCTGACTGCAAGACGCTCTGACTCTGGTAATCCCCGTATTTCATCCTCGATGGCGTACAGTTCACTGATTCGCTTCAGGGCTTCTTCTGCCGTCGCACTTTTGCTGCTGATGTATACATCGTGGATTTTTCTCCGGGCATGGGCCCAGCACGCAACTTCTGTCAGCGCACCACCTTCACGTTCTGCACTGAACAGCCTGTCATAACCTGTGAACGCATCCGCCTGCAGGATACCCCGGAAGGGGCGGAGGTGTTGCTCCGGGTGTTTCCCCTGCCGGTTCGGTGAGTACGCGAACCAGACCGCCGGAGGAGATGACGAACCCGCATTGCGATCATCCCGGACATACGTCCAGATGCGCCCTGTTTTCGTCTTTTTCAAGCCCGGTGCCAGTACCTTTACCGGTGTGTCGTCAGTGTGAAGCTTGCGGGTATTCATCACATAACGGTACAGGGCATCATTCAGCGGCATCATTAACTGGCAGCACGCGTCAACCCAGTTGGAGAGTAATGCACGGCTCAGTTCGACACCCTGTCGGGCAAAGATTTCACTCTGACGATACAGTGGCAGGTGTTCGCAGTATTTTCCCGTTAACACGCGGGCAAGTAATCCGGGGCCCGCGATACCACGCTCTATCGGGCGGGACGGCGCCGGTGCTTCAATGATGCAGTCACATTTTGTACAGGCTTTTTTTACCCGTTCTGTGCGGATCACTTTCAGGGCGCTGCTCACCAGTTCCAGCTGCTCAGTACTGACTTCCCCCAGATAATCCAGCTCGCCGCCACATTCCGGGCAACAACTTTCTTCAGACTCCAGACGGTGTATTTCACGGGGAAGGTGTGCCGGTAACGGACGACGATGGCGCGACTGTCGCAACTGGCGGGGAACCTGTGGATCGTCTTCCCGCCCACTGTAACGATCGCTGTCCTGTTCGCGTTGTTTCAGCAGGGCCTCAGCCTGTTCAACTTCACGACGCAGTTTTTCAGAACGGGTACCGAACAGCATCCGGCGCAGTTTTTCTATCTGAGCCCGCAGATGTTCTATTTCCCGTTCATCTTCTTCGATCTTTTCTTCGGCACGTGCCAGTGCAGAGCGCAGGAAGGCCTCCGTCTCTTCAACCAGACTCAGTTGCTGGTCTTTCTGACGGAGCTGGCTTTCCAGTTCTGCAATGCGAATGAGGTATTTCTGACTCATGGCCGTTTTTATAATGCGGCCAGGCGTTTTTTACAACATTGTCAGGGCGTTAAGGCGGGATGTTTTTGGCTGACGCCAGTCCAGCTTATCGAGGAGCATTGCCAGTTGCGAGCGGGTAATGGATACCTTACCGTCACGCACCGCAGGCCAGATAAACTGGCCTTCCTCCAGGCGTTTGGTGAACAGGCACAGACCATCAGCATCAGCCCAAAGAATTTTAACGGTGTCACCCCGTCGGCCACGGAAGATAAACAGGTGACCGGAGAAGGGATTAACATTTAACACATGCTGTACCTGTTCACCCAGCCCGTTGAAAGACTTACGCATATCGGTTATCCCGGCAACGAGCCAGATACGGGTACCGGATGGGAGTGAGATCATCTTCCCCTCCCGGTCAGTTCACGAATCAATACAGTGAGCAGCTCTGGTGAAGGATTTTCCAGCGTCATGTTACCGTGACGGAACTCCACCTTGCAGGAGCTGGCACTGACAGTAGTCTGAGTGGATAAGGGCGGAGTAAGAGCAGCCATCGGTTCTTTCGGCTCATCAGAGGTTATCTCTACAGGTAATAATTCAAGGCCTGCATCAGAAGTGGTTGTCACCGGAAGACGCCGTGATATACGCCCTTCGTTTTGCCAGAGTCTGAGCCATTTGAAAATAACATTATCATTGACGCCATTTTCTCGTGCAATCTGAGCCACACAAGCACCGGGTTGTGATGCCAGTTCAACCATACGAAGTTTGAATTCATTCGAATACTTTTTACGAGGTTCTTTTCGCCAGTCCTGTAATTCCATACTTAGATGTCCGTCTGTGTCAGATGGGCGTCTAAGTTACCAATTCTTGTCTAATGGCTACATACGGCGGTCGGTTTACGCTTACACATTATTACAGTGGTCGTTATTTTCTTTAAAAATGCTGTCATAGGTGTCATAGGTGTCATTAGTAATGTCGCAACCCTTGCGGGTTATGGCTTGAGAACAATGACACCTACCATGACACCTTATAAATTAATGACACCTAGGCGTCACTTTGAAAATAAAAAAAGCCCCGGCATTCGCCAGGGCAATGGGTAACAACCGTTGTGATATTATGAGCGGAGAAACGGCAAGATTTCAGCGGAATCCACTACCCTTATGCGGTAGCTGCATAGCAGGTTTTCACCCAACTTGGCCAGTTCCTGCTGCACCTCTGGCAGCCTATTGCGAGCATGGTCTACCGCTTCCTGTTCAGTGGCGAAACCTTCCATGATTTCGGTTTCGGTGTAGGTGCCGTGTTCCGGGTCAAAAGCAATGATATATACGCGATAACTCATAGTATCACCTCAAAACTGGCGGTTAGGCCCATCAAAATAGCTATGGTCTTGCTGTCCAAAAACTTTCGGTGGCATTAGGTAAAAACGCCCTTTACTTGTTCTACGTGCATCCCTTCCAGTCAGTTTTCGCAGAATGTTACCGCACTGCGTTGCCTGGGATTTTGTTGGCCGATCCTGCCCAATAGACAACAGAACATCCGTTGCAGTCATTTCTATATATGCAGCCAGGCGATCACTGTTCCAATCAAAACGCGCCAATATCATTTCTTCAATCGGGTCAGTTTGCCCGTGCTGTTCGTTCACTACTTCCAGCATGGCTTCTTCATCACGATCCAGCCACCAGCGTTCACCTGCTTCAAACCAGGAAAGAACTTCGGCCCATAATTGTTGTGTGTCTATGCCATGCTCGTAGTTAACGGCAGTTACAGGAATGGTCCACCAGCGCACGTTCCCGGTGTCATCCGCCAGGAAGTGTTTCGGGTTCACTGACGCAAAAAACACGGTGCGGCGCTGGTACTTCGATTCAAGCCGGTCATAAGGGCGGCGCAGGTCATCACGGTCCTGGCTGATAAATGCTTTGAGCTTGGCAATATCCGCCTTGCGAAACGTCGCATCCAATTCGCCTAGCTCAACAAGCCAGTGACTAATTGCGCTGGCCACGCTGTCTTTATTGCCGGGGTCAATAGTTGCTCCCACCTTAACCAGGTTGCGATTGTCAGGGGGCAGAAGCGCTTTAAACCATGCTGTTTTACCCAGTGACTGCTCGCCCTGGAAAACCAGCACGCCTTTGGACCAGAAACCCGCTTCTAAGTAAGCAGCCGCCACGGCAGACAGCAACCAACGACGCACCAGCATGGCCAGCAGATCGCGACTGTAGTCATCTGGCGTGCTGATAGTATTCAGCAGGTCTGCAAATCGGCTTCGTCCATCCCATTCACGTTGATTGATGAAATCCCTGACAGGATTATAAGTATTGCGCACAGCGATAGTTTTGATATGACCTTCAATATTACTCATTGGTAACCGGTTCAGTGCGGCGAGGCTTAAAATTTCACTCACAGCGCAGTTATCGCGAGCATCTGAACCGCCACTAACGCCAGGTACTAAAACCTCAACGTCCTTGCTAATCTCATTATATTTTGCAGAAATGCTGTAGTTATCTAATAGACGTTCAACATTAGGGCGTGTGTTTAAAGGCTGGCCATTGCTTCCAATATTTGGCCAGGTTGTCATTAATACAGGAGCCATATCGTGAATGTCTTTTACAGTTGCTGCGGCGGTTGCTCGTTCTTCTTTGCGCAGCATGCCCACCAGGCTTTCACCGCGTAGGGCGGCGTCTCTAAGCCTGTCCATGTTCCATTTTTCCGGTTCACGGTCAGTAATGCCTTTAAATAAACGGGCTTCCTTAACTCCAGCCACTGCCAGCTTGTCAGCAATAGTGCTGATTTGAAGTTGCTTAATATCACCAGCCAGATATACCCGCGCAGACCGGCGACCATCGTCGATAATTCGTAGATTATCTAAATCATCCAGTTGTCTTGGCCCAAGATAGACAGGAGGAGTAGTGTCACCGGCAACTTGTTTACCCATTCCTTCTTCCCAGCCCTTGGCATGGCTCCAAGCGTCAGAACCGGCAAAAATAATTGCTTCCGTAAAAGGGTCTTTAGGTAATAGCTTAACGTTAGGCGCGTTTCTCATATCGCACCCCGCGTTTTAACTCCAGATACATCGCCCATGATTCAGAATCGCTGATGCGAAACGGCACCAGGCTATCAGCCATAGCGGCGTGACGTGAAACAATAGTCCACGGGCGGTTTACACCTTCGCGAATGCATGCTTGCAACAATAATTGTGCTGCCGCCATACGCTGGGCGGTAAGTTCGCCAACGGTTAACTGGCGCTGTGGGTTACGCAACAGGCTGTTATAGCGACTGATAGCCTGATTTACGGTTGTTTTCTTCATAAGCCACCTCAGCGCTGTACTGGCTGGCGGCTTTCAAGCCACGCCATAACATCTTTGCGCCGCCAGGCCACGCGTTTTGGCCCTAATTTTATGCAATTAGGAAACGTGCCAGCCTGGATATAGCGCCAGATAGTCATGCGGGATAATGTTGTTAGTGTTGTGACTTGCTTAGCAGTCAGTAATTCCATCTTACGGCCCTCAAAACATGGCCGGTGGATATGTGGTCTGTAATGATTTATGATTATGTTGCGTTAACAAAGAACGCGACCATTACAGCCTTCACCGGCTTTTTGGTATTAAGGGGTTCGGTTTTCTGTTTGGCGACGTGAACCGATCCCCGCCTTATTCAAGCCCTCAGTTCTGCTGGGGGCTTTTTATTACTACATGACAATAATACTCAAATTGTATCAGCAGTAAATACCCTTTAAATTCATAAACTTAACTGCAAATAACGCTACATAACTCTATATAATCATCAATTTTTAATTATCTGATTTTAAAAGGTTTATTTTTTCTAAATATTTTATCCATTTGTCCAAGGCTAACCGTTTTTCCGGGATGTACTGGCTACGGTTGTACACCGCCATCACTCCTGGCATTGAGTGGCCCAGCAACTGTTCAACCACATGCGGGGCTATCCCCAAGTTATTTAGACTGGTGGCAAAAGTGCGGCGCAGGTCATGCAACGTCCACGGCGTTGAATGCTCTAATCGTCTGTATAAGATACGCCCCCACTGGCTGACAGCTTCGGGTTTCTTCATTTCACCAAGCAGCATTCCGCTATCAAGATGATTTTGGCGTAGCTGTAAAATAAATGGCTGTATAGATTCAGGCACGGGTCTGATGATTTTCTCCCCACCCTTGCTATGTTCTCGCGGAACTGTCCAAATCCATTCTTTCACGTTCCATTCCGACCATGTCGAAAGACGAATTTCTTGTGTTCTTGCACCAAACACTATTAGCAATTTTAAAAGCGCGGTGTAGTAAGGTAGAAACGCATATTCGCTTTTTAGCGCATTCCAAAGGCCACTAAGTTCTTCAGAAGTTAAAACACGATCACGTTTTGCCTGCTTTCTTCCAACATCAGTAACTTTGATATCCTCCAGCGCATCACTGTAAACATCGTGCAGCCTGCGGTTGTGAATCAACGCCTGCTTGCAGTTACCTAATATGTAGCCGCTTGCTACCGGCGCGACTTTTTTGATTCTGCTAAATGTCTCCATCCATCTTGCTTTAGAGCACTGTTCAAGTGGCAATTCGCCGATGAAAGGATAAATATGTCTTTCGAATTGGCGTCTATGCCTTTCAAAGTTGACCCGGTTTTCCGCCGCGTACTCATTAATCCAGCGTTCCAATGCTTCCCTGATAGTGACAGGTTTCATGGTTTTTGCTGACTCTTGGTCAAACTGGTCTTTAGGATCTAGATTATGAGCAAGCCACCGTTTGCATTGGTCGCGTTTCACCCTCGCCTCAGCAAGAGATAAGGCAGGATACTTGCCCAGCACTAGCGTCAAAGTATTGGCGCTTTTATGCTTATTCTTATAACGGAACAACCATTGGATGTTATTGGCCGGTCTCTTCTCGCCATCAAGGATTTTGCGCCTTGATGGTGTAACGCGAACAGAAAGGCTGCCACCGTCAGCAACATCAAAAGGTTTTTCGATGACTTTGCGGGTTAACGCACGCAATTGAACATCTGAGAGTTTATTTTCGGCCATAGAGTTAATGACAACCTTTTTGACAACTGTATGCAGGGAGTAACTGATAACTGATGATACAATGCGAGCCAATAAAAAATAAATATCTCGTTCTGCATCAATTATTTATGATGAATACAAATTATCTAGAGTGATAATAAATTACGTATAATGACTCTGTATTTTACAATACGGCATGAACTAATTCAGGTTAGCTAAATGCTTGATTAAAAAGGCGCTACTCGGCATGGGGAAGCGCCTTTTTTATAGGTGTCACAAAGGGAGTGACCATGAGAACAGGATGTGAACCGACCCGATTTGGTAATGAAGCAAAGACCATCATCCAGGGTGATGCATTAACCGAACTTAAAAAGATCCCCGCCGAAAGTGTAGATCTGATCTTTGCCGACCCACCGTATAACATCGGTAAAAATTTTGATGGTCTGATCGAAGCCTGGAAAGAAGATCTGTTTATCGACTGGCTGTTTGAAGTGATTGCAGAGTGCCACCGCGTTCTGAAAAAGCAGGGCAGCATGTACATCATGAACAGCACGGAAAACATGCCCTTTATCGATCTCCAGTGCCGCAAGCTTTTTACCATCAAAAGCCGCATCGTCTGGTCATATGACAGTTCTGGAGTGCAGGCGAAAAAACACTACGGCTCCATGTACGAACCCATCCTGATGATGGTGAAAGACGCAAAGAACTACACGTTCAACGGTGATGCTATTCTGGTAGAAGCCAAAACCGGATCGCAGCGCGCGTTGATCGATTATCGCAAAAATCCTCCACAGCCTTACAATCATCAAAAAGTACCGGGTAACGTCTGGGATTTTCCGCGCGTGCGTTATTTGATGGATGAATATGAGAATCACCCGACGCAAAAACCGGAAGCCTTACTGAAACGCATTATTCTCGCCTCTTCCAACCCAGGCGATATCGTTCTCGACCCGTTTGCCGGTAGCTTTACTACCGGTGCCGTAGCCGCCGCCAGCGGGCGAAAATTCATTGGTATTGAGATCAACAGCGAGTACATCAAAATGGGGCTTCGACGGCTGGATGTCGCGTCGCATTACTCTGCGGAAGAACTGGCGAAAGTGAAAAAAAGAAAGACCGGCAACCTGTCAAAACGAAGCCGGTTAAGCGAAGTTGACCCCGATCTCATTGCAAAGTAAAGGAAGTGTAAGCCTGGTTTTCAGATTATTCATTTCGTGTATATTTCCTGCCAGACTTGGTTAAACATGCACAGGCTCAGGTAATGATTCGCAAGTATTGGTGGCTCGTCGTTTTCGCTGTCTTCGTTTTTCTGTTTGATACTTTACTGATGCAGTGGATTGAACTGCTGGCAACAGAAACAGACAAATGCCGCAATATGAACTCAGTTAATCCACTAAAACTGGTTAACTGTGACGAACTGAATTTTCAGGACAGAATGTGAATTTATATGACACTTAATTCATTCGTTTGATGAATTAATTTCGTTATGTTTTCATCTGGCATGAACATTCTTAATACGTTATCGACCAGTGCGGGTGCTTGTTTATAAAGATCATAACCCGCCATATTCATTAACCAGTTTTGAACAATACCGCTGAAGGCTCCATCAATAATAATCATCACAACATCTAAATCGAGATTATTTGCTATACAACCTTGTTGCTGACATGCCTGCAATACTTCGCGGAGAGTCTGCGGATTAAAGCCCATCTTTTCGCGTATCACTCCCTCTGCCAGCATCTCATCATTAAATTCACATTTGTGATATAAGATTTTCAGCAACGCCTGCTGGCGGGGAATTTTGGCAATATATTGCAAGCCAACAATCAATTTTTCACGCAATTGCTGAAACGGGTCATGCTCTAACCCAGCAGTCAAGTGATCCTGGATTAACTCCCGCAATGAAGGCTGTTGCAACCACATCTCATTAAACAGTTGGGTCTTGTTCTCGAAGTGCCAGTAGATAGCGCCACGCGTAACGTTAGCGGCGTCGGCAATGTCGTTGAGCGTCGTCTTGCTTACGCCATGCTGCGCAAACTGGGCGATGGCAGTTTCAATCAGTTCTTGCCGGGTCTTCAGGGCTTCAGCTTTGGTTCTTTTTGCCATGATTAATTATTCAGGAAATAAATATATTCGACACAGGATGAGAAAATAGCGAAGGTTAATCTATCACCTAATGTATATTTATACGAGAGGCTAATATTGAGTTGCTATAAATCGTCAAATAAATAACATTTATTATTTACCTAAAATACATTCACTCTATCAATATATATTTCAATTTACGAAAATTTGATTCTACCTCTTTCAACCCGCGTCAAAATAAAACAGTAGAATATTAATCTTTTTTTGTGTTTATGTGCCTTGAGACGCCAGTATTCATAACTATTCCTTACATCGACGAATGATAATTTGTAGGATAGCGAACTGTATTTTTCTTTCTGCGAGTTAACGCGTTGCCTTTTTAGGTAAATAACGCGCTTTTGGTTTTTTGAGGAATAGTAATGACGAAACATGCCAGTTTTTTCCTCCTGCCCTCCTTTATTCTGATCTCCGCGGCTTTAATCGCCGGTTGTAACGATAAGGGAGAAGAGAAAGCTCACGTCGGTGAACCGCAGGTTACCGTTCATATTGTGAAAACGGCCCCGTTAGAAGTTAAGACTGAATTACCAGGCCGCACCAATGCTTACCGTATAGCCGAAGTTCGCCCACAGGTTAGCGGGATCGTACTGAGTCGCAATTTCACTGAAGGCAGCGATGTGCAAGCAGGCCAGTCTCTGTACCAGATCGATCCCGCGACCTATCAGGCAAGTTATGACAGCGCGAAAGGCGAACTGGCGAAAAGTGAAGCCGCCGCCGCCATCGCGCATTTGACGGTAAAACGTTACGTTCCGCTCGTGGGTACGAAATACATCAGTCAGCAGGAGTACGACCAGGCCATTGCTGATGCTCGCCAGGCCGATGCCGCCGTGATTGCCGCAAAAGCCACGGTCGAAAGCGCTCGCATCAATCTCGCTTATACCAAAGTGACTGCGCCAATTAGCGGACGTATCGGCAAATCTACTGTGACCGAAGGCGCTCTTGTCACTAATGGGCAAACGACTGAACTGGCGACTGTCCAGCAGCTCGATCCTATCTACGTTGATGTGACCCAATCCAGCAACGATTTTATGAGGGTGAAGCAATCCGTAGAGCAAGGAAATTTGCATAAGGAGAACGCCACCAGCAACGTAGAGTTGGTCATGGAGAACGGTCAAACCTATCCCCTGAAAGGTACGCTGCAATTCTCCGATGTTACCGTTGATGAAAGCACCGGCTCCATAACCCTACGTGCCGTCTTCCCTAACCCGCAACATACGCTTTTACCTGGTATGTTTGTGCGCGCACGGATTGATGAAGGCGTCCAACCTGATGCCATTCTTATCCCGCAACAAGGCGTTAGCCGCACACCGCGTGGTGATGCAACCGTGCTGATTGTTAACGATAAAAGTCAGGTTGAAGCGCGCCCTGTCGTTGCCAGCCAGGCGATTGGCGATAAATGGTTGATTAGCGAAGGGCTGAAATCTGGCGATCAAGTCATTGTCAGCGGCCTGCAAAAAGCGCGTCCGGGAGAGCAGGTTAAAGCCACTACCGATACCCCCGCAGATACTGCATCGAAGTAAGGCAATCTGACATGGCAAACTTTTTTATTCGACGACCGATATTTGCATGGGTGCTGGCCATTATTCTGATGATGGCGGGTGTACTGGCGATCCTACAATTGCCCGTCGCCCAATACCCAACCATTGCGCCGCCTGCAGTTTCTGTTTCGGCAAACTATCCGGGCGCTGATGCGCAGACCGTGCAGGATACGGTGACGCAGGTTATCGAACAGAATATGAATGGTATCGATAACCTGATGTATATGTCCTCCACCAGCGATTCCGCCGGTAGCGTGACAATTACCCTTACCTTCCAGTCCGGGACCGATCCAGATATCGCGCAAGTGCAGGTGCAGAACAAACTCCAGCTCGCCACGCCGTTGCTGCCGCAGGAGGTACAGCAGCAGGGGATCAGTGTTGAAAAGTCCAGTAGCAGCTATTTGATGGTGGCGGGCTTTGTCTCTGATAACCCAGGCACCACACAGGACGATATCTCGGACTATGTGGCCTCTAACGTTAAAGATACGCTTAGCCGTCTGAATGGCGTCGGTGACGTACAGCTTTTCGGCGCACAGTATGCGATGCGTATCTGGTTGGACGCCGATCTGCTAAACAAATATAAACTGACGCCGGTTGATGTGATTAACCAGTTGAAGGTACAGAACGATCAGATCGCTGCCGGACAGTTGGGCGGAACGCCAGCGTTACCAGGGCAACAGTTGAACGCCTCGATTATTGCTCAGACGCGGTTAAAAAATCCGGAAGAATTCGGCAAAGTGACCCTGCGCGTAAACAGTGACGGCTCGGTGGTACGCCTGAAAGATGTCGCACGGGTTGAACTTGGCGGTGAAAACTATAACGTTATCGCTCGCATCAACGGTAAACCGGCGGCGGGCCTGGGTATTAAGCTGGCAACCGGCGCGAATGCTCTCAATACCGCGAAAGCCATTAAGGCAAAACTGGCGGAATTACAGCCATTCTTCCCGCAGGGAATGAAGGTTCTCTACCCTTATGACACCACACCATTCGTCCAGCTTTCTATTCACGAAGTGGTAAAAACGCTGTTCGAAGCCATTATGCTGGTGTTCCTGGTGATGTATCTGTTCTTGCAGAATATGCGAGCAACGCTGATCCCCACCATTGCGGTACCCGTGGTGTTGTTAGGGACGTTTGCCATCCTCGCCGCTTTTGGTTACTCCATCAATACACTAACTATGTTCGGGATGGTGCTTGCCATCGGGCTGCTCGTCGATGATGCGATAGTGGTGGTGGAGAACGTCGAGCGCGTGATGATGGAGGATAAGCTCCCGCCAAAAGAAGCGACGGAAAAATCAATGTCGCAAATCCAGGGCGCACTGGTGGGTATCGCGATGGTGCTGTCAGCGGTATTTATTCCAATGGCATTCTTCGGCGGTTCTACTGGGGCAATTTACCGCCAGTTCTCTATCACCATCGTTTCGGCAATGGCGCTTTCTGTTCTGGTGGCATTGATTCTTACCCCAGCGTTATGTGCAACACTGCTCAAACCCGTCTCTGCTGAGCATCACGAAAATAAGGGCGGTTTCTTCGGCTGGTTTAATACCACCTTCGATCATAGCGTTAACCACTACACCAACAGCGTCGGCAAAATCCTCGGTTCCACAGGACGATATTTACTGATCTATGCACTAATTGTTGCTGGAATGGTGGTGTTGTTTTTACGTCTTCCGTCTTCCTTCTTACCTGAAGAGGATCAGGGTGTCTTTCTGACTATGATTCAGTTACCCGCTGGCGCGACGCAAGAGCGGACGCAAAAAGTGTTGGATCAAGTGACGGATTACTATCTGAAGAACGAGAAAGCGAACGTAGAAAGTGTCTTTACGGTTAACGGCTTTAGCTTCAGCGGCCAGGCACAAAACGCCGGTATGGCTTTCGTCAGTCTGAAACCGTGGGAAGAGCGTAGTGGTGACGAAAACAGTGCGGAAGCGGTAATCCATCGTGCCAAAATGGAATTGGGCAAGATCCGCGACGGTTTTGTCATTCCATTCAATATGCCAGCCATTGTTGAACTGGGCACGGCAACGGGTTTCGACTTTGAGTTAATTGATCAGGCTGGGCTGGGTCACGATGCCCTGACCCAGGCCCGTAACCAGTTGCTTGGCATGGCGGCGCAACATCCTGCCAGCTTAGTCAGCGTGCGTCCTAATGGTCTGGAAGACACCGCGCAGTTTAAACTGGAAGTTGACCAGGAAAAGGCGCAGGCATTAGGTGTTTCACTTTCTGACATCAATCAGACCATTTCAACGGCGTTGGGTGGGACTTACGTTAACGACTTCATTGACCGTGGTCGCGTGAAAAAGGTGTATGTTCAGGCGGATGCCAAATTCCGTATGCTGCCAGAAGATGTCGATAAACTTTATGTCCGCAGCGCCAACGGCGAAATGGTGCCATTCTCTGCCTTTACCACTGCACATTGGGTGTATGGCTCTCCGCGACTGGAGCGCTACAACGGTCTGCCGTCAATGGAGATTCAGGGGGAAGCCGCGCCAGGAACCAGTTCCGGCGATGCCATGGCGTTGATGGAAAACCTTGCATCACAATTACCAGCTGGCATTGGTTATGACTGGACGGGTATGTCATATCAGGAACGCTTATCGGGAAACCAAGCTCCCGCTCTGGTAGCAATTTCCTTTGTGGTTGTTTTCCTGTGCCTTGCTGCACTCTATGAAAGCTGGTCAATTCCTGTCTCGGTTATGTTAGTCGTGCCGTTAGGGATTGTCGGCGTGCTACTGGCGGCGACACTCTTTAATCAAAAAAATGACGTCTACTTTATGGTGGGCTTGCTAACGACAATTGGCTTGTCGGCCAAAAACGCTATTTTGATTGTTGAGTTCGCTAAAGATCTCATGGAGAAAGAGGGTAAAGGTGTTGCCGAAGCAACACTGATGGCAGTACGTATGCGTCTGCGTCCTATCCTGATGACCTCTCTCGCCTTTATTCTCGGCGTATTACCGCTAGCTATCAGTAACGGTGCCGGCAGTGGCGCGCAGAACGCAGTGGGTATCGGGGTAATGGGCGGGATGGTCTCTGCAACGTTGCTGGCAATCTTCTTCGTGCCGGTGTTCTTTGTGGTTATCCGCCGTTGCTTTAAAGGATAAATCAGAAACATAAAGGCGCTTTCGGGTGCCTTTATTATTTTCAGTGAAACCCATAAAAATTAATAAGATATTCTTCTACTCACTCTTTAAAAAATTTCTATAGTTCCCGCTCCCTTCACTATTTTTACAATTCACATAATTTGTCATTATTCATGCCGCAAGATTTATAACCTCCAGTGATAAAATGGCATTCAGCTCGTTAATAAGAGAGTTAACTTATTAAGCGTTAGCGTTTATTACTGAGGTAACACCATGAAAAGATTAATTCCTGTAGCATTGCTCACCGCATTGCTGGCGGGCTGTGCTCACGATTCGCCCTGCGTTCCGGTTTATGACGATCAGGGTCGACTGGTTCACACCAATACCTGTATGAAAGGCACGACTCAGGATAACTGGGAAACGGCTGGGGCTATTGCTGGCGGGGCAGCAGCTGTTGCTGGCCTGACGATGGGGATCATCGCTCTGTCGAAATAACTGAACAGGGCGCGGAGTATCGCGCTCTGTTTAACGATACAGTATCTCTCCATAAGATAAAATATTGCTATATTCTGCTGGGTAATTCCCTGCTGATTTAGCATGTTATATCGCGTTATTTCGCTGCTTTCGAAATAACGCATCAATTTAATTTTCACAATTCCTACCAGAAATATACTCACGCTAACAATCATTATTCTGCTTAGTAAAAATGCGTAAATATTTTGCGCCAAAATGTGGCGCATGTTTCATTTTCGCACCATTGCGGGGCGCTGTTTTTATTATTTCCTGTCTACACTCAGCTTATTGCGACGCGAAATCGTGCGCAAAAGCTGGCACTACTTTTGCTTATAAGAGGATGGCCACAGACAGGTAAAAGACGTTTCCCAAACGTCCTATAACGATAATTTTCGCCTCACAGGAAGCATTATGAAAAAGATGATGATAGCCACACTGGCTGCCGCCAGCGTGCTGCTTGCCGTTGCAAATCAGGCGCATGCTGGCGCGACGCTTGATGCCGTTCAGAAAAAAGGTTTTGTGCAATGCGGGATCAGTGATGGATTACCTGGGTTCTCTTATGCCGATGCTGACGGTAAGTTTTCAGGTATTGATGTAGATGTTTGTCGTGGTGTTGCGGCAGCTGTATTTAGTGACGACACGAAAGTGAAATATACCCCGCTCACTGCAAAAGAACGCTTCACGGCTTTACAGTCAGGGGAGGTGGATTTGCTCTCCCGTAATACGACCTGGACTTCCTCTCGCGATGCCGGTATGGGAATGGCATTTACTGGCGTCACTTATTATGACGGCATTGGTTTCCTGACGCACGATAAAGCGGGATTAAAAAGCGCGAAAGAACTGGATGGCGCAACAGTCTGTATTCAGGCGGGTACTGATACCGAACTCAACGTCGCCGATTACTTCAAGGCAAACAATATGAAGTACACACCAGTGACTTTCGATCGCTCTGACGAATCCGCGAAGGCACTGGAATCTGGTCGCTGCGATACGCTGGCCTCGGATCAATCACAACTGTATGCCCTGCGCATCAAATTAAGCAACCCAGCTGAATGGATTGTTTTACCGGAAGTTATCTCTAAAGAACCGCTTGGGCCGGTAGTTCGTCGTGGCGATGATGAATGGTTCTCTATAGTGCGCTGGACGCTTTTCGCCATGCTGAATGCTGAAGAGATGGGCGTTAATTCGCAAAACGTTGATGAAAAAGCGGCTAATCCTGCAACGCCTGATATGGCGCATCTGCTGGGTAAAGAGGGCGATTACGGTAAAGATCTGAAGCTGGATAATAAATGGGCTTACAACATCATCAAACAGGTGGGTAATTACTCGGAAATTTTTGAGCGTAACGTAGGTTCAGAAAGCCCCCTGAAGATTAAACGTGGGCAAAATAATCTCTGGAATAACGGCGGTATTCAGTACGCGCCGCCCGTGCGTTAAGTCGGTGTGAGGTAACGAGCGTCGCTACGGCGGCGCTCTCTTCAGCGTTATGCTTTCCGAGGTTTCTATGTCTCATCGCCGCTCAACCGTTAAAGGCTCACTCTCCTTTGCCAACCCTACGGTTCGCGCCTGGTTATTCCAGATCCTTGCCGTTGTTGCTGTTGTCGGCATTGTTGGTTGGCTATTTCACAACACTGTGACGAATCTCAGTAATCGTGGCATTACTTCGGGTTTTGCCTTTCTGGATCGCGGCGCTGGCTTCGGTATTGTCCAGCATTTGATCGATTACCAGCAGGGTGATACCTACGGACGCGTTTTCATTGTTGGCTTACTCAATACGCTGCTGGTTTCTGCATTGTGTATTGTATTCGCTTCTGTTCTGGGCTTCTTTATCGGTCTGGCACGACTTTCGGATAACTGGCTGCTACGAAAGCTTTCCACAATTTATATTGAGATCTTCCGTAATATTCCGCCGCTACTGCAAATCTTCTTCTGGTACTTTGCCGTGTTGCGCAATTTGCCCGGACCACGCCAGGCAGTGAGTGCGTTTGATCTGGCCTTTTTAAGCAATCGTGGGCTTTATATTCCGTCGCCGCAGCTGGGAGACGGGTTCCTTGCATTTATCCTGGCTGTTGTTATGGCTATAGCCCTTTCTGTTGGGCTATATCGCTTTAATAAAAAACACCAGATAAAGACCGGACAACTGCGCCGAACCTGGCCGTTCGCCGTTGGATTAATCATTGGCTTGCCTTTACTGGCGCAATGGCTTTTTGGCGCGGCACTGCACTGGGATGTTCCAGCCCTACAAGGTTTTAATTTCCGCGGCGGGATGGTTTTAATTCCTGAACTGGCAGCCTTAACGCTGGCGCTTTCGGTTTATACCTCTGCATTTATCGCCGAGATTATCCGCGCCGGGATTCAGGCGGTGCCTTATGGTCAACATGAAGCTGCCAGGTCACTGGGATTGCCCAACCCGGTTACGCTACGCCAGGTCATTATTCCTCAGGCACTGCGAGTGATTATTCCTCCATTAACCAGCCAGTATCTCAACATCGTCAAAAACTCCTCTCTTGCCGCCGCTATTGGCTATCCGGATATGGTTTCGCTGTTTGCTGGCACCGTACTAAACCAGACGGGGCAAGCCATCGAGACTATAGCCATGACCATGTCGGTCTATCTGATTATCAGCCTGACTATCTCGCTGCTGATGAATATCTATAACCGCCGCATCGCGATCGTTGAACGCTAAGGAGTCATGATGACAAAAGTATTGCTGTCTCATCCCCCGCGCCCGGCGAGCCATAACACAAGCCGCGCGATGGTGTGGGTGCGGAAAAATCTGTTCTCCAGCTGGAGCAATAGCCTGCTGACTATTGGCTGCATATGGTTGATGTGGGAACTGATCCCACCATTGCTGAACTGGGCATTTTTGCAGGCTAACTGGGTTGGCTCAACGCGTGCCGACTGCACAAAAGCAGGTGCCTGTTGGGTCTTCATCCACGAACGATTTGGTCAGTTTATGTATGGGCTTTACCCACACGACCAACGCTGGCGAATTAACCTGGCATTACTGATTGGCCTTGTTTCTATCGCACCAATGTTCTGGAAAATACTCCCGCATCGCGGTCGCTATATTGCGGTCTGGGCGGTGATTTACCCACTGATTGTCTGGTGGCTGATGTATGGCGGGTTTCTTGGTCTTGAACGGGTTGAAACCAGGCAATGGGGCGGGCTGACGCTCACTTTAATTATTGCATCAGTTGGGATTGCGGGGGCGCTGCCGTGGGGGATCTTACTGGCGTTAGGTCGCCGCTCCCATATGCCGATTGTGCGTATCTTATCGGTCATTTTTATCGAGTTCTGGCGCGGTGTACCGCTGATTACCGTTCTGTTTATGTCTTCGGTCATGCTGCCGTTGTTTATGGCAGAAGGCACCAGTATCGACAAATTGATCCGCGCGCTGGTTGGCGTGATCCTGTTTCAGTCAGCATATGTTGCGGAAGTCGTGCGAGGCGGATTACAGGCGCTGCCTAAAGGGCAATATGAAGCGGCAGAGTCGCTGGCGTTGGGTTACTGGAAAACCCAGGGGCTGGTTATTCTGCCACAGGCGTTGAAGCTGGTGATTCCTGGGCTGGTAAATACCATCATCGCACTCTTCAAAGATACCAGCCTGGTGATCATCATCGGGTTGTTCGATCTTTTCAGTAGCGTTCAGCAGGCAACCGTTGATCCCGCCTGGTTGGGTATGTCGACGGAAGGGTATGTTTTCGCCGCGCTGATCTACTGGATCTTCTGTTTCAGCATGTCACGTTATAGCCAACATCTGGAAAAACGTTTTAACACCGGGCGTACACCGCATTGAGGACACTATGAGCCAAATTTTACTGCAACCTGCTAACGCGATGATTACGCTGGAAAACGTCAATAAATGGTATGGGCAATTCCATGTTTTGAAAAATATAAATTTAACCGTGCAACCGGGAGAACGGATCGTTCTGTGTGGCCCTTCTGGTTCCGGTAAATCGACAACCATTCGTTGTATTAATCATCTGGAAGAACATCAACAGGGACGGATCGTGGTGGATGGCATCGAACTTAATGAAGATATCCGCAATATTGAGCGCGTCAGGCAGGAAGTGGGAATGGTCTTTCAGCATTTCAATCTCTTCCCTCATCTGACCGTTCTACAGAACTGTACCCTGGCACCGATTTGGGTACGCAAGATGCCTAAGAAAGAGGCTGAAGCTCTGGCGATACATTACCTTGAGCGGGTGAGAATTGCCGAACATGCCCAGAAGTTTCCGGGACAGATTTCTGGTGGTCAGCAGCAACGTGTTGCCATAGCACGTTCACTTTGTATGAAACCAAAGATCATGCTGTTTGACGAACCTACGTCTGCGCTCGATCCGGAGATGGTGAAAGAAGTGCTGGATACAATGATTGGGCTGGCGCAGTCAGGTATGACAATGTTGTGCGTAACGCACGAGATGGGGTTTGCGCGAACCGTCGCTGATCGGGTGATTTTTATGGATCGTGGGGAGATAGTGGAACAAGCTGCACCGGATGAGTTTTTTGCGCATCCTAAATCAGAGCGTACGAGGGCATTTTTATCGCAGGTGATCCATTAATTGAATGTAAGTTCGAAAAGCAAAAAGGCCATCCTTTCGGATGGCCTTTCGCTTGATTTGATGTCTGGCAGTTTATGGCGGGCGTCCTGCCCGCCACCCTCCGGGCCGTTGCTTCGCAACGTTCAAATCCGCTCCCGGCGGATTTGTCCTACTCGGGAGAGTGTTCACCGACAAACAACAGATAAAACAAAAGGCCCAGTCTTCCGACTGAGCCTTTTGTTTTATTTGATGTCTGGCAGTTCCCTACTCTCGCATGGGGAGACCCCACACTACCATCGGCGCTACGGCGTTTCACTTCTGAGTTCGGCATGGGGTCAGGTGGGACCACCGCGCTACTGCCGCCAGACAAATTCTTTTCTAATCTGCCGAACTTTAACCTAAAAAGTGGTGCTGATACCCAGAGTCGAACTGGGGACCTCACCCTTACCAAGGGTGCGCTCTACCAACTGAGCCATATCAGCACGCTTAATTTGATGCCTGGCAGTTTATGAATCACTTCGCGATTCACCCTTCGGGCCGTTGCTTCGCAACGTTCAAAAGCTTTCGCTTTTGTCCTACTCTCTTATCGAGTAGTGAACTGCCTCAAAGGTCAGTGCCATTCTTCGTAATTTGATGCCTGGCAGTTCCCTACTCTCGCATGGGGAGACCCCACACTACCATCGGCGCTACGGCGTTTCACTTCTGAGTTCGGCATGGGGTCAGGTGGGACCACCGCGCTAAGGCCGCCAGGCAAATTCTGTTTCATCAGACCGCTTCTGCGTTCTGATTTAATCTGTATCAGGCTGAAAATCTTCTCTCAATCCGCCAAAACATCTTCGGCGTTGTAAGGTTAAGCCTCACGGTTCATTAGTACCGGTTAGCTCAACGCATCGCTGCGCTTACACACCCGGCCTATCAACGTCGTCGTCTTCAACGTTCCTTCAGGACCCTTAAAGGGTCAGGGAGAACTCATCTCGGGGCAAGTTTCGTGCTTAGATGCTTTCAGCACTTATCTCTTCCGCATTTAGCTACCGGGCAGTGCCATTGGCATGACAACCCGAACACCAGTGATGCGTCCACTCCGGTCCTCTCGTACTAGGAGCAGCCCCCCTCAGTTCTCCAGCGCCCACGGCAGATAGGGACCGAACTGTCTCACGACGTTCTAAACCCAGCTCGCGTACCACTTTAAATGGCGAACAGCCATACCCTTGGGACCTACTTCAGCCCCAGGATGTGATGAGCCGACATCGAGGTGCCAAACACCGCCGTCGATATGAACTCTTGGGCGGTATCAGCCTGTTATCCCCGGAGTACCTTTTATCCGTTGAGCGATGGCCCTTCCATTCAGAACCACCGGATCACTATGACCTGCTTTCGCACCTGCTCGCGCCGTCACGCTCGCAGTCAAGCTGGCTTATGCCATTGCACTAACCTCCTGATGTCCGACCAGGATTAGCCAACCTTCGTGCTCCTCCGTTACTCTTTAGGAGGAGACCGCCCCAGTCAAACTACCCACCAGACACTGTCCGCAACCCCGATAAGGGGCCTACGTTAGAACATCAAACATTAAAGGGTGGTATTTCAAGGTCGGCTCCATGCAGACTGGCGTCCACACTTCAAAGCCTCCCACCTATCCTACACATCAAGGCTCAATGTTCAGTGTCAAGCTATAGTAAAGGTTCACGGGGTCTTTCCGTCTTGCCGCGGGTACACTGCATCTTCACAGCGAGTTCAATTTCACTGAGTCTCGGGTGGAGACAGCCTGGCCATCATTACGCCATTCGTGCAGGTCGGAACTTACCCGACAAGGAATTTCGCTACCTTAGGACCGTTATAGTTACGGCCGCCGTTTACCGGGGCTTCGATCAAGAGCTTCGCGTTACCGCTAACCCCATCAATTAACCTTCCGGCACCGGGCAGGCGTCACACCGTATACGTCCACTTTCGTGTTTGCACAGTGCTGTGTTTTTAATAAACAGTTGCAGCCAGCTGGTATCTTCGACTGATTTCAGCTCCACGAGCAAGTCGCTTCACCTACATATCAGCGTGCCTTCTCCCGAAGTTACGGCACCATTTTGCCTAGTTCCTTCACCCGAGTTCTCTCAAGCGCCTTGGTATTCTCTACCTGACCACCTGTGTCGGTTTGGGGTACGATTTGTTGTTACCTGATGCTTAGAGGCTTTTCCTGGAAGCAGGGCATTTGTTGCTTCAGCACCGTAGTGCCTCGTCATCACGCCTCAGCCTTGATTTTCCGGATTTGCCTGGAAAACCAGCCTACACGCTTAAACCGGGACAACCGTCGCCCGGCCAACATAGCCTTCTCCGTCCCCCCTTCGCAGTAACACCAAGTACAGGAATATTAACCTGTTTCCCATCGACTACGCCTTTCGGCCTCGCCTTAGGGGTCGACTCACCCTGCCCCGATTAACGTTGGACAGGAACCCTTGGTCTTCCGGCGAGCGGGCTTTTCACCCGCTTTATCGTTACTTATGTCAGCATTCGCACTTCTGATACCTCCAGCATACCTCACAGTACACCTTCGCAGGCTTACAGAACGCTCCCCTACCCAACAACGCATAAGCGTCGCTGCCGCAGCTTCGGTGCATGGTTTAGCCCCGTTACATCTTCCGCGCAGGCCGACTCGACCAGTGAGCTATTACGCTTTCTTTAAATGATGGCTGCTTCTAAGCCAACATCCTGGCTGTCTGGGCCTTCCCACATCGTTTCCCACTTAACCATGACTTTGGGACCTTAGCTGGCGGTCTGGGTTGTTTCCCTCTTCACGACGGACGTTAGCACCCGCCGTGTGTCTCCCGTGATAACATTCTCCGGTATTCGCAGTTTGCATCGGGTTGGTAAGTCGGGATGACCCCCTTGCCGAAACAGTGCTCTACCCCCGGAGATGAATTCACGAGGCGCTACCTAAATAGCTTTCGGGGAGAACCAGCTATCTCCCGGTTTGATTGGCCTTTCACCCCCAGCCACAAGTCATCCGCTAATTTTTCAACATTAGTCGGTTCGGTCCTCCAGTTAGTGTTACCCAACCTTCAACCTGCCCATGGCTAGATCACCGGGTTTCGGGTCTATACCCTGCAACTTAACGCCCAGTTAAGACTCGGTTTCCCTTCGGCTCCCCTATTCGGTTAACCTTGCTACAGAATATAAGTCGCTGACCCATTATACAAAAGGTACGCAGTCACACCCCAAAGGGTGCTCCCACTGCTTGTACGTACACGGTTTCAGGTTCTTTTTCACTCCCCTCGCCGGGGTTCTTTTCGCCTTTCCCTCACGGTACTGGTTCACTATCGGTCAGTCAGGAGTATTTAGCCTTGGAGGATGGTCCCCCCATATTCAGACAGGATACCACGTGTCCCGCCCTACTCATCGAGCTCACAGTATGTGCATTTTTGTGTACGGGGCTGTCACCCTGTATCGCGCGCCTTTCCAGACGCTTCCACTAACACACACACTGATTCAGGCTCTGGGCTGCTCCCCGTTCGCTCGCCGCTACTGGGGGAATCTCGGTTGATTTCTTTTCCTCGGGGTACTTAGATGTTTCAGTTCCCCCGGTTCGCCTCATTAACCTATGGATTCAGTTAATGATAGTGTGACGAATCACACTGGGTTTCCCCATTCGGAAATCGCCGGTTATAACGGTTCATATCACCTTACCGACGCTTATCGCAGATTAGCACGTCCTTCATCGCCTCTGACTGCCAGGGCATCCACCGTGTACGCTTAGTCGCTTAACCTCACAACCCGAAGATGTTTCTTGCGATTCATCATCGTGTTGCGAAAATTTGAGAGACTCACGAACAACTTTCGTTGTTCAGTGTTTCAATTTTCAGCTTGATCCAGATTTTTAAAGAGCAAAACTTCGCAGTGAACCTTTGCAGGTACACTCTGAAGTATTTTTTATTTAATCACTACAGAGATGGTGGAGCTATGCGGGATCGAACCGCAGACCTCCTGCGTGCAAAGCAGGCGCTCTCCCAGCTGAGCTATAGCCCCATAACATGTAGTTAAAACCTCTTCAAATTTGCGGTGCAAATTTGGTAGGCCTGAGTGGACTTGAACCACCGACCTCACCCTTATCAGGGGTGCGCTCTAACCACCTGAGCTACAAGCCTGTAGAGGTTTTACTGCTCATTTTCATCAGACAATCTGTGTGAGCACTGCAAAGCACAGTTCTTTAAGGTAAGGAGGTGATCCAACCGCAGGTTCCCCTACGGTTACCTTGTTACGACTTCACCCCAGTCATGAATCACAAAGTGGTAAGCGCCCTCCCGAAGGTTAAGCTACCTACTTCTTTTGCAACCCACTCCCATGGTGTGACGGGCGGTGTGTACAAGGCCCGGGAACGTATTCACCGTGGCATTCTGATCCACGATTACTAGCGATTCCGACTTCATGGAGTCGAGTTGCAGACTCCAATCCGGACTACGACGCACTTTATGAGGTCCGCTTGCTCTCGCGAGGTCGCTTCTCTTTGTATGCGCCATTGTAGCACGTGTGTAGCCCTGGTCGTAAGGGCCATGATGACTTGACGTCATCCCCACCTTCCTCCAGTTTATCACTGGCAGTCTCCTTTGAGTTCCCGGCCGGACCGCTGGCAACAAAGGATAAGGGTTGCGCTCGTTGCGGGACTTAACCCAACATTTCACAACACGAGCTGACGACAGCCATGCAGCACCTGTCTCACGGTTCCCGAAGGCACATTCTCATCTCTGAAAACTTCCGTGGATGTCAAGACCAGGTAAGGTTCTTCGCGTTGCATCGAATTAAACCACATGCTCCACCGCTTGTGCGGGCCCCCGTCAATTCATTTGAGTTTTAACCTTGCGGCCGTACTCCCCAGGCGGTCGACTTAACGCGTTAGCTCCGGAAGCCACGCCTCAAGGGCACAACCTCCAAGTCGACATCGTTTACGGCGTGGACTACCAGGGTATCTAATCCTGTTTGCTCCCCACGCTTTCGCACCTGAGCGTCAGTCTTCGTCCAGGGGGCCGCCTTCGCCACCGGTATTCCTCCAGATCTCTACGCATTTCACCGCTACACCTGGAATTCTACCCCCCTCTACGAGACTCAAGCTTGCCAGTATCAGATGCAGTTCCCAGGTTGAGCCCGGGGATTTCACATCTGACTTAACAAACCGCCTGCGTGCGCTTTACGCCCAGTAATTCCGATTAACGCTTGCACCCTCCGTATTACCGCGGCTGCTGGCACGGAGTTAGCCGGTGCTTCTTCTGCGGGTAACGTCAATGAGCAAAGGTATTAACTTTACTCCCTTCCTCCCCGCTGAAAGTACTTTACAACCCGAAGGCCTTCTTCATACACGCGGCATGGCTGCATCAGGCTTGCGCCCATTGTGCAATATTCCCCACTGCTGCCTCCCGTAGGAGTCTGGACCGTGTCTCAGTTCCAGTGTGGCTGGTCATCCTCTCAGACCAGCTAGGGATCGTCGCCTAGGTGAGCCGTTACCCCACCTACTAGCTAATCCCATCTGGGCACATCCGATGGCAAGAGGCCCGAAGGTCCCCCTCTTTGGTCTTGCGACGTTATGCGGTATTAGCTACCGTTTCCAGTAGTTATCCCCCTCCATCAGGCAGTTTCCCAGACATTACTCACCCGTCCGCCACTCGTCAGCAAAGCAGCAAGCTGCTTCCTGTTACCGTTCGACTTGCATGTGTTAGGCCTGCCGCCAGCGTTCAATCTGAGCCATGATCAAACTCTTCAATTTAAAAGTTTGATGCTCAAAGAATTAAACTTCGTAATGAATTACGTGTTCACTCTTGAGACTTGGTATTCATTTTTCGTCTTGCGACGTTAAGAATCCGTATCTTCGAGTGCCCACACAGATTGTCTGATAAATTGTTAAAGAGCAGTTGCGACGCGGCTTTCAGCTCACTGTCGCGAGGTGGCGTATATTACGCTTTCCTCTTTCAGAGTCAACCCTGAATTTCAGGATTTTTTCTCTTTGTTGTTACGACCATCTTGTGAAGTGTTTCACGTTGTCGTCTCAACGGAGGCGCATTATAGGGATCCCAATTTTTTGCACAAGTACTTTTTTGATCTTTTTTTCTGTTTGTTGTTTTTTCACCCTTTTTGCTGCATTCGCACACAAAACGGTGCTTTTTTGCATACTAAAAGACTTGCACTAGGCCAATAATGCACCCAAAGTCATTAGGAAATCATTTATTGTTGAGGTGAGTATGTCTGATGTTTTACGCCCATACCGCGATCTTTTTCCACAAATCGGTCAGCGCGTAATGATCGACGATAGTAGTGTAGTGATCGGTGACGTTCGTTTGGCTGATGATGTGGGGATCTGGCCACTCGTTGTGATTCGTGGTGATGTACATTATGTACAGATTGGAGCACGCACCAATATCCAGGATGGCAGTATGTTGCATGTCACCCATAAGTCCTCATACAACCCAGATGGCAACCCATTAACCATTGGCGAAGATGTCACTGTTGGTCATAAGGTGATGCTCCACGGCTGTACCATTGGCAATCGAGTGTTGGTTGGGATGGCATCAATTTTACTTGATGGTGCAATAGTAGAAGATGATGTGATGATTGGTGCGGGTAGCCTGGTCCCACAAAATAAACGGCTGGAGAGCGGATATCTGTATCTCGGTAGCCCCGTCAAACAGATCCGCCCGTTAAGTGATGAAGAGAAGGCCGGGTTACGCTATTCCGCGAATAACTACGTGAAATGGAAGGACGAGTATCTGGATCAGGGTAACCAAACCCAACCTTGATCATCTTCGCTTTGATCCTGAATCAAGCTTTCTGCTTCTTCTTCCAGGTCCCAGCGATGCTGACGAAAACTCGCTAACCACTGTTCTGGCGTATCTCCTGCAAAGCGGTTCGCCAGACTCTCTCCAGTAATAGCGCAAGTGAGCTGCATACCATTTACAAGAGCGGGAAAACAAACGCATTTTTTACTCTCGTTCCACTCTTCCCTGTCCGGAAACTGGATGGCCTGATTCACGCGGACAACTCCTCCTGCAATTGCTTTATAACTGGTTCTATGTCAGGCAGAACACCGTGCCAGAGAAGAAAGGCATGAGCCGCCTGTGCCACCAGCATCCCCAATCCATCCGCATTACGCTTTGAACCTCGCAGCTCACACCATGCCAGAAAAGGTGTTTTTCCTTTCTGATAGAACATGTCATAGCAACACATGCCTGAATGAATGAGCGATGCCGGGATCGCGGGAATATCACCACTGATGCCACTGGATGTTGCATTAATAATGAGATCGAACTCATGCCCCTCCAGTTCGTCCATACCCAACGCCTGAATACTGCCCGTGTGCGCAAACAATTTAGCCAACTCTTCCGCGCGGGATACCGTCCGATTAGTGATTGTCACCGCGCAGTCCAGAGAAAGGAGTGGAAGTAATACACCACGAGACGCCCCACCAGCGCCGATGAGTAGAATACGTAAACCTGGGCGGATAAAAGACAGACGTTCCAGATCGCTTAACAAGCCTACGCCATCGGTATTGTCACCCAGCAGGCGTCCATCTTCTAACCGCTTGAGGGTATTAACAGCACCAGCCAACGCTGCCCGTTCAGTAAGTTCATCAGCTCTGGCAAAGGCCTCTTCTTTAAAAGGCACCGTCACATTCGCTCCTTTACCACCAGCACTAAAGAAAGCGTTCAGTGTGTTAATGAAATCATTGATAGGTGCCAGCACGCGCCCATAGGGATGTTCAATATTCAATTGCTGAGCAAATTGCTGATGAATGAATGGCGATTTGCTGTGGGCTATTGGATTACCAAAAACAGCATAGTTTTCCATTATGTTACCCCTGTCGAAACAGTTCACCCGTCAGGGCATCGCGGATTTCTGAAGGATTTAAACGCCCTCCCGTTTCACCAGGCACAACCGGAAACGCTGCGCCAAATTGTGCGCGAACTTCGTCTACTGTTCGACAAGGCGGCAATCCACTCAAGTTGGCACTGGTAGAAACCAGCGGTTTACCATAAGCCTGGCACAAAGCAACCACCAACGGATGGTCGGTGACTCGTACAGCAAGCGAATCAAAGCGGCCTGTCAACCAGCGCGGTGTTGTCGCAGGCGCGGGAAAGACAAAGGTGACGGGACCTGGCCAGCGAGAAAAAATGGTTTCACGCTGCGCATCAGTCAGCATGCAGTCATCAATATAGGGTTTAAGCTGCTCGTAATTTGCCGCGATTAAAATCAGCCCCTTATCAACCGGACGCTGTTTTAGTTCCAACAGTCTCATCACTGCTGTTTCGCTATCAGGATCGCACCCGACACCGAAAACGGCTTCCGTGGGATAGGCGATGACACGTTCTTCATTGAGGACATCTATCGCAGCTGCGATAGCGTCTCCTTGCAGGTTATTATTCACGTTATTATTCCGCCGAAACCGGCTTTCCACATTGTTTACTGGCACAAAAGTGTTTTACACCCTGCGCGGTTTTCTTTTCGATGAGTAGCGGATAATGACACTCAGGGCATTCTCCGGCTATAGGTTTGAAGTTAATGGCAAATTGACACTCCGGGTAGCGATCACAGGAATGAAATGTTTTGCCATAACGGGAGCGGCGCTGGACCAGATGGCCCGTCCGACATTGAGGACAGGTAATTGCTGTTTCGTCCGGTTTATCGATAAGTTCGGTATGATCGCATTCAGGATAGTTACTGCAACCAACAAACATACCAAAGCGCCCCTGGCGTAAGACCAGATTTGCGCCGCATGCAGGGCAAATCTGCCCCTCCAGAACTTTGACGATATGTCCATCCGCTGAAGATTTCAGAGGACGGACGTAGTCACACGCCGGATACTGTGAGCATCCAAGAAACGGACCGTGTTTCCCGGATCGAATAACCAGTTCAGCCCCGCACTTTGGGCAGGACTCATTATTACGCACCGTGAACAGTGCTGATTTCGCCATAACAACTTATGCTGAATTAAAGAAATGATTAATGCAGCATACCTTCATTCACTTCAAAGAGTAATTCTTCCATTTGCTGGTACGCATTTTCGCAGCCCGGAATATTGAACAACACCATCAGGATTACCCATTTCAGGTCTTCCAGGTCGAACTCAGCGGTATCCAGCGCGAGCACTCGCTCTATCACCATTTCACGGGTTTCAAGGTTAAGCACCTGAATTTGCTCAAGGAAAAGCAGAAAACCACGACAGCTGGCATCCAGTCTTTCACACTCTTCAGGGGTATAAATACGCATGGAGAGTGGATCAGAGGCCAGTTGCATCGGTTCTGCCAGTCCTTCCTGATAATCCGCAAGCTTTTCCAGCCAAAGCAGGGCATTGTAGATATCTTCTCGATCAAATCCTGCGTCGGTAAGATCCTGTTCAAGTTTGTCTTGATCCACACGCAACTCAGCTTCTGTGTGAATATAGGTTTCAAACAAATACATTAGTACGTCGAACATGGCATGCCCTCCTCAATCGGACATAGCCGCCGGGTACAGCTGCGATCCATCCTGCTAACTCCAGTTCGAGTAGTTGAGTAACTACCTCTGGCACAGGTTGGCCGGCACGTTCAGCGACGACGTCAACAGGTGTTACCTCATCTCCTACGTTAGCCAGGAGCTCAGGAAATGGCAATGCCACGTCTTCCTGATCTGGTGAATAAAATGAATTTTCAGGCGCGTCTGGCAACCAGTGCAATCCAAATTGCAAGTTTTCCAGAATTTCTTCCGGTTCCGTCACAAGAATCGCACCTTGTTTTATTAACCAGTGAGGCCCTTCGCTTCCCGGATTCCCTATTGGACCTGGCAAGGCAAAAACTTCTCGCCCCTGTTCAAGCGCACAACGCGCTGTCACCAGCGAACCACTGCGCAAAGCAGCTTCCACCACAAGTACACCTTTACTTAGACCACTGATAATGCGATTTCTTCGCGGGAAATTGTAAGCAAGAGGTGGAACATCGAGGGGAAATTCCGAGACGAGAGCTCCGCCATGTTCAAGCAGACTGGTAGCCAGCCGGGCATGGCGGCGGGGATGAATGGTATTAAGTCCATTCCCCAATACAGCAATGCTGACGCCATTCACCTGCAAGGCCGCTTTATGCGCCACACCATCGATTCCTCGCGCCAGTCCACTCGTAATTGTCACTCCACGCGTCGCCAGAGTTTCGCAAAATAATCGTCCCCAGCGTTCGCCATACCATGAATGCGCCCGACTCCCCACTACAGCAAGCTGAAATGAATGCAATGCGCGCAGTTCTCCAGCAACAAACAGCGCACCGGGGTAATCTGCTGTCGCCAGAAGTTGGGAAGGATAAAATTCACTATCCGCTGAGATTAAATGATGGTTTGGTTGATTCAACCAACAAAGTGAGCTCTCAATACTCTTTGGCGGAAATGAAAGAAAGCGTTGTGCCTGCCGCAATGTAAGCCCTGTTTGCTGCAATACAACCGCATCAATATGCGACTGTTTTGCCAGCCAGTGAGCTATACGGACCATATCATCGCCGTACAAGCTGCTGACGCTCATTAAACGCAGCCAAATTTCTGTATCGACCATCCTTATCTCCCTGCCATAAGCAGTCTTAGCAATCTTTGCGATTGGTCAGTGATGCTGTCAATCAGAGGGGGATTTGTCTAGAATAGAAGAAATAATCTTTCTAACTCCTGAACACATCTCTGGAGATTTATGTCAGTTTTGCAAGTGTTACATATTCCGGACGAGCGGCTTCGCAAAGTTGCTAAACCGGTAGAAGAAGTGAATGCAGAAATTCAGCGTATCGTCGATGATATGTTCGAGACGATGTACGCAGAAGAAGGTATTGGCCTGGCGGCAACCCAAGTTGATATCCATCAACGTATCATTGTTATTGATGTTTCGGAAAACCGTGACGAACGGCTGGTGTTAATCAATCCGGAGCTTTTAGAAAAAAGCGGCGAAACAGGCATTGAAGAAGGTTGCCTGTCGATCCCTGAACAACGTGCTTTAGTGCCACGCGCAGAGAAAGTTAAAATTCGCGCCCTGGACCGCGACGGTAAACCATTTGAACTGGAAGCAGACGGTCTGTTAGCCATCTGTATTCAGCATGAGATGGATCACCTGGTCGGCAAACTGTTTATGGATTATCTGTCACCGCTGAAACAACAACGTATTCGTCAGAAAGTTGAAAAACTGGATCGTCTGAAAGCCCGGGCTTAAGGATAAGAATTAACGTGTCAGAATCACTACGTATTATTTTTGCGGGTACACCTGACTTTGCAGCGCGTCATCTCGACGCGCTGTTGTCTTCTGGTCATAACGTCGTTGGCGTGTTCACCCAGCCAGACCGACCGGCAGGACGCGGTAAAAAACTGATGCCCAGCCCGGTTAAAGTTCTGGCTGAGGAAAAAGGTCTGCCCGTTTTTCAACCTGTTTCCCTGCGTCCACAAGAAAACCAGCAACTGGTCGCCGACCTGCAGGCTGATGTTATGGTCGTCGTCGCCTATGGTTTAATTCTGCCGAAAGCTGTGCTGGAGATGCCGCGTCTTGGCTGTATCAACGTTCATGGTTCACTGCTGCCACGCTGGCGCGGTGCTGCACCAATCCAACGCTCACTATGGGCGGGTGATGCAGAAACTGGTGTGACCATTATGCAAATGGATGTTGGTTTAGACACCGGTGACATGCTCTATAAGCTCTCCTGCCCGATTACTGCAGAAGATACCAGTGGTACGCTGTACGACAAGCTGGCAGAGCTTGGCCCACAAGGGCTTATCACCACATTGAAACAACTGGCAGACGGCACGGCGAAACCAGAAGTTCAGGACGAAACTCTTGTCACTTACGCCGAAAAGTTGAGTAAAGAAGAAGCGCGTATTGACTGGTCGCTTTCGGCAGCGCAGCTTGAACGCTGCATTCGCGCTTTCAATCCATGGCCAATGAGCTGGCTGGAAATTGAAGGACAGCCGGTTAAAGTCTGGAAAGCGTCGGTCATTGATACGGCAACCAACGCTGCACCAGGAACGATCCTTGAAGCCAATAAACAAGGCATTCAGGTTGCGACGGGTGGTGGCATCCTGAACCTGCTCTCGTTACAACCTGCGGGTAAGAAAGCGATGAGCGCGCAAGACCTCCTGAATTCTCGTCGGGAATGGTTTGTTCCGGGCAACCGTCTGGTCTGATAGTCCACTCTTCTAAGCCCGGTCTTGCCGGGCATTTTTATACTTATGAAAAAACAACGTAATTTACGTAGCATGGCGGCACAGGCCGTTGAACAAGTCGTCGAGCAAGGGCAATCATTAAGCAACATTCTGCCACCGCTCCAGCAAAAAGTTTCCGATAAAGACAAAGCACTTCTTCAAGAATTGTGCTTTGGCGTACTGCGTACGCTTTCACAGTTAGACTGGCTGATTAATAAGTTAATGGCCCGTCCGATGACCGGCAAACAGCGCACTGTGCATTACCTGATTATGGTTGGTTTGTATCAACTGCTTTATACCCGCATTCCACCTCATGCTGCGCTGGCTGAAACGGTTGAAGGTGCTGTCGCAATTAAGCGTCCGCAACTTAAAGGGTTGATTAACGGCGTATTACGCCAGTTCCAGCGTCAGCAAGAAGAGTTATTAGCCGAGTTTAATGCCAGTGATGCACGTTATCTGCATCCTTCCTGGTTGCTGAAGCGTCTGCAAAAAGCGTATCCAGAGCAATGGCAATCCATCATTGAAGCCAATAACCAGCGTCCGCCAATGTGGCTGCGCGTTAATCGTACGCATCATTCCCGCGACAGCTGGCTTGCATTGCTGGATGAAGCAGGAATGAAAGGTTTCCCGCATGCGGATTACCCTGATGCTGTACGGCTGGAAACACCTGCACCTGTTCATGTGCTACCAGGTTTTGAAGAAGGATGGGTTACCGTTCAGGATGCATCAGCACAAGGTTGCATGGCCTGGCTTGCGCCACAAAACGGTGAACACATTCTGGATCTTTGCGCTGCCCCCGGCGGTAAAACAACGCATATCCTTGAGGTGGCACCAGAAGCGCAGGTTGTTGCGGTTGATATTGACGAACAGCGCCTCTCTCGCGTTTACGACAATTTAAAACGCCTTGGTATGAAGGCGACCGTGAAACAAGGTGATGGCCGCTACCCTTCCCAATGGTGTGGCGAGCAACAGTTTGATCGCATTTTATTAGATGCGCCTTGTTCAGCAACCGGTGTGATTCGTCGCCATCCGGATATTAAATGGTTACGTCGCGATCGCGATATCCCTGAACTCGCGCAGTTGCAGTCTGAAATTCTCGACGCCATCTGGCCGCATTTAAAATCCGGTGGAACCCTGGTCTATGCCACCTGTTCAGTGTTACCGGAAGAGAATAGCCAACAAATTAAAGCCTTTCTGCAACGCACAGAAGATGCAATGCTTTGCGAAACCGGAACACCAGAACAACCAGGTAAGCAAAATCTGCCTGGTGCCGAAGAGGGCGACGGCTTCTTTTACGCTAAGCTAATCAAAAAGTGATGAGATAACGGGTCGCGACTGATGAAAATTATCATTCTGGGTGCCGGCCAGGTTGGCGGCACACTGGCGGAAAACCTGGTTGGCGAGAACAACGATATTACTGTTGTCGATACCAACGGTGAGCGTCTGCGGACCTTGCAGGATAAATTTGACCTGCGAGTCGTGCAGGGGCATGGCTCTCATCCACGCGTATTGCGGGAGGCAGGTGCCGACGACGCCGATATGCTGGTTGCTGTAACCAGTTCAGATGAAACCAATATGGTTGCCTGCCAGGTAGCCTACTCACTTTTCAACACCCCTAATCGCATCGCTCGTATCCGCTCACCAGACTACGTGCGCGATGCCGATAAGCTATTTCATTCAGATGCTGTACCGATTGATCATCTGATCGCACCAGAGCAGCTGGTTATCGATAATATTTACCGACTGATTGAGTATCCCGGCGCGCTGCAGGTAGTGAACTTCGCTGAGGGTAAAGTCAGCCTGGCTGTGGTTAAAGCCTATTATGGCGGCCCACTGATTGGTAATGCACTTTCGACCATGCGCGAACATATGCCGCATATCGATACTCGTGTGGCAGCCATTTTCCGCCACGATCGCCCTATTCGTCCGCAAGGTTCGACCATTGTTGAAGCTGGTGATGAAGTGTTCTTTATTGCCGCTTCGCAACACATCCGCGCGGTGATGAGTGAATTGCAACGTCTGGAAAAACCGTATAAGCGGATCATGCTGGTTGGCGGCGGTAATATCGGTGCAGGGCTGGCGCGTCGTCTGGAAAAAGATTACAGCGTCAAACTCATCGAGCGTAATCAACAGCGCGCTGCCGAGCTGGCGGAAAAGCTGCAGAATACGATCGTCTTTTTTGGTGATGCATCGGATCAGGAACTGCTGGCTGAAGAGCACATCGATCAAGTTGATCTGTTTATTGCCGTCACCAACGATGACGAGGCCAATATTATGTCCGCCATGCTCGCCAAACGTATGGGCGCGAAAAAGGTGATGGTATTGATCCAGCGTCGCGCTTATGTGGATCTGGTTCAGGGGAGCGTGATCGATATTGCAATTTCACCGCAACAAGCGACCATCTCTGCGTTGCTTAGCCATGTGCGAAAAGCAGATATTGTTGGTGTTTCCTCATTGCGCCGCGGCGTAGCAGAAGCTATTGAAGCCGTTGCTCACGGTGATGAAAGCACCTCACGCGTTGTCGGCAGAGTCATTGACGAAATCAAGCTACCGCCAGGAACGATTATTGGTGCTGTAGTACGCGGCAATGATGTGATGATTGCCAATGACAATCTGCGTATTGAGCAAGGCGATCATGTAATTATGTTCCTCACAGATAAAAAGTTTATTACCGACGTCGAAAGACTCTTCCAGCCAAGTCCTTTCTTTTTGTAATTAATAAGGCGTCTTATGACGCCTTATTATTTCCCTTTGATTCTCAAGGATTAATTAAATTCATTCCTGGCAGGAAAATGGCTTAACATTTGTTAGACTTATGGTTGTCGGCTTCATAGGGAGAATAACATGAGCATTATTAAAGAATTTCGCGAATTTGCGATGCGCGGGAACGTAGTGGATTTGGCGGTGGGTGTCATTATCGGTGCGGCATTCGGGAAGATTGTCTCTTCACTGGTTGCCGATATCATCATGCCTCCTCTGGGCTTATTAATTGGCGGGATCGATTTTAAACAGTTTGCTGTCACGCTACGCGATGCGCAGGGGGATATCCCTGCTGTTGTGATGCATTACGGTGTCTTCATTCAAAACGTCTTTGATTTTCTGATTGTGGCCTTTGCCATCTTCATGGCAATTAAGCTAATCAACAAACTGAATCGTAAGAAAGAAGAACCGGCAGCCGCGCCAGCGCCAACTAAAGAAGAAGTATTACTGACAGAAATTCGTGATTTGCTGAAAGAGCAGAATAACCGCTCTTAAAAAGCCCCTGAAAGCAGAAGGCCAGTGGTAAAAAAGTGATTTACTTTCTTGCCACTGGCCTCCCAGTTTCCCCGATTGCCATGTTTTCCTTTCCGCATGTAACTACCTTTCCCCTTCTTATTTTTCTCTACACGCTGTCGGAATAAAGGATCATGTAGCAATGCTTCTATCGCATTATCTTTTATCTGTCCTTTAGTATGCTGATATCGGCTCATAAAAACTCCAGTTGGTTATTTAACGGCGCGAGTGTAATCCCGCCAGTGCAAAAAATCAACAACCACTCTTAATGCCACTCGCCCCTTGTTCAAGGGCTTCAAGAATCGAGCAATAAACACTGCTATGGGCGGTCCCACAACAGGCATCGTTAAGGCGTTGGAGGGAACGCTGCATACTCTGCAACTCGGCTATCCGTGCTTCCACTTCCTGTAATCTTTCCTGCACAATGCCTTTTGACTCCTGACAGGTATGGTGCTCAGGATCGATACGGATCGACAGCAACTCGCGGATCGACTCCAGACTGAAACCAAGTTGTCTGGCATGGCGGATAAATTTCAATCGCTGGAGATCGCTTTCGGTATACAGGCGAAACCCACCTTCGGTACGTACTTCATGCTCCATCATCTGCTGCTTTTCGTAATAACGAATCGTGTCGGGTGTTACTTCCGCCATTTTTGCCAGCTCACCAATGCGATACATACATACTCCACTAGTTATCGTTGATTTTATTCAACAACTTGTCAGCATAATCGCCGCGTAAAAAATCGGTACTCAATCCTGCTTGTCGCAGCTTTAACTCCAGTAATGACAATCGACGACTAATCTCTTGATATTGCGGATCATCGTGACGGATACCTTCGAGGATATCCATAAGATGAATTGCTTCCCTCCGTTGCTCAAGTTCTGGCGGTAAGCAACCAGCATTCTTCAACAAGCGATACCCCGCACGTAATTCTGGTGGCACGTGGGAATCATCATCCAGGATTAATGGTTCGCCGCTACCAGGTAGGTTATCAAACTCACCTTTCGCTTGCGCTTCTGCTATATGGCGCTCTGCCCACTGGTCAAGTAACCACATAAATACTCCAGGGGATGAACAAAAAGAGTACAGCTATTGTAGATAAGTGGGGATACTACGGGTATAAAAAAACCCGCCGGGGCGGGTTTTTTTACGTTGCTTCAGATTACTCTGCAGCAGCTTCTGCTTTCTCTGAACGATCAACCAGCTCGATGTAAGCCATCGGCGCGTTGTCGCCTGCACGGAAGCCACACTTCAGAATACGAGTGTAACCACCGGCACGGCTCGCGAAACGCGGGCCCAGTTCGTTAAACAGTTTTGCCACGATCTCGTTATCACGAGTACGGGCGAATGCCAGACGACGATTAGCAACGCTATCAGTCTTGGCAAGAGTAATCAGCGGCTCAACTACGCGGCGCAGCTCTTTCGCTTTAGGCAGAGTCGTCTTGATGATTTCATGACGAACCAGTGAACCTGCCATATTGCGGAACATAGCCTGGCGATGGCTGCTGTTGCGGTTCAGTTGACGACCACTCTTACGATGGCGCATGACCTTATCCTTCTCAGTAAAACCTTAACCTGTGATCCGGTTACTCGTCAGCGATGCTTGCCGGTGGCCAGTTTTCCAGGCGCATGCCCAGAGACAGTCCACGGGAAGCCAGCACGTCTTTAATCTCAGTAAGAGATTTTTTACCAAGGTTAGGCGTTTTAAGGAGCTCAACCTCGGTACGCTGTACCAGATCACCGATATAGTGGATAGCTTCTGCTTTAAGGCAGTTAGCAGAGCGGACAGTCAATTCCAGATCGTCAACAGGGCGCAGCAGGATCGGATCGAACTCTGGTTTCTCTTCTTTCACTTCAGGCTGACGTACATCACGTAAGTCAACGAAAGCTTCCAGTTGTTCAGCCAGAATGGTTGCCGCACGACGAATCGCCTCTTCAGGATCGATTGTGCCGTTGGTTTCCATTTCGATGACCAGCTTGTCCAGGTCGGTACGCTGTTCTACACGCGCTGCTTCAACATTGTAGGCAATACGCTCCACAGGGCTGTAGCATGCGTCGACCAGCAGACGGCCGATTGGGCGCTCATCTTCTTCCGAATGAATTCGGGTAGAAGCCGGCACATAACCACGACCGCGCTGAACTTTGATACGCATGCTAATAGACGCGTTCTCATCGGTCAGGTGGCAGATCACGTGCTGCGGCTTGACGATTTCGACATCACCGTCGTGGGTGATATCGGCTGCAGTCACAGGGCCAATGCCAGATTTATTCAAGGTAAGAATAACTTCATCTTTGCCCTGAACTCTCACCGCCAGCCCTTTCAGGTTGAGCAGGATTTCCAGGATATCTTCCTGAACGCCTTCTTTGGTGCTGTACTCATGTAGTACACCATCAATCTCAACCTCGGTCACCGCGCAACCCGGCATCGATGAGAGCAGAATACGGCGCAGTGCGTTACCCAGAGTATGGCCAAAGCCACGCTCTAAAGGCTCAAGGGTCACCTTGGCGTGCGTCGAACTCATTTGCTCGATATCAACCAGGCGCGGTTTTAGAAACTCTGTCACAGAACCCTGCATTGTGTCCTCTCTTTGGTACTAAGCTTTACTTGGAGTAAAGCTCGACGATCAGGTGTTCGTTAATGTCCGCAGACAGATCAGAACGCTCCGGCTTACGCTTAAACGTACCTTCCATCTTGCCAGCATCAACTTCCAGCCAGGTTGGCTTTTCACGCTGCTCAGCCAGCTCCAGAGCGGCTTTCACGCGAGACTGCTTCTTCGCTTTCTCACGAATGCTTACAACGTCATTCGGACTAACCTGATAAGAAGCGATGTTAACAACACGACCGTTTACCATAATTGCTTTATGGCTAACCAGCTGACGTGCTTCTGCACGAGTGGCACCGAAGCCCATACGGTATACAACGTTGTCCAGACGACCTTCCAGCAGAGCCAACAGGTTTTCACCGGTGTTGCCTTTCAGACGTGCTGCTTCTTTGTAGTAGTTACGGAACTGACGCTCCAGCACACCATAGATACGGCGAACTTTTTGCTTTTCACGCAACTGCACACCATAGTCAGACAGACGCGGTTTACGCGCACCGTGCTGGCCAGGAGCTTGTTCAATTTTACACTTGGTATCGATCGCGCGAACGCCAGACTTAAGGAATAAGTCGGTGCCCTCACGACGGCTCAGCTTGAGCTTAGGACCCAAATATCTTGCCATTTTCTTTCTCCAACAAACCTGGAAAACGAGGCGTTATACGCGACGTTTTTTCGGCGGACGACAACCGTTATGAGGGATCGGAGTCACATCAGTAATGTTAGTGATGCGGAAACCTGCGGCGTTCAGAGCACGAATAGTAGATTCGCGGCCTGGACCCGGACCTTTAACCATAACTTCCAGATTCTTGATGCCGTATTCTTTCACGGCGTCAGCGCAACGCTCTGCTGCAACCTGAGCTGCAAACGGAGTGGATTTGCGAGAACCACGGAAACCGGAACCACCGGCTGTTGCCCAACCCAACGCGTTACCCTGACGATCAGTGATAGTCACGATGGTGTTGTTGAAAGAAGCATGGATATGAGCCACGCCGTCAGAGACTTGTTTTCTTACACGTTTACGTGCACGAATTGGTGCCTTTGCCATTATTCAATCACCCCGATTATTTCTTGATCGGTTTGCGCGGACCCTTACGGGTACGTGCGTTGGTCTTGGTACGCTGACCGCGAACCGGGAGACCACGACGATGACGCAAACCGCGATAGCAACCAAGATCCATCAGGCGCTTGATGCTCATGCTGATTTCACGGCGCAGATCACCTTCAACGACAAATTTGGCAACTTCGTCACGCAGCGTGTCGATTTGTCCTTCAGACAGCTCACTGATCTTAACATCTTCAGCGATACCCGCTGCAGCCAGGATGGCTTTAGAACGGGTCTTGCCGACGCCATAAATCGAAGTTAATGCGATTACGGCATGCTTA
Organism: Escherichia sp. KS167_9B; assembly: GCF_030295215.1. Lineage (NCBI taxonomy): Bacteria > Pseudomonadati > Pseudomonadota > Gammaproteobacteria > Enterobacterales > Enterobacteriaceae > Escherichia > Escherichia sp. KS167_9B. The sequence continues at coordinate 4,007,821 of NZ_AP025754.1, forward strand.
TGATCAGGAATGTTAATGCCTGCTATACGGGCCACTATGCACTCCTACTATTTAATATGTACGTTCCATGCTGAAAAGCCCGTTTTCAGGATACTCAAATGGAAACGCACAGACATACAAAAGATTGGCTGGCTAATCTAGCCAGCTCAACCCAACTTTGCAAGAAAAATATGCGAAAAAATCAGCCTTGGCGCTGTTTATGCTTCGGCTCGGCACTGCAAATCACACGGATGACACCATCACGCTTAACGATTTTGCAGTTACGGCATAATTTCTTGACGGAAGCACGAACTTTCATTTTTACTCTCCGTAACTTCTCGGGCGACCAATTATCGGCCGTAGCCTTTCAGGTTCGCCTTCTTCAATGCAGACTCATACTGACTGGACATCATCAGAGTTTGCACTTGAGCCATAAAGTCCATAATCACGACAACAACGATAAGCAGTGAGGTCCCACCGAAGTAGAACGGTACTTTCATTGCATCACGCATGAACTCCGGGATCAGGCAGATAAAGGTAATGTACAGCGCACCAACCAGGGTCAGGCGGGTCATTACTTTATCGATATACTTCGCCGTTTGCTCTCCCGGACGAATTCCTGGTACAAATGCACCGGACTTCTTCAGGTTATCTGCTGTTTCACGCGGGTTGAAAACCAACGCCGTGTAGAAGAAACAGAAGAAGATGATTGCAGACGCATAGAGTAACACATAAAGCGGTTGCCCAGGCTGCAAATACAGCGAAATTGTTGTCAGCCAGTTCCAACCAGTACCGCCCCCGAACCATGACGCGATGGTCGCCGGGAACAGAATAATACTGGAAGCGAAGATTGCCGGGATTACCCCCGCCATATTCACTTTCAGCGGTAAATGTGTGCTCTGTGCAGCATAGACACGACGACCTTGCTGACGTTTCGCGTAGTTTACCACAATGCGGCGTTGACCACGCTCAACAAATACAACAAAGAACGTCACTGCAAATACTAATACTGCAACCAACAGCAACACGAGGAAGTGCAGGTCGCCTTGACGCGCTTGCTCGATAGTATGGGCAATGGCTGGCGGGAGTCCCGCGACAATACCGGCGAAGATAATGATTGAAATACCGTTGCCGATACCTCGTTCAGTAATCTGTTCGCCCAACCACATCAGGAACATGGTTCCTGTGACCAGACTTACAACAGCGGTGAAGTAGAATGCAAAGCCCGGGTTAATGACCAGGCCTTGCATACCAGGCATATTCGGCAGACCGGTAGCAATACCGATCGACTGGAATATTGCCAGCACCAGAGTACCGTAGCGGGTGTACTGGCTGATCTTACGACGACCAGACTCCCCTTCTTTCTTAATTTCTGCCAACGTTGGGTGAACCACCGTCAGCAGCTGGATAATGATCGATGCCGAAATATACGGCATGATCCCCAGAGCAAAGATAGAAGCACGGCTGAGAGCACCACCAGAGAACATGTTAAACATTTCAATGATGGTGCCTCGCTGTTGCTCAAGCAGTTTGGCAAGTACAGCGGCATCAATACCAGGGATCGGAATAAAAGAGCCAATACGGAACACAATCAGCGCACCGATAACAAACAGCAGTCTGCGTTTCAGCTCGCCTAAGCCACCTTTGGCACTTTGAAAATCTAATCCCGGTTGTTTAGCCATCTGCTACTTATTCCTCGATTTTACCGCCAGCAGCTTCGATAGCAGCACGAGCGCCTTTAGTAACACGCAGGCCACGAACAGTTACCGGAGTAGTTACTTCGCCAGCCAGGATCACTTTCGCGAACTCGATCTGGATACCGATAATGTTAGCCGCTTTCAGCGTGTTCAGGTCTACAACACCGCCTTCTACTTTAGCCAGGTCAGACAGACGAACTTCGGCTGTAATCGCTGCTTTACGAGAAGTGAAGCCGAATTTCGGCAGACGACGGTACAGAGGCATCTGACCACCCTCGAAACCGCGACGTACGCCACCGCCAGAACGAGACTTCTGACCTTTGTGACCACGACCACCGGTTTTACCGAGGCCAGAACCGATACCACGACCCAGGCGTTTACCCGCCTTTTTGGAGCCTTCGGCCGGAGACAGAGTATTTAAACGCATCTCTTACTCCTCAACTTTAACCATGAAGGAAACCGCGTTGATCATACCGCGAATAGCAGGAGTATCCTCGCGCTCTACGGTGTGACCAATACGACGCAGACCCAGGCCAAGCAGCGTTGCCTTGTGTTTCGGCAGACGACCGATTGCACTGCGGGTTTGAGTAATTTTAATAGTCTTTGCCATGGTTTATTTCCCCAGAATTTCTTCAACGGATTTACCACGCTTGGCAGCGACCATTTCTGGAGAATTCATATTTTCCAGGCCATCGATAGTTGCACGAACCACGTTAATCGGGTTGGTGGAACCATACGCTTTAGCCAGAACGTTATGAACCCCAGCGACTTCCAGAACGGCGCGCATTGCACCACCGGCGATGATACCGGTACCTTCGGAAGCCGGCTGCATGAATACGCGAGAACCCGTATGAACACCTTTAACAGGGTGTTGCAGAGTGCCGTTATTCAGCGCGACGTTAATCATATTGCGACGGGCTTTTTCCATCGCTTTCTGGATCGCTGCTGGAACTTCACGCGCTTTACCGTAACCAAAACCAACGCGACCGTTACCATCGCCAACTACAGTCAGAGCTGTGAAGGAGAAAATACGACCACCTTTAACGGTTTTAGATACGCGGTTTACCGCGATCAGCTTTTCCTGCAGTTCGCCAGCTTGTTTTTCGATGTGAGCCATCTTACACCTCTACCTTAGAACTGAAGGCCAGCTTCACGGGCAGCATCTGCCAGTGCCTGGACACGACCATGATATTGGAACCCGGAACGGTCAAAGGATACATCTTTGATGCCTTTTTCCAGAGCGCGTTCAGCGACAGCTTTACCCACAGCTGCAGCCGCGTCTTTGTTACCGGTGTACTTCAGTTGTTCAGCGATAGCTTTTTCTACAGTAGAAGCAGCTACCAGAACTTCAGAACCGTTCGGTGCAATTACCTGTGCGTAAATGTGACGCGGGGTACGATGTACCACCAGGCGAGTTGCGCCCAGCTCCTGGAGCTTGCGGCGTGCGCGGGTCGCACGACGGATACGAGCAGATTTCTTATCCATAGTGTTACCTTACTTCTTCTTAGCCTCTTTGGTACGCACGACTTCGTCGGCGTAACGAACACCCTTGCCTTTGTAAGGCTCAGGACGACGGTAGGCGCGCAGATCCGCTGCAACCTGGCCGATCACCTGCTTATCAGCGCCTTTCAGCACGATTTCAGTCTGAGTCGGACATTCAGCAGTGATACCCGCAGGCAGCTGATGGTCAACAGGATGAGAGAAACCCAGAGACAGGTTAATCACATTGCCTTTAACCGCTGCACGGTAACCTACACCAACCAGCTGCAGCTTCTTAGTGAAGCCTTCGGTAACACCGATAACCATTGAGTTCAGCAGGGCACGCGCGGTACCAGCCTGTGCCCAACCGTCTGCGTAACCATCACGCGGACCGAAGGTCAGGGTATTATCTGCATGTTTAACTTCAACAGCATCGTTGAGAGTACGAGTCAGCTCGCCGTTTTTACCTTTGATCGTAATAACCTGACCGTTGATTTTTACGTCAACGCCGGCAGGAACAACGACCGGTGCTTTAGCAACACGAGACATTTTTTCCTCCGATTAGGCTACGTAGCAGATAATTTCGCCACCAAGACCAGCCTGGCGCGCTGCACGATCAGTCATAACACCTTTAGAGGTAGAAACAACTGCGATACCCAGACCCGCCATAACTTTCGGCAGCTCATCTTTACGTTTATAGATGCGCAGACCTGGGCGGCTGACACGCTGAATGCTTTCTACAACAGCTTTGCCCTGGAAATACTTCAGAGTAAGTTCCAGTTCAGGCTTGGTGTCGCCTTCAACTTTAAAATCTTCAATAAAACCTTCTTCCTTCAGCACGTTGGCGATTGCCACTTTCAGCTTGGAGGAAGGCATGGTGACCGCAGCTTTGTTCGCGGCCTGACCGTTACGGATACGGGTCAGCATATCCGCGATCGGATCTTGCATGCTCATCTGTCTTTACTCCCGTGATTCAATTGGTGACAATTACCAGCTAGCCTTTTTCAGACCCGGGATTTCACCGCGCATAGCGGCTTCACGGACCTTAATACGGCTCAACCCGAACTTCCGCAGGAAACCATGCGGACGACCTGTTTGACGGCAGCGGTTACGCTGACGAGACGGGCTGGAATCACGCGGCAGAGTCTGCAGCTTGAGAACAGCGTTCCAACGATCTTCGTCGGAAGCGTTCACATCAGAGATGATCGCTTTCAGTTCAGCGCGTTTCGCGAAGTATTTATCAGCTAAAGCTACGCGTTTTACTTCGCGTGCTTTCATTGATTGCTTAGCCATTTAGTAACCCTACCTTACTTGCGGAACGGGAAGTCAAAGGCAGCCAGCAGAGCGCGGCCTTCTTCGTCAGATTTCGCAGTAGTGGTAATGGTAATATCCAAACCACGAACGCGGTCGACTTTATCGTAGTCGATTTCTGGGAAGATGATCTGCTCACGGACACCCATGCTGTAGTTACCACGACCGTCGAAAGACTTAGCGGACAGGCCACGGAAGTCACGGATACGAGGTACAGCAATAGTGATCAGGCGCTCAAAGAACTCCCACATGCGTTCGCCACGCAGAGTTACTTTACAGCCGATCGGATAGCCCTGACGGATTTTGAAGCCTGCAACAGATTTGCGTGCTTTGGTGATCAGCGGTTTTTGACCGGAGATTGCTGCCAGGTCTGCTGCTGCGTTATCCAGCAGTTTTTTGTCAGCGATCGCTTCACCAACACCCATGTTCAGGGTGATCTTCTCGACCCGAGGGACTTGCATGACAGAATTGTAGTTAAACTCAGTCATGAGTTTTTTAACTACTTCGTCTTTGTAGTAATCATGCAGTTTCGCCATCGTACTACTCCAAATTACTTGATAGTTTCGCTGTTAGACTTGAAGAAACGGACTTTTTTACCGTCTTCGAATCTAAAGCCTACACGGTCAGCCTTGCCGGTTGCCGCATTGAAGATTGCTACGTTGGAAACCTGAATAGCGGCTTCTTTTTCAACGATGCCACCCGGTTGGTTCAGGGCCGGAACCGGCTTCTGATGTTTCTTAACCAGGTTGATACCTTCAACAATGACCTTGCCGGAAGACAGGACATTCTTAACTTTACCGCGTTTACCTTTATCTTTACCGGTTAACACGATAACTTCGTCATCACGACGGATTTTCGCTGCCATGATTCGCTCCTTAGAGTACTTCTGGTGCCAGAGAGATAATTTTCATGAACTTCTCACTACGAAGCTCACGAGTTACCGGCCCAAAAATACGCGTACCGATAGGCTGCTCGCTGTTGTTGTTCAGAAGAACACAAGCATTACCATCGAAGCGAATGACAGAACCGTCCGGGCGACGAACACCCTTCTTGGTGCGCACCACTACCGCCTTCAGCACATCACCTTTTTTGACCTTACCACGCGGAATTGCTTCTTTGATGGTGATCTTGATGATGTCGCCTACGCCTGCGTAGCGACGGTGCGAGCCACCCAGAACCTTGATACACATTACGCGACGTGCACCGGAGTTGTCGGCGACGTTCAGCATAGTCTGTTCTTGGATCATTTTAGTGCTCCGCTAATGTCAACTACTACTGAGACCCGAAAATCAGGTCGTTAAAAATCCCCATATCGAGGGCGCGGCATTATAACACCGCTTCAAGGATATGGGTAGAAAAAATAAACGGCTCATTTCTGAGCCGTTTATTCGTATCGAGAGAGTGTACTGTATTACAGAACCGCTTTCTCTACAACGCGAACCAGCGTCCAGGATTTAGTCTTGGACAGCGGACGGCATTCGCGGATTTCAACCACGTCACCGATACCGCATTCGTTGTTCTCGTCATGTACGTGCAGTTTGGTCGTACGCTTGATGAATTTACCGTAGATCGGGTGTTTCACAAAACGTTCGATAGCAACAACAATGGATTTCTCCATTTTGTCGCTAACAACGCGACCTTGCAGAGTACGGATTTTATCGGTCATTACGCACCCGCCTTCTCGTTCAGTAAAGTCTTAACGCGTGCGACATCGCGACGCACTTGCTTCAACAGGTGAGACTGTTGCAGCTGGCCACTTGCAGCCTGCATACGCAGGTTGAACTGCTCACGCAGCAGGTTCAGCAGCTCGGTGTTCAGCTCTTCAACGCTCTTCTCACGCAGCTCTTTTGCTTTCATTACATCACCGTCTTAGTTACAAAGGTGGTTTTAATCGGCAGTTTCGCTGCTGCCAGCTTGAATGCTTCACGGGCCAGCTCTTCCGGAACACCGTCCATTTCATACAGGACTTTACCCGGCTGAATCAAGGCAACCCAATACTCCACGTTACCTTTACCTTTACCCATACGCACTGCCAGCGGCTTTTCAGTGATCGGTTTGTCCGGGAACACACGGATCCAGATCTTACCTTGACGCTTAACTGCACGGGTCATAGCACGACGTGCTGCTTCGATCTGACGTGCAGTCAGACGACCACGGCCAACAGCTTTCAGACCGAAGCTGCCGAAGCTAACATCCGTACCCTGCGCCAGACCGCGGTTACGGCCTTTGTGCATTTTACGGAATTTTGTACGCTTTGGTTGTAACATCAGCGACGCTCCTTATTTACGGCCTTTACGCTGCTGCTTTTTAGGCTGAGCAGCCGGTTTTTCCGGTTGTTCAACAGCAGCCATACCACCCAGGATCTCGCCTTTGAAGATCCACACTTTAACGCCGATTACACCGTAAGTGGTGTGCGCTTCAGAGGTGTTGTAGTCGATGTCAGCACGCAGAGTGTGCAGCGGTACGCGACCTTCGCGGTACCATTCGGTACGTGCGATTTCCGCGCCGCCCAGACGGCCGCTAACTTCAACTTTAATACCTTTAGCGCCCAGACGCATTGCGTTCTGTACAGCACGCTTCATAGCACGACGGAACATAACGCGACGTTCCAGCTGAGAAGTGATGCTGTCAGCAACCAGTTTTGCGTCCAGTTCAGGCTTACGAACTTCGGCGATGTTGATCTGTGCAGGAACGCCAGCGATGTCCGCTACGACCTTACGCAGTTTTTCTACGTCTTCACCTTTTTTACCGATAACGATACCCGGGCGAGCAGTGTGAATGGTTACACGGATGCTCTTAGCCGGACGCTCGATAACGATACGAGATACGGACGCTTTAGCCAGTTCCTTAGTCAGGTACTGACGTACTTTAAAATCGCTGTCCAGGTTGTCAGCGAATTCTTTGGTGTTCGCAAACCAGGTAGAGTTCCATGGTTTTACAATACCCAGGCGAATACCATTAGGATGTACTTTCTGACCCATTGCTAGTCTCCAGAGTCTCAGCGATCGGACACAACCACAGTGATGTGGCTGGTGCGCTTCAGGATGCGATCTGCACGACCTTTTGCACGCGGCATAATGCGCTTCATGCTCGGGCCTTCGTCTACGAAAATTTTCGTAACTTTCAGATCGTCAATGTCAGCGCCATCGTTGTGTTCAGCGTTAGCAATGGCAGATTCCAGAACTTTCTTGACCAGTACAGCCGCTTTCTTGTTGGTGTAGGTCAAAATATCCAGAGCCTGCGACACTTTCTTACCGCGAATCAGGTCAGCAACAAGGCGAACCTTCTGAGCAGAAGAACGAGCATGGCGATGTTTAGCGATAGTTTCCATCTCTTCCTCCTACCTTATTTCTTCTTCGCTTTTTTATCAGCAGCGTGGCCGCGATAAGTACGAGTCGGTGCGAATTCACCCAGTTTGTGACCGACCATTTCGTCGGTTACAAATACCGGAACGTGCTGACGACCATTATGGACAGCGATGGTCAAACCGATCATGTTAGGAAAGATCGTTGAACGACGGGACCAAGTGCGCAGGGGCTTCTTGTCTCCGCTTTCCACCGCTTTCTCTACCTTCTTCAGCAAGTGCAGGTCAATAAAAGGACCTTTCTTGAGAGAACGTGGCATGGCTTATCCTCTAAAATTATTTGCTACGGCGACGTACGATGAATTTATCAGTACGCTTGTTGCTGCGGGTCTTCTTACCTTTGGTCTGAACGCCCCACGGAGTTACCGGGTGCTTACCAAAGTTACGACCTTCACCACCACCATGTGGGTGGTCTACCGGGTTCATCGCGGTACCGCGAACGGTCGGACGAACACCACGCCAGCGTGCAGCACCTGCTTTACCCAGAACGCGCAGCATATGCTCAGCATTGCCAACTTCGCCCAGAGTTGCACGGCAGTCTGCTTCAACTTTACGCATTTCACCAGAACGCAGACGCAGGGTGACATAAGCACCATCACGAGCAACGATCTGAACGTAAGTACCAGCGGAACGTGCCAGCTGACCGCCTTTACCTGGTTTCATTTCTACGTTATGAACAGTAGAACCAACCGGGATGTTGCGCATCGGCAGGGTGTTACCTGGTTTGATTGCAGCATCAACGCCAGACTGAATCTGGTCGCCAGCTTTCAGGCCTTTAGGGGCCAGGATGTAACGGCGTTCACCGTCTTTGTACAGAACCAGCGCGATGTTCGCGGAACGGTTCGGATCGTACTCAAGACGTTCAACAACTGCCGGGATACCGTCTTTGTTGCGTTTGAAGTCAACAATACGGTAAGCCTGCTTGTGGCCACCACCGATATGACGAGTGGTGATACGGCCATTGTTGTTACGACCACCGGATTTGCTGTTTTTTTCCAGCAACGGAGCAAAAGGTTTGCCCTTGTGCAGCTCAGGGTTAACCACTTTAACAACGTGGCGACGACCCGGAGATGTCGGTTTACATTTAACAACTGCCATTGTATTACTCCTCCGACTTACTCAGCGCCGCCAACGAAGTCCAGATTCTGGCCTTCTTTCAGGGTGACGTAAGCTTTTTTCCAGTCGCTACGACGACCGATACGCTGTCCGTGACGTTTAACTTTCCCTTTAACTACCAGGGTGTTAACGACTTCGACTTCGACTTCAAACAGTTTCTGCACAGCAGCTTTGATTTCTGCTTTGGTCGCGTCTTTAGCAACTTTGAGTACGATGGTGTTGGATTTTTCCATCGCAGTAGACGCTTTTTCAGAAACGTGCGGTGCACGCAGCACCTTCAGCAGACGTTCTTCACGAATCATGCCAGCATCTCCTCAACTTGCTTAACAGCATCAGCAGTCATTACGACTTTGTCGAAGGCGATCAGGCTAACCGGGTCGATACCAGTTGCATCGCGTACGTCAACCTTGTGCAGGTTGCGCGCAGCCAGGAACAGGTTTTCGTCCAGCTCACCGGTGATGATCAGCACATCTTCCAGAGCCATGTCTTTCAGTTTCTGTGCCAGCAGCTTAGTTTTCGGCGCTTCTACAGAGAACTTCTCGACAACGATCAGACGATCCTGACGTACCAGTTCGGACAGGATGCTTTTCAGCGCGCCGCGGTACATCTTCTTGTTAACTTTTTGACTGTGGTCCTGCGGACGAGCAGCAAAGGTCACGCCACCAGAACGCCAGATCGGGCTCTTGATAGAACCAGAACGCGCACGGCCGGTGCCTTTCTGGCGCCACGGTTTTTTACCGGAACCAGTTACTTCAGCACGAGTCTTCTGAGCACGAGTACCCTGACGAGCACCAGCTGCATAAGCAACAACAACCTGGTGAACCAGCGCTTCGTTGAAATCACGACCGAAGGTAGTTTCGGAAACAGTCAGCGCGCTCTGCGCGTCTTTCAATACTAATTCCATTGCTATCTCCTTACGCCTTCACAGCTGGTTTAACGATCAGGTCGCTACCGGTTGCACCCGGGACAGCACCTTTAACCAGCAGCAGGTTGCGCTCAGCGTCAACGCGTACTACGTCAAGGCTCTGAACGGTTACACGTTCGTTACCCATCTGACCTGCCATTTTCTTGCCTTTGAACACTTTGCCCGGAGTCTGGTTCTGACCGATAGAACCCGGAACGCGGTGAGACAAGGAGTTACCGTGAGTAGCGTCCTGGGTACGGAAGTTCCAGCGCTTAACGGTACCTGCGAAACCTTTACCTTTAGAGGTGCCAGTTACGTCAACTTTTTTAACGTCAGCAAACAGTTCAACGCTAATGCTCTGACCTACAGTGAACTCTTCGCCTTCAGCCAGGCGGAATTCCCACAGACCACGGCCAGCTTCTACGCCAGCTTTAGCGAAGTGGCCAGCTTCAGGCTTGGTCACACGGTTAGCTTTTTTAGCACCGGTGGTTACCTGAATAGCACGGTAGCCATCGTTAGCCAGGTCTTTAACCTGAGTAACGCGGTTTGCTTCAACTTCGATTACGGTTACTGGGATAGAAACGCCGTCTTCTGTGAAGATACGGGTCATACCCACTTTTTTACCGACTAAACCAATCATTGTTTCAACCTCTCAATCGCTCAATGACCTGATTAACCCAGGCTGATCTGCACGTCTACACCGGCAGCCAGATCCAGACGCATCAGAGCATCAACGGTTTTCTCGGTTGGCTCAACGATGTCAACCAGACGCAAGTGAGTACGGATTTCGTACTGATCGCGCGCGTCTTTGTTGACGTGCGGGGAGATCAGAACAGTGAAGCGCTCTTTGCGTGTCGGCAGCGGGATCGGACCACGGACCTGCGCACCAGTGCGCTTGGCAGTCTCGACGATTTCCGCGGTTGCTTGATCGATCAGACGATGATCAAACGCTTTCAGGCGGATACGGATTCTTTGGTTCTGCATGAGACCAGAGCTCCAATTATTTTATAAACGAAAATGATTACTCCTCAGACCCATTACGATTGATGGGAGAGTGTAACCGTTCTTACGTAGCTCCCCGATTGGGAGCATTGTTAGGTAGCCAAATTCGGCTAACTGAGGTTCAGATTGAACCTGCTGTCAACTACGACAAGCCCGCGCATTATACGCAAATCTGAGCCTGACGCAAGCATCGGGTAGAAATTAATCGCAACGCGCAGATTGCGAGCTGCATTCCACGAAATTTGTAAGGTTGTGAAGATAGCGTTTTTCACCGGAATCAGGTTAACAAATCAGCGATTTCTCTGTTGCTGAGCATCCGCAGTTATTCGATGGTGATACTCCAATTACAGAGGATGTTTTATGGACGCTACCCTTCCCTTTCTGATTTTGTACGCTTGTTTATCAGCCCTACTTTTTTTCTGGGATGCAAAGCATGGCTTGTTACCTGACAGATTTACGTGCCCGTTACTCTGGTCAGGTCTTTTGTTCTATCAGGTTTGTAATCCTGACGGTTTAGCCGATGCGTTATGGGGGGCGATTATTGGTTACGGCACATTCGCTGTCATTTACTGGGGGTATCGCATACTGCGTCATAAAGAAGGATTAGGCTATGGTGATGTGAAGTTTCTCGCCGCCCTTGGTGCCTGGCATACATGGACCTTCTTGCCACGACTGGTTTTCCTTGCTGCCTCATTCGCTTGCGGAGCCGTAGTTATTGGTCTGCTCATGAGAGGAAAAGAGTCATTAAAAAACCCGCTGCCGTTTGGGCCATTTCTGGCGGCTGCGGGTTTCGTTGTAGGCTGGGATAGTTTGCTGGCAGGCCGTTAATCTTTAACTTTTATTTGTGATTGCAGGTAATTTTGTAAACCGATTTTACCGATGAGATCCAGCTCAGTTTCGAGCCAGTCAATATGACCTTCTTCATCGGCAAGGATCTCGATCATCATATCACGGCTAACATAGTCATGAACGCTGTCGGCATACGCGATAGCCTCACGGAGATCCTTCGCGCCTTCCAGTTCTAATCGCAGGTCGGATTGCAGCATCTCCTCGACATCTTCACCAATCCCCAGTTTGCCTAAATCCTGTAAGTTAGGGATTCCTTCTAAAAACAAAATACGCTCGATATATTTATCAGCGTGTTTCATCTCATCAATAGATTCATGGTATTCGACGTCATTGAGACGCATCAGGCCCCAGTTTTTAAACATCCGGGCATGGAGAAAATACTGATTGATTGCGACAAGCTCATTTCCCAATAGTTTATTGAGATAATTTATGATTTTAACATCACCTTTCATTTTATAGTCCCTCCGCTTCCACTATTAGAGCGTAGATGGGGCTAGCGGGATGTCAAAAAATAAGCGTGGGCTTCAGGCAATCTCTTTAAATTCTGGCATCTGCATCAACTCGTCCTGCATCACTTCGCGCGCGGCGCGAATGCACTTACCGCATTGATTTCCCACAGGAATAAACTTACGCAATTGTTGGAAAGATTGCGGATGAAACTGACGGACTGCCTGGCGAATTTTTTTGTCACTTACACCATTACACAAACAAACGTACATGATTGCTCCCGTTCAAATTCTGCGCAAAGTGTAAATGAGAATGGTTATGATTACAATAGCACAGTTTAATTTGCGCCATAGTTCAGCGAGTGAAATTACGACTAAATATTTCGAGCTCAAATTACGGGCAGCAAAAAGGGCGCCGAAGCGCCCTTTTTAATTCGAAACTAATTAACGTGTAATTAGCCCAGAACTTTAGCAACAACGCCCGCGCCAACGGTACGGCCGCCTTCACGGATTGCGAAACGCAGACCGTCGTCCATCGCGATCGGGTGGATCAGGGTAACAACCATTTTGATGTTGTCGCCCGGCATTACCATCTCTACGCCTTCCGGCAGTTCGATGGTACCAGTCACGTCAGTAGTACGGAAGTAGAACTGCGGACGGTAGCCTTTGAAGAACGGAGTATGACGGCCGCCTTCATCTTTGGACAGAATGTACACTTCAGATTCGAACTTGGTGTGCGGCTTGATGGTGCCCGGCTTAGCCAGTACCTGACCACGTTCGATTTCTTCACGTTTGATACCACGCAGCAGAACACCTACGTTCTCACCAGCACGGCCTTCGTCCAGCAGTTTGCGGAACATTTCAACGCCAGTACAGGTAGACTTCTGAGTCTCTTTGATACCAACGATTTCAACTTCTTCACCAACTTTGATGATACCGCGTTCTACACGACCGGTAACAACGGTACCACGACCGGAGATGGAGAATACGTCTTCGATCGGCAGCAGGAACGGCTTGTCAATCGCACGCTCTGGTTCCGGAATGTAAGAATCCAGGAAGCCAGCCAGTTCCAGGATTTTCGCTTCCCACTCTGCGTCGCCTTCCAGCGCTTTCAGAGCAGAACCACGAACGATCGGAGTGTCGTCGCCCGGGAAATCGTACTGAGACAGAAGTTCACGAACTTCCATTTCAACCAGTTCCAGCAGCTCTTCGTCATCAACCATGTCGCATTTGTTCAGGAACACGATGATGTACGGAACGCCTACCTGACGACCCAGCAGGATGTGCTCACGAGTCTGCGGCATCGGGCCGTCAGTCGCAGCAACTACCAGGATCGCGCCGTCCATCTGAGCAGCACCGGTGATCATGTTTTTAACATAGTCGGCGTGCCCCGGGCAGTCTACGTGTGCGTAGTGACGGGTCGGGGTGTCATATTCAACGTGAGAAGTGTTGATGGTGATACCACGAGCTTTTTCTTCCGGCGCGTTATCGATCTGGTCGAATGCACGAGCAGCACCGCCGTAGGTTTTAGCCAGTACGGTGGTGATTGCAGCGGTCAGAGTAGTTTTACCGTGGTCAACGTGGCCGATAGTACCAACGTTAACGTGCGGTTTTGTACGTTCAAATTTTTCTTTAGACACGGCTATATTCCTTACTATAGTGCTCTCCCCTTCAGGAGAGAGCACGGGACTTTGGTATTAACCCTTAGGCTTATTTACCACGGGCTTCAATTACGGCCTGAGCAACGTTACTCGGCGCTTCATCATACTTCAGGAATTCCATGGTGTATGATGCACGACCTTTGGTCAGAGAACGCAGCTGAGTTGCATATCCGAACATTTCAGACAGCGGTACTTCAGCGTGGATCTTAACGCCAGTAACTTCAGATTCCTGACCTTTGAGCATACCACGACGACGGCTCAAGTCACCGATAACGTCACCGGTGTTCTCTTCCGGAGTTTCTACTTCAACCTTCATGATCGGCTCAAGCAGAACTGGTTTCGCTTTCTTAAAGCCTTCTTTAAAGGCGATAGAAGCAGCCAGTTTAAACGCCAGTTCAGAGGAGTCAACGTCATGGTAAGAACCGAAGTGCAGACGAATACCCATGTCTACTACCGGGTAGCCTGCCAGCGGACCTGCTTTCAGCTGTTCCTGGATACCTTTATCAACGGCCGGGATGTATTCGCCAGGGATTACACCACCTTTAATGTCGTTGATGAACTCGTAGCCTTTCGGGTTTGAACCCGGCTCCAGCGGGTACATGTCGATAACAACATGACCATACTGACCACGACCACCAGACTGTTTCGCGTGTTTACCTTCAACATCGGTAACTTTCTGGCGGATAGTTTCACGGTAAGCAACCTGCGGTTTACCTACGTTCGCTTCAACGTTGAATTCACGCTTCATACGGTCAACGATGATGTCGAGGTGCAGTTCGCCCATACCCGCGATGATGGTCTGGTTAGATTCTTCGTCAGTCCATACACGGAAAGACGGGTCTTCTTTAGCCAGACGGCCCAGAGCCAGACCCATTTTTTCCTGGTCAGCTTTGGTTTTCGGTTCAACTGCGATGGAGATTACCGGCTCAGGGAATTCCATACGTTCCAGAATGATCGGCGCATCCGGGTCACACAGGGTGTCACCAGTGGTTACGTCTTTCAGACCGATAGCAGCAGCGATGTCGCCCGCGCGAACTTCTTTGATCTCTTCACGTTTGTTAGCGTGCATCTGAACGATACGACCGAAACGCTCACGTGCAGCTTTCACGGAGTTCAGTACGGTATCACCAGAGTTAACCACACCGGAGTAAACACGGAAGAAGGTCAGGTTACCAACAAACGGGTCGGTAGCGATTTTGAACGCCAGAGCAGAGAACGGCTCGTCATCACTTGCGTGACGTTCAGCCGGAGTATCTTTACCGTCGTCCAGGATACCGTTGATCGCAGGTACGTCAACCGGGGATGGCAGGTAATCAATTACCGCATCCAGCATCGCCTGAACACCTTTGTTCTTGAACGCAGAACCACAGGTTACCAGGATGATTTCGTTGTTCAGAACGCGCTGACGCAGAGCACCTTTAATCTCTTCTTCAGTCAGTTCTTCACCACCCAGGTATTTTTCCATCAGCTCTTCAGAAGCTTCAGCTGCGGATTCGATCAGGTTCTGGTGCCATTCGTTAGCCAGTTCAACCATGTCTGCCGGGATATCTTCGTATTCGAAGGTTACGCCCTGGTCAGCATCGTTCCAGTTGATAGCTTTCATTTTCACCAGGTCAACAACACCGGTGAAATGTTCTTCAGCACCAATCGCCAGCTGCAGCGGAACCGGGTTCGCGCCCAGACGGGTTTTGATCTGGTTAACAACTTTCAGGAAGTTCGCACCCATGCGGTCCATTTTGTTAACGAACGCAATGCGCGGAACTTTATATTTGTTTGCCTGACGCCATACGGTTTCAGACTGCGGCTGAACACCACCAACTGCGCAGTAAACCATTACCGCACCATCGAGAACACGCATGGAACGTTCTACTTCGATTGTGAAGTCAACGTGCCCCGGGGTGTCGATGATGTTGATGCGATGCGGCTCATACTGCTTAGCCATACCAGACCAGAATGCAGTAGTCGCAGCGGAAGTGATGGTAATACCACGTTCCTGCTCCTGCTCCATCCAGTCCATGGTTGCAGCGCCGTCATGAACTTCACCGATTTTATGGTTTACACCGGTGTAGAACAGAATACGTTCGGTAGTAGTGGTTTTACCGGCGTCGATGTGCGCACTGATACCGATGTTACGGTAGCGTGCGATGGGTGTTGTACGAGCCATTTGTTTCCTCGTTTATCTTTTAGGCGTTCAATTTAAGTAGCCCAAAGCGGGCTGCTTACTGGAAGCGCCCGCCTGGTGACTAAAACTCCGAAGGGATTACCAACGGTAGTGTGCGAACGCCTTGTTGGCTTCGGCCATACGGTGAACGTCTTCACGTTTCTTAACTGCAGTACCTTTGTTTTCTGCAGCATCAGAAAGTTCGTTCGCCAGGCGCAGAGCCATGGATTTATCACCGCGTTTACGAGCAGCTTCAACGATCCAACGCATTGCCAGAGCATTACGACGAACCGGACGGACTTCAACTGGTACCTGATAAGTAGAACCACCAACGCGGCGAGACTTAACTTCTACAGTCGGGCGCACGTTTTCGAGAGCTACTTCGAATGCTTCCAGTTCAGATTTACCAGAACGCTGAGCCAGGGTCTCCAGCGCGCTGTATACGATAGATTCGGCAGTAGATTTTTTACCATCTACCATCAGGATATTTACAAATTTAGCCAGCAGTTCTGATCCGAACTTCGGATCCGGCAGAATTTTACGCTGACCAATGACGCGACGACGTGGCATGGAAATACTCCGTTGTTAATTCAGGATTGTCCAAAACTCTACGAGTTTAGTTTGACATTTAAGTTAAAACGTTTGGCCTTACTTAACGGAGAACCATTAAGCCTTAGGACGCTTCACGCCATACTTGGAACGAGCCTGCTTACGGTCTTTAACGCCGGAGCAGTCAAGCGCACCACGTACGGTGTGGTAACGAACACCCGGGAGGTCTTTAACACGACCACCACGGATCAGGATCACGGAGTGCTCCTGCAGGTTGTGACCTTCACCACCGATGTAGGAAGTCACTTCGAAACCGTTAGTCAGACGAACACGGCATACTTTACGCAGCGCGGAGTTCGGTTTTTTAGGAGTGGTAGTATATACACGAGTACATACGCCACGTTTTTGCGGGCATGCTTCCAGCGCAGGCACGTTGCTTTTCGCAACTTTGCGAGCACGTGGTTTGCGTACCAGCTGGTTAACTGTTGCCATTAAATAGCTCCTGGTTTTAGCTTTTGCTTCGTAAACACGTAATAAAACGTCCTCACACAATATGAGGACGCCGAATTTTAGGGCGATGCCGAAAAGGTGTCAAGAAATATACAACGATCCCGCCATCACCAGGCCATCTGGCTGGAGTGCTTAACCGTAAGTCTGACGAAATCAGTATAGTCAATGGGAATGATGTCGTTAGAAATTTGACCAGTCAAACCGCGGGCAATAAGGTCTTCGTTCAGGGCATAGACCTTAATGGGGGCATTACGCAGACTTTCAAGGTAGCGGTTACCGTCAACTGCGGCAGTTACACCATCTTGCAATAATAGCAGTTCGTCGCCTTCACTGAGTAGACGCAACAGCGCAGCAAAATCCGTCAGCCAGGGTGAACGATGTAATGTGTGCAGCATAAACGCCTCAAAACCTCAAAATAACATCGTAGTTGGCGAGTTCGCGGCGTAAGGCATCTGCTTCGAGCGGCGTGGCTTCGACAACAAAGGGGGTCTGCGGATCTAACCCGCGTTCGCGCAGTGAAGCCGCACAAACCCAGCACTGTTCAATGTCGTACAGACCCAACAATTTAAAAGTGGCAATGTAATCACGCGCCAGCACTGCATCGGGCTTTTGTCCTGGCAACAGCTGAAAAACGCCATCAGCAATAAAGAAGACAGCCAGATCGTCAGTTAATGCGGAAGTTGCCAGTAAAGCATCTAAACCTTCCCGGCCTGCAGCGGTACCATGAGGCGCAGTAGAAAAAACAAACGCAATTCGTTTCATCAGAACTGTACCACCCTGTCACAGGTCAGCGAGGCTTCCGCCAGCGCGCCAAGTCCACTTAAGGTAAATCCCGGCTGAAGGTTTGACGAAGCCAGCCCCAGTCTTCCGGCCTCCGTTTCATCAACAACACCACGGCGTAATGCTGCCGCTACGCAGATATTCAGCGCCACACCATGTTGCGTATTCAACTGTTGCCAACCACGCACAAGGTCAAATTCGTCGCTTGCCGGTGAGGTCAATTGGTTAGCGTTATAGACCCCTTCCCGATAGAAAAAGACGCTGCTTAGTTCATGGCCTTCTGCTATCAGCGCCTGCGCAAACTGAAAAGCACTACTCGCCTGTTGCGTACCGTATGCTGGTCCGGTCACCACGATGGCAAAACGCATTACTTATCTTGCCCCTGGAAATCACCGCTCTTGAACTGGCGGATGTAGAGATAGACAGTATGTTTGGAGATGTTCAGACGGTCAGCAACCTGGTTGATCGCATCTTT
Organism: Escherichia sp. KS167_9B; assembly: GCF_030295215.1. Lineage (NCBI taxonomy): Bacteria > Pseudomonadati > Pseudomonadota > Gammaproteobacteria > Enterobacterales > Enterobacteriaceae > Escherichia > Escherichia sp. KS167_9B. Next base: position 4,026,104 of record NZ_AP025754.1, read on the forward strand.
AATATCGAAGATCCCTTTCTCGTAGAGATTCAGCACGATCTGACGATTTTTGGCGTTATTAGAAACATTGCGATCGGCATTCACTTCTTCGATGGTGAACTCCAGCGTTTGGGTAACCAGATCTTCAACAGAAGAGGCAAAGTTGACGCTTGAACCGACATCCGGGGTTTCTGGCGGCACAAAAGTGCTCATAATCTGCGAGAAGGGAACATCAAGATTCATATTGATGCACAGCAGACCAATTACACGCTGTTCGCGGTTACGAATCGCGATAGTCAGGGACTTCATTAATACGCCGCTTTTGGCGCGAGTAAAGTAGCATTTAGAAACGCTGCTATCCGCTCCCGTCATATCGTGCAGCATACGTAGCGCCAGGTCGGTAATTGGCGAACCAATCTTCCGGCCTGTATGTTCACCGTTAGCAATGCGAATGGCTGAACATTTTAGATCCTGCAAAGAGTGCAAAACGATTTCACAGTGGGAGCCAATAAGCATCGCTAACCCGTCCACCACCGCTTCGTAGGATTTCAGAATATCAAAATCGGTCTGGTCGAAAGGACGTTGATCCAGTAAATCCAACTCACTGGTTTCGTTGGTTAAAAGCGACCTGGACATGAAAAAAAACACTCCTTTTCAGGAGCCTGTCGTTAACTTTTCAGGGCAGGCTCATTAATGATGCGGGTAACTAAATTAATACAGCGGAGGTTCCGCTTTCCAGCACTAATTATATCCGGCCTGTAATAAAAAAAACCGCCGCCTGGTCAGGCGGCGGTTCTTAATGCTTATTTTTTAGCAGAATCTGCGGCTTTCGCATCAGCTTCCGGCTTTGCATCAGCCTTCGGCGCTGGTTTCACATCCAGCAGCTCTACGTCAAACACCAGGGTAGAATTCGGTGGGATCCCCGGAACACCCGCTTTGCCGTAAGCCAGTTCTGGTGGAATAACCAGTTTGATCTTACCGCCTTTCTTGATGTTCTTCAGACCTTCTGTCCAACCCGGAATAACACCGTCCAGACGGAAAGAGAGCGGTTCACCACGGGTGTAAGAGTTGTCGAACTCTTTACCGTCGATCAGCGTACCCTTGTAGTTCACGACAACAGTATCGCTGTCTTTCGGTGCTTCGCCTTTACCGGCTTCTACTACCTGATAAACCAGACCAGTTGAAGAGGTTTTCACACCTTTCTCTTTGGCAAATTTCTCGCGGTACTCTTTACCTTTCGCTTCGTTATCTGCCGCGTCTTTTTCCATCTTCGCCTGAGCAGAAGACTTCACGCGAGCTTCGAATGCTTGCAGTGTCTGTTCGATCTCTTGGTCGGAGAGTTTGCTCTTATCAGCAAATGCATCCTGAACACCCGCGATCAGCTGATCTTTATCCAGTTTGATGCCCAGTTTTTCTTGTTCTTTAAGAGAGTTTTCCATGTAACGACCCAGCGAAGCACCCAGTGCATAAGCTGATTTCTGATCGTCATTTTTGAACGCTGCTTTGCTGTCAGCAGTTGTAGCAGGTTTTGCAGCTTCAGCAGCAAAAGTGATCGGTGCATGCAGGGCAACGGCCATTGTGGTCGCCAGCAGCGTTACTTTAAACAGTGATTTCATCCATATCTCCAGGATCGGGGCATCTCACCCCAGGGTTAACTATTATCAGAAGGGTACTATAAAGCGTTGTCGAACAAATCTACATACAGACACGCCCTATTATCATCTATTTTCAGACTCTTTTTGTTTAAATTAGTTTCGATGACCGCGAAATGAGTGCTGTCTCGGGCAGCAAAGTTAAGTAAAATCCGCGGCGACCATTCGACAAAAGAGGTGAATCATGCAGGATTTATCATTGGAAGCACGCCTGGCAGAGCTGGAGAGCCGACTGGCTTTTCAGGAAATCACCATTGAAGAACTGAACGTCACGGTGACCGCTCATGAAATGGAGATGGCGAAACTGCGCGATCATCTGCGTCTGCTGACCGAGAAGCTAAAAGCCAGCCAGCCGTCGAACATCGCGTCGCAGGCTGAAGAAACGCCACCGCCACATTATTGAGGCGTAAAAAAAGCGGGGATTCCCCGCTTTTTTGTCACTTTTTCGGTATTAGTGGCAACCGCAACCGCCGTTACCTTTACCGCCACAGCAGCCTTCGCCACCGTGCTCATGACCGTGATCGTGGCCATGACCACCGCAGCAACCGTCGTGGTCGTGATCGTGGTGATGATCGTGCGCACCGTGAACGTGGCCATGAGCCAGCTCTTCTTCAGTCGCTTCGCGAATCGCCACAACTTCAACGTTGAATTTCAGGTTCTGACCGGCCAGCATGTGGTTACCATCAACCACGACGTGATCGTCTTCAACCGCAGTGATTTCAACCGGTACCGGACCCTGGTCGGTTTCAGCCAGGAAACGCATACCAACCTGCAGTTCATCAACGCCCATAAATACATCTTTAGGAACGCGCTGCACCAGGTTTTCGTCGTATTGACCATAAGCGTCGTTCGCGCCAACAGCGACATCAAATTTGTCGCCAACTTCGTGACCTTCCAGCGCCGTTTCCAGGCCAGAGATCAGGGAACCGTGACCATGCAGGTAGTCCAGCGGCGCACTCACCGGAGACTCATCAACCAACACACCGTCTTCTGTACGTACCTGATAGGCCAGGCTGACCACCAGGTCTTTTGCTACTTTCATGATATCTCCTGAGCATGGGAAGAATAGTGGCGCAGATTGTAGCGGAATTCTGCAGCCGTGTACTCACTAGCTTAAAAAATCTCGGCGCATATCGCTAGTCCGGATGAAAAATCCCGATCACTTGCTCATCTTTGCGAACGTGATCGCGGGCTTCTTTGTCTGCTTCTCGCATTTGATGTCCGCACTTAACACATTCAACAATATCAATATTATTTTCGCGCCACATCGCCATTGAATCCTGCGCCTGACAGGCCGGGCATTTTGCGCCCGCAATAAAACGTTTTCGGATTGCCATCGTTATCCTCTACTCAAATTCATCCCAGCCATCCAGCTGGCGTCGTTCTTGTTGCATTTCACGCTGGAAGATCTCTTCCAGTTCGCGTCGGGCTTCCCTGGCGCGAGAAATTTGTACGGTATCGGCATGCATCGGTATGAGCTCCCGCAACATCCGCATATCCAGGCGGCGAAAATGCAGTTGCGCCCGCTGTGCCTGATGCGGATGCATCCCAAGCGTAACCAACGTCTTGCGCCCCAGCTCTAACGCACTGGAGAATGTTTCACGGGAAAACTGCGTCACCCCGGCCTGTAATAACTCATGCGCTTCCACACGTCCGCGCGCTCGCGCAAGAATATGCAAATGCGGGAAGTGCTGCTGGCATATTTCCACCAGCTTCATGGTGTCTTCCGGTTCGTTACAGGTAATGACGATTGACTCTGCGGCCTCTGCACCCGCAGAACGTAAAAGATCTACCTGCGTGGCGTCGCCGTAATAAACTTTGTAGCCATATTTGCGCATCAGGTTAACAGCACTGATATCCCGCTCCAGCACGGTAATGCGCATTTTATTGGCCATCAACAAACGACCAATCACCTGCCCAAAACGTCCGAAGCCCACGACTATGACCTGGGGTTTATCATCGTTGACCCACGGTTTTTCGTCTTCTTCTTCCGGTCCGTTAAACTGGCGGGATAGCCATTTATCCACCAGCTTCATCAGCAGCGGCGTGGTCATCATGGAAAGCGTCACCGTCACCAGCAATAGCGCCATCTGGTCGCCCTGGAATAAGCGTTGTGAAGAAGCGGTAGAAAAGAGGACAAAGGCAAACTCACCGCCCTGACTCAACACGCCAGCAAACTGCATCCGCTCTGAGCTACGCACGCCATACAGCCGCGCCAGCAAATACAGCACGAGAATTTTCACCGCCACCAGCACAACCACGCTTATCACTACCCACAACAGATGGGTATAAAGCACCCCGAGGTTGAGCGACATGCCGACAGAGATAAAAAACAGTCCGAGCAGCAAGCCTTTGAAGGGATCGATAGCCGTTTCCAGTTCATGGCGATATTCACTTTCCGCCAGCAGCACGCCCGCAATAAACGTACCGAGCGCCATCGACAACCCCAGCGCATCCATAAACAATGCGGAACCCAACACCAGCAACAGCGTCGCGGCAGTGAACACTTCCCGCACGCCAGAAGCAGCAATAAAACGGAATACCGGACGCAGTAAATAGCGCCCCCCAATCAGCATGCCGACAAACGCCAGCACCTTCATGCCGATCTTCATCCAGTCAAAATGTTCATCTGCCGATCCCGCCAGCAGCGGTACTAACGCCAGTGCCGGGATCACCGCCAGATCCTGAAACAGCAGTACCGAGAAACCTAACTGGCCGGATTCGCTGCGATTCATCCCTTTCTCACGCATCAATTGCAACGCCATTGCAGTTGAAGACATCGCAAGGCCAATGCCACCGACCACCGCCGCCTGCCAGGCGAAATCCGTCAGCATCAATAATCCCGCCAGCAACGCCGCGCTTAACAGCACCTGTGCCGCGCCTACGCCAAAAATCGAACGGCGCAGTTGCCAAAGCTTGGAGGGATTCAACTCAAGGCCGATGATAAACATCAGGAATACCACGCCGAGTTCCGAAAAGTGGAGGATCTCATCGACGTCGCTAATAAACCCTAGCCCCCACGGGCCAATTGCAATCCCTGCCAGCAAATATCCCAACACCGCGCCAATACCCAGCCGCGATGCCAACGGCACCGCAGCCACCGCCGCGAAGAGAAACAGCACTCCTGCGAGTAAAAAATCGGAACCTTCCATCAGCAGCCTCCTGGAGACAGCGGATTTGCCAGCCAGTCACCGTAGGCTCTGGCGTGACTCGCCAGCTCCTGTGCGCTTTGCCGTCTCGCCCAGTAAATAATGATGGGACTTAACCAATGCATCCGGCACATGCCCGCCGCCAGCTCAAAGGGGCGCAGAACATCGCTCATCGGGTAGCGATTCAATGCGTCATAACGGTAAGCACTTTCCGGCTCGCCGGTGGTAATCACGCTACGCCAGTACTTTCCCGCCAGTTGGTTTCCTCCCGGCCCGCTGGCAAAACCACGGCTTAATACCCGGTCCAGCCACTCTTTCAGTAGCGCCGGGCAGCTATAGGTATAAAGAGGGTGCTGAAAGACAATCACCTCGTGCTCGCGCAGTAATGCCTGCTCACGGGGGATATCAATAAAAAAATCGGGATAGTGTGCATAAAGGTCGTGCACGGTAACATTGCTGAGCTGCGTGGCCGGTTTAAGCAGTACCCGGTTTGCCACCGAGTCCTGAGATTCCGGATGGGCATACAGCAGCAAAACTTTCGCTGGCTGAGACATCATCCCCCTCCCGGTATGGTTTTTGTGTATAGTCGCTGTTTTGGGCTACCATTGCGCCCGGTGCGGCAGCTCGCCCATACATTACATTATCATAATGATAAGTTAACATAGTCTGAACATACGGCGCCTTATGATTGTTTTCTCCTCGTTACAAATTCGTCGCGGCGTGCGCGTCCTGCTGGATAATGCCACCGCCACCATCAACCCCGGGCAGAAAGTTGGCCTGGTGGGTAAAAACGGCTGTGGTAAATCTACCCTGCTGGCATTGCTGAAAAATGAAATCAGCGCCGACGGCGGCAGCTACACCTTTCCAGGAAGCTGGCAACTGGCGTGGGTGAATCAGGAAACACCAGCGCTACCGCAAGCGGCGCTGGAATATGTCATTGACGGCGACCGTGAATATCGTCAACTGGAAGCGCAGCTACACGACGCCAACGAACGTAACGACGGGCACGCCATTGCGACCATTCATGGCAAGCTGGATGCTATTGACGCATGGAGTATTCGCTCCCGCGCCGCCAGCCTGCTGCACGGCCTCGGTTTCAGCAATGAACAACTGGAGCGCCCGGTAAGTGATTTCTCCGGTGGCTGGCGTATGCGTCTCAACCTCGCCCAGGCGCTGATTTGCCGTTCAGACTTGCTGCTGCTCGACGAACCAACTAACCACCTCGATCTCGATGCTGTTATCTGGCTGGAAAAATGGCTGAAGAGCTATCAGGGCACGCTGATCCTGATCTCCCACGACCGCGACTTCCTCGATCCGATTGTTGATAAAATTATTCATATCGAACAGCAAAACATGTTCGAGTACACCGGCAACTACAGCTCGTTTGAAGTACAGCGCGCCACCCGTCTGGCGCAGCAACAGGCGATGTATGAAAGCCAGCAAGAGCGCGTGGCACATCTGCAAAGTTATATCGACCGTTTCCGTGCCAAAGCCACCAAAGCGAAGCAGGCCCAGAGCCGTATTAAGATGCTCGAGCGTATGGAGCTGATTGCCCCCGCGCACGTCGACAACCCGTTCCGCTTTAGCTTCCGCGCGCCGGAAAGCCTGCCTAATCCGTTGTTGAAAATGGAAAAGGTCAGCGCAGGTTATGGCGATCGCATTATTCTCGACTCGATTAAACTGAATCTGGTGCCGGGTTCGCGCATTGGTCTGTTAGGCCGCAACGGCGCGGGTAAATCGACATTGATCAAACTGTTAGCCGGAGAACTTGCGCCTGTCAGCGGTGAAATTGGCCTGGCGAAAGGGATCAAACTCGGTTACTTCGCCCAGCATCAACTGGAATATCTACGCGCCGACGAATCGCCTATTCAACATCTGGCACGTTTAGCACCGCAGGAACTAGAACAAAAACTGCGTGATTACCTCGGCGGCTTTGGTTTCCAGGGCGATAAAGTGACGGAAGAAACGCGCCGTTTCTCCGGTGGGGAAAAAGCCCGCCTGGTGCTGGCATTAATCGTCTGGCAGCGTCCGAATCTACTGCTGCTCGACGAACCGACTAACCACCTTGACCTCGACATGCGCCAGGCACTGACTGAAGCGTTGATCGAGTTTGAAGGCGCATTGGTTGTCGTTTCGCACGACCGCCATTTGTTGCGTTCCACCACTGACGATCTCTATCTGGTTCACGATCGTAAAGTCGAACCGTTCGACGGCGATCTGGAAGATTATCAACAGTGGTTGAGCGACGTTCAAAAGCAGGAAAACCAGACCGACGACGCGCCAAAAGAGAACGCGAACAGCGCCCAGGCACGTAAAGACCAGAAGCGTCGGGAAGCGGAGCTGCGTGCGCAAACCCAGCCACTGCGTAAAGAAATCGCCCGTCTGGAAAAAGAGATGGAGAAGCTGAACGCGCAACTGGCGCAGGCGGAAGAGAAACTCGGCGACAGCGAACTGTACGATCAAAGCCGTAAAGCGGAGTTGACCGCCTGCCTGCAACAGCAAGCCAGCGCCAAATCCGGGCTGGAAGAGTGCGAAATGGCGTGGCTGGAAGCCCAGGAGCAGCTTGAGCAGATGCTGCTGGAAGGCCAAAGCAACTGATGGCGCAGATAACGACGACCGATGCCAATGAATTCAGCAGCAGTGCTGAATTCACCCCTATGCGCGGCTTTAGCAATTGTCATCTGCAAACCATGCTGCCGCGTCTGTTTCGTCGCAAGGTGAAATTCACCCCGCACTGGCAGCGACTGGAGTTGCCCGACGGCGATTTTGTCGATCTCGCATGGAGTGAAGACCCTGCCCAGGCGAAACAGAAACCGCGTTTAGTGGTGTTTCACGGGCTGGAGGGCAGCCTCAATAGCCCTTACGCCCACGGTCTGGTCGAGGCGGCGCAAAAACGCGGCTGGCTGGGCGTGGTGATGCATTTTCGCGGATGCAGCGGTGAACCAAACCGTATGCACCGCATTTACCATTCGGGCGAAACTGAAGACGCCAGCTGGTTTTTACGCTGGCTGCAGCGCGAATTTGGACATGCGCCAACGGCTGCCGTCGGCTATTCGCTCGGCGGTAATATGCTCGCCTGTTTGCTGGCAAAAGAAGGTAATAACCTCTCGATTGATGCAGCGGTAATTGTCTCCGCGCCATTTATGCTGGAAGCCTGTAGTTATCATATGGAAAAGGGCTTTTCCCGCGTTTATCAGCGTTACTTGCTGAACCTGTTAAAAGCCAATGCTGCGCGCAAACTGGCAGCCTATCCCGGTACGCTGCCGATTAATCTCGCACAGTTAAAATCGGTACGTCGCATCCGTGAATTTGACGATCTGATCACCGCCAGAATTCACGGCTACGCTGACGCTATCGACTATTATCGTCAGTGTAGCGCCATGCCGATGCTGAACCAGATCGCCAAACCGACACTGATTATTCACGCCAAAGACGATCCGTTTATGGATCATCAGGTGATCCCGAAACCGGAAAATCTCCCCCCGCAGGTGGAGTATCAACTGACTGAACATGGTGGTCATGTTGGCTTTCTTGGCGGTACATTATTTCATCCGCAAATGTGGCTGGAGTCACGCATTCCTGACTGGTTAACAACGTATCTGGAGGCGAAATCATGTTGATTCCGTGGCAAGAACTCTCCCCCGAAACGCTGGAAAATTTAATTGAAAGTTTTGTGTTACGCGAAGGCACCGATTATGGTGAACATGAGCGTACACTTGAACAGAAAGTCGCCGACGTCAAACGCCAGCTACAGTGCGGAGAAGCGGTGCTGGTATGGTCGGAGCTGCACGAAACGGTCAATATCATGCCGCGCAGTCAGTTTCGCGAATAACCTGCAGCCGTCGGCGGACGAGATAATAATGATAGCTAAGTCATGGAGTTACTATGTCTGCCAAACATCCGGTCATTGCGGTAACAGGATCCAGCGGCGCGGGGACCACCACCACCAGTCTCGCGTTTCGTAAAATATTCGCGCAGTTAAATCTGCATGCAGCTGAGGTGGAAGGCGACAGTTTTCACCGTTACACGCGCCCGGAAATGGACATGGCGATCCGCAAGGCGCGTGATGCCGGGCGGCATATCAGCTACTTTGGCCCCGAAGCGAACGACTTCGGCCTGCTGGAACAAACCTTCATTGAATACGGTCAGAGCGGCAAAGGAAAATCACGCAAATATCTGCATACGTACGACGAAGCCGTACCGTGGAATCAGGTGCCGGGAACATTCACCCCATGGCAACCTTTACCGGAACCCACTGATGTACTGTTTTATGAAGGGCTACACGGTGGCGTCGTCACGCCACATCATAACGTTGCGCAGCATGTGGATTTACTGGTTGGCGTGGTGCCTATCGTTAACCTTGAGTGGATTCAAAAACTGATCCGCGACACCAGCGAGCGCGGGCACTCACGAGAAGCAGTGATGGACTCAGTAGTGCGCTCAATGGAAGACTATATCAACTACATCACACCGCAGTTTTCCCGCACCCATCTTAACTTCCAGCGCGTCCCCACCGTTGACACCTCAAACCCGTTCGCGGCAAAAGCTATCCCGTCGCTGGATGAAAGCTTTGTGGTGATCCATTTTCGTAATCTGGAAGGGATCGATTTCCCCTGGCTGCTGGCGATGTTGCAGGGCTCATTCATTTCCCACATCAATACATTAGTGGTGCCGGGCGGTAAAATGGGTCTGGCAATGGAGTTAATTATGCTGCCACTGGTGCAACGATTGATGGAAGGAAAGAAAATCGAGTAACTCTGCTAATATGCCGGATAAACAATTATCCGGCATCGTACTCCTGACATCAAATCACGCGGCAACCACTTCATACGAGTGAGTAATATTCACCGCTTTTTCCAGCATCAACGCCACTGAACAATATTTCTCGGCAGAGAGATCTACCGCACGCGAAACCGCTGCGTCTTTCAGGTCGCGACCGGTGACGATAAAATGCAGATTAATGTGCGTAAACAGGCGTGGTGCCTCTTCGCGGCGTTCAGAGGTCAATTTTACTTCACAATCGACCACATCCTGACGCCCCTTTTGCAGGATAGAAACCACATCGATGGCGCTACAGCCCCCCGCCGCCATCAACACCATTTCCATCGGACTTGGCGCTTTATCGCCTGAGTTGCCGTCCATTAAAATCTGGTGACCAGAGGCGGATTCGCCCAGAAAAGTTAACCCTTCGACCCACTTCACTCGCGCTTGCATTTTTGCTACTCCACTGCGTCAATTTTCCTGACAGAGTACGCGTACTAACCAAATCGCGCAACGGAAGGCGACCTGGGTCATGCTGAAGCGAGACACCAGGAGACACAAAGCGAAAGCTATGCTAAAACAGTCAGGATGCTACAGTAATACATTGATGTACTGCATGTATGCAAAGGACGTCACATTACCGTGCAGTACAGTTGATAGCCCCTTCCCAGGTAGCGGGAAGCATATTTCGGCAATCCAGAGACAGCGGCGTTATCTGGCTCTGGAGAAAGCTTATAACAGAGGATAACCGCGCATGGTGCTTGGCAAACCGCAAACAGACCCGACTCTCGAATGGTTCTTGTCTCATTGCCACATTCATAAGTACCCATCCAAGAGCACGCTTATTCACCAGGGTGAAAAAGCGGAAACGCTGTACTACATCGTTAAAGGCTCTGTGGCAGTGCTGATCAAAGACGAAGAGGGTAAAGAAATGATCCTCTCCTATCTGAATCAGGGTGATTTTATTGGCGAACTGGGCCTGTTTGAAGAGGGCCAGGAACGTAGCGCATGGGTACGTGCGAAAACCGCCTGTGAAGTGGCTGAAATTTCGTACAAAAAATTTCGCCAATTGATTCAGGTAAACCCGGACATTCTGATGCGTCTGTCTGCACAGATGGCGCGTCGTCTGCAAGTCACTTCAGAGAAAGTGGGCAACCTGGCGTTCCTCGACGTGACGGGCCGCATTGCACAGACTCTGCTGAACCTGGCAAAACAACCGGATGCTATGACTCACCCGGACGGTATGCAAATCAAAATTACCCGTCAGGAAATTGGTCAGATTGTCGGCTGTTCTCGTGAAACCGTGGGACGCATTCTGAAGATGCTGGAAGATCAGAACCTGATCTCCGCACACGGTAAAACCATCGTCGTTTACGGCACTCGTTAATCCCGTCGGAGTGGCGCGTTACTGAGTAGCGCGCCATTTTGTTTCCCCCGATGTGGCGCAGACTGATTTATCACCCCGATATCAACTATGCACTTCGACAAACGCTGGTGCTATGTTTGCCCGTGGCCGTTGGGTTAATGCTTGGCGAATTACGATTCGGTCTGCTCTTCTCCCTCGTTCCTGCTTGTTGCAATATTGCGGGCCTTGATACGCCTCATAAACGTTTTTTCAAACGCTTAATCATTGGTGCGTCGCTGTTTGCCACCTGTAGCTTGCTGACGCAGCTGTTACTGGCAAAAGATGTTCCCCTGCCCTTTTTGCTGACCGGATTAACACTGGTACTTGGCGTCACTGCTGAGCTGGGGCCATTGCACGCAAAATTGCTTCCCGCATCACTACTCGCCGCCATTTTTACCCTCAGTCTGGCGGGATACATGCCTGTCTGGGAACCGTTGCTGATCTATGCGCTGGGCACGTTGTGGTACGGACTGTTTAACTGGTTTTGGTTCTGGCTCTGGCGCGAACAACCGCTACGCGAGTCACTAAGTCTGCTGTACCGTGAACTGGCAGATTATTGCGAAGCTAAATACAGCCTGCTTACCCAGCACACCGACCCTGAAAAAGCGCTGCCGCCGCTGCTGGTGCGCCAGCAAAAAGCGGTCGATTTAATTACCCAGTGCTATCAGCAAATGCATATGCTTTCCGCGCAAAATAATACCGATTACAAGCGGATGCTGCGTATTTTCCAGGAGGCGCTGGATTTACAGGAACATATTTCGGTCAGCTTGCATCAACCGGAAGAGGTGCAAAAGCTGGTCGAGCGTAGCCATGCGGAAGAAGTTATCCGCTGGAATGCGCAAACTGTCGCCACTCGCCTGCGCGTGCTGGCTGATGACATTCTTTACCATCGCCTGCCGACGCGCTTTACGATGGAAAAACAAATTGGCGCACTGGAAAAAATCGCCCGCCAGCATCCGGATAATCCTGTTGGGCAATTCTGCTATTGGCACTTCAGCCGCATCGCCCGCGTGCTGCGCACCCAAAAACCGCTCTATGCCCGTGACTTACTGGCCGATAAACAGCGGCGAATGCCGTTACTTCCGGCGCTGAAAAGTTATCTGTCACTAAAGTCTCCGGCGCTACGCAATGCCGGACGACTCAGTGTGATGTTAAGCGTTGCCAGCCTGATGGGCACCGCACTGCATCTACCGAAGTCGTACTGGATCCTGATGACGGTATTGCTGGTGACGCAAAATGGCTATGGCGCAACCCGTCTGAGGATTGTGAATCGCTCCGTGGGAACCGTGGTCGGGTTAATCATTGCGGGCGTTGCCCTGCACTTTAAAATTCCCGAAGGTTACACCCTGACCTTGATGCTGATTACCACCCTCGCCAGCTACCTGATATTACGCAAAAACTACGGCTGGGCGACGGTCGGTTTTACCATTACTGCGGTGTATACCCTGCAACTATTGTGGTTGAACGGCGAGCAGTACATCCTTCCGCGTCTTATCGACACCATTATTGGTTGTTTGATTGCTTTCGGCGGAACTGTCTGGCTGTGGCCGCAGTGGCAGAGTGGCTTATTGCGTAAGAACGCCCATGACGCTTTAGAAGCCTATCAGGAAGCGATTCGTTTGATTCTGAGCGAGGATCCGCAACCAACGCCACTGGCCTGGCAGCGAATGCGGGTGAATCAGGCGCATAACACTCTGTATAACTCATTGAATCAGGCGATGCAGGAACCGGCATTCAACAGCCATTATCTGGCAGATATGAAACTGTGGGTAACGCACAGTCAGTTTATTGTTGAGCATATCAATGCCATGACCACGCTGGCACGGGAACACCGGGCATTGCCACCTGAACTGGCGCAAGAATATTTGCAGTCTTGTGAAATCGCCATTCAGCGTTGTCAGCAGCGACTGGAATATGACGAACCAGGTAGTTCTGGCGATGCCAATATTATGGATGCGCCGGAGATGCAGCCGCACGAAGGTGCAGCAGGCACGCTGGAGCAGCATTTACAGCGGGTTATTGGTCATCTGAACACCATGCACACCATTTCGTCGATGGCATGGCGGCAGCGACCGCATCATGGGATTTGGTTGAGTCGGAAGTTACGGGATTCGAAGGCGTAATATATTCATTGCCTGGAGCAAATCGTAGGTCGGATAAGGCGTTCACGCCGCATCCGACATCTTTTGCCTGATGCGACGCTGACGCGTCTTATTTACGCCCCAATCACCTTCGCCACCGCGTGGGCGAAACGATGCATCCCTTCATCGATATCCGCATCTTCCACCACCAGCGACGGCGCAAAACGCATCACATCAGGCCCGGCATTCAGCACCATTACGCCTGCCTCGGCACCCGCATACAGGAAATCACGCGCCCGACCTTTGTACTGTGGTTTCAGCTCTGCGCCAATCAACAGCCCCATACCGCGAATATCGCTAAACACATCGTACTGCTGATCGATCTTCTGCAAATGGTCCACAAAACGCTGGCGTTTCGCGTGAATGCCTTCCAGCACTTCAGGAGTATTGATGATATCAAACGCCGCGCCAGCTACTGCACAGGCCAGTGGATTACCGCCGTAGGTGGAACCGTGAGAACCAGGATGAAACGCAGAAGCAATCTCCGCCGTAGTCAGCATGGCGCTAATCGGGAAGCCGCCGCCTAACGCTTTGGCGGAGGTCAGAATATCCGGCGTCACGCCGTAATGCATGTAAGCAAACAGATCTCCGGTCCGCCCCATCCCGCACTGCACTTCATCAAACACCAATAATGCCTGATGCTCATCACAGAGTTCGCGCAAGCCCTGCAAAAACTCTGGCATCGCAGCCGTCACGCCGCCCTCGCCCTGAATCGGTTCAACCACCACCGCACAGGTATGATCATCCATCACCGCTTTCACTGCGTGGAGATCATTAAAGGGAACGTGGATGATGTCTGCCGGTTTTGGCCCAAAGCCGTCGGAATATTTTGGCTGCCCGCCCACCGAGACGGTAAACAGCGAACGACCATGAAAAGCGTTATGGAAGGCGATAATTTTGGTTTTGAACGGGCTATGACGCACACAGGCGTAATGGCGTGCCAGTTTAAAGGCTGTTTCGTTAGCTTCCGTGCCGGAGTTCATAAACACCACGCGTTCGGCAAACGTTGCCTCAATCAGTTTACGACCAAGACGCAGCGCCGGTTCATTGGTAAAAACGTTACTGATATGCCACAGAGTTTCGCCCTGGGTTTTTAACGCGTTCACCAGCGCAGGATGGCAATGGCCCAACGCCGTAACTGCAATGCCACCCGCGAAATCGACATACTCCTTGCCTTGCTGATCCCAGATTCTGCTGCCCAGACCTTTTACCGGAATAAACTCTGCCGGAGCATAAATCGGCAGGATCACTTCATCGAAAGTCGCGCGTGTAATTGCTGTTTGTTCAATTGCCATCTCATGATCACCCTGTTACGCATAACTCAATGTGAAATTATAATCACAAAATATGCATAAAAAATCACTGAATGGCAATCAGAAATCAGCGTTCCAGGAAATTAGCCAGCAGTTGATGTCCTTGTTCGCTGAGAATACTTTCTGGATGGAACTGCACACCTTCCAGATCCCACTGGCGATGGCGAATCCCCATAATCTCGCGGGTTTCGCTCCAGGCCGTCACTTCAAAGCACTCCGGTAATGAGTCAGGCTCCACCACCAGCGAATGGTAGCGTGTCACGGTGAGTGGATCTGCCAGCCCCTTAAATACGCCATCACCGTTATGTGTGATCGGCGAGGTTTTGCCGTGCATCACCTTTGCGGCGCGCACAACTTTGCCGCCAAATGCCTGCGCCATTGCCTGATGACCGAGGCAGACACCAAGAATCGGCAAGCGTCCGGCATAGTGACGAATAACGTCAAGGGAGATCCCGGCTTCATCTGGCGTACAGGGGCCGGGTGAGATGACAATTTTTTGCGGTTTCAGGGCGTCGATATCCGCCAGCGTCAACGCATCGTTGCGCTTAACCAACACGTCGGCCCCCAGTTCACAAAAGTACTGGTAGAGGTTCCAGGTGAAAGAATCGTAGTTATCAATAAGCAGGATCATGGCGGCTCCGGTACGAAAGAACCGCGCTATTTTACTCAGATTCCCCGGCTTCGCTTACCACTTTGCTAAATATCGTCTGCAGCGCAGTGAGATCACCCATTGCCCCACTCTGATTTGCCTGATTCCAGGCCTCTTTTTCGATACCCTGCCAGCTCAGTTGATAACCAGCATGAATCGCCAGTTGCTCGAAGAAGATCCGCTGTGCCAGACCACTTCCCGCCCGGAAGGGATGCAGGACGTTGATTTCACAATAGTAGTGTGCCAGCCGCTCGACGAACTTCGTTTTCTCCAGGCCAACCAGATACCCTTCTTCCTCCAGATCCTGCATCAGGGCATTGCCCTCTTTTTCGATATAAGCAAAGTGGCAGAACGGCGTATCGCCCTGATAAATATCAACTTCACGCAGTTGCCCCGCCCAGTCGAAAATATCCTGATACAGCTGGCGATGGAGAGTGCGCAAATGCGGTAAACCGCGCACCAGCGGACCAAGCTCAATGGTCGCAGCACGCAGCGCCGTCATTTCGTAAGCGGCCTGTTCCAGCCGCTGTTGCTGGCGGATGTTCAGCCGGTTACGCATGATATCAAGGCCAGGATAAAGATACGGATCGCGCCCTTCGCCGAATTTATCGCTCATAGTGCCTCCTCAGCTCTTCAAGGCGCGCTAAAGCCTCTGCGGCAGTAAGAGTAACTAAAGGCATCTCGACGCCTTCAAGACGGCGACTGGCCTGGAAATTACGATTACGCTGAAGCTCCCAGAGACGGGACTTTTGCTTATCGGTGAGTTTCTTCACTTGATGCCTCCCTGAACGTGTCCATTTGCCACAAGTATAAGCGGCAAATCCGGGTTACGCCGGGAGAGCAGAAGCGCGGGCAAGATTGCCCGCGCGAGAAATCATTACGGCAGGACTTTAGCGGAAAGGATAACTACCGGTTTTGACGGCACATTCTGGTACGGACCAACGTCATGAGTCGGCACCTGGGAAATCTTATCGGCAACGTCCATGCCTTTCACCACTTTACCAAATACCGCGTAACCGAAATCACGCTGACCGTGGTCGAGGAAGGCGTTATCGGCAACGTTGATAAAGAACTGGCTGGTGGCGCTGTCTTTGTCAGCGGTACGCGCCATCGCGATGGTGCCACGCGTGTTGCGCAGGCCGTTATCGGCTTCATTTTTGATTGGCGGGTTTGGTTTTTTCTGCTGCATCTGCTCGGTGAAACCGCCGCCCTGAATCATAAAGCCAGGAATGACGCGGTGAAAGGTGGTGTTGTTATAAAAACCGCTGTTCACATAATCGACAAAGTTTTGCACAGATACTGGCGCTTTTTGTTTATCCAGCTCCAGTTCGATGTTACCAGCTGAGGTTGTCAACAATACGTGCGGGTCCCCTTTCGCTGCCATTGCTGCGGGAGAAAGAGCAGAAAGAGCGAAAACAGCAGCCATCGCCGCCAGGGTCGATTTGAACATGAGATTTCCTTAACAAACAGAGCAGAAAAAAAGCAAGTGAAGAGATTCTAAATAGCCTTCAAGAACAAGGCCATCCCTTTACCTAATTTTACGTATCTGAAATATATGTAACCTGACGATCACTTTTTATTCCGTGATCAAAATCACCCTTAAAATGCAATTTAGCAACCGATTGCAATAAAACATTTAAACAGATCACAAAATCACCTAAAATCGCCCGCTCGCGGCATATCCCGCTATGCCATTTTATTTTTGAACGCAGGCCAATCATGACTAACAGCAATCGCATCAAGCTCACATGGATTAGCTTTCTCTCCTACGCACTGACGGGTGCGTTGGTTATTGTCACCGGGATGGTGATGGGAAATATCGCCGATTATTTCAATCTGCCTGTTTCCAGTATGAGTAACACCTTCACCTTCCTCAATGCTGGCATTTTAATCTCTATCTTCCTCAATGCCTGGCTGATGGAAATCGTCCCGTTGAAAACGCAGTTACGTTTTGGCTTTCTCCTGATGGTGCTGGCGGTTGCCGGTTTGATGTTCAGCCATAGCCTGGCGCTTTTCTCGGCAGCGATGTTCATTCTCGGGGTGGTCAGCGGCATCACCATGTCGATTGGTACATTCCTGATAACACAAATGTATGAAGGGCGTCAGCGCGGTTCTCGCCTGTTATTTACCGACTCCTTCTTCAGTATGGCAGGGATGATTTTCCCAATGATCGCCGCGTTTCTGCTGGCGCGCAGCATTGAGTGGTACTGGGTTTATGCCTGCATCGGGCTGGTTTACGTCGCTATTTTTATTCTGACCTTCGGCTGTGAGTTTCCGGCACTGGGCAAACATGCGCCAAAAACGGATGCTCCAGTAGCGAAAGAAAAATGGGGCATCGGCGTACTGTTTCTCTCAATTGCAGCGCTGTGCTACATCCTCGGTCAGTTAGGTTTTATCTCCTGGGTACCAGAGTATGCCAAAGGCCTGGGCATGAGCCTGAACGACGCAGGTACGCTGGTGAGTAACTTCTGGATGTCATATATGGTCGGCATGTGGGCGTTCAGCTTTATTCTTCGCTTCTTTGATTTGCAACGTATTCTGACCGTACTGGCCGGTCTGGCTGCGATTCTGATGTACGTCTTTAACACCGGAACACCGGCACATATGGCGTGGTCAATTCTCGCCCTGGGCTTCTTCTCCAGCGCGATCTATACCACCATCATCACCCTGGGTTCACAGAAAACCAAAGTACCGTCACCAAAACTGGTTAACTTTGTCCTGACCTGCGGGACCATCGGTACCATGCTGACCTTTGTCGTTACCGGCCCGATTGTTGAACATAGCGGTCCAAAGGCGGCGCTGCTGACGGCAAACGGTCTGTACGCTGTCGTCTTTGTGATGTGCTTCCTGTTAGGTTTCGTCAGCCGTCACCGTCAGCATAACACCCTGACCTCTCATTAATTGCTCATGCCGGGCGGCGCTATCGTCGTCCGGCCTTTTCCTCACTTACCCCGCTACGTACGTCTATTTCTATAAACCCTTTCATTTTGTCTATTTTTTGCACACGAATGAAATGTCAGACAATTCCGTGACTTAAGAAAATTTATACAAATCAGCAATATACCCCTTAAGGAGTATATAAAGGTGAATTTGATTTACATCAATAAGCGGGGTTGCTGAATCGTTAAGGTAAGCGGTAATAGAAAAGAAATCGAGGCAAAAATGAGCAAAGTCAGACTCGCAATTATCGGTAACGGTATGGTCGGCCATCGCTTTATCGAAGATCTTCTTGATAAATCTGATGCGGCCAACTTTGATATTACCGTTTTCTGTGAAGAACCGCGCATCGCTTATGACCGCGTACACCTCTCGTCTTACTTCTCTCACCACACCGCCGAAGAGCTGTCGCTGGTGCGCGAAGGCTTCTACGAGAAACACGGTATCAAAGTTCTGGTCGGCGAACGCGCTATCACCATCAACCGTCAGGAGAAGGTGATTCACTCCAGCGCCGGACGTACCGTTTTTTATGACAAGCTGATCATGGCGACCGGTTCCTATCCGTGGATCCCGCCAATCAAAGGTTCTGATACTCAGGACTGCTTTGTCTATCGCACCATTGAAGACCTCAACGCCATTGAATCCTGCGCCCGTCGCAGTAAGCGCGGTGCCGTTGTTGGCGGCGGCCTGTTAGGTCTGGAAGCCGCTGGCGCGCTGAAAAACTTAGGCATTGAAACCCACGTTATCGAATTTGCCCCTATGCTGATGGCGGAACAGCTTGATCAGATGGGCGGCGAGCAATTGCGTCGCAAAATCGAAAGCATGGGTGTACGCGTTCACACCAGCAAAAACACTCTTGAGATTGTGCAGGAAGGTGTCGAAGCGCGTAAAACCATGCGTTTTGCCGACGGCAGCGAACTGGAAGTCGACTTTATCGTCTTCTCTACCGGTATCCGTCCGCGCGATAAGCTGGCAACCCAGTGTGGTCTGGACGTTGCTCCGCGTGGGGGTATCGTCATAAATGATTCCTGCCAGACTTCCGATCCAGATATCTACGCCATCGGTGAATGCGCAAGCTGGAACAACCGTGTATTTGGTCTGGTAGCTCCTGGCTACAAAATGGCGCAGGTCGCCGTTGACCATATTCTCGGTAGCGAAAACGCCTTTGAAGGTGCTGACCTTAGCGCCAAGCTGAAACTGCTGGGCGTAGACGTAGGCGGTATTGGTGATGCTCACGGTCGCACGCCTGGCGCACGTAGCTACGTTTACCTCGACGAAAGTAAAGAGATCTACAAACGCCTGATTGTCAGCGAAGACAACAAAACCCTGCTCGGTGCAGTACTGGTGGGTGATACCAGCGACTACGGTAACCTGCTGCAACTGGTGCTGAATGCAATCGAACTGCCGGAAAACCCGGATTCCCTGATCCTGCCGGCGCACTCAGGTAGCGGCAAGCCGTCTATCGGTGTTGATAAACTGCCGGACAGCGCGCAAATCTGCTCCTGCTTCGACGTCACCAAAGGCGATCTGATTGCTGCCATCAACAAAGGCTGCCACACCGTTGCGGCGCTGAAAGCCGAAACCAAAGCGGGTACTGGCTGCGGTGGCTGTATCCCGCTGGTCACTCAGGTACTGAACGCGGAACTGGCAAAACAGGGTATCGAAGTTAACAATAACCTGTGCGAACACTTTGCTTATTCGCGTCAGGAACTGTTCCATTTGATCCGCGTTGAAGGCATTAAAACCTTCGAAGAACTGCTGGCGAAACACGGTAAAGGCTACGGTTGTGAGGTTTGTAAACCGACCGTCGGTTCGCTGCTGGCCTCCTGCTGGAACGAATACATTCTGAAGCCGGAACATACTCCGCTGCAGGATTCTAACGACAACTTCCTCGCGAACATCCAGAAAGACGGCACCTACTCGGTGATCCCGCGTTCTCCGGGTGGTGAAATCACCCCAGAAGGGCTGATGGCAGTGGGTCGTATCGCGCGTGAATTTAATCTCTACACCAAAATCACCGGCTCCCAGCGTCTGGCGATGTTTGGCGCACAGAAAGACGATCTGCCGGAGATCTGGCGTCAGCTGATTGAAGCAGGTTTCGAAACCGGTCATGCGTATGCGAAAGCACTGCGTATGGCGAAAACCTGCGTGGGTAGCACCTGGTGCCGCTACGGCGTTGGCGACAGCGTCGGCCTCGGCGTGGAACTGGAAAACCGCTACAAAGGCATCCGTACGCCGCACAAAATGAAGTTCGGTGTCTCCGGCTGTACCCGTGAATGTTCAGAAGCTCAGGGTAAAGATGTGGGTATTATCGCCACTGAAAAAGGCTGGAACCTGTATGTGTGCGGTAACGGCGGCATGAAACCGCGTCATGCGGATCTGCTGGCAGCGGATATCGATCGCGAAACGCTGATCAAATATCTTGACCGCTTCATGATGTTCTACATCCGTACTGCCGACAAACTGACGCGTACCGCACCGTGGTTAGAAAACCTCGAAGGCGGCATTGATTACCTGAAAGCGGTGATCATTGACGACAAGCTGGGGCTGAACGCACATCTGGAAGAAGAGATGGCGCGCCTGCGTGAAGCGGTAGTGTGTGAGTGGACTGAAACGGTCAATACGCCGTCTGCGCAGACTCGCTTCAAACACTTCATCAACAGCGATAAGCGTGACCCGAACGTGCAGATGGTGCCAGAGCGCGAACAGCACCGTCCGGCAACGCCGTATGAACGTATCCCGGTAACTCTGGTGGAGGACAACGCATGAGCCAGTGGAAAGACATCTGCAAAATTGATGACATCCTGCCTGAAACCGGCGTCTGCGCGCTGTTAGGTGACGAGCAGGTAGCGATTTTCCGCCCGTATCACAGCGACCAGGTGTTTGCGATCAGCAACATCGATCCGTTCTTCGAATCCAGCGTGCTGTCACGCGGGCTGATTGCGGAACACCAGGGCGAGCTGTGGGTCGCCAGTCCGCTGAAAAAACAGCGTTTTCGCTTAAGCGACGGTTTATGCATGGAAGATGAACAGTTTTCCGTCAAGCATTACGAGGCACGAGTGAAAGACGGCGTGGTACAGCTACGCGGTTAATTGTTTTAACGGGAGGCGCAATGCCTCCCCTTTTTGCATTGTCCTGTAATGACCTTAAGTATATTGCAGGACATTTTTTAAACTTTTTGTTTTATTTTTTGTTTTTATTTTTTAAAGGATAATCAAATGTTTACAGACACTATTAATAAGTGTGCGGCTAACGCTGCGCGCATTGCACGCCTGTCGGCAAATAACCCGCTCGGCTTCTGGGTAAGCTCCGCGATGGCGGGCGCGTATGTGGGGCTGGGGATCATCCTGATTTTCACGCTCGGTAACCTGCTCGATCCATCTGTTCGTCCTCTGGTGATGGGCGCGACCTTTGGTATCGCCTTAACGCTGGTGATTATCGCCGGTTCTGAACTGTTCACTGGACACACCATGTTCCTCACCTTTGGGGTGAAAGCGGGCACCATTAGCCACGGGCAAATGTGGGCAATCCTGCCGCAAACCTGGCTGGGTAACCTGGTCGGTTCCGTCTTTGTTGCCATGCTTTATAGCTGGGGCGGTGGTAGCCTTTTGCCAGTAGATACCAGTATTGTTCACTCCGTCGCGCTGGCAAAGACCACTGCACCGGCAATGGTACTGTTCTTCAAAGGCGCATTGTGTAACTGGCTGGTTTGTCTGGCAATCTGGATGGCACTGCGTACTGAAGGCGCGGCGAAATTTATCGCAATCTGGTGGTGTCTGCTGGCGTTTATTGCGTCCGGTTACGAGCACTCCATCGCTAACATGACGCTGTTCGCGCTCTCATGGTTCGGCAACCACAGCGAAGCCTACACGCTGGCGGGTATTGGTCATAACCTGCTGTGGGTGACGCTGGGTAATACTTTATCGGGTGCCGTATTCATGGGATTGGGTTATTGGTATGCTACGCCGAAAGCTAATCGTCCGGTTGCGGACAAATTTAATCAAACTGAAACGGCTGCCGGTTAATTATTAAGGGGTTTTTACGTGGATCATTTGCCTATATTTTGCCAATTACGCGACCGCGACTGTTTGATTGTCGGCGGTGGTGATGTCGCGGAACGCAAAGCAAGGTTGCTGTTAGACGCAGGTGCTCGCTTAACGGTGAATGCATTAGCGTTTATTCCACAGTTCACCGCATGGGCAGATGCAGGCATGTTAACCCTCGTCGAAGGGCCATTTGATGAAAGCCTTCTCGACACCTGCTGGCTGGCAATTGCGGCGACGGATGATGACGCGCTTAATCAGCGCGTCAGCGAAGCCGCCGAATCTCGTCGTATCTTCTGTAACGTGGTCGATGCGCCGAAAGCCGCCAGCTTTATTATGCCGTCGATTATCGACCGCTCACCGCTCATGGTCGCGGTCTCCTCTGGCGGTACCTCTCCGGTCCTGGCGCGACTGTTACGCGAAAAACTTGAATCACTGCTGCCGCTGCATCTCGGCCAGGTGGCAAAATATGCAGGGCAGTTACGCGGTCGGGTCAAACAACAGTTCGCCACGATGGGTGAACGTCGCCGTTTCTGGGAAAAACTGTTCGTTAATGATCGCCTGGCGCAGTCGCTGGCGAACAACGATCAGAAAGCCATTACCGAAACGACCGAACAGTTAATCAATGAACCGCTCGATCATCGCGGTGAAGTGGTGCTGGTTGGCGCAGGTCCGGGCGATGCCGGTCTGCTGACACTAAAAGGACTGCAACAAATTCAGCAGGCAGATGTGGTGGTCTACGACCGTCTGGTTTCTGACGATATTATGAATCTGGTACGCCGCGATGCGGATCGTGTCTTCGTCGGTAAACGCGCGGGGTATCACTGCGTACCGCAGGAAGAGATTAACCAGATCCTGCTGCGGGAAGCGCAAAAAGGCAAACGCGTGGTGCGGCTGAAAGGCGGCGATCCGTTTATTTTTGGCCGTGGTGGCGAAGAGCTGGAAACACTGTGCAATGCAGGCATTCCGTTCTCGGTGGTTCCAGGTATTACCGCAGCTTCTGGTTGCTCTGCCTATTCGGGCATTCCGCTCACGCATCGCGATTATGCTCAGAGCGTACGCTTAATTACCGGACACTTAAAAACCGGTGGCGAGCTGGACTGGGAAAACCTGGCAGCCGAAAAACAGACGCTGGTGTTCTATATGGGGCTTAATCAGGCCGCGACCATTCAGCAAAAACTGATTGAACACGGAATGCCTTGCGAAATGCCGGTGGCGATTGTCGAAAACGGTACGGCGGTAACGCAACGCGTGATTGACGGTACGCTCACGCAACTGGGCGAGCTGGCGCAGCAAATGAACAGTCCCTCATTAATTATTATTGGTCGGGTCGTTGGCCTGCGCGATAAATTGAACTGGTTCTCTAACCATTAATTTTACCCGGGCCAGATAATTCTGGCCCTCTTTATCACTCTTTTTATATATTCAGCAAATAAAGCATACCCTCTTAATAAATATCATTTGCTAATGGATTATATTCACCGTTACAGCGACTTACAAAATTAAGTCATTCACTCACTGACGCCAATTAAATATTCCTGTATCGTTCTTTATGAGCAGTCCGCTTATATTCATATAATCAATGAATATTAATCAATATATAATACATAGGGAATGTAAATGAACAAATTTATTAAAGTTGCACTGGTAGGTGCAGTACTGGCTACGTTAACTGCATGTACTGGTCATATTGAAAACCGTGATAAGAACTGCTCTTACGACTACCTGCTGCACCCGGCAATTTCTATTTCTAAAATCATTGGCGGTTGCGGTCCTACTGCACAGTAAGTCTCTGACAGAAATCGGCTAACGCCGGTTTAATGAGCTAACGCCCTCTGAATTTTCCGAGGGCGTATTTTTCTCCATACTCTGCGAAAACATCGTTCCCAGAATTAAACGCTGGCAATACTCTCGCGCAAAATCCGCAATACCGTCTCATCACCGCTGCGATTCGGGTTAATGCGAATTGCACAATGTTCTAATTGCGGATTCGCCTGACGAAACGTTCCGGAAAGTCGATAAAAGAGCGGCGGGATTTCATATTTCGACTCTGCACCCACCGGGTAAGGCAAGGCACCGCGCTTTTGCGCCTCTTCCAGCACTCTGGCGGCAATCGGCTGATGAAACTCGACAATCAACACCTTCGACTGCGCATTAGCAATAACGGCGCTTTTAACTTCCGCCACCGCGCCACCGTTGAGCAAGGCCAGCAACCGTTCAGATACCCCCGCCTGCACCGCGTGCATCACTGGCGCAAACACCAGACCACGCAATACTTCCAGCGCCTGTGCGCCCTGGATCTGACTGCCGCCGGAATAGAGCGTGGCGCGGATCCGGTTAATAACATCAGCATCGCCTACCACCGCGCCAACACCCTCTGGCCCAAACAGCTTGAAGCAGGAAAATGTCGAGACATTCGCCCCGCATTCACAGCCAATGCGCGCCACCTTCATCACCGCATAGTTGTCATCGGTTAAGGCTGGAACACCTGCTGCGCGCAGCGTTGCCAGCACATCTGCCAGTACATAGCTGTCCTGCGGCTGCTGGCGCGTATGCTGCACCATCGCGGCATCTGGTTGTTGCTCGTCGACGACCTGCTTCAGTGCCGACAGGTCATTAAAATCAGCAGTAATAAGCGTCAGCCCCATCTGTTCAATAATGACCTGAGTCGTCGGGTAAACAGGCGCGTCATGCACCAGAAGACGCTGCCCCGATTTGAGCAAAGCTGCCAGCCCGACGCGAATTGCTCCAGTACCCGCGCCCTGCACCAGCGCCGCCGCTGGCGCATGAAACGCATCAGCCAGCACCTGCTCCACACGCTGAGTAATGCGCGGTTGATTCAGGCCCGGCGTTAAGCCTAAATCCCCGCGGGTAAGAAACTCCGCGCCGGGAAAATGGCGGCAAATCGTATCCACCAACGCAAACTGCTTTTGCTGCGCTTCAATAAGCGTCAGGCTTTGCAAAGGAAACGTCTTCATAGGTGCCTTCTTTAAGCCGGAACGAACAGACCAAGCCAGTAAAGAACATTCAGCAGGATGCCAGTGATCATTACTGCTACGACCGGTGCCGCCATTTTCTGTACCGGACGGCCCAGGGATTCGTTGAGGAAGTAAATGGCAACCGCGATGGAGAATCCGGTATAGCCCGCCATTTTAATTGCTGCGAAAATCGAACCGACCAGCAACGCCACTTCCATCAGCATATTCATGGCGTTACGGATGTTATCCGACGCGTTACGTACCGATGGATAGCGTCCCAGCCATTTGCCGATCGAACGAAGTAACAGGACTTCCGCCGAAATAACCACTGCGCCTAATACCGCTGCAATCATCGGATTCGGCGAGAGATAGCCCACCGCATAAACAAAGGTAAAGCCCGCAACTGCATACACACCTGTTGCTAACGCGGTGGTGGCAATCAACGGCACAAAACCCAGCCCGCGCATAAATTCCGCCAGCGCCGCCTGGTTGATCAGCGTTTGTGATTGTTCCGGCGTTACACCTGCGGAATATGCTTTCTCCAGGGTGAAGATCGACACTTCACTACCAGCAAAAATCTTCATGCTGGCAACGGCGGCAATCAGCGCCCCTACGATGGCGATATAGGGTAAATTTTTGATAATCCTCGACGTACGTTCTTCAAACACCGACATACCGCTGGCATCGATGTCATTTTCATCACGATGACGCAGGTCGTGAGTTATCGCGATCCCCAGCAGCATCACCATGCCAATAAAGATTTCGATGGATTCCGGATTGAGATGCGGGAAATAGCGCACTACCACCACACGGGTCATCAACACTACCACGGCGGCGATCAGACTTTGCTTCCAGCCAAACTGGTAGAAAATCGCCACCAACGGGAACAGTGCAAAAGCTGAAACCACTGGCGAGCTTAATTCCCCCAGACTACCTAATACATCCACCGGTAGCGCGGTCAGCAGCTGGTTTACCGGCAGCAGGCAGGTGAGGATCAGTACGCCCCAGAGTGCACCAAGGCCAAACGCCATCAGGCTGTTTATCGCCAGGACACCGAGGATATCGGTAGGAAGAAAGAGTAACCATGCGTTGAGCAACCCGGTTTTCAGGGTAAAAGAGATCCCCACCGAGGCCACAAAACCAATGCTCAGACCAAAAGCGATACTCCCCGCCTCACGACGGTTCATATAGCCTTCAATCAGTTGCGGCAGGATCGGGCGGATACCGTCATGAAAAACGGCTGCCGAGCGATGCGCCAGAAGCGATGTCATACCCGTCAGGCACGCCACCACGATAATCTGAATATACAGATCCATAGTCGTGCCTTTTATTTCAGATGGTTAATCAGCATCGGAATCGCGTGTTCGACATGCTCAACGGAAAGCCCAAACGCCACTTTCCCTTCGGCGATCATTTTGGCGATATGCTCGTCTTTCGCTTTAATGCCCGGCTTGGCAATAGTGCAACTTTTGTTATAGCCAATCACCGCGATGGCAATCGACAATGCCGCGCCCGCCCCGGTATTACACGCGCCGATGTAGTAATCCAGTTGCCCGGATTTCACCTTCATCGCCGCTTCCATGTCGTTATGAATGAAAACTTCAAAACAGCCAGGAGCCGTCGCTTCAATGGTTTTTTTAATCTGCTCACGCTGTAAGCCTGCAACACCAATCTTTTTCATGAGTCTGTCCTTATTGGAAAAATTGAGAGGGAGTTTCACGTAACATCACATCCACATCGGCCTGACTGAATCCTGACTGGCGCAATTGCGGAATAAAGGTGGTTAATAAATAGTCATAGCCATAACCACCGTTGGCTTTTAAATGAGAGCGGCGCGTAATATCCATCGACAGCATGACGCGGTTCAGCAACCCACGGTCACGTAGCGCGTGGAGCATCGCAATGCGCTTTTCGTCCGGGTAGTAACTGTTCTTGCCGATGGTGTCGAACTGCACATACGCGCCGAGATCGATCATCTTCAAAATGTTGTCGAGGTTGTCTTTCAGATCGCAGTGACCAACGGTGACGCGCGAAAGATCAACTCCGTGGGCTTGCAACAGAGCCAATTGCTCCAGCCCCATCGTGCTGAACGACGTATGCGTGGAGATCGAGCGTCCGGTCTGGTTATGTGCCAGCGCGGCGGCAATAAAAACTTTCTCTTCCAGCGGCGTAATCTTTCCTTCGCTGGAGCCAATCTCCGCGATGATCCCGGCTTTCAGCTCCGTGCCATCGATACCCTGTTCAATTTCATCGACCATCTCCTGCGCCAGTTCCTGCACGCTGCGGGTCGCCACATGTTGCGGGAAAAACGCGTCCTGGTAATAACCGGTGCAGGCCACCACGTTGATCCCCGTCTCGTGCATTACATCGAGCATAAATTGTGCATTGCGCCCCATGTAACGGTTGGTCATCTCAATCACATTACGCACACCCTGTGCCATCAGGTCGTTCATCTCCTGGCAAATGAACGCATACTGATCAAGGCGGCAGTCCACGTTGTTTTTAAAGCCGGAGAGATCAATATGCAGATGCTCATGGGCGAGGGTGAAGCCCGTCGGATCAAAACTCATAGGGTGTCTCCTGCAAACCGGAGGGAGGAAAGAAAAGAGCGACCATTTTGTGGCGGTGGCGCACGGAAAAATTCACACACGGTAGCCCCCACATCAGAAAGCGTGGTGCGCACACCGAGTTGCGTGTGGACCAGCCCTTGCTGATAAACCAGCACTGGCACTACTTCACGGGTATGGTGGCTGTGACCAATGGTCGGATCGTTACCGTGATCCGCCATCACGACCAGGCAATCATCTGGCTGCATCGCCTCAACAAGCCGGACAAGGTTACGGTCAACGACCTGCAAACGTTCAGCATAACGTGCGACGTCTTCTGCGTGACCAGCGAGGTCGGTTTCCTGGATATTGGTGCAAATAAACGCCGTCGGATGCGTGTTAAATTCGTCGAGGGTGACATCCATAATCCGCTGGCTATCCACCAGGTTTTGCCAGCTCACGCCATAAGGATTGCTGACAATATCTGCCACCTTACCCACCAGCACCGTGGGCACGCCCACTTGATGCAGTTGGTGCGGCACCTGCACTTTTTCATCGACGCCGTAGCCCATATGTACGACCTGGAAGCCATTGTCATAAGCGCCAGAACGCGGCGCATTGATGCCAATAAAGCGCCCTTCTTTGCTTTCTGCGGCATCGAGAATGCGCTGACTGTCAGTTAACAGGCCGCCAAATGTAATGACCCGACCGGCCTGTACCTGCTCACGCACGATACGACCAATTTTGATTGCGTCGTCAAAAGAGATCGCAGAGAGATTGGCGGTGATGTTATAGACCTGGCCTAAATCCGCCTCGAGGTTATCGCCAATGGCAACCGACTGATTAACCCACAGAAATTGCAACTCTTCGCCACGGCGCTCAACCCGCCAGCCAGCGGTGACTAATGCCTGTTCAACACGGTCAATCACATCGCGAAAGGGCATCCGCAGCGGCGGTAACGGGCGCGTGCCTAAAATTTCCTGATGCCCCATAAAGGTATCGCCACCTTCATGTTGCAGCTCTGCCACACCCCAGGTTGCGGAGTCTGACGGCTGCATATCGCCTGGCGCATAACCTAATGCGTTGATTAGCCCCAGCTTCTCCAGCGTTGGTAGCTGCAAATGCGGCAGTTGGCTCAGGATGTGACCACAGGTATTCGCCCCGGCATCCTGTGGGCGCACCAACGTGACATCTTTCATTGCGCCTACGCCAAAGCTATCAATCACTAACACCACAAATCGCGCCATTACGCCTCCAGAGAGCTTCCAAGACTGTCATAACGACCAACGATTTCCGGTTCGCCACGGTGAATACCGGACACCAGCACCACATCGCTACGGGTGACAAAAATCTGCGTGCGAAAACAGAGCACCACTGCACTGCTCACCGGATACTCGCCTGCCAGCGGCAGGGTGTAGTCGATACTGCTGTCATCCACAGTTTTGATATTGGTTTCAGTAATCTTTTGATTTTCTGGCGTAAACACCAGCGCATGTTGCGCGTGACCACGACGGTAATAACCGCCGCCGTAGCAGTAGCTGTCGCCACGGAAGTGATGGGAAATTTCGCTCAGCCAAAGCATGGCGATACGTTCGGGTTGGTCGCCCTGCTGGTTTGCCGGAATCGTCCCCGTCAGTGCATGGCCGGGTTCGGCATGAGTCACACCGTATTCCGCCAGTAATGGCAGCGAAGTGCAGCTGGTCGCTGAAGGCGCGTTTAATTGCTCAAGTACAACTCCAGACTTCAGAAGTTGGTTACGAGCATTGACCAGCGTCTGGAGGTTCGGTGTTGGCAAAACTTTCCCGGCAGCCTCATCCCATAGCAGGCAAGGGAAATGGGTTAATCCGGCTAAATGTAACCCCGGTAGTTTCTGGATTTCAGCAACCACCTCATGCAGCGAATGCTGTGCAAAACCGCTCTCCTGCCCCGGATAAAGAAAATCATCGTCGCTATAAACTTTGAGCAGCACAGGCTGGACCCGCCCGGCCGTCACCGCTGCGGCAGAAACTTCCCGCGCTTTGTCGAGTGTAAACACGGTGATGACGTCGGTGCCCTGTTCAACGGCGTCAGAAACCTGATGACAAGGGATTTGTACCAGATGCCCCTGATGCGCCACCGGCAAACCGGCGCGGCGCATGACTCGCGCCTCTTTGTAATCCACCGCCACAATGCCGCTGTAGCCCAATGCCAGTAGTTTTTCCGCCAGCCACGGATTACGACCAAACTGCTTGGTCATCAGATACAGTTCAATGCCGTAAAGCCGCGCCGTCTCAATCAGCCGCTTACCGTTTTCCAGTATCTGATCCACGTCGATTACCCAACTGTCCGGGGCGATCTTGCCCTGTTGCCACAATCTTAGTGCGGCGGAAATCAGTGCCGGGTTCTGGCGTTTCAATGCTTCTACAAACATCTTGTTGCCTCGTTTCTGTTCCTTGAATTAAATATTCATTTTTTTGAATATTTAGGTTGTGCGACGTGGATTTGTCGGGAGCCTCAAACCTCTTCGTTAGCAGCCATCCATAATCCATAAAGGTTGGCCAGCAAATAGCCTTCTTCACACGGGTTAACTTCCAGTGCGAATTCCTTCAACAACACCTGATGCAATTGTAAAATGGCTGACCAGTGGCTGGATTGCGCCAGCTCTGCCAGCAATTCGTTATCCAGCGGCTCTATTTCTTCACCACGGCGACTGCGCATCAGTGCGCTCGCCATATGTGTCATCGCCATCATTCCTTGCTCGCTGCGCACTGGCAAATGGCATTCGGTTTCCAGTACCTTGACGACCTGCATCATGCCTTTGCAGATGTCCTTATCAATAACGCCTGCCTCGCAAAGCAGGTTGAGTCTGGTTTCCATTTCAGATGCCTTTCATTTAATAACTGGGTTCCTGTTCCCCACTCACCACTCGTTGTTGATGGGCAAGCAGGGCCTGTTTATCAACCACTGCACGCAGCAGTTGTTGCATTGGGTAATCATCGGCACGCGTTAGTATCACGGCTTCAGTAGCCTGTAAAAATCGCAGATCGTTCGTCAGTGGCATCGCTTCTAATCCCAGCATGGCCAGTTCGCTCTCCGCTACCACGTTCCAGATCACCGCATCGACATCGCCTTTAACAATGCGTTGTAAACTCTCGTGATAAGAGAGATCGACACGTTCTACATCGCTACTGCCAAAAAAGACATCGGTCATGATTTTCTGATCCGCCGAACGGTTATCCAGCCCCACGCGTTTCACGTTTGCGGACTCGCCTTTACGGCAAATCAACTGGTGCTCGCCAACGTAGGTATGCGGCCCCAACTCCAGCGCGAGGCATAAGCCTTTTTGCGTGAGATAACTTTCTGCCGCCAGTCGGGAAACCACCGCCATGTCATAGACACCGTTAAGCAAACACTCCACGCGAATATCCGCACCGCGCATGTGCGCATAATAAAAAGGAATGCCATCAAACTGAGCTTTCAGTCCACTCGCTAAACCTTCGTACAAGCGGGTATAGGGCAAGGGCATGGCACACACAACGTTGTTGATATCCACATGACTCAGCAGTGCTTTGTTATCCATTTCCACCAGATAACTGCCATTGCGCCCGCGGCGTTCAATTCGTATCGCACCGCTTGATTCCAGCGTTTTCAACGCGGCCTGCGTCAGGCCAACGGATGAATGGCATTCAGTTGCCAGTTCATCTATGGTTTTCAGTCGATTACCGCATTTTTCACCCAACAAATAACGGGCCAGTGTCGTGATGACGACGCCTTCTTTTTTGATAAACGTTCGACGCATAATATATTTTCAATAAAATGAATGTTTATATCTTCATTAAAATGAAGATAAGTGGCAACTGTGAGATGTGGAAACGGCGAGGCGCTTCACATTTTTTCGGATTATTGCAAATGAGGATAAAAAAACCGGGTTTCCCCGGTTTTTGGCATTAATGTTAAATTACGGCTTCGCCACAAAACCAATCGCTTCGTAAACCGCTTTCAGCGTCCGGGAAGCGTGTGCACTGGCTTTTTCTGCGCCGTCTTTCATGACCTGTTGCAGGAAGGCTTCGTCGTTGCGGAAACGGTGATAACGTTCCTGCAATTCAGTCAGCATACCAGAAACGGCATCAGCCACTTCGCCTTTCAGATGACCATACATCTTGCCTTCGAACTGTTTTTCCAGTTCCGGGATACTCTGGCCAGTTACCGCAGAAAGGATATCCAGCAGGTTGGAAACGCCCGCTTTATTCTGCACATCATAGCGAACTACCGGCGGCTCGTCGGAGTCAGTGACCGCGCGTTTGATTTTCTTCACGACCGATTTCGGATCTTCCAGCAGGCCGATAACGTTATTGCGATTATCGTCAGACTTGGACATCTTCTTGGTCGGCTCCAGCAGCGACATTACGCGCGCGCCGGATTTCGGAATAAACGGTTCCGGCACTTTAAAAATATCGCCATACAGCGCGTTGAAACGCTGGGCGATATCGCGGCTCAGTTCCAGGTGCTGTTTCTGGTCTTCACCCACCGGCACCAGGTTGGTTTGATACAGTAGAATATCCGCCGCCATCAGCACCGGATAATCAAACAGACCAGCATTGATATTCTCGGCATAACGCGCAGATTTGTCTTTAAACTGGGTCATACGGCTCAGTTCGCCGAAGTAGGTATAGCAGTTCAGTGCCCAGCCTAACTGCGCATGTTCCGGCACGTGGGACTGAACAAAAATGGTGCTTTTCTCAGGATCGATACCACAAGCCAGATACAACGCCAGCGTATCCAGTGTTGCTTTACGCAGCTTCTGTGCATCCTGGCGCACGGTGATCGCATGTTGGTCAACGATACAGTAAATGCAATGGTAGTCATCCTGCATGTTTACCCACTGACGCAGCGCACCCATGTAGTTACCAATGGTCAATTCACCTGAGGGCTGTGCGCCACTAAAAACGATGGGCTTAGTCATTTTTCGATTCCTGATTTTCGCTATGCGGAAGCCCTAGTGCGGGCAGAAGGTCATTGATAGACTGATAAATTACATCAGGCTGGCTAAGATCGATAGCCTCGCCGTAGTTATATCCATAGGTTAAACCAACAGAAGGGCAACCAGCTGCTTTTGCTGCCTGAATATCATTGCGTGAGTCGCCAACAAACAGCATCTGTTGTGGGGCAATGCCCATCCGCTCAGCCACCAGTAACAGTGGGTCCGGATGCGGTTTTTTGTTTTGCACATCATCGCCGCCAATGACCACGCTAAAGTATTTTGCGATATCTAAGGCTTCGAGCAGTGGCGCGACGAACGGCGTCGGTTTGTTGGTGACCAGACCTAGCGGCAGGCCTTTTGCCTGCAATGCGCCAAGCGTATCGGCAACGTGCGGGAACAAAAACGTCCCCTCTTCGGCAACCTCGCCATAGTAGCGATCGAACAGTTTCCGCAGAATACGTACCTGTTCTTCTGCCGGAATGTCGTCATCAACGGGCGGTTTACCCATTGTTTTACGCAGAGTCGCACGTTCCTGACGCGCCCAGGTCAATGCACGCTCCATCAGAACATCTGCGCCATTACCAATCCAGGTAATAACACGCTCTTCACCTGCGACGGGCAACTCCAGCGCATACAGCGCCATATCTACCGCAGCAGCCAGACCAGGAGCACTGTCCACCAGCGTACCATCGAGATCAAAAGCGACGCCGCGAATATCTTCAAACTTATTCATGACTTACCTTTGCCAGTTCACTGCGCATTTCATCAATGACCTTTTTGTAGTCTGGCTGATCGAAAATGGCCGAACCAGCGACGAACATATCGGCACCTGCCGCAGCGATTTCGCCAATGTTGTTCACCTTCACGCCGCCGTCCACTTCCAGTCGAATGTCGAAGCCAGACTCGTCGATACGACGACGTACTTCGCGCAGTTTATCCAGTGTTTGAGGAATGAAAGACTGACCGCCGAAACCAGGGTTGACGGACATCAGCAGGATCACATCCAGCTTATCCATCACGTAATCCAGATAGCTCAGCGGTGTCGCCGGGTTAAATACCAGCCCCGCTTTACAGCCATTTTCTTTAATCAGTTGCAGCGTGCGGTCAACATGCTCGGAGGCTTCTGGATGAAAGGTTATGATGCTGGCACCAGCGGCAGCGAAATCTGGCACAATGCGATCGACCGGTTTCACCATCAGATGCACATCAATAGGGGCAGTAATGCCATAATTACGCAGAGATTTCAGCACCATTGGCCCAATCGTCAGATTGGGAACATAGTGGTTATCCATGACGTCAAAATGCACGACATCAGCGCCAGCTGCCAGGGCTTTTGCGGTATCTTCACCCAGGCGGGCAAAATCAGCCGACAGAATTGAGGGGGCAATCAAATACTGTTTCATCCGCTTCTCCTTGAGAATTATTTTTTCGCGGGTGAAACGACTCCTGGTTTGTACAAAGCCAGCAGTTCGTCCACCTTTTTACGTGTGCCGCCGTTGCTGCTTATACTGCGTCGAACTTTGACGACATGCAATTTTGCGCGCTGATACCACTCACGCGTTAACATCGTATCGTGATTGGAGATCAGCACTGGAATATGGCGCTCAACCAGACCTTCGGCGATCTCCGCCAGATGCGCTTGTTGTTCAAGCGTAAAACTGTTTGTGTGATACGCCGTAAAGTTGGCGGTCGCAGACAGCGGCGCATAAGGCGGATCGCAATAGACGACGGATGCATCATCTGCGCGCGCCATGCTATCGGCGTAAGACTCACAATAGAAAAAGGCATTCTGCGCTTTTTCAGCGAAGTGATACAACTCTGCTTCCGGGAAATAGGGTTTTTTGTAGCGGCCAAACGGCACGTTAAACTCACCGCGCAGATTGTAACGACACAGGCCGTTGTAACCGTAGCGGTTCAAATATAAAAACAGTACCGCCCGACGGAACGGATCCTGGCTTTTGTTGAACTCTTCGCGGAACTGATAGTAAACCTCGGCGCAATTTGTTTCGGGAACAAACAGCTCGCGTGCGGCCTGTACGTACTCATCAGTACGCATCTTCACAATGTTATAGAGACTGATCAGGTCGCTATTGATATCGGCAAGGATATAACGAGAAAAGTCGGTGTTGAGAAACACCGACCCGGCACCTACAAAAGGCTCAACCAGACATTCGCCCTTGGGCAAATGCCGTTTAATATCATCAAGCAGGGGATACTTGCCCCCTGCCCACTTCAAAAAAGCGCGATTTTTCTTCATGCTGACTAACTAATTACACCTTCTCCGGCTGTGGAGAAAGCTCCGACAGCATCCAGCGCTTCAGGCAACTCCCGCGATGATAAACCATTGCGGGAGATAACCTTGATTACTTCAGATCGGCCTGTACCTGACGCAGCGGTTTCGCCCACGGGTTTTTGGCCTGGACATCTGCTGGCAATGTAGATACCGCTTTTTTCGCCTCTTCTTTCGAAGCGTACACGCCAGAAACCAGGACATACCACGGCTGACCATTACGCGTCGTTTCATAGACAACGTAGTTTTTCAGATTCTCTTTCTTCGCCCAACCGTTCAGGTTGTCGTAGTTAGAGGAACTGCTCAGCTGCAAAGTGTAATGGCTGGACGGTGCCGATTTCAACGAACCAACATTACCTGCGGTCTTCCCTCCAGCGGCTGGTGTTGCCGTGGTTTGCGCCGGGGATGCCGTCTGTACTGGAGCCGTAGTTGCGGTCTCTTTTGGTGCTGACGTAGAGGTCGCAGCCGGTGCCTTCGTGCTCGCCACAGGAGCAGCTGGTTCAGTACGCTTCGGCGTCTGTGCTACCGGCTTCGGTTCCGTTTTCACGGTTGCTTGCGGTTTTTTCGGTTCAATCACCGCCTGCTGGCGAGCTGGACGCGTAGTGGCCGGACGTTCAGCGGTTTGCGTTTTCGCCGTGTCACGCGATGCATTGCCATTGCGAACAGGCGCGACCGTCGCGGGTTCAGTCGGCAACGTGGAATTGACCGCCACATTATTCAACTGTTGCTGATTTTGTGGCTGGGTCAGCGCATTGTTCAGGTCACCCTGCACTTCAACACGTTGTTGACCATCCGTTGCCGCCGGGGTTTGCCCTTGAGTCGGCGTAGAAGAGATCGGCGGCAGAGAAACATCCTGCTGAGTATTTTCCGCAGACGTGGTTCCCGGCGCTGGCTGCACGCCATTCGCCTGATCGGTCGCATTGCCAGCAAGATCAATACTCTTCTCGCCAGACGCGGTTTGATCGCTGGAAGAGGTCGAGGGGGCTTTTAGCGCAGAACCGATACCGATGATCAACAGCAGGAGAACCAGAATGCCGACGCCCATCATCATATACTGACGAGAAGCGGGTTTACTGGCTGCTTTTTTGCGCTTACGCGGGCGACGCTCTACGCGCTCTTCATCCACGGTTTCATCTTCGGATTCGTCAATTTCTTCTTCGATTTCCGGTTCCTCATTGCGCTCTTTTTGCGCACGAGTCGGACGGCGATCGTCAGTGTCATCAAGTTCAATATCATCAAAATTGATCTGCGGTTCGCCACGTTCAGTACGCTCAGAACGTTCAGAAGATTGACGAGAACGACCAGTACGACGATCGCTGGGATCGGGTTTCAGCTCGTCTTCTGGTTTGAATTCATCCATTTAACACCCCACTAAAAGGTTAATGCTTACCACGTTGCAATTAACCTGAAGCTAATAGACCGCTTGATAAGCGGCCTGACCTTTCTTGTTGTTACGCTGATTGACAATCGGCAATGGCGTTAAGAACAAGCTCGTGCGAAACGCCGCTGCGAACTTCACTCTTACCAATTGCCAACGGAAGAATTAAGCGCATCTCTCCCGCAAGGACTTTCTTGTCACGCAGCATATGCGGTAAATACGCCTGCGCGGACATTTCGCGCGGCCCATTGACCGGTAACCCAGCCCGCGTGAGCAGGGTTATAATACGCTGCGTTTCGGCAGAACTAAACTGCCCGAGACGTTCCGACGTCCGCGCCGCCATCACCATACCCGCAGCAACCGCTTCACCGTGTAACCAATTGCCATACCCCATTTCAGCTTCAATGGCATGACCAAAGGTGTGTCCCAGATTCAGTAAAGCACGTAACCCGGTTTCGCGCTCGTCGGCGGCGACAACTTCTGCCTTCAGTTCACAACAACGGCGAATACAGTACGCCATTGCCGGACCGTCCAGACGCAACAACGCATCCAGATTCTCTTCCAGCCAGTTAAAAAACGCACCGTCAAGAATAATGCCGTATTTGATGACTTCTGCCAGTCCCGACGCTAACTCACGCGGGGGAAGCGTTTTCAGACAGTCGAGATCCACCACCACTGAAGCTGGCTGGTAGAACGCGCCAATCATGTTTTTACCGAGGGGATGGTTAACCGCAGTTTTGCCGCCAACGGAGGAATCGACCTGCGACAGTAACGTCGTCGGGACTTGAATGAAACGTACACCGCGCTGATAACTCGCCGCCGCAAAGCCGGTCAGATCGCCCACTACGCCGCCGCCAAGCGCCACCAGCGTAGTATCGCGACCATGCGGCTTTTGTAACAACGCCGTAAAAACGGTATCGAGTACAGCCAGGCTTTTATACTGCTCGCCGTCAGGGAGGATAACGCTATCGACGTTAACACCCGCCTGTTCAAGTACGCCGCGGACCTTATCGAGATACAGAGGAGCCAGGGTTTCGTTGGTAACCAACATGACCTGCTCGCCCGATTTCAGCGGTAAGAATGAAGCTGGTTCATTAAACAAACCAGATGCGATGGTAATTGGGTAACTACGTTCCCCGAGAGTAACGACAATCCTCTCCATAACGCGACATCCACCTTAATTACTGTACCCGCAGACGAGTGTATATAAAGCCAGAATTAGTTGCTTTCCAGCATGTGAATAATCTGGTTTGCGACCACTTTAGCGCTTTGATCATCAGTACGAATGGTCACGTCGGCAATCTCTTCATACAGCGGATTGCGTTCATTGGCCAACGCTTCCAGAACTTCACGCGGCGGTGTTTCAACGTGCAGCAACGGGCGTTTTTTATCACGCTGCGTGCGTGCAAGTTGCTTTTCGATGGTCGTTTCAAGATAAACGACAACGCCACGAGCGGAAAGACGGTTACGCGTTTCGCGGGATTTCACAGAGCCGCCGCCAGTAGCCAGCACAATACCCTGTTTCTCGGTCAACTCATTGATGACCTTTTCTTCGCGATCGCGGAAGCCTTCTTCGCCTTCTAAATCGAAAACCCAGCCCACATCAGCTCCGGTTCGTTTCTCAATCTCTTGATCGGAATCGTAAAATTCCATATTGAGTTGTTGAGCTAACTGGCGCCCAATAGTGCTTTTTCCGGCACCCATAGGCCCAACCAGAAAGATATTGCGTTTCTCTGCCATTTTTTCGGTACTACTAAGACTATTCGTTAATGATAAACCCGCTTCGCTCAGAGAGCGCCGCAGGACATGAACTGAAACCTCATAAGATATTGCGAGAGTCAGACTGAAAATTATCTCAATACTCCAGCGGGTTTGGCAACTGAATAAATCACCCATCCCTCTGCATATCTGGTCGCTGCAAGCGCGCTGCCTTGCTACCACCGCTCTGGCGATAAATCACCGGGTAAGATTAGCGTAAAAAAGACAGCAAAATGCCGCCTGAATGATAAATCATCATCATGGAACGCAGGCAGCGAAGAGCACCAACTCTCAAATCGGTACTCCTTGTATGCTAAATACCTGCGCGCGTCAAATAGATGAAACACGTTCAGCGTAAAAACATTACCGCTTTTACGGCTGTTTACTCACTGGAAACCAGTCGTGGCGTGATAAACACCACTAACTCGCGTCGTTCATCTTCTTTTCCGTCATGACGAAATAATTGCCCGAACCAGGGAATGTCGCCAAGCAACGGTACGCTATCCTGACCCGATTTATTTTTACGGGTAAAAATGCCACCCAGCGCCAACGTTTCTCCGCTTTTGACCTCGACCTGCGTTTCGATCTCCTGCTTATCAATCGCCAGCACTTCGCCATCGGCCTGCTGTAGCACCTGCCCCGGAACGTTCTGGCTGATGTGTAATTTCAGCCGGATGCGACCTTTTTGTAACACCGTGGGCGTAACTTCCATCCCCAGGACGGCCTCTTTAAATTCCACCGACGTCGCGCCACTTTCCCCGCTGGAAACCTGATATGGAATTTCGCTCCCCTGTTTAATGCTGGCAGGCTGAAGATGTGAGGCCAGCAGACGCGGGCTGGCGATAATATCCAGCTGCTGTTTTTGTTCGAGCGCGGAAAGCTCAAGATCCAGTAAACGTCCGTTGATGCGTCCAATGTTAAAACCGACATGCGTTGTCGCCGTCGCTACGGAGAGGTCGCTGCCAAGCGTGGTGACTTGCCCAACGCCACCAGTTTGTTGCGCATCAGCCAACGTCCATTTCACGCCTAACTCACGCAAACTTTTTTCATTAATGGTGACAATATGCGCCGACAGCTCAACCTGCCCGACCGGCAGATCCATTTGCGCTACCCACTGTTCAAGCGCGCTTAACGCCGCTTTGTTATCTCGCAGCAAAAGGCGATTGGTGCGTTTATCGACGGTCATACTCCCTTTGGCACTCAGTAGCTTCTCCCCCGCTTTCGCCAGTTCTCCCGCGTCGGCGTATTGCAGGGTTATACTGCGATTTTCCAGCGGCAGATTTGCCTGCGCCCGCGCCTGCTCCGCCTCCTGACGGGCGATATTGTCATTCTGCCAGGCAACGGAATGCACCGAGAGAATGTTGCCCTCCTGACGCGTTATCAGTCCGGCGCTTTTCACTACAGTTTGTAGTACTTGCTTCCAGGGAACATCTGTTAGATGTAACGACACCGTACCGCTGACGTCTGGCGACACCACCAGGTTCAACTTCTCCTGTTCAGCCAGCGCCTGCAACACCTGAGCTACCGGAACGTCATCCACCATCAGCGTCACTTTTTGCGGCTTTGCCGCCTGTACGCCGGGTATCAGCATCAACAGTAGTGCGGCTATCCATTGCTTCATTTGTATCTCCTTGCCGTTGCCACAACCATTGTGGCGGTTCGCAGTTTGTCCCGGTTCCCAGCGTTAGTGCGTCTGGCGTTAGCTGTAAGATCGTCCAGCCGTTTTCCAGCACATCGTTTTGCTGCACCCGTCGCCATTTTTTTTGCCCATCTTTTATTACACCGATGATGCGCTCGCCTCGCCCTACCATCCCCTGATAGCGCCACTGGCTAAGTTCGCTAATCCGGCATAGATCTTCCGGCGGTTTAAAAGGGTCACGCATACCGGTTAAAAGGCACAATGCAATGCCTGCTAACAACCAGCGTTTAACCCTCATGCGGCGTCTCCAGTTGTAGCGTGAACAAAAGGTCATCACCTTCCACGCTTAACGAAAAACGGCTCACGCTGACGTTGCGCTCTGCCAGCCGTGTAAATGCCGACGGCACTGCTTCCCACAGCGTTTTCAACGCCAACTCACCTCCCTGCGCGGATGGATGCCAGTAAACCAGTTGCGCGCCGGATAACTGAAAATCCAGTGGCGAAAAGGGCTGCGTTTTTTCCTCGCTGAAGGGAGTGGTGTTTACCTGGCGATACAGTGCGGTCCACTGCTGGTAATGACTTGCCCGTAGTCGAATTAATGCGTCGCTCTCTTCCTGGTGTGTCGATGACAGAAAAATGAGCGTAACTAACATCATCAACCAGAATGCCCAGCAAAGCTGGCGGAGGCGGGGTGATGTGGCGAACCACCAGTCAAAGAGCATGTCCATCGCTAACCTTCCTTGTTAACTGATACTCAAATTGCCAGCGTCCCTGCGCATCCTGCTGCGTGGCCCCCCGCTGATTGAGATGAAAAGAAGCATCCTGGCGGAGTGACGTTTCCAGCGCGTTTAACGCGGTAATGCTTGTTGTTAGCCCCTTGATCTCCAGCGTTCCCTGCTGCCAGCTTATCGTTGTCAGCCAGGCGTGCTCGGGTAAAAGCGCCGCCAGTGCTTCCAGCGCAGATTGCCAGTCACGGGTAAATTGTCGCTGGCGCTGCCTTTGCAAACGCTGCTCACGAATTTGTTGGCGCTCCAGCAAACGTGGTTTCGTTATTTGTAAGCTGTGGGCGAGTTGTTGTTCCGCCTGAAGCAAAACGGCATCTACGCGAGCTTCGGCGTTGCTTGTCAGACGCAATATTAGCGTTATCCCGACGGTCAGCAGCAGAGGCGCAACGAACATCAGCAACCAGAAACGAAGAAAAGCGGTCCGGCGTTGCTGTCGCCAGGGCAAAAAATTAATTGGCGGGTTCATCAGTACGCCTTCCCTAGCGCCAGCCCCAGCGCGATGGCAAAGTCTCCACCTGGCGGCGGTAGCGGCGGCTGACGAACAGAAACCGCCTCCCACGGGTCAAATCCGCCTTCGCCACATAGCGCGACGCTTTCGGGATCAACGGATAACGCTGCCGCCAGCTCCTTCGCGCTAGTCATCCCCACCGCCAGTTTGCGCCCCCAGCTATAGCGCGTCGCCCACAGCCACTGTTCGTTATCACGCCAGGCCAGACATTGCTGATGAGAAGGTAAAAAAGGCAGGAATCGCTGTAATGCACTGGCATCCGGGGTGATCGCACTAACATGAACACGCAACCTTTCTGCCAAAGTAAGCAGCGTTGCCAGCTCTTTGCTTTGCGCGGCAGTCACGTTATAGGCGGGACTGAGTGAGTCTTCGCTGTAATCGAAGCGCAGGGAGTCCGGATCCATATCCAGCTCGCGGGCCATCGTCCCGGACAGCCAGGCCGTTTGCTCCCGCTCACCAAGGGACATCGACGGGCGCGGAAATGACCGCTGTAATGTGCGACTGGCGGGAAACGCCAACATAATGTGATGACGCTGCGGCAGTTCGCGACTCCACGGTAACAACGTTTTAGCCAGCCGCTGTGCATCGACAATCCGCCCATCTTTGATTATGTCGTTCGCCAGCGGCAACCGCCACCAGCGTTGCAAAAAGCATTCTTTTGCGCCCCGCACGATCGCAACCGCCACCGCTTCTTGCTGTTGTAAATGCAAACCAATTTGCCAGATCTTAAATGCCATTGTGATGATCTCCTTATCACCCGTCACTCTGACGGGTATATCAATGCGTCTGGCTTGCCTTTATACTACCGCGCGTTTGTTTATAAACTGCCCAAATGAAACTAAATGGGAAATTTCCAGTGAAGTTCGTAAAGTATTTTTTGATCCTTGCAGTCTGTTGCATTCTGCTGGGAGCAGGCTCGATTTATGGCCTATACCGCTACATCGAGCCACAACTGCCGGATGTGGCGACATTAAAAGATGTTCGCCTGCAAATTCCGATGCAGATTTACAGCGCCGATGGCGAGCTGATTGCTCAATACGGTGAGAAACGTCGTATTCCGGTTACGTTGGATCAAATCCCGCCGGAGATGGTGAAAGCCTTTATCGCGACGGAAGACAGCCGCTTCTACGAGCATCACGGCGTTGACCCGGTGGGGATCTTCCGTGCGGCAAGTGTGGCGCTGTTCTCCGGCCACGCGTCACAAGGGGCGAGTACCATTACCCAGCAGCTGGCGAGAAACTTCTTCCTCAGTCCAGAACGCACGCTGATGCGTAAGATTAAGGAAGTCTTCCTCGCGATTCGCATTGAACAGTTGCTGACGAAAGACGAGATCCTCGAGCTTTATCTGAACAAGATTTACCTCGGTTACCGCGCCTATGGTGTCGGTGCTGCGGCACAAGTCTATTTCGGTAAAACGGTCGACCAACTGACGCTGAACGAAATGGCGGTGATAGCCGGGCTGCCGAAAGCGCCTTCCACCTTTAATCCGCTCTACTCAATGGATCGTGCCGTCGCGCGGCGTAACGTCGTACTGTCGCGGATGCTGGATGAAGGGTATATCACCCAACAACAGTTCGATCAGACACGCACTGAGGCGATTAACGCTAACTATCACGCGCCGGAGATTGCTTTCTCTGCGCCGTACCTGAGCGAAATGGTGCGCCAGGAGATGTATAACCGTTATGGCGAAAGTGCCTATGAAGACGGTTATCGCATTTACACCACCATCACCCGCAAAGTACAGCAGGCCGCACAGCAGGCAGTACGTAATAACGTGCTGGACTACGACATGCGCCACGGCTATCGCGGCCCGGCAAATGTGCTGTGGAAAGTGGGCGAATCGGCGTGGGATAACAACAAGATTACCGATACGCTGAAGGCGCTGCCGACCTATGGTCCGCTGCTGCCTGCCGCAGTCACCAGCGCCAATCCTCAGGAAGCGACGGCGATGCTGGCGGACGGGTCGACCGTCGCATTGAGTATGGAAGGCGTTCGCTGGGCGCGTCCTTACCGTTCGGATACTCAGCAGGGACCGACGCCGCGTAAAGTGACCGATGTTCTGCAAACGGGTCAGCAAATCTGGGTTCGTCAGGTTGGCGATACATGGTGGCTGGCACAAGTGCCGGAAGTGAACTCGGCGCTGGTGTCGATCAATCCGCAAAACGGTGCCGTTATGGCGCTGGTCGGTGGCTTTGATTTCAA
Organism: Escherichia sp. KS167_9B; assembly: GCF_030295215.1. Taxonomy (NCBI): domain Bacteria; kingdom Pseudomonadati; phylum Pseudomonadota; class Gammaproteobacteria; order Enterobacterales; family Enterobacteriaceae; genus Escherichia; species Escherichia sp. KS167_9B. Next base: position 4,069,177 of record NZ_AP025754.1, read on the forward strand.
TCAGAGCAAGTTTAACCGCGCCACCCAGGCACTGCGTCAGGTAGGTTCCAACATCAAACCGTTCCTCTACACCGCGGCGATGGATAAAGGTCTGACGCTGGCAAGTATGTTGAACGATGTGCCAATTTCCCGCTGGGATGCAGGTGCCGGTTCTGACTGGCAGCCGAAGAACTCACCACCACAGTATGCCGGTCCAATTCGCTTACGTCAGGGACTGGGCCAGTCGAAAAACGTGGTGATGGTACGCGCAATGCGGGCGATGGGCGTCGACTACGCTGCAGAATATCTGCAACGCTTCGGCTTCCCGGCGCAAAACATTGTCCACACCGAATCGCTGGCGCTGGGTTCAGCGTCCTTCACCCCAATGCAGGTGGCGCGCGGCTACGCGGTAATGGCGAACGGCGGCTTCCTGGTGGACCCGTGGTTTATCAGCAAAATTGAAAACGATCAGGGCGGCGTGATTTTCGAAGCGAAACCGAAAGTAGCCTGCCCGGAATGCGATATTCCGGTGATTTACGGTGATACGCAGAAATCGAACGTGCTGGAAAATAACGATGTTGAAGATGTCGCTATCTCCCGCGAGCAGCAGAATGTTTCTGTACCAATGCCGCAGCTGGAGCAGGCGAATCAGGCGTTAGTCGCGAAGACTGGCGCGCAGGAGTACGCACCGCACGTCATCAACACTCCGCTGGCATTCCTGATTAAGAGCGCCCTGAACACCAATATTTTTGGTGAGCCAGGCTGGCAGGGTACCGGCTGGCGAGCAGGTCGTGATTTACAACGGCATGATATCGGCGGAAAAACGGGTACCACTAACAGTTCGAAAGATGCGTGGTTCTCGGGTTACGGTCCGGGCGTTGTGACCTCGGTTTGGATTGGCTTTGATGATCACCGCCGTAATCTCGGTCATACAACGGCTTCCGGAGCGATTAAAGATCAGATCTCAGGTTACGAAGGCGGTGCCAAGAGTGCCCAGCCTGCATGGGACGCTTATATGAAAGCCGTTCTTGAAGGCGTGCCGGAACAGCCGCTGACGCCGCCGCCGGGTATTGTGACGGTGAATATCGATCGCAGCACCGGGCAGTTAGCTAATGGTGGCAACAGCCGCGAAGAGTATTTCATCGAAGGTACACAGCCGACACAACAGGCGGTGCACGAGGTGGGAACGACCATTATCGATAATGGCGAGGCACAGGAATTGTTCTGATTAAAAAGGCGCTTCGGCGCCTTTTTCTGTTTGCTGACAAAGTGTCACTTTATTTATACCGGATACGGCGTGAACACGTTATCCGTCTGAAAATATCGATAAAAATCAATATATTGCAGGAGCCGCGCAGGCCTGATAAGCATTGTGCATCAGGCAAACTTCACGCATTTACACTCGCCCCTGCTCCTTCAACCACTCGCGCACGAGGAACAGTGCGCTGACATTACGTGCTTCGTTGAAGTCAGGATCTTCCAGCAAATCCATCATATGCGCCAGCGGCCAGCGCACCTGTGGTAGCGGCTCTGGCTCATCGCCTTCCAGCGATTCCGGGTAGAGATCTTGCGCTACTACGATATTCATTTTGCTGGAAAAGTAAGACGGTGCCATGCTGAGCTTCTTCAAAAAAGTCAGATCGTTCGCACCAAATCCAACCTCTTCTTTTAGCTCGCGGTTAGCGGCTTCGTAGACGCTTTCACCCGGATCAATTAATCCTTTCGAAAAACCTAATTCGTAGGATTCCGTTCCCACTGCGTATTCGCGGATCAGGATCAGGTGATCGTCCACAATCGGCACAATCATCACCGCTTCCCGGTTGGTTGGACGCATTCGTTCATAAACACGCCGCACGCCATTGCTGAACTCCAGATCCACGCTTTCGACGGTAAACAGTCGTGAACGGGCTACAGTTTCAACATTCAGAATGGTGGGTTTTTGTAATGATTTGCTCATCGTGGGATCTATGCTGTGAAATCAGCGGTTATTGTGCGATATCGGACACGCTTTCGGCAATGTGAATTGCATGTTATTTACATTTATGTAACTTATTAAATAATCATCCTCAAATCAAATTAAAAGTCAATAGGTTGAAATAACTCCAGGAATTTGCTGATATTCCGCCTTCAGAGGGTTTGCTATGATCAGCGGTTACTGTGATGTGCTTAATGATGCTCAAGTTAAACTCCACGCTTGCCGATAGCCAACCGCAGAATCATGTATTGTGTCCGGTGCGACTGACCACGCCTGACAGACTAAGTAAGATGGGGAAAGCATGAGCACCATTGTGATTTTTTTAGCTGCTTTGCTGGCCTGCTCACTACTTGCGGGATGGCTGATAAAAGTGCGATCCAGACGGCGTCAGCTGCCCTGGACCAACGCCTTCGCGGATGCGCAAACGCGTAAACTCACACCTGAAGAACGTAGCGCCGTTGAAAATTATCTTGAGAGCCTGACGCAGGTATTACAGGTGCCGGGCCCAACGGGAGCCAGCGCGGCACCGATCTCTCTGGCGCTGAATGCCGAAAGCAACAACGTCATGATGCTGACACACGCTATCACGCGTTACGGCATCTCTACCGACGATCCGAATAAATGGCGTTACTACCTCGATTCGGTAGAAGTCCACCTGCCCCCTTTCTGGGAGCAGTACATCAACGATGAGAATACCGTTGAACTGATTCATACCGATTCGCTGCCGCTGGTTATTTCACTCAACGGTCATACGCTGCAGGAGTACATGCAGGAAACTCGCGGCTATGCCTTGCAACCTGTTCCGTCAACACAGGCGTCTATTCGCGGGGAAGAGAGTGAGCAAATCGAGCTACTCAATATTCGCAAAGAAACGCACGAAGAGTATGCGCTAAGTCGTCCGCGCGGGCTGCGCGAAGCGTTGCTGATTGTCGCCTCCTTCCTGATGTTCTTTTTCTGCCTGATTACCCCGGATGTATTTGTTCCGTGGCTGGCAGGCGGCGCGTTACTGCTGCTGGGCGCAGGACTGTGGGGGCTATTCGCGCCCCCGGCAAAATCCTCCCTGCGGGAAATTCATTGTCTGCGCGGTACACCCCGTCGTTGGGGATTGTTTGGCGAAAACGATCAGGAACAGATCAACAATATTTCACTCGGTATTATCGACCTGGTCTATCCCGCACACTGGCAGCCCTACATTGCTCAGGATCTCGGCCAACAAACCGATATCGATATCTATCTCGACCGCCACGTAGTGCGTCAGGGGCGATATCTTTCGCTGCATGATGAAGTAAAAAACTTTCCGTTACAGCACTGGCTGCGCAGTACGATTATCGCTGCGGGCTCGCTACTGGTGCTGTTTATGCTGTTATTCTGGATCCCGCTGGATATGCCGCTGAAATTCACCCTCTCGTGGATGAAAGGCGCGCAGACCATTGAAGCCACCAGCGTGAAACAACTGGCTGACGCTGGCGTGCGGGTTGGCGATACATTGCGTATTAGCGGTACGGGAATGTGTAATATTCGCACTTCCGGTACCTGGAGCGCGAAAACCAATTCACCTTTTTTACCGTTTGACTGCTCGCAGATCATCTGGAATGACGCCCGTTCATTACCATTACCAGAATCTGAACTGGTCAACAAAGCGACGGCATTGACCGAAGCAGTTAATCGCCAGCTGCACCCTAAACCGGAAGATGAATCTCGCGTCAGCGCCTCATTACGTTCAGCAATTCAAAAATCCGGCATGGTATTGCTTGATGATTTTGGCGACATAGTACTGAAGACAGCGGATCTGTGTTCTGCCAAAGATGACTGTGTGCGACTGAAAAATGCGCTGGTCAATCTCGGCAACAGTAAAGACTGGGACGCGCTGGTCAAACGCGCTAACGCCGGGAAACTCGATGGCGTGAATGTGTTATTACGCCCAGTGAGTGCGGAATCGCTGGATAACCTGGTGGCGACCTCCACCGCACCGTTCATCACGCATGAAACAGCGCGAGCGGCACAGTCACTTAACAGTCCGGCCCCAGGCGGATTCCTGATTGTCAGCGACGAAGGCAGCGATTTTGTTGATCAACCCTGGCCTTCAACATCACTTTACGACTACCCGCCGCAAGAACAGTGGAACGCTTTCCAGAAACTGGCGCAAATGTTAATGCATACGCCGTTTAACGCCGAAGGCATCGTCACAAAAATCTTCACCGACGCCAATGGTACGCAGCATATAGGCCTTCATCCGATCCCGGATCGTTCCGGCCTGTGGCGCTATCTCAGCACCACACTTTTGCTACTGACGATGCTGGGTAGCGCCATCTATAATGGCGTGCAGGCGTGGCGTCGTTATCAACGTCATCGCACCAGGATGATGGAGATTCAGGCCTATTATGAAAGCTGCCTGAATCCGCAACTGATTACCTCTTCAGAAAGCCTTATTGAATAACACGTTTGCGCGGCAGGTTATGCTACCCTGTCGCGCAAATTGCTTCACTCTGGAGATTTCCCTCATGCATATCAACATTGCCTGGCAGGACGTAGATACCGTTCTGCTGGATATGGACGGCACGTTGCTCGACCTCGCCTTCGATAACTATTTCTGGCAAAAGCTGGTGCCTGAAACATGGGGGGCGAAAAACGGGGTCACACCACAGGAAGCGATGGACTATATGCGCCAGCAATATCACGACGTGCAGCATACGCTAAACTGGTACTGTCTTGATTACTGGAGTGAGCAACTGGGTCTGGATATCTGTGCGATGACCACCGAGATGGGACCGCGTGCCGTACTGCGTGAAGATACCATTCCGTTTCTTGAGGCACTGAAAGCCAGTGGTAAGCAACGAATTTTGCTCACCAATGCTCATCCGCATAACCTGGCGGTAAAACTTGAGCATACCGGTCTGGACGCACACCTTGATTTATTACTTTCCACCCACACATTTGGTTATCCGAAAGAGGATCAGCGGTTATGGCATGCGGTGGCCGAAGCTACGGGTCTGAAAGCTGAAAGAACGCTGTTTATTGATGACAGCGAAGCGATTCTCGATGCTGCCGCACAATTTGGTATTCGTTACTGCCTCGGTGTGACTAATCCTGACTCCGGGATTGCCGAGAAACAGTATCAGCACCATCCGTCACTGAATGACTACCGCCGCCTGATCCCCTCGCTAATGTGAAGGAGACGCCATGAAAGAAAAACCTGCTGTTGAGGTTCGACTGGATAAATGGCTATGGGCCGCCCGTTTTTATAAAACCCGCGCGCTGGCCCGCGAAATGATCGAAGGCGGTAAGGTGCACTACAACGGGCAGCGCAGCAAGCCAAGCAAAATCGTCGAGCTGAATGCCACGCTCACTCTGCGCCAGGGAAATGACGAACGAACGGTGATTGTAAAGGCGATTACTGAACAGCGTCGCCCCGCCAGCGAGGCAGTCTTGCTGTATGAAGAGACTGCAGAAAGTGTAGAGAAACGCGAAAAAATGGCGCTGGCACGTAAACTTAATGCCTTAACCATGCCGCACCCGGACCGACGCCCGGACAAAAAAGAGCGCCGCGACCTGTTACGATTTAAACACGGCGACAGTGAATAACTGTCACCTGCAAGAGAGATGATTATGCCGCAACATGACCAATTACATCGCTATCTGTTTGAAAACTTTGCCGTACGCGGCGAACTGGTAACCGTTTCGGAAACCCTGCAACAGATCCTTGAGAATCACGATTATCCGCAGCCCGTTAAAAACGTGCTGGCAGAACTGCTGGTTGCGACCAGCCTGTTAACCGCTACGCTGAAGTTTGATGGTGATATCACCGTACAACTGCAAGGCGACGGACCGATGAATCTGGCGGTTATTAACGGTAACAACAACCAGCAGATGCGCGGTGTGGCGCGCGTGCAGGGCGAAATTCCAGAAAATGCCGACCTGAAAACGCTAGTGGGCAATGGTTACGTGGTGATCACCATCACCCCGAGCGAAGGTGAACGCTATCAGGGCGTGGTGGGTCTGGAAGGTGATACCCTGGCGGCCTGCCTGGAAGATTACTTTATGCGTTCTGAACAGCTGCCGACGCGCCTGTTTATTCGCACCGGCGACGTAGACGGCAAACCGGCTGCAGGCGGTATGTTGTTGCAGGTAATGCCTGCGCAAAATGCCCAGCAGGACGACTTTGACCACCTGGCAACGCTAACCGAAACCATCAAAACCGAAGAACTGCTGACCTTACCGGCAAACGAAGTGTTGTGGCGTTTGTATCACGAAGAAGAGGTGACGGTTTACGATCCGCAGGATGTGGAGTTCAAATGCACCTGTTCGCGTGAACGTTGCGCCGACGCGCTAAAAACGCTGCCGGATGAAGAAGTCGATAGTATCCTGGCGGAAGATGGCGAAATTGACATGCATTGTGATTACTGCGGTAACCACTATCTGTTCAATGCGATGGATATTGCTGAAATCCGCAACAACGCGTCTCCGGCAGATCCGCAAGTTCATTAATGAGTATGTCCGGCAGAGAGGGCTCTGCCGGATTTTACGACGTAATGGCCTGATGCGCTGCGCTTATCAGGCCTACGCAATAATTCACAAGTTATTGTTGGTAAGATAAAGCGTCGTATCCGATAAAAGCATTGTCATTTGCTTAAGTTTATTTCCAGCGTTTCACCATCTACCGTCAGATCGCGCCACGCTTTCGGCCTCGTCCCCAGCTTTCCATCCTTCGCAGCTGTGAGTAATTTTTCTTTCGTTATTTCGTTCGGAAGTAAACTCATATCAAGCGCGTCCCATTCTTTTCTGGCTGAGTCAAAGCCATAGACAATGGCTCTGTCATCATTAAAAGCAAACAGGATCCGCTCCGCCTGACCATCACTATTCAGATCTTGCTCGACCAGTACGCAGGCGTCTTTTTCAATACAGGTCATCACGTTATAGCGATCCTGGATTAAGGCCGACCAGAATGCCGTATCCGGTTTGCCAGAGCCTGGGGCAATTAACACATTTTCGGCTAATACTTTTTCCGATACCTGTTCCTGAAGATGTTGCTCTCCATCTAACGTCATCAGCAGATCCCGTGCGCGTTTCGGGTCTTTCATATACTCGGCATCGCTTTTCAGCGACTCAAGCGCCGCACGTCCATAGCGACCGTTCTGTTCGAGCATGTAGAGACTTACCTGATCTGGCGTGTTCTTGCCGCTCTGATAACGTGCCATATGACTGTTCACACTAATGCGCATACTATCCAGCACCGGCGAATTAAGAAGCACCAGTATTACCAACACCAATAACGAAACCGCAAGGTTCACTTTGCCCTGAAGAACAAGAGGGTTTTGCCCTTTACGCCAGACGATACTGACAAAATACCCCAGCGACCATACCAGTAACACCAGCACCGCCAGCGCGCCCTGCAAGCGGTCGACAGTCCAGCCGTACTGAACGACCCGCAGCCATAACGCCCAGGCGGCGACGAACACATACAGCGGAGCAGCCAGCAGAGCGGTTTTAATCAGGCAACGCAACGGCCCCGTCCAGGGAAGTGACGCTTTTTGCGGATCGCGGACAATAGCCATTAAGATCAATTGCAAAAAGGCCAGCGTTAACAGCAACCCAGCGGCGGAGATGTGGCGAGAAATCGCGCTCAGGCCCGTAAACGGCAGGGTGATGATAAACATCAGGGTTAGCAATGATACTAACGTCAGCAACCCCGTGGCGATTAACGTGAACAACTTTTGAATAGAGTCGATTAAACGTGACTGTGTACGCGCGAGGATCACCGCCAGTGCGGTAACCAGACCTAACGTGAGATAAATAAACCAGTCGGTTGCAAAAAAGAGCGTTTTGAAAAACGTGATGCCAACAAGTTTAAACAACTCGCCCCACAGTAAAAGTACCAGCCACGTCAGGCCATTGGCGAGAAAAATCACCAGTAATATAAGTACGTTATGCCATACTGACTGGTAAAAATAGCGATAGCGGCTACTGTCATTGCGGATGCGAAGGCTTTGTTGTATCCACGGTAGCAACAACATTGCCATCAGCAGCAGATAGCAACCAAAATCCCAAAGCGCCTTTTCAGCTATCCAGGGGTTCATGCCATCAGTTTGCCACTTCAGCCAGCCGCTCATTCCCAGCGTGGCAATAAACACCAGCGCCAGCCATCCCCAAAGGCGCTTCTGTTTAAAGGAGATCACGGAGAAGAGTAAAACGGATGAAAACGCGACGGTCGCAGGCACGCCATAAACAATCCAACTGTGATTTTTTCCGGCAAGCCAGGCGATCAGTAGGTAGCAAACCAGACCCTGAAGTAATCCGGTAGCAATCATTCCCCAGCGTGTTGCGGGTGAAAGTTCAACGTTATCCATGTTAGTTATCCAGAATCAAAAGGTGGATTAATTATCGCATCCGGGCCGTAGTATTTTGCTTCTTTCAGAAAATAATCAAAAAAAGTTAGCGTGGTGAATCGATACTTTACTGATTGAATTTGCATCAATTTCATTCAGGAATGCGATTCCACTCACAATATTCCCGCCATATAAACCAAGATTTAACCTTTTAAGAACATTTTCCACACCTAAAATGCTATTTCTGCGATAATAGCAACCGTTTCGTGACAGGAATCACGGAGTTTTTTGTCAAATATGAATTTCTCCAGATACGTAAATCTATGAGCCTTGTCGCGGTTAACACCCCCAAAAAGACTTTACTATTCAGGCAATACATATTGGCTAAGGAGCAGTGAAATGCGCGTTAACAATGGTTTGACCCCGCAAGAACTCGAGGCTTATGGTATCAGTGACGTACATGATATCGTTTACAACCCAAGCTACGACCTGCTGTATCAGGAAGAGCTCGATCCGAGCCTGACAGGTTATGAGCGCGGGGTGTTAACTAATCTGGGTGCCGTTGCCGTCGATACCGGTATATTCACCGGTCGCTCACCAAAAGATAAGTATATCGTCCGTGACGATACCACTCGCGATACCTTCTGGTGGGCTGATAAAGGCAAAGGTAAGAACGACAACAAACCTCTCTCTCCGGAAACCTGGCAGCATCTGAAGAGCCTGGTGACCAAACAGCTTTCCGGCAAACGTCTGTTCGTTGTCGACGCTTTCTGTGGTGCGAACCCAGACACGCGTCTTTCCGTACGTTTCATTACCGAAGTGGCCTGGCAGGCGCATTTTGTCAAAAACATGTTTATTCGCCCGAGCGATGAAGAGCTGGCTGGTTTTAAACCTGACTTTATCGTTATGAACGGCGCAAAATGCACTAACCCCCAGTGGAAAGAGCAGGGGCTGAACTCTGAAAACTTCGTGGCGTTTAACTTAACTGAACGTATGCAGTTGATTGGCGGCACCTGGTACGGCGGCGAAATGAAGAAAGGGATGTTCTCAATGATGAACTACCTGCTGCCGCTGAAAGGTATCGCCTCCATGCACTGCTCCGCCAACGTTGGCGAGAAAGGCGATGTTGCGGTGTTCTTTGGCCTTTCCGGCACCGGTAAAACCACCCTTTCCACCGACCCGAAACGTCGCCTGATTGGCGATGACGAGCACGGCTGGGATGACGACGGCGTGTTTAACTTCGAAGGCGGCTGCTACGCGAAAACCATCAAGCTGTCGAAAGAAGCGGAACCTGAAATCTACAACGCTATCCGTCGCGATGCGCTGCTGGAAAACGTCACCGTACGTGAAGATGGCACTATCGATTTTGACGATGGTTCAAAAACCGAGAACACCCGCGTTTCTTATCCGATCTATCACATCGATAACATCGTTAAACCGGTTTCCAAAGCGGGCCACGCAACTAAAGTTATCTTCCTGACCGCAGACGCCTTTGGTGTGCTGCCGCCGGTTTCTCGCCTGACTGCCGATCAAACTCAGTACCACTTCCTCTCTGGCTTCACCGCCAAACTGGCCGGTACTGAACGTGGCATCACCGAACCGACGCCAACCTTCTCCGCTTGCTTCGGCGCGGCGTTCCTGTCGCTGCACCCAACTCAGTACGCAGAAGTGCTGGTGAAACGTATGCAAGCGGCGGGTGCGCAGGCATATCTGGTTAACACTGGCTGGAACGGTACTGGCAAACGTATCTCCATTAAAGATACCCGCGCCATTATCGACGCTATCCTCAACGGTTCGCTGGATAACGCAGAAACCTTCACTCTGCCGATGTTTAATTTAGCGATCCCGACTGAACTGCCGGGCGTAGACACTAAGATCCTCGATCCGCGTAACACCTACGCTTCTCCGGAACAGTGGCAGGAAAAAGCTGAAACGCTGGCGAAACTGTTTATCGACAACTTCGATAAATACACCGACACCCCTGCGGGTGCCGCGCTGGTAGCGGCTGGTCCAAAACTGTAATCCGATAAGTTAAGCGACGAAATCCCCCGTTTCACCAGATACGGGGGATATGTTATTTTCTGTCAGAATTAAACGGGACAAACAGATAATCCAGCGAGTGGCGTGTTTCACGAAAAAACGTATCCAGTTCAGGCTGCGCTTTTATCGCACTGGTGGGAATGAAAATATCGCAAAACGCTTTCGTCGCTTCTCTGGGACAACTCTTCGGTAAATGCAGAAAAAGCCACAAATAATCTTCTTCATACTCAATGCTATAAAAATCTTCCCAGCGAAGTATGCCCTGCTGATGAGATTCATAAAAAACAATCCCCTCGAAATAAAACGCATAACGCACGGGTTTCGTAAAAGTAACTTGCTTTGTTTTTGACTTAAAATCGTTAATTCTTCTGCTGATTAACAGGAACATTGATAAGAGGAGTGGCAACATTAATAGAAGAATTAACGTACTGATTGCGTTGAGTTTAAAGTCATGAGAAGGTTTCAACCATTGTGGGATCATGGGCAGTATAGCCAATAAGCCAGCGGTTCGGATTCCCCATTTAAACCCTTTAAAACGCTTTTTAATGTAACAGGTATAATGCTTAACGGCAGCGTTGAAGGCGGTTTGGGTGTAGTGGATTTGCACTGTGCCGAGGTAATGTGCGGTTTGTGGATCAAAGGGGCAAGGGGGGCTATTCATTCTACTCGCCAGGAGCGCTCACAGGCGCTTACGTCATCATTAATATATGCATTCAGGTAATCATTAAGATCTTTATAACGTGATTCCCCATTGCAGTCATAAACCCAGACCTCTGGCTCAACGGTACTATCTAGCCAAAGGAGAAAAACCATTTCATAACTGTAATCACTACCGGCAAAAAGTGACAGGCGATGAGAACGAAATAGTCCCAAGGCATGGTTATCCCAATTATCACTTGAAGCTACAGCATTCATTTTGATTTCATCAAGAAACGTATCTTCTATGTGTTCCTGCCAAAGCGTTTCCATGTCACTTATACTTAGCCAGCTTCCATGTGTAGCGCTTAACCAACGTCCACAATGTGCAAAACGCGCCTGCAACATAGGGCTGGCCTTCTGCCAGACACCGTTTTTCAATGTCGGGATCCGGCTATCAAACGCAGTGCTTGCAGGTTCAGGAACAACATTGAATGGGCCATCAAAGGCTAACCTATTATTTATCGCTTGCTGAATATGTTCCCTGATCATATTTTTCTCCGCGTTAGATCATTTCTGAACCATTAATTTATGGCTTATGTCCCCACGTCCTGAGATAGTAGTTTTCTCGTAAAATGGTCAGTTCAGGGAAACGAGTTGCAGCTTCATCAACCAATGGTGGAATACGATTATCTTTAACTTCAATGAGCAACAAAATAGCCTTCCTTACATTCTCCATCTTTGATGATGCAAAAAGCGGTAATACCAACTCAATGAATCCTCGGCTTTCATTGAAATCAGGCGCCTTACTCATCGCCCACAATAATGTTTGCTGACGGTCATCAGTGATACGTTCGAGAAGCGGCAGAAAAGTATCATATTTATTATACTCTGTTTCTCGTATAGCAAAGACAGCTGAGGATAGAGTGTCATCGTCAAGTTCAGGCATTATTATTAACAGTGAATGAATATAATCCTCAATATTCACCACACTATCTCTACAGGCAAAACGGAGATCTTTAATAGCAATATCACGTAATTCATCTGGCATTGTAAAATAGAGTCGAAAAATATCTGCAGCACAAGAAACTTTTTTTTGGCGTAATCTTATGAATGCCTCTTCACACAATTCTTTATCATTCTCTGTGTGGCAAACATGTTCCCAAAGGGCAAATGTTTCGGGTTCTATCTGTGGAAAACGGCATAGCGAGAATAAAATGGATCTACGTAAATCCGGGATTTTCTCAGTTAAAAACCACTCACGCAGTTGAATTTGCGTTCCTGGCAAACTTCTATCGAAACCCTTCATACTCATGCCAGCAATAAAATCGTCCAGCCAGCGTTCATACCAGTTGAGGAAATTTTTATCATATATAAAATCAAACGGATAATCTTCATCACCATCAGTCAGCATTAACCTTCCGCGATACTGCCCCGTCACCACCAGGCAAATATCATAAGTACATCCCAGGGTGAGAATGGTCAATGCGCCGTCAAAAAAACTATATTCTTCATCATCTTCTGTACGGCCAGCATTCAACACATCAACATCCTGCTGCGTCATATAAAGCGGTACAGGGCTTTCTTTTGTTATATCGCCATAAATATCTGTACCGCCTAAAGATTCAAGACCGTAGGCATGTGCCGGACCGCCATTAGCGATATAGCGAAGAAAAATTCGATATTCCCGTGGCAAAGTGACGCTATGTTTTTTCTCCCAGGAAGCTATTTCCGCCTCGCTGGCAGGCTTCGGCCATTGATATTTCCAACCTTCAGAACCGAATAACTTACATTCAGGATCCAGTGCGGCAATGCGTGGGATTTTTTCTTTTATACGAGCAATCTGTACTTGTTCTTCGTTGGTAAGTTGCATCAAGCTATTCCTTTAGTGTGCTTTTACTAATCAGGATACGCTAGCCTGCAATCAGCTTACAGTACACTTTACTTCGTATGGTGCCGATGTCTGAAACCGTATTCATTCAGTAGATACTGAGTGCACAAAATAAAACGGGAGGCACCTTCGCCTCCTGTTTTATTTACCCTTCTTTTGTCGTGCCCTGCGCCCGCGTTACCGGCACAGGCAGCCAGGCGCGAATGGAAAGCCCGCCCCGTTCGCTGGTGCCAAGCTCCAGCATGCCGTTATGGTTATCCACGATACGCTGCACAATCGCCAGGCCTAGCCCAGTGCCGCTAATGGTGCGCGCACTGTCGCCGCGGACAAACGGCTGGAACAGGTGCTTACGCTGTTCCGGCGCAATTCCCGGACCGTCATCTTCCACCTGGAACCAGGCGCGATTCGGCTCCGTGCCGCTGCTGACTTTAATCCAGCCGTTGCCGTAACGAGCAGCGTTCACCACCATATTCGCCACTGCACGTTTGATCGACAGCGGGTGCATTTTCACTTCAATGCTACCAGGGTAAAGCGCGGTTTCAATTTCCCGCTCGTAGCCACTTTCGGCAGCAATCACCTCACCGAGCACTGCGTTGAGATCCGCCATTTCCATCGGCATCTCCTGCCCGGTGCGCAGGTAGTCGATAAACTGTTCAATGATGGCATTGCACTCTTCGATATCTTTATTGATCGATTCTGCCAGGTAGCCATCCTGCTCGCTCATCATCTCGGTCGCCAGGCGAATGCGCGTCAGCGGCGTACGCAGATCATGACTTACCCCCGCCATCAGCAGCGTGCGATCATCCGCCAGTTGCTTAACACCAGCCGCCATATGGTTAAAGGCGCGGGTAACGGAACGCACCTCCGAAGCGCCATACTCACGCAGCGGCGGCGGAATAATCCCCTTACCCACCTGCAAGGCAGCGTGTTCGAGATCGACCAACGGTCGGTTCTGGATACGAATAAATAACCACGCCCCACCTATCGCCAATAGCATAATCGCCAACGTATAGCGGAACAGCGGGGAGAAATCGCCCTGATGAATTTCGGTCAGCGGCACGCGTACCCAGATATTGGGCGACAGCCAGGTTTTCAGCCAGACGACAGGCGAGCTTTTGTTGACCTCAACGCGTACTTCCGTCGGGCCGCCCAGTTGTTGCGCCATCTGATGGCTTAAGAATTCATAGTGTTGTGCCCAACGCAGGCCTGCCTCTTCGGCAGCTTCGTTGGAGTAGAGAGAGATCCCCAGCTCACGGTAGATCTCCCGACGGAAAGCGGGAGGCACAACCAACTGCGTGCCGTCCTCCAGTTGCAGTTTGTCGGTCATCAACATACGCACTTCGTATGCCAGGACTTTATTAAACTGCTGGAGGCTCGGCAAAATCGCGAAGTTCAGCACCACCAGATAAGTCGTCACCAGGCTGACGAACAGCAAGGTGACGATGAGCAATAACGTGCGGGCAAATGAACTTCGTGGCGAGAAGCGCAATCGCCTCATGCTTTAGAACCGTCCGGCACGAAAACGTAGCCCAGACCCCAAACGGTCTGAATATAACGCGGATGCGCTGGATCTTCTTCCACCATGCGGCGCAGACGCGAGATCTGCACGTCGATGGAACGTTCCATTGCGGAGTATTCACGACCACGGGCAAGGTTCATCAGCTTATCGCGGGATAGCGGCTCACGCGGATGGCTAACCAGCGCCTTCAGTACCGCAAACTCACCGCTGGTGAGCGGCATCGGCTCATCTTCGCGGAACATTTCACGCGTCCCGAGGTTAAGTTTGAACTTACCGAAAGCAATTACCGCCTCTTCCTGTGACGGCGCGCCCGGCAGTTCGTTGGCCTGACGACGCAGCACCGCACGAATGCGGGCCAGCAGTTCACGCGGGTTAAACGGTTTTGGAATGTAGTCGTCAGCGCCAATCTCCAGACCAACGATACGGTCCACTTCTTCCCCTTTCGCCGTCACCATAATGATCGGCATCGGGTTGCTCTGGCTACGAAGACGTCGGCAAATCGACAAGCCATCTTCACCAGGTAACATCAAATCCAGTACCATAAGATGGAAAGATTCACGAGTCAGCAGGCGATCCATCTGTTCTGCATTAGCGACGCTTCGAACCTGGAAGCCTTGTTCGGTGAGATAACGTTCCAGCAGCGCACGCAGGCGCATGTCGTCATCGACCACCAGAATCTTGTAGTTCTCTTGCATTCTTTGTACTCCCAAAGGTTCGCAACAATTTGTAAGCGTGTATTCTTAAAAAAGCTTACGTTCGTCACCAGCTAAATCTGGTATGAATTTCAGCCTAAATTGTTACAAAGCATATTAAACAGCAGCTTAAGTATACAATTTATTCGGCGAAACATTATTGATTCTGTTGATATGATCACGTTATACCCAATGTGCGCATTATCAAACAGACAAAGGGAATCAACGAGATGAAAACGCCCCTGGTTACCCGGGAAGGGTATGAAAAACTCAAACAAGAGCTAAATTATCTCTGGCGTGAAGAACGCCCGGAGGTCACAAAGAAAGTGACCTGGGCCGCAAGTCTGGGCGACCGCAGCGAAAATGCTGACTATCAGTATAATAAAAAGCGCCTGCGTGAAATCGACCGTCGCGTGCGCTATCTCACTAAATGCATGGAAAATCTCAAAATCGTCGATTACTCCCCGCAGCAGGAAGGCAAAGTCTTTTTTGGCGCGTGGGTGGAGATTGAAAACGACGATGGCGTGACTCACCGTTTCCGTATTGTCGGCTACGATGAAATTTTTGGCCGTAAAGATTACATCTCTATCGATTCCCCAATGGCCCGCGCATTGCTGAAAAAAGAGGTGGGCGATCTGGCGGTGGTGAATACCCCTGCCGGGGAAGCGAGCTGGTATGTTAATGCTATCGAGTACGTGAAACCGTAAGGAAGAGTCTTAACCTCCTGCCGATGGCTGGCATTTTTGCCAGCCAGTCCGTATAACTATCCCCTGATTTTTGATCCGAAAAGATGAACTCAAACCATGATGAATGATTCGTTCTGCCGCATTATTGCGGGTGAAATTCAGGCGCGCCCGGAACAGGTTGACGCTGCCGTTCGCCTGCTTGACGAAGGGAATACCGTGCCGTTTATCGCACGTTATCGTAAGGAAATCACCGGCGGTCTGGATGACACGCAGCTGCGTAATCTGGAAACGCGTCTGAGCTATTTGCGCGAGCTGGAAGAGAGACGTCAGGCAATCCTCAAGTCCATTTCCGAGCAAGGCAAACTGACCGACGAGCTGGCGAATGCTATTAACGCCACCTTAAGCAAAACCGAACTCGAAGACCTCTACCTGCCCTACAAACCTAAACGCCGCACCCGCGGGCAAATCGCCATTGAAGCAGGGCTTGAGCCACTGGCCGACCTGCTGTGGAACGATCCGTCGCACACGCCAGAAGTCGCCGCTGCACAATATGTTGATGCCGATAAAGGCGTAGCAGATACCAAAGCCGCGCTGGACGGCGCGCGCTATATCCTGATGGAACGGTTTGCCGAAGATGCCGCGCTGCTGGCGAAAGTGCGTGATTATCTGTGGAAGAACGCGCATTTGGTTTCTACGGTGGTGAACGGTAAAGAAGAGGAAGGGGCGAAATTCCGCGACTATTTCGATCATCACGAACCGCTGTCAACGGTGCCTTCTCACCGCGCGCTGGCGATGTTCCGTGGGCGTAACGAAGGCGTACTCCAGCTTTCGCTAAATGCCGATCCGCAGTTCGACGAACCGCCAAAAGAGAGCTATTGCGAGCAAATCATCATGGATCACCTCGGTCTGCGCCTGAACAATGCCCCGGCGGATAGCTGGCGCAAAGGCGTGGTGAGCTGGACGTGGCGCATCAAGGTGCTGATGCATCTGGAAACCGAACTGATGGGCACAGTGCGTGAACGCGCGGAAGATGAAGCAATCAACGTCTTTGCCCGTAACCTACACGATCTTCTGATGGCGGCCCCTGCCGGACTGCGTGCAACGATGGGCCTCGATCCGGGTCTGCGTACCGGGGTAAAAGTGGCGGTGGTCGATGCAACTGGCAAACTGGTGGCGACCGATACCATTTATCCACATACCGGACAAGCCGCAAAAGCAGCGATGACCATTGCTGCCCTGTGTGAAAAGCATAACGTTGAACTGGTGGCGATCGGCAACGGTACAGCTTCCCGCGAAACCGAGCGTTTCTATCTCGACGTTCAGAAGCAGTTTCCGAAAGTGACTGCACAGAAAGTGATCGTCAGCGAAGCAGGCGCGTCGGTTTACTCGGCTTCCGAACTGGCGGCGCAGGAGTTCCCGGATCTCGATGTTTCGCTGCGTGGCGCGGTGTCTATCGCCCGTCGTTTGCAGGATCCGCTGGCGGAGTTGGTGAAAATCGATCCGAAATCTATCGGCGTAGGTCAGTATCAGCATGACGTCAGCCAGACGCAGCTGGCCCGCAAACTGGATGCAGTAGTAGAAGACTGCGTAAACGCCGTTGGCGTCGATCTCAACACCGCTTCCGTTCCGCTGTTAACCCGCGTGGCGGGCCTGACGCGCATGATGGCGCAAAACATTGTGGCCTGGCGCGATGAGAACGGCCAGTTCCAGAACCGCCAGCAACTGTTAAAAGTCAGCCGCCTGGGGCCAAAAGCCTTCGAGCAGTGCGCAGGCTTCTTGCGCATTAACCACGGTGACAACCCGCTGGACGCCTCTACTGTTCACCCGGAAGCCTATCCGGTGGTGGAACGCATTCTGGCAGCAACACAGCAGGCACTGAAAGATCTGATGGGTAACAGCAGCGAACTGCGTAACCTGAAAGCGTCTGACTTTACTGATGAGAAATTCGGTGTGCCGACGGTAACCGACATCATCAAAGAGCTGGAAAAACCGGGTCGCGATCCGCGTCCGGAATTTAAAACCGCCCAGTTTGCCGATGGCGTCGAGACAATGAACGACCTGCAACCGGGTATGATCCTCGAAGGTGCGGTGACCAACGTCACCAACTTTGGCGCGTTTGTCGATATTGGCGTACATCAGGACGGCCTGGTTCACATCTCTTCATTGTCGAACAAGTTTGTGGAAGATCCGCATACCGTGGTGAAAGCGGGCGACATTGTGAAGGTGAAAGTGCTGGAAGTGGATCTTCAGCGTAAACGTATCGCCCTGACTATGCGTCTGGACGAGCAGCCTGGCGAAACCAACGCCCGTCGCGGGGGCGGTAATGAACGCCCGCAAAACAACCGCCCGGCAGCCAAACCACGCGGTCGTGAAGCGCAGCCTGCCGGTAACAGCGCGATGATGGATGCGCTGGCGGCGGCAATGGGCAAAAAACGTTAAACCTCCTGATTGGCCTACGGTTCGAATTTGCACAAGATCGTAGGCCAGATCAGGCGTTCACGCCGCATCTGGCAATAAACGCCATGCCTGACATAAAAATGCCGGAGAATATCTCCGGCATTTTTATTCCACAACGAAACTCACACTATATTTCGTCAATATTTATCACTTCATTAACAACTGAAACCTTAATTAAACATTAACCCGCCCTGATAATTCGCCATTCGAATTATATTTTCGCTGCGATATAACCTTGAGCCACATCAACATTCACGCAGATTATTATCTAAACCAACATTCGCACACATTTTAAGTATTGCTGATAGAAACCATTCTCATTATCATTGTACTGTTGATTATTTAATCTCTCCCTCGTTGGCAAATCATCTGGTCTCATGTCGCTGTCAAACGCCCCATGAGGTAGTTATCCAGTTAATGAGAAACAAGTAGGCACCTATGCAATACACTCCAGATACTGCGTGGAAAATCACTGGCTTTTCCCGTGAAATCAGCCCGGCATATCGCCAAAAACTGCTTTCTCTTGGCATGTTACCTGGCTCCTCTTTTAATGTGGTGCGCGTCGCTCCACTTGGCGACCCCATTCATATCGAAACCCGTCGTGTGAGCCTGGTATTACGCAAAAAAGATCTGGCCTTATTAGAAGTGGAAGCGGTTTCCTGTTAATACGGTGATAACAACAATGAAAAAATTAACCATTGGCTTAATTGGTAATCCAAATTCTGGCAAGACAACCTTATTTAACCAGCTCACTGGCGCACGTCAGCGTGTAGGTAACTGGGCTGGCGTTACCGTCGAACGTAAAGAAGGGCAATTCTCCACCACCGATCATCAGGTCACGCTGGTGGACCTCCCCGGCACCTATTCTCTGACCACCATCTCATCGCAGACCTCGCTCGATGAGCAAATCGCCTGTCACTACATTTTGAGTGGCGACGCTGACCTGCTGATTAACGTGGTGGATGCGTCTAACCTTGAGCGTAACCTGTACCTGACGCTACAACTGCTGGAACTCGGCATTCCCTGCATCGTGGCGCTGAACATGCTAGACATTGCCGAGAAGCAAAATATTCGCATTGAAATTGATGCTCTGTCGGCGCGTCTTGGCTGCCCGGTGATCCCACTGGTTTCAACTCGTGGTCGCGGTATTGAAGCGCTCAAGCTGGCGATTGATCGCTATAAAGCTAACGAGAATGTGGAACTGGTGCATTACGCACAGCCGCTGCTCAACGAAGCAGATTCACTGGCAAAAGTGATGCCTTCCGACATCCCGCTGAAACAACGTCGCTGGCTGGGCCTGCAAATGCTGGAAGGCGATATCTACAGCCGCGCCTACGCCGGTGAAGCGTCGCAGCATCTTGATGCCGCCCTCGCCCGTCTGCGTAATGAGATGGACGATCCGGCGCTGCACATTGCCGATGCGCGTTACCAGTGTATTGCTGCCATCTGTGATGTGGTAAGCAACACCCTGACGGCAGAACCCAGCCGTTTCACCACTGCGGTAGATAAAATCGTGCTCAACCGTTTCCTCGGTCTGCCGATTTTCCTCTTTGTGATGTACCTGATGTTCCTGCTAGCTATCAACATCGGCGGGGCGTTACAGCCGTTGTTTGACGTCGGCTCCGTGGCGCTATTTGTGCATGGTATTCAGTGGATTGGCTACACGCTCCACTTCCCGGACTGGCTGACTATCTTCCTCGCCCAGGGCTTGGGTGGCGGTATTAACACCGTTCTGCCACTGGTGCCACAGATCGGCATGATGTACCTGTTCCTCTCCTTCCTCGAGGACTCCGGCTATATGGCGCGTGCGGCGTTTGTGATGGACCGTCTGATGCAGGCGCTGGGCTTGCCCGGGAAATCCTTTGTACCGCTGATCGTTGGTTTCGGTTGTAACGTACCGTCGGTAATGGGCGCACGTACGCTTGATGCACCGCGTGAACGTCTGATGACCATCATGATGGCACCGTTTATGTCCTGCGGCGCGCGTCTGGCTATCTTCGCCGTATTCGCGGCTGCCTTCTTCGGGCAGAACGGTGCGCTGGCGGTCTTCTCGCTGTATATGCTCGGTATTGTGATGGCGGTGCTGACTGGCCTGATGCTCAAGTACACCATCATGCGCGGTGAAGCGACGCCGTTTGTCATGGAGCTACCGGTCTACCATGTACCACACGTTAAAAGCCTGATTATCCAGACCTGGCAGCGTCTGAAAGGCTTCGTTCTGCGTGCGGGTAAAGTGATTATCATCGTCAGCATTTTCCTGAGCGCTTTCAACAGCTTCTCTCTGAGCGGGAAAATCGTCGATAACATCAACGACTCGGCGCTGGCTTCCGTCAGCCGGGTGATCACCCCGGTCTTCAAGCCGATTGGCGTACATGAAGATAACTGGCAGGCAACTGTTGGCCTGTTTACAGGCGCAATGGCGAAAGAAGTGGTGGTGGGTACGCTCAACACCCTCTACACCGCAGAAAATATTCAGGACGAAGAGTTCAATCCGGCGGAATTTAACCTCGGTGAAGAGCTATTCAGCGCGGTAGATGAAACCTGGCAGAGCCTGAAAGACACCTTCAGTCTTAGCGTACTGATGAACCCCATTGAAGCGAGCAAAGGCGACGGTGAAATGGGTACCGGAGCGATGGGCGTGATGGATCAGAAATTTGGAAGCGCAGCAGCTGCTTACAGCTACCTGATTTTCGTTCTGCTGTATGTACCGTGTATCTCGGTGATGGGTGCTATCGCGCGTGAATCCAGCCGTGGCTGGATGGGCTTCTCCATCCTGTGGGGGCTGAATATCGCTTACTCGTTGGCAACATTGTTCTACCAGGTCGCCAGCTACAGCCAGCATCCAACCTACAGCCTGGTATGCATTCTGGCGGTTATCCTGTTTAACATCGTGGTTATCGGTTTGCTGCGTCGCGCGCGTAGCCGGGTCGATATCGAACTGCTGGCAACACGCAAATCGGTAAGCAGTTGCTGTGCAGCCAGCACCACTGGCGATTGCCACTAAGGATACAGCAATGGCTTCGCTCATTCAGGTGCGTGATTTGCTGGCATTACGGGGCCGTATGGAAGCGGCCCAGATAAGCCAGACATTGAACACTCCGCAACCCATGATTAACGCCATGCTGCAACAGCTGGAAAGTATGGGCAAAGCCGTGCGGATTCAGGAAGAACCTGACGGCTGCCTCTCTGGCAGTTGTAAAAGCTGCCCGGAAGGCAAAGCCTGTCTGCGTGAGTGGTGGGCGTTACGTTAACCTTGTTTTACTGCCTGTTTTGAAAGCCCGGTATGCGTTTGCAACCGGGCTTTTTTGCGTGCGGCTTTCCATAATAATGCAACTCTTGCAGTACAACGTAAGTTCCTCTGAAAGCGTCTCGCAGGGATGAAAACTCGCTAATGCACAGGTGTGGAGTGGCGCGTAGAGTCGCGGCATTCAAACAACAGGTGAAGGAACGCCATGAGCAAAAAGCAGAGTTCCACCCCACACGATGCGCTGTTCAAACTCTTTTTACGCCAACCGGAGACGGCGCGCGATTTTCTTGCGTTCCATTTACCGGCACCTATTCACGCGCTCTGTGATATGAAAACCCTCAAGCTGGAGTCGAGCAGCTTTATTGATGACGATCTGCGTGAAAGCTATTCCGACGTGCTGTGGTCGGTGAAAACGGAACAAGGACCGGGATATATCTATTGTCTGATTGAACATCAAAGCACCTCAAACAAACTGATCGCATTTCGCATGATGCGTTACGCCATTGCCGCAATGCAAAATCACCTGGATGCCGGATACAAAACGTTGCCGATGGTGGTGCCATTGTTGTTTTACCACGGCATTGAAAGCCCATATCCCTATTCACTGTGTTGGCTGGATTGTTTCGCCGATCCCAAACTGGCCAGACAGCTTTATGCCTCTGCATTCCCGCTGATTGATGTCACTGTCATGCCTGATGATGAAATCATGCAGCACCGACGTATGGCGCTGCTGGAGTTAATCCAAAAACATATACGTCAACGCGACCTGATGGGGCTGGTAGAGCAAATGGCCTGCTTATTAAGTAGTGGATACGCTAATGACAGACAAATCAAAGGGCTGTTTAATTACATACTGCAAACTGGCGATGCAGTACGTTTTAATGATTTTATCGATGGTGTGGCCGAACGTTCACCGAAACACAAGGAGAGTTTAATGACTATTGCGGAAAGATTGCGGCAAGAGGGGTTTCAGAAAGGTATACGTACCAACGCCCTAAATATTGCCAAAACCATGTTGGATGCCGGAGTCTCTCTTGAGGACGTTCTGCGATTTACCAGCCTGACGGTTGAAGACCTTGCTGAAATAAATCATCAATAACGTTAAGGATGGTTTTAATGACGGATGCAGAAAGAGAATATCTTATTAGTTACCTGATTGGTTATTTATTGGGTCGACGCCTGGAAGCCCTGGATATCGCCAAAAGAATGCTGTAATCCGGAGTCCCTCTTGCAGACATCATGCGCTTTACCGGGCTGTCAGAAGAAGAGTTGGCTGCGGCGAGCCAGTAAAGTTCTGTCTCGCCATTTCAACAGCTGTCTACACCCTCTGCTTCAACGCCACCAGCAGGTGACAAAACTCGTCCGGATGCGAAATAAACGGCGCATGGGCCGCTTTGGCGAAGATGTACGACTCGCTGTGTGGCCAGAGTTTATCCAGCATCGGCACCACTTTGCGCGGCACCAGACCATCGAGATAGCCATACAATCGCAAAAACGGCATGGACACGTTTTGCAGCGGCTGGCGGAGATCGACCGTTTTCAGTATTTCCAGCCCACCATTGAGCACGTCAACCTTCGGCATCGGCAGCGCCAGAACGGTTTTCTTCAGCGCTCGCGCATCCTGGCGTGCCGTTTCTGTACCCATGGTTTGTAACGCAAGGAACCGTTCTACCGTGCGCTGAAAATCGTCACTGAGTTGCTGCTGGAAACCTGCCAGCACGTCCGGTTTGATCCCCGGCCAATCGTCACGAGCACTAAAACATGGCGACGACGCCACGGTGACCAGCGCCTGAACCCGCTCGGGATGGGTTAACGCAATCTGGCTTGCCACCAGTCCGCCCAAACTCCAGCCTAACCAGATAGCTTTGTCCGGCGCTTGTCGCAGCACGACTTCAGCCATATCAGCAAGTGACATCGCACCAAATCCCTGGCTGCGCCCGAAGCCGGGCAGATCAACGAGATGCAGCGTAAAATGCGAGCTAAGTTCCTCATCAATGCAACGCCACACTTCGGCATTCAGTCCCCATCCGTGCAGCAGCACAAGATGAACATTCCCCTGACCTTTGGTCTGCCACCAGATGTTATTCATCCGCTATTGTTCTCTTTTTACTTACAAGGATGAACATATGCTAACAGTACCGGGATTATGCTGGCTATGCCGAATGCCCCTGGCGTTAGGTCATTGGGGGATTTGTTCGGTATGCTCTCGCGCCACCCGTACAGATAAAACGTTATGCCCACAATGTGGATTACCCGCAACACACTCCCATCTTCCCTGTGGTCGCTGCCTGCAAAAACCACCGCCGTGGCAAAGACTGGTCACGGTTGCCGACTATGCACCGCCGTTAAGTCCGCTCATCCACCAGCTTAAGTTTTCCCGGCGTTGCGAAATCGCCAGCGCCCTGTCACGTCTGTTACTATTGGAAGTCTTACACGCTCGTCGCGCCACCGGTTTGCAATTGCCGGACCGCATCATCAGCGTGCCGTTATGGCAGCGGCGTCACTGGCGTCGGGGATTTAATCAGAGCGATTTGCTGTGTCAGCCGTTATCACGCTGGTTGCACTGCCAATGGGATAGCGAAGCCGTCACACGTACACGGGCCACTGCGACCCAGCATTTTCTTAGCGCCCGGCTGCGCAAACGCAACCTGAAAAATGCCTTTCGCCTTGAATTGCCGGTGCAAGGTCGCCATATGGTGATAGTGGATGATGTCGTTACCACCGGAAGTACCGTCGCAGAGATTGCGCAGTTGCTTTTACGCAATGGTGCGGCGACTGTCCAGGTCTGGTGCCTTTGTCGAACCTTGTAGAGCCTCGATGATGGGCGTATTATAACCAACTAAAATAGTCAACTATTAGGCCATTACTATGATCCGTATTTCCGATGCTGCACAAGCGCACTTTGCCAAACTGCTGGCAAATCAGGAAGAAGGGACACAAATCCGCGTATTTGTGATTAACCCTGGCACGCCTAACGCTGAATGTGGCGTTTCTTATTGTCCGCCGGACGCTGTGGAAGCCACCGACACTGCCCTGAAATTTGACCTGCTGACCGCGTATGTTGATGAGTTAAGCGCGCCTTACCTGGAAGATGCAGAGATCGACTTTGTTACCGACCAGTTGGGTTCTCAGCTGACGCTGAAAGCCCCAAACGCCAAAATGCGCAAAGTAGCTGACGATGCGCCGCTGATGGAGCGCGTGGAGTATATGCTGCAGTCGCAGATCAACCCACAGCTTGCCGGTCACGGTGGTCGCGTTTCGCTGATGGAAATCACCGAAGACGGTTACGCCATTCTGCAATTTGGCGGCGGTTGTAACGGTTGTTCAATGGTCGATGTGACGCTGAAAGAAGGGATCGAAAAGCAGCTGCTGAACGAATTCCCGGAGCTGAAAGGTGTACGCGATCTCACCGAACACCAGCGCGGCGAACACTCTTACTACTAAGTTATCCTCTCTTTTATAGATTGCCCGATGCGACGCTAAAGCGTCTTATCGGGCCGTCTGCCAGGCGTTGGCGCTACATTGCCTCGGCAAATCCAGTCCCTACGTTTCCCCGCGATAATATGACCAACCTCTCATAATTTAAATTTACCCCGCTCTGGTGATTCTCAAACGCCAGATGTTACCCGTATCATTCACGCGGGTACCAAACATACTCCTGACATCTGACTACAATAATTAGTTTTAGTGGGTATCAGTCGTGGTGCCGCAATATCTCTGTTCCCGATTGGGATAATTAGAGTTTGTCGTCAGAAAATTGACGTTACCCATAACAAATGAAAGGCCAGGTAAATCATGCCATTAGTCATTGTTGCTATCGGTGTAATCTTGTTGTTGCTCCTGATGATCCGCTTCAAAATGAACGGATTCATCGCTCTCGTCCTCGTGGCGCTTGCTGTTGGATTAATGCAGGGAATGCCGCTGGATAAAGTTATTGGCTCCATCAAAGCTGGTGTCGGCGGGACGCTCGGTAGCCTTGCCCTGATCATGGGTTTTGGCGCGATGCTGGGCAAAATGCTGGCAGACTGCGGTGGTGCACAACGTATCGCCACCACGCTGATTGCCAAATTTGGTAAAAAACACATCCAATGGGCGGTAGTGTTAACCGGTTTTACTGTCGGTTTTGCCCTGTTCTATGAAGTGGGCTTCGTGCTAATGCTGCCGCTGGTGTTTACCATCGCGGCTTCCGCGAATATTCCGCTGCTGTATGTTGGTGTACCAATGGCGGCTGCGCTGTCTGTGACCCACGGCTTCCTGCCGCCACATCCGGGCCCAACTGCGATTGCCACCATTTTCAATGCCGATATGGGTAAAACCCTGCTGTACGGGACTATTCTGGCAATCCCGACCGTTATTCTCGCGGGTCCGGTTTACGCTCGCGTGCTGAAAGGTATCGATAAGCCAATCCCGGAAGGTCTGTACAGCGCGAAAACCTTCAGCGAAGAAGAGATGCCAAGCTTTGGCGTCAGCGTCTGGACTTCTCTGGTGCCGGTTGTGCTGATGGCGATGCGTGCAATTGCCGAAATGATCCTGCCGAAAGGTCACGCTTTCCTGCCAGTGGCGGAGTTCCTCGGTGACCCGGTAATGGCAACGCTGATTGCCGTGTTGATTGCGATGTTCACCTTTGGTCTGAACCGTGGTCGTTCAATGGATCAGATTAACGACACGCTGGTTTCTTCCATCAAAATCATCGCGATGATGCTGTTGATCATCGGTGGTGGCGGTGCGTTCAAGCAGGTGCTGGTAGACAGCGGCGTGGACAAATACATTGCTTCCATGATGCACGAAACCAACATTTCTCCGCTGCTGATGGCCTGGTCGATTGCCGCCGTACTGCGTATCGCGCTGGGTTCCGCAACCGTTGCGGCAATCACTGCGGGGGGTATCGCGGCACCACTAATTGCAACGACGGGTGTTAGCCCGGAACTGATGGTTATTGCGGTTGGTTCCGGTAGTGTGATTTTCTCTCACGTGAACGATCCGGGCTTCTGGCTGTTCAAAGAGTACTTTAACCTGACTATCGGCGAGACCATCAAGTCCTGGTCGATGCTGGAAACCATTATCTCGGTGTGCGGTCTGGTAGGCTGTCTGCTGCTGAATATGGTGATTTGATAATACTGACTGCCGGATGCATCGCATCCGGCATCAACCGCTCTCTACTGCTTCTTCGCAGCCGCTCTGCGCCGTCTGTCCAAATCCTTCAGCAACTTGTTCACGCCATCATCGGCAAACATCGACTCAAGCGTTGCAGAAAGCTTACGTCGCCAGTTTTTATACTGGTAACTGGTTCCGGGAATATTTACCGGTTCGGCCATATCCAGCCAGTCTTCTGGCTGAAGCCCTAACAGAGCACTGTTACTATCAGCGATATAACGTTGCAAACCACGATTAAGCATCGGCGTCATCGACATTAACGATGCCTTATGCCCCGCACGTTTTGGCAGGCAACCATGTTTATGCAGTGCATCCAGTAACCCTTGCTTCGCCAGTTCGCGATCCTGATACAGACCGCGCAATACCACTTCATCCGGGTACAGCCCCAGCGTTTTGCCCAGTGTTAAATCCCCGCTCTCCCAGTAGCCACGCAGTGTAGGCAGGTCGTGTGTCGCCGCAACCGCCATCGACTGCTCCGGATACGCTTTCGGCGCGCGGAATGTCTTCTCGTGGTCGCTTTCGAAATAGAGCACTTTGTAGGAGTACACACCGCTGCTGCGCAGTTTACCGACAATCTCTACCGGTACAGTGCCGAGGTCTTCACCAATCACCATGCAGCGATGGCGCTTACTTTCGAGTGCCAGAATCGAGAGCAGATCATCTACCGGATAGTGAACATACGCGCCCTGATCTGCCGTCTCGCCATACGGTATCCACCACAAACGCAGCATCGACATCACATGGTCAATTCGCAACGCGCCGCAGTTTTGCATATTGGCACGCAACAGCTCGATAAACGGTTCATAGGCACGCGCGGTGATGATATGCGGATCCATCGGCGGCAATCCCCAGTTCTGCCCCAACGGGCCGAGGATATCCGGCGGCGCGCCCACCGACGCTTTCAGGCAATACAACTCCCGGTCGCACCAGGTTTCTGCTCCACCCTCTGCTACGCCAACCGCCAGATCACGGTACAAGCCAATCGGCATTTCATGGCCCTGGCTTATCTCCCAGCAGGCGGCAAACTGGCTGTAAGCCAGCCACTGCAACCAGAGATAAAAATCGACGTCATCACGATGTTCTTCGCAGAACTGACGCACTTCTGGTGAATCCACGTTCTGATACATCTCTGGCCATGCAGGCCAGCCCCAGCGCATTTCGTCTTCTTTCACTTGCTGGGCATGTAACGCGTCAAACGCCGCCTGCCAGAACAGGCTGTCGCCCTGCTCTGCAACAAACTGGCGAAACGCGGCCATCTGCTCATCATCACGTTGCGCAAAACCTTTCCACGCCATCCGCAATGCTGTCATTTTCAGCGCAGTGACGGTGGAGTAATCGACCCAGTCGGCATCCCGTGCCTGTTGCAGCGTCTGTTGCGTGGTCGGTAACTGCCACCAGGTCTGAGCCTCTTCGCTAAGATGGAAATCTTCGACGGCGTTAACGTCGATATAAACCACATTTAGCCAGCGACGAGAAGACGGGCTATACGGGCTGGCACTTTCCGGATTTGCCGGATAGAGCGCATGAATCGGGTTCAGACCGATGAAAGCCCCGCCACGTTTTGCCACATCCACCAGCATCACTTTGAGATCGCCAAAATCCCCAATACCCCAGTTTTTTTCCGATCGCAGCGTATAAAGCTGGACGCAGGCGCCCCACAGCTTTTGTTTATTCAGCAACGCCTGCGGTTCGTAACAGCGTTTCGGGGCGACAATCACCCGACAATGCGCGCGCTGGTCGTCCTGGGTGAGTGTCAACGTGTGATAACCTTCCGGCAACTTCGTCGGTAAATTGAACGCTTTGCCCCCCGTTACATGGCCTTTGTACTGCGTTCCTTCTTCGGTGGTCAGCAGCCAGCTATATTCGCCGCTGCCCTCCACCGCCATCGGCATTTTTTTGCCGCTGGTATAGACCATGACATTCGGGACTGGCGTTACCGCCACTTTCGTGGCGGTACGTTGATGCATCGCGTCAAGCAAACGCCGTTTGGTTTCGGCGCTAATCGACTGCGGTTTACCGTGGGCATTGATGTAATTGGGGCTGATCCCCGCCGCCAGCGCGGCATTATCCAGACGTTTGCTTTCCATCGAGCTTCCTTAGCGTTTTGCCTGCCAGATACGAGCCTGATAATCGCGAATAGAGCGATCCGAGCTAAACATACCGCAGCGGGCGGTATTGAGGATCGCCGCGCGAGTCCAGGCCTCCTGGTCGCGGTACAGCACATCCACCTGCTTTTGTGCCTCTACATAGGCTGCGAAATCCGCCATTACCAGATACGGATCGCCGCCCTGTTTGCCGATACTGTGCAGCATCTGGTCGAAGGCATGCTTATCGCCGTCGCTGTATTTGCCACTTTCCAGCTCTTTCAATACTGCGTCCAGCACCTTATCTTTCTTCCGCCATTTCACCGGGTCGTAGCCTTTGGCCAGAATTGCCTTCACTTGTTCCACGGTATGACCAAAAATAAAGATATTTTCTTCACCAACTTTCTCGGCGATTTCAACGTTCGCACCATCCAGCGTACCGACAGTAAGCGCACCATTGAGCGCCAGTTTCATATTGCCGGTACCGGAAGCTTCTTTACCTGCAGTCGAAATTTGTTCGGAGATATCCGCCGCCGGGATCAGTTTTTCCGCCGCCGAAACGCAATAATCCGGCAGGAACACCACCTTCAACTTATCGCCAACCTGTGGATCGTTGTTGATCACATCAGCCACTTTGTTGATCGCAAAGATAATATTCTTCGCCAGGTAGTAGCCCGGTGCCGCTTTCGCGCCGAAGAGGAAGACGCGCGGTACGCGGTCAGCCTGCGGGTTTTCACGAATCTCTTTGTACAACGCCAGAATATGCAGCAGATTCAGGTGCTGACGTTTGTACTCATGCAAGCGTTTGATCTGAATATCGAAAATCGCCTGAGGATTGATTTCAATACCGGTACGAACTTTCACAAACTCTGCCAGACGGACTTTATTCGCCTGCTTGATCTCGCGATATTGCTGGCGGAATTTCGCATCATCAGCGAATTTTTCCAGATTGATCAGCTGATCGAGATCGTTAGCCCACTCTTTTTTCAGTGATTTATCCAACAGAGCCGCCAGTGCCGGGTTGCATTGTTTGATCCAGCGACGAGGGGTAATACCATTGGTGACGTTATGGAATTTGTTCGGCCACAGCTGGTGATATTCCGGGAACAGATCTTTCACCACCAGATCTGAATGCAGCGCCGCTACACCGTTCACCGCGAAACCGCCAACTACACACAGGTTCGCCATATGCACCTGTTTGTCGTGCACCACCGCCAGTTTGGCCCACACTTTGTCATCGCCCGGCCAGGTTTTCTCCACCAGCGTTTTAAAGCGAGTATTGATTTCGTTAATAATCTGCATGTGGCGCGGCAGTAAGCCTTTCACTAGCTTCACATCCCAGCGTTCCAGCGCTTCTGGCATCAGGGTATGGTTGGTGTAAGCAAAAGTTTTGCTGGTGATGGCCCAGGCGTCATCCCAGCTCATCTGATGCTCATCAATCAGCACGCGCAGCAGCTCTGGAATGGCAATAGTCGGGTGGGTATCGTTCAGTTGAATAACTTCGTAATCTGCCAGCTCGTGCAGTTTACGCCCCGCCAAATGATGGCGACGCAGAATATCCGCTACCGAACAAGCACACTGGAAGTATTGCTGCATCAGGCGCAGCTTTTTACCGGCAGTATGGTTGTCGTTTGGATAGAGAACTTTGGTCAGTTTTTCCGCGTTGATGCCCTGTTGTTCGGCACGCAGGAAATCACCGTCGTTAAATTTTGTCAGATCAAACGGATGCGCATGCGTCGCCTGCCACAGACGCAGCGGCTGCGCCACGCCATTACGATAACCGACAACGGGAAGATCCCACGCTTGACCGGTAATGGTAAATTCCGGCTCCCAGCGTCCGTCTTTCGTCACTTTACCGCCAATTCCTACCTGCACATCCAGTGCTTCGTTATGGCGGAACCACGGGTAGTTACCGCGATGCCAGTCATCCGGCGCTTCAACCTGTTTGCCATCGACAAAAGACTGGCGGAACAAGCCATATTGATAGTTAAGACCATAACCCGTCGCAGACTGACCGACAGTTGCCATTGAGTCGAGGAAGCACGCAGCCAGACGTCCCAGACCACCGTTACCCAGCGCCGGGTCGATCTCTTCTTCCAGCAGGTCAGTCAGGTTGATGTCATAAGCCTTCAACGAATCCTGTACATCCTGATACCAGCCAAGATTCAACAGGTTGTTACCCGTCAGGCGTCCAATCAAAAACTCCATTGAGATGTAGTTAACATGTCGCTGATTGGCCACCGGTTTAGCGAATGGCTGGGCACGTAGCATTTCCGCCAGGGCTTCACTCACTGCCAGCCACCACTGGCGAGGGGTCATTTCAGCCGCAGAATTTAAGCCATAACGCTGCCACTGACGTGAAAGCGCTTCCTGAAATTGCTTATCGTTAAAAATAGGTTGTGACATAGGAGTTCCACTTTTCTTAGATTTTCAACACAACGTTATCGCTAGTTTGCCAGGCTCGATGTTGACCTTCCTCATCCTGCGGGGGATTAGGCAGGGAGGAGTTGCGGGGATGAGCAAGGAAATGTGATCTCGACCACTTAAACCTAGTGCAATCCACAGGATTAGCAGCAAATCAATGCCATACAGCGCAGAAAATCTGTATCTAAGTGCAAAAAATGGCCGTTGTGTATTTTCAAAAGGCGGAAGGTAACTCTATAAATTAAGTAAAGGAGTGAAACAGTTTCATAAGTAAAACATCCAGTTTGCTCCATCTCATTCTTAATAGGTTTATTAAGATCCTCTTTTTAGATGGCTCTTTCATCAGGAATTGAGAAGACTCCCTTGCTTAAATGAAACTGATGAACATGAGGAAAATACCGTAAAACCCAGTATTCACGCTGCATCAGCGTCGTTATTAGGTGAGTTGTTAATAAACATTTGGAATTGTGACACAGTGCAAATTCAGACACATAAAAAAACGTCATCGCTTGCATTAGAAGGGTTTCTGGCCGACCTTATAACCATTAATTACGAAGCGCAAAAAAAATAATATTTCCTCATTTTCCACAGTGAAGTGATTAACTATGCTGATTCCGTCAAAATTAAGTCGTCCGGTTCGACTCGACCATACCGTGGTTCGTGAGCGCCTGCTGGCTAAACTTTCCGGCGCGAACAACTTCCGGCTGGCGCTGATCACGAGTCCTGCGGGCTACGGAAAAACCACACTCATTTCTCAATGGGCGGCAGGCAAAAACGATTTGGGCTGGTACTCGCTGGATGAGGGCGATAACCAGCAAGAGCGTTTCGCCAGCTATTTCATTGCCGCCGTGCAACAGGCAACCAACGGCCACTGTGCGATTTGTGAGACGATGGCGCAAAAACGGCAATATGCCAGCCTGACGTCACTCTTCGCCCAGCTTTTCATTGAGCTGGCGGAATGGCATAGCCCACTTTATCTGGTCATCGATGACTACCATCTGATCACTAATCCGGTGATCCACGAGTCAATGCGCTTCTTTATTCGCCATCAACCAGAAAATCTCACCCTGGTGGTGCTGTCACGCAATCTTCCGCAACTGGGCATTGCCAATCTGCGTGTTCGCGACCAACTGCTGGAAATTGGCAGTCAGCAACTGGCGTTTACCCACCAGGAAGCGAAACAGTTTTTTGATTGCCGCCTGTCATCGCCGATTGAAGCCGCAGAAAGCAGTCGGATTTGCGATGACGTTTCCGGTTGGGCGACAGCGCTACAGTTAATTGCCCTCTCCGCCCGGCAGAATACCCACTCAGCCCATAAGTCGGCACGTCGCCTGGCGGGAATCAATGCCAGTCATCTTTCGGATTATCTGGTCGATGAGGTTTTGGACAACGTCGATCTCGCAACGCGCCATTTTCTGTTGAAAAGCGCCATTTTGCGCTCAATGAACGATGCACTCATCACTCGTGTGACCGGCGAAGAAAACGGGCAAATGCGCCTCGAAGAGATTGAGCGTCAGGGGCTGTTTTTACAGCGGATGGATGATAGCGGCGAGTGGTTCTGCTATCACCCGCTGTTTGGCAACTTCCTGCGCCAGCGCTGCCAGTGGGAACTGGCGGCTGAGCTGCCGAAAATCCACAGTGCCGCCGCAGAAAGCTGGATGGCCCAGGGATTCCCCAGCGAAGCGATTCATCATGCGCTGGCGGCAGGCGATGCGCTGATGCTGCGCGATATTCTGCTTAATCACGCCTGGAGTTTGTTCAACCACAGCGAACTTTCGCTACTTGAAGAGTCACTTAAAGCCCTGCCATGGGAGAGTTTGCTGGAAAATCCGCAGTTGGTGTTATTACAAGCGTGGCTGATGCAAAGCCAGCATCGCTACGGCGAAGTAAACACCCTGCTGGCTCGTGCTGAACATGAAATCAAAGACATCAGAGAAGGCACCATGCACGCAGAATTTAATGCTCTGCGCGCCCAGGTGGCAATTAACGATGGTAACCCGGATGAAGCTGAACGGCTGGCAAAACTGGCACTGGAAGAACTGCCTCCCGGCTGGTTCTACAGCCGCATTGTAGCAACTTCGGTGTTGGGTGAAGTATTGCACTGCAAAGGGGAACTGACCCGTTCACTGGCGTTAATGCAGCAAACCGAACAGATGGCACGCCAGCACGATGTCTGGCACTACGCTTTGTGGAGTTTAATCCAGCAAAGCGAAATTCTGTTTGCTCAGGGTTTCCTGCAAACCGCGTGGGAAACGCAGGAAAAAGCGTTCCAGCTGATCAACGAGCAGCATCTGGAACAGCTGCCAATGCATGAATTTCTGGTACGTATCCGAGCTCAACTGTTATGGGCCTGGGCACGGCTGGACGAAGCCGAAGCATCGGCACGCAGCGGGATTGAAGTTTTGTCGTCTTATCAGCCACAGCAACAGCTCCAGTGCCTGGCAATGTTGATTCAATGCTCGCTGGCCCGAGGTGATTTGGATAACGCCCGTAGCCAACTGAATCGTCTGGAAAACCTGCTGGGAAATGGCAAATATCACAGCGACTGGATCTCTAACGCCAACAAAGTCCGGGTCATTTACTGGCAAATGACCGGCGACAAAGCTGCCGCCGCCAACTGGTTGCGTCACACAGCCAAACCGGAGTTTGCGAATAACCACTTCCTGCAAGGTCAATGGCGCAACATCGCCCGTGCACAAATATTGCTGGGCGAGTTTGAACCGGCAGAAATTGTTCTTGAAGAACTCAATGAAAACGCCCGCAGTCTGCGGTTAATGAGCGATCTCAACCGTAACCTGTTGCTGCTTAATCAACTATACTGGCAGGCCGGTCGCAAAAATGATGCCCAGCGTGTGTTGCTGGAGGCATTAAAACTGGCGAATCGCACCGGATTTATCAGTCACTTTGTCATCGAAGGCGAAGCGATGGCGCAACAGTTACGCCAGCTGATTCAACTCAATACGTTGCCTGAGCTGGAACAGCACCGCGCCCAGCGTATTCTCCGAGAAATCAATCAACATCATCGGCATAAATTCGCCCATTTCGATGAGAATTTCGTTGAACGTCTGCTAAATCATCCGGAAGTACCAGAATTGATCCGTACCAGCCCGCTGACGCAACGTGAATGGCAGGTCCTGGGGCTGATTTACTCCGGTTACAGCAATGAACAAATTGCAGGCGAGCTAGAAGTGGCGGCAACCACCATCAAAACGCATATCCGCAATCTGTACCAAAAACTCGGTGTCGCCCACCGTCAGGCCGCGGTACAA
This sequence comes from Escherichia sp. KS167_9B, assembly GCF_030295215.1. Taxonomy (NCBI): domain Bacteria; kingdom Pseudomonadati; phylum Pseudomonadota; class Gammaproteobacteria; order Enterobacterales; family Enterobacteriaceae; genus Escherichia; species Escherichia sp. KS167_9B. The sequence continues at coordinate 4,103,553 of NZ_AP025754.1, forward strand.
CACGCGCAGAAACTGCTGAAGATGATGGGATATGGGGTGTGAGTTTAGCCGGATAATACGTCGGATCCGGCTTACATCTCTGCATCATTCAATGCTCACCCGCGTTACGCTGTCTGCTTCAGTCAGACTAAACCGCACTGGCAAAAAACGCTCCACCACCGCGATATTGGTCAACAGATGGCATGAGGGATGGGCGACCGTAAATTCTCCCGCCCCCGCCAGCGCCATTGGCAGTACCAGCTGGTCGGCGAGATATTCCCCCACCGCCGCCGGGCTTGCAAGGTAGCGTTTAACTTCTTGCACTAACTGTGCCGCGACCACCTCGGCACTGACTCGCTTTTCACCGACGACAAAAAAGCGTTCAGTGATATTTTCACTTTCGACTTCAAGCGAGACGGTATTACCCGGCCCCTGGTCGCGCGGCAGGTTATGAATATTTTGCTCATGCAGGGAAAAACTACCCGCCAGCGTAGCGATTTCACGCTCAGCGACATGGCGTGGCACACCAGCCAGTAGCACCTCTCCACGCATCTGCACAATGTTCCCGCGCTCGCCAAGTTGCAAAGTGTTAAACGATGCCACGGGCGAGACTTCCGTCGCCACCACCCCGCCTCCGGCAGGATAAAAACCGTGGCGTAACAGCGTGGTTTGCTGATGAATTCCTATTTTTGCCAGCAGCGGCTCCAGCACCCGGCGGATAAAATCTGCAGGCGGGGCCGACGGGTTATCGGTACCTCCGCTCACTTCAACACACGAAGGGCCATCGGCAAACCACAGCGCGGGCAGTACCGTTTGTAGTACCAGCGTGCAACTTCCGGCGCTACCAATAGCAAAGCGGTAGTCGCCACCGCGCACGGTACCGGGCCGGAAGACCAGACGCTGCGACCCCAGCTCCGCGCCCTCCACCGTTGCTCCGCAAATTTCCGTCGCCGCCTTTACAGCCGTCAGATGCTGGCGCAACAGCCCCGGTTTCGCCCGCCGCCTTCGCCCTGTGCGCCATCCAGCGCAATCATCCTTTTCATCATTTATCCTTTTACACACACCACCTGACGCAGGGTGTAGATTACTTCCACCAGATCGCTTTGTGCCGCCATCACCGCGTCGATATCTTTATACGCCATCGGGATTTCGTCGATCACTTCGGCATCTTTACGGCATTCCACATGCGCGGTAGCACGAATTTGATCTTCCACGCTGAACAGTTTTTTCGCTTTAGTACAGCTCATTACCCGCCCGGCACCGTGGCTGCACGAACAGAACGACTCTTCATTTCCCAGCCCACGGACAATAAAGCTTTTCGCCCCCATCGAACCGGGAATAATTCCATATTGACCAGCACACGCAGACACCGCGCCTTTACGCGTCACATAGATCTCTTCGCCAAAGTGCTGTTCTTTTTGCACATAGTTGTGGTGACAGTTGATCTCTTCCATCGCCAGTGTTTGTGGCTGTCTTACCGTTTTCTGCGTAACGCTCTGCAACGCCGTTACCACGTTTTCCATCATCGCATCGCGGTTAAGGCTGGCAAAAAGCTGCGCCCAGGCCACCGCTTTCAGGTAATCATCAAAGTATTCCGTACCTTCCATAAAGTACGCCAGGTCACGCGATGGCAACGTTTCAAGCGTTTCCTGCATCTCTTTTTGTGCCAGATCGATAAAGTAAGTCCCGATGGCATTACCAATTCCGCGTGAACCGGAGTGCAGCATAATCCACACCTGGTCCGACTCATCAAGGCAGATTTCAATAAAGTGGTTACCCGTTCCCAGCGTTCCCAGATGTTTATAGTTATTAGTGTTAAGGAAACGCGGATATTTTTGCGTTAACCACTGATAACCGGCTTCAAGCTCAGCCCATTTCGCATCGACGTTAACAGGCGGATGCTCCCATGCGCCTTTATCACGACGGCTACGATTATTGGAACGTCCGTGCGGCACGGCAGTTTCAATCGCCTGACGCAGCTCCGCCAGGTTTTCAGGCAGGTCAGCCGCCGTTAACGCAGTTCGCAGTGCGTTCATTCCACAACCGATATCTACCCCCACCGCCGCCGGAATAATCGCTCCTTTGGTTGGGATCACGCTACCAATGGTGGAACCTTTACCCAGGTGTACATCCGGCATTACCGCAATATGTTTGAAAATAAACGGCATCTTCGCCGTATTAATAAGTTGCTGACGCGCATCGGCCTCTACCGGCACGCCTTTGGTCCACATTTTTACCGGGGCATTTTCAGTGGTCAGTAATTCGTAATTCATTTTGTTTTTCTCTTTTCGTTGTTTGCTGTCCAGATAATTGCAACCGTCGTGCCAGAAAATTAAATAAGCAGCTTAATTTTTTAATTCATTGTTTTTAATAGATTAAATCTTTACGTCCGTAAGCGGAGATTTCCCGCAAAGCCAATTCGCCGATAATGAAATATCGTCTTTTATAAGGATATCTAAGATGCGTAAAACAGTGGCTTTTGGCTTTGTCGGCACCGTACTGGATTATGCCGGGCGCGGCAGTCAGCGATGGTCGAAATGGCGTCCGTCACTCTGTCTATGCCAGCAAGAATCGTTAGTCATCAATCGACTGGAATTGTTGCACGACGCCCGCTCACGCTCGCTGTTTGAAACGCTTAAACGCGATATCGCCAATGTTTCGCCAGAAACAGAAGTGGTGAGCGTTGAGATTGAACTGCATAACCCGTGGGATTTCGAGGAGGTTTACGCCTGCCTGCATGATTTCGCCCGTGGTTACGCGTTCGAACCTGATAAAGAAGACTATTTAATTCACATCACCACCGGTACCCACGTCGCGCAGATTTGCTGGTTTCTGCTGGCGGAAGCGCGTTACCTGCCCGCCAGGTTAATACAATCTTCGCCACCGCGTAAAAAAGAACAGCCCAACAGCCCTGGTGCGGTGACGATTATCGATCTCGATTTAAGCCGTTATAACGCTATTGCCAGCCGCTTTGCCGAAGAACGCCAGCAAACCCTCGATTTCCTCAAATCCGGCATTGCCACGCGTAACTCCCATTTCAACCGCATGATTGAGCAGATCGAAAAAGTGGCGATTAGATCCCGCGCGCCGATCCTGCTCAACGGCCCAACTGGTGCGGGAAAGTCGTTTCTGGCACGACGCATCTTCGAGTTAAAACAGGCGAGGCATCAGTTTAGCGGCGAGTTTGTGGAAGTGAACTGCGCCACTCTGCGTGGCGATACCGCCATGTCCGCGCTGTTTGGTCATGTGAAAGGCGCGTTCACCGGGGCGCGGGAATCTCGTGAAGGATTATTACGCAGCGCCAACGGTGGCATGTTGTTTCTTGATGAGATTGGCGAACTGGGCGCAGACGAACAGGCGATGTTGCTGAAAGCCATTGAAGAGAAAACCTTTTACCCGTTTGGTAGCGATCGCCAGGTGAGCAGTGATTTTCAGCTGATCGCCGGAACGGTGCGCGATTTGCGTCAGCTGGTTGCCGAAGGCAAATTTCGCGAAGACCTGTACGCGCGGATCAATCTCTGGACCTTCACCCTGCCGGGTCTACGCCAGCGCCAGGAAGATATTGAACCGAACCTGGATTATGAAGTGGAGCGCCACGCCTCACTCACCGGCGACAGCGTACGTTTTAACACCGAAGCGAGGCGCGCCTGGCTGGCCTTTGCGACATCTCCCCAGGCAACATGGCGCGGTAACTTTCGCGAGCTTTCTGCCAGCGTCACACGCATGGCGACGTTTGCCGATAGTGGGCGTATCACCCTTGAAACCGTAGAAGATGAGATAAACCGTCTACGCTACAACTGGCAGGATAGCCGCTCTTCTGCGCTTAAGCAGCTACTGGGCGCTGAAGCGGAAAACATCGACCTCTTTGATCGGCTGCAACTGGAACACGTTATCGCTATCTGCCGTCAGGCAAAATCGCTTTCCGCTGCCGGGCGTGAACTCTTTGATGTTTCGCGCCAGGGCAAAGCCAGCGTCAACGACGCGGATCGGCTACGCAAATACCTGGCGCGTTTTGGTCTGACGTGGGAAGCCGTGCAGGATCAGCACAGCTCCAGCTGAATATGATGGTCTGTCAGCACCTGCATCACGCTCGCTGGTGGCGGGGCGTCGGTGTAGACGGCATCGACCATGCTGATGCTGCCCATATTGACCATCGCATTACGGCCAAATTTCGAGTGATCGACAACCAGCATAACGTGGCGCGAGTTCTCAATAATAGCGCGTTTGGTGCGAACTTCGTGGTAATCGAACTCCAGCAGCGAGCCGTCGCTATCGATGCCGCTGATCCCCAGAATCCCGAAATCAAGGCGGAACTGGGAGATAAAATCGAGCGTCGCTTCGCCAATGATCCCACCATCGCGGCTGCGTAATTCGCCACCTGCAAGAATGATGCGAAAATCTTCTTTTACCATCAGCGTGTTAGCGACGTTGAGATTGTTGGTCACAATGCGCAAATTGCTGTGATTAAGCAGCGCGTGCGCCACCGCTTCCGGCGTGGTGCCGATATCAATAAATAGCGTCGAGCCGTTAGGAATTTGCTCCGCCACTTTGCGGGCAATACGCTCTTTTTCTTCGGTCTGGGTGGCCTTACGATCGTGCCACGGCGTGTTAACCGAACTGGAAGGCAGTGCCGCGCCGCCATGGTGACGCAGGATCAGGTTTTGCTCCGCCAGCTCGTTGAGGTCACGACGAATAGTCTGCGGACTGACGGAGAAGTGTTCCACCAGTTCTTCGGTGCTGACATAACCCTGCTGTTTAACCAGTTCAATAATACCGTTGTGACGTTGTGTTTGTTTCATTTATAAATCCCTGGAATTATTTTCGTTTTCGCGCATTAAGCGAATCAACAAAAGCCATCGCTAAACCCACGGCTAACCCGGCGATGTGTGCTCCGTTCGCCATCGACATCCCAAACAAATCAAACCATCCGGCGACAATCCAGATCAGTGCAAAGATGATTAACCCACGTTGCAGGTAAATGCCACTTTGCGGATCGCGTTCGCCGCGTAGCCAGACGTACCCCATCAGTGCATACACCACGCCAGAAAGCCCGCCAAACCACGGCCCGCTGAATTTTTGCTGCACATAGCCGCTTAACAGGGCGCTGATAAGCGTAATGACAATTAGCTTACCGCTACCGAGGCGTTTTTCCACCGCACCGCCGAGATACCACCACCAGAGCAGGTTAAAAAGGATATGCATCAGCGAGAAGTGCATTAATGCATGAGTGAAGTAACGCCAGAACTCAAATTTCAGTGTCGGATCGAATGGCCAGGCCAGCCATAACATCACTTCCTGATCACCGAGAATTTGCATGGCGATAAACACCACCACGCAGGCGATCATCATCACCCAGGTCACCGGACCTGCGCGTTCACGCAAGGCAGCAAAGAAGGGATAACGGCGATAATGCAGGCCGCTGCCGGTATGGCCCGCCTGCCAGCTGGCCGCCAGATAACGCGGATCTGCCGGGTTTTCGAGAAAACGCGCCAGCTCCGCCCGCACGCGTTCGGCCTGGGACTCATCCGCCAGCCAGACATCGCTTTGGTTATGTTGTTGAATCGTGAGGATAACACCCTGCGTCGCCATGTAATCAACAAACGCCTGCGCCACGCGGGGGTTAGCAAAAGAGGTAATCATCAACATCGTTGCTGTCGCTTATTCCACACAAAAGGGGACAGTATAAAGCGTTACGCGCCGTACGCCACCTCTGCAGGAAACTGACGCTGCCAGGCTTCAAAGCCGCCATCAATGCTGTAGACCACATCGTAGCCCTGTTGTAGCAGATACTGCGCCGCGCCTTTGCTGCTATTACCGTGGTAACACATCACCATGACTGGCGTATCGAAGTCGTTATCACGCATAAACGCGCCCAATGTGTCGTTGGTTAAATGGAAAGCCTGCACCGCATGCCCCATTGCGAAACTCTGTGGATCGCGAATATCGACCAGCACCGCCTCTTTTTCCTGCAACTTCTGGTGCGCGTCGGCAACGTTAATACATTCGAACTGATCCATGCGTCTCTCTTTCTTTACAAACAAGTGGGCAAATTTACCGCACAGTTTACGTCGAAGCGGCAGATAAACGCCATAATGTTATACATATCACTCTAAAATGTTTTTTCAATGTTACCTAAAGCGCGATTCTTTGCTAATATGTTCGATAACGAACATTTATGAGCTTTAACGAAAGTGAATGAGGGCAGCATGGAAACCAAAGATCTGATTGTGATAGGTGGCGGCATCAATGGTGCTGGTATCGCGGCAGACGCCGCTGGACGCGGTTTATCCGTGCTGATGCTGGAGGCGCAGGATCTCGCTTGTGCGACCTCTTCCGCCAGTTCAAAACTCATTCATGGTGGCCTTCGCTACCTTGAGCACTATGAATTCCGCCTGGTCAGCGAGGCGCTGGCTGAACGTGAAGTGTTGCTGAAAATGGCTCCCCATATCGCTTTCCCGATGCGTTTTCGCCTGCCGCATCGCCCGCATCTGCGTCCGGCGTGGATGATCCGTATTGGTCTGTTTATGTACGATCATCTGGGTAAGCGTACCAGCCTGCCGGGATCTACCGGTTTGCGTTTTGGCGCAAATTCAGTGTTAAAACCGGAAATTAAGCGCGGATTCGAATATTCCGACTGTTGGGTAGACGATGCGCGTCTGGTACTCGCCAACGCCCAGATGGTGGTGCGTAAAGGCGGTGAAGTGCTTACCCGGACTCGCGCCACTTCTGCTTGCCGCGAAAACGGCCTGTGGATTGTAGAAGCAGAAGATATTGATACCGGTAAAAAATACAGCTGGCAGGCACGCGGTCTGGTGAATGCCACCGGCCCGTGGGTGAAACAGTTCTTCGACGACGGGATGCATCTGCCTTCGCCTTATGGCATTCGCCTGATCAAAGGCAGCCATATTGTGGTGCCGCGCGTGCATACCCAAAAGCAGGCCTACATTCTGCAAAACGAAGATAAGCGTATTGTGTTCGTGATCCCGTGGATGGACGAGTTTTCCATTATCGGTACCACCGATGTGGAGTATAAAGGCGATCCGAAAGCGGTGAAGATTGAAGAGAGTGAAATCAATTACCTGCTGAAAGTGTATAACGCGCACTTTAAAAAGCAGCTAAGCCGGGATGATATCGTCTGGACCTACTCCGGCGTGCGTCCACTGTGTGATGATGAGTCCGATTCGCCGCAGGCCATTACCCGTGATTACACCCTTGATATCCATGATGAAAACGGCAAAGCTCCGCTGTTATCGGTATTCGGCGGTAAGCTGACCACCTACCGCAAACTGGCGGAGCACGCGCTGGAAAAACTGACGCCGTATTATCAGGGCATTGGCCCGGCGTGGACGAAAGAGAGCGTGCTGCCGGGTGGTGCCATTGAAGGCGATCGCGACGATTATGCCGCCCGCCTGCGCCGCCGTTACCCGTTCCTGACTGAATCGCTGGCACGTCATTACGCACGCACTTACGGCAGCAATAGCGAGCTGCTGCTCGGCAACGCGGGGGCGGTAAGCGACCTCGGGGAGGATTTCGGTCATGAGTTCTACGAAGCGGAGCTGAAATATCTGGTCGACCACGAATGGGTCCGCCGCGCCGACGATGCCCTGTGGCGTCGCACAAAACAAGGCATGTGGCTGAATGCGCAGCAACAATCCCGTGTGAGTCAGTGGCTAGGGGAATATACGCAGCAGAGGTTGTCGCTGGCGTCGTAAATTAACGTAAGGTGGCCAGGTCAGATTTCAATCTGACCTGAGACTGATGATAAACAAAAAACTGCCTGATGCGCTACGCTTATCAGGCCTACGTGGCTTATGCAATATATTGAATTTGCATGGTCTTGTAGGCCAATAAGACGTTCATGTCGCATCCGGCATGAACAAAGCGCACTTTGTCAACAATCTGACCTACTTTTTGAGTCAGGGAATTACCGCAAAGCCCACGCCATCATACCCAACGTAACAAAACTCAGGCACGTTCCCCACTCACTCCACTTCCGTATCTGGCTTCTATTTTTGCTACGCCACTGGCAATAATATCCCAACGCAAAACCAAGCTGTGCGCTTATTGGACCGACAAAGTCAATCCACGGTTGAGACCAAAATGGCGAAAAATTTAGTGGGAGCCAGACAACTGTCAGAAAGAAACTGCGCATATTCTCCAGCAACGCAATATTCGCTGGCGCGACATAGAAAATGATATTCCACAGGAGCAACCAGAAATAAACTGGTGCAAATACCAGCCAACAATGCAGTCTGCTTTTCAATTCAGATTGAGTTATACGAGCAAATTGCCAACCAACGCCCACCATTGCACAGCAGAAAAGCGCATATTCAGCCGATAACCATAGTTGTAATTGCAGAAGTGAAATACGCCTGATCATGAGCGGGATAGAGAACAGTATCTCTCCCAGAAAACTCAGCGTGATAACAGAAGCAGCCAGCGCAACCACCGTCGGCCACACCAACAACGGCACAATAACAAAACCAAGAATTAACGGAGGAATATAAAGTCTGATTTTATTCATCATTATTGCACTGATGATTCGTATGATGCGTCATGAATCGGCACATACCCCACATCCTCTACCAATTGCTGTCCCTGCGGGCTTAAAAACCAGTCGACGAATTTCTGCGTTTCCAGCGTAGGGGTTTCGTGCGTCACCATATAAGCATCAATCATGTACGGATAAGTGCCGTTACGGATATTTTCCTCTGTAGGTGCAACGCCATTTATAGCCAGCAGTTTGATCTGTTTGCGCATTTTGAGCATATTGTCATTCATACGTGTGACGTAATAGTGGAAAGTGTATCCAATAGAAGATGGTGTATTTTTGTAGTCGGCGACTTCGGTAATTAAACCGCCCATAAGATCGATAACAGTGGATTTTTTGGCTGGCAGCATTGGAGTATCTTGCATAACCAGTCCCTTCATAACCGTTTGGCTTCCAGAATCTTCTGGCCGCTGCCAGACTTTTATACTTTCGTCACCGCCGCCCACTTTATTCCAGCGACTCACTTTACCGCTAAAAATGTCTTTGACCTGCTGTTCGCTAAGTGAATTAACCGGGTTTTTGATATCAACGATAAAGACAAAGGCTTCGCGGGCAAACGCGGTATATTTCAGTTTAACGCCTGCTTCTTCTGCACGTTTTTTCTGTCCTTCCGACGGTTGTGCAACAAAAATAACCGTCGCGGTACCCTTGATCAGACTATCGTAGGCTTCAGCTGTTCGGGTTTGTTGCAAACCATACGCCTGCCAGGCCAGCGAGGTTCGATCCTTATCTTTTGGCTCGGGTACTAATTCATAATACGCGGAGGCATACAGCGGGTATAAGGCTGTAGCGCCGTACACTCTCGGCCATCTTGACCAATCATCGTTGTAACGTAATTCAGGTTGCCCCCGCAGAGACGTCAGTCCATGACTCTCTTCTTCCCTGACGCTGTTATAGTACCCTTCCCGGTCGACACATCCCGCCAGTAAAACCGCACCTAGCAGTAAAACGCCTATGAATTTATTCATCGCGCTGATTCCGTTCTCTCAAAAGTTATTTCATTGTTGTATGCAACGGTACATAACCCACATCTTCCACCAGACTCTGCCCCTGCGGCGTTAAAAACCATTCGACCAGTTTTTGTGTTTCTGACGTAGTATTTTCCCGCGTTACCATAAAGGCATCGACGATATACGGATATTTGCCGTTACGAATATTTTCCGCAGTCGGTGCAATACCGTTAATCGCTACTAATTTGATATTCTTGTCAGCGTTCATTTGTGTTGCGTAATAGCGGAAGGTGTAGCCTATTGAGTTGTTTGTATTACGGTATTCGGCAACAACTTTAATCATTCCCTCCATCATGCTTGCCACTTCGGTTTCCTGCGGCGAGATCATGCGGACATTTTTCATGACCTGCGATTGCATCACTGTCTGGCTGCCAGAGTCTTCCGGGCGTTGCCAGGTCTGGATCTCCTGATCGTTACCGCCAACAGTACGCCAGTTGGTAATTGCGCCACTGAAGATGTCACGCACCTGTTGGTCAGTCAGGGAATTAACCGGGTTATCCGCATTGACGATGAAAACGAATGCTTCACGGGCGAAAGGAGTGTAGTTCAAAGTGACGCCCGATTCCTCTGCGCGTTTTTTCTGCCCACCGGAAGGTTGCGCCACAAAAATAATATCGGCATCACCTTTAACAATCCTGTTATATGCATCGGGGGTACGAGAGTTCTCCAGATATTCCCAGGTGTGGAAATCTTCCGGTATAACGCTCAACGCATAAAAGGCAGAAGCATAAATTGGGTACGCCGCCGTAGCACCATCGAGTCGCAGCCAGTTTTGTGTAAACTGAATTTGCGGTTTACCACGCAGTGGCGTCAGTTGATTATTGAGTTTATCGGGTCGCCAGGCCCAGGTATCAATATTTTCACGCACACCGACGCCGGGATTAAGCTGTTTATATAAATAAGCCTGATAACCAGCGATAAAACCAAGCATAAGAAGGATAAACAGGAGGGAATTACGGCAACGTAACCCGTACGTGCCGGTTAAAGGATATCTGGTCGGCCAGCCATACCCCAGCGAAAAACTAATATGCGCACCAACGGGTATAATGACTATCCACCAGAACTCACCTCCGACTAATGAGACTAACAAAACTCCCAGCCAGGGGAGCATAAGCTCTGCCAACCAACCTGCTCCCATTTGGCGAAATTGATAATCTGCCAGATGTAGCGTGATTATCCAGCCAACCAGAGTTAACAGTGCAGGTAAAAGAAAAAAGCATTGCCGCCAGACGGCTATTTCTCTGTTTTCTGGTGCGCTATCACCGGCCCACACGCGACCAGAGAAAAATAGAATTATCGCCCCCAGCGTCAGCATAAAGACGTTGAGTAGAAGATAAATTGTTGGCGTAAAGAGAAAATTGCAAACCTCAAGAATAGCGGCAAGCCCGGCCCCCAGCATGGCAATAACCGCTGCCAAAAATTGCGTCAGTATGGGGATGCCGAAAAAAGTCATTATCAGCGAGGTCAAAATCCATTTTCTGTTTTGCATTATTCTTTCCATTCTTTCTGAATGGCGAAATTATACTCCCCCGAGTCCCCTTGCCCCTCTGGACACTTCTCCGAAATAAAGGCAAAAAAAAACGGGACCGATTTGGCCCCGTTCTATTTTTTAGTGAACTTACAATCTCACTGGATCAATATGCCAGATATGATCAGCGTACTCTTTGATTGTACGGTCTGAAGAGAAGTAGCCCATATTGGCAATGTTCAGCATCGCTTTTGCGGTCCACTCTTCCTGAAGCTCGTAAAGTTCGTCGACTTTATCCTGACAATCGACATAGCTGCGATAATCCGCCAGTACCTGGTAGTGATCGCCGAAGTTGATCAACGAATCAACCAGATCGCGATAGCGCCCCGGATCTTCCGGACTGAATATACCGCTGCCGATTTGCGTCAGCACCTGATGCAGCTCCTCATCTTTCTCGTAGTATTCACGCGGTTTGTAGCCCTGACGACGCAGTTCTTCAACTTCTTCCGCCGTGTTACCAAAGATAAAGATATTGTCAGCACCGACATGATCCAGCATCTCGACGTTCGCACCGTCCAGGGTACCGATAGTCAGCGCGCCGTTAAGTGCAAACTTCATATTACTGGTGCCGGAAGCTTCCGTCCCTGCCAGAGAAATCTGTTCAGATAGATCGGCCGCCGGAATGATCAACTGTGCCAGGCTAACGCTGTAGTTCGGGATGAACACGACTTTCAGCTTGTCGCCAATCTGCGGATCGTTGTTGATCACTTTCGCTACGTCATTGATCAAATGGATAATGTGCTTCGCCATGTAGTAAGCCGAAGCGGCCTTGCCGCCAAAAATATTCACGCGCGGTACCCACTTCGCATCCGGGTCGGCCTTGATGCGGTTATAGCGGGTGATCACGTGCAACACATTCATCAATTGACGTTTGTATTCGTGAATACGTTTGATTTGCACATCGAACAGCGCTTTCGGATTTACCACCACATTCAGCTGCTGGGCGATATACTCCGCCAGACGCTTTTTGTTCTCCAGCTTCGCCTGATGCACCGCGTGATTAACCATTGGGAAATCACAGTGTTGTTGCAGCTCATTAAGCAGGCTAAGGTCGGTGCGCCAGTTACGGCCCAGGTGTTCGTCCAGCACAGCTGAAAGCGATGGGTTCGCTACCGCTAACCAGCGACGCGGGGTCACACCATTGGTGACATTGGTAAAACGTCCAGGGAAGATTTTCGCAAAATCAGCAAATAGCGACTGCACCATCAGGTTAGAGTGTAATTCTGATACACCGTTAACCTTGTGGCTCACCACAACCGCCAGCCAGGCCATACGCACGCGACGACCGTTGGATTCATCAATGATCGACGCCCGTCCCAGCAGGTCGGTATCGTTCGGATACTGTTCCTGCAAGGTTTTCAGGAAATAGTCGTTAATTTCAAAGATGATCTGCAGGTGACGCGGCAGAATTTTACCCAGCATATCAACCGGCCAGGTTTCCAGCGCCTCGCTCATTAGCGTGTGGTTGGTGTAGGAGAAGACCTGACAACACACTTCAAATGCGTCGTCCCAGCTAAATTGATGCTCATCAATCAGCAGACGCATCATCTCAGGAATCGACAACACCGGGTGGGTGTCGTTGAGGTGAATCGCGATTTTATCCGCCAGGTTATCGTAGGTTTTATGCAACTGATAATGGCGACTTAAAATGTCCTGGATGGTCGAAGAAACCAGGAAATATTCCTGACGCAGACGCAGTTCACGCCCGGAGTAGGTGGAGTCGTCCGGATACAGTACGCGGGATACGTTCTCGGAGTGGTTTTTATCTTCCACTGCCGCGAAGTAGTCACCCTGGTTGAATTTACCGAGGTTAATTTCGCTACTGGCTTGCGCACTCCACAAACGCAGCGTGTTGGTCGCGTCGGTGTCGTAACCTGGGATAATCTGATCGTAAGCCACTCCCAGAATCTCTTCGGTTTCGATCCAGCGCGTTTTTTTACCTTCCTGCTGAATGCGACCACCAAAACGGACTTTATAGCGCGTGTTGTGGCGTTTGAATTCCCACGGGTTACCGTATTCCAGCCAGTAGTCAGGCGACTCTTTCTGGCTACCGTTAACGATGTTCTGCTTGAACATACCGTAGTCATAACGGATACCGTAACCACGCCCCGGCAACCCTAACGTCGCCAGAGAATCGAGGAAGCAAGCCGCCAGACGTCCCAGACCACCGTTACCGAGGCCCGGGTCATTTTCTTCATCAATCAGCTCTTCGAGATTTAATCCCATCGCTTCCAGTGCGCCCTGTACATCTTCGTAAATTCCTAGCGACAACATGGCGTTGGAAAGCGTACGGCCAATCAAAAATTCCATCGACAGGTAGTAAACCTGACGCGTTTCTTGCGACAACTGGGCACGGTTTGAACGTAACCAGCGCTCCACGAGACGATCGCGCACAGCAAATAATGTTGCGTTCAGCCATTCATGTTTATTGGCGACGACCGGGTCCTTGCCAATCGTAAACATCAGCTTGTAAGCGATAGAATGCTTAAGAGCTTCTACGCTAAGCGTGGGCGATGAATATGTAAACGGAGCATTCATATAGGCGTTTCCTGAAAACTATTTCAAGCGATAGTAAAGCTCACGGTACGACTTCGCCGCGACCTGCCAGCTAAAATCCATTGCCATAGCCTGACGTTGCACAAACCGCCACAGTGAAGGACGGGACCACAGTACAAAAGCACGTCGAATAGCCCGTAACAGCGACCAGGCATTACTATCTTCAAAGACAAACCCACTGGCGACGCCATCTGCAAGGTTCTCAAGAGAACAGTCAGAAACCGTATCAGCAAGCCCACCGGTGCGCCGCACTAACGGCAGCGTACCGTACTTCAATCCATAAAGTTGCGTTAAGCCGCACGGTTCAAAACGGCTGGGCACCAGAATGACGTCCGCGCCGCCCATAATGCGATGCGAAAATGCTTCGTGATAGCCAATCTGAACGCCCACTTGTCCGGGATATTCCGCGGCCGCGGCAAGGAAACCTTCCTGCAACACCGGATCACCCGCGCCGAGTAGCGCCAGCTGTCCGCCCTGCTCCAGAAGGCCTGGTAAGGCTTCCAGCACCAGGTCGAGACCTTTCTGGCTGGTCAGACGGCTCACCACTGCAAAAAGCGGCACTTTATCGTCAACCTTAAGCCCCATTGCGATTTGTAACTGGCGCTTATTCTCCGCTTTATCTTCCAACGTATCGCGGGTGTAACGCGAGGCCAACAGTAAGTCCGTCTCTGGACTCCAGATTTTTTCATCCACGCCGTTTAGTACGCCGGAAAGACGCCCTTCACGGTGACGCTGTTGCAACAGACCTTCCATACCGTAGGCAAACTGCGGTTCGGTGATCTCGCGAGCGTAGGTCGGGCTGACCGCCGTAATATGATCGGCATAGTACAGACCAGCCTTCAGGAAAGAGATTTGTCCGTTGAATTCCAGCCCATGAATATTAAAGAATGACCATGGCAATTGGATGTCATTCATGTGATGTGCATAAAACATGCCTTGATAGGCCAGGTTGTGCACAGTAAACACCGACTTCGCCGGACGCCCGCGCGCCGCCAGATACGCAGGCGCAAGGCCCGCATGCCAGTCGTGCGCATGCACCACATCAGGGCGCCAGAATGGGTCAAGCCCGCTGGCCATTTCTGCCCCAACCCACCCCAACAGCGCAAAACGCAATACGTTGTCAGTGTAGGCAAATAAGTTGGTATCGTGATACGGGCTTCCCGGACGATCATAGAGATGCGGCGCGTCAATCAGGTAAATGCCAACCCCGTTGTAATGGCCGAACAACAGCGTGATATGCCCTGCGAAGGTATCACGGCGAGATACCACCTGCGCATCGGTTACGCCACGGCGAATATCGGGAAATGCAGGCAACAGTACGCGAGCGTCAACGCCGTCTGCGATTTGTGCTGCGGGTAATGCCCCAATAACATCAGCCAGACCGCCGGTTTTAAGCAGCGGGAACATCTCTGAACATACATGTAAAACCTGCATTATCGCTCCTGTTTATGCCCTAACTTCCGTAGCATTTCGCGCGTTACCAGCACGATGCCTTCTTCTGAACGATAGAAACGACGTGCATCTTCCTCTGCGTTTTCACCAATCACCATGCCTTCCGGAATAACACAAGCACGATCAATGACGCAGCGGCGCAGACGGCACGAGCGACCTACCCATACTTCCGGTAACAATACGGCGGAATCAATGTTGCAGAATGAATTCACGCGAACGCGCGAGAACAGAACGGACTGCACCACCACCGAACCGGAGATCACACAACCGCCGGAAACCAGTGAGTTAAGGGTCATCCCGTGGCTACCGGAGCGATCTTGCACGAATTTCGCTGGCGGTAATGATTCATTGTAGGTGCGAATTGGCCAATTGCGATCGTACATATCCAGTTCCGGCACCACTGATGCCAGATCGAGGTTCGCTTTCCAGTAAGCTTCAAGCGTACCCACATCGCGCCAGTACGGCTCGGCATCCGGGTCGGATTGTACGCAAGAGAGCGGGAACGGGTGCGCATAGGCCAGACCGGCTTCGGTGATTTTGGGAATCAAATCTTTACCAAAGTCGTGGCTGGAGTTCTCATCGCGATCGTCTTCTTCCAGCAGTTCATACAGATAGTCGGCGTCAAAGACGTAGATACCCATGCTCGCCAGAGATTTGCTCGGATCGTTCGGCATTGACGGCGGGTTAGCGGGTTTTTCAACGAATTCGATAATTTTATCGTTCTCATCAACCGCCATAACGCCAAATGCGGAGGCTTCTTCAATCGGTACAGGCATACAAGCGACGGTGCAACGTGCGCCTTTTTCGACGTGGTCGATAAGCATACGCGAGTAGTCTTGCTTGTAGATATGGTCGCCCGCCAGGATCACCACATATTCCGCTTTGTAACGGCGAATAATGTCGAGGTTTTGCGTGACCGCATCTGCGGTGCCGCGATACCAGTTTTCCCCTTTCATTCTCTGCTGCGCTGGCAACAGATCGACAAACTCGTTCATTTCTTCATTGAAGAATGACCAGCCGCGCTGAATGTGCTGCACCAGAGTATGGGACTGGTACTGGGTGATCACGCCCATACGACGGATCCCGGAGTTGATGCAGTTAGACAGTGCAAAGTCGATAATGCGGAACTTACCGCCGAAGTGTACGGCCGGTTTTGCTCGCTTATTGGTTAAATCCTTCAGGCGGGTACCACGTCCTCCCGCCAGTATCAGGGCAACAGATTTCAATGGCAGCTGGCGCGCCAACATTAAGTGATCGTTCTTCTCTAAACTAACCATGACTAACTCCTTTTTTATCATCTCTGGAACACACACAATCCGTGTGCAGGTCCCTGCCAGACAGCCGTAATCACTGGGTTATCCTCTCCAGCGAATGGGGGAATGGCGTGCCACTCCCCAGCAGGTAAAACAATCTCTGTTACCTCAAGCGTGGCGTTAATTGCGATCAAAAAGCGATCCGAGAGCAGAATTTGCAGCTGTTTCGGCCCGTTTTGCCACTCATCCGTGCTTAAAGGTTGAGCATATCGATTTAGCCAACGGACATTGCCGTCGCCTTCTTCCCACCAGCGATTCTCCACCAAAGCGGGAATGCGCTTGCGCAGATGGATTAACGCGGCGGTAAATGCGGTTAAACCACTGCTTGCCTGCGACCAGTCCAACCAGGTTAATTGATTATCCTGACAGTAGGCATTGTTATTGCCATGCTGGCTATGACCATGTTCGTCACCGGCCAGTAACATCGGCGTACCCTGGGAGAGCAACAACGTTGTTAACAGGGCGTGAATGCTGTCGCGCCGCCGTTCAACCAGGTCAAGAGTACCGCCTAATCCTTCTTTACCATGATTGTTACTGTGATTGTTGTTGGTCCCGTCGCGATTTTCTTCTCCGTTTGCTTCATTGTGTTTATGGTTGAAGCAAACGCAGTCGCGAAGCGTAAAACCGTCATGCGCGGTGACGAGATTAATCGCGGCACTCGGCAGACGACCATTACGTTTAAAAACATCGCTGGAGGCAGCAAAACGCCCGGCAAACGCCCCCAGAGGCAAATCATAATGCAGCCAGAAACGACGGGCAGCATCACGGAAATGATCGTTCCACTCAGCAAACAATGGCGGGAAATTTCCCACCTGATAACCACCAGGCGCAATATCCCACGGTTCGGCAATTAACTTCACCTGCGAGAGCACCGGGCAGTTCTGAATTGCGGTAAACAACGGCGCATCCTGACGGAACTCAGGCGTACGGCCCATGACTGCCGCCAGATCAAAACGGAAACCATCGACGTGGCAGGTTTCTACCCAATAACGCAGGCAGGCGCTGGCATAATCCACCACCGCCGGATGACTCAAATTGAGCGTGTTGCCACAGCCTGTCCAATTGTGATAATCACCGTCTTCTCTTATCCAATAATAGCTACGGTTGTCGATCCCACGCAGAGAGAATAACGGACCGTCGAGGTCCAGTTCCGCACTATGGTTAAGCACGATATCAAGAATGACTTCGATACCCGCTTTATGCAGTGCTTTGATTGCATCGCGAAACTCATTCAGCGCCGTTTCTGGCGAGCAGGCATACGCCGGATGCAGCGCAAACATCGCTACCGGGTTATAGCCCCAGTAGTTACTTAACCCCATACGTTGCAGGCGTGGTTCGCTGGCAAATTGTGCCACCGGCAGCAACTCCAGCGCAGTAATGCCCAACTGTTTCAAATAGTTGATCATCACCGGATGCCCCAGGGCTTTATAAGTGCCGCGGATATCGACGGGGATCTCCGGGTGCAGATACGTTAATCCTTTGACATGGGCTTCATAAATGATAGTGCTGCCCCACGGCGTGCGCGGCGGGGCATCATCCTCCCAGTCATAGTGATCAACCACCACTACACATTTCGGCGCAATGGCGGCGTTGTCGCGATAGTCAGGTTCATTATGACCTGCGTGCAGCAGCGGGTTATCTTTAAACTCCCCGTCAATTTGCCGCGCGCAAGGATCAATCAACAACTTCGCTGGGTTAAAGCGATGTCCCTCGGCGGGTCGCCAGGGGCCATGAACGCGATAACCATAACGCAAACCCGGGCGCGCATCCGGCAGATAACCGTGCCAAATGTCGCCACTGTGCCCTGGCAAGTCATAGCGATGCTCCTGGCCATTGGCGTCAAAGATACACAGTTCTACCCGCTCGGCATGAGCGGAGAAAAGTGTGAAGTTGACGCCCTGACCGTCGTAATGCGCGCCGAGGGGTGCGGGTTTGCCAATGGCGAGTTGTGTCATTCTGCCTCCCGAACCAGCCAGATAGTGGCCAGCGGTGGTAGCGTCAGGCTCAGTGAATGCTGACGACCATGGCTGGCAATCTCATCGCTGTGAACCGTGCCGCCATTGCCTGCATTACTGCCGTGATAGTGCATGGAATCGGTATTGAGGATCTCACGCCATTTACCCGGCTGGTTAATGCCGAAGCGATAATCATGACGCGGCACTGGAGTAAAGTTACTGGCAACGATGATTTCGTTACCCTCTTTATCGCGACGCACAAAGATCAGCACCGAGCGTTCTTTGTCATCCACCACCAGCCATTCAAAACCGTACGGGTCAAAATCCAGTTCATGCATCGCTTTATGGTGGCGGTAGGTGAGGTTCAGATCGCGCACCAGACGCTGGACACCGTGGTGCCAGTTATCGCCGCCTTCCAACAGATGCCAGTCGAGGCTGGCGTCATGGTTCCACTCACGGCCCTGGGCAAATTCGTTCCCCATGAACAGCAGTTTCTTGCCCGGGAATGCCCACATCCAGCCATAGTAGGCGCGCAAGTTAGCGAATTTCTGCCATGCGTCGCCCGGCATCCGGTCGAGAATCGATTTTTTACCGTGGACCACTTCATCATGCGACAACGGCAGGACGAAGTTTTCAGTGTAGTTATAGAGCATCCCGAAGGTGAGCTTACCGTGATGATACTGACGATAAATCGGGTCGAGCTTCATATAGTCCAGGGTGTCATGCATCCAGCCGAGATTCCACTTGTACCAGAAGCCCAGACCCCCCATGTCCTGCGGACGAGAAACGCCAGGGAAATCGGTAGACTCTTCCGCCATTGTCACCGCACCGGAAACCTGCTCACCAAGAATACGGTTGGTATTACGCAAGAATTCAATCGCTTCAAGATTCTCGCGCCCGCCAAATTCGTTCGGGATCCACTCCCCCTCTTTGCGGCTGTAGTCGCGATAAATCATTGATGCCACAGCATCGACGCGCAGCGCATCAATACCAAAACGTTCGATCCAGTAAAGCGCATTACCGACAAGGAAGTTACTGACTTCACGGCGACCATAGTTGTAGATCAGCGTATTCCAGTCCTGATGGTAGCCTTCGCGCGGATCGCTGTGTTCATACAAGTTCGTGCCATCAAATTCGGCAAGCGCAAAGTCATCGGTCGGGAAGTGGCCTGGTACCCAGTCGAGAATCACGTTCAGACCAGCTGCGTGTGCGGCATCAATGAAATAACGGAAGTCGTCGCGGGTACCAAAACGGCGGGTCGGTGCATACAGGCCGGTTGGCTGATAACCCCAACTGCCATCGAACGGATGCTCGTTAATGGGCAGCAGTTCGAGGTGGGTAAAGCCCATCCATTTAGCATAAGGCACCAGTTGATCGGCCAGCTCGCGGTAGCTCAACCAGAAATTGTTGTCGGTGTGGCGACGCCAGGAGCCCAGGTGAACTTCATAAATAGAGATTGGCGCATCAAACTGATTCGCCTTTTTGCGCTCTTCAGTCTGCACAACCTTTTCCGGCAGCCCGCAAATAAGAGACGCGGTTTCCGGGCGCATTTGCGCTTCGAAGGCATAAGGGTCGGACTTCAGACGCAAGTTGCCATTGGCATCAATCATCTCGTATTTATAGAGCTGACCGTTGTGCGCCCCAGGGATAAACAGTTCCCAGATGCCGCTCTCTTTACGCAGGCGCATCGGGTGACGGCGACCGTCCCAGTAGTTGAATTGACCGACTACCGAGACCCGGCGGGCGTTTGGAGCCCAGACAGAAAAACGCGTACCCGTGACGCCATCCATAGTATCTGCATGCGCGCCTAAGGTTTCATATGGGCGCAGATGCGTACCTTCAGATAATAGCCAGGCATCCATTTCCTGGATTAGCGGACCAAAACGGTAAGGATCATCTATCAGGTTTTGCTGACCATGCCAGACAACAGCCAACTGATAGCGGAAAAAATTCTTACGTCGCGGAATGACACCGCTAAAGAATCCACGGGAGTCGAGACACTCCAGTTTTGCGAGTTTGCGCCCGGTTTTCGGTTCAATCACCCACACATCGGTAGCGTCGGGTAAAAGGGCACGGACTTCCAGTCCCGCGGTGGTTTTATGCATTCCCAGTACAGAAAAAGGATCCGCAAAATGGCCTGCAATTAGCGCGTTAATCACGTCTCTATCGATACGATCGGACATGCTTGTCTTCCTGTTTTATTGTGTCACCCCATCCAACTGAATTTTTGACTTCTGGTTGTGACATTTTTTTGACCTGAACGGCGCAGCACTCTGTGCATCCTCTCTGCGTCGTCCTCACTTCAGGTAAGGCTGTAAATACTCTTGTATTCCGCCACCCTTAAAGAATAGCCAATGCTCTATTTAACTCCCGGTAAATCATGAAACATCTGCGCTTACTCCTGTATTACGCACTAACAGGGGCGGCAACGCGCCCCAGATTTAATGAATAAAGATTACGCCAGTTGACGAAGCATCCGACGCAGCGGCTCCGCGGCCCCCCACAGCAGCTGGTCGCCCACGGTAAAGGCTGACAGGAACTCCGGCCCCATATTCAGCTTACGCAGACGGCCTACCGGCGTGGTCAGCGTGCCGGTAACGGCAGCTGGGGTTAGCTCACGCATAGTGATTTCCCGATCGTTCGGAACGACTTTCGCCCACGGATTGTGCGCAGCCAGTAGTTCTTCCACGGTCGGAATAGACACATCTTTTTTCAATTTAATAGTGAATGCCTGGCTGTGGCAGCGCAATGCCCCGACACGCACACATAAACCATCTACCGGAATTACGGAAGATGTGTTGAGGATCTTGTTGGTTTCCGCCTGCCCTTTCCACTCTTCGCGGCTCTGACCGTTATCGAGCTGTTTGTCGATCCACGGAATCAGGCTACCCGCCAGCGGCACGCCAAAGTTATCCACCGGCAGCTCACCGCTACGGGTTAAAGTTGTGACTTTGCGTTCGATATCGAGAATAGCAGAGGACGGGGTCGCGAGTTCATCTGCCACATGGCCATACAGATGGCCCATCTGGGTTAATAACTCACGCATATGTCGCGCACCACCGCCGGAAGCGGCCTGGTAGGTTGCAACGGACACCCAATCAACAAGATCATTGGCGAATAAACCCCCCAACGACATCAACATCAGGCTTACGGTACAGTTACCGCCAACAAAAGTCCTGATGCCATTATTTAATCCGTCGGTAATGACGTCCTGATTGACGGGGTCAAGAATGATGATGGCGTCATCTTTCATGCGCAGAGATGATGCTGCGTCAATCCAGTAACCTTGCCATCCGCTTTCACGAAGCTTTGGATAGATTTCGTTGGTATAATCGCCGCCCTGACAGGTCACAATGATATCGAGGGCCTTTAGCGCCTCCAGATCAAAGGCATCCTGAAGTGTGCCAGTGGTTCCGCCAAAAGACGGCGCAGCCTGGCCAAGCTGAGAAGTAGAAAAGAAGACAGGGCGAATGGCGTCGAAGTCGCGCTCTTCAACCATGCGTTGCATGAGAACGGAGCCGACCATACCGCGCCAGCCGATAAAACCAACATTTTTCATAAGCGTTTTTTTCCTGCAAAGATGTGTGCTGTATAAATGTGCCGGTCTCCTCGTGGCACATCTTTCACCATACAAAAAGCAGCCAAAGTCGCAAGTGAAATTAATCAATGATAGCGAAGCCATCAGTAATGCGACTTATCCTGCTTTGTTAGCACGCAGAAAGTCCGCGGCAATTATCAGGGAATTTGAGTTATGAATGAAATCATTTCTGCAGCAGTTTTATTGATCCTGATTATGGATCCGCTCGGAAACCTACCTATTTTCATGTCCGTACTGAAACATACTGAACCGAAAAGACGGCGGGCAATCATGGTGCGAGAGTTGCTTATTGCTCTCCTGGTGATGCTGGTGTTCCTGTTTGCGGGTGAGAAAATTCTGGCATTTCTTAGCCTGCGGGCAGAAACCGTCTCCATTTCTGGCGGCATCATTCTGTTTCTGATCGCCATTAAGATGATTTTCCCCAGTGCTTCAGGAAATAGCAGCGGGCTTCCGGCAGGTGAAGAGCCGTTTATCGTGCCGTTGGCAATTCCGTTAGTCGCCGGGCCGACTATTCTCGCCACGCTGATGTTGTTGTCTCATCAGTACCCGAATCAGATGGGGCATCTGGTGATTGCCCTGCTGCTGGCCTGGGGCGGCACCTTTGTCATCCTGCTACAGTCTTCGCTGTTCTTGCGTCTGCTGGGAGAGAAAGGGGTGAACGCGCTGGAACGCCTGATGGGATTGATTCTGGTGATGATGGCAACTCAGATGTTCCTCGACGGCATTCGAATGTGGATGAAGGGGTAACGAGGAGAGTTTTTCGAAAAGAGCCCGGTAGCGTCACAACTACCGGGCGAACAAACTTAACTCAACAGCTGGAACGCAATCATCCCGACGATGGCACCAACGGTGCCGAGGATGGTTTCCATCATGGTCCAGGTTTTCAGCGTTTCGGCTTCGGTCGCGCCGGTAAATTTACCTAACAACCAGAAACCGGCGTCGTTAACGTGGCTGACAACAATCGAACCACCGGCGATACAAATCGACAGCGCCGCCATTTGCGCACCGGAGTAGTTCAGTTGTTCAATAACCGGCATCACCAGTCCCACCGCCGTTAAACAGGCAACGGTGGCAGAACCCTGAATGATACGCACCGCCGCAGCCAGCACAAAGCAGGTGATGGCAATCGGCAGGCCCATGCCGGTTAACGCTTCGCCCAGTGCCGGACCTACGCCAGAGTCAACCAGCACCTGTTTGAACACGCCGCCTGCACCAATCACCAGCAGAATGATCCCCGCCGGTTGCAGCGCGTGACCACAAATCTCCATCACTTTGTCTTTCGGCATACCCTGACGCATCGCCAGGCCGTAAATTGCTACCAGGCAAGCGACCAGAATTGCGGTAAACGGATGACCGATAAACTCGAACCATTCGTAAGCGGTAGAGCCTTCCGGCACAAAACGCGCGGCAATGGTTTTCAGCCCCACCAGCACCAGCGGCAGCAGGATCAGCGACAGGCTGAATCCGAAGGACGGCATTTTGCCTTCGCCGAGATGCGGTTCGCTGATATCGTCAGGAATATGCAGCTCCACGTAGCGGCTGATGAAATTACCCCACAGCGGCCCGGCAATAATCATTCCCGGGATTGCCGCACACAGGCCAATCAGGATCATCCAGCCAAAGTCAGCGTTCATCTGCGATGCCAATAGCATTGGCGCAGGCCCCGGCACCAGGAACGCCGCCGCTGCCGCCACGCCTGCGAATAATGGGATTACCAGTTTCACCAGGTTCGTACCGGTGTGGCGCGCCATTGAGAAAGCAACGCTAATCAACAGGACAATCGCCACTTCAAAGAACAGCGGTAGCGCACAGACCAGACCCGCAAGGCCAATGGCATAATGCGCACGACTGTGACCGAAGGATTTGAGCATTTTGACGGCAATCTGATCGACTGCGCCGGTTTCATGTAAGATCTTGCCAAACATGGCTCCCAGGGCGACAACTACCGCCAGGAAGCCGAGGGTGCCTCCCATCCCTTTTTCCATCGTCGCTGCGATTTTATCGAGCGGCATGCCGGAAAAAAGGCCAGCCCCCATAGACACCACCATCAAAGCCAGGAAAGCGTGCATACGCGCCTTCATGACTAAAAACAGCAGCAGTAAAACAGACCCTACTGCTGTTAAAACAAGCGTTAATGTAGTCACTACTTATTTGCCTTTATTAATAACCTCAATGGTGCTTGCCACAACACCTTCCAGCGGTTGATCGATATCCACCACCAGTACATCGGTTTCGTCCGCACCCGGCTCCTGCAGCGTTTCAAACTGCGTCACCAGCATTTGGGTTTTAAAGAAATGGCCTTTGCGCGCTTTCAGACGGCTTTCAATTACATCAAAATCGCCTTTCAGGTAGATGAAAGAGAGATTCGGATTACCTTCACGCAGCAGGTCGCGATAGTGCTTTTTCAGTGCAGAACAGACGATCAGCGACACTTTATTGGTGCGCTGCATGGCAAACGCGGCGTCGTTAAGCGCCTGTAACCACGGTTTGCGATCGTCGTCGTTCAGCGGTTCGCCAGACGCCATTTTTTCGATATTGCAGCGCGGATGGAGGAAATCGCCATCAAGAAACGCGGCATGAAGTTGATGCGCCACTTCACTGGCGACTGCAGATTTGCCGCTGCCCGATACGCCCATCAAGACGTAAATGTGGTGATCATGGTTAGTCGTGCTCAAAGTGGTGCCCCCACAATACAAGAATCAGAAAATGTTACGGGTAACTGTTATCGGTAACATTGTCCAGCCGGACAAAAACAGAAGCAATATCCATCCGTGCCTTAAGTGTATAAGTGTGAGCTACTTCAAATTTGTGAGCTTAAATAGATCCGCCTGGTGACAAGGTGAAACCTAAATCTAACATTTTCGGTGTCACAGATTCGCCACGAATACGCGCCAGCAGGCGCTCAGCGCCAATGCTGCCCATCCGCTCACGCGGCGTCAGCACGCTCGCCAGCCGTGGCTCCATCACCTGACCAATGTCATGACCGTGGAAACCGGCAATCGCCATATCGTCAGGAACTTTCAGCCCCAGACGCTGACATTCAAACGCCGCGCCGACCGCCAGGTCATCATTAGTACAAAATACGCCATCCAGCTGCGGATATTCCCGCCGCGCCTGGCGAATCAGTTCAATACCGGAAGAGTAAGAAGAAGATTGCTCGACCATCACGCTATACGGCACCAGGCCTGCATCCAGCATCGCCTGCTCATATCCCTTCTGTTTGATGATAGTACGTTCGTCGAGGCGTGCGCCGAGATAGGCAATGTGACGATGCCCGCGAGCAATAATGGCGGTGGTCATCTGGCGTGCCGCTTCAAAGTTATCAAAACCGACGGCGATATCGAGACACGGCGACTTACTGTCCATCAGCTCCACCACCGGAATACCCGCTACTTCAATCATTTTTAAGGTGCGGGGCGTGTGGGTACGTTCGGTGAGAATAAGTCCGTCGATATTCCAGGAAAGCATTGATTCGAGGCGTTCTTGCTCCATTTCCGGTTTATAACCGTAGTGCGCCAGCATCGTCTGATAACCGTGTGCGTCGGTGACGCTTTCGATACCGCGTAATACTTCAGCGAAAACCTGGTTAGTGAGTGAAGGTAACAGGACGCCAATCGCCCGGCTGGTGGCGTTAGAGAGGATATCGGGTGCGCGATTGGGAATATAACCCAGTTCATCAAGAGCGGCGGCAATCTTGCCACGTAGATCGACGGAAACCTGCTCCGGGTTGCGTAAAAAACGGCTGACCGTCATTTTGGTCACGCCAACACGGTCAGCCACATCCTGAAGTACGGGTCTTTTCTTTTTCATCGTCCTGAAGGTACAAAAGAGATAGATTCTCTTAGTTTAACACGGACGCATCAGAACCTTCCCGGAGAAAACAGTGCTTGTTTATAATTATTAGATATACACTAAATCAATTGCATCGCATTGTGCTAAAGACGCGACAAAACCCCGGTCGCGTACATTAGCACGAGACCGGGGCGAGCGATGAAGCCCGCAAAAAGGCAGGCTTCAAAAATGCCGTTAAGTTTTAAACCGGAGGCAGATCGAACAGTAACACTTCGCTGTCGCTGTCAGCGTGGATGGAGATTGCCTGCTCATCCCAGATTGCCAGACCATCGCTGATCGAAGCTTTTACGCCGTTAATGGTGACATTACCTTTCACCACCTGGATCCAGACGCGGCGTTCAGCGGCAATCTGATGCACCGACTGCTCATCTTTCAGCAGCGCCCAGCGGTACAGTTCCATATCCTGATACACTTTCAATGAACCATCTCGCGCATCCGGCGAGAGCACCAGCTGTTTACCCTGTACGGCATCAAAGCGACGCTGTTCATAACGCGGCGTAATACCATTTTCTTCTGGCATGATCCAGATCTGATACAGGTGCAGACGCTCAGTGCTGCTTGGGTTGTACTCTGAGTGACGAATACCCGTACCCGCACTCATAATCTGGAACTCGCCCGCCGGAACCTGCTCTTTATTGCCCATGCTGTCCTGGTGCTCAACAGTACCTTCCAGCACGTAGGTCAAAATTTCCATATCTTTATGCGGGTGAGTGCCGAAGCCCTGCCCTGCTTCAATCACGTCGTCGTTAATCACGCGCAGCGCGGAGAAGCCCATAAAGTTCGGGTCGTAATAGTTGGCAAAAGAGAAAGTATGCCAGGAGTCCAGCCAGCCATGATTTGCATGACCACGTTCATTTGCTTTGCGTAAGTAGATCATTTGTATTCGCCCCCTGAATGATTTCGATGGGCTTAGTGTGGACCCGATCCGCCTGGGATGATAGAGGGTGAAAATTGACCCCTCTGTTCAAAAAAATTGAACTATTCGAGAGGTCATCAAACTTACTTCGCAAGAGTCACTGTGGAGGGAGAGGCTTGCTCAAAACCGCGTTCAAGGATTTCCAGATTGGTAAGAACTTCAGATTCCTTGACGTAATTTGGTGCACCGTTGGTGATGGTTTGGTACAACGCATCATAAACGCGTCCGTAATCGCCCATCTCCGGCTTCATCTCTTCTCTGACCGTAACGCCCTCGTCATTGACATACTCCAGCACACCGACCGAATCATCCGCTGCGAATCCCGGTTCGCCGGGCATAATGTTAGCCTTCAGGCTGGTTTCCTGCTGGTCGATACCGTATTTAATAAACGAACCTTTCTTCCCATGAACGATAAATTTCGGATAATCGATTTTCACCAGATGGCTGGTTTTGACGATGGCTTTTAGATCGCCATAAAATAGCTGCGCTTCAAAGGTGTCGTCAGGATTGGCTTTATTACGCAGGCTGCGGATGTCATAAGCGACGTGATCCGGGCGACCGAACAGCGAGATAATCTGGTCCATCGTATGCACACCAAGGCCATAGAACGCGCCATCCTGCGGCAGTCCAGGTTTGGTTTCTGCCACTGGGCGGTAATAGTCAAAATGGCTTTCCACTTCAACAATCTCTCCCAGCTTGCCGCTTTCAATCGCTTTTTTCGCCGTCAGAAAACAGGAATCAAAGCGACGATTCTGATACGGCGTGACGGTCAGCCCTTTACTTTTCGCCAGCGCAAACAGCTCTTTCGCCTGCGCAAGTGTCGGGGTGAACGGTTTTTCGACCAGCACATTTTTCCCGGCTTCCAGCGCGCGCTTCGCGTACTCGAAGTGGCTGTCCGCGTGGGTGCAGACGACAATCAACTTAACGTCAGGATCGTTTAGCACTTCGTCGAGATCGCTGGTGAAATGAATATGGGAATAAATGGGAGCCTGTTCTTCCGGCTTCGCATGGCGGCGAAAAATATGCGCGACATGCCAGCTATCCTTGCGGTTAAGTACATACGGTAAATGGTAACGGGTCGTGCTTTTACCAAAGCCAATAAAGGCGCAGTTGATGACCATGATTTCGTCCTTTTTAAGGTGGTTAGTTACACCTTAGCGCAAAGCGGACGTGGTTCCTACAGGAGTGCGCATAACAAACACAAGCACTTCCCGTGGATAAATTGAGAACGAAAGGTCAAAAAAAAAGCCAGCACCCGGCTGGCTAAGTAATACTGGAAGCAATGTGAGCAATGTCGTGCTTTCAGGTTCTCCGCGAGGGTCTTCCTGATCGCGAGACAATAATAATCATTCTCATTCGCACTTGTCCAACACTTTTTGCAAAAAAATGCATTTGACTCGCATTTGAAAGTCAATGATGTTGAAAGGGACATTTACCCCAAAGAGGACAAAGGAATGAGTGAGATAGTAATACGCCACGCAGAAACACGGGATTACGAGGCCATCAGGCAAATTCACGCCCAACCGGAGGTGTATTACAACACGCTACAGGTGCCTCATCCGTCAGAGCCAATGTGGCAGGAGCGACTCGCCGATCGTCCCGGCATCAAGCAACTCGTCGCCTGTATTGATGGAGACGTCGTGGGTCATCTCACTATTGACGTACAGCAACGCCCACGCCGCAGTCATGTTGCCGACTTTGGTATCTGTGTCGACTCCCGCTGGAAGAACCGCGGCGTCGCCAGCGCCCTGATGCGAGAGATGATTGAAATGTGCGACAACTGGTTGCGGGTAGATCGTATTGAACTAACGGTGTTCGTTGATAACGCGCCAGCAATTAAGGTCTATAAAAAATTCGGCTTTGAAATTGAAGGGACTGGCAAGAAGTACGCATTACGAAACGGTGAATATGTCGATGCGTATTATATGGCGCGGGTGAAATAGAGAATTTGTAATCTAAAAGCCCTCACCTACCGGGAGAGGGCTTAAGATATTAATACCCGGCCGTTAAATCATCTACCGAACGTGGGTCGGAAGCGCCGTATAACTCACCGTCCGGCCCAACCATAATACTTTGCGTACTGCCCATCGCCTCTTTTAGCGCCACTTTCTGACCTTTTGCTTCCAGCAGCTTGAGCGTATCCGGGCTAAATCCTTTCTCGACACGCAGCTCGTCCGGCAACCACTGATGGTGGAAACGCGGCGCATTGGTCGCTTCGGCGACATTCATGCCATAATCGATGCTGTTCACCACCATTTGCAGCACAGTGGTGATAATCCGGCTACCGCCTGGGCTTCCGGTGACCAGCCAGGTTTTACCATCCTTGACCACAATGGTTGGTGACATC
Organism: Escherichia sp. KS167_9B; assembly: GCF_030295215.1. Classification (NCBI taxonomy): domain Bacteria; kingdom Pseudomonadati; phylum Pseudomonadota; class Gammaproteobacteria; order Enterobacterales; family Enterobacteriaceae; genus Escherichia; species Escherichia sp. KS167_9B. The sequence goes on from NZ_AP025754.1 coordinate 4,132,610, forward strand.
GACGACAGCGGGCGTTTATTCGGCCCGACGGCGTTGGCATCGCCGCCCACCAGCCCGTAAACGTTCGGTACGCCCGGTTTGGCGGAGAAATCATCCATCTGGTTATTGAGCAAAATACCGCTCTCGCCCGCGACAATGCCCGTACCGAAGGTGGTGTTCAGCGTATAGGTCACCGCCACGGCGTTACCGTCTTTATCCACCACTGAGTAATGGGTAGTTTGATTACTCTCATAAGGCGCAAGCTTGCCAGGACGAATTTCGCTGGATGGCTTCGCTTTATTGATATCGATTTGATCGGCAATAGATTTGGCATAGGCTTTATTGGTCAGCGCCTGCCACGGTACTTTGACAAAATCCGGGTCGCCAAGATATTCCGAGCGATCGGCGTAGGCATGTTTCTCCGCTTCTGCCATGATTTGCATCGCGTCGGCGCTGCCAAAGCCGTATTTCTGCATATCGAAGTTTTCCAGAATATTGAGGATCTGCACGATATGAATCCCGCCGGAGGATGGCGGTGGCATGGAGTAAACCTGATACCCGCGATAATCGCCACTTATTGGTGTACGTTCGACCGCTTTATAGGCCGCTAAATCTTCTTTAGTGATCAAGCCACCGTTTTTCTGCATCTCCAGGGCGATCTGTTCCGCTATCGTGCCTTTGTAGAATTCATCCGGGCCGTTTTCGGCAATCATCTCCAGACTCTTTGCCAGATTCGTCTGTGCCAGCTTGTCGCCCTTTTTCAGCGGTTCGCCCTCTTTCCAGAAGATAGCTTTGCTGTTTTCGTGATTTGGTAGCACTTCACTGCCGTAGGTTTTGAGATCGTCTGCCAGCGCATCGTTAACGATAAAACCATCGCGTGCCAGTTTAAACGCGGGCTGCACAACTTTGTTCAGCGGCATGGTGCCGTATTTCTCCAGCGCCAACGAGAAGCCCGCTACCGTACCGGGTGTGCCAGAAGCAAGATGCGAAGTGAGAGATTTTTTGCTGTCCGGGTTGCCCTGATCATCAAGGAACATATCGCGGGTCGCTTTGGCGGGTGCCATTTCGCGGAAATCGATGGCGGTGGTATTGCCATCTTTAGTGCGGATCAGCATAAAACCGCCGCCGCCCAGATTCCCTGCCTGCGGATGCGTTACCGCCAGCGCGTAGCCCACTGCCACGGCAGCATCAACGGCATTCCCGCCCTGCTTAAGGATATCTACCCCCACCTGAGTGGCAGTGGCGTCCACAGATGCTACCATCCCCTGCTTCGCGCGTACCGGATGGAAGACATCCTCCTCCACGCCATACGAGACTGGCGGCGGCGCAGGTGGCGCGGCGACAGCACTAAAACAACTTCCTGTGAGCAGAGCAGCAATAGCCACCCGGCGTAAAAACGTCGGTTTTATCATCGTTATACTCCAGAGATTAAGGGGCAACCCCAGCTAAGCCTGGTATATAACTCTGAATTAATCCTGATGATTGCAGGAAAGGAGTAAACTTAAAGAATATCTTCAGAGGAGGATACGCGATGAAACGACTTCTGCTTTTGACGGCACTCCTGCCTTTTGTCGGCTTTGCACAGCCCATTAATACTCTGAACAACCCTAACCAGCCGGGGTATCAGATCCCCAGCCAGCAGCGAATGCAAACTCAAATGCAAACGCAGCAAATCCAGCAAAAAGGGATGCTGAATCAGCAACTGAAAACGCAAACGCAGTTGCAACAGCAGCATTTAGAAAATCAGCTTAATAGCAACTCGCAGCGGGTATTGCAGTAACAGCAGGGGGAGCTAAATCCCGCCCGGCAGCAAATGCTGCCCAACACCAACGGCGGGATGTTAAACAGCAACCGTAATCCGGATAGTTCGTTGAATCAGCAGCATATGTTGCCGGAGAGGAGAAACGGCGACATGCTGAATCAGCCCAGCACGCCGCAGCCTGATATTCCGTTGAAAACTATTGGGCCGTAAAGTTCGGGCCAATCACATCAATCGCATCGGTACAGATGCAATCCACGCCCCAGCGCAGCAACTCTGCCGCGCGCTGGGGTTTGTTGACGGTATAAACCAGAATCCGTAATCCAGCGTCTTTCAACTGCATCACTCGCGCTTTATCGAGCAACTTATGATTGAGATGAATAGAGACGCAGCCCAGCCGCGTGGTCAGTTCGCGCCAGTCGTCGCGCCACTCATCCAGCAACAAACCGCGCGGCAGTTCCGGTGCAGCCTGTTGCGCGGCTTCTAAAGCATCAATCTCAAACGATGACAGCAGCGGCGGCGTCATACCAGCCCACAGTTCGCGCGCCGCCAGCGATACCATTTTGCCCGTTAATGGACCTGTGCCAGTGGTGGGTTTGATTTCGATATTCGCCATCATCCCGTGTTCGCGACAGCGTTCCGCCACCTGAGAAAGCAACGGCAGCGGCTCACCTTTAAACGCTTTGCTGTACCAACTGCCTGCATCCACGCGCAGTAAATCCTGCCAGTTCAGTTCGCCCGCGACGCCCCAACCATTGCTGGTACGCTCGAGATTATCGTCATGCAGCAGGAAGATCTCACCATCTTTCGATAACTTCGCGTCAAATTCGATCATCTTATGACCGTATTTTGCCCCAACGTCGATTGCCGCCAGGGTGTTTTCCGGGGCCAGTTTACCGCCGCCACGGTGGGCGACGATGCGGGGATAAGGCCAGTTACTCATACTCGTTGTCCTGTTTCACCATCAAAAAGATGCAGCTGATTTTCCGGCAGATGCAGCCACAGCGTGCTGCCTGCCGTCGGGCGCTCCTGATGCGCCAGTCGCACCACCAGCTTCTGTTCGCCCCAGCGTCCGTGCGCCAGGTTATCTGCGCCGAGGATCTCCAGCGTGTCCATCACCAGCGGTATGCCACCTTCTGCCTGCGAGCTTAACGCAATATGTTCCGGGCGAATGCCAAGAGTCATTTTACGTCCGGCATACTGACGGTAGCCACCGTTTAGCGGTAGCGCCATCCCCCCATCCAGTTCGAAATGCGTGCCATCGTTATTCACGCGGCCTGTCAGCAGATTCATCGCCGGACTACCGATAAAACTCGCCACAAACAGGCTGGCGGGCTTTTCGTAGACTTCAACTGGTGTGCCAATCTGTTCAGCAATGCCGCCGTTCATCACCATTACCCGCTGAGCGAGCGTCATCGCCTCAACCTGATCGTGAGTAACGTAGAGTGAAGTCGTTTTCAGGCGACGGTGCAGTTGTTGCAGCTCAAGGCGCATCTGCACGCGCAGCTTGGCATCGAGGTTAGAGAGCGGCTCATCAAACAGGAACACCGCCGGATCGCGCACAATCGCACGGCCCATCGCTACACGCTGACGCTGACCGCCAGAAAGCTCACGCGGACGACGCTTGAGCAGGCCATCCAGCTCCAGAATACGCGCCGCTTCTTTAACACGTTCGGCAATTTGTTGCTTGCCCATGCCGCGAATTTTCAGCCCCCACGCCATGTTTTCTTCGACACTCATATGCGGATAAAGAGCGTAGTTCTGGAACACCATCGCAATCCCGCGATCTTTCGGCTCCATTTCGGTCACGCGTTGGTCGTTAATCCAGATATCGCCTTCGGTGACCCGCTCCAGCCCGGCAACCATGCGCAGCAGCGTGGATTTCCCGCAGCCAGACGGCCCGACCATCACGATAAATTCGCCATCCGCCACATCAAGGGTCAGCGGTTTAATGACCTGGGTTTTGCCATCCCAGCTTTTGGTTACTGCCTGTAATTTCAGTCCTGCCATCTTATTTCTCACTATCGACCAGGCCGCGCACGAAGGCACGCTGCATCACTAAAACAATCACCACCGGAGGGATAAGCGTTAACAACATCGCCGCCATCACCGAATTCCATTCCGTGGTGCCTTCGCCTGTAGCGATCATCCCTTTGATTCCTGCCACGGTGGTGCCGAGATCAACGTCGGTAATAATCAACAACGGCCACAAATACTGGTTCCAGCCGTAAATAAAAGTGATCACAAACAGCGCCGCCAGATTGGTTTTCGACAGCGGGAAAACGATGTCGCAAAAGAAACGCATTGGTGACGCACCGTCGATCCGCGCCGCTTCCACCAGCTCATCCGGTAGCGTCATAAAGAACTGGCGGAACAGGAAGGTAGCGGTTGCCGAGGCCATCAGCGGCAGCGTTAAACCAGCGTAGCTGTCGAGCATATTCAGATTGGCGATGACTTCTACTGTCGGGAAGATACGCACTTCAACTGGCAGCATCAGGGTGATAAAAATCATCCAGAAGAAGAGGTTACGCAGCGGAAAACGAAACCAGACAATGGCAAATGCCGAGAGCATCGAGACGGTAATTTTGCCGAGCGTAATGCTGAACGCCATCACGAAGCTGTTAAGCAACATCCGCCAGAACGGCGCGCTATTTGTGCCTACCCCGTTCACCCAGATGTTGTGGATGTTTTCCAACAGATGCGTGCCGGGGATGAGCGTCATCGGCGCGGCGTAGACGGCCTGTTTATCCAGCGTCGCCGCGACAAACGCCACGTACAACGGGAAGAGGATCACCGCGATCCCGAGGATCAGCATGGTATGGCTGAATATTGTCAGCCACGGACGGTTCTCAATCATTGGTAACGCACCTTGCTTTCAACATAGCGGAACTGCACCACCGTCAGCACGATGACGAGGAACATCAACACCACCGACTGCGCGGCAGACGAAGCCAGATCCAGTCCGGTAAAGCCTTCGCGGTAGATCTTATAAATCAGCGTCGTGGTGGCCTGTACTGGTCCGCCGGACGTGGCGGCATCGATCACCGGGAAGGTGTCGAAGAAGGCGTACACCAGGTTCACCACCAGCAGGAAGAAGCTCACCGGCGCAATCAGCGGCAGCGCAATCTTAAAGAAGCGGCGAATCGGGCCTGCACCGTCGATGGCTGCGGCTTCAATCAACGAACGGGGAATGGATTGCAGCGCGGCATAGAAGAACAGAAAGTTGTAGCTGATTTGCTTCCATACTGAGGCAAACACCACCAGGAACATTGCCTGACCGCTGTTTTGCGCATGGTTCCAGTCGTAGCCGAACTCAGCGAGAAAATGAGTGATCAGCCCGCGACCAGGGTTAAACAGGAAGATCCACAATACGGCGGCAACGGCGGGAGCCACGGCATACGGCAGCAGCATTAAGGTTTGATAGAAACGGCTGCCGCGCACGATGTACTCCACCAGCGCCGCGAAGAACAGCGACACCAGCAAACCGCTGACGGTGACAAAGGTGCTGAATTTTATCGTCGTCCAGAAGGAGTCGAGATAGTAGCTGTCATGAAACAGCGTGACGAAGTTATCCAGGCCGACAAACTGGCTGGAAAAGCCAAATGGATCGACGCTTTGTAGCGAGTACCACAACGCTTCGCCCGCAGGCCAGATAAAAAAGATAACGGTGATGATAAGCTGCGGCGCGACCAGCAAATAAGGCAGCCAGCGCGAGCGGAACACCGGACGGGATGATGACATTACGGTTAATTCCTGAACTGTGCCGGATGCGCTTCGCTTATCCGGCCTACACGCGATGCCAGGTCAGATAAGCGAAACGCATCCGACATTTCACTGGTTAAGACTTCGTAGATTTCTCAAAGCGGCGCAGTAACTGGTTCCCACGCTCAACAGCGGTATCCAGCGCCTGCTGTGGCGTCTTCTTACCGGTCCACACGCTTTCCAGCTCTTCATCCACAATCACGCGGATCTGCGGCATGTTGCCCAGACGCAGCCCTTTGGTGAACGGCAACGGCGGCTTGTTCAGCATCTGACGCGTCGCAGTATCCGCCCCTGGGTTTTTCTCATAAAAGCCCTGCTCACGGGTCAGGTCATACGCCGCTTTGGTAATTGGCAGATAACCGGTTTTCTGATGCCACTCGGCAGCGTTTTCTGGCTTCGCGAGGAAGTCGAGAAACTTCGCCACGCCGGTGTAAGTTTCTTTATCTTTGCCCTGCATCACCCACAGGCTGGCTCCGCCGATAATGGCGTTTTGTGGCGCATCTTTCGCATCGGCGTCGTAAGGCATCATACCTACGCCGTAGTTGAATTTGGCGTACTCGCGAATGTTGGCAAGAGAACCCGAAGAGGCGGTCGTCATCGCGCAATCACCGTTATAGAACTTCTCGGTAGATTCATCCTTACGCCCTACGTAACTGAAATCGCCCTTCTTGTTCATCTCTTCGAGCATGGCGATGTGTTTCACCTGCTCCGGCTTGTTGAACTCAAGCACCGCGTCCGTGCCGTCAAAGCCGTTGTTTTTGCTGGCAAACGGCAGACCGTTCCAGGCGCTAAAGTTTTCCAGTTGGATCCAGCCCTGCCAGCCGCTGGCGTAGCCGCACTTCATACCAGAGGCTTTCAGTTTCGCGGCATAGTCTGCCAGATCCTGCCAGGTTTTCGGCGGCTGTTCCGGGTCTAATCCCGCTTTCTTGAAAGCATCTTTGTTGTAATAGAGAACAGGAGTCGAGCTGTTGAACGGCTGGGAGAGTAAATGTCCGGTTTTGCTGTCGGAGTAGTAGCCTGAAACCGTCGGCACAAACTGCGACTCATCGAATTGAATCCCCGCCTCTTTAAACACGTCATATACCGGTTTAATGGCTTTCGACGCCATCATGGTGGCGGTGCCAACTTCATAAACCTGCAAAATAGCCGGCGCGTTGCCGGTACGAAATGCGGCAATCCCCGCGCTTAAATTCTGTTCGTAGTTGCCTTTATAGGTCGGTACAATTTTGTAATCCGGGTTTTCGGCGTTAAAACGTTGGGCAAGAGAATCCACCTCTTTACCCAGTTCCCCTTCCATAGAATGCCAGAACGGAATGGTCGTCACTGCCTGTGCATTCCCCATTAACGCCAGTCCGAGCGCCAGTGCTGAAGCTGTATAATGTAACGGTTTCATCGTTTATCTCTCTTGTTGTACCGAATGCGCGAATTCACGCGTTTTATGCTCGCGGGGTAACATGACATGCTCGAATTACAGAAAAATAACTTTTTTGTTACATTTGTAAGATAGTAAGGTGTCAGAAAGATGACAAGGCGGTGACGGCGTGGGTGAGGGAAATTGGGAGATGGGGCACGGATATCCCGAGAATGCACTGAAAAGAGGCGATTAACGGTCAGCTAATCGCCAGAACTCCTTACCATGAAGAGCAAAAATGGCAGCAAATTCTGCGTCCAGTTTTGCTGCCCGATGAGAGCTACATTTTTCAATTTTAACAAAAGATTGCCGCGACACTGGTCTAACGGCAAAGAAGATTTTCATTGCACCACACTCTGCTTCAGCCGTTCATTGGCGGTCTTAATCCATTCCCGGTGGTGTTTTCTATAATGAGGTCTTGAGCGTTTAGCCGTATCAACTACAGCAACATACTGCTCGTTGGCTTCACGTAACCGACTCATTTTCGCCAACATTTCCGCATAGTAAATACGTGCCTGCGGGCCGGGGTAATAAGAAACAAGCACCTCAAACTCGCTTTCCGCATCAGCGTATTTTTCTTGTGCGGCTAACGCTCTGGCAAATAACAAATGCCCGTCTGCCGACTGAAAATCGGGGTTATAACGCATCACATCTTCCAGCATCTGCTGACAGGCGGCGAACTCCTGAATAGCAAATTGCGCCTGCGCCAGGCTTAACATCATTACCGCTTCATGGGCGAAAATTCCGCTTAACGCCTGCTGATAATGGGGAACGGCTTCGTGATAACGCCCAAGGCGCGCCAGTTCGTTAGCTAACGCATAATGGTTTTGATTGGTCTCGGCAATCGCCAGCTCTTCGGTTAATTTGTGCAGGTGGCGTTCCGGGCTGATTTTGTCCTGCAGGCGCATCAGCAAAGTACGCCCGTGACGGTCAGCGCCCGTTTCAGGCAGCATAACCATGACGAAATACGCCACGCAGCCAATCACCGGAAAACAGAAGATAATAAAAATCCAGTATCGCTCTTGTCCGGAGCGATAAGCGTGAATACAGCAAAGCAGTTCAAGCATGACGACAACGGCATAATGCATGGGAGGGAACCTTTCCGTGGCAAATAAGTGGTCTGGTTTTAATCCTCCCGGTCAGTTGAAACAAGTCTGTATACGGACGAAGAACCCGGCAGAAGCTGGCTGCCGGGTATTCGATAATTTACCCGCCTAAATACGCACTTCTCACCGCTTCGTTTGCCAGCAGCGCGTCGCCAGTATCGGAAAGCACGACATGACCATTTTCCAGCACGTAGCCGCGATCCGCCAGCTTTAGCGCCTGGTTGGCGTTCTGCTCGACGAGGAAGATAGTCATCCCCTGCTCGCGCAGTTGCTCGATGGTGTCGAAAATTTGCTGGATGATAATCGGTGCCAGTCCGAGCGAGGGTTCATCAAGCAATAGCAAACGTGGGTTACTCATCAAAGCGCGACCAATCGCCAGCATCTGCTGTTCACCGCCGGACATGGTGCCTGCCCGCTGAACACGGCGCTCATGCAGACGTGGAAACAGTTCATAGACCCACTTTATGCGTTCCTGGAACTGGTCGCGTTCGGCAAAAAAGCCGCCCATCGCCAGGTTCTCTTCCACCGTCATCCGCGAGAAAACACGACGCCCTTCCGGAACAATCGCCACCGCTTCGCGCATGATTTTCGCTGTCTGCCAGTCGGTAATGTCTTTATCATCAAACACAATTCGCCCGCTGGTGGCGCGCGGGTCGCCGCATAATGTGCCGAGCAAGGTGGTTTTCCCCGCGCCGTTCGCGCCAATGAGGGTGACAATCTCGCCCTGATTGATATGCAGGCTCACCTCATGCAGCGCCTGGATTTTGCCGTAGTGGGCGCTGACTTTGTCAAAGGACAACATGACTTTTTCCATCTTATGCCTCACCTAAATAGGCACGGATCACGTCCGGGTTATTACGGATTTGCTCCGGCGTACCATTTGCCAGTGGCGTCCCCTGATTGACCACGTAAATTCTGTCTGAAATCCCCATCACCAGCTTCATATCGTGTTCAATCAACAAGATAGTGGTGTTGTGATGGTTACGCAGTTCGGCAATCAGCTCATCCAGCTCTTTCGTCTCTTTCGGGTTAAGACCTGCTGCCGGTTCGTCGAGCATTAAAATCTCCGGCTGCGTTACCATGCAGCGGGCGATCTCCAGACGGCGCTGGTCACCGTAGGCCAGGTTACTCGCCTGACGGTTAGCGTGTTCGAGCAAACCAATGCGCTCAAGCCAGGTTGCGGCGCGGTCGAGGGCTTCGCTCTGGGCGCGGCGGAAAGAAGGCGTTTTCAACAGGCCGGAGAACAGCCCGGTTTTCAGTTGCTGATGCTGCGCCACCAGCAGGTTTTCAATCACCGTCATTTCACGAAACAGACGCACATGCTGGAAGGTGCGCACCACGCCCATGCGGGCGATTTGCTGCCCCGGTAAACCTTCCAGATGCTGATCGCGCAGTAAAATGGTGCCGCCGGTGGGTTTATAGAATCCGGTCAGGCAGTTAAAGACCGTGGTTTTTCCGGCACCGTTAGGACCGATTAACGAGACGATTTCCTGCGGGTACAGTTCAAGATTGACGTTGTTCACCGCCAGCAGGCCACCGAAGCGCATCATCAGGCCGTTAACAGATAATAATGGCTGACTCATGCCTGCTCTCCTTTCGCTGCGCCGTTTTTCAGCTTGAGTTGCGGGCGCGTCATGGGCAGCAAGCCCTGCGGACGCCAGATCATCATCAGCACCATCAAACCACCGAGCATTAACATGCTGTATTCGTTGAAATCACGCATCAACTCTCGCGACACCACCAGCAAAATTGCCGCCAGAATCACCGCAAATTGCGAACCCATACCACCGAGCACCACTATCGCCAGCACAAACGCCGATTCGGCAAAGGTGAAAGATTCCGGGCTGACAAAGCCCTGACGCGCCGCGAACAGCGTTCCGGCAAAACCGGCAAACGCGGCACTGATGGTAAAAGCGGTCAGCTTGATACGACGCGGACTTAAGCCCAGCGAACGACAGGCGATTTCATCTTCACGCAACGCTTCCCAGGCGCGGCCCAGCGGCATCCGCAGTAAGCGATTAATGACAAACAGGCTTAGTACCACCAGCAGTAACGCCACCAGGTAGAGGAAGATGACGCGATCGGACGGGTCGTATTTCAGGCCAAAGAAATTGCTGAACGTATCCCAGCCGCCTTCGCGGGCGGTGCGGCTGAACTCGAGTCCGAAGAGTGTCGGTTTCGGGATCTGACTAATTCCGTTCGGACCGCCGGTGATTTCCGTGTTATTGAGCAGCAATATGCGCACAATTTCGCCGAAACCGAGAGTAACGATCGCCAGATAGTCGCCACGTAAACGCAACACCGGGAAGCCGAGCAGGAAGCCCGCCGCCGCTGCCATCAGTCCGGCAATCGGCAAACAGGTCCAGAAGCCGAGACCGTAATAGTGATTGAGCAAGGCAAAGGTGTAAGCGCCGATGGCGTAAAAACCACCGTAACCCAGTACCAGTAAGCCAGACAGCCCAACCACCACGTTCAGCCCGAGGCCGAGGATAATGTAGATCATGGTCAGGGTGGCGATATCCACCGTCCCGCGCGACACCATAAACGGCCACGCCACCGCAAGCACCAACAGTGCGACGAGGAACAGCTTTTGCTTCACCGTGGAGCCATCAATCGCGGGCAGAATAAACTTCGGCCCGGAAACGCTTTTCAATCCTTTCTGAAATGCAGGTCGCACAAGCTGGAAGAAAAAGACCACCGCAGTGCCAATAAACACCCACTGCCATCGGATGTCTGAAGCCGTATCGACCACCAGTTTGGTGCCGTCCAGCTCCAGTTGCACACCCATAAAGACGCCCGCGAGAACAAAGAACATGGCGGCAGAGAGCAGCGCCATTGCAATATGCATCGGTTTCATACTTTCTCTACCTCCGGGCGACCCAGAATACCGGTCGGCATCACCAGCAGTACCAGAATCAGCAGGGCAAATGAAACCACATCCTTATATTCCGTACTCAGATAGGCAGAAGAGAGCGCTTCCGCAATCCCCAGGATCAGGCCACCAATCATTGCCCCCGGAATACTGCCAATCCCACCGAGCACCGCAGCGGTAAAGGCTTTCATCCCGGCCATAAAGCCGATGTAGGGGTTAATTACGCCATAGAACTGACCGAGCAGCACACCTGCCACCGCCGCCATCGCCGCGCCAATCACAAAGGTCAGCGCAATCACCCGGTCAGTGTTGATGCCAAGCAGGCTCGCCATTTTCAGGTCTTCCGCGCAAGCACGACAGGCGCGCCCCATGCGGGAATAGCGGATGAAAATTGTCAGCGCCAACATGGCGAGGAAGGTAACAATCCAGATCACCGCCTGCATGGTGGTAATAGAGGCAGAGAAGTTTTCACTATGGCCCACAACCCACTGACCGTTAAACAGGCTGGGTAGCGCCACGTCGCGCGAACCTTCGGTCAGGCTGACGTAGTTTTGCAGGAAGATGGACATGCCGATTGCCGAGATGAGCGCAATCAGGCGCTTAGAGTTACGCACCGGGCGATAGGCCACCCGTTCGATACTCCAGCCGTAGGCGCTGGCAATGACGATTGCGCCGACGAATCCCGCCGCCACCAGCAGCCAGCCGGTATCAATGCCCAGCATCATCAGTGCGGCGATGATCATAAAAGAGACGTAGCTGCCAATCATATAAACCTCACCGTGGGCGAAGTTGATCATGCCGATAATGCCGTAAACCATGGTGTAGCCGATGGCTATCAGCGCGTAGGTACTGCCCAGCGTGACGCCGTTAAACATCTGCTGCAAGAAATACAAAAACTGCTCAGACATAAGGTAACCTTTCTAAACCCGCCCGCATTTTACGGGCAGTGGGATGATCACTTGGCTGCCGTGGATGAACCGTCGGCGTGCCACTGGAAGACACCAAAATCAAATCCCTTAAGATCGCCTTTTTCATCCCAGTTCAGCGGCCCAATCACGGTGTTTGCACCGTTAGCTTTTAAATCTTTCACCAGCGCCAGCGGCTCATCGCTGCCGGTACGCTCAAGGGCAGTCGCCAGAGATTGCACCGCCGCGTAGGTGATCCAGACATATGGCCCGGACGGATCTTTCTTGTCTGCTTTCAGCGCATCAACGATGCCTTTGTTTGCCGGGTCCTGGTCATAGCGTTTTGGCATAGTGACCAACATACCTTCGGCGGCATCACCAGCAATGTTCGACAGCGACGCATTACCCACCCCTTCCGGCCCCATAAACTGAGTTTTCAGGCCAACGGAACGGGCCTGGCGCAGCATCTGCCCCATTTCCGGGTAGTAACCGCCGTAGTAAACGAAGTCGATGTTTTCTTTTTTCAGGCGGGCGATCAGTGCGGAGAAATCTTTCTCACCAGCGGTAATGCCGTCGAAGAAGACGACGTTGGCATTGGCTGCTTTCAATCCGTCCTGCACCGAACGCGCCAGCCCTTCGCCATACTGTTGTTTGTCGTGAATGATGGCGATGCGCTGGGGCTTCACCGTCTCAAGAATGTATTTTGCCGCTGTTGGTCCCTGGGAAGAGTCCAGCCCGGCAGTACGCATGATGTGTTGATAACCGCGTTGAGTCAGCTCCGGGTTGGTCGCCCCCGGCGAGATCATCAAAATACCTTCATCTTCGTAGATATCTGATGCAGGTTGGGTAGAAGAAGAACACAGATGACCAATAACGTATTTAATGCCGTCGTTAACGATTTTGTTGGCGACCGCAACGGCTTGTTTCGGGTCGCAGGCGTCGTCATATTCCACGCCCACCAGCTTATCGCCTTTAATTCCCCCTTTGGCATTAATGTCTTTAATCGCCTGACGCGCGCCGTTAAATTCCATATCGCCCCACTGGGCAATCGGACCGGACATCGCGCCGACAACGGCAACTTTAATATCGTCGGCCATAGCGGTGTGTGAAATTGTCAGTGCAATCATCCCTGCGATGATAGTTTTCGCATTCCGTTTCATAGTCAAAAATCCCCATTCGTGATGTTGTGTTGCTTTGTTTTTATGTGTTAACAAATCAGACTGTACTTTTTTTATACTGCACTGTTTTTGCCTGTCTGATTAAGGGTTTAGCGCAGTGTTTTGTGATAATAGCGATTAAAATCCCTATTTTTCAGTCGATTAAGAACAGATAATATTCTGAATTTGTTGATAGATAAACAGAAAAAAGCGCCGTTGTCAGCATAAAATAACGGTACAAAGGGCGGAATAATTCACTACCATTCAGGGGATTATGCTGGACATTTTTCATTCTCTAATGTTTTTAATTTGTAATTATTGCTGTTAAAAAATTAATCACCTGCCAAAAGAAATAAAAAAGAGAAAGCCTCCGATTAAATTATTTCGCTACACTGGTTCCACTTTTGTGATTTACACGGGTTTCCCATGAAGCTGACCATCATTCGTTTAGAACACTTTAGCGACCAGGACCGGATTGACCTGCAAAAGATCTGGCCGGAGTACTCCCCTTCCTCTTTACAGGTTGACGATAACCACCGTATCTACGCCGCGCGTTTTAACGAGCGCCTGCTCGCGGCCGTGCGGGTAACCTTAAACGGCACCGATGGGGCACTGGATTCCCTGCGCGTGCGGGAAGTCACCCGACGTCGCGGTGTGGGGCAATATTTGCTGGAAGAGGTTTTGCGTAACAATCCTGGCGTTTCAGGCTGGTGGATGGCGGATGCAGGCGTGGAAGATCGCGGCGTGATGACGGCGTTTATGCAGACGCTGGGGTTTACGGCACAACAGGGCGGCTGGGAGAAGCGTTAATCGTCAAGTTTGATTTCAAAAGTGATGACCAACGAGAAATTGCCTGATGCGCTACGCTTATCAGGCCTACAATGTGTGCTGCAATTTACTGATTTCTTTGGATCTTGTAGGCCGGATAAGGCGTTTACGCCGCATCCGGCATGAAGCATGCGTACTCGATATTAGCAATTTGGCGGCAACCCAAATTGCCGATTAATGATTACTTCGCATCAGTCGCCGTGCCGTTGGCGTGCCAGTCAAATACGCCGAACTCAAAGCCTTTCAGATCGCCTTTCTCATCCCAGGTCAGCGGCCCCATCACGGTATCCACGGAGTTCGCTTTCAGGTATTTGGCGATTTCAGCCGGATCGTCAGACTGATTCAGGCCCGCCTGCAAAGATTGCAGCGCGGCGTAGGTGGTCCAGACGAACGCGCCGCTTGGGTCCTGTTTTTTCGCTTTGATCGCGTCAACAATTGGTTTGTTCGCCGGAACCTGATCGTAGTTCTTCGGCTTGGTTACCAGCAGCCCTTCCGCTGATTCGCCCGCAATGTTAGACAGCGAGACGTTAGCCACGCCTTCCGGCCCCATAAACTGAGTTTTCAGCCCTGCCGCGCGTGCCTGACGCAGGATTTGCCCCATTTCCGGGTGGTAACCACCGTAGTAAACGAAGTCGATATTCTCTTTCTTCAAACGCGCCACCAGCGTTGAGAAATCTTTTTCCCCGGCGGTGATGCCGTCAAAGAACACCACGTTAGCATTGCCTTTCTTAAGGCCGTCCTGCACCGCACGCGCCAGACCTTCGCCGTACTGCTGTTTGTCGTGAACGATAGCAATACGCTGCGGTTTCACTTTCTCAAGAATATATTTCGCCGCCGTCGGCCCCTGGTCGGAATCCAGGCCGGTGGTGCGCAGGATCAGCTGATAGCCACGGGCGGTCAGCTCTGGTGCGGTTGCTGCTGGGGTGATCATTAAAATGCCTTCGTCTTCGTAGATGTCAGACGCAGGCTGCGTTGATGAAGAGCAGAGGTGACCAATCACGTATTTAATGCCGTCGTTAACGACTTTGTTCGCCACCGCAACCGCCTGTTTCGGGTCACAGGCATCGTCATATTTTACGATTTGCAGTTTGTTGCCTTTCACACCGCCTTTAGCGTTAATATCCGCAACTGCCTGCTCTGCGCCAGTAAACTCCTGGTCGCCATACTGGGCCACCGGACCGGACATTGCGCCCACGACCGCGACTTTAATATCTTCTGCCAGAGCCATATTGCTGAATGCCAGCGCGATACATCCTGCCAGTAACGCTTTACCCTTTATATTCATCCTGAGAATCCCCATTCATCTGGTTATTACGTGTGTTGTGATGTTGTTGTTCAGCACTTTATTTCGTTTTATGCATGACTACCCGTGCTTTAGCAGCATACTCTGCTAAAACATACCCGATTTTTATGATATTGGAATAGCTATTTTGACAGTTTATTAACAATCTGCGTGGAGATTGGCGTTTTGCCGGAGGGGGTCATTGATTATTGCAGAGGCCCAAAAAATAAAAACCCCGGACTCTCATCCAGGGTTCTCTGCTTAACAGCGGTAATTACGCTTCAATAGCAGCGCGAAGTTTTTTCATCGCGTTCTTTTCCAGCTGGCGCACACGCTCAGCGGAAACACCGTAACGGTCAGCCAGTTCCTGCAACGTGGACTTGTTGTCTTCGTCCAACCAGCGTGCGCGGATAATGTCCTGGCTACGCTCATCCAGGCCCTGCATCGCGTCGGTCAGACGGTTTGCCGCCTGCTCTTCCCAGTTATCATCTTCAATGCCGTCGGCAAAGTTGGACGATTTATCCTGCAGATAGAGCACCGGAGCCATCGGCTGGCTGTCGGAATCGTCATCGGAAGACAGGTCAAAGGTCATGTCCTGTGCCGCCATACGCGATTCCATCTCACGTACGTCTTTACTGGTTACGCCCAGTTCACGGGCCACCATTTCGACTTCATCCTGATTAAACCAGCCCAGACGCTGCTTGGTTTTACGCAGGTTGAAGAACAGTTTGCGCTGCGCTTTGGTGGTCGCAACTTTGACGATACGCCAGTTGCGCAGAACGTATTCGTGGATCTCTGCTTTGATCCAGTGAACGGCGAAGGAGACCAGGCGCACACCCACTTCCGGGTTAAAACGGCGCACTGCTTTCATCAGGCCGATGTTACCTTCCTGAATCAAATCCGCCTGTGGCAGGCCATAGCCCGCATAATTACGAGCAATATGAACAACAAACCGCAGGTGAGACAGGATCAGCGTTTTAGCTGCTTCCAGATCGCCATGGTAATGCAGCTTTTCAGCCAGCGCCCGCTCCTCGTCAGCCGACAACATCGGCCACGCGTTAGCTGCCCGGATGTAGGAATCCAGGTTGCCAACTGGGGCTAAAGCTAAACTTTGCATTTTGTCAGTCATTCAAATCCTCTCAATCGATATCTTCTGGCGTTTCAGTGGTAGCAACAACTGTGCCAGAGCTTAAGAGCAACGAGGTTATCATTCACTGTTTTATCAGACCGTGATTTTATCCACAAGTTCAATGCAACGCTGTGAATAAATTACGCACAAAATGTGACATAGAGATGAAATACCGGGAAGAGACAACGGGGTCTCTTTCCCTGCTACGGAACCCATTGCAGGGAAAGAGTATAACACGCTTTTATTATTCAGGCGTAAAGTGGCGTAAATGTTGTACCGTGGCAAGCCAGGCTGCCACCCAGCCAATCATCGAGCATACCAGCAGCAATAGCAGGCATTCATCAAAAGATAAGCCATTGATATCAAACCTCGTTCCGAAAACCTGCGCCACTTCCGCAACCGCCGAAGACAAACGCAGGACCAGAATTTCCGACAAAATTAATGACAGCAATGCGCCAGAAAATCCCAGCAATGCGCCACCGTACAGGAATGGGCGCAGGATGAAACCATCTGTCGCACCAATCAGTTTCTGTACGTTAATGGAGTCACGGCGAGCAAAGATGCTCAGACGCACACTGTTACCGATGACGAGGAACACTGCCGCCACCATCAATACGCCGATCATTGCCGAAACGCGCCCGACCAGCCCGGTCAACGCCGCCAGACGGGCAAACCAGCTGTCATCCATTCGCACTTCGTCAATGCCGTTGATCTGGGTGATACGATCGCGCAAGGTATTCAGTGACTCGGTCCCCTGAAAATCGAGTTTCGGGATTACCACCGCCACTGCCGGAAGCGGGTTTTCTTCCAGCATATCCAGCGCACCACCAAAACCAGACCAGTTACGGAACTCCCCCAGTGCGTCTTCACGAGAAAGATAATTCACTTTCTCTACGCCTTGCTCGGCCTGCAACTGTGCCACCACGCCCGCAGCGGCGTCATCGTCCAGCGTTTTTTGCAGATAAACGGTGATTTGCGGTGACGGATAATACTGCGTCGCCGCCTGATTAACGTTTTTGTACACCATATAACAGACGCTGGGCAGCGTCAGGGAGATGGCGATAACCATCACCGTTAAAAACGTGGCGAACGGTTTGCTTTTCAGATCCTGCAAAGCGCCGTGGAAAGCATAGCGCACCTGTTCGTTGAAAACGTTAGTTTTGCGATTTACCGGTTTTGGCGAGGATTTCGCGCGTTTCGGCGCGTTACGACCGCCGTCGCCAGAGCCGCCGACCGATTTACGGAAGCGATCCAGACGCCCGCCAAACTGCCGGATATGATTGATTGCATCGCGCTTATTCATGGCCCACGCCTCCATGCAAGTGACCATCGCTCAGGGTGAGCATGCGATAGGAACGCCGCGAAATCAGGTTGATGTCGTGCGTTGCCATCAATACGGTTACCCCAACGCGGTTAAATTCTTCAAACAGACGTAGAATTCCTTCTGACAACGCGTCGTCAAGGTTACCGGTCGGTTCATCCGCCAGCAGTACCGCGGGCTTGTTCACCACCGCGCGGGCAATGCCAACACGCTGTTGTTCACCGCCGGAAAGCTGAATAGGGAAGTTCTTCGCTTTGTCCAGTAGCCCGACTTTATCCAGCGCCGCCGATACACGACGACGAATATCGTCACCGCTGGCACCGGCGATAATCAGGGGTATCGCCACGTTATCGTAGACAGTACGGTCCATCAGTAGATGGTGATCCTGGAAAATCATGCCAATCTGGCGGCGCAGAAACGGAACTTCACGGTTTTTCAGACGCGTGATGTCATGGCCGCTAAACCAGATTTTCCCGGCGCTGGGCCGCTCAATCCCACAGATCAGCTTCAGGAGGGTACTTTTCCCTGCGCCGGAATGACCGGTCAGAAACGCCATCTCACCCGGCTGCATATGGAACGTAACGCCCTGCAGCGCCTGTCTCCCACCGAGATAAGCCTTGCTGACATGTTCAAAGCGAATCATTGTTAATCCTCTCGGGCAAAAAGTGCCTCTATAAAGTCGTCCGCTTTAAACGGACGCAAATCCTCAATACGTTCGCCGACACCAATGTAGCGGATAGGGATACCAAACTGGTCAGCCACCGAGAAAATTACCCCGCCTTTCGCCGTGCCGTCCAGTTTCGTTAGCGTGATGCCGGTTAAGCCAACGGCTTCGTGGAACAGTTTGGCCTGGCTTACTGCATTCTGCCCGGTACTGGCGTCGATAGTCAGCATAACTTCATGCGGAGCTTCAACGTCGAGTTTCTTCATCACGCGGACGATTTTCTTCAACTCTTCCATCAAGTGCGATTTGTTCTGCAGGCGTCCGGCGGTATCGGCAATCAAAACGTCGATGTTACGCGCTTTAGCGGCCTGAATGGCGTCGAAGATAACAGAAGCGGAATCCGCACCGGTATGCTGGGCAATCACCGGAATATTATTACGCTGACCCCAGACCTGAAGCTGTTCAACCGCTGCTGCACGGAAAGTATCGCCCGCCGCCAGCATCACTGATTTACCCTGCTGCTCAAACTGACGCGCCAGCTTACCGATCGTCGTGGTTTTACCCACACCGTTGACGCCCACCATCAGGATCACGAACGGCGTTTTACCTTCAACGTTCAGCGGTTCATCGACTTTCGCCAGAATCTCACCCATCTCTTCTTTCAGTAGGCCATAGAGCGCCTCGGCATCACGAAGCTGCTTGCGGGTCGCACCTTCTGTCAGATTGGTGATAATTTTACGCGTGGTTTCCACGCCCACATCGGCGATGAGCAATTGCTCTTCCAATTCTTCAAACAGATCATCGTCGATTTTTTTACCGCGGAACAGGCTGATAAATCCGGAACCGAGGTTTTCTTTGGTTTTTAACAGACTGCGTTTCAGGCGCGCGAAGAAACCTTCTTTGGTCGGTTTTTCCTGCTCCTGAGCGATTTCTTCCACCGGCTGCTCTTCTTCTGCCGGAGGAACCACCATCACCGCCTCTTCTGCCGCTTCGGCAGCCAGCGCCTGTGCTTCCAGCTCTTCGTCGGTGATTTCGTCTTTAGCCGCTTCTTCTTCCGCCGCTTCGACAATCTCTACGGTTTCCGCTTCGGCCTGCCACTCTTCTGGCGAAACCTCTTCGGCTTTGACGTCTTCCGGCAACGGCAGCTCTTCACGCTCGATAGCCACAGGCTCTGGCGTAACTTCAGGTTCAATGACTGACGCTGGCGTTTCTTCAACTATCGTTTCCGGCTCAGTAATAACTTCCGGTTCAGCAACAACTTCAGACTGCGCTTTTTCACTTTCAGCAACCTGTTCAGTAACTTCCACAACGTCGGCAGCAAAAGTTTCCGCCTCGGCTTCAGTATGCGCCTGCGGCTGCTCTTCAACGGCTTGTTCAGAAGCCTTCGCAGGCTCTTGCGCCTGAACGATTTCTTCTACAACTGGTTGTTCGTTCTGGACTTCTGTCTCTTTTTCCGGGGTCTGCTCTTTTTGACCAAAGCCCAGCCAGGAAAAAAAGCCACGTTTTTTTTCTTTCGCCATTTGCGACTACACTCCTCGCTGTTGCTTCATGGCACAGCGTTAACGCTATGTACATAGCAGCTAAAAAAATGATGAAATAGTCTATCACTTAACTTAATTCACATCACCGCCTGCAAGTATGTGTTATCTGGCGGATTGAGCAATTTATCATGAAAAAACCGAATCATTCCGGCAGCGGCCAAATCCGCATTATTGGCGGGCAGTGGCGAGGCCGTAAACTCCCGGTTCCTGATAGCCCAGGCCTGCGCCCCACCACCGACCGCGTACGCGAAACGTTGTTTAACTGGCTGGCTCCGGTCATTGTTGACGCCCAATGTCTGGATTGCTTCGCCGGGAGCGGCGCGCTGGGGCTGGAAGCGTTATCGCGCTACGCTGCGGGGGCCACGTTGATTGAGATGGATCGCGCGGTTTCTCAACAGTTAATTAAGAATCTGGCGACACTAAAAGCAGGTAATGCACGCGTGGTGAACAGCAACGCGATGTCATTCCTGGCGCAAAAAGGCACACCGCATAATATCGTTTTTGTCGATCCACCGTTCCGCCGTGGCTTGTTAGAAGAGACGATAAATTTACTGGAAGATAACGGCTGGCTGGCTGACGAAGCCCTGATTTATGTCGAAAGCGAAGTCGAAAACGGGCTCCCCACCGTTCCGGCGAACTGGTCATTACATCGGGAAAAAGTGGCAGGTCAGGTGGCTTACCGCCTGTATCAACGCGAAGCACAAGGAGAAAGTGATGCTGATTAATATTGGTCGTGTGTTAATGCTCTGTGTTTGGGGATTTTTAATCCTCAACCTGGTGCATCCCTTCCCGCGTCCGCTGAATATTTTCGTTAACGTGGCGCTGATTTTCACCGTGCTGATGCATGGTATGCAGCTGGCGCTGTTGAAATCCACTTTACCGAAAGATGGCCCGCAGATGACCACCGCCGAAAAGGTGCGCATTTTCCTTTTCGGCGTATTTGAACTGCTGGTCTGGCAGAAGAAATTTAACGTTAAAAAATAACCTTATTGTTTGCTGACAAAGCTGACAAAGCGCGTTCCTTTATAGCTCAGCGTACCTTTATCGCCCACTGTCAGGGCGTGGTACTGCTGGGCGTCGAGGCGAAAGGTCTGTTCCATTCCTCCGCTTTGCGGTTTGAAGCTCGCCTCATAGCGCATGCTGGTACCTGCCGGTGTCACTTCCTGCTGGCGCGAACGGCGATCGTTAATCGGTTTTTCCCGCTTATTGCTCACCACCACCAACTTTTGCTGGAGTGGCGCTATATCATTATCAGCTTTTTCCCGTCGCTGTTGCATAAAACGAAACGATGCGGCGACGATAATTAAGCCAATGATAACAATAAAGAAAAGAGGTGGTTTGCTCATCTTTATCCCTCATCGGAAAATGCGGAAATAAGCATACCCTGCCAGTTATGGTGTTGTCATCCGTCCACCCTCGCCACTAAACTGGAAGCAAGACCGTAGGCATTCCGCTTACGAAAAAATAACGAATTCAAGGAACTAAGATGCTTTGGTCGTTTATCGCAGTCTGTCTTTCCGCATGGCTATCTGTGGATGCATCGTATCGTGGGCCAACCTGGCAACGCTGGGTGTTTAAACCGTTAACCCTTCTTCTCCTGCTGTTACTGGCATGGCAAGCGCCGATGTTCGACGCCATTAGTTATCTGGTGCTGGCGGGACTGTGCGCCTCACTGCTGGGCGATGCGCTAACCCTGTTGCCACGTCAACGTCTGATGTACGCCATCGGCGCGTTTTTCCTCTCACACCTGCTGTACACCATCTATTTCGCCAGCCAGATGACGCTCTCATTCTTCTGGCCTTTGCCGCTGGTGTTGCTGGTGCTGGGTGCGCTGTTACTGGCGATTATCTGGACGCGTCTGGAAGAGTATCGTTGGCCTATCTGCACGTTTATCGGCATGACGCTGGTGATGGTATGGCTGGCAGGTGAACTGTGGTTCTTCCGTCCAACCGCTCCGGCACTTTCTGCATTTGTCGGCGCTTCGTTGCTGTTTATCAGTAACTTTGTCTGGCTGGGTAGCCACTATCGCCGACGCTTCCGTGCGGATAACGCGATTGCCGCCGCTTGTTATTTTGCCGGACATTTCCTCATCGTCCGCTCGCTGTATCTCTGATAAAACTTGACTCTGGAGTCGACTCCAGAGTGTATCCTTCGGTTAATGAGAAAAACTTAACCGGAGGATGCCATGTCGACTCCTGACAATAACGGCAAGAAAGCCCCTCACTTTGCTGCGTTCAAACCGCTAACCACGGCACAGAACGCCAACGACTGTTGCTGCGACGGCGCATGTTCCAGCACGCCAACGCTCTCTGAAAACGTCTCCGGCACCCGCTATAGCTGGAAAGTCAGCGGCATGGACTGCGCCGCCTGCGCGCGCAAGGTAGAAAATGCCGTGCGCCAGCTTGCAGGCGTGAATCAGGTGCAGGTGCTGTTCGCCACCGAAAAACTGGTGGTTGATGCCGACAATGACATCCGTGCACAAGTTGAATCTGCGGTGCAAAAAGCGGGCTATTCCCTGCGCGATGAACAGTCCGCCGACGAACAACAAGAATCACGCCTGAAAGAGAATCTGCCGCTGATTACGCTAATCGTGTTGATGGCAATCAGCTGGGGTCTGGAGCAGTTTAATCATCCGTTCGGGCAACTGGCGTTTATCGCGACCACGCTGGTTGGGCTGTACCCGATTGTGCGCCAGGCATTACGGCTGATCAAATCGGGCAGCTACTTCGCCATTGAAACGTTAATGAGCGTAGCCGCCATTGGCGCGCTGTTTATTGGCGCAACCGCCGAAGCTGCGATGGTGTTGCTGCTATTTTTGATTGGTGAACGACTGGAAGGCTGGGCCGCCAGCCGCGCGCGTCAAGGGGTCAGCGCGTTAATGGCGCTGAAACCGGAAACCGCCACGCGCCTGCGTAATGGCAAGCGTGAAGAGGTAGCAATTAACAGCCTGCGTCCGGGCGATGTGATTGAAGTCGCAGCGGGTGGGCGTTTACCTGCCGACGGTAAACTGCTCTCACCGTTTGCCAGTTTTGATGAAAGCGCCCTGACCGGCGAATCCATTCCGGTGGAACGCGCGACGGGTGATAAAGTTCCTGCAGGCGCCACCAGCGTAGACCGTCTGGTAACGCTGGAAGTGCTGTCAGAACCGGGTGCCAGCGCCATTGACCGGATTCTGAAACTGATCGAAGAAGCTGAAGAGCGCCGCGCACCGATTGAGCGGTTTATCGACCGTTTCAGCCGTATTTACACGCCAGCGATTATGGCCGTCGCCCTGCTGGTGACGCTGGTGCCGCCGCTGCTGTTTGCCGCAAGCTGGCAGGAGTGGATTTATAAAGGGCTGACGCTGCTGCTGATTGGCTGCCCGTGTGCGCTGGTGATCTCAACACCTGCGGCGATCACCTCCGGGCTGGCAGCAGCAGCGCGTCGTGGGGCGTTGATTAAAGGCGGTGCGGCGCTGGAACAACTAGGTCGTGTTACCCAGGTGGCGTTTGATAAAACCGGTACGCTGACCGTCGGTAAACCGCGCGTTACCGCGATTCATCCGGCAACGGGTATTAGTGAATCTGAACTGCTGACACTGGCAGCGGCGGTCGAGCAAGGCGCGACGCATCCATTGGCGCAAGCCATCGTACGCGAAGCACAGGTTGCTGAACTCGCCATTCCCGCCGCCGAATCACAGCGGGCGCTGGTCGGGTCTGGTATTGAAGCACTGATTAACGGCGAGCGCGTGTTGATATGCGCTGCCGGAAAACATCCGGCTGTTGCATTTGCTGGTTTAATTAACGAACTGGAAAGCGCCGGGCAAACGGTAGTACTGGTGGTGCGTAACGATGACGTGCTTGGCGTAATTGCATTGCAGGATACCCTGCGCGCCGACGCCGCAACTGCCATCAGCGAACTGAGCGCCCTGGGTGTCAAAGGGGTGATCCTCACTGGCGATAATCCACGCGCAGCGGCGGCAATTGCCGGGGAGTTGGGGCTGGAGTTTAAAGCGGGCCTGTTGCCGGAAGATAAAGTCAAAGCGGTGACCGAGCTGAATCAACATGCGCCGCTGGCGATGGTCGGCGACGGTATTAACGACGCGCCCGCCATGAAAGCTGCCGCCATAGGGATTGCAATGGGCAGTGGCACAGACGTGGCGCTGGAAACCGCCGACGCAGCATTAACCCATAACCACCTGCGCGGCCTGGCGCAGATGATTGAACTGGCACGCGCCACTCACGCCAATATCCGCCAGAACATCACCATTGCGCTGGGGCTGAAAGGGATCTTCCTCGTCACAACGCTGTTAGGAATGACTGGCCTTTGGCTGGCGGTGCTGGCAGATACGGGTGCGACGGTGCTGGTGACGGCGAATGCGTTAAGATTGTTGCGCAGGAAGTAAAAGTGTTGCCTGATAGCCTCTGGCTATCAGGCTTAGTGCTGGGCCGGGAACGGCGGCATAGTCAGGAAAGCATAATAAAGCGCTAACATCAGAATGACGGAGATAACACAGCATGCAGCAACCAGGCGGGATGCTATGGATGGCCTTTTGAACATCAACCACAGGGCATAAGCAAGCCCGACACCGTTAAGTAAAGGTAAAAAAATCATTAGCCAGAGCCAACCCCAGGCAAGTACCCCCAGCCATCCCCCCACGACGATAAAAACAGGGATCAGCCAATTGGGGGTGAAGATCGCGAGCAATCCCAGCAATGCCAGACAAACTGGAATTAAATAATCCATTTGTGCATTCCATTACGTTTGCGTGCCGGATGCGGCGTAAACGCCTTACCTGGCCTACACAGGGCATCGAACTCGTAGGCATGATAAGACGCGACAGCGTCGCATCAGGCATTGCGCACCGTATCGCCAGATGCAGCTTGAACGTTTTATCCGTCCTACAAACCGGTTGCAAGCCGCAAAATTGAGCGCGATCGGTCCGCTAGCCTGATCCACCTTACCCCGATTTGCGAATCAAATAACGATAAGGCAGTCCATCGGTCTCTTTCGCAACCAGTTCGTGTTCCATAAAGGTACAAAACCCAGGAATATCGCGTGTCGTCGCCGGATCGTCAGCAATAATCAGCAACGTTTCACCTGGCTGCATATTGCGCACAGTTTTGCGCACCATCATTACTGGTTCCGGGCAGCGCAGGCCAAGTGCGTCGAGTGTGTGGTCAGGGCTGGAAAAGAGATCGGTCATTTTCTTCTCATCACATAAAAAAACGGCGCTAGTTTACGCCCTGTGAGTCCGTAAGCAAACCAGGTTAACGATTGCGTGAAAATTAACCATTGCATTGTCAACGTAAAGCAGTATCATGCGGCGGCTCGAAAAAAGGGTCAGCACGTTATTATGTTAAGGTAACAGACGTGTCGTACGTATTGGGTTCCCTCACCCCAATGGTTAATCAAAAAGGTACAATATGAACGTTTTCTCGCAAACTCAACGCTATAAGGCGTTGTTCTGGTTATCGTTATTTCATCTGTTGGTGATCACCTCCAGTAACTATCTGGTTCAGCTTCCCGTATCCATTTTTGGTTTCCATACCACCTGGGGCGCGTTTAGCTTTCCGTTTATTTTCCTTGCTACCGACCTGACTGTGCGTATTTTTGGCGCACCGCTGGCCCGTCGTATCATCTTTGCGGTGATGATCCCGGCGTTACTGATCTCCTACGTCATCTCGTCGCTGTTCTATATGGGTTCCTGGCAGGGATTCGGCGCGCTCGCCCACTTCAACCTGTTTGTCGCCCGTATCGCCACCGCCAGTTTCATGGCCTACGCGCTGGGGCAAATCCTCGACGTGCACGTTTTTAACCGCCTGCGTCAGAGTCGTCGCTGGTGGCTGGCACCGACGGCTTCCACCCTGTTTGGTAACGTCAGCGACACGCTGGCCTTCTTCTTCATTGCCTTCTGGCGCAGCCCAGATGCCTTTATGGCTGAACACTGGATGGAAATCGCGCTGGTCGATTACTGTTTCAAAGTGTTAATCAGTATCGTTTTCTTCCTGCCAATGTATGGCGTATTACTCAATATGCTGTTGAAAAGACTGGCAGATAAATCCGAAATCAACGCTTTGCAGGCGAGTTAAAGGTTCGTTATCAGAGTTGTGATAAGATGGATGAATGAGCCGTTATGGCCGTTTATCGAAAGGAAGAAGTCAATGCGCAATCTGGTTAAATATGTCGGAATTGGCCTGCTGGTTATGGGGCTTACGGCCTGTGATGATAAAGACACTAACGCTACGGCGCAGGGTTCGGTCGCGGAAAGTAACGCTACCGGGAATCCCGTCAACCTGCTTGATGGCAAGTTAAGTTTCTCGCTGCCAGCGGATATGACCGACCAGAGCGGTAAGCTGGGAACGCAGGCTAATAACATGCATGTCTGGTCCGACGCCACCGGGCAAAAAGCAGTCATCGTCATCATGGGCGATGATCCGAAAGAAGATCTGGCGGTGCTGGCGAAGCGCCTGGAAGATCAGCAACGTAGCCGCGATCCGCAGCTGCAAGTGGTAACCAATAAAGCCATTGAGCTGAAAGGTCACAAAATGCAGCAGTTAGACAGCATTATCTCCGCGAAAGGCCAGACGGCGTACTCTTCCGTTATTCTGGGTAACGTGGGTAATCAACTGCTGACCATGCAAATTACGCTGCCAGCTGACGATCAGCAAAAAGCACAGACCACCGCAGAAAACATCATTAATACGCTGGTTATTCAGTAAGTTTTAAGATGATGAGATGGCCTCAGGTACTTCCACCGGAGGCCGTTTTTTTAATCGCCACGTCAGTAATAACGCGATTGCGACCAGTCCCGCCGCCGCCAGATAAATCACCGGGACGCCCGCCCAACTCATCACCAGCCCAGCCAGTGGTCCGGTCACGCCAAGCGATAAATCCATAAATACGGTGTAAGTTGCCAGCGCCGCCCCCTGATTCTGCTGCGGCACTGCTTTTACCGCCACTACGCCCAATGCCGGGAACACCAGCGAAAACCCCGCCCCCGCGAGTAAGACGCCGATTTTCGCCATCCACGGCATAGTCGCCACGCCAACCAGTAGCAGGCCGATTATCTCAACGCTAAAGCAAATCATCGCCACATTTAAGCCGCCGATACGATTTATGCCGTTAGGGAATAACAATCGCGTTCCAACAAATGCACAGCTAAACAGCGTCAGCGCAAAAGCCGCACCGTCCCAGCCTTTAGCGTCATAAAACAATGTGATAAAGGTGGCGATAACGCCAAATCCGGCAGAAGCCAACGCCAGCGCCATGCCGTATAACCAGACGCGCCCAAGCACCGCGCGAAACGGCAGTGGTTTGCCTTTACTGGCTTTTACCGTCGGACGCGGGATCGCTAACAAAATGGCCACCAGCGCCACACCCATAATGATTAACGCTAACGCCTGCAAGCCGCCCCAGTGATAAAACACGACACCTAACGGCGCACCCATCGCCATCGCCCCGTAAGTGACAATGCCGTTCCACGAAATCACCCGCCCGATATGCAGCGAACCCACCACGCCAACGCCCCATAGGGTCGATCCCGTTCCGGCAAAACTTTGCCCAATCCCAAGGATCACGCGCCCCAGGCACAGTAATAACAGGCTGATGACGGGCAGACTGGCGGTTAATCCTGCCGTCAGATACCCCAAACCGCTCAAAAAGCAGCCGCATAAACCGAAGACGACAATCTTTTTGGGTCCCAGCAAATCGGCGTAACGTCCGGCATGAGGGCGGCTCAGCAAGGTGGCGAAATATTGCAGGCTGATAACCAATCCTGCCCAGAAAGCGCTAAAGCCCATCACATCATGGACATAGCCCGGTAATACAGCGAGCGGCAACCCGATGGTGAGGTAGCTGGCGAAGTTAAACATGACAATGGAGACAATGCGCAAATTCAGGCGCAATCCGTTTAGCGCGGGTTCGGCTACGGGTTCGGGCATGAGGATCACCACATTTTTACAACAGTGTTTCATTTTTACCACGTGCTGACGTGAAAATCAGCAGTAAGAATCAGAATATTGCTGGCGTGACTCCCGCTACACTTAATACAAAAAGTCACAAGGAAGCCCCAATGGAAACCCCTCAACCCGATAAAACGGGCATGCACATTCTGCTCAAGCTGGCCTCGCTGGTAGTGATCCTCGCGGGCATTCACGCAGCGGCAGATATCATTGTGCAGCTGTTACTGGCGCTGTTTTTTGCCATCGTCCTCAACCCACTGGTCACCTGGTTTATTCGTCGCGGTGTTCAGCGTCCCGTTGCCATTACAATTGTGGTCGTGGTGATGCTGATTGCGCTTACTGCGCTGGTCGGCGTACTGGCGGCATCGTTTAACGAATTCATCTCTATGCTGCCGAAGTTTAATAAGGAGCTGACGCGCAAACTTTTTAAATTGCAGGAGATGTTGCCTTTTCTTAATTTGCATATGTCGCCGGAGCGAATGCTGCAGCGGATGGACTCGGAAAAAGTGGTTACCTTCACCACGGCGCTAATGACCGGGCTTTCCGGGGCAATGGCGAGCGTGCTTTTGCTGGTGATGACCGTAGTTTTCATGCTGTTTGAAGTACGCCACGTCCCCTACAAAATGCGTTTTGCGTTGAATAATCCACAGATTCACATCGCCGGACTACACCGCGCCTTAAAAGGTGTTTCACACTATCTTGCATTGAAGACACTGCTAAGTTTATGGACAGGCGTAATCGTCTGGCTGGGGCTGGCGCTAATGGGCGTACAGTTTGCGCTGATGTGGGCAGTACTGGCGTTTTTGCTCAACTACGTGCCCAATATCGGCGCGGTAATTTCCGCCGTACCGCCAATGATTCAGGTGCTGCTGTTTAATGGCGTTTACGAATGTATTCTGGTCGGCGCATTGTTTTTAGTGGTCCATATGGTCATCGGCAATATTTTAGAACCACGGATGATGGGCCATCGCCTGGGGATGTCCACCATGGTGGTATTTCTTTCATTGTTAATTTGGGGATGGCTGCTCGGCCCGGTAGGGATGCTACTTTCGGTACCATTAACCAGCGTGTGTAAAATCTGGATGGAAACCACCAAAGGCGGTAGCAAACTGGCGATCTTACTGGGGCCGGGCAGACCGAAAAGTCGGTTACCGGGTTAATAGCACCTCCTGAGCAGGCAATGGCCACCGTTTATCTAACAGTGGCCATTTGATTTGAGGAAATGAAGAAACATTATTCAGACAATTAATTTATAAAAACCATTCCTTAAGTCAAATATATATAAACGCCGAATAGCGATTAAATCCCTCTCAAAGAATGCACTGATAACAATCTGTTATTTTTATTGCCTCATTTTTCTCACTCACTTATAGTTGGTCCCCGCTGGCAGTAATTTAGTCATTTCAGAAATTTTTACTCTGATGTGCACTTACTGACTTATCTCACAAGTAATTTTTTCGCTAAATAAAGAATAGTGATGCCAGCAATTACAGTTAAATCTTGCTTTACTCGTAAAAACAATACTTTAATGGGATTCTAATGAGACATTACATGAAATGGTTTGCGGCTATTGCTGTTGTGGGTGCTTTAGCGGGTTGCGCGCGTACTGCGCCAATTGATCAGGTTCACTCAACCGTCAGCGCTGGTCATACCCAGGAACAAGTGAAAAAAGCGATTCTGAAA
Organism: Escherichia sp. KS167_9B; assembly: GCF_030295215.1. Taxonomy (NCBI): domain Bacteria; kingdom Pseudomonadati; phylum Pseudomonadota; class Gammaproteobacteria; order Enterobacterales; family Enterobacteriaceae; genus Escherichia; species Escherichia sp. KS167_9B. The sequence goes on from NZ_AP025754.1 coordinate 4,161,952, forward strand.
GCTGGCGTTGAACGCAAATGGATTATGTCCGAAGCCGGACAAGGCGTAATTAAAGCACGTCAACAGTCACGCGATCATTCAGCCGAAATTCGCATTAACTACACGGCATCCAGCTACGATATCAATTATGAAAATAGTCAGAACCTGCAAGCATCAGGCGGACAAATTCATAAAAACTATAATCGCTGGGTCCGCAATCTCGACAAAGATATTCAACTGAATTTGTCGGCTGGCGCAGATTTGTAATTTCCCCTAAAGTCGGGCCGCTTCGGTCCGATAATAATTTAATTCCCTCTTAACAGGTTGTGCCCAACATGTACGAACAGGATTCTCTTAGCGCACTGGATGCGATTACCGAAGCTCAACGCATTGCCTTTGCCCCCATGCTTTTTCAAACAGCTCTCTGCCTACGTAATGCGGGTGTACTTTCATATCTGGATCGGCAAGGCAAACATGGCGCAACGCTGGCTGATATCACCGAACATAGCCATATCAACGAATATGCGGCCAGCGTTCTGTTAGATATGGGCTTAAGCGGGCGAATTATTACCTGTAAAGAGGGAATGTATTACCTGGCGAAAATCGGTCATTACCTCCTGCATGACACTATGACTCGCGTGAATATGGATTTCACCCAGGATGTCTGCTATCAGGGGCTCTTCTTCCTCGCCGATTCACTCAATGAAGGAAAACCGTCCGGGTTAAAAGTATTTGGCGACTGGTCGACGATATATCCCGCACTTTCACAATTACCAGATGCCGCTCGTGAAAGCTGGTTTGCGTTTGATCATTACTATTCAGATGGCGCATTTAACGCCGCACTGCCTTATGTATTCGCCAACAACCCCACAACATTGTACGATGTAGGCGGCAATACGGGTAAGTGGGCTTTGCGTTGCTGCAAATACAATGAAAACATCGCCGTGACGTTATTAGATCTGCCACAACAAATCGTACTAGCGAAAGAAAATATCGCGAATGCAGGTTTTTCTGATCGCATAGATTTCCATGCGGTGGATATGCTAAGCGATGCCCCATTACCGGGCGAGGCTGATATCTGGTGGATGAGCCAATTTTTAGACTGTTTTTCACCCGAACAAATAATTAGCATACTCAGCAAAATCGCCAGCGTAATGAAGCCTGGCGCAAAAGTTTGCATCATGGAGTTGTTCTGGGATGCGCAGCGGTTTGAAGCAGCATCATTTAGCCTGAACGCGTCCTCACTTTATTTTACCTGCATGGCAAACGGTAACAGCCGTTTCTATAGCGCAGAGAAATTTTACGACTATCTGAATAAAGCAGGATTTCAGGTAGCAGAGCGCCACGATAATTTAGGCGTTGGGCATACATTATTGATATGCCAAAAGAAATAATCGTCACTTAATAATTTTGGTTTACCGCGGGCGCGCGTTGATGAAATTTACATTAAATATTACCGACTGGAAGGCACTGGCGCCTGGACTTAGCGAAGCCCAGCAATGGCAAGCATGGTCGCGCCAGCCGTGGGCGGTTGACCCTGCCGCACCGTTGGCAAAATTAAGTGAACTGCCAATGATGACCGCCCGCCGTCTCAGTTCTGGCAGCAAACTGGCCGTGGAGTGCGGTCTGGCAATGCTACGCCACCATCAGCCAGACGCCGTTTTGTATACCAGTCGTCATGGCGAGCTGGAGCGCAATTACCGCATTGTTCATGCACTGGCAACCGAACAGGCGCTCTCTCCGACGGACTTCGCGCTCTCCGTACACAACTCTTCCGTGGGTAACCTGACCATTGCGGCCAAACAACCGATCGTTTCCTCATCGCTTTCGGCTGGTCGCGACACTTTCCAGCAAGGTTTGTGTGAAGTGCTTAGCCTGTTACAAGCGGGATACCAGCGCGTGTTGATGGTCGATTTTGATGGCTTTCTACCTGAGTTCTATCATCCGCAGCTCCCAGCAGAAATGCCGACCTGGCCATATGCTGTTGCGCTGGTGATTGAAGCTGGCGATGAGTGGCAATGTGAAACACAGCCAGCCATTGCGGGCAATGAAACAACACTGCCGCAAAGCATGTTGTTTTTACAGCACTATTTACAAAATTCAGATGCTTTTTCACTTCCTGGTGAGCGCGTACAGTGGCGCTGGAGCCGTAGATGAGTAAGCTGATGTCACGCCTGGAATGGACATGGCGACTGGTTATGACCGGGTTGTGTTTTGCCCTGTTTGGTCTCGGCGGCCTGCTGCTTTCTGTCGTGTGGTTTAACATATTGTTAGTTTTGGTGTGGGATACTTCCCGCCGCCGTCGTTTGGCGCGTCGCAGCATTGCCGCCAGTTTTCGCCTGTTTTTAACTGTCGCGAAAGGGCTTGGCGTGCTGGATTATCGTATTGATGGCGCTGAAATTTTACGTCAGGAACGCGGTTGCCTCGTCGTAGCTAATCATCCCACGCTTATCGATTACGTACTGCTGGCGTCAGTCATGCCAGAAACTGACTGCCTGGTGAAAAGCGCGCTGTTAAAAAATCCTTTTCTTGGCGGCGTTGTGCGGGCGGCAGATTATTTAATCAACAGCGAAGCTGAAACCCTGTTACCCCGCTGCCAACAGCGACTGGCACAGGGCGACACTATCTTGATTTTCCCCGAAGGCACGCGAACGAAGCCCGGTGAAAAAATGACGCTGCAGCGCGGGGCGGCGAATATTGCCGTGCGCTGTGCCAGCGATTTACGCATCGTGACGATCGGCTGTAGCGAGCATCTGCTGGATAAACAAAGTAAATGGTATGACGTTCCACCTGCCAGGCCGTTTTTTACGGTTGAAGTCCATGATCGGGTTGAAATCAATAAATTTTACGTTGCAACTTCACAAGAACCGGCGCTGGCAGCAAGGCAGTTAAACCGGCATCTTTTGCTTCAATTACAACAAGGTTGTTTACCTCTCTCAGGAATAAATAATGCAAGCGCTTTATCTGGAAATTAAAAACCTCATCATCAGCACCCTCAATCTGGACGAGTTGACTCCTGATGATATCGAGACCGATGCGCCGCTGTTCGGCGACGGTTTAGGGCTGGATTCCATCGATGCCCTGGAACTGGGGCTGGCAGTAAAAAATGAATATGGCGTTGTACTTTCTGCGGAAAGTGAAGAGATGCGTCAGCACTTTTTCTCTGTCGCCACTCTGGCCTCTTTTATTGCTGCACAACGTGCGTGAGGAAAGCCATCATGACAGAACAACAAACCGTCTATCAGGAAGTCTCAGCTCTGCTGGTTAAGCTGTTTGAAATCGATCCGCAGGACATCAAACCTGAAGCGCGCCTGTACGAAGATCTGGAACTGGACAGCATCGACGCCGTTGACATGATTGTGCATCTGCAAAAGAAAACCGGTAAGAAAATCAAGCCGGAAGAGTTTAAAGCAGTGCGTACAGTCCAGGATGTCGTAGAGGCCGTAGAACGCCTGCTACAAGAAGCCTGATCTGATGTCGGGCATTCGCTCGCTACCGATTATTAAACTGCTGACCGGATTATTACTGCTCGCCTGGCCGTTTGTGATTTGGCTTGGTTTGGCACATAACGGCCTGCACTGGCTGTTGCCGCTGATGGCGCTGCTGCTTTTATTGCGCCTGCGCCAGACTCGTTGCCAGGCCGAGCCGCTACAAGCCGTCACACAAATCGTCGCTGTCGTGGGTATCGCCTTGTGTGTCGCCAGCTTTCTGTTGAAAACGCACCAGCTACTGCTGTTTTACCCGGTAGTGGTTAACGCGGTAATGCTGGCGGTTTTTGGCGGTTCGCTGTGGTCGGCAATGCCAATTGTTGAGCGGCTGGCGCGTTTGCAGGAGCCAGACCTCCCGGAAAAGGGCGTGCGCTATACCCGCCACGTCACGCAAATCTGGTGCGGCTTTTTCATCATCAACGGCGGAATTGCCCTCTTTACCGCGCTGCATGGCGATATGTCGTTATGGACTGCCTGGAACGGCATGATTGCTTATTTGTTGATGGGGACGTTAATGGCTGGTGAATGGCTGGTGCGCCGTCAGGTGATGAAAAGAGATCGCTCATGAAGCAGACCTTACCGCTTGCACGCTGGCTGACTGCGCCACGCCCTGATGACACGCCCATTGCGTGGCTGGACGAAAGCACCTGGACGCTGGGCGATTTGCGTCACGATGTCTCGCAACTTATCTGCCGTTTACAGCAACAACCAGGTGAACGCTGGGCGCTGTGCTTTGAGGACTGCTATCTGTTTATCGTTGCCCTGCTCGCCACGCTACACGCCGGAAAAACACCGGTGCTTCCGGGGCATAACCGCGTCATCCAGCTTAACGAGCAACGTGAACTGTTCGATGGTGTGCTTAGCGACAGCGAACTTAACTGGCAAGGTTCATTGCTGTTGGTAGCAAGCTCCCCACAAGTCGCGACACAATCATTCACCTTTGCCGCTATAGCGCCAGACGCTTATATCGAGCTGTTTACCTCCGGTTCTACGGGGCAGCCAAAGCGGGTAATTAAACCTGTTCATTTGCTGGACCGTGAAGCAGAACTGCTGGCTGAACGATTAGGCGCACGTCTTGCCGGATGTCGTGTCGTCGGTTCCGTATTGCCGCAGCATTTGTACGGCCTGACTTTTCGCGTTTTCCTGCCAATGGCGCTGGGATTACCGCTGCACGCCGCCATGCTCTGGTATGTCGAACAGTTTGCCGCATTGAGTCACCAGCATCGCTATATCTTCATCAGCAGCCCGGCATTTTTGAAACGGCTGGATACCCAGCTTTCTCCGCCGCCCGTTCAGGTGCTTCTCTCTGCTGGCGGTGAGCTGCCGTGGCAGGACGTACAATATACCGCGAGCTGGCTGCGCGTCTGGCCTGATGAAATCTACGGCAGCACGGAAACCGGCGTCATCGCCTGGCGTTACCGCGAACAAGAGCAACGCCGCTGGCTACCCTTCCCAGGTGTGCAGTTCCAGGCCGAAGGTGAAGCATTTCGCCTCTTTTCACCGCTGATAGCGGAAGATAACGGCCTGTTACTCGATGATCTCTTGCAGTTTAGCCAGGACGGTCAGTTCCATCTGATGGGGCGTCGTGGGCGCATCGTTAAGATTGAAGAAAAACGTATTTCACTCCAGGAAGTAGAACAACGTCTGCTGGCGCTGGACGGTATTCGCGAGGCGGCGGCAGTTCCCGTTACGCGCGGCGGACGTCAGAGTATTGGCGTTTTGCTGGTGCTGGATGACGAAGCTCGCCTGCAATGGCAAAACGGCGGCGGGCACAGCCAGGAAATGGCCTGGCGGCGATTACTGCGCCCGACGCTGGAGCCAGTTGCTATTCCGCGTTACTGGCGCGTTATTGATGAAATGCCAGTAAACAGTATGAACAAGCGTGTCTATGCGCAATTACAGGAGTTATTTCATGAAGCCCCATGAAATCGAGCGCCATCAGGCACAAGTGAATCACCTTGAGATTGTTTTGCATCTCAGGGCAGATCTGTTCTGGTTTCGCGGTCATTTTGCCGTACAACCATTACTCCCTGGCGTGGCGCAAATCGACTGGGCGATGAGTTACGCGCTTGCCCTGCTCGCGCCCGGTTGGCGTTTTCACTCCATTCAGAACATCAAATTCCAGGCTCCATTGCTGCCGGATAACCGCGTCACACTCACGCTTAGCTGGCAGGAAGAACGCCAGATTCTGAGCTTTAGTTATCAGCGTCACGACGGTGACGCCCGCCACACCGCCAGTAGCGGGAAGATCCGCCTATGTCGGTAAACTTTTCTCCCTGCGTGTTGATCCCCTGCTACAACCACGGCGCAATGATGCCGGGCGTGCTGGCGCGTCTTAAGCCATTTAATCTGCCCTGTATTGTGGTGGATGACGGCAGCGATGCCGCCACGCAACAGCAACTGGATAATCTGGTTGCCGAACAGCCTGGCGTGACATTAATTCGCCTGGCAGAAAACGCAGGCAAAGGCGCGGCGGTAATGCGCGGCTTACAGGCAGCGGCAGACGCGGGGTTCAGCCATGCGGTACAGGTAGATGCCGACGGTCAGCACGCGATTGAAGATATCCCCAAACTGCTGGCACTCGCTGAACAACACCCTGCGGCACTGATCTCCGGCCAGCCAATTTACGATGACTCCATCCCCCGCTCACGGCTGTACGGGCGCTGGGTCACCCACATCTGGGTATGGGTCGAAACGCTCTCCCTGCAACTGAAAGACAGCATGTGCGGCTTTCGCGTTTATCCGGTTGCGCCAACGCTGCAACTGGCAAAACACGCCACCATCGGCAAGCGGATGGATTTCGACACCGAAGTGATGGTGCGCCTCTACTGGCAGGGAAACACCAGCTATTTCGTGCCGACCCGCGTCACCTATCCGCTGGACGGGCTTTCGCACTTTGATGCCCTGAAAGATAACGTCCGCATCTCGCTCATGCACACGCGCCTGTTTTTCGGCATGTTGCCGCGTATTCCTTCGCTGCTGATGCGCCACTCTTCCAGCCACTGGGCGCGGCAGAGCGAAGTGAAAGGATTATGGGGAATGCGCCTGATGCTGCTGGTCTGGCGCCTGCTGGGAAGAACGGCGTTTACCGCGCTGCTTTATCCGGTGGTGGGCGTCTACTGGCTCACCGCCAGCCGGGCGCGCAAAGCGTCGCAAGACTGGCTCGCCCGTGTGCGCCAGCATCAACCACAGGCAGCAAAACTCAACAGCTATCAGCACTTTCTACGTTTCGGCAACGCCATGCTCGACAAAATCGCCAGTTGGCGCGGCGAGCTGCAACTCGGGCGTGATGTGCTGTTTGCACCAGGCGCAGAAGCGGCACTTAACGTCAGCGATCCGCGCGGCAAATTGCTGCTGGCCTCGCATCTTGGCGATGTGGAAGTGTGCCGGGCGCTGGCAAAAATTCAGGGCTACAAAACCATTAACGCGCTGGTGTTTAGCGAAAACGCCCAACGCTTTAAACAGATAATGCAGGAGATGGCTCCTCAGGCAGGCATTAACCTGATGCCGGTGACGGATATCGGCCCGGACACCGCCATCCTGCTAAAAGAGAAGCTGGATAACGGCGAATGGGTGGCGATTGTTGGTGACCGCATCGCCATCAACCCGCAACGCGGCGGCGACTGGCGCGTCTGCTGGAGTTCGTTTATGGGCCAGCCTGCGCCCTTCCCACAGGGGCCGTTTATTCTCGCGTCTATTTTGCGCTGCCCGGTGAATCTGATTTTCGCCCTGCGCCAGCACGGCAAGCTGCATATTAACTGCGAAACCTTTGCCGACCCGCTGCTGTTGCCGCGTGGCGAACGCCAGCAGGCGCTGCAAAACGCTATCGATCATTACGCCGCGCGTCTGGAACATCACGCGCTCCAGTCGCCCCTCGACTGGTTTAATTTTTTCGATTTCTGGCAACTGCCGGAAGTCCAGGACAAGGAGTAAAGGGTGCTTAACGATCCCCGATTTACCGCTGAAGTCGAGCTGATCATTCCATTTCACGACGTCGATATGATGGGCGTGGCCTGGCACGGTAACTATTTTCGCTACTTTGAAGTGGCCCGCGAGGCGCTGCTCAACCAGTTCAATTACGGCTATCGGCAGATGAAAGAGTCGGGTTATTTGTGGCCAGTGGTCGATGCGCGGGTGAAATATCGCCACGCCCTCACCTTTGAGCAACGCATCCGCGTGCGTGCGCATATCGAAGAGTTCGAAAACCGCCTGCGAATTGGCTATCAGATTTTCGATGCCGAAACGGGCAAACGCGCCACCACCGGATACACCATTCAGGTCGCGGTCGACGAGCAAAGCCGCGAACTGTGCTTTGTCAGCCCCGATATTCTGTTTGAACGCATGGGAGTCAAACCATGAAATTTTTACCGCTGCTGGCGCTGCTGATTAGCCCGTTTGTGAGCGCCCTGACCCTGGACGATCTTCAGCAACGCTTTACCGAACAGCCGGTGATCCGCGCCCATTTCGATCAAACCCGGACGATTAAAGATCTGCCGCAACCGCTGCGATCGCAGGGGCAGATGTTGATCGCCCGCGACCAGGGGCTGTTGTGGGATCAAACCTCACCGTTCCCCATGCAGCTATTACTGGACGATAAACGCATGGTGCAGGTGATCAACGGTCAGCCGCCACAAATCATCACGGCAGAAAATAACCCGCAGATGTTCCAGTTTAACCACCTGCTGCGCGCGCTGTTCCAGGCCGATCGCAAAGTGCTGGAACAAAACTTCCGCGTCGAATTTGCTGACAAAGGCGAAGGCCGCTGGACGCTGCGCCTGACGCCGACCACCACGCCGCTGGATAAAATTTTCAATACCATCGATCTCGCCGGGCAAACCTATCTGGAGAGCATTCAGCTTAATGATAAACAGGGCGATCGCACCGATATCGCTCTTACCCAACATCAACTGACGCCAGCGCAACTGACCGATGACGAACGCCAACGTTTTGCCGCCCAGTAAACGCCCGGCGCTGTTATGGGGGATCATCTGCCTGGTCATGGCAGCGGCGTTGCTGATCCTGCTGCCGCAATCACGACTGAACAGTAGCGTGCTGGCTATGTTACCCAAACAGGCGATGGGCGATATTCCCCCGGCGCTGAATGACGGCTTTATGCAGCGTCTGGACCGCCAACTGGTGTGGCTGGTCAGCCCCGGTAAAGAGGCTAATCCCCTGGTCGCTCAGGAATGGCTGACGCTGCTGCAAAAATCCGCTGCGCTCGGCGATGTTAAAGGGCCAATGGATGCCGCCAGCCAGCAGGCGTGGGGAGCGTTTTTCTGGCAGCATCGCAACGGCCTGATTGACCCCGACACTCGCGCCCGACTACAAAACGGCGGTGAAGCGCAGGCGCAGTGGATCCTCTCCCAGCTTTATTCTGCGTTCTCCGGGGTAAGCGGCAAGGAGCTGCAAAACGATCCGCTGATGTTAATGCGCGGCTCGCAGCTGGCGATGGCGAAAAACGGTCAGCGTTTACGACTGATGGACGGCTGGCTGGTGACGCAGGATCCCCAGGGCAACTACTGGTATCTGCTACACGGAGAACTGGCGGGATCGTCGTTTGATATGCAGCAAACCCACCAGCTCATCACCACCCTGAATACGCTGGAAAAGGATCTGAAAACGCGTTACCCGCAGGCGCAGTTGCTCTCGCGCGGCACGGTATTTTACAGCGATTACGCCAGTCAACAGGCGAAGCAGGATATCTCAACCCTGGGCGTGGCAACGCTGCTGGGGGTGATATTACTGATTGTGGCGGTGTTCCGCTCTTTACGCCCGTTGCTGCTTTGCGTGATTTCCATCGGCATTGGCGCGCTGGCGGGAACGGTCGCCACCTTGTTGATTTTCGGTGAATTACACCTGATGACGCTGGTGATGAGCATGAGCGTTATCGGCATTTCCGCTGACTACACGCTCTATTACCTCACTGAACGGATGGTGCACGGCAATGACGTTTCGCCGTGGCAAAGCCTGGCGAAAGTGCGCAATGCCTTGCTACTGGCGCTGCTCACCACCGTGGCGGCGTATCTGATTATGATGCTCGCCCCCTTCCCCGGCATTCGCCAGATGGCGATTTTTGCCGCCGTCGGGTTGAGCGCCTCCTGTCTGACCGTTCTGTTCTGGCATCCGTGGCTGTGCCGTGGCCTGCCGGTGCGTCCGGTTCCGGCGATGGCGCTGATGCTGCGCTGGCTGGCGGCGTGGCGGCGCAATAAAAAACTGTCGCGGGGTCTGCCCGTCGCGCTGGCGCTGTTTTCGCTGGCGGGGATGTCAATGCTGCGCGTCGATGACGATATCTCGCAGTTACAGGCGCTGCCGCAGCATATTCTGGCGCAGGAAAAAGCCATTACCGCCCTGACCGGACAAAGCGTCGATCAAAAATGGTTTGTGGTTTACGGCGATTCGCCACAGCAAACATTGCGGCGGCTGGAGACATTTACCGCCTCGCTGGAGAAAGCGAAAAAAGACGGTCTTATCAGCAACTACCGCACTATTCCGCTGAACTCCCTGGTGCGGCAGGAGGAAGATTTACATCTGCTGAAAACGTCTGCCCCGACGGTAACAAAAGCGCTGCAAAATGCCGGGCTGACGGCGGTGAAACCAGATCTCAACGCCATGCCAGTGAAGGTCGATGAATGGCTGGCAAGCCCCGCCAGTGAAGGCTGGCGTCTGCTGTGGCTGACGCTGGAAAACGGCGCAAGCGGCGTACTGGTGCCGGTTGAAGGGGTTAAAAGTAGCGCGTTGTTGCAGGAAACAGCCAGCTATTACCAGGGCATTGCCTGGGTTGATCGCAAAAACACTTTTGATGAATTGTTCGCACTTTACCGCCACGTCTTAACCGGTTTGTTGCTGGTGGCGCTGGCAGTGATTGCCTGCGGCGCAGTGGCCCGCCTTGGCTGGCGCAAAGGGCTTATCAGCCTGGTGCCTTCGGTGCTTTCGCTGGGCTGCGGTCTGGCAGTGCTGGCGATGAGCGGGCAGGCGGTGAATCTCTTTTCGCTGCTGGCGCTGGTGCTGGTGCTTGGCATCGGCATCAACTACACGCTGTTTTTCAGTAATCCGCGCGGTACACCGTTAACTTCCCTACTGGCGATCACGCTGGCAATGCTCACCACCTTGCTGACGCTGGGAATGCTGGTATTCAGCGCCACTCAGGCCATCAGCAGTTTTGGCATTGTGCTGGTGAGCGGTATTTTCACCGCCTTCCTGCTTTCGCCGCTGGCTATGCCCGATAAAAAGAGAACAAAAAAATGATCAAACCCACCTTCTGGCGGGCGCTCGCCCTGACCGCTACGCTTATCCTCACCGGCTGTAGCCACTCGCAACCGGAACAGGAAGGCCGCCCGCAGGCGTGGCTGCAACCTGGCACACGCATCACGCTGCCTGCGCCGGGGATTTCACCCGCCGTCAATTCCCAACAACTGTTGACTGGCAGCTTCAACGGCAAAACCCAGTCGCTGTTGGTGATGCTTAATGCCGACGACCAGAAAATCACCCTTGCCGGACTGTCATCAGTCGGCATTCGTCTGTTTCTGGTGACCTACGATGCGCAAGGGCTACGCGCCGAGCAATCCATCGTCGTCCCACAGTTGCCGCCAGCAAGTCAGGTGCTGGCTGACGTAATGCTCAGCCACTGGCCGATTAGCGCCTGGCAACCGCAACTTCCCGCAGGATGGACACTTCGTGACAACGGTGACAAACGCGAACTGCGTAACGCCAGCGGCAAACTGGTCACGGAAATCACCTATTTGAATCGCAAAGGAAAACGCGTGCCAATCAGCATTGAGCAGCATGTCTTTAAATACCACATCACCATTCAATACTTAGGTGACTAATATGATTTATATTTCCGCCGTTGGCATGATCAACGCCCTGGGAAATAATCTTGATGAGATCGCAGCCAACCTGACTCGCGGTGTTGCTCCCGGAATGCGCCCACGCGCAGGCTGGTTGCAGGGGCATCCGCAGGCGGTCCTGGCTGGCGTGGATGGCGAGCTTCCGCTTATCCCGGAAAAATTCGCTGCGCACCGCTCGCGCAACAATCAGATCCTGCTGGCGGCGCTGGCGCAGATCCAGCTGCAGGTTGATGACGCCATCGCAAAATATGGCCGCGAGCGCATCGCGATTGTGCTTGGCACCAGCACCTCCGGCCTGCATGAAGGCGACACGCACGTTAACCTGCGCACCCACGGGCAGCCAAGCACCACATGGCACTATGCACAACAAGAACTCGGCGATCCGTCGCGTTTTCTCAGCCACTGGCTGGCGCTCGACGGCCCGGCATATACTCTTTCAACCGCCTGCTCTTCCAGCGCCAGAGCGATGATCAGCGGGCGCAGGCTTATCGAAGCGGGGCTGGTCGATGCCGCCATTGTGGGTGGCGCAGACACTCTGAGCCGGATGCCGATTAACGGTTTTCACAGCCTCGAATCGCTGTCGCCCACCTTATGTCAGCCGTTCGGTCGTGACCGTGCGGGCATCACCATTGGCGAAGGCGCGGGGCTAATGCTGCTGACCCGTGAACCGCAGCCCATCGCGTTACTGGGCGTTGGTGAATCAAGCGACGCTTATCATATTTCGGCCCCGCATCCGCAGGGCGAAGGGGCGATCCGCGCTATTAACCAGGCGCTGAACGATGCGCAGCTTACGCCGGATGAGGTGGGCTATATCAACCTGCACGGCACCGCCACACAACTCAACGACCAGATTGAATCAATGGTGGTTAACGCCCTGTTTGGCGAACGCGTACCGTGCAGCTCCACCAAACATTTGACCGGACACACGCTGGGCGCGGCGGGCATTACCGAGGCGGCAATTAGCACGTTGATCTTAGAGCGTGATTTACCGCTGCCCGCTCAGGACTTCAGCCTGTCGCCACGCGATCCCACGCTGCCACCGTGCGGCATTATCGAAAAACCACAGCCGCTGGCACGTCCGGTGATCCTGTCCAATTCTTTCGCCTTTGGCGGCAATAACGCCAGCATTCTGCTCGGGAGGGTTTCGTGAGCCACTATTTATCACCCGGCGCTTATCTGCCCCACGATGCGCCCATGTTGCTGCTGGAAGAAGTGGTGAGCGTCAGCGATGACAGCGCCGTGTGCCGCGTGACGGTTTCGCCCAGTGGTGTACTGGCACCGTTTCTCGACCCGGACGGCAATCTCCCTGGCTGGTTTGCCCTTGAACTGATGGCGCAAACCGTCGGCGTCTGGTCTGGCTGGCATCGCCACCAGCAGGGCAAAAACAGTATTGAGTTAGGGATGGTACTGGGCGCGCGTGAATTGCTTTGCGCCGCTGGCATTCTGCCCGCAGGCCAGACGCTGACCATTACCGTCAAACTGCTGATGCAAGATGAACGCTTCGGCAGTTTTGAGTGCAGCATCAACGACGGCGAGGCAACGGGCCGCATTAACACCTTCCAGCCGACTGCGGAAGAACTTACCACCCTGTTTCAACAAGGAGCGTCCTGATGAGTCGTTCAGTTCTGGTTACTGGTGCCAGCAAAGGCATTGGTCGCGCCATCGCCTGCCAACTGGCGGCAGACGGCTTTAACATTGGCGTTCACTATCACCGTGACGCCGCAGGCGCTCAGGAAACGCTGAATGCCATTGTCGCCAACGGTGGTAACGGGCGTTTGCTCAGTTTCGACGTCGCAAACCGCGAACAGTGTCGGGAAGTGCTGGAGCACGAGATCGCGCAACACGGTGCCTGGTACGGCGTGGTTAGTAACGCCGGGATCGCCCGCGATGCCGCTTTTCCGGCTTTAAGCGATGACGACTGGGATGCGGTGATCCACACCAACCTCGACAGTTTCTACAACGTCATTCAGCCGTGCATTATGCCGATGATCGGCGCACGCCAGGGCGGACGCATCATCACGCTGTCCTCGGTTTCCGGCGTAATGGGCAATCGCGGCCAGGTGAACTACAGTGCTGCCAAAGCCGGAATTATCGGCGCAACAAAAGCACTGGCTATCGAACTCGCGAAGCGCAAAATCACCGTCAATTGCATCGCGCCGGGGCTTATTGATACCGGGATGATCGAAATGGAAGAGAGCGCTCTGAAAGAGGCAATGTCGATGATCCCCATGAAACGCATGGGCCAGGCGGAAGAAGTTGCCGGGCTTGCCAGTTATTTAATGTCTGATATTGCGGGTTACGTCACCCGCCAGGTTATTTCCATCAACGGAGGGATGTTATGACACGTCGCGTAGTGATTACAGGAATGGGCGGCGTGACTGCCTTTGGTGAAAACTGGCAGGACGTTTCCGCGCGTTTGCTGGCGTATGAGAACGCAGTGCGCAAAATGCCGGAGTGGCAGGTTTACGATGGCCTGCATACCCTGCTTGGCGCGCCGATTGATGATTTTACGCTACCGGAGCACTACACCCGTAAGCGTATCCGTGCGATGGGCCGCGTGTCGCAAATGTCGACCCGAGCCAGCGAGCTGGCGTTAGAGCAGGCAGGGTTGATTGGCGATCCGATATTAACCAGCGGCGAAACGGGCATTGCGTACGGTTCATCGACCGGCAGTACCGGTCCGGTGAGCGAGTTCGCCACCATGCTGACTGAAAAGCACACCAATAACATCACTGGCACCACCTATGTGCAGATGATGCCGCACACCACCGCCGTTAATACCGGGCTATTTTTTGGCCTGCGCGGGCGGGTGATCCCAACCTCCAGCGCCTGTACCTCCGGCAGCCAGGCGATCGGCTACGCGTGGGAAGCCATTCGTCACGGTTATCAAACGGTGATGGTTGCTGGTGGCGCCGAAGAGTTATGCCCTTCAGAAGCGGCGGTATTTGATACGCTTTTCGCCACCAGCCAGCATAATGACGCGCCGAAAACCACCCCTTCACCGTTCGATGAAAACCGCGACGGGCTGGTGATTGGCGAAGGCGCAGGCACGCTGATTCTCGAAGAACTGGAGCACGCCAAAGCGCGCGGTGCGACCATTTATGGAGAAATCGTCGGCTTTGCCACTAACTGCGACGCCGCGCATATCACCCAACCACAGCGAGAAACCATGCAGTATTGTATGGAGCAATCGCTGAAAATCGCCGGGTTAAGCGCACAAGATATTGGCTATATTTCAGCGCATGGCACGGCGACCGATCGTGGTGATATGGCAGAAAGTCTGGCGACAGCAGCCATTTACGGTGATAATGTGCCGCTCTCCTCGCTGAAAAGCTATTTTGGTCATACGCTTGGTGCCTGTGGCGCGCTCGAAGCCTGGATGAGTCTGCAAATGATGCGAGAAGGCTGGTTTGCGCCTACGCTAAACCTGAATAAACCAGACCCTAACTGTGGCGAGCTGGATTACATCATGCATGAAGCGCGCAAGATTGATTGTGAGTTTTTGCAGAGTAACAACTTTGCCTTTGGCGGCATTAATACATCCATCATCATAAAACGTTGGCCCTGATATGTATCGGATAGTTCTGGGGAAAGTTTCGACCTTAAGCGCAGCTCCACTGCCACCGGCTTTACGCGATAAAGCACCGCAAGGTCCACGGCGCGAACGCTGGCTGGCGGGGCGTGCATTGCTTTCACACACGCTTTCCCCGCTACCTGAGATCATCTATGGCGAACAAGGCAAACCTGCATTCGCGCCGGAAACGCCGCTATGGTTCAACTTAAGCCATAGCGGTGACGATATTGCCCTACTGTTGAGCGATGAGGGCGAAGTCGGCTGCGATATCGAAGTGATTCGCCCGCGTGCCAACTGGCGCTGGCTGGCGAACGCGGTGTTCAGCCTCGGAGAACATGCCGAGATGGACGCCGTGCATCCAGATCAGCAACTGGAAATGTTCTGGCGCATCTGGACACGCAAAGAAGCTATCGTTAAACAACGTGGCGGCAGCGCCTGGCAAATCGTCAGCGTAGACAGCACCTATCAGTCCTCGCTGTCAGTCAGCCATTGTCAGCTTGAAAATTTAAGTCTGGCGATCTGCACCCCTACTCCCTTTACGCTCACCGCCGACAGTGTGCAATGGATCGATTCAGTTAACTGATCAGCCCATCCGACTGCCCATCTATTGATCCAGAACAGGTTATCAGTATGACGAATACTTAAAATCGTCATACTTATTTCCGCCATCTATTTTAATCCATTGGGGTTACCATGTTCTCCACACTCCGCCGCACTCTATTTGCGCTGCTGGCTTGTGCGTCTTTTATCGTCCATGCCGCTGCACCAGATGAAATCACCACCGCCTGGCCGGTGAATGTCGGGCCACTAAACCCGCACCTTTACACACCCAACCAGATGTTCGCCCAGAGCATGGTTTATGAACCACTGGTGAAATATCAGGCAGACGGTTCGGTGATCCCGTGGCTGGCAAAAAGCTGGACCCATTCAGAAGATGGCAAAACCTGGACCTTCACCCTGCGTGATGATGTGAAATTCTCTAACGGTGAACCGTTTGATGCAGAGGCCGCGGCAGAAAACTTCCGCGCTGTGCTCGACAACCGTCAACGTCACGCCTGGCTGGAGCTGGCAAACCAGATTGTTGATGTCAAAGCTCTCAGTAAAACCGAGCTGCAAATCACCCTGAAAAGCGCCTACTACCCTTTCCTGCAAGAACTGGCCCTGCCCCGTCCTTTCCGCTTTATCGCCCCCTCGCAGTTTAAAAACCATGAAACCATGAATGGGATTAAAGCGCCGATTGGCACCGGGCCGTGGGTTTTGCAGGAATCGAAACTGAATCAGTACGATGTCTTCGTCCGTAACGAAAACTACTGGGGCGAAAAGCCGGCGATTAAGAAGATCACTTTTAACGTCATCCCAGACCCGACTACCCGCGCAGTAGCGTTTGAAACCGGCGATATCGATCTACTATACGGTAATGAAGGGCTATTACCGCTCGATACCTTCGCCCGCTTTAGCCAGAACCCGGCTTACCACACCCAACTGTCACAGCCGATCGAAACCGTGATGCTGGCGCTCAATACTGCCAAAGCCCCCACCAACGAGCTGGCCGTACGTGAAGCGCTCAATTACGCGGTAAACAAAAAATCGCTGATCGATAACGCGTTGTATAGTACCCAGCAGGTCGCCGACACCCTGTTTGCCCCTTCCGTGCCCTATGCCAATCTCGGCCTGAAACCGCGCCAGTACGATCCGCAGAAAGCGAAAGCGTTGCTGGAACAAGCAGGCTGGACGCTGCCCGCAGGCAAAGACATCCGCGAGAAAAATGGTCAGCCGCTGCGCATTGAACTGTCGTTCATCGGCACCGATGCGTTAAGCAAATCAATGGCCGAAATCATTCAGGCTGATATGCGCCAGATTGGCGCGGATGTCACGCTGATCGGCGAAGAAGAGAGCAGTATCTATGCTCGTCAGCGCGACGGTCGTTTTGGCATGATTTTCCACCGTACCTGGGGCGCGCCATACGATCCACACGCCTTCCTGAGTTCAATGCGCGTACCGTCGCACGCTGACTTCCAGGCACAGCAAGGTTTAGCCGACAAGCCACTGATTGATAAAGAGATTGGCGAAGTGCTGGCGACACACGACGAAACACAACGTCAGGCACTGTATCGCGACATTCTGACCCGTCTGCATGACGAGGCGGTTTATCTGCCCATCAGCTATATCTCAATGATGGTGGTTTCAAAACCGGAACTGGGTAACATCCCCTACGCGCCGATCGCCACCGAAATCCCGTTCGAACAGATTAAACCGGTGAAACCTTAATGTTGCGTTATGTATTACGCCGCTTTCTGCTGCTGATCCCGATGGTGCTCGCCGCCTCGGTGATCATTTTTCTGATGCTGCGCCTCGGCACCGGCGACCCGGCGCTCGATTATCTGCGTCTGTCTAACCTACCGCCGACGCCGGAAATGCTGGCGTCTACCCGCACCATGCTGGGGCTGGATCAGCCGTTGTACGTGCAGTACGGAACCTGGTTGTGGAAAGCGCTGCATCTTGACTTTGGTATCTCATTCGCCAGCCAACGCCCGGTGCTGGACGATATGCTGACCTTCCTGCCCGCCACGCTGGAACTGGCGGGCGCGGCGCTAGTGTTAATTCTGCTCACTTCCGTGCCGCTCGGCATCTGGGCGGCGCGCCATCGCGACCGCCTGCCGGATTTCGCCGTGCGTTTTATCGCGTTTCTTGGCGTGTCGATGCCTAACTTCTGGTTGGCGTTTTTACTGGTGATGGCATTTTCAGTGTATCTGCAATGGCTGCCCGCGATGGGTTACGGCGGCTGGCAGCATATCATTTTGCCTGCGGTTTCCATCGCCTTTATGTCGCTGGCGATTAACGCGCGTCTGCTGCGCGCCAGCATGCTGGACGTCGCCGGTCAGCGTCATGTGACCTGGGCGCGGCTGCGCGGCCTGAACGACAAACAGACCGAACGCCGCCATATCCTGCGCAATGCCTCGCTGCCGATGATCACCGCCGTGGGGATGCACATTGGCGAACTGATTGGCGGGACGATGATTATCGAAAACATCTTTGCCTGGCCGGGCGTCGGGCGATATGCGGTGTCGGCGATTTTCAACCGTGACTATCCGGTGATCCAATGCTTTACGCTGATGATGGTGGTGGTTTTTGTGGTCTGTAATTTGATTGTCGATTTGCTCAACGCCGCGCTGGACCCGCGCATTCGTCGTCATGAAGGAGCGCACGCGTGAACTTTTTCCTCTCTTCTCGCTGGTCGGTACGCCTGGCGCTCATCATTATCGCCCTGCTGGCACTGATTGCGCTCACCAGCCAGTGGTGGCTGCCATACGATCCCCAGGTCATTGATTTGCCGTCGCGTCTGCTTTCTCCGGATGCACAGCACTGGCTGGGCACCGATCACTTAGGACGCGATATTTTCTCACGGCTGATGGCGGCGACCCGTGTGTCGCTTGGCTCGGTAATGGCATGCCTGCTGTTGGTGCTGGCGTTAGGGCTGATTATTGGCGGCAGCGCCGGGCTGATTGGCGGGCGCGTTGATCAGGCCACCATGCGCGTGGCGGATATGTTTATGACCTTCCCGACGTCGATTCTGTCGTTCTTTATGGTCGGCGTGCTCGGCACCGGGTTGACCAATGTGATTATCGCCATCGCCCTGTCGCACTGGGCGTGGTACGCGCGCATGGTGCGCAGTCTGGTGATTTCACTGCGCCAGCGCGAGTTTGTGCTGGCATCACGGCTTTCTGGCGCAGGCCATGTGCGGGTGTTTATCGATCATCTGGCGGGCGCGGTGATCCCTTCACTGCTGGTGCTGGCGACGCTGGATATCGGCCATATGATGCTACACGTCGCGGGGATGTCCTTCCTCGGTCTCGGCGTGACCGCCCCGACCGCCGAATGGGGCGTGATGATTAACGATGCACGTCAGTATATCTGGACCCAGCCGCTGCAAATGTTCTGGCCGGGACTGGCGCTGTTTATCAGCGTGATGGCCTTTAACCTGGTGGGTGACGCACTGCGCGATCATCTGGACCCTCATCTGGTGACGGAGCACGCACACTAATGCCGCAACAGATTGAACTACGTAATATCGCGCTACAGGCCGCGCAACCGCTGGTGCACGGCGTATCGTTAACCCTGCAACGCGGGCGCGTGCTGGCGTTAGTCGGCGGTAGTGGTAGCGGGAAGTCGCTGACCTGCGCTGCGACGCTGGGCATTCTGCCCGCTGGCGTTCGCCAGACGGCGGGGGAAATTTTGGCCGATGGCAAACCGGTTTCTCCCTGCGCCCTGCGCGGTATCAAAATTGCCACTATCATGCAGAACCCGCGCAGTGCCTTTAATCCGCTGCACACCATGCACACGCACGCGCGGGAAACTTGCCAGGCACTGGGGAAACCCGCCGATGACGCCACGCTTATCGCCGCTATAGAAGCGGTAGGGCTGGAAAACGCCGCACGCGTGCTGAAGCTGTACCCGTTCGAGATGAGCGGCGGCATGTTGCAGCGCATGATGATTGCGATGGCAGTGCTATGTGAATCACCGTTTATCATCGCCGATGAACCGACCACCGATCTTGATGTAGTAGCGCAAGCACGCATTCTGGATCTGCTGGAAAGCATTATGCAAAAACAAGCGCCGGGAATGCTGCTGGTTACCCATGATATGGGCGTGGTAGCGCGTCTGGCAGACGATGTGGCGGTAATGTCTCACGGTAAGATTGTTGAGCAGGGCGATGTCGAAACGCTGTTTAATGCCCCCAAACATGCGGTAACGCGCAGCCTGGTTTCTGCTCACCTCGCGCTTTATGGTATGGAGCTGGCATCATGACTTTACTTAACGTCTCCGACCTTTCACACCAGTACGCACACGGTGGATTCAGCGGTAAGCACCAGCATCAGGCAGTGCTCAATAACGTTTCGCTGACCCTAAAAAGCGGTGAAACCGTCGCCCTGCTGGGACGCAGCGGCTGCGGAAAAAGTACCCTCGCGCGGCTGCTGGTAGGGTTAGAGTCGCCCTCACAGGGAAATATTAGCTGGCGCGGCGAACCGTTGGCGAAACTCAATCGCGCGCAACGTAAAGCGTTCCGCCGTGATATTCAAATGGTGTTTCAGGACTCCATCAGCGCCGTGAATCCGCGCAAAACCGTGCGCGAGATCCTGCGTGAACCGATGCGCCACCTGCTGGCGCTGAAAAAATCGGAACAACTGGCGCGCGCCAGCGAAATGCTGAAGGCGGTCGATCTTGACGATAGCGTGCTCGACAAACGCCCACCGCAGTTAAGCGGCGGTCAGCTCCAGCGCGTCTGCCTGGCACGTGCGCTGGCGGTCGAACCGAAACTGCTGATTCTGGATGAAGCCGTTTCCAACCTTGATCTCGTGTTACAGGCGGGCGTCATTCGCCTGCTGAAAAAGCTGCAACAGCAGTTTGGCACCGCCTGCCTGTTTATCACCCACGACTTACGTCTGGTGGAGCGCTTCTGTCAGCGGGTGATGGTGATGGATAACGGGCAAATTGTCGAAACCCAGGTAGTGGGAGATAAATTAACCTTTTCCTCTGACGCCGGACGTGTGCTACAAAACGCGGTATTACCCGCATTCCCAGTGCGCCGTCGCGCCACAGAAAAGGTTTAAGTCAATGCAACGAGTCACCATCACCCTTGATGACGATTTACTGGAGACGCTGGACAGCCTGAGCCAGCGTCGTGGTTATAACAACCGTTCCGAGGCGATCCGCGATATTTTGCGTAGCGCTCTGGCGCAGGAGGCCACCCAGCAGCACGGCACACAAGGTTTCGCGGTGCTGTCGTATGTGTATGAACACGAAAAACGCGACTTAGCCAGCCGTATTGTCTCCACGCAGCACCATCACCACGATCTCTCGGTTGCTACTCTGCATGTGCACATTAATCACGACGACTGTCTGGAAATCGCCGTGCTGAAAGGTGACATGGGCGACGTGCAGCATTTTGCCGATGACGTTATCGCCCAGCGCGGCGTGCGGCACGGGCATTTGCAGTGCTTGCCGAAGGAAGATTAAGCCCGTAATTACGCCATTGTCCCAATCGTCTTCCTGAATCGCAGCAGCGCGATGGTGAAAAACGCGCCGCCAATTGCCATTAGCGTCAGGAACTGCGGCCAGACGATTTCGAATCCGGCACCCCGGTAGAGGATGGCCTGCGCGAGGCTGACAAAGTGTGTCGTCGGCATGGTCAGCATAATGTCCTGCACCATCTGCGGCATACTTTCGCGCGGCGTGGAGCCACCGGAAAGCATTTGCAGCGGCAGTAGCACCAGAATCACCAGCAGCCCCAGTTGCGGCATTGAACGCGCTATCGTCCCCATAAAAATGCCGATTGACGTGGTGGCAAACAGACTGAGCGCCACGCCAAGCATAAACAGCGGGATCGAGCCTTCTATCGGTACGCCCAGCACGCCTTTTACCATCAGCACCAGCGATAATCCCGATACCACCAGCACCACCAGCCCCATCGACCAGATCTTCGCCATCATGATCTCAAACGGCGTTATCGGCATCACCAGTAAGTGTTCCACCGTGCCGTGTTCACGCTCGCGGATCAGCGCCGATCCGGTCAACACAATCGCCAGCATGGTAATGTTGTTGATGATCGCCATCACCCCGCCAAACCATGCGGGATCGAGGTTCGGGTTAAAGCGCATGCGGGTTTCCAGCGATACCAACGGTTCGCTGTTATCACGGTAGCGAGCGACAAAGCTGTTCACTTCACCGTTGATAATATTCTGGATATAACCGTTGCCAGTGAATGCCTGGCTCATGCGCGTGGCATCGACGTTCACCTGAATATCCGGCTGACGTCCGGCGAGGACATCACGCTGAAAATTAGGCGGAATATTTATCGCGAAGGTATAGCGCCCGGCGTCCAGCCCGGCATCCATCTCATCGGCGGTGATCATCTCCGGGGGCAAAAACCACGGGCGGTAGAAGCTGTTAACGATCCGGTTCGATAACTGCGATTGATCCATATCAGCAATGGCGATCGGCGCGAGGTTCAACGATCCTGGCGTGACGGTCGCTGATGAATAAACCGACACCGTAAACGAGAAAATAATCAGCGTCAGCATCGCTTTATCACCAAGCAGACTGCGCAACTCTTTGATACCCAGATTAAAAATATTGCGTAAATGGCGCATCATCCCTCCTGTTTTTTCAGCAGCAGGATGCTTAAGCCCATCACCAGTGGAATGGCTATCAGCAACGGGATAAAAAGTTGCCATAAATCCGTCAGATCCAGCGCCTTCGAGAACGTCCCGCGGGCGATAGTCAGAAAATGACTGGTAGGGTAAACCTCGCCGATCCAACGTCCTGGACCTTCCAGCGAAGCTACCGGATCGATCATCCCGGAAAACTGCGTCGCCGGAATCAACGTGATAATCGCCGTACCGAAAATGGCGGCAATCTGGCTTTTCATAAAGGTGGAGATCAGCAGCCCCATACCAGTGGCGATGATGATATACAGCAGCGCCGCCAGGGTGAGCGTCAGGAAACTGCCTTTATGCGGCACGCCAAACACAAACACCGACAAGGCACAGAGCAGGAAAAAGTTCAGCATCCCCAGCCCGATGTACGGCAGCTGTTTGCCAAGCAAAAATTCGCTACGGGTGGTAGGAGTCACGTAAAGGTTGATAATCGACCCCAACTCTTTTTCCCGCACTACGCTAAGGGCGCTTAACATCGACGGAATCATCATCAGCAACAGCGGGATCACCGCCGGAACAATCGCTGGCAAGCTTTTTACGTCCGGGTTATAGCGATAGCGCGTCTCAATATTCATCAGCCCGCTTTGGCTCGCGGGCGTGGATTGCCGACTCGCCACATCCTGTAGCCAGCTCTGGTGCATGGCCTGCACGTAACCTTTTACTGTTTCGGCGCGACTGGGCATCGCACCGTCGATCCAGACACCGAGTTCCACAGGCGTACCACGCGCGATATCGCGCCCGAAATTGGGTGGAATCTCAATCGCCACCGTGATATCGCCCGCACGCATCCGACGATCAAGCTCGTCATAACTGGTGAGCGGCGGCTGTTCGATAAAATAACGGGAACCGGAGAGATTGAGCGTCCACGCCTGGCTACTGACGGTCTGGTCGCGATCAAGCACCGCAAAGCGCAGATTTTCCACATCCATACTGATGCCGTAACCCATTATCAGCATCAGGATCACCGTTCCCATCAGCGCCAGCGTCGAACGTACCGGATCGCGGCGCAGTTCCAGTGCTTCGCGATGGCTGTAGCTAAACAGACGTCGCAGGCTAAATCCCTGACGCGGCGCGTGGGTGGTGTCATGTACCACAGGCGGCGCTTCGGCTTCGTTGCTCTGCCCTGCCGCTTCCTGCAAATAGGCGATAAATGCCTCTTCCAGACTGGCGGCTCCGCGTTTCTCAACCAGTTCCTGCGGTGTACCGCTGGCAAGCACTTTTCCGGCGTGCATTAGTGAGATGCGGTCGCAGCGTTCCGCTTCGTTCATAAAGTGGGTGGAGATGAAAATGGTCACTTTGTCCTGGCGCGAAAGATCGACCATTAACTGCCAGAACATATCCCTCGCCACTGGATCGACGCCAGAAGTAGGCTCATCGAGGATTAACATTTCCGGGCGATGAATCACCGCCACCGCCAGCGAAAGCCGCTGGCGAATGCCGAGCGGCAATGACTCCGGCAGAACATCTTCAACGTCGTTGAGCTTAAAACGCTCGCTCATTTCAGCCACTCGCGCGGGAATTTCCGCTTCCGGAATGTGAAACAAACGGGCATGTAACTCCAGGTTTTGCCGCACGGTGAGTTCGTTATAGAGCGAAAACGCCTGCGACATATAGCCCACCCGACGGCGAGTATCGATATCTTTTGGATCAACCGGTTGCCCGAACAGCCACGCCTCACCTTCGCTGGCAGGCAGCAGTCCGGTAAGCATTTTCATGGTGGTGGATTTACCGCAGCCGTTCGAACCGAGGAAGCCAAAAATCTCCCCGCGTGGAATGCGGAAATTGACGTGATCAACGGCAACGAAGGAACCAAAACGCATGGTCAGATCGCGCGCTTCGATGGCAATCTCTGCGTTTTCAGGTTGATACGGTGGGATCACTACCGCCTGATGCGCCTGCCGTTGTGCTTGCGGTAACAGATTTATAAATGCTTCTTCCAGCGTGGCGCTTTGCGTTTGCTGCCGCAGCTCTTCGGCGCTGCCAGTCGCCAGTACTTCTCCGGCATTCATCGCTACCAGCCAGTCGAAGCGTTCCGCCTCTTCCATATAGGCGGTGGCAACCAGCACGCTCATATTGCTCTGCCGCTGGCGAATGCTATCGATCAGATCCCAGAACTGGGCGCGGGAGAGCGGGTCAACCCCCGTCGTAGGCTCATCAAGAATCAACAGTTCCGGGTCGTGGATTAACGCACAGCACAGCCCCAGTTTTTGCTTCATCCCGCCAGAGAGTTTCCCTGCCGGACGATCGCGAAACGGTGCTAAACCGGTGCTGGTCAGCAGTTCATTAATTCGTACTTCCCGCTCTGCTTTGTCGTGACCGAACAGGCGGGCGAAAAAATCGACGTTTTCATACACCGACAAGGTGTGGTAGAGGTTTTTGCCCAGTCCCTGCGGCATCCAGGCAATGCGCGGGCAGACGTCGCGGCGATGCCTCGGGTCGCGCATATCGCCGCCCAGCACGATCACGTTGCCCTGCTCAATGACGCGGGCACCGGAAATCAGTGACAACAAACTCGACTTCCCGACGCCGTCCGGGCCAATCAGCCCAACCATGCAGCGGGCCGGAATATCGAGAGTGATATTGTTCAGCGCAACAGTTTTTCCATAATGCTGGCTCACGCCCGCCAGTTGCGCGACAGGCGGGACGGGAACCAGTTCCAGATGCGTCATTGCGGCAACCTCACCACCAGGTCGTCAGGCCACGGAAGTTCTTCATTCACCCGTACCCACGCTACGCCCGGCAAACCGGTTTTGACATATTCCAGATGCTGCTGGAGTAATTCCGGTGGGATACGCGCTTTGACACGGAACATCAGTTTCAGTCGTTCATCGCTGGTTTCGACGGTTTTTGGCGTGAACTGGGCGACGCTGGCGACAAAGCTGATGGACGCAGGAATACGCAGATCTGGCGCGGCATCGAGGATCAGCCGGGCTTCGCCGCCCAGTTTCAGCGTGCCTGCCTGTTCAGTTGGCAGGAAGAAGGTCATATAGACGTCGCTGAGATCGACCATATTTAGCACCCGACCGCCTGCTGCCAGCACTTCCCCAGGCTCGGCAACCCGATACTGCACGCGTCCGTCACGCGGGGCTTTCAGTTCACTGTCATCGATATCTGCGGCAATGCGCCGCTCAGTGGCTTGTGCCGCTTCGACGCGCGTTTGCGCCTGAATGATATTGGTGCGTGCTGCTTCTATAGCCGCTTTAGAAGCCGATACCTGAGCTTTCGCCGATTCCAGCGCGGCTCGGGCGCTCTCGGCGGCGGCGCGATCGTCATCCAGCTGTTGCGCAGAAATAGCCCCCCGTTGGGCAAGCGAGCGGGAACGCGTATGACGTTTAGCCACGGAGTCCAGTTCTGCCTGGCGTTGATTAACCAGCGACTGTGCGGCGCGAGTTTCGCTTTGCCGTTGCTCCAGCAAAGCCTGCGCGGCGGCAACGGCGCTTTGTGCTTCTTTGATTTGCGCGATGGCTTCCAGTCGCTGTTCCTGCAACACGCGAGTATCCATCTTCGCCAGCACTTCGCCTTCGCGAACAAACTGGCCTTCTTTCACCAGAATGGTATCGATACGCCCGGCAATTTTGCTGGCGATATCCACTTCCGTCGCTTCAATGCGCCCATTGCTGACGGCAAAGCCTTCCGGCACACCTGCCGGGCGCAACAGCCACCACGCCACGACGGTAGCCACCGCCAGTAACCCGACAACCCACCACGCCAGATGGCGCTTACTCTTATCCATAATCGACCCGCCATAATCCCTGTAAGCAAACGACACGTGTTACAACTGCCGCCGAACGACGTTCAGCGGATTCTTCCATCCGGGATAAGAAGGAAACGGCAAATACGACCAGCGCGCAGAGCATTGAGCGCCAATGGGGAAGGCTTAGTGAAAACGGGTAGTAATGTTGTCATCATCAGCATTCCTGGCCGTAAATGAAACACGCATACTCATAAGTGTGATCTATAAAACTGGCTGATAAAACGGTATCCATCCTGTTGGATAGCGTTTCACGCCTGTTCAGTTGCAGGAACAGAGCATTCCTTTTTACGTTTTATCAACAGTCTCAACCAGATAGTAACATTAATATTCATGTTGTCTATGGTTCAAAGCTGTAACAGCGTGCGCCTTCTACTCAAAGGCATAAGTTCATTTCTGTTTTTTTCATGCTGGTAAGACGTCCAGGGAGCGGTTACCTCAGGCCCTGCACCAGGATTAATTTGGCAATTATGCATACTGTACATTCTTCCGGCATGTTTACTGTCACGGGCGTTCAGACCTAAAACAGCCCCCATTTCACCTATGAGTTCTCTTCCACCATTACCGTTATGTGCAACAACTTGATTTATACCTAACATTTGTGAGCATGCTAATAGTGCTTCAAGTTTGGGCCTGTAATCTGTCGAGATGGAAAAATAACGATTAAAAGATTGACAAGAGATGGCCCGGCTAATTTTAAATTTTTTACCATTAATGATGGCATGATGCTTCTTATTAATAATTGCCGCTAATTCGACCGGATCGAGAGCATTGGTCATTTCATCAATAGAGACTGTTATCGGTCCTATAATGTAACGTTTTCGCTGATCATCAAAAGTTACCCCATGATGATTTGCCATTATTTTGTATTTAGGGTCATAGAAACATACAGGATAATCTTTTATCCCAACGTAGGTATCCTCATCAAGTGGTTTCATACGCGTGAAGTTCTGCATATAGTTACCATTGCAATTCGTTTCATGATTTCCAGCTAATACATGAACGTTTTCATTGATACTCATTATGCGTTTTAATAAATCGATGATAAATTGATCGCCACAGATATTGCTAAATCGATCGCCGGTTTGGTCGCCAAGAAACGTACATGGCGTCACAGCGTCTTTATTAATAACTAAATAAGGCTGAAGACTTTCTAAAACTATATCTCTTCTGTTCAGAATACTGATTATTGTATTAACATTAGTGTCAAGTTGCTCATTAAAGTTCTCCCTTAGCAATACGTTGAGAACTTCATCTTCTATATTAAGCAACTGACTAAGGAAATTTTCTCCTTCAGCCATAATACCCAAATGACCTGTTGCAGTAAGCGCATACAAAACGGCACCGACTGAGCCATCGG
Source organism: Escherichia sp. KS167_9B (assembly GCF_030295215.1). Taxonomy (NCBI): domain Bacteria; kingdom Pseudomonadati; phylum Pseudomonadota; class Gammaproteobacteria; order Enterobacterales; family Enterobacteriaceae; genus Escherichia; species Escherichia sp. KS167_9B. Next base: position 4,189,165 of record NZ_AP025754.1, read on the forward strand.
TATCACCGAAATAGGTCGGTCTGGTACTTGTAGGATCAACGGGTGAACAATTTGAGAAATAGACTCTATTAGCAAAATGGGCCTTTATTACTGTTTCGAATTTAATATCAAATATATTGTATTGCGAAGTTTTCCAGTCCCAGAGGGGTTTGTACGACTCAGTAACTACAATATCATTCATATTACCATCTTCTGTCATGGCATTAAGAAAACAAACAATGCTGCGCCAATTTATTTCTATATTATCAAGAGGGCAACCGTAATTTTTTCCATTAATTGTCACAATAAACTGATAACTATTATTCCTGCGTAGGATATGAACACGCATGCCCGATAGCATACTATATTTTTCTGATTGATACGTCTGTATGGAAAATGAAATCTTGTCATCCTGAAAAGATTGTTGGAAACGTTCTATTTGCCAGTCATCTATTTTTTCCACAACTTCACCGAGCATTGTCCTGGCAATACTTGATATGTCATCATCTAAGCCATTTGCTATATACCCAAACAGTTCTTTAGTGAAGTTGGTAACATGATCTTGCATAATATCATTTGCGGGGATTGTCGTCGTACTGTCGTGAGTACCGGTCACAGCTCCAATTTTCATTTTTTACCTCATGCTATTCACTGCGAGGAATACGTAGTTAATATTTAATCTTATGACATACACCTCATGTTCGATGGAAAAACAATTATATTTTGCACAAATCATTCAGCCTTAAGGCATAATATGAAATTTCTTATCTCAAAGTAGACAAAATCCCTAGAGATTGTAGAGGCGTTATCAGAACATACCTCTACAATCGATTAAGAAAACCTATGAAATACTTTCAGGATTAATAAGACATACCACAGTATTCATGGAGTTTTAATGAGATTGAAAACAACTAAGCCCTGATGAATAAATTATTTTATTATTTTTATCACGTACTTCCTTCCGGGAATTTAGACCCATAATACCATTATCAAATTGTTGATTCTGATCTACCCCGAGCCCATGATGGCCATATTTTTGTCTAATGTATTTGCTGGGGTCTTCACATTTGAGTTTCTCTCCACATTTAAAGATATCTTCAGGTTTTGGTCTGAAATCAGTAGTGTTATTAAAATAATTGTCATATACAGGTGTGGATGCTATAGCATTGCTTCTAATTAGATGGATAAGACGATCATCCATGTGTTGTTTATGTTTTTTATTAAATATATTTGCTAATTCCTCAGGATCAATTGGGTCTTTCATCTGATTAAATGGAACCTGCAAAGCACCTAGACAATAACATTCATTTTCTTCATTTCTTATTATTCCGTGATGACTGGTTAAAACTTTCGTTTCTGAGTCATAATTACAAACATCGAGCGTTTTAATTAAATTATATGTATCACCGGAAGAGAGTTTATGATTTGCTAGTCGTGCACTATAGTTACCATTAAAATTGATTTCATGATTTCCAGCCAGAACGACGACATTTTTATTTATACGACTATCTTTATTACCCTCCATATTTCGCATAGAATTTAGCAAAGTAAGGATATATTTATCACCAAAAATAGTACTAAATCTATCGCCTGTATGATCCCCAAGAAAGATACAAGGGGTAATCGCATCGCCTTTTAAAAAAACATGTTGATGCAACTCATTCAAGATCATGTCTCTCGTATCTAATAAAGTAAAGAGTTTTTTCAATTTTTTATTTTCATATGCGAATGAAGCCATGTCTTCGTGTTTTAATAATTCACATAATAAACTCCACCCCTTTTCCCTGATGCCTATATGCCCTGAAACGAGCAATGCATAAAGTACAGCGCCCACTCTTCCATCTGTATCGCCAAAATAAGCCGTGTTGGGATTTTGTGGGTTAATTACACCACACTGTTTATAAAAATCTATTTTTGAAAACACAGAATTAACATAGCTAGCAAACTTATCCTTAGAAAACGTCTCTTTAGAGACATCCCAACGCCAGTCAGCTTTAAAATTACCGCTAAGAAGAGTAAAGAAATTTTCAGGTATGATAGAAAGCCCATTAACTTTATAAATTATGTCTGATTTATCTCCGGAGAAATTAATAAAATAATAACCGTCCTTACGCTCAATCGTAACGGTAATGGGAGACGATAATTTTATCACATGGTTATTGTCTGGTATAATTGTAAAGATAAACGTGTCAGTAGTATTGTCGGCGAAACTATTATATTCTTGAATATCTATAGATGGCTCACTGTTGTAAAACCATATTTTTTCTATCTGAGGACTATGTTCAGTTACCTTCCAGCAGCCATGTTGCAGGAAATAGATGATATGCAGGCCTACATTGTTATCTATTTGCGAATGTTTATCCAGCTTATCAATTTCAACTATCTTTGAACGATGTTTTTTATCAACCTTGCCATGGTGTTGATGACTGTTAACTTTATCTGAATACTTATCTTGATGGTTTGAAGAGATGTGCTTAAATATATTGTGAAATACTTTCATAAATAACCCGTGATATTTTTTGCTTGTTAGTAACAAAATAAATGACACATGTCTGAAAGACATATTTACGACGATATAAAGCAATAATAATTATATGTTCGCTGATTTTAAACACCGAGACCATCCGGTCTTTTACCAATAATGAAAAATAATCCCTCCCTGGAAGATAATTGTAAAGAACGACAGAATAAGAATTAATCTTAGGATAAATATTTATTTACCATGGCCTTTTGAACGCTGAAAAGTAGCGCTCTGCAAAGTAAACCCCGCTATAGTTATGCTATGCATTTGTCTTTAATGATATCTCGTCATTGTATTAACAGGCTGAAATTATCATTAATGCACGTTTCAATATTAGCAGGGATACCTGAGGAGTTTAAAGTGAACATATATATCGGGTGGCTTTTCAAATTAATCCCTTTAATTATGGGCTTGATTTGTATCGCGTTAGGTGGCTTTGTGCTGGAAAGTTCAGGGCAAAGCGAATATTTCGTCGCGGGTCATGTGCTCATTTCTCTGGCAGCCATATGCCTGGCATTATTCACTACCGCATTTATTATCATTTCGCAGCTCACGCGCGGCGTTAATACGTTTTACAATACATTGTTCCCCATTATTGGCTATGCGGGGTCAATTATCACCATGATATGGGGTTGGGCACTGTTAGCAGGCAATGATGTGATGGCAGACGAGTTTGTCGCCGGTCATGTGATTTTCGGCGTTGGTATGATTGCCGCCTGTGTATCGACGGTGGCAGCGTCATCCGGTCACTTTCTGCTCATTCCTAAAAACGCAGCGGGGAGTAAGAGCGACGGAACACCGGTACAGGCTTATTCTTCATTAATCGGTAATTGCCTCATTGCCGTTCCCGTGTTACTCACCCTGCTCGGTTTCATTTGGTCGATAACGCTGTTACGCAGTGCCGACATAACCCCACATTATGTCGCTGGTCACGTATTGCTTGGGTTAACCGCAATCTGTGCCTGTCTAATTGGCCTTGTTGCCACAATCGTCCATCAAACACGTAATACGTTTTCAACGAAAGAGCACTGGCTGTGGTGTTATTGGGTTATTTTCCTCGGCTCAATCACAGTGCTGCAGGGCATATACGTCTTAGTCAGTTCCGATGCAAGCGCTCGGCTGGCTCCCGGCATTATCCTCATTTGCCTCGGAATGATCTGTTACAGCATATTCTCAAAAGTCTGGCTACTGGCACTGGTCTGGAGACGTACCTGTTCGTTAGCCAACAGAATTCCGATGATTCCCGTCTTCACCTGCCTGTTTTGCCTTTTCCTGGCATCGTTTCTTGCGGAAATGGCGCAGACCGACATAGGGTATTTTATTCCTTCGCGGGTTCTGGTCGGTTTGGGAGCGGTATGCTTTACGTTGTTCTCAATCGTTTCAATATTAGAAGCGGGTTCTGCTAAAAAATAATTGCAACGTACCGGATAAAACCAGCGTTGACCATTTGCGTAACGCTGGTTTTTCTTAGGTAGAATGAAATAACGCAGCATTAATGCATAGTGGTTAAGTATAAAAAACAGCAAAGTTACTGTTTTTTTCAACCTGTTCATATTTTATAAAGATCAGCCCACTGGGTGAGTTTTCAATCACCTTTCCCTCCACCTTATATTAAGCATGGGGGTTCAGTTCACGGGCTCATTAGAAAATAATCACAAGATAGCCACTATCAAAATTAGCTCATTTTTAATGCGGCTCTAATAATTTTCATCTTTAGGTAATAGGTCAGGACGACTTCGCTGCAATCAAATCCTGCGCACAAGCCCACGCACTCGACCACGCCCACTGGAAGTTATAGCCTCCCAGCCAACCAGTGACGTCCATCACTTCACCGATGAAGTACAGCCCAGGCACTTTGCGCGCTTCCATCGTCCGTGAAGAGAGTTCGTTGGTATCCACGCCGCCGAGCGTCACTTCGGCAGTGCGATAGCCTTCAGTGCCGTTGGGTTGTACGCGCCAGTCGGTCAATGTGCTAATCAGTGCCTGTTGGTCACGCACGTTGAGCTGTTTTAGCGAAACATCCGGGATTTGCCCAAGTTGCTGTAAGCGTTCAACCAACCGCTTCGGTAGATGAACCGCCAGTGTGTTTTTCAGGCTCTGATTCGGATGTGCGTTACGCTGCTCATTCAGGAAGGTTTCGAGGTCCACATCCGGTAGCAGATTGATGCTGACAAATTCCCCCGGTTGCCAGTAGCTGGAAATCTGCAACACCGCCGGTCCAGATAAGCCGCGGTGGGTGAAGAGTAAGTTCTCACGGAAAACGGTGCCGTTTTCAGCGGTAATCACGGAAGGCACCGCCACGCCTGCCAGCACCTGTAACTCTTCGAGCAACGGTTTATGCAGAGTGAATGGCACCAGACCCGCGCGGGTCGGCAGCACGTTGAGGCCAAATTGTTCGGCAATCTTATAACCAAACGGCGACGCGCCCAGCCCTGGCATTGACAGTCCACCGGTCGCGATGACCAGCTTTTCGCAACCGACAGTCATGCCGTTCAGTTCAAGCATGAAGCCTGTATCATCCTTCGCCACGCTCAGCACTTCGCTACGCAATCTAAAGGTCACATTGCCCTTCTCGCACTCATCCACCAGCATGTCGACAATCTGCTGCGCGGAGTCATCACAGAAGAGTTGCCCTAACGTTTTCTCGTGCCAGGCAATGCCGTGTTTATTGACCAGATCAATGAAATCCCACTGGGTAAAACGCGCGAGTGCAGACTTACAAAAATGCGGATTCTGGCTCAGATAAGCGCCCGGTTCGACATAAAGGTTGGTAAAGTTGCAGCGCCCACCGCCAGACATGAGGATTTTGCGCCCTGGTTTTTTACCATTATCGATCAGCAGAACCCGGCGTCCTGCCTGACCTGCCAGCGCAGAACAGAACATACCCGCCGCACCAGCGCCTATAATAATGGCATCAAACCTTTCCACGTTGCGCTCCTCTAAGAAAAAACGGGCGTGAATTGTAAAGATTCCTCAGTGGTCGCACCAGCATCAATATTACTAAAAGGAAGTATTTGCCTGAATTATATAAGATAATTATTTTTTGAGTGAAATCCATACAGGAGGCAAATCAAAAAAAGTCTATATTTCACTTTGCCCGCGCCGCGAAAGTCACTGATAATGCGCCGCGTTCATGTCCTCAAAATGGCGTAACGTCCTATGCTACATTTGTTTGCTGGCCTGGATTTGCATACCGGGCTGTTATTATTGCTTGCACTGGCTTTTGTGCTGTTCTACGAAGCCATCAATGGTTTCCATGACACAGCCAACGCCGTGGCAACCGTTATCTATACCCGCGCGATGCGTTCTCAGCTCGCCGTGGTTATGGCGGCGGTATTCAACTTTTTGGGTGTTTTGCTGGGTGGTCTGAGTGTTGCCTATGCCATTGTGCATATGCTGCCGACGGATCTGCTGCTTAATATGGGATCGTCTCATGGCCTTGCCATGGTGTTCTCTATGTTGCTGGCGGCGATTATCTGGAACCTGGGTACCTGGTACTTTGGTTTACCTGCATCCAGCTCTCATACGCTGATTGGCGCGATCATCGGGATTGGTTTAACCAATGCGTTGATGACCGGGACGTCAGTGGTGGATGCACTCAATATCCCGAAAGTATTAAGTATTTTCGGTTCTCTGATCGTTTCCCCTATTGTCGGCCTGGTGTTTGCTGGCGGTCTGATTTTCTTGCTGCGCCGCTACTGGAGCGGCACCAAGAAACGCGCCCGTATCCACCTGACCCCAGCGGAGCGTGAAAAGAAAGACGGCAAGAAAAAGCCGCCGTTCTGGACGCGTATTGCGCTGATCCTTTCCGCTATCGGCGTGGCGTTTTCGCACGGCGCGAACGATGGTCAGAAAGGCATTGGTCTGGTTATGTTGGTATTGATTGGCGTCGCACCAGCAGGCTTCGTGGTGAACATGAATGCTACTGGCTACGAAATCACCCGTACCCGTGATGCCATCAACAACGTGGAAGCTTACTTTGAGCAGCACCCTGCGCTGCTGAAACAGGCTACCGGTGCTGATCAGTTAGTACCGGCTCCGGAAGCTGGCGCAACGCAACCTGCGGAGTTCCATTGCCATCCGTCGAATACCATTAACGCGCTCAACCGCCTGAAAGGCATGTTGACTACTGATGTGGAAAGCTACGACAAGCTGTCGCTTGATCAACGTAGCCAGATGCGCCGCATTATGCTGTGCGTTTCTGACACTATCGACAAAGTGGTGAAGATGCCTGGCGTGAGTGCAGACGATCAGCGCCTGTTGAAGAAACTGAAGTCCGACATGCTTAGCACCATCGAGTATGCGCCGGTGTGGATCATCATGGCGGTCGCGCTGGCGTTAGGTATCGGTACGATGATTGGCTGGCGTCGTGTGGCAACGACTATCGGTGAGAAAATCGGTAAGAAAGGCATGACCTACGCTCAGGGGATGTCTGCCCAGATGACTGCAGCAGTGTCTATCGGCCTGGCGAGTTATACCGGGATGCCGGTTTCCACTACCCACGTACTCTCCTCTTCTGTCGCGGGGACGATGGTGGTAGATGGCGGCGGCTTACAGCGTAAAACCGTGACCAGTATTCTGATGGCCTGGGTGTTTACCCTTCCGGCTGCGGTACTGCTTTCCGGCGGGCTTTACTGGCTCTCCTTGCAGTTCCTGTAATCGCACGCACCAAAACGAGCGGGTCAGCTGGCCCGCTTCAGATTGTTGACATAGTGCGCTTTGTTCATGCCGGATGCGGCGTGAACGCCTTATCCAGCCTACAAAAACATGCAAATTTAATAGATTGCAGAGATTATGTAGGCCTGATAAGCGTAGCGCATCAGGCAATTTTGCGTTTGTAATCAGTCTCGAGCGGGTCAGTTTGCTGGCCCGCTTTTTTTATGCGTTATTTTTGCTGAAGTGCTTAATGCCAAATCATCAATGCAATCAGACTGACCACCACCAGACCACACAATGCGCTGGTCAGAATAAACTGCCGACGCACCCGCTCACAGCGGCGAATAAACTCATCATCGTGATGATCGCGATAACGTTGGGCATAGATATACCAAACGAGACGCACCTGTTTGTTGGGTTGGCCATGTGAGGTAAAAAAGCCCCCCCCATCCACATATTGATAGAGCAATGGATCGCAGTTACGCAGTACCACTAACAACGCGCGTAGTGATGAGAAATAGCGCGCCATGTTAACAATGCAAACGACACATAAAGCCCAAAATAATGCGACGGTGCTTATCATACCTCCTCCCCGGCGACCTGCCCGCGGAGTTCCACCCCGGGGCTACCGCTCCCGATACGCTGCCAATCAGTTAACACCAGGTCCTGGAGAAACCGCTTTTGTGGTGACCAACATCCGAGCGGCTCTATAGATAGTGTAGGAGATCAGGTTGTTTTTTTTCCAGAAGGTTAACCACTATCAATATATTCATGCCGAAAATTTGTTTATCTAACGGGTAAGCAAGGCGGATTGACGGATCATCCGGGTCGCTATAAGGTAAGGATGGTCTTAACACTGAATCTTTACGGCTGGGTTAGCCCCGCGCACGTAGTTCGCAGGACGCGGGTGACGTAACGGCACAAGAAACGCTAGCTGGCCAGTCATCGACAACTTTATGGAAGGAGTAACACTATGGCTTATAAACACATTCTCATCGCGGTCGATCTCTCCCCGGAAAGCAAAGTTCTGGTAGAGAAAGCAGTCTCTATGGCTCGCCCCTACAATGCGAAAGTTTCTCTGATCCACGTAGATGTAAACTACTCTGACCTATACACCGGGCTTATTGATGTGAATCTGGGTGATATGCAGAAACGCATCTCTGAAGAGACACATCATGCGCTGACCGAGCTTTCTACTAATGCAGGCTACCCAATCACTGAAACCCTGAGCGGCAGCGGCGATCTGGGCCAGGTTCTGGTCGATGCAATCAAGAAATACGATATGGATCTGGTGGTTTGTGGTCACCACCAGGACTTCTGGAGCAAACTGATGTCTTCCGCACGTCAGCTGATCAACACCGTTCACGTTGATATGCTGATTGTTCCGCTGCGCGACGAAGAAGAATAATCTTCCCTCCACGACGTGTGCCTGAACGCCCGCATATGCGGGCGTTTTGCTTTTTGGCGCGCCTTGTTACCTGATGCAGCGTATACGCCTTATCTGGCCTACGATCTGCGTACGCAATCAAAATCCCCAGCCAATACAACATTTAACACCATCATATTTTCCATCATTAGTGTGATCAGCTGGTTATTTTCTGTTGTAATAGTGTATTAATCTATTCACCGCATCAATATTAAGAATCTCTGACAGATGTAAACTTTTTCGCGCGTTATCCCTTACGCGTTCATACTTTTCAGGATGGTATTGGAAGGTTAATAAATATGAATACAACAACACCCATGGGGATGCTGCAGCAACCTCGCCCATTTTTCATGATCTTTTTTGTCGAGTTATGGGAGCGATTCGGCTACTACGGCGTGCAGGGCGTACTGGCGGTTTTCTTCGTTAAACAGCTTGGATTCTCGCAAGAGCAGGCTTTTGTCACTTTTGGTGCGTTTGCTGCGCTGGTCTATGGCCTCATTTCCATTGGCGGCTATGTCGGCGACCACCTGCTGGGGACCAAACGCACCATTGTTCTCGGAGCACTTGTGCTGGCGATTGGCTACTTCATGACCGGCATGTCGCTACTTAAGCCTGACCTGATTTTCATCGCCCTGGGCACTATCGCTGTCGGTAACGGCCTGTTTAAAGCTAACCCCGCCAGCTTGCTTTCGAAGTGCTATCCGCCGAAAGATCCACGGCTTGATGGCGCATTCACCCTATTCTATATGTCGATCAATATCGGCTCGTTGATAGCGTTATCGCTGGCCCCCGTGATCGCTGATAGATTCGGTTATTCTGTTACCTACAACCTGTGCGGTGCGGGGTTAATTATCGCGCTACTGGTTTACATCGCCTGTCGTGGAATGGTGAAAAACATTGGTTCTGAACCCGACTTCAAGCCGATGAGCTTCAGCAAACTGTTGTACGTATTACTTGGCAGCGTGGTGATGATCTTCGTCTGTGCATGGCTGATGCACAACGTAGAAGTCGCCAATCTGGTGCTGATTGTTCTCTCCATCGTCGTCACCATCATCTTCTTTCGTCAGGCATTCAAGCTGGATAAAACCGGGCGCAATAAAATGTTTGTTGCCTTTGTCCTGATGCTCGAAGCGGTGGTGTTTTACATTCTCTACGCCCAGATGCCAACGTCGCTGAACTTCTTTGCCATCAACAACGTGCATCATGAAATTCTCGGCTTTTCCATCAACCCGGTCAGCTTCCAGGCGCTTAACCCGTTCTGGGTGGTACTCGCCAGCCCAATACTGGCAGGTATCTACACGCATTTGGGTAACAAAGGCAAAGACCTCTCGATGCCGATGAAATTTACTCTCGGTATGTTTATGTGCTCGCTGGGCTTTTTGACGGCTGCAGCTGCGGGAATGTGGTTTGCTGATGCACAAGGGCTGACATCACCATGGTTTATCGTGCTGGTTTACTTATTCCAGAGTTTAGGTGAACTGTTTATTAGTGCCCTTGGCCTGGCGATGATTGCTGCCCTGGTGCCGCAGCATTTGATGGGCTTTATTCTCGGGATGTGGTTCCTGACGCAAGCTGCCGCGTTCTTGCTTGGCGGCTATGTGGCAACATTTACCGCAGTACCAGACAACATTACCGATCCGCTTGAGACGTTGCCCGTCTATACCAGCGTGTTTGGTAAAATTGGCCTGGTTACGCTGGGCGTTGCAGTAGTGATGCTGTTGATGGTGCCGTGGCTAAAACGCATGATTGAGACGCCGGAAAGCCATTAATTATTCTTGCAGAACACAGGGTAGCAATAACACTACCCTGCTTTACTTTCACACCGGCGTACCTGCATAAATATCAAAGCGATGCCCTTTGGTAACTACCGCGTTTGGCGTGGCGACATTCGCCAGCGGTGGCGCGTAGTCCGGGCGCTTTACCACCACGCGTTTGGTCGCCAGCAAGCGTGCAGGCTCCAGCAATCCATCAGCGTCGAGATCCGGCCCCACCAGCGACTGGAACACGCGCATCTCTTTTTTCACCAGCGCGCTTTTCTGCTTATGCGGGAACATCGGGTCGAGATAGACCACCTGCGGGCGTGGGGTAATATCAGTCAGCGCCGTCAGGCTGGAGGCGTGAATTAATTGCAAACGCTCCTGCAACCAGCCGCCGATTTCCGCATCCGCATAACCACGCGCCAGGCCGTCGTCGAGCAATGCAGCAACCACCGGATTACGCTCCAGCATCCGTACACGACAACCTACAGAAGCCAGCACAAAGGCATCGCGCCCCAGTCCTGCGGTGGCATCGACGACATCCGGCAAATAATCGCCTTTAATGCCCACCGCTTTCGCCACCGCCTCACCACGACCACCGCCGAATTTGCGACGATGCGCCATCGCTCCGCCAACAAAATCAACAAAGATGCCGCCAAGTTTTGGCTCATCACGCTTGCGCAATTCCAGATGTTCCGGCGTTAACACCAGCGCCATCAGGTTGTCTTCATCGTGCTCCAGCCCCCAGCGGGACGCCAGAACAGATAAGGCGCCGTCTCCGGCGCCTGTTTCATCAATTAAACAGATTTTCACTGAATGATCAGCCCTTAATGCCGTAATGCTCCAGCATCGCATCCAGTTGCGGTTCACGCCCACGGAAGCGTTTGAACAGATCCATCGGCTCTTCTGAACCGCCACGGCTCAGAATGTTGTCGAGGAACGACTGCCCGGTTTCTCGGTTGAAAATACCCTCTTCCTCAAAGCGTGAGAAGGCATCTGCCGCCAGTACGTCAGCCCACAGGTAGCTGTAGTAACCTGCCGCATAACCACCGGCGAAAATATGGCTGAAAGCGTGCGGGAAACGGCCCCATGACGGAGACGGTACCACGGCAACCAGCTTCTTGATTTCTGCCAGAGTTTCGAGGATTTTCGCCCCCTGATCCGGACGGAATTCTGCATGTAGACGGAAATCGAACAGGCCGAACTCCAGCTGACGCAGAATAAACAGCGCCGCCTGGTAGTTCTTCGCCGCCAGCATTTTATCCAGCAGTTCTTTCGGCAGCGGTTCGCCAGTCTCATAGTGACCGGAGATAAACGCCAGCGCCTCCGGCTCCCAGCACCAGTTTTCCATAAACTGGCTCGGCAGTTCGACCGCATCCCACGGTACCCCGCTGATCCCGGATACACCGGCGGTTTCAATGCGGGTCAGCATATGATGCAGGCCATGACCGAACTCGTGGAACAGCGTGATTACTTCGTCATGCGTAAACAGCGCCGGTTTACCATTCACCGGGCGGTTGAAGTTACATGTCAGGTAAGCGACCGGTTTTTGCAGCGAACCGTCGGCTTTACGCATCTGGCCTACGCAGTCATCCATCCACGCCCCGCCGCGCTTGTTCTCACGGGCATAGAGGTCGAGGTAGAAGCTGCCGCGCAGTTCGTTGTTCTCGTCATACAGTTCGAAGAAACGGACATCCGGATGCCAGACATCAACATCTTTGCGCTCTTTAGCGGTGATGCCGTAAATACGTTTCACCACTTCAAACAAGCCGTTAACCGCTTTGTTTTCCGGGAAGTACGGACGCAGCTGTTCGTCGCTGATGCTGTAGAGGTGCTGTTTCTGTTTTTCGCTGTAGTATGCGATATCCCACGGCTGCAACTCATCGACGCCAAATTCGGCTTTGGCGAAGGTGCGCAGCTGTGCCAGCTCTTTTTCACCCTGCGGACGGGCGCGTTTTGCCAGATCGGTTAAGAAATCAAGCACCTGCTGCGGGTTCTCCGCCATTTTGGTAGCCAGAGATTTAAAGGCGTAGTTTTCAAAGCCCAGCAGTTGCGCCAGTTCGTGACGCAGAGCGAGGATCTCTTCCATCACCTTGCTATTGTCCCACTTACCGGCGTTCGGGCCTTGATCGGAAGCGCGAGTGCTGTAAGCGCGATACATCTCTTCACGCAAGGCCTGGTTGTCGCAGTAGGTCATTACCGGCAAATAGCTTGGGATATCCAGCGTCAGCAAGTAGCCTTCCAGTTCTTTCGCTTCGGCCTGGGCTTTTGCCGCCGCCAGCGCGCTTTCTGGCATACCCGCCAGTTCCGCTTCGTCGGTAACGAGTTTGGTCCAGCCCATCGTCGCATCAAGGACGTTGTTGCTGTACTGGTTGCCCAGTTCGGAAAGACGGGTAGCAATTTCGCCGTAGCGTTGCTGTTTCTCTTTCGGCAGACCGATGCCAGAGAGTTCAAAATCACGCAGGGCGTTATCAACCGCTTTCTTCTGCGCCGTATTCAGCGTGGCGTAATGATCGCCATCGCGCAGATCGCGGTACGCTTTATACAGCCCTTCATGTTGCCCTACCCAGGTGCTGTATTCTGACAGCAGCGGCAGGGTTTGTTCGTAGGCTTCACGCAGTTCCGGGCTATTTTTCACCGAGTTCAGGTGGCTGACCGGGGAGAAGATACGCCCCAACACATCGTCCACTTCCGCCAGCGGCTGGCAGAGATTTTCCCAGGTGTACGGTGCCCCTTGCGCTACTACGCGCTCCACATTTTCACGGCAGTCATTCAATGCCTTCGTCACGGCTGGAACGACATGTTCCGGGAGAATTTTAGAAAACGGAGGCAATTCAAAGGGAGTCAGTAACGGATTCGTCATTAGCGCAGTCCTGGTTAAAGAGGTTAAGGAAGCGCTCAACAGGCGCTTTACATAATGTGTGTAGCATGGGGTTAAGTGTAGTGAATTTCAATGAGAAACGTTACGCTTTCGCGGCGACGGCCTCTTTTCGGTATACTGTCCTGATAGGCTTTTGTGCGCCCCGAATACGGGCCGATTTTTACTTACCGGAACACCTTTACCCATGCTCAGTTATCGCCACAGCTTTCACGCTGGCAACCACGCCGACGTTCTTAAACATACCGTTCAGAGCCTGATCATCGAGTCACTGAAAGAGAAAGATAAACCGTTTCTCTATCTGGATACCCACGCGGGTGCGGGGCGTTATCAGTTAGGCAGTGAACATGCCGAGCGTACCGGCGAATATCTCGAAGGTATCGCCCGTATCTGGCAGCAGGACGATCTGCCTGCGGAGCTGGAACCGTACATCAGCGTGGTGGAACATTTTAACCGTAGCGGGCAGTTACGTTACTACCCAGGTTCGCCGTTGATTGCTCGCCAGCTACTGCGCGAGCAGGACAGTCTGCAACTGACCGAGCTGCACCCGAGCGATTTCCCGTTGCTGCGTGCTGAATTTCAGAAAGACAGCCGTGCGCGCGTGGAAAAAGCCGACGGTTTCCAGCAGCTTAAAGCCAAGCTGCCGCCGGTTTCTCGCCGTGGTTTAATCCTTATCGACCCGCCGTATGAAATGAAAACCGACTATCAGGCGGTGGTCAGCGGCATTAACGAGGGGTATAAACGTTTTGCCACAGGCGTCTACGCGCTGTGGTATCCAGTGGTGCTGCGTCAGCAAATCAAGCGCATGATCCACGATCTGGAAGCGACCGGTATTCGCAAGATTATGCAAATTGAACTGGCGGTATTGCCAGACAGCGATCGCCGTGGCATGACCGCTTCCGGCATGATTGTGATTAACCCGCCGTGGAAGCTGGAACAGCAGATGAATAACGTGTTGCCGTGGTTGCATAGCAAACTGGTTCCGGCTGGCACCGGACATGCCACCGTAAGCTGGATCGTGCCAGAGTAATTGCAGCCATTGCTGGCACCTATTACGTCTCGCGCTACAATCGCGGTAATCAACGATAAGGACAATATGTCATGACTAAACACTATGATTACATCGCCATCGGCGGCGGCAGCGGCGGTATCGCCTCCATCAACCGCGCGGCTATGTACGGTCAGAAATGCGCGCTGATTGAAGCCAAAGAACTGGGCGGCACCTGCGTGAATGTTGGCTGCGTGCCGAAAAAAGTGATGTGGCACGCGGCGCAAATCCGTGAAGCGATCAACATGTACGGCCCGGATTATGGCTTTGATACCACCATCAATAAGTTCAACTGGGAAACGTTGATCGCCAGCCGTACCGCCTATATCGACCGTATTCATACCTCCTATGAAAACGTGCTCGGTAAAAATAACGTTGATGTAATCAAAGGCTTTGCCCGCTTCGTTGATGCCAAAACCATTGAAGTAAACGGCGAAACCATCACGGCCGATCATATCCTGATCGCCACCGGCGGTCGCCCGAGCCACCCGGATATTCCGGGCGTGGAATACGGTATTGATTCCGATGGCTTCTTCGCCCTTCCTGCTTTGCCAGAGCGTGTAGCGGTTGTTGGCGCGGGTTACATCGCCGTTGAACTGGCGGGTGTGATTAACGGCCTCGGCGCAAAGACGCATCTGTTTGTTCGTAAACATGCGCCGCTGCGCAGCTTCGACCCGATGATCTCTGAAACGCTGGTCGAAGTGATGAACGCCGAAGGTCCGCAGTTGCACACCAACGCCATCCCGAAAGCGGTCGTGAAAAATGCTGATGGCAGCCTGACGCTGGAGCTGGAAGATGGTCGCAGTGAAACGGTGGATTGCCTGATTTGGGCGATTGGTCGCGAACCTGCCAATGACAACATCAACCTGGAAGCCGCTGGCGTTAAAACTAACGAAAAAGGCTATATCGTCGTCGATAAATATCAAAATACCAACGTTGAAGGTATTTACGCGGTGGGCGATAACACGGGCGCAGTGGAACTGACACCGGTGGCAGTTGCAGCAGGCCGCCGCCTCTCTGAACGCCTGTTTAATAACAAGCCGGATGAGCATCTGGATTACAGCAACATTCCGACCGTGGTCTTCAGTCATCCGCCGATTGGTACTGTTGGTTTAACGGAACCGCAGGCGCGCGAGCAGTACGGCGACGATCAGGTGAAAGTGTATAAATCCTCTTTCACCGCGATGTATACCGCAGTCACCACGCACCGCCAGCCGTGCCGCATGAAACTGGTGTGCGTTGGACCGGAAGAGAAGATTGTCGGTATTCACGGCATTGGCTTTGGTATGGATGAAATGTTGCAGGGCTTCGCAGTGGCGCTGAAGATGGGCGCAACCAAAAAAGACTTCGACAATACCGTCGCCATTCACCCAACGGCGGCAGAAGAGTTCGTTACCATGCGTTAAATGTTAAAGGGCAAAGAGTGGTGTGCTCTTTGCCCTTAGTTACGTTTCCGCTATCAGTTCAGAAGCTGAAGCAGGAAGCGGATCAGTTCCAGCAGCGCAATTAACGCCCCAAGAACGATGATTGCTTTATCAATCACCCGTTTTCTCCATGCGATGGAGTGAGAATGCATCCGCTTACTCATCCACTGCCTGTCACGGCGCATGCCTCATTGTTAGATGTGGGCAATCTCACTCCGGCCAGAGCATCAGTTAACGGCACCACCCGTACCACTGATCAGGACTTTGAAAGCGTTTATGCGCATTGCCAGAGTGAAAATGCCTCAGAGCCAACTGGATAATCATACAGTACTTGCGGGTTATAAAACCAGCATGTCCTTGCAATGGTTTCAGTATGGTATTAGCATTGATGTGTTAGATGATGGCTATCTCACTCCAGCCAGAGCCACCAACTCTGGGCTGAAGAGTAAAAAAACCGACGCGAAGTCGGTTTTTTTACGTCCGGATTCGGACAAGGCTTGGTACGGCAGCGACCCGATGAAAGTATATCAATCCTCTTTCACCACCATGTATAGCAAACTGTCCCTTCGCCAGCTGAAGAAATCGCTAACGCTTGCAATGTTAGCCACTGGCTAATAGTATTGAACCGTTAGATGTGGGCATTCTCACTCCAGCCAGAGCCACCAACTCTGGCTGAAGAGTAAAAAACCGACGCAAAGTCGGTTTTTTTACATCCTGATTCAGACTTCCTTTCAAATGAACACCCAACGCTTAATTCACACCTATACCTTTCTCTACACTTACATATTCGTTAAGTCATATATGTTTTTGACTTATCCGCTTCGAAGAGAGACACTAAGTGCAACAATCAGGAGCGTAATATGTCATTTCTGTTACCCATCCAACTCTTCAAAATTCTTGCCGATGAAACCCGTCTGGGCATCGTTTTACTGCTCAGCGAACTGGGTGAGTTATGCGTCTGCGATCTCTGCACTGCCCTCGATCAGTCGCAGCCCAAGATCTCCCGCCATCTGGCATTACTGCGTGAAAGTGGGCTATTGCTGGACCGCAAGCAAGGAAAGTGGGTTCATTACCGTTTATCGCCGCATATTCCAGCATGGGCGGCGAAAATTATTGAGCAGGCCTGGCGATGCGAACAGGAAAAGGTTCAGGTGATTGTCCGTAACCTCGCCAGACAAAATTGTTCCGCAGACAGTAAGAATATTTGTAGTTAAAAAATTTATCTAAACACATATGAATATTCGAATGTGTTTTATCCAGGAGGCATGATGTTACTGGCGGGCGCTATCTTTGTCCTGACCATCGTATTGGTTATCTGGCAGCCGAAAGGTTTAGGCATCGGCTGGAGTGCGACACTGGGCGCCGTACTGGCGTTAGTTACTGGCGTGGTCCATCCGGGCGATATTCCGGTGGTGTGGAATATCGTCTGGAACGCGACGGCTGCGTTTATAGCCGTCATTATCATCAGCTTGCTGCTGGATGAGTCCGGCTTTTTTGAATGGGCGGCGCTGCACGTCTCACGCTGGGGCAATGGGCGCGGTCGCTTGCTGTTTACCTGGATTGTCCTGCTCGGTGCTACCGTTGCGGCCCTGTTTGCCAATGATGGCGCGGCGCTTATTTTGACGCCGATTGTCATCGCCATGCTGCTGGCTTTAGGGTTCAGCAAAGGCACTACGCTGGCGTTTGTTATGGCGGCCGGATTCATTGCCGATACCGCCAGCCTGCCGCTTATTGTCTCCAATCTGGTGAATATCGTTTCGGCAGATTTCTTTAGCCTCGGCTTTCGCGAATACGCCTCGGTGATGGTGCCGGTGGATATCGCTGCAATACTGGCTACCCTGGTGATGTTGCATCTCTATTTCCGCAAAGATATTCCGCAGAACTACGACATGGCGCTGCTTAAATCTCCCGTAGAAGCGGTTAAAGATCCTGCCACCTTCAAAACTGGCTGGGTTGTTTTACTGCTTCTGCTGGTGGGATTTTTCGTCCTGGAACCGCTCGGCATTCCGGTAAGCGCCATTGCGGCAGTAGGCGCGCTGATATTATTTGCCGTCGCTAAACGCGGTCATGCGATTAATACGGGTAAAGTGCTGCGCGGTGCCCCCTGGCAGATTGTCATCTTCTCGCTCGGCATGTATCTGGTGGTTTACGGCCTGCGCAATGCCGGACTAACGGAATATCTTTCTGGCGTACTCAACGTGCTGGCGGATCACGGCCTGTGGGCGGCGACGCTCGGCACCGGATTCCTCACCGCCTTCCTCTCTTCTATTATGAACAATATGCCGACGGTACTGGTTGGCGCGTTGTCCATTGATGGCAGCACGGCATCTGGTGTCATCAAAGAAGCGATGGTCTATGCCAACGTGATTGGCTGTGATTTGGGACCGAAAATTACCCCAATTGGTAGCCTGGCAACGCTGCTCTGGCTGCACGTACTTTCGCAGAAGAATATGACTATCAGCTGGGGATATTACTTCCGTACAGGGATTATCATGACCCTGCCGGTGCTGTTTGTGACGCTTACCGCGCTGGCGCTTCGTCTCTCTTTCACATCGTAATGAGATACTGATATGAGCAACATTACTATTTATCACAACCCGGCCTGCGGCACGTCGCGTAATACGCTGGAGATGATTCGCAACAGCGGTACAGAACCGACCATTATCTATTATCTGGAAACACCGCCAACGCGCGATGAACTGGTCAAGCTCATTGCCGATATGGGGATTTCCGTTCGTGCGCTGTTGCGTAAAAACGTTGAGCCGTATGAGGAACTGGGCCTTGCAGAAGATAAATTTACTGACGATCAGTTAATCGACTTTATGCTTCAGCACCCGATTCTGATTAATCGCCCGATTGTAGTGACGTCGCTGGGAACTCGCCTGTGCCGCCCTTCAGAAGTCGTGCTGGAAATTCTGCCAGATGCGCAACAAGGCGCGTTCACCAAGGAAGATGGCGAGAAAGTGGTTGATGAAGCGGGTAAGCGCCTGAAATAAAGCGGCGATATCCACTGCCGATAGTTGGTAAAGTGCGCTTCGTTTATGTCGGATGCGACGCTAACGCGTCTTATCCGACCTACAAAACCGTGCAAATTCAATATATGGCATGAAATCTGTAGAGCGTAGCGTATCAGGCAATTTTGCTATTTACGCAGCACTCCTCGCGTAAGAATTCAATTATCGCTTCCAGCATTGCGTATTGCGAAACACACATCAGCGTTCGACTCTCACGGTTTTGTTTGACCAGTCCTACCGATACCAGTGCTGAAATATGGTGACTGAGTGTAGAGCCGGGTATCCCAAGCTGCTTTTGCAACTCACCGACCGGCAAACCTTGTTCCCCCGCTTTGACCAGATGCTTAAATATGAACAAACGGGTCGGATGACCTAACTCTTTCAGTGCCTTAGCGACCTCTTCCAATTGCATGTGTCACCCCCTCTGTCTGGTTGATATTTCGATAATACCAGAAATATCTTGATCTGAACTTCATTTCGATTATTCTGGAAATATAGTTTTATTCAATGAGGTTACTTATGAGTAGTTGGCTTGCGATGCTGCAAGATGCCGCAGAGATGTTTGTGTTTCTCGCCGTCGAGCTTTCTTTGCTGTTTATGGTGATTAGTGCCGGTGTCAGCCTGATAAGACAAAAGGTGCCAGACCATAAAATCCAGCAGATGATGGGGGCCAGAAAAGGGAGAGGCTATCTCCTGGCTGCTCTGTTGGGAGCCGTTACCCCGTTCTGTAGTTGCTCGACAATACCCATGCTACGTGGATTGTTGTCAGCGAAAGCCGGGTTTGGTCCGACTCTCACTTTTTTATTTGTTTCACCGTTACTTAATCCCATTATCGTCGGGTTAATGTGGGTGACCTTTGGTTGGAAAGTTACCTTGTTGTACGCGATTATCGCCGCCGGCGTCTCCGTACTTGCCAGTATTATCCTGGATTCTCTGAGATTTGAACGTCATATCATTGCCAGTAAAAGCTCATCAGCAAATTGTTGCTCTCCAGCCAAAACTTCGCCGGGGACGACATATACGCCAATAAAAGTGAGTTGCTGTAGTCCAGCGGCTAAAGCCATTGAGAAACCGGTAGTAAACTGTTGCAGTACCAAAGCTGTGGTAAGTATTAATCCCATAAAACTAGCCACCAAAGATGCGTTGCAACAGTTTAAAGATGTACTGCCATATCTTTTGTTAGGGGTATTAATAGGCTCTTTTATTTATGGCTTTATTCCCTCAGCGTGGATTGCCGCTCATGCAGGGGCAGATAATCCCTTCGCCATCCCATTGAGCGCCGTTGTCGGAATCCCGCTGTATATCCGGGCAGAGGCGGTTATCCCTCTGGCATCTGTTCTGATGACAAAAGGAATGGGTCTGGGAGCATTAATGGCATTAATCATCGGCAGTGCCGGCGCAAGTCTGACGGAAGTGATATTACTTAAATCAATGTTCAGAATACCGATGATAGTTGCATTCCTGACGGTTATCTTAGGTATGGCTATCTTGATGGGCTATTTGACTCAAATGCTATTTTAAATAGATGCCAGCAGTAAACTATAAGGAGCATTGTGAGTGCCTTATCCTTCTGAGTAGAAAATCATAGATAGGATAATCCTTAAAAATCACAAATAACTTAACTAATGCTTTGAGAATGATGACGGATCCGTCAGTAAGTCATCAATCGACAATCACCACGCAATCATGCTTCTCTGACATTTTATCGGAGAAGCAATGCCTCTTTGTCTCAGTGCTATCCCCCCTTTTAAAGGGCAGATTTCAGTCGCCAATACAACACATTTTTAAATACACTTTAACCTGGTTCATTATTACACATCTAAAACATCACAAAAATATCACTTCACACACTATCGGAGAACATCATAACTTTTTAAAATGAGCGCTTTTTGATAGTTGTTAATGTTTTCCTTTACGATACTATCACTGCCCTTTTTTTATACACAAATATTACCGGGTGGAAATGAAAGGGAAGTTAAAGGTAATTATATCAGGAAGATATGACGCATTGTGTTTATTTCCGCGTAGAAGAAAATCCATTCCTGTTCTAATTCTCCGATTTGCAAAAATTTAGCGAAATAGATGAACAATAAGGAATGTTATGTCAATTGACTTTACCCCAGGTATGATAAATACATATCACGGCGATATTTATAACCGCACAACAGATACCGACAATGTTAAAACACCAAACACACCGATGTGGCCTTGTGATAATCAGGAAGAACAGCAACCCATTAATTTTTCATTGTCTGAAGAAGGATATAACGCTGAACAATTTGATTTAGCGCAACAACAACTCCAACAAATTAATGCGTGCCACACGAACACCACATATACAAATGCAGACTACTCAAAAGTTGTGGCTCAACTTGTAAAACTTATTAATAACATTGAAACGATAAGTTCGACACCACTTACGCAACAGACACAATCAATACTTAATCAGATTAATAACATTAGATACGAAAAGAATAAAAACTCTGAATCTAAAATCATTGTTGTCTTTAATCCTAAGCCCAATAAGCCAATCATAACTAAAATTCTCGTAGAAGAGGGAATACCAGTAAGATTCAGTGTCCAAACCGTTTCTTCCGAAAATAAAAATTTTTCTGGGCAACGAACTGATCTACCAACTGATATAAAAGATATTCAACGCTTGTACCAAAAAATGACAAGGTTGTATATTGAGCACAGTAAAAATGAAAACAGGATGAAAGTCTTTGCTGGAACCAACTTTATTGATTTCAATATGACAGGACAGGACCTGTCCGGGTTCGTTCTAACCTTGTCAAGGTTTTATTTCGAAGATCTACTTAATGTAAACTTCACTGACGCAAATTTATTTGATACTATTTTTTCACATAAGGAAAACCCTATCACAAAATTACATAAAGATGAACAATATGTTGACAAACAAATCAATGGTTTATTTTCAACATTATTAACCATTAATGACAACTCTTTAAGAGCAAAAGCGGAAATTGCTTCGACAATAATAGAATTATTAGAAACCAGGGTAAATAATCTTTCATACAACAACATAATAAAATATCAGAAAGAATTCCAAAAAGAATGTTACAAGCAAGTTAAATATTTTACAACACCCTCTCGATACAATAGAATTAAAAAATGGGCACAAATGTCTGAATATCAATTCGAAATATTTCAACACGATACGTTTCATCCTAAAAAAATGTCATACGCACCTTATTTAAAGAGATCGCTACCTGATGAAAAAACTATAAATTATGGGGTGGAAATAGAAATACCAACTGGCAAAAGAATTCGCTTATCAAATCATTACCAGAATATAATCCCATAATATTGAACATTAGCGCTTTATAAGCATTGAATAAAAATAGATTTTATGTACCTTTAAAAAAAGGCTATTTTATGGGGCGATGGATACTCATGTCACGCCCCAAAATTAACAGAATTAAACTAAACAGAAGGGATATAAACATCAGACAGGTTTACGTTACTATCAGGCATATCGCCTCAGAATCAGATGAAAACTATAAAGAAATATCTATTATGGTTTTAATATTTGTTGATAAGGATAGTAACATGAACATGACAAAAGGTGCACTCATCCTCAGCCTTTCATTTTTGCTTGCCGCATGTAGTTCAATTCCGCAAAATATCAAAGGCAATAACCAACCTGATATTCAAAAAAGTTTTGTTGCTGTTCATAACCAGCCGGGGTTATATGTTGGTCAACAAGCGCGCTTTGGCGGGAAGGTTATCAACGTTATCAATGGTAAAACGGATACGTTGTTAGAAATCGCTGTATTACCGTTGGATAGCTATGCGAAGCCTGATATTGAAGCCAACTATCAGGGCCGACTGCTCGCCAGACAAAGCGGCTTCCTTGATCCAGTGAACTATCGTAATCACTTTGTTACCATCCTCGGTACCATTCAGGGTGAACAACCTGGCTTTATCAATAAAGTCCCGTATAACTTCCTGGAAGTGAATATGCAGGGCATCCAGGTGTGGCATTTGAGAGAAGTGGTTAATACCACCTATAACCTGTGGGATTACGGCTATGGTGCATTCTGGCCGGAACCGGGCTGGGGCGCGCCTTACTACACCAATGCGGTGAGTCAAGTAACACCTGAGCTGGTCAAATAACACCACCGAGAGATGCAGATGCTTTCTCAGCATCTGCATCATGCATTACATCAAATTAATACACAGCCAGCTAACTATTATTATTATAAGCCCTGTCCTGTTAATTACCTTTGGCAAACTGATTATAAAGTTAATGTCCGCACCAGGAGTCGGTTATGTTTCTTATAATTACCAGGGATACGATGTTCTTCACTGCGATGAAAAACATTCTGAGCAAAGGTAATGTCGTTCATATACAGAACGAAGAAGAGATCGACGTAATGTTGCATCAGCATGCCTTCGTCATTATTGATACATTAATGAATAATGTATTTCATTCTAATTTGCTCACTCAGATTGAACGATTAAAACCTGTCCATGTGATTATTTTCTCTCCCTTTAATATTAAACGCTGCCTGGGGAAAGTACCGGTGACCTTTGTTCCGCGAACTATCACCATCATCGACTTTGTCGCACTCATCAATGGCAGTTACTGCTCTGTGCCTGAAGCGGATGTGTCCCTTTCGCGCAAGCAGCATCAGGTTCTGAGCTGCATTGCGAATCAAATGACAACGGAAGATATTCTGGAGAAACTGAAAATATCGCTAAAAACGTTCTACTGCCATAAACACAATATCATGATGATCCTCAATCTTAAGCGGATCAATGAGTTGGTACGCCATCAGCATATTGATTATCTGGTGTGATCGATTGATTAATATAAAGAGGCCCAGCAATAAATAGCCAGACCTCCCTTTAATTATACGTTATGCAGTAACGCCTTCCGGTATCAGCGAAGCAATTTGCTTACGCCATTGCGCTTGCTCCTGTTCGCCTTCTGTACGTTGACCATAAAGTTGCGCTATCTGCGTACCATCATGGGCAAACAATTCCAGACTGGTCACATAACCGTCACTAGCAGGTTTACGGGTTACCCAGGTTTCAGCAATGCTCTCTTCTAATAGATGAAGAGTAAACGTCGGGTTAAAAATATTCAGCCAACCTTTCATTGGCACCACTTTTTCTACCACGCCAGTGAAAATCTGTACGCAGCCACGGTTGCCAACAAACACCATGATTTCATTGCCATCCTGCTGTGCAGATTCAAGAATTTGCGCCAACGCACTGTTGGATACTTTGCAGGCCAAATCATCTGCCACCAGATTGAACGCCTGTTGGCGCGTCAGGTTGTGGCGCTTGAGCAACGTAAAAAACTGATGAACGTCGGTCATCGCCCGCCACTCTTGCTCGACCACACTGGCATCGGCTCGCTTTTGAACAACTGGCGCATCAACGGCTTTTAACTCAAGCGGCGTATTCTCATCGGTGATAAACCGTGCCAGAAGCTCACTCCATGCCGCCATATCGGTATTGTCGGTGGCATAAACTTTTAGTAATGCATCGCCCTGATGATCAAAGAACTGAATACTCTGGCGTTCGCCACGAGTCGTATTTTCTTTGATGTGGAAAACACTGGCCCATTGATTGAGAAACAGACGCAAATCCAGCGCGCGCGGATTGAGGATCAATCCGGCATGTCCGTTTAAATGCTGGTTTGTGAACGCACCAACTTGCTCATGGACTGCATATTCATTACGACAAATACATTTGGTCTCGCCAACACTTTCGAGCGCCGCCAGAATGTCACGGATATCGCCGCACATCCGCCACGCATCGTGCGTGACGCGCGCAAATGCCAGTTCTGCTTCGCTAATATTCATTAAACCTGCGATGTCACGCGCGTACTTTCCGGGATTTTGTTCTTTTAACTCAAGCCAGCGTGTGTAGTGGTTCATTGTCTCTCTTCCTTCCAGATAAATGCCCCGAAATATCGGGGCAGATGATTACCATTGATAACTCACGAAAATTTTTCCGTTACGACCATCCTGTGGGATGCCTTGCGGCGACCAGTACTCTTTGTCGAAGGCGTTGCCCAATACCAGAGTAGTGGTCATACCTTTGAGCGCCTGCTGCCCTTGATAACTGACGTAGAAATCATTCACACCATAGCCAGGTTGTTTGCTGTAACTGCTGCTGATATGTGTTGAGCGATCGGCAAACGTACCGACCCAACCAACAGAGAAGCCACTGTGAGCGATCGGAATATTCAGGGTGCTGGTAACGGTATCCGGGTTAATACTGGAAATATATTCCCCGGTATCGGTGTCTTTGCCGCGGGTACGGTTATAGGCCACATCAAGGCTAAACAGATCAGTGGTATATTTCGTCATCACATCCCAGCCCCAGATTTTGGCGTTCGGGACGTTATACGACATAGTTGTCGCAGCCGCGAAATCGACAGTCGTGGAGATGTAATCCTTCGCTTTGGTATCAAAGTAGCTGGCTTTAAATTCCAGGGCATCATTGGACAACATCAGGTCATCAAAACGCAGCCCAAAACCGTACTCCTGAGTTTCGTTAGTTTCCGGACGTAAGTTCGGGTTTGGCACCCAATAGTTGGTATAGAAGCTACCAATCGAGAAGTGCTTAGAATCGTTATACATTTCGCCCATCGTCGGGGCGCGGAATGCCTGGGCATATGAGCCAAATAACATCAGCCAGTTGGTCGGGTTGATAGTCATCCCCGCACGAGATGACCATTTGTCAGCATCAACATCTTTGTAGCCGTCGCTGCTACCGTGATAACTGTCATAGCGGGTTCCGCCAAGCAGGGTAATCGGCAGATCGCGTAAGGTGATCTCATCCTGTAGCCAGCCAGAGCTAAAATCGATTTTTGCTTGCGGAAAGCCCGTCGTCGCGCCGCCCGGATGTTGTTCCTGACGATAATACTCACCGCCATATGTCAGTAAGTGAGAAGCGAAACTGTCGGCAAATAGAGTGGAACGGTTCTCCAGCCTGGCTCCTTTTGTTATCTGTTCACGATACTCGCCGGAACTCCCCGTGTTTTGCGCATTAATACGGACTTCCGACCAGTAAATTTTTGCATCTGCATTTAACCAGTCGTTGCCCTGCGGGGCGAGTTTATAAGAAAGCTGCGCATCGCGTTGAATTGTTGAACGATCAACCATCGGGTTGCTGCTTTCAGAAGCCTCAACGGTCTGCGGATTTTTTGGTTCACGCGCGTCGTTGTTGTAGTAACGCACTAAACCGCTCAGAGACTGGGCTGAATCAATTTGCCAGGTCCCTTTCGCCAGCATGTTATTAATGGACTCGTCATTCGGCGCGGTTTCACCATTGCTCTGGCGTAAATCACCCCGATCGCGACTGGACCAGGCCACAATACCATCCAGATTTTCAGTTCGCCCAAACGCGCTCGCGCCTAATCCCAGGCTATGGTCCCCCGTGCCACCAGTACCAAAGACACGAAAACCACTACTTTGTCCTTCCTGCAATAAATCTTTTGCATCGACCGTATCGTAGGAGATCACCCCACCCAGCGCGCCACTGCCATACAGTAATGCTGAAGGTCCGCGAACAATCTCAACACGCTTGATCAGCGCCGGATCGAGAAAAGTACCATTCAGGTGTCCGGTATCCGTTCCCTGGCGAACACCATCGACAAGAACCAGCACGCCGCGATGATCATAGCCACGCATATTTACATCCTGACCGTTGGTTCGTCCGGTACCATCAAGAGTAATTCCAGGAACATGACGCAGCAGATCGGTGGCTGAAGTAGCCGTTTGATTTTCAGGAGCGGAAGTGTCGATGACGCTGACCATCATAGGCGCTTCGAAGGAACTACGGGCATTCCCCGTTGCCGTAATGGTCATGGTTTCAGTAGCAAAAGCAAACGTTGGCAAGGTGGCAGAAACAGCCAAAGCCAACAAACTCAAACGCAACGAGGTAAATTGCGGACGTGACATAGCGATTCTCCATGAGGAAAATAAAAAATGCTGGCTGCCTGGGTTAATACCGGGGTGGCTTGCGAGAAATAAATTTATTTAAAATTCAGAGCGATAATATTCGCCGGGTGAGTTTACAGGCGTTTATATCCCATGAAATTGCCTGGTATCTCGGCAAATACGCAAAAGCACGCCCTCTTTATCAGGCAAAACGATATGCCCCATCAGGAGTGAAGAGCGCTGTGCGTTATCCCTTGCAAATGCTATGGTTTTGTTATCCATATGGTCGTGTTTTGTTAAGCGCGAACGTGATAATGAGAATTATTATCGATCAATTTTTTATGATCAAGCTTTTTTTAACCGCCATTAACACAATAAACAGGGGGTTATGAAACCTATCCTGCGCCCTGGAAACCACTTTGTTTTTATGGTTATTCCCCCATAACCTCATCACTAAACTTTGTCGTTAACAGTGATAATTTTCTCTTCTCTTTGCTCTGCAAGCCGCGATATCTCTGGGTTCTCAGCTTTTTCCCGCGCTGAAATTTAGTCGGTAACAAGAACGTTAGCTGACGAAGCATCTTGATAAAAATCAAAAATAAATACGCTTGTAACGCCTTGCGTATTGAATCGACGGTTGTATTTCATATATAACTCAAATGATAATCATGATCATTCTCAATTTGATAAGAGTTCTCATATTATGCCAAGGATCATCACCAGGCCGTTTCTTTTTTCCCCACTGACGTTATGTATTTCAGCCGTGGCCTCTGCCGCGAAGACCGCGGTAAAACGAAAAAAATTGTTTACGGCAGTACTGGCTCTTAGCTGGGCTTTTAGCGTAACGGCTGCCGAACGTATCGTGGTCGCAGGAGGATCGCTGACGGAGCTAATCTACGCGATGGGCGCTGGCGAACGCGTGGTTGGTGTCGATGAAACGACATCTTATCCACCAGAAACCGCCAAACTGCCGCATATTGGCTACTGGAAACAACTCAGCAGCGAAGGCATTTTGTCACTTCGCCCGGATAGCGTAATTACCTGGCAGGATGCCGGGCCACAAATTGTGCTCGACCAACTACGAGCGCAGAAAGTCAACGTCGTCACCCTGCCGCGTGTGCCTGCCACCCTTGAGCAGATGTACGCCAACATTCGCCAACTGGCAAAAACGCTACAGGTTCCTGAACAAGGCGAGGCGCTGGTGACACAGATCAACCAACGCCTGGAGCGAGTACAGCAAAACGTGGCGGCCAAAAAAGCCCCGGTTAAAGCCATGTTTATTCTCTCCGCAGGCGGAAGTGCGCCACAGGTTGCCGGTAAAGGCAGCGTCGCGGACGCCATTCTTTCGCTTGCCGGAGCAGAAAACGTCGCAACCCACCAGCAGTACAAAAGCTACAGTGCAGAATCACTGATTGCGGCTAATCCAGAAGTGATTGTCGTAACCTCACAAATGGTCGATGGCGATATTAACCGGCTACGTTCTATTGCCGGAATTACCCACACTGCCGCATGGAAAAACCAGCGCATTATCACCGTTGATCAAAACCTGATTCTGGGAATGGGTCCGCGTATTGCTGATGTCGTTGAGTCTTTACACCAGCAGCTTTGGCCACAATAAATGGATTTAAATCAGACGAATGAACACAAATAACCCCCTGGATCTCACGCCACATTTTGCTTTAGACGGTGATCAGCCATTTAAAGACAGGCGCGCCATGATGCCGTTTCGTGGGGCCATTCCAGTTGCCAAAGAGCAACTGGCACAGACCTGGCAAGAGATGCTCAATCAAACGGTATCACCACGTAAGCGACTGGTTTATCTACACATTCCTTTTTGTGCAACACACTGCACGTTTTGTGGTTTTTATCAGAACCGTTTTAATGAAGATGCGTGTGCTCATTATACCGACGCCCTGATTCGTGAAATAGAAATGGAAGCGGACAGCGTATTGCATCAGTCTGCCCCCATCCACGCGGTCTATTTCGGTGGCGGCACGCCTTCCGCGCTTTCGGCACACGATTTGGCCAGAATTATCACCACATTACGAGAAAAGCTGCCACTGGCCCCTGATTGTGAAATCACTATCGAAGGCCGGGTACTGAATTTTGACGCTGAGCGAATCGATGCTTGCCTTGATGCAGGAGCAAACCGCTTCTCAATTGGTATTCAGTCGTTTAACAGCAAAATCCGTAAGAAAATGGCCCGCACCTCGGATGGCCCAACCGCCATTGCGTTTATGGAAAGCCTGGTCAAACGCGACCGTGCTGCGGTGGTCTGTGACCTTCTGTTTGGCCTGCCGGGTCAGGATGCGCAAACCTGGGGAGAAGATCTGACTATTGCCCGCGATATCGGTCTCGACGGCGTCGATCTCTATGCGCTCAATGTCCTGCCCAATACACCGCTGGGCAAAGCCGTGGAAAATGGGCGTACTACCGTGCCCTCTCCGGCAGAACGACGCGATCTTTATCTGCAAGGGTGTGACTTCATGGACGAAGCTGGTTGGCGCTGTATCAGTAACAGCCACTGGGGCCGTACCACACGCGAACGCAATCTCTATAACCTGCTGATTAAACAAGGTGCCGATTGTCTGGCCTTTGGTTCCGGAGCCGGCGGTTCGATTAATGGTTACTCCTGGATGAACGAACGCAGTCTTCAGACCTGGCATGAATCCGTCGCGGCAGGCAAAAAACCGCTGATGATGATCATGCGTAACGCCGAACGTAATGCGCAATGGCGTCATACCTTGCAGTCAGGTGTTGAAACAGCGCGTGTACCGCTGGATGAACTTACGCCACATGCCGAAAAACTCGCGCCGTTACTGGCTCAATGGCACCAAAAAGGCTTAAGCCGCGATGCTTCAACTTGCCTGCGGCTGACTAATGAAGGTCGTTTCTGGGCAAGCAATATTTTG
Organism: Escherichia sp. KS167_9B; assembly: GCF_030295215.1. Classification (NCBI taxonomy): domain Bacteria; kingdom Pseudomonadati; phylum Pseudomonadota; class Gammaproteobacteria; order Enterobacterales; family Enterobacteriaceae; genus Escherichia; species Escherichia sp. KS167_9B. The sequence goes on from NZ_AP025754.1 coordinate 4,218,702, forward strand.
CAGTCTCTTAATGAACTAATTCAGGCACTTAATGCGCCAACGATTGTGCGTGAAAAACCATAACAGGAGTGATTTATGAGCCATGTCTCGTTACAAGAATTTTTGAAAACGGAGCCGGACGGTACGCTGGAGGTGGTAGCCGAACAATACAACACCACACTGCTGGAAGTAGTGAGAAATCTACCCTCCTCTACCGTAGTGTCAGGCGATAAATTCGATACTGTCTGGGATACCGTCTGCGAATGGGGCAACGTCACCACGTTAGTACATACTGCCGATGTAATCCTCGAATTTAGCGGCGAACTGCCTTCGGGTTTCCATCGCCACGGCTATTTCAACCTACGCGGAAAGCACGGCATGTCCGGGCATATCAAAGCAGAAAACTGCACACATATTGCCTTGATCGAACGTAAATTTATGGGCATGGACACCGCATCCATTCTCTTTTTCAACAAAGAAGGCAGCGCAATGCTGAAAATCTTCCTCGGCAGGGATGACCATCGTCAGCTCCTGAGCGAACAAGTCAGCGCCTTCCATGCTCTGGCAGCATCGTTAAAGGAACACGCCTGATGACGCCGTGGCTACTCTTTGGCGCAGGCGGAAAAGGTGTGGGTGCCAGAACGCTTGAACTGGCGCTGGCGGAACAACGTCCGGTCGTTGCTGTCATTCGTCATGCTGATGCCGCCACGAAACTGGCGCAACAAGGCGTACAGGTTTTTACAGGCGACGCCTGTGATGCCAGCGTAGTCGCGGCTGCTTGCCGCGCAGCTGGCCCGGATGCGCTTATCATCTCAACAATGGGCGGAGCTCAGGATTATCTGGCACACAGAACAGTGATTGATGAGGCCGAAAAGGCCGGCATCAGTCGCATGATTCTGGTGACCTCTTTGGGATGTGGCGATAGCTGGCCGTTTTTATCGGAGCGGGCAAAGGCTGCGTTTGGTCAGGCGGTACGGGAAAAAACGCTGGCGGAAAGCTGGTTGCAAACCAGCCAGCTTGATTACGCCATTCTCCGCCCTGGCGGTCTGCTTGATGGTGCGGCAACGGGCAAAGCACAACGGATACAAAATCAGGAGTGTCATGGTTTTGTTAACCGTGCCGATGTCGCCGCACATATCCATGAACTGGCAAATGCGCCAGCACTTAACCAGCAGGTCTACAGTCTGATTGAACCGGACCTGAAACCGGCGTGATCCCCCGGCGCGGAATCTCCGCGCCGTAATGTCGTAACGGAGTTTTGCGTGCTCAAGGATTCACTCTCTTCCGCCAGGGTCTTTATGGGGCTATCACTATTATTGCTAGCTCTGGTGCTGTTCGGTGCCAGTCAGGGAGCGTTAAAGATCAGTTTTGATGCCCTTTTTGATGAGGAATACCGCGATATCTGGCTCAATATTCGTCTACCACGGGTTTTGCTGGCGGTGCTGGTAGGTGCAGCGTTGGCAACCGCCGGGGTAATTATGCAGGGGCTTTTTCGCAACCCAATGGCTGACCCTGGATTACTCGGCGTCAGTAGCGGTTCTGCATTAATGGTTGGCGTTGCTATTGTGCTGCCCTTTTCCTTCCCAGTGGTGCTGGTGCTCTATGAGCAAATGGTGTTTGCCATTGCCGGAAGTTTAGTGGTCTGCACCATCATTTTTCTCATCACGCAGCGCCATCGCGATGGCAGCATGATGCAATTATTACTCGCCGGTATCGCCATCAATGCCCTGTGCGGCGCAGCGATCGGCATCCTGAGCTATATCGGCGATGAGCAGCAGCTACGACAACTCACATTGTGGATGATGGGCAATCTTGGACAGGCGCAATGGCCGACGTTATTGGTTGCCAGTTCATTCATCCTACCGGCCATTATTGCAACAACTTGTCTCGCCGGAACGCTGAATTTACTGCAGCTCGGTGATGAAGAAGCCCACTACCTCGGCGTGAACGTTAAGCGTAAACGCCAGCAATTACTGTTAGTGAGCTCACTGCTCGTTGGTGCCGCCGTATCGGTAAGCGGCATTATCGGCTTTATTGGCCTGGTGATCCCGCATCTGATTCGTATGACTACCGGGGCAAATCACCGCTGGCTAATCCCTTGCTCCGCCCTCGCCGGAGCCTGTTTATTGCTGATGGCAGACACGCTTGCCCGCACACTGGTACAGCCAGCAGAAATGCCCGTGGGATTATTAACCAGCCTGCTTGGTGGCCCTTATTTTATGTGGTTGATTCTGCGCAACCGGAGGATCACATGATCAGCGCCCAGAATCTGGTTTATAGCCTTCAGGGGCGGCGTCTGACTGATAATGTCTCGCTGACTTTTCCCGGTGGGGAAATTGTTGCCATTCTCGGCCCTAATGGTGCGGGAAAATCTACGCTGCTTCGCCAGTTAACCGGCTATCTTCAACCTGATAGCGGCGAATGTCGGTTGTTTAATAAGCCATTAAATGAATGGTCGATTACTGAACTGGCGAAACACCGGGCCGTGATGCGTCAAAATAGCCACATGGCGTTTCCATTCAGCGTACAAGAAGTTATCCAGATGGGGCGGCATCCGCATCGTACTGGTAATCAGGATAATGAAACAGCACAAATAATGGCGTTATGTGACTGTCAGGCGTTAGCAAACCGCGACTATCGGCAATTATCCGGTGGTGAACAACAGCGCGTGCAATTAGCGCGCCTGCTGGTGCAACTCTGGGAACCAACTCCCTCACCGAAATGGTTATTTCTTGATGAACCAACTTCGGCGCTGGATATTCACCATCAGCAGCACTTGTTTCGTTTATTACGCCAGCTAGTTCACGAACGGCAGTTCAATGTTTGCTGCGTATTGCACGATCTAAATCTTGCCGCGCGTTATGCAGACCGTGTTGTATTAATGCAAAAAGGAAAGGTTATCGCAAATGGTAAACCGCAGGACGTATTGACACAGCAGGCGCTGACAATGCTCTACGGCGCGAATATTACCGTACTTAAAGATCCTGCCAACCATTCACCACTGATCGTCCTCGATCATTAAAACCAACAGGAGTACCGCTCTGGTACTCCTGCGAATAAATAACTATATAGATTAGCTAATTGAAACGCCTTTCACCCCTGCCATACCTTTTAATAATCGCAACAGATCTTCTATCGACGTCGTGGCATGAAGCTGGATATCAATGGCGACCACTTCATGATCTTCATTTTCCTGCAACGAAACTAAATCCGTTTTTATTTTTTGCTGCTTAAACCAGTCGAGCATTGATACCGTATTACCGTTCACTAATGTCAGCTGTAAATGGTAATTTTTATTCATCAGGCGGAAGGTTAATTGATGGAAGACTTCCAGCACCAGTAAGGTCATCACTGAACCATAAATGCCCAGTTCGTACATACCGCTACCAATAACCATACCAATGGCGGCGGTCACCCAGATATCCGCTGCCGTCGTCAGACCTACAATATTTTGGTTACGAACGAGAATGTTACCTGCACCGATAAACCCGACGCCCGTCACCACCTGAGCAGCAATACGGCTGGGGTCCAGTCCGACGTGATCTAAAGACAGCACGTCAGCAAAACCATATTTCGAAACAATCATAAACAGGGCGCTTCCCATGCCAATTAATACATGTGTGCGTAACCCTGCTCCTTTGCCGCGCATTTGCCTTTCCATGCCAATAGCGCCACAGGCAATTGCCGCGAGTATAAGACGTATAATAAATTCTGCTGTCATATAAAAATGCAAAAAGGAGCAGCAAGATGGCTCAACTTGCTACTCCTTTTTACTTGTGCCCCATTAATTCGGCAAGTCATTAGATGCTTGATTTTTGAAAGTATACAAATTTTTCTGCGGATTTTTTTTGCAGTATTCGATCACTTTAGGAATTTGAGTAAGATCGGTTTCATTTAAAGTAACAGTATCACCACCTTTATAAACTGTTTCTTCATGCAGCATCCACCACGCAACCGGTGTCATTGCTTTTGGATTCAGATCAATAAATTCCTGGCAAGTCATATCTTTAGCGGATTCATTGGCTGCCAGCGCAGATTGTGCGTTCACCAGTGACAAAGCCGCTACAGCGCCCATAAAAATAAACGCTTTACGGAGAGATGAAATATTCATTTTGTAACCCATTCAATATAGAGATTAAATATGAACAGAAGGAATAGCTGCTTTTGAAGAAGGTATTCCTACCTGTTCAATATGCAAGGAAGTACGATGTAACGTATTCCCGGAATTACATATCTTTCTTAACTTTGTCCCATTCGCTTTTAACTTTATCTTTAAAGTTGGCTTGTTTATCCTGAGTACAAGCCTGAACGATCGCTGGGGTTACGGTTGCAATACCCTGAACATCTAAAACCGCATCTTCTGGTTTATCTTTATTGTTCAGTGCTTCAGCAAAACCAACTGCAGTTGGCTGGAAGGATTCGTCCACAGCCAGAAAATCTTCACAGGTCCAGGTGTTGACCGGTTTTTTGTTATCAGCTGCTTTTTGTGCATCCGCTGCATTGCTGACCACTGGCAGAAGAAGCAGACCACCAAGAATAACGCCTAATACTTTTTTCATCGTAATATCCTCAACTATAAAGTGAAAGAGCCGTCACGAATCAATTTCGACACTGAGGTTATAACCTGGTTTTCTGTATATGTCATGTTGATGGAAAATATCAAAATCAGATATTTTTATTTCAATACAATGAGTTACAGATGCATCTGATACTGTAATTAGGAAATTTTTATTAAATCGACTGCATTCTTAGACGCGTTTTTGGCATAGATTGATAGCAGGGGATTTTCTTCTTAATTTTATAGGGTGGTTCTATGTTATATATAGATAAGGCAACAATTTTGAAGTTTGATCTGGAGATGCTTAAAAAACATCGCAGAGCAATCCAGTTTATTGCCGTGCTGCTGTTTATCGTCGGGTTGCTGTGTATCAGTTTTCCGTTCGTCTCTGGCGATATTTTAAGCACAGTAGTGGGTGCATTATTAATCTGCTCGGGCATTGCGCTTATTGTCGGGCTATTCAGCAACCGCAGTCATAATTTCTGGCCGGTATTATCCGGTTTCCTCGTCGCAGTCGCCTATTTATTGATCGGCTATTTCTTCATCCGCGCACCGGAGCTGGGCATTTTTGCCATTGCGGCATTTATTGCCGGTTTGTTCTGTGTGGCAGGAGTTATTCGCCTGATGAGTTGGTATCGTCAGCGTTCAATGAAAGGCAGTTGGCTACAGCTCGTTATTGGTGTGCTGGATATCGTCATTGCCTGGATATTCCTTGGTGCAACGCCGATGGTTTCTGTAACGCTGGTTTCCACACTAGTGGGAATTGAACTGATATTTAGCGCCGCTAGCCTGTTCAGCTTCGCCAGTTTGTTTGTTAAAAAGCAATAATTATCCCTATTGCCACCTGGATCATAGTCACTTGATGTGACTATGATCCAATTAATACTCTCTCCGCTACACAGCATTTTAGATCAATTGCGCGCTATCATTGAAATAATTACCTGCTGATGAGTATTTCAACCTACTGAATTTTATCTGATTTTTTTCATTGCATGGCAAATTAGCCATTTCAAACATTATCATGGCTGATATTTTCCGTAGTCAGGTTTAATGTTTTAAAAGTGCTGTGGGAAAGTGAACAAAGAGTTCCGTAAACGTTGATGCTATGGGCGGTTAAATAAGTAATCCGGGTTCATTTTTTTGCAACTGGCGTTGATTACATTGCATAAATATCCGTGTCTCCAGACGCTATATAAAAACCTGAAGACATGAATGAGTTATTTACTCAGGTAATTTCAATGCGTTAAAAGAAAGCTGGCAATCCAATTGCCAGCTTAAGTCGAAACAAGGAGACTCGATATTTAAATCGGATTACATTTTAACTTTAGTAATATTCTTCAGAGATCACAAACTGGTTATTGATAACTTATTCTTGGGCAGTAATCCGCAAACGTTAATTTTTTGCTTGCAGTTTACAATCTGATAACAACCAGGAATTTTACTTAGGATCAATATATGGAGTGCGTGATGGATAAATCTGAAGTATTGATTAGTGTTAATAGACGTATTAGTTCACGAAGGGCAAGGTTCTTATAGGCGTTTACTATATTGAACAACGATTCGGACAGGGATGTAAATAATGAAAAGGATGACATGTTCGAAACGATAACGGCTAAGGAGCAAGTTATGATTTTTCTCATGACGAAAGATTCTTTTCTTTTACAGGGCTTTTGGCAGTTGAAAGATAATCACGAAATGATAAAAATCAATTCCCTGTCAGAGATCAAAAAAGTAGGTAATAAACCCTTCAAGGTTATCATTGATACCTATCACAACCATATCCTTGATGAAGAAGCGATTAAATTTCTGGAGAAATTAGACGCCGAGAGAATTATTGTTTTGGCACCTTATCACATCAGTAAACTAAAAGCTAAAGCGCCTATTTATTTTGTCAGCCGCAAAGAAAGTATCAAAAATCTTCTTGAGATTACTTATGGTAAACACTTGCCCCATAAGAATTCACAATTATGTTTTTCACATAATCAGTTCAAAATTATGCAGCTGATTCTGAAAAACAAAAACGAAAGCAATATCACGTCAACGCTCAATATTTCGCAACAAACATTAAAGATTCAGAAATTCAACATTATGTACAAGCTGAAACTAAGACGTATGAGCGACATCGTCACCCTGGGTATCACATCTTATTTTTAGTCAGGACATAATTAACTGAAAATGATGGCAGGCATGAAGAGGGATGCAGATGCTGATTTCATTATCCCCGGTGATGACTAAAGGAGAGGCGAAAACGACTTTATTCCCCTGGTATGTGTATCCACCAGTAGAACCCTTCGTTGCCCGAATGCTGGCAGGAACTGTTGGCAGAACGGCAACATTTTTTTTGTCGTTGACCTCACCATGTCGATCACTGTGCTTGCATCCCATCTTACTGGCTGACAACCCCACTATGCCGCTGGTCTGTAAATCCCTCATACCTCTCCTCGCGCGCAATTTAAAGAACCGTTATATCTCAAGAATTTTCAGGGACTAAAATGAACAGAAGAAGAAAACTGTTAATACCGTTGTTATTCTGCGGCGCGATGCTCACCGCCTGCGATGACAAATCGACGGAAAACGCCGCCGCCATGACGCCTGAGGTCGGTGTCGTCACACTCTCCCCCGGTTCGGTCAATGTGTTGAGCGAATTGCCTGGTAGAACCGTTCCTTATGAAGTTGCCGAGATACGCCCTCAGGTGGGCGGTATTATCATTAAACGCAACTTTATCGAAGGCGATAAAGTGAACCAGGGCGATTCGCTGTATCAGATTGATCCTGCACCTTTACAGGCCGAGCTGAACTCCGCCAAAGGCACGCTGGCGAAAGCGCTCTCTACCGCCAGCAATGCCCGCATCACCTTTAACCGCCAGGCATCGTTGCTGAAGACCAACTACGTTAGCCGTCAGGATTACGACACCGCGCGCACCCAGCTGAATGAAGCAGAAGCCAATGTCACCGTCGCCAAAGCGGCTGTTGAACAGGCGACGATCAACCTGCAATACGCAAATGTCACCTCGCCGATTACGGGCGTCAGCGGGAAATCGTCGGTGACCGTCGGCGCACTCGTTACCGCTAATCAGGCAGATTCGCTGGTTACCGTACAACGTCTGGACCCGATTTATGTCGATCTCACTCAGTCGGTGCAGGATTTTTTGCGCATGAAAGAAGAGGTCGCCAGTGGGCAAATCAAACAGGTTCAGGGCAGTACGCCAGTACAGCTCAATCTGGAAAATGGTAAACGTTACGGCCAGACCGGCACGCTGAAATTCTCCGACCCGACGGTGGATGAAACCACGGGCTCCGTGACGTTACGGGCGATTTTCCCCAACCCAAATGGTGACTTGCTGCCTGGCATGTATGTCACGGCATTAGTGGATGAAGGTAGCCGCCAGAATGTATTACTGGTGCCGCAGGAAGGCGTCACCCACAACGCCCAGGGTAAAGCAACGGCGCTCATTCTGGATAAAGACGATGTCGTGCAGCTACGCGAAATTGAAGCCAGCAAAGCCATCGGCGACCAGTGGGTTGTCACTTCTGGTTTGCAGGCTGGCGATCGGGTGATCGTTTCCGGTTTGCAACGTATTCATCCGGGTATCAAAGCACGTGCAATTTCCTCCAGCCAGGAAAACGCCAGCACCGAATCGAAACAATAACGTTGCAGGCTTAAGGGGACTTTCATGGCTAACTATTTTATTGATCGCCCGGTTTTTGCCTGGGTACTTGCCATTATTATGATGCTTGCAGGTGGTCTGGCGATCATGAACTTACCGGTTGCGCAATATCCGCAGATTGCGCCACCAACCATTACCGTCAGCGCAACCTATCCGGGTGCCGATGCGCAAACGGTAGAAGACTCGGTCACTCAGGTGATTGAGCAAAATATGAATGGGCTTGATGGCCTGATGTACATGTCTTCAACCAGCGATGCGGCGGGTAATGCCTCCATCACTCTGACCTTTGAGACGGGGACATCGCCTGATATCGCGCAGGTTCAGGTGCAAAATAAACTGCAACTCGCTATGCCTTCATTACCTGAAGCGGTGCAGCAGCAGGGGATTAGCGTCGATAAGTCGAGCAGTAATATCCTGATGGTAGCGGCGTTCATTTCTGATAACGGCAGTCTCAACCAGTACGATATCGCGGACTATGTAGCGTCTAATATCAAAGACCCGCTAAGCCGTACCGCGGGCGTTGGTAGCGTACAACTCTTTGGTTCCGAGTATGCCATGCGTATCTGGCTGGACCCGCAAAAACTCAATAAATACAACCTGGTACCTTCCGATGTTATTTCCCAGATTAAGGTGCAAAACAACCAGATTTCTGGTGGTCAACTGGGTGGCATGCCACAGGCGGCAGACCAGCAACTGAACGCCTCGATCATTGTGCAGACGCGTCTGCAAACGCCGGAAGAATTTGGCAAAATCCTGTTGAAAGTTCAGCAAGATGGCTCGCAAGTGCTGCTGCGTGATGTCGCCCGCGTCGAACTTGGGGCGGAAGATTATTCCACCGTGGCGCGCTATAACGGCAAACCTGCTGCCGGGATCGCCATCAAACTGGCTACCGGAGCAAATGCCCTGGATACCTCACGGGCAGTCAAAGAGGAGCTAAACCGCCTATCAGCCTATTTCCCCGCAAGTCTGAAGACGGTTTATCCTTACGACACGACGCCGTTTATCGAAATTTCTATTCAGGAAGTTTTCAAAACACTGGTTGAGGCTATCATCCTCGTCTTCCTGGTCATGTATCTGTTTTTGCAGAATTTCCGTGCCACAATCATCCCGACGATTGCCGTACCGGTGGTTATTCTCGGGACGTTTGCGATCTTGTCGGCGGTCGGTTTCACCATCAACACCCTCACCATGTTCGGGATGGTGCTGGCGATAGGGTTGTTGGTGGATGACGCCATCGTGGTGGTAGAAAACGTCGAGCGCGTGATAGCGGAGGATAAACTGCCGCCGAAGGAAGCAACGCATAAATCCATGGGGCAAATCCAACGCGCTCTGGTCGGGATTGCCGTTGTGCTTTCCGCGGTGTTTATGCCAATGGCCTTTATGAGCGGCGCGACCGGGGAAATTTATCGTCAGTTCTCCATCACGCTGATCTCCTCGATGCTGCTTTCAGTATTTGTCGCAATGAGCCTGACCCCTGCCCTGTGCGCCACCATTCTGAAAGCCGCGCCGGAAGGCGGTCACAAACCTAACGCCCTGTTCGCACGCTTCAACACGCTGTTTGAAAAATCGACTCATCACTATACCGATAGCACCCGCTCGCTGTTGCGTTGTACCGGTCGCTACATGGTGGTCTACCTGCTGATTTGCGCCGGGATGGCAGTGCTGTTCCTGCGTACGCCGACCTCTTTCTTACCAGAAGAGGATCAGGGGGTATTTATGACCACCGCGCAGTTACCTTCCGGTGCAACCATGGTTAACACCACGAAAGTGCTGCAACAGGTGACTGATTATTATCTGACAAAAGAGAAAGATAATGTTCAGTCGGTGTTTACCGTTGGCGGCTTTGGCTTCAGTGGCCAGGGGCAAAACAACGGTCTGGCGTTTATCAGCCTCAAACCGTGGTCTGAACGTGTCGGTGAGGAAAACTCGGTTACCGCGATCATTCAGCGGGCAATGATTGCGTTAAGCAGTATCAATAAAGCCGTCGTCTTCCCGTTCAACTTACCCGCGGTGGCTGAACTGGGTACCGCGTCAGGTTTTGATATGGAACTGCTGGACAACGGCAACTTAGGGCACGAAAAACTGACCCAGGCGCGAAACGAGCTATTATCACTGGCAGCGCAATCACCGAATCAGGTCACCGGGGTACGCCCGAACGGACTGGAAGATACGCCGATGTTCAAAGTGAACGTCAACGCCGCGAAAGCCGAGGCAATGGGTGTGACGCTGTCTGATATCAACCAGACAATTTCCACCGCCTTCGGCAGCAGCTACGTGAACGACTTCCTCAACCAGGGGCGGGTGAAAAAAGTGTATGTCCAGGCAGGCACGCCGTTCCGTATGTTGCCGGATAACATCAACCAGTGGTATGTACGCAACGCCTCTGGCACGATGGCACCGCTTTCGGCCTATTCGTCTACCGAATGGACCTATGGTTCACCGCGACTGGAACGCTACAACGGCATCCCGTCAATGGAGATTTTAGGTGAAGCGGCGGCCGGGAAAAGTACCGGTGACGCTATGAAATTTATGGCAGACCTGGTCGCTAAACTTCCGGCAGGCGTCGGCTACTCGTGGACCGGACTGTCGTATCAGGAAGCGTTATCCTCAAACCAGGCTCCCGCGCTGTATGCCATTTCACTGGTCGTGGTGTTCCTCGCCCTTGCCGCACTTTATGAGAGCTGGTCAATTCCGTTCTCGGTGATGTTGGTTGTACCGTTAGGTGTCGTTGGCGCATTACTGGCCACCGATCTGCGCGGCTTAAGTAATGACGTCTACTTCCAGGTTGGTTTGCTGACTACCATCGGGCTTTCCGCCAAGAACGCCATCCTGATCGTCGAATTTGCCGTTGAGATGATGCAGAAAGAAGGGAAAACGCCGATAGAGGCAATCATCGAAGCGGCGCGGATGCGTTTACGCCCAATCCTGATGACCTCTCTGGCCTTTATTCTCGGCGTGTTGCCGCTGGTAATCAGCCACGGCGCAGGTTCTGGCGCGCAAAACGCGGTAGGTACCGGCGTGATGGGCGGGATGTTTGCCGCAACAGTGCTGGCCATTTACTTCGTTCCAGTCTTTTTCGTTGTAGTGGAACATCTCTTTGCCCGCTTTAAAAAAGCGTAACGTGTAAATGAGAGTAAGGTTGAACGTGAGGGTTCAGCCTTACTCTTTCCTGCTAACCATTCACCACTCAACAACCAGCTAACCGTCAGGAATACCAGGCTTAGTACACAGCACTGAAAGTAAAAACCACTCCAGCCATTCGTCATCAATTTGAACAGCACAATACTGACCCACATTCCCGTAATCGTATGAATTGTCAGCTTAATAATCCCAAACATGCCGAGTCTTTTCCTCCTGAAAATACCTATACCGCATGGCATACTGCGAAAGAGAACTAGCCGGTAGCCCGGCAGAAATCATCAGGGAAGAGTTTCACATGAAGCACGTGTGAGATCCTGACCAATATTCAAATGCGAAATATGTCAGGAAAAGGTACCTGGCGAATGTTGCGCAAACTGATGTGGCGTTACACCATAATATTGTCGAAATGTGTTTATAAAGTACGACGTACTGCTATACCCACATTTTTCTGCAATAGTATGTAGAGGAATTTGACGTAACTCGAGTAATCGTCTGGCCATCGACATCCTGGAGGCGAGTAATATTTTACTGAAACAGGTATTTTCATCCTGCAACTTTTTTTTGATGAGACTCTCGCTGGTATACATTCTTTCCGCGATATCGCGTAGATACCAACGTTTAGCGATATCAAAGCTAATAAGGCGTTCAACTTTTCCTGAAACAGTACTGATACTATTGAAAAGTAAGGGGATAAGTTCTTTCTTATGAGAAAACATTGATAAACAGGAAAGGTAAAGCATCTTGCTCATTATCGGCGAATTTACCCCGGATTCATTGAAACTATCAAAAATCGCCGTCACCAGAGGCATGGGGGGGGACTGGTTAATTAACAAACGGTCTTTGCTATGTAACCCTAAATTGCGCGGTAACTGACGAATATTTTGTAAGTAATGGCAAACTGTCAGCTCATCGATATCCAGTCGTCGTGTATCCGGTGAACAAAACGCAAAATCGTCTGCCAAATTTTTATCCAGCAGTAGAATACTTTCGTTGTGCAACGATATTTTTTGCTGTTCATGATGAATATCCAATGAACGACGAACGAGGATCACCGAGCAGACATGAGTCATGACTATCCCTTATATTTCATTACTGCGATTATTTCAATTTCAGTATACTAATGAAATGATGCCAGACCGCTTCTTCGTGCATAAACTGCCATATTTGGTAGGACCAAAAGTTATCCAAAAAGTAGTTTGACATAACAGTTAATTGATAATAAGAAAATGCAAGAAGAATATATTTTCACACAGCGCATAGCTTATGTTTATAAAAAAATGGCTGATCTTATCTCCAGTAAAAGTTATATTTAACTTACTGAGAGCACAAAGTTTCCCGTGCCAACAGGGAGTGTTATAACGGTTTATTAGTCTGGAGACGGCAGACTATCCTCTTCCCGGTCCCCTATGCCGGGTTTTTTTTATGTCTGGGTAAAAACTATAATCTTATTTCTTCCGCAGAATAGTTAGTACCGTAAAAATTCCCTTGCGCAACAATACTTGCCGCCGAGTCACGGTTCGGCAATCCTTGTGCCGATCGCTCCTGATACTCTGTGGGCGTCATCCCATAATAATTTCGAAAAACGTAAATGAAATACGACACGCTGTGATAACCACAGGACACTGCAACTCGCTTAATTGAAAAACCATGTATAACAATAAGTTGCAAAGCACGTTGCATTCTACACTCAGTAAGCAACTGTGAATATGACGTACCTTCTTCGCGCAATTTTTTCTTTAACAGGCTTGAACTCATCAACAGCTCGCTGGCGATTTGGGCTAATGTCCACTCATGGGCGATATTATTATTGATGACCGTACAAACTCGTGTTCGCATGTTCGGTTGCAAAACGTTCAGAAGCAGCGGTATAAACTGCTCGTCCTCCAGGAAAACAGATAACAACGCAAAGATTAATGCTCTTTTACGGAGCATTTCTGCATAGCGCAGATTCTTATTCTGCGATAGTTGCGCAACCTCCTGAAAAACAGGAATATCTCTGGTACAGTGATGAACGAGTAACGAAGGAACTTTTTTATGTGCATGAAGATTTAATGCCTCCTCCTTGAGCATCGGGAGAAATAATGAAAGCGTGTCCCTTGAAACTAATACAAAATTCTCGACACACTTATCCACTTGAATTTGACTTGCATCCGCAAAAACCAGTTCACCGCCATTAAAATAGCGATATTCACCATTAACCATGGTGAGAATATATTTATGTCTTGCGTACGCAATTAGACAATTACCATGTAGTGATTGCATAGTCGGCTTAATATTACATAAACATATTACTGTTTATTAATGTAGCACGCCGCCCTCTTAAGTCAAATTGATTGATAAATAAATTTAAACGAAGCGGGAAAACAGGATGATGATGTGTGATGATAGTCGGGCTGGATAACTGGATTTATAATACAAAAAAAGGCGTTAAAAACGCAGGGAAATTATTAGTAAGCAAATAATCCCTTATTGTGATATTAAACGGTCTCGCCACCCTTAATAACATTCATATAACATATATCTTATCAACACGATGAATAAACAGCCAATATATTATTGCATTAATAAGTAACCGAATGCCCCACCTGTTTTTTAAGGTCGGGGCATTCGGTTTTTACAAAATTATGTTATCAGGTGTGTTTAAAGCTGTTCTGCTGGGCTATACCCTGCAGTTTCGGGTGATCGCTGAGGTATTTCAGGGAGGCTTTGTAGTCTTCCAGTAACAGTTCAGCAAAGTCCATTTCGAAGCCACGACGGCACATAATGCGCATCACCACGATGTCGGTGGCTTCACCGCCGAGAGTGAAAGCCGGAACCTGCCAGCCGCGCAGACGCAGACGTTCAGAGAGGTCATACAGGGTGTATCCCGGATCTTCACCATCTTTCAGTTTGAAGCAAACCGCCGGGATGCCTTCGTCCGGGCGACCCGTACAGATGAACTCATACGGCCCCAGTTTGGCGATTTCATCTGCCAGATAGGCAGCTACCTGGTAGGAAGCGTTCTGTACTTTGGTATAGCCTTCACGACCGAGGCGCAAGAACTCGTAGTACTGTGCAATTACCTGGCCCGCCGGACGGGAGAAGTTGATGGCGAAAGTGCCAATCTGACCACCGAGGTAGTCAACGTTGAATACCAGTTCCTGCGGCAGCGCTTCTTCGTCACGCCAGATAACCCAGCCGCAGCCCAGCGGAGCCAGACCGAATTTGTGGCCTGAAGCACTGATCGATTTCACACGTGGCAGGCGGAAGTCCCAGACGATATCCGGGGCAACGAACGGTGCCAGGAAGCCACCGCTGGCGGCGTCGATGTGCATGTCGATGTCGATACCGGTGTCGGCCTGGAATTTATCCAGTGCATCATGCAGCGGTTGCGGGAATTCATAGTTACCGGTGTAGGTCACGCCGAAAGTCGGCACCACGCCGATGGTGTTTTCGTCGCAGGCTTCAATCATGCGTTTCGGATCCATAAACAACTGACCGGGGCGCATAGGGATTTCACGCAGCTCCACATCCCAGTAACGGGCGAATTTATGCCAGCAGATTTGTACCGGGCCGCACACCAGATTAGGTTTATCCGTTGGCTTGCCTGCGGCTTCCATACGCTTGCGCCAACGCCATTTCATCGCCATCCCGCCGAGCATACAGGCCTCGGAAGAGCCAATGGTGTTGGTGCCAACGGCCTGACCGTTTTTTGGCGCAGGCGCATGCCACAGGTCAGCAACCATGTTTACGCAACGCAGGTCGATAGCTGCAGATTGCGGATATTCTTCTTTGTCGATCCAGTTTTTGTTGATCGACAAATCCATCAATTTATGGACGTTTTCGTCGTCCCAGGTCTGGCAGAAAGTGGCCAGGTTCTGACGAGCGTTGCCATCAAGATATAATTCATCATTGATAATCTGGAATGCGACATCATCACGCATTTCGTGCAGCGGAAATCGTTTTGACTCCGCGATAGTAGAAATGGCCTTTGCGCCAAAACGTGAATCGAGTAGTTCTGAGCGGAAATCCGTTAACAGCTTCTGGTCCATTTCGAACTCCTTAAATTTATTTGAAGGCAATAAAAAAGTAGGATTTATCCGCAATGGAAGCAAGGCATTACAGGCTTAATTTAAATAACAAAATCCTAAGCAGAAAAACGACTTTTTATAATATAAACATTTAACATGATAATATTAAAAACAGACTTTATTGTCGTAATAAAAATCGCCCAAACATTCCTGTTTGGGCGATCAAATTAATTATTGTTTATCCTGCATATACGGCGTATATACCCCGTTCAGACTGTGCAGGAAAGCTACGATATCATCCACATCCTCCTGCGGCAGCTCTTTGCCTACCTGATAGCGCAGCATCAGTTTTACCGCCCCGTCCAGCGTCGGCACGTCACCGCGATGGAAGTACGGTGCCGTTAAAGCAACGTTACGTAAACCGGGTACTTTCTGACGCAATTTATCACGCTCTTCTTTAGTAACATTCATACGACCAATATCCGCCGCCGTAATTTCACCAAAGTTAAAGTCTTTTTTCAGCCCCAACGGCTCGAAAGAACGTCCGCCGAGAATAATACCACCATGACAAGTTGCACATTTATTATCTTTAAATAATTGATAGCCTTTTTTCTGTTGCACCGTCAGCGCATTCTCATCTCCACGCAACCATTTATCAAATGGGGAATCCGGCGTAATTAATGTTTTCTCAAATTCAGCAATAGCATCAGTAATATTTTCGCCACTGAAACCTTGCGGATAGACTTCGAGGAACTGCGCTTTAAGCTGCGGATCTTTTTCCAGCTTAGCAATAATTTCGTCCCAGGATTTCGACGCCATTTCAATCGGGTTCAACGGCGGTCCACCCGCCTGATCCTGCAATGTTGCCGCACGACCATCCCAGAACTGCTCAACGTTAAATACTGAGTTAAAGACCGTTGGTGCGTTAATCGGCCCAACGGCACCACCAACACCAATCGACGTTTTTCTACCATCAACGCCACCCGCATTTAACGCATGGCAATGTGCACATGAAATGGTGCTATCAGCCGATAAACGGGGATCATGATACAGCGCAAAACCCAACGCCACTTTTTGCGCATCGGTAGGTAGTTTTTGCGGAATAGGCTGCACCGGTTCATTGCGATGCTCCGGAGCAGTATCATTACTGGCGTAATATTCCGCGCGCTGTTTTGCAATCCAGGCAAGTATTTCCGCCCGCTCTTCATCACTCACCTTACCCGCCCAGTGTAGCGCGGTATAACGCGTTGGTGGCATAGTTTCATACTGCATCACCCATTCAATCTTATTCAGATCGCTTTGCGAAACGGGTTTATCTGCCAACAGAGCCGCACGCACGGCCTCGAGGTTAAAAGATTTATATCCAAGCTTAATGTCGTAATCCATCAACTGTTTCGCGCCAGGAATATAATAATAGGCGGGTAATTCTGCCGAAGGCGTATGACAATAGTCGCATCCTTTTTCGCGAAGAAAACCTAAAACCTGATTATTTTCACTGACAGCAGATGCCTGAACATCGGCCTGTTTACTGCGTTTATTATCGTGGTACCACACATAACCAGATAACCCTAAATAGCAAATCGCGACGCCAGCCAGGCCGATCGCGGTAATACGTGAGACCATTTTCATTATTCTTCCCTCACGGTGGTGAGTTATTGTGACCCAGAAAATTTTCCAGAATGCTGCAAACGTCTCTGCGAGACAAAGCCATCATAAAAAACAGGGAAATACGCTTTTTGATAGGAATCAATCAATTACATGAATATAAACTATCAATAAGATAGTCTGTGCCTATTATACAGAGCAGGAATGGCATATCATGATTGCGGCGAGAGCAGGATTGAATGTTCTGAAAATGAAAAACAACACGGAATCCGTATTTTTATAAATTCTATTGATATTAGTGCGTTATATTTTTTGACAAGTTAATAAACGTGATCCACCGCACGCTTTGTCGCCCACCAGGCGGAGCAAATGACTACCCTTAAAGAAAAGCCCGATAATTAGCGACGAATTTCGGAGGTCGGATCCTTATGCTCAATCAGAAAATTCAAAACTCTAATCCAGACGAACTGATGATCGAGGTCGATCTCTGCTATGAACTGGACCCGTATGAATTAAAACTGGATGAGATGATCGAGGCAGAACCAGAACCCGAGATGATTGAAGGGCTGCCCGCCTCTGATGCGCTGACGCCTGCCGATCGCTATCTCGAACTGTTCGAGCATGTTCAGTCGGCGAAAATTTTCCCCGACAGTAAAACCTTTCCCGACTGCGCACCCAAAATGGACCCGCTGGATATTTTAATCCGCTATCGTAAAGTGCGCCGTCATCGTGATTTTGACTTGCGCAAGTTTGTTGAAAATCACTTCTGGCTGCCGGAGACCTACTCCAGCGAGTATGTATCGGACCCGCAAAATTCCCTGAAAGAGCATATCGACCAGCTGTGGCCGGTGCTTACCCGCGAACCGCAAGATCACATTCCGTGGTCTTCCCTGCTGGCGCTGCCACAGTCTTACATTGTTCCAGGGGGCCGTTTTAGCGAAACCTACTACTGGGATTCCTATTTCACCATGCTGGGGCTGGCGGAAAGTGGTCGGGAAGATTTGCTGAAATGCATGGCCGATAACTTCGCCTGGATGATCGAAAACTATGGTCACATCCCCAACGGCAACCGCACCTATTATTTGAGCCGCTCGCAACCACCAGTTTTTGCGCTGATGGTGGAGTTGTTTGAAGAAGATGGTGTACGCGGCGCGCGCCGCTATCTCGACCATCTGAAAATGGAATATGCCTTCTGGATGGACGGCGCAGAATCGTTGATCCCTAATCAGGCCTATCGCCATGTTGTGCGGATGCCCGACGGCTCGCTGCTCAACCGTTACTGGGACGATCGCGACACGCCGCGTGACGAATCCTGGCTTGAGGACGTTGAAACCGCGAAACATTCTGGTCGCCCGCCCAACGAGGTGTACCGTGATTTACGCGCGGGGGCGGCCTCCGGTTGGGATTACTCTTCCCGTTGGCTGCGTGATACCGGTCGTCTGGCGAGCATTCGTACCACCCAGTTCATCCCCATCGATCTGAATGCCTTCCTGTTTAAACTGGAGAGCGCCATCGCCAACATCTCGGCGCTGAAAGGCGAGAAAGAGACAGAAGCACTGTTCCGCCAGAAGGCCAGTGCCCGTCGCGATGCGGTAAACCGTTACCTCTGGGATGATGAAAACGGTATCTACCGCGATTACGACTGGCGACGCGAACAACTGGCGCTCTTTTCCGCTGCCGCCATTGTGCCGCTCTATGTCGGTATGGCGAACCATGAACAGGCCGATCGTCTGGCAAACGCCGTGCGCAGTCGGTTACTGACGCCTGGCGGGATTCTGGCAAGCGAGTACGAAACCGGTGAACAGTGGGATAAACCTAACGGCTGGGCACCATTACAATGGATGGCGATTCAGGGATTTAAAATGTACGGCGATGACCTTCTGGGTGATGAAATCGCGCGCAGCTGGCTGAAGACGGTGAATCAGTTCTATCTGGAACAGCACAAACTGATTGAGAAATACCATATTGCCGATGGTGTTCCCCGCGAAGGCGGCGGTGGCGAGTATCCGTTGCAGGATGGGTTTGGCTGGACTAACGGTGTGGTACGCCGTTTAATTGGTTTGTACGGCGAACCATAATATTTTTACAGCCAGCCGCTAACTTCCTGCTGGCTGTAAAATTATCCTCTTCAGGAGGAGATATTTAACATCATTGCCGCCTGGGTGCGATTTTTCACTTCCAGACGGCGATACAGTGATTCCAGATGCGCTTTTACCGTTCCGGTACTGATATTCAGCGCCCTGCCGATCTCTTTATTTGATTCGCCCGCCGCTAACATGGTTAAAATCTCCCGCTGGCGGGCGCTTAACGATTTGAGATCTTTAATGTCCTTTTCCGGCGTCGTTCGCCAGTCTCCCGGCAGAAACATCATCCCCATCGCCGCACTATTTACCGCCAACGCAAATGTCTCGACGGTTGAATCACGAGGCACAATGGCCAGCACATTAAAATGGATAACTTCCTGTAACCACCGTTTATTGCAATCCGTCGCCGTAATTAACACCTTAACCTCAGGAAATTGCACCACGGTTTTTTGCAGCAACCAGTAGCAAAACTCACCATCCTGATCGCCATCGAGCATCACTAAGGCTTCAGGGTAACTTTCCAGCTTTTGCCATAACTCGTCTGCCTGACTGGCCCCCTGAATACTCACTCCTGGAATACGTTGCTGTAAACTGATTTTCATTCCATGAATAAATATTGACTGCCTGTCAAACATGACTATTTGCATAACTGAATCTCCACCTGAATACGTTAAAAAGACTTAAGTAGTGGAAGGGTATTACCCGCGAGAAAAAATAAGAATTCGCCATTTGGCGGTGGCCATTCTACAGAGATGACGCGTAGAAAATAGTTACCGATATAAATAGTTACAGCTAAACGCCTGAAATTACATGTCGAGGGCATTATTTAAAACAATTTTGAGGATTTCCTTATATTGATGGCTAGTACGCATGCAATTAAAAATGAAATTCCGCGACTACAAACAAAAATAACAAACGGCAATGAGACAAAAATAAGCACAAATAGCCAACACGTCCTCTGTTCACTTTAAAGGGAATCGCTGAAAAATACACTCTGTTTAAGGGGATTCACCGTTCTCATAAAGCTATTCTCCCCTTTTCCTGCTGAGAAATCGCCACATTCGTCATGACAACATTGTGAAACCCGGCATTAGATGTTAGAAAAACAATAAACAATGCGATATTCGCGTTACTGTTTCGCTGTGAACAACAATCGGTCAAAGAAATGGATAAAATTCACGCAATGCAGTTGTTCATCAAAGTCGCGGAGCTGGAAAGTTTTTCCCGCGCGGCGGATTTCTTTGCTTTGCCAAAGGGAAGTGTTTCGCGCCAGATACAGGCACTGGAACATCAACTTGGCACCCAGCTTCTCCAGCGCACCACGCGACGGGTCAAACTCACGCCAGAAGGCATGACCTATTATCAACGGGCAAAAGATGTGTTGAGTAATCTCAACGAACTGGACGGTCTGTTTCAACAGGATGCCACCAGTATCAGCGGTAAATTACGCATCGACATCCCACCAGGAATCGCGAAAAGCCTGTTACTGCCGCGCCTGTCGGAATTTCTCTATCAGCATCCGGGAATTGAGCTGGAACTGAGTAGCCATGACCGTCCGGTAGATATTCTTCATGATGGTTTTGATTGCGTGATACGCACTGGCGCGTTATCGGAAGATGGTGTTATCGCCTGTCCCCTCGGCAAACTGACCATGGTCAACTGTGCCAGTCCGCACTATCTGACGCGCTTTGGTTATCCGCAAAGCCCCGATGATCTGACTTCACACGCAATAGTGCGTTACACACCGCACCTGGGTGTACATCCGTTAGGTTTTGAGGTTGCCAGCGTTAATGGTGTCCAGTGGTTTAAGTCTGGCGGCATGTTGACGGTAAACAGTAGCGAAAACTATCTCGCCGCCGGTCTTGCCGGTCTGGGGATTATTCAGATCCCGCGCATTGCCGTGCGCGAAGCCCTGCGTGCCGGGCGGCTTATTGAAGTATTACCTGGCTACCGTGCCGAGCCGCTCTCCCTTTCGCTGGTTTATCCGCAGCGTCGGGAGCTTTCCCGGCGTGTAAACCTGTTTATGCAGTGGCTGGCTGGCGTAATGAAAGAGTACCTGGACTGACCGACTATACTTTTTAAGAATGATCAAGACAGAAGGATAAAAGAGCGGATGACGCAGGAAAACGAGATTAAACGTCCCACCCAGGATCTGGAGCTCGAGCCGATTAAACCGCTGGATAATAGCGAGAAAGGCGGCAAAGTTAGCCAGGCGCTGGAAACCGTCACCACTACTGCCGAAAAAGTCCAACGCCAACCGATTATTGCGCACCTGATTCGCGCGACTGAACGCTTTAACGATCGGCTGGGGAATCAGTTTGGTGCGGCTATCACCTATTTCTCATTTTTGTCGATGATTCCGATTTTGATGGTGTCGTTTGCCGCCGCTGGTTTCGTTCTGGCCTCCCATCCGATGCTGCTGCAGGATATCTTCGACAAAATTCTGCAAAATATTAGCGATCCGACGCTGGCAGCTACATTGAAAAACACCATCAATACCGCCGTTCAACAGCGTACGACGGTAGGGCTTGTCGGCCTGGCGGTGGCGCTTTATTCCGGCATCAACTGGATGGGTAACCTGCGTGAAGCGATTCGCGCTCAATCGCGCGATGTCTGGGAACGTTCGCCACAGGATCAGGAAAAATTTTGGGTTAAATATCTGCGTGATTTTATTTCGCTGATAGGTTTGTTGATTGCGCTCATTGTGACGCTTTCGATCACCTCGGTTGCCGGTTCGGCGCAGCAAATGATTATTAGCGCCCTGCACCTGAACAGCATTGAGTGGCTGAAGCCAACGTGGCGGTTGATTGGTCTTGCGATTTCCATCTTCGCCAACTATCTGCTTTTCTTCTGGATCTTTTGGCGATTGCCGCGCCACCGTCCGCGCAAAAAAGCGCTAATTCGCGGAACATTTCTTGCTGCTATAGGTTTTGAAGTGATTAAAATCGTGATGACCTACACACTGCCATCGCTGATGAAATCTCCGTCTGGCGCAGCATTTGGCTCCGTGCTGGGACTGATGGCGTTTTTCTACTTCTTCGCTCGTCTGACGCTGTTTTGCGCGGCGTGGATTGCCACCGCCGAATACAAAGACGACCCGAGAATGCCGGGGAAAACGCAGTCTTAAAATATGCCGGATGCAGCGTAACGCCTTATCCGGCCTACGAATTTATTCGGCCTGGCTCCCCGTAGGCCGGATAAAATGCGCCAGCATCGCATCCGGCTATCATGCGCACATAACCACTTAAACTCTTCCCCAGAGCCTTTTCTGTCATCTCTTAGGAGCAAACAATTTCATTCCAACTCATTACTCCAGCATATAAATCCAGTTGGTAACTTTTATTTAACCTAAAACCAGTTTTATCCACCATTTATGAAATTATGTGAAGCATTTCATAGAAGAAAAATCACCAGCTTAAACATTATTCCCTTTTTGGCTGATTTTCGACCAACTCCGCGATTTGTTACACATTGAAATATCACTTTTGCTGTGCGTAATATGGCTATTCGTTAGCCAAAAAATAAGAAAAGATTATGCAAGCAACAGCCACAACACTCGACCACGAGCAAGAATACACGCCGATCAACTCGCGTAATAAAGTCCTTGTCGCCTCTCTCATTGGCACGGCCATTGAGTTCTTCGACTTTTATATTTACGCCACTGCGGCCGTTATTGTGTTTCCGCATATCTTCTTCCCGCAGGGCGATCCTACGGCAGCAACGCTACAGTCGCTTGCCACCTTCGCCATCGCCTTCGTCGCGCGCCCTATTGGCTCTGCCGTCTTTGGTCATTTTGGCGATCGCGTTGGGCGTAAAGCGACGCTGGTCGCCTCGTTGCTAACGATGGGGATTTCGACCGTGGTGATTGGTCTGCTGCCAGGTTACGCCACGATTGGTATTTTCGCCCCGCTGCTGCTGGCACTGGCTCGATTTGGTCAGGGTCTGGGCTTAGGCGGCGAATGGGGCGGAGCGGCGCTGCTGGCAACCGAGAACGCACCACCGCGCAAACGTGCACTGTATGGCTCCTTCCCGCAACTGGGCGCACCGATTGGCTTCTTCTTTGCCAACGGCACTTTCTTACTGCTTTCCTGGCTACTGACCGACGAGCAGTTTATGAGCTGGGGCTGGCGGGTGCCGTTTATCTTCTCGGCGGTGCTGGTCATTATCGGCCTGTATGTTCGCGTGTCGCTGCATGAGTCACCGGTGTTTGAGAAAGTCGCTAAAGCGAAAAAACAGGTGAAGATCCCGCTGGGTACGCTGCTGACCAAACATGTTCGCGTAACCGTACTGGGTACGTTCATTATGCTGGCAACCTATACGCTGTTTTACATCATGACGGTCTACTCAATGACCTTTAGTACCGCCGCCGCGCCAGTTGGGCTTGGCCTGCCGCGTAACGAAGTATTGTGGATGCTGATGATGGCAGTGATTGGTTTTGGCGTGATGGTGCCAGTCGCCGGATTACTGGCTGATGCCTTTGGTCGCCGTAAAAGCATGGTAATCATCACCACGCTGATCATCCTGTTCGCGCTGTTCGCCTTTAACCCGCTGCTCGGTTCTGGCAACCCGATTCTGGTTTTTGCCTTCCTGCTGCTGGGGTTAAGTCTGATGGGACTGACCTTCGGGCCGATGGGCGCGCTGTTACCAGAGCTGTTCCCGACAGAAGTGCGTTACACCGGAGCATCGTTCTCTTACAACGTAGCGTCGATTCTCGGGGCTTCCGTTGCACCATATATCGCAGCCTGGTTGCAGACTAACTACGGGTTAGGTGCGGTGGGGTTATATCTGGCGGCGATGGCTGGCTTGACCTTAATCGCCCTGCTGCTGACCCATGAGACGCGACATCAATCGTTGTAATAAGAGTGAAAAGCCTGATGCGCTACGCTTATCAGGCCTGAATTTCCATAAAATATATTGAATTCGCAAGGATTTGTAGGCCGGATAAGGCGTTCACGCCGCATCCGGCAGTTTCCATCACTTCTTCATCTGCGACAAAATCGTCCGACACTGATTAGCCTCCCCTTCGGAAGGAGAGATCAGCGCCAGTAACGCCGCCGCCGGTGTTACCAGCGTTGCCAGTGCCGCCGCGACGGCTCCGCGAGCAATCAACGGTCCGGCTTTTACCCCAGCCTGCGGATTTTTAAATGTCCCACGCACATACAGCGGCGAACGCAGTGTGATAATCCGAATCCCTTTACTTTCTGGATCGATAGTTAAATCCAGCTGTTCCGAAGCAAAACTTGCCGTGCCGGTAACATTGATCAACGCATTCTCAGTATCAAAAGCAAAAATCTGCGGACGCGCCACACCGTTGGCAATATCCAGATTCGCTGCCGCGCAGTTCACCCGCACCTCATCGTCACCAAATATCGCACCGACAATGTAGTTACCAACATTCAGGCCGACAATCTCCATCAGGTTGCGGCTCACCAGCCCGTCATTCATCAACAGTTTCAGGTTGCCGTTACTGTTGCCTAAAAGCGCCGCCACCGAGTTACCGCTACCGCGTAGTTCCGCGTCACCGTTCATTTCCCCCAGCGTCTTCTGCATCAGCTCCACATCCGGCATCAGTTCTTTCAGTTTCAGCCGACGAGCCTGAATATCTGCCCGCCCCTGCATCGGTTTTTTATCACCTTCCAGATGAATATTCGCCGCAATGCTGCCGCCTGCCATGCCAAATTTCAGCGGTTGCAGGCGCAGGTCAGCATTTTTGAGGATGATATGAGTAGAAAGATCGCTAATCGGCAAGCTACTACCATGTTCAATGCGCCGACCTTTGAAGCGGACATCGGCATCCATGACGTCCCATTTTTCGGTTTCGAAGCGGTCATAAGGCAGCACTTTGCCCGCAGGCTGAACGCTTTTTTCGCCTTTCTTCTGCTCAGACCGTTTCGACTTTTCTGCACCTTTTCCAGAATCAACGCCAATCAATGGCCCTAAATCTGCCAGCCGCAATTGCCGCGATTCGACATCACCTTCCAGTTTTGGCCGTGGCTTGCCGGTGGTGTAGATCAGAGAACCGTGGATATCACTATCGCCAATGCGCCCATTAAAGCCTCGATAATCAAATACCGACGATTTTTCAGTGTCGATTTTCGCGACCAGCCGACCATCGGTTTCAAACGGCGGGGTATCGGGCAGCAGAACGCCCGTCAGTTCATAGAGATCACCCAGCGAATCGCCAGAAAATTTAAGCCGTAAATCGACACCGCCCATCTTCATTGGGTCATTCACGACGCCATCAAAAGCGACGCGAGTATTCCCGGAGCGGAAATCAGCCTGTACCGGAAACGGTGTACCTTCGCCGCGTAGTGCCAGCATACCGCCGATTTTACCTTTGCCCGTGAGCGGTTCACCGTTATAACGTCCCTGCGCCTTCAGACCAAAAACGTAATCGCCCACCTTTTCTTTGTCCGCTTTACCTTTCGATCCGGTAACTTCACTGAACGGCAGCGGCTTGCCTAACGGATCGACAAAAATTTCCAGATCCGCTTTGCTTACTTTGTCATCAATAGCGATCCGCCCTTGATCGAACAGAATATTATCCAGTCGAAACGACCACGCCGACGGCTTTGCATTCATGTCTTTGTTGTCATCATTGGCGAGATTAAAGGTCCAGTTATTGTTCTTTTCAGAGAGACGAATCAGACGCGCGTCGGGCTTCTCCAGTTTTATCCACGGCAGCCAGACCGTTTTGGTCAGCAACGCCAGCGGGGCCAGTGTTGCCTCTACGCGTGGCAAATGCACCATTGTGACTTCGGGAATATCCGGCGGATTGCCAAGAATGATGTCTTCTGCATGCACATGAGGCCACGGCACCCAGCTGCGCCAGCCGGTTTCTTGTTTTTGCCGCTCCCACACCACGCCCAGATCGCCACGGATAGCGAATGGACGATTCAACTCCGCAGAGACTTTCTGGTTGATGGTCGGTTTGAGTCGATTCCAGTCAAATGTTGCAATCAAAATGATCGCCACGACAATCAACAACAAGAAAGTCCCTGAAATCGCAGCGGTTATTTTGCCTGCCTTGCTCATCATTCGCTTCCTCATATTTCTTCCTGTGCCAGTCCTAAAGATAGTCCAGCCAGGCAGAAAATGAGGCAGCTTATAGCGCCAGAACTGCCGAATTCAGCGTTTCTATCGGTGCCGGGCGTGAAAGAAACCAGCCTTGTGCGGCGAATGCGGGCGAGTTCTGAACATCACGCCACTCTTCCGGCGTTTCTACGCCCTCAACAATCACCCCGCGACAATAGCGATTCATGAGATGTAAAAGCTGAGAAAAGAGTGTGCGTCCTTCCGGTGACTGACGCAGCATCACAAACAGTTCTCGCGCGATTTTGATGTAGTCATAACGCACTTCACTTAGCGCAGAGAAATTTGCCATCCCGGTGCCAAAATCATCCAGCCACAGCGGGCCAAATTCACACATCGAGGCAAAGGTTGAATCTTTCGGCAGACGGATGTGTTCCACCAGTTCGAAACGCAGCCAGGGAAGACGCTCAATCTGGCGCAGGATTTTTGGTTGCTGACGCAGGGCGATGAGCGTAGGACCATCAATATTGACCGATGCCAGCAGGTCGTGCTCTACAAAGAAGTCGGCTTTTTGCGCCAGCAAATCAATCTGCTCTTTCACAACCTCCATCCGATGGCTGACGGTGATTTCAGTAAAATAGCGATCCGGTGGCAGGCGTTGCGAAGGGTTCAAGGGATGCGTGACCACCGTTAATAGCTCCACGGCCATTAACCGTCCGCAGGTTTGATAGATCGGCTGCCAGGTGTAAGCACGCTCACACTGCAACCAAAAACGCCGTTCCTGCAAGCTCTCGATGCTTGCTTCAGGGTTGCTTATTCGCTGGATAACCTGCCTTATCATCAAAGATGTCCTGTGTTTAAAAGTGATGCTGCCCGGACTCGACAAAGATTATCGGCGCGCAAAGGCAGAACTTTACCGCCTGGCCGGGGTAAATTTCCCCACGCCACAACGGAATCTTTCAGGAATACGTTCTGGCTCAAAAAAATAATGGAACACTGTTTTAATATGGTTGACCAGCAAACCACCACAGCGCAAACTAACGCTAATTTTTTACAGATCAGGTTCACGACTATGTCCAAAAAGATTGCCGTGATTGGCGAATGCATGATTGAGCTTTCCGAGAAAGGCGCGGACGTTAAGCGCGGTTTCGGCGGCGATACCCTGAACACTTCCGTCTATATCGCCCGTCAGGTCGATCCTGCGGCATTAACCGTTCATTACGTAACGGCGCTGGGAACGGACAGTTTTAGCCAGCAGATGCTGGACGCCTGGCACGGCGAGAACGTTGATACTTCCCTGACCCAACGGATGGAAAACCGTCTGCCGGGCCTTTACTACATTGAAACCGACAGCACCGGCGAACGTACGTTCTACTACTGGCGTAACGAAGCCGCCGCCAAATTCTGGCTGGAGAGTGAGCAATCCGCGGCGATTTGCGAAGAGCTGGCGAGTTTCGATTATCTCTACCTGAGCGGGATTAGCCTGGCGATCTTAAGCCCGACCAGCCGCGAAAAGCTGCTTTCCCTGCTGCGCGAATGCCGCGCCAACGGCGGAAAAGTAATTTTCGACAATAACTATCGTCCGCGCCTGTGGGCCAGCAAAGAAGAGACACAGCAGGTGTACCAGCAAATGCTGGAATGCACGGATATCGCCTTCCTGACGCTGGACGATGAAGACGCGCTGTGGGGTCAACAGCCGGTGGAAGACGTCATTGCGCGCACCCATAACGCGGGCGTGAAAGAAGTGGTGGTGAAACGCGGGGCGGATTCTTGCCTGGTGTCCATTGCTGGCGAAGGGTTAGTGGATGTTCCGGCGGTGAAACTGCCGAAAGAAAAAGTGATCGATACCACCGCAGCTGGCGACTCTTTCAGTGCCGGTTATCTGGCGGTACGTTTGACGGGCGGCAGTGCGGAAAATGCGGCGAAACGCGGGCACCTGACCGCAAGTACCGTTATTCAGTATCGCGGCGCGATTATCCCGCGTGAGGCGATGCCGGCGTAAAAGCAGCATATGCAAAAGGCTGGATAAAGTGTTACCCCTCTATCCAGCTCATCCATAAATACCTGATGGTTGTGCTAACTCATCACCATCAGGCATTACTGTGCGGGTGGAATATCCGTCACTTCAGGATGTACGTCATCCGTGGCAACAGAGGTTGTGGCAGCAGTAGTAGATGGGGCCATGATTTGATCCCAGGCCGCCTGCAACGCTTTCATGTTAAATTCTGGCTCGCCTTTCGGCTGCAGAAGAATTAACGCCATATCGTTCGACAACTGCTGGCGCAGATCCTGATTTAACATCTCTACCGTCAGACTATTAAGGAAATCCTGCCGCAGTTTCTGATATTGCTCCGGCGCGATATCAACGACCTGATTTTGCAACGAACGCATCCGCTGCCCCATCAAAATATCGGTATCAGCTCGCGCATAGGCGGCAAACAGTTTCTGCAGCTCCAGTTTCTTTTGCGCCACTAACGCATTGAACTCTTCTTCCGGCAGACCTTTATCGCGAACCTTTGCCAGCTCACGCGCTACCAAATTAAGGTTGCTGTTCAGCTTGTCGTTTGGTGACTCGATGTTGATGGCACACTGCGCACGCAGATACAGCACACGGCAGTCAAATCCAAGACCGATGTCTTTGCTGTTACTGGTGCTTAACGCTTGCTGAACGTGCCAGAACAGCGCCTCACGGGCCAGGTCCGCACGCCAGTAGCGCAGCAGTGCGGCTGATTCACGAATTGGCTGCCACGGCGTATCCCACATGATAGATAACCGGTCCTGACGTACCGCATCGGTCATAATACTCACCGCTTCAGGACGCAGCGGAGAAAGCGTCGGCACCGGGGCCGGTGTTTCACGTTTGCCTTTCAGTTCGCCAAACGTTTTGTTGATTTGGTCGACAACCGAGCGCGCATCCACGTTTCCCACCACCAGCAGCGTCATTGCATCCGGGGTGTACCATTTCTGATAGAAATCTTTAATCTTTTCCGCTTCAACGGGTTGTTTCAGCGGATCGGCAGGATCGTGACCTAACAAGGTTGATCCTTTCAGACGATAGCGCCACCAGCCCTCTTTAGTATCGGCAGGCCAGGTTGCCACCATGTCCTGACTTTGCAACGCGTGGTTGATGGTTTCTGGCGTGATAGTCAGTTTGCCAGTGGCATTTGCCAGATAAGAGAGCGCTTCTTTCAGCAAGTCGTTACGGTTATTGGGCAAACTCAGATTAAACAGCGTGGTGTCATAAGAGACAATTACCGGCGGCATCGGGCGTTTAGGGTCGATCCCCTGCTGCCACAATGAACGCGCCTGTGCTGCGTCAAGGCCACCGCTTTGCGTTAACGCAATACGAGGGATGGCGTGGCTGTAACCGCTCTGTTGTGTACTTTCGGCGAGCGAACCGGTATTAACCAGCAGGCGAATTTCAACACGATCGCTGGGACGCTGGGGCGTGGTCAGCACTTGCCACTGTAAACCGTTGGAAAGCGTCCCCTGTTGCCATGCTGGATCAGGCTGGAGCGCATCTGCCTGCACATAGCCAGCAGTGGCCATCATCAGCAAACCGCCCGCTAAAAGTCGAATTTTTGTGCCCTGCATGTGAACCCCTGATCAACTATCCTGGTAATAAAAAACTGCCCGTTGTCGGTCAGTCTAAATGACATTAAAAACACTTCGTGTTAGACCGCAAGAACATGAAAATGTCACGGAAGAAGTGAAATAAACCTGAACTCACCCAGGTGGTAAGTTCAGGCACAGGGGTCAATTATGCGCAAACACCCGCACTCGGGGAAGGGAGTGCGGGCATAAGTGGTGAGATTAAGAGGATAATTCGTGCGTTTTGCCATCCGGCGCACGATTATTCAGCACATCGTCCAGTTTTTTGTGGTCCAGTTCTTTCACCCACTTAGCAACAACAATGGTCGCTACGCCGTTACCGACCAGGTTAGTCAGCGCACGAGCTTCTGACATAAAGCGGTCGATACCAAGAATTAGCGCCAGACCCGCTACCGGCAAATGGCCCACCGCAGAGAGCGTCGCTGCCAGCACGATAAAGCCACTACCCGTTACCCCTGCCGCCCCTTTAGAAGAAAGCAGCAACACGATTAACAGCGTGATTTGGTGGACGATATCCATCTGACTGTTAGTGGCCTGGGCGATAAACACCGCCGCCATTGTCAGGTATATCGATGTGCCATCAAGGTTAAACGAGTAGCCTGTCGGGATGACCAGCCCCACCACCGATTTGCGGCAGCCGAGTTTCTCCATCTTGTCGAGCATACGCGGCAGCGCCGACTCGGAAGATGAAGTCCCCAGTACAATCAGCAATTCTTCACGGATGTAGCGAATAAATTTGAAGATACTGAAACCGGTCGCTTTGGCGATTGAACCCAATACCAGCACCACAAACAGGATACAGGTGATATAGAAGCAGATAATCAGCTGCCCCAGTTGCACCAGTGTGCCGACGCCGTATTTACCGATGGTAAACGCCATTGCCCCGAACGCACCAATAGGTGCCAGACGCATGATCATATTGATGATGCCGAAGATGACCTGCGAGAAACTTTCGATCACGTTAAAAATCAGTTGGCCTTTGCTGCCCAGACGGTGGAGCGCAAAACCAAACAGTACGGCAAACAGCAGCACCTGCAGAATGTTACCGCTGGCAAAGGCGCCAATGACGCTCGCCGGGATGACATCCATAATGAAGGCGACAATGCCCTGGTCTTTCGCCTGATCGGCGTAAACCGCTACCGCTTTCGCATCAAGCGTTGCCGGATCGACGTTCATTCCGGCACCAGGCTGCACGACGTTAACGATGATAAGACCAATAATCAGCGCGATGGTACTGACAATTTCAAAGTAAAGCAGTGCGACTGCGCCGGTACGACCGACCGCCTTCATGCTTTCCATGCCCGCAATGCCCGTTACGACGGTACAAAAGATGACAGGAGCGATGATCATCTTAATGAGCTTAACGAACCCGTCGCCAAGCGGTTTCATTTGCTCGCCTATTTCAGGGTAGAAATGGCCAAGGAGAATACCAATGGCTATCGCTGTCAGGACCTGAAAGTAAAGGCTTTTAAACAGAGAGGTTTTCATAGGGTGTCCTTTAGTAAAACCACAGGTCTTGTAAGGTTATGGGGTACCTGCGGCCTTAAAATAACACCCAGACAACATCACAGAAATGTACCTGGATCATAATTGAAACAAAAAGGTTAAAAAGTTTGAGCTGGCTCGCACAAACCAGCACTTTTTAAAGTTTTGTAATCAGTTTGGGGTAGCTACTTTTCTTCCAGGTAACTCTCTTCGAAGATTTCAATAGGGAGTGGGCGAGCAAAAAGGAAGCCCTGGGCAATACCAACGCCCGCTTTTGCCAGCCAGTCGCGTTGTGCTTCAGTCTCCACGCCTTCGGCAATCATTTGTAAGTTCAGGCTTTGCGCCAACATGATAATTGCAGCAATCATGCTGCTATCTTCCGGCAAGCCTTCAACAAACATTTTGTCGATTTTTAACACGTCGATTGGCAACGATTTCATATGCTGCAGCTGACGCAGCCCTGCGTAGCCCATGCCGAAATCATCCAGCGCCACCCGAACGCCGGCATTACGCAACGGACGGAGGATTGCCACCGCTGCATGAGGGTCGTCAATACGTCGGCTTTCTGTCACTTCCAGAATCAGCGTTCCCGGCTGAATGCGATAGCGGGTTAACAGCTCCAGCATATCCGCCACCATATTCGGGTGCATCAGTTGCAGCGCTGAGAGGTTTACCGACAAGGGCAACATAATGCCGCGCTCTTGCCAGGCAGCCAGCAGTCGACAGGACTCTTCCAGCACCCAGTGACCGACGGTAACCATCAGCCCACAGCACTCAATGCGATCGATTAAGCCATCCGGCAGATCCCAACTGCCATCCGGTTGCTGGATACGCAGTAACACTTCCGCACTGACCAGTTTACCGCTGGTCATCTCGACCTGTGGCTGTAACCAAATCGCAAACTGATGATTTTCCAGTGCATTAAGGATATCGCTCTCTTCCGTCAACCGCTGTTGGGCGGCTTCCATCTGCTGCGGATCAAAGAACTGAATCTGATTCTTACCTTTATGGCGAGCGGTAAATGCCGCAGAAATAGCGCGACTGTAAAGCTGTTCGGCGGTGAGATCGCCGTAGAACATCGCCACGCCAATGCTACAGTGCGGACGGAGTTGAATACGTTCAATCGGCAGGCGCTCGCTCATGATAGTGAGCACTTGCTGACCTAAAGTAATAGCATGCCACGGCTCCTGTACACCGTTGGCAATGACAGCAAAGTCATAACCACTAATCTGCGCGAGGATCATACGTGGCGACAGTACCGATTTGAGTTTTTCCACCAGCGTCAGCAGCAGAATTTCTCGTTGCGCCTCTTTCAGCACGCCCGCAGTATCACGCAGGGTTTCACAGGTGATAATCATCAGCGCGGTGGTTTGTTTACGCGCGACAACCTGCTCCAGCATCTCCATCAGCAAGGCTTTGTTCGGCAAATCCGACACCGGGAAGCGCATCGCATTTTCGTTCTGTTCTTCATAATGGCGCTGCAGCAATTGCTGGTTGAGGTTGTAACTGCGCACCAGCATACCGATTTCATCGTCCTGATGCAGACGTGGTAATGCCAGTTGGTGACCAACAAGCTCCTGGGCTGGGATGGCGTTAAGTTCACGAGCAATATTGCGTAACGGATGCAAAATCAGGCGGTTAATGCACCAGCTAATCGCCACCGTCAATATTAACGACAAAAGTAAGTAAATGGTCACTAACGTCGAGAGGGTGCTCATCACGAACTTATACATGCGGAAGGAATCCGCCTGTAGCACCAGATAGGCAATTGGCTGCGGGTTTGCCGGACGTTCCAGCGAGTAAACGCCCAGCGAGATTTGCACCGGTAGCTCAAACATGCGAGTAACCATTACCGGCACCGGACGCTCTGGAATAAAACTTTTACGCAGCGCCTGGAACTGGTTAGGCAGCACCACATCGGCACGGCTGACCACGCCTGCCGGTTTAATGCTGGCAAGAATAGCTTCCGCTTCGGGAATATCGCCTTTCAAAATGGCAGAAGATAAGGGTTCGCGGACAGAGCGAGCAATGCTTTCCAGTTGCGTAGCCGTGTTATAGCGATTCTGCTGGACCAGATGGAACAGCAAAACGGTGCAAAAAATAAAAACGAACACCAGGACAACGGCTGCCACCATTGCCATCTGCTTGATTGTTAACGAGCGACTTACGCGCAAATTGTCTCCCCCCGGAAATCCCAGATTGCCGCCCGAGTATACCCGATCGCAGCGGCATTAAGAGAGGCGCTATCTGAAAACTTACCAGTCGGCGTAAGGTATCAGCGGCTGCGGCGGTAAATCCATGTCACCCTGCCATCCGGCGGCGGAATAACGTACGTAGAGCAGGAAATGGCTGGGCGCGTAATCCTTCGCTTGCTGGATATCAATTGCCGTACCGACAAACCAGTTGGATGTGACGCGACGCTCAAGTAATGCCCGCGCCGTATAGCCAAAGCCCTGACTGCTGCCGCCATCGTTGGATTGCCGCGCAGCTTCTTCCTGCCAGTCAGTCGGGATCAGATTCATCAGCGGATACCGCGGCATGGTTTTGGTGCGCGAATGCGACCACGAACCAGACGCCCCCAGCTCCCACGACCAGTTTTCTGTCCGTTCACGCCACATCACCGGAATGGCAAACGACAGGTATTCCTGCGGGCTGTAGTAACCGCCCTGACCGAGTGAGTACCCACTCAGGTCTTTGTCGTAATGCCAGATCATGTTGTTCAGGCCGATTGTCACGCGGCGATTGTTCTGGTTGATGACCTTATAGTAATAGCCCGTCATCCAGCGCACGCGCCAGTTATCTTCAACATTTTTACCGGTTAACTGGTCGCCGCTAAGCGATGCCCAGACGCCGTTTGCTTCACCTTTATCGTAGCTCAGGCTTAGCCCCACGCCGTCGGCACGCACGCCACCCCATTTTTTCCCGGTATTGCTCGGGGAGTCTTTTTGCCCGCCAAAGGCCAGCAAAGAACTGGAAATGGGCCGACGATGGGCGTTAACGGTGTAACCCAGCGGCCCCATATCATCACTGTAACTGATGCCGCCGACCACATCCACCACGTTGAAGCCCATCGGCGTGGTGCCGATATCCCAGCTCCAGACGTCATTTCGCCAGCCGACCGCCACGCTGGCACCGGAATCCGACTGGCTGCGGTTGCCGCTACAGTCCTGTAATGTACAGGTGCCCCAGTTGTCATCCCATTTGCCATCGGCATTCGTGGAGAAACTGCCGACGTTCATATTGACGAAATCACTGCGAAAGAACATCCGCCCGTCAGAATACGGCGCATCCACCTGCAACATGGTAGTGTGCGCTTTCAGATCGGAGTAACCACCGGTGCCGCTCGACCCCCAGTAATCGTGCTCGAGGGTGACGTTAAGATCCTGCTGGCGGTAGAGATCTGCCGCATCGCTGCGCACGCCGCGTTTCAGCCAGTCATCTTTCTCGTCGTTACGAGTCAGCCGGGTAAAGGTGTCGTTATCCTGCGGACGCGTCGTGGTCACACCGGATGCAACCATCGCGTCTTTGTAGGTTTCCAGCGCCTGCGTTGGATCGCCCGCCTGTGCTTCAAACTTCGCACCGTCGCGCAGTACCATCGCGCTTTCCATCGACGGTGGCTGAGATTTTGCCTGCGGGATCAGCTTGTTAAACGTCTTCTGCGCCGCTGCGGTATCGCCAAGCTGCGCCTGCGCCAGCGCCACGCGCCGCTGTGTGTTCAGAGAGGCGTTATCGGTAGCAGGCAGTTTCGCCAGCTGGCTACGTGCCGCCGCTTTGTCACCGGCAGCAATATCCACTTCCGTCAGACCAAGAATGGCATCGGCGTTAGTTGGCTCCCGCGTCAGGACATTCTGATATGCAGTGCGGGCGGCGGTGTAATCACGTCGTTGTTGCGCCCAGTCAGCCAGCGTCAGATCAATACGCGAGGAAGGCGGTTGCTGGCGCAGCATCGCTTCCGCTTCTGCCTCTTTGCCGTTTTCTCGCAGGCGATTAGCGGTTTCCAGCACCTGATCGCTTTGCAGGCGATTAACCAACTCCTGAATATTGCTGTTCCACTGCGTGCGCGGCAGGCTGTTGATATGCGCCAGTGCCGCTCTGTCCTGGTCGTGACCTGAGAGGTACAGCCCGTAAGCGTAAACCTGCTCCGGGTCGTTCGGCTTCTGCTGCGCGAGATTGCGCATTAACGTATCGGCCTGGCTGCGTTGTCCGGCCTGCCAGAGATCCTGCGAAAGTCGGTAAGTAATCCATACACTGCCGGGGTCCAGTGCCAGTCGTTGCCGCTGAAGTGCTGCTGCCTGCGCCCATTTGCCCTGGTTTTCCAGTGCCTCTGCCTGCTGTGCCAGACGATCGTTTTGCAGGCTACGTTCGATATCATCAATGCTGCGCCGCTGGCTGGCAGAGAGCGAGGCGATAAACGCTTCTGCTTTTTCTGGCGATTGCTGGCGGTAAATATTCGCCAGCCCGCGCACGGCGTTAGTGTTGCCGCTGTCCATACGCAAGGTCTGCTGATAATAACGTTCGGCGGCGGAATAATCTTTTCGCGCCATCGCCACATCGCCCAGCCCCAACACCGCATAGCTGTCGGTGTTATCGACACTGCGCGCCTGCTGGAACAGGCGTTCTGCCCGGTCAGGATTATTGGCTTTCAGCGCGGCATCACCCTGCTGGATCGCCAGCCAGTAGCGGTTTACTTTCAGCAGACTGTTCCATTTGTCGTTGTTGCTGCTGTGCGGGTCCAGTGCGAGGGCTTTTTCCAGATTCGCCACCGCATTGGCGCGATCGCCTTTCTGAGAATACGCCTGGCCCAGCGCCCCCAGAGCCTCACTGTCTTTCGGGTTCGCCCGCACTGCCTGTTGTAGTTCGGGAATGGCTTTACCCGCCATGCCAGAGTCCACTGCCGCTAAACCTTGCGCACGAGCGCGGAAAGCAGGGTCGGCCAGCTGTTTTTGCTGTTCTGCCAGTTGCGATTGCGCAGCAGC
Source organism: Escherichia sp. KS167_9B (assembly GCF_030295215.1). Lineage (NCBI taxonomy): Bacteria > Pseudomonadati > Pseudomonadota > Gammaproteobacteria > Enterobacterales > Enterobacteriaceae > Escherichia > Escherichia sp. KS167_9B. Next base: position 4,254,852 of record NZ_AP025754.1, read on the forward strand.
TACGCTATCGCCATCGCTAAAGATCGAGAGATATTTTTTCAGCGCCTGCACACTGGCATCGCTGACGGGCATGTCTTTAATCTGCCCGTACCAGATTTTAGAGGCCCCTTCGCGTCCGGCGTTCGATTTCGCCATCTGTTCCAGGACGGCAAAGCCTTCGTCACGCCGATCGCTACTAAACAGCAATAGCGCCAGATTGTTTTGCAGGCCCGTATTGCCCGGCGTATCCGCATTAATGCGTTTTAGCTGATTAATCGCTTCGCCACGGCGAGCCGGAATTTTCGCCACCGTACTCCAGTACTCGACGGCAATGTCACCTTCCGGCGGCGCACCGTTGAACAGCTTGTTGTAACTCGCCACAGCTTCTTCTGCATGACCGGTAGTCGCCTGCAATCTTGCCTGTTGCAGTGCCTGACGACCATCCGGCGTAGAAAGTAACATTGTGGTCCGCGACGATTTATACGCATTTGAACTCGGCGCTAACTGCGACAGCCGATCGAGCTGTTTTTGCGCGCCATCAATATCGCCCTGACGTAACAGAGAACGGAAACGGGCGGCAACGACGTCCGGGTTATTCGGATCAATAAGTTCCAGCCGATACAACGACTGTTGCACCAGATCTTCACGATGGGTCGCTTCGCCTAACCGAACTTGCTCCAGCAACTGTTGCTGAGCGGTTGGTGCTGCCTCGACCATCGGCATGACGGCCAGACCGAGGGAAAGCGTGAATATGTTTAGTGTGAATTTGCGCATTCCTGGCCCCAGTCAGGTAATAACTCACCTTTTGTCGAGAAGCGGAAACGGTGTTGATCCCAGCCTTGTCCAAACAGGGTCAGCACATAGTTGTAATAGGCATCGCTGCCGGGAAAGTTATCGGCCACGCGCTGGCGCTGAACGGCCTGTGCATCGCGGTTTTGTAAAAAGGGCAACATGGCGGCAGAAAAACCGACCGGTCCTTTACCCTGCGCTTTCCCCGTAGCCACATCGACTTTTTCCGGCGGATAGCCGTTTTTCTCGGTGAATGTCGCCATCGGTTTAAACCGGTTGAGCATCCGCGCTTTTTGCGGATCGCTGTCAGGCATCATGCCTACCCACATGTAAACACGGATAGCGTCGTAGCTGCTGATCAATGTTTTTTCGGCTTTTAGCTGCCAGCCTTTGTCTTTCTCATAGCGCACCCAGTCTGGCGAAAAGCCTTTCGGGGCGGTTTCCAGCAATAAACGTTGATTGGTTTCGCGCAGCGTAGTCCACGGCGCGCCAAAGCGGGTGAAATACTGCGCCAGCGTCGGCGGCAGGTAGCTGGGGTTAAAACGCCAGCTGTTATCCTCAGCAAATCCCACTTTGCCCGGCAACAACATGGAACCCAGCCCAGGCACCGTCACCACTTCCTCCCGCGCAATACGTTTTAACAACGCGCTGCCGATGTCGGTATAACGCTGCTCTTTCCACAAACGCCCCGCCTCCAGCAACGACCAGGCCATCCAGACATCACCATCAGAGGCCGAATTGCTGTCCAGCACTTCCCACTTACTGTTCTCTTTCTTGCCCCACAGCCAGGCGGGCAAATGTTCTTTTAAAGAACCCTGAGCGAGATTGTTCTGCGTCCAGTCGAGAATATTATCGAAAGCTGCACGGTCGTTAGCCGCCAGGGCAAAGAACATGCCGTAACTTTGCCCTTCGGAGGTGGTGATTTTGCGCGCGTCGCTGGGGTCGATGACGCGCCCTTCCTGACTGATGTAATCCTTTTTGAACTGCTCCCAGGCAGGCCAGTTGCAGGCTGCCTGAACACTAAAGGCAGCCAGCAGCAGTATCGTCACGAGTCCACTACGCAACACATTCATCTTCAATTACTCGTTATCCGGGTTAAGACGACGACGGCTGATAATACGCAGCAAACGCCACAGTACCCAGGCCAGCAGCACGACGCTGATTGCCGCCAGCACCGCCAGCAGAATCGGATGGTTTGCCAGCGCATACCATAAGCGTTCGAACCACGGCAGATGGCCAACGTAATAGACGTCGCCAACACGCAGGCTATTGATACCGGACTCGCGGATCACCGCGACCGAGCCGAACATGGTGGCGCGTTTGCCGCTATCGTTCACCGCATCGTTAAGCATTTCATAACCGCGTGGGCTATCTGCCAGCAGCGCAATCACGCTACGCTGGTCGTTATACGGCGACTGGAAGCCAATCACCGCTGCCATCGCACCGGAAGAGGTCAGCGTTGATTGAGTTTCTGCCGCGCGATCGCTCTCGTCCGGCACAATGCCGGGGAACGGGGTCTGGCGCATCGGCGTTTTCACCCAGCTTTCGGTCGCCTGCACCAACAGGTCGATCTGCTTGTCGTCTTTCAGTTTGTCCGGGATACCACCGATGATCATGATGTCGGCATCTTTGCCCTGAATGGTGCTGCCATCATCGGTCACCGTCAGGTTAATCGCCGGGAAGCCCGTCTGCGCACCGATAAAGCCAACGGTATTCAGCAAGGTTTCCATCTGTGCTTCGTTAGGCGCTTTCGGCATCACGGTGATGGTTTGTGACAGATCCGCCATCCGGCTGAACGGGAAGCCCGCGTTAGCAAAGGCGCGTAGATCCGGCATCGGGATGAAGTGGTAATACTTCGAGAAGTCGATGGTGGAGTCGTCACCAATCACCACATGATTCTGCACCGGCTGGAAGGTAATGCAGTTATCCACCGAACCGCCCGGCATCGGGTTCATATACTCAAAGTCGAAGCGCAGCTGGTTGGTCGCGCCCAGTTTCAGCGCCGGAATAGAGACATCCGTTTTGCCATCCAGCAGACCTTGTAATACCGGAATACGCAGCAGCAGGCGGTTCGCCTCCTGTTTACTGCTCAGGTTGAAGGATTGCAGGAACTGGTTATTCAGGCTGATATCCATCCGCGAACTGTCTTTCACCGGCGGCATGGTGTAGCGATAGTTGATATCCATATCAATGCCGGTACTGCGCATCAGGTAGAGATCCGGCGGCAGGTTTAGCGAAACGTTAATCGCTGCTGGCTCAAGACCGCTGGATTGTAACTGTTCTTCATAGGTTTTCAGTTCACCAAAGGTGACCGGACGATCGGTACGCACCCAGTTCGGCGCATCGTACGGCTTACGCGGTAGCAGCGGTTTCACTTCATTCACTACCACGCTTTCACCACGGAACAGAATGTTACCCTGAGCGATACCTTTCGCTGCCTGCAACAGGTCTTTGTCGTCACGACCAAAGACCACCAGCAGTTTGACGTAAGGATTCTGTGGATGGTTGATCATCTCAATCACCGGGGCTTTTACCGCCGGATGATCGCGCAGGAAGTCCGGGCGTTTGTCATTAGTGGCAAAAACGATGGCATTGCGATCCGGCAGTTGGTTATAGAGCACCGGGAAGTTCTGCCCACGCCAGCCAGAACGCGAACCAAACCACGAGGCGACAATGGCAGATGCTTGTTGCAGCCCAACATCCGGCGCACCCGCAAAGACCATCGGCAAGGTGTTGGTGCGGTTATCACGCGGGTCAAAGAATGGTACCGGGAAGTGTGACAGATCATTCTTCACATTCAGGGTCTGATAGGTCAGATCCAGTCCACTGCTCCGCCCAACATCCAGCCAAAGCGTGGTGCTGGCCGGGTTTTCGCACACGTCCTGATAATGACCGACAAACTCCAGCCGCACACGGTTGAAGTCGGTAATAAACAGTGGGTTAATTGGCATTTGTGCCAGCGTTTTTTTACCCAACTGTTCTTTGGTCACTGGCAGCACGCCCATCAGTTCATCATTGAGATAAACCTTTAACTGCGACTGGACAGGCAGTAACGATGGCGATGGCGTGTATTCGAGGTTGAGCATCGCCTTCGTCACCACTTCATCGCTGCGCATACCAAACTCAATGCTGCCGTTCGGGTTAATGCCACGTAGCACCATGCTGCCCGGCGGTGGCGCAATTTGCGCAAAGGTCAGCTTCACATCACGCGAAGGACCGTTCTGCGCCACGATGGGGGCATCAGCGCCCTGCACGCCCGGCATCACTTGCCCCACCTGCGGATTTTGTTCCGTCTGGGCGGCTACAGCTGGCTCAGCATTGATCAGTGGTTGCGTTGCTGGCGTCGCCTGCGTCATGAAAGAGGGGAACGCACTCATCCCCATAGCCACTGCACAAATCCAGAATAGTTTTCTTTTCATCGCGTTATCATCATTGTTGAGCCAAAGCCTGATCCGATGGTTGTGCCGTTTCGCTCCACGCCGGGCGGCGCGGAATAAACGATACAACCCAGGAAACCAGAGAAGTCAGCACACGGAAAATGCCCTTCACCGAAGAAGGCGCAAACTCCGCCAGATGGCGGTAGCCACGGAAGCCGAGCTTCAGAATATCCAGCAGACTTTCCAGCGGCTTATCTTCCGGGTAACTGTCCTGCCAGAGCGCCCATGTATCCGCACGGGCAAACGTACACTGCACAAAATCGATATGTTGCTGGGTGGTGAGCGGCATTAATTTCAGCCCAACTTCATTACCCATCACGCGCGCCACCTGGGCCGGGAAGACGTATTCTTGCTGACCGCGTTTAAGCAACAGATTCACTTTCTGCCCTTCCAGAATCTGTGCCTGACCGTTGATCTTGATCCCCAAACCACCGTCGGAGAAATCCTGAACGGTACACGAGAAGAGGTGACCATCTTCGCGGGCAATTGCCGCGGGCATCGTCATCTCCACGCGGTGCGATCGGCGAACCTGTTTGCTTTCTACCGATACCGCTACCGCACCACCGAGAATAATCAGGTTGTAGAACACCCACACCATACTGACGATGACAGTGAGCATCTCGGTTGGCGGGCCGTAGAAGTAACGCCAGATACCGACCGCAATACCGACCAGGTTGAGCAATACCAGGAAAATGTAGGGCCGTGAGATCACCCAGTCGACGTACTCTTCTTCCACCAGTCCACCTTTGGCGGTGACGTTAAATTTGCCTTTATGTGGGTTAATCAGCGCTACCAACGTCGGTGGCGCGATATACCACGCCAGTACCGTTTCGTAGATTTCACTCCAGAAGGAGTGGCGATATTTGCCCTGAATCTTCGAGTTGGTCAGGCTGGCGTGAATCATATGCGGCAGCACAAACAGAGCGATCATCAACGCTGGCGCGTAGATGATGTAGGCATGAAGTAGCAGGAAAGCCAGCGGCGCAGTCAGGAAGATCAGCCGTGGAATGCCCGACAAGAAATGGAACATGGCGTTGACGTAGCAGAGCCGTTGCGCGAACTTCAGTCCTTTTCCGGTGAGCGGGTTATCAAGACGGAAGATTTGCACCATCCCACGTGCCCAGCGAATACGTTGGCCGATATGCGCCGACAGACTTTCGGTCGCCAGCCCCGCCGCCTGCGGAATACGCATATATGCAGAGGTGTAGCCACGACGGTGCAAACGCAGAGAAGTATGCGCATCTTCGGTTACCGTTTCGACAGCAATGCCGCCAATCTCATCCAGCGGCTTACGGCGAATCACCGCACATGAACCGCAGAAGAAGGTGGCGTCCCACATATCGTTGCCATCCTGCACCAGACCATAAAACAGCGTGCCTTCGTTCGGCGTTTTACGAAAACGCCCCAGGTTACGTTCAAACGGGTCCGGTGAGAAGAAGTGATGCGGCGTCTGCATCATCGCCAGTTGTTTTTCTTTCAGGAACCAGCCCATGGTCATTTGCAGGAATGAGCGCGTCGGCACGTGGTCGCAGTCGAAAATCGACACGAACTCGCCTTTGGCATATTTCAGCGCATTGTTGATGTTGCCTGCTTTCGCATGTTCATGAGTGGTACGGGCGATATATTTCACCCCCACGTTTTGTGCAAACTGGCGAAACTCTTCCCTGCCGCCGTCATCGAGGATCCAGATGTTCAGCTTGTCTTTCGGCCAGTCGATACCCAGCGAGGCGTAAATCGTATTTTTCACCACGTTGAGATCTTCATTGTAAGTCGGGACAAAGATATCCACCGACGGCCACAGCGACATATCTTTCGGCAATGGCACCGGCTGACGATTCAGCGGCCATACCACCTGGAAGTAGCCGAGCACCAGCACAATCCACGCGTACGTTTCAGCGAACAGCAGTATAAGCCCGCACACCAGACTGACCGGATCGTCCCAGTTCAGCGTAGAGGTGTAGCGCCACCAGATATAACGGCAAGAAACGGTCAGCGACAGCACAATCAACATTAGCGCCGAGAAGCGCCCCGGCATCCGCCGTACGATCAGCGCTACACCCCACAGCAGCATCAGGAAGATAAACTGCGCCAGCGGGTTAAACGGCTGGGTAACGCAGATTAACGCCAGAATCAGCGAGAAGGTGACGATGATACCGAGGATCAACCGCCGCGCCCCGGCGCTCAAATGGCCGAGTTCTTTTTTCTCATCGAGATGCTGTGTTTTATGGCTAACGCGCTCAGGCAGCTCGTTCATCCATTGATGGTAACGTCCACGAATATTCTGCAGACCTGAAAATGTCCGCCTGCGCGGTTTCGGCGTTTCTTTGCGCGATGTACCGATCAGTAACCAGCAGGTTTGAATGAGATAACGGACCGGGTCCAGCGGACGCGGACGCGAGGCGTTGATATGCGGATACAGGTTTTTATGTTCTGCGCGAATACGCTGCCAGCGCGGGTGCTCCAGCGGAATAAAAATCCAGGCCAGGATCAACCAAAAACAGCCGAGCGTCGCGCTGAAAGCCGACGCGCCGTGACGACGATAATCGCGATAACGCCCGATAAGCCGCGCGTTGACCGGCGGGATAAGCAACCACCGGGTCAGGATACTCATGATGCACTCCCGACTGGCGTTTTCAGCCCGGAATAGTTCAACAGGCACCAGTTAGCCAGCGTCAGTATCTCTTCAGCCGCCAGCGCATCACTGCGGTATTCACCGACTGGTTGCTTAGCCGCCAGGCATTGAGCCATCGCTTCATCACGATGAATGAGCATTGGCAGTAATCGGCGCTGGCTTTGCAACCAAAGCTGGTAAATATCGTCCTGAACCTGACTGCCGATACGGAAGTCATTGAATCAAAATATGCGCGCCATCCGGCAGCGCCTGCTGATGCAGCCGGATATGGCAGTTGGCATCCACATTGACGATTGCCAGCGAGTGATCGCACAAACTCAGCAGCTGGTGGGTTATCTGCGAGGCATCACGCGGTAAGTCGATTAAAATCCACTGGTAACGCCCGCTGGCTTTTAGTTGCTGTAAGCCGGAGCAAATATCGCTCAGCCGGGTTTGCCAGTGCTGTGGATTTTCTTGTTCTTCAATGGATAACTGACCAAAAGGCAGCAAATCGAGTTGCGAGGTATAGCGCAACCCGGCGTCACGCCAGTCCTGACCGTCCAGCATGGCTCTGGCCCAGCCCTGACGGTGGGTAAAATCAACGTTAAATGACAGGCGCAACAAGTTGTCCGGGCAGGCATCGACCACCAGGACATCTTCTCCCAACATTTGTAATGACCAGGCTAATGCGGCAGTGATGGTTGTTGTTCCCACGCCTCCCCGCACCCCCTGCAATCCCAGTACGGCCATTCACCAATCCCCTACTTTTGTTGCGCAAACTCTGCCAGCAACGGCCAGCGTTTTAATGCCGCGGCCAACTGTTCGCGTTGGGAAATATCGGCATAATCAATATCAGGCAGTGAAAATGCCTGCTTTAACGCCAAAATATCATTCTGGAAGATATAGCCTATCGCGGGATCAGGCAGAGTATCTGGTTCATTGTTATTCATTTGCTTGATCCCTATGAAATAACCGTACCGTTCATGAGACAATTCTAACCGTGAGCATTTCGCCGGTTTATTGTTTACGGCGAGACGGGAATTTGCTCACTTTTTGACTTTCCGTTACGCAACAAAAAAAGTTAAAAACGAAAAGACTAAAATCACACGTCTTGTGACCTGCTAAATTGATTCACATGCTAAATCTGATAAGTTTTAATTTCAATGGTAGGTTTATTTCTTAGCTTTCGCTAGTAAACTGATAATCAGACAAAATGGTGACATGAGGGACATTGTGGACCCTGTATTCTCTATCGGTATCTCATCATTATGGGATGAGCTGCGACATATGCCAGCAGGCGGCGTCTGGTGGTTTAACGTCGATCGCCATGAAGATGCTATCAGTCTGGCGAATCAAACAATTGCATCCCAGGCTGAAACCGCACACGTCGCGGTCATTAGCATGGACAGCGATCCGGCGAAAATCTTTCAATTAGATGATTCTCAAGGGCCGGAAAAAATAAAATTATTTTCAATGCTAAATCATGAAAAAGGTCTATACTATTTGGCCCGTGATTTGCAGTGTTCTATTGATCCCAATAATTACCTTTTTATTCTTGTTTGCGCAAATAACGCATGGCAAAACATTCCTGCCGAGCGGCTTCGCTCATGGTTGGATAAAATGAATAAATGGAGCAGGTTAAACCATTGTTCGCTTTTGGTAATTAATCCCGGAAATAATAACGATAAACAATTTTCATTGTTGCTTGAGGAATACCGTTCACTTTTTGGTCTTGCCAGTTTGCGTTTTCAGGGCGACCAACATTTGCTGGATATTGCCTTCTGGTGCAACGAAAAAGGGGTCAGCGCCCGTCAGCAGCTTAGCGTTCAGCAACAAAAAGGTATCTGGACATTAGTTCAAAGCGAAGAGGCGGAGATCCAACCACGCAGCGACGAAAAACGCATTCTGAGTAATGTTGCTGTACTGGAAGGTGCGCCGCCGCTATCGGAACACTGGCAACTGTTCAACAATAACGAAGTTCTGTTCAATGAAGCCCGTACCGCTCAGGCGGCGACGGTGGTCTTTTCTTTACAGCAAAATGCGCAAATCGAGCCACTGGCCCGCAGCATTCATACTCTGCGTCGCCAGCGCGGTAGTGCGATGAAAATCCTCGTACGGGAAAATACCGCAAGCCTGCGCGCCACCGATGAACGTTTGTTATTGGCCTGCGGTGCAAATATGGTTATCCCGTGGAATGCGCCACTCTCCCGCTGTCTGACGATGATAGAAAGCGTGCAAGGGCAGAAGTTTAGTCGCTATGTGCCGGAAGATATCACTACCTTGCTGTCAATGACCCAGCCGCTCAAACTACGTGGTTTCCAGAAGTGGGATGTGTTCTGTAATGCCGTTAACAACATGATGAATAACCCTCTCTTGCCTGCACATGGTAAAGGCGTTCTGGTTGCCCTACGTCCGGTACCGGGTATCCGCGTTGAGCAAGCCCTGACGCTGTGTCGCCCTAACCGTACCGGCGATATCATGACCATTGGCGGTAATCGGCTGGTGCTGTTTCTCTCATTCTGTCGGATTAACGATCTGGATACCGCGTTGAATCATATTTTCCCATTGCCGACTGGCGACATTTTCTCAAACCGTATGGTCTGGTTTGAAGATGATCAAATCAGTGCCGAGCTGGTGCAGATGCGCCTGCTTGCCCCAGAACAATGGGGCATGCCGCTGCCTTTAACGCAAAGTTCTAAACCGGTCATCAATGCCGAGCACGATGGTCGCCACTGGCGAAGAATACCAGAACCAATGCGACTGTTAGATGATGCTGTGGAGCGCTCATCATGATGACCATCAGCGATATCATTGAAATTATTGTCGTTTGCGCACTGATATTTTTCCCGCTGGGCTATCTGGCGCGGCACTCTTTGCGACGCATTCGCGACACCTTACGTTTGTTCTTTGCTAAACCTCGTTATGTTAAACCGGCCGGGACGTTACGCCGCACGGAAAAAGCCAGGGCAACCAAAAAATGACTCAATTTACGCAAAATACCGCCATGCCTTCTTCCCTCTGGCAATACTGGCGCGGCCTTTCCGGCTGGAACTTCTATTTTCTGGTTAAGTTCGGCCTGTTGTGGGCGGGATATCTTAACTTCCATCCGCTCCTCAATCTGGTGTTTGCCGCGTTTCTGCTGATGCCCATTCCGCGCTACAGCCTGCATCGCTTACGCCACTGGATTGCCCTGCCGATCGGCTTTGCTTTGTTCTGGCATGACACCTGGTTGCCTGGCCCGGAAAGCATAATGAGCCAGGGTTCGCAGGTGGCGGGGTTCAGTACCGATTATTTAATCGACCTTGTCACACGCTTTATTAACTGGCAGATGATTGGGGCCATTTTTGTTTTATTAGTGGCCTGGTTATTCCTGTCACAATGGATTCGCATTACCGTTTTTGTGGTTGCCATTCTGCTATGGCTGAACGTACTTACCCTGGCGGGACCAAGTTTCTCCTTGTGGCCTGCCGGTCAACCGACGACCACTGTAACAACGACGGGTGGTAACGCAGCGGCAACCGTTGCGGCGACGGGTGGCGCACCGGTAGTGGGTGATATGCCCGCACAAACTGCACCGCCCACAACGGCGAACCTTAACGCCTGGCTGAATAATTTCTATAACGCGGAGGCGAAACGTAAATCGACCTTCCCGTCTTCGCTGCCCGCTGATGCTCAGCCATTTGAACTACTGGTGATTAATATCTGTTCGCTTTCCTGGTCGGATATTGAAGCCGCCGGGTTGATGTCGCATCCGCTGTGGTCGCATTTCGATATTGAGTTCAAGAACTTTAACTCCGCCACCTCCTACAGTGGCCCGGCGGCGATCCGTTTACTGCGCGCCAGCTGCGGGCAGACTTCGCACACTAATCTGTATCAACCGGCAAATAACGACTGCTATCTGTTTGATAACCTGTCGAAACTGGGCTTTACCCAGCACCTGATGATGGGACATAACGGCCAGTTCGGCGGTTTTTTGAAAGAAGTTCGCGAAAATGGCGGCATGCAGACCGAATTGATGGATCAAACAAATCTGCCGGTTATTTTGCTGGGCTTTGATGGTTCGCCGGTTTATGACGATACCGCCGTGCTTAACCGCTGGCTGGACGTTACCGAAAAAGATAAAAACAGCCGTAGTGCCACGTTCTATAACACGCTTCCACTGCATGACGGCAACCATTATCCGGGCGTCAGCAAAACAGCGGATTACAAAGCGCGAGCGCAGAAATTCTTTGATGAGCTGGACGCCTTCTTTACTGAACTGGAGAAATCGGGTCGTAAAGTGATGGTGGTAGTGGTGCCGGAACACGGTGGCGCGCTGAAGGGCGACAGAATGCAGGTATCTGGCCTACGTGATATCCCTAGCCCGTCTATCACAGACGTCCCCGTTGGGGTGAAATTCTTCGGCATGAAGGCACCACATCAGGGGGCACCGATTGTCATCGACCAACCGAGCAGCTTCCTGGCTATCTCCGATCTGGTGGTTCGCGTTCTTGATGGTAAGATTTTCACCGAAGACAATGTTGACTGGAAAAAACTCACCAGTGGGTTGCCACAAACAGCACCGGTCTCCGAGAACTCAAATGCAGTAGTTATTCAATACCAGGATAAACCGTACGTTCGCCTGAACGGCGGCGACTGGGTGCCTTACCCGCAATAAGAACGAAAAAGGCCGCAGAGTTTCACCCCTGCGGCCTGATCCGGGCGCAAATTGCCATTACGGCAGCCTGACGCCCGCATGACACGTTACTTCCGCTTATTCAGCGAGTTCACGATCAGACTGGCAAGAATGCCAGCAATGACCGGAGCCGCTAAATCATGCCAGAAGGACATGCCCAGTTCTGCGAGCGTCATATAGCCGCCTCTGTTGTAGTGACAACGTTTCGCGGCTATTCTTGAGTTGTTTGGGTTCAAGATTAGCCCCCGTGATGTTGTCAGGTGCATACCTGCAACGTGCGGGGGTTTTCTCTCTCCAGCAACCAATGCCACCAGGGATTAAGCCCCCGCAACATTGCGCCTCACCGGAACCCTTCCGGCTTGCCGCTGATTCTACGACTGTTTTTCTGTTCCGGAATCCGTCACTTCTTCACTCTGTGCTGCGCATTCCGCAGAATATTATCCGCTTGCAACCGTTGCATTTTTCTTACGAAAAAGGCCGCAGAGTTTTATCCCTGCGGCCTGGTCCGGGCGCAAATTGCCATTACGGCAGCCTGACGCCCGTCTGACACGTTACTTCCGCTTATTCAGCCAGTTCACGATCATGCTGGCAAGAATGCCAGCGATGACCGGAGCCGCTAAATCATGCCAGAAGGCCATGCCCAGTTCTGCGAGCGTCATATAGCCGCCTGTGTTGTAATGACAACGTTTCGCGGCTATTCTTGAGTGGTCTAGGTTCAAGATTAGCCCCCGTGATGTTGTCAGGTGAATATCTGCAACGTGCGGGGGTTTTCTCTCTCCAGCAACCAATGCCACCAGGGATTAAGCCCCCGCAACATTGCGCCTCACCGGAACCTTTCCGGCTTGCCGCTGATTTTACGATTGCTTTTTACCGTCAGCACCCGGCAACCTTCCTCATTGCGTGATACCTTCCAGCTTAATTTCTTTATTTGCAATAGTTGCAGTTCATATCCGGGCTGACTCCAGACTGGTAGTGAAATGCGCAATTTTGTAGAATTGCGCCTCCTCGCGACCTCCCCAGTGAATCTATTGCCTCATTTTTTACATACTGCGTATTCGACTTCTCCACCTGTTGCGCAAGAGAAACTGGGTTTATTCATTTTTGCGAGGCCGACTTCTTTCTGGACAGGACTTTATGCAGCACAACACACTACCGAAACACGATCAGAAAATGCCGTTTACACGCTACGACTTCGGCTGGGTTTTATTATGCATAGGCATGGCGATTGGTGCCGGAACCGTGCTGATGCCAGTACAAATTGGCTTGAAGGGAATTTGGGTATTTATTACCGCAGCGATCATTGCTTATCCTGCCACCTGGGTAGTGCAGGACATTTATTTAAAAACCCTTTCTGAAAGCGATTCCTGTAATGACTACACCGATATTATCAGTCATTACCTGGGGAAGAACTGGGGAATTTTCCTCGGGGTTATCTACTTTTTGATGATTATCCACGGGATTTTTATCTACTCTCTCTCCGTGGTTTTCGACAGCGCCTCGTACCTGAAAACCTTCGGTTTAACCGATGCCGATCTTTCACAATCTCTACTTTATAAAGTCGCCATTTTCGCCGTACTGGTGGCAATTGCGTCTGGTGGTGAACGATTACTGTTTAAGATTTCCGGGCCAATGGTGGTGGTCAAAGTAGGGATTATCGTCGTGTTCGGTTTTGCGATGATCCCGCACTGGAATTTCGCCAATATAACCGCCTTCCCGCAAGCCTCCGTCTTTTTCCGCGATGTCCTGCTTACCATTCCCTTTTGCTTCTTTTCTGCGGTATTTATTCAGGTACTTAACCCAATGAATATTGCCTATCGTAAACGGGAAGCGGATAAAGTACTGGCAACCCGGCTCGCGCTGCGTACCCACCGAATTAGTTATGTCACGCTCATCGCGGTGATCCTGTTTTTTGCCTTTTCGTTTACCTTCTCAATTAGCCACGAAGAAGCCGTTTCTGCCTTTGAACAAAATATCTCGGCACTGGCACTGGCCGCGCAGGTGATCCCTGGGCATATCATTCATATCACCTCTACGGTGCTGAATATCTTTGCCGTACTGACCGCATTCTTTGGCATTTATCTCGGTTTCCACGAGGCCATTAAAGGCATTATTCTCAATCTGTTAAGCCGAATTATTGATACCAAGAAAATTAACTCACGCATGCTGACTCTGGCGATCTGCGCTTTTATCGTCATTACGTTGACGATTTGGGTTTCGTTTCGTGTATCGGTGCTGGTGTTCTTTCAGTTGGGAAGCCCGTTATATGGCATTGTGTCGTGCCTCATTCCATTTTTCCTGATCTATAAAGTCTCACAACTGGAAAAACTTCGCGGGTTTAAAGCCTGGATGATTCTGCTGTACGGCATTTTGTTATGCTTGTCGCCACTGTTGAAGCTGATTGAGTAAACCGGAGCGCATGGCCCCGGTTTTGTGAGTTACCGCTGCGGATTTTCATCCTGATCAACAGCAAAACAAGCTACCAGTTGACCGCCGTAGTCTTTTAGCTGCGGCTGTAACTGAGTGCAGGGGCCGAAGCGCCGACGACAGCGGGCGTTGAAGGCGCAACCCGGCGGTGGATTCAGCGGGCTTGGCAGTTCACCGGTGAGCTTAATGCGCTCGCGACGATCGTCCGGATTCAGACGCGGTGTTGCTGAAAGCAGCGCCTGGGTGTACGGATGACGCGGATTATTGAAGATTTGGTCTTTCGTACCTTTCTCCACGCAGCGGCCCAGGTACATCACCATCACTTCATCAGCAATGTGTTCCACCACCGACAGGTCGTGCGAGATAAAGACATAAGACAGCCCCAGTTCCTGCTGCAAATCCATCATCAGATTCAGCACCTGCGCACGTACCGAGACGTCCAGCGCGGAAACCGGTTCATCGGCAATCACCACATCCGGGTCGAGCATCAGACCACGGGCAATGGCGATACGCTGACGCTGACCGCCGGAGAACATGTGCGGATAGCGATCGTAATGCTCGGTTTTCAGGCCGACTTTCGCCATCATCGACAACGCTTTTTCCCGACGCTGTTCTTTGCTTAAACTGGTGTTGATCAGCAGCGGCTCTTCAAGAATTTGCCCAACTTTTTTACGCGGATTCAGCGAGCCATAGGGATTCTGGAAGACGATCTGGATTTTCTGCCGACGCAACTTCTGCGCCTGCGGATCGTGCTTGAGCAGATCCTGCCCCTGGTAATACAGTTCGCCGCCGGTAGGTGTTTCGATCATCGTCAGCAGCCGACCGAGGGTCGATTTACCGCAGCCAGATTCACCCACTACCGCCAGCGTTTTGCCACGTTCAAGGTTGAACGAAACTCCGTCCAGCGCTTTAACCAGACGTTCCGGCGCGAACATGCCTTTCTTCACCGGATAATGTTTTTTCAGGTCGATAGCCTGCAACAGCGGTTGTTGCAGGGTGGCCTCTTGCGTACTCATAGTGTGGGCCTCCCGGCATCATCAAGTGGGTAGTGGCATTTGGACTGACGCCCGTCAGCGAGCATATTCAACGCCGGTTCTTCAGCGCGGCATCTGTCAGTGGCATAGGGACAACGCGGGTTAAGCAGGCAGCCATTCGGACGGTCGTATTTGCCAGGAACGACGCCAGGCAATGACGCCAGACGTTCTTTGTCCTGGGCAAATTCCGGCAGCGCGCGCAGCAATGCCTGAGTATACGGATGACGCGGTGCATGGAAGATGGCGTGGGCATCGCCCGTTTCCACCACCTGGCCTGCATACATGACGATGATTTTATGCGCCGCTTCCGCCACCAGCGCCAGGTCATGGGTAATCAACACCAGCGCCATGTTCTCTTTCTGCTGCAGCTCCAGCAGCAGTTCGATGATTTGTGCCTGAATGGTCACGTCCAGCGCGGTGGTCGGCTCATCAGCAATCAGCAGTTTTGGCCGACAGGCAATCGCCATGGCGATCATCACACGCTGGCTCATGCCGCCAGAAAGCTGATGCGGGTAAACATCCAGACGCGATGCCGGATCGGGAATACCGACCTGATTCAGCAGATCAATCGCCCGCTGACGGCGAGTGCTCTTATTACCGCCCTGATGTACCTTAATTGCTTCCATAATCTGGAAACCTACGGTGTAACACGGGTTGAGGCTGGTCATCGGGTCCTGGAAGATCATCGCCACTTCGGCGCCCACCAGGTTGCGGCGCTCTTTTTCTGAGATACGCTGCAAATCCTGGCCGTTAAACTCCAGCTTTTCTGCCATCACGCGGCCCGGATAATCAATCAGCCCCATAATCGCCAGTGAACTGACCGACTTACCGGAGCCAGACTCACCCACAATTCCGACCACTTCGCCTTGTTTCACGCTGTAGCTGATGCGGTCTACGGCGCGGAACGGTGCGCTTTCGTCGCCGAAATGCACCGATAATTTATCTACATTTAATAACGCCATCTCGAACCTCTTACTGCTTCAGTTTGGGATCGAGCGCGTCACGCAGACCGTCACCCATCAGGTTAAATGCCAGCACCGTCAGCAGGATCGCCAGACCGGGGAAGGTTACGACCCACCAGGCGCTTTGCGCGAACTGCAATACGTCGGAGAGCATGGTGCCCCACTCCGGTGTTGGCGGCTGCGCCCCCATACCGAGGAAACCAAGAGCAGCCATATCGAGAATGGCGTTAGAGAAACCGAGCGACGCCTGAACAATCAGCGGCGCAAGGCAGTTCGGGAAGATGTTAATAAACATCTGGCGCATCGCCCCGGCCCCCGCCACGCGAGACGCGGTGACGTAATCTCGATTCACCTCCACCAGCACGGCGGCGCGGGTTAAGCGCACATAGTGCGGCAGCGCAACAAAGGTCAGTGCCAGCGCGGCGTTACCAATCGACGGGCCGAAGATAGCCACCAACACAAGCGCCAGCAGCAGACTTGGCAGCGCCAGCATGATATCGACCACGCGCATGATGATGTTATCAACCAGACCGCCAAAGTAACCGGCGATCAGGCCGAGAATAACGCCCATAATCAGCGACAACACCACCACCAGACAACCAACCAGCAGCGACAAGCGCGCGCCGTACATCAGCCGCGACAGCACATCACGGCCTACGTCATCGGTGCCAAGCAAGTGCGCCATGCTGCCGCCTTCCTGCCAGGCTGGCGGGGCGAGCAGTGCATCGCGGAACTGTTCCGCCGGGTTATACGGCGCAATCCAGTTGGCAAAGATCGCGATAAACAACACGATGACGACGTAAACCAGCCCGACGACCGCGCCTTTGTTGCGTTTAAAATAGTGCCAGAACTCCTGTAACGGGGTCATCGGCACCGGTGCGCTAATCACTTTATTTTCAGTAACCTGTGACATGATGCCCCCTTACTTCTTATGACGAATACGCGGGTTCACCACGCCGTACAGCAGATCGACCAGCAGGTTGACGAGGATAATCATCGTCGCCACCAGTAATACACCTCCCTGCACTACCGGATAATCGCGGCGTTGCAGCGCGTCAATCAACCAGCGCCCCAGACCTGGCCACGAGAAGATGGTTTCGGTCAGAATCGCGCCTGCCAGCAATGTTCCCACCTGCAGGCCGATAACGGTCACCACCGGCAGCATGGCATTACGCAGCGCATGGACGATAATCACCCTAAGGCGGGTCAGCCCTTTGGCACGCGCGGTGCGGATGTAATCCTCGCCCAGCACTTCCAGCATCGAGGAGCGCGTCATACGTACAATGACCGCCAGCGGGATAGTACCCAGCACAATGGCGGGCAGGATCATATGGGCGACGGCATCGATAAAGTTACCGTCTTCACCCCAGATGGCGGTGTCGATCAGCATAAAACCGGTTAACGGATTGGAATCATCGAGGAATACCATGTCGCTCACGCGACCGGAGACAGGCGTCAGGTTCCAGTGCACCGAAACCAGCATGATCAGCATCATGCCCCACCAGAAGATCGGCATCGAGTAGCCGGTCAGCGCCAGGCCAACGGCTGTATGATCGAAAATAGAACCGCGTTTAACCGCAGCCAGCACACCAACCGGAATGCCGACCGCGGTCGCAAAAATCATTGCGCAGACGCCAAGTTCCAGCGTGGCCTGGAAGCGCGGCACGAACTCTTCCCATACCGGAATTCGGCTTTTCATCGAAATGCCTAAATCACCGTGCATTACGCCCCAAATGTAATGGAGATACTGCTGCCACATCGGTTTATCCAAGCCGAGTTCTGCCAGCAATTGCGCGTGACGCTCTGGGGAGATCCCACGTTCACCCGCCATGATCATCACCGGATCGCCAGGGATCATGTGGACAAAGGCAAATGTGAGAAGGGTAATACCGATAAACGTGGGGATGACGAGCCCCAAACGTCGGAGAATAAACTGCAACATAACCCGGATTCTCTGTAGTGACCCGCAGCCTGGAACTGCGAGTCTGTATTGCTCACAAATCAATTCCCGCCCTTATAGGACAGGGAATTAAGTATTGCTGCCGGATGGCGCTGCACTTAAAGGCACAGCACCACCGGGTATGCAGATTGTTGACAAAGTACGCTTTGGTCATGCCGGATGCGGCGTGAACGCCTTATCCGGCCTACAAAATCGTGCAAACTCAATACATTGCAGAACTCTCGTAGGCCTGATAAGCGGAGCGCATCCGGCAGTTTTGCGTTTGCCATCAACCTTGTATGGCTTTTAATTATTCGATAGAGACGTTTTCGAAGTGATGTTTGCCTAATGGATCAACCACATAGCCTTTAACTTCTTTGCGTACCGGTTCAAACACGGTGGAGTGAGCGATGATCAGTGCCGGAGCCTGATCGTGCATCACGACCTGTGCTTGTTTGTACAGTTCAACACGCTTGTTGTGGTCGTCGGTAGCACGCGCCGGTTGAATCAGATCTTCAAACGGTTTGTAGCACCATTTTGAGTAGTTGGAGCCTTGTTCAGAGGCAGCGCAGCTGAACAGGGTAGCGAAGAAGTTATCCGGATCCCCGTTATCGCCAGTCCAGCCCATCATTACCGTCTGGTGCTCGCCATCTTTCGCACGCTTGAGGTACTCACCCCATTCATACGTAACGATTTTGGCCTGTACGCCCACTTTCGCCCAGTCAGCCTGGATCATCTCCGCCATGCGGCGAGCGTTCGGGTTATACGGACGCTGTACCGGCATCGCCCACAGGTCGATGGAGAAGCCTTTTTCCAGGCCCGCTTCTTTCAGCAAGGCTTTCGCTTTTTCAGGATCGTAGGTGTAGTCCTGAACGTCGTCGTTATAGCCCCACATGGTTGGTGGGATCAGGTTTTTCGCTGCTACGCCCGCGCCCTGATAAACTGCTTTGATGATGGCGTCTTTGTTCACCGCGTAGGTCAGAGCCTGGCGAACTTTCACGTCATCCAGTGGTTTTTTCTGCACGTTATACGAGAGATAGCCGACGTTCAGCCCCGGCATTTCCATCAGGTTGATGGATTTATCCTGCTTCATGCGGGCGATATCTGCCGGGTTCGGGTACGGCATCACCTGGCATTCATTTTTCTGCAATTTAGCGTAACGCACGGAAGCGTCAGGGGTAATAGAGAAGACCAGCGTATCGATCTGTGGTTTGGTGCCCCAGTAGCCATCAAACGCTTTGTAGCGGATACGGGAATCTTTTTGATACTGCTGTAACTGGAACGGGCCGGTGCCGATTGGGTTGAGGTCCAGTTTTTCCGGCGTACCGGCTTTCATCATCGCGTCAGCATATTCTTTTGACAGAATAGAGGCGAAGTCCATTGCAAGGTCAGCAAGGAACGGCGCTTCCGGGCGAGTCAGCACAAACTGAACGGTGTTGTCGTCCACCTTTTTCACTTCGCTGATCAGCTCCGGCAAGCCCATACCTTCGAAGTATTCGTAGCTGCCGCCAGAAACTTTATGGTACGGGTTTTGTGCGTTTTTCTGACGATCGAACGAGAACACCACGTCATCGGCATTCAGTTCGCGCGTCGGTTTGAATTCTTTGTTGTTATGCCACTTCACACCTTTACGCAGATGGAAGGTATAGGTTTTACCGTCTTCGCTGACTTCCCACTTTTCAGCGAGGCCCGGAATCACTTCAGTGGTGCCGATTTTAAATTCAACCAGGCGGTTATAAAGCGGTACGGAAGAGGCGTCATAGGTGGTGCCGGAGGTAAACAGCTGCGGGTTAAACCCTTCCGGAGAGCCTTCTGAGCAATAAACCAGAGTTTTAGCCTGAACACTTGCTGCGACGGTCATAGCCACCAGGCTGAGACCAAGCTTCAGCATCCCTGACTTTTTCAAGGAAATACGCATTATTCTGCTCCAATTGTGATGTTTGTTGTTTTAACCCTTTGCAGTGGGTTGTCGCTGCCTGACCTTTTTTGTTTTTTACCCGGTCGGGTCAACGTTATGAGGTGGGGATGCCGTACTAATTAACATCAGTGTAACAGTGCGGATCCTCCATAAAATGCCCCTCGTGACCTACAATCTGTCAACAGAATGTGAAAACGTCAATACAGCCAACCGGGATTTACACCAACGGTGAGAATCCACAAACAAAGATTAAAAAAACTTCAAACAGCTATTTGCAGCAGAGAAATTTGTGCTACGCCAACATAACCAGAACAATCAGCTTAATATTTAGCAACATTTGGTGATTAAGTTTTATGCATTTAATGAAAAAAATCTGAGGAAAAGATGGATATCTGAGCGATTAATACCATGAACGCTAAAACGCACAGCGGAAAATGCCAGCGCCAGCCATAAGTAACGCAAAAAAAGATTTAAGCAAATATAAAAAAAGACAATGGATTCTGTCACAAATCCGTTAATGGATAGTGAGATGTGGGGCGCAAATTTGGCAGGGAAATATGTGGTGTGTCGGTCAGATAAGGCGTTCACGCCGCATCCGACAATAAGTGCGGTGCCGTTGCCTGATGCGGCGCTGACGCGTCTTATCAGGCCTACGTTCAGATTTGGTCGGTGCCAGAGGATTACTCGCCACTGCGTGGCTCGCCCTGCGGGCCGTTGCTGACGCAACGTTCTCTCGCTTTGCTCGAGTCGAACCTCTCTGCCCCCGGAGGTTCTTATCCTCTTCAGGTCGCAGAAAGCAAAAAACCAGCCCGTAGGCTGGTTTTTCTAAATTGGTCGGTGATAGAGGATTCGAACCTCCGACCCCTTCGTCCCGAACGAAGTGCGCTACCAGGCTGCGCCAATCACCGAATGCGGGGCGCATCTTACTGCGCAGATACGCCCTCGTCAATCCCTTAATAGCAAAATGCCTTTTGATCGGCGAGAAAGTCAGCAGGCTTCTTAGTTAGCCGCTGCCTCTTTTGCCTGCGGGATGTGGCACCAGTTGTTGTTTTCGTTAATTCCACCATCCGGTGAAGTATAGCCAAGACAACCCATGATGGTGTCGTACAGCTCTACGTGACGGCGTGGCACTTTCATGTCGGCTTCTTTTTTCAGCTGCGCAAATGCCTGCGCATTGACCGGATTTTCCAGATATTTATCTGACATCCAGACCATCATCGGCACACGGAACTGCTCCGGCGGTGCCAGTTCACGCGGCGTGCCGTGCAGGTGCTCGCGTTCATTAATTGACTCACCGTGGTCAGCTGCGTAGAACACAATCGCTTTCTTATCGCGAACCTGATCAATCACGCTGGAGATAAAGTGATCCACATAGGTCACCGAGTTGTCATAGGAGTTGATCATCTGCGCTTTGGTACAGCCGCTATCAACACCAATACATTCCGGCTTCCACTGCGCAAAGCTGCGCGGGTAACGCTGGGTGTAGTTAAAGTGCGAACCTTTGGTATGCAAAATGATCAGATGCTTGCCATCCGGGTTGCGCCCCAGCGATTGCCGCATTTCGTCTACCAGCAACATATCATCTACCGGCTTGCCACGGTTACGTGGCTCCGCACCAATCTGCTCACGATAAGCAATGTTGTCTGCCATCGTGTTGCTGTAGAACCACATTTCGCTTTGCATAGCGTAGAGATCAGAACTGAATCCTAACTGCTTCAATACCGCGAAAATGTTCTGTTCTTTTAATGTGCGCTGCGGATTATCTTCTGCTCCACCCTGACGCACAAACATGCAACGCAGAGAAAGTTTGGTCGCCGTGTCACAAGAATAGCCACGAAACGCCGCCAGATTTTTCTCCTGAGCCAGTTTCGGTGTGGTATTGCGTTCATAGCCGAAAATGCCCATATGATCCCAGCGCGTGGTTTCACCAATAATGAAAACGACATATGTATCATCAACGTTTTGTGGAGCCTGGTACGTAAACTTCTTCGCAGGGTTAAGGAGAGAATTGTTATCGGAAGATTCATCGACCCGCGCCCAGGCATAAAGACCTAACGCCGAAAGCCAGTTTGATGGCAGATAAGAGTTCGCGACAACGCCACCATAACTCGGCAAATCAACACCTGTCGCCCTCTCCACTTTCTTCTGCTGGATATCCAGCAAACGAATCGGTGCCCAAACCATAATACCTGCCAGTACGACGACCGCCAGGCTGCGAATACGCTGCCCTGGGGTTCGCAGTTGTCGGAGCAAGGTGTAGTGACAGCGGTTATTCCAGATAAGGATAAGAGGCAATGCGCTAACGGCGATTAACCAGAGAATAAAGTTCAGACCAACAACTTCTTTTGACAGGTCGATATCGGTGGTCATGACGGAAGCGATGATGCCATAACCAATGACCACATTAAGGAAGGTCATGTAATAGCTGGCACCTGCGGAAAAGAGCACCACCAGCGATGCCAGAATTCGCCAGCTGCGGCGGCCAAATAGCGAAAGAAGACGTAGTAAAAAGAAGGTCACCAGTACGGTGGCGGCCAGTTCAACAACAGCAGAAATGCCTTTCCAGACGGTAAAATCGTGCGCATAGCTGCCGAAGCGGCGGTAAAAAACCGCGCCATTCATAAAAAGGCCAATATAGATTGCAAGCAAAAAGCTCAGCTTCTGCTGTGTAATCGATTTGATGTATCTCATGCAAACAAACCCTGGACAAACAGGTGATAACACCCTGCTTTGTGGCTTTTCAGGCTCGGCAGGGGAAAAGTGCGGAGGTAGTCAGATAAGTAAAATCTACACGCGCGAATAAGTAGACCACAGCAAAGGGAAAAAGTGTGGGGAAAGAGTGTGCATGAAGCACAAATTTACAAAAATGCAAGTTTGAAAAGAGACTTTAGCGTTACAAAAAGCAGTAAAAAGGGCCAGTTCACTGGCCCAAATTTTACGCGTCATTGTTTATACATTGCGTTGAAGCGTTTGATTCACACTAAGGCTAAAGCCCAGTAGCTCGCGGCAGGTCATTAAAGGGAGCCATGCGCCTCACGCAACATTTTCTGCTCTGGCTGGCGAATCGTCGTAGAAAGCGCCAGTGACAGAATCAGCAGGGCGAAAATCACGTAGAAAGTCACATAGAATCCGCCAAACAGTGAAGCGATAATCGAACCACAAATGCTGCCGATACCGAAACCGAGGTAAATCACACCGTAGTTTTTTGCCAGATTATTTAGGCCGAAGAACTCACTGACCAGTGACGGGAACACCGTGATAGTGCCGCCGAAGTTAAATGCCACGCAGGCAATCGCTGCAAAGAACGTCACTGCATTCAATGGGGCAAACAGCAGGGCCGCCATGCCCACCAGCGAAATGACCTGACCAATGGTGATAACACGGATACGGGCGATTTTGTCAGACAGAATGCCCAGCACCAGACGACCAGAAAGGTTGGCGATGGAAATAACCGTCACAGCATTGGCTGCGGAAATTGCATCAAGATGCGCCAGACTTTGAGCGATATCTTTCGCCACGCCAATCACATACAGGCCACTCATGCAGGCAGTCAGGAACATAACTGCTAACATCCAGTACTGCGGTTTACGCATCGACTCTGCCAGCGTGTAATCCTTCTCCACCACACCATTGCTGGTTTTCACTTCCTGTTTCGGCGCATCTTTCATTAACGTTGCGCCAAAGATAATCATCACCAGTACAATCGCGCCCCAAATAACAAAGGTTTTTTCCAGACCGACCGTTTCCAACAGTTGCGTATCGATAAATTTGAAACCCAGACTACCAAGTCCATAAGAACCAATAGCGAAAGCAGAGATGAGTCCCTTACGCTCCGGGAACCACTTCACGCAGTTTGAGAGCGTCAGCAGGTAGCCCGCACCATCTGCCAGACCAACCAACACACCGGCGCTTAACCACAGCATCATCAGGTTGTTGGAATGTGCTGTCAGGAAGAAACCTAATCCCAGCAAAATGCCGGAAGCCATAGTGACGCGTTTAACACCAAAACGTTCTTGCAATTTGCCCGCAACAGAAGACGAAATTGCCAGCCCCAGACTTAACAAGCCGAAAGAGAAAGCAACCTGGCTTACCGGAGCCCCCAGCTTGGCAGAAAGCGCGCCGTTAAACAGACTCCAGGTATAAACCGACCCCAGGGCAAACTGGGTAATGATAGTACCGATGAGTGTCAGCCAGCGAGTACGCTGATAATTTGAAGGTGTCATGGCAGTATTCCTGCAGTAATAAAAAGGAAAAATCTCTGCTGACAACCATAACGAAGTGCACTTTATGCCTGGGGAAAAACGGCATGAAATGCCATCAGAACGGAATGAAATGCCTTAGTTCAGGAATGAATGACGTGACAATTATTCACCAAATTTATTATTTGGTAAGTTAGCACCCACTATCGCCACAACTGTTGTTATTCAATGGTTTTAATTGTGACTGTTACGTTAAAATCTGGCACTAACCCCCATCGTATACAGATAGTCATTATTGTTCGTGGTATTTTCTGCCTGAGATAACGCAGCGTAGGCGGCAATATTTTGATTGAGCAACATATCAGCACCTACCGTGACATCCAGCCAGTTGCCGTTCTGGTTTGTCGCCGTCATCCGGCTTAAGCCTGATTGCGCCTTCCAGATATTCTCGCCAAATTGCTGGTTATAGCTGATTTGCGCCCAGGGTCGGAGATCGCCAAGCCGGGAGTCAACACGCCAGCCTAAGGTACTCACGCTGGCATGCCATAACGGATCAGTCAGTGTAGTAGTACTGTCGCCAAACTCGTTATACATCGAGGTGGTTGTACCATCGTAATGTAATGCCGCGACCGGGCCGGTTGTAACCTGTTCATATAAAGGAAAATTCCAGCCCATACTCATACTGCTGGTCACATCCACAGGGGTTTCTTCCGCCAGATTGACTTCCAGTCCCAGCGCCCTTTGGCTACTTTGAATACGTTGCGACAGAATATCGTTGTAATCAGGTTGATGATCGCTATCCCAGGTGTAGCGCTCTGTGGAATGTCCGGGTTGCGTATCAACGATATATTCTTGTTGCCAGGCGTAAGCTGTGTTGAGAAAAAAGGCACTGATTACCACGCTCGCCAGCAGGCTTAACTGCCAGCGACCACCGCTTTTTTTTATGATCATTAACACGACTCCAGAGAAGAGCCGAATTCGGCAATATTATTGTCATTGTATGAAGGATATCGGGCATAGTAGCCCTGTATTAAATATTGACTTTTTCACCGATGCGTCAAGAAAAGCGGCTGAAATTTTTACGATCGGGTACATAGCGAGGGAAAGTATGGAACGTTGCGGCTGGGTGAGTCAGGACCCGCTTTATATTGCCTACCATGATAATGAGTGGGGCGTGCCTGAAACTGACAGTAAAAAACTGTTCGAAATGATCTGCCTTGAAGGGCAACAAGCAGGGTTATCGTGGATCACCGTCCTCAAAAAACGCGAAAACTATCGCGCCTGCTTTCATCAGTTCGATCCGGTGAAGGTGGCTGCAATGCAGGAAGAGGACGTCGAAAGACTGGTACAGGACGCCGGGATTATCCGCCATCGCGGGAAAATTCAGGCAATTATTGGTAATGCGCGAGCGTACCTGCAAATGGAACAGAACGGCGAACCGTTTGCCGACTTTGTTTGGTCGTTTGTCAATCATCAACCACAGGTGACACAAGCCACAACGTTGAGCGAAATCCCTACATCTACGCCCGCCTCCGACGCTCTATCTAAAGCCCTGAAAAAGCGTGGTTTTAAGTTTGTTGGTACCACAATCTGTTACTCCTTTATGCAGGCATGTGGGCTGGTGAATGATCATGTGGTTGGCTGCTGTTGCTATCCGGGAAATAAACCATGATTCGGGAAGCGCAACGTTCAGAACTCCCCGCGATCCTCGAATTGTGGCTGGAAAGTACAACCTGGGGGCATCCCTTTATAAAAGCGAATTACTGGCGTGATTGCATTCCGCTGGTGCGGGATGCCTATCTTGCCAACGCGCAAAACTGGGTCTGGGAAGAAGACGGTAAGCTTCTCGGTTTTGTCAGCATTATGGAAGGCCGATTTCTGGCTGCAATGTTTGTCGCACCGAAGGCCGTCAGACGCGGTATTGGTAAGGCGCTAATGCAGTATGTGCAGCAGCGCCATCCCCATCTGATGCTGGAGGTTTATCAAAAAAATCAACCGGCGATAGATTTTTACCATGCGCAGGGTTTTCACATTGTCGACTGCGCATGGCAGGATGAAACCCAACTACCCACCTGGATTATGAGCTGGCCGGTGGTTCAAACGCTGTAAGTGTCAGTTCCGGACCGTTGTATTTTTCCAGCCATGCCAGCGCCGTATTACCCGCACAGCCATTCCCCAGCCGCGAGCTGGGGAGATCTTTGGTCAGAACGTTCACCGCGCCGTTTTTACAAATACCGTCAGCGGTTAAATCCAGATCCGGCCATGCCCCTTCATGAATGCAAATCACGCCAGGTTTAATTCCCTCGCTAATGACCGCTCCGGCAAGAATTTGCCCGCGTGCGTTCCACAACCGAACAATATCGCCATCTTGTATGCCGCGCGCCTGGGCATCGTCAGGATGAATGGTGACAGGCTCACGATTTGCCACCGCGTACAATTCGCGCAGAGAACTGTAATTCAGCTGGCTGTGCAGACGATGTGCCGGATGAGCAGAAAGTACCTGCAACTGTTCCGGTTCGGCATTGCCCTGCCATTCGTCCGGCTCCAGCCACATTGGATGCCCAGGGCAATCCGGATAAGCGTAATCGGCAATACGCTGCGAGAAGATTTCAATCTTGCCGCTGGCGGTTTTTAATGGATGCGCCTGCGGATCGCGGCGAAAATCGGCGAAGCGAATAAACCGCTCGCTGTCCGGGTTTTCCGGCATCTCAATTAACTGGTTGGCTTCCCAGAACTCAGCAAATGGCGGCAATTCAACCTGCTGGCTTGCCCCGCGCTGCCGTGCAACGTTATAAAACGTTTCCAGCCATTGCAGCTCACTTTTTCCTTCCGTAAACCGCGCATAGCCGCCCTTCTCCCAACGTTCACTCAACTCGGCAAAGACATCAAAATCATTACGCGCTTCATAACGTGGAGGCACCACTTGCTTCATCGGCACCAGATGCTGATTACTGTAATCGCCGGTCATGGTGAGGTCATTACGCTCAAACGAGGTGGTTGCAGGGAGGACGATATCGGCGTGTTTCGCCGCTGCCGTCCAGAAGCATTCGGAGATCACCACCAGCTCCGGTTTTTGCCAGGCACGAATCAGGCGATTGGTATCCTGATGATGAGTAAAGTTGGCGCCGCCCGCCCACCAGATAAAACGAATATCCGGGAAGTGACGGTTCATGCCATTGTGTTGGTATGCACCGCCAGGGTTTTCCAGAGCTTCAACAATACGGGCTACGGGGATTTTATCTACCGCATCGGTGCCACCTGGCAAGCTGCCCTGCATAGATGAAAGCACCGCAGCGCGGCGCGTAGGGTTACCACCATTGGCAAAATGGTAAGAAAGACCAAAGCCCCCGCCAGGCGTGCCGATTTGCCCTAACATTGCTGCCAGGGTGACGATCATCCAGTGTTTTTGCTCACCAAACTGCTGGCGCTGCATTCCCCAGCCAGCCATCAGCATGGTGGTATTTTGATGAAAAATAGCCGCCAGTTCGCGGATTTTTTCTGCGTTAATCCCACAAATTTCTGCCGCCCATTCGGCATTTTTCGCTATTCCGTCACTCTCGCCCAGCAAATAAGAGGCGAAGACGTCATAACCTGTGGTGCAACGCGCCAGAAACGCTTCGTCGTGCCAGCCATTTTCCACCAGCGTATGGGCGATCCCCAGCATCAGCGCAACATCGGTGCCCATGTGCGGTGCCACCCACTCCATTTTATCGCCAAAGAAATCGACGGTTTCCGATCGCATTGGATCAATGCAGATCAGCTTTTTCCCGCTGTCACGCAGTGCGGAAAAGTAAGAAAGCCCCTGCTCATCGGATGCATTCCACGCAATTTTCAGCGTATTGAGAGGGTTAGCGCTCCACAACACCACGACATCGCTATGTTCCAGCACCAGCGGCCAACTGGTTTGCTGTTGATAAACTTCGCTGCCCCCCACGACATACGGCATGATCGCCTGTGCTGCACCGGTCGAATAATCCCCCAGATGCCCGGTATAACCGCCTGCCAGCGCCATATAGCGTTGTAATAATGTCGAGGCCTTATGCAGCACGCCGTTTGAACGCCAGCCGTAGGAACCAGCAAAAATCGATGCCGGACCATAAGCCTCACGAATGCGTTTATGTTGATGATGGATGAGATCCAGCGCCTCATCCCAACTCACGCGAACAAATTCATCCTGCCCACGAATGCCTTGCGGGTTTTCCGGTGACGCGAGAAAGCCCTTGCGCACCATTGGAAATCGTACCCGTGTTTTGCTGTGAACCTGGTCGCGAACCGCACTCTGCAAGGAGTTTTTCATTTCTGTGACTAACGCGCCACGCGAGCTAAACACGGTTTCGCCGTCGGTTTCAACCAGCATGGGCCCCCAGTGAGCGGCAGTAAGAACAGAATAACGTGAGGATGAGTTGGCCAAACCGAAGGCTCCTGAAAGATTAGATGTATTGAGCAGTTAAATATTACTTACAAATTTCCGAGTATTCCCAGGAATAATCTTCATGTTCACGCGGCATAATCTCCCGCCACGGAACCCGTGGCAAAGAATAAAAAGGTTATTAAGGATTAACAATGAAGAAACGTGTTTATCTTATTGCCGCCGTAGTGAGTGGCGCTCTGGCGGTATCTGGCTGCACAACTAACCCTTACACTGGCGAACGCGAAGCAGGTAAATCTGCTATCGGCGCAGGTCTGGGCTCTCTCGTTGGCGCGGGTATTGGTGCGCTCTCTTCTTCGAAGAAAGATCGCGGTAAAGGCGCGCTGATTGGCGCAGCAGCGGGTGCAGCTCTGGGCGGCGGCGTTGGTTATTACATGGATGTGCAGGAAGCGAAGCTACGTGACAAAATGCGCGGCACTGGTGTTAGCGTAACCCGCAGCGGGGATAACATTATCCTCAATATGCCGAACAATGTAACCTTCGACAGCAGCAGCGCGACCCTGAAACCGGCAGGCGCTAACACCCTAACCGGCGTGGCAATGGTGCTGAAAGAGTATCCGAAAACGGCGGTTAACGTGATTGGTTATACCGACAGCACGGGTGGTCACGACCTGAACATGCGTCTCTCCCAGCAGCGTGCGGATTCCGTTGCCAGCGCGTTGATCACCCAGGGCGTGGACGCCAGCCGCATCCGTACTCAGGGCCTTGGCCCGGCTAACCCAATCGCCAGCAACAGCACCGCAGAAGGTAAGGCGCAAAACCGCCGTGTAGAAATTACCTTAAGCCCGCTGTAATCCCTTTCATGCCAGGTGATGCAAAAATCACCTGGCATTCTTCAGTTTTCCTTCATCATATTTCAGGCTAAGGTGATCGCCTTATCAGTGAATGGAGAGAAGAATGAAGCCGTCCGTTATCCTCTACAAAGCCTTACCTGATGATTTACTGCAACGCCTGCAAGAGCATTTCACCGTTCATCAGGTGGCAAACCTCAGCCCACAAACCGTCGAACAAAATGCAGCAATTTTTGCCGACGCCGAAGGCTTGCTGGGTTCAAATGAAAACGTTGACGCCGCATTACTGGAAAAAATGCCAAAACTGCGGGCCACTTCAACGATCTCCGTAGGCTATGACAATTTTGATGTCGATGCCCTTAATGCTCGAAAAATCCTGCTGATGCACACGCCAACCGTATTAACGGAAACCGTCGCCGATACGCTGATGGCGCTGGTGTTGTCTACCGCTCGTCGGGTTGTGGAGGTAGCAGAACGGGTAAAAGCAGGCGAATGGACCGCGAGCATAGGCCCGGACTGGTACGGCACTGACGTTCACCATAAAACACTGGGCATTGTCGGGATGGGACGGATCGGCATGGCGCTGGCACAACGTGCGCACTTTGGCTTCAATATGCCCATCCTCTATAACGCGCGCCGCCACCATAAAGAAGCAGAAGAACGCTTCAACGCCCGCTACTGCGATTTGGATACACTGTTACAAGAGTCAGATTTCGTTTGCCTGATCCTGCCGTTAACTGATGAAACGCATCATCTGTTTGGCGCAGAACAATTCGCCAAAATGAAATCCTCCGCCATTTTCATTAATGCCGGACGTGGTCCAGTGGTTGACGAAAATGCACTGATTGCAGCATTGCAGAAAGGGGAAATTCACGCTGCCGGGCTGGATGTATTCGAACAAGAGCCACTGGCCGTAGATTCTCCGTTGCTCTCAATGGCCAACGTCGTCGCCGTACCGCATATTGGTTCTGCCACCCATGAGACGCGTTATGGCATGGCCGCCTGCGCCGTGGATAATTTGATTAATGCGTTACAGGGAAAAGTTGAGAAGAACTGTGTGAATCCGCACGTCGCGGACTAACCGCGACTGCGGGAAGTAAAGCCCGATAATCGCTCGGGCTTTTACTCTTTATTGGGTTGCAGTGACTGCTGTAGTCCAGGCCTGATTAAACGCCTGATGCTGTGCCGGTAATGGCGCAATCAGTTTGTTATATTCACTTGCCTGCTGCGAAGTCGGGAACTGGATGCCATTTGCTACAAAACTCACCTGAGTACCTTGCTGAGCAATGTAGTCTCCAACCATCACCAGTTGTTGCGTGAAAGTTTGTGCCGCCGGAATCAACGGTTGCAAAGCATCAGCTGGCGTCGTTACCACTTTGGTGAATGCCTGATCAAAGACCGGTTTCAGGTCATCGCTCTGTTTTAGCGCAGAGTGCGCAGCATCGGCCTGCAACTTCGCATTTTGCAGCTGTTGCGCCAGCACACCCAGAGAACCGTTCATTTCACGCAATGGGCCGCTTTGCGTAACGTAATCCTGCGGTACGCGAATTGCGTTAACGCTGTCTACAACCGGGCGCAGACCGGAATCCATCGCCTGATTCACCTGCTGAGAATAACCATACAGAATCGCGTAATCAGAGACAAAAGGACCAAACTGTTTTTTCTGATCGGCAGTCAGGGTTGGTAGACGTTCACCGCTACGCATCACTGTATTCTGCAGGAAGTCGATAAACGCTTTACGCTGATCGCCTTCTTTATCAAAACACCCACTCAGGCTAACTACCATTAATAACGCCGCAAGAGGCGCAAACCAGCGAGAGCAGGACTTTCCTGTCGCCATTTTCTTACTCCTTTCACCCAAAAAAAGCGCACAACGACACACGCGTGTCTGACGTGACAAGGATAGTCCAGGACAGGCTTGCAGGATACCCTTTCTACGTAATCTTCCTGGTAAAATCATGGAGAAAACGAAACAAGGTTAATTTGTTGTTTCATTGTTAAAAAATGATAGTGCCGTTGCTTTTTTTGTAGCCAGAGATTTACGCCTTCTCAGAACGTTAGATTTTCGAAATCTTTACAAACCGGGAGTGGTAAGAGATATATCGGCATTTATCAGATCGTTAGGTGGCTATAAGTCACGCTAAATGACTGGCTGAATCGAATCATAGCCAGAGCATGCCCTGACTACACCCCGCTGTGTCTGTTTTTCCCGACTATTCTTAATGAGCTTCGATGCAATTCACGATCCCGCAGTGTGATTTGAGGAGTTTTCAATGGAATATAAAGATCCCATGCATGAGCTGTTGAGCAGCCTGGAACAGATTGTTTTTAAAGATGAAACGCAGAAAATTACCCTGACGCACAGAACAACGTCCTGTACCGAAATTGAGCAGTTACGAAAAGGGACAGGGTTAAAAATCGATGATTTCGCCCGGGTTTTGGGCGTATCAGTCGCCATGGTAAAGGAATGGGAATCCAGACGCGTGAAGCCTTCAAGTGCCGAACTAAAATTGATGCGTTTGATTCAAGCCAACCCGGCATTAAGTAAGCAGTTGATGGAATAGACTTTTATCCACTTTATTGCTGTTTACGGTCCTGATGACAGGACCGTTTTCCAACCGATTAATCATAAATATGAAAAATAATTGTTGCATCACCCGCCAATGCGTGGCTTAATGCACATCAACGGTTTGACGTACAGACCATTAAAGCAGTGTAGTAAGGCAAGTCCCTTCAAGAGTTATCGTTGATACCCCTCGTAGTGCACATTCCTTTAACGCTTCAAAATCTGTAAAGCACGCCATATCGCCGAAAGGCACACTTAATTATTAAAGGTAATACACTATGTCCGGTAAAATGACTGGTATCGTAAAATGGTTCAACGCTGACAAAGGCTTCGGCTTCATCACTCCTGACGATGGCTCTAAAGACGTGTTCGTACACTTCTCTGCTATCCAGAACGATGGTTACAAATCTCTGGACGAAGGTCAGAAAGTGTCCTTCACCATCGAAAGCGGCGCTAAAGGCCCGGCAGCTGGTAACGTAACCAGCCTGTAATCTCTGCTTAAAAGCACAGAATCTAAGATCCCTGCCATTTGGCGGGGATTTTTTTATTTGTTTTTCAGGAAATAAATAATCGATCGCGTAATAAAATCTATTATTATTTTTGTGAAAAATAAATTTGGGTGCAATGAGAATGCGCAACGCCGTAAGAAAGGCGGGAATAACTTCCCGCCGAAGACTCTTACTCTTTCAAATTGCAGGCTAAAAATGCCGCCAGCTCATAACTCCCCTGTTTAATATGCAATTCACACAGTGAATCTCTTATCATCCAGGTGAAAAATAAAAGCGTGCAACAAATCACTATTAAAGAAAGTAATCTATATTTCTGCGGCATTCCCAGCCTCCTGTGTTGATTTCCAACGAGTAAGAGGCTAACCTTATGGTGTTCAGGCATAGGGTAGCCTCACTTTGATTTATAGTCAGGTGGGGCTTTTCTCTGTCTGCCTTTCGGTGAATACCTGAGACAAACAGTCTCAAGCACCCGCAGCTATTCTAGTTTAATAAGTTCGTTTCTTCTCCTTGATATAATCCTAAAAAAATCTCATAAAATTAATATATGAGACAATCTTTATTCAGCAGAAGATTATTAAAGGTTGCTCTATTATTTAGCGATAAAAAAGCCTGCCAGATGGCAGGCTTTTTAATAACGACGTTATTACTGCAACAGCGAAATATCCGCAACTCGCAGGAATAATTCGCGCAGTTTCTCCAGCATGGTAAGACGGTTGATTCGCAATTCTTTGTCATCAACCATGACCATCACTTTATCGAAGAAGGCATCAACCGGTTCACGCAGCTCAGCCAGTTCGACCAGCGCATCCTGGTAACGACCTTCAGCAAAGTACGGCTCTAGCTTGTCACGCAGCACCACAACCTGCATCGCCAGTTTAATTTCTTCCGGCTCTTTCAGAGTAGAGGCATTCACGCGGTCGCTCAGCACTTCGTCAGATTTCGCCAGAATGTTAGATACACGCTTGTTCGCCGCCGCCAGTGCTGCAGCTGCATCCAGGGTACGGAAGTGCGATACCGCTTTCATTCGGGCATCGAAATCAGCCGGACGAGTCGGACGACGCGCCAGTACCGCCTGGATGGTGTCAACGGTGTAACCTTCGTCCTGATACCAGGCGCGGAAGCGACCGAGCATAAAGTCGATAACATCATCAACCACGTTGGCATTAGTCAGCTTATCGCCATACAGACGCACTGCTTCTTCGGTCAGGGTTTGCAGGTCAAGATTGAGGTTCTTCTCAACGATAATACGCAGCACGCCAAGTGCGGCACGACGCAGCGCAAACGGATCTTTGTCGCCTTTCGGATGCTGGCCGATACCGAAGATACCCGCCAGAGTATCCATCTTGTCAGCAATCGCCAGCGCACAAGCCACTGGGTTAGACGGCAGGTCATCACCGGCAAAGCGCGGCTGATACTGCTCGTTCAGCGCCACGGCAACATCTTCCGCTTCGCCATCGTGACGCGCGTAGTGCATCCCCATAACGCCCTGAGTGTCGGTGAACTCGAAGACCATGTTAGTCATCAGGTCACACTTAGACAGCAGGCCCGCACGGGTGGCATGATTCACGTCAGCGCCAATCTGTTCAGCAATCCAGCCAGCCAGCGCCTGAATGCGGTCAGTTTTGTCGCGCAGCGTACCCAGTTGTTGCTGGAACAGCACGGTTTGCAGGCGCGGCAGATTATCTTCCAGACGTTTTTTACGGTCGGTATTGAAGAAGAACTCGGCATCCGCCAGACGTGGACGAACGACTTTCTCGTTACCAGAGATAATTTGCTGCGGATCTTTCGATTCGATATTGGCAACGAAGATAAAGTTCGGCAGCAGTTTGCCGTCGTTCGCATACACCGGGAAGTATTTCTGGTCACCTTTCATGGTGTAAACCAGCGCTTCAGACGGCACCGCGAGGAATTTCTCTTCGAATTTTGCGGTAAGCACAACCGGCCATTCCACCAGCGAAGCGACTTCTTCCAACAGGCTTTCGCTTAAGTCAGCGTTACCGCCAATCTTACGCGCCGCTTCTTCGGCATCGGCTTTAATCTTCGCCTTACGTTCTTCGTAATCGGCGATGACTTTCCCGCGCTCACGCAAAATTTCCGGATACTGATCAGCATTGTCGATAGTGAATTCCGGCTCGCCCATAAAGCGGTGGCCGCGAATCACGCGATCGGACTGAATGCCCAGAATGGTAGCCGGAATAACTTTGTCGCCCAGCAGCAGGGTCACGGTGTGCACCGGACGCACGAAGTGCACGTCGCTTGCACCCCAACGCATCAGTTTCGGGATCGGCAGTTTCGCCAGCGAAGTCGCAACCATATTCGGCAACAGTGCTTCAGTGCTTTCGCCCTTCACGTGGGCGCGATACAGCAGCCATTCGCCTTTATCGGTAGTCAGACGCTCAGCCTGGTCAACGGTAATACCGCAACCACGCGCCCAGCCTTCTGCCGCTTTGCTCGGTTTGCCTTCAGCGTCGAACGCCTGGGCAATCGCCGGGCCGCGTTTTTCGATTTCACGATCCGGTTGCGCTTCCGCCAGGTTAGCTACTTTCAGCGCCAGACGACGCGGAGCAGCAAACCATTGAACGGTGCCATGTGCGAGGCCAGCGTTATCCAGCTCCGCAGTAAAGTTCGCAGCAAAGGACTCAGCCAGGCTGCGCAGTGCTTTTGGTGGCAGCTCTTCAGTGCCGATTTCCACCAGAAAAGTTTTCTCAGACATAGCCGCCTCTTACTTATCTTTGTTGCACATCGGGAAGCCGAGGGCTTCACGGGAAGCGTAGTATGCTTCTGCCACTGCTTTGGTCAGGGTGCGAATGCGCAGAATATAGCGCTGACGCTCAGTGACGGAGATGGCTTTACGCGCATCCAGCAGGTTGAAGCTGTGGGCGGCTTTCAGAATACGCTCGTAGGCTGGCAACGGCAGCGGATTTTCCAGCGCCAGCAGCTGCTGCGCTTCTTTCTCGTATTGCTCGAAGCAGGTGAACAGGAAGTCCACATCCGCGTATTCGAAGTTGTAAGTGGACTGCTCCACTTCGTTCTGATGGAACACGTCGCCGTAGGTGGTTTTACCCAGCGGACCGTCGCTCCAGACCAGGTCGTAAACGCTGTCTACGCCCTGAATGTACATGGCCAGACGTTCCAGACCGTAGGTGATCTCGCCGGTAACCGGTTTACACTCCAGACCACCAACCTGCTGGAAGTAAGTGAACTGCGTCACTTCCATGCCGTTCAGCCACACTTCCCAGCCCAGTCCCCAGGCACCCAAAGTCGGGTTTTCCCAGTTATCTTCCACGAAACGGATATCGTGGATAGTCGGATCCATGCCCAGCTCTTTCAGAGAACCAAGGTACAGCTCCTGAATATTGTCCGGCGATGGCTTAATGACCACCTGGAACTGATAGTAGTGCTGTAAACGGTTGGGGTTCTCGCCGTAGCGACCATCGGTCGGGCGACGAGAAGGCTGAACATAAGCAGCCGCCATCGGTTCTGGCCCCAGCGCGCGCAGACAGGTCATTGGGTGAGAGGTTCCCGCGCCGACTTCCATGTCCAATGGTTGAACAATGGTGCAGCCCTGGCGAGCCCAGTAATCCTGTAAGGTCAGGATCAAGCCCTGGAAGGTCCTGGTATCAAACTTTTGCATATTATTTCGTGCTGGATACGTGTGGATTTAAAGGAAGGGATCAGTATACCCGCTGGATGGAAGATATACAGTACGAAACGGGAAAAAGCAGGGCTTAACGCATGGAAAGATGCAAAAAATGGCCATCCGCGTCAAAAGAACAGACAAACTGCTCTTTCCGGAAGGTATAACCGCGCATTTCGTAGCTTCCCTGGAACTGTTCGAAGGCGGTGACGTCGATTTTTTGCTCACCGGTGTTATAACGTTTTGCCGCCTGATCCTTGCATAACGCTTCCATATTCAACGAACGCAGAGGATCAACCTTTACCCGTTGTGCTTTCTGCACGGGTGGCGGTGTCGAGCATCCCACTAACACTACAAGCGCCATTGCCAGAAAGAAAGAGTTCATCATCATTAAATTACCGTCTGGTTTGCAGGTGAGTCTTATTATTTATATCGGTATAGTGGCTGATATCTTACGAATTTCCTCAAGCCTCTATAAGCTGTAGTGATAAAACTCAGATTATTCCAGTGCGCCAACCGAATGATTTATCGGTCAGACTTTTTTTAACCAGATACAGAGACACAGATGCAGCCCAAAATTTACTGGATTGATAACCTGCGAGGGATAGCGTGTTTAATGGTGGTGATGATTCACACCACTACCTGGTATGTGACCAATGCTCATAGTGTTAGCCCCGTCACCTGGGATATCGCCAATGTTCTGAATTCTGCCTCTCGTGTCAGCGTTCCGCTATTTTTCATGATTTCCGGCTATCTCTTTTTTGGCGAACGCAGCGCCCAGCCGCGCCATTTCTTACGTATCGGCTTATGTCTGCTTTTTTATAGCGCAATCGCACTGCTCTACATTGCGCTGTTTACCTCCATCAATGTGGAGTTAGCGCTGAAAAACCTGCTGCAAAAGCCAGTGTTTTACCACTTATGGTTTTTCTTCGCGATTGCGGTGATTTATCTGGTTTCACCGCTGATTCAGGTGAAGAACGTCGGCGGAAAAATGTTGCTGGTACTAATGGTGGTGATTGGTATTATCGCTAACCCAAACACAGTGCCGCAGAAAATTGACGGTTTTGAATGGCTGCCAATTAACTTATATATCAATGGCGATACTTTTTACTACATCCTGTATGGCATGTTGGGCCGCGCTATAGGGATGATGGACACACAGCATAAAGCACTGTCGTGGGTGTGCGCCGCACTGTTTGCGACGGGGGTTTTTATTATCTCTCGCGGGACATTATATGAATTGCAGTGGCGCGGAAATTTTGCCGATACCTGGTATCTTTACTGTGGGCCGATGGTTTTTATCTGCGCAATCACGCTATTGACTCTGGTTAAAAACACGCTGGATACGCGTACCATTCGCGGACTTGGCTTAATCTCCCGCCATTCGTTGGGTATATACGGATTCCACGCCTTGATTATCCATGCACTGCGTACCCGGGGGATTGAGCTTAAAAACTGGCCAATACTCGATATTATTTGGATCTTTTGCGCGACGTTGGCAGCGAGTTTGTTACTTTCTGTGCTGGTACAACGAATCGACAGAAACAGACTAGTGAGTTAAATAAAAGCCCGGTCACCTTGGACTGACCGGGCTTACGTGAATTATTCGCTGTATTCTTCCTGGGTAACCTGTGTTTCTTTTGGTGGGTTTATTCCGGCATCACGAATATTCTTCTGCACCGCTACTGCACCAAACAAGCTTAAGAAGAAAGCCAGCCCATAAAAACCTTTTTCGCTGAGTAATAACGTCGCATTCCACAGACCTACCATCAATAACGCAACAGAGATAATAAAGACAGTCAGGCAGGTCATATAATAAATGGAGGTGGTCGGTATGCCTTCATACTTGTCCCGAACGGTCTTTTGATAAGATGCCGCAGAAAACAGTCCTAGCACCAGCACGGCAAAATAATATCCTTTTTCATTTAACTGCATCTCTGCATTCCATAGCCCTAATAGATAGGTAACGATACCACCAACAAGAGCTATCCATGACACAATACTAAATGCCGGAGAATAGGTTGATATTTTGTTGTCCATCACAGTATTCCTTTCATTCCTGAATGTGTAAGAGCTTTATGTTGCTCATGCCGAGCGAAACAAACGCATTTGACCAAACAAGCAAACAAAAAAGGCGATGGGATAAATCACCATTTCATAAGCATTGATAGGTGCATTTAAAACACCGATAAACAAGAGACCGATTGTGATTAACGCTACCAACTGGCAGACATGGATAAAAAAATCATCCAGTTGCCCGAGTTTTTCAGCACGAAGATATGCATAGTTGCCAAAAGTTGCCGTCATTAACACGCCAAGAAAATAGCCTTTTCCACTTAACAATGGGCATGAGATCCATAGCCCAAGCAGATAAACCAGCGCCCCGACAACAAATAATAGTTTTGCCACAGTCTTTGAGGTTTTCATAACGATCTCCATATCTACCAGCGATACATTACGAGTAACCAACGAAAGACAAAACTGAAAAATGCCATTAACAAATGATTTCAGAATAAATTCATACTAAATATTAATTAATTACTGATATATATAGATGTGAATTATCCCCCACCCGGTCAGGCAGGGGATAACGTTTACGCCATTAATGGCAGAAGTTGCTGATAGAGGCGACGGAACGTTTCACGTCGTGGCTGATAAGTGGCATAACGCTGCGCATCTGGTAAATGCGACTGTTCTAACGGCAGTTGTGGCAACAACTCAATGAGCGATTTCTCTGGATTCGCCGCAATCTGCGCCAGCCTTGCTGCGCCCAGTGCTGGCCCCACATCCCCCCCCGTGCGGTAATCGAGTTGCTGACCGCTGATATCCGCCAGCATCTGACGCCAGTACTCACTACGCGCCCCGCCACCAATCAACGTAACACTTTGCGGTTTAATGCCGCAGGCATGCACGACATCCATGCCATCTGCCAGCGCATAACCCACGCCTTCCAGCACTGCTCGCGCCAGTTCATTGGGGCCATGTTGATGAGTCAAACCAAAGAAAACCCCCTTCGCCTGGGGATTATTGTGTGGTGTACGCTCGCCGGAAAGATAAGGCAGAAACCAGACAGGCTCGGCACTTTCATCAGCCTGTTGAGCAGCCGCGATTAAAGCTGGGACATTGTTCAGGCCCGTTAATTTCGCGGCCCAATCCAGACACGACGCTGCACTCAGCATCACAGACATTAAATGCCAACGCTGCGGTAGCGCATGGCAAAAGCTGTGTACGGCGCTTTCTGGCTTGCTTAAGAACCCTTCGCTGACAGCAAAATAGACCCCCGACGTCCCCAGCGATAACATTGCCTGATTAGCATCAACCATTCCTACACCAACCGCACCAGCTGCATTATCACCACCGCCTGCGACAACTGGCACTGCCGCCATACCCCATGCTTTCGCAACTTCAGGTAGCAAAGCACCAGTAATTTCGCTGCCTTCGTATAATGCGGGCATCTGGTCACGAGATAAGTGGCAAGCCTGCAGCATGACGTCACTCCAGTCACGCTTTGCGACATCCAGCCACATGGTGCCAGCTGCGTCAGACATATCGCTGGCAAACTCCCCCGTCATACGCAGACGCAAGTAATCTTTCGGTAATAATACTTTGTCGATTTGACGGAATATCTCCGGCTCATGCCGCTGAACCCATAGCAATTTAGGCGCAGTAAATCCGGGCATCATCAGGTTACCGGTAATCACCCGTGATTGCGGAACTCGCGCTTCCAGCAAAGTGCACTCTTGCGCACAGCGCCCGTCGTTCCACAAAATGGCAGGGCGTAATACCCGTTGCTGGGCATCCAGTAAGGTTGCACCGTGCATCTGGCCGGCAATACCCAATGCTTTAACGTCCTGCAGAGAATGCTGATCGCCCAGAGCTTTCATTGCGCGATCAGTTGCCTGCCACCACTGTTCCGGGTCTTGTTCCGACCAGAGTGGATGCGGGCGCGAAACGGTCAGCTTTTCCGTTTGCGAAGCAACCACCTCACCCTGCTCGTTGAGCAAAATAACTTTTACGCCCGAGGTGCCAAGATCTATCCCGATATACATATCGATCGTTCCTTAAAAAAATGCCCGGTATCGCTACCGATAACCGGGCCAACGGACTGCACAGTTAGCCGTTATTTGTCGAACAGATAATGGTTTACCAGATTTTCCAGTTGCTCCTGGCGACCACTCTGATGCACCGGAGACAAATCATGTTCCAGAGCATATTTGGCTAAATCTGCCAGTGACATTTGGCCTTTCAGGATTTGCTGGCCTAATTCGCTATTCCAGCCGGAATAACGCTGCGCGATGCGTTTATCCAGCTCGCCATCTTCAATCATGCGTGCTGCAATTTTCAGCGCCAACGCCATCGTATCCATCGCGCCGATATGACCGTAAAACAGATCATATTTATCAGTACTTTGACGACGGACTTTGGCATCGAAGTTCAGACCGCCGGTGGTGAAACCGCCTGCTTTGAGAATTTCATACATCACCAGCGCATTCTCTTCCACACTGTTCGGGAACTGGTCGGTGTCCCAGCCCAGTTGTGCATCGCCACGGTTGGCGTCGACAGAACCGAACAGGCCAAGCGCAATGGCGGTGGCTATTTCATGATGGAAAGAGTGACCTGCCAGCGTCGCGTGGTTAGCTTCAATGTTCAGTTTAATCTCTTTTTCCAGACCAAACTGTTTCAGGAAGCCATACACCGTCGCGGCATCGTAATCATATTGATGTTTAGTCGGTTCTTGCGGTTTCGGTTCGATAAGCAACGTACCCTGGAAACCGATTTTATGTTTATGCTCAACCACCATTTGCATAAAGCGGCCCAGTTGTTCACGCTCCTGACGCAAGTCGGTATTTAACAGCGTTTCGTAACCTTCACGACCGCCCCACAGGACATAGTTTTCACCGCCCAATTTATGGGTTGCTTCCATCGCCGTAACAACTTGAGTTGCCGCCCAACTAAAGACTTCTGGATCTGGGTTCGTCGCCGCACCCGCACCGTAGCGAGGGTTTGTAAAGCAGTTAGCGGTTCCCCACAGCAGCTTCACGCCGCTCTCTTCTTGCTTGCCTGCCAGGACATCAACCATTTGCGCAAAATTATTGATGTACTCTTTTAACGACGCGCCCTCAGGGGAAACATCCACATCGTGGAAGCAATAAAATGGCACATGTAACTTGTGGAAAAACTCAAATGCGACATCTGCTTTACGCTTCGCCAACGCCAGTGCCTCACCAGGCTGCTGCCACGGACGATTAAACGCCCCCACACCAAACATGTCCGCCCCGTTCCAGCAGAAGGTGTGCCAGTAGCAGGCGGCAAAACGCAAGTGCTCTTCCATACGCTTGCCCAACACCAGTTCGTCGGGATTATAGTGATGGAATGCTAACGGGTTAGAGGATTTTGAGCCTTCATAACGAACGCGATCGAGCTGGTCAAAATAGGCTTGCATATTGAACTCCATAATCAGGTAATGCCGCGGGTGATGGATGATGTCGTAATATTGGGCACTCCCTTTCAGTTGCTCAATTATGTTATTTCACACTGCTATTGAGATAATTCACAAGTGTGCGCTCGCTCGCAAAATAAAATGGAATGATGAAACTGGGTAATTCCTCGAAGAGAAAAATGCAATAAGTACAATTGCGCAACAAAAGTAAGATCTCTGTCATAAATCAAGAAATAAACCAAAAATCGTAATCGAAAGATAAAAATCTGTAATTGTTTTCCCCTGTTTAGTTGCTAAAAATTGGTTACGTTTATCGCGGTGATTGTTACTTATTAAAGCTGTCCTCTAACTACAGAAGGCCCTACACCATGAAAATAAAGAACATTCTACTCACCCTTTGCACCTCACTTCTGCTTACCAACGTTGCGGCGCACGCCAAAGAAGTCAAAATAGGTATGGCGATTGATGATCTCCGTCTTGAACGCTGGCAAAAAGATCGAGATATCTTTGTGAAAAAGGCAGAATCTCTCGGCGCGAAAGTATTTGTACAGTCTGCAAATGGCAATGAAGAAACACAAATGTCGCAGATTGAAAACATGATTAACCGGGGTGTCGATGTTCTTGTCATTATTCCGTATAACGGTCAGGTATTAAGTAACGTTGTAAAAGAAGCCAAACAAGAAGGTATTAAAGTATTAGCTTACGACCGTATGATTAACGATGCGGATATCGATTTTTATATTTCTTTCGATAACGAAAAAGTCGGTGAACTGCAGGCAAAAGCCCTGGTCGATATTGTTCCGCAAGGTAATTACTTCCTGATGGGCGGCTCGCCGGTAGATAACAACGCCAAGCTGTTCCGCGCCGGACAAATGAAAGTGTTAAAACCTTACGTTGATTCCGGAAAAATTAAAGTCGTTGGTGACCAATGGGTTGATGGCTGGTTACCGGAAAACGCATTGAAAATTATGGAAAACGCGCTAACCGCCAATAATAACAAAATTGATGCTGTAGTTGCCTCAAACGATGCCACCGCAGGTGGGGCAATTCAGGCATTAAGTGCGCAAGGTTTATCAGGGAAAGTAGCAATATCCGGCCAGGATGCGGATCTCGCAGGTATTAAACGTATTGCTGCCGGTACGCAAACTATGACGGTGTATAAACCTATTACATTGTTGGCAAATACTGCCGCAGAAATTGCCGTTGAGTTGGGCAATGGTCAGGAACCAAAAGCAGATACCACACTGAATAATGGTCTGAAAGATGTTCCCTCCCGCCTGCTGACACCGATCGATGTGAATAAAAACAACATCAAAGATACGGTAGTTAAAGACGGATTCCACAAAGAGAGCGAGCTGTAAGCGTTACG
Organism: Escherichia sp. KS167_9B; assembly: GCF_030295215.1. Lineage (NCBI taxonomy): Bacteria > Pseudomonadati > Pseudomonadota > Gammaproteobacteria > Enterobacterales > Enterobacteriaceae > Escherichia > Escherichia sp. KS167_9B. The sequence continues at coordinate 4,297,560 of NZ_AP025754.1, forward strand.
CCCCGGCGAGGAGCGGGGGCGTGATTTCTCTCCATGCCGCGTGAATTAATTGGCTTAGGTGGAGTCGTTATGCCTTATCTACTTGAAATGAAGAACATTACCAAAACCTTCGGCAGTGTGAAGGCGATTGATAACGTCAGCTTGCGGTTGAATGCTGGCGAAATCGTCTCACTCTGTGGGGAAAATGGGTCTGGTAAATCAACGCTGATGAAAGTGCTGTGTGGTATTTATCCCCATGGCTCCTACGAAGGCGAAATTATTTTTGCGGGAGAAGAGATTCAGGCGAGTCACATCCGCGATACCGAACGCAAAGGTATCGCCATCATTCACCAGGAATTGGCGCTGGTGAAAGAATTGACCGTACTGGAAAATATTTTCCTGGGTAACGAAATAACCCACAATGGTATTATGGACTATGATCTGATGACGCTACGCTGTCAGAAGCTGCTCGCACAGGTCAGTTTATCCATTTCACCAGATACCCGCGTTGGCGATTTAGGGCTAGGGCAACAACAACTGGTTGAAATTGCTAAGGCACTTAATAAACAGGTGCGCTTGTTAATTCTCGATGAACCGACAGCCTCATTAACTGAGCAGGAAACGTCGGTTTTACTGGATATTATTCGCGATCTACAACAGCACGGTATCGCCTGTATTTATATTTCGCACAAACTCAACGAAGTCAAAGCGATTTCCGATACGATTTGCGTTATTCGCGACGGTCAGCACATTGGTACGCGTGATGCTGCCGGAATGAGTGAAGACGATATTATCACCATGATGGTCGGGCGAGAGTTAACCGCGCTTTACCCTAATGAACCACATACCACCGGAGATGAAATATTACGTATTGAACATCTGACGGCATGGCATCCGGTTAATCGTCATATTAAACGAGTTAATGATGTCTCGTTTTCCCTGAAACGTGGCGAAATACTGGGTATTGCCGGACTCGTTGGTGCCGGACGTACCGAGACCATTCAGTGCCTGTTTGGCGTGTGGCCCGGACAATGGGAAGGAAAAATTTATATTGATGGCAAACAGGTAGATATTCGTAACTGTCAGCAAGCCATCGCCCAGGGGATTGCGATGGTACCCGAAGACAGAAAGCGCGACGGCATCGTTCCGGTAATGGCGGTTGGTAAAAATATTACCCTCGCCGCACTCAATAAATTTACCGGCGGTATTAGCCAGCTTGATGACGCGGCAGAGCAAAAATGTATTCTGGAATCAATCCAGCAACTCAAAGTTAAAACGTCGTCCCCCGACCTTGCTATTGGACGTTTGAGCGGCGGCAATCAGCAAAAAGCGATCCTCGCTCGCTGTCTGTTACTCAACCCGCGCATTCTCATTCTTGATGAACCTACCAGGGGTATCGATATTGGCGCGAAATACGAGATCTACAAATTAATTAACCAACTCGTCCAGCAGGGTATTGCCGTTATTGTCATCTCTTCCGAATTACCTGAAGTGCTCGGCCTTAGCGATCGTGTACTGGTGATGCATGAAGGGAAACTAAAAGCCAACCTGATAAATCATAACCTGACTCAGGAGCAGGTGATGGAAGCCGCATTGAGGAGCGAACATCATGTCGAAAAGCAATCCGTCTGAAGTGAAATTGGCCGTACCGACATCCGGTGGCTTTTCCGGGCTGAAGTCACTGAATTTGCAGGTCTTCGTGATGATTGCAGCTATCATCGCAATCATGCTGTTCTTTACCTGGACCACCGATGGTGCCTACTTAAGCGCCCGTAACGTCTCCAACCTGTTACGCCAGACCGCGATTACCGGCATCCTCGTGGTAGGAATGGTGTTCGTCATAATTTCTGCTGAAATCGACCTTTCCGTCGGCTCAATGATGGGGCTATTAGGTGGCGTCGCGGCGATTTGTGACGTCTGGCTAGGCTGGCCTTTGCCACTTACCATCATTGTGACGTTGGTTCTGGGACTGCTTCTCGGTGCCTGGAACGGATGGTGGGTCGCGTACCGCAAAGTCCCTTCATTTATTGTCACCCTCGCGGGCATGTTGGCATTTCGCGGCATACTCATTGGCATCACCAACGGCACGACGGTTTCCCCCACCAGCGCCGCGATGTCACAAATCGGGCAAAGCTATCTACCCGCCAGCACCGGCTTCATCATTGGCGCGCTTGGCTTAATGGCTTTTGTTGGCTGGCAATGGCGCGGAAGAATGCGCCGTCAGGCTTTGGGTTTGCAGTCTCCGGCCTCTACCACAGTTGTCGGTCGCCAGGCATTAACGGCGATTATCGTCTTAGGCGCAATCTGGCTGTTGAACGATTACCGTGGCGTTCCCACTCCTGTTCTGCTGCTGACGTTGCTGTTACTCGGCGGAATGTTTATGGCAACGCGGACGGCATTTGGAAGACGCATTTATGCCATCGGCGGCAATCTGGAAGCAGCACGGCTCTCCGGGATTAACGTTGAACGCACCAAACTTGCCGTGTTCGCTATTAACGGATTAATGGTAGCCATCGCCGGATTAATCCTCAGTTCTCGACTTGGCGCTGGTTCACCTTCTGCGGGAAATATCGCCGAACTGGACGCAATTGCCGCATGTGTGATTGGCGGCACCAGTCTGGCAGGCGGCGTCGGGAGCGTGGCCGGAGCGGTAATGGGGGCATTCATCATGGCTTCACTGGATAACGGCATGAGTATGATGGATGTACCGACCTTCTGGCAGTATATCGTTAAAGGTGCGATTCTGTTGCTGGCAGTATGGATGGACTCCGCAACCAAACGCCGTTCTTGATTTTGATAAAAATTTTCTCAAAGCCGGTAACGTATTACCGGTTTTGAGTTTTTGCATGATTCAGCAGGAAAAGAACCATGTTTACTAAACGTCACCGCATCACATTACTATTCAATGCTAATAAAGCCTATGACCGTCAGGTAGTAGAAGGCGTAGGGGAATATTTACAGGCGTCACAATCGGAATGGGATATTTTCATTGAAGAAGATTTCCGCGCCCGCATTGATAAAATCAAGGACTGGTTAGGAGATGGCGTCATTGCCGACTTCGACGACAAACAAATCGAGCAAGCGCTAGCTGATGTCGACGTCCCCATTGTTGGGGTTGGTGGCTCGTATCACCTTGCCGAAAGTTACCCACCCGTTCATTACATTGCCACCGATAACTATGCGCTGGTTGAAAGCGCATTTTTGCATTTAAAAGAGAAAGGCGTTAACCGCTTTGCTTTTTATGGTCTTCCGGAATCAAGCGGCAAACGTTGGGCCACTGAACGCGAATATGCATTTCGTCAGCTTGTCGCCGAAGAAAAGTATCGCGGAGTGGTTTATCAGGGGTTAGAAACCGCGCCAGAGAACTGGCAACACGCGCAAAATCGGCTGGCAGACTGGCTACAAACGCTGCCACCGCAAACCGGGATTATTGCCGTTACTGACGCCCGGGCGCGGCATATTCTGCAAGTATGTGAACATCTACATATTCCCGTACCGGAAAAATTATGCGTGATTGGCATCGATAACGAAGAACTGACCCGCTATCTGTCGCGTGTCGCCCTTTCTTCGGTCGCTCAGGGCGCACGGCAAATGGGCTATCAGGCGGCAAAACTGTTGCATCGATTATTAGATAAAGAAGAAATGCCGCTACAGCGGATTTTGGTCCCACCAGTTCGCGTCATTGAACGGCGCTCAACAGATTACCGCTCGCTGACCGATCCCGCCGTTATTCAGGCCATGCATTACATTCGTAATCACGCCTGTAAAGGGATTAAAGTGGATCAGGTACTCGATGCGGTCGGGATCTCGCGCTCCAATCTTGAGAAGCGTTTTAAAGAAGAGGTGGGTGAAACCATCCATGCCATGATTCATGCCGAGAAGTTGGAGAAAGCGCGCAGTCTGCTGATTTCAACCACCTTGTCGATCAATGAGATATCGCAAATGTGCGGTTATCCATCGCTGCAATATTTCTACTCTGTTTTTAAAAAAGCATATGACACGACGCCAAAAGAGTATCGCGATGTAAATAGCGAGGTCATGTTGTAGCGATGATGAGAATTGTCGGCGTCGCATCAGGTAACTCAGCACAACCACCTGATGCGAGCAAAAGCCTTATCCGACTGACAAGTCGGATAAGGCTCGAGGAAATGCAATTACATATGCGCCGCGATTAACCGTTGGTTATCCTGGTACATTGCGAACAGGTAGTTGTTATAACTCTTCCCTTTGGTCGAGTAGCCCTTCAGCTTGTGAATCATCGCTGTGGCAGTCACTTCCTGATCCGCTTTACGCAGTTGTGCACGCGATTTACGGAACGAAGAGTAAGCAGGGTGAGTATTCAGGTTAGTGACATAGGCGCTCACCGATTCTTTGACAGAACTAAACTGTGAGTACCCCTTCACTTTACCCGGCGCATTAGTACAACGTCCTTTCATGCATTTCATGCCGAACAGATTGTTGTTGTTGCGCGCCAGCTTCGACGTTCCCCAACCGCTTTCTGCTGCAGCCATCGTCGCTACCATACTGGTAGGGATAATGTCTACGCGTTCAAGCAAGGTATTCCACGGGATTTTTCGCGTATTACCAGACCACTTCACCTTGTAGCGTTTGGCGATGTCTTTCAGACGCGCACGCTCAGCAGGTGACCATTGGCCCTGATACTGTTTTGAAATGAGCCAGTTACGTTCCGCAGTAATGGCCGCATTTTGGCTGGTAATGTAAGGCATTACGGTCCGGAGAAACGCTTTTTTCCTTGGTGTTCCGGAAGGGTATTTTCGCAAATCAGGAAGTGAACTACTCTTTGCACTATTGCGAGAATACTCTTGTTTACTGCTTACCTGTTTATTACTAGCTTTAATTAAGTGGGACTTTTGACTCGCTGTTGTTGTGTGCGTCTTCGCTAACACCTCACTCGAAAACACCAGAGTGAGTAACATAAGAATCATCGCCCCATATCGTCGTATGGGAGTCAAAATCATCAGGTCTCCTGGTCGGATTTAATCATTCCAACACCTTATATTTTTCACAAATTTGAGAGTTGAATCTCAAATCATATCAAAAATAGCTGTCAAGAGCACCCCAAGGAATAGTCCAAATCTGAAACTATGTCACGAGTTAACGATTCAGATTGGCGCTAAATCGCAGAAAATGTGGGGTTTATCGCAAAATTCAGCCGTTTTTTGCGCGCGATCGCTCACCCTTGCTTCTCATCCTGTGGACTTACCGCTCAGGGATGAGTTTTGTCTGGCTTATCGCTGGCAAACTGTCTGAAATCGCAGCAATAAGGACTCATCCGCCATGAAACTCGCCGCCTGTTTTCTGACACTCCTTCCTGGCTTCGCCGTTGCCGCCAGCTGGACTTCTCCGGGGTTCCCTGCCTTTAGCGAACAGGGAACGGGAACATTTGTCAGCCACGCGCAGTTGCCCAAAGGTACGCGTCCACTAACGCTAAATTTTGACCAACAGTGCTGGCAGCCTGCGGATGCGATAAAACTCAATCAGATGCTTTCCCTGCAACCTTGTAGCAACACGCCACCTCAATGGCGATTGTTCAGGGACGGCGAATATACGCTGCAACTAGACACCCGCTCCGGTACACCAACATTGATGATTTCCATCCAGAACGCCGTCGAACCGGTAGCAAGCCTGGTCCGTGAATGCCCGAAATGGGATGGATTACCGCTCACACTGGATGTCAGCGCCACTTTTCCGGAGGGAGCCGCAGTCCGGGATTATTACAGCCAGCAAATTGCGATAGTGAAGAACGGTCAAATAACGTTACAACCCGCTGCCACCAGCAACGGTTTACTCCTGCTGGAACGGGCAGAAACTGACACATCCGCCCCTTTCGACTGGCATAACGCTACGGTTTACTTTGTGCTGACAGATCGTTTCGAAAACGGCGATCCCAGTAATGACCAGAGTTACGGACGTCATAAAGACGATATGGCAGAAATTGGCACTTTTCACGGCGGCGATTTACGCGGCCTGACCAACAAACTGGATTACCTCCAGCAGCTGGGCGTCAATGCTTTATGGATAAGTGCCCCATTTGAGCAAATTCACGGCTGGGTCGGCGGCGGTACAAAAGGCGATTTCCCGCATTATGCCTACCACGGTTATTACACACAGGACTGGACGAATCTTGATGCCAATATGGGCAGCGAAGCCGATCTACGGACGCTGGTTGATAGCGCGCATCAGCGCGGTATTCGTATTCTCTTTGATGTCGTGATGAACCACACCGGCTATGCCACACTGGCGGATATGCAGGAGTATCAGTTTGGCGCGTTATATCTTTCTGGTGACGAAGTGAAAAAAACGTTAGGTGACCGTTGGAGCGACTGGAAGCCCGCCGCCGGGCAAACCTGGCATAGCTTTAACGATTACATTAATTTCAGCGACAAAACAGGCTGGGATAAATGGTGGGGAAAAAACTGGATCAGAACGGATATCGGCGACTACGACAATCCTGGATTTGACGATCTCACCATGTCGCTGGCCTTTTTACCGGATATCAAAACCGAATCAACGACCGCTTCTGGCCTGCCAGTGTTCTATAACAACAAAACGGATACCCACGCTAAAGCCATTGACGGCTTTACCCCTCGAGATTACTTAACCCATTGGTTAAGCCAGTGGGTCCGTGACTACGGAATTGATGGTTTTCGGGTCGATACCGCCAAGCATGTTGAGTTGCCCGCCTGGCAGCAACTGAAAACCGAAGCCAGCGCCGCGCTTGTCGAATGGAAAAAAGCGAATCCCGACAAAGCATTAGATGACAAACCTTTCTGGATGATCGGTGAAGCCTGGGGCCACGGCGTGATGCAAAGTGACTACTATCACCACGGCTTCGATGCGATGATCAATTTCGATTATCAGGAGCAGGCGGCGAAAGCGGTCGATTGTCTGGCGCAGATGGATACGACCTGGCAGCAAATGGCAGAGAAATTGCAGGATTTCAACGTGTTGAGCTACCTCTCGTCGCATGATACCCGCCTGTTCCGTGAAGGGGGCGACAAAGCAGCAGAGTTATTGTTATTAGCGCCAGGCGCAGTACAAATCTTTTATGGTGATGAATCCTCGCGTCCGTTCGGCCCCACCGGTTCGGATCCACTGCAAGGCACGCGTTCGGATATGAACTGGCAGGATGTTAGCGGTAAATCTGCCGCCAGCGTCGCGCACTGGCAGAAAATCAGCCAGTTCCGCGCCCGCCATCCCGCAATTGGCGCGGGCAAACAAACGACACTTTCGCTGAAGCAGGGCTACGGCTTTGTTCGTGAGCATGACGACGATAAAGTGCTGGTCGTCTGGGCGGGGCAACAGTAACGTTTCCGGCTTCCCGTTCGTCAGTACCTCGGGAAGCCGCCAACCAGGATAAAATGTCAGCCCTAATCAGCGTTGCAGGATAAAGCACCGCTCCCACTTCAACAGAGCGATTTGCACCCCAGCAAATGTAGCGTTATTGTTACCTTCCTTGCTACAGAGTTCGACAGATATCCCGCTATGACATTCTCCCTTTTTGGTGACAAATTTACCCGCCACTCCGGCATTACGCTGCTGATGGAAGATCTGAACGACGGTTTACGCACGCCTGGCGCGATTATGCTCGGCGGCGGTAATCCAGCGCAGATCCCGGAAATGCAGGACTACTTCCAGACGCTACTGACCGACATGCTGGAAAGTGGCAAAGCGACTGATGCACTGTGCAATTACGACGGTCCACAGGGGAAAACGGAGCTACTCACACTGCTTGCCGGAATGCTACGCGAGAAGTTGGGTTGGGATATCGAACCACAGAATATTGCACTAACAAACGGCAGCCAGAGCGCGTTTTTCTACTTATTTAATCTGTTCGCCGGACGCCGTGCCGATGGTCGGATCAAAAAAGTGCTGTTTCCGCTGGCACCGGAATACATTGGCTACGCTGACGCCGGACTGGAAGAAGATCTGTTTGTCTCTGCGCGTCCGAATATTGAACTGCTGCCGGAAGGCCAGTTTAAATACCACGTCGATTTTGAGCATCTGCATATTGGCGAAGAAACCGGGATGATTTGCGTCTCCCGGCCGACGAATCCAACAGGCAATGTGATTACTGACGAAGAGTTGCTGAAGCTTGACGCGCTGGCGAATCAACACGGCATTCCGCTGGTGATTGATAACGCTTATGGCGTCCCGTTCCCGGGTATCATCTTCAGCGAAGCGCGCCCGCTGTGGAATCCGAATATCGTACTGTGCATGAGTCTTTCCAAGCTGGGTCTACCAGGCTCCCGCTGCGGCATTATCATCGCCAATGAAAAAATCATCACCGCCATCACCAATATGAACGGCATTATCAGCCTGGCACCTGGCGGTATTGGTCCAGCGATGATGTGTGAAATGATTAAGCGTAACGATCTGCTGCGCCTGTCTGAAACAGTCATCAAACCGTTTTACTACCAACGTGTTCAGGAAACTATCGCTATCATTCGCCGCTATTTACCGGAAGATCGCTGCCTGATTCATAAACCGGAAGGAGCCATTTTCCTCTGGCTATGGTTTAAGGATTTGCCAATTACGACCGAGCAGCTCTACCAGCGCCTGAAAGCACGGGGCGTGCTGATGGTGCCGGGGCACAACTTCTTCCCAGGGCTGGATAAACCGTGGCCACATACACATCAATGTATGCGTATGAACTACGTGCCGGAGCCGGATAAAATTGAAGCGGGGGTGAAGATTCTGGCGGAAGAGATTGAACGCGCCTGGGCTGAAAGTCATTAAAAATTGCCTGATGCGCTACGCTTATCAGGCCTACATCATTTCTGCAATATATTGAATTTGGAATAATTTGTAGGCCGGATAAGGCGTTTAAGCCGCATCCGGCATAAACAAAGCGCACTATTCCTGCGTTAAAAAACGCCGGAAAAACGTTTCAAACAGACTGCTGCCGTAGCCGATGCCGCTGCACTTTCTCGACATCCATGCATTGCAACGCTTGTGTTGGGCAAGCTTCAACACAAGCCGGTCCCGTCGCCCGATGCCAGCACAGATCGCACTTAATCGCCCTCGCCTTTGTGCGTGAAGAAACGACCTCCATCGCACCAAACGGGCAAGCCAGCATACAGCTTTTACAGCCAATACAACGTGATTGTTCAACGAAAATATGCCCATGTTCGCGACTTATCGCGTCAACAGGGCACACATTTGCGCACGGTGCATCTTCACACTGATGACAGGCTACTGCCGTGGTGTAAGTATGATCTTTAATGACACGAATACGCGAAATAAACTCACCGGGTGACAACGCAGCGCAATCCTGATTCTCCTGATGCGACACTGCGCAAGCCACTTCACAGGTACGGCAACCGATACATTTCGTCGCATCCGCAATAATAAACCGGTTCATGATCACTCCTTTGCACTAAAACAGCAGAGTGCCAGAGAGCGCGTCTCTACTGCTTTGATCCAACGAAGGAAATGTTAAAGTTTTGGCACTTGTCCAGAGCGTTATGTGATCGCGCCCTGGTCGTCCCTGACAGTAAATCCCAGTTCATTAGAAATAGCCTGCGCGGTTTCACGCAGTGGTTTCAGGAGATTTTTCTCCCCCACCTGTTTCAGACGTGATGTCGAAAGAGAAATCGACACGGCGTACGGCACCCGCCCATGAATATCAAACACCGGAACAGCAATACAGGAGACGCCGAGTTCGTTTTCTTCTCTGTCCATCGCCGCTCCGCTTTCACGAATGTGCGCCAGTTCGTCGAACATCGCGGGCAGCTCGGTAATGGTATTGCGGGTTAACGGCTGGATCTCATGCTGATGGCTTTCCCAGTATGACTTCACGTAGTCCGGGTGACCAAACGCCATGTAGATCTTGCCCATTGCGGAACAGTAGAGCGGCATATGCTGGCCTATATAAGCTCGGGTTCGCAGCATCCCGGTCGTGGGTTCCAGCTTATAAATCAAAATAGCGTGATCGTCTTCGCGGCTGGAGAAGTTAATGGTTTCACCAGTGGCGATGTTCAGTGCCTCAAGATGCGGAGCGGCGATATGAATGATATTCAGCGAAGACAGCGCCTTCTGCCCGACGGCAATAAATTTGGTAGTCAGGCGGTAACTCCCTGCGGCGGGCGCGGTGGTCACATAGCCGCAGGATTGTAATCCCTGCAATAAGCGATGGACGGTACTCTTATTTAAACCAGCCAGCTCCGAAAGATGCGCCAACGGACAACCGTTTGGATAGTTGCTCAAAATCTCAATCAGCATCAACCCGCGAAACAGACTCTGGCTTCCGGCTGGACGCTCTTTTTCCTGCGCCATCTCGTTCTCTTTTTTTCCCATCACTTCTTTCCCCATTTTGTCGCGTCCTGATGGTAGCGCAAAGTGTGTCGTAGTTCACGATCTCGACAGATAATTTATAACCACTTGATTTTTAAGTTTTTTGAAATTCATCAATCAGATTGCTTTGTTAAAAAGCGATCGATATATTTGAAATCAGATTTCGCATATTGAAATTTTAAGCCAAAAAAGCGATCAAAAAAACAAGGAAGCCAGGGATGAAAGTGACATTTGAGCAGTTAAAAGCAGCCTTTAATCGAGTCTTAATTTCACGCGGCGTTGACAGCGAAACGGCTGATGCCTGTGCCGAAATGTTCGCCCGCACCACCGAATCCGGCGTTTATTCTCACGGCGTCAACCGTTTCCCTCGTTTCATTCAACAACTGGAAAACGGCGATATCATTCCTGATGCCCAACCCAAACGTATAACCAGCCTCGGCGCAATTGAACAGTGGGACGCCCAGCGTTCGATCGGTAACCTGACAGCGAAAAAGATGATGGATCGCGCCATCGAACTGGCTGCCGATCACGGTATTGGTCTGGTGGCTCTACGTAATGCCAACCACTGGATGCGCGGCGGCAGCTACGGCTGGCAGGCGGCGGAAAAAGGCTATATTGGCATTTGCTGGACCAACTCCATCGCCGTAATGCCGCCGTGGGGCGCAAAAGAGTGTCGCATCGGCACCAACCCGCTGATCGTCGCCATTCCTTCTACCCCAATCACCATGGTCGATATGTCGATGTCGATGTTCTCTTATGGCATGTTAGAAGTTAACCGCCTGGCGGGCCGTCAGCTCCCGGTCGATGGTGGCTTTGATGATGAGGGCAATTTGACCAAAGAACCTGGCGTTATCGAGAAAAATCGTCGAATTTTGCCGATGGGCTATTGGAAAGGTTCCGGTATGTCGATCGTATTGGATATGATCGCTACTCTTCTTTCTGACGGCGCGTCAGTTGCTGAAGTCACCCAGGATAACAGCGACGAATACGGTGTTTCGCAAATCTTTATCGCCATCGAAGTGGATAAATTGATCGACGGCCCCACCCGCGATGCCAAGCTGCAACGCATCATGGATTACGTTACTACCGCTGAACGCGCTGACGAAAACCAGGCCATCCGCTTACCCGGCCACGAATTTACCACCCTGCTGGCAGAAAACCGCCGTAACGGTATTACCGTTGATGACAGCGTATGGGCAAAAATCCAGGCGTTATAAGGAGATAAGCCATGATTTTTGGACATATCGCGCAGCCTAACCCGTGCCGTTTTCCCGCCGCCATTGAAAAGGCGCTCGATTTTCTGCGCGCCACTGATTTCAACGCCCTGGAGCCGGGCGTTGTCGAAATCGACGGCAAAAATATTTACGCACAAATTATCGACTTAACGACGCGTGCAGTAGAGGAAAACCGTCCGGAAGTGCATCGTCGGTATATCGATATTCAGTTTCTGGCGTGGGGTGAAGAGAAAATCGGCATTGCTATTGATACAGGAAATAATAAAATCAGCGAATCACTATTAGAGCTGCGCGATATTATTTTTTATCACGATAATGAACATGAATCATTTATAGAAATGATACCGGGTAGCTACGCTATTTTCTTTCCTCAGGATGTTCATCGACCAGGCTGTATTCTGCAAACAGCCTCTGAGATACGAAAAGTTGTGGTTAAAGTCGCATTAACGGCGCTAAATTAATCGAATAATCGTCTACGCCAGAACGCCTGGGTAATGTTATTGCTCTAACTATATTAATAATTCAGGTTGCTGCACATGCAACTTGAATTATGACAAACATAGCCTCAAGGAATAGCTATGAAAAAAATACTTGAAGCAATACTGGCGATTAATCTCGCCGTACTTTCCTGTATTGTGTTTATAAACATTATTTTAAGATATGGTTTTCAGACAAGTATTTTATCTGTAGATGAATTGTCGCATTATTTATTTGTCTGGTTAACCTTTATTGGCGCGATTGTGGCTTTTATGGATAACGCCCACGTTCAGGTTACCTTTCTGGTGGAGAAACTCTCCCCCGCGTGGCAGCGACGAGTCGCTCTGGTTACCCACTCCTTAATATTATTTATTTGTGGCGCACTGGCCTGGGGCGCAACGCTAAAAACAATTCAGGACTGGAGCGATTATTCACCGATCCTCGGCTTGCCCATCGGCCTGATGTATGCCGCTTGTCTACCCACCAGCCTCGTTATCGCATTCTTTGAGCTGCGCCTTTTATATCAACTCATCACGCGTAGCAATTCTCTAACGCCGCCACCGCAAGGAGCTTAATCATGGCTGTGCTGATTTTTCTGGGCTGCCTGTTGGGTGGCATTGCTATCGGTTTGCCTATTGCCTGGTCGCTACTGTTGTGCGGGGCGGCGCTTATGTTCTGGCTGGATATGTTTGATGTCCAGATCATGGCGCAAACGCTGGTAAACGGTGCTGACAGCTTCTCCCTGCTGGCGATTCCGTTCTTTGTACTGGCGGGTGAAATCATGAATGCGGGCGGCTTATCAAAACGCATTGTTGACCTGCCGATGAAACTGGTGGGGCATAAACCAGGCGGGTTGGGCTACGTCGGCGTGCTGGCGGCTATGATTATGGCGAGCCTTTCCGGTTCTGCTGTTGCGGATACCGCCGCCGTTGCCGCGCTACTGGTGCCGATGATGCGCAGCGCTAACTACCCGGTCAACCGTGCTGCGGGGCTGATTGCCTCTGGCGGGATTATCGCGCCAATTATTCCCCCTTCCATTCCGTTTATTATCTTCGGTGTTTCCAGCGGATTATCCATCAGTAAGTTGTTTATGGCGGGCATTGCCCCAGGCATTATGATGGGCGCAACGCTGATGCTCACATGGTGGTGGCAGGCCAGTCGTCTTAATTTACCCCGTCAGCAAAAAGCAACGAAACGAGAAATCTGGCACTCTTTTGTTTCCGGTATCTGGGCGCTATTTCTTCCGGTCATTATTATTGGCGGCTTTCGCTCCGGTCTGTTTACCCCTACCGAAGCCGGGGCCGTTGCTGCTTTCTATGCGTTGTTTGTCGCCACAGTTATTTACCGTGAAATGACCTTCGCCACACTTTGGCATGTACTTATTGGCGCAGCGAAAACGACCTCAGTGGTGATGTTTCTGGTGGCCTCGGCACAAGTTTCTGCCTGGCTGATTACCATTGCTGAATTGCCGATGATGGTTTCTGATTTACTGCAACCGTTGGTCGATTCACCGCGTCTGCTGTTTATCGTCATTATGGTGGCTATCCTGATTGTCGGCATGGTCATGGATTTAACGCCGACGGTGTTAATTCTTACCCCGGTATTAATGCCTTTAGTTAAAGAGGCAGGAATCGATCCGATTTATTTCGGTGTCATGTTTATCATCAACTGCTCAATCGGCTTAATTACACCGCCTATCGGTAATGTGCTTAACGTTATTTCAGGGGTGGCTAAACTCAAATTCGATGATGCAGTCAGAGGCGTTTTCCCTTACGTCCTGGTTTTATATTCCTTATTAGCCTTATTTGTTTTTATTCCCGATCTCATCATCCTCCCGTTGAAATGGATTAATTAAAAGGAAAATATTATGAAATTACGTTCTGTAACCTACGCATTATTCATTGCTGGCCTGGCTGCATTCAGTACATCTTCACTGGCGACACAATCATTACGTTTCGGTTATGAAACATCGCAAACCGACTCTCAACATATTGCGGCGAAAAAATTTAATGATTTATTGCAGGAGAGAACCAAAGGCGAGCTGAAATTAAAACTGTTCCCGGACAGTACTCTCGGTAACGCACAAGCGATGATCAGTGGCGTGCGTGGCGGCACTATTGATATGGAGATGTCTGGCTCGAATAACTTTGCCGGATTATCACCTGTGATGAACCTGCTTGATGTTCCTTTCCTGTTCCGCGATACCGCCCACGCGCATAAAACACTCGACGGCAAAGTCGGCGATGAACTTAAGGCCTCCCTTGAAGGTAAGGGACTGAAAGTACTGGCCTACTGGGAAAACGGCTGGCGCGATGTCACCAACTCACGCCAACCGGTTAAAACGCCTGGCGACCTGAAAGGGCTGAAAATCCGCACCAACAACAGCCCGATGAATATCGCCGCATTTAAAGTATTTGGCGCTAACCCTATCCCGATGCCGTTTGCCGAAGTCTATACCGGACTGGAAACACGCACTATCGACGCTCAGGAACATCCCATCAACGTCGTCTGGTCGGCAAAATTTTATGAAGTGCAGAAGTACCTATCTCTGACTCACCATGCCTATTCCCCGCTTCTGGTAGTGATCAACAAAGCGAAATTTGATGGCTTAAGCCCGGAGTTCCAGCAAGCGCTAATTTCATCTGCGCAAGAAGCGGGTAATTACCAGCGCAAATTGGTCGCCGAAAATCAGCAAAAAATCATCGACGGCATGAAAGACGCTGGCGTGGAAGTCATCACCGATCTCGACCGCAAAGCCTTTAGCGACGCACTGGGTACTCAGGTCCGCGACATGTTTGTTAAAGATGTTCCGCAGGGCGCTGAGCTGCTGAAAGCCGTGGATGAGGTGCAATAAACCATGACGCAATACTGGCTGGGGTTAGATTGTGGCGGTAGCTGGCTGAAAGCCGGGCTGTATGACCGCGAAGGACGGGAGGCAGGCGTGCAGCGCCTGCCGCTGTGCGCATTAAGCCCGCAGCCAGGCTGGGCAGAGCGCGATATGGCAGAACTGTGGCAATGCTGCATGGCTGTCATTCGCGCCCTGCTTACTCATTCTGGTGTTAGCGGGGAACAAATTGTCGGTATCGGTATCTCCGCACAGGGAAAGGGCTTGTTTTTGCTGGATAAAAACGACAAGCCGCTCGGGAATGCTATTTTGTCCTCGGACCGCCGGGCGATGGAAATCGTTCGTCGCTGGCAGGAAGATGGCATCCCGGAAAAACTCTACCCGCTGACCCGACAAACCTTGTGGACCGGGCATCCGGTGTCGCTGTTACGCTGGCTGAAAGAGCACGAACCAGAACGCTACGCGCAAATTGGCTGCGTGATGATGACGCACGACTACCTGCGCTGGTGTTTAACCGGTGTCAAAGGCTGCGAAGAGAGCAATATTTCCGAATCCAATCTCTACAACATGAGTCGCGGGGAATATGACCCGTGCCTCACCGACTGGCTGGGGATCAGTGAAATCAATCACGCCCTGCCGCCTGTTGTTGGATCTGCCGAAATCTGCGGGGAAATCACCGCTCAGACAGCCGCACTGACCGGTCTGAAAGCGGGTACGCCCGTTGTCGGCGGCCTGTTTGATGTGGTTTCTACCGCACTCTGCGCCGGAATCGAAGACGAATTTACCCTCAATGCGGTGATGGGGACCTGGGCGGTGACCAGCGGCATAACCAGCGGTTTAGGTGGCGGTGAAGCGCATCCGTATGTCTATGGCCGCTACGTTAACGACGGTGAATTTATCGTTCACGAAGCCAGCCCTACCTCTTCCGGCAATCTCGAATGGTTTACCGCGCAGTGGGGAGAAATCTCGTTTGCAGAGATCAACCAGGCTGTTGCCAGCTTACCGAAAGCCGGTGGCGATCTCTTTTTCCTGCCGTTCCTGTACGGCAGCAACGCCGGACTCGAGATGACCAGCGGTTTCTACGGGATGCAGGCCATTCACACCCGCGCACACCTGTTGCAGGCCATTTATGAAGGCGTGGTGTTCAGCCATATGACCCACCTCAACCGGATGCGCGAACGTTTTACTGATGTGCACACCCTGCGCGTCACTGGCGGCCCGGCGCACTCCGATGTCTGGATGCAAATGCTGGCGGACGTTAGCGGACTGCGTATCGAACTGCCGCAGGTGCAAGAAACGGGCTGTTTTGGCGCGGCGCTTGCCGCCCGCGTCGGCACCGGAGTTTATCGCGATTTCAGCGAAGCCCAGCGCGATCAACAGCACCCGGTGCGTACCCTGTTACCGGATATGACCGCCCATCAGCTTTACCAACAAAAATACCAACGCTATCAGCACCTCATTGCCGCACTACAGGGCTTTCATGCCCGCGTTAAGGAGAACACATTATGAGCAGACCACTTCTGCAACTGGCCCTCGACCACTCATCACTTGAAGCCGCACAGCGCGACGTTGCGCTGTTAAAAGACAGCGTCGATATCGTCGAAGCAGGCACTATTCTCTGTTTAAACGAAGGGCTTGGCGCGGTGAAAGCCTTGCGCGAACAGTGCCCGGACAAAATCATCGTTGCTGACTGGAAGGTCGCCGATGCTGGTGAAACGCTCGCGCAACAGGCGTTTGGCGCAGGCGCTAACTGGATGACCATCATCTGCGCCGCACCGCTCGCGACGGTGGAAAAAGGCCACGCTATGGCGCAACGCTGCGGTGGTGAAATCCAGATAGAGCTTTTTGGTAACTGGACGCTGGACGACGCCCGCGACTGGCATCGTATTGGCGTGCGGCAGGCGATTTATCATCGTGGTCGTGACGCGCAGGCCAGCGGGCAACAGTGGGGCGAAGCCGATCTGGCACGCATGAAGGCGCTTTCCGATATCGGCCTTGAGCTTTCCATTACCGGCGGGATTACGCCTGCTGACCTGCCGCTGTTTAAAGATATCCGCGTGAAGGCATTTATTGCCGGACGAGCACTGGCAGGCGCAGCAAATCCGGCACAGGTAGCTGCCGACTTCCATGCGCAAATCGACGCTATCTGGGGAGGCGCGCGTGCGTAATCATCCGTTAGGGATTTATGAAAAAGCGCTGGCGAAAGATCTCTCCTGGCCGGAGCGGCTGGTGCTGGCAAAAAGCTGCGGTTTTGATTTTGTCGAAATGTCGGTGGATGAAACCGACGAGCGTCTGTCGCGCCTTGACTGGAGCGCCGCACAAAGGACTTCGCTGGTTGCCGCGATGATCGAAACGGGTGTTGGGATCCCGTCGATGTGCCTGTCCGCACATCGTCGTTTTCCCTTTGGTAGCCGTGACGACGCGGCACGCCAGCGAGCACGGGAGATCATGAGTAAAGCAATTCGTCTGGCGCGCGATCTCGGTATTCGCACCATTCAACTGGCGGGCTACGACGTCTATTACGAAGCCCATGACGAAGGCACGCAGCAACGTTTTGCCGAAGGGCTGGCGTGGGCGGTTGAACAGGCAGCCGCCGCGCAGGTGATGCTGGCGGTGGAGATTATGGATACCGCGTTTATGAACTCCATCAGCAAATGGAAAAAATGGGACGAGATACTCGCTTCGCCGTGGTTCACTGTTTACCCGGACGTCGGCAACCTTAGCGCGTGGGGCAATGATGTTCCCGCCGAACTGAAACTGGGCATTGACCGTATCGCCGCCATCCACCTGAAAGATACCCAGCCAGTGACCGATCATAGCCCCGGACAGTTCCGCGACGTGCCGTTTGGCGAAGGCTGCGTCGATTTCGTTGGTATCTTCAAAACGCTGCATGAACTGAACTATCGCGGATCATTTCTGATTGAGATGTGGACCGAAAAAGCCAAAGAGCCGGTGCTGGAGATTATTCAGGCGCGGCGCTGGATTGAAGCGCGTATGCAGGAGGCCGGATTTATATGTTAGAACAACTGAAAGCCGACGTACTGGCGGCAAATCTGGCGCTTCCCGCTCACCATCTGGTGACGTTTACCTGGGGCAATGTCAGTGCGGTAGACGAGACGCGGCAATGGATGGTAATCAAACCTTCCGGCGTCGAGTACGACGTGATGACCGCCGACGATATGGTGGTGGTTGAGATAGCCAGCGGCAAGGTGGTGGAAGGTAGCAAAAAGCCCTCGTCCGATACGCCAACGCATCTGGCGCTTTATCGTCGCTATGCAGAAATTGGCGGTATTGTGCATACCCACTCGCGCCACGCCACCATCTGGTCACAGGCCGGGCTGGATCTCCCCGCCTGGGGCACCACGCACGCCGATTATTTCTATGGTGCCATCCCCTGCACGCGACAGATGACCGTAGAGGAGATCAACGGCGAGTATGAATACCAGACCGGCGAAGTGATCATTAAAACCTTCGAAGAGCGTGGGTTGAACCCGGCACAAATCCCGGCGGTACTGGTGCATTCTCACGGCCCGTTCGCCTGGGGAAAAAACGCCGCCGATGCCGTGCATAATGCCGTAGTGCTGGAAGAGTGCGCCTATATGGGCCTGTTCTCGCGCCAGCTTGCACCACAGCTCCCTGCCATGCAAAACGAACTGCTGGATAAGCACTACCTGCGTAAGCATGGGGCCAATGCCTATTACGGGCAGTAATCTCTCACGCCGGGGCTTCATTGCCCCGACACTACGAATTGATATGTTCCTTGCTGTAACGTCGCTTCCACGCAGCTGGCGTTAATCCGGTGTGTTTGCGAAAAATCTGTCGGAAATAGCCAACGTCATTAAACCCGCACAACGCCGCCACTTCCGTGAGCGAGCGCGCGTCGCTAATTAACAGCTTTTCGGCTTCGCGCACCCGCTGGCGGTGGATTGCTTCTGTAAGCGTCAGATGAAACACCCGCCGATAGACGCGCCCAAGATAATCGGCATTGCAGTACAGCTCGCGGGCTAAAAGCGCCGTGGAAAGCGGGCGATGATATTGCGTGCGGATCAGTTTCTGCGCTTTCCAGGCAAGCGTGGTACCTGCGGCATCGGCCTGTTCATCAAGACGCGCGTCACGGGTGAGTTGCTGCAAAATCAGCAGCACAATAAACTCCAGCGCCGGAGTGCGTTGATGCTTTTCCTGTTCGCTTAAGAACTGGCGAAACAGGGCCACCAGCGCCTGCGGATCGGCAACCTTCGTTTGTTGCGGCACGCTAAGATGAGTGAGCCAGCGCGGGTCGCTATCCGGCGCTTTAACCTCAAAATGCAGCCAGTAAAATTTGAGATCGGCGGGAAAATCCTCTACCCCAACATGCTGTCGGTTCGGCCAGAGTAATAAACTCTCTCCCGCATCGACCAGAAATATCCGCTCTTCTTCCTGAATCGCTAATCGACCTTTTTCGACAAAGATAATTTCCCATGACTCCAGCCGCCTTGCCGGATGCCTCCCTACGCCACGGGAAATAAATAATCCACCATTTTGCACTTTAATCGGTAACGTCATGGATAATTCGAGCATTGATATGTAATTTCCCGCTTATTCATTAATGATTAAACACATTACCTTTTGATTATTAATAAAAAACATTAATTTCACCTGATCCAATTCACACTTTTAAATTCAGGTCGGAATCGTCACCTTTTTTTACTCTTTTCTCGCCTTGTTGATATTCCCGTTCACGGCAGAATTAATCATGTCATTTCAATAAAACTAAAAATTGCTCCCTATTCACGAGGAATATCTATGACCTCTACACCGATTACTACCGCTGATATCGCTAAAGGTAAAATTGACGATGCGTTATCTGTACGGGAAAAAATAGGCTACGGCCTGGGTGACGCAGGCGGCACCGTAATAACTTGCCTGATCATGAACTTTCTCACCTTTTTCTACACCGACGTTTTTGGCTTAACTCCGGCGCTGGTCGGCACGATGTTTATTGCACTGCGCGTGTTTGATGCCATCTCCGACCCGGTGATGGGCGTCATTGCCGACCGGACGCAAAGTCGCTGGGGGCGCTTTCGTCCGTGGCAGTTGTGGATTGCCATTCCCATCGGCATTATCGGCATCCTGACGTTCACCGTGCCAGATGCCAGCATGGGAGTAAAAATCGCCTGGGCGTTCGGCACTTACCTGCTCCTTTCAGTCGGTTATACCGCCATCAACGTGCCGTACTGCGCGCTGATCAACACCATGACCACCCGCCACAATGAAGTGATCTCCTGCCAGTCCTGGCGATTCGTTCTCTGCGGCGTGGCAGGATTTCTGGTTTCGGTTGGCTTGCCGTGGATGGTAGATCTCTTCGGTCAGGGTAATGCCGCGCGCGGCTATCAACTGGGCGTCGGCGTGCTGTGCGCCATCGCTGTGGTGATGTTCCTGTGCTGTTTCTTCTGGGTTCGTGAACGGGTGCCACTCTCCACAATGGGGAAATTTACCCTGCGCGAACATCTTGCCGGGCTGCGAAACAACGACCAACTGCTGCTGATGCTGGTCATGTCTTTCCTGCTGATTAACGTCTTTAATATTCGCGGCGGTGGGTATATGTACTTCATTACCTACGTCTTACAAGGCAGTACGGGCTACACGTCGCTGTTCTTCACTATGGTCACCTTCGCCTCCATTATCGGCTCGGTGATTGTCAGCCCGTTAACGCGACGTTTCGATACCGTCAAAATTTACTACTACACCAACCTGCTCCTCGCCGCGCTGGCGGTGTTGATGTGGTTCCTGCCTTCTGGCCCGGCTTATCAAACGCTGTGGCTGGCGGTGATCCTTGGTAATGGCGTGATTCTTGGCTTCACATTGCCATTGCACTTCTCATTGATGGCCTTTGCCGATGACTACGGCGAGTGGAAAACCCGCGTACGTTCTTCCGGCATGAACTTCGCCTTCAATCTGTTTTTCATCAAGCTGGCCTGGGCCTCCAGCGCCGGGATCATCAGCCTGCTGTTTATTTTTGTCGCCTACCAGCCAGGCGTGGAAAACCAGACCGCCAGTTCGCTTGGCGGGATCGCGGCGATGGAAACATTGCTGCCTGCGCTGTTCCACCTGCTGCTGGCGATGGCGATCCGCTTTTGCAAACTCAATAACCCTATGATGTCACGCATTGCTAGCGACCTGCGTCAGCGTCATGTACAGCCTTAAGGAGCACAAGATGAACATTTCGGAAGTCGATCTGCATAAACTGACGGTCAGCGATCCGTTCCTCGGTCAGTACCAACAACTGGTCCGCGACGTGGTGATTCCTTATCAGTGGGATGCCTTGAACGATCGTATCCCAGAAGCGGAACCCAGCCATGCGATTGAAAACTTTCGCATTGCCGCAGGACTGCAAGACGGTGAATTTTACGGGATGGTGTTTCAGGACAGCGACGTCGCCAAATGGCTGGAAGCGGTAGCCTGGTCGCTGTGCCAGAAGCCGGATGCCGAACTGGAAAAAACTGCTGACGAGGTAATCGAACTGGTCGCTTCCGCCCAGTGCGAAGATGGCTATCTCAATACTTACTTTACGGTAAAAGCGCCCAAAGAACGCTGGAGCAATCTGGCGGAGTGTCATGAACTTTACTGCGCCGGTCATCTGATTGAAGCCGGAGTCGCCTTCTTCCAGGCCACGGGCAAGCGGCGCTTGCTGGAAGTGGTTTGCCGTCTGGCCGATCATATCGACAGCGTATTTGGTCCAGGTGAAAGTAAGTTACACGGTTATCCTGGTCACCCGGAAATTGAACTGGCACTAATGCGCCTGTATGAAGTGACCGAAGAGCCGCGCTACCTGGCGCTGACGAACTATTTTGTCGAACAGCGTGGTGCGCAACCGCACTATTACGACCAGGAATATGAAAAGCGCGGGCAGACCTCGCACTGGCACACCTACGGCCCGGCGTGGATGGTGAAAGACAAAGCCTACAGCCAGGCACATTTGCCCATCGCACAGCAGCAAACCGCCATTGGTCACGCGGTACGTTTTGTCTACCTGATGACCGGCGTCGCGCATCTCGCGCGTTTAAGTCACGATGAAAGCAAGCGTCAGGACTGCCTGCGGCTGTGGAACAATATGGCCCAGCGTCAGTTATATATTACCGGCGGCATTGGCTCACAAAGCAGCGGCGAAGCGTTCAGCAGCGATTACGATCTGCCGAATGACACGGTATACGCCGAAAGCTGTGCTTCCATCGGCCTGATGATGTTCGCCCGGCGAATGCTGGAAATGGAAGGCGACAGTCAATATGCCGATGTGATGGAGCGCGCACTGTACAACACCGTGCTCGGCGGCATGGCGCTGGATGGCAAACATTTCTTCTATGTGAATCCGCTGGAAGTACATCCAAAATCGCTGAAATTCAACCATATCTACGATCACGTTAAGCCGATCCGCCAGCGTTGGTTTGGTTGCGCTTGTTGTCCGCCAAATATCGCCCGCGTGCTAACCTCGATTGGTCATTATCTCTACACGCCGCGTGAAGATGCGTTGTATATCAACATCTACGCAGGAAACAGCATGGAAGTGCCGGTAGAAAATGGCACGCTGCGTCTGCGGGTTAGCGGAAACTATCCGTGGCAGGAACAGGTGACAATTGCGGTTGAATCGCCCCAGCCGGTGCGTCATACGCTGGCTTTACGTCTGCCGGACTGGTGCACACAGCCGCAGATTACATTGAATGGGGAAGAGGTCGAGCAGGATATTCGTAAAGGGTATTTGCACATTACCCGCGAATGGCAGGAGGGCGACACGCTGAATCTGACGTTGCCAATGCCGGTACGTCGCGTTTACGGTAACCCGCTGGTGCGTCACGTCGCCGGAAAAGTGGCGATTCAGCGCGGCCCGCTGGTGTATTGCCTGGAACAGGCCGACAACGGCGAGTCACTGCATAATCTGTGGCTGCCCACCGATGCGCCATTTACGACATTTGAAGGTAAGGGATTGTTCAGCCATAAGATCTTAATCCAGGCACCGGGTTACCGGTATGAACAGAGCTATCCAGAGCAGCAACCGCTGTGGCATTACGACAGCGCGCCAGCCAAACGCCAGCCGCAAACTCTGACATTTATCCCGTGGTTTAGCTGGGCTAACCGGGGTGAAGGCGAAATGCGGATCTGGGTGAATGAGGAAAAGCATTGCCATCCGTAGGTTGGATAAGGCGCTCGCGCCGCATCCAACGTAGGGTGCACATTGCCTGATGCGACGCTTAACGCGTCTTATCAAGCCTGAAGGTCAGTGCGAGAGCGTAGGCCAGCCGCACCGACATCCACCGGTAAATTAAAAACGCCAGCTCACGCCGGTGACAAAGGTAAAACTCTCATTACGATCAATCATCGGGCTGTCGGTAATCTCTTCCGGCAGCTCGCTGTATCCGGCACTCGCCATCAATACGATGTGCTCTCCTATCGGGTATTTTGCCGTCAGGCTGACATAGGGCACCCAAGCATCCTGCGCGGAATAACTTGCCAGACCGCTACGACGGGACTCACTCTCTGAAATGCCATAGTAATAGTCACTGAAATTCTCGTCATAATAGAGAACGCCCAGTGCAGGTGTCAGCGACAGGCGACCTATCTGCATTTTGTGAAATACCGATAGCTCCCCCACCCAGCCGTTGCTGTTATCCAGAACGTCCGCAGCCGCAGAGGCTTTCACGGTTCCCCAACGCTCGTGGTGATACCAGGCAACCCCCGCCATAGCCGTACTATCACGCTTATCAAGCTGTTGCATGGCATGATCGTCATTATCTGCAGGGTCAAATTCCAGCGGCATCCAGGATGCGGTCAGGCTAAGTTCATTTTTTTCACTTTGCGACAGAATAAAACCTAACGTGGTCTGACGAACATAAAAAGAATCACCTTCATAACTAATCAGCGGAATTGCCTTTGTATTTTCATTATAACCACGATAAGGCGATTCATTATAAGCTGCACCAGCACCAATGGATAATTCAGAAGCAGTAGCGCTTGCCATAAAAGGCAACGTAAATAACGCTACAATATTGCGGTTAATTAACATGTCCGGTATTCCATTTTAAAATAAGATAAAAAAGAGTCGGCATAATAATGCTTACAATTTCTCCGGTGCAAGATTCATATTTATATAGTAATATATAAAATTATATATAATTGGGCTGTTGCGATGACAAAATTACAACTTAAGTACCGGGAGTTAAAAATTATCTCGGTAATCGCTGCCAGTGAAAATATCAGCCATGCCGCGACTGTACTTGGATTCGCACAGGCCAACGTCAGCAAATATCTTGCTGATTTTGAATCAAAAGTAGGTTTAAAAGTCTTTGACCGAACCACCCGGCAGCTGATGCTCACACCTTTTGGTACCGCGCTGTTACCGTACATCAACGACATGCTGGACAGAAACGAGCAACTTAATAATTTTATTGCAGATTATAAGCATGAGAAACGTGGTCGGGTCACCATCTACGCCCCAACCGGCATAATTACCTATTTATCCAAACATGTTATCGATAAAATTAAAGATATCGGTGATATCACCTTATCGCTAAAAACCTGCAATCTTGAGCGTAATGCCTTTTATGAAGGTGTCGAATTTCCCGATGATTGTGATGTTTTAATCAGCTATGCTCCACCAAAAGATGAATCGCTGGTTGCCAGTTTTATTACGCAATATGCCGTAACCGCTTATGCCAGTCAGCGCTATCTTGAGAAACATCCCATTAGCCGTCCTGACGAACTCGAACATCACTCCTGTATTTTGATCGACTCGATGATGATCGACGACGCGAATATCTGGCGCTTCAACGTCGCCGGGAGTAAAGAGGTGCGGGATTATCGCGTGAAGGGAAATTACGTTTGCGACAACACGCAATCGGTGCTGGAGCTGGCACGAAATCACCTGGGGATTGTGTTTGCGCCAGACAAAAGTGTGCAGAGCGACCTGCAAGACGGCACGCTGGTGCCCTGCTTTCAGCAACCGTATGAATGGTGGCTGGATCTGGTGGCTATCTTCCGTAAACGGGAATACCAGCCCTGGCGGGTCCAGTATGTGCTGGATGAAATGCTGCGTGAAATTCGCCACCAGCTTGCTCAGTCGCAGCAACTGCGGCCTGAACAAGCGGCGGAAAGCGAAGATTAATGATCGAGATAAAGGTAATGCACCCAACTGGTCATGCGTAACAGCACTTTGCGCATCACCGAGACATGGCTGAAATGATCAGAGTAAACCGCCACCTGGGCGTAAATACCGTCTGGTAAAGCGCTCAACTCAGTGTGCTCATCCAGTTCAATGGTCGCGATAACGCCATCTGAACCCGGTGCTGTGTTTAACGTCTGTAAGGTGCCGGTCGACTGATAAGCTCCGCCGGGAACAGCTGGGCTAATGGCTGCCAGCTTACCGCTGAATACCTTACCTGGCAGAGCATTAAACACCACTTCCGCATCATCGCCGGGAGCCAGTCGCAGCAAGGAGTTCTGACGGAACTGCGCCACAATTTGTCGTTTCTGATCGGGTATAAACACCATCACAGGACGTAGCGGCAGCGATGCGGCATAGGTACCCGGACGAATCAGCACTTGGGTCACATAACCATCGCTCGGCGCACGCACTATCGTCTGCTCAAGGTTATATTTTGCTTCCGCGAGCTGCGCTTTCAGGCTGGCGATTTGAGAATGTTCACCCAACACCAGGCTATCCAGCTGGCTCTGGATCTGTTTTTGTTCCGCCGCCGATGACTTTACGGAGGCTTCCTGCGCCAGATAATTTTGCCGCGCCACATCAATATCGCGTTCTGAAAACGGGTTTACTTTCGCCTGGCTGCCGCGTGCGTAACGCTGGTACTCTTTAGCGAATTTATCCCGCGTGGCCTTTGCCTGCTGAGTATTCGCCGCCATCTCATCTAACTCTGCGCCCAACGCCCGCTGTTTATGTTCTGCGGTAACGATATCCGCCATCAGCCGATCCACCCGCGCCTGATAACGCGTCGGGTCCAGTCGAAATAGCACCTCACCTTTTTTAATCAGCGTATTTTTCTTGTCCGTCACTTCGATCACCACGCCTGTCACCTGCGGGACAACAGGAATAGAAATAACCGCTTTTTGCGCTTTAAAGGTATACGGATGGTTATAGTTCATTAACAGAATTAGACCGCTGACAATAAATATGCCACCCAGGGCCGCGGTGGGAATGGTCCATTTATTTACAGGAATTTTGAAGATCTTAAACATTGCCCATGCGAAAGCCACATAGGTCAAAATAATCAGTAAATCCATAAGTATTACTCGGCAGAAGAGGATTTGATGTCGGCGAGCTGTTTCTCCAGCCCGGCAATACGCTGTTGTAGTTGCACAACGGAGGAGTCATGGTTTTGCATTCCCCATCCCCGCTCCGGGCGGTAAAGCGTGGCCCAAATCCACAAAAATGGCCAGATAACATGCAGCGTAAAAAGACTCACCCAACCAGCAACATGAATGGCGTCGGCATGAGGATGATTACGTTTTTTAGCAATCAGGTAGGGAATATCATGTAAAATAATAATCCCATAGAATATCACCAGAAATACAAAAATAAGCACTCCCAGTGCAAAATAGTCCAGGAACATATTTCCCTCAGAGAATATAAAAAAGAACAATTAACGCATATTATGAAATGCCATGATGCAGTGCAATTTCCTTATTTATATAACGACATATTGTTTTTTATATACTTTCTGAAGTGTGCTACCTGGCTTTTCAACAGGTCGAGGTTTATCATATTGAAATAATGGAACTATTGACCAAACTAATGAATAACCCCAGTAAAACATCCACAGTACAGATAAAGCGTATTAAACCTTCAATTATCTACCGTTTATTGCTGATTGGCCTCGGAACACCAATGGTGATTTACGGTCTGGTTTGCGGCGTTTTAGGCATGTTTGGCTACGATCAGGTGAGATGGAACGACACCGTGATCCACGGCCTGCTGGCCCTGCCTGCGGGATTGCTTGCAGGCCTGTCAGTCAGTGTGTTCCTCACCGTGGTGATTGGCACCATCGCTTGTTTTGGTCTGTGGCTGTACAGCCTGGTCCGCCCGCTCACCATCGAAACGCGAGATTAAACGCCCGGCAATACACGCCGGGCAGCTTCCGCCAGAAACGCACTTCTGTTGGCGTAGTCTGGGTTATTGCGCACGTAGGTATCAATCTTGTTCAGTAATCTTTTCGGCATCGTAATATTGATACGTTCAGCCCGACCTTCGAACTGATTCATATTGATATCCACCAGCAACCATTGCCCGCCAATAAAGTCCTGCGCACGCTGGACCAGATGTGTTTCCACAGAGCCTGGAAGCGGCAACTCTTCATTCATCTCGCATAAGGTTTCGAAGTGCGCGACCAGTGCACTTCGCGCATCCTGGAAAGCGTTGTCCAGCGTATCACCAGCAAAATAACAGCCTGGAACATCAGGGAAAAAACCGCTGGCGCTGCCGTCAGGATCACTGTGGATATAGGCGGGATAAAACATATTGCCTCCTGAAATTTTAAAATGTTAAACCAGCCTGACGCCCAATTTGCGCCAGCGTACCGGGCTTAATATCTTTTTTAGGGTGCGGAACCGTCACCAGACCCGGATGGACAGGGTGGCGGAACTGATGATGACTACCACGGGTTCGAATATGTTCCCAGCCATGCTGCTTCAGGATGGCGATCACGTCTGCACTTTTCACATCCCTGCCCTTCCATGATTATACACACGATACACACACACTTAGCAATAACAATCACGATAGCGCGATTTATATGGGCCGTCAGGGAGATAAAGTTGACTCAGGAATGCCGTTCGGAAGAAGAATAACGGTGTGCAGTAACTTGTTGAAAAGATGCGAGGAGACTCGTAATTAAGTTCAATCAATATTCAGTCATTCAAGACGTAGACATTTGAATTGGTAAAACGCGAAAGCGTCGCATCAGGCAATGAATACCCGATGCGACCAGCTTCTTACATCAGAACAGCCCCAACGGTTTATCTGAGTAGCTCACCAGCAGGCACTTGGTTTGCTGGTAATGCTCAAGCATCATCTTATGGGTTTCGCGCCCGATACCCGACTGCTTATAGCCACCAAACGCCGCATGTGCCGGGTAAGCGTGATAACAGTTGGTCCACACTCGCCCGGCCTGAATGCCGCGCCCCATCTTATAGGCCAGATTACCGTTGCGGCTCCAGACACCAGCCCCCAGACCATATTGCGTGTCGTTCGCCAGCTCCAGCGCCTCATCCATCGTTTTGAAGGTGGTTACCGCCAGCACCGGACCAAAAATTTCTTCCTGGAACACGCGCATATTGTTCTGACCAAACAGAATCGTCGGTTCGAGGTAGTAGCCGTCTTTCAGTTCGCCTTCCAGCAGCTTGCGCCGCCCACCGGTGAGCACGTCTGCGCCCTCTTTTTTACCGATATCAATGTAGTTAAGGATGGTTTCCAATTGCCCGTGAGAAACCTGCGCGCCCATTTGCGTCACGCTGTCGAGCGGGTTACCGCTACGAATGCTTTCGACACGGCGGATGGCGCGTTCCATAAAGCGTTCGTAGATAGACTCCTGCACTAAAGCACGGCTTGGACAGGTGCAAACTTCGCCCTGGTTAAAGGCAAACAGTGCAAAGCCTTCCAGCGCTTTATCGAAAAAGGCATCTTCTTCATCCATCACATCAGCAAAGAAGATATTTGGCGATTTGCCGCCCAGCTCCAGCGTCACCGGAATAATGTTTTGCGTAGCGTATTGCATAATTTGTTGGCCCACTTCCGTTGAGCCGGTAAACGCCACTTTAGCGATGCGTTTCGAGGTCGCCAGATATTCGCCAATTTCCCCACCAGCACCGTTAACCACGTTCACCACGCCCGGCGGCAGTAAATCACCAACGATTTCCATTAGCAGCAGTACAGAAAGCGGGGTAAGACGTGCGGGTTTCAGCACCACACAGTTGCCCGCCGCCAGCGCGGGAGCCATTTTCCAGCTCGCCATCAACAGCGGGAAGTTCCACGGGATAATCTGCCCCACCACGCCTAACGGTTCGTGGAAGTGATAAGCCACGGTTTCGCTATCCACTTCGCTAATACCGCCTTCCTGCGCCCGAATACACGAGGCGAAATAGCGGAAGTGGTCAATCGCCAGCGGTACATCAGCAGCACTGGTTTCGCGAATGGGTTTGCCGTTATCCCAGGTTTCAGCCGTCGCTAAAAGTTCGAGGTTCTGCTCCATTCGATCGGCAATCTTAAACAGAATCGCCGCGCGATCCTGCACCGAAGTATGCGCCCATTTATCTTTCACTTTATGCGCAGCATCCAGCGCCAGATCGATGTCTCGTTTGCCCGAAGACGCCACTTCGCACAGTAGCTGCCCGGTCACCGGCGTCAGGTTCTGGTAATACTCGCCGTCGGCAGGGGCTACCCATTCGCCGCCAATAAAGTTGTCGTAGCGGGCTTTTAACTTGAGGGGGAAACCATACTCGCCGGGCTTAATCTGTGCTGAAGGGGGATTATTGGTCATGATCGTCTCCTTGCGGTGTGAGGTATAACAAGGGTAGACGTGACTGGCGAAATCTTCGCCAGCTGGTGATAGCTTTACGACGGCTATCACGAATTTACGGGCAAGGATTACAGAGATAACTAAAACTCTCTCAAAAATCGCAAATTTTGAGAGAGTTGAAAAAATGGCTGACAATTAGCCAGCCATTGTGGGAATGATGATTACATCGCCGCGCGATAAATCGCCACAATTTCTTCGTGAGTTGCCTGAATCGGGTTAGTAAAGCCGCAGGCATCTTTCAGGGCATTGGTCGCAAGTACCGCGAAATCTTCTTCTTTCACGTTCAGGTCACGCAAGCCTGCCGGGATATTCACTTTCTTCGCCAGTTCACGGATGGCATTGATGCAGGCTTCTGCACCTTCCGCGTCGTTTTTACCTGTCACGTTAACACCCATCGCGGCAGCGCAGTCACGCAAACGTGCAGCAGCGACTTTACTGTTGAATACCTGAACGTGCGGCAGCAGAACGGCGTTACATACACCGTGCGGCAGATTGTAGAAACCACCTAACTGGTGCGCCATCGCATGAACATAACCCAGAGACGCATTGTTGAACGCCATACCCGCGAGGAACTGAGCGTAAGCCATTGCTTCGCGCGCTTTCTCATTGCTGCCATCTTCAACGGCTAAGGGCAGGTTTTCGGCAATCATAGTCACCGCTTTCAGTGCGCAAGCGTCGGTGATCGGCGTGGCGGCAATAGACACATACGCTTCGATAGCGTGCGTTAAGGCATCCATACCCGTTGCAGCGGTCAGTGACTTCGGCATACCGATCATCAGCGAGGAGTCATTGACAGAAAGCAGCGGAGTGACGTGCTTATCCACAATCGCCATTTTGATGTGACGTGCTTCATCGGTGATGATGCAAAAACGGGTCATTTCTGATGCCGTACCCGCCGTGGTGTTGATGGCGATCATCGGCAACTGCGGTTTTGCAGAGCG
The DNA here is from genome assembly GCF_030295215.1 of Escherichia sp. KS167_9B. Taxonomy (NCBI): domain Bacteria; kingdom Pseudomonadati; phylum Pseudomonadota; class Gammaproteobacteria; order Enterobacterales; family Enterobacteriaceae; genus Escherichia; species Escherichia sp. KS167_9B. The sequence goes on from NZ_AP025754.1 coordinate 4,327,909, forward strand.
GTCAACGCCTTCATAATCGCGGATGTCACCGCCGTTGGCTGCAACCAGCGCAATACCTTTTGCGCAGTCGTGTGGAGAACCACCGCCTAAGGAAATCACGCTATCGCAATTATTTTCTTTAAGTAATTTCAAACCTGCAGCGACGTTTTCCGTGGTGGGGTTAGGTTGGGTGCCATCATAAATAACGCTAAAAATATTGCGTTCTTCCAGTGCTTTTTGCACATCACCCGCCATACCCAATTTCGTTAACATATTGTCGGTGACAATTAAGGTACGGGTAAATCCATAATCTGCCATCATATTCATTGCATCATTCAATGAATCAGCGCCGATAACATTCACGGAAGGAATAAAAAAGGTTGAAGCTGCCATAATACACTCCTGAAAGAGTAAAAAAGGGCCGGCAGCTTACTGAGGATTTTCATTTGAAAATATGATCAACATTACCGTTTATTAAAATATTTTTAATAAAAAGCACGTTACATTCATCAAATAACGTGCTTCCTTAACATTAATAAGAACTTTGTATTAATTCATATTTATTATGAATTAATCATTCCCTTATTTTTCCGGAAATAATAATGCGTCGCGCAATAAATGATCATTTCCACGACGCCGCGTAAAGCCAATGCGGTCAAAATATTCCAGGATTTGAATTGCCAGCTTTCGGCCTACGCCTAAGCGATCGCGGAAATCCGCCGCGCAGGTTGAACCACATTCCTGATCGAGATCGCGGATCATATTGGCAAACTCGACAATCCGATCGTTACGGTAATAACGATCTTTAACGATCGCGGTAATTATCCCCTGCTGCGCCGCCTGGCGTAGCGTCAAACGCATTGCCTGCTCGTCGGTTCCCGTCTCTTTTGCCAGGTCACGCACCCACCACGGCTCGTCACCAAACAGCGGCTCCGCTTTTTGCCAGATGGCCTGCTGCTCTTCGCTGAAGCCCGCTTTATGATCCGGCAGATGCAGCCAACCGTGATGACTGAGGATGTCGCCGCTTTCGCGCATCTTTTCAATCAGCAACAGCACCAGCGCTTCATCTTCCATTGGCAACGCCATGCGCCGCAGACGCTCGCGCCCAGGACCTGGTTCATCGCGATGCTGCTCATGATAAGTCGCCAGGGTATCGAGAATTTTACGCTGCCAACGAGCGGCAACCGGTGCATTCAGCAAGCTGTAACCGGCCTGAATATAGCCCGGTTGCTGCAGCAGTTCACGCATCCCTTCGCCGTTGAGCTGGCGCGCCCAAGCGAAATCAGCAAGGTTAACCGCTCCGCGTTCCAGATGAATAGCTAACGCATCGGCATCGCTCTGCGCCTGTGCAAGAGACTCCAGCCATTGCAGATATTCCGGCTTACGTTTACCGCGACGCGGCGGGTTAAGCATCACCACGCGCGCCCCCGCCAGCGTGTTGCGGGCCGAGATATCGCGTAGCACTAAGCGATCGTTATCTGCCAGCCACAGCGGCGTGTCGAACACCAACTCGGCAAGGTTATCTTCCAGCAGCGAAACGCGTCCCGTAACGTGGCTGGCGGCGTGGTGAATATGCAGCGGCTGCCACTGGGTCAACGGTGTATGAGTTTGAAGCTCGACTATCACCCGCGTAAACGGCTCCGGCGGCGCATCGGCAAGCAACCAGTCCCCACGGTTAATCTGTTCTTTTTCCGCATCACCCGCGATGTTAAGCGCAATACGCTGCCCGGCATGAGCTGCATTTGTTGGCTGATTTTGCGCATGCAGCGCACGCACGCGCATCGGTTTATTTACACCAGTCAGCCAGAGTGAATCGCCTACCTTCACTTCCCCACTTAACGCCGTACCGGTGACGACCAGCCCGGCACCTTTTACGGTAAAAGCACGGTCGATAGCGAGGCGGAAGCTATGTTGGCTGGCGTGTTCACGTTCTGGTAACTGAAGCAGATGCTCGCGCAGGGCATCAATTCCCCGGCCTTCGGTTGCTGCGGTGATAAACAGTTTTGCCTCAGCAAAACCGTATTCCCGCAGCACCTCCTTTACCTGGCGTTCAACCTCATCAACACGCGCTTCGTCCACGCGATCGGCTTTGGTCAGCGCCACTGTCAGCATCGGGTTACCGGTCAGCTGCAAAATCGCCAGATGCTCACGAGTCTGTGCCATCACGCCGTCATCGCACGCCACCACCAACAGCGCGTGATCGATACCCCCGACGCCCGCCAGCATGTTGGAAAGAAACTTTTCATGACCGGGAACGTCGATAAAACCCGGAACACGACCATCCGGCTGCGGCCAGTAGGCATAGCCGAGATCGATGGTCATGCCGCGCTTTTTTTCTTCCGGCAGACGGTCGGCATTTACGCCAGTAATCGCCTGCAATAAGGTTGTTTTGCCGTGGTCAACGTGTCCGGCAGTCGCAATAATCATTTCAACAACATCTCCAAAAACCGTTGCTCATCTTCAAGGCAGCGTAAATCCAGCCACAATCGTCCGTCATAAATACGACCAATCACCGGCACTGGTAATTCACGCCAGCGGGCGGCTAATGACTCAAGGTGGCTACCGCGTCCATCATGGGGTGTAAACGTTAATGCCGCGCTCGGCAGGCGATCAACCGGCAGCGAACCACTGCCAATCTGCGAAAGACATGGCATAACCTGTACCGCAAACTCCGCGCCGTAATGTGCGGCAAGGGGGGCCTGTAAACGTTGTGCCTGGATTTGAATGACCTCTGCGCTGCGGGTAAGCAGACGCAGAGTCGGTAATTTTTCACTCAAAGCTTCAGGGTGTAAATAAAGACGCAACGTGGCTTCCAGCGCCGCGAGGGTCATTTTATCCGCGCGTAATGCACGCTTCAGCGGATGGCTTTGCAGGCGGGCAATCATCTCTTTTTTACCAACAATAATTCCTGCCTGCGGTCCGCCTAACAGCTTGTCGCCGGAGAAGCTCACCAGACTGACGCCCGCCGCAATCAACTCCTGCGGCATTGGCTCTTTCGGCAAACCGTACTGGCTAAGATCGACCAGCGAGCCGCTGCCTAAGTCAGTCACTACGGGAACATCCAGCTCTTTGCCGAGCGCCACCAGTTCAGCTTCATCTATCGCTTTGGTGAACCCCTGAATGCTGTAGTTACTGGTATGTACTTTCATCAACAGAGCGGTATTTTCATTCACCGCCTGACGATAATCATTAGTGTGCGTGCGGTTGGTGGTCCCCACTTCGTGTAGTGTGCAGCCTGCCTGGCGCATAACATCGGGAATACGAAACGCACCGCCAATCTCCACCAGTTCGCCGCGAGAAACCACCACCTCTTTCCCGCTGGCAATGGCCGCCAACATCAACAAGACCGCCGCCGCATTGTTATTAACGATACAGGCATCTTCCGCCCCCGTAATACGGCACAGCAGCTGCGCCAGCGCCCGATCGCGATGTCCGCGTCCGGCGTCATCCAGATCGTATTCGAGGGTTACTGGCGAACGCATAGCCTGCGCAACAGCCTCCACCGCGGCTTCCGCCTGTAAAGCTCGCCCAAGGTTGGTATGCAGCACGGTTCCCGTCAGGTTGATCACCGGACGCAGCGCGCTTTGCGCCTCTTTCGTCAACCGGGCATCAACTTCTTGCGCCCAGTTTTCACACCACGCGGGTAGCGTCTGGTTGTCACGAATCACTTCTCGCGCTTCGTCAAGCATCTGACGCAGCAATTCCACCACGCGGGTGTGACCATAAGTATCACGCAAAGAAAGGAAGGAGCTATCGCGCAATAAGCGATCAATAGCCGGAAGTTGACTATAGAGGGAACGCGTTTCGGTTGTCATAGGAAACCTGGTTGATCAAGGCCCTCTCACACGGAGAAGGGCGTTTAACATAACCACGGATTGTAACGTGAGATGGGTCAGGAGGACATATCGCGCATCAAGCCTTTGGCGGTTCGGTGCGAGCAAAACTTTCGCGGCTAAACAGGTTTTCGACCAGTTTGACTAAGTGTGGGCGGTCGACACACCAGCCTGGCGCAACGCGGCGGAAATTGAGATATCCGACGGCACAGGCAATGGCGATAGTCGCCAGATTGACCGTATCGGTTTTGAGCGTGCCATCGACCAGATATCCTTCCAGCACATCCAGACTGCGGTTGATTTTCTCCCGCTGGCGTAACAATTCATCTTCAGACTGCTGCGCCGCCGGACGTGCCTGTTCACGCACCGATACCAGCCCGGCATCCATAATGCCATCCGCCAGCGCCTCAATTTTGCGCACTCGCAACGACTCCAGCGGATCGCGCGGCAACATCGCCGGAGCGACATTCATTAATTCAATATATTCAGCGATGATCGGCGAATCAAACCAACATTCGCCCTCTTCAGTCACCAGCACCGGCACTTTCCCTAACGGGTTAAATTGCGCCACGCCGTTGTCCGCGTTATAGGGCAGTTCATTAATAAATTCGAAAGTTATGCCCTTTTCTAACAACAGAATAGAAAGTTTGCGTACAAACGGGCTGGTGTAGCTACCGACGAGTTTCATGCCGAGTCCTTTGTGCGAGGAAAAATATCAGTATGGCTCAGGCTCGCGCAAAACACAGGTGATACAAGTCTCAATGATCCAAATAAAGATAATGCATCCAACTGGTCATTCTTAGCAGCACCTTCCGCATCACCGAAACATGGCTGAAATGGTCGGAGTAAACTGCCACCTGGGCGTAGATGCCGTCGGGTAAAGCATCGATATCATCGTTAGGGTCCAGTTCAATGGTTCCCAGCACACCGTCCGTGCCGGGCACGACCGTTAATGATTGCAATACCCCTTGCGCCTGATACGAACCGCCTGGCACGACAGGTAAAATACTAGTCAGTTTGCCGTGGAACACCTGCCCAGGTAGCGCGTTAAACACCACTTCCGCATCATCGCCGGGTTTCAGACGTAACAGCGAGTTTTGCCGAAATTGGGCGACAATTTGCCGTTTTTGCTCAGGGATGAAAACCATTACCGGACGCAACGGCAAGGCAGCTGCGTATGTACCTGGGCGGATCAGCACCTGAGTGACGTAGCCATTGCTCGGCGCGCGAATGACGGTCTGCTCAAGGTTATATTTCGCTTCGGTAAGCTGCGCCCTTAAGCTGACAATCTGCGACTGCTCACCGTTAACCATACTGTCGAGCTGGCTCTGGATTTGCGCCTGTTCCGCCACCGAGCCTTTCACCAGCGCATCCTGCGCGAGAAAATTCTGCCGCGCATCGTCGATATCACGTTCTGAGAACGGATTTACCGCCGCTTGGCTGCCTTTCAGGTAACGTTGATAATTTTTAAACAAGCGGTCACGCTCCGCTGAAACCTGGGTGGTATTGGCTTGCGCTTCAGTGAGCTGCGCGCGCAGTGTCTTTATATTATGCGTCGCCGTCATCAGGTCAGCCTGAAGTCTGTCGACTCGCGCCTGATAACGTACCGGGTCGAGCTTAAAAAGCACCTCGCCCTTCTGAATGAGCTGATTATTCTTGTCAGTGACTTCAGTCACGATCCCCGTCACCTGTGGCGTGATGGGAATAGCAATCACCGCTTTCTGTGCGGTAAAAGTGTAAGGGTGGTTGTAGTTCATCAACAAAATCAAACCACTCACCAGAAACACGCCTCCCAGCGCCGCCGTCGCCAGCGTCCACTGATTTACCGGAATGCGGAAGATTTTAAAGACCGCCCACGCCAGCGCCACGTAAGTTAAAACAATCAATAGATCCATATTTAGATCTCCGGGAACGTGGAATAGTCAGTCTTTTTCTCGGCGGCGAGTTGATGCTCCAGCCGGGAAATTCGGTCAGAAAGTGCGGCGATTTCCGGGTCAGTCGCTTTCTCCTGCGACGCAACATGTGACTGCATACCCCAGCCACGCTCCGGTTGATAGAGCGTCGCCCAGATCCACAGGAACGGCCAGATAACATGCAGAGTAAACAGGCTCACCCAGCCCGCCGTATGAATAGCGTCGGCATGGGGGTGATTGCGCTTTTTGGCAATCAGATAAGGGATGTCATGTATCGCGATGATTACATAAAAAATCACCAGAAAGACGAAGATCAGCACTCCCAACGCGAAATAGTTTAGAAACATATCTGCCTCGGATTCACGTTTATCGGTGTTGTTTTTTGGCTGGCAGCCAGAAGGGAGTCAGGCTGATATTTTGACAATAATTCGGGTTCGCGATTCTCGCCATAACACCAAAGAATAATTTTTAGAGGTGATGAGTTGCTTAGTTACATAACGATTTTATGACGAAGGCATAACATGCTGCAGATCACATCAGGTGAACGCCGTAAGAAAATATCTTGTGATTCAGATCACAAAGATTCAACAAACCAACAAAACAAAAATGTGACATTACTCACATTTAAATGCCATTTTTAGCGAAAATCGCCGTCTTGTTGCTTTTTTACACAAGTATTTTGTGATGCACATCACGTCAATTACCTCTCTACCCCCTATATTTATGTGACCGATATCACACAAAAAGCCGTCGACTGGACAGTTAACCGATTCAGTGCCAGATTTCGCACTATCAACAAGGTCCGGCTACCTCTGCCGCCACATTAACAAAAAACCTCGGGCTTCCAGCCTGCGCGACAGCAAACATAAGAAGGGGTGTTTTTATGTCATCCGATATTAAGATCAAAGTGCAAAGCTTTGGTCGTTTCCTCAGCAACATGGTGATGCCAAATATCGGCGCGTTTATCGCGTGGGGTATCATCACCGCGCTATTTATTCCAACAGGGTGGTTACCGAACGAAACGCTGGCGAAGCTGGTCGGGCCGATGATCACTTATCTCCTGCCACTGCTGATCGGTTATACCGGTGGTAAGCTGGTAGGCGGCGAACGTGGCGGCGTAGTCGGTGCCATCACTACAATGGGCGTTATCGTCGGCGCAGATATGCCGATGTTCCTCGGTTCTATGATTGCAGGTCCGCTGGGCGGCTGGTGCATTAAGCACTTCGACCGCTGGGTAGACGGTAAGATCAAATCCGGTTTTGAGATGCTGGTGAATAACTTCTCCGCAGGCATCATCGGGATGATCCTCGCTATTCTGGCGTTCCTCGGCATTGGCCCGATTGTTGAAGCCCTGTCCAAAATGCTGGCTGCGGGCGTTAACTTCATGGTTGTCCATGACATGCTGCCGCTGGCGTCTATCTTTGTTGAACCGGCGAAAATCCTGTTCCTCAACAACGCCATTAACCACGGTATCTTCTCGCCGCTGGGTATTCAGCAGTCCCATGAACTGGGTAAATCCATCTTCTTCCTGATTGAAGCTAACCCAGGTCCGGGTATGGGTGTTCTGCTGGCGTACATGTTCTTTGGTCGTGGTAGCGCTAAACAGTCTGCGGGCGGTGCGGCAATCATTCACTTCCTGGGGGGTATCCACGAAATCTACTTCCCGTATGTGCTGATGAATCCGCGTCTGATCCTGGCCGTTATCCTCGGTGGTATGACTGGCGTATTCACGCTGACTATCCTGGGCGGTGGTCTGGTTTCTCCGGCATCTCCGGGCTCTATCCTTGCGGTACTGGCGATGACACCAAAAGGTGCTTACTTCGCTAACATAGCGGGTGTGTGTGCGGCGATGGCAGTCTCCTTCGTTGTCTCTGCCATTCTGCTGAAAACCAGCAAAGTGAAAGAAGAAGATGACATTGAAGCAGCAACGCGTCGTATGCAGGACATGAAAGCTGAATCTAAAGGCGCATCTCCGCTGTCTGCTGGCGATGTGACTAACGACCTGAGCCACGTCCGTAAAATCATCGTTGCCTGTGATGCCGGTATGGGTTCCAGTGCGATGGGCGCAGGTGTGCTGCGTAAGAAAATTCAGGATGCAGGTCTGTCGCAGATTTCTGTTACTAACAGCGCGATCAACAACCTGCCGCCAGATGTGGACCTGGTCATCACTCACCGTGACCTGACCGAACGCGCTATGCGCCAGGTTCCGCAGGCACAGCATATTTCGCTGACCAACTTCCTCGACAGCGGCCTGTACACCAGCCTGACCGAACGTCTGGTTGCTGCCCAGCGCCATACTGAAAACGAAGTAAAAGTGAAAGACAGTCTGAAAGACAGCTTTGACGATTCCAGTGCTAACCTGTTCAAGCTAGGCGCGGAGAACATCTTCCTCGGTCGCAAAGCGGCCACCAAAGAAGAAGCGATTCGTTTTGCTGGCGAGCAGCTGGTGAAAGGCGGTTACGTTGAGCCGGAATACGTTCAGGCGATGCTGGATCGTGAAAAACTGACCCCGACTTATCTGGGTGAGTCCATCGCGGTACCGCACGGTACGGTTGAAGCGAAAGATCGCGTACTGAAAACGGGCGTGGTGTTCTGCCAGTACCCGGAAGGCGTGCGCTTCGGTGAAGAAGAAGATGACATTGCCCGTCTGGTGATTGGTATTGCTGCCCGTAACAACGAGCACATTCAGGTTATCACCAGCCTGACCAACGCACTGGATGATGAGTCCGTCATCGAGCGTCTGGCGCACACCACCAGCGTGGATGAAGTGCTGGAACTGCTGGCAGGTCGTAAGTAATCCAATCCCACCTCTCCACATGGAGAAGGTGGGGCTTATTGCCTGATGCGCTACGCTTATCAGGCCTACAAAACAAAGCGCAGTTTGTTGAATTTGCACGTTCTTGTAGGCCGGATAAGGCGTTTACGCCGCATCCGGCGCGGCCCCTCTCCACATGGAGAAGATGGGCTAATTGCCTGATGCGCTACGCTTATCAGGCCTACAAAAACAAAGCACAATTTGTTGAATTTGCACGTTCTTGTAGGCCGGATAAGGCATTTACGCCGCATCCGGCGCGGCCCCTCTCCACATGGAGAAGATGGGCTAATTGCCTGATGCGCTACGCTTATCAGGCCTACAAAAACAAAGCACAATTTGTTGAATTTGCACGTTCTTGTAGGCCGGATAAGGCGTTTACGCCGCATCCGGCGCGGCCCCTCTCCTCACGGAGAGGGTTTGGGTGAGGGAAAAGCCTCACCCCAGCCCTCTCGGGTAAAAACATTGATGAAGGTTAATACTATGAAAGCATTACATTTTGGCGCAGGTAATATCGGTCGTGGCTTTATCGGTAAACTGCTGGCAGACGCAGGTATCCAACTGACGTTTGCCGATGTCAATCAGGTGGTACTTGATGCCCTGAATGCCCGTCATAGCTATCAGGTTCATGTAGTCGGTGAAACCGAGCAGGTAGATACCGTTTCTGGCGTCAATGCTGTCAGCAGCATTGGTGATGATGTCGTTGATCTGATTGCTCAGGTTGATTTAGTCACTACCGCCGTGGGCCCGGTTGTGCTGGAACGTATTGCTCCGGCAATCGCCAAAGGGCTGGTGAAACGTAAAGAACAAGGTAATGAATCCCCGCTGAACATTATCGCCTGTGAAAACATGGTACGCGGCACCACGCAGCTGAAAGGCCATGTGATGAACGCCCTGCCGGAAGACGCCAAAGCGTGGGTCGAAGAACATGTTGGCTTTGTGGACTCTGCCGTTGACCGCATCGTACCGCCTTCCGCTTCGGCAACGAACGATCCGCTGGAAGTGACAGTCGAAACCTTCAGCGAATGGATTGTCGATAAAACCCAATTCAAAGGTGCACTGCCGAACATCCCAGGCATGGAGTTAACCGACAACCTGATGGCATTTGTTGAGCGTAAACTCTTCACCCTGAATACAGGTCATGCTATAACCGCGTACCTCGGAAAACTGGCAGGTCATCAGACCATTCGTGACGCAATTCTCGACGAGAAAATCCGCGCGGTAGTAAAAGGGGCGATGGAAGAAAGTGGCGCTGTACTGATCAAGCGTTACGGTTTTGACGCGGACAAACATGCGGCGTACATCCAGAAAATCCTTGGTCGTTTTGAGAACCCGTATCTGAAAGACGATGTAGAGCGCGTAGGCCGTCAGCCGCTGCGTAAACTGAGTGCTGGCGACCGTCTGATCAAGCCACTGCTCGGAACGCTGGAATATGGTCTGCCACATAAAAACCTGATTGAAGGTATTGCCGCTGCAATGCACTTCCGCAGTGAAGATGATCCGCAGGCTCAGGAACTGGCAGCACTGATTGCCGACAAAGGCCCGCAAGCCGCACTGGCGCAGATTTCCGGCCTTGATGCTAACAGCGAGGTTGTATCCGAGGCGGTAACCGCTTATAAAGCAATGCAATAATGGTGGACCAGGCGCAGGACTCCCTGCGCCCGAATAACAGATTGTCAGATATGCAGGCAACAATGGAACAAACCCAGGCCTTTGAAAACCGTGTGCTTGAGCGTCTGAATGCTGGCAAAACCGTGCGAAGCTTTCTGATTACCGCCGTCGAGCTTTTGACCGAGGCGGTAAATCTTCTGGTGCTTCAGGTATTCCGCAAAGACGATTACGCGGTGAAGTATGCTGTAGAACCGTTACTCGACGGCGATGGCCCGCTGGGCGATCTTTCTGTGCGTTTAAAACTCATTTACGGGTTGGGTGTCATTAACCGCCATGAATACGAAGATGCGGAACTGCTGATGGCATTGCGTGAAGAACTAAATCACGACGGCAATGAGTACGCCTTTACCGACGACGAAATTCTTGGCCCCTTTGGTGAGCTGCACTGTGTGGCGGCGTTACCACCGCCGCCACAGTTTGAACCCGCAGACTCCAGTTTGTATGCAATGCAAATTCAGCGTTACCAACAGGCTGTGCGATCAACAATGGTCCTTTCACTGACAGAGCTGATTTCCAAAATCAGCTTAAAAAAAGCCTTTCAAAAGTAAGTACTTTCGCTTACTTCTCCTCTACCTGTTTCGGCCGATAAAGCCGACGATAATACTCCAGACGTTGTAGATATAACGGCACGCTTTCATCAGGTATTCCGGACGGAATCGCATTGCGGGGAGGAAGTTTTTTCAGATACTCCCGGAACGCCTGGCTCGATGCCATGAAATCTACAGCTTTATCGATAAGAAGCGGAACGTTTTCACCTAATTTGCCCATGATGATATCTCCGTATTACCCCGCGTCGGGAATGCGCGGCCGCCAATTTTAGTTTAGATCCCGGTATAAATGACATTAAGGAAAACGTGCTCAATCCTCAATAATGATCCTCTTCTGTTGTCTATCTTTTTTCTTTAAATTTCCTAATTAATCAATAGATTGGGTAATTTTCAAACACATTAATGGTTACAATCTGGAACTATTACAATGCCATCTGTTGTGAACAAAGCACCTGGTCGCGCATACTAGAGGCTATAAATTTATCTCTATCAGAAGTCATCACATGAAAGAAGTCGAAAAAAACGAAATCAAACGTCTCAGCGATCGCCTGGACGCTATCCGCCATCAGCAGGCTGACCTGTCACTGGTTGAAGCCGCAGATAAATATGCCGAACTGGAAAAAGAAAAAGCCACGCTGGAAGCCGAAATTGCTCGCCTGCGTGAAGTTCACAGCCAGAAACTCAGTAAAGAAGCGCAAAAACTGATGAAAATGCCCTTCCAGCGCGCGATTACTAAAAAAGAGCAGGCTGATATGGGCAAGCTGAAGAAAAGTGTTCGCGGACTGGTAGTTGTGCATCCGATGACCGCGCTGGGCCGCGAAATGGGCCTGCAAGAGATGACCGGATTCTCTAAGACCGCATTTTAAGTACCTGTCTCACCGCTGTAATCACAGCCTCTCACGATTTACTCGCTCCTGCTGGCACATGCAGGAGCCTGATACCAGATATCGGATATCTTTAACATTCTTATCACTATTGCTTCCATCTCACCGGCTCTTTGAAGCGCATATTACAGGCTAAATTCTGAAATTGTGGTATGGAATAAAAAAGTGATATATAAGCGATAACAATGAATTAATGCACATTAATGCCTGTAACAGCCATTAATTATTTATATTTATCGCTCAGAATCACACACTTCCCAAGAAAACATCACCATGCTGAATATTAATATTTCTCCTGGTCGGTGTTTTCATCCGGTGAAACATTTGACATTGATTGACATCGATCATTAAAATCCGCGCGATTAATATTATTGGCTACAATCTGAAATTGTCTGACATTTAATGTCATATTCGCACTACCAATTAATACAACAATTAATAGAAAAAGTCTCTTATAAATTTATATAACGTATATTTCCACTCGAATCATTCATAAAAAGGATGATTACGCCGTAACAGTTAACGTATCGGGATCATGAAAAGGAATTCACCCTATGAGCATCAAAAAAGCACTATTAAGCATGTTGATAACATTGCCACTCTGGGTATTGACTGGGTGTGACTATATTGAGAAAGCGAATCTGATCGACGATCTTGCCAAACAGCAAGAATTGCAAAAAAGTAAAATAGAGATTCTTGAAAAACAACAAGAACAATATAAAAGAAAGATAGAATTTATTGAAAATCAACAAATTAATATTGCAAACACCACTAAAGTGCTGGCGGGTGTAGTAAAGGCGGTCAAAGACAAACAGGACGAATTTGTCTTCACCGAATTTAACCCTGCACAAACAAAATACTTCATTTTAAACAATGGCTCGGTTGGTTTGGCAGGCCGGGTGCTGTCTATTGATGCAGTTGAAAATGGTAGCGTTATTCGTATTTCGCTGGTCAACCTATTAAGCGTTCCCGTATCAAATATTGGCTTTCAAGCCACATGGGGCAGTGAAAGACCCACCGATACCAAAGCGCTGTCGAAGTGGCAACAATTACTTTTCAACACCACCATGAACTCCACCCTGCAATTAATGCCTGGTCAATGGCAAGACATTAACCTGACATTAAAAGGCGTTTCACCTAATAACCTGAAGTATCTGAAATTGTCCATCAATATGGCCAATCTCCAGTTCGACACTGTTCAACCTGCTGAAACTCAGCAGCGGAAAAACAAAAAATAAATGCAGCTTCTGCGCTTATATCAAGGAATAGAGAACATCAATAATGAACAAAATTTTTAAAGTTATCTGGAATCCAGCGACGGGCAGCTATAGCGTTGCCAGCGAAACGGCGAAGAGTCGTGGAAAAAAGAGCGGGCGTAGTAAGCTGTTAATTTCCGCGCTGGTTGCGGGTGGGCTACTCTCACCCGTTGGGGCCAATGCTTCGGTTTCACTTGACGGTGGTAAAAGCGCAGAGGCAACGCCACTCAGTAATGACTGGATTGCCATTGGTAAAGGTGCTGTCGCATCATCAGAGCCAAAGGGTTCAGGAACAGAGAATACAGGAAGTGTTGCGGTAGGAATAGGTTCGACCGCCGGGGTGGGCAGTACGGCAATTGGCTTCTCAAGTAACTCATCAGGAGAAAGATCGGTTGGCTTAGGGCAATCAACGGTATCAACGGGCAGCCGAGCTATCGCCATCGGCAGTGCAGCTAAAGCGACCAGCGATTATACACTTGCACTGGGGAATTCTGCTCAAGCTAAAGGTGAAGGTGCCATGGCGTTGGGCAAAGATACGGTAGCAAGTGCTGCTAATGCTCTTGCATTAGGACGATTGGCAAATGCATCAGGAACGGACTCCATCGCGATGGGCACTAACACCGAAGCCGCTGAAAATGCTACCGCCATTGGCAATAATGCGAAGGCAAAAGGGACTAATAGCATGGCGCTGGGCTCCGGGAGCCTTGCCGATAAAACCAATACTATCGTATTGGGCAATGGCAGCCAGGCTTTGGCAGATAGCGCAATTGCCATAGGTCAGGGCAACAAAGCTAATGGTACAGATGCTATCGTTCTGGGTAATGGTAGCCAATCGAGTGGCTTAAACTCTATTGCTTTAGGTAAAACCAGTGTTGTCACGGGCGATAATAGTCTTGCGCTTGGTAGTAATACCAGCGCCAACGGTATTAACGCCGTCGCGTTGGGGGCAGGTTCGATTGCGGATCTGGACGATAGCGTTTCTGTCGGTAATGACTCATTAAAACGCAAGATCGTGAATGTGAAAAATGGCACCATCAAAGCTGACAGCAATGACGCCATTAATGGCTCGCAGCTTTATGCCATCAGCGACTCGGTAGCAAAACGACTGGGTGGAGGCGCATCGGTAAACGTTGACGACGGTACAGTTAAAGCCCCCGCCTACAACTTAAAAAATGGTAACAAAAATAACGTTGGCGATGCGCTCACTGTACTTGATGAAAACACTCTGCAATGGGACCAAACCAATGGCAAATACAGCGCTGCCCATGGCAACAACGCCACTAGCAAAATCACCAATGTCACCGCTGGCGACCTCTCTGACACCAGCACCGACGCCGTCAACGGTTCTCAGCTGAAAGCGACCAAGGACGATGTAGCGGCAAACACCACCAACATCACTAACCTGACGAGCGAAGTGGCTGGCAACACCACTAATATCACTAACCTGACTGATACGGTGGCTAACCTCGGTGAAGACGCCCTGAAATGGGACGATGCCGCAGGCGCATTCACCGCTGCACGCGGCACCAACGCCACCAACAAAATCACTAACGTCACCGCTGGCGAGCTCTCTGACACCAGCACCGACGCCGTTAATGGTTCTCAGCTGAAAGCGACCAAGGACGATGTGGCGACCAACACCACCAATATCACTAACCTGACTGATACGGTGACTAACCTCGGTGAAGACGCCCTGAAATGGGACGACGCCGCAGGCGCATTCACCGCTGCACACGGCACTAACGCCGCCAACAAAATCAGCAACGTACAAGCTGGCATAGTCTCCTCTGACAGCACTGACGCCATTAATGGCTCACAACTTTACGGTTTGGCTGATTCATTCACGTCCTATCTGGGTGGTGGGGCTGATATTAGCGATACAGGTATATTAACCGGGCCAACCTATAGTATTGGCGGCACTGACTACACTAGCGTCGGGGATGCTCTGGCTGCGATTAACACTTCATTTAGTGATTCTCTCGGTGATGCTCTGCTCTGGGATACAACCGCAGGCAAATTCAGCGCCAAACACGGCATTAATAATGATCCCAGTGTAATCACTGATGTTGCAAACGGTGCAGTCTCATCCACCAGTAGCGACGCTATTAATGGTTCTCAACTTTATGGCGTTAGTGACTACATTGCCGATGCTCTGGGCGGGAACGCTGTGGTGAATGCGGACGGCAGTATCACCACACCGACTTATGCCATCGCTGGCGGCAGTTACAGCAACGTTGGTGACGCACTGGAAGCGATCGATACCACACTGGATGACGCCCTGCTCTGGGATGCAACAGCCAATGACGGTGCTGGTGCATTCAGCGCCGGTCGTGGGGTAGATAACACTGCCAGTAAGATTACTAACGTCGCAAATGGTGCAATCTCTGCCACCAGCAGCGACGCGATTAACGGCTCACAACTCTATACCACTAATAAATATATCGCAGATGCTCTGGGCGGTGATGCAGAAGTTAACGCTGACGGTACTATCACTGCGCCGACTTACACCATTGCGAATGCCGAGTACAACAATGTCGGTGACGCTCTGGATGCGCTTGATGAGAACGCGCTGCTGTGGGATGCGACCGCCAATAACGGCGAAGGGGCTTACAACGCCAGTCATGACGGCAAGGCCAGCATTATCACAAACGTTGCTGATGGTAACATTGGTGAAGGTAGCACCGATGCAGTGAACGGTTCTCAGCTGTTTAACACCAATATGCTGATCCAGCAGAACAGCGAAGTCATCAATCAGCTTGCCGGTAACACCAGTGAAACCTACATCGAAGAAAATGGCGCGGGTATTAACTATGTGCGTACCAACGACAACGGCTTAGCATTCAACGATGCCAGCGCTTCAGGTATTGGTGCTACCGCTGTGGGTTATAACGCTGTTGCCTCTCGTGCCAGCAGTGTAGCCATCGGTCAGGACAGTTACAGCAACGTTGATACAGGTATCGCTCTGGGTAGCAGTTCCGTTTCCAGCCGTTTAATAGTTAAAGGTTCTCGTGACACCAGCGTATCGGAAGAAGGTGTTGTGATTGGTTATGACACAACTGACGGTGAACTGCTTGGCGCATTGTCGATCGGTGACGATGGTAAATATCGTCAAATCATCAATGTTGCCGATGGTTCTGAAGCCCATGACGCCGTTACGGTTCGCCAGTTGCAGAATGCCATTGGTGCAGTAGCCACCACGCCAACCAAATACTATCACGCCAATTCAACGGCTGAAGACTCACTGGCAATCGGTGAAGACTCGCTGGCAATGGGCGCAAAAACCATCGTTAATGGTAATGCAGGTATTGGTATCGGCCTGAACACTTTAGTTCTGGCAGATGCGATTAACGGTATTGCTATCGGTAGCAACGCGCGTGCAAACCATGCAAACAGCATTGCAATGGGTAATGGTTCTCAAACTACCCGTGGCGCACAAACTGGCTACACCGCCTACAACATGGATGCACCGCAGAACTCTGTGGGTGAATTCTCCGTAGGTAGCGAAGACGGTCAACGTCAGATCACCAACGTCGCGGCTGGTTCGGCTGATACCGATGCGGTCAACGTGGGTCAATTGAAAGTAACGGATGCGCAGGTTTCCCAGAATACCCAGAGCATTACTAACCTGAACAATCAGGTGACGAATCTGGATACTCGCGTGACCAATATCGAGAACGGTATTGGCGATATCGTAACCACAGGTAGCACCAAGTACTTCAAGACCAACACCGATGGCGTAGATGCTAACGCCCAGGGTAAAGACAGTGTGGCGATTGGTTCTGGATCCATTGCTGCCGCTGACAACAGCGTCGCTCTGGGTACAGGCTCCGTGGCCAACGAAGAAAACACAATCTCTGTGGGTTCTTCTACCAACCAGCGCCGTATCACCAACGTTGCTGCCGGTGTTAATGCCACCGATGCGGTTAACGTTTCGCAACTGAAGTCTTCCGAAGCAGGTGGCGTTCGCTACGACACCAAAGCTGATGGCTCTATCGACTACAGCAACATCACTCTCGGTGGCGGCAATGGCGGTACGACTCGCATCAGCAACGTTTCTGCGGGCGTGAACAACAACGACGCAGTGAACTATGCACAGTTGAAGCAAAGTGTGCAGGAAACGAAGCAATACACCGATCAGCGCATGGTTGAGATGGATAACAAACTGTCCAAAACCGAAAGCAAGTTGAGCGGTGGTATCGCTTCCGCAATGGCAATGACCGGTCTGCCGCAGGCTTACACGCCGGGAGCCAGCATGGCCTCTATTGGTGGTGGTACTTACAACGGCGAATCGGCTGTTGCTTTAGGTGTGTCGATGGTGAGCGCCAATGGTCGTTGGGTCTACAAATTACAAGGTAGTACCAATAGCCAGGGTGAATACTCCGCCGCACTCGGTGCCGGTATTCAGTGGTAATGATCCATTAAAGAATGGGTAAACGCCAAATTGCGTGATGCGCTGCGCTTATCAGACCTACGGGATGATTCAGCACATTCCTGTAGGACGGATAAGGCGTTCACGCCGCATCCGGCAAAATAAGGCGCACCAGATCAACAATCTGAGGGCAATTCCCTGATGGGAATTGCCCTTTTCTTTACAGACATCTCCCTCACTCCAAATTGGCCCTACCAATTCTTCGCTTATCTGACCTCTGGTTCACAGTTCCCCAATTAAAACTCACATCAATGTTGCCAATGCATAACATTTAGTTAACTATTCATTGTCATTATCCCTACACAACACAATTGGCAGTGCCACTTTTACACAACGTGTGACACGGAGATGAGCAACAGACTCATCACGCGGCGTGTGTGGACTGCAGGAGACCTGCAATGAATCTCTGGCAACAAAACTATGATCCCGCCGGGAATATCTGGCTTTCCAGCCTGATAGCATCGCTTCCCATTCTGTTTTTCTTCTTTGCGCTGATTAAGCTCAAACTGAAAGGATACGTCGCCGCCTCGTGGACGGTGGCAATCGCCCTTGCCGTGGCTTTGCTGTTCTATAAAATGCCGGTCGCTAACGCGCTGGCCTCGGTGGTTTATGGCTTCTTCTACGGTTTGTGGCCCATCGCGTGGATCATTATTGCAGCGGTGTTCGTCTATAAGATCTCGGTGAAAACCGGGCAGTTTGACATCATCCGCTCGTCTATTCTTTCGATAACCCCTGACCAGCGCCTGCAAATGCTGATCGTCGGTTTCTGTTTCGGCGCGTTCCTCGAAGGGGCCGCAGGATTTGGCGCACCGGTAGCAATTACCGCCGCATTGCTGGTCGGCCTGGGCTTTAAACCGCTGTACGCCGCCGGGCTGTGCCTGATTGTTAACACCGCGCCAGTAGCATTCGGTGCGATGGGTATTCCGATTCTGGTCGCCGGGCAGGTAACAGGCATCGACAGCTTTGAGATTGGCCAGATGGTGGGGCGTCAGCTACCGTTTATGACCATTATCGTGCTGTTCTGGATTATGGCGATTATGGACGGCTGGCGCGGTATCAAAGAAACCTGGCCTGCGGTCGTGGTTGCGGGCGGCTCGTTTGCCATCGCTCAATACCTCAGCTCTAACTTCATTGGGCCGGAACTGCCAGACATTATCTCTTCGCTGGTATCACTGCTCTGCCTGACGCTGTTCCTCAAACGCTGGCAGCCGGTGCGCGTATTCCGTTTTGGTGATTTGGGGGCGTCACAGGTTGATATGACGCTGGCCCACACCGGTTACACCGCGGGTCAGGTATTACGTGCCTGGACACCGTTCCTGTTCCTGACCGCTACCGTAACACTGTGGAGTATCCCGCCGTTTAAAGCCCTGTTCGCATCGGGTGGCGCGCTGTATGAGTGGGTGATCAATATTCCGGTGCCGTACCTCGATAAACTGGTTGCCCGTATGCCGCCAGTGGTCAGCGAAGCGACAGCTTACGCCGCCGTGTTTAAGTTCGACTGGTTCTCTGCTACCGGTACCGCCATTCTTTTTGCTGCCCTGCTCTCAATTGTCTGGCTGAAGATGAAACCATCTGACGCTATCAGCACCTTCGGCAGCACGCTGAAAGAACTGGCTCTGCCTATCTACTCCATCGGTATGGTGCTGGCATTCGCCTTTATTTCGAACTATTCCGGACTGTCATCAACACTGGCGCTGGCACTGGCGCATACCGGTCATGCATTCACCTTCTTCTCGCCGTTCCTCGGCTGGCTTGGGGTATTCCTGACCGGGTCGGATACGTCATCTAATGCTTTGTTTGCCGCTTTGCAGGCTACCGCCGCACAACAAATTGGCGTTTCTGACCTGTTGCTGGTTGCTGCCAACACCACCGGTGGTGTCACCGGCAAAATGATCTCTCCGCAATCTATCGCTATCGCCTGTGCGGCGGTAGGACTGGTGGGCAAAGAGTCTGATTTGTTCCGCTTTACTGTCAAACACAGCCTGATCTTCACCTGTATGGTGGGCGTGATCACCACGCTTCAGGCCTATGTCTTAACGTGGATGATTCCTTAATGATTGTTTTACCCAGACGCCTGTCAGACGAGGTTGCCGATCGTGTGCGGGCGCTGATCGATGAAAAAAACCTGGAGGCGGGCATGAAATTGCCCGCTGAACGTCAACTGGCAATGCAACTCGGTGTGTCGCGAAATTCACTGCGCGAGGCGCTGGCGAAACTGGTGAGCGAAGGTGTGCTGCTCAGTCGACGCGGCGGCGGGACGTTTATTCGCTGGCGTCATGACACATGGTCGGAGCAAAACATCGTCCAGCCGTTGAAAACGCTGATGGCCGATGATCCGGATTACAGTTTCGATATTCTGGAAGCCCGCTACGCCATAGAAGCCAGCACCGCGTGGCATGCAGCAATGCGCGCCACGCCTGGCGAAAAAGAGAAAATTCAGCTTTGCTTTGAAGCAACACTCAGCGAAGACCCGGATCTCGCCTCACAAGCGGACGTTCGTTTTCATCTGGCGATTGCCGAAGCCTCACATAACATTGTGTTGCTGCAAACCATGCGTGGTTTCTTCGATGTCTTGCAATCCTCAGTGAAGCATAGCCGTCAGCGGATGTATCTGGTGCCCCCGGTTTTTTCACAACTGACCGAACAACATCAGGCTGTCATTGACGCCATTTTTGCCGGTGATGCTGACGGGGCGCGTAAAGCAATGATGGCGCACCTTAGCTTTGTTCACACCACCATGAAACGATTCGATGAAGATCAAGCTCGCCATGCACGCATTACCCGCCTGCCTGGTGACCATAATGAGAATTCGAGGGAGAAAAACGCATGATTATTTCCGCAGCCAGCGATTATCGCGCCGCAGCACAACGCATTCTGCCGCCATTCCTGTTCCACTATATGGATGGGGGGGCATATTCTGAATACACCCTGCGCCGCAACGTGGAAGATTTGTCAGAGGTGGCGCTGCGCCAGCGAATTCTGAAAAACATGTCCGACTTAAGCCTGGAAACGACGCTGTTTAATGAGAAATTGTCGATGCCGGTGGCGCTAGGTCCGGTAGGTTTGTGTGGCATGTATGCGCGACGCGGCGAAGTTCAGGCCGCAAAAGCGGCGGATGCACATGGCATTCCGTTTACTCTCTCGACCGTTTCTGTTTGCCCAATTGAAGAAGTCGCCCCCGCCATCAAGCGTCCGATGTGGTTCCAGTTATATGTGCTGCGCGATCGCGGCTTTATGCGTAACGCGCTGGAGCGTGCAAAAGCGGCAGGCTGTTCAACTCTGGTCTTCACTGTGGATATGCCAACGCCTGGTGCGCGTTACCGTGATGCGCACTCTGGAATGAGCGGCCCGAACGCGGCAATGCGCCGCTACTTGCAGGCGGTAACGCATCCGCAATGGGCGTGGGATGTGGGCCTGAATGGTCGTCCGCATGATCTCGGTAATATCTCGACTTATCTCGGCAAACCGACCGGACTGGAAGATTACATCGGCTGGCTGGGGAATAACTTCGATCCTTCTATCTCATGGAAAGACCTTGAGTGGATCCGCGATTTCTGGGATGGCCCGATGGTGATCAAAGGGATCCTCGACCCAGAAGATGCGCGTGATGCGGTACGTTTTGGCGCAGATGGCATTGTGGTTTCTAACCACGGTGGCCGCCAGCTGGACGGTGTACTCTCTTCTGCCCGTGCGTTGCCTGCTATTGCAGATGCGGTGAAAGGTGATATCGCCATTCTGGCAGATAGCGGCATTCGTAACGGGCTTGATGTCGTGCGTATGATTGCACTCGGTGCCGATACTGTACTGCTGGGTCGTGCTTTCCTGTATGCGCTGGCAACGGCGGGCCAGGCGGGCGTGGCAAATCTGCTGAATCTGATCGAAAAAGAGATGAAAGTGGCAATGACACTGACTGGCGCAAAATCGATCAGTGAAATTACGCAAGATTCGCTGGTGCAGGGGCTGGGTAAAGAGTTGCCTGCGGCGCTGGCTCCGATGGCGAAAGGGAATGCGGCTTAAGAGTTAGATGAATATCTGCTATCCTGCCCCCGCACTAAGGGGGCAGTATGCTAAACATCGTACTTTACGAACCAGAAATTCCGCCAAATACTGGCAACATCATCCGTCTTTGCGCCAACACCGGCTTTCGCCTGCATATCATCGAACCGATGGGATTTGCCTGGGACGACAAGCGCCTGCGCCGCGCAGGACTGGACTACCACGAATTTACCGCCGTTACGCGTCATCATAACTATGCTGCGTTCCTGGAAGCAGAAAATCCCCAGCGTCTGTTTGCCCTCACCACGAAAGGCACACCCGCACACAGCGCCGTAAGTTATCAGGATGGCGACTATCTGATGTTTGGCCCGGAAACACGCGGCCTGCCCGCGAGCATTCTCGATGCCCTGCCCGCTGAACAAAAAATTCGCATTCCAATGGTGCCGGACAGCCGCAGCATGAACCTGTCCAATGCGGTGTCGGTCGTGGTGTATGAAGCCTGGCGGCAGCTGGGGTATCCGGGAGCGGTGTTGAGAGATTAGTTACTGTATGCCGGATAGATGATTACATCGCATCTGGCACAATCACAGGACGTCAGATCCCATCCCCATATTCAAACGTATGGTTAATGCCGTTGAAATGCTGATCCATATCCATTGATGGCTTATCGCTGTCTGGTTTACCGACAATGCGTGCCGGAACGCCAGCGGCGGTGGTATGTGGCGGTACCGGTTGCAGCACCACGGAACCTGCGCCAATCTTCGCACCGCGCCCAACTTCAATATTGCCGAGAATTTTCGCGCCTGCGCCAATCATCACGCCTTCACGAATTTTCGGGTGACGGTCTCCACCAGATTTACCCGTACCGCCAAGGGTAACGGATTGCAGAATCGACACATCGTTTTCAATCACCGCAGTTTCACCCACCACAATGCCCGTCGCGTGGTCGAGCATGATACCGCGACCAATTTTTGCCGCCGGATGAATATCCACCTGGAACGTCACAGAAACCTGGTTTTGCAGAAAAATAGCCAGTGCGCGACGGCCCTGATTCCACAGCCAGTGACCGATGCGATAGGCCTGCAAGGCATGAAAACCTTTCAGATATAACAATGGGGTTGAGTATTTATCGACTGCCGGGTCGCGGGTACGCACTGCCTGAATATCACAGGCCGCAGAAGCAATCATTTCCGGGTCGGCGGCGTAGGCTTCTTCCACCACTTCGCGGATAGCAATGGCAGGCATAATTGGCGATGACAGCTTGTTCGCCAGCATGTAGCTCAGTGCACTGCCCAGGTTTTCGTGCTTGAGTAGCGTCGCGTGGTAAAAACTGGCCAGCATTGGCTCACAGTCCGCCAGCGTTCTGGCTTCAGCTTTAATATTGTTCCAGACAATTTCCAGTTCTTCACACGACATTGCTTACTCCACACGATGAGATAATGACCGGCCCGTTCTGCGCGGGCCGGGTCATAGCGGTAACAAAAGTTCCCTGGTTTTAGTGGCTACTGCGCTCGTCCTTGCGTGCACGACCTAATAACGTCAATGCTGCCTCGCGCGCGTTTTTTCCGCAATATAATACTTGATAAATTTCCTCGGTTATTGGCATTTCAACGCCGAAGCGATGCGCCAGTTCGCGGACTTCTTTCGTATTGCGGTAGCCTTCAACCACCTGACCAATCTTCTCCTGCGCGCTTTGTACATCCATGCCCTGACCGAGCATCATGCCAAAACGGCGGTTACGCGACTGGTTGTCGGTACAGGTAAGTACCAGATCACCCAGCCCCGCCATGCCCATAAAGGTGGCAGGATCGGCCCCCAGCGCCGCGCCAAGACGCGACATCTCAGCCAGCCCACGAGTGATCAGCGCCGTACGCGCATTCGCACCAAAACCGATACCATCGGACATCCCCGCGCCAATGGCAATGACGTTTTTCACCGCGCCGCCAAGTTGCACGCCAATGAAATCCGGGTTGCTGTAAACGCGGAAACTTTTACCACAGTGCAGCAACTGCTGAAGATCATCAGCAAAGGTTTGGTCGGTAGAGGCCAACGAAATAGCCGTCGGTAAACCTGCCGCCAGTTCTTTCGCAAACGTTGGGCCAGAGATAACCGCCAGCGGAATTTGATCGCCTAACGCCTCACGCGCCACGTCCTGTAACAAACGTCCGGTTTCCGCTTCCAGCCCTTTGGTCGCCCACACCAGCCGCGCATCAGGGCGCATCAGCGGTTTAATCTGGCGCAGCACTTCACCAAAGACATGGCTTGGCACGACGACAAGAATATTACGGCTGGCTGCCAGTGCGGTAGCGAGATCGCTTTCAAGATGGAGCGTATCGGGAAAAGGCACATCGGGGAGAAACGCGGCGTTACAGCGGTCGCGTTCAAGCGTCGCGATATGTTCAGGGTCATGGCCCCAGAGGACAACCTCGTGGCCATTTCTTGCCAGGGTAATGGCAAGAGCGGTGCCGTACGAGCCGGCACCGATCACAGTCATTGAAGCATTACGTTGGTTCATCAGGCATCCTGATGTTCTTCAGTACCTTCGCCAGCCTGCTGCTGCAAATAGTTCATGAACAGCGCATCGAAGTTAACCGGCGCAAGGTTCAGTTGCGGGAATGTACCGCGGGATACCATGCTGGTGATGCACTCACGAGCATACGGGAACAGAATGTTCGGGCAGTATGCGCCCAGGCAATGTGCCATCTGGGTGCCTTCGATACCCGCGATGGAGAAAATACCGCCCTGCTGCACTTCGCACAGGAACGCAGTTTCTTCACCCAGGGATGCCGTTACGGTAACACGCAGTACCACTTCGTAAACGTCATCTGCCAGTTGAGAAGATGCCGTATCAAGATCAAGTTTAACTTCTGGCTGCCAATCTTTCTGGAAAACGTGCGGCGCGTTTGGCGCTTCGAAAGAAATATCCTTGGTATAAATACGCTGGATCTGGAAAGTCATTTCAGTGTTGTTTTGTTCTGACATGTGTAGAAAACCCTTAAGTGTTGTCCTTCAATACTGCGCAATGTAATGCCAACGTTCACACGTTATTTCAGCAGGGGATCCAGTCCACCACGTGCATCCAATGCATACAAGTCATCACAGCCGCCAATGTGCTGTGCGTCAATAAAAATCTGGGGAACCGTGGTGCGACCGCTGCGTTTGATCATCTCTTCACGCTTAGCGGCGTTGCCATCGATCGGCAACTCCTGAAAACTCACACCCTTGCTGCTCAGCAGTGCTTTCGCACGATGGCAATACGGGCAGGTTTCTTTGGTATAGATTTCAACATTGGCCATAAATTAGCTCCTGTTTTTTTACCCTGAAATTTCATGTTGCAGGGCGGCAGCAAAATGGAGTGTCCCCAGAAGCTTATAACAATAAGTCTCAGGGGGCCTAATTGCAGCTAACGGCCTGCATCATGAAAGACGACAGGTAAATTATTTGCCGCGCACCAGAGGCAAGTTCTCGCCAGCCCAGCCAGCGACGCCCTCTTTCAGCACGAATACTTGCGCAAAACCTGCTTTCGTCAGCGCGTTTGCAGGCTCCTGGCACTGCATGCCAGAACCGTCTACCACGATAACCGGCTTGTCTTTGTGCTTCTCAAGCTCACCAACATTATTGGCTTTGATTTCGCTCGGCAACAGATTGATAGAACCTGCGATATGGCCTTTACGGAAGTCATCACGCTGACGTAAATCCACAACCACAGCGTCTTCTTTGTTGATCAGACGTGTAGCTTCACCACGAGTAATCACCTTCACTTTCGAGGTCAGGCTCTTAAACGTAGTCACAAGAACCGCCACCAGTAACGCGATCCAGGCGATACTCAGTATGGGATGACGGCCAACAAATTGCATAATTTCTTGCATGGGGGGTAACAACTCCCGACGTAGTGATTAAAAAAACCAGGAAAGGAGTATACCTGCGCGGTGCGGCAAATACAGCCAGCGCGTTAACTGGAATGCAATTTTGCGGGGTGCTACGAAAAAAAAGCGTAAATCTGGCATCGGCTTGCCGCGAGCGGTCGTATATTTTGATCTTCAGAGGCTATTTTATCGATTCAGCTGTAGTAAAATTACGCAAATTTTGACTCTTGAGTATGAGGTTGTCGCAATGTCGGTTTCTAAAAAACCTATGGTACTGGTGATTCTGGATGGCTATGGCTATCGCGAAGAACAGCAGGATAACGCCATTTTTAGTGCTAAAACCCCGGTAATGGATGCACTGTGGGCCAATCGTCCGCATACCCTGATCGACGCTTCCGGTCTGGAAGTCGGTCTGCCTGACCGTCAAATGGGTAACTCCGAAGTAGGCCACGTTAACCTGGGTGCCGGCCGCATCGTGTATCAGGACCTGACTCGTCTGGACGTTGAAATCAAAGATCGCGCTTTCTTCGCTAATCCGGTGCTGACTGGTGCGGTAGATAAAGCGAAAAACGCAGGCAAAGCAGTACACATTATGGGTCTGCTGTCCGCAGGTGGTGTACACAGCCACGAAGATCACATCATGGCGATGGTAGAACTGGCAGCGGAACGCGGCGCAGAAAAAATCTACCTGCACGCATTCCTTGACGGTCGCGACACCCCGCCGCGCAGTGCTGAATCCTCGCTGAAAAAATTCGAAGAGAAATTTGCCGCGCTGGGCAAAGGCCGCGTAGCGTCCATCATTGGTCGTTACTACGCAATGGACCGCGACAATCGTTGGGATCGCGTTGAAAAAGCGTATGACCTGCTGACGCTGGCGCAGGGCGAATTCCAGGCCGACACCGCTGTTGCCGGTTTGCAGGCTGCTTATGCTCGCGACGAAAACGACGAATTCGTGAAAGCGACCGTTATCCGTGCTGAAGGCCAGCCAGACGCGGCAATGGAAGACGGCGATGCGCTGATTTTCATGAACTTCCGTGCTGACCGCGCGCGTGAAATCACTCGTGCTTTCGTGAACGCTGATTTCGACGGCTTCGCGCGTAAGAAAGTGGTTAACATCGATTTCGTGATGCTGACCGAATACGCCGCTGATATCAAAACTGCGGTTGCTTACCCGCCAGCTTCTCTGGTTAACACCTTCGGCGAGTGGATGGCGAAAAACGACAAAACTCAACTGCGTATTTCCGAAACCGAAAAATATGCTCACGTCACTTTCTTCTTTAACGGTGGTGTAGAAGAGTCGTTCAAAGGCGAAGACCGCATTCTGATCAACTCGCCGAAAGTGGCAACTTACGACCTGCAGCCAGAAATGAGCTCCGCAGAGCTGACCGAAAAACTGGTTGCGGCCATCAAGAGCGGCAAATACGACACTATCATCTGTAACTATCCTAACGGCGACATGGTAGGTCACACCGGGGTGATGGAAGCAGCGGTTAAAGCCGTTGAAGCGCTGGATCACTGCGTGGATGAAGTTGCGAAAGCGGTTGAGTCTGTAGGTGGACAACTGCTGATCACCGCTGACCACGGTAACGCTGAACAGATGCGCGATCCGGCAACGGGTCAGGCGCACACAGCGCACACCAACCTGCCTGTTCCGCTGATTTACGTTGGCGATAAGAACGTGAAAGCGGTTGAAGGCGGCAAACTTTCTGACATCGCGCCGACCATGTTGTCGCTGATGGGTATGGAAATCCCGCAAGAGATGACTGGTAAGCCGCTGTTCATCGTGGAATAATCCCTCCCCATGAGGGGAAAGGCGATTAATACCATGACACGGGCCGTGAAACCGCGCAGGTTTGCAATCAGGCCCATCATCTACGCCAGCGTTCTTAGCGCTGGCGTATTGTTGTGCGCCTTTTCCGCCCACGCGGATGATCGCGACCAACTCAAATCTATTCAGGCCGATATCGCCGCGAAAGAGCGCGCGGTACGCCAAAAGCAACAACAACGCGCAAGCCTGCTCGCACAATTGAAAAAGCAGGAAGAAGCGATCTCTGAAGCCACTCGCAAGCTGCGCGAAACGCAAAACACACTCAATCAACTGAATAAACAGATTGATGAGATGAACGCATCGATTGCAAAGCTGGAGCAACAAAAAGCCGCTCAGGAACGCAGCCTCGCCGCACAACTGGATGCCGCATTCCGTCAGGGCGAGCATACCGGTATTCAGCTGATTCTTAGCGGTGAAGAAAGCCAGCGTGGTCAGCGTTTACAGGCTTATTTCGGTTATCTCAACCAGGCGCGACAAGAAACCATTGCTCAGTTGAAACAAACGCGTGAAGAAGTCGCTATGCAACGCGCCGAGCTGGAAGAGAAACAGAGCGAGCAGCAAACGCTGTTATATGAGCAGCGCGCCCAACAGGCGAAGCTGACCCAGGCGCTGAACGAGCGTAAAAAGACGCTGGCTGGGCTAGAGTCTTCCATCCAGCAAGGTCAACAACAGTTGAGCGAGTTGCGCGCCAACGAATCTCGTCTACGTAACAGCATTGCCCGTGCGGAAGCGGCAGCGAAAGCGCGTGCTGAACGTGAGGCGCGCGAAGCCCAGGCGGTTCGCGACCGTCAGAAAGAAGCGACGCGCAAAGGCACCACCTACAAACCGACCGAAAGCGAAAAATCGCTGATGTCCCGAACTGGTGGCCTGGGCGCGCCGCGTGGTCAGGCATTCTGGCCGGTTCGCGGGCCGACGCTGCATCGTTATGGCGAGCAGCTACAGGGTGAGCTGCGCTGGAAAGGGATGGTGATTGGTGCTTCTGAAGGTACTGAAGTTAAAGCGATTGCCGACGGTCGGGTGATTCTGGCTGACTGGCTGCAAGGCTACGGTCTGGTGGTGGTGGTTGAGCATGGTAAAGGCGACATGAGTCTTTACGGCTATAATCAGAGCGCACTGGTGAGCGTTGGTTCGCAGGTTCGCGCGGGCCAGCCAATTGCACTGGTGGGCAGCAGTGGCGGTCAGGGTCGGCCTTCACTCTATTTCGAAATTCGCCGCCAGGGTCAGGCGGTCAATCCACAGCCGTGGTTGGGAAGATAAGTTTTGTTTCCATTTCGTCGTAACGTTCTTGCATTTGCCGCTCTGTTGGCGCTCTCCTCCCCCGTACTTGCTGGCAAACTTGCCATCGTCATTGATGATTTTGGGTATCGCCCGCACAACGAAAACCAGGTGCTGGCGATGCCTTCCGCTATCTCCGTCGCTGTATTACCCGATTCACCGCACGCCAGAGAGATGGCGACCAAAGCACATAACAGCGGTCACGAAGTGTTGATTCATCTACCGATGGCACCACTGAGTAAACAGCCGCTGGAGAAAAATACGCTACGCCCGGAGATGAGCAGCGACGAAATTGAGCGCATTATTCGTAGTGCGGTCAATAACGTGCCCTATGCCGTGGGGATCAACAACCACATGGGTAGCAAGATGACCTCTAACCTGTTTGGTATGCAGAAAGTGATGCAGGCACTGGCGCGTTACAATCTTTACTTCCTCGACAGCGTAACCATCGGTAATACCCAGGCGATGCGCGCCGCGCAAGGCACTGGCGTGAAGGTTATTAAACGGAAGGTGTTCCTCGACGATTCACAGAACGAAGCAGACATCCGTGTGCAGTTTAATCGTGCAATTGACCTGGCGCGTCGCAACGGTTCGACCATTGCCATTGGGCATCCTCACCCTTCAACGGTACGCGTGTTGCAACAGATGGTTTATAACCTGCCGCCAGACATTACACTGGTGAAAGCCAGCAGCTTGCTGAATGAACCGCAGGTTGATACTTCTACACCGCCGAAAAACGCTGTGCCTGATGCACCGCATAATCCGTTCCGTGGCGTGAAACTGTGTAAACCGAAGAAACCGCTGGAACCGGTTTATGCTAATCGCTTCTTTGAAGTATTAAGCGAAAGCATCAGCCAGAGCACGCTGATCGTTTACTTCCAGCATCAGTGGCAAGGCTGGGGCAAGCAGCCCGAAGCGGCAAAACTTAACGCTAGCGCAAATTAAAGGCGCTACGCGTAATGCGATGGTGCGACCGCGTTTTGTCGCGCCATTGCCATAAGCGGAAAGACCACAGTAACGCCTGATAACCCACCTTTATGCTGCGTACATTGGAAATCAGGCGCTTATACATACCGGAAGTAAATATCTCAGCAATCATCCGTTGGCGGGTAATAATATCTGGCTCTTTACGTACCGCATGGCAAACACGTAATGCTTCGTAAGTTATTTGTTGATGAAATTCCGGGTAAATCACTATTCTGTCTGCGTAATCGCGATTTAACTTTTCCAACAGTCGGGTAATCTTAATATAGTGGCGTTGATAATTAAGGTTTTTATTTCCCTGTCTATTCAATCGGCTCACTGACGTATTATGCAAATAATATTTATATAACGATTGCTCGGTATATCGCACGCGTTGCGCGTTAAACATAAATTCTGTTGTCCAGACAATATCCTGATGATGTAATCCGGCAATAAATTTAATGTTATTTTTAGCAATGACATCACGACGATAAATGCCCATCCAGACAACATGAGTCCAACGGCGGGAAGAAAGCCCCATTCGCAGCCAGTCCGGGCCGGTTAATACGCCGGTTGAGCGAAGGCGATCGGTGGGGATGGACTGCCAGGTTTCTCCCGTTTCACGAAAACACCAGTCAGCGTTGCACTGCGCCACGTCAAGGTTGTCCTGCTCGGCCATCGTCACCAGCGTTTCGTACATGGTGGGATAGACCTCATCATCAGCATCGACAAAAGCGACATATTTACCCGTCGCTGCCTCGATCCCACGATTACGCGCTACCGATGCGCCAGCATTCGCCTGATGCAGCAAACGAACGTGCGGATAGATTTCCGCGTAATGCTTTGCTATTTCAACAGAATTATCCGTTGAACCATCGTTAATAATAATGATTTCCAGAGCAGTCCAGGTTTGCGCGATTAAAGATTCCATGCAAGTACGGAAATCATCTCCCGCATTATATAACGGGATAATAACACTGAGTTTATTGGTGCTGTTCATCATAAATACCGACGACCTCTGAAGTTATCCTGATGTTTTACAGGCTTTGTATTAAGAAACCATTAAGCCTGTGAGATATTATTTTTACAGGTGAGAGAGTCACTTCAGGGTAGAGAGATAATGAGAACAGCTATATAAGAGATCAGCGCAATTACGAACTCTTTATTACACTGACAGGATTTTACATATTTAACAGATTATCCTCAGGGAAAAGGGCTGGTATTTTGGATTTTCAGATTGTAGACCAAGTGCGCTTTGTTTATGCCGGATGCGGCGTAAACGCCTTATCCGGCCTACCAAATTGTGCAAATTTAATATTTTGCAGGAACCGCGTAGGCATGATAAGCGTAGCGCATCAGGCAATTTTGTGTTTGCCATCAGCTTCAAGGGCTGGTATTCCAGCCCTTGTTCGTGTTAATCCCAGCTCAGAATAACTTTCCCGGACTGGCCCGAACGCATAGCGTCAAAGCCCTTCTGGAAATCATCGATAGAGAAACGATGGGTAATGATCGGCGAGAGATCGAGGCCAGACTGAATCAGCGCCGCCATCTTGTACCAGGTTTCAAACATCTCACGACCGTAAATACCTTTAATGAACAAGCCCTTAAAGATCACTTTGGTCCAGTCGATAGACATATCAGACGGCGGAATACCCAGCATCGCAATGCGACCGCCGTGGTTCATGGTGTCGAGCATTGTACGAAACGCTGGCGGCGCACCGGACATTTCCAGACCAACATCAAAGCCTTCGGTCATGCCCAGTTCTGCCATCACATCATTGAGGTTCTCTTTAGCGACGTTAACCGCACGGGTGATACCCATTTTACGCGCCAACTCAAGGCGGTATTCGTTAACATCAGTAATCACCACGTTACGTGCACCAACGTGTTTCGCCACCGCCGCCGCCATAATACCAATCGGGCCTGCACCAGAGACCAGCACATCCTCGCCCACCAGATCAAACGACAGCGCGGTATGCACGGCGTTACCGAACGGGTCGAAAATTGCGGCTAAGTCATCGGAGATATTGTCGGGGATTTTGAAGGCGTTGAATGCCGGGATCACCAGATATTCGGCGAAGCAGCCCGGGCGATTAACACCAACGCCTATCGTGTTGCGGCACAAATGGGTACGGCCACCACGACAGTTGCGGCAATGACCACAAGTGATATGGCCTTCGCCAGAAACGCGATCGCCGATCTTGAAGCCTTTCACTTCCTGACCGATGCCAACCACCTCACCGACATATTCATGGCCTACAACCATCGGTACTGGGATGGTTTTTTGCGACCACTCATCCCAGTTATAGATGTGAACGTCAGTCCCGCAGATGGCTGTTTTACGGATTTTAATCAGCAGATCGTTATGTCCGAGTTCCGGTTCAGGAACGTCGGTCATCCAGATGCCCTCTTCCG
The DNA here is from genome assembly GCF_030295215.1 of Escherichia sp. KS167_9B. Lineage (NCBI taxonomy): Bacteria > Pseudomonadati > Pseudomonadota > Gammaproteobacteria > Enterobacterales > Enterobacteriaceae > Escherichia > Escherichia sp. KS167_9B. The sequence continues at coordinate 4,359,577 of NZ_AP025754.1, forward strand.
CTTTCAGTTTGGATAACGCTTTCATCTCACATCCTCACTCAGGCGATTACGCCCAGTTGTTTACCAATACGCGTGAACGCTTCTACCGCACGCGTAATTTGCTCAGGGGTATGCGCCGCAGACATCTGGGTACGAATACGCGCCTGACCTTTAGGAACGACCGGATAGAAGAAACCGGTGACGTAAATGCCCTCTTTTTGCAGTTCACGTGCAAATTTTTGCGCCACTACAGCATCGCCAAGCATGACCGGAATAATGGCGTGATCGGCACCCGCCAGGGTAAAGCCCGCCGCCGACATTTGCTCACGGAACTGACGCGCGTTCGCCCACAGACGGTCACGCAGCTCGCTACCCGCTTCAACCATCTCCAGCACTTTGATGGAAGCGGCAACAATGGCCGGTGCCAACGAGTTGGAGAACAGGTACGGACGAGAACGCTGGCGCAGCCACTCAACCACTTCTTTGCGCGCCGCGGTATAACCACCAGAAGCGCCACCCAGCGCTTTACCGAGCGTGCCGGTGATAATATCGACCCGGCCCATCACATCGCAGTATTCATGGGAGCCACGACCGTTTTCACCGACAAAACCGACCGCGTGAGAGTCATCCACCATCACCAGCGCATCGTATTTATCGGCGAGATCGCAAACACCTTTCAGGTTGGCAATCACGCCGTCCATTGAGAACACACCATCGGTGGCAATCAGCATATGACGCGCACCGGCTTCACGCGCTTCTTTCAGACGTGCTTCCAGCTCCTGCATATCGTTGTTGGCATAACGATAGCGTTTAGCTTTGCACAGACGCACACCATCAATAATAGACGCGTGGTTCAGTGCGTCGGAGATAATGGCGTCTTCCGCGCCCAGCAGCGTTTCAAACAGGCCACCGTTAGCATCAAAGCAGGAAGAGTAGAGAATCGCATCTTCCATCCCCAGGAAGGCCGCCAGTTTTTGTTCAAGCTCTTTATGGCTGTCCTGAGTGCCGCAAATAAAACGCACCGAAGCCATGCCGAAACCGTGAGAATCCATTCCCGCCTTTGCCGCCGCAATCAGATCCGGATGATTCGCCAGTCCGAGATAGTTATTGGCACAAAAGTTAATGACGTGGCTTCCATCAGCCACAGTGATGTCTGCTTGTTGCGCAGACGTAATAATGCGCTCTTCTTTAAACAACCCTTCCGCCCTTGCGGTTTCCAGATCGTTGGTTAACTGCTGATAAAATTCTCCACGCATTGCGATTCTCCAGACAGGGCAAATTCCAGCACATATTACCCAAACTTATAGGTTGCGACGAGATGACGCGTTAACACTTCTGCAAAATTCAGGATAAATAACGTCCATCAATCTCACTTTTGGCGAATGGCTGAAGCGAACGCCGTGTAGTGATATGATAGAAGCATTCGTGTCTGAGATTGTCTCTGACTCCATAATTCGAAGGTTACAGTTATGATCATCGTTACCGGCGGCGCGGGCTTTATCGGCAGCAACATCGTTAAGGCCCTGAATGATAAAGGCATCACCGATATTCTGGTGGTGGACAACCTGAAAGACGGCACCAAGTTTGTGAACCTGGTGGATCTGAATATCGCGGACTATATGGATAAGGAAGACTTCCTGATCCAGATTATGGCTGGCGAAGAGTTCGGCGATGTCGAAGCGATTTTCCACGAAGGCGCGTGCTCTTCCACCACCGAGTGGGATGGCAAGTATATGATGGATAACAACTATCAATACTCCAAAGAGCTGCTGCACTACTGTCTGGAACGCGAAATCCCGTTCCTGTATGCCTCTTCCGCGGCCACTTACGGCGGTCGCACCTCCGACTTTATTGAATCCCGCGAGTACGAAAAACCGTTGAACGTCTACGGTTACTCAAAATTCCTGTTTGATGAATATGTTCGCCAAATCCTGCCAGAAGCGAACTCGCAGATTGTTGGCTTCCGCTATTTCAACGTTTATGGACCGCGTGAAGGCCATAAAGGCAGCATGGCGAGCGTCGCTTTCCATCTCAACACTCAGCTTAACAACGGTGAATCACCGAAGCTGTTCGAAGGTAGCGAGAACTTCAAACGTGACTTCGTCTATGTGGGCGACGTGGCTGATGTGAATCTGTGGTTCCTGGAAAATGGCGTATCCGGCATCTTCAACCTCGGTACCGGTCGTGCAGAATCCTTCCAGGCAGTAGCGGATGCTACGCTTGCTTATCACAAGAAAGGCCAGATCGAATACATTCCGTTCCCGGATAAACTGAAAGGCCGCTATCAGGCATTCACTCAGGCGGATCTGACGAATCTGCGCGCGGCGGGTTACGATAAACCGTTCAAAACCGTTGCCGAAGGCGTAACGGAATATATGGCCTGGCTGAATCGCGACGCATAAGAGCTCTGCATGAAAATACTGGTGATCGGCCCGTCTTGGGTTGGCGACATGATGATGTCGCAAAGTCTCTATCGCACGCTCCAGGCGCGCTATCCCCAGGCGATAATCGACGTGATGGCACCGGCATGGTGCCGTCCATTGTTATCGCGGATGCCGGAAGTTAACGAAGCTATCCCTATGCCTCTCGGTCACGGAGCGCTGGAAATCGGCGAACGCCGCAAACTGGGTCATAGTCTGCGTGAAAAGCGCTACGACCGCGCCTACGTCTTACCCAACTCCTTCAAGTCCGCATTAGTGCCTTTCTTCGCGGGTATTCCTCATCGCACCGGCTGGCGCGGCGAGATGCGCTACGGTTTACTTAACGATGTACGCGTGCTCGATAAAGAAGCCTGGCCGCTAATGGTGGAACGCTATGTCGCGCTAGCCTATGACAAAGGCATTATGCGTACCGCACAAGATCTGCCGCAGCCATTGTTATGGCCGCAGTTGCAGGTGAGCGAAGGTGAAAAATCATATACCTGTAATCAATTTTCGCTCTCATCAGAACGTCCGATGATTGGCTTTTGCCCCGGAGCGGAGTTTGGTCCGGCAAAACGCTGGCCACACTACCACTATGCGGAGCTGGCAAAGCAGCTGATTGATGAAGGTTATCAGGTGGTTCTGTTTGGCTCGGCGAAAGATCATGAAGCGGGCAATGAGATTCTTGCCGCTTTGAATACCGAGCAGCAGGCATGGTGCCGGAACCTGGCGGGGGAAACACAGCTTGATCAAGCGGTTATCCTGATTGCAGCCTGTAAAGCCATTGTCACTAACGATTCTGGCCTGATGCACGTTGCGGCGGCGCTCAATCGTCCGCTGGTTGCCCTGTATGGTCCGAGTAGCCCGGACTTCACACCGCCACTATCCCATAAAGCGCGCGTGATCCGCCTGATTACCGGCTATCACAAAGTGCGTAAAGGTGACGCTGCGGAGGGTTATCACCAGAGCTTGATCGACATTACTCCCCAGCGCGTACTGGAAGAACTCAACGCGCTATTGTTACAAGAGGAAGCCTGACGGATGCGGGTTCTGATCGTTAAAACATCGTCGATGGGCGATGTTCTCCATACGCTGCCCGCACTCACTGATGCCCAGCAGGCAATCCCAGGGATTAAGTTTGACTGGGTGGTGGAAGAAGGGTTCGCACAGATTCCTTCCTGGCACGCTGCCGTTGAGCGAGTTATTCCTGTGGCAATACGTCGCTGGCGTAAAGCCTGGTTCTCGGCCCCCATAAAAGCTGAACGGAAAGCGTTTCGTGAAGCGCTACAAGCAGAGAACTATGACGCAATTATCGACGCTCAGGGGCTGGTAAAAAGCGCGGCGCTGGTGACGCGTCTGGCGCATGGCGTAAAGCATGGAATGGACTGGCAAACCGCTCGCGAACCCTTAGCCAGCCTGTTTTACAATCGTAAGCATCATATTGCAAAACAGCAGCACGCCGTAGAACGCACCCGCGAACTGTTTGCCAAAAGTCTGGGTTACAGCAAACCGCAGACTCAGGGCGATTATGCCATTGCGCAGCATTTCCTGACGAACCTGCCGACAGATGCTGGCGAATATGCCGTATTTCTTCATGCAACAACCCGTGATGATAAACACTGGCCGGAAGCACACTGGCGAGAGTTGATTGGTTTACTGGCAGATTCAGGGATTCGCATTAAACTTCCGTGGGGCGCGCCGCATGAAGAAGAGCGGGCAAAAAGACTGGCGGAAGGATTTGATTATGTCGACGTATTGCCGAAGATGAGTCTGGAAGGCGTTGCTTGTGTGCTGGCGGGGGCTAAATTTGTGGTGTCGGTGGATACGGGGTTAAGCCATTTAACGGCGGCACTGGATAGACCCAATATCACGGTTTATGGGCCAACCGATCCGGGATTAATTGGCGGGTATGGGAAGAATCAGATGGTTTGTAGGGCTCCGCTAAAGAGTTTAAATAATTTAGAAGCAGCGGCTGTTTATAAAGAAATTACATTGATTTAATAAATAGTAAGTGGGCATTATACCCACTTACTTAATCAACGTTTTTATTATTGTGGTTCTTTTTTACTCAAAAACGATATAGACAGGAAGAGGCACACAATCCACGATGCCGGTATTGGTTTAGCATGCGTAATGACATCACTAATGCCAAATAACATAATAGAAGCAGGGAAAACCAAAAGTATATATTTTTTCTCCCGGATACAGTAGTAGATCATTGCAACATAGAACATAATAAGAACAAGAAGACCAATTTTCCCTTTCGTGGAAAGAGCTTCAACAATTTCATTATGCATATGTACATCAAGGAATAATAAAGCTCCACTATAAATATTATTTTCTGCACTTAATGCTTTTATCTTTTCAGCACGCTGCTCAAGAGATTGCCAATTAAAACCATCAGGACTTCCTTTAATTCCTGCATTAACCATTGCAAAACGTGCTCCGACCGAGGATTGACTGTTATTTTTTGTAGCATATGAAATAACATCAGCTTTTAATGAATTAATTCGCCTCTCAATTTCCTTATTAAATATCAAACCACAAGCAAGTAGCAATATAAAAACACCACTCAATCCTTTAAATAAAAACACTTTTTGATCACGATGCTGAAGAAATAATATGACCATAATCATAAGTGGGAATGTGAAAATTGCCGCACGCGTTCCTGTCATCATTACTGCTGCAAAGCTTAAAGCAAAGTTAGCATAAAATAGAAACCATTTATATTTCGATTGCATTTTGATGAATACAATTGAAGAATATAAAGTAGTGAATGTAATCACATAAGCCGCAATAGTCGCTGCCCCCATCTGACCAATATTCCCATTCATGGCGGAGAGGGGAATGCGGTCTGCATGCAAATATATCCCTTGATAATATGCTCTACATAGCATGATTATTTGAACTAAGATAGCTGAAATAAAATGTAGCTTTTCATTTTGCCTGAATTTATTTTTACTTAGTAATAAAAATGTCAACGAGCTAAATACTAATAGTTTTCCAGACTCAAGATAGCCTCGATAAGCATTTCTATATACTACATCTTCTGTTTTATAAAACTCATACCATATCAGGTTCATTGCACCCAAAAGAAGTAAGCCAAGAATTAATATAATGATATTTTTATTATAATTATGCTTGTTATTTACAATTAATAAAAAAAGAGAAAATGCACCTGTAGCATTAATTATTTTAGTGGTAATATTTAGATCAATTGGCACAAACAACAAACCGATTAAATATAATAAAAAAATAAAATTACAGCTATTATTTCGAAATTGCTCAATTTTTACTTCCACGTTAATATCTCACAATAAATTGAAATTAACAATCTCATTTCAAAAGAGAAAAAAAAGCCACCTTTATCCAGGAACGTATAAACTTCATTTTTTTCTGAAGCCTTGTCCTGGGTTGTTTTTTTTCCGATATTAAAAGCCTTTCACTTTCAAGGTGACTATTAAACTCATTTAAAATAGGATGTAATATTATTTCGTCTAAATAAAAATCTTTTATAATATTATGTTGATGCATTAACTTCCAGCTATCAGCTCGATAGGTGCCATAATCCTTTGTCAATTTGAGCAACTTTAGTGCCATATCGTTATTCATCAAATATGAACATGTACGACGAATTTTATTTTTATTAAAATTAACACGACGAAAAATACAAGTACTTACCTTAACTTTACTAAAAAGGCTTTGCCCCAATACTGGATAATCATGTAATCCTTTCTGACCTCCAAGCAAATACAAATTATTATATTTTAACTTGTCTTTTTCAGAAGGATTAAAGTATTGAAGGAAATTTTTAAATTTCTCATTGACGATAACATCGTCCTCTAGAATGACTGCCCATTCTATATTTTTATCTATCATATCCTGATATATAAGCTGATGACTTAACGTACAAGCAATTTCTCCATCAGTCATTTCTGCGCCGACACCACTTAATCTCATTTCATTAATAATTTCTTTATTTTGAGGATCTTTAGCATCTATGGCATCAAAAAAATCAAAATTAATGTTTAATCGATGAAAGACATCATTTATTTTATTTCTTCGCTCAATATCTCTTTTAAGTGAGACAATATAAATGGGCAAGTTCATTAAAAAATCCCTGGATGATTAGTCTTAATAATTATTTGGAAAAATGCTTACGCGCTATTTTCTTACTATAATAGAGCATGAAATAGTAAAATGAAGATGCAATATTACCATTTCTTTTCAAATGTCTGGATTTCACTTGATACTGTTTTTCATTCGTGGCTGGAATAAACGCCACATCATTCCAGCAAGAAGCTTGATAAGCCTCATTAAAATACTTCTGGCAGGGATAATTCGTCCAGTCGTTCCAGGGCTTCGTTACGCCAACATAATGAATCAGCTTAGTATCATCGGTAATGGTCTTTTTATAATCTTCATCGCTTTTATTTTTTAACTCATAGTCAATGCCATAAAAGCAATCATAATCGCCGCTAATAAAAATACAATGACCAAAGAACAGAATATTTAAAATATCCTGATCAAGGCATTTATACTTCGTGTGCTGCGGGTCACTTGCCAGCATAGCAATGGCTTTATTCATAAAATCATTTTTCGCCCACGCTTCAAGCTGCAGATATACTACACCGGCGTTGAAATAATTCCCTGGAAGCCCCTCTATAGCCAGACGCTTCGCTGGTTTTTCCTGCATAAAAGGCACATCTTTAATAACAGCTGCGAATTTATCGCCATCAAAATTAATATCAAGCAATCCAGCTAATGAGCCTTTACAGATGACATCAGCATCGATATATAACAGATTTTCAATAGTTTCACTCAGATACTGGAACGCAACTAAACGGAAGAATGTTGCATAAGACCACTGTTTCAGGCTGGGGAAGATATCAATAAAGACACTGGAGACTTTATAAATTCTTACTTCAACGTTAGCATTTTTGCTGGTAAAAGCGTTAACACGTTGTAGATAATCTTCATCAATGTAGTCGGTAAAGAGATGAAACTTAACCGCAAGGTCTGGGTTATGCATAACAACTGATTGCATAGATACTGCCGCACCAAATAAAAAATTACGGTCAATACCGTAAGCGATATTTAACACACGATCGGTGTTAGCAATTTCCCCAGAGACAGCGACTTCAGTAATACTCTCAGCTAATAAATCCATGTTGGTTCCGTTTTGACTGTGTGGTTTACGCTTTGCCTTTTAATTTTTTAATAAATTTGCGTAGTTTGGTTCTGTAGATTACTGAATAGTAGCCATAATCTTTTATTTCGTTGGCAATACCCAGGTGACGTTCCATGGCCAGACGATCACGAGCTTTACGCTCTGCCGTACAGCTTTTACCGGATAGGTCAATTATCCTGACACCATCTTTACTAACGATAAAGTTACCCCGGTGTGGGTCGCCCGATAGCATATTTAAGGCATGCAATTTTTCCATTGAAGCCTTAATTTCTGCTTTAACATTTTCTGGAATAATCGGCATATCATTGAGCTCTACGCCCTCGACATACTCGATAAGCATGATAAAAACACTGGCATAGTTGAAAATTTTACGCTCAGCCAGAAAATAAAAATCATTAGGAAAAGTAAGACCTGCACTTCTGACACGATCGGTTTCAACGATCAAATTCTGATAGTAGTCACCTTTTACAAAAGATTTTAAAAAACGTTCATTCCTTTTCGTTTTCGGAGCAAAGACTTTAAAAACATAGCGACCATATTTCGTATCAATCAACGATACTTTGGTATCATCAATATTACGTAATACTTTTACTGTTTTAAAATTATAGGCCAGTATTTCATCAAAGATTTCTTTATATTTATTATCATTATCTTTGTAATAAAATGAGAAGCCGCGATAACGTATACTTGTAATCATAAGAGTAATTTATTTCTTAAGCTTGTACTTAATTAATGAAGTTATGCCTTTTATATACTCACCATGGGCAAACAGATGCTTATATTGTTTCTGCATTTCTGCAACAGTCCGCGCCTCTTTAAGAGGATATTTCTTCCAGGGAGATTGTTCACGCGCGATATTAAAGTATGATGCAGACGGATATCCAGCCCAGCTATGCCATGGTTTAGTTATCCCTGTATAGTGAATCAATACTGTTTTATCGGTAATGGTTTGCTGATACTTTCGATGACTACGATCATGAAGTTCGTTTTTCAGGGTATAAATAGTATCAAAATCCTTCGCGAGGTAGATATTATTCATATTAAATGCGATATTCAACGCATCCTGATCTAAATATTTAAGAGAGCCATATTTAGTTTCCCCTCGTAAAAGCGTGAGTAAATACGGTGTCAAATTTGCTTCATGCCACTTTTTAAGATTGACATAGATAACACCTGCATTGAAATAACGTCCATTCATTTCGGGAATGTTAAGACGTTTTGCACATGCCGCCTGAGTACTATCATTGTCAGGAATAACCGCAGCAAACTCATCTTTAAATATAATTTTTGTGAGAGGTTTCAGACTTCCTTTACAAACGACATCGGCATCCAGATACAGCAGTGTGGAAATACTTTCACTCAGATATTCAAAGGACAATACCCTGAAGTATGTCGCGTACGACCAAAACTGTGACGTCGGCAGATCAGCAAAGTATTTTGGGTCAATTAAATATACAATAATTGAGGTATTAAATTGTTTTGCTGTTTCATCAAATGACTTTAAATAATCATCATCCACATAATCAGTGAAAACATGAAAGACAAAATTAATATCTGAATTATTAATCAAAACGGAAGAAATTGAAACGCCAGCACCATACAAAAAATTCTTATCGATACCGTAGGAAACATTTAGCTCTGGGACGTTTTCTTTTTTATTATCTGCTAAATACGAAAACCGTTCTTTTATAAATTCATTCATTTAACTTTTCTCAATGTCATTTTATTATCTTTAAATAAAAATAATAAATATAATTCATTATCCCGTTAATTGGTTTATTTTGTTTAAAATTATGCTTAGCGCAATAACGAGCATAATTTGAGTTAATTGGCCGCATTAACGGTTCATTTTTCCATGGCGATGCTTCTTTGGCTTTGATAAATGGCTGCGCGCTTGGATAACCGGCCCAGTAATGCCAAGGTTTTGTCGGGCCGACATAATGAATTAATACGGTTTCATCATTAATTGGACAAATAAATGATTTTTTTAATTCATAATTTAAACTAAATTGCGTATTGTATTTAGCATCAATGAATTTAACTTTCCCTAACAGGATAAGATTTAGTATATCTTGATCCATATAGGTTAAACGGGAAACGACGGCTTTATCAGCAAGCATCGACATCGCTTTAGCAGAAACGGACTCCTGCGCCCACGCTAGTGTATTAATTAACAGGACACCTGAATTAAAGTAACCCTTTTCAAGTTCATTACACTGCAGACTTTGAGCCCGTAACGACCACCAGTTAGCATCGCGTTCAGTAACAACAGCAGCAACGTTATTGGCAAGATCCATTGTTATCAGCGGTTTTAAGGTTCCCTGACAGGCGATATCAGCATCCAGGTACAGGATCTTATCTTGTTGATCAATAAAGTAATCTGCAATTACAAAACGGAAATACATGGCAATAGACCAATTTTTGGTCGTCGGTAATACCTTAAGCCGTTCACAATTTACCAGATGGATCTGGATACAGGTATGATAGCTTTTCGCCAATTGGGATAAACGCTGGATATCGGCGTCAGGGATATCATCAATAAAAACGTGGAAGACAAAACTCACGTCGTTGTTATGTAACAAAACTGACGTGATTGAAACACCACAACCAAAAAGAAAGTTCTGATCAATGCCATAAGCAACATGGAATGATGATGCCACTGACGCCTCTGGCCTTTCATCGAAGATGATTGTCTTATTGATCATCTCTTGTGGATTAAAATAGTGGGCACTCATATTTCTCTCCGGAAATTACAACGATTTTCTAATCGTTCTTTCCCTGATTTTCGTGGCTTTTGCTTCTGCTTGCGACAGCAGCCCTTGTTCCTGCTTGAGTATGTCTTTAAGCGGTACGGCAAAATATACCTTCATAAATCGCCAGATATCACGCTGAGTCAGGCCAATATTCATCGAAGAAAAATAAAGCCCAATAAGATCTTTATCGCGCCAACGACGTGGAACGCGCGTGCGAAGCTGCGCCCGGTGCAGGTCAATTACTGAAATTTTTAACTCATCTTCCCTACCAGAAAAAGGCAAGTGCAGCAGGAAATGACAGATATAACAGTCACGGTGGTTAATGCCCGCAGCATGCATATCGCGCACCATCGTCGCGACACGTTTAATAAGCATACGCTTTACGCGGACATCTGGTGGGTTAGTCGCCCAGTCAGCACAGTAATCTTCCAGACTGATAGTTGGCGTCAGATCTTCGGTAATAATAAACGAAGTTCTGGTCAGCGGATTAATGCCTTTTTCGCCGAATGCCACCCCATACATAGTATCAACGCCGACATCCCGCAGCCGATGAATCGCATTCCATTCACGGTCTGCACCTAATACTGGCATCCGCAATGAGAGTAAATTTTTGATTATCTCTTTCAGGGTCGTGCCGCGATGCCATTTGAGAAAATAGCTTTTGCCCGCCATTTCAAAGCGCAGAGTGCGGCGAGTTTCCAGTTCACGAAATACCTCACCCTGCAAGGTTTTAACTTCCTCAAAAGGATCTTTACCGCGCCATAACGTGGCAAACGGCTCTTTCAGTTCAACCATCCAGACCACCCGTTATGATATCCGCCGCTTTCTCTGGCAGACTGTATAAATCTTGTGTATCAGCATAATGTCGCGCATTTTCCGCCCAGGCCTGGCGCAATGAAGATTGCGTTAACGCTTTGCGTAAAAACTCATTCAATGTTTCCTGACGGAATGGCTCAGCAATAGCCACGCCGCAATTCGCGTCAACAATATAATGCGCATAACCACAAACAGCAGTTGTTAGAACCGGTAATCCTGCAGTAATCGCTTCCAGCAGCACAATTCCCGCCGCTTCCTGGTAGGCAGGATGCAGTAATAAATCCGCCGCCGCCATTAATTCCGAGACATCGTTACGCCCAGAGAAGAAGTGAACATTACTGCGCACGCCGCGTTTTTCTGCCAGTGCCTCAAATTTTCGCGGTTTATCCTGCCCAACAACATATAGCAATGTGTTGTGGCGCAGTGAATCCGGGAGCGAAGCAAGTGCTTCAATGGAACGATCGACACCTTTACGCGTGAAGTCTGAACCGACCTGCAACAATAAATATTGTTGTTCTGTTATTCCATTTTTCTTACGAAAGCTTTCACGGCTATTGGCTGGCTGCTGGCTATATTTACGGTCAGGATAAATCCCCGGAGGCAAAATATGAAAACGCTCCGCTTCAGTCTGATAATGTTTCTGGAAATCGGCGATTTGCTTGTCCGTCAGCATCAGCAACTGTGTCGGCTTGCCCTGTTCAAAGGTTGCCCGCTCAAAGGCGGCATAATGGCGATAACGTGACGTCAGGCGATAGAAAAAGCCTTTCTCCTGCGCCACTTTCTCGGCATAACAAACATCAGCGGCATAATAAACGTCCAGCCCCGGCATTTTGTTGAATCCAACGACTTTATCGACCGGATGCTCGCGTAAATGTTTTTGCACCCAGGCAAAATACTCCGCGTTACGCCCGTGATTGGTATGCGACTTAACCGGCACGTTGATCAGTTCAAACACATCAGGGCATTCGCCTTCCCATGACTGGGCATAAACCCGAACATGATGCCCTCGGGCCGCAACTGTCTGAGCAATACGCATAAAATCGCGTTGCAAACCGCCAAAGGGAAAATATTTATATAAACAGAAAGCAACGATCATAACGACGTACCTGTCGTGGAGGATGGCAATAATTTATCAACAGCAGCAATGACATCTGCCGCCGGAATAACCGAAAGATACATCTCATTTCGGTCACGCTGATCGCGTGTTGGCATTTCCCGGTAATCTCCCGCCCAGAATTGAATCATGTTATTTGACCAGGGACGCCAGAAAATATGGTCTGTTGCACCAAACAGCGATATCAGCGGCGTATTAACTGCAGCGGCAATGTGCGCCGGTGCGGAATCAACGCCAATAAACAGCTGCGCATGATCGATTAACGCACCAAGTTCCGGGAAGGTTACCTTTCCGGCCAACGCCGTTACTGGTGGCGTCTGGCATCCCTGCGCAATTTCATTGACGCAGGCCAGATCGTCTTTATCCGGGCCGGACGTCAGAACGACTTCATAGCCACGTGTATGTAAGGCATCAATCACAGCGGAAAACTTGGCGTTGTCCCAGCATTTGAAGATTTGCCGCGCGGTAGGTTGGATAACCACATAATTTTGTCCAACACCTGCGTGATCCAGTTCGCGACGCATTCGTTTCCAGCTTGCAGGCGGGTAACTCATCGTTGTCTGCTTCACCAACGATTCGAGACCCAGTGGCGTCAGCACGGATAAGTTACTTTCCACCACATTTCCACCCTGCAACGGCACCAGATGGGTGAAGCTTTTACGCCAAAAAGCAGACTGCCGATGATGATAATCCTGGGAAATTTTCACACGGGCATTTAATAAGCGAACCAGTATAGCAACCATCCATTGATCGGTAAGATTGACGATAAGGTCATACTTATTGGCACGTAATACCTTGATGAGATGAAAAAAGTTGGAAATTTTCTCTGAGGCTTTTGCTTTTTTATTTTTTATGCCGTAGAGCGCGTTAATCTCTGGATTTTCAGACAGAATCGGGATGGTATCCTGATAAAGCAGCACATCGATTTTTGCGTCAGGGTAATTTTTTTTCAGCGAACTAATGACAGGAGTAGTTAATAACATATCCCCATGAAAACGCATCTTAATGAGCAAAATTCTTCGAAATGGCTTATCCACAAGTAACTCTTTTTGTTGAGATTATCCGATTAAGGTGAAGCAGAAAAAGCACGCTACCGCCCCAGGCTCAACAGCTACCTGAATACTGATACCGTACTGATATTGACGCGCTAGTGTATCACTTCTTTCGCGGCAATCCGATCCGAATGATTTTTAAGCACATCGTTGTTTTTCAATAAAGAAATCAATCAAATAAAATCATTAGCAACAATATTCTTTCACTGTTGCTCCGCGATTCCTTACTGCACGTACTGCGGAAATCAATGAATCGCATAAAAATACAAAAAAAGTATAGATGTTCAGCAAGAATTGGTGGGTAAATTGCTATTTAAGTCAAAAACGGGAAAAGTAATGGTAAAGCCACAGCTAAATACATAGAATCCCCAGCACATCCATAAGTCAGCTATTTACTATGCTCGAATTGCTTTACACCGCCCTTCTCTACCTTATTCAGCCGCTGATCTGGATACGGCTCTGGGTGCGCGGACGTAAGGCTCCGGCCTATCGAAAACGCTGGGGTGAACGTTACGGTTTTTACCGCCATCCGCTAAAACCAGGCGGCATTATGCTGCACTCCGTCTCCGTTGGTGAAACGCTGGCGGCGATCCCATTGGTGCGCGCGCTGCGTCATCGTTATCCTGATTTACCGATTACCGTCACCACCATGACGCCAACCGGTTCGGAACGCGTACAATCTGCGTTCGGTAAGGATGTTCAGCACGTTTATCTGCCTTACGATCTACCCGATGCGCTTAATCGTTTCCTGAATAAAGTCGACCCCAAACTGGTGTTGATTATGGAAACCGAGCTATGGCCTAACCTGATTGCGGCGCTACATAAACGTAAAATTCCGTTGGTGATCGCTAACGCGCGACTCTCTGCACGCTCTGCCGCAGGTTATGCCAAACTGGGCAAATTCGTCCGTCGCTTGCTACGTCGAATTACGCTGATTGCCGCCCAAAATGAAGAAGATGGTGCACGTTTTGTGGCGCTGGGTGCAAAAAATAATCAGGTGACCATCACTGGTAGCCTGAAATTCGATATCTCTGTCACGCCGCAGTTGGCTGCCAAAGCAGTAACGCTGCGCCGCCAGTGGGCACCTCATCGCCCGGTATGGATTGCCACCAGCACTCACGAAGGTGAAGAAAGTGTGGTCATTGCCGCACATCAGGCGCTATTACAGCAATTCCCGAATTTATTGCTCATCCTGGTACCACGTCATCCGGAACGCTTCCCGGATGCGATTAACCTTGTCCGCCAGGCTGGGCTAAGCTATATCACACGCTCTTCAGGGGAAGTCCCCTCCACCAGCACGCAGGTTGTGGTTGGCGATACGATGGGCGAGTTGATGTTGCTGTACGGTATTGCCGATCTCGCCTTTGTTGGTGGTTCACTGGTTGAACGTGGTGGACATAATCCACTGGAAGCCGCCGCACACGCTATTCCGGTATTGATGGGACCGCATACCTTTAACTTTAAAGATATTTGCGCACGGCTGGAGCAGGCAAGCGGGCTGATTACCGTCACCGATGCCACTACGCTTGCAAAAGAGGTTTCCTCTTTACTCACCGACGCCGATTACCGTAGTTTCTATGGCCGTCATGCCGTTGAAGTGCTGTATCAAAACCAGGGCGCGCTACAGCGTCTGCTTCAACTGCTGGAACCTTACCTGCCACCGAAAACGCATTGAGGTTGTTATGCAAAAACGGGCGATTTATCCGGGTACTTTCGATCCCATTACCAATGGTCATATCGATATCGTGACGCGCGCCACGCAAATGTTCGATCACGTTATTCTGGCGATTGCCGCCAGCCCCAGTAAAAAACCGATGTTTACTCTGGAAGAGCGTGTGGCGTTGGCACAGCACGCAACTGCGCATCTGGGAAACGTGGAAGTGGTCGGATTTAGTGATTTGATGGCTAACTTCGCCCGAAATCAACACGCTACGGTGCTGATTCGTGGCCTGCGTGCGGTGGCGGATTTTGAATATGAAATGCAGCTGGCGCATATGAATCGCCACTTAATGCCGGAACTGGAAAGTGTGTTTCTGATGCCTTCGAAAGAGTGGTCGTTTATCTCTTCATCGTTGGTGAAAGAGGTGGCGCGCCATCAGGGCGATGTCACCCATTTCCTGCCAGAGAATGTCCATCAGGCATTGATGGCAAAATTAGCGTAGCGTTTATGCCGGATGGTATGCCATCCGGCGCGCATCAATTACTTCTGGCACTGCCGACAATAAAACGTTGCCCGCTGCGCATGTTTCGTCGCCACAATCGGCGTACCGCACACCCGACACGGCTCGCCTTTTCGCCCGTAAACCTGCAATTCCTGAGCGAAATAGCCCGGTTTACCATCACTTTGCAGAAAATCTTTCAGAGTTGTACCGCCCTGCTCAATCGAACGCAGCAACACCGCTTTAATCACCCGAGCTAACAATTCACACTCCGCCAGCGACAGTGATGACGCCAGCCGATCCGGATGGATCCCCGCCGCAAACAGAGATTCGCTGGCATAGATATTCCCTACGCCTACCACCAGCTTGTTATCCATCAGCCACGGTTTAATCGCCGTTTTTTTCTTCGCGCACTTCTGATGCAGGTACTCACCGTTGAAATCGTCACTAAGCGGCTCCGGTCCAAGATGGGCCAGCACGTTGTGCCCTTCCAGCTCTTTGGTCCACAGCCAGGCACCAAAGCGGCGCGGATCGGTGTAGCGTAGCACTTTGCCGTTGCTCATCACCAAATCAACATGGTCATGCTTTTCAGGGGGAAGCTCTTCTGGAAGGATGCGCAGGCTGCCAGACATCCCTAAATGAATGATAATCCAGCCCTCAGGCAGCTCCAGCAGCAGATATTTAGCCCGGCGCTGCACGCTAAGCACTGGTTGGTCGCTTAAACGGTAGATCTCTTCCGAAACCGGCCAGCGCAGGCGTCCGTTGCGCACCACCGCATGAAGAATGGTTGCACCAACGAGATGCGGTTCTATGCCGCGGCGGCTGGTTTCAACTTCGGGTAATTCAGGCATAGCATCTCCAGGAATCAACAGATGCAGTCAATATGGGGGCAAGCAGATAACAAAAAACCCCGCCGGAGCGAGGTTTTTCGTTACATCAAAGCGAGAATTATTTGATTTTCGCTTCTTTGTAGATCACGTGCTGGCGAACAACTGGATCGAATTTTTTCAGTTCCAGTTTTTCCGGCTTAGTACGTTTGTTCTTCGTAGTGGTATAGAAGTGACCAGTACCAGCAGAAGAAACCAGCTTGATTTTCTCACGAATACCTTTAGCCATGATTTATTTCCTCTAAGTACTTAGTACTTTTCGCCACGGGCACGCAGTTCAGCCAGAACTGTATCGATGCCTTTTTTATCGATTACACGCATACCTTTAGCAGATACGCGCAGGGTGACAAAACGCTTCTCGCTCTCAACCCAGAAACGGTGAGAGTGCAGGTTCGGCAGGAAACGGCGTTTAGTCGCGTTCAGTGCGTGGGAACGGTTGTTACCGGTCACCGGACGCTTGCCAGTAACTTGGCAGACTCGGGACATGTCTATTCTCCAAAAATCAAATTAGCTCGAGCTTCGTATGGGGTATTGGCGCCTCGTCAGGCTTTACAGCCCGGTCATCGCAGTTCTATGTGAACTCTCGATTGCCAGGCCCAAATGCCAAACCCGAGATTCTCAAAGGTGGCGTAGTATACGCTGACTCAGCGATGTGCTCAAGTCCCGAACAGACAAAGATCCCGAAGGATCGCGCATAGCGGGTTAAATCCAGCCGCGTTCGGCAAAAGAAACATACTCTCCACGCCCAATCACGATATGGTCGAGCACGCGTAAATCCATGAACTGACAACTTTTTATTATCCGTTCGGTAATGAGTTTATCCGCTTTACTGGGTTCAGCACAACCCGAAGGGTGATTATGTGCAAGGATCAGCGCCGAGGCGTTTATTTTTATCGCTTCGCGGATAATTTCCCGAGGATGGACTTCAACATGGTTTAGCGTGCCGGAAAAAAGACGGCTATGCGTTATAACCCTGTGTTGGGAGTCGAGAAAGATCACCATAAAGATCTCCCGCTCCTCGCCCGTGAGCTGGCTTTGTAAAAATTCCCTCGTCATCTCCGGGCTGAGTAAAGGGCTTTCTTCACGCATCCGCACGTTGTAGTAACGCCGCGCCAGTTCAGCAATCCCCTTTAACTGAGCGAACTTCGCCACACCAATTCCATGAACACCGCTAAATTGTTCATATTCAGAGGTTAACAAGCCATAAAGAGAGCCGAAATTCTCCAGCATCTCTTTTGCCAGGGTTAATACATCTTTACCGCGCGTTCCGGTACGCAGAAATAGCGCCAGCAGCTCAACATCCGTTAACGCACCAATGCCAAACTTCAGCATTTTTTCGCGCGGCATCAACAGCTGTGCATTGTTTTTCACCTTCACCTCCTTTGTGGTGCTCGCATCCTGTCATAGCCGTTCCGTTAAATCGACGGTCAGTTTTCAATCCTGGAAAGCGCCTCGCAAAGTGATTTTCAGGTGAAGGCACGACAACAAAAGTATTGTGATAAAATCGCCAACTTCTGGTGTCACCCAACAGGAAAAATCATCATGAGCCTGGCCGGTAAAAAAATCGTTCTCGGCGTCAGCGGCGGTATTGCTGCCTATAAAACCCCTGAACTGGCGCGTCGTTTGCGCGATCGCGGGGCCGACGTCCGCGTAGCCATGACCGAAGCGGCAAAAGCCTTTATTACCCCACTTAGCTTGCAGGCAGTTTCGGGGTATCCCGTTTCCGACAGTCTGCTTGACCCGGCAGCCGAAGCCGCTATGGGCCATATTGAGCTGGGTAAATGGGCTGATTTAGTGATTCTCGCCCCTGCCACGGCAGATTTGATTGCCCGTGTTGCTGCCGGAATGGCGAATGACCTGGTATCGACGATTTGCCTGGCTACACCTGCGCCTGTAGCCGTGCTGCCCGCCATGAACCAGCAGATGTACCGTGCAGCTGCCACGCAGCATAATTTAGAGCTGCTTGCCTCGCGTGGTTTGCTCATCTGGGGGCCAGATAGCGGCAGTCAGGCTTGTGGTGATATCGGCCCTGGGCGAATGCTCGATCCGTTAACCATTGTTGATATGGCGGTAGCACATTTTTCGCCCGTCAACGACCTGAAACATCTGAACATTATGATTACCGCCGGCCCGACGCGTGAACCGCTTGACCCGGTGCGTTATATCTCTAATCACAGCTCCGGCAAGATGGGGTTTGCTATCGCTGCTGCTGCTGCCCGTCGTGGCGCGAACGTCACACTGGTATCAGGTCCGGTTTCGCTACCGACGCCACCGTTTGTTAAACGTGTTGATGTAATGACTGCGCTGGAAATGGAAGCCGCCGTAAATGCTTCTGTACAGCAGCAAAATATTTTTATCGGTTGCGCCGCCGTGGCGGATTATCGCGCAGCTACCGTAGCCCCAGAGAAAATCAAAAAGCAGGCCACGCAGGGTGATGAATTAACAATAAAAATGGTTAAAAACCCCGATATCGTCGCAGGCGTTGCCGCACTAAAAGACCATCGACCCTACGTCGTTGGATTTGCCGCCGAAACAAATAATGTGGAAGAATACGCCCGGCAAAAACGTATCCGTAAAAACCTTGATCTGATCTGCGCGAACGATGTTTCCCAGCCAACTCAAGGATTTAACAGCGACAACAACGCATTACACCTTTTCTGGCAGGACGGAGATAAAGTCTTACCGCTTGAGCGCAAAGAGCTCCTTGGCCAATTATTACTCGACGAGATCGTGACCCGTTATGATGAAAAAAATCGACGTTAAGATTCTGGACCCGCGCGTTGGGAAGGAATTTCCGCTCCCGACTTATGCCACCTCTGGCTCTGCCGGACTTGACCTGCGTGCCTGTCTCGACGACGCCGTAGAACTGGCTCCGGGTGACACTACGCTGGTTCCGACCGGGCTGGCGATTCATATTGCCGATCCTTCACTGGCGGCAATGATGCTGCCGCGCTCCGGATTGGGACATAAGCACGGTATCGTGCTTGGTAACCTGGTAGGATTGATCGATTCTGACTATCAGGGCCAGTTGATGATTTCCGTGTGGAACCGTGGTCAGGACAGCTTCACCATTCAACCTGGCGAACGCATCGCCCAGATGATTTTTGTTCCGGTAGTACAGGCTGAATTTAATCTGGTGGAAGATTTCGACGCCACCGACCGCGGTGAAGGCGGCTTTGGTCACTCTGGTCGTCAGTAACACTACGCATCCGAATAACGTCATAACATAGCCGCAAACATTTCGTTTGCGGTCATAGCGTGGGTGCCGCCTGGCAAGTGCTTATTTTCAGGGGTATTTTGTAACATGGCAGAAAAACAAACTGCGAAAAGGAACCGTCGCGAGGAAATACTTCAGTCTCTGGCGCTGATGCTGGAATCCAGCGATGGAAGCCAACGTATCACGACGGCAAAACTGGCCGCCTCTGTCGGCGTTTCCGAAGCGGCACTGTATCGCCACTTCCCCAGTAAGACCCGCATGTTCGATAGCCTGATTGAGTTTATCGAAGATAGCCTGATTACTCGCATCAATCTGATTCTGAAAGATGAGAAAGACACCACAGCGCGCCTGCGTCTGATTGTGTTGCTGCTTCTCGGTTTTGGTGAGCGTAATCCTGGCCTGACCCGCATCCTCACTGGTCATGCACTAATGTTTGAACAGGATCGCCTGCAAGGGCGCATCAACCAGCTATTCGAGCGTATTGAAGCGCAGTTGCGTCAGGTATTGCGTGAAAAGAGAATGCGTGAGGGTGAAGGTTACACCACCGACGAAACCCTGCTGGCAAGCCAGATCCTGGCCTTCTGTGAAGGTATGCTGTCACGCTTTGTCCGCAGCGAGTTTAAATACCGCCCGACGGATGACTTTGACGCCCGCTGGCCGCTAATTGCTGCGCAGTTGCAGTAATTCTCCCAAACGTTCAGGCAGAAACGTCTGCCTGACGCTTTTCTTACCATGCCACCAGCATTCGCTTTACACTCACCCTCGCCTGTTTAAAGGCCTCATCCTCAGGATTGATTTGCAATAACCAGTTTATTCTTCCCTGCAAAGCATAAAGATACGCCGTTGCCTGTGCGTGGAGATCGCCAGAAGGATCAAGTTCACCACGATGACTAAGATGCGAAATAACGCCATATTTTTGGCACAAGTGTACTTCCTGACGCAGCGCCCGGCGCGCTTCACGGGCAAGCTGTGGCTTGTGATTAACAACAATCCCGGTTACCTGCTGGCGCTTACAGGCAGCTATCAGGCAACTTTTGCGTTGATTGAGGCTCAGGCCCAGCTCCGCTAACAATCCGCATACTTTATTTTTAACCTGGCGGGCATTGAAGTGACCAGAAAAGGTCATGTCATCGCAGTAGCGGGTGTAGGTAATTCCCCGAGCCTGACACCATTCCCCTATGCACTCATCAAAACGGCGCATCACAAGATTGGAAATGGCAGGCGAAGTTGGCGCCCCCTGCGGTAACGCGTCGTTATAGCAACAAAGCCAGGTCAGCATGGTTACCACATTGCGTGGCAACTGGGTCTGGCTAAACACACGCCAGACCTGTAACCAGCTAATGCTATCGAAAAAGTTTTCGATATCGAGTTTAAGGATCTGCGGCTGTTGGCAGTGAGGCTGCGCGTTGCTGACGATTGGGCGACCCTGTCGGTAGGCGGTAGCAAAAGGGGAAAGAGGGAATTGTGAAAGGACGTTCTTAAGAATGTTGCGCTGTACGGTTTTGAGCAAGTAATCAGGGGCTAACACCACCCGCTGACCGCCGTGACGCTTAGAAAGAATAATCCGTCGGTAATGGCGTGCGGCATGATTACTGAGCGCATACAGCCGCTGTATTTCTTTATCGGCGCTCCAGCCCGGCGAGCCGAACAAATCAAGCGCCAGAAGGGTTATCCGGGTAGCATCCATTCCACTCTCCACATCACGGCGACCAAAAGAGGCACCAACAGCGGCAATACCCTCAAACTATCCCGAAGGCGCGTAACTGTACTGAGCGCGTCAGCGCGACGTACGCGAAGCGTACTTAAGTACAATGGAGCGACTTTGAGTATCTGGACAAACTACTGGCGTTAAGTCGGCGACTCGCCGACCCTCCCGGCACAAAAGGCCGGAAACGCTATTGCCACTGCTGGCGAAAGCAGATTAACACGATATCTTAAACCGCATCACGCTGCGCACAGTAAAAACCTGCGCAGCGCATATTTTTAAACGCCGAACTCTTCGCGATAGGCCTTAACCGCCGCCAGATGTTCCGCCATTTCCGGCTTCTCTTCAAGATAAGCAATCAGGTCTTTCAGGGTGATGATAGAGATCACTTTGCAGTTGTAATCACGCTCAACTTCCTGAATTGCCGAAATCTCGCCGCGACCACGCTCCTGACGATCGAGCGAAATCAATACACCAGCAAGCGTCGCGCCATTGGCCTGAATAATTTCCATCGACTCGCGAATCGCCGTTCCGGCGGTGATCACATCATCCACCAGCATTACGCGTCCTTGTAACGCGCTACCAACCAGATTGCCGCCTTCACCGTGGTCTTTTGCTTCTTTGCGGTTAAAGCAGTACGGCAGGTCCAGGTCATGATGCTCCGCCAGCGCCACGGCAGTTGTGGTGGCAATCGGGATCCCTTTGTAAGCAGGGCCAAACAGCAGATCGAACTCAATGCCGGAATCCACTAACGCTTCAGCGTAAAAACGGCCTAACAGTGCCAGATCGCGCCCGGTATTAAACAGCCCGGCGTTGAAGAAATAGGGGCTTTTGCGCCCGGACTTCAGCGTAAACTCGCCAAACTTTAATACCTGCTTGCCAAGCGCAAATTCAATAAACTGGCGCTGATATGGTTTCATGCCTTCGCTCCTCATCTTACTTTTCTACAGACAAAAAAAAGGCGACTCATCAGTCGCCTTAAAAATCAGTTTGCCAGCGCCGCCTTCTGCGTCGCTACAATGGATTCGATTCCCCCTCGGGCCAGCGCCAACAAGGTGAGTAGCTCTTCATGGGTAAACGGCTCGCCTTCCGCCGTTCCCTGCACTTCAATGATGCGCCCGTCTTCGGTCATCACCACGTTCATGTCCGTTTCAGCGGCAGAGTCTTCAACGTATTCCAGATCGCAAACCGCTTCGCCGTTCACAATCCCGACAGAAACCGCGGCTACCATCCCTTTCATCGGGTTGGTTTTCAGCTTGCCATTTTCAACCAGTTTATTCAGGGCATCGGCTAGTGCAACACAAGCACCGGTGATAGAAGCAGTGCGGGTGCCGCCATCAGCCTGAAGTACGTCGCAGTCCAGCGTAATAGTAAACTCACCGAGGGCTTTCAAATCTACTGCGGCGCGCAATGCACGAGCGATCAGACGCTGGATTTCCATCGTGCGGCCGCCCTGCTTACCCTTCGCCGCTTCACGGGCATTACGGGTATGAGTAGAACGCGGCAGCATACCGTATTCTGCGGTGATCCAGCCCTGGCCCTGACCTTTCAGGAAGCGCGGCACGCCTTCTTCAATAGAGGCGGTACACAACACTTTGGTATCGCCAAATTCGACCAGCACCGAGCCTTCTGCATGTTTTGTATAGTTACGAGTCAGGGTAACGGGACGCACCTGATTATTGCTACGGCCTGCTGGACGCATATTGAAATCTCCGGCTTGAAACAAATGTGGCTGCGCATTATACGGACTTCCGGCGGTTATTCCTATCCTGACAAGGCATCGATGGCTATAATCCTTCCACCTCTCCTTTTATAAACAGGAACGTCTATGATCCGCAGTATGACCGCCTACGCCCGGCGTGAAATCAAGGGTGAATGGGGGAGCGCAACCTGGGAAATGCGCTCGGTAAACCAGCGTTATCTGGAAACTTACTTTCGTCTGCCGGAGCAGTTCCGTAGCCTTGAACCTGTCGTTCGCGAGCGTATTCGTTCTCGCCTGACGCGTGGTAAAGTGGAATGTACCCTGCGCTATGAGCCAGATGTCAGCGCACAAGGTGAGCTGATCCTCAACGAAAAACTGGCTAAACAGCTGGTAACTGCCGCGAACTGGGTAAAAATGCAGAGTGACGAAGGGGAAATCAACCCGGTTGATATTCTCCGTTGGCCAGGCGTGATGGCAGCCCAGGAGCAGGATCTCGACGCGATTGCTGCTGAAATTCTCGCGGCGCTGGATGGTACGCTGGATGACTTTATCGTCGCGCGCGAAACCGAAGGTCAGGCGCTGAAAGCATTGATCGAGCAGCGTCTGGAAGGCGTTACCGCCGAAGTGGTCAAAGTCCGCGCCCATATGCCGGAAATCCTGCAATGGCAGCGTGAGCGTCTGGTCGCTAAGCTGGAAGATGCTCAGGTTCAGTTGGAGAACAACCGTCTGGAGCAGGAGTTGGTTCTGCTGGCACAACGAATTGACGTTGCCGAAGAGTTGGACCGCCTCGAAGCGCATGTTAAAGAGACCTACAACATTCTGAAGAAAAAAGAAGCCGTTGGTCGTCGTCTGGACTTTATGATGCAGGAGTTCAACCGCGAGTCAAACACCCTGGCCTCGAAGTCTATCAATGCCGAAGTGACAAACTCTGCCATCGAGCTGAAAGTGTTGATCGAGCAGATGCGCGAGCAAATCCAGAATATTGAGTAAACAACATATCTCCGTAGGCCGTTGTAAATTACAGCGGCGCTACGCATATAGTTTCGTCCTCACGTTTAATTACTCCATACTTTTTCTAATGCATTTTACTTATCACGAAATCAGAATAATGCATTCACACTACAGAAAATAACAATTTCACATAACTACAAGTTATCAATTCCCTCTCACCTTAAAAAATCTCAATCGTGACAATGCGCACAAATCGCTACCCTGCCAGACAGATTTTTAGGGAGAGAACCATGCTGTTACACATTTTGTATTTGGTTGGCATTACTGCCGAAGCCATGACGGGGGCGCTGGCGGCCGGACGACGGCGCATGGATACATTTGGCGTAATTATTATTGCGACCGCCACGGCAATTGGCGGAGGGTCAGTGCGCGATATTCTGCTGGGCCACTATCCGCTCGGCTGGGTCAAACACCCGGAATATGTGATTATCGTCGCTACCGCCGCAGTACTCACCACTATCGTTGCTCCTGTAATGCCTTACCTGCGCAAAGTGTTTCTGGTGCTCGATGCGCTCGGACTGGTGGTCTTTTCTATCATTGGCGCACAGGTTGCACTGGATATGGGACACGGCCCGATCATTGCCGTTGTCGCAGCTGTGACGACCGGCGTATTTGGCGGCGTTTTGCGCGATATGTTCTGTAAACGCATCCCACTGGTATTCCAGAAAGAGTTGTATGCCGGTGTCTCATTTGCCTCCGCCGTGCTGTACATCGCGCTGCTACACTATGTTTCTAACCATGATGTGGTGATTATCTCCACCCTGGTATTCGGCTTTTTTGCCCGTTTACTGGCGCTACGTCTTAAGCTGGGATTACCGGTCTTTTACTACAGCCACGAAGGTCACTAAGGTTCAAAACCTGTGATCTGCTGGGCGGCCAGCCAACTGCCCAGCTTCTTGATTTGCGCATTTTCCTTCCATTCAATAACCTGTCTGGCGCGCCCCGATCCAGTCCCCGGCAACTGCTGCCAGAACTGTTCTGTGCTAAATAAAAGTTGCGACCAGGACCGTTCATCACTGGCGTTAAGCGCCGCCCGGGTTAGTGGTATTCCCATTGCCATCACCCAGCGAGTAAAAGGCTGCTTACGAGCCAGATTAAACTGATGCCATAACTGTGTGCTTTTACTTTTCGCGATCCCCGGCGTGTTCTGTAATTGCTCTGGCGTTAATAAAAGCCAGGAAAAGATATGCTCAAAGCGATGAGTCTGATGCAGCGCGCGCCAGCCAGCCTCACCAATGCCATCCAGCCCCAGAACCTGTTTTGACCCCAGCCAGACTAAGCGTGAAATGAACTGTTCCCGACAAACATCAGAAGCAAAGTAGCAGGTCAACGAGTTAAAGCGGTTTTCTGGTGGTGTCGGTTTTGTGCGTTCTGTACCGCGCCAGACCACATTATCAATGCGAGGAATACCCTGCCCGGCAAGGCTGACGAGGATCTGATCACCAGGCGCAATATCCCACTCCTGCCAGCGTCTGACGGAACCAACATTCACCCGCTGAACTTTTTTATCATCCAACATGACAGGCACAAGTGACGCAACCACCGAGATTTTACCGCTCTTGCCCACCGCAAACTGAATCGCCTTCACTTCGGCAACCTGAGCTACAGGTTGATATTTCCAGGCCACCAGCCACTCTGCCTGGCCCGGCAGCCAATGGCGAGATTCGGGTTCCTTAGCCGCTCGTACAACCACGCCATCGGTGACGAAGGGTAATTTCGCTTTCCACCACTCATTGCGTATGCGCTCAACCTCATCAGCATTGTTAACCGCACGGGTATACGTCTGCGTTAGAGTAAAACCTGCGGTAGTCAGCTGCTGTAAACGATCGGTCATTAACTGCGTTCCATCCGGCCATGCCCAGACAAAAACGCCCAGTGAATTCAGCGTGTCGCTATTCCCCTGGCGCATCAGGAGACCAGCAACTTTTGAGCGGGCATTTATTCCCCCCATTTGTTGTTGGATATGCCCCTCGCGCTTGAGAAATATTTCCCCCTGAAGTGTACTATTGACTAAAGGCCCGCTAACGGTTTGCGGCACAGAGGGAATTAAGCTAACTTTCTGCGTCCAGTCCTCCCCTTTCAGGCCATTGCCGCGACTGATTGCTTTGTTCAGTTTCCCGTCCCGATAAACCAGGGTTACCGCAACGCCATCGACTTTCGGTTGCACCCAAAGATCGTTGTGTTCACGCATCCAAAGACGTAGTGCATTTTTATCCGCTAATTTACGCACGCCTGTATGCGCAACTGGATGCATAACTGTGCCTGCCAAAGGTGGCATCATCGCGTCGCGGGACTCGTTCCCAAAACAGCGTTGCCACTGCGTGAGACGGGCGCTTAACTGATCGTAAACACCGTCTTCAATCTCACTTTCCCCTTCCTTCCAGTAGTCATCGTCCCACTGTTTTATTTGCTGTTGCAGGCGGGAAATTTCTTCCTGTGCTCTGGCTGGCGACCAGGCCGGACAGACCGCCCACGCCGATGATTGCCAGCACAAGATACTTATTAATATCGCCATCCATACTTTCATCATCACCTCCGCTGTAGATAGTCAGGCAGATATACAACGTGATGAAAGCAAAGCCGAGTGGCAAAAACGGAGTCTGCGAGGACGCTTCCTGAGAATCGTCTTTATTGCAGTGAATCACAGGCAAATGCGGAAGCAGCTACGCAAAACGCAACAACTTTGCGCAAAAAGTGTGAGCAAGGGCTACGTCACATGGCCGCGCCGTGTATAATAAGCTCGTATGTAGGCTTTATTTCGCTAATCACATACGAAAGATACTCATGGCTCAAGGCACGCTTTATATTGTTTCTGCCCCCAGTGGCGCGGGTAAATCCAGCCTGATTCAGGCTTTATTAAAAACCCAACCGTTGTATGACACCCAGGTTTCTGTTTCACACACCACACGCCAACCGCGTCCTGGTGAAGTCCACGGTGAACATTATTTCTTTGTTAATCATGATGAATTTAAAGAAATGATTAGCAGAGATGCGTTCCTGGAACACGCAGAAGTTTTTGGTAATTACTATGGCACTTCGCGTGAGGCCATTGAGCAAGTACTGGCGACCGGTGTCGATGTTTTTCTCGATATCGACTGGCAGGGCGCGCAGCAAATTCGCCAGAAGATGCCGCACGCGCGGAGTATCTTTATTTTACCGCCGTCCAAAATTGAACTGGACCGCCGTCTACGCGGTCGCGGTCAGGACAGCGAAGAGGTCATTGCAAAGCGTATGGCGCAAGCTGTTGCAGAAATGAGCCATTACGCCGAATATGATTACCTGATTGTGAATGATGACTTCGATACCGCGTTGACCGATTTGAAGACCATTATTCGCGCCGAACGTCTGCGCATGAGCCGCCAAAAGCAGCGTCATGACGCTTTAATCAGCAAATTGTTGGCAGACTGAACCTGATTTCAGTATCATGCCCAGTCATTTCTTCACCTGTGGAGCTTTTTAAGTATGGCACGCGTAACTGTTCAGGACGCTGTAGAGAAAATTGGTAACCGTTTTGACCTGGTACTGGTCGCCGCGCGTCGCGCTCGTCAGATGCAGGTAGGCGGAAAGGATCCGCTGGTACCGGAAGAAAACGATAAAACCACAGTAATCGCGCTGCGCGAAATCGAAGAAGGTCTGATCAACAACCAGATCCTCGACGTTCGCGAACGCCAGGAACAGCAAGAGCAGGAAGCCGCTGAATTACAAGCCGTTACCGCTATTGCTGAAGGTCGTCGTTAATCACAAAGCGGGTCGCCCTTGTATCTGTTTGAAAGCCTGAATCAACTGATTCAAACCTACCTGCCGGAAGACCAAATCAAGCGTCTGCGGCAGGCGTATCTCGTTGCACGTGATGCTCACGAGGGGCAAACACGTTCAAGCGGTGAACCCTATATCACGCACCCGGTAGCGGTTGCCTGCATTCTGGCCGAGATGAAACTCGACTATGAAACGCTAATGGCGGCGCTGCTGCATGACGTGATTGAAGATACACCCGCCACCTACCAGGACATGGAACAGCTTTTTGGTAAAAGCGTCGCCGAGCTGGTAGAGGGGGTGTCGAAACTTGATAAACTCAAGTTCCGCGATAAGAAAGAGGCGCAGGCCGAAAACTTTCGCAAGATGATTATGGCGATGGTGCAGGATATCCGCGTCATTCTCATCAAACTTGCTGACCGTACCCACAATATGCGCACGCTGGGCTCACTTCGCCCGGACAAACGTCGCCGCATCGCCCGTGAAACCCTCGAAATTTACAGCCCGCTGGCACACCGTTTAGGTATCCACCACATTAAAACCGAACTCGAAGAGCTGGGTTTTGAGGCGCTGTATCCCAACCGTTACCGCGTAATCAAAGAAGTGGTGAAAGCCGCACGCGGCAACCGTAAAGAGATGATCCAAAAAATCCTCTCGGAAATCGAAGGGCGTTTGCAGGAAGCGGGAATACCGTGCCGCGTCAGTGGTCGCGAGAAGCATCTTTATTCGATTTACTGCAAAATGGTGCTCAAAGAGCAGCGTTTTCACTCGATCATGGACATCTACGCCTTCCGCGTGATCGTCAATGATTCCGACACCTGTTATCGCGTGCTCGGGCAAATGCATAGCCTGTACAAGCCGCGTCCGGGTCGCGTGAAAGACTACATCGCTATTCCAAAAGCGAACGGCTATCAGTCTTTGCACACCTCGATGATTGGCCCGCACGGCGTGCCGGTTGAAGTCCAGATCCGTACCGAAGATATGGATCAGATGGCGGAGATGGGTGTTGCCGCGCACTGGGCTTATAAAGAGCACGGCGAAACCAGCACGACTGCACAAATCCGCGCCCAGCGCTGGATGCAAAGCCTGCTGGAGCTGCAACAGAGTGCCGGTAGTTCGTTTGAATTTATCGAGAGCGTTAAATCCGATCTCTTCCCGGATGAGATTTACGTTTTCACACCGGAAGGGCGCATTGTAGAGCTGCCTGCCGGTGCAACGCCCGTCGACTTCGCTTATGCGGTGCATACCGATATCGGTCATGCCTGCGTGGGCGCTCGCGTCGACCGTCAGCCTTACCCGCTGTCGCAGCCGCTCTCCAGTGGCCAAACCGTTGAAATCATTACCGCACCGGGCGCTCGCCCGAATGCCGCATGGCTGAACTTTGTCGTTAGCTCGAAAGCGCGCGCCAAAATTCGTCAGTTGCTGAAAAACCTCAAGCGTGATGATTCTGTAAGCCTGGGCCGTCGTCTGCTCAATCACGCGTTGGGTGGCAGCCGTAAGCTCAATGAAATCCCGCCGGAAAATATTCAGCGCGAGCTGGACCGCATGAAGCTGGCAACGCTTGACGATCTGCTGGCCGAAATCGGCCTTGGTAACGCAATGAGCGTGGTGGTCGCGAAAAATCTGCAGCAGGGAGACGGTTCCATTCCACCGGCAACCCAAAGTCACGGACATCTGCCAATTAAAGGTGCTGATGGCGTGTTGATCACCTTTGCGAAATGCTGCCGCCCTATTCCTGGCGACCCGATTATCGCCCACGTCAGCCCCGGTAAAGGTCTGGTGATCCACCATGAATCCTGCCGTAACATCCGTGGCTACCAGAAAGAGCCAGAGAAATTTATGGCTGTGGAATGGGATAAAGAGACGGCACAGGAGTTCATCACCGAAATCAAGGTGGAGATGTTCAATCATCAGGGCGCGCTGGCAAACCTGACGGCGGCAATTAACACCACGACCTCGAATATTCAAAGTTTGAATACAGAAGAAAAAGATGGTCGCGTCTACAGCGCCTTTATTCGTCTGACTGCCCGTGACCGTGTGCATCTGGCGAATATCATGCGCAAAATCCGCGTGATGCCAGACGTGATTAAAGTCACCCGAAACCGAAATTAATGTTTTATGAACCCAACACGTTATGCACGCATCTGCGAAATGCTCGCCAGGCGGCAGCCTGATCTGACCGTCTGCATGGAGCAGGTCCACAAACCTCATAACGTTTCTGCGATTATTCGTACTGCAGATGCCGTTGGCGTACATGAAGTTCATGCTGTCTGGCCTGGCAGTCGGATGCGCACCATGGCTTCGGCTGCGGCTGGCAGCAACAGTTGGGTACAGGTAAAAACGCACCGTACCATTGGCGATGCCGTCGCCCATCTGAAAGGCCAGGGCATGCAGATTCTGGCTACACATCTTTCTGATAACGCTGTCGATTTCCGCGAAATTGATTACACCCGCCCGACCTGTATTTTGATGGGTCAGGAGAAAACGGGTATCACGCAGGAAGCGTTAGCCCTGGCGGATCAGGACATCATCATTCCGATGATCGGCATGGTGCAGTCGCTGAATGTTTCCGTTGCCTCAGCCCTTATTCTTTACGAAGCCCAGCGCCAGCGGCAAAACGCAGGCATGTATCTGCGGGAAAACAGCATGTTGCCGGAAGCGGAGCAACAACGCCTGCTGTTTGAAGGCGGCTATCCGGTGCTGGCGAAAGTCGCAAAACGCAAAGGCCTGCCCTACCCCCACGTTAATCAGCAAGGCGAAATTGAAGCCGATGCTGACTGGTGGGCCACTATGCAGGCAGCAGGGTAAGCGCCATGAAAGGTCGCCTGTTAGATGCTGTTCCGCTCAGTTCGCTAACGGGCGTTGGCGCGGCGCAAAGTAATAAGCTGGCGAAAATCAATCTGCATACCGTGCAGGATTTACTCTTACACCTTCCTCTGCGCTACGAAGATCGCACCCATCTCTACCCCATCGGTGAACTACTGCCGGGCGTTTACGCCACGGTGGAAGGCGAAGTGCTGAATTGCAATATCTCCTTCGGCGGTCGGCGGATGATGACCTGCCAGATCAGCGACGGTTCCGGCATTCTCACCATGCGCTTTTTCAATTTCAACGCGGCAATGAAAAATAGCCTGGCGACGGGCCGCCGTGTGCTGGCCTATGGAGAAGCAAAGCGCGGTAAATACGGTGCAGAGATGATCCACCCGGAATACCGCGTGCAGGGCGATCTCAGTATGCCAGAGTTGCAGGAAACGCTAACGCCGGTTTACCCAACTACGGAAGGCGTAAAGCAGGCCACGCTGCGTAAATTAACCGACCAGGCGCTGGATCTGCTCGACACCTGCGCCATTGAAGAACTCCTGCCGCCGGAACTGTCACAAGGAATGATGACGCTACCGGAAGCGTTGCGCACTTTGCACCGCCCGCCGCCGACGCTACAGCTTAGCGATCTCGAAACCGGGCAGCATCCGGCACAACGCCGGCTGATTCTGGAAGAGTTGCTGGCGCATAACCTCAGCATGTTAGCCTTACGTGCCGGAGCACAGCGTTTTCATGCCCAGCCGCTGAGCGCCAATGACGCGCTGAAAAATAAACTCCTCGCAGCCTTACCGTTCAAGCCAACGGGCGCACAGGCACGCGTGGTGGCGGAGATCGAGCGCGATATGGCGCTGGATGTGCCGATGATGCGCCTGGTGCAGGGCGATGTAGGTTCCGGTAAAACGCTGGTCGCCGCCCTCGCCGCGTTGCGTGCGATTGCGCACGGCAAACAGGTGGCATTGATGGCACCAACCGAATTACTCGCCGAGCAGCACGCCAATAACTTCCGTAACTGGTTTGCTCCGCTCGGTATCGAAGTGGGCTGGCTCGCCGGTAAACAGAAAGGTAAAGCACGACTGGCACAGCAGGAAGCCATCGCCAGCGGTCAGGTGCAGATGATTGTCGGTACACACGCCATCTTCCAGGAACAGGTGCAGTTTAACGGCCTGGCGCTGGTGATCATCGACGAACAGCATCGTTTTGGCGTGCATCAGCGTCTGGCGTTATGGGAGAAAGGCCAGCAGCAGGGCTTCCATCCGCATCAGTTGATCATGACCGCCACGCCGATCCCCCGCACGCTGGCAATGACTGCATATGCCGATCTCGATACCTCGGTCATTGATGAGTTACCGCCTGGTCGTACGCCTGTGACGACGGTGGCTATCCCGGATACCCGCCGCAACGACATTATCGACCGCGTGCGCCACGCCTGCATGACTGAAGGTCGTCAGGCGTACTGGGTTTGTACGTTGATTGAAGAGTCAGAGTTACTGGAAGCGCAGGCAGCAGAAGCCACGTGGGAAGAGTTGAAACTGGCGCTACCAGAGTTGAATATTGGCCTGGTACACGGACGGATGAAGCCAGCCGAGAAGCAGGCCGTCATGGCATCATTTAAACAAGGCGAGTTACACCTGCTGGTTGCCACGACCGTTATTGAAGTCGGCGTTGATGTGCCTAACGCCAGCCTGATGATCATCGAAAACCCGGAGCGTCTGGGTCTGGCGCAGTTGCACCAGCTACGTGGGCGTGTAGGTCGTGGCGCGGTGGCTTCTCACTGTGTGCTGCTCTACAAAACGCCGCTCTCCAAAACCGCGCAAATCCGCCTGCAAGTGCTACGCGACAGTAACGACGGTTTTGTGATTGCACAAAAAGATCTGGAGATTCGCGGCCCTGGCGAATTGTTAGGCACGCGTCAGACGGGTAATGCTGAATTTAAAGTGGCGGATTTGCTGCGCGATCAGGCGATGATCCCGGAAGTTCAGCGCCTGGCACGCCATATTCACGAACGTTACCCACAGCAGGCAAAAGCCCTGATAGAACGCTGGATGCCAGAAACAGAACGTTACTCAAATGCGTAAAAGGCGGCGGTGAGAAACCGCCATTTCAGGTTACCCTACCTTCCTGCCGGATGCGGCGTGAACGCCTTATCCGTCCTACAAAAAAACTACAAATTCAATAAATTGTGAATCAATACGCAGACTTGATAAGCGAAGCATATCAGACATTTGTCTTTGTTGCGGCGGCACTTATACCGCCGCTTCATCAATTAACCCGCAAAAATCGGCAACATCAAATACAGTTTAATCACCAGCGCGTTAACGATATCAATAAAGAACGCACCAACCATCGGCACGACCAGGAACGCCATGTGCGACGGGCCAAAACGTTCGGTGATTGCCTGCATGTTGGCGATTGCCGTTGGCGTTGCACCAAGGCCAAAACCACAGTGACCCGCTGCCAGCACTGCCGCATCGTAGTTTTTACCCATCATGCGCCAGGTGACGAAAATGGCATACAACGCCATGAAGATGGTCTGTACCACCAGAATCGCCAGCATCGGCAGCGCCAGCGAAGCCAGCTCCCATAGTTTCAGCCCCATCAGCGCCATCGCCAGGAACAACGACAGGCTTACGTTACCAAGCACGGATACCGCACGCTCAAAGACGCGGTAAAAGCCCATCATTGACAGACCGTTGCTCAGAATCACGCCAACAAACAGTACACAGACGAAGGTCGGCAGTTCAAAAGCAGTGCCAGCCAAAAGTTGCGCAACAATTTTCCCCACCGTCAGGCAGATAGCAATCAGCGCGATAGTTTCAATCAGCACCAGCGAGGTGATCATGCGGCCCACATCCGGCTTTTCGAACGCCGTCGGGACTTCCTGGTCATCCGGAATACCGTTCGGTGTGGTGGAGTGTTTCACCAGATAGCGCGCCACCGGACCGCCAATCAAGCCGCCCAGCACCAAACCGAACGTTGCACAGGCCATCGCCACTTCCGTCGCATTGGTGAAGCCATAACGTTCAATGAACAATTTACTCCACGCAGCGCCCGTACCGTGACCGCCGGAAAGCGTAATAGAACCGGCCAACAGCCCCATCAGCGGATCAAGCCCTAACAGGCTAGCCATACCAATGCCAATGGCATTTTGCATCACCAACAGACCAACAACCACAATCAAGAAGATGCCAACCACGCGCCCACCGGCACGCAGACTGGCAAGGTTGGCGTTCAAACCAATGGTGGCGAAGAAAGCCAGCATTAACGGATCGCGCAGGGACATATCAAAGTTGACTTCCCAGCCCATGCTTTTTTTCAGTACCAGTAGCGCCAGCGCCACCAACAAACCACCCGCAACAGGTTCCGGTATGGTGTATTTCTTCAAAAAGGAGACGGAATGGACCAACTTACGCCCGAGCAGCAACGTCAGCGTTGCAGCAACAAGCGTTGCTAAAGTATCGAGATGAAACATAGTTACTCCTTTGTATCCGCATCACTCTTTCATACTCGTCATACTTCATCGCGCAGTGGCACCTTCATGAAATATGACGGGTATCGAGTCATGCTTTCCTGGGTCAAATTCTCAGCTGTTAATGAACAAATGGCATGGATTTTAAGCAGAAAAATACCAAAAGTTATATAAAAAAGTGCATTTATCTCATTTAAATATTTAGCAGAGGCCGTGGCAAACGTTTGCTTTTCTCTTTCGGTCAGCTAAAATGCCCGCTTTGCTACCACGGGATTGTTTTCGATGTCTGTTTCCACCCTCGAGTCAGAAAATGCGCAACCGGTTGCGCAGACTCAAAACAGCGAACTGATTTACCGTCTTGAAGATCGTCCGCCGCTTCCTCAAACTCTGTTTGCCGCCTGTCAGCATCTGCTGGCGATGTTCGTTGCGGTGATCACGCCAGCGCTATTAATCTGCCAGGCGCTGGGTTTACCGGCACAAGACACGCAACACATTATTAGTATGTCGCTGTTTGCCTCCGGTGTGGCGTCGATTATTCAAATTAAGGCCTGGGGTCCGGTTGGCTCCGGGCTGTTGTCTATTCAGGGCACCAGCTTCAACTTTGTTGCCCCGCTGATTATGGGCGGTACAGCGCTTAAGACTGGTGGTGCTGATGTTCCTACCATGATGGCGGCTTTGTTCGGCACGCTGATGCTGGCAAGTTGCACTGAGATGGTGATCTCCCGCGTTCTGCATCTGGCGCGCCGCATTATTACGCCGCTGGTTTCTGGCGTTGTGGTGATGATTATCGGCCTGTCACTGATTCAGGTTGGGCTAACATCCATTGGCGGCGGTTACGCAGCCATGAGCGATAACACCTTCGGCGCACCGAAAAATCTGTTGCTGGCAGGCGTGGTCTTGGCCTTAATTATCCTGCTTAACCGTCAGCGTAACCCATATTTGCGCGTGGCTTCACTGGTGATTGCGATGGCGGCAGGATATGCGCTGGCGTGGTTTATGGGCATGTTGCCAGAAAGCAACGAACCGATGACGCAAGAACTGATTATGGTGCCAACGCCGCTCTATTACGGTCTTGGCATTGAATGGAGTCTGCTGCTACCGCTGATGCTGGTCTTTATGATCACTTCGCTGGAAACCATTGGCGATATCACGGCGACCTCTGACGTTTCCGAACAGCCAGTGTCCGGTCCGCTGTACATGAAACGCCTGAAAGGCGGCGTGCTGGCAAACGGCCTGAACTCGTTTGTCTCGGCGGTGTTTAACACCTTCCCTAACTCCTGCTTCGGACAGAACAACGGAGTGATCCAGTTGACCGGAGTTGCCAGCCGCTATGTCGGTTTTGTCGTCGCACTGATGTTGATCGTGCTGGGCCTGTTCCCGGCAGTGAGTGGTTTTGTACAACACATTCCAGAACCGGTTCTGGGCGGCGCAACGCTTGTAATGTTTGGCACCATCGCCGCCTCCGGTGTGCGTATCGTTTCTCGTGAGCCGCTGAACCGTCGGGCGATTCTGATTATCGCGCTGTCGCTGGCGGTCGGTCTGGGCGTGTCTCAGCAGCCGCTGATTTTGCAGTTTGCCCCTGAATGGCTGAAAAACCTGCTCTCCTCCGGGATCGCCGCGGGCGGTATTACTGCCATCGTGCTGAATCTGATTTTCCCACCAGAAAAACAGTAATTCACTGGCGGCGGTAAGATAATTACCGCCGCAGTCTCACCTCTTTCACCATTCCCGCCTTGAGGATTGCGCGTAAATCGTGCATAACTCCCTTATGTGCATTTCACGGGATGGAAGACCATGAAATTTATTGGGAAGCTGCTTCTCTACATTCTCATCGCTCTGTTAGTGGTGATCGCTGGCCTCTATTTTCTTCTGCAAACCCGCTGGGGAGCAGAACATATCAGCGCATGGGTTTCCGAGAATAGCGACTATCATCTGGCCTTCGGGGCGATGGATCACCGTTTTTCCGCGCCATCTCATATCGTGCTGGAGAACGTCACGTTTGGTCGTGATGGTCAGCCCGCGACCCTGGTGGCAAAAAGTGTCGACATTGCGCTAAGCAGTCGCCAACTGACCGAACCACGCCATGTCGATACCATCCTACTGGAAAACGGGACGCTGAATCTCACCGACCAGACCGCGCCGCTACCGTTCAAAGCCGATCGTCTGCAACTGCGTGATATGGCGTTTAATAGCCCGAATAGCGAATGGAAACTGAGCGCGCAGCGGGTAAATGGTGGCGTGGTTCCGTGGTCACCAGAAGCCGGTAAAGTGCTGGGTACGAAGGCGCAGATTCAGTTTAGTGCCGGATCGCTTTCGCTCAATGATGTTCCTGCCACCAATGTACTGATTGAAGGCAGTATTGATAACGATCGCGTTACGCTGACTAACCTGGGTGCCGACATCGCCCGCGGGACATTAACCGGAAACGCGCAGCGTAACGCCGACGGCAGCTGGCAAGTGGAAAATCTGCGGCTGGCGGATATCCGTCTACAAAGCGAAAAATCGCTAACCGACTTCTTTGCGCCATTACGCTCTGTCCCGTCGTTGCAGATTGGTCGCCTGGAAGTCATTGACGCTCGTCTGCAAGGTCCGGACTGGGCGGTGACCGACCTCGATCTCAGCTTGCGCAACATGACCTTCAGTAAAGATGACTGGCAGACACAGGAAGGCAAACTGTCGATGAACGCCAGCGAGTTCATTTATGGTTCGCTGCATTTATTTGACCCGATTATAAACGCGGAATTTTCCCCGCAGGGCGTAGCACTGCGCCAGTTCACCAGCCGCTGGGAAGGGGGCATGGTCAGAACGTCAGGGAACTGGTTGCGTGACGGGAAAATGTTGATCCTTGATGATGCGGCAATTGCCGGACTGGAATATACCTTGCCAAAAAACTGGCAACAGTTGTGGATGGAAACGACACCCGGTTGGTTAAACAGCCTGCAACTGAAGAGATTTAGCGCCAGCCGCAATCTGATCATTGATATCGACCCTGACTTCCCGTGGCAGCTCACCGCGCTCGATGGTTACGGTGCCAATCTGACGCTGGTTACCGATCATAAATGGGGCGTCTGGAGTGGCTCGGCGAATCTGAATGCCGCCGCCGCAACGTTTAATCGTGTTGATGTCCGTCGTCCGTCGCTGGCGCTAACTGCCAACAGCAGCACGGTGAATATCAGCGAACTGAGTGCATTTACTGAAAAAGGCATTCTGGAAGCCACCGCCAGTGTTTCACAAACGCCACAACGTCAGACCCATATCAGCCTGAATGGACGCGGTGTGCCGGTGAATATTTTGCAACAGTGGGGATGGCCTGAACTACCGTTGACTGGCGACGGCAATATTCAGCTTACCGCCAGTGGCGATATTCAGGTCAATGTCCCGCTGAAACCTACGGTTAGCGGGCAATTGCATGCCGTGAATGCCACAAAGCAGCAAGTGACTCAAACCATGAATGCGGGCGCAGTTTCCAGTGGTGAAGTTACGTCGACGGAGCCGGTGCAGTAAAAATAAGGACGCTAGCGGATATCAGCGCTAGCGTTCCCCGTTATTAGCGCAAAATTCCATACTCACTGCACAATAACCATTTCACCGGTTCATCTTCTTCTATCGCCGGAAAACGTCCTCCCGGCTCAAGAAAATAATTATCGTGTTGGTCATCATTTACCATCGAAATTTCCCAGCCGAGAACAAACGCTTTTTCCGCCCAGAAGCGATGATACAGACGCGGCGGCAGGCAAATGCCCTGCCCCGGCTTTAGCACCAGCGTTTCACCAGGTTTCATGGTACGCCGCTGACCATCAACACTCACGGTAATGACTCGTTGATCATCACAGAGATTGGCTTCGTTGGCCCAGGCCAACTGCATGCATAAGTCTCCACCGCCCCGATTGAGGATATCTTCCATTTTGTGGGTGTGAAAATGCCAGGGAGTCTGCTGATCTTGTTGGATCTGCAACATTTTCTCAGCATACGGTTTTGGATATGCCGCCGACCCCAGCGCGCCGTTGCGCATCGTTAGCAGTGTTAGTCCCGTTTGGTTGAAATCACCACGACCAAAATCGGTGATATCCCAACCGAGCTGTAAGTCGACTACTTCTTGCCAGTTATCCCGTTCCCGCTGCAGCCAGTCATCCACCGTAAAATAGGCGAACTCTGGCAAACAAACGCGGAAGGTCTGCGCAATGGCATGTGCTTTATCAATAACATAATTAATTTGTGAGCGTTTCATTGGCTTCTCCGTTGCGCATAGCAAGCCAGGCAGCGCCACGCATTCCGCTACTGTCGCCGTGCTGCGCTTTTACAATGGGAGTGGTGAATTGATCGGTGAAAACCAGTGGAGCGACTTCTGCGTTCAGATCGGTGATAAGCAGTTCCACATTCGAAAGCCCGCCGCCGATCACAATCACGCCAGGGTCAACAACGTTAACGATGGTTGCCAGCGTGCGGGCAAGCTGTTGGCGAAAACGTGCCACCTGCTGCATGGCACAAGCATCACCACGTTGTGCCAGGGTGACAATCGCCGCAGGAATGAGCAAGTTACCAGTCATCTGTTGATAGCGTTCACTAAAACCGCTGCCGGAAACAAACGACTCCACGCAGTTGTGTTTGCCGCAATAGCAACTGACTGATGGACCATCTTCCTGCTCCGTATAGCCTGGCAACGTGATATGACCGCATTCGGCAGCATTTCCCCAGGCCCCTATAAACGGTCGTTGCTTGATGGCAATGCCACCGCCGCAGCCAGTGCCAAGCGTAATACCAAATACCACATCATAATCTTGCCCGGCACCGTCGCAAGCTTCTGATAGCGCGAAACAGTTACCATCATTGGCTATCACCACCGGTTGCCCAAGCAATTGCTGCAAATCAGCCTGTAACGCATGACCGTTAATCACCTGAATATTCGCATTTTTAATCAGGCCAGTGAGTGGCGAGATACTGCCGGGTAAGGCGATCCCTGTCAGCATCGGTCGTTGAACGTCCCGCCTAATCTGCTCGATAAGCGCCACAACGCATGAGACAAATTGTTGATATGTCGACTTTTGCGTCGGGCAGCGGTAACGGCGAATCTCCCAGCCATGCGCATCCATGACGACGGCGGCGATTTTGGTCCCACCAATATCCAACCCCAGATAGTGCATATCTCGTTCCTTGTTGCGTAAAAGGCGGGTCACCCCGCCCTTCTGGCTTAGTACAGTGATGCTTTACCGAGCGAACCGAACAGTTTCATTTTGTGGCGAATGACTTCCCGCGCCGCGCTAATCGCATCCGGATAGATGACGTTCGGGTCCCACCAGCTCTCTTTAGCGAGAATTTCACGCACTTTCTGGAAATAGGCGTATTTCATATCGCTGGAGATATTGATTTTGCCAACGCCGAGCGTAACGGATTCAGCAATCTCCGCGTCCGGGTTTGCCGAACCACCGTGCAACACCAATGGAATATCAATGCGCCCGGCAATGTCGCGCAAAATGTCCATTTGCAGCTTCGGCTGCATCCCTTTCGGATAGATGCCGTGTGCCGTACCAATCGCTACCGCCAGTGTGTCGGCCCCTGTACGAGCAATAAAATCGGCGGCTTGCGCCGGGTCAGTGTAGGTCACTTGTGAAACTCCACCTTCCACTGACGTTCCTGTTTGTCCGATGGTCCCCAGCTCACCCTCAACCGACACGCCAACCGCATGAGCCAGGCGAACCACTTCTGCGGTCAGCGCCACGTTCTCTTCATACGGCAGCAGCGAACCGTCGATCATCACCGAGGTAAATCCACAGCGAATCGCCCGCAAAACGTGCTCCACAGAGGCGCCATGATCGAGGTGCAGCACAAACGGCACCGGACTACGCTGCGTGATTTCGCGAACGTGAGCGAAAAAGGCATCGCCCACAAAATCATGTTCGCTGGGATGGATAGCAATAATCGCCGGAGTATTTGTCGCTTCTGCTTCATCCACGACTGCGCGAAGGAAACAGTTATCCGCCACATTAAATGCGCCAATGGCAAAGCCGTGCTGGCGGGTAGGTTGCAGTAATTCTTTCATCGAAACTAACATGTTAAATCTCCAGTTTCAGCGTGTAGTCCGCCCTGCCGGTGCGTTATTGCACTGGCATAAAGGCCATGACAGAAAATGAATCAGGCTTTGCCGATAGAGCCGCTCGCCTGTAAATACGGTGTAACCGCTTCTTCGAAGGCCAGTTCCATAGCTTTCAGCGCGTCCACCAGTTCAATGGATATATCGTGACAGAGGGTATGCAGGAGCGCGGATTTCCCCCGTTCAAAAATGGCCGCCCCCACGTTGATTTTTGCTACCCCCAGCGTCGTACAGAGCTGGAGCTGATCGAACGGCGTACCGCTACCGCCATGTAATGCCAGAGGCACGCTCGAGCAGTGGAAAATCTCCGCCAGACGCTGAAAATCAATAGCAGGTACAACACCAGGCGCGTACATGCCGTGCGCCGTGCCTACCGAGACGGCCAGTAGATCAATGCCTGTCTGCGCGATAAACGTTTCCACATCAGTGGGTTGCGTCATCAGGTCGGCATTGGTGGCCTGGTCGTAACGCGGCGCATCTGCCAGATGGCCCAGTTCGCCTTCCACGCAGAGCTGCGCGCCGGCGGCGAGTTCCACCACCGCCCTGGTCTGGCGCACGTTTTCCTCCAGGGGAAAAGCAGAAGCATCAATCATTAATCCGCTGAAACCAGCACGAAACGCCTGACGAATACAGTCCGGATTTTTGCCATGATCAAGCGCCAGAGCGACCGGTACTGAGGCAGATTCCGCGAGCGTTTTAACCACTGCCGCCGCGACGGGTGCAGGAAAATGCGCCAGATGCCCCTGATAGAGATTGAGAATGATCGGAGCGCGATTCTTCTCCGCCACGCGGATAGCTGCGTGAGCACTTTCCAGATTCATACAGTTGATCGCCAGCAAGGCGTAATGTTCATGCCAGGCTTTCATCACCATACTTTTCATATCGGCAAACATAGGGCCTCCGGTTATTCGAGGGTGAAAGTGATCTCTTCATCTTTCAGCTTTTGATCGCTCAGTTCGTCAAACTCTTCGTCACGTTCCGTTACCGGTTTCTTCCAGAGTGAAAGCATCACGCCACAAATCACCGTGCCTATACCCAGCGCCAGGCAAAACAGCAGAGGATGGGTGAACAAAGGCACAACAAACAGGCCGCCATGCGGAACCGGACTCTCCACGCCCCACACCATGATCAAGCCGCCAGCTACCGCAGAAGCCACCACACAAGATCCCACCACTCGCAGCAAGTCACGCGCGGCGATTGGAATGACTCCTTCAGTGATCATGCAGATCCCCATCGGAAACGCGGCTTTCAGCGCCTCGCGCTCCGCACGGGTGTATTTATGGCGTGTCAGTAAGAACGAAAGTGTGATGCCAAACGGAGGGATGATTGAGCCGACAAATTTCACGGCTTCTGGCCCATAGACGCCGCTGACCAGCAAGCCATCGGAAAACAACGACATTGTTTTATTTACCGGACCACCGAAATCGAAGGTTGCCATCGCGCCAAGTATGGCCCCCATCAGGAAGCGCGATCCGCCCTGCATCGACTCGAGCAAATGAATCAGTGCTTCTTGTAACCAGGCGATGGGTTTACCAATCAGCGTCATCATTAACAGCCCACCGATAATGGTGCTTAATACCGGCAACACCATGACTGGCATGAGTCCTTGCATCGACTGCGGCAGGCGGATATAGCGTTTAAGTAGCAAAATGGTGTAGCCCACCAGGAAACCACCCAACATACCGCCAATAAATCCGGTATGGATTTGCCCGCAGAGAAAGCCGACAATCAGGCCCGGGGCAAATCCAGGACGATCGGCAATAGAATAGGCAATTGCCGCGCTAATCAGCGGCACAATCAGCCCCATTCCCCAGCCGCCAATCTGATTAAGCATCCACGGGATTGTTCCTGTTTTTTCACCAACATCTGTACCGCCAAGAACTTGCCCCAACGCAATACATATCCCGGCGGCCACAATAAGGGGTATCATCCACGAGATGCCGGTTAATAAATGTTTT
The DNA here is from genome assembly GCF_030295215.1 of Escherichia sp. KS167_9B. NCBI lineage: Bacteria > Pseudomonadati > Pseudomonadota > Gammaproteobacteria > Enterobacterales > Enterobacteriaceae > Escherichia > Escherichia sp. KS167_9B. Next base: position 4,401,668 of record NZ_AP025754.1, read on the forward strand.
TTAATTTCCTGTGAAACCGGAATTTTATTGTCTTTCATATTAAGATCCCTCCAGTATAAGGATCATTTGTTTCCCAGTGATTTTTCGACCTTTTCAAGAAATTGAACGGGCGATTTAATGACAATCTCTGTCTTTACTCGCACAATACGTTTATTGGTGAAGCGTTCTTCTCCTTTTATTTTCACATCTACAGCAAGAATCACGACGTCAGCAGCAGAGATATCTGCCGCCTGTAATTCATTTTCTGTACCAATGGTTCCCTGGGTTTCAACTTTAATGGTATGGCCCAGAGCTTTTGCTCCTTTGATTAACTTTTCACGAGCAATATAGGTATGAGCAATACCCGCCGTACAGGCGGCAACACAGACAATATTCATGACATACTCCCTGTTATTTAGCAGACATCGGATTGTGCATACTGACTAAAGAGATCAATGATTTTTTGCGGACTCGTCTCAACTAACAATTGTTCTATGATGTCATCATCCGCCAGCGCGCCCGCGACCTGGGAAAGTAAACGGATATGGGTGGTATTTTGATCTTCAAGACGTACCGCAAATAAAATAATACAGCGCACGCTACTGCCATCCAGCGTTTCCCAGGGAATATCCTGCCGGGTACGGCCAATTGCCAGCGTAGTATTAATCACAGCTGAAGATTTACCATGCGGGATCGCAATATGATTTTCAAAACCAGTCGAGCCTTCCGCTTCGCGCTGCCAGACATCTTTAATAAAGGTTTCCCGACAATCGATCGCACCATCTTTTTTGAGAAGATTAGTTAATTCTTCAATCGCCTCCGCTTTATTCGTCGCTTGCATATCTAAAATAACGCGATTCGTATTCAGGATTTTTGTTATGTCCATTCGTCATACCTCATAAAATTCTGACATTAAATTTCAACGACCCGAGACGTCGCATGATGTAATTTTTCCGTAATCACCATTTCAGTGACCCGCTTAATATCGGCATCATTAAAAAAAGCGGTAACATAAGCGACCGGCATAGTGACTGTAGGCAAATTAATGGTCGAAATAATCAGTTCGATATTGTCAGGCAAAACCTGTGATAAATTCGCTGCTGAAATAACATCAACAATCGTCCATTCAGGAAATGCTCGCAGAATACGGCTTTTCAGTAGATGCGAAGTTCCGATTCCGGTTGAACAGACCAGTAATACACGTTTACGGGCAATTTGCCGCTCCATCGCAGCCTGAAAATGAACGGTCAGGTAACCCACTTCATCCTCGCTCACTGCATTCTCACCCCAGGTTTTAAATACCTGATTCACCACATATTGCGTCAACCGCCAGACATCCGCTAATTCTGCTTTAATATCTTCCAGCAATGGATTACGGATATGAATGCGATAATTTAAACGGTTAATCAGCGGCTTAATATGAACCAACAAGCCATCATATAATGCGCTGTCTTCACTAAAATCGCAGTCCACGATGTCACTGAATACCGTAATTAAACGCCAGGTAATCAGACGCGCTTCATTGCTGGCCTGCATATGTGAAATAATGCTAACATCTTTTTGTCCATCAATCGCCACACCTGATGAAATGATATATTGATAAATAAACCAGACTTCATCATCGGGCAATGTATGTGCAATTCGTTGTTCTATCTTATGAATCATCTGACTGGCAACATTAAAGATATTTTCATCATATTGCCTGGTTTGATCTTCTTCTCTTGATAACGCATTCCCGTGCGTGTTGCGATACATCATAATAAGGATGTGAGTAAAAATGTTAACGTAATAAGGTTCTCCCAAAGACCAACTTAATTCATTTTCCATATCCAGTAACAATGACTGGACAAATAACACTTCTTCCTCTCCAAAATAATGGACTAATGCTTTATAGCTTCCGGGATCCAGACGTGAATACACGACACCTTGCGGCTCATTATGGTTAATAATGCCGTTAATCAGTAATGCCATTGCCTGTCGGACTTGCCCTTCACTACCTTCAATATGCGTACCACTTGGGCTGCGGATCAACGATAACCCCAACGGCGCAAGCCAGGACTCAATTACTCTCAGGTCATTAACAATAGAGGCTCCGCTGATAAAGTAGCGTTCTGACAATTTACTGATCGACGTTTCATTCGGTGTTTCACTTAATAACTGCGACGCTATTTTAACGCGCCTGGCATTATTCATTACACCATCAATCTCTTCACATTCTGCCACCAACAAATGATCAAGATGCAGCAAATCAGCAATATTCTCCGCGCTTAACATCACACCCGCGCCAGCACGCTTCTCAACATTTATTCTCCATTGCCCCAGCCATTGCTCAAGTAAACGTAAATCACGTTGAATGGTTTTTTCCGAAACATTTAAATAGCCGGCAATCGTAACAATAGTCGTATATTCCCTTCGTGGTAGAAGGAATCGTAATAATCTGTTTTGTCGCGAGGTAATCATTTGCATTTTTTACCCTTATCACAGATTAAGAAGCCCCATGAGGAAGAGCTTCAGTTGCCATCTCTGAGGGTAAATATAAAGCAGAATAATTTCACAACAATACTAAAATCTGTCCGTAATCCGGACAGTGATAAAACAAAGCAAGGCGGTTAAGGGATATTTTTCAGCACAGATCACATTTTCGCGATGAATAATCGTGATCATGCTCGCAAATACGATGGAAGAAATATTTATTACCAGATGTGAGATTATTTACCGGATACGACACAAAACCATTCGTATCCGGCATTCTTCAATAGATTACAACGTAATTGTCAGCGCATTCCCTTGAGGCGTCACCACCAGCCCCTGCTCACTTTCAGCCTGCGAACCGCCTTGCAGACCATTTACTTTCACAACATTGCGCAAGCACAGCGTCCAGTTCTTCGCCACGCCCGCACCATTCACAGTAATTGTGTTGCCAGTACGCGCCGCTTTCAGGGTGAAAAGAACGGAACCATCGGCAGCGGGCACTTCACAGATGGCTTCATGCCCGTCTTGCAGATTAAAGAGCTGGAATGCCGTGCCTTCGTGCCACGCGTAATCGGGACGTTGCTCGTTGTTGCCCAGCGCCAGTAGGGTGTTATCACGCACATAAACGGGCAGACTCAGGAAGCCGTGCTGCTGTTTATGCCAGCGACTACCATCGAGTTCATCGTTGTGCCACAGGTGTGTCCAGCGACCTTCCGGCAAGTAGAACTGCACATCGCCCGATTCAGTGAACACTGGAGCAACCATCACGTTGTCGCCTAACATGTATTGACGGTCAAGGTAATCACAAGCCGGATCGTCCGGAAACTCCATCATCATGGCCCGCATCATCGGCGTACCCCGCGCGTTCGCACGAGCAGCCTCACGATACAGATACGGCATCATGCGGCATTTCAGTTGCGTGAAGAAGCGCACCACATCACAGGACTCATCATCATAGGCCCACGGCACACGATAAGATTTGCTGCCGTGTAAACGGCTATGGCTGGAGAGCAAACCAAACGCGCACCAGCGTTTGTAAACGTGCGCCGGAGCGGTATTCTCAAAGCCGCCGATATCGTGGCTCCAGAAGCCAAAACCAGAAAGGCCAATAGACAAACCACCGCGCAGGCTTTCCGCCATTGATTCGTAGTTAGCGTAACAGTCGCCACCCCAATGTACCGGGAATTTCTGCGCACCGACGGAGGCCGAGCGGGCAAACAAGACGGCTTCTTCCTCGCCAACGGTTTCCTTGAGCACGTTCCACACCAGTTCGTTGTAGATGTACGCATAATGGTTATGCATTTTCTGCGGATCGGAACCGTCAAACCATTGAACATCGGTTGGAATACGTTCGCCAAAGTCGGTCTTAAAGCAATCAACGCCCATCGCGACCAGACCTTTCAGTTTGTCGGCGTACCATTTGCAGGCATCCGGATTGGTAAAGTCATAAATCGCCAGACCTGGCTGCCATTTATCCCACTGCCACAGCGAACCGTCCGGGCGTTTGAGTAAATAACCTTTCTCTTGTAACTCTTTAAAGACAGGGGATTTTTGCCCGATATAGGGGTTAATCCAGACGCAGATTTTTAGCCCTTTCGCTTTCAGGCGGCGGATCATCCCTTCCGGGTCCGGGAAAGTCAGCGGGTCCCACTCAAAATCGCACCACTGGAAGGCTTTCATCCAGAAACAGTCAAAGTGGAAAACATGCAGCGGCAGATTGCGTTCCGCCATACCATCGATAAAGCTGTTTACCGTCGCTTCGTCGTAGTTGGTGGTAAATGAAGTGGTTAGCCACAGGCCGAAGGACCACGCGGGCGGCAGCGCCGGACGACCAGTAAAACGGGTATAACGATCAAGTACCGCTTTCGGCGTCGGGCCGTCGATAACAAAGTATTCGAGATATTCACTCTCAACGCTGAACTGCACTTTGGAGACTTTCTCCGATCCCACTTCAAAAGAGACGCATTGGGGATGATTGACCAGTACACCATAACCACGGTTAGTCATATAGAACGGGATATTTTTATACGCCTGTTCAGTACTTGTGCCGCCGTCCCGGTTCCAGGTCTCTACCGTCTGGCCATTGCGCACCAGGGCCGTAAAGCGCTCTCCCAGACCGTAAACTGTTTCGCCAACGCCAAGATCCAGCCGCTCAAACATATAATTTCGTTGATTATTCGTGTCCTGCACGTAGCCATTATTTTTCACCTGACTACCGGTAATACGTTCGCCGTTGCGCAGAAAATCCAGTGACCAGAACTCACCTTTGCTGACACGCGCACTTAAGTTGCCACTTTTAAACTCAGCGTAACGTTCTGTGTTTTCGATTGTGACCTTCACGTCCTGCAAAATATTGAGCGGGTAATGAGGACCGTTATTCAGCGCCCCCTGAAAATGCTCAATCCGTACACCGACAATACCTTCCTGTGGGGAGAAAAAGCGCAGCGTAAATAAAGGCGTATCAAGCTGCCAGGTACGTTCACGCACATCACGGGGGGCAGCATAGACCACCATTTCATTACCCTGCTGTTCAACCTCGAACACCTGAAGCGGGTGAATCAAATTGAGGCCAGGTTGAATCAACCAGTTTCCGTCGCTAATTTTCATTGCCGTTCCTTAGTTCTGCACTTCTTGAGAGGTGAATTGTTGCTGGCAACGGCGTTTGCCCTGGGCCAGCTGTTCCATAACGGTTTTCAGATTGTGCGTCGTGAGTGAGTAGTAGCGTTTAGCGATAATCGCGCTCAGCAAGTAACAGATCGCCGGAACAATCGTGAATAGCGCGATAATGATGCTAATCGTGGCGCTGTTCTGCGCTTTTTCTGCCGCATCATATCCGCCATAAGCCAGCATCCAGCCGATAAGAGCGCCGCCGAAGGCCAACCCCAGTTTGAGCACAAACAACGTGCCAGCAAAACTGATCCCGGTCAGGCGTTTACCATTGCACCACTCGCCGTAGTCGACGGTATCGGACATCATTACCCACTGGATAGGTGTCACCAGTTGATGCAACACACCAATCACGAAGATGAAGACAAACATGGTGATGCTGGCCTGCATAGGAACAAAGAACATCGCCAGGCTAATCACTGCCAGCAGGGCGTTCGTCCACCAGAAGATAGTGACTTTACATTTCCAGTCGGTCAGCGGTTTCGCCAGTGCGGAACCAATCAGGTTACCCACGCAATAAGTGGTAAGAAAAGCGACAAACACTTCCGGCGTACCCAAAATCCATGTGACGTAATACATCATCGCCCCGCCGCGTACGCACACCGCCAGAATGTTGAAAATGGTCAGGAAACCGACAATACGCCACTGGTCGTTTTGCCAGATATCACGTAAATCTTCCCGCATAGACGTCGTTGTAGGTGGTGCTTCAACGCGTTCTTTAGTGGTGAAGAAACAAAATGCCAGCATCATAAATGCCACCACGGAAAGGACCGCGATACCGCCCTGGAAACCGAGTGGTTTATTATCACCACCAATTAAATTAACCAGCGGCATCATCAGCACAGTAGAGAGCATGCCTCCCGCGGTCGCCAGCACAAAACGCCAGGATTGCAGCGAGATACGCTGAGTCGGGTCATTGGTGATTACACCACCCAATGCGCAGTAAGGGATATTGACGACGGTATAAAGTAAGGTAAGTAGGGTGTAAGTAATTGCTGCATAAATCATTTTTCCGTTCAGACTGAGATCTGGCGTGCTATAGGCCAGTACACAGACGATCCCGAATGGCAGTGCGCCAAACAGTACCCACGGACGAAATTTACCCCAGCGAGAGCGCGTTCGATCGGCCAACAACCCCATGCAAGGATCGGAAATCGCATCCAGTGCACGAGCGACCAAAAACATGGTTCCGACAAATCCGGCAGGAATGCCAAAAATATCGGTATAAAAGAACATCATATATAACATTACGTTATCGAAAATAATGTGGCTGGCGGCGTCTCCCATGCCATAACCAATTTTCTCTTTAACGGACAACACTTCACTCTTCATCTGCTTTTCCTTGATGCTATAGGGGTGCTGAGACCGATAACGCATTTTGTAAACCATCCCTGTGAGAGCGAATATTCCGATATCTGGTTATTAATTTATGATTCTTGTTTTATGTGATCGTGGTAGCGTAAATTACGCTCATATATCATTGTAAAGTATGGGTTTTATATGAACTATAATGCTTTCGTGATAATACGCTGCATGTATTAGGCGGAAAAAACTGATCTGGGGGATGTAGAAACTCAAGGAAGTAGCTATAATGCGCCCCGCCTCCATGTAGCAATCGAGGCGCGGAAGATCGTCGTCTCCGGTGAGGCGGCTGGACTTCAAATCCAGTTGGGGCCGCCAGCGGTCCCGGGCAGGTTCGACTCCTGTGATCTTCCGCCAGTTTGCCTCTACTGACGTTCTCCAACCCCTTGTAATACAGTCAATCCAGATATTTTCTACTGCTCAATATTTAATCGGCTTCAGGAATACCTGATCAAAGGTTTTGTGATGGACGATGAGCGACTGAAGAATCCGCCTGTCGGTTCTTCTGTCCTCGAACGCATCCGCGATATTCGCGCCAGCATGCGCCGTGTTTATTTGCAGGTGATTTGCCCCCACTGCTGACTCTCAGCCAACTGTATCGCCATTAAGGTGAAGATGTTGTTTTACACGCCCCAAAACACCCTTTTTTCATACGACGATTCTATTCCTTTAACCGCTGGCGAAAAAAACTGACCTATAAACTTCACCAATAATCAGACTGCCATCAAGATTAATTTTTTCATTTAATATATCAAATAAACTTGTTTTATTTTTACTATCAAAAATAGCTCATTGCCTTACTATAATTAATATATAAATTCGGTGATTAATTCTTAACATGCTTTTGCTAATAATCTCAATTGCTGGCCCTATAATATTGCGCTAGCATTGCTTTCTGGTTGTATCAGCGATACTCAAAAATTCTTAATATAATACTCATTCGACTGGTACTTATTTGTAACTCAGTTATATTTTGTCGCCCGGTGATTCAGAAGAATGCAAAAAATGGCTACCACTCCATCAAAAATACTTGATCTCACTGCCGCGGCATTTTTACTTGTCGCCTTTCTGACTGGTATTGCGGGCGCTCTCCAGACTCCCACCCTAAGTATATTCCTCGCAGATGAACTGAAAGCCCGTCCTATAATGGTAGGTTTTTTCTTCACCGGTAGCGCTATTATGGGAATTCTGGTCAGTCAATTTCTGGCAAGGCACTCCGATAAACAAGGCGACCGTAAATTACTGATCCTGCTATGTTGCTTATTTGGAGTGTTGGCCTGCACTCTTTTTGCGTGGAATCGCAACTACTTCATTCTCCTCTCTACGGGCGTACTTCTGAGTAGTTTTGCTTCCACTGCAAACCCGCAAATGTTCGCCCTCGCCCGTGAACACGCCGACAGAACAGGCCGTGAGACGGTCATGTTCAGTACATTTTTACGTGCTCAGATCTCGCTTGCCTGGGTTATCGGGCCACCGCTCGCTTATGAGCTGGCAATGGGATTTAGTTTTAAAGTGATGTATCTCACCGCTGCCATCGCATTTGTTATTTGCGGTTTAATAGTCTGGTTGTTTTTGCCATCAATACAAAGAAATATTCCTGTCGTTACCCAACCCGTAGAAATTTTACCCTCCATCCATAGAAAGCGAGATACACGGCTACTTTTTGTAGTCTGTTCAATGATGTGGGCGGCGAATAATCTCTACATGATAAATATGCCGCTATTTATTATTGATGAACTGCATCTAACCGATAAACTGGCTGGAGAAATGATTGGTATTGCTGCCGGTCTGGAAATTCCGATGATGTTAATCGCAGGCTATTACATGAAACGTGTTGGCAAGCGACTATTAATGCTCATTGCTATCGTGAGTGGTATGTGTTTTTACGCCAGCGTTCTCATGGCGACGACTCCGGCAGTTGAGCTGGAATTGCAAATTCTAAATGCCATTTTCCTTGGTATTCTCTGTGGTATCGGCATGCTTTATTTTCAGGATCTGATGCCTGAAAAAATAGGCTCTGCGACAACGTTATATGCAAATACCTCACGCGTCGGCTGGATTATCGCCGGCTCTGTTGACGGAATTATGGTTGAAATCTGGAGCTACCACGCGTTGTTCTGGCTGGCGATAGGGATGTTGGGTATTGCGATGATTTGCCTGCTGTTTATTAAAGATATTTAGCTCACCAGTCTGAGCTAAGAAAAATCGGCGTGGCGCAAACAGAGCCATCCTCGCCATTTTTGCTATCATGCCTGCATACATAAACGACAAAACAGTATGCAGAGGGAAAAATGGGTTCCACCAGAAAGGGGATGCTGAACGTTCTGATTGCCGCCGTGTTGTGGGGAAGTTCAGGGGTCTGCGCGCAATACATCATGGAGCAAAGCCAGATGTCGTCGCAGTTTTTGACTATGACGCGTTTGATATTCGCCGGTTTGATTCTGCTGACGCTGTCATTTGTGCATGGCGATAAAATCTTTTCTATTATTAACAATCACAAAGATGCCATTAGCCTACTGATTTTTTCCGTGGTTGGCGCGCTAACCGTACAGCTCACTTTTTTGCTAACCATTGAAAAATCGAATGCTGCCACGGCAACGGTGCTGCAATTCCTCTCACCGACGATTATCGTCGCCTGGTTCTCACTGGTGCGTAAATCCCGCCCGGGCATTCTGGTTTTTTGCGCTATTTTGACATCGCTGATCGGGACTTTTTTATTGGTGACACACGGTAATCCGACGTCATTATCGATCTCTCCGGCCGCGTTATTCTGGGGCATTGCCTCGGCATTTGCTGCTGCATTCTATACCACCTATCCCTCAACGCTGATTGCCCGCTATGGCACGTTACCGGTCGTCGGCTGGAGTATGCTGATCGGTGGTCTAATCCTGCTGCCCTTCTATGCCGGGCAAGGAACAAACTTCGTGGTTAATGGCAGCCTGATTCTGGCGTTTTTCTATCTGGTGGTAATCGGAACTTCGCTAACCTTTAGTCTATATCTGAAAGGCGCACAGCTCATTGGCGGGCCAAAAGCCAGCATTTTGAGCTGTGCAGAACCATTAAGTAGCGCGCTGCTCTCTTTGCTGTTGCTGGGGATCACGTTCACATTGCCGGACTGGCTGGGCACACTGCTGATTCTGTCATCGGTGATTTTGATTTCAATGGATTCCCGTCGCCGCGCCAGAAAAATAAATCGTCCGGCGCGGCATGAGTGAGAATTACCAGCCAGGCACCGCGCCACCGTTAAAGATGGTTTCTGCCGCTTTAGCGACTTCGGGCGATTGATAAGATTGCAGAAATTCCTTCACGTTTTCTGCATTCTTATTATCTTCCCGTGCCACCAGAATATTCACATACGGCGAATTCTTATCTTCAATAAATACGCTGTCGTGCACCGGAGAAAGCCCGGTCTGCTGAATGTAAGTGGTGCTGATAATCGCCACATCAACTTTGGGATCATCCAGTACGCGCGGGAGCTGCGCCCCCTCGAGTTCCATAATCTGCAAATGACGAGGATTCTCGGTTATATCCAGCGCGGTAGGTAGTAACCCTTTTCCCTCTTTCAGAGTAATTAGCTTCTCTTTTTGCAACAGTAAAAGCGCGCGACCAAGGTTGGTCGGGTCGTTGGGGATCGCCACTGTCGCGCCTTCTTTTATTTGCGCCACGGTTTTGATTTTTTTGGAATAACCCGCCATGGGGAAGACAAACGTATTTCCCACCGCTACCAGTTTATAACCATGCGCCTGATTATCTTGTTCAAGAAAGGGTCGATGCTGGAAGACGTTCGCATCAAGCTCGCCATGATTTGTCGCATCGTTCGGTAGCAACGAACCGCTAAATCCTACCAGTTCAACATCGAGGCCATATTTCTCTTTTGCCACCTTTTTAGCGACTTCCGCGACATCTTGTTCTGCGCCATTAATAACGCCCACTTTAATGTGCTTTTCATCGCTGCTGCTCTGGTCGCAACCTGCCAGCAGAATTCCTGCCAGTAATAATGCGGCCCCCGCCCGTAGATGATGTGTTGTCAGTTTCATTTTTTATCCTTTTTTTAATCGTTACCTGACTATAATGGCAAGATCACTACGATTTAAAAAACGAAAAGCTATCGAATAGAAGAAAAAGGTATATAAAACTGGCACTTCTTACTGACCACGCAAACACCTTTCGTACAGCATGATGAGAGCCGCAAAAGCAAACTACACTTATGCTTCATTCGATGCACATTTGCAGAAGGTTGCAGCTATGAAGCCAACGATGCTACTCATGATTACCGTATTCCTGACTTTCCCAGCCATTTCTCAGGCCGAGTCGCCATTCAGTTCTCTACAGTCGGCAAAAGAAAAGACCACGGTATTGCAAGATTTACGTAAAATTTGCACGCCACAGGCGTCATTATCAGACGAAGCGTGGGAAAAATTAATGTTGTCTGATGAGAGTAACAAACAACATATCCGCGAAGCTATTGTGGCGATGGAGCGTAATAATCAGAATAACTACTGGGAAGCGCTGGGTAAGGTGGAATGCCCGGATATGTGAATTTCGCACACCTCCGCGCTCAGGCCAGCAGCCACTGACGTACGCTCGCACATCAGTAAATCACCTGCTTTTTCAAATTCCAATCAAAATTGAACCCGTTCATCAGGATTGTGGATAAAATTCCCTCTACATTATTTTCATTTCATCACATAGAAAATCTTATCTCATTGAAACAATACTTGTTTTTAATGCAGAAAAGGAAGTCCAACGGATGGGTATAAAAATGAGCGAATTTTGATATCACCACCCTCTAAAAAATGGTGAAGTCTGAACAAAGAATGTTCGAAAGGAGAGAGTAGAGATGGAAAGCGCAAATCTGGATTTAGAAGAAAATAAAGAAATTGCCAGTAAGTTCGAACGTGCACTAGGTATGGGAGCAACGCTTGCAGAACTGCATAGCATAACCCCGGATACCCTTGAAGGCGTTTATGCTTACGCTTATAACTTTTATGAAAAAGGAAGACTTGACGAAGCTGAACTCTTTTTTAAATTTCTCTGTATTTATGATTTCCAAAATTATAATTATTTAAAGGGATATGCCGCCGTCTGTCAGTTGAAGAAAGAATATCAAAAGGCATTCGACATGTATCATATCTGTTTGATGCTATCTCCCGATAACGATTTCTCTTTGGTTTATTATATGGGCCAATGCCAGATGGGCTTAAAAAACATTAAAATGGCCACGGAGTTATTTAATACAGTCGTAACCTACAGTCAAAATGAAAAAGTTAAAGAGATGGCTAATGCTTATCTTGAACTCTTGACAGCCAATTCCGAAGAGGAAGTTCAAACAGAGTGAGTCGGCAAAATGAACATAAACGTAAAAAAATCTCCTTTTACGCCTGAAGAAGCAACCAAGAAATATAAAGAGGAAGCAACAATTGATTTAAAAAACAACCATGCCAATAAAATAAATGAGAAGAATAACAATAAACACATTGCTTATTTTCCCGTTGATGCCATTTTAGATGGAAATAAACATCTGCCATGAGTTAAATAATAAACAGTTAATTAAGCCAGATGATAGATTAAAAAGGAGGTGAATTATGTCGGCACCGATTACGGGACAGACGATCACGTTTGAACAAACCAGCGAAACATTGCGTACACAATATAGCGATGAGGAAAAAAGACTGCAGGACAGCAGCAAAACGCAAGTTGATCCCATGCGGCTTAATAAAAACCCGAAGTCCCTTGATAACGATATTCGCGCTCGTCTTGAAAACAAACCTATGCTTGCTCTACCTGCAATGCAGGTTTCCGATTCTGATAACGCCACTGCAGCAAAGACGAATGATGCCCGCCTGACGATGATTTTGGGTAATTTATCAGGCATTGCCGATCAGGATATTACTACACGCTTGCATAATAACCTGGACAACACCCTGCTTCGACACGAAATGGCACATAATAAGTTTCGTGAATTAAGCGACGCCTACACCTCGTCATTAGATTCAGCGCAAAAAGCCAACGATAATCTGCATCAGGCCAACAATAATTACAATGCAGTCGATAAAAGAGTGCAATCGCTGGAAAAAAAAGTCAACACATTGGATCAAGAGTTGTCGCAACTGCAACCAGACGATCCACAATACAATAAAGTACTGACGCAAAAAAACGCGGCTGAAAAAACACTCACGCTGTCGTTACAAAAAAATCGTTAGCTGAGAAATCATTAAATACAGCCATTATGGATGCTGACGCTGCGATCGGCAAAAGTATGGAAATTTTTGACGAAATTCAACAGCAAGAACAGAATAATAACTTCACCACCAATATTTGCTTGACCCAGGAAAACCAGAAAAACAGAAACGCGACAGCCACATTTATTCTATTGATTACCTCAGTAATGGAAGTTATTGGGGACACCAATTGCGAATCTATTAAAAATCAATCTGAGGTAATGAAAGAGATTAACCATGTCAGGGAAAATAAACTCAATGAAACAGCACATAAATATACTACCACGACTAAAGTTTTAAAAATAGTTAATGAGTGTGTAACTGTAGTTACCTTTGCCGTAAGCGCAGTCTTAATTGTTGTTGGTCTTCTTGCTGCAGTTCCAAGTGGTGGTTCAAGTATTGCGGGTGCATTGGCACTTATTGGAGGAATAGCGGGCGCAGTAGTATTAGGTGTAGATATCACTTGTCAAATCGCTCTGGGCACCACGGCTACCGGCTGGATTTTAGGGAAAGTTGTAGAAGGTCTTTCGGCTGCGATTAAAACAGTTGATCCCACTCTGCTCGCAATCACCGCGCTTCTGGACGTTATTGGTGTCGATCAAGATACGATTGAACTGGTTAAAAGTATTTACGCAAGTGCAGCCGCTTCTATTGTCATGGCGACAGTAATGATTGGTGCAGCTGTAATATGTTCTGTAGCAATAGGGGCCGTTGTTTCTGCATTATCAAAAACAGCCGCCGAAGAAGTCACCAAAGAAATAACAAGCACTATAAAATCAACCATTGAATCAATTATTAATTCAGTTTCAAAAAATATTATAAAGGTATTAGACAGCGTATGCAGCGTGCTACAAACATCAGCCGTAGTGTTGAAGTTGATTGCCAAAATAAGTAATGGCCTGGAGAAAATAGGCTTACTCATCTGTGCAATAGCAACATCGACGATGAATTGTTTTGTTGCTGGAAACTCTGCCGACATGGCAATTTTACAACAGGACATGAGTAATCTATCAAAAACGCGTGAACAAATGCTTTCAGTATTGCAAAGGGTGGATAAAACCGTCGAACAAGAGGTAAGCCAGATGGTACGAGTATTACAACACCGAACTGAAGCCTTAAAATTTGCTTCCCATTCTATCGTATAAGAGGGTTTTAACATGGCCACCTATGAAATTAAAAATGCGTCCAGCACATCTAATATTAACAGTCTTGATAAAACAATCTTTGATAGAGATTATAGTAAAAAAAACAACATACCAAATGATAATAAAATTGTGCAATACTATAACCTTAAAGATATTAATCATGACATAAGCTCTCAGTTTATAATATTAAAAAATACAGACAGAGAAGTCTGTCCGGAACTAAGAGTAAAACTATTGGATAATCTTAATTACTCAAGGAGTACGCTAGATAATTTGAGGGGTGACCTTGACCAAGCTACAATTTCATCCAGTCAATCCAGCAGTTCTGCAGAACAGAGTTCTATTAAAATATCTAAATATAATATCCTTGATATGCTAGATAATTTGACCATGCGACAACAGGCTGTTATGGAGGAATTTTTAAGGGTATTCACATCAATGTATAAAGCCTCTGCTATGTCTGAGGCTATTATGAGCAACGTTTTTGAACAACTTGTCCAGTATCAGAAAACAGAAACCGTACACGCTACAATGGCAAGTTCGGCTGGTGTTCTTGCCGGGTCAACAGTTGGCGCAGCCGGAGCTGCAGCATCTGTTGTAGCAAATTTCAGAAGCCCTCCCGAAAAGATGCAAACCCTTACACCTGATCAGAAGCACACTATCAGTGGAACTGATGATAAAACACAGCGAGGATTAAAAAGGGAAGTTCAAGATCAACAAGCTTATCTCAAGCAAATAGATGAAGAAATAAAAACAACAACGAAAGATACAACACTTGATGAAGAACAAAAAGAAGAGACCCTGAAATATTACGATAAAGAAAAAGAAACTACGGAAGAAAAGATTAGAGATAAAAACGAGCGTATTAGTATAAAACATAACAAAAGATATAATAAATATTTTACTATAGGTAAAGCAGATGTACTTTCACAGCTTGTTAATCAATCAACTCAAGCATCACTTAGAATTCTAGAAAGTACTACTCATGCAGAAAAAGAAATTGTTGAGCAAGCTAAAAATGTTTTGCATTCAGTTATGAGTAGCTATCTGGATCAAATTAATCGTGATGTTCAAGGAAGAGATCAGGCACTCAATTTATTACAGCAAATAATACAAACCATTATTGATACTGATAGTGCTATCGTTCAAGGCATTCGCTCATAAATTATTGCAATAATAGTTAATTATATTTAAGGAGGAATGACACATGATTAATAAAGATAATAATTTAAATATAGATATTTTACGTCAGCAGAATGCAAACATTCCTCTTAAAGAGGCATCCTCGCAAAGTGAGGAGCCTCATCAACTGGAAAACCGCAAAAGCGAGGGTAATTTGTATAACAGCGCCAGTAAGGATAATAATATTGGCGCTATGCTCAAGAAAGATGTTGAAAAACTATCAACTTTAGTCAGTGAACGTAGCCCGCGAAATGAAGACTGGAAATGCCAGCATGACATACAACTTAACTTCGTTAAAAACTTGCTCAGAAATTTCCCTGCTGAAAACCTGTCAGAGCAAGGATCTGCACTTTTACACGAAAGTTATTTGCTGATAAAAAACGTTCTGCATCTTACAGAAAATGTTAATACTATTGACGGAAAATTAAAGGATCCCGATAAAATATTGACCCTGCATAACTCTGTGAGAAAAACCCTGGCTAACGTTGCTCACAACACAACCGGGTCAAGTGCAATGGCAATGACCAAAGGAACCTTAACTCACGCTATCGCTTCTTTAGATAGTTCTGTGCCTGAAATGAGAAGTTCAGCAACCAGCAGTACTTTAACGGCTAGTAGTTCAAACGAATTTAAAAGTGATAAATATATATGCAGTGATATTGCTGATTTGATGAGTGTGCTCGGTAGCGACTACCTCGAAATTTATGCGAATAGCGTTGAGATAATGAGCGCATACTGGCAGGACTTCAGTGAACATATCCAAAGCAATATGGGAAAATGGACTCACTCTAATAAAAAAGGCGATGCGATAGTTTTTGACGTCAATGCATTCCAAAAAGCCTTGATGCATTTTTATTATATCGATAAATATCCTAATGGTGATTTCCACTATCATTACAATCCAGACTATGTTTTATACCCTCCGGCACCTGCTGACAAAATTGGTGTACCACTAGAAGAAGCAGAAAAATGGTGCGCCGCTTTAGGACTTCCGGTAATTCCACCCGATCCCAAACACCGCACACCTTCTCCGATTGTTGAAGTTGAACCACAAGGTAGCGGTTTATATGTTATTATTCCCAACCCTCAGATTATTGACAGTATGAGTCAATCTTCAGATTCAATGGTGCACAGGGATAATAAAGGGAAGGAAAAAAATATATCTAAAGAATTCACCGGTTATGAAATAAGCACAGCTGAATACCAGGCATGGTTAGCGGGTTATAATGGGCAAGCAGAAAACATGAAAACCGATGTACAGGTTATCACGACTAAATACAGCACAGCCAACTCCACCTACGATACGATTATAAAATTATTATCGTCAACCATTACAGCATTATTTGATTCAGCGAAAGATTATTTACGTTTCTGATTAAGTAACGCCAAATATTATAGTCCACTATCTGGTCTCGTAAAATGGGACCAGCGTTTCATATTATTAAGCATCAGCTTTCATTCATTTCTTCATCACAATCTTACAAAATGAGCGTTTTTTGATAGAGCAATTCTGCCAATACTTTATTTTATATTGATCAAATTAATACTATGAATAGAGAAAACGGAAGGAGCGTTCTATGCAACTGCAACATGGAAAAAATAATACACAACAATATATATTTGGCGACTTTGTATTAAAAAACAATGGAATATTATTATTCAAAAACAAAGAATATCATATTCCCCCGAAAGAACTTGGCGTTATTATTCTATTGCTTAATGCTGACGGTGAAATTGTTAGCAAAGAAGAGATTATTGATAAGGTCTGGAGCGCAAGTGTTGCCAGTGATGAATCTTTAACACGGTGTATTTATGCATTGCGCAAACTTTTGCATGAGAATAAACAGTGTAAGTATATCGAAACGGTCTATGGTCGTGGATACCGTTTTACTGTACCCATTGTGATTGTAACCGATAATGAACCGGTAAAGTCGACTACCACTCTTGCTGTTTTTCCCTTTCGTACTGAAGGTTCGATCAATGTTCTAAAACTCCATTACGAACTTGTCCAAGGCCTTTCAAAATATGCTTTTTGTGGTTTAGATATTTTACCCGCATCGGTAACAAATGAGGCCAGTGATTTCTCCACTATCCATCAGTTTATCAATAAAACAGGTCCAGAATATTATATTATGGGTCAGGTCGTTCACTATGGTAAAAACTGGCGTTTATTTATTGAATTAATCCATGCCAGAACACATAAATTGATTGATCATCAAAGTATTGATTTCAACCCCGATAATCCTCTTTCCGTATTATTATCACAAGTAATTAATATTCTTATTGAAAAAATACCCAATATTAATTTTAAATCTATTAATACACAACAAATGCCATCTCTGGATTCTGCTGTTATGTATATGAATGGCAGAATGGAAATGTATCGTTATACACCAGAGAGTTTGAAACGAGCATTAGTAATATTTAGAGATTGTGTGAGTACGCAACCGCAAAATACCTTGCCCTACTGTTGCCTGGCGGAATGCCATATATCATTAGCACTCCTTGGACTCAGTGAACAAAAACAAGCAATAACTACGGCAGTAACCTCCATTGAAAAGGCTCTTGAAATTAACCCTTCAAATTCTCAGGCATTGGGTTTACTGGGTTTAATCAGTGGGCTAAAAGATGAAGATTCAGTGTCTAATGTGCTATTTAAGCAAGCACATTTACTCAAACCTAATTCGCCAGACGTTTATTATTATCAGTCTCTGCTATGCTTTTTGAACGGTGACCTTGCAAGAGCATTTAATCTAATAGAAAAAAGCATTGCTCTTGAACCCAATAAAATGGGCATAAGCATTCTTAAATTAATTATACTTTATTACACATCCCCCCTCGATAACGCGATATCTTTTGCATTAAATCTTAACAGTCAAAACACCTGTAACAATCCAATTATTACCTCTATTCTGGCTATGTTCATGGCACTGAAAGGACATAATGACAAAGCCAAAAGTTTATTGCTTAAACTTGAGCCTGAACATGGTCTTGATTACACCTGTGTTAACTCGCTTTATACGAAGTTTCTGATCTATGGCGCATCTATAAAAAATGACATTATGAAGTTACTAGCAAATATTAACACTAACAAAATCAATGGTGTGATCTTGCCGTTAATTTACACTGTTTATGGTAAGAAAGAATATGAAAAGCGCTGGCAACAATTAATTAAAGAGAATGATTTATGGTCAAATGTTTTGCTTCATGACCCCCGTTTGCTCAGTGTGAAAAACGAATTTAATACTATTGGTGTGATGCGTACTTCTGCGTAATAACGAATATAAATTGCCCTGCTGATGCAGGGCAATTTAGTAGTTATTTCGTTAAAAATATCTCACACACAAACCAGAAGACTTTCCTGATCCTGGTGTTGATATACCAGTTTCAGGATTGAATTTCTCGTGAACCCCTATAAGTACAGTACTTGTCCAGTAATCCGTACTGCTAAATGTACTGCCATAAGCTTTCAAATTACCATATTCTCCCCACAACGTACCTACTTTTCGTGGAACTACACCACTACTTGGTCGCTGCGCTAATTCTAAAGATGACGCCACTTGTCCATAGCTATTGCATGATGCATTTATAATATCCCAAGTGTTATTACTGGCAGCACCTAAACTAGTAAACCATTTTTTCATCTTGAATTTGAATACAACATTATTCCCTTTACCGTCTTTTGGTTTCCCGGTAATAGTGATTTCACTATTTAGGGGCAGACTTATTGTGACTTCTCCATTATTGTTAACATTAATACCATAGATGCCTGCCGTCCAATCATAATCTGTATTCTTCATATTATGGGTTAATACTAAGGTGAATTTAGCCCCATCAAATCCTGTTTCAGGAAAACCATCTGTCGCCCTGAATATTGCACCATTCACACTCAGTGAATCGACTGCCACAAAAGGAAGGATGGTATAGGAAGGTTGCCCGTTTACACGCCAACCCTTAATCTGCAGAAATGAATTTAAGTTCTCTCCTTCTTTGTAGGCCATATAGGTACGCTCATATATGCCATCACCCAAATATATCCATTTAGCCCCTTCTTTCTTCTCCACATTTTGTAAGTACACTGCATCATCCAGCACATCCAGACCGTTATCCAACGGGTTGCCAAAATCATCAGCTAATAAAACACTGACAGGTAAATCCGCCCCAACAACCACAGCATCTTCTCGTATACGAAGCTGTGAACTAAGTGGACTCGCTTCACCCGGTTTAATAGTATAATTATTTGAATAATTGGCATCGCTCCAACCAACCATCTTCAGTTGTGCATTCAAATTCACTTCCGCGAAATGCGCCATATACTGTCTTTGATATTGCCCATTGCCGTTGTATATCCAATTATTGCTCTGGATAGGATCTGCATTCCTGACTTTTACGTTTTCCTCATTAAGCTGAGCGACACCATCAGTAATAAAGTTACCCTGAGCATCACTAAGTACAACAGTCACCGTTATGCTCTCCCCAGCGATATATACCGTTTTGTCCGTGATAATCGTGGACTGAGTTTTTGCTGCTGCACCTGGTTGTATCCCGTATAGCGCGGAATTAATCTCCGTTGCCCATGTTTTTAATTTCAGACTGGCAACCAAATTTTTCTCGGCAAACCATGCTGTCCAGATCATGGTATATTCACCATTATTCTGTTCGACCCATTGCATCGAATCGGGGACTGCGCCGCCCACCGTAAAATTATCGATATATGATTCGATAACTCCTGATGTCAGCCCTAAAGCCGGGTTACCAAACTCATCCCGCAACGTTACTGTGACAGTTAATGACTCCCCGGCGATATATGTCGTTTTATCTGTCCTGATGGCTGAATTTGTTTGCACCGGAGCACCACTGTGGATGGAATAACTCTCTGATTGTTTACTGCTGCCCCATTCAGACAACGTCAACGTCGCGTGGTGAGAGTCTCCCGCCATTTGCGCCGACCATGTAGCAGTATAAACACCGGCGGTTTCAGACCATCCTCCTGAACGTACGGCTCCTTCCACTGCGACGTTATCGCCAGACAGTAAGGACTCGCCCCCCTCAACCAGGTTACCGTGCGCGTCTTTCAGCGTCACGGCGACGGTTATAGTGTCGCCAGCGGTGTAGGCGTTTTTATCCGTAGCGATAGTTGATGTGGCTTGCGCCGGAGAACCGGACTGTATGTCATAGCGATCTGACGTTACACCATCACTCCACGTCTGCAATTGCAGGTTGGCGTGCTGATTGGTACTGGCAATCGTCGCCATACGGGTTGTGGTATACACGCCACCTGATTCAACCCAGCTTCCCGTTTCTGACGGGTCGGTGCCAGCCACCGTAAGCACACCATTAGCGGCTAACTGTGAAGCTGCACCGGTTACCAGATTATCGAACACATCCCGGAGCGTTACCGTGATGGTGATTGTCTCTCCAACCGTATAGTTCGACTTATTTGTTTCAACGGTTGAAGTGAGCTGCGATGCATCACCCGGTACAAAGGTGAGGTTCTGGCTCAGGCTGCTGCTGTTGATGCTGGCGGTGACCGCACTGGTGCCCGCCGTCTGGCTGGTGACACTGATCTCCACCGTGCCGTCCGGCTGCGTGGTGACCGTCGGGGCAACCGTTGCACCGTTGTCCGCCAACACGCTGACTGTCTGTCCGGCCAGCGCATTGCCGAACGCGTCGGTGACTTTCACCCGCAGCGTGTTCGCCATCGCGCCATCTGCCACTGAGCCGTCCTTAATGACCACCAGATCCGCGATCTTCGCGGTGCTGACATCCGGGATAAATGTCACATTCTGACTCAGACTGCTGTTGTTGATGCTGGCAGTGACCATACTGGCTCCGGCGATCTGGCTGGTGACGGTGATTATCGCCGTGCCGTCCGGCCCGGTGATAACCGTCGCGGCAACCGCTGCCCCGTTGTCCGCTGAGACGCTGACCGTCTGTCCGGCCAGCGCATTGCCGAACGCGTCGGTGACTTTCACCCGCAGCGTGTTCGCCATCGCACCATCTGCCACTGAGCCGTCCTTGATGACCACCAGATCCGCGATCTTCGCCGTGCTGACATCAGCAATAAACGTCACGTTCTGGCTCAGAGTGCTGTTGTTGATGGTTGCGGTAACTGTACTGATGCCCGCCGTCTGGCTGGTGACGGAGATTTCCACGGTGCCGTCCGGCCCGGTGATAACCGTCGCGGCAACCGCTGCCCCGTTGTCCGCTGAGACGCTGACCGTCTGTCCGGCCAGCGCATTGCCGAACGCGTCGGTGACTTTCACCCGCAGCGTGTTCGCCATCGCACCATCTGCCACTGAGCCGTCCTTGATGACCACCAGATCCGCGATCTTCGCCGTGCTGACATCAGCAATAAACGTCACGTTCTGGCTCAGAGTGCTGTTGTTGATGGTTGCGGTAACTGTACTGATGCCCGCCGTCTGGCTGGTGACGGAGATTTCCACGGTGCCGTCCGGCCCGGTGATAACCGTCGCGGCAACCGCTGCCCCGTTGTCCGCTGAGACGCTGACCGTCTGTCCGGCCAGCGCATTGCCGAACGCGTCGGTGACTTTCACCCGCAGCGTGTTCGCCATCGCACCATCTGCCACTGAGCCGTCCTTAATGACCACCAGATCAGCGATCTTCGCCGTCCTGACATCGGCGATAAACGTCACGTCCCGGCTCTGGCTGCTGCTGTTGATGGTTGCAGTGACGGCACTGGTGCCCGCCGTCTGGCTGGTGACACTGATCTCCACCGTCCCGTCCGGCTTTGTGGTCATCGTCGGAGCAACCGTTGCGCCGTTGTCCGCTGAGACGCTGACCGTCTGCCCGGCAAGTGCATTCCCGTTAGCATCGGTGACCTTCACCCGCAGCGTGTTCGCCATTGCGCCGTCAGCCACTGAGCCGTCCTTAATAACCACCAGATCCGCGATCTTCGCCGTGCTGACATCAGCAATAAACGTCACGTTCTGGTTCAGAGTGCTGTTGCTGATGCTGGCAGTGACCGTACTGGCTCCGGCGGTCTGGCTGGTGACGGTGATTATTGCCGCGCCGTCCGGCCCGGTGATAACCGTCGCGGCAACCGCTGCCCCGTTGTCCGCTGAGACGCTGACCGTCTGCCCGGCAAGTGCATTCCCGTTAGCATCGGTGACCTTCACCCGCAGCGTGTTCGCCATTGCGCCGTCAGCCACTGAGTTATCCTGCGTCACCTCCAGACTCGCGATCTGCGCCGTGCTGACATCGGCGATAAACGTGACGTTCCGGCTCGCGGTACTGCTGTTGATGCTGACAGTGACAGTACTGGCTCCCGCCGTCTGACTGGTGACACTGATCTCCACCGTGCCGTCCGGCTCTGTAATCACCGTCGGAGCAACCGTTGCGCCGTTGCCTGCCGTCACGCTGACCGTCTGTCCGCCCAGCGCATTCCCGAACGCATCGGTCACCTTCACCTGCAGCGTGTTCGCCGTCGCGCCGTCTGCCACCGCGTTATCCTGGCTAACGACCAGATCCGCTATCTTCACCGTCCTGACATCCGCGACAAACGTCACGTTCCGGCTCAGGCTGCTGCTGTTGATGCTGGCAGTGACAGTACTGGCTCCCGCCGTCTGACTGGTGACACTGATCTCCACCGTGCCGTCCGGCTCTGTAATCACCGTCGGAGCAACCGTTGCGCCGTTGCCTGCCGTCACGCTGACCGTCTGTCCGCCCAGCGCATTCCCGAACGCATCGGTCACCTTCACCTGCAGCGTGTTCGCCGTCGCGCCGTCTGCCACCGCGTTATCCCGGGTGACCACCAGATCCGCGATCTGCGCCGTGCTGACATCCGCAATAAACGTCACGTTCCGGCTCTGGCTGCTGTTGTTGACGCTGGCGGTGATCACACTGGTTCCGGCGGTCTGGCTGGTGACAGAGATCTCCGCCGTGCCGTCCGGCTGTGTGGTGACCGTCGGAGTGACCGTTGCGCTGTTGTCTGCCGTCACGCTGACCGTCTGCCCGGCAAGCACATTACCGAACGCATCCGTCACCCTCACCCGCAGCGTGTTCGCCATTGCGCCGTCAGCCACGGCGTTATCCTGCGTCACCTCCAGACTCGCGATCTGCGCCGTCCTGACATCGGCGATAAACGTGACGTTCCGGCTCTGGCTGCTGCTGTTAATGCTGGCAGTGACCGCACTGATTCCGGCGGTCTGGCTGGTGACAGAGATCTCCGCCGTGCCGTCCGGCTGCGTGGTGACCGTCGGAGCAGTCGTGGCACCGTTGCCTGCCAACACGCTGACCGTCTGCCCGGCAAGCACATTACCGAACGCATCCGTCACCCTCACCCGCAGCGTGTTCGCCATTGCGCCGTCAGCCACTGAGTTATCCCGGGTGACCACCAGATCAGCGATCTTCGCCGTCCTGACATCCGCGATAAACGTCACGTCCCGGCTCTGACTGCTGCTGTTGATACTGGCGGTGACCGCACTGCTGCCCGCCGTCTGGCTGGTGACACTGATTTCCACCGTGCCGTCCTGCCCTGTGATGACAGTCGGAGCGACCGTTGCGCCGTTATCCGCCAACACGCTGACCGTCTGCCCGGCAAGCGTATTACCGAACGCATCGGTCACCCTCGCCCGCAGCGTGTTCGCCGTCGAACCATCTGCCACGGCGTAATCCTGCGTCACTTCCAGCACCGCGATCTTCGCCGTGCTGACATCAGCAATAAACGTCACGTTCTGGCTCAGAGTGCTGTTGTTGATGGTTGCGGTAACTGTACTGATGCCCGCCGTCTGGCTGGTGACGGAGATTTCCACGGTGCCGTCCGGCCCGGTGATAACCGTCGCGGCAACCGCTGCCCCGTTGTCCGCTGAGACGCTGACCGTCTGTCCGGCCAGCGCATTGCCGAACGCGTCGGTGACTTTCACCCGCAGCGTGTTCGCCGTCGAACCGTCTGCCACTGAGCCGTCCTTAATGACCACCAGATCCGCGATCTTCGCGGTGCTGACATCCGGGATAAATGTCACATTCTGACTCAGACTGCTGTTGTTGATGCTGGCAGTGACCGTACTGATGCCCGCCGTCTGGCTGGTGACGGAGGTTTCCACAGTGCCGTCCGGCCCGGTGATAACCGTCGCGGCAACCGCTGCCCCGTTGTCCGCTGAGACGCTGACCGTCTGTCCGGCCAGCGCATTGCCGAACGCGTCGGTGACTTTCACCCGCAGCGTGTTCGCCGTCGAACCGTCTGCCACTGAGCCGTCCTTAATGACCACCAGATCCGCGATCTTCGCGGTGCTGATATCGGGGATAAATGTCACATTCTGACTCAGACTGCTGTTGTTGATGCTGGCAGTGACCGTACTGGCTCCGGCGATCTGGCTGGTGACGGTGATTATCGCCGTGCCGTCCGGCCCGGTGATAACCGTCGCGGCAACCGCTGTCCCGTTGTCCGCTGAGACGCTGACCGTCTGTCCGCCCAGCGCATTGCCAAACGCGTCGGTGACTTTCACCCACAGCATGTTCTCTGTCGCGCCGTCTGCCACCGCGTTATCCTGCGTTACCCCCAGATCAGCAATACGCGCCGTGCTGACATCAGCAACGAAGTTCACCGTTTTACTATCGCTGCTTTGATTGACCTTAGCCTCAACAGTGCTGGCATCCGCTACGGTACTGCTCAGATCAACCTCTGCCATGCCATGCACATCCGTCCTGATGTCTGCACTCTGCCCTGCATTGGCAAATACAGCCGCCCCCTTCGTCACCGTAAAGGTGACGGTCTGCTCTGGCAGCACATTGCCAAACTGATCTTCCACCCGAACATTCACCGTATGTTGATCGCTACCATTGGCCAGCACATCCAGGCTACCCGTTGTCACTTGCATCGCGACGATTTGTGCGCTGGCGGCATCGCCACTAATACTGTAAACATTTGAAGTCAGGGCGCTCGCCCAGCCGGACATCTGTAGCTGTGCTTTTAAACCGGTGCCAGGAAGTAAAGCGGTATACGTTGCGGTATAAATGCCTTTTTGATCTTCATTCCAGGTAATGCTTTCCGCTTTTGTATTTGGCAGCTGGATAGCCTGGCTGATAGCGTCTCGTTGCCCCCCGACCAGGTTTTCATAGCTATCCTTGAGCGTTACCGTAACTTTAATCGCACCGCCTGCGGTATAGGTCGTTTTGTCGGTAACGATAGAGGAATAAGCCAGCACAGCTCCGCTTTCGCGGATGACATACGCATCGGATTGCTGCACGCTACTCCATGTCGATAGTTTCAGCGTGGCGTAATGGCTATTGCCAGCAATCTTCGCGGTTCGGGTGGTGGTGTAAACGCCATCAGACTCTTCGCTCCAGTTACCCGTTTCATTTGTATCTGTACCGCTCACCTCGACCACGCCGCTACCTGCCAGCAGCGAAGCCATCCCTGTCACCCGGTTTTTCTGCTCATCCATAAGGGTGACTGTCACTTTTATCTTGCCACCCGCGGTGTATGACACATCGTCCGTCTTGATGGTGGAGGTTAGCTGCGAGATATCGCCAGTGATAAAGCTCACTTCCACAGACTGACTACTGCCATTGATCTCGGCCTTGATAAGACTGTTTACCGCCTGGTCACTGGCAAGGTTAACGCTGGCAATCCCGTCTTTATCTGTCGTCACAATACCGCCATTTGGATCGGCAAAAACCGCCGCACCATTCACGACCGTGAAGGTAACATTTTGTCCCTGCAGTAAATTTTGATGCACGTCCCTGACCGTCACAGCGACGGTATTGTGATCGCGTCTGGCGACTGCGTTATTCGCGGTGATCTGCATCGCAGCGATTTTGGCGGTATCTTTATCACCCGCAATACTGAACGCATCCGAATGCTTGGTTTGCCAGCCGGGCATCGTCAGCTGGGCCGTTAATTTGTCGCCAATGAGATGGGCCGTATAGTTTGCTTTGTAAACTCCCTCACTTTCTTCCGTCCAGGCACTAACAGCATCAGTCTTCGTGTTGTCTACTTTAACAGCCTGTTTAAGAAGTTCTTTTCTTCCGGTAACCCCGTTGCCATTCTCATCTTTCAGGGTCACTTTTACGCCTATCGGCTTACCCGCGACGTAATTATTCTGGTCTGTTTCAATCATGGAGTCCGCTCGGGATGCCATATTAGCCACAATGGCAATCAGCGCTGGTGTTTTAGCAACATCGTCGCCGTTAAATTGTGGCATCAGCGACAACGCGCCTGACGTCTTCCCGGAGGTAACTAACTGGGTATAGGTTCCGTTACCGTTGTCTTTCCATTCGCTTAGGGCGAAATCTTGCAAACCTTTCGCATGGGTTTTTAATGTCATACCCGGGATAGGCTTGCCGCTGGAATCTCGCGCGGTATAGGTCAGCGTTGAGATTGATTTTCCATCCGCAAGCAGAATTTGTAGATCGACAGAAAGCGTTGAATCAGCGAGGCTTAGTGTGGGTTTTTCTACAACCACCATACTTTCTTCACGCCGGGAGAAATTCCCTTTCGAATCTTCCGCTATAACTGTTATTGGGTAAGTGTTGTCGGTTTCAGGCATTACCGTAAATCGGTAGGGTGGAATAGTGACCTGAATATCCTTGCCGGAAACAGCAACTTTCCCGCCCGCAGATTGCAAGGAAGCGGCTTCGATGTCATAACCTTTCAGCGCGTATTTGGTTTGTAAGGAAGAAACCAGCGATTTAACCTCCCCCGGCTTGCCTTTCAGCGGATCGGTCAGCGTCAACCGCACCAGCTCTTTCTTGCGATATTCGAGGACAATATTGTTATTACGATCGACCAGGTCATAGCGACTGCCCGCAAGGCTGCGTCGTGCTGCAACTTCAGCCGGATCGAGCTGTTTTTGCAGTGAATGACCGGGTTGCAACGTCAACTCCATACCAATTCGGGTGTCGTTTTCTCCCTGTTTGCCCTGCCGTTGCTCGGCACTAAAGGAGATCAGGGGAACGGGGGTGTAACTCAAACCTGCGGTAATCGCGTGAGGATCATTTTGTCGCTCGTCTTTACCAAACAGCGCCACTTCATCGCCATAATATTGTTCATAGACCAACTTGCCGCCCAGCTGCGGCCAGGCCGGTAACCAGCCTTCGGCGCGAAGATCCCACCCGTTCGCCGGACGTGCTTCATAGTCATTGTCGAGTTCCGGTGCACTACGCCAGTTACTGAGGCGCAGATAACCGTTGCCGCTCAGTTTCAGGTAATCGCGCCAGTATTCAACGCCCATCCCGGTTCGGGTGTGATAGCGGCTCAGGTCATGATCGATAAACAGGTTTATGCCCGACATCCAGCTCGATGTGAAATAACGCCAGCCGATACCGTGGTTCGTTTGAGTGCGATCATCCGTACGGTGGAGTGCATGCTGGCTGAAGACCAGGTTATCTGGCGTTTCGTACCAGGGATGGAGAAATTCAAATGAAGAGCTTTTAAGGCTGAAATCTTCATCAACACCCAGAGATACCCGGGCAGTTCCCCAGCGGCTGAGCCAGTCTGTCGCCTGCGCAGACACAGAAGAAGCCACCCAGCCACGCGCCATACTCGCAGCCTGTTCGCTGTCCATATCGCGCGCTAAAAGTGTCCCACTTTGTTGCGCCACTTCCGCGACCTGCATTTGTGGATCTTTACCGTCGCGCTCCATCTGCATTGCTTTCAGAGTGCGCGCTTCAGGGCTGTTACTGTTGATGAGTGGTACATCTATCTCATCGCCCTGACGCACATTGTCAAAGCCCCGCGCAAATGTACGGAACTGATTCAGGCGACGTAATTCATCAACGGTAATACCAAAGCGTGCCGCGACCGTTGGTGGCGATTCCAACGCCCCCAAGGTGTATGGAATAGTTTTAACGTTCGACAGGATCAGTGACGCGGCAGTATCCGAATGCGCAGGGTTAACATGCGTAGGAGCAGCAGCTATAACAGGGAAAATAGTTTGCGTTATCAGGCAAAGACCGGCGGTCAGACGACGTAAACGATCCCCCAATCCACATACGCTGTTATCGCCCCAACGATTACCGTTCCCATGCGCTTTCCCTGTCATTTGTCATCCCTGCCGCTATGCGTTCAGATTAAATGACCTTTCTTTAACATGAGGGAAAATGATGATTCATGATTAGCAAATGATGAATACAGGCGGAAGAATGGAAATAACAACAAGATAAGAACAATGCCTGATCAATGGTTATCAGGGGAAGAACAGGAGAGTGTTCCCACCACAGCAGTAACCCCTCCTGTAAATACGTTACTTCATTTTCACCTTTGCGGTGACTAACAGCGCGGTAAGCAACATCAATGTGCCGGACAACATCAGCGGCGAAGTCAGACCAATGTTATCCAACGCATAACCGCCGATTGCCGCACCGCAGGTATTGGCAAGCTGAATAACGGCCACCTGAATAGACCCAGCCTTTTCTGCCTGATCGGCCAGTGAGCGAGTGATCCACGTTGACCAGCCAACGGGAATTAAAGCAAAAGTCAGCCCCCAGATAATCGCAACGCCGGTCGCCACGATTTTATCGCTTCCCCACAACGTCAGCACCAACGCACTCAGAGCCAGTATTAACGGCGCACCTGCTAAGGCCAGTTTTACCGAATGTTTAAGAATGAACGACGAAAGCGACGTGCCGATAAAGCTGGCGATACCAAAACTCAACAGCACCAGCGTTAAGCCATCCACGCCGAATCCTGCGAGATTCATATACACTGGACGAATATACGTGAAGAAAGCAAACTGCCCGGCGAAAGACATGAAGATGGCGATCATCCCGGCCATCACGCCCGGACGCTGTAATAAGCGGAAAGTATTTTGCTTCTGATGCGAGGGTTCGCCAGGCAGCGAAGGCAATGATTTGATAATCCAGATAATACACAGCACGCCCATCACCGCCGCCGCATTAAAGACATTGCGCCAACCGATAAGCTCACCTAAAAAGCTACCCAACGGCGCGGCTATCACCAGCGCAATAGAAACCGCGCCGAAAATCACCGACAGCGCCTTCGGCACCGTACGCGCTGGTACCAGACGCATGGTCAGCGACGCCGACATCGCCCAGAACCCGCCGAGTGCCAACCCCAGACAGGCACGACCGATTAAAAGCAAACTGAATGAGTTGGCAAAGGAAACCAGCAAGCAGGAGAGCGTCAGCAAAACGGCAAACAAAATAACAACGTAGCGGCGGTCAGTGGCCTGAATTGTCTGGGTAATAAACAAACTGGCAAACATTGCCACAAAGGCGGTCACGGTCACCGATTGCCCGGCAACCCCTTCCGAAATACCTAAATCCTGGGCCATTGGCGTCAACAAACTGACGGGCAAAAACTCAACGATAATCAGGCAGGCGACGCAAAACGCTACCGAGAAAACGGCGGACCAGTTCGGTCGGATGATGGCATCCGCGCCGCGGTTTTCGGCAATAAATTCACTCATGGTGTTACCCGTGGCATGTTTCAGAGGAAAAGCTGACCACTTTAACATTGAAATGTGTGACACATTTAACGTTTTTGCAACTTTTACGGTGTTGTGGGAAAAGTTCGAGGCTGCTCGAAGAAATAAAAATCATAGGGCAAGCTGATATGCATTTTCGCGATTGGGTTGGGAATAAGAGATAAAGTATTGCACTTGGTGATATACTTTAATAACAGGACCTCAACGATATGCGCGTGTTTAAAACCAAATGGTTTGCAAGGGAAGCCAGGTCTCATGCAATAACAGATGAAGAGTTGTGCCGGGCCATTTTAGAAACGGAGCAAGGTAAAGCTGATGCACTTGGTGGTGGCGTTTTTAAAAAGCGCCTTCACCAAAATCGTGAGCGTGCAATTATTCTGGCAAAAGGGGGAAGCAATTGGTTTTACACGTTTTTATATGCAAAACAGGATATGTCGAACATCAATAGTCAGGAACTGGCTGGGTTTCGTGAACTTGCAAAGCATTATGCCTTCCTGACGAAAGCCCAACTAACAGCAATGATTAACACTAAAGAACTGACAGAGATCTGCTATGACTGCAAAAACTAAATTTAAAAGTCCTGCATTTGAGGCTATTCACAGCGCAGCTGCTGGATTGTCCAGCGTCGATGCTATTTCTGCCGAAACGATGCGTACTTTTGACAAAGCCTGCCTGACCAGCGTGCAAGACTTACAACCTGTTGAGATAAAAGCACTGCGGGAAAAATTAAAAGTGAGTCAGCCCGTCTTCGCTCACTATCTCAATACCAGCGTTTCAACTGTACAAAAATGGGAAAGTGGCGCTAAACGCCCCAATGGCATTTCATTAAAACTGCTCAGCATTGTGCAAAAACACGGGCTGGAGGTGCTGCTGTAAATAGAACGTAGATAATGCGTTCACCTACTGTCAGTTCCGATGCCGGATGCGGCGTGCACGCCTTATCCACCCACCAGCTCAGGCGCGGTCTGTAGGCTAATAAGACGAAACGGTTTTAATGCAGCCAGTGAACGCCCTCAGCAGGCTGAAAGAATGCGTTATAGCGCATCTGAAAAGCATTAATATCCTGCATTTCAGGTTCGGTTTCGCGCAGAAAACCCAGCGCCAGCCTGACCTGAGCATCGGTAATCGGCGCGGCAAGACGGGCTTTTTGTAAAATCCGATGCCATTGCAGCAGGTTCTGTTCGCTTCCATCGACAATGACAATTTGCCAGATGAGCAACACCTGCGCGGCGTTTTGCAGGTGCGACTCATCCGGGCGATGCAAATAACGTAAAAATTCCTCACCGGCTGACTTTCCCATTTGATCAACCATCGACTCCACGGGTACGACATCAATATTCAGCCGATCGCTGAGACGGCGAATCGCCTTTCTGGCCCCGGATGTCAGCACCCGAAAACCAATTACAAACACCACCGCCAGCGTAGCGAGCATTATCCAGATCATGAGTTCTCCTGCGTAATCAGAACTCATGATATCTGGAAACCCTCGCCAGTTACTAATCCACCAAAATAATCTTCAGAGCAAACAGAGCTGCAACCACCACCACACACAGGTTCAGATCGCGCCAGCGCCCGGTGCACACCTTCATGATGCAGTACGACATAAAGCCAAGCGCAATCCCTTCGGTGATCGAGAAAGTAAAGGGCATCATCACCGTAGTAATAAATGCAGGTACTGATTCGGTAAAATCATCCCAGTTAACGCGCGCCAGGCTTGAGGTCATCAGCACGCCAACAAAGATTAACGCTCCGGCGGTGGCGTAAGGAGGGACCATTGCCACCAGCGGCGAGAAAAACATAACCAACAGAAACATAATGCCGACCACGACCGCAGTCAGCCCCGTTCGACCACCAACTGCCACACCAGAAGTACTTTCAATATAGGCGGTAACAGACGAGGTGCCGATAAACGCGCCCGCCACCGAACTGACGCTATCAACATACAGCGCCTTATTCATATTAGGGAATTTACCGTTACTATCTATTAAGCCAGCTTTATCAGTCACACCGATTAATGTTCCTGATGAATCAAATAGGTTGATCAGCATAAAGGAGAAAATGATACCGGCGAGTTCAAGTGATAATGCGCCACTCAAATCCACTTCACCAATGACGCCGCTAATATCAGGCGGAATGGAATAGACGCCGCTAAAATGAACATCACCGAAAAATAATCCACAGCAAGACGTCACCACAATAGAGACCAGCACCGCGGCATGAAAATGACGAGATGACAACACGGTTATAATAAAAAACCCTAATATACCTAACAACACACCGTGAGAACTTAAATCACCAATCATCACCAGGGTGTCTTTATTGGCGACAATAACACCAGTATTTTTTAACCCCATTAAGGCGATAAATAATCCGATTCCGCTAGTGATACCAATACGTAAACTTAATGGAATGTTGGAGATCATCCAGTACCGGATGCGAAACAGCGTGAGCAAAAATAGCCCAATTGCGCCCCAGAATATTGCGCCCATCCCGGTCTGCCAGGAGATACCCATCGCCCCCACGACCACGAACGCAAAGAAGGCGTTCAGTCCCATTGCCGGAGCCAGCGCCACGGGTAAGTTAGCAAATATCCCCATCGCAATACTGCCGATACCGGCAATCAAACAGGTGGTAACAAACACCACTTTCGGGTCCATTTGTGCCGCGCCGAGGATTTGCGGGTTCACAAAAACGATGTACACCATGGTTAAAAAAGTGGTCATCCCCGCAATCAATTCTGTGCGGACGGTGGTCCCATGCTGAGGTAGTTTAAATAATCGCGAAAGCGTCCCTGATTCATTACTCACGTAATCGGTATTGTCATTATTCATTTTTTTGTCCATTGGAGGAGATTTAATCCCTTGCTTTTGTAAAACAAATGACAACAACGGTTCAGTGATAATTATCACATTTCAATTGCACATTAATGGATATTCTTTAATAATCTCGCGACGTTTCTTTATGATAAATAATAATCAAATTGATAAAATCAAAATGAGAAAAATATGAATAATTCCATTAACCATAAATTTCATCACATTAGCCGGGTTGAATACCAGGAATTGTTAGCCGTTTCCCGTGGCGACGCTGTTGCCGATTATATTATTGATAATGTCTCTATTCTCGATCTGATCAATGGCGGAGAAATTTCCGGACCAATTGTGATTAAAGGACGTTACATTGCCGGTGTTGGCGCAGAATATGCTGACGCTCCGGCTTTGCAGCGGATTGATGCGCGCGGCGCAACGGCGGTGCCAGGGTTTATTGATGCTCACCTGCATATTGAATCCAGCATGATGACGCCGGTTACTTTTGAAACCGCCACCCTGCCGCGCGGCCTGACGACCGTTATTTGCGACCCCCATGAAATCGTCAACGTGATGGGCGAAGCCGGATTCGCCTGGTTTGCCCGCTGTGCCGAACAGGCAAGGCAAAACCAGTATTTGCAGGTCAGTTCTTGCGTACCTGCCCTGGAAGGCTGCGATGTTAACGGTGCCAGTTTTACACTTGAACAGATGCTCGCCTGGCGTGACCATCCGCAGGTTACCGGCCTTGCTGAAATGATGGATTACCCTGGCGTAATTAGCGGACAGAATGCGCTGCTCGATAAACTGGACGCATTTCGCCACCTGACGCTGGACGGTCACTGCCCGGGTTTGGGCGGTAAAGAACTTAATGCCTATATTGCTGCGGGTATTGAAAACTGCCACGAAAGTTATCTGCTGGAAGAAGGTCGCCGGAAGTTACAACTCGGCATGTCGTTGATGATCCGCGAAGGGTCCGCTGCCCGCAATCTCAACGCGCTGGCACCGTTGATCAACGAATTTAACAGCCCGCAATGTATGCTCTGCACCGATGACCGTAACCCGTGGGAGATCGCCCATGAAGGACATATCGATGCCTTAATTCGTCGCCTGATCGAACAACACAATGTGCCGCTGCATGTGGCATATCGCGTCGCCAGCTGGTCGACAGCACGCCATTTTGGTCTGAATCATCTCGGCTTACTGGCACCCGGCAAGCAGGCGGATATCGTCCTGTTGAGCGATGCGCGTAAGGTCACGGTGCAGCAGGTACTGGTGAAAGGCGAACCGATTGATGCACAAACCTTACAAGCGGAAGAGTCAGCGAGACTGGCACAATCCGCTCCGCCGTATGGCAATACCATTGCCCGCCAGCCAGTTTCCGCCAGCGACTTTGCCCTGCAATTTACGCCTGGAAAACGCTATCGGGTCATTGACGTCATCCATAACGAATTGATTACGCACTCCCGCTCTAGCGTCTACAGCGAAAATGGTTTTGATCGCGATGATGTGTGCTTTATTGCCGTACTTGAGCGTTACGGGAAAAGACTGGCTCCAGCCTGTGGTTTGCTCGGCGGTTTTGGCCTGAATGAAGGCGCGCTGGCTGCGACGGTCAGCCATGACAGCCATAATATTGTGGTGATCGGTCGTAGTGCCGAAGAGATGGCGCTGGCGGTCAATCAGGTGATTCAGGATGGCGGCGGACTATGCGTAGTACGTAACGGCCAGGTACAAAGTCATCTGCCGTTGCCCATTGCCGGGCTAATGAGCACCGACACGGCGCAGTCACTGGCGGAGCAAATTGACGCCTTGAAAGCCGCCGCCCGTGAATGTGGTCCGTTACCGGATGAGCCGTTTATTCAGATGGCGTTTCTTTCCCTGCCAGTGATCCCCGCGCTGAAACTAACCAGTCAGGGGCTGTTTGATGGCGAGAAGTTTGCCTTCACCACGCTGGAAGTCACGGAATAATAAAAAAAAGCCCGGCGTCATGCCGGGCAAAAGTCACCAGTTACGTTTATGCCACTGTCAACTGCTGAATTTTTTTCTCGCGGCGGATTTTGCGTTCTTCCATCACCGCCACTATCGCCATCAGGCAGATACAACCAATCGCGGCGATATCCAGTGCGGCAAAGGTGCCTGCCCAGCCGGTAAGGCCGAATACCGGCGTCCCATCGGCAATCATCCCCAGCCCTAACTTGGCAAAGCTGTCACCAATCAGGTAAGCGAAGGTGCCTTTAATACCATCGGCAGCGCCAATGGCTTTTTTAGGTACAAAGCCAACAGCAGCCACACCAATCAACAATTGCGGGCCAAAGACCAGGAAACCTAACGCAAAGAGAGAAGCCAGGTAGATATATTCGTTGCTGGCATGTTGATACACACCGAGCGTGGCGATAATCAGCGCCAGCGCGATGCAGGCCACCAGGCCACGGCGACCGTTCGCCAGGTCAGAGAGCCAGCCCCACAACAGCGTACCCACCAGCGCACCAGCTTCAAACAGCGTAAAGCCCTGAATCGCCACCGCTTTAGAGAGTTTCAGTTCCTGGAACGCATACACGGTTGACCACTGGTCGATACCAATACGCACCACATAGAGGAAAATGTTGGCGAAGCACAGCAGCCAGATCACTTTGTTTTTCAGCACATACTCAACAAAGATCTGCCACTTGGTCATATCGGTAGATTCTGTCTCTTTGTCCTCTTCGCTGATCTCTTCGCCGAACAGTTCTTCAGCTTTGCCGAGGCCATAAGATTCCGGGGAGTCGCTGCCGTAACGCAGGCCGATAAAACCGACAATCAACGCGATGATGGACGGGAAGATAAACATGCCGATCACATGGCCGTCAAACAGGTAATTTGCGCCGAACAGCGCCACACCTGCCGCGCCCGCACCGCCAAGATTGTGAGAAATATTCCAGAAACCGAGGAACGTCCCGCGCTTACGACGCGGCGTCCATTTGGTGATGGTGGAGTAACTGCACGATCCCCCGGTACTCTGGAAAAAGCCGCTTAAGGCGTAGAAGGCAATCATCAGGAACAGACTAACCGAGCCGCTGCCCATACTGGCACTGAAGCCCAACATACAAATGGCAGACAAGATCAGCATGAACGGCAGGAATTGTTTGGTGTTTTTGCCGTCGGCGTAATAGGAAACCAGTGTTTTACCCACACCATAAGTGATGGAGAAGCCCAGGCCGATCATCCCCAGCTGCGTCATGCTCAAGCCGTAGGTCGAGATCATGTCGTTCTGCGCGATGTTAAAGTTCTTGCGAATCAGGTACATCGTCAGGTAGCCGATAAAGACCACCAGGTAGGATTGCATGAACGGTTTGAACCACATTTTGCGCCGCACTTCGAGCGGAAGATCCAGGGTCGGCTTGCGAACCTGGTTTAAGAAAGCCAGCATGGGTTACTCCTGAAATGAATACCTGCGTGAGGTATGCATTGTAAAAATCAGCAGCAAATCAGGCCTGAGATAGCGTCCAGGCAAAACCTGGAAAATTTCTTAGTTTTGCCGGATATGAAGTGAAAAAGTGAGATGCATCACGCTTCGCGCGGTGTCTGGGCATTCAAAAAGGGCAGTAACAGCAGTGCGGAAATCCCGGCGGCAATGGCGATAACCACAAAAAAACCGCTCCAGTGCCAGGTATCGAGTACTTTCGCCAGCGGCCAACCAGCAAGCGACGCCCCCAGATAAGCAAACAAGCCGACAAACCCCGTTGCCGCCCCTGCCGCCTCCTTGTGGGAACACTCTGCTGCCGCCATGCCGATTAACATCTGCGGGCCAAAGACAAAAAAACCAATGGTGAAGAAGCAGCTTGCCTGCATCACGTAGCTGGCAAATGGCATCAGCCATAGCGAGCCGACGGACAGCAAAATCCCGGCGGCGAAAATTAAATTCATCGGCCCGCGGTTGCCGTTAAAGAGTTTGTCCGAGCCCCAACCCGCTACCAGCGCACCGATAAATCCGCCCAGTTCAAACATTGTCACTGCCGTATTCGCCGTGACCAGATCGACGCCCAGCGTCTCGGACATATACAAATTGCCCCAGTCGTTGATCGCCGCCCGGACCACATAGACCAGCACATAGCAAAACGAAAGCAGCCAGATATACGGATTCAGCAACACATATTTGGTGAGGATCTCTTTACGTGTCAGCCCTGCCCCTTCTTGTTGTTGAGCGATTTCCAGCGCGTCGTGTCGCCATTCGCCGACCGCTGGTAAACCTAACGCCTGCGGGCGATCGCGCAGCCGCCAGCAGAGAATAATCCCCACGACTATCGCCATACAACCGGCAATCATCATCCCGGCACGCCAGCCGTAATGCAGCGCGCTCGCTGCCATCACAATGGGAATGAGTGCGCCGCCGACGTTATGCGCCGTGTTCCATAATGCCCACCACCCCCCGCGCTCAGTACGTGAATACCAGGTGGTTAACAGACGCGCACACACCGGTGAACCCCAGCCCTGGAAAAAGGCGTTCAGCCCCCATAGCATGGCAAACGCCCATAGCGACGTCGAGAAGCCAAACAGAATGTTGATGATGCCCGTGGCGATAAGCCCTATCCCCATAAAATAACGGGCATTTGAGCGGTCGCTGACAATGCCGGAGACAAACTTCGACACGCCGTAGGTAATGTAAAACAGGGTCGCTAACAGGCCGATATCGCTACGGCTGAGCACGCCATTAGCAAGGATTTCTGGTACGGCGGCGTTAAAACTTTTCCGCGTGAAGTAAAACAGCGCGTAACCCAGCCAGATGGTCAGCAGAATATGCCGACGCCAGTAGCGATAGCGGGCATCAATTTCATGTTTATCGCTAATCAACGGCGCGTCAGCTGGCGCTTTCAGAAACGGCAACATCATCAAGCCTTAGACATAACGTTGAGGTAGAGAAACACTGACACGCGTGCCGTGCAAACAGGAGATGGTCAAGGTGCCACCCAGCGCCGTTACTCGCTCGCGCATTCCGGTGAGGCCAAAACCGTGTTGCCCGGAACCCGGCGGTAAACCGCTACCATCGTCTTCAATCACCAGCATCAACCGTTCGTCCTGCTGCCAGCCTTGCAACGTGACCGCACTGGCATCGGCATGTTTCACAATGTTGTTCAACCCTTCCTGGCAGACGCGAAACAGCGTCACGCGCTGGTTTTCGCTTAACGCTGATTCATCGATTCGCCATTCGAGATGGCTGACAATGCCGCGCCCTTCCAGCTCCATTTCCCGCATCAGTGAGCGGATGGCCTGCTCCAGAGTGAGATCATCCAGCTGGCGCGGACGTAACCGCCCTAACAAGCGGCGCACCGCGTCGTAAACGCCCAGGGATAACTGTTCGATGAGCTGCCCGCTCTGTTTCACGCGGGCGTTATCCGCCGCGAGCCGCTGGACAATGCCCGCTTGCGTACGAATGGCGGTGATGGTCTGACCGATATCATCGTGTAATTCACGCGCCACATCACGACGCACACTCTCTTCGGTTTCCAGCAAACGTTCAGCCAGATGCTGATTGCGCGCCAGTTCCTTTTGTAGCGACTGGTTAAGTTCACGCAAGCGCTGTATGCCAGCACCAAGCAACAACCCAGTCAGACTTTGCACCAGCAGGGAGAGCAATAAATCGACCGGATGGTCACGCCAGGTTTGACTGGCGATCAGCGCGATGGCGTTCATCAACGTCGCAATCAGCGCCCCTTGCCAGCCATAGTGCCATGCCAGCGCGATAATCGGCAGCGCCAGGCAGAAGGGAGTGAAGCGCGACAGTTCATCCGGCAATCCCAACTGGAGCCAGAGACTGATAACAAACAGCAGCAAGTACCAGACCAGATGCCGCCCGCGCCAGTTGATTGGCTGAGAAACCAATGACGGACCGAGCGGCAGCCAGGTGTTATTGGCGAGATAGTGCCAGAACACCAGACATATCGGGGCCAGCGTCAGGCCGCCAGTTAAAGTTAACAGCAGCGCATTCCACGACTCTTTGCCGTACCAAAGCCAGGGCAGCGACTGCAACAACGCCGCCGCCGTCAGCGCCGCACCCTGTAACAGCAGAGTGCGCCAGTCGCGTTGATGGCGATAGCGTGAGATCAGCGCCACGGGCAGTAACGTCAGTAAACTACCGATCATCAATAAGGAGAAATGGCTTAAACCAACCGCCTGCATTAACCAATAAATCAGCAGCCATTCCGCGCCCAGCAGCACTGGCCAGTATCCGCGTGGGCATTGCAACATTAGCCCAAGTCGAAGACCAAACGGAAATAACAGCACCGCCATATCAGGGCGCTCAACCAGATGCAGGCTGATACTCCACAGGCAAAACCACGCGGCAGAGAAGATAAAAAAGCAGGCAATAACAGTAATTAAGCGGGAGAACAACGTCTTCATCACCAGCCATCAAACATGCGGCGCGCCAGTTCCACGTCGTTACTGACGCCCAGTTTTTCCATCAGGTTGGCGCGATGGACGTGTACCGTTTTCGGCGACAAGCCCAGTTCGGCGGCAATCTCTTTCACCGCCATTCCTTGCGCCAGTTTTTCCGCCACCTGGCGTTCACGTTTGGTTAGCGGGTCCTGGCGACCGGATGCCAGTTTAATGGCAATATCTGGCGTCAGATAACAGCCGCCCGTGGCAACCGTATGCACCGCAGCAATCAGTTCGTCAGGGCTACAGCGTTTGGAGAGAAAGCCGCGCGCCCCCGCGTTAAGCGCCTGCTCAACCAGCGCCGGACTGTCATGAACGGAGAGCATAATTGTCGCCATACCTTTCGGCAGCTGGCTTAGCAGCTCCAGACCGGAGATATCGGGCATGGAGATATCGCAAATACACACCTGCACACCGCGCCCCGGCAGCCCCGCCAACGCCTCGCGCCCCGAACCAAACTCGGCAACTACCTGCAAATCAGGTTCCAGCCCCAGCAGCTGCGCAAAGCCGGAGCGGACGATGAGGTGATCGTCTATAAGTGCAACGGTGATCATGATTGGGTCCTGGCGGATAAAAAACGCGCATACCTTAACGATAAGCGCGATGTTGTTCAAGTTGGATATGGGGTATGTATTGGCTTAATGATGTTGGGCTTATCGTCAAAACGCTTACCTGAAAGGTAAGCGTTTGGTGCGTGTTATTGAGAAAAAGCGAATTATTTGTAGGTTGCAATCGTAATATTGCCTGAGAAATTTCTCCTTAGATTGCGGACATCATTATCCCTTGCCCAATAATCATCTTTGTGTCTATAACTTTCATCGGAATGTACATAGGGAGAATCATCTTCAACGTCGTTATGGATAATATTTTCGCCTTTAGTGGTATAGATATAATTAGCAATATCAAAGGTGTCATTCGCGTTATTTATGACTGCTCTTAAAACATAAAGAGTTTGTGTGAACCCGTATTCTGAGAAATCGGCATGAAGATGGTTATTTCTACCATTCAAAGCAACAAAACTCGGACAATAACTTAATGTATCGCCAACAGCTACAGCGGCGCGACGCACATCAGGTGCAACATTATCATTAGCAACATAAAATGCTTGTGAACAGGCATAAAACAAATTTCCAATCCCGGTACGACTGGATAAACAAGAAATGATTTTTGCTATTTTTTCTGGCTTTATACCATCTTGATATAACGAATCTCTCACCAGATCACATTCATCAGGGGTGAAAATAACTTTCTTGAATATTTCCTCATAAACATCACAAGAAGGAGATCCAGAGCGAGTGAAAGATCTAGTGCGAAGTGTTAAATCTTGCATTTTTTCGCGAAGTAATTCACTTATAGTGCTGTTTATTTTTTCACCACAACATAAGACAAATGAACTTCCCTCCAGAACTTGTCTTTCTGCATCTGCCAGGAGTGAGCTAAATTCATCCTCATGAAGCTTAAGGTTTTTTATAGATGATTGATGTAAATACTTTTCTGGAATTAAATCTTTTTGTTCCCTTAAAAGCTCTATCATTCGGCGTTCGGTTTGCCTATCAGAAGGGGATTTCATGTTATAGTTATTTTTAGCAACTTCCAGCTTAAGAGCATTTGCAGCAACTGTTAATTCTGAGATTTGTTCTCTTTCCTGTTGATCATGTTGTGATAAGAGCTGCAAAAACTCTTGTGCGTTAGACCCTGAAAATTCCCTGACGTCCTCATGCTTTATACTTTCAGTTTCACCATTTTTTTTCTTATGAAATTCACGATACAATTGGGTTTCTTTAAATCTGTCACTACCGAGCTCTTCAATTTTGACATAACTATTTAAACCCGTTACAGCAATCCATATTTTATTATTCGAATCCTTAGATTCAGGTGTAACATGAAAATAAGGGATGAATTTAGAATTAACCTCATAACGATAAAGATGCAACATTTCCAACAGGTGAGTTAATATATTTACAAATGATTCTCTAAAGCTTACCTTTACGGGTTCTGTTGGTACTGTTAGGCAATCGTCAATCACACCACTTTTTTTCATTACGTCAATGTTAGAAAAATCCATATTAAGATCACGCTTAATACTCTTATTTAAATTTTGCTGCTTTTGGTTAAACAGAACACTCTGTTTAACAGGATTGGTGGTTACGCTATAAGTTCCCATAATAACCTCATGGTTTTTTCTCAATATTAATAAATACAACTTTGATATTATTCAAAGCATTAATATTAGCGCCACAATTGGTCATAAAGCGACCTCCATGTGCCAGTTCGTTAAGAAAAACGCAATAATACTGGAGCTTATTTTCCGAACGATTTTCCCAATGCAATTGCATCACTAACACTACTTATTCACTATCAAAAATCGCTCATTTTTTCAAAAAGACTGTTTACACACAGACGGTTAACAATACGCGTTCATCTTAATGATAAACGCGCTTTATCAAGAAAAAATCATAAATCAGCAGTTGTTGCGGCACCAGAAAATGTAAAAGAGACTTTATCGCTGGTGGAGTTTTTCTCGTCGACACTACCGGTAGTAAT
The DNA here is from genome assembly GCF_030295215.1 of Escherichia sp. KS167_9B. Classification (NCBI taxonomy): domain Bacteria; kingdom Pseudomonadati; phylum Pseudomonadota; class Gammaproteobacteria; order Enterobacterales; family Enterobacteriaceae; genus Escherichia; species Escherichia sp. KS167_9B. The sequence continues at coordinate 4,442,863 of NZ_AP025754.1, forward strand.
ATAACGAGCGCACTGAAGATTAACTTCATTTTCAATTTTATTAACCGCCATCAAATATATCTTCTGACTAAACCCATTCATAGTAAAATCCATTTCATTAAGATACTTTCCAGACCCAAAAAAAGCATTTCCTGATTTTTTTAAATGCAATGTTAATGAAGTGGCACCATCCAAACTCTTTGAGAGTAACTCGCGAACATCTTGAGATGTATGTTGTAAGCGAGTCTGATAGCCTTGTGCGGAAGAATAATAAAAACATGTAATCCCCTGAGGACTGGCTAAGCAAGCGATTATTTCATCAATCTTATCATCCGTAATATTACCGTTTGATTGTTTTAATAATTCTCTTACCCGAGCACAATCATCATCATTAAAGCATACCTGTGCAACCAATTGTTCAGGTGTCTTTTGACTATAACTTAGATCTTTTTCAATTATTTCAATTTTGCTTGCAAATATTTTAAGAATATCTTTACTTAACTCAACACCACAGCAAGTTATTTTTGCAGCGCCACTTGGTTTAGTTTGTTCTTTTATACATCTATGAGCATCCATAGTCATAGAGTATAAATAATCATCATCAATATCAATTTTTTCCTGAACAGGTAAATGCCCCTCATCTTTTTGAATTCGCAGGTTTAATAAATCATATGTATTACTCAAAATTTCTGCAGGCATTTCGTAATTACAATCCGCATTCATCAGAACAATACTATTAACTAATTTTTTCCTCAAAACCGTGTCAGCAGAATGTGTTTCTAGCGCAGCAGTTTTTTCAGATAGCGATTTGATAATAGTCGCTACAGCCACTCCAGAATATGATGTATTCCCCAATATTTCTTTTATATTATTTTTACCTGCACCAACCTGAAAAACATTAAAGGATTTGCCACCTGTTTGTTCAATTACGGTGTATTCGTTCTCTCCAGTTGCCGCCATCCAGGTACGATTACCATTATTTTCAGTGCCTGGCATAGGGTGAAAATAGTTAAGTATTTCGGTATTAACACTGCGAGAACCGGACATAATATTTGCTATTAAGCGTTTTATTTCCTGTAACATCCATTTTGCGAAATTACTGCCAGGTGAATATTTTTTCTCGTTATTTGTGATATTAAGCTCAGCAGCAATAATTCTATTTTTATCCAAAAAGGTGGAAGGGCAGGGATTTGACATCATTGTTCCGCTGTTTATAGGGCTTGCCATAATATACCTCACGATGAACCATTAATTAATAGAATGCTGGTCATGACCACTGGTATAGACAGCAATCAGAATTTAACACCATCGCTGGAAATTTTTAGCCCTAACTGTCAACCCCCTGGTTATCGGTGCAGCGACTTAAATTAACGTCCTGGGCTAATAAATTGTGCCTGAGATGGTCTCTGGCACAATTTCACCCTATATATCTGAACGGATCTATCAAAAATCGCTCATCAGTAACTCCCCCGAGCGGTTTAATGTCGCTCCTTACTGAAAAAACACCGCAATCTTGTTAAACATCGTCGGATCGGACTGATTACGCTGCACTTTCACCACATCTTCCAGCTTATCGATTTGGCTTATCATCTGCTCCAGACGCTGGTCGTCATTGACCAGTAGCCAGATATGGCTTTTGTCGCTGTCCTGAATCGGCAGACAAAGAATGCCTTCAACGTTAAAAGCGCGGCGGGCAAAAAGGCCACAAACGTGGGTCATTACGCCCGGATGGTTGCGAACGGTGAGCTCCAGAATTACGTTGTCATGAGTTGTGTTTTGCATGGCTTATTCCCCCACCATTTCAGTATTCGCCGCACCTGGCGGCACCATCGGGTATACTTTTTCTTCGGCATCAATACGCACATGGATCAGCGCCGGACCAGGGCGGTTGATGATTTCCTGCAATGCAGCCTGCGGATCGGCTTCGTTATTCAAATCACAGGTTTCGAGGCCGAATCCGGCGGCAATCTGCATAAAGTTGATTTTGCCCGGATAGGTGGCGGCAAAAACGCCCTGCTTGTAGAACAGACTCTGTTGCTGATGTACCAGCCCCAGCGCTTCGTTGTTCATCAGAATGATTTTAACATCCAGCTGGTTTTCACTGGCGGTCGCCATCTCCTGAATATTCATCATCAGGCTGCCGTCGCCGGAGAAACACAACACTTTGCGATCCGGGTTCGCCAGCGCCGCGCCAATCGCAGCAGGCAGGCCAAAGCCCATCGTGCCCAGCCCGCCGGAGGTCAGCCACTGGCGTGGGCGATTGAGCGGATAAGCCTGCGCGGTCCACATCTGATGCTGACCCACGTCGGTGGTGATAATCGCGTTGTCATCGACACAGGCGGCAACGGCGTTGATCAGGCCGTAATGGCTTAACGGATCGCACGCTTTCGGGATTGGACACGGGAATTCGCGCTGCAAATCGGCTACCAACTGGTGCCACTCTGCACACGGTTGCGCTTCCACCAGCGGGATCAACTGCGCCAGCACGTCATCAACATCCGCCTGAATCGCTACGTGCGGCTGCTTGATTTTACCCAGCTCTGCGCGGTCGATATCGACATGAATAATCTTGGCATTCGGACAGAACTGCTCGGTTTTGCCAATCGCCCGGTCATCAAAACGCGCACCGAGCACAATCAACAAATCCGCCTCCTGCAAAATGTAGTTGGTGCTGCGCACACCGTGCATCCCCAACATACCCAGCGACAACGGATGCGCTTTTGGCAACATGCCCAGCGCCATTAAAGTCATGGTGGTAGGCAGTTGCGCTTTCTCCGCCAGTTCACGCACTCGCGCAGGCGCATTGATCACACCACCGCCCAGATAAAGCACCGGGCGTTTGGCGGCGTTAATCATTGCAGCTGCGTCACGAATACTCTCTTCACTAAACGCAGGCGCGGCAGCTTTTTCTGTCATACCGGGCTGTTCTTCAATCTCAAAAACTGCCGTTTGCACATCCTTAGGAATGTCTATCCACACCGGGCCAGGGCGGCCTGATTGCGCAATACGGAAGGCATCGCTCATGACCTGCGGGAGTTCTTCGATATGTCTGACCAGATAGTTGTGTTTGGTGATGGGGATAGAGATGCCGTAGGTGTCCACTTCCTGGAAGGCATCAGTGCCGATCATTGAGGCAGGAACCTGACCAGTGATGCAAATCAGCGGGATGGAGTCCAGTCGCGCATCGGCAATGGCGGTCACCAGGTTAGTCGCACCTGGTCCGCTACAGGCCATACAGACCGCCGGTTTGCCGTCAGTGCGCGCCATTCCCTGAGCGATAAACCCCGCGCCCTGTTCATGGCGAGCCAGAATATGGCGGATTTTCGTGCTTTGGCTTAAGGCGTCGTAAACAGGCAGGATAGAACCGCCCGGAATGCCCGTCACAATCTTAATGCCCTGCTGTTCCAGGAAATGAACGATAAATTCTGCGCCGGTAAAGCGCTTACGTGTCGATGATGTGCCCGAACTTGCCATGCTCCAGTCCTTTTCTTCTGGGCCGACTTTCCGGGAGGTGCTTAAACGAAAAACCCCGCCCGGTTTGCGCCGGCGGGGTTTTGGAATCGTGTGTTGTTCCAGTCCCTACGGCGCATTGCCGACGACCACCACCACACGCACGACGACCACTGCGGCGGATGGCGCAGTTGGCAGTAGTTTTGCGTTGAGCATGGAAGTAGTCATTGGGGACCTTGTTGGTTTTGTGTTTAACAATATTTATACAAGCACAGGTTTACAGGGGAGACAATGGAAAATTTTTCATCAAGGGAAAATTGAGGGATTGATCACGTTTTGTACTGAAAAGCAGGCAATAAAAAACCCCGCCGGAGCGAGGTTTCGTCAGCCGCCCGCGGCTGGTAACCGCAAAGCACACTGTATTATGTCAACACTGAAAGTATACGTGTTCCGCGCAGAACGCGCAATTTCGGCACGAATTTTGACGTATTTAGTGCATAGTTGAGTATCGATCACAGTTTGCGTTTTGTCTAAAAATTACTGTTTATTTATACAGTATACTTCTATAATATCACTGTACGCAATGTGTTATGCGGGGGCCGCATCGTTACCCGGCGCACTAAGTCCTGGCTGAAACGGGTGGTGCCGTCAGCGCCTTAACCCCGCGAGAGCACACTGTGTTATGTCAACAGCACAACGTTTCTCCTTGAGATACCGCGTGCACAACAGCTGGCAACAGGCAGCGGAAAGGTACGTCAGCTGGCAGTGCTCCTGAACCACAGGAGACGCGTATGAGCCTGGTGGATATCGCCATTCTTATCCTCAAACTCATTGTTGCAGCACTGCAACTGCTTGATGCTGTTCTGAAATACCTGAAGTAATTCAGATTCAAGTCGCACCAAAGGGGAGCGGGTAACCGCTCCCCTTTTATATTTAGCGTGTGGGTTGGTGTCGGATGCGATGCTGACGCATCTTATCCGACCTACCATCCCTCCCGGCAACATTTATTGCCGCTTTTGTTTACATATTCTGCCGCTAAACAATTCCCCATTCCTGGCGTATATCTGGCTAACATTCATCAATGTGATAGATTCCTCTCCCGCATTTATGGGAATGCGTAGTGACTTATTCTAATTATTTTTATAAAAGCATCCGTGATAATGAAAAGGCATAGAAACGTCAATTTGTTATTGATGTTGGTATTACTCGTGGCCGTCGGTCAGATGGCGCAAACTATTTATATTCCAGCTATTGCCGATATGGCGCGCGATCTCAACGTTCGTGAAGGGGCGGTGCAAAGCGTAATGGGCGCTTATCTGCTGACTTACGGTGTCTCGCAACTGTTTTATGGCCCGATATCCGACCGTGTGGGTCGCCGACCGGTGATCCTCGTCGGAATGTCCATTTTTATGCTGGCAACGCTGGTCGCGGTCACGACCTCCAGTTTGACGGTGTTGATTGCCGCCAGCGCGATGCAGGGGATGGGCACCGGCGTAGGCGGCGTGATGGCGCGTACATTGCCGCGTGATTTATATGAACGGACACAGTTACGTCATGCTAACAGCCTGTTAAATATGGGGATTCTCGTCAGTCCGTTGCTCGCACCGTTAATCGGCGGTCTGCTGGATACGATGTGGAACTGGCGCGCCTGTTATCTCTTCCTGTTGGTACTTTGTGCCGGTGTGACCTTCAGTATGGCGCGCTGGATGCCGGAAACGCGTCCGGTAGATGCACCGCGCACGCGCCTGCTTACCAGTTATAAAACACTTTTCGGTAACAGCGGTTTTAACTGTTATTTGCTGATGCTGATTGGCGGTCTGGCCGGGATTGCCGCCTTTGAAGCCTGCTCCGGCGTGCTGATGGGTGCGGTATTAGGGCTGAGCAGTATGACGGTCAGTATTTTGTTTATTCTGCCGATTCCGGCGGCATTTTTTGGAGCATGGTTTGCCGGGCGTCCTAATAAACGATTCCCGACGTTGATGTGGCAGTCGGTTATCTGCTGCCTGCTGGCTGGCTTGCTGATGTGGATCCCCGACTGGTTTGGCGTGATGAATGTCTGGACATTGCTTGTTCCTGCCGCGCTGTTCTTTTTCGGTGCCGGGATGCTGTTTCCGCTGGCGACCAGCGGCGCAATGGAACCGTTCCCCTTCCTGGCGGGCACGGCTGGCGCGCTGGTCGGCGGTCTGCAAAACATTGGTTCCGGCGTGCTTGCGTCGCTCTCTGCGATGTTGCCGCAAACCGGTCAGGGCAGCCTGGGGTTGTTGATGACCTTAATGGGATTGTTGATCGTGCTGTGCTGGCTACCGCTGGCGACGCGGATGTCGCATCAGGGGCAGCCCGTTTAAGCTCACGTCACCGCAGCATCGTCATCAGCTCCATGGGAGAACGATGCTGCTTTATCAGATCACGCATCACCCGCATATGCGGCGCGGAGTAAGAATAAAACGCCTGATAGCCCGCACAAAGCACGTTGTCTGGCGTCTCCTCCCGAGCGTGCGGGCACAGCCGATGCCAGTCGCACGCCTGGCAGCCACGGCGCGGTTGCGGGTTTTCGCTGCCACACCATTTTTGTAGGGTGGCGTCAAAAAGCTCAATCGAGATACGACTGATATCTGCCCGTACCCAACACTCGAACAGGGCAATTAAAAATTTCCCCCACAGCTCTGCTGTCACCGAAGCGGCCGTCAGATCGCCCCGGTCATCAAATTCAAGATGGGGAATAAGCTGTACGGAGCGGATGCCCCGCTGTTTGAAATTGTAATAAAAATCGGCAGGTTGCAGAGCATCCTTATACTCTACAACCAGTTTATGCCTGTCCTCTTCAGCATCAATGACCTGACTTCCTGTCATGCGACTCTCTCAATAAATACGATAAGTTGATGTATATGCGTTACAGCAAACAGTATTGCGAGAGATAACACCGCGAGGGAGATCAAAAATTTGTCACGGACTACGTGAAATTGGGAAAAATCGCTATTCGTGACATCCATTAAATTGCGATTACGGGTGTAGTGCCAGAGGATCAGCGCTACGATGGCGAGGATGCCAATCGAAATCCAGAATAACATGCCCGCCTGGTGCCAGTTGTGTTTGATAGCCAACGCCATCAACGCGCCGTAGCCCAGCATGGTACGAAACCACGCCAGTGATGTACGCTCCGGCTGCAGCCCTGGGTCGGCAATGCGTCTGGCTTTGCGGCTATCCGGCATACAACACCAGTCCCATAACGATCACCGCCACGACCATCAATATTAAGCTGATGATTAATAAGCTGTTGGTATAGGGCAGGTCCTCTTTCAGACGCATCGCTTTTTCATTGCGTAACCAGCGCAAGTAGCCATACATCGCTAACCCGCCGGAAAACAGACACAACAACAACGCCAGCAGTTCGCGAATGACGGGCGTGGCGAAATCTGGCGCAAGTTGATCAAGCCCAACCCCCGCCGCCAGAAATCCTAGTGCAGTACGGATCCACGCCAAAAAAGTACGCTCATTAGCCAGCGAGAAGCGGTAATCGGGCGCTTCTCCGAGGCGGGAAATTTTCATTGTTGCTCCTTTGCAATTTCACTAACGCTCTACCTTTAGCGGTTTTTTTAAGAATTTCGTCCACCCGTTTCCTGATATGCTTTTGCCATCCGCTACAAGGAGGTCAGATGGGTATCATAGCGCAAAATAAAATCAGTTGGTTACGTATCGTTTAAAATCAATTAGATAGCCCGTCATTTCTGCGCTCACACGTCCCAACATTGAAAAACATGCAAAGCTTTGTAAGCCGATGCAAAGCTTTGTGTGTCTCACTTTTGTCCCAATACCAATCCGAATCCACCCTTTGTCATCATTGAGAAATGGCAAGGAAGAAAAGGATGTTACTGCACGATTTGACAAATCCGCCTGAGCTATCGCATACTGACCGCACTGAACTTACAAGCGGTCATCCGCACCCGATAGCTTTGCGGCTTTTTTATGCCCGTAATGCGGCATAGTCACATCCGTACAAAGGTCGGGTGGAGAGGCGTAATACAATACCCGTAAGGGGAATATGCCCAGAGCTTCTTGTAAGGCTCAGTTGACACCCGACCAACCAGCTACTAACTGGTTGAGCTAACTAAACTTACAAGGAGGTCATCATGACCTGTCAACTCATCCCCGTATTCAACGGCACTATCGCCAACGAAACCACTCTTCTCGTTAATGCCCGTGATTTACATACTTTTCTTGGGGTAGGTAAACGCTTTGCGTCTTGGATTACAGAACGCATTGCTGAATATGGTTTCGTTGAAAATCAGGACTATATTTTGGTTTCCCCAAATCGGGAAATCAAAGGTCGAGGAGGCGATCGCCGTAGCAAAGACTATCACCTCACCCTCGACACAGCCAAAGAGCTTGCGATGGTTGAACGTAACGAAAAAGGCCGCCAGATACGCCGCTACTTCATCGAGTGCGAAAAGAAACTTCGCAACATTCAGCCAGTACAAGCAGAACCACAGCCGCAATTCACAGCCGAGGAAATCATCCTCCTTTGCTACATGCAGCTCTGGATGGAAAAAGCCCAGGACATCAGCAAACACCTGTATCCCATTATGAAAGAGCTGAACTCCTCATACACGAACAAGCTGTATGACATTGCGTTTGAGACCATCTACATGGTGACGAAGAACAGAGACGCGCTACTGAGGGAGGTAACACGTCTCGACATGTCAAGTTCCGTTATCCAGCGGGCCATGCCAATGCTGAAAAGCCTGCGGGCAAGACAATTTGAATTCTGATACCAAAGGAGCTTCGGCTCCTTTTTTCATGCCTGAAGGAAAGGAAAATGGCAGATATCGTCGACAATGCCGCTGAAATCGAAGAATTGCAGCGCAATCTCTCCCTGCAAAAATACAAATCCGATAGTAATGCCCCATCTGCTACTCATTGTTGCGAGTGTGGCGATCCGATAGATGAGCGGCGACGCCTGGCTGTTCGTGGATGCCGAGCTTGCGCAAGTTGCCAGCAGGATATTGAACTTATCAACAAACAGAGAGGTGTGAAGTGAACATCAACACCACGATAACGATCGATACAGCCCTGAACACCGGCCTGGCGCTCCTTGGTTATTTCTACATCATGTTCTGCAGCGGACGATGGCTGTCACTGTTGTTCATGAAAAAATGGAATAAACGCCGTAAGCAGGAGCAACGCCAGAAGGCAATGGATGCATTTTTCGAAGCCTTCGGGATTGACAGCATGGAACCAGGGGATCCAGCTCGCGCAATCAGCAGAGGGGCGTAGTAATCCTTGTATATCGGAGTGAAGAGAAAAATGACGATCACAAAACAACGTGTAGAAAAAATCATATATCGCCATGAAATGGGACTGAACAGCGATGTCACTGCCGAAGAGGTTTATGACCTGGCTGTACTGGCGCTGAATTTATCAAATATCGCAAACCTGAAGCGATACGAGCTTGATATGGATTGTTGTGACTCGTTCGGTCAGGATTGTGGCGCTGACATGACTGAAGATTCTGATGGCGATTATGTTCTGTTTGATGACGTGGTTAAGTTGTTTGAGTTTGATACATTCGAAAGCCCAGCAAAGGAGGCAACCAGTGAGCAAGATTGACTATCAGTCATTGCGTGAGGCAGTACAAAACTATCAGTCGACGCTGGCGTGGTATCAGGAAAAGCCAGACAGTCCAAACGCTGAGCGGGATTGTGATGCAGCTTTAGCGGCGTTTAAGCGAGAAATCCATCATCGGGAAGTGGACATTATCGCCGGGCTGTTGGATGAGCTGGACGAAAAACAGCAATACATCAAACTCCGCGACCAAGAGAACGAGGATATTGCGCTTACTGTTGGGAAGCTGAGAGTTGAGCTTGAGGAGACAAAATCAAAACTCAACGAGCAGCGTGAGTATTACGAAGGTGTTATCTCGGATGGGGGTAAGCGTATTGCTGAACTGGAGAAAAGCGAAGAGCAACTCATCAATGAGCGTGACCATGCTGAGTCCGCTTTAGATGATATGTACTTTGCAGCAACAGGTAACAGGCCGGAGTGGAGCAACTGGTTCGGCTTTTCAGATGCTGTCGATGCCGTGGTTGACAGAATTGCTGATTTAGAAGCTAAACAATGCATTGAAGAGATGAGTAAACAAAGTTGCGAAGCTCGGGAGCGTGATTTGTTTGAATCATGGGTAATGCATTCAATTTGTATTTCCAAATCGACGCTTGAAGGATTGCGCACCGAAACTGGATACCGTAACGCGACCTTATCAGGAACAGACTTCAACCGCATGTGGGAACAATGGAAATCTATCCGCGCCGCTGGCATTCGCATCAAAGGAGAGTGAGATGGCGTTAACACACCGAGAACTCTGTCAGATTGCGTACAAGTTCCTTAAGCGCAACGGGTTCAAGGTTTGCTTTCATGACCGCTTTATAGCCGTAACCAGTACCGGAGAACAGCCAGATGCTATGGGATTCAGAAATTCAGCATCATGCCTGATAGAGGCGAAGTGTTCTCGTGCTGACTTGTTAGCAGATAGAAAAAAGCGTTTCCGTAAAAATCCGTCTCTTGGAATGGGCGACTGGCGATTCTTTATTAGTGAGCCGGGAATTATTTCAATTGAGGATTTACCACCTGGCTGGGGATTACTTCACGTTGTTAACGGAAGAGTACGGAAAGTACATGGGTGGCCCAAGGGTAATTGCTGTTGGGGTAATCCTGACGATAAGCCATTTACTGGGAATAAGCAGGTTGAATGCGATTACATGTTATCTGCATTAAGGCGCATGGAGTTGAGAGGGCACCTTAATGAAATATATGACGGTGTGATTGTTAATAAGAAAGAAGGAAACGCGGCATGATCACTATTACCAAAGGGCGACTGCTGACAATCAAACAGTGGCGCGAAACATACGGACCTGGTAGCAACGTTGTACTGCCAGCAGAAGAAGCGGAAGAACTGGCACGAATTGCTCTGGCAGCGCTGGAAGCCGAGCCGATAGGTTTCCGTTGCAGGCGCAATGATAACCTTGGTGATTGGAGTTACGTATATCATCGAGAGCCAGATGATTTTGAGCGCAAACATTTAGTGATAGAGGGCATTTACGCCGCCCCTCCAGCACCAGTAGTACCGGAAGAAAAACCAATGCCTAATCCTCTTAGCATGTACGCGGTTGATGCTGTTGCCGCTATTGCAGAGGTGAGAGGCTGGAACGCCTGCCGTGCCGCTATGCTTCAGTCCGGAAACTTTCGGGAAAACAAGAATTCGTCAACCAATAATTTTCGGGAAATCGCGGAAACGTCAACCAACTATCCGGTAATTCCTAGTGAGGTGTTGTCCGCAATCCTGAAGGTTGCCAAGATTCGTGCCGATTTCGATGATTTTGACGGTGACAGGCGAGGTATCGGTGATTGTCTGGATGAGGCTGAGCAAGAGCTTATCGTTACCATTAACAAATATGCCAGTCAGTTGGCAGCAGAACCGATAGCGACTAATGACGTTCGAGAGCAAACAGCCGTTCCGCCAGTTCCGGTAACTCCGGATGGTTGGATAAGCTGTAGTGATCGAATGCCAGAAATGGGAGAGCGACAATACTATGTGTTAGCAGCTGACTTTAAAAACAACTACCCACCAAGCATCCCCAACACTCAGGTCGGCGTATATGGCGACTGGTTTAATGATGGCAATCCCACTTGGGATGACGGTGATGGCGAAGACCTGCATCTCAAAGAAGTAACCCACTGGATGCCGCTACCAGAACCGCCGAAGGAGGTACGCCAATGACCTAGCCTGAAGCATTTGCAATTGTAGTGGCTGCCATTTCGATCGCACTGATTGTTTTTGCGATTTGCCGCTGGGGGTAAAATAGTTCACCTACATGGAGATTTGATGCCGGGGAATTGTGGGGGAGCATTCAAACCTCTCCCCTTCCCGGTTAAAGACTCCATTGCTTTGCGGTCAGAGAGATACATCAGCTTCATCAGCTTAATGAAACGCATAGATCCGCCATGCTTTTTCAGCAAATACGCTGCCATTTGCGCAACTTTTTCTTCATTAAACATAAATCGGCTCTCTGTCTCACATGAAATACTCTTTCTGACTATATGTTAATAGCTCCGGTTATTACAGGTTAATGTGTGTTTATTTCTTAATCAGCCCCGCACTTCCGTACGGGGCCATTTCTGTTAATCCACTCCCACTTTTTTGTTGTACTCGCGGTTAAACCGATCCACGGCAACCTTCATATCCCGCTCTACCGATTTCACCATCGCCGCCTGCTGCGCCAGACTGAGAGAACTGTCGGCATAAATGGCATCGCGCTGTTTGCGCAAATCCTTCAGTCTCTTCCGGGTATCCTGCATAAGCCCGTTCATCGACAATTTTCCGTTGTTCTCGTCAATGAACGCCGTTCTTTCTGCACCGGTCAGACTCTTCAGCTCTGCGTGATACTGCGCAACCTCTGTCATCCGGTCGTACATCTTCTGCTGGTCTGCATACGGCATCACCTCACCCGAAATTTTCCCCAGGAAGGGCACCTGCTGTTCCGGTATATCAATACCATTCAGCGATTTCACCGCCGCATCCGTGGTTTTGGAAATGAAGCGCCCTGTCCCTCCGGAGATATAGTCAATCCAGAATTTCAGCGATTCCGGTGTGATATCCACCGCGCCGGGACGGTACTGGCTGCCACCTGAGAACGCATTCAGCCAGGATGCAAACGCCTTGTACGCTTCTGGCGTTGAACGTCTTCCCAGCTGGCTGTCAGGTTTTGGTGTACCAAACGGCATGTTCTCCTGGTAAATCTGCGCCCCCATGAAGTTTTCATTCATGGCAAGGTTCGCAAACGGACGCAGAATGGTCGGCGCTGCATTTTTCAGCAACGCCCCGGACAACGTTTCCGACGTTTCACTGCCGATCGGGCTGAATGCCCCCAAGATACCACCGACAACATTGCCGGCAGCACGGGACGCCGTCAGGTCACCCGCCGCCACACCTTCAGCGGTATGCCCGAGCAGGAAGAAAACGTTGTACCCGTAAGGCAGAGGAATACTCCAGTACTCTCCGGCCTTGCCCCCGAACACCGATTTCATAATGACGAGGTTACGCTCTTTCACATGAGACGGCACCTTGTCATACCAGTTAACCCCGTCATCATCCTCCCCCGCAACACTGCGGTTAAGCGAGCCAAGCAGATAACCCGCTCCCACAGCTGCAAGCGCGATTTTCTGCGGTACATTGAGATTCTTCCAGCGAAGGCGCTCCAGTAACGGCCCGTCGCCATTAAGATGTCCGAGCGTTCTCACCAGGTTTGCGGTCCCCTGAATGCTGGCGTTGGCAAACATATACAGCGAGTTCATCAGCGCTCCCTGCTCACCACGACGGTTAAAGTTCACCGTCATGTTTTTGGCAAGAGATGCCGCCTGCTGGCGTGACAAACCGGCATCACGGGCGTGTTTATAGGCAGAAAGACGCAGAGCATTTTCAACCGCCCCGTTGGCATCCTCGACAAGGTTAAGGAACGAATTCCATGCACCGATACTCTGGCCTTTCCATCCTCCCTTCGCCAGCGATACAAGGCGATCCATTTCCTTCTGCTGGCCTTCAAGGTCACCCATGTTAAACCAGCCGGTTTTACCTCCGTCCTCAACAAACTCTTTCCACACCTTCTGCCACTGTGCTCCTTTGCCCGTGAGGGTTTTGCCACGCAGACTGGCGTACACGGCTGACATTGCAGAACGGCTGTCTTTGACTACAGCCAGGGCGGATAAGTTATCCAGCCCTTTCAGTTTACCGTCGCTCCTTCCCTGCTCCGCCTTCAGGTTCATCACCGCCGTCTGCACGTCACGGATGAAGTTACTGACCAGGAATTCCGGGTTATACGACGTGTTCACCGTTGCCAGGAAGCGGTTAACTTTCCCCAGCGTGCGGATTACAGCGTTACTGGTTTCCGGTCCCATATTCTTCATCGCACGCATCAGGCGCGGATCATGGAGTTTGATGTAGTACGTTTTGCCGTTCTTTTTGGTGGTGAAGTACCGGTCTGCCATCATTGCCATCAGTACAGGACGTTCGACAACTTCGTGACGGGTTTCACCGGTTTCCGGATCAACACGCTCTGCAATCGCACGCATGGTATCCGGTCTGTCATCGGTGAATACCTGCCAGTAATCCTTGTCGGGATTATCCTGCACCAGTTTCAGGAAGGCGTTACCCACTTCATTTTTGCGATGGCGGATCAGCGATTCGCTCAGGTCCTGTATCGCCTGAGTGGACGGAGACTGTGCACGGGATGCACGCCCCATGGCCTGCCTGCTTTCACGTCCGCCGATGGTGAAGCCCTTACCTGTACGGGGCAGTGACACCACACCGTCAACATCCTGCCCTTTCAGGGGAACGTAGTAACGGTAGGCTTTCTGCCAGGCATCCACCACGCCGCTCTCTTCCAGTCCGGCCTCACGGATAAGCTCACGGCGACGGGCCAGCATATCGTCAACAATCCCTGCCAGACGGTCATACTGTGCCTGTTTGCCGCTGTTACGCACACGCTGCATGATTTCCGCCGCCTCCGCGTTGGTCATCCCCGAACCGCCGTCCGGCATTTTCGGGTTGATTTTCGCGATATGCGCGTTACGTTCCGGTGCGTGACGGGCGTAGAGGTACTCATCCAGATCGGCCTGCGCAATTTTGTAGTCCGCCAGTAATTTAACCAGTGGCTGAACGTAACGCTCCTTCATCACGTTCAGGTCGTTTTCCGCCTTCCCGTGGAAGAGTTCTTCCGCCATATAAGCGTTGTTACTGTCGTCTATTTTTCCGCCAGTTTTACGGATATTCTCCTGAACAGCTTTCAGCACCTGGAATTTATCCTGCATCTGGCGCACAAAACGCGATGCAATTGTCTCTTCCGGCGTCAGACTGCTGGTACGGGAGTAATACGGCCCCTTGCGAATATCTTCAGGATAGAGTATTTTATCTACAGAGCCGCGATAAGAACGCTCCTCTTTGGGCAATTGGAGCCCACTGTACTGAGGGTTATCGCGGCTTAATTTCTCCTTCCGGTAAAGCGTTAATCCAGCCATTTCCATACTTTTCAGCTTTTTCCCGTTTTCCGTACCGTAAACAGATGCCACCTTGTTAATTTCCAGACGTTTATCTGTCGCCTTCATATGCACTGCCGAGACGACCGGATCACCATTTTTATCCACAGCATCAAGCAGCATCACAACCGCATTTCTTTCTGTCGCGGAACGGTAAATTGCATCCGGATTGTGCATCAGTTCCGGAAGTCTCTCGATAACATCCATTGGCACCACATGTTTCACGCCATTGGTAGCCTTCCGCACAGTGTCGCGGGAGATAACCAGCGGCAAATCTGGAGCGCCAAGGTGGCGCAATACCGGCGGCGTACGCCCGATGTTTGCAGTCATTGCACCAGAACGTAACGACTTCATCATTCTGGCAAGGTCATCACGATAACGCTCGCCCTCACCTTCCGGCACTTTGAACGGATCAGGTTTACCACTACGGGAGTACTGAGACGATGCGTCCGCGCCATCCTCACGCGGCGTGTAACCTTCCCGCACACGCTGGCCTAACGTGCGAATAGTTTCGCGAACAAGTCTGATATCGTTCAGTTCCGTCGGCTTCAGTAACCCCGTACGACGCAGTACCCCTTTGACCAGGGCAACAACACGCACCCATGCCGCCACGAATTTATTCGGCTGCTTCTCTGCCATATGCGCCAGAAATTCACCCGCCTGCACTTCCGGTGATTCCTTACCATAAGACGCATCAACCTTACGCCAGGCTTCACGGATGGTGGCGTTATCACTGTCACGGGTTTTCAGCACGGTCTTAATAATCGTCTGATATTCCGCTGGCGTGACTACATGCTCCATTGCATGGTGAATAATCTCGTGACGTAACTTCTCGCGAACGGTCCGCCCGTCAGGGATGTTATCCGCCACCAGGACAATTTCACGTTTATCCGGGCGATAGAACGCGTGCACCTTGCCGTAACCGTCGAATGATTCACCCGCCAGTGCTTCAGCCTCTTTCTGTGACTTCACCACGCGGACCTTCAGGTCACTGTCCTTAATGCCACTAATCACGCCACGGGCAACAGCTTCAACCTGCGGGACCGGACTGCCTTTGGCTTCCGCACTGCGGTTAACATCCGAAATCAGATTGCCTTCAGGTGTGCGGGTCACGCCCTTACGGGAATAAAACGCAACTCCCTTGTCCGTCTCACGGGTTTTCAGTGTTCGGAACAAGTGATCGAATGCCTCACGAATACCGCCATCCAGTTCTGCATTCGTCGGATAAGCGTAGGTGTCCGGCTGTCCATGGTCATCCGCCTTACGGATATTGACCAGATAATCATTCTCCACGCCAGCCATACGCGCTTTATCCTGAACATAACGCTCAAAGGCACGCGCCGCCATTTCAACATCCGTTGACCAGTACGGTTTTGAACGAACGCCATCCAGGAGTTCAGAACGACGCAACATGTCACTGCTGTTAATGGCTTTCATCACGCCTTTAAACGCGTCGTAAACCTCCTGACGTACCGGATATTCCGCATCAACATACCTGCCGTCTTTAAATACGCGCCCGGCACGCTGTGCTTCCGTCATATAGTCGCCACCTGACGTGATCTTCCCGTCAGTGGAAACATCATAACGACCAAAATAATTATCCAGTGAATGGAACCATTCGTGGGCCAGCGCCCCCGGTCCGTTACCTTTTGTCAGGTTGATTGCCACCTCACCAGGCTCATAGTGTGCCGCCGCCTTACCCTTACCACGGGCACCAAAAGCAAGCCCAAGACGACCGTTCAGAGAAAGCGCTTTTGTCGGCACGTTCAGCACGTCAGCCAGGTCATGCAGCGAGTCATAAGCCCGGTTCAAATCAGCCTGACGACGCGGACCTTCCACATAATTACCAAACTGCACACCACGAAAACCAAACGCATCACTGAACTGCTCCGGCGAAACATCCCCCTTGCGGCGTTCTGGTCCGGTACGATCGCGGTTGGTGGCGTTACGCTGCTCCTCACGCGAGACTTCACGCAGCGCCTTCACTTGATTAACCAGCTCGTCACGATGTGTGCGCACATAATCATGTGCATCACGGGCAGACTCAAAACCGCCCTTCAGTTTCTGCCTGTTTTTGCCATAACCGATAAAAATGTCGCCACTGGCCTTATGCCGGTACACGTCAAAGGTTATTCTGTCATCAGCAGAGGTTGCTGGCGTTTCCCTTTCTCTGGAGCCTTGTTCATCGAAATATGCTTTCGCCTTTTTCAGTAACTCATCCCGGCTTTCCGAGAAAAAGAGGTCGCGCCCCTTGCTATCACGAAGCGAATACATCATTTGCGGCGGATCGTAACGTTTTCCCCCGACAAACGAATAAACACCGGACCTGACACGATAGCCGGATGCTTTATCAATCTGCGATGCAGAAAGCGTACGGAGCAGTTTCCAGGTATCCGACATGCTCCGTAACCCCGGCTTATTGTCCATCATATCAGCCAGTTTCGCTGCCGGAATTTTCCCCTCCAGCATACCGGCAGTAGCTTCGCGACCGCTTTTAACAATGCTGATCCATTTCTGCATGTTACGGCTTGTTCTGGTGGGAATTTCACTGCGATACAACGCCATCATTGCCAGCGTGTCACTATCCACACCTTCTTTTTCCAGACGGGCATAATCCGGCTTTGGAAACAGTTTGCTCAGTGGTTGTGTCGCGTACTCCCCATCCTCCAGCGTTTTACCCATAGCTTCAGCAAGCTGCGCATAACGGTGTTTTGCCGCGCCCTTAATCTCCTCGCCAAAGTCTTCAATTTTCGCACCACGCGCCTGCTGGTGAGTGCTCGGTTTATCTACCGGCACCGGCACCTCAGTATCCGGAACATCGGTTATGGTCTGGCGATTATCCCCGGTCTGTCTGCGTGCTTCTGCCTGCTGTGCCAGTTCCGGAAGGGAGTCACGAACTATACGAGGGAGTGATTCAGGCTGTGGCATATCAACCCCACGCTGACTTTCAGGTGCAGGAAGTCCTTCACGCACTGGTGCTGTGGCGTTCTGCTCATCCGGTGACGGCAGACCACGACGAACCGGTTCGCCCTCCAGAATTTCCCCCTGGCGACCAGCGGCATTTTCCGGTGCCTGCGCACGTCCTTTCTGGAAACTCTGGCCCTTCACCTCACCGGTTGTGGTAAAACGACCACCACGTCCGGCCTGATTTTCATCCGGCGTACGCGCCACTTCTCCCGGTAACGGATATCCCTGTCCGGGATGAATATCGCCGGGAGCGGGAAGGCGTGGACGCTCAGTTAACTCCTGTGCTGTCGGACCGGCATCACCTTCAGCCATCTGGGAACGCACCAGTTCTTCCGCCGTCGGCGCGTTGCCACGGGCAAGACGGGCCTGCACTTCTGTATCATCCCCCGTAAAACCACGGAATCGCGGGTCACGCATGAACGCGGGCTGTTCCATCGGATCAGCATCAGTAATACGCTCTCCGTCAGCCAG
Organism: Escherichia sp. KS167_9B; assembly: GCF_030295215.1. Taxonomy (NCBI): domain Bacteria; kingdom Pseudomonadati; phylum Pseudomonadota; class Gammaproteobacteria; order Enterobacterales; family Enterobacteriaceae; genus Escherichia; species Escherichia sp. KS167_9B. The sequence continues at coordinate 4,460,812 of NZ_AP025754.1, forward strand.
AGTGTTAATGGTCTCCGTTGCCACATCTTCAGAGAACGCAGGATTATCCATTTCTACGGCATACTGATTCTCGCCTTTCTTCACTACGGACGGTTTCAGGCCGGTGGCGCTGGCATTGAGGAAAACGTCGCTCCCCAGAGCACTTTTTTCATCCGTGAAATAACGGTTGTCCGGACGCACCTTTTCAATGCGTTCTGCTGGTCTGGACGCACCACTCCCGTTAATTTCAATACGAACTTCATCCGGATCGCGGAACCGCACCGTCGGGTAAATACTCCCGTCGCCATCATCCGCATTTTCCGGCTGTGGCTGTGCCTCCGGTCTGGCCTCCTGCTGAGGGCGAAGCACATCACGGATAGCCTGTAACTGCTGCTCTTCAGTATCAGTACGCCCTTCCTTCAGGCTGAGTTTTCGGTATTCCTCAAGCAGTTCAGGGCGCGGCTTCGCCTTCAGCTCATCCATCACCGCCTGTCGCTTCGCCTGTTCATCCAGTTCATTCAACAGCTGGCTGGCGGCTTCCCGGCGATGAACGGCAGACGTGTCTCCCTCATGCGCCATATCCGCATCAGCATACTGTTCCAGAAGCTGCTCGCGATTCATCCCCTGCATGGATTCACGGTGCTGCGCCACCGGATCAACCGGTTCGGGTTGCGGGGCCGCTTCGCCCTGCTGCACGGTTTCAGCATCACGCATGGCGGTTTCTTCTGCGGCCTGACGTCTGCCACGATATCCGGCAACCGCACCGGATGGAGCCCCCATCGCAGCACCAAGAGTACCACCTTCGATCGTTGCGTCAGCCACGCCCTCCCACGGTGACACATCCATTCCGGCGGTATCACGCAGTGCCATGTTTTCCTGATAGCGTGAATAGCCGCCCTGCGCCGCATTAATCGCCCCCTGTTCAGTGGCGTTTCTGATCATGCCGCTTTTAACGGTATTCGCCGTGCCCCGCATCGCCAGATTAAGCAACTGAGCATCGCCCAGTTTTGCCGCCATGGCATTCACAGCCAGCAATTCAGGATCTGTTGCCAGCTGCGCGCGCACCTCATCAGCAACACGCTCTTTTGCCAGATCCATTTTCTGGCGATCAGTAAGCTGTGCGTGCTGCGGATCGGCGTCAATGGACAAAAACGTCTGCTGAAATTTCGGTGACTGCGCCAGCTCAGAGTAATCCGCATTAAGAACAGCATCTGCTGCCGCCATTGCACTCTGCCCCTGTGCACTGGCTGTGGAATGGGTGATCAGGCCCGCCTGGAATAAATCCGGCATTTTTTTATCGACAGCTTCTGCTGCCAGTGCCGTGGCTCTTTCCGGCTGCATCCCTGCCGCGATGTATTTTTTCTCCAGCCCGGCGGTCAGCGTTTTTCGCAATGTGACATCACCCACCTTTTTAGCCACACCGCCAGCAACCATATCAGGTACAAGGGCACCAATCAGGTTTACGCCCTTCGCCACCCAGACCGCAGAATCATCATAGCCTTCGGTCATCGGCGTATTCAGCGCACGCAGAGCACCCGGAGACATCTTACTGGTCAGCCATTCATCCGAGGATTTAGCGCCGTCACTGACAGCCTTACCGGTGACCTTCAGACCTTTACCGACAGTATCTGTAACCGCGTTTTTGCCATCAGGCAGGGTATCGATGACCTCATCAGCCCCCCTGCTGCCACCGGCAAAAATATCCTGCACAGTTGCGACACCCGGCAGCCCCATACGGCTGAACTCATTTAAAATACGCGCCCCTGTTTTTACCGGGCTCTGAATCATCGCATCACCGAGTCCACGGGCCATTTCCCCTGTTCCCCGGACGGACCGGGCGAAACCTTTACCCATTGTTGGCAATACATCGCCCAGGCTGAACGACGTACTGTTATCCTTCCAGCGATTTGAATCAGAGAAAAATGCTTCATAGCTGTCAGTTTCGCCGGGTTGCTGAATGTTCAGGCTGTTACGATTCTGGTTACCGAGTTGCGCCTCAGGACGCTGTTCCTCTGAATAGGCCATACAGACTCCATAAAAAAACCCGGCACAATGGCCGGGCATCAGGAAATGGTATTAATGGAATATCGTGAATTACTGGGCGTAATTCTGTTTCAGTCCACGGATAAACTGAGATGCAGATGAAGCACTTTCATCTCTGGCCTGTTCCCCCCTGGCCTTTTGAATACGGAGAAAATTCGCATACCCGTTCTCCAGCAATTTCTGATTCTGAGGTTCCAGCATTTCAGGCTGACGGGCCGCTACATTTCTGGCAAATGACAGCTTATCAGGATCATCTCCCGCCCAGTTGATAACCTGTTGCTGAAGTTTTTGTTGCTGAATTTTCTGTTGATGCGGTTGTGAACCAGTCGCAGCATAATATTCATCCACCGCAGCCTGAGCATTACCGCCATTCTTAATCGCGTCCGCCGCTACGTTGCTGGCCCCCTTCTGAAGCTCTTTCAGAGAAAGTCCCTGCTGCTTCGGCATAAAATAACCATAATTTTTCGATATCTCTGCAAATTTGCTGCGATCCCTGACCTGAGCGATAGCCTTATCAACGGGTATCGCCAGCACGGTTTGATCATCAGGGTGCGCACTGCCGTATTCTGTTACAGGTTTATGCGCGGTGGAGCCATCGCTGTATGTGAGATCAAGGCCAATAAGTACGTACCCTTCCTGCTGCGCCGGTACGATACTGCCAATCCTGGCCTCTTTTATCGTTTTTTCCCCGGTTGAATCAGGCATGCCAATACGCTGTTGTAGTTCCGGGGCAAACACGCCGGAAAGCACATCGAGATTTTCCGGGGTATTCAGCGAATCGATCGCCCTGTCCGGCTTATCATCAAAGATTTTCTGCAGGTTGTTCACGGCCTGACCCGCCTTCGCAGCATAGCCTTCCGTTGATATTATTTTAATGGGGTTGGCATCCGATAATTTTCCGAACAGACGAGAGGCCGCATCATGGTCACCTGCATCAATCGCTTTTCCCAGCGCCACCATCACCGACTGATCACGTGCCAGCATATCGTTATACTCAAGCCGTCGCTGGTTGTATTTCTGCAACTGGAGTCGTTGCTGTTCCATCCCCAGCGACGCATTCCGGTAATTCTGGTTGGCGTTAAACTCCCTTTCCTGCAGTGCGTAATTGCGGTCATCAACTTTGGCTCTGTAATCAAAGTTCCGCTGATCAACGTCTTTATTATGTTCAAACTGAGACTGCGCAAATTCAAAATCGCGCTCGTTATTTTTCTGTTGCTGAGCAAGCTGTGCTTCTCGCAAACCAAGCTCCTTACGACGGGTCATTGCCTGGTCAACAGTGCTGAATCCGGCAAGTAACCCCTGTGCAAATCCGCTCATTCACCACTCCTTAAAACAAAGAACCAGCAATGCCGCCAATTACTGCACCAGCAACAGCGCCAACAGGACCACCAACGGATGCGCCAATAGCCGCCCCCGTACCAATGCCCGTACCGATATTCTGCTTGTTCTGCGCTTTCTGTTGCGCCGCCATCTGTTTGTTCGCAGCCTCAATTTCTTCACGTCGTCGGTCTGCGTCACTTATTCCCTGTAATGCCTCACGCCGTGACTGATTCGCAATATCCAGTAAGCCGTACCCCATATCTTCCCCCTTACGCTGTCATCATTTGACCGCCAACACTCAGTTGTTGTCTTGCAGGTGCAGAAGCCCCCGTCAGTATGTTCATCTGGCGATCCTGCTCTGCTTCACGGATACCATTTTTCGCGCCAGCAATTGCCAGAGCATTACGCAAACCCAGTGTGTTACTGTTGGGATTATCCGGACGATTTACCCCGTATCTCGCCATCTGGTTATCCTGTGCCATCTGCGCTGTACGGAGACTGGAAGTGGCAAGGCCGCCCACCCGGGCAAGCTGTGCATTCATCAGGCTGTTGTTCTCACCAAGGTCAGCCAGCCTTGCCACGCGGGGCAAATATCTGGTTCGCCAGTCGTCGTATTGTTGGCGTGTCAGCGCTGCTGACGTCTGCCAGTCACCCTGTGGGCGGTCTGCTCCTGAATAACCAGCCCTTGCGAGAGTTTCGTATTTGCCATACTCCATAATTACAGTCTCCAGTTCTGAGCCTGACTCTGAATAGCGTTAGCGCCGGTGTCTGGCGTTTTAGAACCTCCACTTCCGCTACCGCCAGCCTTATGCATTGCATAAGCCCCAACCGCCCCCAGACCAGCGCCAACAAGAGAGGCCCGCCCCTGTTGTTTTGTAAACGCCGCCTGTGCATCTGATTTGGCTTTTGCCAGACTGCTGTCTGCCAGAGAGTTAAAACTCTGTAACGCATCGGCCTTCTGACCGGAACCGAGAGCCGCAACATCCTGTAGCCCGGCAATATATTTATCTGCCTGCGATACCTGCCCCCGTGTGGTCGTGTCAATCTGCCCGGTCACCTGGTCGCTTTGATTTGCATCCATTACCGCATTAAAACGACCACTGGATGGGTCAACGCCGGACTGAGCAAGATTACCCGCAAGCTCCCTTCGCGTTTCACCAAACTGTTTCTGATATCCCAGATTTGTTGTACCGGCGATATTGTCGTACTGCTGCTCACTGTTAAGGTCATCGACCTTTTCCATGAAGTTATCTTCTGCCGGACGGAGAATATTTTTGTAATCCTGCCACCCTTTCCAGGCCACCTCTTCCTGTGCTATTTGCGCTGCTGTTGGTTTTACTTTGGTATCACCACCGCCTTTTTTTCCGCCCATTATGGCTCCTCAGATAACAAAAAACCCTGCCGGGGCAGGGTCAGAATGTGAAGTGCAATGTTGGTTTACACACGATGATGAATACAGTGGCAGTCAGACCGCTATCCTGAACACCATGAAGCCATCCTCATCATCCGGCATTCGCTCAAAGCCCAGACGTTTTCCCAGCCGGATAAATCCCCGCCTTGCCGTGTGGAATTCAGCCCAGCGTCCGCCAGCCAGACTGAACCGCCCCGGTTTTCCTGGAGAGTGTTTTATCTGTGAACTCAGGCTGCCAGATCATCGTTTCTGATGGAAGCATAATAAGCTTTTTCTGCTTCTGCCGGAGGGATATGACCCAGCCTTCCCAGCAATCGTCGATTGTTATACCAGTCCACCCACGTGAGTGTGGCCAGTTCCACTTCTGCACGGTTTTTCCAGCTCTTACGGTGTATTACCTCCGCTTTGTAAAGACCATTGATGCTCTCCGCCATCGCGTTGTCATACGAGTCACCTGTACTCCCTGTTGATGCCAGCAGTTTTGCTTCTTTTAGTCGCTCCGTATAGGCCAGTGATACATACTGAGAACCTTTATCACTGTGATGGACTGTGCCGGACGGCCGACGGGCCCACAACGCCTGCTCCAGTGCATCCAGCACGAATGTCGTTTCCATAGACGATGAGACTCGCCACCCCACGATACATCCGGCAAACACATCAATGATGAACGCCACATAGACGAAGCCCTGCCATGTGCTGACGTAAGTAAAATCAGCCACCCACAGCTGGTCAGGACGTTCTGCCACGAACTGACGGTTTACGCGGTCGCCTGCGGAAACGGCTTTCCGGCTGACGGTAGTACGGACCTTTTTACCCCGGAGAACACCGGCAAGTCCCATAACCGCCATGAGGCGCGCCACTGTACATCTGGCCACCCTGATACCTTCGCGTAACAACTGGCGCCAGACTTTACGCACACCGTACACCTGATGATTTTCATCGTATACGCGCTGTATCTCTCTCTTCAGCCAGTCATCGCGCTGAGCACGGGCACTGCGTTTATCAGGATGATGTCGCTGTTGCTGACAGTGGTAATACGTTGACGGGGCAATATGCAGCTCACTGCATACCGGTCCGACCCCGTACTGCTCACGCAGCTTATCCAGCAGTGGCATTATTTTTTCCAGAGGCGGTCGAACTCCGCCTTCGCAAAATAAGCGGAAGCCTGGCGAAGGATATCGTTACTGCGGCGCAGTTCACGATTTTCACGTTCCAGCTCTTTCAGACGCTGACGTTCAGCGGTGGTGAGTCCACCATCACCGCCCCCGGTATCCCGCTCATGCTGACGAACCCACACACGCAGAGTCTCTGGTGTACAGCCAATCTTTGGGGCAATGGAACAAATTGCCGCCCATTGTGAGTCATATTCGCCCTGACTTTCCAGAACCATACGGACTGCCCGTTGACGGACCTCGGGGGAAAAACGTGTATTTTTAGTCATCCTGTTTACCTCTTTCTCAGGGAGTTTAGTCTCCAGGATTCCCGGGGCGGTTCAGACTGGTTAATGTCTTCACCTCCGGCAGATAACGCTCAACACCGGCACTCCCCGTACACACACCCAGCAACACCAGAACATAAGGGATACCGTCGTCACTGAGCACAGAACGCAGCACCAGAAAACCATCCGGTGCCTCAAAGCAAAACGCCTGCTTTTTAAGGCAGGCGTCTTTAACTTCATTCATAAATTCAGGGTTGCGGGAATTTCTCACAACACGCTGCATATACCGGAGAATTTTGTCGTCCATTCTCTCACCAGAAACGGGTGCCATATCGGCTGAACCTCAGCAACCAGTTGACGGGGACTTTCGTCCCCGTCGCGGTTTCTTACTGTTTACACTGCAAGAACGCCGCAAATTGTGACCACATGATGTTAAGCCTGAACTCACAGTGTGAGTTGTGTATCATCCAGACAATCACCAAAATAGTTATGCATAAAATGCTGACTATGATCGTTTTTTGCGGCATAGCGCTTGACTCCTTTTACAGAGAGGCGCTAACCTTCTACTTGCTTAAGGTACGAAGTGTTAGGGCCTCGGGTTAACATTAAAGTTGACTCGGGGCCTTTCCACATCAGGCCTTCAGGTTCTCCCTCCAGCCATCAGCCGAAAGGCACCCGCGCATAATTTACGGTTTTTGCCCTGTACGGGCAATAAAAAACCCGCCATCACAGCGGGTAGTAAACGGTTACCGGATACAGGTCAGAATTTCAGGCCAATGCCAGCAGTAACTCCACTCGTACGCCAGTCACCAGAGCCGGAACCTTCGTAAGCCACATCCAGTGTAACACTCTCATTCAGGTTAAACTGTGCACCTGCAGCCCACGCCAGGGAAGTTTTTTTCGTGCTGTTGCTTTCAGAAAATCCGCCAGTACTGTTAACATTATCCTTAATTTTCAGGTCAGCGGTAACTTTAGCTACGCCCATCCCTGCCATCGCATATAAACTCATGTACTGATTAACCCGCCATGAAGGCCCCGCTAACAGACTCCAGTAATTCGCTCTGATATCCGTTCTGGCAGAAGCTGCCGGATTCTTAATCTTCCTGGTATGTTCGGCTGGCTGCACATCAATAAATGTCTGTGAGTTAGTGAGAGAACGCGTCCATGTAAAAGAGGTGATAACGCCAAAATCATCCGTTATCTCGTAGCGATACCTGATATTAATGCCCTGTGGATTATTATCCTTGCCTTCATATCCACTGACCCGACCATCTGTATATTCGCCCAATGAAGAGAAGTAGTTTCTGTTGACGAAATGGCTGAAAGTCTTCCTGTTATGAGCAGTCGCATCCTTTACAAAATCCTTCAGTCCCGGAAACTGAAAGTGCGCATACCCCAGAGAAATTGTATGCTCTACTTCTGCTGCATGTGCAGATAAATTTACACAGGCAATCCCGGAGATTGCACACACAACCAGTGTTGCTATACTCTTCATTTAAGATATCCTGTATTCAGATAACACGCTAAACTTTTTAATAATACATCTTTTTAGACATTTTAAATGAATATTAAAAACTCGCTTCAACTAATCATATACTGATGTATTAATAACCAGGACCTTATCTATATACGGCTTTCGAATATCCCATGTTGCACCACCGGAATAATGCTCACAGGAATATATTTTATTTCCTGTGGCGCCAGTGGATGTGGTATAAATCGGTCGGTCATAAGGAGTTCTTTTCCAGTTATAATACCCGACCAGTGCAGGCATGATTGCGCATGGATATCCAAGGTCCTTTTCAAATTTGATATCAACAGGTATTAACTTCGCGTCAAGCAGCATCATTTCGCCATGATAGATCATCTCACCGTCCGGGTTATACATGGCGATACCATACTCAGAAGGTGGAGTAACCATATTAGCGAAAGCATAAACCGTCGTAACACCAGGGTTCGTTCCCCTGACAATTACATGAAGCCTTAGTGCATGATATCCATCAATCTGTTCATGCGTGTACATGACATCGGCCTTCTTCTCTGTTCTGATAAAGAAAAAACAACTTTTGCCTGACGGGATTGATGTTTTAAAAAAAGCCTTTTCAGTCGCCGGTATGGTGCCTTTGTTGATCAGGCACTGCGGTGTAAAACCAGGACTTATCCATACGCTGCCATCCGGCTTCATAATGCTCAAACCATACATGACACTTATCCCCAGAATGTATAAATATATGACCCCATCCCCTGCTCAAGATTCGACCATGTCACCGTATTGCCATTAATGGTTATCTTCGGTACTTTCCTGTCCTTAAATACATTATTCCAGGGGAATAAACAACATACAGCCTGCAATGATTTCCCGTCGGGTTTATTCGTGTACGTCTTTGAGCCAGACTCCGCTGTAAATCTGTCCAGGAAAAATACCGGAGTCAGCACGCCCGTAACATTAACGTTATTTCTGTTATAAATGGCAAAACCGTATTCCAATACTCACCTCCTGATCAGCTTAACCTGCCTATGCGAACAGCCAGGCGTCCGTTCTGGTCATAAACCTCAATTTTATCATTGCGGATCACCAGTCCTACATTCTGATTAGAGTAACGAATTGTCAGTTGCCCTTGTGACGTAACACTGAAAAGGCCTCCAATATTCAGGTTACCCTGAGAATCAACCTGAAAGTTTCCGTTCTGAATAACGGCACTCCGGATAACTGGCGAAGTGATACTTACCCCGGCTTTTACCTCATCCGCCACAACCTTCCGCGACATCAGTGTTTCAATCACCGCGTCATAAATCATCGCTTTCGGGATCACTACCTTGCCACCTGATACCGCAAACGGATAGGCTGTGTTATCCGGATTATTCGGGTCAAAGACAAACAACTGCGACGCAGAAATTGCAACCTGACTTACAGGCCTGCCTTCACTGTCTTTTCCGGCGACAATCCCGATCCCCGCAGTGATACCATCAACTCCCGCTTTTTTTGACCACATTGCAAGAAAAGCTTCACCGCCTTCTTTATCCAATTTAGTGATGCGCTTGTCGACCTCATTAAGCGATTCACTGGTTGACGAATCCAGTGTGCTAATGCGGGTTTCAATACCACCAATCGTTCTTGTCGTTTCTTCCCTGAGAGTCCCTACAACTTCGGTTGTCTTAATTGCAGCATCCTTTACAGCCTGCCCCTGCGCGTTTTTTATTTCTTTACGCAGCTCGGACACAACCGGCGACTTTGCAGCCTCATCGCGGATCTGGTCAATGATGGCCTTCACGCCGATCTGTGTTTGTGCCTGAGTGCCTTTTTCAGCATTCCATGGACCTTTCACTCCTGCCGCGTTAACAAAACGTATCCAGTAAAATCCCGACCAGCCAGGGTCAACCGGATCGCCGTAAACCTGCCCCGGCGTCGTGGCAACCAGCACTGCATCAGCAAGGTCATCCTCCGTACCCCGCCAGATTTCAGTCAGTGAATGTCCGCGATAATTGGCCACATCCCATTCCAGAAGAACTGAACCAAATCCTCCGGTCGCCTTAAAATTCAGCGGTTTTGTGGGAAAATCAACAGCCATTACGGTGCTGTCAATGTCAACTCCTGGATTCAGTGCATATGAGGTACCCGCACCACCCTGTGTACGACGTCGGGCAAGCTTAAGGCCAACCAGCTCTTCACGGGTCACAAAAGCATGACGACCGTCGCCACGCTGCCCGGTGCCAATTTCCATATTTTCCACAACAGCGGATAAATCCTTCCCCGCCCGCCACGGTTTTTTGCTCATATCGGTAACTCCGACATCGATGTACTCAGGGTTATTCGCTCCACCTGCCCGAATCCGGATACCATCACCTGCCAGTTTTGCCCGGTTGCTGCCGGAAGTCTCACCACACTTCCCTTAAACGTACCCGGCGCAAAATGAATCACAGGAACATCATCAACCATAATGGTGATCCCCACCCGCTCAGGCGCCGGAGATTTCACCCTGATACAGGAAAAAGAGGTTCTTTCAGGTAATGAAAAAATTTTTGAATGCCACCTTATCGTGGAGGGCAGAGAGCCCCCGGCAAGCACTGACATTTTGTCTCCTGTCACCACGCGCATCATATCTTTCGCGAGATCAACCCATGCGCAGTCAAACGGTGTGCTGAGATAACGGATATCCATGTTCACCGGACTGAATACAAACACATCCTGCTTACCATCCGGTTTCGTGTAACAGGCAATGTACTCACCACGCCAGGAATAAGCCACAATGGACGTCGGGTTAAACTGACTCTGCCACTGTTCAGGCGAAATAATCTTTTCCGTTGCCAGTGTTGTATTACCGTTTACATCAACAGATACCAGACCGTTTGTCCCGGCATAGAGTACGAATCCCTCCATCGCCACCATACTTCTTCGGCTCAGGCATGCCTGCATGGAAGGGATTTTGGAACCAGAAATTGTGGACGGTGATACCCCACTGAACAAATAAGGCTCCCCCTTTGTCGCCACCACCAGTGACGTTCCCAGCGGACAGATAGCTACAATATCTTCTGCCGTCGTGTGACGATTCACTTCCGGCCATGCATACGGCAGATACGCTTCCGAAAACATCACTTCATTACCGGCAAACCCGGCGGCAATACCGTTAGCCATCAGGCTAAGGCCTGTCATATTCTCTGGCGGCGGCAGGTAATCCCATGTCGCCAGGGAAGGCCCAAGGTTTTTCGTCGGTATTTTGTCCGTGTAACTGAGCACGGATGCATCCAGTTCAGCCGCAAGTAAAAAATCCGCCTCCCCTCCACCTGATGCAGAGCGATAAATCCGGCGACGTTTAATACTGGCATTCTGCAATGGCACCGGAGCCAGCGTCAGTTGTACCGCAGTTCCCGGAGTACGGAGTGTTACCTCCAGAGACGCCGGACCTGGCGGACCTTCTTCACCATAATCTGAGACAAAGGTTTCCGTATAAAACCGGGTTTCATCATCATTCGGGTTATCGTCAGAAACATCACCGCCCTGCTGAACAGTACAGACAGGAGCTGTCGTCGGTGCGGGGATCCCAAGACGATACGATGATGTCGGGTGATTCCCGTCCCCTTTTGTGGCAATGGTCGCATCCGTCACTTTAGGAAAACGCCCGTCAGTGTAGTAAATACGCCCGTGGGGGTCCTGAGCGATCGGACTGCGGATCACATCCACCACATCCGGCCATGCAAACCAGAAATCGTCACGGTAATGAAAAATTGTTTTTGGCTTAATTGTGAATGTTTTCTCAACCTCTGACATCTCGTGTTCAGGCGTGATCACGCCATAGCGAAAATGACAGTTTTCTGCCAGTACAGCAGAATTATCAGGAAGCATAGATGCAATAACGCCTGGCATCATCCCGCGCATAGTGGTTATATCGATATAAGGCATGGTTATCTGGTATCCGAAAATTTGAATGGCAGACGAGGTGGAATAATTAATCCCGGCACAATTTCACGACGTCAACCCGTACAGGAGTCGCTCTTACCGGCCCCCTCCCGGTGAAAACGCATATTGCTCTGTTTACAAAAACCGCCCGTCCACATGCAGGGAATTCGCAATGTCCGGCGAAAATGGCATCGTAAATGAAGCATGTAATCGCGCACGGGAAAAATATGGATTTCCAAAAATCTGAATATTCTCCGCCGTGAAAAAATGCGAACAACATCACTTCACTAATCAGCCTGATATGGCATACTTAGCACGCTAACTATGATAACAAACTAATACCCTAAAACTCATGGTTCCGGGACTGGTCGTGGTCCCGTTTTTTTTTATTCAGCCAGCAGGCCATCCGACAACATAACTGCGGATCGCCTTCAACTCTGTCAGCGCCTCAACCTCTGCTTTCATCTGCAACTGCCGTGTATTAATCTCCACACCCTTCGCAAACATCGCCTGCTCTATCGCATCCGACAGGGCTATGATGTCTGCCGCCGTCACCGGCACCACATTATTATCCCCGTCCGTCCAGGCAAAACCTTCCGGAAGACGGTTATTCTCTGCCATCAGGCGTGTCGTGCTTATCCTGGACAACGTCTTCTTACCGTAATCCCAGTGCCTTCCGTTGAATTCCATCACGTATTCCATATTCTCCTGCACATCACGCCAGATATTAATCTCTTCCCTTTTCGCCGCTTTTGCCGCTTCCAGTACTGCTTCCGTGGCAACAAAGGCACTCACACTTCCGTACGTTCCTGCTGTCAGCCCCGACCACAAGGCTTTTCCGTGTTCTGTATTATCCGTTTCCGTTGCGGTATACGGCAGCCATACCTGTTCCCCTTTTTCATTCACCGCATCTTCAAACTGCACCTCGCAGTTTATCCCGCCATTTTCGTTATACGCAGCATTACGAACGGCAATAACACCAGTTACCGTCTCTGCCATAACTTTTTCCTCCTCGTTTATTTTATACGAATAAACAGTGACTTCCCTGTCGACATCCCTACATATCCAAGGCAACGCCATGTCCCTGACAGAGTGACAGCCGAGTTGTCGAAACTTACATCAGCATCATAAGAAGATGACGGGTGCAACTGGCTGGCTGCAACACTGTCGCCATAGTCTGCTGTGCCTTCGTACATGGCATAAACCAGAGAACCTATATCCCCCGCACTGACCTGTTGAGCACCTGGTCCAGGATCGCCTTTATCACCTTTCGGACCCTGCGCACCTGCCGGGCCTGCGGCTCCCGTATCCCCTTTAGGTCCCTGTGGCCCCGGCGCACCTGCCGGACCTGCTGGTCCAGCCACACCCGGATCGCCTTTGTCACCTTTTGGCCCCTGTGCGCCTGCCGGGCCTGCAGCTCCCGTATCCCCTTTAGGTCCCTGTGGCCCGGTTGCGCCGGTGGCTCCTTTCTCACCCTTTGCCCCAGCAGCGCCAGTATCCCCCTTTGGTCCCAGGGGGCCGGGATCACCTTTCGGTCCCTGAACGCCCCTCGGCCCAGCCGGACCTGCTGGCCCCGTGTCCCCTTTATCTCCTTTCGGACCGGGAACACCACCTCCTGCTGCAGCCTCTTCTGCCTTTGTTTTCGCTTCATTTGCCACATCCATTGCCGCTTTCACCGCTTTCGGGGTGGCTGCCTTCGCTTCATCATCACTGTCCGTTGCGCTGCTTAACTGCACAATTCCCTTCTGTGCCGTCGTCGCATCAGCCACATTTGCAGCGCTGCCTGCCGGACCTGGCTCTCCACGAGGTCCCTGAGGTCCGGTCTCTCCTCGTTCGCCTCTCGGACCTGCAGGACCAGGTTCACCTCGGGGGCCAGTCTCCCCACGCTCACCTCGTGCTCCCATCGGTCCCTGTGGTCCGGCTTCTCCTCGTTCACCTTTAGGACCTTGCGGGCCTGCAGGACCTCCCGGATCACCTTTCTCGCCTTTTGGCCCCATATCCCCCTGGTCCCCTTTAGGCCCCCGCTCTCCGGTATCCCCCTTCAGGCCTGGTATTCCCTGCGGTCCTCGCTCCCCCTGTTCGCCCTTCTCACCACGCGGACCAGCGGGCCCTACAGCCCCCTGAGCACCAACGTCACCACGCTCACCTTTCGGCCCTGCGGGCCCTTGAGGGCCCACTGGACCTGTTTCGCCTTTAGGACCGACATCCCCCTTCGGACCAGTTTCTCCCTGAGGCCCCCGGGGCCCCCGTGCATTCTCAGCCATACGTCTGGCCTCTTCAGCACTGACAGTGGCAGCCTCTGCCCGCTTAAGGATCTCTCCGGCGCTCTCCTGCGCCAGCCTGGCCTTTTCAGCATGCTGTCTGGCTTTTTCTGCATCAGCTCCGGCGGCTTTTTCAGACTCTCCGGCACGGGTCGAGCTTTCCTCTGCATTCCCCGCTGCTGTGACTGCACGGGTCGCAGCCTCAGTGGCATCAGTCGCTTTTTGTCCGGCTTCAGCCGCCCTGCTGGTTGCCGTCTTTGCACTGTCAGATGCACTCTTCGCACTGGCTTCCGCACTTTCTTTTGACTTTATCGCCTGAGTGTTTTTTGTCGTAGTGTCTTCATTAAGGCGACGAATGGTGGCAAGGTCATCCGCAACATTGTTCTGTATCTGCCGGAAATCTGTCAGTAGTTCTCCGGGTATGCTCACCTCAACAAGACTGCGGCGTAACAGCATATTGAGCGTCACCGTACTTTCGGTCCCCTCAATACGCACACGTCCGTAGACAGCAGTTTTCCCTTTCACCGTCACCGAAACCGAATACTCCCCCGGTTCCATCGTCATTCCGTAGTATCCACCTTCACGGGTCACTGCCGACGCACTGGTGCCGCTGAGCGCATCCGGTGAAACTGTCAGCGCCGTCAGGGTAATATTTGCTCCTGATATCGCCTCACCATCAGGAGATTTCAGCGTCCCCGAAACAACAACACTCACACTCCACCTCCGTTAAACACTTTTTTACGGGCAGACAATGCACTGTCTGCCCCCTGTTTGATCCCTAGTTGCTCAACAAAACTCTGATAATGCTGCGCAGCCAGCCCCGATTCTGCGCCACCGGCAGCATCCTTACTGAAAGCGCGAAACAACATCCAGTCCACCAGTGGGTTAACATAAGCCTCTTCCAGTGGAACTGGCGTATCATCGTCCTGCGTCAGAACATACACTGCCTCCGGTATCCGGCTTACCACTGCATCAATACTTATCTCTTTGTCAGGAGCAGGAAACAGCCAGAATACGCGCGGGGACAGGTCGTTGCTGATAAAACATTCAGGAATACCCTTCATTGTGGGCCACTCAGGATACTGCGCATCCAGCACCTCCCGGGATAATGGTCTGACTGCACTACCGTCACTGAGGCATATCACGTCAAGAAGTTGTATTACACCATCGGGCAAAACCTGACGGGCGCCAGGAACACAACTGATTGTTTCCAGGCTTGCGCCAGCATCCGGTCTCGCCAGAATCACTGCCCTCACAGCATCATTGTAATAATCGCACAATTCCTGCAGGGGCCAGCGAACCATCATCGGGTCAACCAGTTGTGTATTCACACGTCCGATGATTTCTGTAATCGTCGTCATCAGTAAAACCTCTGCCTGCGTACAGGGTTGCGGTATGAAGAGTACGGGCTTGTCGCCAGTGTATGACGATATGCCCGACGGATCCCCTCAGAAAACTGCACAGAAAAATACTGTGCGCGTGACGGATCTGACCATGAAACACCAGTCTGCATGAACAACCGCTCAAGTGCCCCCGCTGCCACTTCTTCAGGCCATGTGAGGAGTTCATCCGGTATCTGGCTGCGTCCGGCTTTCGGAGCGACGGCATAAAGCACGCTCACCTCACCGGGAGAACAGGCAAATCGCAGGGAGCGTCCGGAGCTGATATCCACATCCCGACCGACAAAAAGCTCATGATTATCGTCAGAGATACGGATGATATGAACGCACTCCTCATCATCTTTATCATACGGAAGCACAATTTCTTTTCCTGCTACTGGTACAACAGTAACCTCCCGACGGCACACCAACGACTGGCGGCTGAATGCCACGGCAGCCATTGACAGAGCATCCGTCATCATAATGTTCAGTGGACCGCTGATATGACGACGGACATACGGTAAAAAATCACTCAGTTCCGCCATGCTGTTCAGTCTCCGCAACACGACGGCAAAATGCCTCACGCACCCGGATACGGAATGCCTCAGCCGTTTCTTTCGGGTCTTTGTGAATATCCAGCTCTTCTGCCTCACACAGCGTCGCCAGTCGTGCTGAGGTGAGCTTACTTAAATCCACCTCCTGCCCGTTAACAGAAACAACAAAACTGTTCTCCGCTTCTGCCCGCGCAGCAAGCACTCTTTCCTGCGCCTGCTGTGCCTGCCTCAACTGCTCATTCTGTTGTTGCTGTTTCAGAACATCATCAAGCTCTTCATGACGAACCCAGACATCAGGAAACCCCAGCAGTTGCCAGGCCATCGCACTGTCAACATGCACCGGCTCAAGACGTGGGAACAATGTGCGGCTTCCGGTAATGGTGTCCTTTTTCACGGGTTTTGGGCCGATATAGACAACGGCAATTTTCTCACTCATATAATTCCCCGGATAAAAAGCCCGCATGACGCGGGCCGGAAGGTTTTAATCAGTATCCCACCACTGTATAACGCAGCAGAACATTCAGGGTGCCGGTTGCAGCGGCAGTCTTAATGGTGACAGTAACCAGCTCCCCGTCACGCTGTGTGGTGTACGGCTCCACTGGCACATATCTGGCAAATTTTGCAGAAACAGCTTCGCTGTTATCGATGAGAACATGCTCACCGGACTTAATGCTGACGGTTGCAGTACCCAGACCGCCCGTTGAAACCAGCTGGAGTGAGTTGATACGGATGCCCACTGGCAGTGAGAGAAGATGAATAACACTGTCCGCTTCCGCAGCATTCACCGTAAATACGCCTTCTGCCACCGACTCATTACCGTGCGTACCCGTATAGACCCGTTCACTCAGTGACGGGGCAAGGATAGTCTTTGCCATAATTAATGACTCCTGAAAAAGCCGGGCGAAAACCCGGCATGGGGAAAGGAAAAATCAGAGCTTCACTGCTGTATCAACGGCAATCACACCGTGATCCTGCATCTTGCCGCTCTTCTCGGGGAAACGGATTTTTTTCAGACCGTTGATCCAGCTGATTGCTATCTCAGTACGGTTATCCATATCCGTTTTCTTCTCAACCATGTTGAAGTGACCGCCCGCCTTCTGACCGTAAGCATTTGCCAGCGCCTGAGCCCCCAGTAACATGGCGCGGTCAATATTGGTTGCAGCAGCGACCTCTTTCGTGGTTGCCGTCAGGTTATTCTCTGATACCAGAACCTTTGACCCCTGATAGAAACGGATCGGCATACCCGCATACTTACGAACCAGGATATTGCGCCACATCGCACATTCACCTTTGAACAGCGGATGATTAAAACCTTTTGCACGGTTCACGGCACGAACCATCATCTGGTTCCAGTCCTTACCGGACGTCGAGGTGTACCAGTCATTCCACTGACGCGGCGTGACGTACAGGACGTAATATGGATCTTCTCCGTGAAGTTCATCACCGGACAGACGAACCGGCTGTAACGGATGCGCCATTTCGTCAATGAACAGGGAGAGATTGTCCACCAGGCCAATAGAAAAAATATCTGCCGCTTCAATCTGCTCAAAGCTTGTCGCATCACCGCCAAAAAAGTGACGGTCATGTGTCGGAGGCAGTACATCGTTGATCATGATTTTTTTGAATTCAGGGTGCTCCGCTGTCGGCAGAATAGTGTCGTCAGCAACAAAATCACCACGAGCTCCAGCAAGATGCACTATCGCACACTGGTCCTGCAGGTCATTAAAGTACGTCCCCAGAAGCGTTCTGGCTGAGGATGCCAGGTTAAACTTCGTGCGCTGCTGACTCATACGTCCGCCTGCATCCACCAGGTGACGTCCCTGATTGATTTTCAGGGAGAAGTCAGCATGGCTGAGATCCTCACCACGACCTTCAACACGCTCATCTCCCATCGTCGGACGTTTTGAGAGTTTGTGCATGATGCTGAAGGTCACTTCATCACCGGCCTGTTTGTTAAGGTCTGTGATACGGACAACCGGCGCACCTGCGCTGGTCTGCTTCGTGCTTTTCTTGTCCGGCGAAACCGCTTTTGGCGCTTCCTGCTGTTCAGTAAGGATATTAACCATCGAGCGGTTGCGGTTGGCAGCAGTAAAAAGCGCCACCTGATACAGCTTATTCGCCTGGGCTGATGTTACAGTCGTCATTACTTCAGTACTCCTTCAGTAAGTTACCCTAGCTTCTCCAGAAGTGCGTCTATTTCAGCATTCGTCATACCACGCATAATCGCCTCTGCCTCTGAATGAGAAGCACCAAGTAACCGTTCAAAATTATCACCGATTCCGACGGAGGCCGTGGTGCCTAAATCTGACGGGGAAGCAGGTACTGCCTGCTCCTGTTCAGCGGTCTTCACTTTCTCTTCCGCCGTTTTCCGGATATCCGTTTTGTCTGCCTTGTTGTCAGCAGACGACTCACTGACTTCACCGAAAGCAACCTGCGTACGACGGGCCACTTCAGCGAAACGTTCAGTGAGCGTTTTGTCTTTCCATGCGGGGTCATTCTGGAGCTTCCCGTCGATGGATACGGCAACCGAGAAGCGATCCGGATCGGACTCCTGCCACGTTTTCAGCACCGGCACGGCATTCATCGCATCAAGAACCGGTGATAAATCCTCACCACCATTACCTTCTGCCTGCTGTGTTGATTGCTGAACACGGGACTGGAGATAGTTATTTTTACGGATGAGCGAAGCCACCGCGTCACCAATTTCCGGATACATCTCCCTGATACGGGCAATCTGCTCATCAGAAATTTTTTCGTTTTCCGGTAACGGTGTGGGCTTCATACCGGCCTGGTGGATCTGAGACGTCAGCAGTTCCACCCTGCGTTTTTCTTCAGCTATCTGCCCACGAAGAAGTGCGGCTTCCTGTTCGGCCCGTTGCTTACCGGAACGTTCAGCCTCAAGGACTTCATAGGGAATAACGTGTTTACCGTCGCGGGTGAGCACCCCCTTCGCTTCCGGCTCCTTCACGTCCTGCGTCTGCTCCACACTGGCATCCGGCGTCGGTGCCACATTGTTATCGCCCGTCTGAGTCTGTGCTTCCTCATCCGCATGTTTTTCCGTGGTATCTTCCGTCACGACGTCCTGTGCGTGACTGTCAATATCCACATCCCCAAGTCCTTCCAGCATTTTTTCCAGTTGTTCCGGGGTTTCTTCACCCGTAAATTCAAAATCCATAAATAACTCCGCATGGTCTGTTTATCGGACAGATCCGAATGGTTGAGTAAATAAGGCTTATCGCTGCCCCCGCGAATAAGCGCACCGCTCCCGGAACGCTTACCTCCGGAAACAAAAAACCCCGTACGATGACGGGGTTCCGTTAAGTTCAGGATATTCATAGCGGCAATTCATGCATCCGCTGTTGTAGTGTATGTAGCATCTGTTGCTGAAGAGCTTCCTGCTCCTGTTCCATATTCTGTATGCCGGTAATGATTTCTGCCGTATGCGCCTGGTTGAGCGCATCCACATAACGCTGTCCCTGTGCCGCGGCGACATCCCGTTGTGCGCCAGCATTATCCCGTTGCGCAGCTGCCTGTGCCCTGGCAGCTTCTGCTTCCAGTTTAGCCACCCGGCCTGCCATTTCGCGCATCTGCAGTTCCTGTTGTTGCTGCTCCTGGGCCTGTTGCTGCTGAGCGGCCTGCTGCTCTTCCGGGGTCATCTCATCCGGTGATTTTGGTGTCCCCAGCGCCGCACGAATACGTTCGACAAATTCCTGTTTCTGCGGCACATCCAGAAGGTTAACCCACAGGTCGAGCACGACGGCCTGCACCTGAGGTGGCAGCCCCTGAATAACCTCTGACATTCGCTGTGCAAGCTGTGCCTTAAACGCCGGTGTCTGCTGAACAGGAGCCAGCGCAATATGTGTATTTAACCTTGAAATATCATTGGTCAGTTCACCATTATCACCTTCAGCATTGAGAACAATGGTCTGGCGACGCTGGCGATCATCACGATTAATCACCACCGCATGATTACGCCGCTTTTTCAGGCCATCGAGAAGATAAGCGAGCAACAGCCTTCCCACCTGCTGGCAGGCAAACTGGTAGTTATCGTTGATTTCGGCAAGGGTTGTGGCTCCCTGCTCCACCAGGTTGCTGATCGCCACGCCGGACGATGCATTTGAATCCTGCCCGAGAAATGCGGAATAAACCCCCATCGTGTCCTGGATAAGTTTTTCCGACTCCTGCATGACCTGAAACTGCTGGCTGGCAACCTGAAAATCCTGTTCAACCCGGAAAACATCAGCAACGCTTTTCTGATTTTTTCGGGCCGGATTCAGTTTAATAATGCCATCCGGACGCTCGATCTGCTCCATCAGCTCGTTGTCTGACAACTGGGTGGCATCCTCGTCCATAATCACGCGTTTGGCCTGAAGCAACCACGTCAGTTTTATACGACGAAAATTCACCTCATCCTGTGCCGGAATGGCCCGGGAAATCAGCCCGTAAGGCTCCCCGGTTTTATCCTTCCGGTATCCCCAGAAGGGAACCAGCGGGAACATCCCCTGCGGAGCACTACAGGGGCGATCCACAATAAAGTGCGGTCCCACAAACCAGGCTTCACGAATACGACTTACCCGCCCGACTCTCACCTGCACCCGCCCGGATGCCACAGCCACCGCATGCATCAGATTATTTTTATCAAAGGCCACCACCCGTCCATTACTGAGTTCAATCACCGGAAGACGCTCGAATGTACGGTAATAAACCACCTGAAGCAGCACACGACGGCGTTCACGCTGAAGCCATTCGTTCTCCTTACGATCCCATGACTGATACTCTTCCCATGCACTCATCAACGGACTGGGCTGGCCTTCAGTAACCGTGGTATCGACAAAACCACGCCAGTCATCAATGGCATAATCGATAACCTGAGCCATTCCCGGGAATGTAGCTTTTGCCTCATCGGTATCCATCCAGCGGCGACGCATCAGCCAGCGGCAGTCACTTAAATCAGCCTCCCGGCTCAGCCAGTCCCAGAAAACCTCATTCCGGCTGACAGTAGACACCTTAAATTCAGGCCCGAACGGATCGCTGTTTCGTCTGACCTCCACCCAACTGAGGCCCGCCTTGATTTGTTCCGCATAGGCATCAGAGCGGGCCTTATTCATGTTGCCAAGGCGGCATGCATCGGCAAATTCAGCATTAATAGCTTCAGCCAGTTTTTCAGTTTCATCATCTGGCTCGTCTGACATCACCACCAGATCAGTCCGTGTTTTGGCCTCCATTCCCAGAACGCCATCGACGGTAGGCGCGATGAGGTTATGGATAGTCATCGGCTGACCGCGATCTTTCAGTACCTGAAGAACTTCCGGTGGCAACTGATCGCCATCGTAATACGCACAGGCCTTGTTTGCGGCATCACGCCATTTAGGCTGGCTGTCAATATCAGAACAAAGCGCCTGTAACTGGCGCTGAGAAAAACGCGGCGTGGCTCCGTTGTCGTTTTTCGTCGCCATGGTATTAGTTTCATTTTTCATCAGTGAGCCATCCAGTGTGTGGTTCTGCGTTTATCCGTTTTCTGTCTTACCCTCACCGGCATTCTGGCGCGCATCTCCTGGGCAATCATGTAGCTCATAAGCTGATCATCAAAACAGCCTTCCTGTGCATTCATGGAGCCTTTCGCGTCATAAACGTAGGTGTTCATTTCTGATAATGTGCCCGTCCAGCGGATCCCCGACAGGCCGTTATTCAGCAGCGTTTTCATTCCCTCAGTCAGGACCGGTTTACTCTGGCGGGTTGTCAGCCAGCCAAGACGGGGCGTATCGTCGTCATATGCCTGGTCAAGGTGCTGTTCGTTGTAGATATAACGCGTCGGATAGAGTTCCCGGAGTTTCAGGATAACGGCATGTCCGTGATTGTTACGCTCCGGCCCCACAAACGCGTTGTTGTACATACGGCAGACCTGCGCAATGAGATGAGCGAAAAGCTCTGCATCGAGATGACCAAACCAGTGGGCTACCTGCTCACCATTACTACATCTGATGATATCCAGCGATGAGCGGTCTCCGTGCTCCAGCCCCTCAGCGGTATCCGCTCCGCATACATACTCTTCATCCGGATCCGGTAGCTCCCAGACCAGCAGATAATTCATCAGCGTCCGGTGCTGTTCGGCTTTATTCCCGTCACGCAGAGACTGCGCTTTGGTCTTCGTTCCTGTAACCGGTTCAATGTCATAAACAATCAGCGGTGGCGAACAGAATGACTCTGCCTGCAGCGTGCTTTCCGCACTGAACACCCGTCGTCCGGACGTCAGAAACGCCTCCTGTGGCGTTGAGGGAAACTCCTGCTTCATTTCCTCACGCTGTTCAGTTTCCTTACTGATGTACCACTGCTTCTGCTCATCGGTAAGCGTGATGTTCATTGCCTTCTCAACCGCAGAAAAATACGTCATTTTTTCCCGTGACATCTTCAGCCCGCTTTCAGGCACTCTGGCGCTGTATTTAGGATCCTGCCACCATGCGTAAAAATGGAATTTATAATCCTGTGCCGTCAGCAATAAGCCTGATGCAGTGATCTCCTGTGCACGGTTACTCATATCGTAAAAATCACCACCCACGCCTTCAGCCGTGGATTCATCAAAAATAATGCATTCATCAGAGACGGCATTAAGCGTACCAGTTCGCAGCTCTTTCGCCTTAGCCGGATATTTCGCGCAAATTTTGCCGTGCTCTGAGATATGCAGGCGCTGCACCGTACCTGAGCGAAATGAGGTTGCCACCTGAATACTCGAGCCGTGACCAAACAGGATATAGCCACCGCTGGCACCGCTACGACGTTCAACGATGGTGAATGAGGCTCTCAGCCAGTCAGGGAGATGATCAAACGGTACAGCAATTTTTGTGCGGAAAATTTCACTGGCAGCCTGTTTATCCTGAGCGACGATCCCGCATTTGAGATGCGGAATGAATAATGCCTGGTCGAGAAGATAAATATCAATGGCTGTGGAAAATCCCAGCTGGCGCGCTTTCAGGATAATATTTTTATTGTGCATGCTCCGGAACAACTGGCGCTGCGCCGGTCGCATTCTGAAGGTGACCAGTTCACCTTTTTCGTTCTGTATTTTGTAGAGATGATTGAGCCGCCACCAGGGATTGCTCAGTTTAGTCATGATGAAAAGACGTTGTTCGGCTTCAGTCATTTCTGACGGCTCATCACATCGCGGTTCATTCTTCCGGAATGTCATCCAGTCTCCCCGAATTACTCATTTCATGCAGCGATGACACGATGTCACTGACAGGCGTAACAACGCCCCGACGCTGGCTGGTCAGAATATCGGTTTCAGCTCTGAGTTTATCTCTGGCGGCGTTGATTCTTTCCCGGTCAGCACGAAGTTTTGGTGCTGTCTCAGCCAGGACGTCCAGTGTCAGCAAAGAACGTTCAATTGATTCTATACGGGCAATATTCCGGTCAAGAGCCTGTTCGGCTTTAAGTATTTTGTCGTACAGAGCTACCCGTGTTTCCACGTCAGCCGCCTCTTTCAGGTCGGCGAACATCTTTTTCAATGTTCCTGTTACTGAAAGTGCGCGGGCACGGGTAAACACCAGTTCATCGGCAAGTTCCATTCCGACTGCATCATCTATGAGGTTATCTGCCTCGAGATACTTCGCGTATCCACGGTGTCTGACGGCGTGGGTGTTACGCTGAGAAAAAGCATTTGAAGGTGGCAAAAGTCTGGAACCACGAGTCCGTTTCGTTTCTGCCAAATTTGCGCATTTTTCATCACAACCATCATCGCCTGAAGGCTCGTCATGACTGGAGTTGCCGTCAGATTTCTGCGCACTTTTTTGATCATCAATTTGCGCATTTTTCTGCGCACTTTTCTCTGTATTTCTGGGGGAGTGTTTGCGCAGTTTAATGTACCGCCGAGCCGTGTCATAACTGATATTGTTCTGACGGCACCAGTCCTGAAGCTTTATGCCGGTTTTGACATGTTCGCGTCGAAATGCCTGCTCCAGCTTTTTCCAGTCCAGCTTTGCCATGTCACCTTCTGACGTTCTCTGTTAAAAACTGATGCACAATGACTGCTGTAAATTTTCAGATTTCACACAGCAGAGCCATGTCTGATTAATGTTTAACCTTATTTAGGTTATATCCGCTTCATTCCACTACAGCACCAGATAGGCTGCCTCGCGGATAAATGCTAAAGTCTCCTGATATAGAAACCCGTCGCCACATCGAGCGCTGATCAACATTTGTATATTCACTGCGACAGAAAAAATTTATTTTATTGAATAGTTAGAAATACAGAATTGCATGCTTTATAAGCATTGACGTACACTTCATTTTTAGCAATATATTCTGTTCTCATAGATGATCAGCCCTGCATGCACTGCCGGACACCGTCGGCAATTTTACAGACCTAAGAGGCAATACCAAAAAGCTAACGCGCTTTATCAAGACTTGAGCAACCAACCAATAAAAAAAGCACCAGTACCGCTACCAGTGCCCATTTCGTCGTTGTTCACAGCATTCTGTGTACCCACTGTATTTCGCATCATATCACCACGTCAGACAATCCTTAAGGATTACATAAGATTTACGCATAATAATGCCCATTTTCAACACAGACAAGGGAATTTATATGTTAAATCAAACGCTAACAAAATCTCTTCTTATATTTTTACTTGTCATAATCGTTTCTGTATCCATCATATACATTGTAAGAACTCCAGTCAGACTTGATGTGAATGATGTCACTGAGATTAACCAGAAACATCCCATTATTTTTCTCATCCGGCATGGGGAAAGATGCGATCGCTCCCAAAGAATATGTCTTTCAGCACATGAGGGAATCACAGTAAACGGAGCTAACAAAGCTCAACAATATGGAGATAAATTCAGAAGAATGTTTCCATACTACAGTCTCTATTCTACAGACACACTCCGAACAATGCAGACAGCCACTTTTTTTTCGGGAGGTAAGACAGCAACTATTCCGGACATATCGACATGTGATGATAACGCAGTAAATAACATCCTTAAAATATCAAAATCAGATCACGTTACTGTGATTTTCACACATAATCACTGTCTGTCCAGAATTGCAAAAAAAATGAATGGATGGAAATTTAAACCTGATTATATGGGCACACTGGTTCTGCATCGGGAAAATCACAATCTGATTCTCGACGGACATTTAAAACCAAACGAGCTTACCCAGTGATCCATTTGTTGATAATGCCCTGGCATTGATTCAGGTTATATCTCTCCTCATAAAAAAGGCCAGCGATTGAGCTGGCTCTGTTAATCGAGGCATTGCATCCTGATGTACTCCTGCAGGTAGTTAACCTGCGCGGTTATCTTGTCGATTCCACTTCGGAGACGGTAATAATTGAGTTCAGCATCTGCTGTAAGTCCTGAGCTTTCTCCATCGCCCATGCCGCTGGCTCCGGTCGTTGACTTTGCACAGGTGGCGGCGACTTGCAGGCGCTTACGACCAGCAGAAACATCAGCACGGAGACTTTCGATAGTCGCGTTAGCATCAGCAAGCTCCTTTGTGTATCTGGCGTCGAGTTCTGCTACATCACGTTGACGCTTCTGCATGTCAGCGATGATGTACCTGGCTTTATCGCGCTGCTCTTTGTAGGCGATGGCATTATCACGGTAATGATTAACAGCCCATGACAGGCAGACGATGATGCAGATAACCAGAGCGGAGATAATCGCGGTTACTCTGCTCATACCTCAATCTCTCTGACTGTTCCGCCAGCTTCTTTGAATTTTGCAATCAGGCTGTCAGCCTTATGCTCGAACTGGCCATAACCAGCCCCCGGCAACGAAGCCCAGATATTGCTGCAACGGTCGATTGCCTGACGGATATCACCGCGATCAATCATCGGTAAAGCGCCACGCTCTTTAATCTGCTGCAATGCCACAGCGTCCTGACTTTTCGGAGAGAAATCTTTCAGGCCAAGTTGCTTACGATAGGCATCCCACCAACGGGAAAGAAGCTGGTAACGTCCGGCTGCTGTTGATTTGAGTTTTGGGTTTAGCGTGACAAGTTTGCGAGGGTGATCGGAGTAATCAGTGAATAGCTCTCCGCCAACAATGACGTCATAACCATGATTTCTGGTTTTCTGACGTCCGTTATCAGTTCCCTCTGACCACGCCAGCATATCGAGGAACGCCTTACGTTGATTATTGATTTCCACCATCTTCTACTCCGGCTTTTTTAGCAGCGAAGCGTTTGATAAGCGAACCAATCGAGTCAGTACCGATGTAGCCGATGAACACGCTCGTTATATAAGCGAGATTGCTACTTAGTCCTGCGAAGTCGAGAAGGTCACGAATGAACCAGGCGATAATGGCGCACATCGTTGCGTCGATTACTGTTTTTGTAAACGCACCGCCATTATATCTGCCGCGAAGGTACGCCATTGCAAACGCAAGGATTGCCCCGATGCCTTGTTCCTTTGCCGCTAGAATGGCGGCTAACAGGTCATGTTTTTCTGGCATCTTCATGTCTTACCCCCAGTAAGGGGATTTGCTCTATTTAATTAGGAATAAGGTCGATTACTGATAGATCAAATCCAGGCTACTGTGTTTAGTAATCAGATTTGTTCGTGACCGATATGCACGGGCAAAACGGCAGGAGGTTGTTAGCGCAACCTCATGCCACCCGCTTTCACGAAGGTCATGTGTAGAAGGCCGCAGCGTAACTATCACTGATGAATTCAGGATAGCCAGTGGCTACGGCTCAGTTATGGTGCTGGTTAACGGACTTGAACCGCTACCCATTCGCTTACAAGGCGACCGCTCTACCATTGGAGCTAAACCAGCATGTTTGGCGGGACAGCGTGGACTCGAACCACGATAAGAAGGTTAACAGCCTTCCGTAATGACCTTTATACGACTGACCCAAATAAAAAAAGCCACCGTTGCAACTTAAGAGTCACTAACGGCAGCTTACCCTCTAATTATGGCTAAATGGCTAATTGCATGTCAAGGTTTTTAACAGCAACATGCTTAACTTTCTCAACACGTTTACGCATTTTGAAAGCATTTTGCATTGGTTGGTACAAAACAAATAATGACGCTTTCAGGATGTCGTCAATTTCGTTTCTACAGGTTGCCAGTGAAGGTTTTCTCCATCCCTCGCCACCACGTCCACACATCTTGCGTGGCTTTGCAGTCGCGTGATAGTAGGATGCAATTGCTCGCTTAGATGAACCATGAGCGTAGTAGCTGAGGAGGATGCCAAAGGCTTTTTTGTCAATGTACATGACGGAATCGACGACCTGAGAAATCAACATTCCATCATCATCATTGCACATTGGCCTTGTCATAACTCTTCCCGGCTCTACGCTCTCCATGAACTTCGCTATTACGCTGCTCATGCGCTTTTCCAGGCGGCCTGAATAAACCCATGCGCCCCACAGTTCAAGCCAGCCATTCAGCCAATCGTGCTGTTCTTTGGTGAGGTTTAGTTCTCTTATGCTCATCGTCTTCCCCTCTTGCCCTGTTTGACCATCAGGACGCCGTTAACTATTACGTGACGCTCGCCTTTTCTGTCTCGGTTGTACTTGAGCACTGTTCCTCTTGCGCAGGAAAGCATCCTCGCCACTTCGGTCTGATTGCCTCGTGTCTGGATAAGAAGCTCTGGTATCGTTTGAATTGTGGCGTTCATACGTTCTCCAGTTCGGTGATTTTTATTCCAAGCCTTCCGCCTGGCACTTTCACGCCGCGAATTACGCGAATGTCATCGAATTGCTCGTCGTCTTCCGCAAATCCGGCGTGGATAAGAGAGTCGAGTAAACCTTTCAGGATGTTATCGAGGTCGCGACGGCGGGAATCTGGTGGTTCAGCAATAATTGTGATGCGAAGTCGTGATTTAGTGAAAATGTCTAATCTGAGTTGCCGGATGATTTGCTGTACGTCTTTTCGGTATTTCTGGCCTTTATCGCTGATGTAGTACTGGCTTCCCCGTCTTCGCCAGTAGGTATTCACCGTCGGCGGCCAGGGAAGCACAAACTCATATTCATTCATGACTTAATCTTCCCCTCCTTCAGCAATATCGCCTGCGTCCTGATCACGCCTTCCAGGTGGTAAAGTCTGGCGTCGTTGTTGTCGAGAATGCGAGTACGGCGATCGATTTCATTATGGCAGTCACTACAGGCCCATGCAGCCAACAGGTCATCTGGCTTCATTCCCGTTCCGCAAATTCCAGCTATTCGGTAATGCGCCAAAACTGTAGTTTCAGGATTGCCATTGCATACGCCGTAAATCCGTACCTGACATTCTCTGCCACGCGCTTCTTTGCGTAGGTTTGCCATCATCTTATTCCTCGTACATTGAACTATCCGGAGTGACTATTAAATCTTGCACGACGTCTGAGCCACCGGACATCCCACAGGTGAGACGTATAATTGAAGGTTTTTACATCAGATTCGTTGGGGATTGGCCTGGGTTTATTTCGGGAGCGTTTCGTTGGAAGGTAATTGCAGTTTTCACAGACTATATCGGTAATGCTTCGTCGCTGTCGTCTCATTCATACCTCCTGTCGGTAAATCTGACACCCTGCTCCACAGCCCAGGAAGTTGTGTACTCAATCAGGCTTGCCATACGCTTCACGCTCATCTGCGCACTGCTTTCGCGGATATTGACGTATTCACCTTCAAGACCTGGCAAAACATCAGCTTCCTGTTTTGTCGCCACGGCATGACCGCTGATTAACAAAACTTTCCACTGTTCTGGTTTTAGCCATCTGCCGCACCACTGAACCTGTCGGGAGATATCAGCGACCATCGCGTGAAATTTGGCATTTTGATCGAGATTCCGCTTGTAATCGGTGATGCGGATCGTAACGGGTTTGTCTTTATCGAGAGTTGTTGCAAGGATGGCGTTAATGGCGAATTGTTGCTGCTGCTTACTTCGGAGGAAGATAGTCTGGTTCATTATTCCCTCTCACTGGATTTTCCCAACAAAAAAGGAGCCGAAGCTCCTTTAGTTTCAGAATTCAAATTGTCTTGCCCGCAGGCTTTTCAGCATTGGTCTGGCCCGCTGGATAACGAAACTTGACTGGTCAAGCCGTGCCGCCTCCCGCAGTAGCGCGTCTCTGTTCTTCGTCACCATGTAGATGGTTTCAAACGCAATGTCATACAGCTTGTTCGTGTATGAGGAGTTCAGCTCTTTCATAATGGGATACAGGTGTTTGCTGATGTTCTGGGCTTTTTCCATCCAGAGCTGCATGTAGCAAAGGAGGATGATTTCTTCGGCTGTGAATTGTGGCTGAATCTGCGGCTGCTGTTCGGTTGGTGCTGTTTTTCCCTGGCTGAAATAGCAGTCTTCCAGTTTTTCGAATACCTCCCACGCCCGATCGGTTTCGAGCATTTTTGCGTGACGGGCTGCGCCGCGTTCTGTCCAGAGGATGAGGGAGCGGGCATTTTTACCAACTAACCCGATTGTTTCGGGTCTGTTCTTAAACTCGCGTAATTCGTTTTTTTCAATTTTAAAGTAATGCTTTCCGGGCATGAATCGCGTCGTGTTGTTCAGAAAGTTATCAGAAATGTTTTTGATTTTTGTTCCGTAAAGGTGAGCCAACAGTTCAGTAGTAATTACGGGGATCTGGTTATAGGTAACAGGGGAAAGGTTTTCGACAGAAATTTGAACAGCCATAATGACCTCGCGTTTCGATAATTTTTACCTCGCCACCGTCAGGTGCTAATCATCGTGGTGGCGAACTGTGCGGGGTTAGCACTACCGGTCGAAACATCCGGCGAGCCTTTCGGCTCCCCCACACAGCCCGCCATAAATCGCGAATGTGACTGTGCTTAGCGCATAAAAAAACCGCCAGCGCGGTTATGCACCGTTTCGATATCCGGGGTGCTAATCCCGACGCCAGGTTTTGCTGGCGCGTGAGGAATATAGCCCCGAACACGCGACGTTGTCAAACTGATGGCATTGCAGATCCCTACGCAATGTAACACTATGTGTTATACATTAATAACGGAACAAAAAATGCGCATTTTTAAAAACGCCTGGTTTGAGCGATTTACACGCAAAACAAAATATCCGACCAGTCACTGCGCGAAATGGTTAAACAGGCTGATAACGGGCTTATCTCAGCAAACCTGGGTAACGGCGTTCTCAAGCAACGTCTGCCACGAGTCGGTGGCGGCAAATCTGGCGGTTATCGCACAATCATTTTCTATCGCGTCGGCACAAGGGCCTTTTTCGTATATGCATACGCAAAAAATGAACGTGAAAATATAACCGCTACTGCGGAAAGTGCATTTCGGAAGGCGGCTCCTCACGTACTCAATCTAACAGATGAACAACTGGCACAACTGATTCTACAGGGTCAGTTTACGGAGGTACCCAATGAGTAAAAATTACCGCAGTGATGCGCTTGCATCCGTACATGAAATGATGGAATCGCTTCATGATATCGGCGCAGTAACGAAACAGACTATGCGAGAATTCGATGAAACTTGTCTCCAGCCAGCGCCGGTAATGTCTCCGGAAAGGATCCGTGCACTGCGCGAACGAGAGCATCTGTCTCAACCTGTTTTTGCCAGATACCTCAACGTCAGTAAAAACCTGATATCAGACTGGGAACGTGGTGTAAAACGGCCGGGAGGTGCCGCTCTTCGCCTTCTTTCAGTCGTAGAGAAAAACGGAATCCAGGTAATATCATGATACTCCAATACAACAAAACCCGCCGAAGCGGGTTTTCATTAGAAGCACCTTTAGTTTTGCTGTTCTATTTTAAGCTTGATAGTTTCATACAAAACAATAGTTGCGCCTGTTTTACATAATTCCCGGCTGTCATACGCACGAGACCAATAACACAACCAGTTCTCGAGATCTTCTCGAGTATAGGTTTTGCAGGCCAGTCCCTCTGCCATTTCCACGATTTCATCGCCTGGTGCTGTTAACTCATAGCCATTCAACAACAAGAAGACATAACCAGCCATCATAGCTGTTCGTTTGTTTGCATTAGCAAATGGATGATTCTGAATCAGACTTTCAATCAATACTGATGCCAGTACAAACATGTCATTAGTCTGTTCATACCATCGAACCATGCTGGGACGAGACTGAGAAGAACTTAAATTATCAACACTCAGCACACTAACAGGTTCATCTGGTGTTTGAAGCTCAATTAAAAGGCGATTAATTTCGGTAAGATCATCAAACGAAAGGTAGTGCACTCCTTCAACAATCTCAGCCATAGAGCACAATACCCATCATTACACTTTTGAAAGTTCTTCCATTGCCTTCTCGTAACGAGAAAAACCGAAATCGAAAGCATTTTTCACCTGCTCACGATGAGTGCAATTTTCATCGATAGCCGGGCGCGGAGCTGCCACAACGCTTTTATCGCGAGGGGGAATAGTCAATCGCGGGTGTTTTTTTAGTGCGTAGCTCATTGGGTGTACCCTTACTTCTCCGTCCTGTTCTTTAACAAAAATCAAGTCAATACAAAATTAGTCAGGCTAATGTTGTTAGCATAGCCTAATACCAATCGTATTCACAACCACAGTACGTGAAAAAACCCGCCGAAGCGGGTTAAGTGCGGGTGCGTTGAGGATGCCTGACACATCAGAGGTGGCGAGGGATTTCTCCCTCGCCTGGTCTCTTACTCCTCAGGTTTGTAAGCTGTGAAGACAGTGACCTCCGTCTGACCGGTTCGGATTCGTACCTCGCAGAGGTCTTTCCTCGTTACCAGTGCCGTCACTACGACGGTAATACAGATGACGATCAGGGCGACTAACATCGCCTTTTGCTGCTTCATAGCCTGCTTCTCCTTGCCTTTCGGCGCGTAAGAGGCTAACCTACATGTGTCTAGCATGAAATTGGCCTCAGATTAATGTTAGGCGTCTTGCAGGACGCGTAATGTTAACTGGGGCTTTTCTCTGTCTGCCTTACGGTGGCATGCCCGAGGCAGACAGCCTCAAGCACCCGCAGCAATTCTGCTTAACTCTCGCTTTACCGCAAACCGTTTTTACCCGATATGGGAATTCCCATATCGTAATGAATTCAGTTCCCTAGTCGATCCATCAAAAACACAACCAGGCAGTAAACGCCCACAACAGCAATAACAGCCAGCGCACCTTCCATTGCCAGTGATATATCATCCGACATATTCCCTCCTTTGGTGTTAATCCCGGCGAACGTTTTTACCCCCACCGACAAATAACATATACTAAAAAAGCGATAGCCATAGCAACGCCTGTAATTGCAAATGCTTCAGGCCAGTTCATTGGCGCACCTCCTGCGGCGGTTCTGGTAGCGGCATCCAGTCGGTTACATTGCGGCTCTGTGTTTCGAAAAATTCATCACCATCACGGACTACATCAAAAAACTCACCGTCTCGATATTGCGCATAAAGAACGAATGCGCCATCACATAAAATAATTACGTGCTGACCGTCATCCGGCATTCGCTCACTACAGCTTATCCAACCATCCAGAGTTACCGGATGGTTGGTTGACGTTTCCGAGATTTCCCGAAAATTATTGGTTGACGAACCCTTCTTTTCCCGAAAGTTTCCAGCCTGAAGCATGGCAGCGCTGTCTGGCGGGGCAGCATATAGCGGCACGTATATTTCCGGTTCCTTATCAGCACCGGGTTGCTCTTCCAGTGAGAATGTCTTTCCGGTAAATCGATTCATATAAAGCACGGGCTCTGCTTCCAGCGAAGCCTGAGCAACAAGGGCCAGTGCTAAATCCAACTCAATTGCCTCGAGAGAATTTTTGAATGCTGTCTGTTTTACTGCAAATTTCATCGCCTTTACATTTTCACTAACATGACTGATTAACTGCTCTTTTGTAAAAGTGGTCATCTCATTCTCCTTTGATGCGAATGCCAGCGACAATTGAAGACTGATAGCTAATTTACTCACAGTACCGCCTCCTGAAAATTCTCCTGATAGAAAGCCAGCACGCGCTGCATAACTTCACTATTCCGGCACTCGCGACAGATTATGTTCAGGCGTCTATCGTAGCGGCGAATTTCTCCGTCTGGTAACTTTCGAATCAATGTCTGGTCAGTTGTTTTCTCCGGTGTCTTACGCCATACGCGATACACCTGTTCTGATGCAAAAACACCGTATTTACCGGACATGTATAAATCGCCACAAGCCAGTACATCCACAAGGCAACGTCTGACTGAATGCCAGCCTGCTCCCGTCGCTCTCTCCAGTTGCGATATCGTCATGCGTTCATTTTTGCGTACCAATCCGATAATTCGTGCCTTCAGTTCTTCCCGCTGTTCGTGTGTAAAAGGTTTCGCCATAAGCGCCTCCGGCAATCACTTTTCCGACACAATACGACCGGATGAATCGACAATCTGTCGAACAATATCCCGGTGCTTGTTCAGCTCCCGCAGCGCGGCGCAGACTCGCTCCCACTTCTGGACCTGTTTTTTGGCGCGACGAAGTTCTCGACTGGCAGCATGCAGCGATGGAAGCATCACCGAACTGGCAGATTTTTCGGTGAATGATGGAACTTCTCGGATAAACTCATCTGTACTGGCCTTTGCCGTGCTCTCTGATGCCAACGGAAAACGATTCATTTCATCGCCTGCCGCGCTGTTTTCTGCGTCATGGTGTGATTGCTTATTCTGCGATGATAAAGCGCTCAAATCGCCGTTTTCGACATCAGGCATTTTGTAACGGAATTTTCCGTTGCTGATCTCGCGTACCAGGCGTCTCGTTGCTGTTACCACCGCCAACGTGGAAGCAACCTTACGAGTGCTGACACCGAACTTCCCCGCCAGTTCCTCACACGTTTTAGCCCCATCCTGATCGATAAACTCAATCATCATGTCTGCGGTAACTTTTGGAGCGACCTCTTCGGTTACCACATCCGGCGCTTCAGGTTGTAGTGCCTGCCCTTCGGTTACCCCGGCTTCACCTTCGACAGCCAGAAACCAGGTGTGACCCGTTTTATCAACAACGCCATTTTTTTTGAGCTCCCACAGTTCGTTGAGAACTTCTTCACGGCTGATATCAAGCCGCGCCGCCAGTTCAACAGAATTGGCTTTTCCCATCGCTTTCAGTGCATGCAGTACGGTTTCCATCGAAAATTTACCTCGTCAAAAATTCTCACATACCCTGACGCCCAACGTTTGATCGCCAGCTCTCCCAGTTAAAATTCACCCAACGACCACCGTTCATGGTCATACGGTCCATCACCCGCTCGCCGAGGAGTGTGCTCATCGCTGCGTGATTCAGGTTCGTCAGCATCCCGACACTGCGCAGTGATGCCGTTCTGCGGTCGACGATCTGGTTCAGTATGACCTGCTCGTTGCGCGTATCCCGCTGCATGCCAATTTCATCAAGGACCAGAAGGTCAACTCCACAAAGCTCCTGTAAAAATTTCTCACCAGACTTGCCGTTGTCATAGCCGTCATGCAACACACTCATGACATCGGACACGGTGACGATAATCACGCTTCTCCCCTTCGCCATCAGCCGGTTGCCAATCGCTGCTGCAAGGTGATTTTTCCCGGTGCCGGGTTTACCGCTGAACACGAAGTTTGTACACCCGGTCATCAATTCATCGGCGATGGATTTCGCCTGGCTCAGAGCGTGGCGCTGACCGTCGTTCTGCACCCGGTAGTTCCCGAATGAGCACTTCCTGTGAAGCGGCTGGATGCCCGAACGATTCAGGATTTTTTCAACCCGCGTCTGGTGATTCTGGCGGTTAACTTCCTCGCTGCGCTTCCGGCCCTCAGCCAGTTGCCATTCCCGCCACTCGTCGGTCGTCCGGAACGGTGCTGCCACGTGCGGTGGTGCCAGACGGCGCACCCGTTCAAGAATCCCTCCTGTCGAAATGTTTTTCATGGCTGATTACCCCCTGAACCCCGGCGGAATTTCGGTGTCCGGTTCAGAAATGTGATTCACGCAACGCAGGCTGACTGCGCCAGCCTTCGGCAGCGACCACGGATTTTCGAAATTCCTGTTCGGGCCAAAAAACGTCGATGCCTGCTGAACAAATTCAGTTCCCGCTTTCCCGGTAGCCTCCAGGTATCTTGCGTAACGCCTCACGCCATCCAGCACGACATCCGGTGACACCCCTTCGCGTAATCTGGCCCTCCAGGCATTGAACGCGGATTTCTTCGGGTTTGACCCTGCCCGATGCGGATATTCACGCCAGACCCGTTCGAACACGTCAGGATAATCAACTCGTCCCGCAGACGGTCCCGGCATCGCCCGGGTTAACCTAATCGGCTTCCCGCTCATCGCGGAATCGGCTTCAGGCTGCTGCGGTTGGCGTTGTTGCTCCGGTTCGACGATCAGCACCTGCTGCACACAACGCCCGGAATCTGCTTCCGGTGTCGTGCCAGCTGGTCCTGGACGTTCAGTCAGAACAGGACAAAAATCCCCCTGCGGGTCCGTGGCGATTTTTTCGCCATGGACCAGAAGGGTTTTATCCCTTTCCTGTTCTTGTTCCTGTTCCTGTTCTTGGCTTGAAAGAGGCTCTGAAGGGGCTTCAATTTTCCGACATGATTCACGTCTGACATCCAGGTGGAAATCATCCTTATATCTATCATAAAAGGATGATAAAAAAGGATTTTCCAGCAACGCGGAATATTCATTTCTTACCCCAGCACAACGGTTATCGCCAGGTTTCAGCGATTCACCAACCTGCCATGCTGCCATTTCATGCACCCATACAACCTCAGAATCATGGTCATAGCTGCAAAAACCAGCCTCGCAAGCCATTTGAAGCCCCTTAGAAGCCCCTTCAGGATCAAGTCCGGTTTCGTGAGCAATGTACAAAACAGGCAGGTAATAAAGGCCCAGCATATTGGAATGAGGCGAGGTCATCATATACAACGCCACTACCATACATTCCGGACCAGACTTCCTTAGTTTTCTCCCTGTTTCGCCTAACCAGAACTGAGGTGAAATTGTTGCGTAATTACGCATACTCCCCTCGCATACAAGATTTACTCCATACCGCAGACGGTCCCGGTATCTCCCGGGTTAACCCAATCGGCTTCAGGCTGCTGCGGTTGGTGTGACTGCACATTGGTGTGACTGCACATCTTCACAGACGGTCCCGGTATCTCCGGGTTAACCCAATCGGCTTCAGGCTGCTGCGGTTGGTGTTGTTGCTGGCGAAATTCTTCCAGATGTGGCAGAATTATTCCCGTGTATTGCTCCATGCCCTGCCTGAATATCAGATATTCATCAGGATTTGCTCAGAACGTCCGGCCCCAACCGGACGTTTTTTATTTGCATGAACGTTAATGGCATGCTGGAAAGCCCGGCTGATCGGACTGATATCAGATGCCATCTGAAACGCGCATAAAATAGCCGCGATGTATCGCCAGTCGGTACGACTGACCTTCGATTCATGACAGCCAATCATCTTCGCCAGTCCCCTTTGCGTCAGAGCTGACAGGTTGATAAGTAAATCCGTTTCAGCGCGATCGATATCGCGCTGTGACAGTTTGCTGTAACTTGTTTGTTCCATTTCTTA
Source organism: Escherichia sp. KS167_9B (assembly GCF_030295215.1). Classification (NCBI taxonomy): domain Bacteria; kingdom Pseudomonadati; phylum Pseudomonadota; class Gammaproteobacteria; order Enterobacterales; family Enterobacteriaceae; genus Escherichia; species Escherichia sp. KS167_9B. The sequence continues at coordinate 4,497,027 of NZ_AP025754.1, forward strand.
AGATTTCCAATAGTGAATAGCTAGTTGAAAGGTATGCGTGGAAACGCATATGGCCTTAGTTGGTCAGATATCTTGGGGCTCGCTTTGTCAGCGACGTAGGACGAATGTCCATTGTGAAAATAGCGGTGTTACTTATGCAGCCAGAAGGTTCTTTTTGCTTATTTCAAGCATTTCGCTTGCTTGATATTTGCCACCAGAAATCTCTTCGATTTTTGATGCGTATTTCGTTTTCCCAAAAAACTCAGTCTTAGGGAGGAAGCCGTTTTTGAGCCACTTATAGACAGCCCTTTCGCTAACTCCACAAGCCTTCGCAACTTCAGGGATGCCGACACCTTTAATCGGCTCATCAAGATTTTGCATAGGGATATCCTTTTTCGTACTTTCAGTACGCATTATGATTGAACTGAAAGTTTTTGCAAGTGCTTTAGTATCGTACTCATGGTTCAGAATGAAAAAGTGCGCAAAGAATTCGCCCAGCGGCTAGCGCAAGCCTGTAAAGAAGCTGGTCTTGATGAACATGGTAGGGGAATGGCTATAGCCCGTGCCCTTTCTCTTTCGTCCAAAGGCGTTAGCAAATGGTTTAATGCTGAGTCTTTACCGCGTCAGGAAAAAATGAATGCGCTTGCGAAATTTCTAAACGTTGATGTTGTTTGGCTTCAGCACGGCACTTCGTTAAATGGAGCGAATGATGAAGATACTCTTTCATTTGTTGGCAAATTAAAAAAAGGGTTAGTGCGCGTGGTTGGTGAGGCAATTCTTGGTGTTGATGGTGCCATCGAGATGACCGAAGAGCGCGATGGGTGGCTCAAAATTTATAGCGATGATCCAGATGCCTTTGGCCTTCGTGTGAAAGGAGACAGCATGTGGCCCAGAATAAAATCAGGAGAATATGTACTCATTGAGCCTAACACCAAAGTATTCCCGGGTGATGAGGTGTTTGTCAGAACCGTTGAAGGACACAACATGATTAAGGTTCTTGGCTATGACAGAGATGGAGAATACCAATTTACAAGCATTAACCAGGATCACAGGCCTATAACGTTGCCTTATCATCAAGTAGCAAAGGTGGAGTATGTAGCTGGTATTCTGAAGCAATCTCGCCATCTGGATGACATCGAGGCAAGGGAGTGGCTGAAAAGTTCGTGACTTCATCGTCACATAGCTGGTAACCAGTGGCCAGAAGAAACGTTTGGGTGAGGAGGATAGATGGCGTTCACTGACCTTGAATATCAAGCGGTCAAAAAAGAAGTTCACCAATTCATTGAAAGCATAAGGCCGCCTGAACATATCCGCAATGAACTGGATATTGTTTATAGCATCAATGACCAAACGATAGATATCGGCGAACAGCGCCCCGTGTGGCAGGGCAACCCAGGTGAAACAAACATCCTGCCATCAGCAAGAATCAAGTACATACGTTCTCTGGATAGATGGAAAATCTATTGGATGCGGAAGGATATGAAATGGCATCAGTACAGTACTGAACTTTCGCTGACTGATGCGCTTGAGCTTGTGCGTGCTGACCCGGATTGCTGCTTCTTCGGATGAGTGAAGAGACGTTTGGATGATGGATGGTCGCAGAGATGCGGCCTGATTCTAAAATAGGATATAAAAAATGAGAATACTAGGTGTTAGAGCGGCGCCCAAAGTTACATCTTTTGTTGTATATTGCACTAATGAGTCTGCACTCAAATGTGTTGATGTTATTAAAATACCTTCGACCTTAGACACACCAGAAAAATTAAAGTATGTGAGAAATAACATCCTCGACATTCTTAATTTATATAATGTTGAATTAGCTGCCATACGCGTTACTGAATCAAACTCTGATAATCTTAGCATTGACCGCCTTTATATAGAAGCTGTTATTCAAGAAGCATTTTCAAGCAGTGATGTAAGAAAATATTACACTATTAGAAAATCTGGCATGAAATCATCATTGAACCTAACAGAGATCGAGTATAAAGAAATATTGAAGTCACACCGCAATATAAATGGAATCGATAATTCTGGTTTTACAACTGAAACAAATGAAGCTGTTTTGGCTGCTCTATCTGCGGAGGTAAGGGGATGCTAACTCCATACAAAAGAGCTGATGTAGAATTCGAATGGATTAGTGATCTAGAAGAACAGGGTTGTTTTTCAAAAGTATATCTGGCTCATGACAGACACCTAGCTCATGACTTGGTGATTAAAGAAATAGAAAAAAAAGAAAACACTAACCACGACGACTACTTTAATGAAGCAAGGCTTCTCTATAAACATGCACATCCAAATATTGTGCAAGTTCAGTATGCTGCTCAATGTGAGAGCAATATCTATATAGCCATGCCATTTTATCATAATGGTTCGCTAAACCAATTAATGAAAAAAAAATAATCTTACAAGCAGGGAGATAATACGGTATTCCATTCAATTTTTAAGTGGACTTTATCATATACACTCAAAAGGTCTTATGCATTTTGATATAAAACCTAATAACATTATGATATCAAACAGAAATGAGGCCATGCTATCTGACTTTGGATTATCTCAGTTAGTCAATGAGGAATCGAGAGCTGCGCCTGAGTTTGGATATCATTTTCATGTGCCACCGGAATATTTTTCTTTATCAACAAATGATTATAATTTCACATATGACATATATCAGGCAGGATTAACCATATATAGAATGTGTGTTGGACATGATAATTTTGAAAGAGAAAGATCTGCATTTAGCACGATTGAACAACTCAGAGAGTCGATAATTAATGGCTGCTATCCATTAAAAGAGTATCCTCCCCATATACATAAAAAATTAATAACAATAGTGAACAAATGCATTCATGTAGATCCAAATGAAAGATATCAATCCGTACTAGATGTACTAAACGATCTCTCAGCTATAAGTGATGGCGTTCTTGACTGGCGTCTACAGATGACGAAACCAACTAACGGCACATGCGAATGGCAAAAAAAGTCTGGGGACGCTATACTGTCTATAGTTTTTGACGCAGAAAATTCGTCTACTACTGGTTTTCGTTTATACGATGATGGGCGGAAAAGGCGTGCTACGAACTTAACAATATCCTCAGGATGTACCCCTACAAAACTGTATAGGTTATTAAAGGATAACTGATCATGAAAAAGCGCGAGGAAGTAAGCAAGCTGCCTCGCAGACGTGATGCAGCATTAGCGGTTCCCTACAAAAAAGATGAGTTCATAAGCCCTTCTGATGACAAAAAATTTTCAAAGGCGAAAAGTTTTACATCTACATCTCTAAAAGATAAATACTTTAAAATCTAGCCCGGCCTCAGCGCCGGGTTTTCTTTGCCTCACGATCCCCCACCTAAAAAAACATAACTCATTGTATTTATTGATGTAACTCGCTAAACCATGCAGTTCTGATCCCTGCCGCATAACCTTCATCAGCCACATTTTCAAAAATAAATTTCCTTATATATCAGAATCATACTTCGTAGAGTTAATAAATCACCAAAATTCGTACCAATAGTTCTTGATAATGTCGAACTATTGGTTCATTATTATCGTCATCAGCAGGACGCATTACTCACCAGGGCGGTGAATATACAACGATTCGAATATGAATCTACGGCGCTGACAAAGCGCAATAACCAAAGTGAACTTTGGGGTGTGGTGAAGGGTTCATGGACGGGAATATGTCGCACGTAAAGCGGCGAGGCCTGCGGGACTATTGCCGAATTGAAGTAGGCCGAAACAGGTCGAAATGGGTCTCCCACCTACCACACCACCAAAGTTCATCAGGAGGTCTATATGACACGCAGAACTCAGTTCAAAGGCAATTCACGTTCTCGTCGTCGTGAGCGTTTAAAGGCAAAGGCATTAGCTAACGGCGTGCTGGCCCGCGAAGAAGCAATAAGTTCAGAAGTATTACACCGCCCTACTCTAAGCAGAGCGCAGATTCAGGCTAAAGGTACTCACGAAACGCCTGAGCGCATAGAAGACGCTAAGCCAATTAAGTTCATGGCACAGGACGTGATCTGGCAACAGAAAGAATACAGACGCAATCTGGAGCGAGCAGCCATTGTGTACGCGAATGAGTTTGGACATAAGCAACCAGAAACTGGTGTATGTCTTCCAAACGTAGCTCTTTACGCGGCAGGCTACCGGAAATCCAAACAACTAACAGCGAGGTGATTGATGACCACGCCTTCAGTTTTGCCGCAAAAATTATGGCGTCCGCTTGCAGAGATTAAAAACTTCGTTGAAAAAATGCCTGATGGCGTTCGCCTTGCGGAAGTTACTAAAAAAGTTAAGACATTTGCCGAACTGTCAGGAAAGGAGAGAAACCAGCTCATCGATTTTATCGATAAACGGGAAAGCATCATTGTATTTAAGGTCAGAAAAGAAGGTTCTGGTAACGGAGTAACCTTTTTCCGCCACAAAAAATATGGATATCCCAAACGGGAAGGAAACGTCACAATCATTAAGGACCTTCAATCAAAATTATGTACCAAATGCGGGCAGACAAAATCAGTCAATGATTTTTATTCAGATGCCAGCAAGCGTGACGGGAGAGCCATTTATTGCAAGAAGTGCGAATCTGCAATGAAACGCTCACGCAGAGAATGCAACAAATTAATTCTGCAACAACAGGAACCTGAAATGAATAACCTCAAAGCAGTATCACCTTCACCAGAAACACTCAGAAAACAGGCTGAAGAATTGCTGAAAGCCGCCGAAATTGCGGAGAAAAAACGCCAGGAAGATGATGTATTCAACAAAAAACTTGCGCCCTTAAAACTTGAAATTCTTCAGGCCGCCGGAAAAATGCAGCTTAAACTGGACGAATTCATCGACTGTATGGATGAAATGAATAAAGCAGTTCAGAAGCTTAAAGAGCTGACCGCCTGATATTAATAAATTGCAACTACCGGAGTTAACTATGAACGAAACAGAACTGAAGCATATTATCGCCATGCTTCTGGAAGATGCCAGACAGGTTTATCGACTTAGCCCAAATTCCGCAACGCAGGAACGCATCCGGATGGCGGAAACAGCACTAAAACAGGACAATGGAAACGGCATATCCAAATTTAGCGCCGCCAGTGAAAATGAAGTAATAGAAATAAACAGCAATATCAGCGACAGTTGCGTCGCTTACAGCCACCAAATAATTCGTGTAAGTGCAAGAATAATGGAAGTGATGGCAAGTGAGCTTGAAAAGAACAACATCAAGCCCACTGATTGTTGTTTAAGAACCGTAATGAACGTTATTTATTACTCGATGTTCCGAAGTCGCTAACAGCGTCGAGTTTTTCATCAAAAAATGATTCAAATGCATCGTAAAATACGGCAATAGCACCGCCCTTATCTACCGCGGCAGGAACTGCCTTTTGAGGTATATCTTTCTCCCTGAATTGTGTGTTGTAGGTATCGACAGCCAGCCGCATCAGAAACATCACTTTTTCTTCTTGTGTCATAAATTCACTCTCCTTACGGGGTTTGTAGTTGAGGAGTTCTCCACGGGTGAGGTGGAGATCGTGCGCCGGACACGGGTAAGTTCCGGCACTCTCAGTTTACTGAACAGACATTACCCTGAAAGCCAGGGTACAACACGAAAGTGCACGGCGAAGACTCTTTCCCATTGAAGGCTTGTCGTTAGATTTCTTCGACCGTGCGCTTCCGGTTGTGAATAACAACATTGCTGTGTGTAGCCCTTGGCGGACATCGGTTTGCCGATTGCTGATGTCCGCCCTTTTTAAAGTGAATTTTGTGATGCGGTGAATGCGGCTATGCGCACGCGGAACAGTTAAACCGACAGGATGTCACGGAAAGTCATCGTCCCCTGACCCGGCGTTAGTTGTTAACTGGTTAACGTCACCTGGAGGCACCTGGCACCGCATCAACAAAGTTCATTTGTGAAAATGGAGATAATTATGATTGCTCATCACTTCGGAACTGATGAAATACCACGTCAGTGCGTGACGCCTGGCGATTATGTTCTTCATGAAGGTCGGACATATATCGCTTCAGCAAACAATATTGAAAAGAGAAAACTCTATATTCGTAACTTCACAACAAAAACATGCATTACCGACTGCATGATTAAAGTTTTCATCGGGCGCGATGGCTTACCCGTAAAAGCAGCGTCGTTGTGACGAGTAATAAAATACACCTTCCATATCTGTAACAGACAAGCCGAAATAAAACCGCATTAATTATCAATCACGGAAAAATCAAAATGAAAGAACTTGCGCAAAATGAAATATTTTCCGAAACCAGTCCTGATGCAATAAATGAACTCAAAGAAATTGCAGAACGCATCAGTAAAATATGCAAAGAATACAAAATCGACTTTGTATTTTCTTTTTCAGTGCTTACAGAAGTTGGAAATAACGAATATAAGGACAGTCGTTTTGTTTTATGTGGGTTAAATGGCAAAACACCAAGCCCATATATTCATGCTGCACGTGAAGTTGTCAGAAGCAACATTGGAGTACAACAAATCCATACACTTGCACAGGCTCTTGAGTTTGCAAGAGAAAATTCTGAGTGCGACTGCCCTGAATGCCAGCACGAAAAGGGAAAAACAACTCACAAAACAGCAAACCAGGCAACCTTCCACTGAAATAAAAATCCGGCAGCGCAGGCTACCGGATTTCTCCCTGCGTCACCGTATTCGGAGAAATCAGACAAAGGGCCGCTAATTCTAATCCAGCCAGAGGTTTAAATACAATGAGCGCTGATAAACAGACTTTTGCACTACACTGCGAAGCAAAAAACGATAAAGTCAGAAAACGCCTTGGCATCAAAGGCGGTTTTTTCTGGACCGAGGCCAGAAAACTTTCTGTCGCAGTTTCCCGCTGCATTGCAGCCATGGACGATGCAGGCTACGACGAGGATGATTTCAAAAAACCCGTTCGCGTAAATTTCCCCGTCGTGAATGACCTTCCACCGGAAGGCGTGTTTGATACTGAATTCTGCAACCGCTATGAAAAAGGCGGTAACGATGGCATCACCATGATGGCTATCCCCTTCGATGACAACATCAACGGTGAAGATGCCACAACTGCTGGCGATGACAACGATAACCTGGACGGAACTATTCCGGATGATGTGGAGAAAAGCGAATCCCCGGACAGCGACGATGACTGTTCTGAGTGTGAAATTCCCGTCGCCACTCTGAGCCTTACTCATCGCTTCCTTCACCTCTTCTTATTCAGCAAAGATGAAGATGGAAAATACCGGCATCATGCCACACCAGAACAACGCAATAACGTGATCCGTATGGAGATGGACACAGAGGACAGTTACCTTCAGAGCCTGCTTACTGCTGTGCGCGCCGCGCATCATGAACTGGATAAACTGACGAACTATCACCTTAGTCGCCTGGCTGAATCTGTAGGGAAAGCATTCCCCCACTCTGCAAATCATCGCATCAGCCCGGCTGAATTCGACAAGTTCATTTCCACCTGGATGAAAACTGACTACCTTGATCAGGGCCTGCTGACAAAAGAATGGCAGAACGGAAATTATGTTTCAGGCATTACCCGTACGCCTTCCGGTGCTAACGCTGGCGGCGGAAATATTACCGATCGTGGTGAAGGATTCAAACATGATAAGACATCACTCGCACGAGATGTAGCCACCGGCGTTCTGGCCCGTTCAATGGATGTGGATATTTATAACCTGCACCCAGCACACGCAAAACGCGTTGAAGAAATCGTGTCAGAGAATAAGCCGCCCTTTTCTGTTTTTCGCGACAAATTTATCGCCATGCCCGGTGGGCTGGATTATTCCCGCGCCATTGTGGTGGCTTCCGTGAAAGAAGCACCAATCGGCATTGAGGCCATCCCGGCACGCGTGACTGAATATCTCAACAAAGTGTTGACCGAAACCGATCACGCTAACCCGGATCCGGAAATCGTGGAAATTGCCTGCGGTCGCTCATCAGCACCGATGCCGCAGCGCGGAACAGCAGAAGGAAAACATGGCGATGAAGAAAAGCAACAAGCATCGGACACAATGGCTAATGAACAGGCAGCGCCTGAATCAGTGGAAGAAATTCCAGTTAAACATAATGAGGACACGCAATCACTGGAAAATGTCTCATCTGTAGAAACGAAATACCAGGAACTGAGGGAGGAACTCAATAAAGCCAGGGAAAACATCCCCCCAAAAAATCCAGTCGATGCCGACAAATTACTGGCTGCCTCGCGTGGAGAATTCGTTGAAGGCATCAGTAACCCTGCTGATCCGAAGTGGGTGAAGGGGATCCAGACTCGCGACACTGAGGACCAGAATCAGTCCAAAGTGGAACAAATTGCCCCAGAAGCGGGACAAAACAGCCCGGATACGCAACAAAACGGGCCAGAAGAGCAACAGCCAGGGCCAGTAATGCAACAGGAAGTGGAAAAGGTTTGCACCACATGCAGTCAGAACGGTGGCGGCCATTGCCCTGACTGTGGTCCAGTAATGGGAGATGAAACTTACGCTGAAACTTTTGGAGAAAATGACGCCGCTGATGGAGAAGACTCAGCACAAACTGAGGAGAAGATCATTCAGGAAAACTCTGTTGATGCCGCTCAGGAGGGCGAAACCGTTGTTCAGAACGAGCCAGGCAGTGATACGTCCGGCGATGACGCCAATTCTGAGCCAGTAACTCTCGACTGGAAAAGACAGCTCGTGATTGCCGCCGTCTATGGTTTGTGCGCCAACCCCGCATGTATAGCCACAGCGCCAGCAATCCCTGATATCGCCATCATGATTGCCAACAGGCTTGAAAATTTCGGAGGTGATAAATCATGAATGCCTGGCTTATCCCCGATCGCATTGAAGAGCAGTCATGGGCACGACACTACCAGCAAATTGCCCGTGAAGAAACTGAAGCTGAGCTGGCAGACGACCTGGAAAAAGGTCTGCCCCAACACCTGTTTGAATCGCTATGCATCGATAATCTGCAACGTCACGGGGCCAGCAAAAAAGCTATTTCCCGTGCATTTGATGACGATGTCGATTTTCAGGAACGCATGGCAGAACACATCCGCTACATGGCTGAAACCATCGCCCGTCACCAAATTAATATTGATTCAGAGGTATAAAACGGATGAGTACAGCACTCGCAACGCTGGCAGGGAAGCTGGCTGAACGTGTCGGCATGGATTCTGTCGACCCACAGGAACTAATCACCACTCTTCGCCAGACGGCATTTAAAGGTGATGCCAGCGATGCGCAATTTATCGCATTGTTGATCGTCGCCAACCAGTACGGCCTTAATCCCTGGACGAAAGAAATTTACGCCTTCCCTGACAAGCAGAACGGCATCGTTCCGGTGGTTGGCGTTGATGGCTGGTCCCGCATTATCAATGAAAACCAGCAGTTTGATGGCATGGACTTTGAGCAGGACAATGAGTCCTGTACATGCCGGATTTACCGCAAAGATCGCAATCACCCGATCTGCGTTACCGAGTGGATGGATGAATGTCGCCGCGCACCATTCAAAACCCGCGAAGGCAGAGAAATCACCGGACCGTGGCAGTCGCATCCCAAACGGATGTTACGGCACAAAGCCATGATTCAGTGTGCTCGCCTGGCCTTCGGATTTGCTGGCATCTATGACAAGGATGAAGCCGAGCGTATTGTCGAAAATACTGCATATACTACAGAACGTCAGCCGGAACGCGACATCACCCCGGTTAACGAAGAAACCATGTCGGAAATTAACGCCCTTCTTACTTCCATGGAAAAAACGTGGGATGACGACCTGTTGCCGCTCTGTTCCCAGATTTTTCGCCGCAACATTTATACATCTTCAGAACTAACACAGGCTGAAGCTGTGAAGGTTCTTGGATTCCTGAAACAGAAAGTCACAGAGCAGAAGGTAGCAGCATGACACCGGACATTATCCTGCAACGTACAGGGATCGACGTGAGAGCTGTCGAACAGGGGGATGATGCGTGGCACAAATTACGGCTCGGCGTCATCACCGCTTCAGAAGTTCACAACGTGATAGCAAAACCCCGCTCAGGAAAGAAATGGCCTGACATGAAAATGTCCTACTTCCACACCCTGCTTGCTGAGGTTTGCACCGGTGTGGCTCCGGAAGTTAATGCCAAAGCACTGGCCTGGGGAAAACAATACGAGAACGACGCCAGAGTCCTGTTTGAGTTCACCTCCGGCGTGAATGTTACTGAATCCCCGATTATCTATCGCGACGAAAGTATGCGTACAGCCTGCTCTCCCGATGGTTTATGCAGTGACGGCAACGGCCTTGAACTGAAATGCCCGTTTACCTCCCGGGATTTCATGAGGTTCCGGCTCGGTGGTTTCGAGGCCATAAAATCGGCTTACATGGCCCAGGTGCAGTACAGCATGTGGGTGACACGAAAAGATGCCTGGTACTTTGCCAACTATGACCCGCGTATGAAGCGTGAAGGCCTGCATTATGTCGTGATTGAGCGGGATGAAAAATACATGGCTGGTTTTGACGAAATGGTGCCAGAGTTCATCGAAAAAATGGACGAGGCACTGGCTGAAATTGGTTTTGTATTTGGGGAGCAATGGCGATAGCCAGTAGCAACGAGGTGCAAATGATATGACAATTAAGGAATACTACCGGTGTTCGTTCTAATCCAGCGCGGGCAGTCTTTCGTCGATGCCAACAACTATCCGGTTGAAGTCTGCAAAATCACTCTGACGCAGGTAATCTTCCGCAGGCTGGATGGGAGAACCAGAGCCGCTTCAATTAGCGCATTTAATGCAGAATTTGAGCGAATCGATCACAACGAACTACACATGATTAAAGCAGAAATTGAGAAGGAAAAGCATATTGCCAGCCTTCGAAAAATGCGCCGCATATCAATCAACTGACAACCGCCTTCGGGCGGTTTTTAATGGCGAAAATATGGATTCACACAGTATCACCCTCAAAGAGGCCTGTAAGTTTCTCAAGATATCAAGGCCAACAGCTGTTAACTGGATACGAACGGGCCGACTACAGGCAACCCGAAAAAATTCTTCCGGTAAAAGATCACCTTATCTCACAACCCGGCAAGCCTGCATTGCAGCACTTCATTCACCGCTGCATACTGTCCAGGTGAGCGCGGGTGATGGCATAACAGAGGAAAGAAAATGTCACTCTTCCGCAGAGGTGAAATATGGTACGCCTCGTACTCGCTCCCGGGCGGGAAGCGAATTAAGGAGTCTCTTGGCACAAAGGACAAGCGGCAAGCTCAGGAGTTGCACGACAAGCGAAAAGCAGAACTCTGGCGAGTAGACAGACTGGGGGATATGCCAGATGTCACTTTCGAAGAAGCCTGCCTGAGATGGCTTGAGGAAAAAGCCGACAAGAAATCCATCGATTCCGATAAATCCAGAATCGCATTCTGGATTGAGCATTTCGAGGGAATAAGGATTAAGGATATATCGGAGGCAATGATCTACTCAGTTATCAGCAAAGCGTATAACCGAAAAACAAAGGAGAGATGGAAGTTGCAGGTGGAGGCTGCATTAAGAAAAGGGAAAGAACCACCAGCCTATATACCTAAATCGGTGAGCACGCAAACAAAAGCAACACACCTGGCAATGATCAAGGCTATTCTGCGCGCCGCAGAGCGAGACTGGAAATGGCTTGAAAAAGCACCTGTAATCAAAATACCTGCCGTAAAAAACAAACGCGTGAGATGGCTGGAAAAAGAAGAAGCCAGGAGACTCATTGATGCATGCTCTGATCCCCTGAAATCTGTAGTTAAATTTGCACTGGCAACTGGCCTGAGGAGATCAAACATTATTAATCTGGAGTGGCAACAAATCGATATGCAGCGACGTGTTGCCTGGGTAAACCCTGAAGACAGTAAGTCAAACCGCGCTATTGGGGTCGCACTGAATGACACTGCCTGCAAGGTGTTGCGTGATCAAATAGGCAAACATCACCGCTGGGTGTTTGTTTATACCACTGCTGCCAGAAGGCCTGACGGGACAATGACACCAAGCATCAGAAAGATGCGCCTGGACTATAACACATCGTGGTTAACAGCATGTCGTCGGGCAGGAATTGAAAATTTCCGTTTTCATGACCTCCGCCATACCTGGGCCAGTTGGTTAATTCAGTCAGGTGTACCACTGTCAGTACTTCAGGAAATGGGCGGCTGGGAGTCTATCGAAATGGTGCGTAGGTACGCACACCTTGCACCTAATCATTTGACAGAGCACGCGAGGAAAATTGACGACATATTGGGTGACGATGTCCCAAATTTGTCCCACCCTGAGGTTTTTGAGGATGCAAAGAAAGCATAAGTAATTGAATTAGAATGAGTTAAGCTCACGCTTTCAAGTGGTGAGCAACAACTTTAAAGTTCATTGGGCATGCTGTTCGGTGCCATCGCTTTAATAATGGGGATTATCCACTTTTCATTCGGCCCTTTTTCCGCACCACCGCCAACGCTTGAAAGCATCGTGGCGGACAAAACGGCTGAAATTAAAAGAGGTCTTCTCGCCGGAATAAAAGGCGAAAAAATTACCACCGTGGAGAAAAAAGAGGATGTAGATGTCGATAAAATCCTCGATCAAGGTGGAATCGCACTGGCCATTGCCGCGCTACTTTGCGCATTTATTGGCGGTATGCGTAAGGAAAATCGCTGGGGCATTCGCGGCGCTCTGGTTTTTGGCGGCGGGACGCTGGCTTTCCATACCTTGCTTTTTGGTATCGGCATCGTGTGCAGCATTTTGCTGATATTCCTTATCTTTTCCTTCCTGACCGGCGGTTCGCTGGTTTAAGCAGCCTGAATAATGCCCGCCGGGTGATCATCAGCGGGCATTATCGTCAAAACTTCTGTTTTTTCTCTTCCACCTTCACCCCTTGTGTTGGCAGGCCGGTGTCATAATCGCGTACTACCGGCGAATAGCCATCCTGTGGGCGTGGACGGAACGCCCCCATCCAGCGCGGTTGCGCATCTTTACGCCACGGACGCAGACTCCATTGGTAACTGCGGAACGGATCGCGAATTTTGTCCATGTAATCCAGCAAGGCGTCATGCATTTTGCTGCGAACGTCGGCAAAACGGATATCATCGATCAGGTTATGCATTTCATTTGGGTCGTTACGGCGATCGTAAAGTTCATCACTGGTGAAGAGGTTTAGCACCAGTTTAAAATCATCCGTCACCCAGCAACGCACCGGAATAAAACCGCCAAAACTGTCATGCTCAATCTCATAACGGTTAAATTCCACCATCACGCCACGCGGCTCTTTCACAGTAAGGATATTTTCCCCTGGCAGAATGTCTGGTTTTTCAATATCTGCCAGCGCCATCATTGTCGGCAGTAAATCGATATGACTGACAGGTGTATCGACCTGCCGCCGCTCCCCTTGCGGCGAACGGATGATCAGCGGAATACGGGTGATGTCGTCATACATCGCGGCTCCTTTACTGATCAGCTTATGTGCGCCCATCATTTCGCCGTGATCGGAGGTATAAATGACCCACGTACTTTCACGCTGCTCTGGCGTTAATGCGTTGATGACCCGTCCAATTTGGTCATCAACAAAGTCATTGCAGGCAAAATAGAGCGGATGGTGATAAAGCCCGTCATCACCGACTGGCGATGGCATTGCCTGCGCCCATAAGCGGTGATGTTCCGGTTTGTTCGCCAGGTCATCCTGTGATTTCTCGCCAAGTTCGTAGTAAAAATCAGCGTATTTCTCTAAATACTCAACCGGACAAGTGAACGGGTGATGCGGCTCATCATACGAAACCACCATCAGGAAGGGTTCCTCGGCGCGCGCGGGCTGTTGCAGAAAATCTACCGCCCGATTGCTGATGCGGTGCGCCCAGGTGAAGGTTTCGTCGATCTGGTTCGCCTGTAAATCCTCAACACTGTTTAGGCCATTGCGCCACAGGCTGATCTCTTTTTCCGTCAGTTCGCTAAGGTAGTTCGCCCCATCGAACCAGTAATCAGCGTCCCACTCCGGCGGACACTCGCCAGTGCCGAAATAGTCATGACCGTCGAGATGCCATTTGCCAATGTAACAGGTGTGATAGCCCGCATCCTTAAAGTAGCGTCCCATAGTGGAGATGTTTTTGCCCGGCGCGACGTTATTGGTCCACGGGCCGGACTGGTTAGCGTAGATACCGGTAAACAGCCCGGCGCGCGCTGGTGTACAAACCGGTGAACAGGTATAGGCGGAATTAAAGCGAATACTTTCCGCCGCCAGACTATCAATATTTTTCGTATTCAGCGGCTTACCGCTATAGCAACCGACCATATTGGTGGCCTGGGTATCGGTCATGATGAACAGAAAATTGGGGCGTTTCATAGGCTATCCTTCGCGTCGGGAGTAAAGGTTACGGCTGGGTCGTGACGATGCCGCCAGCTGTCCAAAATCAGGTAGACAATCACTACGGCAGCGATGAAATAACTGATCATCGCTAACCAGCGCGTACCGTAGCCGCCGAATTCAGCCAGCCCGGCATAGACGCCAATCATCGCGAACAGGATACCAATTGACGCGATCTTGACGTTTTTCCACGGTTTCATGTCCACCGCAAACGCATCTTTGAAGGTGAACGGCGTGGCGCGCGGTTTGATAAAACCGATCACCAGCATCACTACCACGTTGATACAGAACGTACAGGCCAGCACATAGAGGAAATGGAAGTCGAACTTCACCAGATAGTTGATGGTGATGTAGCTGATTATGCCAATCCCCATCGCCACTTTTGCCGCCAGCGCCGGAATGCGCGGGAAGAAAAAGCCCATAATGATGATGGTAACCAGCGGCACGTTGTAAATACCGTTGAGCTGTTTCATCCAGCTATACAGCCCCTGCGGCGCGTTGGCGATCCACGGCGCGACCAGCACCGAAACGATGGCGATAAAGAAACCAAATTTGCGCCCAACGGTGACCAGCTGTTGCGGCTCGGCATTCTGGTTAATGATGCGCCGGTAAATACCCATACTGAACAACGTACTGGCGCTATTCAGAAAGCCGTTGAAGGTACTGATCACCGCACCAAATAACACCGCGCCGAAGAAACCCACCAGTGGCACTGGCAGAACGTTATTGACCAGCGTCGGGTAGGCCATGTCGGCTTTAGGTAAATCCTGATACAGATGAAACGCAATCAACCCTGGCAGCACCAGTACCAGCGGGTCGAGCATTTTCAGCACCGCCGTTAACAGCGCCCCCTTTTGCCCTTCCGCCAGGCTTTTTGACGCCAGCGTGCGTTGCACGATGCCCTGATTTGTACACCAGTAAAAGGTGTTCACCAGAATCAAACCGGTAAATGCCGCGCCAATCGGCAAGGGATCGGTCGGGCCACCGACTGAGTTTAATTTCTCGGCGTGAACGGTGGTGAGTTGCTCAATGCCCTGCATAAAGCTGCCCTTGCCCATCGCGATCAGGCCAAATATCGGCACCATCAACCCGCCAATAACCAGCCCAATACCGTTAATGGAGTCCGCCACTGCCATTGCGCGCAGTCCGCCGATCACCGCATACAAAATTCCCGCCAGGCCAAGCAAAATAACCAGTAGCCAGATCGCTGCGCCGTGGGAAATTTGTAACGATTCCCCGACGTGAAACAGGCTGTTGAGCGCCAACGCGCCGGAGTAGAGAACAATCGGCAGAAAGCAGACACCGGTGGCAATGAGGAAGCAGAAGTCGATGATAATACGCGTCGTTTTATCATAACGTTCCTCCAGGAAATCGGGGATGGTGGCAATGCCACGCTTCAGATAGCGCGGTAAAAAGATTAGCGCGAGGAAGATCAGCGTCACCGCAGAAGTGACTTCCCAGCCCATCACCGACATGCCGCTTTTGTAGGCCTGCCCGGAAAGTCCAACCAGTTGTTCCGTGGAAAGGTTGGTTAACATTAACGAAGCGGCAATAACCGGCGCTTTTAGTGAACGTCCGGCAAGAAAATAGCCTTGTTGCGATCCGGTATCTGTTTTGCGGACCTTCCACCAGGTGATGACCGCCACCAGCAGCGTAAAACCGACAAAACTCAAGATTTGTAACGAATTCATCTCATAGCCCTTATTTATGTTTATGTCCCGGACGCATGAATATAGGGAGAGGTAAAATGCGTCGGGTCAGGCAGTCAGATTCTTAAAATACAAACGTCGTATCCCTGAACGGATTGTTTTCTGTTAAGTTCAGGTTGTGAGCATAATTCGCCGGAGGGATATTAAAATGAATGGAAAATTGCAAAGTTCGGATGTAAAAAACGAAACTCCGTACAATATTCCCTTATTGATTAACGAAAATGTGATCTCCAGCGGAATTTCTCTGATCTCGCTCTGGCATACCTACGCCGACGAGCATTATCGGGTGATCTGGCCGCGGGACAAGAAGAAACCGCTTATCGCCAACTCATGGGTTGCGGTGTATACCGTACAAGGATGTGGGAAAATTATTTTAAAGAATGGTGAACAAATAACACTGCATGGCAACTGTATTATATTTTTAAAGCCAATGGATATTCACTCTTATCACTGTGAAGGTTTAGTCTGGGAACAGTACTGGATGGAATTTACCCCCACCAGTATGATGGATATTCCCGTCGGTCAGCAAAGCGTTATTTATAATGGCGAAGTTTATAATCAGGAACTCACCGAAGTTGCTGAATTAATTACTTCACCAGAAGCAATAAAAAATAATCTGGCAGTCGCTTTTCTGACGAAAATTATTTATCAGTGGATTTGTCTTATGTACTCAGACGGTAAAAAAGATCCACAACGGCGGCAAATTGAAAAACTAATTGCCACTTTACATGCCAGTCTGCAACAACGCTGGAGCGTAGCTGATATGGCTGCCACGATCCCCTGTAGCGAAGCCTGGTTGCGTCGTCTGTTTTTACGCTATACCGGCAAGACGCCCAAAGAATATTACCTCGATGCACGTCTGGATCTGGCGCTATCGCTATTAAAGCAACAAGGGAACTCGGTTGGCGAAGTCGCTGATACGCTCAACTTCTTCGACTCCTTTCATTTCAGCAAAGCCTTTAAACATAAATTTGGTTATGCGCCGTCAGCCGTGCTGAAGAATACGGACCAGCACCCAACGGATGCCAGTCCACACAATTAACGTAACTCTGGCCAGTACGCTTTGTTGGCCTCCAGCAACTCATCCAGAATAGCTTTGGCGACCGAGGCGCTCGGTACCGTTTTCGACAGGGTAATCGCCTGCCACAGGTGCTGATATGAACGCTGTTCCCAGGCGTCCACGACCAGTTTTTCCACCGCCACTTGCTGACTCATTAACCCTTTCTGAAACTGCGGGATATCGCCGACCACCAGTGGTTCTGGTCCGTTGTGCCCGACCAGACACGGGATCTCGACCATCGCTTCATCATCAAAGTTATGAATTGCCCCGTTGTTAGGCACAATCAGCAACATCCGCTCCTGAGTGTTGAAGGCAATTGCCGCCGCCAGATCGACGATGTATGACGCATGTTCGTCAATTTCCAGCTTGCCCGCCGCTGAATTTCCTGCCGCCGTAATGGCGCGGCAAGCATCGAAAACCTGTTTCTCGCGATGTTCCATCACCTCATTCGCGCGGGTATGTTCAGGGTTGGAATGCTGAACGACATAATCCGGGAAGAGATAATATTTCAGATAGGTGTTCGGCAATGTATCCGGATCCAGTGCCTGGACATCCCGCGCTTTTGCATAGGTGTCGTTCCAGCTCGCTTCAGTATGTGTATCTTGCTGCGGTGGAACATAACCGTGCTTAGAGACATATTGCCGCAGCTGGGGCATCAGGTCGTTGCCTTGCAAATCTTCAATTGATGTCCACCAGCCAAAGTGGTTCAGACCGTAGTAGCGCACGCGCATCTGTTTGCGATCTTGCAGCCCAACAATTTGCGCCATCCGACTTTCAATACCGATTGGCATGTCACAGATGTTGAGGATTTTCGCGTTCGGGCGCAGACGACGTGTGGCTTCTGCCACAATTGCTGCCGGGTTGGAGTAGTTGAGCATCCAGGCATTTGGTGAATATTTTTCCATATAATCCACCAGTTCCAGGACGCCACCGATAGATCGCATGCCGTACGCTATTCCGCCGGGTCCGCAAGTTTCCTGACCGACAACGCCGTGGCGCAGCGGTATTTTTTCATCCAGTTCGCGCATCGGATATTTGCCGACACGAATGTGCGCCATGACAAAATCAACGTCGCTGAACGCCACTTCAGGATCGGTGGTGTAGCTAAACTCAATGTCCGGCGCTTTCTCTTTAAGAATAACTTTACAGGCTTCGGCAATCACTTCCTGCCGTGCGCCATCGTTATCATAAAATTTCAGTGCGCGAAGCGGGAAACGATCCTGATTCGCCAATAACATCAACACGATGCCTGGCGTAAAGGTGCTTCCACCGCCTGCGACAACCACTGAGAATTTGGTCATTATACTGCCTCCGTAATGGCAACTTTTTCTGCTGATTGATGAGAATTAATTAAGCTATCGAGCTGTTCACGCAGCTGGGAAACATGCAAACCAATGATCACCTGAATGGCATCACCACTACGGAAGACGCCATGCGCTCCCAGCTTTTTAAAGACTTCGTCATCCAGCGTTTGTGACATGTCATGCAGTGCAATACGTAGACGCGTCGCGCAATTGTTGATGCTGGAGATATTGCCCACCCCGCCCAGGGCTTGCAGGATGCCGGTAGCCTGCTCCAGCTCTTTTTTGGGCTCTGCAGCGGTAGTTTGGCCTCGCGAGGCTTTGTATTCGGCTTTTGAGTAGAGCTTCACCTCCGCATCTTCACGTCCCGGCGTGCACATGTTGAATTGCAGAATCAGGGTGCGGAAAACCACGAAGTACAGCAGGGTAAAGCACAACCCAATGGCGATTTGGGTCAGCATCATATCCGCGTGGTTGCTGAACATCGGGATCCAGTTTTGCGGTAAAACTTGGTCTATCAGACCACCGCCCATGTTGCCCACCACACCAAAGAGATACATTACGGTCGACATTGAGGCCGCCAGCACGGCGTGTACCGCAAACAGCAACGGTGAAATGAACAGGAAGGTAAATTCCAGCGGTTCGGTAATTCCCACCAGCATGGCGGTTAAGGTTGCGGGGATCAGCAAGCCCGCCACTTTTACCCGATTTTCCGGTGCAGCAGTGAAGTACATCGCTAAAGAAATGCCCACGGCACCAAAGATTTTTGAGTTACCGTGCAGGGCAAAACCGCCTTCCGGGAACAACGATTTCAGCGGCTCGGCGCTCAAACTGAACTCTTGCAGATGCTGCGCCCAGTACATCTGAATGCCGCCTTCAACAGCTGCCGGACCAAAGATAAACGGTCCGTAGATGAAGTGGTGTAAACCGGTTGGGATCAGAATGCGTTCGAGGAAGGTGTAAACCCAGACCCCAAGCGCACCCGCCGAACGCAGGAACGCTTGCAGAGATTCAATCCCCATTTGTACTTTTGGCCAGCCGAGCAATGTCAGCCACGCGCATGGGATCATCACCAGGAAGGCGATAATCACCACATAAGATGTCCCCTGAAAAATGCCGAGAAACACTGGCAGTTTTTTATCGAACAGACGGTTATGCAGCGCCGTCACAATGCCAGAAATGATAATCGCGCCGATAATGCTGGTATCGAGGGTTTTAATTCCGGCCATCATGGTCAGCCCGCTACCTGCCACTGCGTCCTGAGAGAAATCGACGCCGAAGTAGCTTCCCCAGGTCATTCCCATCGCGTTGATGAAATAGTTCCAGGTCAGGAAACTCACCATCACCGCCAGACAAGCACGCCCCTGCGCTTGCTTAGCAAGGCCAATGGGTAAACCGACAGCAAAAATCAGCGGCATATTACGGAATACCGTCCAACCGCCCTCTTCAATGATGTGTACGATTTGCGCGAATAAACTGTTCGGATCGGTCAGTGATTCCCCGACAAACATCGGGTTTTGCAGCAAAATGGCAAGACCCACCACAATCCCGGCGAAGGGAAACAGCAGCACTGGCGTGAACATCGCGCCGCCAAAGCGTTGAATTTGACTGAGCATTTCCACATCCTCTTTTCTCAATTCTGTAAGTAGGAAGCCTGATTGGTTATGCGGCAGGCCTGGAGCGAGGATAGGAAGATGCTATCGGCAGAACATGACGACCCAGTGGGATTCGTGATCGCTTTCATGCTTTTCGTTGAGCGGTAGAGATCTACGTTTTCGCGAAAAAGTAGACATCTGTGAACACGGGTACACAGCATCGAACACATCACTAAAAAAAAGATGCTTTTTCAACGGATTAATCGAAATTTGTGGGCGCTTTACCCGGGCTTGCAGGCAAAAAAGAGATCTAGAGATGATCTACAAAAGCATTGCGGAGCGGTTAAGAATTCGACTTAACTCCGCGGATTTCACGCTAAACAGTCTTCTTCCCGGTGAAAAAAAGCTGGCGGAAGAATTTGCGGTATCACGGATGACCATCCGTAAAGCCATTGACCTGCTGGTGGCGTGGGGGTTGGTGGTCCGCCGCCACGGCAGCGGTACTTATCTGGTGCGCAAAGATGTACTGCATCAAACTGCCAGCCTGACCGGGCTGGTGGAGGTGTTAAAACGCCAGGGAAAAACGGTCACCAGCCAGGTGCTAATATTTGAAATCATGCCTG
Organism: Escherichia sp. KS167_9B; assembly: GCF_030295215.1. Classification (NCBI taxonomy): domain Bacteria; kingdom Pseudomonadati; phylum Pseudomonadota; class Gammaproteobacteria; order Enterobacterales; family Enterobacteriaceae; genus Escherichia; species Escherichia sp. KS167_9B. The sequence continues at coordinate 4,517,614 of NZ_AP025754.1, forward strand.
CGCCTCCGGCCATTGCCAGCCAGTTACGGATTCAAATCAACGAGCAGATCTACTTCTCCCGTCGCGTTCGTTTTGTGGAAGGGAAACCGCTGATGCTGGAAGACAGCTATATGCCGGTAAAACTGTTCCGCAACCTATCGCTGCAACATCTGGAAGGGTCGAAGTTTGAATATATTGAACAAGAGTGCGGGATTCTGATTGGCGGTAATTATGAAAGCCTGACGCCGGTGCTCGCCGATAGACTACTGGCGCGGCAAATGAAGGTAGCGGAACACACACCACTGCTGCGGATCACCTCGTTGTCATATAGCGAGAGCGGGGAGTTTTTGAATTATTCAGTAATGTTCAGAAATGCCAACGAATACCAGGTGGAGTACCATTTACGGCGACTCCACCCGGAAAAGAGTTAACCGATACTCCAGAAGAGCACCGCCAGTAATTGGGGGGTGATAATGCGCAGGAACATCACTAACGGATAAACAGTGGCGTAAGAGAGCGCCGCCGCACCGCTCGTTGGATGAAGATTATTAGCAAACGCCAGCGCCGGAGGATCGGTCATGGAGCCAGCCAGCATTCCGCACATGGTCAGGTAATTCATTTTGGCTAACATCCGCGCCAGAATACCAACAGTAATCAGCGGAACGGCGGTGATCAGGGCACCATATCCAATCCAGCTTAGCCCTTCGCCATTGACCAGGGTATTTACAAAATCCCCACCAGATTTCAGCCCCACTACCGAGAGGAACAGTACGATCCCCAGCTCCCGCAGCGCGAGGTTGGCGCTTGGCGGCATAAACCAGTACAGCTTACCGATACTGCCGATACGCCCGAGGATCAACGCCATAATCAGCGGACCGCCCGCCAGTCCCAGTTTCAACGCCGCCGGGAATCCCGGCACAAAGACGGGAATAGAACCTAACAATACGCCAAGCCCGATACCAATAAACACCGGCAGCATCTGAACCTGTTGCAGTTTCTGCTGCGCATTCCCCAGCACATTGGCAACGGCATCAATTGCGGACGGACGCCCCACCAGGTTGAGGATATCGCCGAACTGCAGGCTGATATCACCACTGGCGACCAGTTCGACCCCAGCACGGTTCAGACGCGAAATAACAACGTCATAGCGTTCTTTAAAGTGCAGATCGCGAATACGCTTACCAAGCACGTTTTCATTGGTGACCACCACACGCTCGACGCGTAAATCAGTGCCTTTCGTGGACAGCGAGGTATCGACCTCCTGACCAATCACCAGTTGCGCATTATGTAAATCCGCTGGCTGCCCCACCAGATGCAGCAAATCGCCCAGTTGGATAATGGTATCAGGCGAAGGTACTTTTAGGGTTTCTTCTCGTTTCAGACGCGAACAGATAATTTTGTCCCCGTTGAGAATCGGTACATCTTTAATGGCTAAATCATGCAGGTTAGGGTTCTCAACGCGAATATTGATAGTCTTGATCAGCGCGCCGCCATTGGTGCGTGAAGACTCGTGCTGCTGGGCTTCTGTCTCGACATTGACGCGGAAAATAACCCGCAACATCCACATGGTGAACAAGATCCCGCAAATGCCAAATGGATACGCCATCGCGTAGCTCATCCCCATCTGATCGACCATTTCCATTGGTGTACCCAGGTCGCGCAAGATCTGCTGCCCCGCCCCCAGCGCTGGCGTATTGGTTACCGCACCGGAGAAAATCCCCAGCACGACCGGCAGTGGAATATCAAACAGCTTATGCAGGATGGCGGTAACCAGACCACCGATGATGACAATCAGAACAGCAAACAAGTTGAGGCGTAATCCGGAGACGCGCAATGAAGCAAAGAAGCCCGGCCCCACCTGAATACCGATGGTATAAACGAACAGGATCAGGCCAAATTCCTGAATAACATGCAGCATATCGCTACTTAATGTCATCCCCGCCTGAGAAACAAAATGGCCGACGATGATCCCACCAAACAGCACGCCGCCAATACCTAATCCTATGCCGCGAAATTTGACGTTGCCGATAAACAAACCGACGACTGCCACCAAAGCCAGAATACTGACCGTTAATGCTATATCACTCATCATCCATTTCTCTTGAGATAACATTTTAATTGCTACGGATTATGGCTGAATCGGTGAAGCAGATTTGCCTTATAGCGCACATTATCACGGGAAAGAACGTGCCGAAATATCTTAAACAGGCGAAAATTAACGCATTGTTGAAGAAGAAAGACAAAAAAAGCCCCACCAGAATGGTGGGGCAAAGAGAATAGCTAGTTAGCTATTTAACGCGGGACGTTCGCTGATAGCGATACGCTGCGCTGCGATGGGTTCAGGCTCATTACGAATTAAATCAATATGCAGTAAACCGTTTACGAAGGTTGCGCCAGAGACTTCCATATTTTCAGCCAGCGTAAAACTCAGGCTAAACGGCTGATTCATAAGCCCTTGATGCAGCCATTTCTTCTCTTCTTTTGGCTGCTCCGGCGTGCCTTTTACGCTCAGGCGCGTACCTTCCAGTTGAATCTCTAAATCTTCCTGACGAAAACCTGCCAGCGCGAGGGTAATGCGGTAGTGGTTATCGTCGCTTTTTTCAATGTTGTACGGTGGGAAGCTTTGGCTTTCACCGGCGTTTTGCAGTGCGTTGGCCAGTTTGTCAAAACCGATCCATTGACGCATCAGTGGGGATAAATCGAAGTTACGCATAGTCATTTCTCCTTCTAAGAAGCGAGTAAGTACCTGCAAATCCGAAGATTCGCATATGCTCCCTGACGGCGAGCATGGAGATATCAGGCCGCGCCAGGCGGCCTTAGGGAATTAGTTGATTTCGATACGGCGCGGTTTTTTCGCTTCCGGAATCACACGTTCGAGATCGATATACAGCAAACCATTTACCAGGTTAGCACCACGAACATGAATGTTCTCAGCTAACTGGAATTTGCGTTCAAAGTTGCGTTCAGCGATGCCCTGGTACAGATAGGTGCGCTCTTTTTGTTCGTCGGCATGAGCACCTTTCACCACCAACAGATTATCCTGGGCGGTAATCTCCAGTTCGCTCTCAGCAAAACCAGCCACAGCGATAGCAATGCGGTAATGGTTTTCGTCTACCAGTTCAACGTTATACGGAGGGTAGCCGCCATTACTCTGGCTCTGGTTGTTTTCTAAGTGGTTAAACAAACGGTCAAATCCAATAGCAGAACGGTAAAGCGGGGATAAATCAAAGTTACGCATAATCAATAGCTCCTGAAATCAGCGAGAATGTAAGACCTTCCACAATGGACAGGTCAGGTAGCCAGAACACCCATCAGGCGCGTCCTCATCGGCTACGATGTAAAAATGGGTCTGGAAATGAACTTTTCAAGCCTTATCAGCGGACTTTTTTTTGCAGTTTATGGTCTATTGCATAGACTGAGGGGGCAGCACGAAACGTTAAAGTGCGATAGCCGCCACAGTGCGACGTAATGATGATGTTATTTTCAGCAAGGGATCGCTATAACTCATCAGGCCAACACCCACGATCAACAGATGAATTTATTATGATAAGAAATGTGTTGTTAGCGTTCATGATATGCAGCGGAATGACATTACTCGGAGGATGCTCCAGCGTGATGTCCCATACCGGGGGGAAAGAAGGAACATATCCCGGCACCCGCGCCAGCGCCACCATGATTGGCGACGATGAAACCAACTGGGGCACTAAGTCGCTAGCGATTCTCGATATGCCGTTTACCGCTGTGATGGATACGCTTTTACTGCCGTGGGATGTATTCCGCAAAGACAGCTCGGTGCGCTCACGCGTTGAAAAAAGCGAAGCCAACGCGCAAGCCACCAATGCGGTTATTCCACCCGCCAGAATGCCTGATAACTGATTTAGCGATCAGTTTCGGTGATCCACAGCTGGCCGCCTTCCATCCACGCCAGCCATCGACCATCCGGCGAGAAGACCACGGCGTCCGCAGAAGGTGGATTGGCGTGGTTTTCGGTTAAATACTCAACCTCGCCGCTTTGCGCATGGGCGCAAGCAATCCGATTATCCAGCACAAAGCCCAACCATTCTCCTGACGGATGCCAGTTAAATGCAGACTGAATATCCGTTTTGTTATGGGTTAACTGGCGCGGCTCGCCGCCCTGTGGTGAGATAAGCCACAATTGCACAATGCCGTTATCATCACGCATTAAAAACGCGATTTGCGTACCCTGCGGATTACAGCGCACCCAGTGGCGCGGAACGTTGACTAACCCCGGATAAGCCCGCTGATGGGTAAAGGTTAAACGTCGCTGCACGACGCCACGCGGTGGCGCAGGCAGGGTTGTTTCCGTTCCACTTAACGGCACATCACCTGCCGCTTTCCAGCCAGCTTCATCTTGCGGTAACTCAACGATAAACAGCTCCGGCACTTTCTCGCCCTTTGGCGAAAATGTGTCGCCAATAAACGCCAGCGCGTGGTTTCCTACCCATCCTTCTTCATAAGCACGATTGATTTCATCACTGCCAGGCTGCGGCGTGGGCGTGGTGTTACTCACCAACACGCACCAGTGGCTGCCGCTGTATTCACGCGGATGCTGCTTTTGTACGTTGACCGGGCCAAACGGTACCGCAACACCGACGTTGCGCAAATCCAGCGCCGGATCGCGTTCATGCATTACATGGTCGTTATAGGTAAAGCTCACCATTTCACCGTTCGGGCTAAAGACATGTACATGGCTGCCGCCACGCAGCGCTCCTGGCGTATACGGCGCGGTAATATCCATTGCATCGAGATTGCTCACCTTGCCGCTTTCAGCAATCACGCCGCGTCGATGATGGAAGTCGTAATGCCATGTTTCATCAGGATTTTCAGGGCCGTGAATAAAGACATATTTCTCTGACTTCGGATGAACGGTCACCACGCCGACGTGTGCGCCCTGTGACGCACGGTAGATAACCTCGACCTCGCCGGTATGGATATTCACGCGCTCAATGGTCTCACCGGTAAACGACGCCCCAGAAGGACGCACGTCAAATACCAGCCACTGGCTGTCGGGCGTCCAGGTATTGGTATTGGTGAGCAGGTGATTACGGGGAGCAAAGGTTATCTGTTTCATGGCGCGGTCCTGATACAAAACGGTTCCCGCCATCATACTTCACAAGGACTTCACTTTCAGACAATAGTCTTTTGCCATCGTGATGAATGTGAGTGAAAAGATGGAACATTTCGACGTGGCGATTATTGGCCTCGGCCCGGCAGGTTCGGCGTTGGCGCGAAAGTTAGCCAGCAAAATGCAGGTGATCGCGCTGGATAAAAAGCACCAGCATGGTACTGAAGGTTTCAGCAAGCCTTGTGGCGGTCTGCTGGCACCGGACGCGCAGCGATCTTTTATTCGCGATGGACTGACGCTGCCTGTCGATGTGATCGCCAATCCGCAGATTTTCAGCGTCAAAACCGTCGACGTAGCCGCATCGCTTACACGTAACTACCAGCGAAGCTATATCAATATTAATCGCCATGCTTTCGACTTATGGATGAAATCGCTCATTCCCACCAGCGTTGAGGTTTACCACGACAGCCTGTGCCGGAAAATCTGGCGCGAGGATGATAAATGGCATGTCATTTTTCGCGCAGACGGCTGGGAGCAACACATTACCGCCCGCTATCTGGTCGGTTCCGATGGTGCCAACTCGATGGTGCGGCGACATCTCTACCCGAACCATCAAATTCGTAAATATGTCGCTATCCAGCAGTGGTTCGCAGAGAAACATCCGGTGCCGTTCTACTCCTGCATCTTTGATAATGCGATAACTGACTGTTATTCATGGAGTATCAGCAAAGACGGTTATTTTATCTTTGGCGGTGCCTATCCAATGAAAGACGGCCAGGCGCGCTTCACGGCGCTAAAAGAGAAAATGAGCGCCTTTCAGTTCCAGTTTGGTAAGGCGGTAAAAAGCGAAAAATGCACGGTGCTGTTTCCCTCACGCTGGCAGGATTTTGTCTGCGGTAAGGACAATGCCTTTCTGATTGGTGAAGCGGCGGGATTTATCAGCGCCAGCTCGCTGGAGGGGATTAGCTATGCGCTGGATAGTGCAGAGATTCTGCGTTCGGTGTTACTGAAGCAGCCGGAGAAGAGCAACGCCGCTTACTGGCGCGCCACCCGCAAACTGCGTTTAAAACTCTTCGGCAAAATAGTAAAAAGCCGATGCCTGACCGCACCGGCTTTAAGAAAATGGATTATGCGCAGTGGTGTGGCGCATATTCCACAGTTTAAAGATTATCCAACGCGCTTCACATCGCCCACCAGCAGGATGTAAGAGAGCGCGCCAATCAACGCGACGGCGGAGATATAAACCAGTGCAGGCGCGAAACCGTAACCCTGCGCCAGGTACCCCACCACCAGCGGAACGGTGATGCCGCCCAGACCACCGGCGAAGTTAAACACGCCGCCGGTTAAACCAATCAGCCGCATCGGTGCCAGAGAAGAGACTAACGACCAGGTAATCGAAGCAAAACCGTTGCCGAAGAATGCCAGCGCCATCAGGCACATAATCATCATCGGATCGTTGGTGTAGTTAGCGCCCATAATGCAGGTGGAGATCAGCAAACCGCAGATAATCGGCGTTTTACGCGCAAAGCCCAGTGAAAAGCCCTTACGTACCAGCAGATCCGCGACCCAGCCTGAGAGCAGGACGCCAACAAACGCCGCAAGGAATGGCACCGTGGTCATAAAGCCCGCTTTCAGCGCTGTGATTCCTTTTTCCTGGGTTAAATAGTTCGGGAACCAGGTTAAGAAGAACCACAGTGTAGAAGCCACCGCAAATTGCCCAAGATAGACGCCGATCAGTTTACGATGGAACACCAGTTTCCAGTCTTTGGCTGTTAGCGGCTGACGCGACTCTTTTTTCACTGGCGCATCGCCATCCACCAGACCGCCGCCGTCACGAATGTAATCCAGTTCAGCTTTGCTAATGCCTTTGGTCAGGCGCGGCGGCTGATAAACCTTAAACCAAATCAGCGACCAGATAATGCCGATACCGCCGGTGACAATGAACACCCAGTGCCAGCTCAACATTTCCTGAATCCAGATCAGCAGCGGAGTCAGAAACGCCAGACCGACAAACTGACCAGACGTATAAAAACCCACGGCGGAAGCGCGTTCATGTTCCGGGAACCAGCTGGTCACCATCCGGTTATTGGTCGGGAACGCGGGCGCTTCGAAAATACCGGTTATCGCGCGCAGACCAATTAATGACATTAAGCCCGTGGCAAAGCCCTGGAATAACGTCGCCACTGACCAGCCAAATATCGCAATAAAATAAGTCACGCGAGAACCTACGCGATCTAAAAACCAACCGCCGGGGATCTGGCATAAGGTATATAGCCAGGCGAAGGCCGAAAATACATAGCCCATTTCCGCTTTGGTAATGCCGAACTCTTCCTGAATATGGGCGGAAGCCACGGCCAGGTTAGCGCGGTCAACATAACAAATGACCACCGTAATAAAGATCATCACCAGCGTCAGATAACGCCGACGCCCCGGTTTTGCTGCATTAACGGGAATATCCATAGCGAGCTTTCTCCAGATTTTGGGCATAGCGAAGCCGCTCACCATGCCCTGTAATGTACAGAGGGTTATATTTTTGTATTGCTGTTTTAGTGCCCGATGAGGGGCTTACGTGGCAGGAATTACCACTCTGCTACGCTGTTATCTTCATGACGCCAGAGCGGATTACGCCAGTCCGGGGCATTTTTACTGAACTCAATGACTTTGGCTTCGTCGATTTCCACGCCTAAGCCCGGTTTCATTAACGGTTTAAAGAAGCCGCCGACCATGCTGAAGTCTTCTTTATTTTTCACAAAGTCGAGTAACTCCGCGCCTTTGTTGTAATGAATGCCCATACTTTGTTCCTGAAGTACCGCGTTATAGGAAACAAAGTCGATATGCAGGCAAGCCGCCAGTGCAATCGGGCCGAGCGGACAGTGCGGCGCAAGGGTCACGTCATAGGCTTCCGCCATTCCGGCAATTTTGTAGCATTCGGTAATACCGCCTGCGTGGGAGAGATCCGGTTGCAGAATCGAAATACCGCCAGCTTCCAGCACGCGTTTAAAATCGAAGCGTGAGAACATGCGCTCACCCGCCGCCAGTGGAATATGCGTTTGTGCCGCCAGTTTCGGGTAGTATTCGGCTTGTTCCGCCAGCACCGGCTCTTCAATAAACAGAGGGCGATACGGTTCCAGTTCTTTAATCAGCACTTTCGCCATCGGCGCGCTGACGCGACCGTGGAAATCAAGACCAAACTCAATCTGATTGCCAAAAGCTTCACGAATTTGTGCCACGGTGTTGACCGCCGCATCTACCGCGCGGGAGTTATCAATCAATCCCAGCTCTTCACAACCGTTCAGTTTGAAGGTATCGAAGCCGATTTCGCGTAGCGTTTTAATGCCGTCGATAACATCCGCCGGACGATCGCCACCGACCCAACTGTAGGCTTTAATTTTGTCGCGAACCAGGCCACCCATCAATTGCCAGACCGGCGCATTCAGCACTTTACCTTTGATATCCCATAACGCCTGGTCGATCCCGGCGATGGCGCTCATCAGAATCGGACCGCCACGATAAAATCCGGCGCGATACATCACTTGCCATAAGTCATTGATGCGCGATGGATCCTGACCAATCAAATAGTCACCCAGCTCGTGAACTGCCGCTTCCACCGTGCGGGCGCGGCCTTCGATCACGGGCTCGCCCCAACCGACCACGCCTTCATCAGTTTCAATTTTCAGGAACATCCAGCGGGGAGGTAAACGATACGTAGTAATGTTGGTGATTTTCATTGCACTGCCTCTCGATACGCCTTAACAAATGCTGCTGCCTGCTGCGCGGTGCGTTCTACGGACTGCCCGGCGCGATAGAGATCGCTGCCTAAGCCCGCCCCTGCACAACCTGCGTCTATCCACTGCGCCAGGTTTTCTGGCGTCACACCGCCTACGGCAAAGACCGGGATGTCCTGCGGTAATACCGCTTTTAACGCTTTGATGTATTGCGGCCCAAAAGCCGATGACGGGAATATTTTCAGCGCCTGAGCGCCCGCGTCGATCGCGGTAAAGGCTTCAGTCGCCGTCGCGCAGCCGGGGCAAACGGTCATGCCATAGCCCACCGCGCGGCGGATCACTTCACTATGGATATTGGGCGTAACGATGAGCTGACAGCCCATCCTGGCGAGCGCATCGACCTGTTCAGGTTTCAGTACCGTACCTGCGCCAATCAACGCTTTATCGCCATACGCATCAACGATGGCGGGAATGCTTTGTTCCCATAGTGGAGAGTTCAGCGGGATTTCTACCGCGTCGAACCCAGCGTCAATCACCGCGCCAACATGCGCCAGCGCCTCGTCGGGCGTAATGCCGCGCAAAATGGCGATCAGCGGGAGTTTAGTTTGCCACTGCATGAGCGATGCTCCTTATACCAGCCTGAAATGCCGTGTCGCCCGCCACCGCCGTCACCTCGCAACCCATCGCCTGAAAGGCTTGCTGGTAGCGTGCAGTCAGCGATGTTCCGGCGACAAGGGTGATGGCGTGTTGATGGGCCACGTAGTCGCGCATACTGGCGACCTCTGCGCCAATCAACAAACCAGAGAGAAATTCGCTGACCTGTACACGGGGAAGTGTTCCTAGCACATGCGAGGCACGAACTTCAAAAAGCTGCGGCAATATTGCGGGCGCATTAAGGCCGCGCTCAAGGCCAGCCGCGAAGGCATCGGCAGAGTTTTCCTGCCGCGGTAAACCTGCGCCAATCAATGAGTGATTTAACAGTAAATGATGTAACTCACCGGTCATTACGGTGCGAAAATCGTTGATTTGCTGGCTATCGGCCTGCACCCATTTGCAATGCGTACCGGGCATGACATAAAGAGAGGAAGGAGCCAAAGTACGCGCGCCGATCAATTGTGTTTCTTCGCCGCGCATCACATTGTGGTTATCATCATGAGAAACGCATAATCCGGGAATAATCCAGATATTGTCGCCAACAGACGTTAATTGTTCGCCAATAGATGAAAAACGGGCAGGAACAGATAAATACGGCGCAACTTTCCAGCCGACATTGCTGCCGACCATTCCTGCCATCACCACTGGCGTATTCTCTTCACGCCAGTCGGTCGTCACTTCTGCTAACACCGCAGCCGGAGATTTTCCGTTCAGACGCGTAACGCCTGCTTCTGATTGCCTGCTGTCCAGGCAGTGGTCGCCCTGATAAAGCCAGGCGCGCAGATTGGTCGATCCCCAGTCAATTGCGATGTAGCGAGCTGTCATGTGATTTCCTTTAACCTTCGTGTCGAGCTGGCGATCATGGTAAGCGCCGCCTGCTCTGCCGCATCGCCGTCCTGATGCCGTATCGCATCAAACAGCGCCTTATGTTCCTGGAGCGTTTGCGGCATGTTGGCCTCATCGCCCATCCAGGTTCGTTCAAAAACCGCCCGCTGTAATGAACTAATCGCAATGCTAAGTTGCTGTAACACCGGGTTATGCACTGATTGCAGTACCGCCTCGTGATAGCGAATATCCGCTTCGTTAAACGCTTCGCGGTCCTGATTGTTGGCGATCATCTCGTTCAGCGCTGATTCAATCTGCGCCAGATCGCTGGAAGTCGCGCGCTCTGCCGCCCAACGGGCAATCGCCGGTTCCACCAGATTTCGCACTTCGCTCATTGCACTGATAAGCCGTGGGTCGTAGTCGTTTTCCAGCACCCATTGCAGCACGTCAGTATCGAGGTAATTCCACTGATTACGCGGTGCCACAAACGCCCCGCGATAACGTTTCATTTCAATCAGCCGCTTCGCCATCAGCGAACGAAACACCTCACGGATGATGTTGCGCGAGGTTGCAAACTCCTCACAAAGTTCCGCTTCGGCCGGAAGCGGCGAGCCTGGCACGTATTTGCCGTGAACGATCTGTTTACCCAGCGTAATGACGATGCGATCGGTTTTATTGAGAGTCATGGAGAGTCCTTGTGCTCTGTATGTACTTCTCTACTTTACCCCGATCGATGCATAACGCGGCAATTTTGTAGTACCAGCGTGATGACGTTCGCGTTTGCCGTGCGTGTAATGTAGTACAAACTAATATTGTTGTACTACAATTTAGATCACAAAAAGAACAATGCATAAAAAAATGACATGCGTCGGGCAGAAATCTGAAAAGGGATATCAGGCGCTAAACAGGAGGGAAAGAAGAGTATGCTTTCAACGGCTTAGCTACTCGTTTAAAGGATTAGTCATGAAGTTGAATTTTAAGGGATTTTTTAAGGCTGCCGGTTTGTGTTATTTGGCATTTGCGTTGACCGGATGTCTAACCGCAGGACTGCTTTTCAATACCGCAAGTCCTCCACATGCCGAGCAATGGCGGTCAGACTCGATTAAGGGGTTATCGCTGGCAGAGGATAGTAACGGTACGAAAGGCTATGTTTTTGTTGGTGAATCGTTGGACTATCTGTTGACCACGGGCGGCGGCGAGGTGGTTAAAATGCTGAACGATCCGGCAATTCATGGCGAAAGAATCACCGTTTCCGATAACGCGAAATTTATTTTAAGCAGCAGTGATACTAATTTTTCTGGTTCAATAACGCTCTATTACGACTGGGATAATGAGGAAGATAAAGCACTGGCGACACAATATGGTTTTATTTGTAATACCCAGCGTTGTACCTGGGCACTTGACGGCCTGAAAGGCTCTATCCACCAGAAAAATAAAAAAGCGGATTACTCAAACGTGATGGTTTTCCATCAACCCTTTACGGTGGGATTTTATAAGTACAAAGCAACTGATGGCGTTCCGCGCGGCCTCGCTAATGCACTGCTACCAGTCACTCTTACGCTGGATATAGTAACGTCACCACTCCAGTTCCTGATTTTATGCACGACCAGAAATTGTTAATCGCTGCGGGCAAACGCATTTATGCAGTTTGCCCTCCCACTGATTAATTCAGCACATACTTCTCAATAGCAAACGCCACGCCATCTTCCAGGTTGGATTTGGTGACAAAGTTCGCCACTTCTTTCACCGAAGGAATAGCGTTATCCATTGCCACACCAACACCTGCATATTCAATCATTGCGATGTCGTTTTCCTGATCGCCAATCGCCATGATTTCTTCCGGCTTAATGCCCAGCACATCGGCCAGTGATTTCACACCCGTACCTTTGTTAACGCGTTTATCGAGGATTTCGAGGAAGTACGGCGCACTTTTCAGCACGGTATATTTCTCTTTCACTTCCTGCGGAATACGCGCGATAGCCTGGTCGAGGATGGCGGGTTCATCAATCATCATCACTTTCAGGAACTGGGTATTGGGGTCCATTTTCTCCGCTTCGCAGAACACCAGCGGAATAGTGGCAACGAAAGATTCATGCACCGTGTAGTAGCTGATATCACGGTTGGCGGTGTACAGCGTGGTGCGGTCCAGGGCGTGGAAATGAGAACCGACTTCGCGAGAGAGTTTTTCCAGGAAACGGTAGTCTTCATAGCTCAGAGCGGTTTGCGCCACGGTGCTACCATCGGCGGCCTTCTGTACCAGCGCGCCGTTATAAGTAATGCAGTAATCGCCCGGCTGTTCCATATGCAGCTCTTTCAGGTAGTTGTGAACACCTGCATAAGGGCGACCCGTCGTTAGCACGACATTCACGCCACGGGCGCGAGCTGCGGCAATCGCGTTTTTAACAGCGGGTGAAATGGTGTGATCGGGCAGCAGAAGGGTGCCATCCATATCGATAGCAATGAGTTTGATAGCCATGAGTTCCCCAGGTAGATTGGTTCCTGACCCATGCTAACGCGATTCCGCTCAAAAATCAGTACAACACCCGAGGGAAAAGGGGGATGCAACGCGCGTTGCATGCTCCCCTTTTGCTTAGCGGAAGAGTTTCCCTTTCAGCAGTTCCATGCCTGCGGAAAGCAGATCGTTATTGGCTTGCGAAGACACTTCACCCTGCGGTGAGAGAGCATCAATAATCTTTGGCAGTTGCTCTGCCAGCAAGCTGGAAGCCGTACTGGCATCTACACCCAGTTTTTGCCCGAGATCGGACACCGCATTTGTGCCGAGCGCCGACTCCAGTTGCTCGCCGCTCACCGGCTGATTGCCCTGTTGATTACTCAACCAGGTTGAGAGAATGGCACCTAAGCCGCCACTTTGCAGTTTTTCCAACAGCACCTGAATGCCACCCTGCTCCTCAACCCAACTCAAAATAGCCTGATATTTCCCCGCATCGCCTTTCAGAAAGGCGCCGACAACTTCATCCAAAAGTCCCATGATAATCACCTGTAAAGCGTTACGTGTTGACTCAAAAAGTATAGTTCTGCGGAATGATAATTACGGATTGCAGAAATAAAAAGGGCGGAGATGATCTCCGCCCTTTTCTTATAGCTTCTTGCCGAATGCGGCGTTAACGTCTGATCCGGCCTACAAAATCATGCAAATTCAAAATATTGCAGGAGTCTCGTAGGCCTGATAAGCGTAGCGCATCAGGCACGCTCGCATTGTTAACGCCATTAAATATCGATATTCGCCGCTTTCAGGGCATTCTCTTCGATAAACGCACGACGCGGTTCAACGGCGTCGCCCATCAGCGTGGTGAACAACTGATCGGCAGCAATCGCATCTTTAACGGTAACGCGCAGCATACGACGGCTTTCCGGGTCCATGGTGGTTTCCCACAGCTGTTCCGGGTTCATCTCGCCCAGACCTTTATAACGCTGGATGGAGAGGCCGCGACGGGACTCTTTCACCAGCCAGTCCAGCGCCTGCTCGAAGCTGGCTACCGGCTGACGACGCTCGCCACGTTCGATAAACGCATCTTCTTCCAGAAGGCCACGCAGTTTCTCACCCAGCGTGCAGATACGACGATATTCGCCACCGGTGATAAACTCGTGATCCAGCGGATAGTCAGTATCCACACCGTGGGTACGCACGCGAACAATCGGTTCAAACAGGTTTTGATCAGCATTGGTGTGGACATCAAACTTCCACTGGCTGCCGTGCTGTTCTTTGTCGTTCAGTTCGCTGACCAGGGCGTTCACCCAACGGGTAACGGTCTGCTCATCAGAGAGGTCGGCTTCCGTCAGCGTCGGCTGATAGATAAGCTCTTTCAGCATTGCTTTCGGATAACGACGCTCCATGCGGTTGATCATTTTCTGCGTCGCGTTGTACTCAGACACCAGTTTCTCTAACGCTTCGCCAGCCAATGCCGGTGCACTGGCGTTGGTGTGCAGCGTTGCGCCATCCAGCGCGATAGAGATCTGGTACTGATCCATCGCTTCGTCGTCTTTAATGTACTGTTCCTGCTTGCCTTTCTTCACTTTGTACAGCGGCGGCTGAGCGATGTAGACGTGACCACGTTCAACGATTTCCGGCATCTGACGATAGAAGAAGGTCAACAGCAGCGTACGAATGTGCGAGCCGTCGACGTCCGCATCGGTCATGATGATGATGCTGTGATAACGCAGTTTGTCCGGGTTGTACTCGTCACGACCGATACCACAACCAAGCGCGGTGATCAGCGTCGCCACTTCCTGGGAAGAGAGCATCTTATCGAAGCGCGCTTTCTCGACGTTGAGGATTTTACCCTTCAGCGGCAGAATCGCCTGGTTCTTGCGGTTACGCCCCTGCTTCGCAGAGCCGCCCGCGGAGTCCCCTTCCACAAGGTACAGTTCAGAGAGCGCCGGGTCGCGTTCCTGACAGTCCGCCAGTTTACCTGGCAGGCCCGCTAAATCCAGCGCACCTTTACGACGGGTCATTTCACGAGCGCGACGCGCAGCTTCACGGGCACGAGCAGCATCGATAATTTTGCCGACTACGATTTTCGCGTCGGTTGGGTTTTCCAGCAGGTATTCTGCCAGCAGTTCGTTCATCTGCTGTTCAACCGCCGATTTCACCTCAGAAGAAACCAGTTTGTCTTTGGTCTGAGAGGAGAATTTCGGGTCCGGCACTTTTACGGAAACGACGGCAATCAGGCCTTCACGCGCATCGTCACCGGTGGCGCTGACTTTGGCTTTTTTGCTGTAGCCTTCTTTATCCATGTAGGCGTTCAGAGTACGGGTCATCGCCGCACGGAAGCCTGCCAGGTGAGTACCGCCATCACGCTGCGGAATGTTGTTGGTAAAGCAGTAGATGTTTTCCTGGAAGCCATCATTCCACTGCAATGCAACTTCAACGCCGATACCGTCTTTTTCGGTGGAGAAGTAGAAGATATTCGGGTGGATCGGCGTTTTGTTTTTGTTCAGATATTCAACGAACGCCTTGATACCGCCTTCATAGTGGAAGTGGTCTTCTTTGCCGTCGCGCTTGTCGCGCAGACGAATGGAAACGCCAGAGTTGAGGAACGACAACTCACGCAGGCGTTTCGCCAGAATGTCATATTCGAATTCGGTCACATTGGTGAAGGTTTCGAGGCTTGGCCAGAAACGCACCATGGTGCCGGTTTTTTCAGTCTCGCCGGTAACCGCCAGCGGAGCCTGCGGTACACCGTGTTCGTAGATCTGACGGTGAATTTTACCCTCGCGCTGGATAACCAGCTCCAGTTTTTGCGACAGGGCGTTTACTACCGAAACACCAACGCCGTGCAGACCGCCGGACACTTTATAGGAGTTATCGTCAAATTTACCGCCTGCGTGCAGGACGGTCATGATCACTTCCGCCGCCGATACGCCCTCTTCCGGGTGAATACCGGTCGGAATGCCGCGCCCGTCATCCTGTACAGAGACAGAGTTATCGGCGTGAATGGTGACGATAATTTCTTTACAGTGACCCGCGAGCGCTTCGTCGATAGCGTTATCTACCACCTCGAATACCATGTGGTGCAGACCGGTGCCGTCATCCGTGTCGCCGATATACATACCCGGGCGCTTACGCACCGCATCCAGCCCTTTCAGGACTTTGATACTGGAGGAGTCATAAGAATTCGACATCAACGTTTCTCGCTCATTTATTCTTGGGTTAATCCGTTATTTTACCCTTTTCCACGGTAAACATCTTCGAATTTTCGTCCGACATGTCTATTACGTGTTCAGCACTGATCGCGCTGACAAAGACCTGTGATTGCGTCGCTTTTAAGCGGCTGGCAAGCAGTCCGCGACGCTCATCATCAAGCTCAGAGGCAAAATCATCTATCAGGTAGAGACACCGCCGCCCGCTTTCACGGGTGAGGAACTCTCCTTGCGCCAGACGTAAGGCGCACATCAACAGCTTAAGCTGCCCACGCGATAAGGTATCTTCCACCGGCGCACCGTCGGCGCGAATGCGTAAGTCCGCTTTATGCGGGCCGTGCGCGGTGTAGGTTAGCTGGCGATCGCGTTCAAAATTACGTTCCAGCACCTCAGCATATTCTGTCTCTTTCTCCCAGCCGCGCTGAAAAGAGAAAGTCAGAGTAAACTCCGGGAGAAATTGCTTACAAGTATCGGCCATATCAGCGGCGATACCGGCACTGTACTCGGCGCGCCAGGTGCTGATTTGTTCTGCCAGCGGGATCAGTTCTTTATCCCACGGGCGTAGCTGTTCATAACGAGTCACCTGGCGCAGTGCCGCATTGCGCTGCTTGAGTAATCGCTTGAGATTGCTCCAGGCGGTGAAAAATCCGGGTTCGTTGTGAAAGCATCCCCAGTCGAGGAAAGCTCTTCTGTATTTGGGGCCGCCGTTGAGTAAAGTAAACCCTTCTGGCGTTATCAGTTGCATCGGCATCAGATGCGCCAGCTCGGCGACCTTATGCCCGTCAGTACCGTCGATGCGGACTTTGCTGTCGCCCTGTTTATCTTTGGTTAGGCCAATCGCCGTCTCGCGCTCTTCGCCCTGTAAACGCCCATGGAGAATAAACGCCTCCTGCTCGTGGCGAATAACACGACCAATCTGCAAACTGCGAAACGCCCGACCGTGGCCGAGCGTATAGATAGCTTCCAGCACGCTGGTTTTGCCACTGCCGTTGGCACCAACCAGAAAGTTAAAGCCGGGAGATAAAGCGAGATCCGCGGTTTCAATGTTGCGGAAATCGCGGATCAACAAGCGGGTGAGGGACATTACAGTCTCATTGGCATGACAACATAGGCAGCCGACTGTGATGCGGCATCTTCAATCTGCACACTGGAAACCGAATCGGTCAGCATCATGCGCACGTTTTCGCATTTCAGCGCGTTCAGAACATCCAGCACATAGCTGACGTTGAAGCCAATTTCCATCTCCGCACCGCTATAGGTAACGTCGAGGATCTCTTCCGCTTCTTCCTGTTCCGGGTTATTGGCGGTGATTTTCAGCTGATTTTCGCTGACATACAGACGCACGCCGCGGAATTTCTCGTTGGAGAGGATCGCTGCACGGGCAAACGCCTGCTTGAGCAGATCGCAGCCTGCTTCCAGATGTTTGTCCGGGTTCTTCGGCAGAACGCGGCGATAATCCGGGAAGCGACCATCCACCAGTTTGGAGGTGAAGATAAAGTCGCCAACGTGGGCGCGAATGTTGTTGCTGCCAATCTGCACGCGCAGCGGATTGTCGCCGCCGTCGAGCATACGCATCAGTTCAATCACACCTTTACGCGGCACGATCACCGAATGGCTTGGCAAAGACTGACCAATTGGCATGGAACAGACCGCCAGACGGTGACCGTCGGTCGCCACGGTACGCAGTTCTTCACCTTCGGTTTCGAACAGCATACCGTTTAAGTAATAGCGAACATCCTGATGCGCCATCGAAAACTGAGTCGCTTCAATCAGACGCTTCATCGTCGCCTGCGGCAGGGTAAATTCGACTTCGCTCTGCCAGTCATCGAGGTTCGGGAAATCTGCTGCTGGCAGGGTGGAAAGCGAAAAACGGCTACGCCCGGAACGCACCAGCATCCGCTCACCTTCCAGTTGCACGGCAATTTCCGCGCCTTCAGGCAGACCACGGCAGATATCAAAGAATTTGCGCGCCGGAACGGTCGTCGCCCCTGGTTCGTGCGGCTGAACCAGCGCAACACGTGCCACCATTTCCATCTCGAGATCGGTACCGGTCAGCGACAACGTACCGTCAGCAACCTGTAACAGCAGATTACCGAGAATCGGTAGCGTAGGACGACCACCTAACGGACCGCTCACCTGTTGTAGCGGTTTTAATAAATGCTCACGTTCTACGGTAAATTTCATAGGTTTACGATGACAATGTTCTGATTAAATTTGAAAAATCTTCTTTGATATCGTGGCTCTCTTCACGCAACTGCTCGATCTTCCGGCAAGCATGAAGCACCGTTGTGTGGTCACGACCACCAAACGCATCGCCAATCTCGGGCAGACTGTGGTTAGTCAACTCTTTCGCCAGCGCCATCGCCATCTGGCGCGGACGCGCCACCGAGCGGGATCGACGCTTGGAAAGGAGATCCGCAACTTTGATCTTGTAGTACTCTGCCACCGTCTTCTGAATATTGTCGATGGTGACCAGTTTTTCCTGCAATGCCAGCAAGTCGCGCAGCGCCTCACGCACGAAGTCGATGGTGATCGCCCGTCCGGTAAAGTTGGCGTTAGCAATGACGCGGTTCAACGCCCCTTCCAGCTCACGTACGTTAGAGCGTAGACGCTTGGCGATAAAGAACGCCACTTCGCCCGGCAAACGAATGTCGTTTTCGTCGGCCTTTTTCATCAGGATCGCCACGCGGGTTTCTAACTCTGGCGGTTCGATCGCCACAGTCAGTCCCCAACCGAAGCGGGATTTCAGACGATCCTCAACGCCGTTGATCTCTTTCGGATAGCGATCCGAGGTGAGAATGATCTGCTGGTTACCTTCCAGCAGGGCGTTGAAGGTGTGGAAAAACTCTTCCTGAGATCGTTCTTTATTAGCAAAAAACTGAATATCGTCGATCAGTAGTGCATCTACGGAACGGTAGTAGCGTTTAAACTCTTCGATCGCGTTGTTTTGCAGGGCTTTAACCATGTCCTGAACAAAGCGCTCGGAGTGCATATAAACCACTTTGGCATTCGGCTTACGCGCCATAATGCCGTTACCCACCGCATGCAGCAGGTGAGTTTTACCCAGACCCGTGCCGCCATAAAGGAACAACGGGTTATAGGCACCGCCAGGGTTATCAGCCACCTGACGAGCCGCCGCGCGCGCCAGTTGGTTAGATTTACCTTCAACGAAGTTATCAAACGTGTGTTTGACGTTTACGTTAGAACGATAGGTCGGTTCTGCCGGAGCCGGGACGTTATCCCAACCGGAACGCGTAGAAGGCGCAACACGTTGCGGCTGCGCATGCGCCACCTGTGCTGGGGCCGCGACGTTGCTCGTCACTGCCGCTTGTGGCGTTTGTGTCACCGGTTTGGTGCCGACTTCAAAACGCAGCTGTGGGGCATCCGCTCCGCAGAAACTGGTTAGCAGTCCATTGATATTATTAAGGTACTTGTCCCGTACCCAATCGAGGACAAAACGGTTTGGCGCGTACAGGGCCAGCGTGTTATCGCTCAGTTCCGCCTGCAATGGGCGTATCCACATACTGAATTCTGTGGCTGGTAACTCATCCTGCAATCGGGCAAGACACTGCTGCCAAAGCGAAAGTGACACGGCGGACTCCACTCGAACAAAAGTCGATAATGACTAAGGCTGAAACATTCATGATTGTTGACGTACGTCGAAAAGACCCTGCTTGAGGGTGACGCACGAACCGCTGTCTGCGGTTATATGCCCGATCAAGATCCTGCTAAACGATCGGGACCGCGGATCATAGCCTAAACTGCGCAAGAGATCTTCTGTTTCTCACAGATTTTCCCGATTTATCCACAGGATGATCCAGAACTCGCTAAGTGTAAACGATCCTGCCGCGAGGCGGGCACGATTTACGCCGCATATTGGAAAATTTAATGACCATAGACAAAAATTGGCTTAATCGATCTAATAAAGATCCAGGACGATCCTTGCGCTTTACCCGTCAGCCCGTATAATCCTCCACCCGGCGCGCCATGCTGGTTTTCACTGGTGTGAGGTCGTACGTTTTCCCTGCGAAAAGGTGCGGAAAAGCGCGGTAAATAAGGAAAGAGAATTGACTCCGGAGTGTACAATTATTACAATCCGGCCTCTTTAATCACCCATGGCTTCGGTGTCCATCGTTTCATTTTTCGGCGGATATCCAATAAAGCCATTGAATTTATTCAAGTTTAGGTAGAAATCGCCATGAAACGCACTTTTCAACCGTCTGTACTGAAGCGCAACCGTTCTCACGGCTTCCGTGCTCGTATGGCTACTAAAAATGGTCGTCAGGTTCTGGCACGTCGTCGTGCTAAAGGCCGCGCTCGTCTGACCGTTTCTAAGTAATAAAGCTAACCCCTGAGTGGTTAAGCTCGCATTTCCCAGGGAGTTACGCTTGTTAACTCCCAGTCAATTCACATTCGTCTTCCAGCAGCCACAACGGGCTGGCACGCCGCAAATTACCATTCTCGGCCGCCTGAATTCGCTGGGGCATCCCCGTATCGGTCTTACAGTCGCCAAGAAAAACGTTCGACGCGCCCATGAACGCAATCGGATTAAACGTCTGACGCGTGAAAGCTTCCGTCTGCGCCAACATGAACTCCCGGCTATGGATTTCGTGGTGGTGGCGAAAAAAGGGGTTGCCGACCTCGATAACCGTGCTCTCTCGGAAGCGTTGGAAAAATTATGGCGCCGCCACTGTCGCCTGGCTCGCGGGTCCTGATAGCCCTCATTCGGGTCTATCAACGCCTGATTAGTCCGCTACTCGGGCCGCATTGTCGTTTCACTCCAACCTGTTCAAGCTACGGAATTGAGGCATTGCGCAGGTTTGGAGTGATAAAAGGCAGTTGGTTGACGGTGAAACGCGTATTAAAATGCCACCCTTTACACCCTGGTGGTGACGATCCCGTCCCGCCCGGACCATTTGATACCAGAGAACACTAACGATGGATTCGCAACGCAATCTTTTAGTCATCGCTTTGCTGTTCGTGTCTTTCATGATCTGGCAAGCCTGGGAGCAGGATAAAAACCCGCAACCTCAGGCCCAACAGACCACGCAGACAACGACCACCGCAGCGGGTAGCGCCGCCGACCAGGGCGTACCGGCCAGTGGCCAGGGGAAACTGATCTCGGTTAAGACCGACGTGCTTGATCTGACCATCAACACCCGTGGTGGTGATGTTGAGCAAGCTCTGCTGCCTGCTTACCCGAAAGAGCTGAACTCTACCCAACCGTTCCAGCTGCTGGAAACTTCACCGCAGTTTATTTATCAGGCACAGAGCGGTCTGACCGGTCGTGATGGCCCGGATAACCCGGCTAACGGCCCGCGTCCGCTGTATAACGTTGAAAAAGACGCTTATGTGCTGGCTGAAGGTCAAAACGAACTGCAGGTGCCGATGACGTATACCGACGCGGCAGGCAACACGTTTACCAAAACGTTTGTCCTGAAACGTGGTGATTACGCTGTCAACGTCAACTACAACGTGCAGAACGCTGGCGAGAAACCGCTGGAGATCTCCACCTTTGGTCAGTTGAAGCAATCCATTACACTGCCACCGCATCTCGACACCGGAAGCAGCAACTTCGCACTGCACACCTTCCGTGGCGCGGCGTACTCCACGCCTGACGAGAAGTACGAGAAATATAAGTTCGATACCATTGCCGATAACGAAAACCTGAACATCTCTTCGAAAGGTGGTTGGGTGGCGATGCTGCAACAGTATTTCGCGACTGCGTGGATCCCGCATAACGACGGTATCAACAACTTCTACACCGCTAATCTGGGTAACGGCATCGCCGCTATCGGCTATAAATCTCAGCCGGTACTGGTTCAGCCTGGTCAGACTGGCGCAATGAACAGCACCCTGTGGGTTGGCCCGGAAATCCAGGACAAAATGGCAGCAGTTGCTCCGCACCTGGATCTGACCGTTGATTACGGTTGGTTGTGGTTCATCTCTCAGCCGCTGTTCAAACTGCTGAAATGGATCCATAGCTTTGTGGGTAACTGGGGCTTCTCCATTATCATCATCACCTTTATCGTTCGTGGCATCATGTACCCGCTGACCAAAGCGCAGTACACCTCCATGGCGAAGATGCGTATGCTGCAGCCGAAGATTCAGGCGATGCGTGAGCGTCTGGGCGATGACAAACAGCGTATCAGCCAGGAAATGATGGCGCTGTACAAAGCTGAGAAGGTTAACCCGCTGGGCGGCTGCTTCCCGCTGCTGATCCAGATGCCAATCTTCCTGGCGTTGTACTACATGCTGATGGGTTCCGTTGAACTGCGTCAGGCACCGTTTGCACTGTGGATCCACGACCTGTCAGCACAGGACCCGTACTACATCCTGCCGATCCTGATGGGCGTAACGATGTTCTTCATTCAGAAGATGTCGCCGACCACTGTGACCGACCCGATGCAGCAGAAGATCATGACCTTTATGCCGGTCATCTTCACGGTGTTCTTCCTGTGGTTCCCATCAGGTCTGGTGCTGTACTATATCGTCAGCAACCTGGTTACCATTATCCAGCAGCAGCTGATTTACCGTGGTCTGGAGAAACGTGGCCTGCATAGCCGCGAGAAGAAAAAATCCTGATTCGGTGAGTTTTCGCTAAAATAAGGGCGGTCAGTTGACCGCCTTTTTTCTTTTCGTAGGGCGGATAAGCACCGCGCATCCGCCACACAAAGCAACAGGAACATCATGAGCGATAATGACACTATCGTAGCCCAGGCCACGCCTCCGGGACGTGGCGGCGTTGGCATCCTGCGCATCTCCGGCCTCAAAGCCCGTGAGGTTGCCGAAACCGTGCTGGGTAAACTGCCTAAGCCGCGCTACGCCGATTATCTTCCGTTTAAAGACGCCGATGGCAGCGTGCTCGATCAGGGGATTGCGCTATGGTTCCCTGGCCCGAACTCGTTCACCGGCGAAGATGTGCTGGAACTGCAAGGTCATGGCGGTCCGGTGATCCTCGACCTGCTGTTAAAACGCATTCTGACTATTCCCGGCCTGCGGATTGCCCGTCCTGGTGAGTTTTCCGAACGCGCATTTCTGAACGATAAACTCGACTTAGCCCAGGCCGAAGCGATTGCCGATCTGATCGACGCCAGCTCGGAACAGGCGGCGCGCTCAGCGCTAAACTCGCTGCAAGGCGCGTTCTCCGCACGGGTTAACCATCTGGTGGAAGCCCTCACCCACTTGCGCATTTACGTCGAAGCGGCAATTGATTTCCCTGATGAAGAGATCGATTTCCTCTCCGACGGCAAAATTGAAGCCCAGCTCAATGACGTGATTGCCGATCTCGACGCAGTACGCGCCGAGGCTCGTCAGGGCAGCTTGTTGCGCGAAGGGATGAAAGTCGTCATTGCCGGGCGTCCAAACGCCGGTAAATCAAGCCTACTGAACGCGCTGGCGGGCCGTGAAGCGGCAATCGTGACTGATATCGCCGGAACCACGCGTGACGTACTGCGTGAGCATATCCACATTGACGGAATGCCGCTGCATATCATCGATACCGCCGGACTACGTGAAGCCAGTGACGAAGTTGAACGTATTGGGATCGAGCGCGCGTGGCAGGAAATTGAACAGGCCGACCGCGTGCTGTTTATGGTTGATGGCACCACCACGGATGCCGTTGATCCAGCAGAGATCTGGCCGGAGTTTATCGCCCGTCTGCCAGCGAAACTGCCGATCACCGTGGTACGCAATAAAGCCGATATCACCGGCGAAACGCTGGGGATGAGTGAAGTGAACGGTCACGCGTTAATTCGTCTCTCGGCAAGGACTGGTGAAGGTGTGGACGTACTGCGTAACCATCTCAAACAGAGCATGGGCTTTGACACCAACATGGAAGGCGGCTTCCTGGCGCGTCGTCGTCACCTACAGGCACTGGAACAGGCGGCAGAGCACCTGCAACAGGGTAAAGCGCAACTGTTAGGTGCCTGGGCGGGTGAGCTGCTGGCGGAAGAACTGCGTCTGGCGCAGCAGAATTTAAGCGAGATCACCGGAGAATTTACCTCAGACGACCTACTGGGGCGGATTTTCTCCAGCTTCTGTATTGGTAAGTGAGTCGTCTAAATTGATATAAAGGGCACTGTTCCGTTCTGGGGAAACTAACTATCAGAACGGAACAGCGCTTGTTTTTTATGAGCATCCTGCACCGAAACTGCATTTGCTACTGGCTGGAGCGACTTTAAACACCTTGCAGTCCTGTCTTTACAGAGAACGATATTGCTTTAACCTATTAAGCTCCTCTTGCGGAAAGTTAAATTCGTCTACTGCTTTCCAGAATAGTTCTTTAAGTACAGGATTGCCATTTGCCTGACTTATTACAGATTTACCTTCATTATTCTTTTCTTCCAGCTGCATCATCACATCTTTAAGGTAATTTTCATTTTCACCAACCACAATTTTGAATATTTTCAGCCAGAGTCCCATATGTATATCATCCCCGTTATTTACCACATGAGAGAATGGCTTGCCATCAAAGTCACGGGTAAACTGCTCCACAATTTCATCGAAAGTGAATCCGTGTTGCAACGCCAGGCGAATCGCCGCATTCAGATATACGTCAATGACCTGTTTACTCATTTTCTTAAAGCTTGCAATATGCAAAGAGCAGACGGCATTATTTCTGCTCAGCGACAGTAGTTCGCTCACCACATCTTTATCATTTTCATAATGGCTGGCTATCACATCAGCTGTCTCCATCCAGGCGGCAACAATCTCCGTATACCCTTTCACTATCGCAGAATATAAGCCTGATGCCTTCGTCCATTTGTCTGACTCCCCCGTCCATTTTTCTCTTGCAGCCATCAGTTTCAATATATCTTCTTTATTTATTTCATTTTTAAACATTTTGGCTTTTATATTGGCGAGCAATATATTAACAACATTATAATTATTGGTTTTAATAGCGCTATTTAAATCATAAGTTGAGCATATTTTTTTTCCTATATAAAGAAGTATTTCATTTTTATTTACCCCAAACTCTTTCTCAAAGTCATCTATCGCCAAGAACAATGCCTTGACACTTTCTTTTTTATTTTTTGATAACGCTACAGAAATCGCGCTCACACCACGGTTATCTTTCGCAAGGAGTAGAGTTTCCAGGTCTTCCCGGCTAAAGTTAAATTTTCGGGCCAACTCTTTTAAATTTGTTATATATTCATTAATCTTATTAAGATTATCGTGTTGCAGTGACATATATAACCCATATGTTCCCCCTGGTCCTTTAGCAGCAAGAATCTCAAGAACCTTTGATACTGTCATTTCTTGGGAATTTCTTAACTTATCGAAAAAAAGAACAATATTTTCATACGTCCCCATTTGCATTAATAGATATAATGCTGATGGTGATAATGGTGGTTGCAATTCATTTTCTATACCACTTAATAAATGGGCCTGCTCTCGAGGGAGATAAGGAATTATGCCTACACACTCGGAGCAAATTTCTGTTTTTACCCATTTTATATTCGCCAACTCAATATTTATAAATGATTGTAATGACCCAAAAGAATCACAGTTTTTTGCTTTATAGCGTACTGCAGTATTGGTTGCATTAGGATCATAAAAGGATACAACATATTCAGTTTCTCCGGCAGGCGTTTGTTTTATCCTCAAGCGGACGGCCATAGCGTGTGTTTGAGATTTAACGATTGCCGCCATATGCGTTAACTTCTCTTTTTCCATTCTGTGAAAGAAGACAGATAATATCTCCCCGAACTTGTCACTAGCAACGACGCATGTACCTGGTGGTGGATTGTTTATTAGATTATCAAATTGCTGATCAAGCTCGTATGGAAAATGTTGCTGTATCCCTTCTGGAGTTGAATAGCATTCCTTCAATGGAACTTTACCTGTATTTTCATTCATTGAATCTATACAATACTGCAGAGAAATATGCCTGCACACGACTAAATCTTCTGGTTTTTCATTAAAATAAACCTTACAGTTATAATCTACAATATCATATTTACTATTAGCTTTTTTCTGCTCTTTAGTAAAACTCTCATCATCTGCGTTCGTATGAGAGCGAATAAAAATATCTTTGAGGGATGTTGTAAGCGCAGGCGGTACAAAAATCTGTGTAGCATACTTTCCTTCAGCATCCCCCACAGTTACAATCATACTTTCAGGGTCTTGCTCAGATGTTGAGACAATAATAATAAGTCCACCACCGATAAAAACCCATGGTTCAATCTCACTGCTATTATTAACAAAATTACTTAATGAACCCGCTTTTTCAAGTGAATAAACTGAAGGATTTTTAAGATACGACACTATATCGTCAACGATTAATTGAGTTTTATTTTTTCCTCCATCCAAATCAGGTATGAAAGAAGAAGATTGTACACATACTCTGCCAACAGTTACGTTATCAACCATTTCCTTTCTCCTCATTCATATGAAAGTTGTAGTAATAATAAGGTTACTATTTAAATATCAACTATCAAATTTCGCTCATTTATAGAGTTATTCGTCTTTTTACGTCATTTCCCTATAAGGTCATCGACCTGGTAATGAGGTGAGTAAACCGCGACACGTCAACGTGGGAAAAAGCTCCTTGTAATGGTATCCCTATAATCAATGCCATCACCTTCAACAATAATGATAAAAATTAAAAAATTATCCACCCACGGATTTATGTTAATATTCCGTATGCGCCAGCTCCCACAAACACAGCCAATAACTAATTGTGATTCGATTCACATTTAAACAATTTCAGCATAGACAAATTTCTTGAGTATTATACTGTAGCCTCGTGTCTTTCGAGGATAAGTGCATTATGAATATCTTACATATATGTGTGACCTCAAAATGGTTCAATATTGACAACAAGATTGTCGATCACCGCCCTTGATTTGCCCTTCTGTAGCCATCACCAGAGCCAAACCGATTAGATTCAATGTGATCTATTTGTTTGCTATATCTTAATTTTGCCTTTTGCAAAGGCTGTCTCTCATTTATTTACTTGTTTTAGTAAATGATGGTCTTGGCATATATAACTGGCGAATTAATAGATATTGCAAATATCATATTCACAGGGATCACTGTAATTAAAATAAATGAAGGATTATGTAATGGAAAACTTTAAACATCTCCCTGAACCATTCCGCATTCGTGTTATTGAGCCAGTAAAACGTACGACTCGCACTTACCGTGAAGAGGCAATTATTAAATCCGGTATGAACCCATTCCTGCTGGATAGTGAAGATGTGTTTATCGATTTACTGACCGACAGCGGCACCGGGGCAGTGACGCAGAGTATGCAGGCCGCGATGATGCGCGGCGACGAAGCCTACAGCGGCAGCCGCAGCTACTATGCGTTAGCCGAATCAGTGAAAAATATCTTTGGTTATCAATACACTATTCCGACTCACCAGGGCCGTGGTGCAGAGCAAATCTATATTCCTGTTCTGATTAAAAAACGCGAGCAGGAAAAGGGCCTGGATCGCAGCAAAATGGTGGCGTTCTCTAACTATTTCTTTGATACCACGCAGGGCCATAGCCAGATCAACGGCTGTACCGTGCGTAACGTCTATATCAAAGAAGCCTTCGATACTGGCGTGCGTTACGACTTTAAAGGCAACTTTGACCTTGAGGGATTAGAACGCGGTATTGAAGAAGTTGGCCCGAATAACGTGCCGTATATCGTTGCAACCATCACCAGTAACTCCGCAGGTGGTCAGCCGGTTTCACTGGCAAACTTAAAAGCGATGTACAGCATCGCGAAGAAATACGATATTCCGGTGGTCATGGACTCCGCACGCTTTGCCGAAAACGCCTATTTCATCAAGCAGCGTGAAGCAGAATACAAAGACTGGACTATCGAGCAGATCACCCGCGAAACCTACAAATATGCCGATATGCTGGCGATGTCCGCCAAGAAAGATGCAATGGTGCCGATGGGCGGCTTGCTGTGCATGAAAGACGACAGCTTCTTTGATGTGTATACCGAATGCAGAACCCTTTGCGTGGTACAGGAAGGCTTCCCGACATATGGCGGCCTGGAAGGCGGCGCGATGGAGCGTCTGGCGGTAGGTCTGTATGACGGCATGAATCTGGACTGGCTGGCTTATCGTATCGCGCAGGTGCAGTATCTGGTCGATGGTCTGGAAGAGATTGGCGTTGTCTGCCAACAGGCGGGCGGTCACGCGGCGTTCGTTGATGCCGGTAAACTGTTGCCGCATATCCCGGCAGATCAGTTCCCGGCACAGGCGCTGGCCTGCGAGCTGTATAAAGTCGCCGGTATCCGTGCGGTAGAAATTGGCTCTTTCCTGTTAGGCCGCGATCCGAAAACCGGTAAACAGTTGCCGTGCCCGGCTGAGCTGCTGCGTTTAACCATTCCGCGCGCAACCTATACCCAAACACATATGGACTTCATTATTGAAGCCTTCAAACATGTGAAAGAGAACGCGGCGAATATTAAAGGGTTAACCTTTACCTATGAGCCAAAAGTATTGCGTCACTTCACCGCAAAACTGAAAGAAGTTTAATTAATACATTCAGAGTGGCTATAAGGATGTTAGCCACTCTAACTCCCTACATCTTCAATAACAAAAATAGCCTTCCTCTAAAGGTGGCATCATGACTGATCAAGCTGAAAAAAAGCACTCTGCATTTTGGGGTGTTATGGTTATAGCAGGTACAGTAATCGGTGGAGGTATGTTTGCTTTACCTGTTGATCTTGCCGGTGCCTGGTTTTTCTGGGGTGCCTTTATCCTTATCATTGCCTGGTTTTCGATGCTTCATTCCGGGTTATTATTATTAGAAGCAAATTTAAATTATCCCGTCGGCTCCAGTTTTAACACCATCACCAAAGATTTAATCGGTAACACCTGGAACATTATCAGCGGTATTACCGTTGCCTTCGTTCTCTATATCCTCACTTATGCCTATATCTCTGCTAATGGTGCGATCATTAGTGAAACGATATCAATGAATTTGGGTTATCACGCTAATCCACGTATTGTCGGGATCTGCACAGCCATTTTCGTTGCCAGCGTATTGTGGATAAGCTCGTTAGCCGCCAGCCGTATTACCTCGTTGTTCCTCGGGCTGAAAATTATCTCCTTTGTGATCGTGTTTGGTTCTTTCTTCTTCCAGATCGATTACTCCATTCTGCGCGATGCCACCAGCACCACGGCGGGAACGTCTTACTTCCCGTATATCTTTATGGCTTTGCCGGTGTGTCTGGCGTCATTTGGTTTCCACGGCAATATTCCCAGCCTGATTATTTGCTATGGCAAACGCAAAGATAAGCTAATCAAAAGCGTGGTTTTCGGTTCGCTGTTGGCGCTGGTGATTTATCTCTTCTGGCTCTATTGCACGATGGGGAACATTCCGCGAGAAAGCTTTAAGGCGATTATCTCTTCAGGCGGCAACGTTGATTCGCTGGTGAAATCGTTCCTCGGCACCAAACAGCACGGCATTATCGAGTTTTGCCTGCTGGTGTTCTCTAACTTAGCTGTCGCCAGTTCGTTCTTTGGTGTCACACTGGGGTTGTTCGATTATCTGGCGGATCTGTTTAAGATTGATAACTCCCACGGCGGGCGTTTCAAAACCGTGCTGTTAACCTTCCTGCCACCTGCTTTGTTATATCTCGTCTTCCCAAACGGCTTTATTTACGGGATCGGCGGTGCCGGGTTGTGCGCCACCATCTGGGCAGTCATTATCCCCGCAGTGCTGGCAATCAAAGCTCGCAAGAAATTTCCCAATCAGATGTTCACGGTCTGGGGCGGCAATCTTATTCCGGCGATTGTCATTCTCTTTGGTATAACCGTAATTTTATGCTGGTTCGGTAACGTCTTTAATGTGTTACCTAAATTTGGCTAATCCGTTTAAGAAGCCAGCGAAATAGCTGGCTTCTTGCCTGTCAGGAAATCACTTATGTCCAAATGGCAACTCGCCTGATTCTCCTTCACCACGTATGCTTTGCGTCACCTTACTATCAGGACGCTTTAGCCCATGTCCCGCTTTTTGATTTGTAGTTTTGCCCTGGTTTTACTTTATCCCGCCGGGATTGATATGTACCTCGTTGGTTTACCGCGCATCGCCGCCGATCTCAATGCCAGCGAAGCGCAGTTGCATATTGCGTTCTCCGTTTATCTGGCAGGTATGGCAGCAGCGATGTTATTTGCCGGTAAAGTGGCCGATCGTTCAGGGAGAAAGCCTGTCGCCATACCCGGCGCGGCGCTATTTATTATCGCCTCGGTGTTCTGTTCACTGGCTGAAACCAGCACGTTATTTCTTGCAGGGCGATTTCTACAGGGGTTAGGCGCAGGCTGTTGTTACGTGGTGGCGTTCGCCATTTTACGTGACACACTGGATGATCGACGTCGGGCAAAAGTGCTGTCGTTACTCAACGGTATTACCTGCATCATTCCGGTGTTAGCGCCAGTGCTCGGACACCTGATTATGCTTAAATTCCCGTGGCAGAGTCTGTTCTGGACGATGGCAACGATGGGCATCGCAGTACTGATGTTGTCTTTGTTTATTTTAAAAGAAACGCGCCCTGCCGCCCCCGCAGCTTCTGACAAACCACGAGAAAATAGCGAGTCGCTGCTTAACCGGTTTTTCCTCAGCCGTGTTGTTATCACCACCCTCAGCGTTTCGGTGATCCTCACCTTCGTGAATACGTCGCCGGTATTGCTGATGGAAATCATGGGCTTTGAGCGCGGAGAATACGCCACCATAATGGCGTTGACCGCAGGGGTCAGCATGACCGTTTCATTCTCCACGCCATTTGCACTGGGGATCTTTAAGCCACGTACGTTGATGATCACCTCACAGGTGTTATTTCTGGCGGCAGGTATCACTCTTGCCGTTTCACCTTCCCATGCGGTTTCTCTGTTTGGTATCACGCTGATTTGCGCCGGTTTCTCGGTAGGTTTTGGCGTAGCGATGAGTCAGGCGTTAGGGCCGTTTTCATTACGCGCGGGCGTAGCCAGCTCGACCTTAGGTATTGCGCAAGTTTGCGGTTCGTCACTGTGGATTTGGCTGGCAGCGGTGGTTGGTATCGGCGCATGGAATATGCTGATCGGGATTCTGATTGCCTGTAGCATAGTGAGCCTGTTGCTGATTATGTTCGTCGCGCCTGGACGCCCCGTTGCCGCTCATGAAGAAATCCATCACCACGCTTGATCTCAATTTACTGCTCTGCCTGCAACTGCTGATGCAGGAACGCAGCGTGACCAAAGCGGCTAAGCGGATGAACGTGACGCCTTCGGCGGTGAGTAAGTCGCTGGCAAAGTTAAGAGCGTGGTTTGACGACCCGCTCTTTGTGAACTCACCGCTGGGCCTGTCACCCACACCGCTAATGGTCAGCATGGAGCAAAATCTGGCGGAGTGGATGCAAATGAGCAATTTGCTGCTGGATAAACCACACCACGAAACGCCGCGCGGTCTTAAGTTTGAACTGGCGGCGGAATCGCCGCTGATGATGATTATGCTTAATGCGCTATCGAAACGGATCTACCAACGATACCCGCAGGCGACCATCAAATTGCGCAACTGGGATTATGATTCACTGGATGCGATTACCCGTGGCGAAGTGGATATTGGTTTTTCCGGTCGCGAAAGTCATCCCCGTTCGCGGGAGCTGTTAAGCTCGCTGCCATTAGCCATTGATTATGAAGTACTGTTTAGTGATGTGCCCTGCGTCTGGTTGCGCCAGGATCATCCAGCACTGCATGAAGCGTGGGATCTGGATACCTTTTTACGTTACCCACATATCAGCATTTGCTGGGAACAGAGCGATACCTGGGCGCTGGACAATGTGTTACAGGAGCTGGGGCGCGAACGCACGATTGCTATGAGTTTGCCGGAATTCGAGCAGTCACTGTTTATGGCAGCGCAGCCCGACAATCTGCTACTGGCGACCGCACCACGCTACTGTCAGTACTACAATCAACTCCACCAACTGCCGTTGGTTGCTCTACCTCTCCCGTTTGACGAAAGCCAGCAAAAAAAGTTGGAAGTCCCTTTTACCCTACTGTGGCATAAACGGAACAGCCATAATCCGAAAATCGTCTGGTTACGGGAAACCATTAAAAATCTTTACGCGTCGATGGCATAACCGAATCGTATGAAACGCGACCCTATTTCACAATAAAATGTAAAAAAGTTGTAATAAACTTATCTGAATCGAACTTTTAGCCGCTTTAGTCTGTCCATCATTCCAGTAAATGATTACTCTTGTATTCATAATGGACCATTAAGCATGGAGCGAAAAATGGCGACTCACTTTGCCCGAGGGATTTTAACGGAAGGACATCTGATTTCTGTTCGTCTCTCCTCCCAGTGTCATCAAGAAGCCCGAAATATTCCCCCTCATCGTCAAAGCCGTTTCCTGGCGTCCAGAGGTTTACTCGCAGAACTGATGTTCATGCTGTATGGCATCGGCGAATTACCGGAAATCGTCACCCTGCCGAAAGGAAAACCGGTTTTCAGTGATAAAAATTTGCCCTCGTTTTCTATTTCCTATGCCGGGAATATGGTTGGCGTGGCGCTAACAACCGAAGGTGAATGTGGCCTCGATATGGAACTGCAGCGTGCGACGCGCGGGTTTCATAGCCCACACGCGCCCGATAACCACACCTTTTCCAGCAACGAATCACTATGGATCAGTAAACAAAACGATCATAACGAAGCGCGAGCGCAACTCATCACGCTGCGCCGAAGCGTGCTAAAACTAACCGGTGATGTTTTGAATGACGATCCGCGCGATCTGCAACTGCTGCCCATTGCCGGACGCCTGAAATGTGCTCATGTAAATCATGTTGAAGCGTTATGCGACGCGGAGGACGTGCTGGTGTGGTCCGTGGCGGTCACGCCCACAATTGAAAAGCTCAGTGTCTGGGAGTTAGATGGCAAACGCGGCTGGAAAAGCCTGCCGGATATTCACAGCCGCGCCAACAATCCTACCAGCCGGATGATGCGTTTTGCCCAACTCTCTACCGTGAAGTCTTTTTCGCCAAATTGATAGACAACCACAGGAGTCATCATGTCTGAAAAATTGAAGGTGGTTACGTTACTGGGGAGCCTGCGCAAAGGCTCATTTAATGGCATGGTTGCACGTACCCTGCCGAAAATTGCTCCTGCTAGCATGGAAATCAATGCATTACCTTCCATTGCCGACATTCCCCTGTATGACGCTGATGTACAGCAGGAAGAAGGTTTTCCCGCAACGGTAGAAGCTATGGCGGAGCAGATCCGTCAGGCTGACGGTGTGGTGATCGTCACGCCGGAATATAACTACTCGGTACCGGGCGGGCTGAAAAATGCCATCGACTGGCTTTCCCGCCTGCCGGATCAACCTCTGGCTGGTAAACCGGTGTTGATTCAGACCAGCTCAATGGGCGTGATTGGCGGCGCGCGCTGTCAGTATCACCTGCGCCAGATTCTGGTTTTCCTCGATGCAATGGTGATGAACAAGCCGGAATTTATGGGCGGCGTGATTCAGAACAAAGTTGATCCGCAAACCGGAGAAGTGATTGATCAGGGTACGCTGGATCACCTGACCGGGCAATTAACCGCATTTGGTGAGTTTATTCAGCGAGTTAAGATCTAAATAAAAAACCCGCCAGCAATCATGCATGGCGGGTTTTTAACGCGCTATCGATTTTAGTGAGCGTCGATAAACACAATCTTCAGGATAAACAGCAGCGCAACGATGATTACGCACGGGCTTAGATCACGCAGACGTCCGGTACCGATTTTCATCACGCAGTAGGAGATAAAGCCCAGCGCAATACCTTCGGTAATCGAGAAGCTGAACGGCATCATCACGGCGGTAATAAACGCTGGAACGGATTCGGTAAGATCCTGCCAATTCACGCGAGCAAGACTTGAGGTCATCAGCACACCAACGTAGATCAACGCACCAGCTGCAGCGTAGCCAGGCACCATCCCCGCCAGCGGCGACAGGAAGATAACCAGCAGGAACAGCAAGCCGACAACAACTGCCGTCAGACCGGTGCGACCACCAACAGAAACGCCGGAAGAGGACTCAATATACGCCGTAACAGAAGAAGTACCGATAAACGAACCTGTCACGGAAGAGATACTGTCGACATACAGTGCCTGCTTCATGCGCGGGAATTTACCTTTCTCATCCGCCAGACCTGCTTTATCAGTTACGCCAATCAGCGTACCGGAGGAGTCAAACAGGTTGACCAGCATGAAAGAGAAAATCACCCCTGCCAAACCGAGATTAAACGAACCGGCTAAATCGACATGACCCACTACTGTCATTACGCTCGGTGGCGCAGACACGATGCCGTTGTAGTGCACATCACCCAGCATCCAGCCCAGCAGCGTCGTCACCACAATAGAAACCAGCACCGCCGCGTGAATATTGCGCGAGGCCAGAATAGCGATGATGAAGAAGCCGAGGATACCCAGCAGCACGCTGTGAGAAGTCAGGTTACCGATGCTCACCAGCGTTTCGGGATTCGCGACAATCACGCCCGCGTTTTTCAGCCCCATCATGCCAATGAACAGGCCGATACCGCTGGTGATGCCCACACGCAGACTTACCGGAATGTTAGCAATCATCCAGTAGCGAATGCGGAAAACTGTCAGTAACAATAGACCAATCGCGCCCCAGAAGATTGCGCCCATCCCGACCTGCCACGGCAAGCCCATCGCCTGTACAACCACAAAAGCGAAGAATGCGTTCAGGCCCATTGCTGGTGCCAGTGCAACTGGCAGATTAGCAAACAGTCCCATCAGAATGCTGCCAAATGCAGCAATCAGACAAGTGGTGACGAAGACGGCGCTGGTGTCCATGCCAGCAACGCCAAGAATTTGCGGGTTAACAAAAACGATGTAAACCATCGTCAGGAAGGTGGTAAAACCGGCGATCACTTCGGTCCGAGCCGTCGTGCCATGTTCGCGCAGTTTAAACACGCGTTCCAGCATCCCCTGACCAGAAGCCTGGGTTGTGTGTTGTTGACTCATTATCTATTTCCGAACTAAGGAGGGAAAATCCGTCGCTATCGTATACCAAAATGAGACAATATGGACGGCTGAAGATAACTTTTTTTCATTGTATTTGCTTATACGGCAACGATTGCGTTGTGCAAATTTGCATGACGAAAACGTTAAACTAATGATAAAGGAAAGACATGTCCCAGATAGAAGCGGTATTTTTCGACTGCGACGGTACGCTGGTCGATAGCGAGGTCATTTGCTCTCGCGCATATGTGACGATGTTCAGGGAATTTGGCATTAACGTAGACCTGGAAGAGATTTTTACCCGTTTTAAAGGCGTAAAACTCTATGAAATCATCGATATCATCAGTAAAGAGCAGGACGTGACGATGGTCCAGGCCGATGCAGAGCACGTTTACCGCGCAGAAGTCACCCGCCTGTTTGATAGCGAACTAGAGGTCATCACGGGAGCGAACGAATTGCTGGCGAGCGTTAACGTGCCGATGTGCGTGGTTTCTAATGGCCCGGTGAGCAAAATGCAGCATTCGCTTGGTAAGCTCAATATGCTGCACTACTTCCCGGAAAAACTGTTCAGTGGTTACGACATTCAGCGTTGGAAGCCTGACCCGGCATTAATGTTCCATGCGGCAAAAGCGATGAATGTGAACGTTGAAAACTGCATTCTGGTCGATGACTCCAGCGCCGGTGCGCAGTCAGGGATAGATGCCGGTATGGAAGTGTTTTACTTCTGCGCTGACCCGCACAATAAGCCGATCGTTCACCCGAAAGTCACCACCTTTACCGAGCTGGCGCAACTGCCTGCGCTCTGGAAGGCACGCGGCTGGGATATAGCGCGTTAATTGCTCCGAACTTTAACGCTTACACATCAGTCACGCTGGTTTGAGATAAAGACTACCAAGTGTCTGATGAGTAAGCGTATGTTTCCCTTTCAAAAATTTATGTCGTTATTCGTCCAGTCAATCACTCTCTGCTTAGCTAAGCCTGGGTTATATTTTTCACAATATCGGGATATTTATCGAACCATGTAATAATATTCAAGATTATTTCACTGAGTTTTTTATACTTTTTATATTTTTTCTCCCGACTATAATTTTGAACAATATCCTGGTAAGTTCGTATTTCATCATCTATTTTATCAATATCAATCTTAAAGTTATTTAATTTTCTTTGTATATCATTACGCGTCAAATTATCTTTGTTTTCACTAACTAGTTGTGCTTTCTCTTTCACAATTTTATTATGTTCTTTTGTTAATTCGTTAATTTTTTGCAATATGTCCTCGTAACCTTCATTGGACTCTTTTACTTCCTGATAATATTTGGTTAAACTTTCCTTGTTAATTTTAAATATACCTGCTAAATTTTGAAAATCGAAAGCAAAATTATTGAGTGCTGAGTCGTAAAGTTCTTTAAAAGATTTTATTTTTTCTAGTTGTTTTTTTAGCTCTATTTTGTCTATATCAACATCGTCAAATAGGTGGACAAGATTTTTAAATTTGAAATTTAAATTTCTATCAAATTGGTTATGAGACTCTTGCCTTTCTTTTCGGATAAATTCTTCTGAATATTTAAGATCTTCTTGTGCATTTGACTGCGAAATTTTTTCTTTTATGACAGATTCAACAAAGTTAATT
Source organism: Escherichia sp. KS167_9B (assembly GCF_030295215.1). Taxonomy (NCBI): domain Bacteria; kingdom Pseudomonadati; phylum Pseudomonadota; class Gammaproteobacteria; order Enterobacterales; family Enterobacteriaceae; genus Escherichia; species Escherichia sp. KS167_9B. The sequence goes on from NZ_AP025754.1 coordinate 4,554,122, forward strand.
CTGTCACGTCCCATCATATTGTTAATGATATGTTGTGCCCTACCATGCATATCTTTGAAGATAAAAAAATTAGCTTTTTCAATATCAAAAGAAAATTCCTCTTTAAACGATCCATTTTCATTATAGAGTGCGGCTAAAAACGACTGTAATTCTGCAAATGCTTTTTCATATATTAGCCGAGTATTTGGCAAGGATTTTTCAAGTTCCCCTATGTCTTTATATAGAGCATCTGCCTGATTTATGAAATTAGGTATTTGTTCTTTACTTATAGCTCCGTCTATATTCATATAAATGTATTTTTTATCGGTAAGACTACCTTGTGAATAAATTGTAGCAGAATCGATAGCACAGCCTTCGAGTCTGTCCTCTCTGTAACAATAGCCCAGATCCGCCCCGTGCAAACGACTATTTTTAAAGAAAATGTTATTATTCTCTGTATTTTCATTGCTATATGAAGAGTTAATACCTTTATTAATATTGTCTGCACATTTAATAAAATTATCATCTAACTTAAGAGTTCTCGATCTTCTTTCAATGCGATCAGAAAAATACTCAACGGGGTTAAACATATATTTACCTGAACCAGCTTCACCAAGACCACTGTTTATTTTAATATGGTTCAAAGTACAATTATTAAATACTATCCCATGATCCCTCCCCCTGATGTAATTATTATTAGACTTGTTGAATGAGTTTGCCAAAAATTTCATTCCAGGAGCTTCAAGTCCTGTGATATCACAGTTATAAAAATGACTCAGAAGTATACTCGATCCAGGACAACTACCTCCCTGAATTGTACAGTCTTGAACAAAAGACTGCATAAAGAGATAAGCCCCTAATTTTTCTTGGATATTGACGGGTTGTTTAACGGTGTAGACTTGAGACGTCTCACAACTATATTGTTTTATTTCGCATTTAGAAATAAAACAACCTTTAAACATACCTATTATTGATTTTTCATTTCCTGACTCTGCAGTTTTTTCATTAGGATCATAAAAATGTATGTTGTTGAACTTACAATCTTCGAAATAACAATTTTCAAAAACTGGGCCTTCAAGGGTCGGAGTTTCTATATTTCCTGAAAAAGTTACATTTTTAAAACTACAATATTTTAATGAATTTAATACATCTTTAGGCAACGAAGTTAAATTGATAGTTGTATCAAAAATAGGAATTTTATTTTTAATCAGCGTCGTAAGTTTTACAGCATTATCAGAAAACTTTAATCTCTTCATGGGAGAATTATCAAAATGTAAATCATCAAGATAGTTATCAAGAGTGAATCTTTCAGAAAAAACTTGATGCTTATCGGCCTCATTTACAGTCTCCCCCGTGTAGAGATTAAAAGATCTACACACAACCACTTCATTATTTTCATTTGTGGTAAAATCTGTAGTAGTACTAAATCGCCATTGTTCTTCTACTTTGGCCAGAGATTTAATATTCTTGAACATCTCCGCTTTATTATCATTTTTTGTCACAAATTCGTAAATTAAGCTTTTAACTTGTTTAATATGCGATCCGGGAAAAAGATCGCGAATAAACTCCCACAGTGTACGTTTTTTAAATAATGCCCCATTACCATCCAGAATATTTTCAATATCCTTAAAATTTACATCGTATTTCTTATTATTAATATCTAAAGTAACCTTGTCAGAATATCCGTTATGCTTATGCTTCTCATTTTTCACCTCTGAAAAGGGATTAGCATTTATAAGAACATCTGATCTTAATTTAGCAACCATAAATCCTCCGATGTGCAATATTAGGGTGTTTAAAAATAACGACATCTAGATTGTTAATTAACACTACCGCTAGCCAGGTTAGCAACAAGTGTTACTTATATTACTAGTGAAGACTATAAAAAATAGCTCATTTCCCCCGATTTAATCCAGGGTGTTTACCTTGGATTCCCAATTTTTAGGCATAACGAATCATCCCTCAGGTAAACCGCAATATCTGAAAATGAGCGATTTTTTATAGCTGGTTATATTGTCAATGTTAGAATAAATAGATTTTATAATATGTTACCAAGGTGATTTATGGAAAATCTTATTGGCACTCCACCAAACTATGCAGTTCCCCATAAGTATATAGACATGGAGCAAATGGAATATTTATGTCATATCAATCGTTTTTCTAAAATACCTGACGATTTTTTGATAACTGGTCAGAGAGAGGACCTTTTTACATACAAATATGTTTTAGATGGCTCTTTTTCAAATTTACAGCATTTACTTCCCAAAGGACAACTACAGAAGATACAACAGAGATTAAGTTCTCTTATTGACAAAAATAAGTTCCATTGTTTTCATATTTTTTTATTAAAACTATGCTCAATTGAAAATATTCCAGTCCCAAATGCCGATTACGCTTTCTTTGATGACGAAATGCCATTGACATTAACTGATGAACAGATCGAAAATATTTCTTTTTTAAACGCATATCACAAAGAAAAGAAAGAAAACAACGACATTGTTACATTTGATTTCATGAGCGCTGATCACCACCATAATTTTAGCACAACCATAGCTTTAACAAATGATAGCTTCCATATATCTTCAATAAACAACCATAACTCACAGGTTATATTCGATGAAAACATCCATTTACATCCCTATGAATTACCAGAATCATCACAATGGTGTTATCAGTTAATAAAAAACATGATTTCTTTACATTGCAGATATAATAACAATTTCAAAATAAAAAAAACCTTTTGTTTTGATTTTAAAAATAAATCTTTTTGTAATGCCAGGTTGCAATATATAACGTTTATTGCATGTTTATTTTCACATGCAAACATGAAATATTCGACATTTCATGATGTTAACCTTGATATGTGTGAGATAAAGAATTGCAATTTTGACAATTCAGAGATGAATTTCATTTCGTGCGTCGGGACAAATTTTAGCGGTTCTACATTTAACAATGTAAAAACAACAACAGCGCAACTAATTAAGACACCAACAAAGTGGACGAATAATACTCTAAAATATTGGTTCTCCAGTTGTAATAAACGTAATATCATCTTCACTTTTAATACAATATCTGATAGAAATATGAAATTAAAAGGTATCAAGGATATATTACTGTCGTTGGTTGACCAAAAAGTCAATATTTATAGTGTAAGGCAAGAGCTTCTGGATTTTCTTAATAATGATTTATATAAAAATAATGGAGAGATTCTCTCTTATAAAGAATCAATAATGTTGTTTTGTGCTGTGTAGCCGAAAAATAGATGATTCAGATTAACTACCGCACTCTATGTTGTGTTTATATCCATGTCAGGTAACAGGTCATTTGTGAATCCTGACACCAGACTATGACTATCGTCCAGGGATAATCCACAACCGCTGGAAGTAGTCTCATTTCTGCAGGATAAAACCGTAGAGTGCGATTGCGATGAATAATAAATACAGGCTTATTATTCCAGTCTTTTTTATTGCGTTGGTTGTTTCAAATGGCTCGGTTAGTAAAATGCACCATTCGCTCGGAAAACTCAACATGTTGCACTCTTATACGCCGTCTGGAAAAGGCGTAGGAGTGGTATAACCATTTAATCGCCTCCCAACGTCAACGCTTACACATCAGCGACACTGGTTTAATTAAAGCATACCAAATTTCTGATGAGTAAGCGTCTTTTCGTATAACCTCATTGTCACAGGAACGACTTGATCCGTTTATTTATTCGCCATGTTATTCAGTATCAATTTTCTTAATAGCTTTCACCATATTTTCATTTTCTTTTAGCCAACTCCTGATATTTTGAACTACATCATTAAGTGTATTTTCTTGTTGATACTCTTTCTCCAATCTCTCTGTTTCATCCTTAAGATGTAGAATCTCTTTACTTATATTTGGTATTTTTCCATCTATCACCTTTATTATCCCCTTAATCTCATTAATTCTTTCCGCATCTTTTTTATCTTTATTGTCTTTATTATTTAAGTAAAAATCCTCTTTAATCAATTGATCCTTAGTATCGACTAAATCATTTCTTTCGACAATAAGTTTGGCATATTTGTCTTTTATATCGCCATAATTTTCCTTATTATAGTCATTATTTTTCTCAATTACCCACCGTAAGTATTGCTCAATGCCAGAGAATAAATCGACTTTATCATCTACATATTTTGATACTTTTCTATAATCCCTATAATTTATTTTCGTTCTTTCCTTAAATTCATTCAATGCTAAAAAAATCTTTTGCATTTTATCAAAACTATCATCTTTATGATTTTTATTATATTCTTTGTAAATATTTCGCAAATCATTAAAATCAAAGTGGAAGTGAAATGTTTTGCTGTTTGAAATAGCAGAACGATTTATTTTTAAATAGTTACGTTGATCGTAAGGTCTTTGCCAAAAGAATCCAGTATAGAGCTTATGCATGAAATTCACTTTATCAATATCTATTTCATTGGCTATATCTTTTTCTATATTGTACAAAACTTTTAATATAATATACTGGATAGCTTCACCATTAAGTTGATATTTTTTTCCTTCATCATCAAGATTGAAGCGCCCCAGCTTGACCAACAAAGATTGTAAATATAATAGTTCCTTTTGGTAATGACTTTCCGCATCCTTGCCATATTTATTAAATTCTTCTACCCATGAATTAATTTCCATTAAATTTTTCATGAAATCTGAAATGCCATTTTCAGCTATAGCTCCTTTCATGTCCATATAAACAGGAATTCTAATCTGGGTGTTCGCAGCAAGATTACCACTTAACCAAGTGGTTAAATGATCAATAGCACAATCATCCAATTTAATTCCATTGATTGACTCGCCCAAACAAGTTTTAAGTAAATTGCAATTACTAAGTTTTAAATATTTATCTATATCATCAGCAACGTATTTATCATTTATATAACGACCGCCACTCATATTAGGGAAAAGATTAACGTAGATAAGGTTTGAAATGTGTTTATCCAGATTAAGTTTACCTCCATCCTTTTTGAAATACTCTCTGGGATCAAAATCCAGTAAATCTTTGCGAATTCCATTTCGCTTGTATGTCATATCAGAGGAGCTAAAATCACAATTATAAAAATGATTATCATATTTTAATTCACATTTATATTTGTGATAAAACGAAGTCCCTATGAAATCCATTTCAGCACCATTAAGCTTTGCTATTTTACAACATAACAAACTGCTTGCAATAACACTTGCATTTTTACACACTCCATCCTGAAGAGTACACTCATCTACAAATGACTGCATAAACAGATATGCACCAACTGGCTTACCCACATTGGGATCTTGATTTACAGAGTATATTTTTGATGTATCTATGTTAAAATTTTTTATTTCACATCGATACAGAAAACACTCTTTAAACACGCCGTAAATAGGTATTTCATTATTTGGTTTTACTCGATACCTGGAGCTAACAAGTGACACATTCTCAAAAATACAGTCCTCAAAAAAACAATTTCCAAATACTGAACCATTAAGATTTTCGTAAGATATAGCACCAGTGAATGTCACTTTTTTAAAGTTACAATATTTTAGAGATGCCAGGGCTTCTTTTTCCAGCGCAGATAAATCGATTGTGATATTTTCAAAGGGGATTTTATTTTTTAAATATACGCTAAGCTTTTCATTATCATTTGGGAACTGTATTTTCAGCATCCCTGATTGAAAAGCCTTCTGATCAAAATGAATATCATGCTTATAAATATCCAAGCTGAGTTCTTCAGAAAATAAAGAACGCATTGTGTTTTTTTCAGCATCATTATGATAATCTTGCGCATTAATATTTATATTAAATACTCTACTAACAATAATGTCTTTATTTTCATCTACAGTAAATTCTGTAGTCGTATTAAAGCGCCATTGTTGATCTTGATCGGCGAGAGATTTAACTCTATTAAACATCTCAACTTTATCATCAGTTTTCGTCACAAAATCTACAATGGCTTGTTTAGCCTCCTTAATATGAGACATGGGAAAAAGATCGAGTATAAACTCCCAAAGACTTCGTTTAAGAAAAGATTGACTATCACCAGCTAAAATATTTGTTATATCTTTATGAGTTACTGAATACTTACCCACATCATCAAGAGACAAACCAATTTTTCCTGAATATTTTTGCGTTCTATTTTTTTCATTCAGATTTTCATCTGGCATTTTAGTCAGAGTAGCAAATTTATCTGTAACTGTACTATATGATGATATAGCCATAATCATTTCTCCTGAACACAATATTTATTCGCCCGCTCACAATACATAACCGTTTTGTATAAAAAAGAACACTTTGGTGTTGTTTTGATACGATTATGACTAAACCACCTATGAATACTGTAAAAAATCGCTCATTTTTTATGTTCCGATATAGGGCTTTTACCCTGGTTTTTTTGTTTTCTTTTCCATTTTCTGTACGGGTAACGATATAAATGAAAGGAATAACAAAAAAAATTTTATAACGGGGCACTACATTAAAAGTAAAATAATTCAAATGAAATAATATATTTGCATTGCACTGGGGAGAGTTTCGAGGTGAGTTTGTGTGGCAATATTTCAAGGAGAAAGTTTATCAGCCCGGTAACTATGTATGACCGGGCTGATTGCCAGATGCGGCGTAAAAGCCTTATCTGACCTACAGTTAGCGTTACTCTTTCGGGTCTTTTCCGGCCAGCAGTTTATCCAGCTCATCACCGCCTACGTGACGGAAATCCTGACCTTTCACGTAGTAGAAGATAAACTCACAAATATTCTGGCAGCGGTCGCCGATACGTTCGATTGAACGCGCACAAAACAGCGCGGTAAGTACGCTTGGAATGGTGCGCGAATCTTCCATCATGTAGGTCATCAGCTGACGAACAATACCTTCGTACTCCTGATCGACTTTTTTATCTTCACGATAAATACGTACCGCTTCGTCAATGTCCATCCGCGCGAACGCGTCGAGCACGTCGTGCAGCATCTGGATGGTATGACGGCCCAGCGACTCCAGACTTACCAGCAACGGCTGATGCTGCTGGGAGAATTTCTCCAGCGCGGTGCGGCAGATTTTATCCGCCACGTCACCAATACGCTCCAGTTCGGCGATGGTTTTGCTGATCACCATCACCAGACGCAGGTCGCTCGCCGTCGGCTGACGTTTGGCGATAATGCGCACGCAGGCTTCATCGATCGCCACTTCCATCATGTTGACGTTCTTGTCGCCTTCGATCACCCGCTTCGCCAGATCGCTGTCCTGGTTATGCATCGCGGTGATCGCATCAGAAAGCTGCTGCTCCACCATGCCGCCCATGGTCATCACCTGCGTGCGGATGCTTTCCAGTTCGGCATTGAACTGGCCGGAAATATGTTTATTAAGATTGAGACTGTCCATAACGCACTCCTGAATCAACCGTAACGACCGGTGATGTAGTCTTCTGTTTGTTTCTTCGCTGGTTTGGTGAACAGATCGTCCGTGTTGCTGAACTCAATCAATTCGCCCAGGTACATAAACGCCGTGTGGTCGGAACAACGCGCTGCCTGCTGCATGTTGTGGGTGACGATCACTACGGTGTAATCCTGCTTCAGTTCGGTGATCAGCTCTTCAATACGCCCGGTAGAGATAGGGTCGAGCGCCGAACACGGTTCGTCGAGTAGCAGCACTTCCGGGCGAATGGCGATACCACGCGCAATGCACAGACGCTGTTGCTGACCACCAGAGAGAGAGTAACCGCTCTGGTGCAATTTATCTTTGGTTTCGTTCCACAATGCGGCTTTGGTCAATGCCCACTGCACGCGCTCGTCCATGTCGGCACGGGAGAGCTTCTCAAACAGACGCACGCCAAAGGCGATGTTGTCGTAAATGGACATCGGGAACGGCGTCGGTTTCTGGAACACCATGCCCACTTTCGCACGCAGCAGGGCGATATCCTGAGTGTTAGTCAGGATGTTGTCGCCATCGAGCAAAATCTCACCTTCCGCACGCTGCTCCGGATACAGTTCAAACATTTTGTTGAAAGTACGCAGCAGCGTCGATTTACCGCAGCCAGACGGCCCGATAAACGCCGTAACCTGGTTTTTGGCGATATCCAGGTTGATGTTTTTCAGGGCATGGAATTTGCCGTAGTAGAAGTTCAAATTACGAACCTGAATTTTACTCGGGGCAGTTTCAACCATACTCATTGCAATCTTTTCCTCATCGTGCCTGATGCACTTCGCTAATCAGGCTTACCGTAGGCCGGATAAGGCGTTCACACCGCATCCGGCAAAGTGTTAACCGTGTTTATTCTTCGCAAAAACAACGCGCGCCAGAATGTTCAGCAGCAGGACGCACAGGGTAATAATCAACACCCCGGCCCAGGCCAATTGCTGCCATTCTGCAAATGGGCTCATCGCAAACTTAAAGATCGTCACCGGCAAGTTGGCGATCGGCTGCATCATGTCCGTGCTCCAGAACTGGTTGGAGAGCGCGGTAAACAGCAGCGGCGCGGTTTCACCAGCAATACGGGCAATCGCCAGCAGGATACCGGTCATGATCCCGGACACCGACGCTTTTAGCGTAATCGCGGAGATCATCTTCCACTTCGGCGTACCCAGCGCATAAGCCGCTTCACGCAGGCTGTCCGGCACCAGTTTCAGCATGTTCTCGGTGGTGCGGATAACAATCGGTACCTGCAACAACGCCAGGGCAATCACGCCCGCCCAGCCGGAGAAGTGCTCCATTTGCGCCACCACGATGGTGTAAACAAACAGACCAACCACAATCGACGGCGCGGAGAGCAGAATGTCGTTAATGAAGCGAATAACTTCTGCCAGCCAGGATTTACGTCCATATTCCGCCAGGTAAATCCCCGCCATAATGCCCAGTGGCGTACCGAATACCGTGGCCCACAAAATTAACAGGCCGCTACCCGCCAGGGCGTTCGCCAGACCACCGCCTTCCGTATTTGGCGGCGGCGTCATTTCGGTGAACAGCGCCAGCGACATACCATCGATACCGCGAGTGATGGTGGACATTAAAATCCAGATCAGCCAAAACAAACCGAAAGCCATCGTCGCCATTGAGAGCGTCAGTGCAATACGGTTTTTGAGGCGGCGACGCGCCTGCATTTTGCGGCGGGATTCTGCCAGTGCCGCAGTGGTTTGCGTTTCAACCATAGCCATTAGCGTGCCCCCTCATTCTTAGCCAAGCGCATAATCATAAACTTCGATGCGGCGAGGACGATGAAGGTAATCACAAACAGGATCAGGCCCAGTTCCATCAGTGCGGCAACGTGCAGACCGGATTCCGCTTCAGCAAATTCGTTCGCCAGCGCAGAGGTGATACTGTTGCCCGGCATGTACAGCGAGGCGCTGTCGAGCTGGTAGGTGTTACCGATGATAAAGGTCACCGCCATGGTTTCACCGAGCGCGCGCCCCAGACCCAGCATGATGCCGCCGATAACCCCATTTTTGGTGAACGGAAGAACGATACGCCAGATAACTTCCCAGGTGGTGCAGCCGATACCGTAGGCTGACTCTTTCATCATCACCGGGGTTTGTTCGAATACATCGCGCATTACCGCTGCAATGTACGGAATAATCATGATGGCGAGGATCACGCCTGCCGCAAGGATACCGATACCAAAGGCCGGGCCGGAGAACAGCGCGCCAACAATCGGGATATTAGACATGATATTGCCGACCGGCTCCTGGAAGTAAACGGCGAACAGTGGCGCGAAGATAAACAGGCCCCACATGCCGTACACGATACTTGGAATGGCTGCCAGCAACTCAATGGCGATACCCAGCGGGCGCTTCAGCCAGCCAGGCGCAAGCTCGGTCAGGAACAGGGCGATACCGAAACTCACCGGGACGGCGATCAGCAGCGCGATAAACGAGGTCACCAACGTACCGTAGATCGGCACCAGCGCCCCGTAGATATCGTTCGGCGCATCCCACTCTTTGGTCCACAGGAAAGCCAGACCAAATTTCTGAATGCTCGGCCAGGAGGAGATGATCAGAGAGACAATAATGCCACCCAACATCAATAGCACAATCAGCGCCGCCAGTTTTACCAGCACGCTGAAAATTATGTCGCCCTTTTTACCCGGTGGGTTAAAAGCAGGCTTGGTTGCAGCCATAAGTTACTCTTCAGTTAAACGCGTTTACAAAGTCATTTTGTAATGCCGGATAAGCCGTTAATGCCTTATCCGGCATGGTGTTTTATTAGTACAGTGGCTTGCCGCTACTGTCTTTAATATTGGTCTTCCACGCAGCGCGAACTTGTTCAACTACGCTATCCGGCAGGCTGGCGTAATCCAGGTCGTTAGCCTGTTTAGCCCCTGTTTTGTACGCCCAGTCGAAGAACTTCAGCACTTCTACACCCTGCTCAGGTTTCTTCTGATCTTTGTGGACCAGAATGAAGGTGGTAGAAGTGATAGGCCATGCATCTTCGCCTTTCTGGTTGGTCAGATCCTGAGCGAATGTTTTGCTCCAGTCTGCGCCTTTTGCTGCATTAGCGAAGTTTTCTTCGGTCGGACTAACCGGTTTACCATCAGCGGAGATCAGTTTGGTGTACGCCAGGTTGTTCTGCTTAGCGTAAGCATATTCAACGTAACCAATTGCACCCGGCAGACGCTGAACGAACGCGGCGATACCGTCGTTACCTTTACCGCCCAGACCGATTGGCCATTTTACGGTAGAGCCAGTACCAACGTTGTTTTTCCATTCTTCGTTCACTTTCGCCAGGTAGCTGGTGAAGACGAAGGATGTCCCGGAGCCATCTGCGCGGCGCACTACAGCAATGTTCTGTGAAGGCAGTTTCAGACCCGGATTCAGTTTGGCGATGGCTTCATCATCCCACTTTTTGATTTTGCCCAGGTAGATGTCGCCGAGGGTTTTACCATCCAGCACCAGTTCGCCAGATTTTAGCCCCGGAATGTTAACCGCCAGCACCACGCCGCCAATTACGGTCGGGAACTGGAACAGACCTTCCTGAGCCAGTTTTTCGTCAGACAGCGGCGCGTCAGAAGCACCGAAATCAACGGTGTTGGCGATAATCTGTTTTACGCCGCCGGAAGAACCGATACCCTGGTAGTTAACTTTATTACCGGTTTCTTTCTGGTAAGTGTCAGCCCATTTGGCATACACCGGCGCAGGGAAGGTTGCACCTGCACCTGTCAGGCTTGCTTCTGCAAACACAGAGAAAGCGCTCATCGATAAGGTCGCGGCGACAACAGTTGCGACGGTGGTACGCATAACTTTCATAATGTCTCCTGGGAGGATTCATAAAGCATTGTTTGTTGGCTACGAGAAGCAAAATAGGACAAACAGGTGACAGTTATATGTATGGAATATGACAGTTTTATGACACAACGAGATTTATGCGTAATTTATTGATTTTTATAACCAGGCAAAAAGAAAAACCATGTCATCTTTTTGTCATGTCATGTGCAAATAGGTTAGAAAGAGGTGTCTGATGACAACGGTGCGAGGAGCACCGTTGTCCTTTGATTAACGAACAATTTCGATGGTGATAGTTGCCGTAGCAGTAAATGTTCCTGGCGCGGGTCGTGCACCAGTGAGGCTCGCAGGGGCAGCAGAAAAAGTTACATTGCCAGCTTTCTCACCAATAACGCTTGTTGCTCCCATATCAGTTGGTAGTTCGCCCCCGTTGACGTTGATTTCCCTGTTATTTTTATCGTAGATTTTTATCCCTACATTTGGGTTTGATGTTACAACCATCGAATTATCGCTACTGGGTTCAGTAGCATAAAAAGAGGTAGTGATATCATCCGTATTCATTATTCCTAAATACTCACACTCAATAGTGACAGTTTTGGTGATTTTATGCGCTGACACAGCACTCCCGACAACAGATGAAAAATCTGCGGCTGGAATAGTACTAAAATCAAAATTAATAGGCTGTAAACTATTAATTTCACAACTTTGTGGCGCAGTGATGTCTCCACGAACATAAACATCAGCCATCGGCTGCGAATAATCAATCGGTGTGTCACGGCTGATAGTTCCGTACAACTTCGCAACAAGCGTTGTGGGAATAGTTACCTTTCCCGCAAAGGGTTTTTTAATATAAAAATAAACCTTAGCCTTGGCACCACTAGAAATATCTAATGGCTCCTCTCTTCCACAATTATATACTGTAGTTACATCAGGATCATTAGCATGATACTCGAATGGTGCATTAACAAATCCGACCCCCAAAAGATCAATTGCTATACCCACATCCAGATGTGGATTAAGATTATAGTAATTTACATTAGAATGAACCCCAGCATAACTTAAAGCATCATTTATTTTTGCCGTGTAGTAAATATAGGGAAATTCACCGACCTTTCCTGTATTACAGTGACAGTGTGCCGGATAAGACCCGCCATTAGTTACTGTTGTATTAAATGTGGACCCCGCTTTATTCTGAGTTGCCGTAATAACATATCCAGGAAAATCAAGCACACTATGAAAAACGCCATTATCCGGAGTACAGATACCTTGAGGGGCCGCAAGAGTCGTACTCGTGTAAAAAATGGCGACAATAGAAAAACACCACAACAGAATATTATTTCTCATAAAAAACCTTTAATTACAGGTGACACTCTGCTCAATTAAACCATTCTCATTTTCTGGTACTGAAAGTGAGTAGCCAAAGGTACATTTCGTGACTGCGTCTCCTCCCCAGGATAAAGTGACCTGCCCTTTATCTGACAGACCCGAGAGATAAAGCTCACCAGAATCACCGACTATTCCTGAATCGGCGGTACTTGTGTTTTGAACTGAGGCAATGGCGCCAAAAGGTGCCGGTTTACCATTTGCATTTACCACTCTGAAGAGAACGCGGTAACCCACATGCGTCACAAACTCCGCTTTAACCACCGCGCCGCGGGTAGGAACCATCGTAACGACGGTATTATCGAGTTCAACATTCGACTTAGAGAAATAGTTGTCGCTGATCGCTACCCGGTTTTCATCATAAGGATTTAGCTGTGTCTTAACCGTGTAACCACGCCAGTCTGTTGCCGCCCCGCGCATATTATCAATTTCCAGACCTGCGGCTCCCGGTGCTTTAATAAGGGCAATGGTTTCACCCAGTTCCTGGCTAAACGTTATCCCTTCACTGTGCGCCAGAATGCCACCCCGGATACCATAATTGAGTCGCTGAGAATTTTGGCTGTAGTTATAACTGCCGTTTAACGTGCCGTAGGTACCGTCATAGGTCAGCGACATATTACCGCCTACTTGATCATCGCGGCTGTTATAGGACTGCATGAGATTCCAGGAGAGATTATTTTTCTCCAGCGCCGTACCGCTTAGGCCAAGTTGATGCGAGCTACCAGAATCATCATTTTGCGAAACCGAATAGGTGGCATAACTATTTCCCCACCAGCCCGATAATGGAACTGATAAAGAGAGCATGTAGATTTGTTCGCTGGTGTTATCATTGGCATAACTATTACTCGTCCCTTGCCGGGCCGTATTGGAATAACTCCATGAGACGTTCCACGAGAGGCGCTTCCAGCTACTGCTGTAACCAAATTGGATTAATCGTTCGACATCATCTGTGTGCCAATATTGCTGGCGGCTTAATGTCAGGTATAAGTTGCCATAATCTCTGCCCAGCGATTGCGTTAACGTTCCTTCCACACGGCTGCGACGGTTTCCGGTTTGCCAGAAATCTTCGGGACTATTTTGCCGGGAGGCCCATTCATTGAGGGTATAGTAGCCTTCGGTAGAGTAACGATAGCCAACCAGGCGTAAGCTGGTGTCTGTATCGTCAAAACGTTTTGAATACAGAAAACGATATGATTGACCCGTTTCCGTATCATCAGCAAATTTCGCTCTGGCATGTGTTACATCTAAGGAGATGGCTCCCAGAGAACCGAGATCTTTACCTACCCCCAAAGCAACAGAACCATACTTTTCAGCAGCCTGTACGCCGCCATACAAGGTAAAACCGTAGGGCAAGCCATGAAGGATCTGTGCCTGAAGCACGTCAGGAGTAAAACCATCTTCATCGCGCAGTTCCCCCACGCTAACATCTACATCGGTCTGACCTTCACGTTTGAGGATAGCCAGCGACGCATAAGGCTGGGTGAATCGTTGTTCACTACCATCTTCTTCCTTGATAGTTACATCCAGGTCGCCGCCTGAGCTGGCAGTATTGAGGTCGGTGATTTCAAAGGCGCCTTGTGGCACGGCTGACTGATAAATTACGTAGCCGTTCTGCCGAATGATGACGGTGGCGTTGGATTTTGCAATCCCACGAACCACAGGCGCGAAGCCATTCTGGCTGGCGGGTAACATATCTTTATCAGTATAAAGTCGTGCACCACGGATTTGCGTGCTGTCGAAAATATCGCTCGCCGTCCACGTATCGCCGATCATAATCTGGCTTCTTAACGCAGCAATATCACGTTGTATCCAGGTGCTGATAGAGTTGTATTCCGCACGACCATCGGTGGTGTTTAAGGTGCTGTAATTGCGTAGTCGCCACGGCCCAATATTGAGTCCGTTACGCAGGTTGAGATAACTGGTATCGGTCTCCTGAGAGCTGTAATCCGAGCGCAGGGTATGAGAACCGGAAAAATCGTAGTTGATAGTCAGTGCGTTAATTCCCTCATCCCAACGCGTGGGGCTTATGTAATCGTAAGCCATCGCATCCATATAGATCTGGGGAATGGTGATATTCAGTTGCAGCTTATCGCTGTCCAGTTGCCAGGTTGAGCCTTCAATGCGTGGTGCAGGGTCAATACAGGCCTTGTCATCCACCTTATTGAGCGCTTTCAGCGCGTCAACTTTTACGCCAAAGGAAGTCAGCGTTTTTTTTACCGCGACAAAGCAAGCGTGCAGATCGGCATCAGGGTTATCCTGAACAAAAGTCACATCCTGACGCTCGAACATTTTGCCATTGATAAAAATATCAACACTGTAGGCGCCGGGAGGTATGTGATTCGCTTTGTTAAACTGGCGAATATCGACTCCGGATTGATGGTCTATTTCCAGCAGCGCCGGATTAAATACGCTGACCTCGGCCATCAGGCTTTGCGAGAAAACGAGACACGTCCCTGCCGTCAGACCAACCGCTATTCTGGTCGTAACCATAATTCGCCTATCCTTATGCAATGCTTACAACGCTTGCTTTATTGGCTCGCTTATCGCGCCGTAGTCATTAATAAATCGCCAGGTCATTTGGCTACCCGAAGAATTAGCAGGCAACGGTAATGTGAGCGTCTCGAAAGGTCGGATCATGTTGAGAGGCACATCATGGCCATCAACAATGACATCCATCACGCTGATATGAATCGGGTTAGGGTTCTCAGCAATAAGATTTCGGCCTTCCCGATGCCACTTCACCTTTGGTGCGGCATTTTCGGGAATCATGCGGATAGATGCCGGTCTCCAGAACAGCTTAATTCGCGTTTTAACGGCGATTTCCAGCGAATTCGCTTCTTTGTTGCTCGCAGAGGGCGGAATGTTTTTGATATTTAGCCAGAAGACAGACTCACGATCCTCTGGTAATGACAAACCTTTGGTGTGGACAATACGTAATATTTTTTCTTGCGCGGGCTCTAAACGTGATACCGGCGGAATAACAATAAATGGCGCTTTAGTTTTATCATCTTTATTAAATGGGTCCACCCACGCCTGGATGAGGTAAGGAATTTTTTCTTCTTTACTAAATACAGAAATAGATTTATCTGCATCATTGCTCACATAAACGACTCGTGTACCGCCAATAACAACACCAGCATAGGTTAATGCCGGCCGGACTAAATAGGCGCTTAGTAGAATTAAAACTAATAAGTTATGCGAAATTATTGCTTTAAAGAGCCTGATTAGACAACTTTTTCTGGACATAACGACTCCCTGGCCAAAGCCAACTGAATAAAAAGGCCCTGAATTAATTATTTCTTATATTCGACGGTAAATTGTGAATCAGCGTTCGCTGTACCTGCCGTTACGGTCGCATTGGTAGCAACATAGCGTGCAATAAACTTCATTTCAGCCTTGCCGTCACCGTCGATAGCGGTATAGGCGGAGTCGTTATAGAGTTTAACCTGAGAGTTATCGGACTGGTTAAATATACGGATGCCGACGCCAGTAGCAACTATTGCAGCACCTGTGCCAGTATAATCACCTGGATTGCTCGCAGTAATAGGTGTACCTACTTTCAGATCACCGTCTCCGCCAGGTGCTTCGGTACCATCAAAACGAACGGCTGCCTCAGTATAGGTTGACGGACATTTTTCCAGTTTAATACTAAATTGCTGTGGTGACGCCAGGCTGCCTACTCCTGAAAACGCACTTTTGTTGACCTTACCAAGAGGAACAGTTTGATCGGCGGTATCGGAAGTCACTTCACATGTGCTATCGACAATTTCACCGACAAAGTGAACAACGCCATCTTCTGCAAGTGCATTTCCGGCTAACATTAAAGATGCCAGCGTAAGTGCACCACCAATAATATTACGTTTCATACGAACTCCATTGATATAATATATCCTTCAGTCTAAATCATCACTTAAATTAATAAGTGTATTTATGATTCAGAGGCATAGTACACCAATGGGGTATTTTTATCTAAAAATAATATTAATTATGCAAAATTAAATATAAATTTATTATTTAGATATTATTAAAACAGTAAAAAATCAAGTGTATTATCGGACATCACCAATAATTCAGAATATATTTATATTAATTTTCGCATCAATAATAACCCACTGATACCCTTTATAAAAAAAAGGCCGCCCGTCGGCAGCCCTTTATATCAATGATGAAAATTACTCAACCGTAACCGATTTTGCCAGGTTACGCGGCTGGTCAACGTCGGTGCCTTTGATCAGCGCGACGTGATAAGCCAGTAACTGCAGCGGAACAGTGTAGAAGATCGGTGCAATAACCTCTTCCACATGCGGCATCTCGATGATGTGCATGTTATCGCTACCGACAAAACCAGCATCCTGATCGGCGAAGACGTACAGTTGACCACCACGCGCACGAACTTCTTCAATGTTGGATTTCAGTTTTTCCAGCAATTCGTTGTTCGGTGCGACGACGATAACCGGCATATCGGCGTCAATCAGCGCCAGCGGACCGTGTTTCAGTTCGCCTGCTGCGTAGGCTTCCGCATGAATATAAGAGATCTCTTTCAGCTTCAATGCGCCTTCCAGCGCAATTGGATACTGATCGCCACGGCCCAGGAACAGCGCGTGGTGTTTGTCAGAGAAATCTTCCGCCAGAGCTTCAATGCGTTTGTCCTGAGACAGCATCTGCTCAATACGGTTCGGCAGCGCCTGCAGACCATGCACGATATCATGCTCAATGGAGGCATCCAGACCTTTCAGGCGAGACAGTTTCGCCACCAGCATCAACAGCACAGTTAGCTGAGTGGTAAATGCTTTGGTGGACGCCACGCCGATTTCAGTACCTGCGTTGGTCATCAGCGCCAGATCGGATTCACGTACCAGAGAAGAACCCGGAACGTTACAAATTGCCAGCGAGCCCAAATATCCCAGCTCTTTCGACAGACGCAGGCCCGCCAGGGTATCCGCGGTTTCGCCAGACTGCGACAGAGTGATCATCAAGCTATTGCGACGCACAGCAGATTTGCGATAGCGGAATTCAGAGGCGATTTCAACGTCGCACGGAATACCTGCCAGCGATTCAAACCAGTAACGGGAAACCATACCGGAGTTGTAAGAAGTACCACAGGCGAGGATCTGAATATGCTCAACCTTCGACAGCAGTTCGTCAGCGTTCGGCCCCAGCTCGCTTAGGTCCACCTGGCCGTGGCTGATACGCCCGGTAAGGGTGTTTTTGATCGCGTTCGGCTGTTCGTAGATCTCTTTCTGCATGTAGTGGCGGTAAATACCTTTATCGCCCGCGTCATATTGCAGATTGGATTCGATATCCTGACGTTTCACTTCCGCGCCAGTTTTATCGAAGATGTTTACCGAACGGCGAGTGATTTCCGCAATATCGCCTTCTTCAAGGAAGATAAAGCGACGGGTCACTGGCAACAGCGCCAACTGGTCAGAAGCAATAAAGTTTTCGCCCATGCCCAGGCCAATCACCAGCGGGCTACCAGAACGAGCCGCCAGCAGGGTATCCGGGTGACGGGAGTCCATAATTACCGTACCGTACGCGCCGCGCAGTTGCGGAATAGCACGCAGAACAGCCTCACGCAGAGTACCGCCTTGTTTCAGCTCCCAGTTCACCAGGTGTGCAATCACTTCGGTGTCGGTTTCAGAAACGAAGGTATAGCCACGTGCTTTTAACGCTTCACGCAGCGGTTCATGGTTTTCGATGATGCCGTTATGCACCACCACAATGTGTTCAGAAACATGCGGATGCGCATTCACTTCTGAAGGTTCGCCGTGCGTCGCCCAGCGAGTGTGAGCAATCCCGGTGCCGCCATGCAGAGGATGTTCTTCCGCTGCCTGGGCCAGCATCTGGACTTTACCGAGGCGACGCAGGCGGGTCATATGACCTTCTGCATCTACAACCGCCAGACCGGCAGAGTCATATCCGCGGTATTCCAGACGACGTAAACCTTCAAGAAGGATTTCTGCTACATCACGTTGCGCGATCGCGCCAACAATTCCACACATAGTTTTTGATTCCGATTTATATCGTTGTCGGTCAACCTGTATGCCCGTTTTTCGGGCGCCCCGAGCCTTTGTAGAGAGTGGGGTTATTTTTATAGTTACTGCTTGTGGGCGGGAGATTATGTTATCTCCTCATCCCATATGACCGGATTACCCGGCCAGAATTACTTTTTCTTTACCGGACGACGCCAGCCTTCTTTTTGCGACTGCGGCACACGGCTGATTGCCAGAGCATTTTCGCCAACATTACGCGTCACAGTTGTACCCGCAGCAATGGTTGCGCCTTTGCCTACCGTTACCGGGGCCACCAGCTGAGTATCGGATCCAACAAACACATCGTCGCCAATAATGGTTTTAAATTTATTGGCACCATCGTAGTTGCAGGTAATGGTTCCTGCGCCGATGTTGACGTTATCGCCAATTTCCGCATCCCCCAGGTAAGTCAGATGACCTGCTTTCGAGCCTTTACCCAGACGCGCTTTTTTCATCTCAACGAAGTTACCGACGTGTGCGCCTTCCAGCAACTCAGCACCAGGACGCAGACGGGCAAACGGGCCAATGGTACAGGCCGCTGCCAGATTCGCATCTTCCACAACGGTATACGGGCTAATTTCGCAATCATCGCCAATCACGCTGTTTTTAATCACGCAACCGGTGCCGATTTTCACACGATTACCGAGAGTCACGTTGCCCTCGATGATAACGTTAGTATCAATTTCAACATCGCGCCCGTGAGTTAGCGTACCGCGTAGATCAAAACGCGCCGGATCGCGCAGCATAACGCCTGCTAACAGCAGTTTTTCAGCTTGTTCGGATTGATAAACACGCTCCAGACGCGAGAGTTGCAGGCGGTTATTCACGCCTTCTACTTCGCTTAAACGTTGCGGATGAACGGCAACAATTTCACGTCCTTCCTGATACGCCAGCGCAATAATGTCGGTGATGTAGTATTCGCCCTGCGCATTATTATTGGTCAGCTTCACCAGCCAGCGTTTCATATCTGCGCCGTTGGCGATCAGAATACCGGTGTTGATCTCCTGAATCTGACGCTGCTCGTCGGTGGCATCTTTGTGCTCAACAATGCCGGTAACTTTGCCGTTTTCACGGGTGATACGTCCATAACCGGTCGGATCATCCAGTTTCACCGTCAGCAGACCAATGCCGCCCTGCGGTTTAGCATCACGCAGGCGCTGGAGTGTTTCAACAGAGATCAGCGGCACGTCGCCGTAGAGCATTAAAATGTCTTCATCATCGGCAAAGAAAGGTGCGGCCTGCTGCATTGCATGACCCGTACCCAGCTGTTCTGCCTGAAGCACCCAGTTCAGGTTGTCGTCTTTCAGCGCCTGTTTAAGCAGCTCACCGCCGTGACCGTAAACCAGGTGAACGTGCGCTGCGCCTAATTCATTCGCAGCATCAATGACATGCTGAACCATCGCTTTCCCGGCAAGGGTATGCAGCACTTTCGGAAGATCGGAATACATGCGCGTGCCTTTACCTGCGGCAAGGATCACTACGCTCATAGCATTATTCAACATACGCGTCCTGACTGTAATTTGAGAACGAATTTAAACCGCTTCACCTTGAAAAAACTACATTTTTTTCATCGTGAAATGGACAGAGGATAAATTGTTCAATAACGGATTATCCCCGCTGACGAAAGCGCCATTTTCGACCATCGTCACGCCTTTTGTCTGCAGAAAATTAAGGCAATACCTTCATTTAAGCGTCAGGTGGATGTTTTTGCTCTTATTTCGATCAATGAATAAACGGGAAACAGGGGGTTTTATATCAGCAGGATCTATGTGAACGCTCTTCAGGACGGGTCAATACGCGTAAAAAAAAGCCAGCCTGTTTCCAGACTGGCTTTTGTGCTTTTCAAGCCGGTGTTACATCGCTTTTTTGGTCAACTCGATAACGCGCAACTGCGCGATCGCTTTGGCCAGTTCCGCAGACGCCTGAGCGTAATCTACGTCGCCGTGAGAGCTGCTAATGTGCTCTTCAGCCTTACGTTTCGCTTCCATGGCTCGCGCTTCGTCGAGATCCTGGCCGCGAATTGCGGTGTCGGCCAGAACGGTCACGTTGCCAGGCTGCACTTCAAGAATGCCGCCAGACAGATAGATAAACTCTTCGTGACCGTGCTGTTTCACGATGCGAATCATACCAGGCTTAATGGCGGTGAGCAGCGGTGCGTGGCCCGGGTAAATGCCCAGTTCACCTTCGCTACCCGTTACCTGGATTTTCTCGACCAGACCAGAGAACATTTGTTGCTCTGCGCTGACGACGTCCAGGTGGTAAGTCATTGCCATATCACCCTCCGATTAAGGCGTTAAAGTTTTTTGGCTTTTTCCACTGCTTCTTCGATGGAACCGACCATGTAGAACGCCTGCTCCGGCAGGTGATCGTATTCGCCTTCCATGATGCCTTTAAAGCCACGGATGGTGTCTTTCAGGGAGACGTATTTACCCGGAGAACCGGTGAATACTTCTGCCACGAAGAACGGCTGGGACAGGAAGCGCTGGATCTTACGAGCGCGCGCTACCACCAGTTTGTCTTCTTCAGACAGTTCATCCATACCCAGGATGGCGATGATGTCTTTCAGTTCCTGATAACGTTGCAGGATGGACTGAACGCCACGCGCGGTGTCGTAGTGTTCCTGACCAACCACCAGCGGGTCCAGCTGACGGCTGGTAGAGTCCAGCGGGTCAACAGCCGGGTAGATACCCAGAGACGCGATCTGACGGCTCAGTACCACGGTTGCGTCAAGGTGCGCAAAGGTGGTTGCCGGAGACGGGTCAGTCAAGTCATCCGCAGGTACGTATACCGCCTGTACGGAGGTGATAGAACCAGTTTTGGTGGAGGTGATACGTTCCTGAAGAACGCCCATCTCTTCCGCCAGAGTCGGCTGATAACCTACCGCTGAAGGCATACGGCCCAGCAGTGCGGATACTTCCGTACCGGCCAGGGTGTAACGATAGATGTTGTCAACGAACAGCAGAACGTCACGACCTTCGTCACGGAATTTCTCAGCCATGGTCAGGCCGGTCAGTGCAACGCGCAGACGGTTTCCCGGCGGCTCGTTCATCTGGCCATATACCAGGGATACTTTGTCGATAACGTTGGAGTCGGTCATTTCGTGGTAGAAGTCGTTACCCTCACGAGTACGTTCACCTACGCCCGCAAACACAGAGTAACCGGAGTGCTCGATCGCGATGTTACGAATAAGCTCCATCATGTTTACGGTTTTACCTACACCCGCACCACCGAACAGACCGACTTTACCGCCCTTAGCGAACGGACACATCAGGTCGATAACTTTGATACCGGTTTCCAGCAGTTCCTGAGAGTTTGACAGCTCTTCGTAGGAAGGTGCTGCGCGGTGAATCGCCCAACGCTCTTCTTCACCGATCTCGCCTTTCATGTCGACCGGTTCACCCAGTACGTTCATGATACGGCCCAGAGTCGCTTTACCTACCGGGACTTCGATCGGGTGTTCGAGGTCTGTTACATCCAGACCGCGACGCAGACCGTCGGAGGAACCCATTGCGATGGTACGCACGATACCGCCGCCGAGCTGCTGCTGAACTTCCAGCACCAGACGCTCATTACCATTTTGCACCTCAAGAGCATCGTACACGCGCGGTACGGCATCCTGAGGGAATTCGACGTCAACTACGGCGCCGATTACCTGGACAATCTTTCCAGTAGCCATCTTAAATCCTCTACGAAATAACCTGTTTAAACCGCGGCGGCCCCCGAGACGATCTCGGTGAGTTCCTGAGTAATGCTGGCCTGACGAGCTTTGTTGTATACCAACTGCAGCTCTTTAATCAGGCTGCCGCCATTGTCGGTCGCGGCTTTCATCGCCACCATACGGGCGGCCTGCTCGCTGGCCAGGTTTTCAACCACGCCCTGATAAACCTGAGATTCGACATAACGACGCAGCAGGGTATCCAGCAACGCCTTCGGATCGGGTTCGTACAGGTAATCCCAGGATTTATGTTTCAGATCATCATCATCTGATGCCGGTAACGGCAGCAGCTGGCTGATGGTCGGAACCTGAGACATGGTGTTAATAAATTTGTTGCTGACAATGTAAAGCTTGTCCAGACGGCCTTCGTCGTAGGCCTGCAACATCACTTTTACCGGACCGATCAGTTCGGACAGGGAAGGGTTATCCCCCATGCCGGTGACCTGGGCAACAACATTGCCGCCCACGGAGTTGAAGAACGACACGCCTTTCGAGCCGATCATTGCGAGGTCGCATTGAACGCCTTTGTCGGTCCAGGTCTTCATTTCCGCCAGCAGTTTTTTGAACAGGTTAATGTTCAAACCACCGCACAAACCACGGTCGGTCGACACCACCAGGTAGCCTACGCGTTTAACGTCGCGGTCTTCCAGGTATGGGTGCTTATATTCCAGATTACCGTGTGCAAGGTGACCAATCACTTTGCGCATGGTTTCTGCATAAGGACGGCTGGCCGCCATGCGATCCTGCGATTTACGCATTTTGGAAGCGGCGACCATCTCCATCGCTTTAGTGATCTTTTGCGTGTTCTGGACGCTTGCGATCTTACTACGTATCTCTTTTGCGCCGGCCATGAGCTTCTCCTCAATGCCTTGCGGCCTGCCCTAAGGCAAGCCGCCAGACGTTACCAGGATTGGGTTGCTTTGAAGGAATCGAGGATGCCTTTCAGCTTGCCTTCGATTTCGTCGTTGTAGCCACCGGTCTGGTTGATCTCTTGCATCAACGGAGCGTGATCACGGTCGACGTAAGCCAGCAGAGCGGCTTCGAAGCTGCCGATTTTCGACAGTTCAACATCCGCCAGGTAACCACGTTCTGCTGCGAACAGAACCAGAGACTGCTGCGCAACGGACATCGGCGCATACTGTTTCTGTTTCAGCAGTTCGGTCACTTTCTGACCGTGGTCAAGCTGCTTACGTGTTGCATCGTCAAGGTCGGATGCAAACTGAGAGAACGCTGCCAGTTCACGATACTGTGCCAGAGCGGTACGGATACCACCGGACAGTTTTTTCATGATCTTGGTCTGTGCTGCACCACCAACACGGGATACGGAAATACCCGGGTTAACCGCAGGACGAATACCGGCGTTGAACAGGTTGGTTTCCAGGAAGATCTGACCATCGGTAATGGAGATTACGTTAGTCGGAACGAACGCAGAAACGTCACCCGCCTGAGTTTCGATAATCGGCAGCGCGGTCAGAGAACCGGTTTTCCCTTTCACTTCACCTTTGGTGAAGGCTTCAACGTATTCGGCGTTAACACGCGCAGCACGCTCCAGCAGACGAGAGTGGAGGTAGAATACGTCGCCCGGGAATGCTTCACGTCCT
Source organism: Escherichia sp. KS167_9B (assembly GCF_030295215.1). NCBI lineage: Bacteria > Pseudomonadati > Pseudomonadota > Gammaproteobacteria > Enterobacterales > Enterobacteriaceae > Escherichia > Escherichia sp. KS167_9B. The sequence goes on from NZ_AP025754.1 coordinate 4,578,034, forward strand.
GGCGGACGACGGAGCAGCAAGGAGATCTGACGGTAAGCAACAGCCTGTTTAGACAGGTCATCGTAAATGATCAGCGCATCTTCACCGCGGTCACGGAAGTATTCGCCCATTGCGCAACCGGCATACGGCGCCAAGTATTGCAGTGCAGCGGATTCAGACGCGGTTGCTACCACAACGATGGTGTTAGCCAGTGCGCCGTGCTCTTCCAGTTTACGTACCACGTTAGAAATAGTGGACGCTTTCTGGCCGATAGCGACATAGATACATTTGATACCGGAATCGCGCTGGTTAATGATGGCATCGATTGCCAGTGCGGTTTTACCGGTCTGACGGTCACCGATGATCAATTCACGCTGACCACGACCGATTGGGATCATGGAGTCAACGGCTTTATAACCGGTCTGTACCGGCTGATCTACGGACTGACGTTCGATAACGCCCGGGGCGATAGCTTCTACAGCAGAAAAGCCGTCGTGATCCAGCGGACCTTTACCGTCGATTGGTGCACCCAGAGTGTTAACCACACGGCCCAGCAGGCCACGGCCAACCGGAACTTCCAGGATACGGCCAGTACACTTAACTTTCATGCCTTCGGCAAGGTCAGCGTACGGACCCATAACAACCGCACCTACAGAGTCACGCTCGAGGTTCAGTGCGATAGCGTAACGGTTACCCGGCAGGGAGATCATTTCACCCTGCATACAATCGGCCAGGCCGTGGATGCGGATAACACCGTCACTTACAGAAACAATAGTACCTTCGTTGTGAGCTTCACTCACAACATTGAACTGAGCAATGCGCTGCTTGATCAGTTCGCTGATTTCGGTGGAATTCAGTTGCATGCTCCAGTCCCCTTAAGACTGCAAGATGTCTGCAAGGCGCTCAAGACGACCGCGTACGCTGCCATCAATGACCATATCACCCGCTCGGATGATAACGCCTGCCATTACAGACTTATCGATTTTGCAATTCAGCTTAACTTTGCGTGACAGACGTTTTTCCATCGCAGCAGAAATTTTCGCGAGCTGTTGTTCACTCAACGCGGCAGCGGAAATGACGTCTACCTCAGCGGTAGCCTCACTCACAGCACGCAGGTGAATAAACTGCTCCAGAACATCCGGGAGCGCATTAAGACGACCATTTTCAGCCATAACCCGAATCAGGTTCTGACCGTTTTCGTCCAGTTGCTCACCACAAACTGCGATAAACGACTCGGCGAGCGTTTCTGGCGCAAGCGCGCCAGAGAGAAGCTCTGCCATTTGTTCGTTTTTGGTTACCTCGGCGGCAAACGCCAGCATGTCCTGCCAGCGTTCTACACTTTGGTGTTCGACGGCAAAGTCAAAAGCTGCTTTGGCGTAGGGGCGAGCTACCGTAATAAATTCAGACATCAGCCCCTCCCTCCTTACAGTTCAGCGACAAGTTTATCCACGATGTCGCTGTTAGCAGCTTCATCCACGGAACGTTCGATGATCTTCTCGGCGCCAGCAACAGCCAGGATAGCAACTTGCTTACGCAGCTCTTCACGGGCACGTTTACGCTCGGCTTCAATTTCCGCCTGCGCCTGGGCCACGATTTTAGTACGTTCCTGCTCTGCTTCAGCTTTAGCTTCGTCCAGAATCTGCGAGCGGCGTTTGTTCGCCTGCTCGATGATTACCTGGGCTTCCGCTTTCGCTTTTTTCAGCTGGTCGGTCGCGCTGGCCTTTGCAAGGTCAAGGTCCTTATGTGCTCGTTCTGCGGAAGCAAGGCCGTCAGCAATTTCTTTTTGACGTTTTTCGATGGCTGCCATTAATGGCGGCCATACGTACTTCATGCAGAACAGAACGAACAGGACAAACGCGATGGCCTGGCCGAGGATTGTTGCGTTAAGATTCACAGCACAATGCCTCTATTTAGTTAACGTTCTGATATTGCTCTTTAAATAAAAGCAACGCTTACTACGCGACAGCGAACATCACGTACAGACCCAGACCTACAGCGATCATCGGGATAGCATCCACCAGACCCATAACGATAAAGAACTGAGTACGCAGCAGAGGAATCAGATCAGGTTGACGCGCTGCGCCTTCCAGGAATTTACCCCCGAGGATGCCGATACCGATCGCAGCACCGATTGCCGCCAGACCCATCATCACAGCGGCAGCCATGTACAGCAGATCCATATTCAGGTTTTCCATGACAGTCTCCAGTTTGTTTCAGTTAAAACGTAGTAGTGTTGGTAAATTAATGTTCTTCAGACGCCATCGACAGATAGACGATCGTCAGAACCATGAAGATGAAGGCTTGCAGCGTAATGATCAGGATGTGGAAAATGGCCCACGGCACATTCAGGATCCACTGTGACCACCACGGCAACAGACCAGCAATCAGAATGAAAATCAGCTCACCGGCATACATGTTACCGAACAGTCGCAAACCGAGTGAAACTGGTTTGGACAGCAGGCTTACCCCTTCAAGGATTAAGTTGACAGGAATGAACGCCCAGTGATTGAACGGCTGCAGCGTCAACTCTTTCGTGAAGCCGCCGATGCCTTTCATTTTGATGCTGTAGAACAGAATCAGGATAAATACGCCCAGTGCCATAGACAGCGTTACGTTCACGTCCGCAGACGGAACCACACGCAGTGCCGGCAGACCCAGTACATGTTCAGCGATGTACGGCAGCAGGTCGATAGGCAGTAAGTCCATCAAGTTCATCAGGAATACCCAGACGAAAATCGTCAGGGCCAGCGGAGCAATCAGCTTGCTCTTGCCATGGTACATGTCTTTCACGCTACCATTAACAAAGCCGATCACCAGCTCAATCGCGGTCTGAAACTTACCTGGCACGCCGCTGGTCGCCTTTTTGGCTACACTACGGAATAAAACCAGGAACAACAGACCCAGCACCACCGAGAAGAACATGGAGTCAATATTGATTGTCCAGAAGGTGGCTGGGGGGTTATGCGGATCCACCAGCGAGAATGTACGCAGGTCCAGCTGAAGGTTATTCAGGTGGTGTCCTATGTAATCCTGCGGCGTCATATTTTCTGAAGCCATGATGCCTTTTACCCTTTGTTGTTAATTACAGCCGGTGCCAGTATCTGAACCACCAGCACCAAAACCCACGTAACGATCAGCGGCAAGAATACCGCCTTTAAAACCGCCAACGCCACCACCAGTAACACCAACATCGCCAGAACTTTAAAAGCTTCGCTAAATGCGAATGTCCAGGCCACCCGGCCTTTCGCTGGTGTATGTGCCTGGTGACGCCAGGCAAATATCATAAACAAAACGTTAGGCAGAAAGACTGCCAGGCCTCCACTTAATGCAGAGACGCCCCAGAAGGGGTCTTTGAGGCTGAACAGCAATCCACTTGCTATCACCACCAGTAACTGAACGAGCAGAAGCTTCCGAGCAACGTTTCGACTCACGAGCGACACAGACATCACGTTTTTCACTCCTGCTCCCTTCGAGGTATGCCGCGTGTCGTATAAAACTTTCTTTAAGGCTTAGAGTCAAGCATCAAAAAGCGGTCAAATTATACGGTGCGCCCCCGTGATTTCAAACAATAAGTAGCCAAAAGGTGAATAAATGTTTAAATATTTTTCCAGTGCATACAATTGCGACTTTTCTGCAAACCCTGTTCGATCATGAAAAACTGTAAATAACGCGTAAACACTGGCGACAAAGCGTGCTTCAGATCACATATTGAGCATGTTCGCGCACAGCATATTTATTTACTTGGCAAATGATGCCTTTGCAAGTTTATGATATTTCAGTCTAAAAACAGATACTGTTTTAATAAATGACATTTACACAACAAAAACCACCCATTGACATTTTTAATAATGTTTTAACAGACAATGATGATTCTTAGCGCCGATTTTTAGCAGACTGATATTTTCACTTATGACTTATTTTCTGCTTACCAAAAAAAGCCACGTTACTTTGTTGATGCAAAAGAGTGAACGTGGCGTTAAATGTAACCAGTTATATCAGTAGAAAACCTGGTTGTTGTTAACAGTCTAACCGGTCAATTTTTTATGATTTTTTTGATAAAAATTAAATTTTATTTGCTTTAATCACCACCAGATGACGTTCGCCATCCAGGGCCGGAACGTGAAGTTTAACCACTGATTCGACCTGATATTCTTCGGGCAACAAAGCGATTTCATCTTCCGGTATTTGGCCTTTCAGCGCGTAGAAACGACCTTGCTCACCAGGAAGATGGTGGCACCAGCTCACCATATCGTTCAGAGAGGCAAAGGCGCGGCTAATTACGCCATCAAATGGCGGCTCAGAAGGAAACTCTTCTACCCTGCTCTGTACTGGCTCAATATTCGCCAGTTTAAGCTCATGTTGCACCTGACGAAGGAAACGCACGCGTTTACCAAGGCTATCCAACAACGTGAAATGGGCTTCAGGACGCACGATAGAGAGTGGAATGCCAGGCAGTCCTGGTCCGGTGCCGACATCGATAAACCGTTCACCTTGCAGATACGGTGCCACCACAATGCTATCGAGAATATGGCGTACCAGCATCTCATTAGGATCGCGGACCGAAGTCAGGTTGTACGCTTTATTCCATTTATGCAGCATATTCACGTAGGCAATTAGCTGGTTTTTCTGGTGATCGGTAAGCGAAATTCCTGCGTCTTTCAGCAGAGAGGAGAGTTTGTTGAGCACGGTGATTACCTGTTCTTGATGCGTAGCCCGGTAAGCGGGTGCTTACCAGGCATTTTTAATGCGTTATGCGCTACGACGCAGCATACCCTGTTTTTTCAGCCACACCAGCAGAATGGAGATGGCCGCAGGCGTGACGCCAGAAATACGCGAAGCCTGACCGATAGAAGCCGGTTTGTGATCGTTAAGTTTGGCGATCACTTCGTTAGAAAGACCGGATACCTGGCGGTAATCCAGCGTCGCTGGTAGCAGGGTGTTCTCGTTACGCAGCTGCTTTTCGATCTCATCTTGCTGGCGCGCGATATAACCTTCGTATTTAACCTGAATCTCAACCTGTTCCGCCGCCTGTTCGTCTGTCAACGCAGGGGCAAAAGGCGTCAGCATGGTTAATTTTTCATAAGTCATTTCCGGACGACGCAGCAGATCTTCACCACTGGCTTCACGGGAAAGCGGCGCAGTCAGGTGAGCATTCACTTCGGCTGCAGCTTCCGCCGACGGGGTTACCCAGGTCGATTTCAGACGCTGACGCTCACGCTCGATATTCTCAAGTTTCTCGTTAAAGCGCGCCCAACGTTCGTCATCCACCAGGCCCAGTTCACGACCAATTTCAGTCAAACGCAGATCCGCATTATCTTCGCGCAGCATCAGACGATATTCTGCGCGCGAGGTAAACATACGATACGGTTCTTTGGTTCCTAAAGTGCACAGGTCATCAACCAGTACGCCGAGATACGCCTGAGAACGCGCCGGAGCCCAACCTTCTTTGTCAGCAGACAGACGGGCAGCGTTAAGACCAGCCAGCAAACCTTGCGCAGCGGCTTCTTCGTAACCGGTAGTGCCGTTAATCTGACCAGCAAAGAACAGCCCCTGGATAAACTTGCTCTCCAGCGTCGGTTTCAGGTCGCGAGGATCGAAGAAGTCATACTCAATGGCATAACCCGGACGCACGATCTTCGCGTTTTCCATCCCCTGCATGGAGCGGACGATTTGCATCTGCACATCGAACGGCAGGCTGGTGGAGATACCGTTCGGATAAATTTCGTTAGAGGTCAGCCCTTCCGGTTCAAGGAAGATCTGATGCTGATTTCTGTCGGCGAAGCGCATGACTTTGTCTTCGATCGACGGGCAGTAGCGTGGGCCGACACCTTCGATCACCCCTGCGTACATTGGGCTACGATCGAGGTTACTGCGGATCACATCATGGGTTTTCTCGTTGGTATGAGTGATATAACACGGCACCTGCTGTGGATGCTGGGACGCATTGCCCATAAACGAGAATACCGGCATTGGGTTATCGCCATGCTGTTGCGCCAGCACGCTGAAGTCGATAGTACGCGCATCAATACGCGGCGGAGTCCCGGTTTTCAGACGACCAACGCGCAGCGGCAGTTCACGCAAACGGCGAGAAAGCGGAATGGACGGCGGATCACCAGCACGGCCACCGCTGTAGTTATCCAGACCGATATGAATTTTACCGTCGAGGAACGTCCCAACGGTGAGCACGACGGCTTTGGCACGGAACTTCAGTCCCATTTGGGTAACAGCGCCAACTACACGATCGTTTTCGACAATAAGATCTTCAACCGCCTGCTGGAAGATCATCAGGTTCGGTTGGTTCTCCAGCGCCGTACGTACCGCCTGACGGTAGAGCACACGATCCGCCTGAGCTCGGGTAGCGCGAACTGCCGGTCCCTTGCTTGCGTTTAGTATCCTAAACTGGATACCCGCCTGATCGATCGCTTTCGCCATCAGACCGCCGAGTGCATCCACTTCTTTTACCAGATGTCCCTTCCCAATACCGCCGATCGCCGGGTTGCAGCTCATCTGCCCCAGAGTGTCGATATTGTGTGTCAAAAGCAGAGTCTGTTGACCCATACGCGCCGCGGCCATCGCGGCCTCGGTGCCTGCATGACCCCCGCCAATGATGATGACGTCAAAAGGATCCGGATAAAACATGGTGATTGCCTCGCATAACGCGGTATGAAAATGGATTGAAGCCCGGGCCGTGGATTCTACTCAACTTTGTCGGCTTGAGAAAGACCTGGGATCCTGGGTATTAAAAAGAAGATCTATTTATTTAGAGATCTGTTCTATTGTGATCTCTTATTAGGATCGCACTTCCCTGTGGATAACAAGGATCCGGCTTTTAAGATCAACAACCTGGAAAGGATCATTAACTGTGAATGATCGGTGATCCTGGACCGTATAAGCTGGGATCAGAATGAGGGGTTATACACAACTCAAAAACTGAACAACGGTTGTTCTTTGGATAACTACCGGTTGATCCAAGCTTCCTGACAGAGTTATCCACAGTAAATCGCACGATCTGTATACTTATTTGAGTAAATTAATCCACGATCCCAGCCATTCTTCTGCCGGATCTTCCGGAATGTCGTGATCAAGGATGTTGATCTTCAGTGTTTCGCCTGTCTGTTTTGCACCGGAATTTTTGAGTTCTGCCTCGAGTTTATCGATAGCCCCACAAAAGGTGTCATATTCACGACTACCAATACCGATTGCGCCAAAGCGGACCGCAGAAAGATCGGGCTTCTGTTCCTGCAATGCTTCATAGAAAGGAGAAAGGTTGTCCGGAATATCTCCGGCACCGTGGGTTGAGCTGATAACCAGCCAGATCCCCGAGGCAGATAAATCTTCCAACAGCGGACCGTGCAGCGTTTCGGTGGTAAAACCCGCCTCTTCCAGCTTTTCAGCCAGGTGTTCTGCTACATATTCGGCACCGCCGAGGGTGCTGCCGCTGATAAGAGTGATATCTGCCATAAACCGCCACCTTTATTAAGAGTGGCGTATTGTACGCTGTGAACGCGTTGGGATCTACCTGTGGAAAAGTATGGGATTAAAAAAGCCGATCAGGGCTTAATGGTACGCATGATCGGGTTCTGCAGGACGATCAGTGTCTCGGTGGACTGAATTTCATCAATTGTTTGGATCTTGTTGATAAGTACATGCTGGAGAGCATCGATCGAACGGCACATCACTTTTATAAAGATGCTGTAGTGGCCGGTTGTGTAATAGGCTTCAGTGACTTCATCGAGGCTTTCCAGCTTTGCCAGCGCGGAAGGATAGTCTTTGGCGCTCTTTAATATAATGCCGATAAAGCAGCCTACGTCATAACCGAGCTGCTTCGGGCTGACATCAATACGCGCCCCGGTAATGATCCCCGCCTGCTTCATTTTCTCTACTCGAACGTGAATCGTCCCCGGACTGACGCCAAATTGTTTCGCCAGTTCGGCGTAAGCGGTGCGCGCATTGCCCATTAATGCTTCCAGGATGCCACGGTCCAGATTGTCGATCAGATAATTTTCCATAGGATTTTCTTATGCGGATTGATGATTCATTCTATTTTAGCCTTCTTTTTTAATGAATCAAAAGTGAGTTAGGCTTTTTATTGAATGATTATTGCATGTGTGTCGGTTTTTGTTGCTTAATCATAAGCAACAGGACGCAGGAGTATAAAAAATGAAAACCGCTTACATTGCCAAACAACGCCAAATTAGCTTCGTGAAATCTCACTTTTCTCGTCAACTGGAAGAACGTCTGGGGCTGATCGAAGTCCAGGCGCCGATTCTTAGCCGTGTGGGGGATGGCACGCAGGATAACTTGTCGGGCTGTGAAAAAGCGGTACAGGTAAAAGTGAAAGCTCTGCCTGATGCCCAGTTCGAAGTGGTTCATTCACTGGCGAAATGGAAACGTCAGACCTTAGGGCAACACGACTTCAGCGCGGGCGAAGGGCTGTACACGCACATGAAAGCCCTTCGCCCCGATGAAGACCGTCTTTCCCCGTTGCACTCGGTCTATGTTGACCAGTGGGACTGGGAACGCGTAATGGGCGACGGCGAGCGTCAATTCTCGACTCTGAAAAGCACGGTAGAGGCGATCTGGGCGGGAATTAAAGCAACCGAAGCTGCAGTTAGCGAAGAGTTTGGCCTGGCACCGTTCCTGCCGGATCAGATCCACTTCGTACACAGCCAGGAGTTACTGGCTCGTTATCCGGATCTCGATGCCAAAGGACGTGAGCGGGCGATTGCGAAAGATCTTGGCGCGGTATTCCTCGTCGGGATTGGCGGCAAGTTGAGTGATGGTCATCGTCACGACGTACGCGCACCGGATTATGATGACTGGAGCACCCCGTCAGAGCTGGGCCATGCGGGTCTGAACGGCGATATTCTGGTATGGAACCCGGTACTGGAAGATGCGTTTGAGCTTTCTTCCATGGGGATCCGCGTGGATGCCGATACGTTGAAACATCAGCTGGCGCTGACCGGTGATGAAGATCGTCTGCAGCTGGAGTGGCATCAGGCGCTGCTGCGCGGTGAAATGCCGCAGACCATCGGCGGCGGTATCGGGCAGTCTCGTTTGACCATGCTGCTGCTGCAACTGCCACATATCGGCCAGGTTCAGTGTGGTGTATGGCCGGCAGCTGTTCGCGAGAGCGTCCCTTCTCTGCTGTAATTGTTTATCGCCGCCAGCGTCTGAGCAGGCGGCTTCGCATCCCGGTATCAAAGCGCCAGATATGATCGAAAATGCGCATGATGCCGGGTTTGCCATGTGCCGACATCGCCACGGCATGAAAGCGATGCTGATGTACCCGCTGCAACTCTTTCACTTTGCTCGTCACGTCGTCAGGCAACCGCTGGGCGATAAAATCAGAAATCACCACCGCATCGGCGTCAAACCACTCCCGACTTTGCAAGCGTTCCATAATGGCGCGAAAACAACTGGCAAGATCGGTGCCACCACGAAACTGCTGACTTAAAAAGCGGATCGCTTGCTCAATACCTTGTGGGCCTGAAAGCTCATAACGGACGATCTCGGTGGAAAATAGCATAATATAGCAGCGCCGGTTTTCAGCGAGAGCAATGCGCATCAAGGCCAGGCAGAACGCTTTCGCACACTGTTCATTAAAGCCGCCCATTGAGCCGGAAGTATCCACGCAGACAATAAACGGTCCGCGCGGCTGTTCGTCGTAATCTTTATGGACTACCGGGCGTTCGATAACTTTTTCACGCCACGACTCACCGTGCAGGCGATAGGTGAGCAACTGTTTTTCCACCAGCCGACGGTAAAACTCATACTCCAGTTCCGTTATCCCCAGTGTCGCCAGTTCTGGCGGCAGGAGACGTAAAATATCGTCGCTTTGTTGCAGACCATCAACCTGCTCAGGAACTGTCGCCGGTTCGCGCACCATGGTGCGGAAGGTTTCCATCTGCGCATCGTTGCGCGGTATTGATTTGGCTTCCCGGGAACGCCCCAACTGTTCTGCCAGGCGTTTCAGTTCCGGCTGTTCGTTAAGAAATTCACCGTATTTCACAATCAACTGATAGTCACCACGTTTAAGCTGACCGGCGCTCATATCCCACAGACGACCAGCTGCGGTATTGTTATCTGCGAGAATCGGTTCAAGTTGCCCGCTCAGCGTCATGCGTTCCTGAACTTCACTCAACAGTTGTTCGCGTTCTTCTTCTAATAGCTGTTGATTTAACGTCGTTGCTTGCACGATCAGACTTAAACGCCAACGCTGGAGAAAAAGTGTGTGTAACGCTGAAGTGATCGTGCTGTTAGCATCAACCAACTGTCGGGCTTGTTCTGCCCATGGGGAATTCAGACGATGCAGTAAGTCCAGGATCTGTGGTAGCTGCACAATAAACTGCGGCGTGGAGAGGAGCTGGCTTTCCTGATAGCACATCACCTCTTCGGTGAGTTCCGGCGGGACTCGGGCATCTTTCAGCCGACTGCGCAGTGCCTCACGCCAGCGGGGAACATCATCAGTGATTGCCGCCTTCAGTCGTGGGAATTTTTCAAAGAAGACTGCCAGCTGCGGTGAGGCCAGCAGCGCGATGATCATCTCTTCGATCAATCCCTCTTCGCTGACGGCCAGCATCACATTAAGCGTATCCAGCGTTAGCATTGTTGTGCCTGGCGAATCTGGGTGCCGACATCCTGTAGGCTGGCTTCAATGCGACCTAACCAGTCGCCAGGGATAAACAGACATTTTTGCTGTTCGCTGAATAAAGCGTGTTGCTTGCGCCAGTCGCTTTCAAGCTCTTCCAGTTGTTGTTTTATTTCACCTGGCAGACCTTCAGCAGATGAACCGGGAAGTGCCAGCGTACTGCCTTGTAAACTTACATCGCGTACGACAAGATGTTGGGCGCTATCAACTTCCAGATTCAATTTCTGGGCAAAGCCGATACCGTTCAGTTTGCCGCGAATTTCACCACCTCTGCTCAGCCACTGTTCCAGCGCGCTACGCTCAAAGGAGATATGAACCACTTCCATATCATGCAGTTTTAACGGTTTTTGCAGCAGCAGAGTCAGAGTGGAAGCAGTAACGTTAACAGGGAGTTGATACTGCTGACGACGGCTGAAAATGCCGCCCAGACGAATTACCGTTAAGGCTGTTTTATCGCTTTGTTGCTGCTGTAGTTGCAGGTGACGTTGCACAATCGCGCCCAGGCGGGTCAACATCCCTTGCTGTTGCCAGGCATGACCGGTCATCAATACATCAATTTGTTGTTGTATCAAATTCAGGCTTTGCGCGTCATACCACAGGCAATCTTTCAGCAAAATGAGATCTACCGGGGCAACAGCACTGCGACCGCTAAAAAAGGCGCTGGCCTGCAATAAGCGGATCGCTTTTTTCCAGCGACGATCCGAGACATAAGGCGCATCCGGTAATTTATCCAGTTGCTGGCGCAGCATAAAAATCAGCTCAAATACATGATCGGGCAGCGTAATTTCACCAATCTCTTTCTGCCAGCGTTCATATTCTTCATCTGTGACCTGCAAGGAGGCAGGAACCGGATTGTCATTTTCATCCTGTTGACTGGTCAGCATGGAGCGGAAATTCGCTTTATCCTGCACTTTATCTAACCACAGACGAATCAGCATGCGGTCATATAACGCTTCCAGACTGCTGTCTGCTTCCGGCAGCTCGTTGGAGGCCGCCACCAGCAGACGCATCGGGATTTTTTCTACGTGTGCACCGTTGCGGAACTGGCGCTCGTTAATGGCGGTGAGCAAGGTATTAAGAATTGCCGGGCCCGCTTTCCAGATCTCATCCAGAAAGACGATTTCTGCTTCCGGCAGGTAACCGCTGGTTAAACGTTCATAGCGCCCTTCATCTTTTAGCGCCTGAATAGAAAGGGGACCAAAAACCTCTTCCGGCGTGGAGAAGCGGGTCATCAGATATTCAAACGCGCGGGCATTCTGAAAGGCGAATTTTAAGCGCCGAGCGATCAAACTTTTGGCAATGCCTGGCGGGCCAAGGAGGAACACACTTTCACCACTTAATGCCGCTAATAAACACAAGCGGATGGCGTGGCTACGTTCATAAAGCCCCTTTTCCAACGAACTGCTCAGGCGGGAAATTCTTTCCGCTAATAAATGAGGGTGAGCCATAATGAAGTGGCGTCCTTTCGTCAAAAGTTCTGCGTAAATTGCGAGTATAGACGTTTCTTGCTGGTGGCTAAAATAGTCTCAAAGGGGGGTTATTTTTCTTTGAGCCAGGTTAATGTGGCCGCATTTAGGAGTACGATTTTGCCGTTAATCGTGCATACTGTGCGCTTTTTTGTGGGCCAAGGGACTAAGCACACATTTCATATTTCAACGAAAGACTAGTCTATGAGCACTGATAATAAGCAATCATTGCCCGCGATTACCCTCGCGGCGATTGGAGTTGTCTACGGCGATATTGGTACCAGCCCGTTATATACACTTCGTGAATGTTTGTCCGGCCAGTTTGGTTTTGGCGTTGAACGCGATGCCGTGTTTGGCTTTTTATCGCTGATCTTCTGGCTGCTAATCTTTGTGGTTTCCATTAAATATCTCACCTTCGTGATGCGGGCAGATAACGCCGGTGAAGGGGGGATCCTGACGTTGATGTCGCTTGCCGGGCGTAATACGTCGGCGCGAACCACATCAATGCTGGTGATTATGGGGCTAATCGGCGGCAGCTTTTTCTATGGTGAAGTCGTCATAACACCCGCTATTTCGGTGATGTCTGCCATTGAAGGTCTGGAAATCGTCGCCCCGCAGCTGGATACCTGGATAGTTCCCCTCTCAATTATCGTTCTCACTTTATTATTTATGATTCAAAAACATGGCACGGCTATGGTCGGTAAGCTGTTTGCGCCGATCATGCTGACCTGGTTTTTGATTCTGGCAGGGCTGGGGTTACGTAGCATTATTGCTAACCCGGAAGTGCTGCATGCGCTGAATCCGATGTGGGCGGTGCATTTCTTCCTTGAATACAAAACGGTTTCGTTTATTGCGTTAGGGGCAGTGGTGCTGTCGATTACCGGTGTCGAGGCGCTGTACGCTGATATGGGGCACTTTGGTAAGTTCCCGATTCGCCTGGCGTGGTTCACCGTCGTATTGCCTTCATTAACTCTTAATTACTTTGGCCAGGGCGCTCTGTTGTTAAAGAACCCGGAAGCGATTAAGAACCCGTTCTTCCTGTTGGCACCGGACTGGGCGCTGATCCCGCTGCTGATCATCGCCGCACTGGCGACGGTAATTGCCTCGCAGGCAGTTATCTCTGGCGTCTTCTCATTGACGCGTCAGGCCGTACGTCTGGGATATTTGTCGCCGATGCGCATTATTCACACCTCCGAAATGGAGTCAGGGCAAATCTATATTCCGTTTGTGAACTGGATGCTCTATGTCGCGGTCGTGATTGTGATCGTCAGCTTTGAGCACTCCAGCAACCTGGCGGCGGCGTACGGGATTGCGGTGACCGGAACCATGGTGCTGACATCTATTCTCTCGACTACCGTGGCACGTCAGAACTGGCACTGGAATAAGTATTTTGTTGCGCTGATCCTGATTGCTTTCCTTTGTGTCGATATTCCATTGTTCACCGCTAACCTCGATAAACTGCTCTCCGGCGGCTGGTTGCCATTGAGCCTCGGTACGGTGATGTTTATCGTGATGACCACCTGGAAGAGCGAGCGTTTCCGCTTGCTGCGGCGGATGCATGAACATGGCAACTCTCTGGAGGCGATGATTGCTTCGCTGGAGAAATCACCGCCCGTTCGCGTGCCTGGGACCGCGGTGTATATGTCACGTGCAATCAACGTCATTCCCTTTGCGCTGATGCATAACCTTAAACATAACAAGGTATTGCATGAGCGGGTGATTCTGTTAACTCTGCGCACCGAAGACGCGCCTTATGTCCATAACGTCCGTCGGGTACAGATTGAACAACTGTCGCCCACTTTCTGGCGCGTGGTGGCAAGTTATGGATGGCGGGAAACGCCAAACGTGGAAGAAGTTTTCCACCGCTGTGGTCTGGAAGGGTTAAGTTGCCGGATGATGGAAACCTCCTTCTTTATGTCGCATGAGTCGTTGATCCTCGGCAAACGCCCGTGGTATTTGCGTCTGCGCGGCAAGCTGTACTTGCTGCTGCAACGTAATGCGCTGCGTGCGCCGGATCAATTTGAAATCCCACCAAACAGGGTTATCGAACTGGGTACTCAGGTCGAAATCTAACGCCAGACGCCTCCTTTCTCCATAAGGGGGCGTTTTTGTTTTCATGGTTAATCACCATGTAAAACGTTTCGAGGTTGATCACATTTCCGTAACGTCACGATGGTTTTCCCAACTCAGTCAGGATTAAACTGCGGGTCAGCGAAACGTTTCGCTGATGGAGAAAAAAATGAAAAAAGGCACCGTTCTTAATTCTGATATTTCATCGGTGATCTCCCGACTGGGACATACCGATACGCTGGTGGTGTGTGATGCAGGTTTACCTATCCCCAAAAGTACAACGCGTATCGATATGGCATTAACCCAGGGTGTACCTTCTTTTATGCAGGTGCTGGGCGTCGTCACAAATGAAATGCAGGTTGAGGCTGCCATTATCGCGGAAGAGATCAAACAACATAATCCGCAACTCCACGAAACGTTGCTCACTCACCTTGAGCAGCTGCAACAACACCAGGGAAATACCATTGAAATTCGTTACACCACGCATGAACAATTCAAACAACTAACCGCAGAAAGTCAGGCGGTAATTCGCAGCGGAGAATGTTCTCCGTATGCGAATATCATTCTCTGTGCTGGCGTGACGTTCTGAGGCCGTCATGGAAGCATTACTTCAGCTTAAAGGCATCGATAAAGCCTTCCCGGGCGTAAAAGCCCTCTCGGGCGCAGCGTTAAATGTCTATCCTGGCCGCGTGATGGCGCTGGTGGGCGAAAACGGTGCGGGTAAATCCACCATGATGAAAGTGCTTACGGGTATCTATACTCGCGATGCCGGTACGCTTTTATGGCTGGGGAAAGAAACGACGTTTACCGGGCCGAAATCTTCCCAGGAAGCCGGGATTGGGATTATCCATCAGGAACTGAACCTGATCCCGCAGTTGACCATTGCCGAAAACATTTTCCTCGGTCGTGAGTTTGTTAATCGCTTTGGCAAAATTGACTGGAAAACCATGTATGCCGAAGCGGATAAATTGCTGGCTAAACTTAACCTGCGCTTTAAAAGCGACAAGCTGGTGGGCGATCTTTCCATCGGTGACCAGCAAATGGTTGAAATTGCAAAAGTGCTGAGCTTTGAGTCGAAAGTCATCATTATGGATGAACCGACCGATGCACTGACCGATACCGAAACCGAATCCTTGTTCCGCGTCATCCGCGAGCTGAAATCGCAAGGCCGCGGTATTGTCTATATTTCCCACCGCATGAAAGAAATCTTCGAGATTTGCGATGACGTTACCGTTTTTCGTGATGGGCAATTTATTGCTGAGCGTGAAGTAGCATCACTGACCGAAGATTCGCTGATTGAGATGATGGTGGGCCGCAAGCTGGAAGATCAATATCCGCACCTGGACAAAGCGCCAGGAGATATTCGCCTGAAAGTCGATAATCTCTGCGGACCTGGCGTTAACGATGTCTCTTTTACTTTACGCAAAGGCGAAATTCTTGGCGTCTCTGGTTTGATGGGCGCTGGGCGTACCGAACTGATGAAAGTGCTCTACGGCGCACTGCCGCGCACCAGCGGTTACGTCACCCTGGATGGGCATGAAGTTGTTACCCGTTCACCGCAGGATGGCCTGGCAAACGGCATTGTGTATATCTCCGAAGACCGTAAACGCGACGGTTTGGTGCTGGGCATGTCAGTAAAAGAGAATATGTCGCTGACCGCGCTGCGCTACTTCAGCCGTACTGGTGGCAGTTTGAAGCATGCCGATGAACAGCAGGCAGTAAGTGATTTCATTCGTCTGTTTAATGTGAAAACGCCGTCGATGGAACAGGCAATTGGTCTGCTTTCCGGTGGCAATCAGCAAAAAGTGGCGATTGCCCGTGGTCTGATGACACGCCCCAAAGTGTTGATCCTCGATGAGCCTACCCGTGGCGTAGATGTCGGCGCGAAAAAAGAGATCTATCAACTGATTAACCAGTTCAAAGCCGATGGCTTGAGCATCATTCTGGTGTCATCGGAGATGCCAGAAGTATTAGGCATGAGCGATCGCATCATCGTCATGCATGAAGGGCATCTCAGCGGGGAATTTACTCGTGAGCAGGCCACCCAGGAAGTGTTAATGGCTGCCGCTGTGGGCAAGCTTAATCGCGTGAATCAGGAGTAAAAAAATGACAACCCAGACTGTCTCTGGTCGCCGTTATTTCACGAAAGCGTGGCTGATGGAGCAGAAATCGCTTATCGCTCTGCTGGTGCTGATCGCGATTGTCTCGACGTTAAGCCCGAACTTTTTCACCATCAATAACTTATTCAATATTCTCCAGCAAACCTCGGTGAACGCCATTATGGCGGTCGGGATGACGCTGGTGATCCTGACGTCGGGCATCGATTTGTCGGTAGGTTCTCTGTTGGCGCTGACCGGCGCAGTGGCTGCATCTATCGTCGGCATTGAAGTCAATGCGCTGGTGGCTGTCGCTGCCGCTCTCGCATTAGGTGCTGCAATTGGTGCGGTAACCGGGGTGATTGTAGCGAAAGGTCGCGTCCAGGCGTTTATCGCTACGCTGGTTATGATGCTTTTACTGCGCGGCGTGACCATGGTTTATACCAACGGTAGCCCAGTGAATACCGGCTTTACTGAGAACGCCGATCTGTTTGGCTGGTTTGGTATTGGTCGTCCGCTGGGCGTACCTACGCCAGTCTGGATCATGGGAATTGTCTTCTTCGCGGCCTGGTACATGCTGCATCACACGCGTCTGGGGCGTTACATCTACGCGCTGGGCGGCAACGAAGCGGCAACGCGTCTTTCTGGTATCAACGTCAATAAAATCAAAATCATCGTCTATTCTCTTTGTGGTCTGCTGGCATCGCTGGCCGGGATCATTGAAGTGGCGCGTCTCTCCTCCGCACAACCCACGGCGGGGACTGGCTATGAGCTGGATGCTATTGCTGCGGTGGTTCTGGGCGGTACGAGTCTGGCGGGCGGAAAAGGTCGCATTGTTGGGACGTTGATCGGTGCATTAATTCTTGGCTTCCTTAATAATGGATTGAATTTGTTAGGTGTTTCCTCCTGTTACCAGATGATCGTCAAAGCGGTGGTGATTTTGCTGGCGGTGCTGGTAGACAACAAAAAACAGTAATAACGACTACAGGACATCTTGAATATGAACATGAAAAAACTGGCTACCCTGGTTTCCGCTGTTGCGCTAAGCGCCACCGTCAGTGCGAATGCGATGGCAAAAGACACCATCGCGCTGGTGGTTTCCACGCTTAACAACCCGTTCTTTGTATCGCTGAAAGATGGCGCGCAGAAAGAGGCGGATAAACTCGGCTATAACCTGGTGGTGCTGGACTCCCAGAACAACCCGGCGAAAGAGCTGGCGAACGTGCAGGACTTAACTGTTCGCGGCACCAAAATTCTGCTGATTAACCCGACCGACTCCGACGCAGTGGGTAATGCTGTGAAGATGGCTAACCAGGCGAACATCCCGGTTATCACTCTTGACCGCCAGGCCACGAAAGGTGAAGTGGTGAGCCACATTGCTTCTGATAACGTACTGGGCGGCAAAATCGCGGGTGATTATATCGCGAAGAAAGCGGGTGAAGGTGCCAAAGTTATCGAGCTGCAAGGCATTGCCGGTACCTCCGCAGCCCGTGAGCGTGGCGAAGGTTTCCAGCAGGCCGTTGCTGCTCACAAGTTTAATGTTCTTGCCAGCCAGCCAGCGGACTTTGACCGCACCAAAGGTTTGAACGTAATGCAGAACCTGTTGACCGCTCATCCGGATGTTCAGGCTGTGTTCGCGCAGAATGATGAAATGGCGCTGGGCGCGCTGCGCGCACTGCAAACTGCCGGTAAATCGGATGTGATGGTCGTCGGATTTGACGGTACACCGGATGGCGAAAAAGCGGTGAATGATGGCAAACTAGCAGCGACTATCGCTCAGCTACCCGATCAGATTGGCGCGAAAGGCGTCGAAACCGCCGATAAAGTGCTGAAAGGCGAGAAAGTTCAGGCTAAGTATCCGGTTGATCTGAAACTGGTTGTTAAGCAGTAGTTTTAATCAGGTTGTATGACCTGATGGTGACACAAATACGTCATCGACAGATGAACGTGTAATATAAAGAAAAGCAGGGCACGCGCCACCCTAACACGGTGGCGCATTTTATGGACATCCCGAATATGCAAAACGCAGGCAGCCTCGTTGTTCTTGGCAGCATTAATGCTGACCACATTCTTAATCTTCAATCTTTTCCTACTCCAGGCGAAACCGTAACCGGTAACCACTATCAGGTTGCATTTGGCGGCAAAGGCGCGAATCAGGCTGTGGCTGCTGGGCGTAGCGGTGCGAATATCGCGTTTATTGCCTGTACGGGTGATGACAGCATTGGTGAGAACGTTCGCCAGCAGCTCGCTACTGATAACATCGATATTTCTCCGGTCAGCGTGATCAAAGGCGAATCAACAGGTGTGGCGCTGATTTTTGTTAATGGCGAAGGTGAGAATGTCATTGGTATTCATGCCGGCGCTAACGCAGCCCTTTCCCCTGCGCTGGTGGAGGCGCAACGTGAGCGTATTGCTAACGCATCGGCATTATTAATGCAGCTGGAATCACCACTCGAAAGTGTGATGGCAGCGGCGAAAATCGCCCATCAAAATAAGACTATCGTTGCGCTTAACCCGGCTCCGGCTCGCGAACTTCCTGACGAACTGCTGGCGCTGGTGGACATTATTACGCCAAACGAAACGGAAGCAGAAAAGCTCACCGATATTCGTGTTGAAAATGATGAAGATGCAGCGAAAGCGGCGCAGGTACTGCATGAAAAAGGTATCCGTACTGTACTGATTACTTTAGGAAGTCGTGGTGTATGGGCTAGCGTGAATGGTGAAGGTCAGCGCGTTCCTGGATTCCGGGTGCAGGCTGTCGATACCATTGCTGCCGGAGATACTTTTAACGGCGCGTTAATCACGGCGTTGCTGGAAGAAAAACCGTTGCCGGAGGCGATTCGTTTTGCTCATGCCGCCGCAGCGATTGCTGTAACGCGCAAAGGCGCACAACCTTCCGTTCCATGGCGTGAAGAGATCGACGCATTTTTAGACAGGCAGAGGTGACGCTTGGCTACAATGAAAGATGTTGCCCGCCTGGCGGGCGTTTCTACCTCAACAGTTTCTCACGTCATCAATAAAGATCGCTTCGTCAGTGAAGCGATTACTGCCAAAGTTGAAGCGGCAATTAAAGAACTCAATTACGCGCCATCAGCTCTGGCGCGTAGCCTCAAGCTCAATCAGACTCGAACCATTGGCATGTTGATTACTGCCAGTACCAATCCTTTTTATTCTGAACTGGTGCGTGGCGTTGAACGCAGCTGCTTCGAGCGCGGCTATAGTCTTGTTCTTTGCAATACCGAAGGCGATGAGCAGCGGATGAATCGTAATCTGGAAACGCTGATGCAAAAGCGCGTTGATGGCTTGCTGTTACTGTGCACCGAAACGCATCAGCCTTCGCGTGAAATCATGCAACGTTATCCGACAGTGCCTACCGTGATGATGGACTGGGCACCATTCGATGGCGACAGCGATCTCATTCAGGATAATTCGTTGCTGGGCGGAGACTTAGCAACGCAATATCTGATCGATAAAGGTCATACCCGTATCGCCTGTATTACCGGCCCGCTGGATAAAACTCCGGCGCGCCTGCGGTTGGAAGGTTATCGGGCGGCGATGAAACGTGCGGGTCTCAACATTCCTGATGGCTATGAAGTCACTGGTGATTTTGAATTTAACGGCGGGTTTGACGCTATGCGCCAACTGTTATCACATCCGCTGCGTCCTCAGGCCGTCTTTACCGGAAATGACGCTATGGCTGTTGGCGTTTACCAGGCGCTATATCAGGCAGAGTTACAGGTTCCGCAGGATATCGCGGTGATTGGCTATGACGATATCGAACTGGCAAGCTTTATGACGCCACCATTAACCACTATCCATCAACCGAAAGATGAACTGGGGGAGCTGGCGATTGATGTACTCATCCATCGGATAACCCAACCGACCCTTCAGCAACAACGATTACAACTTACTCCGATTCTGATGGAACGCGGTTCGGCTTAGATTTACGCTGTCTTTTGATCAAATTATTACCATCGGTTGTTTTCAGAAGCATGAACATTGCTGCTGAAGCAACAGTAATAATGCCCATTGTGATAAACGTATAGTGGAATTGTTCGACAGTCGTTGTGCCTTCCATCCCTTCATAAACGCGAAGGACGGCCGCACTTACAGCAACGCCTAAACTGATAGACAGTTGCTGCGTGACCGCCAGAACACTGTTACCGCTGCTGGCGTTGTCATCGGTCAGATCGGCAAGTGTGATGGTATTCATCGCGGTAAATTGCGTCGACATAGCCATCCCTAATATAAACAACGGCAAGATCAGCATCCATATCGCCATTGCTGGTGATTGCAAAGAGAACTGAGCGATCATTAGCCCAATAATTACCGTGATCCCCACTAACGTATGGCGATAGCCCAGACGACGTAAGACTTGGGTAACCATCGATTTTGCAATAATGGAACCTAACGCTGTCGGTGCCATCATACAGCCGGCAATAAACGCCTGATAACCAAATCCTACCTGTAACATCAATGGCATAAGGAACGGTACACAGCCGGTCCCCAGACGGGTTGCAATATTGCCTACTATACCGATCGAGAAAGTGCGGGTTTTAAATAAATCTAATGAAATTAATGGGTTTAGCGTGCGTCGTGCATGGAGAATATAGAGAAGCAGTAACCCGATGCTGGTGACAATTACCGTCAAGGCAATCCAACTGGCGACAATCTTTTCACCGAAGAGCTCTATTCCGCTTGAGAAGAGAACAAGGCTGAGGCCAAACAGCAAAAAGCCAGTGATATCGAATCTGCGTCGTGCGGTGGTGAAATTGGGCATATGTTTGCGCGCGTAAAGAAGGCCGGCAATACCTATGGGGATATTGATTAAAAATATCCAGTGCCAGGTTGCCCAGGTGACCAGCACGCCGCCAAGTACGGGGCCTAAAATTGGCCCCACCAGACCCGGCATGGCGACAAAATTCAATACAGGAAGAAGCTCATTACGAGGATAAGCACGCAGTAAGGCCAGCCGAGCAACAGGCATCATCATTGCGCCACCTATCCCCTGAATAACCCGGAAGACAACCAGCTGTGGTAGCGAGTTAGAAAGTGCGCAGGCCAGAGAACCCAATGTGAACAGACTCACGGCAAGGGTAAATATGCGACGCGTACCGAAGCGATCGGCTAGCCATCCGCTTACCGGAATAAGCATCGCCACCGTCAGCGTGTAACTGATGATGGCTGATTGCATCGCGAGAGGAGAACGATTAAGGCTATGAGCGATTGCGGGTAAGGCGGTATTCAGAATAGTGGCATCAAGTGCCTGCATGAAGAAGGCCATCGCCGCGATCCACGGCAAACCCGCCATACTGCGCTTCTTTTTATCGCTCATTCAATGTCCTGTTATCGGGGTGTCACTTATCAGGTGAGCGTAGCAGCGCCTGACAAGCTTTAAATGCCGCGTCGCCATCGCTTTGGATAATCGCATCAACAATCGCCTGGTGCAGATCCAGCTTTATCACTGTGTCGCTGGTAATTGACGTGAAGTAAGTGTGATAAACCGAATGGAAGAGCGAGGCGAATGAGGTCAAAAACGGATTGGCGCTCATTTCATAGATATGCTCATGCCAGGCCATATCGACCTCAATCCAGCGTTCACGGCGAAAGTTCTCTTTTAATGCCACCATTTCGGCCATTAACGTATTGAGATGCGCCTTCTGTTCCGCGGTGCCAACCGTTGCAGCCAGTAGGCAAGCTTGCGGCTCCAGACAGATACGCATAACCAGAAAGTGATCGATGACCTGATGAAAGTTCTCTTCTGTCATCCACCAGGTAAGCAATTCCTGATCAAGAAAATTCCAGTTTGATTGTGGCATGACCCGGGTACCAATTCGTGGTCGCGGTAAAACCATCCCTTTTGCCGTTAACGTTTTAACCGCTTCGCGTACCGCTGTACGACTCACTCCAAATTGCTCGCCCAGCTCAATCTCACCAGGCAAAATGGTGCCGGGTTCATATTCACCTTTTAAGATCCGTTGCGCCAGCTTCTCAGCCAGAACATACGAAAGGTTTTTCTGTGCAGCTAACTGTTGTGCGCTTAAAGGCATTACTAATCTTCCTTTTTCTTTTTATTCCTCCTTAGTATGCCACCAGGAAGTGTGATTACGGTTGCAAAAACGGCAAATTGCTTGTTTTATGGCACATTAACGGGGCTTTTGCTGAAAAAATGCGCGGTCGGAAAATTATTTTAAATTTCCTCTTGTCAGGCCGGAATAACTCCCTATAATGCGCCACCACTGACACGGAACAACGGCAAACACGCCGCCGGGTCAGCGGAGTTCTCCTGAGAACTTCGGCAGAGAAAGCAAAAATAAATGCTTGACTCTGTAGCGGGAAAGCGTATTATGCACACCCCGCGCCGCTGAGAAAAAGCGAAGCGGCACTGCTCTTTAACAATTTATCAGACAATCTGTGTGGGCACTCGAAGATACGGATTCTTAACGTCGCAAGACGAAAAATGAATACCAAGTCTCAAGAGTGAACACGTAATTCATTACGAAGTTTAATTCTTTGAGCATCAAACTTTTAAATTGAAGAGTTTGATCATGGCTCAGATTGAACGCTGGCGGCAGGCCTAACACATGCAAGTCGAACGGTAACAGGAAGCAGCTTGCTGCTTTGCTGACGAGTGGCGGACGGGTGAGTAATGTCTGGGAAACTGCCTGATGGAGGGGGATAACTACTGGAAACGGTAGCTAATACCGCATAACGTCGCAAGACCAAAGAGGGGGACCTTCGGGCCTCTTGCCATCGGATGTGCCCAGATGGGATTAGCTAGTAGGTGGGGTAACGGCTCACCTAGGCGACGATCCCTAGCTGGTCTGAGAGGATGACCAGCCACACTGGAACTGAGACACGGTCCAGACTCCTACGGGAGGCAGCAGTGGGGAATATTGCACAATGGGCGCAAGCCTGATGCAGCCATGCCGCGTGTATGAAGAAGGCCTTCGGGTTGTAAAGTACTTTCAGCGGGGAGGAAGGGAGTAAAGTTAATACCTTTGCTCATTGACGTTACCCGCAGAAGAAGCACCGGCTAACTCCGTGCCAGCAGCCGCGGTAATACGGAGGGTGCAAGCGTTAATCGGAATTACTGGGCGTAAAGCGCACGCAGGCGGTTTGTTAAGTCAGATGTGAAATCCCCGGGCTCAACCTGGGAACTGCATCTGATACTGGCAAGCTTGAGTCTCGTAGAGGGGGGTAGAATTCCAGGTGTAGCGGTGAAATGCGTAGAGATCTGGAGGAATACCGGTGGCGAAGGCGGCCCCCTGGACGAAGACTGACGCTCAGGTGCGAAAGCGTGGGGAGCAAACAGGATTAGATACCCTGGTAGTCCACGCCGTAAACGATGTCGACTTGGAGGTTGTGCCCTTGAGGCGTGGCTTCCGGAGCTAACGCGTTAAGTCGACCGCCTGGGGAGTACGGCCGCAAGGTTAAAACTCAAATGAATTGACGGGGGCCCGCACAAGCGGTGGAGCATGTGGTTTAATTCGATGCAACGCGAAGAACCTTACCTGGTCTTGACATCCACGGAAGTTTTCAGAGATGAGAATGTGCCTTCGGGAACCGTGAGACAGGTGCTGCATGGCTGTCGTCAGCTCGTGTTGTGAAATGTTGGGTTAAGTCCCGCAACGAGCGCAACCCTTATCCTTTGTTGCCAGCGGTCCGGCCGGGAACTCAAAGGAGACTGCCAGTGATAAACTGGAGGAAGGTGGGGATGACGTCAAGTCATCATGGCCCTTACGACCAGGGCTACACACGTGCTACAATGGCGCATACAAAGAGAAGCGACCTCGCGAGAGCAAGCGGACCTCATAAAGTGCGTCGTAGTCCGGATTGGAGTCTGCAACTCGACTCCATGAAGTCGGAATCGCTAGTAATCGTGGATCAGAATGCCACGGTGAATACGTTCCCGGGCCTTGTACACACCGCCCGTCACACCATGGGAGTGGGTTGCAAAAGAAGTAGGTAGCTTAACCTTCGGGAGGGCGCTTACCACTTTGTGATTCATGACTGGGGTGAAGTCGTAACAAGGTAACCGTAGGGGAACCTGCGGTTGGATCACCTCCTTACCTGAAAGAACTGTTCTTTGCAGTGCTCACACAGATTGTCTGATAGAAAGTGAAAAGCAAGGCGTCTTGCGAAGCAGACTGATACGTCCCCTTCGTCTAGAGGCCCAGGACACCGCCCTTTCACGGCGGTAACAGGGGTTCGAATCCCCTAGGGGACGCCACTTGCTGGTTTGTGAGTGAAAGTCACCTGCCTTAATATCTCAAAACTCATCTTCGGGTGATGTTTGAGATATTTGCTCTTTAAAAATCTGGATCAAGCTGAAAATTGAAACACTGAACAACGAAAGTTGTTCGTGAGTCTCTCAAATTTTCGCAACACGATGATGAATCGCAAGAAACATCTTCGGGTTGTGAGGTTAAGCGACTAAGCGTACACGGTGGATGCCCTGGCAGTCAGAGGCGATGAAGGACGTGCTAATCTGCGATAAGCGTCGGTAAGGTGATATGAACCGTTATAACCGGCGATTTCCGAATGGGGAAACCCAGTGTGATTCGTCACACTATCATTAACTGAATCCATAGGTTAATGAGGCGAACCGGGGGAACTGAAACATCTAAGTACCCCGAGGAAAAGAAATCAACCGAGATTCCCCCAGTAGCGGCGAGCGAACGGGGAGCAGCCCAGAGCCTGAATCAGTGTGTGTGTTAGTGGAAGCGTCTGGAAAGGCGCGCGATACAGGGTGACAGCCCCGTACACAAAAATGCACATACTGTGAGCTCGATGAGTAGGGCGGGACACGTGGTATCCTGTCTGAATATGGGGGGACCATCCTCCAAGGCTAAATACTCCTGACTGACCGATAGTGAACCAGTACCGTGAGGGAAAGGCGAAAAGAACCCCGGCGAGGGGAGTGAAAAAGAACCTGAAACCGTGTACGTACAAGCAGTGGGAGCACCCTTTGGGGTGTGACTGCGTACCTTTTGTATAATGGGTCAGCGACTTATATTCTGTAGCAAGGTTAACCGAATAGGGGAGCCGAAGGGAAACCGAGTCTTAACTGGGCGTTAAGTTGCAGGGTATAGACCCGAAACCCGGTGATCTAGCCATGGGCAGGTTGAAGGTTGGGTAACACTAACTGGAGGACCGAACCGACTAATGTTGAAAAATTAGCGGATGACTTGTGGCTGGGGGTGAAAGGCCAATCAAACCGGGAGATAGCTGGTTCTCCCCGAAAGCTATTTAGGTAGCGCCTCGTGAATTCATCTCCGGGGGTAGAGCACTGTTTCGGCAAGGGGGTCATCCCGACTTACCAACCCGATGCAAACTGCGAATACCGGAGAATGTTATCACGGGAGACACACGGCGGGTGCTAACGTCCGTCGTGAAGAGGGAAACAACCCAGACCGCCAGCTAAGGTCCCAAAGTCATGGTTAAGTGGGAAACGATGTGGGAAGGCCCAGACAGCCAGGATGTTGGCTTAGAAGCAGCCATCATTTAAAGAAAGCGTAATAGCTCACTGGTCGAGTCGGCCTGCGCGGAAGATGTAACGGGGCTAAACCATGCACCGAAGCTGCGGCAGCGACGCTTATGCGTTGTTGGGTAGGGGAGCGTTCTGTAAGCCTGCGAAGGTGTACTGTGAGGTATGCTGGAGGTATCAGAAGTGCGAATGCTGACATAAGTAACGATAAAGCGGGTGAAAAGCCCGCTCGCCGGAAGACCAAGGGTTCCTGTCCAACGTTAATCGGGGCAGGGTGAGTCGACCCCTAAGGCGAGGCCGAAAGGCGTAGTCGATGGGAAACAGGTTAATATTCCTGTACTTGGTGTTACTGCGAAGGGGGGACGGAGAAGGCTATGTTGGCCGGGCGACGGTTGTCCCGGTTTAAGCGTGTAGGCTGGTTTTCCAGGCAAATCCGGAAAATCAAGGCTGAGGCGTGATGACGAGGCACTACGGTGCTGAAGCAACAAATGCCCTGCTTCCAGGAAAAGCCTCTAAGCATCAGGTAACAACAAATCGTACCCCAAACCGACACAGGTGGTCAGGTAGAGAATACCAAGGCGCTTGAGAGAACTCGGGTGAAGGAACTAGGCAAAATGGTGCCGTAACTTCGGGAGAAGGCACGCTGATATGTAGGTGAAGCGACTTGCTCGTGGAGCTGAAATCAGTCGAAGATACCAGCTGGCTGCAACTGTTTATTAAAAACACAGCACTGTGCAAACACGAAAGTGGACGTATACGGTGTGACGCCTGCCCGGTGCCGGAAGGTTAATTGATGGGGTTAGCGGTAACGCGAAGCTCTTGATCGAAGCCCCGGTAAACGGCGGCCGTAACTATAACGGTCCTAAGGTAGCGAAATTCCTTGTCGGGTAAGTTCCGACCTGCACGAATGGCGTAATGATGGCCAGGCTGTCTCCACCCGAGACTCAGTGAAATTGAACTCGCTGTGAAGATGCAGTGTACCCGCGGCAAGACGGAAAGACCCCGTGAACCTTTACTATAGCTTGACACTGAACATTGAGCCTTGATGTGTAGGATAGGTGGGAGGCTTTGAAGTGTGGACGCCAGTCTGCATGGAGCCGACCTTGAAATACCACCCTTTAATGTTTGATGTTCTAACGTAGGCCCCTTATCGGGGTTGCGGACAGTGTCTGGTGGGTAGTTTGACTGGGGCGGTCTCCTCCTAAAGAGTAACGGAGGAGCACGAAGGTTGGCTAATCCTGGTCGGACATCAGGAGGTTAGTGCAATGGCATAAGCCAGCTTGACTGCGAGCGTGACGGCGCGAGCAGGTGCGAAAGCAGGTCATAGTGATCCGGTGGTTCTGAATGGAAGGGCCATCGCTCAACGGATAAAAGGTACTCCGGGGATAACAGGCTGATACCGCCCAAGAGTTCATATCGACGGCGGTGTTTGGCACCTCGATGTCGGCTCATCACATCCTGGGGCTGAAGTAGGTCCCAAGGGTATGGCTGTTCGCCATTTAAAGTGGTACGCGAGCTGGGTTTAGAACGTCGTGAGACAGTTCGGTCCCTATCTGCCGTGGGCGCTGGAGAACTGAGGGGGGCTGCTCCTAGTACGAGAGGACCGAAGTGGACGCATCACTGGTGTTCGGGTTGTCATGCCAATGGCACTGCCCGGTAGCTAAATGCGGAAGAGATAAGTGCTGAAAGCATCTAAGCACGAAACTTGCCCCGAGATGAGTTCTCCCTGACCCTTTAAGGGTCCTGAAGGAACGTTGAAGACGACGACGTTGATAGGCCGGGTGTGTAAGCGCAGCGATGCGTTGAGCTAACCGGTACTAATGAGCCGTGAGGCTTAACCTTACAACGCCGAAGATGTTTTGGCGGATTGAGAGAAGATTTTCAGCCTGATACAGATTAAATCAGAACGCAGAAGCGGTCTGATGAAACAGAATTTGCCTGGCGGCCTTAGCGCGGTGGTCCCACCTGACCCCATGCCGAACTCAGAAGTGAAACGCCGTAGCGCCGATGGTAGTGTGGGGTCTCCCCATGCGAGAGTAGGGAACTGCCAGGCATCAAATTAAGCAGTAAGCCGGTCATAAAACCGGTGGTTGTAAAAGAATTCGGTGGAGCGGTAGTTCAGTCGGTTAGAATACCTGCCTGTCACGCAGGGGGTCGCGGGTTCGAGTCCCGTCCGTTCCGCCACCCTAATTAGGGGCGTAGTTCAATTGGTAGAGCACCGGTCTCCAAAACCGGGTGTTGGGAGTTCGAGTCTCTCCGCCCCTGCCAGAAATCATCCTTAGCGAAAGCTAAGGATTTTTTTTATCTGTACCAACCCTCTCCGAAGTAAATCCTTCCACCGGCATCCTTGCCAGTCATTTTGATTAATACACTTCATCCAGCACGTTAATTTTCAATAGATCACGAATCAACGCATTTTTATCGCTATTTTGCAGCCATATAGCATAAAGCGGCCGTGAAAGTGTTGTGCTATCGACAACGGTATGCAGACCGCCTTTTTTACGCGCCCAGCTGACTGGTAGCCAGGTGCAACCATTAAGCATCGCAATCTGTTGCTGTGCCAGTTCAGCTGAACTCGTTGTCAGAATGGGAACTTCGTCAGCACCGATCAAACCTGCCTCATGCTGTTGAAAATCTGGCCCCCACTCTAATCGCAGATAGTTTAGATCTCCCTTTAGTTTAGAAGGGGCACTGGTATAAAGCGCTAAAGTGAAATACCCCAACAACTGACTGCTAAATTCGTCCATTTTGGGTGCTTCAGTAGTAATAAGAAGATCAAGCTGGCGTTCATGCAGCTGTTTTACCAGAGACTGCCGTTGGGCAATTCGCGCTTCGAACTGTAAACCTGTATGGGCATCCTGATTTTGATACAAGCGTCCCAGCCACTGATTAAGCATACATTCCCACAACGAGGCGCTGGCACCGATAGAAAACTCGTTATGTCGTGAGGTATGCGCCACCTCCTTACGGGCGGCCTGCCAGGTGCTCATGAGCGTTTCTGCGTAAGGCAGTAGTTTTTCACCGGCAGCGGTTAAACGGATATTGTTTCTGTGGCGGGTGAAAAGGTTCACACCCAGTTGATTTTCCAGTTGTCTGATTCGAAAGCTCACTGCTGACTGGGTCAGATAGAGCGATTCAGCTGCTCGACCAAAGTGACGCGTTCGGCTAACTTCCAGGAAAGTTTTTAACAATTCCGTATCCACAGTGCTCTCCGCAAAATTATTTGTCGTTATGATTTAAATGTTTTGTTTTACACTCTGTCAAGCGTAACTAATACTCCGCGCCATAACTAGCTCGGTCAAAGAATTAGGAGCGTGCAGGATGGCGGAAAGCTTTACGACGACTAATCGATATTTCGACAATAAACATTATCCACGTGGATTCTCTCGTCATGGTGATTTCACCATCAAAGAGGCACAACTGCTTGAGCGTCATGGTTATGCCTTCAATGAGCTGGATCTCGGCAAACGCGAGCCGGTTACCGAGGAAGAGAAACTCTTCGTAGCAGTATGCCGTGGCGAACGTGAGCCAGTGACAGAAGCAGAACGCGTGTGGTCCAAGTATATGACGCGTATCAAGCGTCCAAAACGTTTTCACACCCTTTCCGGCGGTAAACCGCAGGTTGAAGGTGCTGAAGACTACACCGATTCTGACGATTAATAAAAAGGGCGAAATGCCCTTTTTTTTATGTCAGTAGTTTTTGCAGATGGATGAGCAAACGGTCAATGGCACGATAGCTAACTGCCTCCTGCAAATGCTGACGTGTGATAATGTCGGACTGATCAATATCAGCAATGGTTCGTGCAACTTTCAGTAACCGCTGCCAGGCACGAATCGATAACCCCAGATGGATCAGCGTTTCTTCCAGCCACTGCGCATCTTCGCTCTCAAGCTTGCAGAATTGGCGTATTTCCGGACTATCCAGCCAGGCATTCAGTTTATTCTGCCGCTTAAATTGGCGCTCTCTGGCGGCCATTACGCGTTGTTTAACGGTGGCGCTGTTTTCCCCCTGAACAACCGCTTTACTCAAAATACCGGGTGGCGGTAGTGGGATCTCCAGTGAGAGGTCGAATCGGTCAAGAAAGGGACCAGAGAGTCGGTTGAGATAACGCAGCGTTTGCTCTGGTGTGCAGCGGTTATGGTTTCCCTGATAATGTCCGGTAGGGCTGGGATTCATCGCCGCGACAAGCTGGAAACGGGCTGGATAGGTTATTTTTGCTCGCGTGCGTGAAAGATGGATCTGCCCGGATTCAATCGGCTCTCGCAAGGCATCCAGTGTACGCCGTTCAAATTCAGGTAGCTCATCAAGAAAAAGCACGCCGTTATGCGCCAGCGAAATTTCACCAGGCCCTGGAATTGCACCACCGCCCACCATCGCAGTTAACGACGCACTGTGATGCGGTGAGCGGAACGGGCGCTGCCGCCATTGTTTTTGTACTGATTCAGCATTTACCAGACTTAATATCGCAGCGCTCTCCAGTGCCTCTTCATTGCTTAAATCTGGCAACAGGCCATTAATACGGCTGGCGAGCATTGTTTTACCTGTTCCCGGCGGTCCAATCAGTAAAAGGTTGTGCCCGCCAGCTGCGGTAATTTCCAGTCCTCGCTTTCCTTGCTCCTGACCGACAACATCACTGAGATCATGTTGTAGCGCCCGGGATACTGCATCAGTTGGTTTCGGGCGTTCGAGAGCGTGCTTACCCTCCAGAAACGCACAGACAGCCTGCAGATGATCGGCTATCAGGCATCCTTCACCGTTAATTAGCCCCACTTCATCCTCGTTATCTTTCGCGACGATAATTTTTCTGCCCGACTTAATGGCTTCAGTTGCACTGGAGATTGCGCCGGGAACGCCACGCAGAGCGCCTGTAAGCGCCAGTTCTCCGACTAATTCATATTCATCTAACTTATTGGCTGTAAGCTGTTCTGAGGCTGCCAGCAACGCAATGGCGATAGGTAAATCATATCGTCCCCCTTCTTTTGGCAGATCGGCTGGAGCAAGGTTGATGGTGATTTTTTTCGCCGGATATTCATATCCGCTATTGATAATGGCGCTGCGCACGCGATCGCGAGCTTCTTTTACCGTTGTTTCTGGTAAGCCCACCATCGTTAAGCCGGGTAGACCTTTACTGATATGTACCTCAACAGTGATTGGGGGCGCATTTACTCCCAGGGCTGCGCGGGTATGAACAATTGACAGTGACATAAGCCCTCCTTGAGTCGCCATTATGTGCATAAGATATCGCTGCTGTAGCCCGCTAATTCGTGAATTTTAGTGGCTGATTCCTGTTTATTTGTGCAAGTGAAGTTGAGTTGTTCTGGCGGTGGAACGATGCTCGCAAAAATGCAGTGGACAAAGGATTAACTACGAGGAAGGGAACAACATTCATACTGAAATTGAATTTTTTTCACTCACTGTTTTCTTTTTAAAAAACAACAATTTCTATTGAAATTATTAAAGGCATCATAAAAATCGGCCAAAAAATATCTTGTGCTATTCGCAAAATCTATGGTAACTCTTTAGGCATTCCTTCGAACAAGATGCAAGAAAAGACAAAATGACAGCCCTTCTACGAGTGATTAGCCTGGTCGTGATTAGCGTGGTGGTGATTATTATCCCACCGTGCGGGGCTGCACTTGGACGAGGAAAGGCTTAGAGATCAAGCCTTAACGAACTAAGACCCCCGCACCGAAAGGTCCGGGGGTTTTTTTTGACCTTAAAAACATAACTGAGGAGCAGACAATGAATAACAGCACAAAATTCTGTTTCTCAAGATTCAGGACGGGGAACTAACTATGAATGGCGCACAGTGGGTGGTACATGCGTTGCGGGCACAGGGTGTGAACACCGTTTTCGGTTATCCGGGTGGCGCAATTATGCCGGTTTACGATGCATTGTATGACGGTGGCGTGGAACACTTGCTGTGCCGACACGAGCAAGGTGCAGCAATGGCGGCTATCGGTTATGCCCGTGCTACCGGCAAAACTGGCGTTTGCATCGCCACGTCTGGTCCTGGTGCAACCAACCTGATAACCGGGCTTGCGGACGCGCTGTTAGATTCCATCCCCGTTGTTGCTATCACCGGTCAGGTATCCGCACCGTTTATCGGCACTGACGCATTTCAGGAGGTGGATATTCTGGGGTTGTCGTTAGCCTGCACCAAGCACAGTTTCCTGGTGCAATCACTGGAAGAGTTACCGCGTATCATGGCCGAAGCGTTTGACGTCGCCAGCTCAGGTCGTCCCGGTCCGGTTTTGGTCGATATCCCAAAAGATATCCAGTTAGCCAGCGGCGATCTGGAACCGTGGTTCACCACTGTTGAAAACGAAGTGACTTTCCCACATGCCGAAGTCGAGCAAGCGCGTCAGATGCTGGCAAAAGCGCAAAAACCGATGCTGTACGTTGGCGGTGGCGTGGGCATGGCGCAGGCAGTTTCGGCTTTGCGTGAATTTCTCTCTGCCACAAAAATGCCTGCCACCTGCACGCTGAAAGGACTTGGCGCAGTTGATGCGGATTATCCGTACTATCTGGGCATGCTGGGGATGCACGGCACCAAAGCGGCGAACTTTGCGGTGCAGGAATGCGACTTGTTGATCGCCGTGGGTGCACGTTTTGATGACCGGGTAACTGGCAAACTGAACACCTTCGCACCACACGCCAGTGTTATCCATATGGATATCGACCCGGCAGAAATGAACAAGCTGCGTCAGGCGCATGTGGCATTGCAGGGTGATTTAAACACGCTGTTGCCTGCGTTACAGCAGCCGTTAAATATCAATGACTGGCAGCAACACTGCGCGCAGCTGCGTGATGAACATGCATGGCGTTACAACCATCCCGGTGATGCTATCTACGCGCCGTTGTTGTTAAAACAACTGTCGGATCGTAAACCTGAAGATTGTGTAGTAACCACAGATGTAGGGCAGCACCAGATGTGGGCCGCGCAGCACATCGTCCACACTCGCCCGGAAAATTTCATCACTTCAAGCGGATTAGGCACCATGGGGTTTGGTTTACCGGCAGCGGTTGGTGCGCAAGTTGCGCGACCGAACGATACCGTCGTCTGTATCTCCGGTGACGGCTCTTTCATGATGAATGTGCAAGAGCTGGGCACCGTAAAACGCAAGCAGTTACCGTTGAAAATCGTCTTACTCGATAACCAACGGTTAGGGATGGTTCGACAATGGCAGCAACTGTTTTTCCAGGAACGATATAGCGAAACCACCCTTACCGATAATCCCGATTTCCTCATGTTAGCCAGCGCCTTCGGCATCCCTGGCCAACACATCACCCGTAAAGACCAGGTTGAAGCGGCACTCGACACCATGCTGAACAGTGATGGGCCATACCTGCTTCATGTCTCAATCGACGAACTTGAGAACGTCTGGCCGCTGGTGCCGCCTGGCGCCAGTAATTCAGAAATGTTGGAGAAATTATCATGATGCAACATCAGGTCAATGTATCGGCTCGCTTCAATCCGGAAACCTTAGAACGTGTTTTACGCGTGGTGCGTCATCGTGGTTTCCACGTCTGCTCAATGAATATGGCCGCCGCCAGCGATGCACAAAATATAAATATCGAATTGACCGTTGCCAGCCCACGGTCGGTCGACTTACTGTTTAGTCAGTTAAATAAACTGGTGGACGTCGCACACGTTGCCATCTGCCAGAGCACAACCACATCACAACAAATCCGCGCCTGAGCGCAAAAGGAATATAAAAATGACCACGAAGAAAGCTGATTACATTTGGTTCAATGGGGAAATGGTTCGCTGGGAAGACGCGAAGGTGCATGTGATGTCGCACGCGCTGCACTATGGTACCTCAGTTTTTGAAGGTATCCGTTGCTATGATTCGCACAAAGGACCAGTTGTATTCCGCCATCGTGAGCATATGCAGCGTCTGCATGACTCCGCCAAAATCTATCGCTTCCCGGTTTCGCAGAGCATTGATGAGCTGATGGAAGCGTGTCGTGACGTGATCCGCAAAAACAATCTCACCAGCGCCTATATCCGTCCGCTGATCTTCGTCGGTGATGTTGGCATGGGCGTAAACCCGCCAGCGGGATACTCAACCGACGTGATTATCGCCGCTTTCCCGTGGGGAGCGTATCTGGGTGCAGAAGCGCTGGAGCAGGGGATCGATGCAATGGTTTCCTCCTGGAACCGCGCAGCGCCAAACACCATCCCAACCGCGGCAAAAGCCGGTGGTAACTACCTCTCTTCTCTGCTGGTGGGTAGCGAAGCGCGCCGCCACGGTTATCAGGAAGGTATCGCGCTGGACGTGAATGGTTATATCTCTGAAGGTGCGGGCGAAAACCTGTTTGAAGTGAAAGACGGTGTGCTGTTTACCCCACCGTTCACCTCATCCGCGCTGCCGGGGATTACCCGTGACGCCATCATCAAACTGGCGAAAGAACTGGGAATTGAAGTGCGTGAGCAGGTGCTGTCGCGCGAATCACTGTACCTGGCGGATGAAGTGTTTATGTCTGGTACAGCGGCTGAAATCACGCCAGTGCGCAGTGTAGATGGTATCCAGGTAGGCGAAGGCCGTTGTGGCCCGGTTACCAAACGCATCCAGCAAGCCTTCTTCGGCCTCTTCACCGGCGAAACCGAAGATAAATGGGGCTGGTTAGATCAAGTTAATCAATAAATACAAAAAATGGGACGGCACGCACCGTCCCATTTACGAGACAGACACTGGGAGTAAATAAAGTATGCCTAAGTACCGTTCCGCCACCACCACTCATGGTCGTAATATGGCGGGTGCTCGTGCGCTGTGGCGCGCCACCGGAATGACCGACGCCGATTTCGGTAAGCCGATTATCGCGGTTGTGAACTCGTTCACCCAATTTGTACCGGGTCACGTTCATCTGCGCGATCTCGGTAAACTGGTCGCCGAACAAATTGAAGCGGCTGGCGGCGTTGCCAAAGAGTTCAATACCATTGCGGTGGATGATGGGATCGCTATGGGCCACGGGGGGATGCTTTATTCACTGCCATCTCGCGAACTGATCGCTGATTCCGTTGAGTATATGGTCAATGCCCACTGCGCCGACGCCATGGTCTGCATCTCTAACTGCGACAAAATCACCCCGGGGATGCTGATGGCTTCCCTGCGCCTGAATATTCCGGTGATCTTTGTTTCCGGCGGCCCGATGGAGGCCGGGAAAACCAAACTGTCCGATCAGATCATCAAGCTCGATCTGGTTGATGCGATGATCAAGGGCGCAGACCCGAAAGTCTCTGACTCCCAGAGCGATCAGGTTGAACGTTCCGCCTGTCCAACCTGCGGATCGTGTTCCGGGATGTTCACCGCTAACTCGATGAACTGCCTGACCGAAGCTCTGGGCCTGTCGCAGCCGGGCAACGGCTCGCTGCTGGCAACCCACGCTGACCGTAAGCAGTTGTTCCTCAATGCCGGTAAACGCATTGTTGAATTGACCAAACGTTACTACGAACAGGATGATGAAAGCGCACTGCCGCGTAACATCGCCAGTAAGGCGGCGTTTGAAAACGCCATGACGCTGGATATCGCGATGGGCGGATCGACTAACACCGTACTTCACCTGCTGGCGGCGGCACAGGAAGCGGAAATCGACTTCACCATGAGTGATATCGATAAGCTCTCCCGCAAAGTACCGCAGCTGTGTAAAGTCGCGCCGAGCACCCAGAAATACCATATGGAAGATGTTCACCGTGCTGGTGGTGTTATCGGTATTCTCGGCGAACTGGATCGCGCGGGGTTACTGAACCGTGATGTGAAAAACGTACTTGGCCTGACGTTGCCGCAAACACTGGAACAATACGACATCGTCGTGACCCAGGATGATGCGGTAAAAAATATGTTCCGCGCTGGCCCTGCGGGCATTCGTACTACACAGGCATTCTCGCAGGATTGCCGCTGGGATACGCTGGACGACGATCGCTCCAATGGCTGTATCCGCTCGCTGGAACACGCCTACAGCAAAGACGGCGGTCTGGCGGTGCTCTACGGTAATTTCGCAGAAAACGGCTGCATCGTTAAAACCGCAGGCGTCGATGACAGCATCCTAAAATTCACCGGCCCGGCGAAAGTGTACGAAAGCCAGGACGACGCGGTAGAAGCGATCCTCGGTGGCAAAGTTGTCGCGGGCGATGTGGTGGTGATCCGCTATGAAGGCCCGAAAGGCGGCCCTGGCATGCAGGAAATGCTCTACCCAACCAGCTTCCTGAAATCAATGGGGCTCGGCAAAGCCTGTGCGCTGATCACCGATGGACGCTTCTCCGGCGGCACCTCTGGTCTTTCCATCGGCCACGTCTCGCCGGAAGCGGCAAGCGGCGGCAGCATTGGCCTGATTGAAGATGGTGACCTGATCGCTATCGACATTCCGAACCGTGGCATTCAGTTACAGGTAAGCGATGCCGAACTGGCGGCCCGTCGTGAAGCGCAGGAAGCCCGTGGCAACAAAGCCTGGACGCCGAAAAACCGTGAACGTCAGGTTTCCTTTGCCCTGCGCGCCTACGCCAGCCTGGCAACCAGCGCCGACAAAGGCGCGGTGCGCGATAAATCGAAACTGGGGGGTTAATGATGGCAGACTCACAACCCCTGTCTGGTGCTCCGGAAGGCGCCGAATATTTAAGAGCGGTGCTACGTGCACCGGTTTACGAGGCGGCGCAGGTCACGCCGCTACAAAAAATGGAAAAGCTCTCGTCGCGTCTTGATAACGTGATTCTGGTGAAGCGCGAAGATCGCCAGCCGGTACACAGCTTTAAGCTGCGCGGTGCATACGCCATGATGGCGGGCCTGACGGAAGAACAAAAAGCGCACGGCGTGATCACTGCCTCGGCGGGTAATCACGCGCAGGGCGTCGCGTTTTCTTCCGCACGGTTAGGCGTGAAGGCGCTGATCGTCATGCCAACCGCCACCGCCGATATCAAAGTTGATGCGGTACGCGGCTTTGGCGGCGAAGTGTTGCTTCATGGCGCGAACTTTGACGAAGCAAAAGCGAAAGCGATCGAACTGTCACAGCAGCAGGGCTTCACCTGGGTGCCACCGTTCGACCACCCGATGGTGATCGCTGGGCAAGGCACGCTGGCGCTGGAACTGCTCCAGCAG
Source organism: Escherichia sp. KS167_9B (assembly GCF_030295215.1). Classification (NCBI taxonomy): domain Bacteria; kingdom Pseudomonadati; phylum Pseudomonadota; class Gammaproteobacteria; order Enterobacterales; family Enterobacteriaceae; genus Escherichia; species Escherichia sp. KS167_9B. Next base: position 4,614,883 of record NZ_AP025754.1, read on the forward strand.
GATGCCCATCTTGACCGCGTGTTTGTGCCGGTCGGCGGCGGCGGTCTGGCGGCGGGTGTGGCGGTGTTGATCAAACAACTGATGCCGCAAATCAAAGTGATCGCCGTAGAAGCGGAAGATTCTGCCTGCCTGAAAGCGGCGCTGGATGCGGGTCATCCTGTGGATCTGCCGCGCGTGGGGCTGTTTGCTGAAGGCGTTGCGGTAAAACGCATTGGCGACGAAACCTTCCGTTTGTGCCAGGAGTATCTCGACGACATCATCACCGTCGATAGTGATGCTATCTGTGCGGCGATGAAGGATTTATTCGAAGATGTGCGCGCGGTGGCGGAACCCTCCGGCGCGCTGGCACTGGCAGGGATGAAAAAATATATCGCTCAGCACAACATTCGCGGTGAACGGCTGGCGCATATTCTTTCCGGTGCTAACGTGAACTTCCACGGCCTGCGCTACGTCTCGGAACGCTGCGAACTGGGCGAACAACGTGAAGCATTGCTGGCGGTGACCATTCCGGAAGAGAAGGGCAGCTTCCTGAAGTTCTGCCAGTTGCTTGGCGGGCGCTCGGTCACCGAGTTCAACTACCGCTTTGCCGATGCGAAAAACGCCTGCATTTTTGTCGGCGTGCGCTTAAGCCGCGGCCTCGAAGAGCGTAAAGAAATTTTGCAGATGCTCAACGATGGCGGCTACAGCGTGGTTGATCTCTCCGACGACGAAATGGCGAAGCTACACGTGCGCTATATGGTTGGCGGGCGTCCATCGCATCCGTTGCAGGAACGTCTCTACAGCTTCGAATTCCCGGAATCACCGGGTGCGCTGCTGCGCTTCCTCAACACGCTGGGTACGCACTGGAACATCTCGCTGTTCCATTATCGCAGCCACGGTACCGACTACGGGCGCGTACTGGCGGCGTTCGAGCTTGGCGATCATGAACCGGATTTCGAAACCCGGCTAAATGAGCTGGGCTACGATTGCCACGACGAAACCCATAACCCGGCGTTCAGGTTCTTTTTGGCAGGTTAATGGTTCGGTAAAATCTTCCAGAAAGCCTCAATCAGCGGCTCATGCAGCCGCTTTTTTTGTGCACAAACGCCCAGCTCAAACGGCGTTTTCTCATCGCTACGCTCCAGAATCATCACGCGGTTACGCACCGGTTCCGGGCTGTTTTCCAGCACCACTTCTGGCAACAAGGCCACGCCGCAGCCGAGCGCCACCATCGATACCATCGCTTCATGCCCACCAACCGTGGCGTAAATCATCGGGTTGCTGATTTTGTTGCGTCGGAACCACAGTTCAATGCGGCGGCGTACCGGTCCCTGATCGGCCATGATAAACGGCACTGTAGACCAGTCCGGCTTCTCTACCGAAACCTGATTACGCACCGGGCACGGTAAGGCTGGCGCGATCAGCACCACCGCAAGGTTCTCCAGCATCGAAAACGCCACCGCACCGGGCAGCGTCTCCGGCTTCCCGGCAATCGCCAGATCCGCTTCCCCCGTTACAACTTTTTCCATTGCGTCCGCCGCATCACCAGTAGTGAGTTTAATCTCCACCGACGGGTGTTCCGCGCGGAAGCGATCCAGAATCGGCGGCAGATGGCTGTAGGCAGCGGTCACCGAGCAGAAGATATGTAATTCGCCAGAGAGGGACGGCCCTTGCTGGTCGATGGTGTGGCGCAATTGCTGATACTGCAACAGTGTTTGCTGGGCGAAAACGCGCAGTTCTTCGCCCGCTTCCGTCAGCGTCACCGTACGGTTATCGCGTACAAACAATGGTTGACCGAGATCGTCTTCCAGGCGCTGAATCTGACGCGAAAGCGTGGACGGACTGACGTGCATCGCCCGTGCGCTGCGGCCAAAATGGCGGCTTTCCGCCAGATGTAGAAACATTTTCAGGTCGCGTAAATCCACTGGTAGATCCCCCGGTTAGGACGTTGCAGAAATTGCAACATGACGTTGTGAATATATCAATTTCCGCAATAAATTTCCTGTTGTAATGTGGTGACATTCTCGCTCATCAGCGAACCGAACAATAAGAAGCACAACATCACGAGGAATCACCATGGCTAACTACTTCAATACACTGAATCTGCGCCAGCAACTGGCGCAACTGGGTAAATGTCGCTTTATGGGCCGCGACGAATTCGCTGACGGCGCGAGCTACCTTCAGGGTAAAAAAGTGGTCATCGTCGGTTGTGGCGCACAGGGTCTGAACCAGGGCCTGAACATGCGTGATTCTGGTCTGGACATCTCCTATGCCTTGCGTAAAGAAGCGATCGCTGAGAAGCGCGCATCCTGGCGTAAAGCGACCGAAAACGGTTTTAAAGTTGGCACTTATGAAGAGCTGATCCCGCAGGCGGATCTGGTCGTTAACCTGACGCCAGACAAACAGCACTCCGACGTGGTGCGTTCCGTACAGCCGCTGATGAAAGACGGCGCGGCGCTGGGTTACTCGCATGGTTTCAACATCGTCGAAGTGGGCGAGCAGATCCGTAAAGACATCACCGTAGTAATGGTTGCGCCGAAATGCCCTGGCACCGAAGTGCGTGAAGAGTACAAACGTGGGTTTGGCGTACCGACGCTGATTGCCGTTCACCCGGAAAACGATCCGAAAGGCGAAGGCATGGCGATCGCTAAAGCATGGGCGGCAGCCACCGGTGGTCACCGTGCGGGCGTGCTGGAGTCGTCCTTTGTTGCGGAAGTGAAATCTGACCTGATGGGCGAGCAAACCATTCTGTGCGGTATGTTGCAGGCTGGCTCTCTGCTGTGCTTCGACAAGCTGGTGGAAGAAGGCACCGACCCGGCATATGCAGAAAAACTGATTCAGTTCGGTTGGGAAACCATCACCGAAGCCCTGAAGCAGGGCGGCATCACCCTGATGATGGACCGTCTCTCTAACCCGGCGAAACTGCGTGCTTATGCGCTGTCAGAGCAACTGAAAGAGATCATGGCACCGCTGTTCCAGAAACATATGGACGATATCATCTCTGGCGAATTCTCTTCCGGCATGATGGCGGACTGGGCTAACGACGATAAGAAACTGCTGACCTGGCGTGAAGAGACCGGCAAAACCGCGTTCGAAACCGCGCCGCAGTATGAAGGCAAAATCGGCGAGCAGGAGTACTTCGATAAAGGCGTACTGATGATCGCGATGGTAAAAGCAGGCGTTGAGCTGGCATTCGAAACCATGGTTGATTCCGGCATCATCGAAGAGTCTGCTTACTATGAATCACTGCACGAACTGCCGCTGATTGCCAATACCATCGCCCGTAAGCGTCTGTACGAAATGAACGTGGTTATCTCTGATACCGCCGAGTACGGTAACTATCTGTTCTCTTACGCTTGTGTGCCGTTGCTGAAACCGTTTATGGCAGAGCTGCAACCGGGCGACCTGGGTAAAGCTATTCCGGAAGGTGCGGTAGATAACGCGCAGTTGCGTGATGTGAACGAAGCGATTCGCAGCCATGCGATTGAGCAGGTAGGTAAGAAACTGCGCGGCTATATGACGGATATGAAACGTATTGCAGTTGCGGGTTAAGTGCGATTCAGAGTTCAAGGCCTTCTCCCGGAGAAGGCCTTGCTGTTAGTTACGGTAAAGCACCTTAATGATGTGATACCCGAACTGGGTATGCAGCGGACCGGTTGGCTCCAGTACCGGACAAGAGAAAACCACTTTATCGAACGCCGGAACCATCTGGCCCTGGCGGAATTCACCTAAATCACCGCCGCGTTTCCCTGACGGGCAAATAGAGTGTTTCTTCGCCAGCTTGCCGAAATCGGCACCATTCTTAATCTGCTCGAGAAGTTCCAGAGCCAGTTTCTCTTCTTTTACAAGGATATGCAGTGCTGCTGCTGTTTTTGCCATGATCGTGCCTTGAATTAAAAATTGTCAGTCAGGGAGGGGGGACATATATGGCAAAAGCCCGGAAAATCCGGGCTTCGCAGGTCCCTCAAGGGGAGAAAACTTAGGGCCTCTATGGGCTACAGAGTCATTATCGGGGATGGTGATTTTATTGTCAATTTATGAGCGATATGGCATTGATTGACTTGATGACTGCCCTCTGTATGTCTGCAACCAACTCATGTGGCAAACATTGATTAAGATACCCCCGATAAGTCCTTGCTCTGTTTAATCGGTTTCGACTGACTTGTTGTACCAGGTCGGCTTTAGCCCAACGTATCTGCTGATCAAAGAATTGCAGGTCATTGATAACATTACTGGCTATTTCAACATGCATTCCACGATTTAACTTGTCATGGTCGCGAGTGGTTGATAATGGAACGACGATACATGCGTTGCCATTAATTTTTCCGTTGAGCACGACAACCAACCTATTTTTTATCATCTCAGGTGGAATGCGGCCATCGTAATACGTCGTGCTGAACTGTCCATTCTGGCTAACAGGATAGTTACCAAAGTTGCATTCCAGTATTTCACCAACCTTGGGGCTGAAATTAATCGCCACGAGTAAACCTCTCCTTAGTAAACTCTGAAAAAGTAATAACACAACGTTACGACCCGATATTTTCTAAGTCTAATGGATTCATGATGCACTCCGGTTTCGGCCTTCCCTCTCTGATTTAAACATCCGCAGCCATCCGGTTAGCGGTTTTCACTCGGTCACATTCAAATGCGATTCTGCTACAATCCTCCCCCCGTTCGAAGATTGAGCAATACACCTATGCGTCTAAACCCCGGCCAACAACAAGCTGTCGAATTCGTTACCGGCCCCTGCCTGGTGCTGGCGGGCGCGGGTTCCGGTAAAACTCGTGTTATCACCAATAAAATCGCCCATCTGATCCGCGGTTGCGGTTATCAGGCACGGCATATCGCGGCGGTGACCTTTACCAATAAGGCGGCGCGCGAGATGAAAGAGCGTGTCGGGCAGACGCTGGGGCGTAAAGAGGCGCGCGGGCTGATGATCTCCACCTTCCATACATTAGGGCTGGATATCATCAAACGGGAGTATGCGGCGCTTGGGATGAAAGCGAACTTTTCACTGTTTGACGATACCGATCAACTGGCGTTGCTCAAAGAACTGACCGAGGGGCTGATTGAAGATGACAAAGTTCTTCTGCAACAGCTGATTTCGACCATCTCTAACTGGAAGAACGATCTCAAAACACCGGCGCAGGCGGCGGCAGAAGCAAAGGGCGAGCGGGATCGCATTTTTGCCCATTGTTATGGGCTGTATGATTCACACCTGAAAGCCTGTAACGTTCTCGACTTCGATGATCTGATTTTATTGCCGACGTTACTGCTGCAACGCAATGAAGAAGTCCGCGAGCGCTGGCAGAACAAAATTCGCTACCTGCTGGTGGATGAGTATCAGGACACCAACACCAGCCAGTATGAACTGGTGAAACTGCTGGTGGGCAGCCGCGCACGTTTTACCGTGGTAGGCGATGATGACCAGTCGATCTACTCCTGGCGCGGTGCCCGTCCGCAAAACCTGGTGCTGTTGAGCCAGGATTTCCCTGCGTTGAAGGTGATTAAACTCGAACAGAACTATCGCTCTTCCGGGCGTATTCTGAAAGCGGCGAACATCCTTATCGCCAATAACCCGCACGTCTTTGAAAAGCGTCTTTTTTCTGAACTGGGTTACGGCACAGAGCTAAAAGTTTTAAGCGCGAATAACGAGGAACATGAGGCCGAGCGCGTCACCGGTGAATTGATCGCCCATCACTTCGTCAATAAAACGCAGTACAAAGATTACGCCATTCTTTATCGTGGTAACCATCAGTCGCGGGTGTTTGAAAAATTCCTGATGCAAAACCGCATCCCGTACAAAATTTCCGGTGGCACGTCGTTTTTCTCTCGCCCAGAAATCAAAGATTTGCTGGCTTATCTGCGCGTGCTGACTAACCCGGACGATGACAGCGCATTTCTGCGTATCGTTAACACGCCGAAACGAGAGATTGGCCCGGCGACGCTGAAAAAGCTGGGCGAGTGGGCGATGACGCGCAATAAAAGTATGTTTACCGCCAGTTTTGATATGGGCCTGAGTCAGACGCTTAGTGGACGTGGTTATGAAGCATTGACCCGCTTCACTCACTGGCTAGCGGAAATCCAGCGCCTGGCGGAGCGGGAACCGATTGCCGCAGTACGCGATCTGATCCACGGCATGGATTATGAATCCTGGCTGTATGAAACATCGCCCAGCCCGAAAGCTGCCGAAATGCGCATGAAGAACGTCAACCAACTGTTTAGCTGGATGACGGAGATGCTGGAAGGCAGTGAACTGGATGAGCCGATGACGCTCACTCAGGTGGTGACGCGCTTTACTCTGCGAGACATGATGGAGCGCGGCGAGAGCGAGGAAGAGCTGGATCAGGTACAACTGATGACTCTGCACGCGTCAAAAGGGCTGGAGTTTCCTTATGTCTACATGGTCGGTATGGAAGAAGGATTTTTGCCTCACCAGAGCAGCATCGATGAAGACAATATTGATGAGGAGCGTCGGCTGGCCTATGTTGGCATCACCCGCGCCCAGAAGGAATTGACCTTTACGCTGTGTAAAGAACGCCGTCAGTACGGCGAACTTGTGCGCCCGGAGCCGAGTCGCTTCCTGCTGGAGCTGCCGCAGGATGATTTGGTATGGGAACAGGAGCGCAAAGTTGTCAGCGCCGAAGAACGAATGCAGAAAGGCCAAAACCATCTGGCAAATCTGAAGGCGATGATGGCAGCAAAACGAGGGAAATAATCAAGGCCGGGTAAGATGCGCGAGCATCGCACCCAGCATATTACTCTTTAATGCACTTCCAACGGCCAGTGAACATAGCTTTGCCACTGGCTTTCCTGATCAATAATCTCTTTACCCAGCGGATGTTGGGTTAGCCAACCTTGCGGAAGCGTCAAGGTCAACAGTTCATGGTTGGCCTTTAATGTCATCTCTGGCACGAGATCGTCACGGCGACGGCTGGCAAAAATGATGGCCAGGCGTAGTAAACGGCAGAGTTGTTCTGCGACGCGTGGCGGTACGGCATTTTGTTGATGCAACGAGGAGAGATCTATTGGGTTCGTCTGGTTGAGTAGTAGCGTCGCCAGTAATTTTTTCTGTGCAGGCGTAAAACCGGGAAGATCCAGATTACGCACCAGATAAGCAGCATGTTGCGGCGCTTGTTTGAAATCAACGCTCAGACCGATTTCATGAAGCTGACAGGCGCTGATGAGCAAATCACGGCTTATTGCTTCAAGATGCCATTCGTTTTCCACCTGATCGAAGAAATTAGCCGCAACTTTGGCTACTCGCTGAGCCTGATCAATATCGATCATAAAGCGGCGTTGAATATTACGCAGCGTACGGCTGCGAATATCCTGCTCGACGGCCAGATGCAACATGCCGTAGACCAGGCCTTCACGCAGTGCACCGCCAGCCAGGGTCATACACTGAATATTCAGTTCGGTAAAAATGGCTATCAGGATCGCCAGACCACTCGGGAACACTAACGCACGTTCCAGCGTCAGCCCGTCGATCTCCAGTTCCTCCAGTCGACCACAATGAATGGCGCGCTGTTTCAGTTGCTGCAACTTTTCCAGGGTAATCCGTTCATCCATCCCCTGTGCCATCATGATTTCTTGTAAGGCCTGCACAGTGCCGGAAGCACCAACGCATACTTTCCAGCCGTGATACCGCAATTCATCGGCAACCGGACGTAACACTTCGCGTGCCGCTTTTTCTGCGGCATCAAAATTTTCCTGCCCCAGATTACGATCGGCAAAATAGCGTTCCAGCCAGGTGACGCAGCCCATCGACAGGCTGAACAACGAGGTGGTTTGTGCGCCCGTGCCGGTTACCAGTTCAGTACTGGCGCCGCCGATATCCACCACCAGGCGCTGATCGGCACCGCCAGTGGTGTGAGCAACCCCCTGATAAATCAGGCGAGCTTCTTCTTCACCGCTGATCACTTGTACCGGACAACCGAGGATTTCCTGCGCTTTGGCAATAAAATCACCGGCATTGACGGCAAGGCGTAATGTCGCCGTGGCGACAACGCGAATTTGCGAGGGAGGGATATCTTGCAGACGTTCAGCAAACAGGCGCAAACATTGCCAACCGCGCTCCATTGCTTCATTAGACAGGGCATTTTCGCTGTTCAGGCCAGCAGCCAGACGCACTTTGCGTTTAATTCGCGTCAGCGTCTGGATGCTTCCAGCCACCTCGCGCACAACCAGCATATGAAAACTATTCGAACCGAGATCAATGGCTGCATATAATGACGAAGTGGAACCCATACTCTTCATCCTTCATTCTGTCTCTGCGTTGGCTGCGTTCTTTCATCCGAATCACTTACTACAGTAAGTTCATTGGGATTAACTCTCTTGCCATCTTGATACAGTTTGAATGATTTTGAGTATGACATTTTTTATTTAACCTGAACGACGACGATTACGCGGAGCGCCAGTACGACGCGGACCATTACCTGTACGCGGGCGTGTGAGGCGCAGCGGTTTTGGCAGATCGGTCATCAATGCGTCCGGATTGTATTTGCTTACCGGAATTGAGTGACCAATATAGGTCTCAATAGCAGGCAAATTCAATGCATACTCTTCACAGGCCAGGCTGATAGAGTGACCGCTTGCTCCTGCGCGACCTGTACGACCAATACGGTGAACGTAATCTTCACAGTCATCGGGTAAATCGTAGTTAAAGACGTGCGTCACTGCCGGAATATGCAAACCACGCGCGGCAACGTCGGTGGCAACCAGAATATCCAGATCGCCACGGGTAAATTCATCAAGGATACGCAGACGTTTTTTCTGCGCGACATCGCCTGTCAACAAACCGACACGATGACCATCTGCTGCCAGGTGGCCCCAGATCTCTTCACAACGATGTTTGGTGTTGGCGAAAATAATCGCTCGGTCTGGCCATTCTTCTTCAATCAGCGTTTGCAGCAAACGCATTTTTTCTTCGTTAGAAGGGTAGAAAAGCTCTTCTTTTATACGGTGGCCCGTTTTCTGTTCCGGTTCCACTTCAATATATTCGGCATTGTTCATCTGCTCGAATGCCAGTTCGCGTACCCGGTACGAAAGCGTGGCGGAGAACAGCATGTTGAGGCGCTGGTTTGCAGGCGGCATACGGCGGAACAGCCAGCGGATATCTTTAATAAAGCCCAGATCGTACATGCGATCGGCTTCGTCCAGTACTACCACCTGAATGGCACCGAGGTTAATGTGGTTCTGCTTGGCGTAGTCAATTAAACGACCCGTGGTGCCAATCAGTATGTCAACGCCGCTTTCCAGCACTTTCAGCTGTTTGTCGTAGCCATCACCACCGTAAGCCAGACCCAGCTTCAGGCCGGTAGCTTGCGCCAGTGGCTCCGCATCGGCGTGGATCTGCACGGCAAGTTCACGCGTCGGTGCCATAATTAAGGCACGCGGCTGATTCACCTTGCGATCGGCAATCGCGGGATGAGAGAGAAGATAATGAAACGTTGACGTAAGAAACGCCATCGTTTTCCCGGTACCGGTTTGCGCCTGCCCGGCTACGTCACGACCCGCCAGCGTCAGCGGAAGGGCCAGTGCCTGAATGGGCGTACAGTTATGAAACCCTTTTTTTTCAAGGGCTTCTACAACCTTCGGATGCAGGGCGAAGTCGGAAAACTTCTGTTCTGTTAAATGTGTTTTGCTCATAGTGTGGTAGAATATCAGCTTACTATTGCTTTACGAAAGCGTATCCGGTGAAATAAAGTCAACCTTTAGTTGGTTAATGTTACACCAACAACGAAACCAACACGCCAGGCTTATTCCTGTGGAGTTATATATGAGCGATAAAATTATTCACCTGACTGACGACAGTTTTGACACGGATGTACTCAAAGCGGACGGGGCGATCCTCGTTGATTTCTGGGCAGAGTGGTGCGGTCCGTGCAAAATGATCGCCCCGATTCTGGATGAAATCGCTGACGAATATCAGGGCAAACTGACCGTTGCAAAACTGAACATCGATCAAAACCCTGGCACTGCGCCGAAATATGGCATCCGTGGTATCCCGACTCTGCTGCTGTTCAAAAACGGTGAAGTGGCGGCAACCAAAGTGGGCGCACTGTCTAAAGGTCAGTTGAAAGAGTTCCTCGACGCTAACCTGGCGTAAGGGAATTTCATGTTCGGGTGCCCTGTCGCTAAAAACTGGACGCCCGGCGTGAGTCATGCTAACTTAGTGTTGACTTCGTATTAAACATACCTTATTAAGTTTGAATCTTGTAATTTCCAACGCTTCCCGTTTTATCTTAAATGCGAAGTGAACAGATTTCTGGCTCGTCACTCAATCCGTCTTGTCGTTTCAGTTCTGCGTACTCTCCTGTGACCAGGCAGCGAAAAGACATGAGTCGATGACCGTAAACAGGCATGGATGATCCTGCCATACCATTCACAACATTAAGTTCGAGATTTACCCCAAGTTTAAGAACTCACACCACTATGAATCTTACCGAATTAAAGAATACGCCGGTTTCTGAGCTGATCACTCTCGGCGAAAATATGGGGCTGGAAAACCTGGCTCGTATGCGTAAGCAGGACATTATTTTTGCCATCCTGAAGCAGCACGCAAAGAGTGGCGAAGATATCTTTGGTGATGGCGTACTGGAGATATTGCAGGATGGATTTGGTTTCCTCCGTTCCGCAGACAGCTCCTACCTCGCCGGTCCTGATGACATCTACGTTTCTCCTAGCCAAATCCGCCGTTTCAACCTCCGCACTGGTGATACCATCTCTGGTAAGATTCGCCCGCCGAAAGAAGGTGAACGCTATTTTGCGCTGCTGAAAGTTAACGAAGTTAACTTCGACAAACCTGAAAACGCCCGCAACAAAATCCTCTTTGAGAACTTAACCCCGCTGCACGCAAACTCTCGTCTGCGCATGGAACGTGGTAACGGTTCTACTGAAGATTTAACCGCTCGCGTACTGGATCTGGCATCACCTATCGGTCGTGGTCAGCGTGGTCTGATTGTGGCACCGCCGAAAGCCGGTAAAACCATGCTGCTGCAGAACATTGCTCAGAGCATTGCTTACAACCACCCGGATTGTGTGCTGATGGTTCTGCTGATTGACGAACGTCCGGAAGAAGTCACCGAGATGCAGCGTCTGGTAAAAGGTGAAGTTGTTGCTTCCACCTTTGACGAACCCGCATCTCGCCACGTTCAGGTTGCGGAAATGGTGATCGAGAAGGCGAAACGCCTGGTTGAGCACAAGAAAGACGTTATCATTCTGCTCGACTCCATCACTCGTTTGGCGCGTGCTTACAACACCGTTGTTCCGGCGTCAGGTAAAGTGCTGACCGGTGGTGTGGATGCCAACGCCCTGCATCGCCCGAAACGCTTCTTCGGTGCGGCGCGTAATGTGGAAGAGGGCGGCAGCCTGACCATCATCGCTACCGCGCTTATCGATACCGGTTCCAAGATGGACGAAGTTATCTACGAAGAGTTTAAAGGTACAGGCAACATGGAACTGCACCTCTCTCGTAAGATCGCTGAAAAACGCGTCTTCCCGGCAATCGACTACAACCGTTCCGGTACCCGTAAAGAAGAGCTGCTCACTACTCAGGAAGAGCTGCAGAAAATGTGGATCCTGCGCAAAATCATTCACCCGATGGGCGAAATCGATGCCATGGAGTTCCTCATTAATAAACTGGCGATGACCAAGACCAATGACGATTTCTTCGAAATGATGAAGCGCTCATAAATTTGTCTTATGCCAAAAACGCCACGTGTTTACGTGGCGTTTTGCTTTTATATCTGTAATCTTATTGCCGCACTGGCAATGTTAGGAAAATTCCTGGGTTTTGCTCGTGTGTTATGCAATTTGCATATCGAATGATTAATTTTTGCACAGGACTGGTGGGTTCGGAACGGACTTTCCCTTCTGAATAAAGGTCTTCGTGGTTATACTTCTGCTAATAATTTTCTCTGAGAGCATGCATTGTGAATTTACTGACAGTGAGTACTGATCTCATCAGTATTTTTTTATTCACGACACTGTTTCTGTTTTTTGCCCGAAAGGTAGCAAAAAAAGTCGGTTTAGTGGATAAACCTAACTTCCGCAAACGTCACCAGGGATTGATACCTCTCGTTGGGGGTATTTCGGTTTACGCAGGGATTTGCTTCACGTTCGGAATTGTCGATTATTATATTCCGCATGCATCTCTCTATCTCGCTTGTGCCGGTGTGCTTGTGTTCATCGGTGCGCTGGATGACCGTTTTGATATCAGCGTAAAAATCCGTGCCACCATACAGGCCGCTGTTGGCATTGTTATGATGGTGTTCGGCAAACTTTATCTCAGTAGCCTGGGTTATATCTTTGGCTCCTGGGAGATGGTGCTCGGACCGTTTGGCTACTTCCTGACGCTATTTGCCGTCTGGGCGGCAATTAATGCTTTCAACATGGTTGATGGCATTGATGGCTTGCTGGGCGGGTTGTCCTGCGTCTCGTTTGCAGCAATCGGTATGATTTTGTGGTTCGACGGGCAAACCAGCCTCGCTATCTGGTGCTTTGCGATGATCGCCGCCATCCTGCCCTATATCATGCTCAACCTTGGTATCCTGGGTCGCCGCTACAAAGTCTTTATGGGTGATGCGGGCAGTACGCTGATTGGTTTTACCGTTATCTGGATCCTGCTCGAAACGACTCAGGGAAAAACGCACCCAATAAGCCCGGTTACTGCATTATGGATTATCGCCATTCCGCTAATGGATATGGTGGCAATTATGTACCGTCGCCTGCGTAAAGGCATGAGCCCATTCTCTCCTGACCGTCAGCATATTCACCATTTGATCATGCGTGCCGGGTTTACTTCCCGCCAGGCGTTTGTGCTGATTACCCTTGCCGCAGCACTGCTCGCCTCAATTGGCGTGCTGGCAGAATACTCTCATTTTGTCCCGGAATGGGTCATGCTGGTGCTCTTTTTGCTAGCATTCTTCCTCTATGGATATTGCATTAAGCGTGCCTGGAAAGTTGCTCGCTTTATTAAGCGCGTAAAACGCAGACTGCGTAGAAATCGTGGTGGCAGCCCCAATTTAACCAAATAAATGAGGATGTGATGACACAACCAATGCCTGGGAAACCGGCCGAAGACGCTGAAAATGAACTGGATATTCGTGGGTTGTTTCGTACCTTGTGGGCTGGGAAGCTGTGGATTATTGGCATGGGGCTGGCGTTTGCGTTAATCGCGCTGGCGTATACTTTTTTTGCTCGTCAGGAGTGGAGCTCGACGGCGATTACCGATCGTCCAACAGTGAATATGCTGGGAGGATACTACTCGCAGCAGCAATTTTTGCGTAACCTGGACGTCCGTTCGAACATGGCTTCTGCCGACCAACCATCGGTCATGGATGAAGCCTATAAAGAGTTTGTTATGCAACTGGCCTCGTGGGATACCCGCCGCGATTTCTGGTTGCAGACAGACTATTACAAACAGCGGATGGTCGGGAACAGCAAAGCCGATGCGGCGTTGCTGGATGAAATGATTAACAACATCGTGTTTATTCCCGGTGACTTCACGCGTGCGGTCAATGATAGCGTTAAGCTGATTGCCGAAACCGCGCCTGACGCTAATAACCTGTTACGTCAGTATGTTGCGTTTGCCAGCCAACGAGCAGCCAGCCATCTGAATGATGAGCTGAAAGGCGCATGGGCGGCGCGTACCATCCAGATGAAAGCTCAGGTGAAGCGTCAGGAAGAAGTGGCGAAAGCCATCTACGACCGCCGGATGAACAGCATTGAACAGGCGCTGAAAATTGCTGAGCAGCATAATATTTCGCGCAGTGCGACAGATGTACCTGCCGAGGAACTACCTGATTCAGAAATGTTCCTGCTTGGGCGTCCAATGCTCCAGGCGCGACTGGAAAATTTACAGGCCGTCGGTCCGGCCTTTGATCTCGACTATGATCAGAATCGGGCCATGTTAAACACCCTGAATGTTGGTCCAACCCTGGATCCGCGTTTTCAGACCTATCGCTATTTGCGTACGCCGGAAGAACCGGTAAAACGCGATAGCCCACGTCGTGCCTTCCTGATGATTATGTGGGGCATTGTCGGGGGGCTGATCGGGGCTGGTGTCGCATTAACCCGCCGTTGCTCGAAATAGCAACACTGCTGCGGTGAGCGCAAAGGCGCTCGCCGCTTATTCGAAGAGAATCGATGTGAAAGTACTGACTGTATTTGGTACGCGCCCGGAAGCCATCAAGATGGCGCCGTTGGTGCATGCGTTGGCAAAAGATCCTTTTTTTGAGGCTAAAGTTTGCGTCACTGCGCAGCATCGGGAGATGCTCGATCAGGTGCTGAAACTCTTTTCCATTGTACCTGACTACGATCTCAACATAATGCAGCCAGGACAGGGTCTGACAGAGATAACCTGTCGGATTCTGGAAGGGCTAAAACCTATTCTTGCCGAGTTCAAACCAGACGTCGTGCTGGTTCACGGCGATACGACGACGACGCTGGCAACCAGCCTGGCGGCGTTTTATCAGCGTATTCCTGTTGGTCACGTTGAGGCTGGTCTGCGCACGGGCGATCTCTATTCGCCGTGGCCGGAAGAGGCTAACCGTACATTGACCGGGCATCTGGCGATGTATCACTTCTCTCCAACCGAAACTTCCCGGCAAAACTTGCTGCGTGAAAACGTTGCTGACAGCCGAATCTTCATTACCGGTAATACCGTTATTGATGCACTGTTATGGGTGCGTGACCAGGTGATGAGCAGCGATACGCTGCGTTCAGAACTGGCGGCAAATTATCCGTTTATCGACCCTGATAAAAAAATGATTCTGGTGACCGGTCACAGACGTGAGAGTTTTGGTCGTGGCTTTGAAGAAATCTGCCATGCGCTGGCAGACATCGCCACCACTCACCAGGACATTCAGATTGTCTATCCGGTGCATCTCAACCCGAACGTCAGAGAGCCGGTCAATCGCATTCTGGGGCACGTGAAAAATGTCATTCTGATCGATCCCCAGGAGTATTTACCGTTTGTCTGGCTGATGAACCACGCCTGGCTGATTTTGACCGATTCAGGTGGCATTCAGGAGGAAGCGCCTTCGCTGGGGAAACCAGTGCTGGTGATGCGTGAAACCACTGAACGTCCGGAAGCAGTGAAGGCGGGTACGGTACGTCTGGTCGGCACGGATAAGCAGCGAATCGTCGAGGAAGTGACGCGTCTTTTAAAAGACGAAAACGAATATCAAACCATGAGCCGCGCCCATAACCCGTATGGTGATGGTCAGGCATGCTCTCGCATTCTGGAAGCGTTAAAAAATAATCGGATATCACTATGAGTTTTGCGACCATTTCTGTCATTGGACTGGGTTACATTGGACTGCCAACGGCGGCAGCGTTTGCCTCCCGGCAAAAACAGGTGATTGGTGTTGATATCAACCAACACGCGGTTGATACCATCAATCGTGGCGAAATCCATATCGTCGAGCCTGATTTGGCGAGCGTAGTAAAAACTGCCGTAGAAGGCGGTTTTTTACGAGCGAGCACGACGCCGGTTGAAGCGGATGCCTGGCTGATTGCTGTACCCACGCCGTTTAAAGGCGATCATGAGCCTGATATGGCTTACGTTGAATCGGCTGCTCGCTCTATTGCGCCAGTGCTGAAAAAAGGCGCGCTGGTGATCCTTGAGTCCACCTCGCCGGTGGGTTCAACCGAGAAGATGGCAGAATGGTTAGCAGAGATGCGTCCGGACCTGACTTTCCCACAGCAGGTGGGCGAGCAGGCGGACGTCAACATTGCTTACTGCCCGGAACGAGTGTTACCGGGCCAGGTTATGGTCGAGCTGATTAAAAACGATCGCGTGATTGGTGGTATGACGCCGGTTTGTTCGGCCCGTGCCAGCGAACTGTACAAAATTTTCCTCGAAGGTGAGTGTGTCGTCACTAACTCACGGACGGCGGAAATGTGTAAACTCACCGAGAACAGCTTCCGCGATGTGAATATCGCTTTTGCTAATGAATTGTCGCTGATTTGTGCCGATCAGGGGATTAACGTCTGGGAACTGATTCGCCTGGCGAATCGCCACCCACGCGTCAATATTCTTCAGCCTGGCCCAGGTGTGGGCGGCCACTGCATCGCTGTTGATCCGTGGTTTATCGTGGCACAGAATCCGCAGCAGGCGCGGCTTATCCGTACCGCGCGCGAAGTGAACGATCACAAACCGTTCTGGGTGATTGATCAGGTCAAAGCGGCGGTTGCCGACTGCCTGGCCGCTACCGATAAACGCGCCAGTGAGCTGAAAATTGCCTGCTTTGGTCTGGCGTTTAAACCGAATATTGATGACCTGCGCGAAAGTCCGGCGATGGAAATCGCTGAATTGATCGCTCAGTGGCACAGCGGCGAAACGCTGGTTGTTGAGCCTAACATTCACCAGTTGCCGAACAAACTGAATGGGCTTTGTACTCTGGCGCAGCTTGACGAGGCGCTGGCAACGGCAGATGTGCTGGTGATGTTGGTCGATCATAGTCAGTTCAAAGTTATCAATGGCGACAACGTCCATCAGCAGTATGTCGTCGATGCCAAAGGAGTCTGGCGCTAATGAGAAAGATTCTGATAACAGGCGGTGCCGGGTTTATTGGCTCGGCGCTGGTGCGTTATATCATCAACGAGACGAACGATGCGGTGGTGGTGGTCGATAAGCTGACCTACGCCGGAAACCTGATGTCGTTGGCACCAGTCGCGCAAAGCGATCGCTTTGCCTTTGAGAAAGTTGATATCTGCGATCGGGCAGAGTTGGCGCGCATTTTCACAGAACATCAGCCAGACTGCGTTATGCATCTGGCAGCTGAAAGCCATGTTGACCGTTCTATTGACGGCCCGGCAGCGTTTATCGAAACCAACATTGTCGGGACTTATACACTGCTTGAAGCGGCGCGGGCTTACTGGAATGCGCTGGCAGAAGACAAAAAATCGGCGTTCCGTTTTCATCATATCTCCACCGACGAAGTATACGGTGACCTGCATTCCACAGATGATTTCTTTACCGAAACCACGCCGTATTCGCCGAGCAGCCCTTATTCTGCTTCAAAAGCAAGCAGCGACCATCTGGTGCGCGCCTGGCTGCGGACCTACGGCCTGCCGACGTTAATCACCAACTGCTCTAATAACTACGGTCCTTACCACTTTCCGGAAAAACTGATCCCGCTGATGATCCTCAACGCGCTGGCGGGTAAACCGCTGCCGGTATATGGCAATGGGCAGCAAATCCGTGACTGGTTATATGTTGAAGATCATGCCCGCGCGCTGTATTGCGTGGTGACCACCGGGAAAGTCGGTGAAACCTATAATATTGGTGGTCACAACGAGCGTAAGAATCTCGAGGTTGTGGAAACCATCTGCGAGCTGCTGGAAGAACTGGCCCCGAATAAATCGCACGGTGTGGCGCACTATCGCGATCTGATTACCTTTGTCGCTGACCGTCCAGGGCATGACCTACGCTATGCCATTGATGCTTCGAAAATTGCCCGTGAACTTGGCTGGCTGCCGCAGGAAACCTTTGAAAGTGGAATGCGTAAAACAGTGCAGTGGTATCTGGCTAATGAAAGCTGGTGGAAGCAGGTGCAGGACGGCAGCTATCAGGGTGAGCGTTTAGGTCTGAACGGCTAATTCTCAGCGGAGGCAAACATGAAAGGTATTATCCTGGCGGGCGGTTCCGGCACCCGATTGCATCCGATTACGCGCGGCGTATCGAAGCAATTGTTGCCGATTTACGATAAGCCAATGATTTACTATCCGCTGTCGGTGCTGATGCTGGCCGGTATCCGCGAAATTCTCATCATCACCACGCCGGAAGATAAAGGTTATTTCCAGCGCCTGCTGGGCGATGGTAGTGAGTTCGGTATCCAGCTGGAATATGCCGAACAGCCCAGCCCGGACGGTCTTGCGCAGGCATTTATCATCGGTGAAACCTTCCTTAATGGTGAACCATCTTGTCTGGTGCTGGGCGATAACATCTTCTTCGGCCAGGGCTTCAGTCCGAAGCTGCGTCATGTTGCGGCGCGCACGCAAGGGGCGACGGTATTTGGCTATCAGGTAATGGATCCAGAACGCTTTGGCGTCGTGGAGTTTGACGAAAATTTCCGCGCTATCTCTCTGGAAGAAAAGCCAAAACAGCCAAAATCAAACTGGGCGGTGACCGGGCTTTATTTCTACGACAGTAAAGTTGTGGAGTACGCAAAGCAGGTGAAGCCGTCGGAGCGTGGTGAACTGGAGATTACCTCCATCAACCAGATGTACCTCGAGGCAGGCAACCTGACCGTTGAACTGCTCGGGCGCGGATTTGCCTGGCTGGACACCGGCACACACGACAGCCTGATTGAAGCCAGTACCTTTGTACAGACGGTGGAAAAACGCCAGGGCTTTAAGATTGCCTGCCTGGAAGAGATTGCCTGGCGTAACGGCTGGCTCGATGACGAAGGTGTGAAGCGTGCTGCCAGTTCATTAGCGAAAACTGGCTACGGCCAATATCTGCTGGAGTTACTCCGTGCCCGTCCGCGCCAGTATTGAACCACTAACCTGGGAAAATGCCTTCTTTGGCGTTAACAGCGCTATCGTGCATCTCACTCCTGATGCGCCACTCCTGACGCCAGACGCTTTAGCGCCGTGGTCACGAGTGCAGGCCAAAATTGCTGCATCAAATACTGTTGAGCTGGATGCCTTGCAACAGCTGGGATTCTGCCTGGTTGAAGGTGAAGTTGATTTGGCGCTACCCGTGAACAATGTCAGTGATAGCGGCGCAGAAGTGGCACAAGAGACAGATATTCCCGTATTACGTCAGTTAGCCAGTGCCGCATTTGCGCAAAGCCGTTTTCGTGCGCCGTGGTATGCGCCTGACGCCAGCGGTCGCTTTTATGCGCAGTGGGTTGAAAATGCCGTGCGCGGCACCTTTGATCATCAATGCCTCATTTTACGTTCGGCGTCCGGCGATATTCGCGGCTATGTCTCTTTACGGGAACTCAATGCGACAGATGCGCGAATTGGCCTGCTGGCTGGACGCGGTGCAGGTGCTGAGCTGATGCAAACAGCGCTAAACTGGGCGTATGCTCGCGGTAAAACAACTTTGCGGGTGGCGACCCAGATGGGCAACACCGCCGCGCTTAAACGATACATACAAAGTGGTGCGAATGTAGAAAGCACCGCGTACTGGTTATACAGGTGATCACATGATTCCATTTAACGCACCGCCGGTGGTGGGAACCGAACTCGACTATATGCAGTCGGCAATGGGTAGCGGCAAACTGTGTGGCGATGGCGGTTTTACCCGTCGCTGCCAGCAGTGGCTGGAGCAACGTTTTGGCAGCGCCAAAGTGTTACTGACGCCGTCCTGCACCGCTTCTCTGGAGATGGCGGCGCTGCTGCTCGATATCCAGCCTGGCGATGAAGTGATCATGCCGAGCTACACCTTTGTCTCCACCGCCAATGCCTTTGTGCTGCGTGGCGCGAAAATCGTCTTTGTGGATGTTCGCCCGGACACTATGAACATCGACGAAACGCTGATTGAAGCGGCGATCACCGACAAAACGCGCGTTATCGTGCCGGTCCATTACGCGGGTGTGGCCTGCGAAATGGACACCATTATGGCGTTGGCGAAAAAGTATAACCTGTTTGTGGTGGAAGATGCCGCTCAGGGCGTGATGTCCACTTATAAAGGGCGTGCACTGGGAACCATTGGTCATATTGGCTGCTTTAGCTTCCATGAAACCAAAAACTACACGGCGGGCGGTGAAGGCGGCGCGACGCTGATTAACGATAAAGCGTTAATCGAACGAGCCGAGATCATCCGTGAAAAAGGCACAAACCGCAGCCAGTTCTTCCGTGGTCAGGTCGATAAATATACCTGGCGCGATATTGGCTCCAGCTATTTGATGTCCGATCTGCAAGCTGCGTACCTGTGGGCGCAACTGGAAGCAGCGGATCGTATCAATCAGCAACGTCTGGCGCTGTGGCAAAACTACTACGATGCGTTAGCACCTCTGGCGAAAGCCGGGCGTATCGAGCTGCCGTCGATTCCCGATGGCTGCGTGCAGAACGCGCATATGTTCTACATTAAACTGCGGGATATTGATGACCGGAGCGCGTTGATTAACTTTCTGAAAGAAGCGGAAATCATGGCGGTGTTCCATTACATTCCGCTGCACGGTTGCCCTGCGGGGGAACGCTTTGGTGAGTTCCACGGTGAAGATCGCTACACCACCAAAGAGAGCGAGCGCCTGCTGCGCCTGCCGTTGTTCTACAACCTGTCGCCCGTCAATCAGCGCACGGTAATTGCGACCTTGTTGAACTACTTCTCCTGATATGTCGTTGGCAAAAGCGTCCTTGTGGACGGCGGCCAGTACACTGGTCAAGATTGGTGCCGGGTTACTAGTCGGTAAGTTGCTGGCGGTGTCATTTGGTCCTGCGGGGCTTGGGCTGGCGGCAAATTTCCGCCAGTTGATTACCGTGCTCGGCGTGCTTGCTGGTGCAGGCATCTTTAACGGCGTAACCAAATACGTTGCCCAGTACCATGATAATCCGCAGCAGCTGCGCCGCGTGGTCGGCACTTCATCAGCGATGGTGCTTGGTTTCTCTACGCTGATGGCGCTGGTTTTTGTGCTGGCGGCAGCGCCAATTAGCCAGGGATTGTTTGGTAATACCGACTATGTGGGGCTGGTGCGTTTAGTGGCGCTGGTGCAAATGGGGATCGCCTGGGGCAACCTGTTGCTGGCGCTGATGAAAGGCTTTCGCGATGCTGCAGGTAATGCGTTATCGCTGATTGTCGGCAGCCTGATTGGCGTAATTGCTTATTATGTCAGTTACCGTTTGGGCGGTTATGAAGGGGCATTGCTGGGGCTGGCGCTGATTCCCGCGTTGGTGGTGATTCCTGCCGTCATCATGTTGATCAAACGTGGTGCCATCCCGTTAAGCTATCTGAAACCCTGCTGGGATAACGGCCTGGCAGGGCAGTTGAGCAAATTTACGCTCATGGCGTTGATTACGTCGGTGACCTTGCCCGTTGCGTACATCATGATGCGTAAACTGTTGGCGGCGCAGTATAGCTGGGATGAAGTGGGTATCTGGCAAGGGGTGAGCAGTATTTCCGATGCCTACCTGCAATTTATTACGGCATCGTTCAGCGTATATTTACTGCCCACGTTGTCGCGGCTAACGGAAAAGCGCGATATCACCCGGGAAGTGGTTAAATCGCTGAAATTCGTCTTACCGGCAGTGGCGGCGGCGAGTTTTACCGTCTGGTTGCTGCGTGATTTTGCTATCTGGCTGCTGTTGTCGAATAAATTTACCGCTATGCGCGATCTCTTTGCCTGGCAGTTAGTGGGTGATGTGTTAAAAGTGGGCGCTTATGTCTTTGGTTATCTGGTGATCGCCAAAGCGTCACTGCGGTTTTATATTCTGGCGGAAGTCAGCCAGTTCACTTTATTGATGGTATTTGCCCACTGGCTAATCCCTGCGCATGGTGCACTGGGCGCGGCGCAGGCCTATATGGCAACCTATATCGTCTATTTTTCTCTTTGTTGTGGCGTGTTTTTACTCTGGCGTAGGCGGGCATGACTGTACTGATTCACGTACTGGGATCGGATATCCCTCACCATAACCAAACCGTTTTGCGGTTTTTCAACGACGTGCTGGCCGCGACGAGCGAGCATGCGCGCGAGTTTATGGTTGTTGGCAAGGACGACGGCTTAAGTGATAGCTGTCCGGCGCTTTCTGTGCAATTTTTCCCTGGGAAAAAATCGCTGGCGGAAGCGGTCATCGCGAAAGCAAAAGCTAACCGTCAGCAGCGATTTTTTTTCCACGGTCAGTTCAATCCCAAACTGTGGCTGGCTCTGCTGAGTGGTGGCATTAAGCCCAGCCAGTTTTTCTGGCATATCTGGGGGGCAGACCTGTATGAGCTTTCCAGTGGCTTGAGATATAAGCTTTTTTACCCGTTGCGTCGCCTGGCGCAAAAGCGAGTCGGCTGTGTATTTGCCACCCGCGGTGATTTGAGTTTTTTTGCCAAAACGCATCCAAAGGTGCGGGGCGAACTGCTGTACTTCCCGACGCGGATGGACCCTTCTCTCAATACGATGGCGAACGATCGCCAACGTGAAGGGAAAATGACCATTCTGGTGGGGAACTCCGGCGACCGCAGCAATGAGCATGTCGCCGCCTTACGCGCCGTTCATCAGCAATTTGGCGATACTGTAAAAGTGGTTGTACCGATGGGATATCCGCCTAATAACGAAGCGTACATCGAGGAAGTTCGTCAGGCGGGGCTGGCGTTATTCAGCGAAGAAAATCTGCAAGTTCTGAGCGAAAAACTGGAATTTGACGCCTATCTGACGCTACTTCGTCAGTGCGATCTCGGTTACTTTATTTTTGCCCGCCAGCAGGGCATTGGTACGCTGTGCTTACTTATTCAGGCGGGTATTCCTTGTGTGCTTAACCGGGAAAATCCGTTCTGGCAGGATATGACGGAACAGCATTTGCCGGTGCTGTTTACTACCGACGATCTCAACGAGGATATTGTGCGTGAAGCGCAGCGCCAGCTGGCGTCGGTGGATAAAAACACCATTGCCTTCTTTAGCCCGAACTATCTGCAAGGCTGGCAGCGGGCATTGGCGATTGCCGCCGGGGAGGTCGCATGAGTCTGCTGCAATTCAGTGGCCTGTTTGTTGTCTGGCTGCTCTGCACGTTGTTTATTGCCACGCTGACCTGGTTTGAGTTTCGCCGTGTGCGCTTTAACTTCAATGTCTTCTTTTCATTGCTGTTTTTGCTCACCTTTTTCTTCGGCTTTCCGCTGACCAGCGTGCTGGTATTTCGCTTTGATGTTGGTGTTGCGCCGCCAGAAATCTTGTTGCAGGCGTTGCTTTCTGCGGGCTGCTTCTACGCGGTTTACTATGTCACCTACAAAACCCGCCTACGCAAACGCGTTGCTGATGTACCGCGCCGTCCGCTGTTTACCATGAACCGCGTGGAGACCAATCTCACGTGGGTGATCCTGATGGGCATTGCGTTGGTAAGCGTCGGCATCTTCTTCATGCACAACGGTTTTTTGCTGTTCCGTCTTAACTCCTACAGTCAGATCTTCTCCAGTGAAGTCTCCGGCGTGGCGTTAAAGCGCTTCTTTTACTTTTTCATCCCAGCAATGCTGGTGGTCTACTTTCTGCGCCAGGACAGCAAAGCGTGGCTGTTTTTCCTCGTCAGCACGGTCGCCTTTGGCTTGCTGACTTACATGATTGTCGGCGGCACTCGCGCCAATATTATCATCGCATTTGCTATCTTCCTGTTTATTGGCATTATTCGCGGCTGGATTTCGTTGTGGATGCTGGCGGCGGCGGGCGTGCTGGGGATTGTGGGCATGTTCTGGCTGGCGCTAAAACGCTATGGAATGAATGTGAGCGGCGATGAAGCGTTCTATACGTTTCTCTATCTCACTCGCGACACCTTCTCGCCGTGGGAGAATCTGGCGTTGCTGTTGCAGAACTACGACAACATCGACTTCCAGGGCCTGGCTCCCATTGTCCGCGATTTCTATGTCTTTATCCCTTCCTGGCTGTGGCCGGGTCGCCCGAGTATGGTACTGAACTCCGCCAACTACTTTACCTGGGAAGTGCTGAATAACCACTCCGGGCTGGCGATCTCGCCTACGCTTATAGGCTCACTGGTTGTTATGGGCGGCGCGTTGTTCATCCCACTCGGGGCGATTGTGGTTGGACTGATCATCAAATGGTTCGACTGGCTGTATGAACTGGGCAATCGCGAAACTAATCGCTATAAGGCTGCGATATTGCACAGTTTCTGCTTCGGGGCGATCTTCAATATGGTCGTACTGGCGCGTGAAGGGCTGGATTCGTTTGTCTCACGCGTGGTCTTTTTTATCGTGGTCTTCGGCGCATGTCTGATGATCGCAAAACTGTTGTACTGGCTTTTTGAAAGCGCCGGACTCATTCATAAACGTACAAAATCATCGCTCCGGACGCAGGTTGAAGGATAACAATGAATAACAACACCACAGCACCGACCTATACGCTGCGTGGCTTACAGTTGATTGGTTGGCGTGATATGCAGCACGCCCTCGATTATCTGTTTGCTGACGGGCAGCTTAAGCAGGGAACGCTGGTTGCCATTAATGCCGAAAAAATGCTGACCATTGAAGATAACGCCGAGGTCAGGGAGTTAATTAATGCTGCCGAATTTAAATATGCTGATGGCATCAGCGTTGTACGTTCAGTACGTAAAAAGTACCCGCAGGCGCAGGTTTCCCGCGTTGCCGGGGCCGATCTCTGGGAAGAGCTGATGGCGCGCGCAGGCAAAGAAGGGACGCCGGTATTTCTTGTGGGCGGTAAACCTGAAGTGCTGGCGCAAACTGAAGCTAAACTGCGCAATCAGTGGAATGTGAATATCGTTGGCAGTCAGGATGGTTATTTTAAACCCGAGCAGCGTCAGGCGCTGTTTGAACGCATTCATGCCAGCGGAGCGCAAATCGTCACCGTTGCGATGGGATCGCCAAAGCAGGAGATCTTCATGCGCGACTGCCGTCTGGTGCATCCGGATGCGCTGTATATGGGCGTTGGCGGGACTTACGATGTTTTCACCGGTCACGTGAAACGCGCACCGAAAATCTGGCAAACGCTGGGGCTGGAGTGGCTCTACCGCCTGCTTTCGCAGCCGAGCCGCATTAAGCGTCAGCTTCGTTTGCTGCGTTATTTACGCTGGTATTACACCGGCAACCTCTGATTTTCCTCTCTCTGTAAAGCGACGGAGTGGTCACTTCGTCGCCTGCCTGTCTTTTTATTACACAAAGCATTCAAATTTTTAATGCTTTATTTGCCATTTCTCCTGAATTACGAAAACATTCGCAACACTCGATGTACCCATAACGATAACCGGTAACACCGGAAAGCATGCAAACACAACACGAGGATTTATGGCAGATAACAAACCAGAGCTACAGCGTGGGCTGGAAGCTCGACATATCGAACTCATCGCCCTGGGGGGCACCATTGGCGTCGGCCTGTTTATGGGGGCCGCCAGTACCCTGAAATGGGCCGGGCCATCCGTATTGTTGGCCTATATCATCGCCGGGCTGTTTGTCTTTTTCATCATGCGTTCAATGGGCGAAATGTTGTTCCTCGAACCGGTTACCGGTTCGTTCGCCGTTTATGCGCATCGTTATATGAGCCCGTTTTTTGGCTATCTCACCGCCTGGTCTTACTGGTTTATGTGGATGGCGGTGGGGATCTCAGAAATCACCGCCATTGGCGTTTATGTCCAGTTCTGGTTCCCGGAGATGGCGCAGTGGATACCCGCATTGATCGCGGTGGCGCTGGTGGCGCTGGCGAATCTGGCGGCAGTGCGGTTGTACGGCGAAATCGAGTTCTGGTTCGCGATGATCAAAGTCACCACGATTATCGTGATGATTGTTATTGGCCTGGGCGTGATTTTCTTTGGCTTTGGCAATGGCGGGCAGTCGATTGGTTTTAGCAATCTCACAGAGCATGGCGGTTTCTTTGCGGGTGGCTGGAAAGGGTTCCTGACCGCATTGTGTATTGTGGTGGCGTCCTACCAGGGCGTGGAGCTGATTGGCATTACTGCCGGTGAAGCGAAGAATCCGCAGGTGACGCTGCGCAGTGCCGTAGGCAAGGTGCTGTGGCGTATCCTGATTTTCTACGTAGGCGCGATTTTCGTTATCGTCACCATCTTCCCGTGGAATGAAATAGGCAGTAACGGCAGCCCGTTCGTACTGACTTTCGCCAAAATCGGCATTACTGCAGCGGCGGGTATTATCAACTTTGTGGTACTGACGGCTGCGCTCTCTGGCTGTAACAGCGGCATGTACAGTTGTGGACGTATGCTCTACGCACTGGCGAAAAACCGTCAGTTACCGGCGGCAATGGCGAAAGTTTCCCGTCAAGGTGTTCCGGTTGCAGGCGTGGCGGTATCAATTGCTATTCTGTTAATTGGCTCATGCCTGAACTACATCATTCCCAATCCACAGCGTGTGTTTGTCTATGTCTACAGTGCCAGCGTGCTTCCGGGGATGGTGCCATGGTTTGTGATTTTGATTAGCCAGTTGCGTTTTCGTCGAGCGCACAAAGCGGCGATTGCCAGCCATCCGTTCCGCTCAATCCTGTTCCCGTGGGCCAACTACGTAACAATGGCATTCCTGATTTGCGTTTTGATCGGCATGTACTTTAATGAAGATACGCGTATGTCGCTGTTTGTCGGTATCATCTTTATGCTGGCGGTGACGGCAATTTATAAAGTTTTTGGGCTTAATCGCCACGGTAAAGCGCATAAACTGGAGGAATAAGCAGCAAAACGCACAAACCGTAACCAAACGCGCAATTTATTTAAAAAGGGACTAGACAGAGGGGTGGGAAGTCCGTATTATCCACCCCCGCAACGGCGCTAAGCGCCCGTAGCTCAGCTGGATAGAGCGCTGCCCTCCGGAGGCAGAGGTCTCAGGTTCGAATCCTGTCGGGCGCGCCATTTAGTCCCGGCGCTTGAGCTGCGGTGGTAGTAATACCGCGTAACAAGATTTGTAGTGGTGGCTATAGCTCAGTTGGTAGAGCCCTGGATTGTGATTCCAGTTGTCGTGGGTTCGAATCCCATTAGCCACCCCATTATTAGAAGTTGTGACAATGCGAAGGTGGCGGAATTGGTAGACGCGCTAGCTTCAGGTGTTAGTGTCCTTACGGACGTGGGGGTTCAAGTCCCCCCCCTCGCACCACGACTTTAAAAAATTGAACTAAAAATTCAAAAAGCAGTATTTCGGCGAGTAGCGCAGCTTGGTAGCGCAACTGGTTTGGGACCAGTGGGTCGGAGGTTCGAATCCTCTCTCGCCGACCAATTTTGAACCCCGCTTCGGCGGGGTTTTTTGTTTTCTGTGCATTTCATCACTCTCCCTTCGCAATAAACGCCCGTAGTCACTCATTGCTACACGGTATGATTTCGCCCTTAACGTATTGAAGGATGACTTCAGGCAAGGAGCGACCATGCTGCAACAGGTTCCAACGCGTGCTTTTCATGTGATGGCGAAACCAAGCGGTTCCGATTGTAATCTGAACTGTGACTACTGTTTTTATCTCGAAAAACAATCCCTTTACCGCGAAAAGCCAGTTGCGCATATGGACGATGACACGCTGGAAGCGTATGTCCGTCACTATATCGCTGCCAGCGAACCCCAAAACGAAGTGGCTTTTACCTGGCAGGGCGGCGAACCAACGTTACTCGGGCTGGATTTTTACCGCCGTGCCGTGGCGCTACAGGCGAAATATGGTGCTGGTAGGAAGGTAAGTAACAGCTTCCAGACTAACGGTGTGCTGCTTGATGATGAGTGGTGTGCATTTCTGGCAGAAAATCATTTTCTTGTTGGGTTATCGCTGGACGGTCCGGCTGAGATCCACAATCAATATCGCGTGACCAAAGGTGGCAGACCCACGCATAAGCTGGTGATGCGTGCCCTGACGCTCCTGCAAAAACATCATGTCGACTATAACGTGCTGGTCTGTGTCAACCGCACCAGCGCGCAGCAACCGTTACAGGTTTATGATTTTTTGTGCAATGCAGGCGTGGAGTTCATCCAGTTTATTCCGGTGGTGGAGCGCCTGGCTGATGAAACAGCTGCCCGCAATGGACTGAAATTACATGCGCCTGGTGATATTCAGGGGGAACTGACAGAATGGTCGGTGCGCCCCGATGAGTTCGGTGAGTTTCTGGTGGCGATTTTCGACCACTGGATTAAGCGCGACGTCGGTAAGATTTTCGTAATGAATATCGAATGGGCGTTCGCCAATTTTGTTGGCGCACCGGGCGCGGTTTGCCATCATCAGCCGACCTGTGGACGCTCGGTGATTGTTGAGCACAACGGTGACGTTTATGCCTGCGATCACTATGTTTATCCCCAGTATCGACTAGGGAATATGCTTCAGCAAACAATTGCAGAAATGTTAGATTCCCCGCAGCAGCAGGTGTTTGGAGAAGATAAATTTAAGCAGTTACCGGCGCAGTGTCGCAGTTGTAACGTGTTAAAAGCATGTTGGGGAGGCTGCCCGAAACACCGCTTTATGCTCGATGCCAGCGGTAAGCCGGGGCTGAATTATTTGTGTGCCGGGTATCAGCGTTATTTCCGCTATCTACCGCCATATCTTAAAGCAATGGCTGATTTGCTGGCGCACGGTCGCCCGGCCAGCGACATTATGCAGGCGCATTTGATGGTGGTGAATAAGTAAAAAAGCAGCCATTTTGTGGCCGCCTGCGGTTGATTGCCGGATGCGATGCTGACGCATCTTATCCGGCCTACAGGACGCTGCAATTTATTGAATTTGCAAGGCTTGTAGGCCGGATAAGGCGTTCACGCCGCATCCGGCAAGGTCAGTGTGGCCCGATGTAGCGATAGCGCCGGCTTAATCAGATTTAATCTGCGCGCGCGGCGGATATTTTTTCAGGATCTCCATATACGCGTGCATTTCGGTCTGTAGCGGTACACCCATTGGGATATGGCGCACGCCGATAGAGTCGCTTTCCTGCGGATCGGTGTACAGGTTAAACACCGACGATCCCGCCGTTTGCATTACTGTGCCGGTGAATCCACCCTGATACCCGCTCTGGGTATAAGCGTATGGCTGTTGGATGAGTACGTGATATTTAAACTCATCCATACGCACAGCAGAAAGTTTGCCGTTGAGGAAGTAGTGCTCGGCCTTACGGTTAGACTGACCATTTGTTCCCAGGAAGAAAGATGTCTGGTCCACACCATCAATAAAGGTGGTTTTCGGCACTAAATTCGCCACTTTCGCTCCAGGATGTCCTGCCAGATCCAGCGCCGTAGGGAAGAGATCCGCCAGATCGACAATACCGTCAGATTTACGCGGTTGGATCATCCCTTTCCAGTAAACGAAGGTTGGCACACGAACGCCGCCTTCCCATGTAGAACCTTTCGCACCGCGGAACGGCGTGCGACCGTGCGGCGGAACTTCAGCTTCCGGACCGTTATCAGAGGTGAACACAATCAGCGTGTTATCAAGCTGACCGTTTTTCTCCAGTGCTTTATACAGATTGGCGAAGATATCGTTCATCTCCACCATGCAGTCGCCGTAAGAGGTGCGCGCCGGAGAGCTACCCGCATATTTCGCATTTGGGTAGTTATCGAAGTGACAGCCGCGAGTGCCGTAGTAGAGGAAGAAAGGCTTATCGCTCTTCGCCATCTTGTCGAGGAACTTAACGCCATATTCCATCCAGCGTTGATCCAGGTCTTCCATATATTTCGGCGTAATGTCGGCAATGGCTTCCTGTTCACCGCCGCGCACGGCATGAACGTCATCTTTGCTGAACGGCAGTTTTTGGATGTATTCAGAACGATCCGGGCTCAGGGCGACTTCCGGGTTGACATGAACATCACGCCATTCGGTATACATATCGGATACCGAGTTAAAGCCGCGGAAATCATCAAAGCCAACGTTCTGCGGCTGCGACTCTTTGTTTTCCCCCATATGCCATTTCCCGATGGCCTGGGTGACGTAGCCCTGATCGTGCAGCAACTGCGGCAGAGTGGTTAACCCTTGCAGACCGCCCGGTTGCCCGTACATTGGCGGCATCAGAATGCCGTGGTGGATGGAGTATTGTCCGGTGAGAATCGTGGCGCGGGTTGGGGAAGAACTCGGTTGAGAATACGCCGAAGTTAAAATCAGCCCCTGGCTGGCAACGGCGTCGATATCTGGTGTAGGGTTACCCACCGCCACGCCGCCGCCGTTAAAGCCAACGTCCATCCAGCCCACATCATCCAGCAAGAAAACAACCACGTTCGGTTTCTTACCGGTCTTTTTCTCTAATTCCGCCAGCTTCTGCTGGGTTTCTTTGTCTTGTGCAGGATGCTGCATCACCGGCATCATGTTGTCGGCAATAGTGGTCGCCGGTTTAACCAGATACTGGTTTGGGTGATCGTATCCGGCAAAGCCTTTGCGTGCGGTGGCGGTTGACGGGGTATCTGCTGCGCTGGCCATGAGTGGAAGAGCGGCGGCGACAGCCACAACAAGAAGTTTGGGTGAAAACGAAAATTCCATGCAAAATGCTCCGGTTTCATGTCGTCAAAATGTTGACGTAATTAAGCATTGATAATTGAGATCCCTCTCCCTGACAGGATGATTGCATAAATAATAGTGATGAAAATAAATTATTTATTTATCCAGATAATGAATTTGAAAATCAGGAGAGCGTTTTCAATCCTACCTCTGGCGCAGGTGATATGTAAGGCGGTGATGTTATATCGCGTTGATTATTGATGCTGTTTTTAGTTTTAATGGCAATTAATATATATATTATTAATTGAATGACTTTTATTATTCATTATATATATGTGTAGAATCGTGCGCAGGAGAAATATTCACTCAGGAAGTTATTACTCAGGAAGCAAAGAGGATTACAGAATTATCTCATAACAAGTGTTAAGGGATGTTATTTCCCGGTTCTCTGTGGCATACTAAACGAGTAGATGCTCATTCCATCTCTTATGTTCGCCTTAGTGCCTCATAAACTCCGGAATGACGCAGAGCCGTTTACGGTGCTTATCGTCCACTGACAGATGTCGCTTATGCCTCATCAGACACCATGGACACAACGTTGAGTGAAGCACCCACTTGTTGTCATACAGACCTGTTTTAACGCCTGCTCCGTAATAAGAGCAGGCGTTTTTTTATGACCGAATAAAGAACTGGTTACGTCGCTCCTGGGTCATCGGTTGCGCGTTTAAAACTCTTACAAGAGAGCCTACCGTGACGATGGGAAGAAACGGATTCTCTTCTATTCCGCATAGATCGCGCCCGCAACGAGCAGCGGTATCTTCAACCAGCTCTTCTAACTCGACTGCGTCGCGCACCAAATCCAGATCATCGTCCAGTATATCATCGGCTTTCAGTGGCAGTGGGTAATCGATATAGCCGTTTCCTTGCAAGGTATCCCACACCGCACGAATCACCCATGTATCTACGGTGTAGGTGTCAAATTCGCGGGCGAACTGGCAAATGGAGCGTACCCGACGTTTATCTGCCATGATTCGGTACTTCTTGAGGAGCTTGATTTTTTCCTGCTTCGCCGCAGCTATCAGATACCCAATAAAAAGTGTTAACCAGAAGATGAATGTATTGCCCGTACGCACAAAGGAAATAATCAGCCAACTTACGCCAGCCAGAGCGGCACATATCAACAAGATTAAAAAGAGCGTTGCCCGAAAAGGAGTAATTTCATGCGATGGCAAGCGGAAAAGATAGCGGGACGGCGTGCGCAATTTTGACATCCTGGTAAAAAATATCGCCTCTGAACGAGGCGATATAGATTACTGTGACGGGTTATTCTGTAAGGTTAGCATCAAGCCATCGCGACGCATCGCTGCGGCTTCTTCCGGCTTGTGCAGTCTGTCCAGCGCGTCGGCAAGCCATGCGTAATCGTAGGCGTCCGGACGTTGTTTCAGCGCCGCGCGGAAGGCGAGCGATGCTTCCTGCCATTCGCCGTGCTTCATCAGCGACTGACCCAGTGTGCTCCACAACAACGGGCGATCGCCCACGTTTTTGATCTGTTGGCGCAGCACTTTTTCCAGCTGTTCCGGGTTATTGGTTTTCAGACGCGGGATCGGCAGCAGCAGGCGATCGTCATACTGGCGTTTCAGGCCGTCGATGATAATTTGCTGGGCAGTATCATGATCGTCACATTCAATAAGATGTTCCGCCATTGCCACCTGTAACGCCACCTGATGACGCGTTTTCCGGCTTTGGTTTTTCCACCAGTTACGCAAACCTTCGCTACCGTTATCGGCACGCGCCTGATCCATCAGGCCAATCCATGCCTGTTGTTCCAGCATTGCACGATGCTCTTCATCGCCAACGTGGGCTTTTGCCATTGATGGGATGATATCCAGCAGCGAACTCCATGCACCGGTGCGGATATACGCCTGTTCCGCCAGACGTAATACTTCCGGATGGCGTGGCGTAACTTCCAGCAGCTTATCAACGCCGTGACGTGCTGCATGGTTTTCATTACGGGCCAGTTGCAGACGTACACGGGTGATTTCTACCGGAATTGTGTCGTTGCCGGCCAGCTCCGCTGCGCGTTCCAGATGTTGGTTGGCGCGTGCTTCATCACCGCGTTGTTGCGCGGCTTCGGCAGCCAGCAGATAGTTCACCACCGGTTGTTCAGCGTGATCGGCATTTTTCGCCATCAGCTTTTCAACTTGCTGATAATCGCCTTCCGCTAGTTTCAGCAGCGCCTGTTCGGTCTGCTTACGGGCACGGCGACGCTTACGTCCGACAAACCACCCACGGGTGTGTGCGCCTGTGCGGAAGATCCGCCGCAGTAGCCACTCAATGGCAAACAGCACTACCATCGCCAGAATCAAAATGATCGCCAGGCCCGTGACGCTGGTTTCGATATTGTAGGTATCGGTCTGGATCAGCACGTACCCCTGATGACCGGCAATCATCGGGCCGACCACGATCCCCGCAATCAGCAACACAAAGAGCAATAACACTTTTAGCATGGTTATTCTCCTTGCGGCGCGGCTGCCGGAGTATCAGCTTGCGGTGCAGGTGCAGGTGCAGGTGCAGGTGCAGGTTTAGCTTCCGTTGTCCCTGCTGCCGGTTGTGCCAGCAGGTTACGCACGCGGGTCTGCATCAGTTTTTCCAGCATCGCCTGGCTTTGCAGGGTTTCCGGGAGATCCATCGAGATATTTTGCTGACTTAACTGGTCCACCTCGTCGAGGAACGCTTTGGTGGTGGCATCATCAGTATCGTAGTAAGCACGTACCCAGGTGGAGACATTCTCCAGCGCCTGGCGGTAAGTCTCTTCCTGATGACGCGGTACGGCTTGTGCCGCGACCAGCAGGCGGGAGCGAATATTTTCGCGCAGATAGATATCCTGATTCGGTGCTAACAGTGGTACGGCGGTGTCATCACGACGGCGAATCGTAATGAAGTTGTCCATAAAGTTCTGCCAGCTTTTTTGTAGATTGATACGCCATTCGCT
Organism: Escherichia sp. KS167_9B; assembly: GCF_030295215.1. Lineage (NCBI taxonomy): Bacteria > Pseudomonadati > Pseudomonadota > Gammaproteobacteria > Enterobacterales > Enterobacteriaceae > Escherichia > Escherichia sp. KS167_9B. The sequence goes on from NZ_AP025754.1 coordinate 4,647,856, forward strand.
GAGGGAACTGGAAAGCTCTTCACCGTCGGAATCCATTGGTGAACCATCGCTGTCATTATCGGCCAGACGCAGGTTATCTACCTGATTAGAAAGCTGGTTCAGCTTAAGGATGATGCCGTCATAATCCACCTGCGATACCGCAGAAAGGCTGGCGATATCATCGGTAATTGCCCGACGAACGGTAATCAGACTCGGGTCATTCATATCCGCCAGGCTGGCATCTGCACTTTTCAGCAACGCTGCAGCGGTCGTGACGTCCTGATCGCTCCACAGCTTCCTTCCGGCGAGTTTCACCAGGAAATCAGCCTGAGCCAGCAGCCAGGTTTTAGCATCGCTGCCGGAAATAGTCGCGACCTTTTGTTGGACTTCATCCAGCTGTTTTGCCAGCGTTTCTTGCTGACGATTCGCTTGCTCAAGCTGTACAGCTTGTTGCTTGATAATGCCTTCCAGCTCGGCTTTTTGGCTCTCCTGGGCTTTTTGCAGTGCCGTAAGTTGGTTAGCCAGGGCATCGCTGGTGGCAGTCTGATTGACGGCCTGTTGTTTACCCCAGCCATACAAACCGACGCCCGCCGCCAGAGCAATAGCGATAGCCACCGCGCTGAGAATCAATGCGGTATTGTTCTTACTCTTTTTTTCTGTTGCGACAGGTTGTGACGTGGTGTCCACGGCCTCCCTGGTCTCTTCAACCACGGCGGAGGTTTTTTCTTGTTCCGTCATTATGGCTTCCTGTTATGAGAGTTATTGTAATGCCCGTAAAAGCGCATCGTTGTCAGCGTTATCGGCGACCTTAATGTCTTGCCAGCCCAGTTCCCGGGCGAGTTTCGCCAAACGCTCACTGACGACCAATAGTCGACAGCGTAGTAACCAGTGCTCACGATACCATTGTGGGATCAGCGACCAGAGTTGCTGCAACATTTCACCGCTGGTAACAACGACCGTCGTCACCTCGCGGGATTGCCAGCGCATCGCTTCTTCTGCACCATCGTAATGGATTGCGCATCGTTGATAACATTCACAAAAAGTGACCTCAGCACCGCGCGCCGTCAGGGTATCCCCAATCAGCTCACGACCGCCATTGCCACGCAATATCAACGCACGTTTGCCCGCAATATTTTGTAATTCAGGTAATTGTAGCAAGACTTCGCTGATTTCCCGATCCTGCGGGTAGAGAATCTTCTGTCCGCTTACGGTATGTAGCGCCAGTGCGGTGGTCCGTCCAATGGCAAAATAATCAGGTAGTCGGGGCCATTTACGATCTTGCTGATGCAGCTGTGATTGGGCAAAAGCAACCGCGTGTTGCGAGAGGGCAAACAACAGATCCCTCTCCCCCAGCGCTGCCAGTTGATCAGCAAGTTGCGGTAATTGTCGACCCGGAGAAAACTTAATCAGCGGAAAATGCCAGGCCACCTGCCCCAGTGTGCGCAGACGGCTCACTAACTCTTCTCCAGCGGGAGACGGGCGGGTGACCAGGATACTCATGCCGGGGCGTCTCCGTTATAGACTTCAGCAAGGATCTCGCGCGCGCCGTTATTCAGTAGCTCTTCTGCCAGCGAAATCCCCATTTGTTCGGCATCTTGCGGCGCACCGCGGCGTTCACCGCGAATAATCTGCGAACCGTCCGGCGCGCCGACCAGCGCACGCAGCCAGATTTCGCCATCAATAAGCTCGGCGTAGCTACCAATTGGCACCTGACATCCGCCTTCGAGACGGGTATTCATGGCGCGTTCTGCGGTAACACGCAGTGCAGTTTCGTGGTGATTCAGCGCGGCAAGCAGCTCGCGAGTGCGAGTATCATTAAGGCGGCATTCAATACCGACCGCACCTTGTCCTACCGCCGGAAGAGAAATCTCGGGTGGCAACGCGGCGCGAATGCGTGACTCCAGACCTAAACGTTTTAGTCCGGCTACGGCAAGAATGATGGCATCGTATTCGCCGTTATCCAGTTTGCTCAGGCGAGTGCCGACGTTGCCGCGCAGGGAGCGGATAATCAGATCCGGGCGGCGTTCAGCCAGTTGGCACTGGCGACGTAAACTGGACGTCCCGACGATACTGCCTGCAGGTAACGCATCCAGACTGTCATAGTTATTGGACACAAAGGCATCGCGAGGATCTTCACGCTCGCAAATGGTGACCAGCCCCAGACCTTGCGGGAATTCAACCGGCACATCTTTCATTGAATGTACGGCGATATCGGCGCGATTCTCCAGGAGCGCGACTTCCAGCTCTTTAACAAATAAACCTTTTCCGCCTACTTTCGCCAGCGGCGTATCAAGAATCACATCGCCGCGCGTCACCATCGGTACCAGTTCAACGACCAGACCCGGATGGCTCGCCATTAACTTGTCTTTGACATAGTGTGCCTGCCAGAGTGCAAGTGGGCTTTGGCGTGTGGCAATTCTTAAAACATTGTCTAACATGCTTGTTACCGTCATTATCATCCGTGGTCCATCCTAACATCCTTGCCAGAGCGATGTCAGTGTTGTGGTGAAACGTAGACGCCTGCGCAAACCGTAAAATGAGGTCTGGCAGTGGATCCTGACAGGCGTTTCACGCCGTCGTAATAAGGAATTTACAGAGAATAAACGGTGCTACACTTGTATGTAGCGCATCTTTCTTTACGGTCAATCAGCAAGGTGTTAAATTGATCACGTTTTAGACCATTTTTTCGTCGTGAAACTAAAAAAACCAGGCGCGAAAAGTGGTAACGGTTACCTTTGACATACGAAATATCCCGAATGCCGCGTGTTACCGTTGATGTTGGCGGAATCACAGTCATGACGGGTAGCAAATCAGGCGATACGTCTTGTACCTCTATATTGAGACTCTGAAACAGAGACTGGATGCCATAAATCAATTGCGCGTGGATCGCGCGCTTGCTGCTATGGGGCCTGCATTCCAACAGGTCTACAGTCTACTGCCGACATTGTTGCACTATCACCATCCGCTAATGCCGGGTTACCTTGATGGTAACGTTCCCAAAGGCATTTGCCTTTACACGCCTGATGAAACTCAACGCCACTACCTGAACGAGCTTGAACTGTATCGTGGAATGTCAGTACAGGATCCGCCGAAAGGTGAGCTTCCAATTACTGGTGTATACACCATGGGCAGCACCTCGTCCGTAGGGCAAAGTTGTTCCTCTGACCTGGATATCTGGGTCTGTCATCAATCCTGGCTTGATAGCGAAGAGCGCCAGTTACTACAACGTAAATGCAGCCTGCTGGAAAGCTGGGCCGCCTCGCTGGGCGTGGAAGTTAGCTTCTTCCTGATTGATGAAAATCGCTTCCGTCATAATGAAAGCGGCAGCCTGGGGGGCGAAGATTGTGGCTCCACCCAGCATATACTGCTGCTTGACGAATTTTATCGTACCGCCGTGCGTCTCGCCGGTAAGCGTATTCTGTGGAATATGGTGCCGTGTGACGAAGAAGAGCATTACGATGACTATGTGATGACGCTTTACGCGCAGGGCGTGCTGACGCCAAATGAATGGCTGGATCTCGGTGGCTTAAGCTCGCTTTCTGCTGAAGAGTACTTTGGTGCCAGCCTTTGGCAGCTCTACAAGAGTATCGATTCCCCATACAAAGCGGTACTGAAAACACTGCTGCTGGAAGCCTATTCCTGGGAATACCCGAACCCACGTCTGCTGGCGAAAGATATCAAACAGCGTTTGCACGACGGCGAGATTGTATCGTTTGGTCTCGATCCGTACTGCATGATGCTGGAGCGTGTTACTGAATACCTGACGGCGATTGAAGATTTCACCCGTCTGGATTTAGTGCGTCGCTGCTTCTATTTAAAAGTGTGCGAAAAACTCAGCCGTGAACGCGCCTGTGTAGGCTGGCGTCGTGAAGTGCTAACCCAGTTAGTGAAAGAGTGGGAATGGGACGATGGTCGTCTTGCAATGCTCGATAACCGCGCTAACTGGAAGATTGATCAGGTGCGTGAGGCGCACAACGAGCTGCTCGATGCAATGATGCAGAGCTACCGTAATCTGATCCGCTTTGCGCGTCGCAATAACCTTAGCGTCTCCGCCAGCCCACAGGATATCGGTGTTCTGACGCGTAAACTGTACGCCGCGTTTGAAGCATTGCCAGGTAAAGTGACGCTGGTAAACCCGCAGATTTCGCCCGATCTCTCGGAACCGAATCTGACCTTTATTTATGTGCCGCCGGGCCGGGCTAACCGTTCAGGTTGGTATCTGTATAACCGCGCGCCAAATATTGAGTCGATCATCAGCCATCAGCCGCTGGAATATAACCGTTACCTGAATAAACTGGTGGCGTGGGCATGGTTTAACGGCCTGCTGACCTCGCGCACCCGCTTGTATATTAAAGGCAACGGCATTGTCGATTTGCCTAAGTTGCAGGAGATGGTCGCCGATGTGTCGCACCATTTCCCGCTGCGCCTGCCTGCACCGACGCCAAAAGCGCTCTACAGCCCGTGTGAAATTCGCCATCTGGCGATTATCGTTAACCTGGAATATGACCCGACAGCTGCGTTCCGCAATCAGGTGGTGCATTTTGATTTCCGTAAGCTGGACGTCTTCAGCTTTGGCGAAAACCAAAATTGCCTGGTAGGTAGCGTTGACCTGCTGTACCGCAACTCGTGGAACGAAGTGCGTACGCTGCACTTCAACGGCGAGCAGTCGATGATCGAAGCCCTGAAAACCATTCTCGGCAAAATGCATCAGGACGCCGCACCGCCAGATAGCGTGGAAGTCTTCTGCTACAGCCAGCATCTGCGCGGCTTAATCCGTACTCGCGTGCAGCAACTGGTTTCTGAGTGCATTGAACTGCGTCTTTCCAGCACCCGCCAGGAAACCGGGCGCTTCAAGGCGCTGCGCGTTTCTGGTCAAACTTGGGGCTTATTCTTCGAACGCCTGAATGTATCGGTACAGAAACTGGAAAATGCCATCGAGTTTTATGGCGCTATTTCGCATAACAAACTGCACGGCCTGTCAGTGCAGGTTGAAACCAATCACGTCAAATTACCGGCGGTGGTGGACGGCTTTGCCAGCGAAGGGATCATCCAGTTCTTCTTCGAAGAAACGCAAGACGAGAATGGCTTTAATATCTACATTCTCGACGAAAGCAACCGGGTTGAGGTGTATCACCACTGCGAAGGCAGCAAAGAGGAACTGGTGCGTGACGTCAGTCGCTTCTACTCGTCTTCGCACGACCGTTTCACCTACGGCTCAAGCTTCATCAACTTCAACCTGCCGCAGTTCTATCAAATTGTGAAGGTTGATGGTCGTGAACAGGTGATTCCGTTCCGCACCAAATCTATCGGCAACATGCCGCCTGCCAATCAGGATCACGACACGCCGCTATTACAGCAGTATTTTTCGTGATGAGCGTGCCGGAAAGCGAGGCTTATCCGGCATGCAATCTTAGCGGAAACTGACTGTTTCACCCGCTTGCTGCGTTGCCGCCTGTTCCAGCAAATCCCAGAAGGTTTCGCCGCTACGGTCGCAAATCCATTCGTCGCCTTTCAGATCAAAATGGTAGCCGCCCTGTTTGGTTGCCAGCCAAACCTGGTGCAGCGGTTCCTGACGGTTGATAATGATTTTGCTGCCATTTTCAAAGGTAATGGTCAGCACACCGCCGTTGATTTCGCAGTCGATATCGCTGTCGCCATCCCAGTCATCCAGACGTTCTTCAATGGTCAGCCACAGGGTATCGGCCAGGCGATGAAATTCACTGTCGTTCATTGTTGTTTCCTGTTTTTAGGTGATGGCGGCAGTATAGCGGCATGGTGTCAGGGCTTCAAAGTTTGCCCGTCTGCTGCTGCGTTCCGGCACGATTCCTCCGTCACCGGAATAATAATGTCGCTATTATGAATTTCACGGACATTCTTTTCTCTGACGTATGTTTTCGCTGGGCAGGGGGAGGGTGTAATCCTTACCTCTGTATCGGTCCATGTATAAACATTGCGATCGTCATAAGCAAAGCGATCGTTTTTAGTTAGCGGGCCGTTAACTGGAATAATTTGCACGCTCTTGCGTGACCGTAATTGGTGGATAAAGTAAGCATGCTGTTTGCCGCGATTAAATGAGTGATCAATGACCAGGTCTGGCAAATCCAGCGGGATTATTTCAAGCTGGTCTTCACCAAAAGTCGATAATTTTGTTACATACAGCCGATCTTTATACTGCGCAATATTGTCAGTAATCAGATGAAATTGTTCAGGTTCAATACCTGGTAGGTCTATCCACTGGCTCCACTGACGGTCGGACGTGAGCTGTTTACGCCAGCGAACGCGACTTTCCCCTACTTCAAAAGAGACGTCATCATCTACGGGTATCGCTTTGCCAGACAATTGCCCAAAGGGATAACGATGCATACCCTTATTGTCGCGAAAAACCAGCAGTGAATGAGGTATCCAGCGAATTATCTCAAATGAGTCTGCATTCGCCGTAAGGTGAACGCCATTTAAATAAATATTCTGCCCACTGCGGATAAGCAGATCATTGGAATACAAATTTCTGTTTACACTCATAAGACGTGGATTAATACCCCACCATCTTTTTTCTAATACAGTAACATTACTGCTGCTCCCCTGACGTCGACCGGACAAATAGAGATTTTTACTATCCACCAGCGTGGTAGAGTTACCTTCGATAGCTTTTAGTGTCGCCAGATCAACACGTGACGCGCCGCTATTACTTTCGGTGCGCTGTCCGTCAAAATAGAGGCTATATTTATCGACCGCGAAGCGGCCCATAGCCTGAAAGCTGGCAATATCGACAGTGGGTGTTCCCGGTGGATTGCTAACGATTTTGCCACGCCAGAGAATAACGCGGCCGTCTGTCACCCAGTGGTATTCCTCATTTTTTATGCTTATTTCATCGGTGGGTATATAGCCTTCCACCAACTCCCGCTCCCTGGATATATTTGTCACAAGGCGTAAATCGGCTCTGTTCATCTTCGGAAATTGGGCAATGATTTTCTCATCCTCCCCATAACCTTTACCGTAAGACATAACACCGTGATCATTGTAATAGTCGAACCCTATGGCCTGTACAGCAGGCGTCAGAAATATGTGCCCCAACAGGATGAGTGCAACAGTGATTATTTGACCTTTCATTTTGTCGCCTCATTGCGCGGGGCAGGAATAAATTCGCCGTCATCGGTAATTTTTCCGTCCAGATATCCCGTTTTGTAATTTACCCCGTAGCCATATCCCGAATGTTGTTCCTTCCAGATTAAGCGAACTTGTTTCGGATCCGCAGTGCGGTATCGCCAGAGCTGCGCGCCATCAAAGCTGTAAACGTAGCGGTTATCGCGGGCATACCATCTGCGCAAAAAGGGATGGTCATCAAGATGGGCTTCGCGTTCATCCGGAGAGTGGTTATCCAGTAAGATCAGCGGTCCGTCAGATTCAAACACGTGTAAACCGGAATGGTTTGGCCACCCTTCGGCACGCGTAAGTAAATAGCCATGGCGTTTCCCGGCGTTGAAACGTTTGTTGATAATAAGATTGGGATCATCAAGTTTTACGATCTCCAGCTTGCGGTCACCAGACTCTGTTTCGATGATGGTATAAAGCGAATCCTGATACTGGGCGACAGCATCACTGATGGGGTGGAACTGTTCAGGATCGAGCCCCGGTAATTCTTCCTGTTTACAAGCAGGCCCTTTACGCCAGAACACTTTCTTTTCCAGCAGAGAAAAATCCAGACAGTGCTTTGTTAAATCTTCATCCCACGCCAGATTTTCCTTGTCGAGGACTTTACGCTGTAGCCCGTTTTTATCACGCCAGGTCAAGAGTGAGCCGGGCATCCAGCGCACGACGGAAAAGGTGTCCGGGTCGGCATCAAGCTGTTCGCCGTTGATCAGGATTTTGGTCCGTGTACGAGCCAGGGTATCCCAGGGGCCAAATGGCATAGCCACACAGGGATTAAACGCGGTAGAAAACTTTCCTCGCTGATCCCATGACTTTTGTGCCAGCACACGGAAACTATCGGGATCTGCGAGGCGATGCCCATTGATATACAAGAAATTAGCGTCACGTAATATCAGCCCCAGTAAGTCAGGATCCCAGGGAGGCCGGAATTCCACCTGATGCAGTGTTTTGATATCTAAGCTATTTCCCCCGCCATTGTTATCGGTGCGCTTGCCTTCAAAATAGAGACTGTGTTTATCCGCGGCAAAATCTCCCCATGCCTTGAATGAGGCGATATCGACGGGTGGTGCGTCGTGAGGATTTTGCACTACTTCACCCGCGTAGAGGATATAGCGACCATCGCTATGCCAGGAGTAATGGGGATACCAGGCTTGTGCGCCCTCATAGAGGTTGTCAGTTGTTAGATCAGTCAGAGGTGGTTCTTTATTCCATTCATCTTGTGTTGTTGCGTCTATTAATAAATTAGGTAAACGACGCAAACTCTTGTAATTCACGTCAGGTAGAGAAAGATTTGTTTCTTTATAAGGGCGCAGGTACACCACGCCTTTTCCCTGTTTCTGGTAAATATTATGTTCAGGCGCGGAAAGCCGACATCCCCATGCCGGGGATAAGAATAACGAACAAGACAACAAACAAACCACATTGCGATAGTGCATAAAGCCATCCTGGCGCGAGGTGCCGATCACGAAACTACCAGCAAAACATAAATCCCCACGTGTAAGCGTTATACTCGCAGCAATTCCTCATTTTTCAGACTTCATAAAGAGTCGCTAAACGCTTGCTTTTACGTCTTCTCCTGCGATGATAGAAAGCAGAAAGCGATGAACTTTACAGGCAATCCATAATGAAAAACGTGTTTAAGGCACTCACTGTATTACTTACTCTCTTCAGCCTGACGGGCTGCGGTCTGAAAGGTCCGCTCTATTTCCCGCCTGCAGATAAAAACGCACCGCCACCGACCAAACCGGTAGAGACGCAAACGCAATCCACGGTGCCGGATAAAAACGACCGCGCCACTGGCGATGGCCCATCCCAGGTGAATTACTAAAAGTCAGTTTCTGTACCCGCGTGATTGGAGTAAATGATGCAGTTCTCGAAAATGCATGGCCTTGGCAACGATTTTATGGTCGTCGACGCGGTAACGCAGAATGTCTTTTTTTCACCAGAACTGATTCGTCGCCTGGCGGATCGGCACCTGGGGATAGGGTTTGACCAACTGCTGGTGGTTGAGCCACCGTATGATCCGGAACTGGATTTTCACTATCGCATTTTCAATGCTGATGGCAGTGAAGTGACGCAGTGCGGCAACGGCGCGCGCTGCTTTGCCCGCTTTGTGCGCCTGAAAGGGCTGACCAATAAGCGCGATATCCGCGTCAGCACTGCCAACGGGCGGATGGTTCTGACCGTCACCGATGACGATCTGGTGCGCGTCAATATGGGCGAACCCAACTTCGAACCTTCTGCCGTGCCATTTCGCGCTAACAAAGCGGAAAAGACCTATATTATGCGCGCCGCCGAGCAGACAATCTTATGCGGCGTGGTGTCGATGGGAAATCCGCACTGCGTGATTCAGGTTGATGATGTCGATACTGCGGCGGTAGAAACGCTTGGTCCTGTTCTGGAAAGCCACGAACGTTTTCCGGAGCGCGCTAATATCGGTTTTATGCAAGTGGTTAAGCGCGAGCATATTCGTTTACGCGTTTATGAGCGTGGGGCAGGAGAAACCCAGGCCTGCGGCAGCGGCGCGTGTGCGGCGGTGGCGGTAGGGATTCAGCAAGGTTTGCTGGCCGAAGAAGTACGTGTGGAACTCCCCGGCGGTCGTCTTGATATCGCCTGGAAAGGTCCGGGTCACCCCTTATATATGACGGGGCCGGCGGTACATGTCTACGACGGATTTATTCATCTATGAAGCAACCAGGGGAAGAACTACAGGAAACACTCACGGAGCTAGATGACCGGGCGGTTGTCGATTATCTGATTAAAAATCCTGAGTTTTTTATCCGCAATGCGCGCGCAGTAGAAGCGATACGTGTGCCGCATCCGGTACGCGGCACCGTTTCGTTGGTCGAGTGGCACATGGCCCGCGCACGTCATCATATTCATGTTCTGGAAGAGAACATGGCGCTGTTGATGGAACAGGCTATCGCCAACGAAGGCTTGTTCTATCGCTTACTTTACCTGCAGCGTAGTCTCACAGCCGCCAGCAGTCTCGACGATATGCTGATGCGTTTTCACCGCTGGGCGCGCGATCTCGGCCTGGCAGGTGCGAGTCTGCGCCTGTTTCCGGATCGCTGGCGCTTAGGTGCGCCGTCGAACCACACTCATCTCGCATTAAGCCGTCAGTCTTTCGAACCGCTGCGTATTCAGCGTCTGGGGCAGGAACAGCACTATCTTGGGCCGCTTAACGGACCGGAGCTGCTGGTGGTGCTACCGGAAGCGAAAGCGGTGGGATCGGTGGCGATGTCGATGCTGGGAAGCGATGCTGATTTGGGTGTCGTGCTGTTCACCAGCCGCGATGCCAGTCACTATCAACAAGGGCAGGGAACGCAGTTACTTCATGAAATTGCGCTGATGTTGCCGGAGCTTCTGGAGCGTTGGATTGAACGCGTATGACCGATTTACACACCGATGTAGAACGCTACCTACGTTATCTGAGCGTGGAGCGTCAGCTTAGCCCGATAACCCTGCTTAACTACCAGCGCCAACTTGAGGCGATCATCAATTTTGCCAGCGAAAACGGCCTGCAAAGCTGGCAGCAATGTGATGCGGCGATGGTGCGCAATTTCGCTGTACGCAGTCGCCGTAAAGGGCTGGGCGCGGCAAGCCTCGCATTACGCCTCTCTGCGCTACGTAGCTTTTTTGACTGGTTGGTCAGCCAGAACGAACTTAAAGCCAACCCGGCGAAAGGTGTTTCGGCACCGAAAGCGCCGCGTCATCTGCCGAAAAATATCGACGTCGATGATATAAATCGGCTGCTGGATATTGATATCAACGATCCCCTCGCCGTGCGCGATCGGGCAATGCTGGAAGTAATGTACGGTGCGGGTCTGCGTCTTTCCGAACTGGTGGGGCTCGATATCAAACACCTCGACCTGGAGTCCGGTGAAGTGTGGGTGATGGGGAAAGGCAGCAAAGAGCGCCGCCTGCCGATTGGTCGCAACGCCGTGGCGTGGATTGAGCACTGGCTTGATTTGCGCGACCTGTTTGGTAGCGAAGACGACGCGCTTTTTCTGTCGAAACTGGGCAAGCGTATCTCCGCGCGTAATGTGCAGAAACGCTTTGCCGAATGGGGCATAAAACAAGGGCTGAATAATCACGTTCACCCGCATAAATTACGTCACTCGTTCGCTACGCATATGCTGGAGTCGAGCGGTGATCTTCGTGGTGTACAGGAGCTGCTGGGTCATGCCAACCTTTCTACCACGCAAATCTATACTCATCTTGATTTTCAACACCTTGCCTCGGTGTACGATGCGGCGCATCCACGCGCCAAACGGGGGAAATAATGCGTTTTTACCGGCCTTTGGGGCGCATCTCGGCGCTCACCTTTGACCTGGATGATACCCTTTACGATAACCGTCCGGTGATTTTGCGCACTGAGCAGGAGGCGCTTACCTTTGTGCAAAATTACCATCCGGCGCTGCGCAGCTTCCAGAATGAAGATCTGCAACGTCTGCGTCAGGCGGTACGGGAAGCGGAACCCGAGATTTATCATGATGTGACGCGCTGGCGTTTTCGCTCAATAGAACAAGCGATGCTTGATGCCGGGCTGAGCGCGGAAGAGGCCAGTGCAGGCGCACACGCGGCAATGATCAACTTTGCCAAATGGCGTAGCCGGATCGACGTTCCGCAGCAAACGCACGACACCTTAAAACAGCTGGCGAAGAAATGGCCGCTGGTGGCGATCACCAACGGTAACGCCCAGCCGGAGCTGTTTGGTTTGGGGCATTATTTTGAGTTTGTGCTGCGCGCTGGTCCGCACGGGCGCTCGAAACCGTTCAGCGATATGTACTTCCTGGCGGCGGAAAAACTCAACGTGCCGATCGGTGAGATCTTACATGTCGGGGACGATCTCACCACTGACGTGGGTGGGGCAATTCGCAGCGGAATGCAGGCCTGTTGGATCAGACCGGAAAATGGCGATCTGATGCAAACCTGGGACAGCCGTTTACTCCCGCATCTGGAAATTTCCCGGTTGGCATCTCTGACCTCGCTGATATAATCAGCAAATCTGTATATATACCCAGCTTTTTGGCGGAGGGCGTTGCGCTTCTCCGCCCAACCTATTTTTACGCGGCGGTGCCAATGGACGTTTCTTACCTGCTCGACAGCCTTAATGACAAACAGCGCGAAGCGGTGGCCGCGCCACGCAGCAACCTTCTGGTGCTGGCGGGCGCGGGCAGTGGTAAGACGCGCGTACTGGTGCATCGTATCGCCTGGCTGATGAGCGTGGAAAACTGCTCGCCGTACTCGATTATGGCGGTGACATTTACCAACAAAGCGGCGGCGGAAATGCGCCATCGTATCGGGCAACTGATGGGTACCAGCCAGGGCGGTATATGGGTCGGCACTTTCCACGGGCTGGCACACCGTCTGCTGCGTGCGCACCATATGGACGCCAACCTGCCGCAGGATTTCCAGATCCTCGACAGCGAAGACCAGCTGCGCCTGCTTAAGCGTCTGATCAAAGCCATGAACCTCGACGAGAAGCAGTGGCCGCCGCGCCAGGCAATGTGGTACATCAACAGCCAGAAAGATGAAGGGCTGCGTCCGCATCATATTCAAAGCTACGGTAATCCGGTGGAGCAGACCTGGCAGAAGGTGTACCAGGCGTATCAGGAAGCGTGCGACCGCGCGGGCCTGGTAGACTTCGCTGAACTACTGCTACGCGCCCACGAACTGTGGCTTAACAAGCCGCATATCCTGCAACACTACCGCGAACGTTTTACCAATATCCTGGTAGACGAATTCCAGGATACCAACAACATTCAGTACGCGTGGATCCGCCTGCTGGCGGGCGATACTGGCAAAGTGATGATTGTTGGCGATGACGACCAGTCAATCTACGGCTGGCGCGGGGCGCAGGTGGAGAATATTCAGCGTTTCCTCAATGATTTCCCCGGTGCCGAAACTATCCGTCTGGAGCAAAACTACCGCTCCACTAGCAATATCCTGAGCGCGGCGAACGCCTTGATTGAAAACAACAACGGGCGTTTGGGTAAAAAGTTGTGGACCGATGGCGCGGACGGTGAGCCGATTTCCCTCTATTGCGCTTTTAACGAACTCGACGAAGCGCGTTTTGTTGTTAACCGCATCAAGACCTGGCAGGACAACGGCGGGGCGCTCGCCGAGTGCGCCATTCTCTATCGTAGCAATGCCCAGTCGCGTGTACTGGAAGAGGCGTTATTACAAGCCAGTATGCCGTACCGTATTTATGGCGGGATGCGCTTCTTCGAACGCCAGGAAATCAAAGATGCGCTCTCGTATCTGCGCCTGATTGCCAACCGTAACGACGACGCGGCCTTTGAGCGCGTGGTGAATACGCCAACGCGGGGTATTGGTGACCGGACGCTGGACGTGGTACGTCAGACATCGCGCGATCGCCAGTTAACACTCTGGCAGGCATGTCGTGAACTGTTGCAGGAAAAAGCCCTCGCCGGACGTGCTGCCAGCGCTTTGCAACGGTTTATGGAACTGATCGACGCCTTAGCGCAAGAAACTGCCGATATGCCGCTGCATGTACAGACTGATCGGGTAATTAAAGACTCCGGCCTGCGCACCATGTACGAGCAAGAGAAGGGCGAAAAAGGCCAGACGCGTATCGAAAACTTAGAGGAACTGGTGACGGCAACGCGCCAGTTCAGCTACAACGAAGAAGACGAAGATTTAATGCCGCTGCAGGCGTTCCTCTCCCATGCGGCACTGGAAGCAGGTGAAGGGCAGGCGGATACCTGGCAGGATGCGGTACAGCTGATGACGCTACACTCGGCGAAAGGTCTGGAATTCCCGCAGGTGTTTATTGTCGGTATGGAAGAGGGCATGTTCCCAAGCCAGATGTCGCTGGATGAAGGCGGGCGTCTGGAAGAAGAACGCCGTCTGGCCTACGTTGGCGTAACCCGCGCGATGCAGAAACTGACGCTGACCTACGCGGAAACCCGGCGTCTGTATGGCAAAGAGGTTTACCATCGCCCGTCGCGTTTTATTGGCGAGTTGCCGGAAGAGTGTGTGGAAGAGGTGCGTTTACGCGCTACGGTAAGCCGCCCGGTCAGCCATCAGCGTATGGGTACGCCGATGGTTGAGAACGACAGCGGTTACAAACTCGGCCAGCGCGTACGACACGCCAAGTTTGGTGAAGGGACTATCGTCAATATGGAAGGCAGCGGCGAACATAGTCGTTTGCAGGTGGCATTTCAGGGCCAGGGTATTAAATGGCTGGTGGCGGCTTACGCCCGGCTGGAGACGGTATAACGTTGCCGGATGCGGTGCTGCGCACCTTATCCGGCCTACAAAATCATGTAGATTCAATAAATTGCAATGTCATGTAGGCCGGGTAAGGCGTTTACGCCGCATCCGGCATCTGCACCATATTCAGTGACACAAAACGGTTGTTTTAACTTTTCTGCTCGACGGAAATCATGGTAACAAAAGGATAGCGTTGCCACGGGATTGCCCCGCCTTTCACATACATATGTGAAATCGTGCCATCAAGATAAAGCAGTTGCTCAACGTTCAGTTTCGTTTTGGCATAACAGGCAAAATCATAAAAATTTGTCACCTGCTGGCTCAACAAAAACACGGCGTTCCCTTGTTTATTAATCCCAACACCGTTACGAATTTTGCGTGAGGCGACGTTGGGATGAATACGCGGATTAATGACGCCGTTTTCCATCAACATTGGCCCTGACTGCACCGCGAACTGAATCTCTTTACTGGTTTTAAAGGCATCCAGACGAACGATGCCGACTTTATCTCCCGCGACATAAAACACACCGCCAGGACGGATAAAGAAATTCCCTTCACCTGAAGCGAGATTTAACGCCACCTTCTGCTGACCGTTTTCGATGTACAAACCGAGCGGCGCATAGCTTTCATCATATATGCTGCCGTTCATCGCCATTTGCACCTGACCCTGACTATTAATATCCGTCAGCAGCGCATGTAACGTTTCCCACGCTTCGCCATTGGCTTTTTGCCAGTACATTTTCACCCGCTCTGTTTGAGGATTAACGGTATACGCCTGTACGGTCAGTGTCGGATCTGATAGTGCGCAATCATCAGCGGCAACAGCAAACAAGGGAAGTAAGGTGAGGGCGAGAAAAATCCGTTTGAGATTCAAGGTGATCATTCCTTTACCAATGAGTAGCCGATGCGCCATTATAGGTCCTGGATGTGGGATTTTTTTATCCTGTTAGCGACCTTGACGAGTACCAAAAAGCGCGAAGTTCAACTATTGTTCTGTGGTGTTCTGTTGCGTGTTGACGGCAAAATTTTGCTGGCGTAACATGCGCGCACGATCACTCTAAGAGGACATTCGCCTTGGACACACCCAGTAGATACTGGCTCATTATCCTGTCATCCAGGATCAACTCCTAAGGCTATCCCTTTTTGCTGATAGCCTTAGCGGTTGTCAGCGACCTCAATTTTTCCCGTCGCGCTGAGTCAGGCTGTTTAATGGTCTGAAACCCAATTTGTTTCTGTGTGCCCACCGAACTGTCCGATATTTTAAGCATTGGGAGTCCCGGTCATGCTGAGCGCATTTCAACTGGAAAATAACCGACTGACCCGGCTGGAAGTCGAAGAGTCACAACCCCTTGTAAATGCAGTATGGATTGATCTTGTCGAACCGGATGACGACGAGCGACTGCGCGTACAATCTGAACTTGGGCAGAGCCTGGCAACCCGCCCGGAACTGGAAGACATCGAAGCATCGGCACGTTTCTTTGAAGACGATGACGGCCTGCATATTCACTCCTTCTTCTTCTTTGAAGATGCGGAAGATCACGCCGGTAACTCCACTGTGGCATTTACCATCCGTGATGGTCGTCTGTTTACTCTGCGTGAGCGTGAACTGCCCGCTTTTCGTCTGTATCGTATGCGTGCCCGTAGCCAGTCAATGGTGGACGGTAACGCCTACGAGCTGCTGCTGGATCTGTTCGAAACCAAAATCGAACAGTTGGCAGATGAAATTGAAAATATCTACAGCGACCTGGAGCAGTTGAGCCGGGTAATTATGGAAGGGCATCAGGGCGATGAGTACGACGAGGCGCTCTCCACGCTGGCGGAACTGGAAGATATCGGCTGGAAAGTTCGCCTGTGTCTGATGGATACCCAGCGCGCGCTCAACTTCCTGGTACGTAAAGCACGCTTACCGGGTGGGCAACTGGAACAGGCGCGTGAAATCCTGCGAGATATCGAATCCCTGCTGCCGCATAACGAATCCCTGTTCCAGAAGGTGAACTTCCTGATGCAGGCGGCGATGGGCTTTATCAATATCGAGCAGAACCGCATCATCAAAATCTTCTCGGTGGTATCCGTGGTGTTCCTGCCACCGACGCTGGTCGCTTCCAGCTACGGGATGAACTTTGAGTTTATGCCGGAACTGAAGTGGAGCTTCGGCTACCCAGGCGCGATTATCTTTATGATCCTCGCGGGCCTGGCACCGTATCTGTACTTTAAACGGAAGAACTGGTTGTAAAAAACGAGAGTGGTGGTTTAGCCCGGCTAAGCCACCAGTTATTCAAAGGCTCCAGGTATTTAACCCTTTTACCTCTTTCTCATAAAACCATTTGTTCGTGTTAACAGCAACATAGGCTGCTACGGCAATTCCCAAAATGTTAACGCCAATTAGTGCACCAACAAATAGAGATAGAATGCAAAGTAATAGAACTATAATTGCTTTTTTCCATAAACCCAGAACAAATAGATAGATCCAGGAACAGAAGAAAGCAATGAAATTAATTTGAATAGTTAATCGTTGTCTTACTTTTAATGCTTTAAATGCTGCTTTATATTCTGGTGTTGCCCCCCAGAATCCAGGAAAGCCATGTTGATCATAAAAACTAAAGCGATATTTCCATTTTTCACTTAATGAACCATCGTTCATATATTCCTTACTCATAAATACTCCATAACTATTGTTTTGATGAATCAGTAGGTGCAAGCATTAGCATACTGAAAGTAGAAAAATAACAAATCAAAAAAATCATCGAACCATTGCCTGAACAATCAAAATGTTCGGCTATCATTGTGATGATAGAGATGATATATACTGCTAATGTACCAAAAACATAAGTTTTTATATATATGAAACCACTATCACGGAGTCGTTGGCAATTCATGTTGATGACGAGATAATGGAGTGCGATGGTAGAGACAATAACAAGAAAACCTGCGTCCCCATCGTTAAAAAAGATAATAAGAAAGGCAAAAATGAAATTTATTAAAATAAATGAAAATATATAACGACGTCTGGAAATCTTACCGTTAGATGTTGGGATAAATATACGCAACATAAATTTTACATCCTTGTGTGAGTCTCCTGTCAGCATGACAATATGCCCACTCTCATGCAAGAGTCGGCATATTTTTTCAGAATATATTTATTTGGACGTTCTACGCTGCGTATAAATCGCATCCATCACAAAAATTGCCAGCGCCACCCAAATAAAGGCGAAGGTCACCATCTTATCGGCACCCGGTTTTTCACCATAAAACGTCACAGCCAGCAGGAACATCAGCGTCGGGCCAATATACTGAAAAAAGCCTAACGTTGAGAGACGCAGGCGTGTCGCAGCCGCAGTAAAACACAACAGCGGTACGGTAGTGACAATACCGGCGGCGATCAGCAGTAAATTCAGCGACATCGGGTTTTGCCCCAGATGGCTGGTTGAGCTGTCGGCAATAGCAAACAGGTAAATCGCCGCCACGGGCAGCAGCCACATAGTTTCGATTAACATGCCGGTTTGCGCTTCAACAGCAATCTTCTTGCGTACCAGGCCGTAGAAGGCAAAACTAAACGCCAGCCCCAGCGCGATAATCGGCAGTGAACCAAAAGTCCACAACTGAACCAACACACCACATATCGCCAGAATCACCGCCAGCCATTGCATCCGGCGGAATCGCTCGCCGAGGAAAATCATTCCCAGCACTATATTCACCAGTGGGTTAATAAAATAACCGAGGCTCGCTTCCAGCATATGGTGATTGTTCACCGCCCAGATAAACAGTAGCCAGTTGCCGCCAATCAGTACGGCAGAGACGGCCAGCATAAAAATTTTCTGTGGCGTCTGAATCAGCGTTTTTAAATAAGACCACTGGCGGCAGATGCTCATCAGCACCACCATAAAGAAAAACGACCAGATCACGCGATGCGTCAGGATCTCATCGGCGGGCACGTAGTAAATCAGCTTGAAGTACGCTGGCGCAATACCCCAAATAAAATAAGCGGCAAGAGCGAGTAATACGCCCTGCCGCGTTTGTTTGGTGTCCATTGGCAAAACTCATTTTTTATTGGTAAAAGCAGTTTACCTGCTTTTACGTTATCAACCTACCATATAGGTGGCTGTAGCGCTGGCAATATAAAGCTGTTCTTCATTGTGTAATTCAACGCGGGCGACGGCGACTTTATTGCCTGCCCGCAACAGGCTACTGGTAGCAGTAAAACGCTCGCCTCTGCCTGGGCGCAGATAATCGACGCGAAGATCAATGGTCCCCATCCGCGATAGCCGCTGGCGCAGTTCATCTTCACTGATGGTTTCGTGGCGGGTTAAGGTACTTCCCACGCACACCAGACCTGCGGCGACATCCAGCGCCGACGCAATGACCCCGCCGTGCAAAATGCTTTGCGCCCAGTTACCCACCATCATTGGCTGATTTTTAAAGGCCAGCTGTGCGAACTCTTTTTCGTAACGCTCCAGTTCCATCCCTAACGCACGGTTAAATGGCATGTGATAAACAAACATCTCACCCACTAATTTCAGGGCTTGTTCAGCGGTCAGTACGGCAGACATATCATCCTTACACTTTATTGGTTAATGAAATGTTGATTTTATGCTTCTTTTTTGTTGGTTTCTACTTTAGGAAGGGATAACTAACGGCAAAGGAGTTAAGTATGTAAAATAGCCCGCAGAAAAATATTCATCTAATCAATAATTCGTTACGGAGAACACGACCGATGCGGACTCTGCAGGGCTGGTTGTTGCCGGTGTTTATGTTGCCAATGGCAGTGTATGCGCAAGAGGCAACGGTAAAAGAGGTGCATGACGCGCCTGCGGTGCGTGGCAGTATTATTGCGAATATGCTGCAGGAGCATGACAATCCTTTCACGCTCTATCCTTATGACACCAACTACCTCATCTACACCCAAACCAGCGATCTGAATAAAGAAGCGATTGCCAGTTATGACTGGGCGGAAAATGCGCGTAAGGATGAAGTGAAATTCCAGTTGAGTCTGGCATTTCCGCTGTGGCGCGGAATATTGGGGCCAAATTCGGTGTTGGGAGCTTCTTACACGCAAAAATCCTGGTGGCAACTGTCCAATAGCGAAGAGTCTTCACCGTTTCGTGAAACCAACTACGAACCGCAATTGTTCCTTGGTTTTGCCACAGATTACCGCTTTGCTGGCTGGACGCTGCGCGATGTGGAGATGGGTTATAACCACGACTCTAACGGGCGTTCAGACCCGACTTCCCGCAGCTGGAACCGCCTTTATACCCGTCTGATGGCAGAAAACGGTAACTGGCTGGTAGAGGTGAAGCCGTGGTATGTGGTGGGGAATACTGACGATAACCCAGATATCACCAAATATATGGGTTACTACCAGCTTAAAATCGGCTATCACCTGGGTGATGCGGTGCTGAGTGCGAAAGGACAGTACAACTGGAACACCGGTTACGGTGGTGCGGAGTTAGGCTTAAGTTACCCGATCACCAGGCATGTGCGCCTTTATACCCAGGTTTACAGCGGTTATGGCGAATCGCTCATCGACTATAACTTTAACCAGACCCGTGTGGGTGTGGGGGTTATGCTAAACGACTTGTTCTAATGTGAGTTGATTGAAAGGCAAAACTGGAATCCAGCATCCAGGATTACCCTCTCAGAGACTAAAAGCATTGCAGTTTCTCGCGCAGGCGCTGAAAATAGCGCCTGTTTTTATTTCAGGCAATCGGGGTTAATGTGGCGCAGGCGGAAGTGTTGAATCTGGAGTCCGGGGCTAAACAGGTTTTACAAGAAACCTTTGGCTACCAACAGTTTCGCCCCGGCCAGGAAGAGATTATCGACACCGTACTTTCCGGTCGCGATTGCCTGGTCGTCATGCCCACTGGTGGCGGAAAATCCCTTTGCTATCAAATTCCTGCCTTACTGCTAAACGGTCTTACCGTGGTTGTTTCACCACTGATTTCGTTGATGAAAGATCAGGTGGATCAGCTACAGGCCAACGGCGTGGCGGCGGCGTGCCTTAACTCGACGCAAACCCGCGAGCAGCAGCTTGAAGTAATGACAGGCTGCCGCACCGGGCAAATCCGCCTGCTGTATATCGCGCCGGAACGCCTGATGCTGGATAACTTCCTTGAGCATCTGGCGCACTGGAATCCAGTGTTATTAGCCGTTGATGAAGCGCACTGTATCTCCCAATGGGGGCACGATTTCCGCCCGGAATACGCCGCGCTCGGTCAGCTGCGTCAGCGTTTTCCTACTCTGCCGTTTATGGCGCTAACCGCCACCGCCGACGACACCACGCGGCAGGATATCGTGCGCCTGCTGGGGCTGAACGATCCGCTGATTCAAATCAGCAGTTTTGATCGCCCGAATATTCGCTACATGCTGATGGAGAAGTTCAAACCTCTCGATCAGCTGATGCGCTACGTGCAGGAACAACGCGGTAAGTCGGGGATTATTTACTGTAATAGTCGTGCGAAAGTAGAAGACACCGCAGCGCGTCTGCAAAGCAAGGGTATCAGCGCAGCGGCTTATCACGCCGGGCTTGAAAACGATGTCCGTGCGGACGTGCAGGAAAAATTCCAGCGCGATGACCTGCAAATTGTGGTGGCGACGGTGGCGTTCGGCATGGGCATCAATAAACCAAACGTCCGCTTCGTGGTCCACTTTGATATTCCGCGCAATATCGAATCCTATTATCAGGAAACCGGACGCGCCGGGCGTGATGGCCTGCCCGCGGAAGCGATGCTGTTTTACGATCCAGCGGATATGGCGTGGCTGCGCCGTTGCCTGGAAGAGAAGCCGCAGGGGCAGTTGCAGGATATCGAACGTCATAAACTCAATGCGATGGGCGCGTTTGCCGAAGCGCAAACTTGCCGTCGTCTGGTGTTGCTGAACTATTTTGGCGAAGGGCGGCAGGAGCCGTGCGGGAACTGCGATATCTGCCTCGATCCGCCGAAACAGTACGATGGTTCAACCGATGCGCAGATTGCGCTTTCCACCATTGGTCGTGTGAATCAGCGTTTTGGTATGGGCTATGTAGTGGAAGTGATTCGCGGCGCCAATAACCAGCGAATCCGCGACTATGGTCATGACAAACTGAAAGTCTACGGCATGGGTCGCGATAAAAGCCATGAACATTGGGTCAGCGTGATCCGCCAGCTGATTCACCTCGGCCTGGTGACGCAAAATATTGCGCAGCATTCTGCCCTACAACTGACAGAGGCCGCGCGCCCGGTGTTGCGCGGCGAATCCTCTTTACAACTTGCCGTGCCGCGTATTGTGGCGCTCAAACCGAAAGCGATGCAGAAATCGTTCGGTGGCAATTACGATCGCAAACTGTTCGCCAAATTACGCAAACTGCGTAAATCCATTGCTGATGAAAGTAATGTCCCGCCGTATGTGGTGTTTAACGACGCGACCCTGATTGAGATGGCGGAACAGATGCCAATCACCGCCAGCGAAATGCTCAGCGTTAACGGCGTTGGGATGCGCAAACTGGAGCGCTTTGGCAAACCGTTTATGGCACTTATCCGTGCGCATGTCGATGGCGACGACGAAGAGTAGTCAGCGGCATAAAAAAGTGCCAGGATGAAGACTCCGTAAACGATTTCCCCGCGAGTCAATTGTATGTTGATGTTATTCCTCACCGTCGCCATGGTTCATATCGTGGCGCTTATGAGCCCCGGTCCCGATTTCTTTTTTGTCTCCCAGACTGCCGTTAGCCGTTCGCGCAAAGAAGCGATGATGGGCGTGCTGGGCATTACCTGCGGCGTAATGGTCTGGGCAGGGATCGCGTTGCTTGGCCTGCATTTGATTATCGAAAAAATGGCCTGGCTGCATACGCTGATTATGGTGGGCGGTGGCCTGTATCTCTGCTGGATGGGTTATCAGATGCTGCGTAGCGCACTGAAAAAAGAGGTCGTTTCTGCGCCTGCGCCACAGGTAGAACTGGCAAAAAGCGGGCGCAGTTTCCTGAAAGGCTTACTGACCAATCTCGCCAATCCGAAAGCGATTATCTACTTTGGTTCGGTATTCTCGCTGTTTGTCGGCGATAACGTCGGCACCACTGAGCGCTGGGGCATTTTCGCGTTGATTATTATCGAAACACTGGCGTGGTTTACCGTCGTTGCCAGCCTGTTTGCCCTGCCGCAAATGCGCCGTGGTTATCAACGTCTGGCGAAGTGGATTGATGGTTTTGCCGGGGCGTTATTTGCCGGATTTGGTATTCATTTGATTATTTCGCGTTGATGCCAGACGCGTCATCAGAGTAAGTCGGATAAGGCGTTTACGCCGCATCCGACATTATTTTTCACGCATGCCTCGCCGATGCCAACAACGCTCCTACCAGCATAAACAACGAGCCGAAAATCTTATTCAATGCCTTCATCTGTTTTGGCCCTTTTATCCATAATGCGATCCGTTGGGCGAGGGTGGCGTAACCGATCATCACAATAATATCGACCACAATAGTGGTGACGCCGAGCACGATATACTGCATCAGTTGCGGCTGCTGCGGCATGATGAATTGCGGAAAGAGCGCCGCCAGAAACACAATACTTTTGGGATTGGTGAGATTCACAAACACTGCGCGTTGGAACAAATGTCGGCGCGATTGAGTAGAGGCCAGCGATTTAAGATCAATTGCGCCAGCAGCACGCCACTGCTGGATACCCAGCCAAATCAAATAAGCTGCTCCTGCCCACTTCAACACTTCAAACGCAATCACTGAGCGGGAGAATAGCGTACCCAACCCCACACCAACCAGCACAATATGAATCGCCAGTCCGGTCTGAAGCCCAGCAATAGACGCCATCGCACCACGATAACCGTGGTTGAGCGAGGTGGTCATGGTGTTGATTGCACCAGAGCCTGGCGACAGGCTTAAAATGATTGATGTTAGCAGGTAGGCAAACCACCATTCTAAGGTCATGATGAACTCCCGGTGTGTCTATTTTTGTGCCACAATACGCTACTGTCGCAGCGTTGTGTCAGACACGCTTAAAAAAACGATTTTACGTGGTTTAAGAGGCAGATTACCCGATGTTTCAGCAGCAAAAAGACTGGGAAACAAGAGAAAACGCGTTTGCTGCTTTTACCATGGGACCGCTGACTGATTTCTGGCGTCAGCGTGATGAAGCAGAGTTTACTGGTGTAGATGACATTCCGGTGCGCTTTGTCCGTTTTCGCGCACAGCACCATGACCGGGTGATAGTCATCTGCCCGGGGCGTATTGAGAGCTACGTAAAATATGCGGAACTGGCCTACGACCTGTTCCATTTGGGGTTTGATGTCTTAATCATCGACCATCGCGGGCAGGGACGTTCCGGTCGCCTGTTAGCCGATCCGCATCTTGGGCATGTTAATCGCTTTAATGATTATGTTGATGATCTGGCGGCATTCTGGCAACAGGAGGTCCAGCCCGGTCCGTGGCGTAAGCGCTATATACTGGCACATTCGATGGGCGGTGCGATCTCCACGTTATTTCTGCAACGCCATCCAGGTGTATGTGACGCCATTGCGCTAACTGCGCCAATGTTTGGGATCGTGATTCGTATGCCGTCATTTATGGCGCGGCAGATCCTTAACTGGGCCGAAGCGCATCCCCGTTTCCGTGATGGCTATGCAATAGGCACCGGGCGCTGGCGCGCGTTGCCGTTTGCTATCAACGTACTGACCCACAGCAGACAGCGATATCGACGTAACTTACGCTTCTATGCTGATGACCCAACGATTCGCGTCGGTGGGCCGACCTACCATTGGGTACGCGAAAGTATTCTGGCTGGCGAACAGGTGTTAGCCGGTGCGGGTGATGACGCCACGCCAACGCTTCTCTTGCAGGCTGAAGAGGAACGCGTGGTGGATAACCGCATGCACGACCGTTTTTGTGAACTCCGCACCGCTGCGGGCCATCCTGTCGAAGGGGGACGACCGCTGGTAATTAAAGGTGCGTACCATGAGATCCTTTTTGAAAAGGACGCAATGCGCTCAGTCGCGCTCCACGCCATTGTTGATTTTTTCAACAGGCATAACTCACCCAGCGGAAACCGCTCTACAGAGGTTTAAATTTCTTATGTACCAGGTTGTTGCGTCTGATTTAGATGGCACGTTACTTTCTCCCGACCATACGTTATCCCCTTACGCCAAAGAAACTCTGAAGCTGCTCACCGCGCGCGGCATTAACTTTGTGTTTGCGACCGGTCGCCACCACGTTGATGTAGGGCAAATTCGCGATAATCTGGAGATTAAGTCTTACATGATTACCTCCAATGGCGCGCGTGTTCACGATCTGGATGGCAATCTGATTTTTGCTCATAACCTGGATCGCGACATTGCCAGCGATCTGTTTGGCGTGGTCAACGACAACCCGGACATCATTACTAACGTTTATCGCGACGACGAATGGTTTATGAATCGCCACCGCCCGGAAGAGATGCGCTTTTTTAAAGAAGCGGTGTTCAAATATGCGCTGTATGAGCCAGGATTACTGGAGCCGGAAGGCGTCAGCAAAGTGTTCTTCACCTGCGATTCCCATGAGCAACTGCTGCCGCTGGAGCAGGCAATCAACGCTCGTTGGGGCGATCGCGTCAACGTCAGCTTCTCTACCCTAACTTGTCTGGAAGTGATGGCGGGTGGCGTTTCAAAAGGCCATGCCCTGGAAGCGGTAGCGAAGAAACTGGGCTACAGTCTGAAAGATTGTATTGCCTTTGGTGACGGGATGAACGACGCCGAAATGCTGTCGATGGCAGGTAAAGGCTGCATTATGGGCAGTGCGCACCAGCGTCTGAAAGATCTGCATCCGGAGCTGGAAGTGATTGGTACTAATGCCGACGACGCGGTGCCGCATTATCTGCGTAAACTCTATTTATCGTAATTGTTCTTTATTTGGTCAGTTGTCAACCTGATACTTCGCTACAATGGATACTCGTTAATCAAAGAGTTTTCCATTGTGGCGCTACTTATCATCACCACGATTCTGTGGGCCTTCTCCTTTAGCTTTTATGGCGAGTACCTTGCGGGGCACGTCGATAGCTATTTTGCAGTGCTGGTGCGCGTTGGCCTGGCGGCACTCGTGTTTCTGCCGTTTCTGCGTACCCGTGGCAATAGCCTGAAAACGGTCGGTCTGTATATGCTGGTGGGCGCGATGCAGCTTGGCGTGATGTATATGCTGAGTTTTCGCGCCTATCTCTACCTGACGGTCTCCGAACTGTTGCTGTTCACCGTACTGACGCCGCTCTACATCACGCTGATTTATGACATCATGAGTAAGCGCCGTCTGCGCTGGGGCTATGCTTTTAGCGCCTTGTTGGCGGTGATTGGTGCCGGGATTATTCGCTATGATCAGGTCACTGACCATTTCTGGACCGGCCTGTTGCTGGTGCAACTCTCCAATATCACTTTTGCCATCGGCATGGTGGGCTACAAACGCCTGATGGAAACTCGCCCGATGCCGCAGCATAACGCCTTTGCGTGGTTCTATCTTGGCGCGTTCCTGGTGGCGGTGATTGCATGGTTCTTGCTGGGAAATGCGCAGAAAATGCCGCAAACCACGCTGCAATGGGGCATTCTGGTGTTTCTTGGCGTGGTGGCTTCCGGTATTGGCTACTTTATGTGGAACTACGGCGCGACTCAGGTGGACGCCGGAACGCTGGGCATTATGAATAATATGCACGTTCCGGCAGGGCTGTTGGTTAACCTGGCTATCTGGCACCAACAGCCGCACTGGCCAACGTTTATTACAGGCGCGCTGGTGATCCTGGCCTCACTGTGGGTGCATCGTAAGTGGGTCGCTCCGCGCTCTTCACAAACGGCAGATGATCGCAGGCGTGATTGCGCGCTGAACGAATAAACGCTTCCGTAATCGGCTGACGCTGCTCACCATCGCGAACGGCGGCGTACAGTCGGCTCCACAAGCCTTCGCCCAGGGTTTTGGTGACCACCAGACCCTGGCGTTCAAAACTCTCCACCACCCAGTGCGGTAGAGCAGCGATGCCCATCCGTGCGGCAACCATCTGAATCAACAACAAGGTGTTATCGACGCTTTTCAGTGACGGGCTAACGCCTGCGGGCTGAAGAAAATGCCGCCAGACATCCAGTCGGCTACGCTGCACCGGATAAATTAACAGCGTCTCGCTGGCGAGATCTTCCGGCGTGATTCGCGTTTTTGTCGCCAGTGGATGGTCAGGTGCCAACACCAGACGCACTTCATAATCGAACATCGGCGAATAATGCAGGCCACTGCGCGGCAGAATATCGGAGGTCATCACCAGATCCAGCTCACCCTGCTGCAACGCGGGCTGCGGGTCAAACGTCACGCCCGATTTAAAATCCATCTCCACCTGCGGCCAGTTCTTATGGAAATTTTCTAACGCGGGCGTCAGCCACTGAATACAGCTATGGCACTCAATGGCAATGCGCAGGCGCGTCTGCTGCGGTTCATTGCAGGCTTGCAGTGCCTGGCTGATTTGCGGCAGCACCTGATTCGCCAGTTGCAACAGGATTTCTCCCTGCGGTGTAAACCGAAGCGGCTGGCTTTTACGCACAAATAGCCGGAAGCCAAGGCGTTGTTCCAGATCGCTAAACTGGTGAGACAGGGCGGATTGCGTTTGATGCAACGTCGCCGCAGCGGCTGCGAGTGAGCCGCAGTTCCGCAACGCTTGTAGCGTTTTCAGGTGTTTTACTTCGATCATGAAAGTCCTTCACTTCGGCATGAATAATTTGCGCTTGAGGAATATACAGTAACCGCCAATTATGGATGTGTAAACATCTGGACGGCTAAATACTAAAAATTCCATAAGGGGCATATAATGACAATTCTTAATCACACCCTCGGTTTCCCTCGCGTTGGCCTGCGTCGCGAGCTGAAAAAAGCGCAAGAGAGTTATTGGGCGGGGAACTCCACGCGTGAAGAACTGCTGGCGGTAGGGCGTGAACTGCGTGCTCGTCACTGGGATCAACAAAAGCAAGCAGGTATCGACCTGCTGCCGGTGGGTGATTTTGCCTGGTACGATCATGTCCTGACCACCAGCCTGCTGCTGGGTAACGTTCCGGCGCGTCACCAGAACAAAGATGGTTCGGTAGATATCGACACCCTGTTCCGTATTGGTCGTGGACGTGCGCCGACTGGCGAACCTGCGGCGGCAGCGGAAATGACCAAATGGTTTAACACCAACTATCACTACATGGTGCCGGAGTTCGTTAAAGGCCAACAGTTCAAACTGACCTGGACGCAACTGCTGGAGGAAGTGGACGAGGCGCTGGCGCTGGGCCACAAGGTCAAGCCCGTGCTGCTGGGACCGGTTACCTACCTGTGGCTGGGTAAAGTGAAAGGTGAACAGTTTGATCGCCTGAGCCTGCTAAACGACATTCTGCCGGTTTATCAGCAAGTGTTGGCAGAACTGGCAAAACGCGGCATTGAGTGGGTACAGATCGACGAACCCGCGCTGGTGCTGGAACTGCCGCAGGCGTGGCTGGACGCCTATAAACCCGCTTACGACGCGCTCCAGGGCCAGGTGAAACTGCTGCTGACTACCTATTTTGAAGGCGTAACGCCAAATCTCGACACCATTACTGCGCTGCCTGTTCAGGGTCTGCATGTCGATCTCGTACATGGTAAAGATGACGTTGCTGAACTGCACAAGCGTCTGCCTTCTGACTGGCTGCTATCTGCTGGTCTTATCAATGGTCGTAACGTCTGGCGCGCCGATCTTACCGAGAAATATGCGCAAATTAAGGACATTGTCGGCAAACGTGATTTGTGGGTGGCATCTTCCTGCTCATTGCTGCACAGCCCTATCGACCTGAGCGTGGAAACGCGTCTTGATGCAGAAGTGAAAAGCTGGTTTGCCTTCGCCCTGCAAAAATGTCATGAACTGGCATTGCTGCGCGATGCGCTGAACAGTGGTGATACGGCAGCTCTGGCAGGGTGGAGCGCTCCGATTCAGGCGCGTCGTCACTCTACTCGTGTACATAATCCGGCAGTAGAAAAGCGTCTGTCGGCGATCACCGCCCAGGACAGTCAGCGTGCGAACGTTTATGAAGTGCGTGCTGAAGCCCAGCGTGCGCGTTTTAAACTGCCAGCCTGGCCGACCACCACGATTGGCTCTTTCCCGCAAACCACAGAAATCCGTACCCTGCGTCTGGATTTCAAAAAGGGTAATCTCGACGCCAACAACTATCGTACGGGCATTGCAGAACATATCAAGCAGGCCATTGTTGAGCAGGAACGTCTGGGTCTGGATGTGCTGGTGCATGGTGAGGCCGAGCGTAATGACATGGTGGAATACTTTGGCGAGCACCTGGATGGCTTTGTCTTTACGCAAAACGGTTGGGTACAGAGCTACGGTTCCCGCTGCGTGAAGCCACCGATTGTCATTGGTGACGTTAGCCGCCCGGCACCGATTACTGTGGAGTGGGCGAAGTATGCGCAATCGCTGACCGACAAACCGGTGAAAGGGATGCTGACTGGTCCGGTGACCATTCTCTGCTGGTCGTTCCCGCGTGAAGATGTCAGCCGTGAAACCATCGCCAAACAAATTGCGCTGGCGCTGCGTGATGAAGTGGCCGATCTGGAAGCGGCTGGAATTGGCATCATCCAGATTGATGAACCGGCGCTACGCGAAGGTTTACCGCTGCGTCGCAGCGACTGGGATGCCTATCTTCAGTGGGGCGTGGAGGCTTTCCGTATCAACGCTGCCGTAGCGAAAGATGACACGCAAATCCACACTCACATGTGTTACTGCGAGTTCAACGACATCATGGATTCGATTGCGGCGCTGGATGCTGACGTCATCACAATCGAAACCTCGCGTTCCGACATGGAGTTGCTGGAGTCGTTTGAAGAGTTTGATTATCCGAATGAAATCGGTCCTGGCGTCTATGACATTCACTCGCCAAACGTACCGAGCGTGGAATGGATTGAGTCCCTGCTGAAGAAAGCGGCAAAACGCATTCCGGCAGAGCGTCTGTGGGTCAACCCGGACTGTGGTCTGAAAACGCGCGGCTGGCCAGAAACCCGCGCGGCACTGGCGAACATGGTGCAGGCGGCGCAGAATTTGCGTCGGGGGTAAAATCCAAACCGGGTGGTAATACCACCCGGTCTTTTCTCATTACAGCGACTTCTTCCCACCATACAGCCTGAACCACTCCAGCATTCGCTGCCAGCCATCTTTCGCAGATTCGGCATGATAGCTCGGGCGATAATCGGCGTTGAATGCATGCCCGGCATCCGGGTAGACGATAATCTCTGCTTTCGCATTAGCAGCCCGCAGCGCCTGGCGCATGGTTTCAACGCTCTCCTGCGGAATGCTGTTATCCTGGCCGCCATATAAGCCGAGAACCGGAGCGTTAAGATCGGTTGCGATATCAACAGGTTGTTTCGGTGAATTCAGCGTCTTATCGCCGGTTAATTTGCCGTACCATGCCACCGCTGCTTTCAGTTGTGGATTATGCGCAGCATACAGCCAGGTGATGCGCCCACCCCAGCAAAATCCGGTGATCATTAAGCGATGAACATCGCCGCCGTTGCGTGACGCCCAACTGGCGACATGATCGAGATCGGCCAGCACCTGCGAGTCAGGCACTTTTGCTACCAGACCGCTAAGCAGCGTAGGGATATCGGCAAAATCATTCGGATCGCCTTCGCGGAAGTAAAGTTCAGGTGCGATAGCCAGATACCCCTCCAGCGCCAGACGGCGACAAATATCGCGGATATGTTCATGCACGCCAAAAATTTCCTGCACTACAATGACCACTGGTAGTAGGCCATCGCTCTGCTTTGGTCTGGCATGGTAAGCAGGCATGTTATCCCCTTGTGAAGGGATAGAGGTGATGCCTGCTACAATCGCGTCATCCGGGGTCTGAACGATGGTCGAAGCGAGAGGTGATGCAGCAGGTGCAAATCCAGATTGTTGTGTTGTTGCCATGGTATTCTCCGTACCCTTATAAAAATGTTGCGCAATGTTAACTATAGTCAGCATGCAACAAATCACATTGCCTGAATCGGCTCATCTTTTATGCAGTCATGCAGAATGAAGAGTGATTTATGTGATTCGCATCACTTTTGCTGGGTAAATTTATGCAACGCATTTGCATCAAGGTGATGAGTGTCACGAAAAAATGTTAAACCCTTCGGTAAAGTGTCTTTTTGCTTCTTCTGACTAAACCGATTCACAGAGGAGTTGTATATGTCCAAGTCTGATGTTTTTCATCTCGGCCTCACTAAAAACGATTTACAAGGGGCTACGCTTGCCATCGTCCCTGGCGACCCGGATCGTGTGGAAAAGATCGCCGCGCTGATGGATAAGCCGGTTAAGCTGGCATCTCACCGCGAATTCACCACCTGGCGTGCAGAGCTGGATGGTAAACCTGTTATCGTCTGCTCTACCGGTATCGGCGGCCCGTCTACCTCTATTGCAGTTGAAGAGCTGGCACAGCTGGGCATTCGCACCTTCCTGCGTATCGGTACAACGGGCGCTATTCAGCCGCATATTAATGTTGGCGATGTCCTGGTTACCACGGCGTCTGTTCGTCTGGATGGCGCGAGCCTGCACTTCGCACCGCTGGAATTCCCGGCTGTCGCTGATTTCGAATGTACGACCGCGCTGGTTGAGGCTGCGAAATCCATCGGCGCGACGACTCACGTTGGCGTGACGGCTTCTTCTGATACCTTCTACCCAGGTCAGGAACGTTACGATACTTACTCTGGTCGCGTAGTTCGTCACTTTAAAGGTTCTATGGAAGAGTGGCAGGCGATGGGCGTAATGAACTATGAAATGGAATCTGCAACCCTGCTGACCATGTGTGCAAGCCAGGGCCTTCGTGCCGGTATGGTGGCGGGCGTTATCGTCAATCGTACCCAACAAGAGATCCCGAATGCTGAGACGATGAAACAAACCGAAAGCCATGCGGTGAAAATCGTGGTGGAAGCGGCGCGTCGTCTGCTGAAATAAAAAACGCTCCCTGGCTTAGGGGAGCATTCCGATTGTTGTTAACGTGTGCTTTGTTCATGCCGGATGCGGCGTGATCGCCTTATCCGGCCTACAAAAGCATGCAAATTCAATATATTGCATTTCTGTGGTAGGCCTGATAAGCGCAGCGCATCAGGCAATTTAGCGTTTGTCATCAGTCTCATACTCCCCAACGTCGGGGAGCGATATCAATTACTGACGCCGTAAGCGCATAATTTTGCGTATTATTGGCGTCAGTAGCGTAAAGGCTGCCAGTGTCAGCAATGCCAGGGTTATCGGTCGGGTATACAGAAAGTCGAGTGACCCACCAGAAAGCGACAGCGCACGGCGAAAATTACTTTCCGCCATTGGCCCCATAATCAATGCCAGCACTACGGGTGATGCCGGATACCCCCCTTTTTGCATGAAATAGCCCACCACGCCTGCAATCAGCATAATGCCAACATCAAACAGGCTATTGTTCAGCGCATAAGTCCCGACCACACAAAGTGCGAGGATCATCGGCGTGAGAATATTGCCGGGGATCTTCACCACGTTACCGATGACTTTCAAAGAGAGCAGTCCAAGAACTAGCAGCATGAAGTAACAAAAGATCATGCCGACAAACAGCGTATAAACCATATCGCCGTGGTCGGTAAACATAAGTGGGCCTGGCTGCATCCCTTGTAACGTTAACGCGCCCAGCATGATGGCAGTTACCGCATCGCCTGGGATCCCCAACGTCAGCATAGGTAACAATGCGCCACCGGTGCAGCCATTCGCGCCTGCCTCACAGGAGGCCACCGCCTTAATCTCACCCTTACCAAAGTTTTCAGGCGTCTTACTGAAACGACGAGTTTCGTTATAGGCAACAAAAGCTGCAATATCTGCCCCCGCACCGGGGATCATGCCGATAAAAACCCCTAATCCTGATGAGCGCAAAATGGTTAATGCGATGCGGCGTAGTGTTTGCCAGGGCAGTAACAGACTGCCGATAGCCACCTTCGCCCCCTGACGAATTTGCTGGTTTTGCTCCATAGAGCGGAATGCTTCTGAAGCAGCAAATAAACCAATCATCACCGGGATAAATGGCACATTCATCAGCTCCACAAATCCACCTGTAAAGCGTGGAAAACCGCCCATTGGATCAAGGCCTATCGTTGCGATAAGCAATCCGCCAACCCCGGCAATCAGCCCTTTAATCAGTGACTCACCGGAAATACTGGCAATAATGCTCAGTCCGAAGGTTGCCAGGGCGAAGGACTCCGAGGCACTAAATTTCAACGCCCAACTGGCAAGTACCGGAGAGAGAAACATCAATACGATAATGCTGAGCGTTCCACCGCTAAAAGAAGAGAACGTGGCGGCACTTAACGCCAGCCCGGCTTTTCCCTGCTTCGTCAGCTCATATCCGTCAATGGCGGTGGCAGCGGCGGCAGGCGTACCGGGAATTTTGAGCAAAATTGCGGTGATAGAACCACCATACACACCACCAAAAAAGACACCGCAAATCATCAACAAGCCAGAAACAGGCTCCATGCCGTAGGTGAAAGGCAGCAAAATCGCCACACCCATGGTCGCTGTCAGGCCAGGCAGAGCGCCAATCATAATACCCAGCATCACTCCAAACGTGGCAAACAGCAGCGCCTGAGGATTACTGAGTAATGTCGAAAACCCCTGAGTTAAAAGTTCACTTTCAAACATTGCAGGCCCCTGTTATTCGAAAAATGTGCCGACAGGCAATGGCACCTGTAACGCTTCGACAAACAGCAACCAGAGGATTGCCGTTAACAGCAGCGCAATACCCGGTGTGAGTACCCATCGCCTGTAGCCCATCAATGCCATAATGACGATGAGGAAAACAGGAGTAGTAATGAGATAACCGCAGTAGCTCATTGCCACGATATAAAACGCGGTTGCCGCAATTCCTGTTGCCGTTTTCCTGAATGCCGGTTTTTCCTGTGCGTTGGCGCAAGGGACTGGTTTTGCCAGCAAAAGATCGCGTATCACAAGTAAGACAGCGAGCACAATCAGAGCGCAGGCATAGAAAGTAGGGAAGGCACTTGCACCGGGATCCGTTTCAATGGCAGTTGCTGGAAAATCAGCGGCATTAATTATCACCGCGCCAGCAACCACACAAAGTAACAGCGCCACCACCACAGTGGATGAAAGGCGCTTGCGGTGCGGTACGGCGAGTTGAGCAACAGACTGTTTTGTGTTCATCGACCGTACCTCGGGATTATTTTTTCAGGCCCAGGCGAGTCAGCAGCTCGTCAAAGTACTTTTCCTGCTCGTTGATTTGGGTCTGGAAGCTGACACCATCAAGCCATGCATAGTTGAGATTCAACTTTTGCAGCGCATCCTGGAATGCAGGCTCTTCAGCCGTCTCTTTTGCTGCCTTTGCCAGAACATCCACCACATCCTGCGGCGTTTTTTGCGACACAATCAGGCCGCGCCAGGTGCCGATGGAGAGATCAACGCCTTTCTCTTTTAACGTCGGTACGTCAGGCATGGTTTTCATATGTTCATCCGCCATCACTACCAGTGTCTTCAGCTTGCCGCCTTTCACATGATTGATAACTTCACCTGGGCTTACGGAAACCGCTTCAATATGCCCGCCTAACAGGCCTGTAATGGCAGGGGCTGCGCCGTCATATGGGACATGAGAAAACTTCACGCCCGTTTTGTCTTCCAGTGCAGCTGCCGCCAGATGCCAGATTGCTCCGGTGCCTGAGTTACCAATGCGTACTTTTCCGGGATTCGCTTTGGCGTAAGTCATAAATTCTTCATAGCTATTCCACGGTGCATCGGCACGGACGGTGATAGCAGCCGGATCCGCATTCAGACGGGCAATGGGTTTAAAGTCGCTGGTTTTAAAACGCACCATTCCGAGACTGGGAAGGGTGGTCAGTTCAACCGTGCCTAAACCCATTTTGTAACCGTTAGGGCGGGCAGCGGCGATTTCACTCAGGCCGATAGCGCCGCCACCGCCAGGTTTATTGATAACCCCGATGCTGACGGGCAAATGGTTTTTGGCGGCATCAGCAAAGGCACGGGCAACCAGATCCGTACCGCCTCCGGCCGCGTAGGGTACGACTAACTCGATCTGTTTGGTTGGCCAGGAGGCCGCCTGCACAGGCGCAGTGCTGAGGGCAGCGCCGGCAAGAAGTACCATTGCAGCCATTTTTTTCGGTAAGGTAAGATGTTTTATCATTGCTTTTATATCCTTATTTATCAGTTATTTGCTATTTAAATTGTTCCATGCGTTCATAAACAGTACTGCATTTTCATAGACTTGCTCTGGCGTCATGCCGGGGCGATATAGCGCAGAACCGAGGCCAAAGCCGTTTGCGCCGTGGCTCAGATAACGCGCCATTGTGTCTGGAGTGATACCGCCAACCGGTAACATCGGAACGGATTGTGGAATAACCGCACGCCAGGCTTTGGTGACTTCAGGCGTAATTTGTTCAGCCGGGAACAGCTTGATGGCATTGGCGCCATGTTCAATGGCAGCAAAAGCTTCGGTGGGCGTAGCGACGCCAGGCGCACAATACATACCCAGCGCACGGGCACGACGGATCACCGCAGTATCGCAATGCGGCATTACGATAATCTGGCCTCCAGCCTCTTTAACCGCGACGACTTGCTCCACCGAAAGCACAGTTCCGGCTCCGACCAGGCAGTCCTTAGGCAGGGCGTCGCGCAGTAAACTGATACTTTGCAACGGCTCCGGCGAGTTCATGGGAATCTCAATCAGGCGAAATCCAGCGGCATACAGCTTTTCACCGATGGCGACAATCTCATCCGGTTTCACGCCGCGTAAAATGGCGACTAACCCGGTTTTTTGCAAAAGCGTATTAAATGGCATGAGTACATTCCCTGGCGTTGGTGGAGAGTAGCCCGGCAGCGTGGGCGATCCGCCATAACCCCTGTTCAGTGGCATTAGGAATGGCGTGTAGCTGTCTGTCGGGAAAAACGTGGCTGAATGCTTGTGAATAGCGGCTGTTCAGAGTGGCGCTACCGATTAAGGCGATCGGTGTTGTGGCGGGTAAATCACGTAGCAAACTGGATGCCAGACCGCATAATTCATGGCCTATCAGTAATCCTGAAAGGTAATCCCCCTGCGAGGACGGCGTAAGATTACTGGTCAGCAGGCGCGAACGGGTCGAAAACAGCGTCGATAATAATCCGGTCTGATGATGCTCTTGTGCTGATTTCAGCCCATGGGTGAAGGCATCCCAGTGCGGTTCATCTCCCGAACGCATGGTGGCACCGAGAATCGAATGGCGGGATAAAACATCAAATAACTCGCCTGTCATAAAGGTTCGGAAATCGGTAATGGTGTTGTTTTCAACTACCGCCCATTTCGCATGTGTGCCAGGTAAGCCAATCAGCACAGGCATACCCTGGCGGATCGCGTTTTGCAGGGCCGGTTCCATCGAGATAGCACCGAAGATTTGTGTCTCTTCGCCACGCATCACTTCGGGCATTTCACCTTCTTTAATCACGCCGGGAATGATGTGCAGCATTGTCTGCTGCTGGTAGATAACAGGCGTCAACTGCTTTGCCAGACCCTCGAGAGTGACCGGGCAAGGTAAATAAGCTGCGGGTTGCCACCCTTGCGCACTGCCGATCATGCCGCAAGCCAGAACCGGGCATTGGGATTGTGCCAGCCAGTCGCCGCAGACACGTAAAAACGTATCGTGGAAAGCGTCCTCACGTGTTGCTGCCTGGGAGGGTAATTTCATGATCCCCCACGGGAATTCACGTTTTTCTTGTGGATTGGGTGAGTCGCCAAAACGCCATGCCCGAAGCGATGACGTTCCCCAGTCCAGGGCAATAAATGAGGTGTTTCCCGACATTAGCCGTTTCCTTTAGTCATGGTTTATTTATTTTTGTGGACGTGCTTACCCCAGCCCAGTTCAGCGGATATCTCTTCTGCACAGGATTTGACGTAAGGTGCCAGTTCTTCCAGACGCGCCAGTGACATATACGTAGTGGTACTGGCGACAGAAATAGCCGCCACAATTTCATCCCGGGCGTTGTAAACCGGCGCTGCAACGCAACGGATAGTCGGCTCGTTCTCTTCCAGATCAAAAGCAAAACCACTGGCGGCATAACGACGCATGTTCTGAATAAATGTGCCCAGTTTTGTTTCATCACCACAGGTCTTAAACAGCGTGCGCCACTCTTCTTCTGTTCGGTTGAGGATCAATGCCTTGCCGATGCCGGTGATTGCCAGTGGCATGCGATGGCCTGGGCGTGAGCGCATTTCCAGCCCACGCTGACTGTTGATCTTCTCCAGATACAGCACTTCGCCGCCTTCAACGATCCCCAGATGCACGGTGTCCAGGGTGTAACGGGCCAGACGCTGCAAAACGGGCAGCGCAACTTCGTACAGCGAGGTGCTTTCCAGTGCTCTGGCACCGAATTCGATCAGTTTGGCGCCCAGTTGGTAGCCCTGCGTTGGGACGTGGCGCAGGTAGCGTTGTTCCACCAGAACGGTGACTAAACGATGGGTTGTGCTCCGGGTCGTGCCGGTGAACTCGCCGATACTTTTCAGGTCATGGCAGCCGTTATAAACAGCATTAAGAACCGCCAGCCCGCGTAATAACGTTTGTGCGCCAGCGGTGGTTGAAGAGGTATCTGCCATACGTTTCTCCTGATGATATTGCTGAAGTGTTCCACATAATGACGTGGGGAAAAGGTGATATATCCCACAATATAAACTACGTCTCATATTGTGGGATAAAATAATAAAAATTAAGGATCGTTTTGCGTAGCGCCTCGCAGGAAACTTCTTTCAAACTGGACGTTTGTACAGCACAATTCTATTTTGTGCGGGTAAGTAATGAGGCTGGAGGCGTTGTGGATATCTCAATCATGGTTTACGCAGTTATTGCGTTGGTGAGCGTGGCGATTGGCTGGCTGATTGCCAGTTATCAGCATGCGCAGCAAAAAGCCGAGCAATTCGCTGAACGTGAAGAGATGGTCGCGGAGTTAAGTGCGGCAAAACAACAAATTACCCAAAGCGAACATTGGCGTGCTGAGTGCGAGTTACTCAATAATGAAGTGCGCAGTCTGCAAAGCATTAACACCTCGCTGGAGGCGGATCTGCGTGAGGTCACCACGCGAATGGAGGCCGTACAGCAACATGCTGACGATAAAATTCGCCAAATGATCAACAGCGAACAGCGCCTCAGTGAGCAGTTTGAAAACCTCGCCAACCGTATTTTCGAGCACAGCAATCGCCGGGTTGATGAGCAAAACCGTCAGAGTCTGAACAGCCTGTTGTCGCCACTACGTGAACAACTGGACGGTTTTCGTCGTCAGGTTCAGGACAGTTTCGGTAAAGAAGCACAAGAACGCCATACCCTGACTCACGAAATACGCAATCTCCAGCAGCTCAACGCGCAAATGGCCCAGGAAGCGATCAACCTGACGCGTGCGCTGAAAGGCGACAATAAAACCCAGGGCAACTGGGGCGAGGTAGTATTGACGCGTGTGCTGGAGGCTTCCGGTCTGCGTGAAGGGTATGAATATGAAACCCAGGTCAGCATCGAAAATGACGCCCGCTCGCGGATGCAGCCGGATGTCATCGTGCGGCTGCCGCAGGGCAAAGATGTGGTGATCGACGCAAAAATGACGCTGGTCGCCTATGAACGCTATTTCAACGCAGAAGACGACTACACCCGCGAAAGCGCGCTACAGGAACATATCGCGTCGGTGCGTAACCATATCCGTTTGCTGGGACGCAAAGATTATCAACAGCTGCCGGGGCTGCGAACCCTGGATTACGTGCTGATGTTTATTCCCGTTGAACCCGCTTTTTTACTGGCGCTTGACCGCCAGCCGGAGCTGATCACCGAAGCGTTGAAAAACAATATCATGCTGGTTAGCCCGACCACGCTGCTGGTGGCGCTGCGCACTATCGCCAACCTCTGGCGCTATGAGCATCAAAGTCGTAACGCCCAGAAAATAGCCGATCGCGCCAGCAAGTTGTACGACAAAATGCGCTTGTTTGTCGATGATATGTCCGCGATTGGTCAAAGTCTGGACAAAGCACAGGACAACTATCGTCAGGCAATGAAAAAACTCTCTTCAGGTCGCGGAAATGTGCTGGCGCAAGCAGAAGCGTTTCGCGGTTTAGGGGTAGAAATTAAACGCGAGATTAATCCGGATTTGGCTGAACAAGCGGTGAGCCAGGATGAAGAGTATCGACTGCGGTCGGTTCCGGAGCAGCCGAATGATGAAGCTTATCAACGCGATGATGAATATAATCAGCAGTCGCGCTAGCCCATTGGGGGTAGTTAAGCCGGGTAGAAATCTAGGGCATCGACGCCCAATCTGTTACACTTCTGGAACAATTTTTTGATGAGCAGGCATTGAGATGGTGGATAAGTCACAAGAAACGACGCACTTTGGTTTTCAGACCGTCGCGAAGGAACAAAAAGCGGATATGGTCGCTCACGTTTTCCATTCCGTGGCATCGAAATACGATGTCATGAATGATTTGATGTCTTTTGGCATACATCGTTTGTGGAAACGCTTCACGATTGATTGCAGCGGCGTACGCCGTGGGCAGACCGTGCTGGATCTGGCAGGCGGTACTGGCGACCTGACAGCGAAATTCTCCCGCCTGGTGGGTGAAACTGGCAAAGTGGTCCTTGCTGATATCAATGAATCCATGCTCAAAATGGGCCGCGAGAAGCTGCGTAATATTGGTGTGATTGGCAACGTTGAGTATGTTCAGGCGAACGCTGAGGCGCTGCCGTTCCCGGATAACACCTTTGATTGCATCACCATTTCGTTTGGTCTGCGTAACGTCACTGACAAAGATAAAGCTCTGCGTTCAATGTATCGCGTTCTGAAACCTGGCGGCCGACTGCTGGTGCTTGAGTTCTCGAAGCCGATTATCGAGCCGTTAAGTAAGGCCTATGACGCTTACTCCTTCCATGTGCTGCCGCGTATTGGCTCACTGGTCGCGAACGACGCTGACAGCTACCGTTATCTTGCTGAATCTATCCGCATGCATCCCGATCAGGACACCCTGAAAGCTATGATGCAGGATGCTGGATTCGAAAGTGTCGACTATTACAACCTGACGGCAGGGGTTGTGGCGCTGCATCGTGGTTATAAGTTCTGACAGGAGACCGGAAATGCCTTTTAAACCTTTAGTGACGGCAGGAATTGAAAGTCTGCTCAACACCTTCCTGTATCGTTCACCCGCGCTGAAAACGGCCCGCTCGCGTCTGCTGGGTAAAGTTTTGCGCGTGGAGGTAAAAGGCTTTTCGACGTCATTGATTCTGGTGTTCAGCGAACGCCAGGTCGATGTGCTGGGCGAATGGGCAGGAGATGCTGACTGCACCGTTATCGCCTACGCCAGCGTGTTGCCGAAACTTCGCGATCGCCAGCAGCTTGCTGCGTTAATTCGCAGCGGTGAGCTGGAAGTACAGGGCGATATTCAGGTGGTGCAAAACTTCGTTGCGCTGGCAGATCTGGCAGAGTTCGACCCTGCGGAACTGCTGGCCCCTTATACCGGTGATATCGCCGCTGAAGGTATCAGCAAAGCCCTGCGTGGAGGCGCAAAGCTCCTGCATCACGGTATTAAACGCCAGCAACGTTATGTGGCGGAAGCCATTACTGAAGAGTGGCGTATGGCACCTGGTCCACTTGAAGTGGCCTGGTTTGCGGAAGAGACGGCTGCCGTCGAGCGTGCTGTTGATGCCCTGACCAAACGGCTGGAAAAACTGGAGGCTAAATGACGCCAGGTGAAGTACGGCGCCTATATTTCATCATTCGCACTTTTTTAAGCTACGGACTTGATGAACTGATCCCTAAAATGCGTATCACCCTGCCGTTACGACTATGGCGATACTCATTATTCTGGATGCCAAATCGGCATAAAGACAAACCTTTAGGTGAGCGACTACGACTGGCTCTGCAAGAACTGGGGCCAGTGTGGATCAAGTTCGGGCAGATGCTGTCTACCCGCCGCGACCTTTTTCCTCCGCATATTGCCGATCAGCTGGCGTTATTGCAGGACAAAGTTGCTCCGTTTGATGGCAAGCTGGCAAAGCAACAGATTGAAGCTGCAATGGGCGGTTTGCCGGTAGAAGCGTGGTTTGACGATTTTGAAATCAAGCCGCTGGCGTCGGCTTCTATCGCCCAGGTTCATACCGCGCGATTGAAATCGAATGGTAAAGAGGTGGTGATTAAAGTCATCCGCCCGGATATTTTGCCGGTCATTAAAGCGGATCTGAAACTTATCTACCGTCTGGCTCGCTGGGTGCCGCGTTTGCTGCCGGATGGTCGCCGTCTGCGCCCAACCGAAGTGGTGCGCGAGTACGAAAAGACATTGATTGATGAACTGAATTTGCTGCGGGAATCCGCCAACGCCATTCAGCTTCGGCGCAATTTTGAAGACAGCCCGATGCTCTACATCCCGGAAGTTTACCCTGACTATTGTAGTGAAGGGATGATGGTGATGGAGCGCATTTACGGCATTCCGGTTTCAGATGTCGCAGCGCTGGAGAAAAACGGCACTAACATGAAATTGCTGGCAGAACGCGGCGTGCAGGTGTTCTTCACTCAGGTCTTTCGTGACAGCTTTTTCCATGCCGATATGCACCCTGGCAACATCTTTGTAAGCTATGAACACCCAGAAAACCCGAAATATATCGGCATTGATTGCGGGATTGTTGGCTCGCTAAACAAAGAAGATAAACGCTATCTGGCGGAAAACTTTATCGCCTTCTTTAATCGCGATTATCGCAAAGTGGCAGAGCTACACGTCGATTCAGGCTGGGTGCCGCCAGATACCAATGTTGAAGAGTTCGAATTTGCCATTCGTACGGTCTGTGAACCTATCTTTGAGAAACCGCTGGCCGAAATTTCGTTTGGACATGTACTGTTAAATCTGTTTAATACGGCGCGTCGCTTCAATATGGAAGTGCAGCCGCAACTGGTGTTACTCCAGAAAACCCTGCTCTACGTCGAAGGGGTAGGACGCCAGCTTTATCCGCAGCTCGATTTATGGAAAACGGCGAAGCCTTTCCTGGAGTCGTGGATTAAAGATCAGGTCGGTATTCCTGCGCTGGTGAGAGCATTTAAAGAAAAAGCGCCGTTCTGGGTCGAAAAAATGCCAGAACTGCCTGAATTGGTTTACGACAGTTTGCGCCAGGGCAAGTATTTACAGCACAGTGTTGATAAGATTGCCCGCGAGCTTCAGTCAAATCATGTACGTCAGGGACAATCGCGTTATTTTCTCGGAATTGGCGCTACGTTAGTATTAAGTGGCACATTCTTGTTGGTCAGCCGTCCTGAATGGGGGTTGATGCCCGGCTGGTTAATGGCAGGTGGTCTGATCGCCTGGTTTGTCGGTTGGCGCAAAACACGCTGATTTTTTCATCGCTCAAGGCGGGCCGTGTAACGTATAATGCGGCCTTGTTTAATCATCATCTACCACAGAGGAACATGTATGGGTGGTATCAGTATTTGGCAGTTATTGATTATTGCCGTCATCGTTGTACTGCTTTTTGGCACCAAAAAGCTCGGCTCCATCGGTTCCGATCTTGGTGCGTCGATCAAAGGCTTTAAAAAAGCAATGAGCGATGATGAACCAAAGCAGGATAAAACCAGTCAGGATGCTGATTTTACTGCGAAAACTATCGCCGATAAGCAGGCGGATACGAATCAGGAACAGGCTAAAACAGAAGACGCAAAGCGCCACGATAAAGAGCAGGTGTAATCCGTGTTTGATATCGGTTTTAGCGAACTGCTATTGGTGTTCATCATCGGCCTCGTCGTTCTGGGGCCGCAACGACTGCCTGTGGCGGTAAAAACGGTAGCGGGCTGGATTCGCGCGTTGCGTTCACTGGCGACAACGGTGCAGAACGAACTGACCCAGGAGTTAAAACTCCAGGAGTTTCAGGACAGCCTGAAAAAGGTTGAAAAGGCGAGCCTCACTAACCTGACGCCCGAACTGAAAGCGTCGATGGATGAACTACGCCAGGCCGCGGAGTCGATGAAGCGTTCCTACGTTGCAAACGATCCTGAAAAGGCGAGCGATGAAGCGCACACCATCCATAATCCGGTGGTGAAAGATAATGAAGCTGCGCATGAAGGCGTAACGCCTGCCGCTGCACAAACGCAGGCCAGTTCGCCAGAACAGAAGCCAGAAACCACGCCAGAGCCGGTGGTAAAACCTGCTGCGGACGCTGAACCGAAAACCGCTGCACCTTCCCCTTCGTCGAGTGATAAACCGTAAACATGTCTGTAGAAGATACTCAACCGCTTATCACGCATCTGATTGAGCTGCGTAAGCGTCTGCTGAACTGCATTATCGCGGTGATCGTGATATTCCTGTGTCTGGTCTATTTCGCCAATGACATCTATCACCTGGTATCCGCGCCATTGATCAAGCAGTTACCGCAAGGCTCAACGATGATCGCCACTGACGT
Source organism: Escherichia sp. KS167_9B (assembly GCF_030295215.1). Taxonomy (NCBI): domain Bacteria; kingdom Pseudomonadati; phylum Pseudomonadota; class Gammaproteobacteria; order Enterobacterales; family Enterobacteriaceae; genus Escherichia; species Escherichia sp. KS167_9B. The sequence goes on from NZ_AP025754.1 coordinate 4,690,607, forward strand.
GGCCTCGCCGTTCTTTACGCCGATCAAGCTAACCTTTATGGTGTCGCTGATTCTATCAGCGCCGGTGATTCTCTATCAGGTGTGGGCGTTTATCGCCCCAGCATTGTATAAGCACGAACGTCGCCTGGTGGTGCCGCTGCTGGTTTCCAGCTCTCTGCTGTTTTATATCGGCATGGCGTTCGCCTACTTTGTGGTCTTTCCTCTGGCATTTGGCTTCCTTGCCAATACCGCGCCGGAAGGGGTACAGGTATCCACCGACATCGCCAGCTATTTAAGCTTCGTTATGGCGCTGTTTATGGCGTTTGGTGTCTCCTTTGAAGTGCCGGTGGCAATTGTGTTGCTGTGCTGGATGGGAATTACCTCGCCAGAAGACTTACGCAAAAAACGTCCGTATGTGCTGGTTGGCGCATTTGTTGTCGGGATGCTGCTGACGCCGCCGGATGTCTTCTCGCAAACGCTGCTGGCGATCCCGATGTACTGCCTGTTTGAAATCGGTGTCTTCTTCTCACGCTTTTACGTTGGTAAGGGTCGAAACCGGGAAGAGGAAAACGACGCTGAAGCAGAAAGCGAAAAAACTGAAGAATAAATTCAACCGCCCGTCAGGGCGGTTGTCATATGGAGTACAGGATGTTTGATATCGGCGTTAATTTGACCAGTTCGCAATTTGCGAAAGACCGTGATGATGTTGTAGCACGCGCTTTTGACGCAGGAGTTGATGGGCTGCTCATCACTGGCACTAACCTGCACGAAAGCCAGCAGGCACAAAAACTGGCGCGTCAGTATTCATCCTGTTGGTCAACGGCGGGCGTGCATCCTCATGACAGCAGCCAGTGGCAAGCAGCGACCGAAGAAGCGATCATTGAACTGGCCTCGCAGCCAGAAGTGGTGGCGATTGGTGAGTGTGGCCTCGACTTTAACCGCAACTTTTCTACCCCAGAAGAGCAGGAACGTGCTTTTGTTGCCCAGCTACGCATTGCCGCAGAATTAAACATGCCGGTATTTATGCACTGTCGCGATGCCCACGAGCGGTTTATGACATTGCTGGAGCCGTGGCTGGATACACTGCCTGGTGCGGTTCTTCATTGCTTTACCGGCACACGCGAAGAGATGCAGGCGTGCGTGGCGTGTGGAATTTATATCGGCATTACTGGTTGGGTTTGCGATGAACGACGCGGGCTGGAGCTGCGGGAATTGTTGCCGTTGATTCCGGCGGAGAAATTGCTGATCGAAACTGATGCGCCGTATTTGCTCCCGCGCGATCTCACGCCGAAGCCATCATCCCGGCGCAACGAGCCAGCCCATCTGCCCCATATTTTGCAACGTATTGCGCACTGGCGTGGAGAAGATGCCGCATGGCTGGCTGCCACCACGGATGCCAATGTTAAAACACTGTTTGGGATTGCGTTTTAGAGTTTGCGGAACTCGGTGTTCTTCACACTGTGCTTAATCTCTTTATTAATAAGATTAAGCAATAGCATGGAGCGAGCCTCACCGTCGGGTTCGGTGAAAATGGCCTGAAAACCTTCGAACGCGCCTTCGGTAATAATCACCTTATCACCCGGATAAGGGGTTGCCGGATCGACAATGTCTTTCGGTTTATATACCGACAGTTGATGGATTACCGCTGATGGGACTATCGCCGGCGATGCGCCAAAGCGCACAAAGTGGCTGACACCACGGGTCGCGTTGATTGTCGTGGTATGAATGACTTCTGGATCAAATTCGACAAACAGGTAGTTGGGGAACAATGGCTCACTGACTGCAGTACGTTTGCCACGCACGATTTTTTCCAGGGTGATCATCGGTGCCAGGCAATTCACCGCCTGTCTTTCGAGGTGTTCCTGGGCACGTTGAAGTTGCCCGCGCTTGCAGTATAGTAAATACCAGGATTGCATAATGACTCTTATCCGTTTAATCGGGGCGCAAGGATAGCAAAAGCTTTACGCTAAGTTAATTATATTCCCCGGTTTGCGTTATACCGTCAGAGTTCACGCTAATTTAACAAATTTACAGCATCGCAAAGATGAACGCCGTATAATGGGCGCAGATTAAGAGGCTACAATGGATGCCATGAAATATAACGATTTACGCGACTTCCTGACGCTGCTTGAACAGCAGGGTGAGCTAAAACGTATCACGCTCCCGGTGGATCCGCATCTGGAAATCACTGAAATTGCTGACCGCACTTTGCGTGCCGGTGGGCCTGCGCTGTTATTCGAAAACCCTAAAGGGTACTCAATGCCGGTGCTTTGCAACCTGTTCGGTACGCCGAAGCGCGTGGCGATGGGCATGGGGCAGGAAGATGTTTCGGCGCTGCGTGAAGTGGGTAAATTATTGGCTTTTCTGAAAGAGCCGGAGCCGCCAAAAGGTTTCCGCGACCTGTTTGATAAACTGCCGCAGTTTAAACAAGTATTGAACATGCCGACAAAGCGACTGCGTGGTGCGCCCTGCCAACAAAAAATCGTCTCTGGCGATGACGTCGATCTTAACCGCATTCCCATTATGACCTGCTGGCCGGAAGATGCCGCGCCGCTGATTACCTGGGGGCTGACCGTAACGCGCGGCCCGAATAAAGAACGGCAGAATCTGGGTATTTATCGCCAGCAGCTGATTGGTAAAAACAAACTGATTATGCGTTGGCTGTCGCATCGCGGCGGCGCGCTGGATTATCAGGAGTGGTGCGCGGCGCATCCGGGCGAACGTTTCCCGGTTTCTGTGGCGCTGGGTGCTGATCCCGCCACGATTCTCGGTGCGGTAACGCCCGTTCCGGATACACTTTCAGAATATGCGTTTGCCGGATTGCTGCGCGGCACCAAGACCGAAGTGGTGAAGTGTATCTCCAATGACCTTGAAGTGCCCGCCAGTGCGGAGATTGTGCTGGAAGGGTATATCGAACAAGGTGAAACGGCGCCGGAAGGGCCGTATGGCGACCACACCGGTTACTATAACGAAGTCGATAGTTTCCCGGTATTTACTGTGACGCATATTACCCAGCGTGAAGATGCGATTTATCATTCCACCTATACCGGGCGTCCGCCGGATGAACCTGCGGTGCTGGGTGTCGCACTGAACGAAGTGTTTGTGCCGATTCTGCAAAAACAGTTCCCGGAAATTGTCGATTTTTACCTGCCGCCGGAAGGCTGCTCTTATCGCCTGGCGGTAGTGACGATCAAAAAACAGTACGCCGGACACGCGAAGCGCGTCATGATGGGCGTCTGGTCGTTCTTACGCCAGTTTATGTACACTAAATTTGTGATCGTTTGCGATGATGACGTCAACGCACGCGACTGGAACGATGTGATTTGGGCGATTACCACCCGTATGGACCCGGCGCGGGATACTGTTCTGGTAGAAAATACGCCTATTGATTATCTGGATTTTGCCTCGCCTGTGTCCGGGCTGGGTTCAAAAATGGGGCTGGATGCCACGAATAAATGGCCAGGGGAAACCCAGCGTGAATGGGGACGTCCCATCAAAAAAGATCCGGATGTTGTCGCGCATATTGACGCCATCTGGGATGAACTGGCCATCTTTAACAACGGTAAAAGCGCCTGATGCGCGTTTGTTTTGCCCTATTTATCGATCCGACAGAGAAAGCGCATGACAACCTTAAGCTGTAAAGTGACCTCGGTAGAAGCTATCACGGATACCGTATACCGTGTCCGAATCGTACCAGATGCGGCCTTTTCTTTTCGTGCTGGTCAGTATTTGATGGTAGTGATGGATGAGCGCGACAAACGTCCGTTTTCAATGGCCTCGACGCCGGATGAAAAAGGTTTCATCGAGCTGCATATTGGCGCTTCTGAAATTAACCTTTACGCGAAAGCCGTTATGGACCGTATTCTCAAAGATCATCAAATCGTGGTCGATATTCCCCACGGAGAAGCGTGGCTGCGCGATGATGAAGAACGTCCGATGATTTTGATTGCGGGTGGCACCGGGTTCTCTTATGCGCGCTCGATTTTGCTGACGGCGCTGGCGCGTAACCCAAACCGTGATATCACCATTTACTGGGGCGGGCGTGAAGAGCAGCATCTTTATGATCTCTCCGAGCTTGAGGCGCTTTCGCTGAAGCATCCTGGTCTGCAAGTGGTGCCGGTGGTTGAACAACCGGAAGCGGGTTGGCGTGGGCGTACTGGCACCGTGTTAACGGCGGTATTGCAGGATCACGGCACGCTGGCAGAGCATGATATCTATATTGCCGGACGTTTTGAGATGGCGAAAATTGCCCGTGACCTGTTTTGCAGTGAGCGTAATGCGCGGGAAGATCGCCTGTTTGGCGATGCGTTTGCATTTATCTGAGATATAAAAAACCCGCCCCTGACAGGCGGGAAGAACGGCAACTAAAACTTTATACAGTGGCATTTAGATCTATGTCGCATCCGGCATTCGGCACACGATGCCTGATGCGACGCTTGCGCGTCTTATCAGGCCCACATGGGCGCAGGATCGGTAGACCGGATAAGGCGTTTACGCCGCATCCGGCAAGTGGTTAAACCCGCTCAAACACCGTTGCAATACCCTGACCCAGACCGATACACATCGTCGCCAGACCAAACTGAACGTCTTTGCGTTCCATCAGATTCAGCAGCGTGGTGCTGATACGCGCACCGGAACAACCCAGCGGATGACCCAGCGCGATCGCGCCACCGTTGAGGTTGATCTTCTCGTCAATCTGCTCCATTAGCCCCAGATCTTTAATACATGGCAGGATCTGTGCGGCAAAAGCTTCATTCATTTCAAACACGCCGATATCGCTGGCAGAAAGCCCCGCTTTTTTCAGCGCCAGCTTCGAGGCTGGAACCGGGCCGTAACCCATAATCGACGGGTCACAACCAACGACCGCCATCGAACGTACGCGGGCGCGTGGCTTAAGACCTAATTCACGAGCGCGGCTTTCACTCATCACCAGCATGGCTGCAGCGCCATCGGAGAGAGCGGAAGACGTACCCGCCGTTACCGTGCCGCTGACTGGATCGAACGCCGGACGCAGCGTGGCGAGGGCTTCCACGGTGGTTTCCGGCCGAATCACTTCGTCGTAATTAAACTGCTTCAGGACGCCGTCGGCATCGTGACCACCGGTCGGGATGATTTCATTTTTAAATGCGCCCGACTGCGTGGCGGCCCAGGCGCGGGCGTGTGATCGCGCGGCAAAGGCATCCTGCATTTCACGGCTGATACCGTGCATACGCGCCAGCATTTCTGCCGTTAAGCCCATCATGCCCGCCGCTTTGGCGACATTGCGGCTCAGGCCGGGGTGAAAATCGACGCCGTGACTCATCGGCACATGGCCCATATGCTCCACGCCACCGACCAGACATGCCTGTGCATCGCCAGTCATAATCATCCGTGCTGCGTCATGCAGTGCCTGCATGGATGAACCGCACAAGCGATTGACGGTCACCGCCGGGACAGAATGCGGCACTTCTGCCAACAGCGCCGCGTTACGAGCGATATTAAAACCCTGCTCCAGCGTCTGCTGCACACAACCCCAGTAAATATCATCGAGGGCCGCTGCTTCCAGCGCCGGGTTACGCGCCAGCAGGCTACGCATTAAATGAGCGGAGAGATCTTCCGCACGCACGTTACGAAAAGCACCGCCCTTCGAACGGCCCATCGGGGTACGAATTGCATCGACAATGACAACCTGTTCCATTGTGACTCCTTAAGCCGTTTTCAGGTCGCCAACCGGACGGGCTGGCTCAACCAGGGGATAGTACGGTTCGTTATGACGCGCTTTATTACGCAGACCTTCCGGCACTTCATACAGCGGGCCGAGGTGCTGATATTGTTGTGCCATATCGAGGTATTTTGCGCTACCGAGGGTGTCCAGCCAGCGGAACGCGCCGCCGTGGAACGGAGGGAAGCCCAGGCCGTAGACCAGTGCCATATCGGCTTCTGCCGGAGTGGCGATAATGCCTTCCTCCAGACAACGCACCACTTCGTTGACCATCGGGATCATCATGCGGGCGATAATCTCTTCTTCGCTGAAATCGCGCTTCGGCTGGCTGACTTCTGCCAGCAGGTCGTCAACGGCGGCATCTTCTTCTTTCTTCGGCTTACCTTTGCTGTCTTCTTTATAACGCCAGAAACCAAGGCCGTTCTTCTGACCAAAACGGTTGGCATCAAACAGTGCGTCGATGGCATCGCGATAATCTTTCTGCATCCGCTGCGGGAAACCTGCTGCCATCACTGCCTGGGCGTGATGCGCGGTATCAATGCCCACGACATCCAGCAAGTATGCCGGACCCATCGGCCAGCCGAACTGTTTTTCCATCACTTTGTCGATCTTGCGAAAATCCGCGCCGTCGCGCAGCAGCTGGCTGAAACCGGCGAAATAGGGGAACAGCACGCGGTTAACAAAGAAGCCGGGGCAGTCGTTAACCACAATCGGCGTTTTGCCCATCTTGCTCGCCCAGGCGACGACTTTCGCGATGGTTTCGTCGGAGCTTTTCTCGCCGCGAATTATTTCTACCAACGGCATCCGGTGGACCGGGTTAAAGAAGTGCATCCCGCAGAAGTTTTCCGGACGTTCCAGCGCGTTGGCCAGTTCGCTGATAGGAATGGTTGAAGTGTTAGACGCCAGCACGGTATCCGGGCGTACTTTCTGCTCGGTTTCTGCCAGTACGGCTTTTTTCACTTTCGGGTTTTCGACAACCGCTTCTACCACAACATCCACGCGGTCAAACCCGGCGTAGTCGAGCGTTGGATGAATCGTGGAGATCACGCCAGCCAGTTTCAGACCGTCGATCTTGCCGCGCTCAAGCTGCTTGTTCAGCAGTTTTGCGGCTTCAGTCATACCGAGGGTTAACGACTTGTCATTGATATCTTTCATGACAACCGGCACGCCTTTCCACGCAGACTGGTAAGCAATGCCGCCGCCCATAATGCCTGCGCCCAGCACAGCGGCCTGTTTTGGGGTTTCAACGTCTTTGGTGAGTTTCTTCGCTTTGCCTTTTACATATTGATCGTTAAGGAAAATGCCGACCAGTGCGCGAGCTTCGTTGGTATGCGCCAGCGGGACAAAACTTTTGTTTTCCAGATTTAATGCTTCTTCACGACCAAAACGGGCAGCCGCTTCAATGGTTTTTACTGCGGTGATGGGCGCGGGGTAATGTTTCCCTGCTGTTTGTGCGACCATTCCTTTAGCGATGGTGAAGCTCATGGTGGCTTCAATCTTGCTCAGTTTTAGCGGTTCCAGCTTCGGCTGACGTTTCGCTTTCCAGTCGAGGTCGCCGTTAATGGCCTGACGTAAAATCGCCTTCGCGCCTTCAACCAGTTTTTCTGCTTTGACTACGCCATCCACCAGACCGATTTTCAGCGCCTGATCCGCGCCGACATCTTTACCGGCAGCAATGATTTCCAGCGCACTATCAGCACCGAGCATACGTGGCATACGTACAGAACCGCCAAAGCCCGGCATGATGCCCAGTTTGGTTTCCGGCAGACCGATGCGCAGATCTGGCGTCGCCAGACGATAATCGGTCGCCAGCACACATTCGCAGCCACCGCCCAGCGCATAGCCGTTGACGGCAGCAATGGTCGGCACCGGCAGATCTTCCAGGCGATTAAACACGCTATTGGCAAAATGCAGCCACTGGCTTAACTGTTCTTCAGGAACGAGGAACAGGGACAAGAATTCGGTGATATCAGCACCGACGATAAAGGCTGCTTTATTCGAACGCAGCAGCAGCCCTTTTAAATCTGATTGCTGTTCCAGCACGCCGATGGCCTCGCCGAGGCTGGCGACGGTCGCAGTGTCGAGTTTATTAACTGAACCTGGGGCATCAAATACCAGTTCGGCAATGCCATCTTCCAGCCAGTCAAGGTACAGGGTGTCGCCTTTGTAAAGCATGTCAGTCTCCTGAATCCGCAAGGTGATCTGGTCGTACCAGATGAGACGAAGTGTGTATTTTGTGTTAAAAATATGCAAATAAAAGATTAAAGAAATGCCAATCTGATCACGCTCGGCAGAAATCACGCTCTGTATTAACGTTGTGCTAAGATGCGGAGACTTAAGGTCAAAAAACAGAAGGGTAAAAAATGGAATCACTGGCCTCGCTCTATAAAAATCATATAGCTACCTTACAGGAACGGACTCGCGATGCGCTGGCGCGCTTCAAGCTGGATGCGTTACTTATTCACTCCGGCGAACTGTTCAACGTTTTTCTCGACGATCATCCCTATCCTTTTAAAGTGAACCCGCAATTCAAAGCGTGGGTGCCGGTAACCCAGGTGCCAAACTGCTGGTTGCTGGTAGATGGCGTGAACAAGCCGAAACTGTGGTTTTATCTGCCGGTTGATTACTGGCACAACGTTGAACCACTGCCGACCTCCTTCTGGACTGAGGACGTGGAAGTAATTGCGTTGCCGAAAGCCGATGGCATTGGTAGCCTGTTGCCAGCTGCGCGCGGCAATATCGGTTATATCGGTCCGGTGCCGGAACGTGCGCTGCAACTGGGTATTGAGGCCAGCAATATCAACCCGAAAGGGGTGATCGACTACCTGCATTACTACCGCTCCTTCAAAACCGAGTACGAACTGGCCTGTATGCGTGAAGCGCAGAAAATGGCGGTCAACGGTCATCGCGCGGCAGAAGAAGCGTTCCGTTCTGGCATGAGCGAGTTCGATATCAACATTGCCTATCTGACCGCGACCGGTCATCGTGATACCGACGTGCCTTACAGCAACATTGTGGCGCTCAACGAACACGCTGCGGTACTGCATTACACCAAACTCGACCATCAGGCACCGGAAGAGATGCGCAGCTTCCTGCTGGATGCCGGGGCCGAATATAACGGCTATGCGGCTGACCTGACTCGTACCTGGTCGGCAAAAAGCGACAACGACTATGCACAGCTGGTGAAAGACGTAAATGATGAACAACTGGCGCTGATCGCCACCATGAAAGCAGGCGTCAGCTATGTGGATTACCACATCCAGTTCCATCAGCGTATCGCCAAACTGCTGCGTAAACATCAAATCATCACCGATATGAGTGAAGAGGCGATGGTCGAAAATGATCTTACCGGACCGTTTATGCCGCACGGTATCGGCCATCCGCTGGGCCTGCAGGTGCATGACGTGGCCGGTTTTATGCAGGATGATAGCGGTACGCACCTCGCGGCACCGGCAAAATATCCGTACCTGCGCTGCACCCGTATTCTCCAGCCGGGCATGGTCTTAACCATCGAACCGGGTATCTACTTCATCGAATCGCTGCTGGCACCGTGGCGTGAAGGGCAGTTCAGCAAACACTTCAACTGGCAGAAAATTGAAGCACTGAAACCGTTCGGCGGTATTCGTATCGAAGACAACGTGGTGATCCACGAAAACAACGTGGAAAACATGACCCGGGATCTGAAACTGGCGTGATGGAAAGCTGGTTAATTCCTGCGGCACCGGTCACGGTTGTTGAAGAGATCAAAAAAAGCCGCTTCATTACGCTGTTGGCGCATACCGATGGCGTCGAGGCGGCGAAAGCGTTTGTTGAATCGGTGCGGGCAGAACACCCTGATGCCCGCCACCATTGCGTGGCGTGGGTAGCTGGCGCACCGGATGATTCTCAACAACTGGGTTTCTCTGATGACGGGGAACCCGCGGGAACGGCAGGTAAACCGATGCTCGCCCAACTTATGGGCAGCGGCGTCGGGGAAATTACCGCCGTGGTGGTGCGCTACTACGGCGGCATATTGCTGGGCACCGGTGGGTTAGTGAAAGCGTATGGCGGCGGCGTGAATCAGGCACTGCGCCAGCTAACGACCCAACGCAAGACGCCATTAACCGAATATACTTTGCAATGTGAATATAGTCAGTTAACCGGCATTGAAGCATTGCTGGGGCAGTGTGGCGGCAAAATTATCAACAGTGATTATCAGACATTCGTTCTGCTGCGGGTGGCGCTTCCGGCGGCGAAAGTGGCTGAATTTTCCGCAAAACTGGCGGATTTTAGCCGTGGTTCATTGCAATTGTTAGCGATTGAAGAATAATCCCCACTTCATTTTGCAGAACTAAGGAAGCGGCAGAGATGCATTTTCGCGCCATTACCCGAATTGTTGGACTACTGGTCATCTTATTTTCAGGGACCATGATTATCCCTGGGCTGGTAGCACTCATCTACCGGGATGGTGCGGGCCGCGCCTTTACCCAGACCTTTTTTGTCGCCCTTGCCATTGGTTCTATGCTGTGGTGGCCGAACCGTAAAGAAAAGGGCGAACTGAAATCCCGTGAAGGGTTTCTGATAGTGGTGCTGTTCTGGACCGTGTTGGGTAGCGTCGGTGCGCTCCCTTTTATCTTTTCGGAAAGCCCAAACCTCACGATTACCGATGCGTTTTTTGAATCTTTCTCCGGTCTGACTACCACGGGGGCCACTACGCTGGTGGGACTGGATACACTTCCTCACGCAATCCTCTTTTATCGCCAGATGCTGCAATGGTTTGGCGGGATGGGGATCATCGTGTTGGCGGTTGCGATACTGCCTATCCTCGGCGTGGGTGGGATGCAGCTCTATCGCGCGGAAATGCCCGGCCCGCTGAAAGATAACAAAATGCGCCCGCGAATTGCGGAAACGGCGAAAACCCTGTGGTTGATTTATGTCTTGCTGACCGTCGCCTGTGCGCTGGCGTTGTGGTTTGCCGGAATGGATGCCTTTGATGCCATCGGCCATAGCTTTGCGACTATCGCTATTGGCGGCTTCTCGACACATGATGCCAGTATCGGTTATTTCGACAGCCCGACTATTAACACTATCATTGCTATCTTCCTGCTGATCTCCGGCTGTAACTACGGTCTGCACTTTTCGCTGTTAAGTGGGCGTAGTCTGAAGGTTTATTGGCGCGATCCGGAATTTCGCATGTTTATCGGCGTACAGTTTACGCTGGTGGTTATTTGTACCCTCGTGCTGTGGTTTCATAATGTCTATAGTTCGGCGCTGATGACAATTAACCAGGCGTTTTTCCAGGTGGTGTCGATGGCGACAACCGCCGGGTTTACGACTGACAGCATTGCCCGCTGGCCGCTCTTTTTGCCGGTACTGCTTTTATGTTCAGCATTTATTGGCGGTTGCGCCGGGTCTACGGGCGGTGGCCTGAAAGTGATCCGCATTCTGCTGCTGTTTAAGCAGGGGAACCGTGAGCTGAAACGACTGGTGCATCCGAACGCCGTTTACAGCATTAAGCTGGGGAATCGCGCACTGCCGGAACGTATCCTCGAAGCTGTTTGGGGATTTTTCTCCGCTTATGCCCTGGTGTTTATCGTCAGTATGCTGGCGATTATCGCCACGGGTGTGGATGACTTTTCTGCCTTTGCCTCGGTTGTTGCGACATTGAATAACCTGGGGCCAGGGCTTGGCGTGGTTGCTGATAACTTTACCAGTATGAACCCGGTGGCTAAATGGATCCTGATTGCCAATATGCTGTTTGGTCGTCTCGAGGTCTTTACATTGCTGGTGCTCTTTACCCCGACTTTCTGGCGTGAATGATGGAGTAATACGTGAAAACATTAATTCTTTTCTCAACAAGGGACGGACAAACGCGCGAGATTGCCGCCTACCTGGCTTCGGAACTGAAAGAACTGGGGATCCAGGCAGATGTCGCTAATGTGCATCGCATTGAAGAACCCCAGTGGGAAAACTACGATCGCGTGGTCATTGGTGCTTCTATTCGCTATGGTCACTACCACTCTGCGTTCCAGGAATTTGTCAAAAAGCATGCGACGCGGCTGAATTCGATGCCGAGCGCCTTTTACTCCGTAAACCTGGTGGCGCGTAAACCGGAGAAGCGTACTCCACAGACCAACAGCTACGCGCGGAAGTTTCTGATGAGTTCACAATGGCGTCCCGATCGCTGTGCCGTCATTGCCGGGGCGCTACGTTATCCACGTTACCGCTGGTACGACCGCTTTATGATCAAGCTGATTATGAAGATGTCAGGCGGTGAAACGGATACGCGCAAAGAAGTTGTCTATACCGATTGGCAGCAGGTGGCGAATTTCGCCCGAGAAATCGCCCATTTAACCGACAAACCGACGCTGAAATAAGCATAAAGAGTAAAAAATGCGCGGTCGGAAAATTATTTTAAATTTCCTCTTGTCAGGCCGGAATAACTCCCTATAATGCGCCACCACTGACACGGAACAACGGCAAACACGCCGCCGGGTCAGCGAGATTCTCCTGAGAATCTCGACAGAGAAAAGCAAAAAAATGCTTGACTCTGAAGCGGGAAAGCGTATTATGCACACCCCGCGCCGCTGAGAAAAAGCGAAGCGGCACTGCTCTTTAACAATTTATCAGACAATCTGTGTGGGCACTCGAAGATACGGATTCTTAACGTCGCAAGACGAAAAATGAATACCAAGTCTCAAGAGTGAACACGTAATTCATTACGAAGTTTAATTCTTTGAGCATCAAACTTTTAAATTGAAGAGTTTGATCATGGCTCAGATTGAACGCTGGCGGCAGGCCTAACACATGCAAGTCGAACGGTAACAGGAAGCAGCTTGCTGCTTTGCTGACGAGTGGCGGACGGGTGAGTAATGTCTGGGAAACTGCCTGATGGAGGGGGATAACTACTGGAAACGGTAGCTAATACCGCATAACGTCGCAAGACCAAAGAGGGGGACCTTCGGGCCTCTTGCCATCGGATGTGCCCAGATGGGATTAGCTAGTAGGTGGGGTAACGGCTCACCTAGGCGACGATCCCTAGCTGGTCTGAGAGGATGACCAGCCACACTGGAACTGAGACACGGTCCAGACTCCTACGGGAGGCAGCAGTGGGGAATATTGCACAATGGGCGCAAGCCTGATGCAGCCATGCCGCGTGTATGAAGAAGGCCTTCGGGTTGTAAAGTACTTTCAGCGGGGAGGAAGGGAGTAAAGTTAATACCTTTGCTCATTGACGTTACCCGCAGAAGAAGCACCGGCTAACTCCGTGCCAGCAGCCGCGGTAATACGGAGGGTGCAAGCGTTAATCGGAATTACTGGGCGTAAAGCGCACGCAGGCGGTTTGTTAAGTCAGATGTGAAATCCCCGGGCTCAACCTGGGAACTGCATCTGATACTGGCAAGCTTGAGTCTCGTAGAGGGGGGTAGAATTCCAGGTGTAGCGGTGAAATGCGTAGAGATCTGGAGGAATACCGGTGGCGAAGGCGGCCCCCTGGACGAAGACTGACGCTCAGGTGCGAAAGCGTGGGGAGCAAACAGGATTAGATACCCTGGTAGTCCACGCCGTAAACGATGTCGACTTGGAGGTTGTGCCCTTGAGGCGTGGCTTCCGGAGCTAACGCGTTAAGTCGACCGCCTGGGGAGTACGGCCGCAAGGTTAAAACTCAAATGAATTGACGGGGGCCCGCACAAGCGGTGGAGCATGTGGTTTAATTCGATGCAACGCGAAGAACCTTACCTGGTCTTGACATCCACGGAAGTTTTCAGAGATGAGAATGTGCCTTCGGGAACCGTGAGACAGGTGCTGCATGGCTGTCGTCAGCTCGTGTTGTGAAATGTTGGGTTAAGTCCCGCAACGAGCGCAACCCTTATCCTTTGTTGCCAGCGGTCCGGCCGGGAACTCAAAGGAGACTGCCAGTGATAAACTGGAGGAAGGTGGGGATGACGTCAAGTCATCATGGCCCTTACGACCAGGGCTACACACGTGCTACAATGGCGCATACAAAGAGAAGCGACCTCGCGAGAGCAAGCGGACCTCATAAAGTGCGTCGTAGTCCGGATTGGAGTCTGCAACTCGACTCCATGAAGTCGGAATCGCTAGTAATCGTGGATCAGAATGCCACGGTGAATACGTTCCCGGGCCTTGTACACACCGCCCGTCACACCATGGGAGTGGGTTGCAAAAGAAGTAGGTAGCTTAACCTTCGGGAGGGCGCTTACCACTTTGTGATTCATGACTGGGGTGAAGTCGTAACAAGGTAACCGTAGGGGAACCTGCGGTTGGATCACCTCCTTACCTTAAAGAACTGTTCTTTGCAGTGCTCACACAGATTGTCTGATGAGAATGAGCAGTAAAACCTCTACAGGCTTGTAGCTCAGGTGGTTAGAGCGCACCCCTGATAAGGGTGAGGTCGGTGGTTCAAGTCCACTCAGGCCTACCAAATTTGCACCGCAAATTTGAAGAGGTTTTAACTACATGTTATGGGGCTATAGCTCAGCTGGGAGAGCGCCTGCTTTGCACGCAGGAGGTCTGCGGTTCGATCCCGCATAGCTCCACCATCTCTGTAGTGATTAAATAAAAAATACTTCAGAGTGTACCTGCAAAGGTTCACTGCGAAGTTTTGCTCTTTAAAAATCTGGATCAAGCTGAAAATTGAAACACTGAACAACGAAAGTTGTTCGTGAGTCTCTCAAATTTTCGCAACACGATGATGAATCGCAAGAAACATCTTCGGGTTGTGAGGTTAAGCGACTAAGCGTACACGGTGGATGCCCTGGCAGTCAGAGGCGATGAAGGACGTGCTAATCTGCGATAAGCGTCGGTAAGGTGATATGAACCGTTATAACCGGCGATTTCCGAATGGGGAAACCCAGTGTGATTCGTCACACTATCATTAACTGAATCCATAGGTTAATGAGGCGAACCGGGGGAACTGAAACATCTAAGTACCCCGAGGAAAAGAAATCAACCGAGATTCCCCCAGTAGCGGCGAGCGAACGGGGAGCAGCCCAGAGCCTGAATCAGTGTGTGTGTTAGTGGAAGCGTCTGGAAAGGCGCGCGATACAGGGTGACAGCCCCGTACACAAAAATGCACATACTGTGAGCTCGATGAGTAGGGCGGGACACGTGGTATCCTGTCTGAATATGGGGGGACCATCCTCCAAGGCTAAATACTCCTGACTGACCGATAGTGAACCAGTACCGTGAGGGAAAGGCGAAAAGAACCCCGGCGAGGGGAGTGAAAAAGAACCTGAAACCGTGTACGTACAAGCAGTGGGAGCACCCTTTGGGGTGTGACTGCGTACCTTTTGTATAATGGGTCAGCGACTTATATTCTGTAGCAAGGTTAACCGAATAGGGGAGCCGAAGGGAAACCGAGTCTTAACTGGGCGTTAAGTTGCAGGGTATAGACCCGAAACCCGGTGATCTAGCCATGGGCAGGTTGAAGGTTGGGTAACACTAACTGGAGGACCGAACCGACTAATGTTGAAAAATTAGCGGATGACTTGTGGCTGGGGGTGAAAGGCCAATCAAACCGGGAGATAGCTGGTTCTCCCCGAAAGCTATTTAGGTAGCGCCTCGTGAATTCATCTCCGGGGGTAGAGCACTGTTTCGGCAAGGGGGTCATCCCGACTTACCAACCCGATGCAAACTGCGAATACCGGAGAATGTTATCACGGGAGACACACGGCGGGTGCTAACGTCCGTCGTGAAGAGGGAAACAACCCAGACCGCCAGCTAAGGTCCCAAAGTCATGGTTAAGTGGGAAACGATGTGGGAAGGCCCAGACAGCCAGGATGTTGGCTTAGAAGCAGCCATCATTTAAAGAAAGCGTAATAGCTCACTGGTCGAGTCGGCCTGCGCGGAAGATGTAACGGGGCTAAACCATGCACCGAAGCTGCGGCAGCGACGCTTATGCGTTGTTGGGTAGGGGAGCGTTCTGTAAGCCTGCGAAGGTGTACTGTGAGGTATGCTGGAGGTATCAGAAGTGCGAATGCTGACATAAGTAACGATAAAGCGGGTGAAAAGCCCGCTCGCCGGAAGACCAAGGGTTCCTGTCCAACGTTAATCGGGGCAGGGTGAGTCGACCCCTAAGGCGAGGCCGAAAGGCGTAGTCGATGGGAAACAGGTTAATATTCCTGTACTTGGTGTTACTGCGAAGGGGGGACGGAGAAGGCTATGTTGGCCGGGCGACGGTTGTCCCGGTTTAAGCGTGTAGGCTGGTTTTCCAGGCAAATCCGGAAAATCAAGGCTGAGGCGTGATGACGAGGCACTACGGTGCTGAAGCAACAAATGCCCTGCTTCCAGGAAAAGCCTCTAAGCATCAGGTAACAACAAATCGTACCCCAAACCGACACAGGTGGTCAGGTAGAGAATACCAAGGCGCTTGAGAGAACTCGGGTGAAGGAACTAGGCAAAATGGTGCCGTAACTTCGGGAGAAGGCACGCTGATATGTAGGTGAAGCGACTTGCTCGTGGAGCTGAAATCAGTCGAAGATACCAGCTGGCTGCAACTGTTTATTAAAAACACAGCACTGTGCAAACACGAAAGTGGACGTATACGGTGTGACGCCTGCCCGGTGCCGGAAGGTTAATTGATGGGGTTAGCGGTAACGCGAAGCTCTTGATCGAAGCCCCGGTAAACGGCGGCCGTAACTATAACGGTCCTAAGGTAGCGAAATTCCTTGTCGGGTAAGTTCCGACCTGCACGAATGGCGTAATGATGGCCAGGCTGTCTCCACCCGAGACTCAGTGAAATTGAACTCGCTGTGAAGATGCAGTGTACCCGCGGCAAGACGGAAAGACCCCGTGAACCTTTACTATAGCTTGACACTGAACATTGAGCCTTGATGTGTAGGATAGGTGGGAGGCTTTGAAGTGTGGACGCCAGTCTGCATGGAGCCGACCTTGAAATACCACCCTTTAATGTTTGATGTTCTAACGTAGGCCCCTTATCGGGGTTGCGGACAGTGTCTGGTGGGTAGTTTGACTGGGGCGGTCTCCTCCTAAAGAGTAACGGAGGAGCACGAAGGTTGGCTAATCCTGGTCGGACATCAGGAGGTTAGTGCAATGGCATAAGCCAGCTTGACTGCGAGCGTGACGGCGCGAGCAGGTGCGAAAGCAGGTCATAGTGATCCGGTGGTTCTGAATGGAAGGGCCATCGCTCAACGGATAAAAGGTACTCCGGGGATAACAGGCTGATACCGCCCAAGAGTTCATATCGACGGCGGTGTTTGGCACCTCGATGTCGGCTCATCACATCCTGGGGCTGAAGTAGGTCCCAAGGGTATGGCTGTTCGCCATTTAAAGTGGTACGCGAGCTGGGTTTAGAACGTCGTGAGACAGTTCGGTCCCTATCTGCCGTGGGCGCTGGAGAACTGAGGGGGGCTGCTCCTAGTACGAGAGGACCGGAGTGGACGCATCACTGGTGTTCGGGTTGTCATGCCAATGGCACTGCCCGGTAGCTAAATGCGGAAGAGATAAGTGCTGAAAGCATCTAAGCACGAAACTTGCCCCGAGATGAGTTCTCCCTGACCCTTTAAGGGTCCTGAAGGAACGTTGAAGACGACGACGTTGATAGGCCGGGTGTGTAAGCGCAGCGATGCGTTGAGCTAACCGGTACTAATGAACCGTGAGGCTTAACCTTACAACGCCGAAGATGTTTTGGCGGATTGAGAGAAGATTTTCAGCCTGATACAGATTAAATCAGAACGCAGATGCGGTCTGATGAAACAGAATTTGCCTGGCGGCCTTAGCGCGGTGGTCCCACCTGACCCCATGCCGAACTCAGAAGTGAAACGCCGTAGCGCCGATGGTAGTGTGGGGTCTCCCCATGCGAGAGTAGGGAACTGCCAGGCATCAAATTAAGCGAAAGGCCATCCTGACGGATGGCCTTTTTGCATTGGTGCAGAAAATCATGCCGGATGCGACGCTGGCGCATCTTATCCAGCCTACTTTTGCATCCACTCCACCACAAAATCAGCCAGCCCCTCAACATCATTAATATCCAGTAACGCGACATCAAGATTAAGCGGCACATCACTGGCTACAGCAATAACATGTCTGTCTATCACTAATTCTTCCGGTCGATGTCCGGCTCCATCGCGAAACAGCACAATCTTTGCGATCTCTTCATGCTTAAACCCTTCGACCAGAATCAAATCCAGCTTTGAGGTATCCATTCGACTTGCGAGAAAATGTAGATCCAGCTCTTCTTCGTCTGGTGTTTCCGTCATCAAGGCCCATCGCTGCTGGCTGGCAACGATGGTTTGTGCCGCGCCAGCCTTGCGCAGCTCATAGCTATCTTTGCCCGGTTTATCAACATCCATATCATGGTGCGTATGCTTAATCAGCCCTGGACGGATCCCTCTGGCGCATAATGCCGGGATCAGTTTTTTCAGCAGCGTAGTTTTTCCAGTGCCGCTCCACGCGGCAAAGGCGAGTAACGGTATCATCGTTTTTCCTGCCATCGGGCAAGCTCCTCTGGCGTATTCACGTTTACAAATGCATCTTTATGATCGCTGAAATCGACCGCGTGACCGCCAGCCAGACGCATAAATGCCATTACCCGGCGTTCTCCTGCTTGCAGATATTCCAGTAATAAAGGCTCAATTGCGCGGTTTACCAGAGCAATAGTCGGGTGATCGCGTTCACCGTCGTGGACCCACACGACAGGCGCATCTTTGCGCTGATGATTAAGCCGGGCAGCTAAATCAGGGGGAATGTAAGGCGTATCGCATGGGCAAAACAAAAACCACTCCCCCGCTTCCTGCTGCATTACTGAAAGCATTCCTGCCAGAGGGCCTGGGTAATCCGCCAGTGTATCTTCAATCACTTTCAGACCGCTTGCCTGATAGATTTCCTGATGACGATTAGCATTAACCACGACGTGAGAGAGCTGCGTCATAAGCGCGTCAGCGACATGTTGCCATAATGGTTTGCCGTTTAATTCAAGCAATCCTTTATCTACGCCGCCCATTCGTCTGGCTTTACCGCCCGCCAGCACAACGCCTGTTATCGTCGTCATCAGATTCACCGATATCGCCTCTTTTATTGTGGGATTGACCCTGCTAACGTGTCTGTCTCAAGAGTAAGGAGCATTACTATGAAATGTAAACGTCTGAATGAAGTTATTGAACTCCTCCAGCCAGCCTGGCAAAAAGAGCCAGACCTTAACCTGCTGCAATTTTTGCAGAAACTGGCGAAAGAGTCAGGTTTTGACGGCGAACTGGCGGATTTGACGGATGACATTCTGATCTATCACCTGAAAATGCGTGATTCCGCGAAAGATGCGGTGATCCCGGGTTTGCAGAAAGATTATGAAGAAGATTTCAAAACGGCGCTGTTACGCGCTCGCGGCGTAATTAAAGAGTAAAAGCTTGTAAGCGGTGCCACCAAAATCATCGTGAAATGATATCCTTCATCATTCGTAATGTTTTCCGGATGATGGGATGAACAACAGCGCTTTTACTTTCCAGACACTACACCCGGATACCATCATGGACGCTCTGTTTGAGCATGGGATCCGGGTGGATTCCGGTCTTACCCCGCTTAACAGCTATGAAAACCGTGTCTATCAATTTCAGGACGAAGATCGTCGACGTTTTGTCGTCAAATTTTATCGCCCTGAACGTTGGACAGCCGATCAAATCCTCGAAGAACATCAATTTGCGTTGCAGCTGGTTAACGATGAAGTTCCGGTCGCAGCGCCTGTGGCCTTTAACGGTCAGACTTTATTGAATCATCAGGGATTTTATTTCGCTGTTTTTCCAAGCGTCGGTGGTCGCCAGTTCGAAGCTGATAATATCGATCAGATGGAAGCTGTTGGGCGTTATTTAGGGCGTATGCACCAGACGGGGCGCAAACAGCTTTTTATCCATCGCCCGACCATCGGTCTGAATGAATATCTCATTGAGCCACGCAAGCTGTTTGAGGACGCCACACTGATACCTTCCGGGTTGAAAGCGGCATTCCTGAAAGCGACAGATGAGCTGATCGCCGCCGTTACAGCACACTGGCGGGAAGATTTCACCGTTCTGCGGCTACATGGAGACTGCCACGCCGGGAATATCCTCTGGCGCGATGGTCCAATGTTTGTTGATCTGGATGATGCACGTAATGGTCCGGCTATTCAGGATTTGTGGATGTTGCTCAATGGCGATAAAGCCGAGCAGCGGATGCAACTGGAAACTATTATTGAAGCTTATGAAGAATTTAGCGAGTTCGACACCGCTGAAATCGGACTGATTGAACCTTTACGCGCCATGCGTTTGGTTTATTATCTTGCCTGGCTAATGCGGCGTTGGGCTGATCCCGCGTTCCCGAAAAATTTCCCGTGGTTAACCGGGGAAGATTACTGGCTGCGACAGACGGCGACTTTTATAGAACAGGCAAAAGTTCTACAAGAACCCCCTTTGCAATTAACACCTATGTATTAATCGGAGAGAGTAGATCATGAAAAAGATTTGGCTGGCGCTGGCTGGTTTAGTTTTAGCGTTTAGCGCATCGGCGGCGCAGTATGAAGATGGTAAACAGTACACTACCCTGGAAAAACCGGTAGCTGGCGCGCCGCAAGTGCTGGAGTTTTTCTCTTTCTTCTGCCCGCACTGCTATCAGTTTGAAGAAGTTCTGCATATTTCTGATAACGTGAAGAAAAAACTGCCGGAAGGCGTGAAGATGACTAAATACCACGTCAACTTCATGGGGGGTGACCTGGGCAAAGATCTGACTCAGGCATGGGCAGTGGCGATGGCACTGGGCGTGGAAGACAAAGTCACTGTTCCGCTGTTTGAAGGCGTACAGAAAACCCAGACCATTCGTTCAGCATCTGATATCCGCGATGTATTTATCAACGCAGGTATTAAAGGTGAAGAGTACGACGCGGCGTGGAACAGCTTCGTGGTGAAATCCCTGGTCGCTCAGCAGGAAAAAGCTGCAGCTGACGTGCAATTGCGTGGCGTTCCGGCGATGTTTGTTAACGGTAAATATCAGCTGAATCCGCAGGGTATGGATACCAGCAATATGGATGTTTTTGTTCAGCAGTATGCTGATACTGTGAAATATCTGTCCGAGAAAAAATAATTCAATGTAAATTACATAAAGCCCGTGAATATTCACGGGCTTTTTTATTATTTAATAAATATAAATACATTCTGATAATGCGTCCTGCCGCTGGACATTATTTCAGCATAAGTGGATATTCAAAGTTTTGCTGTTTTATCAGGGAATATTTATATGATACGTAAGTCAGCTACAGGTGTTATTGTTGCGTTAGCCGTAATCTGGGGTGGTGGCACATGGTACACAGGTACGCAAATTCAGCCTGGTGTCGAAAAGTTTATTAAAGATTTTAACGATGCTAAAAAGAAAGGTGAACATGTCTACGATATGACGTTAAGTTATAAAAATTTTGACAAAGGCTTTTTTAATTCTCGTTTTCAAATGCAAATGACATTTGATAACGGTGCACCTGATCTCAATATCAAACCTGGCCAGAAAGTTGCGTTTGATGTGGATGTTGAGCACGGTCCGTTACCCATCACAATGTTAATGCGTGGTAATGTCATCCCCGCACTGGCAGCGGCAAAAGTGAAATTAGTGGATAATGAACTGACACAACCGCTATTTATCGCCGCAAAAAATAAATCTCCTGTGGAAGCGACATTGCGATTCGCGTTTGGTGGCTCATTCTCCACGACATTAGATGTTGCCCCTGCAAAATATGGAAAGTTTTCTTTTGGTGAAGGCCAGTTTACTTTTAATGGTGATGGTAGCTCATTGTCTAACCTGGATATTGAAGGCAAAGTCGAAGATATTGTTCTGGAATTATCGCCATTGAACAAAGTAACGGCGAAAAGTTTTACCATTGATTCTCTGACGCGATTAGAAGAAAAGAAATTTCCGGTTGGCGAAAGCGAGTCGAAATTCAATCAGATTAACATTATCAATCAGGGAGAAGACGTTGCCCAAATCGATGCTTTCGTTGCAAAAACCAGGCTGGATCGCGTTAAAGACAAAGATTATATCAATGTCAATCTGACCTACGAACTTGATAAGTTAACAAAAGGGAATCAGCAACTCGGTAGTGGTGAGTGGTCCTTGATTGCGGAATCTATTGATCCCTCAGCGGTGCGCCAATTTATCATTCAGTATAACATTGCGATGCAGAAGCAGCTTGCTGC
This sequence comes from Escherichia sp. KS167_9B, assembly GCF_030295215.1. NCBI lineage: Bacteria > Pseudomonadati > Pseudomonadota > Gammaproteobacteria > Enterobacterales > Enterobacteriaceae > Escherichia > Escherichia sp. KS167_9B. The sequence continues at coordinate 4,712,447 of NZ_AP025754.1, forward strand.
ACACCCTGAGTTAGCAAACGATGAAGTTGCTCTGCAAGAAGTGAATGCTGCATTGTTCAAAGAGTATTTACCGTTATTACAAAAAAGTGAGCCGACCATTAAACAACCGGTAAGATGGAAGAACGCACTCGGCGAACTAAATGCCAATCTGGATATCAGTATTGCCGACCCAGCCAAATCTTCATCATCCACAAACAAAGATATTAAATCGCTCAATTTTGACGTGAAGTTACCGCTTAATGTTGTCACAGAAACCGCAAAACAGCTTAATTTATCTGAAGGCATGGATGCGGAAAAAGCGCAAAAGCAGGCTGATAAACAAATCAGCGGGATGATGACATTAGGTCAGATGTTTCAGTTAATCACGATTGACAACAATACCGCCTCGCTGCAACTGCGTTATACACCGGGTAAAGTTGTTTTTAACGGACAGGAGATGAGCGAAGAAGAATTTATGTCTCGTGCCGGACGTTTTGTTCATTAAAATACTCACTCGCCTCTGCTCATTCAGAGGCGAGCAAAATTTACTTGTCCTGCCGCTGTGATGACATCAACGACGTCAGAAGCCGGTCTTTTTCCTGCCACAGTGAGTTCAGCCATTGCTGAAAATGGCGCTTAAAGCTTTTGTCATTGATGTAGTCGCCATGTAACTCATCGGCAATAGGCTGCAAATCCACATGTACGACAATTCGCGTCAGTTTACCGCTTAACATATCGAAGAACGGCTGACGGTTATTGTCCGGATAACACAGCGTAACATTAAGCAGTTTATCGAATTGTTTACCCAGTACATTTAGCGCCATCGCAATGCCTGCCGCCTTTGGTGGCAACAAGTTTTGAAAAGTGGAGTGGGTTTGCTGATGTTTTTCTTGCGTGAAACGGGAGCCTTCAACGAAATTGACAATGGTGGTGGGGTGCAGGCGAAACTTTTCACAAGAACGCCGGGTGGTTTCAACATCTTTACCACGTCGTTCCGGATGACGTAATAAATAAGCGCGGGAATAACGCTTCATAAACGGCATATCCAGCGCCCAGCATGCCAGGCCAAGAAATGGCACCCAGGCAAGCTGCTGCTTGAGGAAATATTTATTCATCGGAATGTGCTTACGAAACAGCACGCACAGTACGACAATATCTGCCCAACTACGGTGGTTACAAATAAGCAGATACCAGTTCTTCTTACTTAACCCTTCCAGCCCGTGAACTTCCCATTGCAGGTGTGGGTTCAGATGCAGTAATACCGCCAGACTTTCACACCAGCAATACATCATAAAATCACAAAAACGCGAAACCTTTCGCCAAATGACTGGCACAGGTAGCAATAGTTTTACAATCCCGGCAATGATGATCGGGACGGAGCAAAAAATAGTGACCAAAATGGTCAATACGATACTCAGCAAAAGGGTTATCGCAGCGAGTATTCTCGTCATAATGAATTTATTCAAAAGGTTAGCCATAGACAGTGCGCTAAAGAAGCGCAAGGCGCCGATTTTAGCAGAAAACGCCCCAAATAACGGATGATCCTTAAGGAGAAAAATAATTCATATCTATCCACATTAGAAAAAATCCCATTATCACAATTATTAGGGATGGCTTTATATTTAACTGTATGAAAAGCAAAGACAAACATCATGCTGTAAAAAGCATGATAATAAATTAAAAGTGATGTAAATAATTTATGCACAAAGTTATCCACATGACGATTTGCGAGCGATCCAGAAGATCTACAAAAGATTTTCACGAAAAGCGGTGAAAAACTCATGTTTTCATCCTGTCTGTGGCATCCTTTACCCATAATCTGATAAACAGGCACGGACATTATGGTTCAGATCCCCCAAAATCCACTTATCCTTGTAGATGGTTCATCTTATCTTTATCGCGCATATCACGCGTTTCCCCCGCTGACTAACAGCGCAGGCGAGCCGACCGGTGCGATGTATGGTGTCCTCAACATGCTGCGCAGTCTAATCATGCAATATAAACCGACGCATGCAGCGGTGGTCTTTGACGCCAAGGGAAAAACCTTTCGTGATGAACTGTTTGAACATTACAAATCACATCGCCCGCCAATGCCGGACGATCTGCGAGCACAAATCGGACCTCTGCACGCGATGGTCAAAGCGATGGGACTGCCGCTGCTGGCGGTTTCTGGCGTAGAAGCGGACGACGTTATCGGTACTCTGGCGCGCGAAGCCGAAAAAGCCGGGCGTCCGGTGCTGATCAGCACTGGCGATAAAGATATGGCGCAGCTGGTGACGCCAAATATTACGCTTATCAATACCATGACGAATACCATCCTCGGCCCGGAAGAGGTGGTGAATAAGTACGGCGTGCCGCCAGAACTGATCATCGACTTCCTGGCGCTGATGGGTGACTCCTCTGATAACATCCCTGGCGTACCGGGCGTCGGTGAAAAAACCGCGCAGGCATTGCTGCAAGGTCTTGGCGGGCTGGATACGCTGTATGCCGAGCCAGAAAAAATTGCTGGGTTGAGCTTCCGTGGCGCGAAAACAATGGCAGCGAAGCTCGAGCAAAACAAAGAAGTTGCTTATCTCTCATACCAGCTGGCGACGATTAAAACCGACGTTGAACTGGAGCTGACCTGTGAACAACTGGAAGTGCAGCAACCGGCGGCGGAAGAGTTGTTGGGGCTGTTCAAAAAGTATGAGTTCAAACGCTGGACTGCTGATGTCGAAGCGGGCAAATGGTTACAGGCTAAAGGGGCGAAACCCGCAGCCAGGCCGCAGGAAACCAGTGTTGCAGACGAAGCGCCAGAAGTGACGGCAACGGTGATTTCTTATGACAACTACGTCACCATCCTTGATGAAGAAATACTGAAAGCGTGGATTGCGAAGCTGGAAAAAGCGCCGGTATTTGCATTTGATACCGAAACCGACAGCCTCGATAACATCTCTGCCAACCTGGTCGGGCTTTCTTTTGCTATCGAGCCAGGCGTAGCGGCATATATTCCGGTTGCTCATGATTATCTTGATGCGCCCGATCAAATCTCTCGCGGGCGTGCACTCGAGTTGCTAAAACCGCTGCTGGAAGATGAAAAGGCGCTGAAGGTTGGGCAAAACCTAAAATACGATCGCGGTATTCTGGCGAATTACGGCATTGAGCTGCGTGGGATTGCGTTTGATACCATGCTTGAATCCTACATTCTCAATAGCGTTGCCGGGCGTCACGATATGGACAGCCTCGCGGAACGTTGGTTGAAGCACAAAACCATCACTTTTGAAGAGATTGCCGGTAAAGGCAAAAATCAACTGACCTTTAACCAGATTGCCCTCGAAGAGGCCGGACGTTACGCAGCCGAAGATGCCGATGTCACCTTGCAGCTGCATCTGAAAATGTGGCCGGATCTGCAAAAACACAAAGGGCCGTTGAACGTCTTCGAGAACATCGAAATGCCGCTGGTGCCGGTGCTTTCACGCATTGAACGTAACGGTGTGAAGATCGATCCGAAAGTGCTTCATAATCATTCTGAAGAGCTCACTCTACGTCTGGCTGAGCTGGAAAAGAAAGCGCATGAAATTGCAGGTGAAGAATTTAACCTTTCTTCCACCAAGCAGTTACAAACCATTCTGTTTGAAAAACAGGGCATTAAACCGCTGAAGAAAACGCCGGGTGGTGCGCCGTCAACGTCGGAAGAGGTACTGGAAGAACTGGCGCTGGACTATCCGTTGCCAAAAGTGATTCTGGAGTATCGTGGTCTGGCGAAGCTGAAATCGACCTACACCGACAAGCTGCCGCTGATGATCAACCCGAAAACCGGGCGTGTACATACCTCTTATCACCAGGCAGTAACCGCAACGGGACGTTTATCGTCAACCGATCCTAACCTGCAAAACATTCCGGTGCGTAACGAAGAAGGTCGTCGTATCCGCCAGGCGTTTATTGCGCCAGAGGATTATGTGATTGTCTCGGCGGACTACTCGCAGATTGAACTGCGCATTATGGCGCATCTCTCGCGTGACAAAGGCTTGCTGACCGCATTCGCGGAAGGAAAAGATATCCACCGGGCTACGGCGGCAGAAGTGTTTGGTTTGCCACTGGAAACCGTCACCAGCGAGCAACGTCGTAGCGCGAAAGCGATCAACTTTGGTCTGATTTATGGCATGAGTGCTTTCGGTCTGGCGCGACAATTGAACATTCCACGTAAAGAAGCGCAGAAGTACATGGACCTTTACTTCGAACGCTACCCAGGCGTGCTGGAGTATATGGAGCGCACCCGTGCGCAGGCGAAAGAACAGGGCTACGTTGAAACGCTGGACGGACGCCGTCTGTATCTGCCGGATATCAAATCCAGCAATGGTGCTCGTCGTGCAGCGGCTGAACGTGCAGCCATTAACGCGCCAATGCAGGGAACCGCCGCCGACATTATCAAACGAGCGATGATTGCCGTTGATGCGTGGTTACAAGCTGAGCAACCGCGTGTGCGTATGATTATGCAGGTACACGATGAACTGGTATTTGAAGTTCATAAAGATGATGTCGATGCCGTCGCGAAGCAGATTCATCAACTGATGGAAAACTGTACCCGTCTGGATGTGCCGTTGCTGGTGGAAGTGGGGAGTGGCGAAAACTGGGATCAGGCGCACTAAGATTCGCCTGAACATGCCCTTTTTTCGTAAGTAAGCAACATAAGCTGTCACGTTTTGTGATGGCTATTAGAAATTCCTATGCAACAACTGAAAAAAAATTACAAAAAATGCTTTCTGAACTGAACAAAAAAGAGTAAAGTTAGTCGCGTAGGGTACAGAGGTAAGATGTTCTATCTTTCAGACCTTTTACTTCACGTAATCGGATTTGGCTGAATATTTTAGCCGCCCCAGTCAGTAATGACTGGGGCGTTTTTTATTGGGCGAAAGAAAAGATCCGTAATGCCTGATGCGCACTGATTATCAGGCCAACGGTAGAAGTGTAATCTATTGAATTTACGGGCCGGATACGCCACATCCGGCACAAGCATTAAGGCAAGAAAATTATTCGCCGTCCTGCGTTTCTTTTACAGGCTGCATCTCGCTAAACCAGGTATCCAGTTTCTGCCGCAGCTTGTCCACGCCTTGCTTCTTCAGCGAAGAGAACGTTTCAACCTGCACATCACCGTTAAACGCCAGCACTGCTTCACGCACCATATTCAATTGTGCTTTACGTGCGCCGCTTGCCAGTTTGTCCGCTTTGGTCAGCAGCACCAGTACGGCGATATTACTGTCTACCGCCCACTCAATCATCTGCTGATCCAAATCTTTCAGCGGATGGCGAATATCCATGAGTACCACCAGGCCTTGCAGGCTCTGACGTTTTTCGAGGTACTCGCCGAGCGCGCGTTGCCATTTGCGCTTCATCTCTTCCGGGACTTCCGCGTAGCCATAGCCGGGCAGGTCAACCAGACGCTTGCCGTCAGCCACTTCAAACAGGTTGATAAGCTGGGTGCGCCCTGGGGTTTTTGAGGTCCGCGCCAGGCTTTTCTGGTTAGTCAGCGTGTTCAGCGCGCTGGATTTACCTGCGTTGGAACGGCCTGCAAAAGCCACTTCAATTCCGGTATCGGAAGGTAGGTGGCGAATATCAGGCGCACTCATCACAAAATGCGTCTGTTGATAATTCAAATTAGTCAAAGCGGTCGTCTCCGTCAGTCAAAGCTTTGCGGTGATTATACCTGAACCATAATAAAAGGCGGATTTTTCGGCGTGAGCGTTGTAAGTAAAAGCCATACGCTTTGTGAGACATTGCCGATAGTCTTTATGCGAAATAGCAGAGAAAATTCTGCGATGCATGTCAAATAAGCTATATAAATCAGTTAATTGCTTTTATATAAAACTCTGAAAATGTGCAAATACTGATGGCGGTTGATTGTTTGTTTAAAGCAAAGGCGTAAAGTAGCACCCATAGAGCGAGGACGCTAACAGGAACAATGACTCAGGATGAGGGTCAGGAGCGCCAGGAGGCGAAGACAGAGGATTGTCAGGAAGACAAACGTCCGGAGACGTAATTAAACGGAAATGGAATCAACACGGATTGTTCCGGCTAATGGAAAAACAGGGTGTGTTGGCGGCCTGCAAGGATTGTAAGACCCGTTAAGGGTTATGAGTCAGGAAAAAAGGCGACAGAGTAATCTGTCGCCTTTTTTCTTTGCTTGCTTTCTGTTAGATTCCGCCGCAAATCTATACTGAATAAAACGGCTAAAAGACGAACCATTATGAAACCATCATCTTCAAACTCACGCAGCAAAGGTCATGCAAAAGCGCGTCGAAAAACACGCGAGGAGCTGGATCAGGAAGCTCGTGACCGTAAGCGTCAGAAAAAACGTCGTGGTCATGCGCCGGGCAGCCGCGCAGCGGGCGGTAACACCACGTCAGGCAGCAAAGGCCAGAACGCACCGAAAGATCCACGTATTGGCAGTAAAACCCCTATTCCATTGGGCGTGACTGAAAAAGTCACCAAACAGCACAAACCGAAGAGTGAGAAACCTATGCTTTCACCGCAGGCGGAGTTGGAGTTACTGGAAACGGATGAGCGTCTGGATGCGCTGCTGGAACGTCTGGAGGCAGGCGAAACCCTGAGCGCCGAAGAGCAATCCTGGGTGGATGCCAAACTGGATCGTATTGATGAGTTGATGCAGAAACTCGGCCTCTCTTATGACGATGACGAAGAAGAGGAAGAAGACGAGAAGCAAGAAGACATGATGCGTTTGCTGCGGGGCAACTAACGGATTGCCGCCGTGGGCCTTCCCGTTCTGCTGATAACCCTTCCGGTTATATGTTATCTGGTGTGGTTATTCGTTAAACTACAGCGGTTGTCGCGGCGACAAAAGTGGCTGCGCAACCGGTTGATGACCCGAAACGGGCATCCGCCGGTACGCCGTAGCCGCCAGAGACGCCATCGGAAGGAGTGAGCATGTCTGTACAGCAAATCGACTGGGATCTGGCCCTGATCCAGAAATATAACTATTCCGGGCCACGATACACCTCGTACCCAACCGCGCTGGAGTTTTCAGAAGACTTCGGCGAACAGGCGTTTTTACAAGCCGTGGCGCGCTATCCTGAGCGTCCATTATCTCTCTACGTACATATCCCGTTCTGCCATAAGCTTTGTTACTTCTGCGGTTGCAATAAGATTGTTACTCGCCAGCAGCACAAGGCCGATCAGTATCTGGACGCGCTGGAGCAAGAAATCGTCCATCGTGCACCGCTGTTCGCCGGGCGTCACGTCAGCCAATTGCACTGGGGCGGAGGAACGCCGACGTATCTGAATAAAGCGCAAATCAGCCGTCTGATGAAGCTGCTGCGCGAAAACTTCCAGTTCAATGCCGATGCGGAGATCTCGATCGAAGTCGATCCGCGGGAAATCGAACTGGATGTACTCGATCATTTACGCGCCGAAGGCTTTAATCGCCTGAGCATGGGCGTGCAGGACTTCAACAAAGAAGTGCAACGTCTGGTTAACCGCGAGCAGGATGAAGAGTTCATCTTTGCACTGCTTAACCATGCGCGTGAGATTGGCTTTACCTCCACCAACATCGACCTGATTTACGGCCTGCCGAAACAAACGCCGGAGAGTTTCGCCTTTACCCTGAAACGCGTGGCGGAACTTAACCCCGATCGCCTGAGTGTCTTTAACTACGCGCATTTGCCGACCATTTTTGCTGCTCAGCGTAAAATCAAAGATGCTGACCTGCCGAGTCCGCAGCAAAAACTCGATATCCTGCAGGAAACCATCGCCTTCCTGACACAATCGGGCTATCAGTTTATCGGTATGGATCACTTTGCCCGTCCGGATGACGAGCTGGCGGTGGCCCAGCGTGAAGGCGTGCTGCATCGTAACTTCCAGGGCTACACCACTCAGGGCGATACCGATCTGCTGGGGATGGGCGTTTCCGCCATCAGCATGATTGGCGACTGCTACGCGCAGAACCAGAAAGAGTTGAAGCAGTACTATCAGCAAGTGGATGAACAAGGCAATGCGCTGTGGCGTGGTATTGCGCTAACGCGTGATGACTGTATTCGCCGCGATGTGATTAAGTCGCTCATCTGCAACTTCCGTCTGGATTACGCCCCTATTGAGCAACAGTGGGATTTGCTCTTCGCTGACTACTTTGCAGAAGATCTCAAGCTGCTCGCCCCGTTAGCAAAAGATGGGCTGGTGGATGTGGATGAGAAGGGGATTCAGGTAACGGCGAAAGGTCGCCTGCTGATCCGCAACATTTGCATGTGCTTTGATACCTATCTGCGCCAGAAAGCGCGGATGCAGCAGTTCTCACGGGTGATTTAAATGGTGAATGGCGCTTCGTTTACAAAGTAGAAAACGAAAGCGCCATCAATGTGCTGAGAACAAGATTGCTTGATGCGCTGGTTAAGAAAACCTGTTGAAATTATTGCTTTTGTAGGCCGGATAAGGCGTTTACGCTGCATCCGGCATCTGAGCATGATGCCTGATGCGACGCTGGTCGCGTCTTATCAGGCCTACGACTTTCTCCGCATCCGGCATAAACAACGAGCTTCAGCTAAACAGCCCAATCATCGCGGCACACAGAACAGCAGCAACAGCAGTTTGTGGTGTGTGGCTGTCAACTGCGCCACTCGATACGAGATTAATTATTGATTCCAGCATAATGACTCTCCCCGTTTTCCGGGCAAGATCATACTGAACTTATCGGAACAGTAAAGCGCAAAATACCAGCAATTTGCGCTCAATAATCAATCTTTACACACAAGCCGTGAATCACTCCATCCCCAGCTCTTTTAACTTCCGCGTCAGTGTGTTACGCCCCCAGCCGAGTAGCCGCGCCGCTTCCTGTTTATGCCCCTGCGTATGTCGCAACGCGGTTGTCAGTAATGTCCGCTCAAGCTCAGGCTGCGCTTCGGAAAGCAGGTTTTGATGACCGGAACGTAGCGCTCTGTCTGCCCACTGCGCTAACAGCGTTGCCCAACTGTCCGGCTGTAATTGCGAAGGGCTTTCCGCTACGGTTGATTCAAACAGTTCGCCTGGCAAATCCTGAATCAACACTTCCTGCCCGGCGGCCATCACCGTTAGCCAGCGGCAGGTGTTTTCCAGCTGGCGCACGTTACCCGGCCATGCCAGACGCGTCAGCGCGGCTTCGGTTTCCGGATGCAGCAACTTCGCTTCTACGCCCAGTTCGCGCGCGGCAACCTGTAAAAAATGGCGTGCCAGACGGGGAATATCTTCCCGACGCTCGCGCAATGGCGGCAGATGAACGCGGATAACGTTCAGGCGGTGGAACAAATCCTCACGGAACTTGCCTTCCTGTACCCGCTGTTCGAGATTCTGGTGGGTCGCAGCGATAATCCGCACATCCACTTTCACCGGCGCATAACCGCCAACGCGATAAAACTGACCGTCTGCCAGCACGCGCAGCAAACGCGTCTGTACATCGAGCGGCATATCGCCAATTTCATCGAGGAATAACGTGCCGCCATCGGCCTGTTCAAAACGCCCCTGACGAATGGTATTCGCGCCGGTAAACGCGCCTTTCTCGTGACCGAACAGTTCTGATTCGATCAAATCCTTCGGGATAGCCGCCATATTCAGCGCGATAAACGGCGCTTTGGCTCGCGGACTGTGGCGATGCAGGGCATGAGCGACCAATTCTTTACCGGTACCGGACTCGCCGTTAATCAGCACACTAATAGAAGAACGTGAAAGCCGACCGATAATCCGGAACACGTCCTGCATGGCTGGCGCTTCGCCGATGATATCGGTCGTCGGGCCGTTAAGCTGAACATTACGCGGTTGCTGCTGTTCCTGATAATGGCTGATGGCGCGCTCAACCAGCGCCACGGCTTCGTCGATATCAAATGGTTTAGGCAGATAATCAAACGCCCCTTGTTGATAGGCGCTGACGGCAGCATCCAGATCGGAATGTGCGGTCATAATGATGACCGGAAGCATCGGATGGCGCTGTTTAATCTGCTTGAGCAGCGCAAGCCCGTCCATTCCCGGCATACGGATATCCGACAGCAGTACATCCGGTGTTTTGCTCGCCAGCGCCTCCAGCACTTCCGCGCCGTTCTCAAACGTCGTACAGGTTAAACCTGCTCCAGCGAGCGCACGTTCAAGCACCCAACGGATGGAACTATCGTCATCGACTACCCAGACTATCCCTCGTTGCATAAACGTCACCTTTATTTCCTGATAGGCAGGTAAACCGAGAACTCGGTATGACCTGGCCAACTGGTAAATTCAATTTTGCCTGAATGCTGATCAATCAAATTACGGGCGATGGATAAGCCAAGCCCGGTGCCACCTTCGCGGCCGCTGACCATCGGGTAAAACAGCGTATCCTGCAAATGAGGCGGAATGCCTGGCCCGTTATCTTCCACATCAATCCGCGCCGCCAGCCGATAGCGCTCGCCGTGTAAAGTCAGTTGAAACGCGGTGCGGGTACGCAGAATGATTTCACCACCTTCCGGCCCCAGCGCCTGAAGTGCATTGCGCACAATATTCAGCAATACCTGTTCAATTTGATCCGGGTCGTGCGCCAGTTCCGGCAGGCTGGGGTCGTAATCACGAATCAACCGCACGTTGTCCGGCAGTTCCATCGACACCAACGTCACCACGCGTTCAGCCACTTTGTGAATACTTTCGGTAACGCGCGTACCAGGCAGCTGCGGCCCCAACAGACGGTCGACCAGATTTCGCAGCCGGTCCGCCTGTTCGATAATCACTTTGGTATATTCGAGCAGTGACGGGTCAGGTAATGCTTTGCTGAGCAACTGGGCCGCGCCACGTAAACCGCCAAGCGGATTTTTAATCTCATGCGCCAGGCCGCGCACTAAATCACGGGCAGCAACCTGCTGGGCGTGCTGTAGCTGTTCCTGACTTAAGCGGCGCTGGTTATCCATCGGTGCCATCTCCAGCAGGATCATGCCGTCCGGCATACGCTGGGCCGTCACAGAAAGGATATGCGAGCGCCCGTCGATGACCAGCGTCACTTCGTTATCGGTAAAACCTTGCCCCGCCTCAAGACTTTCTTGCATCAGCTCGATATTTAATGAGAAGTAGCTCAACAGTTCCGGTAACGGTGTACCAAACAATTTGCGGGAGCTTTGAGCGAGCAGTTGTTGTGCGGCGGGGTTGGCGTAATGGATCGCCAGGTTGTCATCAATTAACAAAATACTGTTAATCAGCGAGTTGAGGATCTGCCCAGCATCGGGCTGCGTGCCTGTTGCCATAAAGCAGTCTCCTGAACAGGTTGCACCATTTTAGTGCATTATAGCTTTTTACGGATAAAAAGCGCGAAGCATCAAAGAAGTTACGGAGAAAAAAGCCCATGCAGAGATGGGCTGAAAGTTTCCACGGCAACTAAATCCCGGCCTTCTTAGCACCGGGTAGTACAACTTCAACTATTAGACGCTGTAGTACAGCTCAAACTCTACCGGATGCGGAGTCATACGCACGCGGTCATTTTCTTCGCGACGCAGAGCGATGTACGCATCAATGGCTTCGTCAGTGAACACGCCACCGGCTTTCAGGAACTCGCGGTCCAGATCCAGTTCGTTCAGTGCTTCTTCCAGAGAGCCTGCAACCTGTGGGATCTCTTTCGCTTCTTCTGGCGGCAGGTCATACAGGTTTTTGTCCATGGCTTCGCCTGGGTGGATCTTGTTCTTGATACCATCAAGACCGGCCATCAGCAGGGCAGCAAAGCACAGGTACGGGTTAGCCGCTGGGTCCGGGAAACGGACTTCGATACGACGTGCTTTCGGAGAAGAAACCACTGGAATACGGATAGACGCAGAACGGTTGCGCGCAGAGTAAGCCAGCATTACCGGTGCTTCGTAGCCCGGGACCAGACGCTTGTAAGAGTTGGTGGTCGGGTTTGCCAGGGCGTTAATTGCTTTAGCGTGTTTGATTACGCCGCCAATGTAGTACAACGCCTGCTCAGACAGACCTGCATATTTGTCGCCAGCGAACAGGTTGACGCCGTTTTTAGACAGTGACATGTGGCAGTGCATACCGGAGCCGTTATCACCGAACATCGGTTTTGGCATAAAGGTCGCGGTTTTACCGAAGCGGTGTGCTACGTTGTGCACAACATATTTGTAGATCTGAATTTCGTCAGCTTTTTTGGTCATGGTATTGAAGCGGGTAGCCACTTCGTTCTGACCAGCAGTCGCTACTTCGTGGTGATGGGCTTCAACTACCAGTCCCATCTGTTCCATCACCAGACACATTTCAGAACGGATATCCTGAGCAGAGTCTACCGGCGGAACCGGGAAGTAACCGCCTTTCACTGCCGGACGGTGACCTTTGTTACCACCTTCATATTTGGTGGAGGAGTTCCATGCACCTTCGATATCGTCGATGGCAACATGAGAACCGGAGATAGACGCGCCGAAACGGATGTCATCGAACAGGAAGAATTCAGGTTCTGGCCCGAACAGTACGGTGTCGGCAATGCCAGTAGAACGCAGGTAATCTTCAGCGCGCTTCGCGATGGAACGCGGGTCACGGTCATAGCCTTGCAGGGTGCCTGGTTCAAGGATATCGCAACGGATAATCAGGGTAGAGTCCGCGAAGAACGGGTCAATCACTGCGGTGGATGCGTCTGGCATCAGCACCATGTCGGATTCGTTAATGCCTTTCCAGCCGCCAATCGAGGAGCCGTCAAACATTTTGCCTTCTTCGAAGAATTCAGCATTCACCTGATGAGCAGGGATAGTGACGTGCTGTTCTTTACCTTTGGTATCGGTGAAGCGCAAATCAACAAACTTCACTTCGTGCTCGTTCAGCATCGTCAGTACGTGTTCAGCGGACATACTTTAACTCTCCTGGATTGGTCATGGTCGTCGTGGTAACGAAATCTGCAATTATTTTGGCCGTGTCGCCGTAAAAAAGATAAAGCGAAAACTGTGCCAACTTTTAAATTGCCCCTAAAAGGCGTTATCATGCGCACCATCGTGCAAAAGGGCTGCACCACGATGTGAATATTGCACCAATATAGTGCTTCAATGGAAACATTAAGCACCATATTGGTGCAATGACCTTTGGATAACCCTTTTTATGCTCCGTGAAAGCGATCACAAAGGGACTCTGCAATACTTGTTTGCGGAGGATGTTTGTGATCCTGTTTTGTAGTGCGATTAATCCGTGTACAATAACGCGCTATTTCTAATGCCTGAGGCAAAGTTGTGATCGAAAAATTGCGTAATATCGCCATCATCGCGCACGTAGACCATGGTAAAACCACCCTGGTAGACAAGCTGCTCCAACAATCCGGTACGTTCGACTCTCGTGCCGAAACCCAAGAGCGCGTGATGGACTCCAACGATTTGGAGAAAGAGCGTGGGATTACCATCCTCGCGAAAAACACCGCTATCAAATGGAATGATTACCGTATCAACATCGTTGATACCCCGGGGCACGCCGACTTCGGTGGTGAAGTTGAACGTGTAATGTCCATGGTAGACTCAGTGCTGCTGGTGGTTGACGCATTTGACGGCCCGATGCCGCAAACGCGCTTCGTAACCAAAAAAGCGTTTGCTTACGGCCTGAAGCCAATTGTTGTTATCAACAAAGTTGACCGCCCTGGCGCGCGTCCTGACTGGGTTGTGGATCAGGTATTCGACCTGTTCGTTAACCTCGACGCGACCGACGAGCAGCTGGACTTCCCGATCGTTTACGCTTCTGCGCTGAACGGTATCGCCGGTCTGGACCACGAAGATATGGCGGAAGACATGACCCCGCTGTATCAGGCAATTGTTGACCACGTTCCTGCGCCGGACGTTGACCTTGACGGTCCGTTCCAGATGCAGATTTCTCAGCTCGATTACAACAGCTATGTTGGCGTTATCGGCATTGGCCGCATCAAGCGCGGTAAAGTGAAGCCGAACCAGCAAGTTACTATCATCGATAGCGAAGGCAAAACCCGCAACGCGAAAGTCGGTAAAGTGCTGGGCCACCTCGGTCTGGAACGTATCGAAACCGATCTGGCGGAAGCTGGCGATATCGTGGCGATCACGGGCCTGGGCGAACTGAACATTTCTGACACCGTTTGCGACACGCAAAACGTTGAAGCGCTGCCGGCACTCTCCGTTGATGAGCCGACCGTTTCTATGTTCTTCTGCGTTAACACCTCGCCGTTCTGCGGTAAAGAAGGTAAGTTCGTAACGTCTCGTCAGATTCTGGATCGTCTGAACAAAGAACTGGTACACAACGTTGCGCTGCGCGTAGAAGAAACTGAAGACGCCGATGCGTTCCGCGTTTCTGGTCGTGGCGAACTGCACCTGTCTGTTCTGATCGAAAACATGCGTCGTGAAGGTTTCGAACTGGCGGTATCCCGTCCGAAAGTTATCTTCCGTGAAATCGACGGTCGTAAACAAGAGCCGTATGAAAACGTGACGCTGGACGTTGAAGAACAGCATCAGGGTTCTGTGATGCAGGCGCTGGGCGAACGTAAAGGCGACCTGAAAAACATGAATCCAGACGGTAAAGGCCGCGTACGTCTCGACTACGTGATCCCAAGCCGTGGTCTGATTGGCTTCCGTTCTGAGTTCATGACCATGACCTCTGGTACGGGTCTGTTGTACTCCACCTTCAGCCACTACGACGACGTGCGTCCGGGTGAAGTGGGTCAGCGTCAGAACGGCGTACTGATCTCTAACGGTCAGGGTAAAGCGGTCGCGTTCGCGCTGTTCGGTCTGCAGGATCGCGGTAAGCTGTTCCTCGGTCACGGTGCAGAAGTTTACGAAGGTCAGATTATCGGTATTCACAGCCGTTCTAACGACCTGACTGTAAACTGTCTGACCGGTAAGAAACTGACCAACATGCGTGCTTCCGGTACTGACGAAGCCGTTGTTCTGGTTCCGCCTATCCGCATGACGCTGGAACAAGCGCTGGAGTTCATCGATGATGACGAACTGGTAGAAGTGACTCCGACCTCTATCCGTATTCGTAAACGTCACCTGACGGAAAACGATCGTCGTCGCGCCAACCGCGCACCGAAAGACGATTAATTTCGTTTTTTAGTCATAAAAAACCTGCCAGCGATGGCAGGTTTTTTGCTTTTGTAGGCCTGATAAGATGCGTCAGCATCGCATCAGGCGTCATCTGAAACCCTGCGCATCAAGAAAATCCGCAATAGCATCTGTGTTGTTGTGACCAATAACGCGGTCAGCACTGACTTTTGCCAGCGAACTGCCATTGCCCATCGCAATCCCTTTGCCTACCATCCGCAGCATCCCCGCATCATTATCGTTATCGCCAAAGGCGATGATTTCATCCAGCACGATATTTTGCTGTCGGGCATACCAGGCCAGACTTTTGCCTTTCTCACACCCCACCTGTGTAATATCCAGTTGATGATGCCAGGACCAGCTACAGGCCAGCGATAATTCTTGTCGGGCAAATTCCTCTGTCTGGCGCAATAACGAAGCCTTGCGGTGTATCAGGCTAATCTGCAAAACAAAATCATCGTACGTATAAATATTTGGCTGCAATATTTGTTGTGAAAACCAGAGTCGTAGCCTTTCCACCTTGTGGATATCAAGCGCCAGCGGACGCAATATTTGCCGCTGGCGCGGATGATAAAGATAGCTGCCGTTACAGCAAATCATCGGCTCGGTTAACTGCAATTGTTGGTAATAAGGCAGGGCTTCGCTGTGCGAACGTCCGGTGGCGAGGATAATTTTCACACCTGCCTGTTGTGCGCTTTGCAGTGCCGAAACAGACGCAGGGGAAATCATCTTCTTGCTGTTCAGCAATGTGCCGTCTAAATCGAGCGCGATTAACCGCCAGATCATAACGAGAAGATCCGAAAGCAGCGTTCAGCATCAAATTGTGAGAGGGCCGGAATATCCTCACGCAGGTGATAAGCCAGATAACAGTGACAGTGCCTGGACATACAAGACGGAGATGAAAGTTGCTGTTGATATAAATTGCCAATCTTAATTTTGCTGATATTACAGGCGAAGAGATCGCCATCAGCATTCATAAACACGCTCTTTTTGCCGCCCAGACAAAACTCGACATTGGCAGGCCAGAGGCTGGTTTCCAGATAATAAAGCGGGTCCAGCAACTGAAACTGGCTATTTCTTTCGTCGCTGGTGGGCCTTTTATCGCGCTCATTGGCGTTTAGCCAGAAATAGATATCGGGAGGAAGATGCGCGCGTAACCACTGTAATTCGTCATAGTCGGCTACGCTGGCGACGGCCCCCACAGAACAGGTAATCCCCGTGTCCTTAATTGCCAGTAACTGTTTAAGGAAAACTTCTTTACTTGCCTGGGAAGGATGAAACGAACACCACAGCCGCAGCTTTGCTAAATCGCCCTGAGAGTGCTGAAAAGTCGCGACTAAGGTGGATAAATTAAAAGAGGCGTTGGTCTGAATACCCACCGCCTGCACATGGGAATAGCGGCTGATTTCCGCCATCGCCGCCATATAATAACGATAACGCAATGCTTCGCCGTAGGGCGTAATAAATACATTTAATGGTGAACCCAGCGCCGGTAAATGTTCAACCATGCGCCATAATGCCACTTCATCCTGCTGTTTATCATTGCGGTCTTGTTTATGAAAAGGGCAATAACCACAGCGATAATTACACGACTTTATCTCGCCGCGATAAATCAGCGTCTGGATCTGCTTGAGCGTCATCGTTTATGCGTCTCCAGCCTGCGAACTTCCGGGGAGATAAACAGCGGGCCAAGCTGGTCCGAAAGCGCTAAACCCTGCGCGGTGAGCAGAATACGATTATCCTGCTGGTGGCAGTAATCTTGTTTGATGAAATCGCCCAGCAGGGGAAAATCGCTTAATACCTCAGAGAAGAACTGGTGCTGATAATCCCGTAACGAAAGCCCCTTATAGAAAAAGAGATTCTTGATAATAAAACGCCGCTTCATTTCTGCTTGTGAAAGTACATAGCCGTGGTGAATCTGGGTCTTATCTGGCCGGGCGATAAAATCCGTGACAATTTGCCGCGATGCGGGCTGGTTTTGCGACCACGGCGTGCAGTAATGTAAATTGCCAAGATAACTGCGCCCGCCCGCGCCAAGCGCCAGCGAATTTTCAAAGCCACAACTTTCAGCCGCCGAATCATTATTCACCCGCACAAAACGGCGCATTGACGTTTGCGTATAACCTTCATGCAATAAGCGATCGCGGGCTTCAATATAGAGGCTATACATATCCGGCTGACGCGGCATGTTATATAGCGGGTACAGAAACAGTTCGTCAGGCTGATAATCTAATGCTTGATTAAGCGACGCCATTAAACTTGCGGCTGTTTGACCAGGAATACCGTAAATAATATCAATATTGATTATCGGGAAATTACCCCTGCGCAGTAGCTCCAGCGCCCGATGGGCATTTTCCGCACTATGGCGGCGGTGTAATGTGGCAAGTTCCAGATCGTTAAAACTCTGAATGCCAATACTGACGCGGTTTACCGCAAGCTGGCGCAATAACGCGACCTTTTCGGCGGTGGTATCGGAAGGCGATGTTTCAATTGCCTTAAAAATCTGCGCATCGACCTGTAATTCGTCAAACACCCCGCGAAACAACCGTGACAGTTGCCCGGTATTAAGCAGTAGTGGCGTACCGCCGCCAATGGTAAAACTGGCCCAGTCTACAGGCGCAAGTTGCATTTGCCGGGCCTGGATAATAATTGCTTCTATGTAGTTGTCGATAAAGGCATTGTCTGCCCCCGTGCAGGTAAAGAGATTACAAAACCCGCAGCGGCTCTGGCAAAAAGGCATATGAATATAGAGATGTGTTTTATGCTCGTAAATACGCGATTTCACATCCGCAAAAGCAATATTGTTTAATTCCCGATAAGCGGTCTTATGCGGGTAACTGTACATATATTGCTGATAAATCGATTCATTATTCATGGTCTTTGCCGTCTAACACAAAGTGAAAATAGGGTACGGTATTCACAATCGGATGGTTAAAACTGTGGAAATATTTACCGTCTTCCCCGTAGCAGGTGCCATGATCGGAACAGAGAATAACTAACGTCTCCCGCCCGGTTTGCCGAAAGATATCGAAAAGTTTTTCGATTCTGGCATCAATATAATGCAGGGCAGCGGCGTGAGTTTCTACCGTATCGCCAGGTTTGGCATTTTCAATATAAAAATGATTCGGATAATGAATGGTGTCGATATTGATATACATCATCAGCGGCTGTTCAGCGTTCACCTTTTTGTTAATTAAGGTGAGCTGATTATCCATGCTCTCTTTCACCGTGCAGG
This sequence comes from Escherichia sp. KS167_9B, assembly GCF_030295215.1. Lineage (NCBI taxonomy): Bacteria > Pseudomonadati > Pseudomonadota > Gammaproteobacteria > Enterobacterales > Enterobacteriaceae > Escherichia > Escherichia sp. KS167_9B. The sequence goes on from NZ_AP025754.1 coordinate 4,730,657, forward strand.
AGAAATTAGGATACCAGTAACTCTCTTTAAACATCGCCGGGAACACTTTTCCCATCCCTGAGCGGTTATTAAAAAAGGAGACGCCACCCACGCAGATAGTGCGGTAACCTTTGTTTTCCAGCCCTTTAATCCACGTCTCTTCGCTGAACGCGAACGCATTTTTTGGCCCTAAACGACCTAAACCAATATCTTTCGGGAAAAAGAGCATTGAATGACCAGGTGCAGCTTCCAGCGGCTTAGGCATAAAACCAGAGAACATCGAATGATGCGAAGGCCAGGTAAAATTGCCAGCGGCTTCACACTTTATCCAGCGACCATAGCGGTTAATATTTGGTGTATTTCCCGCCTCTTGTTCCTGAAACGCAATATCAAAACGCAGGGAATCAAGCACCACAAACAGGATATTGGCTTCCCTGGCAATTAAATCATTCAGATTGATTTCGCCATCGCAGGAATGGATTGCCGTGCGGGTATTTTCCGGTACTTCGTCTGTTACGTTATACATGATGTTCTCTCATTACCTGAATCTGGCGTTGATAAATTTTGTTTTTTTCGCAGGTGTCCTGATAAATAAGATCGCCCTGGCCGTTAATTTCGATAATATAGGGTGTTAAATTTTGCGTGAGTAATACGTCAAGCCCGGCAATGTGTACGTCCGGATAGAGGGTCATGGCGTTGAGACAAAGCGTATCAATTTCAGCTACTTTTTCTACGGGTAAATTAAGATCGGCAAAACGGATAGCTTCATTTTGTAAATGTAAATTGGTGATCGGCTGTGATGATGTTCTGACAACCCGCCAGACGATTTCACCATTAACGTACACGATGCGTAAATCGTAGCTTTTATTGCCCACTCTGGCTTTTGCCAGCCAGCGTTCGATAATATTGTCTTGTTGTAAAATAGCATTCACAATCAACGTAATATCACCGCTGTTTTCATAGCGGATAATATGTTTACTGTTCACCAGCCTGTCACCTGCAACCTGGATGGCGCAATAAAGCACCTGACGGTTATCGCCGGGATGTAGACTCAAAGCCAGCACCCCGGCGGCCCCTGATCCGAAATTCGGCTTAATAAACACGCGATAAACCTTTTCGCTGCGCATACAGGCGATCAGTTGATCGTAGCTACGGATATCATCCGCTAATATTGGCGGTGTCGGGATCGCGTGTTCGACTAATCGTTGCTTACAGTGGCGTTTATCCAGAAGATGAATAATACCTTCTGGTGAGTTAATAAAACGGATCTCCCTTCTGGTAGCCATTTTTTGTAAAAAAGTAATATAGTTTTGGCTAACCGTATTAATTAAGCGAATATCTGTTTCCTGATGTAAGGGGGGATCGATTTTTACCATGCCTTTATTTAAGAGCAGGGTAAGTGCTTGATCATAGCTCACTACGTTGATATGTTCCTGTAAGCGTGACGCTGCCTGGCAAAAATAAAATGTGCGTTTGCTTTCAGGATGACCAATTAGCGTAATCACGAAGAATTCCTTTTCTGTGATAAATAATGGGAGAGATGACTCTCTCCCAATAAATGTCATTTATTCGGTATACATCGCATGCATATAAATTTCGTCATCATAGACTTCAGGCGTTAGCGCTTCTGATAATTCGAGAGTACATGTCAGTGTTTTTTGCAGTTTTTTCTGCATCTCTTCTGTCAGGTAATGATGGTACAAATCCAGCAGTTTCAGATGGCTAAGGCGATCGGCATGTTTGAGAAGATGCTCTGCACCTTCGTCGGTAAGCGTACCGCAGGAGAGTGCCAGCACTTCCAGTTGCGGCAGAATGTCGCTTTCCAGCACGCGGCGGACGATTTCGTTTTGCTCTTCGCTGTTCACCAGGCCAAGATGCGTCAGGCTCGGGAAGAGGGATTTCGACGCCAGCTTCATTACGATATCCAGCGATGCATCAAAACCATAATTCTCAACGCCAATATAAACGATAAGTGTTTTTAACGCAGGCAGTTGGGCATTTTGCAATGAGGCGAACACGTCACACGGCGTACCGCCAGAGATAATTTCCAGATGCTCCAGTTTGTCATGGGCGATTTCTCCCAGTTCCAGGCCCTGAGTACCTTTAATTGTCAGCTTTTTGAGGTTCGGCAGCGCAGCATACAGACGAGAATAATCCCCTTGTTTTATCCACGAAATTTCACACTCTTCGCTTTCCATATCGCCGATAAATAGGGATTCGAGATGAGCAAAGCGTTCGGCATGTTCAACAAACATGTCGATTATTGGTTGGCAACTTTCCTCATCCCAGCACTCCCCCCAACGACCAATAATCAGAGAGCGGATTTTAGGCAGGTCTTCATCGGCTAAAATATTGTTAATAAACTCTTCTTGCGGGATTTCATTATCCCAATCCATAAAAAATTTCTTTTCCATTTTCTCATTCCTTGTGAGTGTTGCGGTGGAAAAGATCTTACCTGGTAGTCAATGACTTTGATAGAGAGGACGAGGAATATTTTATAATCAACGTGGTTATATAATTATGGGGAGTTATTTATATTGTGAATATCTGTGTAAAAAGCCGCTTAACCTGAACTGTCCAACTTTATGGGGGGCAGTCCATATCAGCGACTTTTTACATTTTCACATCAGAAGAAATACTTCGTTCCGATACGAATCTGGTTTTGCTCGCGGTGATACGGCTCGACGTTGCGGTCTAACCAGCGTAATTCGAAATAAGGCAGCCAGTGTTCATTAATACGGTAACGGAAGGTATTAGTGATTTCCCAATGATGATCTTTTCCATTGCTGCTATTAAAGTCATTTACGCGTATAAAATAATGTGGCTCAAATGTATAGGAGAATTTATCGGTGATTTTGAAATTCCAGTAGGTACCAATTTCATAGGTGTCATTATTATCCAGCTCCCCGTTCAAATCTGTTGAACTGTAGTTATTATGGTTATAGCGATTTCGCACTGTCAGATTAAACCATGGTACAAATTTATAGTTGACGTCCAGATATACTGCACCACCGGAACCGGCGCTCTTATCATTAATTAATCCACCGGGCTGGATGGTTAATTTATCGGTTGGTTTAAATAACGGATACCAGCCTTCAATTTCGTTATATCCATGTTTTAGTTCATCTTCGCGCTGAAAGTTGTAGGTATTGGTTAACATGATACCCGCGCCCATATCGAAGTTATAACCCACACGTAGCATAACCTCGCCCTGATCGGAGGCGAGATTATATGCCTCCCTGTTTTCGACGTATGCGCCAGCAAATACCGAGGCAGAGGTCAGAGAAGATAATAAAATTATTGCATTAATCTTTTTCATAATAAGTCCATTTTTTTAACGTAGGGGGGCCGCCACCCATCAGGATGGAAATAGCGGCTATTGACATTTATAACGTTACGGAAGCAGTTTTTTCTTTTGTCTCAATCTCTTTATTTTTACGTTGGTTGATGTCCTCAATAATTAACGCAAAACGTTTTTCATTGAGCGTGTAAAAGAATCCCATCGTCAATGCAGCAATTATCGCCAGCGCACAAGGCCAAATAAAAATGAGCTGACGCAAACCCTGTAATGTTGCATCGCTTTGCGCGATGTTGGGAACATAACCGATTTGCGTCAGCATAATGCCTGGCAAGAAGCCAGCAAGTGCGGCAGAAATTTTACGAAAGAAGGTATAACCAGTATAAACAGAACCTTCGGCACGAATACCGGTTTTCCATTCACCGTAATCTACGGTGTCAGGAACTAACGCCCAGTTCAGGCTGTTCACAAAGGCCGTACCAAAAAAGGCGACACAAGAGAACATGACGAAAGTGAAAGAGTTACTGCCCCAGAAATAATTCAGGATATCCCCCACCGCCCACAGCACCATGCCAGCTAAATAAACCTGTTTTTTACCAAAACATTTTACAGTTAATGGCACCAGCAATACGCCGATGAGGATGCATCCCATACTGAAGAATCCCATCCACGACAATAAATTAATATCATTCAGCACATACTGGGTGTAATAGACCTGAATTGCCAGTTTGATATTAAATGCCGCCAGGGTACACAGGTTAGCAATGCATAAAACCAGCAATGGCGGATTACGAAATATCGCGCAAAAAGATTTGAGAATACTGGCTTTATGTCCGGTTGGCGTCGTGTCCACATAATGCTCTTTGACGCCTCTGTAGCACAGCATCATAAAAATAAAGCCACCAATGGAGAACATCAGTGCCGCGCAGGCATAACCGACAGTGGAGTCAGAAAAAAGCGACTGCAGTGGAATAAATGCTACGGTACAAATCAATAGCCCTATGGTTGCACCACCCTGGCGGTAAGCCGCAAGCTGCGCGCGCTCATTGGGGTTTTTGGTAATTGCTGGGATCATCGCGCCATACGAGCAGTTCATCAGACTGTATGAAAGTCCAAACATCATAAACAGCGCGGTGGCAATCGTCGTTTTAATCGGCAAACTAAAAGTGGTGGCGATAAACTGGAGCGTTGCAATTAACGCCGCCGGAACCGCTGCATATAAAATAAAGGGACGAAATTTGCCTTTAGGCCCAATATTTTTCCGCGAGTCGAGTAAAAATCCGGTGAGCATATCGGTAAACGCGGTAAAGAATTTTGCCACCAGAAAGATAATCCCGCCATAGTAAGCAGGCATCCCTAATTCATCGGTATAAAATTTGAGGAGATACAGAGTGCCGATGCTAAGCATTAAATTCGAACCGACGTCGCCCATGCCATAAGCGATTTTTTCCCGCAGATTCAGTTTTAATGTCAGTGGATTATGGTCAGACATAATCACTCCTTATAACGCCCCGCAGGGCGTTGTTTATTATTTATGCCGTGCGTTTACGGGCTTCTATTTCTTCAACAATGCGGACGTACATTTTCTCGTTCAGACTGTAGAAGCAACCCATCGTAACAATGGTGACTACCGCCAGTGCGCTTGGGTAGATGAAGATCAGCTGGCGTAAACCTTCGATGGTATGGTCAGCCTGCGCCACGTTTGGCACATAGCCGATTTGCGTCAGCATCCAGCCTGGGAAGAAACCTGCCAGCGCCTGAGATACTTTGCGAAAGAAGGTGAAGCCGGTGTAGACCGTACCTTCCGAACGAACGCCGGTGCGCCACTCGCCGTACTCGACGGTGTCGGAAACCAGTGCCCAGTTCAGGCTGTTAACAAACGCCGAGCCGAAGAATGCCAGGCAGGAGAACGCCACAAAACTGACCGAGCCGCCGCCGAAGAAATAGTTGAGCAGATCGCCCAGCACCCAAATCAGCAGGCCGCCGATATAGACCTTCTTCTTACCAAAACGTCTGACTGCACCAGGCATCAGGAACACGCCGATGAAAATACAGCCCATGCTGAAAAATCCCATATATGACAACAGGATGGGATCGTTAAGCACGTACTGGGTGTAATAGACCTGAATGGCGAGCTTGACGTTAAATGCCCCTAAGGTACAGAGGTTAGCAATGCACAAAATGAACAGCGGGCGGTTACCGGCAATTGCGCGGAAAGACTGCAACAAGCCTGGCTTTTGCGCCGGATTTGCAGGTTGCGTTTCGACATAACGCTCTTTCACGCCCGAATAGCAGATCCACATAAACAGCAGGCCGAACAGTGAAAACAGCGTGGCGGCGAAGATATAGCCAAGTTGCTGATTACCCTCGATAAGATTCATAACCGGCACGAATCCCACCGTACAAAGCAGCAGGCCCAATGTAGCGCCACCCTGACGCCATGCCGCCAGTGATGCGCGTTCGTTGGGGTTTTTGGTAATAGCGGGGACCATTGCGCCATAAGAGCAGTTCATCATGCTGAAAAACAGCCCGTAGAGCATAAACAGGATAGTGGCCATCACCGTTTTACCGGTGACATCAAACGGTGTGCCGACAAAGTTGGCGATCGCCAGTAAGGTGACCGGGAATGACGCATACAGAATAAAAGGACGGAACTTACCTTTTGGACCGATCTTGCGTCGGGAATCGAGCATGATGCCGGTACCCATATCGGTAAACGCAGTAAAGAACTTCGAAATCAAAAAGATAATGCCGCCATAGGTACCGGGCAGCCCCAGAACGTCGGTATAAAACTTCAAAAGATAAAGCGTGCCGATATCCAGCAGGATGTTAGAGGCCAGATCGCCGATACCGTAAGAGAGTTTCTCTTTAAAGGGCAGGCGTAAAGTAGCCGGATCTTCCGTTGTGATGTGACTCATCGTTGTTCTCCCTGTGCCCGTGAGTTTCCCCACGGGCGGACGTGATTAGATGCTTTTTAACGAGGCGAACAGTGCAGCCCATTCGCTGTCGGCGCGATAAAAGACCGGCGGTTTGCCGATGGGCGCTTCAACGGTGACTTCTCCGCCGTGGAAGGTTTCTCCGCTCCAGGTGTGGACCCAGTTATCCTCTGGCAGATAGAGCGTCCAGTCGCTGCGACCTTGCTCGTGCACCGGAGCGACCAGAATGTCGCGGCCCAGCAGGTACTGATATTTCAGGGTGTAGGTGTGTGCATCGTCTTCGTAATGCAGGAACAGCGGGCGCATAACGGGCAGACCGGACTTCGCGTTCTGCGCGACGGCGTCTTTGAGGTAAGGTTTCAGGGTGGTGAAGACGGTGGTCATACGGGCAAAATGGGCGATGGTTTCCGCGTCGCCGTCAAACTGCCAGTTGTCGCCAGGACGGTTACCTTCGTGGGTGCGCATCATCGGCGTGAAGGCGCTGAAATCGCACCAGCGCAGCAGCAGCTCTTTGCTGCGCTTCATCTCAAACAGGGTGGTGTAACCGCCAATGTCACTGTGATGCAGGCCATGCCCGGTCATCGCCAGCGAGAGCGCCGCCGGAACAACCGACGCCAGGCCATCGTCCAGACTCCAGTCGACGTTCTGGTCGCCCGCCCACATCATGGTGGAGTATTTCTGGCTACCGGTAGAACCGGCGCGCATAAAGAAAAGGATCTCGCCAAGCTTGCCCGTTTCTTCAAGGGCTTCGTAGTTACATTTCGCCCACAGTGCGGGCCAGGCGTTATGCATAATTTCGGCGCTAACGCCGTTATGCAGATACGTATCGGTCGGCAAATATTCGCCAAAATCTGCCATCCAGCCGCCGCAGCCCAATTCGATCATGTTTTTCTTGATGACCTCTTTAAACCAGGAATAGGCTTCAGGATTGGTCAAATCGACAACGCCGCCGTAAAACTCCCCAAATTCCACCAGATAGTCACCGCCAGAGGCATCTTTTGCCAGATAGCCATGTTGCGCCGCTTCTTCGCAGAGATCTTTATCGCTGGCAACATACGGGTTGATGTAGGCGAGGAACTGCACGCCTTCTTCTTTCCATTGCTTGATGCGGGAATCTAACTGTGGGTAGTTTTCACTGTTCCACTTCCAGTTCCACATCACACGTTTGCCAAAAGAGGTCATACGGATCCCGGACCAGTCCTGCGCCCAGATGCCGTTGACCTTCACGCCCGCGTTACGCATGGTGTCCAGTTTCTTCTGGCATACATCTGTCCCGCCCTGAATACCTAGCGTTACCCCGTCATAAATCCAGTCGGGCAGTTCTGGCTGACGTCCCAGCAGGGCGGTTAATTTTTCCAACAGGGAGATGTATGTGTCCGCACATTCAAAACGCAGGGTGGCATTGTCTTCCCACAATGCCAGTTCATGGTATTCCGGAGCACTGAAGTCGAAGTTCATATAGCAGCTGTTATCGACATGGCAGTAATACTTCTGCGTGCTGACAAAAGTAGGCTGCGGGAAGAAAGTCCAGTAATAGTCGCCGCCCGCGTTCTCTTTGCAGTCGGCCTGCCAGGTGACATAGGTTTGTTTGTTGCGACCAACGCCTTGTTCACTGGTCCATAGCGGGAACGGTTTGCCGCGCAGATCAAAGTAGGAGAATTGTTCGCCGCAGCCGTAGATATGGTCCTCTGGTTGTGCGGCGAGACGCAGCCAGATGCGGTTATGGTGACGATCATCGTTTTGCAGTTTCAGCACTAAACGGCCTTGTTCGTCAGTAGAGATATGCAGCGTGGCGCTAATGTCAGAACCACGGCAGAAATGGATTAACCAGCCATCCGGTGACTGGCTGACGATGGCGTCGGTCAGCGCAATTTTCTCCTGCAATTTATCTTTAATGCTGAAATTACCGCGGAACATATCGATATCCGCTATACCTGAGCCAATCGATAAGCAAGGATTATCTTTGCTATGGATTAAAATAAGACGGTCTTGAAAACGTAGAGTAAAACTGTCGTTATTCTGATGAAATTGAAAATCTAATAACTGTGGGCGTGGCGTATCCATAAATAATCTCCATAGAGTATAAAACTAATATTTCATGCCATCCTGTTATTACAGGTTTCATTAATTAAAGAATGTGTGAAGGTATAAATTAAAACCCGCATAATGATTATTTACTTTCTTCAGCCCGGCGGATTGCCGCCACTTTTTTACCAAATGCCAGTTGCAGTATAACTAACAAGGTAAACGGAGGCAGAAGTGCGGCAGCAGCGGGAATTCCCAACGCACCTTTTATCAACATAGAACCGGAGGCAATCAACAATAAAAAGACCATCACACGAAACACTTTGACCGAAATGCGTTTATGCACATATTGTCCAATCAGTGAACCGAGGATCATGGTGGGAATACAAAACAGCACCAGTTTAAAGATAGAAACAGTCAAAATTCCGCTGGTCGCCAGCCCGCCGATCACCGCGATGTTGTTTGCGGTGAAGAAGGCGTTCAGTGTGCCGCGAAATGCCGCCGGACCTAAGTTACGTAGCATCCCGTAGATAACCATCGGCGGCCCGTTGGTTGAGAACGCCGCGCCTAATGCGCCAGCTACTGCGCCGATAGGTGCGGCGATCCAGTTACGGTCATAAATCGGCAAGCGAGGAATAAACATGCTGTAAAAGGAGTAGAGGATAAGAAATCCACCTAAGCCCACTTTCATAAAATGGTCGGGTAAATACGACAGCGCATATAAACCGACGGGTATTCCCAAAAATGAGAAAATAATCAGCACCATTGCCGAGCGCCAATCCGTTTCTTTGCGTGATAGCCAGGTGGCGTACAAGGCGGTTGCGGTGCCGACAATTACCGAAAGTGGTGTTGCCATTTTTACGGGGAGCATTAACGTGACGAGTGGCATGGTGGTTAAACCGCCACCAAATCCCGCGCATATCCCCACAAAGGTATAAAGAAACATCAACGCGATAACGATACATACCACGTTTGTTTCCAGCATGGCCCCATCTGGCGAAAATAACGTAAAAAAGTCCATAATATTTCCTGTTGTGTAAATACAACCCTAAACAATGATCTCGTTTTTTTCTTAATGAAATTAATTGTGCTGCCCGTGAATATTAAAAAACAGGCGATGCGTTTTTCCTGGTTCCAGTAATAATAAATCGGTGCCGGAATTAAAGGCGTTAGGCGGGCAACTCATAGGTTCAATTGCCAGTCCCTGACGCTGTAATTTTTCGCCGCTATAAACCTGCACCCAGGGTTGATCGGAACAAAGACTCACCGAAAGTGCCTGCTGTGGATGGGTAATGGTCATTTCCCACAGATCATTAGCGGTTTTAAAGGTATGGTCTATTTTTGTCGCGGCTATTTTTGTCGCCCGCGTGAAATTTAAATTCAGCTCATCAACGTGGTGAAGCGTTGTCGGATTTGCGTGCTCATCGACGGCATAAACCTGTTCTGCCGGAAGCTGGAAAAGATAGTCATCAACAGATGTTAAGTTGCAGGTTAAATAAGGATGAATACCCACACCATAAGGTGCGGTCACAGTACCAATATTCTGGCTTGCGATCTCAACGGAAAGGCCCGTGCGAGCATTGAGCGAATAAACAACCTGCGAAGCCAGCATAAACGGATAGCCGTAACTGGGCGGTAGAAAAGCTGTCAGGGTAACGCTGGTGGCGGTTAATTCGCTAATTTGCCAGTCTCGCCAGGCAAGCAGCCCGTGAATAGCGGCTTTTGAACTATGTTCATTAATGGGTAACTGATATTCCTGTCCCCGATAGCGGTAACAGCCGTTGGCGATCCGGTTCGGCCACGGAATAAGCACTTTACCCAGATGCGCCAGCGGCATCTCTTCGGGTTTGTGCGGGATGACTAAATGACAACCCTGAAAAGTTAATTCAGCCAGACCAGCACCAACCGTCACGATAGTCGCGTGATAATCCCCCGCGGCAAGTGAAACGGTTTGTCCACTGCAATGCATGTTGGTGATTTGCATACGAGGCACCTTTATTGAATAACGACATACCCGGCATGTAGCCTGATATGCCGTTATTTCAGCTCAGTTATTTCGCGTTAACGTCCAGCAGGCCTGCGGCAACTGCCGGAGCCAGGCCTGGCGCTAACGGGATACGCGGGATCACCAGGCAATGCAGCAGGTGATAAATATCCTGTTTACCGTCCCAGACTTTGGTGGTGACCTTATTGTCCGCATCCAGCTCCTGCCACCAGGAACCATTTTCATAGTCCATCAGGTACTTAATGCAGTAGTCCCACCATGTCTGATACCAGGTTTCGTACTGGCGATCGCCGGTAACGGTGTAGAGCGCGTAAGCCGTACCCATCGCTTCGACGATAGGCCAACGCACACGTTCGCGGACCACCGGTTTGCCTTCCCAGTCAACGGTATAAACAATCCCGTCGGCACCATCGGGCGCCCAGGCATCGCGCACGGTGGCGTTGAACAGACCTTTGGCATCTTCTAGCAACCAGGCCGGAGGCTGTTCGCAACGGGCTTCCAGGGCAGCGTGGATATGCAGCATTAAACGGCCCCATTCGATCCAGTGGCCCGGCGTGCCTCCGAATGCGCGGAAGCGGTGCGCCGGGTTATCTTTGTTGTAATCCGGCAGCGGATTCCACTGGGTATCGAAGTGCTCGTTAACGCGATAATGATTATTTCTGGCGACGTCGTGGATAATGACGGAAGCCACGCGAATCGCGCGATCCAGCCATTTTTTGTCATGCGTTACGTCATAAACAATCAAGAAAGCTTCCACCGCGTGCATATTGGCATTGCCGCCGCGGTACTCTTCGGTTTTGCTGAAGGCTTCGTCCCAGGATTCCAGGCACATCTGCTCTTCTTCGCTCCAGAAGTATTTCTCGATAATTTCAATGGTGTAATCGAGCAGCTTACGCGCTTCCGGGTGACCCGTTGTGACGGCACTGGCAGCACCCAGCAGGGCAAAGAAATGTTGATAGCCCTGTTTGGAGGCATCCACCACGCCCTCGTCATTGACACAGGCATACCAGCCGCCATATTTTTTATCGCGCAGTGCGCCGTTCATGGCTTTGATACCATGATCAACCAACGAGTAAGCGCCAGGTCGACCCATCGCCGCAGCAACGGAATACACGTGCAACATACGGGCGGTGATCCACAGATGGGTGCCCATCTCTTCTTTGATTTGCCCTTTATTGCCTAACCAGCCAAAGCCAGTCGGTACTACGGAATTTTTACCAAAATCAAAGATGCGATCGGTTTCCTGTTCCAGCCAACGGTTGTGACTTAAGGTGTTAAACCATTTCATTTTTGTATCCTCATCTTAACGGCGTTTAGCCATCATTTCGTCGACGATATCGCCAAGTTGTTGTAATTTCGGTGCGCAAACGTCACGCAGCATCAGCTCGTTGTCCGGTAAACCGACAACCGATGCCCAGACGGCACGACCAGCCAGGAAGCCCGATGCACCCGCTGTCATTGCCACGCGTACGGCACGCGGGAACAGTTTTTCGTCGACGCCGGATGAGAGGATCACCCACGGCATATTGATATGGTCATTCAGACGTTGTGAAGCACTGAGAAGCTCTTGTTGCGGACCTTTGCCATAAAGCGGCATTTCAACTTTGTAGAGGTCAGCGCCACTGTCGCCCAGCTCTTTAGCGGCATCGATGATCGCTTGTTCGCGATCGAATTTATCGCCACGACGCGGTGGGCGGACGACTGGCTCAATGATGCTCACCAGACCGTGTGAGTGGCACAGTTCATTGAACTCTTTCACCATATCCAGGCGTTGCTGCGCATCTTCATCACTACGCCACAGCACCAGTAGTTTCAGGGCTTTGCCACCGTCTTGTTTGATTTGTAGCGGGTTGATTTTGCGGTCAATGACTACGCTATCTACCGGAATACCGTTGCCAGGGATGAACTCATCGGCGGCGACAATCATGGCGCAACTTTTGGCAATCGCGTTTTGCTCAACCACCTGGCGGTAGCAGAATTGTTGATCTACCAGAATCGCCGATGCATAAGGTGAAAGCGTCTTCGCGGTGTTAACTTTGAAATCAGTTAAAACGCTATCGGTTACTGGAGCGGGTGCGCCAGCCGCGGCAAACATCATGCGCATGGCTTCGCGCTGATCGACTGCCAGCATGGCAAAACCGCCCGATGCGCGCGTAATGTCGTTGATGGTGTACTTATTCATTCATTTATTCCTTTATCCAGTCGTTACATTTTTACTTTGGCAGTCATCCCGGCACTGACACGGACCTGCTCCAGAATGGCGGACCAGTCCTGGCGACCTCGACCCGCTGCGCGCGCCTGGCTATAAACCTCCCGTGAGGCGGCCCCCAGCGGCATCGGCACATGCAACTGGTTGGCAACATCGAGGGCGATGCCAAGATCCTTATGGGCAAGATCGATCATGAAGGCGGGAGAAAGATCTCCACTGAGGACTTTGTTCGGCCAGGAAGTGGTGAAGTGGCCTTTACCGGCGGCAGTACCGCTCATTACCTTGACGGCAACATCGAAGGGAAGATTCAGGGCTTCGCACAAAACGGCGGCTTCTGCCGACAACGCATTGAGCGCGATGCTCATGTAGTTGTTGATAAGCTTAACGCGGATCCCCATGCCCGGACCGCCCGCGTTGATCAACTCGCTGCCCATCGCCATCAGGATCGGCGTGGCGCGTTCAACTTGTTCAGCAGTGCCGCCAGCCAGCAGTAGCAGAGTACCGGTAATGGCATTTGCGGAAGTACGGCCAACCGGAACATCCATCATGCTGAAGCCTCTGACCTGCATATCAGCAATCAATTTATCGGTTTGCAGGGGGTGGATGGTCGACATATCAATGACCAGCGCATCGGAAGATAAGCTCTCACAGACACCGTTTTCACCGAACAACACGCTGCGCACCAGATCGCCATTCGGCAACATGGTAATGATAAATTCGGCATCTTTAGCGGCCTGCGCTGGGTTAGCAGCGGGAGTCGCCCCTTTGTCTACCAGATGCTGTACGGCTTCGGCATTCACATCGAAGACGCAAAGTTGATGCCCTTGCTGCAATAAATTGCTCGCCATTGGCGAACCCATTTGTCCTAAACCGATAAACGCGATTGCTGCCATAACCCTCTCCTGAATACAGTGATGTCACTTTTTGTCATTTATGACATACCTTGCTTGTCTGCTTTTGATCGTATTTGTAATTTATCGTCAAAAAATTGACAGCCGTCACTTTTTAAACAATTGGTGAAATTAAAATGAACGCATCCCAAAATGCTTAAGGAATGACCATGATTCGTGTTGCTTGTGTAGGAATTACCGTGATGGATCGCATCTATTACGTGGAAGGGTTGCCGACGGAGAGCGGTAAATACGTGGCGAAAAATTATACGGAAGTTGGCGGCGGGCCAGCGGCTACAGCAGCAGTTGCGGCGGCCAGACTGGGTGCGCAGGTCGATTTTATTGGTCGCGTCGGTGACGACGACACGGGAAACAGCCTGCTGGCAGAGCTGGAATCCTGGGGCGTTAACACCCGTTACACCAAGCGGTATAACCAGGCGAAATCTTCGCAATCCGCCATCATGGTGGATGCCAAAGGCGAGCGAATCATCATTAACTATCCCAGCCCGGACCTGCTGCCTGACGCAGAGTGGTTGGAGGAAATTGATTTCTCTCAGTGGGACGTGGTGCTGGCAGATGTACGCTGGCATGACGGCGCGAAAAAAGCCTTCACTCTGGCGCGGCAGGCGGGCGTGATGACCGTGCTGGACGGTGATATTACGCCGCAGGATATCAGTGAGCTGGTGGCGTTAAGCGATCATGCAGCTTTTTCAGAACCGGGTCTGGCGCGGCTAACGGGCGTGAAAGAGATGGCGAGTGCCCTAAAACAGGCACAAATGCTCACAAATGGACATGTCTATGTTACTCAGGGCAGTGCAGGCTGTGACTGGCTGGAGAATGGCGGGCGACAGCATCAGCCAGCTTTCAAAGTTGATGTGGTAGATACTACCGGTGCGGGCGATGTTTTTCACGGCGCATTGGCGGTGGCGCTGGCAACAGGTGGAGATTTAGCGGATTCCGTCCGCTTTGCCAGCGGTGTGGCGGCGTTAAAATGCACGCGTCCCGGTGGGCGTGCCGGGATCCCTGACTGTGATCAAACCCGATCTTTTTTGTCACTTTTTGTATAAAATGCCAGGGTGATGGTTTTTCGAGGAATTTTCATGAGCCTTACCGAACTGACCGGTAACCCGCGGCACGACCAACTCCTCATGCTGATCGCCGAGCGTGGGTATATGAATATTGATGAGCTGGCAAATCTGCTGGATGTTTCCACGCAGACGGTCCGCCGGGATATTCGTAAATTAAGCGAGCAAGGGCTGATCACGCGCCATCACGGTGGCGCGGGTCGGGCCTCCAGCGTCGTTAATACGGCGTTCGAACAGCGTGAGGTTTCGCAAACTGAAGAGAAAAAAGCGATTGCCGAAGCGGTGGCAGACTATATTCCTGATGGATCGACAATATTTATCACCATCGGTACGACTGTCGAACATGTCGCCCGGGCGTTACTTAACCATAATCATTTGCGGATAATCACGAACAGCCTGCGTGTGGCGCATATTCTGTACCACAACCCGCGCTTTGAAGTGATGGTGCCCGGCGGTACATTGCGCTCTCATAATAGCGGGATCATTGGCCCTTCAGCGGCTTCCTTTGTGGCCGATTTTCGGGCTGATTATCTGGTAACAAGTGTTGGGGCGATTGAGAGCGATGGCGCGTTGATGGAGTTTGATGTTAACGAAGCTAACGTGGTGAAAACGATGATGGCGCACGCGAGAAATATTCTGCTGGTCGCCGATCACACTAAGTATCATGCTTCGGCGGCGGTTGAAATTGGTAATGTGGCACAGGTCACTGCACTCTTTACCGACGAGCTGCCGCCCGCTGCGCTAAAATCACGTTTACAAGACAGCCAAATTGAAATCATCCTTCCCCAGGAAGACGCGTAGAATTTTGTGACCGTTGACCTTGCTTCATACCTGACCACATAGCCAAACCCATCCTTTCCCGCTACAGTTAATTTCTTGTGGCGCGAAAGGAGGCAAAAATGCTCTATATCTTTGATTTAGGTAATGTGATTGTCGATATCGACTTTAACCGTGTGCTGGGAGCCTGGAGCGATTTAACGCGTGTTCCCCTGGCTACGCTTAAGAAGAGTTTCCACATGGGCGAGGCGTTTCATCAGCATGAGCGTGGGGAAATTAGCGACGAAGCGTTCGCAGAGGCGCTGTGTCATGAGATGGCTCTACCGCTAAGCTATGAGCAGTTTTCCCACGGCTGGCAGGCGGTGTTTGTCGCGCTGCGCCCGGAAGTGATCGCCATCATGCATAAACTGCGTGAGCAGGGGCATCGTGTGGTGGTGCTTTCCAATACTAACCGCCTACATACCACCTTCTGGCCGGAGGAATACCCGGAAATTCGTGATGCTGCTGACCATATCTATCTGTCGCAAGATCTGGGGATGCGCAAACCTGAAGCACGAATTTACCAGCATGTTTTGCAGGCGGAAGGTTTTTCAGCCAGCGATACGGTCTTTTTCGATGACAACGCCGATAATATAGAAGGAGCAAATCAGCTAGGTATTACCAGTATTCTGGTGAAAGATAAAACCACCATCCCGGACTATTTCGCGAAGGTGTTATGCTAAAAAACATTCAGGACAAAGCCAGGCACCGTACCCGTCCGCTATGGGCCTGGCTAAAACTACTCTGGCAACGCATTGATGAGGACAATATGACAACCCTGGCAGGTAATCTTGCCTATGTGTCGTTGCTCTCATTAGTGCCGCTGGTTGCCGTTGTTTTTGCGCTTTTCGCCGCGTTTCCCATGTTTTCGGACGTCAGCATTCAGTTGCGTCACTTTATTTTTGCCAACTTTCTGCCTGCTACTGGCGATGTTATCCAGCGATATATCGAACAGTTTGTCGCCAATTCCAACAAAATGACCGCCGTCGGGGCGTGCGGGCTGATCGTCACAGCATTATTGCTGATGTACTCCATCGATAGCGCATTGAATACCATCTGGCGCAGTAAACGAGCGCGACCAAAAATTTACTCGTTTGCCGTGTACTGGATGATTTTAACGCTGGGGCCGCTGCTGGCAGGGGCCAGTCTGGCGATCAGCTCCTATCTGCTCTCTCTGCGTTGGGCAAGCGATCTCAATACTGTCATTGACAATGTGCTGCGTATTTTTCCGCTGTTGTTGTCGTGGATCTCCTTTTGGTTGCTCTACAGCATTGTTCCTACCATTCGCGTACCTAACCGCGACGCGATTGTCGGTGCGTTTGTCGCCGCACTCCTGTTCGAAGCAGGAAAAAAAGGTTTCGCGCTTTATATCACCATGTTCCCCTCATATCAGCTCATTTACGGTGTGCTGGCGGTGATCCCCATTCTCTTTGTCTGGGTCTACTGGACATGGTGTATCGTCTTGCTTGGTGCGGAAATTACTGTCACTCTCGGGGAATACCGCAAACTAAAACAAGCAGCTGAACAAGAAGAAGACGACGAACCATGATTGCATTAATTCAACGCGTAACCCGTGCCAGCGTCACCGTGGAGGGAGAAGTGACGGGCGAAATTGGCGCGGGACTTTTGGTGTTATTGGGTGTCGAAAAGGATGACGACGAACAGAAAGCAAACCGTCTGTGCGAGCGCGTGCTTGGCTATCGCATCTTCAGCGATGCCGAAGGCAAGATGAATCTCAACGTGCAACAGGCGGGCGGCAGTGTGCTGGTGGTTTCCCAGTTTACCCTCGCCGCAGATACCGAACGGGGGATGCGCCCAAGTTTCTCCAAAGGCGCATCACCGGATCGCGCAGAGGCGTTATATGACTATTTCGTCGAACGCTGCCGTCAGCAAGAGATGAACACGCAAACAGGACGCTTCGCTGCGGATATGCAGGTATCGCTGGTCAATGATGGCCCCGTAACATTCTGGTTGCAGGTATGAGCCAGCTTCCAGGGTTGTCACGGGAAACAAGAGAGAGTATCGCTATGTATCACCTTCGGGTTCCACAAACAGAAGAAGAATTAGAGCGTTACTATCAGTTTCGCTGGGAAATGTTGCGTAAGCCCTTGCATCAACCAAAAGGTTCGGAACGCGACGCGTGGGATGCGATGGCGCATCACCAGATGGTCGTCGACGAGCAGGGTAATCTGGTGGCAGTAGGGCGGCTGTATATTAATGCCGATAACGAAGCGTCCATCCGTTTTATGGCCGTTCATCCCGACGTGCAGGACAAAGGGTTAGGAACGCTGATGGCGATGACTCTGGAGTCGGTGGCGCGTCAGGAAGGCGTTAAGCGCGTGACCTGTAGCGCCCGTGAAGACGCGGTGGAGTTTTTCGCCAAGCTGGGGTTCGTTAATCAGGGAGAAATCACCACACCAACCACCACGCCGATTCGTCATTTTTTGATGATTAAACCCGTCGCCACTCTGGATGATATTCTGCATCGCGGCGACTGGTGCGCGCAGTTGCAACAGGCGTGGTATGAACACATCCCGCTTAGTGAAAAAATGGGCGTGCGCATTCAGCAATATACCGGGCAAAAATTTATCACCACCATGCCGGAAACCGGCAATCAGAATCCGCACCACACGCTGTTTGCCGGGAGTTTATTCTCGCTGGCTACGCTCACCGGTTGGGGGCTTATCTGGCTGATGTTGCGTGAACGCCACCTCGGCGGAACGATTATTCTGGCGGATGCGCATATCCGCTACAGCAAGCCGATTAGCGGAAAACCCCATGCGGTAGCCGACCTCGGTGCCTTAAGTGGCGATCTCGACCGTCTGGCGCGCGGACGAAAAGCACGGGTGCAGATGCAAGTAGAAATCTTTGGCGACGAGACGCCGGGTGCAGTGTTTGAAGGCACGTATATCGTTCTGCCCGCGAAGCCATTTGGCCCGTATGAAGAAGGCGGGAACGAAGAAGAGTAGCTGATGGAGAGGGGCGTACTGCCTCTCTCATTCTTTCAGGTCATTTACATCAGCCCCTGACTATTCCGGTTATATTGAATAAGAACTCCATAAATTTTTATTCTTCGTTGGCTCCATACGTGTCTTGCTACATCACTGTTCAGGAGCATTTAAATATTATTTGTAGAGCCGAGTGGCAATTATCGCCGATAATGCTTAATTCATCATCTTAGTTCAGGTTTGAGCGATTTTTGATAGTCAAAACCCCCTCTAGTGCCATACTTTTCTCATAAATATTTTTAAAATCTATAGCTAACAAACATTATGCAAAGATAATGGGCTGGCATCATTGTCAGTATCATTCATTTACTGCTTCTGGATGTTGTAAATAATTATGTGGCATGTTTGCTCTTAAACCGTGGGAAGGAGGCTGTAATGGTTGCCAATATTAATCTCATTAAACAAGAAAGTTATTCTATTGTTAATTTAGAAAAACAACTAACGAGTAATGAATCACCGAAGCAAACGCTATTAAATCATTTTTCACTTTGCCTTAAAATGGAAGGTGAGGAGCAACTGTGCGATTGTGTTAACGAACTGAAACTCGGGTTGTCGAGTAATAATGAATATGACCTGTTCAAAAATAGAGAAACCTCACTGTGGAAACGCAAAGTACCAGAAAGCGCAGCGCTGGCAATGACGGGAACAGTATATAAATTATTTGGTAGTCGCTTACTCAACGCCCGCAATCAGTTAGATAAAAACCTCCTCGAAATGGCTATGCAAATGGTTTATGGCAAAGATATGGTGACAAAGTCAGGGGATATATTGATTGATATACAATTAAATAAGGATGGCAGCCTCAAGAGTAAGCACTACACATTTGATGTAGGTGAAGTTATAAACAGTTATAATATTGACCTCTTTGTGAATGCCTCGAGTATTAATCAAACTTACTTACATGATAAAAAGCCTGGTGACGTTATTAGCCTATATGGCACTTTAGATAACGTTCCTCTTGTAGTAAAGGAATGCACCGGTAAAAATCATCAAATTAACGTTAAAGCCAAATTGCCACAAGAACGAAGTGAAAAAGTTGAGGATATGTGTGAAAGAATGAGAGGTGGCATCTCTATGTTTAACCACACCACAAAAACAGCTGATAATATAGAGCATAATTTGCAGCTAAGTTTTCTCGTGGATTCACGGCCGTCGATCACCAATAAATACTCAGCCAAAGATGTAAGTCCAGATATACTTACATTGCCCGTCAACGTATATCATGCAGATTTTAAAATTAAAATCAATAACGAAGTAGAGAAGGCTTCGTCAATTGTGTTATGTGCTGTGCAAAAAAATCTCCATGCAGCAAGGAAGGTTCTTAGCGGGATAATAGGAAATGTGCCCAAAAATAATAAACCAAAAACAATCATTTTTGATTTGCGTTTTCTTAGTGCAATTAAGCAGAAAGTTTTTTTTGGCAATGAAAAACCGTTGTTTGTAAAACATACCGCAATGATGAGGGAGGCATGCCAGGATTTACCGCAGCCAGTGGAATATATTCCTTTAGACTGTGAAGCGCATAGCCATCGCAGCGTCGCCTTTGCCAAAACCGTGGTTGCACCTATCATGGTGACAGGTGTGGGCGCTGCTTTAATGTATGCAACATCATCAGGCCCGTATTATGCGAAAAGTATTTCTGACTCGCCGGATATCGAGATGATAAAAAATCGTATGGCTGGATTATTTAACCACATGGGTAATTCTGTACAAACAAAATATCGGCCGGTTTTTGATAAATGGAATGAACTGGTAGATAAATTAAATCACGAAAGAAATACAGTACCGTTTGCGTGTTTGACCACCATTTTAGCAACAGCGTTAAATGAAATTCCTGAGGGGGATACGAATGTTGCCGTTGTGATGGGGTGTAAATCTGCGAAAGATCGCACGATATCCATTGTCCTTGGCAACTCGATGTTGCAAACACTCATTGAAAAACGCCTCGCCGATGGTAGAGAAATAGAAAACCTTTTTGATCAACAGGGATATTTTAGTTGCGAGTCATTAACAGCTGAAGAATTAATGATGTTAAAAGACCTTTTTGATATTCGAGTTCTTCATCTCTCTAACAAATTTAATGTCGGGTTGCAAGGTAATATCAACACGGATGTTTTACAAGATTCGTTTTTTAAAAATGTCGATTTCATTCATGAATCTAACTCGTATACCGTAGGGATGGGAGTCTGAAGAGTAAAACTCATTTGAATTACCAGAATTCGGCCAATGCATTGCAAAAATGACATACAAAGAGAGAAGTGTGCAGGCACTTAGCCGCGAGGGGCATGGTTATGCCATACAGAAAGCACCAGCATTCAGAACTCCTGTGAAAGCGGCATAGTGCCGCCTGCTCAGGAGTTTTACTATGACCCGTAATCGTGCTTAACGTTACCATCCTATGATTCGATTAAAAAAACTCACCGTCGCGCTGATGATTGACGTCAATGCTATCGGATGATACCGGGGTGTTCCGGAAGGAATTCCTTGTTTCCCGAACTGTTACCCACAAAATTATAACGACGAGCAAGTAAAGACCGGTTGGCGGCAGCATTGACCGGTCTGTGATGGATGTTAAATTTCACCTTAAATCCTGGTGCTGTTAGGATGCTGACGTTTTTCGGGTACACCATTCAGATTATGCAAATGAAGACCCAATCAAAAAATAAATATCCCTGAATATAATATATTTATAGCACCCATATCTCATCCTGGGCGATAACCAAACCATTTTTGATTAACAAATGAAACAACTGCAACGTTCTTATTATTTCTGGAAAACGTCTCGCAAAAACAAAACAGCATGCAAAAATCCGCTTTTTTTAAATGATTTTTCGGCGTAATTTTCGCACATACATTAATGAGTAATATATGTAAGGTATTGGTAATGGTGATGAATACGGTTTTTCTTCATTTATCAGAAGAGGCAATTAAACGGCTGAACAAGCTTAGGGGCTGGCGTAAGGTTTCACGATCTGCAATTTTACGCGAAGCGGTAGAGCAATATCTGGAACGTCAGCAATTCCCGGTGCGTAAAGCAAAGGGAGGCAGGCAAAAGGGGGAGACAGTGGGTGTCGATGATCAGTGTAAGGAGCATAAGGAATGACAAAAAATTTTTTATTCTTGAATATAAAAAACCAGATCCCCTTATTCTGGTATTAATACAAGGTTGTTTTACTTGAACTTCTAATAATTGCAACTGTTACATCATATCTGGAAAACGCCTCGCAAAAATAAAAGTGATACGTAAATGCACTTTCTTTAAGCATTCGACAAAGGTACTTTTCTCTCTATAGATTCAAAAATGATATTGGCGAGATATTTATGAACTCTCTGGCAGGTATGGATATGGGCAGAATTTTACTCGATTTATCGAATGAGGTGATTAAGCAACTTGATGATCTTGAGGTGCAGTGTAATCTTCCTCGTGCGGAGCTATTACGGGAAGCGGTAGATCAATACCAGGTAAATCAATCGCAAACAGCAATATCCAGTGTTCCTGGCATCTGGCAAGGATGTGAGGAAGATGGTGTCGAATACCAGCGTAAGCTGCGCGAGGAATGGTAATGGGAAAAAATGATATCAATCAGATTGCTGACAACGTGCGAGTTGTTCATGCCGGATGCGGCGTGAACGCCTTATCCTGCCTACAAAGTCGTGCAAATTCAACATATTGCAGTTTATTGGTAGGCCTGATAAGCGCAGCGCATCAGGCAATCTTACGCTTGTCATCAGTGACATACCAATAACCTTATCGATGTGTTGGCGGGAAGAATGAGGCCAAACAGGCACTAACAGCACAGTCTTGAATGGGTAACGCGGAATACGAGAGATGGTGTCGTCACACCCTATCAACTGTAATCCGGGCGACCAGCGCCACCCGGAAAACGTCAGAGATTACTCCCCTTCACCCGGAAACAGGAACGGGTTGATGGAACTACGGGCATAGCCCTCTTGCTCCATTCGCGCATCCAGTACCAGAGAGGCGAGGTCATCTGCCACGGCTTCAACTTTCGGTTCTTTTTCCTGATAAAGAATCTTCAGGTAAGTGCCACAGTCATCGCAGCTTTCGGCTTTAATCGCGGCCTGTTCGTCATCCAGCGACCAGTAATGCAGTTTGCCGCTCTGTTCACAGTTGCTGCATTTTACGCGCACTACGTGCCATTCAGTTTCACACAGGTTGCAGTGCAGGTAACGCAGACCCTGAGTGGTGCCAATTTGCACCATACTGGACACCGGCATAGAACCACAAACCGGGCAATATTGACGTTGTTCGCCGTATTCAGCGCGGGCTTTGCCCGGGATCAGATTGGCCATCTGCGCCCAGTAGAGTGACAGTGCAGCCCAGATAAACGGCGCTTTATCGCTGCTGACGGACGAGAAATCAGAGGCGAACAGCGCGCTGGCCATATCTTCCAGCTCCTGGCTTGATGCCTTCTCCAGATTCTCAATCACTGCCAGCGCCGGGCCGCTCATTTCAGGTTTCAGCTCAGCAATCATTGCCATCAGCAGCTTTTGCCAGTGCTTATCACGCGGCAAAACGTGAATATCCAGCGGTGGCTTGCCCTGTGCGCTGGCTTCTTTAATGCGCGCGGTCAGATCCATCTCCAGCGGATGGTCGTACAGCACCACTTCCTGGGCGTGGGCGATAAGCGCAGCAAAGCGCAGATAATCACCCAGCGGATTATTTTCTGCCAGCTCGCGCAGACGCTCGGCGCGGCGGTTGTATAAATTCTTGAGCCGAGGGAACAATAACGGCGGAATCATATCCGCCGTACGTTTCTCGCTCGAACCCAGCTCATCTTGCGGGATTATGCGAATACTCATTCAGCTTTCTTTTCCGTTGTCTTGCGGACCTCACGGTACCAGCGCGGGTGATGTTTCTTCGCCCAGGCGCTGGTAACCCATCCTTCCACCATGGCGGTAATCGTGCCTTTCACCCAAAGGGCGGCGTAGATATGCACCATGATAACCACAATTAACGCCACTGCGGCAAATGAATGCAGCATTAACGCGAATCGGATCACCGGGATTGAGAAAGCAGGCGCAAAATAAGGACGCCAGATAATCACACCGCTCACCAGCAGCAGGACCAGGAAAATAATCGCCGCCCAGAAAACGCATTTCTGACCGAAGTTATAACGCCCGGTGTCACCTACTTCCTCGTTGACGACGATCTTACGAATATTCTTCGCCCAAAAGATATCATCCCGATTGATTAGGTTGTGATGCCAGTAACGGAAAAACATGATGATGAACGAGGCAAACATAACCACGCCGACAAACGGGTGCAGAATGCGCGCCAGCTGCGGTGTGCCCATGATTTGCATCAACCAGTTGAAGGAAGGGAACAAAAAGCCCAGCCCGCTCACCGCCGCCAGGATGAAGCAGAAGGCGGTGATCCAGTGGTTGATACGTTCCGGCGCGGTGTAGCGCACGATGGTGTCACGTCGTTTCATTTGCGCTCCTCGTCTTTCTCTTCGTGCAGATTATTCTCTTCCTCATCCGCACGGTTCGGACCGACACCCACGTAGTGGAAGATACTGGCCGCGAAGGTAGCCGCAAAGCCAACAGCTGCGAGCGGTTTCCAGATGCCTTTCCAGAATTTCACGGTTTCGCTGATTTCCGGGTTCTCCGGCAAGCCATGATACAGATTCGGCTTGTCAGCATGGTGCAGCACGTACATAACGTGTGTACCACCCACGCCTGCCGGATCGTACAGACCCGCATTGTCGTAACCACGGGTTTTCAGCTCCGCCACGCGCTCGTTCGCCAGCGTTTTCATCGACTCTTTCGTACCGAAGTGAATCGCACCCGTCGGGCAGGTTTTCACACAGGCCGGTTCTTGCCCAACCACCACGCGGTCAACGCACAGCGTACATTTATAAACGCGGTTGTCTTCCGGGTTGAGGCGCGGAATGTCGAACGGACAGCCCGCAATGCAATAACCGCAACCAATGCACTGCTCGGACTGGAAGTCGACGATACCGTTGGCATACTGAATAATTGCCCCTTCCGCCGGACACGCTTTCAGGCAGCCTGGATCGGAACAGTGCATACAGCCGTCTTTACGGATCAGCCATTCCAGTTTGTCGTTCTGCTCCACTTCCGAGAAGCGCATCACCGTCCACGATTTGGCGCTTAAATCATTGGGGTTGTCGTACACCCCAATGTTATTGCCGACGGTATCGCGAATGTCGTTCCACTCTGAACACGCCACCTGACAGGCTTTACAGCCGATACAGGTGGTGACGTCGATGAGTTTCGCCACTTCTTCCTGGAAGTCCCGCGCCTGAGGCGCGGGGGTCAGACCGTTAGTCGCGGAACGACGAATGATATCTTGAGATTGATAAGCCATATGTCGTCTCCGTTACACCTTTTCCACATTCACAAGGAAGGACTTAAACTCCGGCGTCTGCGTGTTCGCATCACCAACGAATGGCGTTAACGTATTGGCAATAAAGCCTTTTTTCGCAACACCTTCATAGCCCCAGTGAATCGGAATACCGATGGTATCGATATCTTTGCCATTCGCTTTCAGCGTGCGAATACGTTTGGTCACCACCGCTTTGGCTTTGATATAGCCACGGTTGGAGGAGACTTTCACGGTATCGCCCTGAGCAATGCCAAGTTTATTCGCCAGCGACTCACCGATTTCCACAAACTGCTCTGGCTGCAAAATCGCATTCAACAGCGCGTGTTTGGTCCAGTAGTGGAAGTGCTCGGTCAGACGATAGGTGGTTCCGACATACGGGAACTTATCGGCTTTACCCAATGCTTCGGCGTCGTCTTTAAAGATACGTGCAGCCGGGTTCGAGATAACGTTTGGATGCAGTGGGTTAGTTCCCAGCGGCGTTTCAAACGGCTCGTAGTGTTCCGGGAACGGACCTTCCGCCATCTTATCGAGGGCAAACAGACGCCCCATGCCTTCCTGCTGCATGATAAACGGCCCGACGCCACTGCCCGGAGGCGCTGCGCTGTAGTCCGGAATATCCCAGCCGGTCCATTTGGTGCCGTCCCATTTCAGCAACTGACGCTTCGGATCCCACGGGTTACCCTGCGGATCTGCGGAGGCGCGGTTATACAGAATGCGGCGGTTAAGCGGCCATGCCCATGCCCAGCCCAGCGTGTTACCGAGGCCAGACGGATCGGCGTTATCACGGCGCGCCATCTGGTTGCCCTCTGGCGTCCAGCTACCGGCGAAAATCCAGCAGCCACAGGAGGTGGTACCGTCATCGCGCAGTTGTGCGAACGAGCTAAGTTGTTGGCCTTTCTTGACGATAACCGCCCCGGTTGCCGGATCGGTAATATCGGCCAGCGCCTTACCGTTGCTCTCCATCGCCACTTCTTCCGACTTCGGCTCATGCGGGATGGCGTAGTTCCAGGTCATGTTCAGCACCTGGTCCGGGTTCGCGCCACCCTGTTCGGCGTACATCTTGCGCAAGCGCAGGAAGATACCGGAGAGGATCTCGCCATCAGTCAGCGCAATCCCCGGGGCGTCCGCACCTTTCCAGTGCCACTGCAACCAGCGACCGGAGTTAACGATTGAACCATTCTCTTCCGCGAAGCAGGTCGATGGCAGACGGAACACTTCGGTCTGGATCTTCGACGAGTCCACTTCGTTCAGCTCACCGTGGTTCTGCCAGAAGTTAGAGGTTTCAGTGTTCAGCGGGTCGATAGTGACGAGGAACTTCAGTTTCGACAGACAACCGATCACTTTGTTTTTGTTCGGGAATGAGGCAACAGGGTTAAAGCCCTGGCAGATATAGCCATTGACCTTGCCCTCTTTCATCATCTCGAAGTATTGCAGGACGTCGTAGCCTTTATCCCACTTCGGCAACCAGTCAAAGCCCCAGCTGTTTTCTGCCGTCGCTTTATCACCAAAGAAGGCCTTCATCATGGAGACGAAGAATTTCGGGTAATTGCCCCAGTAGTTAACCTGGCCTTCCAGCAGCGGTTTCGGCGTGTTGGCGGCAAGGTAGGTTTGCAGATCGGTCTGCTTCTCGCTTGGCAGCGTCATGTAACCTGGCAGGCTCTGCGACAGCAGCCCCAGGTCCGTCAGCCCCTGAATGTTGGAGTGACCGCGCAGGGCGTTAACGCCGCCGCCTGCCATCCCCATATTGCCGAGCAGCAGCTGGATCATCGCCATCGTTCGAATGTTTTGCGCACCAACGGAGTGTTGCGTCCAGCCGAGCGCGTAAAGGAACGAGGCAGTTTTATCGTGAGCACTGGTTTCGGCGATGTATTCGCAGACTTTCAGGAACGCGTCTTTCGGCGTACCACAGATGTTTTCAACCACATCTGGCGTATAACGGGAAACGTGCTGTTTCAGCAAGTTCCACACGCAGCGCGGATGTTGCAGCGTGGTATCGCGTTTGGCGAAGCCGTTTTCGTCCAGCTCGTAGGTCCAGGAGGATTTATCGTACTTGCGTTTTTCCGCGTCGTAGCCGGTGAACAGGCCATCTTCAAAGCCGTAATCCTCACGCACGATCAGGCTGGCGTTGGTATAGGCTTCGGTGTATTCGCGGTTGAATTTTTCATTGTTCAGCAGGTACAGCAATACGCCTGACAGGAAAGCAATGTCAGTACCGGAACGAATAGGGGCATAGTAGTCAGCCACCGCCGCCGTACGCGTAAAGCGAGGATCGATCACAATCAGCTTCGCGCCGTTGTGAATTTTGGCTTCCATCGCCCAGCGGAACCCGACCGGGTGTGCTTCAGCGGCGTTACCGCCCATCACCACGACGAGGTTGGCGTTCTTGATGTCGACCCAGTGGTTGGTCATCGCACCGCGACCAAATGTTGGAGCAAGACTTGCTACCGTTGGTCCGTGTCAGACACGCGCCTGGTTGTCGACCGCGAGCATACCCAGCGCGCGGGAGAATTTTTGCGTTAAATAGCCGGTTTCGTTACTCGACGCGGAAGCACACAACATCCCGGTGGAGAGCCAGCGGTTAACAGTCACGCCTTCGGCGTTTTGCGCAATGTAGTTAGCATCGCGGTCTTCTTTCATCAGTTTGGCAATGCGATCAAACGCCTCTTCCCAACTGATTTGCTGCCATTTATCAGAACCTGGCGCACGGTATTCCGGAAACTTCAGACGGCTTTCGGAGTGGATGAAATCCACCAGGCCAGCGCCTTTCGGACAAAGTGCACCGCGGTTGACCGGGTGATCCGGGTCACCTTCGATATGGAAGATAGATGCTTTGGCGTTTTTTGCTCCGTCACCGAGGCTGTACATCAACAGCCCACAGCCTACGGAACAATAGGTGCAGGTATTACGGGTTTCGCGGGTGCGCAGCAGTTTATACTGCCGGGTTTCCGCGAGTGCTACGCTGGGTGCAAAACCCAGTGCCGCTGCCGTGGTGCCTGCCATACCGCCAGCGCAGATCTTAAAGAACTGCCTTCTGCTGACCTGCATGGATTGCTCCTTGTTTCGACATTGTCACGTCCCATTTACATTCGCTTGCTGCGTGTGCAGGGAGTGGGAGTTATTTTTCTTTGCGGAAGGGGCCGCAAAGGTCCAGAATTGGCTCAATTTCCCTCCATCCAGGAAGGGTTTGTAACAGAATACCATAATGTTGGTGTGTGTGTTCTTATCCGGTTAATAGAAAGTGAAAAAAACACAGCAAAAAGAAATCAAAAATGTGACAAATGTCACAGGTGTTCGTCAAATTGAGTTATGGCGGCGTGACGATTTACAACACCCACGGTTAGATGAGGTGGCGGAAGAGGTTCCCGTTGCGCTGGTCTACAACGGCATTTCGCATGTGGTGATGATGGCGTCGCCCAAAGACCTTGAATACTTTGCGCTCGGTTTTTCGCTTTCCGAGGGGATTATCGAAAGTCCGCGCGATATCTTCGGTATGGATGTCGTTCCTTCCTGTAATGGTCTGGAAGTGCAAATTGAGCTTTCCAGCCGCCGCTTTATGGGGTTGAAGGAGCGTCGTCGGGCACTGGCGGGACGTACGGGATGTGGCGTGTGCGGCGTGGAGCAACTTAATGACATCGGTAAACCGGTGCAGTCGCTGCCGTTCACTCAGACATTTGATCTCAACAAACTGGATGATGCATTACGCCATCTCAATGATTTCCAGCCAGTGGGGCAACTGACTGGTTGTACTCACGCCGCTGCCTGGATGTTGCCATCTGGCGAACTGGTAGGCGGGCATGAAGACGTGGGTCGCCATGTGGCGCTGGATAAACTGTTAGGCCGCCGGTCACAAGAAGGGGAAAGCTGGCTGCAAGGTGCGGTGCTGGTTTCCAGTCGTGCCAGTTATGAAATGGTGCAAAAGTCAGCGATGTGCGGCGTCGAGATTTTGTTTGCGGTGTCTGCCGCGACCACGCTTGCCGTAGAAGTGGCTGAGCGTTGTAATTTGACGCTGGTGGGCTTTTGTAAGCCGGGTCGGGCAACGGTTTATACTCATCCGCAGCGATTGATTCATAATTAAAGAAATACCGCAATTCTGATTCTGGATTGCGGTTTTATTTTTCTATTAAATAATCCTCAATATATTATTCAGCATTCAAATAATAATTTCACCACAAGAAATTATCTCGTTAAATCCGGGTTATATCGATATACTCCAGTCGCATTAATCCTTTAAGAATTAATCATTATTTATATAAGACATTTTGTTTTAATCATCGCGTCAATAAATAAATGTTTCCGATGAGTGAATGCAAATAACAAACCTTGCACCGGTTGTAAAAAACAGCAATGTATTTTCAATAGTAGGTGATGGATTATGAGTATTGAAAAATGAGTACATTACAGTTACCTGGCAGTTCATATTCTACAGAAGTTAATTTAAACGGTTTAATTGAGGTGCTTAGTAAGCATCTTTACTCCACTCCCGTAGTTGCCGTGCGCGAGCTGGTGCAGAACGGCCATGATGCGATTGTGCGTCGCAGGATTGAGCAGCCCGATGCGCCAAAGGATAACCAAATTCGTGTGGTGGCTGACGTGGCGAAGTCCACTATCACTATTACTGATACCGGTGCGGGTCTGACAGAAAGCGAAATTCACGGCTTCCTTGCTACAGTGGGCGTGGGTTATACCCGAATGTTGCGCCAGCAGGATGACAACACCGGTTTAATTGGTATGTTCGGCCTCGGTTTTTTGTCGGCCTTTGTACTGGCAAAAGAGGTCACGGTGTTGACCACATCCTGGCAAACGCCGGATCAGAGCTGGAAATACCACTCTACCGACGGGCAAAAATATACCGTTACGCCGCATCAGTCCTCGGAAACGGGTACGCAGGTGATTCTGACGCTCAAAGAAGAGTACAGCCATCTGGCGAGTAACAATTTGCTGAACCGCGTTCTTTCACGCTATTGCATATTGCTGCACGAACCAGTCTATGTCGGTGATGCCCGCGAGCCGGTGAATAAACTGCAACCACCGTGGCGTGAAGTTGCCCCTGAAGGCGTAACCATGCACCGCGCGCTGGTACAGCGTAAAAATCTCGCCTTTGCCGCACAGTTTGAATCCTCCTTCGAACCGATTTGCACCATTCCGGTGGTGCCCGTGGGGATGAGCGACGCGGTTGGGATTTTATGGATTCAGGATGGCGCAACCTACGGCACCAGCGATAACCGTAACCTGTCGCTGTTTTTGCGCGGTATGTTACTGGATGATGAAGCGCGTGAGTTGTTACCTCCCTGGGCCGGATTTATTGGCGGCGTGATTGAGTCATCGAAACTAACGCCTACGGCGAGCCGGGAAGATCTCCAGCGGGACGAAACCTGGGTTGCGGTGCAGGAGGCGTTAAAAGAGGCGCTGATTTCTGGTTTGTCCGATCTCGCACAAAATCAGCCAGAAATCTGGCGGCGTGTATTAATGCGCCACAACGAAGCGTTGCTGGGTGCGGCCTTGTGTGATGATCGTCTGTTTGATTTACTCAAAGATCGCCTGCAGGTGCCAACGTCAAAAGGTGCGCTGCTGGCGAAGGATTTACGCGTTAATAACAGTATTCATATTCTGTTAAGCCGCGACGGCGGTTTTGAAGAGATGTTGTTTCATATTCTGCAACGGCCCGTAGCCCGTGGCGATCGTTATGCGGTGGTGCCATTTTTACGTCGTTGGGCGCTGTTATATCACTGCCGGATTATCGAAGTCGGTACGCAAACGGGTAATGAGCAGTTGTTCAGCCTGGCAGAATTACCCGAAGAGCAGGTTGCTTATCTGGAAGAGCATCTTTGCGATGGCGAGCAATTAATTATCTCCCGCTTCGAACCCGCCGTTTTACCGTTAGTGGTTACGCCAGACCGCGAAGCAGAATTAAAACAAATTCTCGAACAGGATGACGCAGATAAACGCATCAGCACCGCAGCGTTAATGCTGGCGCGGCAATTTACCTCGCAAATCCAAAAGACTAAAACTTCAAGTCTGTATATCAATCTTAATAACCCCTGTGTCATGCAACTGGTGACGGCATTACAACACCATCAACAGCCAGCGGCAGCATTACGGTTATTAAAATCGCTGAAAGTGATTTTGTGCTCCAGCGGTAATAAAGAACAGCAGTGGGATTTACACCAGGCACTGGAAGATTTTACTCAGGTTATTCCTGTCTTAATTAATCAAGGAAAATAAAATGAATATATGGGAATGGTACAATAAATATAGTCAGGAATTACGCGATGCCGGACAGGAGTATATTCCGCAGCTTATTGATGATTATTCGGAAAGCGTTATGCACCTGCAAATGGAAAAATGCGATTCGCTATTACCAGAAGTAAAAGCGCTTACCCAGGTGGCGAAAAATCCCTGGCTGGAGATTTTTATTGGTCACTGGGAAATGCGCCATCGTCTGACTAACCGCGAAGAAGGCGAAAAAGTGCTGCCAGACGTGGTGGCGCTGTTTGAAAAAGCACACCGGGAAGAGGCAAAAGATTGCCCGCAATCTATCTGCGTTACCCAGGATTTATCTGCCTGCTACGAAAATATTGATGCGCCTGGCTGGGCGAATGAACGCATGGCAGTATGTGAAGAAACCATTGCGCGAATTGATGCAACCTGGAGCTGTTTTCAGTGTTTGTCCACCGAATATGCCAGCGCACTGATAGATTCCAAAAGAGCAGAAGAGGCATTGGCGTACCTGGATCGGCAAATCGACGCGGTTAAAGCATCCGGTGACGATGATATTGAAGCATTATTGAATACCCGTGCCGATATTTTGATTGAACTGCAGCGTTACGATGAAGCACGCAAATTGATTGATGAACTGGCAGAAGAAAATGATTACTGGGGGCGCGACCGTATCAGTTATCAGTTGAAAAAACTGTATATCATGGCGTTGTGTGGACAGGACGAAGACGTATGGGCTGAGTTGCCGCGCTGGGCTGATCTTACGCCTTTTTCGTGGGGGATTTGGATCAAGATCATCACTGCGCTACTGCCTCGCCATCCACAAAGAAACAACTGGCAGCTGGCGCGCATTATCCAAAAAATGCTGGAGCATCGTTCGCAGGCCGGCGCGCACCGTAAAGTGGTGAATCTGGCGAAACTGCAAATTACCCTGGCGCTGGAGCGTGAATCCGTCTGGGTTGCCAAAATAGCGATGAAACTGGCCCAGCGACACATTCCAAAATTACGCGTGTTACTGGGGGTTGATCGTGAGTTTCTCGAACTGAGTGAAAAAATCGCCGCCAAAGAAGCAGAGTTGCTTGCTCGTCCGGTTGTAGAAGTACCTGAAAATAGCGATGAAGAAACGCAACCAGATCCAGAAAAAGACGTCGAAACATTCCGCCGCGCTTACCTGAACGCGCCAGATGATGCGGAATTGCTGGGCAAACTGGTCAATGCGTTAAACGCCTGTAATGCGATTGATGAGTCGATTGAACTTCTGCAACGCTACGTCGAAAGCCACATCCAGGAAGATAATGGTCTTTGCTTCGATCTGTTGGATTTATTGCTCCACCGTGACGATCTGCAAACCATTGAGCACCTGGCGAAGCAGTATGAACAGGCGGGGCTGCTACATATGGCCTTGTGGTTCCGTGCGCGAGTGATCAACCAACAGGAAGACTGGAGTGAACTGGAGTCGATTGGGCAACAGTTGCTGCAACACGAAAAAGGGCGTGAGTGGGTTGGCGTTTATCGCATGTGCTCCTGGGCAGCACAAAAACAGGAAGCCTGGGATCGACAGCTGGATTATTTACAACAATTGCAGCAACTGATGATTAACCGTGAAGAAGATATTCGCAATCTCCAGTGGGATATCATGGCGACCGCCAGCATCCTGCAACAATGGGATTTGGTTCGTGCTATTGCTGCTGAACTGGAAATCGAACTTACGGAAGGTGAAGGTTTTATTGACGAAAAATGGGGGCTGTTAAACATCCGCTTCCGGGAAAATTATGAATACCGCTATTACTATGCTCAACGTATTGGGCCGGTAACAGCAAGGATCATTGAGCCAACTTACCGCACCGATTATCCGCAACATGTTGATGAGGTTGTGGTATTCGATGCAGAAATGTTGAATACCCAACCAGAGGATGAGGAAGAACGGAAGAATTTCACGCCACTTTATGCCTGCCTGCAAACCATTATCCCGACCGAATACGGCGAGTCCTGGTTCTGCGAAGGTGTCATGCCTGGTGAAGAAGAGTTTAATACTTTCCGTGAGGCGCTCCGTGAACGAAACTGGTACTACTGGAGCAACAGTAATGACGACTATACATTAACGGACAGTCATCAAGGAGAAGGCGCTGAACCGCTGCCTGCATTCTACTTTGTTATCAGTGCGCCGCGTTCAATTTCTAAAGGTGATATCGATAAGACCTTGCACGAATTGACCGCTGACTGGGAACATCCATTGTGCTGGTGGCGTCTCGCCAAAGAAGCCGGGGCGAATGAAGAGAAGCATGCTGCTATTGCTGAACGCTACGGGATGTAGTGCATGATTAATGGTGGGGGACATGACACTCCCTCCCGCAAAGGTTGTGCCGTTAATTAAAATAAGTCCTGTGATTTAGAAATTAAATTACAGGACTTATTCATTTTATGAATATTATCGATTTATTTATAAACAAAACGCGTGTAGTGACATTTTCTTTTTTCATTTATTATATTCACACTCTTATTTATCTATTTATAAGGCAATTAAATGAAAAGGAATTTATTATCTTCCGCTATTATAGTCGCCATAATGGCCCTCGGTCTCACGGGTTGTGACGATAAAAAATCCGAAACAGAAACGCCCCCGCCTGCCAATAGTCAACCTGCCGCACCAGCTCCTGAAGCGAAACCTGCTGAAGCTCCCGTTGCAAAAGCAGAAGTTAAACCTGAAACGCCTGCTCAACCGGTGGTCGATGAACAAGCGGTTTTCGACGAAAAAATGGATGTCTATATCAAGTGCTACAACAAGTTACAGATCCCTGTACAGAGCAGTCTGGCGCGTTATGCTGACTGGCTGAAAGATTTTAAACAGGGCCCTACCGGTGAAGAGCGTACTGTTTATGGTATCTACGGTATTAGTGAATCCAACCTCGCTGAGTGTGAAAAAGGCGTAAAAAGTGCTGTGGCGTTAACGCCTGCGCTGCAACCTATTGATGGCGTGGCGGTGAGTTATATTGATGCTGCCGTGGCGTTGGGTAATACCATTAACGAAATGGAAAAATATTACACCCAGGAAAATTATAAAGACGATGCGTTTGCGAAAGGGAAAACGCTGCACCAGACATTCTTAAAAAATCTTGAAGCCTTTGAACCTGTAGCAGAATCTTATCATGCGGCGATTCAGGAAATTAACGATAAGCGCCAGCTTGCGGAACTGCAAAATATTGAACAAAGAGAAGGGAAAACATTCAACTACTACTCTCTGGCAGTCATGATTTCAGCGAAACAAATTAATAACCTGATATCGCAAGATAAGTTTGATGCAGAAGCGGCAATGAAGAAAGTGACTGAACTTGAAACGCTGGTGGCACAGGCCAAAGAAGCGGATAAAGGCGGCATGAATTCCTCGTTCATTAGTTCGGCAGATCAATATCAGCTCGAGGCTAAAAAATATGTTCGCCGCGTCAGAGATAAAGTTCCGTATTCTGACTGGGATAAAGAGCAACTTCAGGATGCAAACACAAGTTGGATGGTCGACGACTCTTTCCCGAGAGCATTACGTGAGTACAACGAAATGGTCGATGATTATAATCGCCTGCGTTAAATGTTTTTGATTTTGGTGATAAATGCAGTGTCGGATGCGGCGCATCCGACACAGTTCACCCCTTGTGAAGTAACGCCATAAATGCCTCATATCCTGTTAACCCGGCAATAACCTCTGCCGGATGCTGGCACAATACGCTGGCAAGATAGCTAAATATTTTTAGCTCATGACGCGCATCGGCGGCGGCACAGGCGATCAGCACATGGTTAACTACTTCGTTATTCACCTCAACCGGTTGGGCGAGGGTAATAAAAAATCCACGAAAACGTCGTTCCTGTTCGCTCCAGCAATGTGGGATGGCGAGACGATTAACAATCAGGTTTTCGCCTTCGCTTTCGCGGGCGATGATCCGTTGTGCTTCATCGGCGGTAATGTGGTGTTGCGTCACTAATTGCGCACATATTTGCCGGGTAATATGTTGCCAGCTTTCACCACGTACATTCGAATAATGAAAACTTCCGGGGGCAGAAAAAAAACGCTCCGGTTGCTGGCGAATAAATGCCGTCGCCAGAAAATGTTTTATTTGTTCGATACCGGCAGCCGTAATGATATTTTTTACAGTGATGCAATTATTGACCGCGTCATCCAGTAAATAATGGCTGTTATTAATGATCAATAACGGCTCAATCTCTTCGTGAATGGCAACCAGTTCGCTTAAGCAGCGGGCAATAATCACCCGACAATTCAGGACGTCGCGCTCAATGGCGAGCTGATTAATAGTGGCAATCGCGTTTTGATCAGAGAGCAAAATGATCGGCTGGCGTTCGTTTTGATGCCGTTCCAGCGCACAGGCAAAATACAAACCAATCAGATCGCTGTCGAAAAGGGGAATATCGAGTTGTTCACGCAGTAGCGTAATAAAGTGCAGACTCATATCAAAGGCCGCAGGCCAGGCGGCTTTCAGGTTATTCATGCTGCTTTGGCGGTGCTCTCCAATCCACACCGGCGCGGCAAGGCAACGTAATAAATGCCCGGTAATATTCTCAACCAGCTGCGTATCAATAATATTCAATGACGCAATGCCCGGCACCCTTTGCAGCAATGCCAGCACATTATCGACACAAATAACCTGCGCCTGTTGATGCTGTTTTTCTATCAACCCCGTCAACGTTCTTACAGCGTTATCACCAAGAAACAGGCCGCTATATTCAACAATCTGTTTTATCTCGCTACCGGGATATTCAGGCCATGTGTCAGTAAGCTGATTACGCAACGCGTAAATAGCCAGAATCAGGCTTGAGAGATAGTCGCCTTGCATCAGCGGCCAGCGACGTTGCTTTTCGCAGGCGGTGGTTAATTGTTGAAAATTGTCTCGTGTTACGCCCGCCAGCGGAATTAAAAACGGATCTTTGCGTAACAGATTTGCCAGCAAAATAATGCGTTTCTCTTGCGTCTCATCTATGTAATGACCTAAGCCGGGGCGACTGGCGAGACAAAAACTGCGTTCATAGCGCTGTTTCAGGCGGGGCAGGCGCTCTGCTACCCAGGTTTCTGGCAAATTAAGCGTCGAGGCGAGTTGCGCACGGGGAGTGAAGGTATTCAGTAATAACAGCGCCAGCAGCCGATCGTCGTTATCGTGCTTTTGCAGCAACTGAAAAAAGCTGCGACGCTCGAAGATTTCCAGCTGATAGCCCGCGTTGCCACTGGCGGAAATGCGGGCTTTGCCGTTAAGGGTAAAGTTGAGATAGTCAATATCACGCAGGATGGTCCTGCCGGAAACGCCAGTCTGTTGCGCCAGCTCGCCAGGCGTGCGTGGCTGTTGCTCCAGCAGATCGACAATCTTTAACTGGCGTTCGTTTAGCATTAATCCACCTGACGGAACTGGCTAAACGCGTTGACTTTCTCCGCGGTTAAGGTGGTCAGAAAATCCCGTATCAACGTGAGCAGAGCATCGTAATCGGCTTTTGAAATCATGCCGCTGTTAGCGTGCAGATAACGCGTTGGCAGGCACAGCGCGACAACCGGACGCCCGCCGCCCATCACGTTGTAGCGCCCGCCATCCGTCGCTCCGGTTTTCATGGTGGAAAATTGCAGCGGTAAATCATTCTGCGTGGCACAGCTTTTTAACGCTGCTACCAGTTTCTGGTTGGGGAAGTACCGCTTGTCAAACAGCATCAGCCCCGGCCCGTTGCCCAGTTTCAGCGGATATTTAATGTTATCAATGCCTGGAACATCGCCCGCGACAGCGGTATCCAGCACGATCACCACATCCGGTTTAATGTGTTCAGCCGAGGTTTGCGCCCCGCGTAGCCCAACTTCTTCTTCCACACTGCCAACGCCATACAGCGTAATTTCGGGGTTATTCACCGTCTGCAATAGCTCAGCCATCATTGCGCAGCCGATGCGGTTATCCAACGCCTTGCCGACCATTTTATCTTCGCCCCAGCAGGCAAAATTGGCTTCCGGGCTAATAAAATTGCCAATTTCCACGCCGCGTTTTTCCGCTTCTTCGCGACTGTTTTCGCCAATATCAATGAACATCTCATCAAATGACAGCGGTTGTTGCTTTTGCTTTTCGGTTAACGCATGTGGGGCGACGGAGCCAATTACACCAGGGATTTTCACTCCCTTGTGTGTGCGTATGGTTACCCGGTGGTTGAGCATCGACTGATTCCACCAGCCGCCAATGGTGGTAAAACGCAGAAAACCGCTCTCGTCGATGTGGGTGACCATAAAGCCGACTTCATCCATATGCCCGACAACGGCAACTTTCGGCCCTTTATTCCCCTTACGGGCAACAAAGCTGCCCAGACCATCGAAGGTGATCTCATTCACGCAGGGTTCCAGCGTGTTTATCAGAATGTCGCGAACTTCCTGTTCATCGCCGCTGACGGCGCTGGCTTCGCACAACTGTTGCAGTAACTCAATGTTCATGGACAAGCTCCTGTTGCGCAGCTTTGGCTTTGCGGCGTAACCATAATCCTTTCAGGACGATAATGAATGAAATGTTCAGCGCGAGGCCAATCGCCAGCACCAGATAAAATGAACCTACCGGCGACATCAGGCCGATCAGCGGGTCAAAGATACCCAAACCCGGTGCCAGCCGTTTGATTCCGAAAGCGATCACCAGCACGCCGGTAATACCGCCCGCCAGCGTATTGGCGGTAATCATCGGCAACGGGGCTGCCAGAGCGTAAGGAATAGCCGGTTCGGTTGCGACTGTGGCACCGACCACTATGGCGCTACTGGCGGCTTCTTTTTCCTGTTGAGTAAACAGTTTGGGCGCAATGAACGTCGCAAGACCCGCCGCGACAGGCGGCATTAGCGCGACAACGCCGACGATGGCGTACCAGTCGTAAATGTGTTTTTCCAGCAGAGAGAAGCAGAAGAACCAGGCGGTTTTGTTGATGGGGCCGCCCATATCGAATGCCAGCATCGCACCAACCAGAAACGCCGCCGCAAACTTCATTGACGGAGGAATGGTGTTCAGGAAGTGCAGCAACCCGCCCATGAGGTCGGACATCACCGGTCCGATAACGTAGTAAGTCAGTACGCCAAAAACCAGCAGAGTAACGAACGGGATCAGCATGGAACCGAGCAGCGGTTGTAATGCTTTGCCAAGG
Source organism: Escherichia sp. KS167_9B (assembly GCF_030295215.1). Lineage (NCBI taxonomy): Bacteria > Pseudomonadati > Pseudomonadota > Gammaproteobacteria > Enterobacterales > Enterobacteriaceae > Escherichia > Escherichia sp. KS167_9B. Next base: position 4,768,640 of record NZ_AP025754.1, read on the forward strand.
CGCACTTTACGGAACCAGAAGACGAAATAGCCAATCGCCAGCCCAAGCACCACCGCACCGAGGAAGCCCGCGCCAGACTGGGTGCCGAGCAGGGCTTTGTCGTTCGCCAGATAACAAACCAGAAACGCCGGAGCGAAAGCGGGTTTATCGGCAATCGACGAGGCAATATAAGCGCCCATGATGGGGATCATAAAGGTGAAACCGAGATAACCGATGGATTCAACCACCCAGGTAAACGACGGCGCACCTTTCGACATATCGGTATACGGCAAACCGAACTGCACCAGCATGTTGGCAAGCGCCACCAGGATACCGCCACCGATGACAAACGGCAGCGCCGCAGAGACGCCCGCCATCAGATGGCTCATTACGCTGCCACTTTGCACTTCCTGTTTGCCGAGCTTCACGCCGCTATCTGCGGCAAAAAGTTGTGAGTTTGTCGGTAATTCACTGAAAATCTGGTCGATATTTTTCAGCGCCTGGGAGATGGCAATCTCATAAACCTTTTTCCCGGCAAATCGCGCGCGATCATCACCGCTCAGGCCACGCCCGGTAGCGAGAATCACGTAATCGGCAGCGGCAATCTCTTCGCTGGATAAGCGGTTTTCGACGCCGCTTGATCCTTGAGTTTCAACTTTAATGGTATGACCGAGAGAACGGGCTTTCTGTTCCAGGGCTTCCGCCACCATGTAGGTGTGAGCGATCCCGGCGGGGCAGTTGGTGATCGCGACAATACGTAAGGATGACTCCATCGCCACTTCCTTATGAGCTGAGGGTTTGATTTAACAAAGCAAGCACCTGGACGGCGTCGCCTTGTCGCAGTTGGTTGATAAAATCCTGGTGGATAATTTTGCGACACAGTGTGCCGATGATTTTGACCTGATCCTCTTCGCCACTTTGCGGCACGCCGAGGCAGATCCAGCAATTGACGTCTTCGCCATCGCTGGCTTTCCAGTCAATGGCCTGCGCTTTGCGAGCGAATAATACGAACGGTTGTTTAACACAGGCGCTTTTACCGTGCGGCACGGCGACACCAGAACCAAAACCGGTGGAGTGCATTTTTTCGCGCACCAGCAGGGTTTGCAGGAATTGATGTGAGTCGGTGATAAAACCGTTTTGTAACGCCATTGTCGCCAACTGCTTCAGAACGGAATAAGTGCCATTGCCCTGAATATTCAGGTCAATACAGCTTGCAGTAAGTGCTGCCATTATTGGACTCCATGAAAAAATATTATAGTTAATTGTAACGGCGGGGCGGTTTTGTGATGAGCGCGGATATGTCGTGAAGTCGTGACAATATAAGGCAGAGTGAAGGATAAATTTTGCGGTGTAAGGCACATATTGATGGGAAAAATAAATGCAGTGAATAAAAAATCATTATTTAATGATGTTGTGAATGTTTAACTGCCGCACATATTTTGCAGCAAGGTTATTTATATTTGTGGCTTATGAGTCAGCGTGAATTATATCTAATATTTTTTACGATATTTAGTTAAAAACGGCACTATTGTTATATTCCTCACGTTCCAGGAAATCAGCGGATTTACTCATATTATGCAGCGGGATACTATCCATCGGCCTGCTGAAGTTGGATTAAAAATTAGAAAGTGCACACCTTATATTTCTCTATATACGTATTCCTTTTGGAAAGCGTAGGGTCTCTTTTATTTCAGGGAACGTAAATAATGAAAAAATCGACATTATCTTTAGCCATCGGTTTATTATTGGCATGTAGTACCGGAATGGCAAAAACACAGCATTTAACGCTGGAACAACGCATGGCATTGCTGGAAGAACGCCTGGAAGCGGCAGAAATGCGGGCAGCAAAAGCAGAGAGCCAGGTTAAACAGCTGCAGACACAACAAGCCGCTGAGATCCGCGAAATTAAAGCTGCCCAGGGCAATACGCCGGTTAATGGACAGGCAACGGCGGAATCTGCAAAGAAAAATTCCACCTCACCTAATCTTTTGCTTTCAGGTTATGGCGATTTAAAAATCTACGGCGACGTAGAATTTAATATGGATGCGGAAAGTAATCATGGCCTGCTGGCAATGACCAACGCTGATGTGAATAGCGATCCCACTAATGAACAGTGGAATCTCAATGGTCGTATTCTGTTAGGTTTTGATGGTATGCGAAAACTGGATAATGGTTATTTCGCCGGGTTCTCCGCACAACCGCTGGGGGATATGCACGGTTCAGTAAATATCGATGATGCGGTATTCTTCTTTGGCAAAGAAAACGACTGGAAGGTCAAAGTAGGCCGTTTTGAAGCCTACGATATGTTCCCGCTGAATCAGGATACCTTTGTTGAACATTCCGGTAATACTGCGAACGATCTTTATGACGATGGCAGCGGTTATATCTATATGATGAAAGAGGGCCGAGGGCGCTCTAACGCTGGCGGTAATTTCCTCGTCAGCAAACAACTCGATAACTGGTATTTTGAATTAAACACGTTACTTGAAGACGGAACATCTTTATATAATGACGGTAATTATCATGGACGCGATATGGAGCAGCAGAAAAATGTTGCTTATCTGCGTCCGGTAATTGCCTGGTCGCCGACGGAAGAATTCACCGTTTCCGCAGCGATGGAAGCGAACGTAGTAAATAATGCTTATGGTTATACCGATAGCAAGGGTAATTTTGTCGATCAGTCCGATCGTACCGGCTATGGTATGAGCATGACCTGGAATGGCCTGAAAACGGATCCGGAAAATGGCGTCGTGGTTAATCTTAATACCGCCTATTTAGATGCTAATAATGAAAAAGATTTCACTGCCGGGATTAACGCGCTGTGGAAACGTTTCGAGCTGGGTTATATCTACGCGCACAATAAGATTGATGAATTCAGCGGTGTAGTTTGTGATAACGACTGCTGGATTGATGATGAAGGGACGTACACCATTCACACCATTCATGCGTCTTATCAGTTCGCTAATGTGATGGATATGGAGAACTTTAATATTTACCTTGGTACTTATTACTCCATTCTGGATAGCGACGGTGATAAAAAACACGGTGATGATACTGATGACCGTTACGGCGCACGCGTTCGCTTTAAATACTTCTTCTGATGAAGGCGCGGTGCTGGATATTTTCCGGCACCGCAACTCATTAAGGCAGGTAAAACACTTCTTGCAGCTCGCTACTGACTGGGCTGTTATCCGGGTTAGCTGGCATAACGTCGGTCATATACTTCCACCAACGTTGGCAAACATCAGTACTGGCTACCGCATTCCACCGTTCTTCAGATTCAATCTCTACCGTGGCAAACAGCAGATTACGCGCTTTGTCGAGGTAAATGGCGTAGTTATGCGCACCGTGAGATTTCAACACTGCTTCCAGTTCCGGCCAGATTGGATTATGCCGACGCTGATACTCTTCGTGGGCGTCGGGGTTAACCTGCATGACAAAGGCTTTGCGGATCATATTTGCTCCTTACAGCGCCAGCGCACTGGCAAGTGGTGTAACGCCGAAACGCTGGCCGAGTGCTATCAGCTCTTCACGACTGATGGTCTGTTTCATGCCGCCCATCGAATAAACCTTCACTAATACTTGTGCTGATTTTTCTGCGGTGTCGATTAAACCGAATGTTTCATCCAGTGTCGGACCGCTGCCGAAGACGCCGTGGAAGGGCCACAACACCAGCGAATGTTTTTGCATTTCCTGTGCGGTCGCCTGGCCGATTTCGTCCGTGCCGGGCACCATCCACGGCAAAATGCCGACGCCATCCGGGAACACTACCAGACACTCGGTGCTGCCTTCCCAAAGCTGGCGAGTGAAGAGCGCGGTGTCGTTTTCCAGTACGTAGGTAAGGGCGATCAGGTTGGTGGCGTGGCAGTGCATGATCACCCGATCTTTACCGTTGGTGGCTTTAATGCGCTCGCAGTGGGAAAGGAAGTGAGCCGGAAGTTCAGAGGTTGGAACGGCTTCGTGAGTTAGCCCCCAGAGAATGTGGTAGCCCGCGCCGTCGCTGTCGACTTTTACGACGCCTAAGTTAGCCGCAGGATCAAGCTGGACGTTACGAAAGAATTTGCCGGAGCCGGTGACAATAAACGGTGTATTTGCCAGTAAAGGCATGGGCTGGCTGAGCGGGATATAGCGCGGTTGTGCATGAAAGTTGTCGTGATACGGTGCGATATCGGCGTCATCCAGGCGCAGCGTCAGGTTACCACCATTGCGCTCGTCCCAGCCTTTCAGCCAGGCGTCGGTGGTGGCTTTGATCATTCCCTGGACAAACCAGGACTGGGTAATGTTTTGCATGTTCTGTGTTCCTGTAAATTCGGTGTTGTCGGATGCACGACCCGTAGGCCGGATAAGGCGCTCGCGCCGCATCCGGCAGTGTTTACCCACGCTGGCTCAAAATTTCTTTTTCATAAGCCCGCACGCTCTCCAGCCATTCGCTACCTGCTGGGGTATCGTGACGCTGACAATACATTTCCCACACCGCCTGCCACGGCAACGATTTCTGCTCTTCCAGTAGCGCCAGACGCGCAGTGTAATCGCCAGCTGCTTCCAGCTTGCGCAGCTCAGCGGTAGGTTCCAGCAACGCACGCAGCAGGGCTTTTTTCATATTGCGTGTACCAATGACCCACGCGGCAATGCGGTTGATAGAGGCATCAAAGAAATCGAGACCGATATGTACCCGGTCGAACAGATCGTGACGAACAATCTCACTGGCAATCGCCTGAGTTTCATCATCCAGTAGCACTACGTGATCGCTGTCCCAGCGAACCGGACGGCTGACGTGCAGCAGCAACTGCGGCACATACAGCATGGCGGCGGAAATCTTGTCGGAAATCACTTCAGTTGGGTGGAAATGTCCGGCATCCAGGCACAGCGCCGTCTGGCGGCTGGTGGCATACCCCATGTAAAACTCATTGGAGCCAACCGTGTAGCTCTCCGCGCCAATACCAAACAATTTGCTCTCAACGGCGTCGATATGGTGCGCAGGATCCAGCTTCTCGCTGATCACCTCATCCAGAGCTGCCAGCAGACGCTGACGCGGGGCGAGACGGTCAACGGTGATATCTTTCATGCCATCCGGGATCCAGATGTTCATCACCGACGGTGTGCCAAGTTGCTCGCCAAAATAGGCTGAAACACGGCGGCTGGCTTTGCAGTGATCAATCCAGAACTGGCGAATGCTGTCGTCGGCATGGGAAAGCGTAAAGCCATCGGCGCTTAGCGGATGCGAAAAACAGGAGGGGTTAAAATCCAGACCGAGCTGATTGGTTTTCGCCCATTCAACCCAGTTTTTGAAGTGCTCTGGTTTGATTTGGTCGCGCGCGACTGGCGTATCTGATTCCAGATAGATGGCATGTAAATTAAGCCGTTTCGGACCCGGAATCAGCCGCATAGCTTGTTCCAGATCGGCACGTAGCTCGCTGGCATTACGCGCTTTGCCCGGATAATTGCCAGTAGCCTGAATCCCACCGGTCAGCGAACCTTCCGGGTTTTCAAAACCGGAAACATCATCGCCCTGCCAGCAGTGCATTGAAACGGGTAAACGATCAAGTTGGCGCAGCGCCTCCTCGACATCAATCCCTACTGCCGCGAAACGCTGTTTCGCCAGCTCCCAGGCCTGTTCCAGTTGAGTGGTCATGCGCAAAGCTCCTTTGTCTGTCGTGTAGAGTGAATCCGCGCCACATAGTGGGCAATTTCACTGTCAGGATTAGGGGTAAAGGTGGTCAGATTCGCGGTGGTGCTGACGACCTGACGGAAATCATCCACATTGTTGAGTTCATCCAGCGTCATTAACTGGATGCCGATATTGCCGAGCGTCGAGGCTTCAACAGGCCCGGCAATCACCCGAATACCGCAGGCATCGGCACATAGCTGATTGAGCAGCGCGTTCTGGCAGCCGCCGCCGACAATATGCAGTTGCGAGAAATCTTCACCGCGCAGCTGCGCCAGCTCATGCAACACATCGGCATACAGCAGCGCCAGACTGTCGAAAATACAGCGCGCCAGTTCAGCATCACTTTCCGGGATTGGTTGCGCCGTTTCCCGACACGCAGCCTGAATTTCGCTGCACATCTCGTCAGGATTAATAAAGCGATCGTCATTGGGATTGATGATAAAGCGGCAGGCCGGGAGTGCCTGTGTCGCGGCGATAAGCGCCGGAAGATCGTTGATTTGCCGCTCCTGAAACACCCGCTGAAGCAGCCATAAGCCCATGATATTTTTCAGCACCCGATAGCGACCTTCCGCCCCGCCTTCATTGGTGATGTTGGCTGCCAGCGCCGTGTCATTGGTGAATGGTGTCTGGCTTTCGAAGCCCATCAATGACCAGGTGCCAGAAGAGAGATATGCAGCGCGGGAACCGTTTAACGGCGAGGCGATAACCGCGCTGGCGGTATCATGGCTGGCAACGGCGACGACAGGAATTGCATTACCTTGCGGGCAAATCCAGTGACCAATGACATTACCCGGATGTGTCGGGCGACCAAACCAGGCTTTGTTGGCCCCGCTCCACGCCAGTAGCGTTTCGTCCCAGTCGTCGCTATTGATATTGACCAGTTGCGTGGTGGTGGCGTTGGTATATTCCCAGTTCATCTTGCCGGTCAGGCGATAACTGAAGTAATCCGGCATCAGCAGAGCGTGAGCAATGTGTGGAATAAGCTCAGGTTGTTGCTCCGTCAGCGCACGCAACTGATAAAGCGTATTGAAGGGTAGAAATTGTATGCCGCTACGCTGATAAATATCGCGTTTGCCGAGTTGCTGTTGTGCCTGCGTCATCAGACCATGGGTGCGGCTATCGCGATAAGCAACGGGCAGACCCACACGCTTACCCTGTAGGTCGAGCAGCACAAAGTCCACGCCCCAGGTATCAATCCCAATGCTATCGATACGAATCCCTTGCTCGCACACCTTGTTTAATCCAAGGCGAATGGCACTTTCCAGGCTATCCACATCCCAGGTGACATAACCGTTCTGGCTATGCAGGCCATTGTTAAAACGATGGATTTCGCGCAGCGTCAGGCTGCGGCATTCACACTCGTAACGCGCCAGCATCACGCGCCCACTGGATGCGCCGAGATCGACGGCGACACAATTGCGAAAGGTCATAATGTGATCCTGCTGAATTTCATTACGACCAGTCTAAAAAGCGCCTGAATTCGCGACCTTCTCGTTACTGACAGGAAAATGGGCCATTGGCAACCAGGGAAAGATGAACGTGATGATGTTCACAATTTGCTGAATTGTGGTGATGTGATGCTTACCGCATTTCCTGAAAATTCACGCTGTATCTTGAAAAATCGACGTTTTTTACGTGGTTTTTCGTCGAAAATTTAAGGTAAGAACCTGACCTCGTGATTACTATTTCGCCGTGTTGACGACATCAGGAGGCCTGTATGACCGTATTACATAGTGTGGATTTTTTTCCGTCTGGTAACGCGTCCGTGGCGATAGAACCCCGGCTCCCGCAGGCGGATTTTCCTGAACATCATCATGATTTTCATGAAATTGTGATTGTCGAACATGGCACGGGTATTCATGTGTTTAATGGGCAGCCCTATACCATCACCGGTGGGACTGTCTGTTTCGTACGCGATCATGATCGGCATCTGTATGAACATACCGATAATCTGTGTCTGACCAATGTGCTGTATCGCTCGCCGGATCGATTTCAGTTTCTCGCCGGGCTGAATCAGTTGCTGCCACAAGAGCAGGATGGGCAGTATCCGTCTCACTGGCGCGTTAACCACAGCGTGTTGCAGCAGGTGCGACAGCTGGTTGCACAGATGGAACAGCAGGAAGGGGAAAATGATTTACCCTCGACCGCCAGTCGCGAGATCTTGTTTATGCAATTACTGCTCTTGCTGCGTAAAAGCAGTTTGCAGGAGAACCTGGAAAACAGCGCATCACGTCTCAACTTGCTTCTGGCCTGGCTGGAGGACCATTTTGCCGATGAGGTAAATTGGGATGCCGTGGCGGATCAATTTTCTCTTTCGCTGCGTACGCTACATCGGCAGCTTAAGCAGAAAACGGGACTGACGCCTCAGCGTTACCTGAACCGCCTGCGACTGATGAAAGCCCGACATCTGCTACGCCACAGCGAGGCCAGCGTTACAGACATCGCCTATCGCTGCGGATTTAGTGACAGTAACCACTTTTCGACGCTTTTTCGCCGAGAGTTTAACTGGTCACCGCGTGATATTCGCCAGGGACGGGATGGCTTTCTGCAATAACGCGAATCTTCTCAACGTATTTGTACGCCATATTGCGAATAATCAACTTCGTTCTCTGGCCGAGGTAGCCACGGTGGCGCATCAGTTAAAACTTCTCAAAGATGATTTTTTTGCCAGCGACCAGCAGGCAGTCGCTGTGGCTGACCGTTATCCGCAAGATGTCTTTGCTGAACATACACATGATTTTTGTGAGCTGGTAATTGTCTGGCGCGGTAATGGTCTGCATGTACTCAACGATCGCCCTTATCGCATTACCCGTGGCGATCTCTTTTACATTCATGCTGACGATAAACACTCCTACGCTTCCGTTAACGATCTGGTTTTGCAGAATATTATTTATTGCCCGGAGCGGCTGACGCTGAATCTTGACTGGCAGGGGGCGATTCCGGGATTTAGCGCCAGCGCAGGGCAACCACACTGGCGCTTAGGTAGCATGGGGATGGCACAGGCGCGGCAGGTTATCGGTCAGCTTGAGCATGAAAGTAGTCAGCATGTGCCGTTTGCTAACGAAATGGCAGAGTTGCTGTTCGGGCAGTTGGTGATGTTGCTGAATCGCCATCGTTACACCAGTGATTCGTTGCCGCCAACATCCAGCGAAACGTTGCTGGATAAGCTGATTACCCGGCTGGCGGCCAGCCTGAAAAGTCCCTTTGCGCTGGATGAATTTTGTGATGAGGCATCGTGCAGTGAGCGCGTTTTGCGTCAGCAATTTCGCCAGCAGACTGGAATGACCATCAATCAATATCTGCGGCAGGTCAGAGTGTGTCATGCGCAATATCTTCTCCAGCATAGCCGCCTGTTAATCAGTGATATTTCAACCGAATGTGGCTTTGAAGATAGTAACTATTTTTCGGTGGTGTTTACCCGGGAAACCGGGATGACGCCCAGCCAGTGGCGTCATCTCAATTCGCAGAAAGATTAATTCGCCATGCCCATGCCGACGATGTTGGCGGCGACAATAATCACCACACAACCGAGGCTCAACACCGTTACCGGACGGCGACCTGCATTGTTCCACTCTTTCAGCACCAGCCCGACGATACCGCCGCACAATACATAGAAGCTCATATGCAGCATCCAGCTGATGTAGTCATACTGCGCCGGAATGCGGGCGTGGCCCCAGGCATAGAAAAAGAATTGCAGATACCACATCAAACCGCCCAGTGCCGAGAGTAACACGTTGTGAATGATCAGCGGTTTTGCCAGTGAAAAGTCGGCTTTTAGCGACAAATCCTTCACTTTTGCCAGACGAATGAAGCAGAAACCGAGGTTGATGATCGCGCCGCCTCCCATGATGACAACATAGCTTGGCAGAGCGACATACAGTGGATCGACGCCCAGTGCGGCAGCTGCTTCATGCATCGGTTTTGCGGCGTTCATCGCAAAGGACATCCCGGCAGAGAAAATGCCGCACATCACCGCCAGCACCAGCCCTTTTTTCAGGTTGAACTCTTCGGCTTTTATGCCCATCTTGCGCTCTTTCAACTGCCCGGCGCGAGTTACAATCCCTACGCCAATCAGCGCCACCAGAACGCCGAGCAACGTCATGCGTCCGCCTTCGGTATTAATCAGAACATCGAAATTGCCGTTGATAATTGGCGTCATCAGCGTACCGACAATCAACGTAATGCCAATGGCGATGCCAATTCCCATCGACATGCCGAGATAACGCATGGTCAGGCCGTAGTTGATATTACCGATCCCCCACATAGCGCCGAACAGAAAAACAGGCAGCAGCGTAGAGAGACTAAACGAGCTGTAATACGCCCAGAAATTCGGTAGTAACAGGGCGCTGATGGCCCACGGCAGAATAATCCACGAAACAATCCCACCGACTGACCACATGGTTTCCCATGACCATTTCTTTACTTTTTTGAACGGCGCGTAAAAACAGGCTGCACTGGCCGCGCCGATCAAATGCCAAAATATCCCCATCGTAATCGCGTTACTCATCTTCTTATCCTCATCATTTTTCGCCGCGTCACATCTCCGACGAGATGAGTGTAAAAATCGTGCTGTCGATTAACCTTTCGCCTGTTGCCGCCGTTGTCGATTTACTGGCAATCACGGCATTAAGTGGGTGATTTGCTTCACATCTCGGGCATTTTCCTGCAAAACCATACCCTTACGAAAAGTACGGCATTGATAATCATTTTCAATATCATTTAATTAACTATAATGAACCAACTGCTTACGCGGCATTAACAATCGGCCGCCCGACAATACTGGAGATGAATATGAGCTATACCCTGCCATCCCTGCCGTATGCTTACGATGCCCTGGAACCGCACTTCGATAAGCAGACCATGGAAATCCACCACACCAAACACCATCAGACCTACGTCAACAACGCCAACGCGGCGCTGGAAAGCCTGCCAGAATTTGCCAACCTGCCGGTTGAAGAGCTGATCGCCAAACTGGACCAGCTGCCAGCAGACAAGAAAACCGTACTGCGCAACAACGCTGGCGGTCACGCTAACCACAGCCTGTTCTGGAAAGGTCTGAAAAAAGGCACCACCTTACAGGGTGACCTGAAAGCGGCTATCGAACGTGACTTCGGCTCCGTTGATAACTTCAAAGCAGAATTTGAGAAAGCGGCAGCTTCCCGCTTTGGTTCCGGCTGGGCATGGCTGGTGCTGAAAGGCGATAAACTGGCGGTGGTTTCTACTGCTAACCAGGACTCCCCGCTGATGGGTGAAGCTATTTCTGGCGCTTCCGGCTTCCCGATTCTGGGCCTGGATGTGTGGGAACATGCTTACTACCTGAAATTCCAGAACCGCCGTCCTGACTACATCAAAGAGTTCTGGAACGTGGTGAACTGGGACGAAGCAGCGGCACGTTTCGCGGCGAAAAAATAATCATTTGCCGCCTGCTGCAATGAGGCGTTTACGCCGCATATCAGCTTAAAAAATGAACCATCGCCAACGGCGGTGGTTTTTTTGTGATCAATTTCAAAATAAAAACAATGATCCGATAAAAATAAAACGGTGTTTCAATTGATGTGGTTTTGATCACTTTTATTGATTAAATGAATGTCTATCTTCGTTTTCATCAACACTGATGCTCCGTTGAGGAATTACGCATCAGCCCTTAAAAATATGCCGACAGGTGATGGAAATGCAGATAAAACGCTCGATTGAAAAAATCCCGGGGGGGATGATGCTCGTCCCGCTATTCCTTGGCGCACTGTGCCACACCTTCTCGCCGGGGGCGGGGAAATATTTTGGATCATTCACCAACGGGATGATTACCGGTACGGTGCCCATTCTGGCGGTGTGGTTTTTTTGCATGGGGGCGTCAATAAAATTAAGCGCGACGGGAACGGTATTGCGTAAATCCGGTACGCTGGTGGTAACAAAAATTGCCGTCGCGTGGGTGGTTGCGGCAATTGCCTCGCGCATTATTCCGGAACATGGTGTTGAAGTTGGATTCTTTGCCGGACTTTCAACGCTGGCGCTGGTGGCGGCGATGGATATGACCAACGGCGGACTTTACGCTTCCATCATGCAGCAGTACGGTACGAAAGAAGAAGCTGGGGCATTTGTGTTGATGTCATTGGAGTCCGGGCCGCTCATGACGATGATTATTCTGGGCACTGCCGGGATTGCCTCGTTTGAACCGCATGTTTTCGTCGGCGCAGTATTACCGTTCCTGGTGGGCTTTGCCCTTGGGAACCTTGACCCTGAATTACGAGAATTTTTCAGCAAAGCGGTGCAGACGCTGATTCCATTCTTTGCCTTCGCGCTGGGCAATACCATTGATTTGACTGTAATTGCCCAGACAGGTTTGCTGGGGATCCTGTTGGGTGTGGCAGTAATTATCGTGACCGGTATTCCGTTGATTATCGCCGATAAATTGATTGGCGGTGGCGATGGTACTGCCGGAATTGCCGCTTCCAGTTCCGCAGGGGCCGCGGTAGCGACACCTGTGCTGATTGCTGAAATGGTGCCTGCGTTTAAACCGATGGCTCCGGCAGCAACTTCGCTGGTAGCGACGGCGGTCATTGTGACTTCGATTCTGGTGCCAATTCTTACCTCTATCTGGTCACGTAAAGTCAAAGCCAGAGTGGCGAAAATCGAAATTTTAGGCACGGTAAAATAAACCTGCTTCCTTAATCCCCACAGCCGGATGAACTAACGTTCGTCCGGTTTGCGATTGAGCTCCTGCCTGGATACATACCGCGAAAACAGCACGCCTGACATAAAATAAATATGGTCTAATGGGGAAATTTCTCGTGGAGAGGGAACAGATGCGATATCCGGTTGATGTATACACGGGCAAGATTCAGGCTTATCCCGAAGGCAAACCCAGCGCAATTGCCAAAATCCAGGTTGATGGTGAGTTGATGCTGACGGAGCTGGGGCTGGAAGGTGACGAGCAGGCGGAGAAGAAGGTTCACGGCGGGCCAGACAGAGCGCTGTGTCATTATCCTCGTGAGCACTATCTCTACTGGGCGCGGGAATTTCCGGAACAGGCGGAGTTGTTTGTTGCGCCTGCGTTTGGCGAAAATCTCTCAACCGACGGTCTGACGGAAAGTAATGTTTATATTGGCGATATTTTCCGCTGGGGAGAGGCATTTATTCAGGTCAGCCAGCCACGCTCCCCTTGCTATAAACTCAATTACCATTTTGATATCAGCGATATAGCGCAGTTGATGCAAAACACGGGTAAAGTGGGGTGGTTGTATAGCGTGATTGCGCCAGGGTTGGTATCTGCTGATGCGCCGCTGGAGTTGGTTTCTCGTGTCAGTGATGTGACCGTGCAGGAGGCTGCTGCTATCGCATGGCATATGCCGTTTGATGATGAGCAGTATCACCGTTTGCTTTCCGCAGCCGGACTATCGAAAAGCTGGACGCGAACGATGCAGAAGCGCCGACTTAGCGGCAAGATTGAAGATTTTTCACGGCGGTTGTGGGGAAAATAACCCCCGGAGAGTAGGCCTGATAAGACGCTATCAGCGTCGCATCAGGCATTCTGCTCAAACGCCGGATGCGGCGTAAACGCCTTATCCGGCCTACAAATGCGGAGTTTAACTCCGCTTATACAGCGGCAGCCAAATCACCAGCCGCAAACCGCCCAGCGGGCTGTCTTCTGCCTTCACCCAACCACGGTGCTGCTGGATAGCTGTTTCGACAATCGCCAGCCCTAAGCCCGTACCGCCAGATTCACGATCGCGCGCTTCATCGGTGCGATAGAACGGACGGAAAATCTGCTCGCGATCTTCCGGGCTAACGCCAGGACCATCATCATCCACCGTAATGGTGATACCGTCTTTGTCTACCGCGAAGCCTACTTCGATCTTCGTATGGGAATAACGCAGAGCATTACGAACAATGTTTTCCAGCGCGCTTTCCAGGGCGTTTGGGTTGCCGTACAGCGGCCACGGCCCCGGCGGGAAGTTAACTGTAAACGACTTGCCCATCTGCTCGGCTTCGAACGCCGCGTTATCCAGCACTTCGCTCCACAACTGGTTGGCTTTCAATGTCTCGCTCACCAGCGCGTTTTTCTGCTGATTACGTGACATCACCAACAGGTCGTTGATCATGCTGTCCAGACGCTGGGCTTCGGTTTCAATACGCTCCAGTTCCTTGCTTTCACCACTACGACGGCGCAATAACGCCGTACCCAGTTGCAGACGCGTCAGCGGGGTGCGCAGCTCGTGAGAGATATCAGAAAGCAGACGCTGCTGAGAGGTCATCATGCGCTCCAGCGCGGTGACCATCTGGTTAAAACTGGCACCAGCGGCAAGGAATTCCTGTGGCCCCGCTTCAAGTTCCGGGTGCTGGCGTAAGTTTCCCTGGGCAACTTCATCGGCCGCGTTTTTCAGCTTACGCGCCGGTTTTGCCAGACTCCAGGCCAACCACAACAGCAGCGGCGTACTGACCAGCATGGTGACAATCAGCAGTAATAGCGGGCGGTCAAACAGTAAGTTAATGAAATCGGATTGAGAACTGCTGGCCGGACGAATCAGATACAGTTGGTAATTATCTTCGCCATCACGCACGGAGAACGGACCGACCAGTTCCACGCGGCCATACTTTTTCTTTTGCGGATGATCGGCGTTATCGGCCTGACCAATAAAGTTACGAATGATCTGCATTTCGCTGCGTTCAGCGCCGATCACGCGGCCCTCGGTGGTCACCAATAACAAACGCTGTCCTGGCGGTGCCCACTTATCAATCGCCCGGAACAGACGCCGCCACCACATTAAATCGTTGGGCGGATCGTTCGCCAGTTCCGCTTCGACATGCTGCTCAATCATCAGCCCCTGACGCTGTTCGCTATCCAGAAGCTCGGTCATCTGGCGTGAATCGAGCTTGGGTAACATCAAAACCAACATCAACACCAGCGCCAGCGTCAGCCAGAAGATGGCGAAGATGCGCGCGGTTAAGCTGCCTATCATGAAGCAGAAACCATCAGATAGCCGCGACCACGCAAGGTTTTAAACCACGGGTGACCATCTTTACGATCCGGCAGTTTACGACGCAGGTTGGAAATGTGCATATCGATAGCGCGGTCGAAAGGCGTCAGGCGTTTGCCCAGCACTTCCTGGCTTAAATGCTCACGGGAAACCACCTGACCCAGATGCTGTGCCAGCAAATAGAGCAGGGTAAACTCAGTGCCGGTTAACTCCAGCGTTTGCCCGTCGAAGCTGGCTTCCTGACGGCCTGGATTCAGCACTAAGGCATCAACTTCCAGTGTCGGTGAACCGTTGTCGTTGTTTTGCTGTTGCTCGCTCCAGTGCGAACGGCGCAGGATCGCGCGAATACGTGCCACCAGCTCACGATCATTAAACGGTTTCGGGAGATAGTCATCTGCGCCCAGCTCAAGGCCGAGAACGCGATCAAGTTCACTGCCACGCGCCGTCAACATAATGACAGGCGTCTGGTGTGTCTGGCGAAGTGCTTTTAATGTGTCGATACCATTTTTCTTCGGCATCATGACATCAAGCAAAAGTAAATCAATGCTGTCGTCCAGAAGATCAAGCGCCTGCTCCCCATCGTGGGCAACAATCACGTTGAAGCCTTCCATCTCGAGCAGCTCCTTTAACAGGGAAGTCAGCTCTCGGTCATCATCAACTAACAGGATTTTATTCATTGTTTAAATACCTCCGAGGCAGAAATTACGTCATCAGACGTCGCTAATCCATGACTTTACGTTGTTTTACACCCCCTGACGCATGTTTGCAGCCTGAATCGTAAACTCTCTATCGTTGAATCGCGACAGAAAGATTTTGGGAGCAAATGATGCGCATAGTTACCGCTGCCGTCATGGCCTCAACGCTGGCAGTCAGTTCATTAAGCCACGCTGCTGAAGTCGGTTCAGGCGATAACTGGCATCCGGGTGAAGAACTTACGCAGCGCAGTACGCAGAGCCATATGTTCGACGGCATAAGTTTAACCGAACATCAGCGTCAGCAGATGCGAGATCTTATGCAACAGGCCCGGCACGAACAGCCGCCTGTTAATGTTAGCGAACTGGAGACAATGCATCGCCTTGTCACCGCAGAAAAATTTGATGAAAACGCTGTGCGCGCACAGGCAGAAAAAATGGCGAATGAGCAAATTGCTCGTCAGGTTGAGATGGCAAAAGTCCGCAATCAAATGTATCGCCTGTTAACGCCGGAGCAGCAAGCGGTTTTAAACGAGAAACATCAACAACGAATGGAGCAGTTGCGCGACGTGACGCAATGGCAAAAAAGTTCATCGTTGAAGCTATTGAGTAGTAGCAACTCACGTTCCCAGTAGTAAACCCTGTTTTCCTTGCCATAGACACCATCCCTGTCTTCCCCCACATGATGTGGGGGTTTTTTTTATCCTCAATTTGCCTACTGCTTAATGCATTGCAGATGATTTGCTTCCGTTATACTACCGTCAGTTGATAGCGGGAGTATTTATGAATCAATCTTATGGACGGCTGGTCAGTCGGGCGGCGATTGCTGCAACGGCGATGGCTTCGCTGCTATTGCTGATTAAAATTTTTGCATGGTGGTATACCGGGTCGGTGAGTATTCTCGCCGCGCTGGTGGATTCGCTGGTGGATATCGGCGCGTCGTTGACGAATTTACTGGTGGTGCGATATTCCCTGCAACCTGCCGACGATAATCACTCGTTTGGTCACGGTAAAGCTGAGTCCCTCGCGGCGCTGGCGCAAAGTATGTTTATCTCCGGTTCGGCACTATTCCTGTTTTTGACGGGTATTCAACATCTGGTATCTCCAACACCGATGACAGATCCAGGCGTCGGGGTTATCGTGACAATTGTGGCGCTAATTTGTACGATTATCCTTGTCTCGTTTCAGCGGTGGGTGGTGCGCCGGACGCAAAGCCAGGCGGTGCGGGCTGATATGCTACATTACCAGTCTGATGTTATGATGAACGGCGCAATTCTGCTGGCGCTGGGGTTGTCCTGGTACGGCTGGCATCGCGCCGATGCTCTGTTTGCATTGGGAATCGGCATCTATATTTTATATAGCGCGTTACGCATGGGATATGAGGCGGTACAGTCATTACTGGATCGCGCATTACCTGATGAGGAACGGCAAGAAATTATTGATATCGTGACTTCCTGGCCGGGTGTTAGCGGCGCTCACGATCTTCGCACGCGGCAGTCAGGGCCGACCCGCTTTATTCAGATTCATTTGGAAATGGAAGACTCTCTGCCTTTGGTTCAGGCACATATGGTGGCGGATCAGGTAGAGCAGGCTATTTTACGGCGTTTTCCGGGATCGGATGTGATTATCCATCAGGATCCCTGTTCCGTCGTACCCAGGGAGGGTAAACGGTCTATGCTTTCATAATCAGTATAAAAGAGAGCCAGACCCGCATTTTGTGTATAAAATACCGCCATTTGGCCTGACCTGAATCAATTCAGCAGGAAGTGATTGTTATACTATTTGCACATTCGTTGGATCACTTCGATGTGCAAGAAGACTTCCGGCAACAGATTTCATTTTGCATTCCAAAGTTCAGAGGTAGTCATGATTAAGAAAATCGGTGTGTTGACAAGCGGCGGTGATGCGCCAGGCATGAACGCCGCAATTCGCGGGGTTGTTCGTTCTGCGCTGACAGAAGGTCTGGAAGTAATGGGTATTTATGACGGCTATCTGGGTCTGTATGAAGACCGTATGGTACAGCTAGACCGTTACAGCGTGTCTGACATGATCAACCGTGGCGGTACGTTCCTCGGTTCTGCGCGTTTCCCGGAATTCCGCGACGAGAACATCCGCGCCGTGGCTATCGAAAACCTGAAAAAACGTGGTATCGACGCGCTGGTGGTTATCGGTGGTGACGGTTCCTACATGGGTGCAATGCGTCTGACCGAAATGGGCTTCCCGTGCATCGGCCTGCCGGGCACTATCGACAACGACATCAAAGGCACTGACTACACTATCGGTTTCTTCACTGCGCTGAGCACCGTTGTAGAAGCGATCGACCGTCTGCGTGACACCTCTTCTTCTCACCAGCGTATTTCCGTGGTGGAAGTGATGGGTCGTTATTGTGGCGATCTGACCCTGGCTGCGGCCATTGCCGGTGGCTGTGAATTCGTTGTAGTTCCGGAAGTTGAATTCAGCCGTGAAGACCTGGTAAACGAAATCAAAGCGGGTATCGCGAAAGGTAAAAAACACGCGATCGTGGCGATTACCGAACATATGTGTGATGTTGACGAACTGGCGCATTTCATCGAGAAAGAAACCGGTCGTGAAACCCGTGCAACTGTGTTGGGCCACATTCAGCGCGGTGGTTCTCCGGTGCCTTACGACCGTATTCTGGCTTCCCGTATGGGTGCTTACGCCATTGAACTGCTGCTGGCAGGTTACGGCGGTCGTTGTGTAGGTATCCAGAACGAACAGCTGGTTCACCACGACATCATCGACGCTATCGAAAACATGAAGCGTCCGTTCAAAGGCGACTGGCTGGACTGCGCGAAAAAACTGTATTAATGATTTCGGAAAAAGGCAGATTCCTTTAGCCTGAAACCGATGACAGAAGCAAAATGCCTGATGCGCTTCGCTTACCAGGCCTACATGAATTCTGCAATTTATTGAATTTGCAAACTTTTGTAGGCCGTATAAGGCGTTCGCGCCGCATATGGCATGGACAAAGCGCACTTTGTCAGCAATATGAGGCGGATTTCTTCCGCCTTTTTAATCCCCCAACATATACCCGCAAGTTATAGCCAATCTTTTTTTATTCTTTAATGTTTGGTTAACCTTCTGGCACGCTTTGCTCATCACAACACAACATAAGAGAGTCGGGCGATGAACAAGTGGGGCGTAGGGTTAACATTTTTGCTGGCGGCAACCAGCGTTATGGCAAAGGATATTCAGCTTCTTAACGTTTCATATGATCCAACGCGCGAATTGTACGAACAGTACAACAAGGCATTCAGCGCCCACTGGAAACAGCAAACTGGCGATAACGTGGTGATTCGTCAGTCACACGGTGGTTCAGGCAAACAAGCGACGTCGGTAATCAATGGTATTGAAGCTGATGTTGTCACTCTGGCTCTGGCCTATGACGTGGACGCAATTGCGGAACGCGGGCGGATTGATAAAGAGTGGATCAAACGTCTGCCGGATAACTCCGCACCGTACACTTCCACCATTGTTTTCCTGGTACGTAAGGGCAATCCGAAGCAGATCCATGACTGGAACGATCTGATTAAACCGGGTGTTTCGGTGATCACGCCTAATCCGAAAAGCTCTGGTGGCGCGCGCTGGAACTACCTGGCTGCCTGGGGCTACGCGCTGCACCACAACAACAACGATCAGGCAAAAGCGCAGGATTTTGTTCGGGCACTGTATAAAAACGTCGAAGTTCTGGATTCTGGTGCGCGCGGCTCCACTAACACTTTTGTCGAGCGTGGGATTGGCGATGTGCTGATCGCCTGGGAAAACGAAGCTCTACTGGCAGCGAATGAACTGGGGAAAGATAAATTCGAAATCGTCACGCCGAGTGAGTCTATTCTCGCAGAGCCAACCGTGTCGGTGGTCGATAAAGTGGTTGAGAAAAAAGGTACTAAAGAGGTGGCGGAAGCCTACCTGAAATATCTCTACTCGCCAGAAGGTCAGGAAATTGCCGCGAAAAACTACTACCGTCCGCGCGACGCTGAGGTAGCGAAAAAGTACGAAAATGCGTTTCCAAAATTGAAGTTATTCACCATTGATGAAGAGTTCGGCGGCTGGACGAAAGCGCAAAAAGAGCATTTTGCTAACGGCGGTACGTTCGATCAGATCAGCAAACGCTGATTTCCCCAGGATAATTATCAAACCCGGTGGTTTCTCGCGACCGGGTTTTTTATTTGTCACGATTTTGCGTTACCCTTGCATCTCTTTGAGGTACAGGGAAAAAAAGATGAAAAAAGCGGGTCTTCTTTTTTTGGTGATGATAGTTATCGCCGTTGTGGCTGCCGGTATTGGTTACTGGAAATTAACCGGTGAAGAGTCGGATACATTACGTAAGATTGTCCTTGAGGAATGTTTGCCCAATCAGCAGCAAAATCAAAATCCTTCGCCATGTGCGGAAGTCAAACCTAATGCCGGATACGTGGTTTTAAAAGATCTTAATGGCCCACTGCAATATCTGTTGATGCCAACGTATCGTATTAACGGTACTGAAAGTCCTTTGTTGACCGATCCTTCAACGCCGAACTTCTTTTGGTTGGCCTGGCAGGCGCGTGATTTTATGAGCAAAAAATACGGCCAGCCGGTTCCCGATCGCGCGGTTTCTTTGGCGATCAACTCTCGCACCGGGCGTACGCAAAACCATTTTCATATTCATATCTCTTGTATTCGTCCTGATGTGCGCGAACAGCTGGATAACAATCTGGCGAACATCAGCAGCCGCTGGTTGCCACTGCCAGGTGGTTTGCACGGGCATGAATACCTGGCGCGTCGGGTAACGGAAAGCGAACTGGTACAACGCAGCCCATTTATGATGCTTGCAGAAGAAGTGCCTGAGGCGCGGGAACATATGGGAAGCTACGGGCTGGCGATGGTGCGGCAGAGTGATAATTCGTTTGTGTTGCTGGCGACACAACGAAATCTACTGACGCTGAACCGTGCTTCAGCCGAGGAAATCCAGGATCATCAGTGTGAGATTTTGCGTTAAGGCGAGGAGTTAAGGAAAGTAAGTGCCGGATATGAAATCCGGCACCTGTCAGACTTAAGCCTGTTTAGCCGCTTCTGCAGCTTTAACGATCACTGCGAAAGCGTCAGCTTTCAGAGAAGCACCGCCAACCAGCGCGCCGTCGATGTCTGGCTGAGCAAACAGTTCTGCAGCGTTAGACGCGTTTACAGAGCCGCCGTACTGGATGATCACTTGTTCAGCGATGTTAGCGTCAACTTTAGCGATGTGGTCACGGATGAATTTGTGAACAGCCTGTGCCTGCGCCGGAGTTGCCGATTTGCCAGTACCGATTGCCCATACTGGTTCGTAAGCGATTACCGCACCTTCGAATGCTGCAGCACCCTGAGTTTTTAGCACTGCGTCAATCTGACGTGCGCAAACTTCTTCAGTTTTGCCCGCTTCGTTTTCAGCTTCGGTTTCACCGATGCACAGAACCGGAGTCAGACCCTGCTCTTTCAGCACCGCGAATTTTTTCGCGATCAGTTCGTCAGACTCTTTGTGATAAGTACGACGTTCAGAGTGACCGATGATGATGTACTGTGCGCCGATGTCTTTCAGCATAGCAGCAGAGGTTTCACCGGTGAATGCGCCGGACAGGTTCAGATCCACGTTCTGCGCACCCAGCATGATGTGGCTGCCTTCAGCTTCACGCTTCGCCATATCGATGTACATTTCCGGTGGTGCGATTGCAACCGCACAGCCAGCAACGCCTGCCAGCTCTTTACGCAGGTTAGAAACCAGCTCATGAACCATGTGGCGGCTGCCGTTCAGTTTCCAGTTACCCATCACTAAAGGATGTCGCATTTTAATTCTCCACGCTTATAAGCGAATAAAGGAAGATGGCCGCCCCGCAGGGCAGCAGGTCTGTGAAACAGTATAGAGATTCATCCGCGGAAAGGCTTTGCTTTTTGTCATTTATTCAACCCTTCAAGCGATTCAGATAGCGCCAGCTTAATCGGTTCAACAGCGAAGGTCAGTCCCTTTTCGCCGTTGTCCGCGACAACATAGCGCAGTGCACCTTCGGTCTCGGTGTAATAACGTTTGTTTTTCCCCGCCGTTAGTAGCGACTGCAGTTTTTTCTGGCTTTGTGTTTTGGTCATTAATGGGGTGAGTGTGCGGATCACCGCTGCCATGTATTCCTGAGCTTTCGCTTTCGCGGCTTTTTGCTCTGGCCCCTGGATAGGTAGCCAGGTCATTTGAATGCTTTTGATTTTTAAGGTACCGCGCTCCAGCGCTGTAGAAGCATACAAGTTCTCATTAATTTTACTTGCAGCACGAGTGAGATTGGCTTTGTCGGGACTGCTGTCGATGGCACGAAATTCGTTCAGTGGCAGGCTGGGGTTCTGGCTGTTAAAGTCTTCTCGAAACTGGCTGATGGAGAGATCGAAAGTAGGGGCTCCAGCCAGCAGATAAGGCGCGGTCGTTGCCGTACCTGGTGTTTGTGCATGCGCCGCTGTTGTAACGGTTAATGCAGAACATAAGAGAAAAAACAGCGTACACCCTGGCTTCATTGACAGTACCTTTTGTTATGACTGGCTCCGATTAAAACGATATCTGTCGCCCTTGTCAAAAGGGTAGAATCCCGGAAAAGACAACCATCAAGGAACTTACATGACCATACAGCAATGGTTATTTTCATTTAAAGGGCGTATTGGACGCCGTGATTTCTGGATTTGGATAGGCCTGTGGTTCGCAGGCATGCTGGTGCTTTTCTCACTGGCGGGTAAAAATTTACTCGATATTCAGACCGCGGCGTTTTGCCTTGTGTGCTTGCTTTGGCCAACAGCGGCAGTAACCGTTAAGCGCTTGCATGATCGCGGGCGTTCCGGCGCATGGGCATTTCTGATGATTGTGGCGTGGATGCTGCTGGCGGGTAACTGGGCGATTTTACCTGGTGTCTGGCAATGGGCGGTGGGGCGTTTTGTCCCGACGTTGATTCTGGTGATGATGCTTATCGATCTTGGTGCGTTTGTTGGCACACAAGGCGAAAATAAATATGGTAAAGACACTCAGGATGTGAAGTATAAAGCCGACAATAAATCAAGTAATTAACCTTTAATATATCTCTTACTGCTATTTTTTTTCCGGGTTTGTTATTTCCACGTTGAAAATGACAATGCCCGGAAAATCCTTCTGATCTCTTCACCTTAAGCAATATCAAAAAAAATGGTAATCCATAAGATCATTACTTGTTTGTTCTTCCCTTAACGGCGCATTATTCTTAAGTCGTAATCGACAGAGAGGCGAATATACAGAGGTGCCCTATGAAAGATGTCGTAGATAAATGCAGTACTAAAGGATGTGCGATTGATATCGGTACGGTGATTGATAACGACAACTGTACCAGTAAGTTTTCGCGCTTTTTTGCCACCCGCGAAGAAGCAGAGTCCTTTATGACTAAACTGAAAGAGCTTGCCGCCGCTGCATCCTCTGCGGATGAAGGGGCCAGCGTGGCCTATAAGATTAAGGATCTGGAGGGGCAAGTTGAGCTTGATGCGGCCTTCACCTTCTCATGCCAGGCCGAGATGATTATTTTTGAGTTATCACTGCGTTCGTTAGCTTGATGGAGTTGCTTTAGAAGGAGTTAAACATGGCTTATAAACACATTGGCGTGGCAATTTCCGGGAATGAAGAAGATGCCTTACTGGTGAATAAAGCCCTGGAGCTCGCCAGACATAATGACGCTCACCTGACGTTAATTCATATTGATGATGGCTTAAGCGAGTTGTATCCGGGTATCTACTTCCCTGCAACAGAGGATATTCTTCAATTGTTGAAGAATAAGTCGGATAACAAGCTGTATAAACTGACGAAAAATATTCAATGGCCGAAGACAAAACTGCGTATTGAACGTGGGGAAATGCCGGAAACACTGCTGGATATTATGCAACAAGAGCAGTGCGACCTCCTTGTCTGTGGTCATCACCACTCATTTATCAACCGTTTGATGCCAGCATACCGCGGGATGATCAATAAGTTGAAAGCGGATCTGCTCATCGTGCCGTTTATCGATAAGTAACCGCTTACCAGTAATGCTCCGCTGTCATATGGCCCGGTCGACGACGTAAATGTTTCGTCATCTGCCGGGTTTCTTTTAGCAACTGTTGCGTATCGCGAACCATCTGTGGATTGCCGCACAGCATCACATGGCTGGTTTCTTTATCCATCGGCAAGCCCACCGCACTTTCCAGTTCACCACTTTCAATTAACGCCGGTATTCGCCCGGTGAGCGAACCCGCCGCCGTTTCCCGACTGACCACCTTCTGAATGCGCAGTTTCCCTTCGTAGCGTTTTTCCAGTTCTTGCATCAGTGGCAGATAACTTAAGTCGGCGGCATAACGTGCGGCGTGAACCAGAACCAGATTTTTGAAGCGATCTAAATCTTTGCCCAGTTGCAGAATTGATAAATAAGGGCCAATCGCTGTACCGGTTGCCAGCATCCATAGCGTTTCGCAATCTGGTACTTCATCCAGCACAAAGAAGCCAGCTGCTTCGCTAACCACCTGCACTTCATCGCCCGGTTTCAGTGCCGCCAGTCGTGGGCTTAATTTGCCATCGGGGACGGTCACCAGGTAAAACTCCAGATCGGGATTATCAGGAGAGTTAACGTAGGAATAGGCACGCTGGACGCGTTCGCCGTCAATTTCAAGGCCTAGTTTGGTGAATTGCCCGGCAGTAAATGGAAGCACGGGAGCGTGAACGGTGAGACTAAACAGGGCGTCGGTCCAGTTCTGCACTTTAGTGACTTTGCCTGTTACCCAATCAGCCATGTTTTTCTCCTGTTTTGATTGACTTGCCTTATCTTCGTTCTCCGAACAAAAAAATTCCAGTCCCGAAGGACTGGAAGGCTCAATCGATCAAATCACTCAGAGAATGTGCACCTGCATTTCCGGGTCTTTACGATCCAGATAGTGGATGGATTGAATGCGACGAATGGTGCGTGATTTACCGCGGATCAGCAGTGTTTCGGTGGTGGCGATATTGCCTTTGCGGCTAATACCTGCCAGCAGATCACCTTTGGTGATGCCAGTGGCAGAAAAGATGACGTTGTCGCTGCGCGCCATATCGCCCAGACGCAACACTTTACCCGCTTCGATGCCCATCGCTTTGCAGCGCGCCAGCTCCTGCTCGCCAATGCGGCGATTTTCTTCGTTGTCGCCTTTGACGTCATGACGTGCCAGCAGACGACCATTCATGTCGCCATCTAATGCGCGGATCACCGCCGCAGAAACCACGCCTTCCGGCGCGCCACCAATACCGTACAGCACGTCAACTTCGCTGTCTGGCATACAGGTGAGAATTGAGGCTGCCACATCGCCATCCGGAATAGCAAATACGCGCACGCCGAGTTGCTGCATTTCTGCGATAACGGCATCGTGGCGCGGTTTTGCCAGAATCGTTACCGTCAGTTCGCTCAACGGTTTGCCGAGCGCCGCCGCAACATTGCGCAGGTTATCCGCCAGCGGCAGGTTCAGGTCAATGGTGCCTTTGGCTCCCGGTCCGACGATCAGCTTCTCCATATACATATCTGGCGCGTTGAGGAAGCAGCCTTTATCGCCTACTGCCAGCACCGCCAGCGCGTTAGCCTGGCCCATCGCTGTCATGCGCGTGCCTTCAATCGGATCAACAGCAATATCTACCGCATCGCCGCGACCGGTACCGACTTTTTCACCAATGTAGAGCATCGGCGCTTCGTCGATTTCACCTTCACCAATGACGATGGTACCGTCAATGTTGACCTGGTTGAGCATAATGCGCATGGCGTTAACCGCTGCGCCGTCCGCGGTGTTTTTATCGCCGCGTCCTAACCATTTGTAGCCAGCCAGCGCCGCAGATTCGGTGACGCGGGAAAATTCGATGGCAAGTTCTCGTCTCATAGCAAACTCTAAGCAGTAAGGAATGGCGCGAAGTGTAGCACAGGGGAAGGGCAGGATTATTGATGTGTGCGGGGGTTGCCCCCGCACGATTTCAGAGTCTACGACATGCCGGATGCGGCGTGAACGCCTTATACGGCCTACACAAAATGGCATCGGCTCGTAGGCCTGATAAGACGCGTAAGCGTCGCATCAGGCGATCAGTATCAGGCAATTGGTTCAGATGCCTGATATTACTCGTCGTGTTCTTCCCACGCCATCGCGCGTTTAACCGCTTTTTTCCAGCCAGCGTAACGGTAATTACGCTCGGTGGTTTCGATGCCAGGACGGAACTCGCGCTCAATCACCGCTTTCTCTTGCAGCTCGTCGAGGTTCTGCCAGAAGCCTACCGCCAGACCAGCAAGATAGGCCGCACCCAATGCGGTGACTTCGCGCACTTCCGGGCGCTCAACGCGCGTGCCGAGAATATCGGACTGGAACTGCATCAGGAAATTGTTCGCCACTGCGCCGCCATCCACGCGCAGGGCGTGCAGACGAATACCAGAATCGGCCTGCATCGCTTCCAGCACGTCACGCGTCTGATAAGCAATAGACTCCAGCGTCGCGCGTATAATGTGGTTAGCGTTCACTCCACGAGTCAGACCGAAGATCGCCCCGCGCGCATACGGATCCCAGTACGGCGCACCCAGCCCGGTAAACGCCGGAACCACATACACACCGTTGGTGTTTTGCACTTTCGTGGCAAAGTATTCGGAATCGTAGGCGTCGTTAATCAACTTCATCTCATCGCGCAGCCACTGAATGGATGCGCCCGCCATAAACACCGCACCTTCCAGCGCATAGTTTACTTCTCCGCTCGGGCCACAGGCGATGGTAGTCAGCAGACCGTTTTCTGATTTCACCGCTTTCTCGCCGGTGTTCATCAGCATAAAGCAGCCAGTGCCATAGGTGTTCTTCGCCATCCCTTCTTTCACGCACAACTGACCAAACAGCGCCGCCTGCTGGTCACCGGCGATCCCGGAGATTGGAATACGCGTGCCGCCTTTGCCGCCAATGTTAGTCTGACCGTACACTTCGGAAGAACGACGCACTTCTGGCAGCATCTCGCGCGGAATATCCAGCACTTCCAGCATTTTGTCGTCCCAGTCCAGGGTATGGATGTTGAACAACATGGTACGAGAGGCGTTGGTGTAATCGGTCACATGGACACGGCCCTGAGTCATTTTCCAGATAAGCCACGTATCAACCGTACCAAACAGCAATTCACCACGACGTGCACGCTCGCGAGAGCCTTCCACATGGTCGAGGATCCACTTCACTTTGGTGCCAGAGAAGTACGGGTCAATCACCAGACCGGTATTGCTGCGGATATAATCTTCTAAACCGTCACGTTTTAAATGCTCGCAGATTTCTGCGGTACGACGGCACTGCCAGACAATGGCGTTATAGATAGGCTTGCCGGTTTCTTTTTCCCAGACAATAGTGGTTTCACGCTGATTCGTAATACCGATAGCTGCAATTTGATCGGAACTGATATCGGCTTTCGCCAGCACTTCTACCAGCGTGGAGCTTTGGGTGGCCCAGATTTCCATTGGGTCGTGTTCTACCCAGCCTGGTTTTGGGTAGATTTGCTCAAATTCGCGCTGTGACACGCTAATGATATTGGCATCGTGATCCATTACGACCGCGCGGGAGCTGGTGGTGCCCTGGTCGAGCGCAACGATATATTTTTTTTCAGTCATGTTTAATTGTCCCGTAGTCATATTACAGCGAAGCTTTTTGTTCTGAAGGAGTTGTGGTCTCCTTTTCTTCCACAACACAGATATCGCAAGGCAAATGGCGACCAATCAGTTTGCGGTAGGCAAATGCACCTACAATCGCGCCAACGATAGGGCCAAAAAGCGGCACCAGGAAGTAAGGAATGTCTCTGCCGCCGGTAAAGGCGACATTGCCCCAGCCCGCCAGCCAGGCAAAGACTTTCGGACCGAAGTCACGCGCTGGGTTCATGGCAAAGCCCGTCAATGGGCCCATAGATGCGCCAATGACCGCAATCAGTAGACCAATCAGCAAGGGAGCTAAAGGGCCGCGTGGTACACCGTTGCCATCGTCCGTTAACGCCAGGATCAGCCCCATCAGAATAGCGGTAATCACCATCTCAACTGCGAAAGCCTGCACAAAATTGATATGAGGATTAGGGTAAGTAGAGAAAGTGCCAGCCAGATCAACACTTTCAACGCTGCCGCGAACAATGTGATGAGTCTGTTCGAAGTCGAAAAATAAATTGTAGTAAAGCCCGTAAACTAAAGCCGCAGCGCAGAAAGCGCCGGCAACTTGTGAAACGATGAAAGGAATAACTTTGCGCTTGTCGAAACAGGCAAACAGCCACAATGCAATGGTAACAGCGGGGTTAAGATGCGCGCCGGAAACCCCTGCGGTCAGGTAGATGGCCATTGCCACCCCCAGTCCCCAAATGACACTGATTTCCCACTGACCAAAAGACGCACCAGCGACTTTTAGTGCTGCAACGCAACCCACACCGAAAAAAATCAACAACCCGGTACCGAGGAATTCAGCAATGCACTGGCCTTTCAAGGTTGATGTTTGACTCATAATCGGATCCTGAAGAGTTAATGTTTGTTGTATGCGTGAAAGTCACGGACCTCCACGATGCTTGTAGGCATGCTGTAAACTTATCGTTAACGAGCAAAAACGAGAAATATCGAACTTAAAATGTGTGTGCTTCGTCATAAAATGAGCGTTATCGCGCCATTTATTCCATCTGATTGTACATGATGCATGTTTGTTAGATCATTCGCGCAACAAATTTATTAACATTTTCGATTTGCGTGGATTATGTCTCCAGGAGAAGGATGAAAAGTGTGGCAAACCGTAATCTGCAAGGCGTGCCGCTGGACAGCGATGGCGCGGCTTCATACAATCGGAGCTAACTAAAGTGCGCTCGTATTTATTAAGGCGTCACCGGTAATCGGGACGAGGATTTTTTATCCATCAACGCCTTGCAATTCAGGAGAGGTATGACAATGTCATTAGAAGTGTTTGAGAAACTGGAAGCAAAAGTACAGCAGGCGATTGATACCATCACTCTGTTGCAGATGGAAATCGAAGAGCTGAAAGAAAAAAACAACTCACTGTCGCAGGAAGTTCAAAATGCCCAGCATCAGCGCGAAGAGCTGGAGCGTGAGAACAACCATCTGAAAGAACAGCAGAACGGCTGGCAGGAACGTCTGCAGGCCCTGCTGGGTCGCATGGAAGAGGTTTAATCTCTTCCACGCAGAGGCGCCGCAAGGCGCCTTATTTTTTACTTCACTGCATTTTTAGCGGAAAGCATAATCTCCATCGCCTGTTGGCGATATTTATCTGCCGTATCTGGCGCCATTAATGCAATGATCCCCACAGCCCTGGGGGTGTCTTCAAGATAAACACTGATGGTTCTTTTCTGCTGACCATCAAAATTTATCAACACATCCTGATACTTACAGGTGAAATGTTTGGCATTACAATCATGAAACTGGAAGGCTTCCTCATTGTATTGATCCTTGAGATTGTCTCGCTGCTTCTTCTTTAACGCTTCCAGCGGGTCATCGGCGCTACGTCCTGCGGGCAGGCGGAAAGCAGAAATGAAGACGCTATTATCCTCACTTCTTATATCAATGGTTTTATTAGTACTAATGGAAACCGTATTCCAGTGTCGGTTCGGGATAGTCACTGTTATCGCAGCATTCTCAAAGGTATATTGCCACGGGGTAAACATACGAAACGTATTGCCGACTTTGGATAAAAGCAGGATTCCCAATACCCAACAGCACCCGCGAGTAAAACTGGCGAAGTTACGTTTTTTTTTAATAAATGCGCACAGAATACCTGACACAAGCACGGGAAGTAACAACGGCCCCAGAAATACTGAACCGATATACTCGCCAACCATGCCAGGATCTCCAGACAGTAGGTTGCTGTGCTGAAGATGACTAAGAAAAGTAGTTATTATCCATAGTATTAATAAGATAACGTATCTCATATCAATCCCTTATTATATAATACGTTCGCTACTAACGATGATTCATATCCCTATTCCCAGAATAGTTAATTTACCATATAGCATTAATTTTTAATGCTGCATATTTTTATGAAATGATTTATCGATAATTAATTTATATTGTCAGATGTGAACTATTGATATTTAAAATGAATTAAATAAAAACAAACGATAGTCTTTATGAATATTTTGCATATAAAAAAGGGGAATTTAATTCCCCTTTTAACGCATGGCAGGTACTTATTCAATATCCAGCGGATCTTCTGAAAGAATAATTCCGGTATTGTCGGCATAAAGATGGTCACCGGAGAAGAAGGTGACGCCGCCAAAATTAACGCGGACATCGCTTTCGCCAATGCCTTCGCCAGCGGCACCGACTGGAATTGCTGCCATCGCCTGGATGCCGATATCCAGCTCTTCCAGGTCATCTACCTGACGCACCGCGCCGTAAATGACCAGGCCTTCCCATTCATTTTGTACTGCCAGACGCGCCAGCTCAGCATCGACCAGTGCGCGACGAACAGAACCACCGCCATCAACGACGAGAACACGACCACGGCCATTCTGTTCGAGCAGATCGTACAGCAACCCGTTGTCCTCGAAACATTTTACCGTGATTATTTGTCCGCCAAACGACGCCCGTCCGCCAAAGTTGGAGAACAGCGGTTCCACGACGTTAACATCTTCTTGATAGATGTCACAAAGCTCGGAAGTATCGTATTTCATAGGCTTAACATTCAGTTGCTGCGAGAATTTTCAGTATATCGCGCTATGTGGGCTGTTGGCAAAATCATCAATTGTTAATTGATATTTGTCAGTTATGCTGCCCACTGGCTTAGGAATATCCCTAAAACAAACAGCAGGTTAGTCAGTAACGCTCCCTTGACAGTGCGTTCCAGCATCGGTCGCATCGCCACCGGGTCCATTTCCCGCATCACATAACGGGCTTGCTTCACCAGTAATGGTGCCGCCAGCAGGAACAGCCAGCCCCACAGGCTATGCAGTGAAAAGAGATTAAACAGCGCCAGACACACCAGAGAGCCCATCAGCAGGCAGGCATGATAACGACGCGCGTTCACTTCACCTAAGCGCACCACCAGCGTGTTTTTGCCATTTTCGCGGTCGCTATTGATATCACGCAGGTTATTAATGTTCAGTACTGCCGTTGCCAGCAGGCCGCATGCGGTTGCCGGAAGGATCAGTGCCGGAATCAATGTATGAGCCTGTAAATACCAGCTGCCCATGACGCTCAACCAGCCAAAGAAAACCAGTACGGAAATATCACCCAGACCGATATAACCATAAGGACGATTGCCCACGGTGTAGGTGATAGCGGCAATGATCGACAACCCGCCAAGAATCAGGAAACCGACAAAATCGGCCAGCGTATGGCACGCCACTGCAACCAGTGCCAGCCCGGAGAGACAGATGAGCACGACGGTAATAATGAGCGCCCGTTTCATCTCTTGCTGGGTAATGACCCCTTTTTGCATGCCACGTAGCGGGCCAATGCGGTCAGGTTTATCGCTGCCTTTTACTGCATCGCCGTAATCATTAGCGAGGTTAGAGAGAATTTGAAGCAGTCCGGCGGTAATCAGTGCCAGCAGGGCGACCAGCGGATCGAAGTGACCTTGCCACCATGCCAGCGCCGTCCCGACGATAATTGCAGCAAAGGCGAGGGGGAGGGTTTTAGGTCGTAAACTTTCCAGCCACGCCTGAGTTCGGCTAATTTGTTGTTCAGTCATAATACGCGCCAATAAAAATGGGGCCTTTCAGCCCCATCAAACAATGATGAAAATGATTGAACGCGATTATAGGATAAAACGGCTCAGATCTTCATCTGCCACCAACGCATCCAGATGTTTGCTCACATAATCTGCGTCAATAGTGATGGTTTGACCGCTTAAATCGCTGGCGTCGTAGGAAATCTCTTCCATTAAACGCTCCAGAACAGTATGTAAACGACGAGCACCGATGTTTTCGGTAGATTCGTTCACCTGCCATGCTGCTTCCGCGATCCGCTTAATACCGGAGTCGGTGAACTCGATATTTACGCCTTCAGTCGCCATCAATGCTTTGTACTGCACGGTGATAGAGGCATTCGGTTCGGTCAGAATACGCTCGAAGTCGCTGGTGGTCAGTGCCTGCAGTTCAACTCGGATTGGCAGACGACCTTGCAGTTCCGGGATCAGGTCAGACGGTTTCGCAATCTGGAACGCGCCAGAAGCGATAAACAGAATGTGGTCAGTTTTGACCATCCCGTGTTTGGTGGAAACGGTGCAACCTTCTACCAGCGGCAGCAGGTCACGCTGAACACCTTCACGAGAAACATCCGGACCGGAAGACTCGCCGCGCTTACAGATTTTGTCGATTTCGTCGATAAACACGATCCCGTGCTGCTCAACAGCGTCGATAGCATCTTGCTTCAGCTCTTCCGGGTTCACCAGTTTCGCCGCTTCTTCTTCAATCAGCAGCTTCATGGCGTCTTTGATTTTCAGCTTACGCGCTTTTTGCTTCTGACCGCCCAGGTTCTGGAACATGGACTGCAGCTGGCTGGTCATCTCTTCCATTCCCGGAGGCGCCATAATTTCAACGCCCATCGGTGCTGCGGCAAGATCGATCTCGATTTCTTTGTCATCGAGCTGGCCTTCACGCAGTTTTTTGCGGAATGCCTGACGAGCAGCGGACGGTTCCTGCTGTTGTTCGGTCTGTCCCCAGTTGTTTTTAGCCGGTGGGATCAGCACGTCGAGAATACGTTCTTCTGCCAGTTCTTCAGCGCGATAACGGTTTTTCTCAATAGCCTGGACGCGTACCATTTTCACGGCGGCATCGGTCAGATCGCGGATAATAGAATCCACTTCCTTACCTACATAGCCCACTTCGGTGAATTTGGTCGCTTCAACTTTAATGAACGGCGCATTCGCCAGCTTAGCCAGACGACGAGCGATTTCAGTTTTACCGACACCGGTCGGGCCGATCATCAGGATATTTTTCGGGGTCACTTCATGGCGCAGCTCTTCGTTAAGCTGCATGCGACGCCAGCGGTTACGCAGTGCAATCGCCACGGAACGCTTGGCGTTGTCCTGGCCGATGATGTGCTTATCCAGTTCGCTGACGATTTCGCGTGGGGTCATTTCAGACATGGGAGATCCTTACGCTTTGTAGCTTAATTCTTCGATGGTGTGGAAATGGTTGGTATAGATGCAAATGTCGCCTGCAATATCCAACGCCTTTTCAGCAATTTCACGGGCGCTTAGTTCAGTGTTTTCTAACAGCGCGCGCGCCGCAGCCTGGGCGTAAGGGCCGCCGGAGCCGATAGCAATAAGATCGTTTTCTGGCTGCACCACGTCACCGTTACCGGTGATGATCAGTGAAGCGGTTTCATCCGCGACTGCCAGCAGTGCTTCAAGTTTGCGTAACATGCGATCGGTACGCCAGTCTTTTGCCAGCTCAACGGCGGCTTTGACCAGATGGCCCTGATGCATTTCCAGTTTACGTTCAAACAGTTCGAACAGCGTAAAAGCATCCGCAGTACCGCCCGCAAAGCCCGCGATGACTTTGTCGTTGTACAGACGGCGGACTTTTTTCACGTTACCTTTCATTACGGTATTGCCCAACGTGGCCTGACCATCACCAGCGATGACCACATGGCCGTTACGGCGTACGCTTACTATAGTTGTCACGAGCTGACCCCTTGGTTACGAATACAGAGTACAAACCCCGTACAAAAGTACGGGGCATAATGCAATTATAGATGGGGGGGATTTTGAGGGTTTCAACCCCCGGTAGCGAGTCGAATACAGTTTGTATGACCCGCCATCTTCAGGCGATTCAGGGTGCCGTCGGCATTTTCTTTCCCTTTAATCGGGCCAATCACCACACGATTCCAGCCATTGTTGGTGGTAATTTTCGAGTCAAAGCCTTCGAACGCCAGCTGAGCACGTACCGTCTCTGCCTGTTCCGCGCCTCGGAACGAACCGCACTGTACCATCCAGCGCCGCTCGTCTTTTTTCTCCGCCGTCTGTTTTGGCGCGTCAGCGGCCCGGCTAACAGGCGCGACTTGCTGTGACTTCGGCTGCGCCGCGGCAGTGTGTGCTGGCGTTTGCAGGAGATCCTGGTACGGCTGCTGAGCCGCCTGGCGAGTCTGCTGCGTCTGGCGCGGTGGTTGCTGCGCTTGCGTGGTACGCGGTTGTTGATATGCCTGCTCAGCCTGACGCTGCTGCTGTTGAGCCGCCTGAATCTGACGCTGTTGTGCCTGACGTTGAAGCGTTTGCTGACGCTGTTCCGGCGTCTGTTCATTCCACGGAACTTCAACCAGCTGCGTTGGCTGCTGGCGCATATCGGCCTGCATTTGTTCAAGAAGCTGACGTTGTTCTGGTGTCAGTTGCTCCGGCGTTTTCACTTCACCACCGGCAGACGGTTCTGTTGGTGCACGCACACCCGGCTGGCGACTTTCCAGCTCTTTAATGTAGCGCCAGCGTTCTTCTGGTTTCGGTGGTAATCCGTTTCCGGTCACTTTCTGGCTTTGCAGCGTCTCGGACTCTTCTTTCTTGTGATGCGTAATGAAGTACAGACCACCGATAAAGGTCACAAGAACGGCGGCAGCAATAGCGACCATTGCGGGAGAAACCGCAGGCAGATTTCGTTGCTTTTTCCGTGAGGTGCTTTTTTTTCGCCGCGAAGGTGCCGGTTGGCTGCGGCGTACATAATCTCGTTGTGCCACTATCGTTTCGCTGTATTTATTCGTTCGTCAGCCCGCCATGTTACTTAAGCGGCGGGCCTTTGACCAGTCACGGCAGTCTTAAAGGTTTACTTTAAGGTAACGCGCGCGTTGATCCCCGGATGATAAGTTCGCAGTCCATTAAACGAGAGCCACTGCCAACGTGTTGCCCCTGCATTTGATCAAGCAATAACAGCATAGCTTCCCGACCGATTTCGTAACGCGGCTGCGCGATGGTTGTCAGCGGCGGATCACAAAATTGCGTCAGGTCGATGTTATCAAAACCGATTATGGAAAGGTCTTCCGGGACTTTCAGCCCCTGGCGTTTTGCCTGAGAAAGTGCGCCGAGCGCCATCACATCACTATGGCAGAAGACAGCAGTAGGCGGTTGTGGAAGATCAAGCAGCTGTTGCATTGCTTTGCTTCCGGCTTCGAAGGTGAAGTCGCCACGGGCGATGTATTGCGGATCAACCATAATGCCGCAGCGACGCAGCGCCTGAACGTAGCCTTGCAGGCGGTAGTGACACAGCGGCATCTCTTCGGGACCGGCTATACAGCCAATCCGTTTATGCCCTTGCTCATATAAATAATTTACTGCATCAAATGCGGCGGTCAGATTGTCGATATGAACTGTTGGTAGCTCCAGTTCCGGTGCAAATTCGTTCGCCATCACCATCGGCGGCAGATTACGCTGTTCCTCAATGCTGGCATCAAACGGCAGCCTTGAACCCAGCAGCAACATGCCATCAATTTGCTTGGTGATGATCAAATCGATAAAGGTTTTTTCCTGCTGATTTTGATGCGCACAGTCGCCAATCAGCACCAGATATCCGTGATTTGCCGCCGTAACTTCGATACCGCGAATAATTTCGCTAAAGAAGGGATCGCAGATATCCGGGACAATCACCAGAATGGTACGGGATTCATTACGCTTGACGTTGCGCCCCATAGGCTGCGGCAAATAACCTACTTCCCGGGCCGCTTTTTCAACCCGATTACGGGTGGCCTGGGAGACTTTATCGGGATTCATTAATGCTCGGGAGACGGTCGCTGTAGAGACTTTTGCCTTCAGGGCAACGTCTTTCATGGTCGCGGCAGTTTCCTGCTTCTTCGCTTTCACACTCACTCCTCGCCCGGCACGGCAGGCGTACTACTTCCATGTTTACTTCACATCGGCAACATTTTTAGCAGATAGCGCGTGAAAACGGTTACAGAATTTTCATGAAAAGTGTGATGAATATTGAATTTTTCGATCCGCCTCGCATCGTTTGCGCATTAGCCCTCGATGGGATCGACATCCAGCACCCATTTCACCTTACGGGAATCCGGTATTGTATTGATGAGCGCCAGCGTACCACTAATGATGTGTTGCAAGCGCACGCGGGAAGGGTGCTGCAACAATATCTGCCAGCGCCAGCGGCCACCACGCTTAGGGGCCAGTGCCGGAACCGGACCGAGAACCCACAGTTTGTCGTCTGCAAGCGGGCTGGCGAGGATCAGATTACGCAACTGTTGCAGGAACAGCGGCGCGTGCTGATTGTTATGATCTTCCGCACGCACAATCACATGGCTGGTCCACGGCGGCAGTTGCATCATGCGTCGTTCAGCCAGCGCCTGTTCGGCAAAGGCGTCGTAGCCTTTATAGAGCAATGTTTGCAACAGAGGATGTTCCGGATGGTGCGTTTGCAGCACCACTTCACCCTGTTTACCCGCACGCCCGGCACGACCGGCGACCTGGGTGTAAACCTGGGCGAAACGCTCTGCCGAGCGAAAATCGGCAGAAAACAGCGCGCCGTCTACGTCCAGTAATGCCACCAGCGTCACATCCGGAAAGTGGTGACCTTTCGCCAGCATTTGCGTGCCGATCAAAATCCTCGCACCGCCGCGATGTACTTCCGCCAGTTGTTGTTCCAGCGCCCCTTTGCGGCTGGTGGTATCGCGGTCGATACGAGAAATGGGCACACCAGGGAACATTGGCGCGAGCGTCTGTTCAAGCTGTTCGGTGCCCAGCCCCACGGGTACCAGGTGCGTGGAGCCGCAGGAAGGGCACTGGCGCGGCACCGGGCGTTGGCTGTCACAGTGGTGACAGCGCAAATGCTGTTGC
The DNA here is from genome assembly GCF_030295215.1 of Escherichia sp. KS167_9B. NCBI lineage: Bacteria > Pseudomonadati > Pseudomonadota > Gammaproteobacteria > Enterobacterales > Enterobacteriaceae > Escherichia > Escherichia sp. KS167_9B. The sequence goes on from NZ_AP025754.1 coordinate 4,804,723, forward strand.
GCCTGATGCAGCGTGTAGTAGTGATCGCAACGTGGGCATTCGGCAATCCAGCCGCAGTCGTGGCACAGCAAGGCAGGCGCAAAGCCACGGCGGTTAAGAAAGAGGATAACCTGGTTGTCGGCCTGTAAATGCTGGCGCATACGGGTGATTAACGCCGGAGCCAGACCAGCCTGCACCTTCTGACCTTTTAAATCCAGCACGTGTTGAATTGCCGGACGCGCATTCCCTGCCCGACGGGTCAGGCGTAGCAGGCGGTATTTTTTCTGCTGGACGTTGCATAATGTTTCCAGCGCGGGCGTTGCGGAGCCAAGAATAATCGGGATTTGCTCGCTGTGCGCACGATACACCGCCAGGTCGCGGGCATGATAGCGCCAGCCTTCCTGCTGTTTGTAGGAACTGTCGTGCTCTTCATCAATGACAATCACACCGAGATTTTTAAACGGCGTAAACAGCGCGGAGCGGGTGCCGATCACAATCGCCGCCTCACCATTTTTCGCTTTCAACCACGCCGAAAGACGCTCGCTGTCGTTCAGGCCGGAATGCAGAACTTCCACTGGCGCATTAAACCGCTCACGAAAACGGGCAATAGTTTGCGGTGTCAGGCCGATTTCCGGCACCATCACCAGCGCCTGTTTGCCCTGAGCGAGCACGTTTTCCAGCACGCTTAAATAGACTTCCGTTTTACCGGAACCGGTAACACCCGCCAGCAGCCAGGCAGAAAAAGTATCTGCCGCGCTATGAATTGCGCCAACGGCGGTGGCCTGTTCGGTATTCAATCGCAACCGTTCACCAGAAACGGCATAGTTCGTGCGCCAGTCGCTAAACTCTGGTGTTTCACTTGCTAAATCACACAGACCTTTTTTGCGCAGCGCCTGCAACGCGGCATCATTAAATTCGAGCGTGGCAACCTGATCACGCCAGATTTTGCCTTGCCGTAACGCTGCCAGCGCCTGTTGTTGCTTGGGTGAGCGTTTCAGGCTGTTCAGATCCACCGCCTGACCTTGTTCAGTGGCAAACCAGTACCACATCGGCGCGTTCGCCGCAGGCCGCCCCTGGCGTAGTAAAATCGGCAAGGCATGAAACAGCACATCGCCAATCGGATGATGATAGTAATCTGCGGCCCAGAGCAGTAATCGCCAGACGGAGTGAGTAAATACCGGCTCAACGTCCAGCACTTCAACTACCGCTTTCAGCTCGTTAAGCGGCAGCTCGCTGACATCGCTAACTGACACCACAACCCCGATGCGCTCCTGCTGTTTGCCAAACGGCACGCGCACGCGACACCCGGCTTTAACCGTCATGCCTTCTGGCAGCAGATAGTCAAAGGTACGAGGAAGCGGAACGGGCAAGGCAACGTGGGCAACGGGCATAGCATCATCCTGACTTGAAATTCGGTGGGTTAGTATACACATTGCCGTAGAAGAGTGCGGATCAGTTTGCATACGCTGGTTAATTTCTGTATGATTTCGCGCCTTCGTACGAAATGATCGTATTGAAGCTATACTTTTAACATCGCGTGGTGTCTGGCGTTAGGGCTGGAAGAGCGACGCGGCCTTAAACCGAGGTTTTCCCATGAAAAAAGATATTCACCCGAAATACGAAGAAATTACTGCTAGCTGCTCTTGCGGTAACGTAATGAAAATCCGCTCCACCGTTGGTCATGATCTGAACCTCGACGTGTGCAGCAAGTGCCACCCGTTCTTCACTGGCAAACAGCGTGATGTTGCTACCGGTGGCCGTGTTGACCGCTTCAACAAGCGTTTCAACATCCCGGGCAGCAAATAAGACCGGATTTCCGAAAAAAGCGCCGCACGGCGCTTTTTTTGTGTCTGAATTTTGGTCGTATTACCACGAAAACAGCGGCCATTCTTTGGCGACTGTGGTGAGTTGTGGCGCATCGAAAACGGCTTGTGGCGAGACCACCGTTTCCTCAAGCGGAATATTTTTCCCGTAACGTTCTTTGAGCTTCGCCTGAACCAGCGGGTTGCTGAGATCGAACTCTTTCAGTTTTTGCTGTTCACCCACGTGCATTCCCAGTGCGTTCTGGTAAACCTTCCACACTACTTCCGAACAGTACTGGCGATCATCACTCCACGAGAAGCTGAAATCGTACGGTTTGCCGAGATAACGTTTTGCCGTTTGCGCCAGTTTTTGCTGTTGTTCAACACTCAGTCCGCCTTCAACGCGGCGAACAACGTATTTGCCCTTTTCACCATGGGCGATCCACTGCTTGAGCGGGGTGTATTTCACCGGGCCGACCGCTTCAAAAACGTAGGGCTTTTTGTTACGCATCACCAGCATACCGGTGTGGCTGTAATCGGAATGGGTCGCCAGTTGGATCGCTTTACTTTGCGATGAGCGAGAGATTTGAAAGATGATGTCGCCAGTTTGCGGCTGCCAGGCAAAGGCAGGCACAGAAACCAGCAGGCTGAGGATCAGTAGCCTGTATTTCATAGTTAAACGTCCATGTATGAAAAAAGCGGCTGGTTAACTCCGCGCCGCTCTTTTCCGCTTTAGTATTCCCACGTTTCCGGGTTAATCCCCATCTCACGCATGATCTCTTTTGCCGCTTCCGGGATTTCGTCGCTGCGCTCTTTACGCAGATCGGCATCATCCGGCAGAGGTTGCCCGGTAAAGGCATGCAGAAACGCTTCGCACAGCAGCTCGCTGTTGGTAGCGTGACGCAGGTTGTTCACCTGACGACGCGTGCGTTCATCGGTGAGGATTTTTAACACCTTAAGAGGAATGGAAACCGTAATCTTTTTGACTTGTTCACTCTTCTTGCCGTGCTCAGCGTATGGGCTGATATATTCGCCGCTCCATTCAGCCATGAGATACTTAATCCTCTTCGTCAATAAATTGAGACCAGACCACACAATTTATGTGGGTACTGACCGTAAACCCGCATAGTTTACCGTACAGGCGTTACCGTGACATCGTGTAATGCACCTGTCGGCGTGATAATGCATATAATTTTAACGGCTATTTGGGATTTGCTCAATCTATACGCAAAGAAGTTTAGATGTCCAGATGTATTGACGTCCATTAACACAATGTTTACTCTGGTGCCTGACATTTCACCGACCAAGCCCAGGGAACTTCATCACATGACGCGTAAACAGGCCACCATTGCAGTGCGTAGCGGGTTAAATGACGACGAACAGTATGGTTGCGTTGTCCCTCCCATCCATCTTTCCAGCACCTATAACTTTACCGGATTTAATGAACCGCGCGCGCATGATTACTCGCGTCGCGGAAACCCAACGCGCGATGTGGTTCAGCGTGCGCTGGCTGAACTGGAAGGCGGTGCTGGTGCAGTGCTGACTAATACCGGCATGTCTGCCATCCACCTGGTAACGACCGTCTTTTTGAAACCTGGCGATTTGCTGGTTGCGCCGCACGACTGCTACGGCGGCAGCTATCGCCTGTTCGACAGCCTGGCGAAACGCGGCTGTTATCGCGTGCTGTTTGTTGATCAAGGAGATGAGCAGGCATTGCAGGCTGCACTGGCAGAAAAACCCAAACTAGTACTGGTAGAAAGCCCAAGTAATCCATTGTTACGCGTCGTGGATATTGCGAAAATCTGCCATCTGGCAAGGGAAGTCGGGGCGGTGAGCGTGGTGGATAACACCTTCTTAAGCCCGGCATTACAAAATCCACTGGCATTAGGTGCCGATCTGGTGTTGCATTCATGCACGAAATATCTGAACGGTCACTCAGATGTAGTGGCTGGCGTGGTGATTGCTAAAGACCCGGACGTTGTCACCGAACTGGCCTGGTGGGCAAACAATATTGGCGTGACGGGCGGCGCGTTTGACAGTTATTTGTTGCTGCGCGGTTTGCGAACGCTGGTGCCGCGTATGGAGCTGGCGCAGCGCAACGCGCAGGCGATAGTGAAATATCTGCAAACCCAGCCGTTAGTGAAAAAACTGTATCACCCGTCGCTGCCGGAAAATCAGGGGCATGAAATTGCTGCGCGCCAGCAAAAAGGCTTTGGCGCAATGTTGAGTTTTGAACTGGATGGCGATGAGCAGACGCTGCGTCGTTTCCTGGGCGGGTTGTCGTTGTTTACGCTGGCGGAATCATTAGGGGGAGTGGAAAGTTTAATCTCTCACGCCGCAACCATGACACATGCAGGCATGGCGCCAGAAGCGCGTGCTGCCGCCGGGATCTCCGAGACGCTGCTGCGTATCTCCACCGGTATTGAAGATGGCGAAGATTTAATTGCCGACCTGGAAAATGGCTTCCGGGCTGCAAACAAGGGGTAAAAATGAGTGTGATTGCGCAGGCAGGGGCGAAAGGTCGTCAACTGCATAAATTTGGTGGCAGTAGTCTGGCTGATGTGAAGTGTTATTTGCGTGTCGCGGGCATTATGGCGGAGTACTCTCAGCCTGACGATATGATGGTGGTTTCCGCCGCCGGTAGCACCACTAACCAGTTGATTAACTGGTTGAAACTAAGCCAGGCCGATCGTCTCTCTGCGCATCAGGTTCAACAAACGCTGCGTCGCTATCAGTGCGATCTGATTAGCGGCCTGCTACCCGCCGAAGAAGCCGATAGCCTCATTAGCGCCTTTGTCAGCGATCTGGAACGCCTCGCGGCGCTGCTCGACAGCGGTATTAATGATGCGGTGTATGCAGAAGTGGTGGGCCACGGGGAAGTGTGGTCGGCACGCTTAATGTCTGCGGTGCTTAATCAACAAGGATTGCCTGCGGCCTGGCTTGATGCCCGCGAGTTTTTACGCGCTGAACGTGCCGCGCAACCACAGGTTGATGAAGGCCTTTCGTACCCATTGCTGCAACAACTACTGGTGCAACATCCGGGCAAACGCCTGGTGGTGACCGGATTTATCAGCCGCAACAACGCCGGTGAAACGGTGCTGCTGGGGCGTAACGGTTCCGACTATTCCGCGACACAAATCGGTGCGCTGGCGGGAGTTTCCCGCGTAACCATCTGGAGCGATGTCGCCGGGGTATATAGCGCCGACCCGCGTAAAGTGAAAGACGCCTGCCTGCTGCCGTTGCTGCGTCTGGATGAAGCCAGCGAACTGGCGCGTCTGGCGGCCCCCGTTCTTCACGCCCGTACTTTACAGCCAGTTTCTGGCAGCGAAATCGACCTGCAGCTGCGCTGTAGCTACACGCCGGATCAAGGTTCCACGCGCATTGAACGCGTGCTGGCCTCAGGTACTGGCGCGCGTATTGTCACCAGCCACGATGATGTCTGTTTGATTGAGTTTCAGGTGCCCGCCAGTCAGGATTTTAAACTGGCGCATAAAGAGATCGACCAAATCCTGAAACGTGCTCAGGTGCGCCCACTGGCAGTTGGCGTGCATAACGATCGCCAGTTGCTGCAATTTTGCTACACCTCGGAAGTGGCCGACAGTGCGCTGAAAATCCTCGACGAAGCAGGATTACCCGGCGAACTGCGTCTGCGTCAGGGGCTGGCGCTGGTGGCGATGGTTGGGGCGGGCGTCACCCGTAACCCGCTGCATTGCCACCGCTTCTGGCAGCAACTGAAAGGCCAGCCGGTCGAGTTTACCTGGCAGTCCGATGACGGCATCAGCCTGGTGGCAGTACTGCGCACCGGCCCGACCGAAAGCCTGATTCAGGGGCTGCATCAGTCCGTCTTCCGCGCAGAAAAACGCATCGGCCTGGTATTGTTCGGTAAGGGCAATATCGGTTCCCGCTGGCTGGAACTGTTCGCCCGTGAGCAGAGCACGCTCTCGGCGCGCACCGGCTTTGAATTTGTGCTGGCAGGCGTGGTGGACAGCCGTCGCAGCCTGTTGAGCTATGACGGGCTGGACGCCAGCCGTGCGCTAGCCTTCTTTAATGATGAAGCCGTCGAACAGGATGAAGAGTCGCTATTCCTGTGGATGCGTGCCCATCCGTATGATGATTTAGTTGTGCTGGACGTTACTGCCAGCCAGCAGCTTGCTGATCAGTATCTCGATTTCGCCAGCCACGGTTTCCACGTCATCAGTGCCAACAAACTGGCGGGAGCGAGCGACAGCAATAAATATCGCCAGATCCACGACGCGTTCGAAAAAACCGGGCGTCACTGGCTATACAACGCCACCGTCGGCGCAGGTTTGCCGATCAACCATACCGTGCGCGATCTGATCGACAGCGGCGACACTATTTTGTCGATCAGCGGGATCTTCTCCGGCACGCTCTCCTGGCTGTTCCTGCAATTCGACGGTAGCGTGCCGTTTACTGAGCTGGTGGATCAGGCGTGGCAGCAGGGCTTAACTGAACCTGACCCGCGTGATGACCTCTCCGGCAAAGATGTGATGCGCAAGCTGGTGATTCTGGCGCGTGAAGCGGGTTACAACATTGAACCGGACCAGGTGCGTGTTGAATCACTGGTGCCAACCCATTGCGAAGGTGGAAGCATCGACCATTTCTTTGAAAATGGCGATGAACTTAATGAGCAGATGGTACAACGGTTGGAAGCGGCCCGTGAAATGGGGCTGGTGTTGCGCTACGTGGCGCGTTTCGATGCCAACGGCAAAGCGCGAGTGGGCGTGGAAGCGGTGCGTGAAGACCATCCGCTGGCATCACTACTACCGTGCGATAACGTCTTTGCCATCGAAAGCCGCTGGTATCGCGACAACCCGCTGGTGATCCGCGGGCCAGGTGCAGGGCGCGACGTCACCGCTGGGGCGATTCAGTCGGATATTAACCGTCTGGCGCAGTTGTTGTAGTGATTATTGAACAAAAGCTGGCAGTTGCCAGCTTTTGTTGTCACCTCTAAACCACCTCCTGCGGAGGTGGTGATTGATTGTCATTTTGCCTTTGGTCAGTGCCCCGGTAATAAGGGGGCTTTTGTGTTGAGCGATGAATTCACAGTGTGAATGGTGAAGTTATTTATGACAATTACAAAATGGCATTAAGTAAAAATATCTAAAACATCACCTGATTTAAAATTGATAACCAATAGTAGTATAGGTTCCCCATCCTGTGTTTTTTAATTCAAATGGACCATCTCCGAAGTTAACTTTCTCCCCAGCATTCCATTGTCCACCGTTGTGAAAATAACGTAGTGTAAATGCAAATTTCCAGTGTTCATATAGCAGGGAAAGGATATGGCTTGAAGCAATAGCATTACTGGTTCGTTTATTATTGTGTGATTTGTCCGCAAGATCGGAGCCAAAATCAAAGTTAGTAAAACTATTGTATACCAATCGCCCTCCGAATAAATGGGTAAGAGGAATGCTATATTTTATTTTGAATCGATATCCGTCCCATTCATTTTCATTAGCGGCACCATAGTTTTGCCACTGATACTTGGCGTATATATTGGCAGAAAGCTTAATTGGTAGACCCGTGTCGATATCTGTACCAAGCCCCATATACCATGTACTTTGCCGGGATGACTGGTTGTCACCCATATCATAGACATAGTTGTTTGCAATGAACCATTCTTTAAAAGGGCCGAACGCAAGATTTAATCCGGTCAATTTGTCAATGGAAAACCGAGGTTCTATTTCCGTAAATAGTGGTGAGCCCTCATCCCAGATCCCAACATCATAGTGACTGCCGACGCCAAAGAATTTTGGTAGATCAACATAACCATAAAAATCAAACCAGTCTTTTCTTCCTGCTACAGTATATTCAGGGTAGAGGTCGTTAGTCAGCCTTGGGCCAAAGCGAGAGTCTGTGCGACCAATGACATTCAAGCTTTGATGTAACCAGCCTTCCTCACTTTTAATTTCCTGAGCGTTTCCAATGCAAGGTATTAATAGAATCGATAAAGCTATCCCGTGCTTTTTTATACACATAAATATATCTCATTATTTATTGTTGATTTAGAGAAAAATAATGCCATTCAGTGAATGAATGGCATTATAATTTTTTTATTATTTGCTAACGTCCACCCGCATTTCATTTACCTGTGCAGGCGTAATCTTGTGGCCTTTCTTCAAATAATCGATCACGACATCGGACATGTTATTTCCGGCGCGGACCTGAACATTTTTCCCTTCTTTGAATGCCAGAAAACCATCGCCCCCCAGTGCAAGGAAAGTCGTTGTTGCAACATGGTAAATATTCGTATCAACGATCTCTTCACCATTAATTTTAAAAGATACTATGCGCTGACCTACTGGTTTCTGCGGGGTATAGCGCATTTCTGCGCCTTTTGACATTTGCAGGATGCCATTGGTAAGCGATGCCCCGTGTTCCAGTAGGTTACGCAGATCCTTACCGCTGAGATCCATTTCAGTAAGTTCATTCTTGAAGGGGAATGTACTGGTAATGTCGCCAAAGGTAATCGTGCCTGCATTTATATCCGCACGTAAGCTGCCGGAGTTTATCAATGCAATCTGTGCAGTCGGAGCAGCGACAAGCATTGCATCGGTAAACAGGTTGCCTAGTTGCGATGACTCACCATAGGCGCGAGTTAATGCAATCGATGATTCACCCACTGGTTGGCGTACAATATCCGCCAGTTTTTTATTCCAGCCATTGATAACTTTTTGTGTCGTTGGATCGGGTATCCATTCATCGGCATAAACTGTTTTCAGCTCAAAGCTCTTCATTTTATGGGTACGAGCTGTAGGGTTGACATCAAGGACTAATTTACCAATATCGATACCGCCACTATCAGTTGAAAGGATTAAGGTGTTGCCGACTTTGATTGGCTCTGGCGTTCCGACGTGGGCATGCCCGGTAATCAGAATATCCAATCCTTTCACCTTGCTAGCGGTTTGAATATCTTTATCAAGAGCGCGTCTAACATCTGTATTGCCAATGCTGGACTGACGCGCCGGAACGCCTTCATGAACCAGCGCCACAGTGAGGTCAACCTTATCACGTAACTCGTCGATATAATGCTGCAAATACTTCACTTCATCACGTGCTTCAATCCCCTGATTCTTAAGGGTCTCGGAAGATTTATCAAAGCGGTTATTATTGTCATTATCGAGTCCCTGGAGAGAGAGCTCCGAGACCGTATCATTAAATGCAAATACGCCGTGTAGCCCAATAATACCAATCTTGATGCCATCTTTTTCCAGGATGGTGTAGGGCTTGTTCCAGAAGGGTTTCTCACTCTCTTTATGATAAACATTGCCCAATAAAACAGGAAAATTCGCTTTGCTTAATTGTCGCAGGGCATTATCCCAGCCATGGTCAAACTCATGATTACCGATTGATACTGCGTCAAAAGGCATGGTATTCATAATGTCAATTATTGCTTCGCCCTTTGTCAGACTGCTGATATAAGGGCCGGTGAAATAGTCTCCAGCATCAAAATAAAAGGTGGCTTTATTTTTCGCTTTCTCTTGTTTTACTAAAGTAGATATATTGGCAAAGCCGCCAATGTCGCGTTTTCCGTCTGCGATATACGGCACTTTATAAGAATCCACATGAGCGTGAAGATCATTGGTATAAATAATCGTGACATCCTGCGCCATGGCTGAGACCGAAAAAATAGTCAGCAATGTTGCGGCAAGTAAAGTACGCTGCACTGTTTTCATTCGCATTCCTTGTTAAATAAATAGACTGATAAATGATATTTTATTTGGCGACGTCCATTACTCGTTTAGTTAAGTCTGGGGTGACAGGTTTATGATTTTTGAAATAATCGATGATAGATTCCGCCGAGGTTGTTCCCGGTATCGTCTTCACATTTTTTCCATTCAAAAATGCTTCAAAACCGTCACCACCACTGGCACAAAAGGAGTGCGTGACAATACGATATGTTTGATTATCTTCCACGGGTTTGCCGTTAATGGTGAAAGAGATTAACCGTTGGTTCAGTGGTTTTTTGCTGTCATAGACAACCGCAACGCTTTTTGAAACCTGTAACACACCGTTAGTTAGATTGGTTGCATGCGTCATCAACGATTTGAGATCGCGGCCCGTCAAATCCATCTCGATGAGGTCATTATTAAAGGGGAATGTGCTAATAACATCTCCCAGCGTGATATCACCTTTAGGAAAATCAGCTCGCATCCCACCGCTATTTTGAAATCCGGCAATGGCATCTGGTGTTTTTTCCATCATTGCATCAAGAATAAGGTTACCGGTAGAAGAAGAACTGCCATACTCACGTGTTAAAACTACGGGAGAATGGCCGACAACTTCCTGTGTTATTTTGTTAAGCTTTGCACTCCATTTATCGATAGTATTTTGAACGATGGTGTCAGGTTTAAATTGATCTGCGAAGATGGTGATTAACTCACCATTATAACTATCAATTTTCTTCGTTTTCGGATTGTAATCAAGCACAAGTTTTCCGATGTCGGTGCCGTATGCATCGGTAGATACAATTAATGTGTTATTAACTTTTATTGGTTGCGGTGTTCCGACATGTGCGTGACCGGTAATTAAGACATCAACACCATTCACTTTTTTAGCTGTCTCAATATCTGCCTGTAGTAGCCGCTCCACATCTTTACTACCAAAGCTTGATTGACGCGCCGGAACACCTTCGTGAATTAGCAAAACGGTAATGTCGACTTTACCTTTTAATTCTGCAAGTGCTTTATTTAAATATTTAATTTCGTCTCTGGCTTCTACGCCTTCACGTGCTTTTGCCGCGACTGTATCATAGAAAGCGAATGCACCATGCAATCCAATCACACCAATCTTTAAACCATCTTTTTCGATAATAGTCCACGGATGATCCCAAACTGGTTTATTTGTATCGGTGTAGTAAATATTTCCCAGCAGAATGGGGAATTTTGCTTTTGATAACTGAGATACCATATTGGGCACGCCGTGATCGAACTCGTGATTACCAACGGACACCGCATCAAAGGGCATGGTGTTCATGATATCAATAATAGCTTCACCTTTGGTCAGGGTACTGATATACGGACCGGTAAAATAGTCGCCTGCATCAAAGAAAAAGACATCTTTGTTTTTTTTCTTCGCTTCATTAACGATGCCTGCAATATTAGCCATACCACCTACAAGTCTGTTCTTATCAACAGCGGGAATTTTTGCCGGATTGACATGTGCGTGAATATCATTCGTATAATAAATAGTAACGTCCTGAGCTAGTATACTGTGAGAAAACATCACGCTGAATATGACTGATAAAGTCGTAAATACAGTTCTCATCATCCCTCCTTGATAGGGGTTGTTACATTGGTTGAATTATTTAAATAAAAGGAACTCCGTGTCTTATTTTTATGTAAGCATAGGTCAGGAAAGTATTATGTGATCTTAGTAACAAATAATGTTATTAATTAAACATTGACTGTGATTATATTTTTCAGTCATACATTCATATATTTAATTAAATGAGAAATAGTGATCCCATTAATTTATGGTCGTTTGTCGAGTGTATTGACTAACAAGATGGAGTGAGCGATTCATTGTATTTTAACGCCAGTGAGGTCAGCATTTTCGTTACGCGACCTGCGGATAATAACGCGCTTTGGGTAAAGTCGTGTTGGTCTGTCAGCCATGTGATAAAGCAACGACTGGTTGCCAGAGAAACATTTGCGCCCCTTTCTAAGGAGACTCCTGTGAGCAGGCAGACCATCTTGCTGTTATTCCCCTGCCCCCAGCGTTGCCACTGATTTTGCCACCAACCATGGTATGTCGTTCCCTGAAAATGCCAGGGAATATCAGCGTTACGGTCGCTGATTTCTTCTTCTACGAACCAAAGTTCGCCTTGTTGTTGGCGGAACTGATCTGCCCAGGCTGTAATAATTGCGCCTCTCAGAAAACATTCGTGTGAAATGATATGCGTTTTGACATGTGGAAAGCGGATTTTCAGTATTCTGAAATGCCCGTGAGCCGTGATAACCGGGCGTAGTATGGCTCCCTTGCCATTGCGCTTGAGCACAGCACTGCCATACTGAATTTCATCGAACTGGCTCCGGCGCAAGAATTGCGCTTCACGCATATCTACCCTCTGCACAATATCGCTATGGTGCTCGGTTGGTTCTGTATTGCCTCTGTAACTGTACCGCAGACTGTCTCCTGTCTGATGTTGCGTATAATTCGTGGAGAGATGAAGGATGTTGCCACGAGTGGCGTCAAGACTGACTAAAACATAGAGCTTTTGTAGTGCGCTGGCTCCTTGAAAGGGCATGAACAGTTGAACGGTTTCAATGGACTGGGGATACGTAATTTCTCTTGCTGGCTGCTGTTTCGGAGTCCAGACTTTTTTGCATGAACGGCATTGAACGCGTTGTGTTCCATGCGGGTTGTGGCCATAAAAAATCTTTTCTTTACAATAGCATGATGGACAAAAATGCCCTGTTTCTATGGCACACGCAGTCATGTGAACTGACAACCAGTCACGAAATTGTTGTTCATCAAACAAAGGGGGGTAACTTCCGCATGCCTGGCAGTGCAGTGCCGGAAAACCCATTTTATAGTCTGGCCAACTGTAATCTTCCGATGAGGCCAATCCCAAATGTCGACAACCGAACGTTTTACAGACATTAATCGCAAACAGATTTGACATATATCACCAACGATTTCATAAGGTCGTCGATTTTGTCCTACAGTTATTGCCTCTGGATGTGAGTATTCTCACATAAAAAAGCCTTTCAGAACGTAATGTAGCAATCCTTTATCTCACTGGAAGGGATTGTTTATGAAAATTAAAATGCTTGCTGCGGGTATCGCATTAACACTGCCGTTTTGGGCCTGCGCCAAAGATGTCACCATTATTTATACCAATGACCTCCACGCACATGTAGAGCCCTATAAAGTGCCGTGGATTGCTGAGGGTAAACGGGATATTGGCGGCTGGGCAAATATCACTACGCTTGTTAAACAAGAAAAAGCTAAAAACAAAGCGACCTGGTTTTTTGATGCGGGTGACTATTTTACCGGGCCGTATATCAGCAGCCTGACTAAAGGCAAGGCGATTATCGATATTATGAATACCATGCCGTTCGATGCGGCCACTATAGGTAATCATGAATTTGATCACGGCTGGGACAATACGTTATTACAGTTGAGTCAGGCACAATTCCCGATTGTGCAGGGTAATGTTTTTTATCAGAACAGCAGTAAATCATTCTGGGATAAGCCATATACCATTATTGAAAAAGACGGCGTGAAAATTGGTGTTATAGGTTTGCACGGTGTATTTGCCTTTAATGATACGGTATCTGCGGCAACGCGAGTGGGTATTGAGGCGCGTGATGAAATTAAATGGCTACAACGTTATATCGATGAACTCAAAGGCAAGGTTGATTTGACCGTTGCGCTGATTCACGAAGGTGTTCCGGCCCGCCAGTCCAGTATGGGGGGCACAGATGTGCGCCGCGCACTGGATAAAGATATTCAGACGGCAAGTCAGGTGAAAGGGCTGGATATTTTGATCACCGGGCATGCACATGTGGGTACGCCGGAACCGATTAAAGTCGGCAATACGCTCATCCTCTCCACTGACAGCGGTGGGATTGATGTGGGTAAACTGGTTCTCGACTACAAAGAGAAACCGCACACTTTTACGGTGAAAAACTTCGAGCTTAAAACCCTTTACGCCGACGAGTGGAAGCCCGATGCGCAAACAAAACAGGTGATTGATAGTTGGAATAAAAAGCTGGATGAAGTCGTGCAGCAAACGGTGGCGCAATCGCCAGTTGAATTAAAACGTGCCTATGGTGAATCGGCATCCCTGGGGAACCTGGCGGCGGACGCTTTACTGGTAGCGGCGGGTAAAAATACCCAGTTGGCGTTAACCAACTCTGGTGGGATTCGCAATGAGATCCCGGCGGGTGCAATTACGATGGGTGGCGTCATCAGTACCTTCCCGTTCCCCAACGAACTGGTGACGATGGAACTCACGGGTAAACAATTACGCGGTTTGATGGAACACGGCGCAAGTTTAAGTAATGGCGTTTTACAGGTATCGAAAGGCCTGGAAATGAAGTACGACAGCAGCAAGCCGGTTGGTCAGCGGGTTATCTCGCTGACGCTGAATGGCAAACCGATTGAAGATGCGACGGTTTACCACATTGCTACTCAGAGTTTCCTTGCTGATGGTGGAGATGGTTTTACCGCGTTTACCGAGGGTAAAGCGCGCAATACGACGGGCGGTTATTACGTTTATCACGCGGTGGTTGATTACTTTAAAGCGGGTAACACCATCACGGATGAACAGATCAACGGTATGCGCGTGAAAGATATTAAATAAAAGTACGCACTGAGTTGACTCTACTGTTTGTTACCAGTTGATTTCGCAGATTCTGTATTCGGCCTACACGAGAGCGCAGGCCGAATCAGATGCTTTAGCATCACCATCTGGTGGCAGGGCGTTGTTTTTCGAATGAGAACAGGTGCCGTTGTGTTGCCTGTATATCAGTCAAAACGAGTGAGGTTGATTGCGCTATAAAGAAATCTCTTTATTACCTCTAATTAAGATGAGTTTTTTTCATCTTCCCTGATTTTTCCTCACCATCATTGGTCATTTTTCGGTTGACGCCCTTCAGCTTTTCCTTCATCTTTACATCTGGACGTCTAAACGGATAGATGTGCACAACACAACATATAACTACAAGCGATTGATGAGGTAAGGTATGAGCTTTTTTCACGCCAGCCAGCGGGATGCCCTGAATCAGAGTCTGGCAGAAGTCCAGGGGCAGATTAACGTTTCGTTCGAGTTTTTCCCGCCGCGTACCAGTGAAATGGAGCAGACCCTGTGGAACTCCATCGATCGCCTTAGCAGTCTGAAACCGAAGTTTGTATCGGTGACCTATGGCGCGAACTCCGGCGAGCGCGACCGTACGCACAGCATTATTAAAGGCATTAAAGATCGCACTGGTCTGGAAGCAGCACCACATCTGACCTGTATTGATGCGACGCCCGACGAGCTGCGCACCATTGCACGCGACTACTGGAATAACGGTATTCGTCATATCGTGGCGCTGCGTGGCGACCTGCCGCCGGGAAGCGGTAAGCCGGAAATGTATGCTTCTGACCTGGTGACGCTGTTAAAAGAAGTGGCAGATTTCGATATCTCCGTGGCAGCGTATCCGGAAGTACATCCGGAAGCGAAAAGCGCTCAGGCGGATTTGCTCAACCTGAAACGCAAAGTCGATGCCGGAGCCAACCGCGCGATTACTCAGTTCTTCTTTGATGTCGAAAGCTACCTGCGTTTTCGTGACCGCTGCGTCTCGGCAGGCATTGATGTGGAAATCATTCCGGGCATTTTGCCGGTATCTAACTTTAAACAGGCGAAGAAATTTGCCGATATGACCAACGTACGTATTCCGGCGTGGATGGCGCAAATGTTTGACGGGCTGGATGACGATGCCGAAACCCGCAAACTGGTGGGCGCGAATATTGCCATGGATATGGTGAAGATTTTAAGCCGTGAAGGAGTGAAAGATTTCCACTTCTATACGCTTAACCGCGCTGAAATGAGTTACGCGATTTGCCATACGCTGGGTGTTCGACCTGGTTTATAAATAGTGTGGCTTTTGTGAAAATCACACTGTGATCACAAATTTTAAACAGAGCACAAAATGCTGCCTCGAAATGAGGGCGGAAAAATAAGGTTGTCAGCTTTGTTTTCGCCCTCCTTCCTTGAAGAATAGGAAGCTAAAACCCTTTTTTATAAAGCATTTGTCCGAATTCGGACATAATCAAAAAAGCTTAATTACGATCAATTTGATCTACATCTCTTTAACCAACAATATGTAAGATCTCAACTATCGCATCCGTGGATTAATTCAATTATAACTTCTCTCTAACGCTGTGTATCGTAACGGTAACACTGTAGAGGGGAGCACATTGATGAGCACGTCAGACGATATCCATAACACGACAGCCACTGGCAAATGCCCGTTCCATCAGGGCGGTCACGACCAGAGCGCAGGTGGGGGCACAACCACGCGCGACTGGTGGCCAAATCAACTCCGTGTTGACCTGTTAAACCAACATTCTAATCGTTCTAACCCGCTGGGTGAGGACTTTGACTACCGCAAAGAATTCAGCAAATTAGATTACTACGGCCTGAAAAAAGATCTGAAAGCCCTGCTGACAGAATCTCAGCCGTGGTGGCCTGCCGACTGGGGCAGCTACGCCGGTCTGTTTATTCGTATGGCCTGGCACGGTGCGGGTACTTACCGTTCCATCGACGGTCGCGGCGGCGCGGGTCGTGGTCAGCAACGTTTTGCACCGCTGAACTCCTGGCCGGATAACGTAAGCCTCGATAAAGCGCGTCGCCTGTTGTGGCCAATCAAACAGAAATATGGTCAGAAAATCTCCTGGGCCGACCTGTTTATCCTCGCGGGTAACGTGGCGCTGGAAAACTCTGGCTTCCGTACCTTCGGTTTTGGTGCTGGTCGTGAAGACGTCTGGGAACCGGATCTGGACGTTAACTGGGGTGATGAAAAAGCCTGGCTGACTCACCGTCATCCGGAAGCACTGGCGAAAGCACCGCTGGGCGCAACCGAGATGGGCCTGATTTACGTTAACCCGGAAGGCCCGGATCACAGCGGTGAACCGCTTTCTGCGGCAGCAGCTATCCGCGCGACCTTCGGCAACATGGGCATGAACGACGAAGAAACCGTGGCGCTGATTGCGGGTGGTCATACGTTGGGTAAAACCCACGGTGCCGGTCCGACATCAAACGTAGGTCCTGATCCAGAAGCTGCACCGATTGAAGAACAAGGTTTAGGCTGGGCGAGCACTTACGGCAGCGGCGTTGGCGCAGATGCCATCACCTCTGGTCTGGAAGTGGTCTGGACCCAGACACCGACCCAGTGGAGCAACTATTTCTTCGAGAACCTGTTCAAATATGAGTGGGTACAGACTCGCAGCCCGGCTGGCGCAATCCAGTTCGAAGCGGTAGACGCACCGGAAATTATCCCGGATCCGTTTGATCCGTCGAAGAAACGTAAACCGACAATGCTGGTCACCGACCTGACGCTGCGTTTTGATCCTGAGTTCGAGAAGATCTCTCGTCGCTTCCTCAACGATCCGCAGGCGTTCAACGAAGCCTTTGCCCGTGCCTGGTTCAAACTGACGCACAGGGATATGGGGCCGAAATCTCGCTACATCGGGCCGGAAGTACCGAAAGAAGATCTGATCTGGCAAGATCCGCTGCCGCAGCCGATCTACAACCCGACTGAGCAGGACATTATCGATCTGAAATTCGCGATTGCGGATTCTGGTCTGTCTGTCAGCGAACTGGTGTCGGTGGCTTGGGCGTCTGCTTCTACCTTCCGTGGTGGCGACAAACGCGGTGGTGCCAACGGTGCGCGTCTGGCATTAATGCCGCAGCGCGACTGGGATGTGAACGCCGCAGCCGTTCGTGCTCTGCCAGTTCTGGAGAAAATTCAGAAAGAGTCAGGCAAAGCCTCGCTGGCGGATATCATCGTTCTGGCTGGTGTGGTTGGCGTAGAGAAAGCCGCAAGCGCCGCAGGTTTGAGCATTCATGTACCGTTTGCGCCGGGTCGCGTTGATGCGCGTCAGGATCAGACTGACATTGAAATGTTCGAACTGCTGGAGCCAATTGCTGACGGTTTCCGTAACTACCGCGCTCGTCTGGATGTTTCCACCACTGAGTCACTGCTAATTGATAAAGCACAGCAACTGACTCTGACCGCGCCGGAAATGACCGCGCTGGTGGGCGGGATGCGCGTACTGGGTGCCAACTTCGATGGCAGCAAAAATGGCGTCTTCACTGACCGCGTTGGTGTATTGAGCAATGACTTCTTCGTGAACTTGCTGGATATGCGTTACGAGTGGAAAGCGACCGACGAATCGAAAGAGCTGTTCGAAGGCCGTGACCGTGAAACCGGCGAAGTGAAATACACGGCCAGCCGTGCGGATCTGGTCTTTGGTTCTAACTCAGTCCTGCGTGCGGTGGCGGAAGTTTACGCCAGCAGCGATGCCCACGAGAAATTTGTTAAAGACTTCGTGGCGGCATGGGTGAAAGTGATGAACCTCGACCGTTTCGACCTGCTGTAATCTGACCTTTTTCAGCGACTGTCTTTCAGGCAGTCGCTGAAGTTTCTTTACCGGCGTATAGTGTCCACAGGAAAACTACACACTGGATCTCTCATGTCTGCCGCAGGAAAGAGCAACCCACTGGCAATCAGTGGCCTGGTTGTGCTCACACTTATCTGGAGTTATAGCTGGATTTTCATGAAGCAAGTCACCAGCTACATCGGTGCCTTCGACTTTACCGCTTTACGCTGCATTTTCGGCGCTCTCGTTTTATTCATCGTCCTTTTATTACGCGGTCGCGGCATGCGCCCGACGCCCTTTAAATACACCTTAGCCATTGCCCTGTTACAAACCTGCGGGATGGTTGGCCTGGCGCAGTGGGCGCTGGTGAGCGGCGGAGCAGGGAAGGTGGCAATCCTGAGCTATACCATGCCATTCTGGGTGGTGATTTTCGCCGCGTTGTTTCTCGGTGAACGCCTGCGACGCGGGCAATATTTCGCGATTCTCATTGCCGCTTTCGGCTTATTTTTGGTGTTGCAGCCGTGGCAACTCAATTTCTCTTCGATGAAAAGCGCCATGCTGGCGATCCTCTCTGGTGTCAGTTGGGGGGCGAGTGCCATTGTCGCTAAACGCCTTTACGCCCGTCATCCGCGCGTGGATTTATTGTCGTTAACATCCTGGCAGATGTTGTATGCGGCGCTGGTGATGAGTGCGGTCGCTTTACTGGTGCCGCAACGTGAAATTGACTGGCAGCCCACCGTATTCTGGGCGCTGGCCTACAGTGCGATTCTGGCGACGGCGCTGGCCTGGAGTTTATGGTTGTTTGTGCTGAAAAACTTGCCCGCCAGTATTGCCAGCTTAAGTACACTGGCTGTTCCCGTTTGTGGCGTACTCTTTTCCTGGTGGCTGCTCGGTGAAAATCCGGGGGCCGTTGAAGGTAGCGGTATTGTGCTGATTGTGCTGGCACTGGCGCTGGTGAGCCGTAAGAAAAAAGAAGCCGTCAGTGTAAAAAGGATCTGAATTTTTTCTTCATGTGGGGCGAGCGCTTATTTAGCAAAATACCGATAGTGCCCCACCATCTGCCAACTAAACAGCACGTCTTCTTCCTGCGCGCCTGCGCCAATGTTATGTATCACCAGCGGCGTACCGTCGCGGGCGAAGCCATCTGAAACCACCCCAATATGTGCCAGCCCATTATCTAATCGCCAGGAGACAATATCGCCCGCTTGGTAGTCACTGGCGTTTTTGCTGGTGGGGCGCGTTTTATCGTGGCGGGTAAACCAGGTTTCCAGATTAGGCACCCGACGGTGATCGATGTTGCTGTCCGGGCGTTTTAACTTCCACTTTTGCGGATAATCGGCAAAATTCTTCGCCATATCTTCGTGAACCAGTTTCTGCAAATCGACCTTCTGGCTGCGCAGGGCACGGATCACCACATCGGAACATACGCCGCGCTCTTGCGGGACATCACCGCCAGGATAAGTAAGCTGCACATACGCCGGATCGTAAAATAGCGTGCTGCCAATTTGCTGTCTGGCACCGTCTGCGATGGCAAGATTGGTGTTGGCCTGGATTTGTACCACGGTTGGTGGAACAGCGGGAGATTTTAAGGAGTAACTGGTAAATACCGTCAGAAGACTGAACAACGCCAGTGAAGCTTTCATCTGTTTCGTCCGTGAAAAAATATTCACAGATTCGACCTTCCGGGCTAACGATTGTTCTGTGGAGAAAATGTCCAGAAGCGGATAAAAACTCCCGAACAACGTGGGAGTATCAGATTAATGGCACAGAGTGCCGGATGCGGCGTGAACGCCTTGTCAGACATAAAAAACACGTAAATTCAATGCATTGCATATATTTCGTAGGCCTGATAAGTGTAGCGCATCAGGCAATTTTGCGTTCAAACTCCCGGACAAGCCGGGAGTTTGGCATAGATTATTCCCACTCTTGCAGGAAACGCTGACCGTACTGGTCGGCTACCAGCAGTGCGGCGTAAACCTGATCTGGCGTCGCGCCGCCAGGCATGTTGTGGATGGTTTCACCTTCTGCACATGCCGCTTCTGCCACAATCCGCATTTTCGCCGGGACATCTTCTTTAATATCCAGTTGAGCGAGGGTTATTGGCAAACCTACCGCATGGCTAAGTGCAGCTACGGTTTCGATTTCTTCCACCGGCGCATTTTCCAGAACCAGCTGCGTCAGCGTACCGAATGCCACTTTTTCACCATGATAATAGTGATGGGCATCAGGGATTGCAGTCAGGCCGTTATGCACCGCGTGCGCCGCAGCCAGCCCACCGCTTTCAAAGCCAACGCCGCTCAAATAGGTGTTCGCTTCAATCACGCGTTCCAGTGCTGGAGTTACTACATGCTGTTCGGCGGCAAGCATCGCTTTTTCGCCTTCTTCCAGCAGCGTGTTGTAGCACAGTTCAGCCAGCGCCAGCGCTGCCTGAGTACACTTACCGCCCGCCATTGTGGTCGCACCGCTACGAGAGCAAGCACGCGCTTCAAACCAGGTCGCCAGCGCATCGCCGATACCCGCCGCTAACAGACGTGCAGGTGCGCCCGCGACGATTTTGGTGTCGACAATGACCATATTCGGGTTATTTGGCAACAGCAAATAGCGGTCAAACTCACCATCATCGGTGTAGATAACAGACAGCGCGCTGCACGGCGCGTCGGTAGAGGCAATAGTCGGTGCGATCGCTACCGGAACACCCATGAAATGTGCCAGCGCTTTGGCAGTATCGAGGGTTTTTCCGCCACCGATACCGAGAATTGCGCCACACTGCGCAGTCTCCGCGATGCCACGCAGACGGTCGATCTCATTTTGCGAACATTCACCGCCAAACGGCGCAATTTCTACTACCAGTCCAGCATCTTTAAAGCTTTTCTCGACAGTGGATTGAGCAAAACCTAAAACAAATTTGTCACCCACCACTAACCAGCGTTCTGCCAGCGGCTTCAGGTACTCGCCCAGACGATTAATGACATCTGCGCCCTGGATGTATTTACCCGGTGATTGAATAATGCGGTCCATAATTGCTCCTTTAGAGATGAGTAGTGCCAAATGCGGCATTCCAGTCGTGCTCAAACTTCTCTATAGCCGACTCTACCGCAGGAGTGTTGAGCATTTGTTGCGCTACATCTAAGGGTAGGGTGATGGACTCACATCCTGCCAGCAAACAATCCAGCGCCTGACGCGGTGTTTTAAAGCTGGCAGCCAGCACCATGCTTTCTGGCGCGTGCATTTCCAACAGCGCTTGCAGCTCCTGAACCGTACGAATGCCGTCACCGCCCTGGGCGTCGACGCGGTTAACATACGGAGCAACATATTTTGCCCCTGCCAGCGCGGCTAATAACCCTTGTGCGGCGCTATATACAGCGGTGCCAAGTGTAGTAATACCCTCTTTTTTCAGCATTTTAATGGCGGCAAGACCTTCGGAAGTTACCGGGATTTTCACCACAATGCCCGGAATGGCGTCGCGCAGGCGCTTCGCTTCTTCCACCATACCCTGTGCGTCACGACTCATGGTCTGAGCAAACAAAATACCCTCATCACCAATCGCTTTTTGCAAACGCGGCAGCACTTCCCAGATGGACTCCTTGCTGGCCGCGATAATGCTCGGGTTAGTTGTCACCCCGGCAATCGGGAATATGCGTGCCAGACGTTCGACTTCTGCGACGTTAGCGGTGTCCAGATACAGTTCCATGATGTTTCCTTTTACAGTTCCAGTTCATGTTGCAGCAGGCTGGCGATAGCGTCGGCAGAGGCGGCGTTAACCAGCGCGTTACGGAATTCTTCGTGCATGATGCGGCGAGCGAGGCGCGAGAAAATGCGCATATGCTGATCGCCCGCAGCGTGTTTGTTCAGGGTTAACATAATGATGAATTGTGCTTCATCATCGCCCCAGCGCACCGGCGCTTGCAGACGCGCTACACTGATGGTGGATTGCTCAATGTGTTCTGATTTGCTGTGGGGAATGGCAAAACTAAAGCCCAGACCGGTAGAGAAAACGGCCTCGCGTGCCCACAAGTCGGCTTCCAGTTTACGCGGATAGCGGCAGCGGCCCGCCAGCAGCAGGTTATCGGTCATGCCTTTGAGCACTTCTTCTTTGCTGCGCCAGTCGCTTTCCAGCGTGATGCACTCGGCGGTGACCAGCGGTGCATCCTGTTGCGTCATGCGGAATTGCGCCAGCAGGTGTTCCACTTCCAGCGAAGTACGGCAGGCCATTGCTTGGTTGAGCAACTGGCGGCATTCGCGGCTATCAAGTTGCGCCATTCGCGCTTTCGCCGCCGGAATTGACGGTGCACTCATGCTCAACTCATCCAGCCCTAAACCGACCAGCAACGGCAGCACGGAACCTTTCGCCCCCAGTTCACCGCACAGACCAATCCATTTGCCCTGGCGATGCACTGCCTGCACGGCGTAATCAAGCGCTCGTAAGAATGCCGGATTCAGGCTGTTGTAGTGACGAGTTACCTTAGCGTTATCGCGATCCACTGCCAGCAGATATTGCGTCAGGTCATTACTACCAATACTAAAGAAATCAATCTCTTCACAGCATTGATCGATGATGAACATTACTGACGGCACTTCAAGCATGATACCGAGCTGGATTTTCTCATCAAACGGAATGTGTTCGTTACGCAGCTGCTGTTTAGCTTCTGCCAGTTTTTCTTTCACCCATAAGATCTCTTCCATTGAAGAGATCATCGGGATCATGATTTTCAGGCTGCCATGAGCGGAGGCGCGCAGGATCGATCGTAGCTGCGTGGTAAACAACGAGGCGTACTCTTCATAAATACGTACGGCGCGATAACCGAGGAACGGGTTTGCCTCTGCGGGAATATTCAGATAATCAACGGGTTTGTCACCGCCAATATCCATAGTGCGCACAATAATGCTGCGTCCGTTGGCGGACTCCAGCGCCTGACAAAAAATGTTGTACAGCTCGCTTTCGCCCGGTGCACTGGTGCGATCCATATAGAGCATTTCAGTGCGGAACAAACCAACGCCTTCCGCACCATTGCCGAATGCGGCCTGCGCTTCGACGGAGTGAGCGATGTTAGCGGCAATTTCAATGCGGATACCGTCAGCGGTACGGGCTTGTTGGGTCAGCCAGACACGCTGTTGCTCACGAAGGGCGTTCTGTACGCGGGCTTCTTGCTGATAATAACGGGCTACGGCTTCTCCTGGCTCAACCACAATCGCCCCAGCGTTGCCGTCGATATAAATCGTTTGATGCTGCCACGGAGTAAGGGCATCAATATCCACACCAACCAGCGTCGGAATGTTGAACGAACGGGCAAGGATCACCGTGTGTGAGGTGGTGCCGCCGCTTTTGAGCAACAATCCTTTGAGGTGATTTTTATCCAGTTCGAGGAACTGGCTAGGGGTCAGTTCATCCGCCATACAAATGGCGGGCTGCGTTAGCTTGCCCGGTGCCGGAAAGCGTTTCTCGCCGTAGATTTGCTGGAGTAACTGGAAGCAGACATCGCGCACATCCAGCGCGCGTTCTTGCAGGTAGCTGCTGCTGGAACGGGCGAACTCTTCGCAAAAGTGATTCGCACTGGCGACAATTGCTTCGGCGCAGCTTAATCCGGCGCTGACGCCTGCCAGTAAATGTTCGCGCAGGGAAGTATCGCCAGCCAGGGATCGGTGCGCTTCCAGAATCGCGCTGGTAGCACCGTCGCTATCCAGCAGACGAAACTCAATATTTTTCAGTACCAGTGTCAGGCCGTTTTCCAGCGCGGATTGCTCGGCGTCAACGCCGTTGGTTGCGGGGAGGTTACCCAGCGCGTTGAGATCTAAAGAAGAGATTGGCGTCAGAATGCCGCCTGCGCTACCACTGCATACGGTGCGGGCGCGGATAATACGCGGATTCAGGTTGGTTAATGATACCGGCAGCGGCTCCAGTTCGTCAGATTTTATTTCCGCCAGCGGCGCGTCGCAGTGGGGAAATTCATCGCGCAGCCATTGGCTTAAACGCTGATGCGCTTCCTGTTCATCGGCCCCGGAAATCAGTAACTGGCAGCTATCGCCCACCAGCGTATCGGTGCCAATCAGCGCAAGGGCGTTTTTGGCGTTGCCCTTGCGGTCAGTGCGCAGGTTATGCCACTCAATTTGTGATGAAAAAGTATTACACAGCGTTTCAACGTGGCTTGCCGGACGGGCATGTACGCCGTTAGGTAGCTCACAAATAAATTCCACAATCAGGGCCATTGCCTTTCTCCCGGTACGGTTCTCTGTTTACAGGATAAGAGCGCACGGCAACGGCCTGCCATGTGACAAATCTGCCAAAAGCTGGACAAATGTAATGTAACCGTCAATTTGCGACGCGTCTCACAAGACGCCGTTCTGCGGCATGCTTCCGGGGTATCGCAAGTTATGAGGCGGATCGCATTTTTGTACTGATATTACAAAAGTCCAGTAAATGGCCTTTTTATCCACTGTTTGCTCCGCCTGCGATTGCCTATTGTTTCCTCCATCAAAAATATGGACATGGGCTTTTGCAAGCCCGGGAGCAGCTTATGAATGAGTTGGTGCAGATCCTGAAAAATACCCGTCAGCATTTAATGACGGGCGTTTCACATATGATTCCCTTCGTGGTATCGGGCGGTATTTTGCTGGCGGTTTCCGTCATGTTGTATGGCAAAGGCGCAGTGCCGGATGCCGTAGCCGATCCGAATCTAAAAAAACTGTTTGATATCGGCGTTGCGGGGTTGACGCTGATGGTGCCTTTCCTCGCAGCGTACATCGGTTATTCCATTGCAGAACGTTCTGCGCTGGCTCCGTGCGCCATCGGTGCCTGGGTTGGTAACAGCTTTGGCGCGGGCTTCTTTGGTGCGCTGATCGCAGGGATTATCGGCGGCATCGTGGTGCATTATCTGAAGAAAATTCCGGTGCATAAAGTTCTGCGCTCGGTGATGCCAATCTTCATCATTCCGATCGTCGGCACACTGATTACCGCTGGTGTCATGATGTGGGGACTGGGCGAGCCGGTGGGTGCGTTGACCAACAGCCTGACTCAGTGGCTACAGGGGATGCAGCAGGGCAGCATTGTTATGCTGGCGGTGATCATGGGGCTGATGCTGGCGTTCGATATGGGTGGTCCGGTTAACAAAGTGGCCTATGCCTTCATGCTGATTTGCGTTGCTCAGGGTGTTTATACCGTGGTGGCTATTGCCGCTGTTGGGATTTGTGTTCCACCGTTGGGCATGGGGCTGGCGACGCTGATTGGTCGTAAAAATTTCTCTGCAGAAGAGCGCGAAACCGGCAAAGCGGCGCTGGTGATGGGGTGCGTTGGTGTTACTGAAGGGGCGATTCCTTTCGCCGCTGCCGATCCGCTGCGTGTCATTCCTTCCATCATGGTCGGTTCAGTTTGTGGTGCAGTAACTGCGGCGCTGGTCGGTGCGCAGTGCTATGCAGGCTGGGGTGGTCTGATTGTGCTGCCGGTGGTTGAAGGCAAGCTGGGTTATATCGCCGCAGTGGCTGTCGGAGCAGTGGTGACGGCAGTCTGCGTGAACGTGCTGAAAAGTCTGGCGCGTAAAAATGGGTCTTCGACTGATGAAAAAGAAGACGACCTGGATTTGGATTTTGAAATTAATTAATTGAGGAACGAGCCATGACGAAAATTATTGCAGTAACCGCGTGTCCATCTGGTGTTGCCCATACTTATATGGCGGCAGAGGCGCTGGAAAGTGCCGCGAAAGCGAAAGGCTGGGAAGTGAAAGTAGAAACCCAGGGCTCGATTGGTCTGGAAAATGAACTGACTGCGGAAGACGTGGCGAGCGCCGATATGGTGATTCTGACCAAAGATATCGGCATCAAGTTTGAAGAGCGTTTTGCTGGCAAGACCATTGTGCGCGTCAACATCAGCGACGCGGTAAAACGTGCTGATGCCATTATGAGCAAAATTGAAGCTCACCTGGCGCAAACCGCTTAAGTTCTTATCCCGCCCGTAAGGGCGGGTTCGCTTTCCCACAGGAGTTCCTCATGACGAATCGTATCTCTCGCCTTAAAACTGCACTGTTTGCTAATACCCGTGAAATCTCGCTGGAGCGGGCGCTGCTTTATACCGCCAGCCATCGGCAAACCGAAGGCGAACCAGTGATATTGCGCCGGGCGAAAGCAACAGCGTATATCCTTGAACATGTTGAAATTTCGATTCGTGATGAAGAACTGATTGCTGGTAACCGTACCGTAAAACCGCGCGCCGGGATTATGTCGCCGGAAATGGACCCTTACTGGCTGCTGAAAGAGCTGGATCAATTTCCGACGCGACCGCAGGACCGCTTCGCCATTAGTGAAGAAGATAAACGTATCTACCGCGAAGAGCTGTTCCCATACTGGGAAAAACGCTCGATGAAAGATTTTATTAACGGGCAGATGACGGATGAAGTAAAAGCCGCGACCAGCACGCAGATTTTCAGTATCAACCAGACAGATAAAGGCCAGGGGCACATCATTATTGATTACCCGCGCCTGCTGAATCACGGGCTGGGTGAGCTGGTGGCGCAGATGCAGCAACATTGCCAGCAACAGCCGGAGAATCACTTTTATCAGGCTGCGCTGTTATTGCTCGAAGCCTCGCAGAAACACATTTTGCGTTACGCCGAACTGGCGGAAACGATGGCGGCAAACTGCACTGATGCCCAGCGTCGCGAAGAACTGCTGACTATGGCGGAGATCTCCCGCCATAACGCCGAACATAAGCCACAGACATTCTGGCAGGCGTGCCAGTTGTTCTGGTACATGAACATCATTCTGCAATACGAATCCAACGCCAGCTCGCTGTCTTTAGGGCGCTTCGACCAGTATATGTTGCCATTCTATCAGGCATCATTAACCCAGGGCGAAGATCCGGCGTTCCTGAAAGAACTGCTCGAATCTTTATGGGTGAAATGCAATGACATCGTGCTTTTACGCTCCACCAGCAGTGCGCGTTATTTCGCAGGTTTCCCGACCGGCTATACCGCACTGCTCGGCGGTTTAACCGAGAACGGACGTAGCGCGGTGAACGTGCTTTCGTTCCTTTGCCTTGACGCTTATCAAAGCGTGCAATTGCCGCAACCGAACCTCGGCGTGCGCACTAACGCCTTGATCGACACGCCGTTCCTGATGAAAACCGCAGAAACCATCCGCCTCGGCACGGGTATTCCGCAAATCTTCAACGATGAAGTGGTGGTGCCAGCGTTCCTCAACCGTGGCGTTTCGCTGGAAGATGCGCGCGACTATTCCGTAGTGGGGTGCGTGGAATTATCTATTCCCGGCAGAACCTACGGTCTGCATGACATCGCGATGTTTAACCTGCTGAAAGTGATGGAAATCTGCCTGCATGAAAATGAAGGTAATGCTGCGCTGAGTTATGAAGGTTTGCTGGAACAGATCCGCGTCAAGATCAGCCACTACATCACCCTGATGGTTGAAGGCAGCAATATTTGTGATATCGGCCATCGTGACTGGGCTCCTGTACCGCTGCTCTCATCGTTTATCAGCGATTGTCTGGAAAAAGGCCGCGATATTACCGATGGCGGCGCGCGTTATAACTTCTCCGGCGTACAGGGGATCGGTATCGCCAACCTGAGCGATTCTCTCCATGCGTTGAAAGGGATGGTTTTTGAGCAACAGCGTTTAAGTTTTGACGAATTGCTGTCGGTATTAAAAGCCAACTTCGCAACGCCAGAAGGCGAAAAAGTCCGCGCTCGCTTAATTAACCGCTTTGAGAAATACGGTAACGATATCGACGAGGTGGATAACATTAGCGCTGAACTCCTGCGTCATTACTGCAAAGAAGTGGAAAAATACCAGAACCCGCGCGGTGGCTACTTCACGCCAGGATCGTATACCGTTTCTGCTCATGTCCCGTTGGGAGCGGTGGTTGGTGCGACGCCAGACGGCCGTTTTGCCGGGGAACAACTGGCAGACGGTGGTTTGTCTCCCATGCTGGGCCAGGATGCACAAGGACCAACGGCGGTACTGAAATCAGTCAGCAAGCTCGATAACACGCTGCTTTCTAACGGTACATTGCTGAACGTGAAATTCACTCCGGCGACCCTGGAAGGTGAAGCGGGATTACGCAAACTAGCCGACTTCTTACGGGCATTTACCCAGCTTAAATTACAACACATTCAGTTTAACGTGGTGAACGCCGACACGTTGCGGGAAGCGCAACAGCGCCCACAAGATTATGCCGGGCTGGTGGTGCGCGTAGCCGGATACAGCGCCTTCTTTGTCGAACTGTCGAAGGAGATCCAGGATGACATCATCCGCCGGACAGCACATCAGCTGTAACGTTGTAGAAACGCGCCGCGATGACGTGGCGCGCATTTTCAACATTCAGCGTTATTCACTGAATGACGGTGAGGGCATCCGCACGGTGGTCTTTTTTAAAGGCTGCCCGCATCTTTGCCCGTGGTGTGCTAATCCGGAGTCGATCTCCGGCAAAATCCAGACGGTGCGCAGAGAGGCGAAATGCCTGCACTGCGCAAAATGTTTGCGTGATGCGGATGAATGCCCCTCCGGCGCGTTTGAACGGATTGGTCGCGATATCAGCCTTGACGCGCTGGAGCGGGAAGTGATGAAAGATGACATTTTCTTTCGCGCGTCCGGCGGTGGCGTCACGCTTTCTGGCGGCGAAGTGTTAATGCAGGCGGAGTTTGCGACCCGTTTTTTACAGCGACTGCGGCTATGGGGTGTGTCATGCGCCATCGAAACTGCCGGAGACGCGCCAGCCAGCAAGTTGTTACCGCTGGCGAAATTGTGCGATGAAGTGTTGTTCGATTTAAAAATTATGGACGTGACTCAGGCGCGGGATGTGGTGAAGATGAACCTGCCACGCGTGCTGGAGAACTTGCGTTTGCTGGTGAGTGAGGGTGTCAACGTGACCCCGCGTTTACCGCTGATCCCTGGTTTCACACTCAGCCGGGAGAATATGCAGCAGGCGCTGGACGTGCTGATCCCGCTGAATATCAGGCAGATCCATCTGTTACCGTTTCACCAGTACGGCGAACCAAAATACCGTCTGCTGGGGAAAACATGGTCGATGAAAGAGGTGCCAGCGCCGTCGTCAGCCGATGTGGCAACGATGCGCGAAATGGCAGAACGGGCCGGATTTCAGGTTACCGTGGGAGGTTAAAATGGCATACCTGGTGGCAGTAACCGCCTGTGTCAGTGGCGTGGCGCATACTTATATGGCGGCGGAACGGCTGGAAAAGTTGTGCCAGATAGAGAAGTGGGGCGTCAGCATTGAAACTCAGGGCGCGCTGGGGACGGAGAATCGTTTAGCGGACGAGGATATCCGTCGGGCGGATGTTGCGCTGTTAATTACGGATATCGAGCTTGCCGGTGCCGAGCGATTTGAACATTGCCGCTATGTGCAATGCAGCATCTACGCATTCCTGCGTGAGCCGCAGCGGGTAATGAGCGCGGTGCGCAAAGTGCTTTCTGCGCCGCAGCAAACCCACCTTATTCTGGAGTAGTCGGTTTTTCTGTCAGTTGGCTGTGGTACTGCCGACGATATTCCGACGGCGAGCGTTCGGTGTTTTTACGAAACAGACGGCAGAAGTAGTTGCTGTCAACAAAGCCGCAGGCGTGCTCCACTTCTTTTACCTTCAGGTCATAGCCTTTCAATAACGTCTTAGCGTGTTCCAGTCGCGTGTGATTCAGGTATTCGTTAAAACCAATGGCCCCCGTTTTTTGAAACAGGTGCGAGAGGTAATTTGGCGAAATATAGAACGCCTGTGCGACAGATTCGCGGGTAAGCGCGGTGGCATAGTGTTCGTCGATATAATCGCGAATAGCTTCAAATAGTGCCTGGCTACGTGAGGCGGTCTGGATTTGGCTGCCGAGCAAATCGCGGCAGTGGCTAAGCAGGCTAGCGACGATAAGTCTGGCCGTTTGCTGCTCCTGCGACTGCATTTGCATTTCATTGAGCGTTTGTAGCAGAAAAGAACCAATGCGCGGGCCGCGTCGGGCGACGTGTTGCTTCGCCAGATTTTGATATTGTTTGCCATCCCATTGCACGACGCTGAAGCCGAGTTGCTGTTTGCCAAACAGCACGCTAAAGGTAGTGGCGGGGGCTTGCCATTGTGGAAAATTCCAGCCACCAGCGGGAACGTACAGCACATCGCCGGGAACTAACGTTGCTCCAGCGCCGGTATCAACAAACTCACCTTCCAGCACAATTTCCAGCCGTGGAAAATCGACCTGATACGCAAGATCGGGCACCGGGCCGTTGCTGCTGGCAAAGTAAATCTGGCGCAGGGACAGCGGGCCGTTGATCAGGCGGGAGAGCAGATAGCTGACGTCGTGATACATGTTATTCCCTTAGGTACATAGACGGGAAAACAGTAACTGGCATTATGAAAAAAGGCCACCTGAAAAGTGTGGCCTGATGGGAGTGCGATGTAAACATTGCGGCAGTTTCAGTCGCTTTATCTGGCCTACCGCCGCGATCTGTAGGCCGGATAAGACGCGTCAAGCGTCGCATCCGGCAAATAGCACTTGGCTGATAATTACTGATTACCCACCTGATCGCCATACGGCAGAGTGTCGTAATCGATCAGTGCGTTTTTCTTATACGGGTTACCAATCCAGCGGGTAGTTTCTTTGAACTGCGGATTCACCACTGAACGGGTTGGATCGTAACCGTCGTAAGATAAGCCCGCCAAATCTGACCAGGTGTGGATCAGTTCCGCCAGGCTGTATTTACGATCAACATCCTGCGAGAAATCACGCGGATGAGTCGCTTGCCATTTTTCTGACGTCCACAGCAGGAACGGAATGGTGTACATGTGGCGCGTCGGATTGTCTTCATTACGCCCCTGAGTTTTGTGCGGTGGCGTGTCGTAAACCTCTTCACCGTGGTCAGAGAAGTAAACCAGGAAACCGTTCGGGTCTGCTGCTTTAAAGTCTTTAATCAGGCTGGCAACCACATGATCGTTATACAGGTTAGCGTTATCATAATCGTTATATGACTCCAGCTCTTCTGCGCTTAGTCCCGGCGGAACATGATCGGTATTGCCATCAAACTTGCCCTGATTTTCCGGGTAGCGGTATTTGTATTTGATATGCGTACCCAGCAGATGAACGATGATCAGTTTCTTCGGCGCAGGGTCATTCAGTACTTCCTGGAACGGCTTCAGCACGTTGGTGTCGTATTCACGCGCACTCTGCGTACGTTGCTGGTTCATGTAGTACTGCTTGTCGGTCTGGCGCGAAAATACCGTCAGCATGGTATTGCGGGCGGTCATCGTCTGCTGGTTGGTGATCCAGAAGGTTTTATAACCCGCCTGTTTCATCATGTTCATCAGCGACGGCTGCGTCAGATACAGATCCGGGTTCTTTTCATTGGCAAAAGTCAGCGCCTGTTGCAGGATTTCAATGGTGTACGGACGAGACGTCACCACGTTATTAAACACGGTCAGATTCGGATCGGTTTTATGCAGCGCATCCAGCTCCGGCGTGGTTTCACGCGGATAACCGTACAGACTCATGCGTCCACGCTGGGTCGACTCGCCAATCACCAGCACTAAGGTGCGCGGTTCGTTACCCGATTCATCTTTGAAATTAGCCAGCGGCGGCAAGGCATTATTTTCATTCAGTAGCTTTGTTAGCGAGTTTAGTTGCTGACGATACTGATAATAGCCGGTCAGGAATTGCCACGGTGCGGCAGGCTCCATACGCGATGCCAGGTTATCCAACGTTTTCTCAAACGGCTTGTTTTTGATAAACGTATTCATGGCGATCGGATGCAGAATCAAGCCATAAAGCAGGGCAAAAGAGACAACATAACGCCACGGCTTTGGAATATAGACCGGGCGCAGGCGTGTCCACAGCAGAACTGCCACCGCCGTATAGGCCAGCGCGATAAGCACAATTTTCAGGCTGAAATACTGGCTTAAATACTCGCTGGCTTCGTTGGTGTTGGTTTCGAACATCACAAACAGAACGCTCTGCGAGAACTCCTGACCGTAGATGACGTAGTAGCACAGCGCTGCCAGAGAGGCCGCCCATAGCACTACGCCGATTACTGCGGCAATAATTTTAATCCGCTTCGGAAAGAGGAATACCGGGATCAACCACAGCGAACTGAATAACAGCGAGTCGCGAATGCCGTTAGTGCCACTATAACCACTGATGTAAATAATGGCCTGTAGCAAGGTAGAGAAAAACCAAAAGTAGAGCAGTGCCCAACCCAGGGCTTTCCAGCTAAAAAGAGGTTTAGCCTGGACTTCTGTGGAATGCATAGTAAGAACCTGTCTTGAAAAAATATCGCCGAATGTAACGACAATTCCTTAAGGATATCTGAAGGGATATCCAGAATTTGAATAAAATGCAGACAGAAATATATTGAAAACGAGGGTGTTAGAACAGAAGTATTTCAGAAAACCCTCGCGCAAAAGCACGAGGGTTTGCAGGAGGGGGGAAGATTAGCCGGTATTACGCATACCTGCCGCAATCCCGGCAATAGTAACCATTAACGCTTGCTCGACGCGAGGATCCGGTTCCTGGCCTTCTTTTTCTGCCTGGCGGGAGCGGTGCAGCAACTCGGCCTGCAATACGTTCAGTGGGTCGGTGTAAATATTTCGCAGCTGAATAGACTCCGCAATCCACGGCAGATCGGCCATCAGGTGAGAATCGTTGGCAATCGCCAGCACCACTTTGATGTCTTCTTCTTGCAGATTACGTAACTCTTTACCTAACGGCCACAATGCTTTGTCTACCAGACGTTGATCATAGTATTCCGCCAGCCACAGGTCTGCTTTGGCGAAGACCATCTCCAGCATGCCGAGACGCGTCGAGAAGAATGGCCAGTCGCGGCACATGGCTTCCAGTTCGCTCTGCTTGCCATCTTCGACCACTTTTTGCAGCGCCGTACCTGCACCCAGCCAGGCGGGGAGCATCAGGCGGTTTTGTGTCCAGGCAAAAATCCACGGAATGGCGCGCAGTGACTCGACGCCGCCGGTCGGGCGACGTTTCGCCGGACGTGAACCCAACGGCAGTTTGCCCAGCTCTTGTTCCGGCGTAGCGGAGCGGAAGTACGGCACAAAATCTTTGTTTTCACGTACGTAGCCACGGTAGAGATCGCAGGAGATGACTGACAGTTCATCCATAATGCGACGCCAGCTCTCTTTCGGCTCCGGCGGTGGCAGCAGGTTGGCTTCCAGAATTGCCCCGGTGTACAGCGACAGGCTGCTAACGGTGATTTCTGGCAGACCATATTTAAAGCGGATCATCTCGCCCTGTTCGGTCACGCGAAGGCCGCCTTTCAGGCTTCCTGGCGGTTGTGACAGCAGCGCCGCATGGGCAGGTGCGCCGCCGCGACCAATGGAACCGCCGCGGCCGTGGAACAGCGTCAGTTCAATACCCGCTTTTTCGCAGGTTTTGATTAATGCATCCTGTGCCTGATATTGCGCCCAGGAAGCCGCCATCACCCCCGCATCTTTTGCTGAGTCGGAATAGCCAATCATCACCATCTGTTTGCCCTGAATCAGGCCGCGATACCAGTCGATATTGAGCAACTGGGTCATGACATCGTTGGCGTTGTTCAGGTCATCAAGGGTTTCAAACAGCGGTGCAACCGGCATCGCAAATCCAATACCCGCTTCTTTCAGCAGCAGGTGTACAGCCAGTACGTCGGACGGCGTTTTTGCCATCGAGATCACGTAGGCGGCAATGGAACCTTGCGGTGCTTCAGCAATTACCTGACAGGTATCAAGTACTTCGCGCGTTTCGGCGCTCGGTTGCCAGTTACGCGGCAGAAGAGGGCGTTTGGAGTTCAGTTCGCGGATCAGGAACGCCTGTTTGTCGGCCTCTGACCAGCTTTCGTAGTCGCCGATGCCGAGGTAGCGGGTCAGTTCGCCCAGCGCTTCGGTATGACGGGTGCTCTCCTGACGGATATCAATACGGACCAGCGGTACACCGAAACATTTCACGCGGCGCAGGGTGTCGAGCAGATCGCCGTTGGCAATAATACCCATGCCACACGCCTGAAGGGACTGGTAGCAAGCGTAGAGCGGCTCCCACAGTTCTTCGTTCTGCGTCAGCAGACCCTCTGGTTTTGGTACTTCTTCACCTTTCAGGCGCGCTTCCAGCCATGCCTGTGTCGCCATCAAGCGGGAACGCAGGTTTTTCATCAGATAGCGATACGGTTCTGCGGCACCTTCTTCGCCGACCAGCGCCAGCAGTTCCGGAGTTGCTTCAACCATCGACAGTTCAGAAACCAGAACTTGAATATCTTTCAGGAACAGATCGGTGGCTTTCCAGCGGCTGAGCAGCAGGACGTGGCGGGTGATATCGGCAGTGACGTTCGGGTTTCCGTCGCGGTCGCCGCCCATCCACGAGGTAAAACGCACCGGAGCAAATTCGACGGGTAGTTTGTAGCCGAGGTTCTCTTCCAGTTGTTCGTTCAGTTCGCGCAGGTAATTCGGTACGCCTTGCCACAGGCTGTTTTCTACTACGGCAAAGCCCCATTTGGCCTCATCTACCGGGCTTGGGCGCAGCTTACGGATTTCATCGGTATGCCATGACTGGGCGATCAACTGGCGCAGGCGGCGCATCAGTTGGTTATGTTCGTAGTCGGCGATATCTTTGTTGTCGAGCTGTTTTAAGCAGGCGTTCACTTCCACCATTTTGTGGATCAGCGTACGACGGGTAATTTCGGTTGGGTGAGCCGTGAGGACCAGTTCCAGCGACAGCGATTCAACTGCTTTTTTGATGGTGTCTTCGCTCAGTTCCGGCTGGTTTTTCAGTTTACGCAGGGTGCGGGCGATCACTTCCGGATTGCTGGCTGCTTCGCCTTTCGGCGAAATGCTATGGTATTGCTCGGCGGTGTTAGCCAGGTTCAGGAACTGACTAAACGCACGCGCAACGGGCAGCAGCTCGTCGTTCGACAAATTTTGTAAAGTGGTGAGCAACTCCTGGCGGTTAGCATCATTGCCAGCGCGTGAAGATTTGGACAACTTACGGATAGTTTCTACGCGTTCAAGAATGTGTTCTCCCAACGCATCCTTGATGGTTTCCCCCAGCACTTTGCCGAGCATACTGACATTACTACGCAATGCGGAATATTGTTCGTTCATATTACCCCAGACACCCCATCTTATCGTTTGATAGCCCTGTATCCTTCACGTCGCATTGGCGCGAATATGCTCGGGCTTTGCTTTTCGTCGTCTTTTATAAAGCCACGTAAAAGCGATGACGTCAAATGCTGCGAAATCGCTTCAGCAAACGAATAAATAGCAGGAATTTACGCCATTAAATTCACGACGCTTTAAATAAGCGTAACTTATGGAAATGTTAAAAAATCGCCTTGAGTAACACCAAAGGTGTAGGTCGGATAAGATGCGCAAGCATCGCATCCGACATTGTTTGGCCTACGTTTTAATGCCAGCAGAAATGGTGAATCACCTGGGTGATCAGTTCGCGGGTGGGCTTGATAAACCGTGTCTCCAGGTATTCATCAGGCTGATGAGCCTGATTAATTGAGCCAGGTCCCAGCACCAGCGTCGGGCATAACGTCTGAATAAACGGCGCTTCGGTACAGTAGTTCACTACTTCGGTCTTTGCTCCGAGCAATTTCTCAACCACTTCAACCAGTTGATGATTCGGTGGGCATTCATAGCCAGGGATCGGTGGATGCAGCTCGTCGACCGTCAGACGACCCGGCCAGCGTTCGCTCACCGGAGCCAATGCATCGTTGAGCAAACCATTAAGTTCATTGAGTGTCATGCCTGGCAGCGGACGAATATCCATATGCAACTCACAGCAAGCGCAAATACGGTTAGATGCATCGCCACCGTGAATATGCCCGAGGTTGAGCGTAGGGTATGGCACGGTAAATGCTTCGTAGTGATAACGTTCTTTCAGGTTATCGCGCAATTGCAAAATATGCCCGATGGCGTCGTGCATCAATTCGATCGCGTTAACTCCGCGTGCTGGATCGCTGGAGTGCCCCGACTGGCCCTGAATACGGATGGCGTTCGAGATATGGCCTTTATGCGCGCGTACCGGTTGCAGCGACGTCGGTTCGCCAATGATGGCGCAATCCGGGCGCAGGGCGGTAGTTTCGGCAAAATAACGCGCTCCTGCCATACTGGTCTCTTCATCGGCAGTCGCCAGAATGTAGAGCGGTTTTTTCAGTTTCGTGACGTCGACATCGCGTAGTGCATCGAGGATAAACGCAAAAAAGCCTTTCATGTCGGCGGTGCCTAAGCCGTAAAGCTTGCCGTCATGCTCCGTCAGCGTAAACGGATCGCGCGTCCAGCGGCCGTCATCAAATGGCACCGTATCGGTATGCCCCGCCAGCAGCAAACCGCCAGCTCCCTGTCCGCAACTGGCTAGCATATTAAATTTGTTGCGAGTTCCCGGCACGGGCTGCACTTCCACATTGAAGCCCAAATCTTTAAACCAGTCCGCCAGCAGAGTGATTAAATCTGCATTGCTTTGATCGAGTGCCTCTTCCGTGGCGCTTATTGAAGGTGTGGCAATCAGAGCACGGTAAATCTCGATAAATGGCGGTAATTTGTTTTTCATTGTTGACACACCTCTGGTCATGATAGTATCAATATTCATGCAGTATTTGTGAATAAAAATACACTAACGTTGAGCGTAATAAAACCCACCAGCCGTAAGGTGAATGTTTTACGTTTAACCAGGCAACCAGACATAAGAAGGTGAATAGCCCCGATGTTGAATACGCTGATTGTGGGTGCCAGCGGTTACGCTGGCGCAGAGCTAGTGACCTATGTAAATCGCCATCCGCATATGAACATAACCGCTTTGACTGTTTCAGCGCAAAGCAATGATGCGGGAAAGTTAATCTCCGATTTGCATCCGCAGCTAAAAGGCATCGTTGATCTGCCGTTGCAGCCGATGTCGGATATCAGTGAGTTTAGCCCAGGGGTGGACGTGGTGTTTCTTGCTACTGCCCATGAAGTTAGTCACGATTTAGCGCCACAATTTCTTGAAGCGGGCTGTGTGGTGTTCGACCTTTCCGGCGCGTTTCGTGTTAACGACGCCACCTTCTATGAAAAATATTACGGCTTTAGCCATCAATACCCGGAACTGTTGGAACAGGCAGCTTACGGTCTGGCGGAGTGGTGCGGTCATAAATTAAAAGAAGCGAACTTAATTGCGGTGCCTGGCTGTTATCCGACGGCGGCGCAATTGGCGCTGAAACCGTTGATTGATGCCGATCTTCTTGACCTCAATCAGTGGCCGGTTATCAACGCCACCAGTGGTGTGAGCGGAGCAGGACGTAAGGCAGCGATTTCAAATAGTTTTTGTGAAGTTAGCCTGCAACCGTATGGTGTCTTTACCCATCGCCACCAGCCGGAGATCGCCACGCATCTCGGTGCTGACGTTATTTTTACCCCGCATCTGGGCAATTTCCCGCGCGGCATTCTCGAAACCATTACCTGCCGCCTGAAGCCAGGCGTGAACCAGGCGCAAGTCGCGCAAGCGTTACAGCAGGCGTATGCCCATAAACCGCTGGTACGGTTGTATGACAAAGGCGTTCCGGCGCTGAAAAATGTCGTCGGGCTGCCGTTCTGCGATATCGGTTTTGCCGTTCAGGGGGAACATCTGATTATTGTGGCGACCGAAGACAACTTATTGAAAGGCGCGGCAGCACAAGCGGTACAGTGCGCCAATATTCGTTTCGGCTATGCGGAAACGCAGTCTCTTATTTAGGGGTGCAATGATGAATCCATTAATTATCAAACTGGGCGGCGTACTGCTGGATAGTGAAGAGGCGCTGGAACGTCTGTTTAGCGCCCTGGTGAATTATCGCGAGTCACATCAGCGTCCGCTGGTGATTGTCCACGGCGGCGGCTGCGTGGTGGATGAGCTGATGAAAGGACTGAATCTGCCGGTGAAAAAGAAAAACGGCCTGCGGGTGACGCCTGCGGATCAGATAGACATTATCACCGGAGCGCTGGCGGGAACGGCAAATAAAACCCTGCTGGCATGGGCGAAGAAACATCAGATTGCAGCCGTAGGTTTGTTTCTTGGCGACGGCGACAGCGTAAAAGTGACCCAGCTCGATGAAGAGTTAGGCCATGTTGGACTGGCGCAGCCAGGTTCGCCTAAGCTTATCAACACGTTGCTGGAAAACGGTTATCTACCAGTGGTCAGCTCCATTGGCGTAACGGACGAAGGGCAACTGATGAACGTCAATGCTGACCAGGCGGCGACGGCGCTGGCGGCAACGCTGGGCGCGGATCTGATTTTGCTCTCTGATGTCAGCGGTATTCTCGACGGCAAAGGGCAACGTATTGCCGAAATGACCGCAGCGAAAGCAGAACAACTGATTGAGCAGGGCATTATTACTGACGGCATGATAGTGAAAGTGAACGCGGCGCTGGACGCTGCGCGCACACTGGGTCGCCCGGTAGATATTGCCTCCTGGCGTCATGCGGAACAGCTTCCGGCACTGTTTAACGGTATGCCGATGGGTACACGGATTTTAGCTTAAGTTTTGTTGGCCGGAGATGTAGCTTTCCGGCATTGAATTTCAAAATAAGGAAACAGAGTTATGGCACTTTGGGGCGGGCGTTTTACCCAGGCAGCAGATCAACGGTTTAAACAATTCAACGACTCACTGCGCTTTGATTACCGTCTGGCGGAGCAGGATATTGTTGGCTCTGTGGCCTGGTCCAAAGCGCTGGTAACGGTAGGCGTGTTAACCGCAGAAGAACAGGTGCAACTGGAAGAGGCGCTCAATGTGCTGCTGGAAGATGTTCGCGCCAGGCCACAACAAATTCTTGAAAGCGACGCCGAAGATATCCATAGCTGGGTGGAAGGCAAACTGATCGACAAAGTGGGCCAGTTAGGCAAAAAACTGCACACCGGGCGTAGCCGTAATGATCAGGTGGCGACCGATCTGAAACTGTGGTGCAAGGATACCGTTAGCGAGTTGCTGACGGCTAACCGACAGCTGCAATCGGCGCTGGTGGAAACCGCACAAAACAATCAGGACGCGGTAATGCCAGGTTACACTCACCTGCAACGCGCCCAACCGGTGACGTTCGCGCACTGGTGCCTGGCCTATGTTGAGATGCTGGCGCGTGATGAAAGCCGTTTGCAGGATGCGCTTAAGCGTCTGGATGTCAGCCCGTTAGGCTGTGGCGCACTAGCGGGAACGGCCTATGAAATCGACCGTGAACAGTTAGCAGGCTGGCTGGGCTTTGCTTCGGCGACCCGTAACAGTCTCGACAGCGTTTCTGACCGCGACCACGTGCTGGAACTGCTTTCTGCCGCCGCTATCGGTATGGTGCATTTGTCGCGTTTTGCCGAAGATCTGATTTTCTTTAACACCGGCGAAGCGGGTTTTGTGGAGCTTTCTGATCGCGTGACTTCCGGTTCATCATTAATGCCGCAGAAGAAAAACCCGGATGCGCTGGAGCTGATTCGCGGTAAATGCGGTCGTGTTCAGGGCGCGTTGACTGGCATGATGATGACGCTGAAAGGTTTGCCGCTGGCTTATAACAAAGATATGCAGGAAGACAAAGAAGGTCTGTTCGACGCGCTCGATACCTGGCTGGACTGCCTGCATATGGCGGCGCTGGTGCTGGACGGCATTCAGGTGAAACGCCCACGTTGCCAGGAAGCGGCGCAGCAGGGGTATGCGAACGCCACTGAACTGGCGGATTACCTGGTGGCGAAAGGTGTGCCGTTCCGCGAGGCGCACCATATTGTTGGTGAAGCGGTGGTGGAAGCCATTCGTCAGGGCAAACCGCTGGAAGATCTGCCGCTCAGTGAGTTGCAGAAATTCAGTCAGGTGATTGGCGAAGATGTCTATCCGATTCTGTCGCTGCAATCGTGCCTCGACAAGCGTGCGGCAAAAGGCGGCGTCTCACCGCAGCAGGTGGCGCAGGCGATTGCTTTTGCGCAGGCGCGGTTGGAGTAAGTCTTAGGCGATTTATGGCTTGGCAAAACGCCAGGCCATGCTAAGAGGGTTACTGCCCGTAATAAGCATTGGCACCATGCTTGCGTAAAAAATGCTTATCCAGTAGAGGCTGTTGAATAGCCGTAAGATGGGGCTGTAGTTGTTGTGTAAAGAGATTCATATAGGCAATTTCTTCAAGTACAACGGCGTTATGCACGGCGTTCGCGGGATCAGTTCCCCAGGCAAAGGGGCCATGACTGTTTACTAAAACAGCCGGAATGTCAGCGGGAGATATTTCTCGTTGTCTGAACGTTTCAATAATCACTCGCCCCGTTTCATATTCATATTGTCCATTAATTTCGTCATCCTTCATGGGGCGTGTACAGGGGATAGTGCCGTAGAAATAATCAGCGTGGGTTGTCCCAAAGGCCGTGAGATCTTTTCCGGCCTGAGCCCATATTGTGGCGTGTCGGGAATGGGTATGAACGATACCACCAATATCCGGGAAAGCACGGTATAGCGCCAGATGAGTATCGGTGTCTGAAGAGGGTTTCCTGTGTCCATCAATAACTTCACCACTTTGTAAATCCACTACCACCATATCTGCAATGCCCATTTGGCTGTATTCGACCCCAGAAGGTTTAATAACCATGACACCTTTTTCGCGATCAACACCACTAACATTTCCCCAGGTAAACGTCACTAACTGATGAAGGGGTAATGATAAATTCGCAGCAAGAACTTTTTCCTTTAGCATATCCATTTTTAACTCCACGATAATCTGTATGTATTATATAAATAAACTTTAACTTTTGAGTTTGGGCTTTTTTTGCTCATAAATTATGTTTCCTAAATTACGCTGAATATAAGAAATGTAAAATATTCAAGGCATGTAAGAAGGCAACGAAAGAGGATAAGTGGGTATAAACGGTTTTATTCGGGCGTATTCGGTCATGAATGGAAGCGATTGCTATGCCCGATTATTTTTGTTTTTGTATTTAAATTTTTCGTTAGATGGCAGAATAAGACTTATTTAGTGACCGATATCTCAAAGTAATGTCAAATAGTAGAGTGTTCTCAATTTAATTTGTGATAAAGATCACCATTCCTGTTTGCGATTATAATTATAAAATGAATCTTGATTCCTATCACTTTATTTTATGAGGGAACAGTTAATTATATAAGCATGCTAATTTGATAATAACGGACCGATACTATGTTGCAGGCAGAGCGCCATAAAATGATATGCGCACATGTACAAAAACAAGGTGCTGTGCGGGTAACTGAATTATCACGATTATTTAAAGCGTCTCCTGAGACAATTCGTCGGGATTTAACGGTACTGGAGCGCAACAAAAAGTTAATCCGTAGCTTTGGTGGCGCGGTCGCTCTGGATTCATCTGATAGCGCTCCGGTTATGCTCGCCGATAATGCGTGGCAAGATAATAGTATCGATCGTGCGGAATCATTCCGTAAACGGACTGAAGAAAATCCTGATATAAAAGCCAGAATTGCGAAGGCCGCATTGCAATTTATTCACCCTGGTGATTGTATTTTAATGGATAACAGTAGTACTTGTTGGTTTTTAGCTCGTCAAATTCCCGATATAGATGTTACCGTAGTTACAAATTCATTACGGATAATTC
Organism: Escherichia sp. KS167_9B; assembly: GCF_030295215.1. Taxonomy (NCBI): domain Bacteria; kingdom Pseudomonadati; phylum Pseudomonadota; class Gammaproteobacteria; order Enterobacterales; family Enterobacteriaceae; genus Escherichia; species Escherichia sp. KS167_9B. The sequence continues at coordinate 4,846,140 of NZ_AP025754.1, forward strand.
AGGCGTTAGCTTGCCGTGATCGAGTTCGAATTATTGGTATCGGTGGTGAGTATTCTGAGCGACATGATGATTTTCATGGCCCGGTTGCAGAGAGTGCGATCCGAAATTTTCAAATCAACAGTTTTTTCTTTTCATGCCAGGGGTTGAATCTGGGGAATGGTGTCCGCGATGGCAGTGAAATTAATGCCAGACTTAAACAGGTGATGCTTCAGGTGTCAGGACAAAAAATATTGCTGGTCGACTCCACTAAGTTTGAACAGTATGCATTTAGTAAAATATGCACGCTGGATGAAATCGATATTCTGGTGACTAATGTTTGTACAGATACTCGGTATCGAACACAATTTCCACAATTAAACATTGTGGAGGTTGATAAATAATAGGCGTTATTTATTGTCTAAATTATTAATCAATGCCTAAGGGATTATAAATTATATAAATAGTCAGGTCGATATTATATCGAGTTTTCCTGACACCTGAACTATTTCTTAAGGAAATTACGATGAAAAAATTAATCTTACCCTGCCTTATTGCTACCGTATTATCTTCCACTGCTGCATGGGCTGATCAGACTGTAACATCACAAAAAGCGAATAAACCTTTTACGATGGGGGTAGTAGTAAAAGTCGGTGGAATTCCCTGGTTTAATGTGATGGAACAAGGCATTAAAAATGAAGGAAAACTATTGGGGGTTGATGCATGGCAGGTCGGCCCTACAACGGCAGATCCAGCTGAACAGGTTCGGGCGATTGAAGATTTAATTGCACGAAAAGTGGATGTTATTGGTGTTGTTCCTAACGATGCAAAGGTTCTTGAACCTGTACTTAAGCGTGCACAAGAAGCCGGTATTAAAGTTATTACCCACGAATCACCAGATCAAAAAAATGCAGATTGGGATTTTGAGTTGTTAAATACCCAGACAATGGGTGCCAATCATATGAAAGATATGGCGAAGTGTATGGGCGAAGAAGGTAAATACGCCATGTTTGTCGGCAGTCTGACTGTGCCTTTGGTAAATGACTGGGCCAATGCCGCGATTGCCTATCAAAAAGAACATTATCCAAATATGACGTTGGTTGAAGATCGTTTTGGTGTTGCTGAGTCGGTGGATGATTCAATGCGCACGACGAACGATTTAATGTCTAAATATAAAGATCTTAAAGGCATTATGTCATTTGGTTCACAAGGACCAATTGGTGCGGGGCGTGCTATTGATAAGCGGAAGAAAAATGATGCAATTTGCGTTTTTGGAACCTTCACTCCAGGTCAGGGAATTAAGCTACTCGAAAAAGGTGCCATTGATGGGGGATATATTTCAAACCCTATGATTGCGGGTAAGGTTTTTGTCCAGGTTGCGACGGCAATGATGAACGGTGAACCTATTAAAGACGGTGTAAAAATCGGTGATATGGGCGAGATCAAGGTTAATAACAACACTATTTATAGTGATAATCCAGAAAAGCTCGATCTTGAAAATACACGACGTTTAGTGAAGCTAGGCTTGTAATTTTACTGTAAATCACCGGGTCAAATTTGACCCGGAATTCCTTTAGTCGTATTCAGGAATATTATGATGCCTCATATTATAGAGAAGAATGCGGAGCAACCATTAGTGACGCTAAGGTCACTAACGAAAAGTTTCGGTGGCCATAGGGCTCTAAAGAATATCAATCTTACCTTAAATAAAGGTGAGGTTCATTGTCTTGCTGGTGCGAATGGGTGTGGTAAAAGTACTCTGATCAAAACGCTGTGTGGTGTTTATGTCCCTGATTCGGGAAGTGAAATTATTATAGATGGTAAGTCCTGGACTCGTCTTTCTCCTGATAAAGCTCGGGAACTGGGTATTCAGGTGATATATCAGGATCTTTCTTTATTCCCAAATCTTTCTGTTGCTGAAAATATCGCTTTTGAATACAACCTGAAGGGATATTTAGGGCTGCACAGAAAAAAACAACTTCGAGATGTATCGCAGAAAATAATTCAGGAGCTGCAATTCAATCTCGATCCTGATGCGTTAGTACAACATTTGCCGATTGCACAACGCCAACAGGTCGCGATTTGCCGGGCTCTGATTGCCGATGCCCGCTTAGTCATCATGGACGAGCCAACGGCATCATTGACGCGTACAGAAGTTAATCAATTACTACGCACAGTGAATTACTTACGCGATAAAAATATTACCGTAGTTTTTGTTAGCCACCGCCTTGATGAAGTTAAGGAAATTTCAGATCGGATTACGGTCATCCGTGATGGAGAGATAATTGGAACGTGGGCTGCCAATCAACTTTCTCCGGGCGATATTACTGAGTTAATGACCGGAAAAACTATAGTCCACCAGAAGAAGCTACCAAATAGCGTTGAAGGCAAAGTAGTCCTTGAACTAAACAAATTATGCAGAAAAGGGCAATTTGAAGATGTTTCTCTAAAACTACACCAGGGCGAGGTTCTGGGATTGTGTGGTTTACTTGGTGCGGGGAGAACTGAATTAGCATTGAGTCTTTTCGGTATTACTCGACCAGATAGTGGTGATATTTATCTGGAAGGTAAGCCCGTTACAATTAAAGACAACACGCATGCGGTAAAACTGGGAATAGCATATGTTTCAGAAGATCGCCTGACACTGGGGGCCGTATTACCCCAATCTATCAGCGATAATATGGTGCTCTCGATTCTGGATCGTTTAAAGACGGCATCGGGGTTTATTGATGAAAATCGAAAAGAAACCTTAGTCAAGGAGTGGATCCAGGATTTGGATATTAAAGTCACCGATCCAAATAATCCACTTTCAACGCTATCTGGCGGCAATCAACAAAAGGTTGTCCTGGCTAAATGGATTTTAACACGACCTAAGGTTTTAATTCTGGATGCGCCAACGGTAGGTGTAGATATTGGCGCAAAAGATAGTATTTACCAGCTTATTCATCGGCTTTCAGGTGTGGGTATTTCAGTGATATTAATTACTGATGAAGCACCAGAAGCTTATTATAACTGCGATCGTATTTTTCATATGAAGCGCGGAAAGATTATTAATGAGCTGTTGCCTTCGAATTATACCGAGCAGCAGTTGGCGGAGGTGATTAATGGTTAGCTTTATGCGGCTGCGGTTTCCTCGTTCAGTCGAAGCTTGGTTAGGATGGGTCATTGTTCTCATGCTGGTATTTTTTTCCATCATGAGCGATGAGTTTTTATCAATACAGAACTTGCTCGATCTCTCGGAAAGTTATGCCGTAACGGGTATTTTCGCCCTCGGATTATTTGTCGTATTGGTTACTGGCGGAATTGATATCTCTTTTGCAGCAGTAGCTTCGGTTGTGCAATATGTTGTGGCGTCGTTACTGCTTAATGAAACGCTATCAAATCCATTTTTCTGTCTGGTGTTTGCTGTTTTTCTTGGCATCATTTTTGGTTTGATAAACGCTATTCTTATTTATTACCTTAATGTCGTTTCCATCATCATTACGATTAGTATGCAGTCGCTACTGTTCGGTATGTTGATGTGGTTGACTAATGGCCACAGTATTTACGATTTACCGGATTGGTGGATTACGCAGCGTTCTTTCCTGAGTTTTGAATTTGGCGGAGAAGATTACCAGATCGGATTACCGTTAGTGGTTATGCTGGGAATGGCATTTCTGACGTGGATGATAATGAACAAAACCCATATTGGGCGTCAGCTTTATGCCGTGGGAGGGAATACCGAATCAGCAAGACGTATTGGGATTCGGGTGTCGCTAATTTATCTGTTTGCTTATGGTTATCTTGGTGCCGCTGCAGCAATTGGTGGAATGCTGCAAGCTTACCGTATGAGTGAAGTTGTGCCGAATGCATTGGTTGGCGGAGAGTTGGATGTGCTGGCTGCAGCGGTATTGGGCGGTGCCAGTTTATCAGGCGGACGTGGTACGGTCATTGGTACGCTTATGGGCGTATTTCTTATCGGTATTCTTAAAAACGGCCTTAATTTGATTGGCATCTCGAGTTATTTCGTCAATATCGTTATTGGAGTGGTTATTGTCTCGGCGATTTGTGTGACCCATTACAAAAAACGTAAAGAAACTGATGTTGGTTTCGTCTAACGGGAGGATCGAAATGAACAAGCGGATATTTTTTCCACTAGATGGTACCAGTTCAGGCTTATTATCAATATGTTTTATTGCGGTGGTGTTATTTAGTCTGGTAATGCCGGGGCGTTTTTTCACCGGCAATACTTTTCTGAGCATTGCATTTCAATTGCCAGAGCTTGGGTTGCTCACGTTTGCGATGTTTATACCCATGTTGAGCGGGGGGCTCAATCTGGCAATCATCGGTACTGCGAATCTGACCAGCCTGTTTATGGCCTGGCTGTTGATTCAATATGTACCCGCAGATGCATCTACAGGTAGTCAGTTGTTTTGGCTCTTCCTGGCTATTGTCGGGGCGATGCTTATTGCCATCATCATTGGAGCTATTACTGGGTCAATTATTTCTCATATAGGCGCTCACCCTATTTTGGTCACATTGGGTAGCATGACCATTATTAGTGGTATCGGTATTTACCTGACTAAGGGGGCAGCTTTAAGTGGTATGCCACCAGTAGTCCGCAGTATTGGGTCTGAAGTTATCATGGGGATCCCAGTACCGATGATAATTTTTATCGTCACCACCGTTGCTTTAGCTCTGTTCCTCGGCAAAACCCGTACGGGAAAAACGATTTATATGTGTGGCAGTAATATTAACGCCACATGGTTTAGCGGTATTCGCACCGACCGCGTATTAATTGCTATATATGCTATATCCAGCATGTTGTGTGTATTAGCAGGTCTTATTATGCTCGCGCGATTTAATTCGGCGCGTATGGGCTATGGCGATTCCTATCTGCTCTTGACGGTTCTTGCAATTGTATTGGGAGGCACAGATCCATTCGGTGGGGCGGGTAAAGTCAGTCATGTTTTTTGTGCCTTACTTGTGCTTCAGGTTATTGCTACCGGCCTTAGTCTGTTGGGACTTAGTTTGCATTTCAATCTGGCGGTATGGGGGATCACATTGATCGCCGCACTGGCATTTAAATTCATCAAACAAAAATGGCAGTTGCAGCGTGACATGAATAAGAGCCGGAAAATCTTTCAACAACAATTGATCACTCGTGAGGGAAAATAATGCGACGCCACCCGTTAGGTATTTATGAAAAAGCGCTACCCAGGAATACCAGTTGGGTAGAGAAACTAGCCCTGGCTAAATCTTGCGGTTTTGATTTTGTTGAGATGTCGGTAGATGAGAATGATGAACGACTCGCCCGCCTGGACTGGTCGCTCACCGAGCGTATGGAGCTTATTAGCGCCATTCAGCAAACGGGGATCCGTATTCCGACAATGTGCCTGTCTGCTCACCGGCGTTTTCCATTTGGTAGCCATGATAGAGATACTCGTCAGCAGGCACGTACGATTATGTTGAAGGCGTTACGCCTGGCGCAGGATTTGGGGATTCGAACAATCCAACTGGCAGGCTATGACGTTTATTATGAGCCGCAGAATGAAGAAACTATCGCCTGGTTTGAAGATGCGATGGCCTGGACAGCTGAACAGGCCGCAGCGGCACAAGTTATGTGTGCTGTAGAGATCATGGATACGCCATTTATTAATTCTATTAGTAAATGGAAAGTCCTGGATACAAAAATTAATTCCCCTTGGTTTACCGTTTATCCGGATGTTGGCAATCTGACCGCATGGGGTAATGAACTGGAAAGTGAGCTGGTAAAGGGGATTGATCGAATTGCCGCAATCCATCTTAAAGATACGTACCCAGTAACGCCTGATTCTCCAGGGCAATTTCGTGACGTTCCTTTTGGTGAAGGGTGTGTAGATTTTATTAAATTATTTAAGATCCTGCGTAATCTTAATTATCGCGGAACGTTTCTGATAGAAATGTGGACAGAAAAAGCGACGGAACCTCTATTAGAAATTATTCATGCACGTCAATGGATTGAAGAGAAAATGCGCTTTGCCGGCTGGGATAATATTTAGAAACTAAGGAGGGATCATGGAGCGGTATTTTATTGGTGTCGATTTAGGTGGTACAGAAACCAAAGCGGGAATTTATACGGCAGAAGGACGTGAAATAGGTGTCTCTTCGCAGGCGTTACCTCTGTTAAGCCCATGTCCTGGTTTTTGCGAACGCGACATGGAGGCGTTATGGAAGGTAACGTGCCAGGTCATTTCACTGTCGATGTCAGATAACAATATTACTGCGAGTCAGATTGATGGCATCAGTTTTTCTGCTCATGGTAAAGGTTTGTACCTGCTCGACCGGCAAGGTAAGCCCTTACGACACGGCATTGTTTCCTCTGATTCTCGCGCACAACAACTGGTTGCAAGCTGGAAAGAACAAGGAATTGACCGCGAAAGTTATCACCGTAGTCTGCAACAGCTCTGGCCATCGCACCCTGTAGCACTATTGCATTGGTTGAAAAAACATGAGACTGACAATTATGGCCGCATCGGAACCATTTTGATGGTTCATGATTACATACGTTCACGGCTTACTGGCAAACTGGCTTGTGAAGAAACCAATATTTCAGGCAGTAATTTTTATAATCAATATACCAGTGCTTATGATGCTGAACTTTTTCGCCTATTTGAGATTAAGGAAGTTGCGGGTAAGGTTCCCGATATTATTGGCTCCGCTGATTTAGCTGGGTTTGTGACATCTGAAGCAGCCAGCCAATGTGGGCTTCTCGCCGGAACGCCTGTTTTTGGTGGTGTTTTTGATGTCGTTGGTGCGGCGCTCACTTCTGGCATCTATGACAGTACAACGTTAAGTGCGGTTGCTGGCACCTGGTCAATTGCAACGCGAATCTTTGATCGCATTATTCCTTCTGATTATCCCTATGTATGGGGGAAATTTAGCATTCCAGGTACATTTTTCGCCCATGAGGGAAGCCCTACATCAGCCAGTAATTTGACATGGTTCTTGCAGCAATTTTTACCGGATCTTCCTGACAGTTATCGGGTGATTAATGAGTGGGTGGAACGAGGGTATGAGAAGCAGAATGATATTCTCTTTTTCCCGTGGTTGTTTGGCTCGAATTACCATGAGGCATTAAGCGGGGGATTTTTGGGGCTGTGTGGGCATCATAAAAGAGAAGATTTGGTGTACGCTATTTATCAGGGCATTGTCTTTTCTCATTTGTTGCATCAGGACCGTCTTATTGAGATTGATAAGTCATTGCAAACGATTCGTTTCTCTGGCGGGCCAACGCATTCCAGAATCTGGATGCAGATGTTTTGTGATGCCAGCAAAATGCCTCTTGAAATTGTCGATATTGAACAGTCAGGTTGTAGAGCGGCTGCAATGTGTGCGGCAGTAGGAGGAGGGGCTTATTCTGGATTCAAACAGGCCATGAAGGCTACGCAGCTCAACGTGATTCGTCTTGAACCGAATGTAGAAAAAGCACACATGCTCAGGCGACGGTTTGCTCGCTTTAAACAGGTAGCCAGTGCGCTGAGCTCCGTTGTTTGATGGAAAACAAAGCAGATCCTGGAGAGCCATAAAGTTCACGTTGGCTGTCGTTATTTTGAGTTGAGAAATGCCTGAAATAGTCTGTGACTTCAACGGTTAATGGGTTGCGGAAGGGAGGAACGGCTACCCTTACCGCAACTAATATTAATCGTATTTCTTCCTGCTTGTGTATCTTCTTTTCATCTCTCATTCCGAAAAATCCTTTTTAAATAAACCTATCGATACGTATTGAATTAAGTAAAATATGATTATCTTTTGTTGTTGTTATAACTCCCTTCCTTAAAGGAATTTGTTATGTGATTATTTAACACGTTGTTTTAACGATGGTAGTTAATAGTGTAGGTGAGATTTGAGGATATTTTTGTTCCTCGGTGGAAATTTTTATTTTTAATGTGATCACGGTTGAATAATCGCTCTTTCTCTCTTGTATGGTAGTAGGCGTGAAATTAAGTTTGAAGCGTCTATTTACAACACAGGAGATTGCAATAATGAAAATTATTGCTGCAGATGTTTTTGTTACTTGCCCAGGACGTAATTTCGTTACGCTTAAAATAACCACTGCAAGCGGACTTTGTGGATTGGGAGATGCCACATTAAATGGTCGCGAATTGTCGGTCGCTTCTTATCTGAAAGATCATCTTTGTCCACAATTAATTGGCCGCGATGCCAGTCGTATCGAAGATATCTGGCAATTCTTTTATAAAGGTGCTTACTGGCGACGTGGCCCCGTCACGATGTCGGCCATTTCTGCCATTGATATGGCGTTGTGGGATATCAAAGCCAAAGCGGCAAATATGCCATTGTATCAACTGCTTGGTGGGGCTTCTCGTGAAGGCGTGATGGTTTATTGCCACACCACCGGGCGCACGATTGATGAAGTCCTTGAAGACTATGCAAAGCACCAGCAGATGGGCTTTAAGGCGATTCGTGTGCAGTGCGGTGTACCGGGTATGCAAACCACTTATGGCCTGGCGAAGGGCAAAGGACTGGCGTATGAACCGGCAACCAAAGGCCTGTGGCCGGAAGAGCAGTTGTGGTCTTCAGAAAAGTATCTCGATTTTACACCGAAGTTATTTGAAGCGGTGCGTAATAAGTTCGGTTTTAACGAACATCTGTTGCATGACATGCACCATCGCCTGACTCCTATCGAAGCGGCACGCTTTGGGAAGAGCATAGAGGATTACCGCCTGTTCTGGATGGAAGATCCGACGCCTGCCGAGAACCAGGAATGTTTTCGTCTGATTCGCCAGCATACTGTGACGCCGATTGCGGTCGGTGAAGTGTTTAACAGTATCTGGGACTGCAAGCAGTTAATCGAAGAGCAGCTGATTGACTATATTCGCACGACGATTACCCATGCAGGCGGCATTACCGGGATGCGACGGATTGCCGATTTTGCATCGCTTTATCAGGTACGTACCGGTTCGCATGGCCCTTCAGATTTATCGCCTGTTTGTCATGCGGCGGCGCTGCATTTTGACCTCTGGGTGCCAAACTTTGGTGTTCAGGAGTACATGGGCTATTCCGAACAAATGCTTGAAGTCTTCCCGCACAGCTGGCGCTTCGATGAAGGTTATATGCACCCAGGCGATGAACCGGGGCTGGGTATTTCTTTCGATGAGAAACTGGCGGCGAAATATCCGTATGACCCGGCGTATCTCCCCGTCGCACGACTGGAAGATGGCACATTGTGGAACTGGTAATAACGGTTCGCTTAATTATTTTCTGAATAGTCAGCAAATCGATTAATTCCGCTCAAGGAGCTAAAAATGGACGTTGATGTGTCAACCAGTGTTGCGGGTAATAAACCGCAACGGATTCGTCGTATTCAGACAGTAACGCTGGTTTTATTATTTATGGCGGGGATCGTTAATTTCCTCGACCGTTCGTCATTGAGCGTGGCAGGCGAAGCGATTCGTGGCGAGTTAGGATTATCGGCGACAGAATTTGGCGTTTTGCTTTCTGCATTTTCTCTGTCTTATGGTTTTTCACAACTCCCTTCCGGTATTTTGCTAGACCGCTTTGGCCCACGAATAGTTTTAGGTGCAGGCTTAATATTCTGGTCATTAATGCAGGCATTAACAGGAATGGTTAATTCTTTTAGCCACTTTATTTTAATGCGTATCGGTCTGGGTATTGGCGAAGCGCCATTTATGCCTGCGGGAGTAAAGTCGATCACCGACTGGTATGCGCAAAAAGAACGCGGCACGGCGCTGGGGATTTTTAACTCATCTACCGTTATCGGTCAGGCTATTGCGCCTCCTGCTCTTGTATTGATGCAGCTGGCATGGGGCTGGCGGGCAATGTTCGTCATCATCGGCGTGGCGGGGATTCTGGTTGGGATCTGTTGGTACGCGTGGTATCGCAACCGGGCGCAGTTTGTCCTGACCGACGAAGAACGGACCTATCTCTCCGCGCCGGTTAAACCGCGTCCACAATTACAATTTAGCGAGTGGCTGGCGCTGTTTAAGCATCGGACAACCTGGGGGATGATTTTAGGTTTCTCTGGCGTCAATTATACCGGTTGGCTCTACATCGCGTGGTTACCCGGTTATTTACAAGCCGAGCAAGGCTTCAGTCTGGCGAAAACCGGTTGGGTGGCGGCGATTCCTTTCCTCGCGGCGGCGGTCGGGATGTGGGTTAACGGTATTGTTGTCGATCGGCTGGCGAAAAAAGGCTACGACCTGGCGAAGACGCGTAAAACGGCTATTGTCTGCGGTTTGATGATGTCGGCATTAGGCACGTTGCTGGTCGTGCAATCCTCCTCGCCAGCCCAGGCTGTAGCGTTTATCTCAATGGCGCTGTTCTGCGTGCATTTCGCGGGAACATCTGCATGGGGACTGGTGCAGGTGATGGTGTCAGAAACAAAAGTGGCTTCCATCGCCGGGATTCAAAACTTTGGCAGTTTTGTTTTTGCTTCCTTTGCTCCGATCGTAACCGGTTGGGTAGTGGATACCACGCACTCGTTTAATCTGGCGCTGGTTATCGCGGCCTGTGTGACGTTCACCGGGGCGCTGTGTTACTTCTTTATTGTCAAAGATCGGATTGAGTAACTGTTACTATCAGGCTCTCTTGCTGTGGGCCTGTAGAATAAAAAAAAGCGGATCCTGGAGATCCGCAAAAGTTCACGTTGGCTTTAGTTATTCGAGTTGAGAAACTCTCGAAACGGGCAGTGACTTCAAGGGTTAAAAGAGGTGCCGCTCCGTTTCTGTGAGCAATTATCAGTCAGAATGCTTGATAGGGATAATCGTTCATTGCTATTCTACCTATCGCCATGAACTATCGTGGCGATGGAGGATGGATAATGAATATTCGTGATCTTGAGTACCTGGTGGCATTGGCTGAACACCGTCATTTTCGGCGTGCGGCAGATTCCTGCCACGTTAGCCAGCCGACGCTTAGCGGGCAAATTCGTAAGCTGGAAGATGAGCTGGGCGTGATGTTGCTGGAGCGGACCAGCCGTAAAGTGTTATTCACCCAGGCGGGAATGCTGCTGGTGGATCAGGCGCGTACCGTGCTGCGTGAGGTGAAAGTCCTTAAAGAGATGGCAAGCCAGCAGGGCGAGACAATGTCCGGGCCGCTGCATATTGGTTTGATTCCCACGGTTGGGCCTTACCTGTTACCGCATATTATCCCGATGCTGCACCAGACCTTTCCAAAGCTGGAAATGTATCTGCATGAAGCACAGACCCACCAGTTACTGGCGCAACTGGACAGCGGCAAACTCGATTGCGTGATCCTCGCGCTGGTGAAAGAGAGCGAAGCATTCATTGAAGTGCCGTTGTTTGATGAGCCAATGTTGCTGGCTATCTATGAAGATCACCCGTGGGCGAACCGCGAATGCGTACCAATGGCCGATCTGGCAGGGGAAAAACTGCTGATGCTGGAAGATGGTCACTGTTTGCGCGATCAGGCAATGGGTTTCTGCTTTGAAGCCGGGGCGGATGAAGATACACACTTCCGCGCGACCAGCCTGGAAACTCTGCGCAACATGGTGGCGGCAGGTAGCGGGATCACTTTACTGCCTGCGCTGGCTGTGCCGCCGGAGCGTAAACGCGATGGGGTTGTTTATTTGCCGTGTATTAAGCCGGAACCACGCCGCACTATTGGCCTGGTTTATCGTCCGGGCTCACCGCTGCGCAGCCGCTATGAGCAGCTGGCAGAGGCCATCCGCGCAAGAATGGATGGCCATTTCGATAAAGTGTTAAAACAGGCGGTTTAAACCGTTTAACGCGGCTACCCGATAGGCTTCCGCCATCGTCGGGTAGTTAAAGGTGGTGTTGACGAAGTACTCAATAGTGTTGCCGCCACCTTTCTGTTCCATAATCGCCTGACCGATATGAATAATTTCGGCAGCGCGCTCGCCAAAGCAGTGAATGCCCAGAATCTCTTTTGTTTCCCGATGGAACAAAATTTTCAGCGTGCCCACGTTCATGCCGACGATTTGTGCGCGTGCCAGATGTTTGAACTGGGCGCGGCCCACTTCATATGGCACTTTCATCGCGGTCAGCTGCTGTTCGGTTTTGCCCACAGAGCTGATTTCCGGGATGGTGTAAATACCGGTAGGGATATCTTCAATCAGATGTGCGGTGGCTTCACCTTTCACCAGCGCCTGTGCGGCAATACGCCCCTGGTCATAGGCTGCCGACGCCAGGCTCGGATAACCAATCACGTCGCCCACCGCGTAAACGTGCGGCTGCGCGGTCTGATACATGCTGTTGACCTTCAGCTGTCCGCGACTGTCAGTTTCCAGCCCAATGTTCTGTAACGCCAGCGAATCGGTATTACCGGTGCGACCGTTGGCATAGAGCAGACAGTCAGCTTTCAGTTTTTTACCCGACTTCAGATGCATGATCACACCGTCGTCACAGCCTTCGATCTTCTCGTACTCTTCGTTGTGACGAATCACTACGCCACTGTTCCAGAAGTGATAGGAGAGAGAATCTGACATCTCTTGATCGAGAAACGCCAGCAGACGATCGCGGGTGTTGATCAGATCCACTTTTACATCCATACCGCGGAAGATCGACGCATATTCACAGCCGATCACTCCAGCACCGTAAATAAGTACATGGCGCGGTTCGTGGTGCATGCTAAGAATTGAGTCGCTGTCATAAATGCGTGGATGGGTGAAATCAACATCTGTTGGATGATATGGACGAGAACCGCAGGCAATAACAAATTTTTCAGCAGTTAGTGTTTCGACGCTGCCGTCCGGGCAATCCAGCGCCAACGTATGCTCGTCAACAAAGCGAGCGTTCCCCTGCAATATTTCACAGTGATTACGTTCGTAAAATCCCTGACGCATGCGCGTTTGTTGATTAATCACGTTATCGGCATGGTTAAGGATATCGGCAAAAGAAGAGCGGAGCAGTCGGGAATGGTCGCTGTAAAGTGGGTTTTGATTGAATTCTATAATGCGGCTGACGGCGTGACGGAGAGCTTTCGACGGGATGGTGCCCCAGTGGGTGCAACCGCCGCCAACATTTTGATAACGCTCGATAACTGCGACGCGCGCACCTTGCTTAACCAGGCCCATTGCAGCGCCTTCGCCGCCGGGGCCGGAACCTATTACTATGGCATCGTAATCGTAGGAATGTGGCATGGTAGGGCTTACCTGTTCTTATACATAAAAGCAACAGAATGGTAACATTTTATCGCGGGTAAGCCAATTGATCCCCGTCATTTATCTGGCTATATCGTGAGCGGCCTTTGCTTTGTCTGTTTCTTACTTTTGCCTTGAACGTTTTATTGGATTTTTATCGCCAGTACTCACCGTTTAAGTGGCAGGTTTCCGTTGTTCGTAAAAGAACCAGCCAAAGAATTGCAGTAAATATGTTTTATTGCGTTACGGTTCATTCACAACACTGGAGCAATCCAGTATGTTCATTCTCTGGTATAGTGCCAGCAGTACTTTTGGCAAGGATTCAGACATCGTGATGGGCGTAAGAGCGCAACAAAAAGAAAAAACCCGCCGTTCGTTGGTGGAAGCCGCATTTAGCCAATTAAGTGCTGAACGCAGCTTCGCCAGCCTGAGTTTGCGTGAAGTGGCGCGTGAAGCGGGCATTGCTCCCACCTCTTTTTACCGGCATTTTCGCGACGTAGACGAACTCGGTCTGACCATGGTTGATGAGAGCGGTTTAATGCTGCGCCAACTCATGCGCCAGGCGCGTCAGCGTATCGCCAAAGGCGGGAGTGTGATCCGCACCTCGGTCTCCACATTTATGGAGTTCATCGGTAATAATCCTAACGCCTTCCGGTTATTATTGCGGGAACGCTCCGGCACCTCCGCTGCGTTTCGTGCCGCCGTTGCGCGTGAAATTCAGCACTTCATTGCGGAACTTGCGGACTATCTGGAACTCGAAAACCATATGCCGCGTGCGTTTACTGAAGCGCAAGCCGAAGCCATGGTGACGATTGTCTTCAGTGCGGGTGCCGAGGCGTTGGACGTCGGCGTCGAACAACGTCGGCAATTAGAAGAGCGACTGGTACTGCAACTGCGAATGATTTCGAAAGGGGCTTATTACTGGTATCGCCGTGAACAAGAGAAAACCGCAATTATTCCGGGAAATGTGAAGGACGAGTAATGAAACAAGCAAATCAAGATAGAGGTACGCTGCTGCTGGCGCTGGTGGCTGGCTTATCGATTAATGGTACTTTCGCAGCGCTGTTTAGCTCCATTGTGCCATTTTCTGTATTCCCGATTATTTCCCTGGTGCTGACGGTTTACTGCCTGCATCAACGTTATCTTAATCGCACTATGCCGGTAGGCTTGCCGGGTCTGGCAGCTGCCTGTTTTATTCTCGGCGTTCTGCTGTATAGCACTGTGGTTCGTGCGGAATATCCGGATATAGGTTCTAACTTCTTCCCGGCCGTACTGTCCGTCATTATGGTGTTCTGGATTGGCGCGAAGATGCGTAACCGTAAGCAGGAAGTTGCTGAGTAATCGGTTCATGCCGGATGCTAGCGCATCCGGCATGGGCTTTACTTAGCGGTCAGTAATACGCCGCACTCCATATGGTGCGTATAGGGGAACTGATCAAACAGAGCCAGACGTTCAACCTTGTGCGTCTGGCTTAATGTTTCCAGATTCTTACATAATGTTTCCGGGTTGCAGGAGATATACAGAATACGTGGATACGCCTGCACCATTTTCTCGGTTTCACTGTCCAGACCGCTGCGCGGTGGGTCGACAAAAATGGTTTCGCACTGATAACTCTTCAAGTCGATCCCTTGCAGGCGATTAAACTCGCGCACACCATTCATCGCCTGAGTAAATTCTTCTGCCGCCATACGAATAATTTGGACGTTATCAATATGGTTAGCGGCAATGTTGTATTGCGCGGCAGCGACCGACGGCTTGGCGATTTCGGTGGCTAATACCCGATCAAAATTGCGCGCCAGGGCTAATGAGAAGTTACCGTTGCCGCAGTACAGCTCCAGTAAATCGCCTTTTGAGCCTTTGGTGACGTCCAGCGCCCATTCCAGCATCTGAATATTCATCGCCGCGTTCGGCTGGGTAAAGCTGTTTTCTACCTGACGGTAGATCATCTCTTTCCCTGCGACCGGCAGACGTTCGTCGATGTAATCTTGATCCAGCGCGATTTTGGTTTTCGTTGCCCGACCAATCAGATGCACATTTAAATTTTGTGCGCGCAACGCATCGCGCAGAGCTTCCGCCTGTTGACGCCATTCGTCATCCAGCTTTTTATGGTACAGCAGGGAAACCACCGCCTGATTACTCAGCGTAGTGAGGTAATCAATCTGGAATAGCTTGTGGCGCAGAACGGGATTATTACGCACACCCGCAATCATCGCCGTCATCAACTGGTTGATAAGTTCACTGGCGGCGGGGAAGCTATCCACGCGGATACGGCTTTTGGTTTGTTGATCGAAAATGATGTGGTACAGGTCATCGCCATCGTGCCAGATGCGGAACTCCGCACGCATCCGGTAATGACTGACCGGCGAGCGAAACACTTCCGGAACCAGGTCAGAAAACGGCGCCATCATACTTTGCAAACGTACCACTTTTTCGGCTAACTGCGCTTCATACTGTTCTGTTGGAAGGTGTTCGGGGGTCATGATGTATCCTGAAAATGAAATGTACGCGGCGATTGTAGGGATTGCTCATCAGATGTCCAGATCTTGATGTATTTCTATTTGTGAGCTACGTCTGGACAGCAACTTGTTACAACCTGTAGCATCCACTCGCCGGTCCTGTGAGTTAATAGGGAATCCAGTGCAAATCTGGAGCTGACGCGCAGCGGTAAGGAAAGGTGCGATGATTGCGTTATGCGGACACTGCCATCCGGTGGGAAGTCATCATCTCTTAGTATTTTATATACCCCTCCAAGCCCGAAGACCTGCCGGCTAACGTCGCATCTGGTTCTCATCATCGCGTAATATTGATGAAGCCTGCGGCATCCTTCTTCTATTGTGGATGCTTTACAATGATTAAAAAAGCTTCGCTGCTGACGGCGTGTTCCGTCACGGCATTTTCTGCTTGGGCACAGGATACCAGCCCGGATACTCTCGTCGTTACGGCTAACCGTTTTGAACAGCCGCGCAGCACTGTGCTTGCACCAACCACCGTTGTGACGCGTCAGGATATCGACCGCTGGCAGTCGACCTCGGTCAATGATGTGCTGCGCCGTCTTCCGGGTGTCGATATCACCCAAAACGGCGGTTCAGGTCAACTCTCTTCTATTTTTATTCGCGGTACAAATGCCAGTCATGTGTTGGTGTTAATTGATGGCGTACGCCTGAATCTGGCGGGGGTGAGTGGTTCTGCCGACCTTAGCCAGTTCCCTATTGCGCTTGTCCAGCGTGTTGAATATATCCGTGGGCCGCGCTCCGCTGTTTATGGTTCCGATGCAATAGGTGGGGTCGTGAATATCATCACGACGCGCGATCAACCCGGAACGGAAATTTCAGCAGGGTGGGGAAGCAATAGCTATCAGAACTATGATGTTTCTACACAGCAACTACTGGGAGATAAGACACGGGTAACGCTGTTGGGCGATTATGCCCATACTCATGGTTATGATGTTGTCGCCTATGGTAATACCGGAACGCAAGCTCAGCCAGATAACGATGGTTTTTTAAGTAAAACGCTTTATGGCGCGCTGGAGCATAACTTTACTGATGTCTGGAGCGGTTTTGTGCGCGGCTATGGCTATGATAACCATACCAATTATGACGCATATTATTCTCCCGGCTCACCGTTGCTCGATACCCGTAAACTCTATAGCCAAAGTTGGGACGCCGGGCTGCGCTATAACGGCGAACTGATTAAATCACAACTCATTACCAGCTATAGCCATAGCAAAGATTACAACTACGATCCGCATTATGGTCGTTATGATTCGTCGGCGACGCTTGATGAGATGAAGCAATACACCGTCCAGTGGGCAAACAATGTCATCGTTGGTCACGGTAGTATTGGTGCGGGTGTCGACTGGCAGAAACAGACTACGACGCCGGGTACAGGTTACGTTGAGGATGGATATGATCAACGTAATACCGGCATCTATCTGACCGGGCTGCAACAAGTCGGCGATTTTACCTTTGAAGGCGCAGCACGCAGCGACGATAACTCACAGTTTGGTCGTCATGGAACCTGGCAAACCAGCGCTGGTTGGGAATTCATCGAAGGCTATCGCTTCATTGCTTCCTACGGGACATCTTATAAGGCACCAAATCTTGGACAACTGTATGGCTTCTACGGAAATCCAAATCTGGAACCTGAGAAAAGCAAACAGTGGGAAGGCGCGTTTGAAGGCTTAACCGCTGGGGTGAACTGGCGTATTTCTGGATATCGTAACGATGTCAGTGACTTGATCGATTACGATGATCACACCCTGAAATACTATAACGAAGGGAAAGCGCGAATTAAGGGCGTCGAGGCGACCGCCAATTTTGATACCGGACCACTGACGCATACTGTGAGTTATGATTATGTCGATGCGCGCAATGCAATTACCGACACGCCGTTGTTACGCCGTGCTAAACAGCAGGTGAAATACCAGCTCGACTGGCAGTTGTATGACTTCGACTGGGGTATTACTTATCAGTATTTAGGCACTCGCTATGATAAGGATTACTCCTCCTGGCCGTATCAAACCGTGAAAATGGGCGGTGTGAGCTTGTGGGATCTTGCGGTTGCGTATCCGGTCACCTCTCACCTGACAGTTCGTGGTAAAATAGCCAACCTGTTCGACAAAGATTATGAGACAGTCTATGGCTACCAAACTGCAGGACGGGAATACACCTTGTCTGGCAGCTACACCTTCTGAACCACGTCCCACCGTGCTGGTGTTTGACTCCGGCGTCGGTGGGTTGTCGGTCTATGACGAGATCCGGCATCTCTTGCCGGATCTCCATTACATTTATGCTTTCGATAACGTCGCTTTCCCTTATGGCGAAAAAAGCGAAGAGTTTATTGTTGAGCGAGTGGTGGCAATTGTCACCGCAGTGCAAGAACGCTATCCCCTTGCGCTGGCAGTGGTCGCTTGCAACACCGCCAGTACCGTTTCACTTCCTGCATTACGCGAAAAGTTCGACTTCCCGGTTGTTGGTGTCGTGCCGGCGATTAAACCTGCTGCACGTCTGACGGCAAATGGCATTGTCGGATTACTGGCAACCCGCGGAACAGTTAAACGTTCTTATACTCATGAGCTGATCGCGCGTTTCGCTAATGAATGCCAGATAGAAATGCTGGGCTCGGCAGAGATGGTTGAGTTGGCTGAAGCGAAGCTGCATGGCGAAGATGTTTCTCTGGATGCACTAAAGCGTATCTTGCGCCCGTGGTTAAGAATGAAAGAGCCACCAGATACCGTTGTTCTGGGGTGTACCCACTTCCCTCTACTACAAGAAGAACTGTTACAAGTGCTGCCAGAGGGAACACGGCTGGTGGATTCTGGCGCAGCGATTGCTCGCCGAACGGCCTGGTTGTTAGAACATGAAGCCCCGGATGCAAAATCCGCCGATGCGAATATTGCCTTTTGTATGGCAATGACGCCAGAAGCTGAACAATTATTGCCCGTTTTACAGCGCTACGGCTTCGAAACGCTCGAAAAACTGGCAGTTTTAGACTGATTTGGTTGAATGTTGCGCGGTCGGAAAATTATTTTAAATTTCCTCTTGTCAGGCCGGAATAACTCCCTATAATGCGCCACCACTGACACGGAACAACGGCAAACACGCCGCCGGGTCAGCGAGATTCTCCTGAGAATCTCGACAGAGAAAAGCAAAAAAATGCTTGACTCTGAAGCGGGAAAGCGTATTATGCACACCCCGCGCCGCTGAGAAAAAGCGAAGCGGCACTGCTCTTTAACAATTTATCAGACAATCTGTGTGGGCACTCGAAGATACGGATTCTTAACGTCGCAAGACGAAAAATGAATACCAAGTCTCAAGAGTGAACACGTAATTCATTACGAAGTTTAATTCTTTGAGCATCAAACTTTTAAATTGAAGAGTTTGATCATGGCTCAGATTGAACGCTGGCGGCAGGCCTAACACATGCAAGTCGAACGGTAACAGGAAGCAGCTTGCTGCTTTGCTGACGAGTGGCGGACGGGTGAGTAATGTCTGGGAAACTGCCTGATGGAGGGGGATAACTACTGGAAACGGTAGCTAATACCGCATAACGTCGCAAGACCAAAGAGGGGGACCTTCGGGCCTCTTGCCATCGGATGTGCCCAGATGGGATTAGCTAGTAGGTGGGGTAACGGCTCACCTAGGCGACGATCCCTAGCTGGTCTGAGAGGATGACCAGCCACACTGGAACTGAGACACGGTCCAGACTCCTACGGGAGGCAGCAGTGGGGAATATTGCACAATGGGCGCAAGCCTGATGCAGCCATGCCGCGTGTATGAAGAAGGCCTTCGGGTTGTAAAGTACTTTCAGCGGGGAGGAAGGGAGTAAAGTTAATACCTTTGCTCATTGACGTTACCCGCAGAAGAAGCACCGGCTAACTCCGTGCCAGCAGCCGCGGTAATACGGAGGGTGCAAGCGTTAATCGGAATTACTGGGCGTAAAGCGCACGCAGGCGGTTTGTTAAGTCAGATGTGAAATCCCCGGGCTCAACCTGGGAACTGCATCTGATACTGGCAAGCTTGAGTCTCGTAGAGGGGGGTAGAATTCCAGGTGTAGCGGTGAAATGCGTAGAGATCTGGAGGAATACCGGTGGCGAAGGCGGCCCCCTGGACGAAGACTGACGCTCAGGTGCGAAAGCGTGGGGAGCAAACAGGATTAGATACCCTGGTAGTCCACGCCGTAAACGATGTCGACTTGGAGGTTGTGCCCTTGAGGCGTGGCTTCCGGAGCTAACGCGTTAAGTCGACCGCCTGGGGAGTACGGCCGCAAGGTTAAAACTCAAATGAATTGACGGGGGCCCGCACAAGCGGTGGAGCATGTGGTTTAATTCGATGCAACGCGAAGAACCTTACCTGGTCTTGACATCCACGGAAGTTTTCAGAGATGAGAATGTGCCTTCGGGAACCGTGAGACAGGTGCTGCATGGCTGTCGTCAGCTCGTGTTGTGAAATGTTGGGTTAAGTCCCGCAACGAGCGCAACCCTTATCCTTTGTTGCCAGCGGTCCGGCCGGGAACTCAAAGGAGACTGCCAGTGATAAACTGGAGGAAGGTGGGGATGACGTCAAGTCATCATGGCCCTTACGACCAGGGCTACACACGTGCTACAATGGCGCATACAAAGAGAAGCGACCTCGCGAGAGCAAGCGGACCTCATAAAGTGCGTCGTAGTCCGGATTGGAGTCTGCAACTCGACTCCATGAAGTCGGAATCGCTAGTAATCGTGGATCAGAATGCCACGGTGAATACGTTCCCGGGCCTTGTACACACCGCCCGTCACACCATGGGAGTGGGTTGCAAAAGAAGTAGGTAGCTTAACCTTCGGGAGGGCGCTTACCACTTTGTGATTCATGACTGGGGTGAAGTCGTAACAAGGTAACCGTAGGGGAACCTGCGGTTGGATCACCTCCTTACCTTAAAGAACTGTTCTTTGCAGTGCTCACACAGATTGTCTGATAGAAAGTGAAAAGCAAGGCGTCTTGCGAAGCAGACTGATACGTCCCCTTCGTCTAGAGGCCCAGGACACCGCCCTTTCACGGCGGTAACAGGGGTTCGAATCCCCTAGGGGACGCCACTTGCTGGTTTGTGAGTGAAAGTCACCTGCCTTAATATCTCAAAACTCATCTTCGGGTGACGTTTGAGATATTTGCTCTTTAAAAATCTGGATCAAGCTGAAAATTGAAACACTGAACAACGAGAGTTGTTCGTGAGTCTCTCAAATTTTCGCAACACGATGATGAATCTCAAGAAACATCTTCGGGTTGTGAGGTTAAGCGACTAAGCGTACACGGTGGATGCCCTGGCAGTCAGAGGCGATGAAGGACGTGCTAATCTGCGATAAGCGTCGGTAAGGTGATATGAACCGTTATAACCGGCGATTTCCGAATGGGGAAACCCAGTGTGATTCGTCACACTATCATTAACTGAATCCATAGGTTAATGAGGCGAACCGGGGGAACTGAAACATCTAAGTACCCCGAGGAAAAGAAATCAACCGAGATTCCCCCAGTAGCGGCGAGCGAACGGGGAGCAGCCCAGAGCCTGAATCAGTGTGTGTGTTAGTGGAAGCGTCTGGAAAGGCGCGCGATACAGGGTGACAGCCCCGTACACAAAAATGCACATACTGTGAGCTCGATGAGTAGGGCGGGACACGTGGTATCCTGTCTGAATATGGGGGGACCATCCTCCAAGGCTAAATACTCCTGACTGACCGATAGTGAACCAGTACCGTGAGGGAAAGGCGAAAAGAACCCCGGCGAGGGGAGTGAAAAAGAACCTGAAACCGTGTACGTACAAGCAGTGGGAGCACCCTTTGGGGTGTGACTGCGTACCTTTTGTATAATGGGTCAGCGACTTATATTCTGTAGCAAGGTTAACCGAATAGGGGAGCCGAAGGGAAACCGAGTCTTAACTGGGCGTTAAGTTGCAGGGTATAGACCCGAAACCCGGTGATCTAGCCATGGGCAGGTTGAAGGTTGGGTAACACTAACTGGAGGACCGAACCGACTAATGTTGAAAAATTAGCGGATGACTTGTGGCTGGGGGTGAAAGGCCAATCAAACCGGGAGATAGCTGGTTCTCCCCGAAAGCTATTTAGGTAGCGCCTCGTGAATTCATCTCCGGGGGTAGAGCACTGTTTCGGCAAGGGGGTCATCCCGACTTACCAACCCGATGCAAACTGCGAATACCGGAGAATGTTATCACGGGAGACACACGGCGGGTGCTAACGTCCGTCGTGAAGAGGGAAACAACCCAGACCGCCAGCTAAGGTCCCAAAGTCATGGTTAAGTGGGAAACGATGTGGGAAGGCCCAGACAGCCAGGATGTTGGCTTAGAAGCAGCCATCATTTAAAGAAAGCGTAATAGCTCACTGGTCGAGTCGGCCTGCGCGGAAGATGTAACGGGGCTAAACCATGCACCGAAGCTGCGGCAGCGACGCTTATGCGTTGTTGGGTAGGGGAGCGTTCTGTAAGCCTGCGAAGGTGTACTGTGAGGTATGCTGGAGGTATCAGAAGTGCGAATGCTGACATAAGTAACGATAAAGCGGGTGAAAAGCCCGCTCGCCGGAAGACCAAGGGTTCCTGTCCAACGTTAATCGGGGCAGGGTGAGTCGACCCCTAAGGCGAGGCCGAAAGGCGTAGTCGATGGGAAACAGGTTAATATTCCTGTACTTGGTGTTACTGCGAAGGGGGGACGGAGAAGGCTATGTTGGCCGGGCGACGGTTGTCCCGGTTTAAGCGTGTAGGCTGGTTTTCCAGGCAAATCCGGAAAATCAAGGCTGAGGCGTGATGACGAGGCACTACGGTGCTGAAGCAACAAATGCCCTGCTTCCAGGAAAAGCCTCTAAGCATCAGGTAACAACAAATCGTACCCCAAACCGACACAGGTGGTCAGGTAGAGAATACCAAGGCGCTTGAGAGAACTCGGGTGAAGGAACTAGGCAAAATGGTGCCGTAACTTCGGGAGAAGGCACGCTGATATGTAGGTGAAGCGACTTGCTCGTGGAGCTGAAATCAGTCGAAGATACCAGCTGGCTGCAACTGTTTATTAAAAACACAGCACTGTGCAAACACGAAAGTGGACGTATACGGTGTGACGCCTGCCCGGTGCCGGAAGGTTAATTGATGGGGTTAGCGGTAACGCGAAGCTCTTGATCGAAGCCCCGGTAAACGGCGGCCGTAACTATAACGGTCCTAAGGTAGCGAAATTCCTTGTCGGGTAAGTTCCGACCTGCACGAATGGCGTAATGATGGCCAGGCTGTCTCCACCCGAGACTCAGTGAAATTGAACTCGCTGTGAAGATGCAGTGTACCCGCGGCAAGACGGAAAGACCCCGTGAACCTTTACTATAGCTTGACACTGAACATTGAGCCTTGATGTGTAGGATAGGTGGGAGGCTTTGAAGTGTGGACGCCAGTCTGCATGGAGCCGACCTTGAAATACCACCCTTTAATGTTTGATGTTCTAACGTAGGCCCCTTATCGGGGTTGCGGACAGTGTCTGGTGGGTAGTTTGACTGGGGCGGTCTCCTCCTAAAGAGTAACGGAGGAGCACGAAGGTTGGCTAATCCTGGTCGGACATCAGGAGGTTAGTGCAATGGCATAAGCCAGCTTGACTGCGAGCGTGACGGCGCGAGCAGGTGCGAAAGCAGGTCATAGTGATCCGGTGGTTCTGAATGGAAGGGCCATCGCTCAACGGATAAAAGGTACTCCGGGGATAACAGGCTGATACCGCCCAAGAGTTCATATCGACGGCGGTGTTTGGCACCTCGATGTCGGCTCATCACATCCTGGGGCTGAAGTAGGTCCCAAGGGTATGGCTGTTCGCCATTTAAAGTGGTACGCGAGCTGGGTTTAGAACGTCGTGAGACAGTTCGGTCCCTATCTGCCGTGGGCGCTGGAGAACTGAGGGGGGCTGCTCCTAGTACGAGAGGACCGGAGTGGACGCATCACTGGTGTTCGGGTTGTCATGCCAATGGCACTGCCCGGTAGCTAAATGCGGAAGAGATAAGTGCTGAAAGCATCTAAGCACGAAACTTGCCCCGAGATGAGTTCTCCCTGACCCTTTAAGGGTCCTGAAGGAACGTTGAAGACGACGACGTTGATAGGCCGGGTGTGTAAGCGCAGCGATGCGTTGAGCTAACCGGTACTAATGAACCGTGAGGCTTAACCTTACAACGCCGAAGATGTTTTGGCGGATTGAGAGAAGATTTTCAGCCTGATACAGATTAAATCAGAACGCAGAAGCGGTCTGATGAAACAGAATTTGCCTGGCGGCCTTAGCGCGGTGGTCCCACCTGACCCCATGCCGAACTCAGAAGTGAAACGCCGTAGCGCCGATGGTAGTGTGGGGTCTCCCCATGCGAGAGTAGGGAACTGCCAGGCATCAAATTAAGCAGAAGGCCCAGTCGGAAGACTGGGCCTTTTTGCGTTTCTACAAACTCTCCCTGTCGTCATAACTACAAGCCATCCCCCCACAGATACGGTAAACTAGCCTCGTTTTTGCATCAGGAAAGCAGCTATGAACCACTCCTTAAAACCCTGGAACACATTTGGCATTGATCATAATGCTCAGCACATTGTATGTGCCGAAGACGAACAACAACTACTCAATGCCTGGCAGCATGCAACCGCAGAAGGGCAACCCGTTCTTATTCTGGGTGAAGGAAGTAATGTACTTTTTCTGGAAGACTATCGCGGCACGGTGATCATCAACCGGATCAAAGGTATCGAAATTCATGATGAACCTGATGCGTGGTATTTACATGTAGGAGCCGGAGAAAACTGGCATCGCCTGGTAAAATACACTTTGCAGGAAGGTATGCCAGGTCTGGAAAATCTGGCGTTAATTCCTGGTTGTGTCGGCTCATCACCTATCCAGAATATTGGTGCTTATGGCGTAGAATTACAGCGAGTTTGCGCTTATGTTGACTGTGTCGAACTGGCGACAGGCAAGCAAGTGCGCTTAACTGCCAAAGAGTGCCGTTTTGGCTATCGCGACAGTATTTTTAAACATGAATACCAGGACCGCTTCGCCATTGTAGCCGTAGGTCTGCGCCTGCCAAAAGAGTGGCAACCTGTACTAACGTATGGTGACTTAACTCGTCTGGATCCTACAACCGTAACGCCACAGCAAGTATTTGATGCGGTGTGTCATATGCGCACCACCAAACTCCCTGATCCAAAAGTGAATGGCAATGCCGGTAGTTTCTTCAAAAACCCTGTTGTATCTGCCGAAACGGCTAAAGCATTACTGGCACAATTTCCAACAGCACCAAATTATCCCCAGACGGATGGTTCAGTAAAACTGGCCGCTGGTTGGCTTATCGATCAGTGCCAGCTAAAAGGAACACAAATTGGTGGGGCTGCGGTACACCGTCAACAGGCGTTAGTTCTCATTAATGAAGGCAATGCAAAAAGCGAAGATATTGTGCAGCTGGCACATCATGTAAGACAGAAAGTGGGTGAAAAATTTAATGTCTGGCTTGAGCCAGAAGTTCGCTTTATTGGTGCATCAGGTGAAGTTAGCGCAGTGGAGACGATTTCATGAAGGATAATACCGTTCCGCTAAAATTAATCACGCTATTAGCGAATGGCGAATTTCACTCTGGCGAGCAGCTGGGTGAAACGTTAGGAATGAGCCGGGCGGCCATTAATAAACATATTCAAACACTGCGTGACTGGGGCGTTGATGTCTTTACCGTTCCGGGTAAAGGATACTGCCTGCCTGAGCCCATCCAGTTACTTAATGCTGAACAGATATTGAGTCAGCTGGATAGCGGTAGTGTAGCCGTGCTGCCAGTTATTGACTCTACGAATCAGTACCTTCTTGATCGTATCGGAGAGCTTAAATCGGGTGATGCCTGCGTTGCAGAATATCAGCAGGCTGGTCGTGGTCGCCGAGGTCGGAAATGGTTTTCGCCTTTTGGCGCAAACTTGTATTTGTCGATGTTCTGGCGTCTGGAACAAGGCCCGGCTGCGGCGATTGGTTTAAGTCTGGTTATCGGTATCGTGATGGCGGAAGTATTACGCAAGTTGGGCGCTGATAAAGTTCGTGTTAAATGGCCGAATGACCTCTATCTGCAGGATCGCAAGCTGGCAGGTATTCTTGTGGAGCTGACTGGCAAAACCGGCGATGCGGCGCAAATAGTCGTTGGTGCTGGTATCAACATGGCAATGCGTCGTGTTGAAGAGAGTGTCGTTAATCAGGGGTGGATCACGCTGCAGGAAGCTGGGATCAATCTCGATCGTAATGCGTTGGCGGCCATGCTAATACGTGAATTACGTGCGGCGCTGGAACTCTTTGAGCAAGAAGGATTGGCACCTTATCTTTCGCGCTGGGAAAAACTGGATAATTTTATTAATCGCCCAGTGAAACTTATCATTGGTGATAAAGAAATATTTGGCATTTCACGTGGAATAGACAAACAAGGCGCTTTATTGCTTGAGCAGGATGGAATAATAAAATCCTGGATGGGCGGTGAAATATCCCTGCGTAGTGCAGAAAAATAAGAAAGGGGAGCATTAGCTCCCCTGAAAATTATTTGCGTAGTCTGACCTCTTCTACCGCGTGATTAGCACTCTTTGTCAGGATTAAACTGGCGCGCTCACGAGTAGGTAGAATATTTTGCTTTAAGTTCAGCCAGTTGATCTCTTTCCACAATGTCATGGCAGTGTTAATCGCTTCTTCTTTAGTTAATTTCGCGTAGTTATGAAAATAGGAATCCGGGTCTGTAAAAGCCCCTTCACGGAATTTCAGGAAACGGTTGATATACCACGTTTGAAGTAAGTCTTCTGGTGCATCAACATATATCGAAAAATCGACAAAATCAGAAACAAATACATGATGTGGATCGTGAGGATAATCCATCCCGCTCTGTAAGACATTTAACCCTTCAAGAATTAAAATATCAGGCTGAACAACAGTTTTATCTCCATCCGGGATCACATCATAAATAAGATGCGAGTAAACAGGTGCCGTAACGTTTGGCACGCCGGATTTGAGATCGGAAACAAACTTCACCAGGCGATGCATATCATACGATTCCGGGAAGCCTTTCTTCTTCATCAGACCACGTTCTTTCAGCACCTGATTAGGGTGAAGGAAGCCATCAGTCGTGATCAGTTCAACACGACGATGCTCCGGCCAACGGCTTAATAGTGCCTGCAATACACGGGCGGTTGTACTTTTCCCCACCGCGACGCTACCTGCGATACTGATAATGTAAGGAATGCGTTGCCCGTTGGTACCAAGAAACTGTTCCAGAACTGCCTGACGGCGCAGATTCGAGCTTATATAGAAGTTCAGCAAACGTGACAAAGGTAAATAGATCTCGGCCACTTCTTCTAACGAGAGATCTTCATTAATACCTTTGAGACGGGCGATCTCATCTTCCGATAACGTCATAGGTACGGAATCACGCAGAGCTGCCCACTGGTTGCGGTCAAACTGTAGGTAAGGCGTCATTAACGTTTGCTCTTTTATACTCATAAGCATGTTTCTGGCGGTCATAGCTCTATCGGCAAAACGATATTTGCCATGGCGCGTCACAGTTCTGTTGAATGGGTTAATGGGCAGGAGGGTAACACCAGATGGGGAGGAATAATAAGAAAAAATCTCTCCCAGGAAGCTATCGTTGAAAAGCAATGTGACAGATATTCCATCTGATAAAAAGAATTGCGCTTTAGAAGGAGCGCATTGTTGAGAACAATGATGTTGAAAAAGTGTGCTAATTTGCCCTCTGTTCGACTGTTTCTTCATCGTGTCGCATAAAATATGACCAATAAAACAAATTATGCAATTTTTTAGTTGCATGAACTCGCATGTCTCCATAGAATGCGCGCTACTTGATGCCGACTTAGCTCAGTAGGTAGAGCAACTGACTTGTAATCAGTAGGTCACCAGTTCGATTCCGGTAGTCGGCACCATCAAGTCCGGTGGGGTTCCCGAGCGGCCAAAGGGAGCAGACTGTAAATCTGCCGTCACAGACTTCGAAGGTTCGAATCCTTCCCCCACCACCAATTTCGGCCACGCGATGGCGTAGCCCGAGACGATAAGTTCGCTTACCGGCTCGAATAAAGAGAGCTTCTCTCGATATTCAGTGCAGAATGAAAATCAGGTAGCCGAGTTCCAGGATGCGGGCATCGTATAATGGCTATTACCTCAGCCTTCCAAGCTGATGATGCGGGTTCGATTCCCGCTGCCCGCTCCAAGATGTGCTGATATAGCTCAGTTGGTAGAGCGCACCCTTGGTAAGGGTGAGGTCGGCAGTTCGAATCTGCCTATCAGCACCACTTCTTTTCTCCTCCCTGTTTTTTCCTTCTGTTTATTGCATTCAACAAGTCGGGCATGTTGCCTGGTTGATGTGGTGATATCACCGATTTATCCGTGTCTTAGAGGGACAATCGATGTCTAAAGAAAAGTTTGAACGTACAAAACCGCACGTTAACGTCGGTACTATCGGCCACGTTGACCATGGTAAAACAACGCTGACCGCTGCAATCACTACCGTACTGGCTAAAACCTACGGCGGTGCTGCTCGCGCATTCGACCAGATCGATAACGCGCCGGAAGAAAAAGCTCGTGGTATCACCATCAACACTTCTCACGTTGAATACGACACCCCGACTCGTCACTACGCACACGTAGACTGCCCGGGGCACGCCGACTATGTTAAAAACATGATCACTGGTGCTGCTCAGATGGACGGCGCGATCCTGGTAGTTGCTGCGACTGACGGCCCGATGCCGCAGACTCGTGAGCACATCCTGCTGGGTCGTCAGGTAGGCGTTCCGTACATCATCGTGTTCCTGAACAAGTGCGACATGGTTGATGACGAAGAGCTGCTGGAACTGGTTGAAATGGAAGTTCGTGAACTTCTGTCTCAGTACGACTTCCCGGGCGACGACACTCCGATCGTTCGTGGTTCTGCTCTGAAAGCGCTGGAAGGCGACGCAGAGTGGGAAGCGAAAATCCTGGAACTGGCTGGCTTCCTGGATTCTTACATTCCGGAACCAGAGCGTGCGATTGACAAGCCGTTCCTGCTGCCGATCGAAGACGTATTCTCCATCTCCGGTCGTGGTACCGTAGTTACCGGTCGTGTAGAACGCGGTATCATCAAAGTTGGTGAAGAAGTTGAAATCGTTGGTATCAAAGAGACTCAGAAGTCTACCTGTACTGGCGTTGAAATGTTCCGCAAACTGCTGGACGAAGGCCGTGCTGGTGAGAACGTAGGTGTTCTGCTGCGTGGTATCAAACGTGAAGAAATCGAACGTGGTCAGGTACTGGCTAAGCCGGGCACCATCAAGCCGCACACCAAGTTCGAATCTGAAGTGTACATTCTGTCCAAAGATGAAGGCGGCCGTCATACTCCGTTCTTCAAAGGCTACCGTCCGCAGTTCTACTTCCGTACTACTGACGTGACTGGTACCATCGAACTGCCGGAAGGCGTAGAGATGGTAATGCCGGGCGACAACATCAAAATGGTTGTTACCCTGATCCACCCGATCGCGATGGACGACGGTCTGCGTTTCGCAATCCGTGAAGGCGGCCGTACCGTTGGCGCGGGCGTTGTAGCAAAAGTTCTGAGCTAATTGCCGATAACATTTGACGCAATGCGCACTAAAAGGGCATCATTTGATGCCCTTTTTGCACGCTTTCGTACCAGAACCTGGCTCATCAGTGATTTTCTTTGTCATAATCATTGCTGAGACAGGCTCTGTTGAGGGCGTATAATCCGAAAAGCTAATACGCGTTTCGATTTGGTTTGCCTCGCGATCGCGGGGTGAAAATGTTTGTAGAATACTTCTGACAGGTTGGTTTATGAGTGCGAATACCGAAGCTCAAGGAAGCGGGCGCGGCCTGGAAGCGATGAAGTGGGTCGTTGTGGTGGCATTGCTCCTGGTAGCAATTGTCGGCAACTACCTTTATCGCGACATTATGCTGCCGCTGCGTGCGCTGGCCGTAGTAATTCTGATTGCTGCAGCGGGTGGTGTCGCGCTGTTAACGACAAAAGGAAAAGCAACCGTTGCTTTTGCCCGTGAAGCGCGTACCGAAGTCCGTAAGGTCATTTGGCCGACTCGCCAGGAAACATTGCACACCACGCTGATTGTGGCTGCGGTTACCGCAGTAATGTCACTGATCCTGTGGGGACTGGATGGTATTCTGGTTCGCCTGGTATCCTTTATCACTGGCCTGAGGTTCTGAGATGTCTGAAGCTCCTAAAAAGCGCTGGTACGTCGTTCAGGCGTTTTCCGGTTTTGAAGGCCGCGTAGCAACGTCGCTACGTGAGCATATCAAATTACATAACATGGAAGATTTGTTTGGTGAAGTCATGGTACCAACCGAAGAAGTGGTTGAAATCCGTGGCGGACAGCGTCGCAAAAGCGAACGCAAATTCTTCCCTGGCTACGTCCTCGTTCAGATGGTGATGAACGACGCGAGCTGGCACCTGGTGCGCAGCGTACCGCGTGTGATGGGCTTCATCGGCGGTACTTCCGATCGTCCTGCGCCAATCAGCGATAAAGAAGTGGATGCGATTATGAATCGCCTGCAGCAGGTTGGCGATAAGCCGCGTCCGAAAACGCTGTTTGAACCGGGTGAAATGGTTCGTGTTAATGATGGTCCGTTCGCTGACTTCAACGGTGTTGTTGAAGAAGTTGATTACGAGAAATCTCGTCTGAAAGTGTCTGTTTCTATCTTCGGTCGTGCGACCCCGGTAGAGCTGGACTTCAGCCAGGTTGAAAAAGCCTAACCCAGCGATCAAAAAAGCGGCGATTTAATCGTTGCACAAGGCGCGAGATTGGAATACAATTTCGCGCCTTTTGTTTTTATGGGCCTTGCCCGTAAAACGATTTTTTATATCACGGGGAGCCTCTCAGAGGCGTTATTACCCAACTTGAGGAATTTATAATGGCTAAGAAAGTACAAGCCTATGTCAAGCTGCAGGTTGCAGCTGGTATGGCTAACCCGAGTCCGCCAGTAGGTCCGGCTCTGGGTCAGCAGGGCGTAAACATCATGGAATTCTGCAAAGCGTTCAACGCAAAAACTGATTCCATCGAAAAAGGTCTGCCGATTCCGGTAGTAATCACCGTTTACGCTGACCGTTCTTTCACTTTCGTTACCAAGACTCCGCCGGCAGCAGTTCTGCTGAAAAAAGCGGCTGGTATCAAGTCTGGTTCCGGTAAGCCGAACAAAGACAAAGTGGGTAAAATTTCCCGCGCTCAGCTGCAGGAAATCGCGCAGACCAAAGCTGCCGACATGACTGGTGCCGACATTGAAGCGATGACTCGCTCCATCGAAGGTACTGCACGTTCCATGGGCCTGGTAGTGGAGGACTAAGAAATGGCTAAACTGACCAAGCGCATGCGTGTTATCCGCGAGAAAGTTGATGCGACCAAACAATACGACATCAACGAAGCTATCGCTCTGCTGAAAGAGCTGGCGACTGCTAAATTCGTAGAAAGCGTGGACGTTGCTGTTAACCTCGGCATCGACGCTCGTAAATCTGACCAGAACGTACGTGGTGCAACTGTACTGCCGCACGGTACTGGCCGTTCCGTTCGCGTAGCCGTATTTACCCAGGGTGCAAACGCTGAAGCTGCTAAAGCTGCAGGCGCTGAACTGGTAGGTATGGAAGATCTGGCTGACCAGATCAAGAAAGGCGAAATGAACTTTGACGTTGTTATTGCTTCTCCGGATGCAATGCGCGTTGTTGGCCAGCTGGGCCAGGTTCTGGGTCCGCGCGGCCTGATGCCAAACCCGAAAGTGGGTACTGTAACGCCGAACGTTGCTGAAGCGGTTAAAAACGCTAAAGCTGGCCAGATTCGTTACCGTAACGACAAAAACGGCATCATCCACACCACCATCGGTAAAGTGGACTTTGACGCTGACAAACTGAAAGAAAACCTGGAAGCTCTGCTGGTTGCGCTGAAAAAAGCAAAACCGACTCAGGCGAAAGGCGTGTACATCAAGAAAGTTAGCATCTCCACCACCATGGGTGCAGGTGTTGCAGTTGACCAGGCTGGCCTGAGCGCTTCTGTAAACTAATGCCTTTACGTGGGCGGTGATTTTGTCTACAATCTTACCCCCACGTATAATGCTTAATGCAGACGTATATCCGAGATATTCGGGTTGTAGCAAGGCGGCAACTGAGTGAGTCGCCAGGAGCATAGCTAACTATGTGACTGGTGCGAACGAAGGAAGCCAACGCCGCTACAAGCTGAATAGCGACGGATAGAAAAGATTTGTTCGTTGGAGCCTGGCCTATCCAGGCCTCCGTCGAAGACCGCAGGAGTTTCGCAAGAAACTTAATCCCCTGCGTAGACGGTGACAGAACGCTAAGATTATTCTTTTATATTCTGGCTTGTTTCTGCTCACCGTAATAAAGACGCTCTCTCCGTTTGGAGGAGTGAAGTGAGTTCCAGAGATTTTCTCTGGCAAACATCCAGGAGCAAAGCTAATGGCTTTAAATCTTCAAGACAAACAAGCGATTGTTGCTGAAGTCAGCGAAGTAGCCAAAGGCGCGCTGTCTGCAGTAGTTGCGGATTCCCGTGGCGTAACTGTAGATAAAATGACTGAACTGCGTAAAGCAGGTCGCGAAGCTGGCGTATACATGCGTGTTGTTCGTAACACCCTGCTGCGCCGTGCTGTTGAAGGTACTCCGTTCGAGTGCCTGAAAGACGCGTTTGTTGGTCCGACCCTGATTGCATACTCTATGGAACACCCGGGCGCAGCTGCTCGTCTGTTCAAAGAGTTCGCGAAAGCGAATGCAAAATTTGAGGTCAAAGCCGCTGCCTTTGAAGGTGAGCTGATCCCGGCGTCTCAGATCGACCGCCTGGCAACTCTGCCGACCTACGAAGAAGCAATTGCACGCCTGATGGCAACCATGAAAGAAGCTTCGGCTGGCAAACTGGTTCGTACTCTGGCTGCTGTACGCGATGCGAAAGAAGCTGCTTAATCGCAGTTATCTTTTTAACGCATTCGCTTACGTATAAACTTATTCTGATATTCAGGAACAATTTAAATGTCTATCACTAAAGATCAAATCATTGAAGCAGTTGCAGCTATGTCTGTAATGGACGTTGTAGAACTGATCTCTGCAATGGAAGAAAAATTCGGTGTTTCCGCTGCTGCTGCTGTAGCTGTAGCTGCTGGCCCGGTTGAAGCTGCTGAAGAAAAAACTGAATTCGACGTAATTCTGAAAGCTGCTGGCGCTAACAAAGTTGCTGTTATCAAAGCAGTACGTGGCGCAACTGGCCTGGGTCTGAAAGAAGCTAAAGACCTGGTAGAATCTGCACCGGCTGCTCTGAAAGAAGGCGTGAGCAAAGACGACGCAGAAGCACTGAAAAAAGCTCTGGAAGAAGCTGGCGCTGAAGTTGAAGTTAAATAAGCCAACCCTTCCGGTTGCAGCCTGAGAAATCAGGCTGATGGCTGGTGACTTTTTAGTCACCAGCCTTTTTGCGCTGTAAGGCGCCAGTAGCGTTTCACACTGTTTGACTACTGCTGTGCCTTTCAATGCTTGTTTCTATCGACGACTTAATATACTGCGACAGGACGCCCGTTCTGTGTAAATCGCAATGAAATGGTTTAAGCGTGATAGCAACAGGCATTGCGGAAAGTGTTCCATTTTCCGGTCAACAAAATAGTGTTGCACAAACTGTCCGCTCAATGGACAGATGGGTCGACTTGTCAGCGAGCTGAGGAACCCTATGGTTTACTCCTATACCGAGAAAAAACGTATTCGTAAGGATTTTGGTAAACGTCCACAAGTTCTGGATGTACCTTATCTCCTTTCTATCCAGCTTGACTCGTTTCAGAAATTTATCGAGCAAGATCCTGAAGGGCAGTATGGTCTGGAAGCTGCTTTCCGTTCCGTATTCCCGATTCAGAGCTACAGCGGTAATTCCGAGCTGCAATACGTCAGCTACCGCCTTGGCGAACCGGTGTTTGACGTCCAGGAATGTCAAATCCGTGGCGTGACCTATTCCGCACCGCTGCGCGTTAAACTGCGTCTGGTGATCTATGAGCGCGAAGCGCCGGAAGGCACCGTAAAAGACATTAAAGAACAAGAAGTCTACATGGGCGAAATTCCGCTCATGACGGACAACGGTACCTTTGTTATCAACGGTACTGAGCGTGTTATCGTTTCCCAGCTGCACCGTAGTCCGGGCGTCTTCTTTGACTCCGACAAAGGTAAAACCCACTCTTCGGGTAAAGTGCTGTATAACGCGCGCATCATCCCTTACCGTGGTTCCTGGCTGGACTTCGAATTCGATCCGAAGGACAACCTGTTCGTACGTATCGACCGTCGCCGTAAACTGCCTGCGACCATCATTCTGCGTGCCCTGAACTACACCACAGAGCAGATCCTCGACCTGTTCTTTGAAAAAGTTATCTTTGAAATCCGTGATAACAAGCTGCAGATGGAACTGGTGCCGGAACGCCTGCGTGGTGAAACCGCATCTTTTGACATCGAAGCTAACGGTAAAGTGTACGTAGAAAAAGGCCGCCGTATTACTGCGCGCCACATTCGCCAGCTGGAAAAAGACGACGTCAAACTGATCGAAGTCCCGGTTGAGTACATCGCAGGTAAAGTGGTTGCTAAAGACTACATTGATGAGTCTACTGGTGAGCTTATCTGTGCTGCGAACATGGAGCTGAGCCTGGATCTGCTGGCTAAGCTGAGCCAGTCTGGTCACAAGCGTATCGAAACGCTGTTCACCAACGATCTGGATCACGGCCCGTATATCTCTGAAACCTTACGTGTCGACCCAACTAACGATCGTCTGAGCGCACTGGTAGAAATCTACCGCATGATGCGCCCTGGCGAGCCGCCGACTCGTGAAGCCGCTGAAAGCCTGTTCGAGAACCTGTTCTTCTCTGAAGACCGCTATGACTTGTCTGCGGTTGGTCGTATGAAGTTCAACCGCTCTCTGCTGCGCGACGAAATCGAAGGTTCCGGTATCCTGAGCAAAGACGACATCATTGATGTTATGAAAAAGCTCATCGATATCCGTAACGGTAAAGGCGAAGTCGATGATATCGACCACCTCGGTAACCGTCGTATCCGTTCCGTTGGCGAAATGGCGGAAAACCAGTTCCGCGTTGGCCTGGTACGTGTAGAGCGTGCGGTGAAAGAGCGTTTGTCTCTGGGCGATCTGGATACCCTGATGCCTCAGGATATGATCAACGCCAAACCGATTTCCGCAGCAGTGAAAGAGTTCTTTGGTTCCAGCCAGCTGTCTCAGTTTATGGACCAGAACAACCCGCTGTCTGAGATTACACACAAGCGTCGTATCTCCGCACTCGGCCCAGGCGGTCTGACCCGTGAACGTGCAGGCTTCGAAGTTCGAGACGTACACCCGACTCACTACGGTCGCGTATGTCCAATCGAAACCCCTGAAGGTCCGAACATCGGTCTGATCAACTCCCTGTCCGTGTACGCACAGACTAACGAATATGGCTTCCTTGAGACGCCGTACCGTAAAGTGATCGACGGTGTTGTAACCGACGAAATTCACTACCTGTCTGCTATCGAAGAAGGCAACTACGTTATCGCCCAGGCGAACTCCAACCTGGATGAAGAAGGCCACTTCGTAGAAGATCTGGTAACTTGCCGTAGCAAAGGCGAATCCAGCTTGTTCAGCCGCGACCAGGTTGACTACATGGACGTATCCACCCAGCAGGTGGTATCCGTCGGTGCGTCCCTGATCCCGTTCCTTGAACACGATGACGCCAACCGTGCATTGATGGGTGCGAACATGCAACGTCAGGCCGTTCCGACTCTGCGTGCTGATAAGCCGCTGGTTGGTACGGGTATGGAACGTGCTGTTGCCGTTGACTCCGGTGTAACTGCGGTTGCTAAACGTGGTGGTGTCGTTCAGTACGTGGATGCTTCCCGTATCGTTATCAAAGTTAACGAAGATGAGATGTATCCGGGTGAAGCAGGTATCGACATCTACAACCTGACCAAGTACACCCGTTCTAACCAGAACACCTGTATCAACCAGATGCCGTGTGTGTCTCTGGGTGAACCGGTAGAACGTGGTGACGTGCTGGCAGACGGTCCGTCCACCGACCTCGGTGAACTGGCGCTCGGTCAGAACATGCGCGTAGCGTTCATGCCGTGGAATGGTTACAACTTCGAAGACTCCATCCTCGTATCCGAGCGTGTTGTTCAGGAAGACCGTTTCACCACCATCCACATTCAGGAACTGGCATGTGTGTCCCGTGACACCAAGCTGGGGCCAGAAGAGATCACTGCTGACATCCCGAACGTAGGTGAAGCTGCGCTCTCCAAACTGGATGAATCCGGTATCGTTTACATTGGTGCGGAAGTGACCGGTGGCGACATTCTGGTTGGTAAGGTAACGCCGAAAGGTGAAACTCAGCTGACCCCAGAAGAAAAACTGCTGCGTGCGATCTTCGGTGAGAAAGCGTCTGACGTTAAAGACTCTTCTCTGCGCGTACCAAACGGTGTATCCGGTACGGTTATCGACGTTCAGGTCTTTACTCGCGATGGCGTAGAAAAAGACAAACGTGCGCTGGAAATCGAAGAAATGCAGCTCAAACAGGCGAAGAAAGACCTGTCTGAAGAACTGCAGATCCTCGAAGCGGGTCTGTTCAGCCGTATCCGTGCTGTGCTGGTAGCCGGTGGCGTTGAAGCTGAGAAGCTCGACAAACTGCCGCGCGATCGCTGGCTGGAGCTGGGCCTGACCGACGAAGAGAAACAAAATCAGCTGGAACAGCTGGCTGAGCAGTATGACGAACTGAAACATGAGTTCGAGAAGAAACTCGAAGCGAAACGCCGCAAAATCACCCAGGGCGACGATCTGGCACCGGGCGTGCTGAAGATTGTTAAGGTATATCTGGCGGTTAAACGCCGTATCCAGCCTGGTGACAAGATGGCAGGTCGTCACGGTAACAAGGGTGTAATTTCTAAGATCAACCCGATCGAAGATATGCCTTACGATGAAAACGGTACGCCGGTAGACATCGTACTGAACCCGCTGGGCGTACCGTCTCGTATGAACATCGGTCAGATCCTCGAAACCCACTTGGGTATGGCTGCGAAAGGTATCGGCGACAAGATCAACGCCATGCTGAAACAGCAGCAAGAAGTCGCGAAACTGCGCGAATTCATCCAGCGTGCATACGATCTGGGCGCTGATGTTCGTCAGAAAGTTGACCTGAGTACCTTCAGCGATGAAGAAGTTATGCGTCTGGCTGAAAACCTGCGCAAAGGTATGCCAATCGCAACGCCGGTCTTCGACGGTGCGAAAGAAGCAGAAATTAAAGAACTGCTGAAACTTGGCGACCTGCCGACTTCTGGTCAGATCCGCCTGTACGACGGTCGCACTGGTGAACAGTTCGAACGTCCGGTAACCGTGGGTTACATGTACATGCTGAAACTGAACCACCTGGTCGACGACAAGATGCACGCGCGTTCCACCGGTTCTTACAGCCTGGTTACTCAGCAGCCGCTGGGTGGTAAGGCACAGTTCGGTGGTCAGCGTTTCGGGGAGATGGAAGTGTGGGCGCTGGAAGCATACGGCGCAGCATACACCCTGCAGGAAATGCTCACCGTTAAGTCTGATGACGTGAACGGCCGTACCAAGATGTATAAAAACATCGTGGACGGCAACCATCAGATGGAGCCGGGCATGCCAGAATCCTTCAACGTATTGTTGAAAGAGATTCGTTCGCTGGGTATCAACATCGAACTGGAAGACGAGTAATTCTCGCTCAAACAGGTCACTGCTGTCGGGGTAAAACCCGGCAGCGGATTGTGCTAACTCCGACGGGAGCAAATCCGTGAAAGATTTATTAAAGTTTCTGAAAGCGCAGACTAAAACCGAAGAGTTTGATGCGATCAAAATTGCTCTGGCTTCGCCAGACATGATCCGTTCATGGTCTTTCGGTGAAGTTAAAAAGCCGGAAACCATCAACTACCGTACGTTCAAACCAGAACGTGACGGCCTTTTCTGCGCCCGTATCTTTGGGCCGGTAAAAGATTACGAGTGCCTGTGCGGTAAGTACAAGCGCCTGAAACACCGTGGCGTCATCTGTGAGAAGTGCGGCGTTGAAGTGACCCAGACCAAAGTACGTCGTGAGCGTATGGGCCACATCGAACTGGCTTCCCCGACTGCGCACATCTGGTTCCTGAAATCACTGCCGTCCCGTATCGGTCTGCTGCTCGATATGCCGCTGCGCGATATCGAACGCGTACTGTACTTCGAATCCTATGTGGTTATCGAAGGCGGTATGACCAACCTGGAGCGTCAGCAGATCCTGACTGAAGAGCAGTATCTGGACGCGCTGGAAGAGTTCGGTGACGAATTCGACGCGAAAATGGGTGCGGAAGCAATCCAGGCTCTGCTGAAGAGCATGGATCTGGAGCAAGAGTGCGAACAGCTGCGTGAAGAGCTGAACGAAACCAACTCCGAAACTAAGCGTAAGAAGCTGACCAAGCGTATCAAACTGCTGGAAGCGTTCGTTCAGTCTGGTAACAAACCAGAGTGGATGATCCTGACCGTTCTGCCGGTACTGCCGCCAGATCTGCGTCCGCTGGTTCCGCTGGATGGTGGTCGTTTCGCGACTTCTGACCTGAACGATCTGTATCGTCGCGTCATTAACCGTAACAACCGTCTGAAACGTCTGCTGGATCTGGCTGCGCCGGACATCATCGTACGTAACGAAAAACGTATGCTGCAGGAAGCGGTAGACGCCCTGCTGGATAACGGTCGTCGCGGTCGTGCGATCACTGGTTCTAACAAGCGTCCTCTGAAATCTTTGGCCGACATGATCAAAGGTAAACAGGGTCGTTTCCGTCAGAACCTGCTCGGTAAGCGTGTTGACTACTCCGGTCGTTCTGTAATCACCGTAGGTCCATACCTGCGTCTGCATCAGTGCGGTCTGCCGAAGAAAATGGCACTGGAACTGTTCAAACCGTTCATCTACGGCAAGCTGGAACTGCGTGGTCTTGCTACCACCATTAAAGCTGCGAAGAAAATGGTTGAGCGCGAAGAAGCTGTCGTTTGGGATATCCTGGACGAAGTTATCCGCGAACACCCGGTACTGCTGAACCGTGCACCGACTCTGCACCGTCTGGGTATCCAGGCATTTGAACCGGTACTGATCGAAGGTAAAGCTATCCAGCTGCACCCGCTGGTTTGTGCGGCATATAACGCCGACTTCGATGGTGACCAGATGGCTGTTCACGTACCGCTGACGCTGGAAGCCCAGCTGGAAGCGCGTGCGCTGATGATGTCTACCAACAACATCCTGTCCCCGGCGAACGGCGAACCAATCATCGTTCCGTCTCAGGACGTTGTACTGGGTCTGTACTACATGACCCGCGACTGTGTTAACGCCAAAGGCGAAGGCATGGTGCTGACTGGCCCGAAAGAAGCAGAACGTCTGTATCGCTCTGGTCTGGCTTCTCTGCATGCGCGCGTTAAAGTGCGTATCACCGAGTATGAAAAAGATGCTAACGGTGAATTAGTAGCGAAAACCAGCCTGAAAGATACGACCGTTGGCCGTGCCATTCTGTGGATGATTGTACCGAAAGGTCTGCCTTACTCCATCGTCAACCAGGCGCTGGGTAAGAAAGCAATCTCCAAAATGCTGAACACCTGCTACCGCATTCTCGGTCTGAAACCGACCGTTATTTTTGCGGACCAGATCATGTACACCGGCTTTGCATATGCAGCGCGTTCTGGTGCATCTGTTGGTATCGATGACATGGTCATCCCGGAGAAGAAACACGAAATCATCTCCGAGGCAGAAGCTGAAGTTGCTGAGATTCAGGAGCAGTTCCAGTCTGGTCTGGTAACTGCGGGCGAACGCTACAACAAAGTTATCGATATCTGGGCTGCGGCGAACGATCGTGTATCCAAAGCGATGATGGATAACCTGCAAACTGAAACCGTTATTAACCGTGACGGTCAGGAAGAGAAGCAGGTTTCCTTCAACAGCATCTACATGATGGCCGACTCCGGTGCGCGTGGTTCTGCGGCACAGATTCGTCAGCTGGCGGGTATGCGTGGTCTGATGGCGAAGCCGGATGGCTCCATCATCGAAACGCCAATCACCGCGAACTTCCGTGAAGGTCTGAACGTACTCCAGTACTTCATCTCAACCCACGGTGCTCGTAAAGGTCTGGCGGATACCGCACTGAAAACGGCGAACTCCGGTTACCTGACTCGTCGTCTGGTTGACGTGGCGCAGGACCTGGTGGTTACCGAAGACGATTGTGGTACTCATGAAGGTATCATGATGACTCCGGTTATCGAAGGTGGTGACGTTAAAGAGCCGCTGCGCGATCGCGTACTGGGTCGTGTAACTGCTGAAGACGTTCTGAAGCCGGGTACTGCTGATATCCTCGTTCCGCGCAACACGCTGCTGCACGAACAGTGGTGTGACCTGCTGGAAGAGAACTCTGTCGACGCGGTAAAAGTACGTTCTGTTGTATCTTGTGACACCGACTTTGGTGTATGTGCGCACTGCTACGGTCGTGACCTGGCGCGTGGCCACATCATCAACAAAGGTGAAGCAATCGGTGTTATCGCGGCACAGTCCATCGGTGAACCGGGTACACAGCTGACCATGCGTACGTTCCACATCGGTGGTGCGGCATCTCGTGCGGCTGCTGAATCCAGCATCCAGGTGAAAAACAAAGGTAGCATCAAGCTTAGCAACGTGAAGTCGGTTGTGAACTCCAGCGGCAAACTGGTTATCACTTCCCGTAACACCGAACTGAAATTGATCGACGAATTCGGTCGTACCAAAGAAAGCTATAAAGTGCCTTACGGTGCAGTACTGGCGAAAGGCGATGGCGAACAGGTTGCTGGCGGCGAGACCGTTGCAAACTGGGACCCGCACACCATGCCGGTTATCACCGAAGTAAGCGGTTTTGTACGCTTTACTGACATGATCGACGGCCAGACCATTACTCGTCAGACCGACGAATTGACCGGTCTGTCTTCGCTGGTGGTTCTGGATTCCGCAGAACGTACCGCAGGTGGTAAAGATCTGCGTCCGGCACTGAAAATCGTTGATGCTCAGGGTAACGACGTTCTGATCCCGGGTACCGACATGCCTGCGCAGTACTTCCTGCCGGGTAAAGCGATTGTTCAGCTGGAAGATGGCGTACAGATCAGCTCCGGTGACACCCTGGCGCGTATTCCGCAAGAATCTGGCGGTACCAAGGACATCACCGGTGGTCTGCCACGCGTTGCGGACCTGTTCGAAGCACGTCGTCCGAAAGAGCCGGCAATCCTGGCTGAAATCAGCGGTGTGGTTTCCTTCGGTAAAGAAACCAAAGGTAAACGTCGTCTGGTTATCACCCCGGTAGACGGTAGCGAGCCGTACGAAGAGATGATTCCGAAATGGCGTCAGCTCAACGTGTTCGAAGGTGAACGTGTAGAACGTGGTGACGTAATTTCCGACGGTCCGGAAGCGCCGCATGACATTCTGCGTCTGCGTGGTGTTCATGCTGTGACTCGTTACATCGTTAACGAAGTACAGGACGTATACCGTCTGCAGGGCGTTAAGATTAACGATAAACACATCGAAGTTATCGTTCGTCAGATGCTGCGTAAAGCTACCATCGTTAACGCGGGCAGCTCCGACTTCCTGGAAGGCGAACAGGTTGAATACTCTCGCGTCAAGATCGCAAACCGCGAACTGGAAGCGAACGGCAAAGTGGGTGCAACTTACTCCCGCGATCTGCTGGGTATCACCAAAGCGTCTCTGGCAACCGAGTCCTTCATCTCCGCGGCATCGTTCCAGGAGACCACTCGCGTGCTGACCGAAGCAGCCGTTGCGGGCAAACGCGACGAACTGCGCGGCCTGAAAGAGAACGTTATCGTAGGTCGTCTGATCCCGGCAGGTACCGGTTACGCGTACCACCAGGATCGTATGCGTCGCCGTGCTGCAGGTGAAGCTCCGGCTGCACCGCAGGTGACTGCAGAAGACGCATCTGCCAGCCTGGCAGAACTGCTGAACGCAGGTCTGGGCGGTTCTGATAACGAGTAATCGTTAATCCGCAAATAACGTAAAAACCCGCTTCGGCGGGTTTTTTTATGGGTGTTATTCAGAGGGCAAATTCTTCATGGGAAATATTAAGAAAGGCAGGGCGAAACGAGGAAGAAGCTTTTCGCCCTGGACAACATTCCTGCTGACGGTACTAACATAAAAAAACGCAACGCTTTCAACAACCTTGCGTTTTTCATCTTCCGTAGCTGCTCGGAATAAATTTACGTTCTTACATTTTGTCTCATGTCCTTTGCGAGGCGCGTCCCAGATAGCTGTCCCAGTCTTTCCACACCGGCTGCAAACCCTGAGCGGTTAACGCGGCGGCCACCGCTTCTGGTCTGCGATCGTCGTGCGGTGAGAACTGTTCCAGCTCGGGATGATTGTCGGCATAACCACCTGGTTGCGTTTTCGAGAAGGCGCTGACGTTATTGATCGCCAGCGGAATAACGCGATCGCGAAACCACGGTGATTCCCGCGTGGAGAGTGACAGTTCAATCTCCGGCGCAAGTAGGCGGAAGGCGCAGATAGTTTGTACTAACTGGCGTTCATCCATAATCGACGCTGGCTCAATCCCGCCAGTACACGGGCGCAGGCGCGGGAAGGAGACAGAGTAACGGCTTTGCCAGTAATGTTGTTGCAGCCATAGCAAATGTTCGGCAACCATATAGCAGTCAACGCGCCAGCTGTCGGAAAGGCCGATTAGCGCGCCGAGGCCTATCTTATCTATCCCCGCACGGCCCAGCCGATCCGGCGTTTCCAGCCGCCAGAAGAAGTCCTGTTTTTTCCCTTTCAGATGATGGTGGGCGTATGTCGCCTCGTGATATGTCTCCTGATAAACCATCACCCCATCCAGACCAAGTTGCTTTAACTCGGCGTATTCCGCTTCCGCCAGTGGCTGTACTTCCATCTGTAGTGAAGAGAACTGTTCACGCAGGACAGGGAGATGACGACGAAAGTAATCCATCCCCACTTTCGCCTGATGTTCACCAGTGACCAGCAATAGATGTTCAAAGCCCATCTCCCGGATAGCGGCGCTTTCCCTGGCGATATCCGCTTCATCCAGCGTTTTACGCTTGATGCGATTGCTCATGGAAAATCCGCAGTAAGTGCAGTCGTTAGCGCAAAGATTAGAGAGATAAAGCGGGACGTAGAAGCTGACGATGTTGCCAAATCGCTGGCGGGTCAGGCGCTGCGCCCGTTGAGCCAGTGGTTCCAGGTATTCACCGGCGGCAGGTGATAGCAATGCCATCATATCGTCGCGAGTGAGTTGCGAAACATTGAGTGCCCGCTCTACGTCAGCTGCCGTTTTGCTGTTGATTCGCAGGCGGATGTCGTCCCAGTCCAGTTGTCGCCAGCGATCGCTGAAGGTTTTCATGCCGATGCCTCCAGAAATCCGGTCAGCGGGCTAGTGGCATGAGCAAAATGACTGCGACTGCCCGGCCCGGACTGACGTGCCAGCAGGCCGGCGTCTACCGCCAGACGAAATGCCTTCGCCATGTTGACGGGATCGTCAGCGACGGCAATCGCCGTATTCACTAACACCGCATCGGCTCCCATTTCAAGCGCCTGCGCGGCATGGCTGGGAACGCCAATGCCAGCATCAACGACCACCGGAACCGTGGCTTGCTGGATAATAATCTCCAGCATGGCGCGGGTTTCCAGTCCTTGATTAGAGCCAATTGGTGCGCCAAGCGGCATTACTGCTGCACAGCCCACTTC
This sequence comes from Escherichia sp. KS167_9B, assembly GCF_030295215.1. Lineage (NCBI taxonomy): Bacteria > Pseudomonadati > Pseudomonadota > Gammaproteobacteria > Enterobacterales > Enterobacteriaceae > Escherichia > Escherichia sp. KS167_9B. Next base: position 4,889,488 of record NZ_AP025754.1, read on the forward strand.
CTCCAGACGTTTGCACAACACTGGATCGGCACCGCAGTAAGGCAGCACGACAAATCCCTGTTGCACCAACATTTCTGCGGCTTTCAGGGTTTCGATGGGATCGGGCAACAGCCAGCGGGCGTCAGGGTGAATCTCTAATTTTAGCCAGTTTGTGCCTAACGCTTCACGTGCCAGATGGGCGGCGAAAATGGCTTCTTCCGCGGTTTTCGCCCCGGAAGTATTCGGCAGCAGGGTCACACCCGCCGCGATAAGCGGTTCGAGGATAGCGTCGTTGTGCTGGCGCAAGTCGACACGTTTCATCGCCAGCGTCACCAGTTGGCTGCCGGAAGCGCGAATAGACTCCACCATCAGTTGTGAAGAGGCGAATTTTCCGGTGCCAGTAAACAGATGTGAATCAAACGTTTTGTCCGCAATATGTAACATCTCAACCCCCTGCAATAACCTGAAAAAGCAGGATCTGGTCGCCATCCTGCACGATATGTTGCGCCCATTGTTCCCGCGGGACGATTTGCTGATTAATCGCCAGTGCCGCACCTGCTTGTTGTTGATCGAGTTGCTCCAGCAGTTCGTGAACAGTTAGTCCGGCGACGCACTGCATCGGTTGATCGTTAAACAGGATCTGCATTGCTTCCTCCGCATACCGGGCAACTGCTGGCGCGGCGCAACGCCAGGTTGCGCCATTGGTTTAATTTACCGTCAAACAGTCGAAGATATCCCGCAGGGGTCTCTATACCACTCAATAGCTTAATTGCTTCCAGTGCCTGTAACGTGCCCATGACCCCGACCACCGGGCCAACCACGCCTGCCGTGCGGCAGTTGCGTTCAGGCTCCTGGTTATCCGGCCACAGGCAGCGGTAACACCCCTGTTCCCAGGGCGGTGTCAGCACCATCAACTGACCACCAAATCCGACCGCGCTGGCGGTGATAAGCGGTGTGTTAAGTGCTACGCAGGCGGCATTAATCTCCTGGCGAGTCGCCATGTTGTCGGTACAGTCGAGCACCACATCGGCCCGTGCTACCGCATCTTTTAACGCCTCACCCGTTAACCGTTGTTGTAATGCTGTCAGTTGAATGTCGGGATTTAACTGTGTCAGTCGCTGTTGGCTGACCTGCGATTTCGGGCGATCGATATCTTCAGTGGTAAAGAGGATTTGTCGTTGCAGATTGCTCAAATGCACATCGTCGTCATCTGCCAGTACCAGCGTCCCGACACCAGCTCCCGCCAGGTATAGCGCAGCAGGTGTACCCAACCCACCCAGACCGATAATCAGCACCTGGCTGTCGAGCAGTTTTTGTTGCCCGTCAAGAGCAATATCGTCGAGCAGGATTTGACGGCTATAACGCATAAAATCACGGTCATTCATCGCCAACTCCTGCAATTTCCAGCAACTGTTCCGTTGCCAAACGCCAGTCTGCGGCCTGGGTAATGGCACTGACGACGGCGATACTGCCAACACCTGTCGCCATCACCGCAGGTGCGCGCGGCAGGCTGATACCGCCAATCGCTACAGTGGGATAATCCGCCAGGCGCTCAATGTGCCGTGCCAGCTGTTCCAGCCCCTGCGGTGCAGAAGGCATCTGTTTGGTTTGGGTCGGGAACACATGTCCTAGCGCGATATAAGAAGGACGTGCTGCCAGCGCGACGTCGATTTCCATGTCATCATGAGTCGAAACGCCCAGCCGCAGGCCTGCCGCGCGGATGGCGCTGAGATCGGTGGCTTGCAAATCTTCCTGCCCCAGATGGACGCCATACGCCTGATGCTTAATCGCCAGCCGCCAGTAATCATTGATAAACAGCCGTGCGTTATAGCGGCGGCCCAGCGCAATTGCTGCCACGACATCGGCTTCCACTTCTTCATCGCGCCGATCTTTGATGCGCAGCTGGAGAGTACGCACGCCTGCATCCAACAGACGTTCGATCCACTGTACGCTGTCCACTACCGGGTACAGTCCTAAACGAAAAGGTACGTGAGGAAAATCAGGCTGATACATCACGCTTCCTCCTTACGCAGGTATATTTCTCCACCTCTGGCACGGAAGTTCTCCGACATATCCGCCATTCCCACTTCAATGGTTTGCGCGGCGGCATAGTCACGCACTTCCTGGCTGATTTTCATCGAGCAGAATTTCGGCCCACACATGGAGCAAAAATGGGCGACTTTGCCGGACTCTTGTGGCAGGGTTTCATCGTGATAAGCGCGGGCGGTAAACGGGTCGAGGGCCAGATTAAACTGGTCTTCCCAGCGAAATTCGAAGCGGGCTTTCGACATGGCGTTATCGCGAATTTGCGCGCCCGGATGCCCTTTCGCCAGGTCGGCGGCGTGGGCGGCAATCTTATAGGTGATAAGCCCCTGCTTAACATCTTCTTTATTAGGCAGACCCAGATGCTCTTTTGGTGTTACGTAACAGAGCATCGCGCAGCCAAACCAGCCAATCATCGCCGCGCCAATCCCCGATGTGAAGTGGTCATAACCCGGCGCAATATCAGTAGTTAGCGGCCCGAGGGTATAGAACGGAGCTTCGTGGCAGTGCTCTAACTCCTCGGTCATATTGCGGCGGATCATCTGCATCGGCACGTGGCCTGGACCTTCAATCATCACCTGCACGTCATATTCCCAGGCGATTTTGGTCAGTTCGCCCAGCGTATGTAGCTCGGCAAACTGCGCTTCATCGTTGGCGTCCTGAATAGAACCGGGGCGCAGGCCGTCGCCCAGCGACAACGAAACATCATAAGCGGCACAGATTTCACAAATTTCGCGGAAGTGTTGATAGAGGAAATTTTCCTGATGATGGGAGAGGCACCATTTCGCCATAATCGAACCGCCGCGAGAGACGATACCGGTCAGGCGTTTCGCGGTCATCGGCACGTAGCGCAGCAGCACGCCCGCATGGATAGTGAAGTAATCCACACCTTGCTCGGCCTGTTCCAGCAGCGTGTCACGGAACGCTTCCCAGGTAAGATCTTCAGCGATCCCGTTAACCTTCTCCAGCGCCTGGTAGATCGGCACTGTACCGATCGGCACCGGGCTGTTACGCAAAATCCACTCGCGGGTTTCGTGAATATAGCGACCGGTGGAGAGATCCATCACCGTATCCGCCCCCCAGCGCGTAGACCATACCAGCTTTTCCACTTCTTCTTCGATGGAAGAGGTGACTGCCGAGTTGCCGATATTGGCGTTAACCTTCACCAGAAAGTTGCGACCAATAATCATCGGCTCCGATTCCGGATGATTAATGTTGGCCGGGATAATCGCACGTCCGGCAGCAACTTCATCACGGACAAATTCCGCGGTGATATTTTCCGGCAGACGTGCGCCAAAGCTCATTCCCGGATGCTGGTGGCGCAAAACTTCGCTACGTATGCGCTCGCGACCCATATTCTCGCGAATGGCGATGAATTCCATTTCGGGCGTGATGATGCCCCGGCGGGCGTAGTGCAGTTGGGTGACGCGGTGTCCTGCTTTGGCGCGCTTTGGGGTTAATACGCCGCTAAAACGTAGCTCGTCGAGGCCATCATCTGCTAGTCGCGCTTTAGTGTAATCGGAACTGCGCACGGTAAGTTCTTCGGTATCGCCGCGCGCATCGATCCACGGCTGGCGCAGTTTTGCCAGTCCTTGCTGCACGTTAATGGCGATCTGTGGATCGCCATACGGACCGGAGGTGTCGTAGACCGGAATCGCTTCGTTTTCTTCGTACTGCGGCTGTTCTTTGCTGCCGCCAATTAGCGTCGGGCTAAGCTGGATCTCACGCATCGGCACGCGCACGCCGGGGTGTGTGCCAGTGATGTAAATACGTTTTGAGTTGGGAAAGGCGGTGCCTTCCAGGGTGTCGATAAAATGTTGGGCCTGGGCGCGTTGTTCGCGGCGGGTCAGTTTTGTTGCAGACATAGCTCATTCCAAAAAGTTAAGGACGTGGCTTGTCAGACGACGGATGAAGCAAGAGACGATCGCCGCAAAGGCGATGCGATAGCAGATTAACTCTTGTTCCCTTCGCAGGTATTAGCCTGATCAGGTTCCGCGGATCCCGAATAAACGGTCTCAGCCAGTTAAGGCACTCCGACAAGAAATTAGCCCCGCAAACGGGGCGTTGAATGTAAATTACGCGTTAACAGCGCAGAACTCAAGCAGGATGTTTGACGCGGGCGGCGTCAAGCACCAGCAGAATCAGCTTATCTTCCAGCACAAAGCGCGCTTCCAGGGCCTCGCCGATGTCAGATAAAACTTGTTGAAACTCAAGGTAATTATCATGATCGATAGCGGTTTCAAGGCTGGAATCGTAGTAATCCATAATCTGTTGGGTATTGGCTTCGAGTTGTGGCCAAATCTTCGCGGCGCGTGCGAGTTGCCCATTGCCTTCCAGTTTATGAAGAATGCGCTCATAAATACTGAAATGTCCGGCAGACAAGTAATCGACCAGGCTCTGACAAAAATCATCAAGGGCTTTTTCGTTTAGCCTCATGTACGATTCTTTGCCAGGCTTAATGCCAACCAGATTGTAGTAAGCCACGAGCAGATGCTTACGTACATGTAGCCAGCGATCAACCAGTTTGTTACTTCCTCTGACGCGCTCCGTCAGGTTATCGAGCTGGTTAAGCATGATTGACTCCGCAAGTTTGTATTCAAAAACTGCTCAGTGAGAAATGTAAAAACCATGTTAAACATGCCAGTGATGCAAAGGTAGTGCAAGAGCTATGGATCGTATAATTGAAAAATTAGATCACGGCTGGTGGGTCGTCAGCCATGAACAAAAATTATGGTTGCCGAAGGGAGAATTGCCATATGGCGAAGCGGCAAATTTCGATCTTGTGGGTCAGCGCGCACTACAAATCGGCGAATGGCAGGGGGAACCTGTTTGGTTAGTACAACAGCAGCGGCGTCACGATATGGGGTCGGTACGTCAGGTCATTGATCTCGATGTTGGGCTGTTTCAACTGGCCGGACGTGGCGTGCAACTGGCGGAGTTTTACCGATCGCATAAATACTGTGGTTACTGCGGGCATGAAATGTATCCGAGCAAAACCGAATGGGCGATGCTGTGCAGCCATTGCCGTGAGCGTTACTACCCGCAAATCGCCCCCTGCATTATTGTTGCCATCCGTCGCGATGATTCGATCCTCCTCGCCCAGCATACCCGCCATCGTAACGGTGTCCATACGGTACTTGCCGGATTCGTCGAAGTGGGCGAAACCCTCGAGCAGGCGGTCGCGCGGGAAGTGATGGAAGAGAGCGGAATTAAAGTTAAAAACTTGCGGTACGTGACTTCCCAGCCGTGGCCGTTTCCCCAGTCGCTGATGACCGCATTTATGGCGGAATATGATAGCGGCGACATCGTGATTGATCCGAAAGAGCTGCTCGAGGCGAACTGGTATCGCTACGATGATTTACCGTTACTTCCGCCGCCCGGCACCGTGGCGCGCCGTCTGATAGAAGATACGGTGGCGATGTGTCGGGCAGAGTATGAGTGATGATACACTGACCGCCTGACGCACTAAGGAACAGCCAAAATGACCGAACTCAAAAACGATCGTTATCTGCGGGCGCTGCTGCGCCAGCCCGTTGATGTCACTCCAGTATGGATGATGCGCCAGGCGGGTCGCTATCTACCGGAATATAAAGCCACGCGCGCCCAGGCGGGCGATTTTATGTCGCTGTGCAAAAATGCAGAGCTGGCGTGCGAAGTGACTTTGCAACCGCTGCGTCGCTATCCGCTGGATGCGGCGATCCTCTTTTCCGATATCCTCACCGTGCCGGACGCGATGGGGTTAGGGCTCTATTTTGAAGCCGGAGAAGGTCCGCGTTTTACCTCGCCAGTCACCTGCAAAGCTGACGTTGATAAACTGCCAATTCCGGACCCGGAAGATGAGCTGGGTTATGTGATGAACGCGGTGCGTACTATTCGCCGCGAACTGAAAGGCGAAGTGCCGCTGATTGGTTTTTCCGGCAGCCCGTGGACGCTGGCGACCTATATGGTGGAAGGTGGCAGCAGCAAAGCGTTCACCGTGATCAAAAAGATGATGTATGCCGATCCACAGGCGCTGCACGCTCTGCTCGATAAACTGGCGAAAAGCGTCACTTTGTATCTGAATGCGCAAATTAAAGCTGGTGCTCAGGCCGTGATGATCTTCGATACCTGGGGCGGCGTGCTCACCGGGCGCGATTATCAACAGTTCTCGCTCTATTACATGCATAAAATAGTTGATGGTTTACTGCGTGAAAACGACGGTCGCCGTGTACCGGTCACCCTGTTTACCAAAGGCGGTGGACAGTGGCTGGAAGCTATGGCGGAAACGGGTTGCGATGCGCTGGGCCTCGACTGGACAACGGATATCGCCGATGCGCGCCGCCGCGTGGGCAATAAAGTCGCGCTGCAGGGTAATATGGATCCGTCGATGCTGTACGCGCCACCTGCCCGCATTGAAGAAGAAGTCGCGACTATACTTGCAGGTTTCGGTCACGGCGAAGGTCATGTATTTAACCTTGGTCACGGCATTCATCAGGATGTGCCGCCAGAACATGCTGGCGTGTTTGTGGAGGCTGTGCATCGCCTGTCTGAACAGTATCACCGCTAAGGAGTGATTATGGATCTCGCGTCATTACGCGCTCAACAAATCGAACTGGCTTCTTCTGTGATCCGTGAGGATCGACTTGATAAAGATCCGCCGGATCTGATCGCCGGAGCCGATGTCGGGTTTGAGCAAGGCGGAGATGTGACGCGAGCGGCGATGGTGCTGCTGAAATACCCCTCTCTTGAGCTGGTGGAGTATAAAGTGGCACGCATCGCCACCACCATGCCTTACATTCCAGGTTTTCTTTCCTTCCGCGAATATCCTGCGCTGCTGGCAGCGTGGGAGATGCTGTCGCAAAAGCCCGATTTAGTGTTTGTCGATGGTCATGGGATCTCGCATCCTCGCCGTCTTGGCGTCGCCAGCCACTTTGGTTTGCTGGTGGATGTGCCGACCATTGGCGTAGCGAAAAAACGGCTCTGCGGTAAATTCGAACCGCTCTCCAGCGAACCGGGCGCGCTGGCCCCACTGATGGATAAAGGCGAGCAGCTGGCATGGGTCTGGCGCAGCAAAGCGCGCTGTAACCCGCTATTTATCGCTACCGGTCATCGGGTCAGCGTGGACAGCGCGCTGGCGTGGGTACAACGCTGCATGAAAGGCTATCGTCTGCCGGAGCCAACGCGCTGGGCAGACGCGGTGGCCTCGGAACGTCCGGCGTTCGTGCGCTATACAGCAAATCAGCCCTAATTCAGGTAAACTGCGGATAATTTCCGTATTTGAGAACTCAACATGTTACAAAACCCAATTCATCTGCGTCTGGAGCGCCTGGAAAGCTGGCAGCACGTCACTTTTATGGCCTGCTTATGCGAACGCATGTACCCTAATTACGCCATGTTCTGTCAGCAAACTGGTTTTGGTGATGGGCAAATTTACCGCCGTATTCTCGATCTCATCTGGGAAACGCTGACCGTCAAAGACGCAAAAGTAAATTTCGACAGCCAACTGGAGAAATTTGAAGAAGCGATTCCTTCAGCCGACGATTTCGATCTGTACGGCGTTTATCCGGCAATCGATGCTTGCGTGGCGTTAAGTGAACTGGTCCATTCGCGTTTAAGTGGCGAAACGCTCGAACACGCGGTAGAAGTGAGTAAGACCTCCATCACGACCGTGGCGATGCTGGAAATGACTCAGGCTGGCCGTGAAATGAGCGATGAAGAGCTCAAAGAAAACCCAGCTGTAGAGCAAGAGTGGGACATTCAGTGGGAAATATTCCGACTTTTAGCTGAGTGCGAAGAACGCGATATCGAGCTGATAAAAGGCCTTAGGGCAGACCTGCGTGAGGCGGGCGAGAGCAATATTGGTATAATTTTTCAGCAATAAGACCAGAAAACGTGATTTAACGCCTGATTTGTCATACCTGGAGTCTTCCCTTTCGCCCCCCGTCTGGTCTACATTTGGGGGGCGAAAAAAAGTGGCTATCGGTGCGTGTATGCAGGAGAGTGCTATTCTGGCATTTCCGTCGCACTCGATGCTTAGCAAGCGATAAACACATTGTAAGGATAACTTATGAACAAGACTCAACTGATTGATGTAATTGCAGAGAAAGCAGAACTGTCCAAAACCCAGGCTAAAGCTGCTCTGGAGTCCACTCTGGCTGCAATTACTGAGTCTCTGAAAGAAGGCGATGCTGTACAACTGGTTGGTTTCGGTACCTTCAAAGTGAACCACCGCGCTGAGCGTACTGGCCGCAACCCGCAGACCGGTAAAGAAATCAAAATTGCCGCAGCTAACGTGCCGGCATTTGTTTCTGGCAAGGCACTGAAAGACGCAGTTAAGTAAGATTGCGTGGCAGTGAACAGTTTTAACGAAGGGGTGGTTTCACCCCTTTTGTCTTTCTGGCGTCGATCATTGATGCTGGCGGGCGCTCTGTTTCTCACTGCCTGTAGTCACAACTCTTCACTTCCTCCCTTTACCGCCAGTGGATTTGCTGAAGATCAGGGCGCGGTACGTATCTGGCGAAAAGACAGTGGCAATAATGTGCATCTGCTTGCTGTGTTTAGCCCGTGGCGCAGTGGCGATACCACGACGCGAGAGTATCGCTGGCAGGGCGATAACCTCACGCTTATCAATATCAATGTTTACAGCAAACCGCCGGTGAATATTCGCGCGCGTTTTGACGATCGCGGCGATCTGAGCTTTATGCAACGTGAATCCGATGGGGAAAAGCAGCAGCTTTCTAACGACCAAATCGATTTATACCGTTATCGTGCTGATCAGATCCGCCAGATTAGCGATGCCTTACGTCAGGGGAGAGTCGTGCTGCGCCAGGGGCGCTGGCATGCGATGGAACAGACCGTGACCACCTGCGAAGGGCAAACCATTAAACCTGATTTAGATTCGCAGGCGATAGCGCATATCGAGCGCCGCCAGAGCCGCTCTTCTGTTGATGTCAGCGTGGCATGGCTGGAAGCGCCCGAAGGTTCGCAATTACTGTTAGTGGCAAACTCTGATTTCTGTCGCTGGCAACCCAACGAGAAAACGTTCTGATTTACCAGTGGCCCATACCCATATGACCGCCACCACCGCAGCCGCCGTAACCCATTCCGGTACCGCGCGGAATACCCGCTTCAGCCATCGCAATATCTCGTTTCACCCGTAACTCATCTAACGACTGACGCAAATTCTCCATCTCTATGGCGACCGCGTTAATTTTGCTGCTATCCGGTGGGTTCGCGGCTAACAGGGCATTGTATTCATAACGCTTCGTCACCAGTTGCTGTTGCAGTGCGCTGCTTTGAGCGTAAAAGTCATTATGGATTTTCTGCCACGCTGTCTGTTGTTCGCTGGTCAAAGGCACGGCATTTTGCTGCCACATACCGTGTCCGCCGTGAGCAAATACAGATGTCGATCCCATCGCCATTGCTGAAAGCGCCATCATCACCAGGGCAATTTTCGTGTTCCGTTTCATGGTTAATCCTCCAGTGGTTGTCTTACTTTGGGTATTGCATCTTTCGTGCCAACGGCGAAACGCTGATATGACGGGCAATATGACATGATAAACGAGTAAAAATGACTCGCCTGCTGTGTGTAGCGAGTCATTTTTACTCATTGAAACTTAAGCCTTTGTGTTAAAGCGCAGGGTAAGTGCTAATAAAAGATGGCATGATTTCTGCTGTCAAAAAGGGATGAACAGGCAAAGAAGAAGATGCGTTTTATGCAGCGATCAAAAGATGCCTTAGCAAAATGGTTAAGCGCGATCCTTCCCGTAGTCATTGTTGGACTGGTGGGGTTGTTTGCGGTGACCGTGATTCGCGATTATGGGCGCGAGACTGCCGCCGCCAGACAAACTCTGCTGGAAAAAGGCAGTGTACTTATCCGCGCTCTCGAATCCGGCTCGCGCGTCGGTATGGGGATGCGCATGCATCATGCGCAGCAGCAGGCTTTACTGGAAGAAATGGCTGGGCAGCCAGGAGTGCGTTGGTTTGCGGTCACGGATGAACAAGGAACAATCGTGATGCATAGCAACTCCGGCATGGTGGGAAAACAGCTTTATTCCCCGCAGGAAATGCAGCAGTTACATCCGGGAGACGAAGAAGCGTGGCGGCGGATCGATAGCGCAGACGGCGAGCCTGTTCTGGAAATTTATCGCCAGTTTCAACCGATGTTTGCTGCTGGAATGCACCGGATGCGCCATATGCAGCAGTATGCCACGACACCACAAGCAATTTTTATCGCTTTCGACGCCAGTAACATTGTGAGTGCCGAAGAGCGTGAGCAGAGAAACACCCTGATTATCCTCTTCGCCCTGGCGACGGTCTTGCTGGCAAGCGTGTTGTCATTCTTCTGGTATCGCCGCTATCTTCGCTCGCGCCAGCTGTTACAGGATGAAATGAAGCGCAAAGAGAAGCTGGTGGCGCTGGGACATCTGGCCGCAGGCGTCGCCCATGAAATCCGTAACCCTCTTTCCTCGATTAAAGGGCTGGCGAAATATTTTGCCGAACGCGCACCAGCAGGAGGAGAAGCACATCAATTGGCGCAGGTGATGGCGAAAGAAGCCGACCGTTTAAACCGCGTGGTAAGCGAGCTGCTGGAGCTGGTTAAGCCAACGCATCTGGCTTTGCAGGTGGTGGATCTCAACACGCTGATTAACCACTCATTACAACTGGTAAGCCAGGATGCAAACAGTAGGGAGATCCAATTACGCTTTACCGCCAACGACGCATTGCCGGAGATACAGGCCGATCCCGACCGACTGACTCAGGTCCTGTTGAATCTCTATCTCAATGCTATTCAGGCGATTGGTCAGCATGGCGTGATTAGCGTGACGGCCAGCGAAAGCAGCGCAGGCGTTAAAATAAGCGTAACCGACAGCGGTAAGGGAATTGCGGCGGATCAGCTTGAAGCCATCTTCACCCCGTACTTCACCACCAAAGCCGAAGGCACCGGACTGGGGCTGGCGGTTGTGCATAATATTGTTGAACAACACGGTGGTACAATTCAGGTCGTAAGCCAGGAGGGGAAAGGTGCAACGTTCACCCTCTGGCTTCCGGTCAATATTACGCGTAAGGACCCACAAGGATGACGCACGATAATATCGATATTCTGGTGGTGGATGATGACATTAGCCACTGCACTATCTTGCAGGCATTGCTGCGCGGCTGGGGCTATAACGTCGCGCTGGCGAACAGCGGGCGACAGGCGCTGGAGCAAGTGCGGGAACAGGTTTTTGATCTTGTGCTTTGTGATGTGCGAATGGCAGAGATGGATGGCATCGCCACGCTGAAAGAGATCAAAGCGTTAAATCCGGCAATTCCGGTACTGATTATGACCGCGTACTCCAGCGTCGAGACGGCGGTAGAGGCGTTGAAAACCGGGGCGCTGGATTATCTCATCAAGCCGCTGGATTTCGATAACCTGCAGGCGACGCTGGAAAAGGCGCTTGCGCATACGCACAGTGTTGATGCTGAAACGCCTGCGGTGTCTGCCAGCCAGTTCGGTATGGTCGGTAAAAGCCCGGCGATGCAACACCTGCTCAGTGAAATCGCCCTTGTCGCGCCATCGGAAGCCACGGTGCTGATCCACGGCGATTCCGGCACCGGTAAAGAGCTGGTCGCCAGGGCGATTCACGCCAGTAGCGCACGGAGTGAAAAACCGCTGGTGACGCTCAACTGTGCGGCACTCAACGAATCCTTGCTGGAATCTGAATTGTTCGGTCACGAAAAAGGGGCGTTTACTGGAGCCGACAAACGGCGGGAAGGGCGCTTTGTGGAAGCAGACGGCGGCACGCTGTTTCTCGATGAAATTGGCGATATCTCACCGATGATGCAGGTTCGTCTACTGCGTGCGATTCAGGAGCGCGAAGTACAGCGTGTCGGTAGCAATCAGACTATCTCGGTTGATGTCCGGCTGATTGCGGCGACTCATCGCGATCTTGCCGCTGAGGTAAAGGCCGGGCGTTTTCGTCAGGATCTCTACTATCGCCTGAATGTGGTGGCGATTGAAGTACCTTCGCTACGGCAACGGCGGGAAGATATTCCTCTGCTGGCTAACCATTTTCTGCAGCGGTTTGCCGAACGCAATCGCAAGGCGGTAAAAGGGTTTACTCCCCAGGCGATGGATCTGCTGATTCACTACGACTGGCCGGGAAATATTCGTGAACTGGAAAACGCGGTGGAACGGGCGGTGGTGCTGCTGACCGGGGAATATATTTCCGAACGCGAGCTGCCGCTGGCGATTGCCAGTACGCCGATCCCGCTGGTGCAAAGTCAGGATATTCAGCCGCTGGTGGAAGTCGAAAAAGAAGTGATTCTGGCGGCGCTGGAGAAAACGGGCGGCAACAAAACCGAAGCCGCCCGTCAGTTAGGGATTACGCGCAAAACGCTATTGGCAAAACTGTCGCGTTAGTTCTGCTCGCGTTCGATGGCGCGCCAGCCGATATCCTTCCGGCAGAAGCAATCGTCCCAATGGATATCGGTCATTAAGGCATAAGCGCGTTTCTGCGCTTCTGCCACGGTATGACCCAGCGCGGTGATGCACAGTACGCGCCCGCCGCTGGTTACCACCTGCTCGTCATCCGCCAGTTTTGTGCCCGCGTGGAACACTTTGCCGTCAGACACTTCTTCCAGCGGCAGGCCGTGGATCACATCGCCGGTGCGGTAATCGCCCGGATATCCACCCGCAGCCATCACCACGCCGAGAGAAGCGCGTTCATCCCACTCGGACGTTTTCTCGTCAAGCGTACCTTCACAGGCCGCCAGGCAAAGCTCAACCAGATCGGACTTCATGCGTAGCATAATCGGCTGGGTTTCAGGATCGCCAAAGCGGCAGTTAAATTCGATAACCTTCGGATTACCCTGTTTGTCGATCATCAGGCCCGCATAGAGAAAACCGGTGTAGGTGTTGCCTTCCGCCGCCATGCCTTTCACGGTTGGCCAAATGATACGTTCCATGGTGCGCAGATGAACTTCATCTGTCACCACTGGCGCAGGGGAGTAAGCGCCCATACCGCCCGTGTTCGGCCCGGTATCTTTATCGCCTACGCGTTTGTGATCCTGGCTGGTGGCCATTGGCAGCACATGCTCACCGTCCACCATCACGATAAAGCTCGCTTCTTCACCGTCGAGGAACTCTTCGATAACAATACGATGACCCGCGTCGCCAAAAGCGTTGCCTGCCAGCATGTCGTGCACGGCGGCTTCAGCTTCTTCCAGCGTCATCGCCACGATCACGCCTTTCCCGGCAGCCAGACCGTCCGCTTTAATGACGATTGGCGCGCCTTTCTCACGCAGATACGCCAGTGCAGGTTCTACCTCGGTGAAGTTCTGGTATTCCGCCGTAGGGATCTTATGGCGGGCCAGGAAATCCTTGGTAAACGCTTTCGAGCCTTCCAGTTGTGCGGCGCCTGCGGTTGGTCCGAAGATTTTCAGCCCGGCGGCGCGGAAAGTATCGACCACGCCTTTCACCAGCGGCGCTTCCGGGCCGACGATGGTTAAATCTACCTTTTCATTTTGCGCGAAATCTAGCAGTGCCGGGATATCGGTCACGCCGATAGCGACGTTTTGCAGCGCGGGTTCCAGTGCAGTGCCTGCGTTACCCGGAGCAACAAAAACAGTCTCAACCAGCGGCGACTGGGCCGCTTTCCAGGCCAGCGCGTGCTCGCGCCCGCCATTACCAATCACTAATACTTTCATCTGTCGCTCCATTAATGGCGGAAGTGGCGCATATCGGTGAAGAGCATCGCAATACCGTGCTCGTCGGCGGCGGCAATCACTTCGTCATCACGGATAGAACCGCCAGGCTGGATTACGCAGGTCACGCCTGCAGCGGCTGCGGCATCAATACCGTCGCGGAACGGGAAGAACGCGTCAGAAGCCATCGAGGAACCTTTCACTTCCAGACCTTCATCGGCGGCTTTAATACCGGCGATTTTCGCGGAGTACACGCGGCTCATCTGGCCCGCGCCAATACCGATGGTCATATTGTTTTTGGCATAGACGATAGCGTTGGATTTCACGAACTTCGCTACTTTCCAGCAGAACAGCGCATCACGCAGCTCCTGTTCGGTCGGCTGACGTTTGGTGACGACGCGCAGTTCTTCTGCACCAACCATACCCAGGTCACGATCCTGAACCAGCAGACCGCCGTTCACGCGTTTGAAATCAAGGCCTGGAACACGCTCGGCCCACTGACCACATGTCAGGACACGTACGTTCTGTTTAGCGGCGGTGATTTTCAACGCTTCTTCGCTGGCGGACGGCGCAATAATCACTTCGACAAACTGACGAGAAATGATGGCCTGTGCGGTTTCAGCATCCAGCTCGCGGTTAAAGGCGATAATGCCGCCGAACGCCGAGGTTGGGTCGGTTTTATACGCGCGATCGTAAGCATCAAGAATGGAATCGCTGATAGCCACGCCGCATGGGTTGGCGTGCTTCACAATCACACATGCCGGCTCGGCGAACTCTTTCACGCACTCCAGCGCCGCATCGGTATCGGCGATGTTGTTATAAGAGAGGGCTTTACCCTGAACCTGGGTTGCGGTGGCAACGGAGGCTTCTTTCACATTCTCTTCTATATAGAAGGCAGCCTGCTGGTGGCTGTTCTCGCCGTAGCGCATATCCTGCTTCTTAATGAAGTTCAGGTTCAGCGTACGCGGGAAGCGACCGGCGGCTTCTTTGCTTTCACCGTGATAGGCTGGGACCATGCTGCCGAAGTAGTTGGCAATCATGCTGTCGTAGGCGGCGGTATGTTCAAAGGCTTTGATAGCGAGATCGAAACGGGTTGCAAGCAGAAGCGATCCTTCGTTGGCATCCATCTCTTTAATGATGGCGTCGTAGTCGCTGCTCTTCACCACGATAGCGACATCTTTATGGTTCTTGGCAGCGGAGCGCACCATCGTTGGGCCGCCGATATCGATGTTCTCAACCGCATCTTCCAGCGAGCAGCCTTCACGGGCAACGGTCTGGGCGAACGGATAGAGGTTAACAACTACCATATCGATAGGCTGGATCTGATGTTCTTCCATAATGGCATCGTCCTGGCCGCGACGGCCTAGAATGCCACCATGTACTTTCGGATGCAGGGTCTTCACGCGTCCATCCATCATCTCCGGGAAACCGGTGTAATCGGAAACTTCGGTTACCGGCAGACCTTTTTCTGCTAACAGACGGGCAGTGCCCCCTGTAGACAGCAGCTCCACACCGCGTGCGGAAAGTGCCTGGGCGAATTCGACGATACCGGCTTTGTCAGAAACACTGAGCAGAGCGCGGCGGACTGGACGACGTTGTTGCATGGTAAATCCCCTGGATTTGACTATTACAGAGAGCGTTAGCTGAATTTTTCGCGAAAAACTCAGCTAACGCCCCTAACGGGGCATCCTTATTTTTCGCCCGCATTGTAACGAAAACGTTTGCGCAACGCTCGCGAATTTTTCTCTTTCAATGGTGATCACAATTTTGACAGTGTTTACCGTGGGAAAAATACAGAAATTACATTGATGATTGTGGATAACTCTGTGCGTAAAAAGGTATAAAGCGGGGTTTTGCTGGGGAATGCAGCAGTCAGTCATTTTTCTGCAATTTTTCTATTGCGGCCTGCGGAGAACTCCCTATAATGCGCCTCCATCGACACGGCGGATGTGAATCACTTCACACAAACAGCCGGTTCGGTTGAAGAGAAAAATCCTGAAATTCAGGGTTGACTCTGAAAGAGGAAAGCGTAATATACGCCACCTCGCGACAGTGAGCTGAAAGCCGCGTCGCAACTGCTCTTTAACAATTTATCAGACAATCTGTGTGGGCACTCGAAGATACGGATTCTTAACGTCGCAAGACGAAAAATGAATACCAAGTCTCAAGAGTGAACACGTAATTCATTACGAAGTTTAATTCTTTGAGCATCAAACTTTTAAATTGAAGAGTTTGATCATGGCTCAGATTGAACGCTGGCGGCAGGCCTAACACATGCAAGTCGAACGGTAACAGGAAGCAGCTTGCTGCTTTGCTGACGAGTGGCGGACGGGTGAGTAATGTCTGGGAAACTGCCTGATGGAGGGGGATAACTACTGGAAACGGTAGCTAATACCGCATAACGTCGCAAGACCAAAGAGGGGGACCTTCGGGCCTCTTGCCATCGGATGTGCCCAGATGGGATTAGCTAGTAGGTGGGGTAACGGCTCACCTAGGCGACGATCCCTAGCTGGTCTGAGAGGATGACCAGCCACACTGGAACTGAGACACGGTCCAGACTCCTACGGGAGGCAGCAGTGGGGAATATTGCACAATGGGCGCAAGCCTGATGCAGCCATGCCGCGTGTATGAAGAAGGCCTTCGGGTTGTAAAGTACTTTCAGCGGGGAGGAAGGGAGTAAAGTTAATACCTTTGCTCATTGACGTTACCCGCAGAAGAAGCACCGGCTAACTCCGTGCCAGCAGCCGCGGTAATACGGAGGGTGCAAGCGTTAATCGGAATTACTGGGCGTAAAGCGCACGCAGGCGGTTTGTTAAGTCAGATGTGAAATCCCCGGGCTCAACCTGGGAACTGCATCTGATACTGGCAAGCTTGAGTCTCGTAGAGGGGGGTAGAATTCCAGGTGTAGCGGTGAAATGCGTAGAGATCTGGAGGAATACCGGTGGCGAAGGCGGCCCCCTGGACGAAGACTGACGCTCAGGTGCGAAAGCGTGGGGAGCAAACAGGATTAGATACCCTGGTAGTCCACGCCGTAAACGATGTCGACTTGGAGGTTGTGCCCTTGAGGCGTGGCTTCCGGAGCTAACGCGTTAAGTCGACCGCCTGGGGAGTACGGCCGCAAGGTTAAAACTCAAATGAATTGACGGGGGCCCGCACAAGCGGTGGAGCATGTGGTTTAATTCGATGCAACGCGAAGAACCTTACCTGGTCTTGACATCCACGGAAGTTTTCAGAGATGAGAATGTGCCTTCGGGAACCGTGAGACAGGTGCTGCATGGCTGTCGTCAGCTCGTGTTGTGAAATGTTGGGTTAAGTCCCGCAACGAGCGCAACCCTTATCCTTTGTTGCCAGCGGTCCGGCCGGGAACTCAAAGGAGACTGCCAGTGATAAACTGGAGGAAGGTGGGGATGACGTCAAGTCATCATGGCCCTTACGACCAGGGCTACACACGTGCTACAATGGCGCATACAAAGAGAAGCGACCTCGCGAGAGCAAGCGGACCTCATAAAGTGCGTCGTAGTCCGGATTGGAGTCTGCAACTCGACTCCATGAAGTCGGAATCGCTAGTAATCGTGGATCAGAATGCCACGGTGAATACGTTCCCGGGCCTTGTACACACCGCCCGTCACACCATGGGAGTGGGTTGCAAAAGAAGTAGGTAGCTTAACCTTCGGGAGGGCGCTTACCACTTTGTGATTCATGACTGGGGTGAAGTCGTAACAAGGTAACCGTAGGGGAACCTGCGGTTGGATCACCTCCTTACCTTAAAGAACTGTTCTTTGCAGTGCTCACACAGATTGTCTGATAGAAAGTGAAAAGCAAGGCGTCTTGCGAAGCAGACTGATACGTCCCCTTCGTCTAGAGGCCCAGGACACCGCCCTTTCACGGCGGTAACAGGGGTTCGAATCCCCTAGGGGACGCCACTTGCTGGTTTGTGAGTGAAAGTCACCTGCCTTAATATCTCAAAACTCATCTTCGGGTGACGTTTGAGATATTTGCTCTTTAAAAATCTGGATCAAGCTGAAAATTGAAACACTGAACAACGAGAGTTGTTCGTGAGTCTCTCAAATTTTCGCAACACGATGATGAATCTCAAGAAACATCTTCGGGTTGTGAGGTTAAGCGACTAAGCGTACACGGTGGATGCCCTGGCAGTCAGAGGCGATGAAGGACGTGCTAATCTGCGATAAGCGTCGGTAAGGTGATATGAACCGTTATAACCGGCGATTTCCGAATGGGGAAACCCAGTGTGATTCGTCACACTATCATTAACTGAATCCATAGGTTAATGAGGCGAACCGGGGGAACTGAAACATCTAAGTACCCCGAGGAAAAGAAATCAACCGAGATTCCCCCAGTAGCGGCGAGCGAACGGGGAGCAGCCCAGAGCCTGAATCAGTGTGTGTGTTAGTGGAAGCGTCTGGAAAGGCGCGCGATACAGGGTGACAGCCCCGTACACAAAAATGCACATACTGTGAGCTCGATGAGTAGGGCGGGACACGTGGTATCCTGTCTGAATATGGGGGGACCATCCTCCAAGGCTAAATACTCCTGACTGACCGATAGTGAACCAGTACCGTGAGGGAAAGGCGAAAAGAACCCCGGCGAGGGGAGTGAAAAAGAACCTGAAACCGTGTACGTACAAGCAGTGGGAGCACCCTTTGGGGTGTGACTGCGTACCTTTTGTATAATGGGTCAGCGACTTATATTCTGTAGCAAGGTTAACCGAATAGGGGAGCCGAAGGGAAACCGAGTCTTAACTGGGCGTTAAGTTGCAGGGTATAGACCCGAAACCCGGTGATCTAGCCATGGGCAGGTTGAAGGTTGGGTAACACTAACTGGAGGACCGAACCGACTAATGTTGAAAAATTAGCGGATGACTTGTGGCTGGGGGTGAAAGGCCAATCAAACCGGGAGATAGCTGGTTCTCCCCGAAAGCTATTTAGGTAGCGCCTCGTGAATTCATCTCCGGGGGTAGAGCACTGTTTCGGCAAGGGGGTCATCCCGACTTACCAACCCGATGCAAACTGCGAATACCGGAGAATGTTATCACGGGAGACACACGGCGGGTGCTAACGTCCGTCGTGAAGAGGGAAACAACCCAGACCGCCAGCTAAGGTCCCAAAGTCATGGTTAAGTGGGAAACGATGTGGGAAGGCCCAGACAGCCAGGATGTTGGCTTAGAAGCAGCCATCATTTAAAGAAAGCGTAATAGCTCACTGGTCGAGTCGGCCTGCGCGGAAGATGTAACGGGGCTAAACCATGCACCGAAGCTGCGGCAGCGACGCTTATGCGTTGTTGGGTAGGGGAGCGTTCTGTAAGCCTGCGAAGGTGTACTGTGAGGTATGCTGGAGGTATCAGAAGTGCGAATGCTGACATAAGTAACGATAAAGCGGGTGAAAAGCCCGCTCGCCGGAAGACCAAGGGTTCCTGTCCAACGTTAATCGGGGCAGGGTGAGTCGACCCCTAAGGCGAGGCCGAAAGGCGTAGTCGATGGGAAACAGGTTAATATTCCTGTACTTGGTGTTACTGCGAAGGGGGGACGGAGAAGGCTATGTTGGCCGGGCGACGGTTGTCCCGGTTTAAGCGTGTAGGCTGGTTTTCCAGGCAAATCCGGAAAATCAAGGCTGAGGCGTGATGACGAGGCACTACGGTGCTGAAGCAACAAATGCCCTGCTTCCAGGAAAAGCCTCTAAGCATCAGGTAACAACAAATCGTACCCCAAACCGACACAGGTGGTCAGGTAGAGAATACCAAGGCGCTTGAGAGAACTCGGGTGAAGGAACTAGGCAAAATGGTGCCGTAACTTCGGGAGAAGGCACGCTGATATGTAGGTGAAGCGACTTGCTCGTGGAGCTGAAATCAGTCGAAGATACCAGCTGGCTGCAACTGTTTATTAAAAACACAGCACTGTGCAAACACGAAAGTGGACGTATACGGTGTGACGCCTGCCCGGTGCCGGAAGGTTAATTGATGGGGTTAGCGGTAACGCGAAGCTCTTGATCGAAGCCCCGGTAAACGGCGGCCGTAACTATAACGGTCCTAAGGTAGCGAAATTCCTTGTCGGGTAAGTTCCGACCTGCACGAATGGCGTAATGATGGCCAGGCTGTCTCCACCCGAGACTCAGTGAAATTGAACTCGCTGTGAAGATGCAGTGTACCCGCGGCAAGACGGAAAGACCCCGTGAACCTTTACTATAGCTTGACACTGAACATTGAGCCTTGATGTGTAGGATAGGTGGGAGGCTTTGAAGTGTGGACGCCAGTCTGCATGGAGCCGACCTTGAAATACCACCCTTTAATGTTTGATGTTCTAACGTAGGCCCCTTATCGGGGTTGCGGACAGTGTCTGGTGGGTAGTTTGACTGGGGCGGTCTCCTCCTAAAGAGTAACGGAGGAGCACGAAGGTTGGCTAATCCTGGTCGGACATCAGGAGGTTAGTGCAATGGCATAAGCCAGCTTGACTGCGAGCGTGACGGCGCGAGCAGGTGCGAAAGCAGGTCATAGTGATCCGGTGGTTCTGAATGGAAGGGCCATCGCTCAACGGATAAAAGGTACTCCGGGGATAACAGGCTGATACCGCCCAAGAGTTCATATCGACGGCGGTGTTTGGCACCTCGATGTCGGCTCATCACATCCTGGGGCTGAAGTAGGTCCCAAGGGTATGGCTGTTCGCCATTTAAAGTGGTACGCGAGCTGGGTTTAGAACGTCGTGAGACAGTTCGGTCCCTATCTGCCGTGGGCGCTGGAGAACTGAGGGGGGCTGCTCCTAGTACGAGAGGACCGGAGTGGACGCATCACTGGTGTTCGGGTTGTCATGCCAATGGCACTGCCCGGTAGCTAAATGCGGAAGAGATAAGTGCTGAAAGCATCTAAGCACGAAACTTGCCCCGAGATGAGTTCTCCCTGACCCTTTAAGGGTCCTGAAGGAACGTTGAAGACGACGACGTTGATAGGCCGGGTGTGTAAGCGCAGCGATGCGTTGAGCTAACCGGTACTAATGAACCGTGAGGCTTAACCTTACAACGCCGAAGATGTTTTGGCGGATTGAGAGAAGATTTTCAGCCTGATACAGATTAAATCAGAACGCAGAAGCGGTCTGATGAAACAGAATTTGCCTGGCGGCCTTAGCGCGGTGGTCCCACCTGACCCCATGCCGAACTCAGAAGTGAAACGCCGTAGCGCCGATGGTAGTGTGGGGTCTCCCCATGCGAGAGTAGGGAACTGCCAGGCATCAAATTAGAAAAACCCCGGTCCATAAGGCCGGGGTTTTTTGCATATCAATTATTTGCATGATGAAGGGAATCTCATGTCAGTTCTGTATATCCAAATTCGTCGTAATCAAATTACTGTTCGCGATCTTGAAAGCAAACGTGAAGTGTCAGGAGAGGCTGCCTTCAGTAACCAGCGCCTGTTAATCGCCAATTTCTTTGTTGCAGAAAAAGTTCTGCAAGATCTTGTTTTGCAACTCCACCCACGTTCACCCTGGTACTCTTTTTTGCCAGCAAAACGTATGGATATTGTTGTGAGCGCGCTGGAAATGAATGAGGGCGGTTTGTCACAGGTTGAGGAGCGCATTCTTCATGAAGTGGTCGCTGGTGCAACGTTAATGAAATATCGCCATTTCCACATCCATGCGCAATCAGTGGTGCTCAGTGATAGTGCGGTCATGGCAATGCTTAAGCAGAAATAATCATGTCACCATTGGTGGGTACGAAACCTGAAGTTCAGCCCACCGGGATGAGAAAAAAATTGCCTACGCCTCCACATACGCCAGATTCAGCAGCGGATACGGTTTCCCCAAATCGTCCACCTCGGAACGCCCTGAAACCTTAAAGCCCATCTTCTTATAGAACCCCACCGCCTGCTCATTTTGCTCATTAACATTGGTTGTCAGTTCCGGGGCCATTGAGAGCGCATGCTCGACCAGCAACCGACCCACGCCGCAGCCGCGCGCATCAGGATCGACAAAGAGCGCATCCATATGCTGACCACTCAATAACATAAACCCAATCGGCTGATCCCGCTCATTAACCGCGACCCACAACGGCGCTTCCGGCAGGAAGGAACGCACCAGCTCTTCCAGCTCGGCCCGATACTCTGCTGATAAAAAATCGTGAGTGGCATCGACAGAACGGCACCAAATCGCAACCAGTTCTTCCCCTTCCTCATGCCGTGAGCGGCGAATACTAATAACCATTTTCTCTCCTTTTCGTCATTCTTATATTCTAACGTAGCCTTTTCCTTGAAACTTTCTCACCTTCAACATGCAGGCTCGACATTGGCAAATTTTCTGGTTATCTTCAGCTATCTGGATGTCTAAACGTATAAGCGTATGTAGTGAGGTAATCAGGTTATGCCGATTCGTGTGCCGGACGAGCTACCCGCCGTCAATTTCTTGCGTGAAGAAAACGTCTTTGTGATGACAACTTCTCGCGCGTCTGGTCAGGAAATTCGTCCGCTAAAGGTGCTTATCCTTAACCTGATGCCGAAGAAGATCGAAACTGAAAATCAGTTTCTGCGCCTGCTTTCAAACTCACCTTTGCAGGTCGATATTCAGCTGTTGCGCATCGATTCCCGTGAATCGCGCAACACGCCCGCAGAGCATCTGAATAACTTCTACTGTAACTTTGAAGATATTCAGGAACAAAACTTTGACGGTCTGATAGTTACCGGCGCGCCGCTGGGCCTGGTGGAGTTTAATGATGTCGCTTACTGGCCGCAAATCAAACAGGTGCTGGAGTGGTCGAAAGATCACGTCACCTCGACGCTGTTTGTCTGTTGGGCGGTCCAGGCCGCGCTCAATATCCTCTATGGCATTCCTAAGCAAACCCGCACTGACAAACTCTCTGGCGTTTACGAACATCACATTCTCCATCCTCATGCACTTCTGACGCGTGGCTTTGATGATTCATTCCTGGCACCACATTCGCGCTATGCTGACTTTCCGGCAGCGTTGATTCGTGATTACACCGATCTGGAAATTCTGGCGGAGACAGAAGAAGGGGATGCCTATCTGTTTGCCAGCAAAGATAAGCGCATTGCCTTTGTGACGGGGCATCCGGAATACGACGCACATACACTGGCGCAGGAATTTTTCCGCGATGTGGAAGCCGGACTAGACCCGGATGTACCGTATAACTATTTCCCGCATAATGATCCGCAAAATACACCGCGAGCGAGCTGGCGTAGTCACGGTAATTTGCTGTTTACCAACTGGCTCAACTATTACGTCTACCAGATCACGCCATACGATCTACGGCACATGAATCCAACGCTGGATTAATCATCTGTGATAGTCGATCGTTAAGCGATTCAGCACCTTACCTCAGGCACCTTCGGGTGCCTTTTTTATTTCCGAAACGCACCTTAGTAGGTGAACAAATTTTATTTATATTGTTATCAATAAGTTATTAAGTATTTTTAATTAAAATGGAAATTGTTTTTGATTTTGCATTTTAAATGAGTAGTCTTAGTTGTGCTGAACGAAAAGCGCACAACGATCCTTCGTTCACAGTGGGGAAGTTTTCGGATCCATGACGAGGAGCAGCACGATGACTGAACAGGCAACAACAACCGATGAACTGGTTTTCACAAGGCCGTATGGCGAGCAGGAGAAGCAAATTCTTACTGCCGAAGCGGTAGAGTTTCTGACTGAGCTGGTGACGCATTTTACGCCACAACGCAATAAACTTCTGGCAGCGCGCATTCAGCAGCAGCAGGATATCGATAACGGAACGTTGCCTGATTTTATTTCGGAAACAGCTTCCATTCGTGATGCTGACTGGAAAATTCGTGGTATTCCTGCGGACTTAGAAGATCGTCGGGTAGAGATTACCGGACCCGTAGAGCGCAAGATGGTGATCAACGCGCTCAACGCCAATGTGAAAGTCTTTATGGCCGATTTTGAGGATTCACTGGCCCCGGACTGGAACAAAGTGATCGATGGACAAATTAACCTGCGCGATGCAGTTAATGGCACCATCAGTTACACCAATGAAGCAGGCAAAATTTATCAGCTCAAGCCCAATCCAGCGGTTTTGATTTGTCGGGTACGCGGTCTGCACTTGCCGGAAAAACATGTCACCTGGCGTGGTGAGGCAATCCCTGGCAGCCTGTTTGATTTTGCGCTCTACTTCTTTCACAACTATCAGGCACTGTTGGCAAAGGGCAGCGGTCCCTATTTCTATCTGCCGAAAACCCAGTCCTGGCAGGAAGCGGCCTGGTGGAGCGAAGTCTTCAGCTATGCAGAAGATCGCTTTAATCTGCCGCGCGGCACCATCAAGGCGACGTTGCTGATTGAAACGCTGCCTGCTGTGTTCCAGATGGACGAAATCCTTCACGCGTTGCGTGACCATATTGTTGGTCTGAACTGCGGTCGCTGGGATTACATCTTCAGCTATATCAAAACGTTGAAAAACTATCCCGATCGCGTCCTGCCAGACAGACAGGCAGTGACGATGGATAAACCATTCCTGAATGCTTACTCACGCCTGTTGATAAAAACCTGCCATAAACGCGGAGCTTTTGCGATGGGCGGCATGGCGGCGTTTATTCCGAGCAAAGATGAAGAGCGCAATAACCAGGTGCTGAACAAAGTAAAAGCGGATAAAGCGCTGGAAGCCAATAACGGTCACGATGGCACATGGATTGCCCACCCAGGCCTTGCGGATACGGCAATGGCGGTATTCAACGACATTCTCGGCTCCCGTAAAAATCAGCTTGAAGTGATGCGCGAACAAGACGCGCCGATTACTGCCGATCAGCTGCTGGCACCTTGTGATGGTGAACGCACCGAAGAAGGTATGCGCGCCAACATTCGCGTGGCTGTGCAGTACATCGAAGCGTGGATCTCTGGCAACGGCTGTGTGCCGATTTATGGCCTGATGGAAGATGCGGCGACGGCTGAAATTTCCCGTACCTCCATCTGGCAGTGGATCCATCACCAAAAAACGTTGAGTAATGGCAAACCGGTGACCAAAGCCTTGTTCCGCCAGATGCTGGGCGAAGAGATGAAAGTCATTGCCAGCGAACTGGGCGAAGAACGTTTCTCCCAGGGGCGTTTTGACGATGCCGCACGCTTGATGGAACAGATCACCACTTCCGATGAGTTAATTGATTTCCTGACCCTGCCAGGCTACCGCCTGTTAGCGTAAACCACCACATAACTATGGAGCATCTGCACATGAAAACCCGTACACAACAAATTGAAGAATTACAGAAAGAGTGGACTCAACCGCGTTGGGAAGGCATTACTCGCCCGTACAGTGCGGAAGATGTGGTGAAATTACGCGGTTCAGTCAATCCTGAATGCACGCTGGCACAACTGGGTGCGGCGAAAATGTGGCGTCTGCTGCATGGCGAGTCGAAAAAAGGCTACATCAACAGCCTCGGTGCACTGACTGGCGGTCAGGCGCTGCAACAGGCGAAAGCGGGTATTGAAGCAGTCTATCTGTCGGGATGGCAGGTAGCGGCGGACGCTAACCTGGCGGCCAGCATGTATCCGGATCAGTCGCTCTATCCGGCAAACTCGGTGCCAGCTGTGGTGGAGCGGATCAACAATACTTTCCGCCGTGCGGATCAGATCCAATGGTCCGCGGGCATTGAGCCGGGCGATCCGCGCTATGTCGATTACTTCCTGCCGATCGTTGCCGATGCGGAAGCCGGTTTTGGCGGTGTCCTGAATGCCTTTGAACTGATGAAAGCGATGATTGAAGCCGGTGCAGCGGCAGTTCACTTCGAAGATCAGCTGGCATCAGTGAAGAAATGCGGTCACATGGGCGGCAAAGTTTTAGTGCCAACTCAGGAAGCTATTCAGAAACTGGTCGCGGCGCGTCTGGCAGCTGACGTGACGGGCGTTCCAACCCTGCTGGTTGCTCGTACCGATGCCGATGCGGCGGATCTGATTACCTCCGATTGCGACCCATATGACAGCGAATTTATTACCGGCGAGCGTACCAGCGAAGGCTTCTTCCGTACTCATGCAGGTATTGAACAAGCGATCAGCCGTGGCCTGGCGTATGCGCCATATGCTGACCTGGTATGGTGTGAAACCTCCACGCCAGACCTGGAACTGGCGCGTCGCTTTGCACAAGCCATCCACGCGAAATATCCGGGCAAACTGCTGGCTTATAACTGCTCGCCGTCGTTCAACTGGCAGAAAAACCTCGACGACAAAACTATTGCCAGCTTCCAGCAGCAGCTGTCGGATATGGGCTACAAGTTCCAGTTCATCACCCTGGCAGGCATCCACAGCATGTGGTTCAACATGTTTGACCTGGCAAACGCCTATGCCCAGGGCGAGGGTATGAAGCACTATGTTGAGAAAGTGCAGCAGCCGGAATTTGCCGCCGCGAAAGATGGCTATACCTTCGTATCTCACCAGCAGGAAGTGGGGACGGGTTACTTCGATAAAGTGACGACCATTATTCAGGGCGGCACGTCGTCGGTTACCGCGCTGACCGGCTCCACCGAAGAATCGCAGTTCTAAGCAACAACAACCGTTGCTGACTGTAGGTCGGATAAGGCGTTCACGCCGCATCCGACAATGAGCGCCTGATGCGACGCTTGCGCGTCTTATCAGGCCTACAGTCGTTGCCGAACGTAGGCCGGATAACGCGTTCACGCCGCATCCGGCAATCGGTGCACGATGCCTGATGCGACGCTTGCGCGTCTTATTAGGCCTACAACCGTTGCTGACCGTAGGCTGGATAAGGCGTTCACGCCGCATCCGGCAATCAACGCCTGATGCGACGATTTGCGCGTCTTATCCGGCAATTCACTGCTCCTGATGAGGGCAACAAATGCCGCGTGGCCTGGAATTACTGATTGCACAAACCATTCTGCAAGGCTTCGACGCTCAGTATGGTCGATTCCTCGAAGTGACTTCCGGGGCGCAGCAGCGTTTCGAACAAGCCGACTGGCACGCTGTCCAGCAGGCGATGAAAAACCGTATCCATCTTTACGATCATCACGTGGGTCTGGTGGTGGAGCAACTGCGCTGCATTACCAACGGCCAAAGCACGGACGCGGCATTTTTACTGCGCGTTAAAGAGCATTACACCCGGCTGTTGCCGGACTACCCGCGTTTCGAGATTGCGGAGAGCTTTTTTAACTCCGTGTACTGTCGGTTATTTGACCACCGTTCGCTTACTCCCGAGCGGCTTTTTATCTTTAGCTCCCAGCCAGAGCGCCGTTTTCGTACCATTCCCCGCCCGCTGGCGAAAGACTTTCACCCCGATCACGGCTGGGAATCTCTGCTAATGCGCGTTATCAGCGACCTGCCGCTGCGTCTGCGTTGGCAGAATAAAAGCCGTGACATTCATTACATCATTCGCCATCTGACGGAAACGCTGGGGACAGGCAACCTCGCGGAAAGTCATTTACAGGTGGCGAACGAACTGTTTTATCGCAATAAAGCCGCCTGGCTAGTGGGCAAACTGATCACGTCTTCCGGCACATTGCCCTTTTTGCTGCCGATCCACCAAACGGACGACGGCGAGTTATTTATTGATACCTGCCTGACGACTACCGCCGAAGCGAGCATCGTCTTTGGCTTTGCGCGTTCTTATTTTATGGTTTATGCACCGCTGCCCGCAGCACTGGTCGAGTGGCTACGGGAAATTCTGCCAGGTAAAACGACCGCAGAATTGTATATGGCTATCGGCTGCCAGAAGCACGCTAAAACCGAGAGCTACCGCGAATATCTCGTTTATCTACAGGGCTGTAATGAGCAGTTTATTGAAGCGCCGGGTATTCGTGGGATGGTGATGCTGGTGTTCACGCTGCCAGGTTTTGACCGGGTATTTAAAGTCATCAAAGACAAATTCGCGCCGCAGAAAGAGATGTCTGCCGCGCACGTTCGCGCCTGCTATCAACTGGTGAAAGAGCACGATCGCGTAGGTCGAATGGCGGACACCCAGGAGTTTGAAAACTTTGTGCTGGAGAAGCGGCATATTTCCCCGGCATTAATGGCATTACTGCTCCAGGAAGCAGCGGAAAAAATCACCGATCTCGGCGAACAAATTGTGATTCGCCATCTTTATATTGAGCGGCGGATGGTGCCGCTCAATATCTGGCTGGAACAAGTGGAAGGTCAGCAGTTGCGCGACGCCATTGAAGAATACGGCAACGCCATTCGCCAGCTTGCTGCCGCCAACATCTTCCCCGGCGACATGCTGTTTAAAAACTTCGGTGTCACCCGTCACGGGCGCGTGGTGTTTTATGATTACGATGAAATTTGCTACATGACGGAAGTAAACTTCCGCGACATCCCACCGTCGCGCTACCCGGAGGACGAACTTGCCAGCGAACCGTGGTACAGCGTCTCGCCGGGCGATGTTTTCCCGGAAGAATTCCGCCACTGGCTTTGCGCCGATCCGCGCATTGGTCCGCTGTTTGAAGAGATGCACGCCGACCTGTTCCGCGCCGATTACTGGCGCGCACTACAAAACCGCATTCGTGAAGGACATGTGGAAGATGTTTATGCGTATCGGCGCAGGCAAAGATTTAGCGTACGATATGGGGAGATGCTTTTTTGAGTAAAGCTTCCATCTTATTTTTCTCCGCGATGTATCGAGGGTTATCCGTAAAGCCATAGCTTTCAGCCATCTTATTTAACGTATTAAGGATTAATTCAGCAATAACCCGGTGACCCAATTCAAAAGCCAACTCAAAGGCAGAGTATTTTTGTGGCGCTTTATGTTGCCAAAAATCCATAATATCTTCAGCGGTAAATCCAAAAAGGCGTGCATGGTCAGATAAAGCAAGATAAACCGTCTCTACAACGTTTTGTTGTTTATGCTGTATCGCTGAAAACAAACCGGGATATTCATTAGAATTATTTGCCAGGAGGAGGGTCTTCATATTTTTTTTATCGAATTTAAACGTATTAAACAGAGTGGGTAATGCGTTAAAAATAGTCTTAATAACGTTCATATGTCCGCGCTGCATGGCTATAAACAAACCCGTGTCGCGCGCAAGACTTTTGGCGGTCAGAAGATCTACAATATCAGAAGCGGAAATGTTAATTTCCTGGGCCAGACAGGGCAATGCTTCGAGTATAACTCTCACGATATCGCTATGCCCATTTTGCATCGCCAGGTATAGCCCCGGGTAACCATAAAAATCCTTTGCCTTCAGGAGATCGAGTACCTGCTCTTTAGTCAAATGACATGTGCGAATTAACAAAGGTAATGCATCCAAAAAAACTTTCAGCATGTCGGCATCACCATTCGCCATAATATAGTATAAAACATGGCTGGACGATCTACTTTTGGCACTCAGGATTTTATACACCTGTTTGTTATCTAAATGATGTGTAGCAGCAAGTTTAGGTAAGGCGTTCAGAATCGAGGTTACGACATTTTTATCCTTACGTGATATCGCTAAAAATAATCCAGAACAACCATTTTTATCTTTTGCCTCCACAATATTAATGAGGTTTTTTTTCGAGAGTAATTCTTCATATCCAGGAGCTGACAGTGAATTGAAAATAGTCTCAACGATATCCGCATTACCATAATTTATAGCCAAATATAAACCTGGTAGGTTAATACTATTATAGGCAGTCAACATTTCTGTTCTATGTAGTTCTGGCATTTTCTGGAGCTGAATCATCAGCTGCGTAAGTTTGTGATTCTGACCAATTGCCATGAGCAAATTCATCGTTGCAGGTGATAATGGAGGGGTTATTTCATCCACAGATCCTTTTAACATCAATAGCTGCTCTTTCGGAAGTGCTGGAATTATTGCAACAGATTGGTTAATAACATGATCATTTGACCATTTCAGGAGGCTATAATCTACATTCATAAAATCCATCAGAGAATAGTGTTTAATATCCTCTTTACTTTCGCTCATGATTCTTATTTTATCGTTAGTTACATTAGGATCATAAACCGAAACCACGTAATGGGTACATCCTTCAGTTGTATTTTTTATTCTTAGCCGGGCCGTCAAAGCATGGTTATCCACCAATAATATGGCCGCCATAACACTGATACCATTTGATTCCATCTTGTCAAAATATGCCTTCATAACTAGACCGAAATCACCGCAGGCAGCAACACAACGCCCCTCAGGACGGCTGGAAATTAACGCCAAAGTCTGGTTTTTGCATTTTTTGTTGAAGTGAGCGAGAAAATTTTCAGCTGAAGAATAATCATCTTGATGGGGTTTGTAATCAACATTCTGATAAATATCATTAATATATTGTGCAGCAATGTGTCGGCATACTATACGGTTTTGGGGGCGCCCCGGAAAATAACATTGACCATTAAGTTTAACTCTTGGAAATTCTTTTTCTTTTCTATCTGAGGTTAGGTTTAATTCTTGTTTATCAAGAGTGTCTAAGCGTTGAGGTAAAATTTCCATTAGGTATTCTTCAAATATTGGAGCAATGGTTTGAGTGAGTGTCGTGTTTTCATTTTTATTAATTATCGTAATTTCTTTTTTATCAGCCTGTAAGACAGACGTGGAAAATTTAATGACAAAATCCTTATTACTAAAGATATGACGGCCGTTTTGTCTACAGTTTTCTGAGAAGCTTTTTAATAGAGGTGTCCCCAGCTCCTTGCCAGAAAATTTATTCTCGAGTTCTTTATAAAACAATTCACTCAGGTTTTGGTGTTCATTTGTCTGGGCTGTATTATTAATATTTAAAGAGAAAGAATTGCGATGAATACGAGTAATCATTTAAATATCTCATTGTTTATTGATGTCTGGAGTTTTAACTATCAGAACAGTGAAAAATTTAATATGATTACAAGTAAAGAAATATCATAAATCGCTCAATCTCATAATGAAACCGCAAAAGTTTCGGCGCAATGAGTTCTTGCGATTTTGTTAATAATTAAGTGGTTTGATGTTTAAAAATAATGCTGAGTTAATAAAAGTGTGTGAAGTGTATGATATTAAGTTATTTTTGCGTCAATGCGATTAACAGATACCCTTATTCTATTGCTACTCAGGTATGACGGGCAGAATATTACCTCTACCCGCCAGAAAAAGTCAGCGCATTCCACCGTACGCCAGCGTCACTTCCTTCGCAGCTTTAATCACCATCGCACCAAACTCGGTTACGCGATCATCGGTAATACGTGAAATCGGCCCGGAAATCGAAATTGCCGCAAATGGTTCGCGGTGCTCATCGAAAATACACGCTGCGAGGCAACGTAGTCCCAGCGCATGTTCCTCATCGTCAAATGAATAACCCCGTTTTCGCGTTTGGGCGAGATCTTCTTTTAAATGTACAGGAGACACCAGTGTTGCGTGGGTATAGGCATGTAACCCTTTGCGGTGCAGCAGCTTCGTCACCTGTTCTTCGCTCAGTTGGGCTAAAAAGGCTTTACCCGCACCGGAAGCGTGCATCGGTAATTTACCGCCAATAGGGGCGGACATACGCATCAGGTGCGTACACTGTACCTGGTCGATAATAATCGCTTCGTGATCGCTTTGATCAAGCACCGCCATATTTACCGTTTCGCCAGACTCTTCCATTAGATTGCGCAGGATAGGGTGAACAATGGCTAACAAATTACGGCTCTGGAGAAAGCTGCTGCCGACCATAAAGGCATGTGCGCCGATTGCCCAGTGTCCCAGTTCGCCAACCTGACGCACAAAGCCCTGTTGTTGCATCGTGGTTAGCAAGCGATGGGTCGTGGAATTAGGCAATCCGGCTTGCTGTGCCAGTTCCGTGAGTGCCACACTGCCATTGGATTCGGCTATCCATTCCAGTAATTTCAGGCCACGCGTTAAAGACTGTACTTGCCCGGTAGCGGGGGCGGTGGCAGCGGCGGGTTTTCTGCCGCGTTTTGCGGGAACAGGTGCGACCATGACAGCCTCCTTTTTCTGTATCGTGGAAATCATTTTCATTTTTATTGTTAGCTAATGCAATAGTTGCTGAACTGATCCGATGAGTTAATGTTGAACAAATCTCATGTTGCGTGGTGGTCGCTTTTACCACAGATGCGTTTATGCCAGTATGGTTTGTTGAATTTTTATTAAATCTGGGTTGAGCGTGTCGGGAGCAAGTGTGAGCAGCAAAGTGGAACAACTGCGTGCGCAGTTAAATGTACGTATTCTGGTGCTGGATGGCGGTATGGGCACTATGATCCAGAGCTATCGACTGAACGAAGCCGATTTTCGTGGTGAACGCTTTGCCGACTGGCCATGCGATCTCAAAGGCAACAACGACCTGCTGGTACTCAGCAAACCGGAAGTGATCGCCGCTATCCACAACGCCTACTTTGAAGCGGGCGCGGATATCATCGAAACCAACACCTTCAACTCCACGACCATTGCGATGGCGGATTACCAGATGGAATCCCTGTCGGCGGAAATCAACTTTGCGGCGGCGAAGCTGGCGCGTGCCTGTGCTGACGAGTGGACCGCCCGTACGCCAGAGAAACCGCGCTACGTTGCCGGTGTTCTCGGCCCGACCAACCGCACGGCGTCTATTTCTCCGGACGTGAACGATCCAGCATTCCGCAACATCACTTTTGACCAGCTGGTGGCGGCTTATCGAGAATCCACTAAAGCGCTGGTGGAAGGCGGTGCGGATCTGATCCTGATTGAAACCGTTTTCGACACCCTTAACGCCAAAGCGGCGGTCTTTGCGGTGAAAACGGAGTTCGAAGCGCTGGGCGTTGAACTGCCGATAATGATCTCCGGCACCATCACTGACGCCTCCGGGCGCACGCTCTCCGGGCAGACCACCGAAGCATTTTACAACTCATTGCGCCACGCCGAAGCGCTGACTTTCGGCCTGAACTGTGCGCTGGGGCCCGATGAACTGCGCCAGTACGTGCAGGAGCTGTCACGGATTGCGGAATGCTACGTCACCGCGCACCCGAACGCTGGGCTGCCCAACGCCTTTGGTGAATACGATCTCGACGCCGACACGATGGCAAAACAAATACGTGAATGGGCACAAGCGGGCTTTCTCAATATCGTCGGCGGCTGCTGTGGCACCACGCCACAACATATTGCAGCGATGAGTCGTGCTGTAGAAGGATTAGCGCCGCGCAAACTACCGGAAATTCCCGTAGCCTGCCGTTTGTCTGGCCTGGAGCCGCTGAACATTGGCGACGATAGCCTGTTTGTGAACGTGGGTGAACGCACCAACGTCACCGGTTCCGCTAAGTTCAAGCGCCTGATCAAAGAAGAGAAATACAGCGAGGCGCTGGATGTGGCGCGTCAGCAGGTGGAAAACGGTGCGCAGATTATCGATATCAACATGGATGAAGGGATGCTCGACGCCGAAGCGGCGATGGTGCGTTTTCTCAATCTGATTGCCGGTGAACCGGATATCGCTCGCGTGCCGATTATGATCGACTCCTCAAAATGGGAGGTCATTGAAAAAGGTCTGAAGTGTATCCAGGGCAAAGGCATTGTTAACTCTATCTCGATGAAAGAGGGCGTCGATGCCTTTATTCATCACGCGAAACTGTTGCGTCGCTACGGTGCGGCAGTCGTGGTTATGGCCTTTGACGAACAGGGCCAGGCCGATACCCGCGCACGGAAAATCGAGATTTGCCGTCGGGCGTACAAAATCCTCACCGAAGAGGTTGGCTTCCCGCCAGAAGATATCATCTTTGACCCGAACATCTTCGCGGTCGCAACTGGCATTGAAGAGCACAACAACTACGCGCAGGACTTTATCGGCGCGTGTGAAGACATCAAACGTGAACTGCCGCACGCGCTGATTTCCGGCGGCGTTTCTAACGTTTCGTTCTCATTCCGTGGCAACGATCCGGTGCGCGAAGCCATTCACGCGGTGTTCCTCTACTACGCTATTCGCAATGGCATGGATATGGGGATCGTCAACGCCGGACAACTGGCGATTTACGACGACCTACCCGCTGAACTGCGCGACGCGGTGGAAGATGTGATTCTTAATCGTCGCGACGATGGCACCGAGCGTTTACTGGAGCTTGCCGAGAAATATCGCGGCAGCAAAACCGACGACACCGCCAACGCCCAGCAGGCGGAGTGGCGCTCGTGGGAAGTGAATAAACGCCTGGAGTACTCGCTGGTCAAAGGTATTACCGAATTTATTGAACAGGACACCGAAGAAGCCCGTCAGCAGGCTACGCGCCCGATTGAAGTGATTGAAGGCCCGTTGATGGACGGCATGAACGTGGTCGGCGATCTGTTTGGCGAAGGGAAAATGTTCCTGCCGCAGGTGGTCAAATCGGCGCGTGTGATGAAGCAGGCGGTGGCTTACCTCGAACCATTCATAGAAGCCAGCAAAGAGCAGGGCAAAACCAACGGCAAGATGGTGATCGCTACAGTGAAGGGTGACGTCCACGACATCGGTAAAAACATCGTTGGCGTGGTGCTGCAATGTAACAACTACGAAATTGTTGATCTCGGCGTGATGGTGCCTGCGGAAAAAATTCTCCGTACCGCCAAAGAAGTGAATGCTGATTTGATTGGCCTTTCAGGATTGATCACGCCGTCGCTGGATGAAATGGTCAACGTGGCGAAAGAGATGGAGCGTCAGGGCTTCACCATTCCGCTATTGATTGGCGGCGCGACCACCTCAAAAGCGCACACGGCGGTGAAAATCGAGCAGAACTACAGCGGCCCGACGGTGTATGTGCAGAACGCTTCACGCACCGTTGGTGTGGTGGCGGCGCTGCTTTCCGACACTCAGCGCGATGATTTCGTTGCTCGTACCCGCAAGGAGTACGAAACCGTGCGTATTCAACACGGGCGCAAGAAACCGCGCACTCCACCGGTCACGCTGGAAGCGGCGCGCGATAACGATTTCGCTTTTGACTGGCAGGCTTACACGCCGCCGGTGGCGCACCGTCTCGGCGTGCAGGAAGTCGAAGCCAGCATCGAAACGCTGCGTAATTACATCGACTGGACACCGTTCTTTATGACCTGGTCGCTGGCCGGGAAGTATCCGCGCATTCTGGAAGATGAAGTGGTGGGTGAAGAGGCGAAGCGCCTGTTTAAAGACGCCAACGACATGCTGGATAAATTAAGCGCCGAGAAAACGCTGAATCCGCGTGGCGTGGTGGGGCTGTTCCCGGCAAACCGTGTGGGCGATGACATTGAAATCTACCGTGACGAAACGCGTACCCATGTGATCAACGTCAGCCACCATCTGCGTCAACAGACCGAAAAAACGGGCTTCGCTAACTACTGTCTCGCTGACTTCGTTGCGCCGAAGCTTTCTGGTAAAGCAGATTACATCGGCGCATTTGCCGTGACTGGCGGACTGGAAGAGGACGCACTGGCTGATGCCTTTGAAGCACAGCACGATGATTACAACAAAATCATGGTGAAAGCGCTTGCCGACCGTTTAGCCGAAGCGTTTGCGGAGTATCTCCATGAGCGTGTGCGTAAAGTCTACTGGGGCTATGCGCCGAACGAGAACCTCAGCAACGAAGAGCTGATCCGCGAAAACTATCAGGGAATCCGCCCGGCACCTGGCTATCCGGCCTGCCCGGAACATACGGAAAAAGCCACCATCTGGGAGCTGCTGGAAGTGGAAAAACACACTGGCATGAAACTCACAGAATCTTTCGCCATGTGGCCCGGCGCATCGGTTTCGGGTTGGTACTTCAGCCACCCGGACAGCAAGTATTACGCGGTAGCGCAAATTCAGCGCGACCAGGTCGAAGACTATGCCCGCCGTAAAGGTATGAGCGTCTCAGATGTTGAACGCTGGCTGGCACCGAATCTGGGGTATGACGCGGACTGATTCACAAATCTGTCACTTTTCCTTACAACAAACAGGGCGCTCAATGAGTGCCCTGTCTCTTTATTAATATGAAACACTTATACTGGAATCAGGCTGGAATAATCTTAGCCGGAAAAACGAAGGTCAAAAGGCACAGTAAAGATGCCAGTCAGCGTGTTTCCGGTCCTTTGGTCATTCAATTGCTTCAGGAACATATAACGATAAGGAGAACCTGAACTCGTGTTAACGCTGCTTCACCTGCTTTCTGCCGTCGCCCTGTTGGTCTGGGGGACACATATTGTTCGAACAGGCGTAATGCGCGTCTTCGGCGCACGTCTGCGCACTGTTCTGAGCCGGAGCGTCGAAAAAAAGCCGCTCGCCTTTTGTGCGGGGATCGGCGTTACCGCACTGGTGCAGAGCAGTAATGCTACCACCATGCTGGTGACTTCGTTCGTCGCTCAGGATCTGGTTGCCCTCGCACCGGCTTTGGTCATTGTGCTGGGTGCAGATGTCGGGACCGCGCTAATGGCGCGTATTCTCACCTTCGATTTATCCTGGTTGTCACCACTACTTATTTTTATCGGCGTGATTTTTTTCCTCGGACGCAAACAATCACGCGCCGGGCAACTGGGCCGTGTCGGTATTGGTCTTGGGCTGATTTTACTGGCGCTGGAATTGATTGTGCAGGCCGTAACGCCGATCACCCAGGCAAACGGCGTTCAGGTGATCTTTGCCTCGCTAACCGGCGATATTCTGCTGGATGCGCTGATTGGCGCGATGTTCGCCATTATCAGCTACTCCAGCCTTGCTGCTGTACTGCTGACCGCGACTTTGACCGCCGCAGGCATTATCTCTTTCCCAGTGGCGCTTTGTCTGGTGATTGGTGCAAACCTCGGTTCCGGCCTGCTGGCGATGCTCAACAACAGTGCCGCCAATGCCGCAGCCCGCCGTGTCGCGCTGGGTAGCCTGCTGTTTAAGCTGGTGGGTAGCCTGATTATCCTGCCGTTTGTCCATTTGCTGGCAGAGACAATGGGGAAGTTGCCATTGTCAAAAGCGGAATTGGTGATCTATTTCCACGTCTTCTACAACCTTGTACGCTGCCTGGTCATGTTGCCATTCGTTGACCCGATGGCACGGTTTTGCAAAACGATTATTCGCGATGAACCGGAACTGGATACCCAGCTACGGCCTAAACATCTGGATGTCAGCGCGCTGGATACGCCCACGCTTGCTCTGGCGAACGCTGCCCGCGAAACCCTGCGCATTGGCGACGCCATGGAACAGATGATGGAAGGGTTGAATAAAGTGATGCACGGCGAGCCACGGCAGGAGAAAGAGCTGCGTAAGTTGGCAGATGATATCAACGTTCTCTACACCGCCATTAAGCTGTATCTGGCGCGAATGCCAAAAGAAGAGCTGGCGGAGGAAGAGTCGCGTCGCTGGGCGGAGATTATCGAAATGTCGCTTAACCTTGAACAGGCCTCCGATATCGTCGAGCGCATGGGGAGTGAAATTGCCGACAAATCGCTGGCAGCAAGGCGAGCATTTTCGCTTGATGGCTTGAAGGAATTGGATGCACTCTATGAGCAATTGCTCAGTAATTTAAAACTGGCAATGTCGGTTTTCTTCTCTGGCGATGTTGCCAGCGCCCGTCGTTTACGCCGCAGCAAGCATCGTTTTCGCATTCTTAATCGCCGTTATTCTCACGCCCACGTTGATCGCCTGCATCAGCAAAACGTGCAGAGCATTGAAACCAGTTCGCTACATTTAGGCTTACTGGGCGATATGCAGCGTTTGAACTCGCTGTTTTGTTCGGTGGCTTACAGTGTGCTGGAACAGCCGGATGAAGATGAAGTACGGGACGAGTATTAATACCGTGACCCTATAGGCCTGATAAGACGCGTAAAGCGTCGCATCAGGCACTATGTACAAGATGCCGGATCATGCATCCGGCAATTCACTTAAAAACGGTGACCCGCTTCCAGCGGCACCGCTTCTTCACCAGCCTTAAACACATAAGTGGTGTTCGGGCCACCCAGCGTAGCGTGACCTTTACTTACTGTGATCCAGTTACCTTCCGGCAGACCAATAATCGTCAGTTCTGGCGCGACGACCAGCAGTTCGCGAATACGCTGCTCACGGGTTTCACCTTTATGGCCTTCCGGCAGCGCGTTGGTGAAGTGCGGGTTGATTTGCAGCGGGAACAGATTTAGCGCATCGAAACCTTGCGGATCGACAATCGGCATATCGTTGGTGGTACGAATGGTTGGGCAAGCAAGGTTAGCGCCTGCGCTCCAGCCAATATACAGCGCGCCACGTTTCACCACGTCAGTAATTGGTGCCAGCAGCCCGCGCTCGCGGCACTGTTTCAGCAACTGGAAAGTATTACCGCCGCCGACAATCACAATTTCCGCATTTTCAATCGCGGCAACGGGATCGACAACGCTATGAATACCGGTGACAGAAACACCCAGCGGAGCGAGAACCGCAGCCGTTTTCGCTGTGTAATCATCCCAGGTCTGCGTTACGCCCGCGAAAGGAATAAATACCGCAGAACGGCGACCCTGCAACTGTTCAGCAATCAGCGGCAGCGCGTGTTCCAGCCAGGCTTTACCCGGCAGCGTCGAGTTACTCAATAAAAGCAGTTCCATTACTTCTCCGGTTAGTAAGAAATCACGGGAGGCATGCTATCACTGTGATTTTAATCGCTTACTGACATGGCTCACGATGTCGCACATTGCTTCTGGAAAGTGATTTGAGCAGGTAACGAATTCAAGCCAATGGAAATAACAAATAGTTCGCTCATGACTATTTTTTATCAACCCAAAGGTACGGTATATTCCGTTTTTTACAGGAGAATTTATGCTGCCCGACTCATCAGTCCGTTTAAATAAATACATCAGCGAAAGCGGAATTTGCTCACGCCGCGAAGCGGATCGCTATATCGAGCAAGGCAATGTGTTCCTTAACGGCAAGCGAGCCACCATTGGCGATCAGGTGAAACCCGGCGACGTTGTGAAAGTAAATGGTCAGTTGATTGAGCCTCGGGAAGCCGAAGATTTGGTACTTATCGCCCTGAACAAGCCCGTCGGTATTGTCAGCACCACCGAAGATGGCGAGCGCGATAACATTGTCGATTTTGTTAACCACAGCAAACGCGTGTTCCCGATTGGCCGCCTGGATAAAGATTCCCAGGGGCTGATTTTCCTCACCAATCACGGCGATCTGGTGAATAAAATCCTCCGTGCGGGTAACGATCATGAGAAAGAGTATCTGGTTACGGTCGATAAACCGATTACCGATGAATTTATTCGTGGTATGGGGGCGGGGGTGCCGATCCTCGGGACGGTGACGAAAAAGTGCAAAGTCAAAAAAGAAGCGCCGTTTGTTTTTCGCATTACCCTGGTGCAGGGACTGAACCGTCAGATCCGTCGCATGTGCGAGCACTTTGGTTACGAAGTGAAAAAGCTGGAGCGTACGCGCATTATGAACGTCAGTTTAAGCGGCATTCCGCTGGGTGAGTGGCGCGATTTAACCGACGATGAGCTAATAGATCTCTTTAAATTAATTGAGAATTCCACTTCTGAGGTAAAACCCAAAGCGAAGGCCAAACCGAAAACGGCGGGCATTAAACGCCCGGTGGTGAAGATGGAAAAAACATCAGAAAAAGGCGGTCGCCCGACGTCCAACGGTAAACGTTTCACCTCGCCGGGGCGCAAAAAGAAGGGGCGCTAATCAGCGCCTGCCGCGCGTTGACGTATTTGCCGACCAGCTAAACGATGCTTCGGGATCGGGTTTATAAGCCTGCTTTTTCTTCAACTGGCGGGCTTTTTTTGCTTCAGCCTCACGCTCAACCATTAATTTATCGATGTACTCTTTCTTAATGCTGTTAGTTTCCGAGTTGGTCAGCACGCGACCATGCGCAATACGCGCCCGATCCAGCAGTGTTTTAAGTTCACGCTGCTCGCGTTCAGTCATCTCTTTTTGGGTAATACGGGGGAGTGCCATGATGGTGCCCTCAGTGAGCCGGAGAGTTCAGTGTACGGGAATTCCTTTGCGAGCAGAACTGATAATATTCATTTTGCCTTCTCTTAACTATTTATCTCTTTCGATAATTAGTTAGAGATGCAGATAAAAAATTAAAGGTAATTATTCTTAGATAAAGATGCTGGTTAACAGGGAATAGACTCGTTTATTGATGGGCATAATGACAAGAAAAACATACGGCCCGAAATAATGTCTTTCGGGCCATACTGTGTTTACTCAAACAAATTAAAATGCAGCTTCTGCACCACCTGCTCGGCATCTTCGCCGGGCACCAGGAAGCACAGGTTATGGCTGGATGCGCCGTAGCAAATCATGCGGATGTTAAACGGTTCCAGTACGCCAAATACCTCTTTGCCAACGCCACAGGCTTTTGACAGGTCATTACCAATTAACGCGACCAGTGCCAGACCTTCTTCCACTTCTACCCGGCATAGTGCAGACAGCTCCATCAGCAGGGATTGCGTCAGCAACGTATCGCCAGTGGAGGTGGAACCGGTGGTATCAAGGGTTAATGCCACGCTCACTTCGGAGGTGGTGATGAGATCCACCGAAATATTATGCCGCGCGAGAATGCCGAAAACTTCCGCGAGGAAACCGCGAGAATGCAGCATATTCAGGCTGTGCAAAGTGAGCAGAGTCTGATTACGACGAAGCGCCAGGGCGCGGAACAGCGGCGGATTTTCAGTTTTATTGCACACCAGCGTACCACCTGCGCGTGGGTCTTTACTGGAGCCGACAAACACCGGAATATCGCTGCGTACTGCGGGTAGCAATGTTGCCGGATGCAGTACTTTTGCACCAAAAGTTGCCATCTCTGCCGCTTCGGCAAACGCGATTTCATCAATACGTTTTGCTGCGGTGACCACGCGTGGATCGGTGGTGTAGATGCCCGGGACGTCGGTCCAGATATCAACACGAGATGCGTGTAAAGCCTCCGCCAGCAAGGCTGCCGTATAATCGCTGCCTCCACGGCCAAGCGTCGTTGTACGACCTTTACTTTCGCTGCCGATAAATCCTTGGGTGATCACTAAGCCTTCATTGAGGCGCGGGAGCAGCTGCAGCGCGGTCAGTTCCGCCAGCGCGGCTACGTCTGGCTCTGCACGACCAAATCGGTCATTAGTACGCATCACTTTACGTACATCAAACCACTGTGCCTGAATATCGCGTTCGCGCAGGATCTCAACAAACAGCAGGGTCGACATCAGCTCGCCGTGGCTGACCAGTTCATCTGTCAGCGCCGGAGACGTTGCCAGCGCCGCCGCTTCTGCCAGAACAGTAATGTTCTCCAGCAGACGTTCAATCTCTTCACGGATAACGTTCGGGTAACGCAGACGTTCCAGAATGGCAAACTGGATATTGCGGATTGCGTCGAGTTTTTCGAATCGCTCGCCAGGTTCCAGTCCTTCAGCTAAAGCGACCAGCAGATTAGTGATACCAGCAGAAGCCGAGAGGACAACTAAACGTACGTTGGCATCAGAAAGCACAATATCAGCACTGCGGTTCATCGCGTCAAAATCAGCTACGCTGGTACCGCCAAATTTGGAGACAACAATTTCAGACATAACTACCTCGTGTCAGGGGATCCATTTTCAGCCTTGGCACAAGGGAAGAGCGGAAGACGGGTGGGCGCAGAGCGATACTTCGCTACTATTTTCACCCAGAAGTGCTCCACCACTTGCGAAACGCCCGACTGCGAACGCTTCTGGTGACAACCCAGGGGATTCAGCCCCTGTAGCCGATGATGAACGTGGCCAGCCGTTCAATCACCTCGGCGATGCACCCCCTCAGGTGTTATCACAGGACTGGCTCCTCCAACACCGTTACTTGGGCAACGCGCCTCTTCTGGCCTGCGCTAGCGCAGGTAGTACATTTATAAATAAAGGGTGAGCGGGGCGGTTGTCAACGATGGGGTCATGCGGATTTTTCATCCACTCCTGGCGGTCAGTAGTTCAGCTAATAAATGCTTCACTGCGCTAAGGGTTTACACTCAACATTACGCTAACGGCACTAAAACCATCACATTTTTCTGTGACTGGCGCTACAATCTTCCAAAGTCACAATTCTCAAAATCAGAAGAGTATTGCTAATGAAAAACATCAATCCAACGCAGACCGCTGCCTGGCAGGCACTACAGAAACACTTCGATGAAATGAAAGACGTTACGATCGCCGATCTTTTTGCTAAAGACGGCGATCGTTTTTCTAAGTTCTCCGCAACCTTCGACGATCAGATGCTGGTGGATTACTCCAAAAACCGCATCACTGAAGAGACGCTGGCGAAATTACAAGATCTGGCGAAAGAGTGCGATCTGGCGAGTGCGATTAAGTCGATGTTCTCTGGCGAGAAGATCAACCGCACCGAAAACCGCGCCGTACTGCACGTAGCGCTGCGTAACCGTAGCAATACCCCGATTCTGGTTGATGGCAAAGATGTCATGCCGGAAGTTAACGCCGTGCTGGAGAAGATGAAAACCTTCTCGGAAGCGATCATTTCCGGTGAGTGGAAAGGTTATACCGGCAAAGCCATCACTGACGTAGTGAACATCGGGATCGGCGGTTCTGACCTCGGCCCATACATGGTGACTGAAGCACTGCGTCCGTACAAAAATCACCTGAACATGCACTTTGTTTCTAACGTCGATGGAACTCACATCGCGGAAGTGCTGAAAAAAGTAAACCCGGAAACCACCCTGTTCCTGGTAGCGTCTAAAACCTTCACCACTCAGGAAACTATGACCAACGCCCATAGCGCGCGTGACTGGTTCCTGAAAGCGGCAGGTGATGAAAAACACGTTGCGAAACACTTTGCGGCGCTCTCAACCAATGCCAAAGCCGTTGGTGAGTTTGGTATTGATAC
The DNA here is from genome assembly GCF_030295215.1 of Escherichia sp. KS167_9B. Lineage (NCBI taxonomy): Bacteria > Pseudomonadati > Pseudomonadota > Gammaproteobacteria > Enterobacterales > Enterobacteriaceae > Escherichia > Escherichia sp. KS167_9B. The sequence goes on from NZ_AP025754.1 coordinate 4,931,777, forward strand.
CGCCAACATGTTCGAGTTCTGGGACTGGGTCGGCGGTCGTTACTCTTTATGGTCAGCGATTGGCCTGTCGATTGTTCTCTCCATCGGCTTTGATAACTTCGTTGAACTGCTTTCCGGCGCACACGCGATGGACAAGCATTTCTCCACCACACCTGCAGAGAAAAACCTGCCTGTACTGCTGGCGCTGATCGGCATCTGGTACAACAATTTCTTTGGCGCGGAAACTGAAGCGATTCTGCCGTACGACCAGTATATGCACCGTTTCGCAGCGTACTTCCAGCAGGGCAATATGGAGTCCAACGGTAAGTATGTTGACCGTAACGGTAACGTTGTGGATTACCAGACTGGCCCGATTATCTGGGGTGAACCTGGTACTAACGGTCAGCACGCGTTCTACCAGCTGATCCACCAGGGTACGAAGATGGTGCCGTGCGATTTCATCGCCCCGGCTATCACCCATAACCCGCTCTCTGATCATCACCAGAAACTGCTGTCTAACTTCTTCGCTCAGACCGAAGCGCTGGCGTTTGGTAAATCCCGCGAAGTGGTTGAGCAGGAATATCGCGATCAGGGTAAAGATCCGGCCACGCTTGACTACGTGGTACCGTTCAAAGTGTTCGAAGGTAACCGTCCGACCAACTCTATCCTGTTGCGCGAAATCACTCCGTTCAGCCTGGGGGCGTTGATTGCGCTGTATGAGCACAAAATCTTTACTCAGGGCGTGATCCTGAACATCTTCACCTTCGACCAGTGGGGCGTGGAGCTGGGTAAACAGCTGGCGAACCGTATTCTGCCAGAGCTGAAAGATGACAAAGAAATCAGCAGCCACGATAGCTCGACCAATGGTCTGATTAACCGCTATAAAGCGTGGCGCGGTTAATCATCGAGCGAACCTGATGCCGATGATATGTAGGCCGGATAAGGCGTTTACGCCGCATCCGGCAACTGGTGCCTGATACGACGCTTTACGCATCTTATCAGGCCTACAGGTCGATGCCGATATGTACATCGTATTCGGCAATTAATACATAGCAGGATTGATTAAATAACCTTAATAACAATGCCGACTATAAGTCGGCATTGTTTTATCAGATAAATCCCCTTGTCTGTGATTTAACAGAAATCATACCGTGAGGTTAATCCTAAAATAGATTTTTAATCGTGGTTATTTCGGAAAATACGTAGGTCAATCATTTTTGATTTTATTTTAACTTTTTGATTTTTAAACTTATTTATATATAAGTTGAAACTTATATTTGATATTCATTCCAATTATCTTAAAACCCCATCACTAATTCCCCACGCCGTAATTCGCATGCTTTAGTTGTGTATACTCGATCCCGCCCGAAATGTTTTTGGGTAAATCTCCATTCATTCAATGAAGGGAAATTGTTATGAAAAAAGTTCTGTATGGCATTTTTGCCATATCTGCGCTTGCGGCGACTTCTGCGTGGGCTGCACCTGTACAGGTGGGCGAAGCGGCAGGGGCGGCAGCAACGTCGGTTTCGGCGGGTAGCTCCTCCGCGACCAGCGTCAGCACCGTAAGCTCGGCGGTGGGTGTCGCGCTCGCGGCAACCGGTGGCGGTGATGGTTCTAATACCGGGACCACAACAACCACAACCACCAGTACCCAGTAATAAAGTATGTATCCCTAAAATAATTCGAGTCATCGCATCTGTGGCTTGAAGTATGACGGGGATTAACCATAACCACACTCCGGTGTGGTTATTCTGCCCCTCTGGAGAAGAGTCGTGAAGCGACCTGCACTCATTCTTATCTGCCTGCTATTACAGGCCTGTTCAGCCACGACTAAAGAGCTGGGCAATTCACTGTGGGACAGTCTGTTCGGTACGCCAGGCGTACAGCTGACGGACGATGATATTCAAAATATGCCCTATGCCAGCCAGTACATGCAGCTTAATGGCGGGCCGCAGTTGTTTGTGGTGCTGGCCTTCGCTGAAGATGGACAACAAAAATGGGTCACTCAGGATCAGGCCACTCTCGTCACACAACATGGTCGTCTGGTGAAGACTTTGCTTGGCGGCGACAACCTGATTGAAGTGAATAACCTTGCCGCCGACCCGCTGATAAAACCCGCACAAATTGTTGATGGCGCAACCTGGACGCGCACGATGGGCTGGACCGAGTACCAGCAGGTGCGCTACGCCACCGCACGCTCGGTTTTCAAATGGGATGGCACCGATACCGTCAAAGTCGGTAGCGATGAAACTCCGGTTCGTGTGCTGGACGAAGAAGTCTCCACCGACCAGGCACGCTGGCATAACCGCTATTGGATCGACAGCGAAGGGCAAATTCGCCAGTCGGAACAGTATCTCGGCGCGGATTATTTCCCGGTGAAAACCACTCTCATCAAGGCGGCAAAACAATGATTAAACAAACTATTGCTGCGTTGATTATGAGCGTGGGAGCGTCATCGGTCTTTGCGGCAGGCACCGTCAAAGTGTTCAGTAATGGCAGCAATGAGGCCAAAACGCTGACAGGCGCAGAGCATTTAATTGATCTGGTAGGTCAACCGCGGCTCGCAAACAGTTGGTGGCCCGGTGCGGTGATTAGCGAAGAGCTGGCAACGGCGGCGGCATTACGGCAGCAGCAGGCGTTGCTGACAAGGCTGGCAGAACTGGCCTCAGAATCCAGCACCGACGATGCCGCCGCCATTAACGCCTTACGCCAGCAAATTCAGGCGTTGAAGGTGACGGGCAGACAAAAAATCAATCTTGATCCTGATATCGTGCGCGTTGCCGAACGCGGTAACCCGCCGTTGCAGGGCAACTACACGCTGTGGGTCGGACCACCACCGTCCACGGTCACGTTATTCGGGCTTATCAGCCGTCCTGGCAATCAGCCATTCACTCCAGGTCGCGACGTGGCGAGCTATCTCTCTGACCAGAGCCTGCTCAGCGGTGCGGATCGCAGCTACGCGTGGGTGGTTTACCCGGACGGACGCACGCAAAAAGCGCCGGTGGCTTACTGGAACAAGCGTCACGTAGAGCCGATGCCCGGCAGCATTATTTATGTTGGCCTCGCGGACTCCGTCTGGAGTGAGACACCTGATGCACTTAACGCCGACATTCTTCAGACTCTGACGCAGCGGATACCGCAATAATGAAAAAAAGACATCTGCTTAGTTTACTGGCGCTGGGCATTAGCACGGCTTGCTATGGCGAAACATATCCTGCGCCCATTGGTCCGTCGCAATCGGATTTCGGTGGTGTAGGATTATTACAAACACCTACCGCGCGCATGGCGCGGGAAGGGGAGTTGAGTCTGAACTATCGCGATAACGATCAGTACCGTTATTACTCTGCTTCGGTGCAACTCTTCCCGTGGTTGGAAACAACGCTGCGTTATACCGATGTGCGCACTCGGCAGTACAGCAGCGTCGAAGCGTTCTCTGGTGATCAAACGTATAAAGATAAAGCCTTCGATCTCAAACTGCGTTTATGGGAAGAGAGTTACTGGCTGCCACAGGTGGCGGTTGGTGCGCGGGATATCGGCGGTACGGGGCTGTTCGATGCGGAATATCTTGTCGCCAGCAAAGCCTGGGGGCCATTCGATTTTACGCTCGGCCTGGGCTGGGGATATCTGGGCACCAGCGGTAACGTGAAAAATCCGCTCTGTTCAGCCAGTGACAAATATTGCTATCGCGATAACAGCTACAAACAAGCGGGATCTATCGACGGCAGCCAGATGTTCCACGGTCCGGCCTCACTGTTTGGCGGCGTGGAATACCAGACGCCCTGGCAGCCGCTGCGTCTGAAACTGGAGTATGAAGGCAATAATTATCAGCAGGATTTTGCCGGGAAGCTGGAGCAAAAAAGTAAGTTTAACGTCGGGGCGATTTATCGCGTTACCGATTGGGCCGACGTTAACCTTAGCTATGAACGCGGTAACACCTTTATGTTTGGCGTCACGCTGCGTACCAACTTTAACGATCTACGCCCGTCCTACAATGATAACGCCCGTCCGCAATATCAACCGCAACCACAGGATGCCATTTTGCAGCATTCGGTGGTGGCGAATCAGTTAACGCTGTTGAAATACAACGCCGGACTGGCCGATCCGCAGATCCAGACGAAAGGCGATACGCTGTACGTCACCGGTGAGCAGGTGAAATATCGTGATTCGCGTGAAGGGATCATCCGTGCTAATCGGATCGTGATGAACGATCTGCCGGAGGGGATCAAGACGATCCGCGTTACAGAAAATCGCCTTAACATGCCGCAGGTGACGACGGAAACCGATGTCGCCAGCCTGAAAAATCATCTTGCCGGAGAGCCGTTGGGCCACGAAACGACGCTGGCGCAAAAACGCGTCGAGCCGGTAGTTCCTGCGTCCACTGAGCAGGGCTGGTATATCGACAAATCGCGCTTTGATTTCCATATCGATCCGGTGCTGAACCAGTCGGTCGGGGGCCCGGAAAACTTTTACATGTACCAGTTGGGCGTGATGGGAACGGCGGATTTGTGGCTGACGGACCATCTGCTGACCACCGGTAGCCTGTTTGCTAACCTGGCGAACAATTACGACAAGTTTAATTACACCAATCCACCGCAGGACTCGCACTTACCGCGCGTTCGTACCCATGTGCGTGAGTATGTGCAGAATGATGTCTATGTGAATAACCTGCAAGCCAACTACTTTCAGCATCTGGGCAACGGCTTCTACGGTCAGGTCTACGGTGGTTATCTCGAAACCATGTTTGGCGGCGCGGGGGCAGAAGTATTGTATCGCCCGCTGGATAGCAACTGGGCGTTTGGTCTGGATGCTAACTACGTTAAACAGCGCGACTGGCGTAGTGCGAAAGATATGATGAAATTCACCGATTACAGCGTGAAAACTGGTCATTTGACCGCCTACTGGACGCCATCTTTCGCTCAGGATGTATTAGTGAAAGCCAGCGTCGGGCAGTATCTGGCAGGGGATAAAGGCGGCACGCTGGAAATAGCCAAACGCTTTGACAGCGGCGTGGTGGTGGGTGGGTATGCCACGATCACGAATGTTTCGAAAGAGGAGTACGGCGAAGGGGACTTCACCAAAGGCGTGTATATCTCTGTACCGTTGGATCTCTTCTCGTCTGGCCCGACTCGTAGCCGAGCGGCAATTGGCTGGACGCCGCTGACGCGTGACGGTGGTCAGCAACTTGGGCGTAAGTTCCAGTTGTATGACATGACCAGCGACCGAAGCGTCAATTTCCGCTAAGTCAGAGGAAAGGTGCCAGTTTTCGCACTCACTGGCACCTTCATTCTTAATGGCCTGTCGAGCCATCAGGAACGCAGTTCACCCCCGGTTTGCGATCTGGTGTGTAAAGGCGAAAACATTCTGTTTTCCTGTCCGTCGATATTGGTTGCAGGTCTGGTTGCCTGAGCGACTGGGCCATCATTGGGCTGGAGACATTGCTTTGCGGTAGGTCGGCTTTATCAGCAGTACCGAGCGGACCAGCATAAGCAGGAAGGACAGAGACTGATAACATCAAAGCAGCAAAATAAGGCTTCATTTTTACCACCTTTATCAGGTTACGTTTCATTTGTTCCAGAGGAACATTGTTGATTTTTCGCGCATTGCTGGTGGCTGGGAATCACCTGAATGGGTGATTTTTGCATTACAGGCTATGGTGCGGTTTGTCTTGCCGGATGCGCCGCCAGGCGCGGCTTATCCGGCCTACGGGTAGGACGGATAAGGCGTTCACGCCGCATCCGGCGTTGGTTGGGAGATGCCCATTTAATCGATCTGAACAAAACATACACAAAAAATATAGATCTCCGTCACATTTTTGCGTTATACAGGAAGCTCGCCACTGTGATGGAGGTACTGCTATGACGTCACTCTCTCGTCCGCGCGTGGAGTTTATCTCCACCATTTTGCAGACCGTTCTCAATCTTGGCCTGTTGTGTCTCGGCCTGATTTTGGTTGTCTTCCTCGGCAAAGAAACGGTGCATCTGGCTGATGTGCTGTTCGCGCCAGAACAAGCCAGCAAATATGAGCTGGTGGAAGGGCTGGTGGTTTACTTTCTCTATTTCGAATTTATCGCGTTGATTGTGAAGTACTTTCAGTCCGGTTTTCACTTTCCCTTGCGTTACTTTGTCTATATCGGGATCACCGCCATTGTGCGCTTGATCATCGTCGATCATAAATCACCACTGGATGTGTTGATCTACTCGGCAGCGATCCTGCTACTGGTGATCACCTTATGGCTGTGTAATTCGAAACGGCTGAAGCGGGAGTAAAAAAAGGCGCTCCATAGAGCGCCGAATAACAGTCACAAGTTGGGATAACGTAAGTTGAGGGTGTAGCGGCATAACATTGGCAGAACAACATCTTTAACCTTTCACACCACCTGCCGTCAGTCCGTTGACCAGCCAGCGTTGAGCCAGCAAGAAGACGATGGTGATCGGTAATGCAGACATCACGGCAGCGGCGGCAAAGTCACCCCACAGGTAGTTTTGCGGGTTGAGGTATTGCTGCATTCCCACGGCCAGGGTGTAGCTGTTTACGTCACGCAGTAACAACGACGCGACCGGAACTTCAGTAATGGCAGCGATAAACGACAGGATGAACACCACCGCCAGAATCGGCACTGACAGCGGCAACAGGACAAGGCGGAAGGCCTGCCACGGTGTTGCACCATCCAGCGCCGCCGCTTCTTCCAGCGAACTGTCGATGGTTTCGAAATAGCCTTTGATGGTCCAGACATGCAGCGCAATCCCCCCCAGGTACGCGAAGATTACGCCGCCGTGAGTATTCAGGCCGATGAATGGAATGTACTCACCCAAACGATCAAATAACGCATACAACGCTACCAGTGAAAGCACCGCCGGGAACATCTGGAAAATCAGCATGCCTTTCAGCAGTGTCGCTTTACCAGGAAAGCGCATACGGGCGAAAGCGTAGGCGCAGGTGGTGGATAGCGCAACAATGCCAATCGCGGAAATTCCGGCGACCTTTACTGAGTTCCACAGCCACAGCAGTACCGGGAACGGCGGTGGCGTAATGCGCCCATCAGCCTGTTCAACGCTAAAACCTAACGCCAGTTTCCAGTGATCCCAGGAGATTTGTTCCGGGATCAGGCTACCAGTCGCGAAGTTCCCCTGACGCAGAGAGATAGCGACGACCATCAGCAGCGGGAACATAATCGCCGCGATAAAAAGTAGCAGTAGCAGATGAGTAATAAACAAACGTGCTTTTTGCGATTTCGGTTGGACCATTGCCATTTTTGTTATCTCCCTTAATCAAACTTCATTCGCGTGGCTTTCAGGTTGACGATCGCCAGCGCACCCACCAGCAGGAAGATCAGCGTGGCAATTGCCGCCGCCAGACCGAAGTCCTGACCACCGCCGCCTTCAAAGGCGATGCGGTAGGTGTAGTTAACGAGCAGGTCGGTATAACCGGCTGGCGTGGTAGTGCCAAGACGATCCGGGCCGCCGTTAGTTAACAGTTGAATCAGCACGAAGTTGTTAAAGTTAAAGGCGAAGCTGGCGATCATTAGCGGTGTGAGCGGTTTAATCAGCAGCGGCAGCGTAATTTTAAAGAAGTTCTGGAATGGACCTGCGCCATCCATTGCTGAGGCTTCATACAGATCGTCCGGAATCGCTTTCAACAAGCCCATGCAGAGGATCATCATGTACGGATAACCCAGCCAGGTGTTGACGATAATCAGCATCGTGCGGGCAGTGGTCGGATCGCTAAACCAGGCAGGCTTCACGCCAAATAGCGCGCTCAACATCATGTTGATTTCACCGAAGCTCTGGTTAAACAACCCTTTGAAAATCAAGATTGAAATAAACGATGGCACCGCGTAGGGCAGAATCAGCAGGACACGATAGACCGCTTTGCCGCGCAACGCTTCCCACTGCACCAGACACGCCAGAACCATGCCGACTGCCACTGTTAAAAAGACGGTGATTAGCGAGAACACCACGGTCCAGACGAAAATGGCGAGGAACGGTTTCTGAATGCCTTCGTCGGTGAAGACGCGGGTAAAGTTTTTCCAGCCGGTGGTCACGGTGTAACCGGGGCTTAACTTTTCATCGCCCCAGTTGCCGTCGGCGGTAATGGACTGGTAAAAACCAATTTGGTTATTCGGCCGATATTTCACACCGCTCTGGTTATTCGTCAGCGTGCCGTCACCGTCGAGTGTGTAGAGCGGCTGCGTGCCAGAAAACTGGCGCAGGGAGCTCATCATCACTTTGTTACCATCCGGCAGAATGGCAGTAATGTCACTCAGTGCCTGACGATTCTGGGTAATCACACGCAGATTCGCGCGCTCGCCTTCAGGCTGGGCGGCTGTTTCTTTTAGTTGCAGTTTTTGCTCGCCGCCAAATTTAAACGCGTCGGAGAGGTAATTTTTGCCAGTTTCGCCGTCGCTGAGCGCCAGTTGCCACTCATCGCCCGCCGGGTAAAGACCAAAGTTATAGGTTTTGCCTGCTTGCCAGGAGCGATCTAACAACACTTCCTGCGCACGTTCAAAAGTCAGCTGGTTAGTGCTGCTGTAGTTGGTGAAGGCAATGGCGATGGTGCAGACCAGAGGGAAAAGGACGAATAGCCCCATCCCAGCCATTCCCGGATAGACATAGCGCCAGGCGTAGGCTTTACGATTGGCGAAAATATAGAGCCCCGCTGAACTCAATATCAGCGTGGTAATGGCGAACAGGTATTCCCCTTGTGCGTACATTAAAACAACAAGGTAACCCACCAGCAGGCCGAGCAGACCTAACACTGACCATTTCAGCGCGTCGCTTTGCCACCAATGTTTCTTTTTAATGACATCCATGGGGTTCTTCCTCATCCAGGACAGATAAAGCATTTACGCCTTATCCGACAACAACTGCCTGATGCGACGCTGACGCGTCTTATCAGGCCTACATACGTTTCGGTTTTGTAGGCCGGATAAGGCGTTTACGCCGCATCCGGCATTTCACCGTATTACTTGGTGATACGAGTCTGTGCATCTTTCAGCGCTGCATCCACAGTCTGACGACCACTGGCGGCGTTGATCACGGCAGTACGCACGGCATACCAGAAAGCGGACATCTGCGGGATGTTCGGCATAATTTCACCTTTCTGAGCGTTATCCATGGTGGCGGCAATACGAGGATCTTTCGCAAGTTCATCCTGATAGGACTTCAGCGCTACTGCACCCAGCGGTTTATCTTTATTAACCGCTTCCAGGCCTTCGTCAGTCAGCAGATAGTTTTCGAGGAACTCTTTCGCCAGCTCTTTGTTCGGACTGGCGGCGTTAATACCCGCGCTCAGTACGCCCACGAACGGTTTGGATGGCTGGCCCTTAAAGGTCGGCAGTACCGTTACACCATAATTCACTTTGCTGGTGTCGATGTTGGACCATGCCCACGGGCCGTTGATGGTCATCGCTGTTTCGCCTTTATTAAAGGCGGCTTCTGCGATGGAGTAATCGGTGTCCGCATTCATGTGTTTGTTTTTAATCAGGTCAACCAGGAAGGTCAGACCCGCTTTCGCGCCAGCGTTATCCACGCCCACGTCTTTAATGTCGTACTTGCCGTTTTCGTACTTGAACGCATAACCCCCGTCAGCAGCAATCAGCGGCCAGGTGAAGTACGGTTCTTGCAGGTTGAACATTAGCGCGCTCTTACCTTTCGCTTTCAGTTCTTTATCCAGCGCTGGGATCTCTTCCCATGTTTTTGGCGGGTTCGGCAGCAGATCTTTGTTATAAATCAGCGATAACGCTTCGACAGAAATTGGGTAAGCAATCAGCTTGCCGTTGTAACGTACGGCATCCCAGGTAAACGGATACAGCTTGTCCTGGAACGCTTTGTCTGGGGTGATTTCAGCCAACAGGCCAGATTGAGCATAGCCACCAAAGCGGTCGTGCGCCCAGAAGATAATGTCAGGGCCATCGCCAGTTGCCGCAACCTGAGGGAATTTCTCTTCCAGTTTATCCGGATGCTCAACGGTGACTTTAATTCCGGTATCTTTCTCGAATTTCTTACCGACTTCAGCGAGGCCGTTGTAGCCTTTGTCGCCGTTAATCCAGATTACCAGTTTACCTTCTTCGATTTTGGCGAGAGCCGAGGCGGAAAACATCATCGTCGTTAATGCGGATAATGCGAGGATGCGTGCACCTGTTTTTATTTTCATAATCTATGGTCCTTGTTGGTGAAGTGCTCGTGAAAACACCTAAACGGACTCTAGTTTCTTTATACGGCAACCTCTTTCCATCCTCCTTGCCCCTACGCCCCTCCGTTGCTTTGTGTGATCTCTGTTACAGAATTGGCGGTAATGTGGAGATGCGCACATAAAATCGCCACGATTTTTGCAAGCAACTTCACGAAATTCCTTACATGGTCTCGGTTTAGTTCACAGAAGCCGCGTTCTCATCCTCCCGCCTCCTCCCCCATAAAAAAGCCAGGGGGTGGAGGATTTAAGCCATCTTCTGATGACGCATAGTCAGCCCATCATGAATGTTGCTGTCGATGACAGGTTGTAACAAAGGGAGAAGGGCATGGCGAGCGTACAGCTGCAAAATGTAACGAAAGCCTGGGGCGAGGTCGTGGTATCGAAAGATATCAATCTCGACATCCATGAAGGTGAATTCGTGGTGTTTGTCGGGCCGTCTGGCTGCGGAAAATCGACTTTACTGCGCATGATTGCCGGGCTTGAGACGATCACCAGCGGCGACCTGTTCATCGGTGAGAAACGGATGAATGACACTCCGCCAGCAGAACGCGGCGTTGGTATGGTGTTCCAGTCTTACGCGCTCTATCCCCACCTGTCAGTAGCAGAAAACATGTCATTTGGCCTGAAACTGGCAGGCGCGAAAAAAGAGGTGATTAACCAACGCGTTAACCAGGTGGCGGAAGTGCTGCAACTGGCGCATTTGCTGGATCGCAAACCGAAAGCGCTCTCTGGTGGTCAGCGTCAGCGTGTGGCGATTGGCCGTACGCTGGTGGCCGAGCCAAGCGTATTTTTGCTCGATGAACCGCTCTCCAACCTTGATGCCGCACTGCGTGTGCAAATGCGTATCGAAATCTCCCGCCTGCATAAACGCCTGGGCCGCACGATGATTTACGTCACCCACGATCAGGTCGAAGCGATGACGCTGGCCGACAAAATCGTGGTGCTGGACGCCGGTCGCGTGGCGCAGGTTGGGAAACCGCTGGAGCTGTACCACTATCCGGCAGACCGCTTTGTCGCCGGATTCATCGGTTCGCCAAAGATGAACTTCCTGCCGGTAAAAGTGACCGCCACCGCAATCGATCAAGTGCAGGTGGAACTGCCGATGCCGAATCGTCAGCAAGTCTGGCTGCCGGTTGAAAGCCGTGATGTCCAGGTTGGAGCCAATATGTCGCTGGGTATTCGCCCGGAACATCTACTGCCGAGTGATATCGCTGACGTCATCCTTGAGGGTGAAGTTCAGGTCGTCGAGCAGCTCGGCAACGAAACTCAAATCCATATCCAGATCCCTTCCATTCGTCAAAACCTGGTGTACCGCCAGAACGACGTGGTGTTGGTAGAAGAAGGTGCCACATTCGCTATCGGCCTGCCGCCAGAGCGTTGCCATCTGTTCCGTGAGGATGGCACTGCATGTCGTCGACTGCATAAGGAGCCGGGCGTTTAAGCACCCCACAAAACACACAAAGCCTGTCACAGGTGATGTGAAAAAAGAAAAGCAATGACTCAGGAGATAGAATGATGATTACTCTGCGCAAACTTCCTCTGGCGGTTGCCGTCGCAGCGGGCGTAATGTCTGCTCAGGCAATGGCTGTTGATTTCCACGGCTATGCACGTTCCGGTATTGGCTGGACAGGTAGCGGCGGCGAACAACAGTGTTTCCAGACTACCGGTGCTCAAAGTAAATACCGTCTTGGCAACGAATGTGAAACTTATGCTGAATTAAAATTGGGTCAGGAAGTGTGGAAAGAAGGCGATAAGAGCTTCTATTTCGACACTAACGTGGCCTATTCCGTCGCACAACAGAATGACTGGGAAGCTACCGATCCGGCCTTCCGTGAAGCAAACGTGCAGGGTAAAAACCTGATTGAATGGCTGCCAGGCTCCACCATCTGGGCAGGTAAGCGTTTCTACCAACGTCATGACGTTCATATGATCGACTTCTACTACTGGGATATTTCTGGTCCTGGTGCCGGTCTGGAAAACATCGATGTTGGCTTCGGTAAACTCTCTCTGGCAGCAACCCGCTCCTCTGAAGCAGGTGGTTCTTCCTCTTTCGCCAGCAACAATATTTATGACTATACCAACGAAACCGCGAACGACGTTTTCGACGTGCGTTTAGCGCAGATGGAAATCAACCCGGGCGGCACATTAGAACTGGGTGTCGACTACGGTCGTGCCAACCTGCGTGATAACTATCGTCTGGTTGATGGCGCATCGAAAGACGGCTGGTTATTCACTGCTGAACATACTCAGAGTGTCCTGAAGGGCTTTAACAAGTTTGTTGTTCAGTACGCTACTGACTCGATGACCTCACAGGGTAAAGGTCTGTCGCAGGGTTCTGGCGTTGCGTTTGATAACGAAAAATTTGCCTACAATATCAATAACAACGGTCACATGCTTCGTATCCTCGACCACGGTGCGATCTCCATGGGCGACAACTGGGACATGATGTACGTGGGTATGTACCAGGATATCAACTGGGATAACGACAACGGCACCAAGTGGTGGACCGTCGGTATTCGCCCGATGTACAAGTGGACGCCAATCATGAGCACCGTGATGGAAATCGGCTACGACAACGTCGAATCCCAGCGCACCGGCGACAAGAACAATCAGTACAAAATTACCCTCGCGCAACAATGGCAGGCTGGCGACAGCATCTGGTCACGCCCGGCTATTCGTGTCTTCGCAACCTACGCCAAGTGGGATGAGAAATGGGGTTATGACTACACCGGTAACGCCAATACCAACACTAACTTCGGCAAAGCCGTTCCTGCTGATTTCAACGGCGGCAGCTTCGGCCGTGGTGACAGCGACGAGTGGACCTTCGGTGCCCAGATGGAAATCTGGTGGTAATAGCAAAACCTGGGCCGGATAAGGTGCTTGCGCCGCATCCGGCAACCAACGCCTGATGCGACGCTTGCGCGTCTTATCAGGCCTACAACGGCTGTCAAATGTAGGCCGGATAAGGCGTTTACGCCGCATCCGGCATAAAAACAGGTTGTCATTATCTGAAAGGGGCGAAAGCCCCTCTGATTATCGGGTTTAGCGCGCTATTGCCTGGCTACCGCTGAGCTCCAGATTTTGAGGTGAAAACAATGAAAATGAATAAAAGTCTCATCGCCCTCTGTTTATCAGCAGGGTTGCTGGCAAGCGCGCCTGGAATTAGCCTTGCCGATGTTAACTACGTACCGCAAAACACCAGCGACGCGCCAGCCATTCCATCTGCCGCGCTGCAACAACTCACCTGGACACCGGTCGATCAATCGAAAACCCAGACCACCCAACTGGCGACCGGCGGCCAACAACTGAAAGTCCCCGGCATCAGTGGTCCGGTTGCTGCGTACAGCGTCCCGGCAAACATTGGCGAACTGACACTGACGCTGACCAGCGAAGTGAACAAACAAACCAGCGTATTTGCGCCCAACGTGCTGATTCTTGATCAGAACATGACCCCATCAGCCTTTTTCCCCAGCAGTTATTTCACCTACCAGGAACCTGGCGTGATGAGCGCAGACCGTCTGGAAGGCGTTATGCGCCTGACACCGGCGTTGGGGCAGCAGAAACTTTATGTACTGGTCTTTACCACGGAAAAAGATCTCCAGCAGACGACCCAACTGCTCGACCCGGCAAAAGCCTATGCCAAAGGCGTCGGTAACTCGATCCCGGATATTCCCGATCCGGTTGCTCGTCATACCACCGATGGCTTACTGAAACTGAAAGTGAAAACGAACTCCAGTTCCAGCGTGTTGGTGGGGCCTCTATTTGGTTCTTCCGCGCCAGCTCCGGTTACGGTAGGCAACACGGCGGCACCAGCTGTGGCTGCACCCGCTCCGGCACCGGTGAAGAAAAGCGAGCCGATGCTCAACGACACGGAAAGTTATTTTAATACCGCGATCAAAAACGCTGTCGCGAAAGGTGATGTTGATAAGGCGTTAAAACTGCTTGATGAAGCTGAACGCCTGGGGTCGACATCTGCCCGTTCCACCTTTATCAGCAGTGTAAAAGGCAAGGGGTAATTACGCCCCACAGTGCTGATTTTGCAACAACTGGTGCGTCTCCTGGCGCACCTTTTTTTATGCTTCATTCCTGGGATATGAGCGATTTTTTATAGTACTTCACTTCTTCTTCACTAAGAATATCCATTATCTCAATGCCTTATCAGAGATTCTTTTCCTTTCGCCGGTAGTGTCTGGACGCTCAGGCTACTTTTCCAGTTATTTCATTTCTGTAATACAGAGGTTTTATGATAGGTCATATCACAAATTCTGGCGGCAATAACTCTTTGATGAAACATGATGTGGTGCAAGGAAATAATAAATTAGATCTTGATTTACTACGTAATTTTAATGGGGTGCCAGGTTTAAATAGAGATAACTTTATTTATATCAGTGATATATTTTTAAATATAAAACAACGGAACGAAAAAAATCATGCAATAAATATGTTTCGTGAAGTCTCAATCAGTAATGATATTATAAGCGTAAAATTTTATAGAAATGAAGAAATAGAATGTGCTTGTGATTTTCTGATGGATAAAGATGCGCAGGGGTATATCGACCTGTCTGATTTGGATTTAACAAGTTGCCATTTTAAAGGTGACGTTATTTCGGAGGTGTCTTTTTTATCGTCAAATCTACAACATGCAACTTTCGAATGTAAAGAAATTGAGAATTGCAATTTTACTAAGGCAACAGTTAATAATGTCATATTTAAATGTCGACGTTTACACAATGTGATTTTTCTCAAAACGAGTGGCGAATGTGTTGATTTTAGCCAAAATATTCTCGATACCGTTGACTTTTCTCAGAGTAACTTTGGTCATGGTAATTTTCGCGAATGTCAGATTAAAAATTCAAACTTCGATAAATGTTATCTTAATGCTTCACACTTCACCAGAGCATATTTTCTTTCTGATAAGGAAATATCATTTATTAAATCGAATCTGACAGCTGTTATGTTTGATCATGTGCGAATGTCGACAGGGAATTTTAAAGACTGCATTACAGAGAAATTGGCATTAACGATTGATTACTCAGATATATTTGGTAATGAAGATCTTGATGGTTATATCAATGGCATTATCCAAATGATTAATACGTTGCCTGATAATGCAGTGAAATTAAAATCCGTTCTGGCAGTCAAACTGGTGATACAATTAAAAATTCTTAATATTGTTAATAAAAACTTTATTGAGAATATGAAAAACACATTTAGTCATTATCCTTATGTGAGCAATCCAATTATACGTAGCTATTTATATCATGATGAAGATGATAAGTTCGATATTTTTATGCGTCAACATCGTTTTAGTAAGGTGAAATTTGATGTCACACAGATGAATACTTTCATTAATAGATTTCGTGTGAATAAATGGTTGATTGATCAAAATAATAATTTTTTTATCCAACTTATCGATCAGGCTCTACGATCATCGGATGAGATTATCAGAGAAAATGCCTGGTATCTTTATAAAGAGTGGATACGCAGTGATAATATATCACCTATATTTAAAGAAGTTGACGATTATTTAAGAACATTTAACGCCAAGCAATTAACACAAAACGACAATATCTTTATCTTGTTTTCCTCTGTCGATGATGGGCCAGTTATGGTGGTAAGCTCCCAGCGCTTACATGATATGTTGAATCCTACAAAAGATACCCATTGGAATTCCCCCTATATCTTTAAATCCAGACATGAAATGCTGCCTGTTAATATTACTCCGGAAACACTTTTTGGCTCCAAATCTCATGATGAACATACGCTTTTCCCAATTTTTACTGCGAGTTGGCAAGCTACTCGTATAAAGAATAAAGGTGTTTAAGTAGAGGAAAACATCACCGTTCTGGCATCCTGGGCGGTGATGCCCCTATGGTTGCCCTCGCCAGCACGGGCATCGGCAAAGCGTAAGGTTCAACAGCGTTTTACCACTTCATGCGATTGTTGCGTTTTTGTTGCGCATTAGATCACTTAATTTGCTTTACATCTCCCGTAAACACTTTTCTGCGATACAATGCCTTTACGTTATGTAACGGAGAGTTCGGCATGTCACACCCCGCGTTAACGCAACTGCGTGCGCTGCGCTATTTTAAAGAGATCCCTGCCCTGGATACGCAACTGCTCGACTGGCTGTTGCTGGAAGATTCCATGACAAAACGTTTTGAACAGCAGGGAAAAACGGTGAGCGTGACGATGATCCGCGAAGGGTTTGTCGAGCAGAATGAAATCCCCGAAGAACTGCCACTGCTGCCGAAAGAGTCTCGTTACTGGTTACGTGAAATTTTGTTATGTGCCGATGGTGAACCGTGGCTTGCCGGTCGTACCGTCGTTCCTGAGTCAACGTTAAGCGGGCCGGAGCTGGCGTTACAAAAATTGGGTAAAACGCCGTTAGGACGCTATCTGTTCACATCATCGACATTAACCCGGGACTTTATTGAGATAGGCCGTGATGCCGGACTGTGGGGGCGACGTTCCCGCCTGCGATTAAGCAGTAAACCGCTGTTGCTAACCGAACTGTTTTTACCGGCGTCACCGTTGTACTAAGAGGAAAAAAATATGGAGTGGAGTCTGACGCAGAATAAGCTGCTGGCGTTTCATCGCTTAATGCGTACGGATAAGCCAATTGGCGCGTTACTGCTGCTCTGGCCAACATTATGGGCGTTGTGGGTGGCGACACCGGGCGTTCCCCAGCTCTGGATCCTGGCGGTGTTTGTCGCGGGTGTCTGGCTGATGCGCGCTGCTGGTTGTGTGGTGAATGATTATGCTGACCGCAAGTTTGATGGTCATGTTAAGCGTACGGCGAACCGACCACTTCCCAGCGGCGCGGTAACGGAGAAAGAGGCGCGCGCGCTGTTTGTCGTGCTGGTACTGATTTCGTTTTTACTGGTGCTGACGCTGAATACGATGACCATTCTGTTGTCGATTGCCGCGCTGGCGCTGGCGTGGGTGTACCCGTTTATGAAGCGGTATACCCATCTACCGCAAGTGGTGCTGGGGGCGGCGTTTGGCTGGTCGATTCCAATGGCTTTTGCCGCTGTGAGTGAGTCGGTGCCGTTGAGTTGCTGGTTAATGTTCCTCGCCAATATTCTCTGGGCGGTGGCTTACGACACGCAGTATGCGATGGTTGACCGCGATGATGATGTGAAGATTGGCATTAAATCCACCGCAATCCTGTTCGGCCAATACGATAAATTGATTATTGGTATTTTGCAGATTGGCGTACTGGTGCTGATGGCGATCATCGGTGAGTTAAATGGCTTAGGCTGGGGATATTACTGGTCAATTCTGGTGGCTGGCGCGCTGTTTGTTTATCAACAAAAACTGATTGCCAACCGTGAGCGAGAAGCCTGCTTTAAGGCATTTATGAATAATAACTATGTTGGTCTGGTACTGTTTTTAGGGCTGGCAATGAGTTACTGGCATTTCTGATGATGTAACAAAGCCGGATGATCATCCGGCTTTCTTCTGGGCTGCCTGATGCGCTGCGCTTCTCAGGCCTACACAACATATCGCAATTTATTGAATTTGCAGATCATGGTAGGCCGAATAAGGCGTTTGCGCCGCATCCGGCAATTCTCACTGATTACCCTTCGCCCTGCGTCGCACTCTCAATCGTCAAACGCACGTCTGATGTAATCAACTCCGCCAACAACTGATACACCTTCATCGTTTCTGCCGGTTCGGCGTCGCCGCTATCGCTGATATACCCTTCATCACGCAGTGTCAGCACCAGAGAACTGAACACCGCCTTGTCGAAGAACTCCGGCGCATTGATACCGTGCAGCACGGAGAGACGTTGCGCGACGGTGCGGCTCTCTTTCTCCAGCGTACCGCGGTTGATCGACGGGTTGGCGCTCAACAGCCAAAAAGTGATGGCATAACGTTGCAGCGTTTCGCGCGCGCCTGCGGCCAGCAGCTGTAGCGTGCGAGAATGCGCCGGGTTGATATGCAACTCATCATCTTGCAGGGTAATCAGCCCCTGACGTTGCATCTCATTTGCCAGCGCATCAATAACGTCTGGCAATTCGTCGCGATCCCAGCGCAGGAACAGCTCCGCTTTCAGCATTGGGTAAAGCACATTGACGTGCTCCATCAATACGTCGCGGGAGATGTGGCGATGCTGAGTGACAATTGCCGCCATCAGCGAAGGCAGCACCAACATATGCGCAATGTTGTTGCGATAGTAGGTCATCAACACCGCTTGCTCGCGCGGCAGAATGATGATGTCGCCGATAGTGTCTTTCTCGACTTCAAACTTGTTCATTTGCAGCGCGTGATCGATAAGCTCGCTGGCGCTGGCTGAAGGAACGGTTGAGTCCGTGGAGTAAGGTACATTGCGCATCAGATCCAGGTAGCAGTTGAGTTGCTCGGTTAACTGCTCGCGGGTGAGTGAGCGCTGACGTGACGCCAGAAGCGCAGTACAGCACAGGTTCATGGCGTTTGCCGCGCCTGCGTTGTTAATGCGTACCATCAGATCGGCAGCAATATTATTGACCGTCGGCGTTAACCAGGCCGGACGCACCGCTTCGATGGGATCGATAGATTCACGCCAGTCTGGTACGTGCTGGTTAAGGTAGGTCATCAACGGCATTGGTTCACCGAAGTTGACGTAACCCTGACCGAGATTACGTAGCTTGCTTAAACCGCGCAGCATCTGCGGCAGGCTCTCTTTCTCTTTCGTTGCACCGCGCAGTTCTTTGGCGTAAGTACCCACTTCCATGACGTGCTCATAACCGATGTAGATCGGAATCAGCGTAATCGGACGCGTGCCGCCACGCAGCATCGCCTGAATGGTCATCGACAGCGTACCGGTTTTCGGGTCAAGCAAACGCCCCGTACGGGAACGACCGCCTTCCACGAAATACTCGACGGAATAACCACGGCTGAACAGTTCGCCGAGATACTCACGGAAAACGGTGGAATAGAGCTTATTGCCTTTAAACGTACGGCGAATAAAGAACGCACCCAGACGGCGGAAAATCGGCCCGGCCGGCCAGAAGTTCAGGTTGATCCCGGCGGCGATATGCGGCGGCACCAGCCCCTGGTGATACAGCACGTAAGAAAGCAGCAGGTAGTCCATGTGACTGCGGTGGCAAGGCACATACACCAGCTCATGACCGTCGTGGGCCAACTGGCGAACGCGCTCGGCGTTATGGACGTTGATACCCTGGTAAAGTCGGTTCCAGGTGAAGCCCAGAATGCGGTCAGTCAGGCGGATCATCTCGTAAGAGAAATTCGCCGCAATCTCTTCCATCAGCGCAATCGCGTTCTGCTGCGCTTTTTCATGGGAGATTTTTTTGCTGCGCGCTTCATCTTCTACCGCTTTGGCAATGGCGCGGGAGGCGAGCAGCTTATTAAACAGATCCTGACGAGCAGGCAGACGTGGTCCTACGGCAGCCAGACGTTGACGGGCAAAGTGCATACGCGCCACGCGCGCCAGTTTCTGCGCGATAGTTTTATCTGTGCCGTGTTCATCGGCCATGCGGCGCAGCGAAACTGACGGCGAGAAACGCACAAAACTGTCGCGACCGAGCCACAGTACGGCGAAAAATTTCTGCACGCCATTTAGCATACGCAGCGGTGGGTTCACTTCACCTTTTTCCCGCCCAGGCGCGCGACCGAACATCACCGATACTGGCACCATCTGCACATCCAGATTTGGATTGCTACGATGCAAATCAAGATAGTCGTGGAACAGCTTAATGGACTCTTCTTTCGGTGTGTAATAGGTGAAAACACGCGGCCCGCCGTGAATGAACACATAGCGCGGCAGTAGCGTGCCGTCAATCTCCAGCGGCTCTAACGGGTCAGGCAGGTCATGTGCCAGACACTGGGCGCGCAACGTCAGCAAATCTGCTTTCGAGTTGTACGGTAAAACGTACATAATTGGACGAGAGGTATCCAGTCCCAGTTCCGGGGCAGGATCTGCCGGAATAGACTTGCTTTTTACCAGGATGCTTAATGGTAAATTCAGTAATTTGTAGTAAATTCGTGGCCAGCCGGACATAAACGATGTAAAGCCTCTGGTTAATAATGCAAATGCGCGGCAAGGATAGCAGAAACTCATGGGAAATTCTGTGGTATCCGCTCATGTTTCGCGCGGCGTTACGCAAACCCGAATCATCGGATTTAACGGTACACTGATATTGACGCTCATAATGTAAAAAGGTTCTTTCAATGGCCAATAATACCACTGGATTCACCCGAATTATCAAAGCTGCTGGCTATTCCTGGAAAGGTTTACGCGCTGCATGGATCAACGAAGCGGCATTCCGTCAGGAAGGCGTAGCGGTATTGTTGGCGGTTGTCATCGCCTGCTGGCTGGATGTGGACGCGATTACCCGCGTGCTGCTTATCAGCTCCGTGATGCTGGTGATGATTGTGGAAATTCTCAATAGCGCCATCGAAGCCGTGGTTGACCGAATTGGCTCTGAATACCATGAGCTTTCCGGACGCGCTAAAGATATGGGATCCGCCGCGGTGCTGATTGCGATTATCGTCGCCGTGATTACCTGGTGCATCCTGTTATGGTCGCATTTTGGATAACCCTTCCAGAATTCGATAAATCTCTGGTTTATTGTGCAGTTTATGGTTCCAAAATCGCCTTTTGCTGTATATACTCACAGCATAACTGTATATACACCCAGGGGGCGGAATGAAAGCGTTAACGGCCAGGCAGCAAGAGGTGTTTGATCTCATCCGTGATCACATCAGCCAGACAGGTATGCCGCCGACGCGTGCGGAAATCGCGCAGCGTTTGGGGTTCCGTTCCCCAAACGCTGCTGAAGAACATCTGAAAGCGCTGGCACGCAAAGGCGTTATTGAAATTGTTTCCGGCGCATCACGCGGGATTCGTCTGTTACAGGAAGAGGAAGAGGGGTTGCCACTGGTAGGTCGTGTGGCTGCCGGTGAACCGCTTCTGGCGCAGCAGCATATTGAAGGTCATTATCAGGTTGATCCTTCCTTGTTCAAACCGAATGCGGATTTCCTGCTGCGCGTCAGCGGGATGTCGATGAAAGATATCGGCATTATGGATGGCGACTTGCTGGCTGTGCATAAAACTCAGGACGTACGTAATGGTCAGGTCGTCGTCGCTCGTATTGATGACGAAGTTACCGTTAAGCGTCTGAAAAAACAGGGCAATAAAGTCGAACTGTTGCCAGAAAACAGTGAGTTTAAACCGATTGTCGTTGACCTTCGTCAGCAAAGCTTCACGATTGAAGGGCTGGCGGTTGGGGTTATTCGCAACGGCGACTGGCTGTAACATATCTCTGAGACCGCGATGCCGCCTGGCGTCGCGGTTTGTTTTTCATCTCTCTTCATCAGGCTTGTCTGCATGGCATTCCTCACTTCATCTGATAAAGCGCTCTGGCATCTCGCCTTACCCATGATTTTCTCCAATATCACCGTTCCGTTGCTGGGACTGGTCGATACGGCGGTTATTGGTCATCTTGATAGTCCGGTTTATTTGGGCGGCGTGGCGGTTGGTGCAACGGCGACCAGCTTTCTCTTTATGCTGTTGCTGTTTTTACGCATGAGCACCACCGGGCTTACTGCGCAGGCTTATGGCGCTAAAAATCCTCAGGCATTAGCCCGTGCGCTGGTGCAACCGTTGCTGTTGGCGTTGGGGGCTGGGGCGTTAATTGCGCTGCTGCGTACACCGATTATCGATCTGGCGCTGCATATTGTTGGCGGTAGTGAAGCAGTCCTGGAACAGGCGCGGCGCTTTCTTGCAATCCGCTGGTTAAGCGCACCGGCGTCGCTGGCGAATCTGGTGTTACTTGGCTGGCTACTCGGCGTGCAATATGCCCGTGCGCCAGTAATTTTGTTAGTGGTTGGCAATATCCTCAACATTGTGCTGGATGTCTGGCTGGTGATGGGGCTGCATATGAACGTGCAGGGCGCTGCGCTGGCGACGGTTATTGCGGAATATGCAACATTGCTGATTGGTCTGCTAATAGTGCGTAAAATCCTCAAAATACGCGGCATCTCCGGAGAAATGCTGAAAAAAGCCTGGCGAGGTAATTTCCGCAGTTTGCTGGCGCTTAACCGCGATATTATGCTGCGTTCGCTGTTGTTGCAACTCTGTTTCGGCGCGATCACCGTACTTGGTGCGCGACTGGGGAGTGACATTATCGCTGTTAACGCGGTTCTGATGACGCTACTCACCTTTACCGCCTATGCGCTGGATGGTTTTGCCTACGCGGTTGAAGCACATTCCGGTCAGGCATACGGTGCGCGCGACGGTAGCCAGTTGCTGGATGTCTGGCGGGCAGCGTGCCGCCAGTCGGGGATCGTAGCGTTACTGTTTTCGGTGGTCTATTTGCTGGCAGGGGAACACATCATTGCGTTACTGACGTCGTTAACCCAGATTCAGCAGCTGGCCGATCGCTATCTTATCTGGCAGGTGATTTTGCCGTTGGTTGGCGTCTGGTGTTATCTGCTGGACGGCATGTTTATAGGCGCAACGCGCGCCGCCGAAATGCGTAACAGTATGGCGGTGGCCGCCGCAGGTTTCGCGCTGACGCTCCTTACGCTGCCGTGGCTGGGTAATCATGGTTTGTGGTTGGCGTTAACTGTCTTTCTGGCGCTGCGCGGGCTTTCTCTGGCAGCTATCTGGCAGCGTCACTGGCGCAACGGTACCTGGTTTGCAGCAACGTGACGGTTAAAAATTCTGAATAAATAATCCTGGGTAAAATTCCTGACTACACTTAACCTCACGTTCAGAAGAAAAGTGAGCGTACTCTCATTCACAACCTAACGATGAGGTCTTGATTATGAATAAAGATGAAGCCGGCGGTAACTGGAAACAGTTTAAAGGTAAAGTGAAAGAGCAATGGGGCAAACTGACCGATGATGATATGACGGTCATTGAAGGTAAACGTGATCAATTGGTCGGTAAAATCCAGGAACGTTATGGTTATCAGAAAGATCAGGCAGAAAAAGAGGTCGTGGATTGGGAAAACCGCAATGAATATCGCTGGTAATTAATCCCTCCTGCCCGACGTGTACAAGGATGTACGCCCTCTTAACGCGGTTTCTTTTTCACCTGCACAGAGTGATCATGCTGGCACTGTTCAGGATGACGACACGCTTCCACTTCCACGCATGCCGCACAGAGCCCATGTGCTTCAATCACATTATGCCGCAGGGCAAACCCCATTTTTGCCGCCAGCGTATGCATAATGTCTTCCACGCCTTCTGCACATTCTTCTTTCACTGCGCCGCAGCGATCGCAAATAAACATGGCTGAAGTATGCGTTGGCTGGTCGAACAGATGACAGAGCACATAACTGTTGGTGGATTCCACCTTATGCACAAAACCTTGCTCAAGCAGAAAATCCAGCGCGCGATAAACCGTTGGCGGCTTGGCTTGCGGTTCAGCTTCGCGCAGCAAATCAAGCAGATCGTAAGCGCTGATAGCGCCATCCTGCAGACTCATCAGGCGCAACACTTCCAGGCGCTGTGGAGTCAGGCGCACATTACGCTGCGCGCAGATTTTTTCAGCCTGCGCTAATAACTCCTGCGTTGTGGTCTTTTCCATCGGGCACCTCAAAGTGGGGGTTAAGAATGTCCTTACTTTACCATGTTCCAGGAAAAACACCGAGAACCCTTATTGTTGTTGTAATGTTGATTTTCTGTTTCATAGGTAAGGTGTTGTATAGCCAGGTGACACCATTATCAACATGACAATAATTATTACTCCATTTTTAAATACATTGCTTGAAGTTAACTCGCTATTTATTTAAATGCGTTTGAAAGTATGCCTATAGATCAGAAATTATGAGCTATTTTTGATAGTGACTTTTTGTCAAATGAATTATAAGAATGATACAGCTCGGTAAAAAGGTGGATAAATTATGTCAAGTATAATAGGAAGTTCAAGAGATTACTTTAATAAAAGCCTCAACTCAAATCAATACGATAATAAAAATGTAAGCTCGGGAAAACTTAAGGATATGTATAATAAATCGGTTGATTATGCAACGATGAGTAATCGCGCTGCGATTATTGCAAAAATAGATTTGTTTATTCAGAGGATTACCCATAATTTATGGACTGCAAGTGAAAAGAATGTTTCCTTAATTGGACGAATAAATGCTCTCAAAGATTGGGTTGAGGAGTGTATTGTACAGTGCACTAATGAGCAATTAGGTGATCGTGACTATATTTCTGCATTTGTAGAACGGGCGATTTTTCATTATGCGATGGATTTTGTTTGTAAGCCAATGGAAAATAGCGATGCAACTCTAATAGACAGGTGTACTTTCGATGTAATAAATCAGAATGACCTTCCCTCCGCAATTCAGCTATTTTATGATAAACCCTATGGTAAAGTACCTGTAGCGTCATTACATCTAAAAACTGTAAGCGAAGGTTTTTTAAATTTGGAAAATGCATATAAAGCAAAGAACGATGCTCGCTTAAAACCCTTGGCTTCCCTTTTACTTTCATTCTCATATGGTAGTGCATCAGCTGATATCATAGCAACAGCACAAAAAGTTAATGATTATTGTGAAAACCACATAACAAGTCAGATAAAAATATTATCTCGTCAAGTGATGAAAAAAAGCCTGATGGATATAAAAGAATTAGTAGATAAAAATGAACTGGATTTTAATTTAATTCTGAATGAGAGGAAAAAGAAGGCTGAAGAAGACAATAAAGACATCACAGACATTACAAAAATGCAGGCTGCAGGTGAGACGTTAATTAAATTCGTTCAATCATTTGACCCAGACTCAACGGGACCCATTGTAATTGGCAAAGATATGAATGACAAAGATATAAATGACAACGATCTCATTAACGAAGATATTATTAAGTTCATTTATGACCTATTCGGTATTGTGTTAAAAAAATAAAATATGAATTTTCTCTGTAGTATGGAATTTTTTACATAAAAGAACCCAACATTGCTTGGGTTCTTTTTTATCTATCATTGCCATTCGCCGCGAGATAGTTCAACACGCTTTTATGTATGATTTTTTATTTATCGTCGAAACTGAATTGCTTATCATTGCTTTTCACAACGCTAACATCTAATAAGATTATTTCTTCAATTCGCGAGAGCGTCACGCTTTGAAGGGATCTCATTTTTCTTTTTCAAAGAGCCAGGCGCTTCCTGTTGTTATGGTATAGTACCCCGCTATTGAGCCTCCTGAACAGTGATGCTGAATAACATAACTCCATGATATATCGTTAAAATAATCTCTACTTTTGAAAATGCACGGTAATTCTGAAATGCAAAAAATCAACCAAACCAGCGCAATGCCTGAAAAAACTGACGTTCACTGGAGTGGTCGGTTTAGCGTTGCACCAATGCTCGACTGGACGGACAGGCACTGCCGTTATTTCCTGCGTCTGCTTTCCCGCAATACGTTGCTGTATACAGAAATGGTGACCACAGGGGCGATTATTCACGGTAAAGGTGATTACCTGGCGTACAGTGAAGAAGAACATCCGGTAGCGTTGCAACTGGGCGGTAGCGATCCGGCGGCGCTGGCGCAGTGTGCGAAGCTGGCAGAAACGCGCGGATATGATGAGATCAACCTGAATGTCGGCTGCCCGTCTGACCGGGTACAGAACGGCATGTTTGGTGCGTGCCTGATGGGCAATGCGCAGCTGGTTGCCGACTGCGTGAAAGCGATGCGCGATGTCGTATCGATTCCGGTGACGGTGAAAACGCGTATTGGCATCGATGACCAGGACAGCTATGAATTTCTCTGCGATTTCATCAACACCGTTTCCGGCAAAGGCGAGTGTGAGATGTTCATCATCCACGCACGTAAAGCCTGGCTTTCTGGGTTAAGCCCGAAAGAAAACCGTGAAATCCCGCCGCTCGATTATCCGCGTGTGTATCAACTGAAGCGCGACTTTCCGCATCTGACGATGTCGATTAACGGTGGCATCAAGTCGCTGGAAGAGGCTAAAGCACATTTGCAACATATGGATGGCGTGATGGTCGGGCGCGAAGCGTATCAGAATCCAGGCATTCTGGCGGCGGTAGACCGAGAGATCTTTGGTTCTTCGGATACCGATGCCGATCCGGTGGCGGTGGTGCGTGCCATGTATCCGTACATTGAGCGTGAACTCAGCCAGGGGACGTATCTCGGCCATATTACCCGGCATATGCTGGGCTTGTTCCAGGGTATTCCTGGCGCGCGTCAGTGGCGGCGTTATTTAAGTGAAAATGCCCATAAAGCGGGTGCTGACATTAACGTGCTGGAACACGCGCTCAAACTGGTGGCAGACAAGCGTTAACTTTTCACCAAAAAGTAGTCAAATTCACCACGCCCTGCGCACCGTCGCGGGGCGTTTTGCTGTTAAATCAATAGATTATTTTTGGCATGATTCTTGTAATGCCAGCAAGAGATTTCATATTTGGGAGAGCATCATGCTGGAACTACTTTTTGTGATTGGCTTTTTTGTCATGCTGATGGTCACCGGTGTTTCGTTGCTGGGTATTATCGCTGCGCTGGTTGTGGCGACGGCCATTATGTTCCTCGGCGGTATGCTGGCATTGATGATTAAGTTGCTGCCGTGGCTGTTATTGGCAATTGCGGTAGTGTGGGTTATTAAGGCGATTAAAGCACCAAAAGTGCCGAAATATCAGCGCTATGACCGTTGGCGTTACTAAGGGATTGTGCGGACGATCACAACCTAAGGTTTTATCCTTAGAACAAAATAGGAATTGATAATCAAATCTGTCACTATTGCGCCTCTAACAGATTCATCGTGCTGTACCCTACATACAGCCGAACTATAAAAAGAAAGGGCTTCCCAGGTGGAAGCCCTATTTCTTTTATGGAATCAACAGGCTGGAACCTTGCGTCGCCCGGCTTTCCAGAATCGCATGCGCACGCTGTGCATCCTTAAGCGGATATTTCTGCTGCTCGGTGACATCGACCTTAATCACACCGCTGGCAATCAAAGAGAACAGTTCATTACTGGCCTCGGTTAATTCCTCCCGCGTGGTGATATAGCCTTGGAGGGAAGGGCGTGTCACATACAGCGAGCCTTTCTGATTGAGAATGCCTAAGTTCACACCGGTAACCGCACCTGATGAGTTGCCAAAACTGACCATTAAGCCGCGGCGTTGCAGGCAATCCAGCGACCGTTCCCAGGTGTCTCTGCCCACGGAATCGTACACCACGCGCACTTTCTTACCGCCGGTGATCTCTTTTAACCGCTCGACCAGGTTTTCTTCGCGATAGTTAATCACCTGCCACGCCCCCGCTTTTAGCGCACTCTGCGCTTTTTGCGCGCTTCCCACGGTACCGATGAGCTTCGCGCCCAGGGCTTTTGCCCACTGGCAGGCAATCAAGCCAACGCCGCCAGCAGCAGCGTGGAACAGGAACTGTTCGTCGGGTTTAATTTCATAGGTTTTGCGCAGCAGATAATAAACCGTTAAGCCTTTCAGGAATGATGCCGCCGCTTGCTCAAAAGAAATTGCCGCGGGCAGAATCGCCGCTTTATCGGCATTGACGTTATGCACAGAGCTGTAAGCGCCTAATGCCGACTGTGCATAGACTACGCGATCGCCTGCCTTAATATGCTTTACACCACTGCCGACTTTACTCACGATGCCTGCCGCTTCGGTACCTAATCCGCTGGGTAGCGATGGCGGCGGATAAAGGCCGCTGCGGATATACGTGTCGATAAAATTGATGCCAATGGCTTTATTTTCGACCTGGATTTCATTCTCCGCCGGATCGGCAGGAGTGAACTCTACGGCTTGAAGTACTTCCGGGCCACCGTGCTTGTGAAATTCAATTCGTGTTGCCATGTGTCCTCCAGAACGTATCGTCAGGGTCTGCTTCATATGGTAAAGTTTCGACCCATTCTTTATCTCGGTAACTCCATTCACTATGGCAGGAAATAAACCCTTCAACAAACAGCAGGCTCAAGTTGCCGGGCTGAAAGTGCCTCCGCACTCGATCGAAGCGGAGCAGTCGGTGTTGGGCGGTTTAATGCTGGATAACGAACGCTGGGACGATGTAGCCGAGCGTGTGGTGGCAGACGATTTTTACACCCGCCCACACCGTCATATCTTTACCGAAATGGCGCGTTTGCAGGAAAGCGGTAGTCCTATCGATCTGATTACCCTTGCGGAATCGCTGGAACGTCAGGGGCAACTCGACAGCGTTGGTGGTTTTGCTTACCTGGCAGAGTTGTCAAAAAATACGCCAAGTGCGGCGAACATCAGTGCCTATGCGGACATCGTGCGTGAACGTGCCGTTGTCCGTGAAATGATCTCTGTCGCGAATGAGATTGCCGAAGCCGGTTTTGATCCGCAGGGGCGAACCAGCGAAGACCTGTTGGACCTGGCTGAATCCCGCGTCTTTAAAATTGCCGAAAGTCGTGCAAACAAAGACGAAGGGCCGAAGAACATCGCCGATGTGCTCGACGCAACCGTGGCGCGTATTGAGCAGCTGTTTCAGCAGCCACACGATGGCGTTACCGGGGTAAACACCGGTTATGACGATCTCAACAAAAAAACCGCTGGTTTGCAGCCGTCGGATTTGATCATCGTCGCCGCGCGTCCGTCGATGGGTAAAACGACATTTGCGATGAACCTCGTCGAAAACGCGGCGATGTTGCAAGATAAACCGGTACTTATCTTCTCTCTTGAGATGCCATCAGAACAGATTATGATGCGTTCTCTGGCGTCGCTGTCGCGCGTTGACCAGACTAAAATCCGTACCGGGCAGCTGGATGATGAAGACTGGGCGCGTATTTCCGGCACCATGGGTATTTTGCTCGAAAAACGCAATATCTATATTGATGATTCCTCCGGCCTGACACCAACGGAAGTGCGTTCCCGCGCACGCCGTATTGCCCGTGAACACGGCGGCATCGGGCTTATCATGATCGACTACCTGCAATTGATGCGCGTACCGGCGCTTTCCGATAACCGTACGCTGGAAATTGCAGAAATCTCCCGCTCGCTGAAAGCACTGGCGAAAGAACTGAACGTGCCGGTGGTGGCGCTGTCCCAGTTGAACCGTTCTCTGGAACAACGTGCCGACAAACGCCCGGTCAACTCCGACCTGCGTGAATCTGGTTCTATCGAGCAGGATGCGGACTTGATCATGTTTATCTATCGTGATGAGGTGTATCACGAAAACAGTGATTTAAAAGGCATCGCGGAAATTATTATCGGTAAACAACGTAACGGCCCAATCGGGACGGTACGCCTGACCTTTAACGGTCAATGGTCGCGCTTCGACAACTATGCGGGGCCGCAGTACGACGACGAATAATAATTATTTTATGAATTAGGTAATTAAAGCAAACACTTATCAAGGAACACAAATGCAAGCGGCAACTGTTGTGATTAACCGCCGCGCTCTGCGACACAACCTGCAACGTCTTCGTGAACTGGCTCCTGCCAGTAAAATGGTTGCGGTGGTGAAAGCGAACGCTTATGGTCACGGTCTTCTTGAGACCGCGCGAACGCTCCCCGATGCTGACGCCTTTGGCGTAGCCCGTCTCGAAGAAGCTCTGCGACTGCGTGCGGGGGGAATCACCAAACCTGTACTGTTACTCGAAGGCTTTTTTGATGCCAGAGATTTACCGACGATTTCTGCGCAGCATTTTCATACCGCCGTGCATAACGAAGAACAGCTTGCTGCGCTGGAAGAGGCTAGCCTGGACGAGCCGGTTACCGTCTGGATGAAACTCGATACTGGTATGCACCGTCTGGGTGTAAGGCCGGAACAGGCTGAGGCGTTTTATCATCGTCTGACGCGGTGCAAAAACGTTCGTCAGCCGGTGAATATCGTCAGCCATTTTGCGCGCGCGGATGAGCCAAAATGCGGTGCAACCGAGAAACAACTCGATATCTTTAATACCTTTTGTGAAGGCAAACCTGGTCAACGTTCCATTGCCGCGTCGGGGGGCATTCTGCTGTGGCCACAGTCACATTTTGACTGGGTGCGCCCGGGCATCATTCTTTACGGTGTCTCGCCGCTGGAAGATCGCTCCACCGGTGCCGATTTTGGCTGTCAGCCAGTGATGTCACTAACCTCCAGCCTGATTGCTGTGCGTGAGCATAAAGCCGGAGAGCCTGTCGGTTATGGTGGAACCTGGGTAAGCGAACGTAATACCCGTCTTGGCGTAGTCGCTATGGGTTATGGCGATGGTTATCCGCGCGCCGCGCCGTCCGGTACGCCGGTGCTGGTGAACGGTCGCGAAGTACCGATTGTTGGCCGCGTCGCAATGGATATGATTTGCGTAGATTTAGGTCCACAGGCGCAAGATAAAGCCGGGGATCCGGTCATTTTGTGGGGTGAAGGTTTGCCTGTAGAGCGTATCGCTGAAATGACGAAAGTAAGCGCTTACGAACTTATCACGCGCCTGACCTCAAGGGTCGCGATGAAATACGTGGATTAATCGTTCTGTAATATCTGATTATCTGTGCCGGATGTGGTATGAATGCCTATCCGGCTAATAAAATCTTACTAATTCAATAAATTGATATTATTTCATGCTGTTATAAAGGTCGTGCCTCTGGCGAATGTGCGTTTGTCATTGGTCACTTTTTGTTGCTAATTGTCGTTCACCCCTGAACATCCTCTCGATCTTCCCCACCTTCCGGTTTATTGTGTTTTAACCACCTGCCCGTAAACCTGGAGAACCATCGCGTGTTTCAAAAAGTTGACGCCTACGCTGGCGACCCGATTCTTACGCTTATGGAGCGTTTCAAAGAAGACCCTCGCAGCGACAAAGTGAATTTAAGTATCGGTCTGTACTACAACGAAGACGGAATTATTCCCCAACTGAAAGCCGTGGCGGATGCGGAAGCGCGCCTGAATGCGCAGCCTCATGGCGCTTCGCTTTATTTACCGATGGAAGGGCTTAATAGCTATCGCCATGCCATTGCGCCACTGCTGTTTGGTGCGGACCATCCGGTACTGCAACAACAGCGCGTAGCAACCATTCAAACCCTTGGCGGCTCAGGGGCATTGAAAGTGGGCGCAGATTTCCTGAAACGCTACTTCCCGGAATCAGGCGTCTGGGTCAGCGATCCTACCTGGGAAAACCACGTAGCAATATTCGCCGGGGCTGGATTCGAAGTGAGTACTTACCCCTGGTATGACGAAGCGACTAACGGCGTGCGCTTTAATGACCTGTTGGCGACGCTAAAAACATTACCTGCCCGCAGTATTGTGTTGCTGCACCCATGTTGCCACAACCCAACGGGTGCCGATCTCACTAATGACCAGTGGGATGCGGTGATTCAAATTCTCAAAGCCCGCGAGCTTATCCCATTTCTTGATATTGCCTATCAAGGATTTGGTGCCGGTATGGAAGAGGATGCCTACGCCATTCGCGCCATTGCCAGCGCTGGATTACCCGCTCTGGTGAGCAATTCGTTCTCGAAAATTTTCTCCCTTTACGGCGAGCGCGTCGGCGGACTTTCTGTGCTGTGTGAAGATGCCGAAGCCGCAGGCCGCGTACTGGGGCAATTGAAAGCAACAGTTCGCCGCAACTACTCCAGCCCGCCGAATTTTGGTGCGCAGGTGGTGGCTGCGGTGCTGAATGACGAGGCATTGAAAGCCAGCTGGCTGGCGGAAGTAGAAGAGATGCGTACTCGCATTCTGGCGATGCGTCAGGAACTGGTGAAGGTATTGAGCACAGAAATGCCAGAACGCAATTTCGATTATCTGCTTAATCAGCGCGGTATGTTCAGTTATACCGGTTTAAGTGCCGCTCAGGTTGACCGACTACGTGAAGAATTTGGTGTCTATCTCATCGCCAGCGGTCGCATGTGTGTCGCCGGGTTAAATACGGCAAATGTACAACGTGTGGCAAAGGCGTTTGCTGCGGTGATGTAATGTCGTTGGCAGGCGGATGAACAGCCGCCTGCTCAATCATCAATAAGTGGGTATACGTATTTTTTCGGCTAATCGTACAAAGGAATGGGTTCTGATAAGCGATATTTCCTACTGAGAAAATAGAAGTTTTTATATCCGAATATTTTTACACGATAGAGAGCCATTAAGTTATTAAATACAACTAACATAGTCTGATTGCATGTGATCCTGCTCCCTTTCTTAACAAAAGCCGTAGATAACCCTTTTATTCCCTGGCAGCTGGCGTTATGGTCAGATGGTTTTTGCAACAAATCTCACAATAAAAAGTTTCAACATACTGACTATTTAGGGAAAAATATGCGCAAGATCACACAGGCAATCAGTGCCGTTTGCTTATTGTTCGCTCTAAACAGTTCCGCTGTTGCCCTGGCCTCATCTCCTTCACCGCTTAACCCTGGTACTAACGTTGCCAGGCTTGCTGAACAGGCTCCAATTCATTGGGTTTCGGTCGCACAAATTGAAAATAGCCTCGCAGGTCGTCCGCCAATGGCGGTGGGGTTTGATATCGATGACACGGTACTTTTTTCCAGTCCGGGCTTCTGGCGCGGCAAAAAAACCTTCTCGCCAGAAAGCGAAGATTATCTGAAAAATCCTGTGTTCTGGGAAAAAATGAACAATGGCTGGGATGAATTCAGCATTCCAAAAGAGGTCGCTCGCCAGCTGATTGATATGCATGTACGCCGCGGTGACGCGATCTTCTTTGTGACTGGTCGTAGCCCGACGAAAACAGAAACGGTTTCAAAAACGCTGGCGGATAATTTTCATATTCCTGCCACCAACATGAATCCGGTAATTTTTGCGGGCGATAAACCAGGGCAAAATACAAAATCGCAATGGCTGCAGGATAAAAATATCCGAATTTTTTATGGCGATTCCGATAACGATATTACCGCCGCACGCGATGTTGGCGCTCGTGGCATCCGCATTCTACGCGCCTCCAACTCTACCTACAAACCCTTGCCACAAGCGGGGGCGTTTGGTGAAGAGGTGATCGTCAATTCAGAATACTGACAGAGCGGGAGAGCGTGATGCTCTCCCGAATGCTGTTTTTTTAATCACACCTTTATCCTTTCGCTGTCTTGCTGCAAACTGATTAAGAGAGTTTTATCAAGGAGCAGCACATGTGGTATCAAAAGACGCTCACGCTTAGCGCCAAATCTCGTGGGTTTCATCTGGTAACGGATGAAATTTTGAATCAGCTGGCTGATATGCCGCGCGTTAACATCGGTTTACTGCATCTGTTGCTGCAACATACCTCCGCCTCTCTGACACTTAATGAGAACTGCGATCCCACCGTACGCCACGACATGGAGCGTTTTTTCCTCCGCACCGTTCCCGATAACGGAAATTATGAGCATGACTATGAGGGGGCCGACGATATGCCTTCTCATATCAAATCCTCAATGCTGGGAACATCGCTTGTATTGCCGGTGCATAAAGGGCGTATTCAGACCGGCACCTGGCAAGGCATCTGGCTGGGGGAACATCGCATCCACGGCGGATCGCGTCGCATCATCGCGACACTACAAGGGGAGTAAAAAATGACCATTTCGGAGTTGCTACAATATTGCATGGCAAAACCAGGCGCAGAACAGAGCGTGCATAACGACTGGAAAGCGACGCAGATAAAAGTGGAAGATGTACTGTTTGCGATGGTGAAAGAAGTAGAAAATCGCCCAGCTGTTTCGCTGAAAACCAGCCCGGAGCTGGCGGAGCTGCTACGTCAGCAGCACAGCGATGTGCGTCCAAGCCGCCATCTGAATAAAGCGCACTGGAGCACCGTGTATCTCGACGGATCGCTACCGGATTCGCAAATCTATTATCTGGTGGATGCGTCTTATCAGCAGGCGGTGAATTTGCTGCCGGAAGAAAAACGTAAATTGCTGGTGCAACTCTGAAAGAAAAAGGCCGCTCAGAAAGCGGCCTTTGCGATTACAGCATCGGCTTAAGGAAGCGCGCCGTGTGTGATGCTTCGCACTCCGCGACGGTTTCTGGCGTACCGGAGACGAGGATTTCGCCGCCACCACTGCCGCCTTCCGGTCCCAGGTCGACAATCCAGTCAGCGGTTTTGATCACGTCGAGATTGTGCTCAATCACCACGATGGTATTGCCCTGATCGCGTAGTTTATGCAGTACGTCGAGCAGTTGCTGAATATCGGCAAAGTGCAGACCGGTGGTCGGCTCGTCGAGAATATACAGCGTCTGCCCGGTGCCGCGTTTTGACAGCTCACGCGCCAGCTTCACGCGCTGGGCTTCACCACCAGAAAGTGTGGTTGCGGACTGCCCCAGGCGAATGTACGTCAGACCAACGTCCATCAACGTTTGCAGCTTACGCGCCAGAGCTGGCACCGCATCAAAGAACTCACGCGCCTCTTCGATGGTCATATCCAGCACTTCGTGGATGGTTTTGCCTTTGTACTTAATCTCCAGCGTTTCACGGTTATAGCGTTTGCCTTTGCACTGGTCGCACGGTACGTAAATGTCCGGCAGGAAGTGCATCTCCACTTTGATCACGCCGTCGCCCTGACAGGCTTCGCAGCGTCCGCCACGGACGTTAAAGCTGAAACGTCCTGGCGTATAACCGCGCGCACGGGATTCCGGTACGCCCGCAAACAGTTCGCGCACAGGCGTAAACACGCCGGTATAGGTCGCCGGGTTAGAACGCGGAGTACGACCAATTGGGCTTTGGTCGATATCGATCACTTTATCGAAATGCTCCAGCCCCTGAATATCGCGATAAGGTGCCGGTTCGGCGATGGTCGCACCATTCAACTGGCGTTGGGCAATTGGGAACAGTGTGTCGTTAATCAGCGTCGATTTACCGGAACCTGAAACCCCTGTGATGCAGGTAAACAGACCGACTGGCAGCGTCAGCGTCACGTCTTTCAGGTTATTACCACGTGCGCCTGTCAGCTTCAGCACTTTTTCCGGATTCGCCGGAACGCGTTTCTTCGGCACTTCAATTTTGCGTTTGCCGCTCATGTATTGTCCGGTTAACGACTCTGGCACGGCCATAATCGCTTCCAGGGGACCTTCCGCGACTACTTCACCGCCGTGTACACCTGCGCCCGGGCCAATGTCGATCACATGGTCAGCGGCGCGAATCGCGTCTTCGTCGTGCTCCACCACAATCACGGTATTACCGAGATCGCGCAGATGGATAAGCGTACCCAGCAGGCGCTCGTTATCGCGCTGGTGCAGGCCGATAGACGGCTCATCGAGCACGTACATAACGCCAACCAGGCCCGCACCAATCTGGCTCGCCAGACGGATACGCTGGGCTTCACCGCCAGAAAGCGTTTCTGCCGAGCGGGAAAGTGTCAGGTAATTCAGGCCGACGTTAACGAGGAATTTCAGGCGATCGCCAATCTCCTTAAGAATTTTTTCCGCAATCTTCGCTCGTTGACCTGCGAGTTTGAGATTGTTGAAGAATTCCATCGCATGACCGATGCTCATGTCGGAGATAGCAGGCAGCGGCGTATTCTCGACATACACATGGCGCGCTTCCCGACGCAGACGCGTTCCTTCGCAGCTGGCGCACGGGCGATTGCTGATAAACTTGGCTAATTCTTCGCGTACCGCACTGGATTCCGTCTCTTTATAACGGCGCTCCATATTGTGCAGCACGCCTTCGAACGGATGACGACGAATGGAGGTATCGCCACGATCGTTCATGTATTTGAATTCAATGTTTTCTTTGCCAGAACCGTACAACACCACTTTATGCACATTCGCGCTCAGGCTGCCCCACGGCGCTTCGACGTCGAACTTATAGTGATCTGCCAGCGATTTCAGCATCTGGAAGTAATAGAAGTTGCGGCGATCCCAGCCTCGGATCGCACCACCTGCCAGCGACAGTTCCGGATTCTGGATCACGCGGTCAGGATCGAAATATTGCTGTACGCCAAGGCCGTCACAGGTCGGGCAGGCACCCGCCGGGTTGTTAAACGAAAACAGGCGTGGTTCCAGTTCACGCATACTGTAGCCGCAAATTGGGCAGGCGAAGTTGGCGGAAAATAGCAGCTCTTCCGCTTTTGGATCGTCCATATCGGCAACTACCGCGGTACCACCGGAAAGCTCCAGCGCGGTTTCAAACGACTCTGCCAGACGTTGGGTGAGATCGTCACGCACCTTGAAGCGATCAACCACCACTTCAATGGTATGTTTCTTTTGCAGTTCCAGTTTCGGCGGATCGGAAAGATCGCAGACTTCGCCATCAATACGAGCACGGATGTAACCCTGGCTTGCCAGATTTTCCAGCGTTTTGGTGTGTTCGCCTTTGCGCTCTTTAATGATTGGCGCGAGCAGCATCAGGCGTTTACCTTCCGGCTGCGACAGCACGTTATCCACCATCTGGCTGACGGTTTGCGCCGCCAGCGGTACATCGTGGTCCGGGCAGCGCGGCTCACCGACGCGGGCGAACAACAAACGCAAATAGTCGTGGATTTCGGTGATTGTCCCCACCGTAGAACGCGGGTTATGAGACGTCGATTTCTGCTCAATCGAGATGGCAGGAGAAAGCCCCTCAATATGATCGACGTCCGGCTTTTCCATCAGTGACAGAAACTGCCGCGCGTAGGCGGAAAGGGATTCAACGTAACGGCGCTGCCCTTCGGCATATAAGGTGTCGAAAGCGAGCGAGGATTTGCCAGAACCCGAAAGCCCGGTCACGACAATGAGCTTGTCGCGGGGGATAACGAGGTTGATGTTTTTGAGATTATGGGTGCGGGCGCCCCGAACTTCGATCTTATCCATTCACCTTTCCCGGATTAAACGCTTTTTTGCCCGGTGGCATGGTGCTACCGGCGATCACAAACGGTTAATTATGACACAAATTGACCTGAATGAATATACAGTATTGGAATGCATTACCCGGAGTGTTGTGTAACAATGTCTGGCCAGGTTTGTTTCCCGGAACCGAGGTCACAACATAGTAAAAGCGCTATTGGTAATGGTACAATCGCGCGTTTACACTTATTCAGAACGATTTTTTTTCAGGAGACACGAACATGGCCAGCAGAGGCGTAAACAAGGTTATTCTCGTTGGTAATCTGGGTCAGGACCCGGAAGTACGCTACATGCCAAATGGTGGCGCAGTTGCCAACATTACGCTGGCTACTTCCGAATCCTGGCGTGATAAAGCGACCGGCGAGATGAAAGAGCAGACTGAATGGCACCGCGTTGTGCTGTTCGGCAAACTGGCAGAAGTGGCCAGCGAATATCTGCGTAAAGGTTCTCAGGTTTATATCGAAGGTCAGCTACGTACCCGCAAATGGACCGATCAATCCGGTCAGGATCGCTACACCACAGAAGTCGTGGTGAACGTTGGCGGCACCATGCAGATGCTGGGTGGTCGTCAGGGTGGTGGCGCTCCTGCAGGTAGCAATATCGGTGGTGGTCAGCCGCAGGGCGGTTGGGGTCAGCCTCAGCAGCCGCAGGGCGGCAATCAGTTCAGCGGCGGCGCGCAGTCTCGCCCGCAGCAGTCTGCTCCGGCAGCACCGTCTAATGAGCCGCCGATGGACTTTGATGACGATATTCCGTTCTGATTTGTCATTAAAACAATAGGTTATATTGTTTTAAGGTGGATGATTAAAGCATCTGCCAGCCATAAAAAAAGAAGCCTCCGTTATGGAGGCTTCTACATATCAAGTCAAAATCATTGGCCATTGTGGCGGTGTCTGATTCATCTCTTCTATCATCACCGACTCGATGTTGTGCCAGATGGCGGTGATGTCCGCCATTGTGATGCCAAGCAACCCCATTGCGAACCAACAGGCGGAAACCACGCCCAGACCGCTGCTGATCACTGCAAGCCCGACATAATCAGACCGACGAAAACGGATGTTGAGCGTGCTGGCCAGAAACATCATTACGGCACTAAGAAGTTGCCAGCGAAGAAGAACCACGCCAGTGGTGAGGGTAGCCATCAAACAATTCCTCTGAAAAGAGCCGATACCCTGGACAGCGCGGCGTTGTTCACGGGAGGCGTGATACAATCTGGCTATCGCGGGGCTTGCAGAACACAAAAAGAAACACTCTGTTTGTTTCATTAATTTTGTGAACTATATCACAATTGATTGTTTGTTAGCCAGATTAGGCCGTGACTTTTATTGCCGTACAGATTATGTGTTTTTTCAGCGGCATTAAGGGCATATCTTCCCGCCGCCTCTGCATTCCTGTAGGAAATTAATTTTGAATATCAATGAATTATTTTTATTCAGGTGACGATTAAAAAGGTATCAATTTCAAATCAGGCAAAAGTGCTATTTATACCGTAAGATTTATCTAAAGACGTCGATAACCAGGGTTCTCGCCTTGCAATGACCGGGTATAAACAGGCAGGAAATTGATAGCAATGAGTCATCATGCACGACACCAATTACTGGCGTTGCCGGGCATTATCTTTTTAGTTCTCTTTCCCATCATTCTGTCGCTATGGATTGCCTTCCTTTGGGCAAAATCAGAAGTGAATAGTCAGCTCCAAACTTTTGCTCAGCTGGCGCTGGATAAATCCGAGCTGGTCATTCGCTAGGCAGATTTAGTGAGCGATGCAGCAGAACGCTATCAGGGGCAAGTTTGCACTCCGGCCCATCAAAAGCGAATGTTGAATATTATTCGTGGCTATCTTTATATTAATGAATTGATCTATGCCCGTGATAACCATTTTTTATGCTCATCGCTGATAGCGCCTGTAAACGGTTATACGATTGCACCAGCCGATTATAAGCGTGAACCTAACGTTTCTATCTATTATTACCGCGATACGCCTTTTTTCTCTGGCTATAAAATGACCTATATGCAGCGGGGAAATTATGTGGCGGTCATCAACCCTCTATTCTGGAGTGAAGTGATGTCTGATGATCCGACATTGCAATGGGGTGTGTATGATACGGTAACGAAAACCTTTTTCTCGTTAAGCAACGAGGCCTCGGCAGCAACGTTTTCTCCGCTGATTCATTTGAATGATTTAACCGTACAAAGAAATGGCTATTTATATGCGACAGTTTATTCGACAAAACGCCCAATTGCAGCC
Organism: Escherichia sp. KS167_9B; assembly: GCF_030295215.1. Classification (NCBI taxonomy): domain Bacteria; kingdom Pseudomonadati; phylum Pseudomonadota; class Gammaproteobacteria; order Enterobacterales; family Enterobacteriaceae; genus Escherichia; species Escherichia sp. KS167_9B. The sequence continues at coordinate 4,970,861 of NZ_AP025754.1, forward strand.
ATTGTTGCGACTTCATATCAACGTCTTATAGCGCATTTTTATAATCATCTTATTTTTGCGTTACCCGCCGGCATTTTGGGGAGTCTTGTTCTGTTATTACTCTGGCTACGTATTCGACAAAACTATTTGTCTCCCAAACGCAAATTGCAACGCGCCCTCGAAAAACATCAACTTTGCCTTTATTACCAGCCCATAATCGATATCAAAACAGAAAAATGTATCGGCGCTGAAGCATTGTTACGTTGGCCTGGTGAGCAGGGGCAAGTAATGAATCCGGCAGAGTTTATTCCGCTGGCAGAAAAGGAGGGGATGATCGGACAGGTAACTGATTATGTTATTGATAATGTCTTCCGCGATCTGGGCGCGTACCTGGCAACACATGCCGATCGCTATGTTTCTATTAATCTGTCGGCCTCCGATTTTCATACGTCACGGTTGATAGCGCGAACCAATCAGAAAACAGAGCAATACGCGGTGCGTCCACAGCAAATTAAATTTGAAGTGACTGAACATGCATTTCTTGATGTCGACAAAATGACGCCGATTATTCTGGCTTTCCGCCAGGCCGGTTACGAAGTGGCAATTGATGATTTTGGTATTGGCTACTCTAACTTGCATAACCTTAAATCATTGAATGTTGATATTTTGAAAATCGACAAATCGTTTGTTGAGACGCTGACTACCCACAAAACCAGCCATTTGATTGCGGAACACATCATCGAGCTGGCGCACAGCCTGGGGCTGAAAACGATTGCAGAAGGGGTAGAAACTGAGGATCAGGTTAACTGGTTGCGTAAACGCGGCGTGCGTTATTGCCAGGGATGGTTCTTTGCGAAGGCGATGCCGCCGCAGGTGTTTATGCAATGGATGGAGCAATTACCCGCGCGGGGGTTAACGCGCGGGCAATAAAACTACAGGCGGTGGCGATAATCGCTGGGAGTGCGATCAAACTGCCGACGGAAAACGCGGGAGAAGGTCTGCTGCGAGACATAACCCAGGTCCATTGCGATATCAAAAATCGGACGCTCGGTGGTGCGCAACTCAACGGCGGCCAGTAACAGGCGGCGTTGGCGAATGTAATCACCAAGTGTCTGATGCGTTACCGTACGGAACATCCGCTGTAAGTACCACTTTGAATAACCTGATTTTTTCGCGACGACATCAATGTTCAGTGGCTGGTCAATATGCTCGTCAATCCATGCAATAAGATCCTGAATAATTTTCTGATGGGACATAAATCTGCCTCTTTTCAGTGTTCAGTTCGTTAATTCATCTGTTGGGGAGTATAATTCCTCAAGTTAACTTGAGGTAAAGCGATTTATGGAAAAGAAATTACCCCGCATTAAAGCCTTGCTCACCCCAGGCGAAGTGGCGAAACGCAGTGGGGTAGCGGTATCTGCACTGCATTTCTATGAGAGCAAAGGGCTGATTACCAGTATTCGAAATAGCGGTAATCAGCGACGATATAAGCGTGATGTGCTGCGATATGTAGCGATTATCAAGATTGCTCAACGTATTGGCATTCCATTGGCGACAATTGGTGAAGCATTTGGTGTGTTGCCTGAAGGGCATACGTTAAGCGCCAAAGAGTGGAAGCAGCTTTCTTCACAATGGCGAGAAGAATTAGATCGGCGCATTCATACCTTAGTGGCTTTGCGAGATGAACTGGATGGTTGCATTGGCTGCGGCTGCCTTTCGCGTAGCGACTGCCCGTTGCGTAACCCGGGCGACCGCTTAGGGGAAGAAGGTACTGGCGCGCGTTTGCTGGAAGACGAGCAAAACTAAAGCGCCACAAGGGCGCTTTAGTTTGTTTCCGGTCTTTGTCTTTCACTCTATCCCGCTGGTTCACAGGAGGGTTTCCCCCGACGTCAACACACCTCATTCGAGCACGTGGTGGAGGTTCCGGTTGGTGTTGATACTTTAATTGTATGCCGCCTCCGTATCTTCGCCAGTGCAAAAAGACGCTTTTTAGACGCAATATTTTTGCCATCTTGCACGATTTTTTACTGCAACTCTTCGCTACAAGCTACCTACAAATGCCGTAATTTTGCGCATCGACGGTAACGTTTGCGCATCAATTGCCTGGTTTTTCATCGTCAATACAAGAAAAGGGAAAAAAGCAGCAAACTTAGGTTGAAAAAGCCGCTATGATCGCCGGATAATCGTTTGCTTTTTTTTACCACCCGTTTTGTATGCGCGGAGTTAAACGTTTGCTTTTTTGCGACGCCCCACATTGTCGCAAACCTGGAGCAGGAAGATAACGTTTCGCTGGCAGGGGATTGTCCGCCACGCATCTTGACGAAAATTAAACTCTCAGGGGATGTTTTCTTATGTCTACGCCATCAGCGCGTACCGGCGGTTCACTCGACGCCTGGTTTAAAATTTCACAACGTGGAAGCACTGTCCGTCAGGAAGTGGTTGCCGGGTTAACAACGTTTCTGGCGATGGTCTACTCGGTTATCGTCGTTCCAGGCATGTTGGGTAAAGCGGGCTTCCCGCCTGCGGCAGTTTTCGTTGCGACCTGTCTGGTTGCCGGACTCGGTTCTATCGTGATGGGTCTGTGGGCTAATCTGCCGTTGGCGATTGGTTGCGCCATCTCCCTGACGGCGTTTACCGCATTCAGTCTGGTGCTGGGGCAACATATTAGCGTACCTGTCGCGCTGGGTGCCGTGTTCCTGATGGGTGTGCTGTTTACGATAATTTCTGCCACGGGTATTCGTAGCTGGATTTTGCGCAACTTGCCGCACGGTGTGGCGCACGGCACGGGGATCGGTATCGGTCTTTTCCTGCTGCTCATTGCCGCTAATGGTGTCGGTCTGGTGATTAAAAACCCGCTTGATGGTCTGCCCGTTGCGCTGGGTGATTTCGCGACCTTCCCGGTGATTATGTCACTGGTAGGTCTGGCGGTGATCATCGGCCTGGAAAAACTGAAAGTCCCTGGTGGCATTCTGCTGACCATTATCGGTATCTCAATTGTCGGTTTGATCTTCGATCCTAACGTCCATTTCTCCGGCGTTTTCGCTATGCCTTCATTGAGCGATGAAAACGGCAATTCACTGATTGGCAGCCTGGACATTATGGGCGCGCTGAACCCTGTGGTTCTGCCGAGCGTGCTGGCACTGGTGATGACTGCTGTTTTCGATGCCACCGGAACCATCCGGGCCGTCGCCGGCCAGGCAAACCTGCTGGATAAAGACGGGCAAATTATCGACGGCGGGAAAGCACTGACCACCGACTCCATGAGCAGTGTTTTCTCTGGTCTGGTGGGGGCAGCTCCGGCAGCGGTATACATCGAGTCTGCGGCGGGTACAGCGGCGGGCGGAAAAACCGGTCTGACGGCTATCACCGTTGGCGTGTTGTTCCTGCTGATTCTGTTCCTCTCTCCACTCTCTTACCTCGTTCCGGGTTACGCAACGGCTCCGGCGCTGATGTACGTTGGCCTGCTGATGCTGAGCAATGTGGCGAAAATTGACTTTGCTGATTTTGTTGATGCGATGGCGGGCCTGGTAACAGCAGTATTCATCGTACTGACCTGTAACATCGTAACAGGCATCATGATCGGCTTCGCGACTCTGGTGATTGGTCGTCTGGTTTCCGGAGAATGGCGCAAGTTGAACATCGGTACGGTCGTCATCGCCGTGGCGCTGGTGACCTTCTATGCGGGCGGTTGGGCTATCTAAGCTTTAATAAGATTCTGAAAACGGGTGGCAATGGCTGCCCGTTTTTATTTTCTCCGCACATTGTGTGAGCTTTTGCGATATTCTGAAAAAATGAGAATTCAGGCATAACGCCTTTCTCAGATCATAAAAAACATCGCAAACAGGGAACGCATGGAAATCTTCTTCACCATACTGATAATGACCCTCGTGGTCTCGCTGTCCGGGGTGGTCACTCGTGTCATGCCCTTTCAGATCCCGCTTCCGCTTATGCAAATCGCCATCGGTGCGCTACTGGCGTGGCCGACGTTTGGTTTGCATGTGGAGTTTGATCCTGAACTCTTTTTAGTCTTGTTTATCCCGCCGTTGCTGTTCGCAGATGGCTGGAAAACGCCGACCCGTGAATTTCTCGAACATGGTCGGGAGATTTTCGGCCTCGCGCTGGCGCTGGTGGTGGTCACCGTGGTTGGCATTGGCTTCCTTATTTACTGGGTGGTGCCGGGCATTCCGCTGATTCCCGCCTTTGCGCTGGCGGCGGTGCTTTCTCCGACCGATGCTGTGGCGCTTTCCGGTATTGTTGGCGAAGGGCGCATCCCGAAAAAAATCATGGGTATTTTGCAGGGCGAAGCGTTGATGAATGACGCCTCCGGCCTGGTGTCATTAAAGTTTGCTGTGGCAGTGGCGATGGGGACGATGATCTTCACCGTCGGCGGTGCAACGGTGGAATTTATGAAAGTGGCAATAGGCGGTATTCTCGCCGGTTTTGTGGTGAGCTGGCTGTATGGTCGTTCGCTGCGATTCCTCAGCCGCTGGGGCGGTGATGAACCCGCGACGCAGATTGTTCTGCTGTTCTTGCTGCCATTCGCTTCTTATCTGATTGCCGAACATATTGGCGTTTCCGGCATCCTCGCTGCGGTTGCCGCCGGGATGACCATCACCCGCTCCGGTGTGATGCGCCGTGCGCCGCTGGCAATGCGCCTGCGCGCAAACAGCACCTGGGCGATGCTGGAATTTGTCTTTAACGGCATGGTGTTCCTGCTGTTAGGTCTGCAGCTGCCGGGTATTCTGGAGACGTCGCTGATGGCGGCAGAAATCGACCCTAACGTCGAAATCTGGATGCTGTTTACCGATATCATTCTGATTTATGCGGCGCTGATGCTGGTCCGTTTTGGCTGGCTGTGGACGATGAAAAAGTTCAGCAACCGTTTCCTGAAGAAGAAGCCGATGGAGTTTGGTTCGTGGACCACACGAGAAATCCTGATTGCGTCTTTTGCCGGGGTGCGTGGGGCGATCACACTAGCCGGTGTGCTCTCTATCCCGCTACTCTTGCCGGATGGCAACGTCTTCCCGGCGCGCTATGAGTTGGTGTTCCTGGCGGCTGGCGTCATTCTCTTTTCGCTGTTTGTCGGCGTGGTGATGTTGCCCATTCTGCTGCAACACATTGAAGTCGCAGACCATTCGCAGCAGTTGAAAGAGGAGCGTATTGCGCGAGCGGCAACGGCAGAAGTGGCGATTGTGGCAATCCAGAAAATGGAGGAGCGTCTGGCGGCGGATACCGAAGAGAATATCGATAACCAGCTGCTCACGGAGGTCAGTTCTCGCGTCATTGGTAACCTGCGTCGTCGCGCCGATGGACGTAACGACGTTGAAAGTTCCGTGCAGGAAGAGAACCTTGAGCGTCGCTTCCGTCTGGCGGCATTGCGTTCTGAACGTGCTGAACTGTACCACCTGCGCGCCACGCGGGAGATCAGTAACGAAACGCTGCAAAAATTATTGCACGATCTCGATTTGCTTGAAGCGTTGTTGATTGAGGAAAATCAGTAAGCCGAAAGCGACGTAACCAGGCCCGAGGTAATCTGAAAAAGGTGCAATCTTTTGCACCTTTTTCAGATTACCTCGGGCTAACATTCATGATTCTAAAATAAATAAGTCAGAAGTCCGTGAGTATCTCTCTTTTAAAGTCAATTCATTGGCTATTCTTCGGCTTAATCTCAATCTGCGTATTGCATAGTATCTTCAGTGGTATTCATAGACACTTCCTGAATATTATGCTCAGTTTGTGACATGCCAGTATGAGTGGCACAATCCTCTTCAAAGAGTTTCTGTAGTGTTATCAGGATATCACTATTAATGGGAATATTATCCTCCCCACGGAGAATGGATATGCCCATTCCCTGGACGATAGCCTCATCGAAATTAACCCGATAGAAACGGGTATTAAACATCCAGGCTTTTGTTAAAATAGAACAGTTGAAATGGCAATTGCTTAAATTGGCATTATTAAAATTAGCATTAGCCATATTAGAATCGGTACATATAACCATTTCGAGGAACGTATTTGTCAGCCGCGTAAAAAAGAGTTTGCTATTAATTAAGTTTATATTCTGGAGGGTTGCTTTGTTCAGGTTGACGCGAGAAAGATTAGCATGTTCAAAGTTAATTAAATCGAGTTTAGAGAAACTAAGGTCGGCTCTAAATAAATTAACATATGGCGCTATTACTTTATAAAGATTCACCTCAGCCATGTACGCCATATAAAAATTTGAATAGTCAAGGAAGGTATTTTTAATTTTAGCTCTAATCATTGTTGCATTGAAGAATTCAACATGCATAGCGGAGCATGCATTTAGAGTTCCGTCAGTCATTTTTATCTGAGCGAAATTTGAGTCATCGAGAATACAATTATCAAAAATTATTTTTTCCATTATGGCAAAATTAAAATTCGTTTGATACATATTACAGCCCTGGAAAATAGCATTTTGTAGTCTGCAACCTGCAAAATCCGAATTGGATAAATCTTCATCTTTAATCCTGATACCTTTCAGGCTAAGGTGTGAAAAATCGTAACCACCATTTACTGTCTGTGGGATTTCGATAGTATTATTATGGACAGTGACATTATTTATAAAATACACTACCTTAATTGACACTTCCTTATCTTTATTAAGGTAAACTCTTCTCGTAATTCTATCGTCATATTTATTACTTGCATATAAAGCTATATCTATAAAATATTTATGAATTTTCCTGTCAGTTTCTTTAGTGATTTTTCCTGATGGTAAAGTATCATAAGTTCTTTTCATTTTCTGAATCAAGCCTATCACTTTTTCATGATCATCCATTTTGAAAAGAGAGAGGGCTTTATTGTCAATTAACGTGTCTTTATGATGTTTGCTATAATTATCTGATTTTGTTTTCTTTGTATGTGATGGACTTGTGACAGAGTGGTTATCGTTAATCAGGCAAAGAGGGAAAAACATATTATTTAAACCATTATAGCGCATAAAATATCCTTATAATTAACAAGAAAGAAAAGGCATATTCTCTGCATTATCATTTTCTACGACTGTCAAAAATCGCTCATTTTTTTAATGAGTTTATTTGTTTAATATTATGGGAAAAGATGATGCATATTGGAGAGGAAGAGTATTCCCCGATCAAGCGACCGGGGAAGGGTAGAGATTAATGCGCGCGGCCTTGCTCAACACCAAAGCCGGTCTGGGAGCGGATAAACTGCGCACGGAACAGTTCACGCTCGCGCGCACCTTCCGCTGAATTATCCGTTGCCGAGAAGAACCAGATGCCGAGGAATGCCACGCTGATAGAGAACAGCGCCGGGTATTCGTACGGGAAGATGGCTTTTTCGTGACCGAGGATCTGTACCCAAATGGTAGGGCCGAGAATCATCAGTACCACTGCGGTAATCAGCCCCAGCCAGCCGCCCAGCATCGCGCCACGAGTGGTCAGTTTCGACCAGTACATGGAAAGCAGAATGATCGGGAAGTTACAGCTCGCCGCGATGGCAAACGCCAGGCCCACCATAAAGGCGATGTTCTGATTCTCAAACAGCACACCGAGGATAATCGCAATCACGCCCAAAATCAGGACGGTGATTTTCGATACTCGCAGTTCTTCACGTTCAGTCGCGCCTTTTTTGAAGACGTTAGCGTACAGGTCATGCGAAACCGCGGAAGCGCCTGCCAGCGTCAGTCCCGCAACCACCGCAAGAATGGTGGCGAAAGCAACCGCTGAAATAAAGCCGAGGAACAGGTTACCGCCCACGGCATTGGCCAGGTGAACTGCCGCCATGTTGTTACCACCAATCAGATGGCCCGCCGCGTCTTTATATTCCGGATTCGCACCGACCAGCATGATCGCACCAAAGCCGATAATAAAGGTCAGGATATAGAAGTAGCCCATAAATCCGGTGGCGTAGAACACGCTCTTACGCGCTTCGCGGGCATCGCTGACCGTAAAGAAACGCATCAGAATGTGCGGTAAGCCCGCCGTACCAAACATCAGCCCCAGACCCAGCGACAGCGCGGAGATGGGATCTTTCACCAATCCGCCCGGCTTCATGATATCGACACCTTTCGGGTGTACCGCCATCGCTTCGCTGAACAGATTGTTGAAGCTAAAGCCGACGTGTTTCATCACCATAAAGGCCATAAAGCTGGCACCGAACAGCAACAGCACAGCTTTGATAATCTGTACCCAGGTGGTCGCCAGCATGCCGCCGAACAGGACGTACATCATCATCAGTACACCGACCAGCACCACGGCGACGTGATAATTAAGGCCAAACAGCAGCTCGATGAGTTTACCTGCCCCCACCATCTGGGCGATAAGGTAAAGCGCCACCACCACCAGAGAACCACAGGCCGAAAGAATACGGATTGGCCCCTGTTTCAGGCGGTACGAGGCTACATCGGCAAAGGTGTAGCGACCGAGGTTACGCAGACGTTCGGCAATCAGGAACAGAATGATCGGCCAGCCCACCAGGAAGCCCAGCGAGTAAATTAAGCCATCATAGCCGGAGGTAAACACCAGCGCGGAGATACCCAAAAATGAGGCGGCAGACATATAGTCCCCGGCAATCGCCAGCCCGTTCTGGAAACCGGTGATATTGCCGCCTGCGGTGTAGTAGTCATTACGCGAACGTACGCGTTTTGACGCCCAGTAGGTAATGCCGAGCGTAAACACGACGAAAATCAGGAACATAATAATCGCCTGCCAGTTCGTTGGCTGGCGCTCTACGGCCCCGCTAATAGCATCCGCGGCGTTAGCTGCGAAAGGGAGTGTGGCGGCAAGCGCCGTCAGAACTCTTTTCATGATGCTTGTACCTCATGCAGGACTTCATTATTAAGACGGTCGAATTCGCCGTTCGCCCGCCAGATGTAGATACCGGTGAGAACAAAGGAGATCACGATCACTCCAACACCAATCGGAATACCGCGTGTGACGCTGGTGTTCGGATTCAGCGGGGTGCCCAGCCAGCCGGGCGCGAAGGCGATCAGTAAAATAAAGCCGATATAAACTGCCAGCATAATAATCGACAGGATGGTGGCAAACCGTTGCCGTTTTTCGACTAACTCCCTGAAATGCGCATTGTCTTCTATCCGCTGATAAATAGTGCCATTCATCACAGATTCTCCAGAGGTAATGTAGGGATTGTTTTAATTCCCGCGCCCTTATGGGAGCGGGTTAACGCCCAGGTAACCCTTGCCTTATGTAGGCCGGATAAGGCGTTATACGCCGCATCCGGCAATCAATGCCTGATGCGACGCTGTCGCGTCTTATCAGGCCTACAAATCGTTTCCGACTTGTTGCCCGGATCGCATCCGGCAATTGAGAGTTACGAGGGCATCGCGATAGCCTGCTTCTCTTCAAGCAGCTTCTCGACTACGCCAGGATCGGCAAGCGTCGAGGTATCGCCCAGGTTGCTGGTATCGCCCGCCGCAATTTTGCGCAGAATACGGCGCATAATTTTGCCGGAGCGGGTTTTAGGCAGGGAGTCGGTCCAGTGCAGCACGTCTGGCGTCGCCAGCGGGCCAATCTCTTTACGCACCCAGTTGCGGACTTCTGCGTACAGTTCTGGTGACGGTTCCTCCCCGTGATTAAGCGTGACGTAGGCGTAGATCGCCTGACCTTTAATATTGTGCGGAATACCCACGACAGCGGCTTCGGCAATTTTCGGATGCGCCACCAGCGCCGACTCAATCTCTGCCGTCCCCAGACGGTGACCGGAGACGTTCAGCACGTCGTCCACACGCCCGGTGATCCAGTAATAGCCATCTTCATCACGACGCGCGCCGTCGCCGCTGAAATACATATTTTTGAAGGTGGAGAAGTAGGTCTGTTCAAAACGCTCATGATCGCCAAACAATGTACGCGCCTGACCCGGCCAGGAGTCGGTGATCACCAGGCTGCCTTCGGTAGCCCCTTCCAGCGGGTTACCTTCGTTATCGACCAGCGCCGGTTGCACGCCGAAGAACGGACGTGTTGCCGAACCGGCTTTCAGCTCGGTAGCGCCAGGCAGCGGCGTGATCATGAAACCGCCAGTTTCGGTCTGCCACCAGGTATCGACCACCGGACATTTCTCGTTGCCGATCTTCTTCCAGTACCACTCCCACGCTTCCGGGTTGATTGGCTCGCCTACGGAACCGAGAATGCGCAGCGACGAACGGTCAGTGCCTTCGATCGCTTTATCGCCTTCTGCCATCAGCGCGCGGATCGCCGTGGGCGCGGTATAGAGAATATTGACCTGATGCTTGTCCACCACCTGGGCCATACGGGCAGGCGTCGGCCAGTTCGGTACGCCTTCAAACATCAGCGTGGTCGCGCCGCATGCCAGCGGGCCGTACAGCAAATAACTGTGCCCGGTAACCCAGCCCACATCGGCGGTGCACCAGTAGATATCGCCAGGATGATAATCAAAGACATATTTAAAGGTCAGCGCCGCGTACACCAGATAACCGCCGGTAGTGTGCAGCACGCCTTTCGGCTTCCCGGTGGAACCGGAGGTATAGAGAATAAACAGCGGATCTTCGGCGTTCATCTCTTGCGCCTGGTGCTGATCGCTCGTTTGCTCAATCAGATCGTGCCACCACAGATCGCGCCCTTCCTGCCAGTCAATTTTTCCGCCAGTACGCTTCAGTACCACCACATGCTCAACGCTAGTGACATTCGGATTTTTCAGCGCGTCATCGACGTTTTTCTTCAGCGGAATACTGCGCCCAGCGCGCACACCTTCGTCAGAAGTGATCACCAACCGTGAGTTGGAATCGATAATGCGTCCGGCAACGGCCTCTGGTGAGAAGCCGCCGAAAATCACCGAATGCACCGCGCCAATGCGGGCGCAGGCCAGCATTGCGACCGCAGCTTCCGGCACCATCGGCATATAAATCGCCACTACATCACCTTTTTTAATGCCCAGCTCGAGCAGGGTATTGGCGAAGCGGCAAACATCGCGATGCAGCTCTTTATAGCTGATATGTTTGCTCTGGCTGGCGTCGTCGCCTTCCCAGATGATGGCGGTGCGATCGCCGTTTTCTTGCAGATGGCGGTCAAGGCAGTTCGCCGCCAGATTCAGCGTGCCATCCTCGTACCATTTAATGGACACATTACCCGGGGCAAAGGAGGTGTTTTTCACCTTCTGGTAAGGTTTGATCCAGTCGAGAATTTTTCCCTGTTCGCCCCAGAAGGTATCTGGTGCGTTAATAGATTGTTGATACATCGCCTCGTACTGCTGAGGGTTTATCAGGCAACGGTCTGCGATGTTGGCAGGAATGGTGTGTTTGTGAATTTGACTCATGCTTTTGTTCTCCTTGTAGGATGTTAATAATATGTGGCATAAGCGTTAAATGTAGGGGTATTGGCAGTTTTGTTTAGTATTTGGGCGACAGATCACGCAAAAGTAGAATTGTGCAAATAAACGGCAGGGTAATTTTTGAAGGTCAGCAACAAAAGTTGATTAATTCTTTGAGGAACATGCAGTTATGCATGCTGTTGAAAAAGAGGAAGATACTGACTAACTCTAAAGTGGTATTTCACATGCACTTACAATTGATTAAAGACAACATTCACAGTGTGGTTATTTGTTACACATAGGGGCGAGCAATGTCATGACAGTGTAGGTGCGGTTACTGTCGTGAAAAACAATAAAAACCGCCATTGCAACAATGGCGCAATTCGGATGAAGCCCCTATGACAAGGATAAAAATAAACGCACGCCGTATCTTCAGCTTATTGATTCCTTTTTTCTTTTTCACTTCTGTTCACGCTGAACAAACGGCTGCTCCCGCAAAACCTGTAACTGTGGAAGCGAAGAATGAAACCTTTGCCCCGCAGCATCCCGATCAATATCTCTCCTGGAAAGCCACCTCTGAACAGTCAGAGCGTGTTGACGCCCTGGCGGAAGATCCACGGCTGGTGATCCTGTGGGCGGGGTATCCTTTCTCGCGCGATTACAACAAGCCGCGTGGACATGCCTTTGCTGTGACCGATGTGCGTGAAACCCTGCGTACCGGTGCGCCGAAAAACGCTGAAGATGGTCCGCTACCGATGGCATGCTGGAGTTGTAAAAGCCCGGATGTGGCGCGTCTGATCCAGAAAGACGGCGAAGATGGCTACTTCCATGGTAAATGGGCGCGTGGCGGCCCGGAAATCGTCAACAACTTAGGTTGTGCCGATTGTCATAACACCGCCTCACCAGAATTCGCCAAAGGCAAACCGGAATTAACCCTTTCCCGTCCGTATGCGGCTCGTGCGATGGAAGCCATTGGTAAACCTTTTGAGAAAGCCGGACGTTTCGACCAGCAATCGATGGTTTGCGGTCAGTGCCATGTGGAGTATTACTTCGATGGCAAAAACAAAGCCGTTAAATTCCCGTGGGATGACGGCATGAAAGTCGAAAATATGGAGCAGTATTACGACAAAATTGCCTTCTCTGACTGGACTAACTCCCTGTCGAAAACGCCAATGCTGAAAGCGCAGCACCCGGAATATGAAACCTGGACAGCGGGCATTCACGGTAAAAACAACGTGACCTGTATCGACTGCCATATGCCAAAAGTGCAGAACGCCGAAGGCAAACTCTACACCGACCATAAAATTGGTAATCCGTTTGATAACTTCGCCCAGACTTGTGCGAACTGCCATACCCAGGACAAAGCTGCCTTGCAAAAAGTGGTCGCGGAACGTAAGCAGTCGATTAACGACCTGAAAATCAAGGTTGAAGATCAACTGGTTCACGCTCACTTCGAAGCGAAAGCGGCGCTGGACGCAGGCGCGACAGAAGCCGAAATGAAGCCCATTCAGGACGATATTCGTCATGCCCAGTGGCGTTGGGATCTGGCGATCGCTTCCCACGGCATTCATATGCACGCACCGGAAGAAGGTCTGAGGATGCTCGGTACGGCGATGGATAAAGCGGCGGATGCGCGCACCAAACTGGCGCGCCTGCTGGCGACCAAAGGCATCACCCATGAAATCCCGATCCCGGATATCTCGACCAAAGAGAAAGCCCAGCAGGCCATTGGCCTGAACATGGAACAAATCAAGGCTGAGAAGCAGGACTTTATCAAAACGGTGATCCCGCAGTGGGAAGAGCAGGCACGTAAAAACGGTCTGTTAAGCCAATAACCCTGTTCCGCCTCGCAAGGGGCGGAAAACACAATGGAGTGAATATGAGCGTATTACGTTCGTTATTAACTGCCGGGGTGCTGGCGTCGGGCCTGTTGTGGAGCCTGAACGGAATTACCGCTACCCCTGCGGCGCAGGCATCTGGTGATCGCTACGAAGTTACCCAGCAGCGTAACCCGGATGCCGCCTGTCTGGACTGTCATAAACCAGATACCGAAGGTATGCATGGCAAACATGCTTCTGTTATCAACCCGAATAACAAACTGCCGGTCACCTGCACCAACTGTCACGGCCAGCCATCACCGCAACACCGCGAAGGGGTGAAAGATGTGATGCGCTTTAACGAGCCGATGTACAAGGTTGGAGAGCAGAACAGCGTCTGTATGTCCTGCCATCTGCCGGAACAGTTGCAAAAAGCGTTCTGGCCGCACGATGTCCACGTAACCAAAGTGGCGTGCGCCAGCTGCCATTCCCTGCATCCACAGCAAGATACGATGCAGACGTTAAGTGACAAAGGACGGATTAAGATTTGCGTCGATTGCCACAGCGATCAGCGCACCAATCCGAACTTTAACCCGGCGTCTGTTCCGTTGCTTAAGGAGCAGCCATGACCTGGTCTCGTCGCCAGTTTCTCACCGGCGTCGGCGTGCTGGCAGCCGTCAGCGGCACCGCAGGACGCGTGGTGGCGAAAACGTTGAATATCAATGGGGTGCGTTACGGCATGGTGCATGACGAGTCGTTATGCATCGGCTGTACTGCCTGTATGGATGCTTGTCGGGAAGTGAACAAGGTGCCGGAAGGCGTCTCGCGCCTGACAATTATTCGTAGCGAGCCGCAGGGCGAATTTCCTGATGTGAAATATCGCTTCTTTCGTAAGTCTTGCCAGCACTGCGACCATGCACCGTGCGTTGACGTCTGCCCAACGGGTGCGTCTTTTCGCGATGCTGCCAGCGGGATTGTCGATGTTAACCTAGATCTCTGCGTCGGTTGTCAGTACTGCATCGCCGCCTGTCCGTACCGCGTGCGCTTTATCCATCCGGTCACGAAGACGGCGGACAAATGCGATTTCTGCCGTAAGACCAATTTGCAGGCCGGTAAGCTCCCCGCGTGCGTTGAGGCTTGCCCGACGAAGGCGCTGACGTTTGGCAATCTGGACGATCCCAACAGTGAGATTTCGCAACTGCTACGCCAGAAGCCCACTTACCGCTACAAGCTGGCGCTGGGAACCAAACCGAAGCTGTACCGCGTACCGTTTAAATACGGGGAGGTGAGCCAATGACGCAGACTTCCGCATTTCATTTTGAATCGCTGGTGTGGGACTGGCCGATTGCCATCTACCTGTTTTTGATTGGTATTTCTGCCGGTCTGGTGACGCTGGCCGTGCTGTTACGTCGCTTCTACCCACAGGCGGGCGGTGCAGACAGTACGTTGCTGCGCACCACGCTGATTGTCGGGCCTGGCGCGGTGATCCTCGGTCTGTTGATCCTCGTCTTCCACCTGACAAGACCGTGGACCTTCTGGAAGCTGATGTTCCACTACAGTTTTACCTCAGTGATGTCGATGGGGGTGATGCTGTTTCAGCTCTACATGGTGGTGCTGGTGTTGTGGCTGGCGAAAATCTTTGAACATGATTTGCTTGCCCTGCAACAACGCTGGTTGCCGAAGCTGGGAATTGTGCAAAAGGTTCTGAGCCTGCTGACGCCCGTTCACCGCGGACTGGAAACGCTGATGCTGGTGCTGGCGGTGTTGCTGGGGGCTTATACCGGCTTTCTGCTGTCTGCGCTGAAATCATATCCGTTCCTCAATAATCCGATTTTACCGGTGCTATTCCTCTTCTCCGGCATCTCGTCCGGTGCGGCGGTGGCGTTGATCGCTATGGCGATACGCCAGCGCAGTAATCCGCATTCCACGGAAGCGCACTTTGTTCACCGGATGGAAATCCCTGTGGTATGGGGCGAAATCTTCCTGCTGGTGGCGTTTTTTGTTGGCCTGGCGCTGGGCGATGACGGCAAAGTGCGTGCGCTGGTGGCAGCATTGGGCGGTGGTTTCTGGACGTGGTGGTTCTGGCTTGGTGTCGCCGGGCTGGGGCTGATTGTGCCAATGTTGCTCAAACCGTGGGTCAATCGCAGTTCCGGGATTCCTGCCGTGCTGGCGGCGTGTGGGGCCAGCCTGGTCGGGGTGTTGATGCTGCGCTTTTTCATTCTCTACGCTGGGCAGTTGACGGTGGCGTAAGCCAGAAAAGAGGTGGTTTCTGGACGTATTCCTTCCTGAAGTCGGTTTTCTGGCGTTGTTGTTAAGTCTTGGGGTCAACGTGTTGACCCCGTTGACAACCTTTGCGGGAGTGCGGTTGCGCTGGCCTGCCATGATGCGACTCACTTGCATCGGCACTCTGGCACAGTTCGCGCTCCTGCTGATCGCTTTTGGCGTACTGACGTATTGTTTTCTCATCAGCGATTTCTCGGTCATTTATGTCGCCCAACATAGCTACAGCCTGCTGTCGTGGGAACTCAAACTGGCGGCAGTGTGGGGAGGGCATGAAGGTTCGCTGCTACTTTGGGTGCTACTCCTTTCCGCGTGGAGCGCGCTGTTTGCCTGGCATTATCGGCAGCAAACCGATCCGCTATTTCCGCTGACGCTAGCCGTTTTATCTCTCATGCTCGCCGCACTGCTACTGTTTGTGGTGCTGTGGTCCGATCCCTTCGTGCGGATATTTCCACCAGCAATCGAAGGTCGCGATCTCAATCCGATGCTGCAACATCCCGGTCTTATCTTTCATCCACCGCTGCTTTATCTTGGCTATGGCGGTTTGATGGTAGCGGCGAGCGTGGCGCTGGCGAGTCTACTGCGCGGCGAGTTTGATGGTGTCAACGCCCGAATTTGCTGGCGTTGGGCACTACCTGGCTGGAGCGCATTAACGGCGGGGATCATCCTTGGTTCCTGGTGGGCCTATTGCGAACTGGGCTGGGGCGGCTGGTGGTTCTGGGACCCGGTGGAAAACGCCTCTTTATTACCCTGGCTTTCTGCCACTGCGCTGCTGCACAGTTTGTCCCTGACACGCCAGCGGGGGATTTTCCGCCACTGGTCGCTGTTACTGGCGATAGTTACTCTGATGCTGTCGCTGCTGGGCACCTTAATTGTCCGTTCTGGCATTCTGGTTTCGGTTCATGCGTTCGCACTGGATAACGTCCGCGCCGTGCCGTTGTTCAGCCTGTTTGCACTGATTAGCCTTGCGTCTCTGGCTCTGTATGGCTGGCGAGCGCGGGACGGTGGCCCGGCGGTGCGTTTTTCGGGGTTATCGCGGGAAATGTTAATCCTCGCTACGCTGTTGCTGTTTTGCGCAGTGCTACTGATAGTGCTGGTGGGAACGCTTTATCCGATGATTTACGGCCTGCTGGGCTGGGGACGCCTCTCCGTTGGCGCGCCGTATTTTAACCGCGCGACGTTACCGTTTGGTCTGTTGATGCTGGTGGTGATTGTGCTGGCGACGTTTGTCTCTGGCAAACGCGTGCAGCTTCCGGCGCTGCTGGCGCATGCGGGTGTGCTGTTATTTGCCGCGGGGATCGTGGTTTCAAGCGTCAGCCATCAGGAGATCAGCCTGAATTTACAGCCGGGTCAGCAGGTGACTCTGGCAGGATACACCTTCCGTTTTGAGCGCCTCGATCTGCAAGCCAAAGGCAATTACACCAGCGAAAAAGCGATAGTGGCGCTGTTTGACCATCAGCAACGCATTGGTGAATTAACGCCGGAGCGGCGTTTTTACGAAGCACGTCGTCAGCAAATGATGGAACCGTCAATTCGCTGGAACGGCATCCATGACTGGTATGCGGTCATGGGCGAGAAAACCGGACCGGATCGTTACGCTTTTCGTTTGTATGTACAACGCGGTGTGCGCTGGATCTGGGGGGGAGGATTGTTGATGATTGCGGGCGCATTGTTAAGCGGATGGCGGGGGAGGAAGCGCGATGAATAAAGGGCTTCTCACGCTACTGCTGTTATTTACCTGTTTTGCGCGCGCTCAGGTTGTAGACACCTGGCAATTCGCCAATCCGCAACAACAGGAACAGGCGTTAAATATTGCCAGCCAGTTACGCTGCCCGCAGTGCCAGAATCAGAACTTACTGGAATCCAATGCGCCGGTGGCAGTCAGTATGCGCCATCAGGTTTACAGCATGGTGGCGGAGGGGAAAAGTGAAGTCGAAATCATTGGCTGGATGACCGAACGCTACGGAGATTTTGTTCGCTATAACCCACCGTTAACCGGTCAGACGCTGGTGTTGTGGGCGCTGCCAGTGGTGTTGTTACTGCTGATGATACTGATCCTCTGGCGGGTAAGGGCGAAGCGATGAAACAGCCTCAAATACCGGTGAAAATGCTGACAACACTCACGATATTGATGGTATTTCTCTGTATCGGCAGTTATCTGTTAAGCCCAAAATGGCAGGCGGTACGTGCGGAGTATCAGCGTCAGCGCGATCCGCTACATCAGTTTGCCAGCCAGCAAACCCCGGAAGCGCAGCTTCAGGCATTGCAGGATAAAATCCGCGCTAATCCACAAAACAGCGAACAATGGGCGTTACTGGGCGAGTATTATCTGTGGCAAAACGATTACAGCAATTCGCTGCTGGCGTACCGTCAGGCGTTGCAACTACGTGGTGAGAACGCTGAACTGTATGCGGCGCTGGCGACGGTGCTTTATTACCAGGCCAGCCAGCATATGACCGCCCAGACTCGCGCAATGATCGACAAAGCCCTCGCGCTGGACTCTAACGAAATCACCGCTCTGATGCTGCTGGCTTCCGATGCGTTTATGCAGGCGAATTACGCGCAAGCCATCGAACTATGGCAAAAAGTGATGGATCTCAACTCACCCCGGATCAACCGGACACAGCTGGTCGAGTCGATTAATTTGGCGAAACTGTTGCAGCGGAGATCAGATTAATCATCTGGTGATGAAGATTATGTTATTGAGCTGCATAAAAAATAATCGAATGAACATATGCCCAAAATAATCACTAATCAGTATTATTGCAGGTTAAACAAATAAAAATCTTTCCATAACAAATGGTTATTCATTAATCCTGCCATAAACTCGCGTTATTATGCATTAATGCAGCGAAAAGCTCTGTTGTTAAAGGGTTGCGCAACATACCGCGCAAATGATACTGATCATAAGCGTTAAAAAAATCTACAAACCAACGCAACACAATTCATGCCCTGGCAGTATGTCACGTTCTCGCGTTTCTGAACGGGGAACGGCGCTCCATTGAGGAAGTTATTCTGATGAAAAATATAAAATTCAGCCTGGCCTGGCAGATTCTGTTTGCTATGGTGCTGGGCATTCTCCTGGGAAGCTACCTGCACTACCATAGCGACAGCCGCGACTGGCTGGTCGTCAATTTGCTCTCTCCGGCGGGTGATATCTTCATCCATCTGATCAAAATGATTGTTGTGCCGATTGTGATCTCCACGCTGGTGGTGGGTATCGCGGGTGTTGGTGATGCCAAACAGCTCGGGCGTATTGGCGCGAAAACCATTATCTATTTCGAGGTGATCACCACTGTCGCCATCATTCTGGGGATCACCCTGGCGAACGTCTTCCAGCCCGGTGCCGGGGTGGATATGTCGCAGCTGGCAACCGTCGATATCTCGAAATATCAGAGCACTACAGAAGCGGTACAGAGCAGTTCCCACGGTATTATGGGCACGATTTTGTCTCTGGTGCCGACGAACATTGTGGCGTCGATGGCGAAAGGCGAAATGTTACCGATCATCTTCTTCTCGGTACTGTTTGGTCTGGGGCTTTCCTCCCTGCCCGCGACGCATCGTGAACCGCTGGTGACCGTGTTCCGCTCCATCTCTGAAACCATGTTTAAAGTGACTCATATGGTGATGCGTTATGCGCCGGTGGGTGTGTTTGCGCTGATTGCGGTGACGGTGGCTAACTTTGGTTTCTCGTCTCTGTGGCCACTGGCGAAACTGGTGCTGCTGGTGCATTTCGCCATTCTGTTCTTCGCGCTGGTAGTGCTGGGAATTGTGGCGCGCCTGTGCGGGTTAAGCGTCTGGATCCTGATTCGTATTCTGAAAGATGAGCTGATTCTGGCGTACTCCACTGCCAGCTCTGAAAGCGTGTTGCCGCGAATTATTGAGAAGATGGAAGCCTACGGTGCACCGGCGTCGATCACCAGTTTCGTGGTGCCGACCGGTTACTCTTTTAACCTTGATGGTTCGACGCTGTATCAAAGTATTGCCGCTATTTTCATCGCGCAGTTGTATGGCATTGACCTGTCCATCTGGCAGGAAATCATTCTGGTGCTGACGCTGATGGTGACCTCGAAAGGGATTGCTGGCGTGCCGGGCGTGTCGTTTGTGGTGTTGCTGGCAACGCTGGGCAGCGTAGGGATCCCGCTGGAAGGTCTGGCGTTTATTGCCGGTGTTGACCGTATCCTCGACATGGCACGTACGGCACTGAATGTGGTGGGTAACGCGCTGGCGGTGCTGGTGATTGCCAAGTGGGAACACAAATTTGACCGTAAGAAAGCGCTGGCTTATGAGCGCGAAGTGCTGGGCAAATTTGATAAAACTGCGGATCAATAATTGAGGATTGCCGGGGACATACACCCGGCAATGTGTGGATGCCTGATGCGACGCTTGCCGCGTCTTATCAGGCCTACGCCAGACAGCGCAATAGCTTGATTTAGGGTGATTTTGTAGGTCGGATAAGGCGTTTACGCCGCATCCGACATCAATATCTGATGCGACGCTTACCGCGTCTTATCAGGCCTACGCCAGACTGCGCAATAGCCTGATTTAGCGTGATTTTGTAGGTCGGATAAGGCGTTTACGCCGCATCCGACATCAATGCCTGATGCGACGCTTGCCGCGTCTTATCAGGCCTACATTAACCGTTAGTTAATTTTTCAAACTCTTCACACCCGGTATCAAACCCTTCCATACAGCTCAGGTTCAGCCAGTGCAGCGCCTTCTGTTTGTTCTTCTCGATAAAACCTTCTTCACCATTTAAGAACATCATTCCCGCCCAGTACTCGGAATAACCGGTTCGGGAAATCGCAGAGCTGCGTTTGAAATACCAGGTTGCCTTGTCATCGTCGGCCTTAATGCCCACGCCGTTGGCGTAAATCAAACCAAGCAGCATTTGGGCATCGACGGCGGAGTCGTTCTCCAGATCTTCCGAGGCGTTTTCTAACAGCGAAATCGCCTTTGGATAATCCGGTTTACCCGCTTGAGTATTCACCAGAATATGCGCCAGCGTCACTTCACCTTCTTTACTGCCTGCTTGCGCCGCTTTCTCTGCAAGAACTTTTGCTTGTGGATAGTCCAGACTGACCGGATTGGTGATTTTGATCTGCGCTAACAGTGCGCAGGCATCAGCATCACCGCTGTCGGCGGCTTTCTGTGCCCAATATTCGGCTTTGCTCAAATCGCCGGAGCTAAACCAGCTGTCGGCAAGAAAATATTGTGCGCGTCGGTCCCCGGCCTCTGCTGCCTTTAAATACTGACTGCCAGGCTCGGAGTCGTTCGCGTGGGCAAAGAATGTCAAAAACAACATCAATGCGATAATTTTTTTCATTTTGATAATACGATTGGGTAGGGAGTGACCAGTATAAAGAGTTCGAATGGATAAAAAAACAGCCTCCAACAGGAGGCTGTAGAAAGGACTGTATTACGCCAATGCCGCTTCGCGCAGGCGAGTTTTCAACTTGTTGTACTCGTCAATCACGTACTGCTCGGCGGCGCGCTGATCGGCGATCGGCTCGACGCGCACGGCGCAGTATTTGTATTCCGGCGTTTTCGTAATCGGGCTTAAGTTTTCGGTAACCAGCTCGTTACAGGCACCAATCCACCACTGGTAGGTCATGTAAATCGCCCCTTTGTTCGGACGATCGCTGACCTGCGCACGGGTGATAATTTTGCCTTTACGCGAGTGCACCCAAACCAATGCCTCATCTTCAATACCCAGACGTTTGGCGTCTTCGGTATTGATTTGTGCGTAGCCAGGTTCATCAGCCAGCGCCGCCAGTGCCGCACAGTTACCGGTCATCGAACGGCAAGAGTAGTGACCGACTTCACGCACCGTTGACAGTACCATCGGATACTCGTCGGTGAGTTTGTCGATTGGCGCTACCCAGTCGCAGGTGAAGAACTGCGCCAGACCGTTCGGGGTATCAAACTTCTCTTTAAACAAATAAGAAGTCCCCTGATCGGCATCTGAAGTATCGCGGCAAGGCCACTGAATGAAGCCCAGTTCGCCCATTTTCTCGTAAGTCGCACCGTAGAAATCCGGGCACAGGTGACGCAACTCGTCCCAGATCTCCTGGGTGTTGTTGTAGTGCATCGGATAACCCATACGGGTGGCGATTTCACTGATAATCTGCCAGTCCGTTTTCAGATCCCACTTCGGTTCAACCGCCTTGAAGAAACGCTGGAAGCCACGGTCAGCCGCAGTAAACACGCCTTCATGCTCGCCCCACGACGTTGACGGTAAAATGACATCCGCCGCCGACGCGGTTTTGGTCATAAAGATGTCCTGAACGATGACCAGTTCCAGATCTTCAAAGGCTTTACGTACTGCCGACAGCTCCGCGTCAGTTTGTAGCGGATCTTCGCCCATAATGTACGCGGCACGCACTTCACCATGCGCTGCGCGATGCGGCAGCTCGCTGATGCGATAACCGGTATGTGCTGGCAAACTCTCTACACCCCAGGCTTTGGCGAATTTCTCGCGGTTAGCCGGATCTTTCACGTACTGGTAGCCAGGGTAAGTATCTGGCAGCGCGCCCATATCGCAGGCACCCTGCACGTTGTTTTGCCCACGAACCGGGTTTACACCCGCATGCGGCTTACCGAGGTTACCAGTCAGCATCGCGAGGCTGGTCAGAGAACGCACGGTTTCCACGCCCTGGTAGAACTGGGTTACACCCATGCCCCACAGGATGGCGGCGCTTTTCGCCTGGGCATACATCCGAGCCGCCTGACGAATCTCACTGGCGCTGACGCCGGTGATATCTTCAACCGACTCCGGCGTGTAGCCTTCAACGATTTTACGATACTCTTCAAAGCCTTCTGTACGGGAAGCGACGAACGCTTTGTCGTACAGATTTTCTTCAATAATGACATGGCCCATCGCATTCAACAGCGCGATATTCGAGCCGTTTTTCAGTGCAATGTGCATGTCAGCAATGCGCGCAGTTTCAATTTTGCGCGGATCGCAGACGATAATTTTCGCCCCGTTACGTTTAGCGTTAATTACGTGATTCGCCACGATAGGGTGGGAATCCGCCGGGTTGTACCCGAAAACGAACACTAAATCGGTATTATCAATTTCGTTAATAGCATTGCTCATTGCGCCATTACCGACCGATTGGTGCAGACCTGCAACCGATGGGCCGTGTCAGACACGAGCGCAGCAGTCAACGTTATTGGTACCAATAACGGCGCGCGCAAATTTTTGCATTACATAGTTGGTTTCGTTACCCGTACCACGCGAGGAGCCGGTCGTCTGGATGGCATCCGGACCGTACTTCTCTTTGATGGCGCTCAGGCGCTCGGCAACGTAATTCAGTGCCTCATCCCAGGAAACAGGTTCGAGTTTGCCGCCACGCTGGCGACGAATCATGGGGGTTTTCAGGCGCGGGGTCAGGATCTGGGTATCGTTAATGAAGTCCCAGCCATAATAACCCTTCAGACACAGGGTACCCTGGTTGGTTTTCCCCTGCGCTGCCTCCGCCCGGACGATTTTGCCGTTATCGACGACCAGGTTGATTTTGCAACCTGATGCGCAATAGGGGCAAACCGTGACGACTTTTTTCATCGGTCTCGCTCCAGTTAATCAAATCACGCATACGCGCTCTCGACTACAGTATGCATCTTTTATGCCACATTTTATTTGGGGTCATTCCCTGATATTACGGGCACTATTTGTTCAAAACTCTGACGAAAAACAGGCTGTCGTCAGTTTTGACGTGACGAAACGAAATACCGCGTGACAGCCATCACGCGGCTGACATTTTATTTTTTCTCGAAGACGGGAGCCGCCTGATACCCGCCACCCAGCGATTTCATCAACTGAATGCTTTGGATCACCCGGCGGCTGTCCAGCATCAGTAATGACATCTCCTCGGCAAGCACAGGCAACCGGGCTTCGGTGGCCTGTAAGCGGCTGGTTAAGCCGCGTTGATAGGCGGCCTCGGCAGCGCGCTGGGTGAAGCGCGTTGCTTCCACGCGTTCAGCCTGCATCTCTCGCTCGTCGTTGAGCGTTTGCAGACGCGTGCCGTTGACGGCAACGTCGCGCACCGCATTCAGCACTGACTGGTTGTAACGTTCAATCATCATGTTGCTGGCGGCGCGCGTGCCTTCGAGATTGGCATTCAACCGTCCACCGTCAAACAGCGGCAATTTCAGACCAGGAATGAAGTTGAACTGGCGACTGGTTTTTTTGAATAAGGTATCCAGGTGGATAGAATCCAGGCCGAAAAACGCTTTGATATCAAAGCTCGGATAGAACAGCGCCCGCGCGGAATCCACCTGATCTAATGACGCCTGAACATACCAGCGCATGGCTTGCAGATCCGGGCGTCTGGCGAGCAACTCATAAGAGAGTGTCGCCGGAATACCGGTCTGGACTTGCGGTAATGCCACCGGTTTGATCTCCGGCATATCGCTGGCTCCTGCGCCAATCAATGCACGCAGAGATTCTCGCGTTTCGGTGATTTGCCCTTTAACGGCAGCAATTTGTTTATCGACCGCCAGAATCTGCGCCCGCGCGCCGTGGAAAGGCACTTGCGCTTCCAGGCCGTGCGCCACTTTGCTCTGGTGCGCTTTCACCGCGTAATCAATCACATCGCGAGTTTGTTCTAACAGATCGAGCATCTGATAGCTGGCCTGCATACTGTAATAAAGCTGCGCTACGCCCGTGGTCAGCGATAGCTCTACTGCTGCGGTTTCTGCCAGCGCTGCATTATGCGCGCCAATGGCGGCGGCAACCGCTGAGCGATGCACACCCCACAAATCAAGATCCAGTCCGGCAAACAAACCGACTGTGGCTTCCGTATAGTACGGCCCGTCCATACCCAGTGCTGGCGCATCCATAGCATAAGGGCTTAAAAAGCCGTTCGCCGAGACACGTTGGCGGTTGAGCATCCCTAACGCTGCGACCTGTAATTGTGAACCGGCATCTAACAAATCGGCCTGCGACTGCGCTTTTTCTTCCCGCAGTTTCGCTTCGGCGAGGGTGTGTGAACCACTTAGCGTCCGTTGGATCAAAGCATCCAACTGCGGGTCATTGAGTTGTTTCCACCACTGCGCCTGCGGCCAACCGGAGCTGGCAAGATGAATATCATCGGCCAGTTTGATTTGTTCCGGTTTGAGCTGTTGATGAGGCGCAGAATCCTTACGTACCAGGGCACAGCCGGAAATCAGCGTCGTGCTGCCGAGAATGCTGCACAACAGCAGGCGTGAAAGTTGACGATTGATCATTGCGTGGCTCCTTGTGCCTGTTCCGTGGCGGGCGTTAATGCCGGGGCTGTCCAGTCTGGCAAGCGGGCGAAAAGCTGGCAGACGTGTTGCTCCTGTTTTAATAAGGTCGGCAGAATGGCCTGCGAGGCGGGTGTTTCTTCAAGCGTTATTTGAGGAGAACGACTGAATGCGCTTGCCAGGCCGGCGGCGTATTTCTCCAGTGCGTCGGCAAACAGGCCTGCTCTGTCCGGCTGTAGTGCGTTATCCAGCGCCTGCGCCGAGTTCCAGGTTGCATCCCAGGCGTGAAGAATATCGCGGCCCTGACGAATAACCGTTTGCGAACGTTCAATCAGTAACGCGCGTTCTTCGCTATCCAGTTGACGTTCCAGCGCCACGCGTTGGCACATCTCTTCACAGGCATTAAACGCCGCATGCAGACCTATGCGAATTTGCAGATAAGTGCGCAGAGCCGTGACTTCCTGCTGGCGTGGGATCCGCATTACTTTACTCAACATACCCAGCGCGCCAGCCAGTTTTTGCGGCAGTGTGCGCGCTTCACTTTCAGGCCAGACAAAGGTGTAAATCACCGCGGACACCACGGTACCAATGATGATACCCAGGGCGCGATCGCGAATTTCCACCAGGTCGTACACCGGGCCAAAAACGTTTTCGAGCGTGGCGAGCGCGAAGGTGACCACCATCTGTGTGCCGATATAAGAAGAGCGTTCAGAGCTGGTGGCAATCCATGCGCCCAACAGGAAAATCGGTGCCAGCACAAACAGCAATTCGACAATATTGTCCAGCCAGGGCATGACCAGTAGCGTGAATAACAGCGCCAGAATTGCGCCGCAAAAAGCCCCGCCAAAACGCAACACCATCTTCTGGTACGACGAACCGACATTGGGGTTAGCGACGATCACGCAGGTCAGCATACAGGTGTGAATGCCTTCCCAGTCCACGCCGCTGTAGAAGGTGTAACAGATCAAACAGGCGAGCAGCGTTTTTACCGCGTAGCGCATATAGTCTGGATTGGTAAAAGCATCGGCGACCATTGATGGCGGTTTGGCGGCGGGCGTTGGCGGCGTATTCGGGTCCATCTGACCCAGTTGCAACAATGTCTGGCAGATATTCTCCAGGTTACATTCCCGTGCCGCCATCGCTTCACTTTCAGTGATCCGCCAGTCGCTTTGCCAGCACTGACCTTCGGCAATGGCATGCTGCAGTTTGTTGATTTCTGAGGCTAATTTTTGCCGAAATTCAATAATTGCCTGAGAATCAGCAAAAGAGGTGGGATCGTAGCGATTCAGCGTCGAGTAAATGTAGGTTACCGTTGCCACGCAGCTTTGCCACCATGCGCTCTGAGTTCGCCAGTTGGCATCGTCCGCGAGGCAAAAGACATTGAGTTTTTGCAGCGCCAGCGCCTCTCTTTCAATCCGCGTTTCGGGTAGCGGTGCGAGGCTGTCCGTCAGGTGGCTAATGGCATCATCAAGCCGATCATTAAGCACCTGATGCATCTGCGTGATAGCGCGGCTGGGAAACCACAGCACGCCGATTAACGTCATCAATAACGTCGGGTAGAGGCCGACAACAATACACCACAGGGTTAAGCGCACGACCACTTCCGGATAGTCGAGCATGGCGGGGAAGGTTTGCCCGTAAATAGCGACAATGGCGACGGCGAAAAAGACCAGCCCCAACCGATGGGTGCGCATCAAAAACATACAGCCCATCAGGATCGGTCCGGCAATGATCAATCGGATCAACGGTTCGCCATATGACCATTTGTAGATCAAAAACAGGCTGGCGATTTCCAGCATCGTGGCGACCACAAACAAGATCGCGACAAATTTGGTGTAAAACGCGTTCGACTGAATACCGTAAAACAGCACTGCCAGTGATAACGCCACAAAAGGGATCTCAAAAGTCATCGAGATCAGAATCACCAGCAAGCAGCCTACCCAGAGTTGCATAGTCTGCGGCACGCGACCTGGTCGCCGCTCGCTTAACTCTTCATGAAAGAACGCCAGCAGCCTGACCACCGGTAATGGCAGGGAGTTGAGCGCGCTCATTATTGCGGCTCAAGATTAGCGACTGCCGAAGCGCCGATGCGGAACATTTCCGGGTCAGGTTTTTCAACCATGATTTTGACCGGAAAACGCTGGGCAACGCGGACCCAGTTAATAGAACGAGACACTTTCGGCAGGCCGCCCAGCACCAGGCCGCCGTCATCCGGTAGCACGCCGTAGCCAATCGAATCCACTTTACCTGCGAAGGTTTTGCCGCTGTCGCTCATCAGGCGAATCGTTGCGGGTGTACCCGAGCGAATATTTTTCAGATCGGTTTCGCGGAAGTTGGCGATCACGTACCAGTGACGGGTGTCGATTAGGGTGAAAATAGGGCGCATGGCAGAAGCAAATTGCCCAACCGAAGTTTTGAGGGAAATGACTCGGCCATCAAACGGCGCGCGAACGGTTGCCATTTCCAGATGCAACTTGGTCAGGGCGATATCCGCTTCAACAGCTGCACGTTGGGCAACGAGTGCATCAATGCCGCTGACAGCGCTGGCGGCTGACTGCGCCTGTAACAATACGGCATTAAGATCTGCTTCTGCCGCACGCTGTGCGGTTCTTGCGCGGTCAACGTCTTCCGCTGAGACAAAACCTTCTTTCAGTAATGGCTCGGTGCGGCGTAATGTATCGCTGGCCTGTTTCGCGGCGGCACGGGCTTTTTCTACCGTGGCATTAACCGAGTCGGCACCAAACTGTTGTGCGTCAACGCTACGCTGGGTGAGCATAATTTGCTTATCCAGCGCCGCGAGGGAGGCTTCGGCTTTCGCCAGATTGGCTTCGTACGGGCGCGGGTCGATGCGGAACAGCAAATCGCCCTGTTTCACCGCCTGGTTGTCGGTGACCGCCAGTTCTACAATGCGACCGCTGACTTCCGGCACCACATCAATGGTATCTGCTGACGCGTAGGCGTCATTAGTTGATGGCGCACTGTCTACGCGCCAGATAACGAAAACAAGGGCAACCAGCGCCAACGCAACCACTAACAGAGCAGGGAATTTACTGCGAGGAGCTTTTTTCGGCGTACTTTCCATGAGCGCGTCTCAAATAGATTAGAAAAATGCCAGCCAGAACAGCATGGCGTAGAGAGCAAAAAGGGCGGTATAAATAATTCCGACAAATGCCAGATTGATATTTGCCCGCTGAATAATTCGCCTCGTGATGAGCGTCAAAATAAGGCTGGCAATGGCGCAGAAAAACCAGCTGGGATAATAAGCGCCGATCACCGGGATTGCCGGAGATAATGAGCATCCCGAAACCATGAAGACGGGAATTATCCAGGCTGTTTTTTTGAGTTGCATCGCCATGCGAGAGAGAACTGTTGGCATATTAAATACATCCTGTCTGCTGCGAACAATATCTGTAGTGAATATCAATATCCATTGAAGGCGTCAGTATGGCTATTTTCTCGATGAATAAAAATAGCTTTATTCAGCCACCGCATTCATAACTTATATATTTTATGTATTAATTGGTTGTATGTATTTTTAAAATAAATACTTTTGGGGGCTTAAGCGCCCCCAAAAGTGAGTGGCATTAATTTGGGGTTACGATATTCACCCACAAATCGAAATTATCCAGACAGGCAATAATTTCTTCCAGTTTCGCGCCATTGCCAATAATTTTGGCTTTCTTCGCTTTTACCAGATCCGCTATTTTGGCTTGTCCGGTCAGCACGGCGTGAAGATCTTCACGGCTGATGTAGAAAGAGGCGTTGGCTTCAGGTTGCAGCGTTTTACGGTAGTTAAGCACGCTATCGTTCAGCGTCAGGTTGAGGTTATCGCCGTTGCTCATATTGAAGTTCAGGCTGATATTCTTACCTGCGGCTTTCGCGCTATCGAGGCGAACGGCCATAAAGTCGAACAGCATTTCGACCGACATCCCGCGAAGGGTGTCCGGAGAACCGGTGGTGCCGTGGCTGAACTTATGCACCCCTTCGCGCAGCTCTTTTGCGCCGGTCAGGTAGAAACCGCGCCAGGTGGCGGACTCGGCCTGATAACCCAACTGTTCAAAGTTATTTGCTTGCAGATTCTTCGCCACCTGGTCACCCGGATTGGCGGCAATCAATTGTTTCAGCAACTCTGCTGACCAGCGGTAATCCCCTTGCTTGTTCGCTTCTTGCGCCAGGTTGATGACACGGGCGGAACCGCCCAGCGCTTTCACGTAACGTTTGCCCATCTCCACCTGACCGTACGGATGTAGGTTAGCTGGATTGCCGTCATAATAGCCGAGATAGAAGTTATACACTGCACGGGCGTTGTGGCTAACAGAACCGTAATAGCCGCGGCTGGCCCAGTTATTGGCAAGCGCAGGTGGCAGCTTAATCATGTCGCCGATTTCATTCATGGTGTAACCCTGGTTCGCCAGGTGCAGGGTCTGGTCGTGAATGTATTTGATAGTATCGCGATATTTACCAATATAATCATTGATATGCTTATTGCCCCAGACCGGCCAGGTGTGCGGCATAAACAGTACTTCCGCGTCGTTACCCCACATATCCAGCGTTTCGTTCAGATACGCTGTCCACTTGCTGGTATCGCGGGTTTTCGCGCCGCGCAGGGTGTAGAAGTTGTGCAGGGTATGCGTGGCGTTTTCGGCGGTACACAGGGCTTTCAGGGCCGGAATATAGAAGTGCATTTCGGCTGGCGCTTCGCTACCCGGAGTCATCAGAAAGTCAAACTCCAGACCGTCGATAACCATCTTCTCGCCAGTTCTGACAATCGTTTTGGTTGGCGCAATAATGCTCGGGTCGCCCGTTGCCAGCGTCACGCCCAGGCCGTTGCCCACGTTGCCTTGCGCGTTGTGCGGCAGTAACAGACCGTAAGAGTAGAGCGCACGGCGGCTCATGATGTTACCCGCCAGCACGTTTTCGCTGATGGCTTCGTCCATAAAGCCTGCCGGAGCGATCACCTGCACTTTGCCAGATTTAACATCCGCTTCAGAGATAATGCCTTTCACACCGCCATAATGGTCGGCGTGGCTGTGGGTGTAAATAACAGCAACAATCGGTTTTTGCGGACGATGCTGGAAGTAAAGGTCAAGTGCGGCTTTTGCGGCAGGCGGTGTCACCAGTGGGTCGATAACAATAATGCCTTTCTCGCCCTCAACGAATGTAATGTTAGAGATATCCTGGCCGCGCACCTGATACATTTTATCGGTGACTTTGAACAGGCCAGAAATGCCGTTGATCTGCGACTGACGCCACAGGCTGGGGTTTACGGTTTCCGGCGCAGCGGCATTAATATCAAATTTGTAATCATCCGCGCGGTAGTAAACTTTGCCATTCGCATCGCGCAGAATACCTTCATCCAGCAGCGGGGCGATAAATCCGCGCTGGGCATCGTCAAAATCCTGACGATCGCTAAACGGTAATGATTTGGCGTAATTCTGATTAACCTGTTGGGTATATTGAGTGGCGGCTTTCGCTTCATCTGTTGCGTGAGCGGTATTTACCATCATGCCGCTGGCGGCAGTTAACGCAATAACAATCCTGCTCAAACGGAATAACCGAGAGTTATTCATATAAATCTCCATTTATCATTTGTGTCGTAAATATGTAATCCATGCAAAATACGTCATTTAAAGCTGGCGTTATCATAATTGGGAAATTGCGATTTTAATAAGTGGAAGTGTGAGCGGAACGAGCCATTTTATTAGGCATTTGTGCTGAAGAGGGAAAAGTATGCGAATTTATTATCTCTGTAAATAATATGAGGTGTTTTATATATTTATTATATATATTGTACTTCGGCAAATACTGAGCACAATTAATCAATGCAACCGGTGTTTCTTATTAAAAAACGTACCGGAGCAATGGGCGGTCATGTCGCTGGCACCGCAGGATTCTGCGTTGCTGTGCCAGCCTTTTATTCATGGTCAATGAGTGAGGGGATTGATAAAGAAACCAGGTCGTCAGAGCGCACTGATTATCCGCATTACGCCAGTGAAGTTGCACTGGCTTTTGGTTCACGAGTGGTTGGCCTCGAACTGGCAAAAATGATTGTGGATGCGTGGCTGGGCGCGCAGTACGAAGGCGGTCGTCAT
Organism: Escherichia sp. KS167_9B; assembly: GCF_030295215.1. Classification (NCBI taxonomy): domain Bacteria; kingdom Pseudomonadati; phylum Pseudomonadota; class Gammaproteobacteria; order Enterobacterales; family Enterobacteriaceae; genus Escherichia; species Escherichia sp. KS167_9B. Next base: position 5,001,522 of record NZ_AP025754.1, read on the forward strand.
CAACAACGTGTGGAGGCGATTACGGCAATAGAGCAGCGGAAAAATTGAGATTCATCCACTACTTGCATGGATGAGTAATGACTAATGTGGATAGAGTTTCTTTTTGAGGTTGGCTAATGAAACGTTTTCCGCTATTTCTTTTATTCACCCTGCTCACGCTGTCCACCGTTCCGGCCCAGGCCGATATTATCGACGACACCATTGGTAATATTCAGCAGGCGATTAACGATGCTTATAACCCTGACCGTGGGCGAGACTATGAAGATTCGCGCGACGACGGCTGGCAGCGTGAAGTGAACGACGATCGGCGCAGACAATATGACGATCGCCGCCGCCAGTTTGAAGATCGCCGCAGGCAGCTGGACGATCGCCAGCGCCAGCTGGATCAGGAGCGTCGGCAGCTAGAAGATGAAGAGCGGAGAATGGAAGATGAGTATGGGCGGTGATGTTGAGTTTAGAGCAGGCATCGCCCCTCACCCATCACTCCACCCCAATCTCCATCCCATCAAACCCCGCCTCAAACCCTGACGGCAGTACGTTCTCCATCAGCCACACATCAAGCTGATGGCTGATATGTGTCAGAACCACGCGCGGCGAGCGGATAACTTCATTCAGCGCCAGCACGGTGTTTAAATCACAGTGATTGCGTGGCGAATTCGCGCGCGGTGGGTGACTGCAATCAATCACCATCACCTGCGGCTGATTATTGCGTAAAAATTTCACCGTTTTTTCCGGCAGGCCTGCGGTGTCAGACAGCCACGCCACCCGGCTATGTGCCGTTTCCAGTAGATAGCCGAAAGTGAGTTTCGAATGGTTGAGCGGCAGCGGCGTGACCTGTAATCCCTGCAAATCAAACATCACAAATGGCTCCACCGTGTGGCTGAAATCAAGCAGGCCCGGATGTTTAAACAGATCGTCGCAGCCCTGTTCATCCGGCGGGCCGTAGACCGGGATCGAATCGCCCACGCCCCAGCGCAGCGGAAACAGCCCCTGCACGTGATCCATATGGTAGTGTGTCAGCAAAAACTGCTGGAACGATCCGGGCGACCAGCGATCGGCGAGACCGTGCAGCCCGGCGTCGATCAGGGTGATCGCGTCGTTAAACTTCACGACGCCGCTGCATGGCTGGCGGCGATACTGCGGTGAGCGCCGCGCTCTGGCGCAGGCCGCGCACTCACAGCCCCATGCGGGAACACCCTGTGCGCCGCCAGTGCCAGTAAGTGTGAGGGTCAGGCTCATGTTACAGCGCCTTGGTGAAGCGGAAGTGGCTCTGCTCGTAGCCTTCGCGCAGATAGAAACGGTGCGCGTCGTGGCGCTTGACGTTGGTGGAAAGCTCGGTCATTTCGGCCCCGGCCTGGCGAGCTTCTTTTTCCGCCCATGCCAGCAATTTGCTACCCACGTTCAAACCACGTGCCTGCGGCATCACCACCAGTTCCTGAATTTCGCCGATCCAGTTGACATGATGCAGATGAAACTGCAAATGCAGGCCGATCATGCCGACAACTTCGCCATCCAGCAGCGCCAGATGGTAGCGCATGTTCGGGTCGCGCAGATTGGCGTTAAACCCCACGCGAAACGCGTGGTGGTCAAACTCCGCCTGTTTTAGCTCGCAAATCAGCGCGTAAACCGCGTCGGTATCGTACTGCGTGGCCGGGCGAAGCTCACAAGCAGGCATGGTGTTTCTCCTTCTGATGGATCAGCGTCAGCAGCGTGTCGACCGACTGGCGCAGGCTGCCGTCATTGTTGAGCGTATGGCAATCCTGAGGAGTATAGCGGGCGGCGCGTGCGAGTCGGGCGTTAATTTCTGTCGCGTTTTCCCGTCCACGGTTTTCCAGGCGCTGGCGCAGGATCTCTGGCGAAACCTGTAAACAGATGGGCAGCAGCGCCGATTGATAGCGCGCCCGCGCCTGCGGCAGATGGGCGCGTGAACCGTTGACCACCACGTCGAATCCGGCGTGCAGCCAGAGGTCAATTTCCAGCCCGGCACCGTAATAGTAGCTATTAGCATGCCAGCTTAATGCGAAGAGTTGCTGCCCCGCGCGGGCAAAAAACTCCTGCTCACTCAGGGCGATATGATTTTCGCTTCCGGCGCTGGCATCGCGCGTGATGTAGCGATGCGCCACCAGTAACTGAGCTTGTTCCCGCAGGCGGAGCTCCGCCAGCAGGCTATCTTTCCCGGAGCCGGACGGCCCCATCAACCAAACCAGTTTTCCCATCATCACAACACCCTTTTCCCCTGACGCCAGACGTGGTCGATATGAATGTGATTACCCTTGCGATGCGCCAGCACCAGGTCGGCGCGTTTGCCCTCGCCAATCACCCCGCGATCCTGAAGATTCAGCGCCTGCGCCGGATTTTTAGTCACCAGCTTCACCGCCTGCGGCAGCGTAAAGCGGTTGCTCTCGTCATCGGCGACGCGAAATGCCGCATCGAGCAGGCTGGCGGGGTAGTAGTCGGAAGAGAGGATATCCAGCAGACCAAGCTGTGCCAGTTCACTGGCCGCCACGTTGCCGGAGTGCGAACCGCCGCGCACAATATTCGGCGCGCCCATCAATACATTCATGCCATGCTTGCGCGAAGCTTCCGCCGCTTCGAACGTGGTGGGAAATTCGGCGATTACGCTGCCAAGCTGGTGGGATTCGGCAACGTGCGCGTGCGTGGCGTCATCGTGGCTGGCGAGGGCAATTTGTCGCGCGCGGCACATTGCGGCGATGGTTTCGCGATTCGGCTGCGACCAGCGTGCGGCAAGCGCCAGCTGTTCCTCTTCGTACAGCTGCATCTGCGCATCGGTGAGCGAGTATTTGCCCTGATAATATTCGCGATACTTCTCGCGATTGGCGAACTGGCGCTGGCCCGGCGAGTGGTCCATTAGCGACACCAGCGTTACCGGCTCGCGCTGCACCAGTTTTTCAAACAGCGGCAGCGTGGTGTGATGTGGCAGTTCACAGCGCAGGTGCAGACGGTGCTCGGCGCGGTTGACGCCGCGTTTCTGCGTCTCTTCGATGGCGTTGATCATCTTCTCCAGATTCTCCAGCCGATCGCCGCCGTCGCGCACGTCGCCAATCGCCACGGCATCCAGTACGGTGGTGATGCCGCTCGCCACCATCAGCGCGTCGTGGCTGCTCATCGCCGAGTGGGCAGGCCAGTCCACTTTTGGGCGCGGAGTGAAGAATTTATCGAGGTTGTCGGTATGCAGCTCAATCAGCCCCGGCAGCAGCCAGCCGCCTTCGCCGTCCATCGCCTCTGGCAGGCGGCTCTGGCTTTCGGCAAAGGCGCGAATTTCGCCATCCTGTACTTCCAGTGAACCGTGCACCACTTCATTTTCCAGCACCAGTTTGACGTTATTGATAATCATGAAGAGACTCCCATTGGGTGCAGGCGGTCGGCGACGTCATTGCGTACGGCTTCGTCATGGAAGATACCGACGATGGCCGCGCCGCGGGCTTTGGCTTCGCAGATCAGTTCCACTACGGCGGCGCTGTTTTTGGCGTCCAGCGAGGCGGTGGGTTCATCCAGCAGCAGAATCGGATAGTCGACGATAAAGCCACGGGCGATGTTGACGCGCTGCTGTTCGCCGCCGGAGAAGGTCGATGGTGCCAGGTGCCACAGGCGTTCAGGCACGTTCAGGCGCGTCAGTAATCGGGCGGCTTTAGCGGCGCAGGCTTCACGCGGAACGCCGGTATCGAGCAGCGGCTGCATCACCACTTCCAGTGCCGAAATACGCGGGATGACGCGCAGAAACTGACTTACCCAGCCGACAGTGGTTTTGCGGATTTCCACCACTTTGCGCGCTGGGGCGGTGACCAGGTCTATCCATTCGTCACCGTGTTTAATCTGGATTTGCCCTTCGTCGGGCAGATAGTTGGCGTACAGCGAACGTAGCAGGGTCGATTTGCCGCTGCCGGAGTGACCGTGGAGCACCACGCATTCGCCCGCGTTGACGGTGAGCGAGGCGCGTTGTAAGACGGGCAGGCGCACGCCGTTTTGCTGGTGCAGGATGAAGGTTTTACTGACGTTTTGTACGTTAATCATTTTTCGCCTCGTGGTTCGCATATTGGGGAGCGGTGCGCGCATTGCCCCTCACCCTAACCCTCTCCCCGAAGGGGCGAGGGGACCGATTGTGCGCGGTGTTGAATATTGCGCCGGTTTTCTCCCTCTCCCTCCGGGAGAGGGCCGGGGTGAGGGGATCAGCGCGCACGGTGTTGCATTCAATTCTGCAAAACCGATGACACCAGCAACTGGGTATACGGGTGATGCGGGTCGTCGAGCACGCGGTCGGTTAACCCACTCTCCACCACCTGCCCCTGCTTCATCACCAGCAAACGGTCCGCCAGCAGGCGGGCGACGCCTAAATCATGGGTGACAATCACCACCGCCAGGTTCAGTTCCACCACCAGGCCGCGCAGCAGGTCGAGCAGGCGCGCCTGTACCGATACATCCAGCCCGCCGGTCGGTTCATCCATAAACACCAGCTTCGGATGCGTCACCAGGTTGCGGGCAATCTGCAAACGCTGCTGCATACCGCCGGAAAAAGTGGTCGGCAGGTCGTCGATACGGTTGGCGGGAATCTCCACCTCTTCCAGCCACTTCTGCGCGGTGGCGCGAATGTCGCCGTAATGACGCGCCCCGGTCGCCATCAGCCGTTCGCCGATATTGCCGCCTGCCGAGACCTGGCGGCGCAGGCCGTCGAGCGGATGCTGATGCACCACGCCCCATTCGGTGCGCAGCAGGCGACGGCGGTCGGCCTCGCTCATGCCATAGAGGGAACGGTTTTCATAGTGAATCTCCCCCTGTTGCGGCGTCAGACGGGCGGAGATTGATTTCAGCAGCGTGGTCTTCCCGGAACCGGATTCCCCGACAATGCCCAGCACTTCCCCCGGCCATAAATCAAAAGAGACATCGCTGAAGCCTTTGCCCGGCGCGTAAAGGTGGGTCAGGTTATTGACCGAAAGTAACGGTTGATTCATTGGCTTTTCGCCTCGCTCTGTTGGCGGCAATAATCGGTATCGGAGCAGACAAACATGCGGTTTCCGGCGTCATCCAGCACCACTTCATCGAGATAGCTGTGGGTTGATCCGCAAATCGCGCAGGGTTCATCCCACTGCTGAACGGTGAACGGGTGATCGTCAAAATCGAGGCTTTCCACGCGGGTAAACGGCGGCACCGCATAAATACGCTTCTCGCGCCCCGCGCCAAACAGTTGCAGGGCGGGCATCATGTCCATTTTCGGGTTATCGAATTTCGGGATCGGCGATGGGTCCATGACGTAGCGCCCGTTCACCTTCACCGGATAGGCATAAGTGGTGGCGATATGACCGAAGCGGGCGATATCTTCATATAGTTTCACCTGCATCACGCCGTACTCCTCCAGCGCGTGCATGGTGCGGGTCTCCGTTTCGCGCGGCTCGATAAAGCGCAGCGGTTCCGGGATCGGCACCTGGAAGATAATGATCTGATCTTCGGTCAGCGGCGTTTCGGGGATGCGGTGGCGCGTCTGGATAAGCGTCGCATCGTCCGTACGTTCAGTGGTGTTTACCCCGGTCACGCGCTTGAAAAAGTTGCGAATTGATACGGCGTTGGTGGTGTCATCCGCGCCCTGGTCAATCACCTTCAACACGTCGCTTTCGCCAATCACGCTGGCGGTAAGCTGTATGCCGCCGGTTCCCCAGCCGTATGGCATCGGCATCTCGCGCCCGCCAAACGGCACCTGATAGCCGGGGATCGCCACCGCTTTTAAGATGGCGCGGCGGATCATGCGTTTGGTCTGCTCGTCGAGGTAGGCAAAGTTGTAGCCGCTCAGATTAGCCATGGTTCTGCTCCTGTTGCAGACGTTTGAGTAGCTCCAGCTCGGCCTGGAAATCGACGTAGTGCGGGAGTTTGAGGTGCGAGACAAAGCCTGCGGCTTCGACGTTGTCGGCATGCGCCAGCACGAACTCTTCATCCTGCGCCGGGCCTGTCGCGTGCTCGCCGTACTCCGGAGCCTGCAACGCACGGTCAACCAGCGCCATTGCCATCGCTTTGCGCTCGCTCATGCCGAACACCAGCCCGTAGCCGCGCGTGAAGTGCGGCGGCTCATCCGGCGGGTCGATAAAACCGTTGACCATTTCACACTCGGTCATCAGCAGTTCGCCGATGTTCACCGCAAATCCCAGCTCTTCCGGCACAATAGACACGTCGATATAGCCACTGCGGATTTCGCCTGCGAACGGGTGATTACGTCCGTAACCACGCTGGGTGGAGTAGGCCAGCGCCAGCAAATAGCCTTCGTCTCCGCGCATGAGCTGCTGCAGGCGGGAGGAGCGTGAGCAGGGGTAAACCGGCGGCGTGCGGGTGATGTCATCCGGCTGTGTGCCGCTATCCTCTTCAAACTTCGCCAGCCCCTGACGCGCCAGCAGGCTGAAAACGTGCGGTGATGGGGCTTGCTCGCTGTCGGCGGTGGTCAGCGTCGGCGCTTCGCCATTCGCCAGCAGGGTGAAATCGAGCAGGCGATGGGTGTAGTCGTAGGTCGGGCCAAGCAACTGGCCGCCAGGAATGTCTTTATAAACGGCGGAGATACGGCGTTCGAGACGCATCTCGGTGGTGTCGAGCGGTTCGCTCACCGCCAGTTTTGCCAGCGTCGTGCGGTAGGCGCGCAGCAGGAAAATTGCTTCAACGTTATCGCCACTGGCCTGTTTCAGCGCCAGTGCGGCCAGTTCGCGGTCGGCAATGCCGCCTTCGGTCATCACGCGATCCACCGCGAGATTAAGCTGCTGTTCAATCTGGGCGACGCTCAGTTCAGGCAAATCGGTATCGCCCCGGCGTCGGCTCTCTTGCAGGGCGTGGGCGGCGTCGATCGCCTTCTCGCCCCCTTTCACGGCAACGTACATCAGCACACCTCCACATGAGTGGTTCGCGGAATAGCCAGCAGGCGCTCGCCGCAGGTCAGGATCAGGTCGATGCCGAGCGGGAACGGGTGCGGGCGCTCGGTGAGTTCGTGCAGAATGCACTCCGGCAGTTGCGGGGCGATCATCCGTTCTTCGGCAATACCCGCGCCGGTGAGGCGCAGCATGCGTCCGCCGCTCAGGCTGGTGACCTGTAAAATCAACGTCGCACCGGCTTCCGGCGCAACGGCGGTGCCGGTGGAAAGGGCGTTGAGCTGCTCGCTGGCAATCGCCTCATCCGTCACTGCGAAGGTCGCCTGTTCCGGCTGATTGACCAGCGGGGCGTTGGTATGAAAACGCAGGCTCTGGCTGACGATATCGTTACTTAATGGCGCGGAAAGCCACACCGGCGTGTCGTTATCAGCCAGCGTCAGCAATACGCTGGTAGAGGCAATATTCAGCGGCTGCCAGCCGCGTTTGAGTTGATGTAGGGCGACAATCACGCCCGGCTCGCTCATGGCCTTTAACAGGCGACGAAAACTGTGCTGGGCATCCTGCACGGGAAGCATAAAAGCGGTTTCCAGGGTCATGCGTTGTCTCCGCGAACCATCGTAAAGAAGTCGACCCGACTGGCGTTCACTTCGGCCTGGCGTGCGGCAATGCGTGCCATACGGTCAGCGTCCAGCGGGGCAATAAGGGTTTCTGATAAGTTTTGAAAGTGGCGAGATTGCTGCATCAGCGCGTCAATCAGCGCGCAGCGTTCGGCGTGCTGTTTGTCGCGCCCCAGCACCCAGCTGTAGCCGAGCGTGCCGTCAGTCAGGCGTATGGCGGCGCGGGTGAGCGTGGCGTCGCCGGCAAAAAAGCGTTCGCCGGTGCCACCCATCCGCGCCTGAATCTGTACCAGGCCGGTTTCGGCGGCGCGGATAATGTCATAGTCGGCGGTGATGTTTAGCGCTTTAAGGCGGTTAGCCAGTTCAGCCGGTTGGCTGTGCGCCAGCACGGACATCCAGTGCTGGCGGGTCGCGGTATCTGCGTGCATTCAGTGCTCCATAGTGAATTCAATCATGTCGGCGCGCGTCAGGCTGACGGAGTACTCCGCCGGGCTGCTTTCACCGTCACGGTGGTTAAGGGTGCGCACGCACAGCAGCGGCGACATATTCGGGATTTCAAGACGCTGGCACTCTTTGGCCTGGGCGCGGCGGGCGCTGATCCGCGTCTGGCTGCGGCGCAGCGCAATCCCCGTTTGCTCGTGCAAAAAATCGTGCAGCGAGCCGCTGTCGAAGCGTTGCAGCGTCGGCCAGAGAGTGAGGTCCGCAAAGTAGTGGTCGATTAAACAGAGTGCGACGCCGTTGACCCGGCGCAGGGTGCGCAGGTGGATAACGTTCTCGCCCTCGGTTATCCCCAGCGCGTCAGCGACGTGACCGGAGGCCGGGCGCAGCACGGACAGCAGTTTTTCGCTGGTGGGATGGCTACCCTGATCCAGCAGGTTCTGGCTAAAACGCGCCTGGGCGTTGAGCGGGTAATCGAACGGGCGCATCAGCACCAGCACGCCGACGCCCTGACGGCGCTGTACCCAGCCTTTTTCCACCAGTTGGTCGATGGCACGGCGCAGGGTGTGGCGATTCACCTCAAAGCGCGCTGCCAGTTGCTGCTCGGCGGGAAGATAGTCGCCGCAGCGGTAGTGTTGACGAAGCTCCTGCTCAAGTTTTGCGGCTATCTCCTGATAGCGTGTTGGGTAGCTGGTCGGATGTGTAGACAAGTGCATAGATATTAATGCCTCGCTTATCAGATAAAGTGCTTACGCAACCGTTGAGAGAGGAAATCCAGCAGGCTGACCGTGACGATAATCAGCACCATCAGGGCACAGGTTTGCTGGAACTGGAAACCGCGAATCGCTTCCCACAGCGTGACGCCGATCCCGCCAGCGCCGACCATGCCAACAACGGTGGCCGAGCGGACGTTGGATTCGAAGCGATAGAGGGAGTAGGAGATTAGCAGCGGCATCACCTGCGGCAGCACGCCATAGAGGATCTCTTCGAGCTTGTTGGCACCGGTGGCGCGAATGCCTTCCACCGGGCCGGGTTCAATTGCTTCTACCGCTTCGGAAAGCAGTTTGGAGAGCACGCCGGTGGTGTGGATAAACAGCGCCAGTACGCCAGCGAACGGACCGAGACCGACGGCGACCACGAACAGCATGGCGAAGACCATCTCGTTAATGGCGCGGCAGGCGTCCATCAGGCGGCGAACGGGCTGGTAAACCCACCACGGCACCAGGTTTTCGGCGCTCATCAGGCCGAAGGGGATGGAGAGAACGACTGCCAGCGCGGTGCCCCAGACGGCGATTTGCAGCGTGACGGCCATTTCGGTGAGGTAATCCTGCCACTGGCTGAAATCGGGCGGGAAGAAGTCGGCGGCGAACGTCGCCATGTTGCCGCCGTCTTTAATCAGCGTGAGCGGGGCCATTTCCGCGCCCTGCCACGAGACGACCAGTACGGCGAGAACAATGGCCCAGCTGAAGATCGAGAACCAGCTGCGCTTGGGTGGGGCAATGGTGATGGTTTGCATGTTTGGCTCCGTTTAATGTTTTCTCCCTCTCCCTGTGGGAGAGGGCCGGGGTGAGGGCACCAGCGTGCGCATTTCTTCCTCACCCTAACCCTCTCCCTCAAGGGAGAGGGGACCGATCGAGCACATTACTGCACCGCTTTACTCACCGAACTCATCGCGCTTAACGCGTTGTTCAGGCGGTCCAGGTCATCCAGTTGCGCCTGAATGGCGCTGGTTTTTGCCAGCTTGTCCTGCTCATTCAGCCCTTTATTGCCTTTCACGCCCTGCATCTCTTTAAACAGCGCGAGCTGGCGAATCGGCACCAGTTGCAGGTCGCTGGAGGCGCGGAACGGGGCCCAGCCCAGGCGCTCCAGCACCGCTTTCTCTTCCGGCGTTTTGCCGTAGTTCATAAAGAAGTCGTAGATCTTGTCTTTGGTGGTTTCGGAAAGATTTTTGCGCCAGACGATCGGATCGCCTGGGATCAGCGGCGATTTCCAGATCACCTTCAGTTCTTTGAGCTTCTCCGGTGCGGAGGTTTTCAGCTTGTCGAGGTTCTCGGTGTTGTTGGTCGCCACATCCACCTGCTTGTTGGCGACGGCCAGCGCGTTGGTTTCATGCCCGGCGTTGACGGTGCGCTTGAAGTCGCTGGCGGAGATATTGTTTTTGGCGAAGACGTAGTAGCCGGGGACGAGGAAGCCAGAGGTGGAGTTAGGATCGCCATTGCCGAAGGTGAGATCTTTACGCTTTGCCAGCAGATCGTTCAGGTTGTTGATCGGACTGTCTTTGTTGACGATCAACACGCTCCAGTAACCCGGCGATCCATCCGCCGCGACCGTCTGGGCGAAGACCTGACCGTTGGCGCGATCCACCGCTTCCATCGCCGACAGATTGCCGTACCAGGCGATGTCCACTTTGTTGAAGCGCATCCCCTGGATAATGCCCGCGTAGTCCGGGGCAAAGAAGGCGTTGACCTTTACGCCCAGCTTCTTCTCCATATCCTGTAAGAACGGCGTCCATTGCGGTTTCAGGTTTTGCTGTGATTCCGTTGAAATAATGCCGAAATTCAGCGCCTTTTCCTGCTCTTCGGCGTGCGCCGGGCTTAACAGGGTGCTGAGGCTGAACATGCTGGTGAAGGCCAGCGAGGCAATTATCTTAGCGTTCATTCGTTTTCCTCAATGATGGGGATGTCAGGCAGCTTTCGCGTTCTCTTCGACGCGGTTAATGCTGCGGTAGAGATGGTCAAAACGTTCGTTATCAAACTGTTGGCTGCTGCCGTCGTAGAAGACGTGCCCCTGGCGCAGGGCGACGATGCGTTCGCAGTAGCGCAGGGCGTAATCCACCTGATGCAGCGTCACCACCACGGTGATGCCGTCGTTCTGGTTGATGTCGCGCAGGGTATCCATCACGATGCGGGCCGATTCCGGGTCCAGCGAGGCGATCGGTTCATCGGCCAGAATCACCTTCGCCTGCTGCATCAGCGCACGGGCAATCGCCACACGCTGCTGCTGTCCGCCGGAGAGGGTGGAAACGCGCTGATGGGCAAAGTGCACCATGCCAACGCGGGTCAGCGCCTGTAACGCGCGCTGTTTCTGCTCGCGGGTGAAGTAGCTAAAACAGGTGCGCCAGAATGGCGTGCTGCCGAGCGCGCCAATCAGCACGTTCTCCAGTACGCTCAGGCGATTCACCAGGTTGAATTGTTGGAAGATGTAGCCGGTGTTGGCGCGGCTTTTGCGGATATCGCGGGCCAGGCGGCCTTCGCGCTGGACTGTGCGGCCCAGCAGCTCGATATGGCTACCGGCAGATTTATCGCCGGTAATCAAACCGCTTAAATGACGTAAAAGGGTGGATTTGCCGGAACCGGACGGCCCAAGCAGAGCCACCATTTCACCGTGATGAATGTTCAGATCAACCGCATGCAGCGCCTGATGCTGATTGAAGGTTTTGGCGAGCTTCTCGACACGGATAATCGTTTGCATGATGCAGCCTCCCTAAAAAAGTGGCTCCATCGTGGCGGATTATCGTGACGATTTTGTTAACTAAAAGTGACTAACAGATGAAGAGTTAACGGGAATTCGATGACAGTGCGGGAGGGCGGGCCTCCCGGCGGGTTAGTGCGTTGGTTGTTGTTTGACGACATTAATCATCCACGGTACGCCAAATTTATCGGTGACTTTGCCGAAGCCATGCGCCCAGAAAGTTTCCTGCCAGGCCATTTCGATTTTTCCGTTAGCAGCAAGGTTATCAAACCAGCGTTTTCCTTCTTCGACCTGTTGCGAATCGAGTACCAGTGTAAAACCGGAGTAGCTGGCTTTTCCTGACGGTATGGCATCGCTCATCATGATATCGCTTCCGGCAATACGCACGTTAGCATGGGCGATAGCGGTATCGGGAAATTGCATACCGGAAGGGCAGTTCTCGGCGCTGTCCTGCGCTGATTTCGGCATTTCGCCGAAGCTGATTTTATAAAGCAGTTCCGCGCCCAACGTGCGTTGATAATAGGCAATCGCATCGGAACAGTTACCAGCAAAAGAGAGGTAGGGACTTAACGGCATGATGGTGACCTCAGTTAAGAGAAGCCAGTTAAGTGTAGTTCGAAAATTATACAGATGAGCGGGGGCTGATAAGACTCGGTAAGCGTCGCATTAGGCACCGTTGCCGGATGGTGCGAGAATTTGTAGGCCTGATAAGACGCGCGAGCGTCGCATCAGGCAGTCGGCACCGTAGCCGGATGCGGCGCGAGCGCCTTATCCGGCCTACCGATCATGTGCCAATATTACATTGAGCAATACAATCAGTTCTTTTTCACAAACTCAGATTTCAGTTTCATCGGACCAAAACCGTCGATTTTGCAATCGATGTTGTGGTCGCCTTCAACCAGGCGAATGTTTTTCACTTTGGTACCGATCTTCAGCATCGAAGAGCTACCTTTCACCTTCAGATCTTTAATGATGGTAACGCTGTCGCCATCAGCCAGAAGATTGCCGTTAGCATCTTTAACGATCAGCTCGTCGCTTTCCTGTGCAGGTTCTGCGTCGTTCCATTCGTAGGCACATTCCGGGCAGATGTACATGCCGTTATCTTCGTAGGTGTATTCGGAGTTGCATTTTGGGCAGTGTGGTAATGACATGTGGATTTCCTCAAAAGTCAGCAGGGCAAAAGCGCCAAAAAACGGCAGATTGCCGAAAAAGGCCGCAATTATACACAAAATCCCTGAGTTTGTCGGGGGTACTGCTGATTTTAGACGACGATCGTTTTCATTTGAAAGGAAACGCAAAAAGAAAATAATCTTTTTGCCTCCATTTATTATTTAAGATAAGGTTAATGCTCTACTTGTTCTTTTTTTAATTCAAATGATATTTTTATCTTTCTGACGTTTTAAACGTATCGGAAGACGTTATTTATTCTAATAAAAAACAACACTCTAAATATAAAATTATTTCTTGCAGTAATTATAAAAGCCGAAAACAGAACTCAAAAACAATCTGGCTAAATAAAAGTAATAAAATTTGCTTTAAGGAAAAATTTTCTATGTACACACAGACCCTGTATGAGTTAAGTCAGGAGGCTGAACGCCTGTTACAGCTTTCTCGCCAACAGTTGCAGTTACTGGAAAAAATGCCTCTCTCTGTACCCGGAGACGATGCGCCACAACTGGCTTTACCCTGGAGTCAGCCTAATATCGCCGAACGTCACGCGATGCTGAATAATGAGTTGCGTAAAATTTCCCGACTGGAAATGGTGCTGGCGATTGTCGGTACTATGAAAGCAGGGAAATCAACCACCATTAATGCTATTGTTGGTACGGAGGTTCTGCCTAATCGCAATCGCCCAATGACTGCGCTGCCGACGCTTATTCGCCATACGCCCGGGCAAAAAGAACCGGTACTGCATTTTTCACATGTCGCGCCAATCGACTGTTTAATTCAACAATTACACCAGCGCCTGCGTGACTGCGATATTAAGCATCTGACCGATGTGCTGGAAATAGATAAAGATATGCGTGCGCTTATGCAGCGGATCGAAAATGGCGTCGCTTTCGAAAAATATTATTTGGGTGCCCAGCCTATTTTTCATTGTCTGAAAAGTTTGAATGATTTGGTGCGACTGGCGAAGGCGCTGGACGTCGATTTTCCTTTTTCTGCTTACGCCGCCATTGAGCATATTCCCGTGATTGAAGTGGAGTTTGTCCATCTGGCGGGGCTGGAGAGTTATCCCGGTCAGTTGACGTTACTGGATACCCCTGGGCCAAATGAAGCCGGGCAACCGCATCTGCAAAAAATGCTTAACCAGCAGCTGGCTCGCGCCTCGGCGGTACTGGCGGTGCTGGATTATACGCAACTGAAATCGATCTCCGATGAAGAGGTCCGTGAGGCGATTTTGGCGGTGGGGCAATCGGTGCCGCTGTATGTGCTGGTCAATAAGTTCGATCAACAGGATCGTAACAGTGACGACGCCGACCAGGTGCGGGCACTGATTTCCGGGACGCTGATGAAAGGCTGTATTACGCCACAGCAGATATTTCCAGTGTCGTCGATGTGGGGCTACCTGGCGAATCGGGCGCGTAATGAGTTAGCCAACAACGGTAAGTTACCCGCGCCAGAGCAACAACGCTGGGTGGAAGATTTTGCCCATGCCGCGCTCGGCAGGCGCTGGCGTCATGCCGACCTGGCGGACCTCGAACATATTCGTCATGCTGCCGATCAGTTGTGGGAAGATTCGCTGTTCGCCCAGCCAATTCAGGCGTTGCTTCATGCCGCTTACGCTAACGCCTCGTTGTATGCTCTGCGATCTGCCGCGCATAAACTGTTGAATTACGCGCAGCAGGCGCGGGAATACCTGGATTTTCGTGCGCACGGGTTAAACGTCGCTTGTGAACAATTGCGGCAAAATATCCACCAGATCGAAGAAAGTTTGCAGCTATTTCAACTCAATCAGGCTCAGGTGAGCGGCGAGATTAAACATGAAATCGAGCTGGCCCTGACCTCCGCCAACCTCTTTCTGCGTCAACAGCAAGATGCGGTGAATGCCCAGTTAGCCGCGTTGTTTCAGGATGATTCGGGGTCATTAAGCGAGATTCGTACCTGCTGTGAGACACTGTTACAGACGGCGCAGAACACCATCAGTCGCGACTTTACGCTGCGTTTTGCCGAGCTTGAATCCACTCTTTGCCGGGTGTTAACCGATGTTATTCGGCCCATTGAGCAACAAGTCAAAATGGAATTGAGCGAGTCAGGGTTTCGTCCTGGGTTTCATTTTCCTGTTTTTCACGGCGCAGTTCCCCACTTCAACACTCGCCAGTTGTTCAGTGAAGTCATCTCCCGCCAGGACGCAATGGACGAGCAGAGCACGCGTTTAGGCGTTGTGCGTGAGACTTTTTCGCGCTGGTTGAATCAGCCCGACTGGGGACGGGGAAATGAGAAATCCCCGATAGAGACGGTTGATTACAGTGCGTTGCAACGAGCATTAAGCACAGAAGTCGATCTTTATTGCCAACAAATGGCTAAAGTTCTGGCAGAGCAGGTCGATGAATCTGTTACGGCAGGCATGAATACTTTTTTCGCTGAGTTCGCTTCATGTTTGACGGAATTACAGACGCGTTTACGCGAAAGTCTGGCTCTGCGTCAACAAAATGAATCGGTGGTCAGGCTGATGCAGCAGCAATTGCAGCAGACTGTGATGACTCATGGCTGGATTTACACCGACGCTCAGCTGTTACGCGATGATATTCAAACACTTTTCACGGCAGAACGATATTGACCAAGACGTTGCTGGACGGCCCCGGTCGTGTGCTGGAGTCGATTCATCCCCGCTTTTTAGTGGATCTGGCGCAGGGCGATGATGCCCGCCATCCACAAGCCCATCAGCAGCAGTTTCGTGAACGACTGATGCAGGAACTTCTTGCGCGTGTGCAGCTTCAGGCATGGACGAACGGCGGGATGTTAAATGCGCCGCTTAGCCTGCGTCTGACATTGGTGGAAAAACTGGCGTCGATGCTGGATCCCGGTCATCTGGCGCTGCTGCAAAAAATGGATCACCGCCAGCACTCTGCTTTCCCGGAGCTCCCCCAGCAAATTGCCGCCTTGTATGAGTGGTTTTCAGCCCGTTGTCGCTGGAAGGAAAAGGCGTTAACGCAACGAGGCCTACTGGTGCAGGCAGGTGATCAGAGCGAGCAAATTTTTACCCGCTGGCGTGCTGGGGCGTATAACGCCTGGTCGTTGCCTGGGCGCTGTTTTATCGTTCTGGAGGAGTTGCGCTGGGGGGCATTTGGCGATGCCTGCCGTCTGGGAAGCCCGCAAGCGGTGGCGTTGTTGCTGGGTGATTTGCGCGTGAAAGCGACACAACATCTGGCAGAGAGTATTAATGCGGCAACGACCACTCGTCACTATTACCATCAGTGGTTTACCTCTTCAACCGCCCCGACGGGTGGGGATCATGCTGATTTTTTAAGTTGGCTGGGAAAGTGGTCCACGGCAGATAAACAACCCGTTTGCTGGTCAGTGACCCAACGCTGGCAAACTGTCGCACTGGGGATGCCACGACTCTGTTCAGCGCAGCGTCTGGCGGGGGCAATGGTCGAGGAAATCTTCTCTGTAAATTTGGTGTAAATAATCAGTTACATCAATGACTCCTAAACGAAAATCATGTGTGAAGTTGATCACAAATTTAAACACTGGTAGGGTAAAAAGCTCATTAACTGCCCAATTCAGGCGTCAACTGGTTTGATTGTACATTCCTTAACCGGAGGGTGTAAGCAAACCCGCTACGCTTGTTACAGAGATTGCATCCTGCAATTCCCGCTCCCCTTTTGCGGCCGTCGCGCTGATTTTTCTGGCGTTTGCGGAAATGGGCCAACTCTGCGAGGAAAGCTATGCTGAAAAGGAAAAAAGTAAAACCGATTACCCTTCGTGATGTCACTATTATTGATGACGGTAAACTGCGTAAAGCCATTACCGCAGCATCACTGGGTAATGCAATGGAATGGTTCGATTTTGGTGTTTATGGTTTTGTTGCTTACGCATTAGGTAAAGTTTTTTTCCCGGGGGCTGACCCCAGCGTGCAGATGGTTGCTGCACTTGCCACTTTCTCCGTTCCCTTTCTGATTCGACCGCTTGGCGGACTCTTCTTTGGTATGTTGGGCGATAAATATGGTCGCCAGAAGATCCTCGCTATCACTATTGTGATTATGTCGATCAGTACGTTCTGTATTGGCTTAATACCGTCCTACGACACGATTGGTATTTGGGCACCGATTCTGCTGTTGATCTGTAAGATGGCACAAGGTTTCTCGGTCGGCGGTGAATATACCGGGGCGTCGATATTTGTTGCGGAATACTCCCCTGACCGTAAACGTGGCTTTATGGGCAGCTGGCTGGACTTCGGTTCTATTGCCGGGTTTGTGCTGGGTGCGGGCGTGGTGGTGTTAATTTCGACCATTGTCGGCGAAGCGAACTTCCTCGACTGGGGCTGGCGTATTCCGTTCTTTATTGCTCTGCCGTTAGGGATTATCGGGCTTTACCTGCGCCATGCGCTGGAAGAAACTCCGGCGTTCCAGCAGCATGTTGATAAACTGGAACAGGGCGACCGCGAAGGTTTGCAGGATGGCCCGAAAGTCTCGTTTAAAGAGATTGCCACTAAATACTGGCGCAGCCTGTTGACATGTATTGGTCTGGTAATTGCCACCAACGTGACTTACTACATGTTGCTGACCTATATGCCGAGTTATTTGTCGCATAACCTGCATTACTCCGAAGACCACGGGGTGCTAATTATTATCGCCATTATGATCGGTATGCTGTTTGTCCAGCCGGT
This sequence comes from Escherichia sp. KS167_9B, assembly GCF_030295215.1. NCBI lineage: Bacteria > Pseudomonadati > Pseudomonadota > Gammaproteobacteria > Enterobacterales > Enterobacteriaceae > Escherichia > Escherichia sp. KS167_9B. The sequence continues at coordinate 5,018,735 of NZ_AP025754.1, forward strand.
GATGGGCTTGCTGAGTGACCGTTTTGGCCGTCGTCCGTTTGTGCTACTTGGTAGTGTTGCACTGTTTGTGTTGGCGATCCCGGCGTTTATTCTGATTAACAGTAACGTCATCGGCCTGATTTTTGCCGGGTTACTGATGCTGGCGGTGATCCTTAACTGCTTTACGGGCGTTATGGCTTCTACCTTGCCAGCGATGTTCCCGACGCATATCCGTTACAGCGCGCTGGCGGCGGCATTTAATATTTCGGTGCTGGTTGCCGGTCTGACGCCAACGTTGGCGGCCTGGCTGGTCGAAAGCTCGCAGAATCTGATGATGCCTGCCTATTACCTGATGGTAGTGGCGGTGGTTGGTTTAATCACCGGCGTAACCATGAAAGAGACGGCGAATCGTCCGTTGAAAGGTGCGACACCGGCGGCGTCAGATATACAGGAAGCGAAGGAAATTCTCGTCGAGCATTACGATAATATCGAGCAGAAAATCGATGATATTGACCACGAGATTGCCGATTTGCAGGCGAAACGTACCCGCCTGGTGCAGCAGCATCCGCGAATTGATGAATAAGCTGAAACGGATGGCCTGATGTGATGCTGTCTTATCAGGCCAATTGAACTCTTAAGGTTCACTTAATCTCTGACGCGCATACTCTCCTCCAGGTTAACGGAGGAGAGTGCAATGAAAAACCGTGTTTATGAAAGTTTAACTACCGTGTTCAGCGTGCTGGTGGTCAGCAGCTTTCTTTATATCTGGTTTGCCACGTACTGATCTTTTTTCAGCCGTATCCAGGCCCGTGTGCCAGAAGTCTCTTGCCGGTTTTGCAGGAAAAACTGCCCGTGATGCAACTGTGTAATGCGGCTGACAATACTTAACCCCAGACCAATCCCGCCATAACGGCTGTCCATACGTACAAACGCTTTACTCAACTCCCCGCATTTACTCTCATCAATACCCGGTCCTTCATCTTCAACGGCCATGACCGCTCCGCCATCTTCTTGCAGCTTAATCATAATGTTGCTGCCTTGCGGGCTGTAACGATGGGCATTTTCTACCAGGTTTCGCAATAACATCCGCAGCAGGGTTGCATCACCCTGAACGATGATGTCGGCGGCGCTCTCTGGCAATAGCAGGGTTTGCTGGCGCTGGTCGAGCATGGTACTGAGTTCGTCATACGAGGGGAGAATGACATCTTCCAGCAGTTTTACATGTTGATAATTACCGGAAGAAAATGACTGTCCGGCACGCGCCAGTTGCAGTAGCTGGGAGACACTCTCCATCATCTGATCAAGTCGTGCCACTAACGGTGCTACATCAATGTGATGCGTTTTCGCCAGCAGTTCCAGATGCAAACGCACCCCCGCCAGTGGCGTTCGCAGTTCGTGCGCGACGTCAGCGGTAAACAACCTTTCGTTATCCAGCGTGTTGGTCAGGCGACTGACCAGATCGTTTAACGCTGAAACCACCGCTTCGATTTCGAGGGTGGCGCTGTGAATGGCAATGGGCGTTAAGTTGTCGGCGGTGCGCGCTTCCAGCTCTTTTTGCAGCTCCGCCAGCGGGCGGGTGATGCGGCGTACCGCCTGATAGCAGATAAATAGCGTCAGGCTGACCATAAAGACGCCAGGGACAATCAGGCTGGCGACCGCCTCGCGGATCTCACGCATGATGTGGCGATCGTTGTTACGATTGTCGCGTAGCGCCTGCTCAAACAGCTGAATCTGCTCGGTACTTTCATGCCATAGCCAGAAGACGCTGATCAGCTCAAACACCAACAAAATGGCCCCGATGGTCAATATCAGCCGTTGGCGCAGCGATATTGGTCGGCGCAGAAAACGCATCAGATTCAATTAGTTTTCCTCATTCGCGACCAGCATATAGCCAAAGCCGCGCACGGTGCGGATACGGGCTTTGCCCACTTTGTCGCGCAGATTGTGGATATGCACTTCCAGGGTGTTGGTCGAGGGTTCATTGTCCCAGTTATAGATGTCGTTGTAGAGAATTTCCCGATGCACCGGACTGCCTGCTTTGAGCATTAACCGTGATAGCAGAGCATATTCTTTGGGCGTCAGAATCAACTCTTCACTGCCCATCCATACCTGACGGCGACCCATATTCAGCGTCAGATTGCCAACAATCAGCTCACTTTCACCCTGATTATTATGGCGTCGTAGCAGGGCGCGGATACGGGCATGTAACTCTTCCAGCGCAAAAGGCTTCACCAGATAGTCATCGGCACCGACATCCAGCCCGGCGATTTTGTCGGTCAGCGTATCGCGAGCGGTGAGGATCAGTACCGGCAGGGTATATTTTTTCTGCCGGATACGGGCGAGAAAATGCAGCCCATCTTCATCGGGTAAGCCTAAATCCAGTACCACCAGGCTGTAATGACCGGTCTCAAGGCTTTGTTCCGCCATCCGCGCGGTTGTCACGCCATCGCACGCGTAGCCTTCGGTTTGCGCCGCCAGAATCAATCCCTGCAATAACAGCGTATCGTCTTCAACAATCAGAATTTTCATTCACTCACTCTCCTGCAAGTTTGCAGAATATCATCCGCAGCCTGGTAATACTTCGTCTCAACGCCAGTTAATCCCAATAGCGTGGAGAATAAATTGTCTTGTGAATAGTGTTGCGTTTGCGCCTGTTTCTGTAGGCAACTTTGGTCAACCTGATACCGTTTTTGATAATCCTCAGACAGCCACAGCAGCATCGGCACCTGTTTTTGGCTATCCGGGGCGATGGCATAAGGCAAACCGTGCAGATAGATGCCATTTTCACCTAACGATTCACCGTGGTCAGAAAGATAAACCAGGCTGGTGGTAAATTTACCCTGATGTTCTTTCAGTAGATTAATTGCTTTATCAACAATATAGTCGACGTAGACCAGCGTATTGTCGTAAGTGTTTACCAGTTGCTCTTGGGTACAGGTCTGGATCTCGTTGGTGTCGCAGGTAGGGGTAAATTTCCTGAACTGTGGCGGATAGCGATTGTAATAGGTCGGGCCGTGACTGCCGATGGTGTGTAAGACAATTACGCCATCACCTTGCAGGTTATTGATGTACTCTTCCAGCCCGTGGAAAAGCACTTCGTCATAACATTCGCCGTTGATACACTGACCAGGCAGGTTCAGCGCAGTGACGTTCTGGTGAGGCACGCGATCGCAGACGCCTTTGCAGCCACCATCGTTGTCATTCCACAGCACGTTTATGCCCGCCCGCTGAATGATATCCAGCACGCCTTCCTGATGTTGTGCCAGTTCTTCTTTGTAATGCTCACGCGGCATATCCGAGAACATGCATGGTACTGAAACTGCCGTTGCCGTGCCGCAAGACGCAGTATTGGGGAAATAGACCACGTTATCTTTCGCCAGCCGCGGGTTCGTTTCACGCGGGTAGCCGTTGAGGGAGAAGTTCTCCGCCCGCGAGGTTTCGCCGACAATCAGGATGGTCAAATTTTTACGTTTCTCGTTCTGCATTAACGGGTTGCGGTGCGCGTCTTCACCAATTCGCACCAGCGGCAGATTTGCCAGTCGCTGATGGGAGTACCATGACCAGCTGGCAACAATGCTGTTAGAGGGGCTTAAGGACTTCACCAGCTCTTTGTTGTTGCGAAACAGCGAGGCGTAGTCTTTATAAAACAGTGCGGCGACCAGCAGAATCAGGAGCACAGAAACCAGAATATTGGCTCCACGGAAAAGAACACTGCGCAGGCGCGAGGTGGCAGGTTTGATTTTAATCCAGCAGGCAATCAGCGCAGCAAGCACGCCGCTGAATCCCAGCGTTAATAACATTTGCGGTGTCATCAGCGCATAACTTTCTGCTGGGGTGGTATCAATAATATTGGCAATCATCGAGCGGTCGATGACGATGCCGTAAGTCATTATGAAATATTGTGCAGCCGCGCCAACCAGAATAAACAGGCAGGCCAGCGGTCGATTAAGCCATAAGAAAGAGCTTAGTGTCAGGACAATATTAATCACGCTGAAAGCGACGACCGGCATCGACAAGAAAACCAGTACGTTATGCAGCGAGTCCAGCGGCAGCGCCTGCAACACCTGTTTAAAAAAGGCAATATTCAGGCAGATAGAGATATAAAAAGCGGCCAACAATAGCCAGGCGAGTAAATTCAAAGAGGGTCTATTTAGTAGGCGCTTCAACATCACGGTGTTTCCATCGAACAAAGTGCGCATATGCTCGCAAAGCAAAATTAAGCCAACCTTAAGTTCTTAAGGTTGGCTTTTATGTTTGCTGGATTAAGGGGAATTAATCTTTGCTTATTGGTGCATCTAAGGGATACGGGTTTTTATGCAGCCGGTTGTAATTCAGCGCATACATGGCGGTGATGACCATCAGGGTGACAAATGACCACATAACCTCTTTCGCCCCGGACCCCACCACGGCCCAGATGCAGTAGAGGAAGGCAATGGTAGTAACTGCCAGATATGCCGGGCGTGCTTTACCAAAGTGACCGTGGCCGAGCAGCAGTAACGCCGCACAGGTGTAAAGATATGGCACCAGTGTAAAGATGACCGACACGGAAGAAACCAGACCGAACTCTTTAGTCGCGTTTGGCGAAATGCTACTGAGCTGGAAGATGGTCATCAAAATACCGACGATAATCAGCCCTGCCACTGGCGTACCCGCTTTGTTTACACGGGCAAAAATCGGTGGGAACAGCCCGTCATCGGCAGCGGCTTTCGCCGTTTGACCCGCCAGCAACGTCCAGCCGCCCAGTGAACCTAAGCAACCCGCAGCTGCGCAGAAAGAAACAATGGCCCCGGCGGTGTCACCCAGCGCCATCCGTGCGGCATCACCGAATGGCGAAGCAGAAACGCGCAGTGCGGCATTAGGGATCATCCCCATAATCGCGGTGGTAGAAAGTACATAGCAAACGGCGGCAATCAATACCCCACCAATGGTGGCGATAGGGACGTTGCGTTTCGGGTTTTTCACCACACCTGCGGCAACGGAGGCACTTTCCACACCGATGAACGACCACAGCGTAACGTTAAGGGTACTTTGAATCGCGCCGAAGGTGCCCAGGCCGCTGACGTTCCATGCCGCCATATAGGTTTCACCACGGAACCAGAACCAGCCAAATACGGCAATCCCGACGATGGGGATCAGCGCCAGCACGGTGGCAACGGCCTGCACGCGGGTGATCATTTTCGGACCGACAATGTTCAGCAGGACGAAGATCCACAGCACCACGACGCAGGTGATGGTTAATACCAGTGGATCTTTCAGAATCGGGAAGAAGTAACTTAAATATCCTACGCCAATGACCACCATGGCGATATTGCCGATCCAGCAGGCCAGCCAGTAGAGGACGTTGGTTTGATAACCGAGAAACGGGCCAAAGCAGCGGCGGGCGTAAGCGTAAGAACCACCAGGACTTGGGTCGAGGAACGACATTTTGGCGTATACCATCGAGAGCCCCAGCGCACCGATAATCGTCACCAACCATCCATAAATGGCAATCCCGCCAGTGGAGGCCAGGTTTGCAGGTAACAGAAAAACACCTGACCCCATAATATTCCCCGACACCATCAGGGTGACGGGGATTAAGCCCACTTTGTGAGCATCAGCATCCGAAGACATAATTAAACTCCTGCGAAGGCGAGCTTCGTGACAATAAATTACGTCATATCATACGCCTGCATTCGATAGTTGAATTATTATCGACCGGGTTATCGCTGATGCCGTTATTAATATAGCTCTTCGTTAAGGTTAAAAATCAGGCGACAGTGCGTTCTCTGTGCTGACTAACATAATGCAGAGGCGTCATACCGTAGAAGTCTTTAAAGACAGAAATAAAGTACGACGTACTGTTGTAGCCACACGACTGTGAGACCTGAGAGATATTTTTACCGTCCATCATTAATTCATTGACGGCATAACGCATGCGGCAGGTGGTGATTATTTGGCTATAACTGGTGTTTTCGCTTTTCAGCTTTTTCTTTAACAGACTTGGGCTAAGACATAAACAACTGGCTACCATACTAAGATTCCAGTCTTTGTGGATATCGCTTTCAATAATTTGATAAACGCTGTCACTTACACAATTACGTAACATATACATCATTAATGAAAGGAATTTTTTACTGTCGAGAAAACGGGATAGCACAGTGAATAATAATGCACGTGTTCGTTCCTTTTCTGACTCAGTTTCAGCGGGCATCATGCTATGTTGCGCGGCAACGCGAAAGACGTCTGGCGTCAGGCATGGCAGGGTGAGGATGGGCGTAGCACTACGTTGCCATACTGGTATTTGCGAGAGATCTTTATTCAGAAACCGGAGGTAATCTTTGATGATGTCGTGACTAATATGAGCAACCAAAGTGTTATTAAGAGAGGAGACGTCGATAATATTATTTTCACAATTTAATAACGCCATATGGTTAGCTTTAAGGCTAATAGGTTCTTTCCCATTCACCCTTATCCAGACATCTTTTTCAGTCAATAAAACAATACAAGGTTGGTCGCTGCAAATCCTCATACATGTACTCCTGAGTGCGAATAAAAGACCAGTTCTCGCTAAAGCAAAGCGATACCGGGAAATGGTTATATAATTGTATGATGAATATAAACATGCATAAAAATAACGAGTTTTACTAATATTACAAATTTTTATAGTAATTTCTCATGTACATATTTTTTTACAGGATAAATAACAGGCGAAAAAAAGCGCGGGGTGGGACCGCGCAAAAAGTATGACATTTTTGTTTGCAGCAATTTTTATGAAAACGTTGCCATACTAAAAAGGCCTCAAGCCAGGCGGCGTAATGTTATTTAACAATTACGCCTTCAGCGGAATAGTGGTTACGCTTTCACACACATGACGTGGTAAATACCGTCAATAATTTCAGTCCCTTCAGTTTCGTGTTCAAATCCAGGGAAATGATGGTCCCAGGATTGCAGGGAGCGTAAATAACTTACCTGTGGACTGTTTTTATCGCCGAAGTTTTCACCAGACAGTAGCATCGGGATTCCTGGCGGATACGGGATAACTGAGTTTGCCGCGATGCGTCCAGGCAGATTTTCAATGGATACCAGTTCGACATTGTTATCGACAATTGCGTTGTACGCTTCACGCGGGGTGATTTCCGCCACCGGCAGGCCGGAATAGGCTTCGTTCAACCGTGCGCCAGGGTTATTTTCTTTTAGCCAGACAAACATGGTGTCACCCAGATCGTGAATCCCCATATTCGCGTAAGTGTCAGGATATTGTTCAACAAGTTCCGGCATCACCTGCGCCAGCGGTGTGTTGGCGTCGTAGTGGCGTTTGAAGGAGCAAAGGGTGTTAACCAGAGTTCCCCATTTCCCACGGGTTACGCCCATAGAGAACAGGAACATAATCTGGAAGTCAGTGGTGCGGGTAGGCACAATGCCGTGGCGACCAAGCCAGGCAGTGACCAGCGCCGCCGGAACACCGGTTTCTTCCAGTTCACCATCTTCACCCATTCCCGGTGCGAGAATGCTGACTTTAATTGGGTCGAGCATACTCCAGTTATCCGGAATATCTTTGAAGCCGTGCCAGCTTTCGCCCGGATGCATTACCCAGCAGTCCTGAACGGTGGTCAGCAGTTTGGTTGGCGCGTCAGCAAAGTCGTAGGTTTTGCCGGTTTGTGGATCGGTGACCACTTCTTTGTTCCACGGTTTGAAGAACCAGCTACCGTCATGGGTGAACTCTTTATACAGCCGTGCCATCGCTTGACGGAAATCAACCGCTTCGTCGATCACTTCCTGGGTCAGTGACAGGCCGCTGTTGCCGTCCATCATCGACACCGCCACGTCGTTAGATGCACAGATGGCATACAGCGGGGATGTGGTGGCATGCATCATGTATGCCTGGTTGAAGCGGGAGAAGTTAATCGCCCCACGACCTTCACGCACATGAATGTAAGAGGCCTGTGACAGCGCATTCAGCAGTTTGTGGGTTGAGTGGGTGGCGAAAACGGTAGGACCGTTGTGATCGCCAGGTTCACCGCGCATGGCATAGTGATCGGCATAGATCGGGTTGAAACGTGCATAACCGTACCAGGCTTCGTCAAAGTGCAGACGATCGGAAGTTTTTTCCAGCAGATCCTGCGCTTCTTTAGCGTTATAACACACGCCGTCATAGGTGCAGTTGGTCACCACGCAGTAAGACGGTTTTTGCCCGACTTTGTCTTTGGTCAGCGGGCTTTCACTGATTTTCTTCTGCAAGGTTTCAGGTTGCATTTCCTGCGGATAGATTGGCCCGATAATGCCGTAGCGGTTGCGGCTTGGCACCATGTAGACCGGTTTCGCGCCCGTCAGCATCAAGCCTTGTTCGATGGATTTATGGCAGTTACGGTCAACGACCACTACATCGTTATCGGTCATGCAAGCCTGCATGATGGTACGGTTAGAGCCGGAAGTACCGACGACTACCGACCAGGAGCGATCGGCACCAAATACGCGTGCGGCATATTTTTCGCTTTCGCCAAATGCGCCAGTATGGTCAAGCAAAGAACCGAGGGAAGTCCGTTCGATGCCCATGTCGGTGCGGAACAGATTTTCACCATAGTAGTCATGGTAAAAACGTCCGGCGGGTGTTTTGGTAAAGCCAACGCCGCCCTGGTGGCCTGGCGCTGCCCAGGAATATTCATGGATGTCGCTATATTTCATCAGCGCGCTGAACAGTGGCGGCAACAGCTGCTGGCGGTAGCGGGTCATTGCGGCAACGGCGCGTCCGGCGATAAAGTCGGCGGTATCTTCCAGAATCCAGGCGAATTCATCGACAAGCTCCAGCAGATCTCGGTCTATTGCGGCGAGGGCTTTTTCCCGATCGCCCAACAGGAAGACCGGCACGTTTTGTTGGCGCTCATGAAGCTTACCGATCAATTGTCTGACGTTTTGATGTTCGTCCGGATGTTCCATTTGATAGCTGAACATCAGGCAGTCAATGGCTTCGTTTGAAGAGAGAATGGCAAAGCCATCATCAAAGGAGGTGGATTTAATCACGGTAACATTTTGCTGGCTTAAAGCATCTGCCAGACGCTCAACGGCGTTACCGACCCAGGTGTCCTGATGGAGAAACTCGCTTTCAACAATTAATACTTTCATCATTGCTTACCCGGTTATGAAGGAATCTTCGTTGCGGGCAAGTATCTTCCGGCCTTTTCGGGCTGTAAAGCGCATGAAAAACAAACATTTTTTAAATATTCATTTTTATAAACAATATGTTATGTGATTATTTTGATTTATTTCCACTGCTTATTATCGACGGCTAAACTATTTTTTTGGCTGATACTGATATCGTCTTTAGCCGGGAAACGTCTGGCGGCGCTGTTGGCTAAGTTTGCGGTATTGTTGCGGTGACATGCCGACATATTTGCCGAACGTGCTGTAAAAACGGCTACTCGAACGAAAGCCTGCCGTCAGGGCAATATCGAGAATACTTTTATCGGTATCGCTCAGTAACGCGCGAACGTGGTTGATGCGCATCGCGGTAATGTACTGTTTCATCGTCAATTGCATGACCCGCTGGAATATCCCCATTGCATAGTTGGCGTTAAGTTTGACGTGCTCAGCCACATCGTTGATGGTCAGCGCCTGATCATAGTTTTCGGCAATAAAGCCCAGCATCTGGCTGACATAAAATTGCGCATGGCGCGAGACGCTGTTTTTGTGTGTGCGCGAGGTTTTATTGACCAGAATCGGTTCCCAGCCAGAGAGGCTAAATCGCTTGAGCATCAGGCCAATTTCATCAATGGCGAGCTGGCGAATTTGCTCGTTCGGACTGTTCAATTCCTGCTGCCAGCGGCGCACTTCAAACGGGCTAAGTTGCTGTGTCGCCAGTGATTTGATCACCATGCCGTGAGTGACGTGGTTAATCAGGTCTTTATCCAGCGGCCAGGAGAGAAACAGATGCATCGGCAGATTAAAAATCGCCATGCTCTGACAGTTTCCGGTATCTGTTAGTTGGTGCGGTGTACAGGCCCAGAACAGCGTGATATGTCCCTGATTGATACTCACTTTTTCATTGTTGATCAGGTATTCCACATCGCCATCGAAAGGCACATTCACTTCGACCTGACCATGCCAGTGGCTGGTGGGCATGATATGCGGTGCGCGAAACTCAATCTCCATCCGCTGGTATTCCGAATACAGCGACAGCGGGCTGCGGGTCTGTTTTTCGTCGCTGCTGCACATAAACGTATCTGTATTCATGGATGACTCTCTTTCCTGGAATATCAGAATTATGGCAGGAGTGAGGGAGGATGACTGCGAGTGGGAGCACGGTTTTCACTCTCTTCCCAGAGGGGCGAGGGGACCGTCCGAGCATTCTGAGGCCGAAAACTCTGCTTTTCAGGTAATTTATTCCCATAAACTCAGATTTACTGATACTTCACGCAGGATCTGAGTTTATGGGAATGCTCAACCTGGAAGCCGGAGGTTTTCTGCAGATTCGCCTGCCATGATGAAGTTATTCAAGCAAGCCAGGAGATCTGCATGATGTCTGCACCCAAAATTACATTTATCGGCGCTGGTTCGACGATTTTCGTTAAAAATATTCTTGGTGATGTGTTCCATCGCGAGGCGCTGAAAACGGCGCATATTGCCCTGATGGACATTGATCCCACCCGCCTGGAAGAGTCGCATATTGTGGTGCGCAAGCTGATGGATTCAGCAGGGGCCAGTGGCAAAATCACCTGCCACACCCAACAGAAAGAAGCCTTACAGGATGCCGATTTTGTCGTAGTGGCATTTCAGATTGGCGGTTATGAACCTTGCACGGTGACTGATTTTGAGGTCTGTAAGCGCCACGGTCTGGAACAAACCATTGCCGATACGCTGGGGCCGGGCGGTATTATGCGCGCGCTACGTACCATTCCTCACCTGTGGCAAATTTGCGAGGACATGACGGAAATCTGCCCCGATGCCACCATGCTCAACTATGTTAACCCAATGGCGATGAATACCTGGGCGATGTATGCCCGTTATCCGCATATCAAACAGGTAGGGCTGTGCCATTCGGTGCAGGGAACGGCGGAAGAGCTGGCGCGTGACCTCAATATCGACCCGGCTACGCTGCGTTACCGTTGCGCAGGTATCAACCATATGGCGTTTTACCTGGAACTGGAGCGCAAAACCGCCGACGGCAGTTACGTGAATCTCTACCCGGAACTGCTGGCGGCTTATGAAGCAGGGCAGGCACCGAAGCCGAATATTCATGGCAATACTCGCTGCCAGAATATTGTGCGCTATGAAATGTTCAAAAAGCTGGGCTACTTCGTCACGGAATCGTCAGAACATTTTGCTGAGTACACGCCGTGGTTTATTAAGCCAGGTCGTGAGGATTTGATTGAGCGTTATAAAGTGCCGCTGGATGAGTACCCGAAACGCTGCGTCGAACAATTGGCAAACTGGCATAAAGAGCTGGAGGAGTATAAGAACGCCTCCCGGATTGATATTAAACCGTCACGGGAATATGCCAGCACAATCATGAACGCTATCTGGACTGGCGAGCCGAGTGTGATTTACGGCAACGTCCGTAACGATGGTTTGATTGATAACCTGCCACAAGGATGTTGCGTGGAAGTGGCCTGTTTAGTTGATGCTAATGGCATTCAGCCGACCAAAGTCGGTACGCTACCTTCGCATCTGGCCGCCCTGATGCAAACCAACATCAACGTACAGACGCTGCTGACCGAAGCCATTCTTACGGAAAATCGCGACCGTGTTTACCACGCCGCGATGATGGACCCGCATACTGCCGCCGTGCTGGGCATTGACGAAATATATGCTCTTGTTGACGACCTGATTGCCGCCCACGGCGACTGGCTGCCAGGCTGGTTGCACCGTTAAGAGGTAATCGCTTCCGGCGCTCTGGTGATTAAGCCAAAGCGCCGTAGCTGGCGGTAATGAAAGCGAGCGAGGAACATCACCGTCGTTAATGCACCAAGTAGCGCGCAGAACATATCGGATTGTGTGTCCCATTGGTCGCCTTGGGTACCGAGAAAATCATCCGCTCCCTGACCCATTGCCAGCGCTGCCCACCACTCGATTAATTCATACATCGCGCTTATCGCCAGCGCCACGCAGCAGACCAGAAACGCCACCATTTTACGTCCGCGCACGTACATCCCGCGAACGAGAATTTCTCGCGCCACCAGTGCAGGCACCAGCCCCTGGAAAAAATGCCCCAGCTTGTCATACGGATTACGGCTCAATCCCAGCCATTCTTGCACGTCAAAACCAACGGGGACTTTCGCGTAGGTGTATTGTCCGCCGACCATCAGGATGATGGCATGAAAGAAAATGAGCGTATAGAGCAGCGGCGTTAACGGGTAACGTCTGGCGGTGGCAAGCAGTAGCGGCACGACAATAATCACCGGCGTCACTTCCATCAGCCAGGTGAGTTTGTCATGGGCCGAAATGCCGGTATAAATCAGGATTAACGTTAGCGCCAGTGCGCCGGTGTTAAGAATTAACGGCTTGAGTGTGCGGGTCATGGTGAGTTCGCAAGTCAGGAAAAATACTGACTATTCACCAGCAAGCGTGAAATTACAATCGCAAAAGAGGTGGCCCAGGGGGATCACCTGGCAGCATGCTGCCAGGCGCTGGGCCGAAGAGGTTACTTAGTGCAGTTCGCGCACTGTTTGTTGACGATTTGCTGGAAGAAGTCGTTGCCTTTGTCATCGACCAGGATAAACGCCGGGAAATCTTCTACTTCGATTTTCCAGATAGCTTCCATACCCAGCTCCGGATAAGCGACGCATTCCAGATGCTTGATGCTCTGCTGCGCCAGTACCGCCGCCGGACCGCCGATACTACCGAGGTAGAAGCCGCCGTGTTTATGACACGCGTCGGTGACCTGCTGACTGCGGTTACCTTTCGCCAGCATGATCATGCTGCCGCCGTGGGATTGCAGCAGATCCACGTAGGAGTCCATACGACCTGCGGTGGTTGGGCCAAGTGAACCTGATGGATAACCGGCAGGCGTTTTCGCCGGACCCGCGTAGTAGATCGGGTGATCTTTGATGTACTGCGGCAGTTCTTTACCGGCGTCAATCAGCTCTTTCAGCTTGGCGTGTGCAATATCTCGACCCACGATAATGGTGCCGGTGAGCGACAAGCGGGTGGATACCGGGTATTGCGAAAGCTGGGCGAGGATCTCTTTCATCGGGCGGTTAAGGTCGACTTTCACCGCTTCGCCTTCACCGGCCTGACGCAGTTCTTGTGGAATGTACTGGCCTGGATTGTGTTCCAGTTTTTCGATCCAGATACCTTCGCGGTTGATTTTCGCTTTAATGTTACGGTCAGCGGAGCAGGAGACGCCCATACCTACCGGGCAGGATGCGCCGTGACGTGGCAGACGGATCACGCGGATGTCGTGCGCGAAGTATTTACCGCCAAACTGCGCGCCAAGGCCGAGTTTCTGGGCCTCTTCCAGCAGTTCCTGTTCAAGCTGGACATCGCGGAACGCCTGACCATGTTCGTTCCCTTCGGTCGGCAGTTCATCGTAATAGTGAGCGCTTGCTAACTTGACGGTTTTCAGGTTGGTTTCCGCAGACGTACCGCCAATCACAAACGCGATATGGTACGGCGGGCAGGCTGCAGTACCGAGTGTACGCATTTTCTCGACGAGGAAGTTTTTCAGTTTGCCGGGAGTCAGCAGGGCTTTGGTTTCCTGGTAGAGATACGTTTTATTGGCAGAGCCACCGCCTTTGGCGACGCAGAGGAATTTGTATTCGTCGCCATCTACCGCGTACAGGTCGATTTGCGCAGGCAGGTTCGTGCCGGTGTTGACCTCTTTGTACATGTCCAACGGCGCGTTTTGTGAGTAACGCAGGTTATCTTCGATATAAGTGTTATAGACACCTTTCGACAGCGCTTCTTCATCGCCACCGCCGGTCCACACACGCTGACCTTTTTTACCGACGATGATCGCGGTGCCAGTATCCTGGCAGGTTGGCAGCACGCCTTTGGCGGCGATTTCTGAGTTTCTTAAGAATTGCAGCGCCACGTACTTGTCGTTTTCGCTGGCTTCTGGATCGTGAAGAATAGCAGCAACCTGTTTCTGGTGTGCCGGGCGGAGCATGAACGAAGCGTCATGGAAGGCTTGCTGCGCCAGCAAGGTCAGGGCTTCTGGTTCCACTTTCAGGATGGTTTCGCCGTCGAAGTCGGCAACGCTAACGTAATCGGACGTGAGTAGATAGTATTCGGTATTGTCTTTCCCCATCGGGAAAGGTGCCTGGTAGATAAAGGGTTTGTTTGACATAGCTTCCAGCCTGTAACTCTGTATTTGTTATTCGAAAATGGCGTGCCGCGCAGTCACGGGCGGCACGCTAAGTGCATTTATAAGAACCCGTACATCGCAGCGAAGATCCAGCCGAAGACGCACGATACGCTCACACCAATCAACCCCGGCAGAATAAAGCTGTGGTTGATGACGAAGCGACCGATGTGGGTGGTGCCGGAACGGTCAAACTGAATCGCTGCCAGGTCGCTCGGATAAGTCGGCAGGATGTAATAACCATAGCAAGCCGGTGCTGAAGCCACGATGTATGCCGGGTCAACGCCGATCGCCAGCGCGACCGGAACAATCGCCGCTAGCGCCGCGGCCTGAGAGTTTACAAACTTGGAAACCAGCAGCAGAACAATGGCATAGGCCCACGGATACTCTTTCACCATTTCACCCAGTACGCCCTGAATTTCAGACATATGCGCACCGAACATGGTTTCCGCCATCCATGCGATACCGTACACCGCCACGATGGCGATCATACCGGAACGGAAGACTTCGTTTTTTGAGATAGACGCAGGATTGGTTTTGGTCAGGATAATAATCAGCGCCCCGGTTAGCAGCATAAACATCTGAATAACCAGTACCATCGACAGCGGTTTGCCACCGAAGGATGGACGCAGGTCCGAATCAGCACCAAGAAGTGCAACTACAGCGATTGCCCCGAGGAAGATCCACATTGCCAGCCAGTTGCTTTTCGGCAGTTTTTTATCCAGCAGCGTCGCGGTATCACCGTAAACATACTCACGGTTTTCCGGTACGGAGATGAATTTCTGGAACTCTTCATCTTTATCCAGATCTTTACCGCGGAACCAACTGAAGATACCGATCGCCAGGATACCGATTAACGTCGATGGAATGGTGATTGCCAGCAGGTCAAGGAACTCAAGATGGCGACCATCAAAGGTGACATTACCCAGCATCGCAACCAGAGATACGACCGCAACCGACACTGGGCTTGCGATAATCCCCATCTGTGCACCGATAGAACTTGCCGCCATCGGACGTTCCGGACGGATGTTGTTCTTAATAGCAACGTCGTAGATGATCGGCAGAATGGTGTAAACCACGTGGCCCGTACCGCAAAGAATGGTCAGCGTGCAGGTTACAAACGGTGCGACAATGGAGACATATTTCGGATTGCGGCGCAGCAGCTTCTCGGCAATTTGCAGCATGACATCAAGACCGCCCGAAGCTTGCAAGGTCGCCGAGGCCGCCACCACCGCAATGATAACCAGCATGACATCAACCGGTGGTTTACCTGGCTGAAGGTGGAAGACGAAGACCAGAATGACCAGGCCGATACCGCCTAATAAACCCAGCGCGATACCGCCCTTTCTGGCACCATAAAACAGACATATCAGTATTATGATAAGTTGGATAGTAAATAACATGTGTAAACCCTCGCGATAATCCTATTTAAATTTTTGCTGAATAGATCACAGTCACGTTCTGTTTTGTATGAACTGTTTTCAGAGCTTGACTAAATATCCGTTTGGTCGTTACCGGCTTGAGTAAATACCTCACAGTGAATATTGGCTGATTAAAGCAGCGGCAAATTTATGCACTGTGATAAGCGGTTTTTTCAGAGAGAAATACTCTCTGGCGATGGGTTTATAGTTTGTACTACGCAGATGTTAATGTTTTGTTTGCTGTTATCTTATTGATATTTATCGGTCTGTTTTTTGTTCTCAGGGCAGATATCATTAGGTTTATAGATTAATCTGATCTACCCATTTGTGGGTAAAAATACACATAATGTGGGTGACATAATAGTTAATTAACTTTTGTTAGCGTTTTGAAATTAAAAACACCGTTCACCTGAAGAGATATTAATTTTTAGCGATGATGGAGGGATAATTATATTTGATCTGGCACAAGTTTTACTGATGAACGATGTAACTTGTGCCAGGGGTATTTTGCATTACGGTAATAATTATTACTTACAGATAACCAGCGATCCGTTATTGGCAATATTGTTTCAGTAGTGAGTAGTGTTCTGCCTGAATACGGTAACGGTAAACTGGACGCCCCGTGACGCCATAATGGATACTGGTGAACAAGATGTGGCAGTTGACCAGCCAAATGAGGTATTTACGGCAGGAAACACGCGAGATGTTAACCTCGTTAGCCAGCTCGTCGGTTGAAAACTCATAGTCCTGATGCGCGTCAATCCACTGGCACAGCGTGCGTAACGTCTGCGGCGTTAAGCCTTTTGGCAAGCGACGAGGATCCTGCTCGTTGGAGCTGCTGCCGTGGATTAGCTGATCAAGCTCGGCCTGGTCATAATACTGATGTTTTTCCAGCGCCATTTTCTTTTGCCGCCAGCCGGTGAGCGCCTCTTCAAAGCGGGTAGCCTGGAAGGGTTTGATCAGGTAATCCACGACTCCGTAATGCAGCGAATCTTTAATGGTTGCCGCATCGGCAGCGGAGGAGATGACAATCACATCACTTTTGCAACGTGCGTTATGCAGGACAGGCAGTAAATCGAGCCCGTTCTCTTTTTGCATATAGATATCGAGCAATATCAGGTCGATAGGCGTATCGCTATTGAAGATAATCTCTTTGGCTTTCTCCAGCGTCGAGGCCGTTCCACAGCATTGAAAGCCTGGGATTTGTGCCACGTATCGGCGATTCAGCTCCGCGACCATTGCGTCGTCATCGATAATTAATACATTGATCATCTGTTCGACCTCTCCCCGTCCCAGGGTATCTGGACAAAAAATTGTGTGAAAATCCCGGGTTCCGATTCCACGGCGATGCTGCCGCCGAGATTTTCTACCTGTTGTTTGACAAGTGCTAAACCGACGCCTCGCTCGCTTCCTTTTGTCGAGACACCTTTGTCAAAAATGTGATCGATTTTGTCGGGTGCGATCCCCGGTCCATCATCGTTAACTTCACAGTGCAGCCAGCCGTGACGGTAGTGCAATGTTACGCTAATTTCGCCACCGGGTTCCGGCCCTAATGCTTCCAGCGCGTTTTCTATCAGATTTCCCAACGTGGTAATCAGCGTCGCGACCTGGTCCTCACTGCCGCTGTCTGGCAGCTGGCTTTCACTGTTTAAAATCAGCGTATGGCCTAAATCGGTCGCGCGGTTAATCTTGCTGATTAAAAAACCAGCGATAACCGGAGATTTGATCTTACCCAGCAGAGAGCCAATCTCTTCCTGATAGTTATTGGCTGTTTTGAGAATGTAATCTTCCAACTGCTTATAACTCTTCAGATGCAATAATCCGAGAATCACATGCAATTTATTCATAAATTCGTGGGATCGTTCACGAAGTGCGTCAGCATAGTTGACCAGACCGTCGAGTCGCTGCATCAGTTTACGTACTTCAGTTTTGTCCCTGAAGGTTGAAATGGCACCGATGATAACGCCATTACTGCGCACCGGAACGGTGTTGATCAGTAATAGCCGATCTTTAATCGTAATCTCTTCGTCGCGCCGCGGGGTACCGTCGCGTAACACTTCCGAGACATCTACCACCTGTGACCACGAGTGGCTTAGCGTCGACAGTTTCTCATCGTCCTGCGACTTACGGTAATTCAGCAATTCTTGTGCGGCATCGTTGATCAGCGTGACCTCGCCGCGATCGTCCACGGCAACGACGCCTTCTTTGATAGACTGCAACATAGCCTGGCGTTGCTCAAACAGCGTGGAGATTTCGTAGGGTTCCAGGCCGAAAAGGATTTTTTTCAGTACTTTAACCAGAATGCAGGTGCCAATCAGCCCGACCAGCATGCCAAATAATACCGACCAGATGATGCTCCAGCGACTGTCATTGATCTGTTGGGTCACGCGACTTAACTCAAGGCCGATCGCCACCACGCCAATTTGTTTATGATTTTCATCGTAGATGGGGGTAAATACGCGTAAAGCCTGCGCCAGAAAACCGCGATTGATAGCGACATTTTCTTCGCCATTCAGCGCTTTAAGGATGTCATCACCTTTAAATGGCTGACCAATACGCTGGGCTTCAGGATGCGAGTAGCGAAGACTTTGCATATCGGTAACGACAATAAACAGCAGATCGTTGCGTTTGCGCACGGCTTCCGCGATGGCCTGGATGCCGCTCTCCTGCGGTTTTTTCTGCAAGCCCTGACGGATTTCCGGCGAGTCGGCGAGGGTACGCGCCACTGCCAGTGCCTTGTTGGCTAGCCCGTCTCGCGTCATATCACTGATTTGCGAGAAGTAAATCAGATGCACCACCAATAGCACCGAGAACAGTACCGCGCTGACCATTAAGATCACAGTGGTACTCAATTTCATCGGACGTTTGCGTAACATACGGTAGGGCAATGAATGTCTCATCAGCTTCCTTGTGTGACAAATTTCTTAAGCATTATCTCTGATGAGGCGGGTAATTCAAAGGGAGTAAGAATGATTGGCTATATAGGGGAAGAGACTCTGGCAACGGAAACTGCCAGTGCTGTATGAAGATTCCGGGGCTATGCTTATAGTGAAAACCATACTGATGAGAGAGGGAAGGTCATGGATCAGGCGCTACTGGACGGGGGTTATCGCTGTTATACCGGCGAAAAGATCGATGTCTATTTCAACACTGCAATATGTCAGCATTCTGGCAATTGCGTACGTGGCAACGGCAGGTTATTTAACCTCAAACGTAAGCCGTGGATCATGCCGGATGAAGTTGATGTCACCACTGTAATGAAAGTGATTGATATGTGCCCGAGCGGCGCGCTGAAATACCGTCATAAATAAGCGAGGGTAAAATGGAAATACGCGAAGGCCACAATAAATTTTACATTAATGACGAACAGGGCAAGCAAATTGCTGAAATTGTCTTTGTGCCGACCGGCAAGAATTTAGCGATTATCGAACATACCGATGTCGATGAAAGCCTGAAAGGGCAGGGGATTGGTAAACAGCTGGTTGCGAAAGTCGTGGAAAAAATGCGTCGGGAAAAACGAAAAATTATCCCATTATGTCCATTTGCGAAACACGAATTTGATAAAACGCGTGAGTATGATGATATTCGCAGTTGATGGGAGAGTACAGAGTCACGATATTTTTCATGCTCTCCGCGGTGTGATGCAGGAGAGAATCTGAAGGGTAGGGGGATGAACAAAGAATGGTCAGAGAGAGCGTTTTCTTGTCCCAAGTCATCCCCTTTACTGAGCAAAAAAAAAAGAATATCTCCTATATGAGAATCATCGATCGGGGTTAATAAGTTGTGCGGCCCCAGATCGTTTAATATTGATAGGAGTCATATTATGGAAGGTAAAAACAAGTTCAATACTTATGTTGTTTCTTTTGATTATCCATCATCTTATTCCTCAGTGTTCTTAAGGTTAAGATCATTGATGTATGATATGAATTTCTCCTCTATCGTGGCTGATGAATATGGGATACCACGACAATTGAATGAAAATTCCTTCGCAATAACGACATCGTTAGCCGCAAGTGAAATCGAAGATTTAATCAGGCTCAAATGCTTAGACTTACCGGATATTGATTTTGACCTCAACATTATGACAGTTGATGACTATTTCCGTCAGTTTTACAAGTAGTCAGGAAGGATAAGAAGAACATAAAAAATGGCACTATTCTCTAAAATATTAATTTTTTATGTGATTGGTGTGAACATATCCTTTGTCATTATCTGGTTTATCTCACATGAGAAAACACATATTCGTTTACTTAGTGCATTTCTGGTCGGAATAACCTGGCCAATGAGTCTGCCTGTGGCATTGCTTTTTTCTCTCTTTTAGGAGCTGTAGTTGAGTGGACCCGCTGGTTATCTTGAAACGAAGCGTCTCTCCTCGAAACTGGATTTGTGGAACGACGAACGAAGCAGTCGTCTGACTGCTTCGTTCGTTAAAATGAAATTTATTTCTGTGGACGCATCGCCGGGAAGAGAATAACGTCGCGAATAGTATGGCTGTTAGTAAACAGCATAATCATTCGGTCGATACCAATACCCAGACCCGCGGTTGGCGGCAGACCATATTCCAGCGCAGTCACGTAATCTTCGTCATAGAACATGGCTTCGTCGTCACCTGCAGCTTTAGCGTTAACCTGTTCCTGGAAACGTTCCGCCTGATCTTCTGCGTCGTTTAATTCGCTAAAACCATTACCGATTTCACGACCACCGATGAAGAATTCAAAACGGTCGGTGATTTCCGGGTTAACATCATTACGGCGCGCCAGCGGTGACACTTCTGCCGGATATTCCGTGATAAAGGTTGGCTGAATCAGATGTGCTTCTGCCACTTCATCAAAGATCTCCGTGACAATGCGTCCCAGCCCCCAGCTTTTCTCTACCGTAATTCCGATAGATTCAGCTAATGCTTTAGCAGCATCAAAATTATCCAGATCCGCCATATCGGTTTCTGGACGATATTTTTTGATTGCTTCGCGCATGGTGAGTTTTTCAAACGGTTTGCCGAAATCAAACACATGCTCGCCATAAGTGACTTTAGTGGTACCCAGTACCTCTTGTGCCAGGGTGCGGAACAGTGACTCCGTCAGTTCAATCAAATCATGGTAATCCGCATATGCCATGTAGAGTTCCATCATTGTGAACTCAGGATTATGGCGAACAGAAATACCTTCATTACGGAAGTTACGGTTGATTTCGAATACCCGTTCAAAACCGCCTACAACCAGACGTTTCAGATACAGCTCCGGCGCGATACGCAGGTACATATCTAAATCCAGAGCGTTATGATGGGTAATAAACGGGCGAGCAGATGCCCCACCTGGAATTACCTGCATCATTGGGGTTTCTACTTCCATAAAACCGCGAGCGACCATGAACTGACGGATAGCGGCCAGAATTTTTGAACGGACAACAAACGTTTGACGGGATTTATCGTTAGCGATGAGGTCCAGATAACGTTGACGATAACGGACTTCCTGATCCTGTAAGCCATGGAATTTATCCGGCAATGGACGCAGTGCCTTAGTCAGCAGGCGTAACTCAGTACAGTGAATGGAAAGCTCACCAGTTTGCGTCTTAAACAGCGTACCGCGGGCACCGATAATGTCGCCGAGGTCCCATTTTTTAAACTGATCATTATAAACACCTTCTGGCAGGCTATCTCTTGCAACGTACAGTTGAATACGGCCACCGACATCCTGCAACGTTACAAAGGAGGCTTTCCCCATGATACGACGGGTCATCATTCGGCCAGCAACCGAGACTTCAATGTTTAAGGATTCCAGTTCCTGGTTATCCTTCGCATCAAACTCTTCGTGCAACTGGTCAGAGGTATGGTCGCGGCGAAAATCATTAGGAAACGCCACACCTTGCTGACGCAGTGCCGCCAGTTTTTCGCGGCGATTTCTCAGTTCATCGTTAAAATCAATAGCCTCATTGGCTCCCCGTGTTTCTTGTTCAGACATTTTGGTTCCTCTAAATCCAGCTTTCAATTTAGCGTAGATAAAGAGACAGATCGGTACACTGTATTATCTGCCTCGACTATTAATAACTCAGTTTATCTTATCGAAACTAACGCTTACCTCAAGTTGATATCACTAATAAATAACCATAAAAATGGTTTAAATGACTTATTAATCTCAATTTAATAGTGTGATAAACTGAAAGTTAATTTATTCATAACCAATTGTTTTTACGACAGTTAATCGTTGCTCTCCTGTATCATATTCGTCGGCGTGCTAAACAGAAAACGGGCAGCAAAGGCCAATACGACGATGATCGCGACACAAGCCAACGTCCACTCTCCCATCTGAGAAAAGAATCGCTGGTAAGCTGCAATTGCCATACCGCTAATTTGCGACTCTGTCGTCTGCTGTGCCACTACGCCTGCCAGCCAGTTGGCGACCGCGCCTGTTGCCAGCATATAAATCCCGGTTAATACGCCAGACATTTTCAGACGCGTGATTTGCGCAATCGCCACCGGGTCAATAAAGAGTTCGGCAAAGCCCATTAGCGCCAGCCCGGATATCATCACGCCCATTGACGCTTGACCGTCAGCCGCTGCATGTCGGGCATCAAATGCCAGCAACATAAAGCCACAAGCCATCAGCAGTAAGCCAAAGGCAAACTTCAGCCAGACGCGCAATGTTGAGTTGCCGTGGCTTTCTGGCGACGCCAGCCAGGCCAGAACAACCCCAGCGAGCATCACCGCAATTGCGTTCACTGACTGGAATAGTGCAGTAGGTACTTCAATATTGAATGCCTGACGATTCACAAAGCGATCGATAAACAAACTGATGGTACTGCCGCCCTGTTGTGCCAGTACCCAGAACAACGTCCCGACAAACATCAACAATACAATTTGCCAAAGAGCACGACGGTGTTCGGGGTATTTGATCATCATGCGGGCAATGATTTGTGCAGCAATAAGGCAAACGATCGCCAGCAAATATCCGGACCAGTCGTTCTCCAGCAGTAGGGTAAAAAATACTGGGGCTAAACAGAGCATCACCACTAACCAGCTCCATACCGGTAAGGCAAATTTCACGCGAGTGAGCGCTTTTTTATCCATACTACGCGTTGACTGGAAATGACGATGACCGCTTAAGAAAATCAACAAACCGATAAACATGCCGCCACCCGCAAGGGCAAAGCCAACATGCCATCCATACCACTGAGCAGCCAGGCCGCAGGCGATGGGGGCTGCGATAGAACCGATATTGCCCGCAGCATACAGCAGCGAAAAACCGCCATCACGTCGATGATCGTTCTCGTCGTAGAGCTCGCCAAGCAAACAGCTGATGTTTGATTTGAATAAACCGTAGCCACAAATAATGATTGCCAGCGCCAGATACAGGCTAAAGGTTGAATTTGTATCAATGCCCAGCACTACATGGCCAAGGGTCATTAACAGCGCGCCGGCAATTACCGCAGTACGATTGCCGAGCAGGCGGTCGGCAAGCCAGCCGCCGAGAATAGGGGTAACGTAAACCAGAGATGCATATGCGCTGAACAGGCTGATGGCATGGTTATCATCAAAACCAAGCTGATGGGTGAGATAGAGAATGAGTAAGGCACGCATGCCGTAAAAACTGAAGTACTCCCAGATTTGGATCGCCACGATATAGTATATCGCGCGCGGCTGTGAGGGTGTTTTCATGTGTTCTCCTTATGAGCAAAAAAGGGAAGTGGCAAGCCACTTCCCTTGTACGAGCTAATTATTTTTTGCTTTCGTCTTTCAATACCTTAACGGTATAGCGACCATCAGCCTGACGGTATGCACCGTGAATATCGGTTTCAAAGCCCGGATAGTGAGCGCCGATTTCACACAGCATCTGCAGGAACTCCAGCACCGGACGGCTTTCTTCGGTGATCATTTCACCCGGCATTACCAGAGGAACTCCCGGCGGATACGGAAGGATCATATTGGCGTTAATACGACCTACCATTTCGTCGAGGTAAACTTCTTCGGTCATACCGTGCAGCTCTTTCTGGAACGCAGCATATGGAGTCATTACCATAGTCGGCAGCACTTCAAATGCGCGATACATCAGATCCGGCAGATTGTGGTGAACAATCAGTTTGTGGATATTCTGAGCCAGTTCCTGAATACGCATGTTTTCATAGAATTCAGGATCTTCACGATACAGAGACGGCAGCATGTTTTTCACACGCAGGTTCAGGTCGAACGCACGTTTGAAGTCAGTCAGAGCACGCAGCAGGCTCAGTGCTTTGGTCTTATCGATACCGATGCTGAACAGGAACAGCAGGTTATACGGACCGGTTTTCTCAACAACGATGCCATGTTCGTCGAGGTATTTCGCCACGATGCTGGCCGGAATACCGAAGTCGCTCATGGTGCCGTCTTTTTCCATCCCCGGAGTCAGCAGGGTGACTTTAATCGGGTCAAGATACATGTGCTCATTGTCGATGTTCTTGAAGCCGTGCCAGGAGCTGTCAGAACGCAGCGGCCAGCATTCAGTGGTATCGATATGATCCGGCTGCCATACATCAAAGAACCAGCCATCAGATTCCGTTCTCAGGCGTTTGATCTCTTTACGGAACTTGATCGCACGTTCAATGGAACCGTTGATCAGACGCTTACCAGCATTACCTTTCATCATCGCCGCAGCGGTTTCAGTGGACGCCACGATACCGTAGTGCGGAGAAGTGGTGGTGTGCATCATGTAGGCTTCGTTAAAGGTTTCTTCGTTTACATCACCTTTAACGTGGATCATGGAAGCCTGAGAGAACGCCGCCAGCAGTTTGTGAGTAGACTGGGTTTCGTAAATCACTTTCCCTTCTACACGGCCACCGCTCATACCGCATTTACCTTCGTAAATCGGTGAGAAGTTGGTGTAAGGCACCCACGCGGAGTCAAAGTGGATGGATTTCACATCCAGCGTTTTCTTAATGAAGTCGGTGTTGTACAGCAGGCCATCATAGGTAGAGTTAGTAATTACGGCATGTACCGGCCAGGTCGCGTTTGGTGTTTCTTTTACGCGCTTAGCAATGGTAGCGTGCTGGAATTCACTCTGTGGGATACCACCAAGAATACCGTAAGCGTTACGGGTCGGGCGGAAATAGATTGGCGTAACATCGCTCATCATCATCAGGTGGGTCAGCGATTTGTGGCAGTTACGGTCAATCAGAATGGTGCTGCCTGCCGGAGCAGAGTACATACCAACAATTTTGTTCGCAGTGGAAGTACCGTTGGTCACCATGTAGCTGCGGTCTGCGTTAAATACGCGAGCGATATACTGTTCTGCTTCTTTGTGTGGACCACTGTGATCCAGCAGAGAACCCAGTTCAGATACTGAAATGGAAATATCAGATTTCATGGTGTTCGGACCAAAGAAATCATAGAACAGGCTACCTACCGGGCTTTTCTGGAATGCAGTACCGCCCATGTGACCAGGAGTACAGAAAGTATATTTACCTTCACGAACATATTTAAACAGTGCTTTGGTCAGCGGAGGCAGAATAGTGTTGATATATTCGTCAGTGGTCTGCTTGATCTTGTTAGCAATATCATCAGCAGCACCCAGCGCATATTCAAAGAAGCTAATCTGTAAACGCAGGTCATTCAGGCTGACATCGAGAGTGGAATACGTATTAGCGAACGCGTACAACGGCAGGTTCTCGTTCATTTTGCTAATTTCTTCGCACAGCTCGAGATTATATTTATCCCAGTCAAAAATAACACCGCACAGACGCGCATTGTTTTCGATCAGTTTTAATAAGTCGTCACGGTCATTCGGGTAAACAATCTGGAAGTTCAGACGTTCAAGCGCGCGATGAAGTTCACGGATGGGTTCTTCTTTAAAATAAACCCCCATGTGATTCAATATTGCAATAACGTTCATAGTCATATCTCCAGGTAAAAAAGGCCCCTCCCAACACATGGGACAAAATGAAAGGAGGAGCCTCGGAAAATACTTTTAATTAATGTGCGTTAGACGCTGTGTGGTTATCCATTGAGTGGCTCTGGCGCTCGTGCATTTTGCGAGCGTAGAACATCAGGATAATCAGGCTGACGATGAAGGTACCTGCCAGCTCGAAGGAGCTTGCGCCCATTAGCGCGATGAAGCAGAACACGCAACCCAGTACAGAGCAGATCAGGCTGACAAAGTTGCGGATGTTAACGCCTTCAAAACGAATCAGGTCAACGCAAGAGTAGAAGTACGGCAGCATAGTCAGCAGTACTGCGATACCGGTCAGTTCACCGAACAGGTCAGATGCTTTACCACCGGCAGAGTTCATCAGAGTGATGAGGATCATCAGGGCAGTCATTTTCACTGCAGCCAGCAGCAGACCTTTTTTCGGAATACCGTTGCTGTCGACTTCACCATAAACTTTCGGGAAGTTACCGTCGTTAGCGGCACGCACACCTGCCTGACCTACCAGCATCATCCAGGAGCCCAGAGAAGTCAGGCACGCAAAAGCGGTGAATGCAGAAACCATCGGCGCAGCCCAGTTACCCAGGATAGTAGAAGCACTGATTGCAAACGGAGCACCGGAGCCTGCCATTACAGAAGACGGATACATACCGGAAAGCACCTGAGTCGCAGCGATGTAAACAATACCTGCTAAACCAGTACCCAGCATGGTTGCCAGCGGAACGGTACGTTTCGGGTTTTTAACCATACCAGTACTTACCGCTGCGGATTCAACACCCACGAAGGCCCACAGGCAGAGCAGAATACTTTTAATGATCGCATGACCATCAGTAGTACCTGCGGTATTCCAGTTAGCAGCATAAGTTGCAGCATCAAACCAATGCCAGCCAACAATAGCAGTCATAACTACAGGAATAAGAACCAGCACCAGACCAATAGTGGTTAAACGGCTTACCCAGGTACCGCCGAGCATATTTACAAAGGTAAATACCCAGACGATAGCAATACAAGCGATACCCGCCGGAACAGGATCATTTAATACAGGGAAGAAGGTGGAAAGATAAGATACAGCGGTAATACCAATCGCCAGGTTACCAATCCAGTTAGCATGGTAATAAAGAACACCTGTCTGAAAACCAAATGCAGGAGAAATTTCTCCGGCATAAGCAATTGGGCCACCTTGTTGCGGGTTTTTTGTTGCCAGTCGGGCATATACATAAGCCAACGACATTGCACCAATAATAGAGATAATCCAACCCCAGATAGCAATACCACCGATACTTGCAAGGTTCGCAGGCAATAATGCAATGCCGCTCCCCATCATATTACCGGCAACAACACCGGTACAGGCAAATAGCCCGATCTTCTTGGCAGAACTCATGCTCTTCTCCTAATTTCATTTTTGAATTTGGAGTCCGGGTCATGATGCGTAACTATTTACTGACCAGACCAAACTGGCGACAAGATTACTCAAAAAAAAAGATTAATCCTAAAGATTAGGTGAAATAACACAAAAGTTTCTGTAAGTGAGAACTTGAGGTTTTTTATTAACACATCAGGATCGCAAGTTGATATCATGAAAAGATAAACATTCAATGTTTACAATAGATTGCAGAATATTCCATGGTTAAATTTATGTGATAAAAATTATGCGGCAAATAAATTGCCGCAACATATTATACCAACAATAACATACAAAAAATCAACAACAAATATTCCCGAGCATGAGTCAACCCGGGAGTCACTTATTCTGAGGCGAGAAATTTGTCGAGATAAGGTACAACATAAGGAACAGAAGTCTGGAATATACCATTTTCAATCCAGTAAAGGGTGTTTGCCCCTGGGCGTAAATTAAAGGCGGTGAGATATGCATCAGCTGCTTCCCGGTTCATCCCCTTCATTTCATAAACCTTGCCAAGCAACACATAATTTAGCCAGGACATTTCAAGATCAATGCCAGTATTTATCGCCTGGTAAGACTCATCTGTTTTACCTTTTACCAGAGCACTGACCGCTTTTATTTGATATATAATGGACAGGTTGTTCAATTCCGGCAGTGTAACAATGTTATCTATTTCTGTATTCAGTGCTGCTAATTGTTTTTCATCTAAAGGATGTTGAGAATGGCGCACGATATCAACTAATGCTTTTTCTGCTCTCGCGTAGGTAAATTCGGGGGATGATTGAACAATCTCACCTAGTAATTCACTGGCACGGTTCAATGATTTATCATCGCCATGCAGTAAATAATCATGTGCCTGATAAAAATTAGTTAATAACGCACCACGATGAGGCAAAATTTGCTGGAGCATCTCCTGCATTCGTTGTGGCCACGGTTGGTTTAACGCTTTTGATAAACTCTCCAGTAAATCATTTTGAATCGCCAGCTGATTACCGTTAGTGATGACATAACGTTTATCCAGCATGGTTGAACCATCTGCATTGTCTACCAATTTTACCGACATAAAGCATTGTTGAGCACGGTATTGGCGCTGATTAACAAACGCAATAGATAATGTTTTACCGGAACTGCTCGGTTCATCAATGTTGTAGTTGATTTTGTCATGCACCATAAAGGTGGAGAAGGTGTTAAGTGATGTCGCCACCAAATCACCCACGCCTATCGCGTAAGAGAGCTGATACGGGGAACTCCAGCTGTTACAACTTTTATTTACCATATTAATGTCAATATCGCGTGGATTGAGCAAAATACGCGATTTGCTCATAGGAAGACGTGTATCAAGACTTGAAAACGCTACCAGTGCTACACAGATACCTAACGACAACAGGAAAAAAAACCATACCCAAAAGGTAGTGAATCGTTTGCTTTTAACTGGGGATTGTTCAGGTGGTGTTGCGGTGTTTTGAATGTTAAGACTTTGGGAGGGAGAATCTGTGTCAGGAACCGCCTCTGGTATAGGGGGAGGCGAAGATAGCATTATTTCCTCTCCCTCTTCTTCGCTGTACCAGATAACCGGCACCATTAATTTATAGCCGCGCTTTGGTACAGTAGCGATATAGACAGGACTATCTTCATCATTATCTTTTAATGACTTACGTAGTTCTGAGATACTCTGCGTCACAACGTGATTGGTGACAATACTTCTCTTCCAGACATTATCGATAAGTTCATCCCTGCTAAGTACTTCGCCACTGTGTTGAGCAAAGAAAACCAGAAGATCGATTAATCTCGGCTCAAGGGTAAGTTGACGCCCATTGCGGCTAATTTGGTTTATGGACGGAGTAACAAGCCATTCGCCAACGCGAACTACAGGTTGTTGCATAATAGAAACTCATTCGAAAAGGGAATGGTTCAATGATAATTGCCATGACCTATTTTTACCATCTATAGATGGGTTTATTTACATATTGTTGGTGAATGTAAGACGTTATTTTTACCCGCCATAAACTTCTTGATTACATAGTATTACGAAAGGAGTTTACTGAGAACCAGAAGTAATATTCCTTATCATCAAAATTCATCATCTTTGCCAAAGAAAAATGTTCAGAAAATAATCCATGGAAAATTTCTCAGAGCACTTACTATTTTCATGGATTATTAGTCTTTGCATGAGCAAACGAACTGAGACATTACTCTTTGTTCTCATTCAGAAAATCTCATCAGTCGGCGTTCTGCCCGAGGTTGTGCTTTATATATGTCATCGGCAACGATACCGTTAAGCTCTTGATGACATCATTTGATTTTCAACTGCATCACGCAGCCGCACGACATTTCGTGAGAGTCATTCATAGCTTAGGGATAAATTTCCCAGAGCTGGGGTATACCCGTAACATGCTGGCGATTAGGGAAAATTTGGTTGAGATTGTTAGAAATGATTTGAAGGCAGAACGCTTAAATCACATGGCGTCCTGAAACGAAAAACGGACCTCCGTGGAGGTCCGTTTATATGAATTTGGTGCCCGGACTCGGAATCGAACCAAGGACACGGGGATTTTCAATCCCCTGCTCTACCGACTGAGCTATCCGGGCAACGGGGCGCATTAAACCGTAATCTGCACATCTCGTCAACCTAATTTCAGTAAAAGCGATTCAACTGCTTAAGATTGCGGCAAATCGCTTCTTTTCTGTGTTTCTGTCAGGTCAGTGCGCCACCCTGGCGGCAGCGAGCGAAGCGCAGGATATCTTCTGCCAGCCGATGTGCGGTGTCGACATCCGCGTGGCTACGATTCACCAGCATTCGGCTTAAACAGCCTTCCAGCACCAGTTCCATCTGCTTTGCTACCATCGCCGGATCGTCAACTTCCAGCGTGGTTAACAGTTCGTGGGTGAAATCGTAGGCCGCGCTTTTTTGCTGATCGGCCAGTTGATGAATAGGGTGGCCAGGATCGGGATAAAACGTACAGGCAGCGATAAACAGACAGCCCGGATAGCGGTTGTTTTTAACGCACTCCGATAGCGCCTGATAACGCGCCAGCAGCTTTTGTTCGGCGGTTTGCGTTTCGTCCAGCATCAGCTGACGACGCCAGACATCTATCTGTTGGCTAAGATAGCGCAGCGCATCATAGAGGATTGCCTCTTTGTCTGGCCAGAAGCGGCGTAGCTCGTCCAGTGGATAATCCACACGTTCAGCAACCATCTCCAGCGTGGTGTTGGCAATCCCTTGTAATTCTAATAATTTCAGGGCTTCTCCCAGTACATCTTCACGTTGCACGCTATTTTCCTCCGTCTTTCCCACTGCAAGTGTCGTTCACGGTTGGCGATCGCGCAAATGTGCGCTGAAGGTTTCAGCATCCATAAAGCCCGTGACGCGTGCTTGTGGATGCTCCTGGCCTTGTCCGTCAAAAAAGAGAATTGTCGGTAGGCCAAGGACATTGAGATGTTTTAACAGCGCCACATCTTGGGCGTCGTTGGCAGTGACGTTGGCTTGAAGTAAGACCGTGTCTGCTAACGCTTTTTGCACCTGAGGGTCGCTGAAGGTGTATTTCTCGAACTCTTTACAGGCGACGCACCAGTCAGCATAGAGATCTAACATCACTGGTTTACCTTTGGCTTCGGCGAGTGCCTGATTTAATTCATCCACCGTTTTGATTTGCGTAAAGTTGAGATGCGCCTGAGTTTGCGCAATGTTAGTTGCACCAAATGCCCAATCCTGTAATGGGCGCACGCTAACCAGCGCCGCCGCCAGCAGTATAATTTGTACAATGCGCATCCAGCTACGTTTGGCCTGTAAGCTGGTGATAAAGGCCCAGCCAAAGAACGCGACGCCAAGCGCCGACCACAAGCGTAATCCCCATATATCACCAATCACTCGCTCCAGCAGGAAGACCGGCAGTGCGAGGATCACAAAACCAAACGCGGTTTTGACTTGTTCCATCCACGGGCCGCTTTTCGGCAGCAAGCGGTTACCAAAGACGGTAATTAGCATCAGCGGCAGGCCCATGCCCAACGCATAGAGATAAAGCGTGCCGCCGCCCAGCCACATGTTCCCGCTTTGGGCGATATACAGCAGAATCGCGCTAAGCGGTGCGGTGGTGCATGGTGAACAGATCAGTCCGGCAATCGCCCCCATAACAAACACACCGCCAGGTGAGCCGCCCTGTTGGCGATTGCTCATCAGCGTGAGGCGCGTTTGCAGCGAAGAGGGGAGTTGCAGGGTAAACAAGCCAAACATTGACATCGCCAGCAAGGTAAAGACGATAGCGAGGCCAATGAGCACGTATGGGTGCTGTAGCGCCGCCTGGAACTGTAACCCTGCGGCGGCAACCACCAGACCCAGTGCCGTATAGGTCAGTGCCATCCCCTGCACATAAATAAAGGTCAGCAACAATGCTCTGGCAGTGGAGAGCCGCTGTTTACCGCCCAGCACGATGCCAGAAATCAGTGGGTACATTGGCAGCACGCATGGCGTAAAGGCGATACCAATACCGATCAACAACGCCCAGAGCGCGGAAAAGGGCAATTGCGCGGTGGGCTGCTCTTGCTGCGGAACAGACACAAGCTGTGACGCTGCGTTGTTGGCGACCACTTCGCTTAACGGAACGGTTTTGGTTTCTGGCGGATAACAGAAACCAGCATCAGCACAGCCCTGGTAGGTGACAGTTAACGTCGCTCCCGCACTCGCCTGGTTGATGGTTACGGGAAGCGTCAGCCGATCGCGGTAAATCTCGCTTTTGCCGTAAAACTCATCTTCATGCCAGACGCCTTGCGGCAGCTGCACGTCGGCAATTTTCGCGTGTTCCGGCGTAATACGGACCTGTTTACGGTAGAGGTAGTAACCGTCTTTGATCTGCCAGGTCAGATTAAGATCATGTTGGTTTTGCTGAAAATCAAAAGCAAAGGCTTGATCCGCGGGGACAAATTGTGAACGTCCCGGCGCGTCGAATAATCCGGCAAAAACGGAAGTGCTGCAAAGTAGCAGGATCAGCGTAAAGATGCGTTGAGCCATGAGAGGTAATCTGTGTCTCCGTGTGTAACAGGTAAAACCAGAAGTTCCGGGGTTTGATATGGATGATGAGACTTCAGGCATTCCAGCAGTGCCTGCTGGTGAGATACGGTAGTTTTTAAAATCATCTGTACTTCGTATTCTTGCTCCAGCTTACCTTCCCAGTAATAGAGAGAGGTCGCGCCGGGGATCAAGGTCGCGCAGGCTGCCAGTTTTTCCGCCAGCACTTTGGCGGCTAAATCCTGGGCTGTCGCTTCATCCGGTGCGGTACATAGCACCACGACAGACACGGTATTCGAACTTTTTTCATCAAGCATAAACACCTCGCAAGAACAGATGGAACCGCAAGAGAGAGGTCACTATACAACGGACGGGGGAAGGATGTTAGTCGGCGGGAAAGAAAGCGGGGCCTGAAGCCCCGCGATTGGTCATTACAGCATGAAGCTACCCAGCAAGAAGCCGAAGCAAACAGCCAGGGCAACACCCAGAGTACCCGGGATGAAGAACGGATGGTTGAAGACGAATTTACCGATACGGGTAGTACCCGTGTCATCCATCTGTACCGCAGCAACCAGCGTCGGGTAGGTCGGCAGAATGAACAGACCAGACACCGCAGCGAAAGAAGCAACAGCGGTCAGCGGAGAAACGTTCAGTGCCAGAGCCATCGGCATCAGTGCTTTTGCGGTTGCAGCCTGAGAGTACAGCAGAGCAGAAGCAAAGAAGAAGATGACGGCCAGCAGCCACGGATGACCCTGAATCACTTCACCAGCGGTATCTTTGATCCAGTCGATGTTGTTGGAAACGAAAGTATCGCCCAGCCACGCAACACCCAGGATACAAATACAGGCGCTCATACCTGCTTTGAAGGTGCTGGAGTTGAGGATGTTGTCGGTATCGACTTTACAGATAACGGTGGTCAGAGTTGCAACGCTGAGCATGATGATCAGGATTGCGTTGGTGGTGTTCATCAGCGGTTTTTCAACCAGACCCATGCTTGGGCTGTTGATGATTGCATAGATAACAACGCCAACTACGCCCAGCAGGAACAGCCAGACGGACGTTTTTGCACCGGATTTGATTTCAATCTGCTTTTCACCGCGCAGTTCAACCAGGCCCTCTTCCAGACGCTTGCGATAAATCGGATCGTCAGAGAGTTTGGAGTTGAACAGCATAGTGACCAGGAAGGACATCACCAGAACCGCCAGCAGGGTGGACGGGATGACCACGGAGAGCAGATGGAGGTAGCTGATGCCATGACCTTCCATCACGGAAGACATGTAAACCACTGCTGCTGAGATTGGCGATGCGGTGATCGCAATCTGCGCGGATACCACTGCAGTAGACAGCGGACGGCAAGGTTTAACGCCTTGTTCCTTCGCAACTTCAGCGATAACTGGCAGTGTCGCCAGAGAGATGTTGCCAGTACCAGCAAAGATAGTCAGGAAATAGGTCACGATCGGTGCGAGGATCGTGATGTATTTCGGGTTACGGCGCAGCAGCTTTTCTGTCTGATGAACCAGATAGTCCAGACCGCCAGCAACCTGCATGGCAGAAATAGCGGCGATAACCGCCATGATAATGGAAATGACATCGAACGGGATGTTACCGGGTTTAACGCCAATAGCGGCAAGAACCAGCACCCCCAATCCGCCTGCAAAACCAATACCTATTCCCCCCAATCTGGCGCCCAAGAAGATCGCCAGCAAAACTATGATGAGTTCTACAACTAGCATATTAGCCTTCCTTGTTTTTTAACAAGTTGATATTAGATTGTTATTTTTAAGTTACTGCTCACAAGAAAAAAGGCACGTCATCTGACGTGCCTTCTTTATTTGTACTACCCTGTACGATTACTGTTCGCTTTCATCAGTATAGCGTTTTGCTTTGTAAGCCGGGTGCATCAGATTCTGTACGGAGAAAATATCGTCAAGTTCCGCTTCAGTCAACAGACCGCGTTCCAGAACGACTTCACGTACACTCTTACCGGTTTCGGCACAGATTTTACCCACGATGTCACCGTTGTGGTGACCGATGAACGGGTTCAAGTAAGTAACGATACCGATAGAGTTGTAAACGTAACCTTCGCACACTTCTTTGTTAGCAGTGATGCCGTTAATGCATTTTTCCAGCAGGTTGTAGCAAGCGTTGGTCAGAATGTGAACGGATTCGAACATAGCCTGGCCAATGACCGGCTCCATAACGTTCAATTGCAGCTGACCTGCTTCTGCTGCCATGGTAACAGTGGTGTCGTTACCGATGACTTTGAAGCATACCTGGTTAACCACTTCCGGAACAACCGGGTTTACTTTAGCTGGCATGATGGAAGAGCCCGCCTGCAGTTCCGGCAGGTTGATCTCGTTCAGGCCGGCACGTGGGCCAGAAGAGAGCAAGCGCAGGTCGTTACAGATTTTGGACATCTTCACAGCCAGGCGTTTCAGCGCGCCGTGAACCATAACATAAGCGCCGCAGTCAGAGGTCGCTTCGATCAGGTCTTCAGCCGGTACGCATGGGAAGCCAGTGACTTCAGCCAGTTTTTTCACTGCCAGCGGAGAGTACTCTTTCGGCGTGTTCAGACCAGTACCGATTGCTGTTGCGCCAAGGTTAACTTCCAGCAGCAGTTCAGCGGTACGTTGGATATTTTTCACTTCTTCTTTCAGCAGGATGCTGAAAGCGCGGAATTCCTGACCGAGGGTCATCGGTACTGCGTCCTGCAGCTGGGTACGACCCATTTTCAGGATGTCCTGGAATTCGACAGCTTTACGTTCAAAGCCTTCACGCAGTTGGTTAATCGCATCTACCAGCTTAATCAGGGAAGAGTAAACTGCGATACGGAAACCGGTCGGGTAGGCGTCGTTAGTGGACTGACATTTGTTAACATGGTCGTTCGGGTTCAGGTACTGATATTCACCTTTCTGGTGACCCATCAGTTCCAGACCGATATTGGCCAGCACTTCGTTGGTGTTCATGTTTACGGAAGTACCTGCGCCGCCCTGGTAGACGTCTACCGGGAACTGATCCATGCATTTTCCGTTGTTCAGGACTTCATCACATGCGGCAATGATGGCATTCGCTACACTTTTAGGAATGGTTTGCAGCTCTTTGTTTGCCATAGCTGCGGCTTTTTTAACCATTACCATACCGCGAACAAATTCAGGAATATCACTGATTTTGTTGTTGCTGATATAGAAGTTTTCAATCGCTCTCAGAGTGTGAACACCATAGTAGGCATCAGCTGGAACTTCCCTGGTACCCAACAGATCTTCTTCGATACGAATGTTGTTTGACATGTGAACCTTCTTTTTCAAGCTGCCAATGATTTGCTTTAAACACACAGAATATATGTGGTTTCGAATGTTTTTCGACCGACGATTATCCCCTGCATCGACCGAATACCCGAGATCATATGCTGCTTGAGGATTTCTACCGTAATCTGGATCACTTTAAGTGTCGGTTTTTACCCCTTAATTATTAATTTGTGAAATAGATCACCGCTTTGGGATTACTACCAAAAATAGTTGCGCAAACATCTTGAAATTTTGCTAATGACCACAATATAAGCTGAACGCGATTCGCAACCCATTCAGGTAGCCGGGTTTAACCGGCTGCTATTACAGGAGAAACCTTTGCGCTGGTTACCTTTTATTGCCATTTTCCTTTATGTCTATATTGAGATTTCAATCTTTATTCAGGTTGCCCATGTATTGGGGGTATTGCTGACCCTCGTACTGGTTATA
Organism: Escherichia sp. KS167_9B; assembly: GCF_030295215.1. NCBI lineage: Bacteria > Pseudomonadati > Pseudomonadota > Gammaproteobacteria > Enterobacterales > Enterobacteriaceae > Escherichia > Escherichia sp. KS167_9B. Next base: position 5,054,438 of record NZ_AP025754.1, read on the forward strand.
TTCACGTCAGTTATTGGTATGTCACTGGTACGTAACCAGGGCTTTAAGAATTTCGTGCTGATGCAGCAAAAAATGGCGGCAGGTGAAAACCCAGCGGCGGAGATGATTAAAAGTGTTTCGCTGATCATTGCCGGTTTGCTGCTTTTATTACCGGGCTTTTTCACCGACTTCCTCGGTCTTCTGCTTTTATTACCGCCGGTGCAAAAGCATCTGACAGTGAAGTTGATGCCGCATTTGCGCTTTTCTCGCATGCCAGGCGGCGGTTTTAGCGCAGGGACCGGTGGCGGTAATACTTTTGATGGTGAGTACCAGCGAAAGGATGATGAGCGCGACCGCCTTGATCATAAAGACGATCGCCAGGATTAATGCCGAAACGCCGGATTATGTGGTTATGCCATTTTCCGGCGTTTTTCGTTTTGGCAGAAACAGCCATAACCCCGCCAGCATGATCAGCGCATAGAGACTTTTCCAGCCGACCATTGCTAGTAACAGAACGCATAACAGCCCGCCAACCACCGCCAGTAGTCGATAACGTCCTTGCAATAATTTACAGCCTGCCAGCATGCATAACAGATAAATCATAATAAAGATGCCATTGGCATAGATGATAAGTGCGTCCAGATTGATCTCTAAAGCATGAATCACCAACGTGCTCACCACGCAGCAGCCGAGCACCGCATTGAGGGCATTATTCGGGATATGACGAGAAGAGAGGCGTGCCAGGTAGTGGTCAGGATTATGTTGCGCCTGCGACCAGACCAGGCGGGCGAAGCTCTGTATATAAATGTTGAGACTGGCAAAGCAGGCCAGATAGCCAATCACGCAGGCAATCCATAACGCTCCTACACCGAACAGTTGCACTACAATTTTTGGAAGCGATGCTGCTGCCGCCATTTGTTCACCATAGGCGTCGAAGTGTAAGACGACTACCGTACAGCCCCAGTAGACTAATCCTGCCAGCAGCAGACCAATCATCAAAGCACGAGGAAAATCACGCTCTGGATTTTTAAATTCCGAGGCAAGATGGGCAAATGCTTCCAGACCGACAAAGCACCAGAACATCACTGATAACGCAGCAAATAACCCGGTAAGTTCGATATTACCAGGTGCAGGGAAGGGGATATTCGCAGGTTTGATATCGCCCGCCCACCAGATAGCGACAATCAGCGCGACGATAAGTCCGGCAATAACTGTTTGTAGATTAGCACTGGAACTGGCACCGCGAGTACCGATATACCACACCAACGCCAGCGTACCGAGTTCTGCTAACAACAGTTGCCAGCTATGCCAGCCAAACATCGCCTGGCCGAACCCGGCAGCAATTTGTAGCGCGGCAGGCAAACCCACGGGAATGACCGATAAAAATAACCAGCCGGTGACTCGCTCAAGCCGCGAACCAAACGCCATACCGACGAAGTGTGCGACGCCGCCTGCACTGGGATAGTGGCGACCCAGAATCGCAAACACAATTGCAATCGGGAACACTAAGATAATCAAAACGGGCCACGCCCACAGGCTGGTATTGCCTGCTACCAGTGCAGCTAACGCAGGAACGGCAAACACGCCAGTGCCTAATAATGACGTCGATAGCAGGCCGATGCCCTGGGCCAGCCCCAGTTCTTGTTTGAGTCCACTCATGGGTTGATGTCCGATTGCGCCCAAATTTTGGGCAACTGCGTAGATTTTCGATGGTAGCACAATCAGATTCGCTTATGACGGCGATGAAGAAATTGCGATGAAATGTGAGGTGAATCAGTGTTTTCACCCGATTTTGTGCTGATCAGAATTTTTTTTCATTTTCCCCCTTGAAGGGGCGAAGCCTCACCCCCATTTCTCTGGTCACCAGCCGGGAAACCACGTAAGGTCCGGCGTCACCCATAACAGATACGGACTTTCTCAAAGGAGAGTTATCAATGAATATTCGTCCATTGCATGATCGCGTGATCGTCAAGCGTAAAGAAGTTGAAACTAAATCTGCTGGCGGCATCGTTCTGACCGGCTCTGCAGCGGCTAAATCTACCCGTGGCGAAGTGCTGGCTGTCGGCAATGGCCGTATCCTTGAAAATGGCGAAGTGAAGCCGCTGGATGTGAAAGTTGGCGACATCGTTATTTTCAACGATGGCTACGGTGTGAAATCTGAGAAGATCGACAATGAAGAAGTGTTGATCATGTCCGAAAGCGACATTCTGGCAATTGTTGAAGCGTAATCCGCGCACGACACTGAACATACGAATTTAAGGAATAAAGATAATGGCAGCTAAAGACGTAAAATTCGGTAACGACGCTCGTGTGAAAATGCTGCGCGGCGTAAACGTACTGGCAGATGCAGTGAAAGTTACCCTCGGTCCGAAAGGCCGTAACGTAGTTCTGGATAAATCTTTCGGTGCACCGACCATCACCAAAGATGGTGTTTCCGTTGCTCGTGAAATCGAACTGGAAGACAAGTTCGAAAACATGGGTGCGCAGATGGTGAAAGAAGTTGCCTCTAAAGCGAACGACGCTGCAGGCGACGGTACCACCACCGCAACCGTACTGGCTCAGGCTATCATCACTGAAGGCCTGAAAGCTGTTGCTGCGGGCATGAACCCGATGGACCTGAAACGTGGTATCGACAAAGCCGTTACCGCTGCAGTTGAAGAACTGAAAGCCCTGTCCGTACCGTGCTCTGACTCTAAAGCGATTGCTCAGGTTGGTACCATCTCCGCTAACTCCGACGAAACCGTAGGTAAACTGATCGCTGAAGCGATGGACAAAGTCGGTAAAGAAGGCGTTATCACCGTTGAAGACGGTACTGGTCTGCAGGACGAACTGGACGTGGTTGAAGGTATGCAGTTCGACCGTGGTTACCTGTCTCCTTACTTCATCAACAAGCCGGAAACTGGCGCAGTAGAACTGGAAAGCCCGTTCATCCTGCTGGCTGACAAGAAAATCTCCAACATCCGTGAAATGCTGCCGGTTCTGGAAGCCGTTGCAAAAGCAGGCAAACCGCTGCTGATCATCGCTGAAGATGTAGAAGGCGAAGCGCTGGCAACTCTGGTTGTTAACACCATGCGTGGCATCGTGAAAGTCGCTGCGGTTAAAGCACCGGGCTTCGGCGATCGTCGTAAAGCTATGCTGCAGGATATCGCAACCCTGACTGGCGGTACCGTGATCTCTGAAGAGATTGGTATGGAGCTGGAAAAAGCAACCCTGGAAGACTTGGGTCAGGCTAAACGTGTTGTGATCAACAAAGACACCACCACTATCATCGATGGCGTGGGTGAAGAAGCTGCAATCCAGGGCCGTGTTGCTCAGATCCGTCAGCAGATTGAAGAAGCAACTTCTGACTACGACCGTGAAAAACTGCAGGAGCGCGTAGCGAAACTGGCAGGCGGCGTTGCAGTTATCAAAGTTGGTGCTGCTACCGAAGTTGAAATGAAAGAGAAAAAAGCACGCGTTGAAGACGCCCTGCACGCGACCCGTGCTGCGGTAGAAGAAGGCGTGGTTGCTGGTGGTGGTGTTGCGCTGATCCGCGTAGCGTCTAAGCTGGCAGACCTGCGTGGTCAGAACGAAGACCAGAACGTAGGTATCAAAGTTGCACTGCGTGCAATGGAAGCTCCGCTGCGTCAGATCGTCCTGAACTGCGGCGAAGAACCGTCTGTTGTTGCTAACACCGTTAAAGGCGGCGACGGCAACTACGGTTACAACGCAGCAACCGAAGAATACGGCAACATGATCGACATGGGTATCCTGGACCCAACCAAAGTAACCCGCTCTGCTCTGCAGTACGCGGCTTCTGTGGCTGGCCTGATGATCACCACCGAGTGCATGGTTACCGACCTGCCGAAAAACGATGCAGCTGACTTAGGCGCTGCTGGCGGTATGGGCGGCATGGGTGGCATGGGCGGCATGATGTAATTGCCCTGCACCTCGCAGAAATAAACAAACCCCCGGGCAGAAATGTCTGGGGGTTTTTCTTTTGGTCATCTTTCTAGTATAAGATTCAGACACGGACGACGCGAGTGGCGTCCAGCTCATTGATTATGGGGAATAACATGCACGTAAAATACTTAGCAGGGATTGTCGGTGCCGCGCTACTGATGGCGGGTTGTAGCTCCAGCAACGAATTGAGTGCTGCCGGTCAGAGTGTACGCATTGTGGACGAGCAGCCAGGCGCAGAGTGCCAGCTGATTGGTACTGCGACAGGTAAGCAAAGCAACTGGCTTTCCGGGCAACACGGTGAAGAGGGCGGTTCTATGCGCGGCGCAGCAAACGATCTGCGCAACCAGGCGGCAGCAATGGGCGGTAACGTGATTTATGGTATCAGCAGCCCGTCGCAGGGGATGTTGTCCAGTTTTGTCCCGACGGATAGCCAGATTATCGGCCAGGTATATAAGTGCCCGAATTGATGTGATTCAGAGGCTGGATGACTCCAGCCTCGCATTAGCAAAGATGAGATTATTTCGCTTGTGGTGCACTTTTGCTGATGGACTGAACACGTAAGTGATGCAGCGCGCGTAAGCATTGATCCTGGGTTAGCGGTTGGGTGTTATTTGCCGCTACGGTGCGAACATAGACCTGACATGGCACACCCACGAGTTTTTTCAGTCTAGGGCTGAAATCAAGCATTCGGCGAGTGATCGCCTCCACTTCTTTACCCGGCGTTGCTTCACGCGTTTTCACCACCGCGCCGCTAAATTGCTCTTTGCCATTTTCATCTTTAAAGCGATAAAGCACTGCCAGATAATGGTTGAACAAGTTATGTTTCCATTCCGGTTGGGAATAGGTGTCATATTCCAGATTGCCATTGTCCTGGCAGTCAACGTCGTATAACGGCAGGAAATCTAAGAGTGATGTAATACGTAATGCCAGTTCGCGCATTTCCGCATTATTAATTGCATGAATGATTGCTCGCGCCAGCATTTCAATCTGCAACTCATTGACGACTAACTCACATTTGCTACCGTCATGTAACGTTAATACGAAGCTAAGATTTTCGCCCTGATTATCGGTAAGTTCCAGCGTGTTAACTCGACGATTAATATCGGCATTTTTAAGCTCATCAACCAGAATTTCTGGGATATTTTCTGCCATTTTCTTAATGACTTTATCGCGAGCTTGCTCATACTGAAGGCGTGCTGCAGCATCCAGTTTATGCTTTTGATGCAGACGGCTTTCCAGCGCAATCAGCAGGTCGCGCAGTTCCATGACAGACAGAAAGAACAACGATTCTTTATTGCGAGGCTCTTTAATTTTCAGCGCCAGTGCAATGAAATTATTACTCTTGCGAATAACACCGGTATTAACTCCCTTGATGCTTATGGCCATGTAGGTTCTCCCTAACCATTTCTCAATTAAATAATTAATTTTAATTTATAAGCCAGATAAATGGGCTTGGTAGTAATAGTTGTTAAAATAACATAAATAGCCGTACTCACTCTATATAAACAGAAAAGAAAGGTTAATTATTGGTGTTGGTTATATAAAAAGTAATAACAGCAATGTATATGAATAATTAAAGGTTATGCAACGTGCAAAGATTAAACTTCCCTGTTTAATCAGTTACTGCTGGGGTAGCTGGAGATCCAGTGGCGTTTTACTGGGTTCGCCGCCAATCTCGCGCGCCAGTTTCGGCACCATATATCCAGATACTAGCGTCAGCAACTCACGCATAATCTGCCGGGCTTCGTCATCACTCACCATAAAATGCGCCGCGCCCTGCACTTTATCGAGCACATGCAGGTAATACGGCATCACGCCCGCATCGAACAACGCATTACTCAGGTTTGCCAGCGTTTGTGCGTTATCGTTCACACCACGTAACAGAACGCTCTGGTTCAGCAAAGTAACGCCTACCCGGCGCAACTTAGCCATCGCCTGGCGGAATGTTTCATCTACCTCATTGGCATGGTTGATGTGATTCACCAGCAAGATTTGCAGCGTAGAATGTGAAAAGCGTTCAACCAGCGCATCTGTGATGCGTGCCGGGATCACAATCGGCAGACGGCTGTGAATCCGCAGACGTTTGATATGCGGGATGGCTTCCAGTTGTGTAAGCAACCAGTCCAGCTCGTGATCTTTCGCCATCAATGGATCGCCGCCGGAGAAAATCATCTCGTCCAGTTCCGGATGCGCAGCAACATACTCTAGTGCAGTCTGCCAGTTACGCTTGTTGCCCTGATTTTCGGCATACGGGAAATGGCGACGGAAGCAATAGCGGCAATTTACCGCACAGCCGCCTTTGACCAGCAATAGCGCCCGGTTGTGGTATTTATGCAACAAACCTGGCACTACGCTGTGCTGTTCTTCCAGCGGGTCGGTGGAGAATCCGGGCGCGACGACAAACTCATCTTGCGAGGTAAGTACCTGACGCAAAAGTGGATCGTCCGGATTGCCTTTCTCCATGCGATCGATAAATGAGCGGGGCACACGCAGGGCAAACAGCTTTTTGGCGCTGCGTCCGGCCAACAGTTTTTCGTCCGCGTCTATATTCAAAAGACGCAGAAGTTCATCAGGATCGGTCACAACATCGGCAAGTTGCGTTAACCAATCTTCTCTGGATGGGGTATTTAGGGTTACAATATGCGCCATTTTGTGGCTTAGCTACCAATTAACAAATTTCAGAGGGCCTTATGGCAACGTACTATAGCAACGATTTTCGTGCTGGTCTTAAAATCATGTTAGACGGCGAACCTTACGCGGTTGAAGCGAGTGAATTCGTAAAACCGGGTAAAGGCCAGGCATTTGCTCGCGTTAAACTGCGTCGTCTGCTGACCGGTACTCGCGTAGAAAAAACCTTCAAATCTACTGATTCCGCTGAAGGCGCTGATGTTGTCGATATGAACCTGACTTACCTGTACAACGACGGTGAGTTCTGGCACTTCATGAACAACGAAACTTTCGAGCAACTGTCTGCTGATGCAAAAGCAATTGGCGACAACGCTAAATGGTTGCTGGATCAGGCAGAGTGTATCGTAACTCTGTGGAATGGTCAGCCGATCTCCGTTACTCCGCCGAACTTTGTTGAACTGGAAATCGTTGATACCGATCCAGGCCTGAAAGGGGATACCGCAGGTACTGGCGGCAAACCGGCTACCCTGTCTACTGGCGCTGTGGTTAAAGTTCCGCTGTTCGTGCAGATCGGCGAAGTCATCAAAGTGGATACCCGCTCTGGTGAATACGTCTCTCGCGTGAAGTAATGCGGTTTTGGTGCGGCCTGTTGGCTGCACCATCACTTATTCTGGTCAGAGATGATGAAACGCCTTATCGTTCTTGTTTTGCTTGCCAGCACGCTGCTCACGGGCTGTAACACCGCTCGCGGTTTCGGCGAAGATATCAAACATCTCGGCAACTCCATCTCCCGCGCTGCCAGCTAATTTTTCTTCTCTTCCGAAAAATCATCAGATTTCCATCATTTTTGGCGATGTTGTCTATTATTAATTTGCTATAGGCAAACATAAATAACATTACCTAAAAGGAAGACGTTATGGTGAAGAAGACAATTGCAGCGATCTTTTCTGTTCTGGTGCTTTCAACAGTATTAACTGCCTGCAACACCACGCGTGGCGTTGGTGAAGATATCTCTGATGGCGGTAACGCGATTTCTGGTGCAGCAACAAAAGCACAGCAATAAGCAATAACGGTACGACAGCTGTGTCGTGCCGTTTGTTTTTTTGCGATAGTCACTAAGGTAATAGTTGAAATTCCCCTGCCACCTGGCAAAATACCCGTTCAACCATCAGCTTTGCAGGACGACCTGCAAACGCCTCTTTTCACCGGGGACGGCCCCAATTCTCCGGAGCCTGATATGTCCTGGATTATCTTAGTTATTGCTGGCCTGCTGGAAGTGGTATGGGCCGTTGGCCTGAAATATACCCACGGCTTTAGTCGTTTGACGCCAAGTGTTATTACCGTGACGGCGATGATTGTCAGTATGGCGCTACTTGCCTGGGCGATGAAATCGCTACCGGTAGGGACGGCTTATGCCGTGTGGACGGGTATTGGCGCAGTCGGCGCGGCCATCACCGGCATTGTGCTGCTCGGTGAGTCCGCTAATCCGATGCGCCTGGCGAGTCTGGCGTTAATCGTATTGGGGATTATTGGTCTGAAACTCAGCACTCATTAACTACCGGGCTGCTGTACCCAAATAAACTTACTGACATCAAACCCTTCCCGGGTCGCGACTGCCAGCATCTCCTGTTTCACTTCGTCAGAAATGGTTGGCGTGCGGGAGAGTATCCACAGGTAGTCGCGGTCCGGGCCGCAAACCAGCGCATGGCGGTATTCCCGATCGAGTGCAATAACGTTATAACCGCCATAGAAAGGGCCAAAGAATGACACTTTCAGCGCAGCGCGAGTTGGTGCGCCGGTAAAGTACGCTTTCCCTTCACTCTGCTGCCACATTTCTCTGTCAGGATTATAGCCTTTATTAATGACATTCAGGCCGCCATCATCCCGCAGACTGTATGTTGCGGTGACTTTTTCCAGTCCACGTTCAAAGCGGTGATCAAAACGGGCAATCTCATACCAGGTACCGAGATAACGTTTGGCGTCGAAATTATTCACTACTGTCACGCCACGCGGCGGCGTAGGAGAACTGCAGGCAACGACCAGAAATGCAGCTGTCGCTGCGGCAACGAGAGGGAGCAGGCGCATAAATGTTTCCTTACTGGTTTTTTTCTAAGTGTAGATGACAGCAAGGAAAAGCGGAGAAAAGGTCCGAAAATTCGGACCCGATGAAATTTTACTGTAGAGCGTTGAGAATCTGCCAGGCGGCGGTAACTCTCGCTGGATTGGGATAATTTTTGTTAGCCAGCATCACGATACCCAGCTCTTTTTCTGGAATAAACGCGACATAGCTACCAAATCCGCCGGTCGCCCCCGTTTTATGTACCCATGATGCGCGTACTGCAGGAGTTGGGGGCGTAATCGCTTTTACGGGGCGTGCTGCCAGTGCAATTTTATTGTCACTGCCGTTAATGATAATGTCAGGATTTACCGGCCAGTCCAGCATTTCCCAGCCCAGGCCCTGATACATATCGCCGGTTTGCCAGTAGCGAGATTGTGCCAGTTGTATCCCTTGTTGAAGTGTTTTCTCATTGATATCACGGGGGGTTAAATTGCTTTGCACCCAGCGGGCCATATCTTCAATGGTCGACTTCACACCATAAGCTTCAGCATCTAATGCTCCTGGCGAAACATGCACTGCCTTACCTTCGCGATATCCCCAGGCGTAATGCTTTTCTTCTGCGGGCGGCACATTAATCCACGTATGGTTGAGTTTGAGAGGCTGGAAGACACGAGTTTGCATCGCCTGCTCAAAACTTAAACCAGACGGCTTCACAGCCAGTGCGCCGAACAAACCGATACTGGCGTTGGCATACAAACGTTGTGTTCCTGGAGCCCATTCAGGCTGCCAGTTTTGATAGAAGCGCAGCAAGTCGCTTGAGGATTTAACATCATCCGGCACCTGTAACGGCAGGCCGCCAGCGGTGTAGGTCGCAAGATGTAATAGTGTGATCCCATTCCATTGTTTAGCGGTAAGTTCAGGCCAGTATTTTGTTGCGGGATCGCTTAGGTTGATTTCCCCTCGCGCAATAGCGTCGCCACCAAGCACGCCCGTAAATGTTTTGCTGACCGAGCCTAACTCAAACAGCGTTTGCTGCGTGACGGGCTGCTTTTTATCTACGTCCGCATAGCCCCAGGTAAAGTAATAAGGTTTGCCCTGATAAATCACCGCCACCGCCATACCGGGGATCTTTTGTTGCTCTATAAGCGGGGTAATTGTGCGATGCACAATCTCGTTGAGCTGTTGCGGGGCGGAAAGTGCGGAGCAAGAGGCGGTAATTAATAAGGCGCAGAGTGTCGTTTTGAACATAGCGTCTGGTTTCCATACAAAACGGCCCGCCATAGGCGGGCCGGATTTACATTGGCGATGCGTTAGATTGTAACGACACCAATCAGTGTGACAACTGTCAGGATAGCAGCCAGACCGTAGAAAACCCATTTGCCCGCAGGTACGTGGATTTTCAGATCGTGCATCGCGTGGTGCATACGGTGTAAACCACACCACAGTGGCAGAACGATCATCAGGAACAGGAATACGCGACCAATGAAGCTTTGCGCGAACGCCAGAACGCGCTCGTAGCTCAGCGCATCACCCGGAAACAGCCCCAGCGGCAGCAGAATACCCACCAGCAGGATCATCACCGGCGCAATGATGGCGCTCCACATACCACCGGCCCCGAAGAGGCCCCAGAATACCGGTTCGTCAGAACGCTTTGGATTTGGATTAATCATCTCAGGCTCCTTACCAGTACAGGGCAACAAACAGGATTACGATGGTGGCAACCACGGTTACCGCCCAGAGACTTTTGATAATTGGCTCTGGTCCCATTTTTTCGTCTTTTACAATGATATTGGCCGCTTTCGGTGCCAGCTCAAACCAGGTTTTGGTGTGCAGCAGAGCTGCTGCCAGAGTGATCAAGTTAATGATCATGATAACCGGGTTTTGTAAAAAGTCGACGAATCCTGCCCAGGCTTCCGGGCCATTTTTCAGGGCAAACAGCCCGAAAATCAGTTCAATGCTGAACCACACAGCCGGAACTGCCGTGCCTTCGCGCAGCATGTAAAAGCGATAAAACGGCAACTTTTTCCACCAGGTGGACGTCATTGGCCGTACATACGGTTTACGTTTAGTCGTCATGTTGCACTCCTTAGCGTGGTTTCAGGGTCGCGATAAGAAAGTCTTTCGAACTTTCTACTTTGCCCTGCTGAATGGCCGCAGCCGGATCGACGTGTTTCGGGCAGACTTCGGAGCAGTAGCCCACGAAAGTACAGCTCCATACGCCATTCTGGCTGTTCAACTGCGCCATACGCTCCTTCTTACCGTGGTCGCGGCTATCTTCGTTATAACGATGCGCCAGCGTAATGGCAGCCGGACCGATGAACTCTGGGTTCAGGCCAAACTGCGGGCACGCGGCGTAGCACAGACCACAGTTGATGCAACCGGAGAACTGGTGATACTTCGCCATCTGCGCCGGGGTCTGGATGTTAGTACCCTGATCCGCAGTGCGGGAGTTGCCGATGATGTACGGTTTGATCGCTTCCAGACTTTCGATAAAGTGAGTCATATCGACCACCAGATCGCGTTCAATCGGGAAGTTAGCTAACGCTTCAACCTTCATACCGTCGGTGTAGTCACGCAGGAAGGTTTTGCATGCCAGTTTTGGCACGTTGTTAACCATCATGCCGCAGGAACCACAAATCGCCATACGGCAGGACCAGCGGTAGCTCAGGTCCGGTGCCAGGTTGTCTTTGATATAGCCCAGCGCATCCAGTAATGAGGTAGTTGCGTCATAAGGCACTTCATAGAATGCGCTATGCGGTGCGGTATCGACTTCCGGGTTATAGCGCACCACCTCAATTTTCAGGTTTTTCATCTCAGCCATTCGCCTTCTCCTTCTTATTGGCTGCTTCCGCCTTATCGGCTGCATCCGCTTCGCCACCGTAAACGCGTTTAGCTGGCGGCAGCGTAGTAATCTTCACGTCGCTGTACTCCAGGCGAGTAGTGCCATCAGCATCGCGGAAGGCGAGGGTGTGTTTGAGGAAGTTGACGTCGTCACGCTCGGTGCAACCTTCGTCCAGACGCTGGTGCGCGCCGCGGGACTCTTTACGTGCCATTGCGGAGTGCGCCATACATTCAGCAACGTTCAGACCGTGACCCAGTTCAATGGTGTAGAGCAGGTCGGTGTTGAACACGCTGGAGGTGTCGGTGATGCGCACGCGCTTGAAGCGTTCCTGCAGCTCAGCCAGCTTGTCGATGGTTTTCTGCATCAGTTCCGGCGTACGGTAGATACCGCAACCTTCTTCCATTGCCAGGCCCATTTCGTCGCGGATCTTCGCCCAGTTTTCGCCGCCATCCTGGTTAACCAGATCTTTCAGACGTTGTTCAACGCCAGCAGCCTGCGCTTCAATTGCCGCTTCGTTGCCATTACCGGCAGTTGCTGCACGTTCTGTCGCTTGTTCACCGGCCAGACGACCGAAGACCACCAGTTCCGCCAGCGAGTTGGAGCCCAGACGGTTTGCACCGTGCAGACCAACAGAGGAACATTCACCCACGGCGAACAGACCTTTAATGCGGGTTTCACAGTTCTGATCGGTTTCGATACCGCCCATGGTGTAGTGTGCGGTCGGACGTACTGGAATCGGTTCTTTAACCGGATCGACGCCAACGTACGCTTTCGCCAGTTCGCAGATGAACGGCAGACGTTCATGCAGTTTTTTCTCGCCGAGGTGACGCAGGTCGAGATAAACCACATCGCCACGCGGCGTGGAGATGGTGTTGCCTTTACGCCATTCGTGCCAGAAGGCCTGAGAAACTTTGTCGCGTGGACCCAGTTCCATATATTTGTTTTTCGGCTCGCCCAGCGGAGTTTCCGGGCCCATGCCGTAATCTTGCAGATAACGGTAGCCATTTTTGTTGACCAGAATACCGCCTTCACCGCGGCAGCCTTCGGTCATCAAGATACCGGAACCTGGCAGACCGGTTGGGTGATACTGAACGAATTCCATGTCACGCAGCGGAACGCCGTGGCTTAGCGCCATACCCATACCGTCACCGGTAACGATACCGCCGTTGGTGTTGTAACGATAAACGCGACCCGCACCGCCGGTAGCCATAACGACCGCGTTAGCGCGGATCTGCACCAGCGTGCCTTCCATCATGTTCATTGCCACCAGGCCGCGAACATGACCATCATCAACCAGAATATCCAGTACGAAGTGCTCGTCAAAACGCTGGATCTGCGGGAATTGCAGAGAGGTCTGGAACAGCGTGTGCAGCATATGGAAGCCGGTCTTATCGGCGGCGAACCAGGTACGCTCGATTTTCATGCCGCCGAAGCGACGTACGTTGACGCTACCATCCGGGCGACGGCTCCATGGGCATCCCCACAGTTCCAGTTGGGTCATTTCGGTTGGGCAGTGGTGGACGAAATAATCCACGACATCCTGCTCACACAACCAGTCGCCACCCGCTACTGTATCGTGAAAGTGATATTCGAAGCTGTCATGATCCTGCGCGACAGCGGCGGAGCCCCCTTCTGCAGCAACGGTATGGCTACGCATAGGGTATACTTTTGAGATTAGTGCGATTTTTGCATTTGGATTTGCCTGCGCGGCAGCAATTGCAGCACGTAATCCCGCGCCACCGGCGCCTACAATGGCAAGATCGGCTTGAAAGGTTTGCACGACATTCCTCCAGATTGTTTTTATCCCACAGCCCCGTACTTCAGGGTAAGTGCCTGAAAGTTACGGTCTGCGAACGCTATTCCACTGCTCCTTTATAGGTACAACAGTATAGTCTGATGGATAAGTCTGAAATTTGACGAGATCGATTTTTTTAGTGCGCAAGAGGGCTAAATTATCACTGAAGATGATTAATTTAATTACTAAACCATCAGATCGTGCTTTTTTTAGTCACCGCCCACCGTTGATTGATACCTGCGTAAAATTTGTCTCGCCGCCGCGTTGCGAGTAGACTTCGTGCCCTTGTCAAAAAATGGAGATTTAACTATGAGCGAAACGGCATCCTGGCAGCCGAGCGCATCCATTCCTAACTTATTAAAACGCGCGGCGATTATGGCGGAGATCCGTCGTTTCTTTGCCGATCGTGGAGTGCTGGAGGTGGAGACGCCTTGTATGAGCCAGGCGACGGTAACCGATATTCATTTGGTCCCGTTTGAGACGCGTTTCGTTGGCCCCGGGCATTCGCAGGGGATGAATCTCTGGTTAATGACCAGCCCGGAATACCATATGAAACGCCTGCTGGTTGCCGGTTGTGGGCCGGTTTTCCAGCTGTGTCGCAGCTTCCGTAATGAAGAGATGGGGCGTTATCACAACCCTGAATTCACTATGCTGGAGTGGTATCGACCGCACTATGATATGTACCGGTTGATGAACGAGGTGGACGATCTCTTGCAACAGGTGCTGGACTGCCCGGCAGCAGAAAGTCTTTCTTATCAACAAGCTTTCTTGCGTTATCTGGAAATTGACCCGCTCTCTGCCGACAAAACGCAACTGCGGGAAGTGGCAGCGAAACTGGATTTGAGCAACGTTGCCGATACCGAAGAAGACCGCGACACGCTGCTACAACTGCTGTTTACCTTTGGCGTAGAGCCAAATATTGGCAAAGAAAAACCGACCTTTGTGTACCACTTTCCGGCCAGCCAGGCATCACTGGCGCAAATCAGTACCGAAGATCATCGGGTCGCTGAACGCTTTGAGGTTTATTATAAAGGTATTGAGCTGGCGAATGGTTTCCATGAATTGACGGATGCCCGTGAGCAGCAACAACGTTTTGAACAAGATAACCGTAAGCGCGCGGCGCGCGGTTTGCCGCAGCACCCCATTGACCAGAATCTTATTGAAGCCTTGAAAGTCGGTATGCCTGACTGTTCCGGCGTGGCATTAGGCGTTGATCGTCTGGTGATGTTGGCGCTGGGCGCGGAGACACTGGCTGAAGTCATCGCCTTTAGCGTTGACCGGGCATAATTCTGAAAAATTACTGAATTAACAGCGAAGAATGGCGTGATGAGCGCCATTCTGTAGCATATGTTTTCATTTTTCCGCTAAAGGCCACAATTTAAGACTGGATATTTGATATCATCCAGGTATCAATTCTGTATTGGTTTTTACGCTGCCCGCTCAATGTTGGGCGGTGCAGTTCAGTGGGCGCGTTTTATACACGCGCTGAAATGAAGGATGGTTTCATGCCTCACACGATAAAAAAGATGAGTCTGATAGGACTCATATTGATGATCTTTACTTCCGTATTTGGATTTGCCAATAGCCCATCGGCTTATTACTTAATGGGTTATAGTGCGATTCCCTTTTATATATTTTCTGCATTGTTATTCTTTATTCCATTCGCCTTAATGATGGCTGAAATGGGCGCTGCGTATCGCAAAGAAGAAGGCGGTATCTATTCCTGGATGAATAATAGTGTCGGACCCCGTTTTGCCTTCATTGGTACGTTTATGTGGTTTTCCTCTTATATCATCTGGATGGTGAGCACCTCCGCGAAAGTTTGGGTACCGTTCTCAACATTTCTCTACGGTAGCGACATGACCCAGCACTGGCGTATTGCCGGACTGGAACCTACGCAGGTGGTTGGTCTGCTGGCAGTGGCATGGATGATTCTGGTCACCGTCGTTGCTTCAAAAGGGATTAATAAAATTGCCCGCATTACTGCGGTGGGCGGTATTGCAGTAATGTGCCTGAATTTAGTATTACTGTTAGTAAGCATTACTATTTTGTTATTAAATGGTGGGCATTTCGCGCAGGATATTAATTTCCTGACATCACCGAACCCTGGATATCAATCCGGTCTGGCGATGCTATCGTTTGTGGTATTTGCCATTTTTGCCTATGGCGGAATTGAAGCGGTGGGTGGTCTGGTCGATAAAACGGAAAATCCAGAAAAGAACTTTGCCAAAGGTATTGTTTTTGCCGCTATTGTTATTTCAATCGGTTATTCGCTGGCAATATTTTTATGGGGCGTCAGCACAAACTGGCAGCAGGTATTAAGTAATGGTTCCGTTAACCTTGGCAATATTACCTATGTGCTGATGAAGAGCCTCGGGATGACGCTGGGTAACGCACTGCATTTGTCACCTGAAGCGTCATTGTCGCTGGGCGTATGGTTTGCGCGTATTACCGGACTTTCGATGTTCCTCGCTTATACCGGTGCGTTCTTTACGCTTTGCTATTCACCGCTGAAAGCCATCATCCAGGGGACGCCGAAAGCGTTGTGGCCAGAACCGATGACGCGCCTGAATGCGATGGGGATGCCGTCTATCGCCATGTGGATGCAGTGTGGGCTGGTTACTATCTTCATCCTGCTGGTTTCGTTTGGTGGCGGTACCGCATCGGCGTTCTTTAACAAGCTGACGCTGATGGCGAACGTGTCTATGACGCTTCCTTACTTGTTCCTCGCGCTGGCTTTCCCATTCTTTAAAGCACGTCAGGATCTCGACAGACCGTTTGTGATTTTCAAAACGCGTATGTCGGCAATGATTGCGACGGTGGTTGTCGTACTGGTGGTGACATTTGCGAACGTCTTCACCATCATTCAACCTGTGGTTGAAGCCGGAGACTGGGACAGCACATTGTGGATGATTGGCGGCCCTGTCTTCTTCTCGCTGTTAGCGATGGCGATTTACCAGAACTATTGCAGCAGAGTGGCAAAAAATCCGCAGTGGGCGGTGGAATAACCCGATGCCCTATCGTCTGCCTGACGATAGGGCGCAATGACAGGGAATTAGCGGGATTTCGTATGCGCTATAGCGAAATTAAGCGACCGATTATCTCATGAGTGCGCGCATGTTTGTCTTGTGCTGCATCTGGTTCATTGTGGCGTTCCTCTGGATAACCATTACCTCCGCGCTGGACAAAGAGTGGATGATTGATGGACGCGGGATTAACAACGTCTGTGATGTTTTGATGTATCTCGAAGATGACGATACTCGCGATGTCGGTGTGATAATGACGTTACCGCTCTTTTTCCCTTTTCTCTGGTTCGCTTTGTGGCGAAAAAAACGCGGCTGGTTTATGTACGCCACCGCGCTGGCTATTTTCGGCTACTGGTTGTGGCAGTTTTTTCTGCGCTATCAGTTTTGCTTGTGAGCCGGATGGGTTCATCCGGCCACAAAGACCTTACAAACTTCCCGCCTGACGACCTTTGCCCGCAGAAGTTAATGTTCTCCCCGTTTGTTTACCGTTGAGGCTTTCCAGACGCATCTGGAAGGGCGGGAATGGCATATCAATACCGTGGGCATGGAATCCTGCCAGAATCAGCTGGTGAATCTCATGGCGTAGTGGCATGCGGTGACCCATCTCAGCGGCGTAAATACGCAGCTCGAAAATCTGAATCCCCTGTTGTAGATCCACCAGGAAGACTTCCGGTGCTGGGTTATCGATCACCAGCGAGCAGCGACGCGCTGCGGTTAGCAGGATTTCCGTCACTTCTTCACTGTTGGCATCGGCTGGGGCCGGAATCGTCAACACCACGCGCGTGACCGAGTCAGAGAGCGACCAGTTGATAAACTGCTCGGTAATAAACGCCTTGTTTGGCACGATTATCTCTTTACGGTCCCAGTCGCTGATGGTGGTGGCGCGGGTGTTAATTTTCGTCACGCTACCGGTGAGATCGCGGATCGTCACCGTATCGCCAATACGAATCGGTTTTTCGAACAGGATGATCAGGCCAGAGATAAAGTTGGCGAAAATTTCCTGCAAACCAAAGCCCAGACCAACACCGAGCGCGGCGACCAGCCACTGCAATTTCGACCACTCAATACCAATCATTGAGAAGCCGACCAGCCCGCCAATCAGCATCAGCAGATATTTGGTGATGGTGGTGATGGCGTAACCAGTGCCCGGCGTTAAATCGAGGTGCTGCAAAATCGCCAGTTCCAGCAGCGCGGGCAGGTTGCGCACCAGCTGCGTGGTGATGATAAACACCAGAATGGCAATTAGCACCGCACCGAGGGTAATCGGCTCCAGGCTTTCCACGCCCTGTACCGTGGAAGTGACATCCCACAGCGAAATATTTTCGAGGAAGCCGAAAGCGGAATGGATTTCTGACCACAGCACAATGACTGAAAGTAGGGCGATCAACATCAGGATTGAGCGCACCAGCCGCAAGGATTGTGCACTGATAGCATCGAGATCGACTTCACTTTCATCGACTTCAATTGCCCCTTCCGGGCTACTGTGATGATGCGCTTCCTCTTCGCCACGCGCACGCTGCGCTAACATCTCTGCCCGGCGATGCTTCGCCCGGTCAAACGCCAGCCTGCGGCGTTGGATCAGCATCCAGCGGCGGATAACGTGATAAACCACTAATAGTAGGAACCAGATGGCAACTGAGGTTTCAAGCCTTGCTAACAGTGCCTGCGCCGTTGCCAGATAACCCACCGCCGACGCCAGAATGGCTACCAACGGCGCGCCAATCATCATGTTCCACAGCATATGGTTGGTAATGTTGTCGCCGCTGCCTTCTTTGTTGAGATACAACGGAATCCCGGCCTTTTTCAGGCTGAGGGTGACCACCGCCAGTGCACCGCAAATGAGGATAAAACAAAGCCGTCCCAGCGAACCGGAGAATTCACGGTCGTCGAGGTTATCGAACATCATCAGCGCCATAATCAGCGGCACAATAAGCCCGATGCTCATCAGGTAGTAACGCATCCCACGGGAAACCCGTTCGCGTGGCCAGCCGAAATGAGCGATAAACAAGCCGTTCGGACGGGCAAAGGTGGCGCAAATCATCACTACCCACAGCAGCGGTACGGTGGCCGTTACGCCATCACCAATTGCGACCGCCAGCGGATAAGGCCACGCCTCGCGCAAGCCGTAACCCAGCGTCATCCACAGCACCGGTAGCGGCGAGGCGACGAGAATCGACCAGAAAAGGGTGCGCAACGTCAGCCAGAAGTGATCCTGAGTCACTTTGCCGACTTTCGCCGCCGAACGTTCAAGAAAACGGGTGAAATAGCGGCGTGAGTAAATACTGCAACCGACCAGAATCAACGCGCCAAACAGCGGCAAAATCGTCTCTTTGCTGGTCAGCATCATTACGCTGGCTTTGCCCAACTGACTGAAGGTGTCCAGCGAAATGAGACGACGCAGATCCTGAGCGATCTCCAGCGGCCAGGCGATGGTCATCGGGCGCACGTCAGAAGTCCAGAACAGGTAGCGGTGCGTCGCTTCATTCACTTCTTTCAGCGCATCTTCCAGTTGCCCGTTGGAGACTTTCAGCTTGGTCAGCTCCAGCAGTAACGTGTCGCCACCCTGCAACAATGAGTTCAGCAACTCACGCTGAGTGCGCAGCTGTGCTTCCAGAATACGGTTTTGCTCGGCGGTCAGCGGCTGACCGTCTGCCTGATGGATTTGCCGTAGCAGCGGCTGTTTATTGAGCAGATCCTCATAACGTAACCGTTGCACACGCAACTGCGCCATTTCGGTATCAAGCTGTTGTGGTTTTGGCATTTCCGGCAGCCGTGCCACCTGCGCCCGCAACGCTTCACCGAGTAGGTTGGACGATCCCAGCCATTGTGATTGTTCACGCAGCGTATTCAACGCCTGCCGGACCTGTAACGTCTGGCTGGCAGCCTGACGCTGTTGCGAGGCAACGAGATCCATCCGCTGCGCCTGTTGATTCAACGCCGCCGACAGCTCGCGGTTAATTTTGAATTGCGCGACGATATCTTTCGGCAAATCGGCACTGTTTTCCGCCAGAAGTTCGGTGCTTTCCAGCGCCCGCTCCGCCTCAAGCTGACGTTGGCTGTTCAACTGATTACGCAAGGCCTGCAAATATGCATCCA
Organism: Escherichia sp. KS167_9B; assembly: GCF_030295215.1. NCBI lineage: Bacteria > Pseudomonadati > Pseudomonadota > Gammaproteobacteria > Enterobacterales > Enterobacteriaceae > Escherichia > Escherichia sp. KS167_9B. The sequence goes on from NZ_AP025754.1 coordinate 5,073,805, forward strand.
GCTGCTGGCTCTCTTTTTCCGCCAGCTCTGAGCGTAAACGCGCTAATTCTTGCCTGTTATTGGCAGACAGCTGTGCCAGTTCCAGTTCATCAACGAGCGCCTTCAGTCGCGCAGAGTCAGACTGCAAAGCAAAATTTTGCGCCTGATTAAGCGGGGTATTGCCGGTAAGCGTTCCAAGGCGGCGCTCGATTTCATTCAACTGGCGGCGGGCGTCAGTTTGCTGTTGCGGCAGTTGATTCAGCGAATCGGCAATCTCGCGGGCGCGCTCCTGCTCTTGCTGGGCCTGACGGCTCTTATCCAGTAACTGACTGCTGACCTGGAGAATTTCCTGATTCAGCGCGTCGGTAGACATTCCCGGCGATACGCTGCGCGGCTCGTCACGCATGTTGTTTAATTGCGCGCGCAGAGTAGCGGAAAGTTTCGGGTAATTATCAATGACTTCTTGATATTGCTTGATGCGCTCAAGGGAACCTTTTCGTTCCTCAAGCGCATTTAAGGCGGACTGGAGTGCCTCTACGACTTCCGGCTGCGCGGGTTTCGCCGCTTTTGCCTGCTCCAGTTCCTGGGTGATTTGTTTACTATCGGGGGCCGTCGCGGCGTACGCCCCCCAACTGAGGCACCAGGCCATCAGAAAAGTGATAATCAGGCGCACGTCAGCGTTTCCTTTGATGGATTAGACCTGGTCTTTTTTGTCGTCAACCAATGGGCTGGCGTCGTGTTCTGCCTCGATCTCTTCGGCAGGAAGCGGGGCAGGTTCTGCGTCTGGCGCAACAAAGGTTTCGGTAGATACTGCCAGCGGCTGACCAATTTTCGTGACAGACAGGCTTTCCAGTTGCTCAACCAGATTAACTTTACCCGGTGCAAACAGGTTGATAACGGTAGAGCCGAGTTTAAAGCGACCCATTTCCTGGCCTTTCAGCAGCGCCACAGAACCGTCGTTTTCTCCGGCAGGCCAGGTCCAGCGCTTGATGATGCCTTCGCGCGGCGGCGTAATGGTGCCCGCCCAGACAGTTTCAATGCTGCCAACAATCGTCGCCCCGACCAGAATCTGTGCCATCGGGCCAAATTCGGTATCGAACAGGCAGATCACGCGTTCGTTACGGGCAAACAGATTCGGCACGTTCTGAGCGGTGAGATGGTTAACGGAGAAGAGATCGCCCGGCACATAGATCATCTCACGCAGAATACCGTTGCACGGCATGTGTACGCGGTGGTAGTCACGCGGGGAGAGGTAAGTGGTCACAAACGTACCGTTACGGAAAAGATCCGCCATCAGATAGTTACCTGCCAGCAGAGCTTCGAGGCTGTAGTTGTGGCCTTTAGCTTGCAGGATTTTATCTTCTTCGATTTTACCTAACTGGCTGATAACGCCATCGGCAGGCATGACCAGTACATTCGGATCGGTATCGATTGGGCGTACTTCGTCACGCAGCGGACGGACAAAGAATTCGTTAAAGGTGCGGTAGCTGGCGGTGTCCGGCTTTTGCGCCTCTTTCATGTCGACCTTGTAGTATTTAACGAACAGATCGATAACCAGTTTTGTCAGCCATCCTGCCCGCTTGCTTGCGCCCCAACCCGCCAGGCGAGTAAGCCATAATTTCGGCAGAATGTACTGTAGCGAAAGTTTAAATGAATTTAACAAGGTAGCCTCCAGGCCATTGTTTTGTCGTTCCTGATCCGGCCTACATGCCGGATCCTGAAAAAAAGGGGACGATTCTAACGACGGTTAGCTTAATTGTCAGTCATCCGTATCAGAAAAGTTTTTACGCGTTTTTACCTGCGCCATGCTTTCCAGAATACGGTGATAGTTTTCGAAACGGGTTTCCGCGATTTTCCCTTCCTCAACTGCTTCCCGGATAGCGCAGCCCGGATCGGTATCGTGTTTGCAATCGCGATATTTACACAGACCTAAGTAGTCATGGAATTCGACAAAACCCCGAGTAATTTGTTCCGGATCCAGATGCCAGAGACCAAACTCACGCACACCTGGGGAATCAATCACATCACCGCCGTGCGGGAAGTGATACAGCCGCGCGGCAGTCGTGGTGTGCTGACCAAGCCCCGAGTTATCCGAGACGTCGTTGGTCAGGATCTCTTTTTGCAGCCCCAGCAACGCGTTCAGCAGGCTGGATTTGCCGACGCCAGACTGCCCGGCAAAAATACTGATGCGCCCGGTCAACGCCTCTTCCAGCGGTTTCAGTCCATCCTGAGTATGACTGGAAACCATCAATACGCGATAACCGATATTGCGGTAGATATCCATCTGCTCGTTGACGAATTCCATGCCTTCGTCGTCCAGCAGGTCTATCTTGTTGAGCACAATAATCGGCTCAATCTGCAAGGTTTCGCAGGCCACCAGGTAACGGTCGATAATATTGAGCGACAGCTCCGGCAAAATGGCGGAGACAATAACAATCTGGTCGATGTTGGCAGCAATGGGTTTCACACCGTCGTAGAAATCCGGGCGCGTCAACACTGAGGTGCGCTCATGCACCGCTTCCACGATCCCTTTGACATTTACGCCTTCCGCCGCCGGTTTACCCGGACGCCAGACTACGCGATCGCCGGTCACCAGCGAACGGATGGTACGGCGAATATTGCAGCGGTGAACGTCGCCATCGGCGGATTCCACATCAGCGTGCATACCAAAGCGGCTGATGACGATACCTTCATCAGGCTCGCCAAACAGATTGTCGTCGTAGTCGGGCTTCTCCTTAGACGTTTTAAGACGACGCTGGTGATTGGCGTTCACGCGGCGCTGCTGGCCTTTGGAGAGTTTATTTTTACTCAATCGTACTGACTCCTGGTCGCCCCTGATGGGCAAAACATCTATGATACACGCAATTGTGGATCAATATAGTCACTGTGAATGGGTGGAAAATAGCATGAGTGCCAATGAAAACAACCTGATTTGGATCGATCTTGAGATGACCGGTCTGGATCCCGAGCGCGATCGCATTATTGAGATTGCCACGCTGGTGACCGATGCCAACCTGAATATTCTGGCAGAAGGGCCGACCATTGCAGTACACCAGTCTGATGAACAGCTGGCGCTGATGGATGACTGGAACGTGCGCACCCATACCGCCAGCGGGCTGGTGGAGCGCGTGAAAGCGAGCACAATGGGCGATCGTGAAGCTGAACTGGCAACGCTCGAATTCTTAAAACAGTGGGTGCCTGCGGGAAAATCGCCGATTTGCGGTAACAGCATCGGCCAGGATCGTCGCTTCCTGTTTAAATACATGCCGGAGCTGGAAGCCTACTTCCACTACCGTTATCTGGATGTCAGCACACTGAAAGAGCTGGCGCGCCGCTGGAAGCCGGAAATTCTTGATGGTTTTACCAAGCAGGGGACGCATCAGGCGATGGATGATATCCGTGAGTCGGTGGCAGAACTGGCTTACTACCGCGAGCATTTTATCAAGCTGTAAAATTTTTCCTGGTCACGTAAGCGCCGGAATCCACTTGCGGCGGCGTGATTTTGACGCTAAATTGAACGTCTTGCTGATAATTTCAGCACTTGAGATAAAAACTCAAAAAAAAATTTTTAGGGGGGTTGCAGAGGAAAAGATTTCTCGTATAATGCGCCTCCCGTAACGACGCAGAAATGCGAAAATTACGAAAGCAAAATTAAGTAGTACGCGGGAATAGCTCAGTTGGTAGAGCACGACCTTGCCAAGGTCGGGGTCGCGAGTTCGAGTCTCGTTTCCCGCTCCAAAATTTGAAAAGTGCTGCAAAGCACAGACCACCCAATCGCAGTATTTCGAATTGTGACAAGGCGGCAACTGAACGAATCCTTGGGAGCTTACAAAAGTAAGTGACTAAGGTGAGTGAAGGCAGCCAAGGCAGTAGCGGTTCGAAAGACGAAGATTAAGCGGGAATAGCTCAGTTGGTAGAGCACGACCTTGCCAAGGTCGGGGTCGCGAGTTCGAGTCTCGTTTCCCGCTCCAAAATTTGAAAGTGCTGCAAAGCACAGACCACCCAAGCGGGAATAGCTCAGTTGGTAGAGCACGACCTTGCCAAGGTCGGGGTCGCGAGTTCGAGTCTCGTTTCCCGCTCCAAATTCTTCTCTCAATAAAATATCCACAGCGACGCGATGCGTTATTGCTGGTTTTTGTTGTCTCTGACAAACTCTTGTAAACAGAGTTATCCACAGCCTCATGTCGTAATCTTAATTTCAAAGAAACTTCGCACGGTGAATAGTATTTTTTTAACTTATTGATATATAGGTTGAAAATTAAGATCTCGTTTTGTCGAGTCGATCACTTGACGATTTTATTCGCCTTGAATTGCAATGCGTTTTTATTTTTATTCACAAGCTGTGGATGAATCAGGCGTCACGCGGTAACCCTTTTTCAATCACCCGAACCAGACGCTGTTTTTTCGGTAGTTGTACCTCTACGACGCACGCATTTCGCCTCTCGATTTGCTGCGCAATCGCCCACGCTATGTGCTCATCAAGAAGTGGGTGCTCACCTTTACGACTTTCCAGCGCTGTCAAAATCGTTTTATCCCAGGGGGCATTGCCTAATGCCACGGCGATATTACGCAGCCAACGCAGGTGACCTATACGGCGAATCGCCGAACCTTCCGTGACTTTTAAAAACTTCTCTTCACTCCAGGCGAATAACTCAATGAGTTCCGGTGCGTGTAGTGGTTTGCGCGGGCTGAAATCGTCTTCTGTAGTGAGTTGCGAATAGCGATTCCATGGGCAGATAAGCTGGCAGTCATCGCAACCGTAAATACGGTTTCCCATCAATGGACGCAGCTCTTCCGGGATCGCCCCTTCCAGTTCAATGGTGAGATAAGAGATACAGCGGCGAGCATCGACGGTATATGGCTCGACGATGGCGCCGGTCGGGCAAATCGTCATACAGGCCACGCATTTACCACATCCTTCCTCGACCGGTTGATCCACGGGCAGCGGAATATCGACCAGTAATTCACCTAAAAAGAAGAACGAACCGGCCTCGCGATTGAGGATAAGTGAGTGCTTACCTGTCCAGCCAAGACCTGCTTTTTCAGCTAACGGGCGCTCGAGAATAGGCGCAGAATCGACAAACGGTCTAAAATTCAGCGAAACACAATGTTGCTGAATCATCTCGCCAAGCTTTTTGAGTCGGTTGCGCAGAAGTTTGTGATAGTCACGGCCCAACGCATAACGACTTACATAGCCGAGTTTGGGGTTTTTCAGCGTGCTGGCAAATGCAGCGTTAGCAGGAAGGTAATTCATCCGCACGCTGATGACGCGCAGCGTACCGGGCAATAACTCATGGGGGCGGGCGCGCAGCATACCGTGACGCGCCATCCAGTCCATTTCGCCGTGGTATTGTTTGTCCAGCCATGCTTGCAGTTTGGGCTCGGACGCGCTGAGATCGGTATCGGTAATACCTACCTGCTGAAAGCCCAGTTCCAGCCCCCACTGTTTAATTTTTTGCGCTAACTGATTGAGATCGAGGGGCTCTGACATGACGGACCATACAATGAAGAAAAACCCCGTAAGTATACCACACACCGTCTGGCACGCCGACGATATCCGCCGCGGCGAACGCGAGGCGGCAGATTCGTTGGGGCTTACACTCTATGAACTGATGCTTCGCGCTGGTGAAGCCGCATTTCAGGTGTGTCGTTCGGCTTATCCTGATGCCTTCCACTGGCTGGTGCTGTGCGGTCATGGCAATAACGGCGGCGATGGTTATGTGATTGCGCGGCTGGCAAAAGCGGTCGGCATTGAGGTCACGCTGCTGGCCCAGGAAAGTGACAAATCGTTACCGGAAGAGGCCGCGCAGGCACGCGATGCATGGTTAAACGCGGGAGGCGAGATCCATGCTTCGAATATTGTCTGGCCTGAGTCGGTAGATCTGATTGTTGATGCGCTGCTCGGTACCGGATTGCAGCACGCGCCCCGCGTATCCATTAGCCAGTTAATCGACCACGCTAATACTCACCCTGCGCCGATTGTGGCGGTTGATATCCCTTCCGGCCTGCTGGCTGAAACCGGCGCTACGCCAGGCGCGGTAATCAACGCCGATCACACCATCACTTTTATTGCGCTGAAACCTGGCTTGCTCACCGGGAAAGCACGGGATGTTACCGGAAAACTGCATTTTGACTCGCTGGGGCTGGACAATTGGTTGGCAGGTCAGGAGACGAAAATTCAGCGGTTTTCGGCAGAACAACTTTCTCACTGGCTGAAACCGCGTCGCCCGACTTCGCATAAAGGCGATCACGGGCGGCTGGTGATTGTTGGTGGCGATCACGGCACGGCGGGGGCTATTCGTATGACGGGGGAAGCGGCACTGCGTGCTGGTGCTGGTTTAGTCCGAGTACTGACCCGCAGTGAGAACATTGCGCCGCTGCTGACTGCACGACCGGAATTGATGGTGCATGAACTGACTATGGACTCTCTTACCGAAAGCCTGGAATGGGCCGATGTGGTGGTGATTGGTCCCGGTCTGGGCCAGCAAGAGTGGGGGAAAAAAGCCCTGCAAAAAGTTGAGAATTTTCGCAAACCGATGTTATGGGATGCCGATGCATTGAACCTGCTGGCAATCAATCCTGATAAGCGTCACAATCGCGTGATCACGCCGCATCCTGGCGAGGCCGCACGGTTGTTAGGCTGTTCCGTCGCTGAAATTGAAAGTGACCGCTTACATTGCGCCCAACGTCTGGTACAACGTTATGGCGGCGTAGCGGTGCTGAAAGGTGCCGGAACCGTGGTCGCCGCCCATCCTGACGCTTTAGGCATTATTGATGCCGGAAATGCAGGCATGGCGAGCGGCGGCATGGGCGATGTGCTCTCTGGTATTATTGGCGCATTGCTTGGGCAAAAACTGTCGCCGTATGATGCAGCGTGCGCGGGCTGTGTCGCCCACGGTACGGCAGCTGACGTACTGGCGGCGCGTTTTGGAACGCGCGGAATGCTGGCGACCGATCTCTTTTCCACGCTACAGCGTATTGTTAACCCGGAAGTGACTGATAAAAACCATGATGAATCGAGTAATTCCGCTCCCTGATGAGCAGGCAACATTAGACCTGGGCGAGCGGGTAGCGAAAGCCTGCGATGGTGCAACCGTAATCTATCTGTATGGCGATTTAGGCGCAGGTAAAACCACCTTTAGCCGGGGCTTTTTACAGGCTCTGGGTCATCAGGGTAATGTCAAAAGCCCCACTTATACGCTGGTCGAACCCTATACGCTCGACAATTTAATGGTGTATCACTTTGATTTATACCGCCTTGCCGATCCCGAGGAGCTGGAGTTTATGGGGATCCGCGATTATTTTGCCAACGATGCCATCTGCCTGGTGGAGTGGCCACAACAAGGTACAGGTGTTCTTCCTGACCCGGATGTCGAAATACACATTGATTATCAGGCACAAGGCCGTGAGGCGCGCGTGAGTGCGGTTTCCTCTGCGGGTGAATTGTTGCTGGCGCGTTTAGCCGGTTAACCTTTGAAAGGTGGCGGGATGATGTATCGCATCAGAAATTGGTTGGTAGCGACGTTGCTGCTGCTGTGCGCGCAGGCTGGCGCCGCTACGCTCTCTGATATTCAGGTTTCTAACGGTAATCAACAGGCGCGAATAACATTGAGTTTTACTGGCGATCCTGATTACGCGTTTAGCCATCAAAACAAACGCACCGTGGCGCTCGATATCAAACAAACGGGCGTGATTCAGGGGCTACCGTTGTTGTTCAGCGGTAATAATCTGGTGAAGGCGATTCGCTCTGGAACGCCTAAAGATGCACAAACGCTACGGCTAGTGGTCGATCTCACCGAAAACGGTAAAACCGAAGCGGTGAAGCGGCAGAATGGTAGCAATTACACTGTCGTCTTTACGATTAACGCCGATGTGCCGCCCCCGCCTCCTCCGCCGCCTGTGGTTGCGAAGCGCGTTGAAACGCCTACGGTTGTAGCACCGCGCGTCAGCGAACCGGCGCGCAATCCGTTTAAAACGGAAAGTAACCGCACTACGGGTGTTATCAGCAGTAATACGGTAACGCGTCCGGCAGCGCGCGCGACGGCTAACACAGGCGATAAAATTATCATCGCTATTGATGCCGGACACGGCGGTCAGGATCCTGGCGCTATCGGCCCTGGTGGCACGCGGGAGAAAAATGTCACCATCGCCATCGCGCGTAAATTGCGTACTTTACTCAATGACGATCCAATGTTTAAAGGCGTTTTAACCCGTGACGGGGATTACTTTATCTCGGTAATGGGGCGCAGCGATGTGGCACGTAAGCAAAACGCCAATTTCCTCGTGTCGATTCACGCTGATGCCGCACCGAACCGCAGTGCGACTGGCGCTTCCGTATGGGTGCTCTCTAACCGTCGCGCCAACAGCGAAATGGCCAGCTGGCTGGAGCAGCATGAGAAACAGTCGGAGCTGCTGGGTGGGGCGGGCGATGTGCTGGCGAACAGTCAGTCTGACCCGTATTTAAGCCAGGCGGTGCTGGATTTACAGTTCGGTCATTCCCAGCGGGTAGGGTATGATGTAGCGACCAGTATGATCAGTCAGTTGCAACGCATTGGCGAAATACATAAACGTCGACCAGAACATGCCAGCCTTGGCGTTCTGCGTTCGCCGGATATCCCATCAGTACTGGTCGAAACCGGTTTTATCAGCAACAACAGCGAAGAACGTTTGCTGGCGAGCGACGATTACCAACAACAGCTGGCAGAAGCCATTTACAAAGGCCTGCGCAATTATTTCCTTGCGCATCCGATGCAATCTGCGCCGCAGGGGGCAACGGCACAAACGGCCAGCACGGTGACGACGCCAGATCGCACGCTGCCAAACTAAGGATGATTGATGCCAATTCAGGTCTTACCGCCACAACTGGCGAACCAGATTGCCGCAGGTGAGGTGGTCGAGCGACCTGCGTCGGTAGTCAAAGAACTGGTGGAAAACAGCCTCGATGCGGGTGCGACGCGTATTGATATTGATATCGAACGCGGTGGGGCGAAACTTATCCGCATTCGTGATAACGGCTGCGGTATCAAAAAAGATGAACTGGCGCTGGCGCTGGCGCGTCATGCTACCAGTAAAATCGCCTCTCTGGACGATCTCGAAGCTATTATCAGCCTGGGGTTCCGCGGTGAGGCGCTGGCGAGTATCAGTTCAGTTTCCCGTCTAACGCTCACTTCGCGCACCGTAGATCAGCAGGAAGCCTGGCAGGCGTATGCCGAAGGGCGCGATATGGACGTGACGGTTAAACCGGCGGCGCATCCGGTGGGAACGACGCTGGAAGTGCTGGATCTGTTCTACAACACCCCGGCGCGGCGGAAATTCCTGCGTACCGAGAAAACCGAATTTAACCATATTGATGAAATCATCCGCCGCATTGCGCTGGCGCGTTTCGACGTCACTATCAATCTGTCGCATAACGGCAAAATAGTTCGCCAGTACCGCGCAGTGCCGGAAGGCGGGCAAAAAGAACGGCGTTTAGGCGCGATTTGCGGCACCGCTTTTCTCGAACATGCGCTGGCGATTGAATGGCAGCACGGCGATCTCACGCTGCGCGGTTGGGTGGCAGATCCAAACCACACCACGCCCACACTGGCAGAAATTCAGTATTGCTACGTGAATGGTCGCATGATGCGCGATCGCTTGATCAATCATGCGATCCGTCAGGCCTGTGAAGACAAACTGGGGGCCGATCAGCAACCGGCATTTGTGTTGTATCTGGAGATCGACCCACATCAAGTGGACGTCAACGTGCACCCCGCCAAACACGAAGTGCGTTTCCATCAGTCGCGTCTGGTGCACGACTTTATCTATCAGGGCGTGCTGAGTGTGCTACAACAACAGCTGGAAACGCCGCTGCCACTGGACGATGAACCTCAACCTGCACCGCGCACCATTCCGGAGAACCGCGTGGCCGCCGGGCGTAATCATTTTGCTGAACCGGCAGTTCGTGAACCGGTAGCCCCCCGCTACTCTCCTGCGCCCGCCTCTGGTGGTCGTCCAGCAGCTTCCTGGCCGAATGCGCAGCCAGGCTACCAGAAACAGCAAGGTGAAGTGTATCGCCAGCTTTTGCAAACGCCTGCGCCGATGCAAAAACCAAAAGCACCTGAACCGCAGGAGCCAGCGCTTGCGGCGAACAGTCAGAGTTTTGGTCGGGTACTGACTATCGTCCATTCCGACTGTGCGTTGCTGGAGCGCGACGGCAACATTTCACTTTTAGCCCTGCCAGTGGCAGAACGTTGGCTGCGTCAGGCGCAGTTGACGCCGGGTGAAACGCCAGTTTGCGCTCAGCCGTTGCTTATTCCGTTGCGGCTAAAAGTTTCTGGCGAAGAAAAATCGGCATTAGAAAAAGCGCAGTCTGCCCTGGCGGAATTGGGTATTGATTTCCAGTCCGATGCACAGTATGTGACCATCAGGGCCGTGCCTTTACCCTTACGCCAACAAAATTTACAAATCTTGATTCCTGAACTGATAGGCTACCTGGCGAAGCAGTCCGTATTCGAACCTGGCAATATTGCGCAGTGGATTGCACGAAATCTGATGAGCGAACATGCGCAGTGGTCAATGGCACAGGCCATCACCCTGCTGGCGGACGTGGAACGGTTATGTCCGCAACTTGTGAAAACGCCGCCGGGTGGTCTGTTACAATCTGTTGATTTACATCCGGCGATAAAAGCCCTGAAAGATGAGTGATATCAGTAAGGCGAGCCTGCCTAAGGCGATTTTTTTGATGGGGCCGACGGCCTCCGGTAAAACGGCGTTAGCCATTGAGCTGCGTAAAATTTTACCAGTAGAGTTGATAAGCGTTGATTCTGCCCTTATTTACAAAGGGATGGATATCGGGACGGCGAAGCCGAACGCTGAAGAGTTACTCGCCGCGCCGCACCGATTGCTGGATATTCGCGATCCGTCGCAGGCTTATTCGGCCGCTGATTTTCGCCGCGATGCGCTGGCGGAAATAGCCGATATCACCGCGGCGGGGCGGATCCCACTATTAGTGGGCGGTACGATGTTGTATTTCAAGGCATTGCTGGAAGGGTTGTCTCCGCTACCGTCGGCGGACTCCGAAGTGCGGGCCAGAATTGAGCAACAGGCGGCAGAGCAAGGTTGGGAGTCATTGCATCGTCAACTTCAGGAGATCGATCCGGTTGCGGCAGCAAGGATTCATCCAAATGATCCACAAAGGCTTTCCCGGGCACTGGAAGTTTTTTTCATTTCGGGTAAAACTTTAACGGAACTGACGCAAACGTCAGGAGACGCTCTACCGTATCAGGTGCATCAGTTCGCCATCGCCCCGGCGAGCCGTGAACTGCTCCATCAACGAATTGAGCAGCGTTTTCATCAGATGTTGGCTTCAGGTTTTGAAGCAGAAGTCCGGGCGCTTTTTGCCCGAGGAGATTTGCATACGGACTTGCCTTCCATTCGTTGCGTGGGTTATCGCCAGATGTGGTCTTACCTTGAAGGCGAAATCTCATACGATGAAATGGTTTATCGAGGTGTTTGCGCCACGAGACAGTTGGCGAAGCGGCAGATAACCTGGCTGCGTGGTTGGGAAGGGGTTCACTGGCTTGACAGTGAAAAACCAGAACAGGCGCGTGACGAAGTATTACAGGTTGTTGGTGCTATCGCAGGCTGAATGTGTACAATTGAGACGTATCGTGCGCAATTTTTTCAGAATCGAAAGGTTCAAAGTACAAATAAGCATATAAGGAAAAGAGAGAATGGCTAAGGGGCAATCTTTACAAGATCCGTTCCTGAACGCACTGCGTCGGGAACGTGTTCCAGTTTCTATTTATTTGGTGAATGGTATTAAGCTGCAAGGACAAATCGAGTCTTTTGATCAGTTCGTGATCCTGTTGAAAAACACGGTCAGCCAGATGGTTTACAAGCACGCGATTTCTACTGTTGTCCCGTCTCGCCCGGTTTCTCATCACAGTAACAACGCCGGTGGCGGTACCAGCAGTAACTATCATCATGGTAGCAGCGCGCAGAATACTTCCGCGCAACAGGACAGCGAAGAAACCGAATAAGGTTTCATGCTGTTTTTTTTACACGGGGAGCCAGCGATCCTGCGTTCCCCGCTGATCTATTTAGAGGGTTATACGCTTGTTTGACCGTTATGATGCTGGTGAGCAGGCGGTACTGGTACACATCTATTTTACGCAAGACAAAGATATGGAAGACCTCCAGGAGTTTGAATCTCTGGTTTCTTCCGCCGGTGTCGAAGCATTGCAGGTGATTACCGGTAGCCGTAAAGCGCCGCACCCAAAGTATTTTGTAGGTGAAGGTAAAGCAGTTGAAATTGCGGAAGCTGTCAAAGCGACGGGTGCTTCGGTCGTTCTTTTTGACCATGCCCTGAGCCCGGCGCAAGAGCGTAACCTGGAGCGTTTGTGCGAGTGTCGTGTTATCGACCGCACCGGCCTTATTTTAGATATTTTCGCCCAACGTGCGCGTACCCATGAGGGTAAGTTGCAGGTTGAGCTGGCGCAGTTGCGCCATCTGGCTACGCGCCTGGTGCGTGGCTGGACCCACCTTGAAAGACAGAAAGGCGGGATCGGTTTGCGTGGTCCGGGTGAAACCCAGCTCGAAACCGACCGTCGTTTGTTGCGTAATCGCATCGTGCAGATACAGTCGCGCCTGGAAAGAGTTGAAAAACAGCGTGAGCAGGGGCGGCAATCGCGTATCAAAGCCGACGTTCCTACTGTTTCGCTGGTGGGATATACCAACGCCGGTAAATCTACCCTTTTCAATCGCATCACCGAAGCGCGGGTCTATGCGGCAGACCAGTTGTTTGCCACCCTCGACCCGACGTTGCGGCGTATTGACGTCGCGGATGTCGGTGAAACCGTGCTGGCAGATACCGTAGGGTTTATTCGCCACCTGCCGCACGATCTGGTGGCGGCATTTAAAGCCACGTTACAAGAGACGCGGCAAGCCACATTGCTGCTGCACGTCATTGACGCGGCAGATGTGCGAGTACAAGAAAACATCGAAGCGGTGAATACGGTTCTTGAAGAGATCGATGCTCACGAGATCCCAACCCTGCTGGTGATGAACAAGATCGATATGCTGGAAGATTTTGAACCGCGTATTGATCGGGACGAAGAGAACAAACCGATCCGTGTCTGGCTTTCTGCGCAGACCGGAGCGGGGATACCACAGCTTTTTCAGGCTTTGACGGAGCGGCTTTCCGGCGAGGTGGCGCAGCATACATTGCGTCTGCCGCCGCAGGAAGGGCGTCTGAGAAGTCGTTTTTATCAGCTTCAGGCAATAGAAAAAGAGTGGATGGAGGAGGACGGCAGCGTAAGTCTGCAAGTTCGTATGCCGATCGTTGACTGGCGTCGCCTCTGCAAACAAGAACCGGCGTTGATCGATTACTTGATCTAACGGCGTAGCGTCTGAAGCGTGGAGTCATATCCTCTGGCGTCGAAAGACAACAGGGATCACCGCATAACAAATATGGAGCACAAACATGGCGTGGAATCAGCCCGGTAATAACGGACAAGACCGCGACCCGTGGGGAAGCAGCAAACCTGGCGGCAACTCTGAGGGAAATGGAAACAAAGGCGGTCGCGATCAAGGGCCACCTGATTTAGATGATATCTTCCGCAAACTGAGCAAAAAGCTCGGTGGTCTGGGCGGCGGTAAAGGCACCGGATCTGGCGGTGGTAATTCATCGCAAGGCCCGCGCCCGCAGCTTGGCGGTCGTGTCGTTACCATCGCAGCGGCAGCGATTGTCATTATTTGGGCGGCCAGTGGTTTCTACACCATTAAAGAAGCCGAACGCGGCGTGGTAACACGCTTTGGTAAATTCAGCCATCTGGTTGAGCCGGGTCTGAACTGGAAACCGACGTTTATCGACGAAGTCAAACCGGTGAACGTGGAAGCCGTGCGTGAACTGGCTGCTTCCGGTGTGATGCTGACGTCGGACGAAAACGTGGTGCGCGTTGAGATGAACGTACAGTACCGCGTCACCAATCCGGAAAAATATCTGTATAGCGTGACCAGCCCGGATGACAGCCTGCGTCAGGCTACCGACAGCGCCCTGCGTGGGGTTATCGGTAAATACACCATGGACCGCATTCTGACGGAAGGTCGTACCGTGATTCGTAGCGATACTCAGCGCGAACTGGAAGAGACGATTCGTCCGTATGACATGGGTATCACTCTGCTGGACGTCAACTTCCAGGCAGCTCGTCCGCCGGAAGAAGTAAAAGCGGCGTTTGACGATGCGATTGCCGCGCGTGAAAACGAACAGCAATACATTCGTGAAGCAGAAGCGTATACCAACGAAGTTCAGCCGCGTGCGAACGGTCAGGCGCAACGTATCCTCGAAGAGGCGCGTGCGTACAAGGCTCAGACTATCCTGGAAGCCCAGGGTGAAGTGGCACGCTTTGCTAAACTTCTGCCGGAATATAAAGCTGCGCCGGAAATTACCCGCGAGCGTCTGTATATCGAGACGATGGAAAAAGTGTTGGGCAACACCCGCAAAGTGCTGGTTAACGATAAAGGTGGCAACCTGATGGTTCTGCCGTTAGACCAGATGCTGAAAGGTGGTAACGCCCCTGCGGCGAAGAGCGATAACGGTGCCAGCAATCTGCTGCGTCTGCCGCCAGCCTCTTCCTCCACAACCAGTGGAGCAAGCAACACGTCGTCCACCAGTCAGGGCGATATTATGGACCAACGCCGCGCTAACGCGCAGCGTAACGACTACCAGCGTCAGGGGGAATAACGATGCGTAAGTCAGTTATCGCGATTATCATCATCGTGCTGGTAGTGCTTTACATGTCTGTCTTTGTCGTCAAAGAAGGTGAGCGCGGTATTACGCTGCGTTTTGGTAAGGTACTGCGTGACGATGACAACAAACCTCTGGTTTATGAGCCGGGTCTGCATTTCAAGATACCGTTCATTGAAACGGTGAAAATGCTCGACGCACGTATTCAGACCATGGACAACCAGGCCGACCGCTTTGTGACCAAAGAGAAGAAAGACCTGATCGTCGACTCTTACATCAAATGGCGCATCAGCGATTTCAGCCGTTACTACCTGGCAACGGGTGGTGGCGACATTTCGCAAGCGGAAGTGCTATTGAAACGTAAGTTCTCTGACCGTCTGCGTTCTGAAATTGGTCGTCTGGATGTTAAAGATATCGTCACCGATTCCCGTGGTCGTCTGACCCTGGAAGTGCGTGACGCGCTAAACTCCGGTTCTGCGGGTACAGAAGATGAAGTTACTACCCCGGCAGCGGATAACGCCATTGCCGAAGCGGCAGAGCGCGTAACGGCTGAGACGAAGGGCAAAGTTCCGGTCATCAACCCGAACAGTATGGCGGCGCTGGGTATTGAAGTTGTCGATGTGCGTATCAAGCAGATTAACCTGCCGACCGAAGTGTCTGAAGCGATCTACAACCGTATGCGCGCCGAGCGTGAAGCGGTAGCACGTCGTCACCGTTCACAAGGTCAGGAAGAAGCGGAAAAACTGCGCGCGACTGCCGACTATGAAGTGACCAGAACGCTGGCAGAAGCTGAGCGTCAGGGCCGCATCATGCGTGGTGAAGGCGATGCAGAAGCAGCCAAACTGTTTGCTGATGCATTCAGTAAAGATCCGGACTTCTACGCATTCATCCGTAGCCTGCGTGCTTATGAGAACAGCTTCTCTGGCAATCAGGACGTGATGGTCATGAGCCCGGACAGCGATTTCTTCCGCTACATGAAGACGCCGACTTCCGCAACGCGTTAATATAACGACTGCGGTACAGGTCAATAAAGCCACCGCATCCTCAGGGATGTCGGTGGTTTTCTTTTTCTATAAGGATAATGAATGAATTCGACAATCTGGCTGGCGCTTGCCCTGGTTTTGGTGCTGGAAGGTTTAGGGCCGATGCTTTACCCGAAGGCATGGAAGAAGATGATCGCTGCGATGACCAATTTGCCCGATAATATTTTACGTCGTTTTGGCGGTGGACTTGTGGTTGCGGGCGTTGTGGTCTACTACATGTTGAGGAAAACGATTGGCTGAACAAAAAACAGACTGATCGAGGTCATTTTTGAGTGCAAAAAGTGCTGTAACTCTGAAAAAGCGATGGTAGAATCCATTTTTAAGCAAACGGTGATTTTGAAAAATGGGTAACAACGTCGTCGTACTGGGCACCCAATGGGGTGACGAAGGTAAAGGTAAGATCGTCGATCTTCTGACTGAACGGGCTAAATATGTTGTACGCTACCAGGGCGGTCACAACGCAGGCCATACTCTCGTAATCAACGGTGAAAAAACCGTTCTCCATCTTATTCCATCAGGTATTCTCCGCGAGAATGTAACCAGCATCATCGGTAACGGTGTTGTGCTGTCTCCGGCCGCGCTGATGAAAGAGATGAAAGAACTGGAAGACCGTGGCATCCCCGTTCGTGAGCGTCTGCTGCTGTCTGAAGCATGTCCGCTGATCCTTGATTATCACGTTGCGCTGGATAACGCGCGTGAGAAAGCGCGCGGCGCGAAAGCGATCGGCACCACGGGTCGTGGTATCGGGCCTGCTTATGAAGATAAAGTGGCACGTCGTGGTCTGCGTGTTGGCGACCTTTTCGACAAAGAAACCTTCGCTGAAAAACTGAAAGAAGTGATGGAATATCACAACTTCCAGTTGGTTAACTACTACAAAGCTGAAGCGGTTGATTACCAGAAAGTTCTGGATGATACGATGGCTGTTGCCGACATCCTGACTTCTATGGTGGTTGACGTTTCTGACCTGCTCGACCAGGCGCGTCAGCGTGGCGATTTCGTCATGTTCGAAGGTGCGCAGGGTACGCTGCTGGATATCGACCACGGTACTTATCCGTACGTAACTTCTTCCAACACCACTGCAGGTGGCGTGGCGACCGGTTCCGGCCTGGGCCCGCGTTATGTTGATTACGTTCTGGGTATCCTCAAAGCTTACTCCACTCGTGTAGGTGCAGGTCCGTTCCCGACCGAACTGTTTGATGAAACTGGTGAGTTCCTCTGCAAGCAGGGTAACGAATTCGGCGCAACTACGGGTCGTCGTCGTCGTACCGGCTGGCTGGACACCGTTGCCGTTCGTCGTGCGGTACAGCTGAACTCCCTGTCTGGCTTCTGCCTGACCAAACTGGACGTTCTGGATGGCCTGAAAGAGGTGAAACTCTGCGTGGCTTACCGTATGCCGGATGGTCGCGAAGTGACTACCACTCCGCTGGCAGCAGACGATTGGAAAGGTGTAGAGCCGATTTACGAAACCATGCCGGGCTGGTCTGAATCCACCTTCGGCGTGAAAGATCGTAGCGGTCTGCCGCAGGCGGCACTGAACTACATCAAGCGTATTGAAGAACTGACCGGTGTGCCGATCGATATCATCTCTACCGGCCCGGATCGTACTGAAACCATGATTCTGCGCGACCCGTTCGACGCGTAATTCTGGTACGCCTGGCAGATATTTTGCCTGCCGGGCTAACAGTGTGATACATTGCTGTGTCGGGTAAGCCATTACGCTATCCGACACAGTGTTAAATCCTCGCTTTTTTCCTTCCCCGAACTGAAATAAATTAGCGACACAGCTTGTGGCTGGTTTATCATCAATATAAATGTATTTTTTCCCGCTTTCCCTTTTGAGGTTGATGTGCAGTTAACGAGTTTCACTGATTACGGATTACGTGCGCTGATCTACATGGCGTCATTGCCAGAAGGGCGGATGACCAGTATTTCTGAAGTGACTGACGTCTACGGCGTCTCCCGTAATCATATGGTCAAAATAATCAATCAACTTAGTCGTGCCGGCTACGTGACTGCTGTTCGTGGAAAAAATGGCGGCATTCGCCTGGGTAAACCGGCGAGTGCGATACGTATTGGTGATGTGGTGCGCGAGCTGGAGCCCTTATCGCTGGTGAATTGCAGCAGTGAGTTTTGCCACATTACACCTGCCTGTCGGTTGAAACAGGCGCTTTCTAAGGCCGTGCAAAGTTTTCTTATGGAACTGGATAACTACACGCTTGCCGATTTGGTTGAAGAGAATCAACCGCTTTATAAATTATTGCTGGTGGAGTGACGAAAATCTTCATCAGAGATGACAACGGAGGAACCGAGATGTCACAAGATCCTTTCCAGGAACGCGAAGCTGAAAAATACGCGAATCCCATCCCTAGTCGGGAATTTATCCTCGAACATTTAACCAAACGTGAAAAACCGGCCAGCCGTGATGAGCTGGCGGTAGAACTGCACATTGAAGGCGAAGAGCAGCTTGAAGGCCTGCGTCGCCGCCTGCGCGCGATGGAGCGCGATGGTCAACTGGTCTTCACTCGCCGTCAGTGCTATGCGCTGCCGGAACGCCTCGACCTGGTGAAAGGTACCGTTATTGGCCACCGTGATGGCTACGGCTTTCTGCGGGTTGAAGGACGTAAAGATGATTTGTATCTCTCCAGCGAGCAGATGAAAACATGCATTCATGGCGATCAGGTGCTGGCACAGCCGCTGGGCGCTGACCGTAAAGGCCGCCGTGAAGCGCGTATTGTCCGCGTACTGGTACCAAAAACCAGCCAGATTGTTGGTCGCTACTTTACCGAAGCGGGTGTCGGCTTTGTGGTTCCTGACGACAGTCGTTTGAGCTTCGATATCTTAATCCCGCCCGATCAGATCATGGGCGCGCGGATGGGCTTTGTGGTGGTGGTTGAACTGACCCAACGCCCGACTCGCCGTACCAAAGCGGTGGGTAAAATCGTCGAAGTGCTGGGCGATAATATGGGGACTGGCATGGCGGTTGATATCGCTCTGCGCACCCATGAAATTCCGTACATCTGGCCGCAGGCTGTTGAGCAACAGGTTGCCGGGCTGAAAGAAGAAGTACCGGAAGAGGCGAAAGCTGGCCGTGTCGATCTGCGCGATTTACCGCTGGTCACCATTGATGGCGAAGACGCCCGTGACTTTGACGATGCAGTTTACTGCGAGAAAAAACGCGGCGGCGGCTGGCGTTTGTGGGTCGCAATTGCCGATGTCAGCTACTATGTGCGTCCGCCAACACCGCTGGACAGAGAAGCGCGT
The DNA here is from genome assembly GCF_030295215.1 of Escherichia sp. KS167_9B. Classification (NCBI taxonomy): domain Bacteria; kingdom Pseudomonadati; phylum Pseudomonadota; class Gammaproteobacteria; order Enterobacterales; family Enterobacteriaceae; genus Escherichia; species Escherichia sp. KS167_9B. Next base: position 5,092,813 of record NZ_AP025754.1, read on the forward strand.
AACCGTGGTACGTCGGTGTACTTCCCTTCGCAGGTTATCCCGATGCTGCCGGAAGTGCTCTCTAACGGCCTGTGCTCGCTCAACCCGCAGGTAGACCGCTTGTGTATGGTTTGCGAGATGACCATTTCGTCGAAAGGCCGCCTGACGGGCTACAAATTCTACGAAGCGGTGATGAGCTCTCACGCGCGTCTGACCTACACCAAAGTCTGGCATATTCTGCAGGGCGATCAGGATCTGCGCGAGCAGTACTCCCCGCTGGTTAAGCATCTCGAAGAGCTGCATAACCTCTATAAAGTGCTGGATAAAGCCCGTGAAGAACGCGGCGGGATCTCGTTTGAGAGCGAAGAAGCGAAGTTCATTTTCAACGCTGAACGCCGTATTGAGCGTATCGAACAGACCCAGCGTAACGACGCACACAAGTTAATTGAAGAGTGCATGATTCTGGCGAATATCTCGGCGGCGCGTTTCGTTGAGAAGGCCAAAGAACCGGCACTGTTCCGTATTCACGACAAGCCGAGCACTGAAGCAATAACCTCTTTCCGTTCAGTGCTGGCGGAGCTGGGGCTGGAATTGCCTGGCGGTAACAAGCCGGAACCGCGTGACTACGCGGAACTGTTGGAATCGGTTGCTGACCGTCCTGACGCAGAAATGCTGCAAACCATGCTGTTGCGCTCGATGAAACAAGCGATTTACGATCCGGAAAACCGCGGTCACTTCGGTCTGGCATTGCAGTCCTATGCGCACTTTACTTCGCCGATTCGTCGTTATCCTGATCTGACGCTCCACCGCGCCATTAAGTATCTGCTGGCGAAAGAGCAAGGGCATCAGGGCAACACCACTGAAACCGGCGGCTACCATTATTCGATGGAAGAAATGCTGCAACTGGGTCAGCACTGTTCGATGGCGGAACGTCGTGCCGACGAAGCAACGCGCGATGTGGCTGACTGGCTGAAGTGTGACTTCATGCTCGACCAGGTAGGTAACGTCTTTAAAGGCGTGATTTCCAGTGTCACTGGCTTTGGCTTCTTTGTTCGCCTGGATGACTTGTTCATCGATGGTCTGGTCCACGTCTCTTCGCTGGACAATGACTACTATCGCTTTGACCAGGTGGGACAACGCCTGATGGGTGAATCCAGCGGCCAGACTTATCGCCTGGGCGATCGCGTGGAAGTTCGCGTCGAAGCGGTTAATATGGACGAGCGCAAAATCGACTTTAGCCTGATCTCCAGCGAACGCGCACCGCGCAACGTCGGTAAAACCGCGCGCGAGAAAGCGAAAAAAGGCGATGCAGGCAAAAAAGGCGGCAAGCGTCGTCAGGTTGGTAAAAAGGTAAACTTTGAGCCAGACAGCGCTTTCCGCGGCGAGAAAAAAACGAAGCCGAAAGCGGCGAAGAAAGACGCGAGAAAAGCGAAAAAGCCATCGGCGAAAACGCAGAAAATAGCCGCAGCGACCAAAGCGAAGCGTGCGGCGAAGAAAAAAGTGGCAGAGTGATCATTACCCTCTTCAAACAGAAGAGGGTCAGATTGCTGACAAAATGCGCTTTGTTCATGCCGGATGCGGCGTGAACGCCTTATCCGGCCTACATAATCAGGCAAATTCAATACATTGCAGGGATCATGTAGGCCTGATAAGCGTAGCGCATCAGGCAAAACGTAAACAACGAGTACATTAATGAGCGAAATGATTTACGGCATCCACGCAGTGCAGGCCCTGCTGGAGCGCGCCCCTGAACGTTTTCAGGAAGTCTTTATTTTAAAAGGCCGTGAAGATAAACGTCTGTTGCCGCTGATTCACGCCCTTGAGTCCCAGGGCGTGGTTATCCAGCTGGCAAACCGCCAATATCTCGACGAGAAAAGCGACGGTGCCGTGCATCAGGGCATTATCGCCCGTGTGAAGCCTGGACGTCAGTATCAGGAAAATGATCTGCCGGATCTGCTCGCTTCGCTCGATCAGCCGTTCCTGCTGATCCTCGACGGTGTAACCGATCCGCATAACCTGGGTGCATGTATGCGTAGCGCGGACGCCGCAGGTGTTCATGCGGTGATTGTGCCGAAAGATCGCTCCGCACAGCTCAACGCCACGGCGAAAAAAGTAGCCTGCGGCGCGGCAGAAAGCGTTCCGCTGATTCGGGTGACTAACCTTGCGCGCACCATGCGTATGTTGCAGGAAGAGAATATCTGGATCGTCGGTACGGCAGGTGAGGCGGATCATACGCTCTATCAGAGCAAAATGACCGGACGGCTGGCACTGGTGATGGGCGCAGAAGGTGAAGGCATGCGTCGCCTGACCCGTGAACATTGCGATGAGTTGATCAGCATCCCAATGGCAGGAAGTGTTTCTTCGCTGAACGTTTCTGTGGCGACAGGCATTTGCTTATTTGAAGCGGTACGCCAGCGTAGCTAATTTCTCGGAATTATGAAAAGCCATCCAGATTTGGATGGTTTTTTTTTGTCTATAGCTGGTAAGATAATTACGTACTACAAATATTCATTTTATTAATATTTAAACTTAATTTATATGGAATAATATATGACATGGAATCCGTTGGCGCTGGCGACGGCGCTGCAAACTGTACCTGAACAAAATATTGATGTAACAAATAATGAAAACGCATTAATTATTAAAATGAATGATTATGGCGATTTGCAAATCAATATTCTTTTTACTTCCCGCCAAATGATCATCGAAACCTTTATTTGCCCGGTAAGTAGTATCAGCAATCCAGATGAATTTCATACCTTCTTATTAAGAAATCAGAAGATGATGCCGTTGTCATCGGTAGGGATCTCCAGCGTGCAACAGGAAGAGTATTACATTGTTTTCGGGGCGTTATCGCTTAAATCTTCTCTTGAAGATATCCTGCTGGAAATAACCACGCTGGTAGATAACGCTTTGGATCTTGCTGAAATTACAGAAGAATATTCACATTAATTACAAGGACAGGTATTTATGGGAATTTTAAAAACTTTATTTACGCTGGGTAAATCGGTGATCTCGCAAGCGGAAGAATCCATTGAAGAAGCACAGGGCGTTAGAATGCTTGAACAGCATATACGCGATGCCAAAGCAGAACTGGATAAGGCCGGTAAATCACGTGTCGATCTACTGGCAAGAGTGAAATTGAGCAACGATAAACTGAAAGATTTGCGTGAGCGTAAAGCCAGTCTGGAAGCTCGCGCGCTGGAAGCGTTAAGCAAGAATGTTAATCCGTCGTTGATTAACGAAGTTGCTGAAGAAATCGCCCGTCTTGAGAATGTCATTACCGCTGAAGAGCAAGTGTTGTCGAATCTGGAAGTCTCTCGCGATGGTGTGGAAAAAGCGGTTACAGCGACAGCACAGCGTATCGCTCAATTTGAGCAACAAATGGAAGTCGTTAAAGCTACTGAAGCCATGCAGCGTGCACAACAGGCCGTAACGACCTCTACTGTTGGCGCATCTTCCAGCGTTTCGACAGCGGCAGAATCCTTAAAGCGTCTGCAAACGCGTCAGGCCGAACGTCAAGCTCGCCTGGATGCTGCCGCACAGCTGGAAAAAGTGGCAGATGGTCGCGATCTTGATGAAAAACTGGCGGAAGCCGGAATTGGCGGTAGCAACAAAAGTAGCGCCCAGGATGTATTAGCAAGACTGCAACGCCAACAGGGCGAGTAATGTTCTTCTCATGGATCATTAAAACCTGCCGACGTCACCTTTCCAGGCTTACCTGGCCGGCATTGACTGGATTATTTACAGGACAGTATCTGTTTTGTTATCTGGTGTTAACTGCGTTGCATGAAGAGGCGTTGGTAGGTCAACTGAGTAATTTTATTTATTACTGCTCGGTTGTGGGATCAACGCTGGGGTTTGGTGATATCACACCCCAAACGGTGGGGGGACGTCTGTTCACAGCGCTCTGGCAGATTCCTGTGAGTGTTGGTTTATTTGGCGCTTTAATGGGAAAAGTCATTGCATTATATGAAACTTCATCATGATGCCACCGTCCTGGGAATAAGCAGTTGTAAAAATGGTAGGGGAATGGAACTGAATCCAGTCATTGCAACGGAAGTTAAAGGCGGTATGTGGCTGCATCTTATTGGCAATAACCGTATTTTGGCTGAAGAAGTGGCATGGCAGGACATTGAGGGAAGCATATGACAAGTTTTTTCAAGCGTCTGTTTGGTAAGGATGATAAACCTGCAATCGCACGTGGCCCACTGGGACTTCATCTCAATAGCGGCTTTACGCTCGACACGTTAGCGTTTCGTTTGCTGGAAGATGAATTGCTGATTGCGCTGCCGGGTGAAGAATTTACGGTAGCCGCTGTCAGCCACATCGATCTGGGCGGCGGTAGTCAGATTTTCCGCTACTACACTTCGGGCGATGAATTTCTGCAAATCAATACCACCGGCGGCGAAGATATTGATGACATTGATGATATCAAGCTCTTTGTCTATGAAGAGAGCTACGGTATCAGTAAAGAGAGCCACTGGCGCGAGGCGATCAATGCCAAAGCGATGGGGGCAATGACTTTAAACTGGCAGGAAAAACGCTGGCAGCGATTTTTTAACAGCGAAGAACCGGGGAATATCGAACCCGTCTATATGCTGGAAAAAGTTGAAAATCAAAACCACGCCAAATGGGAAGTGCATAATTTTACCATGGGCTATGAACGGCAGGTGACCGAAGATACCTGTGAATATTTGCTGTTAAATGGTGAGGAATCTTTTAACGATCTCGGCGAGCCGGAGTGGTTATTTTCGCGCGCACTGGGTGTTGATATCCCACTGACATCACTTCATATTATTGGTTAATTACAAGGACGTTTACGATGCATATACTGGATTCACTTCTTGCCTTTAGCGCCTATTTTTTTATTGGCGTGGCTATGGTGATTATTTTTCTGTTTATCTACTCCAAAATTACACCGCACAACGAATGGCAGTTAATTAAAAACAATAATACCGCGGCGGCACTGGCGTTCAGTGGTACATTGTTGGGTTACGTGATCCCATTATCTAGTGCGGCAATCAATGCGGTGAGTATTCCGGATTATTTTGCCTGGGGCGGGATCGCACTGGTGATTCAGTTACTCGTTTTTGCTGGCGTCAGACTTTATATGCCAGCATTAAGCGAAAAAATTATTAATCACAATACCGCAGCAGGAATGTTTATGGGAACCGCCGCGCTGGCTGGCGGTATTTTTAACGCAGCTTGTATGACATGGTAATGGACGATCATGGCCAGAAAACGCAAATCAAGAAATAACAGTAAAATTGGTCACGGAGCGATCAGTCGCATTGGAAGACCTAATAATCCTTTTGAGCCGCGACGCAATCGCTACGCACAAAAATACTTAACGTTGGCGCTAATGGGCGGTGCAGCTTTTTTTGTATTGAAAGGTTGTGGCGATAGTGGTGATGTCGATAACGACGGTGACGGAACGTTTTACTCGACAGTGCAGGATTGTATTGATGACGGTAATAATTCAGATATCTGTGCTCATGGCTGGAACAATGCCAAAGCGGCATTTTATGCCGATGTTCCGAAGAATATGACTCAGCAGAATTGTCAGTCTAAGTACGAAAATTGCTACTACGACAATGTTGAACAGAGTTGGATCCCGGTCATTTCTGGATTTTTATTAAGCCGGGTTATTCGTAAAGATCGCGATGAGCCGTTCGTTTATAACAGCGGTGGATCCTCATTTGCTTCCCGCCCCGTCTGGCGCAATACTTCCGGTGATTACTCCTGGCGCTCCGGTTCTGGCAAAAAAGAGTCTTACTCCTCGGGCGGCTTTACCACCAGAAAAGCGTCAACTGTTTCTCGCGGCGGCTATGGTCGTTCTTCCAGCGCCCGTGGGCACTGGGGAGGCTAATCATGCTGAGACACAACGTTCCTGTACGACGGGATCTGGACCAGATCGCCGCCGACAACGGTTTCGACTTTCATATCATCGATAATGAAATTTATTGGGATGAGAGTCGGGCTTACCGCTTTACTCTGCGGCAGATAGAAGAGCAGATCGAAAAACCAACTGCGGAACTGCATCAGATGTGCCTTGAGGTGGTGGATCGTGCGGTTCAAGACGAAGAGATCCTGACGCAACTGGCGATCCCCCCGCTGTACTGGGATGTGATCGCTGAAAGCTGGCGCGCACGCGATCCTTCGCTGTATGGTCGGATGGATTTTGCCTGGTGTGGTAATGCGCCGGTGAAGCTGCTGGAGTACAACGCCGATACGCCGACCTCATTGTATGAGTCGGCTTATTTCCAGTGGCTGTGGCTGGAAGATGCGCGGCGTAGCGGCAGTATTCCGCGTGATGCCGATCAGTACAATGCCATTCAGGAACGCCTGATTTCGCGTTTTAGCGAGCTTTACAGTCGGGAACCGTTTTATTTCTGCTGTTGTCAGGATACCGACGAAGACAGGAGTACTGTGCTGTACTTGCAGGACTGCGCTCAGCAGGCTGGGCAGGAGTCACGGTTTATCTACATTGAAGATCTCGGTTTAGGCGTCGGCGGTGTACTGACCGATCTTGATGATAATGTCATCCAGCGTGCATTTAAGCTGTATCCGCTGGAATGGATGATGCGTGACGATAACGGTCCGCTGCTGCGCAAGCGCCGCGAGCAATGGGTGGAGCCGTTATGGAAAAGTATCTTGAGCAACAAAGGGTTAATGCCGCTGCTTTGGCGCTTCTTTCCTGGTCATCCTAACCTACTTGCATCCTGGTTTGATGGCGAAAAACCGCAGATTGCCGCTGGCGAAAGCTATGTGCGTAAACCGATCTACTCACGCGAGGGCGGTAACGTCACCATTTTCGATGGTCAGAATAACGTCGTTGACCACGCTGAGGGTGATTATGCCGATGAACCGATGATCTACCAGGCATTTCAACCTCTGCCACGATTTGGCGATAGCTACACACTCATTGGTAGCTGGATTGTTGATGATGAAGCGTGCGGAATGGGGATCCGTGAAGATAACACGCTGATCACCAAAGACACCTCACGTTTCGTTCCGCATTATATTGCTGGCTAAGAATGTTTTAGCAATCTCTTTCTGTCAGGAATCCGTGGCAGTGACCATACTAATGGTAACTGCCATTGATGGAGGGAGACACAGTGCACTGGCAAACTCACACCGTTTTTAATCAACCTATACCATTAAATAACAGCAACTTATACCTGTCTGATGGCGCGCTCTGCGAAGCGGTAACGCGTGAAGGTGCTGGCTGGGATAGCGATTTTCTCGCCAGTATTGGTCAGCAGTTAGGAACGGCTGAATCCCTTGAACTGGGGCGACTGGCGAATGTGAATCCGCCCGAATTATTGCGCTACGATGCGCAAGGACGCCGTCTGGACGATGTGCGTTTTCACCCCGCCTGGCACCTGCTGATGCAGGCGTTATGTACCAATCGGGTACACAATCTGGCCTGGGAAGAAGACGCTCGCTCCGGCGCATTTGTGGCGCGAGCGGCGCGTTTTATGTTGCACGCACAGGTTGAGGCTGGGTCGTTATGCCCGATAACGATGACCTTTGCCGCCACGCCATTGTTATTACAGATGTTACCCGCACTGTTTCAGGACTGGACCACGCCGCTGTTGAGCGATCGCTACGATTCCCACTTATTGCCAGGTGGGCAAAAACGCGGTTTGTTGATTGGCATGGGCATGACGGAAAAGCAGGGCGGTTCCGATGTGATGAGCAACACTACCCGCGCAGAGCGTCTGGACGATGGCTCTTATCGGCTGGTGGGGCATAAATGGTTTTTCTCGGTGCCGCAAAGCGATGCGCATCTGGTACTGGCGCAGACCACTGGCGGTTTGTCCTGCTTTTTTGTGCCGCGCTTTTTGCCTGACGGGCAACGCAACGCGATTCGCCTGGAGCGGCTGAAAGATAAGCTGGGCAATCGCTCCAACGCCAGCGGCGAGGTGGAGTTTCAGGATGCCATAGGCTGGTTATTGGGGCAGGAAGGGGAAGGAATTCACCTGATCCTGAAAATGGGCGGGATGACACGTTTTGATTGTGCTCTGGGCAGCCATGCCATGATGCGCCGTGCATTCTCACTGGCGATTTATCATGCACATCAACGCCATGTTTTTGGTAATCCATTGATCCAACAGCCTCTGATGCGTCATGTCTTAAGCCGCATGGCTCTCCAGCTTGAAGGGCAAACGGCGTTGCTGTTTCGTCTTGCGCGAGCGTGGGATCGGCGTGCCGATGCCAAAGAAGCCTTGTGGGCGCGTTTATTTACGCCTGCGGCGAAATTTGTTATCTGCAAACGTGGTATGCCGTTTGTGGCCGAAGCGATGGAGGTGCTGGGCGGTATTGGTTATTGCGAGGAGAGCGAGCTGCCGCGGCTTTACAGGGAAATGCCGGTGAACAGCATCTGGGAAGGTTCTGGCAATATTATGTGCCTGGATGTATTGCGCGTTCTTAATAAGCAGGCGGGTGTATACGACTTACTGTCGGAAGCGTTTATGGAAGTGAAAGGGCAGGATCGCTATTTTGATCGCGCGGTTCGTCGTTTGCAGCAGCAACTGCGTAAGCCAGCTGAAGAAATGGGGCGAGAGATTACTCGTCAGCTATTCCTGCTGGGTTGCGGCGCGCAAATGTTGAAATATGCCTCTCCGCCAATGGCGCAGGCGTGGTGTCAGATGATGTTTGATACGCGCGGCGGCGTGCGGTTGTCAGAGCAGATCCAGAATGATTTATTGCTGCGGGCGACGGGGGGAGTATGTTTATAAACGAGTCAGCCAGATGTGATGCTAGCGCGTCTTATAATGGCAACAGCAGCATTACGTGTTATCAACTAACACAATGAAATTTCAGGAACTGTTGGCCGGATAAGGCACAGGTGCCGCATCCGGCATTGTTCATTTGCTGTAGATGACACTCACGCATACAGGATCGCCTGTACGCGCCAGTTATCAGGCTGCTGGTCTTCGTACATGGTAATAATGCGGTACCATGATGCACCTTGTTCATCGGCCTTTAACGCCACGATACGTTCCACGTCCTGCGGATCCCCTGAAATATTGCTAACCGAGATCTGACCTATTTCATTCAGGCCCGTCACGCAGTCAGCACTGGCGAATTCTGCAGACTGTGCCGTGGTGCTCGCAGGATAAGTCACTAATTGCAGCGAGGGTGAGGCAAGTAATTGTTTCATCGTCAGCTCCATTTTTCGTTTCCCCACATGTTGCAGGGCATTCCATCGCGGTAATAAACGCCCGAGCTTCCAGCTGGTAATTTATTGTGCACAGGTAAACGCATAGGGACGCAAAGCAATGTAAAGCTGGCTGTATAAGTTGTCTGATTTATTTACGGTATAAAATAGCTTGTGAATACCACTGTCCTGTCACAATGGTTTCGTCCACCATGACGACAACGTAATAATCAGCTTTTGCAGCGACAGCTTTCGCTCTGATTTCTGCTAATGCGTCATCCGGAGAACCCCGAACCATCGTGCTTACGCTACCTATTCGCTGTAACCCTTGCGTCTGGTCGCGGCGAATCTCTTGCGGATGGTCCGTTACTGGCGGTGCTGGCTGTGGCGTACCTTGCAGTGCGCTACAGGCACTTAACATCAACACCAATAATAAACTGGCAAACCGGTAAATAACGCTATTACGTTTCCTGCTAACCATAGTGTAGTGCCTTATTAATTTAACTTTGGGGGAATGTTCCCGAATTGTTACCTGGTACGCGATTTTCGAATGAAAACGTGATGAAAGCGTAACCCACATCTCAACATTATGAACTAATACCGCCAGCAGAAACTTGTGCTAAGGATTTCTTCATGTCATACCAGACAAAAAGGAGAGACAGATGATTGAAATAGACTCGCGCGTGCTGGCAGATATTCCCGTTCTTCATGCTTATCCTGTCGGGCAAAAAGATACCCCGTTACCGTGCGTGATTTTTTATCACGGCTTTACTTCGTCCAGTCTGGTGTATAGCTATTTTGCCGTTGCGCTGGCGCAGGCTGGTTTGCGGGTGATCATGCCGGATGCGCCCGATCACGGTAGCCGTTTTAGGGGCGACGCAGCGCGGCGGTTAAATCAATTTTGGCAAATTTTGCTACAAAGTATGCAGGAATTCACTACCTTACGTGCGGCAATAGCCGAAGAAAACTGGCTGCTTGCTGACCGTCTGGCAGTCGGTGGCGCGTCGATGGGCGCGATGACGGCACTGGGAATTACCGCTCGCCACCCCACGGTGAAATGTACCGCCAGCATGATGGGATCGGGCTATTTTACATCGCTCGCCCGTTCACTGTTTCCACCGCTGATACCTGAAACGGCAGCACAGCAGAATGAATTCAATAACATTGTCGCGCCGCTGGCAGAGTGGGAAGCGACAAACCACCTGGAACAACTTGGTGACAGACCTCTACTGCTGTGGCATGGCCTTGACGATGACGTCGTGCCTGCCGACGAATCACTACGTTTGCAGCAGGCCTTAAGCGAGACGGGACGGGATAAACTGCTAACCTGTTCATGGCAGCCAGGCGTGCGTCACCGCATTACGCCTGAGGCATTAGATGCTGCCGTGACATTTTTCCAGCAGCATCTTTAAACACGCAGAATGCTGACCCCTTGCGCTTCCAGTTGTTGCAGGATTTCCGGGTTAGCATTTTTGCCGGTGATCAGCATATCGATTTGATCTGCACGACTAAAGAGCATCCCCGCACGTTCGCCGATCTTACTGCTATCAACCAGTACCACCAGTTTCCCTACCACGCTCAACATCTTCTGCTCTGCCATTGCCGTCAGCATATCGGTTTTATACAACCCTTCTGCGGTCAGTCCTTTGCCACTGGTAAACATCCAGTGCCCGGCATAGAGACTGTTTTCGCTGCCCTGTGGACTTAAGGTGATGGACTGGCTTTTGTTGTATTGGCCGCCCATGATAATCACGCTGTCATGCTCCTGATCGATCAGGTAATTCGCCAGCGGTAGATAATTAGTAATGATTTGCACTGGCTTGCCACACATTTCCCGCCCAAGCAGAAACGCGGTGGAACCGCAGTTGATGACGACGCTTTCGCCGGGATTCACCAGCTGCGAGGCTGCTTTAGCGATACGTACTTTTTCATCATGGTTCTGCGCCTGATGCAGATTCATCGGCGTCCAGCGTGGGCGCTGCTGGGTGATGGCTTCTGCGCCATTGCGCACTTTTTTCAGTTTGCCGCTTTCGTCAAGTTTATTGATATCGCGTCGAGCGGTAGCAGGCGAAATTCCCAGACGCTCAACGACTTTCTCAACGGTCACAAAGCCCAATTGTGCGAGCATTTCCAGGAGAATTTGATGTCTTTGTGCTTCAGTCATGAGCTATTCCGATAAAATTTGATTTTTTTAGATGATATTTGAAATAGCCAGGAAATACTACGCCGGATAGCGCGAACTTCTCCACGCCATCCGGTATAAACGACAGATTACAGGAACGACTTGAACGGCAGATCCGGTTCAATGGTGAAGCAATCGTCAAAACCACGTGGATAGTGGTACTCGAAGTTGTCTTTATCCAGCGGCCAGGTAAATTTGCCACCGACCTGCCAGATAAACGGCTTGAAGCCATACTTCAGGCGATCTTTTTTCATCTCCCACAGTACGCGGATCTCTTGCGGATCGGCCTGGAAGTTTGACCAGATATCATGGTGGAACGGGATAACCACTTTTGTATTCAGCGCTTCTGCCATACGCAAGATATCAGCACTGGTCATTTTGTCGGTGATACCACGAGGGTTTTCACCGTATGAACCTAATGCCACGTCGATCTGATGCTCGTTACCGTGCTTCGCATAGTAGTTAGAGTAGTGGGAATCGCCACTGTGATACAGGGTACCGCCCGGCGTTTTGAACAGGTAGTTTACCGCGCGATCGTCCATGCCGTCTGGCAGTACGCCAGCCGCTTTTTGATCGGCAGGCAAAGTGATCAGTGCAGTACGGTCAAACGCGTCAAGGGCATGAATTTCAATGTCTTTCACTTTAACGACATCGCCCGGTTTGACCACGATGCAACGTTCTTTCGGCACACCCCAGCCAATCCACAAATCCACGCAGGTTTTCGGCCCGATAAATGGCACGTCATCAGCGCAGTTCTGCATCACGGCAGCAGCGACGTTGACGTCGATATGATCGTTGTGATCGTGAGTTGCCAGTACCGCGTCGATCTGGCGAATCGCAAACGGATCAAGAACAAATGGGGTGGTACGCAGGTTCGGTTGCAGTTTTTTCACGCCAGCCATGCGCTGCATCTGGTGACCCTGTTTCATTAGTGGGTTACCGTGACTTTGTTTGCCAGTACCACACCAGAAATCGACGCAAACGTTGGTGCCTCCTTCAGATTTCAGCCAGATCCCGGTGCAGCCTAGCCACCACATCGCGAATGTGCCAGGAGCTACCTGTTCTTGTTCAATTTCTTCATTCAACCAGCTACCCCACTCCGGGAAAGTGCTCAGGATCCAGGATTCACGGGTGATACTTTTCACTTTACTCATCGCCATTTACCTTCATGATAGTTCAATTTGAATCAATATTTGATTGGTTTTGATTAATCCTGACACTATTTTTTCAGGAAGGCAATGACCATTTTTTGACTTTTTGCCTGATGAGTAGTTGTTGATTTTAAGGCATTAAAGATGAAAAGGATTGCGATATTTAATTAACTACATGAATTTTAATTAATAAATTTTGCATTGTGTGAATTCCACGCTTTCTATGTGGAATTATTTGCGTGTCGCGTCACATTTAATCATAAATAATCTTGTTGTGATTACTTTTGAAAATTAGAGTGAGTGCACAACATTCCGGGTGTGCGGAATACCCGGTTACCTCTTCTTCAGGAGATCGTTATGGAGATCCTCTACAACATCTTTACCGTGTTTTTTAACCAGGTCATGACTAATGCCCCGTTACTGCTGGGTATTGTGACCTGTCTGGGCTACATCCTGCTGCGCAAAAGTGTCAGCGTGATTATCAAAGGTACGATTAAAACCATTATTGGTTTCATGTTGTTGCAGGCCGGGTCCGGCATCCTGACCAGCACCTTCAAACCGGTGGTGGCGAAAATGTCGGAGGTTTATGGCATTAATGGTGCGATTTCCGATACTTACGCTTCCATGATGGCTACCATCGAACGTATGGGCGATGCCTATAGCTGGGTGGGCTACGCGGTGTTGCTGGCACTGGCGCTGAACATCTGTTACGTGCTGCTACGTCGCATTACCGGTATTCGCACCATCATGCTGACGGGTCACATCATGTTCCAGCAGGCCGGGTTGATTGCCGTTACGCTGTTTATCTTCGGTTACTCCATGTGGACCACCATTATCTGCACCGCGATTCTGGTTTCGCTCTACTGGGGTATTACCTCCAACATGATGTATAAGCCGACTCAGGAAGTCACCGACGGCTGTGGTTTCTCCATCGGTCACCAGCAGCAGTTTGCATCATGGATTGCTTATAAAGTTGCGCCGTTCCTCGGCAAAAAAGAGGAAAGCGTTGAAGACCTCAAACTGCCAGGCTGGCTGAACATTTTCCACGACAACATCGTCTCCACGGCGATTGTCATGACCATCTTCTTTGGTGCCATTCTGCTCTCCTTCGGTATCGACACCGTGCAGGCGATGGCGGGCAAAGTGCACTGGACGGTGTACATCCTGCAAACCGGTTTCTCCTTTGCGGTGGCGATCTTCATCATCACTCAGGGCGTGCGCATGTTTGTGGCGGAACTCTCTGAAGCGTTTAACGGTATCTCCCAGCGCCTGATCCCCGGTGCGGTTCTGGCGATTGACTGTGCGGCCATCTATAGCTTCGCGCCGAACGCTGTGGTCTGGGGCTTTATGTGGGGCACCATCGGTCAACTGATTGCAGTTGGCATCCTGGTCGCCTGCGGCTCTTCCATTCTGATTATCCCTGGCTTTATCCCGATGTTCTTCTCTAACGCCACTATTGGCGTGTTTGCTAACCACTTCGGTGGCTGGCGCGCGGCGCTGAAGATTTGTCTGGTGATGGGGATGATTGAAATCTTTGGTTGCGTCTGGGCGGTGAAACTCACCGGTATGAGCGCCTGGATGGGCATGGCGGACTGGTCGATTCTGGCACCACCGATGATGCAGGGCTTCTTCTCCATCGGCATCGCCTTTATGGCCGTCATCATTGTCATTGCACTGGCTTATATGTTCTTCGCTGGCCGCGCGCTGCGCGCAGAAGAAGATGCAGAAAAACAACTGGCAGAACAGTCTGCTTAATAAGGAGTTTTGATTATGACCGTACGTATTCTGGCTGTGTGTGGTAACGGACAAGGCAGTTCCATGATCATGAAGATGAAAGTGGACCAGTTTTTAACCCAGTCGAACATCGACCACACGGTAAACAGCTGCGCGGTTGGTGAATACAAAAGCGAGTTGAGCGGCGCGGATATCATCATCGCTTCTACGCACATCGCGGGCGAGATCACCGTGACCGGCAACAAATATGTCGTTGGCGTGCGCAACATGCTCTCTCCTGCTGACTTTGGCCCGAAACTGCTGGAAGTGATCAAAGAACATTTCCCGCAGGACGTGAAGTAAGGGCGCGCTATGAAATTACGTGATTCGCTGGCGGAGAATAAATCTATCCGTCTGCAGGCTGAAGCTGAGACATGGCAGGACGCAGTGAAAATCGGCGTTGACCTGCTGGTGGCGGCGGATGTTGTCGAGCCGCGTTACTACCAGGCGATTCTGGATGCGGTTGAACAACACGGCCCGTACTTTGTGCTCGCACCGGGCCTGGCAATGCCGCATGGTCGCCCGGAAGAGGGCGTCAAGAAAACCGGTTTTGCACTGGTGACGCTGAAAAAGCCGCTGGAGTTCAACCACGAAGATAACGACCCGGTGGATATCCTCATCACGATGGCGGCAGTCGATGCCAACACGCATCAGGAAGTGGGCATCATGCAGATCGTCAACCTGTTTGAAGATGAAGAGAATTTCGACCGTTTACGCGCCTGCCGTACCGAGCAGGAAGTCCTGGATCTCATTGACCGCACCAACGCGGCTGCTTAAGAAGGAATTGAAAATGTCATTACCGATGTTGCAAGTCGCGCTGGACAACCAGACTATGGCTAGCGCCTACGAAACTACTCGCCTGATTGCCGAAGAAGTCGACATTATCGAAGTGGGCACCATTCTGTGCGTGGGCGAAGGCGTGCGTGCGGTTCGCGATCTGAAAGCGCTTTATTCGCACAAAATCGTGCTGGCAGACGCCAAAATCGCCGATGCCGGAAAAATCCTTTCTCGTATGTGCTTTGAAGCCAACGCTGACTGGGTGACCGTAATTTGCTGTGCAGATATCAACACAGCCAAAGGCGCGCTGGACGTGGCAAAAGAGTTTAATGGCGACGTGCAGATCGAACTGACCGGTTACTGGACCTGGGAACAGGCGCAGCAGTGGCGCGACGCAGGCATTCAACAGGTTGTTTATCACCGCAGCCGTGACGCGCAGGCCGCAGGCGTGGCGTGGGGCGAAGCGGATATCACCGCGATCAAACGTCTTTCCGATATGGGCTTCAAAGTCACCGTCACCGGTGGCCTGGCGCTGGAAGACCTGCCGCTGTTCAAAGGCATTCCGATTCATGTGTTTATCGCTGGGCGTAGTATCCGTGATGCCGCCTCTCCGGTTGAAGCCGCGCGTCAGTTCAAACGTTCCATCGCCGAACTGTGGGGCTAAGGAGCGGATATGTTGTCCAAACAAATCCCGCTTGGCATCTACGAAAAAGCGCTCCCCGCCGGGGAGTGCTGGCTGGAACGGCTGCAACTGGCAAAAACGTTAGGCTTCGATTTTGTCGAGATGTCGGTAGATGAAACGGACGATCGCCTCTCGCGCCTTGACTGGAGCCGCGAGCAGCGTCTGGCGCTGGTGAACGCGATTGTTGAAACCGGCGTGCGCGTACCATCCATGTGCCTTTCTGCTCATCGTCGTTTCCCGCTGGGCAGCGAAGATGACGCAGTGCGGGCGCAGGGGCTGGAGATTATGCGCAAAGCTATCCAGTTCGCCCAGGATGTCGGTATTCGCGTGATCCAACTGGCGGGCTACGACGTTTACTATCAGGAAGCCAATAACGAAACGCGTCGTCGTTTCCGTGACGGCCTGAAAGAGAGCGTTGAGATGGCGAGCCGCGCGCAGGTGACGCTGGCAATGGAGATCATGGATTACCCGTTGATGAACTCCATCAGCAAGGCGCTGGGTTACGCGCACTATCTCAACAACCCGTGGTTCCAGCTCTACCCGGATATCGGCAACTTATCGGCGTGGGATAACGACGTGCAGATGGAGTTGCAGGCCGGGATCGGGCATATCGTCGCGGTGCATGTGAAAGACACCAAACCAGGCGTCTTCAAAAACGTGCCGTTTGGCGAAGGCGTAGTGGATTTCGAACGTTGCTTTGAAACGCTCAAACAGAGTGGCTATTGCGGGCCGTACCTGATTGAGATGTGGAGCGAAACGGCGGAAGACCCGGCGGCAGAAGTGGCGAAAGCGCGTGATTGGGTGAAAGCGCGCATGGCTAAAGCCGGCATGGTGGAGGCGGCATAATGCAAAAGCTAAAACAGCAGGTGTTTGAAGCCAATATGGATCTGCCGCATTACGGGCTGGTGACCTTTACCTGGGGCAACGTCAGCGCCATTGACCGCGAACGCGGGCTGGTGGTGATCAAGCCCAGCGGCGTCGCCTACGAAAGCATGAAAGCGAACGATATGGTGGTGGTTGATATGAGCGGCAAGGTGGTGGAAGGGGAGTATCGTCCGTCTTCCGACACTGCGACGCATCTTGAACTCTACCGTCGTTATCCGTCGCTTGGCGGCATTGTCCATACCCATTCCACGCATGCCACCGCATGGGCGCAAGCGGGGCTGGCGATCCCGGCATTAGGCACCACGCATGCTGACTACTTCTTTGGCGATATCCCCTGTACGCGCGGGTTAAGCGAAGAAGAAGTGCAGGGGGAATACGAGCTAAACACTGGCAAAGTGATTATCGAAACGCTGGGTGACGCCGAGCCGCTGCATACGCCGGGAATTGTGGTGTATCAGCACGGGCCATTCGCCTGGGGGAAAGATGCTCACGATGCGGTGCATAACGCGGTGGTGATGGAAGAAGTGGCGAAAATGGCGTGGATTGCCCGCGGCATTAACCCACAACTGAATCACATCGACAGCTATCTCATGAATAAACACTTCATGCGTAAGCACGGTCCTAACGCCTATTACGGGCAGAAGTAAGCAGTGCGCCCCGGAATTATTACCTCCTGCGGGATGTAATTGGTCTGATTCCGGGGCCGTTTCAGTTAAAAAATCGTATAAACAACAGGTGTTTTTATGGCTATCAACGGATTGTTTGTCAGAACGGATCCGCAGCGTCGCCGTTATGGCGTTGCGTTACTTGTGGGTGTACTTTCAGGAATTATTTCAGCATTTGTTAAATGGGGAGCGGAAGTTCCCTTGCCACCGCGCACATTTTCCGGTGGTCGCGATGAGTTTAATCCGCCGTATATCTTTCTACGGGATTATTTAGGGATCGACCCAACCCAAACTGTGTATACATTCTCGGAACATATTATCAACCCGGTGATGGTGACGCATATCATCTTCTCACTGGTTTTTGCGATAGGGTATTGTGTGGTCGCGGAAATTTTCCCGAAAGTGAAATTATGGCAGGGGATATTAGCAGGGCTTATTGTGACAGTGGCAGTCCACGGTATATTTTGCCCGGCGCTGAATTTAACGCCGCCGCTCACTCAATTGCCTTTTGACGAATATGCATCTGAAATCCTTGGGCACATTTTCTGGTTCTGGATAATAGAAATTATGCGCCGCGACTTACGTAATCGCATTACTCATGAGCCGGATCCGGAAGTCGTTATTCGTTGAATGGCGCATAAAAAAGCCCCCTGAGAAGGGGGCAAAGCAAACTATGGCAATGTTTCGTTGGTTATACCTGGTGCTAGCGATAAATATCCGCGCTGGCGTGCATATTGCCGTTACTCCCCGGTTCCCGCATCAGAATCACGTGGTAGTACGTTGCGCCCTGCGCATTTGTCTCTTCATTTAATGCCTGACGCGCTTCGCTTTCAGTGGCGAAATTATGATTGATATAAATCACGCCTAAGCTTTGCACATCGTCCATATTTCTGGCCTGGTGGTTATTAATTTCAATGGCTGCCCATGTATTTGCACTTAGCAAAAGCACAGCCAGAAGGGCTAAAACACGGCTGAACATAGATACCTCCTCGACGGCTGACTTTGTGTGCTCTCCTCTTGTGGTGATCTTCTGATTTAATTTTAATCAATGATAAAGAAGTGGATGGTGACCATTTCTGATGCAGTTGTTCAAAAAAACACCATGATGAAGTGTGATGAACTTCAAATCAGCGTGTTAGTACGATTTGGTGAAAGATGAGATTTATTTGTCGGCTGGCCTTGAGTTTAGCGGGGTATGTCAGTACTATAACGCGTCATTTTTCAGCCGACCTTTAACACGTTCCTTGCCTCCCCGGGATTCGGCTGACCCAGACAGGAGGCTGAATAATCCGTAAGGAGCAATTCGATGCGTCATTACGAAATCGTTTTTATGGTCCATCCTGACCAGAGCGAACAGGTTCCGGGCATGATCGAGCGCTACACTGCTGCCATCACTGGTGCAGAAGGCAAGATCCACCGTCTGGAAGACTGGGGCCGCCGTCAGCTGGCTTACCCGATCAACAAACTGCACAAAGCACACTACGTTCTGATGAACGTTGAAGCTCCGCAGGAAGTGATCGATGAGCTGGAAACTACCTTCCGCTTCAACGATGCCGTTATCCGCAGCATGGTTATGCGTACCAAGCACGCTGTTACCGAAGCATCTCCGATGGTTAAAGCGAAAGACGAGCGCCGTGAGCGTCGCGATGATTTCGCAAACGAAACCGCTGATGATGCTGAAGCTGGGGATTCTGAAGAGTAATTTCTGATGACCAACCGTCTGGTGTTGTCCGGCACCGTGTGCAGGACTCCCCTTCGAAAGGTCAGTCCATCAGGAATTCCTCACTGCCAGTTCGTGCTTGAGCATCGTTCTGTGCAGGAGGAAGCCGGCTTTCACCGGCAGGCGTGGTGTCAAATGCCCGTTATTGTTAGCGGACACGAAAACCAGGCCATTACTCACAGTATAACGGTCGGCAGTCGCATAACCGTTCAGGGGTTCATTTCATGCCACAAGGCAAAGAACGGTCTGAGCAAAATGGTTTTGCATGCCGAGCAGATTGAATTGATAGATTCTGGAGACTAGCCATATGGCACGTTATTTCCGTCGTCGCAAGTTCTGCCGTTTCACCGCGGAAGGCGTTCAAGAGATCGACTATAAAGATATCGCTACGCTGAAAAACTACATCACCGAAAGCGGTAAGATTGTCCCAAGCCGTATCACCGGTACCCGTGCAAAATACCAGCGTCAGCTGGCTCGCGCTATCAAACGCGCTCGCTACCTGTCCCTGCTGCCGTACACTGATCGCCATCAGTAATCGGTCACGGTCCATTAATACGACTTTGAGAGGATAAGGTAATGCAAGTTATTCTGCTTGATAAAGTAGCAAACCTGGGTAGCCTGGGTGATCAGGTAAACGTTAAAGCGGGCTATGCTCGTAACTTCCTGGTACCGCAGGGTAAAGCTGTTCCAGCTACCAAGAAAAACATTGAATTCTTCGAAGCACGTCGCGCTGAACTGGAAGCTAAACTGGCTGAAGTTCTGGCAGCTGCTAATGCTCGCGCTGAGAAAATCAATGCACTGGAAACTGTTACCATCGCGTCTAAAGCTGGCGACGAAGGTAAACTGTTCGGTTCCATCGGTACTCGCGACATCGCTGACGCTGTAACTGCAGCTGGCGTTGAAGTGGCTAAGAGCGAAGTTCGTCTGCCGAACGGCGTTCTGCGTACCACTGGCGAACACGAAGTGAGCTTCCAGGTTCACAGCGAAGTATTCGCGAAAGTGATCGTAAACGTAGTAGCTGAATAATTCGTTATTCAACGAGACGTAAAAACGCCGACCATTGGTCGGCGTTTTGCTTTCTATTTTTCGTCAGGCATTAATTTCGCAAGTAGATCCATTCACCATTCTCTTGTGTCCATAAGTCAGGATGGTTTGCTGGCGTTAGATGCATACGATCACTCCTTATGTCTCGGTCCTGCGGCACTCGCTCGAAACCTAAACCCGAGTAGATTGCGGCTGAATTTGATAAGGAACGTAGACCAATTTTCAAATCATGGGGTAAATCAGAATACGCGTTTAGCAATGCAGCAATGATGAATCCGAGGGCATTAGAAACGCCTGTAACAGTGCGAAGTTGGTCGATATAAAGATCGATTGTTGGTAGTTCAGATGACCAGCAATTAGGCATTTGGGCAGGAAGGGTTACAACGTATCCTATCGTTTGGCCGGTATAGTCTGGAGTACCATAACCAGGTCCCAAAACCACTTCGTGTATTGTGTATTTACTGTTGGGTTCGAAGGATTCGACATCTTGCAATAAATATTTCAGTTCTGCGGTTAACCGCGCACCCGCGTAAGCTTTATTGTATTTCTGGGCGTGAATATTATCTAATGTAGCTTCATGGTTCCATCCAAAAGAATTATCACCATTCATTGTTATTCCATCGTAAGTATTACACCTCGTCGCTAGCTTATTGAATGCTTGCCAGTCTGAGAGATCTAGTTTGTGGATCTCAACAGTACGTCTGCCATCGCAATTATGATCTCTTCCATGATTTGACAGTAATGTAGCGCGTGCGTATTGATGAAATTTTAGTTTTGCTGGTTTGTCGGTGGACGAAAAACGAGGTAAATATGCGGGGAATGAATAAATAGTTGTTGGTAATGTCATTTTATTGTTGCCTGTTTAATATTTTTACAAATATCGCAGTTGAATGTTCAAAGAAAAAGAATTGATATTAATAAAAATAAGTTTGTTTTCTGAAGTGGTGAAAATAGCGGATGGTGAAAGATATTAATATCAAAAATCGCTCATCACGGATATAACGATGCACCAGGGAGGGGGGAGATGACTGACAACGCGTTGGTAAGCTAGGTTCGATAACTCAAGCTTCTTTAAAAACGCCATAACCTCAATTATAGCGTTTTTATTTAAAATAATTAGTGGGTAGCTAACTGTACTTGTGGTTCTTCATCTTTAACTTTGATAAGCGTCCACAACGCAATAGCACCAATAATGTCAAAGAAAGCCAGGGCAATAAAGAACGGCGCGAAGCCAATAATGTGAACGAATGCCCCGATAAACAGGTTGAAAATCAACTGACCGCTCCATGCACAGGCTCCTGCCATACCCACAGCGGTAGCTACTTCGTCTTTTTTGAATAGGTCACCGCCCAGAGTTGCTGCAACAGTAGAAAGACATTGATGCGAGAATGCGCCAATGCTAATCAGTAATACGGCGATGTAGGGATTTTCGACAATACTCACCAGACCAATCGTCATCATAATGACGGCTGCAATAGTGAAGGTAATTCTTCGTGAGTTAATTAAACTCACGCCGCGATCGTGGAAGAACTTCGCGACAAAACCACTGGCTAAACAGCCGAGATCGCCCAGCAGGAAAGGCAGCCAGACGAACATGGCAATTTCTTTCAGGCTAAAATGCAGCGTTTCGACGAAGAAAATCGGTACCCAGAAGTTAATGGTTCCCCATGCCGGGTCAGCGAGAAAACGCGCGATGCCAATCCCCCAGAAATTACGTTGGCTGAGGATATGCTTGATTGACGTTTTTTCTTTCTTATCTGTTTTAAGATGCTGTTCTTGCCCAGACTCAATATAGTGGCGCTCTTCATCAGAAAGGCGTTTAGCATCTTTTGGATCTTTATAACAAAAGAACCAAAATAAAGCCGCGAGTAAAGCAAGGCTACCTGAGACAATAAACGCAAATTGCCAGCTATGAAACATAATGCACCAGGCAATCAACGGTGGAGCAAGCATCGCGCCGAGTGAGGTGCCCATATTGAAAACACCTGTCGCCACGCCACGCTCTTTTGCCGGGAACCATGTTGATGCGGTTTTTACACCCGCAGGAATTGCCGATGCTTCGCTGAAACCCATCAGGGCGCGCATAAATGCCAGACCTGACCATGTTCCTGTCAAGGCATGCCCCATTGTCGCCAGGCCCCAGATTGCGGCACATATCGCAAAACTTAACTTCAGACCCACGGTATCAATAAAGAAGCCCATTACCGGTTGCCCCAATGTATAGGCCAACTGGAATGCACTGACAATCCATGAATATTGTTCTTTGGTTATTCCGGTTGTCTCCATAATCGTTGGAGCCGCAATACCTAACGCCGTTCTGTCCAGATAATTGATTACAGTGATAAAGCATACGAGGGCAATCATATGCCATCGATAATTCTTTATTTTATTCATTTTTAAACCTTTTAATTATATTAATAAACCCTGGTTGTTGGTATTTCCATGTAATAGGCAATAAAAATCAGGTACAGAGTAAATATTGAAAATTACTGTGTGTAAATGTCTCCCTTTAAAAAGTCTGGCCAGTTTTTTTCAAAGTAAATACCGTTAATACACGGTTGCATACGTAAAGACTTTACTTCGGTAATAAAAGAACCTTGCGAATATTGAATTGTTAATTTGTGATTTTTGTCTTCAGCGAGTTCAGAGCGAAAACGCCATTCTTCTTTTGCGCCGCGACGAGTTTGTGGTAGGCATTTGCCTTGTGGATCAATAACCATACGCGCCCCACGGCTACCACCACCAGCATCAATATAATGCGTTAATTGTGTTAATACCGCGGCAGAAGTCAGCGCCATATGCCGCCACATAAACAGCTCGGCAACTTCACCCACATGTTTGATTGCCAATCCATGCCGTTGCACAAATTCGTTCAATAGCAGGGCATCACGAGTGGCGCGTCGGACTTTATCGGCATGACAAATAAATCCCGCATGGTCAGACATTCGTGCCTGAATTTTTTCCCTCACAACCGACAACGGCATCCCGGTCCCGTTATCGTGCGCCTGAGTAATGATCTCTCTTATAGAAGCCAGTGCCGGAGCTACCAGCTGTGCTATATCTCCATCAATATTACGTTTTTGCGTGCAACCAATAAAACGTGCCAGACGAACAGCAAAAACCTGCCCGGCATTCAATGCCGCACCACCAGGGCGAGTGACGCCGTGTGTGCCAGCAACTTCCCCCACGGCGAAACAGCCGGACAGGGAGGTTTGCCCCCAGATATCCACTTCAATGCCGCCATTCATATGCTGATTATTCATGGCAAACTGCAATGGCTGCGTGGTGAGATCGTAACCGTGCATCTTATACAGCGAGATAGACAGCGGATTCATTCGTTGCAGTCGTTCGATGGGCGATGGTGCCAGAGCGTCGTTATTTTCCAGATACGCGCGAACGTCGTCGTCCAGTCGATCTAATGAGAACGGCAGGTCACCCGGCACAGGTTCAGGATTGCGATTGAAATCCATAAATACCTGACGTCCTGATTGCTGCTCTTGCGCTACTGCCATATCTAACAAGCTGGAGCCAAAATCCATCACTCGTGTGGCGTGAAACGGCCACTGATAGCCTTTACGGAAGATGTTTGAAGCCAGCTCCTGGGTGGTGCGATAGTAATCTGCGAGGAAGTTATACTCGTTGCCCCCGGCATCCACCGAATAGATGTATGGGATCACCTGTACATAAGTCCCGGATAAATTCCACGGAAAGGTGCTGCGCGGCGTGCCTATACCAAACTGGCTTTCGGTCAGATTCGTTAACGTCAGACCTTCTTCCAGCGCCAGCCCCAGCGAGCCGAAACATTTGTGTGGGTACACACTGTCACGATAAAGCTCGCCAGGCCCTCCTGTTGCCAGTACCACATTGGGCGCAGTCACAATTGCCAGCCCCCATGGGTTATGGGCACGATGACCGGTCGCGAGGATTGCCCCCGCCACGCGGTCTTCACCGTTTTCGTCACGCTGATGCAGCAGTTTAATTACTGTTGCACTGGTCAACACTGGAATGGCGAGACGCTGTACTTCTTCCAGCAGTACTTTCACCATTAACCTTGAGGTCCGCGGCCCACACGAGGTTGCTCGCCCGGCTTCGTCATGGTCGGTTTGATAACGAAGAATTGCGCCATAGCGATCTTCCGGTAATTCCAGACCAAGATATTGCAACCCGCCAAGAGTGTGCAGGGAACCAACCGCTTCAACATAAGCGGTATCGTGATCCATTGCGCCGCCGCTCGCCAGTGCCTCTGCCAGTTTGGCGAAGTTATCGCCGTTGCCCGCGGTAGCGGCGGTAAACAGCGTCTGTTTATCGGAACCAGAACATGCCGATGTCCCCATATATAACCCGGCGGTGGCGATCAGCACATTTTGCTGGCGGCGCTTAAGTTCCACAGCTGCACGCAGCCCGGCTGCACCACTGCCGACTACCAGGGCATCTGTTTGCCAGAGTGGGTAATCAACACCGTCTACCGTGACAACCCATGCGGGTTCTGCCTGTGCAAAACCCTTCGGGAAAGTGACGTGCGTCAGCGCATCAAGGAGGGTGTCATCAAGCTGACTCATGCATCCTCCATCGGCGTAAACAGGCTACTTTCCATCAGGCGTGGCTGATTGATAATTGGACGGAAGGCCATATGCGGCAGAATGTCGCGCTCAATCTCCACACCTGGTGCGATTTCAATTAATTCAACGCCTTCTGCTGTTAACTGGAATACTGCACGTTCAGTGATATACAACACTTCCTGACCGCTTTGCTGTGCGTAGGCGGCGCTAAAAGTGATTTTTTCCACCTGGGTAACCAGTTTAGGGATTTGACCTGACTGGGCGATATGCAAGCCATCTGGTGTTACATCAATCGTGCTACCTTTGGCGTCGAACGTGCCGCAGAACACCACTTTACGGGCGTTTTGCGCAATTTCGAGAAATCCGCCGGGGCCAATGAGATTGCCATTGAGATGGGAGACGTTGACGTTACCGTACTGATCCATCTCTCCCATGCCGAGGAAGGTGATATCGATCCCTCCGCCACTGTAGAATTCGAATTGATCGAGTGATGGAATAATGGCATCGGCGTTGCGGGCGCAGCCGAACAGAGCATCATCCAGCATCATGCCGTTATGTACACCCTGTTCTACGCTCAGCCATAAACTTTGATAAGGCACGCCTTCGCGCAGTGCAACCCCAGGAATGCCGCCGGGAATGCCAAAGCCAAAGTTGGTTGAAGCGCCAGCCACCAGTTCGCGTGCTGCCCGACGGGCAATCAGGCGGCGCACCGGATGACTAACCAGTTCAATTGCGTCGTTAGAACTTAGACGGCGATGCTGACCGCTGATGGTCAGGTCGTAACCGCCAAGATAGGTTTGCGGTTGTTCGCGGTGTTCAACGATGCCATCAACCAGAATGCCCGGTAATTTGACCCGGCGTGGTTCAATGGCACCAGCTTCCAGCACATCGCGCACCTGTACGAACACTTTGCCGCCGCTGTTGTGTGCTGCCAGCGCCATGGAATAGCTATCCATATCAATCGCCTCTTCTTCGAGGCTGACGTTGCCACGCGGATCGGCATAAGTGCCACGCAAAATCGCGTAGTCCACTTTGAAGGGGCGATAACGAAGTTTGGTTTCACCGTCGATTTCAATCAGTTCTACCAGATCCTCAGTGCTGCTAGCGTTCGACTTACCGCCGCCGTTGCGCGGATCAACAAACGATCCCAGCCCAACGTGGGTAAAAAGCCCTGGACGTCCGGCACCGATCTCCCGCAGCAGTGCCTGAATTACGCCACCAGGGAAGCAGTAGGCTTCAATAGCATTGTTTTTCACCAGATCCTGCATCTTGGGCGACCAGGTAAAATGTCCGGCAATGATGCGTTTGAGCATCTCTGCATGAGCGAAGCGGTTAGTGCCTTTGCAGTCGCGATCGCCAATGCCCAGTGAGTGGATTAATGTCAGATCGCGCGGGTGTCCGGTTTGCAGGAAACGCGCTTCAATAGCAGCCAGAATATGGTCCGCTTCCACCATGCCGCCGCCATTACCGCTAATGGCAATGGTTGCGCCGTCCTGAATTTGCGCCGCCAGTGTCTCGGCGGTTGTTATCTTACGCATACAATTTCCTTATTGATTTTGGAAGCTCACGCTACTTTTTTCGGCAAATGCGCGCGTCGCCTGCTGGCAATCCTGAGTGGCGGACATTAATCCAGCCAGTAACTGGTGCGGGTAATCAGCATGTTTATTTTCTAGAGCCAGAATCAGTTGCTTGATATGTGCGAGCGCCACCGGACCGCATTTTTCCAGCTGCGCTAACTGATTCGCCATCCAGCTTTCCACCTGTTCTTTTTCTACCACTTCATCAATTAAATTCGCCGCCTGAGCTTCCTGCGCCGTCAGGCGTTTACCCAGCATCAGCATCTGGCGACCGACCACCGGACCGACCTGATTAAGCACGCGTTCAATGCCCATCCAGCCAGGCACCATGCCGAGCATTACTTCCGGATTAGAGAATTTCGCACTGGGGCGGGCAATACGAATATCGCAGCACAAGGCAAGTTCAATACCGCCGCCGATGGTATGACCGTTGAGATTCGCAACCGTTAATTGGGGTAAGTTGCGCAGGCGATTAAAAACGTCATTGCCGCGTTTAATCCATTTTCTGCCCATATCTAATGGCGAATAGGCCGACCACGATTTAATATCGCCGCCCGCACAAAAGAATTTATCGCCGGTTGCCGTTAATTCGACTAATCGTAATGTGGTGTCGTTTTCAATTTCATTTAAATAATGGTCGAGAGATTCGATCATTTCTTCATTAATAGCATGACATTTATCTTCACGGTTCAATGTCAGGCGGCAGGAAGCCGCCGCTCTGCTGAACAGAACGGGTTGGTCACTCATGATCATTCCTTAGCAATAATGCGCGATGCGATCGACGCTAATATCCAACGTGCTGTTAATATCTTGCTGCCACCAGTACGGTGAGAAAATTTCCAGTTCCACAGCACCGTTAAATCCGGCATTTTCTACCTGGCGACGAATAGACGGAATATTGATTACGCCATCTCCCGGCATTCCCCGGTCATTGACTAAATCGGTGGTTGGCACCAGCCAGTCGGAAACATGAAACGCGAGGATGCGTTTTCCGGCACGCAGGATCTGACTGGCGAGATCCGGATCCCACCAAACGTGGTAGACATCTACCGCCACGCCGAGGCCAAACTCCCCATCGGGATCGAGTTCATCACACCAGTCCAGCGCCTGACGTAACGTGCACAGGCAAGAGCGATCGGCAGCTGTCATCGGGTGCAGCGGCTCCAGCGCAATTGGCACGCCGACATCTTTCGAATGTGGCAGCAACTGGCGAATCCCTTGTTTCACTTGTTCCCGCGCTTCGTACAGATCTTTTGTTCCCATTGGCAGACCGCCAACCACCTGCATATAACAGGCGGCGTTTAGTACAGCGGCGTCGTCCAGCGCCCGGCGGTTATCATCAATCGCCAGTTTGCGTTCCGTCAGCGTCGGCGCGGTGTAATAGGTGCTACGGCACAAACCGGAAACGCTCATGTTACTGGCAGCAAGCTGGCGGGCGATTTGTTGGAGATCTTCACCCTGTAACTCCCTGCGCCAGGGGGCAATCGCGCCAATACCGCGTGCGGCGCAGGCATCAATAATGGCAGGTAGCGGTGTTTTATAGCCCAGTGTCGCAGTATTGATACTGAATAAATCCGGGCGTTGTAACAGATCTCTCATGATTCAGCCTCAGAAGCGCGGCATACTTAAGCCGCCGTCGATGGCGACCGCCTGACCACAGGTGTAAATCAGTTTGCCTTCCGCCATCGCGCGGACCGTTGAGGCAATATCAGCCGGATAACCCCAACGTCCCCACGGCACTAACCCCTTAGCAATCAGTTCGTCGTAATAAGCCGTTGCCGGAATGGTCATATCGGTTTTGATTAGGCCAGGGCGCACTTCATAAACGCCAATTTGTTCATTGCAAAGGCGAGCGGCAAACAGGCGAGCTGCGGCGGAGACGGCAGTTTTGGCAATGGTATATTCGCCGCGATTCATCGCCAGCATGATGGCGTTTATGGAACTGACAAAAATAATCGAGCGGTGCGGCAGTTCTGCTTCCGGTTTCGGCTGTGCCAGTAATCGCTTACTGAATGCCTGAGCAAGGAAGAACGGCGCACGGGTGTTAATGGCAATGTTTTGGTCGAAGCTGTCTGGTTCGAGGTCGAGGAGGTCACCGCGTTTTTTCACTGAAATGCCTGCGTTGTTGAGTAGACAGTCCAGACGTCCCCACTGGTTTTGCGCCGCGTCGAGCATCTCTTCATGAAGGGAGAGATCGCCAACATCAGCAGGGAAGCAAATCACTTCCACGCCTTCCGCCAGACATTCTTGTTGTGTGGCATGTAATTTTTCTACGCTGTCGGCATCCGGACGATCATTAATCAGCAGATTAAATCCGCCACGCGCAAGTTCCAGTGCACAGCCCTTTCCAATACCACGTGCGGCTCCAGTGATGACAGCAACAGGACGTGTTGACTTCATACAATAACCCTCTTTTTGAATATTATTTCCTTAAGTGACGATTAGCTTGCAATGTGTGGCAAGAAAGATCAACCATCTAGTTGGTTGATATGCGATAATGATCACAGAGCATTTGATAACCCGATGAAATTGCGAGTTTTTAGCCATTTTAGTGGAGCTTCTAACAAATCGGGTTAAGATAGTCATCACGAAGAAGACGTGGGGAAGCGGAATGTATCTTGATACCAGCAACGTACAAAGCCTGAAGGAAAAGCTGTTGTTATGTGCGGTTAATGAATTTGCCGAATATGGTTACGAAGGGGCCAGAGTCGATAATATCGTCAAGGCCGCGGAGTGCAGTAAACAGACGGTTTATCATCACTTTGGTAATAAAGAAAATTTATTTATCGAAGTGCTGGAATATACCTGGAATGATATTCGGCAAAAAGAAAAATCCCTTGATTTCTCAGGTCTTCCGCCACAAAAAGCCATTGAGAAAATTATCGATTTCACCTGGGATTATTACATTGCTAACCCCTGGTTTTTAAAAATTGTGCATAGTGAAAACCAGAGTAAAGGGGTGCATTATGCAAAATCACAGCGCCTTTTAGAAATTAACCACGCACACTTACAGT
This sequence comes from Escherichia sp. KS167_9B, assembly GCF_030295215.1. Taxonomy (NCBI): domain Bacteria; kingdom Pseudomonadati; phylum Pseudomonadota; class Gammaproteobacteria; order Enterobacterales; family Enterobacteriaceae; genus Escherichia; species Escherichia sp. KS167_9B. The sequence continues at coordinate 5,121,990 of NZ_AP025754.1, forward strand.
TAATGGAGTCATTATTAGCTGAAGGCAAACGGCGCAATATTTTTAAGCCAGATATCGACCCGTTGCAGGTGAATATTAATATTGCTGCTCTTGGAGGATATTATTTGATCAACCAACATACGCTTGGCCTGGTTTATCACATCAGTATGGTTTCACCGCAGGCACTGGAAGCCAGGCGTAAGGTCATCAAAGAGACGATCCTTAGCTGGCTTCTGGTTGACCCTTCATCTACCGCGCGCGAATAAAACTGCCATCCGGCTGGCGGGTAAACAGGACCTGTTGATTATTTCCCGTATCAATGGTTAAGCCCGTCACCACGCCGCTGGCGTTCTGGCGGATTTTCACCATCTGCCCATTTTGCAAATTACTCAGTGGCTTATCTGCGCCTTCTACCTGCGCCATTGCATAGACATCGGTAGCGGGCAGTCCGTGGTCGCGGAACAGCTGCGCCATTGTTTTACCGGGTTCGACACGATAAGAGCGCCATTGATTGTCAATTCCGCTATCTGGCTGGAAAGGTTGCACTTGCGAGGTTTGCGGCTGCTCTTCCGGTTGGCCTTCCTGTATCGGTTCTGGAGCGACCGGAGCCACCTGATCAGGATCATTTTGTGGTGTGACTAATTGCGCCCGCAGCTGTTCTTCTGTCGGCGGTTGTGATTGCGACTGAATATCTAACTGTGCTTCACGCGTCACCACCGGCGCGTTTGGCGTATCATCAGACGGGAGTAGAAATCCGACCACCAATACAATAGCGGCAATAATGATCCCCCGACGATGCATCGGCGGTAGCGGGTCCATGAAGCGAAAATTGTCCGGCGCGTGCCAGACTTTCTCCAGGGTTGGTTTTAGTTCAAAGCGCCCGGGCATGGTTTCCTCCTGCTCCGCGTCTTGTTCCTCAATCATAGCCTATGAATAAGCTAACGCTATGATGTCCGTGGTAAACCCGCCTTTATTATATTCATACGGGATATTGCTATTGTTTCTTTTTCCCCGGGATTTGTCATCATTCCCGCGACAAAGTTTTACCCAAAGAAGTGTGGCTGATATGCTGCCCGCTACTTTATACCCTAAGAAAGGAAATACGATGACCACCCCAACTTTTGACACCATCGAAGCGCAAGCAAGCTACGGCATTGGTTTGCAGGTAGGGCAACAACTGAGTGAATCAGGCCTGGAAGGGCTGCTGCCAGAAGCACTGGTTGCAGGCATTGCCGATGCGCTGGAAGGCAAACATCCGGCTGTTCCGGTTGATGTGGTGCACCGCGCGCTGCGTGAAATCCACGAACGCGCCGATGCCGTTCGTCGTCAGCGTTTCCAGGCGATGGCTGCTGAAGGTGTGAAATACCTGGAAGAAAACGCCAAAAAAGAAGGTGTGAATAGCACCGAATCTGGCCTGCAATTCCGCGTGATCAACCAGGGTGCAGGCGCAATTCCGGCACGTACCGACCGCGTTCGTGTTCATTACACCGGAAAACTGATCGACGGCACCGTGTTTGACAGCTCCGTCGCTCGCGGCGAGCCAGCTGAATTCCCGGTTAACGGCGTGATCCCTGGCTGGATTGAAGCACTGACTCTGATGCCGGTAGGTTCTAAATGGGAACTGACTATCCCGCAGGAACTGGCATATGGCGAGCGTGGCGCAGGCGCGTCCATCCCTCCGTTCAGCACCCTGGTGTTTGAAGTCGAACTGCTGGAAATCCTCTAAGCAGCGCATTCTGTTCCCCTCGAGCCAGAGGGGAGCAGGCATTCAGCAATAAACCCTTCAGTTTGCCAAATGGCGCTATTTTGTGTTGCAAAGACCACGTAAGCGTGTATTTTTGTGAGCTGTTTCGCGTTATCACCGTGATATGACACTCACTTTAAACATAAAATTAACATTAGATCTAAATCTTAGTATTCATCCCGCGTATTGTTACCTAATATCGATGAGTCCCGATACAGATTCGTCGTATCATAGACTGACTAAAGGCCGCAGAGCCTGAACAACACAGACAGGTACAGGAAGAAAAAAACATGGTAGATCAGGTAAAAGTCGTTGCCGAAGAACAGGCTCCGGCTGAACAGTCGCTACGGCGCAATCTCACAAACCGACATATCCAGCTTATTGCCATTGGTGGGGCCATTGGTACAGGGCTGTTTATGGGTTCCGGTAAAACAATCAGTCTTGCCGGACCGTCGATCATCTTCGTTTATATGATCATCGGTTTTATGCTCTTTTTCGTGATGCGGGCAATGGGGGAATTGCTGCTTTCGAATCTGGAATACAAATCTTTTAGTGACTTCGCTTCCGATCTACTGGGGCCGTGGGCAGGGTATTTTACTGGCTGGACCTACTGGTTCTGTTGGGTGGTTACCGGTATGGCGGACGTGGTGGCCATCACGGCCTATGCTCAGTTCTGGTTCCCCGATCTCTCCGACTGGGTCGCCTCGCTGGCGGTGATAGTGCTGCTGCTGACGCTCAACCTCGCTACCGTGAAAATGTTCGGTGAGATGGAGTTCTGGTTTGCGATGATCAAAATTGTCGCCATCGTGTCACTGATTGTTGTCGGTTTGATCATGGTCATGATGCACTTCCAGTCACCGACCGGTGTGGAAGCGTCGTTTGCGCATTTGTGGAATGACGGCGGCTGGTTCCCGAAAGGTTTAAGTGGCTTCTTTGCCGGATTCCAGATAGCGGTATTCGCTTTCGTGGGGATTGAGCTGGTCGGTACAACCGCTGCGGAAACCAAAGATCCGGAGAAATCACTGCCACGCGCGATTAACTCCATTCCGATCCGTATCATTATGTTCTACGTCTTCGCGCTGATTGTGATTATGTCCGTGACGCCGTGGAGTTCAGTAGTCCCGGAGAAAAGCCCGTTCGTTGAACTTTTTGTATTGGTGGGTTTGCCTGCGGCTGCCAGCGTAATCAACTTTGTGGTGCTGACCTCTGCGGCGTCTTCCGCTAACAGCGGCGTCTTCTCTACCAGCCGTATGCTGTTTGGTCTGGCCCAGGAAGGTGTTGCGCCGAAAGCGTTCGCTAAACTTTCTAAGCGCGCCGTGCCCGCGAAAGGGCTGACCTTCTCTTGTATCTGTCTGCTCGGCGGCGTGGTGATGTTGTATGTGAATCCAAGTGTAATTGGCGCGTTCACGATGATCACGACTGTTTCCGCGATTCTGTTTATGTTCGTCTGGACGATTATCCTTTGCTCATACCTGGTGTATCGCAAACAGCGACCTCATCTGCATGAGAAGTCGATCTACAAGATGCCGCTCGGCAAGCTGATGTGCTGGGTATGTATGGCGTTCTTTGTGTTCGTGGTCGTGTTGCTGACACTGGAAGATGACACTCGCCAGGCGCTGCTGGTTACCCCGCTGTGGTTTATCGCGCTGGGGTTGGGCTGGTTGTTTATTGGTAAGAAGCGGACTGCTGAACTGCGGAAGTAACGGCTTTATCATGCTGGATGGCGCAATGCCATCCAGCTTTTAGATCACTCACCCGCCAGCGCGCGTGGGAACAGTACATTGTTTTCCAGGCTGATGTGATCCATCAGGTCATCAATCAATTCATTAATACCGTTATACATCGCTTTCCAGGTGGTGCAGGCTTCCGGCGGCGGTGTGACGTTATTGGTGGTGTGTTTAATCACTTCCAGCAGTTCGCCCGCTTCATCGTGCTCGCTTTCCATTACGCTAATTGGCCCCATCGCCTGGCTACCCATGCCTTGTTTGATCATCGGGAAGAGGATCTGCTCTTCTTTCATCATGTGGCTGGAAAGCTCTTCATGCAGCATGGTCAGGTATTTTGTCAGCCCTTTTGGCACGCTCGGTTTGTCGGCGTGAACGCGCTCGACTTTGGTAGCTTGCAGGATCAGCTCCGGCAACTGCTCGCGGTGACGATCGTGGTAGCGCACGATGATATGGTCGATGATTTCCGCCAGTGGGGCGCTACGCCAGTCTTTCTCAATCGGTTGTTCAGCAAGCTTTGCCAGTTCGGCTTCAATGACGTCAACATCCAGTTCTTTACGTGCCGCCGCACGCGCCAGCGTTTGCTTACCGCCGCAGCAGTAATCCATATCATATTTACGAAACAGAGCCGAAGCGCGAGGAATAGAGAGCGCCAGTTCACCTAAAGGTTGGTCGCGATAAGCCATAGCTGATACCTCATTCTTAATAATATAAGATGTATTTTAAATGCATCTTTAAGGCAAATGCTATAACCCTTACGTAGCAGAGGCTTATTTAACTCACTGCCAGCGTGTCAACTTTCTGAGACAGGTTCAGTTAAAGGCTTTTCCGGTTTGGCTCTGACCGCAATGACCACGCCAATCACTAACAGCGCGATACCGCTCAGCGTCATTAGCGGCGGCATTTGCTGGCGGAGTAAAAAGGTGTACAGCAAACCTGCCAGCGTTTCGAAAACAATCAACGGTCCGAGGATAACCGTCGGTAATCGCTGGCTGGCGACGTTCCAGCAGAGTGCGCCAACCCATGAGCAAAGCACGGCTATCGCAATCATCAGACTAATAAACACCAGCGGACGGGGGCCAAAAGGTAGGGAGAAGCCCGGCGTTTGCGTATTCAGCCAGTAACAGGCGACGAGATAGCCGATGAGAGAAACCGGCAGCGTGACCAGCGCCTGCGCCGTTGCCCACATCATCGGATGTTTGTCTGGGTTTTCCCGCAGCCAACGGGCGTTGCGCAAGGCATACCACGCCCAGCAGACCACGGAAACTAACGCCAACACGATGCCAGAGGTATAACGTGCCCAGTCAAAATCGGGGAGTCCGTGGTCTAACTCAGCAATATTTACACATGCAAGGCCGATGCCAATACAAACCAGCGCCGGGGCGAGTTTCCCCCACGCGAGTTTACCGTCACGCTGGCTATAAAGCAGATTGGCAAAAACGGGAATCACCACCGGCAGGGTGCCAATAATCATCGTGGAAACAGGCGCGCCAGTACGTTGAATGGCACTGGCAAGACAGAAGTAATAGATAAGGTTGCCCATCATAGTGAGCATCAAGGCGGTAAGCCAGTCGCGACGCGCCAACTGACGCAGACGCACGCGTCCCAGCCAGGCAATGGGCAGCGCAATTAACCCTAACGCCAGATAACGCCCCATCGACTGCAACATCGCCGGGTATTCCGGCACGATCAACGGCCCGACAAATATAAGCCCCCACATCAACCCTGCTAACAGGGCGTACAGCACGCCGCTAATCATTACTGGCATCCATTGATCTGTCAGAAGAAATATTCAGGGAACAACCGTAGTCGTTCCCCGCATCCCGTCATTATCAGAGAGGATACGGGAGGATGCCACTTTAATTAACTAGTTATTAACATTAAAAAGATGGCTTACGCTCTCGGCTAATGTTGTCGTTGGGCGGCCAATCAATTTGCTAAGCGTTTTGCTGTCATCAAACAGGCCGCCTTTCGATGCGCCAACGTCAGAATCCGCCAGCATATCCGCCAGCCCGTCAGGCAGACCGACGCTTTTCAGCGCCGCGGCGAAATCAGCTTCGCTCAGGTTTTGATAGGTAACCTGTTTGCCGCTCTGTTTGGTGAGTTCCGCCGCTAACTGTGTCAGTGTCCAGGCGCTATCACCTGCCAGTTCATAAACCTTGCCTTCGTGACCTGCTTCGCTAATTACGCGCGCCGCAGCTACCGCATAATCAGCTCGCGTAGCTGAGGCAATTTTGCCATCGCCCGCGGCACCGATAAATACGCCGTGCTCCAGTGCTGCCGGGGCGCTGGCGAGATAGTTTTCGGTGTACCAGCCGTTGCGCAGCAAGGTGTAAGCGATGCCAGAAACAGCCAGCATTTTCTCCGTCTCGATGTGCTCATCGGCGAGGCCGAGCGGGGAGGTATCAGCATGTAGCAGGCTGGTATAAGCGATAAATTTCACGCCCGCCGCCTTAGCGGCATTAATAACATTTCGATGCTGCGGGGCACGTTGCCCCACTTCGCTGGAAGAGATCAGCAGCAGTTTTTCCACTCCCTGAAGCGCAGATGTCAGTGCGGCCTCATCGCCGTATTCAGCCTGACGTACAGTAATGCCTTGCGCGCTCAATGCCTGCGCTTTTGCCGGGTTACGTGCGATAGCCACTATTTGGCTGGCAGGAACGGTTTTCAGTAAGGAGTTAATAACATGGTGACCAAGTTGGCCGGTTGCGCCGGTAATTGCGATCATGGGAAGCCTCCATCGGTTTGTCTTGTGTTTAAATACGCTACCACCTAAACTTACTTTTAGTAAGTACGTACAAAAAGGTAAGTATGAATGAGCCAGGCTAGCCTGTCGCAACAACTGAAAGAGGGTAACCTCTTCGCCGAACAGTGCCCGTCGCGCGAGGTGTTGAAACACGTCACCAGCCGTTGGGGGGTATTGATTCTGGTCGCGCTTCGCGAAGGTACGCACCGTTTTAGCGACCTGCGCCGCAAGATGGGTGGGGTGAGTGAAAAGATGCTTGCGCAGTCGTTACAGGCGTTAGAGCAGGATGGGTTTCTTAACCGTATCTCTTATCCGGTGGTGCCGCCGCATGTGGAATACAGCCTCACGCCGCTGGGCGAGCAGGTGAGCGAAAAGGTTGCTGCACTGGCGGACTGGATTGAGTTGAATTTGCCTGAGGTGTTGGCAGTGCGGGATGAACGTGCGGCATAACAGCCAGATGCGCTGCGCTTATTCGGCCTACGGTTCATGACCTGTAGGGCGGATAAGATGCAGCAGCACCGCATCCGCCAATAAATGCCGGATGCGGTTCATATTTATAGACGGGAAAAGTGTTTTACTTACTCAAATCCACCTGATAAATCGCAAAGCCGATATCATCGGTCGCGACTTTATTCATCGGATATTGTCCTTTCTCTTTAATAAACGCCGCGGCTTTGTCTGACGGAGAGGTTTCGAAACGGATATCCAGTTTCTTATCGCCAGGAATCGGTGCTAAACGCCAGTTGTTATCTGCCGCCGGGTGAATTTCCCCCGCACGCTTCGACTCATCTGCAATCCACGCTGCCAGCACCGAGCGGTTCTCATCCGGTGAAGCAAAAGCGATATGGCTATCGCCCGTACCTGCAAATTTGCCGCCGTAAGCGCGATAGTTATTGGTGGCAACGAGGAACATCGCGTTCGGATCAATCTGCTTGCCGTTAAAGGTCAGGTTCTTAATCCTTTCCGCATTGGCATTAACCACCTGGCACTCGCCGTCATAGCGGGCGGGCTGAGTAACATCAATCTGATAATTCACACCATCAATGACGTCAAAGTTATAGGTGCGGAAACCATCCCAGTTGATGAGTGACTGTGGTTTCGTGCTGTTGGGATCAATCTGGTTAAACTGTCCGGCGGAGCATTCCAGCCACTCTTTCACCTCTTTACCGCTGGCTTTCACCACAATCAGCGTATTGGGATAGAGGTAAAGATCGGCGGCGTTACGGAAGGTTAATTGGCCTTTTTCCACTTCCACATAGCTTGCCGGATCATTTTTGCGACCACCGACTTTAAACGGTGCGGCAGCTGAAAGCACCGGCAGTTTTGCCAGATCCGGATCGCCCTGAATGTAATGTTCGACATACGCTTTTTGTGCGTTGTTTACCACCTGCACGGTCGGATCGTCCTGCACCAGCGCCAGATAGCTATACATATTGTCGGCAGATTTACCGATTGGTTTGCTGACAAACTGGCGTGTGGCCTCGTGATCGGCTTTAAGCGTATCGACCAGATTACTGTCTTCCGCCGCGAGAGATTTTTTATTGGCGATATCGTAAATCGGGCGTGCTTCCGCTTTCGCCTGCGTCACCTGCCATTTTCCGCTGTCATTATTGAGTTGCAGATCGACCACGCCGAGATGATCGCCCCACATGCCCGGCATTACCGCCGGAACGCCGTTCAGCGTGCCTTTGGCGATATCAGCCCCTTCAATATCAGCAAAATCTTTACTTGGGAAAACGGCGTGAGCATGGCCAAACATAATGGCGTTAACGCCCGGAATTTCACTGAGGTAATAAACTGAGTTTTCCGCCATCACTTTATACGGATCGGCAGACAGACCAGAATGCGCCAAAACGACAACGAGATCGGCACCTTTCTCGCGCATTTCAGGCACGTACTTGCGCACGGTTTCGGTAATATCATTCACCGTCACTTTCCCGGATAAATTAGCTTTATCCCATCCCATAATCTGCGGCGGTACGACGCCAATATAGCCAATCTTCAGCGTCTGTTTTTTTCCGTCTTTATCGATCACTTCGGTGTCTTTAATCAAATACGGTGTAAACATGGGCTGTTTGGTTTTAGCGTCAATGACGTTGGCGTTTACATAAGGGAATTTTGCTCCTGCCAGTGCATTTTTCAGGTAATCCAGACCGTAGTTAAACTCGTGGTTACCGAGTGTGCCGACGGTATAGTCCAGCGTATTCAATGCCTTATAGACAGGGTGAATATCTCCGGCTTTTAATCCTTTCGCCGACATGTAATCCGCTAGCGGACTCCCCTGAATCAAATCGCCATTATCGACCAGTACGCTGTTTTTCACTTCATTGCGGGCATCGTTAATCAGGCTTGCCGTACGTACCAGTCCGAATTTTTCCGTGGCGGTGTCTTTGTAATAATCGAAATCCATCATGTTGCTATGCAAATCAGTGGTTTCCATGATACGCAGATCGACCGTCGCTGCATTCACACTCGCGGCAATCAGCGTGGCCAGGAGCGTTGCGCTAAACTTAATCATCAGGGACATCCTTTTATCATCGGGAATTCGAAAGAAAAGGGAGAATAAACCTCTTACTTTTAGAACAGTGAAGAATGCCACAATTTAACGCTTTGAAAATGATGACACTATCACAGTTGGCGCATTCTTTAACGATAGGGTATAAGTAAAACAACAAGTTAACACCGCTCACAGAGACGAGGTGGAGAAATGTTAGATCAAGTATGCCAGCTTGCACGGAATGCAGGCGATGCCATTATGCAGGTCTACGACGGGACGAAACCGATGGACGTCGTCAGCAAAGCGGACAATTCTCCGGTAACGGCAGCGGATATTGCCGCACACACCGTTATCATGGACGGTTTACGTACGCTGACACCGGATATTCCGGTCCTTTCTGAAGAAGATCCTCCCGGTTGGGAAGTCCGTCAACACTGGCAGCGTTACTGGCTGGTAGACCCGCTGGATGGTACTAAAGAGTTTATTAAACGTAATGGTGAATTCACCGTTAATATTGCGCTCATCGACCACGGCAAACCGATTTTAGGTGTGGTGTATGCGCCGGTAATGAACGTAATGTACAGCGCGGCAGACGGCAAAGCCTGGAAAGAAGAGTGCGGTGTACGCAAGCAGATTCAGGTCCGCGATGCGCGCCCGCCGCTGGTGGTGATCAGCCGTTCCCATGCGGATGCGGAGCTGAAAGAGTATCTGCAACAGCTTGGCGAACATCAAACCACGTCTATCGGCTCTTCGCTGAAATTCTGCCTGGTGGCGGAAGGGCAGGCTCAACTCTATCCGCGTTTCGGGCCAACTAATATTTGGGATACCGCTGCCGGTCACGCAGTTGCGGCAGCGGCCGGAGCGCACGTTCACGACTGGCAGGGTAAACCGCTGGATTATACCCCGCGCGAGTCGTTCCTGAATCCTGGGTTCAGAGTCTCTATTTATTAAATACAGATGGCAGAAACAGTGTATTTCCTGATTCTGCCATCCTGATTTGTTTCCAACCTAAAAAGTTATAGATATAAAGGGATTGTATTTAAAGTGTAAATATTCTAACGCTAATAAGTTATATTTTAATAATGAGCGTTTTTTGATAGTTTACTTCTTTAACAAGATATTTAATGGCGACATAGAATAACCAAATATAATAAGGTTGTCATATGTTACCCAAGATCAGACACAATAATTTTTTTGGTGCAGTGGAGTTATTTGTAAAGTCATCGCATACAAAAATACATTCAAATAATTTCTTTAATAATATTCAGCATGCATTTAAGAAAAGGGATTGGATTTCGAATTATGATAGTCTGTTAATTTTAAGGGAGTTCTTTCTTAGAGCAACACAGATCGATAAAAATAGTTATCAGGTGCTTTCATCAAAAGATGAAACCGTTCACGCCATGGATAATTTTCTTATCAGCTTCCGCCTTAAAGATAACGGTGCCGAATATACAATGACATTGCGAGGCAATGGATTTGAATACGAAGAAATCTCTATAACAATAAATGAGTATAACTCATTTATAGACTTTAAGAACCGTGAATTTCCACTAGCACAAAATAGAAGATTGTATGCCTATGATATTTTGCAGAAAAAACAGTCTGACATACCTGAAAGGATTAACGGTTATTTTCGGACGGCGGCGGGTGGCTTGTCTTACGGTTCTGCTTATTTTGAGAATGTAGTAAGCAAATTAAAACGGGGTAAATTTGAACTTGAAGGGCCAGGAGGTAGCATTAAAGAATGTGAAGGATGGTATTTTTGCGAGAAAATAAATAATGGAAATTATGCCATGGTCATAGAATCTTTGGGCTTTGCTCTTAAAATCTATGGAGGGGATGAGGAATTTCGAACTGGCTCTTATATTTTTTTGCAGGGTGAAGATTACTCTCTTATTTATAATTTTCTGGTTAATGCAGGTTACCAACAAGTGGAAATAACCGAGCAAGTGGAAGCGATTATAAGTGCAAATCTGGCCGCAAACGGTAATTATACCGAAGAAAAGATTTCCGAGAAATATAAATCTACCATTGAAGCGTTTAAAAAAGAGGTAAAACCGTTAAACGCGAATAAGGGTTATTGATACTAGTATGAGTTCGGCGTAAAAACTCAGAGACTTAATTCCCCTATCCCATATATATCGATAGGGGAAATTTATTTTTCCAGAATTTATGTTATTAACATTATTTGAGCAACTTTTGCAGCAGGTTCATCACTTGCTGCACCTCTTCCTGAGTGAGCGCACCGTCTTTGGCCCATTGCACTCGACCGTCTTTGTCCAGCACCGCTACAGCGGAACTTTCTTCATCTAGCTGCCAGGCACCGCGCGCGATGCCATTGCTATCGACAATAAACTGCGACCAGGGATAAAGCTTTTTATTACTCTCCAGACTGCTGCGCACAAACATGCCAGAACCCGGAATCGCGTCGTCGGTGTTCACAATGGTGGTGGTCTGGTAACGATCGTGCGGTAACTTTGCTGATTTAATCGCTTCAATCAGCGTCGCGTTTTTCTCTTTTGCAGAGGTGCGACCAGCAATATGTTGCAGTACTCGCACTTTTCCCACTAACTGCGCGCTGTTCCAGGTTTTGTAGCTAAACTGATCTTTATCAAGCACTAACTCGCCCCGATCGGTAATGCCTATCGGTGGCACTCGTTGACCGGTTTCAAACTGATGTGCGGAAGCCATCATCGGCAACAGCAGGCAGGTGAGTGCCAGAATCTTACGTAGGGTCATGGTGTATCCTTCTTATGATATGCAGGTGATCCGACCACTTGGGGTCTGACTTTTAATCATATGTGCTATTTATCGAATTTCCCGCAAGTGTGATGCCAGTTTGCGGTCAAGCGCACAAATCATATGAAAAATGAATGCTTATACTGAAGACCGCGCTTCGGTAAAAAGATAATTCTGAATAATTGTAACCTTTAGGTAAAAAAAGTTATACGCGGTGGAAACATTACCCGGATAGTCTATAGTCACTAAGCATTAAAATTTGCGCCTCATAATAGTTGGGCCGATTGTGGCACCGCAAAGGCGTAATACTCAGCAGGAGATAACAATGAAAATTTTCCAACGGTACAACCCACTGCAGGTGGCGAAGTACGTAAAGATCCTGTTCCGTGGACGGTTATACATCAAGGACGTTGGCGCTTTTGAATTTGATAAGGGTAAGATTCTTATCCCAAAAGTGAAGGATAAGCTGCATTTGTCAGTGATGTCCGAAGTTAACCGTCAGGTTATGCGTCTGCAAACAGAGATGGCTTAACCAAAGTGCTATGCAGTAAATAAGACGGCTCCTGATTCAGGAGCCGTTGATGTTTCTTGGGGTTACGCGACGTTTTCTTCTTTATCTTTAACGTCAGGCAGTTTGGGCGAAAGGGCGGTGGCCTTGCTGTCGATCCGCGTTACCAGCAACTGGTCGATGCGGTAGTTATCGATATCCACCACTTCAAATTTGTAGCCGGCGAATTTCACCGAGTCGGTGCGTTTCGGGATTTTACGCAGCATAAACATCATAAAGCCGCCGATGGTTTCGTAGTTGCCTGACTGCGGGAACTCATCAATATCCAGCACACGCATTACGTCGTCAATCGGGGTGCCGCCATCAATCAACCATGAGTTCTCATCACGGGCGACAATCTGCTCTTCCAGTCCCTGACCGACCAGATCGCCCATTAGTGTGGTCATTACGTCGTTGAGGGTGATGATCCCCACGACCAGCGCGTACTCGTTCATGATCACCGCGAAGTCTTCACCCGCAGTTTTAAAACTTTCCAATGCCTCTGAAAGGGTTAATGTATCCGGCACAATCAGTGTGTTGCGAATTTGTACGCCGCTGTTCAGTGCCAGGCTTTGGTTAGCCAGCACGCGGTTCAGCAGGTCTTTAGAATCGACATAGCCGATGATGTGGTCAATATCTTCATTACAGACGAGAAATTTCGAGTGCGGATGTTCCGCCACCTTATTCTTCAGACTTTGCTCATCTTCGTGGAGATCAAACCAAATCACGTTTTCACGCGGTGTCATTGACGACGGAACGGTACGGGATTCCAGCTCAAAGACGTTTTCTATCAGCTCGTGTTCCTGTTTACGTAACACGCCCGCCAGTGCACCTGCTTCCACAACTGCATAGATGTCATCAGAAGTGATGTCATCTTTACGTACCATTGGCAGTTTAAAGATACGGAAGATCATATTCGCCAGGCCGTTGAAGAACCACACCAACGGGGTGCAAACGTACAGGCAGAAGCGCATCGGGTTGATGATACGCAAAGCCACCGCTTCTGGCGCAATCATACCGATGCGTTTCGGAGTTAAATCCGCAAACAGGATAAACATGCCAGTTACTAACGAGAAAGAGAGAATAAAGCTCAGTTGCTCAGAGAGTTCCGCCGACATATAGCGGGAAAACAGGCTGTGAAAAGCTGGAGAAAACGCCGCATCACCGACAATACCGCCGAGAATCGCCACTGCGTTAAGACCGATTTGTACCACGGTAAAGAACATGCCAGGATTTTCTTGCATATTCAGAACGCGTTGGGCATTTATATTGCCTTCATCAGCCAGCAGTTTTAGTTTGATTTTGCGTGAAGCGGCAAGTGAGATCTCGGACATCGAGAAGAACGCACTTACAGCGATCAAGCAGAGTATGACAAAAATACTGTTTAACATATCTTATCCGACCTTTCAGGCCAGATCCTCGGAAGGGGAAGTTGATTAATTTGTGTGAAATACACATTGAAAGCCGATTCGAAGAAAGTGAACCGGCATTTTCAGTGGCTAGTATAGCGTAAGGTACTGTAAAGTCGCCAGAGGGTTAAAATTCAGACGACTGATAAATGCAAAACTGCCTGATGCGCTATGCTGTTCAGGCCTACGAAGTCTCTGCAATACATTGAATTTTGAGGGTTTTGTAGGCCTGGCAAGGCGTTTACGCCGCATCCGGCATATACAAAGCTCACTTTATCAACAATCTGAATTTGTAACCGTAACGCTATGCTTCCGGCGGCAGACAGACGCCAATTCCGCCAATTCCACAGTAACCATATGGGTTTTTATGCAGATATTGCTGGTGGTCATCTTCGGCATAATAAAATGGTGAGGCGTTAGCGATTTCCGTGGTGATGTGACGATCGTCATCGGCGGCAAGCATCGCCGCCTGAAAACGCTCCAGACTGGCACGAGCGGCGGCATCCTGTTCTGGGGTCAGCGGATAAATCGCTGAACGATACTGCGTGCCGTGGTCATTGCCCTGACGCATTCCCTGGGCGGGATCGTGATTCTCCCAAAATACTTGTAGCAACTGCTCATAGCTGATGACGGAAGGATCGTAAACAATGCGCACCGCTTCGGCATGACCAGTATCACCGGAGCACACTTCCCGATAAGTGGGGTTTGGCGTATATCCGCCGGTGTAACCTGCGGCGGTGCTGTAAACGCCGGGTAACTGCCAGAACAGACGCTCCACACCCCAGAAACAACCCATCGCAAAAATGGCAATCTCCATTCCGTCAGGTACATTGGTCATTGAGTGACCATTGACCGCATGCAGCGTGGCTACGGGCATCGGGGTGTTACGTCCAGGCAGGGCATCGGCGGGGGAAACCAGATGCTTTTTATCAAATAAACTCATGGTGTCGCTCTCCCGAAAATCGGTCATTGGGGTTAAGGTTGTAACAAGAGACGTATTTGCACACAATAACCACCGTGAATAGGTCTAAAGTAAAACATAAGAAATATTTGGGGTTTAGTCTGCTTTTTAATCCATATTACTGGATTTTTGTTAAGCCGTTTAACGGCGTTCCAGGGGCAGGAATAGAGGATATTCAGGAGAAAATGTGCGCTATATCCGACAGTTATGCTGTGTAAGCTTACTCTGCTTAAGCGGATCTGCCGTCGCCGCGAACGTCCGTCTACAGGTCGAGGGGTTATCGGGACAGCTGGAAAAGAACGTTCGCGCGCAGCTTTCTACGATTGAAAGTGATGAAGTGACGCCAGACCGTCGCTTTCGCGCACGCGTCGATGATGCCATCCGCGAAGGTCTGAAAGCGCTGGGTTATTACCAGCCGACCATTGAATTTGATCTCCGTCCACCGCCAAAGAAAGGGCGGCAGGTATTGATCGCCAAAGTCACGCCAGGCGTGCCGGTGTTAATTGGCGGCACCGATGTGGTATTGCGCGGCGGCGCGCGGACCGATAAAGACTATTTGAAATTGCTCGATACTCGCCCGGCGATTGGTACGGTACTGAACCAGGGCGATTATGAAAATTTCAAAAAGTCCTTAACCAGCATTGCGTTGCGTAAAGGTTATTTCGATAGCGAATTTACCAAAGCGCAGCTGGGCATTGCGCTCGGCCTGCATAAAGCCTTCTGGGATATTGATTATAACAGTGGCGAACGCTACCGCTTTGGGCATGTGACCTTTGAAGGATCACAAATCCGCGATGAATACCTGCAAAATCTGGTGCCGTTTAAAGAGGGCGATGAGTACGAATCGAAAGATCTGGCGGAACTAAACCGCCGACTCTCTGCCACCGGCTGGTTTAATTCGGTGGTGGTGGCACCACAATTTGATAAAGCGCGCGAAACGAAAGTATTACCGTTGACGGGCGTGGTTTCGCCGCGCACAGAAAACACCATCGAAACCGGGGTCGGTTACTCTACAGACGTGGGACCGCGCGTGAAAGCGACGTGGAAAAAACCATGGATGAACTCTTACGGTCACAGTCTGACTACCAGTACCAGTATTTCCGCGCCGGAACAGATCCTCGACTTCAGCTATAAAATGCCGCTGCTGAAGAACCCGCTGGAACAATATTATTTGGTGCAGGGCGGTTTTAAGCGCACTGACCTGAACGATACCGAGTCTGACTCCACGACGCTGGTGGCTTCTCGCTACTGGGATCTCTCCAGTGGCTGGCAGCGTGCCATTAACCTGCGCTGGAGTCTCGACCACTTTACCCAGGGTGAAATTACCAACACCACGATGCTGTTTTATCCGGGGGTGATGATTAGCCGCACGCGTTCTCGCGGTGGCCTGATGCCAACCTGGGGCGACTCGCAACGTTACTCTATCGACTACTCCAACACGGCCTGGGGCTCGGATGTCGATTTCTCCGTTTTCCAGGCGCAGAACGTCTGGATCCGCACACTGTACGATCGCCATCGTTTTGTGACACGCGGCACGCTGGGCTGGATTGAAACGGGTGATTTCGACAAAGTACCGCCGGATCTGCGTTTCTTCGCCGGGGGCGACCGCAGTATTCGTGGCTACAAATACAAATCTATCGCCCCGAAATACGCCAACGGTGACCTGAAAGGGGCATCGAAGTTGATAACCGGATCGCTGGAGTACCAGTACAACGTGACCGGAAAATGGTGGGGCGCGGTGTTTGTCGATAGTGGCGAAGCGGTAAGCGATATTCGCCGTAGCGACTTTAAAACCGGTACTGGGGTTGGCGTGCGCTGGGAATCGCCGGTCGGGCCAATCAAACTCGATTTTGCCGTACCGGTCGCAGATAAAGACGAGCACGGGTTACAGTTTTACATCGGTCTGGGGCCAGAATTATGAGTTTATGGAAAAAAATCAGCCTCGGCGTGGTTATCGTTATCTTACTGTTGCTGGGAGCGGTGGCGTTTCTGGTGGGCACCACCAGCGGCCTGCATCTGGTATTTAAAGCGGCGGATCGCTGGGTGCCGGGGCTGGATATTGGCAAGGTCACCGGCGGCTGGCGCGATCTCACCTTGTCTGACGTTCGTTATGAGCAGCCAGGCGTGGCGGTAAAAGCGGGCAATCTCCATCTGGCGGTCGGGCTGGATTGTCTGTGGAACAGTAGCGTTTGTATTAATGACCTGGCGCTGAAAGACATTCAGGTCAACATCGACAGTAAAAAAATGCCCCCTTCTGAACAGGTTGAAGAAGAGGAAGATAGCGGGCCGCTGGATCTCTCCACGCCGTATCCCATCACCCTGACGCGGGTGGCGCTGGATAACGTCAACATCAAGATTGATGACACCACGGTATCGGTGATGGACTTCACCTCCGGCCTGAACTGGCAGGAGAAAACCCTGACCCTGAAACCGACGTCGCTGAAAGGCCTGTTGATTGCTTTGCCGAAAGTGGCGGAAGTGGCGCAGGAAGAGGTGGTCGAACCGAAGATTGAAAATCCGCAGCCGGATGAAAAACCGCTCGGCGAAACGCTGAAAGATCTCTTTTCTCGCCCGGTATTGCCGGAAATGACCGACGTGCATTTGCCGCTCAACCTGAATATTGAAGAGTTTAAGGGCGAGCAGTTGCGCGTGACAGGCGACACGGACATCACCGTGAGCACCATGCTGCTGAAAGTGAGCAGCATCGACGGTAATACCAAACTGGACGCCCTGGATATCGATTCCAATCAAGGGATCGTCAACGCCAGCGGCACGGCGCAGCTATCAGACAACTGGCCGGTGGATATCACCCTCAACAGCACACTGAACGTGGAGCCGCTGAAAGGCGAAAAGGTGAAGCTGAAAGTGGGTGGTGCGCTGCGCGAACAGCTGGAGATAGGCGTTAACCTTTCTGGCCCGGTGGATATGGATCTGCGCGCCCAGACGCGGCTGGCAGAAGCTGGATTGCCGCTCAACGTGGAAGTGAACAGCAAACAGCTTTACTGGCCGTTCACTGGTGAGAAGCAATATCAGGCGGATGATCTGAAACTGAAACTCACCGGTAAAATGACCGATTACACGCTCTCTATGCGCACGGCAGTGAAGGGACAGGAGATCCCGCCAGCCACCATTACCCTTGATGCCAAAGGTAATGAACAGCAGGTCAATCTCGACAAACTTACCGTCGCGGCGCTGGAAGGGAAAACTGAACTCAAGGTGTTGCTCGACTGGCAGCAGGCAATTAGCTGGCGCGGTGAGTTAACGCTTAATGGCATTAACACCGCGAAAGAGTTCCCGGAGTGGCCGTCGAAACTCAATGGTTTGATTAAAACGCGCGGTAGTCTGTATGGCGGCACCTGGCAGATGGACGTGCCGGAGTTGAAGCTGACCGGTAACGTCAAACAGAACAAAGTGAATGTTGACGGTACACTAAAAGGCAACAGTTACATGCAGTGGACCATCCCTGGGTTGCATCTGGAACTGGGGCCAAACAGTGCCGAAGTGAAAGGTGAACTGGGGGTAAAAGATCTCAATCTTGATGCCACCATCAACGCGCCGGGGCTGGATAATGCGCTACCAGGACTGGGTGGTACAGCGAAAGGGTTGGTGAAAGTACGCGGCACGGTGGAAGCACCGCAGCTGCTGGCCGATATCACCGCGCGCGGTCTGCGCTGGCAGGAACTTTCCGTGGCGCAGGTTCGCGTAGAAGGTGATATCAAATCCACCGACCAGATTGCGGGTAAACTCGACGTGCGCGTTGAGCAAATCTCGCAGCCGGATGTGAATATCAACCTCGTCACCCTGAATGCCAAAGGCAGCGAAAAGCAGCACGAGTTACAGTTGCGGATTCAGGGCGAACCGGTTTCCGGGCAGCTTAATCTGGCAGGCAGTTTTGATCGCAAAGAAGAACGCTGGAAGGGAACACTTAGCAATACCCGCTTCCAGACGCCAGTCGGCCCGTGGTCGCTGACCCGCGATATTGCGCTGGATTATCGCAACAAGGAGCAAAAAATCAGCATCGGGCCACACTGCTGGCTTAACCCGAATGCGGAACTGTGCGTGCCGCAAACCATTGATGCCGGGGCTGAAGGGCGTGCGGTGGTAAATCTCAATCGCTTCGACCTCGCCATGCTGAAACCGTTTATGCCAGAAACCACACAGGCCAGCGGTATCTTCACGGGTAAAGCGGATGTCGCATGGGACACCACTAAAGAAGGGCTGCCACAGGGGAGTATCACCCTTTCGGGGCGTAACGTGCAGGTAACGCAAACCGTCAACGATGCGGCGCTGCCCGTGGCGTTTCAGACGCTGAATCTGACGGCGGAACTGCGTAACAACCGTGCTGAACTGGGCTGGACCATCCGCCTGACCAATAACGGCCAGTTTGATGGGCAGGTGCAGGTGACCGATCCACAAGGCCGCCGTAATCTTGGTGGTAACGTCAATATCCGTAACTTCAACCTTGCGATGATAAACCCCATCTTTACCCGTGGGGAAAAAGCAGCGGGGATGGTGAGTGCCAACTTGCGTCTGGGGGGTGATGTACAAAGCCCGCAGTTGTTTGGTCAGCTCCAGGTTACGGGTGTGGATATCGACGGCAACTTTATGCCGTTTGATATGCAGCCGAGCCAGCTTGCGGTTAATTTTAACGGTATGCGCTCGACGCTTGCCGGTACTGTGCGGACCCAACAGGGAGAAATCTACCTGAGTGGTGACGCCGACTGGAGCCAGATTGAAAACTGGCGGGCGAGGGTAACCGCGAAAGGCAGTAAGGTACGGATCACCGTGCCGCCGATGGTACGAATGGATGTATCCCCAGATGTTGTATTCGAGGCTACACCAAACCTGTTTACCCTCGATGGTCGCGTGGATGTCCCTTGGGCGCGCATTGTGGTGCATGAGCTGCCGGAAAGCGCGGTGGGCGTTTCCAGCGATGTGGTGATGCTTAACGATAACCTGCAACCGGAAGAGCCGAAAACGGCGTCGATTCCGATTAACAGCAACCTGATTGTCCACGTTGGCAACAATGTGCGCATTGACGCCTTCGGCCTGAAAGCGCGGCTGACGGGCGATCTCAACGTCGTACAGGACAAACAAGGACTGGGCCTGAACGGGCAGATCAACATCCCTGAAGGTCGCTTCCATGCCTATGGTCAGGATCTGATTGTGCGTAAGGGTGAGCTACTGTTCTCTGGTCCGCCGGATCAACCGTATCTTAATATCGAAGCTATTCGTAACCCGGATGCTACAGAAGACGACGTAATCGCCGGAGTTCGCGTCACTGGTCTGGCGGACGAACCGAAAGCGGAGATCTTCTCTGACCCGGCGATGTCGCAACAGGCCGCGCTTTCCTACCTGTTACGTGGACAAGGGTTGGAGAGCGATCAGAGTGACAGTGCGGCGATGACCTCAATGCTGATTGGTCTGGGGGTTGCACAAAGTGGTCAGATTGTGGGTAAAATCGGCGAGACGTTTGGCGTAAGCAATTTAGCGCTCGACACAGAGGGAGTAGGCGACTCCTCCCAGGTGGTGGTCAGCGGCTATGTATTGCCAGGTCTGCAAGTGAAATACGGCGTGGGTATATTTGACTCAATAGCAACACTCACGTTACGTTATCGCCTGATGCCTAAGCTATATCTGGAAGCCGTGTCTGGTGTAGACCAGGCACTGGATTTGCTCTATCAGTTCGAGTTTTAGCAATGCGAATATTTGTCTACGGCAGTTTACGCCACAAACAAGGCAACAGTCACTGGATGACCAATGCCCAGTTACTGGGCGATTTCAGTATCGATAACTACCAGTTGTATAGCCTGGGCCACTATCCAGGCGCAGTTCCGGGGAACGGAACAGTACACGGTGAAGTTTATCGTATTGACAACGCCACGCTGGCCGAACTTGATGCCTTGCGCACCAGGGGCGGTGAATACGCGCGCCAGTTGATTCAGACGCCGTACGGGAGTGCATGGATGTACGTTTATCAACGACCCGTCGATGGATTAAAGCTAATTGAAAGCGGCGACTGGTTAGACAGGGATAAGTAATAATAAAAGCACGCCACCTTCGGGTGGCGTTGTTTTATGCGATGTATCTCGCGATTTTTTTTGTAACTTCCCCATCTTTAGCTTTTCTCTCCGAGCCGCTTTCCATATCCGTAAACGCATAAAAAACTCTGCTGGCGTTCACAATTACGTAGGGGTAAAACGGGGGCATGCTTTGAACGGTGAGAATGAGTGAGGTCGGCTAATTTCCAGCAAGCGGCTATGAACAGCAAAATGGTGGTCGTGTTTGCTTGTTCTTACCGTTCAAGCCTTGCAAGCGCTGAGAATAATGATAGGGGAATAGAGAGTTTATTTATCGCGGGCATAAAAAACCCTTACTAACCGAAGCCCGGCGTTCAGGGTTATGGCACTAGAAGAACTTATTTATTCTTTGCGCGCTCGAAGGAGGCAACGATTTCAGCTTTAGCGGCTTCTGCGTTTTCCCAGCCTTCAACTTTCACCCACTTGCCTTTTTCGAGGTCTTTGTAGTGCTCGAAGAAGTGAGCGATCTGTGCTTTCAGCAGTTCAGGCAGATCGTTAACGTCTTTGATGTGATCGTATTCTTTGCTCAGCTTGGTGTGCGGAACAGCAATCAGTTTCGCATCTTCACCGGCTTCGTCGGTCATTTTCAGAACGCCAACCGGACGGCAGCGAATCACGGAACCTGGCTGCAGCGGGTACGGAGTCGGGACCAGTACGTCAACCGGGTCACCGTCCAGAGACAGGGTGTGGTTGATGTAACCGTAGTTGCACGGATAGAACATCGCAGTGGACATGAAGCGGTCAACGAACAGTGCGCCGCTCTCTTTGTCGATTTCGTATTTGATCGGATCTGCGTTAGCCGGGATCTCAATAACAACGTAGATGTCTTCCGGCAGATCTTTACCCGCAGGGACGTTGAGTAAGCTCATGTCTGTTTCCTTTAAAAATATGTGGCAAACAAGTGCCGAGTATTATAGCCAACTCGCGCCGAATGTCTTCGCTTGTTTTCGTCTTCATTTTCCTTTTTCGCCAGTTTTAAGAAGGTTTACAGAGCAGGAAAATCCATAACCGTAGCCGCATTTTTCATAGTGAGATGAAAGCGATTACAAACTTGTGATTAACGTTTTATTTACTTTTTTGAAGTGTGATGTAACGCAATCCGTTACATAACGAATTGTCTATAGTTTTTTCGCGAACATCTTTTCACCAATAATAATTACCCCGACGAGGACAACCCTATGTGGAAACGCTTACTTGTAGTCTCTGCAGTCTCGGCAGCCATGTCGTCTATGGCGTTGGCCGCTCCATTAACCGTAGGATTTTCGCAGGTCGGATCGGAATCCGGCTGGCGCGCCGCAGAAACCAATGTGGCGAAAAGTGAAGCCGAAAAGCGCGGAATTACGTTGAAAATTGCCGATGGTCAGCAAAAGCAGGAAAACCAGATTAAAGCGGTACGTTCCTTCGTCGCGCAAGGGGTGGATGCGATCTTTATCGCTCCGGTGGTAGCGACCGGTTGGGAGCCGGTATTAAAAGAGGCGAAAGATGCCGAAATCCCGGTCTTCTTGCTTGACCGTTCCATCGATGTGAAAGACAAATCTCTCTATATGACCACCGTCACTGCCGACAACATCCTCGAAGGCAAATTGATCGGTGACTGGCTGGTAAAAGAAGTGAATGGCAAACCATGCAACGTGGTGGAGCTGCAGGGCACCGTTGGGGCCAGCGTCGCCATTGACCGTAAGAAAGGCTTTGCCGAAGCCATTAAGAATGCGCCAAATATCAAAATTATCCGCTCGCAGTCAGGTGACTTCACCCGCAGCAAAGGCAAAGAAGTGATGGAGAGCTTTATCAAAGCGGAAAACAACGGCAAAAACATCTGCATGGTTTACGCCCATAACGATGACATGGTGATTGGTGCAATTCAGGCAATTAAAGAAGCGGGCCTGAAACCGGGCAAAGATATCCTGACAGGCTCTATCGACGGCGTGCCGGACATCTACAAAGCGATGATTGATGGCGAAGCGAACGCCAGCGTTGAACTGACGCCGAACATGGCAGGCCCCGCTTTTGATGCGCTGGAGAAATATAAAAAAGACGGCACCATGCCTGAAAAGCTGACCCTGACCAAGTCCACCCTTTACCTGCCTGATACTGCAAAAGAAGAGTTAGAGAAGAAGAAAAACATGGGGTATTGAGGGGCATCAATGCCTGATGCCGACTTGTGGGCCGCCGGATAAGGCATTCACGCCGCATCCGGCGGTTGTGCGAGATGCCTGATGCGACGCTGTTGTGTCTTATCTGGCGCACGCTTTACAACGGGGGAAACTATGAATACTAACCAACACCAGGAAATCCTCCGCACCGAAGGATTAAGTAAATTTTTCCCCGGCGTCAAAGCGTTAGACAACGTTGATTTCAGCCTGCGCCGTGGTGAAATCATGGCGCTGCTCGGTGAAAACGGGGCGGGAAAATCAACGCTAATCAAAGCATTAACCGGTGTCTACCACGCCGATCGTGGCACCATCTGGCTGGAAGGCCAGACTATCTCACCGAAAAATACCGCCCACGCACAACAACTCGGCATCGGCACCGTCTATCAGGAAGTCAACCTGCTACCCAATATGTCGGTCGCTGATAATCTATTCATAGGTCGCGAACCCAAACGTTTCGGCCTTCTACGCCGTAAAGAGATGGAAAAGCGCGCCACCGAACTGATGGCATCTTACGGTTTCTCCCTCGACGTGCGGGAACCGCTCAACCGCTTTTCGGTGGCGATGCAGCAAATAGTCGCCATTTGTCGGGCCATTGATCTCTCCGCCAAAGTGCTGATCCTCGATGAACCCACCGCCAGCCTCGACACTCAGGAAGTAGAGTTACTGTTTGGCCTGATGCATCAGTTGCGCGATCGCGGCGTCAGCCTGATCTTTGTCACTCACTTTCTCGATCAGGTCTATCAGGTCAGCGATCGGATCACTGTCTTACGCAACGGCAGTTTTGTTGGCTGTCGGGAAACCCGCGAGCTACCGCAGATCGAACTGGTAAAAATGATGCTGGGGCGCGAACTGGACACCCACGCGCTGCAGCGTGCCGGGCGAACATTGTTAAGCGACAAACCCGTTGCCGCGTTCAAAAATTACGGCAAAAAAGGAACAATCGCACCGTTCGATCTCGAAGTGCGCCCCGGCGAGATCGTCGGACTGGCAGGTCTGCTGGGATCAGGACGTACCGAAACCGCCGAAGTGATCTTCGGTATCAAACCTGCTGACAGCGGCACGGCGTTGATCAAAGGCAAACAGCAAACCCTGCGATCCCCACATCAGGCGTCGGTACTGGGTATCGGCTTCTGCCCGGAAGACAGGAAAACCGATGGCATCATCGCCGCCGCCTCGGTGCGGGAAAATATCATCCTCGCTCTCCAGGCCCAGCGCGGCTGGTTACGGCCGATTTCGCGCAAAGAACAGCAAGAGATTGCCGAACGCTTTATCCGCCAGCTTGGCATTCGCACACCTTCCACCGAACAGCCGATTGAGTTTCTCTCCGGTGGCAATCAGCAAAAAGTGCTGCTCTCTCGCTGGCTGCTGACTCGTCCACAATTTCTGATCCTCGACGAGCCAACGCGCGGCATTGATGTTGGTGCCCACGCTGAGATCATCCTCCTGATTGAAACGCTATGCGCCGATGGTCTGGCGCTGCTGGTGATCTCCTCCGAACTGGAAGAGCTGGTGGGCTATGCCGACCGGGTGATTATCATGCGCGATCGCAAACAGGTTGCGGAGATCCCGCTGGCAGAGCTTTCCGTTCCGGCGATCATGAACGCCATTGCGGCGTAAGGAGAACTGTGTGATGCCTCAATCTCTCCCGGACACTACGCCGTCGAAAAGGCGCTTTCGCTGGCCAACGGGAATGCCGCAGCTGGCGGCGCTATTGCTGGTGCTGCTGGTCGATAGCCTGGTGGCCCC
The DNA here is from genome assembly GCF_030295215.1 of Escherichia sp. KS167_9B. Lineage (NCBI taxonomy): Bacteria > Pseudomonadati > Pseudomonadota > Gammaproteobacteria > Enterobacterales > Enterobacteriaceae > Escherichia > Escherichia sp. KS167_9B. Next base: position 5,146,318 of record NZ_AP025754.1, read on the forward strand.
GCATTTCTGGCAGGTCGTGCTTCAGGATGGGCGTTTGTTCGGTAGCCCCATCGACATTCTTAATCGCGCCGCCCCGGTTGCGCTACTGGCGATTGGCATGACGCTGGTTATCGCCACCGGTGGTATCGATCTCTCCGTAGGGGCGGTGATGGCTATCGCCGGAGCCACAACGGCTGCGATGACGGTCGCGGGATTCAGCCTGCCGATTGTTTTGTTAAGCGCCCTGGGCACCGGCATCCTGGCGGGGTTGTGGAACGGCATACTGGTAGCGATCCTCAAAATTCAGCCGTTTGTCGCCACCCTGATCCTGATGGTCGCCGGGCGCGGCGTGGCGCAACTGATCACCTCCGGACAGATCGTCACGTTTAACTCGCCGGATCTCTCATGGTTTGGCAGCGGATCGCTGGTGTTCCTGCCAACACCAGTCATTATTGCGGTACTGACGCTTCTCCTCTTCTGGCTGTTGACCCGCAAAACGGCACTGGGGATGTTTATCGAAGCCGTTGGTATCAACATTCGGGCGGCAAAAAATGCCGGAGTCAACACACGAATCATCGTCATGCTCACTTATGTGTTGAGCGGGCTGTGTGCGGCGATTGCGGGCATTATCGTGGCGGCGGATATTCGCGGTGCCGATGCCAACAACGCCGGATTATGGCTGGAGCTGGACGCCATTCTTGCGGTGGTGATTGGCGGCGGATCGCTGATGGGCGGGCGTTTTAACCTGCTGCTCTCAGTGGTAGGGGCGCTGATTATTCAGGGGATGAACACCGGAATTTTACTTTCTGGCTTTCCGCCAGAGATGAACCAGGTGGTGAAAGCGGTAGTGGTGCTTTGCGTGCTGATTGTTCAGTCGCAACGCTTTATCAGTCTGATTAAAGGAGTGCGTAGCCGTGATAAAACGTAACCTGCCGCTTATGATCACCATCGGCGTCTTTGTGCTGGGTTATCTCTACTGTCTGACGCAGTTTCCCGGTTTTGCTTCCACAAGAGTGATCTGCAATATCCTGACCGATAACGCTTTTCTGGGGATCATCGCCGTTGGCATGACCTTTGTGATCCTCTCCGGTGGGATCGATCTCTCCGTCGGTTCGGTGATCGCCTTTACCGGCGTGTTTCTGGCAAAAGTGATTGGCGATTTCGGCCTCTCGCCGCTGCTGGCGTTTCCACTGGTGCTGGTGATGGGCTGTGCCTTTGGCGCATTTATGGGGCTTTTGATCGACGCCCTGAAGATCCCGGCGTTTATCATTACTCTGGCAGGAATGTTCTTTTTGCGTGGCGTCAGCTATCTCGTTTCGGAAGAGTCGATCCCGATAAATCATCCTGTTTATGACACGCTCTCAAGCCTTGCATGGAAAATCCCTGGCGGCGGTCGCTTAAGTGCGATGGGGCTGCTGATGCTTGCGGTGGTGGTTATCGGCATATTCCTCGCGCATCGTACCCGTTTTGGTAATCAGGTATACGCCATTGGTGGCAACGCGACGTCGGCGAACCTGATGGGCATTTCCACTCGCAGCACCACTATTCGCATTTATATGCTCTCCACCGGGCTGGCAACACTGGCGGGGATTGTTTTCTCGATTTATACCCAAGCCGGATATGCGCTGGCGGGCGTAGGTGTGGAACTGGACGCTATCGCCTCAGTGGTGATTGGCGGTACACTTTTGAGCGGTGGCGTTGGAACAGTACTTGGGACGCTTTTTGGCGTGGCGATTCAGGGACTGATTCAGACATATATCAACTTTGACGGTACGCTGAGTTCCTGGTGGACGAAAATCGCCATCGGCATTTTGCTGTTCATTTTTATTGCCTTACAGCGTGGATTAACGGTGCTGTGGGAGAATCGCCAGAGTTCGCCAGTGACAAGAGTCAATATTGCGCAGCGATAAAAACGCCTCTCCGTATGGAGAGGCGCAGGAGATTACGCGTCCGGGAACTCACGGATAAAGCGTTCGACATCTTCAACCATATGGTCATTGCCGACAAAGAACGAACGACGCTGGTGCAGGGTTTCCGGGATGATATCCAGAATACGCTCTTTGCCATCGCTCGCTTTACCGCCCGCTTGTTCCGCGAGGAACGCCATCGGGTTGCACTCATACAGCAAACGCAGTTTGCCGTCCGGGTGGCTGGCGGTGCTTGGGTAGAGATAAATCCCACCTTTCAGCAGGTTACGGTGGAAATCCGCGACCAGTGAACCGATATAACGTGAGGTATACGGGCGGTTGGTAGACTTATCTTCTTCCTGGCAGAATTTAATGTACTTCTTCACCCCGTTCGGAAACTTAATGTAGTTTCCTTCGTTGATGGAGTAGGTTTTGCCTTTCTCCGGGAAGCGCATCCGTTCCTGGCACAGGCAGAAAACGCCAAGCGAAGGATCGTAAGTAAAGGCATGAACACCGCATCCGGTGGTGTAAACCAGCATGGTAGAGGAGCCGTATACCACGTAACCTGCCGCAACCTGTTTGTTACCAGGCTGGAGGAAATCTTCTTCCGTTACCGGCGTGCCAACAGGCGTAACGCGGCGGTAGATGGAGAAAATGGTACCGACAGAGACGTTAACATCGATGTTGGACGAGCCATCCAGTGGGTCCATCAGCACCACGTATTTTGCGTGTTCACAGCCTTCAAAGACGACAATCTCATCTTCTTCTTCAGAGGCAATGCCCGCAACGATATCGCGTGCTTTCAGTGCGGCTTTCAGTTTTTCATTAGCGAACAAGTCGAGTTTCTGCTGAACCTCGCCCTGCACGTTCTCAGCACCGCTGGCACCCAGGATATCAACCAGTCCTGCTTTGTTGATATCGCGATGGATAATCTTGGCGCCCAGTTTTATTGCCGACAGCAAAGCAGTGAGCTCACCGGTAGCATGAGAAAACTCGTGCTGCTTTTCGACAATAAATTCACCTAACGTTTTCATAAAACTTTCCCTGCAATGTTTATGGAGTAAAGCGACCGCAACAATCTTAACAAATAATCTCAATGTTGCGCTCAGGTGAATCGCGCCAGCAAATTACGGATTATCCTGAAATGCGTTTCTCACTTGCCCGACATATGCGTAAAATGAGCGCCAGATTAAAAAAGGATAGTGACGTATGCGCATTCATATTTTAGGAATTTGTGGCACGTTTATGGGCGGTCTGGCGATGCTGGCGCGCCAGTTAGGCCATGAAGTAACGGGTTCGGACGCCAATGTGTATCCGCCGATGAGCACCTTACTTGAGAAGCAAGGCATTGAACTGATTCAGGGTTACGATGCCAGCCAGCTCGACCCGCAGCCGGATCTGGTGATCATTGGCAACGCCATGACCCGTGGAAATCCGTGTGTGGAAGCGGTACTGGAAAAAAACATCCCTTATATGTCTGGCCCGCAGTGGCTGCACGATTTTGTGCTGCGTGACCGCTGGGTGTTGGCCGTTGCCGGTACACACGGCAAAACCACCACGGCGGGAATGGCGACCTGGATTCTGGAACAGTGTGGCTATAAACCGGGTTTTGTGATCGGCGGTGTTCCGGGGAACTTTGACGTTTCGGCACGTTTAGGCGAAAGCGACTTCTTTGTTATCGAAGCGGATGAGTATGACTGCGCCTTCTTCGACAAACGCTCTAAATTTGTCCATTACTGCCCGCGTACGCTGATCCTCAACAACCTTGAGTTCGATCATGCCGATATCTTTGACGACCTGAAAGCGATCCAGAAACAGTTCCACCATCTGGTGCGTATCGTTCCGGGGCAGGGGCGTATTATCTGGCCGGAAAACGACATCAACCTGAAACAAACCATGGCGATGGGCTGCTGGAGCGAGCAGGAGCTGGTGGGCGAGCAGGGGCACTGGCAGGCGAAAAAGCTGACCACTGACGCTTCCGAATGGGAAGTCTTGCTGGATGGCGAAAAAGTGGGCGAAGTGAAATGGTCGCTGGTGGGCGAACATAATATGCACAACGGCCTGATGGCGATTGCGGCGGCCCGTCATGTTGGCGTAGCGCCGGCAGATGCTGCTAACGCGCTGGGTTCGTTTATTAACGCTCGTCGTCGTCTGGAGTTGCGCGGAGAAGCAAATGGCGTGACGGTGTATGACGATTTTGCCCATCACCCGACGGCGATTCTGGCAACGCTGGCTGCGCTGCGCGGCAAAGTTGGCGGTACGGCGCGCATTATTGCCGTGCTGGAACCGCGCTCAAACACCATGAAAATGGGGATCTGCAAAGACGATTTGGCACCTTCATTAGGTCGTGCCGATGAAGTCTTCCTGCTGCAACCGGCGCATATTCCGTGGCAGGTCGCAGAAGTGGCAGAAGCCTGCGTTCAGCCTGCACACTGGAGTGGCGATGTTGATACGCTGGCAGATATGGTGGTGAAAACCGCTCAGCCTGGCGACCATATTCTGGTGATGAGCAACGGCGGTTTTGGTGGAATTCATCAGAAACTGCTGGATGGGCTAGCGAAGAAAGCGGAAGCCGCGCAGTAATTCTGCCTCAGCCTGATATAGTGTGTGTAGGCCGGATAAGGCGTTCACGCCGCATCCGGCATTTGAGCATAGTGCCTGATGCGACGCTTGATGCGTCTTATCAGGCCTACAGGTGCACCGCATCCGGCAAACCATACTCACATCAACAACGAAAATTACCCTTCGTTTTCCGCTAACTCACGCAGATACTGGAAAATCTGGCGCGCGGATTTCGGCGGCTTATTCCCTTCTTTCTCTTTCTTCGCGTTGCGGATCAGAGTTCGCAGTTGCTGACGATCGGCATCGGGCCACAGATTCAATACTTCAGCGATGGCGTCATCACCTTGCTCGATCAGACGATCGCGCAGGTTTTCCAGTTTATGGAACAACACCACTTGCTGGTTGTGGCGGTTTTTCAGCTTATCCAGCGCCTGACGGATCGGTTCTACGTCGCGCTGGCGCAGCATCTTACCGATGAGCTGCAACTGGCGGCGGCGACCTTCCATCTTAATACGCTGGGCTAACTCGATAGCCGCACGCAGATCCGCGTCTAACGGGATCTTATCCAGCGCGTTTTTCCCCAGATCAACAATTTCTGCGCCAAGGCGTTTTAGCTCCTCGGCATCGCGTTTAATTTCACTTTTACTGACCCAGATAATTTCATCGTCTTCGTCTTCGATGTCATCACCGGGAACGTCGTCGAGCCAGTCTTCGGGCTGCTTAGTCATCTCAGGCTCCTTAAAAAAAGAGGCTAATGTTACCAGTTAAGATGCGCACTGAAAAACGGTTCTCTGTTAGACTTCAGAGAAACTCTCTACATTATGGCACTTGCAATGAAAGTAATCTCTCAAGTTGAAGCGCAGCGCAAGATTCTGGAAGAAGCAGTTTCCACTGCGCTGGAGTTGGCCTCAGGCAAATCGGACGGTGCGGAAGTTGCCGTCAGCAAGACCACCGGCATTAGCGTAAGCACGCGTTATGGTGAAGTGGAGAATGTTGAATTCAATAGCGATGGCGCGCTGGGGATCACTGTTTATCACCAGAACCGTAAAGGTAGCGCATCGTCTACCGATTTAAGCCCGCAGGCCATTGCCCGCACCGTACAGGCAGCGCTGGATATTGCCCGTTATACCTCGCCAGATCCCTGTGCCGGCGTGGCAGACAAAGAGCTGCTGGCCTTTGACGCGCCGGATCTCGACTTGTTTCACCCTGCGGAAGTTTCCCCGGATGAAGCTATTGAACTGGCGGCTCGCGCAGAACAGGCAGCATTACAGGCGGATAAACGCATCACCAATACCGAAGGCGGCAGTTTTAACAGCCACTACGGCGTAAAAGTTTTTGGCAACAGCCACGGCATGTTGCAGGGTTATTGCTCAACGCGTCATTCACTCTCAAGCTGCGTAATTGCCGAAGAAAATGGCGATATGGAGCGTGATTACGCCTACACCATTGGTCGCGCGATGAGCGATCTGCAGACGCCAGAGTGGGTCGGGGCCGACTGTGCTCGCCGTACTTTATCGCGCCTGTCACCGCGTAAACTTTCCACCATGAAAGCGCCGGTAATTTTTGCCAATGAAGTGGCAACAGGGTTGTTTGGTCATTTGGTGGGGGCGATAGCGGGTGGATCGGTTTACCGTAAATCCACCTTCCTGCTGGATTCGCTGGGTAAACAAATTCTGCCGGATTGGCTGACCATTGAAGAGCATCCGCATCTGCTGAAAGGACTGGCATCTACACCATTCGACAGCGAAGGTGTGCGCACCGAGCGCCGCGATATCGTCAAAGATGGTATCCTGACTCAGTGGCTGCTGACCAGCTATTCGGCGCGGAAACTGGGGCTGAAAAGCACCGGACATGCGGGCGGTATTCACAACTGGCGGATTGCCGGACAAGGGCTAAGCTTCGAACAAATGCTCAAAGAGATGGGCACCGGGCTGGTGGTGACGGAACTGATGGGCCAGGGCGTGAGTGCCATTACCGGTGATTATTCCCGTGGTGCTGCGGGCTTCTGGGTAGAGAATGGCGAAATTCAGTATCCGGTTAGCGAAATCACCATCGCAGGTAATTTAAAAGATATGTGGCGCAATATTGTCACCGTCGGTAACGATATTGAAACACGCAGCAATATACAGTGTGGTTCTGTGCTGTTGCCGGAGATGAAAATCGCCGGGCAGTAAAAAAAGGCGCGACCTGCCGCGCCAAATCTTAATAAGAAAAAGGAAGTGAGCAATGCGTAAAAGCCTGTTAGCTATTCTTGCAGTCTCCTCGTTGGTATTCAGTTCGGCGTCGTTTGCCGCTGATCTTGAAGACAATATGGAAACCCTCAACGACAATTTAAAAGTGGTCGAAAAAGCCGATAACGCGGCGCAAGTCAAAGACGCGTTAACCAAAATGCGCGCAGCGGCGCTGGATGCGCAAAAAGCAACGCCGCCCAAGCTCGAAGGCAAATCGCCAGACAGCCCGGAGATGAAAGACTTCCGCCACGGTTTCGACATTCTGGTCGGTCAGATTGATGACGCGCTGAAGCTGGCTAATGAAGGTAAAGTAAAAGAAGCGCAGGCTGCCGCAGAGCAACTGAAAACGACCCGCAACGCCTATCACCAGAAGTATCGTTAATTCCTTATTGGGCGGTGAAACGTTACCGCCCAACGCTTTCTTCCCCTTCGTAAAATCACCGCAATATCTATCTTCACTACGGCATATTCCTGCGTGTCGTCCTCATTTTTGCGAGGCGTTTTCCAGAAATGAATGTAATGCATATGTAATGCTATAATGCATTACACTTTTCATAATTACCGGAGGCATAATGGCCACACTTAACGTCCGCCTGGATGACAAACTGAAAAATGAGGCTTATGCGGTGCTGGAAAAATTAAACATCACGCCTACTGAAGCAGTGCGGCTGCTGTTTCAGTACGTTGCGGAAAATGGACGAATGCCGGTAAAAACGCTCACTGTCAGTGATAGTGAAGAAGCCTTGTTACGCACTGTCAGGGAACGACTGGCCAACCCACAGGAGGCCATTAAGGTCCGACTGGATGAGTGACTAACGCAAATGATGCACCACCTGATTGCTGCTGCCGCGCCAGATCAGGGAAGGGTCTTTTAGATCCTGCATAAATTTGCCGTCGACCAGCACGTTAATCAAATCAACAACCTGCATTTGCGCAGCGTTGAGTTCGTCGAGTTTATAGCCTGTCCACACCCAGATGTCTTTACCCGGACATTCGGCGCGGATGCGTTGTACCAGTTTCAGAATATCCGGCACGTTTTGCGGATGCAGCGGATCGCCGCCGGAGAGGGAAATACCCTGGCGTTTGATGCGGGTGTCATTCAGATCGTTAATGATCTGGTCTTCCATTGCTTTGGTAAATGGCTGACCGGAATTTACCCGCCAGGTGCTTTTGTTATAGCAACCGGGGCATTCATGAACACACCCGGAGACAAACAGGGTGCAGCGAGTGCCGGGGCCGTTGACGATGTCGACAGGATAGTACTGATGATAATTCATTATTTCGCCTGGCTTATCAGTCCGCGTGTAGGCGGTATCAGGCAATCAACGCCTGATGCGACGCCGTTGCGTCTTATCAGGCCTACAGCCGTTGCCAAATGTAGGCCGGATAAGGCGTTTACGCCGCATCCGGCATTTGCTTAGCGCAGAGTGAAGATTAACCGATCTGCCCATTTCCCAAATGTTTAACGCGGCGCTTAACTTCTTCCTGCTTACCAGCGTTAAACGGACGCGCATCCGGGCTACCTAAATATCCGCACACGCGGCGAGTCACCGACACACGGGAGGCGTCATGGTTACCACATTTCGGGCAGGTGAAGCCTTTACTGGTGCACTCAAACTCACCGGTAAAACCACACTCGTAACACTCATCAATCGGCGTATTGGTGCCGTAATACGGTACATGCTGATAGCTGTAATCCCAGACATCTTCCAGCGCCTTCAGGTTGTGCTGAATGTTTGGATATTCGCCGTAGCAAATGAAGCCACCGTTCGCCAGCGGCGGGTAAGGCGCTTCAAAGTCGATCTTGTCGTACGGGTTCACCTTCTTCTCCACATCGAGGTGGAAACTGTTGGTGTAGTAACCTTTATCAGTCACGCCCGGCACCACGCCAAACTCCGCGGTATCGAGACGGCAGAAGCGGTCGCACAGGTTTTCACTTGGCGTGCTGTAAAGGCTAAAACCGTAACCCGTTTCTTCTTTCCACTGATCCACCGCCTGACGCAGACGTTCAACAATGGCGATACCTTTCGCGCGCAGCTGCTCGTTATCATACACATGCTCGCCGCCAAACAGCGCGTTAATGGTTTCGTGGATGCCGATGTAACCCAGCGAAATAGACGCACGACCGTTTTTGAAGATTTCAGAAACGTCGTCGTCAGCATTCAGACGAACGCCACAAGCACCTTCCATATAGAGGATCGGGGCCACGCGCGCTTTAACGCCTTCGAGACGAGCGATACGGGTCATCAGCGCCTTACGTGCCAGCACCAGACGTTCATCCAGCAGCTTCCAGAAGGTGGCCTCATCGCCTTTCGCTTCCAGCGCAATGCGCGGTAGGTTCAGGCTGATCACGCCGAGGTTGTTACGACCATCGTGGATCTGTTCGCCGTTTTCATTTTCCCACACGCCGAGGAAGCTACGGCAGCCCATCGGGGTTTTAAACGAACCGGTGACTTTCACTACCTGATCGTAGTTCAGGATATCCGGATACATGCGCTTGCTTGCGCACTCCAGCGCCAGCTGTTTGATGTCGTAGTTCGGATCGCCTTTTTTATGGTTCAGGCCATCGCGAATCGCAAACACCAGTTTCGGGAACACCGCAGTTTTGCGGTTTTTACCCAGGCCAGCGATACGGTTACGCAGGATAGACTCCTGAATCAGGCGAGACTCCCAGCTGGTGCCCAGACCAAAACCAAAGGTCACAAACGGTGTTTGACCGTTGGCGGTGTGCAGGGTGTTTACTTCGTACTCCAGCGACTGGAAGGCATCGTAGCACTCTTTGATGGTACGAGAGTTAGCGTAACCTTCGGCGTCCGGGATGTTCCACTCTTCTGCGGTCTTGCGGTGTTTGTTGTAGCTGGCGGTGACAAACGGTGCCAGCACTTCATCGATACGGTTAATGGTGGTGCCGCCATAAATATGACTGGCGACCTGAGCAATAATCTGCGCTGTTACCGCGGTTGCCGTAGAGATCGACTTCGGTGGTTCAATCTCGGCGTTACCCATCTTAAAGCCCTGGGTCAGCATACCTTTCAGGTCGATCAACATGCAGTTGAACATCGGGAAGAACGGCGAGTAATCGAGATCGTGATAGTGAATATCGCCACGCTCATGCGCCTGCACCACGTCACGCGGCAGCAGGTGCTGACGTGCATAGTGTTTAGCCACAATCCCGGCCAGCAGGTCGCGCTGGGTTGGAATCACCTTGCTGTCTTTGTTGGCGTTTTCGTTGAGCAACGAGGCGTTGGTCTGCTCGACCAGACCACGGATCTCCTGATTCAGGCGACCGCGTTTTTCACGTTCAATGTCGCGATCGTGACGGTACTCGATGTAAGCACGAGCCAGTTGTTTGTATGGACCCGACATCAGCTGGTTTTCAACGGCGGTCTGGATCTCGTTGATATCCACCTGGCTGCGGCCCTGCATCTGCTCGCTGACAACCGCGGCAACAGTGGCGCAATAATCTGCATCATCGACTTCCGCTGCTTTAGCTGCACGCAGAATCGCTTCTTTGATGCGCTCTGATTTAAACGGCACTTTGCAGCCGTCTCGTTTCATCACATGCGGTGTCATGATCGCTCCATATTTTTAAGAACAGGTTATCCACAGAAATTGGGAAAGGCGTTTTCCGGTTTTTTCGTTTCGTTTTCCGGTGCTTTCCGCAATCGCCATCCGCTTATCCACAACGCCGCACCTTTTTCGTGGGGAGCTGTAGTAGCAATTATAGTCGATTAATACAACATATTGGGTCGGGACGCATTTTAAAGTCTATATATAGTGCTTTGCATCAAGGATGTTTGAACTTTTTTTGATGTAGCTCAAAGTAAAAAGCAGAGCGTACGGATGACGGGCGCTACAGCGTTATGTAAATTTTTTAATGAATTTTTTGATTATAAAATCAACAAAAACAACATACTGAAAGGCAAAACCCCGGAATGACCAGTATTACCGGGGCTTAGCGGATACTTACTTCTGTAACCACCAGACGGCCTCAAAAGGCCGTAAAGTCATGGCACAGGGTTGTGCTGAGACTTCTTCGTAGTTATGCATCACAAGCTGCCAGTTTCCGCGCATTTGCCCTGGCTGCCAGGGTTGGATCTCACGGCTAAGGTTGGCAATGACCAGCAAGGTTTGCCCCTTCCATTCACGGCGATAGCACCACAATACAGGGCTGTCTGGCAGCAGATCCTGGTAATTGCCCCATGTCAGGACGGCTTCTTGCTTACGCAGTGCGATTAACTTTTGGTAGGTGTAAAACACCGAGGACTCATCGGCCAGCGCGGCTTCTACGTTGATTTCTTGATAGTTATCGCCCAGGCCAATCCACGGTTCACCCGTTGTAAACCCGGCATTATCGCCGTTGCTCCATTGCATTGGCGTGCGACTATTGTCACGGGATTTACTGGCGAGGATTGCCAATAACTCCTCGGCGTCACGCCCATCGTTGCGCAGTTCGGCAAACATATTGAGGCTCTCCACGTCGCGATAGTCAGTAATGCGCGTGAAATGTGGGTTAGTCATGCCAATCTCTTCGCCCTGATAGATATATGGCGTTCCCTGCATGCCATGCAGCACCATCGCCAGCATTTTTGCCGCAGGTTCGCGGTAGTCCCCTTCATCACCAAAACGAGAAACAATGCGCGGCTGATCGTGGTTACACCAGAACAAGGCATTCCATGCCACGTTGTGCATTCCTTGTTGCCAGTGGCGGAACAATGCTTTCAACGCCACAAAGTCAGGTTTAGCCAGCGTCCATTTTTCACCACCGGGATAATCGACCTTCAGGTGATGAAAATTAAAGGTCATCGACAATTCACTGCCTGTTAGTGCCGCGTATCGCTGGCAATGCTCAAGGCTGGTGGAGGACATTTCACCCACGGTCATTAAACCGCGAGGCGTAAACACATCGCGGTTCATCTCGTGCAAAAACTCGTGTGCTCGTGGCCCGTCGGTGTAGAAGCGACGCCCGTCGCCATCCAGGTCATTAGGAAAACGCGGATCTTTAGAGATCAAATTCACTACATCCAGGCGTAACCCATCGACCCCGCGATCGGCCCAGAACTCACAGACTTTTTTCAGTTCTGCGCGTACCGTCGGATTCTCCCAGTTGAGATCCGCCTGTTCTGGTGCAAAGAGATGCAAATAGTACTGTTCGCTTTCCGCATGCCAGCGCCACGCACTACCGCCAAATTTTGAACGCCAGTTATTCGGTGGCGTTTCTGGTTCACCATCGCGCCAGATATAAAACTGACGGTAAGGGCTTTCTTTGCTCAGCGCCTCGCGAAACCAGGTATGTTGGGTAGAAGTATGATTAAACACCATATCGAGAATGATACGAATGCCGCGCGATTTCGCCTGCGTCACCAGTTCGTCAAAATCGTCCAGCGTACCGTAAGTGGGATCTATCGCCGTATAGTTCGCTACGTCGTATCCGTTATCGACCTGGGGAGAGACATAAAAGGGGGTCAACCAGATAGCATCGACGCCCAGTTTTTGCAGATAGTCCAGGCGTTGGATAACGCCACGTAAATCGCCGGTACCGCTGCCCGTGGTGTCCTGAAAACTCTTGGGATAAATCTGGTAGATAACGCCGTTTTGCCACCAGTGGGGAAGATTCGTCATTACGTTATTCCTGCAAATGCGAGGGGGCGCAATTGCGCCCCGAAGAAAATTAAACAATGTCCAGCGTACCCAGGCGGTATTTCCGCTGGTAGATAAACGAAGTGAGTACAATCGGGATGATGATGGCGATAGCCATTGCCAGCACAAACACTTGCCAGTAGCTCGGTTGAATAGAGAGAATTCCCGGCAGGCCGCCTACGCCGATGCCATTCGCCATAACGCCGTTCAGACCACATAGCAATCCTGCCAGACCAGAACCAATCATCGCGCACAGCATCGGGAAGCGATATTTCAGGTTGATGCCGTACATTGCAGGCTCAGTGACCCCAAGCCAGGCGGAGATAGCGGCAGGTACGGAGATCTCGCGTTCATTGCTCTTGCGGCTGGAAATGATAATGCCTATCACGGCGGAGCCCTGAGCGATATTCGACAGCGCAATAAGCGGCCACACTGGCGTGCCACCCATGCTTTGAATCATCTGCAAATCTATAGCAAGCGTGGTCTGGTGTACGCCGGTGATCACCAGCGGTGCGTAAAGGAAGCCAAACAATGCCGCACCAATGGGGGCAAAGCTGCCGGTCATCAGGTGACGCACCGCAAAGGCAACGCCATCGCCAATCATGCGACCAAACGGACCAATCAGCGCATGGGCGAGGAACACCGCGAGGATCAGCGAACAGACCGGCACCACCACCAGATAGAGATAATCCGGCACGATACGCTTAAGGCGAGTTTCTATCACGCCCAGCGCCAGCCCGGCTAACAGTGCCGGAATAACCTGTGCCTGATAGCCCACTTTGGCGATGCTGAACATGCCAAAGTTCCATACTTCCGGTAGCTGCTGCCCGAGCAGATAAGCGTTCATCAACTGTGGGGAAACCAGCGTCACGCCAAGCACGATACCGAGGATCGGCGTGCCGCCCATTTTTTTCACCGCTGACCAGCAAATTCCGACCGGCAGGTAGAAGAAGATCGCTTCACCGATCAACCATAGAAAATCGTAGATCGTTTGCAGGGAAGGGTACATTTGCGCCAGCGTTTGACCGTTGCTCATGGGCAAATCACCGATCACATTGCGAAAACCGAGGATCAAACCACCACTAATCAACGCGGGCAGCAGCGGGAAGAAGATCTCCGCGAAATGAGAGATCAACTGCTCATGCCATTTCATATTCTGCCGGGCAGCTTTTTTCACCTGCTCTTTATCAACCTGCGCCTGTCCGGTCGTCGCTATCAGCGCTTGATAGTAATCACCCACGTTGGTGCCAATTACCACCTGAAATTGCCCGGCATTGGTGAAACAGCCTTTCACCATGGGGAGTTGCTCAATCTCTTTCGGTCTGGCATTGGCCGGTTGGTTGAGGACAAAGCGCAGGCGAGTAATACAGTGGCTCACCGTCGCAATGTTGCCGCGCCCGCCGACCAGTTCAATCAACCGATCGAGATCCGTTTGGTTTATTTTGCTCATCATAAAGCCCCATGGCAGATGACATTTTTGGTTGGCTGCAGAATATAGTGCGCGGAAAAATTTAAAAACGGGAACGTTCCCGAAACGCAGCGAAGATCACAATTTATCGTTCAGGAAACGATCAGGATAGGGTGGCAGGGATGATGATTTGTTGCGGTTCGCTGCGCCCGGTTACCTGCGCAATTAACTGGCTGGCCGCCTGGCGTCCAGCTTCGGCGTAACCTGGGTCAACGGTGACGATCTCCGGATGGAGGAATTTCATTAACGGCGTATTACCGACGCTCGCCAGTTGCAAGGTGTCGATGCGTTGCTCTTGCAGGTATTTACTTGCGCCAAGTGCCAGCGTGTCGGTTGCGCACAGTAACGCGGTAGTTTCAGGCGTAATCACTTTTGCTACGTTCTCATAGCCTTGCTTCATCGCAAGGCCTGGCAGAGCGGCAACGGGATGCAGTTTATGCGCTTTGCAGAACGCCAGGTAGGCTTCGTGACGTCGCTTACCGGTCGTCACGTCACTGTGCGGTACGCCGAGATAACTGATATTACGATGCCCCTGGTCATACAGCCGTTGCATCAGGATTTTGATTGCCCCTTCGTCGTCATAACAGACCGAAGCAAAGCCTTTTGCGTCACGCGCCAGCAGAACCAGCGATGACTGCCAGTGGGCTAACATGTCTTCGGTTATGCCGGTAAAACCGAACAGCACTACGCCGTCGATATTACGCCGTTTCAGCACCCCCAAATGTTCGGCAACTAATTGCGGAGAAAACTGACTTTCCATCATGATCGGGTCGTAACCTTGTTCATAGAACGCTGGCAGCATGGTTTGGACGGCGAGATTTTCTGACAACGAATCCAGACGGGTAACAATGATGGCGACCACTTTATCGCTTTGCCCACGCATAGCGCGCGCGGAGCGGGAAGGGGAAAATCCATGCTGATTCATCACTGCTTCCACGCGCTCGCGCGTGCGCTGACTCACGCCGCTTTCGTTATTCAGCACTCGGGAAACCGTAGATTTCCCCACGCCGCTTAAGCGCGCGATGTCTTTGATGGTCAGCCGATTTTGCATCCTGTTGTCCCGTAATTGCGTTTCATTATTTGAGCCTAACTTTACCCGTGCATTCAGCAATGGGTAAAGTCTGGTTTATCGTTGGTTTAGTTGCCAGTAGGTATTATATCGCCATAAATGCCACGAATATTATTGGATTCTCCTTATTATTTGCGGCGCTTTTTTCACTTACCGGAGGTTATATGGAACCTGATCCCACGCCTCTCCCTCGACGGAGATTAAAACTTTTCCGGTAAGCCCGTCTTTTCACGGCGTTACCGGATGCGTAAGGCCGTGACGTTTTAACGTCCCAGCTCAGCTTTATTACCTTCAGGTAAGGCTTCGCCACGCCTGAAGACATTTCTGCACTGTTTCAGTCAGTGCGGAGGGACTCCTTATGTTTAAAGAAATTTTTACCCGGCTCATTCGCCATTTACCTTCCCGTCTGGTTCATCGCGATCCATTGCCTGGCGCGCAGCAGACAGTGAATACGGCGGTCCCGCCGTCCTTAAGTGCGCATTGCCTGAAAATGGCGGTGATGCCAGAACAGGAATTATGGAAAACGTTCAATACCCATCCGGAAGGGTTAAATCAGGCGGAAGTGGAATCTGCCCGCGAACAACATGGTGAAAATAAATTACCCGCGCAACAACCGTCGCCGTGGTGGGTGCATTTATGGGTCTGCTATCGCAACCCCTTTAATATTTTGCTCACCATTCTCGGTGCTATTTCTTACGCCACGGAAGATTTATTTGCCGCAGGTGTTATCGCGCTAATGGTCGCTATTTCTACGTTGCTGAACTTTATTCAGGAAGCACGTTCCACTAAAGCGGCAGATGCCCTGAAAGCGATGGTCAGCAATACCGCGACGGTGCTGCGCGTAATTAACGACAAAGGCGAAAATGGCTGGCTGGAGATCCCGATCGACCAGCTGGTGCCCGGCGATATTATAAAACTGGCGGCGGGGGATATGATCCCGGCAGATTTACGTATCTTGCAGGCGCGGGATCTGTTTGTCGCTCAGGCGTCGTTAACCGGTGAGTCTCTGCCCGTAGAAAAAGCCGCAACCACTCGCCAGCCGGAGCACAGCAATCCGCTGGAGTGCGACACCCTGTGTTTTATGGGCACCACCGTGGTGAGCGGCACGGCACAAGCAATGGTGATTGCTACAGGAGCCAACACCTGGTTTGGTCAACTGGCGGGGCGTGTTAGTGAGCAGGAAAGCGAGCCGAATGCCTTTCAGCAGGGGATTAGCCGCGTCAGTATGCTGCTGATTCGCTTTATGCTGGTGATGGCTCCGGTGGTGTTGCTGATCAACGGTTACACCAAAGGTGACTGGTGGGAAGCGGCACTGTTTGCGCTTTCGGTCGCGGTAGGCTTAACGCCGGAAATGTTGCCGATGATTGTCACTTCGACGCTGGCGCGTGGTGCCGTAAAGCTGTCGAAACAGAAAGTGATCGTCAAACATCTGGATGCCATTCAGAACTTTGGCGCTATGGATATTCTGTGCACTGATAAAACCGGCACCCTGACGCAGGATAAAATTGTGCTGGAGAATCATACCGATATCTCCGGTAAAACCAGCGAACGCGTGCTGCATAGCGCGTGGTTGAACAGTCATTATCAGACCGGACTTAAAAACCTGCTTGATACAGCGGTGCTCGAAGGTACGGATGAAGAGTCAGCGCGCTCGCTGGCCAGTCGTTGGCAAAAAATTGATGAGATTCCGTTTGATTTCGAGCGTCGCCGGATGTCGGTGGTAGTGGCAGAGAATACCGAACATCATCAACTGGTTTGCAAAGGCGCATTGCAGGAAATCCTCAATGTGTGTTCGCAGGTGCGTCACAATGGTGAGATTGTGCCGCTTGATGACATCATACTGCGTAAGATTAAGCGCGTTACTGATACGCTGAATCGTCAGGGGCTGCGCGTGGTTGCGGTGGCGACGAAATACCTGCCAGCACGTGAAGGGGATTACCAGCGGGCGGATGAATCCGACCTGATCCTCGAAGGATATATTGCTTTCCTTGATCCGCCGAAAGAGACAACAGCTCCGGCACTGAAGGCATTAAAAGCGAGTGGCATTACCGTGAAAATCCTTACTGGCGACAGCGAGTTAGTGGCGGCGAAAGTGTGCCATGAAGTGGGACTGGACGCGGGAGAGGTGGTCATTGGTAGTGATATTGAAACGCTATCTGACGACGAACTGGCAAATCTTGCACAGCGCACCACGCTGTTTGCTCGCCTGACGCCGATGCATAAAGAACGCATCGTGACCTTGCTAAAGCGCGAAGGGCATGTGGTTGGCTTTATGGGCGATGGTATTAATGATGCGCCCGCCTTACGCGCTGCGGATATCGGCATTTCTGTGGACGGTGCGGTAGATATTGCCCGTGAAGCGGCTGATATCATCCTGCTGGAAAAAAGCCTGATGGTGCTGGAGGAGGGGGTTATTGAAGGACGCCGGACTTTCGCCAACATGCTGAAATACATAAAAATGACGGCGAGTTCTAACTTCGGTAATGTGTTCAGCGTGCTGGTGGCGAGTGCTTTCTTGCCCTTCCTGCCGATGCTGCCTTTACACTTACTGATCCAGAACCTGCTGTACGATGTGTCACAGGTGGCGATCCCGTTTGATAACGTCGACGACGAGCAAATTCAAAAGCCTCAGCGTTGGAATCCGGCGGATTTGGGGCGCTTTATGATCTTCTTCGGACCGATCAGTTCGATCTTCGATATTCTGACGTTTTGCCTGATGTGGTGGGTATTCCATGCCAACACGCCGGAAACGCAAACGCTGTTCCAGTCGGGCTGGTTTGTGGTGGGATTACTGTCGCAAACGCTGATTGTGCATATGATCCGTACCCGTCGTGTACCGTTTATTCAGAGCTGTGCATCGTGGCCGTTAATGATCATGACCGTGATTGTGATGATAGTCGGGATCGCATTGCCGTTTTCGCCGTTGGCCAGTTATCTGCAACTGCAGGCGCTGCCGTTAAGCTATTTCCCGTGGCTGGTTGCGATTCTGGCAGGGTATATGACGTTAACCCAGTTGGTGAAAGGGTTCTATAGCCGTCGTTACGGCTGGCAGTAAAGAATAAACTGGGCATGGTGGCCCGGATTCGATTACAGACAAAGTGAGCTTTGATCATGCCGGATGCGGCGTAAACGCCTAATCCGGCCTACAAATTCAATAAATTGCAGGAATCACGTAGGCCTGATAAGCGTAGCGCATCAGGCTATTTTGCTTTTGCCATCAGACTTAATCCGGGCATGATAGCCCGGATTTCCATCAAGATTAGCGACGAACAGCGATCGCTTCGATCTCAATCTTCACGTCTTTCGGCAGACGGGCAACTTCAACGCAAGAACGTGCCGGGAAGGTGGCATTGTGCTCGGTGAAGAACGCTTCGTAGGTAGCGTTTACGGTTGCGAAGTCGTTCAGATCTTTCACAAACACGGTGGTTTTAACGATATCGCCCACTTTCAGGCCAGCGGCTTCGACGATCGCTTTTACGTTATCCAGCGACTGACGTGCCTGTGCAGCGACGTCTGCCGGTACTTCGCCGGTTTTCGGGTTTACTGGGATCTGACCGGAGGTGATGATCATATTGCCCAGATCAACGCCCTGTACGTAAGGACCGATAGCTGCCGGTGCATTTTCCGTCGCGATAGTTTTGCTCATGATTTCTCCTTTATTACAGCGGTAAAAAGTCTGGCTCATTATAGGGAGCCAGACTTTTATTACCAACCGCAATTAATTGGCCAGCACCACATTATGGGAAAACTCTTTTTCACAGTATTTGCATTTGAGCGCGATGTCATTGGCGCGTTTTCGCACGGCAAAGCTGGATGAAACCGGTTCGGCATGGCTGATACAGTTGCTGTTCGGGCAGACCAGCACATTGTCGATGCGCTCCGGCAGGCTGGGGCGCGATTTACCCACCACTTCATAGTTGTCGATGCGATTTACTGTGGCTTGTGGTGCATACAAAGCCAGTTGGTCTACCTGATCTTCACTCAAAAAGGTATTTTCGATTTTGATCAGATCTTTACGCCCCATCTCACCAGAAGGCAGATTCAGGCCGATGGTAATACGCTGATCTGTCTCGGTAAGCTTGAACAGACTCAATAGCTTAAAACCGATCTGGGCGGGGATATGGTCAATTACCGTGCCGCGTTTAATAGCTTCAACCTGCAATTTATTATCGTGTGTCATCTCTATTTCCCCTTACAGTACCAGATCGCGATTCAGAACCAGTGCCAGTAACGCCTGGCGAGCGAAAATTCCGTTGCCTGCTTGCTGGAAGTACCAGGCGTGCGGTGTTTTATCAACATCGGTGGCAATCTCATCAACACGCGGTAGCGGATGCAGCACTTTCATATTGGCTTTGGCGTTGTGGAGATCGCTGGCGCGAAGAACAAACTGTGCTTTCACGTTGGCATATTCGGACGGGTCCAGACGCTCTTTTTGCACGCGAGTCATATACAGAATGTCCACTTCCGCCATCACTTCTTCAATGGAGCTGTGCAGACTCCAGGCGATCCCTTTTTCATCGAGCATATCCAGGATGTATTGCGGCATTGCCAGCGCGTCCGGCGCGATGAAGTAAAAACGGTTGCCGTCGAACTTCGCTAACGCCTGGGTCAGAGAGTGAACGGTGCGGCCATATTTCAGGTCACCAACCATTGCGACGTGGAGATTGTCCAGACGCCCCTGGGTTTCCTGAATGGTGAATAAGTCCAGCAAGGTTTGTGTCGGATGTTGGTTGGAGCCATCACCGGCATTCAGTACCGGTACATTGCCGGAAAACTCGGTGGCCAGACGCGCTGCACCTTCCTGCGGATGACGCATCACTATCGCATCGACGTAAGTGCTGATAACCGAAATGGTATCGGCCAGCGTTTCGCCCTTTTTACCCAGTGATGTATTGGCGCTGTCGGAGAAGCCCACCACGCTGGCACCCAGGCGGTGCATGGACGTTTCGAAAGAGAGGCGGGTACGGGTAGAGGCTTCGAAGAAACAGCTGGCAATGACTTTGTGCTTCAACAGCTCTGGTTGCGGGTTTGCTTTCAGTTTCGCCGCTGTCGCCAGCACCAGATTAAGGTCATCGCGACTAAGGTCGTTTATGGAAATGATATGTTTCTGATATAGCGGATTAGCCATCTTTTATCTCCTGACGCCTGGGCAAAAAAAAGCCCCTCGATTGAGGGGCTGGGAATGGGTGATCAACGGGAAGAAAAACGGCAGACCAGCGTCTTTTTTCAGACGCGGTAAGACAAAATGTCGAACACACTGAATCATACATCCTCCCGGCAAATTGTCCGGCATTATACTCATAGCCAGAAGCGGTGCAAGCATTTGATGCAATATTTTGTCAGCGCAAACGGTTTATTTGAATTAAAAGTCAAAGTATGTGCATTTTTATTTTCTATGGTTCTGGAGGGGAACGGTCGTTCGGTATCAATAATTGCAGACATTTCCTGCTTTTTTCTTTTTCACTTTCACCCAATCCGATATGCATTTTATTCCATTCATCCGACTTATAGGGCGGAGTGTGAAAACTCACGGCTAACACTATTGCTTACAGCTCAGGGATGCGCGCTATCACTTTAATTTCAAAATCAAAGCCTGCCAGCCAGGTAACACCCACCGCCGTCCAGTTTGGATAAGGTGGGGCGCTAAATATTTCATTTTTGACTGTCATGATGTCTTCAAATTGTTTTTCAGGATCGGTATGAAAGCTCGTCACATCAATGATATCGTCAAAAGTGCATCCCGCAGCTGCCAGGGTCGCATGCAAATTATCAAATGCCAGTCTGACTTGTTGCTGAAAATCGGGTTCTGGTGTTCCGTCCTCGCGACTTCCTACTTGCCCGGAAACAAACAGCAAATCGCCGGAACGAATAGCCGCAGAATAACGATGTTCAGCATACAGTGAATGTCGGCCAGCAGGGAAAACAGCGGTTCTTTCTACCATTTGGTTATCCTCAAGATTTACGACATGAACAGAAGATTTATATTTACCGGGAGCCGCTTTTAGGGGACGACGTGAGTAAACAAAACCCAGACATCATGGATAATGGCTGGGCTTAATTGAGCGTAGTCGGTTATGCGCCAAACGCGCCATCAATGGTATGCATCGCACCGGTAACAAAACTGGCTTCTGGCCCTGCTAACCATGCGACCATACCAGCGACCTCTTCCGGTTGCCCATGTCTTTTGATAGCCATAAAACCATGCAACATATCGCGCATTGTCCCGTTGGCGGGATTCGCGTCGGTATCAATTGGCCCTGGCTGGACGACGTTGATGGTGATCCCACGCGGTCCAAAATCACGGGCCAGTCCGCGCGCCATACCTTGCAGGGCAGATTTACTGGCGGCATAAGCAGCCATGCCTGCAACAGGCATACGATCGCCATTCACGGAGCCGATGATTAAGATGCGCCCGCCTTCGGGCATCTGCCGGGCGGCTTCAACAGAGGCATAGTAAGGAGCATGAATATTGATTTTGAAAAGGCGATCAATATCGTCGGCATTTAATTCCAGGGAATCGCCAAAGACGCCAATACCTGCATTTACCACCAGGATATCCAATGCGCCGCTCTTACGAACGACATCAATGACAGCGTCTCTGTCAGCACTATCTGTGAATACTGCTGTCGCTCCCGTCTCTTGTGCCAGGCGTTCAGCGGCATCTTTCGACCCCGCATAGGTGAATCGTACATTGGCCCCATCGGTGACGAAACGACGTACGATAGCAGCACCGATTCCACGACTGCCACCGAGGATGAGAACTGTCTTACCTGTAAAAGCGCCCATAAGGACTCCTTGATTTATTATGTAACATGCATTACAAAACTGTTTTAACTTTCTGTCAACAAGTTTTGTAATGGTCACTAAAAAACAATCTCGTGTTCCTGGTCGTCCCAGACGTTTCGCTCCTGAGCAGGCAGTCTCTGCGGCAAAAGTGCTTTTTCACCAAAAAAGTTTCGATGCTGTCAGTGTTGCTGAAATCACTGATTATCTTGGTATTAACCCCCCGAGCCTCTACGCGGCTTTTGGCAGTAAGGCTGGGTTATTTAGCCGTGTACTCAATGAATATGTCGGTACGGAAGCTATTCCGCTTGCCGATATTCTTCGTGATGATCGTCCGGTAGGCGAGTGCCTGGTTGAGGTATTAAAAGAAGCGGCGCGCAGATATAGCCAAAACGGCGGCTGCGCTGGCTGTATGGTTCTTGAAGGTATTCATAGTCATGATCCACAAGCGCGTGATATTGCCGTTCAATGTTATCACGCCGCAGAAACAACCATTTATGACTATATCGCCAGGCGGCATCCACAAAGCGCACAATGTGTGACTGATTTTATGAGTACCGTGATGTCAGGGCTTTCTGCGAAGGCACGAGAGGGGCACTCCATCGAACAACTCTGTGCAACAGCTGCCCTGGCGGGGGAAGCGATAAAAACTCTTCTCAAGGAGTGATGCTGGCCTTGATCCGAAAGGCGGGAACGCGCCTGCCGATAAGTTGTGATAAGACAATAATTCACGCGTTAAGGCTGGCGGAATTGATCATCTTTTCGTATAACGATAGAAATGAAACATTGTTTTAATTAAGGAGTGGAAAAGATGATCATCGGAAATATTCATAATCTTCAGCCGTGGCTACCCCAGGAGTTACGCCAGGCGATTGAGCATATCAAAGCAAACGTTACGGCAGAAACGCCCAAGGGCAAGCACGATATCGAAGGCAATCGTCTGTTTTATCTTATCTCGGAAGATATGACCGAGCCGTACGAAGCTCGCCGTGCGGAGTACCATGCCCGCTATCTCGACATTCAGATTGTGTTAAAAGGTCAGGAAGGCATGACCTTCAGCACGCAACCTGCAGGCACCCCGGATACCGACTGGTTAGCAGACAAAGACATCGCATTTTTGCCGGAAGGCGTTGATGAGAAAACAGTTATCCTTAATGAAGGTGATTTTGTTGTGTTTTATCCGGGGGAAGTGCATAAACCGCTGTGCGCAGTGGGCGCGCCAGCCCAGGTTCGCAAAGCAGTAGTGAAGATGCTGATGGCGTGATGACTTTTCGCCGTAAATAACTCCAGGTTTACGGCGAGTTTGTGAAAAGAGCGTTTTTTGATATTTTTTTGTGAGTAAAATTTGTAATGCTTAGACGTTCTTATTAACTCAAGGAGTTCGTCATGAGCAAAATATCGCATTCGGATTATTTTCACTACGTTGCTTCCTGCAGGAATTTTAAACCAAAACATGATGTTTTAAATAGCTGGTGTGTGGGAATCAATAATTTTTCCCGTATTGCCGAGGGGCAGCATAACAAAAGAAATATCCTTTCTCCTAAGGCATTTTTGGAGTTTCTAGCATGGATATTTACCTTGGGACATGTAGATTTTAGTGAAAGCCGCAATGAAGCGGGAAGAAAAATGATGGGTAATATAAAATCCTCATCTTATTTAAAAAAAGATGATGGTAGTGAAATAATGCGATTTTACATGAATAATCCTGAAGGGTGGGAAGATGATATACGCCCGGTTATTTTAGAAGTTAGACTTACCCCTCCCTCTGTGAATGGGGCTCGTCAAGGGCGTACAGCCATTATATTTGATGATGTAACAGAATCTGGTAAGTCAATTTTTCGTTTTGAAGGGACGGATTTTGAAACAAAAGATGAGAGTTCATTACTACTGATTACTAATAAAGTTCTGGCGTGTTACCAGCGTGAAATTAACAACGAAATAGCACTTCAGTTAAATAATAACCAGATGAATTGGCAAGCCCAGGACTATAAAGATTTTTTTAAAGATGCCTTGGCTACAACATTGTCAACAATAAAGCAAGAGCATCTGCTAATAATGCCTCATGTATGTAATGAAATTATTCCAGACTTACTGGGCGAAGAAGGCATACTTGAAGAGATAGATAATCTCAGCGCGTCTGACGATGCCTTTACTAATAATAAAAAAAGTAATGATGAAATTAATAAGATCAAAATTGATCTAGCGCATATTCTTATTGATTCCTTAGATGATGCGCCGGTTGACCTCTCACCGGTCATCCGTTCGATGTTAGAAACTTTTTTAAAATCGCCATATATGAGTGATGTAAAAATACTGGAGTGGTGTTTTAATAAAAGTATCGAATATTTTAATGCTGCTGCAAAGATAGATTATGCATGCGACGTGATAAAAAATATTAAGTCTGGTTGTGATCAGTCTAAAAGAGCTGAGGCATTATTTTCCCTTCTCGATAAAGAACCCTATAAAAATAATCCTGATTTACAGACGTTGATTTGGGATAAGTTGATTGTATATGTCGATGTTTTAAACTTAAGCAATCAAGAGAAATCACATTTAATTAAAAGGCTATTTAATAATGCTCAGTCAGTATTTAAGGACGTACCTGTCAGTATCTTGGTGAACAAGGTGTTTCTGAATGATTTTTTTATGAAAAAACCTGAGATGATTAAATGGTACCTTCCTCAGTTACTTGTGAGTTATGCAAGGGAAAAAAGAGAACTTGATAGCTTAGAATGTGATATTAATAATAGACAACTTACGAAAGAACAACTGGGTCAACTTATTGAAGAAAAGGCGATTAATGAATTAAACCTTAGAACTAACGTGTTGGTAATCATCAAAAATTTAAAAAGTGCTCTATTAACAGATTTTAATGACGCATATTTGGAGGGACGAAAACCTCCTGAATGGCTACAGGATGCAATACAGAACTATGTGTCGAAACAGGAGACTGACGCTGAATAATAGGATGCCGGGATAATATTGTATTTCCCGGCATCGTTATAGAGGTACAAATTATTTACTGAGTGTCGCTACCATCACCGCTTTTATGGTGTGCATCCGGTTTTCTGCCTGGTCAAAGACAATACTTGCCGGAGATTCAAAGACTTCATCGGTGACTTCCATTCCACCATGCAGACCAAATTCTGCGGCCATTTTTTTACCTAGCGTGGTTTGATCATCATGAAATGCAGGCAGACAGTGGAGGAATTTAACCTGCGGATTACCGGTCAGGGCCATCATTTTGCTATTCACCTGATAGTCACGCAGCAGGGCAATACGCTCCGCCCATTTCTCTTTGGGCTCACCCATCGATACCCAGACATCGGTATAGATAAAATCTGCGCCTTTAACCCCAGAGGCGATATCTTCCGTCAAGGTGATTTTACCCCCGTGTTTTTGTGCCAGAGCACTGCATTCGGCGACCAGCGATGCTTCCGGCCAGCAGGCTTTCGGCGCGACTAAACGCAGATCCAGCCCGGTCAACGCCGCAGCTTCCAGCATTGAGTTCCCCATGTTGTTACGAGCATCTCCGGCGTATACCAGCGTCATTTCATTGAACGCTTTACCTGGCAGATGTTCCTGCATCGTGAGGAGATCTGCCAGCAGCTGTGTCGGGTGAAACTCATCCGTCAGGCCATTCCACACAGGTACTCCCGCATATTCAGCCAGTGTTTCGACAATTTCCTGACCGTAGCCGCGATACTGAATCCCGTCGTACATCCGACCAAGAACACGAGCCGTATCTTTAATCGATTCTTTATGACCGATCTGGCTACCGCTTGAACCGAGATAAGTGACACGTGCCCCTTGATCATATGCGGCAACTTCGAAAGAGCATCGTGTACGAGTCGAGTCTTTTTCGAAGATGAGCGCGATGTTTTTACCAGTGAGTTTGGCTTCTTCAGTGCCGTTTTTCTTCGCGGATTTCAGTGTTGCGGCAAGTTGTAGCAGGGTGGTGAGATCTGAAGAGGTAAAATCGAGTAACTTCAAAAAATGCTTCTGATAAAAACTGGACATACTTCCCTCCCATGGCATACGCCTTTGATGAATTAAAATTCAATCTATATGAATGATTATTCATTTGCAAGCTTGATAAATAAAACTTTGTGACAAAGGTGGAGGCAATGTCAGTGGTGTGTGACAATAAGAGTATCGGCAGGACATTAAGAGGAATGAGCCATGGCAAACCCGGAACAACTGGAAGAACAGCGTGAAGAAACACGTTTGATTATTGAAGAATTACTGGAAGATGGCAGCGATCCGGACGCGCTGTACACCATCGAACACCATCTTTCCGCAGACGATCTGGAAACTCTGGAAAAAGCGGCAGTTGAAGCGTTTAAACTCGGTTACGAAGTGACCGATCCAGAAGAGCTGGAAGTTGAAGATGGTGATATCGTGATTTGCTGCGACATCCTCAGCGAGTGCGCGTTGAATGCCGATCTGATCGATGCCCAGGTTGAACAACTGATGACGCTGGCAGAGAAATTTGACGTTGAGTACGACGGTTGGGGCACTTACTTTGAAGATCCTAACGGCGAAGATGGCGACGATGAAGATTTTGTCGATGAAGACGATGACGGAGTTCGCCACTAATTAAGCGTAGCGCATCAGGCCCAGGTAGTTCCTGCAACCTGGTGAATTTGTTGCCCGGATAAGGCATTCATGTCACATCCGGCATAAACAAAACGTACGTTGTTAATGTTCGAATGCCCGCGAGTTGAACACGCGGGCATTTTTTTAGAGTTCGCGCAACATCCGCACTTCACAATCGACATGGCCCGTGCAGCCAAGCGCATAGTCGATATGCTCAAAGCCCAAATGCTCATAAAGCGCAATGGCTTCCTTTAAAAAAGCTGTCGTTTCCAGATAGCAGCGTTTGAAACCCATCTCTCGCGCCTGCTCCATCGCCATTAAGGCCAGTTTTTTTGCCAGCCCTTTGCCGCGGATAGCCGGAAGAAAATACATCTTTTGCAGTTCGCAAATGTCCGACTCACTCCCGGTTAATGGCGCTATCCCACCGCCGCCGACCACTTCACCCTCGTACTCAACTACCCAATATGCATGGCCAGGCTGACTATACACTTGATACAGCTCGTCAAGATTCGGATCGGCGACGGTGTAGCCTTTATCAGCGGTAAGACCGTATTCGGCGGATACCTGACGAATGACGCGGGCGATAGCAGGATTATCCTGCAGCGTCAGGCGACGCATTACAGGTGATTGCGGCGCAATGTTATTCATAGTTTAACCCAATAAAAATAAAGTAATTATACATTTGTTTAATACCACTCTCTTCTTACGTGCGCAAGCGACTTATAAAGTAATAAAGTTTTTGCCAGCCTATTACTGATAAGAGTATTGTAACGTGGCAGAACATTTTACTGTCTGTATATATAAGTTATATCAATGGATTTTTTAATTCAGGGATTTTTTATGGCTCAAGTTATTAATGAAATGGATGTTCCGTCCCATTCGTTTGTTTTTCATGGTACAGGTGAGAGGTATTTTCTTATTTGTGTGGTGAATGTGTTGTTAACGATTATAACGTTAGGTATCTATTTACCATGGGCATTAATGAAATGTAAGCGTTATCTTTATGCTAATATGGAAGTTAACGGACAACGATTTTCTTATGGAATTACCGGTGGGAATGTTTTTGTTAGTTGTCTTGTTTTTGTTTTTTTCTATTTCGCAATCTTAATGACAGTGTCAGCAGATATGCCGCTTGTTGGTTGTGTTTTGACTTTGTTACTGTTGGTTTTGCTTATATTTATGGCAGCAAAAGGACTGCGTCATCAGGCCTTAATGACCAGTCTCAATGGCGTAAGATTTAGTTTTAATTGCTCTATGAAAGGGTTCTGGTGGGTGACCTTTTTCTTGCCGATTTTAATGGCCGTTGGGATGGGGACTGTTTTCTTTATCTCGACAAAGATGCTACATGCCAATAGTTCAAGTAGTGTTATTATATCTATGGTTCTGATGGCAATAGTTGGTATTGTTTCCATTGGTATTTTTAATGGTACTTTATATAGTCTGGTAATGAGTTTTCTCTGGAGCAATACCAGTTTCGGTATACATCGTTTCAAGGTGAAATTAGATACTACGTATTGTATAAAATATGCCATTCTCGCATTTTTAGCTTTATTGCCTTTTCTCGCTGTTGCTGGTTATATTATCTTCGATCAAATATTAAATGCGTATGATAGTTCTGTATATGCAAATGATGACATTGAGAATTTACAGCAATTTATGGAAATGCAACGTAAAATGATAATCGCGCAGTTAATCTATTATTTTGGGATTGCTGTTAGCACCAGTTATTTAACGGTGTCGTTGCGAAACCATTTTATGAGCAACCTGTCACTGAATGATGGGCGTATTCGTTTTCGCTCAACTTTAACGTACCACGGTATGCTTTATCGCATGTGTGCGTTGGTGGTGATATCCGGGATTACGGGCGGTCTGGCTTATCCACTGTTGAAAATATGGATGATTGACTGGCAGGCAAAAAATACGTATTTGCTGGGCGATTTGGATGACCTTCCTTTAATCAATAAAGAAGAACAACCAGATAAAGGCTTCTTAGCCAGTATTTCTCGGGGAGTTATGCCTTCTTTACCATTTCTGTAAGAGATAAAAAAGGCCGGAGCATGCTCCGGCCTTCGTTTTCATCACGGTGTTGATTACAGCGCGGCGATAACAGCCTGCTGCTCAATCAGTTTCGCTTTCGCTTCCGCATAACCTTCCAGCTTCTCACGCTCTTTCGCGATGACCGCTTCTGGTGCGCGCGCTACAAAGCCTTCATTCGCCAGTTTGTTCTCGATACGGCTGATTTCACCTTCAATCTTCGCCACTTCTTTCGCCAGACGCGCCAGCTCATCTTCTTTGTTGATGAGGCCAGCCATCGGGATCAGCAGCTCTGCACCGTCGATGATCTTGGTAACGGAAACCGGACCTTTGTCATCGGCAGGCAGCACGGTGATGCTTTCCAGACGCGCCAGCGTTTGCAGGAAGCCATGGTTTTCATTTACGCGACGCTCTGCATCCGCGCTGCAACCACGAAGCAACAGCTCCAGCGGTTTGCCCGGCGCGATGTTCATTTCTGCACGGATGTTACGTACAGCAACGATCGCCTGTTTCAGCCACTCGGTGTCGGCCAGTGCGGCTTCATCAACCTGAGATGCATCATACTGCGGGAACGGTTGCAGCATGATGGTGTCGGCAGTGATACCGCAAAGTACTTTCACACGCTGCCAGATGGTTTCGGTGATGAACGGAATGATCGGATGCGCGAGGCGCAGCAGACCTTCCAGTACAGTCACCAGTGTATGGCGAGTACCGCGCAGTTCGGCTTCGGTGCCACCGTTCATTACCGGCTTGGTCAGCTCCAGATACCAGTCGCAGAACTGGTTCCATGTGAATTCATACAGAATGCCTGCGGCGATATCGAAGCGGAAGCTGTCCAGCGCTTCGCGGTATGCTTTGATGGTCTGGTTGAATTCTGCCAGAATCCAGCGGTCCGCCAGCGACAGCGTCATTTCACCGCCGTTAAAGCCGCAATCCTGACCTTCTGTGTTCATCAGCACAAAGCGGCTGGCGTTCCACAGCTTGTTACAGAAGTTACGGTAGCCTTCCAGACGCTTCATATCCCAGTTGATGTCACGACCGGTAGAAGCCAGCGCCGCCAGGGTGAAGCGCAGCGCGTCAGTACCGTGCGGCTCAATGCCGTTCGGGAACTGCTTCTCGGTGCGCTTACGGATTTTGTCCGCCAACTGCGGCTGCATCATATTACCGGTACGTTTTTCCAGCAGTTCCGGCAGCGAAATACCGTCAACCATATCCAGCGGGTCAATCACGTTACCCTTGGATTTGGACATCTTTTGACCTTCGTCATCACGAATCAGACCGGTCATGTAAACGGTGTGGAACGGCACCTGCGGTTTGCCATTTTCATCTTTGATGAAGTGCATGGTCATCATGATCATGCGGGCAATCCAGAAGAAGATGATGTCGAAACCAGATACCATCACGCTGGTTGGGTGGAACTGACGCAGGGCGTCGGTGTTTTCCGGCCAGCCAAGGGTAGAGAAGGTCCACAGTGCGGAGGAGAACCAGGTGTCGAGAACATCTTCGTCCTGACGCAGGGCAACATCAGCACCGAGGTTATTTTCTTTACGCACTTCGTCTTCGTTGCGGCCAACATAAACGTTACCCGCGTCGTCATACCATGCCGGGATGCGGTGACCCCACCACAGCTGACGAGAGATACACCAGTCCTGAATATCGCGCATCCAGGAGAAGTACATGTTTTCGTACTGCTTCGGTACGAACTGAATGTCGCCGTTCTCAACCGCTTCAACTGCCGGTTTCGCCAGTACATCGGCACGCACGTACCACTGGTCGGTCAGCATCGGTTCGATAACCACGCCGCCACGGTCGCCGTAAGGAACGGTCAGGTCGTGCGGTTTAATTTCTTCCAGCAGGCCGAGTGCATCAACCGCAGCAACGACTGCTTTACGTGCAGCAAAACGCTCGAGTTTCTGGAACTCTGCCGGGATTTCGCTGGAATAAACGTCAGATTCGTTACCTTTGGTATCGAACACCTGGGCGCTTTCACGGATATCACCGTCAAAGGTCAGGATGTTGATCATCGGCAGCGCGTGACGTTTACCGACTTCATAGTCGTTAAAGTCGTGCGCCGGAGTGATTTTCACGCAGCCGGTGCCTTTTTCCATGTCGGCGTGTTCGTCGCCAACGATCGGAATACGACGGTTAACCAGCGGCAGAATGACATATTTGCCAATCAGATCTTTGTAACGCGGATCTTCCGGGTTAACGGCTACGCCGGTATCGCCCAGTAGGGTTTCCGGACGGGTAGTCGCAACCACCAGATAATCTTTACCATCTGCGGTTTTCGCGCCGTCAGCCAGCGGATAGCGGATGTGCCACATCGAACCTTTCGATTCGCGGTTTTCCACTTCCAGGTCAGAGATAGCGGTGCGCAGTTTCGGGTCCCAGTTTACCAGGCGCTTGCCACGGTAAATCAGGTCTTCTTTATACAGACGAACGAAAACTTCTTTCACCGCATTGGACAGACCTTCGTCCATGGTGAAGCGTTCACGCTCCCAGTCCACGGAGTTGCCGAGACGGCGCATCTGACGGGTAATGGTGCCGCCGGATTCCGCTTTCCATTCCCAGATTTTGTCGATGAAAGCTTCGCGGCCGTAGTCGTGACGGGTTTTACCTTCTTCTGCGGCAATCTTGCGCTCAACGACCATCTGGGTAGCGATCCCGGCGTGGTCAGTACCGACCTGCCACAGGGTGTTTTTGCCCTGCATGCGCTGATAGCGGATCATGGTATCCATGATGGTTTGCTGGAAGGCGTGACCCATATGCAAACTGCCGGTGACGTTCGGCGGCGGGATCATGATGCAGAAACTTTCCTGGCTTTCATCGCCATTAGGCTTAAAGTAGCCCTGCTTTTCCCAGTGCTCGTAAAGCGGCTGTTCGATATCTTGTGGGTTGTATGTCTTTTCCATTATTTCCAGGTTGCCGTATTCAGGTTGAAACCAGCCACGCGGTAGGCTTTATAGCGTTCGCGCGCCAGTTGTTTCAGAGAATCTTCATAAGGAACGAAGTCTACCACTTCTGTGAAAGCGGTGGCAAAATCTGCAAAGCTTGTTCGCAGACTAATCAATATATCGCGCGGGCTGCTGCTACGCTTTTGCGGCCAGGCGATCTCCACCGGCGCACCGCCGCGCGGTCCTTCTCCCGCTAAATTATGCGGAACAAAGCTTTCTGCCGGACGCGCCCACAGGGCTTCATCCAGCCGGTAAGCCTGCTTTTCATCTTCACAAGCGATGAGCACGCGCTTACCGCTGCGCCAACGTTCTGCGGCAATTTCACACACCAGTTGCTCAACGGCGCTTAAGCCATCGACGGTGGTGTCATTGTCCAGAAGATAGAACGTCGCGTTTTTCATAAATGGGGCTTCTTGTGGTGGATTTAAATATGCATTTGGTAATACACAGCATTGCCTGATGCGACGCTGCCGCGTCTTATCAGGCCTACGAGTTCATTGCTGTGTAGGTCGGATAAGGCGCTCACGCCGCATCCGACAATAACAACTTTGCCTGATGCGACGCTGCCGCGTCTTATCAGGCCTACGGGTCCGGTGCTCTGTGTAGGTCGGATAAGGCGTTTACGCCGCATCCGACAATAACAGCCTTGCCTGATGCAATTACTCTTCGCCGTTAAACCCGGCGCGGTTCAGCAGGAACTGTGCCAGCAACGCCACCGGGCGACCGGTTGCGCCTTTTGCTTTACCAGAACGCCAGGCGGTACCGGCGATATCCAGGTGCGCCCAGTTGTACTTACGGGTAAAGCGCGACAGGAAGCAACCTGCGGTAATCGCCCCGCCAGGACGACCGCCAATGTTCGCCATATCGGCAAAATTGGACTCCAGCTGTTCCTGATACTCATCACCCAGCGGTAAACGCCATGCGCGGTCACCGGATTGTTCAGATGCAGCAATCAGCTCATGGGCCAGTGGGTTATGGTTCGCCATCAAGCCGGTAATGTGATGACCCAGCGCGATAACGCAGGCACCAGTCAGCGTCGCCACGTCAATCACCGCTTCCGGCTCAAAACGCTCAACGTAAGTTAACACATCGCACAGTACCAGGCGGCCTTCGGCGTCGGTATTCAGCACTTCTACGGTTTGACCGGACATGGTGGTTAACACATCGCCCGGACGATAGGCACGTCCGCCAGGCATGTTTTCGCAGCCTGCCAGCACGCCAATAACGTTAATCGGCAGTTGCAGCTCCGCGACCATACGCATCACGCCGTAAACCGCCGCCGCGCCGCACATATCGTACTTCATCTCATCCATGCCTTCTGAAGGCTTGATGGAGATACCGCCGGAGTCGAAGGTTAAACCTTTACCGACCAGCACGATTGGGCGTGCATCTTCCGACGCGTTGCCTTTGTACTCAATCACCGACATCAGCGATTCGTTTTGCGAACCCTGACCAACCGCCAGATAAGAGTGCATCCCCAGCTCTTTCATCTGCTGTTCGCCGATAACGCGGGTGATGACATTCTTGCTGTAGCTGTCAGCCAACTGGCGCGCCTGAGAGGCGAGGTAAGCGGCGTTACAGATATTCGGCGGCATATTACCGAGATCTTTCGCTGCTTTTATCCCGGCGGCAATCGCCAGACCGTGCTGGATCGCGCGCTCACCGCTGGTCAGTTCACGGCGGGTCGGCACGTTGAACACCATCTTACGCAGCGGGCGACGCGGTTCGCTCTTATTCGTTTTCAACTGATCGAAACTGTAGAGCGTCTCTTTTGCTGTCTCGACAGCCTGACGCACTTTCCAGTAGTTGTTACGGCCTTTAACGTGCAGTTCAGTCAGGAAACAGACGGCTTCCATCGAGCCAGTATCATTCAGCGTATTAATGGTTTTCTGAATAACCTGCTTGTACTGACGCTCATCCAGTTCACGTTCTTTGCCGCAACCAATAAGGAGGATGCGTTCAGAAAGCACGTTTGGCACATGGTGCAGCAACAGTGTCTGCCCCGGTTTTCCTTCCAGTTCGCCCCGACGTAGCAGGGCGCTGATGTACCCATCGCTGATTTTATCGAGCTGTTCTGCAATCGGAGAAAGGCGACGTGGTTCGAAGACGCCCACGACGATGCAGGCACTCCGCTGTTTCTCCGGGCTACCGCTTTTTACACTAAACTCCATGCACTACGCTCCTGAATCTTAAAGACAACGGCGGTGGCTACAGATAGAATTGCAAGCTTTCGTAACTCATGTCCGCTGTTGCGATGACTTCGTGTTAATCTTAACGTTATTACGGCATTGGCACGTCAGAACAAAATCTGAGAGGTGAATCCGTTGAGTATAATTATCTTAGCGACGATTTCGACGACTCAAGAGAATAAATGACGTTTAAGCCATGAAACAAGCTAAAATCCTGCAAAAGACGAGTTTTTACGGGCGTATTTAAAGTGATAATCATAAGATATCTGGTGCGGGAGACGCTCAAAAGCCAGCTGGCGATACTCTTCATCTTGCTTTTGATCTTTTTCTGTCAAAAGTTAGTGAGGATCCTCGGCGCAGCGGTTGACGGCGATATTCCGGCGAATCTGGTGCTCTCCCTTCTCGGGTTGGGCGTGCCGGAAATGGCGCAGCTTATCCTGCCATTAAGCCTGTTCCTCGGGCTGCTGATGACGCTGGGCAAACTGTATACCGAAAGTGAAATTACGGTAATGCATGCCTGCGGCCTGAGCAAAGCGGTGCTGGTGAAAGCGGCAATGATCCTTGCGGTATTCACGGCAATCGTCGCGGCGGTTAACGTGATGTGGGCGGGACCGTGGTCATCGCGTCATCAGGATGAAGTGTTAGCAGAAGCGAAAGCGAACCCTGGCATGGCGGCGCTGGCGCAAGGGCAATTCCAGCAAGCGACTAATGGCAGCTCGGTGCTGTTCATCGAAAGCGTTGACGGCAGCGATTTCAAAGATGTGTTCCTCGCGCAAATTCGACCAAAAGGTAATGCACGTCCTTCTGTGGTGGTGGCCGATTCCGGACATTTAACCCAGCTGCGCGACGGCTCCCAGGTCGTCACTCTCAACCAGGGAACGCGCTTCGAAGGCACTGCACTGTTACGCGATTTCCGCATTACGGACTTCCAGGATTATCAGGCGATCATTGGTCACCAGGCGGTGGCGCTCGACCCGAACGATACCGACCAGATGGACATGCGCACATTGTGGAACACTGACACCGATCGTGCCCGCGCAGAACTGAACTGGCGTATCACGCTGGTATTCACCGTGTTTATGATGGCGCTTATGGTCGTTCCGCTGAGCGTGGTTAACCCGCGTCAGGGGCGCGTACTGTCGATGCTGCCAGCCATGCTGCTGTATCTGTTGTTCTTCCTGATCCAGACCTCCCTGAAATCGAACGGCGGTAAAGGTAAGCTGGACCCGACGCTGTGGATGTGGACCGTAAACCTGATTTATCTGGCTTTGGCGATTGTTCTCAACCTTTGGGACACCGTGCCGGTCCGCCGCCTGCGCGCCAGTTTTTCGCGTAAAGGAGCGGTGTGATG
Organism: Escherichia sp. KS167_9B; assembly: GCF_030295215.1. NCBI lineage: Bacteria > Pseudomonadati > Pseudomonadota > Gammaproteobacteria > Enterobacterales > Enterobacteriaceae > Escherichia > Escherichia sp. KS167_9B. The sequence continues at coordinate 5,181,084 of NZ_AP025754.1, forward strand.
CAACCTTTTGGCGTACTTGACCGCTATATCGGTAAAACTATTTTCACCACCATCATGATGACGCTGTTCATGCTGGTGTCGCTGTCGGGCATTATCAAGTTTGTCGATCAGCTGAAAAAAGCCGGGCAGGGGAGTTACGACGCGTTAGGCGCAGGAATGTATACCTTGCTGAGCGTGCCGAAAGATGTGCAAATCTTCTTCCCGATGGCGGCTCTGCTGGGTGCATTACTTGGGTTGGGGATGCTGGCACAGCGCAGCGAACTGGTGGTCATGCAGGCTTCTGGTTTTACCCGTATGCAGGTGGCGCTGTCGGTGATGAAAACCGCCATTCCGCTGGTCTTGTTGACGATGGCGATTGGCGAATGGGTCGCACCGCAGGGCGAGCAGATGGCGCGTAACTACCGTGCGCAGGCGATGTACGGTGGCTCGTTGCTCTCTACCCAGCAAGGCTTATGGGCAAAAGATGGCAACAACTTCGTCTACATTGAGCGGGTTAAAGGTGACGAAGAGTTAAGTGGCATCAGTATCTATGCCTTTAATGAGAATCGTCGTCTGCAATCTGTACGCTATGCCGCTACCGCGAAGTTTGACCCGGAACATAAAGTATGGCGTCTGTCGCAGGTTGATGAATCTGATCTGACCAATCCGAAACAGATCACTGGTTCACAGACGGTGAGCGGTACCTGGAAAACCAACCTCACGCCGGACAAACTGGGCGTGGTGGCGCTGGACCCGGATGCACTCTCCATCAGTGGTTTGCACAACTATGTGAAGTATCTGAAGTCGAGCGGTCAGGATGCCGGACGTTATCAGCTCAACATGTGGAGCAAAATCTTCCAGCCGCTATCTGTGGCGGTGATGATGCTGATGGCGCTGTCGTTCATCTTCGGCCCACTGCGTAGCGTGCCGATGGGCGTGCGTGTGGTCACCGGTATCAGCTTCGGTTTTGTCTTCTACGTACTGGACCAGATCTTCGGCCCGCTGACGCTGGTTTACGGCATCCCGCCGATCATCGGCGCACTGTTGCCAAGCGCCAGCTTCTTCTTAATCAGCCTGTGGCTGTTAATGAGAAAATCGTAACTGGATGAACGTATAAGGGGAGCGAAAGCTCCCTTTATTATTGTTAGCAAAGTGTGCTTTGTTCATGCCTGAAAAATCATGAAAATTCAATATATTGCAGTGGTGTAGGCATGATAAGACGCGCCAGCGTCGCATCAAGCAAAGACAAATCGCACCTGACTTACCTTTTTCTCCCCCCCAGCAAACTCCCCAGCACACCGCGTACAATCTGATTCGTCACCTGGCGGGCGGCGCTTTTCGCCATTGTTTGCACCACACCATCTTTCTTCCCGCCGCGTGGTCCGGTAGTGCCAAACAAAATATCCTTCAATCCACCAAGAATACCGTCATCCACCGCCACCTCTTTCCCTTTCGCAGGAGGATTATTTTGCTGCCCGGTACTGGCCTGAAAGCCTTTTTGCAACATCTCATAGGCGGATTCCCGGTCCACGTCATCCTCGTACTTGCCATACACCGGGGAGTGATTAATCAGGCCGTTACGCTCATCTTCCGTCACCGGCCCCATTCGCGAACAAGGCGCGATAACCATCGCCCGTTCCACCACTGAAGGACTTCCTTTCGCATCGAGAAACGAGATTAACGCCTCGCCGGTCCCCAGTTCCTGGATTGCCTTTTCGGTATCAAACGCCGGATTGGCCCGCATGGTTTGCGCCGCAGCTTTTACTGCTTTCTGATCTTTGGGCGTAAAAGCCCGCAAAGCGTGTTGAACGCGATTACCTAGCTGTCCGAGCACATTATCCGGAATATCTGACGGGTTTTGCGAAACGAACCAGACGCCCACGCCTTTTGAGCGAATAAGCCTTATCACCTGCTCAATCTTATCCAGCAGTACCTGTGGCGCATCGTTAAACAGCAGATGTGCTTCGTCGAAGAAAAACACCAGTTTTGGTTTCTCCAGATCGCCCGCTTCAGGTAATTGTTCATATAACTCTGAAAGCATCCACAGCAGGCTGGCGGCATACAGTTTCGGCATCTGGTAGAGCTTCTCGGCGCTGAGGATATTGATAACCCCTTTACCATTGGCATCGGTGCGCATCCAGTCTTTGATATCCAGCATCGGCTCGCCAAAAAAGTGTGCTGCGCCTTGTTGTTCCAGCGACAACAGCCCGCGCTGGATGGCACCAACCGATGCGCTACTGATATTACCGTACTGATTCTGGAAGGATTTGGCGTTATCGCCGATGTACTGGGTAATCGCCCGCAAATCTTTAAAGTCGAGCAGTAACAGCCCCTGATCATCAGCAATGCGGAAGATAATATTCAGCACGCCAGATTGCACATCGTTGAGATTCAACAGTCGCGCCAGCAACAGCGGCCCCAGGTCTGAAACCGTCGCCCGCACCGGATGGCCTTTCTCGCCAAAGATATCCCACACCACCACCGGATTAGCATGCGGTTGCCAGTCGTTGACGCCGATGTTTTTCAGCCTTGCGAGCAGTTTTTCCGACGCAGTTCCTGCCTGCGCGACGCCGGTCAGATCGCCTTTTACATCGGCCATAAACACCGGAACACCGATTTCCGACAATGACTCCGCCAGTTTTTGCAGCGTAACGGTTTTACCCGTCCCCGTTGCGCCAGTAATCAGCCCGTGACGGTTAGCCATTCCCGGCAGTAAAAACAGTTCTGTGTCCGACGTGCGGGCAATTAACAGGGGTTCGCTCATGAGATTTCCTCCAGTTTCCTGCCTGGAGTATAGGCAACGTCCGGCAAAGAGAATACGTGTAATGAAGAGAAAATAACCTAAAGCGTGTTACCGTGATAAATCTGATACCCGAGGTCAACAGTGTTGTGGTTGTGATCGTTATTTTTAATTTTTCTCAGCAACATTTGGGCGGCCATCCGACCAATATCAAAACGGGGAGTAATTACGCTGGCGAGGCTTGGGATCATTTGCCTGCCAATCTCCAGCCCATGAAAACCCGCAATGGAAATTTGTTCTGGCACGGCGAGGTTTCGCTCGCGGCACAGCAGAAGCGCACCCATCGCAATATCGTCATTGGTGCAAAATACACCGTCTAAATCCGGGTTTGCGCTAAGGGCATCACGCATTAATTGCATTCCTAAATGAATGGATGAGATGGCGCGTGGATTCATGCGTAACGGGGAAAGATTATGCAGCATCATCGCATCGCAATACCCCTGATAACGCTGTTCATCGCGGGTGTCATCTTTGGAACCGAGATACAGAATTTTGCGCCTGACTCGCTTATCCAGCATGGTACACACCATGTCAAAAGCGGCCTGCCGATTATCAAAACCGACCTCCATATCCAGCCGTTCTCCCTGTACATCCATCAATTCCACGACCGGAATGGTGGCTGAACGCAGAAATTTCACCGTCCTGATGGTGTGATATTTTTCCGAAAGAATAATCCCGTCAATGTTATAAGAGAGCAGGTTAATCACCGACTCTTCTTCGGAATCGCGATCGTAATTGTAATTAGCAATAAGGGTCTGATAATTATGCTCAGAGGTGACGGATTCTATTCCCGCGAGAATGTCAGCGAAGAGTTGATTTTGAAATGACGGAATCAAGATACCGAGGGTATAACTTTGTGCATTCAACAACATGCCGGGAGCGCGATTAGGGATATAATTGATCTCTTCCATAATTTTGGCGATGCGCTCGCCTGTTTCCTTTGCCACCTTTTTCGGCGAGCGGATATAACGACTCACGGTCATTTTTGTTACGCCAGCCAGCGTAGCGATATCCTGTAAAGAAATTCTGTGATTGCGCATAACTTCTCCCAACGTCGGGGGAATCTTCAATCTTCCCCCGAAACTACATCACAATATTTTATTCTTTCAGTGCAATACGGCGTTAATGGCTAACACGCCCAGCAAACCCATAATAGAAATAAGGGTTTCCATCACCGTCCAGGTACGCAACGTTTCACCAACCGTCAGATTAAAATACCCTTTAAATAGCCAGAAGCCAGGGTCGTTTACGTGTGACGCGATCACGCTGCCCGCACCGGTTGCCAGTACCATTAAAGCGGGATCGGCATGGGTAACGTTGATAATCGGCAACACCACACCCGCGGTGGTAATGGCCGCGACGGTGGCAGAGCCCAGAGCGATACGCAACAGCGCCGCAACAGTCCAGCACATCAATAACGGCGAAAGCGTAGTTCCGGTCATTAAGTGTGAAATATACTGCCCGACACCGCTATCTACTAATACCTGCTTAAACGCGCCGCCGCCAGCGATAATAAACACAATCATCGCGATAGCGCCTATAGAATCCCCAATGATATCCATGATTTGCTCGATGGTGCGTCCATTACGTCGGCCCAGTGTGAAAATCGCAATAACAATGGCAATAAACAGTGCAACGGCAGGGTTACCGACAAATTCAAAGAAGAGGCGCACGGTGTTAGTTTTCGGTAACGTAATTTCACAAACGGCGGCGATAGCCATCAGGATGACCGGGATCACGGCAGCGAAAATACTGTTCCAGAAGGAGGGCATCTCCTCTTCGCTAAACAGATGAGGATTAAATAAGCCTTCTGGTGGTGCTTTCTCAAAGCGAGTTAGCAGTTTAGAAAACAGCGGTCCTGCGACAATAACTGTCGGAATGGTAATGATAAATCCATACAGTAGAGTCGTTCCGAGATTAGCCTCAAAGATAGTCGCGATGGCAGTAGGACCAGGATGTGGCGGCAGAAAACAGTGGGTTACAGAGAGCGCTGCTACCATTGGTACGCCAACATACAACAGGGGTAATCCTGATGATGCTACGATGGTAAATACCAACGGCAACAGCAGGACAAAACCCACTTCAAAAAACATGGCGAGGCCCACAACCAGACCGGTGATCACTAGCGCCCATTGCACGCGTTTTTTACCAAAAGTAGCAATCAGCGTAGTGGCGATACGTTGTGCCGCGCCCGTATCAGAAATCAGCTTGCCTAACATGGCCCCGAAACCGAGGATCATTGCCAGCCCGCCGAGCGTGCTGCCGATACCATTTTGTATAGAGTGCAGGACGGCCTGTGCATCCATCCCTTCGGCAAATCCGACGACGGCAGCTACCAGAACGAGGGCAATAAAGCCGTTAACTTTAAAGCCGATCATCAGGATAAGAAGCAGCGCGACGCCTGCCGCAATAATGATTAATGGCATAGTCTTTATCTCTTATTAGTGCCAGAAAAGCAGCGCTTTCGCGCTGCACGCAGGGTAGTGGCTGTTAAACAGCCACCAACATGCCGCCATCAACAAACAACAGGTGGCCGTTTACGAAATCAGAGGCTTTTGAAGAAAGGAACACCGCAGCACCAATCAGTTCCTGCGGATCGCCCCAGCGTGCGGCGGGGGTCCGTTTGCACAACCAGGCGGTGAAGGCTTCGTCCTCAACCAGTGCTTTAGTCATTTCTGTTTTGAAATAGCCCGGCGCAATACCGTTGACCTGAATATTGTGGCGCGCCAGCTCGACGCACATGCCGCGGGTGAGCATTTTTACCGCTCCTTTCGATGCGGCATAAGGGGTGATGGTGTCACGTCCCAGTTCGCTTTGCATCGAGCAAATATTAATAACTTTACCCGCCTTGCGTTCAACCATGTGACGAGTTACCGCTTGCGACACCAGGAACACGGCGGTCTGGTTTACTGCGATCACATCATTCCACTCTTGTTCAGGGAACTCAGTAAAAGGATGACGGCGCTGGATACCGGCGTTATTCACCAGCACATCAATGGGGCCGATGTCCTTTTCGATATGTTCAACGGCGGTATCAATTTCATGTTTATGGGTAACATTAAAAGGTGCGGCAACGGCCCGAATACCCTCCTGGCGGAGTTTTTCTACAGCAAGTTCTGCGCGTTCGGCAGTAATATCATTAATAATTATTTGTGCGCCATATTTACCCAGGCCGGTTGCCAGTAAAAAGCCAATGCCCTGTGCTGAACCGGTAATCAAGATATTTTTTCCTGCCAGTGAAAATAGATCGTTCATTGTATTATTCCTTTATTTATCTCTTAGAAAACAAGCTGGACTTTTGCTGCCTGGGTTTTATCACCGGCGAAACGTAGCGCCTCTTCCAGGTCAGTGAAGGGATATTCAGCACTCAGTAAAGGCAGTGGATTGATAACGCCATTCGCCAGCCATGACACTGCGGTATTAAATTCGCTGGTAAAACGGAAAGAGCCTTTGAGTGAAATCTCCTTACCAATCAACGTCATCATTGGGAATTCTGCCATCGCGCCTCCCATACCTACCTGCACCATTACGCCGCGTGCACGAGTGACTTCCAGACAGGTATTCACTGATGAAGGATGACCGGACACTTCAAAGCTGACATCGAAATAGCCTTTTTCCGCTTTCCAGTGATCCATATCGTCGTTTTGTGGGTTTACGAGCACATCCGCCCCCATCTCTTTGGCCAGCAAAAGGGAACGGGGACTCACATCGGCACAGACAATTTCCGAGGCCCCCAGTGTTTTCACAGCACTGACAATCAGGCAGCCAATGGGCCCAACACCGGAAATAAATACTCGCTTGCCCTGTAACTCGCCGGCCTGATGTGCGGCATGAATCGCGACGGCTAAAGGTTCGGCAAAAGCCATAACCTTTTCGTCAGCTTTGGCCGGATAAGGGACACATTGCGACGTTTCAACCATTTTATAACGGGTAAAGCCACCATCAACATGAGGGAAATACATGGCACTGCCAAAAAAACGCATCTCTGTACACTGATTCTCGTTATGTTCAATGCAGTATTTGCAGTGACCGCAAGGTTTAGACGGATTAATGGCTACCGTTTGCCCTTCATGTAATTCTGATGAGTCGCTATGAATAACTTTACCGATAACTTCATGACCTAACACCATCGGTGCCTTTATCATGAAATTACCTACTTTTCCTTCCTGATAATAATGTAAATCGGAACCGCAAATTCCACCTCGGGTTATTTGTACTAATGTTCCATTATTATTCCAATCTATCGTCTGCTCGGTAACGGCAACAGTTTTCTTGCCCGCAACAACGCAGGACTGTGTTTTCACTTGCATAAATTCCTCACTGGTCAGGTAGACACCTCGGAAGCATTTAAGCGGTTTTAATTGTCATTATTTGTGATGAAGATCACGTCAGAAAATTGTTACATTACTATGTTACGCATAACGTGATGTGCCTTGTAATTCTTATCAACAGAAATAAAAAAACGTGAAATTATTATGCCGCCAGGCGTAGTATCGCCGCAGGTAAGATGATTCAGGAGATTTTAAATGGCGGGTGAAAGCTTTATTTTGATGGGCGTATCAGGGAGTGGTAAAACATTAATTGGTAGCAAGGTTGCCGCGTTATTGTCTGCGAAATTTATTGATGGTGACGATCTTCATCCAGCCAAAAATATAGATAAAATGTCGCAAGGCATTCCATTATCTGATGAAGATCGACTTCCCTGGCTGGAACGCTTAAATGATGCTTCATACAGTCTTTATAAAAAGAATGAAACAGGATTTATTGTCTGTTCATCATTAAAAAAACAGTATCGTGATATTTTACGCAAGGGTAGCCCCCATGTTCATTTCCTCTGGTTAGATGGCGATTATGAAACTATTCTCGCGCGAATGCAGCGTCGGGCTGGGCATTTTATGCCGGTAGCGTTACTAAAAAGTCAGTTTGAGGCGCTGGAGCGACCACAAGCAGATGAACAGGATATTGTGCGCATTGATATCAACCATGATATTGCCAATGTCACCGAACAATGTCGGCAGGCTGTGCTGGCGATAAGACAAAACAGAATATGTGCGAAAGAGGGCAGCGCCTCAGATCAGCGCTGCGAATGATTTTCAAAAATCTGCTTTCAACACCACGCGGTAGCGCGCTTTACCATCGCGTACATGCTGAATGGCGTCGTTAATTTTCGACATCGGGAACAGTTCGGTAGTCGGCGCAACCTTGCTGCGGGCGGCAAAGCGCATCAGCTTACGCAGCTCATAAGGTGTACCTGTTGCTGAACCAGAGACGCTGCGGTCGCCCGCAATTAACGTAAAGGCCGGAACAGACAGCGGCGTGAGGACCGCGCCGACTGTATGGAAATTACCGCCATACGTCAGCGTCTCAAAATAAGGCTGCCAGTCGAGGCTGACGTTGACGGTGTTGATAATGAGATCAAACTGCCCCGCCAGTGCTTTCAGTGCCTGCGGATCGCGGCTATTCACTACTTTATCGGCACCCATCGCCAGCACTTCCTGCTCTTTCGCCGGATTAGAACTAAAGGCCGTCACCTCGCATCCCATTGCGTGCAGAAGTTTTATAGCGATATGCCCCAGCCCGCCAATACCAATTACCCCAACGCGGCTGGTGGCAGTGATATGGTGCATTAACAGTGGTTTGAAGACCGTGATACCACCACACAGCAGCGGCCCGGCGGATTCGATATCGATATTTTCCGGCAGTGGAATCACCCATTGCCAGTCTGCACGCAACTTCTCGGCAAAACCGCCGTGATTCATAATTGTTGGCACCGCACCTTGCTCGCAGTTGATCTGATTACCGCTAATACAGGCATCGCAGTGACCACAGCTTCGCGCCGTCCAGCCAATCCCGACACGCTGACCGACCTGCAAACCTTTATCCTGCGCGGCGCTCCCGAGCGCCACCACGCGACCAATCACCTCATGCCCGGCAACCAGCGGATATTGTGAAAATCCCCATTCGTTGTCGATCATCGACAGATCGGAATGGCAGATCCCGCAGTAATCCACCTGCACTTCGACATCTTGTGGTTTCAGTTCACCGGGATCGTACTCATAAACTTCCAGTTTGCCGCCAGCCTCTTTTGCGGCATAGCTTTTTATCATCGACATATTTTTGTCCTTCTCTGGTGTTGTCTGGGAAGTGTAGAGCATGGTAGGGCGGGGTGCCTGGAGTGTGACAAAGGTTACACATCGCTGTATGCAATGCTGAAAATTTCAGCACTTAGCGAGGTGGGAGCAAGCTGGCGCTTGCATGGTGGCGCGTGACAGGTATAATCCACAACGTTTTCCGCATACCTCTTCAGTGCCGAAGTGGCGAAATCGGTAGACGCAGTTGATTCAAAATCAACCGTAGAAATACGTGCCGGTTCGAGTCCGGCCTTCGGCACCACACCGTATGCAAATCGAGTCGCTTAAGAGCGGCTTTTTTTGTGTCTGAAATCACCCATATCCGTGCAGTATATAGGCCTGCCAGAAAAGCAGTTCAGTATTCTTCATTTTGTAGTCGATGGTCCCAAGTTTGCTCTGGCTGGGAGCTGCATCGTCCACATTACGTGGGCAGGGTGGTTTCGCTATGCTACTTGAACGTTTTGACCATGTGGCTCAGGTAGCTAATATCAAAAGACGTCATTTTGTCTCCACGCCCACCTTGGTGAACATTCAATAAATAGTTTCGGTCGAGAGCAGTTATGTAGGGCTAGCAGACGAGATGCGCAGACATCTTGTTGAAGACAATTTTACTGACCACCTGAGAACGCTATTCTACCGAATAATATTTATTATCTTGGTGAATAATGATGATTACCTGTGTAACTATGGTTTTATGCTGATGGGACCGGCAGTACAATTTCTGTAGTGTACTCGCAATTTCAGGTCTCTGGCGTTTATTCTGGTGCAAAGGAGGTATGTGATGAAAACTTTGCTACCATGCCATTAAATGCGACCAATATCGGATTATCCATCAGTTGCTTGTTGTAGATTTCATTGGTTATAAAAATGCAAGGTGTAAAAGATGAAATTTATAATTATTAGTTAAGTGGCTAGTTTTATAGTAATTTAGACAATAGGATGTATGGAAAAATGGAAAAAGTTTATGATACCACTAGAATTAGTAATCTTGCTAACGACCCGAAACAGTTTTGTTCTTTTTTTTTGTGAGTACATAAAAAGAGATGATATTAGTATAGATATCGCCTTGGATGTGCTGAGAATATCTTCCATCTATTATAATAGATTTTCAGTTCAGACTGAAGTTGAGTATAACAATACATTCAAAAAATGTATTAATGAGCTAGTAAACTCATTTCCTGATAACATTGAACTAATCTCTGAGTTCGAGAGTCAATGTAAAATTATGCATGATATAAATAATTCTTTCTTTGCGGCTGCAAAATGTGCTGGTATTTGGCGTAAAAATACAAAAAAATCACATGCATTAATACTTAATCTCATCATGTTTTGTGAGATGTTTTTATCATCATTATCATCCTTGGTTGTGGTCAATGATCCTAAAAAAATGAAGAGGATTTTTCCATTATTTATCGTTTCTGAAAATATTAATATTCATGCTGAACCTGATATCGAATATTTTCGAGTTATCGATAGGGCATTTGATGAGGTAGCCAATTACACCGGAAGAATATTTTCTTATTTACGGACTCATGGGCCATTGAAACTAACTTCTTGTGTGAATAAACAAACCTTGCTTTCAATGGGAGGGTACCTTAATGAGTGGAATGTTTTTGACTCATTAAGCAGAGTAAGAGACTTTTTCAGACTAAGTAGTGCAGTATTTACAAAATTGGATAATAACATTTACTCTCTTGAGGTTGATAGTTTTTGTTTATACCGAGATTATGAGATTGCAAGAAATAGACTAATGATGAGAGCGTCACATCTATATAGCGAAGTTCATGAATTTAGAAACAAACATTTTCATCTAAATAGTTGGGTAAAGGATCATATGCCATCTTACTTAAATTCTGATGGCGTTTTTAGCTCATTTCATTTAAGCGAGTTGGAAAATATGTCTCCTGATGACCTTCATGAAGAATATGGGAATATATCATTATTTAATTGGGTGCACGCTTATCAATGTTTAGTCGAGTTATCTAAAGAAGAAATGAGCAAAAGATTTTCATCGACAAAACCTATACCCCTACAGTTGGATCGCTGGCTGATCATAAAAAGCCGTGAGAGTTGGTTATCATTCTTTCAACGTAAGGGGATTGCAGCAGATGCAGCAAAAAAACTGATAGATTATTTTACCTTCAATTCAAAATCACATGATCTTAATGATTGCCCATTTATTCCCTGTATGGACGGTTTATGCTTAATGCCTGCATTAATAGCAAATAGCTCAGTGACTCGCTCTCTAATGTCATTATTTGGTTCCAAAAAAATTTCTCAAGCAAGTAAAGGGCGATTTCATGAGCAACAATTTATAAAACAAGTTCGTGATGCGGGGATTAAAGCTTCTCCAATTGATGCTCATGCTAATTATCAGTACGATTGCGTGATTCTCCTGGATGATTGTTTGATTTTTACAGAACTAAAATCAAATGGTCAACCAATATATTATGGTAAGTACTATCAGCAAGTGTGTAACATCGTTGGAGATAGCTCATTAATACATGATCATAATAATAAATTTATGCGTTCTTATATTCAACAAATAAATCGAATTTCTGAACATTATCTTAATCATCTTGATGTGATCATTAAAGAATTCGAACTACCATCAACATGGCAACCCAAAGGTGTGTATAAGCTTATTGTTACTACAACTATGCTCGGTGGGAAATATCATGTGGATGATACATATGTAGCGGACAAATATGCATTATCTAGTTTTTTTCAACGAATACCTGGAGTGATATATCAAACAAATGAAAATGGAAAAATGGCGAAAAATATCATTGATGGGTTTGAGTGTTGCGAAGGGAAAATCACTATCGATAAGTTTATAGATTATCTTTCCTCTTTGCCCAGTATTAATGCTGTACGTAAAAATATAAAAAAATTAACTTATAGTGTTCGATTTAATGAAAAATTAGTCCATCACCCTTATTATGATTCTTGGGCTTTTGGCCCATATATTCGTAAGGGAAATGATTAGAGCAATTTATTATATAGTCCATGTTATTCACTGATTATATTATTGATAATATAATCAGTGAATAACTCTAATTTTTTTAATGTTGGGGTTTAGCCTGAAGTTGAAATTGGTACTACGGAACGGTATGATCATATCTCATCAAAATATCAAGGTAGTGATGATTTTCTACGCACCGATCCAGAAACGTGGATTTTATCATCACCATAAGCAATGGCAGCGACAACACCATCAATTTCTATATCAAAGGTGGTGAAATAAATTAGAAAATTGTTTATTTAATCCATTAGCGATAAGTTTTATTGTTATTTAGCCGAGATATATTCCATTGAAAAAAGTAAATTGGCACTGATATTATATCAAATGGGAATAATCCTTTTGTAAATAAGCTGAGGAATGTGTTAATTCACATCCAGCGCCTTATAAACCGCATCAACCGGTTCTGAGTAAAAACTTACCTGAAACTTGGTAAACAACTCTGCCGGAACTGTTGGAATATCCATAGCCGAGGATATCGGCAACAGAACTCGTTTTGCGCCGCTATCGAAGGCGAGTTGTAAACTAGCGGCAAGATCCTGCACTGATTATGTCAGCAATATTGAACATACTGCGATAGTTATCAAACTCACCCCCTAAAAACCTCTTTTCGATGCCACTCCACAAACCCCTCAAAAGGGTAATTTTTACGCACCTGTGGTAACGTAATAGTTTTCCCGTCAAAATCCCAGAATAGTTTCTCAACGATCCCTCCGCCGTTTACCGCATCCGAGACCAGTACCCGCATATTTTCATCCAGGCCAATCGATCCTTTATCAAAGGCTTTATGGTGAATTGCGCAAAGCGCCAGGCCATTAGGAATTTCACAAGGACCGCCGTGCTGTTTCCATTTTATATGCGCCGCTTCCAACGCGACGGTGGTGTCGTCGTGGCGCATATTAAAGCCACATATCGCGCACTGGTATTTATAAGCGCGTAATACATTTTTGCGAAATAACGGGTCGCGCTGTTTACGGATTTGCTGGAGATCAAAACCCAGCTCGTCAGCAATTTCTTCCTGAATACTCTCGGTGAAGTGCGCTTCGAGTATCTGTTGCGCCAGAGTATTGATGAGTTTTTTATTGCCGGTTACCAGGGCGTAGTGCTGTTCATCGAAACCGCCTGCAACGTGGTATTCGTTCAGTTCCTTCACTGGCGGTTGTCGGCTGCTCCCTGTTGTTGAGCAAAGCTCGGCATTGTGTAATTGCCAGAATCCGTCGCCTTGTAATCGCCAGAACGGCATATCAGGTCGGTACTGTGAACGCTGTGGCCCAAAACGTTCCAGTAAACTGTGCAGAGGTTCGTAGATTTCCGAGCCATAATCGAAAAGGCGCGGATGTCCATTCAGGTATCCCGCTAATACGTATAGCAATAACAATGGCTTATGCGGCGCGCGCTGTTCACCCTTGTGCCAGATTTTTATATTGGCAATTGCCTGCTGTAGCGATTTACTGGAAGCCATTGATATCCCTGGCAGTGAAATAATTGCGATCATGCTCGCAAATTTTCTGCTGTTCAAGCCTGCAAGTGAAGATATATTACCTTGATCTCATTTGTTTTTTTGCTGCCTGTTCTGAGAACGTATAAGGACATTCTCCATGAATAAACTCCCTGATCATCTTCCGCGGCGGTATATCATCGAAGCTATCCATTTATGGGATGCGGGAGAAACTCATCAGTTCCAGCCTGCGCGGTTGTATGAGATTGAATATCATGGCCGACGTTACCCCTCGAAGGCGATTGCTGGCATCGCAGCGACATTGATGACGGGGACGCAATTTACCCCTGCGGATTTCACCGGCGGAATAAAATCTAAATGCGTCAAACTACTCATAGAGCAGGGATTTCATATTCATCAGGATAAAGCCGCTGCGGCTCCCATAGCCGACGTTCTGTTCCCGGATGAGTTGCCGTCGCAGGAGACATACCTTGAAGGTGCGGCGATAAAGGTGACAGTAAACCGCTATGAACGCGATAAAAAGGCCCGAGATAAAGCGGTCGAACATCATGGATGCCAGTGCAACGTATGCGGCGTTGATCTGGTGAAGATCTATGGTGATATCGCTGAAGGCTTTATCCATGTGCATCACCTGGTGCCGCTTTCAGCCATTAAAGAGGATTACCAGCTGGATCCAGTTAATGATTTGCTTCCTGTGTGCCCTAATTGCCATGCGATGTTGCACCGACGCAAACCACCGTTTTCGCCGGAGCAGTTAAAAGCGTTGATGGATGCGAATAAATCAAATTAATGAACGCTCACCTTTCGCGCCAAAACTGCAAAATTGCTTCTACAAATCTGTCAGAAATAATCCCCCGACGGGCTGCTGAGCTGAAATGACTGCTTCGCAGTGACGTCGTCCAGTTCTCCGGTGACCGGTACGCTGAACCGTAATATCCCGTGCTTAAATCGTCCGGGTCTTCATCAGGCGCGTTCGTCAGTCCTCTTTCACCTTGTTGCTGGAAGTCGACGAAAATAATATTGGCTAAAACATTATTTTGATAATTGCCATAAATAGCTTCATACGCATGAGGGAAATTTTCTTTCCAGTACCAGGTGGTATCGCCGCAAAACCACGGCGCGTCAGTAATTTTATTAAGCTGAGAATGGTATTGTTTTAGATCCCTACGAAAGGCTTTAACCATATGATTAAAGTGTTGAGGGTGTGACGCGTAGTCACTGGCCATTAAGTCAAATTCGCCTTGCATCCAGCATACGCCGAGGAATTTGTTCTGCGGATTTTTTGCCAGTGCGGCTCGCGTTCTGCTGACTAAATCCTGGTATAGCGGAGTATCCGTTCCCCAACGACAAGCATCATGGCTGGCTCCGTGCCGTTCTGAATATGTCCCTTCGCTGCCCGCAGTAAAAGCCGATCCGCCACGGCAACATGGAACGATGAGAACCCCCGCGTTATCAGGAATAAAGGGCAGTAATTTCCGTGCAATATGCAGTGCCTGGCCAACGGTGCCGTACTGTGTTTGATGATTCGTTGCCAGAGGATGGTGATAACCCTGCATATCCTGAACATCGTGTGGGCAGTGAGTCAGTGGAATAATGTCGTTAAAGTGACATGACGGGCCTCCGGGATGCGTATGCGCAAATCTCGCTAATTGTTTAATTCTGGGATGAGGCGCATCTTCCCTGTCCGGTAATGGCAGTCCTTCGCCATACGCCATGGCATTAGACTGACCAGCAACGGTAAGAACATAGTAATAATCGGGCGATATTATTGCGTTCATATAATTTTCGCGTAATTGAAATGGCAAATTGATAGCAGAGCCCCTTTACTGGGGCCCTGAAGCGTTAGTTTTGCACTGTGACTTTATTATCCTTCACAGAGATCAATACTGAATCCGTTACCGCTTTGCCGCCTGCAGTTTCACCGCCAATAATCAATAGACTATTATTCCAGGGCAATGATACTCCGTAGGCCCGACCTTGCGACAATTCGCCCGATTTATCCCATTTCCCGTTATGCCAAAGATGAATATCAGTGCTATATGATTTTTTCAGGCCTTCATGCGCATAGTTCTTACCGTTCTGGTAATTTTCTCGTGAACCTTTGAATCCGGCCCCTCCGGCAAATATAAGTGAGTCATTGCTTATCCCCGCAAAACCGCCAGCAACGCCATCTGGTGATGAGACGGGAGCAAGTTTATTCCATTTTAAATTATTACCGGTGAAATCAAGTTCAAATACGGCATCCGTTCGTAGTCCTGGTTTGGCTTCACCATTAATAAGCCAGGTTTTATCGCCTTTATTCACAACCGCTGCACCAGCCGTCCCGTACCAGGGAGATTCGCCAGCGTAACTCCATTGCTGTGTTGAGGGATCAAAAGACAACAGAAACTTATTGAAGAAATAATCTTCTGCTTTTTTGTCAAAATAGTGGGCGTTGATTTTCTCTATAGCGGTTGAATCTTTTCCAGCTTCGTTGAGATCTTCAAAATAGCCATTGAAGATATTCTGGTTAACACCGCCAGTAACATAAGCCTTGCCGTTGTGTACAAAAGTCACATGGCCCGCCATACCCATCGGCGCGTGTGACATCAATTTAACCCAGCTATTGGTTTTGGGGTTGTATTTGTGTACGTCATTAAATACCTGAGTCAAGCCTTCGCTGTTTTTGCCAATGCCGCCAAATACGTACAGATTGCCATCAATAAATGCAGAGGTTGCTTGATCTCTCGGTCCGCCAGGGAATGCAGCTAACGCTGTCCATCTTTTATCTTTGGCCTGTGTATCCAGCTTGTACCATGCCGTACCTGCGCTACCTAAACCAATGTAGACAGTGTCGTTATCAATTGCTCCGGTACCACTTTTAAATGGCACAGGAGTTTCCGGTAATACAGACGCGTTTGCGGCAAATGAAGCCATCATGATAGCAAGCGCCGTTATTGTTTTATTCATTGTGACTGTCTCCTGTCTACTACAGTTTAAATGACACACCAATGCGATAACTGTTTTCTGATAAATTATCTCTGCCGTTATAAACACCCTGACGGTCAAGGTAGTCATATTCTATGTATGGCGTAATATCAGGCGTCATATGGTATTGTAGAACAAATGCATTTTCTGTCGCCCATTTCTTGTGGTTTGCATAGCGATAATCGTTCTGTTTGCTGTATAGCGTCGTTTGCCATGCGAAGGTGAAATCACTATTAATATGGTAAGTGACATATCCATCCCAACGATGAACGTTATCACGAGACATATCACCGGATAAGTCTTGTTGTCGGTAAGCTTTCCAGTCGTAACGATAGCGAATGCCAAAATTAAGATCTTTTGTCGCGTCCCAGGACAGTTTTACGTAGGGTCCGTAGCGTGTGCCGTTGCTGCTAAAATGCGTTAACATTCCCGGGCGCACCGTCCATTGATCATCAAGTTTAATCGCGTAATTAACTTCAACCTGAACATCATTGAGTGCGGCATTTTCCTTTTTATTATCATGAATGGTATTCCAGGTATTACTTTCCATGCTTGCCCACCATCCATTTTGCCATCCCTCACTGACTTTGAGTCGAGTCTCATAGGCGTGGCTTCCACTACGATATCCACCACGTACGTCCAGTGTCGCAGCTTGAGAAATTAATGGTGACGAAAAGCACAGTAATAATACGCCAGAAAGTATTTTAGCCTTTTTCATAAATTTCACTCATTTGTAGGATACAGAAAGCAATACAAAGCCCGCATAAACAATTAGCATTTATGTTGTGTAATATTTTTTGCCAGGCTTATAGTGTCTTTGGCAACCGATAGCTGTATTTTATATTTTTTGTATAATGTCTCCTGTGAAAAATCTCTTTCCACATTATTTAAATAAACAGAGATCCAGATTAAATACCTGAGTATAAAATCTCTTCTGATGTTTGATTGATTTGAATGTTCGTAAGCTATATCACTTACTCAATCCATTTTACCCAGAGTCATAAAATAGAGTGTCTGTTGATCTCATTTTCATATTCCTTTCAGACTGAAGTGCATTTTCATCACCCGATGTGAAAGAACTGAAGTGATGTTTGCCATAGATTACGAGATGCCCAGTCTCATTGACTATCGTGGTGCACCTTTATACCTGTTATACCAGATCAAAAATCACGCAATCCATACAACAAAACCAGATTTGCAATTCGTGTCACAAAATATGTCGATCTTTTTCTAAGAGGAAGATGCCATGTGAAGCCAGACGAACACTTGCGGTGGCCTTCACAAATCAAAGATATTTGATTAACTATTTGTTTTATATGTTATTTATTTGCGCTCTAAACAAGGGGCGCTTTGCTGGCTAACTCAGTGAGCGTGGTGAAAATAAGTGTTTACCCGCCATCAGGCTGAGCATAATTCTCATCATGAAATATGTTTCCAGGTTTGTGGCTTGTAACTGGTCACTTCTGAAGTCGATCAGGAGAGGCTTGTTGATGTTCAGTACGCATTGGTGTTTTCAGGATGATGCTTCACTTAGTTTGTTTGCCGTATCGCCCGGCGAATAGCTGTGATTGAAGAAGGTTTAAGACGTAGTGACCAAAGCCATATTTACCAATGAATGTAGATGAAAAAGCGTCGCCTGCTTTCCCCCATATCTCCAGGATAAAAAGGAATATAACAATCTCATGGCGTGAGTTGACGAACCAGACAGGAATAATAGCTAGGGACCTAAGCATTAGCATGATAATAGCCACTAAGAAATTACTGCGTTCCATGAAATAGCCATTTTGTGGCAAATGCAGTTGACTAATAATGTCATATGTGAGACGGCTAGTTGAACGAATATTAAATTTTGCTGAATTTTTTATGTTGATTTTACTTGTTACAGAACATATCACATGATATATAGATAAGATTGGTTGCATTAATGATGAGGGTTATTATTAGATTCGTATCAGATTGATAAATATATAAAGGTACATAGCATGCAAGAGCATGGCGTTTGTATGGCAAAGTTATTATAAGTAACTATCGCTACTCCATTTAAGTTCACTCAGAAGAACTGGTCCACTTACGTTAGTTATTAAGCAAACGTTCGCTTTTATAAACATAATCAGGATTAAAATGTTGGATTATTGCTAACCCAGCACAGCTAGTGCGCGTCTGTAATTATAAGGGAAAACGATGAAGAATAAGGCTGATAACAAAAAAAGGAACTTCCTGACCCATAGTGAAATCGAGTCACTCCTTAAAGCAGCAAATACCGGGCCTCATGCAGCACGTAATTATTGTCTGACTTTGCTTTGTTTTATTCATGGTTTCCGGGCGAGTGAAATTTGCCGATTAAGGATTTCGGATATTGATCTTAAGGCAAAGTGTATCTATATCCATCGATTAAAAAAAGGCTTTTCAACAACGCACCCGCTATTGAACAAAGAAGTTCAGGCTTTAAAAAACTGGTTGAGTATACGTACTTCGTATCCGCATGCTGAGAGCGAGTGGGTATTTTTATCACGTAAGGGGAACCCGCTTTCTCGGCAACAGTTTTACCATATTATCTCGACTTCTGGTGGTAATGCTGGGTTATCACTGGAGATTCATCCGCATATGTTACGCCATTCGTGTGGTTTTGCTTTGGCGAATATGGGAATAGATACACGACTTATCCAGGATTATCTTGGGCATCGCAATATTCGTCATACTGTCTGGTATACCGCCAGCAATGCAGGGCGTTTTTACGGCATCTGGGATAGAGCCAGAGGACGACAGCATCACGCAGTTTTATAGAGATAGATGAGATACCAGGGATGGTGTTAAAAAATACATTATTCTTACGATATATCAAAAATGATTAACCATTTATTAATTGATGTTATTGTAAGTGTGATTCTTAATTATCATAATAAACATTAAGTTAACCATATCCATACAAAATACAATGGTTTATGTTCTTCAAAATAAATAAACAAAATCATTCATAAATTTACACATCACTCAAGTTCTCCTGTTTCTGCACTTTTTTCTTTATTTTTTAAGCAACTGGAAGTTAATCCGCTGCAATCTATTGTTATATTGAATCAAATCAATGAAAATAGATGTTGTCACATCAGTGATATTTTATTTTTGTATGATATTTAATGTAATTGACTGATAGCCACATAACTTCCTGTGTGGTTATCTTTTTATCTATTGGGCTAATTTTAACCGATTGAGGTTTCCTATAGGTATTCATTCAAATATATCTCAGTCAGGAGTACTACTATTGTGAGTAAACGTCGTTATCTTACCGGTAAAGAAGTGCAGGACATGATGCAGGCGGTTTGTTACGGGGCAACGGGAGCCAGAGATTATTGTCTAATTCTGTTGGCATATCGGCATGGGATGCGTATTAGTGAACTGCTTGATCTGCATTATCAGGATCTTGACCTTAACGAAGGTCGAATAAATATTCGCCGACTGAAGAACGGATTTTCTACCGTTCACCCGTTACGTTTTGATGAGCGTGAAGCTGTGGAGCGCTGGACCCAGGAACGTATTAACTGGAAAGGCGCTGACCAGACCGACGCCATATTTATTTCTCGCCGCGGGAGTCGACTTTCTCGCCAGCAGGCCTATCGCATTATTCGCGATGCCGGTATTGAAGCTGGAACCGTGACGCAAACTCATCCTCATATGTTAAGGCATGCTTGCGGTTATGAACTGGCGGAGCGTGGTGCAGATACCCGTTTAATTCAGGATTATCTCGGGCATCGAAATATTCGCCATACTGTGCGTTATACCGCCAGTAATGCTGCACGTTTTGCCGGATTATGGGAAAGAAATAATCTCATAAACGAAAAATTAAAAAGAGAAGATGCCTGATGTAACTTATTGATAATAATATGAAAAGATAAAGAAATATAAGACAATTGGGGCCAAACTGTCCATATCATAAAAAAGTTTTGTATTTGTTCTCAAGCATAAAAATATAAAAAAACGACATAAAGCAACTAACTGTTTGATATGTAAATTGTTTCTCTTATAAATTAATTTCACATCACCTCCGCTATAGGTAAAGCTAACGTTTCTGTGTCTCGAAGCAACTTCCTCATTCATCTCTCCAAAAACCACCGTGTTCAATATAAAAATCCATAAAAGAATGTATTAATAGAATATAAATCCAAATAATAAACTAAGAAAGTTCGTGCGTAATGCTTTCCTCTATGAGTCAAAATGGCCCCAAATGTTTCATCTTTTGGGGAAGAACTGTGCAGTGTTGGCAGTCCAATTCGTTTCAAAACAAAGTGTACAGAACGACTGCCCATGTCGATTTAGAAACAGTTTTTTTAAAGGAAAGCAGCATGAAAATTAAAACTTTGGCGATCGTTGTTCTGTCGGCTCTGTCCCTCAGTTCCGCAGCAGCTCTGGCCGATACTACGACGGTAAATGGTGGGACCGTTCACTTCAAAGGGGAAGTTGTTAACGCCGCTTGCGCAGTTGATGCAGGCTCTGTTGATCAAACCGTTCAGTTAGGACAGGTTCGTACCGCATCGCTGGCACAGGACGGAGCAACCAGTTCTGCTGTCGGTTTTAACATTCAGCTGAATGATTGCGATACCAATGTTGCATCAAAAGCCGCTGTTGCCTTTTTAGGTACGGCGATTGATGCGACTCATACCAACGTTCTGGCTCTGCAGAGTTCTGCTGCAGGTAGCGCAACAAATGTTGGTGTGCAAATTCTGGACAGAACCGGTGCTGCGCTGGCGCTGGACGGTGCGACATTTAGTGCAGAAACAACCCTGAATAACGGTACTAACACCATTCCGTTCCAGGCGCGTTACTTTGCAACCGGTGCCGCAACCCCAGGTGCTGCTAATGCGGATGCGACCTTCAAGGTTCAGTATCAATAACCTACCCAGGTTCAGGGACGTCATTATGGGCAGGGATGCCCACCCTTGTGCGATAAAAATAACGATGAAAAGGAAGAGATTATTTCTATTAGCGTCGTTGCTGCCAATGTTTGCTCTGGCCGGAAATAAATGGAACACCACGTTGCCCGGCGGAAATATGCAATTTCAGGGCGTCATTATTGCAGAAGCTTGCCGGATTGAAGCTGGTGATAAACAAATGACGGTCAATATGGGGCAAATCAGCAGTAACCGGTTTCATGCGGTTGGGGAAGATAGCGCACCGGTGCCTTTTGTTATTCATTTACGGGAATGTAGCACGGTGGTGAGTGAACGTGTGGGTGTGGCGTTTCACGGTGTCGCGGATGGTAAAAATCCGGATGTGCTTTCCGTGGGAGAGGGGCCAGGGATTGCCACCAATATTGGCGTAGCGTTGTTTGATGATGAAGGAAACCTTGTACCGATTAATCGTCCTCCAGCAAACTGGAAACGGCTTTACTCAGGCTCTACGTCGTTACATTTCATCGCCAAATATCGTGCTACCGGGCGTCGGGTTACTGGCGGCATCGCCAATGCTCAGGCCTGGTTCTCTTTAACCTATCAGTAATTGTTCAGCAGATAATGTGATAACAGGAACAGGACAGTGAGTAATAAAAACGTCAATGTAAGGAAATTGCAGGAAATAACATTCTGCTTGCTGGCAGGTATCCTGATGATCATGGCAATGATGGCTGCCGGACGCGCGGAAGCAGGAGTGGCCTTAGGTGCGACTCGCGTTATTTATCCGGCAGGGCAAAAACAAGTACAACTTGCCGTGACAAATAATGATGAAAATAGCACCTATTTAATTCAATCATGGGTAGAAAATGCCGATGGTGTAAAGGATGGTCGTTTTATCGTGACACCACCTCTGTTTGCGATGAAGGGGAAAAAAGAGAATACCTTGCGTATTCTTGATGCCACAAATAACCAATTGCCACAGGATCGGGAAAGTTTATTCTGGATGAACGTTAAAGCGATTCCGTCAATGGATAAATCAAAATTGACTGAGAATACGCTACAGCTCGCAATTATCAGCCGCATTAAATTGTACTATCGCCCGGCTAAATTAGCGTTGCCACCCGATCAGGCCGCAGAAAAGTTAAGATTTCGTCGTAGCGCGAATTCTCTGACGCTGATTAACCCGACACCCTATTACCTGACGGTAACAGAGTTGAATGCCGGAACTCGGGTTCTTGAAAATGCCTTGGTGCCTCCAATGGGCGAAAGCACGGTTAAATTGCCTTCTGATGCAGGAAGCAATATTACTTACCGAACAATAAATGATTATGGCGCACTTACCCCAAAAATGACGGGCGTAATGGAATAACGCAGGGGGAATTTTTCGCCTGAATAAAAAGAATTGACTGCCGGGTAATTTTAAACCGGAGGAATAATGTCATATCTGAATTTAAGACTTTACCAGCGAAACACACAAAGCTTGCATATTCGTAAGCCTCGTCTGGCTGGTTTTTTTGTTCGGCTCTCTGTTGCCTGTGTTTTTGCCACACAGGCACCTTTGTCATCTGCCGAACTCTATTTTAACCCGCGTTTTTTAGCGGATGATCCCCAGGCTGTGGCTGATTTATCGCGTTTTGAAAATGGGCAAGAATTACCGCCAGGGACGTATCGTGTTGATATCTATTTGAATAATGGTTATATGGCAACGCGTGATGTCACATTTAATACGGGCGACAGCGAACAAGGGATTGTTCCCTGCCTGACACGCGCGCAACTTGCCAGTATGGGGCTGAATACGGCTTCTGTCTCCGGTATGAATCTGCTGGCGGATGATGCCTGCGTGCCATTAACCTCAATGATCCAGGACGCTACTGCGCAACTGGATGTGGGTCAGCAGCGACTCAATCTGACGATCCCTCAGGCATTTATGAGTAATCGCGCGCGTGGTTATATTCCTCCAGAGTTATGGGACCCCGGTATTAATGCCGGATTGCTCAATTATAATTTCAGCGGAAATAGTGTACAGAATCGGATTGGTGGTAACAGCCATTATGCATATTTAAACCTACAGAGTGGGTTAAATATTGGTGCGTGGCGTTTACGCGACAATACCACCTGGAGTTATAACAGTAGCGACAGTTCATCAGGTAGCAAAAATAAATGGCAGCATATCAATACCTGGCTTGAGCGAGACATAATTCCGTTACGTTCCCGGCTGACGCTGGGTGATGGTTATACTCAGGGCGATATTTTCGATGGTATTAACTTTCGCGGCGCACAATTGGCCTCAGATGACAATATGTTACCCGATAGCCAAAGAGGATTTGCCCCGGTGATCCACGGTATTGCGCGTGGTACTGCACAGGTCACTATTAAACAAAATGGGTATGACATTTATAATAGTACGGTGCCACCGGGGCCTTTTACCATCAACGATATCTATGCCGCAGGTAATAGTGGTGACTTGCAGGTAACGATTAAAGAGGCTGACGGTAGCACGCAGATCTTTACCGTACCCTATTCGTCAGTCCCGCTTTTGCAACGTGAAGGGCATACTCGTTATTCCATTACGGCAGGAGAATACCGTAGTGGAAATGCGCAACAGGATAAACCCCGTTTTTTCCAGAGTACATTACTCCACGGCCTTCCGGCTGGCTGGACAATATATGGTGGAACGCAACTGGCGGATCGTTATCGCGCTTTTAATTTCGGTATCGGGAAAAACATGGGGGCACTGGGCGCTCTGTCCGTGGATATGACGCAGGCTAATTCCACACTTCCTGATGACAGTCAGCATGACGGGCAATCGGTGCGTTTTCTCTATAACAAATCGCTCAATGAGTCAGGTACGAATTTTCAGTTAGTGGGTTACCGTTACTCGACCAGCGGGTATTTTAATTTCGCTGATACAACATACAGCCGAATGAATGGCTACAACATCGAAACACAGGATGGTGTTATTCAGGTTAAGCCGAAATTTACCGACTATTACAATCTCGCTTATAACAAACGCGGGAAATTACAGCTCACTGTTACTCAGCAACTCGGGCGCACATCAACACTGTATTTGAGTGGTAGCCATCAAACTTATTGGGGAACGAGTAATGTCGATGAGCAATTCCAGGCTGGATTAAATACTGCTTTCGAAGATATCAACTGGACGCTCAGCTATAGCCTGACGAAAAACGCGTGGCAAAAAGGACGGGATCAGATGTTGGCTCTTAACGTCAATATTCCTTTCAGCCACTGGCTGCGTTCTGACAGTAAATCTCAGTGGCGACATGCCAGTGCCAGCTACAGCATGTCACACGATCTCAACGGTCGGATGACCAACCTTGCGGGCGTATACGGTACGTTGCTGGAAGACAATAACCTCAGCTATAGCGTGCAAACCGGCTATGCCGGGGGAGGCGATGGTAATAGCGGAAGTACAGGCTACGCCGCGCTGAATTATCGCGGTGGCTACGGCAATGCCAACATTGGTTACAGCCATAGCGATGATATTAAGCAGCTCTATTACGGAATCAGCGGTGGGGTATTGGCTCATGCCAATGGCGTAACGCTGGGGCAGCCGTTAAACGATACGGTGGTGCTTGTTAAAGCACCCGGCGCAAAAGATGCAAAAGTTGAAAACCAGACGGGGGTGCGTACCGACTGGCGCGGCTATGCCGTGCTGCCTTATGCCACAGAATATCGGGAAAATAGAGTGGCGCTGGATACCAATACCCTGGCTGATAACGTCGATTTAGATAACGCGGTCGCTAACGTTGTTCCCACCCGTGGGGCAATTGTGCGAGCAGAGTTTAAAGCGCGTGTTGGGATAAAACTGCTCATGACGCTAACCCATAATAATAAGCCGCTGCCGTTTGGGGCGATGGTCACATCAGAGAGTAGCCAGAGTAGCGGCATTGTTGCGGATAATGGTCAGGTTTATCTCAGCGGGATGCCTTTAGCGGGAAAAGTTCAGGTGAAATGGGGAGAAGAGGAAAATGCTCACTGTGTCGCCAATTATCAACTGCCACCAGAGAGTCAGCAGCAGTTATTAACCCAGCTATCAGCTGAATGTCGTTAAGGGGGCGTGATGAAAAGCAAACCTTTTTATCTTCTGTGCGCTTTTTTGTGGCTAGCGGTAAGTCACGCTTTGGCTGCGGATAGCACGATTACTATCCGCGGCTATGTCAGAGATAACGGCTGTAGTGTGGCCGCTGAATCAACCAATTTTACTGTTGATCTGATGGAAAACGCGGCGAAGCAATTTAACAACATTGGCGCGACGACTCCTGTCGTTCCATTTCGTATTTTGCTGTCACCCTGTGGTAATGCCGTTTCTGCCGTAAAGGTTGGGTTTACCGGCGTTGCAGATAGTCACAATGCCAACCTGCTTGCACTTGAAAATACGGTGTCAGCGGCTGCGGGGCTGGGAATACAGCTTCTGAATGAGCAACAAAATCAGATCCCCCTTAATGCGCCATCCTCCGCGATTTCGTGGACGACCCTGACGCCGGGTAAACCAAATACGCTGAATTTTTACGCCCGGCTAATGGCGACACAGGTGCCTGTCACTGCGGGGCATATCAATGCCACGGCTACCTTCACTCTTGAATATCAGTAACTGGAGATGCTCATGAAATGGCGCAAACGTGGGTATTTATTGGCGACAATGTTGGCGCTCGCAAGTGCGACGATACAGGCAGCCGATGTCACCATCACGGTGAACGGTAAGGTCGTCGCCAAACCGTGCACGGTTTCCACCACCAATGCCACGGTAGATCTCGGCGATCTTTATTCTTTCAGTCTGATGTCTGCCGGGGCGGCATCGGCCTGGCATGATGTTGCGCTTGAGTTGACTCATTGTCCGGTGGGAACGTCGAGGGTCACCGCCAGCTTCAGCGGGGCAGCCGACAGTACCGGATATTATAAAAACCAGGGGACCGCGCAAAACATCCAGTTAGAGCTACAGGATGACAGTGGCAACACATTGAATACTGGCGCAACCAAAACAGTTCAGGTGGATGATTCCTCACAATCAGCGCACTTCCCGTTACAGGTCAGAGCATTGACGGTAAATGGCGGAGCCACTCAGGGAACCATTCAGGCAGTGATTAGCATCACCTATACCTACAGCTGAATCCGAAGAGATGATTGTAATGAAAAGAGTTATTACCCTGTTTGCTGTACTGTTGATGGGTTGGTCGGTAAATGCCTGGTCATTCGCCTGTAAAACCGCCAATGGCACCGCTATCCCTATTGGCGGTGGCAGCGCCAATGTTTATGTAAACCTTGCGCCCGCCGTGAATGTGGGGCAAAACCTGGTCGTAGATCTTTCGACGCAAATCTTTTGCCATAACGATTACCCGGAAACCATTACAGACTATGTCACACTGCAACGAGGTTCGGCTTATGGCGGCGTGTTATCTCATTTTTCCGGGACCGTAAAATATAGTGGCAGTAGCTATCCATTTCCTACCACCAGCGAAACGCCGCGCGTTGTTTATAATTCGAGAACGGATAAGCCGTGGCCGGTGGCGCTTTATTTGACGCCTGTGAGCAGTGCGGGCGGGGTGGCGATTAAAGCTGGCTCATTAATTGCCGTGCTTATTTTGCGACAGACCAACAACTATAACAGCGATGATTTCCAGTTTGTGTGGAATATTTACGCCAATAATGATGTGGTGGTGCCCACTGGCGGCTGTGATGTTTCTGCTCGTGATGTCACCGTGACTCTGCCGGACTATCCCGGTTCGGTACCTATTCCTCTTACCGTTTATTGTGCGAAAAGCCAAAACCTGGGGTATTACCTCTCCGGCACAACCGCAGATGCGGGCAACTCGATTTTCACCAATACCGCGTCGTTTTCACCAGCACAGGGCGTCGGCGTACAGTTAACGCGCAACGGTACGATTATTCCAGCGAATAACACGGTATCGTTAGGAGCAGTAGGGACTTCGGCGGTAAGTCTGGGATTAACGGCAAATTACGCACGTACCGGAGGGCAGGTGACTGCAGGGAATGTGCAATCGATTATTGGCGTGACTTTTGTTTATCAATAAAGAAATCACAGGACATTGCTAATGCTGGTACGCAATATTGCCTGATGCGCTACGCTACCTACAAACCCGCACGTTAGCCCTTTGTAGGCCAGATAAGACGCGGCAGCGTCGCATCTGGCATAAACAAGGCGAATCTGAATAGAGCCTGCCATTGGCAGGCTCTGGTGTTCTTTTACGCTACCATGCTAATAATCAACACAATAATCAGCCCAACCACGGAGTTGACCAGCTCCAGCAGACCCCATGTTTTCAACGTGTCTTTTACTGACAGGTCAAAGTAACCTTTGAACAACCAGAATGAGGCATCGTTAATGTGGGTGAGGGTGTTGGAACCCGCAGCCGTCGCCAGTACCAGCAGCGCCGGATTCACGCCAACCAGTTGACCGGTTGCTGGATCAAGGATTGCAGCACTGATAATCCCGGCGGCGGTCATCGCTGAAACCACACCTTGACCCGTCGCCAGACGAATTAGCACAGTGATCAGCCACGCCATGATGTACGGCGAGATATTGCCGTGGGACATCAACATGCCGATGGTGTCACCAATGCCGGTGTCGATGATGGTCTGCTTCAGCACGCCGCCCGCACCAATGATCAGAATCACCATCGCAATGCTTTTTACCGCGCTTTCAAAGGCGTTCATCACCCACTGCATGTCATGACCACGCGCGGTGCCAAAGAGTACGAATGCAACCACCATCGCAATAAACATTGCAATCGGCGATGAACCTATAAAGTTAACGACTTCCCACGCAGGGGTGTCTTTGACCAGCCAGATATTGGCGATAGTGGTAGAGATCATAATGATCGCCGGGATCAGCGGTACCAGAATCGAAACGCCGAAAGAGGGGAGATTATTCATATCCAAAGGTTGATCCGCTTTGAGGAATGATGGCGTTGGGCGCTCAAGATTACCGAGGAACTTCGGCAGAATCAGGCCTGCGCAGATTACGCTTGGGATTGTCACCAGTACACCATAGATATAAACCATCCCCATATCTGCACCATAAGCATTCACCAGCGCCACCGGACCCGGCTGCGGAGGGAAAAGTGAATGTGCGGTGGTAGCAGCCGCTACTGCCGGAATAGCCAGTTTCAGGAACGGAATTTTAGCTTCGGCGGCAATGACGATAACCAGCGGCGCTAACATGATAAAGGCCACTTCATAGAACATCGCCAGACCAAAAATCAGGCCGATGATAATCACCGATATCTGGACATAGCGCAGGCCGAGACGCGCCAGCAGCGTATGCGCTATCTGATGAGCCGCGCCGGAGTCGACCATCAATTTACCAATGACCGCACCGAACACAACAATGATTGCCAGTTCCCCCAGCGTGTTGCCGAAGCCCGCTTTCATGGTGTGCAGCAGCGACATCAAATCCATGCCCGCCAACATCCCGACGGATAGCGCCGCCACTAGCAAAGCCACCATTGAATTGATTTTGAACTTCAAATTCAGTACCAGCATCAGACCGATACCGAATACTACCCAAAGAATGTTAAGCACATGCATAACGTTTTACCTTACCTGGTTGAACCGTTGTTATTTTGGGCGACATGTTATGTAAATTGGTCAACCATTGTTGCGATGAATGTCACACCCTCTGATTAATAACTATCAATTACCCGTTGCTGCAATTTGCAGCAACGAGCGTGCGCGTGAAAATCTTGTGATGTGGTTAACCAATTTTTGAATTCGGGTTGACATGTCTTACCAAAAGGTAGAACTTATACGCCATCTCATCCGATGCAATGCCACGGCTGCGGTCTGGTTGTTCATCCGGATACCTAAACAACTCCGGGATTCCGCGTTTTTTTGCTGTGGAACCCACTATGTGAAAGAGGAAAAATCATGGAACAGACCTGGCGCTGGTACGGCCCTAATGATCCGGTCACTTTAGCTGATGTCCGTCAGGCGGGCGCGACTGGCGTGGTTACCGCTTTGCACCATATCCCGAACGGGGAAGTGTGGTCAGTAGAAGAGATCCTCAAACGCAAGGCGATCGTTGAAGACGCAGGCCTGGTGTGGTCTGTTGTGGAAAGTGTGCCAATTCACGAAGATATCAAAACTCATACTGGCAACTATGAGCAGTGGATCGCTAACTATCAGCAGACTCTGCGCAACCTGGCGCAGTGCGGCATTCGCACCGTGTGCTACAACTTCATGCCGGTGCTCGACTGGACCCGTACTGACCTCGAATACGTGCTGCCAGATGGCTCCAAAGCTCTGCGCTTCGACCAGATCGAATTTGCTGCGTTTGAAATGCACATCCTCAAGCGTCCAGGCGCGGAAGCGGATTACACCGAAGAAGAAATTGCTCAGGCCGCTGAACGCTTCGCCACTATGAGCGACGAAGACAAAGCGCGTCTGACCCGTAACATCATTGCCGGTCTGCCGGGCGCGGAAGAAGGCTACACCCTTGACCAGTTCCGTAAGCACCTGGAGCTGTACAAAGATATCGACAAAGCCAAACTGCGCGAAAACTTTGCGGTCTTCCTGAAGGCGATCATTCCATTTGCGGAAGAAGTTGGCGTGCGTATGGCTGTTCACCCGGACGATCCGCCGCGCCCAATCCTCGGCCTGCCGCGTATCGTTTCCACCATTGAAGATATGCAGTGGATGGTTGATACCGTAAACAGCATGGCGAACGGTTTCACCATGTGCACCGGTTCCTACGGCGTGCGTGCTGACAACGATCTGGTTGATATGATCAAGCAGTTCGGTCCGCGTATTTACTTCACCCATCTGCGTTCCACCATGCGTGAAGATAACCCGAAAACCTTCCACGAAGCGGCGCACCTGAACGGTGACGTTGATATGTACGAAGTGGTGAAAGCGATTGTTGAAGAAGAACACCGTCGTAAAGCGGAAGGCAAAGAAGACCTGATCCCGATGCGTCCGGACCACGGTCATCAGATGCTGGACGACCTGAAGAAGAAAACCAACCCAGGTTACTCCGCGATTGGTCGTCTGAAAGGCCTGGCCGAAGTTCGCGGTGTCGAAATGGCGATCCAGCGCGCTTTCTTTAGCCGTTAATATCCACCGGCATGGCTGCGCGCCGTGCCGGTTCCTTCTTCCTTGCCGTCACTCTCTGAAGACGAATTCTGGAGTTTACGATGACTACTATTGTTGACAGCAATCTGCCGGTTGCCCGCCCGTCATGGGATCATTCTCGTCTGGAATCACGCATTGTGCATCTCGGTTGCGGGGCGTTTCACCGCGCGCACCAGGCGCTGTACACCCATCATCTGCTGGAAAGCACCGACAGCGACTGGGGTATCTGCGAAGTTAACCTGATGCCAGGCAACGACCGCGTGCTGATCGAAAACCTGAAAAAACAGCAACTGCTGTATACCGTGGCGGAAAAAGGCGCAGAAAGCACCGAGCTGAAAATTATTGGCTCGATGAAAGAAGCGCTGCACCCGGAAATCGACGGTTGTGAAGGTATTCTCAACGCGATGGCGCGTCCGCAGACGGCGATTGTCTCCCTGACGGTCACGGAAAAAGGTTACTGCGCCGATGCGGCGAGCGGTCAGCTGGATCTCAATAATCCGCTGATTAAGCACGATCTGGAAAACCCGACTGCGCCGAAGTCGGCGATTGGTTACATCGTAGAAGCGTTGCGTCTGCGTCGTGAAAAAGGGCTGAAAGCGTTTACTGTCATGTCCTGCGACAACGTGCGTGAAAACGGTCACGTGGCAAAAGTTGCTGTTCTGGGGCTGGCTCAGGCGCGCGATCCGCAACTGGCGGCATGGATTGAAGAGAACGTCACCTTCCCGTGCACCATGGTTGACCGCATCGTTCCGGCAGCTACCCCAGAAACGTTGCAGGAAATTGCTGACCAGCTGGGCGTTTACGACCCGTGCGCCATTGCCTGCGAACCATTCCGTCAGTGGGTCATTGAAGATAACTTCGTTAATGGTCGCCCGGACTGGGATAAAGTGGGCGCACAGTTCGTTGCAGACGTTGTGCCGTTCGAAATGATGAAATTGCGTATGCTGAACGGCAGCCACTCTTTCCTGGCGTACCTCGGTTACCTCGGCGGCTATGAAACTATTGCCGACACCATGACTAACCCGGATTATCGCAAAGCGGCCTTTGCCCTGATGATGCAGGAACAAGCGCCAACGCTGTCGATGCCGGAAGGTACGGACCTGAACGCCTATGCGACGCTGCTGATCGAGCGTTTCAGCAACCCGTCTCTGCGTCACCGTACCTGGCAGATTGCGATGGACGGCAGCCAGAAGTTACCGCAGCGTCTGTTGGACCCGGTGCGTCTGCACTTGCAAAACGGCGGTAGCTGGCGTCACCTGGCGCTCGGCGTGGCTGGCTGGATGCGTTACACCCAGGGGGTGGATGAGCAGGGGAATGCCATTGACGTGGTCGACCCGATGCTGGCGGAGTTCCAGAAGATCAACGCGCAGTATCAGGGCGCAGACCGCGTGAAAGCGCTGCTGGGCCTGAGCGGTATTTTTGCCGATGATCTGCCGCAGAATGCCGACTTTGTTGGCGCGGTGACGGCGGCATATCAGCAGCTGTGTGAACGCGGTGCGCGCGAGTGTGTGGCTGCGCTGTAACTAACTGATTACCCTACAGACTTACTGGTCAATCAAACGCATATTTGGTTGACCAGTTTTCGTTTTTTGCCCACCTGTACGTGCCAACTTCCAGTGCTAATGGTATAGTTTGAGATTGACGGGTGCCGTAAAATCGCCCGTTGTAGGCCGGATAAGGCGTTCACGCCGCATCCGGCAAAAATTTGATTAACTGCACCTAACGGACACAACACCATGAAATCTGCCACCTCTGCGCAAAGACCTTACCAGGAAGTCGGGGCGATGATCCGCGATCTGATCATAAAGACGCCGTACAATCCTGGCGAACGGCTGCCGCCGGAGCGTGAAATTGCAGAAATGCTTGATGTCACGCGGACGGTGGTACGTGAAGCGCTGATCATGCTGGAGATCAAAGGGCTGGTGGAAGTGCGCCGGGGTGCCGGTATTTATGTTCTTGATAGCTCAGACAGCCAGAACACAGACGGTCCGGATGCCAACGTTTGCAATGATGCGGGTCCTTTTGAGCTGTTACAGGCGCGTCAGTTACTGGAAAGTAACATCGCGGAATTTGCCGCCCTGCAGGCTACCCGCGAAGATATCGTCAAAATGCGTCAGGCATTGCAACTGGAAGAGCGTGAACTGGCTTCCAGCGCGCCGGGTAGCAGCGAAAGCGGTGATATGCAGTTCCATCTCGCCATTGCCGAAGCAACGCATAACAGCATGCTGGTGGAGTTATTCCGTCAGTCCTGGCAGTGGCGGGAAAACAATCCAATGTGGATCCAATTGCACAGCCATCTGGATGACAGCCTGTATCGCAAAGAGTGGTTGGGCGATCACAAACAGATCCTCGCCGCGTTAATCAAAAAAGACGCCCGAGCGGCGAAGCTGGCAATGTGGCAGCATCTGGAAAACGTGAAGCAACGTCTGCTTGAATTCTCGAACGTTGACGATATTTATTTTGATGGCTATCTGTTTGATTCATGGCCGCTGGATAAAGTCGACGCCTGACTTATTATGATAAGCGCAAGGGTAAACGTTCCTTGCGCTTTCTTAAATTAAGAAGTTGCAATGAGTATTACTTTGTAAATTGCAGGGTATTGTTTAACTATCTGTATAACCTGAATATTAGTACTCATTCTTCCCAGTGGTTATTTACCAATATAATTCCATTCACCATTTTTTAATTCAAACAGTTCTGGAAGAGATGACGGTTGCAGAGTCATGCGTTTGAGTGGCTCATCTTCATCACCGGGGATAACTTTATATCCCATTTTTGCATGGATCTCCGCGGTACCTGGATAAGCTTCTATACCAATTATTGGGTCATTTCCCATTCCAATATTAGCATTAAGTAATGCGGCAAGGGCGAATCCGGAAGAATTTGCTACCCCTGTTACCGTCATTATCTGATCAATATAGATATCAATCCTTGGCTGCTCATTGGTCCATCTTTTTGCCTGAGAAGCTGGAAGGGTTGAAATATATCCTATCGTGGTTCCAGCATAACCTGGAACATTGCAACCAGGGCCTAATGTTATTTCATGAACTGTATATTCCTCAACAGGATCGAAAGGGCTCTTCATAAATAAATTTAGTTGTAATCCTTCCGCTAACTCTATGGCAGCATGCGCCTTTTTACATATACCACCATATATTTCGTCTAAAGCTGAGGTGATTTTCAAGTTTCGATAGAGCATACGTCCTGTTGTTGTAATACCATTGAATTCCCTGCATGTTTCTGTCACATAATGAAATGGCCAGGACTCTTTGCTAATATTAAGTTTTCTAATTTCGACAACGCTTTTTCCATCGTAATTATGGTTATTGCCACGAGCAAGAGGCAGAAGATAGATATTTTCCGTATCCATGCGTGCATATTCATATTCACGTGTTAACTTATTGTCGACTTTTGGATGATGAAGGAAGTGATTATTTGTATAGATTTGGTTATTAGCGGTATTGCTTAATGGCATAGACATAATAGTTACCTTTATGAGTATTTCACTGATGCTTAGAAAAATAGATAAATTTTTCTGTAGTAAAAAGAGAAGTAAACAAATGACATGCATGTTTCTGTTGTAGTGATATCAACTCTACACGGTCATATTAAAGGGTGGGAAACACTCTAAAGTATCAAAAAACGCTCATTTAAAATTATTTGCATGCAATTAAAAAGCATATCTTATTACTAATTGGAATTTGATGTTGTTATATTGATGTCTATATTAATAATGCCTGTGAATGGTGTTTTTGATGTATTTGATATGTTATCAATTTATATTATTTACAAACTAATTGTTTCAAATAATACATGGTTGATTATACGAAAATAAATAATGTCCCGCCGGGATTAAGTAGCGGCGGTGACAAGTATTTTCATCTACGTAACTATTCGGAATATTCAGAATATACTAGCAGTTTTTTTTTGAGTTTGATGATTTTTATCAAATCATGACTTTTTTGCTGAAAAGTCAGTAGATATTCATAGGCAAGTAAGGTTTTATACTTTGCTGACAGGATTCAGGCCTGTCTCAGACTGACATGGATGTAATGAACAAAAGGGAATGGCTATGGAAAATGAGCATCAATACAGTGGTGCCCGGTATTCAGGGCAAGCCACATATGTTGCTAAACGTCAGGAGTGCGCAAAATGATGCGCCAATCACTTCAGGCTGTTTCACCTGAAATATCAGGCAATAAAACGTTATCACTGCGTAAATCGGTATGCAGCGATCTCCTCACTCTTTTTAATTCTCCTCATTCGGCATTACCTTCATTACTTGTTTCAGGTATGCCTGAGTGGCAAGTGCATAACCAGAGCGACAAACATCTCCAGAGCTGGTATTGCCGTCAACTACGTTCTGCACTGTTATTTCATGAGCCTCGGATTGCGGCGTTGCAGGTCAATTTGAAAGAAGCGTACAGCCACACGCTGGCGATCAGCCTTGAGATAATGCTGCACCACGACGATGAACCGCTAACGTATGATCTGGTCTGGGATAGTGGCGGTTGGTGTAGTGCGACGCTGGAGAATGTCAGCTAAGCACAATCTCCAGCTCGCGCAGTTCGCGCCAGAAGCGTTCGGCCACGGGATTCATACGGGTATTCATCCGGTATGCATAGGCCTGAATCGGGATCACCAGTTCGTCCCGATTCAGAACGATAAGCTTCCCGCTGCGAATTTCTTGTTGGATGGCGTACTCCGGCAGCCAGGCAATCCCACAGCCGTCGAGGGCAATCTGCTTTAAAAGCTCGCTCATCGACGAGACAAAAAAGGTGCTGAAACTTAACTCACTGTGGCGCGTCAGGGTACGGTTAATCAATCGCCCCATGTAGGAGTTGCGGCTGTAATTCAGTAACGGAAAGTGTGGCTGTGCGAGGTTAAAAAGTGCTTCTCCGTGTTCGTCACTGGCGCAGACGGGGAACAATTGAGATTCAAATAAGCGAATGTGGTCAAACGGCGCTTCCAGCAAATCTTCGTCATGAAAGGAAAAAATACAGTCGCTTTGCCCTTCACGCAGTTTATCGACCGCTTCATCAACATCAATGGCTTCAATCGCCCAGGTAAAGAGCGGCGGCATCTGGCTGATAATTGACGGTAAAAGACCGAGAGAAAGAGAGTGTGCAGCGGCTACCTTGATTTTACGTTGCGCGTAATCGCTGCCGCCACGCAGTTCTGCAAGGTTGCTCTCTAACTGTTGCAGCAGATGGCGGATCTGCGAATGGAAGATTTTCCCTTGTTCCGAGAGTTGCAGAGGTGTCACCTGGCGGTTAAACAATTCAACGCCAATCGCCTGTTCCAGCGCGCGGATGCGACGGCTAAATGCGGGTTGTGAGACGTTGCGACTGACTGCCGCCTGGGAAAAGTTGCGGCATTTTTCCAGGGTCAGAAAATCATAAAGCCATTTTGTTTCAATATTATGCAAAACCGCACCACAGTCATCCATTACGTTTTACTCTGTCAGCCGCCCTTGCGGGCATTCTACGTCCATTCGGGCGGCTGACAACCGTTTATGCCGTTTCAAACGTTCCTTTCACGCAGGCTTTGCCGTCTTTAACCATCAGTTTGCCGCGGGCGTATACCTGTTCAATGCGCAGTTCTGGCGTCATGACCAGTAAGTCTGCGTCATTGCCTGGCAGAATTTCGCCTTTCCCGCTCAGGTTAAGGAAACCGGCTACGCTACTGGTGAGCGGGCGCAGGGCATCGCTGATACTGAAATCATAGTCTTTGACCAGCACCTGCACGGTTTCCAGCAACGTTTCAAAACCTGCAACACCGATATGGGTTAAATTCCCTTCGTCATCGAAGAACGGCTGGCTACCGTTGCCGTCAGAGCTGAGGGTGACGCGTGCCAGCGGAATACCGGCCTGAACGGCGCGGGCAATACCTTCGGCAGGGGCGACTGGTTCGTCAATGCTGCTGGTGATGTCGATGGTACCGCCTTTGCGCGCAAACTCCAGCGCCTGCTCAAACAACGGTACGTTGCGGTTAACGTGGGTCGGCAGCAACTTATTGATGGGAACATCGCAGTTTTCCAGCAGGTCATAGATAGGCTGCAATGCCTTTTTACTGTCGCCCATGTGGAACACTGTGACGCCAGGCTTACCGCCGAGCAAACCGCCAACGCGGGATTCCGCCGCCATATTGGCCAGGTGATAAACGTCCGGTGCGGCAGAGCGGTGATCAGAGATTGCGCATTTCACGCCAATCACGCGATCGATAATTGCCACGTCTTTTTCCACGGAACCTGTAATGGTGCGGGAAGGTACATGATAAGCGCCGGTCAGCATCCAGGCGCTGATGCCTTCCTCATTGAGCGCACGGGTCTTGGCGAGCAGGGATTCCGGGTGGCGAGAGACAGAGTCGGTGCCCAGCAGTCCAACCACTGACGTGACGCCCGCTTCTGTCAGACGACTTAACGCCACTTCCGGCGTACGCGTAGTGGGGCCAGCTTCTCCGCCACCGCCAATCAAATGGACGTGTTGATCAATAAAACCAGGGCAGAGGATCTGCCCGCGGAGATCGACGACCATGCAGTCAGGTACGATGTCAGAAGGGATATTGCTGGCAACGGCGATAATTTTGCCGTTAGCGACGAGGACATCGCAAATTCCCCGATCTTCCGGCGCATACAAATGCGCTCCCTGCAGCAGGGTAAAACCGGCTGCGGAATAATCAATCATGATAACTCCTTGTTAAACAATAAGCTGCATAACCCAGATCGACAGCAATGCGTTAATGACGCAGACCGTAATGATGTGCGGGTAATATTTGGCATTCACTTCGGCTGTCCCCAGGCAGCGACCGACATTTTGCACCGGGTTGCCCATTAAATACATTGCAGGCAGTAAAACAGTGACATCGTGGCCGGTTAATGCGCCGGCGGTTGCCAGACTGGCGGCAACACCGACTGCGCCGCCCATACTCATTAATGCGGCTAAAAGGACGGTTGCCGCTTCACCGGGCAATCCCCACAACGCCATTACGGGTTCACAGATATGCCCCACCCAGTCGAGCAGGCCAGTAATTTTCAGTGCCTGAATGATGACAAATGCCATCACCACGTTGGGCAGTAGGTTGGTGGTGGCGATAGTAAAGCCACGGCGCGCGCCATCAATAAACATATCCATGACATTTTTGCGGACCTGAGTTGTCATGCTTGCGCTCCTTGCGTTGGGTTGCGACGTTCTTCGAAGTTAAGCCAGACGCGCAAAATGTTGGCTCCGACAAATTTAAGCACCAGGATGACGGCTAAAGGTACGATTACGGACGTGCCCAGAAAGGCAAACACCGCGACGCCGGAAGAGAAGTAGTTGGTGATGATGGCGCTACCGCTGGTTTGATATGCGGCGAAAATCACTTTATCGCGTTCGGTAATTTCTCCTTCCTGTGCCAGTTCTTTGGTCATACCGGCGGCAGCATCGGTGTTTTGTAGGTTAGCGATTAGCGCCAGCGAACAGATGCCTGGAATGCCCAGCAACGGTTTTAGCACTGGCGTCATTAACTGCTGCGCGGCGCGTAATCCGCCAAGACCATCGGTAATTGAAATAATCCCCAGAGAGAGAATGACTGATGGTGCCAGCTCCAGCGCAAAGAGAAAGCCATCTTTAGCCCCCGCGCCACCCGCTCCGCGAAACGAGGTGGTGGCTCCGTTCGCACCAGGCAGTTGCCCAAACGATCCGTTCAGAACGGAAAAATCAAAAACGCGCCACCAACTGTCTGTCCCGGAAAAAACACCGGAAAAAAAGATTATGGTGAGAAAAAAAGCCAGATACCCTTTAATGCCCACTTTTTCTGTCGCCAGCTCCCCGGCTACAGCATCCCCTTGTTGTGTCATAACAATCCCCATTGTTTTTTTGTGTTTGTGTGTTGCTTGAGCCAGGAAAATTCCTGGAGCTGAAAAACCTTATCAGCCATGTGGGTATGGGGAAAATGCAAGTATGTTTCTGGCTATGCGTTTTTTGCATAGCGGAAAAATTACGCTGTTTGAACAAGATGCTGCGAAGGATTTCGTTGCAGAAAATTCATAAATCCAGTGACAATGACGTGAGTAAATAAAAACGGAAAATCCAGGGACGAAAATGCGATGGCAAAGTACAACGAAAAAGAGCTGGCGGATACGAGCAAGTTTTTAAGTTTTGTTCTCCGACATAAACCGGAGGCGATTGGTATCGTACTTGACCGTGAAGGATGGGCGGATATTGATAAGCTCATACTTTGTGCACAAAAAGCAGGTAAGCGGTTAACCCGTGCATTACTGGATACCGTTGTCGCCACCAGCGATAAAAAGCGTTTTAGTTATTCCAGTGATAGTAGGTGCATTCGCGCGGTTCAGGGGCATTCGACTTCGCAGGTCGCCATTGCCTTTGCCGAAAAAACACCGCCACAATTTCTCTACCACGGTACAGCAAGCCGCTTTCTTGACGAGATAAAAAAACAAGGGCTGATTCCAGGAGAGCGTCATTACGTGCATCTCTCTGCTGATGAAGCAACGGCACGCAAAGTGGGAGCAAGACACGGATCGCCGGTTATTTTAACCGTCAAAGCACAGGAAATGGCGAAATGAGGCATCCCTTTCTGGCAAGCGGAAAACGGGGTCTGGCTGACATCAACGGTTGCTGTTGAGTTTCTTGAGTGCCCGAAGAAAAGAGCTGATTAATGTTTGCTCGTGCCAGATGCGGCATAAACGCCTTGCGCTCCCTACAAAAGCATAAAAATTCAATATATTAGAGAGATAGTGTAAGCCTGATAAGCGTAGCGCATCAGGCAATTTGGCTTTTGTCATGAGTCTGAAAGGATACCCTCGCAAAAGGGTATCCTTTAATAACTACTTCAGAAATTAAAGTGATTTACGGCAGGCAGTTAGTTGAGCGCTGGAATCTGCGTCGCTTCCAATCCTGCCCGTCAGCATCTGCACATAGACGTGACTATTGTAATCATCCTGTTGATTGGTCCAGTAATCACCCGCGGTAAATTGCGAATCACTGGAAAACTCCCCAACGTTCCCCCACTCACCATATAGCGATCCCAACGTGCGTTTGTTTTCGCCAGACGTTAAATGTGCGACGCCAGGAAGATTATATCCATCACTTTTCGCGTTGCAGAACGCATTGGCAGTTAGCCAGATATTGGTTTGATTCCCATGATTCACCCACCAGCCTTTCAGCTTAATTAATGTCTGGTAGGTTGTACCTCCTTGTCTGGGAACAGCGCTTATTACGACTGAAGTTTGGTCGCCGGTATTTGTGAAAGAAACTTTACCTGAAGCATCGACAGACACCCAACTCTGTGAACTTGTGAACATATAATCACTAACGGTTTAGACTGGCCCCCTGAATCTCCAGACAACCAGTATCACTTAAATAAGTGATAGTCTTAATACTAGTTTTTAGACTAGTCATTGGAGAACAGATGATTGATGTCTTAGGGCCGGAGAAACGCAGACGGCGTACCACACAGGAAAAGATCGCAATTGTTCAGCAGAGCTTTGAACCGGGGATGACGGTCTCCCTCGTTGCCCGGCAACATGGTGTAGCAGCCAGCCAGTTATTTCTCTGGCGTAAGCAATACCAGGAAGGAAGTCTTACTGCTGTCGCCGCCGGAGAACAGGTTGTTCCTGCCTCTGAACTTG
Organism: Escherichia sp. KS167_9B; assembly: GCF_030295215.1. NCBI lineage: Bacteria > Pseudomonadati > Pseudomonadota > Gammaproteobacteria > Enterobacterales > Enterobacteriaceae > Escherichia > Escherichia sp. KS167_9B. The sequence continues at coordinate 5,221,067 of NZ_AP025754.1, forward strand.
CTGCCGCCATGAAGCAGATTAAAGAACTCCAGCGCCTGCTCGGCAAGAAAACGATGGAAAATGAACTCCTCAAAGAAGCCGTTGAATATGGACGGGCAAAAAAGTGGATAGCGCACGCGCCCTTATTGCCCGGGGATGGGGAGTAAGCTTAGTCAGCCGTTGTCTCCGGGTGTCGCGTGCGCAGTTGCACGTCATTCTCAGACGAACCGATGACTGGATGGATGGCCGCCGCAGTCGTCACACTGATGATACGGATGTGCTTCTCCGTATACACCATGTTATCGGAGAGCTGCCCACGTATGGTTATCGTCGGGTATGGGCGCTGCTTCGCAGACAGGCAGAACTTGATGGTATGCCTGCGATCAATGCCAAACGTGTTTACCGGATCATGCGCCAGAATGCGCTGTTGCTTGAGCGAAAACCTGCTGTACCGCCATCGAAACGGGCACATACAGGCAGAGTGGCCGTGAAAGAAAGCAATCAGCGATGGTGCTCTGACGGGTTCGAGTTCTGCTGTGATAACGGAGAGAGACTGCGTGTCACGTTCGCGCTGGACTGCTGTGATCGTGAGGCACTGCACTGGGCGGTGACTACTGGCGGCTTCAACAGTGAAACAGTACAGGACGTCATGCTGGGAGCGGTGGAACGCCGCTTCGGCAACGATCTTCCGTCGTCTCCAGTGGAGTGGCTGACGGATAATGGTTCATGCTACCGGGCTAATGAAACACGCCAGTTCGCCCGGATGTTGGGACTTGAACCGAAGAACACGGCGGTGCGGAGTCCGGAGAGTAACGGAATAGCAGAGAGCTTCGTGAAAACGATAAAGCGTGACTACATCAGTATCATGCCCAAACCAGACGGGTTAACGGCAGCAAAGAACCTTGCAGAGGCGTTCGAGCATTATAACGAATGGCATCCGCATAGTGCGCTGGGTTATCGCTCGCCACGGGAATATCTGCGGCAGCGGGCTTGTAATGGGTTAAGTGATAACAGATGTCTGGAAATATAGGGGCAAATCCACGGTTTTACCCGCTTCAAAGTTGTCATCATTAAGTGTGTAGTACGCCCCTATAAAACCTTCACTGGGGAATGTAGCCGTTGTGAAGGTATGGTTGTTGACTGTTACATGACCGTGCATGTCTTTTATTGAGCGGACAAGATCCAGTGATATGCTTAAGTTTGCTTGATGAACACCGTTCAGCATAGGAATGAGAGTCGCTCTGCCCTCTACGCCGCCAGTGACAGTGACGGTGTACTCGCCATAATTTCTTTGGCTGTAATCAATATTGCTCAACTTCAGGAGGTTCACGTAGGCACCTGACTGGACAAATTCCAGATGATCAGACGTCACTATCGGGTTACCGTACTTGTCTTGCAATATTAACGTAAGTGTCGCGCTCTCCTGGAAGTCAGCCATAAAAGAGCTAACGCTAGATTTCAATGTTGATTTACTTTCATCTGCCGTACCAGGAATCAATGTAATGGCTGCGGATTTGTGGACTGTGCCAGGGACCTGAACATTGACAATTAGAGCTTCTGCCAATGTACCTGTTATTGTCGCCGTGACTTGCCCGGACTGATCGGTACGCGTAGTTGGATTATTAATCACCGGGCTGCCTTTGGTGTCTAAGCTGTAACTAACGTCGACACCTTCAACCGGGAATCCATAATCATCTTCTACTCGTGAAGTGATGGTGCTGCTATCAACCCCGTCGGCGATTATGGTGTCAGGAGAAGCCACGACACTCACAACATGTGCCGTTTTAGCATCAGCCTTAACCGCAACCGTCACCTGGCTCTGAACGGGAACGTCTTTGCCCATTGTGGCCGTAACGGTATATACATTGACTTTGTCACTGGTCAGCGTCACTTTGGCCTGACCTGACTGATCAGTCAGGATTTCCCCTGTATTGCTTAGCGTTGCACCATCAGGTGTTACGCTAAAGGTGATAATTTGCCCCGGCATCAATTCACCCTGAATATTTCTTGCCGTTGCGGTCAGTGTAATACCTTCACTGTTATGGACCGTGGTTTCTGGCTTCGATGATGTTAACTCGAGTTTGCCCTTTGCCACACTCACGTCAACTTTACGACTACTGTTATTGTCCAGCGATGCTGTCACCTGATAGACCCCAGGCTGGGTGCTGATAAGGTTAACGTACGCATAGCCGTTATTATCGGTGTAAGCCGTATCGTCTATCGTAATGTTAGCTGTTGGCTGCGCACTTAATCTGACGCGTTGACCCGATATTACATTGTTAAACGCGTCCTGGACGAGTATCCGTAGCGTGATGTTTTCGCCAACCATTATCGTTTTTTCGGCTCCGGTTATACTTATTATCTTCGCCGAACTTTCATCCGGGAGCACTGATAAACTAAACGTTTTATTATCGGATGATTGCGCTTTCCGGCTCACCACGACGTTATGTTGTCCGGCAATATTGCTGGTCATTATTACCGTCGCTTGACCCTGCGTATTGGTGGTGACTTCTGTTCCGCTTAGTGTGACATCGTTACTCTGGAAAGTGACCTGTTGGTCTTTAAGCGGATTTTGGTAAGCGTCCAGGATCGTTGCTGTCAGGGTACTCCCCGTACTGTTGCCAGCAACTATGGTATTTAATGAGGCAGTCAGCGGCTGGAGCTGCGCGCTGCTTGTATCCCCAATAAAAGTGACTAGCTGATTAGCACTGGTATTATTTCTGCTCAGTGTCGCCGTCACTGTAAACTCACCCGCTTTTGTGCCTCGCAATGTGACCACGGCATTGCCGTTTGAATCGGTGCGAGCGGTGTCACTACTTAGCGTGAAGTTCCCTGTCATAGATGCTGGCAAGGTAAATTTCACATCCTCATCCGGTAGTGAGTGTCCATAAACATCTTTCACACTGGCAGTCAGGGTAACGGTATTTGTATTGTTAGCAATCGTACTGCCCGATCCGGCATTCAAAATAATTACCGATTGTTCCCTGTTTGGGACCACGGTAACCGTAACCGACTGGTGAATATTTTTATCCGCCTCAAGCGAGGCATCGACGGTATAGTTACCTGCTTTTGAACTGGTCAGGTGCACCCGCGCAATCCCGGACTGGTCAGTTGTGGCGGTCGTGTTGTCCAGTTGCGAGTCAGTTGGTGCCACAAAATTCACTTTCATATCTTTTAACGGGTTGTTATGAAAGTCTGTGACGGTGGCGGTCAGGGTACTACCCTGGCTATTACCAGCACTAATGGTATCTGGAGCGGCAACCAGTTGTTTGAGTTTTGGCGTATTCGAATCGCTAACAAATTTCGCAGTTACCCGTTGAGTAGAACCATTTGGCAGCGTAGCGCTAATCGTATTTTCTTCCGCAACCTGACTTATCATGTTGATTGTGGCAACACCATGTGCATCAGTATTTTGCTGCGTCGGTTCTACAAATTCCGCGCTTCCTTTCTCATTCTTAAAGGTGACCTGATGATTTCTCAGGGGATTATCACTCTCATCAGTGACGTTAATAGTGATGGTATTAAACGTCTTTTTATCGGCGTAAACGTCATTATTCGTTGCGGATAATGTGGCGACGTGAGCCTTATTCTGGTTTGCTTCGATATTATAAATATGCGATTGCAGAGGAGTATTCCAGTTGTGAAGGCTAAGTTGTGCCCTCAGGGCTGCTCCTTGCTTATGGGCCGGATAATTCGCTGCATAAACGCCCGGATGCTCTTCGTGCCAGACAACCGTGGCGCCAGGTTTGCTGTTCTCGACAGTGACGGCTTTTACCAACGCGTCTTCTTGATATTCAACCGGTTTATTTTTGTCGTCTTTCAGTTCTACCCTGACTTTGATGTCGTCTCCGGCATAATACAATATGTTATCTATGGATATTGAAGAATGGTCGCGGGATGAGACAACAGGGACGATATTAACGACGATGGATTCTTTTACCGCACTCTCACCGTTAAGTTGCGGTGTCAGTGTTACTGAACCTGAAGTCGTTCCTGCAGTCAGCATCTGTGTGTAGCTACCATCCCCGTTATCTGTCCAGTCAGACAGAGTGATATCCTGAACACCTTCACTGCGGGTTTGCAGTGCCAGCCCCGGAACCGGGGTACCGTCGGAATCGTGCGCAGTCACAGTCAATGTGGTAGTCGATTTTTTATCTGCTGCCAGGGTTAGCGGATTAACGGATAACAGAGAATCTTTCTGGCTTAATGCCGGAGCCTGGATGACGACCATGCTTTGCTCACGATGTGACAGATTACCTTTTACATCCTCAGCGGTAACGTCTATCGGCCACGTATTATCGGTTTCCGGGGTGTTAGTGAAGCGGTAACCAGGCAGCGTGACCGTGATATCTTTTCCGGAAGTGCTGACTTTTCCTCCAGCAGATTCCAGCGCAGCAGCGTCGATTTTATAGCCTTTCAGGGCATATTTGGTCTGTAGCGAGGAAACCAGCGATTTTATTTCTCCCGATTTCCCTTTCACTGGGTCCAGCAGACTCAGGCGGATAAGCTCTTTCTTGCGGTATTCCAGAACGATGTTGTTGTTGCGATCAATCAGGTCATAACGACTACCGGCCAGACTGCGCCGTCCGGCCACTTCGTCCGGGTTAAGCTGTTTCTGCATTGAGCTGCTGGGTTGCCAGGTCAGATCAACGGCAAAACGTGTGTCATTTTCACCTTGCTTCCCCTGACGCTGTTCCGCACTGAGAGTCAGAAGCGGGAAGGGGGTATAGTTGAGGCCCGCGGTAATAGCATGGGGATTACTTTGACGATCATTCTTGTCAAACAGCGCCACTTCATCACCATAGTATTGTTCATAGACTAGTTTTCCACCCAGTTGTGGCCAGGCTGGTAACCAGCCTTCCGCGCGTAAATCCCAGCCGTTGGCCGGGCGGGCTTCGTAGTCATTATCCAATTCTGGTGCGCTACGCCAGCCGGTCAGGCCGATATAAGCATTGCTGCTCAACTTCAGATAGTCACGCCAGTATTCTGCGCCAAGTCCCGCGCGGGAGTGATAGCGGCTCAGGTCGTGATCAAAAAACAGGTTGATGCCTGACATCCAACTGGGGGTGAAGTAACGCCAGCCTAAACCGGTGTTGATCTGGGTGCGATCATCCGTTCGGTGAAGAGTATGCTGGCTGAAGAGCAGATAATCGGGTGTGTCATACCATGGATGCAGGAAGTCGAATTCCGAATTTTTCAGGCTAAAATCTTCATCCACGCCCAGAGAGATTTTCGCGGTGCCAAAGTTATTTAACCAATCAGTCATCGTGCCAGAGGCTTCTGAAGACGCCCAACCACGCGCCATGCTGCTCGCCTGCTCACTATTCATATCTTGTGAAAGCAGAGTGCCAACTCGCTGTGAAGTACTGGCTATTTGATTCTCCAGAGTGTTTTCGGCATTCGCCGGTGATACGGCATTTTGTAGCTCATGACTTCTCTGCGAGGTTGTTGCCGGAACATCCAGTTCTTCACCCTGACGCACGTTATCAAAGCCGCGAGCAAAAGTACGAAACTGATTAAGACGACGAAGCTCTTCCAGTGAAATACCGAACCGGTCAGCAACACTTTGCGCTGATTCCAGCGCGCCAAGCGTGTAAGGTACGGTTTTATTTTCTGTAAGAGGGGGAGGAGATGAAACTGTCATCTGGGGTTTAGCGTGTACCACATTTTGTGCCGTCGCGATGACGGGGAAAAAAATTTGTGTGAATAAACAAACTCCGGCGGCCAGGCGGCGTATTTTGTCACCCAGACCGCATAAAGAGTTTTGATCATTATTTTTTATTTGCTGCGCATTTGTCGAAGCCATAGTGACCTTCCGTGAAAAAACAGAATTAAACGTGTTTTTTCTAGCACGGAGGTATAAAACGATCCTGACTATAATATGACCAGAAATAATGAATTAGCCGTAAATTTGCTAAACCATGAATAATAGTGGCGGTGGCTGAGCACCTCCAAAGAACAAGGGTGTTTTAGTTATTTTACGTGCTGTACTGAAAAGTTAAATTCATTAAATCAACTAAGAGTAATTCGTATGTATTTTGAATATTTGCATCCCGCAGATTAACGCTGCGATAAATAGCGCAGCTGCGCCGCAGAGCGTGGCACTGGCGAGCGCCGACGTTCCGTTGCCGAGCATGCTGGTCAGCACCGGGCCAAGAATTTGCCCGATACCATAAATAAGTGTCACAAAGCCCAAAAGATTAAGATTTCCCGGCACGCTAAGCTGGCGGGCGATGGTCATCACCAGCGAGGTCGTCCCCATAAAGGTGCCGCCAAAACCAATACTGCTGATGATGAGTAATAAAGGAGAGCTACTGGCGAGGGTTAACAGCACGCAGACAGCCTGCACCAGCAAATTTGCGGTCAGGCAAGGTAATGCTCCCCACCGTTTGGCTGCCCATAGCCAGCCAAAGCAACCTGGGACAATCGACAAGCCAACCAGTGTCCAGAGGTGAGCCGTCAGCACAGGCTGGCCCGCGTCTTTCGCCATGAGCGGCAGGTACGTGGCGACGATGATATAACCAAAACCCGCCAGACCATACAGAATCGCCAGTAACCACCAGCTCATGGGTTGTTGGGCAATTTTTGCCAATGGTGCTGGTGCGATAATATGTTTCTTCGACGGAATGAGCAGCGCCAGAACAAGCAATATTATGGCAGAAAGTGCCCCGGCACCTTGCCACAACGTTTGTGAAGAGAGGGCAAAATGCAGGCCTGCCAGCACATATTCATTGCCCAGAGCGATGCCGACGCCAACGCCAGAAAATAGCGCCGCAAGAACAAAGGGATGGCGGGTGTGTTGCATGATAAGCGTCGAGCCGAAAATCAACATCCCGGCGCTGGCGACCCCTGCCAGAAAGCGAATGATGAAAACCAGAAGAAACGGCGGCAACCACGCCATCGCGAGGATTAATAATCCGGTTGCGAGGGCGGAAGTTAACAGGAATGGGCGCAGGCGTGAGGGCAAATGAAACGCGCCGAATGAAAACAGCAGGCTCCCCGCCAGATACCCGGCATAGTTACCACTGGCGATCCACGAGAGTTCGCTAAAGGAAAACTCGCCTTCCGCCAGCATGACTGGCAGCATCGGCGTATAGAGAAAGCGGCCTAAACCCATACCTAAGGTCAGAACCAGCATCCCGAATAACGCGGTGCTGAAAGAAAAACGTTCTACGGGATGCGATGTCGAATTCATGTTCTTCCTTGTTTGTATTATTTTGAGTTAACAAGTTAATAACAAAAAAGGAGAACCTGCCAGACTGTTATTGTGATTTTGTCGACGTAAAGCGATAAAAAAGATTGGGTTCGCCAACGATATAGATGTTGCCACTGGCATCCATCGCTATCCCTTCCGCCTGCTTGATATTGTGTGAAAGGCCATACCTGCCTTTGGTTAACGACATTTCGCCGATCACGTCACCTGTCACGGTCACTTCCTGCAGGGCGCGTGACTCATGTGACAACACCAGCAACGTATTTTTTTGTGGGTTAAATTCCGCGCCAGAAACATCATCCAAAGTAAACTGACGCTGCAACGCTTTATCTTTGCTGATATGCAACTCATCGCTACGCAATAGCCCGGTAACTTTGTAGACCTCTATCGGATTTTTCTCTTTAAAAAACCAGAAGGTATGGTCCTGAGAGGAATAAGCCAGCCCTTCAAATCCAGAGTTGGTTGGCGTTTCCTGCAATGGGATTTTAATTTTTTTGAGAATGCTCACTTCCGAATCAGCGTTAAGTGAAATCACATAAATGGCATAATCACGTTCATCGCTGATGACAAATTTATTATCACCAATGTATTCAATCGTCTCGAGATCCTTAACGAAATCGAGCGGAATGGTGCGGATCAGATCGCCCTCGGTCGTCATTTCAACGATGGTTGCAGGTTTGTTGATAGTGCTAAACAAGGTATTGCTCTGCGCAGACCAGGTCAGTGAGGAGATATTTTTAGTTACTCCTGTAATCTCTTTACCATCGATAGTGGCCTGATAATTCTGAAACCCTGCGACATGCTGGCTTTTACGGACGCAGGATTGCACAAAAAACAGGCTTGCCGCCACGATGGCGCAAAGAAAAACGATAAAGGTGATGCGCTTTTTCAACTTGTTGCTCCTTATTATTGCTTTTTTCTCGTCAAATTCAGTGCGACAGATAAGGAGTATACGGATGAAGCTTAATGAATTCTTAACGCGGGGCGATGAAATAGTAAACGCCGCAGGGGAGTTGCGGCGTTTGTCTTTGGATGGCAGAACATTTTCAGCTTACGTTGGCTGACAAATGCGCCTCATCCATGAATGATAGATGAGGCGGTTAACAATTTATATCCTCTGCCATACTCACTCTGTTTGGGTGATTATTGAACTATTCGTCAACTATATACGTTGGCTGATAAGACGTTAAACCCGGAATGGAAAAACTGCTATTCACTTCTTTCTTTAAACGGGCTTGATTAAAACTGTTACTGTCCTGTTGCTCGGTACTGTTCTTGGCTTTTTTATCGATATTATCATTGTAAAGATATGCACTCTTAAGAGAAACATTATTCACTTTGGCATTGAAAAAACAGGCATTTTTAAAAATCGTATCTATAAATATCGTATTGAACAACCATGCATGGTTAAATAGAATATTAGAACCTTCTGTACCAGTGAAATTAGTATTGTTAAATGTTGCAGCAGAAAAGTTTGTATTAAACAGTTTGCATTTTGTTAAATTAGCGTTTGTAAAATTGGTAAACATGCAGACAGTATCAGTAAGATCATATTCTGAAAGATCTTTATCCGATAGATCGGAATAATTTAGTATTGCTCCAGTAAGAATTACTTTAGGTGTACCAGGTATTCGAGGTGTTGCAGGTATTTTAGGTGCTCCAGGTATTTCAGGTATTTTAGAAGTATCAGATGTTGCAGATGTTGCAGATGTTGCAGATGTTTCATATAGAATGACTGATGTGAAATCTATGTGTTCAAGATAAGCCTTACTAAGGTCACTTCCAGTAAAATTAACGCCAGTGAGAACTTTTCCGCTGAAGTTACAGTTTCGTAGATTTGCGTTTTTGAAATTTACATAAGTCAAGTGGCGAACTTTACGAAAATCATTATTTTCTAATGTGGCATTTTCGAATTTTGCATTACGCAGATCACAATCTGTAAAATCCACGCCTTCACAGATCGTACCGGAGAAATCCGCTTTTCTAAAAATGCTGCCATTAAAATTGACATTCCTTAGAGCCATTTTAGACAAGTCTATGCCGGTTAAATCCATTCCCGCTAAATTCAACCCTTTGATACACCGTTGACCCGATTCATCTTTAGGAATAGCAGTGCTAATAGTATTGATGACAATATCACCTATCTTGAAGGTCATTGTAATTCCTGCATCAGAGACAGAGAGTTTTCGCGTAAGACGTTCACTCTTATCTCCAGTGATACTCTTCTGAGCAACGTAAAAGCGCTCACATGTATGACAAAATCTTTTCCAGCTCTCATTTGGTGTCAGATTATTGTCCGGGAGGAAATTAGCAATGCTATAAAGATCGTTCAGGACGCTACTTTTTATTTCAGGAGAGGCGCACTCTATAATTTCAGAGGTGTATATTGTATTTTTTATTTTATTTCTATTATCCGTGAGATTTCGTGATCCTGATATATTTGGCTGCTGGTGATTTTCTCTGTAGTATTGCAGCACATTTTCCCATTGTAAGTTTGTCAACGAGATAGTTTCAGTCTCGTTATTGTTATCCCGTATTGTTAATTGACTTTCTACTGGGTCAAAAGAAATCATGAAGTTATTCAGATGTCGATATTGATGAGTGGCATCTAATTTCACTTCAAATGAATTTGAACTTTTGCAGGCATGTTTTAAAAACTTATCATAGGGAAGGTATTGATCTTTATCTGCATGTTGTGGGTCATTGTGCAAAACAGAGCAAATACTCTCTTTCAAATTGTTCTTGTCAATATAGATTGGTAGTTGCGCTTTTTGTTCCATTATTTTAATAAACTGCTGCAGTTGCTCGGTTTTAACATTGCAACTATGACTTATATCTTTGTGGTAAACAGTTAATACGCTTTCATTATCATCTTGTCGATTAAATATTATTTTTAGATCGTTAATTTCAAACTCATTTAAACCATTTCTTTTGGTTTTGGCGATGATTTGTTCTGTTGTTGATGAATATCGATTTAAGGTTAATTCGAGATTGTCGGGATTAGAGATAAGGTGAATAAAAAGATTCAGTACCCGCTTAATAAAACCATCATTCAAATGATTTATATCATAATTAATTTGTTTTTGTATGGTTTCAATTTCCGTGTTAATGTCAAATGGTTGGTTGCTTTTTTTATGGCAAGGTTTTAGTCCCGAATACATGTCGAGTGTTGGAAGAATATCGCCGTATATGTTAAATGTGGAGCCCATATTTTTATCCTTGAATTGTGAAATGTTCTTCTAAATCTAAATAATCATGGGGGGTAAAGATAAGCTTCACACTGAAATTTATCTTTATCATTACCACACCCGGTAATCATTTTATTTCTCTATGCATAATTATGTTTTAAGTATAATATAATGTTTATTGTATTTTAGACGCGCAATAGCAAGGTGCTATCAAAAATCGCTCATTTTGTGGACGGGAAATATTTCACGGCAGGCGAGATATTTAATACAACTTCCTTCATGCAGGATTATGTGCAGCCAAATATCCGGGCGTTATATTTAAAGATCTTATTGCCTGGTTGACGCTTCTGAGTCGTAATGCACCACGCACTGCCAGTTGCTGCCCTGCTGGCAATATATCGCTTCGGTCTGCCCAGGGATCACCCATTGTATTTCCTCGCCGGGCAGACAGGTCAGCCAAATGCATAACCCGCAGCCGCCGCGTAAATCACGGGGAATATCGCTGACGCGAAAAGTCATGCCCGCTGCCTGCAACGCCTTGCGGGTATGTATGACGCCGACCGTGGAGTGAAATAAAAATAAAAACTCTTTCATCGGCGTTTTCTCACTCGTTGACCAATTACCGCTGCGCCAATTGCGCCAGCAAATTGCGCATCAGGATGGGTATTTACCGGCATTCCCAGGTGAGTTTCCAACATCCGGGCAAACGTCTGGCAATGACTAACGCCACCAGTAAACAGAATCGGCGCTTCACAGGAGAGACGAGCAATGAAATTGGCACTCCGCCGCGCCATCGCGTTAATCACTCCGGCGAGAATCGCTTCTGGCGCGACGCCCGCTGAGCGCAGGCTGATCACTTCCGATTCGGCAAACACTGTGCACATACTCGTGATGGCGTGCGGCGTGATATTTTCGGTAATGCTGTCGAGTTGCTCGACGCTGGTGCCAAGCGTGCGCGAGATCACCTCCAGGAAACGTCCGGTGCCCGCCGCGCATTTGTCATTCATCAGGAAATCGCACAGGTTACCGTCGTCATCAAGCTGAATCACTTTGCTGTCCTGACCGCCGATGTCAATTACCCCGCGCGTTGCTGGCGCAAGAAACCGTGCGCCCAGCCCGTGACAGGAGATTTCCGTCACCTGTTTATCGGCAAAATCCACCAGTTGCCGCCCGTAGCCGGTGAGCGTCAGAAACGGCGTTGTTTCTAACCCTTCGCGCAGAGTTTCCCAGGCTTCAGTAATTGCTGTTGCCGGGCGAAAGGGGGTTGGAACGAGGAAACGGCGCGTAATCACGCCGTCTGCCAGTAAGATCCCTTTGGTGGCGGTTGAGCCGGAATCAATGCCAATCGAATATGCCACTGCCACTCCTTACAGCATCTCAATAAAGGCCGCGACACGGGTGCTGAGCTGCCCGACATCTGAGGTGGAGTAGTCTGTTTCAATAGCGATATAAGGAATGTTGTGCTGCTGACGCACATGACGTTTAATCGCCAGCGATTCCACCGCATAGGTATGGCACGCCTGCAAAATCACATCAACTACGCCATCGACCTGATATTCTTCCACCATCTGGCTGAGCATTTTCAGGCGCTGATCGTTCGGCGAAACACAGGAGCAGCCAATCGCCAGATATTTATCCGCCAGCGCGTCGTAGACATCGCCCGTTTCTGCCACGCATTGCTCGGTCGCTTTCGCCCCGGTGCAGTTTTCATAACCGACAACCCAGCCGCCATTCTCTTCAATCGCGCGCACCACTTTCTCTGCTGCGCCGCCAATTGGGCAGCCGGTGATTAAAATGCGTGGACGCGGGTCCAGTCGCTGGCCTTCTTCCCACTGCTGACGAACGCGGGCGGTCATTGCATCCAGTTCGTCAACCAACGCCTCTTTATCGAACCGGAAGGTTGCGCCGTAGACCACTTTCAGAATGTCGCTGCCGCTAAGCGCTGGAGGATTTAACTGCCCAAGATGATAAAAATTGGCCAGTGCGCGACGTTCGCGGTTTTTCAGCGCAATGGCATCGCGCAGAGCATCTTCGCTAATCTCGTGCCCAAAACGTTCTTCTACCGTTTTTTGCAAGCGCAGCATTTCTGCTTTCCATAACGCGCGTGAGGCATCGTCATCAACGCTGTTTGGCAACTGCATCACATGAACGGGCTTAAACTCCGCCATGTATTCATACATTTTCTTTTTGCCGTCGCAGGTGGTTTCACCGACCACCAGATCAGAAAAGTAGAAATAGGGGCATTTATCGGTTTTGCCGAAGCCATAGCTGCTTTTAATCAGCGGGCAGAGGTTGCGCGGCAGATCTTTCTCGGCTTCTTCAATGGTTTCATCAGAGGTGGAACAGAGCGAAACCACAACCGCGCCGGCTGCCATCGGGATCTCTTGCGGCATAAAGGTGCAGTAGGTGCCAACCAGCGGAATGCCGCGCTCCTTGAGATCCATGACGGTGAGAAAGCCTTTCTGGCGAGCTTCAGAGAACTGATCGAAAATAGCGGGTAGATCGGTGACAAGTGACATGATTTTCCTTCCCCGTACCACGGGAGATAATGAAAAGAGGCCACATTATTACCATTCTTTTAGTGTGGTTTATTTGATCTCTCTCGCGGTTAGCCACTTAGTTTTTCATGGATTTCTAAAAATTGCCGAGGGGAAACAAGGCCGGGAGCTGCGACAGCAAATATAAAATCAGCCCAATACATCCGCCAACCAGCGTACCGTTAACACGAATAAACTGCAGATCTTTGCCGATATTTAACTCGATTTGCCGCGACATATCCCTGGCATCCCAGCTTTTTACCGTATCGCTGATGTGGCGCGTCAGGAATGCGGAAAACTCAGGCGCAACGCGGTGCGCGGCTTGTTCCAGATGACTATTTAACGACGCCCGCAAGGCATCATCGGCAATTAACGTTTCGCCAAACCATTGACCCGCTCGTGCGATACGTTCTTTCACACGAGAATCTTCACTGTTGATATCCGCTTTCAGCCATTCCCGTAAATCCCCCCACAATTCACTGAGATAGCGGTTAAAAGCTTCATCTTCTTTCAGATAGCTTTTTACGGCATCGGCTCGCGCTGCCATTTCCGGATCGTTTTTCAGCTTGTCGATCAGGGCGAAGGTGGCGCGATCAAACGCATGGCGGATCTGATGCGCACGATCGCGACTAATATCATCAAGCAAAGAATTCACCGCGTCAGAAACTAACTCCGCGCTATGTTCGCCCAGCCATTCAGTGGGCAAAATTTTGGCTTTTAGCGGATGCTCGCTCTCCAGCCAGCGAACAATTTGCTGGGCGATAAACTTGCGCGATTTATCGCGCTGAAGCAGGGCGATCAACTGTGCGATCAGCGTATCCAGCAGCACCTGATGGCGATCGTTTTTGGTCATACTCTCCAGCATCAACGCACTGGTGCCGGAGAGATCGACCTTATCAATCGCCCGATGGACTGCGCGCTTAAGCAGGCGCTGAATGCGCGCATCATCGGTCAGTTCAAGAAAACCGCTCATGATCTGCAACAGATGCTGACCAACGCGGCGGGCGTTTTCCGGCTGACTAAACCAGTTGCCAATCAACAACGCCGGTTCGTGACGCCGAATCAATGCCACCAGCGACTGGGTATCGAGAAATTTTTCCTGCACGAACTGGCCGAGATTTTCACCAATCCTGTCTTTATTACGCGGGATAATCGCCGTATGACGAGAAATGATCGGAATCGGCACGCGGCGAAATAGCGCCACCACCGCAAACCAGTCAGCCAGCGCGCCGACCATCGCCGCTTCAGCAATCGCCTTCACGCCGCTCACCCAAAAATTGGGCGGCAAAAACAGCGTAACGACAAAGGTAGCAGCGGCGATAAGCAGTAAAGAGAGCGCCAACCTTTTGGCGCGTCTGAGTTCGATGAGTTTATTCATAACGTTAAGAATAGAGCCTGACGGCAGGATCGCGCAAAAATCACCGCTCCTCCACCAGCTCGGCAGCCTGATGTTGGCGCACGCGATTGAGCAATCCCGCCAGGGTGAAAACGACGATAACGCCCGCCACAACGGCTAACAGATGAAACGGCAAGCGACCGCCGTTAAACCACAGCCAGCGGCCGATTTCGACCGAGACCGACATCACCATCAGGATCACCATATTTAGCGATGCGGAGACGGTCCCTTTCGGTAAGTTATTGGAAAACAGCGTAAAGCGGAATAAGGTCGGGAAAATCAAACCAATCCCGAAAGCATACAGACTGGTGCCCAGCACCGACCACAGCCAGACATGCGGCGACAGCAGATTGCCGACAATCAACAGAGCGAGGCCGACCAGTTGAATAGGTACGGCACGCCAGATAAACCGCGGTTCGGTCGGATCTTTAACAAAACGCGCCACGATGGCATTCGCGACAATCACCGCACCGAACACCGGAACCTGTGTCCAGGCGAACTGCGAAGTTGTTAAGCCGCCTGCATCGATAAGGATCACCGGCGAGACAGCCACCCAACTCATCATCGGGATATAGCTTAAAGAGATGGTTGCTGCGCCAAAGAGGAACAGACGGTTGCAAAAAACGTTACGAAAATCGCGCAGTACGCTTTTGGCGCTAAACGGAACCGCGCCGCGCTTTACTGTCTCTGGCATCGCCAGCAGTAAGCCAACAAATGAGATAAAACCCATAACCGCAATGATGGCAAAAAGGACTTTCCAGTGCACAAAGTGCATCAGAGCTGCGCCGGAAAGCGGGCCAATAATCGGCGCAATCAGTACGATGGAGGTGATAATCGCCATCAACTTGATCCCTTTTGTCTGTCCGAACGCTTCCTGCACCGTGACATAACCAACGGTAGCAATAAAACAGATACTGGTGCCCTGAATTGCACGCGCGATAAGAAACTGTGTCATAGACGTGGTGAACATTGTCGCAGCGCAGGCAAGGGTAAATATTAGCGCTCCGGTAATCAGCACCGGCCTGCGGCCAATCCTGTCGGAAAGCGGCCCCAGCAGCCACTGTAACGCCATACCGCCAGCAAGATAGAGACTGACGGCAGCCGGGGCCAGACTGACATCGGCGTTAAAATCACGGACCACATTAATGATCCCAGGCTGGATCAGATCCGTCGACAGATACGCAGTAAAGTCATACAAAATCAACGCCATCGGGAAAAACAGCGTGGCGGCATGGCGGGCAAAAAAACGTGGCATAACAAACAACTCCTTGTCCGGAGAACCCCAACGGGGAAAACGAAATTCAATACCGTCGGTAATGACGAAAGGCAGGTGAGAAGGGCAACGAGACTGCAAATGTACTGAATTTCATGTAATCAACCACACTGCCTGTGCTTATACAGACAGAGAAATACTTTCTGAGTTCTGGTCAGAATGTATAACGATTACAAATAGTCATCAGCACATTACACCTCTTGAATTGATGGGTTGCATAGAAAATATACACCTTAAGTGTAATTAAAATTTGCGGTTAATCAAAAGAGCGCGGTGGAAAGGGGAATATCTGCCGGGTACAGGACATGTAAAAACACGAGCCTGTTTCCGGAAAAATGTATCGTTTGCAGAAGAATAAAAATAGCCTGGAAAGCCACTCGGGGAATGGGAAATTGCCGGGTGAGAATGGTTTTGTTAGTCGCTAAAGTCAGGCCATCTTTTTCAACAGGTGATGGATCGCCATGACAAACTTCACGACCAGCACGCCGCATGATGCATTATTTAAAACCTTTCTCACGCACCCTGACACTGCGCGGGATTTTATGGAGATTCACTTACCTAAAGATTTACGTGAACTGTGCGATCTCGATAGCTTAAAACTGGAATCCGCCAGCTTTGTCGATGAAAAATTGCGGGCGCTACATTCCGATATTCTGTGGTCGGTAAAGACCCGTAAAGGAGATGGCTATATCTATGTGGTGATTGAACATCAGAGCCGTGAGGATATTCACATGGCTTTTCGCCTGATGCGATATGCCATGGCGGTGATGCAGCGCCATATAGAGCATGATAAACGCCGACCGCTACCGCTGGTCATTCCGATGCTGTTTTATCACGGTAGCCGTAGTCCTTATCCCTGGTCTTTGTGCTGGCTGGACGAATTTGCCGACCCGACTATCGCACGGAAGCTTTATACCGCCGCGTTCCCGCTGGTGGATATCACTGTCGTGCCAGACGACGAGATTGTGCAACACCGCAGAGTCGCCCTGTTGGAGTTGATCCAAAAGCATATTCGCCAGCGCGATCTAATGGGGCTTATTGATCAACTGGCAGTATTACTGGTTACAGGGTGCGCTAATGACAGCCAGATAACTGCGCTGTTAAATTACATTTTACTGACTGGCGATGAAGCGCGTTTTAAGGCGTTTATCAGCGAACTTACCAGGCGAATGCCACACCACAGGGAGCGAATAATGACAATTGCAGAGCGAATTCATAATGATGGATGGCTGTTGGGAAGGGAGAGGGGGAGGAAAGAAGGGAAAGTAGAAGGGGAACGGAGCCTCCTCCGATTGTTGTTGCAGAATGGGGCCGATCCTGAATGGATACAACGATATACCGGACTTTCGGCAGAGCAAATGCAGGCATTAGATCAGCCCTTGCCTGAAAGCAAGCGTGATCCATGGATCGAGTACTAATCAGAGACGGATGACAAACGCAAAGCTGCCTGATGCGCTATGCTTATCAGACCTACATTTTCTCTACAATCTATTGAATTTGCGCGGTTTGTTGGCAGGATAAGGCGTTCACGCCGCATCCGGCATGAACAAAGCGTACTTTGCTTAATTCAGGCTGGAACGTGACGATGACCCTGCAAAGATAAAACGAGTCACACGCGATTCGTGAGAGGAAATCAGGCGCTTCGCCACTATTTCGAATTCATTCCATTGCCCGATACACGGCCTCGCCAATTTGCTTCAGTGCTTCGCGATAGGTTTCGCTGAGCGGTAAAGCGCAGTTGATGCGTAGACAATTACGGTATTTGCCGGAAGCCGAGAAAATCGAGCCTGCCGCCACCTGGATTTTCATGCGGTACAGCTGTCGCGCAACGCAGACCATATCGACCTGTTCAGGCAATTCTATCCACAGTAAAAATCCGCCTTTCGGGCGCGTAATACAGATTTCGCAGGGAAAATATTCCCGTATCCAGCAGGTATAAAGCGCCAAATTGCGCTGATAATTCTGCCGCATCCGCCGAATATGGCGATGATAGTGACCTTCCAGCACAAACGTTGCCGCCGCCATTTGCGTGGACGGCACATTAAAGCTGCTGATGGCGTATTTCATATGCAGCAGTTTATCGTGATAGCGCCCCGGTGCGACCCAACCCACGCGCAGGCCTGGAGCAATACTTTTACTGAACGAGCTGCACAACAGCACTCGCCCGTCGATATCCCAGGAATGAATGGTCCGCGGGCGCGGATACTCCGTCGCCAGTTCGCCGTAGACATCATCTTCAAAAATCACAATATCATGACGCTGGGCGAGAGAGAGAACGGCCCGTTTGCGTGCGTCCGGCATAATAAATCCCAGCGGATTATTACAGTTTGGCACCAGAATGATGCCTTTAATCGGCCACTGTTCCAGCGCCAGCTCCAGCGCTTCAACGCTGATGCCAGTTTCTGGATCGGTTGGGATTTCAATCACTTTCACGCCCATGCCGCGCAGCATCTGCATCGAACCGTAATAACAGGGGGATTCGACCGCGACAATATCGCCCGGTTTACACACCGCCATTAACGCCATCGACATCGAATTATGGCAGCCGCTGGTGATGATGATGTCATCGGCGGTGACCACCGAGCCGCTGTCGAGCATCAGGCGGGCAATCTGCTCGCGCAATACTCGCTGACCGGCTAACAAGTCATAACCGAGAACGGTTTGCAGATTATGCTGTACCACCCGGCTTAGCTCCCGCCAGAGTGGTTTCAGGCTGGGCGTTTCGACATCCGGCGTGCTTTTGCTTAACGGAACAATGGAACTGTCGCTATGCGCTTCCAGCATATCCAGCACCTGATCCCACTGGGTAATTTCCACCGGGCGCTGCACCGGACGCGTCATTGGTGGCACTGGCGGCTGGGCTTTACGTTGTGCGACAAAATAACCCGAACGCGGCTGCGGAGTGATGAGCTTCATCGTCTCCAGCGTCTGATACGCCTGCTGCACGGTGCTGATACTGACGCCGTGCTCCTGACTTAAGCTGCGCACCGACGGCAATTTCTCCCCGTGACGATACAGCCCTTGCTCAATCCGTTCGGCCAGTCTAGCCAGATGTTGATAACGCGTCATGCTGTACTCCTTATTTGGACCATACAGAGAGAAAAACCGGTACAGATGAGGCTAAAAAACCGGATGCAGATGTTGTTTTAACCTGTCTGTATGTTAAATAAAACTGATATTTGCATCTGTATTGTGAACTGCCAGAAGGCGGATGATGAAGCCTCTGAAAGATGAGGAGGCAGCAGATGGAATTTCACGAAAACAGAGCTAAACCGCCGTTTATCGGCCTGGTGCAACTCTGGCAGGCGGTGAGGCGTTGGCGGCGGCAAATGCAGACCCGACGCGTGTTACAGCAGATGAGTGATGAGCGGTTGAGAGATATTGGGTTACGCAGGGAGGATGTGGAGTGAGGGGGCAATTCCCCTTCCCGTGCAGGGAAGGGGGGAGCTTAGCGTGGCGTTTTGCAGCAAATTATTCATTTTTTGGTGATAATCTGGATATAGTGTGAATGAAATCATAATGTAAATCCTGTAATTTACTGCTGAGGTATTTTTGATTGTCTATTAATTGTTCTATTTCTGGTATTTCTGTTTCTTCTTTAAAATATAATGCTGCTGACAAGTTATAATCATTATCAGCAATTTCTGATTTTGTAACAATCTTCGATAACTTATTATTTTCACGTTCAGTAAATAAATGAATTATAAGATCGTTGTTGAAGGTTGTTTTATCTCTTGCATCAATGAATAGGATGTCGTCATAGTCATTTTGCTTGCGTAGTAGCAAAATGCTTGTTGGTACATAAGTGTTTTTAAAAATACCTTTCGGTAAAAAAATAATGGTGGAAATATGCCCTTTCTCAATAAATGATTTACGTATTTCTTGTTCTTTTCCACTTCTAAATAAAATGCTGTCCGGCATGATGATAGCAGCGCATCCATTATTTTTTAGTTTGTAAATGCAGAATTGTAAAAATATAAAATCAGCATTTGAAACAGGTGGTTCTCCATAAATGCAAATTTTTTTTTGCATATTTTCAGGTATTTTTAGAGAGAAAGGGGGGTTGGATAAAATAATATCAAATTTTTCAGGTAGATTATTATCGTTAAAATATGGCGTCGTAATATTTAAAGGATTATTTCCGGTTGCGAGCATTTTTAATTTTGATATTTTAGCTCTTTCTATGATGCTTTCAGTACCATATATCATGACATTTTTATTAAACATTGCAGAAATGAACTCACCTGAACCACATGCAGGATCATAAAAAATATCACCATCTTGGATATTGACTATTTTACTCATTAATTCAACCAACTCATTAGGAGTATGATGCCTTTGAGATAGAGGTCTTAGTTGCTCAATATTCGAGGTGATTATATTAATAATATCTATTTTAGAGAATTTTTTGTGATGATAATCGTAACAAAGGTGTTGAAATATATTTGATATATATTTATTGACATCCATGTTAGAGGACTTTATATGAAAGATTATATCTGAAAAAATATAAGAAAACTCATCCCATGTTACTTTGTTTTTATTTAATGACGGCGAGTGTCTGTAAATATGTTCAATATCCATTTCACTTACTGATATAATTTTCTTGGCAGAGTCCTTATGTAAATAAGTTAGTACAGTAGCTTCAAAACAAATAAGCATTTTCTGGTATTTATCCAGGGAATTGCAGGGGATAGATTGTAATATGCTTATAAATTCTTGTATTTTCATATTTACTCTCCTTTGTAGATTAACTTATTGATTGTTGCATGACACAATGCAGAACCATTTTCTATTAAACTACATAAGGTCTCTTTTTGTTTTGTCCACATGTTATGAAGGTTAATAACTTCATATTGAATATCCAATGATGGAATCGGTAATGTTAATGTTGTAAGTTTTTTTATGCTAAGGTTTGTAACCAATCCGTTACCTTGTAGTTCATTTATCAGATTAATACCTTTCGGTGCATTTAGAAAATATAACAAATACTCTGGAGTGATCAAATTGCTATTAATTCTTATAATGGCAATTTGATTCGTTGTAGTAACTGCAACATTATTTTCGTTATCTATCATCATTGCTGCTATCCTTTCGCCTCTTAAAGGTAAAAGAATATCATTTGTTTTTAGGTTGAATTTTAGTTTTTCTTCTGAAAGATCTGCAAAAGGAAGTGACGAGAAATCACCAAATATGCCTGCCTGTATATCTTTTATCTGAATAAGTTTGATGCAACCTGTTGCAGCTTCAGCTTTGGTACGAAATGAGTGTCCACCAAAAACATATGCTATCTCTGATAGATTTTTCATAATCATTTGGTCTCATGTTTGAAATCAACGGAAAGATGAATACCCATAGAGGTATTTGCTTTTGACAGATCCTCTAACTGAAATAATAGGATATCATCATCAGACACTAAATGTGATAAAATTGTTATCAAAAACAAGCAAATAACTCGGTTTAACCCTTTCTTTTTCCTCATGGTGTGGCTCCTTCTAACTTTCAGTATCGTATTAAGTAATTTTTCAGTAAGGTAGCGTACTGCTATGGGGTTGTCACCCTGCACTGCTTAATTTTTTTGGAGAGCATCAGATTAATGTTATGTGTTATGTTTGAAAATTTTATAACTAATTGATTTTTTTTATTTTTTTTAATGGTGTGATATCTGGAAAAGTAGTTAATACATGATGACTTTACAGTCATGATTTTTTCCGCTAAAGATCAGACGACCAATTTTGTGCGTTATATGTTTTAAATTTATTAACTTAAGTTAAGTTGATGTAATGCGATGTGATGCGATGTGATGTGATGCGATGTGATGTGATGTGATGTGATGTGATGTGATGTGATGTGATGGTTGTGTTGTGTTTTGGTTGTGCTGCGATAAATGAAATTATGCACGGATCTGTTATGAATGGATAGAGTCTGTATTTGTTAAGCTCAAAAGGAGAATGGTATTTTTACCCATAATGTGAAAATACTTATATTTTTAATGAGTTAGCGTGATTTTTTTAACTATGATTTATAGATATTGTTATGATGTTTTTACCATATTTATAAATGAGTAAGCCGAATAATTATTGAATTATCCGGCCTTCATAATTAATTTAAAGCACTCATATGGTGTTCTTTAAAATTCTCTGCCTGTGCCAGCACACCCATATAAACATCATCATTCGCTACTGGCGGGAACTTATGCTTGTGTAGAAGCAGAATAAGTTCAACTTTCAGTTTCGCTTTAATATCATCGCGTTTACTCCAGTCAGGATATTTCGATGTGTTGTCAACCACGCTTTTCATCTCTTTTGCCAGTGACAGCATTTTTTCATCGTCATAGGTGAACTGATATTTATCGCGCATATGAGCAAGAATGTCGAAAAAGGCTTTTTCTTCAATATCAATGCCTAAGTCGGCCCAGGTACCCATTTCGGTTTTAATATCATAGATAATATCGGTCATTTCCTGACTGAATGTATCGAATTCTTCACCGTTGAGTACATCATCTTCTCGCCGCTCATTATAACGATCTATAATCGCCTGGAAGCGGCGGGTGAAGTTAATCCCTTGCAACTGGTTCACTTTCTTGAAGTCGCTGATTGCTTTTTCCAGTAATTTTTGTAATAACTGGATCTTCGTTGCCGGAAGTTTGATCTTGTTAATTCGCGCCAGATAATCTTCGTCAAAAATATCGATGGATTCCGCTTTTTTATCGCCAAGAAAATAAATCTCTTCTACGCCATCAGCTTTTAACGCTTCTGCAATCATTTCGCGAACGCGTGCATTCATCTGGGTAACATCCGGTGCGTCACCTTTCGTCAGTTTGAAAACAATTGAACGAACAGCAAGATAATAGTGAATATAGTCACGTTCTGTCTGTGATAATGCTTCGCTGCCGCAGCAGACGTCGTAGGCGGCTTTCATGCGTTTAACCAGTCCCATAAAACGACGTTCAACTTTCTGGGTACTCAGAACGAATTCCGCCGCGCGGTTGAGGCAGGATAATTGCGCTTGTGGCTCACCACTAAAATAATCCCGACTGTCAAATTCGTAAAAGACTTGCCCCAACAAATCGAGATGGTTTTTAACTTCGATTACCGATTGCTGAATATCTTCAAAGTTGGTGGCATCAATGCGGGAATACATTGCCAGTGCCTGGTTCATCTGACTTTTAATGCCGATGTAGTCCACCACTAACCCTTTACTTTTGCCTTCCAGTTTACGGTTAACGCGAGAAATGGTCTGGATAAGGTTATGTTTTTGTAAGGGCTTATCAATATAGATGGTATCCAGTTCAGGAACGTCAAAACCGGTCAGCCACATATCAACAACAATGGCAATTTTGAAATTCGATTTAGCGTTTTTGAACTGCTTATCCAGCTCTTTACGATATTCTTTTGTGCCCAGTAAATCATAAAGCGCCTCGTCGTCATCTTTACCGCGCGTCATGACCATCTTCACCATTTCAGAAGGCGGTAACTCTTTTTGCTCCTGTTCTGTCAGGACGACGCCATCGGGGGCTTGCTTCACTTCATACCAGGCAGGGCGAATAGCTTTAAGCTGACGGTAGAAATCCCAGGCAATTTCACGGCTGGCACAAACAAACATGGCTTTGCCTTTTACGGTGGAACCTTCGGCTACGCGTTTTTCATAATGTTTAGCAAAATCTTCCGCGAGGGCTTTTAACCGATCTTCATCACCCAGTACCGCATTCATGGTTGCGGTGGCTTTTTTGCTTTCGTCGATTTGCCACTCATTGGTGCCTGCGTTTGCGCACTCTTCGTAATACTTTTCGACTTCTTCCAGTTTGCTGGAGTCCAGGATCACTTTAGCCGCACGGCCTTCGTACACGATGCGTACAGTGATTTCATCCTGAACGGATTCGGTCATGGTGTAACTGTCGATCACCTCACCGAAGACATCGAGTGTTGCGTCAATCGGAGTTCCGGTAAAGCCAACATAGGTGGCGTTTGGCAGTGAATCGTGCAGGTATTTCGCAAAGCCATAAGTTTTGCGCACTTTTCCGCTTTCTTTATCGACGATGACTTTCTGGTCGAGGTTAACCTGGCTGCGATGTGCTTCGTCCGAGATGCAAATGATATTGCTGCGTTCAGAAAGGAGTTCGGTGTCTTCGGTGAATTTATGGATCGTTGTCAGGAATACACCGCCACTATTGCGTCCCGCCAGTTGATTACGCAAATCTTCACGGCTGGTAACAGGAACGATGGTGTCGTCGCCAATGTAATTTTTGGCATTGCACATTTGCGCAGAAAGCTGATCGTCCAGATCGGTGCGGTCGGTGATCAAAACAATGGTCGGGCTGGCAAACTCCACGCTCTTCATCAAAAGACGCGTTAAAAATTGCATGGTGTAACTTTTGCCACAGCCCGTTGCGCCAAAGTAGGTGCCGCCTTTACCGCTACCGAAAGGTTTACGCGCTTGCTTGATGCTGTAATAGAGTTTGCGGGCGGCATAGTACTGCGGATAACGGCAGCAAATTTTTACTTCGTGCTTGGCTTTATCCGGGAAGCAGATAAAGTTTTTAATCACATCCAGCAGACGTACCGGATGAAACAGCCCCTGAATCATTGAGTGCAATGACGGAATTCCGTCCTGTTCACGGTTTTCATTACCGGTGACTTTGCGCCATGAGTAAAAATATTCATAGGGCGCAAACAGGTTGCCCATCCGGTTATTAACGCCATCGCTAATAATGCAGAGCGCGTTGTAGATAAACAGTTGCGGAATATCCCGGCGATAGCGTTTACAGAGCTGCTTCCAGGCATCGCCAATACTGGCATCCTGCTCGCGCACCGCACTTTTAAATTCAAAGACGACCAGTGGCAGACCGTTGATATAGAGAATGCCGTCAGGAATACGAGTCTGATTATCTTTACCAGAGATTTTAAGCTGGTTAACAATCTTAATCCGGTTAAGCGGCGGATTAATATAGGAGGGCGGGAGTTCCGCCGCCTGTTGCAACGGGACATCTTCGGCGTCAAATATCTGGCGCAGTGCGGCAGGTAGATGCCGGGTGTCGAGCAATTCAATATAGAGATCTTTTTGTTGCCGATCGTCGCGTTTGAACAGAAAACCATTTGCCAGCCAGCGACAAAATGTTTTGTTGCTTTCATAAAGATCGGAAGCGGGGAGCGTGGTGAACTGTTTGATCAGTCGCTGAATCTCTTCTTCAGTAATGCCATCAGGCTGGTAGCGTGCCGCTAAATAATGACGGAGATCGTCTTCGATAATGACCTGATCGAGACTTGAACGTGGGACATTATCGCCGATCAGGTGTTGATATCCCTGATCCTGTAACAGTTCAATGATCGCTTGTTCTAATTTTGCTTCACTGAAAGAGAGACTCATATCGCGCTCCAACCCTGGCTAATTTCTGGTAAGCATTCCCGTATCAGTAGAAAACCTTACCAGAAAGCCCCTGATTTTACAGGGGCAAAATGCGTTATGCGGCTTCTGTATCGGTGGTGAGATCCGGAAGATCTTCCAGGGATAGCTCGCCGGAGATGAGTTTCGGGAGCAGGGTGTCGCGGAGGGCTGTCAGGGATTTGTTTTCCAAATTACAGAAATACATTTTATCAAAGTAACTACTGACTTTTCCTGAAAATAAGCTCATTACAGCAGGTGTTGGTATTGCAATATAAAAGCTATCAAAGCAGCTATTCTGTACCCGTTGGCGGCCGGATGAACCGATCATGTTTTGTATTGCATGTAACCTGAAATTACTTTCTCGGGCTAAACAAGCCACATACAAATAATGTACTTGAGGAGTACCTCGCATCACTATAAATTCAGTAGAGCCAAACGCAGTCTCTTTTTCATCTAAAAAATCAACAAATCCTGTTTTACCATTTTCTAGGCATGGAGTTATCCGAGCGAATAAAGTATCGTTATTTTGGAATTTCGCTCCCCCTGAATATGGCTTTTCAATAATATCTGATATTGAATATCCTTGAGTAGGTAAAGATTTCATATCAACATACTTTGCGATTTTATTTTTTGGTAATTTTAGACTAGGATTTATATTTATGGATTTTGCTACAGACTTCAGCGTCCAGCCCTTTGGCACCCAACCCAACTCCGTTTCTTCAAATTCACTTGGGAAAAGCGAGCGAATTTCCGCCGGAAGCGGTTTAAAATCTGTACTATTACGTACTTTTTGACGCAATTCGGTACGAGATTGCAGGGTTTCCGGGATTGGATTTCCTGCATCCAGAGCGTTATCAATCACCGGATCAAAATCCACAAACCAGGATTTGAACAGGGTTTGGGACATTTTTTCCAGGGTTTGATTTATTTTATCATTAGTACTTATCCTATTATCAATAACTCTTAATTTTTTAGAAATAATATTTCTTATATTTAACTCTGGGTACGGAATTTTTAAATTTTTAATGCTTTTTAAACTAATTGTTTTTTGTACAGCACCGACAGCCATGTCGTTAATTTGTTGTTGTACAAAAGGAGATATTAAAGCATAATATAGATAGCTATTTTTTTCATTTGGGATAATAAATGCAGTGTTTTGCCCTAGGCAAAATTTTTCATTTTTTGAAACGTAGGATATGTTCCCATATGAGCCTACTCGGGAAATAATGAGATCTCCAATCTGTGGAGATCGTCCTTTTGAAAAGTCCTCGTATATATCCTTTGTGACTCTCTTTGTATTCTTTAAATCTAATTCACCATTTTTAATATCGACAACACGAACCATTGGGTAGCCGGTTTCTGTGTAATTGGGGGTTTTATGTCTAGAGTCGATTACCTCGGCCACATTATCTAATAAAATTAGTTGAAACTTACTCCCCATAACCCAGCGCCTCCAGATTCTGGCGAATCGCACGATCCAGTTCTTCCGCCTGCTTCATCTGCTCAAACAACGTCTTCGACAATTCATGCATTTTCGTCTCAAATGCCACGCCGTCTTCTTCCTGCTCGGCTGCACCCACATAGCGGCCCGGTGTCAGAACGTAGTCGTTATCTTTAATATCTTGCAGGGTCGCAACTTTGCAGAAGCCTGCCTGGTCTTCATATTTTTCCAGCTTGCTGTCACCACGCGCAATCCGCGCAGCCAGTTCTTCCGGCGTGCTGCGCCAGGCATGGTAGGTATCGGCGATTGTGGCAATATCTTCCGTCGTTAACTCTTTAGTTGTGCGGCTAACCATGGTGCCGAGGTTACGCGCATCAATAAACAGCGTCTCGCCCTGACGATCACGATAACCTTTGGCCGGATCGGCAGCCTTCGATTTGGTCATAAACCATAAACACACCGGGATCTGCGTGGTGTAAAACAACTGTCCAGGTAGGGCGATCATGCAGTCAATCAGATCATTTTCGATCATCTGTGCACGGATCTCGCCTTCGCCGCTGGTGTTAGAACTCATCGATCCGTTTGCCAACACAAAACCTGCTGTGCCGTTAGCCGACAGCTTGGAGAGCATATGCAAAATCCAGCCGTAGTTGGCGTTACCGGTTGGCGGCATACGATAACCGGCAAAACGTGGATCTTTGGTTAATTCGGCTTCATTACGCCAGTCTTTCAGGTTGAACGGCGGGTTCGCTAGAATGTAGTCGGCTTTCAGGTTCGGGTGCTGGTCGCTAAAGAAAGTGTTTGCCGGGCGTTCGCCGAGGTTAGCTGAAAGACCGCGAATAGCGAGGTTCATTTTTGCCAGTTTATACGTCGTGGCTGTCAGTTCCTGACCATACAGCGCGATATCACGACTTTTACCCTGATGGCTCTCGACAAACTTCACTGACTGCACAAACATCCCCGCCGAGCCGCAGCACGGGTCATAAATTTTGCCCTGGAAGGGTTCGAGCATTTCTGTTAACAGTGTAACCACACATTTTGGCGTGTAGAACTCACCACCGCCTTTGCCTTCAGTTGCGGCAAACTTACCGAGGAAGTATTCGTAAACGCGTCCGACCAGGTCTTCTTTCGATAACGTTTCAACGTCAGTTTCGTGTGCCAGCGTTTCGATGTTGTCGATGGTATCAATCAGTGACGCCAGTTTTTTGGTTTCCAGATTCTGACGGCTGAAGTAGTTGTCTGGCAGCGCGCCTTTCAGGGTTGGGTTACGTTTCTCAATGGTCGAGAGGGCGGTGTCAATACGAACCGCAATATCGTCCTGTTTGGCATTTTGTTTGATAAATGACCAGCGCGCCTCTTCCGGCAGGTAGAAAATGTTGTCCTGCTGGTAGAACACTTCCATCTCAAGGAAGTCAGCTTGCCCATCGGCAATCATTTTTTTGCGGCGTGCTTCAAACTTATCGCTGATGAATTTCAGGAACACGAGGCTCAACACCACGTGCTTGTATTCGGAAGACTCAACGCTACCGCGAAGTTGGTTTGCGGTATCCCATAATGTTTCTTCAAAGCCTTTCTTTGCTTTGGCTTTTTTAGTTGGTGCTTTGGCCATGATGAACTCTGTTCAGATAAATTGGGTCGCTATTGTAATGGTAGAGACGGCAGATTTCGCCCTTTAATCCATCTCCAGCTCATCAAACAACTGCAAATCTACATCCAGCAATTCCACTGCATTGCTGCGGCGAATGCCGACGTTATTTTCGATTAACAGTTCCAGTAAGCGATCGCCGTCGATAAGCGTAATGGGCGCTGCCCCCGGAAAGAGCGCCGCTTCTGCACATTTCGCCGCAAATTTCCCGGTGGTGATGAGCGTACCGCGAATGGCTTTGTGGTAAGGCAACGCCCCGCGCAACTGGTCGATATACGGGCGAGTGATAGTGTTCTGCATTCTTTTGACCTGCACCACTTCTGTAATGGTGGTGATGCCGACCTGCACCTGACCAATCACGTCCACGCCTTTATCGCCTGAGGCTTTGGTCACTTCGACCTGCTCGTAGCCCATTGCTTCCAGTAATTGACCGACCAGTTGCTCAAATTTGTACGGGTTCATCGTGCTGATTTGCTCGCGCAGCAGCTCTTTTTGCTGCTCGTTGTAGCGTTTCACCGCTTCCAGCAGCTCTTTACGCGGATCGCTTTTTCGTGCCGGCAACGCTTTTCCAAGCCAGGCGCGCCCGGTATCGGTGATGCGATAGCTCATACCTTCGCGAGTAACCATGTCACGGTCGATAAGATTATAGAGTCGGGAGTAGAGTGTGCTTTTCACCGAACTGGCAGACGCGAATTTTGAATGTTGATGCAAAAAGGCCTGCCATTCCGGCAATAAATCGGCGCGGCGCGACATTTCACGGCCTGCCAACAGTTCAAGAAGTTGCAGAATGCCTTCCTGATCGTCCAGTGAACGCAGCGTTTTTTCGTCATCTTGCAGGAATTTTTGCCCGCGCGAGGTGGGCTGCCAGGTATCGTCTGGCGTGCTTTCCATCAGCTCAAACTGGGGATAGTTAAGGAATAAGTAGCAGCCGTAGCTGTGGCGCGGGTTCAATATGTGATTATCGGTATCCCAAATACGACGGGCGATGTCGGCATCTTCACCCGTTAAGCGTTCGCTGATCCACAGGTCAGGTTCCGACCAGTCAACGGGTTTTTGCGGCGTTCCGGTTTGCTCGTGAATGGCAGTAATCATATTGCGCACCGCTTTCAGGGAATAGCCTGATACGGCTTTCATCATAGCCTTAACTTGCGCATAGGTAGGAAAAAGCGGAGTAATAACTTTGTAGTTTTTCACGGTAATCCCTTAACGACAGCGAGGTGCTTAGTGTGCCATGTCAGGCGAGAAATTCTATTGGATGAATCAAGTCCAACTCACACATTGTCAATTTCATGGTTGATTATCCAAAACGTGATGCTATTTCCAACATCAACGCTATAATTGCAGAATGATTGTAGATACATTTTTGTATATACAATTAGGGATGGCAACTATGCCAATGGAGTTTAAATGGGATGCAAACAAGGCCAAAGGTAATCGGGTGAAACATGGCATCCGCTTTGAAGATGCGGTGTTAGTGTTTGATGATCCACAACATTTGTCACAGCAAGATCGCATAGAAAACGGTGAGTATCGCTGGCAGACAATCGGCCTGGTTTACGGCATCGTGGTTATTCTGGTTGCGCATACCATCCGTTTCGAAAGCGGAAATGAAATTATTCGAATCATCAGAGCACGAAAAGCAGATCGTAAAGAGAGGAATCGCTATGAGCATGGTTAAACATAAACGAGGGACCTCCTCTACACTCGATGTGCAGCATGAGGCCGAACTGAAGGCGCTGGCGAATAAATCCGACGAAGATATTGATTACAGTGATATCCCACCTTCCAGCGATGAGCAATGGTCTAACGCAGAACGCGGTAAGTTTTATCGGCCATTGAAAACTCAGGCTTCGGTGCGTATTGATGCTGATGTGATGGAATGGTTGAAGCGACCAGGTAAAGGCTATCAAACTCGCCTGAACGCAATTTTACGTGAAGCGATGCTGCGCGATCAGAATAAAAAATAATTCAGGCCGCCACATGGCGGCCATCATCTAAAATTACTTCCTCAACCCCGCAAACGCTGCCCGAATCTCATCCTCCGGCAGCTGGATCCCGATAAACACCATTGTGCTATGCGGTTTTTCATCGCCCCACGGGCGGTCCCAGTCGGCGCTGTAGAGGCGCTGGACGCCCTGGAACAGCAGGCGATTTGGTTCGCCGTCAATCCACAGCATCCCTTTGTAACGCAGCAGTTTATCCGCCGACTCCAGCAGCAGGTTTTCCATCACGCGGGAAACTTCGCTGATATCTACTGGGTAATCCAGTTCTACCACAATCGACGAAATATCGTTTTGTTTATCCGCGATAAAGTGGAAACGCGGTTTGGTGCTGACGACGTTTTCTTCCAGCATAAAACCGTTGGTGTTGAACAGCAGGCCCAGATCGATGTCGCCGTGGGTGACGGTGTAGACCGGTGCGCGGGCGTTGATGCGCGCCAGGCGTTCACGCAGTTTTTCTGCTTCGCCTGCGACGTCGGTTTTGGTCAGCAGAATGCGGTCGGCGTAGCCAACCTGTGACTGGGCGATGGTGAACTGGTTCATCTGCTCATCGGCATGTACCGCATCCACCAGCGCAATCACGCCGTCCAGCAGGTAACGCTGGCATAAAATCTCATGGGAGAAAAAGGTCTGAATAATCGGGCCGGGATCGGCCATGCCGGTGCATTCAATGACCAGACGGTCGAACTGAATATTGCCCTTGTCGAGATTATCCAGCAGGTCGAGTAGCGCGTCCTCCAGCTCGTTGGAGCGCGAACAACAGATGCAGCCGTTGGTCAGCGTTTTGATCTGTGTGGCGCGGTCGCCAATCAGTTGATCATCAACGGAGACTTCGCCGAATTCGTTTTCAATCACGGCAATCTTGTAGCCGTGTTGTTCATTAAGAATATGGCGCAGCAGGGTGGTTTTGCCTGCGCCTAAAAAACCGGTGAGTAGGGTAACTGCAATCGGGTTCATGCTCTCTCCATTAACAACAGCGCATACCGCCTTTACCATCGCCGCCGTAGCGTGCGTTCTGGCGTTCGCGGAAGAATTCTTCATAGCTCATGTACGGCTTGTCGGGATGGTTGGTCTTCATATGCTCGACGTAGTTGTCGTAGTCTGGAATGCCAATCAACATCTTCGCCGCCTGGCCGAGATATTTTTTTGCCTGTCCTAAGTTACCAAACATAGTTCACTCTGATAAGAACAAAGCCCCGCCGAAGCGGGGCTAAACACGGTTAGTGGTGCGAAGATATCTTCACGCCGCCTTCCGGGATTGGAACGTACGGTGTTTCTTTGTCAGTACGTTTGTCGCTGTTACGCACCTTCAGCCAGGTTTTGAAACCGTAGAAGATGATGCTGTACACCACAATCAGGAACAGAATACTCAGACCCGCGTTGGTGTAGTTGTTCACAACGATGTGGTTCATGTTGGCAATCTGCTGTGCCGTCAGGTCAGTACCGTTAGCAATCTTCTCTTTGTACTGGCTTGCCATGTAGAAGAAGCCTTCCATCTGCGGGTTGGTGCTGAACAGTTTCAGGCCCAGCGCCCAGGTGGTGCAGATAAGCAGCCATACAGCCGGAACAACAGTCACCCAGATGTATTGGGTGCGCTTCATCTTAATCAGCACAACGGTGCCCAGTACCAGCGCTACGGCTGCCAGCATCTGGTTGGAGATACCGAACAGCGGCCACAGGCTCTTAACGCCGCCCAGCGGATCGACCACGCCCTGATACAGCAGGTAGCCCCACAGACCCACACAGCCCGCAGTACCGATGATACCGGCAACCAGAGAATCGGTTTTTTTCAGGAACGGGATGAAGTTACCCAGCAGGTCTTGCAGCATAAAGCGACCAGAACGGGTACCCGCATCCAGCGCGGTCAGGATGAACAGGGCTTCGAACAGAATGCCGAAGTGATACCAGAAGCCCATGTCAGCCATCGGCAGCACTTTATGGAACACGTGAGCGATACCTACCGCCAGCGTCGGCGCACCACCTGCACGGTTCAGGACAGAAGGCTCACCAATGTCTTTCGCGGTTTGCAGGATCTGCTCTGGCGAAATAACGAAGCCCCAGGAGCTGACAGTCGCTGCCGCGTGTGCGGTAACGTCTTTCAGCTGCGCCATGATGATCGGCGCGTTCTCGCCACCCATTTCATGCAGGTTAGGCATGGTGATGCCAAGGCCCGCAGGCGGGGTATTCATCGCGAAGTAAAGACCCGGTTCGATGATGGACGCAGCAACCAGCGCCATAATCGCCACGAAGGACTCCATCAGCATTGCGCCGTAGCCAATGAAACGCGCGTCGGTTTCGTTAGCCAGCAGTTTCGGCGTCGTACCGGAAGAGATCAGCGCGTGGAAGCCAGATACCGCACCACAGGCGATGGTGATGAACAGGAACGGGAACAGAGCGCCTTTCCACAGCGGGCCAGTACCGTCAATGTACTGGGTCATCGCAGGCATTTTCAGTTCCGGGTTCAGCACCACGATACCCAGCGCCAGGCCGACGATAACGCCGATTTTCAGGAAGGTTGCCAGATAGTCGCGCGGTGCGAGGATCAGCCACACCGGCAGCAGTGCGGAAACAAACGCATAGCCAATCAGTGCGAAGGTAATGGTGGTGTCTTTAAAGGTCAGTGCCGGACCCCAGTACGGATCGTGAGCAATCACGCCACCGAAGTAGATAGAGGCAACCAGCAGCACGATACCAATAACAGAGACTTCACCTACACGCCCCGGACGGATAAAGCGCATGTAGATACCCATAAACAGCGCAATTGGTACGGTTGAGCAAACGGTGAAGACACCCCACGGACTTTCGGCCAGGGCTTTAACCACAATCAGCGCCAGAACGGCGAGGATGATGATCATGATTAAGAAACAGCCAAACAGCGCGATAGTTCCCGGTACTGGCCCCATCTCTTCTTTGATCATCTCACCGAGAGATGCGCCGTTACGGCGAGAGGAGATAAACAGCACCATAAAGTCCTGTACCGCACCGGCCAGCACTACCCCCGCCAGCAGCCACAGCGTACCAGGCAGGTAGCCCATCTGCGCGGCGAGAACCGGACCAACCAGCGGACCCGCACCGGCGATAGCAGCGAAGTGGTGACCAAACAACACGTAACGGTTGGTCGGAACATAGTTCAGACCGTCGTTGTTAATAACCGCAGGCGTCGCGCGCGTGGGGTCGAGTTTCATCACTTTCTGGGCGATGTACAGACTGTAGTAGCGATAAGCCACCAGATACACTGACACAGAGGCGACCACGATCCACAGGGCGCTGACGTGCTCCCCCCGACGTAATGCAACTACCGCGAGGCAGAATGCACCGATGATTCCAAGAATCACCCAGGGTATGTGCTTGAATATCTTTTTAGTATCCATAGTAAAACCTGGCATGTATTGATTAATAGTTGGCCGAAGCCGTTCTAGGTTTGCGTTGCGTTTGAGGAGGTAAATTGACCGCTATCCTGCAGTGATGTTGCCAGAGTTACGCGCGCGTAAAGTAAGGTAAATAACTGAGTGGTTATATTTGGGACGTAAGCGGTCAGGAATGGCGGTGAGCGGTTGGGCAAGAATTATTCGTCGGGTGGATATGTGATTGAGATCACAATAAAAATGCCCCTTCGATAATTAACCGAAGGGGTATTCTTAGAAGAGAGTGTCTAATTCTGCCAGTACGTTGTAGTCGTCATCAGCCAATAACAACGTTTTCCATTTGTCGAAGGTCAGGCACGGATGCGATGTGCCAAACACCAGAATATCCCCCACTTGCACGTCGCTATTAGCTGACAGTTGCAACATGCAGTGCTGATCCATAATGCCTGTACTGCGAATCGCCTGTGGATCAAATGCCAGTGATTTGCCGTTGCGATAGTGGGCGACTGGTTGCGGCAGTCCGGCGTCGAAGGCGCAATCACGCTTACCAAAATTTACCACCGCACGATCAGCTTCCGGCACCGATTGCACCATGGCGACCAGTTCCAGCGCAGATGTGAGATCGCCTGCCAGATCACAGGCCACAGGATCACGGGCAAGCAACTGTTGTTGTGCCGCGTCGTAGATCCCGGTGTCGTGAGTGATGTAGCAGCCAGGGCGAATAACAATGCGGCAGTTATCAGGCTTTTCTGCCGCCAGCCAGATATTGCACACCACGTCATACCAGACCGTGCCTGCTCCGGTGAGAATAAACTCGCCATCAACCAGACTTGCCATATCACAGGCCAGTTGTGCGGCATCCCGCAGCAGTGCTTCTACCTGCGGTTGTGGATCGTCACCGTGTAAAACACCTTCATATAACTCAAGCCCGCGCAGACGTAGCCCTGGTAATTGGGCCGCCTGTTTAGCCAGTGCCAGTGCGGCATCCGTTGAGCGGCAGCCACAGCGTCCGCCGGGGACACCCAACTCAATCATCACGTTCAGTGTCTGTTGCTGACTGGCAAAAAAGGCAGACAAAGCGCGGGCGTTCTCAATGCTGTCGATACAGCAGATAAAATCGACCGTCGGGTAATGTCGTTGCAACTGGGCAATCAACTGCATATTCGCCTTGCCGACCAGCTGGTTAACCATCAGCACTCGCTGAATACCGCTCGCCATTGCCGCACCAGCCTGCCATGCGCTACCGACACCTATTGCCCAGGCACCAGCCGCCTGCTGCGCCTGAAAAATCCACGGCGTCATGGTGGTTTTACCGTGCGGTGCCAGCGAAACGCCGCGCGCGTCAGCATAACGCTGCATCCACGCAATGTTGTTCTCCAGGGCCTGCTTTTTAATGATCGCGGCAGGTAAACAGACATCTTCGGCAAGGAGATTTGCGGGCATTTGCATCAGGGCCGATTTATGGGGAACCAGAGGTTCTGAGTGGTATTTCATAACATTTACCTTTTAAGTTTTTCACCGTATCGGATGTGAGTATCATTTGTAACTAAATGAAATATAAATATTTAGTTTATTTATCTTATAGTTTATGAATAAAAGTATCATAAAATCATCTGGGTTTTGCGTAGTTTTCCACTGTTTTTCATCCTTGTAAATGGTTAACTTGTCACCATTGCAGAAATGGAGTGACGAACAGCAGGTTGACTGGTTAATCAAAAATGTGACCGTTATCGACGGTAGCGGCGGCCCTGAATTTCGCGGTGACGTGGCAATAACAGGTGATCGGATTGTCGATATTGCCCCTGCGCTTAACGTTACGGCGCAGCAGGTCATTGACGGGGAAGGGCGGGTGCTGGCACCAGGGTTTATCGACGTTCATACCCATGACGATATCAACGTTATTCGCATCCCGGAATATCTGCCAAAGATCAGTCAGGGGATCACTACGGTGATTGTCGGTAACTGCGGGATCAGTGCGGCGTCGGCGAAAATGAAAGGTGAAGTTCCTGACCCGATGAATCTGTTGGGGGAAGCAGAGCACTTTATTTATCCTACCGTTGAAAGCTATGCCCAGGCAGTGGAAGCAGCAAGGCCGTCACTGAACGTTGGCACGCTGATTGGTCATACGGCGCTGCGTAATAACCATATGGACGACCTGTTTCGCCCGGCGACGGTGGATGAAATTGCCGCTATGCGTGCCGACTTACGTCTGGCGTTGAGTCAGGGGGCGCTGGGGTTAAGTTCCGGGCTGGCCTATGCAACGGCATTTCAGGCGACTACCGAAGAAGTCATGGCGCTGGCGGAAGAATTAGCAGGTGAGAAGGGCGTTTATACCACCCATCTGCGTTCTGAATTTGAACCGATTCTCGATGCCCTGGATGAGGCGTTTCGTATTGGGCGTCATGGCAAAGTGCCTGTCGTGGTTTCCCACCATAAATGCGCCGGGGCGAAAAACTGGGGGCGGACAAAAGAAACGTTGGCCTTTTTTGACCAAATGCGTCAACACCAGGAAATTGGCTGCGATGTCTACCCATACTCAGCCAGCTCTTCAACGCTGGATCTCAAACAAGTCACCGACGAATTCGATATTGTGATCACCTGGTCACAAACGCATCCGCAGCAGGCCGGGAAAACACTGGCACAAATCGCCATCGACTGGCAGATGAGTATGCTGGAGGCCGCGAAGCTGCTAATGCCTGCCGGGGCTATCTATTACAACATGGACGAGCGCGACGTCCGCAGAGTGTTGAGTTATCCGGTCAGTATGATTGGCTCTGACGGCCTGCCCAATGATCCCATGCCGCATCCACGTTTATGGGGCGCCTTCCCTCGCGTGCTGGGCCACTATTGCCGTGATGAAGGCTTATTCCCACTGACCACGGCTATCCACAAAATGACCGGGCTTTCTGCCAGCCGTTTTCGCTTGCCCCAGCGAGGACTGGTGAAAGTCGGTTATTTTGCGGACCTGGTGTTGTTCGATCCACAAACCATTCGTGATGTTGCCAGCTTTTCTGATCCCAAACGCCCGGCAGATGGCATTGAGGCGGTGATGGTGAACGGCGTTATGAGCTATGGTCGCGATAAACATATTACAGGCCGTGCGGGACGCTTCCTGCGCCGGCAGACCTCACATTAAGGAGTGAATATGAGCATTAAACGTTACGGTACGGAAGGTGGAACAGGCACTGGCGGGCAGCATTTGCCTTTTGCCAGGGCGGTTGAGGCGGGCGGCTGGCTGTACGTCTCCGGGCAAACACCCATGAAAAACGGTGAAGTGGTAGAAGGCGGAATCGTTGAACAGTCACGACTGGCGATCCAAAACTGTGTCGACATCATGACTGAAGCCGGTTATAGCCTGGCGGATGTGGTTCACGTGAAAGTGATCCTGACCGACGCCCGCTATTTCCAGTCATTTAATAAAGTATTCAGAGAATTTTTTGGCGAGAATCCGCCTGCACGTATTTGTTGTGTGGCTGATCTGGTTGTCGATTGTAAAGTCGAAGTCGATGTGACCTGTTATAACGCGACCCGCTAATAAATTTAAGAATTAAAAAACAGACCGCAATTGAGTGCTGAATACATTCAGCACTCCGGGAACTCTTACATTATTCTCTCTCTACTGGCAGGATGTGAATTATGAACAGTCATATCTTTTTAGTCGGCTTTATTATTTATGCCATCGCCATGATTTGGCTTGGTTGGTTTGTTTCTCGTAATCAGAAAAACGGAGAAGATTTTCTGCTGGGCGGGCGTTCGCTGCCGCTGTTTCTGACGCTGGGGTCAACCGTTGCCACGATGGTTGGCACTGGTTCCAGTATGGGCGCAGTGGGCTTTGGCTACAGCAATGGCTGGGCCGGAATGCTTTATGGCGTCGGTGGGGCCGTAGGTATATTACTGGTGGCGTGGCTGTTTGCACCGGTACGTAAATTACGTTTTATGACCATGAGTGAAGAAATATCTTATTATACTGGCGGCAGCCATTTAATTAAAAATATTGTCGGCCTGATGATATTTATTGCCTCTATTGGCTGGCTGGGGGCGCATATATTAGGTGGGAGTATGTATCTTGCCTGGGCAACAGGTATTGATCTTACGGTGGCAAAATTAATTATTGCCTTAGCTTTTGCGATTTACGTTATTATCGGTGGTTATTCGGCGGTAGTGTGGACAGATACTATTCAGGCCCTAATTCTGTTCTTTGGCTTTATATTAATGGCTATTCTTGCCGTTGTTCACGTTGGCGGCTGGAGTGCGATTGAACAGGCGATGGACCCAAAAGCGATGAGCCTGTTTGCGATTGATAAAATGGGCGTGCTGCCTGCGCTTTCGCTGGCGCTGGTTATTGGTGTCGGCGTACTGGCCACACCATCTTATCGCCAGCGTATTTACTCGGGAAAAGACGTTCCCTCTGTACGGCGTTCATTTGTTATTACTGGCGTGTTGTATCTGTTCTTCTCGATTCTGCCTGCCATTATCGGCATGGCGGCGTTCACCATGAACCCGAATCTGGAAAACAGTAACTATGCCTTCTTGTTCGCGACCAGCTTCTTACCCGCCATTCTTGGGCTGGTGGTACTGATTGCCGGGCTTTCTGCCACCATGTCTTCTGCCAGCTCCGATGCCATTGCGGCAGTGGCGATTATGATGCGCGACGTCTACACCATGATTACCGGCAGAATGCCGCCGGAGGACAAGGCCATTACTTACTCACGCTGGATGTTGACCTTTGTTATTGGCCTGGCGCTGGCCTTTGCTCTGACCTCTAATGACATCATCAGCTACATTACCAAAATGATTTCGATGCTGATGTCCGGGCTGTTTATCTGCTCAATCCTCGGTCGCTTCTGGCTACGCTTTAACTGGCAGGGCGCGCTGGCGGCGTTAGTGAGCGGTATGGTGATGTCCATTGTGGTGCTGATGAATGCCGACTGGCTGGCTTACTGGGGTAATCCGTGTATTCCGTCAGTGCTGGGCAGCCTGGTCGCTGGCGTACTGGTGACGTTGGTAACGCCAGCTAGTCAGGTCAGCCGGGAAGAAGCTTTGGCGATTATCACCAATGAGCGTGAAAACCAGAGTGTCGTGATCACCAAACCTGAAGAAGCATAACCGACAGTGCTAATCGCCAAGTGGCTGGCGGTTAGCGCCCCCACGGTGGCTGTCTAACACCAGTTTTATCCGCCGCAGGCGATCT
Source organism: Escherichia sp. KS167_9B (assembly GCF_030295215.1). Classification (NCBI taxonomy): domain Bacteria; kingdom Pseudomonadati; phylum Pseudomonadota; class Gammaproteobacteria; order Enterobacterales; family Enterobacteriaceae; genus Escherichia; species Escherichia sp. KS167_9B. The sequence continues at coordinate 5,259,679 of NZ_AP025754.1, forward strand.
TTCGCCTGCGCTTTATTTGCCATTGCCAGTTCTGTTGCCAGTACATCGACCATGGCTAACATCGCGTAGCGGGAAGGGGTGGGCTTAAAGATGTAATCACTTTCCTGAACCAGTAACGGCAATACCAGATCCACCTGTTCCGCCAGCGGTGTTTGTGCTGGCGTAATGGCAATAACACGCGCGCCATACTGACGGGCGATTGCCGCACTTTCGATGATTTCCGGTGTATAACCGCCCAGCGACAGCACAATCACCACATCCTGCGGCATCACTGCCGAGCACATCATTCTCATCATCAGGGCATCATTCTGACTGACCACTGGTAGCCCCAGACGGAATAAACGGTACTGAATCTCCTGTGAACAGATAGTGGAACCGCCGCCAGTTCCCAATGCAAGAATTTGCCGCGCCTGACTTAACCAGCTTACAGCCTGGCTGATGGCATTCATATCCAGCGAACGACGATGCGTTTCCAGCACGCTAATAATCGCTTCGTAGATCCCCTGAACACCGTCAAGATCCGGTACATCGAGAATAAACCGCTGCCCGACAGCCAGTGACTGCGCCAGTTTTACTTTCAACTCGCGGACATCTTTGCACCCCAGTGCACGGGCAAAACGCGTCACCGACGCCTGACTGGTTTGCGTTAACCGTGCCAGCTCAGCAATTGGCAACTCTACTGCGGCAGAGACGTCATCAAGAATAAATTGTGCGATACGCTTTTCAGTGGCTGTTAACGCCATAAACCGTTCGGTAATGCAGGAGATGATATCGATGCTATAAGCCATAGGAGTATCACTGATTCGAAGAAGATTGATACTTTGTACCATAAACTGCCGCTATAGAGTGTGACCCTCACAAAAAACGCAAGTTTGCTGCAACAAAAGCAGTGCCGACGCTTTTCCACAGCATAAAGTTTTCCACCACCAGGCCGACAACCAGTGTATCTGTCTAGTGGAAAGAGAAACCATGTTAAAACGTATCAAGATCGTGACCAGCTTACTGCTGGTTTTGGCCGTTTTTGGCCTTTTACAACTGACATCAGGCGGTCTGTTCTTTAATGCCTTAAAGAATGACAAAGAAAATTTCACTGTTTTACAAACCATTCGCCAGCAGCAATCCACGCTGAATGGCAGCTGGGTCGCGTTGTTGCAGACGCGTAACACCCTCAACCGCGCGGGTATCCGCTACATGATGGATCAGAACAATATTGGTAGCGGTTCAACCGTTGCCGAGCTGATGCAGAGTGCCAGTATTTCGCTGAAACAGGCGGAAAAAAACTGGGCGGATTACGAAGCATTGCCGCGTGACCCGCGTCAGAGCACCGCCGCAGCGGCAGAGATCAAACGTAATTACGATATTTATCACAATGCGCTGGCGGAACTGATCCAACTGTTAGGTGCAGGCAAAATCAACGAATTCTTTGATCAGCCGACTCAGGGATATCAGGACGGTTTCGAGAAGCAGTATGTGGCTTACATGGAGCAAAACGATCGGCTCTATGATATCGCCGTCAGCGATAATAATGCCTCCTACAGCCAGGCGATGTGGATTCTGGTGGGCGTGATGATCGTCGTACTGGCGGTCATCTTCGCCGTCTGGTTCGGTATTAAAGCCTCGTTGGTAGCGCCAATGAATCGCCTGATTGACAGCATTCGTCATATTGCAGGTGGCGATCTGGTGAAACCGATTGAGGTGGATGGTTCTAATGAGATGGGGCAACTGGCAGAGAGTTTGCGCCATATGCAGGGAGAGCTGATGCGTACCGTCGGTGATGTGCGCAACGGGGCCAATGCTATCTATAGCGGTGCCAGCGAAATCGCCACCGGCAATAACGATCTTTCTTCGCGCACCGAGCAACAGGCCGCTTCGCTGGAAGAGACGGCAGCCAGCATGGAGCAACTGACCGCAACGGTGAAACAGAACGCCGAGAATGCGCGTCAGGCTAGCCATCTGGCATTAAGTGCTTCCGAAACGGCGCAACGTGGCGGCAAAGTGGTTGATAACGTGGTGCAGACCATGCGCGATATCTCCACCAGCTCGCAGAAAATCGCCGATATTATCAGCGTAATTGACGGCATTGCCTTCCAGACCAATATTCTTGCTTTGAACGCGGCGGTTGAAGCAGCGCGTGCGGGTGAGCAAGGGCGCGGTTTTGCGGTGGTTGCGGGAGAAGTGCGTAATCTGGCCCAGCGTAGCGCTCAGGCGGCTCGCGAAATTAAAAGCCTGATTGAAGACTCGGTGGGCAAAGTGGATGTTGGCTCTACGCTGGTCGAAAGCGCCGGGGAAACCATGGCAGAGATTGTCAGCGCTGTGACCCGCGTGACGGACATTATGGGCGAAATTGCTTCGGCTTCTGATGAGCAGAGCCGTGGTATCGATCAGGTTGGCTTAGCAGTAGCTGAGATGGACAGAGTAACCCAACAGAACGCTGCGCTGGTGGAAGAATCTGCCGCCGCCGCCGCCGCGCTGGAGGAGCAGGCCAGTCGCCTGACCGAAGCTGTGGCAGTGTTCCGGATTCAGCAAGAGCAGCAACGCCAGCGCGAAGCATCGGCAGTAGTAAAAACTGTGACGCCAGTAGCGCCGCGCAAAGTGACAGTGGCAGATAGCGGAGAGAACTGGGAAACGTTTTAATCGCCATAAAATGCCCGATAAGCAAAATGTTATCGGGCATAGGGAGATTAATCTTTACGTGGGTCGTTGATCGGCTGACGAACCAGGAAGATGTATGCCAGTGCACCCGCCGCGGTGACGCAACCGCAGATGATTAGCGCCAGACGGAATGAGTGGGTGGTATCGACAATAAAACCAGTAATGATCGGCGCGAAAGAAGCGCAGATGAAGCTGGCAAAGTTTTGGATACTGCCCACCGACGCAGTCATGCGAGAAGCAACTGCGACGTGGATCAAGCCCCAGCAGGATGTTCCGGCAAAGTGAATACAGAACAGTGCCATGCCAATCAGCAGAACCGCTGTCATGGATGTTGTCGCTTGCGGTACGACCAGCGTAAAGGCGGCAGAACAGAACATCCCGGCAATAATGCAGATCTTACGGCTTTTAATCGGAGCCATTCCCCCTTTGACCAGCCAGTCGGTAACGTAACCGTTGACCAGCATCCCGGCAGCCCCAAACAGGAAAGGGATAGCCGCCATCAATCCTGTGCTTTTTAAATCCAGGTTATAGGCTGTTTGCAGGTAACCAGGAAGCCAGGCCAGATACAGCCACGCAGTGTAATTGATGCCACTGAATCCGAGCATCATTCCCCACATTGTGCGGTTACGGAACAGGCTGCGCCATTCAGCAAAACTGAGTGGATCACGGCGGGCATTGACGCTACCGGCATTGAGATAAGCTTGTTCAACGGCAGTCAGTTCTACGTGCTCGCGGTTGCGATAGAGCATATACCAACCGATGGCGAGAAAAATACCCAACACACCAATGGTAATAAACATCCCGCGCCAGCCCATCACCAGCATCATCGCCGCCAGAATCGGTGGGCTTACGGCAACGCCAATGGTAGAAGCTGCGTTGAAGAAGCCCATCGGGCGTCCGCGCTCTTTGATGTTGAACCAGTCGTTAATGACTTTTACACCGCATGGGTTCATTGGTGCTTCACCAATTCCCATACCGATACGCACCAACACGAACTGCGTAAAGCTGTGCACCATGCCAGACATTGCCTGGAACAGTGACCAGAAGAACATCCCCAGTCCCAGCATCAGGCGCGGGCCTTTACGATCCAATAGTGGGCCGCAAGGAAGTTGCGCAATCCCGTAAGCGAGTGAAAACACGGAGAGCAAAGCGCCGATTTCGGTGGCACTTAATCCCAATTCTTCACGAATCGTTAAATTTGCTACCGACAGTGAACTGCGGTCGAGATAATTGATTACCGCCGCAAAAAATAATAACAACATGGCGGTGGTTTGAATGCGTTTAATTCGGGTACTGCGTTGAACTAATCCATCTGGTGGCACGGGAATATCTGCCGACGAAGATGGAGTAAATGAAGAACGCGGATCGAGGGTGATATTTTCTTTTTCCACGCCGGACTCCTGTATTTATAATTTTAATTGTTTACGTAATTGTGCATTACGCAAGGTTGACATTAACGGCAGGTAAAAGTTTTAGGACTTTACTACCGCTCACAAAAACATTTTTAGTCGACTGATTGTGAGCATAGGTAAGCGGGAATTTTCCGGTATTTATCTTTTGATAAAACCGTGCACCCGCTAATAGTTTGCTGTTTTTAATCCGTACTTAATGAGCATAACGCGTGTTCTCATTAATGGATCGAATCATTGATTGTTTAGCTGAATTCAAATGGTTACGGAGCGCAAGGGTGGCATCCAGGTCACTGCGGCAAATCAGAGCGCTGAGAATGGTCATATGCTCATCGACGGCAATGATATTGCGCTGTTTAAGATCGCTTTCGTCCCATTGATAGTGAAAATGAAAGATGACTGAGATGATCTCAAGCGATTGATAAAAAAAGATATTATCGGCAGCTGAAAGCAGTAAGGAGTGAAAATCTCTGTCAAGTTGCGAGAACATGCGAAAGCTATTGCCGATGTTGTCACGCAGTAGCCGATGACGTTCGAGCATGGTTTTCGCCTGCAGCCAGCGGGGATCGTGATCAGGCAGGTTGAGAAAGTGCTGAAGTGAATGTGTTTCGAGCATTTCGCGTAGCTCAAACAGCTGCTCGGCGTAGGATTGATCGAATTGCTTCATGCTCCACTGGCCGCGCTTTTCGCTTTGAATAAGATTATAACGGCCGAATTTTAAAAGATATTCTCTTACAACCACCGGGCTGACACCCGCGGCCCGCGCCAGTTGCAGTTCAGAAAAAGTTTCCCCTGGGCGTAACTGGCGCTGGTTTATCATCGTAAAAAAAGCCTGCTCAAACACTTTGTTTTGTTCACTCATTGAAGCGGTTGTACAGGCGAAACCGTCATCATGGTCAGGTTTACGCGCAATAACATAGTCGTTTCCAACCTGCGTCAAGACGCCGCATTCGCGTAAGTGGCTGAGAATATGACGCACTGTGGTGCGGCTGATGTTGTACATTTCCGCCAGCGCACTTTGCGATGGAAGTGGGGAAGGGATGTGACCCCGCGACATATCATCAATGACCTGGTTAATCACATTGTGGCGTAAATTTTGTGAGCGACTCATATTTTCCTCCTTGTGAGTCCATTAAAACCCGATTTAAAACATTTTTATGCGTGTGTTTTCACAAAACAGATTTTCCGTTCCGCTGCCATTTTTCATTTTCATTGATATCTAAGGCAACAAAAAATGGAGAGCCGAATCATGTCTACGATGAATGTTTTAATTTGCCAGCAGCCGAAAGAATTAGTCTGGAAACAACGCGAGATACCTATTCCGGGTGACAATGAAGCATTAATAAAAATTAAGTCTGTCGGGATTTGTGGTACCGATATTCATGCCTGGGGTGGGAATCAACCATTTTTTAGTTATCCACGCGTTTTAGGCCATGAAATATGTGGGGAGATTGTTGGGCTGGGTAAAAATATTGCAAATCTTAAAAATGGTCAGCAAGTTGCGGTGATCCCTTATGTTGCCTGTCAGCAATGCCCGGCATGTAAAAGCGGTCGCACCAATTGCTGTGAAAAAATTTCAGTTATTGGTGTGCATCAGGATGGTGGTTTTAGTGAGTATTTGAGCGTGCCGGTGGCGAACATTTTGCCCGCAGACGGTATTGACCCGCAGGCGGCAGCATTGATTGAACCTTTCGCTATTAGCGCACATGCGGTGCGTCGTGCAGCCATTGCTCCCGGCGAGCAGGTGCTGGTGGTCGGGGCGGGGCCAATCGGTCTGGGCGCGGCGGCAATCGCTAAAGCTGATGGCGCACAGGTGGTGGTGGCGGATACCAGTCCGGCACGCCGAGAACATGTGGCAACGCGTCTGGAGTTGCCCGTGCTGGACCCGTCAGCCGAAGATTTTGACGCGCAGCTGCGGGCGCAGTTTGGTGGTTCGCTGGCGCAGAAAGTGATCGACGCGACAGGTAATCAACATGCGATGAATAACACCGTAAATCTGATTCGTCACGGCGGCACGGTGGTATTTGTCGGTCTGTTTAAAGGTGAGTTGCAGTTCTCCGATCCGGAATTCCATAAAAAAGAAACGACGATGATGGGCAGCCGCAACGCCACGCCGGAAGATTTCGCTAAAGTCGGTCGACTGATGGCGGAAGGAAAAATCACTGCCGACATGATGTTAACCCATCGCTATCCGTTCGCCACGCTGGCAGAAACCTATGAGCGCGATGTGATTAACAACCGTGAGTTGATTAAGGGTGTAATTACTTTCTTATAAGGCGAGATTATTAAAGTTGCCATGCAGCGTCCGGGGAAGTGTTGGGCGCTGTTTTTTTTGTTTCTTAATAATGTGTTGTGAGCCGGAGAAGGTGTGTAGGTCGCACCTTATGCGACCTACAAATCAGTCAGGAATTACCCTTCACGTTCCACCACTTTAATTTCCACCATGCCGATACCAAGCTTACGCGGCGAGTGTCCGAGGATATTCCCTTCATTGGTTGAGACGGGTTCAGGTGGCACAATCACCAGCGTGTCAGCATCGGTTGGGTTATCGAAATGCAGCGTGGTGGTGGTTACTTCATTGCCTAGCACAAGGGTTTGTTCTTCATTGCCAACGCGTACCGGAATAGGACGGCTGGCGTTATTGCCGTATGCTTTGGCGGTAATCACCAGGTCAAATTTCTTCGGCAGCGGATGCTTGTACTCGATTTTTACTTCGTCGCCCAGCTGTGCGTTGGACCAGCGGCCCCACGACTCCGGACGAGAAATCCCGCTAAACTGTTTCACCTCTTCTGGCGCACCGGCGACGTTAAAGATGAAACTGTCGGCTTTGTAGCGAATATCGTTATCAACAATCTTCAGCGTATCGACATTGCCTTTGTAACGCGCCATGTCGATGACCGTATCTTTAAATGCCGTTTTGCCCTTCCATGTTGTTTTATCAACATGCTGGACAATTTGCTGACCGCCAAGCTGCCCTTGCGAGACACACCAGTCGGTGGAAAGTGCCAGTTCCGGAGCCCAGAGTTGTGCCATCTTATAGCAACGGTCAACCCAGACGAAATTGTCGCGTGGAGCAAAATCGGCCAGCTGAAAACGCAGCGGTGCTGAGTATTCACTTTCCGGCAGCGGTTCTACGCGCTTGTCTGAAACCCGCAACAGCAGCGGCAAACGGAAATGGCTACCCGAGAAGGCAATCATGTTTTTCTGCTGGTCGATGGTGAACTCTTTCATCTCTTTAGGGAATTTCCACAGGCGGATGATATCTGGCTTCCACGCCAATGTTTTCTCTTTGATATTGAGGAAGATTTCCGACATCGACTGCCCGGATAAACTGCTACGACCAAGTCCGAGATAGTTATCGCCACCGAGAATGTCCAGCACCGTCGCGCCGTTATCCATCGTGTTACGCTTCACCGCCAGCGTCTCTTGCTGCGGCTTGTCGCCACGGATGACAAAAAACAGGTTATTGCGATCCTGTTTATTAAGGTATTTCCACGCCGTGTTGTTCATCGCTAAATGGTCAGAAGAGACGACGATAACAGTATCTTTAAACCACGGTGACGCTTTGATTTTGTTGATAAACGTTGCGATGTTCTCCTGGCTGCAACTTACCGCACTGAATGACTGATTTGGCTTACCGTCAAAATCATATTTTTTGCGGTTACAGGTGCGCGAGATAAAACCATCCGGGTGATGGGTATCGACCGTCAGGGTAAACAGTGAGAATCGCTGGCCAGAGCGGGAAAGCTCTTCAAACTTTTTCCACGCTTCATCCAGCACGGTATCGTCGTAGAATCCCCAGTCGTTGCGATAGTGTGGGTCTGCCACCACGCTTTTCAGCTCTTCTGAGCCATATAAATGGTCGAAGCCGTGCGACTTCAGAAACACATCTTTACCGGCAAAACGCAGATTCGCGCCCTGCACGAAATAGTTCTGATAACCCGAGTTCTTCAGGATATCGCCCAGACAGATGTTCTGTGGGAAGAAGCTGGAAACAGAAGCGGAGGCGTTGCCTTCAAAGGGAGCAAACAGCGGTATGCCGCACTGAGAAGCCACCATGCCCGCAATCGTGTAATCCGTTCCTGGCAGCTGCTGCGTGTGGCTGAAATCCAGGCCTTCATTTTTCAACGCGCCCAGTTCAGGCGTGAGATCCGGGAAAGCTTCGTTATCAAAATAGGTTCGCTCGAGACTTTCGCCGTAGATATAAACCAGGTTGAGTTTCGGGTCAGGGATAGTTTTCGACGGCTCTTTATAATAAGCCGCAAAGTCCGGGTCGCCGTCGCGTGACTGGGATTTCACCAGTTCCGTTATCTGACGAAATGCCGGGCTGGCATCCACTGAACCCAGCGCCAGTAAGAGTGCCAGCAGGCTGTAACCAAAATGGTGCGGATGATGACGACGACGGCGCAGGATCCAGCCCAGAGCACCGAACACCGCCGTCAGCCCCAGCACAATGCCGATACCCGGAAGAATGTATTTGCTGACGCCAGCACCGGTCAGGCTGTTGGTTAAGGTATAGAGAACCGCGTCGTTAATACCATCACCAGTAAAATAGTCGCTGGCAAACAGGGTGATATTTAAAACGACAAATAGCCCCAGCACCGTTAACGTGGCTGCAAACCACCAGGTGTTACGTCCCGCTTTCCATGCGTAAATCAGCACAGAGGCGAGAAAAAGGGCGAAAGAGAGTAGTTCTGACAACGGGCGATCCTCACTAAACCGGGCCGTTTAGCCAACGTTTAAGCTTTTTGAGAAGCACAATGTAATGGCGTCGCCATATTGCTGCAATTCTAGTGTCAAAAAAATGCGATGTTGTTAGGAATTAGTTTATAAACAGACTTTTTTGATTACGGTCGCTTCCCGTGTAACAGGGGGAAAACCGTACAGGAGCAGGGAAAAGGGCAGGAGAGAGCCGCGTCAGCCGGGTAACAGCTAAAACGCGGCGTTTCGCGGATCAGGAAATGAAGTTTAGCCCCTGCTTTATCACCAGATCGCAGGCTTTGGTTTTCACCTTTTCTGCCAGCGGAGTCGTTCCGATGTTATCCAGATTGAGTTGCTGACCATCTTTGGTTTTCAGCAAACCCTGAATGCCATCCAGATAGTTGGTGTCTTCTTTTTGCTCTTCACTGTTCAGGCCCAGCTTTTCCAGCACCTGGTTCTTGATGTTTTCGGCATCGGTTACCGAAGCCAACTTCTGCTTCGCGCAGTATTGCAGTATGCCTGCGGCATTGTTCATGTTATCTGCGCTTAAGGCCTGGTTCCCGCTGCTAAGCAAGCTAGTTAATGAAGCGAGCGACCAACCGCCTTCTTGTGTCGTGCTGTTTTGGTTGCCAAGTTCGCTGGCGGCGCTGGAGAGCGCATCTTTCCAGGATGCAGCATGCACCCCGGTGGAAATTAATGCGCTGGCGGCAAGGGCACAGCACAGAAAGTGTTTAACAGTTTTCATCATTATTACTCAATGTGGAATTGTGTCGCAGTATACCGCCAGAAACGGGGATTAATACTCTTTACCCGTTACCCGGCTACGGTAGCTATCCCAGTTGAAGATCACCCACAAACTGTTACCCAGGCGCATACGATCCATCACGCGTTCGCCCAGCAACTTGGTCATCTCTTCCATATTACTGTTAGTCAGCATCCCGGTTGGGCGTTTGGAAGAAGAGCGGCGATCGACGATCTGGTTGATGATCACTTTTTCGTATTTCGATTCGGTCTGCACGCCGATCTCATCGATCACCAGCAGATCAACGTTGCTCAGATCGTTAAGCAGTTGTTCTTCGCTGGTACCGCTATTCCTGAAGGTATCTTTCATCGCCGACATAATATCGGCCACGGTGATGATCAATACGGATTTACCGCGTAGCAGTAGCTCGTTGCAGATTGCCGCCGCCAGATGGTTTTTGCCGGTTCCTGGCTTGCCAGAAAAGATGAAGCTGGCGATGTTGCCGTCAAACTCTTCGACATACTGGCGCGCTTTGCTTAACGCATTCATCTGCCCTTCACACTCAACGCGATAGTTCTCAAAGGAGCAGTTCTGATGCAGTGGACGAATACCGGAGCGGTTAAAGGTGCGCTGCATTTTCATCGCCCGATTTTCACGTTCGAGAGCGGCGGAGCGGATCGCCCCTTGTTCTTTCTGCCAGGCCAGTAGTTCTTCACCCGTTTTAAACGCAGGTTTGATATGGGCAGGCATCATTTTTTGCAGGCGTTGCATCAGGTCGCCAACGTTTTTCATCGTTACCCTCTGAATCCTGGTGGAATTTGGCTGTCAGGTTCGCTGACCGTATTCACATCTCGTTTCGGCAGTCCGCCGTTGCTGGCACGGCCGATTTGCAGGCTGCGCGCCAGTTTTTGTTGCCACTGTACATGGTGAAAGACTTTACCTTCCGCCTGCCAGTAGGCAATGAATGAGGCCAGTTCTTCGGTGGTCACCGGCTCTTTTAGCGCCACGCCCCATAGCGCCGCCAGGCGGATAAAGTCGGCATCGGGTTGCCAGTCCGGATACATGGCGAATTTCCCCATGGGTACAGCAACGGGAGCGGCTTGCGGTTCCTGATAGAGTTGATCGTCCAGAGCGACATCGCTTCCTGGACGCGCCAGCTTTTCTTCCAGCGCCAGCAGTTCAGCCAGGCGCGCAGGCGTGACGGCATAAAACGCCGGGGCATTGTTAGCAAATACGGCAACCACACCGCCTTCAGCTTTTGCCAGAACGGTTTGGTGATCGTGTACCAGGGCGTCAATACCAACGACGTCCGGGGTCAAAACTCTGGAAGACATACTGTTTCTCAAATATGGAACGATGAACGAGAAGGGAGATAACTTTTATAGTAACACACGGAGGAGAGGAGGCTGTCTCTCATCCGCGTGCTTTAAGTGAGGCAATTTTATACGCGAGGGCGTTTGCGATACAACCATAATCCAGGAATGGAAAGGCCGATGGATAATGCACCAACAATCGATGAAGCTGTAAGAAAGTTGGTTAACAGGGTAATCATCAACGGTTCGCTGTAACCTAGCTGGCTGATTTTTACCGCCGAAATCATTGCAGTATAAGCAGAGATGCCCGGAAACATGGGGATAACAGCCGCCACGGTAAACACTTTCGGATGTGCCAGATACCAGCGCGACCATTGAATACCAATGGTGCCGACCAGCATAGAGGCCATAAAGGTTGACCATTCAATATTCAGCCCGCTGGTCATTAAGATCATTCGGGAACCATGACCTATCGCACCAAGCAGCGCACACCAGCGTAACGCCCGAACGGGAACGTTGAACACCATCGCAAAGCCGACCGCTGGAATGGCGGCGAGGATCATATCCTGCGCCAATGCTAACAGAAATTCGATCACACCCATCCGCGTAGCCCCCAAATCGTCAGTGCCATCACCACGCCGACGCAGGTAGCCAGTGTCAGCAGACTGGCGATCGCCCAGCGTGCCAGTCCGGTATTGATGTGGCCTTTAAACATATCGGCGACGGCATTAATCAACGGAAAGCCCGGCACCAGCAGCAGAACGCTGGCGGCCATCGCGATGGTGGGTGTATTGCTGAAAGTGGGAAGTTGCAAAAGCAAACCGGAAATGGTGGTGGCGGCGAAAGCGGTGAGGCAAAAGTTGATCTGTGGATGAAGATGACGTTGTGCCAGCAGCTGGCGGATATACATTGCGACCGTACTGGCAAAGAAGGTGATGACGGCACCGTCCCAGCCACCGTTATTGAGTTTACAGAAACAGGCGCAAGAAAGGCCGACCATCAAGGCTACCAGCCATCGCGGGTAACGTAATGGCTGAATTTGGCTAAATCTTTTCTCTACGCCTTTGTAATCCAGCAGATGATGCTCCGCCAGAATCACAATGTGCTGGACTTCAGTCACCACATGCATATTAATGCCGCGATCGTGATTTTTACGTGTCGATGTCAGGCATTGCCCATCTTTAATGGTTGTCAGCACGATGGCGTTCGAAGAGATAGAACTTTCGACGCTGTCCATTCCCAACGCCCGACCCAGTCGTGAGGAAAGTTCATCAACCAACGCGCTTTCCGCACCATGTTGCAAAAGAAATAATCCGCACTGGATACAAAGCCGTGTTACGGCTCGCTGTTGCTCAGTTTGCATAACTCGCCCTTTGTCATAGACGTGTTGCGTATTGTTCAGATAATGAGAATCCATTTGTATCATGAAGCGCGGTTGTTTTGCGGCAGGTTAAGATCAAAATTGCGCTGATTAATCCTGGTTATCGGGAGAAGCTCGGTGTTAAAAAGCGAATTATCTCTCGCCGCAAACAAATTATCGCATGAATATTATCACTATAATGAATTTATTGTTTAGCCCTTACGAATCAGGATAAAAGATAACTGGGCGCGTTTTTTAATTTTAACAAGTTAAAACTATCAGATTTTATTGAATAAATATTGATTGTGTGATTTTGCATCCTGCGGGAAGGGATATCAGTTAATTATAAATTAAATGAATGAGGATTCTGTTTTTCATTAAGTATTTCTAACAACTTAATGTAGATATTTTAAATGTCTCCAGGCTATTTCACCAGGTTATCATTTGATGCTAACCTTCTGACACATGCAGTGGAGTTATTGTGCAGCAGGAGTATGCTGATATGAAAGTGAATGCAAAGGATAATTTATTCGCTTAATCTATTAATTTGCTGGAAACATTTAAGGAATGAATATCCTGAATAGACCATCATGATTTTTAGACAGTGGATGTGGAGGAAATATGTTGCCAGGATGCTGCAAAAATGGAATTGTTATCAGTAAAATACCTGTTATGCAAGCAGGGTTAAAAGAGGTCATGAGGACTCACTTCCCTGAATATAAAATAATATCCAGCGCCTCTGCGGAGGACCTTACCTTATTACAATTACGTCGTTCCGGATTAGTTATTGCAGATTTAGCCGGTGAAAGTGAAGATCCTCGTTCTGTTTGTGAGCATTATTATTCTTTAATCTCACAATATCGGGAAATTCACTGGGTTTTCATGGTGTCACGCTCCTGGTATTCCCAGGCGGTAGAACTGCTCATGTGCCCTACGGCGACATTATTGTCTGATGTTGAACCCATTGAGAATCTGGTCAAGACCGTGCGTTCTGGCAATACGCACGCAGAGCGTATCAGTGCCATGCTGACCTCTCCGGCAATGACTGAAACGCATGATTTTAGCTATCGCTCCGTTATTCTCACTCTTTCAGAGCGCAAAGTACTGCGGCTATTAGGTAAAGGATGGGGCATCAACCAGATAGCTTCATTGCTTAAGAAAAGTAATAAAACTATCAGCGCCCAAAAAAACAGTGCGATGCGTCGACTGGCAATTCACAGCAACGCTGAAATGTATGCATGGATAAATAGCGCGCAGGGTGCAAGAGAACTTAACTTGCCTTCTGTTTATGGAGATGCCGCAGAATGGAACACAGCCGAATTAAGAAGAGAAATGTCGCACTCATAGAAAAATGCGTCATGAGCAGTATCGGTATTGAGAGTTTATTCAGAAAGTTTGCAGGTAACCCTTATAAGCTCCATATCTATACCAGTCAGGAGTCATTTCAGGATGCCATGTCGCGGATCTCGTTTGCGGCGGTCATTTTTTCTTTTTCTGCCATGAGAAGTAAACGCAGAGAGGGATTATCTTGCCTGACTGAACTGGCGATTAAGTTTCCGCGTACCCGACGTTTAGTTATTGCGGATGATGATATTGAAGCTCGGCTGATTGGTTCATTGTCGCCATCACCGCTGGACGGTGTATTAAGTAAAGCGTCGACGCTGGAGATTTTTCATCAGGAACTCTTTTTGTCATTAAATGGTGTGCGTCAGGCGACCGACCGATTGAACAATCAGTGGTACATTAACCAAAGCCGGACGCTAAGCCCGACGGAGAGAGAAATATTGCGCTTTATGTCGCGTGGCTACTCAATGACACAAATTGCCGAGCAGCTTAAACGCAATATCAAAACGATCCGCGCGCATAAATTTAATGTAATGTCGAAACTGGGCGTCAGTTCTGATGCAGGGTTGTTGGAGGCCGCAGACATTCTGTTATTTATGCGTCATTGCGAAGCAAGTAACGTGTTGCACCCCTATTAATACGCTTAATGCCGGGTTTACTTCCCCGGCAAATTTTTCTATTTCAGCGTACAGTCACCACATTGCTGCACATCCGGCAAGCGATAACGCTGGCAGCAAGTGCGGCGCACCAGCAGGCCGTCGCGCAGCACCACGGTACGCCAGAGTGGATTATCTTCACCGGTAGTGAGCGTTTTCTCAAAAAAGAGGGCATGGCGCAGCGATTCAACTGTCGCCTCGCCGAGCAACTGTTTCATCTCAGTCAGATACCAGTTGATCAAATAACCGGTATTACTCCAGATAAGTTTACCGTTAATTTCTCCAGTCGCTTCTAATGCTTGCACAACCGGAACAAGCGCCTTGCTAATTAACGTTTCCATTCGCTGCTGCGGTGAATGTGGTGTTGCGTTTTTATCTTCATACACATCGACCCAGAAACAGGCGGCGCGTCCGGTTTCGTGAAACTCAACGTGGAAATGTTCCGGCGACACATCTAATGCTTTTTCCTGCGTTAACAGGGCCAGCATTAATGGCGGCACCATCAGGCCGATGTACCATTGCGCCCACAGGGAGATCAGCGGCTTATTCTCGCGGATCATCGTTGGTTGATTGCGGTAGATATGATCGGAATAAACAGCTAACAGAGAACTTAACGCATTCGGTGATGACCATTGCGCCAGCGTCAGGGCACTAAATGGGGCGGGTTCATCCAGGCGGATAAACTCCAGCAAATGTTCACGATTTTCTGCGATCGTCGACCGTACTGCTTCTGCAAGTCCAGGATCCTGCGGCTGGAGATGCGTTCGCCAGATAACATCTTCATAGAGCGGTGCGGAACGATAGGCCATAATCGGGATAGTAATCTAAATGATAATGATTGCTAATCCTAACGATAGGTTTACCCGATAGCAAGGGATTTCTCTGGCTTGCAAATGATAAAAATTATCATATGATATTGGTTATCATTATCAATGAAAGAGATGAAACCATGTTGCAACGTATGCTGGGCAGTGGTTGGGGAGTGTTGCTGCCAGGATTGCTGATTGCAGGGCTGACGTATGTGGATATATCGCCGGATCAGTGGCGGATTGTTATTCTGATGGGATTGGTGTTGACGCCAGCGATGTTGTATCACAAACAGTTACGGCATTACATTTTGCTACCATCGTGCCTGGCGCTTATTGCTGGCGTTATGCTGATGATAATGAACTGGAATCAGGGATGAAAAAACAAGGAAGAAACAAGAAAGGAAGTAAAGATAATTGGTGCGAGGGGGGGGACTTGAACCCCCACGTCCGTAAGGACACTAACACCTGAAGCTAGCGCGTCTACCAATTCCGCCACCTTCGCACAGTCATCTTACTTTTTTGATATCGCCTCGTTTGGTGCGAGGGGGGGGACTTGAACCCCCACGTCCGTAAGAACACTAACACCTGAAGCTAGCGCGTCTACCAATTCCGCCACCTTCGCCCAGTGCGAGCAATATCAACGTGGTTTTTGGTGCGAGGGGGGGGACTTGAACCCCCACGTCCGTAAGGACACTAACACCTGAAGCTAGCGCGTCTACCAATTCCGCCACCTTCGCATACCATCAATTCTTAAAAAGAATTGCTACCACGGAGGCGCATTCTAGTGGTTTTCAGCTTTTCGTCAATAGTTAATTATCGACGGAGGTGTAATTGCTGGAAAAATGTCCATCAGGAAACTAACGTGCAGGTTTTGTAGGTCGGATAAGGCGTTCACGCCGCATCCGACACGGTATTTGGGTGCAGATGCCAGATGCGACGCGGGCGCGTCTTATCTGGCCTACGAAGGGCTAACTTGCAGGTTTTGTAGGTTGTATAAGGCGAGCACGCCGCATCCAACAAGGCTTGCGGCGGGATACTTAACCTTTCTTCGCCTGGCGGGTCATAATGGCGCGATACACCTTGAAGCGCCCGGTTTGCGCGATCACTTCGTGGAAGCCAAATGTCTCATCCAGCACGTCCGGGTAAGGCAGGAAGGCGTTCGCTACAATTCGCAGCTCGCCGCCGCTGTTAAGATGACGCACCGCGCCGCGAATCAGCGTTTGTGCTGCATCCAGACTGGTTTGCATCCCATCGTGGAACGGCGGATTGGAGATGATCATATCAAAACGACCTTTCACCTCAGAAAAGACGTTGCTGGCAAAGACTTCACCTTCAATACCGTTGGCCGCAAGTGTTGCACGGCTGGCTTCAACCGCTGGCGCAGAAACATCGCACAACGTGAGACGAATCTTCGGTGAGTGGCGTGCAAAGGCAACTGAAAGAACGCCTGCACCGCAGCCGACATCCAGCACTTTACCTTTCGTGTGCGGAGTTAACGTCGAGAGCAGCAACTGGCTACCGACATCCAGACCGTCGCGGCTAAACACGCCAGGCAGCGTTTTCACCGTCAGGCCATCGACGCTGTATTCGCCCCAGAATTTATCGGCATCAAATACCGGCTGTTTTTCCAGACGACCAAAATAGAGGCCACAGCGACGGGCGCTGTCGACTTTATTCAACGGCGCATAATCTGCAAGCATCTGCTCGGCGCTGCGCACGCCGCTGCGGTTCTCGCCAACAACAAAAATATCCGTCCCCACCGGCAGCAGAGAAAGTAAATTCATTAACTGAAACTGGGCTTCCGGTTTGTTCTTCGGCCAGTAGTAAATCAGCGTATCGCAATCTGCGACGTCATCCGCCGTTGCCACCAGGCTAAAACGGGCGTTATCACCCATTTGGCGGCTTAACACCTGCCAGTGGTGGAATTGCTGGGTATGAGCACGGCTGGCCGCGGTATCTAAACGCGCGGGCAGGTCATCCTGTAAGTCTCCGGCAAAAAGAATACGGCTTTGTTCGAAATCATCACTGTGACGCAGCAAGACTTCACTTGCCGGGGTAAATGCAGACATGGAATGCTCCTCAATTGATACTGGCGGCGATTATAGCCATATGTTGGCGCGGTATCGACGAATTTGCTATATTTGCGCCCCTGACAACAGGAGCGATTCGCTATGACATCCCGACGAGACTGGCAGTTACAGCAACTGGGCATTACCCAGTGGTCGCTGCGTCGCCCTGGCGCGTTGCAGGGGGAGATTGCCATTGCGATCCCGGCACACGTCCGTCTGGTGATGGTGGCAAACGATCTTCCCGCCCTGACCGATCCTCTGGTGAGCGATGTTCTGCGTGCATTAACCGTCAGCCCCGATCAAGTGCTGCAACTGACGCCAGAAAAAATCGCGATGCTGCCGCAAGGCAGTCGCTGCAACAGCTGGCGGTTGGGTACTGACGAACCGCTATCACTGGAAGGCGCTCAGGTGGCATCACCGGCGCTCACCGAATTACGGGCAAACCCAACGGCACGCGCCGCGTTATGGCAACAAATTTGCACATATGAACACGATTTCTTCCCTCGAAACGACTGATTTACCAACGGCTTTCCACATTGAACAACGCGCCCACGCCTTTCCGTGGAGTGAAAAAACCTTTGCCAGTAATCAGGGCGAGCGTTATCTCAACTTTCAGTTAACGCAAAACGGCAAAATGGCGGCGTTTGCGATTACGCAAGTGGTACTGGATGAAGCTACATTGTTCAATATTGCGGTCGATCCTGACTATCAGCGTCAGGGACTGGGAAGGGCGCTGCTGGAACATCTGATCGACGAACTGGAAAAACGCGGTGTGGCGACGCTATGGCTGGAAGTCCGTGCCTCAAACGCTGCCGCCATTGCCCTGTACGAAAGTTTAGGCTTTAACGAGGCGACGATTCGCCGCAATTACTACCCCACCAAGGACGGTCGCGAAGACGCCATCATCATGGCGTTGCCAATCAGTATGTAAGACAAGGTGGAATAATGAAGTGGGACTGGATTTTCTTTGATGCCGATGAAACGCTGTTTACCTTTGACTCATTCACCGGCCTGCAGCGGATGTTTCTTGATTACAGCGTCACTTTTACCGCTGAAGATTTTCAGGACTATCAGGCCGTTAACAAGCCCCTGTGGGTAGATTATCAAAACGGTGCGATCACTTCATTACAGCTTCAGCACGGGCGTTTTGAGAGCTGGGCCGAACGGCTGAACGTCGAGCCAGGTAAACTCAACGAGGCCTTCATTAATGCGATGGCGGAAATTTGCACACCGCTGCCGGGCGCGGTTTCCCTGCTTAATGCCATTCGCGGCAACGCCAAAATCGGCATCATCACCAACGGCTTTAGCGCCTTGCAGCAAGTGCGTCTGGAACGCACGGGCCTGCGTGATTATTTCGATTTGTTGGTGATTTCCGAAGAAGTTGGCGTAGCCAAACCGAATAAGAAAATTTTCGATTATGCGCTGGAACAGGCGGGCAATCCTGACCGTTCACGCGTGCTGATGGTTGGCGACACTGCCGAGTCCGATATTCTCGGTGGCATCAACGCCGGGCTTGCGACCTGCTGGCTGAATGCGCACAATCGCGAGCAACCAGAAGGCATCGCGCCTACCTGGACCGTTTCTTCGTTGCACGAACTGGAGCAGCTCCTGTGTAAACACTGATTGCCTCCCCCCCGTTGATGGGTAAAATAGCCGCAATTTTTCGTTTTCAACAAGCGCGGCGCGATGCCGCTTACTCAAGAAGAAAGAATTATGACGTTGTCTCCTTATTTGCAAGAGGTGGCGAAGCGCCGCACTTTTGCCATTATTTCTCACCCAAATAATTAAACCTAAATTAAAGCTCTTCTACTCTTTCAAAGTCCTTTCAGTTAATTGAGGTTAATCCATATAATTCGTTTAAATACATGCTGTTATATTGATTCTTTAATTGAAATTTCTTTCATGTAACTTTAAATCGATCAGGTTGCTTTCATCAAAAATCTGTACATATGCTTGTACATAATGTACAAAGCAGCAAAGATATTTTGCGATTTGTACAAGGTGAGTAATGGCGCTTTCTGATGCGTGGTTGCGTTCAGTCGTTGGAAAGGAACGTGATAAGGTTTTGGTTAAATCAGATCGGGATGGTCTGTCTGTCAGAGTATCACCGAAAGGTCGCGTAGTGTTCCAATATCGTTATCAATGGGCAGGGAAAGGTGAGCGTCTTGATATCGGAACTTACCCGGCTACTGGACTAAAAGAGGCCAGAGAAGAAGTTATCCGTCTTCGTGGTGAACTCGAGTCAAACCGCAATCCACGATTGGTCAAGCAGGCAGAAAAACGCAAAGCTACTGAAGCCATGACGGTGGAGTCTGTGATCCGTGCCTGGTATGACGCATATTGTGTAAAAAATAAAAAAGGTTCTGAGCAGATACTCCGCTCATTTGAACTGCACCTGTTCTCTAAAATCGGGAGTATCCCTCACGATGTAGCTACATTGCATGATTGGTTAGAGGTCCTGGAGCCTCTTAGCACTAAGACTCCAGCAATAGCAGACCGATTGCTAATTAACGCAAAGCAGGCCCATGTCTGGGCGTATAAGAGAAAGCTCATTGAAACTCGCCCTCTGTCGGATATCACGGGTAAAGATATGGATATCCGTAAAGGTCAGAAGAAACGGTTTCTGATACACGATGAAATTAAAATCCTTTATGCTGCGATCGATGGCTCTCGAATGGTTCCTAAATACCGGGCCTTCATTAAACTATTGCTTCATTTTGGCTGTCGTAGTTCGGAGCTAATTACTGCTAGGGTGGATGATTTTGATTTCATAAATAAGGTATGGACTGTACCACCTGAACGACATAAGACTGGGGACATAACAGGCGAACCGCTAAAGCGGCCCATTATTGAACCGGTTGAAGAGCTTATAAAATACGTTATCTCTATGAACAACGGTTCCGACATGCTTTTTACTAAGGAAGGAAGCAGGGAACCAGTTGGTCGGACATCATTGCAGTCGCTGCCTTACAATTTAATGCAGTACGCATGGCGGCGTTTGGGGTATCAATTCCCTCATTGGTCTCTTCATGATTTGAGGCGAACAGCACGAACAAACTTTTCTGATCTTACTGCGCCTCATATTGCAGAAATAATGCTAGGTCATAAACTGCCAGGGGTATGGCAAGTTTATGACAAGAGCGATTATCTAGAAGAACAGCGTAAAGCCTACCAGGCATGGTGGGAGAGAGTTGAATCGATTGTTACTTGTACTAGCTCAGATATAAATTAACAGTTTGCGTAGTCGGAACGCAATCAAATTTGACAGTTCGCTATGAGTGAGGAGCTGAAGCTCGTAATCGACCTGAGTGATCATGAAGGTTTTGCAGTTCAAATTTCTCCTAAAGATTAGCTGTAGGATGCCGATAAGTTTTCCTGAATGTATTGCGAAATCTCTTTCAACTAAAGAATCACAGGAAATGTAGTGTCATGAAAATTAAATGTATGCAGAAGAAAGATGTATTGCTGTGTAAGTGTTGTAATTTACCGCCTGAACAATGCAAAAAACGCTCTAAACAATAAGTTGGTTGAAAAATGGCTGCCTGGCGTGGCCATTCCTATTATTAATAATATTTTTCGATAGTTATTGTAAATAATATTTTAACGGATATTGCTATATTAATTCATACCCGTTGATTAGCTAAGACTGATGCTAGCAACTTCCTTCCTAGCGCGAAGTCGTAGGTTGTACTGTGACTGGGCGCCAGTTCAAAAATTAGCTCAAAGTGAAGTGGAGATTATGCCTGTTGTGAAGATCTCTGAACGTACTGGTTTTAAAGTGTCTTGAGGACAAATTGCTATAAAATTACTACGTGATATAAACAATAAACGCAGGACAGGATGTGGATTTAGTAGTAATATTATGAATAAATATACATTAACCTAACAACCATGAAGGCATCACATGCGGAACAGTTTCTCAGGATTCTATGGCATCAGTGAAGATTCGATAGGCACAGTGTTTACCTCAGAAAATACTATTTTCATTTTCGATGCAAACATCCTCCTTACTCTCTATCGATGCGAGGAAGAAACCCGTAATCGCTTTTTTGAAATATGGGAAAATATAAAAGAACGATGTTGGTTTCCACATCAGGTATGTCTTGAATATCAACGCAACCGATTAAAAGTGGTCAAGGACAGCCGTGATGCGTTGGAAAAAATACCTAAGAAAATCAAGGCGTCTATTAATGAGTTAAAAAAACAAGTTTTTGATGGTGAACATAATCAAACCATCTCACGATATTCAAATTTAAAAGGCGAGATTGATATCCTTTTTACCCAGATAGAAAATATTGTCAATGAGTTTTCTGAAAATCATATTGATGCAAGAAAATGCAATATCGATTTTTTAAAAAAACATGATGTGATACGAGATCAAATTGACGAGCTAACGGAAGGACGTATCGGCTCTGCCCCTCAAGAACAGAGTGTTATAGATGCTCTAAATAAAAGTGGAAAAATCCGGTATAAGTATAAAATCGGTCCTGGCTTTGAAGATAGTGTTGATAAGCAATCCAGTTTTTATTCATTCGATGGTATTAATTATGACGCTGAATATGGTGATTATTATGTCTGGAGTCAGATTCTTGAATATGTAAGCGGTAAACCAGGCAGTAATGTAGTTTACGTTTCGAATGATGCTAAATCTGATTTTTACTATAAGATTGAAGGTAAAATCCGTGGGCCTAATGAGTCTCTTCGCTCAGAAATAAAAAAACATGGTGCAGCAGAGTTTTTACTTCAAAATGTTGACACCTTTCTTCATCATGCTAAGAACCATTTAAATGCAAGAATAGATGAGAATGTTATTACAGAACTGACAAATGCAAGTGAGACAAATGTAGTTGATTCACTATCTATCAAATATATTAAAAAGAGAGCATCGACATATCTATCTGAAACCAATCGTTTAAATATAGATGGCATGGAGAGTGTTGAGCAAATATACCCTGTTTACTCTAATTATCAAGAAATACTGAATGGTTACAATGTTGAATTAGAGAGCATAAGCAATGTACCTTTAGAAGAGTTAGATAGATTGCAAGGTGCTGAACTAATGGAGAGAAGAAAACATCTGAAAATAAAAATAAGCAACATCAAAAAGTTACTAGATTCTTTAGGCACTAAGATGACATATTTACAAGCAGTAGAAGCTATTGAACAACTTCGTCAGAATGAATAATCTACGATCTTCCCACCTTATCTCTTTATAAATGAGGGGAGAATTAGTATCGTTTAGTCTGATTAGTGATTTGTTTCGATTTGCAATAGGGCAGATCGAAACAATCTAGGATGAGTTGATATACCATTTTTTACAACTAGACAGGCAGCGTCCGCTTTTGACTCGAAGCGAATACGTTAACGGAACTGAAGGTTCGCCATGAGTAAGTTGTCAACGTGGTCAAGCCCTCTTACTTAACGTACAATGATTTTCGATATCCAAACTGGCTACAGTCTGTAAATTATATATGGGACAGATGCTAACTGGTAGCTGGAGAATGTATATTCACGCGAGGTGTGCGGGATTTCTCCTTTAGTGATTACGACGAACCTAAATTACAGGAAGATAAGCCAACTGAGGCGTTTATTCTCACTTTGGGATTTTTTAGCAAAGTTCTGCATATATAACATATGTATTGATATTTTTAGGGGGGTGTTGATATTTGTGAGTGACTCTGTTTTTGAGTGCTTTACTTTCAGAAATGAATTTTAATTTGGCTCCCTTTGCGAACAAAACCTCCAATTCATGACCATGACTTGCTAACTCTTTATCATAAACAAATGCTTTTGTTTTAGAGGCATTAGTTTTTATAACAATGAGATCCAGCCTATTTGCATCCCAAGCTTTCCCCCTCCACTCTCCATTAATTAATGCAACCTTTGGGCAAAACGATGTAGACAGGACTCTATCTGTAACAAACGTAGAGGAAGGATTGCCATGCTTATCGTTCGGCCATAGCCCGCCGTGAAATAAAAATTGGTCATCTGGGAGAAAGATTCCGTGTGTTTTGACAGCTTGATCAATAATGTTGAAGTCATTTGGCGGATATGAATCTTGATAATCTAGTAATTCAATAGGCACAAGAGATGGCATTAGACTTAGCCAGTTCGAGTATTCATCACTTGTATCAAGAAATTTTCCAACAAACCTATCAAGCCTTGATTCATCTTTGTTTGCAGCTAGAAATTCTGCCGCATCCATTGGATTATAAATGGTTTTATCAATCTGCACGTTGATGCTCACAGTGGGTTTCCATATTCCCTGCTTTATCATTTCCTGAGTTTCTTCATTAGTAGGCTCACGTGTTTTCCATATATCATGTGGAGCACCGAATGGATTGATACTTTTAATATTCAAGATAAACCTAATTTAGCTTAAAGTTAACGATATGATTAGTTGATATTATTGAATGATTTTTCTAAAGTCAAAATGTTTGCATCTGACACAGAGCATAACACTAGGTTAGATTTGGCCCTGTGCCATGGATGCATCAACTCACATCTGAGTGAATACACGTCATTCAATAACTCCGGCAAACCTGTAAATCTTGCGTGATGCCCATTTATTTGGGCAGGATTTAATATCAGGATCTGGAAAATCTGGCCTGTATTTCTGGCCAGTCCTCCTGTTTACGCTGTTCCAACGAAGTACTGTCGATACTGAAACGCCACAGAAGTCGGCGACTTGTTTAGTTGTCATTAAGTTGTTCATTGCTGACCATCCAGCGGTTGTGCAGTTGAAAGACTCATGCGCATTTGCGTAACTCCGATAACTCGTTAAAGCGTTCCATAAACATCCCGTAGGCATGGCCTGGAGCCAGTGGAATCACGTTGAACATCTCTGTTGCCGGGATACCTTCCAGCACAGGCCAGAAAGAGCCATCATCAAGCCCGAGATCGCGGCGTTCGGTTGCCAGCATGATGAGATCGGCATATTTCACGGGTGTACTCATAACCGGGGGTAACCCGTATTTCTCACGGATTACGGCGTCTATTTTTTCTTCCATCCGTTTATAGTCAGGAAGAAGGCGTTTCAGTGGAGCCGGGATGTCCTGGCAATACGCTTCTGTTGCATCATGCATTAACGCTTCAAAAGCAAATTCCTGCGGTACCAGCTGGCTGCAAAGCACCGCATGTTGGGCGACGCTGTAGAAGTGTGAAAGATGTCCTGCAAAGCGACAGATATTTGAAAGGGAAACCGCGATATCGTTAATCACGATGTCGTCTTTATTTATCTTGTCATAATAAAAATGCTTCCCGGAAAAAGTTTTAATAAATGACATTTTGTTCTCCACGTTATATGCGCTGCACCGCGCTGAATTTTGGTAAAAGGAAGCCCTCGCCATCCGGCGATTATTGAGTCAATTACGTTTCAATAAATGCCCCCGCAGGGGCGGTTAGTTTCTCCACAAAACAGAGAAGAACACCTGCGGTTGCAGCCGCCCGGATGGAGCGGGTTATGAGCCCGTCGTCTGGCGATGCTCTTCTCTGTTTTGTAAAAAAGAGCGGTACCAGCCGGAAGCAAGGGTACAAACTGGTACCGCCAAGACAACACACAGCATAAAGTTGTGGTGCCGGGTGCCTCCCGGTGCCTGGCGAAGGTTGTACACCAGACGGGTGGGTATCCACAGAAGGTCGACTGTCAGCCTCAACCTTAACCCGCGTGCGCTGAGCCGCATTCACCACAACGCTAAGGATTCTCTCTGGTTGAAAATACTTAGCTGTTATGTGCCTGCTTTTAGCCACATCAGGCGAGGTGGACCTGGTTATTCCCCAACAACAAGGATTCGGTATAATCTGGATATCCCAACAACAGGTAGGAAGGAAATATGTACGTAGATAGCAATGAAAAATTTCATGTTCCGGTAAATCAGAGACCAGCACCGATCCCTGAGCCGAAACCTGAAATGTAAGGGAATAGAGATGACTCGAGACGATCTAGCATTCGATATTCATTACTCTTTCTTTCTTGAGAAAATGAATTACACCCTTCTAAATCGGATAGACAAGAGCATAACTCTTGTTCTCATTGTCTTGGGCTTTTCTGTTTTTGCGCCATATAGCAATATGTTTATTTTTGGCGCATCTGTAGCTATTTTGTCGGTGCTTCAATTGGTATACCAATTTGGGCAGGAAGCTGGCTTATCAAAGGAACAGATGCGACAGTATAAAAGGTTGATTGTTGAGTTTTCCTCCCTTTCTGATGACGAACTACGCACTCGGTTTTTAAAGGTTCAAGACGCTGATAGTAATCCATGGAGATCTTTACAAGATGCTGCGTTCAAACGGACCTGTATTGCGCTGGGACGTGTTGATGAGTCAGAAATATCATTCATGCATAGCGTTATCGCATGGTTTGCTGGAGATTTGCCTCGGTCAAAAAGGTGTAATAATGACAAATAGAATTCCCATAATCCCTAACCATGTACCTCCAAAGCCCAGACCACCATCACCAAAGTCACACAGGCTTTATGAGTATGAATTAATAATGGATTCTATATTGAGATGACCAAATGAATGCATTTATATATACATGGAAAGAGGATCATATACCCTTAAAACCTCGTCCTTCACCGCCAGAACCGAAACCAAAATCCCGTTAAGTGTTGGGGATCTCCAGATTGTTAAAGAGCGAAGCGTCCTATAGGGCGCTTTTTTGTTGCTAACGAATCATCCTGGACTTCATATGCCCCAGGCGGCTACTTCGTGGGCGTCCTGCCTGTTCGTTGTTTCGCTTGGGTACATTATGTATCTCAAAGGTACATTGTCAAGTATAAAAAAACCTGCCGAAGCAGGTTCATAAACATTGATTAGGCTTTGATTTTGTATCTTCTTGGTTTTCCTGAGAAAATCACTGTACCAATTATAGAGCAATTACCGTTGATCTTAATGTAAGGCTCAGGCCAGTTTGGGTTTAACGCTTTGAGATAACGCTGTGTCCCATCTTCTATCAACCTTTTGAAGGTGGTTTCACCTGTATCGTGCATCAATGCAATAACGTCGTCACCGTGGCAGGCAGGTACTTCAGGATCGACAAAAATCATGTCTCCCGGGCGGTACTCATCAATCATTGAATCACCTATCACCCGCAAGATATAAGTCATTTCCCCACAGGGTACAGGGCAGGGATACGTTTCTGCTGTGCTCAAATCAACCTCAGAATATCCAACTTCTTTCCATGCTCCGGCCTGTACCCATGATATGACAGGGACTAATGTGATTTGTTTATTAGTGATTGAAACATCAGGTTTTTTTGTGATGTTCGTTGTCTGGTGTTCTTGATCGAGCCATCCGACAGGCAGGTCGAAACATTTTTCGATGTGTCGTGCCATGCTGTCACCGATATTTTTAGTAGCACCATCTCCCATAAACCTGCTGGTCTGGGTTGGCTCGCGATCAATCATAGTGGCAAAGGAAGAATTCCCGCCAACACCATCTCTCAGTTTTCTGGCGTTAGACCGCCGGATGTCATGGATTGTTTTCATAACGAAATTAAAACCCTTGTACCGTTAAGGTACAAGTATCTTGAGGGTTCATTTCAATCATGTAATATGTACACCGGAGGTACATATTGTATGAAAGCGTATTGGGACTCTTTAACCAAAGAACAGCAGGGCGAGTTGGCCGGAAAAGTTGGCTCAACACCTGGCTACTTACGGCTGGTTTTCAATGGCTATAAAAAAGCCAGTTTTGTGCTGGCTAAAAAACTTGAGCAATGCACGTCAGGTGCAATTACGAAATCTGACTTAAGACCGGATATCTATCCGAAAGATTAGCAGAACACTTTCAATTTTTAACCACAGAACGATGAGGCTAATCGTGGGTAAGCATCACTGGAAAATAGAAAAACAGCCTGAGTGGTATGTGAAAGCTGTCAGAAAAACTATCGCGGCGTTGCCGGGTGGTTACGCTGAAGCGGCTGACTGGCTCGATGTAACAGAAAACGCTTTATTCAACCGCCTTCGTGCAGATGGCGATCAGATTTTCCCGCTGGGATGGGCAATGGTTTTACAGCGTGCTGGTGGCACTCACTTCATTGCTGATGCTGTGGCGCAGTCTGCAAATGGCGTCTTTGTGTCTCTTCCTGACGTCGAGGATGTGGACAACGCCGATATTAACCAGCGTCTGCTGGAAGTCATTGAACAGATCGGCAGTTATTCAAAACAGATTCGTTCAGCAATCGAAGACGGTGTAGTGGAACCGCATGAGAAGACAGCAATTAACGACGAGCTGTATCTCTCAATTTCGAAGCTGCAGGAGCATGCAGCACTTGTCTACAAAATTTTTTGCATTTCAGAAAGTAATGACGCCCGCGAGTGTGCAGCTCCGGGCGTCGTGGCGTCGATTGCTTCTGGTTGTGGAGAAACTAACGCATGAACAGTTTAACAACACACTACCGTCGCTCGCAACTGATTGCGCTTCCTTTACCGGGTGGAAAAGCGAAGGTGGAATATTGCTATGCAGTGAATGTACCAGGTGACAGGGAAATTGTAACCCACAGCTTTGCAGAGTGGGCTGTGGGTGATTTCAACCGGCAGAAGGAGACAGTCCTTTGCGACAAGTTAACCGCTGGTTCAAAGATCACTACGGAGTGCCCGTCAGAGTCATTCGTTGGGAGCCGGAAACACAACGGGTTATCTACCTCCGCGAAGGTTATGAGCATGAATGCTTCAGTCCGCTCGAACAGTTTCGTCGTAAATTCAGGGAAATAGAGGTGGGTCATGAGCACTAAATTAACCGGCTATGTATGGGATGGTTGCGCTGCATCAGGCATGAAGTTATCCAGCGTGGCAATTATGGCCCGCCTGGCTGATTTCAGTAATGACGAAGGTGTGTGCTGGCCATCAATTGAAACCATTGCCCGTCAGATTGGCGCGGGGATGAGTACCGTCAGAACGGCTATCGCACGGCTGGAAGCAGAAGGCTGGTTAACGCGTAAGGCGCGTCGCCAGGGTAACCGCAATGCGTCGAATGTTTATCAGCTTAACGTTGCGAAGCTTCAGGCAGCGGCATTTTCTCAACTGTCAGATTCTGACCCGTCAAAATCTGACGCATCAAAATCTGACCCGTCAAAATTTGATGCGTCGAAATCTGGCAAAAAAGCGGGTTTTCACCCGTCAGAATCTGGCGGGGATCCGTCAGTAAAATCAAAACATGATCCGTCAGATAAAAAACCTTCTCGTCCGGACGCTTCGCAACCGGACACGCAGACGGCTGAACAGGATTTTTTAACTCGCCATCCTGATGCGGTTGTATTCAGCCCTAAAAAGCGCCAGTGGGGGACGCAGGATGATTTGACCTGCGCACAGTGGCTCTGGAAAAAAATCATCGCCCTGTACGAGCAGGCTGCCGAATGTGACGGCGAGGTGGTTCGTCCCAAAGAACCGAACTGGACAGCCTGGGCAAACGAAATTCGCCTGATGTGTGTACAGGATGGGCGTACTCACAAACAAATCTGCGAGATGTACAGCCGCGTCAGCCGCGATCCGTTCTGGTGCCGTAACGTGCTCAGCCCGTCGAAGCTGCGGGAAAAATGGGATGAGCTTTCCCTGCGCTTATCGCCGTCCGTCAGCACGTACACCGAAAAACGCGAGGACCCGTACTTCAAAGCCAGTTACGACAACGTGGACTACAGCCAGATCCCGGCAGGATTCAGAGGGTGATCATGAGTCTGTTAAATGACGTTCAGAAATTCATTGAAGCCCATCCGGGGTGTACTTCCGGAGACATTGCGGATGCTTTTGCAGGTTACTCACGGCAGCGCGTTCTGCAGTCTGCAAGCAAGTTACGTCAGAGTGGGCGTGTGGCTCACCGTTGTGAAGGAGATACACGCAGACATTTCCCGCGCCTGACTGAGAGAGCGCAGGAACCGGAACCACAACCAGTTCGAGAAACCAGACCTGTGCGCAATTTCTATGTCGGCACTAACGATCCACGGGTGATTTTGTGCCTGACCCGCCAGGCTGAAAAACTGGAGTCTAGGGGCTTATACCGTCGTGCTGCAACCGTGTGGATGGCGGCATTCCGTGAAAGCCACTCCCAGCCAGAACGAAACAATTTTCTGGCGCGTCGTGAGCTGTGTTTACGGAAAAGCAGCAAGCGCGCTGTATCGAGTGATGAGTGGTATCTGTCAGGGAATTACGTGGGGGCGTAATGACGACGTTAACTCAATGCCAGCAGCAGGTGCTGGATATGCTGATTTCTTATCAGAAAGAGCGTGGCTTTCCGCCAACCAATCAGGAGGTGGCAACCATGCTGGGATACCGTTCAGTGAATGCAGCGGTAGAGCATCTTCGCGCACTGGAGAAAAAAGGCGTCATCACGATAAAGCGTGGCGTGGCCCGGGGGATAACGCTTCATACCGCGGTGAAGGAGGACGACAGCGAGGCGGTCGGGATTATCCGCGCACTGCTTACCGGTGAGGAAAACGCAAGGCTGCGTGCAACCCACTGGTTACATGAGAGGGGCCTGAAAGTATGAAGCTGATCCTGCCTTTTCCGCCCAGCGTGAACACGTACTGGCGACACCCCAACAAAGGGGCGTTTGCTGGTAAGAGCCTGATAAGCGCGGCGGGGCGAAAATTCCAGAGCGCAGCGTGCGCAGCAATAGTTGAGCAGTTACGTCGTCTGCCGAAACCAACGTCGGCACCTGCTTCAGTGGAGATCGTGTTGTTTCCTCCGGATAACCGGATCCGCGATCTGGACAACTATAACAAGGCGCTGTTTGACGCCCTGACCCACGCGGGTGTGTGGGAAGACGACAGTCAGGTGAAAAGAATGCTGGTGGAGTGGGGACCGGTTATCCCGGAAGGGAAGGTCGAGATCACTATCAGTAAGTACGAGAAAACGGCGGGTGCAGCCGCCTGAGCAAGAGGAGAAACGAAGTATGAATAATCTGATGGTCATTGATGGTATTGAAGTTCGTCGTGATGCTTATGGGCGTTACAGCCTGAACGATCTGCACAGGGCTGCCGGTTCTCTGGATAAGCATAAGCCTGCATTCTGGCTCCGCAATGAGCAAACTGAACGTTTAATAAGCGAGTTGCAGATTTGCAACTCGGTCAATATAGAGCCAGTTAACGTTATTCGTGGCGGAAATAACCAGGGGACGTATGTCTGCAAAGAACTGGTGTATGCCTATGCAATGTGGATCAGCCCGTCATTCCATCTGAAGGTGATCCGTACTTTCGATATGGTAACCAGCGCACCGGAAAAATTATCCGGGCAGGCTGCTGACAAGATGCAGGCTGGTGTGATTCTGCTGGACTTTATGCGCAGGGAGTTAAACCTGTCTAACTCTTCAGTGCTTGGTGCCTGTCAGAAACTCCAGGAGGCTGTTGGCTTACCGAATCTGGCACCGCGCTATGCCATTGATGCTCCTGCTGACGCGCCTGATGGCTCAAGCCGCCCCACGCTGTCACTGAGTGCACTGCTGAAGCAGTATGGTATCCGCCTGACAGCTAATCAGGCATATCACCAGATGGTGAAACTGGGGATCGTCGAACAGCGCGAACGATACAGCCGTACCGCGATTAACAACATCAAAAAATTCTGGTCGCTAACGGCGAAAGGCTGCATGTTCGGCAAGAACATCACCAGTCCCGCAAATCCGCGCGAGACGCAGCCGCATTTCTTCGAATCCCGATTCCCTGAGCTGTTAAAGCTGCTCGATACCGTTCATTGAGGTGACCGTGAGAGCACTACTGACCCCTGAAATTGCCCCGCGTATGGGGATCGTATTGTTCAGACCAGGTTCAGAGCTGATGCCCCTGTTTATGCAGGGGCGTGTCCTGCTGGAGCCTGAGCCGGAACGTTATTCATCTTTCGCCAGTGGTGCCGTTCCGGCGGCATCACAACCGCTGGCGGATGATCCTGCCGTTCGGGCCGTGTTCCGCAATGAGGCAGTGATCCGTCGTGCTGGTGGCGTGGAATGTCTTGAAAGCTGGTTACTTCGTGAAAAAGGCTGCCAGTGGCCTCATTCCGACTGGCACAGCGAGAACATGACCACAATGCGACACGCGCCGGGCGCAATCCGTCTGTGCTGGCACTGCGATAACCAGCTGCGCGATCAGTTCACGGAACGGCTGGAATCAATGGCAACGGATAACTGTGCCCGCTGGGTGTTATCTGTTGTGCGCCGTGATCTCGGTTTTGATGATAGTCACGTTGTGACAATGCCGGAACTGTGCTGGTGGCTGGTTCGTAATGACCTGGCGGATGCCTTACCGGAAAGTGCAGCCCGTAAGGCACTGAGATTACCGAAGCCTGTTGTGCCGTCTGTCACCCGGGAGAGTGACCTTGTTCCTTCGGTTCCTGCCACCAGCATTATCCAGGATAAAGCGAAAAAGGTGCTGGCGCTGAAAGTGGATCCAGAGTCGCCGGAGTCTTTTATGTTACGCCCAAAACGTCGCCGCTGGGTTAATGAAAAGTACACGCGCTGGGTTAAGACACAGCCGTGTGCATGTTGTGGAAAGCCTGCTGATGATCCCCACCACCTGATAGGTCACGGTCAGGGTGGAATGGGTACAAAAGCGCATGACCTCTTTGTGTTGCCTTTGTGCAGAAAGCATCACGACGAGCTGCATGCGGATACCGTGGCATTTGAAGAGATGTATGGCTCCCAGTTGGAGCTGATATTTCGTTTTATCGATCGTGCGCTGGCAATTGGCGTGCTGGCCTGATTTTGTGGAGAAAGTTGATGCGTGATATTCAAATGGTTCTTGAACGTTGGGGTGCATGGGTGGCAAATAATCACGAGGATGTCACCTGGTCGTCTATTGCTGCAGGATTTAAAGGACTAATCCCTTCAAAAGTAAAATCCCGCCCGCAATGTTGTGACGATGACGCGATGATCATTTGTGGGTGCATGGCTCGCCTGAAAAAGAACAACAGCGATTTGCACGATTTATTAGTGGATTATTATGTAGGTGGTATGACGTTTATGGCGCTTGCCCGTAAACATGGGCGTTCTGATTGCTGGGTTGGGCGTTTATTGCAAAAGGCTGAAGGTGTAGTTGATGGCATGTTAATGATGTTAGAAATTGAGCTAGAAATGGACCGTTAGAAAACTTCTAAGTGAGGGGGTTATTTATATTTGTTCAGACGTGAGCTGAAACAGCTATTATGGCACAGTGCCAAACCTGAGCTGACAGGTAGCACTATGCCATGTATGGACGTAGTACTTAATAAATAGGGAATAACTCCAAGCTAGAAGTGAGGTCTACATTTTACTATAAAAATAAAATCTAGTAGGGCGCAATCAGTTGCTTAGCACAATCACTCGGGGTATAACTATATATAGTATGCTTATGAGAGCGCAGAATTTTAAACTCATATACTATAGCCAGTAACTTAGCTGATATTGTTACACAATAAATAGTTTCGAACGTAATGAATATACAATCGCTTAGCTTGGCTGGTGACTATTTAAACAAATTGTAAACAACCATATATTGGGATTGTGAGATGATTAAAGAAATATATGAAATAGTCGAGGAACAATATTTTTCATCAGGTGATTTTAATGGATTGCCTATTTATAAATTAGATGGTCTTTTAGATACCAAAAGCGAAACTTTCAAAGTTTTGGTTAGAAAAGGAATCGAAGATGATATTTTAACTGCTTGTTTTGGGGATAACCCTCATATTAAAGCGTTTTCAAAAATCCCCAAGGATAATATCCTTAAGAATTTCGATGATTCAGAGAGTTTAGATTACATATGCTTATATCCCCATGAAAATATGCTAGCCAAATCTAGTAAGCTTTCTGCTTATAGTAAGTCACCATATGAAATGGAGCTAGCAAGAGGTGCGGGACAATTTGACTATAGAACTTTTGATTTGTCTGTTTTGGAATACTACCGAAATGATCCACGTTATTCATACTTTACAGACTTTATACATGGGGAAATATCTATTACGGATGAGTATTATGAATCAGACAATATTCCTGAACACGATCAAATATTGCTTAAAACATTTGGGTTTGCTTATGATGACAGTCTAAATAGATATGTTGCAGTTTTCTTGAGATACCTGAGTGATCTCAGTCCTGAACACCAAAATGTTTGGGCAGCGAAAGAAGTAAAAGGAGATATAAAGTTGCATCCCGATTACTATGCTGCAAGCATATTAGGAGCTTGGGGGACTAAAATTTCTATTTTTAGTGCATTTACGGAAGAACTTAAAATAATTAATAAAATGAGCGTGTTAATAGGAAAGGCTGAACTTTTTAGAAAAGATTACAGCGATGACATGCCTAAAGAGTTCGGGTTTCTTTTGCGACCAACTCGTTCAGAATTTAATAATTTCATGCTTTTGTTGGATAAAATGATGTCCGACAATCTTAATAAGAAATTCTTCGAGGATGATGTGGAGCTTGAAATTGAAGAGGAGCGCGAGGATGGGAAAATAGTCGTAAGGCCTAAAGGCACTATACAAATACTTGAGTCATGGCTTGATAAATATTTCCAGCCAACAGATCCTGCGCCAGTTAAAGATATGATTGACACCTTTAGAAAGGTAAGGCAACTTAGACAAAAACCAGCACATGCCATCGATAACAATAACTTCAATCAGGAGTATTTCAAACAACAAAGGGATATTGTTATAAAGGCCTATGTTGCTATCAGGACATTAAGACTCATTTTGGCGAGTCACCCTAATGTTAAGAAAAATCCACCAAAGATTAGCGAGCATCTTTATAATGGCGAGATCTGGGATATATAGTGGTACTGGCATAACGATGGTCTTCAGGCTGGTAATTTGCATTCTTAGTTTCTTTTATCAGCCGTACAGCAGCGTATTTTTTGCTTTTCTCTCAAAGCGGGCTGTCAAACTTGATTTCGTTCTGGCTACTCAAATTGTCAGTTGGAGTTATAGCTAGTACAGGTAATTGGATTTGCCCCTATATTTCCAGACATCTGTTATCACTTAACCCATTACAAGCCCGCTGCCGCAGATATTCCCGTGGCGAGCGATAACCCAGCGCACTATGCGGATGCCATTCGTTATAATGCTCGAACGCCTCTGCAAGGTTCTTTGCTGCCGTTAACCCGTCTGGTTTGGGCATGATACTGATGTAGTCACGCTTTATCGTTTTCACGAAGCTCTCTGCTATTCCGTTACTCTCCGGACTCCGCACCGCCGTGTTCTTCGGTTCAAGTCCCAACATCCGGGCGAACTGGCGTGTTTCATTAGCCCGGTAGCATGAACCATTATCCGTCAGCCACTCCACTGGAGACGACGGAAGATCGTTGCCGAAGCGGCGTTCCACCGCTCCCAGCATGACGTCCTGTACTGTTTCACTGTTGAAGCCGCCAGTAGTCACCGCCCAGTGCAGTGCCTCACGATCACAGCAGTCCAGCGCGAACGTGACACGCAGTCTCTCTCCGTTATCACAGCAGAACTCGAACCCGTCAGAGCACCATCGCTGATTGCTTTCTTTCACGGCCACTCTGCCTGTATGTGCCCGTTTCGATGGCGGTACAGCAGGTTTTCGCTCAAGCAACAGCGCATTCTGGCGCATGATCCGGTAAACACGTTTGGCATTGATCGCAGGCATACCATCAAGTTCTGCCTGTCTGCGAAGCAGCGCCCATACCCGACGATAACCATACGTGGGCAGCTCTCCGATAACATGGTGTATACGGAGAAGCACATCCGTATCATCAGTGTGACGACTGCGGCGGCCATCCATCCAGTCATCGGTTCGTCTGAGAATGACGTGCAACTGCGCACGCGACACCCGGAGACAACGGCTGACTAAGCTTACTCCCCATCCCCGGGCAATAAGGGCGCGTGCGCTATCCACTTTTTTGCCCGTCCATATTCAACGGCTTCTTTGAGGAGTTCATTTTCCATCGTTTTCTTGCCGAGCAGGCGCTGGAGTTCTTTAATCTGCTTCATGGCGGCAGCAAGTTCAGAGGCAGGAACAACCTGTTCTCCGGCGGCGACAGCAGTAAGACTTCCTTCCTGGTATTGCTTACGCCAGAGAAATAACTGGCTGGCTGCTACACCATGTTGCCGGGCAACGAGGGAGACCGTCATCCCCGGTTCAAAGCTCTGCTGAACAATTGCGATCTTTTCCTGTGTGGTACGCCGTCTGCGTTTCTCCGGCCCTAAGACATCAATCATCTGTTCTCCAATGACTAGTCTAAAAACTAGTATTAAGACTATCACTTATTTAAGTGATACTGGTTGTCTGGAGATTCAGGGGGCCAGTCTATCAAGACGTTGTTGGATAGTGTTTTTGCTTGCGTTGTCTGTTATAGCCATTTGTTGTACTTGCCCCATTGCCATTTGAGTTTCCATCCACATATCGGCCCACACTTTTGTATCGTTATTAACTTGAGCGATAGTAAATCTGACTTTTGATACCGGGGTTGTTGAATAGGCATTGCCGATTAACATTTGTCCGAAAACAGCAGAGCCGCCTTCCAGTTCTTTACCACATATAACACTGCTGTTATCCGCGTTGTAAATTATCAACCCTCTGAACCGCCCCGGGAATCCTGGAGACTAAACTCCCTGAGAAAGAGGTAAACAGGATGACTAAAAATACACGTTTTTCCCCCGAGGTCCGTCAACGGGCAGTCCGTATGGTTCTGGAAAGTCAGGGCGAATATGACTCACAATGGGCGGCAATTTGTTCCATTGCCCCAAAGATTGGCTGTACACCAGAGACTCTGCGTGTGTGGGTTCGTCAGCATGAGCGGGATACCGGGGGCGGTGATGGTGGACTCACCACCGCTGAACGTCAGCGTCTGAAAGAGCTGGAACGTGAAAATCGTGAACTGCGCCGCAGTAACGATATCCTTCGCCAGGCTTCCGCTTATTTTGCGAAGGCGGAGTTCGACCGCCTCTGGAAAAAATAATGCCACTGCTGGATAAGCTGCGTGAGCAGTACGGGGTCGGACCGGTATGCAGTGAGCTGCATATTGCCCCGTCAACGTATTACCACTGTCAGCAACAGCGACATCATCCTGATAAACGCAGTGCCCGTGCTCAGCGCGATGACTGGCTGAAGAGAGAGATACAGCGCGTATACGATGAAAATCATCAGGTGTACGGTGTGCGTAAAGTCTGGCGCCAGTTGTTACGCGAAGGTATCAGGGTGGCCAGATGTACAGTGGCGCGCCTCATGGCGGTTATGGGACTTGCCGGTGTTCTCCGGGGTAAAAAGGTCCGTACTACCGTCAGCCGGAAAGCCGTTTCCGCAGGCGACCGCGTAAACCGTCAGTTCGTGGCAGAACGTCCTGACCAGCTGTGGGTGGCTGATTTTACTTACGTCAGCACATGGCAGGGCTTCGTCTATGTGGCGTTCATCATTGATGTGTTTGCCGGATGTATCGTGGGGTGGCGAGTCTCATCGTCTATGGAAACGACATTCGTGCTGGATGCACTGGAGCAGGCGTTGTGGGCCCGTCGGCCGTCCGGCACAGTCCATCACAGTGATAAAGGTTCTCAGTATGTATCACTGGCCTATACGGAGCGACTAAAAGAAGCAAAACTGCTGGCATCAACAGGGAGTACAGGTGACTCGTATGACAACGCGATGGCGGAGAGCATCAATGGTCTTTACAAAGCGGAGGTAATACACCGTAAGAGCTGGAAAAACCGTGCAGAAGTGGAACTGGCCACACTCACGTGGGTGGACTGGTATAACAATCGACGATTGCTGGGAAGGCTGGGTCATATCCCTCCGGCAGAAGCAGAAAAAGCTTATTATGCTTCCATCAGAAACGATGATCTGGCAGCCTGAGTTCACAGATAAAACACTCTCCAGGAAAACCGGGGCGGTTCACAGTGAAAGAGATAAACGAGCTGGTGGGGAAATAATACTGGTGGCCACGTAAGGTGGCCTTTTTATTTCCATTACACAGCACCCGCATCTGCGAGGTGGGGTTATGAAATACATGGATAAGTTAACAACGGGTGTCGCCTATGGTACCTCAGCCGGTAGTGCCGGGTACTGGTTTTTACAGTTTCTCGATAAAGTCACGCCCTCACAGTGGGCGGCAATAGGTGTGCTGGGTAGTCTGGTATTTGGCCTGCTGACGTACCTGACAAACCTTTATTTTAAGATTAAAGAAGACAGGCGTAAGGCTGCGAGAGGAGAGTAAGACAATGACTAAAAACTATGAACTGATTGTGAAAGGGACCCGCAATTTTGAGAATAAAGTTACGGTAATCTTAACGTTACAGGACAAAGAACGTTTTGCCGGTGAAATTTTTGATCTGAACATCAACCTTGAGCGACTTGAAGGAGCTGGCTTGGATTATTATGAAGTTACTGCGGTAAAACATGCCAAACAGTTCTTGAGAGATTTGGCTGAAAAAATATAAAGCGGCATTACTGCCGCTTAGAAATTATTCAATGTCTGGTAGCTTATCAGTAAGCGTAAACCGACCGCCGTATGTAGCCATTAGACAAGAATTGGTAACTTAGACGCCCATCTGACACAGACGGACATCTAAGTATGGAATTACAGGACTGGCGAAAAGAACCTCGTAAAAAGTATTCGAATGAATTCAAACTTCGTATGGTTGAACTGGCATCACAACCCGGTGCTTGTGTGGCTCAGATTGCACGAGAAAATGGCGTCAATGATAATGTTATTTTCAAATGGCTCAGACTCTGGCAAAACGAAGGGCGTATATCACGGCGTCTTCCGGTGACAACCACTTCTGATGCAGGCCTTGAATTATTACCTGTAGAGATAACCTCTGATGAGCCGAAAGAACCGATGGCTGCTCTTACTCCGCCCTTATCCACTCAGACTACTGTCAGTGCCAGCTCCTGCAAGGTGGAGTTCCGTCACGGTAACATGACGCTGGAAAATCCTTCACCAGAGCTGCTCACTGTATTGATTCGTGAACTGACCGGGAGGGGAAGATGATCTCACTCCCATCCGGTACCCGTATCTGGCTCGTTGCCGGGATAACCGATATGCGTAAGTCTTTCAACGGGCTGGGTGAACAGGTACAGCATGTGTTAAATGTTAATCCCTTCTCCGGTCACCTGTTTATCTTCCGTGGCCGACGGGGTGACACCGTTAAAATTCTTTGGGCTGATGCTGATGGTCTGTGCCTGTTCACCAAACGCCTGGAGGAAGGCCAGTTTATCTGGCCTGCGGTGCGTGACGGTAAGGTATCCATTACCCGCTCGCAACTGGCAATGCTCCTCGATAAGCTGGACTGGCGTCAGCCAAAAACATCCCGCCTTAACGCCCTGACAATGTTGTAAAAAACGCCTGGCCGCATTATAAAAACGGCCATGAGTCAGAAATACCTCATTCGCATTGCAGAACTGGAAAGCCAGCTCCGTCAGAAAGACCAGCAACTGAGTCTGGTTGAAGAGACGGAGGCCTTCCTGCGCTCTGCACTGGCACGTGCCGAAGAAAAGATCGAAGAAGATGAACGGGAAATAGAACATCTGCGGGCTCAGATAGAAAAACTGCGCCGGATGCTGTTCGGTACCCGTTCTGAAAAACTGCGTCGTGAAGTTGAACAGGCTGAGGCCCTGCTGAAACAACGCGAACAGGACAGCGATCGTTACAGTGGGCGGGAAGACGATCCACAGGTTCCCCGCCAGTTGCGACAGTCGCGCCATCGTCGTCCGTTACCGGCACACCTTCCCCGTGAAATACACCGTCTGGAGTCTGAAGAAAGTTGTTGCCCGGAATGTGGCGGCGAGCTGGATTATCTGGGGGAAGTCAGTACTGAGCAGCTGGAACTGGTGAGCAGCGCCCTGAAAGTGATCCGCACAGAACGGGTAAAAAAAGCCTGTACAAAATGTGACTGCATCATTGAAGCACCGGCGCCGTCCCGCCCGATAGAGCGTGGTATCGCGGGCCCCGGATTACTTGCCCGCGTGTTAACGGGAAAATACTGCGAACACCTGCCACTGTATCGTCAGAGTGAAATCTTTGCCCGACAGGGTGTCGAACTGAGCCGTGCATTACTCTCCAACTGGGTTGACGCGTGCTGCCAGTTAATGATGCCGCTGAATGATGCCCTGTACCGTTATGTGATGAATACCCGCAAGCTTCACACTGACGACACACCGGTAAAGGTACTGGCACCGGGCTTGAAAAAGACGAAAACAGGGCGCATCTGGACGTATGTCCGGGATGATCGCAATGCGGGTTCGTCATCTCCTCCGGCGGTCTGGTTCGCGTACTCACCGAACCGGCAGGGGAAACACCCGGAGCAACACCTCCGCCCCTTCCGGGGTATCCTGCAGGCGGATGCGTTCACAGGTTATGACAGGCTGTTCAGTGCAGAACGTGAAGGTGGTGCGCTGACAGAAGTTGCGTGCTGGGCCCATGCCCGGAGAAAAATCCACGATGTATACATCAGCAGCAAAAGTGCGACGGCAGAAGAAGCCCTGAAGCGAATCAGTGAACTGTACGCCATCGAGGATGAAATACGGGGATTACCAGAGTCAGAGCGTCTTGCAGTCAGACAGCAGCGAAGCAAAGCGTTACTGACGTCGCTGCATGAATGGATGGTGGAGAAGAATGGCACGCTGTCGAAAAAATCCAGACTGGGCGAAGCGTTCAGCTATGTACTGAATCAGTGGGACGCCCTCTGTTATTACAGTGATGACGGACTGGCGGAGACGGACAATAACACAGCGGAAAGAGCGCTTCGTGCAGTCTGTCTTGGAAAGAAAAATTACGTGTTCTTCGGTAGCGATCACGGTGGCGAGCGTGGTGCACTGCTATACGGGCTGATCGGCACCTGCCGTCTGAACGGTATCGATCCGGAAGCGTATCTGCGCCATATTCTGAGCGTACTGCCGGAATGGCCCTCCAACCGTGTTGACGAACTCCTGCCATGGAACGTGGTTCTCACCAATAAATAAGCGTCAATACGGTGCTCCGTTGACGCTTACGCTTATCAAAGATTTCGGATACTCTTATATTTGTCATATAAGCAAATTGAGATTCTGCCAGCTCTTTGGGTGATTTTCCTGCTTTTTCTGAGCCGAAAATTGTTTCTAAAGCCAGCATGTTATATTTGAGAACCTCTTCTCGAGTTTTACCTGATAATTTTGCGGTAACAGCAATATAAAAAGGCAACACTTTATCCAGAAGTGTCGTCGTGTTTTATCAGTTGTGGTAATACCACATCAAGTTGCTTACTGATTGGTTTGAATGGATCTATACCGTTCATAGTTACATTCCCTTATCAGAGGTAATCAGCCATCCCCCCTTTATTACATACGCCAGTATCCACCACTGACGGGCTGAGTGCTTAACATATCTAGAGATTAGAAGCTGATAAATCCTGATAAATATCCATGAATGCTAAAATCAAATACGGCCTGTCAGCAGCCGTTCTGGCGCTGATTGCTGCAGGAGCGTCTGCTCCTCAAATACTTGACCAGTTTCTTGACGAAAAAGAAGGTAACCACACAACGGCATACCGTGATGGCTCCGGAATATGGACCATCTGTCGGGGGGCAACAATGGTTGATGGTAAACCTGTTATTCCAGGCATGAAACTGACGAAGGAAAAATGCGCCCAGGTTAACGCCATTGAGCGTGATAAGGCGCTGGCATGGGTGGAACGCAATATTAAAGTGCCACTGACAGAACCACAAAAAGCGGGGATCGCGTCATTTTGTCCCTATAACATTGGCCCCGGTAAGTGTTTTCCGTCGACGTTTTATAAGCGGCTGAATGCCGGTGATCGTAAGGGCGCATGCGAGGCGATTCGCTGGTGGATAAAAGATGGTGGGCGCGATTGCCGCATACGTTCAAATAACTGCTATGGACAGGTTATTCGTCGTGACCAGGAAAGCGCATTAGCCTGTTGGGGGATAGATCAGTGAGCAGAGTCGCCGCGATTATTTATGCTCTGGTTATCTGCATCATCGTCTGCCTGTCGTGGGCGGTCAATCATTACCGTGATAACGCCATCGCCTACAAAGAACAGCGTGATAAAAAAGTCAGTGAGCTGAAGCAGGCAACCGCCACCATTATTGACATGCAGCAGCGCCAGCGTGCTGCTGATGCACTCGATGCTAAATACACGAAGGAGTTAGCTGATGCGAAAGCTGAAAATGATGCTCTTCGGCGCAAGCTTGATAATGGTGGTCGGGTGTTCGTCAAAGGAAAATGCCCTGTGCCATCCTCAGCCGAAACCTCCAGCGCCTCCGGCATGGGCAATGATGCCACCGTCGAACTCTCTCCAGTTGCTGGACGAAACGTTCTCGGTATCCGGGACGGAATCATCAGCGACCAGACAGCACTGAGAACGCTTCAGGAATACATCAGGACGCAATGCCTTCGATGATAGCGATAATTTTACTCATCATCCTTCACATCTGGCTCTGTAGAAAGGGTGGTGATTACTTCTGGAGTGAATCCAGATTAAACATCTCATTGCTGATGCTTGAGGTTAAACATCTGGCGCGCGGTAAGGGGCTGCGTTGAGATAAGAGCCAGTTCATTACAAAGCCTATCTACGGATGGGCTTGATAATGGTTTGTTAACCTCGCTTATCACGAACGGCATTACCGCAGGCATTCACTGAGTGCCTGCGATAATACTTTTGATAGTCAGATTACAGGATAAAAATTAGATCGAAGTAATAACCTCCTTCCATTGTGATTTTTCCTTCACGGTATAACTCGCAAAGAGAATCGAAAGTTTCTTCATGATTATCGTTCTC
This sequence comes from Escherichia sp. KS167_9B, assembly GCF_030295215.1. NCBI lineage: Bacteria > Pseudomonadati > Pseudomonadota > Gammaproteobacteria > Enterobacterales > Enterobacteriaceae > Escherichia > Escherichia sp. KS167_9B. Next base: position 5,301,420 of record NZ_AP025754.1, read on the forward strand.
AGGGAACCATGCTGGCTGGAAAGCAACTTTTCCTTTTTCATTCATTACTTTTAACATATAAGGGATAACATCTTGTTTTTTCATAAAAACCTCTTATTTTGATTGAAAAGTTTTACGTGGCATTTAGAGTACTTGAAGTCACTTCTCATCTTTAACGCCCTCCGCAAATACATCGAAAATAATATTCACTTTGTGATTTGTAGTTACCTTGGAAAGGTACATGACTAACGAGAATTACTTCATCATTGACGGGTCCTCCCGGTGGGGTGGCCTGCCACGGGGCGGGAGCGTCGCGGAAAAAGGCTAGTTTTTGCATTTTTATCGGCCACCATCATCTTTGCATCTTATTGATTATTAATGGTTGTTTGTTTTTTGTATGTCGAATTGAGTGTTTTTTGTTCGACATCGAACGCGTTTTCTTAAAGTTGTTCGCACGATGCATGTTTAAAGCTCTCCGGAGGAAATATGGATCATGAGTTGAAAAACCTGGTGCTGAATATTAATCAACTGGCGGCTTTATCTGGTCTGCACCGCCAGACTGTCGTGGCAAGACTGAAAAACATTCGTCCCGCTGGTGGACATGACAAACTCAAGCTATACCGGTTGACCGATATTCTGACTGAATTTATGGGGTTACCACCGCCGGTTGCTGAGGGCGAAATGGATCCACATGAGCGCAAAGCCTGGTATCAGTCTGAACGTGAGCGTCTTAAGTTCGAACAGGAAACAGCACAACTCATTCCGGCCAGTGATGTCAGACGGGAGTTTGCCATCTGGGCAAAAGCGGTCGTGCAGGTGCTGGAGACATTACCGGATATTCTGGAACGCGACTGCGGTCTGCAGCCTGCCGCTGTGAGCCGTGTTCAGTCCATTATTGATGATCTGCGCGATCAGATAGCCCTGCGGGTGACCGAAGCAGGTGCGGATGATGAGGAGGAATTACAGCAGGAGGAGTAATGCTGAATCAGGAAACCGCAAAGGCAGCACGAACCGATTCAGGTTATATCCTTCGCGCACCGAGACGAATGCGGGTTGCTGATGCCGTTGCTCAGTATATGCGGGTGCCCATGGGGGCCGGGAACTCAGTCCCGTGGGATCCGCTGGTCGCACCGTATGTTATTGAGCCGATGAACTGCCTGGCCTCGCGTGAATACGACGCAGTGATATTTGTTGGTCCGGCACGAACCGGCAAGACTATCGGCCTGATTGACGGCTGGGTGATTTACAACGTGATTTGCGATCCTGCGGATATGCTGATCATTCAGATGACGGAGGAAAAAGCCCGCGAACACTCCAAAAAACGACTTGCCAGAACGTTTCGCGTCAGCCCGGAAGTGGTCAGTCGCCTGAGTCCGAACAAAAATGACAACAACGTTTATGACAGAACATTCCTTGCTGGCAACTACCTGAAAATCGGCTGGCCATCAGTCAATATCATGTCCTCATCAGATTATAAATGCGTCGCGCTGACGGATTATGACCGTTTTCCGGAAGATATTGATGGCGAGGGGGATGCCTTCTCTCTTGCCTCAAAACGTACCACCACATTTATGTCCAGTGGTATGACGCTGGTGGAGAGTTCCCCCGGCAGGGATGTGAAGGATGTGAAATGGCGACGGACTTCACCGCATGAGGCTCCGCCAACCACGGGGATACTGTCGCTCTATAACCGTGGCGATCGCCGTCGCTGGTACTGGCCCTGTCCACACTGTGGTGAGTATTTTCAGCCCTGCGGCGATGTGGTTGCTGGTTTCCGTGATATTGCCGATCCCGTGCTGGCAAGTGAGGCGGCTTATATTCAGTGTCCTTCCTGTTCAGGACGGATTATGCCTGAACAAAAACGTGAGCTGAACGGACGTGGGGTCTGGTTGCGGGATGGTGAATCCATCAATGCGGATGGCAGTCGTTATGGTGATCCCCGACGTTCACGTATTGCGTCATTCTGGATGGAGGGTCCGGCAGCTGCTTACCAGACACTCTCGCAACTCGTTTACAAACTGCTTACTGCAGAACAGGAATACGAGACAACCGGAAGTGAAGAAACACTCAAGACGGTTATCAATACCGACTGGGGATTACCTTATCTTCCCCGCGCCAGCATGGAGCAACGAAAAAGTGAACTGCTTGAGCAGCGGGCAGAGCCAGTTCCTTCCCGCAGTGTGCCGGATGGCGTTAATTTCCTTGTGGCGACAGTGGATGTGCAGGCGGGACGTCATCGCCGTTTTGTGGTTCAGGTAACGGGCTATGGCAGCCGTGGTGAACGCTGGATTATTGATCGTTACAACATCACGCAGTCATTGCGCGGTGACAGCGACGGGGAGAGCCAGCGAATTGATCCGGCCAGCTATCCGGAAGACTGGGATGTCCTGCTGACGGATGTTTTTCATAAAAGCTGGCCGCTGGCCTCCGATCCTTCTCAACAAATGCGACTGATGGCAATGGCGGTGGACTCCGGCGGTGAAGACGGGGTCACTGATAATGCCTATAAATTCTGGCGTCGTTGCCGTCGTGATGGCCTTGGTAAACGTATTTACCTGTTTAAGGGCGACAGCATCCGGCGCGCAAAACTGATCACCCGTACATTCCCTGATAACACCGGACGAACGGGCCGACGGGCGCAGGCCGCAGGTGATGTGCCGCTCTGGCTTCTTCAGACGGATGCCCTGAAAGACCGGGTGAATAACGCGTTATGGCGTGACTCGCCAGGTCCCGGCTATGTGCATTTCCCTGACTGGCTGGGGAGCTGGTTTTACGACGAACTGACGTATGAAGAGCGGAGCAGTGACGGGAAATGGAGTAAGCCGGGTCGCGGTGCCAACGAAGCTTTTGACCTGATGGTGTATGCCGAGGCTCTGGTCATTCTGCATGGATACGAAAAGATCCGCTGGCCGGATGCACCGGAGTGGGCGAGCCGGGAAACCTGGCTGGAGTGTGTCCCGGACAGTACCGAACCGTCACCCTCACCGGAACCGGTATCCACGCCTGTTAAAAAACAAAAACGGAAGAAAACAGTAACTGACGATGTTAACCCCTGGCTGACTTCCGGAGGATGGTTATGAACCAGAATGATATCGAAGCCATGATTCAGCGTTATACGGAAGCTGAAATGGCGGTGCTGGACGGAAAATCCGTCACCTTTAATGGTCAGCAGATGACCATGGAAAACTTATCTGAGATCCGGCAGGGACGGCAGGAGTGGGAGCGCCGCCTTGCGGCTCTGATTACACGACGACGGGGGCATCCCGGGTACCGGCTGGCGAGGTTCTGATGGCAATTCTTGATGATGTGATTGGCGTTTTTTCACCAGGATGGAAAGCGGCAAGGCTGCGTTCCCGTGCGGTGATCCAGGCTTATGAGGCCGTAAAAACGACGCGGACACACAAAGCCCGGCGGGAAAACCGAACTGCCGACCAGTTAAGCCAGTACGGGGCCGTGTCGTTACGTGAGCAGGCCCGTTACCTTGATAACAACCACGATCTGGTTATTGGTGTATTTGACAAGCTGGAAGAACGGGTGGTGGGGAAAAACGGGATTATTGTCGAGCCACATCCGGTATTACGCAATGGGGCCATTGCCCGTGATCTGGCAGCGGAGATACGCACCCGATGGAGTGAATGGTCTGTCAGTCCGGAAGTCACCGGGCAGTTTACCCGTCCGATGCTGGAACGTCTGATGCTGCGTACCTGGCTGCGCGATGGTGAGGTGTTTGCCCAGATGGTTTCCGGGCGCATAAACAGCCTGACGCCTTCTGCCGGTGTTCATTTCTGGCTGGAGGCGCTCGAGCCGGACTTTATTCCCATGACCAGTGATGAGAGCAACAGGCTGAATCAGGGCGTGTTTGTTGATGACTGGGGGCGTCCCGAAAAATATCTGGTGTATAAAAGCCGTCCCGTATCCGGGCGGCAGATGGAAACCAAAGAAGTGGATGCAGAGCGAATGCTGCATCTTAAATTTGTTCGCCGTCTGCACCAGATGCGCGGGACGTCTTTGTTGTCCGGTGTGCTGATCCGCCTCAGTGCCCTGAAAGAGTATGAAGATTCTGAGCTGACTGCAGCAAGGATCGCCGCTGCTCTGGGGATGTACATCCGCAAAGGCGACGGGCAGAGCTATGAACCGGATGGTAATGGCAGCAAGGAGAATGAACGCGAGCTTACCATTCAGCCAGGCATTATTTACGACGATCTGAAACCCGGCGAAGAAATCGGAATGGTGAAGTCGGATCGTCCCAATCCTAACCTTGAAACTTTTCGTAATGGTCAGTTGCGTGCCGTGGCGGCGGGCAGTCGTCTGAGTTTTTCCAGTACGGCACGCAACTATAACGGCACTTACAGCGCCCAGCGTCAGGAACTGGTTGAGTCTACTGATGGCTACCTGATCCTGCAGGACTGGTTTATTGGTGCCGTCACCCGCCCGATGTATCGTGCCTGGCTGAAACAGGCTGTGGCATCCGGTGTTATCAGGCTACCCCGCGATCTTGACCGTTCTTCACTGTATACCGCGGTGTATTCCGGACCAGTGATGCCGTGGATTGACCCTGTTAAGGAGGCTGAGGCCTGGAAAATCCAGATTCGTGGTGGAGCGGCGACAGAATCAGACTGGGTACGTGCTGGTGGTCGTAATCCGGATGATGTCAAACGTCGGCGCAAGGCCGAAATTGATGAAAACCGCAAGCTGGATCTGGTATTTGATACTGATCCGGCCAGTGATAAAGGAGGCAGCAGTGCCGCAACGAAACGACAGGAGCCGCAGCACACCGACGACCAGTCCGAAGAATAATTCCTGGTTCAGGATGCAGGCTGGTCACCAGAGTGACGCGGATATTTATATTTATGACGAGATTGGTTTCTGGGGTGTTACAGCGAAGCAGTTTATCAGTGATCTGAATGCACTGGGCGATATCACCCACATTAATCTCCATATTAATTCACCGGGTGGCGATGTCTTTGAAGGCATCGCCATTTTTAATGCGCTGAAAACACATGGTGCGTCCATTACCGTTTATGTCGACGGTGTGGCGGCGTCAATGGCGTCGGTCATTGCGATGGTGGGAAACCCGGTCATTATGCCGGAAAACACCTTCATGATGATTCATAAACCATTTGGCTTTACGGGCGGTGATGCGGAAGACATGCGCACCTATGCCGACCTGCTCGATAAGGTTGAGGCGGTTCTGTTACCCGCTTATGCACAGAAAACCGGGAAAACCACCGATGAAATTGCTGCCATGCTGGCGGATGAGACCTGGATGTCCGGTGCCGAATGTCTGGCACATGGATTTGCTGATCAGGTAACGCCAGCCGTTAAGGCAATGGCATGTATTCAGTCAAAACGTACAGAGGAATTTAAAAAGATGCCGGAATCCATTCGAAACATGATTACTCCGCCACGCAACAGTGCTCCACGCGTACAGGATAATGAACCTGTAGCCTCCCGGACGCCAGTGCAGGCAGCAGCACCCGTGGTGGATGAAAACAGTATCCGTGCGCAGGTACTGGCAGAGCAAAAAGCGCGTGTAAACGGTATTAATGATTTGTTTGCCATGTTTGGCGGGCGTTATCAGACGCTGCAGGCTCAGTGTCTTGCCGATCCTGAATGTTCGCTGGAGCAGGCCCGCGAAAAGCTGTTGAACGAGATGGGGCGCGAGTCCACGCCATCCAATAAAAATACCCCGGCTCATATTTATGCCGGTAACGGTAATTTTGTGGGGGACGGGATCCGCCAGGCGCTGATGGCGCGTGCCGGATTTGAAAAAACCGAACGTGATAATGTCTACAACGGGATGACCCTGCGTGAATATGCTCGTATGTCACTGACTGAACGGGGGATTGGGGTTTCCAGTTATAACCCGATGCAGATGGTCGGTGCGGCGTTCACACACAGTACGTCTGACTTCGGTAATATTCTGCTGGATGTTGCGAACAAAGCCATTCTGCAGGGCTGGGAAGATGCCCCTGAAACCTATGAACAGTGGACGCGGAAAGGTCAGTTGTCTGATTTTAAAATTGCCCATCGTGTGGGTATGGGGGGCTTCAGTGCTCTGCGTCAGGTGCGTGAAGGGGCGGAATATAAATACGTCACCACCGGAGATAAACAGGCCACTATTGCACTGGCGACCTATGGCGAGCTGTTCAGTATCACCCGTCAGGCCATTATCAATGATGATCTGAATATGCTGACCGATGTCCCGATGAAACTGGGTCGTGCGGCGAAATCCACTATTGCCGATCTGGTTTATGCCATTCTGACGTCTAACCCGAAAATATCCACAGATAATGTAAGTCTGTTCGATAAAGCGAAACATGCAAACGTACTGGAGAGCGCTGCAATGGACGTGGCATCGCTGGATAAAGCCCGCCAGTTGATGCGTGTTCAGAAAGAGGGGGAGCGTCATCTGAATATTCGTCCTGCGTTCGTACTGGTACCGACGGCGATGGAGTCTGTTGCTAACCAGGTCATTCGCTCCTCAAGTGTCAAGGGGGCTGACATTAACGCCGGTATTATTAACCCGGTGAAAGATTTTGCGACCGTTATTGCAGAGCCTCGTCTTGATGATAACAGCCAGACCACTTTCTACCTGGCTGCGTCCAAAGGCTCCGATACGATTGAAGTGGCTTATCTCAACGGTGTGGATACGCCATATATTGATCAGATGGAGGGCTTCAGTGTGGATGGCGTGACAACGAAAGTGCGTATTGACGCCGGTGTCGCGCCAGTTGATCACCGCGGTCTGGTGAAATGTACGGCGTAAACGTCGCAGACAACAACTCTGATGGCCCGTAAGGGCTTTTTTTGTACCTGAAATCAGCCCCTGAACGGGGCTGTGCGGAGACAGTTATGGCAAAGAATTTTGTAGAAGAAGGAAAAACGGTGGCGATTGTTGCCAGTGCAGCCATCAGCAGCGGAGATCTGGTGCAGGTGGGCGATGTTTTTGCGGTGACGCTGACCGATATTCCACAGGGTGAAACAGGCGACGGCCTGACCGAAGGTGTGTTTATGCTGCCTAAGCTGAAAACGGATGACATGAAAACGGGTAAGAAGGTTTATCTGAAGTCCGGAAAAGTTCAGCTGACTAACAGCGGCTCTGATCCGCTGGTCGGGGTTGTCTGGGCAGATGCTGGAACCAGTGCAGAAGAAGTGCCGGTAAAACTCAATGTCTGATCCCTTTTCCCGGCTGGCAGCGCGTATGGATGCTATCACGGTCAGAAAGATGGGAAAGACAGCCTCGATTAATGATGTCGATATGACTGTGATCCTGGGAGAAACACTGGCAGAGCTGAATGCTCTGTCCGGACCTGCGGTCTCTCTGGTGGTGTTTTCTTCGGGATATCGCCCACGGCGCGGGGATCGCGTTGTTTATGACGAACAACAATGGACGGTCACACGGCATGAACGCTTTAACGGTAAGCCAATGATCTTTATTGAGTAAAGAGGTGTGGGATGAAGGGGCTTGAGAATGCCATCCGCAATCTGAACAGCCTTGATACCCGTATGGTACCACAGGCCAGCGCATGGGCGATAAACCGTGTGGCACAGAAAGCGGTCTCGGTTGCCACCCGGCAGGTTGCCGGGAATACCGTTGCGGGAGATAACCAGGTGAAAGGGATCCCCCTGAAACTGGTACGTCAGCGTGTCCGGGTGTTTAAAGCCAGTCCGTCAGGAAAAATGACGGCCAGGATCCGCGTTAACCGGGGCAATCTGCCCGCCATTAAGCTGGGGACAGCCCGGGTCAGACTGGCCCGGCGTGGTGGAAAACTGCAGTACCGTGGCAGTGTGCTGAAGGTGGGTAAATATCTTTTCCGGGATGCGTTTATTCAGCAACTGGCGAATGGTCGCTGGCATGTGATGCGGCGTATTGATGGCAAAAATCGTTACCCCATTGATGTGGTGAAAATCCCGCTGTCCGGACCGCTGACACAGGCATTTGAAGATGCCCGCGACCGCATCATTGCTGCGGAAATGCCGAAACAGCTGGGGTATGCACTGAAACAACAACTGAGGTTATGGCTGACCCGATGAACCGACATACACAAATCCGCCAGGTCGTACTGGCACGCCTTCGGGAACAGTGTGGAGACAGCGCCACGTTTTTTGACGGGCTTCCGGCATTTGTTGATGCGCAGGAACTGCCTGCCGTGGCGGTGTGGCTGAGTGATGCTCAGTACACCGGAAAAATGACGGATGAAGATGACTGGCAGGCTGTTCTGCATATTGCTGTCTTCATCCGGGCACAGGCACCGGATTCAGAGCTGGATATGTGGATGGAGAGCACCATTTTCCCGGCCCTGAATGATGTACCGGCACTTTCCGGACTCATCGACACCCTGATCCCACTCGGTTTTAACTATCAACGTGATAATGAGATGGCCACCTGGGCGATGGCGGAAATCACGTACCAGATCACGTACACGAATTAAGGAGGTGGCAATGACCACACCAAATCCACTGGCAAAGACGAAAGGTGCGGGGACGACGTTCTGGATGTATACCGGCAACGGCGACGCATTTGCGAACCCTTTGTCAGACACTGACTGGCTGCGTCTTGCGATGGTGAAGGATCTGCAACCTGGCGAAATGACCGCTGATGCAGAAGATGATACTTATCTCGATGATGAAGATGCAGACTGGAAAACGACAACCCAGGGGCAGAAATCAGTCGGTGATACTTCGGCGACGCTGGCCTGGCGTCCGGGTGACAGCGGGCAGAAAAAACTGGTTCAGTTGTTCGACTCCGGTGAAGTCTGCGCGTTTCGTATCAAATATCCCAACGGTACTGTTGATGTTTTCCGTGGCTGGCTGAGTTCACTGGGTAAAACCATTGCCTCAAAAGACGTGATGACCCGCACTGTGAAAATCAGCGGTGTGGGGCGTCCGTATCTGGCAGAGGAAGGCACTGAAACAGTGAGCGTTACCGGGCTGACGGTGGCACCGGCATCTGCCAGTGTAAAAGTGGGAGCAACCACCACGCTGACCTTTACAGTAAAACCTGACGGAGCCAGTGACAAAGCGATCAGTGTGCATTCGTCAGATCCACAGACTGCCACGGTGACCCTGAACGGGCTTGTGGCCACGGTGAAAGGCGTGAAGCAGGGCAGTGTCAGCATTGTGGGCATGACCGCTGACGGGAATTTTGTGGCTGTGGCTGCGGTGACTGTCAGCGCTGCAGGTTAACAGGACGATACTCATCATTTGCCCCGGTTATCCGGGGCTTTTTTGCAGGTGGAGAACATGATGTTTCTGAAACAGGGCACGTTTAATTATGAAAAACAGTCCGTGGTGCTCAGTGAGCTGTCCGGGCTGCAGAGAATTGAATATCTGGCGTTTGTTCAGCAGCGAACGGCAAAGTTTGATGCCGGTGAGGGAGAACTGCCGGAGGCTGAACGACAGATTGCTTTTCTGCGGATGGGGATGGATATCAATGCCTGGCTGGTTTCCCGCTCACTGTGGAATGCGGATCAGTCTAAGGATGTAGAGACGCTTTGCGCATCCGTTATTACAACATGGTCGTATGATGCCCTGGGTGCGGGGGCGGAGATGGTTCTGTCGCTGAGCGGTATGGGGGCCATTGATAATGCCGGGGATGATGAGCATGAGGCGCTGACGCCGGAAAAGTCCTGACGCGGGAAATGCAGTTTGTCATGCGGCTTGCCCGGGAGTTCCGGCGGGCAGACTGGCGGCGGATGCTGTCGGAAATGTCGGCCACTGAGCTTGGTGAGTGGGGCGATTATTTCCGGATGCAGAGCTTCAGTGATGTGTGGATGGATGCGCAGTTTGCCTCGCTGAAGGCATTGATCGTGAGAATGGTGTCCGGCAGCAGTGATGCTGCGGTGGCTGATTTCAGCCTTTTACCGGAAGAGAACGGGATACCGGAGCGAACGGACGAAGAACTGATGCATCTTGGGGAAGGTATTTCCGGAGGTGTGCGTTATGGACCAGATAGCCAACCTGGTCATTGATTTGGGGATTGATGCGGCAGAGTTTAAAAATGAAATCCCCCGTATCAAAAACCTTCTGAATGGTGCAGCCAGCGATGCAGAACGGTCTTCTGCCCGTATGCAGCGTTTTATGGAGCGTCAGACTCAGGCCGCCCGGCAGACAACGCAGGCGGCGTCTTCGGCTGCAACAGCCGCATCCGTCCATGCGCAGACGGTGGAGAAGAACGCACAGGCTCATGAACGCATGGCCCGCGAGGTGGAGAAAACCCGCCAGCGCATGGAGGCGCTGAGCCAGAAAATGCGCGAGGAACAGGCGCAGGCCATGGCTCTGGCGGAGGCTCAGGATAAAGCGGCTGCTGCGTTTTATCGTCAGATTGACAGTGTGAAACAGGCCAGTGCGGGTCTGCAGGAATTACAGCGTATTCAGCAGCAGATCCGACAGGCCAGAAACAGTGGCGGGATTGGTCAGCAGGATTATCTGGCGCTGATTTCTGAGGTTACGGCGAAAACCCGTGTTCTTACACAGGCTGAGGAAGAGGCTACCCGACAGAAAGTGGCGTTTATCCGTCAGCTTAAAGAGCAGGCAACCCGCCAGAATCTTTCTTCTTCTGAGTTGCTTCGTGCTAAGGCTGCCCAGCTGGGGGTAAGCAGTGCTGCAGAAGTGTATATCCGCAAAATGGAGCAGGCAGGAAAAGCCACGCATTCGCTGGGGCTGAAAAGTGCAGCGGCCCGCCAGGAGATAGGCGTTCTGATAGGTGAACTGGCCCGCGGCAATTTAGGTGCGCTGAGGGGATCCGGGATAACGCTGGCTAACCGTGCCGGGTGGATAGACACACTGATGTCACCGAAAGGCATGATGCTTGGCGGGGTTATTAGCGGTATTGCCGCGGCTGTCTATGGTCTGGGTAAAGCCTGGTATGACGGTCAGAAGGAGGGGGAAGAATTTAACCGCCAGCTGTCGCTGACGGGGCATTATGCCGGAGTCACTGCCGGGCAGCTGTGGACGCTCAGTCGTGCTATTTCCGGGAATGGTATCACGCAACATGCTGCAGCCGGTGCGCTGGCTCAGGTGGTGGGTAGTGGTGCATTTCGTGGAAACGATATCGGTATGGTGGCGAGAGCTGCCGCACAGATGGAGCGATCGGTTGGCCAGTCGGTCAGCGATACCATAAATCAGTTTAAGCGGCTGAAGGATGATCCTGTAAATGCCGCGAAGGCTCTGGACAATGAGCTGCATTTTCTTACTGCCACTCAGCTTGAGCAGATACGCGTCCTTGGGGAGCAGGGACGGTCCAGTGATGCTGCACGGATAGCCATGTCTGCACTGGCAGAGGAAACCGGTCGGCGTACTGCGGATATTGATAATAACCTCAATGCGCTTGGTAGTACGCTGAAGTATCTGTCTGATTTATGGAGTCGTTTCTGGGATGCGGCCATGAATATTGGTCGTGAAGACTCGCTGGATGAACAGATTGTCACTTTACAGGAGAAAGTGTCGCGGGCGAAAAGACTCCCCTGGACGGCATCATCTTCTCAGGTTGAATACGATCAGCAGCGTCTTAACGATCTTCAGGAGAAAAAACGCCAGAAGGATTTGCAGGATGCAAAAGAGCAGGCAGAGCGGAATTATCAGGAGCAACAGAAACGACGTAATGCTGAAAATGCTGCACTGAACCGGATGAATGAAACGGAAGCAGCACGACATCAGCGTGAAATTGCGCGTATTAATGCCATGCAGTACGCCGACCAGGCTGTCAGGGATGCGGCGATACAACGTGAAAATGAACGTTACGAGAAAGCCCTGGCATCCGGTAAGAAAAAAACACGCGAAACCCGTAATGATGAGGCCACCCGGTTATTGCTGCAGTACAGTCAGCAACAGGCACAGGTGGAAGGGCAGATTGCTGCTGCAAGACAGTCAGCAGGCATTGCCACTGAAAAGATGACAGAAGCGCATAAACAGCTTCTGGCTCTGCAGCAGCGCATCAGCGACCTGGACGGGAAAAAACTGACGGCAGATGAAAAGAGTGTGCTGGCCCGTAAAGATGAACTGATTCAGGCACTGACGCTGCTGGATGTAAAACAGCAGGAGCTTCAGAAACAGACGGCACTCAACGAGCTGAAGAAAAAAACAATTCAGCTGACCAGTCAACTGGCTGAAGAAGAGCGCGCTCAGCGTCAGCAACATGACCTGGATATCGCCACGGTGGGTATGGGTGATCAGCAGAGGCAGCGATATCAGGTACAACTGAGTCTTCGCCAGAAATACCAGCAACAGCTGGAGCAGTTGAGGCGGGATAGTGAGCAGAAAGGGACATATAACACGGATGACTACAGAAAGGCCGAGCAGGCGCTGACGGAGAGCCTGAACCGACAACTGAATGAGAATCGCCGTTATTGGCAACAGCTTGAAATTGCTCAGGGTGACTGGAAAAACGGAGTCCTGCGTGCACTCCAGAATGTCACTGAGAAAGCGGATAACACAGCCGGGACAGTGGAACAGTTGTTCACGTCTGCGTTCAGTAGCATGAGTGACTGGCTGGCGACATTCTGTACTACAGGCAAACTCAATTTCAAATCCTTCACCTCTTCTGTGCTGTCAGATATGTCCAGAATCATGGCTCAGATAGCTTTAATGAAAGCGGTAAAAGGCATTGCTTCCGCGCTGCCTTTTGATTTTGTAGCCAATGCTGATGGCGGTGTTTATCAGTCGGCTGATTTGAGTCGCTACAGTGGCACGGTGGTTAACCGTCCGACGTTTTTTGCTTTTGCAAAAGGCGCGGGTGTGATGGGGGAAGCTGGACCTGAAGCCATTCTGCCACTGCGTCGTGGTGCTGACGGTAAGCTGGGGGTTGTGGCGGATATTGGTGGTTCAGGTATGGCGATGTTTGCCCCGCAGTACAACATCGAGATCAATAACGATGGCACGAACGGGCAGATAGGTCCGGCTGCCCTGAAGGTGGTTTATGACCTTGGGAAAAAAGCGGCAGCGGACTTTATGCAACAGCAGGCCCGTGATGGTGGTCGGTTAAGTGGAGCATATCGGTAATGGAGACGTTTCACTGGAAAGTGCGCCCGGATATGAATGTGGTATCAGAGCCGAAAGTGGTGACAGTGAAGCTGGGCGATGGTTATGAACAGCGTCGTGCGGCGGGACTGAATAACCAGTTGTCGATTTACAGCGTGACGATACGTGTTCGTAAATGTGAACACCCATCTTTAAAAGCCTTTCTGGAACGGCACGGTGGCGTCCGCGCATTTCAGTGGACGCCACCTTATGACTGGAAACCGATTAGGGTGGTTTGTCGTAAATGGTCGGCAAGCGTGGGGGCGCTGTGGGTAACCATAACGGCAGATTTTGAACAGGTCGTGGCATAGGAGGCTCTGGTGCAGGATATTCCACAGGAAACACATCATGAGACGACACGCCTCAGTCAGTCAGCCCAGGTGGTGCTTTGGGAAATTGATCTGACAGAGGTCGGTGGTGAACGTTATTTTTTCTGTAATGAGCAGAACGAAAAAGGTGAGCCGGTTACCTGGCAGGGGCGTCAGTATCAGGCATACCCCATTCAGGGGACGGGATTTGAACTGAACGGCAAGGGCAGTGCTGCCCGTCCGACACTGACGGTTTCTAACCTGCACGGCATGGTCACCGGGATGGCGGAAGACCTGCAGAGTCTGGTCCGTGGAACGGTGGTCAGGCGTAAGGTTTACGCCCGTTTTCTGGATGCGGTGAACTTCGTCAACGGAAACAGCGAAGCCGATCCGGAGCAGGAGGTGATCAGCCGCTGGCGCATCGAGCAGTGCAGCGAACTGAGCGCGGTCAGTGCCTCTTTTGTACTGTCCACACCGACGGAAACGGATGGTGCCGTTTTTCCGGGGCGCATCATGCTGGCTAATACCTGCACCTGGACCTATCGCGGTGATGAGTGCGGTTATAACGGTCCGGCGGTCGCGGATGAATATGACCAGCCGACGTCCGATATCACTAAGGATAAATGCAGCAAATGCCTGAGTGGCTGTAAGTTTCGCAATAATGTCGGCAACTTTGGCGGCTTCCTTTCCATTAACAAACTTTCGCAGTAAATCCCATGACACAGACAGAATCAGCGATTCTGGCGCACGCCCGGCGATGTGCGCCAGCGGAGTCGTGCGGCTTCGTGGTGAGAACGCCGGAAGGGGAAAGATATTTTCCCTGCGTGAATATCTCCGGTGAGCCGGAGGATTATTTCCGGATGTCGCCGGAGGACTGGCTGCGGGCAGAAATGCAGGGTGAGATTGTGGCGCTGGTGCACAGCCACCCCGGTGGTCTGCCCTGGCTGAGTGAGGCCGACCGGCGACTGCAGGTGCAGAGTGATTTGCCGTGGTGGCTGGTCTGCCGGGGGGCGATTCATAAGTTCCGCTGTGTGCCGCATCTCACCGGGCGGCGCTTTGAGCACGGGGTGACGGACTGTTACACGCTGTTCCGGGACGCTTACCATCTGGCGGGGATTGAGATGCCGGATTTTCATCGCGAGGATGACTGGTGGCGTAACGGTCAGAATCTCTATCTGGATAATCTGGAGGCCACAGGGCTGTATCAGGTGCCGTTGTCAGCGGCGCAGCCGGGCGATGTGCTGCTGTGCTGTTTTGGTTCATCGGTGCCGAATCATGCCGCCATTTACTGCGGCGACGGCGAGCTGTTGCACCATATTCCTGAACAACTGAGCAAACGAGAGAGGTATACCGACAAATGGCAGCGACGCACACACTCCCTCTGGCGTCACCGGGCATGGCACGCATCTGCCTTTACGGGGATTTACAACGATTTGGCCGCCGCATCGACCTTCGTGTGAAAACGGGGGCCGAAGCCATCCGGGCGCTGGCCACGCAGCTTCCGTCGTTTCGCCAGAAACTGAATGAGGGCTGGTATCAGGTGCGCATTGCCGGGCGTGATGCAGGTGAAACCGAATTATCTGCCCGTCTTAATGAGCCGCTGGAAAATGGTGCCGTGATCCATATCGTGCCGCGTCTGGCGGGAGCTAAAAGTGGCGGTGTATTTCAGGTGGTGCTGGGGGCGGCGTTGATTGCGGTGGCATGGTGGAACCCTGTGGGCTGGCTGGGTGCCGCGGCTGTATCGGGCATGTATGCGGCAGGGGCCAGTATGATCCTGGGCGGTGTGGCGCAGATGCTGGCACCGAAAGCCAGGACGTCCACGGCAGCCAGTACAGATAACGGCAAACAGAACACCTATTTCTCCTCACTGGATAACATGGTTGCTCAGGGCAATGTTTTGCCTGTTCTGTACGGTGAAATGCGTGTGGGTTCGCGGGTGGTTTCTCAGGAGATCAGCACGGCAGACGAAGGGGACGGTGGTCAGGTTGTGGTGATTGGTCGCTGATGCAAAATGTTTTATGTGAAACCGCCTCCGGGCGGTTTTGTCGTTTATGGAGCATGACGAATGGGTAAAGGCAGCAGTAAGGGGCATACCCCGCGCGAAGCGAAGGATAATCTCAAATCAACGCAGTTGCTGAGTGTGATTGATGCCATCAGTGAAGGGCCGATTGAAGGTCCGGTGGATGGATTAAAAAGCGTGCTGCTGAACAGTACGCCGGTGCTGGACACTGAGGGGAATACCAACATCTCCGGTGTCACGGTGGTGTTCCGGGCAGGTGAGCAGGAGCAGACTCCGCCGGAGGGATTTGAATCCTCTGGCTCCGAGACGGTGCTGGGTACGGAAGTGAAATATGACACGCCGATCACCCGGACCATCACGTCTGCAAATATCGACCGTCTGCGCTTTACCTTCGGTGTGCAGGCACTGGTGGAAACCACCTCAAAGGGGGACAGGAATCCGTCGGAAGTCCGCCTGCTGGTTCAGATACAACGTAACGGTGGCTGGGTGACGGAAAAAGACATCACCATTAAGGGCAAAACCACCTCGCAGTATCTGGCCTCGGTGGTGGTGGATAACCTGCCTCCGCGCCCGTTCAATATCCGGATGCGCAGGATGACACCGGACAGCACCACAGACCAGCTGCAGAACAAAACGCTCTGGTCGTCATACACCGAAATCATCGATGTGAAACAGTGCTACCCGAACACGGCACTGGTCGGCGTGCAGGTGGACTCGGAACAGTTCGGCAGCCAGCAGGTGAGCCGTAATTATCATCTTCGCGGGCGCATTCTGCAGGTGCCGTCGAACTATAACCCGCAGACGCGGCAATACAGCGGTATCTGGGACGGAACGTTTAAGCCAGCATACAGCAACAACATGGCCTGGTGTCTGTGGGATATGCTGACCCATCCCCGCTACGGCATGGGGAAGCGTCTCGGTGCGGCGGATGTGGACAAATGGGCGCTGTATGTCATCGGCCAGAATTGCGACCAGTCGGTGCCGGATGGCTTTGGTGGCACGGAGCCTCGCATCACCTGTAATGCTTACCTGACCACACAGCGCAAGGCGTGGGATGTGCTCAGTGATTTCTGCTCGGCGATGCGCTGTATGCCGGTATGGAACGGGCAGACGCTGACGTTCGTGCAGGACCGACCGTCGGATAAGGTGTGGACCTATAACCGCAGTAATGTGGTGATGCCGGATGATGGCGCGCCGTTCCGCTACAGCTTCAGCGCCCTGAAGGACCGCCATAATGCCGTTGAAGTGAACTGGATTGACCCGAATAACGGCTGGGAGACGGCGACAGAGCTTGTGGAGGACACGCAGGCCATTGCCCGTTACGGTCGTAACGTCACGAAGATGGATGCCTTTGGCTGTGCCAGCCGGGGGCAGGCACACCGCGCCGGGCTGTGGCTGATTAAAACGGAGCTGCTGGAAACGCAGACCGTGGACTTCAGCGTGGGCGCAGAAGGGCTTCGCCATGTACCGGGCGATGTCATTGAAATCTGCGATGATGACTATGCGGGTATCAGCATCGGCGGGCGCGTGCTGGCGGTGAACAGCCAGACGCGGACACTGACGCTCGACCGTGAAATCATGCTGCCATCCTCCGGAACCACGCTGATAAGCCTGGTTGACGGAAATGGCAATCCGGTCAGCGTGGAGGTCCAGTCCGTCACCGACGGCGTGAAGGTGAAAGTGAGCCGGGTTCCTGACGGCGTTGCTGAATACAGCGTGTGGGGGCTGAAGCTGCCGACGCTGCGCCAGCGCCTGTTCCGCTGTGTGAGTATCCGTGAGAACGACGACGGCACGTATGCCATCACTGCCGTGCAGCATGTACCGGAGAAGGAAGCCATCGTGGATAACGGGGCGCACTTTGACGGCGACCAGAGCGGAACGGTGAACGGTGTCACGCCGCCAGCAGTTCAGCACCTGACCGCAGAAGTCACCGCAGACAGCGGGGAATATCAGGTGCTGGCGCGCTGGGACACGCCGAAGGTGGTGAAGGGCGTGAGCTTCCTGCTTCGCCTGACCGTGGCTGCGGATGATGGCAGTGAACGGCTGGTCAGCACGGCCCGGACGACGGAAACTACATACCGCTTCAGGCAACTGGCGCTGGGAAATTACAGGCTGACAGTCCGGGCGGCAAATGCCTGGGGGCAGCAGGGCGATCCGGCATCGGTATCGTTCCGGATTGCCGCACCGGCAGCGCCGTCGCGGATTGAGCTGACGCCGGGCTATTTTCAGATAACCGCCACGCCCCATCTTGCCGTTTATGATCCGACGGTACAGTTTGAGTTCTGGTTCTCGGAAAAGCGGATTGCGGATATCAGGCAGGTTGAAACCACAGCCCGCTATCTTGGCACGGCGCTGTACTGGATAGCTGCCAGTATCAATATTAAGCCGGGCCATGATTATTATTTTTACGTTCGCAGTGTGAACACCGTTGGCAAATCGGCATTCGTGGAGGCTGTCGGTCGGGCGAGCGATGATGCGGAAGGTTACCTGGATTTTTTCAAAGGCCAGATAACTGAATCCCATCTCGGCAAGGAGCTGCTGGAAAAAGTCGACCTGACGGAGGATAACGCCAGCAGACTGGATCAGTTTTCGAAAGAGTGGAAAGACGCCAACGATAAATGGAATGCCATGTGGGGCGTCAAAATTGAGCAGACCGAAGACGGCAGGCATTATGTCGCGGGGCTTGGCCTCAGCATGGAGGATACGGAGGAAGGTAAACTGAGCCAGTTCCTGGTTGCCGCTAACCGTATCGCGTTTATTGACCCGGCAAACGGGAATGAAACGCCGATGTTTGTGGCGCAGGGCAACCAGATATTCATGAACGAAGTGTTCCTGAAGTATCTGACGGCTCCCACCATTACCAGCGGCGGCAATCCTCCGGTATTTTCCCTGACACCGGACGGGCGGCTGACGGCGAAAAATGCCGATATCAGCGGTAACGTGAATGCGAACTCCGGGACGCTCAACAACGTCACGGTAAATGAAAACTGTACGATTAAGGGTATGCTGGAGGCGAACCAGGTCAGAGGTGACTTCGTTAAAACTGTCTCCAAATCATTCCCGAAACAGGCTGGTACGTGGGGTAACACGGAAACACCAAACGGGACGGTTACAGTCACCATCAGTGATGATCATAACTTTGACCGTCAAATCATTATTCCGCCCATTATCTTTAACGGAATAGCGTATAGCGATCCGGGAAGTGGTAATAACCCGGGAGGTACAAGATACACGGGTTATGGTTTTGAAGTTCGCAAAAACGGTGTATTAATCGCATCCAGAGAAACTAAAGGGGCCATTCCCGGTAGCTACAGTGCGGTTATTGATATGCCGAGTGGCAGGGGAAGTGTCACTCTGGAGTTTAAGGTTTTCCATAAAGGCAATCAGTGGGCAGGTAATATCACCGACTGTACGGTGATTGTGACCAAAAAAGCCGCTTCCGGCATCAGTATTCGTTGAAATTGTTATAACCCATATAAGGGCACCAGAAATGGTGCCTTTTTTATTGCAGAATAGCGAGAGGTAATTATGCGTAAAGTTTGTGCAGCAATTTTGTCCGCAGCCATTTGTCTGGCCGTATCCGGTGCGCCTGCATGGGCGTCTGAACATCAGTCCACGCTGAGCGCGGGGTATCTTCATGCCTCGACCAACGTTCCCGGCAGCGATGATCTGAACGGGATTAACGTGAAATACCGTTATGAGTTTACGGATACGCTGGGGATGGTGACGTCATTCAGCTATGCAGGAGACAAGAATCGCCAGCTGACCCGTTACAGCGATACCCGCTGGCATGAAGATTCCGTGCGTAACCGCTGGTTCAGCGTGATGGCGGGGCCGTCTGTGCGCGTGAATGAATGGTTCAGTGCTTATGCGATGGCGGGTGTGGCTTACAGCCGTGTTTCGACGTTCTCCGGGGATTATCTCCGCGTAACTGACAACAAGGGGAAAACGCACGATGTGCTGACCGGAAGTGATGGCGGTCGCCACAGCAACACGTCTCTGGCGTGGGGGGCTGGCGTGCAGTTTAACCCGACCGAATCCGTGGCCATTGACCTTGCTTATGAAGGTTCCGGCAGTGGCGACTGGCGCACTGACGGTTTCATCGTGGGTGTCGGTTATAAATTCTGATTAGCCAGGTAACACAGTGTTATGACAGCCCGCCGGTTCAGGCGGGCTTTTTTGTGGAGTGGATATGGCAGCAGTAAAAATCTCAGGTGTGCTGAAAGATGGTGCGGGAAAACCAATACAGAACTGCACTATTCAACTGAAGGCAAAGCGTAACAGCACCACGGTACTGGTGAACACGGTGGCCTCTGAAAATCCGGATGAAGCCGGGCGTTACAGCATGGATGTTGAGTATGGCCAGTACAGCGTCATCCTGCTGGTTGAAGGTTTTCCGCCTTCACATGCCGGGACCATTACCGTCTATGAAGGCTCCAGACCAGGTACGCTGAATGATTTTCTCGGTGCCATGACGGAAGATGATGTCATGCCGGAGGCATTGCGTCGTTTTGAGGCAATGGTGGAAGAAGCGGCACGCAACGCTGAAGCCGCCTCTCAGAGCGCAGCGGCGGCAAAGAAATCCGAAACTGCAGCGGCATCATCGAAGAACGCGGCGAAAACCTCAGAAACGAATGCAGCTAACAGCGCACAGGCGGCAGCGGCCTCGCAGACTGCATCGGCAAATTCCGCGACAGCAGCTAAAAAATCAGAAACCAACGCGAAAAATAGCGAAACAGCCGCAAAGACGAGCGAAACCAATGCAAAGTCCAGCCAGACGGCAGCGAAAACCAGCGAAACGAATGCCAAAGCCAGTGAAACTGCGGCGAAAAACAGCCAGGCTGCAGCAGCTGAAAGTGAGAGCGCGGCAGCCGGTTCTGCGACTTCAGCAGCCGGATCAGCAACTGCTGCGGCTAACAGCCAGAAAGCCGCGAAGACGAGTGAAACTAACGCAAAGTCCAGCCAGACGGCAGCGAAGACCAGCGAAACGAATGCTAAAGCCAGCGAAACTGCGGCGAAAAACAGTCAGGATGCAGCAGCCGAAAGCGAGAGTGCCGCAGCTGGTTCTGCAAGTGCGGCGGCTTCTTCTGCCACTGCATCAGCCAACAGTCAAAAAGCTGCAAAAACCAGTGAAACCAACGCAAAGGCGAGCGAGACTGCGGCTGCTAACTCGGCGAAAGCATCCGCTGCAAGCCAGACGGCTGCAAAAGCAAGTGAAGACGCAGCCAGGGAGTACGCAAGCCAGGCAGCAGAGCCGTATAAATATGTCTTACAGCCGCTTCCTGATGTGTGGATACCGTTTAACGATTCACTGGATATGATTACGGGCTTTTCGCCATCATATAAAAAGATTGTTATTGGTGATGATGAAATAACAATGCCTGGCGACAAGATTGTAAAGTTTAAACGCGCATCAAAAGCAACTTACATTAATAAATCTGGTGTGCTGACAGAGGCTGCAATCGATGAACCTCGCTTTGAAAAGTATGGATTGCTGATTGAAGGGCAGCGTACAAACCTGTTAATAAACAGCACAAATCCATCAAAGTGGAACAAGTCATCAAATATGATTTTAAATACATCAGGTGTAGATGATTTTGGTTTCCAGTACGCAAAATTCACATTAAAACCAGAAATGGTGGGGCAAACCTCAGCCATTTCTATTGTCACAGTATCTGGAAGCAAAGGATATGATGTTACCGGCGATGAAAAGTATGTAACTATCTCATGCAGGGTACAAAGTGGGACTCCAAATTTAAGATGTCGATTACGATTTGAAGAATATGATGGATCTACCTACAAATTTCTGGGTGATGCTTACTTAAATATGACAGATTTATCGATTGATAAAACTGGCGGCGCTGCAAGTCGTATTACTGCAAGGGCTGTTAAAAATGAAGCAAGCAAATGGATTTTCTTTGAGGCAACAATTAAGGCACTTGATACAGAAAATATGATCGGTGCGATGGTGCAATATGCACCACCAAAAGGGGGAAGCACTGGTGCAGATGATTATATTTATGTTGCAACTCCTCAGGTCGAAGGCGGTTCGTGCGCTTCTTCGTTTATTATTACTGAGGCAACGCCAGTCACAAGAGCCAGTGATATGGTGAATATACCAACAAATAACAATATCGGTACACCACCTTTAACATTTCTAGCTGAAGTTCATACAAACTGGAACGAAACGCCAAATGCAGCACCACGAATTTTTGATACCAGTGGTGGGAGCACAACTCCGGGTCAATATATAAGTGTTGCTATTAGTTCAACATTATTTCCTGGTGTTACGATGTACAATAAAAACGGTAGTACAGTAGCCGCCGTATCGCCAGTATTATTTGAACAAAAATCTGTTCTTGGATTTGTTTTAAATGAATCTGGTAATGTGCATTTCGTTAGCAATGCTCAGCATGGAACTCCTAAAACTACGGATCATGTCGGTGTTAAATCTGGTTATTTCTTCAGGATTGGTGGGCAGACTAATAGCGGCCTACGTCATCTTTTCGGTCACATTCGTAATTTTCGTATATGGCATAAAGAATTAACCGATGCGCAAATGGGAGAGGTAATATAATGCGAGATTTAATTATCAAATTCACAGACAAGGCCGACTTTTCGGCCTTTATGGATAGCATTGGTTATTATGATGACGAGATGATGCAGAACGATGTTCTCATTGATGTAATAGGTGACGTATACAAAGAAACAGGCGAACTTACTGAAGATGGCGAGCCGGTATGTGTTAAGGAAGACGGATATTTTGTAAACGTGCGCATCATTAATGATTCGCAAATATCGTCATTATTCGATGAATACGCGGTTGTAGTTGAACATCAACTTCGTGACTGGATGTGAGGGAGACAAATGGCTACATCGACCGTAATTCCTGATGACATCAAAACGCTAAAATCGGATGTTAGTAAATTAAAAACCGATCAAGGAAACTACGCAACAAAATCTTATGTAGACAATAAAACAACATGGAATGGTTATTGCAATGTAATCTATGATCAAAAAACATTGCCAACAACTGGTACTATATTCAGCGGTAAGCTGCATTTGTCAAATAAGACTGGTGAAACGGAAAACGCTTATAGTGACATATATACCAGAAAAAATATTGATGGTACTAAAGATACAATGACGAGGATCGTCACACATAACGGGACAAAAGGTATCTTTTGGGACTTTAGTGATCTTTACGGCGGAACATTAATTTTTCCAGGCAGTGATGGTTACCTCAAGATGGGGAACTGTCTCATGTCGTATGGTGTGCGGGGAAGTAACGCGCTTATTAAGTTTGATTACACCGACTCCTTACAGATCAAATATGCCAATCATGGGTCGACCATGACATTAAACACACAGGGAACCGCTCACGCTGGCGTAACAACTCGACTATGGGGCAATTCTAGCCGTCCGGTTGTTTATGAAGTTGGTGTAGATGGTGAGGCTTTTATATTCTTCGGTCAAAAACAAACAGATGGCACATATGGATTTGCTGTTAATGGTGTATGTCAAGCGACCGCATTTAACCAGACCTCTGACCGAGACCTGAAAGATAATATTCAGGTGATCGATAATGCAACCGACCGCATTCGTAAAATGAACGGCTATACATACACGCTTAAAGAAAACGGTATGCCTTACGCTGGTGTTATTGCACAAGAAGCCCTGGAAGCCATCCCCGAAGCCGTAGGGTCTATGATGAAATATCCAGACGGTGGGAGTGGATTAGATGGAGAAGAAGGTGAACGGTATTACACTGTAGATTATTCTGGTGTTACTGGCTTGCTTGTTCAGGCAGCCAGAGAGTCAGACGACAGGATAACAGCACTGGAAGAAGAAAACGCAGAATTAAGACAAAGATTATCTGCAATTGAGGCGGCGCTTGCGTCTAAATAATATTAAGGGGCCGAGCGCCCCGTTATATTGGGTAGGATGAAAATGGATATAACACCTTTCCTTCATGCTCTTTGTGCTGTGGCTGCGCAGCTACTGATTGGTCTTTTTACCGGGAACTGGGCTTACGGAGCGATAGCCGGTTGTACGTTCTTCATTGCGCGTGAACACACCCAGGCAGAATATCGCTGGATTGAAATGTTCGGGCATGGCAAGCGAATGAATATGCCGTGGTGGGGCGGTTTTGATCCACGTGCATGGGATGTAGCAAGCCTGATGGATTTTGCTGTGCCGGTGATAGCGTGTCTGCTGGTCTGGCTGGTATTTCGTTGAATATCGTACCGGCCAGGAGTGTAGTGATTAGTGGCAGAATGATTCTGCCACTGGAATGCGCATTAACGAAGAAGTTGCAGAACGTTCTGCGGAACCTGGTTAGCCTGCGCCAGAACCGAAGTGCCAGCAGATTGCAGGATATTAGCGCGGCTCATTTCAGATACTTCAGACGCGAAGTCAGCGTCGAGAATACGGGAACGAGACTCGGACAGGTTGTTAACGGTGTTGTTCAGGTTGCTGATAACAGAATCGAAACGGTTCTGCACTGCACCGAGACCAGAACGCAGTTTGTCAACCTGGGCAAGTGCCGCGTCGATTGTTTTCAGCGGATCGGAGGTAGTAGCATGTGAATTGGTAACTGCAACGCCGGTATCGGTAAATGAAGACTCTAAGAACCCGGGTGCACCTCCGTGCAAATTAAATGATACGGTGGCATTGGTCAGGTGACCCTGCCCATCATCTAGATAAAAGTTTCCATCACCGTCAGTTTCCAGTGCTTTACCATTAGGTATAGCATTTGCGTCGATAAAGCAATTAAATGAATATGGTTTACCAAGCACGGAACTCAGTTTCGCTGGGTCTGGGGTTTGAGCTAAGGCTGGAGCACTGGAAAAAGCTAGTCCCCCATCAACATTCTGCGTTATGGTAAAATAATCACCGTGCGATACCGCATAAAGCGTACCCGTATCTTTATCTTGAACTATATCTTGCGGAACATTCTTAGGGTTAGCATTATCGAACGTTTAAGTCTAACTTATAAGTTGAGTGTACTAGAGGGCGATCTCCTGGACGCAATTGGGTTAGTGGCGCTCCTTTAATATTGTCTTCAACTGTGAAATCGTCCATGCCCAGACTTTTGGTATCCGTCTTATTAAGCTGGATATCGATGGTTTCACTGTCATTTGCACCTACCTGAATAGATAGAGACTGATCGCTACTTAGCACCTTGACACCGTTAAATTGCGTCTGATCGGAGATACGGTTAATTTCATCCAGACGGGCGTTAATTTCATCCTGAATGGATTCGCGGTCGGAATCGGAGTTAGTACCGTTCTGCGCTTGTACTGTCAGACGACGGATATTCTGCAGGTTATCGTTAACTTCGTTCAGAGCACCTTCAGTGGTCTGCGCGATAGAAATACCATCGTTAGCGTTACGGGAAGCCTGGGTCAGGCCTGAAATGCTAGCGGTGAAACGGTTGCTGATAGCCTGGCCTGCAGCATCATCTTTTGCGCTGTTAATACGCAGACCAGAAGACAGACGCTGAATTGCCGTACCCAGAGTGGACTGTGATTTGTTCAGGTTATTCTGTGCTACAAGGCTCAGAGCATTAGTATTGATTACTTGTGACATCTATGTAGTTCCTGTAAGTTGGGCTGAAGGCCGCAGACATATAATTAAAACCAAATATGAAAAAGTGTTTGGCAGTATGAACTGTTTGAATACGCTTTAAACAATGTATGCAATGTTGCTGCCGTAAGTTGTATATCGGCAACGAAATGATATGGCTAAAGGGATGGGAACGGAGATGACACAGTGTAAAACGCAGGTATGTCGTATAAAAACGCGCTGCGACTGGCTGGAGAATTTTCAATAGTACGAATATTGAATGATTTCCAGCCGTTACCGATTTTACGTGTTTATTAGTGAACAAACCACTCGTCAGCAGACTCCCAGGTATCTTTCAGAGTTTCCTGAACAAAAGTTTTAGTTGAATCTTTATCGGCGGTACGCGTAACAGAAAGCCCATCATTGCTGGTGGCTTTTACGATCACTTCTACATCGTCATAACGCTTACTGATGCGCCGAGTTAATTCTTCCTTTAACGCATCCACAGCACCGTTTGGCATTTTGGTCATTTTCTCTTTGGCTATGCAGATCTCAATACGCATAAAATTCCCTCTATACTGTGTTTGTATACAGTGTTATTTTTAACTGTATGAATAAACAGTGTCAATAGAGTAAAGATTGCTGCATGTACAAATGTTCTTTGGCTACAAATACACCTACTGATCATGTTCTGCTATGCTCTGATACCTCCAAAATGTACAATCAGCGGCATGAATTTTCCTTTGTACATATGATTGTACATAATCGAAGAGACAACAATTATGACAAGCCTTTTGGCCGCAGAGGTAGCGAAAAGAAGAACCTTTGCAATCATTTCTCACCCGGACGCCGGTAAAACGACCATCACCGAGAAGGTGCTGCTGTTCGGACAGGCCATTCAGACTGCCGGTACAGTAAAAGGCCGTGGTTCCAACCAGCACGCTAAGTCGGACTGGATGGAGATGGAAAAGCAGCGTGGGATCTCCATTACTACGTCTGTGATGCAGTTTCCGTATCACGACTGCCTGGTTAACCTGCTCGACACCCCGGGGCACGAAGACTTCTCGGAAGATACCTATCGTACTCTGACGGCGGTGGACTGCTGCCTGATGGTTATCGACGCCGCAAAAGGTGTTGAAGATCGTACCCGCAAGCTGATGGAAGTTACCCGTCTGCGCGACACGCCGATCCTCACCTTTATGAACAAACTTGACCGTGATATCCGCGACCCGATGGAGCTGCTCGATGAAGTTGAGAACGAGCTGAAAATCGGCTGTGCACCGATCACCTGGCCGATTGGCTGCGGCAAGCTGTTTAAAGGCGTTTACCACCTTTATAAAGATGAAACCTATCTCTATCAGAGCGGTAAAGGGCACACCATTCAGGAAGTCCGTATTGTTAAAGGGCTGAATAACCCGGATCTCGATGCTGCGGTTGGTGAAGATCTGGCACAGCAGCTGCGTGACGAACTGGAACTGGTGAAAGGCGCGTCTAACGAGTTCGACAAAGAATTGTTCCTTGCGGGCGAAATTACTCCAGTGTTCTTTGGTACTGCGCTGGGTAACTTCGGCGTCGATCATATGCTGGATGGCCTGGTAGAGTGGGCACCTGCGCCGATGCCGCGTCAGACTGATACCCGTACCGTAGAGGCGAGCGAAGATAAATTTACCGGCTTCGTATTTAAAATTCAGGCCAACATGGACCCGAAACACCGCGACCGCGTGGCGTTTATGCGTGTGGTATCTGGTAAATATGAAAAAGGTATGAAGCTGCGCCAAGTGCGCACCGCGAAAGATGTGGTGATCTCCGACGCGCTGACCTTTATGGCGGGCGACCGTTCGCATGTTGAAGAAGCGTATCCGGGCGACATCCTTGGTCTGCACAACCACGGCACTATTCAGATCGGCGACACCTTTACCCAGGGTGAGATGATGAAGTTCACCGGTATCCCGAACTTTGCGCCGGAACTGTTCCGTCGTATCCGCCTGAAAGATCCGCTGAAGCAAAAACAGCTGCTCAAAGGGCTGGTACAGCTTTCCGAAGAAGGCGCGGTGCAGGTGTTCCGTCCGATCTCCAACAACGACCTGATCGTTGGTGCGGTTGGTGTGCTGCAGTTTGATGTGGTGGTAGCGCGCCTGAAGAGCGAATACAACGTTGAAGCAGTGTATGAGTCAGTCAACGTTGCCACTGCACGCTGGGTAGAATGTGCGGACGCGAAGAAATTCGAAGAGTTCAAGCGTAAGAACGAAAGCCAACTGGCGCTTGATGGCGGCGATAACCTCGCTTACATCGCTACCAGCATGGTCAACCTGCGCCTGGCGCAGGAACGTTATCCGGACGTTCAGTTCCACCAGACTCGCGAGCATTAATTCTTGCCTCCAGGGTGCGGCAGCCGCTGCGCCCTGTCAATTTCCCTTCCTTATTAGCCGCTTACGGAATGTTCTTAAAACATTCACTTTTGCTTATGTTTTAGCGGATATCCCGAGCGGTTTCAAAATTGTGATCTATATTTAACAAAGTAATGACATTTCTGGCGGCGTTAAATACCGTTCAATGCGTAGATATCAGTATCTAAAGCCGTCGATTGTCATTCTACCGATATTAATAACTGATTCAGAGGCTGTAATGGTCGTTATTCATCACCCATCGCTTTTGTGATGGCGACCATTGACTTCTGTAGAGGGTGAAGTCTCTCCCTATTCAGCAATGCAACCTCGTGTTGCCAGGCTCAAATTACGAGCAAACATACAGGAATAAATCGATGACTATGACAAGACTGAAGATTTCGAAAACTCTGCTGGCTGTAATGTTGACCTCTGCCGTCGCGACCGGCTCTGCCTACGCAGAAAACAACGCGCAGACTACCAATGAAAGCGCAGGGCAAAAAGTCGATAGCTCTATGAATAAAGTCGGTAATTTCATGGATGACAGCGCCATCACCGCGAAAGTGAAGGCGGCCCTGGTGGATCATGACAACATCAAGAGCACCGATATCTCTGTCAAAACCGATCAAAAAGTCGTGACTCTGAGCGGTTTCGTTGAAAGCCAGGCCCAGGCCGAAGAGGCAGTGAAAGTGGCGAAAGGCGTTGAAGGCGTGACCTCTGTCAGCGACAAACTGCACGTTCGCGACGCTAAAGAAGGCTCTGTGAAGGGCTACGCGGGTGACACCGCCACCACCAGTGAAATCAAAGCCAAGCTGCTGGCGGACGATATCGTCCCTTCACGTAAAGTGAAAGTTGAAACCACCGATGGTGTGGTTCAGCTCTCCGGTACCGTAGATTCTCAGGCACAGAGCGACCGTGCTGAAAGTATCGCCAAAGCGGTAGACGGTGTGAAAAGCGTTAAAAATGATCTGAAAACTAAGTAATTCGTCGTAATTCGACCTCCCGAACTTTGTCGGGAGGCGCGATGTGCACCACACTAAAAATATCGCATTGAGTGATTTTCACGCTCATATCAAGCGGTGACATTAACTATGGTAAAGGAGACGCTTATGTTTCGTTGGGGCATCATATTTCTGGTTATCGCGTTAATCGCCGCCGCACTTGGGTTTGGTGGTCTGGCCGGTACTGCTGCAGGCGCAGCTAAAATTGTCTTTGTCGTCGGGATTATTCTGTTCCTGGTGAGTTTGTTCATGGGCCGAAAACGACCCTAGATTTCAGACCATTAAGAAAATTTTATCCAAAGCCAGTCCAACGGACTGGCTTTTGCGGTTTTAGCGAATAATAAATTGCGTTACTTTGTCATTCTTTCACAACAAAAACAGGAAGGCAGAGGTGGGGCAGCGAATACCTGTAACGCTTGGTAATATTGCGCCGTTGTCGCTAAGGCCGTTCCAGCCTGGACGAATAGCTCTGGTGTGCGAAGGCGGCGGGCAGCGTGGAATTTTCACAGCTGGCGTGCTGGATGAGTTTATGCGCGCGCAGTTTAATCCTTTCGATCTTTATCTCGGCACATCTGCTGGGGCGCAGAACCTCTCGGCGTATATCTGCAATCAGCCCGGTTACGCGCGCAAAGTCATCATGCGTTACACCACAAAACGCGAATTTTTCGATCCATTGCGCTTTGTCCGTGGAGGAAATCTTATCGATCTCGACTGGCTGGTGGAGGCCACCGCAAGCCAGATGCCGTTGCAAATGGACACCGCAGCGCGGCTATTTGACAGCGGCAAATCATTTTATATGTGCGCCTGTCGTCAGGATGACTATGCGCTGAATTACTTTTTGCCAACTAAACAAAACTGGCTGGATGTGATTCGCGCCTCCAGTGCGATACCGGGCTTTTATCGTACCGGAGTGTCGCTGGAAGGCATTAATTACCTGGATGGCGGGATCAGTGATGCGATCCCGGTTAAAGAGGCGGCAAGGCAGGGCGCAAAAACGTTGGTCGTCATCCGCACTGTGCCGTCACAAATGTACTATACGCCGCAGTGGTTCAAACGCATGGAACGCTGGTTGGGTGACAGTAGCCTGCAGCCGCTGGTCAATCTGGTGCAGCATCATGAAACCAGCTATCGTGAGATTCAGCAATTTATTGAGAAACCACCGGGCAAGCTGCGGATATTCGAAATTTATCCGCCGAAGCCATTACATAGTATCGCGCTCGGCAGTCGGATTCCGGCGCTGCGTGAAGACTATAAACTTGGGCGTTTATGCGGGCGTTATTTTCTGGCAACGGTCGGTAAGTTATTGACTGAAAAAGCGCCGCTGAGCCGCCATCTGGTGCCGGTGGTGACGCCGGAGTCGATCGTTATTCCGCCTGCACCCGTCGCCAACGATACGCTGGTTACCGAGGTGATAGACGCTCCACAGGCGAACGACCCGACATTTAACAATGAGGATTTGGCTTGATTTGCCGTTTTATCGACACCCACTGCCATTTTGATTTCCCGCCGTTTAGTGGCGATGAAGAGGCCAGCCTGCAACGCGCGGCACAAGCGGGCGTAGGCAAGATCATTGTTCCGGCCACCGAGGCGGCAAATTTTGCCCGCGTGCAGGCGTTAGCGGAAAATTATCAATCGCTGTATGCCGCTTTAGGGTTGCATCCGGGGATGTTGGAAAAACATAACGATGCATCGCTGGATCAGTTACAGCAGGCGTTGGGAAGACGTCCGACGAAGGTGGTGGCGGTGGGGGAGATCGGCTTGGATCTCTTTGGTGACGATCCGCAATTTGAGAGGCAGCAGTGGTTGCTTGATGAACAACTGAAACTGGCGAAACGCTACGATCTGCCGGTGATCCTTCATTCACGGCGCACGCACGACAAACTGGCGATGCATCTTAAACGCCAAAATTTGCCACGCACTGGTGTGGTTCATGGTTTTTCTGGCAGCCTGCAACAGGCCGAACGGTTTGTGCAGCTGGGCTACAAAATTGGCGTAGGCGGTACTATCACCTACCCACGCGCCAGTAAAACCCGTGATGTCATCGCAAAATTACCGTTGGCATCGTTGTTGCTGGAGACCGACGCACCAGATATGCCGCTCAATGGTTTTCAGGGGCAGGCTAACCGCCCGGAGCAGGCCGCCCGTGTGTTTGCCGTGCTGTGCGAGTTACGCCCGGAACCCGCGGATGAGATTGCCGAAGTGTTGCTTAATAACACGTACGCGGTGTTTAACGTTCGTGGGTAGTCTGCCCTTCGTAAGCCGGATAAGGCGTTCACACCGCATCCGGCAGTCGACGCACAATGCCTGATGCGACGCTGACGCGTCTTATCATGCCTACAAGTCTGTGCCGAACCGTAGGCCGGATAAGGCGTTCACGCCGCATCCGGCAGTTGGCGCAGAATGCCTGATGCGACGCTGACGCGTCTTATCAGGCCTACAGGCCTGTGCCGAACCGTAGGCCGCATCCGGCATGTCACAAATACAGCGCTGGAAATATCAACCGACTTACCCCGCGCTCCCGTAACGCATCAGCTAATTGCTCAACGTCTTGCGGCGTGGCGCTCGCCCAGCTTTGCGCCTCGCCATACACGCCGTGAGCATGAAACGCGTTCAGGCGTACCGGAACATCGCCAAGTCCCTTGATAAACGCCGCCAGCTCATCGATATGCTGCAAATAATCCACCTGGCCAGGGATTACCAGCAAACGCAGTTCTGCCAGTTTGCCGCGCTCGGCAAGCAGACTAATGCTGCGCTTGATCTGCTGATTATCGCGTCCGGTTAGCTGTTGATGACATTCGCTTCCCCACGCTTTGAGATCGAGCATCGCGCCGTCGCACACCGGGAGTAATTTTTCCCAGCCGGTTTCGCTCAACATGCCGTTACTGTCCACCAGACAGGTGAGATGACACAGTTGTGGATCATTTTTGATAGCAGTAAACAGCGCCACCACAAACGGCAACTGGGTCGTGGCTTCACCGCCGCTTACCGTTATCCCTTCAATAAACAGCACCGCTTTGCGGACGTGACTAAGCACCTCGTCCACGTTCATGGATTGCGCCATCGGCGTAGCGTGTTGTGGACACATCTTCAGGCAGGTATCACACTGCTCGCAGACGGCTGCGTTCCACACTACTTTGCTGTTAACAATCTGCAACGCCTGATGCGGACACTGTGGCACGCACTCCCCGCAATCATTACAGCGCCCCATTGTCCACGGATTGTGACAGTTTTTGCAGCGCAGATTACAGCCCTGTAAAAACAGAGCCAGACGACTGCCTGGCCCGTCAACGCAGGAGAAGGGGATAATCTTACTGACTAAAGCGCATCTGCTGTTCATGGCTTATAACGCGCGGCTGGCGTTCCAGAATACGAGTGTTGCGTGCGGCTTCTTCTCCCAGCCAGGTGGTGTTGGTACGTGAGCCTTCGGCACGATATTTTTCCAGATCCGACAAACGCACCATATAACCGGTAACGCGAACCAGATCGTTACCGCTGACATTGGCGGTAAATTCACGCATTCCGGCTTTAAAGGCACCGAGGCAAAGCTGTACCAGCGCCTGCGGATTACGTTTGATGGTTTCGTCGAGCGTCAAAATGTCGCTGATGCCGGAATAATAATAAGCATGATGCGGGGCGACAGTTTGCAGATGGGTGATCGGATCTGGCTCATCGCCATACGGCAAACGCGCGCCCGGCGTGGTGCCGATATCGGAACTTATCCCCGACTGTGCGTGTAACATGGCGCGTTTTTGCCAGCCATATTTCACGGGGGTATTGGCGACAAACTCCGCCAGTTGCGCGCTAATGCGATAACCCACTTCATTTGCGGCGGCTTCTTTACCGTAACGCGCGGCAATTCCTTCTTTTTCACACAGCAAGTTAACCGCTTCTGCCAGTCCGTACATGCCAAACATTGGCACAAAACGTTCAGGGTTAATCAGCCCTTCTTTCACCAGGAAGCTATTCTCAAAGAAGTGTGATTGTTGATAGAGGAATTCACACCGCGCATCGATGATGGCGATCTGCTGTTGGCAGTAGTGCGGTAGAGTGCGCGTAAAGAAGTCATCCAGCGATTCACTGCGCTCGGCAATGGCTTTCAGGTTGAGGCGTACCAGCGTGCTGCCACCACCCGCTAACGGCAGTGAGTTGTAACAGCTCACAATCCCGTAGCCCCCTTTTGTGAAAATTTTATCATGCACGGGACCGTTGGCGATGTGCGGTTTGCTACATTCACAGATGTTTTTCGCCACTTCCAGCAGCAGGTCATCAGGGGTGATTTCAGGATCGTAGATAAAAGTCAGGTTCGGTGAAACCTGCTTCAGCTCTGCGTCTGCGCGTATAATCGCACGGGTAATGGGTGAATCAGATGGGCCAATATTGGCGTGCATAAAGGCGTCTGGCAGGGTTCTGTCGAGATAACGCCAGAAACGTTTTATTCGAATATCGATCTCGTCTTGTGTTAGAATTCTAACATACGGTTGCAACAACGCATCCAGTTGCCCCAGGTAGACCGGCATCGATGTGACCGAAGGAACGTGGTGGTAAAGAATGGTCAGCAGAGAGAGTGCGTCATCAAGATCTTTTGCGCCTTCCAGCTCCAGCCATTCGGAACCGTTGGCCAAAAAACGGGCGTAATCGGGTAAGACATAGCGCGGTTTATACGGCGCATGACCTTCAAACATATCGCAGATTACACCTTCATCCAGCGCGCGGCGGGCTTCGGCAGGCAACGCCGGGTAAGGCAGATTGTTTTCTGCTTCCAGCGCCAGAAAATGGCGTTTCTGCTCCGTGCTAAGTACCGGGCTGGTGACAATTTGCTGGCAACGTTGTTGCAGTGCATTTTCATGAGAAGTGGGCATCTTCTGTTCCTTTTTATGCCGAAGGTGATGCGCCATTGTAAGAAGTTTCGTGATGTTCACTTTGATCCTGATGCGTTTGCCACCACTGACGCATTCATTTGAAAGTGAATTATTTGAACCAGATCGCATTACAGTAATGCAATTTTGTAAGTAGATTTCCTTAATTGTGATGTATATCGAAGTGTGTTGCGGAGTCGATGTTAGAATACTAACAAACTCGCAAGGTGAATTTTATTGGCGACAAGCCAGGAGAATGAAATGACTGATCTGAAAGCAAGCAGCCTGCGTGCACTGAAATTGATGGACCTGACCACCCTGAATGACGACGACACCGATGAGAAAGTGATCGCTCTGTGTCATCAGGCCAAAACTCCGGTCGGCAATACCGCCGCTATCTGTATCTATCCTCGCTTTATCCCGATTGCTCGCAAAACGCTGAAAGAGCAGGGCACCCCGGAAATCCGTATCGCTACGGTAACCAACTTCCCACACGGTAACGACGATATTGAAATCGCGCTGGCCGAAACCCGCGCGGCAATCGCCTACGGTGCCGATGAAGTTGATGTGGTGTTCCCGTACCGTGCGCTGATGGCGGGTAACGAGCAGGTTGGTTTTGACCTGGTGAAAGCCTGTAAAGAGGCTTGCGCGGCAGCGAATGTACTGCTGAAAGTGATCATCGAAACCGGCGAACTGAAAGACGAAGCGCTGATCCGCAAAGCGTCTGAAATCTCCATTAAAGCGGGTGCTGATTTCATCAAAACCTCTACCGGTAAAGTTGCAGTGAACGCGACGCCGGAAAGCGCGCGCATCATGATGGAAGTGATCCGTGATATGGGCGTAGAGAAAACCGTTGGTTTCAAACCTGCGGGCGGCGTGCGTACTGCGGAAGATGCGCAGAAATATCTCGCGATTGCAGATGAACTGTTCGGTGCTGACTGGGCAGATGCGCGTCACTACCGCTTTGGTGCTTCCAGCCTGCTGGCAAGCCTGCTGAAAGCGCTGGGCCACGGCGACGGTAAGAGCGCCAGCAGCTACTAAGCTGCCTTTTGCCAGAGGGTGGATGCCGGATGCGGCGCGAACGCCTTATCCGGCCTACGGGTCGAGTGCCGTGTAGGCCTTGTAAGATGCGTCAGCATCGCATCAGGCAATAACAACATCCGCCATCTGGCAACAACGCCTTCAAACTTATTCCACGGGAGGTTACCTTGTTTCTCGCACAAGAAATTATTCGTAAAAAACGTGATGGTCATGCGCTGAGCGATGAAGAAATTCGCTTCTTTATCAACGGCATTCGCGACAACACTATCTCCGAAGGGCAGATTGCCGCCCTCGCGATGACCATTTTCTTCCACGATATGACAATGCCGGAGCGTGTCTCGCTGACGATGGCGATGCGAGATTCAGGAACCGTTCTCGACTGGAAAAGCCTGCATCTGAATGGCCCGATTGTTGATAAACACTCGACCGGCGGCGTCGGCGATGTGACTTCGCTGATGTTGGGGCCAATGGTCGCTGCCTGCGGCGGCTATATTCCGATGATCTCCGGTCGCGGCCTCGGCCATACTGGTGGTACGCTCGACAAACTGGAATCCATCCCTGGCTTCGACATTTTCCCGGATGACAACCGTTTCCGCGAAATTATTAAAGACGTCGGCGTGGCGATTATTGGCCAGACCAGTTCACTGGCTCCGGCAGATAAACGTTTCTACGCGACCCGCGATATTACCGCAACCGTGGATTCCATCCCGCTGATCACTGCCTCGATCCTGGCGAAGAAACTGGCGGAAGGTCTGGACGCGCTGGTGATGGACGTGAAAGTGGGTAGCGGCGCGTTTATGCCGACCTACGAACTCTCTGAAGCCCTTGCCGAAGCGATTGTTGGCGTGGCTAACGGTGCTGGCGTGCGCACCACCGCGCTGCTCACCGATATGAATCAGGTGCTGGCCTCCAGTGCAGGTAACGCGGTTGAAGTTCGTGAAGCGGTGCAGTTCCTGACGGGTGAGTATCGTAACCCGCGTCTGTTTGATGTCACGATGGCACTGTGCGTGGAGATGCTTACCTCCGGCAAACTGGCGAAAGATGACGCCGAAGCGCGCGCGAAATTGCAGGCGGTGCTGGACAACGGTAAAGCGGCAGAAGTCTTTGGTCGTATGGTGGCAGCACAAAAAGGCCCGACCGACTTCGTTGAGAACTACGCGAAGTATCTGCCGACAGCGATGCTGACGAAAGCAGTCTATGCTGATACCGAAGGTTTTGTCAGTGAAATGGATACCCGCGCGCTGGGAATGGCAGTGGTTGCAATGGGCGGCGGTCGCCGTCAGGCATCTGACACCATCGATTACAGCGTCGGCTTTACTGATATGGCGCGTCTGGGCGACCAGGTAGACGGTCAGCGTCCGCTGGCGGTTATCCACGCGAAAGACGAAAACAGCTGGCAGGAAGCGGCGAAAGCGGTGAAAGCGGCAATTAAACTTGCCGATAAAGCACCGGAAAGCACACCGACTGTCTATCGCCGTATCAGCGAATAACGGTATACTGATCTGATCATTTAAATTTGAAGCACTGAGTACGGAGAACATATGAAACGTGCATTTATTATGGTGCTGGACTCATTCGGCATCGGCGCTACAGAAGATGCAGAACGCTTTGGTGACGTCGGGGCTGACACCCTGGGTCATATCGCAGAAGCTTGTGCCAAAGGCGAAGCTGATAATGGTCGTAAAGGCCCGCTCAATCTGCCAAATCTGACCCGTCTGGGGTTGGCGAAAGCACACGAAGGTTCTACCGGTTTCATTCCGGCGGGAATGGACGGCAACGCTGAAGTTATCGGCGCGTACGCATGGGCGCACGAAATGTCATCCGGTAAAGACACCCCGTCTGGTCACTGGGAAATCGCCGGTGTCCCGGTTCTGTTTGAGTGGGGATACTTCTCCGATCACGAAAACAGCTTCCCGCAAGAGCTACTGGATAAACTGGTCGAGCGCGCTAATCTGCCGGGTTACCTCGGTAACTGCCACTCTTCCGGTACGGTCATTCTGGATCAGCTGGGCGAAGAGCACATGAAAACCGGCAAGCCGATTTTCTATACCTCCGCTGACTCAGTGTTCCAGATTGCTTGCCACGAAGAAACCTTTGGCCTGGATAAACTCTACGAACTGTGCGAAATCGCCCGTGAAGAGCTGACCAACGGCGGCTACAACATCGGTCGTGTTATCGCTCGTCCGTTTATCGGCGACAAAGCCGGTAACTTCCAGCGTACCGGTAACCGTCATGACCTGGCTGTTGAACCGCCAGCACCGACCGTGCTGCAGAAACTGGTTGATGAAAAACACGGCCAGGTGGTTTCTGTCGGTAAAATTGCAGACATCTACGCTAACTGCGGCATCACCAAAAAAGTGAAAGCGACCGGCCTGGACGCGCTGTTTGACGCCACCATCAAAGAGATGAAAGAAGCGGGTGATAACACCATCGTCTTCACCAACTTCGTTGACTTCGACTCTTCCTGGGGCCACCGTCGCGACGTCGCCGGTTATGCTGCGGGTCTGGAACTGTTCGACCGCCGTCTGCCAGAGCTGATGTCTTTGCTGCGCGATGACGACATCCTGATCCTCACTGCTGACCATGGTTGTGATCCGACCTGGACCGGTACTGACCATACCCGTGAACACATTCCGGTACTGGTTTACGGCCCGAAAGTAAAACCGGGTTCGCTGGGGCACCGTGAAACTTTCGCAGATATCGGCCAGACTCTGGCAAAATATTTTGGTACTTCTGATATGGAATATGGCAAAGCCATGTTCTGATGGATTTGGGCGGAGCAGTGACTCCGCCTTTAATATGTCACAAAAAGGATAAAATGATGGCTACTCCACACATTAATGCAGAAATGGGCGATTTCGCTGACGTAGTTTTGATGCCAGGCGACCCGCTGCGTGCGAAGTATATTGCTGAAACTTTCCTTGAAGATGCTCGTGAAGTGAACAACGTTCGCGGTATGCTGGGCTTCACCGGTACTTACAAAGGCCGCAAAATTTCTGTAATGGGCCACGGTATGGGTATCCCGTCCTGCTCCATCTACACTAAAGAACTGATCACCGATTTCGGCGTGAAGAAAATCATTCGCGTTGGTTCCTGTGGTGCAGTTCTGCCGCACGTAAAACTGCGTGACGTAGTGATTGGTATGGGTGCCTGCACCGATTCCAAAGTTAACCGCATCCGTTTTAAAGACCATGACTTTGCCGCTATCGCTGACTTCGACATGGTGCGTAACGCAGTAGATGCAGCTAAAGCACTGGGCATTGATGCTCGCGTTGGTAACCTGTTCTCCGCTGACCTGTTCTACTCTCCGGACGGCGAAATGTTCGACGTGATGGAAAAATACGGCATCCTCGGCGTGGAAATGGAAGCGGCTGGTATCTACGGCGTGGCTGCAGAGTTTGGCGCGAAAGCCCTGACCATCTGCACCGTGTCTGACCACATCCGCACTCACGAGCAAACCACTGCCGCTGAGCGTCAGACTACCTTCAACGACATGATCAAAATCGCACTGGAATCCGTTCTGCTGGGCGATAAAGAGTAATTGTGTTTCGCTGAAAGGCGATTGTCGTGTGAAGCCGGAGCGGGAGACCGCTCCGGCTTTTTAGTATCTATTCATCAATAGCGACTGATTTATAGATTTACTATTATTTTTCATATGGATAGAAAATTAAATCCATTCGAGTATCTATTCACGAATCTATTCATTTATGTTCAGCCGTCATCCAGTAAGGGCATATCAGCAACTCTGGCGGACAACCATAAATTCCTGCCATTTTGTTTTTGATGTTTGAACTAAGCCGTTCCGTCTTTTCGATTTGTTTTAGAGAATTAATCGAGATACCCAACATTTTACTAACTTCAGCAAGTGATAGTTTATGCCTGATACGCACGGCGGTTAGCCAGGATATACCCTGGCTGAACATTAAATTGATAATCTCCCGTTCCTGGTTCTTCAGATCGATCATATTTCCTTCCCTGGATATTTTAATCAGCGAGTTACCGTACCGCTCCCGCTATCCACGTCGACAACTCCCGTAGCTCTTTTTCCTGTTCAGGGAAGTCAACCAACAGCGCTTCACACTCTTGTTGCAGCATGTCCGCGCGGTACAGGCAGCCTTGCAGTCGTCCGGCGAGAGCTTCCAGAGGTGCGGGGTTGATGCTATCGGTAAACACCTGGGCGCGGGTGATATGGCCTTTTTCGACGTCGAAATGCAGTTCTACGCCGCCCCAGGTAAAGCGTTCATCCAGCAGATGCGAAAACGCCGGAGCCTGACCGAAGTTCCATTCCCAGCTACTCTGGCGGGCAAAGGTTTCGGCGAAGTTCGGCAAGTCCGGCGTTTTGTCCGGGGAGATAATTTCCGCTTCTACACGCTCGCCATAATGGGCGAAAAAGGCCTCGGTTATGGCTTCGCAAACCTGCTCGTGGGTAATTCCCGGCAGCAATTCGGTCAGATTGGTCACGCGGGAACGTACCGACGTAATGCCTTTCGCCGCCAGTTTCTTTTTATCCGGGTTGAGATAGTTTGCCAGGCGGCTAAGGTCGGCATTGAGTAGCAAGGTGCCGTGGTGGAAGCCACGATCTTTGGTTTCGCGATAGGCCGAGCCTGAGACTTTACGGTCGCCTTCGGCGGTTTTCACCACCAAATCGTTACGTCCGGACGCTTCGGCGCTGACACCGAGCGCGTTCAGTGCATTGAGCACAATCGAGGTGGAGATCGTTTTATCGTATTCCGGCTTGCCAGCCATGAAGGTAAAACAGGTATTGCCGAGATCGTGGAACACCGCGCCGCCACCGCTACTGCGCCTCGCCAGGCGGACGTTATCTTCTTCCATCCGCCGGGTATTACACTCTTTCCACGGGTTCTGCGCGCGACCAATCACCACGGTGTCAGCATTGCGCCAGAGAAACAAAACGCGCTGCGTGGCGGGCATCTGGCGAAAAATACACTCCTCCACCGCCAGGTTAAACCACGGATCGTAAGAGTCAGAGATGAGCAGGCGTAATGTGGACATAACGATTTCCTTTCTTGTAGTAATGGGTCACTCTTTTTTCTCGCTTTCTTCCTCTTCCGGCACCGGTTTGCTGGCGGT
Organism: Escherichia sp. KS167_9B; assembly: GCF_030295215.1. Taxonomy (NCBI): domain Bacteria; kingdom Pseudomonadati; phylum Pseudomonadota; class Gammaproteobacteria; order Enterobacterales; family Enterobacteriaceae; genus Escherichia; species Escherichia sp. KS167_9B. The sequence goes on from NZ_AP025754.1 coordinate 5,340,687, forward strand.
TAACAGGAAGGGGGATTGCTGCCAGCGGGTGCGTTTACCCTGTAGCAGCGTGCGGGTCAGCACTACGCCGATTGCCAGCGAGAGCAACAACATCAGGCGTAAAATGTTAGTGGTGTTATCCACCTGTTGAGCTTCGGTGGCGAGCGTATGGGTGTCGAGCGTCAGGCGCAGATAGCCAAGCGGACCATTTTTCCCTGCAATGGGTTCGACAATCTGCTGGTTAAAATAGCCGCCCGCTTTTTTACCGTCGAGCGCCAGCCGGTCACGCACCTCGACGCTTTCGCCAGAACGGGCGATAAGATCGCCTTGTTCGTCATACACGCCCGCGTCGAGGATGCGGCTTTCATCCGTTAACTGATCGAGGATCGCCTGAATACGTTTTTCATCCGGCGAGTCGGTACGCATCAGCGGCGCAACGTTCAGCGTCACCTGCCGCGCCAGGGTGCGGGCCAGTTCTTCCAGCTGCGGATTACGCTGTCGCTGGTGGTTTTGACTAAACCATGATGCCCCCTGCATCAGCGCCACTAACAAGGCAAGACAGAACAGGACAATCACTGCCCGATGCAGCCGGAATTTCAGTTTTGTGCGAGCCATCTTCCACCCTTTGAAAATTTGAGACTTAATGTTGCCAGAAGCAATGGATACAAGGTAGCCTCATGCGTTATTTTCCCTGCTTCGAACGATTTTACAGGAGCCTTAATGCCTAACATTACCTGGTGCGACCTGCCTGAAGATGTCTCTTTATGGCCTGGTCTGCCTCTTTCATTAAGTGGTGATGAAGTAATGCCACTGGATTACCACGCAGGTCGTAGCGGCTGGCTGCTGTATGGTCGTGGGCTGGATAAACAACGTCTGACCCAATACCAGAGCAAACTGGGCGCGGCGATGGTGATTGTTGCCGCCTGGTGCGTGGAAGATTATCAGGTGATTCGTCTGGCAGGTTCGCTTACCGCCCGGGCTACGCGCCTGGCCCATGAAGCACAACTGGATGTCGCGCCGCTGGGGAAAATTCCGCATCTGCGCACGCCAGGTCTGCTGGTGATGGACATGGATTCCACCGCCATTCAGATTGAATGTATTGACGAAATTGCCAAACTGGCCGGAACCGGCGAGATGGTGGCGGAAGTAACCGAGCGGGCGATGCGCGGCGAACTCGATTTTGCTGCCAGCTTGCGCAGTCGAGTGGCAACGCTGAAAGGCGCTGACGCCAATATTCTGCAACAGGTGCGTGAAAATTTGCCGCTGATGCCAGGCTTAACGCAACTGGTACTCAAGCTGGAAACGCTGGGCTGGAAAGTGGCGATTGCCTCCGGCGGTTTTACCTTCTTTGCCGAATACCTGCGCGATAAGCTGCGCCTGACCGCCGTAGTAGCCAATGAACTGGAGATCATGGACGGTAAATTTACCGGTAATGTGATTGGCGACATTGTAGACGCTCAGTATAAAGCGAAAACCCTGACCCGCCTGGCGCAGGAGTATGAAATCCCGCTGGCGCAAACCGTGGCGATTGGCGATGGTGCCAACGACCTGCCGATGATCAAAGCGGCAGGTCTGGGGATTGCCTACCATGCCAAGCCAAAAGTGAATGAAAAGACGGAAGTCACCATCCGTCACGCTGACCTGATGGGGGTATTCTGCATCCTCTCTGGCAGCCTGAATCAGAAGTAATTGCCCGCCCGTCATCCTGCGGGCGGCACAGCATTAACGAGGTACACCGTGGCAAAAGCTCCAAAACGCGCCTTTGTTTGTAATGAATGCGGGGCCGATTATCCGCGCTGGCAGGGGCAGTGCAGCGCCTGCCATGCCTGGAACACCATCACCGAGGTGCGTCTTGCTGCGTCGCCAACGGTGGCGCGTAACGAGCGTCTCAGTGGCTATGCCGGTAGCGCCGGGGTGGCAAAAGTCCAGAAACTTTCCGATATCAGCCTTGAGGAGTTGCCGCGTTTTTCCACCGGATTTAAAGAGTTCGACCGCGTATTAGGCGGTGGCGTAGTGCCAGGAAGCGCTATTCTGATTGGCGGTAACCCAGGCGCGGGGAAATCCACGCTGCTACTGCAAACGCTGTGCAAACTGGCGCAGCAGATGAAAACGCTATATGTCACTGGCGAAGAGTCGCTGCAACAGGTGGCAATGCGCGCTCATCGCCTCGGCCTGCCGACTGACAATCTCAATATGTTGTCGGAAACCAGCATCGAACAGATCTGCCTGATTGCCGAAGAAGAGCAACCGAAGCTGATGGTCATTGACTCCATCCAGGTGATGCATATGGCGGATGTTCAGTCATCGCCTGGCAGCGTGGCACAGGTGCGTGAAACGGCGGCTTATCTGACGCGCTTCGCCAAAACGCGCGGTGTGGCGATTGTCATGGTGGGGCACGTAACCAAAGATGGTTCGCTGGCTGGCCCTAAAGTGCTGGAACACTGTATTGACTGTTCGGTGCTTCTGGATGGCGATGCCGATTCCCGTTTCCGCACCTTACGCAGCCATAAAAACCGTTTCGGCGCGGTGAATGAGCTGGGCGTCTTCGCGATGACTGAACAGGGACTGCGTGAAGTCAGTAACCCTTCGGCAATTTTCTTAAGTCGCGGCGATGAAGTGACCTCCGGCAGCTCAGTGATGGTGGTGTGGGAAGGAACGCGTCCGCTGCTGGTGGAGATCCAGGCGCTGGTCGATCACTCGATGATGGCGAATCCACGCCGCGTGGCAGTAGGGCTGGAGCAAAACCGTCTGGCAATCCTGCTGGCGGTGCTTCACCGTCACGGTGGGTTGCAAATGGCCGATCAGGATGTGTTTGTTAACGTGGTCGGTGGCGTGAAGGTAACCGAAACCAGTGCCGATTTAGCGTTACTGCTGGCGATGGTTTCCAGCCTGCGCGACAGACCACTACCGCAGGATCTGGTGGTGTTTGGTGAAGTCGGGCTGGCAGGGGAGATCCGCCCGGTGCCCAGCGGCCAGGAGCGGATTTCTGAAGCGGCGAAACATGGTTTTCGGCGGGCGATTGTTCCGGCAGCCAACGTGCCGAAAAAAGCGCCGGAAGGGATGCAGATTTTTGGCGTTAAAAAACTCTCCGACGCGCTTAGCGTGTTCGACGACTTATAATGAGAGATACGGAGGGAGATATGTCGTCATTTGATTATCTGAAAACTGCCATCAAGCAACAGGGCTGTACGCTACAGCAGGTGGCTGATGCCAGCGGTATGACCAAAGGGTATTTAAGCCAGTTACTGAATGCCAAAATTAAAAGCCCCAGCGCGCAAAAGCTGGAGGCGTTGCACCGTTATTTGGGACTTGAATTTCCCCGGCAGAAGAAAACTATTGGTGTTGTATTCGGTAAGTTTTACCCGCTGCATACCGGACATATCTACCTTATCCAGCGTGCCTGTAGTCAGGTTGACGAACTGCATATCATTATGGGCTTTGACGATACCCGCGACCGCGCGTTGTTCGAAGATAGCGCCATGTCGCAGCAGCCCACGGTGCCGGATCGTCTGCGCTGGTTATTGCAAACTTTTAAATATCAGAAAAATATTCGCATTCATGCCTTCAACGAAGAGGGCATGGAGCCGTATCCGCATGGCTGGGATGTGTGGAGCAACGGCATCAAAAAGTTTATGGCTGAAAAAGGGATCCAACCGGATCTGATCTACACCTCGGAAGAAGCCGACGCGCCGCAGTATATGGAACATCTGGGGATCGAAACGGTGTTGGTCGATCCGAAACGTACTTTTATGAGTATCAGTGGTGCGCAGATCCGCGAAAATCCGTTCCGCTACTGGGAATATATTCCTACCGAAGTGAAGCCGTTCTTTGTGCGCACCGTGGCGATCCTCGGCGGCGAATCGAGCGGTAAATCCACCCTGGTAAACAAACTTGCCAATATCTTCAACACTACCAGTGCATGGGAATATGGTCGCGATTATGTCTTTTCGCATCTTGGCGGCGATGAGATTGCATTGCAGTATTCCGACTACGATAAAATCGCACTTGGACACGCTCAATATATTGATTTTGCAGTAAAATATGCCAATAAAGTGGCGTTTATCGACACCGATTTTGTGACAACTCAGGCGTTCTGCAAAAAGTACGAAGGGCGCGAGCATCCGTTCGTACAGGCGCTGATCGATGAATACCGTTTCGATCTGGTGATTCTGCTGGAGAACAACACGCCGTGGGTGGCGGATGGTTTACGCAGTCTCGGCAGTTCGGTGGATCGCAAAGAGTTCCAGAACTTGCTGGTGGAGATGCTGGAAAAGAACAATATCGAATTTGTGCGGGTTGAAGAGGACGATTACGACAGCCGTTTCCTGCGCTGCGTGGAGCTGGTGCGGGAGATGATGGGGGAGCAGGGATAATCATCTTTATAAGATGTTGAGTGATATTACTGATTCAAAAGTGTACTTAGTACTCCATTTTGGTGTACAATGTACCTGCCAGGGAGGGGTAATGGGCAAGGCGATAATATTTATAGAGACGCCAATGTTTACGCGTCAGATCAAGCAGATTGCAACCGATGATGAATTAAAGGAATTGCAAAAAGAACTCATCGGAACTCCCGATAAAGGTGATCTCATTCAGCAGACTGGTGGATTGCGTAAAGTCCGAATGGCTGCGGGTTCACAGGGAAAAAGTGGTAGTGTCAGAATAATTTACTTTCTGGCGACGGAAGAGATTATTTATTTGATTATGGCCTATCCGAAGAATGCCAAAGACAGTCTGACAGATACGGAAAAAGCTCAACTAAAGAAGTTGACGAAACTGCTCAAAGGTGAGGTATAAAATGAGTTTTTTTGATGAGTTGAAAACCTCTCTGGAAGAGGCTGTCGAGATTAAACAAGGTTTAAAAGAACCTGCACGGGTGACCCGCTACGAAATTGCGGATGTTAAAGCTATTCGTGAGCAACTCAACGTTTCGCAAAGTGAGATGGCAAAAGCTCTGGGAACCAGTGTGGATACCATTAAAAGCTGGGAATCGAAGCGAAGAAATCCTACGGGATTGGCTGCAAAAGTACTTGCCACAATTAAAGAAAATCCTGCCTTTTTCCGGGAACTTGCCTCCCATTAATCATTTAACTATTACCGGATGCGATGCTGGCGCGCCGCATCCGGCATTTTACGCATTACTTCGCAATACGCTTGTACTTGATACGCTTCGGCTCCAGCGCGTCTGCGCCCAGCGTGCGTTTCTTGTACTCTTCGTACTCGGTAAAGTTACCTTCAAAGAACTCAACTTTACCTTCATCCTGGTAATCCAGAATGTGTGTGGCGATACGGTCGAGGAACCAACGGTCGTGCGAGATAACCATCGCGCAGCCCGGGAACTCCAGCAGGGCGTTTTCCAGCGCACGCAGGGTTTCGATATCCAGGTCGTTGGTCGGTTCGTCGAGCAGCAGCATGTTGCCGCCAACCTGCAGCAGCTTCGCCAGATGCAGACGACCACGCTCACCACCGGAGAGTTCGCCAACGCGTTTACCCTGATCAACCCCTTTAAAGTTAAAGCGGCCAACGTAGGCGCGGCTTGGCATCTCGGTGTTACCGATCTTCATGATATCCAGCCCGCCGGAAACTTCTTCCCAAACGGTTTTGCTGTTATCCATTGAGTCACGGAACTGATCGACAGATGCCAGTTTCACCGTTTCACCTAAAGTGATGGTGCCGCTGTCTGGCTGTTCCTGACCAGAGATCATACGGAACAGGGTTGATTTACCCGCGCCGTTCGGACCGATGATCCCGACGATCGCCCCTTTAGGGATCGAGAAGCTCAGATCATCAATCAGCAGACGATCGCCGTAAGATTTACGCAGGTTGCTGACTTCCAGCACTTTATCGCCCAGACGCGGTCCAGGTGGAATAAACAGTTCGTTGGTTTCGTTACGTTTCTGATATTCGGTGCTGTTCAGCTCTTCAAAGCGCGCCAGACGTGCTTTACCTTTCGACTGACGGCCTTTAGTTCCCTGACGTACCCACTCCAGCTCTTTCTCGATCGACTTACGACGCGCTGCTTCTTGTGAAGCTTCCTGCGCCAGACGCTGATCTTTCTGCTCCAGCCAGGAGGAGTAGTTACCTTCCCACGGAATACCTTCACCGCGGTCAAGTTCGAGGATCCAGCCTGCAACGTTATCGAGGAAGTAACGGTCGTGGGTAATCGCCACCACGGTGCCCTCGAAGTCGTGCAGGAAGCGTTCCAGCCACGCTACGGATTCGGCATCCAGGTGGTTGGTCGGTTCGTCGAGCAGCAGCATGTCTGGTTTTTCCAACAGCAGGCGGCACAACGCCACGCGACGACGCTCACCACCGGAAAGGTTAGCGATTTTCGCGTCCCAGTCCGGCAGACGCAGCGCATCAGCCGCACGCTCCAGCTGAACGTTCAGGTTATGACCGTCATGAGCCTGAATGATCTCTTCCAGACGGCCTTGTTCAGCGGCCAGCTTGTCAAAATCGGCATCCGGATCGGCATACAGCGCATACACTTCATCCAGACGTTTCAGAGCGTTAACCACTTCAGAAACCGCTTCTTCAATGGACTCACGCACGGTGTGTTCCGGGTTCAGCTGAGGTTCCTGCGGCAGGTAACCAATCTTGATATCCGGTTGCGGACGCGCTTCACCTTCGATGTCTTTATCAATGCCCGCCATAATGCGCAGCAGGGTAGACTTACCCGCGCCGTTCAGACCCAGGACACCAATTTTTGCCCCAGGGAAGAAACTCAGAGAGATGTTTTTCAAAATATGACGTTTCGGCGGAACAACTTTGCCGACACGATGCATGGTATAAACGAATTGAGCCACGTTGGACTTCGCCTCTATGTTTATCGTGATGATGAGTTTTCAAAGGCGAAGTGTAGCCTGTTTCCTTATCTAATCCCAGCCGGTCGATCACCCTCGCAGTAAAAGTAAAAAAGTGTCCGTAACGTGGCGTAAACGGCAATGACTGGTTAGCATAAATCTATTACGCGGCATGACGCTGCATTGATGTATTGACACTTAGAGGATGCGCTTGTGGAAAAAGCCAAACACGTTACCTGGCGGCTGTTGGCTGTCGGTGTCTGTCTGCTGACGGTCAGCAGCGTGGCGCGAGCCGACTCACTGGATGAGCAGCGTAGCCGTTACGCGCAAATTAAGCAGGCCTGGGATAATCGACAAATGGATGTGGTCGAACAAATGATGCCTGGATTGAAGGATTATCCACTTTATCCCTATCTGGAATACCGCCAGATCACCGATGACCTGATGAATCAACCGGCGGTGACGGTCACTAACTTTGTTCGCGCTAACCCCACGCTTCCTCCCGCTCGCACGCTGCAATCTCGTTTCGTCAATGAACTGGCGCGGCGTGAAGACTGGCGTGGCTTGTTAGCCTTTAGCCCGGAAAAGCCCGGAACTACCGAAGCGCAATGTAATTACTACTATGCGAAATGGAACACCGGGCAGAGTGAAGAAGCCTGGCAAGGGGCGAAAGAGCTGTGGCTAACCGGCAAGAGCCAGCCTAACGCCTGTGACAAGTTATTTAGCGTCTGGCGTGCGTCAGGCAAACAAGATCCGCTGGCGTATCTGGAGCGTATCCGTCTGGCGATGAAAGCGGGTAACACAGGCCTGGTGACAGTGCTGGCAGGGCAGATGCCTGCTGATTACCAGACTATCGCCTCGGCGATTATTTCTCTGGCGAACAACCCTAATACGGTACTGACCTTCGCGCGTACAACCGGTGCGACCGATTTTACCCGTCAAATGGCGGCGGTGGCGTTTGCCAGCGTGGCGCGGCAGGATGCTGAAAATGCACGGCTGATGATTCCATCGCTTGCTCAGGCACAGCAGCTTAATGAAGATCAGATTCAGGAACTGCGCGATATCGTCGCCTGGCGTTTGATGGGCAACGATGTCACCGACGAGCAGGCGAAATGGCGCGATGACGCCATTATGCGCTCGCAATCCACCTCGTTGATTGAACGCCGAGTGCGGATGGCGCTTGGTACTGGCGATCGGCGTGGCCTGAATACCTGGCTGGCGCGTTTGCCGATGGAAGCGAAAGAGAAAGATGAATGGCGTTACTGGCAGGCCGATTTATTGCTGGAACGCGGACGTGAAGCTGAAGCGAAAGAGATTCTGCATCAACTTATGCAACAGCGTGGTTTCTACCCGATGGTTGCTGCACAGCGCATCGGCGAAGAGTATGAGCTGAAGATTGATAAAGCGCCGCAGAATGTTGACAGCACTCTGACTCAGGGGCCGGAGATGGCGCGCGTGCGCGAGTTGATGTACTGGAATCTCGATAACACCGCGCGTAGCGAGTGGGCCAATCTGGTGAAGAGCAAGTCAAAAACAGAGCAGGCACAGCTGGCACGGTATGCTTTCAACAACCAATGGTGGGATCTCAGCGTTCAGGCGACGATCGCCGGGAAGTTGTGGGATCATCTGGAAGAGCGATTCCCGCTGGCCTACAACGATCTTTTCAAACGTTACACCAGCGGTAAGGAGATCCCGCAAAGCTATGCGATGGCGATTGCCCGTCAGGAGAGTGCCTGGAATCCGAAAGTGAAGTCACCGGTAGGGGCCAGCGGGCTGATGCAGATTATGCCTGGTACGGCGACCCATACGGTGAAGATGTTCTCTATTCCTGGCTACAGCAGCCCTGGGCAATTGCTGGATCCGGAAACGAACATCAACATCGGCACCAGTTACCTGCAATATGTTTATCAGCAGTTTGGCAATAACCGTATTTTCGCCTCAGCAGCTTATAACGCCGGACCTGGACGAGTGCGCACCTGGCTTGGCAATAGCGCTGGTCGTATCGACGCAGTGGCATTTGTCGAGAGTATTCCGTTCTCCGAGACGCGCGGTTATGTGAAGAACGTGCTGGCTTATGACGCTTACTACCGCTATTTCATGGGGGATAAACCAACGTTGATGAGCGCCACGGAATGGGGACGTCGTTACTGATCCGCACGTTTATGATATGCTATCGTACTCTTTAGCGAGTACAACCGGGGGAGGTATTTTGCTTCCCCCGCTAACAATGGCGACATATTATGGCCCAACAATCACCCTATTCAGCAGCGATGGCAGAACAGCGTCACCAGGAGTGGTTACGTTTTGTCGACCTGCTTAAGAATGCCTACCAAAACGATCTCCATTTACCGTTGTTAAACCTGATGCTGACGCCAGATGAGCGCGAAGCGTTGGGGACTCGCGTGCGTATTGTCGAAGAGCTGTTGCGCGGCGAAATGAGCCAGCGTGAGTTGAAAAATGAACTCGGCGCTGGCATCGCGACGATTACGCGTGGATCTAACAGTCTGAAAGCCGCGCCTGTCGAGCTGCGCCAGTGGCTGGAAGAGGTGTTGCTGAAAGATCACTGATACACGGCATTATGAAACGGACTCAGCGCCAGGATCACCGCCTGGTGATAGACGCTGGCGCGAGTGAGCTTCCCGGCGGTAAATACGCCGATTGCACCTTCTTTACGGCCAATTTCATCAATGCCGGTATAATGCGACATCACAGGGCCGAGCGCCTCGCCTTCACGCACTTTCTCCAGAATCACCTCAGGCAACGGCAAAGTTGCCGAACGCGCTTCGCCACGCTGGCTGGCGTTTTCAATCACCACCCAACTGAAGGTGCTGTCACCATCAATCCCTGCTTCAATCGCCACCCAAAAATCAGCCTCTGGATGTAAACAGCGAGCATTTGCCACCCGATTTCGTGCGCCAGCGCGCGTTTCCTCACTACCAAAGGGCTGTTCCGGTACACCGCTCTCGACGGCAACGGATGCAATATGGCAGGATCCTTCGCCGAAGATCTCGTGAAATGCCTGCAGAATGGCCTGAATTTTAGCGGGATTGGTGGTCGCACAGACAACTTGGTGCATAATCAGCATTACTCAGAAAATTAACGTTACAGCAGTATACGGAAAAAAAGCATGTTACAGGTATACCTAGTCCGCCACGGTGAAACGCAGTGGAACGCCGAGCGACGTATTCAGGGCCAGTCTGACAGCCCGCTGACTGCCAAAGGTGAGCAACAGGCGATGCAGGTGGCGACCCGTGCCAAAGAGCTTGGCATTACGCATATCATCAGTAGCGATTTAGGGCGCACCCGCCGCACGGCGGAAATCATCGCCCAGGCCTGCGGCTGTGACATCATCTTTGATTCTCGCCTGCGTGAATTAAATATGGGTGTACTGGAAACAAGAAATATCGATTCACTCACCGAAGAAGAAGAAAACTGGCGTCGCCAACTGGTCAATGGCACTGTCGACGGACGTATTCCTGAAGGCGAGTCTATGCAGGAGCTCAGCGATCGTGTCAATGCGGCACTGGAATCTTGTCGGGAATTACCGCAGGGAAGCCGACCGCTGCTGGTGAGCCACGGTATTGCACTGGGATGCCTGGTGAGTACGATTCTCGGATTACCAGCATGGGCAGAGCGTCGCTTACGTCTGCGTAACTGTTCTATTTCGCGCGTGGATTATCAGGAAAGCTTGTGGCTGGCGTCTGGCTGGGTGGTTGAAACCGCAGGGGACATCTCGCATCTGGACGCCCCTGCATTAGATGAGCTGCAGCGTTAACGACGGATCGGAATCAGCAGTTCACAGCGCAGATTAATTGGGCGATCTCCCGCTTTGGCATCTTCTGCCGGGTAGTATCGCTCAATATCCTGACCTTTACGGCGCGTCAGGTTAAGCATTGGCATGCACGTTCCGTATACCGTCAGGATAAACTCCTGCACGCCTGTTCCCAGACCTTCATAGGTAAACATCACATATTCACCGCCTTGCAGCATCACAGGATGCCCGGTCAATACATAGCCATCTGCCTGATCCTGGGCTAATGCGGTGGTATAGAACACCTCTTGCTCGTCGTCTTTATCCTGGCTCGGACGCGTTTCATTCAGGCCGTAGAGCACAGGCGGAATGGTCGGCGCGTTGCCAAGAAAATCGTGCCAGAACTGATAACGCATTTCATGGCGGAAATCAGAGATTTGTTCCAGCGAACAGGAGTAACTCTGGGTAACACCAATCAGCGGCGTATCTTCCAGGGTGACAAATTTGTGCTCTGGCATGGTGAATTCACCCAGACGCAGCGGCGGGCGAATACCAAAGGCGCTCCATTCAGGAGAACGGCGGTAAAGAGCAGGAGTTTGGGCAAACTGCTTCTTGAATGCGCGAGTAAATGTCTGTTGAGAGTCGAAGCGGTATTGCAGCGCGATATCCAGAATTGGACGCGCAGTCAGGCGTAGTGCGACCGCCGATTTCGACAAACGACGAGCACGAATATACGCGCCAATAGCATGACCAGTGACATCTTTAAACATTCTCTGTAAGTGCCACTTGGAATAACCTGCTTTCGCCGCTACATTGTCGAGCGACAGGGGCTGATCCAGATGACCTTCCAGCCAGATTAAAAGGTCGCGAATAATGCCGGCCTGATCCATAAAATATCCTCATCCTTTCAACAACGAGCACCTGACATCAGGTAATTGGATAATAGCATTTTTTGCTGTTTTAGCATTCAGTGTTTTTTTCTTAGTAGCGTATGTTTTAGGGCTTGACGGAAATAAAAGTATTGAGATTTTGTTCTTAATCAATATGTTATTTATCGTGGTGAACTAATTGCTCATGTAATAGATAAAAATGGTAACAATATGAAATACAAGCATTTGATTCTGTCTTTAAGCCTGATAATGCTGGGGCCGTTGGCTCATGCAGAAGAGATTGGTTCGGTCGACACTGTATTTAAAATGATCGGCCCTGATCACAAAATTGTTGTGGAAGCCTTTGACGATCCCGATGTGAAAAATGTCACCTGCTATGTGAGCCGGGCGAAAACCGGCGGTATTAAAGGGGGATTGGGCCTGGCGGAAGATACTTCCGATGCGGCTATTTCTTGTCAGCAAGTCGGGCCGATTGAACTGTCGGATCGTATTAAAAACGGCAAAGCTCAGGGCGAGGTAGTTTTCAAAAAACGCACGTCCCTGGTCTTTAAGTCGTTACAGGTCGTGCGCTTTTATGATGCCAAACGCAACGCGCTCGCTTATCTGGCTTACTCCGACAAAGTTGTAGAAGGTTCGCCGAAAAACGCGATTAGCGCGGTTCCTGTCATGCCGTGGCGGCAATAACAGAGGCGATTTATGCAACGGGAAACGGTCTGGTTAGTAGAAGACGAGCAAGGGATCGCCGACACGCTGGTCTACATGTTGCAGCAGGAAGGTTTTGCCGTCGAGGTCTTTGAGCGAGGCTTGCCGGTGCTGGATAAAGCTCGCCAGCAGGTACCCGACGTCATGATTCTCGATGTTGGTCTGCCGGATATTAGCGGCTTTGAATTGTGCCGCCAGTTACTGGCGCTCCATCCGGCGTTACCTGTACTGTTCCTGACGGCCCGAAGTGAAGAGGTCGATCGCCTGCTTGGGCTGGAAATTGGTGCTGACGACTACGTGGCTAAACCGTTTTCACCCCGCGAAGTGTGCGCCAGGGTGCGCACCTTACTGCGTCGGGTGAAGAAGTTCTCGACGCCGTCTCCCGTCATCCGTATTGGACATTTTGAATTGAATGAACCCGCGGCGCAGATCAGCTGGTTTGACACGCCATTAGCGCTGACTCGGTATGAGTTTTTATTGTTGAAGACGTTACTCAAGTCACCGGGCCGCGTCTGGTCCCGCCAGCAACTGATGGATAGCGTATGGGAAGATGCGCAGGACACCTACGATCGCACCGTCGATACCCACATTAAAACGCTGCGTGCCAAGCTGCGCGCCATTAACCCCGATCTTTCCCCGATTAATACTCATCGCGGCATGGGATATAGCCTGAGGGGACTGTAATGCGTATCGGCATGCGGTTGTTGCTGGGCTATTTTTTACTGGTGGCAGTGGCGGCCTGGTTCGTACTGGCAATTTTTGTCAAAGAAGTTAAACCGGGCGTGCGAAGAGCAACGGAGGGGACGTTGATCGACACCGCAACGTTGCTGGCGGAGCTGGCGCGTCCCGATTTGCTCTCTGGGGACCCAACGCATGGGCAACTGGCGCAGGCGTTTAATCAGCTACAACATCGGCCGTTTCGCGCCAATATCGGTGGCATTAACAAAGTGCGCAATGAATATCATGTCTATATGACCGATGCGCAGGGCAAAGTATTGTTCGATTCGGCAAATAAAGCCGTTGGACAGGATTATTCGCGCTGGAATGACGTCTGGCTAACGTTGCGTGGTCAGTATGGTGCGCGCAGCACGTTGCAAAATCCTGCCGATCCCGAAAGTTCTGTGATGTATGTTGCCGCGCCGATTATGGACGGCTCGCGGCTTATTGGCGTTTTGAGCGTAGGCAAACCGAACGCGGCGATGGCTCCGGTCATTAAGCGCAGCGAGCGGCGAATTTTATGGGCCAGCGCCATTTTGTTGGGGATTGCACTGGTGATTGGCGCAGGCATGGTTTGGTGGATCAACCGCTCCATTGCCCGGCTCACTCGCTATGCTGATTCTGTCACTGACAATAAGCCCGTTCCTCTCCCCGATCTCGGTAGTAGCGAGCTGCGTAAACTCGCTCAGGCGCTGGAAAGTATGCGCGTGAAGCTGGAAGGGAAAAACTATATTGAGCAGTATGTTTATGCGTTAACTCATGAGCTAAAAAGCCCACTGGCGGCGATTCGTGGTGCGGCGGAAATTTTACGCGAAGGTCCGCCGCCGGAAGTGGTGGCTCGTTTTACTGACAACATTCTGACACAAAATGCGCGAATGCAGGCGCTGGTGGAAACGTTACTACGCCAGGCAAGACTGGAGAATCGTCAGGAAGTCGTTCTGACTGCTGTTGATGTGGCGGCATTATTTCGCCGCATCAGCGAAGCGCGCACCGTGCAGTTGGCGGAAAAAAACATCACTCTACATGTTATGCCCACAGAGGTTAACGTTGCTGCTGAATCGGCGTTACTGGAGCAGGCGCTGGGGAATTTATTGGATAACGCCATCGATTTTACCCCCGAGGGCGGTCGTATAACGCTAAGCGCTGAAGTGGATCATGAACACGTTACGCTTAAGGTGCTGGATACCGGTAGTGGTATTCCTGACTACGCCCTGTCGCGTGTTTTTGAGCGCTTTTACTCTTTGCCGCGTGCGAATGGGCAAAAAAGTAGTGGTCTGGGGTTGGCGTTCGCCAGTGAGGTCGCCCGTTTGTTTAACGGCGAAGTCACGCTGCACAACGTGCAGGAAGGTGGCGTGCTGGCCTCGCTTCGACTTCACCGTCACTTCACATAGCTTCAAATTCTTCCCACATAGCCTTCGTATCCTGCTGCCATTGCAAAGGAGAAGACTATGTTGAAATCCCCCCTGTTCTGGAAAATGACCACCCTGTTTGGTGCAGTATTGCTGTTGTTGATTCCGATAATGCTGATTCGGCAGCTGATTGTCGAACGTGCCGATTATCGTAGCGATGTGGAAGATGCGATTCGCCAAAGTACCAGCGGGCCGCAAAAACTCGTTGGGCCGCTCATCGCTATTCCTGTGACCGAGCTTTATACGGTGCAGGAAGAGGATAAAACCGTGGAGCGGAAACGAAGTTTTATCCATTTTTGGTTACCTGAGTCATTGATGGTTGATGGCAATCAGAACGTGGAAGAACGCAAGATTGGGATTTATACCGGTCAGGTCTGGCACAGTGATTTAACGCTAAAAGCCGATTTCGATGTTTCGCGTCTTAGCGAACTCGACGCGCCAAATATCACCTTAGGCAAGCCATTTATTGTGATTAGCGTCGGGGATGCGCGTGGTATTGGTGTGGTGAAAGCGCCTGACGTTAACGGAACGGCGCTGACCATTGAACCCGGCACCGGGTTAGAGCAAGGCGGGCAGGGCGTGCATATCCCTTTACCCGAAGGGGACTGGCGCAAGCAGAACCTGAAGCTGAATATGGCGCTGAATTTAAGCGGTACCGGCAATCTTTCTGTGGTGCCTGCCGGGCGTAATAGCGAAATGACCTTAACCAGCAACTGGCCGCATCCCAGTTTTTTAGGTGATTTTCTGCCAGCCAAACGGGAAGTCAGCGAGTCTGGTTTTCAGGCGCAATGGCAAAGCAGCTGGTTTGCTAATAATCTCGGTGAGCGTTTTGCTTCAGGTAATGATACCGGCTGGGAAAACTTCCCGGCGTTTAGCGTCGCAGTGACGACGCCAGCCGATCAATACCAATTAACGGATCGGGCGACTAAGTACGCTATTTTGCTGATTGCGCTGACTTTTATGGCCTTCTTTGTTTTTGAAACGCTTACCGATCAACGTTTACACCCGATGCAATATTTACTGGTGGGGCTTTCATTGGTGATGTTTTATTTGCTCTTGCTGGCGCTTTCTGAACATACCGGTTTTACCGTGGCATGGATAATCGCCAGCCTGATAGGGGCGTTAATGAACGGTATTTACTTGCAGGCGGTATTAAAAGGCTGGCGCAACAGCATGTTGTTTACTCTCGCGCTGTTGTTGCTGGATGGTGTGATGTGGGGACTGCTCAACTCTACCGATAGCGCACTGTTATTGGGAACCAGTGTGCTGATGGTGGCGCTGGCCGGCATGATGTTTGTGACCCGTAATATCGACTGGTATGCGTTTTCACTGCCGAAAATGAAAGCCAGTAAAGAAGTTACAACGGACGATGAGTTACGTATCTGGAAATAAGGTTGAAAAATAAAAACGGCGCTAAAAAGCGCCGTTTTTTTGACGGTGGTAAAGCCGATTAATCTTCCAGATCACCGCAGAAGCGATAACCTTCACCGTGAATGGTGGCGATGATTTCCGGCGTATCCGGCGTAGATTCGAAATGTTTACGAATACGGCGGATCGTCACGTCTACAGTACGGTCGTGTGGTTTCAGCTCACGGCCGGTCATTTTCTTCAGCAGTTCAGCACGGGACTGAATTTTGCCTGGGTTTTCACAGAAGTGAAGCATGGCGCGGAACTCACTGCGCGGCAGCTTGTACTGCTCGCCATCAGGGCCGATCAGCGAACGGCTGTTGATGTCCAGTTCCCAACCATTGAACTTGTAGCTTTCAACGCTACGACGTTCTTCGCTGACAGTACCAAGATTCATGGTACGGGACAGCAGGTTGCGTGCACGAATAGTAAGTTCACGCGGGTTGAACGGTTTGGTGATGTAGTCATCTGCACCGATTTCGAGGCCGAGAATTTTATCGACTTCGTTGTCACGGCCAGTCAGGAACATCAACGCAACATTCGCCTGCTCGCGCAGTTCACGCGCTAACAGAAGACCGTTCTTACCCGGCAGATTGATATCCATGATCACCAGGTTGATGTCATATTCAGAGAGGATCTGATGCATTTCCGCGCCATCTGTCGCTTCGAAAACATCATAGCCTTCCGCTTCGAAAATACTTTTCAACGTGTTGCGTGTTACCAACTCGTCTTCAACGATAAGAATGTGCGGGGTCTGCATGTTTGCTACCTAAATTGCCAACTAAATCGAAACAGGAAGTACAAAAGTCCCTGACCTGCCTGATGCATGCTGCAAATTAACATGATCGGCGTAACATGACTAAAGTACGTAATTGCGTTCTTGATGCACTTTCCATCAACGTCAACAACATCATTAGCTTGGTCGTGGGTACTTTCCCTCAGGACCCGACAGTGTCAAAAACGGCTGTCATCCTAACCATTTTAACAGCAACATAACAGGCTAAGAGGGGCCGGACACCCAATAAAACTACGCTTCGTTGACATATATCAAGTTCAATTGTAGCACGTTAACAGTTTGATGAAATCATCGTATCTAAATGCTAGCTTTCGTCACATTATTTTAATAATCCAACTAGTTGCATCATACAACTAATAAACGTGGTGAATCCAATTGTCGAGATTTATTTTTTATAAAATTATCCTAAGTAAACAGAAGGATATGTAGCATTTTTTAACAATTCAACCATTAGTATAGTCAGGAAATAGTTTAGACTTTTTTAAGTTAAGTGAAGGGCTTTTTCTGCGACTTACGTTAAGGGTTTGTAAATTCGATCCGCGTAATAAGTTGACAATGATCACCCTGTGCGCGGTTATTAGGTCAAGAAGAGTGTCAATATGCGTATAACGATTATTCTGGTCGCACCCGCCAGAGCAGAAAATATTGGGGCAGCGGCGCGGGCAATGAAAACGATGGGGTTTAGCGAGCTGCGAATTGTCGATAGTCAGGCACACCTGGAGCCAGCTACCCGCTGGGTTGCACATGGATCTGGTGATATTATTGATAATATTAAAGTTTTCCCAACTCTGGCTGAATCGTTACACGATGTCGACTTCACTGTCGCCACCACTGCACGCAGTCGGGCGAAATATCATTACTACGCCACGCCGGTGGAACTGGTGCCGCTGTTAGAGGAAAAATCCTCGTGGATGAGCCATGCAGCGCTGGTGTTTGGTCGCGAAGATTCCGGGCTGACTAACGAGGAGTTAGCCTTGGCTGACGTTCTTACTGGTGTCCCGATGGTGGCAGATTATCCTTCGCTGAATCTGGGACAGGCGGTGATGGTTTATTGCTATCAATTAGCAACATTAATACAACAACCGGCCAAAAGTGACACAACGGCAGACCAACATCAACTGCAAGCTTTACGCGAACGAGCCATGTCATTGCTGACGACCATGGCAGTGGCAGATGACACAAAACTGGTCGACTGGTTACAACAACGGCTGGGGCTTTTAGAGCAACGAGACACGGCAATGTTGCATCGTTTGCTGCATGATATTGAAAAAAATATCACCAAATAAAAAACGCCTTAGTAAGTGTTTTTC